>NZ_CP174504.1:0-4240493 GCF_045833485.1 Arthrobacter nitrophenolicus
GGGGGGGGGGGCGGGGGGGCGCGCAACCCCCTCGGCCCCCCACCCGTCGCGGGGGCCCCCCGGGCCCCCCCGGGCCCCTGCCCCCCCCCGGGCCCGGCCCGGCCCGGGGCCCCGCCCGGCAAATTTTTAGGGGGGGGGGCCCCCCCCCCCCGGGGGCCCCCCCCCGCTGCCGGCCTATTGATTATTGCGGCGCTTTTGGCTGCCCTGGTCGCTAGTGGTGGCTGACTCCGAGCGGCCTGCCCTTGGTTTCCTTTGCGAGCACCACGCCAATGGCGGAGATGACGCAGAGCACCATGATGTAGATACCGATGGAACCGGCCCACTTGGTGGTCTGCAGCAGGAACTCGGCGATGGTGGCCGCGAACGCGCCGCCCAGGATCGCGCCGAAGGCATACCCAATGGAAATACCCGAATAGCGGACATTCGCCGGGAACATTTCCGCGTACATCGCGGACATGGGGCCGTAGGAGAGGCCGAGGCCGATCGTGAGGACGAACAGCGCCACGCCGTAGAGCCAGATGTTCTTTGTGTCGATCAGGGCGAACATCGGAATCATCCAGGCGAAGACGATGGCATAGCCGGTGAGGAAGGTCTTGACGCGGCCGATGCGGTCCGAGAGCCACCCGCCTACCAGCGTAAAGATCAGCCAGCCGAAGGAGGCCAGGGTGGTGGCCAGCAGGACCGGCGGGGCAGGCATCTGCAGCGTGCGGGTTGCGTAGGCGATGAAGAACGCGATCAGCAGGTAGCCGGCGGCGTTGTTGGCGATGAAGATCATGGTGGAGTACAGGACCGGCTTCTTGTGGCTGCGGACCAGTTCACCCAGCGGCGCCTTGCTCTCCGCCTTGCGGGCCGCCATCTCCTGGAAGACCGGGCTTTCCGCCACGGCGCGGCGGATGAGGTAACCCACCACGATCAGCACGATGGACAGCAGGAACGGCACCCGCCAGCCCCAGGCGGCGAAGTCTTCCTTGGACATGCTGCTGTTCAGGAAGAACAGCAGGCCCGTGGCCAGGATCATGCCCACGGGAACGCCGATCTGCGGATAGGCGCCGAACAGGCCACGCTTGTTCAGGGGTGCGTGCTCCACGGCCATCAGCGCCGCACCGCCCCATTCGCCGCCGGCCGAGAAGCCCTGGACAATCCGAAGGAGGATCAGCAGGATGGGGGCCCAGGCGCCAATTTGCGCGTAGGTGGGCAGCATGCCGATCAGCGCCGTTGCCGCGCCCATCATCACCAGCGTGAAGACGAGCATGGCCTTGCGTCCCAACCGGTCGCCCAGGTGTCCCGCGACGACGGCGCCAAGCGGCCGGAACAGGAAGCTGATGCCGATCAGGGCAAAGGAGAGGATCTGGGCCAGGCCGGGATTCGATGCGTTCAGCGGCGCAAGGAACAGAGGTGACAGCAGCGTTGCGGTCAGCTGGGCAAAGATGAAGAAGTCGTACCACTCGATGGTGGTGCCTACGAGGGTTCCGGCGAGGACCTTGCGTTCCTCCCGGCGGGTGCTGGGGCCGGCAAGGGTGTCCACCTTGGACGGTGTGGTCATTGAAACTCCATTGTTCATTGGCAGCAGTGCCGCCGGGACGCCTTCAGTATTACCGACAGAACGGTCAGTTAGTTAGTAGGGTACTACGAAATTGTGAGACAAGACACGCCCTGCGTGAACTTTCGTTGAGGGGAGGCCGATGACGCCGGCGTTCCATATGGGAATCCCGGGTTCACATTCCGGAAAAGTGCGGGGACTGGGTCACAATAGGAGCTACGGAACGCAATCAGCCGGCCACCTAGGATGGAACCCATGACTCCCCCCGCTGCAGCCCCTTCAGGAGCCGCGCCGGCGCAGGCTTCCGCGTCCCAGACGCTGTCCAGGGGCATCCGCGCCCTGGAAATCCTCGCCGCCGCCCCCGGGCCGTTGACCATCGCGGAACTGGCCGACGCCATGGGCGTGCACCGGTCGGTTGCCTACCGGATCCTGCGCACCCTTGAGGACCATTCGCTGCTGGTGCGGGACGACGCCGGCAAGGTCCAGCCGGGGCCCGGGCTGGCCGTCCTGGCGCGTGGGGTTTCGCGGAACCTCCAGGCGGCGGCGCTTCCCGAGCTGACCCATTTGGCCAACACCCTGGACATGACAGCCTTCGTCGCTGTGTGGGACCACCACGACTGCATCACCCTTGTGACCGTCGAGCCCAGGCATTCAGGCGCTACAGTGGCACAGCATCCGGGCACCCGGCACCCGATCAACGCCGGCGCCCCGGGCATCGCCATCCAGTCGGCACTCACGGAAGCCGAATGGGACCGGCTGGACACGGGGATCCCCTACCGCCCGGAGGCGGGCGAGGCACGCCGGAAAGGCTACTCGGCCAGCCATGACGAAGTCATTGCGGGCGTCTCCTCGCTGGCAGCCCCGGTCCGGGTACCTGGCGGACGACCGGCCGCACTCGCCGTCGTCTATATCCGTTCCGCCCATGATCCGGAGACCGTGGGGGCCGCCCTTGCCGAAAGTGCCGCCCGGATCGAGCGCCAGCTGGCCTAACGGCAGCTGTCAGTTGGCGGCCTGCCGGGTCCGCAGGACCCGGGCGGCCGCGGCCCCGAGCAGCGCCAGCACCACGGCAGCGCCGACAGGAACCACGAAGGCCGCATGGTGGCCGCCGGCTTCTGCCAGGTAGCCGCCGATGGAGGAGCCAAGCGCTGTTCCCGCCACAATCCCGCTGGCCAGGGCAGTCATGACGGTTCCCAGCCGGCCCGCAGGTGCCAGCACGCCGCCGGCTGCGAACACCGTGACCATGACCGGGCCCACCGGCAGCCCGAGGATGAGCAGGACGGCCACCATGCCGGCGAGCGAGGACGGAACCAGCAGCAGCAGCGCCAGCAGCGCCATCAGCGCCGCAGACAGGGTCCACCGCCGGGAGAGCCCGAACCGCTGGGGCCAGTAGGCAACCGAGAGGGCAGCAGCGGCGGAGCTCAGGCCCATGACGGCATACAGCAGTCCGGCGAGTTCGGATCCTGCCTGGCCGGCCGAAAAGGAGCTCAAGGCAGCCTGCGTGGAGCCGAAGAAGGTTCCCATGCAGACCATGGCCGCCACGGGCAGGGCTACTGCCGCGGGGATCCTGCCGGCGCCCTGGTTGCCCTTGGTCCCGTTGTCGCCCTTGGTCCGTCCCTGGCCTGGCCGGACCGACCGGTGGGTGGGATGGGCGGCGAAGGCGGGAACCAGGATGATGGTCATCGCCGCAGCGAGCGCCAGCGGGAGCCATGGAGCCACGAGGCTGGCGAGGATGCCCACCAGTGCCGGCCCCAGGACAAAAGTCACCTCATCCGCGGTGCTTTCGTAGGACAATGCGGTATCCAGGTCCCGCTTGTTGGCCGTTGCGGGCCCGTGCAGTGTCAGGGCCATCCAGCGGACCCGCGCGAGCGGGCCCACCTGCGGGCAGCTGGCGCCGGCGGCGAACGCGGCGGCAAGGATTGCCGGGTGGAAGCCCCCGGAGCTGCCCAGGCCCGTGGCCGTGAGGATCAAAGCCACCACTGCTGCGGTGTTGATGAGCGCAGAGACCATCAGGACGGGACGCTGCCCCCGCCTGTCGGCCAGGGCACCAAGCACGGGGGCACCAAGGGCTGAGCCGATGCCGACCGCTCCGGCGGCCGTCCCGCCCGCGGCGTAGGAGCCGCTGACGGAGGTGACCATGGTGAGCGTGCCGACGGTGAGCATGGCCAGCGGCAGCCGGGCGAAGAGGCCGATGGGGATGAAGCTGCGGCCGGCCAGGTGGGAGAGCCTGGCGAAGCGCCCCTGCGGTGCAGTTCGTGTACGTTCAGTGCCTGAAGGGGAAACCTGGCCGCGGGTGCTGGAGGTGTCTGTGGACGGGGAGGTTGGTGATGTCATTGCGGGCTCGTTCAGTTCATGCGCATCGTCCCTCCTCCCGATGCGCGCAACCCGGTAACTGGAAAATTATAGCGTGGAAGTCATAGTGCGCCCCCGAATGCCGCCGGGCACCCGCTTCAGGCGGGACTGGCGGATCAGGCTCCCAGATCCGCAGCCTCGGAAATCCGCAGAGTGGACCCGTTCCGGCCTTTCAGCACCTGCAGCTGGGTGCCGATACGCTGCTTCATTTCGCCGACGTGGCTGACGAGCCCCACCACGCGCCCGCCGTCGCGCAGGCCCTCCAGCGCGTCCATGACTTGCTCCAGCGACTGCTCGTCCAGGCTTCCGAATCCCTCGTCCACAAAAAGTGTCTCAATCTCGACGCCGCCCGCTTCCTGCTGCACGACGTCGGCGAGGCCAAGCGCCAGGGACAGGGATGCCATGAAGGACTCGCCGCCGGAGAGGGTGGAGGTATCGCGGCGGCAGCCGGTCCACTGGTCCACCACTTCCAGGCCCAGCCCGGACCTGGCACCCCTGGCGGCCTTGGCATCAGTGTGCTGCAGCAGGTAGCGGCCATCACTCATCGCCACCAGGCGTTCGGACGCCGCGAGGGCCACCTGCTCAAGCCGCGCCGCCAGGACGTAGCTGTTCAGGCTCATCCTGTACGTGTTCTCCCCCCGGCCGGCCGCGGCATCGGCCAGGCCCGCGAGCATCTGCGCATGCTCGGCCGGTCCGCGGACAGATTCCGTCAATGTCTCATACTCCACGCTGATCGCGGCCAATGATTCCTGGCAGCGGCCCGCCATGCCGGCTGCGAGCTGGGCATCCCGCGCTTCCTGGCGGGCAGCGTCCGCGGCGTTACGCAAGGCGGCAAAACGTTGCTCGTCAACGCTGAATCCTGCGGCCTGTTCCTCAAGCGCCAGCACGATGTCCTCCGAGGCGAAGAGCTCGTCAACCCTGGCTGCCTCATCCCGGGCGGCACGGACCTCATCCTCAATGGCGGCTGCCTGGGCGGACGGAAGCAGCTGCTCCCTGGCTTCGCCGGTAGTGGCGAAGCCGGCCTCCGGCAATGCCAGCTCCAGCTGTGCCCGGGCCTCGGCAGCCTGCGCCCGGGCACGATCCAGCTGCGCCCCGGCCTCCACTGCCTTGTCCAGGACAGCCACCGCATCCTCCAAGGACCGCAGCCGGCGGGACAAGGTGCGGTGCCCGCCGCGCAGCTCCGAGAGGGCCTTGTCCAGGGAGGAAGCCTGCCCGGACAGGTCTGCCAGCGAGGCCTTCACCTGATGCAGTTCCGCGTCCATCCCGGCCCTTGACGACTGGGCCGCTGCAAGGCCTGCGTCCAGGGCATCCAGGCGGGTCCGGACTGCCGCAAGCTCCTTGACTGCAGCGTCTGCTTCGGCGGCGGCGGCACGGGCCACGTCCGCGCTTCCAAGGGCGTCGGCTTCGGGGGTGTCCCCGCCCTGGCCCGCGAGGACTGCCACGTGCTGGTTTGCTTCAGCCAGTTCGGCACTGACCAGGGTGAAGGCGGCTTCTGCGGCTTCATACCCGGCGTGGGCTGCGTCCTCCTCCTGGGCGAGGCCCGGACCTCCAGGCCCGGCGGCGGCGGGGGCTGGATGGTCTTCACTGCCGCAGACCGGGCACGGAGCTCCCTCGGCCAGCTGCGCGGCCAGCTCGGCAGCTGCGTTCGCCAGCCGCTCTTCCCGAAGATCCAGCCAGCGGCGTTTGGCTTCCAGCTGGTTCTCGCGGCAGGCGTCATACCGCAGCTTTACGGCGTCACGGGCTGCGGCAGCCGCCGCATGCCGGCGGACAACGTCCAGCAATTCGGTGGCGGCAGCGGCTTCCTTGGTGCGCAGCGCGGCAGTGCCAGCGTGCTGGACCAGCTCGTCCCTGCCCCCGGCGAGCCGGTCGCGTTCTTCCTGGAGCGCCGCCATCCGGCCGTCCAGTCCCGAGATCCCACTTTCCAGTTCCTGTTGCTTCCCGGCCAGCCGGTTCTGCTGCCCGCGGAGGGCCTGCAGCCTGTCCTCGTCCGGCAACCTTGCCTCGACGACGGCCAGAAGCGAGCGCAGACGGCCCAGCTCCCCGGCTGCAGCCGCAGCGCCTGCACCGGCCAGCCCCGCATCCTGCACACCAGCACTGTCCCGGCCAGGTGCTTCGGCCCAGCCCAGTTCCAGCCGGGAAATTTCAGTGCTGTCTTCCACGGCGAGGCGGAGCAGGGTATTGGCAGACTCTGCGGCGCCGGCGGCGCTCCGCACCCTGGCCTCCGCTGCATCAACACCCTTCAGGTGCCCGTCGAGGACGGCTGCCTGCCGGTGGCGCGCCAGGCGGAGGGCCAGGCTTTCCAGCCGGGGCGCGGCTTCCTGGACGGCCGCCCGGCGGGATCCGGCGGCGTCAAGCCGGCGGCACCGCCCTATCCTGGCGCTTTCCTCATCAACGGCACGGGCTTGCGCGCTGCTTTCCGTTTCGGCCGCCTTTGCCACGTCCCTCAGGTGGTCCAGACGTTGCCTCGCCGCATGGCGCAGCCATTCCAGCCGGGCAGCCATATTCTCGGCGAGTGGAGCGTCTGCCGCGTCCAGTTCCACGGCGGCTGCTTCGGATTCAGCGCGTGCAGCGAGGACTTCGAGTTGTCCGGCCAGGGCGGAGACTTTCTCCCTTGCCTCAACCGCCTGGCGGGAAAGTTCCTGTTCCAGGGCCTCAAAACGCTGGGTGCCGAACAGCTTTTGCAGCAGTTCCAGCCGGTCTGCGGCCTTTGACCGCAGGAATGCGGCAAAGTCCCCCTGCGGGAGCATCACCACCCGGGTGAACTGTTCCCGGTCCATGCCGAGCAGGGCCAGGATTTCGGCCCCGGCCTCGTCATTCCGCGCCGATTTCTCCACCCATGCGCCATCCACGAATTCCCGAAGGAGGGTCTTGGCCTGCTGGGTGGTGAACCCGTTCCTGCCCCGCGCACTGGGCTTGTCCCAAGCCGGCGAGCGCGTCACTTCGAACCGCCGCCCCTGTGCGGAGAATTCACAGCTGACGGCCGGCTCCCGGCCCGGTTCAGCATGGTCGCTGCGCAGGCGCTTGCCGTCCTGGCGGGCCCCGGGAACGGACCCGTACAGGGCAAAGCAGATGGCGTCCAGGACGCTGGTCTTTCCGGCGCCGGTGGGCCCGTTGAGGAGGAACAGCCCGTGGCCGCTCAGCCGGTCAAAGTCGATGTCTTCCGTGCCGGCGAAGGGGCCGAATCCGGAAATGCTCAGGTGGTGGATCCTCATCGCAAGCCCTCCAGCAAGCGCACGTTCTCAAGGGCGGCGGCGAGGGCCGCTTCCTCAGCCGCGTCCGGGACGCGGCCGCGCACGTGCTCGAGGAACCCGCAGCACACGGCGAGATCGTCCGGCGCCTCGGCCAGCCTGCTGCTGTAGGTGGCGGCACTGGCGGCAGTCCCGCCCTGAGGCTCGAAGCCCAGGACCAGGGTGTCCGGAAACCGTTCCCGAAGCCGGTCCATTGCCCGGACAGGCCGCTGCGCGTCCGTGAGGGTGATCTGGCAGTAGGCGGTTTCAGCCCACGCGTGTTCCGGCGACTCCAGGAGGTCCTGCAGCGGACCCCGCAGGACGGCCAGGGAGCGTGCCGCTTCGAACAGCACTTCCTCCACTGCCTCGACCCCGTCCGGTCCGATGTCCACCAGCCAGGCCCCTTTCCGGTGCCGCGCCTCCGAAAACGAATAGGCCAGCGGGGATCCGGAATACCGCACTTCAGGGGACAACGCCTGGCGGCCGTGCAGGTGGCCGAGGGCGGTGTAGCTGAAGCCCTCGAAGAGGTCCAGGGGTACGGCACCCACTCCCCCGATGCTGAGGTCGCGTTCACTGTCCGAGCTGATGCCGCCGCTGGCAAACGTGTGGGCCAATACCACCGACTGGATGGGGGCACTGGCCGCACGGCGCGCGATGTCTTCACGGATCAGGCTTGTGGCAGCCCGGGTGACCTCGAAGTGGCTGGCCGTCTGCACGCCCAGCTGCCCCGCGACAAGCCGGGGTTCAAGCCAGGGGATGCCGTAGATGGCCAGAGTGGCTTCCTTCCCTGCCCGGTCCGCGCCGAGTGGCAGCAGCAACGGCTCGTCCAGGTTCTCCACGCGGGTCCGGAGGTGCACTCCCCCGCGTTCCAGCAGCCGGGCGGCAAAGCCAAGGCGGATGGCGGAGTCGTGGTTTCCACTGGTGAGGACCACCTTGGCGCCGGCCGACGTCAGCCGGACCAGGGCCTCGTCCAGCAGGTGGACCACGTCCACGCCCGGCAGTGCGCGGTCGTAGACATCACCGGCGATCAGGACGACATCCACCTGGTGCCCGGCCACCGCCTCCACGAGCTGGTTGATGAAGGCGCGCTGGGACTCCAGCATGCCCACGCCGTGGAAGGAGCGGCCCAGGTGCCAGTCCGATGTGTGTAGTAACCGCATATTCCCAAGCTATCCGGAGCCACTGACAGTTTGCGTCACCGCCGCAGCTGCCCGCGTTCAGCCCCTCTTGCCCTCGAAGAATTCCTGCGCCTCGCTGGCGCCGCCGTCGCTGTCCTTCCGGGACACTGCCACGCCCCCCGTCGGGGCAGCCACGGGCGCCGCGTCGCCTTCGTCGTCGGACACGTCGGACACGTCGGACACGTCGGACCCGGTGGACCCGCCGGATTCTGCGCCCGGCCCCGAAGCCGGGACTGCGTGTTCGCCTGCCTGCTCACCCGCCCGGAAAGTGCGGAACACCAGGCCGGCGACGGCGGCACCGGCCAGCGGCGCGGCAAGGAAAACCCACAGCTGTTCCAGCGCCCAGCCGGAGCTGAAGAACGCGGATGCCGCGGCACGTGCCGGGTTGAACGGGAGATTGCCCACCGCCTGTCCCAGCTGCAGCAGGGCCGCAAACGTCAAACCCACGGCGACCGGCGCGGCGGCGCTGTTGGCCCGGCCGCGGGCGGCCGCGCCGAGGAACACGGAGACGATGATGGCGGCGCCGATGACCTCCAGCAGCAGCACAGCGGCCAGTGGCGCCTGGACGATGGAGTGCTCGCCGAAGCCGGCGGTGACTGTGTCGAACGCCGTGCGGCTGTCCGCGATCCCGGGAAGGGTCCGCAGGACCGCGTAAAGCGCCAGCGCTCCGAGTGACGCCCCGGCAAGCTGGGCCGCCACGTAGGCGGCCGCAGCCCCGGCGCGGATGCGTCCCGCCAGGAGGTGGCCCAGGGTGATGGCCGGGTTGAAGTGGCCGCCAGAGACGTGTCCGAACGCCAGCATTGCGGCGGTCACGGCCAGGCCGGCGGCGAGGGCTGCAGGCATCGGGCTGGACTGCGGGATACTGAACAGCGGCACCCCCAGGCCGGTGACGGCCAGGATCAGGCTGCCGAATCCCTCGGCGGCGAGCCTGGGGAACAGGCCGGGCCGGGAAGCGTCCGGGCTGCCGGTCAGGGCGTCGGGTCGGGCTGGAACGGGGGTGCTCATCGTGGAACCTTCAGGTCGGTGTTCATGCGGGTGCTGCCGCCGGGCAACCTGAGCATTATTCCAGCCCAGGCTGGAGGTTTGCTGGGGGCCCCGGAGCGAACAAGACGCCGGCGGGACCGGCCCGGGCGCCACGGTAAATTTACTGCATGAGCATCCACACCGGGGCACCCGCGCCCACTTTGAAGTCACGCATCCACGGTTCCCTGCTGGGCGGCGCGCTGGGTGACGCGCTGGGTTACGCGGTGGAGTTCGACGGCATGGACGAGATCCGGCGCCGCTTCGGCGCTGACGGGCTCACCGGTTTCGAAGCACTGTCCGGCGGCAGCCACTTCTCCGACGATACCCAACTGACGCTCTACACCGTGGACGGGCTGGTGGAGGCGCTGGAATGGGCCAACTCGGGCGTGGGGGCGGACGTCAATGCGTGCCTCTGGCTCGCCTACCTGCGGTGGCTGGCCACACAGGGCGAACCAGCCCCCGCCTCGGCTCCCGTGCCCCAGCCCCGCTGGATCGATGGACACACCGTGCTGCACCAGCGCCGGAACCCGGGCAGGGCCTGCATCTCAGGGCTGGCGACCGGCGAGATGGGTACCGCGGTGCGCCCCGTCAATCCGGAGTCGAAGGGGTGCGGCACGGTGATGCGGTCGGCACCGTTCGGGCTGGTCCCGCACATCACGCCCGACGCCGTGTACAAGCTAAGTGCCGATGCCGCCTCCCTCACGCACGGCCATCCGTCCGCCCGGCAGAGCGCCGGGATCTTCAGCCTCCTGGTCCACAGGCTGGTCTCGGGCGAAGGCCTGGCGGAGGCGGCGGCCGGCGTCACGGCCCATGCCGCAACCATCACCGGAGTGGCCCCCGAACTGCCGGAACGGCTGCAGGCGGCGCTCCAGCTTGCGGACAAAGGCATCGTCCGGCCGGAGGAACTGACGCAGGTGCTGGGCGGAGGCTGGGTGGCCGAGGAGGCGCTCGCTCTCGCACTGTACGCCGTGCTGGCCACCACGCCGGATGACTCTGACGGGCCGGACACACCGGCGGTCCGGCACTTTCGCGACGCCATAACCCTGGCCGTCAACCATGGCGGCGACAGCGACTCCACCGCCTCCGTGGCCGGCAACATCCTCGGCGCCTACTACGGCGAGGACTGCCTGCCCGGCGACTGGCTTGAAGCGCTGGAGGCCCCTGACGTTATCCGCGGGATGGCCGACCTCCTGGTGCGCGTCACCACCGGCGAAGGCTGATGCCGGCGGCCGCCGGACCAGCCGCATGTTCCACCTAAACGGTGGCTGGTTCTGCGCCGGCCACCATCTGAAGGAACTCGCCCTCGGACAGCACCTCA
This sequence comes from Arthrobacter nitrophenolicus, assembly GCF_045833485.1. Lineage (NCBI taxonomy): Bacteria > Bacillati > Actinomycetota > Actinomycetes > Micrococcales > Micrococcaceae > Arthrobacter > Arthrobacter nitrophenolicus. The sequence continues at coordinate 10,636 of NZ_CP174504.1, forward strand.
ATCGCCTGGCCCCGCTCATGGAGCTCCAGGACGCGGCGCGCTTTGCCGGTCAGCCTGCCCGAGCGGAGGTCCGAGGCCACGAAGCCGTCACCGACCACCAGGACGGTGGTACGCCCGGTCACCCGGCTTTCGGTCCGTGCCCCCACTTCGGCGCTCATGACCTTGGCCTCCGGGCGCCCGATGCACAGCTGACCCGTGAAGACGACGGTCTGGCCGAACAGCGGATGGCCCGGCCCGGCGTCGGGGTTGGGTTCGGGGTTGATGCCTTCCTCGGGCCAGCCGGCGCGGAACGGGCGGGCCAGCGCCGCACCGTTGCCGGTTGCTCCCGGCAGGGACATGCCGGCGACGGCGGCAAGGCTGGGTTTGGAGAGCGGATCCACTGCGGGGTCAAAGGCCTGCTGGCGCGGCACCGCGAGGCCCAGGGAGAGGTAAAGTTCGGCGATGCTGTTGGCGTTGTTCCGGCGGGCGATGTCGATGAGGATGCCGGCGCAGGCCCGGGCGTCCTCCGCGGCGTCGTGGTGCTTGACCAGCGGCACGCCGGCTTCTTCCGCGGCGAACGGCAGCGAGTTGGACACCAGTGAATAACACCGCCGCGAGAGCATCACGGTGCAGACGTAATCGTAGGCCGGGCCGGGAAGGCCGGAGACCTCCAGGGCGGAGCGGATCACGCCCAGGTCGAACGCCGCGTTGTGGGCCGCCAGCACGTCGTCGCCGATGAAGGCACCAATTTCGGCGAACACGTCCCCGAACCGCGGCCGGTCCGCGACGTCCGCGGCACTGATGCCGTGGATCCGGACGTTGTGGAAATCGAAATGGTCGTGGTTCCGCGGCGGGCGCATCAGCCACGAGGCCTCGTCCACGATCCGGCCGCCCCGCACCTTGGTGAGCCCCACTGCGCAGGGAGAGCCCCTGAAGCCGTTCGCCGTCTCGAAGTCGATCGCAGTAAAGTCCAAACCCACGGCCCCCACCTTACCGCCGCCTGCCCCCGGGGCCCTGCAGGCACAGGCCCGTCAAGTACCCTTGAAGGGTGAACTTTCCTGTGATGAACGACCTCGCCGTGTCCATGCTGGGCGGGGCAGGACCGGTCCAGCCGCAGCTGGCCTCCTTCCTGCCCGACTGGCTGAACCCCCAAGTCTTCCTGGCCGATCCAGCCCTTGCCCCGTGGGTGGTCCTATTGGTCTGCGGCATCGTCTTCGCGGAAACCGGCCTGCTGGTGGGGTTCTTCCTGCCCGGCGACTCCATGCTGTTCACCGCCGGCCTGCTGGTGGCCACCGACACCATCAAGTTCAACATCTGGCTGTTCGCACTGCTGATTGTGATTTCCGCCATCATCGGCAACCAGACCGGCTACTTCATCGGTTCCAAAGCGGGCCCGGCCATCTTCAACAAGCCCAACTCCAGGCTCTTCAAGCGCGAGAACGTTGAGAACGCACACGCCTTTTTCGAGAAGCACGGCGGGAAGGCGCTGATCCTTGCCCGGTTCGTTCCCATCATCCGTACGTTCGTCCCGGTCATCGTGGGTGTGGCCCAGATGAGCCGCAAGAAGTTCTTCCTCTACAACGTCATTGGTGCCCTGCTCTGGGGCGGCGGCGTCACCCTGCTGGGCTACATCCTGGGCGACCGCATCCCGTGGATCCGGGACAACCTGGACATCATCTTCATCGCCATCGTGCTAGTTTCGGTCCTGCCGATCGGCATCGAGGTACTCCGCGGCCTGTCCGCCAGGCGCCAGGCAGCAGCCTACGGTACCGACCCCGTGGACGAATTCATCGAGGAGCATGCTCCCGAGGACGAGCAAAAGACGCGGCGCCTTCCCTAAAAGAGCCAATTAAAGCAGAGGGTTCGTTTCCCCGGCCGGGGAAACGAACCCTCTGCTTTTAATTCAGCGGCTAAGGCAGGGTCACGTCAGGAATCCGCGGCCTGCAGGGCCTCCACGATCGACGGCAGCAGCGCACGGAAGGCCTTGCCGCGGTGGCTGATGGCGTTCTTCTCCTCTGCGGAGAGCTCCGCGCAGCTGCGCTGCTCCCCCGTCGGCTGGAGCACGGGATCGTAGCCGAAGCCTCTCCCGCCCCGCGGCTCGCGGAGCAGGATGCCTTCGAGCTGCCCGTACTCCACCACTTCCCGCCCCGGGTTGCCGTCCGTTGCCGGCACGGCAAGGGCGGCCGCGCACACGAACGCCGCACCACGGTGCCGGTCCGGAACGTCCGAAAGCTGGTTGAGCAGGAGCGCAAGGTTCGCGGCGTCGTCGCCGTGGCTGCCGGACCACCGCGCGGAAAAGATGCCCGGAGCCCCTCCCATGACGTCGACGGCGAGCCCGGAATCGTCCGCGATGGCCACCAGGCCGGTGGCATCGGCAACGGCCCGTGCCTTCAGCAGCGAGTTCTCGGCGAACGTCACGCCGGTTTCGACGACGTCGGGGGCACCTGCCGCCGCCGCGTCCACCACCTGCGTGTCGACGTCGAGCCCCGGAACCTGGCCGCGCAGCAGCTCACGCAGCTCCCGGAGTTTGCCCTTGTTGTGCGTGGCGAGGACCAGCCGGGGGCCGGCGCCGGCCGCGCTCACAGGGTGTCTGCCAGGGTCTCACGCTGGATGGCCGCAAGCTGGGTGGTGCCCAGCAGGGCCAGGTCCAGGAGCTTGTCCAGCTCCTCGCGGTCGAACGGCGCGCCCTCGGCAGTGCCCTGCACCTCAACGAACTTGCCGGAACCGGTGACCACCACGTTCATGTCGGTCTCCGCACGGACGTCCTCGACGTACGGCAGGTCCAGCATGGGCACGCCGTCGATGATGCCCACGGAGACGGCTGCGATGGTGTCGATCAGCGGCTGCGCGCTCTTGGCGATGAGCTTGTTGTCGCGGGCGAAGCGGATGGCATCGGCAAGGGCCACGTACGCGCCGGTGATGGCGGCCGTACGGGTTCCGCCGTCAGCCTGCAGGACATCGCAGTCCAGCACGATGGTGTTTTCGCCGAGGGCTTTGGTGTCGATGATGGACCGCAGGGACCGGCCGATGAGCCGCGAGATTTCGTGTGTGCGGCCGCCGATCTTTCCCTTGACGGACTCCCGGTCGGAGCGGGTGTTCGTTGCCCGCGGCAGCATGGCGTACTCGGCCGTGACCCAGCCCCGGCCCTCACCCTTCAGCCAGCGGGGGACGCCGGCGGTCAGGGAGGCGGTGCACAGGACCCTGGTGTTGCCGAATTCGATCAGCGCCGAACCCTCAGCCTGGTTGGACCATCCGCGCGTGATGCTGATGGGCCGGAGCTGGTCCGGGGCGCGGCCGTCGGCACGCACGATGGGCACTGCAGTTGCTTCAGAAGTCATGCCTTTAGCTTATCCACTGCTGCCTGCACCGGCAGTTCCCGCAGGGCAGCCCGGCAGGCGGGGGGTCAGATGGTGTAATGCACTCCGGCGACCGCCACGGCCACGTCCCCTGCAAACACCGGACGCGCCTCCGCCATCACGGTGGTCTGGGACGTCCACACCGGGATGTGCGTCAGCAGGAGGCGGCGGGCACCCGCCGCCGTGGCGGCCTCGCCGGCGCGCTTGCCGGTCAGGTGGACATCCTTGATGCCGTTGTCCCGGCCCTCCTCGAAGGCGGCCTCGCACAGGAACAGGTCCGCGTCCTTGGCTGCCTCCTCCAGCCCGGCACACGAATCGGTGTCGCCGGAATAGGTCAGGGTGCGGGAGACCATGGTGCCGTCCTTGTCCGGTTCCACCACCTCCACCCGGAGGGCATAGGCCTCCTCGATGGGATGGTTCACGGCGAAGGGCGTCACGGTGAACGGGCCCACGGTCACCGGCTCGCGCTCGGTCCAGTTGGTGAAGTCGAATTCCTCGTGCATGCCGGGGTCAAGGTCCAGGCCATAGGCCGTGGCCATCCGGTCGGCAGTGGCGGCAGGCCCCCAGACGGGAATCCGCCCGCGTCCCCAGCCGCCCGGCTTCCAGCGGATGGCGACGTGCAGGCCGCACAGGTCCATGCAGTGGTCCGGGTGCAGGTGGGTGAGGAAGATCGCGTCAATGTCTTCGAGGTCCGTGTAGCGCTGGATGGCCCCCAGCGCGCCGCTGCCGAGGTCCATCACCACCTTCCACGTCCGCTCCCCGTCCGTGGCGGTCAGGAGGTAGCACGACGCCGGCGAACCGGGCCCCGGGAACGAGCCGGTACAGCCCACGATGGTCAGTTTCACAGCGCCGGACCCCCGGCGCGGCCTGCGTCCGCGAGGCCTCCCACGAAGTTGGAGATCCGGGGCCGGCTGGCGGCGCTCCGGGCTGCGGCGATCATTTCCGGCGTGATGCGCGCCAGGCTGCCGGTGGGGTACTGCGCCGCCACATGGTCCACGTGGCGGACGGACAGCACCTCGGGGCCGAGGAACCTGCGGGCCAGGGACTCGAACTGGCCGGCGTCGCCCGTTGCCACGAAGTGGTGCTCCGGCGGTGTTCCGGCGCTGCGCTGGAGGTTGTGCGTCGCCAGAGCACGGTACACGTCCTTGGCGGTTTCCTCGGCACTGGAGACCAGCGTGACGTCGGCCCCCATGACGTAGGAGATGACGCCGGTGAGCAGGGGGTAGTGGGTGCAGCCCAGCACCACGGTGTCCACCTCCGCGGCCTTCAGCGGCGCCAGGTATTCCTCGGCGACTGCCAGCAGGGCGGGCCCGGTGGTGATGCCGGCCTCCACGTAGCTGACGAACTCCGGGCAGGCCACGGACGTGATGGAGAGGTCCGGGGCGGCAGCGAAAGTATCCTCGTACGCCCGCGATCCAATGGTTGCAGACGTCCCGATGACGCCCACGCGTCCGGTGCGGGTGGCGGCAACGGCGCGGCGGACCGCCGGCTGGATCACTTCGATGACCGGGATGCCGTACTTGGCCGTGTACCGTTCGCGGGCGTCCCGGAGCACCGCGGCCGACGCCGAGTTGCAGGCGATGGTCAGCAGCTTGACGCCGGAGTCCACCAGTTCGTCCATCACGCCCAGGGCGTTGGCCCGGACTTCCGCGATGGGCAGGGGACCGTAGGGCCCGTTGGCGGTGTCCCCCACGTACAGGATGGACTCGTTGGGAAGCTGGTCGATGATGGAGCGGGCCACGGTGAGGCCCCCTACACCGGAATCGAATACACCGATGGGGCGCGCTTCCAGGGCGGCGGCCTGTAGGTCGTCCGCTTCGGATGCCTGCCCGGCTGCCGGCGGATCCATGCTCGAGGCTGTTGTCATGATTATTCGAGGATAGGTGCTCCCCGATGCCTCAGCCATCATCTTGTGGCCTGTGACTCATGTCTAATTTGTCACACGGCGCCGGGACCGGGCGGCCCGGATTCCTCAACGCCGCGTTTCCAGCGACTGCAGCATCGCCTGCACCAGTGATTCCTGCAGCCAGGTGGCGAAGTTGTAGACCAGGGCCAGATAGCTCTCCACGTCCTCGGCCTGGGACCAGTCCTGCATCAGGTGGACATGTTCGGCGTCCTCCTCGTCCCGGATGTCCAGGCGCTCGGCCAGGACCAGGCGGACATCGTTCAGTGCCATGGACCAGTGCTTCGCCCCCTCGGGAGTCAGCACGATTTCGTCTTTGTCCAGGTCCAGCGCGGCCGCGCGCAGCGCGCCGATCTTCGTTTCCCGGAGCGAGCGCTCGGTGAGCTGGCGGAACTCGAGGGAGGCGGCGCCGTCGTCCTTCACCACGTTGGGGAGCAGGCGCTTGACGGCCCGGTCCGTCGGTTCGGCAACGTCCATGTCCAGCCCGATGAGCGCTGCCAGCGGATCCTGGCCTGCGCGCTCCTCCGGCTGGAGCATGGAGATGACGTCGTCGATCAGGCTGCGCAGGAGCTCGCGTTCGGCGGGTTCGAGGTAGCCGGTAATGCCCTTGAGGCCATACTTGAATGCCTTAGCCACGTTTCCCCTTGCCCTGGCCCGGTCCGCCGGACTTCCCGGAGTTGCCGCCGGGGCCGCCGCTCGCTCTCTCCACTGTGGCCCACAGGCCGAACCCGTGCATGGCCACAGCGTGCCGTTCCACCTGTTCCTTGCTGCCGTGCGCAACGATCGAGCGGCCCTTCCTGTGGACCTCCATCATGAGCTTGTTCGCCTTGCTCTCCGAGTAGCCGAAGTAGCTTTGGAACACGTAGCTGACGTAGCTCATGAGGTTGACGGGATCGTTCCAGATCACCAGGTTCCAGGGGATGTCCGGGGCGGTCAGGGAGTCTGTGGCCTCCGCTGTTCCGGTCCGGGTGCCCTCCTGCGTCTCAGGGCCGAGCGCAACGCTTAAGGTCATCTGTCCATTCTATGGGGATGCGGACCCCACGCCGCCGAGGGCCCCGCCCGCGAAGCGCGTGGGAGCCGTGGGAGCCGGTGGGTGGGCCCACACTGGCGAGGGACCCGCGGCGAAGCGGAGCAAGACGTGGGAGCCGGTGGGGACTAGAGTGACTTTCGTGAGTACCACTGCCGGCTGGGACCATCCCCGCACGTCTTTTTACACCGACCACTACGAGCTGACCATGCTGCAGGCGTCGCTCCATTCCGGAGCTGCGCACCGCAAGTCCGTGTTCGAGGCGTTCGCCCGGCGGCTGCCGGACGGGCGGCGCTACGGGATCGTGGCCGGTACGGGCCGGCTCCTGGAGGGCATCGCCAACTTCCGGTTCGGCGCGACGGAACTGGACTTCCTGGCCCGCACCGGAGTGGTCAACGACCAGACGTTGGAGTACCTGGCGTCCTACCGCTTTTCCGGCGACATCTGGGGCTACGCCGAGGGCGAGGCGTACTTCCCCAACTCGCCCATCCTGATCGTGGAGGGCACGTTCGCCGAGGCGTGCATGCTGGAGACCTACATCCTGTCAGTCCTCAACCATGACAGCGCCATCGCCTCGGCCGCCTCGCGGATGGTCAGCGCCGCACACGGCCGCCCCTGCATCGAGATGGGCTCCCGCCGCACCCACGAGGAAGCTGCGGCGTCCGCCGCCCGCGCCGCCGTCATTGCCGGGTTCGACAGCACGTCCAACCTCGAGGCGGGCGCCCGGTACGGCATCAAGACCGTCGGCACCGCCGCGCACTCCTTCACCCTGCTGCACGACACCGAGCGGGACGCTTTCGAGGCCCAGATCGCGGCACTCGGCGAGGGCACGTCCCTCCTTGTGGACACGTACGACGTCGAGGCCGCCGTCCGCACGGCCGTGGACCTGGCGGGTCACCGGCTGGGCGCCGTCCGGCTGGACTCGGGCGACCTCGTGGACCAGGCGCAGTGGGTGCGCCGGCTCCTGGACGACCTCGGCAACGAGGACACCAAGATCGTGGTCACCTCGGACCTGGACGAGTACGCCATCGCCGCGCTGCAGTCCGCGCCGGTGGACTCCTACGGCGTGGGAACGTCCCTCGTGACAGGCTCCGGTGCGCCCACAGCCAGCATGGTCTACAAGCTCGTGAGCCGCACGGACGACGACGGCAACTTCGTCTCGGTGGCCAAGGCCGCCAAGAACAAGGCCAGCGTAGGCGGACGCAAGTACGCGCTGCGGAAAATGAACGAACACGGCATTGCCACCGCCGAGATTGTGGGCGTCGGCCGCCGGCCGGATGATGACGGCAACGACCGGCCGCTGCTGCAGCAGTTCATGAAGAACGGTGAACTGGTCCCCGGGTGGACCGGCCATGAAGGCGTCCTCCGGGCGCGCCAGCGGCACGCAGACTCGATGGCCGAACTGCCGCCGGTGGTCAACCGCCTCCAGCGCGGCGAGGCCGCCATCCCCACCATCTACGAGGAGAACTGATGTCGCGTGCGCTAATCATCGTCGATGTCCAGAACGACTTCTGCGAGGGCGGTTCCCTGGCTGTCCAGGGCGGCGCTGCCGTGGCGGGGGCCATCAGCGAATACGTGGACGCCCACCACAACGAGTTCGACCACATCGTTGCCACCCAGGACTGGCACATCGATCCGGGCAGCCACTTCTCGGACACCCCCGATTACAAGGACAGCTGGCCGCCGCACTGCGTCGCGGGCACCCGGGGCGCCGAACTGCATCCGGACCTGGACACGGAGTACATCCAGGCGTACTTCCAGAAGGGCCAGTACGCGGCTGCCTATTCAGGCTTCGAAGGGCTCCTGGCGCCTGAGGATGCTGTCCCCACCGGCGAACGCCAGCCCGGCGGCGCCGACACCAGCCGGTTCGCCCCCGACGAGGACGCGATCGGCCTGGATGACTGGCTGCAAAGCCACGACGTCGAGGACGTTGTGGTGGTGGGCATCGCCACCGACTACTGCGTCCGGGCCACGTCACTGGACGCCGTCCAGGCGGGCTACTCCGTCACGGTGATCCGGTCCCTGACCGCCGGCATTGCCGAGGACCTTGAAGAGGCTGTTGCCGAGATGGAACTCGGCGGCGTCGACGTTTCCTGAAGCTGAACGCAGGAGTGGCCCGGTGCGCTGCGCCGGGCCACTCGTGTCTCAAATCACCGCTACTTGCGGCCGATAAACCAGTCCTGGAGCTTCCTCAGCCGCGCCTGCAGCTGCTCCTCGTTGGCCTGCGCCACGGCGGGGCCGCCGCACACGGTCCGGAGCTTGGTGTGGATGACACCGTGCGGCGTGCCGGTCCGCGCGGACCAGGCCGCCACGTTCTTGGCGAGCTCGTTCCGCAGGTCCATGAGCATCCGGTGGTCCGGGACGGCAGGTGCGGCAGCTTCGGCCGCGGGTGCCTTCCGGTTCTTCCGGTTGAGCTGCTCATGCTGGCGCTGGCGCAGGAGCGTGCCCACCTGCTCCGCGTCCAGCAGGCCGGGGATGCCCAGGAAGTCCAGCTCGTCGTCGGACCCCACCTCGCCGCCCGTGCCAAACTCGCCGCCGTCGAAGAGCACGCGGTCGAAGGAGGCCTGTGAGTCCAGCGCCTCGAACTTGCCCTTGGTGAGGCTGTCCGAGGCCTTGTCCTCGCGGTTGGCCTCCGCCATCAGCGAGTCCTCGGGGTTGAACAGGCCGTCCCCGTCCTCCTTCTCCGGACGGTCCAGGGCATGGTCCCGTTCCGCCTCCATGGAGTTGGCCAGTGCCATCAGCTGTGGCACCGAAGGCAGGAAGACTGACGCCGTTTCACCCCGTTTCCGTGCGCGCACGAAGCGGCCCACGGCCTGGGCGAAGAACAGCGGCGTGGAGGTTGAGGTGGCGTAGACGCCGACGGACAGCCTGGGAACGTCCACGCCTTCGGACACCATGCGGACCGCCACCATCCAGCGGGTCTCGCCCGCCGAGAACTCCTCGATCTTGCTCGAGGCCTTGGCGTCGTCGGAGAGGATGACGGTGGGTGACTCCCCCGTGATCCTCTTCAGCTGGCCGGCGTAGGCCCGGGCGTCCTCGTGGTCCGTGGCAATGACCAGGCCGCCGGCGTCGGGGACGGTGCGCCGGACCTCGGTCAGGCGCTTGTCAGCCCCGGCCAGCACGGCAGGAATCCACTCGCCTGCCGGGTTCAGGGCAGTCCGCCAGGCCTGGGACGTGATGTCCTTGGTGACGGCGGCCTCGCCCAGCGACGCCGCCATTTCCTCACCGGCGCTGGTGCGCCAGCGCATCTGGCCGGAGTAGGCCATGAAGATCACCGGCCGGACCACATGGTCCCGCAGGGCGTTGCCGTAGCCGTAGGTGTAGTCGGCCTTGGAACGGCGGATGCCGTCCCTGTCCTCCGCGTACTCAACGAACGGGATGGGCGAGGTGTCGGAGCGGAACGGGGTACCGGTCAGGGACAGCCGGCGCACCGCCGGGTCGAAGGCTTCGCGGAGGCCGTCGCCCCAGGAGAGGGCCTCGCCGCCGTGGTGGATTTCGTCCAGGATCACCAGCGTGCGTGCTGCTTCCGTCTTGGCCCGGTGCAGCAGCGGTTTGCTGGCCACCTGGGCGTACGTGACGGCAACCCCGATGAACCCGCGGCCGTGCTGGCCGTCGGAGTTCTTGAAGTTGGGGTCGATGGCGATGCCCACCCGCGCGGCAGCGTCGGCCCACTGCCGCTTGAGGTGGTCCGTGGGCGCCACGATGGTCACCCGGTTCACGGCGCCCGAATCGATCAGCGTCGACGCGATCCGCAGGGCGAAGGTGGTCTTACCGGCGCCGGGGGTTGCCACCGCCAGGAAGTCGCGGGGGCTGTTCCGGAGATAAAGGTCGAGGGCTTCCTGCTGCCAGGCACGGAGTTTCGGGGCGGTTCCCCAGGCTGCGCGTTCCGGGTAAGCCGGAGGCAGGGTGGGGCCGCCAAAGAGCGTCTCCGTCACTACTTGTTGTTGCCCGAGTCCCCTCCGGGACCCTTGCCGCCGTCGTTGCCCGGGCGGAGGCCGTCATAAACCTCTTTGCACGTGGGGCATACCGGGAACTTCTGCGGATCCCGGCCCGGCGTCCAGACCTTGCCGCACAGGGCGATGACAGGCTCGCCGGTCAGCGCGGACTCCATGATTTTTTCCTTGCGCACGTAGTGCGAAAAGCGCTCCCGGTCCCCGGGCTCCACTTCCTGGCGCAGTTCCTCGCGCTCAATGGTGGCTGTGGACGATCCAGCCCCGGAAAGCTCGCGCATCGGGTCGTTGTCGAGGGGGTCCGTCATGCTAGTCATGCCAACCATCTTAGCTGTTCCGGTGGCCGGGAGTCCGACGGCGGCCCCGGCGCGTGCGGCCGGATGCGGCTGTGCGGCGCCCACCGCCGTCGTGCCTTTTTCTGCCGTCCCGCCTCCCGTGCAGCGGGTCAGAGCCCCTGCCAGGCGGGCTTGTTGTCGTAGGTGTGCCGGTAGAAATCCGCGAGCTTGAGCGCCGAAGCCGCCGCTTCGTCCAGCAGGACGGTGGCGTGCGGGTGGAACTGCAGGATCGACGCCGGGCAGATGGCGGAGACCGGCCCCTCGACGAACTCGCGCACAGCCTGTGCCTTCTGCGCCCCGGTGGCGATCAGGATCACATGCCGGGCCTCCATGAGGGTGCCGAGGCCCTGCGTCAGGACGTGGTGCGGGACCTCGGCCAGGCTCTTGAAAAAACGGGCGTTGTCCCGGCGTGTCTGTTCAATCAGGCTCTTGATCCGCGTGCGCGAGGCAAAGGAGGACCCTGGCTCATTGAACGCGATATGCCCGTCGGTACCCACCCCCAGGAGCTGCAGGTCCACGCCGCCGGCTGCGGCGATGGCATCCTCATAGGCCTGGCAGGCTGCCGGGATGTCGCCGGCTGACCCGTCGGGGCCATGGACGTTCTCCGGCGCGATGTTGACCCGGTCCGTGAACTCCCGCCGGATGACTTCCCGGTACGACTCCGGGTGCCCGGAGGGCAGGCCAACATATTCGTCCAGCGTGAACGCCGTGGCCCGGCTGAAGTCCAGGCCCCGGCTGTTCCGTTCCGCCAGCTCGTCGTAGACCGGCAGCGGCGAGGACCCCGTGGCAAGGCCAAGCACTGCGTCCGGCTTCCGCCTGAGCAGTTCCTCGATGGCATCCGCCGCCAGCTTTCCGATCTGCCTGCGTCCGCCCAGGATGACTACTTCCATGCTGTTTCCTTCCGCCGTACGCGCCGTTACTTATTAACAGCCACCTGGGCCAGGAGTTCCGGCCCGCGGGCATCGAGCCATTTCCCGCCCAGCCGCACACCAAGCACGAACAGGACGAGGCCCAGCACCGTTCCCACCGCGAGGTTGAGCCAGCCAAAGAGGCTGTTGCCGGTCACCAGCTGCGCGACCATCAGCGCCGCCTCGGGCAGGACCAGCACCACCAGGACCAGCATCCCGCCGAACTGCACGGCGAGGGTCTGCCCCACGTTGCCCGGCGGCTTCTTGAACGGGCTGTCCCCGGGGAGCGGAACCGCCACGGTGTAGCGGGCGGAAACCACGGACGCCAGCCCCAGGCAGGTGAAGAGGATGCCCAGTCCCAGCCCGAGCTGGCCGGGCAGTCCGGACCAGTCGCCGGTGAACGCCGCGGAGCCCACGGCAAAGATGACCACCACCGGAAGGGCGAAGGACAGGCAGGCCAGGGCGCGGCCCAGCCGGTCAGCCACGCCGGACACCCCTGTTGCCAGGTGCAGGGCGAACGCGGTGTTGTCATAGGACACGTCGGCCGAAATCGACCACGCGATGATGAACGCGGAGATCGGCGCCAGGAAGGCAAGGCTGGAGTACTCTCCGGTCTGGGCGCCCTGGAAGACCAGGACAACGGGCAGCAGCGGGATGACCACCAGCGATCCGGAGTAGCGGGGGTCCCGGACCCAGTAGGTGAGCGACCTCGCCATGACGGCGCCCGCCGGTACGGGCGGCAGGATCCCCAGGAGCCCAAGCCTGCTTCCCTTGCGCTTGCCGCTGCCGGCGTACGGCGGCGTGACGAGCGCCCTTTCCAGGAGCACCTTCCAGCACCAGGCCAGCGCAGCAAGCGAGGCCACCGCCATCAGGAGCTTGACCGCGGCCGGACCAAACTGCCCTGCGTGGAGCTCGCCGCCCAGGGACCAGGCGGCCCCGAGCGGGGTCCAGGAGAGCACCCCGGCGAAGTCCGGCAGGAAAGCGGTCGAGTTCGAGATGCCCTGGCCGACGCCCGCGATGATGGGTCCGAGGAGGACGAGCGGAACCATGAAGGCAATGGCGCTGATGTCCTTGAACCGCCGGGAGGCTGCAAGGCTGGCGGTGGCCGTGGTCACCACCTTTGAAAGCACGATGCATGTCATCACGCCCAGCGCCGCCCCCAGCAGTGCGCCGAGCACGGGCAGCACCCCACGGAACCAGGTCACCACCGTGGACAGCGCCACCAGGGCAGTGGCAAGGCCCGGGATGCCGATCAGCCCGCCGAGGGCCAGGCCGGCCAGCATCTGCCGCATCGGGATGGCGAAGGTGGTGAAACGGGACGGGTCCAGGGTCATGTCCGTGGCTGAGGCCACTACCGGGATGATTCCCCAGCCCAGGACGGCAGCGGAGCCGCCGAGCACCACCGCGGTCTGCGCGATTTCAGCGTCCGCGGAGCGCAGCAGGACCAGAGCCAACACCAGGGTGAAGATCAGGCCCAGCGCGTAGAGTCCGGCGAAAGCCAGGCCCACGAGCTGCCAGGGACTGCGGCGGAGGCCGTTGCGGAGCAGGGTCAGTTTCAGCCTTAGAAGGTGCGCAACCATTCCAGCCCTTCCGTGCGGCTGCGTCCGCCGACCAACTGGACGAACCGGTCTTCGAGGGATGCACCGGCGCGGACCTCGTCAACAGTGCCGGCAGCCAGGAGCCGGCCGCCCGCCACCACAGCCACGTGATCGCACATGCGCTGGACCAGGTCCATGACATGGCTGGACATGATGACCGTACCGCCCGACGCCACGTAGCCGTCCAGGATGGAGTGGATGTTCGCCGCCGAGACCGGGTCCACGGCCTCGAAGGGTTCGTCGAGGACCAGCAACCGGGGGGCATGGATCAGGGCGGAGGCGAGCGCGATTTTCTTGGTCATGCCGGCGGAGTAGTCCACCACCAGCGTTCCCGCATCCTGCGTCAGGTCCATGGCTTCCAGCAGGTCGCCCACGCGGGAGGCCACCACGGCCCTGTCCATGCCGCGCAGCAGTCCGGCGTAGGTGATCAGCTGCTCACCGGTCAGCCTGTCGAACAGCCTGACGCCGTCAGGCAGGACGCCCATAAGTTTCTTGGCTTCGAGAGGGTGCGCCCAGACGTCGATGCCGTGGACAAACGCTGTCCCGAAGTCCGGCCGCAGCAGTCCGGTGGCCATGGACAGCGTGGTGGTCTTGCCTGCGCCGTTGGGGCCCACGATGCCGTAGAAGGAGCCGGCAGGCACGTCCAGGCTGATGCCGTCCACCGCGATTTTCTGGCCGAACCGCTTGGCCAGGCCACGGATGGCCAGGGCCGGAACTGCGCCGGCGGCGGCAGGGGAAGGGGGTGCGGCGGCCTCGGCGGGATGCAGCGGCACGCCCGCGGGATCGGGATGCTGGGCGGTCATGAAGCCAGACTAGCCCCCGGAACACGGCTGCGGGGTCCTCCGGGAGGAGTAGAAATAAAGGCGTACGGCTGCTGTCCGCCCCGCCAGACTTCCCGCCCTTCCTAAGGGGCCTTGCGGATGCGGATGGGCCCCTTCGCAGTGGCCGGATCAACCACCGAACCACCTTGGGTAATCACAACCTCGCCGGCGTCGACGAGCCGCCGCGCCGCACGCCGGGCCGGCTCCATGAGGTCGCGCCAGCGTTCGCCGCCGACGGCCCGTGCCGCGTCGGACGGACAGATGGTGGACGTGGCGGCCCTGGCAGCCAGGAGCCCAAGGATTGTGGCTTCCAGCTGCTGGTCGATGCCGGCGGAATCACGGGGCGACATTGCTGCTCCCGTACTCAGAAGCTGCGCCGCGGCATTGCCCGCTCGTACTGGGGAGCCCAGCCGATTTCGTGGCCCAGTTCGAACCCTGCACGGAGCCACCAGTGCGGGTCGCGGAGCGCGGCCCTGGCAATCAGCACGGCATCGGCCTGTCCGCTGGCGATGGCGTGCCCGGCCTGCCCGGCGGAGGTCAGCAGGCCCACTGTCCCGGTGGGAATGCCGGCCTCTTTGCGGATGGCCGCGGAAAAACCGGTCTGGTATCCGGGGCCGGGCGTAATCCTTTGGTGGGCCACTGCTCCCCCGCTGGACACGTCAACCAGGTCCACGCCGCGTTCCGCTGCCTGCCGTGCCAGGCGGATGGAAGCCGGCAGGTCAACGCCGCCCTCGGCCCAGTCGGTGGCGGAAATCCTCAGCAGCAGCGGCATCGAGTCGGGGATGGCGTCGCGCACGGCATCGACGACGGCAAGCATCAGGCGGTTGCGGCCGGCCTCGTCCCCGCCCCATTCGTCGGTGCGCAGGTTCGTCAGCGGGCTCTGGAACTGATGCAGCAGGTAGCCGTGTGCGCCATGGATCTCCACGGTGTCAAAGCCTGCGTCCACCGCGCGCTGCGCCGCTGCCGCGAAGTCCGAGATCACCGCCCGGATCTGCCCGGCTGTCATCTCGGCGGGAACCTCGTAGCCGTCGTAGGCCACGGCTGAAGGACCCACTGTGCCCCAGCCGCCGTCGGCGGCTGCCACACTGCCATGCCTGCCGGAGAACGGCCACCACGTGGAGGCCTTCCGGCCGGCATGCGCCAGCTGCACTCCGATCTTCGCGCCGGCCGCTCCATGGCGGTGCACAAAGGTGGTGATCCGCTGCCACGCCTCGGCCTGGTCATCGTTGTAGAGCCCGGCGTCGCGGGGGCTGATGCGGCCCTCGGCAGCCACCGCTGCCGCCTCGGTGAGCAGCAGCGCGGCCCCGCCGGCGGCAAAGGAACCCAGATGCATGAGGTGCCAGTCGTTGGGAACCCCTGGCGCGGCGTCGGGATCGCAGCTGTACTGGCACATGGGCGACAGCCAGCCGCGGTGCTGGAGCTCCAGGGAACGGAGCTTCAGCGGATCGAAGAGGCCCGGCACTAGAAGAGGACCCTCGCCAGTGCCTGGCGCGCCTTAGAAACGCGTTCGTCGGATGCGCCCACCACGTCGAAGAGTTCCAGCAGGCGGACGCGGGCGGTCTCACGCTCCGGACCGAAGTTCCTGCCAATGAACGCCACCAGCCGGTTCAGGCCGTCGTCAACGTGTCCGCCGGCGATGTCCAGGTCCGCGACAGCAAGCTGGGCTTCCAGGTTGTCCGGCTCGTTGGCGGCGAGCGTGCGGACGGACTCGGCGTCCTGGGCCGAGAGCGGCTGCAGGCGTGCCATCAGCTCCACCTGGGCAAGCCCTGCCTTGGCCTCGTGGTCCGAGGGCATCTCCTTGAGCGCCTGGCGGTAGGCATCCGCGGCTGCGTCGAAGTCGCCCGCCTCGATGGCATCGTAGGCGGCCTGGTGAAGTGGCGGCAGCGGCGCGGGCTCGGGTTCCTCACCGGCGCCCGCGTTCAGGCTGCCGGTCACGCCGTTCGCCGCAGCCACCTTCAGCAGCTCATCGAACAGCGCGCGCACTTGCTGCTCGTCCGCGCCGCCCTGGAAGAGCGGCACAGGCTGCCCCTTGAGGACGGCCACGGCGGTGGGCACTGCCTGCACCTGGAACGCCTGGGCCAGCTGGGGAAACGCCTCGATATCGGCGGCCCCGAGGACAAGCCGGCCCCCGTAGCTCTTCACCACGCTGTCCAGCGTCTGCAGCATCCCGCTGGACTCCGGCGAGTACGGGGCCCACAGGGCGAACACCACGGGGACCTGCGCGGACAGTTCCACCAGTTGCTGGAAATTGGCCTCGGTGACGTTGACCCGCAGGTCCGGTCCGCCTGCAGTTCCGCCGGACTGCGACCCGTCCGGTGCGACGGCACCACCGGCGGCGCCGGTTCCGGCAGGCGCGGCCGGGCGCTGCTTCAGGGTTGAAAGGTCGACGGCGCCGCGCAGGTTAAGCAGGCTGGCAGCGGCTGGAGGGACTGGGCGGGAAGCAGGCGAACTCATGCTTTCCACTTTAGCCACTCCGGCCGCTGCCGGAAGTAATGCGGTGCCGGGGCTACTTGAAGCTGGCGCCGACCAGGCCGCGGGTTGCGGCGACGAGCTTCATGGGGTCGCTGGAGCCGGCAGGCGGTATGTACACCGCCATGGACTCGGCGAAGTTGAGCACCATGCCGGTGGTGGTTTCCTTGCCGCCGGCCAGGGCTGCTGCGTCATCACCGATGGTCAGCTTGTCGCCGGCAGCCTTCGGCGTGCCTTCAAAACCGAAGTTGATCCGGCCCAGGACCAGGGCCCCGCCGTCGTCAGTGCGGAAGACCACCGTGCTTTCCGGAACCACCTTGTGGGTGAAGGCGAAGTTGCCGTTCTCTCCGGCCTTGACCACTTCTGCCTGGTAGGACAGCGTGTCCGCGATGTACGGCGAGGACTCGCCCTCAACAAGCTTGTCCTTGAAGGCGGAATCGGGAGTGGTCAGGCGGTCGGCGAGGCCCGAGAGGGCCTCTTCCCCGCTGTACAGCAGGCCGGTCTTGTCGCCGGCGGCGAGCGTGTCCGTGCCGCCGCGGCTGATGGTGGGGAACGTGGCGCCGGGCTGGAGCGGGGTGGTTTCCACCAGCTTGTAGTTCTCGCGCGGCGAGGGCTGGACCAGGGTCAGCAGCTGGGGCACCACGTTGCCGTCGCCCTGGGTGACGGCAAGGACGGAGCGGGGCCAGTCGCGGTCACTGGTGACCACGGTGGTGAGCAGCTTGGTGGAGCGGACGGGCATCCTGGCTTCGTAGGAGCCCACCTGGGAACGGATCTTGTAGTTCTGGGTGCGCACTTCCAGCTCGGTGCCGCCCACACGCTCGGCCAGCTGGCCCGCGTCCTTGGCGGCATCACCGGCGTCGACGGCGCTGGAAACCTGCTCCAGGATCCTGCGGAACTGGGCATCAAGCAGGACCGGCGATCCGGCCTCCGGGGCAGCCGGTGCCGACGGCGAACCGGTGGCTTCCGGAGCGGGCGTGGCAGCGTACGCAGCCGTGCCGGACCCCGCGAGGACTGCTGCAGTGATGCCCGCAGCCACCATGCCGGCACGCGAGGATGCCTTGGAAGATCCGGCTCCCGACTGGCTCCGGGCACGGGCCCGCTGCGCAAAGCCGCTGCCCTGCCCATCGCCTTCACCGTTCCGCTTGCGCGCGGAGATCAGTGCCAGCGCGATGCCGCCAAGGATCAGGAGGGAGCCAAGCACGATGAGGGGAATGGCCCACGGTGTGGATGTGTCGTTGGGGAATGTCATGGAGACGGACGCCGGCGCGGCCTTGGTTCCGTCGGAGGCGAGCAGGAGGCTCCAGTCGCCGTCTGCCGGAGGCGTCCAGGAGTATTCCAGTTCACCGCTGGCGTTTTCGCTGGAAACCCAAAGGTCGGAGCCGGCCGGGTTGGGGGTGGTGGCCTCGCCGTCGGTGTGCTCAACCTGCAGGGACTTGCCGTCCTCAGAAACACCGCTGATGGTGTTGTGCGCGGCCTGTCCAACCCAGGCGTCGACGTCGTCCGGACGGCCGGCGGCGAGCAGGAAGTTGCCGTCGCCCTCGATGCTGATCTTGACGGTACCGCCGTGCAGGGTGCGCAGGTTCTGGTCAATGACGGTCAGCGGCGCTTCCGCCGTGTCGGCCGGCGCGGCTGCCGTGAAGGTCTCGGAAGGGGCCCAGATGGTTCTCTGGCCGATGCCGGCCAAAAGTGTCAGGAGGCCGAGCAGCACGAGTGCGACTGCAGTCTTTAAACGCAAGGGAACACCTATCATCAGCGGGGGTTTGCCTTCCATAGTAACCGTTTTGTTACCAGGGCCCCGGATTGGGTGGGCCTGCCGCCCCGGGAAAATGCCCCGGACCACCCCCGTCCGCAGCTGTTGACAAGGCTGCTGATAGTGTTTGCGATGATCATCACATTGGCCCGTTGACGCGGCGCCACGTACGGAACAGGCCCTCAAAACCAGTGACTGACAAGACGGACGAGTCTTCCTCGGCAGCCAACAATTCCGGAGGCCAGGAGCCACCGGCAGCCGCACCCGAGGGGGCCCCGCACGCCCGCAGGAAGGGCACCGCCGCGGCGGCGCTCGGTTTTGTGGCCCGCCGGCTTCGCCAGCCGCTGCCAGGAGCCCAGCCCAGGCTGCGGTTCGAGATGCCGCCGGAGTACGTCCAGGAGCAAGAGGTTTTGACCACTGACCCGGACGGCGAGGTAAGGCCGCAGTTCGGCCGGCCCGGTCCCCGGATGTCGCCGCAGCATCCCCTCTATATGGGCTTCATGGGAACCGTCGGCGTGGGGCTTGCGCTGCTGGTCTACTGGATCGGCTCGAACACCACGCAGCTGCTGCTGTGGATCGTGGCGGCCCTGTTCATCGCCCTGGGCCTGGAACCGGTGGTGGGCTGGCTGGAGAACCGCAAGATCCCGCGGCCGGCAGGAATCCTGGTGTCCGTGACTGTCCTGGTGAGCGCCGTCGTCGGCTTCTTCGCCACCCTGATCCCCACCATCGTGGAGCAGGTGACGGAAATCGTGGAGCAGGCGCCGGTGTGGATCCGGGACTTCATCGATTCGGAGTTCTTCCGCAGCCTCGACGACCAGTTCGGCGTCCGTGACCGGGTGGCGGAGGAACTGGACAAGTTCGTGAACGACCCCGCCGCGGTGGGCGGTATCTTCGGCGGCGTGGTGGGCTTCGGTTCCACCGTGGCCAACGGCCTGTTCGGGGCCCTGATCGTGCTGGTGCTGAGCCTGTACTTCCTGGCCGCCCTGCCGGCGATGAAGAAGTGGGGCTACCGGCTGGCGCCCCGCTCCCGCCGCCACCGCGTGGAAGCCCTGTCCGAGGAGATCACCCGGTCTGTGGGCAACTACGTGATCGGCCAGGCCTGCGTGGCGCTCCTCAATGCCACCTTCGCCTTCATCGTGATGTCCATCCTGGGCATCCCGTTCGCCCTGCTGCTGGCCTTCGTCGTCGCCCTGCTCGCGTTCATCCCGCTGGTGGGCGGCATGATAGCCGCCGTGGTGGTGCTGCTCGTCTCCCTGACGGAGGGCTGGCAGACGGCCGCCATCTACGCCATCTGCTACTTCGCCTACCTGCAGTTCGAGGCCTATTTCATCTCGCCGCGCATCATGCAAAAGGCGGTTGCAGTGCCGGGAGCGGTGGCAGTCATTTCAGTCATCGCGGGCGGCAGCCTGCTGGGGATCCTTGGCGCGCTGATCGCCATTCCCACCGCAGCGGCCGTCCTGCTGCTGATCCGGGAGATCTACATCGTGCGGCAGGACCAGCACTGACAGGACCAGCACTGACAGGACCAGCCCTGGTCCGCGCCGCTCCCCCGGCGGCCTAGGCCGGAGCGGTGGCCGACGGGCCGTCCCATTCCGTCGGCAGCCCGGCAGGGCCGGAGCCGGCCCCGGTGACGTCATCCACGATTTCGTTCAGGACCCGGGCCGCGTACTTTTCCCCCACCCACAGGTGCTTGGCGCCGTCGACGCCCACCACCCGCGCCTGCGGCACCAGGCTGAACCGTGCGGCCGCCTCGGCGGGCTGGAGGAAGTCGTCGTGCTCGGGGACCAGGACGGTGAGCGGCTTGCCCGATTCCGCCCACTGCTGGAGGTGCTTGTCCGTGGCACGGTGCAGCGGCGGCGACAGCAGCACGGCGCCTTCCACCTGCGATGCCACCGGCTCCACCGCGCCGTACATCAGCGCCAGTTCCGTGCCGAAGGACCAGCCCACCAGCCACCGGTTGGGCAGGCCGCGTTCCACCGCGAACCGCACCGCCGCCTCCACGTCGTACCGCTCGCCGATGCCCTCCTCGAAGGCGCCCGTGCTGGTGCCGCGCGGGGATGCCGTGCCCCGGGTGTTGAAGCGGAGCACCGCGACACCTGCCAGCGCCGGCAGGCGGTAGGAGGCCTTGCGGTAGACGTGCGAATCCATGAACCCGCCGTGCGTGGGCAGGGGGTGCAGGGTGATGAGCGTAGCGTGGACGGGCCCCGATTCCGGCAGCGCGAGTTCACCCACCAGGGTGTGGCCGTCGTCCGTCTGCAGCTCCACGTTTTCGCGCCGGGCGGGCAGGACGGTGGAGGCACGGATGGGAACAGGTCCCCCGGAGGGCGTGAATTCGTACGACGACGGATGAAAAGTCATGCCTGCCAGCTTAGCGACAGCAGGGGTGCTGCCGCCCGCGGATGTCAGCGGTAGCGGTAACTGCGCGACATCCAGCAGTTTGTATGCCAGTGGCGCCGCTCCGCCAGGCCGGCGGCCGCCCCGAAGAGATGGTCGTCCTTCCAGACCACCAGGTGCGCGACGCCGGGCAGGACGGCCGTGGAGCACTCAGGGCAGATGTAGGTCTTTTCGGCGTTTTTGGCGGTCATGGTGCGGACCATCCATTCGCCGTCCGGCGCGCTTTCACGCCGGGCGATGCCGGCCCGGGCGCGTTCCAGGTCCAGCTCGGGAACGTCCCCGCCGCCCTTTTTGCCGGCACCCCGCTTTCCCGGGCCTGCACCTTTCCCGGAGACAGGACGGCGGGGACGGTTGGAACGCGGCATGCATCCATTCTGCCCCAGCCCGGCACGGCTCCCGCACCCGCGCAACCGCCGTGCGAGCCGGCGTCGGGACCGGGCCGCAAGGCTGCAGGCGGTAGTCTGTACGGCGTGCGACTTGTCATAGCCCGATGCTCCGTTGATTATGTTGGCCGGCTCAAAGCCCATCTCCCCCTCGCCACCAGGCTCCTCCTGGTCAAGGCGGACGACTCCGTCCTGGTCCACTCGGACGGCGGATCCTATAAGCCGCTCAACTGGATGAGCCCGCCCGCCACCCTGCGGGTCTCCTCCCCGGAGGACGTGGACCTGGAGCTGGGCGTGGTGGAGCAGTGGACCGTGCAGTCGGCGAAAACCGACGACCGGCTCATCATCAACATCCACGAAAAGCTGAGCGAGTCGTCCCACGACCTCGGCGTGGACCCCGGCCTCATCAAGGACGGCGTCGAGGCCGACCTCCAGCGGCTCCTCGCCGAACAGATCGAAACCCTCGGCACCGGCTACTCGCTGATCCGCCGCGAGTACTTCACCGCCATTGGACCGGTGGACATCCTGGCGCGGGACGCGGACGGCGGTACCGTGGCCATCGAGCTCAAGCGCCGGGGCGACATCGACGGCGTGGAGCAGCTGACGCGCTACCTGGAACTGCTCAACCGCGATCCGCTGCTCGCGCCCGTGCGGGGGATCTTTGCTGCCCAGCAGATCAAGCCGCAGGCAAAGGTGCTGGCAACGGACCGCGGCATCGACTGCATCACCCTGGACTATGACGCAATGCGCGGCGTCGATGACAGCGAATCACGCCTTTTCTGACCTGCCGCATTAACGCCCGGGCAACGCCAAAGCCGCCTGACAAGGCATTTAACCGGGTTTTAACCTAAATTTTGGCCGTTTCACCGCCAAAACCGTTGACCGGCGCGGAGAGGCATGAAATTCTTGTCTCAGTCTTTGTGTAGGTGTTTTTCATGCTCGCAAGACATGTTGCGAGCGCGAAGCTCCTGCAACCCGGACCCCTGAATAGGGCCCGGAATTCAGGATTCTTCTCGCGGAGTGACCAAGGCCGGTACGAGGTGTGCCGATCTTAAAAAAGTTCCACAATGAGGAGAAATAAATGGCACAGGGAACCGTCAAGTGGTTCAACGCTGAAAAGGGCTTCGGCTTCATTACCCCGGATGACTCCGACGGTGATGTCTTCGTTCACTACTCGGAGATCCAGACCAACGGCTTCAAGACCCTCGACGAGAACCAGCGCGTTCAGTTCGAGATCGGCCAGGGCGCCAAGGGCCCCCAGGCTACCGGCGTGACGCTGGTCTAGTCCCCCGCCGCAAACCCGCTTCGGCGGTATGCAGCAATAAAATGATCCCCGGCAATTACTGCCGGGGATCATTTTATTGCTGCTTCTTTTTTCGTTTTCGGAATGCTTTTTCCCGCATCCCGGCGGCAAGTTTTATGTCTATTGCCAATTGCCTTTACTTGACCAGTTTGCTGACCAGCCGTGCACCCTGCGGCAGGGAAAGCCCGGGCAGGTACGCGCGGGTCAGGGCGCGGCCGATGGCCGGCAGGTGCAGCGGGTCCTGATAGTAGAGGTACAGCGCGCGGTACTCCGGCTTGAACCGAGACTTGAACGCGGCCAGGGAACGGAAGCCGTACACCGGCTCCAGCGCATGCCCCACGAGATCGAGGATGCGGACCAGGTTTTCGGCCCCGTCCCGGTCCCCGCTGCTGTCGTCGGCGCCGCCGTGGTTGGCCAGCGGCGAGCCGGACAGGGAGATCACCTCCACCGATCCGCGCAGCTCCAACACGGCCGAGGCGATGAGGAATTCCATGACGCCCGGAAAACCTTCCGTGCTCCGCCGCATGACGTCCAGCGTCCTGCTGACCAGCCGCCCGCCGTCGTACACGGGAAGCCAGCTGGTCACGCCGTGGACTGTACCGTTACCGTCGACGGCAAGGCAGCACAGGACCTCGTCGTCGTCCAGCTCGTCCACCCCGCCTAGGGTGAAGCCCATTTCAGGGACGGACTTGTTGGCCGCCCACTCCTCCGAGACCTCGTTGAGCTTTGACCGCAAAGCAGCCGGCAGCGCGTGGTAGGGACCCCACACCGCCTCAACCCCCAGCTTTGCAGCCCGGTTCAGCGCTGTCCGCACGTTCTGCCATTCCTTGCCCTTGAACTCCAGCTCCCGGATGGCAAGCCGGGTCTCCTGCGCGACCGGCACCCGGGCGAACCCGCGCTCCTGCAGCGCCGGCCACATGGAGTCGTCGCAGGAGTACAGCGCCGGAATCAGGGCCTGGCTGCGGCAGTAGGCCAGGAACCCCTCGGTGACCGCCTGCTGTGCCTGCCGCGGTCCGATGGCCCCGCCCAAAGTCAATGCCACGCTGCCGTGCCGCTGGTAGGCAACCGCACCCTGCCCGTCGGGGCTGAACCAGTAGGTGTTGGGCTCCCAGAGTGCCATCCAGGACAGCGGCCCGCCGCCCTGGTGCAGCAGTTCCCGGGCCCTGGCGCGGTCCTGCCACCCGGAGTCGTGGCCATGGTGTCCGATCAGCACCCACCACACCGCCACCAGGGCCACCACCCAGAACACGGGACCCGAGTAGGCAAACAGGACCGCCTCCACGCTGTTCCGGTCGGCAAAGACCCGGTGGTAGTGCTGCGGGATGGGAACCGGGACGTACTGCCTGGCGAGCTCGGCGAAAAGTCCCAGCAGCCCGCCGTCGCGTTCCAGGCCGCCTGACCAGAACCATGCGCCGGCATAGGCGGTGGCCAGGACCCCCCACGTGCCGCCGGCCACCAGGGCCAGCGTCCGGCGGGCAGCAGGGAGCGTCTGCACCCGGAACTGCCGCCGGTTGAGCCACAGGACCACGGCGAGCAGGAGGGGCACGACGACGAGCGGCAGCACGTGGGCGAAGGCCGATCCCATGGGTGCGGCCTGCGGCCCCTGCGGGCGTGAGGGCACCAGCGCAAAGAGTGCGAGGTAGACGGCGGCCAGTGCCGTGACGGCCAGCTGGATGGCGATTGCGATGTTCAGCGCAAGCCTCCGGCCGCGGCGCATGCCGTCGGCACAGATCAGCAGCAGGAGAACCGGGACAACGGCCAGCGCCAGCCCGAACGGGCCGGCGAACCCTGCACGTCCGGCTTCCAGGCAGGAGGCTTCAACGGTTGCCCCGCAGTTCAGGGCAAGCTGGCTGAGCGTGGGCATCGGGTTCAGCACCACGTCGCGCAACAGTGCCAGCGGCCCGGTGGGCGACCGCGCGATTCCGGTGAGGATGGGCCCCACGGCGAAGACGGCAACGGTCAGGGCAAGGAGGTTCCTCGTCTCCCGGCCCGTGGACCGGTGCCGGTGCAGGTGGCCCTGGTCGCCCTGGATCCACCAGCCCGCCAGCAGGCCCAGGAGTGCGCCGAGCAGGCCGATGACCGTTTCGGCGTGTCCCACGTAAAGGACCAGCAGGAGCGAAACGGAGATCACCGCCGTCCGCAGCCGCCGCTGCCACAGCACCGGCAGCCGTGCACTTCCGGCCAGTCCTGCTGCCAGGACCGGTCCATAGGGCCCGATCAGGATGTCGTCCGCCATCTGGTCCAGCCACCCGTCGCCGGCGTACTCCGCCAGCTGGGTGATGAGCAGGAACAGCGTCACCGCGGCGAACTGGCCGCCAAACAGCAGGGCAGCCGCTGCCCTGGACCCGAGTTTCCGCTCCGCAAGCCCCAGGAACACGATGATCATGAGTGACGCTGCCAGGTACGCCAGGGGGTTGGTCGCGAAAAAGAGGCTGGTGAAGAGCTGCCACCAGTTGCCGTCACGGAGACCCTGCCCGCTGACGCCGGCCAGCTCCAGGAGGTGCTCCGGCGGCCCTGCCAGGTAGCTGCCTGTTACCGCGCCGGCCAGCACGAACACCGCAAGGACGGCCAGGCTGAACGGCACGGACCGCAGCTCGACGGCGGCACGGGCCAGTGCGGGCCGGAGCACGGTGTCCCAGGCCAGTGCCGTGGTGCGGACCTCCCTTTCGGGGCTCACCGCCGAAGCCCCCATCTGTCCATGAGGAAATCCAGGGCATCGGCAATCCGCCGCGAGGACGTATCCCAGGAATGGCCGGTGTTCTCCACTTCATACGCCCGAACGGTGAATCCTGCGCTTTCCGCTGCGGTCACCAGTGTCCGGAGGTACCCCACGAACTCTGGATCGTTCTGTCCGGCCGTCAGGTAGAGGCCGCTGCCTTCGAACCTTTGCTGCTTCATGATGGCCAGGGGGGTCTGCCGGTTGAAGGCCTCCGGATCCCCGGGGAAGGCGGCGTCGATGGTTTTCTGCCGTTCCTTGGCGATGGCCGGTTCCGCTTCAGCCGAGAATGCCAGCGCTGCAGGGAAAAGCTCCGGGTGCCTCGTGGCCAGCTGCACCGCGCAGGTGCCGCCAAAGGAGAAACCGCCCGTCGCCCACCGGCTGTGGTTGGTGTCCACCACCAGCGTGGAGCTGATCCAGCCGGTGACATCCTTGGTGAGGTAGGTATCGGCACGGGCAATCCGGCTGTCCATGCACATGGTGTTGGCCGACTGGGAACCGTTGGGGTCGGGAATCACCACTACCGGAGCCACCCCGCCGTGTGCTGCGGCGTAGGAGTCCATGTGGGCCTGGATGGTCCCGCCCGTGAGCCAGTCCGCCGGGCCGCCCGGCTGCCCTGCGATCAGCACCAGGACCGGAAGGGCCGGACGGTTGGCGGCAAAGTACGCGGGCGGCAGGTACATGTAGGCTTCCCGCGTGTCCATACCGGACAGCGTGCCGGGAATGGAGGCCCTGCGGAGGGCTCCCCCGGCCGGAAGTTCGCCCTGCGGGCTCCAGCTGTCCAGGGAAGCGCCGTCGGGCTGGCCGGGCTGGCGCATCAGTCCGGCTTCGAGGGTGGGAATCCGGGACAGGGCTGTTCCCAGGAGGTCGCTGACGGTCCTGTTCAGCCCGAAGTAGGCGTTGATCTGCACTGAGGACAATGCGACCACCAGGAGTGCGGCCAGGACGGCGGTCCCACGCCGCGGCCAGCTCGCGTGCGGAAGGCGCATCAGGCCCAGGAGCACGGCGGCGACGGCGGGGACCACCCAGAGCAGGACGGTGTCCGGAATGTTCTCGGGGAAAACTGTGAAAACGTTGATGAGGGCCCAGTGGACGGTGGCGACCAGGGCAAAGGCGGCAGCCGCGGCCGCGATGATGCGGAAGATCCACCGGCGGACGTTCGGGGACGCAGGGGGCGGCAGCAGGAGGTAGCCGGCGCCGGCCAAACCCAGGATGAGGGCTGCCCAGTACAGGGGGCCGTCAATCAGCCTGACGTCGTATAACCAGTCCACGCCGGCTAGCGCCAGGTCCCCACGCCGATGACCGGGCCGGCCTCCAGCCATGAGGACAGGCCGGTGTAGGCGTCGAACTTCATGGCGAGCCGGAGGTCCTGGCCTTCATAACGCAGTTCAACGATCACGACGTCGGGCTGGACCTTGACGGCCTCGGCATCCGTGGGCTTGCGGCGGCCCAGGAGTTCAAGCGAGTGGCGCTTGAACCGGTGTTTGGGGCGGACACTGAGCGAGAGCAGCCGGAACCACTCCAGGTCGTTGTCCTGATAACGACAAACCCCCATCTGCCAGCTGTTTCCAGCCATGCAGATGGAGGCGTCCACCGTGCCGAGGGCACGCCGCAGGTTGAAGCGGCGCACCCCCGAAAGGCACAGTGCAAAAATCAGCAAACCAAAGGCGGTTGCCAGTGCGATGAACGGAAGACTAGATGCGTCCATCAAGGTGATGCTAGCGGATCCCAGCGGTGGCCCACTCACCCAGGTGGGCGTTGTCAGCCACGATAACCACGCGGTTGTTGTCAACGGAGAAGAATCCGCCGTCGACAGCTACTGCAATACGGTCACCGGACACCGGCTGGATAGCCAGCTCACCTTCGGCCAGGATCGCCAGCAGGGGCGAGTGGCCGGGCAGGATTCCGATTTCACCATCGCTGGTGCGGGCCTTGACCATCTTGGCCGCTCCGGACCACACGAAGTGGTCCGCTGCGACAATCTCAACCTCAAGCTCAGCCATATTACTTGGTCTGTTCCTGGATCTTGGCCCACTGGCGCTCAACGTCATCCAGGCCGCCGACGTTGAAAAACGCCTGCTCTGCGATGTGGTCGAGGTCGCCGTCGCAGATGGCAGCGAAGCCTTCGACGGTGTCCTTGATGGAAACCGTGGAGCCTTCAACGCCGGTGAACTGCTTGGCGGTGTAGGTGTTCTGGGACAGGAACTGCTGGATGCGGCGTGCACGGGACACGACGATCTTGTCCTCTTCCGAAAGTTCGTCAACACCGAGGATGGCGATGATGTCCTGGAGTTCCTTGTTCTTCTGCAGGATCTGCTTCACACGGACAGCCGTGTTGTAGTGGTCCTGGCCGATGTACTGGGGGTCCAGGATTCGGGAGGTGGACGTCAGCGGGTCAACGGCCGGGTACAGACCACGGGAGGCGATTTCACGGGAAAGTTCCGTGGTCGCGTCGAGGTGTGCGAAGGTGGTTGCCGGTGCCGGGTCGGTGTAGTCATCTGCGGGAACGTAGATGGCCTGCATCGAGGTGATGGAGTGGCCCTTGGTGGACGTGATGCGCTCCTGGAGGAGGCCCATTTCGTCAGCCAGGTTCGGCTGGTAGCCCACGGCGGAAGGCATACGGCCGAGAAGGGTCGAAACCTCGGAACCTGCCTGCGTGAAGCGGAAGATGTTGTCGATGAAGAGCAGCACGTCCTGGTTCTGCACATCGCGGAAGTACTCCGCCATGGTCAGCGCGGACAGGGCCACGCGCAGACGCGTTCCCGGCGGCTCGTCCATCTGGCCGAACACAAGGGCGGTGTCCTTGAGGACGCCTGCCTCTTCCATTTCAACCCAGAGGTCGTTGCCTTCACGGGTACGCTCGCCAACACCGGCGAATACCGAGGTACCACCGAAGTTGCGGGCAACACGGGTGATCATTTCCTGGATCAGAACGGTCTTGCCCACGCCGGCGCCGCCGAAAAGGCCGATCTTTCCACCCTTGATGTACGGGGTGAGGAGGTCGATGACCTTGATGCCGGTTTCCAGCATCTCGGTGGAACCTTCGAGGGAAGCGAAGCTCGGTGCCTTGCGGTGGATGGGCCAGCGTTCGCTGATCTGCAGTTCCGACTCGGCAACGTCCAGGGGCTGGCCCAGGACGTTGAAGATGTGGCCCTTGACGCCGTCGCCGACGGGCACGGAGATCGGGGCACCGCTGTCCACCACGGACGTGCCGCGGACAAGTCCGTCGGTTGCCTGCAGGGAGATGGCGCGGACGAGGTTGTCACCCAGGTGCTGGGAGGTCTCGAACGTAATGGTCTTGGTCTCACCGTTGAGAGTAATCTCGGTGGTGAGTGCGTTGTAGATCGACGGGATTGCGTCAGCCGGGAATTCGACGTCGACAACCGGGCCGATGACGCGCGCAATACGGCCGGTGGCACCGGTCGTTGCGGCTACGTTTTCGGTAGCAGTGGCAGTCATCTCTCTCACTTCACTCAGTAGATGGCGTGGGGTTAAGTTTATCTGTGTGGTGCAGGTTCAACGGAACCGCGGCCAGGCCTATGACGCGAGGGCGTCGGCGCCGGCAACAATCTCGGAGAGCTCCTGCGTAATCTCGGCCTGGCGGGCCGTGTTGCGCAGACGCGTGTACTTCTTGATCAGGTCCGTGGCGTTGTCCCCTGCCGACTTCATCGCGCGCTGGCGCGCGGCCAGTTCGGATGCAGCGGCCTGCAGCATGGCTGCGAACAGCCGCGATTCGATGTAGCGCGGCAACAGGGCATCAAGAACCTGCTCGGTTTCCGGCTCGAACTCGTACAGCGGCAGCAGGTCCGACTCGGAGGCGGCTTCCTCTTCCACTACCTCCAGGGGCAGCAGGCGGATGACCGTGGGCTCCTGGGTGACCATCGACTTGAAGCGCGTGTAGACAACGTGGATCTCGTCCACGCCACCGTCTTCGTAGTCCGTGGCGAAGTCGGCCAGCAGTGCCTCCCCGATTTCCCGGGCAGTACTGAACTCGGGCGCGTCGGTTCCTCCGGTCCAGACCCGCGCGTACTCGCGGTTCCGGAAATCGAAGTAGGCCTGCGCCTTGCGGCCCACCAGGTAGGTTTTGACTTCCTTGCCTTCAGCGTGGAGAAGCTCGTTGAGACCTTCCGCCTGCTTGAGGACACTGGCCGAGTAGGAACCTGCCAGGCCACGGTCCGAGGTGATTACCAGGACTGCGGCGCGGCGGATCTGCTCGGGCTCGGTGGTCAGCGGGTGGTCGATTTCGCTTTGGCTTGCGACAGCAGAAACGGCACGCGTGATCGCGTTCGCGTAAGGCAGTGAAGCTGCTACGCGCGCACGGGCTTTACCGATGCGCGAGGTAGCGATCAGTTCCATCGCCTTGAAGATCTTGCGCATCGACGTGGTCGAGCTGATCTTCTGGCGGTAGACCCGAATCTGGGCTCCCATACTTATCCTTTCCTAACATTCC
This sequence comes from Arthrobacter nitrophenolicus, assembly GCF_045833485.1. NCBI lineage: Bacteria > Bacillati > Actinomycetota > Actinomycetes > Micrococcales > Micrococcaceae > Arthrobacter > Arthrobacter nitrophenolicus. The sequence goes on from NZ_CP174504.1 coordinate 39,978, forward strand.
GTAAACCGGGTGTGCCGGACCCTGCGGCCCGGCACACCCGGTGAGCGGAACTAGCGCTTCTGCTTGACGATCTTTTCCTGGTCAACGTCGCCCTCGGAGATGGACTCATACTCCTCGTGGCCGGCACCTACCAGGTGGTTGTCGCCTTCACCGAAGAAGCCCTTCTTGAAGTCGACGATGGCGGACTTCAAAGCGGCTACGGTGTCGTCGTCCAGCACGTTGGTCTGGGCCAGCGTGGTGAGGATCGAGGACTTGCGGCCCAGGTGGTCCAGGAACTCGCGCTCGAAGCGGCTGATGTCCTCAACCGGAACGTCGTCCAGGTAGCCGTTAGTACCGGCCCAGATGGAGACAACCTGGTTCTCAACCGGGAACGGTGAGTACTGGCCCTGCTTCAGCAGTTCCATCAGGCGTGCACCACGGGTCAGCTGCTGGCGGGATGCGGCGTCCAGGTCCGAAGCGAACATGGCGAATGCCTGCATGTCGCGGTACTGGGCCAGATCCAGCTTCAACGTACCGGAGACCTTCTTCATGGACTTGACCTGCGCGGCACCACCAACGCGGGACACCGAGACACCCACGTCAACGGCGGGGCGCTGGTTGGCGTTGAAGAGGTCCGACTGGAGGAAGATCTGGCCGTCGGTGATGGAGATGACGTTGGTCGGGATGTAGGCGGAAACGTCGTTCGCCTTGGTCTCGATCAGCGGCAGGCCCGTCATGGAACCGGCACCCAGTTCGTCGGAGAGCTTTGCGCAACGCTCCAGCAGGCGGGAGTGCAGGTAGAAGACGTCGCCGGGGTAGGCTTCGCGTCCCGGCGGGCGGCGGAGCAGCAGCGACACTGCACGGTAAGCCTCAGCCTGCTTGGACAGGTCATCGAACACGATGAGGACGTGCTTGCCGCCGTACATCCAGTGCTGGCCGATGGCCGAGCCGGCGTACGGTGCCAGGTACTTGAAGCCTGCGGGGTCGGAGGCAGGGGACGCCACGATGGTGGTGTACTCCAGCGCACCGTTGTCCTCGAGGGTCTGGCGGATGGCGGCGATGGTGGACGCCTTCTGGCCGATCGCCACGTAGATGCAGCGGACCTGCTTGCTCACGTCGCCGGAAGCCCAGTTGGCCTTCTGGTTGATGATGGTGTCGATCGCGATCGCGGACTTGCCGGTCTGGCGGTCACCAATGATCAGCTGGCGCTGGCCGCGGCCGATCGGGATCATGGCGTCGATGGCCTTGAGTCCGGTCTGCATCGGTTCGTGCACCGACTTGCGCTGGGTCACGCCGGGAGCCTGCAGCTCCAGTGCGCGGGTGGTCTCGGCCTTGATCTCGCCGAGGTCGTCGATGGGCACGCCCAGCGGGTCAACAACGCGGCCAAGGAAGGCGTCGCCCACGGGCACGGACAGAACCTGTCCAGTGCGGTGGACTTCCTGGCCTTCTTCGATGCCGGTGAAGTCGCCGAGGACGATGACGCCGATTTCGCGGACGTCAAGGTTCTGGGCCAGGCCCAGGGTGCCGTCCTCGAAGCGCAGCAGCTCGTTCGCCATGACCGAGGGGAGGCCCTCAACACGGGCGATGCCGTCACTAGCGGTGGTTACGCGGCCGACCTCTACGCGCTCTGCGTTTCCGGGTTCGTAGGACGCCGCGAACTCGTTCAGCGCATTACGGACGTCGTCGGCGTTGATGGTCAATTCGGCCATCTGCAGTCCCTGCTCTCCTGTTTTGTGATCACCGTGAAGGTGACCGGGGTTTCTATCAGTTTGTTGGTGCTTGTCCGGCTAGCCGGCCAGCTGGCGTTGCAGCTCGCCCAGCCTGGTGATGACCGAAGCGTCGAGCACTTCGTCACCGACCTGGACGCGGATTCCGCCAATGAGTGCTGGATCAACGTTGACGTTGATCTTCAGTTCCCGTCCATACATGGCATTCAGGCCCGCCTGGAGGCGTACCAGCTGCGTCTGTGTCAAGGGACGGGTCACGCTGACCGTTGCAATCCAGCGCTGCTGCCGCTTGGCCGCCAGTTCGGCGAACCGTTCAACGAGCCGGGTGGGCTTGATGCCCCGGGGCTGGGAAACTGCCTGGGTGATGAGGACTTTTGCTTCCTCACCCACCCCGGGCACCAGCTTCGCGGCGAGGGCAGCCTTAGCGGCTGCACTGGCCTGCGGCTCGGACAGAGCACGTTGTACCTCGTGGCTGGAGGCAACAGCCTGGTTGAAGGAGAACAGTTCGTTCTCCAGCTCTTCCAGGCCAGTGATTCCGGAGGCAGAAACGGCCGACTTGTTTTCAGCAACGGAAATGACCACCGTTGCGGCAAGAGTCTCGAGTGCATCGCCGATATCGCGCGCCGATGCCCAGCGTGAACTGGCCAGTCCGGATGCGATCTCTGCAGCATCAGCGGAGACTTTCCCGCCAACCAGCTGCCTGACCAGCGCCGACTTTTCGTCACCGGAACGCGACGGGTCAGTCAGGGCGCGGCGCAAGCCAGCCGAGCTGTCCACCATTTCCAGAATTCCGAAGAGTTCCTTTGCCAGCTGCAGCGACGCGGTGGGAAGCTTGGCTTCCAGCGCGACCAGCGCTGTTGCCAGCGATTCGCTCGATACGCCTGCCATTACTTAGCTGCACCTGCGTTCTGGGTCTCCAGATCTGCCAGGAAACGGTCAACTACCCGTGCTGCGCGCTCATCGTCGTTGAGCGATTCGCCCACGATGCGGCCGGCAAGGGTGGTGGCCAGGGTGCCTACCTCTGAACGCAGGGACACAACGGCCGCCTGGCGCTCGGATTCGATCTGTGCGTGGGCCTGCGCGGTGATGCGGGCAGACTCTGCAGCTGCCTTCTCCTTGAGATCCGCAAGGATCTGGGCACCCTCCGCGCGGGCTTCCTCACGGATGCGGTTGGCTTCGGTGCGGGCGTCGGTCAGCTGCTGCTTGTACTCTTCGAGTGCAGCAGACGCCTCAGCCTGGGCCTTTTCAGCCTTTGCAATGCCGCCTTCAATAGCCTCGGCACGCTCGGCGAAGGTCTTTTCGAACATCGGGACAACGAACTTGACCACGATGAACATGAGGATGGCAAAGCCCACGAGGACAACGCCCATTTCCCAGATGTTGGGCATCAGGGGATTGACTTCGCCCTCAGTGGCGGCTGAGATGATCAGCTGAGCCATTTTTTCACCCGTCCTTTTCTACTCGGTTCTGTAAGTTCGCTTCGTTCCAGGACTAGAGAACGAAGGCGAAGACCAAGCCGAGGATGGCGAGGGCTTCAGTCAGCGCAAGGCCGAGGAATGCGATCGGCTGCAGCACGCGCTGAGCTTCAGGCTGACGGGCAACGCCGTTGATGTAAGCAGCGAATACGAGGCCAACACCGATACCACCGCCGATTGCGGACAGACCGTAACCTACGAGGTTGAGATTGCCTTCCATTTTTCTTCCTTTCAAGATGCCACTTCAGTGGCAGGTTGTTTGGGTTGCTTCATCCCCCGCGAAGGGGAAGTCTGTGTGCCTGCCGGAATTGGATCCGGCGGCAGTGCCTAGTGGCTGTCGGCGTGCAGTGCGCCTTCGATGTAGATCGCGGTCAGCAGCGTAAAGACGTACGCCTGCAGGACCATGATCAGGGCCTCGAGCATGTACATCGCGATGGCACCTGCCAAGACCAGGACCGAGGTTCCCTTGAGGAGGATGTTCTCCTGCATGACCAGGTATTCGATGCCGGAGCCGGCGATCATCACGATGAGGTGGCCTGCGAGCATCGTGGCGAACAGACGGAGGCTGTGCGTGACGGGCCGGACCAGGAAGTTGGAGATGATCTCGATCGGGATGACGATCGGAAGGATGAACCACGGAACACCCGAGGGAACGGTGGCCAGCTTGAAGTAGCGCAGGCCGTTCTTCTTGACGCCGATGGCGATCCAGGTGAAGTAGACGAGTCCGGCCAGCACGTACGCGCCACCAACGTGGGAGAAGGTGGGGAGCTGGATCAGCGGGATGGCGCCGTAGATGTTGTTCACCAGGATGAAGAAGAACAGGCTGAACAGCAGCGGGACGTACTTGATGAAGTCCCTGCCGCCGATGATGTCCTTGGCGATTCCGTTGCGGACGAAGCCGTATGCGGCCTCGCCGGCGAACTGGAGCTTGCCGGGTACCAGCTGCTGCTTGCGTGCGGCCAGCACGAAGAAGGTGGCGATAATGGCGACAGAGAGGAGGACCAGCAGCATCTGCTTGGAGAATCCTTCTGCGGCACCCCACGGCAGGATTGCCGGCAAATGCATTTCGTTAATACCAGGAGGAGCGAACTCTCCTGAATCTTGGGCCGGGAGCGCAAGCGCGATCAACGCGTTTCCTCTCTGCAGTGTCCATCATTGGGCGTTGGGCGGGGACCGGCAGCCTGACGGCCTGCTGTTCCCCCTGTGAAATTATTTGGCATTAGTGTCGCCGTCCGTGGACGGTCCGCTGGCAGCAGGACGCTCACCAGCATTTTTACGAGAACTGGTGAGGCCATGCATGTGGGAAAGGTAAAAACCTCCGACGGCTCCAAGCAGAGCGCCTGCGAGCACAATCCAGCGCGTTCCCCACAGATAATCCAGTCCCCACCCTATCAAACTCCAGACGATGATTCCGCCAATGATGTAGCTGAAGACGGCCATCCCGGCGTTGTATCCGCCGTCGGAGTTGTCGCTGGAGACACCAGGGGCAGAGCGGCCGGATACGGGCTTGCCGGCGGAGGCTTTTCCGGACTTTTTGGGGTCACGCATCGGAGGCTTCCTTGGTTTCTGGATCGTTGTAGATCTGCAGGCGGGCTTTGCTGAAACCATAGAGCTCAGCGGCCTGCCACAAAACGACGGCGGCCACGGCACCTGCAACAAACCAGCGGCCGTGCAGCCATTGCGGGGCTCCCACCACGAACAGGACCGCGGCGAACCCCACCACCTTGATGAAGTAGGTGGCAACGAACACGCCGATGGCCCCGGAGGGATTGCTGCGCCCCACGAAGTGGCCCACCAGGAGGCTTATTCCGAAGAACAGCATCACCAGCAGGCCGCCCAGCAAGGCGGAGACCGCCCCGGCGGAGCCGTCCAGTATTGCGGCAGCCCCGGCGCACAGCACCAGTCCCGCCGCCGCGGCCGCGGAGCTGAGCTTCAGGAGATGCAGCCACAGGGACCGGGTGGGACCGGAAGCACCAACGGGTCCTTTGCCGGACGCAGGTCCGGACTCGGCGTTGGAGGTCATGCGATCCCAATCGTCGGTACCTCAAGGCTGTAAACCACAAGGCGGGGTGGAGGGGCAGCTTTGGCTGCCCCTAAATTCTACATGAGATAGAAATGTTTCCGCACCGGGGTTACGCCGGAGTTTCCTCGTTACGGCGCGCGAGGTAGGGCCATGCCGTGACAAGGCCCATCACCAGGGTGGCGAAGAGGTCCACGGCAAGGACGATCTGCCACGGGAAGATGGCAAAGGCCAGTCCCCCGAACGACAGCACCCCGGTCCAGAGGTACATCAGGACTACGGCAGTGCGGTGCGAGTAGCCGATGTCCATGAGCTTGTGGTGCAGGTGGCCGCGGTCGGCTGACCACGGCGACCGGCCGCGCGCGGTCCTGCGGACCACCGCAAGGCCCAGGTCAAGCAGCGGCAGGAACAGGACGGCAAACGGCAGCAGGATGGGAATAACGGTGGAAATACCGTTGGCCCGGTCATAGAGCCCGCTGGTGATCTGGCCGGTGGAAACAACACCGGCGGAGGCCATGAGCAGCCCGATCAGCATGGCGCCGGAGTCCCCCATGAAGATTTTCGAGGGAAACCAGTTGTGCGGCAGGAAACCCAGGCAGCTGCCCACAAGGACTGCGGTGATGAGGGTGGCGAGGTCCGAGTAATCCAGGAGGACAGCGTTGCGGTGCACCCAGTACGCCGTGAAGAAGAACGCCGTGCCGCCGATGATGGCCACGCCGGCGGCAAGTCCGTCCAGGCCGTCAATGAAGTTGAAGGCGTTCATGGTGGTGACGATCAGGCCCGCAGTGAGCACCACCCGGATGGTTTCGTTTTCCAGGTAGATGGGTTCCGGCACCCAGGGCACGATGGTCATCTGGACGCCCCACACCGCCACGGTCAGGGCGGCGGCACTCTGGCCGATGAGCTTCACCCACCACCGGATGTCCAGCAGGTCGTCCGCCACGCCCACGAGGACAATCACGGCAGCGCCGGCGAGGACGCCCCACGGCGAAAAGTTGTTCCGGTAGATGTCCTTGACGAAGAAAGACTGGCTGGCAACGATCAGCGCCACCATCACGCCCAGGAAGATCGCGACTCCCCCGAGCCTCGTGACGGGTGTTGAATGCATGTCACGGCTGCGGATGGGCAGGTGCAGTTCGAGCCGGTGGCCCACCACGCGGGCACCCCAGGTGGCGGCATAGGACACGACGGCAGCCGTCAGCCCCATGAGCAGGTACATGATCATGGGGTGGTGGCCGTTTCAACTGGAGTGGAAATGCAGCGGAGCAGCGTTGGCGGCTGTACCCCGGCGGGTGGGCTCACTGGCAGGGATTCTGTTCTTCGATAAATGAAACTTCTCCGTCGCCGAGCGCGCAGCAGGCAGTGCGAAATGGCTGGTACGCAGTGCCTTACAGGGCTGTATTACAGTGGACTCTAGTCAAAGATACTAGCGCCACCGGCTTCATGGCTCCGCGCCACACGGCGCATTACGAGCGGGGAACTCCCTGACAGCCATGCTGAAAGGACCCTTCATGACCCCCCGCATTGCAGTTGCCGCCGTCACCTTCAACCGCCCGCGGGAACTGGCTGTGCTGCTGGATTCGATCAACGCGCAAACGGCTGCGGTGGACACCATCTGCCTGGTGGACAGCGGAACGGAGCCGTCGCGGGAGGTTGCCAGCCGGCATGACAATGTCGACTACGTCAGGTCGGAGGCCAACCTGGGCGGAGCAGGCGGCTTCGCGCTGGCCGCGCTCAAAGCGGTGGCCAGCGGTGCCAGGTGGATCTGGATGATGGATGACGACGCCGAACCAACAGATCCCGAATGCCTCGCCACCCTGCTGCGGGAGGCGGAGGCGCGCGACCTTGAGGCGGTGGTCCCACTGGTGACGGCCCCTGGCCATCCCGACCGGCTGTCCTTCTTCTTCCGCCTGGACGGAAAAGTCACCCACAGCAGGGCCGAGGTTGAGAAGCTGGGGTTCCTGCCCAACGACGGGCACTTCTTCAACGGCGCGCTGATCCGTTCCGACGTCTTCTTCAAGGTGGGCCTGCCCGACATGCGCCTGTTCATCCGCGGCGACGAAGTGGACTTCACCATCCGGCTCCGGAAAGCCGGCATCCGCTTCGGGACGGTGACCACCACGGCCATTACGCATCCGCATGCCTTTTCCGAGACCCAGCACGTCTACGGCGCCCGCTGGCACGTCATCGTTCCCGAGAATGCGTTCAAGCGGTACTACTACTACCGCAACCGCGGGTACCTGATCCGGCGCTACTTCCGTGTCCGTTCGCTGGTGGCCGATGTGGGCGGTTACGCGGGCTATTTCCTGCAGCGGCGGGACCTGGCAGGATTCCTGGGCTGGGCCTCGTCGTTCAGCAAGGGCCTGCGGGGCAAGGGCTTTGCTCCGCTGGAGGACCAGAAGTTCTAGGCCACGGCCTGCAGTTCCTGCGGCCGGACCCAGCGGCCTTACCTCCTGCGCAACCGCCGGCCGGCCAGCAGCCACAGCAGCACCCACGGCTCACCAAAGACCCGGTAGGCGACACGACGGGGATGCAGGAGCAGGCGCCAGGCCCATTCGAGGCCAAGGCGGCCAAGCCAGCGGGGAGCCAGCTTCTGGACACCCGCCAGCTGCTCTATGGCACCGCCCACGGCACAGTAGACGGCGGGAGGCAGCGCTTCCAGCCGGCGCTGGAGGACTTCTTCCTGCAGCGGCATGCCAAGCCCCAGCAGGACAAGCTGCGGCCGCTGGCGGTGCAGCCACTGAACGGCCGCATCCTCCAGGCCGGGGTTCCAGTTCTCCCCCGGGAACCCGGACACGTTGGCGCCGGGAACAATGGCCTTCAGCCTGGCTACCGCACCCGCATTCGCCTCGGCACCGGCTCCCACGACGGCGATGCGTTCCAGTCCTTGCACCTGGTCCAGGGCGGGTAGCCAGTCCGTTGATCCCAGGCGGTAGTCCATGACCGGGCCCTCGGCGTTGCCGGTCCTCCCCCACAGCCACAGCACCGGCGCACCGTCAAGGAGCACCACGTCGCTGCGCTCGTACAGGGTGCGGAAGCCGTCGTCGGACAGCGCCAGGGTGACGCTATGCAGGTTGTGGCCAAGGACCGTCCGGGTGGATCCGTCCCGGACGTAGCGGCTGAGCGCCTCCACCAGCTCGGGAACCCGCAGCGGGGTTGCATCGACCTCCAGGAACGGGATCTGCTGGCGTTCCAGGGTCGTCAAGGCCGCTGGCCTTGGTCCGGAGCAGCCTCGTCCCGGGCCGGGGAACCGCCTGGTGCCGGAGCGACGGCGGACGAGCCTGCCGCGGCGGACACATCCCCAACGCGTTCTTCCGCCACGGGCACCGCCCCAGCGGGCTCCTCAGCGGCCGGCACCGCATCAGCGGACGCGTCAGCACCGGGCGCGTCAGCACCGGGCGCCTCAGCAGCCGGCTCCTCCTCCGCCATGGGAATCTCGCCGAGTCCAAGAACGCCCGGCACGTGTTCGCGGAGCTGGTCCAGGCTGATGGCGCCATTGCGGACTACCCGGAGCCGCGGTCCGGTGGCATCCACGATGGTCGAGGCCACCGCCGCTTCGCCCTCGGCGGGACGGAAGCCGCCTTCCAGGTAGACCTCCACGGAGTCGGCCAGCTGCTCGCGGGCGGCCGCGGCGGTCTGTGCCGGCGCGTGCCCGGTGCGGTTGGCGGAGGAAACGGCAAGCGGCCCGGTGAGGGTCAGGAGCTCCTGGGCGATGTCGTCCGCGGGCATCCGCAGTGCAACAGTTCCCTTGGTTTCGCCGAGGTCCCAGTCCAGGGACGGCTGCGCGTGCAGGATCAGGGTCAGGCCGCCGGGCCAGAACGCCTCGGCGAGCTTCCGGGCATCAGCGGAAACATCGGTGGCCAGGCCGTCCAGGGCATTGATGCGCGGAATCAGGACGGGCGGCGGCATGGTGCGGCTGCGTCCCTTGGACACCAGGAGCATGGTGACGGCCTGCGGCGAGAAGGCGTCGGCGGCAATGCCGTACACAGTGTCGGTGGGAAACACCACGCACCTTTTTTCGCTGATGGCGCGCTGGGCATGCTCCAGCCCCTGGGCGCGCTGGTCGTCAACGGTGCAGTCATAGGTTTTGGTCACTGGCCTATTCTTTCATTCCGGATGGTGCTGGTCCGCGAGCACGGCGCTGGTGGCGCGCTCCTTGTGGTTCAGGTCCATGTGCGTGGTGATGTTGCGCCACATCCCCGCGCGGCCCATCATCGCGGCTATCCAGCCGGCCTGGACCTCTGCGTGCTCCATGACAAAGAAGCCGCCGGGCCGCAGCAGCCGGGCAGCCGAAGCCGCTGCCGCCGTCGGAAGTTCCATGCCGTCCGCTCCCCCGCCGTACAGTGCTTCCGGAGGGTCGTGCAGCGCAACCTCGGGTTCGTTGGGAATGGCTTCTGCGGGGATGTAGGGCGGGTTTGAAACCACGACGTCGAAGGTTCCGTAAAGCTCCGGCAGTGCGGTCCGCAGGTCCCCCAGCACCAGGTGGACGCCCAGGGGCGCGAGGTTCTTGGCCGCCCAGGCATGCGCCAGGGGGCTGTATTCGACGGCGTGGACCTCCGCGCCGGGCACCTCATGGGCGATGGAACCGGCGATGGCCCCGGATCCGGTGCCGAGGTCCACGATGCGGGGCGAGGGCATCCCCTTGACGTGGTCGATAACGAGCTGGGCCACGGACTCCGTCTCCGGCCGCGGAATGAACACCCCGGGACCCACGGCCAGTTCGAGGTAGCGGAAATGCGCCACCCCGGTGATGTGCTGCAGGGGGACCCGGCCGGCCCGCTCCGCCACCAGCTCCGCGTAGCCCTCGGGAGCGGGCGCATCACCCAGCATCATGGCTCGCAGCCGGCCAAGACCCACCTTCAGGAGGTGGTCGGCCAGCAGTTCGGCGTCGACGCGCGGGCTGGGGACACCGGCGTCGCGAAGGATGGCAGTGGCCTCGCTGACTGCTGCAGCAAGGGACTGGCCCGGCCCGTTGGTCATACCCGGCAGGAATTAATCGTTCAGGGCGTCCAGGCGCGCCTGCTCGTCCATCTCGATGGCGGACTGGATGACGGGCTCCAGGTCGCCGTTCATGACCTGGTCCAGGTTGTAGGCCTTGTAGCCTGTCCGGTGGTCCGCGATGCGGTTCTCCGGATAGTTGTAGGTGCGGATGCGCTCAGAACGGTCCATGGTGCGGATCTGCGACTTGCGCTGTTCGGAGTTGGCGGCGTCGATCTGCTCCTGCTGGTGGGCCAGGATGCGGGCGCGGAGGACACGCATGCCCGCTTCGCGGTTCTGCAGCTGCGACTTCTCGTTCTGCATAGCCACGACGATGCCCGTGGGCAGGTGGGTGATGCGGACGGCGGAGTCCGTGGTGTTCACGGACTGGCCGCCGGGGCCGGACGAGCGGTACACGTCGATTTTGAGGTCGTTCTGGTTGATCTCGAGCTCTTCGGGCTCATCGACTTCCGGCAGGACCAGGACGCCGGCCGCGGACGTGTGGATACGGCCCTGGGATTCCGTGACGGGAACACGCTGCACCCGGTGCACGCCGCCTTCGAACTTGAGCCGGGCATACACACCCTCGGCGGGGTCGTTCGAGTTGCCCTTGACGGCCACCTGGACGTCCTTGTAGCCGCCGAGGTCCGACTCGGTGGCGGAGATGATTTCGGTCTTCCAGCCGCGGGACTCGGCGTACCGGGTGTACATGCGCAGGAGGTCGCCGGCGAACAGCGCGGCCTCATCGCCGCCTTCACCGCCCTTGACCTCGAGGATCACGTTGCGGGCGTCGTCGGGATCGCGCGGGATAAGCAGGCGGCGGAGTTTCGCAGCAGCAGCCTCCAGCGAAGCCTCAAGCTCGGGCACCTCGGCAGCGAACTCGGGGTCCTCGGAAGCCATCTCCTTGGCGGCAGCAAGATCGTCGCGGAGCGCCTCCCACCGGTGGTAGGCCTCAACAATGCCATTCAGCTGAGCCGACCGCCGCCCCAGCTTCCGGGCAAGCCGCTGGTCAGCATAAACAGCAGGATCCCCCAGCTGCGCCTGGATGGAATCATGCTCATCAAGCAGGCCCTGTACGGACTCAAACATTTTTCAAAACCTCTTTCGACTTGTACAAGTCTAGTAACCCGAGGGCGAAGGTAGACAAACGGGGATGGCGATCGGAGCGAAGTGCCGTTCGGAGGTGACCGCCCCGTACAGGTGACGGACAGACGAAACGAGCCGCTGATTCTGCTGCCCCGGGAGTGGCATCGGGCCTGCCGAAGCCGGGTGGCTTGGGATCGTAGATCGCAAGCCACCCGGCGTAGGGGCGGGGGCAGCAGAATCAGCGGCTCAAACGGGCGTTACTTGTCGTTATCCGACTTCGCGCCAAGCGTCGTCTTCTGGACCTGCATGAGGAACTCGACGTTGCTCTGGGTTTCGCGGATCTTGTTGGTGAGCAGTTCAAGGCTCTGCTGGGTCTCGAGTCCGGAGAGGACGCGGCGCAGCTTCCACATGATCTTGACTTCTTCCGGCGAGAGCAGGTTCTCCTCGCGGCGGGTACCGGACGCGTTGACGTCCACGGCGGGGAAGATACGCTTGTCGGCCAGCTGGCGGGACAGGCGGAGCTCCATGTTGCCGGTGCCCTTGAACTCTTCGAAGATGACCTCGTCCATCTTGGATCCGGTCTCCACGAGGGCGGTGGCCAGGATGGTGAGCGAACCGCCGTTTTCGATGTTGCGGGCGGCACCGAAGAAGCGCTTGGGCGGGTACAGGGCTGCAGAGTCCACACCACCGGACAGGATACGGCCGGAGGCCGGCGCTGCCAGGTTGTAGGCACGGCCCAGGCGGGTCATGGAGTCCAACAGGACCACCACGTCCATGCCCATTTCCACCAGGCGCTTGGCGCGTTCGATGGAGAGTTCGGCCACGGTGGTGTGGTCATCGGCGGGGCGGTCGAAGGTGGAGGCAATGACCTCGCCCTTGACGGTGCGCTGCATGTCCGTGACTTCTTCGGGGCGTTCGTCAACCAGCACCATCATGAGGTGGACCTCAGGGTTGTTGGTGGTGATGGCGTTCGCGATGGACTGCAGGATGAGCGTCTTTCCGGCCTTGGGCGGGGAGACGATCAGGCCACGCTGGCCCTTGCCGATGGGTGCCACGAGGTCGATGACGCGGGGGCCGATCTTCTTGGGATCGGTCTCGAGGCGCAGCCGCTCGGACGGGTACAGCGGAACCAGCTTCGCGAATTCGACGCGGTCCTTGAGTTCTTCGGCGGTCTTGCCGTTCACGGAGGTGACGCGGACCAGGGCGTTGAACTTCTGGCGGTTGGACTGCTGGCTGCGGTCCTCGCCGTCGCGGGGTGCGCGGATGGCGCCGACGACGGCGTCGCCCTTGCGCAGGTTGTACTTCTTGACCTGGGCCAGTGAGACGTAGACGTCGTTCGGGCCGGGCAGGTAGCCGGAGGTACGGATAAACGCGTAGTTTTCCAGGACGTCCAGGATGCCGGCGACGGGCAGCAGGACGTCGTCCTCGGTGATCTCGACGTCGTCGACGTCGGGTCCCTGGGCGCGTCCGCGGCGGCGGTCGTTGCGGTCGCGGAAGCGCTCGTTGCGGGAGCTGTCGCGGTCCTGGCCGCCGGAGCGGTCATTGCGGTCGTTCCGGTCGCGGCGGTTGCGGCGGTTCCTGCGGCTGCCGCCGTCGGTATCGTCGTTGTCGTCGCGGCGGTTGTCGCGGGTGCCTTCGCGCTGGCCGGCCTCGCGGCTGCCTGCGTTGTCGCGGCCGCCGTCGGAATCGCGACCTGCGGTGTCCCGCCCGCCGCGGGTGCGGCCTTCGCGGCGGTCGGTGCGCTGGCCAGCTTCGGCGGTGTCTGCGGCGGGCGCTTCGGCACGCTCAGCGGAGCGCTGGTCCGCGGGAGCCTGTTCCGGTGCGGCCTGCTCGGCCGGAGCCTCGGCCGGGGCTTCCTGCACGGCAGCGGCTGCTTCGCCGCGGCGGCGGTTGCGGGTGCGCGGCTGGCGGCGCTCGGGCGCGGCTTCCGCTTCGGCGGCTTCCGGGGCGGCGGGGGCCTCCACCGGAGCGGGCGCTGCCGGTGCCTCAGCAGCGGTTTCGGTTGCTGCCGGGGCAACCACGCCGTCGCTGACAGCCCGGCGGCTGCGGCCGCGGCCGCGGGTCCGCGGGGCTTCAGCGGCAGGGGCCTCCGCAGCTTCCGGTGCGGCAGCAGGCGCGGCAGCAACAGGAGCAGCCGTGGCCGTGGCCTTTTCAGCAGCCTTGGCCGGCGCCTTGGTGGTGGGGGTGCCGGCGCGATGGGCGGAAATCGCCGTCACCAGGTCCCCCTTGCGCATGCGGGAACCGCCGGAGATACCAAGCTGGCTGGCGAGGGCCTGCAGCTGGGCGAGCTTCAGGCCGGCAAGGCCGCTGCTCTTGGCGGGTGCTGCCGGCGATTCGGCTGCTGAAGATAGTTCCACAGCTGGTGACAGCTCAGTGGTTTCGGTCACGAAGGATCCTTCCCCCTCGACGGCGTCCAGACTGGGAGCTGGACGCGATGATTTGATCTGGGCTGCAGTTCAGATCTGCAGCCGGGATTTCGGCCTTGCCGGTTGGATTTCGGCCAGCAGGGCCGGATACTGATTCACCTTGCGCTCCGCCCATGGCGGAACGCCGGGCTGACGCTTTCAGGGGCAGTTGGATGCTGCAGGTTCCTGCGTCAGACCAAGCAGGTGGCACCGGAATGCATTCGCAGTAGGAGATCAAATAGCAACTGAATGCAGGAGCAGATCAGATAGGCGGAATTACCGCCGGTGCATGTCCACCTTAGCACCTTCAACGTCCACTGCCAGCTTCAGAACGCGCCAGCCTACATCCGGCGTGTTGGCCGCAGTGAAGCTCTCGATGAAAGCGAGGGCTTGGGCGGCTTCATCTTCACCGTTTGCCAGAACCAGGACGGTGGGCCCCGCACCGGAAACCACCGCTGCATGGCCGGCGGCGCGAAGTGCTGCGATCAGCGCTGCGCTTGGCCGCATGGCTTCCGCCCGGTAGCTCTGGTGCAGGTAGTCCTCGGTGCCTGCCAGCAGGAATTCCGGCTTTTGCGTGAGGGCATGGATCAGCAGTGCCGCCCGGCCGGAGTTCATGGCTGCGGCGTGGTGTCCCACGCTGGCCGGGAGCAAGGCGCGGGCGGCCTCGGTGGACAGTTCGAAGTCCGGAACCGCCACGATGGGGATCACCGATCCGGCCACGGTGGCGTTGGTGCTGCTGTACTGGTCACTGTCCTGCCACGACAGCGCCAGCCCGCCGAATATCGCGGGGGCGACGTTGTCCGGGTGGCCTTCCAGCTCGCTGGTGAGCTGAAGGATCCAGTCCTGTCCGCGCTGGCTGCCGGCCGGAACCATGGCGTTGGCCGCGGAGACGGCAGCCACCACAGCGGAGGCGGACGAGCCGAGGCCGCGCCCGTGCGGGTTGACGTTCTCCGCCGTCACCTTGAGGCCGCCGTGGCGGAAGCCCAGCCGTTCGAAGGCAGCGTCCATGGCGCGGATCACCAGGTGGCTGGCATCGCGCGGCAGGGTGTCGGCGCCTTCGCCGCGAAGGTCGAACACGAGTTCGTCCGTGTCGAGGCTTTCCACGGTCAGCGTGTCGTGCAGCGCCAGCGCGAGGCCCAGGCTGTCGTAGCCGGGACCGAGGTTCGCCGAAGTGGCGGGGACCCTGACGGTGACGCGCTGGCCGGCCTCGATGAGTTGCAGTCCGACGGCGGCCTGCGAGGTGGTGTCCAAGGTTATTTTTCTTCCAGTCCCAGTTCAGCAGCAACGGTCACGACGTCGTTGGGTACCTTGACCGGCTGCACGTCGCTGCCGTCTTCGGTGCGCAGGGCCCACTGCGGGTCCTTGAGGCCGTGCCCGGTGACGGTGATGACGATGGTCTTTCCTGCGGGAACCTCGCCGGCGGCGTGCTTCTTGAGCAGGCCTGCGACGCCGGCAGCGGAGCCGGGCTCCACGAACACGCCCTCGCGGGAGGACAGCCAGCGGTGGGCGTTCAGGATTTCCTCGTCGGTGACAGCGCCGATGAGCCCGCCGGACTCGTCACGGGCGCCGATGGCGCCGTCCCAGGAGGCGGGGTTGCCGATCCGGATGGCGGTGGCAATGGTGTCCGGCTCGGTGATGGGGTGGCCGGCAACGAACGGCGCGGCACCGGCGGCCTGGAAGCCCCACATGGCAGGGGTTTTGGTGGCGACGGCGGGAAGCGTACCGGCGGTCTTCGACTCGAACGGAGCCGAGTACTCCTTGTAGCCCTTCCAGTAGGCGGTGATGTTGCCGGCGTTGCCCACGGGAAGCACGTGGATGTCCGGGGCGTCGCCGAGCGCGTCGACGATTTCGAAGGCGCCGGTCTTCTGGCCCTGGATGCGGGCGGGGTTGACGGAGTTCACCAGGAACACCGGGTAGGACTCCCCCAGTTTGCGGGCGATATCGAGGCAGTTGTCGAAGTTGCCGTCCACCTGGAGCAGCGTGGCACCGTGGGCGATGGCCTGGCTGAGCTTGCCCATGGAGATCTTGCCTTCGGGCACCAGCACGGCGCACTTCAGGCCCGCTGCGGTGGCGTATGCGGCAGCGGAGGCAGAGGTGTTGCCCGTCGAGGCGCAGACAACAGCCTGGGCACCGGCTTCGACGGCGGCCGTCATGGCCATGGTCATCCCGCGGTCCTTGAAGGAGCCGGTGGGGTTCATGCCCTCCACCTTGAGGTAGACCTCGGAACCGGTGAGTTCGGACAGCTTCTGCGCGTGCACCAGCGGGGTGCCGCCCTCGCCGAGGGTGATGACCCTGGTGGACTCCGTCACGGGCAAACGGTCAGCGTATTCGCGGATTACGCCGCGCCATTGGTGAGCCACTTAGACTCCTTCTACCCGCAGAACGGATGTAACTGAATTGATCACGTCAAGGCCCTTCACGGCCTCGACGGTGGCCGCGAGGGCGGCCTCTGACGCGCGGTGGGTGACGATCCGCAGTTCGGCGGACTCCACGTTGGACTCAGCGTCGCGGTGGATGGTCTGCCGCATGATTTCGATGGAGACGCCGTTTTCGGCAAAGATCTGGGCGATCTTGGCCAGGACGCCGGGCTGGTCGGCAACATCAAGGCCGATGTAGTAGCTGGTCACGGCGGCGTCGATGGGCAGGGCCGGAACATGGCCGGTGGTGGTCTCGGTACGCTGCGGTCCGCCGAGGACCAGGCGGCGCGCCGCGGAGACGAGGTCGCCCAGCACGGCGGACGCGGTGGGGGTGCCGCCTGCGCCCTGGCCGTAGAACATCAGCTCGCCCGCGTTCTCGGCCTCGATGAAGACGGCGTTGAAGGCGCCGCGGACGGCGGCCAGCGGGTGTTCGCGGGGCAGGAGCGTGGGGTGGACCCGGACGGAGATGCCCTCGCCGCCGTCGGCATCCGTGAGCTTCTCGGCAATGGCCAGGAGCTTGATGACGAAGCCGGCGTCCTTGGCCGCGGCGATGTCCGCGGCGCTGACCTTGGTGATGCCTTCGCAGTGGACGTTTTCCAGGGCGAACCGGGTGTGGAAGGACAGCGTGGCCAGGATGGCGGCCTTGGCCGCGGCGTCGTGGCCTTCGACGTCGGCGGTGGGGTCCGCTTCGGCGTAGCCGAGGCGCTGGGCTTCGGCGAGGGCGTCGGCGAACTGGGCGCCCGTGGAGTCCATCTGGTCAAGGATGAAGTTGGTGGTGCCGTTCACGATGCCCAGCACGCGGGTGATCCGGTCGCCGGAGAGGCTGTCGCGGATGGGCCGCAGGATGGGGATGGCTCCGGCGACGGCGGCCTCGTAGGACAGCTGCACGCCGGCCTTGTCCGCTTCCTCGTACAGGGTGGGGCCGTCCTGGGCCAGCAGTGCCTTGTTGCCGGTGACCACGCAGGCGCCGTTGCTCAGCGCGGAGAGGATCAGCGTGCGGGCAGGCTCAATCCCGCCCATCAGCTCGATCACGAGGTCGGCGTCCTTGACCAGGGTTTCGGCATCCGTGGTGAACAGTTCCTGCGGCAGCTCGACGTCGCGCTTGGTGCCCAGGTTGCGCACGGCAATGCCGCTGAGCTCAAGGCGCGCTCCGGTGCGGGCAGCAAGGGCGTCGGCGTCCTCAATCAGGATCCGCGCAACCTGGGCCCCAACGTTGCCACAGCCCAGCAGGGCCACTTTCAGGGCTCGCATTTCCGTCACTTCAGGCTCCCATGTCGCGGTTCAGCAGATCTTCTTCGGTTTCCCCGCGGACAATCAGCCGGGCAGATCCGTCGCGCACCGCGACTACGCCCGGCCGGGCCAGATAGTTGTAGTTGCTTGAGAGGGCCCAGCAGTAGGCGCCGGTTCCCGGTACAGCAAGCAGATCACCGGCTGCCACGTCCTCGGGCAGATATACATCTCTAACAACTATGTCGCCGCTCTCGCAATGTTTGCCCACTACGCGGGACAGCTGCGGCGCCGCCGTGGAAGTGCGCGAGGCCAGAATCGCCGAGTAATCCGCGTCGTAGAGCACCGGACGGGCGTTGTCGCTCATGCCGCCGTCCACCGACACATAGCGGCGCGGATACGTAACGTTGTTACCGTCCTCACCTGCGCCGGAGCCGGCCGGCGCGTCGACGCGCACCGTCTTCAGCGTCCCCACTTCATAAAGCGTGAAGGTGGTGCTGCCCACGATGGCGCGGCCGGGTTCGATCGAGATGCGCGGCGAGGCGATGCCCAGTTCCGCGCAGGTGGAACGCACGACGGCGGCCATCGCTTCCGCGATCTCGGCTGCGGGGCGGGGGGTGTCCACCGGGGTGTAGGCGATGCCGTAGCCGCCGCCGAGGTCAAGCTCGGGCATAACGATGGAGTACTTTTCCTGCATGGCTGCCAGGAAGCGCAGCAGCTTCTCCGCTGCCAGGGCGAAGCCGTCCGGCTCGAAAATCTGCGAGCCAATGTGGCAGTGCAGGCCCAGGAGTTCGATGCCGGGGTGGGCCGAAGCGGCAGCCACCGCTTCCTCCGCCGCGGACAGGCCGGCCTGGTCGGTGGTGTCCGCCGCCATGGAGAGGCCGAACTTCTGGTCCTCATGGGCGGTGGCGATGAATTCATGGGTGTGGGCGTGGACACCCGGCGTGAGCCGCAGCATCACCTTTGCCTGTTCCCCGCGGACCCGGGCGATATCGCCCACCCGCACCAGTTCGTCCAGGCTGTCCACCACGATGCGCCCCAGTCCCATGTCCAGGGCACGGTTGATCTCGGCGTCGGACTTGTTGTTGCCGTGCAGGGCCACACGCTCCCCCGCGATGCCCGCGCGGGCAGCGACAGCCAGTTCGCCGCCTGAAGCGGTATCCAGCCGCAGGCCTTCTTCCTCAACCCACTTCACCACGGCGGTGCAGAGGAAGGACTTTCCGGCGTAGTAGACATCCACGCCGCCGCAGATCTCCGCGAAGGCGGCATCAAAGGAGTCCTTGAAAGCACGCGCCCGGGCACGGAAGTCCGCCTCGTCCATTACGAACAGGGGCGTGCCGAACTGTTCTTTCAGTTCCTGGACGGTGACGCCACCAACGGTGAGGGACCCGGCGTCGTTCCGTTCCACGCTGCCCGCCCACATTGGTTCCTGCAGGGCGTTGAGGTCGGCCGGAACGGCCAGCCAGCCGGGTGCCAGGGGGGATGCGGCGTTTCCGGTGTGCGCGGTTGTTTCAGCTTTCACGCTCATGGTGCTCACATCCGTTCCGGCGCGGAAACGCCAAGCAGGTCAAGGCCGTTGGCCAGCACCTGGCTGGTGGCATCGTTGAGCCACAGCCGGGTGCGGTTGACATCGGTCACGGGGTCGTCGCCCATGGGCGCCATGCGGCAGGCGTCGTACCAGCGGTGGTAGGCGCCGGCGATGATCTCGAGGTGCCGCGCCACGCGGTGCGGTTCGCGCAGTTCCGCGGCCTTGGCCACCACGGAAGGGTAGCTGCCCAGGTACGCGAGCAGCTCGTTTTCCGTGGGGTGGTCCAGCAGCGAGGCGTCGAAGCGGTCTTCGCCGTCCACTGTGCGCTCCACTCCCGCTGCCACGGCGTTCCGTGCTGCGCCGCGCGAGCGTGCGTGGGCGTACTGGACGTAGAACACCGGGTTCTCGTTGCTGTGCTTCTTCAGCAGCTCGGGGTCCAGGGTCAACGGCGAGTCTGCAGGGAAGCGTGCCAGCGAGTACCGCACGGCGTCCTTGCCCAGCCAGTCGATCAGGTCCTTGAGCTCGATGATGTTGCCGGCACGCTTGGAGAGCTTGGCGCCATTAACGGACACCAGCTGGCCGATCAGCACCTCGATGTTCTTCTCAGGGTCGTCGCCGGCCGCCGCCGCGATGGCCTTCAGCCGGTTGATGTAGCCGTGGTGGTCGGCGCCGAGCAGGTAGATCTTCTCGGTGAAGCCGCGGTCCTTCTTCGAGAGGTAGTACGCGGCGTCCGCGGCAAAGTAGGTGGGCTCGCCGTTGGCGCGGATCATCACCCGGTCCTTGTCGTCACCGAAGTCCGTGGTCCGCAGCCAGACGGCACCGCCGTCGTCGAACACGTGGCCCTGCTCGCGTAGGCGCGCCACGGCACTTTCGATAGCGCCGGCGTCGTGCAGTTCCTGCTCCGAGAAGAACACGTCGAACTCGACGCCGAAGTCTGCCAGCGTGGCCTTGATGTCCTTCATCTGTGCCTCGTACGCGGCGGCGCGGATGACGGGAAGCGCGGCAACTTCCGTGAGTTCGCGGATGTCCGGATGCGCGGTGAGGACCTCGTGGCCGAGGTCGGCGATGTACTGGCCGGGGTATCCGCCCTCGGGCACGGGGAGGCCGTGCAGCCGCGAGTAGACAGACTTGGCGAAGGTGTTCATCTGCGAACCGGCGTCGTTGATGTAGTACTCGGCCGTGACGTCGGCGCCCGATGCCCGGAGCACACGCGCGATGGAATCGCCCAGGGCGGCCCAGCGGGTATGGCCGATGTGGAGGGGGCCGGTGGGGTTCGCCGAAACGAATTCCATGTTCACGGTGCGGCCTGCGAGCGCGGAGTTGGTTCCGTAGTGCGGGCCCGCTTCGACAATCACCTTTGCAAGGGCGCCGGCGGTGGCAGCGTCAACGGTGATGTTCAGGAACCCGGGGCCGGCGATGTCCACGGCCGAGACGCCGTCGATCGACTTCAGCCGGGCACTGAGGATCGTGGCGAATTCCCGCGGGTTCGTGCCTGCCTGCTTGGCCAGTTGCAGGGCGATGTTGGTTGCCCAGTCGCCGTGTTCCCGGTTCTTGGGTCGCTCCACGCGCACCTCATCAGGCACAGCTGATGCTGAAAGGGCAATGTCACCGGCGGCAACGGCGTCTTTCAGGCAGGCGGATATGGCGAGGGAGAGTTCTTCGGGAGTCACCCCTCTAGCCTACCGGGGGCCAGTGACAGCAAAGAATTTTGCGCGCCCTCCAGGGGACGGCCTTACACAGGACGGTCACAAGGAAAACCCAAATACGGCACAGGGTTGAACCAATAGGCTGGATCCAGCGTTGACATCAGCGTAACCACCGCTTGAACTCCGTGATCCCTATGACGAAACGAGAGCCTTGATGAGACCCTCCGTACGCAGGAGCGTTTACGCCGGTATTGCCGGCCTGTCCCTTGCGGGAACCGTGGCAGGCTGTGCGCCGTCCGCTACCGACACGGCTCCGGCCACCACCGGCGGGAACGCCGCCGGAACCACCGCCGCACCATCGCCCAACACGTCCTCCCTGGCCGGCAGCGGCTCCACCTACAAGGACGGCACCTACAGCGCGGACGGAAACTACGTCTCGCCCAACGGTACCGAGACAGTGGGCGTCCAGCTGTCCCTCGCTTCGGGCACGGTGACGGATGTCCAGATCACCCAACACCCTTCCAACCCCAATACGCGCAAGTTCCAGGGCGAGTTTGCCGGCGGCATCGCGGCGCAGGTAGTGGGCAAGAACATCGACGAGCTCAATGTTTCGAAGGTGGCAGGCTCCTCACTCACCAGCGGCGGCTTCAACCAGGCAGTGGAGCAGATCAAGTCGGAAGCCCGGTAGCCGGTGCCGGGAGGGGACGTGGAGGGCATATCGTTCGAAGGCATCGGGACTCAGTGGGAAATTTCTTCGCCCCTTCCGCTTGCGCCGTCCCTGACGGAGCGCATCCTTGCCAGGGTTGAAAAGTTCGACGCCGACTGGTCCCGTTTCCGTGGCGATTCCCTGGTAAGTGCAATGGCACGGACACCTGGCCGCTACGACTTTCCGGACGAGGCCGGACAACTCGGGAAGCTGTACCGGACCCTCTACGGAATCTCGGCCGGGACCATGACTCCCCTGATCGGCGCCAGCCTGGAGCGGCTGGGATATGACGCTGCGTACTCGCTGCAGCCGGCCGGCTCCCCGCTGCCCGCTCCGGCCTGGGACGACGTCCTGGACTGGAATGGAACGTCCATCACCACCAGCGCTCCGGTGGTGCTGGATATAGGCGCCGCCGGGAAGGGGCTGCTGGTGGATCTGCTGGCCGCCGAACTGGAAGCGGCGGGGGTTGACGCCTACGTCATCGATGGCAGCGGTGATCTCCTGGCACGGGGCCCGTCCGCCGTACCGGTGGCCTTGGAGCATCCGTACAATCCGGTCCAGGCGATTGGTGTGGTCCGGCTGGCTAGGCGTGCACTGTGCGCTTCCGCCGCCAACCGGCGGGCCTGGGGTGATGGGCTGCACCACGTGCTGGACGGAACAACCGGCAGGCCGGTGCAGACCGCCGTCGCGACCTGGGCCCTGGCGGAGACGGCCGTCCTTGCCGACGCGCTGGCCACGGCGCTCTTTTTTGTTCCCGGCGCACAGCTCCAGGAATCGTTCGATTTCTCCTGGCTGACGGTGTATTCCGACGGCAGCGCGGGCTATTCCGAAGAATTTGAAGGGACACTGTTCACATGAGCCCCGTCGGGACCCCCCAGGCCGGTTCTTCCGCATCTGCCACGGGGCGCATGGATACCCTGCTTGGCCGGTTCACCATGTACCGGCTCATCCTCCTGGTATTGGCAGCCCTTGCCGTGTACAGCCTGCTGCTTGAGGTCCTGGGCTGGCTGACCTTCGGCATCCCGGAGATGCTGGCCCACCTGGCTTTGTGCCTGGCCCTGAACTACGCCTCCAACCGGGCCCTGGCGGCGCTGTTCCGGGTACGGCCGCACTCGGAATCGTCGCTGATTACCGGGCTGCTGCTCTACTTCCTTTTCTGGCCGTCCTTCCAGACTTTGGACGTGGCGGGGGTTGCCGTGGCCTGCGTGCTGGCATCCGCGTCGAAGTACGCCCTTGCCTGGCGCGGCCGGCACATCTTCAACCCCGCGGCCGCCGGAGCCTTCGTCACCGGCCTTACCGGGCTCAATATCGCCACGTGGTGGGCGGCGACGCCAGCCATGCTGTGGCTGCTGGTCCCCGGAGTGCTGCTGGTCCTTTACCGGACCAGGAAAGTCCTGATGGCCACAGTATTCACCCTCGTAGCGACGAGCATCATCACCTTTGAGCTGCTCCGCGCCGGCATGACTGCAGGGATGGGCATCTACCAGGCACTAGCGCAGCGGCCGGTGCTCTTCTTCGTCGGCTTCATGCTGACCGAGCCCCTGACGCTGCCGCCCCGGCGGTGGCAGCAGCTGGCGCTGGCCGCCGTTGTCGGCGTTGTGTTCGCGGTCCCCTACAACCTCGGATTTATCGCGAATTCTCCCGAAGCCGCGTTGCTGCTGGGCAACTTCCTCGCCTTTCTGCTGGGCCAGCGGGGCGGCGTCAGGCTGCGGTTCGCAGGAAGCCGGAGGCTGACTCCGAGCACCACAGAGTTCTCGTTCGAGCCTGCCCGGCCGGTGCGTTTCCTTCCGGGGCAGTACATGGAGCTTGACCTGCCGCACGCCAAGTCCGACGGTAAGGGACGACGGCGGGTGTTCAGCCTGACAGGTTCACCTGCGGAACGCCTGGTGAAATTCGGCATCCGGACCGCCGAGCCATTGTCCGCGGCCAAAAGGGTGCTGCTGGCGCTGAAGCCCGGCGATGAGCTGACGGCCACCTCGGTGGGCGGTGACTTTGTCCTCCCCCGCGACCCCCGCAAACCCGTGCTGCTCATTGCCGCCGGCATCGGCATTACGCCTTTCCTCTCACACCTGGGCTCGGGAGGGCTCCGGGAACGCGACGCCGTCCTTCTCCTTCTTGCCAGGAGCGCCGACGAGATCGCCTACGCTGACGAACTTCGCGCTGCGGGCATCCGGGTCCTCGTACGGCTGGCGGACGGTTCTAACCCCCCGGTGGATTTCGGAGCTGTTCCGGCCGGAGCTTCCCGGCTGGACCACGAAGGATTGAAGGCCCTTGTTCCGGACATTCATAGCCGTGAAGTGTATGTCTCCGGTTCGCCCGCCAGCGTTGCCGCACTCCGCCGTGCCGCCCGGAAAGCAGGGGCCCGGCGCGTGCACGTGGACTCGTTCTCCGGGTACTGATGCGACGGTTCCGTGTGCTCCCGGCCCGTTGGCAACGCCGGATCAGGATCGGTTTTCCCTTGGAGCCCACCTTCCTGCTAAGCTCTAGGACGTCCCGCCGGGAACGGCAGGAAATCCGGATTGCCCTCGTAGCTCAGGGGATAGAGCGTCTGCCTCCGGAGCAGAAGGCCGTAGGTTCGAATCCTACCGAGGGCACCAGCCGAAAGCGGCCCGGTCACTGACCGGGCCGCTTTCGTTTTCCCGGGTTGTTTTCCGGGTTTGTTTTACGAATTTGTTTTCCGGTTTGTTTTTCCGGGCAGTCCGGCAGCGGGGACCTCGTCGTTTGCCCGGGTCAGTACACAACGTTGTTTGCCGCCCGTGGTTATTACAGGTGGCTCAATGCTGCTTCTTCAGCCTCCAGCCACAGCAGCCAATCCGGGACCGGAAATTGTGCTGGATCGAATTCGAGCAATTCAGGATCATCCGGGAAGCCCGTGTCACCAAAGATGTCTGGGTCCGGCACATCCGCGTCTGTAATTTCGATGTCACCCCATTCCAACCACGGCGGACAGACCAAGTCTTCGCCTGCTTCCGGCATACCGGCCGCAGCTGCTGCGGGATAGTGCTCGTCCGGAGCATCAGACAGAACCATTACGTGTTCATCAGTGGCAGCAGCGGGCGAGCGCTTCGTAGCGGCAGACCAGCCCGCCACGGAGTCACCAGGTGCTGCGCCGTCAGTCAGCAGGGCAGCCAGGGCGGGCGGCAGCTGTGGTGGTTCCCAGCCTGGTTGTTCGGCGGGGTAGGTGCGGCCGGTGGGTGAGGTCCAGCAGGGCGGTTCGGTTTCTGTTGCGTGTGTGGGTGTCCAGCCGCTGTTGTGCTTCAGGCGGTGGTGCTTCGGGCAGAGCTGTGCCAGGTTGCTGATCCCGGTGGTGCCGCCTTGTTTCCAGGCTTGGAGGTGGTCGGCTTCGTTGTCGAGGGCGTTGTTGTTGCAGCCGGGGAAGGTGCATTTGCCGTCCCGAAGGGTGAGGGCTTGTCGCATGGCTTTGGTGAGCCGGTAGCTGGTGCGGCCGATTTCGAGGGGTGCTCCGTCGCGCGGGTCGATGAGGACGCGGGTGAAGGAGTTGGCTCCGTCGGTGAGGAGTTTGCGGGCCATGGATGCGGGGATGGGGCCGTAGCCGTCGAGGGTGGCCGGTTCGTCGGTTAGGCCGAGCAGGGCGAACACGGGGACGGTGACCAGCACGTCGGCGCGGGGTGTGGGGAGTTTCCCGGCTTCGGGGCTGGTTGCGGCAGGGCCCGCGGTGTTGGTGCTGGTTCCTGCCTGGCCGGTGCTGTTGTCCTGGGTGCCGGGGTTACTGGCTGCGTCGATGTGATCGTTGGTTTCGAGGTGAGTGCTGTCCGGGATGCCGAGGTCCGCAGTTAGCTCGTCGGACCCGAAGAGCGTGGCGAGCCCGAGGAATTCATCAGGGAACTGGTCCCCGGCAACGCGTTGAACCTCATCGCCGGTGTCAGGACGGCCGCTGCCGTCGCCGGCTGCAGGCGTGCTGGTGCCGGGTTGGCTGCCGCGTTGTCCGCCGGTGCCTTCCGTGTCCCCGCCGCCGGCCGGGGAGGCCATGCTCGGACCGGAGCCGGAGCCGGAGCCGGAGCCGGTGCCGGTGCCGGCGTCTGTGGTGGTAGTTATGGCTTGGGCGGGGGCGAGGAGGCGGCGGGCGACTTCATCGGCCCTGATCTGGGTGAGGGTTCGGGTTTCGTTGGGGCCTTGCAGTCCGCGGGCGATGGCCGTGGTTTTGTTCCAGGCCGCCAACGCGCAGTCTGCCCGCATATAGATCGCGAACCAGGCCATGCCGTCGCGGTCGGGGGTGAATTCGACCCGCCGGTCGGCTGCGGACTTCGCGTGGCGTTTCTCGATGGATTCGGGGTGGTGGCGTTCGCGCCAGGCCCGCACTTTCGACCTTAACCGTGAAGGCACCAGCTGCCCAGCCGGACGGCCCCGCGCAGGATTCGGCGCGTCCGGGTCCAGAAAATGATCCGCCAAAGCGACGGCGGCGGGATAGTCCAGGTTCTCGGTTTCGTCGGCGATGATCCTGGCGCCCTGCCACGACAAGGACCCGGTGGACAGTGCCCCGTACACGGAGGGGAGGGAACAGACCCGCCGGGCCTGGGTGACGAACGCCCCCGCGGCGCCGGAGCTGATGGTCAGGATCCCGGCGATCTCCTCGACAACCGAGATCTCGCGGAAGGTCCGTTCTTGCAGCCTGGCGTCCGGAGGAGTCATCGCATTCTGAAGCTCGACGGCTTCGGCCGCGTCCCGGGCCTTCAATGCGGCGATCTGGGCTTCAAGCCGCGCCACCACACCCAGCCGTTCCAGGCGGAGTTCGTAAGCACGCTGCAAGACGTCTGGCCCTGTGCCGTCGACGACATTTCGCAACTGCGCGTCATCACGGAACAACGCGTTGAGGGCCGTGACAGAGGCATGAATGCCCGCCACCTCCGCTGCCGTCAACACGCCGTTTCCCATACCAGAATCATCGCGGGAGGGTGTGACATTTTGCGCTGGCGCTGGCGCCGCTTCTGAAGACGGAGATGCGGCTGGGACAGCGGGCGGCAGCGCCAATTCCCCGACCCTTCGGCTGCCTTTCCGCATACCAGCAGAATCCACCACGGGACTGACACTCGGCGCTGCGGTCGTTCCATGGGCAAGGGACGTGCTGGCGGGGGCAGGAAAGAGCTCTGAAATGACCGACTTCCCGCTGACGCCGTTTCCCATACCAGAATCATCGCGGGAGGGTGAGACATTCTTCGTGTATCCCGCCCAAGGCGGCGGTAACCAACAAAGCGGCCGGCCGTCGTCGTGCTTCTGTCTGCTGCCGGCCCCCGCGCGAAGCTCCCCGTGCCGCGTGTGCTGGCACCGATTGTCAGAGCCCCCTCGTAGTCTGAAATCACCTAGTTGAGGGGGTACGCCATGCACGTTCCGTTTTGTTCCATCGTCCCGCCTTACCTGCTGCGGCGCCTGGCCCGGCAGGATGCTCCGGAGTATTCTGCGGCCGCCCGGGCTGCCAGGGAGGCCCTTGGCCACGTCGGTTCATTCCAGGCGTCCCGGACCCAGGCCATGCCGGATGTTCCTTCCGGACTGCGCCAGGCCAAGCCGGGTCCGTCCAACCGGACTATCTATGACGCCGAAGGTTCGGAAACCCTGCCGGGACGGCTGGTACGCAAGGAAGGCGAACCCGGAACGGGAGATGCCGCCACCGACGAAGCGTACGAGGGTCTGGGACACACCCACCGCCTCTATGCCAACGTTTTCGGCCGCAACTCCATCGATGGGCAGGGACTGCGGCTGGATGCCACCGTGCACTTCGGCAAGCTCTACGACAACGCCTTCTGGGACGGCACCCAGATGGTCTTCGGCGACGGCGATGGTGAAGTCTTCGGGCGCTTCACGGCATCCTTGAGCGTCATCGGCCACGAACTCGCCCATGGGGTGACCCAGCACTCCGCCGCCCTGGCTTACCGGAACCAGGCCGGCGCCCTGAACGAATCCATGTCGGATGTTTTCGGCGCCCTCGTGGAGCAGTATGTGAAGAACCAGTCCGCTGCCGAGGCCAGCTGGCTGATCGGCGAGGGGCTTTTCACCCCCGGGGTGGAAGGAAGTGCCTTGCGTTCCATGAAGGCACCGGGAACCGCGTACGACGACGATGTGCTGGGTAAGGACCCGCAGCCGGACTCCATGGACTCCTACGTCAGGACCAGCGCGGACAACGGCGGGGTCCACATCAACTCGGGCATTCCCAACCGCGCCTTCTACCTGGTGGCGGAGTCCCTGGGCGGGAACGCCTGGGACTCCCCCGGCCGCATCTGGTACGAAACGCTGACGGGCGGATCCCTGCCGACCACGGCGACCTTCAGCGTCTTCGCGCGGGCCACCGCCGCTGCCGCCGTGGAGCTTTTCGGTTCCGGGTCACAAGAGCATGACGCCGTGCGGCAGGCGTGGGAAACTGTGAAGGTCAAGCTTTAAGGGATGCCTGGTTGCCGGACTTTCAGCCGCCAGGCTGCGTGGAAGCCCAGGAACCAGGCCATGAAAATCAGCGTGGAACGTACCGGTGGGATTGCCGCGATGACGCGGGTGTGGACGGTGGATGCGCGCTCTAAAACGGCAATCAACCAGTGGGAGCCGATCGTCGAAGCCTGTCCGTGGGATGCCGTTCCCCGCACGCCGAGGGCCGCCGCCGAACACTTCGCGGGGAGCCAGCCTGACCGGTTCATCTATTCAATCCGGGCCGGGGACAGGCGGGCGGCCCTGCCTGAGCGGGCAGTGACCGGACCTTGGCGTGTGCTGGTGGACCGGACCCGGGCAGCAGCCCAGGAGTCCGGGGCCGGACAGGGCACTCCTGCCCTGGACAGCAGGGAATAGGCTGCCCAGGCCGCGCTCCCCGCAACGACCTGTCAGGTCGAAGGCGGCAGCTAGCCCACTTCGGCCAGCTGCCCCCGGAATGCCCGGCGGTAGGACTGGGGGCTGGTGTCGAGGACCTTGGCGAAGTGGTGCCGCAGCAGGACCGGATGGCCAAACCCGGCTTCCCGGGCGATCTCGTCGATGTTCAAATCGGTCGATTCCAGCAACTCCTGTGCCCGGATCACCCGCTGCGAGTTGAGCCAGGCCGCTGGTGTGGCGCCCGTTTCCGAACGGAACTTCCTGGCAAAGGTCCTCGGTGACATGTGGACCCGCGCTGCCAACTCGTTGACCGTGTGTTCACGGTCGAGGCTCTGCACCATCCACCGCAGCAGTTCTTCCATGGGCGCCGAGCCGCAGGTGGGCATGGGCCGGTCGATGAACTGGGCCTGGCCGCCGTCGCGGTGCGGCGGGACCACCATGTCCCGGGCAATCGAGGCAGCAACGTTCGCGCCCAACTCCAGCCGTACCAGGTGCAGGCACGCGTCGATTCCTGCAGCGGTTCCGGCAGAGGAAATAATATTGCCGTCCTGCACGTAGAGGACGTTTTCATCCACCTGGACGTCCGGGTAGGCCTCGGCCAGGTCACGGGAAAAATGCCAGTGCGTGGTGCAGCGGCGGCCGTCCAGCAGGCCCGCGCGTGCCAGCGCGAATGCTCCCGAGCAGATCGACATTACCCAGGCCCCCCTGGCGTCAGCGGCCCGGAGGGCAGCGAGCACAGGCTCCGGCATCTCCTGGTCCCGTCCAAAGGGAGCCATGATCACCAGGTCCGCATCTTCAGTGGCTTCCAGCCCATGGCTCACGTTCATGGACAACCCGGACTTCATGGGAACGTTGCCCGGTTCCGGGGTGCAGACCCGGAAATCAAAGGCGGGGACTCCGGCGCCCCGGCCTGACCTGTCGATCCCGAAAACCTCGCAGGCCGTCCCGAACTCGAAGATCGAAAAGTTGGGAACCACTATGACGGCTACCGATTTCAGCATGCTTCCATTGTGGCAGGAATTTTAGCTTTTTGGGCATTTCTGCCACTGTTGAGTGGAAATCCTGAAGAGCAGCATGGAGCCATGGAAATCTTCGCAACGATCACCGTCATCCTGCTCCTTCTCCTCGCTGCCGCCACCATCGCAGCGCTCCTCCGTGACGGACGGGGCCACACCCCTCCCGTCAGCTCGCATGAGGAATGGTCCGCCCTGGACCTGCCCAGCACCAGCTACACCCTCCGGATCTTCTAGCAGGCCCGGCACCACATAAGAACGCCGCAGGCAGTCGAACCGGGGGTGCCGGCCCCGCCGCAGTAGACTGTCTGCAGCCATGACTTTGCATATCTCCTATCCCGCTGAGCTGCCGGTCTCCGAGCGCCGCGAGGACCTGATGGCGGCCATTGCCGCCAACCAGGTGACCATCATTGCCGGCGAGACCGGTTCCGGAAAGACCACCCAGATTCCCAAGATGTGCCTGGAACTCGGCCTCGGCGAGAACGGGCTGATCGGCCACACCCAGCCGCGCCGGCTGGCAGCGCGCACGGTTGCCGAGCGCATCGCCGAGGAACTGGGCGTCGAGATCGGCCAGGAAGTCGGCTTCCAGGTCCGTTTCACCGGCGAGGTCAGCAAGGCCACCAAGGTGAAGCTGATGACGGACGGCATCCTGCTGGCCGAAATCCAGCGGGACAAACTGCTGCGCAGGTACAACGCCATCATTATTGACGAGGCCCATGAGCGCAGCCTCAACATCGACTTCATCCTCGGGTACCTTAAGCGGATCCTGCCGCAGCGCCGGGACCTGAAGGTCATCATCACCTCGGCCACCATCGATCCGGAACGCTTCGCCAAGCACTTCGGTACACCGGAAGAACCCGCGCCCATCATCGAGGTCTCGGGCCGGACCTACCCCGTTGAAATCCGCTACCGCCCCCTGACCCAGCCCAGGGCCGATGACGAAGAAGCCTCCGACGACGAACTCGAGGAGGACCGGGACCCGCTGGACGCCGTGTGCGACGCCGTCGACGAACTGGCCGGTGAGGCGCCCGGGGACATCCTGGTCTTCTTCTCCGGCGAGCGCGAGATCCGGGATGCGGCGGACGCCCTCCACGCCCGTATCCAGTCCAACCGCCGGCTTGCAGGCACCGAAGTGCTTCCGCTCTTCGCGCGCCTGAGCCTGCAGGAACAGCACAAGGTCTTCCACCCTGGCAGCAGGCGCCGGATTGTGCTGGCCACCAACGTGGCGGAGACGTCGCTCACCGTGCCGGGCATCAAGTACGTCATTGACACCGGAACGGCCCGCATCTCCCGGTATTCGCACCGCACCAAGGTCCAGCGGCTACCCATCGAACGCGTCTCGCAGGCATCGGCGAACCAGCGCTCCGGGCGCTGCGGCCGTGTTTCTGACGGTATCGCCATCCGCCTGTATTCGGAGGAGGACTTTGAGTCCCGGCCGCAGTTCACGGATCCGGAGATCCTGCGGACCAACCTCGCCGCGGTCATCCTGCAGATGACCGCCATGGGCGTGGCCCGCGGCCCCAAGGACGTGGAGGACTTCCCGTTCGTCGAGCCCCCCGAAACCCGGGCAATCAACGACGGCGTCACGCTGCTCCGCGAACTCGGCGCCCTGGCTGCCCCGAAGCCGCAAAACGCCGAAGGTAACGGCAGGAGCGGCAGCGGCCTCACCGCCGTCGGGCAGAAACTTGCCCAGCTGCCCGTGGACCCCCGGCTGGGCCGGATGATCGTGGAAGCCGGGAAGCGCAACTGCGTCCGGGAAGTCATGATCCTGGCCGCGGCGCTAACCATCCAGGATCCGCGCGAGCGTCCCACGGACAAGCAGCAGCTGGCGGCCGAGAAGCACAACCGGTTCAAGGACGAGAACTCGGACTTCACCGGCTACCTGAATCTCTGGAACTACCTGCAGGAGAAGCAGCAGGAGTTGTCCTCGTCCGCGTTCCGCCGCCTGTGCCGCAGCGAGTTCATCAACTACCTGCGGGTGCGGGAGTGGCAGGACCTCTTCGCCCAGCTGCGCCAGCTGGCCCGTCCGCTCGGCATCAGCCTGGACAACAAACGCCTGGCGGACCCGGTGGGCAACCATGACGGGATCCACATCAGCCTGCTGTCCGGGCTCCTGAGCCACATCGGCATCCTCGATGAGCGCAAGCGCGAGTACGCCGGAGCCCGCGGCAGCCGGTTCGCGATCTTCCCGGGGTCCGCCCTGTTCAAGAAGTCCCCCACGTTCGTCATGGCCGCCGAACTGGTGGAGACGAGCCGCCTCTGGGCGCGCGTGGCAGCCAAGTTCGATCCCGTCTGGGCGGAGCAGGTGGCCCCGGACCTGGTGAAGCGCAGCTACAGTGAGCCGCACTGGTCCACCCGCCAGGGTGCGGTGATGGCCTACGAGAAGGTCACGCTCTACGGCGTGCCCATCATCGCCCAGCGGCGCATCAATTACGGCCGGGTGGATCCGGTGGTTGCCCGTGAGCTCTTCATCCGGCACGCCTTGGTGGAAGGCGATTGGCGCACGCACCACAAGTTCTTCCACCGCAACCGGGCGCTCCTGCAGGAGGTGGAGGAGCTCGAGGCCAGGATGCGCCGCCGGGACCTGCTGGTGGATGACGAGACCCTGTTCGAGTTCTACGATGCCCGGATTGGCCCGGACGTGGTGTCGGAGCGTCACTTCGACAAATGGTGGAAAGAGGCCCGGAGAGCGAACCCGGACCTGCTGGACTACGATAAATCGCTCCTGCTGAGCGATGATGCGGATGACCTGGACGAGGCCGCCTTCCCCAAGACCTGGCTGCACAAGGGCTTTGAGCTGCCGCTGAGCTACGAGTTCCATCCGGTGGCCCCGGGGTCCCCGCCCAATCCGTCCGACGGCGTCACGGCGGAAGTGCCCGTCCTGTTCCTCAACCAGCTGGACGACGCCCCGTTCCGCTGGCTGATTCCGGGCCAGCGCGTGGAACTGGTGACGGCGCTGATCAAGTCGCTGCCCAAGCAGATCCGGAAGAATTTCGTTCCGGCACCGGACGTTGCCCGGCAGGCCGTGGCCGTCCTGGAATCGGACTTCGATCCCGCCACCGACGAGCTGGAACCGTCACTGGAGCTGGCCCTTCGCCGGATCCGCGGCGCCATCATCCCGCCCGGGTCCTGGAACTGGGACGCCGTGCCCCCGCACCTGCGCGTCAGCTTCAAGGTGGTGGACAGCAAGGGCAAGGTCCTGGACGAGGGCAAGGATCTCGCCGCGCTCCAGGAACGGCTCGCACCCGCAACCCGGCGAGCGATTGCCGAGTCGCTCGGCGCCACCCCTGCAACGACGGGTCCCGGGAATGCAATGGCCGGGGGCCAGGGGCCGGACAAAGCCAAGGGCCCGGGCCGAGGTAAAGGAGAGGGCAGAGGCAATGCGGACGACGGCGGCACGTCCCAGGTGCCCACACCCGGCGCGGGAAGTACGGCTTCCGCCCCTGCCGGATTCCGGGAGCAGGACGGCCTGACGGAGTGGAGCTTCGGTAGCGTCCCCCGGGAAGTCAGCAGCATGGTGAAGGGACACACCGTCACCGGGTACCCCGCACTCGTGGACCAGGGCACCTCCGTCTCGCTCCGGGTTTTCCAGACACCCGAGGAACAGCTCGACGCCATGCGCGGCGGCGTCATCAGGATGCTGGCCCTGCGGGTTCCGTCGCCGGACCGCTACGTGCTGGAGCACTTGAGCAACACGGAGAAGCTGACCTTCAGCCAGAACCCGCACGGCTCGGTGTCAGCGCTGATTGCCGACTGCGCCCTCGCGGGCATCGACAAGCTCACCCCGGCGGAGCTGCCCTGGGACCGGCAGGCCTTCGACGCCCTCTACGAGGTGGTGCGGGCGGAACTGATTGACACCGTATTCAGCGTGACTGCCGTCGTGGAAAGGATCCTGGCCGCCACCCGGCGCATCGAAAAGCAGCTGAAGGGAACCACCAGCCTGGCCCTGATCAGTGCGCTCAATGACATCAGGAGCCAGCTGGAGCAACTGGTGTACCCCGGTTTTGTGGCACGCACGGGCTACGCCCAGCTCAGCCAGCTGCCACGGTACCTCACTGCCATAGAAAAGCGCCTGGAACGGCTGCCGGGCAACGTGCAGCGGGACGGACTCAACATGGCAGTGGTGCAGCGGCTGGAGGACGACTACGACGATGCGGCGGCAGCCCTGCTTCCCGGACGGCGCGCCGGCCGGGAGTTAACCCAGGTGCGCTGGATGATCGAGGAGCTGCGGGTGAGCCTTTTCGCCGTCGAGCTTGGAACGGCGTACTCGGTGTCCGAAAAGCGCATCCGCACGGTACTCAACAAGGCCCTGGCGCCGGCCTGAAGACCTTAAACAAAGATGTCCCGGCACGGGCCGGGACATCTTTGAGGCGCTAACCGGCGGGAACGAACTCGCCCCAGCCGGCGTCACGCAGCCCCCGGCGCAATTTCTCCGCGTTCGCGTCCAGGACGGCGGGATCGGGATTCTGGTCCGCTGAGGCGAAGTTGAAGTCCGCCATGCTGCGCGACGGCCATACGTGGACGTGCAGGTGGTTGATCTCGTATCCCGCCACGATGAGCCCTGCCCGCGGTGCGTCGAAGAGGTCCACCTGGACGGCGCCGATCCGGCGGGCCACCTCCATCACCCGTGCCAGGGTCTCGGGTGACGCGTCGGTCCAGCGGTCCACTTCCTCGGTGGGAACCACAAGGGTATGCCC
This sequence comes from Arthrobacter nitrophenolicus, assembly GCF_045833485.1. NCBI lineage: Bacteria > Bacillati > Actinomycetota > Actinomycetes > Micrococcales > Micrococcaceae > Arthrobacter > Arthrobacter nitrophenolicus. The sequence goes on from NZ_CP174504.1 coordinate 73,685, forward strand.
GTCGGCCAGCGGCCCGGTGGTGAGGAAGGCGGACACATCGTCCTCACGCCAGACGAACCGGCCGGGAATCTCGCCGTTGAGGATCCTGGTAAAGAGCGTGCTCATGCGTCTGCCTCCTTGGCGGGTGCCTGCAAGGTGCTGGTGTCCAGCACGAACCGGTACTTCACGTCTCCTGCGACCATGCGGTCATAGGCTTCGTTGAGGTGGCCGGCGTCGACCATCTCGATGTCGGCAACCACGCCGTGCTCTGCGCAGAAGTCCAGCATCTCCTGGGTTTCGGCGATCCCGCCGATCAGCGAGCCCGCGTACGCGATGCGGCGCCGGATGAGGGCGCTCGGATTCACGGGCGGCATGGCCTCGGACGGCAGGCCCAGCTGGAACAGCGCACCGTCCACGCGCAGGGTGCGGAACAGGGGGTTGAGATCGTGCGGGGCGGCAACTGTGTCGATGATGACGTCAATGGTGCGGTTCGCGGCGGCCATCGCATCCTCGTCCCGGGACAGGACAACCTCATCGGCTCCCAGTTCCAGCGCGGCGGGCACCTTGGATTCCGACGTCGTGAACACCACCACCCGGGCACCCATGGCCTTGGCCAGCTTGACCGCCATGTGCCCCAGCCCGCCCAGGCCCACCACGCCCACAACGTCGCCCTCTTCGACGTCGAAATGCCGCAGCGGGGAGAACGTGGTGATCCCCGCGCACAGCAAAGGCGCGACGGCGGCCGGGTCAAGTGACGCGGGCACCCGGACCACGTAGCGGTGGTCCACCACGATGGAGGACGCGTAACCGCCCTGGGTGAGCGTGTCGCCGTTCCGCCGGTCGATGGCCCCGTAGGTGCCGGTCATTCCTTCTTCGCAGTACTGCTCCAGGCCGTCCAGGCAGCTTTCGCACTCGCGGCACGAATCCACGATGCAGCCGACACCCACCCGCTCGCCCACCGCAAAGCCGGTGACGGCTGAGCCCACCCGGGTGACGGTTCCCACGATCTCGTGTCCGGGCACCAGCGGATAGGCCTGTCCGCCCCACTCCCCGCGGGCCGCGTGCACATCCGAGTGGCACAGGCCGCAGAACTCGATGGCGATCACTACGTCGTCGGGTTTGGGCGCGCGCCGGGCCACGGTCAGCGGGACCAGTCCGCTGTCAGGGGACACAGCACCGTACGCGGCGGCAAGGGTGCCGGTGCCGGCGTCGGGCAGGATCGGGGTGGCAAGGGGCGGCGGTACGGGGCGTCCTGGGGTCATAGTCAGACGCTACCGCTGCGGCCAGCCAACTTGCCAGCCGGGAAAGATCCGCCGGGGTCAGCGCCGGTGGCCACGGGAAGCTGCGGGTTGTTGGACCACTCCGAGAACGAGCCCGCGTACAGCGCAGCGCTGAACCCTGCCACTTCCAGGGCCGCCACCTCGTGCGCAGCGGTCACCCCTGAGCCGCAATAGACGGCAACCGGCCTCCCGTCCCGGACGCCCAGCGCCTCGAACCTGCTTCGCAGCTCATCAGCGGGAAGGAAGCGTCCGGTTGCGTCCACGTTGTCCGACGTCGGGGCGCTCGCCGCCCCTGGTATGTGGCCTGCCCGGGGGTCGACAGGCTCCACCTCGCCGCGGTACCGCTCCCCCGCCCGCGCGTCGAGCAGCACGCCCCTGTCCGGCCAGGCGGCGGCAGCACCGGCGTCGAGCCGGGGCATTCCGCCGTCCGCCAGCACCACGTTTCCGGGCTCCGCCACCACCGGGCCCTGCTCCACCGCAAGGCCTTCCGCGCGCCAGGCGGCCAGGCCGCCGTCGAGCAGGTAGACCTCCCGGAGCCCCCCGTTCCTTAACATCCACCAGGCCCTCGCGGCGGCCATGTTGGCAGTGTCGTCGTAGGCGACCACGACGTCGCCATTGTTGATACCCCAGCCGCGCGCGGCGGCCTGGAAGTCCTCCGGCGCCGGCAGCGGGTGCCGTCCCCGCGCGGGAACAGGCGGCGCCGCGAGCTCGGCGCCAAGGTCCACGAAAACGGCCCCCGGCAAGTGCCCGCCGAGGTAGTGCTCATGGCCGTGCGGATCGCCCAGCGCCCAGCGGACATCCAGCAGCACCGTACGCTGCCCGCCGGCAAGGCGGTTCCCCAGCGTGGTCACGTCCATCAGGGGGTTCATCGGGCTCCTTCGGGGTGGTCATACCGTCGGTTCCACTTTAGGCCGCCACAGGTCCGCCCGCGGGTAGGCTGGATTGGTGAAGATTGAGGACGACGGCAACGGCGACGGCGGAAAGAGCAGGGACACGGACTGGGCAGGCCGCGGGTGGTCCGACCGTGACTGGGCGGACCAGGCCATCCGCACCATCCGGGCCGAAAACAACCGCTCGGCAGACACGCACCTCTACTCGGTGCCGCTGCCCGAACACTGGGGCGTGCAGCTGTACCTGAAGGACGAATCGACCCACCGGTCCGGCAGCCTGAAGCACCGGCTGGCGCGCTCGCTGTTCCTCTTCGGCCTGGTCAACGGCTGGATCCGGGCGGACACCACCATCGTGGAGGCGTCCAGCGGCAGCACCGCCGTCTCCGAGGCATACTTTGCCCAGCTGCTGGGACTGCCCTTCATTGCCGTCATGGCCCGGACCACCAGCCAGGAGAAAATTGACCTGATCGAACAGTTCGGCGGCTCGTGCCTGCTGGTGGAACACGCCTCGGACGTGTATGCAGCAGCGGAGGAGGTGGCCGCCACCTGCAACGGACACTACATGGACCAGTTCACCTACGCGGAGCGGGCCACGGACTGGCGCGGCAACAACAACATCGCGGAGTCGATTTTCGGCCAGCTCCAGCTGGAGGAGCATCCCGTTCCGGACTGGATCGTGGTGGGCGCCGGGACCGGGGGGACCAGTGCCACGATTGGCCGCTATCTGCGCTACCACAGCCATCCCACCCGGCTGCTGGTGGTGGATCCCGAAAACTCGGCGTTCTACCCGGGGTGGCGAGGCGGGACCGACGGCGTACCGGCGGGCCTGCCGTCCCGGATCGAGGGAATTGGCCGGCCGCGGCTGGAGCCAAGTTTTGTGCCGTCCGTGATCGACCGGATGGTCCAGGTTCCCGACGCCGCATCCGTGGCAGCCATGCGCCACTTGTCCGACCTTGCCGGGCTCCACGCCGGCCCCTCCACCGGCACCAATCTGTGGGGTGTATGGCAGACCATCGCCGGGATGGTCGCCGAAGGCCGCAAGGGCAGCATTGTGACGCTGATGTGCGACGGCGGGGAACGCTATGCGGGCAACTACTACAACCAGGACTGGCTGGCAGTGCAGGGCCTGGACCCCGCCCCGTACGAAGCGGTGATCCGGAGATTCTTCGATACCGGACGGTGGGACCCGGGCGTCGCCTAAACCTCCACGGACTCCCCGGCGCGCAGGTGGTTGTACTCGGTGCCGTACTTGGCACCGATCCTTTTGACGTGGCCCTCGACGACCTTCAGGCCATTGTCGTTGAGGAGCCCGTCGTGGATCTGGAATGCCCGCGGCGCCCGGACGCTGACGACGAAATCCACTACTTCGGCCGACTTGCTCCAGGGCGCGTGCAGCGGAACCAGCAGGGTCTTGACGCTGATGCCGTCCGGAACGATGAACGAGTCGCCCGGATGGTAGACGTTGTCATCAATGAGGTAGCCGATATTGGCCACCACCGGGATCTGTGGATGGATCAGGGCGTGCTGGCCCCCGAAGCTGCGCACCTCGAAGCCCGCCACATCCAGCGACGTTCCGGGGTCCACCGCGTTGATCCGCGCCGTTGCTTCCGGAACTTCGGTCCGCATCTGGTCCGCCACACCCGCGGGGGCGTAAAGCACCAGGTCCGTGGCGCTTCGGAGCGCCCCGGCAACAGCCGGAACGTCGATGTGGTCGGCGTGCTCGTGGGTGATCAGCACGGCTTCGGCGCCTGCCAGCGCCTCTCCGGTTTCGGAGAAGTTACCGGGATCCAGGACCAGAACCCGGCCGTCCTTTTCAAGGCGCACGCAGGCGTGGGTGAATTTCGTCAGCTTCATAGCGCCAGCCTAGGGTCCTGTCCGGAACGGTGTCCACGAGGGCTTGGCTGGTAATCTGGATCTTTGCCATGATCCCCACGGAAGCGAGTCCATCCATGCCGCTCGGCGCCAAGGCTGATTCCACTACGCCATCCCCGGCAACGGGCGGCAAGGAACAGCGCGTCACCAAGCAGCGCCGGGCCGTCAGTGCCGCCCTGGATGAGCTGGACGACTTCGTCAGCACCCAGGAGCTGTACCGGATCCTGCAGAACCAGGGCGTGTCCGTTTCGCTCGCCACGGCCTATCGGATCCTCCAGTCGCTTGCCGATGAAGGCCTGGTGGACGTTCTGCGCAACGGTGAGGGCGAAGCGGTCTACCGGCGCTGCGCCGTGACCGGCCACCATCACCACCTGCTGTGCCGGAACTGCGGCAAGGCCGTTGAGGTGGAGGCGCCCGCCGTCGAAACCTGGGCAGCGCACACCGCCGCGGAACATGGCTTCAGCGAGGTTGCCCACACGGTGGAAATCTTTGGCCTCTGCCCGGACTGCACGGCCCTGAAGGCTGCTGGCAAGCTGTAGCAGGCCATGCCGGCAGCGGCTACTGCGCCTGCAGGACCCTGCCGTTGATGCCTTTGCCGGCCCTGACGGAACCGATGGCGCGGCATACCACGTAGATAATGAAGGACAACGTGGTGACGTAGGGGCTGATGGGGATACGCCCGCCCAATGCCAGCAGGATGCCGCCCACTGTGGCGGTGACGGCAAACACGACGCTCAGGACCACCACGGCCACCGGCGACGATGTCACCCGCAGGGCCGCTGCCGCCGGGGTAATCAGCAGGGCAAGGACCAGGAGGGCTCCCACCACCTGGATGGACAGGGCAACGCTGATACCCAGCAGGACCATGAAGACGATGCCCAGCCGGCGGACGGGGACACCACGGGCTTCGGCCAGTTCGGGGTCCAGGCTGGCGAAGTTCAGCGGGCGCCAGATGGCCACCAGCGCCACGATCACAGCCAGCGCCGTTCCGGCGAGGGCCGTGAGCTGGACCGTATCCACCGAGACGATCTGGCCGGTGAGCAGGCCGAACTTGTTGGCTGCGCGGCCCTCGTACAGGGACAGGAACAGGATGCCCAGGCCGAGTCCGAAGGGCATGATGACGCCGATGGTGGAGTTCTTGTCCCGGGCCTTGACGCCCATCAGGCCGAGGAGGAGGGCCGCCGCCACAGACCCTACAAGCGACCCGAACACGATGTCGGCGCCGACCAGAAGGGCGAAGGCCGCCCCGGCGAAGGAGAGTTCAGAAATGCCGTGGACGGCGAACGCCAGGTCCCGCTTCATAACGAAGGTGCCCACCAGGCCGCCCAGGAGGCCCAGGACGGCGCCGGCCCAGATGGAGTTCTGGACCAGGACCAGCAGCTCGCCGTAGTTCTCGAAGTTGAAGATTGCCGCGAGGATACTGTCTGCGTCCATCAGGCGGCCTCCCCCGCCAGGGCATGCGACTCGGCATGGTGATGCGTGGTGGCATCCGGAAGCCCCACCACCACGATCCGGCCGTTGGCGTGGATGACCTCCACGTGGCTGCCATAGAGATCGGAGAGGACTTCGGTGGTCATGACTTCCTCCGGAGTGCCCACCTTGAAGCGGCCGCCGGCCAGGTACAGCACGCGGTCCACGTAGTCGATGATGGGGTTGATCTCGTGGGTCACGAATACAACGGCGCTGTTCCGCTCGCGGCACTGCCTGTTGATCAGGGCACTCACTGCCTGCTGGTGGTGCAGGTCCAGGGACAGCAGCGGTTCGTCGCAGAGAAGGACCTGGGGATCAGTGGCCAGTGCCTGGGCAACCCGGAGCCGCTGCTGCTCGCCGCCGGACAGCTGTCCCACGGGCACCTTGGCGTAATCGCTGGCGCCCACGAGGTCCAGGAGCTCGTCGATCCGGCGGTTTGCCTTGGCCGGGGACAGGCGCAGCCCCCAGCGGTGGCCGTCCACCCCGAGCCCCACCAGGTCCCTGGCGCGCATCGGGGTGTCCTGGGCAAAGGACTTCTGCTGCGGAATGTAGCCGATCAGGCGGCTGCCGCGCTCAACCGGACGGCCACCGAGTGCAGCCCGCCCCTGGTGCAAATCCTGCAGGCCAAGCAGGACCTTGAGGAAGCTGGTCTTGCCGCTTCCGTTCGGACCCAGCACGGCGAAGAATTCTCCGGGCTTGATGTCCAGGTCCAAATCCTCCCAGAGCGCCCGCTTGCCAAACTTAAGGGACGCTCCGGTGAGGCTGACGACGGGTTTCAACTATTTGCTCTCCAGAACTTTGCCGATGTTGTCCACATTGTCCGTCATCCACTGCAGGTACGTCTTGCCCTCAGGCAGGGTTTCGTTGAAATCCACCACGGGAACTCCTGCCGTCTCGGCTGCTTTCTTCAACGCTTCCGTCTGCGGGCCCTCGGTCTGCTGGTTGTAGGCGAGGAACCGGACCGACTTGGAGGCGACGAGGTCGGTTGCGGCCTTGAGCACTGCGGGCGGCACGTCTGAGCCTTCCTCGATCGCAGCAGTGTAGTCCTCAGGCGTTGCGTTAACCAGCCCGGCGTCCTCCAGCAGGTAAAGCGGAACCGGCTCCGTCACTGCCACCGGCGCCCCTGCAGCTGTGCCCTTCAGGGAATCAAGCTTTCCGTGCAGGCCTTCGAGGGTGGAGGTGAAGTTTTCGGCATTGGTCTCGAACGTCTGCGCCGAAGCCGGGTCCAGTTCCGAGAGTTTGGCGGAGATGTCGCCGGCCAGCTCCTCCATTGCGTGCAGGCTGTACCAGACGTGCTCGTTGAATTCGCCATGGTCGTGCTCATCGGCAGGTTCGGATTCCGGTGCGGAGGTCCCGGCAGAAGCTTCCTCTCCTTCGGGATGGGCCAGCCCGGAGAGTTCGACGGCGTTAAGCACCTTGCCGCCGTCGAGGTTGCTGTCCTCGGCAAGGGTGTGGAGGAAATCGTCGTAGCCCCCGCCGTTCTCGATAACGAGGTCCGCTTTGGACACGGCCAGACGGTCCTGCGCGGTCGCCTCGTAGGAGTGCGGATCCTGGCTGGTTTTGCTGATGATTGCCGTGACGCTGACCTTGTCTCCGCCGATGGTCTTGGCGATGTCGCCGTAAACGTTGGTCGAAGCCACGATGTTGATGCCGTCGGCGGCTTCTGACGAGGGCTCGGCCTGGGGGCTGCAGGCGGTCAGCAGGAGACCGAGCCCGGCGAGGGCGGCAACTGACGAACGGGCGGCTGCGGAACGGCGCACGGAAAGACCTCGGTTCACTGGGGAGGGAAGAAACAACCCTCCAAGCCTATACCTAAATAGGAATCATTCCTATCTAGAGCCCAGTGCCGCGGCCCTCCCACCCCGCGGCGGGCGGGAGGGCGCGGGCGCTCAGCCTCCGTTCGGGTGGCCGAGGCGGCGGATCCCGGTGGCCTGGGTGGCGTCCCGGATCTCGCCCACGAGCTGCTCGATGACATCCTCAAGGAACAGCACACCCTGGGTCTTGCCGTCAGGTCCAATGACGCGGGCCAGGTGCGAGCCCGTCCGCTGCATGACTGACATCGCCTTTTCAATCTCGTCGTCCAATGCCAGGTTGGCCAGCGACCGGATCCGGCTCTCGGCGATCGGAAGCCCATACGCCGGTTCCGGGATGGACAGGACGTCCTTCACATGGAGGTAGCCGTAGAGCATGTCCTCGTCGTCCAGCATCGGGAAGCGGGAAAAGCCTGTGCGGCTGACGGCCTTTTCAAATTCCACTGGCGTGGTGGCAGCCCTGAGCATGACCAGCTTTTCCAGCGGCACCATGATGTCCCCGGCGGTGTGCTCCGAGAACTCAAGTGCGCCGGTGATCAGGCCGGCGTCGTCGTCCACCAGGCCATGGCGGGTGGATTCCTGGACGATCGACTGGACTTCCTCCAGCGTGAACGAGGAGTTGACCTCATCCTTGGGCTCGATCCGCAGCAGCTTGAGGATGTGGTTTGCCGACCAGTTGAGGACCGAAATCACCGGGTTGACGAGCCGGGAGATGAACACCAGCGGCGGTGCGAGGAGCAGTGCGGCCTTGTCCGCGACGGACACGGAGATGTTCTTCGGGACCATCTCACCGAAGGTCACGTGCAGGAACGTGACGAGCATCAGCGCCACCGCGAATGCGGCCACGTCGGCCACCTCGATCGGCAGGCCCAAGGTTTCCAGCGGGACAGCCAGCAGGTGGTGGATGGCGGGTTCGGCCACCAGGAGGATCAGGAGCGAACACACGGTGATGCCCAGCTGGGCGCACGCCAGCATCAGCGAGACGTTCTCCATCGCCTTCAGCGTTGTCTGTGCGCGCTTGGAGCCGGCCTCTGCCAGTGGCTCAATCTGGCTGCGGCGGGCCGACATGACGGCGAACTCCGCGCCCACGAAGAAGGCGTTGCCAAGCAGCAGGACCCCGAGCCATACGATTCCTGCCCAGTCGCTCATCGGCCGTTCCTGTCGTTCGTGTTCCCGGGCAGGTCATCCGGCGGGACCGGCCGGAAGCAGATCCGGTCGATCCGGCGGCCGTCCATACGCGTGACGCTCAGCGTTCCACCGCCCACGGGCACGGTGTCTCCCACCGCACCGATCCGGCCGAGCTTGCTCATGACATAGCCGCCCACAGTCTCGTAGGCAGCCTCGTCGGGCACGGTCAGTCCGGGGATTTGTTCGGACAGCTCGTCCGGGCGCAGCAGGCCCGGGAAATACCAGTCGCCGGAGGCGCTTTGCAGCAGGCCGGGGCGGACCTTGTCATGCTCGTCCGCCACCTCGCCGACAATTTCTTCCACCAGGTCCTCAAGGGTGGCGATGCCGGCAGTTCCTCCGTATTCATCCAGGACGACGGCGAGTTGCAGGTTTCCTTCACGGAGTTCGGCCAGCAGGGCATCCAGGTGGATGGTCTCCGGGACCCGCAGCACCTCCGTCATGATGGCACCGGCTTCAAGGTTCTGGCGGCGCTCCCACGGAACGGCCACGGCTTTCTTGACGTGGACCAGGCCACGGATGTCGTCCGCCGAGTCGCCGATCACCGGGAACCGGGAGTAGCCGGTCCTGCGGGCAGCGGCGACGATGTCGGCGACGGGCTGGTCGGCGTCGATCGTCTCCACGCGGATGCGCGGCGTCATGACGTCCGCGGCCGTCCTGGTGGAGAAATTGAGGGTGCGGGCGATGAAGTTCGCCGTTCCGGCGTCGAGCGTTCCCATTGCCGCCGAACGGCGGACCAACGAGGCAAGCTCCGCCGGGGTGCGCGCCCCGGAGATTTCTTCTTTCGCTTCCAGGCCGAAGACATGGAGCACCCGGTTGGAGAAGCCGTTCAGCAGCACGATGGCCGGCTTGAAAACCGCGGTGAAGACCAGCTGCGGCCGGGCAAGGGCCTTGCCCACCCGGAAGGACAGGGCAATGGCCATGTTCTTGGGGACCAGCTCCCCCAGCAGCATGGAGAGCAGGGTGGCGATCACCATGGCCAGGACCAGCGAGATGGAGGCCACAGCGACGTCGGGCAGTCCGAGGGCGGCCAGCGGGGCTTCCAGGAGCTGCCCAACCGAAGGTTCCATCACGTAACCGGTGAGGAGCGTGGTGAGCGTAATGCCCAATTGGCAGCTGGAGAGCTGCGTTGACAGGGACTTGAGGCAGGCGAGCAGCGGGACCGCTCCCGCATCGCCGTCGTCCACGGCACGCTGGACGGTCGGCTGGTCAAGTGCAATGAGGGAAAACTCAACGGCTACGAAGAAGCCGGTGCCCGCAATCAGCAGCAGGCCTGCGGCAAGGAAGAGCCATTCCATTCAGCATCCCGCCTGTACTGTGCACGGGCGTGAAGCGGGATAACCGGTATGTCTGCCCGGCGGAGGATGGTCGGCGGAGGCCGAGCCTCTTTCCTGGCGGGCCGCGGCCGAAGGGGCCGCCGGCGGGTGATGGGCGCGTGTTCGGGGTTTGCCGGCTCTGCGGGTGGACTGTGCGGCGCTGTTCTTCGTGCTCCGCTGACAGCCCCCAGGCCGGCACCTAGATTTACTGTCCATAAGAACTTCAGTCTACAGGTACGCCCCGGGCCTCCCTGCGCTCCGAAGGCGGCCCGGAAGCGCCGTAATGAGATACCCCCAAAACCCCTTCTTCACACGCTTCCGGCCGCCATATTTGGCGGTTCCCGCGTCACTTCATGATTTGGATCACCCTTATTGGCAGTTAGCACAACATGGTTACTAGACTTGCAAAGGTCTGGGTTCAGAGGACGCAGAGACTGGTTCGAACGTAGTGCTGACGCACCGTGGGGCCGGAGAGAAATCAAACTCATGGAAGAGGCGTATTTCAAGTGCCAGAGCAGCCAAGCCACCGTCTACCAGAGGAATTTGGCGGAAACGAGTGGCTCGTTGACGAACTGTACGAGCAGTACCAGCAGGACAAGAACGCTGTGGATGCCAAGTGGTGGCCGCTGTTTGAATCGTTCGACTCGGGCAGCAGTTCTTCTTCCAACGGTAATTCGGGGCAGGCCACTGCCCATCCTCCTACCCGGGAAATGCCTGTTGTGAATGCGGCTCCTGCGGCTCCGGCACCGTCGCCGGCGGCAGCACCTGCCACTCCCCCGGCCGCGCCGGCTGCCGCACCGGCGCCCGCGCCGGTCAAGAAGGCTCCCGCCACCGTCGCCCGCGACGGCGGCAAGAAGACCGAGGGCACCACCGGATCACAGCCGATCCCGGCCCAGCTGCCCAAGAACGTCAAGGCGCCCACCGCCCCCGAAGAAGACGTTGTTTCCGTCCTCCGCGGACCGGCCAAGGCCATCGCCACCAACATGGTCACCAGCCTCGAGGTACCCACGGCCACCAGCGTCCGGGCCATTCCGGCCAAGCTGCTGATCGATAACCGTGTTGTCATCAACTCCAACCTCGCCCGCGCCCGCGGCGGCAAGGTCTCCTTCACGCACCTCATCGGTTACGCAGTGATCCGCGCCCTGTCGCAGTTCCCGTCCATGAACGTGTACTACGACGAGGTGGACGGCAAACCCTCCGCTGTCCAGCCGGCCCACGTCAACTTCGGCATCGCCATCGACATGCCCAAGCCGGACGGTACCCGCCTGCTGATGGTTCCGAACATCAAAAAGGCTGAGACGCTCAACTTCGCCGAGTTCTGGCACACCTACGAGGACCTCATCAAGCGCGCCCGCAACGGCAAGCTCACCGCCGAGGACCACCAGGGCACCACGGTTTCGCTGACCAACCCCGGCGGCATCGGCACCGTCCACTCCGTGCCCCGCCTCTCCAAGGGCCAGGCCGCCATCATCGGCGTCGGCGCCCTCGACTACCCTGCCGAGTTCCAGGGTGCCAGCGAAAAGATCATCGCCCAGAACGCCATCAGCAAGGTCCTCACCCTTACCTCGACGTACGACCACCGCGTCATCCAGGGTGCCGGCAGCGGCGAGTTCCTCAAGCTTGTCCACCAGCTCCTGCTGGGTGCCCAGAACTTCTACGACGAGATCTTCGAAGCCCTGCGCATCCCATACGAGCCCGTCCGCTGGAGCGCCGACAAGCAGGTGGACCCGGCCGACGAAATCAACAAGGTTGCCCGGATCCAGCAGCTGATCCACTCCTACCGCGTCCGCGGCCACCTGATGGCGGACACCGATCCGCTTGAATACGTGCAGCGCAAGCACCCTGACCTCGACGTCCTGACCTACGGGCTGACCCTGTGGGACCTGGACCGCGAGTGGCCCACCGGCGGCTTCGGCGGCAAGCCGCAGCTGAAGTTCCGCGACATCCTGGGCGTCCTTCGCGATGCCTACTGCCGCACCACGGGCATCGAATACATGCACATCCAGGAACCGGCCGAGCGCAAGTGGTTCCAGGACCAGCTGGAGCACCCCTACTCCAAGCCGAGTCGTGAAGAGCAGCTGCGCATCGTCTCCAAGCTGAACGCTGCCGAGGCTTTCGAAACGTTCCTGCAGACCAAGTTCGTGGGCCAGAAGCGCTTCTCCCTCGAAGGCGGCGAGTCGCTGATTCCGCTCCTGGACGCCATCATGTCCGACGCCGCCGACGACGGCCTGGACGAAGTTGCCATCGGCATGGCCCACCGCGGCCGCCTGAACGTGCTGACCAACATTGCCGGCAAGACGTACGCACAGGTCTTCCGCGAGTTCGAGGGCACCCAGGACCCCCGCTCGGTCCAGGGCTCCGGTGACGTGAAGTACCACTTGGGCACCGAAGGCACGTTCACCTCGGACACCGGCAAGGAGACCAAGGTCTACCTGGCCGCCAACCCGTCCCACCTTGAGGCCGTGGACCCCGTGCTCGAGGGCATCGTCCGCGCCAAGCAGGACCGGCTGGACCAGGGCGAATCCTTCCCCGTGCTGCCCATCGTCGTGCACGGCGACGCCGCCTTCGCCGGCCAGGGCGTGGTTGCTGAAACTCTCAACCTGTCCCAGCTGCGCGGCTACCGCACCGGTGGAACCATCCACATCGTGGTCAACAACCAGGTGGGCTTCACCACCGCACCGTCCTCCTCACGCTCGTCCACGTACTCCACCGACGTCGCGAAGATGATCCAGGCACCCGTGTTCCATGTGAACGGTGACGATCCCGAAGCCGTGGTCCGCATCGGCCAGCTCGCCTACGAGTTCCGCCAGCGCTTCCACAAGGACGTCGTCATCGACATGGTCTGCTACCGCCGCCGCGGGCACAACGAGGGCGACGACCCCTCGATGACCCAGCCGCTGATGTACAACCTCATCGAGGCAAAGCGCTCCGTCCGTAAGCTGTACACCGAGTCGCTGATCGGCCGTGGCGACATCACCGAGGAAGAAGCAGAGCAGCTGCTCCGCGACTACCAGGAGCGGCTGGAGCGCGTCTTCGCGGAGACCCACGCAGCCCAGACCTCCCCGATCCCGATCGTGACGGCGGATTCCGCCGCAGTTTCCGATATCGAGCGGCCCATTGCCCAGCAGTCCGACTCCGGCGCCAACGCACCGGTCGCCACGGCGATTTCGGCAGACACCCTGGCCCGCATCGGCAAGGCCCACATCGAGATCCCCGAGGGCTTCACGGTCCACGCCAAGCTCAAGCAGCTGCTCGAAAAGCGTGAGCAGATGTCCCGTGAAGGCGGCATCGACTGGGGCTTCGGCGAAATCGCTGCGTTTGGCTCCCTGATCATGGAAGGCGTGCCCGTACGCCTCGCCGGCCAGGACTCCCGCCGCGGCACCTTCGTCCAGCGGCACGCCGTATTCCACGACCGCGCCAATGGCCAGGAATGGCTGCCCCTGGGCAACCTCTCCGACAACCAGGCCAAGCTGTGGATCTACGATTCCCTGCTGTCCGAATACGCTGCCATGGGCTTCGAATACGGCTACTCGGTGGAACGGCCCGACGCACTGGTCCTTTGGGAGGCCCAGTTCGGCGACTTCGTCAACGGCGCCCAGACCATCATCGACGAGTTCATCTCCTCTGCCGAGCAGAAGTGGGGCCAGCGGTCCTCGCTGGTACTGATGCTTCCGCACGGCTACGAAGGCCAGGGCCCGGACCACTCCTCCGCCAGGATCGAGCGGTTCCTGCAGCTGTGCGCCGAAGAGAACATGATCGTGGCCAACCCCACCACGGCCGCCTCGCACTTCCACCTGCTGCGCCGCCAGGCGTACAGCCGGCCGCGGAAGCCGCTGATCATCTTCACGCCCAAGCAGCTCCTCCGCCTGAAGGCTGCCGCGTCGTCCGTCGAGGACTTCACCAGCGGCACGTTCCGCCCGGTCATCGGTGAGCATGAGCAGCTGGACGCCAACGGCGTCGAGCGCGTGCTGCTGGTCTCCGGCCGCCTGTACTACGATCTGCTGTCCACCCGGCAGAAGACCGGCGACAAGACCACGGCCATCGTGCGCGTCGAGCAGCTCTACCCGCTGCCGCATGCCGAGATCGCAGCCGAGCTTGCCAAGTACCCGAACGCCGAGGTTGTCTGGGCCCAGGACGAGCCCGCCAACCAGGGTCCGTGGCCGTTCATCGGCCTGAACCTGCCGGACGCCCTGGACCGCCGCATCCGGCTGGTCTCGCGGCCTGCGTCGGCCTCCACGGCAGCCGGCTCCATGAAGCGGCACGCCGCGGAGCAGGACGTGCTCCTGAAGCAGGCATTTGCACGGAAGTAAGCACTGAGGCTGCCCGGCCGGACGTCGAAATCCCAGACTCCGGCCGGGCAGTTCTGTTTAATGGATGGACAGCGCCGCCCCTTTGCACCAACGGTGGCAGCGGCCAGGGAACGACGTAAAGAGGATCGTGTGGAAGACAGGAAGCTGCGCATTGCGGCTGTAGGAGATGAACTGCTGGCCGGACTCGGAGATCCCCGGGCGCTCGGCTGGCTGGGCCGTGTCCTGGCCCGCACTCCCCAGGACGGCTTGCTCCTGGAAAGCTACGCCCTCCCCTGCCCGCAGGAAGGCACCGAGGGCCTGGCCGCCCGGTGGCTGGAGGAGGCCGGGCGGAGGTTCAGCACCAACGCCGAGAACCGCCTGGTGATCGGCCTCTCCGGCCGCGACATCGAATTCGGCCTCTCCACCGCGCGCAGCAGGCTGAATCTGGCAAACATCCTGGACTCGGCCTCACAGAACCGGATCGAGGTGTTCGTCGTGGGTCCGCCGCCCACCCTCGATCCTGCCCAGAACCGCCGGCTGGACGAGCTGAACACGGCATTCGCCGACGTCACCACGCGGCGCAAGCACCTCTACGTCGATACGTTCTCCCCACTGCTGAATCACGAGCAGTGGCGGCAGGACCTGGCGGCCAACGCCGGAACGCCGGGCCAGGCCGGGTATGGCCTCATGGCGTGGCTGGTGCTGCACCGCGGCTGGTTCCAGTGGCTGGGACTGGACGCCCCCGCCTAGCAGTTCGCGATATATCTTGACGCCCTCCCTACCCAGGAGTAGCGTGACCGTTACACGATATATCGCCTTTGGAGGTTCCCATGTCTGAGCAGAACTGGACCGTCACCAGCCCGCAGACCATTGATGTGGACGGCGTAACGTCCCTCAAGCTGGGCATGGTCCATGGCAGGTTTGATGTCGTTGTCCACCAGGAGCCCGTCACCCGCATCGAAATATCCGACGTCCACGGTGACCCGGTGGATGTCTCCGTTAGCAACGGCCGCCTTGAAGTGCGCCACCAACTGCATGGCCCCCAGGGGTGGTTCAAGAACCTCATGGGAGCGGTCAACCACAACAGCGAAAACTCGGCGGTGGTCAGCATTGCCGTTCCCGGAAACGTGGAGGTCGAGGCAGGCATTGTCAGCGGCGACGGCCTGGTGTCCGGAGCAGCCGGGCACACCCGGCTCAACACGGTCTCCGGATCTGTCATGGCGGACGGAACAAGCGGGGAACTCCACGTCAACACCGTCAGCGGCGAGGTGACTGCCCGCCGCCATACCGGCGTCCTCACCGCCAGGAGCGTTTCCGGCGAGGTGACCGCGTCCGGCCGCTTCACGAACATCCGCGCCAACACCGTCAGCGGCGACCTGACGTTCGACCTGCACGGCTTCACTAACGACTTCGTGGCCAACTCAGTCTCCGGAGACGTCACCATCCGGTTGCCGCACGACGTCGGAGTGGACATCGTCGCCAAGTCCGCCAGCGGAGCTGTGGTCATCGGCAACCGGCGCTACACGTCCGTGGGCGGAAAAGTGGAGACTATCGCAGGACCGGACGAACAACTGATGCTGGTCCGGACAAACTCCGTATCCGGAAAGACTTCCATCTTCCACAGCTCCAACGCCGGAAATGCGGAAACGGGGCACTGATGCCCCCGGTATTCGCGCATGGTGCACTGCGTCTCTACCTGCTGGCGCTCCTTGAATCCGGCCCCAAACACGGCTACGAACTCATTAAGGCCCTGAAGGACAGGTTTGGCGGCACCTATTCCCCCAGCGCCGGCACCATCTATCCCCGGTTGGGAAAGCTGGAGGAAGAGGGCCTCGTGGCCACGGAATCGGCCGGCCGCCGCACCAACTACCACATCACCGCCGCAGGACTCGCCGAGCTGAACCGGCGGCGGGACGAGCTCGCCGGGGTGGAGAACGACATCTCGGCTTCTGTGCGCAGGCTGGCCGACGGGCTGCGGGAGGACATCCGCAGCAATATGCGCGGCCTGCGGGCGGACCTGGCTGCCACGGCGGAGGCCGCGCGGACAGCCGCGCACGCAGCTGACTTCCGGGTTCCCGGCGGCAGGGTGCCGCCGGAAGGATCACGGTCACTGAAGGAGGCCGAGCTGATGCTCCAGGAGTTCCGCGACGATCTCCGCACCGAACTCCGGCTGCATGCCCGGAGCCAGCCCCTGGGCCCTGTCACCCTGGAGACCATGCGGACAGTGCTGGAACAGGCGCGCATCGCCGTCCGGAACTCCCTGAAGCCCTGAGACGCCGGCATGCAGTGCCCCGCCGCAGGTCATGCAGGCGTTCCCGGTTCGCGGGCGGTCTGATGTTGTGGGAGACTTGAGGGCAGCTCTTTTGAGTACCGACAGTAAGGAGGCCAGCTATGAGCAAGCGTGCACGCAAGCGTCGTGACCGTAAGCGTGGCGGCGCGAACCACGGGAAGCGCCCCAACACCTAGGCAAATGCCAGGGACTACGGTTCAAGCGAAGGACCCCGGAAGCCAAACGGCTTCCGGGGTCCTTCGCTTTTCACTCGCAGCTGTCCGGCGACGGCGGGCGGGCCCTATGCCTCCACTGTGCGGATGGAGTGGATCCGGTCCAGGATGGCGTTCTTCAGGTTGTCCGGTGCAGCTTCGGTGCACGAGCGTTTGACCATGTTCCGGATGACACACTCAAGGTCGTACTGCTCCGTGCACTCCGGGCAGTCATCCAGGTGGTTTTTGATCTCCGTGATGTCCTCACGGGTCAAGGCTCCGTCGAGGTATTCGTAGATGCGTTGCATCCGGGTGTCGTCGCAATCGCCCAATCCCTGGCAGTCGCTCATTTCCTGCTCTCCTGTTGTGTGCTTGCAGCCGTGTCCTGTGCATCCGCGGCCGGTTTGAATCCGCGCTCGGCGGCGTATTCCGCCAGCATGTCCCGCAACATTCGCCGGCCGCGGTGGAGCCGGGACATCACCGTGCCGATGGGCGTGTTCATGATGTCTGAGATTTCCTTGTACGCGAAGCCTTCGACGTCCGCGAAGTACACCGCAAGGCGGAATTCTTCCGGAATGTCCTGGAGCGCGCGCTTGACGTCGGAATCCGGGAGGTGGTCCAACGCCTCTGCCTCGGCGGAGCGGAGCCCGCTTGAGGTGTGTGATTCGGCGCGCGCCAACTGCCAGTCCTCGATCGTGTCCGAGTTGGACTGGAGCGGTTCGCGCTGCCGCTTGCGGTACAGGTTGATGTACGTGTTGGTCAGGATGCGGTACAGCCAGGCCTTGAGGTTGGTTCCCGGCTTGTACTGATGGAACGCCGAAAAGGCCTTCGTGTAGGCCTCCTGGACGAGGTCCTCGGCATCCGAGGGATTCCGGGCCATCCGCATCGCAGCCGAATACAGTTGGTCCACGTACTGCATGGCGTCACGCTCGAAGCGGACGCGGCGCTGTTCCGCGGTTTCCGTCGAGACGTCCACCAGCGTTTCCGTGGTCCCGGGCCCTGGCTCGGGGCCGCCGGCCGCTTCGGGCTGGGGCGTCGCGCCGGGCGCGCCCTTCACTTCGCTGTTCGAAGCCTCATACATGGCCGAGACGGCCGGATCCAGGGTGCTCATTGCCTTCAAGTCTACTGTCAGGCTCCGCGCACGCGGCGAGCCGTACCCGGAGGCATCCGCGTCCACCAGGCCAACACCCACCGGGCCAACTGCTTGCACTCCGTCCAACACCTGCCTCAAGGCCCAGCTCCGCTCTGTATGTCGTGTTACATCGGTCCATGGTTTCGAATGGCAGCCGGCCTGGCCGACCCGCCTTTTCCATAACCGCCGGCCGCAGGCAAATATTCCCCAAAAGTGCAAGACTAGAACGGACTCCCCGCCGAAGACGCGGTTCGTCCATCCAGGAGGAAATCCATGCCCTTTGTACGCACGCTCGCCCGCCCCATGCTGGCCTCCAGCTTTGTCCTTGCCGGAGTGGATAAGCTCAAGAACACTGACGACACGGCGCAGCAGCTCTCCCCCCTGCTGCGCAAGGCTGCAGCGTCGCTGCCGTTCCAGGCGGATGAGAAGATGCTGGCCCGTGTGATCGGCGGGACCCAGGTGGGCGCTGGTGTACTTTTCGGGCTGGGCAAATTCTCCAGGCTTACGGCCACCCTGCTCACCGTCATCTCCCTGCTGAACACCTTCGTGGAGTGGCGCAGCGCAGACATCAGCAGCAAGGAGGGCCGCGAGACGCGCCGCAACCAGCTGCTGAAGAACCTGTCCCTGAGCGGTGGGGCACTGCTCGCCTCGGTGGACACGGCCGGCAAGCCGGGCCTGGCCTGGCGCGCCGAGCACCTGGCAGCCGATGCCCGCAAGGGCGCATCGCACCTTGCCTCCGACGCCCGGAGGACCACGAACAAGAAGCTGGCCAAGGCGGACAAGGCCGTCCGCCGCGCCGTTGAACAGGCCACGGGGGCATAAGCACGCATGACCGCTGCAGCCGCCACCCGGGACAATTCCGGAACTCCTGTCCCCCACTGGCCCGCACCCTTCGCCTCGCGGCCCGTTGACGCCACCGTCACGGTCCCCGGCTCGAAGTCCCTGACCAACAGGTACCTCGTCCTCGCGGCGCTGGCCGACGGACCGTCACGCCTGCGTGCACCCCTGCACTCCCGCGACTCGGCCCTGATGATCGAGGCGCTCCGCCAGCTGGGCGCCACCATCACGGAAGTGCCGGGCGACGGCGCATTCGGGCCGGACCTCGAAGTAATCCCGCTGGGGCAGGACGCGGAGCAGCCGCTCACCAGGATCGACTGCGGCCTGGCCGGCACGGTCATGCGCTTCGTTCCGCCCATCGCGGCGCTTCGAAACGGCGCCAGCGTGTTCGACGGCGACCCGCACGCACGCAAGCGTCCGATGGGAACCATCATCGAGGCGCTGAGGGCACTGGGGGTGGCGGTATCCGCCGAGGATGGGGGCACGCCGTCGTCGCTTCCGTTCGTGGTGGAAGGCAGCGGAGAGGTCCGTGGCGGGCACCTGGTGATCGATGCCAGCGCGTCCTCCCAGTTCGTCTCGGCGCTCCTCCTGGTGGGGGCACGGTTCACGGAAGGCCTGCATCTTGAGCACGTGGGCAAGCCGGTACCCAGCCTGGACCACATCAACATGACGGTCGCCGTCCTCCGCGGGGCGGGGGTCCAGGTTGACGACTCGGTGCCCAACCACTGGGTTGTCCAACCTGGTCCCATCCGCGCTTTCGACCAGCGGATTGAGCAGGACCTCTCCAACGCCGGTCCCTTCCTCGCGGCAGCGCTGGCTTCTGGCGGGACTGTCCGGATTCCCGGCTGGCCGGAGGAGACCCAGCAGGTGGGTGACCTGTGGCGCAACATCCTGACCGAGATGGGCGCCACAGTGACACTGGAGGATGGCGTCCTCACGGTCACGGGCGGCCCGGAAATCAAGGGCGCCCACTTCGCCGACACCAGCGAACTGGCACCCACGGTAGCGGCGCTCTGCGCGCTGGCGTCGGGCCCGTCCCGGCTCACCGGGATCGCCCACCTGCGCGGGCACGAAACGGACCGGCTGGCCGCGCTGGTCACGGAAATCAACCGCCTGGGCGGTGATGCCGAGGAAACCAGCGACGGCCTGGTGATCCGGCCCGCCCCGCTGCATGCCGGCGTCGTGCACAGCTACGCTGACCACCGCATGGCCACTGCAGGGGCAATCCTGGGCCTGGCGGTGGAAGGAGTGCAGGTGGAGGACATCGCCACCACGGCGAAAACCATGCCCGAGTTCCCCCGGATCTGGGCGGACATGCTCGCCCAGGGCGGTGCCCCGCAGCAGGAGGCCCGCACCGGGGCGGAAGGCTAGCGGTGGCCAGGCGCACTGACTCCTGGGACGAATCGGACGTCCGGATCCGGCCCAACAAGAAGGGTTCCAGGCCCCGCACCAAGGACCGTCCCAGCCACGACGACGCCGTGACCGGTCGGATCATCACCGTTGACCGGGGGCGATACACGGCCGTGGTGGGCGAGGACTCCGCGAACGAGCGTACGGTTATCGCCGCCCGGGCCCGGGAACTGCGCCGCTCCCCCGTGGTGGCGGGCGACTTCGTTTCCCTCGTGGGGGACGTCTCCGGCGACCCCGATACCCTGGCCCGGCTGGTGCGGATCCAGGACCGCAAAACCCTCCTGCGGCGCAGCGCCGACGACACGGATCCGGTGGAGCGGGCCGTGGTGGCCAATGCCGACCAGCTGGTGATCGTGGTGGCCGCCGCCAACCCGGAACCCCGCACGGGCTTCATCGACCGCGCACTGGTGGCGGCCTACGACGCCGGCATCGACCCGGTCCTGCTCGTGACCAAGGCGGACGTCAAGGATCCAGCGGAGCTCCTGTCCAACTACACGCACCTCGACCTTCCCGTGATCATCAGCCGCACCGCCGACACCCAGGCGTCCGGCATCGACGCCCGCTCCGACGACGGCCTGTCCGCCCGGCTGGACAGCGCGGCAGTTGCCGCGCTCCGGTCCTACCTGGACGGCAAGGTCACCGTCATGCTCGGACACTCCGGTGTCGGCAAGTCAACAATGGTCAACGCGCTCACGGGAGCCGAGCGGGCCACCGGCGGCGTCAACGCGGTCACCGGCAGGGGCCGGCACACGTCGTCGTCCGCCCTGGCCCTGCGGCTGGTGGACGCCCCGCCGGGCAGCTGGATCATCGACACCCCCGGCATCCGTTCGTTCGGCCTGGCGCATGTGGACCCGGACCGGATCCTGCGGTCCTTCCCCGACCTCTCACCCGGCACCGACGCCTGCGAACGCGGCTGCAAGCACACGGCAACTGCCGTTAACTGCGGCCTGGATGAATGGGTCGCCGCGGGCCATGCCGGACCCACCGGAGAAGCGCGGCTGGCCTCGCTGCGCCGGTTGCTCGGAGCGGATCCGCGGGAGGAAGCGCAGGAGGCAAAGGAGCTCGGCAGCGTCAACTGACAACGCCGATCTCCCAGCAGAACTGCCTGCAGACGGTAGTTTGGAACCATGATCCAACCCGCTTCGAGCTACAACGATGACCTGCGCCTGGCCCATGTCCTGGCCGACTCCGTGGATGACCAGACCATGAGCCGCTTCAAGGCACTGGACCTCCACGTGGAGACCAAGCCCGACCTGACGCCGGTCACCGACGCGGACAAGGCCGCCGAGGAAGCCATCCGCGGCCAGCTCTCCCGCTCCCGTCCGCGCGACGCGGTCCTGGGTGAGGAGTTCGGCAGTACCGGCCACGGCTCGCGCCGCTGGATCATCGACCCCATCGACGGGACCAAGAACTTCGTCCGCGGCGTCCCTGTCTGGGCCACCCTGATCGCCCTCGTCGACGAGGGCGAGCCGGTGGTCGGCGTCGTCAGCGCCCCGGCCCTCGGCAAGCGGTGGTGGGCCGCCAAGGGCATGGGCGCCTACATGGGGCGTTCACTCGCCGCGGCCACCAGGCTCCGGGTCTCCAACGTTTCCAGCCTGTCCGACGCTTCGCTGTCCTACTCAAGCCTCTCCGGCTGGAAGGAGCGGGGAAACCTGGACGAGTTCCTGGGGCTCACCGAGTCGGTGTGGCGGACCCGCGCCTACGGCGACTTCTGGTCCTACTGCATGGTGGCCGAGGGCTCGGTGGATATCGCCTGCGAGCCGGAGCTGAACCTGTACGACATGGCAGCCCTGGTGCCGATCGTGGTGGAGGCCGGCGGACGCTTCACCTCGTTGGAGGGTGAGGACGGCCCCTTCGGCGGTAACGCCCTGGCCACCAACTCCATCCTGCACTCGGAAGTGCTGCAGCGGCTGAACCCGGGTTTGGACGACCTGCTCTAAAGACCCCGGCAACCGAACAAACGACGGCGGATACCTCCGGAAGGAGGTGTCCGCCGTCGTGTTCTTCGCCGAAAGGCGAGATTTCCATCCGCACGTAACAAAAGCCTTAACAATTGCGCCGGCTTCAGTCCTGGCCGCCCCATGTTCTACGCTCTTAACCAGGTCACGAGTGCCAGCGCAAAACCCCGGTTTGCTGGCCGGCAACCCTCCATTCGCGGTGGGGTGCCCCGGGTGACGACCAGGCCGGTCCGGAGCGGATGCGGCAAGCGCGG
Source organism: Arthrobacter nitrophenolicus (assembly GCF_045833485.1). Classification (NCBI taxonomy): domain Bacteria; kingdom Bacillati; phylum Actinomycetota; class Actinomycetes; order Micrococcales; family Micrococcaceae; genus Arthrobacter; species Arthrobacter nitrophenolicus. Next base: position 95,849 of record NZ_CP174504.1, read on the forward strand.
ATTCCCTTGATACCGGAGTCCTGTTTTGAAGTGAGGTCTCTGTGACAACTGCCACCGTCTCCCCCAACGCCGCCATTACCGCCGAATCCGTCTTCGACGAGCGCCAGGCGCTGGCCGGCCGTCCGCTTGCAGCCGTCACCGGAGCGGAAATCCAGGCACCGCTGATTTCGGGCGGCCACATCCGCTACGCGAACCTCGACTATGGCGCTTCGGCCCCCGCCCTCTCGGTGGTCTCCGCCTACCTGAACGAGATCCTGCCCTTCTATGCCAGCGTCCACCGCGGTGCCGGCTACGCGTCCCAGATCAGCACCTCGGTCTACGAAAACGCCCGCAGCATCGTCCGCGACTTCGTGGGCGGCCGCCCGGACGACTCCGTGATCTTCACGCGGAACACCACGGACTCGCTCAACCTGCTGGCCGGCTGCCTGCCCCTCACCGACGGCCGGCCCGCCGGCGACGTCCTGTACCTGGACATCGAGCACCACGCCAACCTCCTGCCGTGGCAGGGCGTTCCCCACCGCAGCATCGTTGCTGCCGACACCATCGCCGGCACCATCGACGCCGTGCGCGCCGAACTGGAACAGGGTGGCGTCAGCCTGCTGGCCATCACGGGTGCCTCCAACGTCACGGGCGAGATCCTGCCGGTCCGAGCCCTTGCTGCCCTGGCCCACCAGCACGGGGCCCGCATCGTGGTGGACGCGGCCCAGCTGGCGCCGCACCGGCGCATCAACATCAGCGCGGACGACGTCGATTACGTCGCCTTCTCCGGCCACAAGCTGTACGCGCCCTTCGGCGCCGGCGTCCTGGTGGGCAGGCCGGACTGGCTCGACGCCGGGACCCCCCACCTTGCCGGCGGCGGCGCCGTCAAGGAAGCCAGGCTCGACGGCGTCAGCTGGGCAACCGGACCGGCCCGCCACGAGGGCGGCTCCCCCAACGTCCTGGGTGCCGCCACGCTGGCCAAGGCCACCCAGGTCATCGCGGGCCTGGACCAGGAACGCTGGCACGCGCACGAGTCCGCCATCCGTTCCTTCCTGGTGGAGGGCCTGCAGGAGATCGACGGCGTCACGGTGCACCAGATCTTCAAGGACACCAACCCGGACACGGACACCATCGGTGTAGTCAACTTCTCCGTTGAGGGCTACGACGCCGGCCTGGTGGCTGCGTACCTCTCGGCCGAGCACGGCGTGGGCCTCCGGGACGGGCGCTTCTGCGCACACCCCCTGCTGAAGCGGCTGGGCCTGCCTTCCGGTTCGCTCCGCGCCAGCTTCGGCGTGGGTTCCCGGCTGGAGGATGCCGAGCGGCTCCTGGCCGGGATCGCCAAGCTGCGCCGGGACGGGCTCGGCTGGGACTACGTGGTGGACGCCGGACGCTGGGTTCCCGCCAACGACACCCGCACCTACCCGCACTGGGCCCCGAACACGCCGGGCACCGCCGGCGCTGCTCCCTGCACCGACGACTGACCGGTCCGGCTGATGCGGTAAATTCGGAAGGTACCGCAAGGCATTGACTGAAGGAGGCCGCAGGTGGTTCGGGGTGGCCCCAGACTGGATCACGGGCGGCGCAGGGAGCTGGGAAAGAGCTTCGAGCAGGGCGGCCGGCACTACCAGCGGGTCCGGCCCGGTTATCCCGCGGAGTCTGCGGACTGGCTGATCCCCGCCGGTGCGCGGGATGCGCTCGACGCCGGCGCAGGAACCGGCAAGTTCACCGAACTGATGCTGGAACGCGGCCTGGCCGTCACCGCCGTCGACCCGTCAGCGGACATGCTTGACCAGCTGAAGGCACACTATCCCGGCGCCACCGCGGTCCTGGGAACCGCCGAGGCCACCGGCCTCCCGCCGTCCGCCTTCGACGTCGTCACCGTTGCCCAGGCCTGGCACTGGTGTGATCCCCTTGCCGCGAGCACTGAACTGGCACGCGTCCTCCGTCCGCACGGCATCCTCGGGCTTGTCTGGAACCAACTGGACACCACCGTCCCCTGGGTACACCGGCTCTCGCGGATCATGCACGCCGGGGACGTCTACAAGCCCGGCCACCGGCCAGTGGTGGGTCCGGAATTCGGCCAACTGGAGGGCCACGTGACGCACTGGCACGACACCGTCAGCACCGAAGACCTGATCGAACTGACCAAATCGCGCAGCTATTACCTCCGTGCCGGCGAAGCCACCCGCGCCAAGGTCCTCGCCAACCTCGACTGGTACCTGCATGAACACCTGGGGCATGCCGCGGACGAAGCCATCGGGCTGCCGTACCTGACCTTGTCGTGGCGGGCAGTCAAAGTATGAGCGGTTCCGCCGCGCACCCTGGCCATTCGGTAGGCTTGGTCCTGTGAAGACCAGCGCGCCCTCCTCCTCCATCGAGGACTACGTCAAGGTCATCTACTCTTTTACCGAATGGCAGGACAAGCCCATCACGTCCTCGCAGCTGGCCCAACGGCTGGGCGTGGCGAATTCGTCGGTGTCGGAAATGGTCCGCAAGCTCAAGGACCAGGGCCTTGTTGACCACAAGCCGTACAGTGCCATCACCCTCACGGATGCAGGCCTGCGGCTTGCCTTGTCCATGGTGCGGCGCCACCGGCTGATCGAAACCTACCTTGTCCAGCAGCTCGGCTACAGCTGGGATGAGGTCCACGACGAAGCCGAACTGCTCGAGCACGCGGTGTCGGACACTTTCATTGAGCGTGTCGCCGCGAAACTCGGCGATCCAAGCAGGGACCCGCACGGGGATCCCATCCCCACCGCAGACGGCAAGGTCCTGATGCCCCGGGCCCACCTGATGGGCGAGCTGGATCAGGGGCACACCGGCAGGATCACCCGCATCAGCGACGACAACCCGGACCTGCTCCGCTATCTGTCGGCTGAAGAGATCGACCTTGACGCCGAGGTCGAGGTGGTGGGGCGCCGGCCGTTCGGCGGGGCCCTGATGGTGCGGATCCGGAACTCCGGCCACACCAGGGACTACGACCTGGCGGATGAGGTCACCTCCGCCCTCTGGGTCCACAGCGACCATCCCCATCCCGGCTGCCTGCTGGGAGACAGCTGACGTGGGGCCGGCGCCCGCCTGGCGGGCCTGGCTTGCCGTTAGCGCCGGTGGCCTGGTGGGCAGCGAACTCCGGTACGGCCTCGCGCTGGCGTTCCCCGACCAGCCCGCGTCGCTGCCGTGGGCAACGCTGTGGATCAACGTTGCCGGCAGCTTCGTCCTGGCCGCGCTGACCACCGCGTGGATGGCCAGGCCCCGGACTGCGTTCTGGCTTCGCGCCGGGCTGGGACCCGGACTGCTTGGCTCCTTCACCACGTTCTCCGCCGTGGTGTTCGCGGTGGACCAGCTGGCCCGGGCGGGCCAGCACCCGGTGTGGATCGCCTACCTGGCACTATCGCTGCTTCTGGGCCTGGCTGCCGCAGCCGCGGGGTGGCGGCTGGGCAAGCGGCTCACCCGCCAGCCAATGGACACTGTTTCCGGCGGCCGGCCGTGATCGGCGCCGTCCTGGTGGGCGTCTTCGGCGTGCTGGGGGCGCTCTTGCGCTTTGGCGTCGACAGCTGGTTCGCGCACCACAGCTCCACCCGCAGTATCCGGACCGGCAGGGGAAAGCAGAAGCTGCACTGGCCGTGGGCCACCTTGCTGGTGAACGTGGCGGGATGCTTCATCATCGGGCTGTCCCATGGCGCGGCAGCGGGGCTTGGCCTGGGCCCTGACTGGCAGGCCGGGCTGTCGGCGGGCCTGGCGGGCGGGCTGACCACCTTCAGTTCCTGGACCACAGCCACAGTGCGCCTCTTTGCGGAGTCGCGCGTCGGCGCGGCTGTCCTCAATATCGCCGTCAACCTGGTGCTCGGCTTCGCCGCGGCTGCTGCCGGTATCGCGCTGACAGGCTAGTCATGCGGCCCGGTTAGCCGGTCCCCCCCGCCGGGGCCCGGCGATGATTTGGCGGGCTCCCGTATGGTGGACAGTGATGATTAGCAGACGTGACGCGGCAATTGCCCTGGATGTGCCGCTGGAAATGGCCCAGCGCCACGGCCTTCCCAAATGGATGACCGAGGCCGAACTGGGTGCGATCCTGGATAACCCGCCGCCCTGGCTGGTCCAGTCCCGCGCCAACCGGACGGGCAAGCGGCCGGTCTGGGTCCACCTTGAGTGCGCGGTCTGCGGCTACGAGGAGGCGGCGCGCCCCAAGAAATGGTGGCCGGACTTCACGTACGTTGTCTGCCATCACCATGCACCCGCGGACGTGCCGCCCGCCGCGCCGGGGTTCGTCCGCAGCGAGTTCGACGGCGTCGGGACGCGTTTCGTGGGCATCGCCGACGTTGCGGCGCCGGACACAGGGCGCTGACGCGGCTTTTCCCTGGCTGTTCCGGCGCATTTAGCTGCCGTTGCCGGTCATCTCGTCCGGCACGGCCACCAGATGGCTCTCCGCTCCATCCCGCAGTACCGCGAGATCCAGCGGCTGGCCGATCGCATCCGCAAAGAGCAGCCGCTGCAGGCTTTCGGCGTTGCTGACGGGCCGCCCGCCTGCCGTCAAGAGGATGTCTCCCGCTGCCAGGCCCGCCCTGTCAGCCGGTGAGCCGGGCAGCACCTCCACGATCCGCAGCCCTTCCCGCTGGCCTGTCCTGATCACTGCGCTGGGGTTCAGCCGGATCGGGGTGCTGACCAGGCCCAGGTAGGCACGCCGGACCCGCCCGTCGGACAGCAGGGCGGAGATGATCCGCCGCGTGGTCGCGTTAATCGGAACCGCCAGTCCCAGCCCAGCGCCGGCCACTGCAGTATTGATGCCCACGATCCTGCTGTGCGTGTCGGCGAGGGCACCCCCGGAGTTACCGGGGTTCAACGCCGCATCGGTCTGGATAACATCTTCGATGACCCTACGGTTGTTGCCCGACCACACAGGGATGGCACGGCCAAGGCCGCTCACGACGCCCGCCGTGACAGAGCCGGCAAGGCCCAACGGGTTTCCCACCGCCACAACAAGTTGTCCCACGCGCAGGGTTTCCGCGGCTCCGAATTCAGCGGGCGGAACTTTCGGGCGCCTGCCATGGACGACGGCGAGATCGGACAAGGGATCGCTGCCCACCAGTTCGAGTTCCATCCGGCTGCCGTCGGCGAAGACCGCATGGCCCCTCTCCGTCCCGGCCACCACGTGGGAGTTGGTCAGGAGATAGCCATCCTGGGTGAAGAGAACTGCGGAGCCGGCTCCCATGCGCATCCTGGCGTTGCGCCGCCGCGCCGTCATCTCGATCGCCGCCACGTGCGGGGTGACGGCCGCCGCCACGCGCATGACTGTCCGTGAATACGAATCCAGCACCTCGCCGTCGTCCTCGACGAAAGCCGGTTCCCGCTCCTGGTCCACGGCGCACCTCCTGGTTGTGCCCGCCCGGACTGCCCTTGCTTGTACCGGGCCTTACCGATCACAACGAGCGGCGGCGGCCTCCTAGTCCCGTGCAGGCTACGCCGTGGGTGAACGGGCAGCGCCGGCCCGGGAAAGGAAAGGCACCCGGACCGCGGGCCGGGGTGCTGCGGCGCCCGCCCTGGCCTCCTCCCGCGGGAGGGCACTAAAAAAGCCCCGGAAATCCGGGGCTTTTTTGGTGGAGATGGGGGGAATTGAACCCCCGTCCGATGTCGTGTTGTCAGGGCTTCTCCGGGCGCAGTTTGCGTCGGATTTTCTCGGCCCCAGCCATGCTGCAAACAGCTGGCTGATCCGGGCCCAGTCATCTAAAAGTCCCGTTTACTCCGATGACGGGAGCAAACAGCAGTGGCTATCTAAATGACGCCAGGAACCGGGGCGATAGCAACCCCGGGCTGACGGACTGTCTTACTGCTTAGGCAGCAAGAGCGAAGTCAGTGCGCGTTTGTTTGGCACTTATTGTTTTGCAGAAAGCGTTAACGAGATAATTCTGCATCCTCGGCCCGCTTCACCTGTCGCGACAAACACCGTCGAAACCGATCATCCCCATATTTTGTTACCAAACCGGCAGGCATGCCCACCGGACTATCTATAGTAACGCATGTTCTCCGGGATTCATTCCTACCTGCGCCGGTTGCGTTCCCGCATTTCCCGCTGCGCTTCCCGGTTGTCCTGCTGTTCGCGCAGCGTCTGGCGCTTGTCATACTCGCGCTTGCCCCGGGCGACGCCGATCTCCACCTTGGCCTTGCCGTCCACGAAGTACAGCTGCAGCGGCACAATGGTGTACCCCGATTCGCGCACCTTGTGGGAAATTTTGATGAGCTCCTCGCGGTGCAGCAGCAGCTTCCGGCGCCGCCGTGCGGCATGGTTGGTCCAGCTGCCCTGGTTGTATTCGGGGATATGGATGGCTTCCATCCACAGCTCGTCGTTGTAGAAGGTACAGAAACCGTCCACCATCGATGCATGTCCTTCGCGCAGGGACTTCACTTCAGTTCCCATGAGCGCGATGCCAGCCTCGTAGGTGTCCAGCACGTGGTAATCATGCCGGGCCTTCCGGTTGGTGGCCACCACTTTACGGCCACTTTCTTTAGGCACGGGAAAGCTCCTCAGTTTTCAGGTTGCGATGTCCTCCAGGCCGGCCCGGTCCGGAGTCATACCAGTTTACGGCAGCGCCGTAACGCGGCTACAGCAGTCCCATCGGGTCCACAGCACTGCCATTAAGCCACGTCTCGAAGTGGGAGTGGCAGCCGGTCGAGTTGCCGGTGTTGCCGGAGTAGGCAATCAGCTGTCCCTGGGAAACCCGCTGGCCGTTCGACACCACGATGCTGGCGTTGTGGTAGTAGATGGTATTCAGGGTGTTGCCCTCCACCAGTCCGTGGGAGATCTTCACCCGCCATCCACCGCCGTCCGCGGAGCTCCAGCCCGAGCCGAACACTTCGCCGGCCGCTGCCGCATAAACCGGCGTACCGCAGGCTGCGCCGAAGTCGATACCGGTGTGCATATAGCCGCCCTGGCCATAGAAGTCGATGGTTCCGGGAGGTGTGGCCCGCCAACCAAAGCCGGAGGTGATGGGGACGCCGCCGTTGAACGGATGGCGGAGTCCGAAGGCCGACGGCGATCCCACCGGCGGCACGAACGGCTGCGCGGGCGGGGGCGCCTGGCCCTTTGCTGCGGCAGCTGCCGCAGCCGCGGCGGCCGCTGCTTCCGCAAGCCTGCGCTGCTCGGCTTCCCAGGCCTCGCGGAGCCTCCGGTCACGTTCCTGGATTTCGGCGGCGACGGCGTTCTGGCTCGCCTGCACGTTCGCCAGCTGCGACTGGATGCCCGGCTTGGCGGCCTGGAGTTCAGCGTCGAGGCGGACAGTATCGGCAATGAGCTGGTCCACCTGAGCCTTCTTGGCCTCCGCCTCGTCGCGCGCCGCCTTTTCCCGCTCAAGGGCCGCGTCAGCCTTGGCCTTGAGGTCCTTGATCTCCGCCTCTACGGCCTGCAGCCGGGCTTCCGAGTTGACGTTCGAGGCACTCTGCTGGGAGAGCTTGTCCATGGCGGCGTTCTGGCTGCGCATGGCCTGGTCCGCTAGGTCCATGGTCTCGGTCAGGCTGCCGCCGTTGTTGGAGCCAAAAAACAGGGAAAGGTTGGAGGGCACTCCACCGGACTTGTAGGCCTGCGTGGCAATCTGCCCAATGAGCTTCTTGGTATCGGCGATCTTCTGCTTGTCCGTTTCCAGCTGCTGGGTGATCTTCGCCTTGTTCTGCTGCGCCATATCGACGCGCGCCGAGAGGGCCTCCACCTCTTTGACAGCACTGGCAACACGGCCCTGCGCCTCAAGGAGCGCCTGCTGCGCGCCGGGCAGCTGGCCCTGGTAGATGACCAGGTCGCTCGCCGCCTTGGCAATGCGCGAATCCACAAACTCCAGCGACTGCTGGACCCGCGAAGCTTCCGCCTCGAGGGCTTTCTGGCGGTCCTCAAGCTCGTCAGCGAACGCTGCGGGGGTTGATGCTGCCAGACCGGCCGCGAGGACCACGGCGAGCACGCCGCTGAGGACACCTGACCGGCGCGCCCTGCCGCGGCCCCTCTGGAGGGGGCGGTGGGACGTCTGCTGCGTGAAGTTCATGGGCATTCCTTGTTTGGTTTGCATACCTAGACGCGAAGGTATCGGCGCAAGGTCAAGAGAGACGAAATTCCAGCCAAGGATCCGCCAAGGATTAGCAGGGCAGGCGCGAGGATCAGGGTTTGCCCTGACGAGATGAAAGCGGTGTCCGGATATTGCCGGGACATGTACTCGCCGAGGAAGAAGTGGGCAACGGCCCACAATGTTCCGGAGGCCAGTGCCGCCCCGATCACGGCGGCGATGACGCCCTCCAGGATGAAGGGCAACTGGATGACCGTCTTCGAAGCGCCCACCAGGCGCATGATGCCGGTCTCGCGGCGCCGGCTGAATGCGGAGAGCCGGATGGTAGTGGCGATCAGGAGGATGGCACAGACGATCATGACACCGGCGATGCTGACAGCCACCAGGGAGGCGCCGTTCATGACCGAGAAGAGGCGCTCCAGGAGCTGGCGCTGGTCAATGACCGTTTCCACGCCTGGCTGGGACGAGAAGGTTTCGCTGATGATCTGGTACTTCTCCGGGTCCTTCAGGTTGATCCGGAACGATGCCGGCAGCTGGTCCGGGGTCACGGAATCCACGATGGGAGAGTTGGAGAACTGGTCCTTGAAGTGCTTGTAGGCCTCTTCCTTGGACTCGTACTGGAAGTCGTTGATGTATTGCGCAACTGCGGGTGACTCCAGGAGGCCGTTCAGGCTCTCCTGCTGTTCCGGGGTGACGGGCCCGCCCGCGCAACCGGCCGCCGTCGATCCTTCACTGCACAGGAAGATGGCCACCTGGACTTTGTCGTACCAGTAGCCCTTCATCTGATTGATCTGCATCTGCAGCATGCCGGCAGCGCCCACAAAGGTCAGCGACACGAAGGTGACCAGGATGACGGAGACCACCATGGACAGGTTGCGGCGCAGGCCGCTGCCGATCTCGGAGAGGATGAACGCGAGCCTCATCGCTGTGCCCCGCCTTCGCGCCCGTCGCCCGGCAGGCCGCCGTCGGGTTCTTCCCTGCCGCTGGCGTCCTTAAGCCTGCGGGACTGTCCCACCACGGGGATCATTGAGGTGTACAGGGCCTTGGCCTCGTCACGGATGACCACCCCGTTCTTGAGTTCCACCACGCGTTTGCGCATCTCGTTGACGATGTCGTCGTCGTGCGTGGCCATCACCACGGTGGTGCCGTTCTGGTTGATCTTGTCCAGGATGCCCATGATGCCCATGGACGTGGTGGGGTCAAGGTTTCCGGTGGGCTCGTCGGCGAGGAGGATGCCGGGCCGGTTGACGACGGCGCGGGCAATGGCCACGCGCTGCTGCTCGCCGCCGGAGAGCTCGTGCGGCATGCGGTGTTCCTTGCCCTCCAGTCCAACGGTCTTGAGCACTTCGGGAACGGTGTCCCGGATAACGCTGCGGCTCTTGCCGATGACCTGCATGGCAAACGCCACGTTGGCGAACACGTTCTTTTGGGGCAGCAGCCGGAAGTCCTGGAAGACGACGCCGATGCCGCGCCGGAGCCGCGGTACCCGCCAACTGGAAATCCTGGCAACGTTTTGTCCGGCGACGTAGACGGCGCCGGACGTGGCGCGGTCTTCCTTCAGCACCAGGCGGAGGAACGTGGATTTGCCGGAGCCTGATGCGCCGACCAGGAAGGCGAATTCGCCACGGTCAATCTCAAGGGTGACCGAGTCCAGCGCAGGCCGGGCTTTCTGGTCGTAGACCTTGGTGACATTTTCGAATCGGATCATGGCCCTAAGTACCCTGCAGGGCATGGCCGATCCTTGCGAATGCAGCCCAGTTCTGCAGCCGGTGCACGGGTTTCTGTTGGGGAAATAGGGCCCCGGCCCCTCGACTATACGCAGGAAGGCCCGCGCATTACATCGTTTTCACGGGGCGTGTCGCCGGATCCGCGGGCCGGGGCCCGCAAGGCTCCTACTTTTCGGCGTTGCGGTTGTCCGTCCGCCAGCGAATTCCGGCGTCGATGAAGTCGTCGATCTCACCGTCAAACACAGCGGATGTGTTGCCGACTTCGTGCTCCGTGCGCAGGTCCTTGACCATCTGGTACGGGTTGAGGACGTAGGAGCGCATCTGGTCACCCCAGGAGGCCTTGACGTCGCCGGCGAGCGCCTTCTTTTCGGCGTCTTCCTGTTCCTTCTTGAGGAGGAGGAGCCTGGACTGCAGGACGCGCATGGCCGCAGCACGGTTCTGAAGCTGCGACTTTTCGTTCTGCATGGACACCACGGTGCCCGTGGGGATGTGCGTGAGGCGCACCGCCGAGTCCGTGGTGTTCACGGACTGGCCGCCCGGGCCGGATGACCGGAAGACGTCAACGCGGATTTCGTTGTCCGGAATTTCGATGGAGTCAGTCTGCTCGATCAGCGGGATGACCTCCACGGCGGCAAACGAGGTCTGCCGCCGGCCCTGGTTGTCGAACGGGCTGATCCGGACCAGGCGGTGCGTTCCGGCCTCGACGCTGAGTGTGCCGTAGGCATAGGGCGCCTTTACTTCGAAGGTGGCCGACTTCAGTCCGGCTTCTTCGGCGTAGGACGTGTCCATGACCGTGGTGGGATATCCGTGGCGTTCGGCCCAGCGGAGATACATCCGGAGCAGCATTTCGGCAAAGTCGGCAGCATCCACGCCGCCGGCTCCCGCGCGGATTGAAACCACGGCCTCGCGCTCGTCATATTCGCCGGACAGCAGTGTCACGACTTCGAGTTCCTTGAGGGCCTTGCGGATGGACTCCAGTTCGGTGGCCGCTTCTCCCATGGAGTCGGCGTCGTCCTCGTCCTGGCCCAGTTCCACCAGCACCTCGAGGTCGTCGATACGGGATTCCAGGCTGGTGAGGCGCTCCAGTTCCGACTGCCGGTGCGAGAGCCTCGAGGTGATTTTCTGCGCCGCCGAGGGGTCGTCCCACAGGTCCGGCTCCCCTGCCCGCTCGCTCAGTTCGGCGATGTCTTCCTTGAGTGCCTCAACGTCAGTGACGCGTTCGATGGAAGCGTAAGTGGCGCGGAGCGCGCGGATTTCAGCGGAAAAATCAATATTGGCCATGGTCGTTTAAGCCTACGCTATCCGTCCCCTGGCCCTTGTCCTATGGTGGTACGGCCCCTCTGCCCCGTGGTTCTGCCCTGGTAACGGTCAGCGAGTCAGCCGGGAGCGCGCCGTCGACGTCGCTTCGATTGGAATGCCGCCGGGGACCAGGAAGTTCACCACGGGCGGGTGCACGGCGGCGGTGAGAACCACGACGGCGGTGGAACCGTCGGGCGATCCCGTCGCCCCGGCTACAGCAAGGGCATCAAAACGTTCCGCTGCCGGGCTCCTGGCAACAAAGTCGGCAGCCACGTTCCGGACGCGGGCAGGAATGAGGACGGCAGACGGGCTTCCTCCGTGGGACTCGACTTCGCCGAGCGTGAAGCTGTCTGCTGCCGCGAGGGAGGCGCCATCCGCGAGTGAAAGCAGCCGTTTGTGCTCCAGGTAGACCGCGGTGATGCCGATCATGACCGTTGCGACCAGCAGGGCCACCGCAACGAATCCAAGGATCATCACCATCATCTGGCCGTCGTCATTGGGCCTGCTTTTTCTCACCGGAACCGGCCCACCAGTTGGGTCGCCGATGCTTCCACCTCAGTGGCGGACAGCCGGAGGCCGTCGCCGAAGGGGATGAACGGCAGGGGGATGGAGAGACTGACGGTTGTGGTGACCGCGGTTCCCGGGGCCTGGCAATCGTCGGGGCTGCAGCTGATGGCAACCTGGGCCTGTTCCGTGCCATGCCCAAAGTCGGCAAGCGCCAGGGCCGCGGCCTGTTCCGCGGCGGCTTGGGCAGTGGATGCGTCGGGCTGGGCTACGTAGACTTTGGCGGCCTGGTCCGCCGCGCCGACGACGGCAAACGAACCGCCCTGGACCTGCCCCACGGTGATGATGAATTACACCAGCGGGACCATCAGCAGAAGGGCAAGGAAAGTGAACTCAACCACGGCACTCCCCTGCTCGCTCCTGTCCTTCTTTGGCCCCAGGCACAGTGCATCCCGGAGACGCCCTTGGACACGGTGCATCGCGTCAGGGCTGCAGGGCCGCATGGCCTTTCACCTCCAGCAGGTCCCGCGGACCTATCAGGCCAATGACCGGCATGGGCGCCCGCACTGTCACTTCCAGCGTCCGCATACCTTGGACAGTCACTTCGCTGGTGCTGACCTGTTCGGCAAAGCCCGGGTTCAGCGCCGTGGCAATGAGGGCACGGCTGCGCTCTTCAGCGTCGGCGGCGGTGCGGTCAGCAAGGGTCCCGTAGCGGGCCCCGGAGGCTGCGGCATCAATGAGGGTGTTGCGGACGTGCAGAACCAATGCCAGCTGAATGACCGCGAGGAAAAACATCGTGAGCAGCCCGCCCACCAGGACAAAGTCCACCACGGCCGAGCCCTGTTCCCTCGGCGCAGGTACGTGGTGGGCCGTCAGGCGCCGGCGGCCGGACTTCCTCATGAGCTTTAGCTGCCCACCTTGTCCATCGCCTGGTTAAACATCGTTTCCAGTGCCGGTCCCGCGAGCGCCAGGAGGGCGGCAACAAGGACGGCGGACATCAGTGTGATCATCACCCAGCCAGGTACGTCGCCCCGCTCGGGGTGGTCGGTGGCAGGGCGGCGCGCGGCGGCGAGCGCCAGAAGCAGCATCCCGCAGCGCATTCCCAGGTTCTTCATCCTTCTTCCTCTTCCTTGTTTGATAGTCCGGTTTTTCAATGTCACTGGATTTGCCAAGGCACCGCGTTTCTCCGCGCGCTAGAAGCCCAGGCTGATGGCCGCGATGCCGGGGAAGACGGCGAAGACCACTGTCAGCGGAAGCACGCCGAAGACGAGCGGCACCATCATGGCGATTTCCTTCTTGCCGGCAGTTTCCATCAAGTCGCGTTTGGCTGTATCGCGCACGTCCTGTGCCTGGGCACGAAGCACATCGGCCAAAGGCGTGCCGCGTTCAACCGCCACAACGATGCCGTCCACGAATCTGCCCAGTGCGGCCAGGTCGGTTCGTGCCGAGAACTCCTGCAGCGCGAGGACGAGTGGCTTGCCGGCCCTCGTCTCTGCGAGGATCCTGGAAAACTCCTTTGCCAGTTCGCCCTGTGCGCTCCGGGAGACCCTATCCAGGGCGCCGCTCGCACTCTCCCCCGCACCCACTGCCAGCGCCATGAGTTCTGCCAGGCTGGGGAATTCAGCCATCATCCTGGCCTCCCGGCGCCGGACCTGGACCCCCAGCCAATAGTCACGCAGCATGAAACCGCCGATGGCACTGCCGAGGACGGCCACCGCTGCGAACAGCGGGTTGAACCGGCCTGCGGCAGCACCGACAAACGTCAAACCCAGGGCAGCGGCAAAGCCGGCTGCTGCCCAAAGAAGTTGTTCTGCCCTGAAATCGATGGGCGACTTGCTGAGTCCTGCTTGCGCAAGCCGCCGGACCGTGGCCCCCGGGGAGGGATTCAATCTTCCGAGCGCAGTCAGCAAGTCGCGTATGACGGGGCGCAGAATCCTTTCCAGCGGGCCGAAGGGAGTAACTGTGTGCTCTCCGGTATGCAGCAGCCGCGACTCCAGGTTCTGGGACTTGAGCTGGGGCTCGATCCTTTCGGCGAACGTCGTTGCCCGCATATACGGCGACCTGAAGATGACGAGCCACAGGCCAATGCCCAGGAGTGCTCCGCAGATGATGGCGGCGGGAGAGGGAGCAGTCATCGGAGCACCCGCTCTTCCTGGGGAAGGGCTCCTATTTTCAGCATGATGGAGTAGCAGACCAGGGAAACGACGAGGCCGCCGAGCAGTACCGCGGCTCCTGCAGGCGTGTTGTACGCCTGCACCGCCTCCGGCCGGGTAGCCAGCAGGATCATGACGATCCATGGCGCCGCTACAGCCAGCCGGGCCGCGTTGATGGTCCAGGACTGCCGAGCTTCCAGTTCGCTGCGGGTGCGGGCGCTTTCGCGCAGGAACTCGCCCAGGGTGCCCAGCAGTTTGCCGAGGTCTGAGCCACCCACTTCCCGTGTCAGGCGCAGGGCTTCGACAATCCGGTCCGCGACGGGATCGGCAAGCCTGTGCTTGAGCTTGTTGAGCGATCCGTCGAACTGTCCGCCGGCACGGTAGTCGGCGCCGAATTCACGGAATACCGGCCGCAGTTCTTCGGGGCCCTTGTCACCAAGCTGGATCAGCGCCTCGGGCAGCGGCAGTCCCGCCCGAATGGCGGACCGCAGATGGTCCACAACGTCGGGCCACAGCTGACGGAGCATGGCCGTCCTCTTTTTGGCACGCCAGCGCAGGATAGTGACGGGAAGCCACCCTGCAAACAGCCCGAAGCAGGCCGCGATTGGCCAGGAGCGGCTGACCGCGAAGAAGACCAGGACCACAAACAGTCCAAGGCCCACGCAGGTGCCCAGCAGCCCGCTCACGGATACCTTGTCCACCCCGGCTGCAACCAGGAGATCGGCGACCCGGCTTGGTTTACGGATTCGGCGCCCCACCTGCGGGGATTCCCACAACGACCACCAGATCAGGAATAGTCCCGTTCCTGTTGTAACCCCCAGTAAAGCGGAAATCATCGCGGATCCAACAGTGCGGCGACGTCGAAGCCTGCACGCGAGAATTTCTCCGCGGCCGGCATGCTGTTAGCGCGGGGCTGCAGGACCCCGTCCGCCATGGCGAAAACAAGTGATGACTCGATGACGCCGTTTTCCACCCGGCGGCCCAGGGACAGTATTTCGGTAACCTCCCGGCGTCCGTTTGGCTGCCGGCTGCAGTGCACCACAAGGTCGATGCACGAGGCGACCGTGGGCACAACGAAGGCTGACGAGATGTTTTCCCCCGCCAGCAGGGGAAGGGTGCAGATCTTTGTCACGGCGTCGTGGGCGGAGTTGGCGTGCACGGTGCACATACCAGGGAGGCCGGAGTTGAGCGCAATGAGCATGTCCAGGCTCTCCGCTTCGCGGACTTCTCCAACAACCAGGCGGTCCGGCCGCATGCGCAGGGCTTCCTTCACCAGGCGGCGGAGTGGAATCTCGCCTTCTCCTTCGAGGTTCGGCTGCCGGCACTGAAGCCCCACAACGTCGCGCAGCGGAAGCTGCAGCTCGAAGATCTCCTCAACCGTGATAACCCGCTCCCTGCTGCCAATACCCGCGGCAAGGCAATTCAGCATGGTGGTTTTGCCCGCCTGCGTGGCCCCGGACACCAGGATGTTGAGCCCGCTTGAAACAGCAGCGCCAAGGAACCGCGCTGATTGCGGAGTCAGGGTGCCCAGTTCGACGAGATGTTCGAGCCGGCTGGCTTTGACGACGAATTTCCTGATGTTCACGGCCCAGTGCCGGCGCGTGACATCGGGAATCACCACATGCAGCCGGGAGCCGTCCGGCAAAGCCGCATCAACGAACGGGGAGGACATGTCCAGGCGGCGGCCGGAGCTCTTGAGCATCCGTTCCACCAGGTCCCGCACTTGCTGGTCGGACAGGCTCAGGGACGTCAGTTCGGACTCGCCGTTCCTGGCGACAAAGATTTCGTTGGGGGCGTTGAGCCATATCTCTTCAATGGAGGGATCGTCGAGGAGTGGCTGCAGGATTCCAAAGCCGGCCACTGCATCGAAGAGGAACCGGCGGGCCGTGTCCAGGGGGCCAAGTGGCGGCAGTGGTCCCGTTAGCGCCCGCTCGTCGTAGTCAACGACGGCGGCCTCTACCAGCCTGCGGACCTCGCCTGCCTGCCTCAACGGATCGAGTCCCCTGCGCCGGATGAGCTCGCGGACTTCATCCTCGACAATTGCCAGAGCATCCATAAGTGTTCCCCCAGATGACTGCCTCCCCCAGCGGACGGCAGTGCGATTGGGTAAAGCCTAAGGAGCCCAAAGCATTGCAACAAGTGTTCAGTATCAGCTGTGGATAAGCGCAGGATAGTCACAAGATCATCAAATGCATCATCAGTACCACTGTTTACACCAGCAACACGGTGCTATGGTGAGCGCGTTAATTATCAGAAACCTGTCCGGTTTGTTCCTGGGGGATCGGCCGGAACAGCAACCCGCATGAGGGCTCATGGAGCGCCTCATTGTCTCCGGAGCCATAATGAAACGGAACCTGTCTCAGTCCCGTCACCCCGCCAGAAGACCGCTGGGCATAGCACTGCTGTTGGCCGCCCTGGTCACCGGCCCAGGCGTCTCGGGTGTTGCCTTGGCGGTGGAACCCGCTCCGGCCCCTGCCACGTCTTCGCCTGCGCCGGGTACTGCCGAGCCTTCGGCACCGGCGCCGGTTCCGACGTCGACCCCGGAGGCAAGCGCCACATCCCCGGCTGCAACCAGCCCGCAAGCCAGCGAACCTCCGGCCCCGACTCCATCACCCGAGACGGCGCAGTCGATGGCAGATGCGGTCGGCGTGGGCGGGGCGGAAATGGGGCAACGGTCCGCCCGGGTAACCTCTGGCCGCTCGGACTCACTGACGAAACTCAGCGCGGAACCGCTGGCCAGCGAAGGCACCTGGATGCCGACCTTTGGGGTGCAGGGACTGGACGTCAGCGGGCACCAGCCAAGCGTGGACTGGCAGCACCAGTGGAACATGGGGGCGCGTTTCGCCTACGTCAAGGCCACGGAGGGCAACTACTACACGAACCCCTACTACGGCTCCCAGTTCCAGGGCTCGCGGAATGTCGGCATGATCCGCGGCGCCTACCACTTCGCGATTCCCAACTGGTCCTCGGGTGCGGACCAGGCACGGTACTTTGTGCAGAACGGCGGTGGTTGGTCAAGCGACGGATACACCATGCCGCCGGTGCTGGACTTTGAGTTCAACCCCTACGAAGGCCGGACCATCAACGGCTTCTACTTCGGCAACACCTGCTACAACATGTCTCCCGCCCAGCTGCAAACCTGGGTGCGGGACTTCGGCACCACAATGCAGTCGCTGACCGGCAGGCTGCCGGTCATCTATACCAACACAAACTGGTGGAACCAGTGCCTCGGCAACCCGGCAGGCTTTGGCGACTACCCGCTCTGGGTCGCCGCCTACCCCAGCTCCCCCACCAACAACGCAGGACCGGTCCCCTCGGCCAGCTGGGGTACATACAGCATCTGGCAGTACAGCAGCACAGGCCCCTTTGCCGGTGACTCGAATGTCTGGAATGGCGACTACGCAGGGCTGAAGGCGTTCGCCTCAAGTGGGGTGCCGCCGGCTGCCACCCGGGCCATCGACGCACTTCGGGCGTCCATGCCGTCCTTGGGCGCTGCCATCTCATCCACAGTGTGCGGGCTTCGCGACGGCGGATGCTTCCGCGGATACGAGACCGGAATCGTCATGTGGTCGCCCACTGCGGGAGCGCAACCCAGCCTCGCCGGACCCATCCGCGATGCCTGGGCCCGCAAGGGATACGAAAACGGCCAGATGGGGTATCCGGTATCCGGGGTCATTTGCGGACTGAAGAACGGCGGCTGCTTCCAGAATTACCAGGGCGGGTCCATCATGTGGTCACCCGCAACGGGAGCGGCGCTGGTGCCATTCGGAGCTATCCGTGAGTATTGGGCGGCGCAGGGCTACGAAAACGGGAGCCTTGGCTACCCGCTGAGCGACCAGGTCTGTGGCCTCAAGAACGGCGGATGCTTCCAGCTCTTCCAGGCCGGTTCCGTCATGTGGAGCCCGGCGACGGGTGCACGCCTGGTCAAGACCGGCCCGGTGCTGGATGCGTGGGGACGGGCGGGCTTCGAGAACGGGTTGCTCGGCTACCCGAGCGCGGAAGCCGTCTGCACCAGTACCTCCTGCACCCAGAATTTCAGCGGCGGCGTAGTAGCCTGGACCTCCACCACAGGCGCCTGGCCGGTGTTCATGGGCATGGGTGAAACCTGGAAAGCCTCCCGTACAAAGGGAGAGCCCATTGGTTTCCCGGTCGCGGGAGAGGTGTGCGGGCTGCGCGGGGGCGGCTGCTACCAGTTGTTCCAGGGCGGCGCCCTGCTGTTCTCCCCCACTACCGGGGCGTTTACACTGACCGGCCGGATCCTTGATTACTGGCAGAAGTCCGGATTCGAGAATGGCCGCCTCGGCTATCCGACCGGTCCCGCCAGTTGCGGGGCCGTCCAGACCGAATGCCGTCAGTCATTTGAGCAAGGCGTGGCCGCCTATTCAGCTGCCACCCCTACCGAAACTGTTGCGGCAGGACCGATGGCGGCCGGTTGGGAGCGCACCGGCTGGGGTGCAGGCAGCCTCGGCTATCCAACCTCGGGCCAGTACTGCGGACTGAAAGACGGCGGCTGCTTCCAGATGTTCACCAAGGGTGCGTTGATGTACTCGCCGGCCACCGGCGCCCAGCCGAGCATCCTGGGACCGATCCGGGACCTGTGGCAAAAGTCGGGTTTTGAAAACGGCTCCCTCGGCTACCCGGCATCCGCTGTGATCTGCGGTTTGGTCGACGGCGGGTGCTTCCAGAACTACTCCTCGGGAACGGTGCTGTGGTCGCCGGCCAGCGGAGCCAATGCGGTCATGTTCGGCCCCGTGCGGGACGCATGGGTCAGCTCCGGATTCGAGGCCGGCAAGCTCGGTTATCCGGTCAGCGGGCAGATCTGCGGGCTGCGCAACAGTGGCTGCTTCCAGAACTTCTCCAAGGGCACGGTCATGTACTCCCCTGCCACCGGGGCACAGGCTCTCACGTCAACTCCCATCAGGGAGCGGTGGGCCGCCACAGGGTACGAATCCGGTTCACTGGGCTACCCCACGAGCGAAACCATCTGCGGCCTTCGCAACGGCGGCTGCTTCCAGAACTTCGAAAAAGGCACCATCATGTGGTCATCCACCAGCGGCGCCCACCTGATAGTGCCCGGGCCGATCCAGCAGAGCTGGGCCAGCCAGGGATTCGAAGCCGGGGCCCTGGGATATCCCACCAGCAGCCAGACCTGCACAGCAGACAGGACTTCCTGCAGCCAGTCTTTCCAGGGCGGCACCATCACCTGGACAGCGGCAGGCGGCGCAAGAATCACCCTGCGCTGATCAAAAAGAAAGGGAGGCGGAACCCGCACAGCGGGTTCCGCCTCCCTTTCTATTTGGACTACTGGTTAGTGGCCGTACTCCAGCAAGTCGATCAGGTAGGAGCCATATCCGCTCTTGACCAACGGCTCCGCCCGCTCCCGCAGTTCGTCGTCCGTGAGGAAGCCAAGCCGCCAGGCAATTTCTTCGGGTGCCCCGATCTTCAGGCCCTGCCGGTTCTCAGTGGTGCGGACAAAGTTGGACGCGTCATTGAGGTCATTGAAGGTTCCGGTGTCCAGCCACGCAGTTCCGCGGGGAAGGATCTCCACCTGCAGCTTTCCCTTTTCCAGGTACGTCCGGTTGACGTCCGTGATCTCAAGTTCCCCCCTCGCAGAGGGCTTGAGGTTCCGGGCAATTTCCACGACGTCGTTGTCGTAGAAGTAGAGACCGGGAACCGCATAGTGGCTTTTCGGCTTGTCGGGCTTCTCTTCAAGCGAAATGGCCCGGCCTTCGGAATCGAATTCAACCACTCCGTATGCCTTGGGATCGGCTACCCAATAACCGAAGACCGCGCCGCCGTCGATGTTCTCGAACCGGCGCAGCTGCGTGCCCATGCCCTGGCCGTAGAAAATGTTGTCACCCAGGACAAGGGCAACATTGTCATCGCCAATGTGCTCTGCGCCCAGGATGAAGGCCTGTGCCAGGCCGTCCGGGGAGGGCTGCTGCTTGTAGGTGATGGAAACGCCGAAACGCGAGCCGTCCCCCAGCAGCCGTTCGAACTGGTCCGCGTCATGCGGGGTAGTGATGATCAGGATGTCCCGGATGCCCGCAAGGATCAGTGTGGACAGCGGGTAGTAGATCATTGGCTTGTCGTAGACCGGGACCAACTGCTTGCTGACGCCCAGCGTGATGGGGTGAAGCCTGGAGCCGGTACCGCCGGCAAGTATTATTCCGCGCATGTCCCCCATCTTTCCTTTCGCTAACTGCCGCGGCAAATCCGGTACCCTTGGGAATTATGCAGCGACTTCTTGTTACCGGCGGTGCCGGGTTCATCGGTTCCAACTTCGTCCATTACGTACTTGATAACACCGATGACCACGTGACCGTGCTGGACAAGCTGACCTACGCAGGCAACCTGGAATCACTCCGCGGCCTTCCCGAGGACCGTTTCACCTTTGTCCAGGGTGATATCGCCGACGCCGGCCTGGTGGACGGGCTCGTCGCCGCGACTGACGTGGTGGTCCACTACGCGGCCGAATCGCACAACGACAACTCGCTGCATGACCCGCGCCCGTTCCTGGACACCAACATCATCGGCACCTACACGCTGATCGAGGCGGCCCGGAAGCACAACAAGCGCTTCCACCACATCTCCACCGACGAGGTGTACGGCGACCTGGAGCTGGATGACCCGGAGCGGTTCACCGAGCAGACCCCGTACAACCCCTCCAGCCCGTACTCCTCCACCAAGGCGGGCTCTGACCTGCTGGTCCGGGCCTGGGTGCGGTCCTTCGGGCTGCAAGCGACCATCAGCAACTGCTCCAACAACTACGGCCCGTACCAGCACGTGGAAAAGTTCATCCCCCGGCAGATCACCAACGTCATCGACGGCGTCCGGCCCAAGCTCTACGGCAAGGGTGAAAACGTCCGCGACTGGATCCACGCCAACGACCACTCCTCGGCCGTGCTTGCCATCATCGCCAAGGGCCGGATCGGCGAGACCTACCTGATCGGCGCCGACGGCGAGAAGAACAACAAGGACGTCGTCGAACTGATCCTCAAGCACATGGGCCAGTCACCGGACGCCTACGACCAGGTGGTGGACCGGCCCGGACACGACCTGCGCTACGCCATCGACTCCACCAAACTCCGCGATGAACTTGGCTGGGAACCCCGGTTCTCCAACTTCGACGCCGGCATCGAGGACACCATCGCCTGGTACCGCGACAACGAGGACTGGTGGCGGCCGCAGAAAGCAGCCACCGAAGCCAAGTACAAGGAACAGGGCCAGTAGTCCATGCCTTTGGAATTCTCGAAAAAGCTTGCTGCCCGCGAGACCCCTATCCCCGGAGTCGTCCTGTACGACCTCCCGGTGCACGGAGACAACCGGGGCTGGTTCAAGGAAAACTGGCAGCGGGAGAAAATGGTCGCCCTTGGGCTTCCGGATTTCCGCCCGGTCCAAAACAACATCTCGTTCAACGAGAAGGCTGGAACCACCCGCGGCATCCACGCGGAGCCGTGGGACAAGTTCATTTCGGTAGCCACCGGCAAGATCTTCGGTGCCTGGGTCGACCTTCGCCAAGGCCCGTCGTTTGGCACTGTTTTCACTGCTGAACTGGACCCGAGCCAGGCTATTTTCATTCCCCGCGGCGTGGGCAACGCGTTCCAGACGCTCGAGGACAACACGGCTTACACCTATCTTGTGAACGACCACTGGTCAGCTGATGCGCAAAGCCAGTACACGTTCCTGAACCTTGCAGACGAGACGGTCTCGGTCCCCTGGCCCATCCCGTTGAGCCAGGCCGAGCTGTCCGACAAGGACAAGGCGCATCCCCGCCTGGCCGATGTAGTGCCGATGCCGCCGAAGAAGACCCTGGTTGTGGGCGCGAACGGACAATTGGGCAAAGCCCTCCGTAATCTCTACGAAGGAGATTCGTCGGTCGAGTTCGCCGGCCGCTCCGAATTCGATCTGGGCAGCCAGGAATCCTTCGCCGGCCGGAACTGGAAGAACTACTCCACCATCATCAACGCGGCCGCCTACACGGCAGTTGACGCTGCAGAATCCCCGGAGGGACGCGCCGAAGCCTGGTCAGTCAACGTCGCGGCCGTGGCCGCACTGGCCAGGACCGCCGTCGAGCATGACCTCACTCTGGTCCATGTTTCCTCCGACTACGTTTTCGACGGCGCCCAGGTCCTCCACGGCGAAGATGAGCCCTTTACCCCGCTTGGCGTCTACGGCCAGACAAAAGCCGCCGGCGATGCGATTGTCCAGGTGGTGCCCCGCCACTACATCGTCCGAACCAGCTGGGTCATCGGCGACGGAAACAATTTCGTCCGCACCATGGCATCCCTGGCTGACCGAGGCATTGAGCCCTCCGTGGTCAATGACCAAATCGGCCGCCTCAGCTTCACGGAGGACATTGCCGCCGGCATCCGCCACCTGCTTGATTCGGGTGCGGAGTATGGGACCTACAATCTCAGCAGTGACGGCGAGCCGCAATCCTGGGCAGACCTCGCGGCCGACGTGTACGAATTGTCCGGCAAGGACCGTGCCGCTGTGACCGGCGTCAGCACTGCCGAGTACTTCCAGGGGAAGGAAGCGGCGCCCCGTCCCCTCAACAGCGTGCTGGACCTGACCAAGATCAAGGCAGCCGGGTACGAGCCGGCCCTGTCGAGCACCCGCCTGGAGTCCTACGTCAAGAACGGACTGATTAAACAGTGACCGTGCCCGCCCGCACCCCCGACACACTCGTCATCATGCCCGCGTGGAACGAGTCCGAGTCCATCGGAAACACCATCCGGGAAGTCTTCGAATTCGGCCCTCCCTGCGATGTCCTGGTCGTCGATGACGGCTCCCGCGACAATACAGCCCAGGTTGCCCGGGCGGCAGGAGCCACCGTCCTGCAACTGCCGTTCAACATGGGCGTGGGCGGCGCGATGCGGACCGGCTTCAAGTACGCGAAAAGCCACGGATACAGCCAGGTCATCCAGGTCGACGCGGACGGCCAGCATGATCCCCGCGACATCAAGGCTGTGCTCGACGGCCTCCAGCACGCCGACATCGCCATTGGTGCCCGGTTCGCCGACAAAGGCAACTACACGGTGCGCGGCCCGCGGAAATGGGCCATGAAGGTACTGGCGTGGACGATCTCCAGGGTCGCCGGAACAACGCTGACCGACGTTACCTCCGGATTCCGGGCAGCAAACATGAAAGCGATCCGCCAGTATGTTGACCACTATCCGGCGGAGTATCTTGGCGACACCATCGATTCGCTGGTTGTTGCGATCCGCTCCGGATGTACCGTCAGGCAAGTCGCGGTCTCGATGCGTGCCCGCCAGGGCGGCACGCCCAGCCACGACCCAATAAAGGCCGCCATATACCTCGGACGCTCAGGAATGGCCTTGCTGTTTGCCCTGACGCGGAAGAAAACCGAGCCATCCACTAACTAGGATTCCAATATGTCGCTCCTTATGGGCTCCATCGTCGTCGTGGCGATCCTCTTCTTTGTCTTCGAGATGCTCCGCCGGCAGAAACTTCGGGAGAAGTATGCCGTTCTGTGGATTGTCATCGGCATAGGCACCCTCCTCCTTTCCGCTTTTCCGTCACTCCTCGAAAAAGCCAGCGGACTCATCGGCATCCAGGTGCCGGCGAACCTTCTGTTCATCATGACGCTCATTCTGCTGGTAGGCGTCTGCCTCCATCTCTCCCGGGAGCAGTCGCAGGCTGAAGACGAGGTAAGGATCCTCTGCGAGGAAGTGGCTTTGCTCCGCGCAGAACTGGCTGATGTCCGGAACCAGATTGAAGTGGGGCGCGGGCCCGTCAACGGTTCGGAGCCGCACGGGCACTAGCTCCCTCCTGTGCGGCACGGCAAAAGGCCGCACAACTAAAGAAGCGAAAACAAGAAAAGGGACGCCCGGCCGGGCGTCCCTTTCTTTGCAGCCTTTAGCTCACAATGTGTTTGGCGAGGCGGGGCAGCGAATCGAACTTGCCCTTCTGGACCGACTTCAAGATCAGGGAAGCGGCGTTCAGCCGGGATGTCGTGTGGAAGCTTGCGGCCCGCGCTGCCCCCTTCCAGCCCAGCTTGCCGAAACGCTCGGCCTGCTGCTGGAAGAACCGCCGCTCCTCGTCAAAACGCCTGCCGTCCAATGCACGCACGGATGAATCAGATGCAGAATGCCGGCGGTACAGGAATGCCAGGACGGGATCCACAATCATGGAGCCGTGCTCTGCTGCGATATCCAGCAGGAGTGCGAGGTCCTGGACCACGTCCAGGCCCTCCGTAAAGCCGATACGCTTCACCGTCTCGGAACGCCACGCCAGCGAGGGGAAATAGGCCCAGTCGGCGCGGACGAGGCTGGTTGCCATTGCCTCGCCCTTCAGTTCGATGCGCTCACTGGTCTTCGGGGCGTAGACCTTCTTCACGGCATCCACCAGGGGGGTGCACGCAATGCCCTGTTCGTCAATCACCTGGACACCCGGCTGGACGACGTCGGCCTTGGGGTATTCCTCAAAGGCGCTGACCACAACGTCCAGGTAGTTGGGGAGCATGATGTCGTCGGCACCCATGATGACCACATAGGGCGCTTCGACCAGCGTCAGTGCCTTGCGGTAGTTACCGTTGGCACCGAGATTCTGCTCGTTCTTCATGTAGGTGACGCGGGGATCCGTGATGGTTGAAAACCAGCGCTCGGGTTCTGGATCGGGGTACCCGTCGTCGATGACAACAAGCCGCCAGTCCTGGTTCTCCTGATTCATCACGCTGCGGGCGGCGAGCTTCATTTGATGGACATCGCCGTAGTACGGCAACATTACGTCAACGGTCATGGACCTGAGGTTCCTTCCGTGGTTTCCGCTCGAAGAGCTCGGCGGCTGCGTCCCCTCGAGTATAGTTGACCGGCACCCGCGTCCTTCCCGGCAGGCGCAGCTTGCTAGACTGCTTGGGACCTGCCCGCCCCGCTGGCACCGCCCGGAGGCACGAGGAGAAACTTATGGAGCCCGCATCCGCCCCGAAGCCGCGCGTCAGCGTGTGCATGGCGGCATATAATGGCGCCCGCCACATCAAGGAACAAATTGACTCGATCCTGGCGGAAATCGGCCCAGGGGACGAGTTGATTGTTGTCAACGACTGTTCCACCGACGAAACGCCGGCGGTTGTCGCCGGAATGAACGACCCGCGGATCCGGCTGATCCAGGCCGAGCGCAATAACGGCTACGTCCGTACGTTCGAGTGGGCCCTCAGTGAGGCCCGCGGCGAGTTCGTGTTCCTTTCGGACCAGGACGACGTGTGGCTGCCTGGCCGTGTGGAACGCATGATCTCGGCCATGGACGGCAAGGACATGGTGGTCAGCAACTGCAAACACTTCGATGGGCCCCTTGGACCATTCCATGAGATCCGCCTCCGGCCCGAAGATTCCTCGCACGCCGTCCGCAACATCCTCGGCATCGTGGTCGGGTACCGGCTGCATTGGGGATGCGCCATGGCTGTGCGGCACAGGCTCCTCGAGCAGGTACTGCCTTTCCCGACCTACATGAAAGAGTCCCACGACCAGTGGCTGGCCACAGTGGGCAACGTTAACCGTTCCATCGTTTACCTGGAAGAAGACACCATCCTGCATCGTTTACACGGTGAAAACCTGACCCCACACGGCATCCGTTCCGCATTTAAGATCCTGAAGGCACGGATCGTCTTCCTCCGCAACGTCTATGAGGCCGTCCGGCGCGCGCGGCGGGCCAGGGCAGCGTGATGGTTCCCGAAGAGTTGGCAGGAGCCCAGCCGGCCCCGGACGTGTGCGGAGTCGTTTCGGCTTTCAACCCCGGCCCGGAGAACGTGGCCAACGTCACCTGGCTCCTGCGCTTTGTTGAGCACGTTGTGGTGGTTGACGACGGGTCACCCAACGACGTCTCCCCGGCACTGGAAGAGATGGAGCGGGCGGGCGCCGTCGTTATAAGGCTGGGCACGAATTCCGGGATTGCCCGCGCGCTGAACGTCGGCATCAAGGAAGCCATTTCCCGCTGGAATCCCGAGTGGGTGGTGACCATGGACCAGGATTCGCGGTTTACCGGCGACTATGTGGTTTCGGCGTTGGCAACGGCGCGCAACTCCCATGAACCGGAAACGGTAGGCATGGTCTGCGCTGAATCACACAACAACATTCCCCTGCCGACCTGGGGCAACCCGGACGAACCCCAGATCTTCGATCCGATGACCAGCGGCACCCTGGTACGCACAAGCTCGTTCAAGGCCGTTGGTTTCTTCGACGAGGGCTTCTTCATTGACTGCGTGGACTCCGAATTCAACGCCCGGCTGCGTGAACGTGGACTGCGCGCCCTGGCCGGGAGGGGCTGCAACCTGGAGCACAGCCTGGGCAATGCACGTCCCATGAAGATCCTTGGCTGGCATGCACGGGTGGGCTCCAAGAAACTGTATGTCTACTACCACGCACCGTTCCGTGTGTACTACATCACGCGCAACTCATTGATTCTCGCCCGGCGTTACGCCCTGAAACAGCCGACGTGGGTCCTTCGCCGGATCTACATGGAGATCCAGAGCCACGTTGTCAGGTTCGGATTTGGCCCCAACCGGAAAAAGCACCTCGTCGCCGCGCTGGCGGGCGTTCGTGATGCCCTACGCCAGAAGATGGGCAAGATCGACGACTCCCTCGCCGCCCGGCTGCGGTAGCAAAACCCATCATCCAGCAGTGCCCTGGCCCGGCCGAGACCGAAAGACCAGTCATGACCACCACTTCAGGAACAATCTTTGTCCTCTACCACAAGGGATTAAGGACCGGCGGCCCCGAAGCCCTGCACCAGCTCGTGGATATGCTCCGGGAGCTTGGGCAGGATGCCTACCTGGTTCCGCACCCCCACACAGCCCACAATTCGCGGGTGGAGCAGTACAACGTCTACGACGCGCCCGAAGCTCCTGAGATTGTGGATTCGCCCGAGAACGTGGTTGTCTTCCCGGAAACCTACATTTACGAAATGCCGAAGGTGAAGCTCGCCCGGCGCATGTGCTGGTGGTTGAGCATCGACAACTCGCTTACGTTCATGGCGGAGAGGATGTGGCAGCGCAACACCGCAGGGCTGGTGGACAAGGCGAAAGAAGGCGCTGTTCCGTTCGCGCGGATGTGGAAGAACCGGGTGAATCCCGGCATGCTCCGGAAAGACCGGGACGTAGTCCACCTGGTCCAGTCGTCCTACGCCTGGGCCTTCATAGCCACCCGCCTGGACGTGGTGCCCTCGCTCCTTTCCGACTACACGCCGAACGCTGAGTTCCAGGGCACGCCCGAGTCACCGCGCAACCGGCAACTGGTCACCTACAACCCTGCCAAGGGTGGGCACCTGATTGACGCGGTCAGGGCCCAGTGCCCGCCGTCTATCGAGTGGCGCCCTATCGCGGGGATGACTCGGTCCGAGGTTGTAGCGACACTGCAGGGATGCGGCATCTACCTGGACCTGGGGCACCACCCGGGCAAGGACCGGATGCCCCGCGAGGCGGCCCTGTCCGGTGCACTCACCGTGGTCGCCCGGAGGGGTTCGGGGGCCTTCTACGCCGACGTTCCCGTTCCCTGGGAACACAAGGTCACGCCGGGCCGCGATGAAGTGCCGACGGCTGCAGCCATGCTTCCCCGACTCATCGAAAACTTTGACGCCGAGGTGGCAAAGCAGGACACCTACCGGTCCGCCATCCTCAACGAGCGCTCCAGGTTCAAGAGCGAAGTCGAAGACGTATTTGTGCGGGGCCGGCTTGGCAAGGACGCCTATGACTACCTGTAGTGCGCGCCCCAGGCCAGGGGGACAGGCATGATCAAAAGGATTGCAGCGTTCGCCGGGCTGCCGCTGCTGGCCTCGCTGGCGTCGTTCATCCTTCTGCCGATCATCGCGCGGGTAGGCGGAGCCCCGGCTTGGAACTCCCTTGCCGTCGGCCAGGCGGTGGGCGCCATCGCCGCCATTGTCATAGCACTGGGATGGCCGCTCACGGGACCGGCTGCCGTGGCGTCCGCGCCGGAAGAGGCAGTACGACGGCGTCACTACGCCGTCAGCTTCGTCACCCGCTCGTTCATGTTCCTTTGCACTGTGCCCCTCATGGCGGTTGCGCTGGTGTTCACCAGTGGCACCAACCAGTTTTGGGTCGCTTTCCTGATGGCGTGCGCCCAGGCTGCGGCCGGCCTGACCCCGGCCTGGTACTGCATCGCGACAGGACATGCGGGGCGGATCGCGAAGTACGACGTCGTCCCGCGGATGATTGCCACCCTTGGTGTCATTCCGTTGCTGTTCGCAACGGGTGAGATCTACCTCTACCCCCTGATCCTGCTGGTACTGGGCCTGGCAGGAACATTGTGGTTCAACAAGGACCATTCGGAGCGCGAGGATTTCAAAGGACTCACCCTGCCCGTCGTCCTGAGAGAAATCTGGGGACTTCGGGCCGGCGCAGGCATCACTGTAGCCGCCGGGGCCTACGCCTCCACGCCTGTTCTGGTGGTGCAATTTGCCGCTTCAGCTGCCGGTTTGGCCGCCTTCGTCTCTGCCGAGAAGCTCTACCGCATCGGGCAGCTTGCCACGGCAGCGCTGGGCAACAGCCTCCAGGGCTGGGTCAGCGAATTCGGTGCTGACCATAAGCACCGCCGGAAGTTCTCGCTCATGGCGCTCACCGGCCTGGGCCTTGCCGGCTGGTTGATCATGACCCTGGTGGGACCTTGGGCCAGTGCGGTGCTCTTCGGTGCAGCATTGGCCGCCGACTTCTGGACGTGCTTCTGGTTTGGCCTGTCGTTCCTGCTTGTCTGCGTAACAACATCCACCGGCGCCCATTGGCTTGTGCCGGCGAAGCGGATGCGTGTTGTGTTCTCCAGCACCATTACCGGCGCCGTGGTGGGCCTGCCCGCCATGATCATCCTTTCCGGCCTGATGGGTGGCGCAGGAGGCGCGCTTGGCCTGGCGATCGGTGAAATCGCAGTCACAGCCATCCAGTTGCGCGCTGTCCTGCAGCTTCTCCAGGACAAGGCGCCGGAGGACAGGACCGAGGAAGTACCTTCGTGAGCTGGATTGGTATTCTTCCCGCGGTGGTGACCGCCATCCTCCTGCTCTACGTTCCCGGTGCTGTGGTGGCGGCATGCCTGAAATTCCGTCTGGGCGGCATCCTCGGCCTTGCCCCCCTTCTGTCGACGGCAGCGGCAGGACTGGCCGGAGTGCTCGCCGGTATCCTTGGCGTCCCTTGGAGCGTCCTGCCGTTTGCCGCAGTGACGGCTCTGCTTGCCGGGGCCGCCCTGCTGGTCACGCGCGGCCTCCGCCATCGGATTGCGGGCGCGCCGCCCTGGCGGCAGTGGCTGCCTTTCGCTGCCATGGCCTTTGCCACTGTCCCTATCTCCGTACGCTTCATCCAGCTGGTCGGCTCCCCCGAGCACCCCTCCCAGGTTTTCGACAACGTCTTCCACCTGAACGCCATCCGGTACATCCTGGACACCGGCAACGCCTCGTCGCTGAATCTCGCGTCGCTCCAGGGGGTCTCCGGTTTCGATGCTGTGTATCCTGCCGCGTGGCATTCGTTCGCGGCGCTCCTGGTCCAGGTGGCCGCCGTCGACATCCCTACGTCGCAAAACGTGCTCAACGTGGTCCTCGCGGCTGTCCTCTGGCCGGCGTCGTGCCTGTTCCTGGTGGCCAAGACCATCTCGCGCCGGCCGGCCGCCCTCGTGGTCGCTTCAGTGATCGCTGCCGCCCAGGTCGCCTTCCCGTTCCTCATGATCGTCTGGGGTCCGCTGTTTCCGTATGCGCTGGCGCTCAGCATGATGCCGGCGGTCATAGCCTGCCTCGCGGCTGTCGCCCGGCTGGGCCGTACACGGACAGACCCGCTGCGCAGCTGGGTCCCGGCACTGCTGCTCGCACTTGCGGGACTTGCCTTTGCACATACCAGTTCGATCAACACCACCATCGCCGTAAGTTTTCCCATTCTCGGACTGCTCTGGTGGCACCTCGCGAGGAACACCAAGTTCCAAGCCAGCGTGCTGCGGGCATGGCTCTTCATCGGCGGGACCCTGCTCTCCCTTGTGCTGGCTGCCGCACTTTGGTTGAAATTGCGCCCTGCACCCTACGACAACTGGGGGCCGACGGTGAAACCTGGCGCCGCCGTCGGGGAAATCCTGACTGTAAGCCCCATGCAATCAGCCATACCGGCGCTGGTTGTCGCCATCCTTTCGGTTGCCGGTCTGCTCACGGTCTTCCAAACCCGAAGGTTGCGCTGGCTGGCAGCCTGTTATGGCGTCGTCGGTGCACTGTACGTGGTGGCTGCGTCGTTTCCCAAGGGTGCCCTGCGCGATGCCCTCATAGGCACGTGGTACCAGGACACGTACCGGCTTGCTGCCCTGCTGCCGCTGTTCGCAACCCCGCTTGCGGTCGTGGGCGGCCTGCGGCTCTGGGATTCATGGCGGAACTCCGCTGCTGCCCGCCGCCTGCACGGCACCCTGGAGCGGCGGTTCCGCTGGCTGGCAGACCGGGGACCGGTTGCCGGGGCGGCTCTTGCTACTGCTGTGTTCGCACTGCTGGCGACATTCGCCGGCCCTGTCACGCACTATATCGGTGGTGCGTCCACTGTTTACCGGTTCGATGCAGCCTCAGAGCTGCTGACCCCGGATGAGCTCGCGCTGTTGAAGCGTCTCCCACATCATGTTCCCGCCGATGCGGTCATTGCAGACAACCCCTGGAACGGCAGTTCCCTCGCCTACGCCTACAGCGACCGGCCTGTTCTGACCGCCCACCTGTTCGCGGAAAAGGACCAGGACGCAGTCCTGATTGACGAACACCTGAAGGACACACCGGATGATGCCCGGATGTGCGAAGCACTGAAAAGCAAAAACGTACGGTACGTGCTGGACTTCGGCAGCCGGTACCTGATAGATCTCCCCGGATCCGGAGAGTATCCAGGCGTCACCGACATCGGGGATGCCCCCGGCTTTAAGCTGGTCGATTCCCAGGGCCCATCTGCCCGGCTGTACGAAATTTCGGCGTGCGCATGACAAACCCCCTGCACCATCGAACGTTGCCCTGCCTCAACATCCATGGCACGGGCACTAGGCTGGAAGGGTGATTCCCGTTTCTCTCCGAGCAAAAATAAGGGCTGCCGCCTTGTTGACGGGGCTCTTGTCCCTGTCTGCATGTGCCACCACTCCCCCGGGCACTGTTCAAGGTGCCCTCACAGGAATCGGCAGCAACGCTGCCCAGGGCGCGGTCAGCGCGTGGGGGCTGGCATGGGGCGGTGCCGTCAAAGGCACCTCGGTGAGCTACTCCCCCGACGGCTCCGCAGCCGGGCTCAAGGCCTTCCAGGACGGGCAGGCACATTTCGCGGTAAGTTCCGCCCCCCTTACCCAGCAGGAAGCCATATCCGTTCGCGGCATGTGCACATCTGGCGGCGCCGTATCGGTGGCGGCCGGGGTTTTGCCTGTGGGCGTTGCCATCAAAATCAAGGGGGTCAACGATGTGGTGCTGGACGCCCCCACCCTCGCCGCGATCCTGCAGGGTGAGATCACGCGCTGGAATGATCCCCGCATCACCGGCCTGAATACCGGAACCGAGCTCCCCGACCTTGAAATCACCGTCATCGCGCCGGAAGGCCCCTCGGATACGGTACGTCCGGTAAACGATTACCTCAACGGGGAGGCCGGTGTTGCCTGGGACCCCGATTCCCCGGACAGCTGGCCGTCCACGGTCATAGGACAGGTATCTTCGCCGCCGCTGGACCTCGCAGACAAGCTGGATGACACCAACGGCGGGCTTTCCATTCTCGACGGAAGCATCATCGGCAACCGTTTCACTGCAGCGCAGCTCGTCTTTGACGGCAAGCCGAGGCGGCTGCAGGCCTCCTCTGTCGTCGACGCCGTCACCACAGGGGAAGTGGATTCGTCCCCGCGCGGCGTGGTTCAGAAACTGGACGGGGCCTCCGGCTATGCGTTGGGCACCGTGCTTTACGTTCATATGTGCCGGGAATACTCCGAGCCCGCCTTGACCCGGCTGAGCCGGTCCCTGGGCCAGAGCCTCCTCAGCGAAGACGCGCAGAAGAACGCCAACGCATTCGCCTTTGTCATGTCACCCAGCAAGACGGCAGTAAGCGAAGCCCGTGCATTGATTGGCACCAACGGAGACGGACAATGACCCTTTTCCTCAGCAACGTCCGACGCGGACTTCCACGTCCCCTGCCGACATTCGGGCTCCTGGCCACAATTTTCGCCCTCTTGTTCGGGCTGTGGGCGGTTGCCACCCCGCTCATGGGTGCACCCGACGAGCCCGCACACACGATCAAGGCCGCAGCCGTGGTCCGCGGCCAGGTCCTCGTGGAGGAGGGCACTTCCTTCGGTCACGGGGTCCATGTCCGGGTCCCCAACTACATCGCAAGCCTTCACGCCCAAAGCTGCTACAAATTCAACCGCGCACAAGCAGCCGATTGCGCAGCGCCGGTCTATGCGGACGACACTTTCACGAATATCGGTGTGACCTCCGCCGGCTCCTACAACCCGATGTACTACTGGGTGGTCGGGCTCCCCACCCTGTTCTTGTCCGGCGCTCCGGCCATCTATGCGATGAGGCTTGTCAGCGCAGCTCTCTGCGCATTGTTCTTTGCCGCCGGGTTCACCGCCCTGACCGAACTGCGGCGCCCCAAATACCCCGTCCTCGTCGCGGCCCTCACCATGACTCCGATGATCCTGTTCCTCGGCGGAGGCATCAACCCGAACTCCCTCGAAATCGCAGCCACCATGGCAGCCTTTGCCGGTTTCGTCGTGGTGCTGGACAACTGGCGCAACACACGACGGGTCCTGCCAGCGCTCGCAACGGTCGTGGCAGCGACAGTGGTCCTGGCAAATGCACGCCAGATTTCCTTGGTGTGGCTGCTGTGTGCCCTGATCGTCGGCGTATGTTCGTTCCGGCTGCGCCGCACGCTCGCCGTCTTCACCGACAAGCGTGTATTGACCGCCGTCGCGGTGGCTGTCCCGGGCGCGCTGCTGGGATTCCTGTGGATGTACGTTGCCGCCAACGGGCCTGCGAATGTCGGCGTGGCACCGGAGGGGATAGCGAATCCGCACCCGGACGCCCCTCTCTACCGCGGCTTCATGATCATGCTCGACCGGACCTACGATTTCTTCCCGCAGTACATCGGCACCATGGGATGGCTGGACACACCGGCGCCTGAGCTGGTGACACTTGTGTGGGGCGGCCTGATGATCGCCGCACTGGTTGTTCCCTTCTGCGTCCGCCCCCTGCGCAACTGGACGGGCTACTGGGTGGCCCTCGCCATGCTCTACCTTGTCCCTGCACTCCTGCAGACGGCGCTCTGGCGCGGCATGGGATTCATCTGGCAGGGACGGTATACGCTGCCTCTCGTCGTCGTGCTGTTCGTCAGTGTTGGCCTGGGGCTCCGGAAGCTCCGGTTCCCGACCTCCCCGGTTGCAGTGCACATTTCGCGGGTGATGTTCTGGCTGATTGTGTTTTGCCACACCCTGACGTTCGTTTACGTCCTCCGCCGTTATGTGGTGGGAATCAGTGAGATTGCCAACTGGCAAACACTTTTCTCTTCACCCGACTGGCAGCCGCCGCTCGGCTGGTTCACTCTAACGGCGGCCTATCTGCTGGTGACCGCAGCCGGGGTCCTGCTCCTGTTCCGCTACCTGCACCCGGGCCAGCCGCTGATTGTCCGGGCTGCCGCTTCTGGCGGCAAGGGTAAGGGTCTGGCCAGGGCGGGCAGGCAGCATGAGCAGCCGCACGTGGGGGAAACGGCCTCTACAATGCCGAATACCGGAGACCCTGTTACCTCCGGGTCCGAGGTAAAGACAGGTCCCGGCCAGTCCTAGGTTCCGTTCCAAGGGGCGGGAGGGGACAAAGGCGTCATCTCCCGCCGCCCGGGGAGACGGTTTCAGCCCGTCAAAGGCCGTGGGGCTTACGTTGTGTCGCCCGGACGGCGCTGCCGTCGGATTCACCGGCGCGTGACCTGCCGGCTATGGGTGAAGCTGTATCCGCCTGACCACTTAGGATGCGGTACCCGGCGGCTGGAGCGGGAGGCGGAGTCCTGGCGTGTTCAGGAGAACCCGACAGTGAGCGCCAGCGCTATTCTCCCGCGTCCCGCTTGAAGATCCAGTGGCGGTACAGGAAGTAATTCCAGACCGTGGTCATGACTGTGGCACATGCCTTACCGATCAGGTAGGACCAGCCGAGGGCATCGAACCCTGTCACCACGAGGTCGCTGACTGCGATGTTCACAATCACCAGCAGGATGTACTTAACGGCGGAAACGCTGCCCTTGTTGGTGGCGCGGAAGGTGAACATTCTCTGCAACAGGAAGTTGAACACCAGGCTGACGACGAATGCAATAGGAGTCGCAAGCCACAGTTCCACTCCGAAGACTTCATGCAGCAGTGCAAGGAGCCCCAGGTCAAGGGCGAAGGAAAGACCGCCGACAAACAGGAACCGGACAACAGCGTTCTGGTAAAGGCCAAGGGCAAGCCCCGGGACTGACGGGGGCGCTTGGGCAGGTGATTGTGGAGACGACGATGCGCCAGAAATAGAACTGCGCATCGTTGTTATCCTCCCCGGAAGCTGGACCGCACAGATTTAAACCCCGTACGTCCAAAGTATGGTTAAACCTATCATGCAAAATTCCCTCAGGCCGACGCTGCCGCGTCCGCTCAACTCACCCCTGCCCGACAAAAAACGCCCTTCGCCGCTGCGCGTTTTGTTGGTTTCCTGGCTTCTGTTCGGCTGCATTGGCACCCTCTGGAGCTTCGCCTCTCCCCTGATGTCCATACCCGATGAGCCGGCGCACGCCATCAAGGCCGCGGCCGTTGCCCGGGGACAGTTCAGCGGCGCCAGTACCGGTGTCCAGGGGGAACGGCTGACTGTAAACGTTCCAGGCTATGTGGCCAGCCTCGACGCCTACAAGTGCTTCGCCCACCACCCCTACCTGACTCCGGCGTGCGCGCCACCCATCGATTCGACAGACCGCGGCTGGGTACCCGCACAGACTTCCGCCGGAAATTACAATCCGGTGTACTACGGCATCGTGGGAATCGGAAGCCGCGGTCTCAGTGGTGAGCCGGCGCTGTATGCGATGCGGCTTATCAGCGCATGGCTGGTTGCGTTTTTCCTCGGGGCCATAATGTGCGCTGCATCGTCGTTGCGTCACTACCATCGACCGGTCATAGCCTGCGCCATCGCGCTGACGCCTGCCGTCTTCTTCCTGTCCGGCTCCGTTAATCCCAACGGCCTTGAGATCGCTGCGGCGGGTGCTGTCTTCATGAGCCTGTGTGCGATCTTCGAGCGGACCGCGGCCGGAATGCCCGGCAGCAGGCTGCTCTTTGTCATTGCAGCGCTGTCCGGCAGCCTGCTGGCCCATACCCGGCCGCTTTCCCTCCTATGGCTTGCGATCGCCGCCGTGTCCGCTATTCTCTGCTTCGGATTCAAAACGTTTATTCGCACTTTTGCGGTCCGTGGCTTCCAACTGGCCGTCCTCGCTGTCGGCCTGTCCAGCCTGTTTGCCCTGTGGTGGGTGCTGTCCGCCAAGAGCTTTGACAGCCTGCTCGCTGGTGCTCCGCTACCGGCCGAGGAAGCCGCCGTTGCGATGCTGGACAAGACCGTGTTCTTCATGGTCGAGTACGTTGGCGTTCTCGGGTGGATCGACACCCTGCCTCCTCCTGCTGCAGTTTACGCATGGGTCCTTGGGTTCGGTGCCATGCTCTTCCTGGCTTTTACGGCACGCCCGGTCCGGGGCCGGTGGGTCATGGCCCTCCTGGCCCTGACCGTCATCGTCGTACCGGCCGCCCTGCAGGCAAGTTCAAGCGAGACCCTGGGCTGGATCTGGCAGGGACGGTATACGTTGGCCATGGTGGTGACACTTATCCTGGCTGCCGGTGTGACCACCCGTTTCCGCCGCTTCAGGATCACGCCGTGGACAAAGTCCATGGTGCGGTGGGGTTTGGTGCTGGGAGCCCTGGCCCACTTTTACGTGTTCATGGAAGGACTCCGGCGCTACACGATCGGCGTCATGGACCACGTCAACTGGACGGAGATGTTCCAGCCGGAGTGGCAGCCGCCGGGCACCTGGCAGGTGCTCGCCGTCGCCTACCTCGTGCTGTTGGCGGTCAGCGGAACCCTGCTGTACCGCCTGTTGACCGCGCCTGCATGGCAGGCCAGGCTGGCAGCGCCGGCACCTGCTGCCCGGCCGGCCGAGCACTCGCACAGCGGCTAGTCAGCTGGAAGCCGCAGCGCTCCTGGCGGCAGGGCCACCGGCGTGGTCCTGCCCGGGGGCAGCTGCCTGGAAGGTCCTGCGCCAGGAGTCCATTGACACCAGTTCCGGCAAGGCAGATTTGTAGGCCTCGGCGAGGTCGTCCCATTCTTTGTACAGCCGGGCATGCTGGCTGGCCGACTGCTTGAGCATTTCCCTGAGTTTCCGGGGGTCACGCTTGTACCAGGACGCCGCGGTTCCCTCGGCATTGGACACGACCACAGAGTCGTAGTGCGCGATCCGGAACCAGCGGTTATCGATATGGGCAAGGTAGGCCTGCGGGCGTTCCAGCGCTTCCCGAGAGGGCCGCTTCAGCAATTGCCGCGCCACTGTGGCGACTCCCCACTGGACCATATCCTTCTTCGCCGGCATTTGGATGTCCGCAGAGGTGGACAGCCCGGCGCCCAACGCGGGAGGAGGGAATTCGTCCACGTCCTCGAGCATCTGCGCATCCGAGTAGGCGCCCCGGCGGGCCAGGATCTCGGCCAGCTTGCCGTGCAGTGCGGGATGGAGATGCGCGGGGCCTGCCAGCAGGTCCTCCCGGGCGCTCAGCCGGTTGTGGACGGTGAAGTACTGGAGGGATACGAGGTGCTTGACGTCTTCCTGGAAGGACTCGCGAAGAACGTTGCCACCCTTGGGGTGGGGGCTGTGCAGCAGCGCGGTGATGAGCCTGTTGCGGTTGTGGAAATACGCCTGCCATCCGACAAGATCATCTTTGTCGATCCAGGAGATATGCCAGAGCGCCGCTCCAGGCAGGGAAACAGTCCGGAATCCTGCTGCCCGTGCACGCAGTCCGTACTCTGAGTCATCCCACTTGATGAACAGCGGCAGGGGAAGCCCCACCTGCCGGATGACGGAGGTGGGGATCATGCACATCCACCACCCGTTGTAGTCGACGTCGAATCGCCTGTGCAGCCAGGGAGTCTGCCGAAGGTTGGACACGCTGAAATCGTGCCGCATCTGCATATCACGATGCGGCTGGCCCGGGGAGAACCGTCGGGAGTCAATGGTTTCACCCATCGAGTACAGGGTGCTGCGGCTGTAAAGGTCGAACATGTGTCCGCCAACGATCGTTGGGCTCTTGCACCTTCCCGAAAACGCCATCATCCGCATGATGCTTTCCGGTTCCATGACCACATCATCATCCAGCAGGAGAACGTAGTCGCTGCCGTTTTCCACGCTTTCGTACATGCCGCGGGCGAACCCTCCGGAGCCGCCGAGGTTAGCCTGGTCAATGACGCGGAGCTTTGGACCGAGCAGGGCCGCTACTTCCGCGAACCCCGGCTGGTCTGCCACCTTCCGGGACCCCTGGTCGACAATGAGCACTTCCCTGGCGAGTTCCAACGCTTCCGGATGGCCGGCGAGGGTCCGGACATTCGCCAGGCAGAAGTCCGGCTTGTCCATGGTGGTGATCTGGATCGTTACCGTCTCCCCGGTCCTCACCGGCGGCGGGCCCTCCCACCGTGCCTCCTTGAGGATGAGGTCTCCTCCGCTGGAGGCCAGATCGAACCAATACCACCCGCCGTCGCCGAACGGCTTGATGGACAACTCAAATTCGGTGCGCGCGTCATCCTCAACCCTGGCGCCATCCACACGCTGGATGGTGCCGCGGGCATTTGACTTGTAGACGGTAACGGATCCCCGCCCGGAAGTCTCCACGACCAGGCGGATGTCCCGAAGGTGGGTCCAGCGGCGCCAGTAACTGGCGGGAAAGGCGTTGAAGTACGTCCCCAGGGAAAGTTGCTCCCCGGACCGTACCCGGACGGATTGCCGCGACAGCAAATCGTCCACGTGAACTTCGCGGGTATTGGAGCCGACGAGGTGCAGTTTTTGTTCAACAGGTTTGGGGTTCCTGGCGAATTCATCGCTTTCCTTGAAGCGAACCCCGGTTGCCGGGCCGGCATCTGCATAGAGGGACATAGTGTCCACCCCGGACTCCGGCGGGAAAATTACCCTCTGAAGTGTTGACCAGCCCGGCGCGGCACTCATGCGTCGACGCCTCCGCTTTCCAGCTTGACGCCGCTTTCGAAGTGCGGGCGGATCTTGTTGTCGAACATGCTCAGCGCCGACCCGATGGCCATGTGCATGTCAAGGTACTTGTAGGTTCCGAGGCGTCCGCCGAACAGGACGTCCTTTTCAGCAGCCGCAAGGTCGCGGTACTTCAGCAGCCGCTCGCGGTCCGCCGTCGTATTCACCGGGTAGTACGGCTCGTCGCCCTTTTCCGCGAAGCGCGAGAACTCGCGCATAATAACGGTCTTTTCCGTCTGGTATTCGCGCTCGGGGTGGAAGTGCCGGGGTTCGATGACGCGGGTGTAGGGAACGTCGGCGTCGTTGTAGTTGACAACGGAGGTGCCCTGGAAGTCCTCCATGTCGAGCACTTCCTCCTCGAAATCGATGGTGCGCCAGGAAAGGTCACCTTCGGCGTAGTCGAAGTAGCGGTCGACGGGTCCGGTGTAAACGACCGGGATCTTGCCCACAACCTTGTTCTTGCTGTACTCGTGCGACTCGTCAAAGAAGTCCGTGTTCAGGCGCACCTCGATGTTCGGGTGCTCGGCCATCTTCTCGATCCACGCGGTGTAGCCGTTGGTGGGCAGGCCTTCGTACTTGTCGTTGAAGTACCGGTTGTCATAGTTGTAGCGCACTGGAAGCCGCGAAATGATCCCGGCGGGGAGGTCCTTCGGATCCGTCTGCCACTGCTTGCCCGTGTAGTGCTTGATAAAGGCCTCGTACAGCGGACGGCCAATCAGCTGGATGCCCTTGTCGTTCAGGTTCTGCGGATCCGTACCCGCCAGTTCACCGGCCTGCTCCTGGATGAGCTCACGCGCCTGGCCGGGGGTCATGTTTGCGCGGAAGAACTGGTTGATCGTGGCGAGATTGATCGGCAGCGAGTAGACCTCGCCTTTGTGCACGCCGTAAACCTTGTGGACGTAGTTCGTGAAGGTGGTGAACCGGTTGACGTACTCCCACACCCGCTCATTGGAAGTGTGGAACAGGTGCGCCCCGTAGCGGTGCACCTCGATGCCGGTCTGCTCTTCTTTCTCGCTGTAGGCATTGCCGCCAATATGGTGGCGGCGGTCGATGACGACGACCTTAAGGCCGAGCTCGGTAGCGGCCTGTTCTGCGATTGTCAGGCCAAAAAAGCCAGACCCAACGATGACAAGGTCAGCGGTCACAAAATCTCCTGGTTTGAATGCGGGCAGCGCAATGATGCGCATTGTCTGCTGTTCTAGCCTACCCGAGGCATCACGGCGCCCGTCGAATCAGCGGCCACTGGCGCCGCCCGCCCAGGGCACGCATGGTTGTCCACATAGCCTCCTTCGGCGGCGCCAGGACCAGCCAAGTATGGCTAGCGTGGGGTCAACGGCAAGAAGGATCGGTGCTTATGAGGCTGCACTGCACACTGGTGGGTGGACCCGGGTCCGGCCTGGCTTCCCACCCGCTTGAGCTGACAATCGACGCCCCGGAAGGCGCTCCAGGCGCCGCACTTTGCCGGCAGCTCGCGGAACAATTCGGAACAGGGATGGTCACCGTCGCAGGCGAGGATCTCCAGTCGGCACGGTTGGGGATCCCGCCCCTCATCCCAGGCGCAATACTTGTCGACGGCGGCCCGGAACCAAGGCGCCGGAAGCAACGGCGCAGTCCTTGTGGCGGCCATCCTGCCGGGCTCGTCCTTGCCGTCCACACCGGCGCCGGCGCCGGAACAGTCGTACCGCTGCAGCGTGGCCAATACACCGTGGGCAGGAGCAATGCACGCATCGTCCTTCCCGATGCTGAGCTGTCCCGGGAGCATGCCCGCCTGACGTTGACCGACAAAGACATCTTCATTGAGGATCTGGATAGTGCCAACGGCACCTACGTGGACGGCGAGAGAATCCGCCACTCTGCCGTCACTGCGGGGTCAACCATCAGGTGCGGTAATTCAACCATGTCGCTGATGTTCGCCGACGTCCCGATCAAGTCCCTGGCCATGGCCGGAGTTTCAGCACAGGAACCGATCACTGTGCCTGGACGGGGCGATCCGGGAAACCGGGCTGCCCTTCTTGTGACAGCAGCGCTCCCACTGGCCATAGGCATCGGCCTGGCCCTCTTCACGGGCATGTGGATGTTCCTGGCTTTCGCGGCCACCTCGGCGGTTGCCCTCCTGGTTCCCGTTGTTTCCGGACGGCGCCAGCGGCGGGATGCCGCCAGGGCAGTCAGGAAGGCGGCGGCCCAGGACCGGGAAAGGCGCCTGGCCTCGGGACCTTCGCTTGCGGTTACTGCCCTGGCCACGCGGAAGGGGGCAAGGTCAGCTGCTTCCGTGCCGGATACCGGTGGCATCTGGCTGCGGCTGGGCGAGGCGGAGCAGGACGCGAACGTCACAACCGTGCCGGCCGCCGCCCTCGAGGTCCCATCTGTTGATTCGGTTCCGGTGACCTTTGACCTGCTGCAACCCCGGACAGTCTTCGTGGGGACAAAGCCACTCCGGGATGGAATGATCAGGGCCATTGTCATGCAGCTCTCGGGATATCCCAGGTGCAGGAGCACCCGGATCATTATCTTCGGACCGGCAACAAGTCTTCCCCTTGCCGCTCGATATCTTCCTGATGTGGTCCTGATGGTGGCAGCGGAGGCCTGCCGTGATTCCCTAAAAGAGGGATTCCCACCCGGCTATGAGCACGGTGTCCTCCTGCTCGCGGACGCCACAGCTGACGGCAGGACGGCAGCCATGCTCATGGAAGAAGCGCACCGGCACGGCTGGCAGGTCCTTGAATTCCGTTCCAGGGCAGCGGCCGGCACACCCGCCGTCGATGTCGTCCTGCACCACCACGGCTCAACGCTGCGAGGACAGGGCGAAGACATCACCTTCGTGGCCGACCTGGCACAAAACGACGTCTTCGACGGATTCTGCCGGCAGCTGGCCGCTGCGCCACCCCGGCCGAACATGGGGAAACACCCAATCGCGCGCACTTGCGCGCTGGAGGATGTCCTGCCTTTGTCACCCGCCCACCTGGCCGCACGCTGGGATTCGAGCATCGGGGAAGCGGGCCTTGCCGCGCCGCTGGGACTCGATGCGGACGGGGCCCTGGTGATTGATCTGCAGGCCGATGGACCCCATGTGCTCGTGGCCGGGACCACAGGGGCCGGGAAATCCGAGCTGCTGCGCAGCCTCACCCTGGCCCTGGCGCTCACCCATCCGCCCAGCCGCATCAACTTCCTGTTCCTGGATTTCAAGGGTGGTTCCGGGCTCGGCCCCCTGACCGGGCTTGTGCACTGCGTGGGGCTGTTGACCGACCTGACCAGGGATGAACTGGAACGCACACTGACCTCGCTGCGGGCGGAAATCCGGCTGCGTGAGGAAGCGCTCGCGGCCGCGCGCGTTCCGGACCTTGCCGGATACCGGTCCACCGCGGAAGCCGAAGGATTCCCCATCCCCCACCTGGTGATCATCATCGACGAATTCCGGATGCTCGTCGACGACGCACCGGAGGTACTCCGCGAGCTGATGCGGATAGCATCCATCGGCAGGTCCCTCGGGATCCACCTCGTCATGGCGACCCAGCGGCCGCAGGGAGCCCTGACGGCTGATATCCGGGCAAACGTTACCTCCAGCATCGCCCTGCGGGTGCAGTCGGACATGGAATCCGTTGACATCATCGGCTCCAAGGAGGCAGCTGCCATCCGGCTTGACGCCCCGGGGCGGGCATTCATGACGCGCGGTACGGAACCAGCCCGGGAGTTCCAGGCCGCAACAACAAACCTGGTCCGGACACAGTCAGCCCCTCTCACGGCCATCACCGTGCAGCTCACCACCGAGCACCTTACTGCAGGGGCGCCTGAGCCTGGGCACGCGGAACCGCAGACTCCAGCGCAGGCCGCGGCACCCCTGATTGCCATGATTCGCGATGCGTGGACCTCCAGGGAGGGGGCAGCGCCACGTGTTCCGGTCGCCCCTCCCCTGCCCGATGACATCGTGGAGCCATCGATGGGTTGCAGCGGGCCCGATCCCTTTCCCGGCGACCCGGCCTGGGCCCTCACACTTGGAGCGATGGACCTGCCGAAGGAGCAGTCCGTTCATCCGCTCGTTTGGAGACCGGGCGCCGACAGTCACCTGGCGTTGATAGGTGCCCCCGAATCCGGCGCAGACGAAGCGGCGCAACTGGTGCTTCGGGGCCTGCTGCTCCACCGCGAGCCGGCGCACTGCTACATCCTCGACGGCACCGGGTCTTTCAGTTCTGCGGCCAGGCACCCGCGTGTGGGGGCTGCCACGGGTCTTCACGAGCTTCGCCGTGCGGTGCGGATCCTTGAGCGTATAGCCCTGGAGATGACCCGCCGGCTCAGCAGGCCCGCGGAGGCCGCCGTTCCCCTGGTGGTGCTGGTCTCCGGCTGGGGCGCGTGGGTGTCGGCCTTCAGATCAGGTCCGCTGGCGTGGGCCGAGGAACTCATGCACGATGTGGTCAGGGACGGCGTCCGGGCGGGCGTCACCGTGGTTATCTCGGGTGACCGGGAGGTGGTCAGCGCCAGGTTCTGTGGGGCGTTGTCCAGCCGGCTGTATTTTCCTGCCGGGTCCAACCAGGACAGCAGGGTGGCCTGGCCCCGGCTGCCGTCCACGACGGCAATCAAAAGCAGGGCGGTGGCTTTCGGTCCGGCAGCAAATGGTGACTCTGCAGTTTGCCAGGTGTTCCGGCTGGCGCCCGGCCGGCAGTGGCCCGAAGGTCCGTTGGGCGTCGGCGACCCCGCTGAACCACTGCCATTCCGGGTGGAGCCGCTGCCCCTCCGGGTCACGGCGCCAGAGGTCCGCGGCATCCATGAGCGTGAGGGGGTATCGGCAAATGCTGCACTAACACGGTCCACGCAGGACATGCTGATTGGAGTGGGCGGAGACGAGCTTTCCCCTGTTTACCTTCGGCTGGCCGCCGCGGGCACCGTCGCCGTCCTCGGAAGGTCCGGGAGCGGCAAGACCAACACCTTGAAGTCGTTGCAGGAACTGAACCCCGCTCATCACTGGCTCAG
Source organism: Arthrobacter nitrophenolicus (assembly GCF_045833485.1). Taxonomy (NCBI): domain Bacteria; kingdom Bacillati; phylum Actinomycetota; class Actinomycetes; order Micrococcales; family Micrococcaceae; genus Arthrobacter; species Arthrobacter nitrophenolicus. Next base: position 138,732 of record NZ_CP174504.1, read on the forward strand.
CCCGAACTCCCCAACGCCGGCGGCCAACCCTTGGACCAGGATCCTGTCGGCTGCCCGCGCCGGCGATCTGCCCGGCGATGCTGTGCTGCTCGCGGACGACGCAGACCTCCTGTCGCCGGCCGCCATGCGCGACCTCTCGGAACTGCAGGCGCTCGGCCACCCATTGGTGTTGACTGCCAGCTACAGCCCGCTGCTCCTGCAGCGTGTTCCGCCCGCCATCGGTGCCCGTGCTGCCGGAACGGCCCTGCTGCTCGGACCGGCATCCTTTGCGGACGGAGACGCGTTTGGGGTCCGTTTCGAAGTGGAACCGGCTCCGCCCCCGGGCAGGGCGGTGCTCATCTCCGCAGGACGGGCCCAGGCCATCCAAGTGGCCCGGGCCTCGGAGGCAGAATTGAAGGAGCAGGCCCGGAACCAGGCAGCTGCTTCCCGCTATAGCGCGGGCGGAGCGCTTCCGGTGCGGGATGCATAGCTGATGACGTTGTTGTGGAACAGGAGCAGGATGGCAGTGACCGCTGGTACGAGCATCGCCAGCCCGGCCGCGACAAGGCCACCGGTGAGGGTGGGGAACCCGATGGTGAGGACGAACAGCTGGGCCACAAGGGCAGCAGCACGGGTCCAGCGGTACCCCCGGTAGAGGAAGACCGCCACGGCGTACAGCCAAGCAGCGAACGCAAGCAGGAGCACCAGGGTGAAAACCGCCCCCCACAAGGACAGGACAGGGCTTCCGGCCAGCAGCTGATAGCCGTACCAGCCTGCCGCCACCAGGAGGGCTGTCGCCTCGGCAGCCACGATGAGCGCCACAATGATGACCGCCGGCGGCGCGCTTCCATCCGGACCGGCACTCCCGCGGCCAGGGACAGGCTGCGGCCCGCTTGGAGGGGACCCAGGTTCGGGGTTTTCAGGGGGTCTTGACACACTGGCACCCTACCGGACATAGTCGGACATTGGTGAGGGCCAGCATGGGCAGTGTGATGTATCGCTCAGCGTTACGGGGATATCAGGCGTTATTACCCCTTGTTTACACAGCGTTAACATGACAGGCTTGGATTCAGATGACCAAGGGGGCCCTGCCGGGCCCTTTTCCTTTGTAGCTACTAGTGAATTATTTCACAAATAGCACTTCCCAGAAATGGAGCAACTGATCAGCATGGATTGGCGTAACCGCGCAGCGTGCCTGGATAAGGACCCGGAACTCTTCTTCCCCGTGGGGAACACGGGCCCGGCCCTGCTGCAGATCGAGGAAGCCAAGAGCGTCTGCCGCCGGTGCGAAGTGGTGGACACCTGCCTGCAGTGGGCACTTGAATCCGGCCAGGACGCCGGCGTCTGGGGTGGCATGAGCGAAGACGAACGCCGCGCCCTCAAGCGCCGCGCAGCCCGCGCACGCCGCGCTTCCTAACAGCAACGCAAGAGCCCCTCCCGCAAACTGCGGCAGGGGCTCTTTCCGTTTAAGGCAAACGCGGCGACTGGCGCCCTTGCGGAGCTACTTGCCCGACAGGCTGAGGCGGATCTGCACGGCCGTGCCGCCGCCCTCGCGCGGCCGCCACTGGATAGTGCCCCCGAGCTCGCTGGTCACCAGCGTGCGCACAATCTGCAGGCCAAGTCCTTCAACGTGGGGCGTATCCGGCAATCCCACCCCGTCGTCGGCGATCGTTACGGTAAGTTCTTCGCCGTCTTCCCCTTCAGAACGGTCGGCAATGAGCCACACGGTTCCCGCCCTGCCCTCCAGGCCGTGCTCCACTGCGTTGGTTACGAGTTCATTGATGACAAGAGCCAATGGCGTGGCCAGGTCGCTGGGAAGCTCACCGAAGGTGCCGGACCTCTCGGTCCTGACCTGCTGGGAAGGCGAGGCAACTTCGGCGGACAGCCTGAACTGGCGTCCGATCAGCTCGTCAAAATCGACACTTTGGGTCAGTCCCTGCGACAGCGTTTCGTGCACGAGTGCAATCGTGGCGACCCGGCGCATCGCCTGTTCCAGCCCCTGCTTCGCCTCTTCGCTGACCATCCGCCGGGACTGCATCCGCAAAAGCGCCGCGACCGTCTGGAGGTTGTTTTTCACGCGGTGGTGGATCTCGCGGATGGTTGCATCCTTGGTCACCAGTTCCATCTCGCGCCGCCGCAGCTCGGACACATCCCGGCACAAGACCAGCGCACCGAAGCGCTGCTGTTCGTCACGGAGCGGGATGGCCCGGAGGGACAGGCTGACACCCCGGGACTCGATCTCGCTCCGCCACGGCATCCTGCCCGTGACCACCAGCGGCAGCGTCTCGTCTACCATCCGCCGGTCCTTGAGCAGGCTGGCCGTGACTTCGGCGAGTGAGCGGCCTTCCAGGGACTCGCCGTCGCCAAGGCGCCGGAAAGCCGAGACCCCGTTGGGGCTGGCGTACTGCACCACGCCCTCCGCATCGAGCCGGATCAGTCCATCCCCCACACGCGGAGCACCGCGCCGGGACCCGGTGGGCGAAGCAAAGTCGGGCCACAGACCCAGCGTGCCCATGCGCAGCAGGTCATAGGCGCACTGGCGGTACGTCAGTTCAAGGCGGGACGGCATCCGCGAACTGGACAGGTCCATGTGGGTGGTGACCACTGCCAGCGTCCGGCCGTTACGGACCATGGGCACGGCCTCCACCCGGAGTGCCATCTCGCTGCTCCAGTTTGTTTCGCTCGAGCGCTCTATAGCCCGGCTGTTCCATGCCTTGTCCACGAGCGGCTGCAGGTCCGACCGGATCCCCTCACCCACAAAGTCCCCGTGGAATACCGTGTGGGTGGTGGACGGCCGGACGTGCGCCAGTGCGATATACCCATGCTCCGGGTGGGGGAACCAGAGCGCCAGGTCTGCGAACGCCAGGTCCGCGACCATCTGCCAGTCCCCCACCAGCAGGTGCAGCCATTCGGCATCGCCCGGCCCGAAATCAGCGTGTTCCCTGATGGGGTCCGTAAAGATTGCCACTGCACCTCCATTTGCGACGCCGGATTGCTAGCGTCGGACGATTGACCTCAAGAGCCTCAATGCTACCGACAGTGAAGCCATATCGTCTGACTCGAGGGCGTTCACCTCGTCGAACATGCTCTTCGCCCGTCCCAGCTGCTCGGCGTTCCGGGCCTCCCATTCCTTTAGCCGCGCCTCCGGCGAGTCAGCCGGCTCGGTTGCGTCCAGCACCGCCGTCGTCATATCCGAAACTGTGGAATACAGATCGTCCCGGAGCGCCGCCCGGGCCAGGGCCTGCCACCGGTCCTGCCGTGGAAGGCTGCTGATCCGTTCCAGCAGCGAGTCTGCATGGAACCGGTTGAACACCGTGTAGTAGACGGCGGCGATCTCCTCCACCGGTTCCTTCCGGGCCCGGGCAATCTTGGCGATATCCAGCAGCACAAAGCTCTCGAAGAGCTCGGCCCAGCGCAGTGCCAGCCCCTCCGGAAGTTCCCATTCACGCGCTGTTTCGAGCCAGCCGGCAACCCGTTCGCGGTCATCGCCGCGCAGGTAGTCCAGGAGGCGGGCACGCATCGGATCCATCAGCGGCTTGAACTCGGCCACCACATCCGCGATCGGCTGGGAAATGGTTCCCTGGGTGAGGAGCCACCTGACCGCGCGGTCCAGCAGCCGCCGGATGTCGAGGTGGACGGCGCTCCAGTGCTCGGTCGGGAAGGATGCAGGCAGGCTGTTGAGCTCCCCGACCATCGAGTCCAGCTCGTAGATTTCCCGCAGCGCCACAAACGCTTTGGCGACGGCCACTTCACTGGCTGAAGTCTCTTCCATGACCCGGAAGGCGAAGGTGATGCCGCCGAGGTTGATGATGTCGTTGGCCACGACCGTTGCGATGATTTCGCGGCGCAGCGGATGGGTGTCCAGTTCCTCGTCAAACCGCTCGCGCAGCTGCAGGGGGAAGTAGTCCCGCAGCGTCTGCCGGAACCATGGGTCGTCCGCAAGCTTGCTGTCCCGGAGCGCGGACGTCAGTTCGATCTTCGCGTACGCCGCGAGGACCGACAGCTCGGGGGACGTCAGCCCCTGTCCCTGCTGCAGCCGCTCGCGCAGCGACTCCGTGCTGGGCAGCGCTTCAAGGTCCCGCTTCAGGTCGGCCGACTTCTCCAGCCAGTCCATCAGCCTCTCGTAACTCGGGCTCCACTCGGCCACCTTGGTCCGGTCGTTCAGCAGCAGGATGTTCTGGTCGATGTTGTCTTCCAGCACGAGGCGGGCGACTTCATCGGTCATCGAGGCGAGGAACCCGGGCCGTTCTTCCGGGGAGAGCTTGCCCGCCGCGACCATCCGGTCGACGAAGATCTTGATGTTGACCTCATGGTCGGAGCAGTCCACGCCGGCAGAGTTGTCGATGGCGTCGGTATTGAGGATTACTCCCTGCAGGGCGGCTTCGATCCGGCCGCGCTGCGTCATGCCGAGGTTTCCACCTTCACCCACGACTTTGACGCGCAGGTCCCGGCCGTCAACCCGGATGGCGTCGTTCGCCTTGTCCCCCACCGATGCGTTGGATTCGGTGCTGGCCTTGACGTATGTCCCGATGCCGCCGTTGTACAGCAGGTCGGCAGGGGCGAGCAGGATAGCCCGCAGGAGTTCCGGCGGACTGAGTTCCGTTGTCTCGGCCGGAAGCCCGAGCGCGGCACGGACCTGCGGCGACACTGGAATGGATTTGGCCTGCCGGGGGAAGACACCGCCGCCTTCGCTGATCAGCGACTTGTCATAGTCGTCCCAGGACGACCTCGGCAGCTCGAACAGCCGCTGCCGTTCCACGAACGAGGCCTCCTCGTCCGGATTGGGGTCCAGGAAGATGTGGCGGTGGTCGAAGGCCGCCACCAGGCGGATATGCCGTGAAAGCAGCATCCCGTTGCCGAAGACGTCACCGGACATGTCCCCGACGCCCACAACCGTGAACGGCTGGGTTTGGGTGTCCAGGTCGAGTTCGCTGAAGTGGCGCTTCACGGACTCCCAGGCACCGCGGGCGGTTATGCCCATGGCCTTGTGGTCGTATCCCACGGATCCGCCGGAGGCGAAGGCGTCGCCCAGCCAGAACCCGTACTCGGCGGCGAGCCCGTTCGCGATGTCGGAGAACGTGGCGGTTCCCTTGTCGGCCGCCACCACGAGGTAGGAGTCGTCATCGTCGTGCCGGACAACGTTCGACGGCGGCACGAGCCTTTCGCCGTCGCCTTCCGTCACGAGGTTGTCGGTGAGGTCCAGCAGGCCGCTGATGAACGTCTTGTAGCTCTCGACCCCCTCAGCCATCCACGCGGCCCGGTCAACGGCGGGGTCCGGGAGCTGCTTGGCGAAGAACCCGCCCTTTGCGCCGGTGGGCACGATGACGGCGTTCTTGACGGTTTGTGCCTTCACCAGGCCCAGGACCTCCGTGCGGAAGTCCTCGCGGCGGTCCGACCAGCGGAGCCCGCCGCGGGCGACCTTGCCGAAGCGGAGGTGGACGCCCTCCACGCGGGGTGCGTATACCCAGATTTCGAACATTGGCCGGGGGAAGGGCAGCCCGTCGATCCGGGAGGGATCGAGCTTAAAGCTCAGGTGCCGCTTGTCCTGGTAGTAGTTGGTCCGCAGCGTGGCTTCGATCAGGTTGGCGAACGTACGCAGGACCCTGTCGGCGTCGAGCGTGGCCACCTTCTCAATGGAGGCAGCGAGCTCCTGCCGCACGGTCTCCTGGGCTTCCAGCCGCTCGGCGTCGTTGAGCTCCGGGTCAAAGCGAGCGGCAAACAGCGCACTTAGGCCCCTGGCGACGTCAGCGTTGGCCAGCAGGGTGTCCGCCATGAAGCCGAAGGAGTTGCTGTTGCCCATCTGCCGCATGTACCGGGCGTACGCGCGGAGCACGGTGACCTGCCGCCAGTGCATGCCCTCGCGCAGGACCAGCCGGTCAAACGCATCGGACTCGGCGGCGCCTGTCACGGCGGCACCAAAGGAATCGGCCAGCAGCTCCCCGGTGGACACGGGATCCACACCGGCCGGGTACTTCAGCCCCAGGTCGTAGAGGAAAAAGTCACGGCGGTCCGCGGTTTCGATCTCGAACGGGCGCTCGTCGAGCACCTCAAGCCCCAGGTTGTGGAAGTAGGGCAGGATCTGGCTCAGACTCTTGGGCTCAAGCATATAGAGCTTGACGCGGGCGTCCTCTTCGAGCGTCGCCCCTGCCCCTTCGGGAAGGTAGACGTGCACACCGGGCCGTTCCTGGCGGGCCCCCACCGCACGTTCCGCGGCCGCACCGTATCTTTCGAAGCGGGCGATGTCCTCGAGGGCGTCCTCCACCTCGTAGTCCACCCGGTAGCCCGCGGGGAAGGCTTCAGCCCAGATGGCGGCGAGCTCCTTGGCTTCCTCGGCGTCCCGGCCCTCGCGCAGGACCTCGGCAATCCCTTCGCTCCAGGAGCGGGCCGCGCGGACCAGCCGCTTTTCAAGTTCCGCGGTGTTCACGTGGCTGACGTCGGCGTTCTTGGGCAGGCGGATGCGGAAGAACAGGCGCGCGAGTGCCGATTCGGTCATGCGTGCCTCATAGTCGATGGACACGGCCTGGAAGGTTTCGCGCAGTTCCTGTTCAATGCGGAGCCGGACGTTGGTGGTGTACCGGTCGCGCGGAAGGTAGACGACGGCGGACATGAACCGTCCGTAGATGTCCGGCCTCAGGAACAGCCGCGTCCTGCGGCGTTCCTGCAGTTTTTGGATGCCCAGGGCGGTTGCTGCCAGGTCCGGGACTTCAATCTGGAAAAGTTCGTCACGGGGGTAGGTTTCCAGGATTCCCAGCAGGTCCTTGCCGGAGTGGGAGTCAGGCGGGAAGCCGGCACTGCGCAGGACGGCATCGACTTTCTCGCGGACAATCGGGATGTTCCGGACCGAGCCGGTGTAGGCGCTGGTGGCAAAGAGTCCGATGAAGCGCCGTTCGCCGTTGACGTTGCCCGCGGCGTCAAAGCTCTTGACCCCGATGTAGTCCAGGTACGCGGAGCGGTGGACTGTAGAGCGGGAGTTGGCCTTGGTGATGACGAGGGCCCGCTTTTCCCGGGCCTTCTTCCGCCCGGTGTCGGTGAGGTGCTGGATGTGCGGCGAGTCTGCAGCCGCCCGCAGAAGCCCCAGCCCGCTGTCCTCGCGCAGTTCAAGGACGTCCTCGCCATCCACGTTGATGAGGTCGTACTCCCTGTACCCCAGGAAGGTGAAGTTGCCGTCGTCCAGCCAGCGGAGCAGGTCCTTCGCCTGCCGCAGCTCCGCGATCTGTGCCGGGTTTGCCACCTGGTCCAGGCTTTCGGAGATCTGCCGCGCCTTCTGGCGCATTTTGGGCCAGTCCTCCACGGCAGCCCGGACATCATTAAGGACCCGGTTCAGGCCCTCCAGCAAGGACGCCTTGGTTTCCTCGGACACGCGGTTGATTTCGACGGCGATCCAGGACTCCATGTGCGAGGCATTTTCACCCTGCGCGATGAGGTGGGACAGGCTGGGCATTGCTGCCGTGTCACCGCTGGAGATTCCGATGTGGGACGGGACCCTGTTCACTTTGACCAGGTTTCCGTTGTCCCTGTCGCGGGTGGCGACAATCAGGGGGTGGACCACCAGCTTGATGGCGGCGTGCTGGCGGACGAGCTCGGCATTGACCGAGTCAACCAGGAACGGCATGTCGTCAGTGACCACGAAGACAACACTGCTGTCTTCCTCGTCAATAATGGCGGTTTTCGCCTGGCCGGGCCGCCGCACAGCCGCAACCTCACGGTGGTTCTCTGCCCGGGCAACGAGTACTTCGCGGGGATAGCTCCGCGCGTCCTCCTCGGCCAGATGCTGGTAGTAGTCCCCAATGAAGCCTTCCGCGCCTTCAATGGAAAGGGGCTGATCCTCCACGCTGGATCCCGACGACATCGACACACGCCTCCATCACAAGTTTTTGCCGCTCCATTGCAGCTCTTATGGCGAGCCTAGTCCTTTGCCCGACGCCTTGCTGTGGAAGAAAAGACAGAGGATTGAGATTTTTGCTGGTCAGGTGCACAAACGAGCCTCCGCACAGCGCGGCGCAGCATCGACTCGGGTGCTGCCTCAAGCAGCAGTGACCCTGACAGCAGGGCTGCATCAGCAGCTGCCGCATCATAGGGAAGGAACTCGTTGAGGGCGAACGCCGGACCGAACCTTTCCCATGCTTCCCGCAGCTGCCGTTCGGGATTCCTGCCCACGGACGAGGCACGTACCTTGTTCATCACCACAACGGGAGAGGCCTGCGGCACTGCGGCCTCAAGTTCTGCAAGCCCACGCACGAGGCGCGGCACTCCTACGGGATCGGCGGCGCCGACGGCGTAAATTGTGTCGGCCAGCTCCAGCGGACGCAGCGTGGCGGCATTTCGGCGCGGGGCCAAAGTGTCGAAGCTGAGCTCCTCATCTGCTTCGAGGCAAAAACCGGTATCAACAATCACGGCGTCGGCATTCCGGCGCGCCCGCTCCAGGACCAGCGCAAGGGCGGGCGCCCGAAGCTCGGTCCACCGGTCCGCGCGGGTAATGCCGGTCAACACCCTGAACGTCCCGGAAACAGTGGCAACCGGGGTGGCAATCCGTTCAAGGGCAGCATCATCCAGCCTCCCCTGGTCAGCCAGCCTGCAGGCCTGCGCCAGGCCTGCCGATTCATCCAGCAGACCCAGCACGGCGGCAATGCTTGCGCCATAACTGTCGGCATCAATGAGGAGAACCTGCTGCCCGTCCGCGGCCAGTTCGCCGGCGATGTTCGCCGCGAGGGTGGTGCGCCCCGGAGACCCTGCCGGACCCCACACGGCAATAACGCGTCCGGCCCCGGGGACGTCGGGAGAAGTTGCGGGTGTGTCCGCCAGCTTCGCTTGAAGGGCTGCACCGGTGTCCGCCAGGGAGGATCCCCGGCCTGTTGATCCCCGGCCGCCAGCTGTTAGTTGCTCCACTGCCTCCGAGATCCGTTGGGACAACTCAGCTGATTCAACCGCGGACAATGCACAGGAGACGCCGATCTTTCGCAGCCTTGCGGCTTCTTCGGCATTGTCCGTCAGCGCAATGATGGCGACTCCCACGGCTTCAAGCCTGTCCACGAGCGAAGCCGTCAATCCCTCGCTGCCATCCGCAACTACGGCCGCCCGCGCCATTCCGCTTTGGCATGCGGCCAGCAGTTCCGCGAGCTCCGCGCATCTTCTGACAACCGTGACAGGCCCGTGCAGCCGTTCAAGTCCGCCCACCAGATCCTCCCGGCTCTGGCCTACGGTGACCACCGGGATGCTCATCGCGTTCCGCCGCCCGGATTCCAGACAACCGAGATCTTCGCGTCGTTGGCCTGTGCGCCGAGCAGAGCCGGCATCTGGCCGTCCTCCACGAGGACCATGAGCACGGTTGTTTTAGTGGAGCCGAGGGCAGAAGAACCTTCTGCCACCTCAGCAATCTCAGCTCCGGGAAGAAGGAGCTTTGGCTCGCTGAAGCCGTTCTTCGCATCAGGCTGGGCAACCCACACGTCAACCCTTGCACCTGCCACAGCCTGCGACGGCAGGGTCCCCTCGACGCTGATGGCCACCGGTTTGCGGTCAAGGTCATCTACCTCACCCAGGCTTGCCCGGGGAACCAACTGGTCCTTGCCGATCCGCTGCACGGCCACCATCCCCTCCGGCAAACCGGATTCGACGGGGATGTAGTGCTGCTCGGTTTCACCCAGCCGGACCTTGGCCCGGACAACGTTTTCGGGGGTGAGCTGCTCTCCCACGGCGATGCCGTCACGGGCTGCGTAAACCTCCGTCGTCCGGTCCGCACCGTTGACCAGGAAGACCACGCCTGCCACGGACACGAGGACCAGCAGTATGCCCACCAGCAGGCGGGGATCTTTCCAGGAGGGGCGCCTCAGGCGCGCAGCCGTGGCCGTGGCCGTCGATTCTGGAACCATGCCGCTTCTCCCCCTGGTAGCGCCGGCACCCCCGTTGCGGCCGGACACCTCATTGTTGCGGCAAGGGCTGCCAAACGAAAGTCATTGGCGCAAACAATGCCAATCTGTGGATAACGGACGCAAAGTGAGCCAAGTGATGGCAAAATGGAGGCATGCCCAGGTTCCTGACGCTCGCGGATGTCGCTGAGCAGCTCCAGATCAATTCGCCTGCCGCGTACGCACTGGTGCGAAGCGGAGAACTGAAGGCTATCCAGGTGGGCGGCCGGGGCCAATGGCGCGTCGAAGAGAAAATGCTCGAGCAGTACATCGAGGAGCGCTACGCCGAGGCCAGCCGCATGATCCAGGAGTCCAAGTCCCGGTCTGTCTAACCAGGCACGCGCAACCACAGGCCTTCCGGCCGGGCCTGTCACGTGTCCCGCACAAGGGGCGACCTGATGGCTGCCAGCGCCGCGAACGGAATGCTCGAAACGCCCGTGACGTGAACGCTTCGCCGCGGTTCCCCGGGAACCACTGCCGCGAGGTCGAAGTAGTCCCTTCCCACCCTGTCAATGACCCCTTCCAGGCGGACGGGGCCGGCGCCGTACCCCAAGGTAACGGTAAGAACCGCCCGGTCCCTCGCGAGGGCACGCAAAGAGTGCGCGAGACCTAACCCGCGGCGCACCTTCGACGGCTCTGAACGCGAGAACCTGCCCAGGCCAACATATCGGGCCGCCGCGGCGTAGGGAACCAGGATCTGGTGTGGATCGTCATGGAGCACCAGGGCGTCCGCTCCGGCGTGCGCCAGTGTGCCGTGCAGCGTTTCCCCGCCGGACAGGTGCACAGTGACCAGGCAGCCGAGTGCCGATCGCAATCTGTCGGCCAGCCCTAGCTCCACCTCCTCCACCTTGGCGCGTTCATTGACCTCGGCGTCGAGTGACAGCCGGTCCGATTCCGCCATCTGGCTTTCCATGTCATTGAAGAGTGCATCCCAGCGCATCCGGCCAGAGTAGGGCCGCATCCCCGGCCGGTCAACAAAACAATTTCCATGCTCCAGCGTCTGGACAAACACGCAAATATGCGAGCAAACTGATTCAGTCAGCATCAAACCGCATCAAAGTGCATTAAAGGGGACTTAGATGGCACGACCGGGCACCACCCTCGGCGCGGACGCTGTGATGGCCGCCACCCTGCTGCTCCTGGGCGGGCTGCTTCTCGCCATCGGAGCGGGACTTCTCGGCCAATGGCAGGAATCCATAGCACGGAACCATCAGTTCACTCTGGACCAGATTCTGGGGGCGGGCGCAGCAGCCTTCGGTACTGTCCTCCTCCTCTGGTGGTTCGCTTCCCTCGCCTGTGCGACAGCCAGTGTGATGTTTGAGAGACGTGGCAGGGGGCGTGCCGCAGCAGCGGCAGGCAGGATGTCTCCGGCTTTTATGCGGCGGCTGGTCATTGCCACAGTGTCGTTCCAGCTCTTGTCGGGCGCTGCTGCCAACGCGGCAGTACCGGGGCCTGAATGCTTACCCACAAGCCAAGGTCAGGAAAGCACCTCATCTGCCGCCGGGAAAGACTCCCTGGCTCAGCCACATGCCGCCCGACCCTCTGCTGCAAAGGCCTCTAAGGCCCCTTCCAGCCCCGCTCCCCCGTCAACGGTTGAACCCGGGTGGCAGCCGCGGGAACCCGTCGTCGAACCTGGGCCGCTGGCCGCGTCCCCCGTGCGGGGCGGGTTCTCCTCACGCGCAACGGGTTGGCCTGCCGGAGGCGTCACCGTCCTTGCCGGCGACAGTCTGTGGACGATTGTGGCGAATCATCTGGGGCACGGGGCGTCGGACGTGGACATAGCCCTCGAATGGCCGCGCTGGTACGAAGCCAACAAGGAACTCATTGGCCAGAACCCGGATGTCCTTCTGCCGGGACAGATCCTGCTGCCGCCGGCACCTGCGTAACCAGCCGTCACCCTGCAGGAACGCGGCCCGGCGGCACCAGAGGCACGAATCCAAAAAACGAAACCAATACCAAAGGGGAACCCATGTCTGCCGTCACGCCAATCCGTGCCGTCCAGGGACCAACAGCCAGCAAACCGGGAACAGGACGCGCCCCCAGAACAGCGGGAGCTCAGATGGACCACGGCCGCAGCAGGACGCCGCGGCCTCCCAATGCACCGGAGCTTCGGGCGGTGGACGAAACAGCAGAGGTACGGGCCATAGCCCGTGGCACAGTCCAGGCCGCGATGGAAGTACTGGCGGGGATCCGGCCCGTCCACCAACTGGCCCGTCGGCTGGATCCGCGATGCCTGGGAAATCTGCAGCATCGGGCTTCCCTCATCAGGCGGGAGATAACCCGCACCGGAAACCCCGCGCTGGCCCGCCTCCACCGGAATTCCATCGTCCGCTCGGTCCGCGTCTGCGAAGTCGCCGAAGGTGTTTTCGAAGCAAGCGCGGTGGTGGTGGATGACGTCCGTGCCCGCGCCGTCGCCGTCCGGCTGGAGCGCAGCAAGCAAGTGTGGAGGGTGACCGAACTTGTCATCGGCTGATGCGTAGACAAGAGGCAGGTCCGGAACTTGCGGACCTGCCTCCTGGGCTGCGTGCCATCCGGCAGCGCTACATCAACAATTGCTGGTTCAGCGGCGCTTCTTCTTGCCCGTGGAACGCCGGGCCGCATCCTGTGCCGCTGCCTTGGCGGGATTTCCGGAACGGCCGGACGAGCGGGTCTCGACGCGGGTCTGGGTTCCGCCGCTTTCGCTCGGTGCCGTGTACTGCAGCTGCGCAGGCTTTTCCGGCGCTTCCAGGCCGGCCGCTTTCACCTGAGGCTCAACGTGCTCGGTATGTCCGCCGGCCGCGTCCGGCACCACGACGTCCTGGGCTGGGGTGACTTCCACTTCCAGGTTGAACAGGAACCCCACGCTTTCCTCGCGGATGGCCTCCATCATGCTCTGGAACAGGACAAAACCTTCACGCTGGTACTCAACGAGCGGGTCGCGCTGCGCCATGGCGCGCAGGCCGATGCCTTCCTTGAGGTAATCCATCTCGTAGAGGTGTTCCTGCCACTTGCGCCCGATGACGGACAGGACCACGCGGCGCTCCAGCTCCCGCATGCTCTCGGAGCCGAGGGCTTCCTCCCGCGCCTGGTACACCAGGCGGGCGTCGGACAGCAGCTCTTCCTTCAGCATTTCGACAGTGACCCTTGACTTGCCGCCGGCCTCTTCGATGATTTCCTCGGCAGTGACGGTGACAGGGTAGAGCGTCTTCAGGTTGGTCCAGAGCTGCTGGAAGTCCCAGTCGTCGCCGTTCCCTTCTGCCGTTGCGTCGTTGATCAGGGCCGTGATGGTGTCCTCGACGAAGAACTGCACCTTCTCGTGCAGGTCGTCGCCTTCCAGGATGCGGCGCCGGTCGCTGTAGATGGCCTCGCGCTGGCGGTTCAGGACGTCGTCGTACTTCAGCACGTTCTTGCGCTGCTCGGCGTTGCGGCCTTCCACCTGTCCCTGGGCAGAGGCGATGGCGCGCGAGACAAGCTTGGATTCGAGCGCGACGTCGTCCGGTACCGAGCTGTTCATGAGGCGTTCGGCAGCACCGGAGTTGAACAGCCGCATCAGGTCATCGGTCAGGGACAGGTAGAAGCGGGACTCGCCCGGGTCTCCCTGGCGGCCGGACCGGCCGCGGAGCTGGTTGTCGATGCGGCGGGACTCGTGCCGCTCCGTGCCCAGGACGTAGAGGCCGCCAAGGTTCAGCACTTCCTCATGTTCGTCCTTGACCGACTGCTTGGCTGATTCGAGGGCGGCAGGCCACGCGGACTCGTACTCCTCCGAATTTTCCTCCGGGTCCAGACCCCGCTTTGCGAGTTCTGCAACGGCGGTGAATTCTGCGTTGCCGCCCAGCATGATGTCCGTACCGCGGCCGGCCATGTTGGTAGCCACGGTGACGGCGCCCTTGCGGCCGGCCTGGGCAACGATGGCAGCCTCGCGGGCATGGTTCTTGGCGTTGAGGACCTCGTGCCGGATGCCTTCCTTGGCAAGGAGCCGGGACAGGTATTCGCTCTTTTCGACGCTGGTGGTGCCCACCAGGACGGGCTGGCCCTTTTCGTGGCGTTCGGCGATGTCACGCACCACGGCGTCGAACTTGACGGTCTCGTTCTTGAAGACCAGGTCCGGCTGGTCGATGCGCTGCATATCCCGGTTCGTGGGAATGGGCACGACGCCGAGCTTGTAGGTGCTCATGAACTCGGCGGCCTCGGTTTCCGCGGTACCGGTCATGCCGGAAAGCTTGGCGTACATGCGGAAGTAGTTCTGCAGGGTCACGGTGGCCAGCGTCTGGTTCTCGGCCTTGATCTCGACGCCTTCCTTGGCCTCGATCGCCTGGTGCATGCCCTCGTTGTAGCGGCGCCCGGCCAGGATGCGGCCCGTGTGCTCATCAACGATCAGGACCTCGCCGTCGAGGATGACGTAGTCCTTGTCCCGCTTGAACAGTTCCTTCGCCTTAATGGCGTTGTTGAGGAAACCGATCAGCGGAGTGTTCGCCGATTCGTAGAGGTTGGAAATACCGAGGTAGTCCTCGACTTTCTCGATGCCGCTCTCCAGCACGCCGACGGTCCGCTTTTTCTCATCGACCTCGTAGTCCTTCTCGGGCTGGAGCCGGAGAACAACCTTTGCGAACTCGCTGTACCACCGGTTGGTGTCGCCCTGGGCAGGGCCGGAGATGATCAGTGGCGTACGTGCTTCGTCAATCAGGATGGAGTCCACCTCGTCCACGATCGCGAAGTGGTGCCCGCGCTGGACAAGTTCGTTCCGGTCCCAGGCCATGTTGTCCCGCAGGTAGTCGAACCCGAACTCATTGTTGGTGCCGTACGTGATGTCGGCTGCATACTGCTGGCGCCGCACCGAAGGATCCTGGTTGGACAGGATGCATCCGCTGGTCAGGCCCAGGAACCGGTAGACGCGGCCCATCAGGTCGGACTGGTATTCGGCCAGGTAGTCGTTCACGGTGACCACGTGAACACCCTTGCCGGCGAGGGCGTTCAGGTAGGCAGGAGCGGTTGCCACCAGGGTCTTGCCTTCACCGGTCTTCATTTCGGCGATGTTGCCAAGGTGCAGGGCGGCGCCACCCATCAGCTGGACGTCGAAGTGCCGCATGCCCAGGGTCCGGGACGAGGCTTCCCTGACCGCGGCGAAGGCCTCCGGAAGCAGGTCGTCCAGTTTCTCGCCGTCCTGGTGCCGTTCGCGCAGACGGTCCGTTTCCTCGCGGAGTTCAGCGTCGGTGAAGGTCTTGAACGAGTCTTCGAGTGCATTGATGGAGTCGGCATAGTTCCGCAGTTGCCGCAGGGTTTTTTTGTCACCCGTGCGGAGTAGTTTTTCGATAAGTGATGCCACGTGAAAATGCTCCCAGTCTCATGCCGCCGAATTCTGGCGTTTTTAGTCTACGGGAGAGACCACCGGCAGACGCCGGTTTCCCTCAGAGCTGATACTCGTCTATCCGAGCGCCACGGCTTTGGCGAGGTCCGGCGCCAGGTCGCCCGTGGGCTGCACCTCCACCTTCCCCAGCCCCAGCCACTGGGCCATGAGGGCCAGCTCCGCGGCGAGTTCGACGGCGGTGTCCGCCGGGGCTTCCGGCTCGGCAAAGGCGGATCTCGCCAGCAGCTTCCCGCCGGCGCGGTCGGCCTTCAGGTCCACGCGGGCGACGATCCTGTCGCGGAGGAGGAACGGAAGGACGTAGTAGCCAAACCGCCTTTTATGTTCCGGCGTGTAGATCTCGATCCTGTAGTGGAACCCGAACAGTTCCTCGAGCCGGCGGCGCTCGAAGACCAGCGAGTCGAACGGGCTGAGCAGGGCGCGCCCCACGGCCCGCCGCGGCAGCACGGCTTCCACGTGCCGGTAGACGTCTCGGTTCCAGCCGGCCACTTTTACCGGCTCAAGCCTGCCCGTGCGCACCAGATGCTCAACGGACTGGGCCGTTGCCTTGACCGGCGTGCGGAAGTAGTCGGCGAAACACCGGATGCTTCCAATACCGTGCGCCTGGGCTGCCGCCTCCGTAAGGCGGTGCAGCGCGCCTGCCGGATCCGGGTCCCCGTTCCGGTCGAGGTGGGGCAGCACTCTGGGAGTCAGTGTGTACTTGCGCTCGAACTGTTCTGTCCGTGCGGCCGCGGAGACCAGGCCCTCCTCGAACAGATGCTCCAGCACCCGCTTAACTGCATTCCAGTTCCAGCCCCAGTTCAGTTCCTGTCTTTCCTCGATATGGCCAATCCTGGCGGTCAGTTCCGAAGCAGTCAGGGGGCGGCTGTTCGCGAGGGTGTCGAGTATTTTGGCGGCAATGGCGGCTCGTTGGCCAGGATCCATCCGTCCTGCTCCGACCCAGGCGCGCCGCTGCCAGAGCAGGAGGTCATGGTAGTGCTCGGGACGTATGTAGCTCGCCTCGTGGGCCCAGTACTCCACCATGCGGCGTGGATGGACGCCGGACATCCGCTGCAGGATGGTGCGGTCGTAATTGCCGAGCCGCGAAAAGAAGGGAAGGAAATGGCTGCGTGAAAGCACATTGACGGAGTCGATCTGTACCAGCTGTATCTGGGCAAAGGTCCGGCCCACCGTCCGTGAAGTCACGGGGCCGGCGGGCCGTCCTTTGTGGAGTCCCTGCGCTGCCAAAGCGATCCGCCGTGCCTGCTCCAGGCTCAGCGGCGGCACATCAGTCCTCCCCGGTGGCTGCGGCCACCCTAGGCGTTGGCTGCAGCGTCATCCGAGCGGTAGGCAAGGATTTTCTCCTCGATAACCGTGTCCCCGGGCTCGCATTCGTGGTCAAGCGTGATGACACCGTACGTCCAGCCGCGGCGCCGGTAGACCACCGACGGCGTGTTGGTTGCCTTGTCCACGAAGAGGTAGAAATCGTGGCCCACAAGCTCCATATTGTCGACGGCGTCATCCAGCGAAAGGGATGCGGCCGGAAAGACCTTGCGGCGGATCAGCACGGGGGAATCGCCGGCCGGGATGTCGTTGTCCACGTCATACGGGGACTTGTCAGCAGGGGCTGCCGCGGCGTCATTCCGGTGGCTCGCCTCGACATAAAGCGGTTCATGGGCACTGGCAGGTTCGAGTGTGGCGGTCGCTTCACGGACGGCCTTCGGAGTGTGCCGCCCGTGGTGGACCTTCTTGCGGTCCTTGGCGCGGCGGAGACGCTCAAGCAGTTTGTTGTAAGCAAGATCGAACGCTGCGAACTTGTCGGCGGCACTGGCTTCGGCACGGATCACAGGTCCACGGCCCAATACTGTCACCTCAACGGTCAGCTGGTCGCCGGTCTGCCGGGCGTTCGTCTCCTTGGAGACCTTGGCATCGACGCGCTGGACTTTGTCTCCAAGCGACTCGATCTTTGAGATCTTCTCCCCGGCATATTCGCGGAACCGGTCTGAAACTGTCAGATTTCGTCCGCTGATCATAAACTCCATGGTGCCCTCCAAATGACTTCGGTGACACGACGGCGGCACTTCGCTGGGCCGAGCTGTTTGACAGTCAAGCCCCTCTCCGAGCCGCCATCGACAGGTACATTCTGTTCTTGGTACCCACCACCGACGTTAGTTCATAGCCATCCGTTATTCATCCTTTCCCGGTTTATTTTTTTCTAAGTCATGGTTGCTTCCGCGGCACCGGAGGCATCCGCCCCGGCGGCACCTGCGTCGGGCGGGCGTGTCGCAGCCAGGACCACCGCGCCGGTGACGATGGCCCCCTCCTGGTGCAAGGCCCGGGCCGCTTCGGCGAGGGTGGCACCGGTAGTGAGGACGTCGTCGACGATGATGCAGCGGCGTCCGGCAATCCGTGCCCGGGCGCGGCGGCAGACCTTCATAGAGCCCCGAACACGCTTGGCCCGGGCCCCGCGGCCGAGCCCCTTCTGCCCTCCGGCCAGCCGGAGTCCCGCCCTGCCTGCCTTGCCGAGGACGTCCGCCACGGGGACTCCCGGCGTCGCCCGCGCCACCTCTGCCAGGAGCAGGTGGACGGGGCTGAAACCCCTCTTCAGGTAGGCCGCGGAACTGGTGGGGACGGGGACAAAACAGACTGCCTGCCCCTCCCCCGCCGCCGCCAGGACAGCACGGGCCAGTGCCCGGCCAAGGCTGCTCCTGAGCTGACGTTGGCCGTGCCGTTTGAACGAGAGGAGCGCCTGCGCAAGCTCCTCCCGGTAAACGCCGGCGGCTACGACGGGCAGCAGCACCCTGCCGCCAATGTCCATCAGCGCAGGCGCCCCGGTCTCCGCGCGGAACGGATCCCTGGTCAGGCGTCTGAGGTGGCGGTCGCAGGCGGCGCAGAGTTCAAAGTCTTCAGCGCCGCAGCACACGCAATCCACCGGAACGGCCAATGCCAGGAGGTCGGCGGCGGCGCCGGACAGCTCATCCCCAAGGCGGAGCAGCCGGCTGCCGCGCCTTGACCGGTGCCGGGCTGACCGCGGCGGCGGGGGAAAGAGATCCGGATCAGCCCGGGGCCGGCGGCCGGGAGGAGGCAGCAGCGCTGGACTGGTCATGGCTCCACGTTCCACGCCGCGGGCATCGAAGGACAATGCTCCGTCGTCGCATGTGGACAATGCCGGTGGAGCGGCGGCAGGATGCGCCGCAGCTCCTCCGTGTCAGCCGGGGAACGACGGGTCGATAGGGCCCTTGATCTGCGGTGACCACCCGTTGCCCAGCCGCTGGAAAATACCCTCGGCTGACTGCCCGTAGACCTCCTCGGCGCCATTTCCCGCGCTGAGTGCCACAAGCCCGGGCCACGGAGCCAGCTGCTGCGGCTGGCCGGACGTGAGGGACAGCAGTTCCGGGGTGACGTTGGACGCCGCTGCCCCCTTCATAACCGCCACCGTTGTGTCACTGACCCACGCCCCCTGGTCAGGGTTGCTGTCGGTGGCGAGGGTGACCGGTGCCGTCAGTTCCCGGGGTGTTCCGTCACCGCCACGGATGATGCCTGCCACCTGCACCCGCGTCCTGCCGTTCTGTTCGGAGATGACCAGGGCCCGGACCCCCTCCCGCGAGATCCGGAGTTCCTTGACGGTCCGCCCGGCGAGCCAGGCGGGCGCCAACGTGACCGCGGGGACGGACGCCCCCTCGGCCACCCCGCCGGGGCGGTAGGCAACCACTTCAGTGGCGCCGTTCCCTCCCGGCCCGGCGGTCCACACCCAGTCGTTGAGGTCGAAGGAGGGGCGGCTCAGCGTGCTTCGGGTGGTAAGGGACCGTGCCGGCTGGCCCGGGTTGATGCCGTAGAGGGTGGTCCTGCCGTCGTTGAGGAACGCTGCTGTCTGCGATACCGGGGATTCGGCCGGGAACCGCGGATTCAGGGCGGAGACCGGCTGCATGTCCGGCAGCGGGGAGACCCTGTTGTTCTCGTATCTCACCAGTTCGTTGCCGCTGATGGCGATCTGGCGCGACGGCACGCTCTTGTCCTGCACCGGCGGCAGCACGGACCCGTCATCCTCCACCCGGACCAGGTCCTGGTTCGCCCGCAGTTCCACATTGACCACATCGGGCTGGCTGCGGAACGTCAGCGTCAGCTGCATCTGCATGCGGAGCCGGTCCGCCGGCGAAGTCTCCATCAGTTCCTTGGCCGTCAGGTCAACCTGCGCTGCCCCGGACACCACCGGGACGGATTCGCGGGCCAGCTTGATGCCGGAGGGGAAGGCACTGGCTACCGCGCCCCGCAGGTACGGGGCGGGCCCGGCAAGCAGGGCACTGGTCATCGACTTCACCGTCTTGTTCCTGATGAACCAGCGCACATCCGGGACAGCAAAGGTGAAAGTGGGATCGTAGAAGTAGATGGGATACGCGCCGTAGATCACCTTGAAGGTCTCCTCGGCGATGGCAGTGCCGTCGGGAATTGCCGAGATGCGCCACTCACCGTCCACCTGGGTGACGGTCACGGGGATCTTCTCCACTGTTCCTTCGGGTGATTGCGTGGCGATCCCGTCCGCGTCGATTGTGTAGGCGACGTCGAGCTCGTAGTTGTAGACGTTTTCGGTGTCTGTAGCCACCACCCGGGCGTCCCGGTAGACGAGGGCACGCTGGTCCGGCTTCCAGGACACGGAGGAAGCCTGGGTCAGGTATTGGCGGGCGACGGCGTAGTCGTCCTCATAGCCGCTTCCGGCCCGGTAGAAGTAGTCGATGATCGTCTCGGGCGAGGCGCCCGGCTGCGGTGCTGCCGGGAGGAAGACGGGTGCGCTGAGGTTGCCCGCGCTACCCTCGCTGCTCTTTCCCACGGGCCCGGAAGTGGGGATCCGCGCACAACCGGCGAGGACGAACACGAGGGCCAGCAGGAACGCGGCGCCCTTCACCAGGCGCAGGCGGCGGGGCATCATGGAGTTTCCTTCGACGTCGGCACCGGAGCCAGGCGTGCTGCGCCGGTTTCGAGGACCAGCATGTTGCGGTTGTCCGTTTCCCTGGGGATGTTGCGCGGTTCGCCCGGTGCCATGACGTCGTCGGGTTCAAGCTGGACGGGCGACGTATCGATGTCTTCCCCCTGGTGGAGCGGCAGCGTGAGCCGGAAGTTGGCGCCGGAGCCTTTCCTGCCCCAGGCCTGCAGCCAGCCGTTATGCAGTTTGGTGTCCTCCATGGCGATCGACAGGCCCAATCCGCTGCCGCCGGTGGTGCGGGCGCGGGCAGGGTCGGCACGCCAGAACCTGTCGAAGACGCGGGCAGCCTCGGAAGGCTCCATGCCGATGCCGCGGTCACGGACGGCAATTCCGACGGCGGCCTGGTTGGCTGCGACGGTGACGGTGACGGGTTTCCCCACACCGTGTTCAACGGCATTGAGGATCAGGTTCCGCAGGATCCTGTCGATACGACGCGCGTCCATCTCCACGATGATGGGCTGGGTGGGTGCGCTGAGGACAATTTCGGAACCGTACTCCGCCGCCACGGGCGCAGCCCCTTCGATGACATGCGCAACAACCTGCAGGATGTCCTCCGGCTCAGCATCCAGGACGGCCACGCCGGCGTCGAAGCGCGAGATCTCCAGCAGGTCGGACAGCAGGGACTGGAAGCGCTCCACCTGGTTGTAGAGCAGTTCCGCCGACCGTTTATTAATGGGGTCGAAATCGTCGCGGGCGTCGTACAGGACCTCGGCTGCCATCCGAACGGTTGTCAGCGGTGTCCGGAGCTCGTGCGAGACGTCGGAGACGAAGCGCTGCTGCATCTGGGACAGGGTGGCCAGCTGGGTGATCTGTTCCTGGAGGCTGGCAGCCATGTGGTTAAAGGAAGCACCAAGGCGCGCCACCTCGTCCTCGCCGCGGACCACCATGCGTTCCTGCAACTGCCCGGCGGCAAGTTTTTCGGACACCATGGCGGCATGGCTGACCGGGCTGACCACGTTGCGGGTGACGTACCAGGCCACGGCGCCGATCAGCAGCACCAGCACCGCGCCGCCGGCCCAGAGCACGCGCTGGATCTCATCAAGGGTCTGCTGGGCGGTGTTCAGGTCATAGATCAGGTAGAGCTCGTACACGGTGCCGTTAAATGTCACCTTGTTGCCGACGGCAATGCCGGGCCTGTCCTCGGTGCCCACGGGAATGACAGTGGATGCCCAGTACTGGTCCTTCCCGGATTCCTGGACTGCCTTCCGCAGTTCGGGCGGGATGACGCTCACCGTCAACTGGTCCGACGCGCGCGACTCAACCCACCGGTTCCTGGGCTTGGTCTGCTCGGGCATCGCCTCGAACACGTAGCGGCGCTGGATGACGGAACCCCTGCCTTCCACGGCGTTCAGGGTGTCATAGACCAGGGTGATGACGCTGGACTGGTCGGTGACCTGGGCGCCGTCGAACGTGTCCTGGACCTGCTTGACGTTGTAGCGGGTCTCCGACTCCGCCTGTGTCAGTCGCTCCTGGAACAGGTTGTTGGCGATCTGGTGGGAGAGGTATGCCCCCACCGCCGCGAAGGAGGTCACGGCCAGGAGGAGCGTGGTGAGGACGGTGCGGAACTGAAGGGACCGGCGCCACCGGCGCTGGAGGGCGCGGCCGATGTGGCGCAGTGCGGGAAGGAAGCGGCGGAAGCCCGTCCCGACGAGCCGCGCCACGCGAAGACTGACAATCAGGGCCCGGCGCTGCCAGATCCGCCCCCGGAAGGCCAGTTCGCGGAATCCGGGGGTCAGGGACTCTGTATGTTCCGGGGCCGGGTGCTCCCCGTCTGCCCCCTGAACGCCTGGGGGGCCTCCGGATGAGTGGGGCGCGGGCGGCGTTGCGCCGGCTTTGCGTCCCTCACCGGAAGCAGCGGGGTCAGGCCCCTGCTTTGTAGCCGACACCACGCACCGTCATTACAACTTCCGGGGCCTCCGGGTCGCGTTCAATCTTGGACCGCAGGCGCTGGACATGGACGTTGACCAGGCGCGTGTCCGCAGCATGACGGTAGCCCCAGACCTGTTCGAGCAGCAGTTCGCGGGTGAACACCTGCCACGGTTTGCGGGCCAGTGCCACCAGGAGGTCGAATTCGAGCGGCGTGAGCGAGATCCGTTCGTTGCCCCGGCTGACGGTGTGGCCTGCGACGTCTATGGTGATGTCGGCGATCCGCAGGGTTTCCGGTGCTTTCTGGTCGCCGGGACGGAGGCGTGCCCTGACGCGCGCCACCAGTTCGGCGGGCTTGAACGGCTTGGGCACGTAGTCGTCAGCGCCGGATTCCAGGCCGCGGACCACGTCGGATGTGTCCGACTTGGCGGTCAGCATGACGATGGGCACGTCCGATTCGGCACGGATCTGCCGGCAGACCTCGATGCCGTCCACGCCCGGAAGCATGAGGTCCAGCAGTACAAGGTCCGGCCTGGATGACCGGAATACGTCCAGCGCCTGGGCGCCGTCGGCGCAGAAGACCGGCTCAAAGCCGTCATTGCGGAGAACAATTCCAATCATTTCGGCCAGCGCTTCGTCATCATCAACCACCAGAATGCGTGCCTTCATAGTTATATATTCCCTTATCAGGCAGTCTTTGTCCTGTTCAGCGGCCCCCGGCATGGCGGAACGCTAGGACGGCCGACGCCGGAACTATAGGCTGGGGGCATGCCGGACCTTCCCGGCGCCCTCCGCGCAGTGCGCCGGGCGCGGCGGGCAGCCGACGGCCTGGTACGGGGGAAGGAACAGGGTGTCACCACAGGATTCAGGCCCACAGTGGCCCTCTGATGCGCCATGGCCGGGGCAGCAACCTTGGCCGGGACAAAAGCCGCCAGGTTCGCAGTGGCCCGGCCAGCAACAGCCTCCCGGGCAGCAGCCCTGGGGACCGCCGGACTGGCAGCAGCCTGCCGGCCAGCAGCCACCGTGGGGACCGCCGCCCGCACCCGGCTTCCCCTACGCCCGGGCTCCGCAGCCGGGAATGCAGAACGGCGCCCCCTACGGCCAGCCCCGCTACATGGCACCGCCCAAGCCCGGCATCGTCCCGCTCCGCCCCCTGATGTTCGGGGAGATCATGGACGGCTCCTTCCAGGCCATCCGGCGGAATCCGAAAGCCATGCTGGGGGCCGCCGTGCTTGCCCAGTCCCTGACAGCCATCCTTGCGGCCGTCATCACCGCCGTCACCGCCACCTCCACGGGATCCATCGAAGCCTGGGCGGAGAGTGCCAGCCCGGCGGAAGCGGCGTCACTGGGCATCGGTTTCTTTTCCGCCTTCCTCGTGGTCGGCCTGCTCACGCTGCTGATTTCCGCAGTCCTCCAGGGTGCGATGGTGGTCCCGGTGGCGCGCGCCATCCTGAACCGGCGGACAGGGTTCCGCCAGATGTGGGCACTCTCCCGGTCGCGGGCCGGGGCGCTGGTCCGCCTGGCGCTGCTGCTGGTGGCCGCCGGGATCCTGGCTTTCGGTCTCCTCGCGGCGCTTGCGGTAGCCCTGGTGTCCAGCATGGAAGGAACCGGGGCGCTCCTGCTCATTCCGCTTGTCCTTGCTTTTATCGCGCTGTCCATCTGGATCGCCGTCAAACTGATGGTGGCTCCCGCCGCAGTCGTGATTGAGGAACTGGGAGCCTTGGCCGGGCTCCGGCGGTCCTGGGAGCTGACCCGCGCCAACTGGTGGCGGATCCTCGGCATCACGCTGGTGGTCAGCATTTTGGTGGGGGTCATCAGCCAGGTGGTGATGATCCCGGTCAGCCTTCTGGCAGGTTTCCTCACCACATTCACCGATCCACTTGGCGGGGGCGGCGACGCGGCAGCCACCGCCGTGGCACTCGGCGTGGTTACTGCTGTCCTGGGCGCCCTGGTGGGCGCCCTCGGGTATGCGTTCCAGACGTCCGTGATGGCGCTGCTCTACATGGACCTGCGGATGCGGAAAGACGGCCTGGACATCAGCCTCCTGCGCCTTGCCGAATCGGGCGCCGATCCCGACGGCGTCCCGGGCCGCGGGGCTGACAACGTCCGGGGACCGGACAACGGACCTTCCTCCGGCCCGTGGCCGCATGGCCACTGAACCCCCCGTGCTCCCCGGGGCAGGGGAAGCCCGGCGGTGGGCTGAGGAAGAACTCACCAAGGCGGAATACCGTGAGGCTGCACCGTCGTGGATCGAAACAGTCTGGGAGAACTTCCTTGACTGGTTTTCGTCCCTGGACGGATCCTCGCAGTCCGCAGGTCCCCTGCCGGGTCCCGTGATCGGGATTGTCATTGCCCTCGTCATCGCGGCCGCCGTGATCCTGGCCAGGCCGCGCCTGAACGCAGCGCCACGCCGGACCAGGGATGTTTTCGAGGCGGACAGCGTCCTTTCCGCCGCTGAATACAGGCAGCGCGCCGAGGCGTCGGCCGCGTCTGGTGAATGGGGGGACGCCGTCGTCGAACGCTTCCGTGCACTGGTCCGCGCGGCTGAAGACCGGACCATCCTCGAACCGCAGCCCGGGCGCACGGCGGACGAGGTGGCTCGGGAGCTGGCCGTGCCGTTCCCCAGGGAAGCAGGGGGCCTGGAGCGCGCGGCAGGCGTCTTCGACGCTGTGCGGTACGGGAACCGGCCGGCAGGCCGGGGCGACTACCAGGAGCTGGCCGGCCTGGACGCGGATCTCGAGGCGGCGAAACCGGAGTCGGCACTGCAGCCCCCGGCGGCCCTCAGATGACGGACACCCTTATCCGCGGGGCAGCTCCTTCTCCCGCTCCCGGGCGGACACCACTGCCTTGGCTCCGCAAGCACCGTGCGTTGACGGCCCTCTGCGCGGTGGTGGCCGTCGCCCTGGGCCTGGTTGTCTGGGGCCAGCTGGCTCCCCGGGGTGACGCCGTTCCGCTGTCCCCCGGCAACGCAGGTCCGGACGGCGCACGGGCCGTCACCCAGATCCTGGGGCGCCACGGAGTGGACGTGCACACAGCCGGAACGTTCGAGGAGGCGATGGCCGCGCTGGGGGAAAGTTCAGCCGCAACCCTCCTGCTGTATGACCGCAACGGGATCCTCGACGAACCCCGGCTCCGTGATCTGGCGGCCGCCGCCGGGGAGGTTGTAGTGGTCACGCCGCGGCTGGAAACACTCACCGCACTGGGCAGCGGTATCAGGCAGGCGGGAGTGGTGCCCGACGATGCTCCCCCGCTGGCCCCCGGCTGTCCGCTCCCGGACGCCCTGGCCGCGGGGGAGGTCTCGGGCAGCCAGGGTTTCGTGTACGACGGCGGGGTGTCCTGTTACCGGCCTGCCGGTAGTGCCGCCGGGCTGCTGGCTGTCAGCGGCGACGGGCAGCTGACGGTGTTGGGCAGCACGGTGGTCCTGGGCAATGGGCAGCTGGATGAGCGGGGCCATGCTGCCCTTGCGCTCCGTACCCTGGGCAAGTCTCCGGACCTGGTCTGGTACCTGCCGTCACTGGAGGATGTGGCCGCGTCCGGGTCAGGGCAGACCCTGGACGAGCTCGCACCGGAGTGGGTCCGTTTCCTGGGCCCGTGGCTGCTGGTGGTCGCCCTGGCCGCGATCGCGTGGCGCGGCCGGCGGCTCGGCCCGCTGGTGTTCGAGCCGCTGCCAGTGGTGGTGAAGGCAGTGGAAACCGCAGAGGGCCGCGCCCGGATGTACCACGACGCCCACGCGGTGGACCAGGCACGGGACAACCTCCGCGCCGGGATCCTGGTACGGCTGGCCGCCAGGCTCCGGCCCGGACCGGGAGCCTCTGCCGACACCGTCATTGAGGCGGCGGCACGGTTGCTGGGCCGGCCGGCAGCCGATATACGGGACCTCCTCAACCACCATCCCGGCAGCGAGTCCCGGCTGGTCGCCTGGGCACAGGAACTGGACAACCTAGAGAAAGAGGTCAACAGCCGATGAGTGAATATGGCAGCGGCCAGCGGGTCCTGGACCCGATGGAGCACGATTCCGCCCGGCAGGCCCTGCTGGATGTGCGCCACGAGGTGTCGAAGGCGGTGGTGGGACAGGACGCTACGGTGACCGGCATGCTGATCGCCCTGCTGTCCCAGGGGCATGTGCTGCTGGAGGGTGTGCCGGGCGTGGCAAAGACCCTGCTGGTACGGGCCCTGTCCGCGGCACTGGACCTGGACACCAAGCGGGTGCAGTTCACCCCGGACCTGATGCCCGGCGATGTCACCGGGTCCCTGGTCTACGACTCGCACACCGCCGGGTTCACGTTCCGGGAAGGGCCGGTATTCACCAACCTCCTGCTGGCAGACGAAATCAACCGGACGCCGCCCAAGACCCAGGCTTCGCTGCTGGAGGCGATGGAGGAACGGCAGGTCTCGGTGGACGGCGTGTCCCGCCCGCTGCCCGCCCCGTTCCTGGTGGCCGCCACGCAGAACCCGGTGGAGTACGAGGGCACCTATCCCCTACCGGAAGCCCAGTTGGACCGCTTCCTGCTCAAGCTCACCATGCCCCTGCCAGAGCGTTCGGCGGAGATGGAAGTCATCCGCCGCCATGCGGCCGGGTTCGACCCGCGCGACCTGGCAGCGGCCGGGGTCCGTTCCGTCGCGGGCGCCGCAGACCTGGAGCGGGCCCGGCAGGCCGTCACGGGCGTCGCCGTCGAACAGGAAATCATCGGCTATATCGTTGACCTGGTGCGGGCCACCCGCACGGCACCGTCCTTCCTGCTGGGCGTTTCGCCGCGTGGAGCCACAGCGCTCCTTAACACCTCCCGGTCCTGGGCCTGGCTGTCCGGCAGGAGCTTCGTCACCCCCGACGACGTCAAGGCGCTGGCCCTGCCCTGCCTCCGGCACCGGGTGGCGCTGCAGCCCGAGGCCCAGATGGACGGGGTCCGGGTGGATGACGTGCTGGGCAGCATCCTGGCGTCCGTTCCCGTTCCGCGCTGATGGCCATTTCCGGGCGCTTTGTCCTGCTGGTGCTGCTGGGCCTGGTTCCGGTCCTGCTGCTGCCCGGATGGGGAACCGTATGTGCCGTGTTGGCCGTCCTCGCCGTCCTGTGCGGCACCGACCTGCTCCTCGCCGGCGCGCTGAAACCGGTCCAGGTGCTGCGCTCCGATCCCGGCAACGTCACGCTGAACGGGACGGCGGAGGCCAGGCTCATTGTCCGCAATGACGGGAGCCGGCGGCTGCACGGCTTGCTGCGGGACGGCTGGCAGCCGTCAGCCGGAGCACAGGACCCGGTCCAGGGCATTGATGTTCCCGCGCATGAAAGCCGGCGCATCACTGTCCGGCTCCGGCCGGTCCGCCGCGGCGACCTCAAGGCCCCGCACGTGACGCTGCGCTCCTTTGGCCCCCTGCGCCTGGCAGCACGCCAGCGCACCGTTGACTGCCCCGGGGCGCTGCGTGTCCTGCCGCCGTTCCATTCGCGCCGGCACCTGCCCTCCAAACTGCGGAAACTGCGGGAACTGGACGGGAAAGCGGCCGTCCAGATCCGCGGGGCCGGCACCGAATTCGATTCCCTGCGGGACTATGTCCGGGGCGACGACGTCCGGTCCATTGACTGGCGCGCAACCGCCCGCAGGTCCGCCGTCGTGGTCCGCACCTGGCGGCCCGAACGTGACCGCCGGGTGGTGATGGTCCTCGACACGTCACGGACAGCGGCAGCGAGGATCGACGACGAGACCCGCCTCGACACCGGGATGGAAGCGGCGCTCCTCCTCGGTGTGCTTGCCGAGCGCGGCGGCGACCGGGTGGACTTCCTGGCGTTTGACCGCAGGGCACGGGCCCGGGCAGGAACCGCCATCCAGGGCAATCTGCTGGGACAGCTGGTCCAGTCCATGGCACCGCTGGATCCGGAGCTCATCGAGATGGACTGGCCGGCCGTCCCTGCCCAGGTCCGCGCCGTCACGGCCCATCGCTCCCTTGTAGTGCTGCTGACTTCCCTCGACGGCGGCGCGCCGGAGGAAGGGCTCCTGCCGGCCGCCGCCCGGCTGGCCCAGGACCATGTGGTGGTGGTGGCAGCTGTCCGGGATCCGCAGCTGGGCGCCATGGTCCGGGAGCGCGGCGATGCTGCCGGGGTATTCCGGGCCGCCGCTGCGGAACGGGCCCTCCTGCAGCGCGCCGCCGTCAGCGCCGAGCTTCGCCGGTACGGTGTGGAAGTGGTGGACGCCGAACCGCACCAGCTGCCGCCGCGCGTCGCGGACATGTACATCCGGCTCAAGGCTGCCGGTAAATTGTGAGACCAGTAGTGTGTTGCCCGCAGGAGGAGCTTCGTGAACGTACCGATTTACCAGCAGGTCCTTGGAACGGACTTTGCCAGGCTGCAGCCGGAACTGCAGGAGTACTTCTCCCTGGTGCCCGGTTCGGGCCGCTACGGCATCGGTGAAGGGACATTCGATGTAGTGGGCTGCCGGCAGGAATGGCTGCGGCCGCTGCTGCGGCTGACCAGCAGCGAGGAGGCCTTCTTCCCCGAATATGGCGAGAACATTCCATTCCGGATCGAGAATCACGCCCACCAGGACCCGTTTGGCCGCTCCAGCCTTACCGCCCGCCGGGAGATCCGCTTTCCCGGAAGGACCCGGATTTTCCAGGACACCACCAGCGCCACCATCCGCAACGGGTCACCGCAGCTGGTTGACTACGTGGGCCGCTACCGCCGCATGGTGACCGACCTGAACCTGAGTGTCACCCCGGAGGGACGGCTGCGAGGCGTCTCTGAAGCCTCCCGCCTGTTCCTTGGCCCGCTCCGGGTGCCCTTGCCGGCACCGGTGGACGCCAAGGCGTACGCCGAGCAGTGGTGGGATCCCGCGGGCGGCACCAACGGCAAGCACCGCATCCAGGTCAAGGTCATCCAGCCGCAAATCGGTCTGGTCCTGGTCTACGCCGGAAGCTTCGACTACAGGTTGCGGCCCTACACCGGAGGCAGCGCGGCCCAGAGCTTCCTTCCCCGCTACGCGCAGCCGGACCGCTGGGAGAACCGGGTCTAGGACGACGGGAGTTGACCGGTTCCGCCGGTCAGCCGAGGGCGAGCTGGTTCAGCCCGTCCGCCAGCTGCGTCAGCCTGCCCAGCACCGCGGTGGCCTGCGCAGGGGTGCGGTCCGCCAGGCCAGCCGACGGCGTGACGCGGAGGGTCCGCAGGGACGACGCCGGCAAACCGAGCTGCCGCCACGGCCGCCACACGAATTCCACGCAGTCCGCAACCTTGGGAAGGGTGTCCCCGTCCACATCCAGCGCCCCGGCCCACAGCCGCTTGCCTGTCTCCACGGCCCCGGCAAGGTGCTCCCATTGGCGGGTGGTCAGGGCCTTCAGGGGCACCGCGACACCGTCCGCACCGGAAGCGAGGATCGGCTCGAAAGGGGCTTCGACGGCGGGAACGGACACCACCACTTCAACGGCTCCCGCGGCCCGAAGGGCTTCAATCACCAGCCGCCACGCTTCGCGGGCTTCCGCCGTGGCAACAGCCCGCAGCGTGCGGTAGCCACTGGCCGTGGGGATGGTGCCGGCGAGCACGGCGGCGATATCAGGTTCATCCAGCTGGACCACCAGGCGTGCACCGGGCACGGCTGCGGCCACCCGGCTAAGGTAGCCACCGACGCCGGCAGCCAGCGACTCAGCCAGGTCCCGCCGTGCACCGTAATCGATCAGCGCGCGTTCGCCGTTGTGCAGGTGCAGGCCGGCGGCCAGGCTGAGGGGGCCCAGCAGCTGGACCTTGATTTCCTCGGCGGACGCCTCCTCGGTCCCCGCCACATCGGCCAGGACGTTGATGTCGGTGGCAAGCGCCGAGGCTGCCCGGCGCACATCCTTGCCCGGACGGTCCACGAGGCGCCATCCGTAGGGCTGGACATCGACGGCCAGCTCCTCGAGCAGGGACGCGGTACGGCCCAGCGCATCGGAACCGACGCCCCGGGCCGGCAGTTCAGCCAGGAACGGCAGGTGGGGACTGCCGAGTTCTCCGCGGATGATCCTGGCAGCTTCCAGGGGGTCCTCGCCCGGCCATGGCCCCAGCCCGGTCGCCGTTACTTCCGCCGGCCGGGCCTTCTCCGGCGCGGCGGCGGGTTCGTGCCGTTCAGCCACGGTCACGTGAGTGCTGATGCCTGCGGGTGCTGGCCGGAGGCGGCCTGGTGGTCCTCGGCGATCGCCTCGTGGTGGCGGATGACCTCGCCGATGATGAAGTTCAGGAACTTCTCGGCAAAGGCGGGGTCCAGGTGGGCATCCTCGGCGAGCCTGCGGAGCCGTGCGATCTGCGCCGTCTCGCGACCCGGGTCACCCGCGGGAAGCCGGTGGGCGGCCTTCAGGAAACCCACCTTCTGCGTAGCCTTGAAACGCTCCGCCAGGAGGTACACCAGCGTGGCGTCGATGTTGTCGATGCTGGAGCGGATGGACAGCAGTTCAGCCATCACCGAACTGTCCACCTGGCCGGCCAATGAGCTGGCGGAGGGATCGTATTCGTCTGAGTCGGGTGAGGGGAGGTTGTGCTGCGTCATGATCCCAGTCTATGGGCAGCGGGCCCGATGGGCCGGGTGTTAAGCGCCGGTGCCGGGGTGCCGCCCCGGCACCGGCGCTTGGCGGCACTGCGCTCAGATGCCCAGCAGCGCCCGGTGCTGTTCCCGGCGTCGCGCCTGTTCCTCCGGATCCGGCACGGGAAGGGAGGCAATGAGCCGTTTGGTGTAGTCATGCTGCGGGCTGCCCATGACCTGGCTCCCGATGCCCTGCTCCACCAGACTGCCCTTGTACAGGACCCCCACCCAGGACGAGAGGATGTCCAACACCGCCAGGTCGTGGCTGATGAACAGGCAGGCGAACCCGAATTCCTGCTGGATGTCCTTGAACAGGTCCAGGACCTTCGCCTGGACCGAAACGTCCAGGGCCGACGTCGGTTCGTCGGCAATCAGCAGCCGGGGATTCAGGCTCAGGGCGCGGGCCAGGGATGCCCGCTGCCGCTGCCCGCCGGAGAGTTCGTGCGGGTAGCGGCCGGCGTACGACGCCGGCAGCTGGACTGATTCGAGCAGTTCACCGACGCGTTTACGGGCCTGGGCGGGGCCGGGCTTTGTGTGGATGACCATAGGTTCGGCGATGCACTCCCCGATGGTCAGCTGCGGGTTGAAGGACGCCGCGGGATCCTGGAACACGAAGCCGATGTCCTTGCGGAGGGGCTTGAAGGTCCGCTCCCGGAAGTCCAGCATCTCGTAGCCCAGCACTTTGAGGCTGCCGCCCGTGGTCCGGTTGAGTCCGGCGATGGCCCGCCCGATGGTGGTTTTGCCGGATCCGGATTCCCCCACCAGCCCGAACACCTCACCCCTGGAGACGGTGAAGCTGACCCGGTCCACGGCGGTGAAAGCAGGGGTACCGAGCCGGCCGGGGTATTCGATGGACAGGTTGCTGGCAGCCACCAGGACTTCCGCATCCTGATGGGGACGCACGGTCTGGCCCTCCGAAGCCGAATTGTGTCCAAGGTGCGGCACGGCGGCCAGCAGTTTCCGGGTGTAGTCCTGCCTGGGCTCGGCGAAGAGTTTGCGCGCCGGCGCCTCCTCAACAACGTTGCCCTGGTACATGACCACCACGCGGTCGGCGAGGTCCGCCACCACACCCATGTTGTGGGTTATCAGCACTATGGAGGTGCCGTACTTGTCCCGCAGGTCGCGGAGCAGTTCCAGGATTTCGGCCTGCACCGTGACGTCCAGGGCGGTGGTGGGCTCGTCCGCAACGATCAGGCCCGGATTGAGTGCCAGGGCCGCGGCGATGACCACCCGCTGCTTCTGGCCGCCGGAAAACTGGTGCGGATAGTAATTGACGCGGTGGTCGGGATCCGGGATGCCCACCTTGCGCAGCGCCTCCACGGCCCTGGCCTTGGCCTCCTTGGCGGACACACGCTTCGCGCCGTTGCGGCCGGAGTGGGCGCGGATGCCTTCGGCGATCTGCCAGCCGACGGTGAACACCGGGTTCAGGGCCGTTGACGGCTCCTGGAAGACCATTGCCACGTCACACCCGCGGATCTGGCGCAGCCGTTCGGCACTGACGCTGATCACGTCCGCCCCGTTGATGAGGACAGTGCCGGAGCTGGTGGCAGTTTCCGGCAGCAATCCCAGGATGGTTTTGGCGGTCACCGTCTTCCCGGAACCGGACTCCCCCACAATGGCCAGCACCTCCCCTGCCCTGACGTCCAGGCTGACGTCCTTGACGGCCCGGACGTCGCCGCCGTCCGTGGCGAAGGTGACGCTCAGGTGCCCGATGTCCAGGACCCGGGTATCCGGCTGGTCCCGGCTCGCGGTGGCTGCAGCAGCGTTGGCGCTCATGATCCCCTCACTTCCGTATCAGTGGCGGCGTGCGCCATAGTTCCTGGACCCGCGGCAGTTGGAGCCGGCATCACTTTGCCGGCTGCGGATTTCCTCCCCCGCAGGCGGGGATCGTTCAGGTCGTTGATGCTTTCTCCCACCAGCGTCAGGCCCACCACCGTGAGCACGATGGCCATCCCGGGGAACAGGCCTGTCCACCAGATTCCCGACGTGGTGTCGGCGAGCGCCTTGTTCAGGTCGAAGCCCCATTCCGCGGCCGAGCTTGGCTCGATGCCGAAACCGAGGAAGCCCAGGCCGGCCAGGGTGAGGATTGCCTCCGAGGCGTTGAGGGTGAAGATCAGGGGCAGGGTCCTGGTGGCGTTGCGGTAGATGTGCCTGCCCATGATCCGGATGTTGGACGCCCCCACGACCTTGGCGGATTCAACGAAGGGTTCCGCTTTCAGCCGGACCGTCTCCGCCCGGATGACCCGGAAATACTGTGGAATGAAAACCAGGGTGATGGCGGTCCCGGCGGCGAAGATGCCGCCCACCAGGCTGGACTGGCCGCCGCTGATGACGATGGCCATCACAATGGCTACCAGGAGCGATGGAAACGCGTAGACGGCGTCGGCAACCACCACGAGGATCCTGTCCAGCCAGCCGCCCAGGTATCCGCTGACCAGGCCCAGGACCACGCCAATGACGATTGACATGGCGACGGCGACGACGATCACCAGGATCGCAGTCTGCGCACCCCAGATCACCCGCGACAGGACGTCGTACCCTCCTACGGTGGTGCCCAGGAGGTGTTTGCCGCCCGGGGCCTGCTGCGTGGGGAAGTTGCCGTCGTCGTCGGACAGTTGCGAGTAGCCGTACGGCGCAAGGAGCGGGGCGAAGAGCGCCGTCAGCACGAACGCGCCGGTCAGGACCAGCCCGGCCACCAGCATCCCGCGTTGGAGTCCCACGCTCCGGGTGTAATGGGAGATGACCGGAAGGCGGCGGAGGAGCGGTGCCCTGGGGTTTGCCGCCGGAAGGGGCACGTCGGGATTGGCCATGTCAGTACCTCACGCGGGGGTCGATCAGCGCGGCGATGATGTCCACGATGAAGTTGGTCAGGGCCACGATGATCGCCAACAGCACCACGATGCCCTGCACCGCCACGAAGTCGCGTGCGGTCAGGTAGTTGGCCAGCTGGAATCCGAGCCCCTTCCATTCGAACGTTTTCTCTGTCAGCACTGCCCCGCCGAGCATCACGGCAATCTGCAGGCCCATCACGGTGATGATGGGAATCAGGGCCGGCTTGTAGGCGTGCTTGGTCACCAGCCGGTACTCGCTGATGCCGCGGGACCGTCCGGCCTCGATGTAGTCACGGCCCAGGGTACCGATGACGTTGGTCCGGACCAGGCGGAGGAAGATGCCTGCCGTCAGCAGGCCGAGCGCCAGGGCCGGAAGGACGGCGTGGGCCACGACGTCGGCGAACGCGGCCATGTTGCCGCTCCGCAGGGCATCCAGCCAGTAGATGCCGGTCGGGGCCTCGAGCGAGGTCAGGGCAAGTTCGCTGGAGGTCTTTGCCCTGCCGGCCACGGGCAGCCAGCCCAGCCACACCGAGAAGGTGAGCTTCAGCAGCATTCCCGCGAAGAACACCGGGGTGGCGTAGCACAGGATGGCGAAGACCCGCAGGACGGCGTCCGGCGCTTTGTCGCGGCGGTGGGCTGCGAGCATTCCCAGGGGAATGCCCACGAGCAGGGCCACGACGAGCGCGTTGAGGCTGAGTTCCAGGGTGGCCGAACCATACGTGGTGAGCATCTCGACGACGGCACGGTTGTCGGTCAGGGTACGGCCGAAGTTGCCGGTGGCCAGCTGGCCGAGGTATTCGAAGTACTGGACGAGGATGGGCCGGTCGTAGCCTGCAGCCTCGATGCGTTCCTGGAGCTGGTCGGCGGGCAGCCGTCCTCCCATGGCTGCCGTGATGGGGTCGCCGGTAATCCGCATCAGGAAGAAGACCATGGTCACGAGGATGAAGATAGTGGGGAAAATCAGCAGGAAGCGGACCAGGATGTACTGTCCCAGTCCTCCGCCGGAGGACTTCCTCGCGGCAGGAAGAATTCCGCCCGTGTCGCCGGGCGGCGCGTCAATCAATGTGGTCATGGGAACCTTCGGATCGTCTGGGCGCTGGTCCTGCCAGCGCCATCAGCCAGCACCGGGGGCGGGACGCCGTGCGGGCGCCCCGCCCCGTGGCGCGGCTTGCCGGCTGGACCTACTTGGACATCACGCCAAGGCGGGTCTTGAAGGACGGATCGAGGGTCTTTTCCACGCCCTTGACATCAGTCCCGGCGACCATCACCTGGGCGCCCTGCAGCAGGGGCAGGGTGGAGAGGTCCTTGGCGATGGCTTCCTGGGCCTGGCCCAGCAGCTCGCTCCGTTCGGCCTTGTCGGTGGCGACCAGCTGCTTGTTGACGACGTCGGTCACGGCCGGGTTCTCGTAGTGGTTGCCCAGGAAGTTGCCGGGGATGAAGAACGGCGTGAGGTAGTTGTCGGCGTCGGAGTAATCCGGGAACCAGCCGAGCTGGTAAACGGGGTAGGCATCCGCCCGCCGTTCCTTGGTGTAGGTGGTCCACTCAGTGGACTTGAGGTCCACCGTGAAGAGCCCCGATTTC
Organism: Arthrobacter nitrophenolicus; assembly: GCF_045833485.1. Taxonomy (NCBI): domain Bacteria; kingdom Bacillati; phylum Actinomycetota; class Actinomycetes; order Micrococcales; family Micrococcaceae; genus Arthrobacter; species Arthrobacter nitrophenolicus. The sequence continues at coordinate 173,717 of NZ_CP174504.1, forward strand.
TCCAGCTGTTCCTTCACCAGGGCGTATTCGTCCGCGGCGGACGTGCCGTACCTGTCGGTGTACTGCAGCTTGACGTCCACCACGGAGGTGATGCCGGCATCAGTAAGCACCTGCTTGGCCTTTTCCAGGCTGGGCTTGCCGCTGCCGTCCCCGTAGAGGCTCTTCAGGGGTTCGGTTGCTCCCTCGAATTCCTTGGGCACGTAGGAGTAGACCGGGGTGTAAGTGTTCTTGAAGACCTGGGATGCGATCACATCCCGGTCAACCAGGTGCGCGATTGCCTGCCGCACTGCCAGGGCCTTGGCAGGGTCGGCTTCGGGGGTCTTGGCTCCGAACGGCATGGTGTCGAAGTTGAAGACCATGTAGCGCAGCTCGCCGCCGGGGCCCTTGTGGACCTTTACGCTGCTGTCCGACTCGAGGTCGGCCACGTCGGTGGCAGTCAGGATCCTGCCGGCAACGTCGATGTTGCCCTGCTGCACGTCCAGCTTCAGGTTGTTTGGGTCCGCGTAGTGCTTGAGCGTGGCGCCGTCGTTCGCCGCCTCGCCCAGCAGGCCCTGGTAGTCGGGATTGGGCTTGAAGTTGACCAGCTCGTTCTTCTTGTAGCTGTCGATGGTGTACTGCCCGGCGAAGGGCTTTGCCGCGACGATGGCGTCATCGTCCATGATCTTGTCGGCCGGGAAGACTTCCTCGTCCACAATGGGGCCGGGGTTGGAGGCGAGGACACCCGGGAACACCTGGTCGTTGCCGGCCTTGAGGGTGAAGACCACCGTGTCCGGGTCGGTTGCCTCGATCTTTTCCATGTTCGCCAGCAGGGAGGCCGGGCCGTTGGGGTCGTTGATGCTCATGACCCGGTTGAACGAGAAGACGACGTCGGAGGAGTCAAGGGTGTGGCCGTTGGCGAACTTCAGGCCGGGCTTCAGCTTCACCGTGAATTCGGTGGGGCTGGTGAAGGAGGCTGATTCCGCGATGTCCGGAGCGGCGTCGGCGGTTCCGGGGGCGTAGTTGAGCAGGAAGGGATAGATCTGGTTCATCACCATGAATGAGCCGCCGTCATAGGAGCCTGCGGGGTCCAGCGTGACCACTTTGTCCGTCGTCCCGTAAGTGATGGCGCCGCCCCCGGCGCTGCCGGTCGAGGTTCCGCCGCCGCCCGAGGGGCCCGTGCAGGCAGTCAGGGCCAGGGCAGAGATGCCTGCGAGCGCGATGGCGCCGTGCAGGGTTTTGGTGCTCTTCTTCGTCATCTGTGAACTTTCTGTTCGATGAGTGCGCGCCCGCCGACCACATGGGGTTCGTCTGCTTAGGCGGGGGACGCTGTACGGATGGGAAAGATTCAATCAGAGAGTCAACACTCAGCTCGGACCATTTGTGTGAGTCGCGCCACAAAATTTAAGTGCCGGCCCGATCCGCCCCGTCCGGTCCGCAGAAATGTGCTTCCACAACAAAAACGCCGCCCCGGGGACCGGGGCGGCGTTAGTGGGATTCGTGGGCTACAGCGCGGCGCGCTGCAGGGACCGGGCGGCGTCGATGGTGGCCTGGCCAAGGACCCGGCTGCCCTGGTAAAGGACAACGGTCTGCCCGGGCGCCACCCCGCGGAGGGGGTCTGCCAGCCGGACCACCAGCTGCCCTGCTGAGTCCCCGGCCGTCTCCATGCGGGCGGCGGCGGGCACCGGGTCGCCGTGGGCACGCACCTGGGCGTAGCAGTCGAACTCCTCGCCGGTTTCGACTTCCCGGATGGGCAGGCCCGCCCAGGACACCTTGATGCCGCGGATCTCGTCGATGGCCAGCAATGCCTGCGGGCCGACGACCACCTTGTTCTCCTTGGGCCTGATCTCGAGCACGAAGCGCGGCTTCCCGTCGGCGGCAGGGGTACCCAGTTTCAGGCCCCGGCGCTGGCCGACGGTGAACGCGTTGGCGCCCGGGTGCTCGCCCACCTTGGCTCCGGTCTCGTCGACGATGTCGCCGCGGGTCATCTCGATCTTCTCGGCGAGCCACCCTGCCGTGTCGCCGTCGGGAATGAAGCAGATGTCATGGCTGTCCGGCTTGTTGGCCACCGACAGCCCGCGGCGTTCGGCCTCTGCCCGGACTTCCGCCTTGGACGGCGTATCGGCCAGCGGAAACATGGAGTGCTTGAGCTGTTCGTGGGTCAGGACACCCAGGACATAGCTTTGGTCCTTCGCCCAGTCCGCGGCGCGGTGCAGTTCGCGGTTTCCGTCGGCGTCCTCGATGACCTTCGCGTAGTGGCCGGTGCAGACGGCGTCGAAGCCCAGGGCGATCGCCTTCTCCAGCAACGCCGCGAACTTGATGCGCTCGTTGCAGCGCATGCAGGGGTTGGGAGTGCGGCCGGCAGCGTACTCGTCAATGAAGTCCTGGACCACGTCTTCCTTGAAGCGCTCCGAGAAGTCCCACACGTAGTACGGAATGCCCAGCACGTCGCAGGCCCGCCACGCGTCGCGCGAGTCCTCGATGGTGCAGCAGCCCCGGCTGCCCGTCCGCAGGGTGCCCGGCATCCGTGACAGCGCCAGGTGGACGCCGACGACGTCGTGCCCGGCCTCGACGGCGCGGGCGGCGGCAACGGCGGAGTCAACTCCACCGCTCATGGCTGCTAGAACTCGCATGCTGGCTTTCTGTAGGGGAAGGTTTTTGGCCGGCGCCCGGTGGCGCGGACCGGCTGTGAAAAACGACTGCCCGGATCGGCTGCGCAGATAGGTTGCGCAAATGGACTGCGCAAATCGACCAGGCAGGCTCCCGGAAACGATCCTTGCCTATCTATTCTACGGCCTCGTGTAAAGTCGTCCGCCGCGGGTGCCGGGTCAGCGGCTGCCCGGCACCTGGCGGGCAATGGTCCCGGCTGTCTGGATCGAGGACTCGTGACCGGCCATACCGGCTTGGCGGGCACGTGCATACGCATCCGGCAGGGCAGCCAGGAGGGCGTCGACATCGGCGTCCGTGGAAGCGTGGCCCAGCGTGAAGCGCTGGGCACCCCGGGCTGTCTCCTCGTCAAGCCCCATGGCCAGCAGGACGTGGGAGGGACGCGGCACTCCGGCGGTGCACGCGGATCCCGTTGATGATTCCACTCCGGCCAGGTCCAGAAGGAACAACAGTGAGTCACCTTCGCAGCCCGGGAAGGTGAAGTGCGCATTGCCCGGGAGCCGCCCGGCTCCCGGGGCGCCTCGAAGGACGGCTTCCGGAATCCGTTCGAGGACGCCCTCGATCAGGCGGTCCCGCAGGGCAGCGATGCGCGCGGCTTCGTCGGCTGGATTTGCGGTTACCCCGGCAGCGGCAGCGGCGAAGGCGGCTATGGAGGCGGTGTCCAGGGTGCCGGACCGGACGTCGCGTTCCTGGCCGCCGCCGTGCTGGACCGGCGTCAGTTTGACCGCACGGCCGAGCAGGAGGGCACCCACGCCCACCGGTCCCCCGATCTTGTGGCCGCTGATGGACATGGCGTCCAGGCCGGAGTCCCTGAAATGCACGGGCAGGGAACCAAACGCCTGCACGGCGTCCGAATGCACCGGAACGCCCGCGGCATGGGCAAGCTCCACCACGCGGTGGACCGGCTGGATGGTACCCACCTCATTGTTGGCCCACATCACGGTCACCAGCGCAATGCCGGCCGGATCACGGGCGAGTTCGGCCTCGAGGAACGGCAGGTCCACCACACCTTCGCCGTCAACGGGCAGCCATGTCACCTCCGCGCCTTCATGGCGCTCCAGCCACTCCACGGTGTCCAGCACTGCATGGTGTTCGACGGCAGAACACAGGATGCGCCGCCGCGCAGGGTCTTCGGCCCGGCGGGCCCAGTAGAGGCCCTTGACGGCAAGGTTGTCCGATTCGGTGCCGCCGGACGTAAAGATCACTTCGGACGGGTGCGCCCCGGCGGCAGCGGCTATTGTTTCCCGGGCGTCCTCCACCGTCCGGCGCGCCCGCCGGCCCGAGCCGTGCAGCGACGACGGGTTGCCGGTGCGGGCCAGTTCGCGGGTCAGGGCAGCCAAAGCCTCAGCGGAAAGCGGGGTGGTTGCAGCATGATCGAGGTAGGCGGGCACCCTGTAATTCTAGCGGTTTCGAGGCATCGCTCCCCCGGGTGCCGCCTCGCAGCCTAGTTCGACGGCGGCAGGACCTGGAGCCGGGTGGCCACGTCCGCACGGGCTCCCGCGAGGGAGGGGGCATCGGGACAGGAAACGGAGACGTAGACCGAAGAGCCTGCCGTTGCGAAGAGCCGCGCCATGACAGCTGTTGCCCTGCCGCCGGGCGCGGCCTGCTCGAGAAGCAGGACCTCCACCCGGCGCTCCGGTGCTTCCAGATCTTCACCCCAGCGCAACGAGTCTGTCTTCAGGTAGCCCGGCAGGACAGTGGGATCCAGGTACTGGAACAGCGCAACAGTCGACTCACGGTCGTCCGCCCGGGCAAAGGCTTCCTGGTTGCCGCGGACCCTGGCAGAAACCAGGCAACCGTCCGCCTTCAGGTACTGGCTTTCCCCCGCCACGTTTTCCTTGACGACCTGCCAGCCCGGCGCCTCCCTCAACCCGTCGGAAATCCCGACAGGCACGCCGCGGGCAAGGATGCCGCCGGCGCTGAAGGGCAGGTCCTGCGCGGCCACGGCCTCGGCATCATGCCCCGGGGTGATGGTGGGGGTGGCGGGCACGGTTGGACTCTCCGCGGCTTCCGGTGCGGCGGGATCCCGCACGTCCAGGCTGCACCCGCTGAGCAGGACCGTGACGAGCGCGGCCGCCAGCACCGCCCTCCGCCGGCCGTTTCCGGCAGGCCGTCCCGCCGTCGGTGTTTCCATCTCCACCCACTGCCTTCCCCATCGGCCGCCCGGCCGTGCCCCCACGAGTCTAGACTGCGGGAACGCGGGAACCTGCGGAACCCGGGCGCTCGTTGTCACATCAGGGCCGGCGGCAATGCTGGCTAAACTGGGCTGGCCCGGCTCCATTCACGGGCCGGTCCACAAGGAAAAGGATGTGTGCTTGAGCGAGCGCAACAGCTCCCACTACCAGGTCCTCCAGGTCGCGGTCACTGCCACCGACAAGGAGATCAAGGTGGCGTACCGCCGTGCCGCCCGCACCGCCCACCCGGACCACGGGGGTGACGCTGCTGCCTTCCGCCGGGTGACTGCCGCCTACGAGACCCTCATCGATCCGCAACGCCGCAAGGCCTATGACCGGTCCTACGCGGCAGGTACTGTCCGCGATACAGCCAACGATGAAGCCCACTTCGACGCCCCTCCAGCGGGCAGCCGCGCGTCAGCCACCGTCCACCGGCCGGGGAGCGCCCGGAACACTGCCGGAGACCCGCCCGTCTACGTACCTGCCTACGACGGCGTGACGCCGGGCAGCGTCCCACTCATCCCCCTGGCACAGGCCAGCCAGCAGGTACACGGCATGCCACGCAAGCGCGGCATCTTCGGCGCCGAGGCCCGGATCCAGCGGGAGATGCGCACGGTGCAGCTCCTGACCCGCCAGGTCCTGCCGGCGATTCCGGCCGCCCGGCTTGTCAACGGCCTCCAGTCGCCGGCAGACAACAGCCACATCGACCACGCGGTCCTCTCCGGATACCGGTTGGCCCTGGTCAATTCCATGCTTCTTCCCAAAGGCGCGTATGCCTGGGACGGCAGGACCCTCAATCATGGCGCCCGCACCATAGCCCCACCGCAGCTGGCCCACCTGGTCCGGGCGATGCAGGACATCTTTCCGGAACTGAATGTCACCGGCTGGACCGTGGTCCTCAGTCCCACCGGCAACCTGCACGAGCCCGTCATCGACCACCACCGGCGCCCGTCCGGAGCCCTGGAAACCGTCCAGATCGTCAACGCGGCCGGGATGGTCCGGGGCATTAAGGAGTTCCTGGCCTCCGGACCGGCGCCGAACACCGTCAACGTCCCCGTCCTGGCCCGGCTGCTGCGCGGCATGCACTGAAACGCCATGGCCGGCGGGCTGTCGCTAGGATGGAACCGTGTTCCGCATTCTCTTCCACGCCCCTGAAATCCCCGGCAATACCGGCAACGCCATCCGGCTTGCCGCCATTACGGGGGCTGAACTGCACCTTGTGGAACCGCTGGGCTTCGATTTCTCCGACGCCAAACTCCGCCGCGCCGGCCTCGACTACCATGACCTCGCCATCGTCACGGTCCACAAGACCATCGAGGACGCCTGGCAGCACCTGCAGCCGGAACGCGTGTATGCCTTCACGGCGGACGGAACTGCAAGCTACACGGACATCTCCTACCAGCCCGGCGACGTGCTGATGTTCGGCAGGGAATCCGTGGGGCTTCCGGAAGAGCTGAAGAAGGACCCCCACGTCACTGCCACCGTGCGGCTGCCCATGCTGCCTGCCCTGCGCTCACTCAACCTTGCCAACGCCGCCTCCATCGCCGTCTACGAGGCCTGGCGGCAACAGGGATTTGCGGGCGCGCGTATCTGAAACCCCGGGCGCGCCCCCGGTTTAAAAGATTCTTCTGCACCACCCATCCATTTCCCGTTCTGCCCCGAATGACTCCTGGAAACATTTCCGGCGCTGATCAAGGAGCAGCAGGTGACACTACTGGAAGCAGGCTCTCGGGCTAACCCCACCAGCCGGAGCGGAACTGCTAAGGATTCACCGCCGGGAGACTTATGCTTGGTAGTAATGGAAACTCCCAATGCGCCAAATGCCGAGGCTTCTGCCGCGGTGACAGATCCGCCGGCTGACCTGAGCCACCGCCTTGCGCTCCTCCTGGCGGGCATTGCACAGGGCGACCAGGCGGCCTTCGCGGAGTTTTACGAGCTGACGTCCCGCAGGGTGTTCGGCATGGCGCGCAGGGTGCTGATCGACCCCGAGCTCAGCGAGGACACCACGCAGGAAGTCTTCCTGCAGGTGTGGCAGAGCGCGGCGAAATTCGATCCCGCCGCCGGCAGCCCGCTGTCCTGGCTGATGACTATTTCGCACCGGCGTGCGGTGGACAAGGTCAGGTCCTCGCAGTCCTCAACGGACCGCGAGGCGAAGTACGGGGCAAGCACGCAGGACATTGACCATGACACGGTTTCCGATGAAGTGGGCAGCAGGCTCGAGGCCGAAGCCGTGGTCCGCTGCCTGGGAACCCTGACCGAAACGCAGCAGGAATCCGTACGCCTGGCCTACTACGGCGGCCTCACCTACCGCGAGGTGGCAGAGCGGCTGAACGCAGCAGTACCAACCATCAAGTCCCGCATCCGCGACGGACTGATCCGACTGAAGACCTGTTTGGGGGTGAGTTGAGATGACAGAAATGAACCAAGGACCCAACGGCCGCTCCGGAGCTTTCGGCGACACCGTTGCCATGGACCTGGCCTCCGGCCGTGCCGTGGACCTTGCGGAACTCTACGCCCTGGACGCCGTGACGGACCACGAGCGCCAGGCTATTGAGGACTACATCTCGGCCGCCCCGGACGCGGAGCGCCTTGCTTTCCTGGAGCGTGTCCGCCAGGCCCGCGAGACCCTCGCCACGACATTCCGGTTCGAGGAGGAGCCGCCGGCTGACCTCTTCAACCGCATCGTTGCCCAACTGCCGGACGCCACCACCCAGCGGAACGACCGGCAGCCCAACGCCGGAACCATCTCGGCGCCGCCGGCCACGGCTGCGGGAACGGCCGGCGTGGATGAAATCGCCGCCGCACGGCAGCGGCGGGAGGAACGGCGACGGCCCGGTGGAGCGCGCCGCTGGCTCGCCGGGGTTGCGGCCGCCGCAGCCATTGCGCTGGGCGGCGTGGGCGTGGGTTCCTACCTTGCAGACCAGAACGATCCCGTGAACCAGGTGATCCGGGCCGGCGACCTTCGCGAGGCGTCCGTGGACGTGTCCGCGGGCGGCACCGCCACACTGCTCATCTCGGCGTCCGAAGACGCCGCAGTGGTCAAGATGAACGATGTCCCCGCCCCGCCGGAGGGCAAGGTCTACCAGATGTGGCTCATCCCCAAGGACGGCTCGGCCCCCGTCTCGCAGGGCCTGATGGACGAGGACGCGCTGTCCAAGCCGGCCGTTGTCCAGGGCATCTCGTCCGCGTCCGCCCTGGGCATCACGGTGGAACCGGTGGGCGGGTCCCAGTCCCCCACCCTGCCCACAGTCGCCGCAGCACCCCTCGGCGCTTAGGACCGAACGACAAAAGGCAAACGCCCCGTCCCCTTCGCTGGAAGGGGACGGGGCGTTTCCTGTTGCAGGCTAGAACCCGGCGATGGTGCCGGGTCCGTTGATGGCCACCACATGGAAGGCTTCCGCGCTGTTGCCCTCAGGGAGTCCCGCGCGGGCCGCATTGGCCCGCATGCCGTGGCGGACGGTGGCTTCCATGGCTTCCACGTCCGGGTGCTGGCTGACGTGGACGTGGATGGCGGCCAGCTTTGCTTCCACCTGGCCGGTGACGTCCACGAAGTGGTTTTCCCGCTCCTCCGGACCGGCGTACAGCCAGAGCCACGGCAGCTTGAAAGCCTCCAGTCCGGATTCGGCAAGTTCCGGGTAGGCGAACGGGTTTTCCAGGGCCGGGTAGACGGCGCGGGTCACCGCTTCGCCGACCGCCAGATGGTCGGGGTGGCTCTTCTGGATGCGCCGCCAGTTCCGCTCGGGGTGCATGGACAGCACGACGTCGGGCCGGATCTTCCGGATCAGCCGCACCACTTCCTTCATCACCTCGTGCGAGGGCTCCAGGTACCCGTCCCGCTGGTGAAGGTAATGGATATCGGTGACACCCACCAGTTTGGCGGCACGGCGCTGCTCCGCGTCCCGCAGGGCGATGATGTCCGCGCGGTGGGCGGGGTCGAAGCCGCCTGCATCGCCGTCGGTCATGATGCAGTAGCTCACCTCGACGCCCGCTGCCGTCCAGGCGGCGATGGTGCCGGCGGCGCCGAAGTCGATGTCGTCAGGGTGCGCCGCAAAACAGAGGACCCGCCCAACCCGGTCCGTGGCCGGGTTGAACGGGCTCTGTGCCTGCTGGTCCAGTGCAGTCAAAGACTCAGCCTTTACGCTTCTTGATCTCCGCGGTGGCCTGCGGCAGCACGTCGAAGACGTCCCCGATGATGCCAAAGTCGGCGATTTCGAACACCGGCGACTCTGCGTCCTTGTTGACGGCGACGATGACCTTGGAGGTCTGCATGCCGGCCTTCTGCTGGATGGCACCCGAGATGCCCGCGGAGATGTACAGCTGCGGCGAGACTGTCTTGCCTGTCTGGCCAACCTGCGCATCGTGGCTGATCCAGCCGGCGTCGGTGGCTGCGCGTGACGCCCCCACTGCTGCACCCAGGGCGTCGGCGAGCTCCTCGACGGGTCCGAAGTCGCCGTCCAGGCCGCGTCCGCCGGCCACCACGATACGGGCGTCGGTGAGGTCCGGCCGGCCGCTGGCGACCTTCTGCTCGCGGGCGGTGATGCGGGCAGCCGCTGCCGTTGCGGGCACTTCCACGGTCAGGGTTTCCGGTGCGGACGGAGCGGCGGCGGGCTCGGGGGTCACATTGTTGGCCTTCAGGGTCACAACGGACACGGCGGTCTTCGCCTTGCAGGACGTGTTGTAGGACCCGGCCAGGACGGACTTGTGCGCTGTTCCGTCCGCGTCAACGCCCACGGCGTCGGTGATCACGCCGGCGTTCAGGCGGATCCCGGTGCGGGCGGCAATCTCCTTGCCCTCGGGTGAGTTGTCCAGCAGGACGACGCCGGCACCCGTTGCCTCAGCGGCGGCTGCCACGTAGGCCGCCTTGGGAGCGACCAGGTAGTCGTTGAGGTCCTGGGCGGAAGGCCGGACCACCGTGCTGGCGCCGTATTCGGCGAGCGTTGCCGCGGCAGCGTCAGAGACCTCGCCGTTCACGGCGACAGCGCTTTCCCCGAGGGTACGGGCGAGCGTCAGCAGCTCCAGGCTGCTCTTCTTCAGTTCAGCGCCGGGGTTGTCAAGAAATACGAGTACTTTTGCCATGTCTGTGATCCCTCTTAGAGCAGCTTCTGTGCGGCCAGGAAGTCGACCAGCTTGATGCCGGCGTCGCCTTCGTCAGTGATGATGGTGCCTGCGGTCCGCGGCGGCCGTTCCTCGGCGTTGACCACACTGGTCCAGGAACCGCTGTGTCCCACCTGGGAGGGGTCCACGCCGATGTCCGACAGCGACAGGGTGGTGATGCTCTTGCGCTTGGCGGCAATGATGCCCTTGAAGTTGGGGTAGCGGGGCTCGTTGATCTGGTCCGTGACGGACACGACGGCGGGCAGCGGCGCTTCCACGGTCTCCGAGGAGGTATCCGCATCCCGGCGTGCGGTCAGTCGTCCGCCGGACACCTCAAGTGACGAGGCGAATGTGACCTGCGGCAGGCCGAGGCGTTCCGCCAGCTGTGCCGGCACCAGCGAGGTTTCCCCGTCCGTGGAGGCCATGCCGGTAATGATCAGGTCCGCCTGGCCCACGTGGCGGACTGCAGCGGCCAGCGCCAGGGAGGTTGCAGCGGCATCCGAACCTGCCAAGGCATCGTCGGAAAGGTGGACGCCCTCGGTGGCGCCCATTTGCAGGGTCTTCTTGACGGCGTTGGCCGCGCCCGCCGGGCCCATGGTGAGTGCAATGACCTGGTTGCCGGCCTTGCTTCCGCCGCGCGCCTCGGCCAGCCGCAGTGCCGCCTCCAGCGCGTATTCGTCAAGTTCGGACAGGATGCTCTCATCGCGGTCCGTCGTGAAGCCCTCCCCGTTGAGGTGACGGTCGAACTGGGCGTCCGGTACATGCTTGACCAGGACGATGATCTTCAATGTATCTTCCACTGTAGTGACAGCAGCCTTCCATGCTTGTGGACAGCCAGCCGGGTGAGGTCATGGCCGCGGGATGCCCGGCATACGGGTAGCTCCTAGCTAACCACAAAGGCGCGCCCCTGTGCCCTCTTCCGTTAACGCCTGTGTCAGTACCACCCATCAAGAACGTGCGACGGCGGCGTCCCTGCCCAAGGTGGGGACGCCGCCGTCGCACGTCCTGCTGGTCCTGCCTTATGGTGCCTAGCTGGCCGCGGCGCCCAGCGTGACGTCCAGGGCCTGTTCCTGGCCGTTGCGCAGGACCGTGATGCTGACCTTTGACCCGGCGGGCTGTTCGCGGACCGCCGCGGTCAGCTGCTCGGGTTCACCGACGGTGAGGTCGTTGAACCTGGTGATCACGTCGCCCACCTTGATCCCGGCCTTGGCGGCTGCCGAGTCCGGCTCAACGGTGGCCACCTCCGCGCCCACCGAGAATTCGGACGACGTGCTGGAGGCGGCCTTCGGCTTGACGCTGACACCCAGCTGCCCGTGGGAAGCCTTGCCGGTGTCGATGATCTCCTGGGCCACCCGCTTGGCGTGGTTGATCGGGATGCTGAAGCCGACGCCGATGTTGCCGCTGGTGGACGAGGCGCTGGAGCCCGCGGAGGCGATGGCCACGTTGACGCCGATGACCTCGCCGCTGGTGTTGACCAGGGCGCCGCCGGAGTTGCCGGGGTTGATGGCCGCGTCCGTCTGGATCACGTTGATGGAAATCTCGCCCTGGTCCGCCGTCTGCTGGCTCTGGCCGCCGCCCGGAGGCGCGAACTGGAAGCCGCCCTCGTCGTCGCCCTCGGCGTTGTCACCCTCTTCGGGGGCTGCTGCGGAGGCCACGCTGATGGTCCTGTTGAGGGTGGAAACAATGCCGTCCGTGACGGTTCCGGTGAGGCCGAGGGGGGAACCGATGGCGATCGCGGTGTCACCCACGTTGAGCTTCCCGGAATCTCCCAGGGTGGCGGGCGTCAGGCCCGAGCCGGCGTCCACCTTGATGACGGCGAGGTCCGAGAGCGGGTCGGTCCCCACCAGCTTGGCGGGAATGACCCGGCCGTCACTGGCGCGGACCTCAAGGGCAGCATTCGCAGTCTGGCCGTCGAGGGTGACGACATGCGTGTTGGTCAGGATGTGGCCATCGTCGTCCAGCACGATGCCCGAGCCGGTTCCGCCCGCGCTGCCGCTGGATGCACTGATGGTCACGACGCTCGGGGATGCCTTCACCGCCGCTGCGGTGATCTCGTTGACGGAATCCTGGTTGTTGACGATGACGGTGCCGGGCTGGCTGTTGCTGCCCGCGACGGTCGAGGACCCGGTGTTGCCGAAGATCTCCGCCGAGCCGACCGTCGCCACGCCGCCGCCCACCAGGCCGGCCGCGAGGATGCTGGCCACCAGGGTTCCGACGCCGAAACTTGCCTTCCGGCGCGGCGCATCCTTGGGGTTGGGGGTATAGCCCGCCGCTCCCCCGTAAGCAGCCTGGCCGCCCTGGTCGTGGCGCCCTGGCTGCTGTGGGCTGTGCTGCTGGTACTGCTGGCCGGACCACTGGCCTTGGCCGTAGTTCTGCTGCCCATAGAACGGCTGGCGCTGCGGGTAGTCCGGGCGGGGCGCGCCGGGAAGCTCCTGGGTTGGGTTCGTGCCGTACTGGCCCAGGTTTTCGGTGGGGTGCTGCGACTGCGGAGTGCCCGGTCCGCCGGCAGCCGGAGCTGTCCCGCTCGCCGCCCCCGCATTGTCCTCATGCCGAGCCTCCGGGCTCCGTTCCTCCTGGCGGGCGGAGTGCTGCTCCCAGGGGTTCTGGCGGCCGGGGCGGCCGTCCGGAGCCGGTCCGGGAGTTTGGTTCTCAGTCATGGGACTTCCTTTCATCCTCGTCTGCATTAACTATGGCCCCCTTCGCTGGATCAATCTCGGATGTTTGCTGAGAGCTTGCTGAGGGTCCATGCGGCGCTTCGGGACTGCCCCGTCACCGTTTCGCTGGTGGCATATTCACCCCAATGGACGGGGTGTGGGGTGCACCATAGAATCAAGATGAATTGCCACAGCGACCTGCGGCTTCACACCAAGCGTGGGGGCGCTGCTGGATTCTGAGACGACTGATTCGTCCCGAATCGGTGTCAGGCGTGCTGAAGGGTTGCACATGCGGTCAAAGTTCATACGTACACTCGCCGTGATCGGCCTTGCGGGCCTGTTTTCGGTGCCGGCCGGCGCGGCCTGGGCCGAGGACCCGGTCACAATTCCCCCAGGCACGAACGTTGTCGATAAGGCTAATGTTCTGGGCAGCCGCGAGGGCGAGGTCAAGGAGGCGATTTCGAAGCTCCTTGAGGACGAAAAGTACAACCTCTATGTGGTTACGGTGAACACCTTCACCAACCCGACTGTCCCCGCAGAGTGGGCCGAAGCTGTTGCGATCAACAAGGGCATGGGTCGGTCTGACGCGATCCTCGCTATTGCCAAAGATGACGGCAAGTTTAGTTTTGTCCTGAACTCTGCCAGCCCCATCAAATCCAAGCAGGGAGCTATCAGCCAAAACGCCGTAACGGCAAATCTGGCTGGCGGAAACCCTGACTTCGCCCAGGCAGCCATTGACACCGCTGCTGCAATCGGCGACGCCGCCAGTGGAGGAAGCGGAAACGTCCCATCCGACAGCGGTGCCGGTGCTGCCGTTCTGGTCGGTGCGGGCGTTGTGGCCGCAGGCGGTGCGGGCGCCTACCTTTACTTCCGCAACAAGCGCAAGAAGGCTGCCGGCCAGGCGTCCAGTGCCAGCTATGGGCCCCAGGGCGAGCATGTGGACCCGCTGGCTTCGCTGAGCATCGAGGAGCTGCGGCGCAAGAGCGGTTCGCTGTTGATCGAGGCGGACGACGCCATCAAGTCCAGCGAGCAGGAACTCATGTTCGCCCAGGCGCAGTACGGGGACGCCGCCGTCGGGAACTTCACCAAGGCGCTGGACGAAGCCAAGGGCCACATGAGCGAGTCCTTCAAGCTCCAGCAGCAACTGGACGACCACATCCCGGACACCGAGGAGCAGCAGCGCACGTGGTACGGCGAGATTATCCGCCGTTCCGAGGCCGCATTGGCGTCGCTCCAGGAGCAGAAGGCGGACTTCGATTCCCTGCGCGAGCTTGAAAAGAATGCCCCGCAGGCCCTCGCCACCGTCAATGCCGGCGCCCGGGAGGCCGATGCCAAAATTGCCAGTGCAGAGCAGTCCCTTGCCGGCCTGCGTGAGAAGTATGCCGAAAGCGCCCTGACGCAGGTCTCCGACAACATCCTGCAGGCCAAGGAACGCCTGGCCTTCGTCCAGAACGCCACGGCAACCGCGGAGCAGAAGCTCGGTGAAGGCGAAGGCAGCCTGGCGGCCGTCGCCGTCCGTGCCGCCGAAGAAAGCCTGCACCAAACCAAGGTCCTCCTGGACGCGATCTCCAAGGTCTCGTCAAGCCTCGACGAGGCACGGAACAGGCTCGAGGCCGCGGTTGTGGACACCTCCCAGGACCTCGCCCAGGCCCGGGCAATGATCCAGTCCGGGGCCCACCCCGAACTGGCAGGGCCGGTGGCCGGCGTGGAAGCTGCGCTGGCACAGGTGAAGTCGGAGATCCAGGGCGGCAAGATCGATCCGATCGCCACGCTCCAGCGCGTGGAAGCGGCCCACCAGTCGCTCGACCAGGCCCTGACCGGTATCCGGGACCAGCAGGAACAGTCCCGGCGCGCGCAGGCCTCGCTCCAGCAGACCATCATGTCCGCCCAGGCGCAGATCAGCGCCACCTCGGACTACATCACGGCCCGCCGCGGCGGCGTGGGGACCGAGGCCCGAACCCGACTGGCGGAAGCGCAGCGCAACCTGGACTACGCCCTCTCCATCTCGCGGACGGACCCCGTCACGGCCCTGACCTATGCTCAGCAGGCCCACGCCCTGGCCGCGCAGGCAGCCCAGCTGGCACAGGCCGACGTGGACCACTTCGGCGGCTACGCCAACCAGGGCTACGGCCGGGGCGGCATGTTCGGCGGAGGCGGAGGCGGCGGCCTGGGCGGCGCCATCCTGGGCGGCATCCTGATCAACTCCATCCTCAACGGCGGCGGACATGCCGGCTGGGGCGGCGGCCACAGCGACGGCGGAGGCTGGGGAGGCGGCGACTTCGGCGGCGGTGATTTTGGCGGTGGAGACTTCGGCGGCGGAGACTCCGGAAGTTTCTAACTCCACGAACTAGGCGCCAGGCGGAAACCCGGCAGGCGCCCGGAAGCAGTACACCACTGTTCACGGATTTCAGTGGCCATCACAGAGCAGGACGAAAGGTAACACCATGGTTAAGCAGTCCATTTTCGGCCGTATCGCGCAGCTGGCAAAGGCGAACATCAACTCCTTGCTGGACAACGCTGAGGATCCGCAGAAGATGCTGGACCAGATGGTCCGGGACTACACCAACAACATTGCCGAGGCCGAGTCCGCCGTCGCCCAGACCATCGGCAACCTCCGAATGCTCGAAGACGACTACAACGAGGACATCAAGAACGCCCGTGACTGGGGCAACAAGGCCCTGGCTGCCTCACGCAAGGCCGATGAGTTCCGGGCCAGCGGCGACGCTGTTGACGCCGAGAAGTTCGACAACCTCGCCAAGGTTGCCCTGCAGCGCCAGATCGCGGCCGAGAACGAGGCCAAGGGTGCGGAGCCGGCCATCATGTCGCAGCGCGAGGTGGTGGACAAGCTCAAGACCGGCCTGGAACAGATGAAGGGCAAGCTCAACCAGCTCACCAGCAAGCGCAACGAACTGGTGGCCCGGTCCAAGACAGCCGCTGCCCAGTCGCAGGTCCATGACGCGATCAAGAGCATCGACATCATGGACCCCACCAGCGAGGTGGGCCGGTTCGAAGAGAAGATCCGCCGCGAGGAAGCCAAGGTCCGTGGCCAGCAGGAGCTCGCTGCCTCCAGCCTGGACGCCCAGTTCAACCAGCTTGAGGACCTCGGGGAACAGGTTGAAATCGAGGCCCGCCTGGCAGCCTTGAAGTCGGGTGGCGCCAAGCCCGCGCTCGGTTCCGGAAACAATTCAGCCGCGGCCTCCTCCACCGTGGAAGAGGCGGACTTCGACAAGCTCTGACAGACACCGGAAAGCACGCCGTCCGGTAGTGCGGAAACAAGGGCCAGGACCATACAGTCCTGGCCCTTATTCCGTGCCCCGGTGTGTAGCGTGGTGGCATGGCTTCTTCCGACGAGACGTCCCTGGTCTGGCTGCGCGATGATCTGCGGCTGGATGACAACCCGGCCCTGGCCGAGGCCGCCGGCCTGGGCCGGCCGATGACAGTGCTGTACATCCTGGACGAGGAGAACGAGGGCATCCGTCCCCTCGGGGGCGCTGCCCGCTGGTGGCTGCACCATTCCCTCGCCGCCCTTGCCGCGGACCTTGAGTCCAAAGGATCGCGCCTGGTGCTTCGCCGCGGACAGTCAGATGCCATCGTCCGGAAACTTGCCGGGCAGACAAAGGCCGGCCACATCTTCTGGAACCGCCGGTACGGCCAGCCGGAGCGCACCATCGACGCAGGCCTCAAGGACTGGGCGGGCGAAAACGGCATTCATGCCTCCAGCTTCCAGGCCAACCTCCTGTTCGAGCCCTGGACCATCCGCACCGGGGCCGGCGGGCCGTACAAGGTCTACTCGCCGTTCTGGCGGGCCTGCATGGCCTCCGCCGACATCAGGGATCCCCTCGACGCTCCCGCCGCACTGCCGGAACCTGCCGCCTCCGGACCCGGCGTTCCCACGAGCGACACACTGGCCAGCTGGAAGCTGCTCCCCACCTCCCCCGACTGGAGCACGGGGCTCGCTGAAACCTGGGAGCCCGGCGAGAAGGGGGCAGCGGACCGCCTGGCGGACTTCCTGGACGGACCGGTCGAGGACTACGGCACCGGCAGGAATATCCCCGGCACGGAGGGAACCAGCCGGCTCTCGCCGCACCTGCGCT
Organism: Arthrobacter nitrophenolicus; assembly: GCF_045833485.1. Classification (NCBI taxonomy): domain Bacteria; kingdom Bacillati; phylum Actinomycetota; class Actinomycetes; order Micrococcales; family Micrococcaceae; genus Arthrobacter; species Arthrobacter nitrophenolicus. The sequence continues at coordinate 190,376 of NZ_CP174504.1, forward strand.
TCGGCGAGGTCAGCCCGTTCCGCGTCTGGCGCGAGATCCGCCGCCGCCATCCCGGAAAAATTCCAGCCGACGTCGGGATCTTCCGTTCAGAGCTCGGCTGGCGGGAGTTCAACTGGCACCTGCTGTACCACAACCCGGATCTGGCCACCCGCAACTTCCGGCCGGCATTCGACAACTTCCAGTGGGGCCGGGTGAGCCGCAGCGAACTAGCCGCGTGGCAGCAGGGGAAAACCGGCTATCCGCTGGTGGACGCCGGGATGCGGCAGCTCTGGCAGACAGGCTGGATGCACAACCGTGTACGGATGGCCGCCGCGTCCTTCCTGGTGAAAAACCTCCTCACCGACTGGCGCATCGGGGAGGAATGGTTCTGGGACACCCTGGTGGACGCCGATGCCGCCAACAACCCCGCCAACTGGCAGTGGGTGGCCGGATCGGGTGCGGACGCCTCCCCCTATTACCGGATCTTCAATCCGGTCACGCAGAGCAAGAAGTTCGACGCGGATGGCAGCTACCTGCGCGCCTTCATTCCCGAGCTCCAGGGCCTCGAGGGCAAGCAGATCCACGAGCCGTGGACGGCGGGAGCGGACGGCTATCCTGCCCCGCTGGTCGATCTGGCCGAGTCCCGGGAACGGGCCCTGGACGCCTACCAGAAGCTCAAGGACGAATAACGCAGGTCAGCGGTTGCTGACCTTGCCCATCAGCGAAGCAATGGGCCGCAGGAAAAGTGGGCGGGCCAGGAACCAGGCGGCAACCATGACCGCCACCGAGGCGACGAACACCCAGAAACCGAACCAGCCGTCGTCGTCCCTGACGCCGTACATGTGGTTCAGGTTCCGCAGCGCACCAGTGGCCAGCACCAGGAAGACGTGGACCACGATGAAGGCAACGAAGTAGATCATCACCGGGAAGTGCACCGCACGGGCCCATTCGATGGGGTAGGCCTTGTTGAGCCCTGCCGCCTTTTTGGGCCAGGCGGAGGACATCCGCAGGCCCGTGATGAAGGCCAGCGGCGCCGCGATGAACACCGTGATGAAGTAGGTAAGGAGCTGGAGGGCGTTGTAGTTGATCCAGCCGTTTTCCGTGGGCCAGTCCAGTGACGCGTACTGCAGTGCCGCCGAGAGGGCGTTCGGGAACACGTCCCAGCTGGTGGGGACGATCCGCATCCACTGTCCGGTGGCGAACAGCAGCACCGCGAACACCACGCCGTTGAGGATCCACAGGGCGTCCAGCGTCAGGTGGAACCACAGCTCCAGGCTGATCTTGGTGGGGGCGTTCCGGGTCTTGATCAGGCCTTTGTTGTTGCGGGTCCAGTACCCGCTTGGACGGGTGGTGGTGCGCACCTGCCAGCCGGTGCGGATGATCAGCAGCAGGAAGAAGGCGTTGAGGAAATGCTGCCACGCCAGCCAGGCGGGAAAGCCGACCGGGGCATTCTCCGGAAGTTCCGAGTGGCCGGGATAGTCCGCTACGAAGGAGGCGACGGCAGGAAGCCCCATCAGCCCCTTGGCGGCCAGGACCACCAGGACAAGCGCGGCGAGGACAGCCGGCACGCCCCAGTAGAGGCGGGTCCGCTTGCCCGCGGCGGTGCCGGGCTTCTTCGTGGGTGTGGACATCGAGCAACATTCCTCTCGAGAATGACTGGCCAACTGCTCACTGCTGTGAGGCTCTGCGAAAGAGAATACTAGGAACTACCCGTGATGAAGGAAAAAGAAGACCCCGGCCGGCTGGTCTGCCGGTCGGGGTCTCTCCATAGTTGCGGGGACAGGATTTGAACCTGTGACCTCTGGGTTATGAGCCCAGCGAGCTACCGAACTGCTCCACCCCGCGTCGCTGAATCAACACTACCCTATTTTCGCGCCTCCATTTACCAGCCCGGTTTGTGCACCTGGCGGCCGGCTTAAAGCAAGAAGGTCCGGACACTGTTTCCAGTGTCCGGACCTTCCGTCAGTTGCGGGGACAGGATTTGAACCTGTGACCTCTGGGTTATGAGCCCAGCGAGCTACCGAACTGCTCCACCCCGCGTCGCAAGAACTACTTTACCGGGAGGTGAACAGGCGGCCAAATCGAGACGGCGTGATCTCCGTTACGCCGGCCCGGCACCTCCGCCCGCAAAGGGGCAGGAAGGCCGGGCCGGCGTCGTCGGGCTAGTTGCTGGGCGAAGGCGACGGCGACGCTTCCGGCGTTGCCGTGGAGGCCGGGGCGGGCGTGGCCTCGGGGGCCGCGACCGGGATCTTGGCCTCGGCATCCACAGCCTTCTGGAGCGCTGCCGCAATCCGCTTCTGCGCCTCGCCGTAGGCCGCGAAGTCACCCGCTGCCAGCGCAGCCTGGCCGGCCTGGATCGCGGCGTTCGCCTCATCCAGCGCCGCCTTCAGCTCCGCCTTGGCGTCCGCTCCCCCGGGAGCAGCCGGTGCTCCCGGATCGGCCGGCGTCTGGCCGTTATTGTCCGAGTCGCCGGCGGCCGCGCCGGAATCACCACCGAAGAGTTGCTTCAGCGCCTCATCCAGGGTGGGAGCGAAGCCGACCTTGTCACCGAACGCCACCAGCACGCGCTGCAGCGTCGGGTAGGACGTCTCACCGGTGGACTTGAGGTAGACCGGCTGCACGTACAGGATGCCGCCGCCCACGGGCAGGGTCAGCAGGTTGCCGTTCAGGACGTCCGAGGCACCCTGGCGCAGCAGGTTCAGGGCCTGCGACACGGTGGGGTCGGAGTTGAACTTGTTCTGAGCCTGGCCGGGGCCGGGCACCTGGATTTCCGGCGGGATCTGCAGCAGCCTGAGCTTGCCGTAGCTTTCCGCCTTGACGCCTGCCTGGTTGCCGGCGTCGGAGTCCGCCGCCAGGAAGCCGTAGAGGACGTTGCGGGCGTTGCCGTTGACGATCTGCGGGATGAAGGAGGAGGTCAGCTGGAAGGCGGGCTTCTCCTGGTCCGGCATCTGCAGGGACATGTAGAACGGAGGCTGCTTCACCTCGGTGCTGGAGTCCACAGTGGGATCGTTTGGCACGCTCCAGACGTCCTTGGTCTGGTAGAACGTGGACGGGTTGGTCACATGGTATTCACCGAGGAGCTGGCGCTGGACCTTAAACAGGTCCTCCGGGTACCGGACGTGGCTCATGACGTCGCCGGACATTTCCGAGTACGGCTTCAGGGAGGTGGGGAACACCTTCTGCCAGGCCTTCAGCAGCGGATCCTTGTCATCCCAGGCGTACAGGGTGACGGAGCCGTCGTACGCATCCACCGTGGCCTTCACCGAGTTGCGGATGTAGTTGACCGTGCTGTTCGGCAGGGCCACGGCGCGGCCGGAGGTGGTCTGGGAGTCCGCGGTGGCGTCCGAGAGCTGTTCCTGCTGCGAGTACGGGTAGTACTGGCTGGTGGTGTAGCCGTCCACGATCCACTTGACGCGGCCGTCCACCACTGCGGGGTAGGCGTTGCCGTCAACCGTCAGGTAGGGGGCCACCTTTTCGACCCGTTCACGCGGGTTGCGGTCGTAGAGGATCTGCGATTCCGGGTTGACGCCGTCGGAGAGCAGCAGGTCGGAGGACTGGAACTTGATCGCGTACAGCACCTTGTTGAAGAAGCTGCCCACGTTGGGCCCGCCGTTGCCCTCGAACGTGTACTGGGTCTCGCCTTCGCCGGACGGCCGGTCCTGCTCACGCGGCTGCGCACCGTCCGGGGCACCCACGATGGAGTAGTCAGGCGAGTACTCACCGAAGTAGATGCGCGGCTCGTAGGAGGAGTCGTCGCCCAGGACGCCGGTTGACGGGATGCCCGACTGCAGGAACTCCGGCTTTCCGTCCACCGTGAATTTGTTGCCCTTGGCCGCCACCACGCCGTAGCCGTGGGTGTAGACAACGTGCTGGTTCAGCCAGCCCTGCTGGTTGGTGGAGACGTTGGTGGGGTTGAGCTCACGGACGGCGATCACGGTGTCCTGGATCTGACCGTCCACCTCGTAGCGGTCAACGTTCAGCGATTCCGGGAACCGGTAGTAGGGCCGGTACTGCTCAAGCTGCGCGAAGGCGTCCGAAATCAGGTTCGGGTCCAGGAGCCGGATATTGGCGGTGGTCTGGGCATCCGGCGCGAGGGCGCCGGTAGTGGCCGTGTTGGTGGCGTCATAGCGGCTGACCTGGATGGCATCAAGGCCGTATGCCCTGCGGGTGTTGTCGATGTTGCGCTGGATGAATTCCTTTTCCAGCGTTTCCTCCGAAGGCCGCACCTGGAACTGCTGGATGACCCAGGGGTAGACGCCCCCGGCCAGGATGGAGGTGATGATCAGCATCGCCGTACCGATGACGGGCAGTCGCCAGCGTCCGATGACCGCAGCGACGACGAAGAGGATGGCCACCAGCACCGCGGCGACGGCCAGGATGGCCTTGGTGGGAATGACGGCGTTGACGTCGGTGTAGAGGGCACCCGCCCACCGCCCGTTGTTGCTCTGCACGGCCGAGTAGCGGTCCAGCCAGAAGTTCACGCCCAGCAGCACCAGGAATGCGGCACCGGTGACGGCGATGTGGATCTGGGCCGCCCGGCTGGTGAAAACTCCGCGTTCCATCAGGCGGATGCTGCCGTACAGGTAGTGCGTGAGGATGCCCGCGATGCCGGCGATGACCACCACGCTGATCAGGAAGCCGGTGACGAAGCCGAGGAAGGGCAGCACCATCAGGTAGAAGCTGATGTCCAGGTTGAACTGCGGATCGGTCTGGCCGAAGCCCTCCTGGTTGAAGAACAGCAGGACCTTCTGCCACTGGCTCGCGGCGGCGCTGCCGGCGAAGAGGCCGAAGAGAACGGGCAGGCCCACCATCACCACCCGGCGGACGGGTTCCAGCTGCGCCTGGTAGCGGTTGAGGTTGTCCCGGATGTCGGAGTCCGGAGCGTATACCGGCCTGGCGTGGTAGGCGATGCGGATGGCGAAGAATACCGCCGCGAACATGATGGCGAAGCCGGCCGCGAAGATGGCGATCCGGACGAGGTTCTCCGTGACGAAGACTTCAATGAACCCCAGCTGCTGGTACCAGAGGACGTCGGTCCAGACGTTCGCGAAGAAAATGAAGCCCACAACCACGAGGGCAACAACAATCAGGGTGGGCGTCAGTGCGCCGCGCCGGGAAGGGGGTCTGCCTGTGGACATGGTGCTGGCGGGACGGGACAAACTGGGTACCTCATAGCTGGTCGTCAGATATTTGGAGCGTGCGAGCGGGCGGTGGACTCCGCCGGCCAACGGCTGGTTTTGTCCGCCATATATTTGCCACGAGTGGCGGTAAAGCTTAGTTCCTCTTGAGTCTAGTTGCGCCCAGTCTAGTTGTTTGTGCAGGTGGGCAGGCCGGATGTGTCCTGGCCGCTGGCAGCACGTTCGACGGCGGCCCTCGCCTCCGCGAGGGTCTCCACCCGCACCACCTGCAGCCCGTCGGGGATGTTCCCGACGACCTCCCCGCAGTTGGCGGCTGGTGCAAGGAACAGCGTGGCTCCCCCGGCCCGGGCCCCGTGCAGCTTCTGCTCGATGCCGCCGATTGGCCCCACCGCGCCGTCCGGGGTGATGGTGCCGGTCCCGGCCACATGCTTCCCGCCGGTCAGGTCCCCGGGAGTGACCGTGTCGATGATGCCCAGTGAGAACATCAGCCCTGCCGAGGGGCCGCCCACCTTCTCGAGGGAAATCTCGACGTCGAACGGGAAGGTGAACAGGTACTTGAGCATGACGCCGAGGATGAACCTGCCCTCACTGTTGCGCTTCGGCGTGATCGTTTCAGTGACCTGCTGCCCGTCCCGTTCCACGACGACGGCGGCAGGGGCGCCGTTTCCGGCCGCCAGTTCCTCCTGGACGACGGACAGCGCGGTGATGTCCTTGCCGTTGATGGTCTTGAGGATGTCCCCGGCCTGGATCTTTCCGGCAGAGGCGGAGTCCTCGGAAAGCCCCGCCGCCTGGAGCTGCTGGCCGTACGGGATGTCCAGCTCATTGAGCGCGGAGGCCACCGCGTTCTCCTGCGACGTGGTCATGGCCACGGCGCTTTGTTCCTCGGCTTCCTGCCTGGTGGTGCCGGTGGGGTAGATCAGCTCGACAGGCTGGACCGCGTGGGTGGGATCGAGCCATGCCGAAAATGCACGGATGATGCTGACAGGACCGTTGGGGCCGCCGTCGACGTAGACGGTGGTGAGGTCGAGGTTGCCTGCCGCGGGATACGATTCACGGCCGGTCACCTTGATGACCGGCGTGCCTTGGCTCTGTCCCAGGGTGTTGTACGTGGGCCCCGGCGTCTCGATAACGTAGGGCACCGGAAGCGTGGCGACGCCGATGCCAAGGCCCAGCGCGGCCATCCCCGCCAGCATCATGGCGGACACCCTTGGGTGCCGGGGTGCCGCGCCCGCCCCGAAAGGTTCAGGGCCGCCGTCGTCCGCTGCGCCGCCGTCCTTCTCCCACTGGAAGGCGTCCTGCTGGAGGTCTGGGGCGTGGTCCTCGGAGGGGTGGCTGCCACGGGTTGTCGTCACCCTCCCAACACTACGCGGTGGCGGCCGGGTACAGCTCTTTGCCTACAGCGAACGGTACCGGAGCGCGGCAGACAGCCGGGGACAGCCGGGGTACCGTGAAGGTTGATTAACAGTCACACCGACGATCGGCGGGATCATGACCTCCAATCCACTTAATCCGTCCAACGGCGACGACACCCCCAAGGACCCGTTGACCGAAATGCTGCAGAACCTCATGGGCGGCAAGGGGATGGAGAACTTCGACCCCGCCGAGCTGGCCAAGGCTGCCGGGCTGCCCAATGACCCCAACCTGCTGGCCCAGATGTTCTCCCAGGTCCAGGCCATGATGAGTGCCCCGTCCGAGGGGCCCGTGAACTGGACGCTCGCACACGACAACGCCCGCCGGGTGGCCGCAAGCAGCTCCGACCCGTCGGTGACGTCCCAGCAGTCCCGCGATGTTGACGAAGCCCTGCGCCTGGCGGAGCTGTGGCTGGATCCCGTCACGGACCTGCCCGCCACCGGCCTGATCGGCCACGCCTGGTCGCGGGCGGAGTGGGTCGAGGCGACGCTTGGCACCTGGAAGCGGCTGACGGAGCCGGTGGCCAACAGCATCGCCAACGCGCTCTCCACCGCCATGACAGAACAGATGCCCGAGGAAATGAAGGCCATGATGGGCGGGGCCTCGTCCATGCTCCAGAACATGGGCGGAGCCATCTTCGGCATGCAGCTGGGCCAGGCAATCGGCGCCCTCTCCGCGGACGTGGTCAGCTCCACCGATATCGGCGTGCCCCTGGTCGACCTTGAGATGGCGCTCCTGCCTGCGAATGTTGCCGCCTTCGGTGAGGGCCTGTCCCTCCCCGAGAACGACATCCGGCTCTTCCTCGCAGTGCGCGAGGCCGCCCATGCCCGCCTCTTTGTCCAGGTTCCCTGGCTGCGCGGGCACCTGCTCGGCGCCATCGAGGCGTACGCCCGGGGCATCCACATCGACACGTCCCGCATCGAGGAACTGGCACGGGACCTCGATCCCAGCAACCCGGAAGGCATCCAGGAGGCCCTGTCCCAGGGCGTCTTCATGCCGCAGCGCACCCCTGCCCAGGAGCAGGCCCTGGAGAAGTTGGAAACAGCGCTCGCCCTCGTGGAGGGGTGGGTGGACGAACTGACTGCCGCCGCGACCGAGAAGATGCTGCCCTCCGCTTCGGCATTGCGGGAGACCGTGCGCCGACGCCGCGCCACCGGTGGTCCGGCCGAGCACGCCTTCGCCTCGCTGGTGGGGCTGGAACTGCGCCCGCGCCGGCTGCGTGACGCCGCCACCCTGTGGGCCACCCTGAAGGAAGAGCGCGGCATCGAAGGGCGCGACGCCATCTGGCACCACCCGGACCTGCTGCCCACGGCCGAGGACCTGGACGATCCCAAGGGCTTCAGCGGCCGGCGCAAACTGGCCGAGGCCAGCGACAGCGAAGTGGACGATGCCCTGCAGAAACTGCTCAACGGCGGTTTCGACACCCCGGCGCCGGACGCCGGCAAGGGAGAAGCAGCGGGCGGGGAAGAACCGGCCGGCGATAAAGAAACCAAGGACGACGACGGAGGCGACACCCAGCCGAAAGGCTGAGTTCCTTCGTGGCCGGGTGGGCCGCTGCTAGTCGGCGTCCCCCGGCCAGCCGTCCTGCTCCGGCCAGCCCTCCGGCTCCAGCCCTCCGCTGCCACCAGCTCCCCCGGCGGCGGCCAGGCCGCGGGCGGTGGCAAACGAAACGCCTTCCAGGAATGCCTTGGCGCGCTGGGTTTCCGGGTATGCCTCAAGCAGCTTCCAGAACGCTGCATTGTGCCCGGCCACCAGCAGATGGGCAAGCTCGTGCAGCAGGACATAGTCGATGACCCACTGCGGCATGGGACGGAGTTTGTCCGAGAGCCGGATGGTTCCGTCCGCGGGTGTTGCTGAACCCCACCGCGAGTTCTGGTTGCTCACCCACCTTACGGACGTTGGGACGGCGCGCCCGCCCAGGTAGCGTCCCGAGAGGTGGGTGGCGTGGGCGGCAAGTGCGGCGTCCGAGGCGGGTCGCCTCCGGCCGGAAGCCGCGCGGCGCTCCCCCTGCCGCTGCAGCTTGGCCAGCATGCGCCGGACCCACTCGGACTCCTGGGCTGCCGTGAACCGGGCCGGAATGGCGACGACGGCTGTCCCGTTCTCCCAGAAAGCCGCCACGGTGCGGGTACGGCGGGCGGAACGGCGTACCTCCACCGGCGCGCCCTCCGCGGTGGTGGTCAGGGGCGCAACTGCCCGCCGGCTCCCTGCCGCGGCTCCGGGGCTCACAGGGCGGTGCTTTCGGCCAGGACCCGGAGCACGTCTTCCCCGTATTTCTCCAGCTTCGAAGGGCCCACCCCGGCAAGTCCGGCCAGTTCCTCCAGCGACGCCGGGCGGGCCTCGGCGATGGCTGTCAGGGTGGCGTCGGTGAAGACCACGAAGGCGGGGATGTCCGCGGACACTGCCACTGACCGGCGCCAGTTCCGGAGGGCGTCGAAGGTCTGTTCCTCGTAGCCCGGCGGGCAGGCGTTGCAGCGTCCCACCTTGCGCTCGGCGCCGGTGGCAAGCATGCTTCCGCACACCCTGCAGACAGCGGGAGCGGCTGCCTTCCGGCGGGGAGCCGGACCCTTTCCGCGGGTGCTCGAGCTCGCCACCGATGCGGGCCGGAGCCCGTCAAGGAACCTGGACGGCTTGCGGTTGGCGCGGCCGCCGGGCGTCCTGGCCGTACTCCAGGACAGAGCAAGATGTTCGCGGGCGCGGGTGATCCCGACGTAGAGGAGCCGGCGCTCCTCGTCCACGGATTCCGGCGAGTCGGCGAAGGAGATGGGCATCAGGCCCTCGCTGAGCCCCACGAGGAACACGGCATCCCATTCCAGGCCCTTGGCGGCGTGGAGGGATGCCAGCGTCACCCCCTGGACTGTGGGCGCGTGCTGGGCCAGCGAGCGTTCCTGGAGTTCATTGACGAAGTCCACCAGGCCAAACTGCGGTCCCCGGTTCTGGACGAGTTCGTCGGCCAGCGCCACCAGCGCCGCCAGCGATTCCCAGCGCTCCCGGAGCGCGCCGCCGCTGTGTGGCGCGGAGTCTGTGTAGCCGAGGGAGGCGACGATGTCCCGGACCAGCTGCCCCAGCGGCTCCGGCGCATCGGCTTCGCTGGCTGCCCTGGTGGCAGCCCGGAGCTGGAGGATGGCGTCACGGACTTCCTTGCGCGCGAAGAACCGCTCGCCGCCGCGGAGCTGGTAGCCGATGCCGGCGGCGGCCAGCGCCTGCTCGTAGGCCTCGGACTGGCCGTTGGTCCGGAACAGGATGGCCACCTCGCTGGCGGGAGTGCCGGCGTCGATGAGGGCCTTGATCTTCTGCGCCACGGTGGCGGCCTCGGCTTCGTCGTCAGCGCATTCCGTGAACGTGGGCACCGGGCCTGCCGGCCGCTGCGCCACGAGCTGCAGGGGCGTAGCCCATGCGGCATCCGCTGCCGGTCCCCCGCTGCGCCGCGCCGCGAGGAGGTCGTTGGCCAGCTTCACCACCTGCGGGGTGGAGCGGTAGTCCCTGATCAGTTTGACCACACTGGCCTGGGGATAGCGCGCCTTGAAGTCCAGGAGATGCCGGGGCGATGCGCCCGTGAAGGAGTAGATGGTCTGGCTGGCGTCACCCACGACGCACAGTTCGTCGCGCCCGCCCAGCCACAGATCCAGGAGCCGCTGCTGCAGCGGTGACACGTCCTGGTACTCGTCAACCACGAAATGCCGGTACTGCTCCCGGACGGTGGCGGCAACCCGCTCGTCTTCCTGCAGGATCCCGACCGTGATCAGCAGGACGTCCTCGAAATCAATGACGTTGCGGTCGGTCTTGACATCCTCGTAGGCCTGGAAGACCCGGGCCACAGCCGTGAGGTCAAAGCCGCCCGGTGTACCCCTCCCCTGGGCGTTCTCCAGGTAGTTGGCAGGAGTCAGCATGGACACCTTGGCCCATTCGATTTCCGACGCCAGGTCGCGGATGGAGGCCCTGTCCGTGCTCAGCCGTAACCGCCGGGCCGCCTCCGCGAGCATCTGGGCCTTGTGGTCCAGGAGGTTGGGAAGCGAGCCGCCAACGGCCTGCGGCCAGAAGAACTGGAGCTGGCGCAGGGCGGCGGCGTGGAAGGTGCGGGCCTGGACGTTGCCCGCTCCAAGGTCCCGGAGCCTGCTGCGCATCTCGGCCGCGGCCCGGGCAGTGAAGGTGACGGCCAGCAGCCGCTGCGGGGTATACACGCCCGAGTGGACGCCGTAGGCGATGCGGTGGGTGATGGCCCGGGTCTTTCCCGTCCCGGCGCCGGCGAGCACGCACAGGGGCCCGTTGAGGGTGCTCGCAACCTCGCGCTGTTCAGCGTCCAGCCCGCCAAGGATCCGGTCCTCAAGCGATGCCGCCCCGTCAAAAATTTCTGTAGTCACTTCTGCTGCTTTTGTGTCTCGACTACCGCATGCTTGGAGTCTGGTGGATAAGGGATCTAGGCGCCGGCGCGGTCCTCGATCCGCCCGCCGTACCAATGCTCGATGAGCGCCCGTGCGATGGAGAGCCTGCTGGAAATGGTGATGTCACCCCTGAGCACGGCTTCCTGCAGTTCCTCCCGGCTGAACCAGCGCGCCCTGGTGACTTCCACGCCGTCGGGCGTTGCCTCGGCATCTTCGGTGACGGCGGTAAATCCAAGCATAAGGGAGGCCGGGAAGGGCCAGGACTGCGAGCCGAGATACTGGCAGGCAGTGACGCGTACTCCCACTTCCTCAAACACTTCCCGCACGACTGCCTGTTCCAGTGATTCGCCGGGTTCAACGAACCCGGCGAGGGTGGAGAAGTTCTTCGCGTCCACCGGGCCTCCGCCGCCCAGAAGCAGCCGCCCGTCGGGCCCCACCACGGTGACGATGATGGCGGGGTCAGTCCGCGGATAGTGTTCGGACGAATCTGCCGGGCAGCGGCGCATCCAGCCGCCGGCCTCCACCAGGGTGGGCGTCCCGCACCGCGGACAGTGCGTGTGGCCGGCATGCCAGTTGGCGATGGCGCTTGCCTCAACAAACAAGGCAGTGCCGGTTTCCGTCAGCCCTGCTGCTACATCACGGAATCCTGCCCAGGCGGCACCGCCCGGAATGCCCGCGGTGCCCGGCTCCACCGGCTCTGGCAGGACGAAAAGCAGCAGCTCCGTGCCGGCGGGAAGGTCGGAGCCCGGCAGGGCAGCGCCGAGGTAGATCATCAGCCCGGGAGTGGCCGAGACAGCTGACAGACCGTCCAGCAGGCCCTTGGCGCCGGCCATGAAAAGGTTCCCGTCCTGCACCAGTCCCTGCCGCCCGGACAGGACGACTGCCAGCGTGCCTGGTGCGGCCAGGAGTTCGTCCACCATCCCGGGCCGGGCCCGAACGGCCGATCCCCTGTCCACCAGCGCCGGCCGGACAGGAAGCAGGGTGTCCCGGAGGTGGTTGGCCGGCAGCAGCGCCGGCGCTCCCTGATGGACCGGTGTGACAGACTCCGCGTGGCTCATGCATCCACCGTACTGACATGGACCGACAATCCGCATTTCCGCCGTGGCCTTCCGCCCTGCGCTGGTATCCCCCATTTGCACCGATCTGAAGACTCGCCGCCCGCAGACCGGTGACTTGGACGGCAGGCAATCTACCGTGGAACGGTGAGAAGAAAACCGATTGAACTGGCAGCCGTTGCAACCGCGGCAGTCCCTGGACTGACCCCAACGGCCGTTAGCTCTGCCCCGGATGATCCCGCAGACTTCGATTCGGCCCTGCTCCTGGATTCGGAGGGCAAACGCTGGCGTGTCCGGTCCCCCCGGCACGCGGAGGCCAGCGCCCGGCTGGAAACCGAGTTTCTGGTGCTGCGGGCCTTCGCACCCGGAATCCGGGCGGAACTTCCGTTCCTGATGCCCACGGTGGCGGGCAGCGTACGGCTTGGCACCCTGAGCACGTTTGTCTACTCACACCTGGCCGGAAGCACCCGGAGCGTTGAGGAGCTGACCGCAGGCCCGCAAGCCCTGGCCCGCGAAATCGGCGCGGCGCTGGCAGCTATCCACGACCTGCCCCGGGCACTGGTCAGCAACGCCGACCTGCCCAGCTACACGCCCAACGAATTCCGCCAGCGCAGGCTGAATGAACTGGACCAGGCGGCCACCACCGGAAAGATTCCGCCGGCGCTCCTGCTGCGGTGGGAGCACGCCATGGAGGATGTCTCCCTGTGGCGCTTCAATCCGTGCGTGGTCCACGGCGACCTGCACGAGGACAACATCCTGGTGGAAGGCCAGCGCGTCACGGCCGTGACCGGATGGACCGACCTCAGGATCGGCGACCCGGCTGACGACTTCGCCTGGCTGGTGGCCTCCAACGAGCAGGACTTCGTGGATGCTGTCCTCGCCGGCTATACGGCAAGCCGGCGCGACACTCCGGACAACCACCTGCTGCGCAGGGCGGCCCTTTCGGCCGAATTCGCCCTGGCCCAGTACCTGGTCAAGGGAATTGCTGCTGGCGATCCGGCCATGGTGGCGGAGGCGGAAGGCATGCTGGAAACCCTCGCGAACGATATCGCCGAGCACGGCGGCCAACCCATCAGTGTTGAGCCGCAGCCCACCGCCGGGACCGCCCCCGGCGCAGGAGTGTCCGACGGTGGCCCCGGACCAGGTGCGGCGCCCGTGACCGTCCTTCCCGTCCCGGCACAGCCGGCGGTGGAAGTTGTTCCCGTCCCGGTCAAGCCGGCGGTTGAGGTTGTTCCTGTCCCCGTCCAGCCGGCGGTCCACGTGACACCCATCCCCGCCGAGCCGGAGCAGGCGGCGGGCGGGAAACAGCACTCCCCGGAAGCGGCCGACGATACGTCCACCGCCGCGCTTCCGATCATCAACGCCCGGCAGTCCTAGCAGGGGACGCCAGCCAGGATCCGCCCGCCCTGATCCGCCAGCCCAGCGCGGTCACCTGGAATCCAGGGCTGCGCTGACGATGGCTTCCAGTTCCTCGGCCGTTCCGAGGTCATGGGGCCGGACCACCTCGTTGTCGGCCAAATAGAAGAACGCTGCCCGCACTTCCTCGAGCGGAACGTTCTTCAGGCGTGCCCACGCCAGCCGGTAAACGGCCAGCTGCACCGAGCGGGCCCGCAACTGGGCACCGGAGGGACGGCGTCCGGTCTTCCAGTCCACCAGGTCCCAGCAGCCGTCGGCGTCCCGGAAGACGGCGTCGATCCGGCCGCGAACAACCACCTCGCCCACGCGGGTTTCCACGGGGACCTCCACGAAGGCAGGCGATCGCTCGGCCCAGGGTGAGGCGCGGAACGTTGCCACCATGGAATCGAGGTCGTACGCGGCGTCGATGTGGTCGTCGGAACCGGGAGCCTCGCCCAGATCGAGCATGCCGGCGGTACCAAAGTATTCCTCCACCCAGGCGTGGAAGGCAGTTCCTTTGCGTGCCGACATTCCGGGCTCACGCGGAACCGGCCGGCGGAGCCTGGCGAGCACGTCCGACGGGTCGTTTCCAAGGTCCACCAGCATGGATGCGGAGATATGGCCGGGCAGGTGCACATCCTGGCCGTAGGACCGTTTGGCCCGGCGCTCCAGCAGCAGCGCGGCTTCCCGCGCCCACCCCGCCGCCGGTCCAGCCAGGCCGGTGCTGCCTGCGGGGCTGCCTCCAGCATCCGCTGGTCCGGATAACGGCTGGTGATTTCCTGCGGCCTCGAGTTCGGCCAGAACGAGGGCAGCAGCCCTGTCCATGGCCTCCCTGCGGCCCCCGGCCAGCCGGAGCCGCTCCCCTGTCCGGGGATCCACGGGGCCTTCAAGGGGGTCGTAAGGCCACCCTGCCACTTCGGTTTCAGTGGACAGTGGGCTGCTTTCGGGCAGGGCGTCTTCGGCCAGGGACAGTGGATGGACCGAGGCCCGGTCCGGCTGCCCATCCGGGTTCACGAGGATGTCCAGTTCGGCCAGGAACGGGGACATCTCCGCCCTGGCGGCGCGCGATCCCACCCAGGCGGCACTGGAAGCCCACAGGACGTGCTTGGCCCGGGTGTAGGCAACGTAGGCCAGGCGGCGCTCCTCTGATTCCCCATGCGCCTGCACGGCAGCCTTGAAATCCTTTTCCGCGTCCAGCCAACCCTTCTGGTCCGGCTGGTCCAGGTCCCATTGGGGCAGGTCCGCACGGTCGCCCCGGAGGGGCCACGGAAGCGCCGCGCTCCCGCTGCTCCAGCGGGAGTCCTTGTCGCTGGGAAAAGCCCCGGCGTTCAGCCCGGGCACGAAGACAACGTCCCATTCCAGGCCCTTGGACGCGTGGACGGTGAGGAGCTGGACTGCCTCGCGGTTGACATCGCCGGGCGGGGCTTCGAGCCCGTTCTCTTCGGCGGCTGCAGCCTCGAGCCAGGCGAGGAAGGCAAGTATGTCCACCCGCTGGGAGGTGCGAAGAAAGCCCGCGGCGGCGTCCTGGAAGGCGTCCAGGTTGCGGCGCGCCTGGTGGATGCTGACCCCTGGGCGTGCCGCGACTTCGATGTCCAGGAGCATGGCCCGTTCCACTTCCCCAAGGAGTGTGGTGAGATCGTCACCCAGGTAGCCGCGGAGCTGCCGCAGTTCGGCCGAGAGCTGCAGCAGGCGGCCGCGGGCCACGGCGCTCAGGCACCGGCCGCTGGAGGATGTCCATCCTTCGCGTGGCAGCCAGTCCAGCGCTTCCACGAGGCTGGCGCCATCCGTCAGGTCCCCCTCGAGGACCGCGGCATCCTCGTCGGATGAATCGTCGTCGGACCGCTCCGCGGCCTGCCCCCGCCGGCGGGCCAGATGGCTGGACCAGTCCCGCAGGGCCATCAGGTCCGCCGGTCCAATCCGCCACCTCGCTCCGGCCAGCAGCCGCATGAGCGAGTCTGACCGGCCAGGGTCCGCCAGTACCCGGAGGGTGGCCACGAGGTCCACCACCTCGGGTGTGTCCAGGAGTCCGCCGAGGCCCACGATCTCGTAGGGGATGCTCCTGGCCTCAAGCTGGCGGCGGACCACCTCCATTTGCGCACGCCGCCGGCACAGTACGGCAATGGCCGGCGGCACGGGTGTGCCATCGGGCTTCAGTTCGAAGTCGGTCGCCCGGTATCTCAGGACATCCCCGGCAAGGGCCGCCGCTTCCTCCACGTCGCTGCCGAACCGGCCAAGCACCACCGACCCCTGGGCAGCATGGGGGCTGGGCTGCAACGGCGGCACATGCGCGGTCTGCGCTCCCTTGCCGCCTGCAGGTCCACGCTGCGCTTCGGCTTTGACCAGCGCCTCCGACATCACGTTCGCTGCCGCCAGGATGGAGCGTCCGTTCCGCCAGGCGGTGGTCAGGTAGGACGTGGGCGCAGGCGCCCAGCCCGCCTGCCCGTTCACGGATTCCTGGCGGACAGGAAACTCGCGGACGAAGTGGAACAGCTGGCCGGCCGAGGCACCGCGGAAACCATAGATGGACTGGTTTGGGTCCCCGACGGCCGTGACGGCGTGCCCGCCGCCGAAGAGCCGCGAGAACAGGACGAGCTGGGCGTGCGAGGTGTCCTGAAACTCGTCCAGCAGGACAACTTTGTACCGTTGGCGTTCCATGTGCGCGGCCATCGGAACATCCCGTGCCACCTTCGCTGCGAGCGCCACCAGGTCACCGAAATCGAGGGCGCCACGTGCCCGCTTTGCTTCGGCATACCTGCCCACCATGTCAGCGACGCTGGCCCGGGTGCGAAGCATCGCGGCCAGCTCTGCCGCGGCCTGCGGAGGGTTCTTCTTCTTGTCTGCCAGGTAGGGGAGCGACTCGAAGTCCGAGAGCCGCGCCATGAGCCAGGCCTCGACGTCTTCCGGTTCCTGGAGGTGTTCGGCGCATTCTCCGGCGAGCTGGATAACGGCCTTCACCAGGGTGGACTTGGCGGCACGGAAGTGTGCATATTCGCCGTCGTACGCTTCCACCACTTCGCTGGCCAGCTGCCACGCCTGGGCCCCGCCCAGCAGGACCACGTCCCGTTCCACGCCCAGCCGCAGCCCGTAGTCGGAAACGATCCCGCTTGCGAAGGAGTGGTAGGTGGACACCTTGGGTTCCAGGGCGTCGCTGCTGAGCAGGCCTTCCGGAAAGACCTGGTGCGCAGTGTCGCCGGCAACCAGCCGCTGAAGGGCCACCAGCTTGGCGCGGATCCGCGATGCGAGTTCCCCGGCCGCCTTCCTGGTGAACGTCACGCCGAGGACTTCCTCGGGCCGCACCCAGCCGTTGGCCACGAGCCACACCACCCGGTCCGCCATGGTGGCTGTCTTGCCGGAGCCGGCACCGGCGATGACCAGCCGCGGGGTGAGCGGTGAGGAGATGATGGCGGATTGTTCGGCGGTCGGCATGTTCTTTTCACCCAGGAGCACCGATAGCTCCTCGGGGCTGAACCGCGCCTCCGTCGGCCGGGCAGGCGCGGCGACCGCCGCTGACTGCCCGGCATCCGGATCAGCACCCTGCCGGCCGGGCAGCAGGTCGAGGTTGTTGGTCATTCCGTCACTTGCCTTCCACGCACGCACAGGGGGCATACCTCGGGCAGCTTGCAGCCGTGGCCGCCGTGGCTTCCCTTTGCCGGATCATGCCGGGCTTCGAATTCCTTGCCGCCCATCACTTGCGCTGCATCCTTCACCATGTCGAGTGCCCAGTTCTCCTGCGGGTCGAGTGGATCCTGTTGCTGGACGGCAGGATTCCTGGTGCTTGTTCCGAGCTGGGCAAGCACAGCCCCGCCGGGCAGGGTGCCGCCCTCCCTGCCTGTTGCCTCGGCGAATCCTCCCGCGAGGACCGCTGCCTGGTATGCACCGAGCTGGGGGTGACGGGACAGCTCCGCCTTGCCGGGCTGCCGCTTTCCCGTCTTCAGGTCCACAATGACCAGCCTTCCCTGGCCGTCAATCTCCAGCCGGTCCACCTGGCCGCGCAGGATGGCCTGCCGCGGCGCCAGCTCATCCACCGCCACCTCGCCAAGGGGCACCTCAAAATCCTGTTCCACTCCCGCGAGGCTGCGGCCCTCGCTCCTCATCACCAGGATGTACTGGGCGAGCTTGCGCACCATGGACTCCGCCCTTTGGAAGTCGAGGCGGCCCTCCCAGTTGTCCTTCATGCCCAGGGCGGGCCAGCGCCGTACCAGCTCCGCGAGGTACTCCGCGCCCGAGGCATCCGGCAGTTCCTGCGCGATGGCGTGGACCAGTGTTCCCAGGCTGCGGGCAAAGTCTGTGGCCGCCTCGCCCCCGGCCGCCTGCACAAACCAGTCAAGCGGGGACTTCTGCACGGTTTCGACCTTCGACGGCGACACGGAAACGGTACCGCCGGGCGGAACCACGGCTGCGTCGGTCGTGAGTGGCGCGAGCCCCCACCAGGTGGAAGGATGCGCACCGGGGACTGGCGGCTCGGCCGCCGCCAGCCGGGCCAGTACCCTTACCGCTTCCCGGGCCTCGGCGGACTGGTTCCCGTCCAGCTGGGCATGCTGCCGCAGTTCGGCAACGAGGGCCCGCAGGGTTATGGGGCGCTCGACCGGGGTGAAGCCCCTGTGCTCCTGGCCGTGCTCCAGCGGTGCGACGTAGTCGAGGAACGACGAAGGCTGGTCGTCCTCCGAGGCGACCGCCGTGCATATGAGCAGTTCCCGGGCGCGTGAGACGGCTGTGGAGAAGCTGCGCAGTTCGTCATAGCGGATGTCGCGCAACCGGCTTAGGGGATCCCGCTGCATGGCGTAGGCGGAACCGTGTTCAACGGCGTCCGCGTAAAGGGTGCTGCCCAGGAGTTCCCCCCGGAGCCGGGTGTTGGGCCACACGCCCTCCTGCAGGCCGGCGACAATCACCACCGGCCATTCCCTTCCTGCTGCGCTGGCGGGCGTCATCAGCTCCACGGCATCATCCACCTGGGCGCGGGCGGCAAGGGTGTCCATGGGGAGCTCCTGGTTGAGCAGGTACTCCAGGAACTGTTCAGGCCCCGCTCCGGGCATCTGGTCCACGTACCGTTCAGCCGTATGGAACAGCGCCATCATGGCATCCAGGTCCCGGTCGGCCCGGGCGCCGTGGGGGCCGCCTGCCAGTGCTGTTTCCGTCCAGGATGCTGCCAGCCCCGTGGAGCTCCACAGTGCCCAGAGCACCGATTCGGCGTTGGCGCCCGGCTGGAAGGCAGCTTCACGGCCGGCCTGGATCATCCGCGCCGCGCGCCTGGCCGCCCTGCCTTCGATACCCAGGGCGGACAGGGCTCCGGGCTCCAGCAGGGCCTCGACCAGGAGGGCATCGCTGGTCCGTCCGCCGCCGCCCAGCAGTTCCTCACGACGAAGGGACTGCCGGAGCCGCCGGAGTTCGATGGAAGTGGCACCGCCGATCCGGGAGGTCAGGAGGGACACCGCGGCTTCCGGGGTCAGGAGCGTTGGGTCCAGCGCGATGGCGAAGGCGTCCAGCAGGGGACGCACCGCTACCTCGTCCCGGACGGCCGACTCGGCAACCGGCACACGGACAGGGATCCCCTGCCCCGAGAGGTAACGCTGCAACTCGCTGACCTGTCCGCCGTTGCGCACAATGACGGCAATGTCCGCGAGGTCCCGGCCATGGTTGATGTGCTGGTCCAGGATCCTCTGGGCGACATACCGGAGCTCATGCACTGGTGACGGGACCAGGTGCGCCTCGACACTCCCTTCCTGCATATTCCCCTCCGGCCGGTCTGCCTGCGGACGCTCCAGCTGCCTGGCCAGCTGGCCACCGGCGCGTTGCGAGATCCGGCCGGCGACACCCAGCCAGGCGTCCGCCAGGGCCGGGACCAGGCGGTGGGAAGAAGACAGCGGACGCTCCACGGGTGGCGCGCCCGGCGACAGCAGCCGCGGCAGCTCGGCCACGAGATCAGGCCGTGCGCCCCGGAAGCCCTGGACCACGGTATCCGGCGAGTACGCAACGTAGCAGTCCTTGCCTGCCGCGATGTCCGCCAGGAGTTCGAACACTGCCGGGTTGGCTTCCTGGATGTCGTCCACCACCACGAGCTGCAGCCGGTCCCGTTCGGCTGCGAGGAATTCCGGCGCGTCCTGGAAGATGTGGCGTGCCGCCGTGATGATTCCGGCGGGGTCGAAGGCCTCCGGCATCCTCAGGTCCAGGACGTCCCGGTACTCGTTGTAGAGGGCAGCCGCGGCGATCCAGTCGGGCCTGCCGCACTCGCGGCCAAGCATTTCAAGGTCCTCCGCAGTACGGCCGGACTCGATGATCCGGTCGAAGAGCTGCCGCACCTCCTGGCGGAACCCGCGCGTTTCGAGCGCGCCGTTGAGATCCTCAGGCCACGGCAGTTCCAGGCCGGGAAGGCGGTGCCCATCGAGGAGCTCCTTGATGATGAGGTCCTGTTCGGGGCCTGACAGGAGCCGCGGCGGCCTGGCCAGCGGGATGACGCCCTCGGCCTTGGCGCGCCTGATGAGGTCGAAGGCATAGGAAGCCCAGGTGCGCGCTGGGGTGGTGCTGAGGCTTCGGTCCAGCCGGGCTGTGAAGCGGTCCCGCAGGAAATCAGCGGCGAGGCGGCTCGGGGCAAGGATCAGCATGCGCTCGGGATCGATACCATCGCGCTGGACACGTTCCACGGCAGCCTCAATGAGAACGGTGGTTTTGCCGGTCCCTGGGGCGCCTGGAACCAGAACCGGCCCGGTTCCCTGGGGAACACTGACGGCGGACTGCTGGTCGGCGGTCAGGGACGGCGCAGCCGCATGTACCTGGCGCGGCGCGAGCAGCCGCAAAGCGGCAGCCGGAGACCTTCCTGCACTGGCGTTCGAGCTGCTTCCTGCGGTGGCGGCGCCTTGCCCGAAAGCGGGCTCCTGACCCGCTTGGGGGTCAGGCCGGTATTCGTCGCGTGGTTCCGTGAAGGGAAGAGTTACTGTCACACCGACATTCCATCATCAGCCACCGACAATCCATGGAGCCGACGCTCCAGCGCCGCGGCGATGGTGTCCACCCTGTCCAGTTCCCCGTCGGTCGGCTGCCAGCGTGCCGCGGACAGATCGACGCGCCAGCGGCCCTCTCCGGTGCGGAGGAAGGACCCGTAGTCGCCGCGGAGCGGGGTTGCCTCATCAAGGTAGCGGCGGAGGGCCCCCGCTTCGTGCCCCTCGGGAGCATGTCCGCTCGCCTTCAGCACACGCCACCAGGGGACGCCGCTGCCATAATGGCTGAGTACGGCCCCCACCTGCCGCGGGCCCCCGGAGCCGAGCAGTTCGGAAACGTCACCGTAAGACACAGCGGACCCGGCCGGTACCAGCTCAACAACGGCCAGCACCGCCTCCACATACTCCATCCGCATTGATCCAATGTATCCGCAGTGGCGCTCCCCGGAATTGTCCGGGGTCCCCCTTAGCGTTGAAGCATGAGCACCTGGAATACCCTTCCCCGAGCAGCCTTCGACCTCGAAACCACCGGACGGAACTCCCGCGCGGCCCGGATTGTCACAGCGTCGGTGACGGTCGTGGACCACCAGGGCGAGGTCATCAAGGAGCATGGGTGGCTTGCGGATCCGGGGGTGGAAATTCCCATTGAAGCCAGCGATGTGCACGGAATCACCACGGAACAGGCCCGGCGTGACGGGCGCCCCGCCCATGAAGTCACCAGGGAACTTGCGGGGGTCCTGCAGGAGTTGTTCGACGACGGCGTCCCCGTCATTGCCTTCAATGCCAGCTACGACTTCACAGTGCTGGCGGCGGAGTCGGCCCGGTACGGGGTCCCGCAGCTGACGAGGTTCCCGGTGCTTGATCCCTACATCATGAACAAGCAGGTGGACCGCTACCGGAAGGGCAAGCGGACCCTTACGGCCCTGTGCGAGGAGTACGGCGTGGTCCTGGACAACGCCCACACGTCTGCCGCTGACGCCCTGGCCACGCTGAAGGTACTGGATGCGATGGCCGGCAAATTTCCCAAGCTCATGATGCCGGCGAGCCAGCTCCACCAGCTCCAGGTAGATTGGGCCGTCAGCCAGGCCGCGGACTTCCAGGGCTACCTCCGCAAGACCAAGCCCACCGCCGTGATCGAGGGCGATTGGCCGGTCCTGCCTCCGCAGGATGCCACGGCCGGGGGATTTTAGGCTTCAGCAGGCCCTCCCCCGCCGCAATGCGAGGCAAGTCACAGTTCGTTCACCGCGCATTTCGGCCTTGCCGGGGCATCGTGAATTCGTTGGATTACCCGGCGCCCTCCCTGTCGCGCGCACAGAACGGCTAACTGGCCGAATTAAATGCGGCAATGGCATCGCCTGCCCGTCCTTGGATTTCCTTAACAGCGCATTTTCGATGAAGTGAGACAATAAAGTTTTGCGGTCACCCCTGCCCTGGCCATGCTCGACCAGCACGGGGCAGGTGCCAGGCGCCATCAGCGCAGCCTTGCGGCCCGGTTGACTTATGACTCAATGAAAGTGACAACCTGATGAAAATCAAAGCGATGAAGTGGCTGACTACCGCTCCCGTTGCTCTGGCCCTGGCGGTTTCCCTGGCCGCCTGCGGTTCAGGGGCCTCGGAGCCCGCGGGCACCCCCACCGATGCCCTCGCCGGCAGCGACCAGCAGACGCTGGACAAGTACACCACTGCCGATGTCACCCCGATCGACCAGATCGACAAGACCAAGCTCGGCCTCAACACCGAAGGCAAGCTCGAAGTGGGCACGCTCTCGGACGCGCCGCCGAACATCTTCATTGACCCCTCCGGCAAGTTCACCGGCTACGACAACGAGCTCCTGCGTGCCATCGCCGCCAAGCTCGGCCTCGAGGTTGAATTTGTTGCCACGGACTTCTCGGCGCTCCTGTCCCAGGTGCAGACCAAGCAGTTCGACGTCGGATCCTCCTCGATCTCCACCACCGAAGCCCGCCGCGAGAACGTCGGCTTCACCAACGGTTACGACTTCGGCTACATGGCCGTTGTCGCCAAGACCGACGGCGACGTCAAGAGCTTCGACGACCTCACCTCCGACCTGCGCATCGGCGTGGTCCAGGGCACCGTCCAGGACGACTACGTCACCAACACGCTGAAGATGGAACCGATCCGCTTCCCGGATTACGCCACCGTCTACGCGAACGTGCGCAACGGCCAGGTGGACGCCTGGGTGGCTCCGTCCCAGCAGGCTGAAGGCCAGGTCAAGGAAGGCGACGGCACCGCCATCGTCGAGTCCAAAATCAACACCGAGAACTTCACCGCCTACGCCGTGGCCAAGGACAACCAGCCGCTGATCGACGCGCTGAACTCGGGCCTGGACGCCGTGATCGAGGACGGGACCTGGTCCAAGCTGACCAAGGAGTGGTACCCGGACCGCGAAATGCCGACTGACTGGAAGCCGGGCAGCAAGGCCGCCACGGTTCCCCAGAGCTGATTGAGCCGGGACGTTTATGGATCTCCTGGACCAGCTTGCCGACACCTTTTTCAACTGGGAGGAAATGGCCAAAGTCATTCCCGCCCTGTTCATGGTGGGCCTGCCCAACACCCTGATGCTGGCCGTCGCCTCAGGCATCTTCGGATCCCTGCTGGGGCTGCTGCTCGCCATGATGGGTATCTCCCGCAACGCGGGGGCACGGTGGGCGGCGCGCATTTACACCGACATCTTCCGCGGCCTGCCGGCCATCCTGGTGATCCTGGTGATCGGCATCGGCCTGAGCCCGATCGCCAGGGAAATCACCGGTTCGCGGAACCCCTATCCCCTGGGCATCCTGGCCCTGACGCTGATCGCCGCCGCCTACATCGGCGAGATCTTCCGGTCGGGCATCCAGAGCGTTGAGAAGGGACAGCTGGAGGCCTCGCGGGCCCTCGGGTTCAGCTACGGCAGTTCCATGCGGCTGGTGGTGGTGCCCCAGGGCATCCGCCGGGTCCTTCCGGCCCTGGTGAACCAGTTCATCTCGCTGCTGAAGGACTCCTCGCTGGTGTTCATGCTGGGCCTGGCCGCCTCGGACCGGGAGATCTTCCGGATCGGAAATGACGCCATGGCCAACACCGGCAACCTGTCACCGCTGGTCGCGGCGGGTGTCCTGTACCTGATCCTGACCGTTCCGCTCACCCACTTCGTGAACTTCATCGACCACCGGCTGCGCACTGGCAAGCCGGAGAAGAAGGAGCCGGACGAACTGGCAGCACCTATCGGCAAGGGGGCACAGGCATGACGGAATTCGCTTCCGGAACCCTGACCGGCAAGAACCTGCACCTGTCCTTCGGGCATAACCACGTCCTCCGCGGCATCGACCTGCACGTGGAGAAGGGCACCACGGCCTCGGTGATCGGCCCGTCCGGGTCCGGCAAGTCCACGCTCCTGCGTGTCATGAACCGCCTGATCGAGCCTGACCAGGGCGACATCCTGCTGGATGGACGTTCGGTCCTGAAGGACAACCCGGACGAGCTCCGGCAGCGGATCGGCATGGTGTTCCAGCAGTTCAACCTGTTCCCGCACAAGACCGTGGTGGACAACGTGTCGCTGGCCCTCCGCAAGCTCCGGAAGCTGCCCAAGGACCAGGCCCGCGCCGAAGCCCTGGAGCAGCTGGACCTGGTGGGCCTGAAGCACAAGGCAGATTCCCGTCCGGCCAACCTGTCCGGCGGCCAGCAGCAGCGCGTGGCGATTGCCCGGGCGCTGGCCATGAAGCCCGAGGTCATGTTCTTCGACGAGGCCACGTCCGCCCTTGACCCCGAACTGGTCAAGGGTGTCCTGGCCCTCATGACGGACCTTGCGAAGGGCGGCATGACCATGGTGGTGGTGACCCACGAGATGGGTTTCTCCCGCAACGTCTCGGACACCGTCACGTTCATGGACGCGGGCGTGGTGGTGGAGTCCGGTCCGCCGGAGCAGATCTTCACGGCACCGCGCACTGACCGGCTCAAGGGCTTCCTCTCGGACGTCCTCTAGCCGAAAGACAAAAAATCCCCGCGTCCCGGGCCTTCTCCCACACATGGTGGGTGGGTTGGTCCGGGACGCGGGGATTTGTCGTTAAGCCGGCGCCGGAACTACGGGCGGGCCGCAGCAGCCGCCTGCGCCGCGGCGGGCAGGGCATCGAAGATCCGGTTCATGGCGGCGTCGTCGTGCGCGGCGGAGAGGAACCAGGCCTCGAACACCGACGGCGGCAGGTAGACGCCGGACTCCAGCATGGAGTGGAAGAACGGCGCGTACCGGAAGGCCTCCTGGGCCTGGGCGTCGGCGTAGTTGTGGACGCCGTGCGCGGAGGTTCCGAAGGCCACCGAGAACAGGTTGCCGGCGAACTGGATGGAGTGGTCCACCCCGGCGGCATCCAGGGCGCTGGACAGGGCCGAGGACAGCTCCAGGGAGCGGGCGTCGATGTAGGAGTAGACATCGCGGGTGGCGTTGGTCAGCGTGGCAACTCCGGCGGCCATGGCCACGGGGTTTCCGGACAGCGTTCCGGCCTGGTACACGGGCCCGGTGGGAGCCAGGTGGTCCATGACATCGGCACGTCCGCCAAGTGCCGCCGTCGGCATGCCGCCGCCAATGACCTTGCCGAAGGTAAGCAGGTCCGGGGTCCAGGGGTCGGCGGCGTCGGGCGCTCCGCCGGTCAGGCCCCAGTAGCCCGAGTAGCCGGTGCGGAAGCCCGTCAGCACCTCGTCCACGATGAGCAGGGCACCGTGTTCCCGGGTGATCCTGGAAAGGCCGAGGTTGAAGCCCTCTTCCGGGGTCACCACGCCCATGTTGGCGGGCGCGGCCTCGGTAATGACGGCTGCAATGTTGGGGCCGTGCGCGGCGAATGCTTCCTTGACCGCGGTGAGGTCGTTGTAGGGCAGGACCAGGGTTTCAGCGGCGGTCGCCTCCGTGACGCCGGCGGAACCGGGCAGGGCGAGGGTGGCAACGCCGGACCCTGCGGATGCCAGCAGCCCGTCCAGGTGGCCGTGGTAGCAGCCCGCGAACTTGATGATCAGGTTGCGCCCCGTGAAGCCGCGGGCCAGCCGGACGGCGGTCATGGTGGCTTCGGTGCCGGTAGACACCATCCGGAGGCGTTCGACAGCGGGCACGCGTTCCTTGACGATTTCGGCCAGGTTGGCCTCGTCAGGGGTGGAGGCGCCGAAGGACAGCCCCCGGTCGACGGCGGCGTGGACCGCATCCAGCACGGCCGGGTGTGCATGGCCCAGCAGGGCAGGGCCCCAGGAGCAGACCAGGTCCACGTATTCCTTGCCGTCCGCGTCCGTCAGGTAGGCGCCCTTGGCGGCCACCATGAAGCGGGGCGTTCCGCCCACGGAGCCGAAGGCGCGGACGGGCGAGTTGACGCCGCCCGGCATCAACTGGCGGGCGCGGTCGAATAATGCCTCGTTGCGAGGATTGCTGGAAGTCATGGTTCCTATTCTCTCAGTTGGCCGGCATGTCAGCTGCCGAGCAGTTCCGCCACCTTGGGCGCCACTGCCGTTCCCATCAGTTCAATCGAGCGCATCATTGCCGAATGCGGCAGGGGCCCGCTGCTGTACTTCAGGTCGAAGCGGTCCACCCCCAGGTTCTGCTTGAGCAGGGCAATCTTCCGGGCCACCGTCTCCGGCGATCCGACGTACAGGGCGCCCTCAGGCGCGCACATCGCATCGAACTCGGGCCTGCCGGCAGGGCCCCAGCCGCGTTCGGCGCCCAGTCTGTTCCGGAGCGTGAGCCAGTGCGGATAGAACTCCTCGCGGGCCTCCTCGTCCGTGGGAGCGACGTGCCCCGGCGAATGCGTCGCCATCTGCTGCATTGGATGCCCGTACTTGGCCATGGCCTCGCGGTACAGGTCAGCCAGCGGACGGAAAGCACGCGGCTGGCCGCCGATGATGGCGAAGATGATCGGGTAGCCGTAGTGGGCGCAGCGGAGCACCGATTCGGGAGTGCCGCCGACGCCGATCCAGGTGGGCAACAGGTGGTGCTCCATGGGTGGGTAGACGCTCAGTCCGGCCAGGGCCGGCCGGGTCCGCCCTTCCCAGTGGACCGGCTGCTGCAGCCGCACCTTGCTGAACAGCTCCAGCTTCTCCTCGAAGAGGACTTCGTAGTCGGCCAGGTCGAATCCGAAGAGGGGGAACGATTCCACGAACGAGCCGCGGCCCAGCATGACCTCGGCGCGGCCGTTGGAGATGGCGTCCACCGTGGAGAAGCGCTGGAAGACCCTGATCGGATCGTCCGAGCTGAGGACGGTGACGGCCGAGCCCAAGCGGATCCTGGTGGTGCGGGCCGCCGCTGCAGCCAGGAAGACTTCAGGGGCGGACACCGCATAGTCCTTCCGGTGGTGCTCCCCCACGCCGAACGCGTGAAGTCCGACGGCGTCGGCAAGTTGGGCCTGTTCCAGCAGCTGCCGCAGGACTTCGGCATGCGCCTGCGGGGTGCCGTCCGGTTTCACGCCCACATCACCGAAGGTGTTGAGACCAAGCAGGATGCGGTCCTCCCCCACGGGTTCGGTGGGTCCCAACGGCAGCTCGGTCATCAGGATTCCTTCAGCCAGCCGGCCAGCTCCGCGGCCCAGTAGGTTAGCACCATGCCCGCACCGGCCCGGCGGATGCCCAGCACGGACTCGGTGATGGCGGCCCTCCGGTCGATCCATCCGTTGGCTGCAGCGGCCTCGATCATCGCGTACTCGCCGGAGATCTGGTAAGCCGCCACCGGCACCGGGCTCATGGCGGCGACGTCCGCCACGATGTCCAGGTAGCTCATGGCCGGTTTGACCATGACGATGTCGGCGCCCTCGGCCAGGTCCAGTTCCACTTCGCGCAGCGCCTCGGTGCGGTTTCCTGCATCCATCTGGTAGGTCCGCCGGTCGCCCTTCAGCTGGGAATCCACCGCCTCGCGGAACGGGCCGTAGAAAGCGGACGCGTATTTGGCCGAGTAGGCGATGACTGACGTGCCGGTGTGGCCGGCTTCATCCAGGGCGGTCCGGATGGCGGCGATCTGTCCGTCCATCATGCCGGAGGGGCCCAGCATGTGGGCGCCGGCTTCGGCCTGTGCCACGGCCATCCGGGCGTAGATTTCCACGGTGCGGTCGTTGTCGACGTACCCGTCGTCGTCGAGCACCCCGCAGTGGCCGTGGTCGGTAAACTCGTCCAGGCACACGTCGCTCATGATCACCAGACTGTCCCCGACTTCGGCGCGAACGTCGCGGATGGCCTTGTTCAGGACACCGTCGGGGTCGAGAGAGGCTGAGCCTTCGGCGTCACGGATTTCCGGGATGCCGAACAGCATGATGCCGCCCAGCCCCAGTTCGGCAGCCTCTGCTGCGGCACGCTTCAGGGTGTCCGTGGTGTGCTGCACCACGCCCGGCATGGACGTGATGGGGTTCGGTTCGGTGAGCCCCTCCCGGATGAAGGCGGGAAGGATGAGCCCGGCCGGCGCCAGGCGGGTTTCGGCGGTCAGCCGGCGCATGGCGGGCGTGGTCCGAAGGCGGCGGGGGCGTTGGCTGGGGAAAGTCATGGTCCTGTCCTTCACGTTGTTCCGGGTGGGTTCGGGTTCGGCGCCCCGGCGGGACCTGCGTCCCCCAGGGCAGCCCCGACGGCAGCCGCGAGGCCCTCGGGCGTTGGCTCAGCTGCCACCGCCGCCACCTGCAGGCCGAGCGCTGCGGCCTGTTCCGCCGTCGAACGCCCGATGACCACAAGCCGGCAGCCGTGCAGCGGCGCCAGGTCGGCGATCCGGCGCACGGCGCTGGGTGAGGCTGCCAGGACGGCGTCGATGCTTCCCTCAGCGATGCCTGCCCGGGCCGCGGCCGGCGAGAGCAGTGAGTACGACGGCGGCACCTGGCCCGGGCCCCCGTCCTCCACCGGAACGGCGAGCCTGCGCTCGGCTGCCGCCGGGTAGTCGACCGTCCGGTAGGCGGCCACCACGGTGACTTTGCTGGCTGCGGCCTCGAGCCCCTCTGCAAGCGCGGGCGCCGCAATGTCGGCCTGCGGCAGCAGGACCCGTCCGCCGCCGGGCCATACCTCGAGCAGCCCGGCGGCGGACTGCTCGCCGCGGGGCGTCAGATCCACGCCGAGGCCGTTGGACTCGAGCAGCCTGCGGGTGGCTGGTCCCACGGCTGCGATCCGGATGCCGGCCGGGATCCACTGGCGCAGGGAAAGCCCGCGGTCCCGCGCCTTGCCGAGGAGCACATGGACGGTGGTTGCGCTGGTGAGGACCAGCCAGTCGAACGCCCCGGCTCCCAGTGCGTCACAGGCCACGTCCAGGGAATGCTGGTCCGGTGCCCGTTCGAAGTCGATGAGCGGCAGGAGCATGGCGGTGGCCCCGGCCTTTTCCAGCGCAGCCACGAGTTCCAGTGACCGCTCCGGGCTGCGCGTGATCAGGACCCGGGCTCCCTTCAGCGGTTTACCCTGTCCCGCTGCGCCCGTTGGCATTCCCATGGGCAAGGTCAGGATGCCTGGAGGTCTGCGATGTCGGCGGCACCGGCGGCCAGGAGGACCTCGGCCAGTTCGATGCCCAGAAGGGTGGCGCCCACTTCGGTCAGCCCGTCAGTTGCCCGCTTGTCGCGGACGGATGCGGTGCCGTCCACCGCGCACACAACGCCTTCGAGGTGCAGCATGCTGCCCTTCCGGTAGGCGTACGCGCCCACCGGAGCCGCGCAGCCGGCTTCCAGCCGGGCCAGCATGGCCCGCTCCGCCGTGACAGCGAGCCGGGTGTCCGGGTCGTCCAGCGCGGCGAGGGCCTGGGCCAGCACGGCCTGGGATCCTTCGGTTGAGCCGGGTTTCCGTGGCGCGTCGGCGGTGCGGCACTCGATGGCCAGGGATCCCTGCCCGGCGGCCGGGAGCATGACGTCGGTTTCCAGGAATTCGCTGACGGCATCCAGCCTGTTGATGCGCTCCAGGCCTGCGGCAGCAAGCACTACGGCGTCGAGGTCGCAGGACTTGCCGGGCACCACCTGGTCCGTGGTGTTGCCCGGAAGCCCCGGAACCCGGCCCAGGCGGGTGTCCACGTTGCCGCGGATGTCCAGGATCTCCAGGTCGGGCCGGGCCGCGCGGAGCTGTGCTGCACGGCGCGGCGAACCGGTGCCCACCGTGGCGCCGGCCGGGAGATCGGCCAGTTTCAGCCCGTCCCGGGCGCAGAGGACGTCGCGGACGTCAACGCGGCGCGGGGTGGCCGCCAGGCTGAGCCCCACGGCTGCCCCGGTGGGAAGGTCCTTCAGGGAGTGGACGGCCACATCGCATTCGTTCCGCAGCAGCGCGTCGCGCAGCGCTGCCACGAAGACGCCGGTGCCGCCCATTTGGGACAGCGAGCCGGTGAGGACGTCGCCGTCGGTCCTGATGTGGACGAGTTCGACGGGGAAGCCCCCGACGGCGGCCAGCTGGTCGGCGGTCTGCTGCGTTTGTGTCAAAGCCAGTTTGCTGGCGCGGGTTCCGATCCGGACAGTCACTGCTGTGCTGCTCCTTGCGGTGCTTCCGGCTGCCCCGGCGACGCGGGGTAGGGGTCATGGCCCGTCCCCACAGTGGTGTCGGCGCCGGCGATGGTGGGTTTTTCGCCGCGGAAGTTCGCGCAGCAGCCCGGCCGGCAGACGTCGTACCAGGGGCCGAGATCCGTCACTGCCGGACGGTCGCTGATGTTGTTGGCCTCGGTGCGTTCGCAGATGAGGTCCACCATGCCGTTGACGAACTTGCGGTGGGTGCCGGGCGTGGGGACGCGGGTGGCGGCCAGGCCCAGGTTGGCGCACGTCTCCAGCGCTTCGGTGTCGAGGTCCCAGACAACCTCCATGTGGTCGCTGACGAAACCCAGCGGCACGATGACGATGCCCTTGGTCCCCTTGCCGGCGAGTTCCTCGATGGCGTCGTTGATGTCGGGTTCAAGCCACGGCACGTGCGGGGCGCCGGAGCGTGACTGGTAGACCAGCGACCACGGCGCCGTGAGGCCGGATTCCTCCTCCACCCGCTGCATGACGGCCGCGGCGGTGGCGAGGTGCTGCGCCACGTAGGCCGACCCCTCCTCGAATTCGCGGGGCTCGCCGTCGGACTTGCCGGCAGCTTCGGCGTCCCGGGTGGGGATGGAGTGGGTGGCAAAGAGGATCTGGACGGGAGCGTCCGGAGTGCCGGCTTCGGCCAGCTTCGCACGGACCTCGGCGAGGCCGGCGGCGGTGCCTTCAACGAACGGCTCCACGAAGCCGGGGTGGTCGAAGTACTGGCGGACCTTGTCCACTTCCAGGCGTCCGTCCAATCCGGTCTCTGTCAGTGCCATGCCGACGTCCTCGCGGTACTGGCGGCAGCTGGAGTAACAGGAGTAGGCACTCGTGGTGATCATCAGCAGGCGGCGGTGGCCGGCGTCGTACGCGTCCTGCAGTGTCTCCGGGATGTAGGGGGCCCAGTTGCGGTTGCCCCACAGCACGGGGAGGCTGATGCCGCGGGCGGCCAGTTCAGCTTCCAGTGCCGCCTTGAGTTCGCGGTTCTGCTGGTTGATGGGGCTGATGCCGCCGTTTGCGCGGTAGTGGTGTGAGACCTCCTCCAGGCGCTCGTCCGGGATTCCGCGGCCGCGGGTGACGTTGCGGAGGAAGGGAATCACATCATCCTGGCCCTCGGGACCGCCGAAGGAGGCGAGGAGGACGGCGTCGTAGTTCTTGGGGGCCATCCGGCCCGCCTCCGTCACCGGATTGACGGCGGTGCTGCCTTGGGGATCGCGGGGGCTCATGCCAGCACCTCGGCTACCTCGTCGGCGGAAATCCGGCGGCCGGTGTAGAACGGAACTTCCTCGCGGACATGGTTGCGTGCCTCAGTGGCGCGCAGGTGGCGCATGAGGTCCACCAGGTCAACGAGTTCGGGAGCCTCCAGGCCGAGGATCCATTCCCAGTCGCCGAGCGCGAAGGAGGACACGGTGTTGGAGATGACCTGCGGGAATTCGCGGCCGAGCAGGCCATGCTCGCGGAGCATCGCGCCGCGCTCCTCCTCGGGCAGGATGTACCACTCGTAGGAGCGGACGAACGGGTAGACGCACAGCCACTCTGCCGGCGTGACGCCGCGCGAGAACGCAGGCGTGTGGTTCTTGGCGAACTCCGCCTCGCGGTGCACGCCCATGGCGGACCAGACGATTTCGGTTCCGGCGAAGAGCGAGCTGCGGCGGATGTCGCGGATGGCCTGCTGGAGGGCCTCCGGCTTGGGGCCGTGGAGCCACACCATGACGTCGGCATCGGCGCGCATTGCGGAGACGTCGTAGCTGCCGCGGTGGGTCACGTGCCCCTCAGCGAGGCGCTGCAGCAGGGCCTCGAAATCGGCGGCAGCATCGGCGCTGCGGACTACTGCCTCCGACCGTTTGAAGACAGTCCAGAGGGTGAAAAACTGCTCGGCTGATTCTTCGGTTTTAGTGACAGATTCGGCAGAAGTGTGGCTCATGGTTACAAGTTTGCCCTTTAGTACCCGCCAAGTCGAAACCAACAACTTCTACAACGCGTAGAAGTTGCCAAGATCACACCGACCGGCGTTTCCCGGCGGTCCGGGTGCTCCGGCGCTAGAGGTTGCGCAGCCGGAAGAGCACCAGGCCGGCCG
This sequence comes from Arthrobacter nitrophenolicus, assembly GCF_045833485.1. Taxonomy (NCBI): domain Bacteria; kingdom Bacillati; phylum Actinomycetota; class Actinomycetes; order Micrococcales; family Micrococcaceae; genus Arthrobacter; species Arthrobacter nitrophenolicus. The sequence continues at coordinate 222,190 of NZ_CP174504.1, forward strand.
CACCTGCGACGCCCACCAGTCCGGACCCGAGCCACACCATGGCACTGCGCGGCTCCGGCTGCGAGTTGAGCGTGGCGCTGCTCCGCAGGCCGGTGCCGGTGCTGTACGGCGTCCACGCCGGGTGGGCCTGGTATGCGCTGTACAGCGGCGCGCCGCCGGCCTGGCTTTCGGCTGGTGCAGCTGCCGCCGGGCTTGCGGCTGGCGTAGTGGAAAGGGGCCGTTCCGCGGCCGGAACTTCGCTGGATTCACCGGACGCGGCGGCGCCGGAATCTGCGGGCGTCTGGCTGGCATCCGCAGCGGCGGGGGCCCCTGCGGATGCCGGAGCCGTAACCGCCGGAGCAGTGGGGACTGCCGTGGTTGCGGCAGCGGCGGGCGACGGCGCCGCGCCGGTCTGCGATGCGGCACCATATGTCGTCTGCGCCGGAGCCGGTGCGGTGCCGGTGGATGCGGCCGGAGCGGGTGTACTGCCTGTCGGAGCAGGGGAAGCTGACGGCGTCGGGGTGGGGACCGCCGCCGCCGTCGGGGAAAGGGTGGCCGTTACCGCCGGAAAGAGGGCCGGCGGCAAAGACAGCAGCAGGGCAGGGGCTGAAGCGGACGCAACCGGGCCAGCCGTTTCCCGGATGGATGCGCCCGTTCCCTTGCTGCCCGGCTCTTCACGGTCCTGCCCGGGCGCCGCCTGCAGGCCACCCCCGGGGTTGTCCCGGGATGGCTCGGTCGGCAGGGAGCCTGTTTCCTGCGCCAGCGGAATTGTCGGGCTGCCGGGATCAGCCAGCCCTTCGTCTGCTTGGGACGCCGTGGCGCCTGTGGCTAGAACCAGTACCGCTCCGATTGCCGCTGCATAACCGCCGCGCCGGATTCCCCCATGGATACCAGTCCGGGACATTGAAAGCTCGGACCTGTGTTGAACCATAGTCATCGACCCTAGCCATGGAGCAGAGGGAATTGAAAGCCGATGAAACGGGGCTGGACCACCCGCCGGAAACACTGCCGGCACTCAACCCCGTCCTGACCAGCGAAGACGCTCAGCCTGCCAGATTCCGGATCTGTTGCTGCGTGTCGGACACCACGGCGGCGAGGCCGTTGCCGGCAACCCAGCCACCCACCACGGCAAGGCCGCCCGCACTGTTGCAGGCCTCGCGGATGGCAGCCACCCTCGCACGATGGCCGACGGCGGCGAACGGCAGGGCCCCGCGCCAGCGGACCACGTCCCAGTCCACGATGCTTTCCCGGCTGATGTCCACGCCCAGCAGGGCTGAGGCGTCCCGCAGCGAGGCGGCCAGGAGTTCATCGTCCGTCCCGGGGCCGGCTGGCAGTCCCCCAACGCCGTCCACCCGGCCGTAGGACAGCCGCAGGACGTGCCGGCCCGGGCCGGCTGCTGCGGCCAGCCAGTCCCATTTGCCGGTGGCGTGCGTCAGCGCCTTCGCTTCAATTCCCGGGGTCTGCGGCGCCACCAGGATGCCCGTGCCGCGAGGGCGGCGGTCCAAGGCGGGACTGTCCAGGACCAGTGTGACCAGCTTGACGTCGGGCCCGGCTGCCGGCTTCCTGCCGGCGACGGCGGGCACCGGCCCGGCCAGGAGGTCGACGGCGGCCGGACCGTCCACCGCGACCACGAGCAGGGCGGCGTCGAAGTCAGCACCGCCGGCCGCAACGCGCCAGCCTTCCGGTGTGCGGCGGACGGCGACGGCGGTTGTCCCGGCCAGGAGCGTGACATCCCGTTGACGGAGGTCCTCCAGGAGCGCGCCCACCAGGGTGTGCATGCCGCCTTCCAGGCCAGCGACGGCGGATCCTGCCTTGGCGGGTCTGCCATTGACGGTTGCCGTGCCCTGCGCGGGAGGTGCACCGGATCCCTTCCGCTGGGCGGCGACGGCTCCGGCGAGGGACCCGTGTTGCCGGAGCCGGGTGCGGAGGCCGGGGGCCACCATGTCGACGTCGAGCAGCCCTGGATCGGCCGAGTGGACGCCTCCCACTACGGGGGCCACCAGCCGGTCCAGGACGCGGGCGCCCATCCGGGCTTTGACCAGGGCTGACACGCTGGTGACTTCCTGCCCGGTACCCACCGAGGCCGGCAGGATCCGGTCCAGGGACGCCCGGAGCGAGCCGAGCAGCCCGAGGGAACGGCGTACTTCCGGGTCCCAGGGATTGGCCGGAATGCCCAGTACGCCGGTCCGGGGCAGTTCCCGCGGACCCTCCGGCAACTGGACCCAGGCGCCTCCCGGCCGGGGCGACACGATCTTTGCCGCCAGCCCAAGCTCGGAGGCCAGCTTCGAAACCGCGTCGGACCGGGTGGCGAAGGACTCTGCGCCGCTGTCGAGCACCAGGCCGGCCACCACGTGGCTCCCTACACAGCCGCCCCAGGCATCGCCGGCTTCAAGGACGGTGACCCTGTAGCCGGAGGCTGCCAGCCCGCGCGCGGAGAGCAGCCCGGAAATCCCGCCGCCCACCACCAGCGCGGTCTGTGCCGAAGCCGGCGCGCTCTCCACGGACTACTCCGGGGAGATGGAGTGGATGAGTTCCACCACCCGGGTCAGGACATCGGGGTCCGTCCCGGGCGGCACGCCGTGGCCCAGGTTGAGGACGTGTCCGGGTGCCGACGAACCTGCCGCGATGACCTCACGGACGTGGGCTTCGAGGATTTCCCAGGGGGCCGGAAGCAGGGCGGGGTCAATGTTGCCCTGCAGGGGTACTGTGCCGCCCAGGCGGCGGTTGGCTTCGTCAAGGGGCAGCCGGTAATCGACGCCCACCACATCGACGCCGACATCCTTCATGGCCACCAGGAGCTCCGAGGTGCCGGTGCCGAAGTGGACCAGCGGGGCACCGAGGTGGCGGACGTGGTCCAGCGCGCGGGTCGAGGCAGGCACGACGTAACGGGTGTAATCGGCCAGGCCCAGGGATCCGGCCCAGGAATCGAACAGCTGGCCGGCGGAGGCACCTGCCTCGAGCTGTGCCTGGAGGAACATCCCGGACGCGTCGGCAGCCCAGTTGGCCAGGGCAGACCAGGTTTCCGGGTCGGCGTGCATCATGGTGCGCGGCCCGAGGTGGTCGCGGGAAGGCTTGCCCTCCACCATGTAGGCAGCCAGCGTGAACGGGGCGCCGGCGAAACCGATCAGCGGGGTCTTGCCAAGCTCAGCCACCGTCAGCCGGACCGCTTCCCGGATCGGTTCCAGCGCCTCCCAGGTCAGCTGCGGCAGCGCCGCGACATCGGCTGCCGTCCGGACGGGCTTGTCCAGGACGGGGCCCACTCCGGGAACGATGTCCACGCCCACGCCAGCAAGCTTCAGCGGAATGACGATATCGGAGAAGAAAATGCCTGCGTCAACGTCGTGCCGGCGGACCGGCTGGAGGGTGATCTCGGACGCCAGCTCCGGCCGCAGGCAGGAGTCCAGCATGGCAATGCCCTCACGGACCTTGAGGTACTCGGGCAGGGAACGCCCCGCCTGCCGCATGAACCAGACAGGACGGCGGGAGGGTTTGCCGCCGCGGTAGGCAGTGATCAGCGGAGAGTCCGCGGTGCGGCCGTCCAGCAGCGGATGGTCAGCGGCAAGGGCGCCGGCAGCGGAGACGGCAGGGCTAGAAGTCATGCCTTTGATTGTGCCGAAGATCAGCGCCAAAAGATAACGACAGCCTGTCATCCCGGGGACAGGATTTCCCGTCGTGGCAGGAATCACAGGCACGGGTACCTCCCTGACCGGGAAGGGAGTTGTTCTACCGAGGAACGAAAAAGCTATGATTGGTCTGCTGTGGTTCTTTTTTCATTGGTGGCTACACACGCCGACATCGATCTTGAGACCGTTGCTCAGTTGAGCAACGGTTCCTCCGGGATTGCCACGAACGCCCTCACCGGTTCACCGGCGGTGACGGGCGCGGTTGTTCTTGCCACCTGCAACCGTTATGAGATCTACGGCGAGGCACCCCATCCGGATGATGTAGAGGCAGCCCGCGCAGCCCTTGTCGCCCAGATCAGCGAAGCCAGCGGCCTGAGTGAGCCGCTCGTGTCCCGCTCCTTCAGCACCCGAACCGGCCCCGAAGTAACCCAGCACCTCTTCGCCGTCAGCGCCGGACTGGACTCCGCAGTCGTTGGGGAACGGGAAATCGCAGGCCAGGTACGCCGCGCACTGATCACCGCCCAGCATGAAGGCACCGCCAGCGCGGGGTTGGTCCGGCTGTTCCAGGCCGCCTCCAAAACGGCAAAGGACGTAGGCGCCCAGACTGCGCTCGGTTCGCGCGGCCTGTCCATCGTGTCCGTCGCCCTTGACCTTGCAACGGATCTTTCCGAAAACCCGGACTGGTCCAGCAAGAAGGTTGTGGTCTTCGGGACCGGAGCCTACGCCGGCGCCACCATGGCACTGCTCCGCGAACGCGGCTGCACGGACATCTCCGTCTTCTCCTCCTCCGGCCGGGCCGAAGGGTTCGTCGCCACCCGGGGCGGCACCGCCCTCGACGAGGATTCCCTCAACCCCGCCGTGGCCGCCGCGGACGTCATGATCGGCTGCAGCGGTTCGGACACCCGGGTGGAGGCGGACGAGCTCGCCCAGGTCCGCGCCAACTCCCCGCAGCCGCTGATCGCCATCGACCTGGCGCTCACCCACGACTTCGACCCCGCCGTCGGCGAGCTGGACGGCGTCGAACTCCTCACCCTTGAATCCGTCCGCCTCGCCGCACCGCAGGAACAGGCCGAATCGCTGGCGCAGGCAAGCAGCATCGTCAAAGGTGCCGCCACCGCTTTTGAACAGGAACGTGAGGCCCGGTCCGTGGATTCCGCCATTGTTGCCCTTCGCCGCCACACCATGAACGTCCTGGACGCCGAAATGGAAAAAGTCCGGGCCCGGCACGGCTGCACCGCCGCTGCCGAGGAAGTGGAATTCGCACTCCGCCGCATGGTCAAGCAGCTGCTGCACGTCCCTACGGTCCGCGCCAGGGAACTGGCGGCCAACGGCCAGCAGGACGAGTACGTGGCGGCCCTGGAGGCCCTCTACGGCATCACCGTGGAGCAGCCCGCCGCCCGCCCGTCCGCCCAGGCTGAATGCCCGGTGGACCACCGGGGCCTCGAAAGCGCCTGAACCCAACTTGCTCTATCAGATATGGCTCCCAAAACACAGTTTTGGGAGCCATATCTGATAGAGCATCGGGTCAGTAGACCGGCTTGTGGGGTTCCACCTCGCGCACCCACGAGAGGATGCCGCCGTCGAGATGGCTGACCCGCTGGTAGCCCGCCTTCTGCGCCGCTGCCAGGACGTTGGCTGACCGTGTCCCTGCTTTGCAGAGGAACACGATGTCCCGGTCCTGCGGAATCTCCGCCCATGCGTCGCCGGCCAGGATCCGGCCCTGCGGGATCAACACCGCGCCGTCGATCCGGACAATCTCGAATTCACCCGGCTCCCGGACATCCACGAGCTCGAAATCCTTCAGCCCGGCCTTCCGTGACGCCAGCATGGTGGCCAGCTGCGTTGCGGTGACGGTGTGTTCGGTGTCCGACGGCGCTGCAGGGGTGATGCCGCAAAAGGCCTCGTAGTCCGTCAGCTCCGTAATGGGTGCCGCCGCGGGATCCTTGGATACCCGGATCTCCCGCCAGCTGCCGCCCAGGGCGTCGAACAGCGCCACCCGGCCCAGGAGGGAACGTCCGACGCCGGTGATCAGCTTCACTGCCTCAGTCACCATCATCGACCCCACGGCCGCGCACAGCATGCCGAAGACCCCGCCCTCGCCGCAGGAGGGAACAGAGCCGGCGGGCGGCGCTTCGGGGTAGAGATCGCGGTAGGTCGGTCCGTGTTTTTCCCAGAACACGCTGACCTGGCCGTCGAACCGGAAGATGGAGCCCCACACATACGGTTTGCCCAGGATGGCCGCGGCATCGTTGACCAGGTAGCGGGTGGCAAAGTTGTCCGCCCCGTCCAGGATCAGGTCGTAGCCGGAAAACAGGTCCAGGGCGTTGGAGGCGTCCAGGCGGACATCATGGAGGCGGACGTCCACCAGCGGGTTGAGCGCGGCGATGGCGTCCCTGGCGGACTCGATCTTGGGCCTGCCGACGTCCGCCACCCCATGGATGACCTGGCGCTGCAGGTTGCTGAGGTCAACGGCGTCGTCGTCGATGATCCCGATGGTTCCCACACCGGCAGCCGCCAGGTACAGCAGCGCCGGCGATCCCAGGCCCCCCGCGCCGATCACCAGGACCTTCGCGTTCTTGAGCCGCCGCTGCCCGATGGTCCCGATCTCGGGAATGATGAGGTGCCGGGAGTAGCGCTCCACCTCGGCAGGGGTCAGCTCACCCGCCGGTTCCACCAGGGGATCCAGGGAAACAGATGAAACATTTGCGGTGAAAGTCGAAGCCATACTTCAATGTATGCCCCGGGATACCGCCGGGTCATATTACCCCGCAGTAAAGTGGAGCTAACCGCAATGGAAAGAAGGACAACCGTGGTCCCTGAAGCACGGGCTGACCGCCCGCCCGCCGCCGAACAGCAGGCGGCCCCGCGTCCGGCAGGCCAGCGCTCCGCCCGGCTGCCGCGCGACGAGCGCCGCGCCCAACTCCTTTCCGCAGCGCAGGAAGTCTTCGTGGCCAACGGCTATCACGGTGCCGCCATGGACGAGATCGCCGAGACGGCCCACGTCAGCAAACCCGTCCTGTACCAGCACTTCCCGTCCAAGCGGGAACTGTACCTGGCGCTGCTGGAAAGCCACCTGGCGTCCCTCACCGACCTGATGCTGGGTGCGCTGAACTCCACCACGGACAACAAGGAACGCGTGCAGGCCGTGATGCGGGCCTACTTCCGCTTCATCGCCAATGACGATCAGGCCCACCGGCTGGTCTTCGAATCGGACCTCATCAACGATCCGGATGTCAGCTCCAGGCTGGAAACATTCAACCGGACCTTCGCGGATGCCATCGCACGCGTCATTGCCGAGGACACCAAGCTCCCCCATCTCGAAGCCGAGCTCCTGGGCCGGGGACTGGCCGGAATGGCCCAGGTCAGCGCGCGGTACTGGCTCGAAACGGACGGCAACCTGGACCTCGATGTGGCCAGCGACCTCATCTACCGTTTAGCTTGGCGCGGAATCTCTCGCTTCCCCAAAGAGTCCTAGACTACAAATAAGACAACACCTCGTGGAGAAACACGAGTACTTTGACTGGCTGGGAGGCCCCTGTGGAAATTAAGATCGGCGTTCAGAACGTTGGCCGTGAAATTGTGCTGGAATCGACCCAGGACGCCGAGACGGTGGCCAAGGTTGTGGGCGAAGCCATCAATGCCGGCAGCGAGCTGCGGCTGACCGACGACAAGGGACGCCTGATCATTGTTCCCGGAAATGCCCTCGGCTATGTGGAAATCGGCGCCGAAGAGGTCCGCCGCGTAGGGTTCGGCCAGTTCTAGCCCCGGCACCGCGAACGTTCCTAGGAGATCCATGCTTTCCCTGACCATCGTTGTGCTCGCAGCGGTTGCCGCAGGCTTCATCGTCTGGGCGAATGACAGGCGGCATGCCAAGTACGGCGCCGCCCTGCCCGCCGGCGTTGCCGTCGTTGCCGGGGCCCTGACCTGGATCATCCTGATGGCGGCAGGCTTTGGGTACCGCCCGGGCCTGACGTGGCTTCCGTGGGTACTGCCCATCGTGCTGGGAACTGCGGCCGCCGTGGCCGCCGTCCTTTACCTGGGCCGCAGCCGGGCCCGCCAGGACACGCAGCGCCTCACTGCCATCCTTCGCCGCTAGCAGAGGAACAACCCGCAAACGCGCGTGGCCGCCGCCCTCCGGGGCGGCGGCCACCTTCGCTTAACGGATGACTAGTTTCCGGACGGGTAGCGCGAGGGTTCCGCATTCGCCCCGACGGCGGCCGCAGCCTCGCTCGCTCCTGCCGCGGCGGCGAGGTCCCGTTCTGTCACCTGCCCGCCTGCGTCGTGCGACGAGTAGCGGATGAAGACGCGGTTGTAGCGCCAGTCCAGGTCCGGGTGGTGGTTCTGTTCCTCAGCAAGGCGTCCGACGGCGGCAATCAGCTCGAGTGCGGCAGCCGCCGTCGGCGTCTTGAAGACGGTGACCAGGCCGCCGTCGTGGTACCGCCAGCCGGGCAGCCCTGCCAGGGCCTGGTCGATCTGTTCCCGGGGAAGGGCATCTTTGCCGGCCACTGCTACTCCTTGGTCCAGGGGCATCAACCGGCGTGTGCCGGGCTAGAGGAACTCGGCCCGGCCTTCCATTGCCGACGATGCCAGCGCGTGTTCGCGGCGGGGAATGCGGCCCGCCGCTTTCGCCAGCCTACCGGCGATGACGGCGTGTTTGAATGCCTCCCCCATCAGGGCCGGGTTCTGTGCGCGGGTCACCGCCGTGGCCAGCAGCACGGCATCGCAGCCGAGCTCCATGGCAAGGGCAGCGTCGGAGGCCGTACCGATCCCGGCATCCAGGACCACCGGGACCGAGGCGCGGGAGACGATGAGCTCAATGTTGTGCGGGTTCAGGATTCCCAGCCCCGTGCCGATGGGAGCCCCCAGCGGCATCACGGCGGTGGCGCCGAGGTTCTCCAGCCGCAGCGCCAGGACGGGGTCGTCGTTGGTGTACGCAAACACCTTGAAGCCGCGGTTGACCAGCTGTTCGGTGGCCTCCACCAGCTCGACGGCGTCGGGAAGGAGCGTGTGTTCGTCGGCAATGACTTCGAGCTTCACCCAGTCCGTTTCCAGCGCTTCGCGGGCGAGTTCGGCGGTGAGGACGGCGTCCCGGGCGGTGAAGCATCCGGCGGTGTTCGGCAGGACCCGGATGCCGTGGTCCACCAGGAGCTGAAACAGCGAGCCCGTTTCCGCAGTGGAGTAGCGCCGCATCGCCACGGTGGTCAGGGACGTGCCGGAGGCGAGGAGCGCCGCGCCAAGCCCGTCCAGGCTCGGGGCGCCGCCGGTTCCCATGATGAGCCGGGACGCCAGGGGGACGCCGTCGATGACCAGGACATCATCCAGGCCGGGTGCAGCCGTGGAGGTCAGGGTGGTGGATTCCGTCATGGTGTCAGCCTCCCTGCACTGCCGTGACAAGCTCGACGTCGTCACCGTCGGCGAGCGCCGTTGAGAACCATTGGCTCCGGGGAACCACCTGTGCGTTGTGCGCCACGGCGACGCCCAGCCTGTTCCCGTCGTTGGCCTGGCCGTCAGCCCCCACGGTGCGGCCGGTGACCTGGCTGACGAGCGTGGTGATGGACGCCCCCTCAGCCACCGTATGGTGGTTTCCGTTCAGGGTGATGTTCATGCTGTCTCCTTGATGTTGACGCTTGCAGCGGAGGATTCGCGGCCGGAGAAGCGGCCAGGGTTGAACGGCTCCCAGCGGGGGTCCGTTGTGCCGTCCATCAGGTCCCGGCAGATGGCACCGGCTGCGGGTGACAGGAGGACGCCGTGCCGGAAGAATCCGGTGGCGATGACCAGGCCCGCGATGTGCCCGCCCGGGATGGAGCCTGGAGCGGCGGGCACCCTGCCCAGGAGCGGGGCGTTGTCCGGGGTCGCCGGCCGGGCCCGCGCCGTACACTCCAGCAATTCCAGCTCGGCGACGGCGGGGACCAGGACCTGCGCGTCCCGGAGGAGCTGGTGGACACCGCCGGCGGATACCGTTCCGGCAGCGGACCGGGCAGCTTGTGGGGCTGCAACGCCCCTGGCGGGGGCATCCTCACGCTGGGTGGCTCCGATCACCACCGTCCCGTCCTCCCGGGGGACGATGTACACGGGTACACCGCGGACCAGTCCGCGTACGGTGGCCGTGACCAGCGGCTGGAGGTGCTGCGGTACGGCGAGCCGGAGGATGTCCCCGTGCACCGGCCGCAGCGGCAGGTGCAGGCCCTCAGGCAGGTCCGCCAGCGCAGCGGCATCCAGTCCGTTGGCCACCACGGTTTCTCCGGCCAGGACTGTACCGCCGCCGGCAAGCCGGACTCCCGCAACAGTGCCATCAGCCCACAGCAGTCCAACGGCCCTGTCCGGCACGGCATACCCATCCACTGCACCCGCAGCTGCGCGGCCGCTGCGGGCAGTTTCCCCCGCCAGGGCGTTGCGAAGGCAGGACACCAGGCGCCTGGGATCCACCTGGTGGTCGGCGGGGGTGTCAAGTGCGCAGGCGATGGCGGGGCTCAGCAACGGTTCCCGCCGCCGCGCCTCGCGGACGGTCAAAGGCTCAACAGCCAGGCCGTTGGCCTGCTGGACCGCGCGCAAATCCATCAAGGCCCGGCGGTCGGCGGCGTCGGCACCCACGGCGAGGGTCGGCGTCGTCAGGTATCCGGTCCTTTCGCCGGACGCAGCGGCCAGGTCGGCGATAAAACCGGGCCACCGGGCCGAGGATGCGAGCATCAGGTCGAGGAGGTCCTCTTCCTGGTAGTGCAGCTCGCTCACCGGCGCCAGCATCCCTGCGGCGGCCCAGCTGGCGCCGCTGCCGGGTGCGTCATCGATCAGCGCGACGCTGCGGCCCGAGCGCAGTGCCTCCCAGGCGATCACGTGGCCCACAACTCCGCCGCCAATGACCGCGACGTCGGCCCTGGCGGTGCCGTTGGTGGGTTGCGGGGGTGCCGTGTTGGGGGTGCCCATGTGTCTCCTTCCCTACGCCGGCATTACCCGGATCAGGTCAAGCGGTCGGCTCTGACGCCCTCTCAGCCCGGCGCTTTATGACAGCTGCCGCAGGCTCCCGCAGTACGAGGCAAGTGTAGAGGAACTAGGCTTGCAGCCATGAATGTGTCCCACTCCCCTGCCGCTGCCGGCGCCTCCGCAACCGATGCCTTCACCACCGCCGGGGGAACCGCCGGGCTCAAGACTGCCCGCCTCTACCTCTGTACTGACGCCCGCCGTGACCGCGGCGACTTCGCGGAGTTCGTGGATGCCGCGTTCGCCGGCGGAGTGGATATCATCCAGCTCCGCGACAAGGCCATCGAGGCTGCCGAGGAACTGGAACTGCTGGCCGTCCTGAAGGAAGCCGCGCAGCGCCATGGCAGGCTGTGGGCAGTGAACGACCGCGCCGACATCGCCGTGTTGTCCGGCGCTCCGGTGTTCCACATCGGCCAAAAGGACCTCCCCCTGCCCGCGGCCCGCACCTTGCTGAACGGCAACGCCGCCATTGGACTCTCCAGCCACACTCCGGACCAGGTGGATGCGGCCCTCGTTGCCACGGCCGGACCTGCCGGGCTGGACTACTTCTGCGTGGGGCCGGTCTGGGCCACCCCCACCAAACCGGGTCGGGCCGCCGTGGGACCCGACCTGGTGAAATACGCTGCGGCAGCCACCGCCAAAGCCGCTAACGAGGTGCCGTGGTTCGCCATCGGCGGCATCGACCACTCCAACGTCAGCGAGGTGGTGGCAGCGGGAGCCCGGAGGATTGTGGTGGTGCGGGCCATCACCGAAGCGGCGGACCCCGCCGCAGCGGCGGCCTCACTCCTGGCCGCTCTGGATGCTGCCGGCTCCTGAACTGGCGGGTCCTGAACTGGCGGGTCCTGAACTGTCCGCGGGGCAACACGGCCCTGCCGTCCATCCCGCCGATGGCCTGCATAATCGGCGGTCTTCGGGCTAGGCTGATTTTCGTGTCACACCATCGGCTGGCTCCCAACGTCCACGAGCACAACAATGCGCTGGAAGAGGCCCTGGGCGCGCTGCGGAGCGAGCTCGAGCTTCCCGGGCCGTACCCCGAGCATGCGGTCCGTGACGCCGAGGCGGCCGTGGCTGCGCTGGAGCTTCCGTCCCATGACCTGACCGGCGTCGATTTCGTCACCATCGATCCGGCATCGTCTACGGATTTGGACCAGGCGTTGTTCATAGAGGCCGACGGCGGCGGCTACCACGTGCTGTACGCCATCGCCGACGTTCCGGCGTTCGTGAAGCCGGGCGGACCGCTGGACCAGGAAACGCGCCGCCGCGGGCAGACCTTCTATGCCCCCGACGGCCGGATTCCGCTGCATCCGGAGGTCATCAGCGAAGGGGCAGGGAGCCTGCTGCCCGGCCAGGAGTGCCCGGCCTTCGTCTGGGACTTCCGCCTGGACGGCAACGCCGATGTCACCTCGGCCTCCGTCAGGCGGGCACGGATGCGCAGCCGCGCCAAGCTGAGCTACAGAGGCGCGCAGGCCCAACTGGACGCAGGCGGCGCATCCCCAGTCCTGCAGCTGCTGAAAGAGGTTGGGCTCAAGCGCGTGGAGCTGGAACGTGCCCGTGACGGCGCCAGCCTGAACATGCCGGAGCAGGAGATCGTCCAGCTCCCCGACGGTGGCTACCGCATCGCTGCCGCGCCGCAGCTGCCCGTGGAGGACTGGAACGCGCAGATCTCGCTGATGACGGGCATGGCCGCTGCGCAGATCATGCTGGACGGGCAAGTGGGCATCCTCCGGACCATGCCCGCGCCGGACGAACGCTCCCTGAACCACTTCAAACTCCAGACCGAGGCGCTGGGAAAGCCGTGGGACGGCGAGGTCAGCTATGGCGAGTACTTGCGCAGCCTGGACCCGACCGAACCGCGGCAGCTCGCCATCATGCACTCGGCGGGGATGCTGTTCCGCGGCGCCTCCTATACAGCTTTTGACGGCAGCGTCCCGGAGGCCGCCATCCAGGCCGCCATCGGTGCGGCCTACGCGCACACCACCGCTCCCCTGCGGCGGCTGGTGGACCGCTTCGTGCTGGTGATCTGCGAGGCCCTCAGCAATGGCGGCAACGTTCCCGGCTGGGCGCGTGAGGCCCTTCCGTCGCTTCCCGAGATCATGGCGGGATCGGACCAGCTGGCGTCCCGGATGGAGCGGATGGCGCTGGACACCGTGGAGGCCGCGCTGCTGGTCAACCACATTGGCCAGGAGTTTGATGCCATCGTGATCTCCGGGTCGAAGCCGCAAAAAGACAACGGCAATGGCAACAACGGCAGGAACGGAATCGGCAGGAACGGAAACGGCAAGAACGGCAACGGCAATGGCGGTTCCGGCATCATCCAGGTGGCTGAACCTGCCGTCACGGCCCGCTGCGCAGGCGACCTGGAGTCCGGCACCAAGGTCCGCGTCCGCCTGCTTTCGTCCAACATCGCAACCCGTGAGGTCCACTTCGAACTGGTCGGCTGAGGTCCGCTGCGGGCCCGCATACCCGCCTCCGGGGGTGCAAAAGCCGGTATTGCGGCCTTGTACGGCTAGACTGGAGAAGTAGAAATGGATGCCCGGTCGTTGATTTCCTTGATTTGAAACCAACAAGCCCGCCCCTACGCGATCTTGAGATTTGCCCGCTGGTCACCAGTGCCAGCATTTAGATAGCCCGCGATCGGCTTCCACTGGAATTGCTTGTGCGCCCGAGCGTGCTCCGGACCGGCCTGCCGGCCGGCCCGTTGAGCAGGCAGCGCCAATGCCCAAATGAATAAGGAAACTCCCTGTGAGTGAATTGCATACCCACCAGCTTCTGACGGACGAGACCGGCACCGAGACCATTGAGCCGGAAGAGACCATCATCTCGGACGAGAAGCCGCACGAAATCGCGGAAAAGTCCTTCGCCGACTACAACGTCCGCGAGGACATCGTGGAATCGCTGGCCGACGCCGGCATCACGCACCCCTTCCCCATCCAGGCCATGACCCTGCCGGTGGCATTGTCCGGCCACGACATCATCGGACAGGCCAAGACCGGCACCGGCAAGACCCTCGGCTTCGGCATTCCCGCCCTGCAGCGCGTCATCGGCCAGGACGACCCAGGCTACGCGAAGCTCGCCGTACCGGGCGCACCGCAGGCCCTGGTGATCGTCCCCACCCGCGAACTGGCAGTGCAGGTGGCCAATGACCTGCAGACCGCATCCCGCAAACGCAACGCCCGCATCGCCACCATCTACGGCGGCCGCGCCTACGAGCCGCAGGTGGAAGCGCTGAAGCAGGGCGTGGAGGTTGTGGTGGGCACCCCCGGGCGCCTCATCGACCTGTACAAGCAGAAGCACCTGAGCCTCAAGAACGTCAAGATCGTGGTCCTGGACGAGGCCGACGAAATGCTGGACCTCGGGTTCCTGCCCGACGTCGAGACCCTGATCGCGGCCACCCCCGCTGTCCGGCAGACGCTGCTGTTCTCCGCCACCATGCCCGGCCCGGTCATCGCCATGGCACGGCGCTACATGACCCAGCCCACCCACATCCGCGCCGCAGACCCGGACGACGAGGGCCTGACCAAGCGCGACATCCGGCAGCTCATCTACCGTGCGCACAGCATGGACAAGACCGAGGTGGTGGCCCGCATCCTGCAGGCCAGGGGCCGCGGCCGCACCATCATCTTCACCAAGACCAAGCGCACCGCCGCGAAGGTGGCAGAGGAACTGGTGGACCGCGGGTTCGCCGCCGCCGCCATCCACGGCGACCTGGGCCAGGGTGCCCGGGAGCAGGCCCTGCGCGCCTTCCGCAACAACAAGGTGGACGTCCTGGTGGCCACCGACGTCGCGGCCCGCGGCATCGACGTGGAGGACGTCACGCACGTCATCAACTACCAGTGCGTCGAAGACGAAAAGATCTACCTGCACCGGGTGGGCCGCACCGGCCGCGCCGGCAACAAGGGGACGGCCGTCACCTTCGTGGACTGGGACGACGTTCCCCGCTGGGCCCTGATCAACAAGGCCCTGGGCCTCAACGTTCCCGAGCCGGTGGAAACCTACTCCTCCTCGCCCCACCTCTTCACGGACCTGGACATTCCCGAGGGCACCAAGGGCCGCCTCCCGCGGGACAAGCGCACCCTGGCCGGTGTGGACGCCGAGATCCTCGAAGACCTGGGCGAAACCGGGAAGAAGAACAGCAGCCGCGGCGGCCGCGGGGACGGCCGTGAACGCGCCGGCCGTGGACGCCGGGATTCCGGCAGCCGCGAAGATGGCCGCGGCGGCGAGTCCGCAGGCCGCTCCGGTGAGCGCCGCCGTCGTACGTCAGGCCCGGCGGCCGCATCTGCGCCTGCCGGCGAGGCCGGACAGAACGACGGCGAGCAGCCCACGCGTGCGCGCCGCACCCGTACCCGCACCCGGCGCCGCAACGGCGAAGTGGTTGCCGGCACTGACAAGGGCACACAGCCGGGCGCCGAGGGCTAACTGCCCCGATGACTGACACTGTTTGGGCGCCGGACGGCGGCAGCCTGGTGGTGCACGCGGACAACGCGGAGTACCTCCCCACGCTGCCGGACGGCGCCTTCACACTGATTTATGTGGATCCGCCCTTCAATACAGGCAGGCCACAGCGGCGCCAGGAAACCAGGATGGTGGCCAATGCCGAGGGCAGCGGCGACCGCGTCGGCTTCAAGGGTCGCTCCTACGACACCATCAAAGGTGCCCTGCACCGCTACGATGACGCGTTCAGCGACTACTGGTCCTTCCTGGAACCGCGGCTCGTCGAGGCGTGGCGCCTGCTGGCGGAGGACGGGACGCTGTACCTGCACCTGGACTACCGAGAGGTCCACTACGCCAAGGTGATGCTCGATGCCATCTTCGGCCGGGAATGCTTCCTGAACGAGATCATCTGGGCCTACGACTACGGCGCCCGCGCCAAGAACCGCTGGCCCACCAAGCACGACAATATCCTCGTTTACGTCAAGAACCCCGCCAAGTACCACTTCGACAGCGCCGAAGTGGACAGGGAACCCTACATGGCCCCCGGCCTGGTCACTCCCGCCAAGCGGGAACTCGGCAAGCTGCCCACGGACGTCTGGTGGCACACCATCGTCTCCCCCACCGGCAAGGAAAAAACCGGCTACCCCACGCAGAAGCCGGAGGGACTGGTCCGGCGCGTCGTCGCCGCGTCAAGCAGGCCAGGCGACTGGTGCCTGGACTTCTTCGCCGGCTCCGGCACCCTCGGCGCGGTGGCGGCCAAGCTGGGCCGCAAATTCGTCTGCGTGGACCAGAACCAGCCCGCGGTGGACATCATGGCAAGGCGGCTGGGCGCACACGCCACCCTCGCGTCGTTCCCACCCCACCCTGCCGCGCAGGTGTCCTTGTAGGGGGCCGTTAAGGACACCTGCTGCGGCTTATTGCGCCTGCGGTTCCGCTAGCAGGTTTCCAGCAGCTGGATTCCGTGGTCCCCCTGGCGGTTGTCCAGGACGGCTCCGCTGGATTCGCAGATGGCGTTGACCAACAGGGCATAGCCCTCGCCGTTCTGGAAATTGCCGTCGTCGCCTGCGCCTTCCGGGACGGTTCCCGGGGGCAGGAACACCCAGGCACCAGCTTCCAGCACGTAAGCCCAGTTGCCCTGCACATGGACGTGGATGTCGGGGCCGGGTATGAACACGTAGTCGCTGCCCGTGTAGGCCGACCGGCTGACGTTGGCACAGTCCAGCGCATTGGCTGCGGTGGGGACAAACATGAAAACGACGGCCAGACCAGCCGCGGCAAGTGATTTCCTGAACATGATTCTTCTCCGTCTACCGTACGAAATATTGCATGGTGACGAGACCTTTTTTGGCACCGAAAGCCACCCCGGCAAGCGAAAGACTACTCAGGCGGGACCATTAGTCAAGGTGCGCGGAGCTTCCCCGCACAACGGCGGTCCCCGTGCCCAGTTCCTCGATCCTGGCCAAGGCTTCCCGGGACGTGAGGTTCTCGCCCAGCAGGTTGGGTTTGCCGGTGCCGTGGTAGTCGGAGGAACCCGTTACCAGCAGGTCGTGCTTCGCGGCGAGCCGCCGGAGGAAGGCCCGCCCTTCCTCCGGGTTGTCCCGGTGGTCGATCTCCAGGCCAGCCAGGCCGGCGTCGATCATTTCCCGGTAGGTGCGCTCCCCCACCGTCCTGCCCCGCGCGGTCGCCACCGGATGGGCAAAGACAGGCACGCCGCCGGCGGCGCGGACGAGCTCGACGGCGGTGGCGGGGTCGGGTGCGTAGTGCTGGATAAAGTAGCGCGAGCGTGAGGTGAGGATGGTGGCGAAGGCTTCGGAGCGGTCCTCCACCACACCGGCGGCCACCAGCGCGTCGGCGATGTGGGGACGGCCGAGGGTCGCGCCGGGCGCCACATGGTGGATGACGTCGTCCCAGGTGAGCGGATAGTCCTCGGCGAGGAGCGTGACCATCCGCTCTGCACGCGTGAGGCGGGCGTCCTTGGCCTTGGTGATCTCCTCCAGCAGGCCCTCGTGCGCGGGGTCGTGCAGGTAGCTCAGGAGGTGCACGCTGATGCCTTCCGAGGTCCGGCAGGACACCTCCATCCCGGGCACCAGGGCCACTCCGTGCTCAACGGCTGCAGCGGATGCTTCCGCCCAGCCGTCCGTGGAGTCATGGTCGGTCAGTGCCACCACGTCCAGCCCGGCGCGGGCGGCGGAGGCCATCACGTCGGCGGGTTTCTCCGTGCCGTCGGAGACATTGGAGTGGGCATGCAGGTCAATCCTCACCTGTCCAGACTAGTTGACCGGCCCCGCCCCCGGCGGAAGCCCGTTCGCATCGCCGCGGAGCTGGTGAGACGATGGTGCCGTGAACGATGCCGAAAACACCCTGAACTCTGCTTCCCAGCCGCTGGAAGAGCGTGTCAACAACCGCTCGCAGCGGCCCAGTTCCGACGCCTTCAAGGCCTTCATGGCCAGCAACTGGGCACCGTCCAGCGAGGAGCTGCCGGACCGTGACGCCGTTGCTGCCTACGCCGCAACCCGGCGCAAAGCCATCTCCGCCAAGTTCAAGGGCGAACGCCTGGTGATCCCCGCGGGGCCATTGAAGGTCCGCTCCAACGACTGCGACTACCGGTTCCGGCCGTTCTCCGGTTTCGCCCACCTGACCGGCCTGGGCCTGGACCACGAGCCGGACGCGGTCCTGATACTTGATCCCGTCGGGGAGGGTAAGGGCGACGACGGCGGGCACCACCGTGCCACGCTCTACTTCCGTCCGCTGGCCGGCCGGGATACGGAGCAGTTCTACGCCGACGCGCGGTCCGGGGAATTCTGGATCGGCGCCCGGCCCACGCTGGCCGAGTTTGAGGCACGTCTGGGCCTGGCGACGGCCCACATCGACCAGCTGGAAACAGCCGTCACCAAGGATGTTGGTGCCCCGGAAATCGGCGGCATCTCCATCCGGCTGGTGCGCAAAGTGGATGAAAACATCGACGCACTTGTGGACACCGCCCGGTACAACACCGCCAGGGACCCGGAAAACCTTGACCTGGGCGTGTTCGACGCCCTGGACGAAAAGCTCAGTGAGGCCCTCTCCGAGCTGCGCCTGCTCAAGGACGAGTGGGAGATTGAACAGATGAAGACTGCCGTGGCTGCCACCATTGAAGGCTTCGAGGAAGTGGTGAAGTCACTGCCCCGCGCCCTGACCCATGCCCGGGGTGAACGGGTAGTGGAGGGGGCCTTCTTCGCACGGGCACGAGAGGTGGGCAACGAACTGGGCTACGACACCATCGCGGCCTCCGGCAACAATGCCACCGTGCTGCACTGGACCCGCAATACCGGGAAGATCCACGCGGGCGAACTGCTGCTGCTGGACGCCGGCGTGGAGGTGGACTCCCTGTACACCGCTGACATCACGCGCACCCTGCCGGCCAGCGGGGTCTTCAGCGACGTGCAGCGGAAGGTCTACCAGGCAGTGCTGGACGCCGCGGATGCAGGGTTCGCCGCGGCCCGGCCCGGCGCCAAGTTCCGCGACATCCACACTGCCGCCACTACCGTGCTGGCCGAACGGCTCGCCGAGTGGGGCCTTCTGCCTGTCAGCGTGGAAGAGGCCATCAGCACCGACGGCCAGCAGCACCGGCGGTGGATGCCCCACGGCACCAGCCACCACCTCGGTCTGGACGTCCATGACTGTGCCCAGGCCAAGCGGGAACTCTACCTGGACGGCATCCTCACCGAAGGCATGCTGTTCACTATCGAACCCGGCCTGTACTTCAAGGCCGAGGACCTGGCGATCCCGGAGGAATACCGCGGCATCGGTATCCGGATCGAGGACGACATCCTGATGACGGCCGACGGACCGGTCAACCTCAGCGCCGCCCTGCCCCGCAAGCCGGCGGACGTGGAGGACTGGATGGCCGGGATCTACCGCGAAGCTGACAGCGCACAGTAGTACCGATATACAAAAGCGGGGCCACCCGGGGACTGGATCAGTCCCCGGGTGGCCCCGCTTTGTTGCGAACGGGACGCGCCTACTGGCGCGGATCCGCCGGCCGCTGCGGTCCTTCAGGGCCATGGCCGCCCTCGGTACCCGGCAGGTTCTCGCCCTGGGCCGTTTCCTCGGGGTGTCCCGAAACGGGAGCAGCGCCGGGCTGGGCAGGCCCGGCGGCGGGAGCCTGGGGCAGCCGGACGCCGTACTGCGGCCGGCCATCCGGCAGGTCCGGGTAACGGACCGAACGCGCGGGCGCGGGTGCCTGCTCCTGGCGCGGGCCGCCGTCGTAATCCTGGCCGCCCTGCTGCTGGCCGCCTGGGTGGCCGCCGTCCTGTGCGGAAGACCCCGTGGACTGGCCGTACGGGTCCTGCCAGCCGGACGGGCGTGCAGGTCCCTGCCCCGGCTGCTGGTGGTGCTGGTCCGGCTGGTACGGCTGGTTGTAGTAGTCACGCTGCGTGTAGGGTCCGCTGCCGGCGGCCGCATCGGAACGGGTCATCGGGAGCTGCTGCAGCAGCCGGCGGGCCTCATGGGCGGCTTCCGGCGACACGATGACGTCGTAGCTGGTGGCAACCACCTGGCTGGTGGAGGTGAAGTCCCGCTTGCCGCGCTGCATGGCGTAGGTGACGATGCCAAACAGCATGAAGAACGCAGCGCCCATGAGCACGGAGGTAAGGATGGAGAAGTACCCCGGCGACGGTGCGAAGAAGGACAGCAGCACACCGACGAACAGGCCGAACCACATGCCGCTCAACGCTCCCGAAAGAGCCACCCGGGGGTAGCTCAGGCGCCCCGTCACCCGCTCCACCATCTTCAGTTCGTTGCCCACGATGGATACCATCTGAACCGGGAACTGCTGGTCCGCGAGGTAGTCCACCGCCTTCTGGGCATCCAGGTAAGAGTTGTAGGAGCCGACGGTGTCGCCGGTGGGAACGGCCCTGGCTTCGTCCATGCCGTTGGGGCCACCTGCCTTGGGAGCACCAAAAATGTTTGCCATACCCCCATTCTTGCCCATCAGCATGCATGCTGCCTGGGAATTCAGCTAAAAGAGAGCAGACTCGGTAGCCTGTAGGAGTGAGCACAACACCTACCCGCGTCTTCGTTGCGCGCCTGCTGGGACTCGACGTCTTCGACCCGCTGGGTGACCGGCTGGGCCGGCTGCGCGATGTTGTTGTGCTGTCCCGCGGAACCCAGGGCGCCCCGCATGTGGTGGGCATCGTGGTGGAGGTGCCGGGAAAGAAGCGTGTGTTCGTTCCGATGACGCGCATCACCTCTATCGACCAAGGCCAGATTATCTGTACCGGCCTGGTGAACCTGCGGCGCTTTGAGCAGCGCGGTGCGGAAACGCTGGTGGTGGCCGAGATGTTCGACCGCCGCGTTACCCTCCGTGACGGCAGCGGCGACGCCACCATCGAAGACATCGCCATGGACCAGGGCCGTTCCGGCGACTGGTTCGTCAGCAAGCTGTTCGTCCGGCGCGGACATTCGCTGTCCCCCCTCAGCCGGCTGCGCCGCAACGAGACCCTGATCATTGACTGGGCAGACGCCTCGCAGGGCCCGCGCACGGAGCCGCAGGCCGCCACCCAGTTCGTGGCAAACCACGAGGACCTCAAGCCCGCAGACTTCGCCGAGGCCCTCCAGGAAATGAGCGACAAACGCCGCTTCGAGGTGGCCAGCGAGCTCCAGGACGAGCGACTGGCCGACGTCCTGCAGGAACTCCCGGAGGACGACCAGGTGGAGATCCTCTCCGCCCTGGACGTCCAGCGCGCCGCCGACGTGCTGGAAGAGATGGATCCGGATGACGCCGCAGACCTCCTCGGCGAGCTTCCCTCCGCGCAGGCGGAGGAGCTCCTGCAGCTGATGGAGCCGGAGGGCGCCGAGGACGTCCGGCGCCTGCTGGAATATGACGAGGACACCGCGGGCGGCCTGATGACGCCGGTGCCGGTCATCCTGCCGCCGGAGGCCACCGTGGCAGAGGCGCTGGCGCATGTCCGCCGGGAGGAACTGTCCCCGGCCCTGGCCTCCTCCATCTTCATTGCCCGGCCGCCGCTGGAAACCCCCACGGGACGTTTCCTGGGCGTGGTGCACATCCAGCAGCTGCTCCGCTTTCCCCCGTACGAGCCCCTGGGAAACCTGGTGGACAAGAACCTGGAGCCTTTGTCCGACCAGGCACACATCAGCGAGGTGGCCCGGACCCTCGCAACGTACAACCTGAACTCCCTCCCGGTGGTCAACCACACCGGCCGCCTTGTGGGGGCGGTGACTGTTGATGACGTCCTTGATCATCTGTTGCCGGATGATTGGCGCGCCCATGATGGCGAAGCCCCGATAAGAAAGCTCGGTGGACGCATTGGCTGACAGCAGCGCTCCAAAGAACCCGAACCAGAGGGTCCCCGGCCGGGGTACGGCGAAGGGCGGCAGCCTGGACACGCCGCTGAGCGGACGCCAGCGGATCCTGCCCAAGTTCTCCCCGGATCCGGACGCTTTCGGCCATGCCACCGAAGGTTTCGCCCGCTTCATGGGAACGCCGCAGTTCCTGGTCTACATGACGGTGTTCGTCGTCGTCTGGCTCGCCTGGAACACGTGGGCTCCGCTGGAGTGGCAGTTCGATTCCAAGGACCTCGGGTTCACCCTGCTGACCCTGATGCTGTCGCTGCAGGCCTCGTACGCTGCGCCCCTGCTGCTGCTGGCCCAGAACCGGCAGGACGACCGGGACCGGGTGTCGCTGCAGCAGGACCGTCAGCGTGCCGAACGCAACCTGTCCGACACTGAGTACCTCACCCGGGAACTGGCGTCGCTGCGGATCGCACTGCGTGAGGTGGCCACCCGCGACTACGTCCGGGCCGAGCTGCGGTCACTGCTCGAAGACATCTTGGAGGCGCAGGAGGAACTGCGCAGCCATGACCAGACGGGCCCGGGCAGCCACGAGTCCCCCAAGGACAAGGTCAAGGACAAGCTGCGCGAGCAGCGCGACCGGCAGCGCAATCCTCGAACGCAGCAGATCCCCCGGATTAAGCCCGGCCACTCCAACCAGGACCGTTAATGAATGAACGTACCGCCAACTCCGGGTTGGCCGATGCAGTCACGGCTGCGCTTTCCACCGTCATCGACCCCGAGCTGAGGCGTCCCATCACGGAACTGGGAATGGTGGACTCGGTAACGGTCTCCGACGACGGCAGGGTCAGCCTGACCGTTCTGCTCACCATTGCCGGCTGCCCGCTGAGGGACACCATCACCGCCG
The DNA here is from genome assembly GCF_045833485.1 of Arthrobacter nitrophenolicus. Taxonomy (NCBI): domain Bacteria; kingdom Bacillati; phylum Actinomycetota; class Actinomycetes; order Micrococcales; family Micrococcaceae; genus Arthrobacter; species Arthrobacter nitrophenolicus. Next base: position 244,396 of record NZ_CP174504.1, read on the forward strand.
ACTCCGAAAAGGCGCTGGGGGCTGTACCGGGCGTCACCGCCGTCGACGTGGACCTGAAAGTCATGGACCAGGCGCAGCGGGACGCCCTCAAGGAAAAGCTCCGCGGCGCCGGCGGCCAGCGTGGCATCCCGTTCAACCAGCCCGAATCCCTCACCAAGGTCTTCGCCGTGGCCAGCGGAAAGGGCGGCGTGGGGAAGTCTTCCGTCACCGTGAACCTTGCGTGCGCCATGGCCGCCCAGGGCCTGCGGGTGGGCATCGTGGACGCGGATGTCTATGGCTTTTCCGTTCCTGCCCTGATGGGAATCACCCAGTCACCCACCCGCGTGGACGACATGATCCTGCCGCCCGTCGCCTACGGCGTGAAGGTGATCTCCATCGGCATGTTCGTCACGGGCAACCAGCCCGTGGCCTGGCGCGGGCCCATGCTGCACCGCGCCCTGGAGCAGTTCCTTACGGACGTCTACTTCGGCGACCTGGATGCCTTGTTCCTCGACCTTCCGCCCGGCACCGGGGACATCGCCATTTCGGTGGCCCAGCTGCTGCCCAAGGCCGAGATCCTGGTGGTGACCACTCCCCAGGCCGCGGCAGCGGACGTCGCCGAACGCGCCGGCGCCATCGCCACCCAGACGGGGCAGAAGGTGGCAGGCGTCATCGAGAACATGTCCTACCTGGAGATGCCCGACGGCGGCCGGATGGAATTGTTCGGAAGCGGCGGCGGCGCGGTCCTCGCCGAAAGGCTGACGGCCACCGTGGGCGCGGAGGTGCCGCTGCTGGGACAGATTCCCCTGGACATCCAGCTCCGTGAAGGGGGCGACACGGGAGTTCCGATCGTGATTGGCCAGCCGGGAACGCCTGCGGCTGCTGCCTTGTCAGGGATCGCCGGCCGGCTGGCTGCGGTGCCGCGGGGCCTGGCGGGCATGAAACTGGGGCTCCAGCCGCGCTGATAATCGGGCCGGTCCGAGGCCGCGGATGGTGAAGCGCGGGATTCCTAGGTGGCTTCGGTATCGTACGGCGCGGCTTCGCCTGGCGGGAGGGACTGCACCACGCGCTGCGGCCGTGCCGGAGCCGCATCCACGGCGGCAACGGCTGCCGCTCCGGAGACGGCGGCCACTGCGGCGGGTGCTCCCGCACTGACGGGTTTGGAATCGTCGTCGAGAAGCGCTTCCTTGATGATGCGCCGGGGATCGTACTGGCGGGGATCGTACTTCTTCCAGTCGACATCATCGATGTCGATGCCCACTTCTTCCTTGATCTGCTCGCGGGCGCCGGACGCCATGCGGCGGACTTCCTTGACCAGGTTCGCCAGTTTCTGGGTGTATTCGGGCAGCCTTTGGGGGCCGATCACCAGGATGCCGATGAGCAGCAGAAGAAAGAACTCCGGGCCGTTGATTCCAAACACTTTAGGAAGATTACCCTCTCCGGGCTGCCGGTGACGATTTCCGTCCCGCGGGTACGGACCATACCTGTATCACCGGGTAAGAAGGGCAACGATGTTGTTGATCCCGCGCTGCATCCGTGCGCCGAGGGACTCCCCGTGTCCGGACCCGTCCGGTTCCTGGCCGGCGGCGGCCGGCACCCCGGCAGTGGACTGGTTGCCCAGCTGCTGCAGGATCGGCACGGCGTCATCCGCCTGGTCTGCGGGGAGGTTGGACTCGTAGGTGAAAGTGCGGGCAGGTGTCCTGTAGGTGGCCGTCCACGGCGAGGTCCCGCCCAGTTGCAGCGGGCTCCCGTGCTGGCCGGAGACGGCCTGGCCCTGGGCGCCGGTGGCGTGCTGCTCGGTGACCGTGGCGTAATGCGAGCCGTCGGTGAGCCGCAGGGACACAGCGGGCTGGCCGTCGACGACCACTGCCCTGGCGGACTCGAGATGGAAGCCCATTGCTTCCAGCTCCGGGCACGCCCAGCCCTCGGCCCGCAGCCTGCCGAGCTGTTCCTCCGTCAGCGCCCGGCCGTCCGCGGGAGTCTGCGAGGAGACCTGTGACAGCGCCGCCGAGGTGGCTGCGCCGGCCGTGGGTTCCGGGTCACCGGCGGCAGCGAAGGCGCCTACGGCCAGGACGCCGGCGGCCGCAACAGTGCTTCCGGCCGTGACTGCCAGCATCCGGACTGCAGTCCGCGGCGCCGGAGCGTGCGTGGCCACTGGCAGTGGCTCTGCTGCCAGTACCGACGTGCGTGCGAGCAGGCGCGCGGTCAGGTCGTCGCTGGCCGGGGGGATGGGCGCCTGCCTCAGTCGCTCCAGGTACTGGCGTTCACGGCGCACGGCCGATGCACATTCATGGCACGCCGAAAGATGGCCGGGGGTTCTCTGGTGCCTGCCGCCGAGGGGGAAACGGGACCTCATGCGCCGATCAGAGGATGCCTGCTATGCGCGGCATGGAAAGCTTGCGCCGCGTCTGCTGCGGACGCGGGTCCCGGTGGGCGAGCTTCTCCCGGAGCATGGTGCGGCCGCGGTGGATGCGGGACCGGACGGTGCCCAGCTTCACGCCCAGCGCCTCCGCCACCTCGTCGTAGGACAGTCCCTCCAGGTCGCACAGGACAACGGCGGCCCGGAAGTCCGGCGGCAGTTCTTCCAGCGCAGCCTGGACGTCCAGGTCCAGGTTGTTCAGCTCAAAGCTCTGCTCCGGCCCCGGCTCGCGCCCCGGCAGGCGTGACTCCGCGTCCTCGGCCAGCGCATCGAACCGGATGCGGGTCTTGCGCCGCGCCTGGTCCAGGAACAGGTTGGTGGTGATGCGGTGGAGCCAGCCGTCGAGCGTTCCGGGCTTGAAGTTGTCCAGCGACCGGAACACCCGGACGAACACCTCCTGGGTGAGGTCTTCGGCGTCGAACTTGTTGCCTGTCAGGCGGTAGGCCAGCCGGTACACTTTGGCCGAGTGGTTGGTGACTACCTCTTCCCAGGTAGGACGGACCCAATCGGCGTCGGGATTATTTGTTGCAGGGACAGGTGCCACAACTGAAGATGACATCGTCCACTCCCCTCGTGGAATGCTAACGCCCGGATACTGTTGACATCTCTGATTCGGCGCCGATCACCTTTTGGATGAGCGGATAATTATCATTTCAAACTTGGCTGGGAATTTCCTGACTGCCGGACATTTCAGCCGTGGGCGCAACAGCCCGCCTCCGCTGCCGTTTCGCCGGAACACAGTAGGCTGTAGGAGACACTCCCCCTTCCGCCCAGAAAGCGAATATTCATGAGCGCCGACAAGTCCATCAGCTGGTCCTATGCAGAAGATCTGCCCGCTGAGGATGAGGTCATGCTTCGGGCCAGGGAGCGCTCCTTCGAACTGGGGGTCACGCCCATCGGGCCGGGCGTCGGGGCTGTCCTCACCGTCCTCGCCGCGGCCTCGAAGGCGCAGACCGCCGTCGAAATCGGCACCGGCGCCGGGGTGTCCGGCGTATGCCTCCTCCGCGGGCTTGGTCAGCAGGCGGTCCTGACCACTATCGATGTCGACGTCGAACACCTCAAGGCTGCCCGTGAGGCTTTCGCCGAGGCCGGCAGCCCCGCCAACCGCACCCGGACCATCTCCGGCCGCGCCGGTGATGTGCTGCCGCGGCTGACGGACGCAGCGTACGACCTGGTGTTCATCGATGCGGACAAGCCGGGCCTGCCCGGTTATGTGGAGCAGGCCATCCGGCTCCTGAAGCGGTCCGGGCTGCTGATCATCAACGATGCCCTGGACAAGGACAAAGTGGCCAACCCTGCGGGACGCGAGGCAACCACGGTGGTGCTCCGCCAGGTGGGGAAAGCCATCCGCGACGACGAACGGCTGGCGTCGGCAATGCTTCCCACCGGAGACGGCCTGCTGGTGGCCGTCAAGAAATAGCGTCCGGAACAGGCGCAATAGAAAGGACAGGGTCCGCAGCTGCAAGCTGCGGACCCTGTCCGGCACGATTATTCGGTAACGCCTACCAGGCATTCCTTGAGGTTTGCCGCTTCGGCAGCGTTCAGTTCGACCACAAGGCGCCCGCCGCCCTCGAGCGGGACGCGCATGATCAGGCTGCGGCCCTCCTTGGTGACTTCCATTGGGCCGTCGCCGGTGCGTGGTTTCATCGCCGCCATGAGGAATTCCCCTCCATTTTGTCCCAGGACTGATCAGCCCGGGCGGGCTGTGTCCGCATGTCGATCAAGCCGCTATGGCGGGCTGCTTTTACCGCCAAGGCTGCGCGTATTCTGAATGCTTTTTGTCCTTGCTTACTTACCATTATCGCGGAATTACCCGCACGTAGCTAATCGATGGAGATTTTCGGTGTGCCTATATTCCCGCGCTGACCTGCGGGGGGAGTTTCCGGAACTAGGGCGGGTAATCTCCGCCGCCCGGCAATTGCGCCCAAGCCCAAAGCCACACGATCCACACGATCTGGAGCAGCAGGAACATGGTGACCACCGTTCCCCGATAGGCCCTTGACCTGGACAGCAGCACGGCCCCGAGCGCGAGCGGAAACAGCGGGAGCAGCATGCGGAAGGTACTGGTTTGCGGATGCAGGAATGCCACGAGGTAGCCCATGTAGCAGGCGCACCACAGCCGGAGTTCGACGCCGAGGCGCACCACGGGCGGAAGGAACAGCATCAGCCCGAACAGGGCAACGAAAACAAACGGCGCAAGGAGCCCCAGCACGGGACCGAAAAGGTCGACGCCGGCATCGAACCACGGCTTGAACGGCACCAGGTCGTGTCCCCGCCAGGCCGTTTCAGTCTTGGTGTAGGCCTGGAAGTCGCCCGTCGCGGCCCAGGCCGCTGCGGGCCAGGCCAGGGCAGAGACCCCAGTAACAGCGGTCAGCACAGCCAGCGCGATAAGGTCCCGGATGGAGTGTGCTTCCCCTGCATCTACGCGTGGGCCCGCTCCGCGGAGACTCCCGGACAGGGGGAACCGCTGCAGGAACCGGAAGACGAGGACGAGCCCGAGCATGAGCGCGAAGGGTACGCCCACGGGACGGGACAGGCAGAGCAGCACCACCACCGGAACAGCCCACAGGTACTGCCGGCGCACCACCAGCAGCAAGGCGCCCGCCAGGAGCAGCAGGGACAGCGGCTCCGCGTACGGCACCTGCAGCACTGCCGATACCGGGAACGTGGCGAAGAAGGCGACCCCCCACAGCGCAGCAGCATGGGGTGCCTTGTGGCGGAACAGGGTGTAGACCAGCAGTGCAGCGCCCCAGCCGGCCAGCATGGCGATGATGGTGAGTGAGGCCGCGGGGCCCAGTCCCGTAAGGCGTCCCAGCCCTCCTGCGAGCGCGGGAAACAGGGGGTAGAAAGCCCAGGCGTTCTCCTGCACGGTGCCGGCGGCGTCTGTGGGCAGGACCGACGGATAGCCGTTGGCGATCACCTCGCCGTACCAGCGGGCGTCCCAGATGTTGATGAAGTTCCAGTAGTCCGGCTTCGCCGGGAACCAGGGGTTGGGCCCCTGGTGGAGTGCGGCCGCCATGAAGATGCATGCGCTGACCAGCCTGGCACTGATGTAGATGGCCGAGACCTGGGCCCACCACGGCCAGCTGCGCATCGCTGCTCCGGCGCGGTCCGCCAGCGCCTGGGCGGAAGAAGCGATGCCCGTCCTGCGCCGGGCCACGGTACTCACCGGCCGTCCTCGCTTGAGGTGGCCTTCCCGCCGTCAGGCGTTCCGGCGGACCCGCCGCCGTCCGATCCCCCATCTAATCCCCCGCCGCCGGCGGCAGGCTGCTTCTCATAGGCCTGCAACCGGGCGCGCAGCTCTTCCACCTCCTGCTCCCTGGCTGCCAGCTGGTCGCGGAGTTCGTCGAGGACCTGGTCCACCTGGTCCATCCTGTAGCCCCGGAGGCCCAGCGAGAAGCGGACGCGGTCCACGTCCTCGGGGGCGGCACCGGCAGGCAGAAGCACCGGGGGAAGATTGGCCGGGGGCTGTTCGAACCCGCCGTCCAGCAGCACCGGCAACGGCCGGTCACCGGCACCCCTGGCACGGCGCCCCAGGCTGGCCCAGGCAACTGCCCCAACCAGCACAATGGCAAGGAAAACCAGAAAGAAGCTCACTGTTCCATCGTGCCAGACCCGGCCCGCCGTCCTGGACTGCCTGGAAAGCTACTCCGGCCGCTGCTCGCCGTTAAGGGACGGCGTAATGCCCGCCTGCAGGACGCGGTTCACAGCCTCGCCGGGATCGTCCACCAGCTGTATCAGGTCCAGGTCCTTTTCGGACACCATTCCTTCGGCCACCAGGGTTCCCCGGATCCAGTCGATCATGGGCCCCCAGAATTCGACGCCGAGCAGGACGATGGGGAAGGACGTCACCTTCCGGGTCTGCACCAGCACCATGGCCTCGAACAGTTCGTCGAGGGTTCCCAGGCCGCCGGGGAGCACGATGAACCCCTGGGCGTACTTGACGAACATGGTCTTGCGGGCAAAGAAGTACCGGAAGTTGATGCCCAGGTCCACCCACTGGTTCAGGCCCTGCTCGAACGGCAGCTCAATGCCCAGCCCCACGGAAACGCCGTTGCCTTCAACCGTTCCGCGGTTCGCGGCCTCCATGGACCCGGGTCCCCCGCCCGTGATGACCGCGACGCCGGCCTCCGCCAGCTTCCGGCCGACCTCGACGCCCATCTCGTAGTAGGCGCTGCCCGGCTTGGTGCGTGCCGAACCGAAGACACTGACCGCTTTTCCGATGTCCGCAAGCGCACCGAACCCCTCCACGAACTCGCTTTGGATTCGCAGGACCCGCCACGGATCCGTGTGGACGAACTGCCCGGGCCCCTTGGTATCAAGCAGATGCTGGTCCGACATTTCCACCGCTGCCTGCTTGCGGCGCAGCTCGAGGGGCCCCTTACGGCGCGGCTGGGAGTTCTTGGCCGGATCTGCATTGATGCTCATTCCCCTAGGCTAACCTCCCGTGGCAGGTATCTCTTGAATCACGATCCGCAGGAACCTGGGGTGATTCCCGTCATAACCACCCGCAGTTCGCTAGATTCTTCCTATGACTACTCTTGTGCCCGGCGATACCCTCGTTTCCCTGCAGGCCGTCAATAAGCATTACGGCCAGCTGCACGTTTTGAAGGACATTAATCTTCAGGTCCGCAAGGGCGAGGTGGTTGTGGTCATCGGGCCGTCCGGCTCCGGTAAGTCCACGCTGTGCCGCGCCATCAACCGCCTGGAAACCATCGAAAGCGGAACCATCAGCATTGATGGGAAGGTGCTTCCCGAGGAGGGCAAGGAACTCGCCCAGCTCCGTGCCGACGTCGGAATGGTTTTCCAGTCGTTCAACCTCTTTGCCCACAAGACCATCCTTGAGAACGTCACGCTTGGTCCCATCAAGGTCAAGGGTGTTCCCAAGGGCAGCGCGGACAAGGACGCCATGGCGCTCCTGGAACGCGTGGGCGTTGGGCACCAGGCGCCCAAGCTTCCGGCACAGCTTTCGGGCGGCCAGCAGCAGCGTGTTGCCATCGCCCGTGCCCTGGCCATGAAACCCAAGGTGATGCTCTTCGACGAGCCCACGTCGGCGCTGGACCCCGAGATGATCAATGAGGTCCTGGACGTCATGATCCAGCTCGCCAAGGAGGGCATGACCATGATCGTCGTCACCCATGAGATGGGCTTCGCCCGCAAAGCCGCGGACCGCGTTGTCTTCATGGCCGACGGCCAGATCGTCGAGGACGACACCCCGGAGGAGTTCTTTACCAACCCCAAGAGCGACCGGGCCAAGGATTTCCTTTCCAAGCTCCTCACGCACTGAAACCCGCGCCACCCAACACCCGAACCCACCACACTCAAGTTCGCACCCAGGCCGTGACCCACGGCCATCAATGAAAGGAATGTCATGAAGGCATTTACCAGGCGGAAGTCATTCTTCGTGGCGGCTACCGCTGCCCTCGCCCTGTCCCTGAGCGCCTGTGGCGGCGGCACCGGGACCACGGATGATCCCACTGTGGCGGAAAAGCCCACGTTCGCGGCAGGCACCACCATGGAGAAGTTGTCATCGGCCGGCACCATCAAGATCGGCACCAAGTTCGACCAGCCGCTGTTCGGCCAGGTGGGCCTTGACGGCAAGCCTGTTGGTTTCGACGTCGAAATCGGAAAGCTTATCGCCGCTGAGCTGGGCATCGCCGCGGACAAGATTGAATGGTCCGAGACCGTATCCGCCAACCGCGAACCGTTCATCGAGCAGGGCAAGGTTGACCTGGTGATCGCTACCTACACCATCAACGACAAGCGCAAGCAGGTTGTCGACTTCGCCGGCCCGTACTACGAAGCCGGCCAGGCCCTGATGGTCAACAAGGACAACGACACCATCAAGACCCCCGAAGACGTCAAGGGCAAGAAGGTCTGCTCGGTGACCGGTTCCACCCCCGCTGCCACCATCGTGGACAAGTACGGAGCTGAACTCGTTCCGGCGGCTACCTACTCGGCCTGCCTTGAACCGCTGCGCAACAAGCAGGTGGAAGCCATCACCACGGACAACGTGATCCTGGCCGGTTTCGTGGACAAGGAGCCGGACGCCTTCAAGCTCGCTTCCGACGAGACCTTCACCAAGGAACCGTACGGCATCGGCCTGAAGAAGGGTGACACCGAGTTCCGCAACTGGATCAACGACCAGCTGGAGAAGTTCGAGGAGAACGGCTCCTACGAGAAGGCCTGGGAAGCAACCGCAGGTTCAGTCATCAAGACGGCTCCCGACCTGCCCGAGATTGACCGCTACTAAACCAGCCGCACGTTGCCGGGGCCGCCTGACGGCCCCGGCAACGTCCGCTTCCCCGTCCACGCCCACAGCCGAAGGATCCAATGGACGTCATTCTTGAAAACCTCCCCCTGTATTGGAACGGTTTTCTCCGCACACTTTTTCTTTCCGCCGTTTCCGGGGTCATCGCGCTGGTGCTCGGCACCCTGCTCGCGGCAGCCAGGGTTTCCCCGGTGGCTGCGCTCCGCGGCTTCAGCACGGTTTACGTGGAGGTACTCCGCAACACTCCGCTGACCATCGCCTTCTTCTTCGCAGCGATCGTCCTCCCCCGGCTCGGGGTCAAGTTCGAACAGTTCGAAGTCGCAGCAATCATTGCCCTCAGTACCTACACCGCAGCGTTCATCGCCGAAGCTGTCCGCTCAGGTGTCAACAGCGTCCCGGTGGGGCAGGCCGAGGCCGCCCGCAGCATCGGGATGAAGTTCGGCCAGGTCCTGAACCTGATCATCCTTCCGCAGGCGCTGAGGACGGTGGTCCCGCCGCTGATCAACATCCTGATCGCCCTGGTCAAGAACTCCTCGGTGGCCGGCGCGTTCTTCGTCCTCGAGCTGTTCGGCTACGGACGCCAGCTGGCCAACGCCAACGGTGACGCCGTGATCGCCGTCCTGCTGGGCACTGCATTCTTCTATCTGCTCCTCACCGTTCCGCTGGGCATCCTGGCCAGCACGGTGGAACGAAAGGTGGCGATCGCCCGATGAGCTCCGTCCTTTACGACGTTCCGGGTCCCAAGGCCCGCCGTGTTTCCCTGATCGGTTCCATCGTGGGCTCGCTGCTGATCCTTGGCCTGCTTGCGTGGATCATCATGACCCTGGCCCAGCAGGGCATCTTCGAAGGCCGGCGCTGGCAGATCTTCACCCGCGCCGACGTCTGGACGCTCCTGGCCAACGGCCTGGGCGCAACACTCAGTGCGGCAGCCCTGGCGGCCGTCATCGCCTTCCCCCTGGGCCTGCTGCTGTGCCTGCTGAGGATTTCGGATGCGGCCATCATCCGGATCCCCACCCGGGTGGTGCTGGAGTTCCTCCGCGGCATGCCCGTGGTCCTGATGATGCTGTTTGTCCTGCTGGGCTTCGGCACGTCACCGTTCATCGCGGTGGTCACCGGACTGGTGCTGTACAACGCAGCGGTCTTTGCCGAAATCATCCGCGCCGGCGTGCAGTCCCTGCCCCGCGGGCAGCGGGAAGCGGGCCTGGCTATCGGCCTGACCAGCTTCAAGTCGCGCATGCTCATTGAGCTTCCGCAGGCCATCCGCCGGATGATGCCGTCCCTGGTGGCACAGATGGTGGTGCTCCTGAAGGACACCTCGCTCGGCTACATCGTGGCCTACGGCGAGCTGCTGCGTGCCGTCCAGGTCATGGCGGACTTCCTGGGCACGCAGTTCCTGTTCCCGATCTTCTTCGTGGCGGCGGCGATCTACATCGCCATCAACATCCTCGTCTCCCGGCTTGCCGTCTGGATCGAGCGCCGCGGTTCCAAGAAGGCCGCCGGAGGTGTGGCCAAGGCTGAACCCGAAAAGGCCGAGGCCCCGGTTCCCTAACAGTTCCAAACGGAATGGCCCGGACCGGCAGGTCCGGGCCATTCCCAGTTAATCCAGAGAGTTTTATCGTCCGTTTGTCCCCGCCAGCCAGTCCTGCAGGGCCGCGAGGCATTTGCGGATGGCGTCGGCGTGGACATGTTCGTTGTCCTTGTGCGCCAGCAGCGCGTCCCCGGGACCGAAGTTCACGGCCGGGACGCCCAGCTCACTGAAGCGTGCGACGTCGGTCCAGCCGTATTTCGGCTTGGGCTCGCCTCCCACGGCGGCAATGAAGGATGCGGCGGCCGGGTGCTGGAGGCCCGGCCGGGCGCCTGCCGCGGCGTCGGTACGGACCACATTGAAGCCGTCCAGCAGTCCGCGCACCACCGCTTCCGCCTGGTCGGGCGTCTTGTCCGGGGCAAACCGGTAGTTGATCTCCACCACGCAGCGGTCCGGAATGACGTTGCCGGCGGTTCCGCCGTTGATCCGCACGGCGTTGAGGCTTTCGCGGTAGTCAAGGCCGTCGACCGTGATGGTCTGTGGCTCGTAGGTTGCCAACCGGGCGAGGATGGGCGCCGCGGCATGGATGGCGTTGCTGCCCATCCAGGCCCGGGCCGAGTGTGCCGCTTCCCCCACGGTTGTCGCTTCGAAGCGGCTGGTGCCGTTGCAGCCACCCTCCACGGTGCCGTCCGTGGGTTCCAGGAGGATGGCGAAGTCGCCGTGCAGCAGCTCTCCGTGGTTGCGGACCAGGCGGCCGAGGCCGCTCTTCACCGCTTCCACTTCCTCGTTGTCGTAGAAGACAAAGGTGACGTCCCGCCCGGGCTGGGCGCCGCCGTCGAACATTGTTGCCGCCAGGGCAAGCTGCACCGCCACCCCGCCCTTCATGTCGGTGGCGCCGCGGCCGTAGAGGACCCCCTCCCCCGGGATGCCGGACTCCCAGCTGGAAGGCACGGTGCCCTTCGCGTCCTCGGCGAGCGGCAGCGGGACGGTGTCCAGGTGCCCGGCCAGGATAACCCGTTCGGAATGCCCCAGCTCGGTGCGGGCGATGATGGCATCACCGTCGCGGACAACGGTGAGCTGGGGAATCTGCAGGAGGGCCGCTTCGACAGCGTCCGCGAGTTCTTTCTCGTTTCCGGAGACGCTGTCTATGTCCATGATGGCCGCAGTCAGCAGCGCCACGTCCTGCCGGAGATCCAGCCGGGCCGGCGCGGCGTGCCGGCTGGGGTCCTGGGTGGAGAGGGCGGTAGTGGGGTCCGGAGCGGTTTCGGCAGTCACGAAGCCAGTCTAGTTCGAACCCGGCGCCCGGCCCTCGATAGACTGGAGCACATGACTGAGACCGCTTCTTCTGCCGTGCCCGAAACCTTGAACTCCTCCACCGACGAACGCTCCGCCTATGGCTTCGGCGTGGCCACCGTCGCCACCGCCAACGGCGAGGCAACGGTGCTGGACGTCTGGTTCCCTGCACCGGCCCTCGGTGTTGCCGCCGAAAACCTGCGTTCAGTGGAGAACGCCGACGAGGCCCTGACGCAGATCGCGGAAAACGGCACCGACGAGGACCGCGGCACGGAGCAGAAGGTGGTCTTCGTCCAGGTCAACCTCGACGAGGCTCCCGCCGACACCGCCGACGCCTACCTCCGGCTCCACCTGCTCTCGCACCGCCTGGTCCGGCCCAACACGATCAACCTGGACGGCATCTTCGGCAAGCTGCCCAACGTCGTCTGGACCAACTTCGGCCCCGCCGCCGTCGAAGGCTTCGAACTGACCCGCGCCCGGCTGCGCCGCCGCGGCCCCGTCACCGTCTACGGCATCGACAAGTTCCCGCGGATGGTGGACTACGTGGTCCCCGCCGGTGTCCGCATCGCCGACGCCGACCGCGTCCGCCTCGGCGCACACCTCGCCGCCGGCACCACGGTCATGCACGAGGGCTTCGTGAACTTTAACGCCGGAACCCTCGGCACCTCCATGGTGGAAGGCCGCATTTCGGCTGGCGTCGTCACCGGTGACGGCAGCGATGTGGGCGGCGGCGCCTCCATCATGGGCACCCTCTCGGGCGGCGGCAAGGAAAAGATCACCATTGGCGAGCGTGTGCTGCTGGGCGCCAACTCCGGCGTCGGAATCAGCATTGGCGACGACTCCGTGGTGGAGGCCGGACTGTACGTGACGGCAGGCACCCGTGTCCGGGTACCGGGCCCCAAGGACGAGGTGGGCGAGGACACCACCAAGATCGTGAAGGCCGCGGAACTCTCCGGGGTCCCCAACCTGCTGTTCCGCCGCAACTCCACCACCGGTGCCGTGGAGGTTCTTCCCCGTAAGGGCCAGACCGTGGAACTGAACGACGCACTGCACGCCAACTGATTCCCGGTGGCACGCAGACGCGGCCTGCACCGCCTCGCGGTACTCCTGCTGGCCCTCGCCCTGGTAGCAGGCGGCATCTATGCAGGAGTGTTCTTCGTGCAGCGCTCCGAGACCCTTGTCTCGGAGCGCTGCACCGCCGTGGTCGGTGAACGGACGGCCGAACTGGCTCCCGACCAGGCCGTAAACGCCTCCCTGATTACCGCCGTCGCGGTCCAGCGGGGGCTGCCGCCGCGGGCGGCCAGTATCGCCCTGGCTACCGCCATGCAGGAGTCCAAGCTGCGGAACATCGGCCACGGCGACCAGGCCGGGCCGGACTCGCGGGGACTCTTCCAGCAGCGGCCGTCGCAGGGCTGGGGCACCGAGGAACAGGTCATGGACCCCTACTACGCCGTCAACGCCTTCTATGACGCGCTGGTCCGGATTCCGGGCTACGAAACCATGGAGATCACCGACGCCGCGCAGCAGGTCCAGCGCTCCGCGTACCCCACTGCCTACGCCCAGCACGAGGACATGGGCAGGTTCTTCGCCTCGGGCCTGTCCGGCCAGGCACCGGAGGCGGTGCACTGCACGCTGCGTTCCAGCGAATCAGCCGGTGACGCTACCGCTGTCTCGGCCGAACTTGACCGCGCCTACGGTTTGGGCAGCACGGTTGAGGGGCAGACCGTGGTGGTGGAAGCCAGCGGCAGCCAGGCCTGGTCTGTGGCGCACTGGGCGGTGGCCAACGCCAAGGGCCTGGACGTGACCCAGGTGGAGGTGGCAGGCCGCAGCTGGGACCGTACCGAACGCAACGGTTGGCAGGAATCTGCGGCCCCGGAAGGCCAGGTCCGGATTACGGTGGCGGCGCAGGACGCCTGAGCTTCGGCCCTGGGCTGGCTAAACTCCGGCCGCACCGGCTAGACGAGGATTTCGACGACGGGCTGCACGTAGCTGCGGAAGAGATCCGGCTGGCTCATGAGTTTACGGCTCATGATGATCTTGTCCGGTTCCAGGTACCACGCGCGGTCCTCGTTGAGCGGCAGTTCAATGATGGTCAGCGTGAAATCACGCGAATCCCGGCCCACCTCCAGGAGCCGGTCATCCACCATGTCCTCCAGCAGCTGGTTGGTTCCGCTGGCAACCCGCTCCGCCTCCAGCTCCGCGTATTCGCTCCGCCGTTCACGGGCCCAGGTGAGGGCTGCGCCGAAGTGGGCCTGCAGGACGCGCTGGAGTGCCGGTGAGTTGCCGAACGCAGCGAAGTCGGGTGGCGTGAGTTCGGGCGAGGTCTGGGGGTGGGCCTTGAGGAGCTGCTCCCACCACGCCTCCCACTCTGTCTTGAGCGCGCTGAGGCCGCCGACGTCGGCCGTAAGGTGTGTGTGGTCGGCGGGGCGAATCTTGGGTGAGGCATGGGACAGTGCCGGGTGGCCGGCGCCGTTCAGTCCAGCGGTGTCGCGGACGTACAGGGCGATCATCATAGGCCCGGACGTGTCCGTGGTGATCTGCCAGCCTGTACCCGTTGCCTGATGCATCCCTAATCCCTTCCCTGACGCGCCTCTGCCGGGTCTGGTGATCCGGTTCTGCGCCCTCCCCCGGCTATCAGTCTATTCCCGCTCCCTGCCCACGTTAACGCCCCCGGGCTCCCAACCCGTTAAGGTGCCGCTCCAAAACGCCGTCGACCATCTCCGAGGTGATCCACCCGGGGTGGAGCAGGGCGTGCAGGCACAGCCCGTCGAGGGTGGCCAGCAGCCGTTCGGCTTCCAGCACCACGTTGTCCTCCGCTTCCTCCGCCGGCACCAGGGTGGCCACCACTTGGCCAATGATGGCGGCCACTTCCCGGTGGCTCCGGTCCGCGACCGGCGCGAGGAAGGGCCGGATCCTGGCGGCGTTGCGGAAGGCCAGCCAGGCACAAACGTCGAGTGCCCGCGCCTCGTCCAGGGGCAGGGCACCACCCAGCAGGGCCAGTACCGCCGCACGCTGCCCGCTGCTGCCATGCGCCGCAGCCGCGAGGTGGTGCATGCCGTCCCGCAGCCGCGCCACGATGCGGTCCACCACCGTGGCGAAGGAGTAGGCCAGCAGTTCGTCACTGTTCGCGAAGTAGTGCCGGACGGAGCCGACTGCCAGGCCGGCCTCGTCCGCGACTTCGCGCAGCGACGCCCGTTCCAGCCCGTCCACTGCGATGATGCGCAGGACCGCTTCCACTACTTCCTGGCGGCGGGCATGGGCGTCAACAATTTTAGGCACCCCTCTTATTTAGCACACTTGTGCTTCCATCACGGCCGCGCGTGGCCTGCCCGGCATCCGGAACGCGACGGTGGCAGCGTGCCCCGTGGGATAGCGTGGAGGCATGAAGATTCTGGTTACCGGGGGCACCGGTTACATCGGTTCCCACACTGTTCTTTCCCTGCAGGAAGCCGGCCATGACGTGGTGGTCCTCGACAACCTGGCCAACTCCAGCGAAGAGTCCCTGCGCCGGGTGGCCGAACTCAGCGGCAAGGCCACCGAGTTCCACCACGTGGACCTGGTGGACGAAACCGCCGTCGAACGCGTCTTCGCCGCCAGCGCCATCGACGCCGTCATCCACTTCGCCGGCCTCAAAGCCGTCGGCGAATCAGTCCAGGAACCGCTGAAGTACTACTACAACAACCTGGTCGGCACCCTGAACCTGATCCGCGTCATGGACCGGCACGACGTCCGCTCCATCGTCTTCAGCTCCTCCGCCACCGTCTACGGCGAACACAACCCCATCCCCTACGTCGAAAAAATGGAAATCGGCGCCAACAACCCCTACGGCCGCACCAAAGAACAAATCGAAGACATCCTCTCCGACCTCGGCGCCGCAGACCCCCGCTGGCACATAGCACTGCTGCGCTACTTCAACCCCGTCGGCGCCCACCCCTCCGGCCGGATCGGCGAAGACCCCCAGGGCATCCCCAACAACCTCGTCCCGTTCATCGCCCAGGTCGCCGTCGGCCGACGCGAAAAACTTCTGGTCTTCGGCGGCGACTACGACACCCCCGACGGGACCTGCCTGCGCGACTACATCCACGTCGTCGACCTCGCCCAAGGCCACGTCGCAGCCCTGGACCACGTCACAGCCCGCGCCGGCGTCTTCCGCTGGAACCTCGGCTCCGGCAAAGGCTCCTCCGTCCTGGAAGTCCTGCACTCCTTCGAAAAAGCAGTCGGCAAACCCATCCCCTACGAAATCACCGCCCGCCGCGCCGGAGACCTGCCCGCCTTCTGGGCAGACGCCACCTCCGCCCTCGCCGACCTCAGCTGGTCCACCACCAAAACCATCGACGAAATGTGCGAAGACCACTGGCGCTGGCAAAAAAACAACCCCAACGGCTACAACAACTGATCGGACCGGTGGTTGAGCCTGTCGACACCCTGCATCTCGACAAGCCCGATCACCGATGGCACCACGCAAACGGCCGCCCACCTTGGAAAGGTGGGCGGCCGCCGTCGTACTATCCGGACCTGGCCGGGTGCGTTAGCGTGCCGGGTAGTCCCGGGCCGGTTCGCCGATGTAGAGCTGGCGCGGACGGCCGATCTTCGTGTTGGGGTCGCTGATCATTTCACGCCACTGGGCGATCCAGCCGGGGAGGCGTCCGATTGCGAACAGCACGGTGAACATCTTCTCCGGGAAGCCCATGGCCTTGTAGATCAGGCCGGTGTAGAAGTCCACGTTCGGGTAGAGCTTGCGCTGGATGAAGTAGTCATCGTTGAGCGCCTTCTCTTCCAGGCGGAGGGCGATGTCCAGCAGTTCGTCGTTGCCGCCGAGCTTCTCGAGGATCTCGTGCGCGGTGGCCTTGACGATCTTGGCACGCGGATCGTAGTTCTTGTAGACACGGTGCCCGAAGCCCATGAGGCGGACGCCGTCCTCCTTGTTCTTGACCTTCTCCATGTAGTCCTCGGGCTTGAGGCCCTCGGCCTGGATCTGCCGGAGCATTTTCAGCACAGCTTCGTTGGCGCCGCCGTGGGCCGGGCCGAAGAGGGCGTTGATGCCTGCGGAGACAGAGGCGAAGAGGTTGGCGTTGGAGGAGCCCACCAGGCGCACGGTGGAGGTGGAGCAGTTCTGCTCGTGGTCCGCGTGCAGGATGAGCAGCAGGTCCAGGGCCTTGGCCACGATCGGATCGACTTCGTAGTGCTCGGCCGGCAGGCCGAAGCTCAGGCGCAGGAAGTTCTCCACGAGGTTGTGGGAGTTGTCCGGGTACAGCATGGGCTGGCCGATGGACTTCTTGTGCGCATAGGCGGCGATGACCGGCAGCTTGGCCATGAGCCGGATGGTGGAAACTTCCACCTGCTCGGCGTTGAACGGGTCCAGCGAGTCCTGGTAGAACGTGGACAGCGCGGACACTGCGGAGGACAGGACGGGCATCGGGTGCGCATCGCGGGGGAAGCCGCCGAAGAAGCCCTTCAGCTCCTCGTGGAGCAGGGTATGGCGCCGGATCTTCTGGTCGAACTCATCCAGTTCCGTGGGCGTAGGCAGGTTGCCGTAGATCAGCAGGTAGGACACCTCAAGGAAGCTGGAGTGCTGTGCCAGCTGCTCGATGGGGTACCCGCGGTAGCGCAGGATGCCCGCATCGCCATCGATGTAGGTGATGGCCGAGGTGGTTGCCGCGGTGTTCATGAAGCCGGGGTCAAAGGTGACTGCGCCCGTCTGCTTCAGCAGCTTGGAAACGTCGTAGCCTTCGTTTCCTTCAATAACCGGGATGCGCGGGAGCTTGAGCTCCCCACCTGCGTGCAGCAGGGTCGCAGCGTTGTTGGTCTCAGTCATGGAGTCCCCTTCATGAGGCGTCTGGGCCTCTGTCGAAAGCTTGATCCAATATCAGGTGAGCCGCGCACTGACCCTGAGGACACAGGTTCCAACACCCGGGCTGCCTTCTTGTAGAAAGCCACCATTGATCAGTTAAAAAGTACCGCCCCTTGGCGGGTGTCACTAATTCGAGACAGCCTGATTCCCCCTGAAATGCCCGCGATGTGGCGCGAGTCACACGATTGTTACGGGGGTGCGTGCGCCTCCGGCTTAGCGGAGGCGGTCCACCGCAGCGTCGATCCGCTCGTCGGTTCCCGTCAGGGCAACCCGGACATAGCCGTTGCCGGCCTCGCCGTAGAAGACCCCGGGGCCCACCACGATGCCGCGCTCCGCCAGCCGGGCCACGGTGTCCCAGGTGTTCTCCCCCGCCGTGGACCAGAGGTACAGGCCGGCGTCGGAATCCTTGATCTCCAGGCCGAAGTCCAGGAGCGCAGGAACCAGTCGCTCCCGGCGTCCGCGGTAAAGGTCCTTCTGCGCCTCGACGTGCGTGTCGTCTCCCAGCGCCACGCGCATGGCCTCCTGCACGGGATAGGGAACGATCATGCCGGCGTGCTTGCGGCTGTTGACGAGGTTGGGCATCAGGTCCTGATCGCCGGCCACGAAGGCGGCGCGGTAGCCTGCGAGGTTGGACTGCTTGCTGAGCGAATAAACGGCGAGCAGGCCCTGGTGCGATCCGCCGGCAACCCGCGGATCCAGGATACTGGGGACGCGCTGGCCGCCGCGCTGGACGTCCCAGGTTCCCCAGCCCAGTTCGGCGTAGCATTCATCGGACGCCACCACCGCACCCAGTTCCCGGGCCTGCACAACGAGGGCTTTCAGGGAGTCGGCGTCGCGGACGCTGCCGGTGGGGTTTCCTGGGGAATTGACCCAGATCAGGCGCACCCGGGAGCGCGTGGCGTCGTCGAGCTCGTCCAGGTTGTCCGTCGCAACAGAGGTGGCCCCTGCCAGCGTTGCGCCGATATCGTACGTCGGATACGCCACCTTGGGGCGTACGACGACGTCCCCCGGCTTCAGGCCCAGCAGCAGCGGCAGCCACGCGACCAGTTCCTTGGAACCGACCGTGGGCATGATGTTGCGGGGGTCCAGCCCGGCCACTCCCCGTCGGCGCTCGAACCAGCCCGCGATGGCCTCGCGGAGTGCGGGTGTGCCGTGCACGGTGGGGTATCCCGGTGCGTCAGCAGCGGCCTTCAGCGCATCCTGGATCAGTGCCGGGGTGGGATCCACCGGTGTCCCGATGGACAGGTTCACCACTCCGCCAGGATGCTCCGAGGCCTTCGCGAGGTACGGCGCCATGGCCTCCCACGGGTAATCGGGCAGGTCAAGGCCGAACGAATTCACTGCTGCAGTCATCTTCCCGCGGGCGTCAGTGGTCTTGGTTCTGCGGCGGCAGGGCGGCGATCATCGGGTGGTCCTTGCCGGTGTTGCCGATCTTGGCGGCACCACCCGGTGAACCGAGGTCGTCGAAGAACTCGACGTTGGCCTTGTAGTAGTCTGCCCACTCGTCCGGAGTGTCATCCTCGTAGTAGATCGCCTCAACCGGGCATACGGGCTCGCAGGCGCCGCAGTCGACGCATTCGTCCGGATGGATGTACAGCGAACGCTCACCTTCATAGATGCAGTCGACGGGGCATTCTTCGATACATGCCTTGTCCTTGACATCCACACACGGCTGCGCGATTACGTACGTCACGTCCCTGGCCTCTCCACGTTGGTTCCGGCGACCCGCCGGTTCTTGCATCCGGCAGCTGCGGCCGGACTCTTGACATCTGAGCCTATTATCTCCCAGCCCGTTCCCGCGAACCTAGCCGGCACCCCTAGTATGAACTGGTGAGTCAGCCGCCTACCCCCGCAGGGTTCCTTGCCGCAGCCAAACCCGGAACACGGGTGGTGGTCCGCTACCGGTTCGAGGACGGCCTCACGGACGCCCTGGGCCACCTGGTCTCCTGCGACGCCGGTGCCTGCACCATCCGAACCCGGCAGGCCGACGTCGTAATTCCCCTTGGCCTTGTGGTGGCGGCCAAGCAGGTTCCCCCGGCGCCCGAACGCCGCCGGCCGCGCGGCTAGGGTATCTCTCACTGCGCCGGGACGTCCACTGCGCGCCGATGCCCGCTGTCACTGCGCACTGCGGTAGGTGGCAAGTGCCCGCTGCACCATCAGCACGAACTCCTGCGGCTTGCCGGCAAGCATCTCAAAGGTCACACGCAGCGTGGGGACGCCGCGGACGACAGTGACGTTCCACCGCCTCCTGTCCTCGCGGTATGCAGACCGGCTGCTGTGGTGGTCAAAGCCGTCGGTTTCGATCCCCAGGAGGCCATCAACCAGGAGGTCCAGGTGGCCCATACCGGGAATCTTTACCTGCATCTCGACCGTCAGGCCCGCCTCTTCCAACAGATAGCGGGCCATCGTCTCGATAATGGAGCCGGATTGGGGCCTGATTCTGGCCACCAGGCTGAGGATTGACTTTTCCCGCAGGGCCGGGAAGCGTTCCCGCAGGACCGGCAGCTGAATCAGCCCCTTCTTGACGGCGGATTCTGCAACGACCAGTCCGTCCAGCGGCGGCAGGCAGCGCAGCGCCTGGCACACAACGTCCAGGTACGTAGGCGGAACACTGCCCCGATGAACCACGCAGCCGGGGATCCTACGTCCGTGCCGCGCGGCAAGATGCGGCACGTCGGGCGTGCTGACCACCCACAAACCCGCCGCCGCAGCAGCGGTGACGCACGCCGGCACGGCGTGATGGCGGGCGGCATGGACGAGCAGCGGGTCGGCATCGGGCAGCGCGTAAACACCGCGCGCGATCCTCTGAACGGAAGCATCCAGCACGCCCGCTTCAATGCTCCCGCGCGGGACACCGGCTTGCCTGAGGTTGCTGGTGCTGCCCACTCCGCCCATCGCCGCCAAGACATCGGTAACAGTTCTCATGGGTGCATGCTGCCGGTTCCGGCCTCCCGGACGCAGCGGGAGCCACGCCTATGTGGAAAGCGGCAGGGCGCAGGGCCGGCGAAGCTCGATGCGCCGGGACTTCCGCTGCGGCCCAAGGGCCCGTTTCACTCCGCACAGCGGTATGAAGAAAGCCACCGGCAAGTTGCCGGTGGCTTTCTTCGGGAACTGCGGTCTTGCTACGCCTTGGCGCGGGCGCGGTTTGCCTTGGCACGCTCGTTGGTGTCCAGGATGACCTTGCGGATGCGGATGGCTTCCGGGGTCACCTCCACGCACTCGTCCTCGCGGGCGAATTCCAGCGACTCTTCGAGGGTGAGCTCGCGCGGCGGCGTCAGGTTCTCGAAGGTATCGGAAGAAGCGGCACGCATGTTGGTGAGCTTCTTTTCCTTGGTGATGTTCACGTCCATGTCATCGGCGCGGGAGTTCTCGCCAACAATCATGCCCTCGTACACCTCGGAGGTGGGCTTGACGAAGAACGAGCCGCGTTCCTGCAGGTTGATCATGGCGAACGGGGTCACAACACCTGCGCGGTCGGCAACCATGGAACCGTTGGTGCGGTACTCGATGGGGCCGGCCCACGGCTCGTAGCCTTCGGAAATGGAAGCCGCAATTCCGGCACCGCGGGTATCGGTGAGGAACTTGGTGCGGAAACCGATCAGGCCACGGGCCGGAACGATGAACTCCATGCGGCACCAGCCGGTGCCGTGGTTGGCCATGTTGGTCATGCGGCCCTTCCGGGCTGCCATCAGCTGCGTCACCGCGCCGAGGTACTCTTCCGGCACGTCGATGGTCATGTGTTCCATCGGCTCGTGGATCTTGCCGTCGATGGTCTTGGTGACAACCTGCGGCTTGCCGACAGTCAGCTCGAAACCTTCACGGCGCATCTGCTCCACCAGGATGGCGAGGGCGAGCTCACCACGGCCCTGCACTTCCCAGGCATCCGGACGCTCGGTGGGGAGCACCTTGATGGAGACGTTACCGATCAGCTCCTTGTCCAGGCGGTCCTTCACCTGGCGGGCAGTCACCTTGGCGCCCTTGACCTTGCCGGCGAGCGGCGAGGTGTTGATACCGATGGTCATGGAGATCGCGGGATCGTCGACGGTGATCAGCGGCAGCGGCTGCGGGTTTTCGACGTCGGTCAGGGTCTCACCGATGGTGATGTCCTCGATGCCGGCGACGGCGACGATCTCACCGGGGCCTGCGGATTCGGCAGGAACGCGCTCCAGGGCCTTGGTGGCCAGGAGTTCCGTGATCTTCACGGTCTTCAGCTCGCCGTTCTGGCGGGCCCAGGCAACCTGCTGGCCCTTGCGGAGCGTTCCGTTGTAAATGCGGAGCAGGGCGAGGCGGCCCAGGAACGGGGAGGCGTCCAGATTGGTGACGTGCGCCTGCAGCACACCTTCAGGGTTGTACGTGGGTGCAGGAATGTGCTCAATGATGGCCTTGAACAGCGGTTCCAGGTCCTCGTTGTCCGGAGCGGAGCCGTTGGCGGGCTGCTCCAAGGAAGCCCGGCCAACCTTTGCGGCGGCGTAGACGACCGGCACTTCGAGGACCTTGTCCAGGTCCAGGTCCGGCACCTCGTCGGCGAGGTCGGAGGCGAGGCCCAGGAGCAGGTCCATGGACTCGTGGACCACTTCGTCGATGCGGGCGTCGGGCCGGTCGGTCTTGTTGACCAGCAGGATGACCGGCAGGTGCGCGGCCAGTGCCTTGCGCAGCACGAAGCGGGTCTGCGGCAGGGGTCCTTCCGAGGAGTCCACCAGCAGCACCACGCCGTCAACCATGGACAGGCCGCGCTCCACCTCGCCGCCGAAGTCGGCGTGGCCCGGGGTGTCGATCACGTTGATGGTGATGGTCTCGCCGTTGGAGGACGGACCGTTGTAGGCCACCGTGGTGTTCTTAGCCAGGATGGTGATGCCCTTTTCGCGCTCAAGGTCACCGGAGTCCATCACGCGGTCTTCGAGGTGGTTGTGCTCGGCGAAGGAGTTGGTCTGCTTGAGCATGGCGTCGACCAGGGTGGTCTTGCCGTGGTCAACGTGGGCCACGATCGCGACGTTGCGCAGGTCACTGCGCGATGCAGTGGCTACCGCGGTGTTGGTGGTGGTTTCAGACATGCGTAATGGCTCGATTCAGTGGAGTCAGCTGTTGTATCGCGCCAATTCCTAACCGGAACGCACGACGGATCAGGCCCTTTGCACAGGGCGCCTTCCCCCATCTTACCGGCACTGGCATTTATTGGCCTAAAAATCAGGGGTTCCGATGGCTTGCCCTGCAGCCGCATCTCCGCCACGCCGGAAAAAAGTGAGCAAAATCACTGGCCAACCGTTCCGGCATGCCACATGATTACTCTGACACCACGCAACGACGCACTGAGCAGGCCCGGAGACTTCATATGAATAGAGCCTTGGCAGGCGGCAGCCTTGGCACCTTCGGAGCCGCCGCCGTCGTTGCACTGTGCGCCTTGGTTTCCTTAGCGGGATGCACCTTGCCGGCCCCTTCCCCGGCAGCGCCTGCCGTCCAGGCCGCGGCCGCCCCAGGCCACGCGGCAGCCGCCGAAGCACCGGCTACGGGCTCCAGGGTCCGGAATCCTGCCAACGGCCGGCTCGAGGCGGTGGTCCCGGACATCAGCCGGACGGCACTCCTGATCGGCGACTCCCAGTCGGAACCCCTCGACGGATGGCCCCGCCAGGCTCTGACGGCAGCCGGGTACAAGGTCTACTTCTGCGGACGCGGCGGCACCGGGTTCGTCTCCGCCAACGGCAGCACCGGCAACTACATTGAGGCCCTCCGCGACGGTGACTGGCTGCTTCCTTCCGGGACACCTGCCCTGATCGTCATCCAAGGTGGCGGCAATGACGCCGCCAGCGGCGCCACCGACCGGCAGATCACCACCAATGCGGAAAGCCTGATCGGGGAACTGCAGGCCCGCTATCCCGGCACCCGGATGGCAATGATCGGTACGCTGGCGCGCAGCAAGGACGACGGCGGAGGGCGCCGCACGGACGTGGACACCCTGCTGGGGTCGGTGGCGGCAGAGCGCGGGCTGCCGTTTGTGTCGGTGGGCGACTGGCTGACCCGGTACGGCCTGGCCAAGGACCTCGCGGACGCCGTCCACATGAACCCGTCCGGGCGCAGGGCGCTGGGCTCCCTGCTGGAGCAGCGGCTGCGCGACCTGGGGCTCGAAAGGACGCAGGCCCCGGATACGGGCGCAGTACTGGCCGCCGGAGCCCCAGGCGAATCACAGGACTGACAGCTCAAGGCATGCAAAACGGCTGGAGCCGGCGCCTGGAAGGCACCGGCTCCAACCGTTGTAGGTGATGCCGCGGCTACGCCACTTCAGGCGGCAGCATCAGCTTCGCGCCCGGGATGGCATTGAGGAGGGCCTTGGTGTAGTCCTCCCGCGGCGATTCGAAGACCTCATCTGTGGAGCCGGTTTCCACCAGGCGTCCCTTTTCCATGACGCACACGTGGTCCGCGATCTGGCGGACCACGGCGAGGTCATGGGTGATGAACAGGTAGGTCAGCCCCAGGTTCGACTGCAGGTCCGCCAGCAGGTTCAGGACCTGCGCCTGGACCAGCACGTCCAGGGCGGACACCGCTTCGTCACAGATGATGACTTCGGGGTCCAGCGCCAGGGCACGGGCAATGGCAACACGCTGCCGCTGCCCGCCAGAGAGCTCGTTCGGGTACCGCTGCATGGCGGACTGTGGCAGTGCCACCTGGTCCAGCAGCTCCCGGACCTTCTTCTCCCGGCTCGCACTGTTGCCAATCTTGTGGACCCGCAACGGCTCCTCGATGGTGCGGAAGATGTTGTACATCGGGTCCAGGGAGCCATAGGGGTCCTGGAAGATCGGCTGAACCCGGCGACGGAACTTGAACAGCTCTGCTGCCTTAAGCTTCGAGGTGTCCACGCCGTCGAACAGGATCCGGCCGTCCGTGGGCTTTTCCAGCTGCAACACCATCTTCGCCACCGTGGACTTCCCCGACCCGGACTCCCCCACGATCGCCGTCGTGGTTCCGCGCTGGACGTTGAAGCTGACGCCGTCAACGGCCGCGAAGTCCGTTGACTTCCCCAGCCCCTGCCGGAGCTTATAGACCTTCCGCAGGTCCTGGATCTCCAGAACGTTGTCCGCAGCCGCCGGTTCTGCAGCCGGAGCCAGCAGGTCCGCCGTCTCCACGCCCTGTTCCTTGGCCGCCTGGATGCGGCGGCTGGCCAGCGACGGAGCGGACTCCACCAGCCTCTTGGTGTAGGGGTGCCGCGGGTTGCGCAGCAGCTCCAGCGACGGACCTGCCTCCACCACCCGGCCCTGGTACATCACCACGACCTTGTCGGCCCGTTCGGCTGCCAACCCCAGGTCATGGGTGATGAGCAGCACCGAGGTGCCCAGTTCGCTGGTCATGGTTTCAAGGTGGTCCAGGATCTGGCGCTGCACGGTGACGTCCAGGGCGGACGTCGGCTCGTCGGCGATCAGCAGGCGCGGCTGGCACGAGAGTCCGATGGCAATCAGGGCGCGCTGCCGCATGCCGCCGGAGAACTCGTGCGGGTACTGGTTCGCACGCCGCTTGGCGTCCGGCAGGCCGGCCTCGGCCAGCACCTTGGCGATGTCATCAGGTCCGCTGGGCCGTCCGTTCGCACGGAGCGTCTCGCGGACCTGGTAGCCGATCTTCCATACGGGGTTCAGGTTGGACATGGGGTCCTGCGGAACCATGCCGATGGTGTTGCCGCGCAACTCGATCATGCGCTGCTCGCTGGCATGGGCAATGTCCTCGCCGTCGAGCAGGATCTGGCCGCCGGAGACCCGCCCGTTGTTGGGCAGCAGTCCAATCGCCGCCAGCGCGGTGGTCGACTTGCCGGAGCCGGACTCCCCCACGATTGCCACCGTCTCGCCCGGCATGATGGTCAGGTGCGCGTCGCGGACAGCCTGGACTTCACCGCCGCTGGTCTTGAACGTGATGGCGAGGTCGCGGATTTCCAGCAGCGGCCTGGTGCCCGTGGTCCCGGCTTCTTCGATGCGGACGTCTGGAGTTGTCATCTCTTTATCTCTCATCGCTGGCGGCTCTTGGGATCGAGGGCGTCACGGACGGCGTCACCGAGCATGATGAAGCTGAGTACCGTGATGGACAGGGCCGCAGCCGGATACAGCATGATCTCCGGGCTGGTCCGGATGGACGCCTGCGCCCCGGCGATGTCATTACCCCAGGACATGATGCTCTGCGGCAGGCCGATGCCCAGGAAGGACAGGGTTGCCTCGGCCACGATAAAGACACCCAGCTCAAGCGTTGCCAGCACGATGATGGGAGCGAGTGCGTTGGGCAGCACGTGCCGCACCAGCGCCCCGAACTTGGAGACCCCCAAGGCCTGGGCGGCCGTGACGAAGTCGGCGTTGCGCACCTCGATGACGGCGCCCCGGGTGATGCGGGCCATCTGCGGCCACGCCAGGAGGGAGATGACGAACACCACCGTCCAGACGCTCTTGTTCTCGCGGAAGAAGGGCAGCTGGGTGATCACCAGCGCGCCCAGAATCAGGGGCAACGCAAAGAAGATGTCACCCAGGCGGGCAAGGACAGAATCCAGCCAGCCGCCGTAGTAGCCGGCCAGCGCACCGATGGTGACCCCGATGACCAGCACGCACAGCACCGAGAGGATGCCAACGGACAGCGATGCCTGGGTTCCGTGGATGACGCGCGAGTAGACGTCGCAGCCCTGGAAGGTAAATCCGAACGGGTGCCCGGCAGTGGGACCGCCTTCCGAGTTGGCCAGCTCGCAGCCCTCGTTTGGCGGCACTGAAGTGAACAGGCCGGGGAACAGGGCCACCACGGTCAGTGCCAAAATGAGCAGCGCCGAAATGATGAAGAGCGGACGACGGCGGAGCTTGCGCCACGCATCCGACCATAGGCTGAGCGGTGCCTGGTCAGTCTTGACGGCGTCCGTTGCCAGCAGCGGCGTTTCATCGATGGGAGCCACGAAGTGGCTGTTGTTACTGGTCATAGCGGATCCTCGGGTCAAGCCAGGCGTACAGGAGGTCGACGAGCAGGTTGGCCACCACGAACACCAGCACCAGCACGCTGACAATGGAGACGATGGTGGGCCCTTCACTGCGCAGGACTGCCTGGTACAGCTTGTTGCCGACGCCCGGAACGTTGAAGATGCCTTCGGTGACAATGGCGCCGCCCATCAGGCCGCCGAGGTTGGCGCCGAGGTAGGTGACGACAGGGATCAGCGAGTTGCGCAGGATGTGGGCCATGACCACCCGCGGCCGGGAAAGGCCTTTGGCGGTCGCGGTCCGGACATAGTCCGCGTTCATGTTTTCGCTGACGGAGGCGCGGGTCAGGCGGAGGACGTACGCAAAGGACACGAGGCCCAGGACGACGGCGGGCAGCAGCAGGCTGCCCCAGTCCGCATTCGCCCCGACTGTTGGTTTGGCCCAGCCCAACTGGACGCCGAATACCAACTGGAAGACGAAGCCCAGCACGAAGGTGGGAACTGCAATGACCACCAGGGACGCCACAAGGACCGTGGAATCAAACCAGCCGCCGCGGCGCAGGCCTGCGAAAACGCCAAAGGCTACGCCGAAGATCGCCTGGATCGCCAGGGCCTCGATGGCGAGCATCGCCGTCACAGGGAAGACCCTGGCGAGACTTGCCGCGATGGGCTGGCCGGTGAAGTCGTTGCCCAGGTTGAACGTGAAGAGGTTCTTCAGGAAGAGGCCGTACTGGACCCAGAACGGTTCGTCCAGGTGGTACTGGCTGCGCAGGGTATCAATGACTGCCTGCGGCGGCTGGCGGTCGCCGAAGAGCGCCGCGATGGGGTCGCCGGGCAGTGCGAACACCATGTAGTAAACGAGAAGCGTGGTGCCGAGGAAGACCGGGATCACCTGGAGCAGTCGGCGCAGGATAAAGCGGACCACTGGATCACCAGCCTTCCGGCAGGGAAGTAAACAGGTTCATGGGGTGCCTTCCTGCCGTGCAAGCCAATGGGGGCCCGGCTGTGACCGGACCCCCATCTGCCTGGCGGCAAGTGAGTTCTGGAACTACTTAGCCGTGATATCGAAGTAGCGGATGCCGCCGTTCCAGCCTGTCTCGGCCTTCACAACGTTGTTACTCCATACGATCGGCCGTGCCTGGTCCCAGAGCGGCAGGCCCGGAAGATCTTCAAAGAGGATCTCCTGTGCCTGGTTGAACTTGGCGTTTGCCTCTTCCGTGGTCTTGGCGGCGAGGCCCTCCTTGAGCAGCTTGTCGAACTCGGGGTTCGTGTACTTCTCGTAGTTGGAGGAGGCGTTCGTTGCCCAGACGGGTCCCAGGAAGTTGTAGAGCGAGGGGTAGTCGCCCTGCCAGCCGGCGCGGGTCAGGCCCGGAAGCTGCTGGGACTTGCGCAGGTTCAGCACCTCTGCGAACTTCGCGAAGGGCTGGATTTCAGCCTGGATGCCCAGGTTGTTCTTGAAGCCGTTGGCTACAGCGTCGATCCATTCCTTGTTGCCGCCATCGGTGTTGGAGGCAATCTGGAGCGGCTTGGAATCGTCGTACGGCTGGATCTTCTCCGCCTGTGCCCACAGGTCCTTGGCCTTGGCGGCGTCGAACTTCAGAACTTCGCTGCCCTTGATTCCTTCTTCAAAACCTTCGATCACCGGCGGAACAAAGGCCTTGGCCGGGGTACGGGTGCCGTTGAAGATGACCTTGGCAATTTCCTCGCGGTTGATGGCGTAGGACAGTGCCTGGCGGCGGAGCTTGCCGGCTTCACCCTGGAAGTTCGGGTTGTACGGCGGGATGTTCAGCGTGGAGTTGGTTGCCACCGGCTTGGTGGCGTTGCGGTCCGGGAAGTCGGTGACGTAGGTCTTCAGCGCGTTGGACGGAAGCACGTCGGTGACATCCAGGTTGTCGGACTGCAGGTCCGTGTAAGCCGGGCCCGGATCCGTGTAGAACTTGAAGGTGACGCCGCCGTTCTTGGCTTCGCGGGGACCGCTGTAGTCAGGGTTCTTCACGAGCGAGATGGACTGGTCGTGAACCCAGGCGCCTTCCTTTTCCATCTTGTACGGACCGTTGCCCACCGGGTTTTCACCGAAGGCCTTCGGGTCGGCCAGGGCGGCAGAGGGAAGCGGGAAGAATGCCGAGTAACCAAGCCGCAACGACCAGTCAGCCTCCGGCTGGGCCAGCTTCACAGTGATGGTGGAGTCGTCCTTGGCCACCAGCCCGGACATGGTCTCCGCGGTGGGAGCCGGGGTGGTTTTGGTCTTGCCGTCCGCGCTGGTTTCCTGGGTGACGGCGGAAACTTCCTCGTAGCCCTCGATGGACTCGAAGAAGAAGCCGTTGTTCTGCAGGTTCTTCGAGTTGGCGGCGTAGTTCCAGGAGTCCACGAACGTCGTGGCGGTGATTTCCTCGCCGTTGGTGAACTTCGTGCCCTGCTTGACCTTGATGGTCCAGTTCTGGGCGTCATCGGATTCAATGGATTCCGCGAGGGCATTGACCGGCTTGCCGTCGGCGTCGTAGGTCCGCAGGCCTTCGAAGAGCAGCTCGACAACGCGGCCGCCATACACTTCGTTGGTGTTTGCCGGCAGCAACGGGTTCTGTGGTTCGTTGCTGTAGGCGCTGATGACCTTGTTGGGGTCGCCGGTTGATTCGCCGCCCCCTTCAGTGGTGCCGCCTCCAGCGCCGCACCCGGTCAGGGCAAGCGCGGCGATTGCCACGATGCCCAGTGCTTTGGAAGTGCGCGTGAAACGCATTCCGCCTCCTATGAGTTGTGGGAGATATCGAGGGAATTCTTGTGCTTCCCCGCAGGCCGGACGCAGCTTTCACACTGTGACGCAGCCTACATATGACGATTAGCCTAACCGCACGGAGTCCAAATACTGGTACTCCGTTGCCAAACCGTGACCGAGATGCTCCAGTGCGATACCCGGTGAACGGAAGTTGTGCAAGTCACATGCTACTCGCGAGTAGCCCGCGCCGCTAATCGGATGCGTGAGCGCTCACAAGGCTGCGCGGCTGGAAGGAGGTCGCGCTGGAAGCGAAGGGTTAGGCCAGGCGCCAGTCCCACACATTCCACCAGACGCCCAGGGGACCGGAGCTTGATTTCACGCCGGTGATCCGCGGGCCGAAGGCGGTGGTGCCGATGGTCTGGTAGAGCGGGAGCCCGTAGGCGTTGTCCCAGATCTGCTTGTCGATTTCCGCGAGCAGCTCGTCCTGTTTTCCCAGGTCCGTGGTCCGTGCGAGCTCTTCCATGGCTTTGTCCGCGTCGGTGTCCGAGAAGCCGTTGAAGTTGCTGCCAGCGCCCGTCCGGAAAATCTGCGGCACGCGGCTCACCCCGGCGCTGCTGCCAATCCAGCCCAGCAGCGCAGCGTCGTGGCCTTCCTCGCCCAGTGACCTGGCCCAGTCGGCGCTGCTTTGCCCGCCGTCCTGCACCCGGAATCCCGCAAGTGCCGCCGAGTCCCGGATCAGGGCGAAGGCCTCGGCACGGTTGGGGTTGTCCCGGTTGTAGAGGATCCTGACCGTGGGTGTCTCCCCGTCCAGGAGCTCTTTTGCAGCTTCGATATCCACCTCGGCGAATTCCGCGGAGCCATTGTTCCTGGCGGTGTCCGCATACTTGGGCTGTGCCGGCAGGAAGACGTGGGAGTCCAGCGGTTTTGCGTCCGGCTGCAAATCCCCCACCACGGCGTCGACGATGGCCTGGCGCGGGACGGTCTTGAGGAATGCCTCGCGGACATCCCGGCTGGCGAACGGGCCGGAGAAGTTGAGGTCCAGGTGGTCATAGCCGGACTGGTTGTACCGTTCGAGGGTGTTGCCCTGCTCCACCAGGCCCGCGAACACGTCCTCGGTTCCGGCCGAGGGCTGGGGGGCAATGATGTCCGCCTGCCCGTTCCGCAGGGCGTCGACGGCCCCCGAAAGGGCCCCCGTGAACCGGACGTTGATTTCATCCAGCCACGGTTCGGACCCCCAGACGTAATCCCGGTTCCGGACAAGCCTCATCGAGACTTCGGGAACGATGTCAACCACGATGTACGGGCCGCTGGAAAGGTACAGGGCGGGGTCGTCCGGGAGGGCCTTCGTATCGAAGCCCGAGTTCCAGAAATCGCTGACTGCCTTCAGCTCCGTGTTGACCGCGGGCTTCTCTGGGTCGCCGCGCGGTGAGTCGCGAAGCAGTTCAACCAGGTCCTCTTCATCGTTCAGCCCGCCCTTGGCCGCGACGACGTGGGCCGGGAGGCCGACGTCGAAGGCTACTTCCCAGTCAGCGTACGGAGTGGCGTATTCAAGGGTGATCGAACGCCCGTCTCCCCCCACTTCGGGAAAGACCGTGCCCGCCAGCCCGCTGGTGTCCGATGCCGTGGAAAAGTATCTGGTGCCGGTTCCCGCCATGGGGTCGGCGTCGTCGAAGTAGCCCGATCCTGCCGCCCAGCTGAGGAGGAGGTCACCGGCGTCGATGGCCTCGCCGTCGGACCATTTGACCCCTTCGTTGACGGTGTACTTCACCTTAAGGGGCTCGTCGGACACCTTCTCGAACCGGCCGAACTTGTCATTGCGGACCACCGCCGCCTTGTCGTCCAGGTAGTAGAACCCGGAGTGGGTGATGTAGCCGATCTTGGAATTGATGTCCGTGTTGCCGTCGGCACTGTACGGATTAAAGGATGAGAACGCGTTGACTTCGGCGACCGTGGCAGTCCCGCCCCGCTTCGCCTCCCCCACGATCACAGGCGCGGTGCCGCCGCCGGAGCAACCCGAAAGCACCACCACAGCCGCAAGGGCCGCGGTGACATAACGCATCAGACGCCCGACCGGCATGCCGCCTCCTTGTGTTTTCCCTTCGGGGAAAGGGGACCTGGAGCTGCCAGGATCACGCCCTACATAGTCAGGATAAGGTGTCCGCGCAGGCAGACGCTGGACCGGTTAGACGTTGAAGCGGAACTCCACCACATCGCCGTCGGCCATGACATATTCCTTGCCTTCGATCCGCACCTTGCCGCGGGACTTGGCTTCGGCCATGGAGCCCGCATCGACGAGGTCGTCGAAAGAGACCACTTCGGCCTTGATGAACCCGCGCTGGAAGTCCGAATGGATGACGCCCGCCGCCTGTGGCGCGGTGTCCCCCTGCTTGATGGTCCAGGCGCGTGCTTCCTTGGGGCCTGCCGTGAGGTAGGTCTGCAGGCCCAGGGTGTGGAAGCCGACCCGCGCCAGCTGGTCGAGGCCGGACTCGTCCTGGCCGTTCATTTCCAGCATCTCGCGGGCTTCTTCCTCGTCCAGTTCCACGAGGTCGGCCTCAAGTTTGGCGTCCAGGAAGATGCAGTCTGCGGGGGCAACCAGGGCGCGGAGTTCCTCCTGCTTTTCCGGGCTGCCCAGGATTGCCTCGTCCGCGTTGAAGACGTAGATGAAGGGCTTGGCCGTCAGCAGGCCGAGCTCCTTGAGGTGTTCCATCTCCAGCTTGTCGCTCTTGATCGAGGAGTAGATGGTGTCGCCGCGTTCAAGGACCGCCTGCGCTGCCTTGATGGCTGCCAGCTCTGCGGCCTCGCGCTTCTTGATCTTGACCTCTTTTTCGATCCGGGGGATGGCCTTCTCGATGGTCTGCAGGTCGGCGAGGATGAGCTCGGTGTTGATGGTTTCCATGTCCGAGCGCGGATCCACCTTGCCGTCGACGTGGACGACGTCGGGATCGTCGAAGACGCGGACCACTTCGGCGATGGCTTCGGCTTCACGGATGTTGGCAAGGAACTGGTTCCCCAGCCCTTCGCCTTCGGACGCGCCCTTGACGATGCCGGCGATGTCCACGAAGGAGACCGCTGCGGGCAGGATGCGCTGCGAGCCGAAGATCCCGGCCAGCTTGTCGAGGCGGGGGTCGGGCAGGTTCACGACGCCGACGTTCGGTTCAATGGTGGCGAACGGATAGTTCGCGGCCAGGACCTGGTTGCGGGTAAGCGCGTTGAAGAGGGTTGATTTGCCGACGTTGGGCAGTCCGACGATGCCAATAGTAAGAGCCACGAGCATTGATTCTACCCGCAGGGCGTCCCCCGCCTGTACCCGTGGATGTCACTGCCCCCGATTGTCCGACCCCCATGCAACAGTGAGGGCATGGATGTTTTTGCGTTGATTCTGGCCTTGTTCATGCTGCTGCTCGGCGCCCTTGCCGGTGCAGCTGCCACCTATTTTGTGCTGCGGAAGAACTCGCATGCCCTGGAGGCGGACTTCGACGCTGTCTCGTCCCGGCTTTCAGAGGTCAGCGCGCAGTTCGCAGCGGCCGACGCCGAGCGGCGGCTTTTGGCGGCACAGAACCGGGAGCTTGGCGAGGCACGGACGCAGGACGGCAGCGTGCTGCGCGCACTTGCGCCGGTGGCGGAGAAGCTCTCGGCCGTGCAGCAGCAGGTGGCCCTGCTGGAGCGTGACAGGGTGGAACAGTACGGCCAGCTCGCGCAGCAGCTGCGGGAAGCCCGGCACTCAGATGAGCAGCTGATCCGGTCCACGCACGCGCTGGAGTCCGCATTGCGCTCAAACAGCGCCCGCGGACAGTGGGGCGAGGTGCAGCTGCGGCGGGTGGTGGAGGCCTCGGGGATGCTCCGCCATGTGGACTTCGTGGAGCAGCTTCACAGCGCCGGCAGTGATTCGTCTGTCCGCCCTGACCTGGTGGTCCAGCTTCCGGGCGAAAAGCAGCTGGTGGTGGACGCCAAGGTTCCGCT
The DNA here is from genome assembly GCF_045833485.1 of Arthrobacter nitrophenolicus. Classification (NCBI taxonomy): domain Bacteria; kingdom Bacillati; phylum Actinomycetota; class Actinomycetes; order Micrococcales; family Micrococcaceae; genus Arthrobacter; species Arthrobacter nitrophenolicus. The sequence goes on from NZ_CP174504.1 coordinate 277,324, forward strand.
GTCGTCCTACCTGGAGGCCCAGCAGCTGGGCGCAGCGGACTCCCGGCCCGGGCAGCAGGGGCGGACTGTCCAGGCGGACGGCCGGTCGCAGCAGGCGCTGCTGGCCGCCCACGCGAAGGCCCTCCGTGCGCACGTGGACTCCCTCAGCAACAAGAAGTACTGGGACATCCCGGGCAACTCACCCGAACTGGTGATCTGCTTTATCCCGGCGGAATCCATCCTGGCAGCTGCCCTCTCGGCGGACGCGGAACTCCTGGACCATGCCTTGTCCCGCAACGTGGTCCTGGCCTCCCCCAGCACCTTGCTGGCTGTCCTGAAGTCAGTGGCCTTCACGTGGCGGCAGGATGTGCTGACGGACAGCGCCCGGGAACTGTTCGACCTTGCCCGGCAGCTCTACGACCGGATGGGAACACTCGGCGAAAACGTCAGCAAGCTGGGCTCATCACTGAAGTCGTCAGTGGACCGCTACAACGCGATGGTGGGCACGCTCGAGGCGCGGGTGCTGCCTACGGCACGGAAGCTGAACTCCCTGGAGGAATCGGGCCTGGCTGCGCCACCGGCAGTAGACGCCACACCCCGCGCCCTTTCGGCTCCTGAGCTCCAGCACGATGAGGCTGCGGCCTAGGAAGGGCCCAGCAGCCCGGGGCAGGGAAAAAAGAAGCGGGGCGGGCACTGCAGCTGCATGCTGCGGTCCCGCCCCGCTTGTGGAAGCGCTGTTGCTTCAGCTGCGCGGCCTGCGCCCGCCCAGCGCACGGCTGACATCGCCGGCCTGCTTGAGCGTTGCGCGGAGTTCCTTGGGCAGCGAGAACAGGAGGTCCTCTTCAGCGGTGACTACTTCCTCCACGGTGCCGTAGCCGTACTCGGCCAGCAGCCGCAGCACATCCTGCACCAGGACTTCGGGAACAGAAGCACCGGACGTCACGCCCACGGTGGCCACACCCTCGAACCAGGCTTCGTCCACCTCGTTGGCGAAATCCACGCGGTAGGACGCCTTGGCACCATATTCGAGGGCCACCTCCACGAGGCGGACAGAGTTGGAGGAGTTGGCCGAGCCGACCACGATCACCAGGTCCGCCTGCGGCGAGATCTTCTTGATGGCTACCTGCCGGTTGGTGGTGGCGTAGCAGATGTCGTCGCTGGGCGGGTCCTGGAGCGTGGGGAACCGTTCCTTCAGCAGCCGGACCGTTTCCATGGTCTCGTCGACACTGAGGGTGGTCTGCGAGAGCCAGATGACTTTTTCCGGATCCCGCACGGTGATCTTGTCCACCTCGTGCGGACCATTGATGATCTGGATGTGCTCGGGCGCTTCGCCCGCCGTGCCTTCAACTTCCTCGTGGCCGTCGTGGCCGATCAGGAGGATGTCGAAGTCGTCCTTGGCAAACCGGACGGCTTCCTTATGCACCTTGGTCACCAGGGGGCAGGTGGCATCGATGGTGCGCAGCCCGCGCTCTTCGGCTGATTCGACCACCGCGGGTGAAACACCGTGCGCAGAGAAGATGACCAGGGCGCCCTCGGGCACCTCATCGGTTTCATCCACGAATATGGCGCCCTTCTCCTCCAGGGAGCTGACCACGTGGACGTTATGCACAATCTGCTTCCGCACGTAGACCGGCGGGCCGTAGTGTTCCAGGGCCTTTTCGACGGCGATGACCGCGCGGTCCACGCCGGCACAGTAACCGCGGGGCGCAGCCAGCAGCACCTTCTTGGTTCCCAGGACGGGGGCTGCAGCTGCTACTTCCTCCGGGGAGCGGCGCCGACGCGGGACGGTGGGCATCGAAAGGGAAACAGAGGAGGTCATTTCTCCATGCTACCGGGTTGCCCCCGGCCGCCTCCGCGATGCGATCCCGGCCACAGTGCCGAGCACCACCAGCACGCCGCCGGCGATGGCTGCGGCAACGGTCCAGCCCGTGAAGTCGGCGGTGGCCGCGGCCACGAATTCGTTCCGGAACATGTTCGCCACCTCGTTGCCGGTGTCCGTGGCCAGTGCCCGCGCCGAACCTATCTGGGCACCGAGGGCCCACAGCCCGGCGAGGGCCAACCCGCCGAGCCCGGTGGCCACCAGTACCGTCCAGCGCCGGCGGGCCGCAACAAGGGCCAGGAGGAAGGCGATGCCGGAGCCTGCAGCAAGCATGTAGCCCATGGGTGCATAGGTCGCCAGCCGCTCCGTCCACTCCCGCTGTTCGGGCTGGCCGACGTTGATCAGCGTCTCCCCCGGCGGATCCAGCGGCAGCCTGGTTGCGCGCGAGATCTCCTCAACGCCCAGTGCCACCAGCGGCGCGACGTCCAGGGTGAGGGAGGACACGGATCCGGTGGCGCCCGGGTCTGCTGGGGCCTGCGGGAAACTCAGCCGGTGGCTCTTGCGGAGGGTCTCCTCCCAGGCCGCCGGATACCCCGGCAGGCCGGCCAGTGACGTGGCGGCGTCCTCCAGCACCGGCTGGACAAGGTCCTCGAGGAACCCGGGGACTGCGCTGGTGTCAATGGTTCCTACAGCCGCCGTGGCGAGCTGCTGCTGGAACTCCGGGTTCTTTCCCAGCGGGGCCGCCAGTTTCACGAAACCGTCCTCCTGGACGAGGTTGCGGTCGAGCCAGATGGCCGGGACGGCCACGGCTGCCAGCAGGACACCCAGCACGGTGGCCACGGCGGAAACAAAAGTGCGCACAGCAGGTCCTTCGTCGTTGTTGGCGGTAGACCCATCCTAGGCAAAGGATCCTGGCGGGATTCTGTCAGTCCCGCATGCTACAGCTTATGGATAAGGTTGAATGACCGCCGTACAACAGACGAAGGACCCCATGCCCGCAGCTCCAGTCCCGCAAGGGCGTTTGCATGTCTGACCAGGCTTCCCTTCCCGGCACCGCACCCTCCACGCTGCCTGCGACGGCCGCTGAAACCACCCCGGACAACCCCTGGCCGCTGCAGTTGCTCTCGCAGAAGCTCAAGGCCCACATCGACAGGACGCCGTCCGCGTGGGTTGAAGGCCAGGTCATCGAGCTGAACCGGCGCGGAAGCAACGCCTACCTGACGCTGCGGGATGTTGATGCCGAAGTTTCCCTGCCCGCCTCGGTCTGGACCAAGGTACTGGAGCGGCAGAACCTGCCCCTTGAACGCGGATCGCGCGTGGTGGCCCTGCTGAAACCCGAATTCTGGATGAAGACAGGCCGGCTCAATATGCTGGTCCGCGACATCCGGCCGGTGGGCCTGGGTGATTTGCTGGCGCGGATTGAACGGCTCCGGCAGGCCCTCTCCGCTGAAGGGCTCTTCGCCGATTCACGCAAGAAACCGCTCCCCCTGCTGCCGCACCGGATCGGCCTGATCACCGGCCGGGACTCGGACGCCAAGAAGGACGTCCTGCGGAACGCCGCGCTGCGGTGGCCAGCGGTGGAGTTTGAAATCAGGGAAGTGGCCGTCCAGGGCAACGCTGCGGTGTCGCAGGTGGTCCGGGCCCTCCGCGAACTCGATGCCCACCCCGTGGTGGACGTCATTGTGATCGCCCGCGGCGGCGGCGCACTCGAGGACCTGCTCCCGTTCAACAGCGAGGAACTGATCCGGGCCGTGGCGGCGGCGGCCACCCCGGTGGTGAGTGCCATCGGGCACGAGGCGGACCGGCCGCTGCTGGACGACGTCGCCGACCTGCGGGCGTCCACCCCCACGGATGCAGCCAAACGGATTGTCCCGGAGGTGTCCGAGGAACTGGCCGGCGTCCGGCAGGCGCGGGAACAGCTGCGCCGCTGCATGGACCGCCTGGTGGACCGGGAAGCGGACAGGCTTGTCTCGTTGCGCTCCCGCCCCGTCCTGGCGTCTCCGGAAGGGCTGGTCACTGTCAGGGCGGAGGAGATCGAGCGGCTGCTGAGGCGGTCGTCGGCGGCCGTGAACTCCACCGTGGTCCGGGCTGCGGACCAGCTGGAACACCTCAAGGCGCAGGTGCGGGCATTGTCGCCGCAGAAGACACTCGACCGCGGGTACGCCGTCGTCGAACTCTCAGGTGGACAGGCGGCGCCCACTGCGGTTGCCGGCCACGCTGTGGTCCGCCGCCCGGCGGATGCACCGGCAGGCTCACCGCTTTCCATCCGGGTGGCGGAAGGGCGCTTCGGCGCCACCTCCACCGGAACGGGCAGCCCTGCTGCGGACACGGACGAACTTCAGGAAGGAGACGCTCATGAGTGAGCAGACAACAGACGCCGGGATCGCGGGCCTGAGCTACGAGGAGGCACGCGAGCAGCTCATCGCCGTCGTGGGCCGGCTCGAGGCCGGAGGCGCCAGCCTCGAAGAGTCGCTGGCGCTGTGGGAGCGGGGCGAAGCCCTGGCCACCCGATGCGAGGAATGGCTGGAAGGGGCAAGGAAGCGGCTGGCCGCTGCCCGCGACCAGCCGCTCTAACAGGCACGCTCAGGAGCGGAGGATCAGTTCCCGCTCGGTGGGAACGTCGAACTCGGCTTTGGGCCACTCAAGGTGCAGGTCTTCCAGGGCGCCCAGGAGCAGTTGTTGCACGGCGATCCGGGCGTACCACTTCTTGTTGGCCGGAACCACGTGCCAGGGAGCGTCCGGAGTGCTTGTCTCCTCGATGGCCGACTGGTACGCGTTCATGTAGTCCTCCCAGAACGCGCGTTCGTCGAGGTCCCCCCGGTTGTATTTCCAGTGCTTTTCCGGGTTGTCCAGCCGGGCCAGCAGCCTCTCTTTCTGCTCCTTGCCGCTGATGTGGAGCATCACCTTCACCACCTTGGTACCGGAGTCGGTCAGCCGGTCCTCGAATTCCCTGATCGCCGCGTAGCGGCGTTTGATCTCGTCGGGGCTGGCCCAGCCGTGCACCCGGTGGATCAGGACGTCCTCGTAGTGGGACCGGTCGAAGACGCCCACCATGCCGGCGGCCGGCACTTCCTTCTCGATCCGCCAGAGGAAATCGTAGGACTTCTCCTCGTCAGTGGGTGCCTTGAAGGCCTTGAACTGGACACCCTGGGGATCCATGGCCGCCATGACGTGCTTGACGATCCCGCCCTTGCCGGCGGTGTCCATGGCCTGGAGGATCAGCAGGATCCGCTTCCGGCCGCCGAAACGGGACTCGGCGAACAGCTTTTCCTGCAACTCGGTGAGCTCGTCGTCCATGTCTGCCAGCAGGAGCCGGCCGTCCTCCTTGGTGCCGCTGTAGCCGGGAGTGGAGTCCGGATCGACGTCGGAGAGGGAAAACCCGTCCCCTACCCGAAGGGTTTCAGAAGGATGCTGATCGAAGCGAATGACGCCGGCCATGGGGGGATCCTTTCCGCGAGGTGCCACGGGACTCAAAGCCCGTGTGCACAGGCTAGTTCCCCTGGTACCTGCTCAGGAAGTCCCCCATCCGGCCAACAGCTTCCTCGATGTCCTTGACGTTGGGGAGCGTGACCATGCGGAAATGGTCCGGACGCACCCAGTTGAACGCGCGGCCGTGGGACACCAGGATCTTCTGCTCCTTGAGGAGGTCCAGGACAAACTTCTCGTCGTCCCGGATGTGGTAGACCTCGGGGTCAAGCTTCGGGAAGAGGTACAGGGCGCCGCGTGCCTGCTGCGTGCTCACGCCGGGGATGGCGTTCAGCATGTCGTAGGCCTTGTTGCGCTGCTCCAGCAGGCGGCCGCCGGGCAGGATCAGGTCGTTGATGCTCTGGTATCCGCCCAGCGCCGTCTGGATGGCGTGCTGCGCCGGGACGTTGGCGCACAGCCGCATGTTGGCCAGCAGGCTGATGCCTTCAAGGTAGTCGGCGGCGTCCTTCTTGGGGCCGGAGATGGCCATCCAGCCCGCGCGGTAGCCGCACACCCGGTACGCCTTGGACAGCCCGCTGAAGGTCAGGCACAGGACGTGGTCGCCGGTGAGGCCGGCGAGGTTGATGTGGACGGCGTCCTCGTACAGGATCTTTTCGTAGATCTCGTCGGCGAAGATCACCAGCCCGTGCTTCTCTGCCAGGGCAACGATGCGCTTGAGCGTCTCCTCCGGGTACACGGCGCCGGTGGGGTTGTTCGGGTTGATCACCACGATGCCCTTGGTCCGGGGCGTGATCTTGGCTTCCAGGTCCTCCAGGTCGGGCTGCCAGCCGGATTCCTCGTCGCAGAGGTAGTGCACGGGTTTTCCGCTGGCCAGCGCGACGGAGGCGGTCCAGAGCGGGTAGTCCGGGGTGGGGATGAGGACTTCGTCGCCGTCGTCCAGCAGCGCCATCAGGGACATGGTGATGAGTTCGCTGACGCCGTTGCCCAGGTAGATGTCGTCCACGTGGATGTTCTGGATGCCGCGGGTCTGGTAGTACTGCGAGACGGCCGTCCGTGCGGAGAAGATGCCGCGGGAGTCGCTGTAGCCCTGGGCGTGGGGCAGGTGGCGGATCATGTCCACCAGGATGGCGTCGGGGGCCTCGAAGCCGAACGGTGCGGGGTTGCCGATGTTCAGCTTGAGGATCCGGTGGCCCTCCGCTTCCATCTGCTGGGCGGCTTGCAGGATCGGTCCACGGATGTCGTAAAGGACGTTGTTGAGCTTCGTGGACTGCCTGAATTCTGCCATCCCTCAAATATGCCACAGGAAGGATGCACGGCTGTTGAGACCTCGCCCACACGCACGACGGCGGCTGCCGGACTTCGGAAAGTCCGGCAGCCGCCGTCGTCATCACAGTGCGGAAGGCCCGGCGGGCGCGTGAAAGGCCCCTACTTGAGAATGCCCTTATCCTTCAGCCAGGCTTCGGCTGCTTCCTTGGCACCCTGCTTCTGGCTGCCGCTGACAGCACGGTTGAGGTTGATCAGGTCCTCGGTGGTCAGCTGGCTGGACACGTTGTTCAGCGCTTCCTTGGCCTTGTCCGTCATTTTGGCCTCGTTGTACAGCGGGATGACCTGCTGGGCGATGAAGTTGTTCTTCGGGTCCTCCAGGACCACCAGGTCGTTGTCGGCGATGGACGGGGTGGTGGTGTAGATGTCGGCCACCTGGACCTGGTCCTCCAGCAGCGCCTTCAGGGTCAGCGGCCCGCCGCCGTCGCTGAAGGGTTCCAGCTTCTTCGGCTCGCAGTTGTAGTTCTCCTTCAGGCCGGGCAGCCCGTAGGCACGCTCGGCGAAGGTGGCAGGGGCGCCGACAGTGATCTCGCTGCAGACCTTTGCGAGGTCCTCGATGGACTTCAGCTGGTACTTCTCGGCCGTTGCCTTGGTGACCACCATGGCGTCCTTGTTTTCCGCCTTGGACGCGTCCAGCACGGCCAGGCCGTCCGGCAGCTTGTCCGGAAGGGCCTTGGCGATGTCCTCGGCCGACTCCTCCGTGGCTGCCTTGTCGACGTGCAGCAGCAGGTTGCCGGTGTAGTCCGGGACAACGTCAACGGAACCGTCCTGGACGGCCTTGAAGTAGACCTCGCGGGAGCCGATGTTCGGCTTGGTTGTGGCGGTAACGCCGGCGGCGTTCAGTGCCCCCGCGTACAGTTCGGCGATGATCTGGCTCTCCGGGAAGTCAGCGGAGCCGACCACCAGGGAGGTTGCTTCGCCGGATGCTCCGCCTGTGGTTTCCGGAGCCTCGCTCAGGGGGTCTGACGAACCGCCGCATGCGGACAGCGCCATTGCCAGGCCGAGTCCTGCGGCCAGCCCGCCAAATGTCCGCCTGCCCAGGCGTGGGTGACGGCTTTGTTTCATGGTTTACCTCCTTGGACAACAGGCTCCGTGGCTACGGGGTCTGTGAGATCGGCCGCAGCCTGCTGGCTGCGGCGGGACTGCCCTGCTGCCCCTGGTGTCAGGAACAGCCGCTGGAACAGGGACAAAACAAGGTCGACGGCGATGGCCAGCGCTGCGATGAGCAGTGACCCTCCCAGCATCTGCGGGAAGTCGCTGAGGACCAGCCCGTCGAAGAGGTACCGGCCCAGGCCGCCGAGGTTGATGTAGGCAACCACAGAGACGGTGGCGATCACCTGCAGCACGCCGGTCCGGAAACCTCCGAACATTACCGTCAGGGCGTTGGGAAGCTCCGCGCGGAACAGGACCTGGAGCTCAGTCATCCCCATGGCGCGGGCGGCGTCCACCACGTTCCGGTCCACGCTGGAAATCCCTGCATAGGTCCCGGCCAGGAGCGGCGGCACGGTCAGGATCACCAGCGCCCAGACCGGCGGCATGAGGCCGATCCCGGCGAGCAGGACGAAGAGCGTCAGCAGGCCGAGTGTGGGCAGGGCCCGCAAGGCCCCTGCCAGCGCCACGATCGCCACCCGGCCCCTGCCGGTATGTCCGACATACATGCCCACGGGGACCGCGATGGCCACGGCAATCAGCATCACCAGGCCCGTGTACTGGAGGTGCTCGCCCAGCCTCGCCGGGATGCCGGCGGCGCCGGTCCAGTTTTCCGGGTCGGCCAGCCAGGCAAAGGTATCGCTGAAGACGCTCACGCGCTTCCACCCCCAGTCCCCGGAGCGGCGAGCCTTGCCTCCGCGGATGCAGGCTCGAGCCTGCCTGCGGCCAGGCCCTGCGGGCCACGTCCCTTCCCGGCGCGCTCCCACGGGGTCAGGATGCGCTCCAGCAGGACCAGCAACGCGTCCATGACCAGCGCCAGGACCAGGATGGCGATGATTCCCACCACCACCTCGGTCACGAAGTCCCGCTGCAGGCCCGAGGTGAACAGCATGCCCAGGTTTCCGATGCCCAGCAGGGCGGCGACGCTGACCAGGGAGATGTTGCTGACGGAGACCACCCGCAGGCCGGCGAACAGGACCGGGAGGGACAGCGGCAGGTCAACCTGCAGGAACCGTGCCAGCGGCTTGTAGCCCATGGCCACAGCGGCCTGGCTGATCTCGGCGTCCACGGAATCGAAGGCGTCCAGGGCGGCGCGGACCAGCAGCGCAATGGCGTAGATGGTCAGGGCCACCACCACGTTGAGCGGATCCAGGATCCGGGTGCCCAGGATGGTGGGCAGGATGATGAAGAGGGCCAGCGACGGAATGGTGTACAGCAGCGAGGATGCGGTCAGCACCACGGAGCGGAGTGCGCGGTGCTGCCGGGCGAGCTGGGCCAGCGGGATGGAAATCAGCAGGCCCAGGACCATGGGCACAATGGCCAGCACCATGTGCTGGCCTGCGCGTTCAAAGACCATGCCGCTGTTGGCGAGGAACCACTCCATCAGAGTGCGGCCTGCCGCAGCTGGCGTGCTTCCTCGATCAGCGCCAGGACTTCGCCGCCCCGGACGGCGCCCAGCACCTTGCCTTCCGAATCCACTGCCACGCCCAGGCCCGACGGCGACGACAGGGCCGCGTCGAGCGCCTTCCGCAGGCTTTCGCCGGGCCGGAACAGGGAACCGCCGGGAATCAGCCCGGTGTCGGTGCCGGGGGTCGACCAGCCGAGCGGGCGCATGTCCTGGTCCACCACCAACTGCCAGCCGCCGGCTGCTGCCGGGTCGGACTCCGGGCCGGACGGGCCGCGGACGATGGTCGGCACCGGGTGGAGCGTGACGCCGTCGGACGGGGTGAAGCCCAGATGCCGGAAGCCCCGGTCCCGGCCCACGAAGGAGGCAACGAAATCGTTGGCCGGTGCCCGCAGGATCTCCTCCGGCGTGGCGTACTGGGCGAGCCTGCCGCCCACGGCGAAGACCGCCACCCTGTCCCCCAGCGTGGTGGCCTCGTCAATATCGTGGGTGACGAAGACGATGGTCTTGGCCAGGTCCTTCTGCAGCCGCAGCAGCTCCTGCTGCAGTTCGTCGCGGACCACCGGGTCCACGGCGCTGAAGGGTTCATCCATGAGCAGGACCGGCGGATCCGCGGCGAGGGCGCGGGCCACCCCGACGCGCTGCTGCTGGCCGCCGGAAAGCTGCGAGGGGTACCGCTTGGCCAGGGGTCGGGCCAGGCCCACCACGTCCAGGAGTTCCTCGGCGCGCCTGCGGGCGTCCGCCTTGGACACCCCGTTCAGCCGGGGAACGGTGGCGATGTTGTCCAGCACCGTGCGGTGCGGCAGCAAGCCGGCGGACTGCATGACGTACCCCATGGAGCGCCGCAGCTCGGAGGCCGGCACGGAGGTGACATCCCGGCCGCCCACCGTGATGGTGCCGCTGGTGGGTTCCACCATCCGGTTGATCATGCGCAGCGAGGTGGTCTTGCCGCAGCCTGATGGTCCGACGAAGACCGTGATGGTGCCTTTGGCGATGGACAGCGAGAGGTTGTCCACGGCCGGCTGCCCGCCCTGGTACTGCTTGGTAACGCTCTGGAACTCGATCATCGCCTGGTCCATGGTGCGGACTTACCTGTTCTGTTGGACGGCATCTGAATGCACGCGACATTGTCATCAGCACGCTGATAGTTACGGTAACCCAATCCGGGGCCGGCATCACCGGTGGCGGCACCTAATCCGCGCAAAGGATTCCCTACTGTGACCATTCGGAGCCGCACGTGATGCGGACTGGCGCAGATCCTGATCACGGGGCGTTGGGGGAAGCACTGACCGGCCCGCCTGCACCGGCCTAGAGTTGGAGGGTGACCAACTTGGAGATTTCACCCCAGCAGGAAATCTGTCCGCCGGCGAGCGCCGAGGGGAGTCCAGGACCCTGCCTGCAGCTGTGGCCGGAGCGTGAAGTCCCGCTGGGCGGGGTGCGGGCCATGAATGTCCAGCGGACCCTGCCCCAGCGCGGCCTTCCCACCATCGGGGCGTGGTGCTTCCTGGACAGTTTCGGTCCTGACCGGACGGCGATGTCCGTGCTGCCGCATCCGCACATCGGGCTTCAGACAGTCACCTGGCCGCTGGCCGGGCATATCCGGCACCGGGACAGCGTGGGCAGCGACGTTGTGGTCCGGCCCGGAGAGCTGAACATCATGACCGCAGGGCACGGTGTCTCCCACTCCGAGTTTGCCGTGCTCCCGCCTGCCGGCGGGGAATTGCCGCTGCAGCGCGGCCTCCAGCTGTGGGTGGCGCTGCCCGACGGCGAGCGGCACCGCGGGCCGTCGTTCGAGCAGCACCGGGAACTGCCCAAGGCCAGCGGCGCCGGTTTTACTGCAACAGTCATGGTGGGAGAACTGGCCGGCGTGGCCTCCCCCGCCACCATGTACTCGCCCATCGTGGGAGCCGACGTGTCCTGTGAAGGTGCCGCGGTGCTCCCGCTGAATGCGGACTTTGAGCATGGCATCCTGGTGCTCGACGGCGGGCTGACGCTGGACGGGCAGGAACTTCGTTCCGGGCCGCTGGGCTACCTGGGCACGGGCCGGGAGGAACTGCGGCTGCAGGCCCTGCCGGGCACCCGCTTCCTGCTCATCGGCGGCGAGCCGTTCGAGGAGGAACTGCTGATGTGGTGGAACTTCGTGGGCCGGACACACGACGAGGTGGAACAGGCACGGGAGGACTGGGAAGCCCAGGCCGAATTGTCTGTAGCTGACGCGCAGTCCGCCAGGTACGGCCTGGTGCCCGGCCACGGACCCGGTGCGGGCGCCGAAGCCGGGCGCATCCCCGCACCCCCGCTGCCGGCGGTGCGGCTCACTCCCCGGAAGCGGGCCGTCTGATTCGGCCGAGCCGCCTCAGGCCGGCTCCGCCAGCAGCTGCAGCACCCCGAATACGGGTTCCTGGTCCAGGACCCGTACATCTGTGGCGCCGGCACTGGAAAGGTGCCGGCGGAAGGAATCCTGCAGTGGTTCCACGTTCATTCCCAGCCCGCCGCCCAGGATGACCGGGCCGCCGAGTCCGATCTGATGGAGCACCTGCAGGGCCAGGTCCCCAAGGTCCCGGCCGGCCTGGTCCAGCATGGCCTGGCTGCCCGGGTGCCCGGCGGCTGCTGCCGCCACCACGTGCCGTGCCTGCTGGGCCCAAAAGCGGCGTCCGGTCTCCGGGGAGTGGAACAGTGCGATGAGCCGGTTGGGATGATCCACTCCGCAGGACTGCAGCAGGGCGGTGGTGAGTTCGTCCGCGGGGAGTCCCTGGTTCATCCGCCGGAGGCTGTGCCGCACGGCTTCGCGGCCCAGCCAGTACCCGCTGCCTTCATCACCCAGCAGGTAGCCCCAGCCTCCTGCCCGGGCCTCGCCGCCGTCGGCGTTCCTTCCCCAGGCTGCCGAACCGGTCCCGGCGATCACTGCCACCCCGGCGCTGGCATGGCCTGCTGCGAGCAGGAGCCGCGAGTCGTGCACCACTGTGACCAGGGCATCCGGGACGTGCGGCTGGATCAGCGATGCCAGGGCGGCCGCATCCTCTTCCGTGTCGATCCCGCCTGATCCGGCATACACCCGCGATACGGTTCCGCCGCCAATCCGGCCGAAGAGGTCCGCGATGTTGCGGGCGGCCTCCTCCCGGCTGACGTTCTGCACGTTCGAGCTGCCTGCGGACTCGTCCGCAACAGGCACCCCGTCCTCGAACCTGATGCCGTGGGTCTTGGTTCCACCGATATCCAGGCCAATCACGACGCCGGCGAGCGGGTTGGGTGCGTACGCCACAGTCTTGTCGGTGGGCAGTGCGGAGGGGTTTTCGGTGTTGGTCACGTCACAAGGTTACTGGCCGGCGCAGCTGCCATCCTGCCGGGACTGGCCCGGGCGTCGTGGGTGTGCCCGCTCCCTCCGGCTCAGCCGGTGCGCTGCCTGACGAGTCCTGCCAGCAGCTGGGGTCCCTCGCCGACCACCATGTCCCGGAAAAGCCGCACCGGCACCGGTTCGGCGCCGGTCTTCCTGCGGCGCCAGCTCAAGCCCACTTCCCGGAAGGCCAGGGGTGAATCGAGGGGAACCTCCGCCCAGCCAAGGTTTCCGGTCTCCGGGCTGACGGTCCTGCCCGGCGCATCCCCTCCCGGGGGCAGGATGCTCACGCCAAGCCCGGCGGACACGAGGCCGCGGACTGTGTGCGAATCCTGGCTTTCAAAGGCAATGCGCGGCCGGTACCCCGCCTCACGGAACAGTGCATCCGTCAGCGAACGCATGCCGTAACCGGGCTCGAGTGCCACAAAGGGTTCCGTCCTGATGTCCGGCAACGCCGCCGACTGCCGGCCGGCGAGCGGATGGCTGTGATGCACCACGAGGCGCAGCGGTTCCCGATACAGCGGCGCGGACTGCAGGTGCGTGCCGTCAGCACCCACCGGGGCCGTGAGGGCCAGGTCTGCCTCCCCGGCCGCCAGCTCCTCGAGGCAGGCATTCCTTGAACCCTGGCTCAAGGTGAACACAGCGCCGGGATGCCGGCTCCGGAAGGCGCTGATGAGCAGCGGCAGCGTGGCCTCGCCGAAGGTGTGCTGGAACGCCACGGAGATCCTGCCCCGGACCACCGACGATTCCTCCCGCACCAGATCCAGTCCGGTCTGGAATTCGGTGAGTGCCTGTTCGATATACGGGAGGAGCGTCCGGGCGGCAGGGGTGAGCCGGACTCCCCTGCCGTCCCGCACCAACAGTTCCGTACCGACGGCGGCGCTGGCCCGTGCCAGTGCCCTGCTCACCGTGGACTGGGGCACTCCGAGAAGTTCCGCCGTTTCAGTCACGTGCTCCGTCCGGCCCAGCTCGGCGAGCACGGGCAGGAGGGGAAGCAGCTGCACCAGCTGCCTGTGGTCTGCCTGCATGTCCCTGGCTCCCTCGCTACCCACCGTAATTCAATCTGATTCTGCTATTAGTTTCCCACGAATTATGCATTGGAGGCATGTATGGGGCCGGGCCTAGGCTTAGGAAATGGCCTGTGAAGCACGCGTGACCGGCAACCCACCACTCCCCTGCTGGGACGGGCACGCCAAGGGGTCCCGGGCCTACGGCCGGATCCTGGCCGGATTGTCCTTCGCCGGAGTAGCGACCTTTGCACAGCTCTACTCCACCCAGGCCGTCCTTCCCCTGCTGGCGGCCGACCTGCGCATCACCGCGGCCGAGGCCGCGCTCACCATCTCGCTGGCCACCGTGGGCCTCGCCGTCACCGTGATCCCCTGGTCCTTCCTCGCCGACCGGATCGGACGGGTCAAGGCCATGACCTGGGGCATCTCCATCGCCACGGTTCTTGGCCTGCTGGTGCCGCTGTCCACGAGCTTTGGAATGCTCCTTGCACTGCGGCTGCTGGAAGGAATGGCCCTGGGCGGGATCCCTGCCATCGCCATCGCCTACCTCAACGAGGAAGTGACCAAGGCACATGCCGCCCTGGCTGCGGGCAGCTACGTCGCCGGCACCACCCTCGGCGGCCTCGCCGGCCGCCTGGTGGCGGGACCGGCCGGTGAGCTGTGGGGCTGGCGTGCCGCGGCGCTGGCCGTTTCCATCCTGGCCACCCTTGCCGCCGTTGCCTTCCTGGTCCTGGTGCCAAGGGCCCGGGGCTTCGTCTCGTCACCGGCGGCAGGACTGGGCAGTGCGTTCAGGACCCTCGGCGGGCACCTTGGCAACATCAGGCTGCTAGCCCTGTACGTCCAGGCGTTCCTGATGATGGGCGGTTTCGTGGCCGTCTACAACTACCTCGGCTTCCGGCTGTCCGGTGCCCCCTTCAGCCTGCCAGCCACACTGATCAGCCTCATCTTCCTGGCCTACCTGTCCGGAACCGTGTCTTCACGCTGGGCCGCCGGGCTGACCACACGCTTTGGGCGGCGGAACGTCCTGCTGGCCGGGCTGGCCCTTTCGACGGCGGGACTCGCCCTGACGCTTGTTCCCTACCTTCCGCTCATCCTCGCCGGCCTGGTGGTGTTCACGGGCGGCTTCTTCGCCGCGCACAGCATCGGGGCCGGCTGGACCGGAGCCATCGCCAGCAGCGGCCGTGCGCAGGCGGCGTCCCTGTACAACCTGGCCTATTACCTGGGGTCAAGCGTCATCGGGTGGGCCGGCGGGCTCGTTTTCCAGTCCTTGGGCTGGCAGGCCCTCGCGGCAGGGGTCATGGTCCTTGCCTGCCTGACCGCAGCCGCCGTCGCCGTCGTACATCCCCGCGCGCAAGGTGCAGGCGGCTGACCGGCCGGGATGCGCGGCGCCCGGTTCAAGGGGCAGCGAATTAACCGCTCGGGACGGCCGTGCTACGGATGCTGATATTCGGCGGGACCCGCAGGAAAGGGCATCTTGGCGCAGATTCAGCGGTCTAGGATGAATGCAGGACCGTTGGAAGGAACAGCAGTGACCACCAATCCCAGGAACATCAGGCCGGGAGCGCACCTGGAGCCGCTGGATGCCATTGACGAGCGGCTGCTCGAAGCCCTGGTGAACGACGCCAGGATCTCCAACAAGCAGCTCGCCGAACTGGTGGGGATCGCCCCATCCACCGCCCTGATGCGGACCCGCGCCTTGTCCGAACGGGGCATCGTGCAGGGCTACGAGGCGAAGCTCAACCTGTCCGCCATCGGCCGGTCAGTCCAGGCACTTGTTGCGGTGCGGCTCCGCGCCCACGACCGTGACCAGATCGACCGGTTCACTTCCCGCGTTCCGCACCTGCCGGCGGTGCTGTCCACGTTCCACACCTCGGGTTCCGTGGACTACCTGCTGCATATCGCCGTCGGAAGCACGGAGGACCTACGGGACTGGGTGCTGGACAACCTCGCCACGGACCCGGTGGTGGGGCACACCGAAACCACCCTGGTGTTCGAACACATCCAGGGCAACCACGGGCCGCTCCCGGAGTAAGGCGGCGTACCGGACTAACGGGACCGGCCGTGCCGGCGCTCTGCCCGGACCAGCGTCAGGACGGCCAGCACAAGCGCGGCGGTACCGCAGGCAAGGACGAAGCCGGCCACCGCAGCCTCCTGTCCGGCAAGTCCGGCCAGCCAGCCGAGGCCAAGGACCGGGACGGCGCTGCCCAGATAGGTGATGACGTAGACCGTGCTGACAGTCTGGGCGTGGCGGACGGGTTCCACCATGGCGGCGACCTCGTTGAACGTGGTCCTGAAGGCCAGCCCCTGCCCGGCCCCGGCAGCGACGGCGGCCACCACGAGCAGCAGCGGACTATGCCACGCGCCGGCTGCCCCCAGCAGGAAGACGGACCCGCCCAGCACTGCCAGCCCCGCGGAGACCGTGTAGCGCCCGCGGAGGGTCACCAGCTGGCTCAGTGCGGAGGCACCGAGCGGAAGGGCGGCCAGCAGGCCGATCAACGGCCGGGACTGCGTCTCCAGGACCTGGGCGAAGTAGCCGGGCGCCAGGGAGAGGCAGAAGCCGAACACAGCGAAACTGAGGAAGCCCACGGCCGATGCCAGCCAAAAAGCGCCCCTGGCATTCCCCGGCACGGCGAGGGGCCGCGGCGCCAGCACCTGCAGCGGGCGGGACACGGCCGGAAGCATGATGGCCGGCCGCGCCCGGATCAGGTAGAGCGGCACCAGGAGCGCCGCGAGGACCACGGAGTACACGGTGTAGGGGGCGCTGGTGGCGCCAGGCAGCAGGGACAGCAGCCCGCCCAGAACAGGGCCGGCCGCTACTCCGCCGGCGGAGGCCAGCAGCGTGAACCGTGATGCCCACTCCGGCCGCGAGGGCAGCAGCTCCCGCAGGGCGGCAGCACTGGCGCCCGTGGCGAGTGCCACGGCAACGCCCTGCAGTGCCCGCCCCGTGCAGAGTGCGGCGAGAGAGTCCGCACCGGCGAACACCCAGCCGCCCACCAGTCCGGTCAGCACGGCAAGCAGCAGCGCGGCGCGGCGTCCTATGTGGTCCGACCAGTGCCCGGCCAGCATCAGGGTGGCCACCAGGGAGAGGACGTAGCTGGCAAACGCTGCGGACACATCCAGCGGCGTGAGTCCCAGCTCCGCCTGCAGGAGCGGATACAGCGGCGTAGCGAGATTGGCGCCTACCAGCAGGACGAAAATGACTGCACCGGCCATCACAAGCCGTGCCGTTGTGGATGCGTCCCACCCGGCAGATGTGGCAGGGGCCGGGCGCATCCGAAGCTCGCTGAAGACCGTCATGGTGCCGCCTTTGGTTTTGCCGCGGCAGGTGATCCTTGTGGGAGCCCGGCGCGGCGTGGATGTGCGATGGTTCCAGATTGGGGCATGGCTGATCGTTTGATGCGAAATCAGTGAAAGAATTGAGCAAGTTCATCAAAAGTTTCATGCCCAAGTGATGGAGAGTGATCATTTGAATAATTTGGACCCCACCGACCTCAAGATCCTCCTGGCGCTGATCCGCGACCCCCGGATCCAGATCGGCGATCTCAGCGAATCGGTTGGCGTGGCCCGCAACACCGCCCAGTCCCGGGTCCGGCGGCTCATCCGGGCGGGTGTGTTGCGCCCGGGCGGCCGGGAAGTGGACCTTGAGGCCGTGGGCTACGACGTGGTGGCGTTTGTGACCATCGAGGTCACACACCGGGAACTCGACGGTGTGATCGCCGCGCTGCGGCTGATCCCCCAGGTCCTGGAAGTCCATGAAATTTCGGGACGCGGCGACGTCTGGTGCCGGGTGGTGGCCACGGACACCCACAATTTGCAGGCATCGCTCCGGCAGGTCCTCCGGATCAAGGGGGTCATCCGGACCGAAACGGTGCTGGCACTGCACACCCATATTCCCTACCGGACCGAGCCCCTCATCAGCGGCCTCACGAAGGCGACCGCCGGCTGACCCCGGATTCCCTCCCGGAGTACCGGGGCCGGCCTCCCCTGCCTGCCGGGCCCGGACGGCTAGGATTTCTTGAATGGATTGGCTCTCTTACGTCTCACAGATCAACTGGCTCGCGGTCCTGCTGGCTTTCGTGGCCAGCATGGCCATCGGCTTCGTGTGGTACATGCCGGCCGTGCTGGGCAACCGGTGGATGGCCGCCATCGGCAAGACCGAGGAGGACCTGAAGAACATCGGAGGCGGGGCGGGGATCTGGCTTCCCATGATGCTGGCCTCGGCCCTGACCGCCATCCTCCTGGCCGTCCTCATCAGCAAGCTGGGGCTTGACAATGCCCTGGCCGGAGCCTGGTTCGCGCTGGTGCTGGGACTTGTCTTCCGTGCCGGAGGCCACGTAATCCACAACGGATTTGCAGGGCGTCCGGCTGCTGTGACAGTGATCGACGCCGGTCACGACCTGGTGGCAATGGCCGTGTCCGGCGCCATTATTGGAGCGATGTCCTGACCATTGTGAGCACGTACAGCGAAGGCGCCCGCCCATGACCATCATCGACAATGCCGTCTACGTTGACGGCGTCCGCCATGCCGAGCCGGAAAACCTGGAGCAGACGTTCGAGACGCTGGCCCACCACGGCGGGATGGCGTGGATCGGGCTCTACCGTCCCACCGCGGAGGAGATGACCGCAGTGGCCGCGGAGTTCGGGCTCCACGCCCTCGCAGTGGAGGACGCCATCTCGGCCCACCAGCGCCCCAAGATGGAGCGCTACGAGGACAACCTCTTCACCGTCCTCCGGCCGGCACGCTACCTGGACGCCAGTGAAACAGTGGAGTTCGGGGAACTCCATATCTTCACCGGGAAGAACTTCGTGGTCACCGTGCGGCATGCCGAGACAGCCGGTGTGGCCCGCGTCAGGAAGCGGCTTGAAGGCAGGCCTGACCTTCTCCGGCACGGCCCGGAGGCGGTGCTGTACGCCCTCCTGGACGCAGTGGTGGACGACTACGCGCCAGTGGTGGCGGGGCTCGAGAACGACATCGACGAGATTGAGGACCAGCTCTTCAGCGGCGATTCCACCGTCTCCCGCCGGATCTACGAACTGGCCCGGGAAGTGATCCAGTTCCAGCGCGCCATCCACCCCCTGCCGGACATGATGCACCAGCTCAAGCGCGGCTTCGCGAAGTACGGCGTGGAAAGCGAACTCCAGCACAGCCTGCGCGACGTGGAGGACCATGTTGAACGGGTGATCTCCCGGGCAGATTCCTTCCGGGACCTGCTCCAGAATGCCCTGACGCTTGACGGCACCCTGACGGCCAACCGGCAGAATGAGGCCAGCGCCGCGCAGAACGAGCAGGTCAAGAAGATCTCGTCGTGGGCAGCCATCTTGTTTGCGCCCTCATTCGTGGCCGGGATCTACGGCATGAACTTTGACCACATGCCCGAGCTGCACTGGGCCTTTGGCTACCCGATGGCGATCGGCCTCATGGCGGCAGTGGGCGCGGGGATGTACGGCATTTTCAAGAAGAAGGGCTGGCTGTAGGCCTGGCTTCCCGGAAAGAACAACACCCGGTCCGAAGACCGGGGTGTTGACGATGAGCTGAATCATTCATGAATCTAAAACCCGCCACAATTGTGGAGCTAAGGGGATTTGAACCCCTGACCTCTTCGATGCGAACGAAGCGCTCTACCATCTGAGCTATAGCCCCGGAACGGCCGCCTGGTGCAGGTGCTGGACCGGTGACCCTAGGCTACAAATTTTCCCGCCCCAATGCCAATCGGCACCCTGGTGAGGGGCCAGCAGCAGGCGGGCGCCGCCGTCGTACGCCGGCCAGGCTATGCGCGGCGGCGCTGCAGGACGTCGTCGAGGTTGCTCAACGCGCTCTGTGCCTTGCTGAGCTGCTGGGCTTCGGCAGCCGGCGCGGCGGCGGGCGCCCCTGCTGCACCCTGCTTCAGCGAGGGCTTGCCCACTGCCTTCGGGGCGGCCGGCAGCTCAAGCGGCTCAGGCTCGGGGCGTTCGGCCTTGGCGGCGTCAACGTATACAGGCTTGGGAACCTCTACCGGCTCCCAAGGGGTGCCGGCGGGTTTGCCCTGCGCCGCAGCCGCTGCGCTCGGATCACCCGCAGCCACAGCAACGGCCAGGGCTGCCTCGCGAAGTTCCTGGGCTGTCAGCTGCTGGACTTTCGGCTGGTGGGCCTCGGCGTCAAAGAGCGGGCTTTCCCGGCGGACGGGGGCGGACTCCGGCTTCGGCGGAATCCGCTCGGACACGTGCTTAACCGGCGGTGCGCTCATGGCCGCACGAAAGGCCGCGTTCACCTTGGCCTTGCGGTCGCGGACTGCCAGCCAGCGCAGGATGGCCACGGACACCGCCGTCAGGGCAGCGCAGGCCGGCGGCAGGAATGGCGAGCCGAGGCCAAAAGGCAGCAGAAGCGCCGACACCAGCGCCGTCATTAAAGCCAGGAGTCCGGCAAGCGCCAGTGCCGTACGTCCGTAACGGATCCGAAGGCGGCCTGCGGGGGCCGGGCCGGCAGACGTGGCGGAGGGTCCGGCGCTCTTCCTGGCTTCCATGGGCTTCTCCTGCTGGGCGGCGACGTTCAGTACCAGACCGGCTGGCTGATCCGGTTTTTCCTCGGCTGGGCCGTCCGACGGGAAATCGCCGGCTGGCTGGAACTGGTGCCGGCGGTTCCGGAGGACGTAGGGGGCAACCCACACAATCCAGAGCACGACGGCAACCACGAGGATCACTGAGCTGCTAAGGGGGAAGTCCACACTCAAAACCGTATGAGCATCACGCCTCCTGCCGCCGCATTAGCCGCGGTGTGTCGCAGCCCGGACAGCAAATGAGTGGATTTATGACGGCCTGGCGGCAAGCCAGCGCGTCAGCAGGCCTTCCGGAACCTCTTCCGACGTGAGGGCGAACGACCGGTGGTCCGCCCATTCTCCGTTGATGTGCAGGTAACGGGGCCGGTAGCCCTCGTCCCGGAAGCCCAGCTTCTCCACCACCCGCAGGCTCGGCCCGTTTTCAGGCCGGATGTTGATTTCCATCCGGTGCAGCCCGAGGGTCTGGAAGCAATGGTCCGTCACGAGGGCCACCGCAGTGGGGGCAATCCCGCGCCCTGCCCTGGCCTGGTCCACCCAATACCCCAAAGTGGCCATCATGGCCGAACCCCACACGATCGAGGAGACCGTCAACTGGCCGATGATCGGCGGATTCCGCAGGCCCGCAGTCCTCTCCGTGATGACGAAGGGCAGGGCGGTAGCCTGCGCAGCCTGCGCGTTCAGCGAACGGACCATCTGCCGGTAGTCGGGAAGCCCTCCGCGGGGGTCCGGGTTGGACGCCTCCCACGGCGCAAGCCACTCGCTGTTGCGGGACCTGACCTCCGTCCACTCCTTTTTGTCCCGGTACCTGATGGGCCGCAGGACAAGGTCACCGCACTCCAGAGTTACGGGCCAGATGGGGCCGAATCGCACGGCTGCTACTTGGACAGGCCGCTGGTGAACCCCGGCAGCCACTCCCGCAGGCCCGGGCCGAGGTCCTCGCTGTCGATGGCCAGCTGGACGCATGCCTTGAGGTAGCTGAGCTTGTCGCCGGTATCGTAGCGGCGTCCCCGGAATACAACACCGTAAACGCCGCGGCCTTCGCCTTCCCCGGTGGCAAGCTCCTGCAGGGCGTCCGTCAGCTGGATCTCGCCGCCGCGGCCAGGGGCGGTGCGCTCCAGGACCTCGAAGACGGCCGGGTGCAGCACATAGCGGCCGATGATGGCCAGGTTTGACGGCGCTTCATCCGCGGTCGGCTTCTCCACCAGGCCGTTGACGCGCACGTACCCTTCGCCGTCGATCTCCTGGATGTCCGCGCAGCCATAGGCGCTGATCTGGGACGGTTCCACCTCGATGAGGGCGACGACGGACCCTCCGGTCTTTGCTTGGACGTCGATCATGGTGCTGAGCAGTTCGTCGCGGGCATCAATGAGGTCGTCTCCCAGCAGCACGGCGAAAGCTTCATCGCCCACGTGCTGCTTGGCCCGGAGGACGGCGTGACCCAGCCCGTAGGGGTCGCCCTGGCGCACATAGTGGATGTCCCCCAGGTTACTGGCCGCCTGGATGGATTCCAGCTTCTCGGTGTCCCCCTTGTCCGCAAGCATGGACTCCAGCGCCGGGACCCGGTCAAAGTGGTCCTCGAGGGCCCGCTTGTTCCGTCCGGTGATCATCAGGAGATCATTCAGGCCCACCTGCACGGCCTCCTCCACCACATACTGGATGGCAGGCTTGTCCACCACGGGCAGCATTTCCTTGGGCATAGCCTTGGTGGCAGGAAGGAACCTGGTGCCCAGTCCGGCAGCGGGGATGACGGCTTTGCGAACTCTCGGGTTACTGGTACTCACCGGACTAATCTAACGTCAGCGTCAAGCATTCAGTAATCAACGGACCGGCGGGCAGCCGCCCCGGAACCGGCCCATCAACCGCCACAACGCGGGTAATAAGGAGACACAATGGCCCAGCAGCAAGCCACCGTGAAGGACGACATCCGGACAGCCCACCGCCGGCGGCGGGCCGAACTGACCCCTGCCGAACTGGAAGCCGCCGGCGCGGCCCTGGCGATGCACGGTGCCGCATGGGCCGAATCCATGTCCGGTGGAAAGCACGCCACGTTCTGCGTGTATCTCGGCACCGGCGTGGAGCCGCCCACGCTGCCGCTCATCGCGGCCCTCCACGGCAACGGCCACAAGGTCCTGCTGCCCGTCTGCGAGCCGGGCCGCGAGCTGAGCTGGGTTTTCTGGAACCCGGACAGCCCGCTTGAGCGCAGCAGGTTCGCACCCATCATGGAACCGGCAGGGCCCCGCCATGGACCCGATGTTGCGGGGGAAGCCACGGCATTGTTCATCCCGGCCACCGCCGTGGATCTCGACGGCAACAGGGTGGGCCAGGGCGGCGGCTACTACGACAAGTTCCTGGGCCACCTCGCCACCGCCGGGAAGGAAATCCCGCTGGCCGCTGTTATCTATGACGATGAACTTCTCCCGGCGGGCCGGATTCCTGCCGAGGAGTTCGACCGTCCTGTCCCCGCCGTCCTTGTCCCGTCCGGGCTAAGGCCGTTGGGCAAGATCGCCTAGGGTCAGGCGGGGTGGCCGCAGCGGGATGATAGAATTAGCACTCAGGCCCTGCGACTGCTAATGGATTACCAGGTGGCAGCACGGGACCTCTCGTTTGCCCAAGAGGAGGAGCACCAGTGCCAACATATGCTTACGCCTGCAAGGATTGCGGCCACGCCTTCGACATCGTCCAGTCGTTCTCGGACAGCTCACTGACGTCGTGCCCTGAATGCCAGGGCGCGCTGCGCAAGAAGTTCAACAGCGTGGGCGTCGTGTTCAAGGGTTCCGGCTTCTACCGGACCGATTCCCGGGACTCCAAGGGCAGCACCGTCTCCGCAGCGCCGGCGTCTTCCACGCCCGCTCCGGCGGCACCTTCCGCTCCCGCTCCGGCAGCTGCGGCCGCCGCCAGCTGATTTCCGGCGTTCGCCGTTACGACGGCGGCCCTGCAGCCGATGGGACGTTGTCCACATAGGCGCGGGGCCGCTGTCTTTTGCATATCCGGGGCGCTTAGCGTGGCGGCATGCCTGCTTATTCCTTCAGTGCCCGCCGGGAAGCTTACGGATTTTTTCGGCGTCCCCGCCCTCCGGTTCCTGCCGGCCGTTCCGTAGCGGCACGTCCCGGCGCCAGGCTGCGCGCTTGGCTGATCCGTAACAGGCGGCTTGCCGTTGCCCTGTTGCTGTGCGCGGCGGCGGCACTCACCGTCCACCAGCTCACGCCGGCACCGGTCCACACCGTCACAGCACTGGCCGCCGCCCGGGACCTTCCTGCCGGGTCTGCCCTCGCGGCCACCGACATAACCCCCATCCAGGTTCCGCCCGGCATGCTCGCAGACGGGGTCCTGCGCGAACCCGGCGCAGCGTCCGGCAGGCAGCTCGCGGCCCCGTTGCGTAAAGGCCAACTGCTGGCGGACGCCCAGTTGCTGGGACCCGGCCTCCTCACCGGCAGTCCCGCCGGCTCGGCTGCAGTGCCCCTTCGGATGGCGGACCCCTCGTCCATCCAACTGGTATCCCCCGGGCAGCTGGTCAACGTGGTGCTGACCGCGGCGAACGGTTTCGACCAGCAAACTCCGTCCGAAGTCCTGGCCACAGCGGTGCCCGTGCTGTGGACCTCCGCAACGGGCGGCCAGGGCGGGCAATGGCTTGGCACGCAGGAGACTGACGGCCTGATCGTCGTCGCCGCCAGCCCTGAGCAGGCGGCCCGGCTGGCCGGGGCATCCACGCAGGGCAAACTGTTCTTTGTCCTGGTGGGGCCGCCGTGACCGCTGCCTCCTTCAGGCAGCGCCAGTGCAAGCCAGGATGTCAGCCCCAGTGCGGCGGCTTCTGTTCCTTCAGCCATGCATCGTGGTCATCCTCGCGGTCGCCCCACGCCCGCGGATCATCCTCGGCAGCCCGGGCGGGCAGGATGGCCTCCGCCGGCTTCTGGCCTGCACGCGTGTCCGGAGCAGGCGATTCCGCCGCCTCGCCACCGTCCGTGGACCGTGCTTGGCTGTTGGTGCTGTTGGTCTTTTCGTCGCTGCCCACCTGGGCCGCCTCCTTGCTGTCCTTCCGGTCCGCGGCGGGTACTGCCTGATGGCCGGCACGTGCTCCCGCGATGCCGGCCCGACGTCCGGAGGCCGGGCCCGGGAAATGCGTAACGTTCGATGCCGGGGCGGAGTCCGCGGCGGCATCGATATCATTCAGCGCCTGATCGACGTCGTCGTCAAGGAATCCGGGGGAAGCCACGCGTCCCGGAAGGACAACCTTTTCCAGTCCCAGGTACTTGGCGATCCGGTCTGCGCAGGCGGACGGGTCGGTGAAAACCTCGATGGTCCACAGCGGCATGTACCGCCAGCCGAGCCGCTCGAGCAGCTGGGGACGCAGCCTGCTCCGCTCCCGGACGCTCATCGTCCGGTACTGTTCGGTGCCGTCGGACTCGATAGCCACGGGCCACGGAAGATCGGCGTCGTCCTGGCCCATGGTGTTCAGCGGATCGGCGGCGGCCACGACGTCGATGGCGCCGTCGTACTGGTGCCACACCCGTGCCCCGCGCGCCCGCAGCCGGTCGCCCAGGTCAGCGACGAGCGGGTCGGCGCCGAGCGCCTGTTCGCTGGCGGCAGCGCGGGACGCCGGCGTACCGAGATCAGTGTTGCCCGAGATTTCCCGGTCCAGGAGGGCATACAGGTCCACTGCCCCGTGCGTCAGCCGCGTATGGTCCAGGTCCTCAGGCCGGAAGCACGTCAGCACGTGCATCGAGCGCCGGGCGCGGGTCATGGCGAGGGCGAACTTCTCGCGCCCGCCCTCTGCAGAAAGCGGCCCGAAACTGTGCAGGGCACGCCCATGCGGGGTGCGGCCGAAGCCCGGCGAGAAAATGACATGGTCGCGCACCAGGCCCTGGGCCCGTTCCAGGTCCACCACCCGGAACGATTCCGGGCCCGCGCCGAAGAACCCGGCGAGTCCGGGATGGTTGGGCAGCTGGAGCCTGATGGCCTCCCCGATCCGGGCAGCGTGACGCAGGCTTGCGGTGACCACGGCCAGGGAAGTGCGCGGACGGAGGCGGGCGTGTTCGAAGACCAGCTCCACCACCCGGTTAACCTCGGCGACCACGGATTCAACGCCCTCGTGGTCGGCGCTGGGCAGACCGGTTCCATCCGGCAGGTACTCCACCAGCAGGGACCTGTCCAGCCCCGTGGCCGACTGGCCTTCAGGCAGGCGGCGGAGCCCGCCGTCGTAAAAGTTCTTGCTCAGTTGCAGGACGAGGTCCTCGTCCACCGCGCGGTAGACGAAGTTCAGCCGCCACACCGGCAGCACGGCGGACAGGGCGGTGAAGGCACTCTCCACCCGCTGGTGCGCCGATTCACCGGGCGCCAGCCGCTCCACACCCACGGTGAAGGTGCGCGGGCTGGCGATGCGGGCGTCGCCGAAGGCAATGACCTGGCGGGCCCGCGCGATGGAGGGCAGTACCGCCTGCAGCGAGGTGGCTTCGGCGTCGAGGATGACCACGGCGTCGAAGTGCTGCTCCGCGGGCAGCAGCCCGGTCATCAGGTAGGGGCTCACGGACCACACCGGCACCAGGGTCCCGATCAGGTCCGGGGCCTGGGCGGTCAGCGCAGGCAGGGACACGCGGCCGTCCTTGAGCAGGCTGCGGAGGAGGTCTGCCTGGCGCGGCTGGTCTGCGATCGCGGCGCGCCAGCGCTCGGCAAGGTCCCAGCGGAGCCGGGCCGCGCCGCTGGCGATGTGCGCATTGTCCGCGAGCCTGTACTCCGCTTCGAGCTGCCGGAGGGCGTCGCCGTCGGACATTGCCAGGTAGTCGTCGCCGCTGATCATCGCTTCAAGCGCCGACTGCCACCAGGCGAGTTCCAGTTCGGCGGCCACGGAAGCGGCGGGTACTTCCCGCTCGGCCAGGTCCGCCAGAAGCTCCCCCAGCCCGTGCTCGCGCATGTTCTCCACCAGCAGCGTCCGTTCCGGGAGGGTCTTGAGCGTGTCCGTATCCGCCACCAGCCGCTCGAGGCGCTCCATAAGCTCCTCGTACCTGACGGTGGAGAGCGCGCCGCCCGCCGCGGTATGCTTCAGGGCCTCGCCCAGCTGGGTGAGCTCACGGTCCAGTTCCCGGTACATGGCGTTCATCTCGGCAAGCCCGGACGGAACAGCAGGGTGCCGCTGGGTGGTGGCGTAGCCGGCCCACAGGGCCCGCTGTTCCTGGACCAGCACCAGCGAGCTGTGCAGGTCGGCGATGTGGACGCCGGGCCGGACGTATTCCTTGGCCACCCTGCGCAGCCGGGACCGCTGCATGGAGGTCATCTCGATGCCGCGTTCCCGCCGCCAGGAGGAGGGGGCGGTGGCGGAGATGAGGTCGGTGACCGGCCGGTCGAAGATGTCCGGGGTGAACTTGTCCAGGCTGCCGCGGACAGCCACCAGCAGTTCCAGCTGCTCGCCCCATTCGGCGAAGGATGCACCGAGGCGGATCTCGGCGTGCTCTGCCACGGCGTTCATGCGCTCCCGCAGGGCAGGCAGGCTCTTCGCCACGGAGCGGACCAGTTCCTGGGCTTCCTCGGTTTCCTTCCGGGTGAGGAGCCGGGCGCCGTGCCAGGGGCTGGTGGTGGCGGCCTTGCTGAAGCTGCCCAGTTCGGCCGCACGGCGGAGCCTTCCGGCCAGTTCGTCGCGGTCGCGGATGCTGTCCAGGACGCTCCGCTTGAGCCTGACGGTGGTGGCCGGGGCAGGGTGGATGGAGGTCAGTTCCGCCAGCGACTGCATGGCCTGGTAGGGCGAGCATCCCCAGCGCTGCCGGACGTTGTGCAGCGAGGCCACGTGGTCCATCAGCGCGTGGCGGTGTTCGGTCAGGGTGGTGTGGAGGTTGCCGAGCTGTGGTTCGAGCGACTTCTCGTTGCGGACGATGGCCCGGACCAGCTGGCCTTTGAGCTGCTGGGCCGTCACGTTCCCGGAGAGCTGGAACAGGATGGATTCAAGGCCCAGGGACTCCAGCTGGCCGGATACCTCGTTGAGGCTGGCGCGGCGGTCCCCCACCACCAGGACGGTCTTGCCGGCATCCACCAGGGCGCCGATGGTGTTGATCGCCGTCTGCGTCTGTCCTGTCCCGGGCGGGCTGCTGACCACCAGGGAATCGCCGGCACGCGCAGCATCGATGACGTACTGCTGGTCCGTGTCAGCATCCAGCAGGAGCAGTTCGTCCTTGGGGTGCCGGCTGTCCAGCGGCGGGAAACGGGACGGATCCGGCTCCTCCACGTCCACCACTTCTCCCCCGGCAGCGGTAGCCAGAGCAGAGACGATGGGATTGGAATCGTTGATCCAGGGGTCATCCAGGTTGCCGGACAGGTCAGCAAAGGTGGACACAAGCAGGTTGTGCTGGGCCTCGGCGCCGTGGATGGGCCGGATCAGGGTGCCCAGCCGGTCCAGTACCGGCTGCGGGTCGAAGCGGGCGGTGCTGTAGGCCAGCCGGGTGACGGCATTGACGTCGAACACGATGCCGTGGATGTTTTTCAGGTGCCGGACCAGCGCCGGGTTGATGTGCGCCTGCTCGGTCAACTGAAGCTCGTAGTCGTCTTCGCCCGGACGGACGGTCAGGGAAATCGCGGTGAGCATGACGGGCGCCGAGATGCGCTGCGGCTTGCCCCCGACGGCGGATGTCCACACCACGGTGCCGGCCGAGAGGTAGCCGGCGTCGATCCCGCGGTCGTTGGCGAGCTCGAAGATCTTGGAGCGGATGTTGCGCGAGGCCCGTGCCGCCACGAGGTACTGCTGCCGGTCCCGGATCAGGGTGGAGAGGCGGGTGCGGCGCCCGGCCATGAGCTGGGCAAGGCCGGACGGATGCGCGTGGGTCAGGTCGATGGAGCCTTCAGGGGTCTTGGTGAAGCGCAGCATCGTGTCTGCACCCGTGACGGGTTTGAGCCCGGACAGCCATTTGCGAAGCTCTTCCGAGCCTTCCGGGTGGCCTTGACCAACTGACACTACTGCCTTCTTTTCTGCGCTTGCGCGTGACGCCCTGGACCATACCGGCATACGTTCGAGCGTAGCCGCTCCGGCGCCGGACTCGAGAGACCGCAACACTGGAGAGCCCGAAATTGCGGAGATTTGATCCGGAAACAGGAGTGGCCGGCCTCCGTTGAAGGAGGCCGGCCACTTAGGATGCTATTCCCACTCGATGGTTCCCGGCGGCTTGCTGGTGACGTCCAGCACCACGCGGTTGACGCCGTCCACCTCGTTGGTGATCCGGTTGGAAATCCTGGCCAGGAGGTCGTACGGAAGCCGCGACCAGTCAGCGGTCATGGCGTCCTCGGACGAGACGGGGCGGAGCACGATGGGGTGGCCGTAGGTGCGGCCGTCACCCATGACACCCACGCTGCGGACATCGGCCAGCAGCACCACGGGCATCTGCCATACGTCGTTGTCCAGTCCGGCGGCGGTCAGCTCAGCGCGGGCGATGGCGTCGGCCTTGCGCAGCAGGTCCAGTCGTTCCTTGGTGACTTCGCCGACGATCCGGATGCCCAGGCCGGGTCCGGGGAACGGCTGGCGGCCCACGATCTCCTGCGGCAGCCCCAGCTGGGCGCCGACGGCGCGGACCTCGTCCTTGAACAGTGCCCGCAGCGGTTCAACGAGTTCGAACTGCAGGTCCTCGGGGAGCCCGCCCACGTTGTGGTGGCTCTTGATGTTCGCAGCGCCTTCGCCTCCGCCGGATTCGACGACGTCCGGGTACAGGGTGCCCTGGACCAGGAACTTGATCTTCTCGCCGTGCGCGGCGGCCTCGGCGATGATGGCCAGTTCGGCCTCTTCGAAGGCACGGATGAACTCGCGGCCGATGATCTTGCGCTTGGTCTCGGGATCGCTGACGCCGGCGAGGGCGGACAGGAAGCGCTCCTGCTCGTTGGCGACGTAGAGCTTCACGCCGGTGGCGGCGACAAAGTCCCGCTCCACCTGTTCGGCTTCGCCTTCACGCAGCAGGCCGTGGTCCACGAAGACACAGGTGAGCTGGTCGCCCACCGCGCGCTGGACCAGGGCGGCGGCGACGGCTGAGTCCACGCCGCCGGAGAGGCCGCAGATCACGCGGGCGTCCCCCACCTGCTGGCGGATGCGCTCCACCTGCTCTTCCAGGATGTTGCCGGTGGTCCAGTTGGGCTCGATCTTGGCGCAGTTGAACAGGAAGTTCTCCAGCACCTGCTGGCCGTAGGCGGAGTGCTTGACTTCGGGGTGCCACTGCACGCCGAAGAGGCCCTTTTCCTCGTTGGCGAAGGCAGCCACTTCGGCGCCCGCCGTCGTCGCCAGGACCTCGAAGCCCTCCGGGGCCCGGTGGACGGAGTCGCCGTGGCTCATCCAGGTCTTCTGGTGCTGGGGCATGCCCTCCAGGACGGAGCGTCCCTCGCCCAGGATGGTGGTTTCCGTGGAGCCGTACTCCCGCAGCCCGGTCTTGTCCACCTTGCCGCCCAGGGCGTTCGCCATGGCCTGGAAGCCGTAGCAGATGCCGAAGACCGGAACACCGGCCTCGAAGAGGTCGGCACCGACGGTCGGGGCGCCGTCCGCGTAGACGCTGGAGGGCCCGCCGGACAGGATGATGGCGGCCGGATTCTTGGCGAGGAGCTGCTCGGTGGAGTAGGTATGCGGAACCACTTCCGAATACACATTCGCTTCCCGGACGCGGCGGGCAATCAGCTGCGCGTACTGGGCACCGTAGTCAACTACCAGCACCGGCTTCTGGGAAGTCTGGGATGCAGTGGGAGTAGTCACCGTAATAGCCTACTTTGCGCCGTTGCACCGGCGCACCTTGAGAGGGGGTGCTGTGACGCAGCAGACGTCCGACGGCGGACGGGCGGCCCGGGCGCCGGGCCGCCGTCGAACATGGAAGTCAGTACCGCTGCGGCGCCTGCGGGTTGGCGGCCAGCTCGGCCTCCACCTCGGCGTGGAACTTCTTCTCCACAATGAAGGACAGGAACGGGATGACGCCGCCGAGGGCGAGCAGGATCAGCTTGAGGAACGGCCAGCGCATGAGCGACCAGAGCCGGAAGTTGGACATCAGGTACACCACGTACATCCAGCCGTGCACGATCAGGACGGTGACGGACAGGTTGACCCCGTCCAGCACTCCCGGAGGCTCGGCGTCGGCGAACCCGAAGCCGAACGGCTGCCCCGTGACGGCATTGGTGCCGCCGGCGAACAGGTACTGCCCGAAGCCGTACCGGGCGATCAGTTCGGCGCAGAGCAGCAGCAGCATGGCGCCGGTGAGGTAGGCCAGCACCTTGTAGAACTTCAGGGCCGAGCGGATCTGCGCCTCGGTGCCGCCGAAGCGCCGCTTCTTGCCTGCGGCCTTGCCGGCTGTGTTGCCGCCTGCTGCGGAGGTGGCGGGTTTCGGTTCAATCATGGCTGTACCTTTTGCTGGTTCGGTTCCGGGTGCTGGTTCTGGTCAGGCCGCTGTCCGGGGTCCGGAGCGGCCTCGTGGTGTTCGTCGTCCAGGGCCTCTTCCAGGTCGCGGTGGTAGTCGTCCTTCACCAGCCGCCACCAGATGAACAGGGCGAACCCGGCGAAGACCACCCATTCGAGCGAGTAGAAGAGGTTGAGCCAGTTGATCTGCTGCCCGGGCGGCTGCGGCCCGATTTCCAGGGGCAGCAGGTCGCCGGGCACGGCCGCAGGGCTGACATCAGCTCCCCCTGCCACTTCGGCGGTGGCAGCCACGAAGCCGGGGTAGCTGCTGACTTCCCAGTAGTTGATGAGCTCGGCCACGGAAACGGCGGTGGCCTGGCCCGGTTGCGGTGCAGTTTTGGGGAGCGGGGCTTCGGACGGCAGCAGCCGCCCGGTCAGTTCAACAGCGCCCGACGGCGGCGCCGGCGCGTCTTCGGGGTCGGCAACCCATCCGCGGGCCACGGGGATCCAGGTTTGCGGCGAGGCCGCGGCGCCGGCCAGCGCCGGGGCGCCGTCGACGGCGAAGGCGGAAACCACCCAGTAGCCGGGTTTGCCGTCATGCAGGCGGTCCGGGACCAGGACCTGCTTCTCCGGATCATAGGTGCCGCGGGCACTGACCATCTGGTCGGCGTCGGTACCGTGGAAGAACTCGCCCGGCTGGAGGGTGCCGGTCAGCGGCTGGACCTTTTCGGTGGCGGGGTTGACCGGTGCTTCGGGCTGCGTGGAGCGCCCGAACTGCCACTGGCTGAGCAGCACGAAGACCCCGGAAATGGCGATCGCAAAAACAAATCCAGCGATCCAGCGGGGTTTAAGGGCAGTTTTCCACACGTCTTAACCGTACTTCGTACCTTTGTAGAACAACTAAACGCGGACGCCGGCGGCATCTGCGGAGTGCGCCGGATCAGTGGTCGAAGAAGACCAGGCTGGAGTTGATCAGTTCGGCAATGATGTCGGCGTCGTAGGCGCGCCGCAGCGATTCGCGGAATGATTCCTTGGACAGGGACCTGGCCAGGGTCGCCAGGACTTCAAGGTGGTCGGAGAAGGAGCTGGCGGGGGTGGCGATCAGGAGGATCAGCGTGGCGGGCCCGTCGGCGGCGCCGAAGTCCAGGGCGTGGCCGTACTTGGCGACGCCCACCGCGATGGACGTGCGGGTCACGTACTCGCTGCGCGCGTGCGGCAGCCCGATGCCGCCCGGAAGTCCGGTGGCCAGCTGGTGCTCGCGGGCGTTGACGTGCTGCAGGAACCCTTCAAGGTTCGAGACGCGTCCGGCGGCGTAGAGCCGTTCCGCAAGCTGGGTTGCGGCGTCGGCCTTGTCCGATGCCTCCATTTCGAGGATGACCATCTCTGGGGTGGTGAGGTCGGCATCATACGGGTCAAGTGCTTCCGCCAAGGCGTTTCCCTTCAGTCGGCAGTACGGGGCATCCGGCCCCTCAGCGCAAGGGCACGATGTCTTCCACGCCCAGGCGGGCGGCGTCTGCGGATTTGTCGTCCGGCTGTTGCTGGCTGAGGCGTTCGGCCTCCACGCGCGCAATGTAGTGCCGCACCTCATTTTCGCGCTGCGCGTCGCTCCAGCCGAGGACGTCACCCATCAGTTTAGCGACAACCGGGACCGCGGACACACCGCGGTCCCACGCTTCGATCGAGATCCGCGTCCGCCGGGTGAGTACATCGTGCACGTGCCGCGCCCCCTCATGTGTTGCCGCATAGACGGCTTCGGCCTGGAGGTAGTCGTCGGCGCCGGGGATCGGCTCGGCCAGCGCCGGGTTCTCTTCAATGAGCGCCAGCACCTCCGGAGTCAGGGACCCGTACCGGTTGAGCAGGTGTTCGATGCGGGCCACGTGCACGCCGGATTCCTCGGCGGTCCGGTTCCTCCGGTTCCAGGCCGCACGGAAACCGTTGGCCCCGAGCAGCGGGATGGTTTCCGTGCAGCTGGGCGGTACCCGCTCGTCCATGGTCCGGGTGGCCTCGTCCACGGCGTCCTTGGCCATCACGCGGTAGGTGGTCCATTTTCCGCCCGCGACGACGACAAGGCCGGGAACCGGGTGCGCCACCACGTGTTCGCGGGACAGCTTGGCCGTGGAGTCGTTTTCGCCGGCAAGGAGGGGCCGCAGTCCGGCGTAGACGCCTTCAACGTCTTCGCGGGTCAGCGGCCGCTTGAGGACCCTGTTGACCTGCTCAAGGATGTAGTCGATGTCCTTGCTGGAGGCCGCCGGATGGGCCTTGTCCAGGTTCCATTCGGTGTCAGTGGTGCCGATGATCCAGTGCCGGCCCCACGGGATAACGAACAGCACAGATTTCTCGGTGCGCAGGATCAGTCCCACGGTGGACTGGAAACGGTCGCGTGGCACCACCAGATGGATCCCCTTCGAGGCGCGCACCTTCAGCTGGCCGCGTTCGGTCACCATCGCCTGGGTTTCGTCGGTCCAGACACCAGTGGCGTTGATGACCTGCTTCGCGCGGACGTTGAACTGCGTGCCGTCCTCACGGTTGACCACCTTGGCGCCCACCACGCGTTCGCCTTCGCGGAGGAAGTCCACCACCGCCATCTGGTTGACGGCATGGGCGCCGTAGTAGGCGGCGGTGCGGACAAGGTTGGCGACGTATTTGGCGTCATCCACCTGCCCGTCGTAGTACCTGATGGAACCGACGAACGCGTCATTCTTGAGGCTCGGGGCGGCCCGCAGGGTGCCCCGCTTCGACAGGTGCTTGTGGAACGGAACACCGCGGCTGTGTCCGCTGGAGATGGACATGGCATCGTACAGTGCGATGCCGGCGCCCACATAGGGGCGCTCGATGAAGGGTTTGGTGAGCGGGTAGAGGAAGGGCACCGGCCGGGCCAGGTGCGGGGCCAGCTCGGAGAGCAGCAGCCCGCGTTCCTGCAGGGCTTCCTTGACCAGCGCGAAGTCGAGCATCTCGAGATACCGCAGGCCGCCGTGGATGAGCTTGGAGGACCGGGACGAGGTCCCGGCCGCCCAGTCACTGGCTTCGACGATGCCGACGCTCAGTCCCCGCGTGACGGCGTCTAGGGCTGCTCCGGTGCCGACGATGCCGCCGCCAACAATGAGGATGTCCAGTTCCTGGCCTGGCCGTGAGGTGTCACGAAGCCGCTGGATGGCTGCTTCCCTGGCCGCCGGACCGAGCGCCCCGCCATGAGCAGGAACAGTCTTCATCGAACGCCTCCAGTGCCGCTAGTGCCGGTAGTAGAACCACCCTACTTGCTGGACGCCCACTTGGCAGGAAGGCCGGGGGCGGACGCCGCCCCCGGCCTTCCCCGACGGGTCAGTTCCCTTCGTAGGGTGAAACGACGACGTCGACGCGCTGGAATTCCTTGAGGTCCGAGTAGCCCGTGGTTGCCATCGAACGGCGGAGGGCCCCGATCAGGTTGGACGTCCCGTTGGTGTGGTGACCCGGTCCGAAGAGGACTTCCTCCAGCGGGCCGACCGTTCCCACGTTGACCCGGTCGCCGCGCGGGAGCTCCAGGTGGTGCGCTTCCTGCCCCCAGTGCCAGCCCTTGCCGGGTGCCTCCTCGGCACGTGCCAGCGCGCTGCCCAGCATGACGGCGTCGGCGCCCATGGCAATGGCCTTGACGATGTCGCCGGAGGTTCCCATGCCGCCGTCGGCGATCACGTGCACGTACCGGCCGCCGGACTCATCCATGTAGTCGCGGCGGGCTGCGGCGACGTCGGAGATGGCGGAGGCCATGGGCGAGTGGATGCCCAGTGCGCGGCGCGTGGTGGTGGTGGCGCCGCCGCCGAAGCCGACCAGGACGCCGGCCGCGCCGGTGCGCATGAGGTGCAGGGCGGGGGTGTAGCCGGCCGCACCGCCCACGATGACGGGGACGTCAAGCTCGTAGATGAACTGCTTCAGGTTCAGCGGCTCGTGGTCCTTGGACACGTGCTCTGCCGATACGGTGGTTCCGCGGATGACGAAGATGTCGACGCCCGCGGCCACCACGGTCTTGTAGTGTTCCTGCGTGCGCTGCGGGGTCAGGGAGCCGGCAACAGTGACGCCGGCGTCGCGCATTTCGGCCAGGCGGGTGGTGATGAGTTCGGGCTGGATAGGTGCCTGGTACAGCTCCTGCATCCGCCGCGTCACGGCGGGGCTGTTGGTCTCGTCCTGCAGGGCGCCGATCTCGTCCAGGATGGCCTGCGGGTCCTCGTAGCGGGTCCAGAGGCCTTCAAGGTCGAGCACGCCAAGGCCGCCGAGCTTGCCCAGGGTGATGGCCGTTGCCGGGGACATGGCCGAATCCATGGGCGCTGCGATGACGGGCATGCTGAACTGGTAGGCATCGATCTGCCAGGAGACGGAGACGTCCTTGGGGTCGCGGGTGCGACGGTTGGGGACGATTGCTATGTCATCCAGGGAGTAGGCACGACGCCCACGCTTGCCACGGCCGATCTCGATCTCATAAGTCACTGCTCTAGGTTATCCCAGCCCGCGTGCCGCCCTTGGCTAGAGTGGCCTTATGGGCAGGCGGTGGATTTTTGAGGGGCATATTGCCGGTATTGGCACCGCATCCGGGCTCCGTGCCGTCGTGGGGGTCTGGCAGCACTCCCCTTTCGGGCCGTTTGCGGATGTCATGGTCCAGCAAAAGTCCGGCCACCGGCTGCTGCTCGCTCCCAGTGACGAGGTGGCCGGCTTCATCTCCGCCACCTACAGCTTTGACGAGGTCCGCGTCCAGGACGTGTCCGTGGTGCTTGCCCGCCGGGCCCTGGCCGTTGACGCCGGGCCCCTCCACCTGCGCGCCCGCGTCGGTGCCCGGACACTGCTTGGGAAGGGGCTGCGGGCCGTTCCCCGGCCGCTTGCGGTGCATCCCCGCTGGCTGAGTGCGGTGAGCCCGCTGGCGTCCTTCGCCGCGCCGGGCGCCCGGACGTTCGGAACGGCGGGCAACGGCCGCCTTGAGTACTACGGGGTGAGCGACCTGCACCACGTCACCTCCGCCGTCGTGCGCTGGGAAGGGCACGACGCCGGGGCGCTGGCTGACATCAAGCCGCCGGTGACGTTCGGGTTCAGCAGCGTACCGCCGCGGCCCAGCCTGGCGCGGGTGCGGACCACGGTGGTGGAGTCCTAGATTCCGCCTGCCTCCTCAACCGGGAGTTGGGATTCGAACATGCGGAAGTAGCGGCCGCGGAGAGCCACCAGTTCGCGGTGGGTGCCCTGCTCCACGATCCGACCGTCCTCGAGCATGTAGACGATGTCCGCCTTCTCGATGGTGGCCAGCCGGTGGCTGATGGCAATGATTGTGCTGCTGCGGTCCGCAAAAAGCCGGGTGAAAATCCGGTGTTCGGCGAGCGCGTCGATGGCTGACGTGGGTTCGTCCATGACCATGAACGAGGCGTCGCGGTAGAAGTTGCGTGCCATCGCGAGGCGCTGCCACTGGCCGCCGGACAGTCCGCTGCCTTTGCGGCCTCGGGGGTCCTCCATCCAGTTGCTGACGTGGTTGTCCAGGCCGTTGGGCAGCTTGTTGATGAAGTCGAGCGCCTCAGCGTCGGCAGCGGCCCGGCGGATCCTGGCGTCGTCCCTGGGTGAGTCGACGTCGCCGAACCAGATGTTCTCGGCGGCAGTGGCGAACTCGTACTTGAGGAACTCCTGGCTCAGCACCGCCAGGTGCCGGTGCCAGGAGGTGACGTCGACGGCGGCGAGGTCCACGCCGTCGAGCATTACCTGCCCGGAGTCCGGCCGGTAGAGGCCGGCAAGGATCCGGATCAGGGTGGACTTTCCGGCCCCGTTCTCCCCCACAATGGCGATGTGCTGGCCCTCACGGATGGTCATGCTGATCCCGCGGATGACTTCGATGTCGCTGCCGGTGTAGGTGAAGCGGATGTCCCTGAGCTCCACTTCGCGGGGCGCGGCCAGCAGCGGCGGCGCGTGCTCGGAGTGCACGGGAAGGACCATGAACAGCTCGTAGTCCTTGAGGTTTGCCAGGTCCTCATCGATGGAACTGAGGGAGGAGACCAGGTTGTTCGCGGTGGACAGGGCCCGGCTGACGATCTGCTGGACGTAGAGGAACTGGCCGACGGGCTGGGCGCGGGCGATGATTTGCCCCACCACCCAGATCAGCGATACCACCTCGGCGCCGTACTGGAGGGCGTCGGCAGCCAGTTGCTTGGGGATGTACCGCCGCTGGAAATCGAGCCGGCGGCGCTCGTCCGCGTCCCGCAGCCTCGACCGGAGATCCATTAGGAAACCGACGATTCCGTACAGCCGCATTTCCGCGATGTGCTGGGGCCGCAGGAGGTTGGTCTCGATCATCCGGCGCTGCCGCCGGGAGTCCACCTGCGTGTTCCAGTGCGCGATCTGTTCGCGGGAGAGCTTGAACTGCAAATAAACGCTGGGCACGATCGCCACCAGGACGATGACCGCGATCCACCAGCTGACCAGCAGCAGGGCTCCTACGGCCAGGATCACCGAGACGAGCTGGGTGAAGATGCCGGCGATGCGGTCAAGGACCCGGGCATGGGAATCGGAGAACCGCTTGGCACGGTCATAGAGGTCAACGGTCTCTTTGTCGTCGTACCGCCAGAACTCAAGGGCCAGGAAGCGTTCGTACATCTGGTCGCCCACGATGGCGCCTACTTTGAAGCTCATGAGCTGCTGGATGTAGCGGTCGACGCTGGTGAAGGCGCCCCAGAAGAGGCCCAGCGCGGCGGTGATGATGACGTAGACGATGGCCATCTGGCCGGCACCGGCGTCACCCGTGTAGGCGGCCGCGAGAGCGGTGGTCGTCAGGGCCGCGAAGTACGTGGTGACCAGGGGCAGCACCGCTGAGATCAGCGAGCCGAGCACCTTCATGATGACCGCGCCCGGAGAGGCGCGGAAGCTGACCCGCAGGACCTGGGCTACAGCCCGGGCGTAGGGGCGCAGGGCCAGCCGGCGCTGCGGATCGCGTTTGGGTTGCAGTTCGGCCGGATGGCCAGTCGGAGGCATGCCCCCAGCCTATTACCGCCCGGCGGAAGGGGCGGAGCTAGTATTCCTCACCGTACTCGTACTCGGGGAAATCAAAGCAAGCACTGTACCCGGCTACCCGGAGGGTCTCCGAACCCGACTGGAAAGACACCAGCAGGTGGGTGCCGTCGCCGTGCAGCAGATCCACTCTCCGCTCGCCGCCCGCAGCCGTGCCGTCTTTAATCTGCCAACCATCCTTGGACTGCATGGACTTCACCACGGCATCCAGGAAGGCATCACGGTCAACGCCCGGCTCCAGTTCAGCTTCGGCGTCA
Source organism: Arthrobacter nitrophenolicus (assembly GCF_045833485.1). Classification (NCBI taxonomy): domain Bacteria; kingdom Bacillati; phylum Actinomycetota; class Actinomycetes; order Micrococcales; family Micrococcaceae; genus Arthrobacter; species Arthrobacter nitrophenolicus. The sequence continues at coordinate 314,885 of NZ_CP174504.1, forward strand.
CCGGTCCATTTCCGCTGCTCGCCGGAGCAGAGCATCAGCGGAGAGGTGTCATGGGCGAAACGGGAGACTATTTTGTCTGCAGGCAGCAGCCCAATGATCTCCTGCTCTATGGACATGACCTTGTCCTTGGCTGATTCCAGGCTGCCGTCCATATGCGTTCCTTCTCCGGCCTGCCCGCAGGCGGCCACCATTGCCGTAAGTGCTGCTATCGCCGCTAAGCGCAGGGCCTGCGGATGCCTGGGTTTATCGTTCAAGAATTTCCGATTGGATGTCTTCAAGAGCTCTCTCGTTCTCCGGGGTCGTGGTGGCAATCAATGTGTGGTTGTCGATGCTGTACAGGTCCGGAAGTGAGATTCCGCCGGGCGGTTCATAGACATGCCTGTCAAACGCAGGTTCCCGCATGGGATAGTTCTCCCCCACCAGCCCGTTGGCCTCGGCCGTCAGCAGGATATCCGGATAGGTGTAGCTCGTGTAGTCAGTCGCCGGCGAGGGCTGCCATCCCGGCGGCATGGCAGCACCCGAGAGTGCGATCAGCTTGTTGAACCGGGCACCTTCTATTTCGGCTCCGGTCAGATTTCGCAGTCCCCAGCTGTGGCCGATCCCAACTGACTGGGTATCGCGGGACCGTTCGAGATCGACCGCAGCCTGGAATCCGGCCAGAACAGGGGCCGAGCCGGCTACGAATTCATCGCTCTTGGCTTCGACAAGGAACGCCTCCACGAAGTCGCCATCCGGGAACTCCGAACCCCTGTAGACGAAAGCAGCTGTGCTTCCCGATGTGTCCGCCTGGACAAGGCGGCTCGCCACAGCCTGCGGACCGCCTTGATAGAACGATGCCTCATTAGTGGTGGTTCCGGGAACGTAGGTGATGACAGTTGCGGTGTTCACGTCATAGGTTCCAAGAAGCTCCACGATGGAATGTCCGGCGGGGTCGTAGGCTGCCAACTGCACCCTCCCCTCAACAACCTTCTGAAGGTATTTCAGCCCGTCCTGACGCGTTCGCCATGCCTCATGCTCGGCGGCGTGGCGGGCGGGATAACCCGAATCCAGGATCCACGGATTCAACTGGGGTTCCGGGTCGCTGGTGCGCAGCCAGTCAATCCGGGCCTGGGCGTTGATCCGGTTTGCCTCGATCCGCGCGCCGAAAGGAATCCCGTTGGTATTTCCGGCAAATCCCGGATGCTCGCGGATGAAGTCTTGCTGCTGGGCGCCGGTAAGGCCCAGCCACCAGGTCCGGATCTCTTCCGGGGTCCTTCCGGCAACGTCAGCCGGGTGCGGCCTCCCGCCGCGGGAGGGAGGGTGCTGCCTGGATAGTGAACCGGGGGTGGCGGCGGCCGAACTCGCAGCCTCCTGTTCCTCTGCATGGCGGAGGATGGCTTTGGCAGCAACATCAAGGAACGACACAGCGGCGGACAGTGAGCGGCTGTGGTTCGCGTCCCACGCCTGGCGAAACCTTTGGGCGTCCGGCCCGGGCCAACGGGTACCCGCAACGCCTGCGCTCAAGGCCTGCCGCTGCCCGTCAAGATTCCGTCCTGCTGACCGCAGACTCGAGGCAAGCTGCCGAAGCTGGGCCACGTCCGCACCATAGAAATCGCCCAACGTCATGGCCCCCATAAAGCGTGGAAAACTAATTTGTAAAACAAGTGTACTTATGGGAGCAAAAAGCCGGGATGGGCAGATGTGCCCATCCCGGCTTTATGTGCCTTAGCGGGAACCGTAGTTCGGCGCCTCGACCGTCATCTGGATGTCGTGCGGGTGCGATTCCTTCAGCCCGGCCGGGGTGATGCGGACGAACTTGCCGCGGGCCTTGAGCTCGGGGATGGTCGGCGCTCCGGTGTAGAACATGGTCTGGCGCAGGCCGCCCACCAGCTGGTAGGCCACGGAGGCCAGCGGGCCGCGGTAGGCCACCCGGCCCTCAATGCCCTCCGGAATCAGCTTGTCGTCACCGGAGACGTCAGCCTGGAAGTAGCGGTCCTTCGAGTAGGACGTGTTCTTGCCGCGGGACTGCATGGCACCGAGGGAACCCATGCCGCGGTAGGACTTGAACTGCTTGCCGTTGACGAAGATCAGCTCGCCTGGGGACTCGTCACAGCCGGCCAGCAGCGAGCCCAGCATCACGGTGTCGGCACCGGCAACCAGTGCCTTGCCGATGTCGCCGGAGTACTGCAGGCCGCCGTCGGCGATCAGCGGCACGCCGGCCGGGATCGCAGCCTTCGCCGATTCGTAGATCGCGGTGATCTGCGGGACACCCACGCCTGCCACCACGCGGGTGGTGCAGATGGAGCCGGGACCCACGCCCACCTTGATGCCGTCGGCGCCGGCGTCGATGAGGGCCTGGGCACCTTCGCGGGTGGCAGCCTGGCCGCCAATGACATCCACATGCGCAGCAACCGGATCGGACTTGAGCCGGCGGATCATGTCCAGCACGCCCTGGGAGTGGCCGTTGGCGGTGTCCACGAACAGGGCGTCGACGCCGGCATCAATGAGTGCCATGGCCCGCTCCCAGCCGTCCCCGAAGAAGCCGATGGCGGCGCCAACGCGCAGGCGGCCTTCGTCATCCTTGGTGGCCAACGGGTACTGCTCCGCCTTGGTGAAGTCCTTGGTGGTGATGAGGCCCTTGAGGCGGCCCTGCTCGTCCACGAGGGGAAGCTTTTCGATCTTGTTGGTGGCCAGCTTGTGCGAGGCCTCCTCGCGGCTGATGCCCACGTGCCCGGTGACCAGCGGCATCTTGGTCATGACGTCGCTGACCAGCCGGATGGGGTAATCGGACTCCGGCACGAAGCGGGTGTCGCGGTTGGTGACGATGCCCAGGAGGCGGTTTTCCTCGTCCACCACGGGCAGGCCGGAGACCCTGTACTGGGCGCACAGGTTGTCCAGCTCAAGCAGCGTCGCTTCCGGCCGGATGGTCAGCGGGTTGGTGATCATGCCGGATTCGCTGCGCTTCACCCGGTCCACCTGGTCAGCCTGGTCGGCGATGGACAGGTTGCGGTGGATGACACCCAGGCCGCCCTGGCGCGCCATCGCAATGGCCATCCGGGATTCGGTGACCGTGTCCATCGCTGCGGACAGCAGCGGCGTGTGGACGGTGATCCGCTTGGAGATCCGGGAGGAGGTGTCGGCGTCGGACGGGATGACGTCGGTGTGTCCGGGCAGGAGCAGGACGTCGTCGTAGGTCAGGCCGATGAAGCCAAAGGGGTTGTGTTCGGGCTCGGTCATGAGTGCGCCTCTTACCTTGGTTGCTGGGCGGGTAGGGGTTGCAGCCGATGACCAGCCCGTCATTACGGGTCTGGCCTGTGCAGGGGATCAGGACCGCCGCATGCGGCGTTCCGGGGGCAGGAAGTATTGAGTAAATATTAGAACCTCTGCGCCGATCCCCCTATTCCACGCGTGCAATGTGAGCAACTGCACGAACTGCCCCCGGCCCGAGTCAGCGCCAGCCGGTGGCGGCCAGCAGCCGTTGTTCGAACATGGGGATCATGCTCTCCACATAGGTCCTGGTCAGGTGGTTGTCGTCCTTGTACACGTAGACGTTGCCCACCACGGCGGGGCAGACCCCGCGGGCACAGATGAAATCGCTCATGTCCATCAGGTGCAGCCCGTCCAGCTTGCCCCGGTAACCCTCCAGGGGTGAGGGATCAACGAGTGATTCGCTGAGCGACGGGTTGCATTCCGGGGCCTCGGCGCCGTGCCGCTGCACGCACTCGGGCATGTTGAACGTGAAGCGCGGGTTGTCCCGGATGCCCACCACTTCGATGCCGGCCTCGGTAAACGGGCGCACGCCGTCCAGGTAGCCCGGCACTTCGGTCTCGAAGGGGGCCTCCTCGTGCGTCAGTGATGCGACAGTGAAGACGGCGTCCGGGCGGTGCTCCAGGACGTAGGCGGAGGCTGCGCTGTTGTACGCATTGCATTCCGCGTTGCGGGTGTCCGACGCGGCGCCGAACCGGCAGGCCGGCATCAGCAGGGTGACCAGTTCCCAGCCTCTCGCCTCGGCGATCGGTGCCAGCGCCCCGAGGTACTGCTGGGAGTGCGAGTCGCCCAGCACCACGATCCGCTTGCTGGCACCCTCGGCGGGAACGGCCTGCCGGCACCCTTCCAGGATGGGGTCCTCCGTGGCGTTTGCTCCGGTGCAGGGGGCGTGGATGCCAGCCCAGTCCTGGTCCAGGGCGGAAGGGCCGGGAATGAATTTGGCCTCGGGTGCCGGCACCCCGGCATTTTCCGGGCTGAGCGCCGCGGCCCCGGGTGTAAGTTCCCGCGGCTGCGCCGCCGTCGCGGCTTCCTCGGCTGTGAGCGTGGTCTGCCAGATGGCCACCGGACCGGCAAGCACCGCACCGCAGGCGGCAATCACGACGGCGGTGCGCCAGGCCCGCAGCTTCGGCCAGTGCCAGTCGCGCAGCGGTTTTTCCACGAAGCGGGTGGTGAGGACGGCGAGCACGATCGAGGCGCCCACAATGGCAAGGCCCTGGACAAGGTTGGGCTCCTCCACGCCGGTGGCGGCGAGCGCCAGCACCAGCACGGGCCAGTGCCACAGGTAGAGGGCGTAGGAATTGTCACCCAGGGCCACGGCGGGCTTGCTGCTCAGGAAACGGTCCACCCCGAACCGGCTCCCGGTCTGCCCGGCCACGATGATGGCTGAGGCGGAAAGCGTGGGCCACAGGGCGACGAAGCCGGGAAAGGAGCGGTCCACCGTCAGCAGCAGGCCCACGGAAACCATGCCCGCCAGGCCTGCCCAGCCCAGCACCAGGCGCAGGGCCCGGCGGGGTTTGACGTAGGGCAGGGCAAGTGCGAGCAGGGACCCCAGGGCGAATTCCCAGAGCCGGGCCCTGGTGTCGAAGTAGGCGTACGCCTGGTTGGTGGCGGTCTGTTCCACCGAGAACGCCAGCGAGATGGCGAACACCGCACCGAACACCAGGGCAAGCAGTCCGCGGTAGGTCAATCCATGGAGCGCGGTGATGCGGTGCAGCAGCGCCAGCAGTGCCGCGCTTCCGGCAAAAATAAGTGGCCACAGGATGAAGACCTGCCCCTGGATGGACAGGGACCAGAAGTGCTGGAGGGGGCTGGCGCCAGCGTGGTCCTGCGCGTAGTAGTCCACGGCGGTGTCGGCGAGCAGCCAGTTCTGGCTGTAGAGCAGTGATGCCCACGCCTGGTCCAGCACCTGCGGCCACCGGCCCTGCGGGAGGAGGAGCCAGGTGCCGGCCAGGACGCCGAGGATGACCACGACGGCGGCAGGCAGCAGCCGCTTGAACAGGTGCAGCCAGTGCCCCAACAGCCCGAAGGGCCTGCCCGATTCGGCCTTCCGTACGAAGGAGAGCGTCAGCAGGAACGCGGAGATCAGCAGGAAGATGTCGACGCCGCCGGACACCCGGCCAAGCCACACGTGGTAGGCCACCACCATCAGGACGGCCAGTGCGCGCAGGCCCTGGACTTCGGGACGGAATGTCGGTTTCCGGCTCTTGGCGGCTGCTTTCGGCTCCGGGCCGGAGGCAGCCGCGGTTCTCGCTATCGACACAAAAAGACCTTCCGGCGGCGGACAAAGCATCAATTCTACCGAGGCGCGGGGGATTTTCCGGGAAAGGTAACAGGCATCACGGCCCTCTCGGCGAAGCGTTGGGTCAGCTCAGGCCGCAGCCACAGCGGATCCGAGAACGGCGGGAGCCGGAATTTTGGCGGCCAGGTAGCGCGCGTCGCGGCTGAGGCCCGGAAGGGTGTCCGAAGCTTCCGCGTACAGGAACCGTTGCCCCAGGAAAAACAGCCCGCGGCAATCCAAAGCCACACCGCGCCACTGCCGGGGCATAGCACCGCCGTCGAGCAGGGCCGGATCGATCCAGCTGAAATCCTCCCGGAAACCGGTGCACCAGATCACGCTCGAGACCTCAAGGCGCGTTCCGTCCGCCAGTACAGGCATCCCGTCAACCACTCCGGCGACCCTCGGCACGACGCGCACGCCGGCTGCGGCGAGGTCCTTCGTCTTCGTCCGGATCAGAGGTTCGGCGTGCGCCTTAAGCGCCGGCGCCACTTTGCGGCCTATCGGTGTGCCAAGCGTGAGTACGTGCAGGCCAAGGAAGCGCACAATCGGGAAAGCGTAGCGTGCCGCGGTTTTGCCATGCTTCACCGGCATCTCGCCTGTCGGCTTGCCCGCCACCAGGGACGGCCGGGTCCTGGAAACTTCGAGGCCGATCTCCGCCCCCGAGTTCCCCAGCCCCACAACCAGAACCGGTCCCGCCTGGAGCTGTTGCGGGTTCCGGTACTGGCTGGAATGCAGTTGCTTCACGGAAGGTGCCAGTCCCGCTGCGAAGGCCGGCACCTCGGGTGTCTGCGTGGAGCCTGTGGCGACCACCACGTTGCGTGCTTCCCATCGGTGGCCGTTGGCGGTGGCGACGTAGCGGTCCGCTTCCCGCCAGAGGCGCTCCACGCGGACGCCGTGGTTCACGGGCAGTTCAAATTCCTCGGCATACCATTCGAGGTAGTCCGCCAATTCATCTTTGGTGGGGAAGGACAGCCGGTCCGCCGGGAACGGTGCGCCGGGCAGCCCGTCATATTTGGCAGGGGTGAACACCCGGAGTGAGTCCCATCGTTGCCGCCAGGCCTCGCCGGCCCTCTGGCTTGCATCCAGAATCAGGAACTTCCGCTTCTGCGCTTTCAAGAAGTAGCCCATCGCGAGGCCTGCCTGCCCTCCCCCGATCACCAGCGTGTCCAGCACTGTGCCGGTCCCGTTCGTGCTGCTGTCTTCGTTGTTCATGGCTGTTTCACTCCCTGCTTGGTTGCGGTTTCCTGGACTGAACCTCCCCCAGCTCCGCCCATCTGCGCCTGTCCTGTCACCGGACCGCCGTGGCCGTAGAGGATCCACCAGACGAGCATCAGCGCTGACGCGAGGACGTAGGCCAGGTGGAGTACCCAGATGGGACCGGCGGGAAGGTTGAAGACGTAGACGGAATGGACGGCGTTCGCCACGTTGCTCAGCACCAGGTTGCCCGGGCTGTAGGACGCCAGGTCCCGGGTGCGGGCAGCCTTGACCAGCATTGGCAGCATGCCAACGGCAAACAGCACCGTGGAGAGGGTGCCGGCCAGCATGGGAAGGTTCATGTCCTGAGGCTATTGGCGCGCCCGGGGCCTCCGCGTCGGCCAAATCATGCAACCTTCACGCCCGCCGGCATGGGTCTTTTTGCCCATACCGGGGTGCGGGCTTATCCCGCCAGGCCGTGTTCGTAGGCGTAGCTGGTGGCCGCCGCCCTGGAGGTCACGCCGAGCTTGAGGAAGATATTGCTCAGGTGCCGGGCTACCGTCTTCTCGCTCAGGTACAGCTCGGCGGCAATGGCACGGTTTCCCTTTCCGGACGCCACGAGCCGGAGCACCTCGCGCTCCCGCGCCGTCAGGGGACCCTCCTGAGTACTGGCCGGGTGCTGCATCAAGGACGCTGCCCAGGCCGCTGCGGGGGCTGCACCAAGTTCAAGGAATTCGGCGTGGGCGGCCTCCAAGTCCATCGCGGCGGACGACTCGTCCCCCAGTTCGCGGCAGGCGCACGCGATCAGCACCCGGCAGCGCGCGGCCTCGTGCGGCACCCCGAGTTCGAACCAGAGGCGCCAGGCCTGCCGCAGCAAGCGTGACGCCGCCGCCGCTTCGCCCTCTGCCAGATTGACGGTCCCCCTTGCCTGGCGGGCCACGGCTGTGACCATGGGCATGGGGCATTCGCCGGCGAAGGCGTCCAACTCATCGGCTCCCCCGCGTGCCGCTGCCAGGTCCCCGGCGGCCAGCTCGATTTCCACCAGGGCAGGCAGCAGGTGCCGCCGGGTGGCAGTGTCGGCAACACCTGCTGCCCTGCGGATCATCGAATGCGCCTGGACAGCGTCTCCGCGTGCCAGTGTCAGCAGCGCCAGACCGGGCTGGGGTTCATAGCCGCTTTCTGCCGCTTTCCGGTAGGACACCTCCGCGGCGGCGATGTTGCCCGCCTGACGGTGCACTTCGCCCTGCTCGTACCAGCCGCCGAACAGCGCCTGTGGATCACCCCTGGTTGACCTGTCCTGGGCAGCGGCGGCCGCTTTCAGAGCCTCCGCCCAGGCGCCGTGCAGCCGGAAGAGCTCTGCCCGGTGGGACTGGCACTGCCCGCTGAACGCCACCATGTCGGGCCTGGCCTGGCACCAGCGGTCCAGCGCGATAGTCCATTCCATGGCCCTCGCCAGGTCATAGGCCAGATGGCAGTTGCCGATGACGGCGCAGTAGCCGATGCCGGAGGGTATCGGGGACAGCTCGCCCGAGGTGACAGCCACCATGACCTCGTCGAGGATCTTCAGGCCCTCGTTTGGCCGGCCGAGCATGAGGTTGGCTTGCCCGGTGCCAAGGAGTGCCAGGGCTGCCACGTCCCTGTCCTGCGCCAGGCGGGCAATCTCGGCGGCCCGGGTAAATACCTCCAGGGCTCCCGCGGGGTCACCGCCATAGAGCTTTCCCAGCCCCTGGGGCATGAGCAGGAGCCCTTGTACCGCATGGAGTTCGTCAAGCTCCGTCGCCAGCCGCTGCCCGCGCGCCAGCCAGCCGCCCGCACGCGCCATCTCACCGAGGTTGCTCAGCTGGATGCCCATCCAGCCGGCGCAGCGGGCTGCGCCGGCCACGTCTCCAACTTCCAGGAATTCCTCGTGCGCCCTGGTGAGCGTCTCAAGGCCTGCGGTGGTGTTGCCCGTGAGGATCTCCGCGGTGGCAAGCCTTTCCAGGTCCGCGGCCGGAAGTCCGCCCCGCCGGTCGGCATCGAGGAAGTTCTCGAAGGCATCTGTCCAGCGGTGCTCGCGGAAGGCAGCCCGGCCCTGGTCAATACCTGCTTCAGTGGACACCTGGCCTCCTTTCGGATACCCCGCCCAGCCGGCCCGCCCTCGTCGTGCTTCTGCAGTGGCGGTCCTTAAGCGTCACCGTACGCCCGCCGGGGCACGGGCACAAGCGGCCTTCGTCAGGAACGCAGCAGGGCGCGCAGCGTCTGGATGGTGTCGGCTTCGGCGGGCGTTTTGTCGTCCCGGTAGCGCTTGACGCGGGCGAACCGGAGGGCGATGCCGCCGGGATAGCGCGAAGACTGCTGCACGCCGTCGATCGCAATTTCCACGACCGTGACAGGCTCCACCCAGACCGTGTTTGCCGTCCGCCGCACCTCGATCTCCTGGAACCGCTCCGTCTGCCAGCGCAGAAGTTCGTCCGTGAGGCCCTTGAAGGTCTTCCCGACCATCACGTAGTTGCCGGGTTCGCCGAACTCGCCGGCCGGGTCCAGGGCTCCGAGGTGCAGGTTCGACAACATCCCCGTCCGCCGCCCGGACCCCCATTCGCACGCGAGCACCACCAGGTCGTACGTCAGCACCGGCTTGACCTTGATCCAGTTGGACCCGCGCCGGCCGGCAGCGTAGAGCGAGCCCACCGCCTTCACCACCACACCCTCATGCCCGGCGGCGAGCGCCTGCCGCGAGACGTTCTCGGCAACCGCCGGGTCCGCGGTGATCTCGCCGGGTATTCGGTGGCCGGGAGCGATCCGTTCGAGCACGTCGAGGCGCGTGGCCAGCGGCTCATCCAGCAGGTCGCGGCCGTCAAGGTGCAGCACGTCAAAGAACCACGGATGCAGCAGCGTGGAGCGCGCCTGGTCGGCCCCGAACCGTGACATGGTCTCCTGGAACGGCCGCGGGGCGCCGTCCTCGCCCAGGGCGAGGGTCTCGCCGTCGAGGATCACGTCGCGTACCGGGAGGGTGCGCACCAGATCCACCACCTCGGGGAGCCGGTGTGTCACCTCGGCCAGCGTCCGCGTGTAGATGCGCACCTGCTCGCCGGAGCGGTGCACCTGGATGCGGGCGCCGTCGAGCTTGTATTCCACTGAGGCCTCCCCCGTGGTCTCCAGCGCCGCACTAACACTGGACGCCGTTGCCGCGAGCATGGGCTGCACGGGGCGGCCGACGACGAGGCCCACCGCGTCCAACTCTTCCTCCGTCCCGGTGATCGCCACCAGGGCGGTGCCGCCGAGGTCGCCGGAGAGCATCGCCGCCCGCCGGACGGACTCCACCGGCCGCCCGCCGGCGCGGGCGACGGCGTCAGTCAGGACGCCTTCCAGGGCGCCGGTGCGCAACTCACCCAGGAGGACTCCGGCGATGAACGCCTGCTCCCGTTCGGTGGCGGTGGACAGAAGTGTGCGGAGGGTGGCGGCACGCTCCGCTGCGGACCCGGTGCCGGCCGTGCCGAGGAGGCGGTCCAGGGCGGCGTCGACGTCGGCGACCGTCAGGGTGGGTTCGTCGGCCGGGTCCCCCATGGCCGACCGCATCCCGCTCCAGCCCACTCCCACCCGTCCCTGCCGCGGTTTTGCGATGAGCAGGCCGACTGCAGTGGCAATCTCCCCGGGTTCAAGCCGGCGCAGCAGGCCGGCGAGTGCCTCGACCTTGGCGAGCCGGGAGCGTGTGGATGCGACAGCATCAGTGGTTTTCACGAGCTCGTCGAGCAGCATGGCACCAGTCTGCCACGGGCCCTTCCGGGCGTCCGGCGGCTGTCCGCCGAGGCGCCGTCCCGGTTCTGGACAGGGTACCTTCCCGGCTCTGGACAGGGTACCTTCCCGGCTCTGGACAGGGTCCGGGCGGAGTTCCACAATGGGCGGGTGGGCATCATCGTCGCAAACCTGTTCATGACCCTCGACGGCGTCTACCAGGCTCCCGGCGGCCGCGAGGAGGACACCGAGGCCGGTTTCGCCTTCGGCGGCTGGCAGTTGCCGGTGTCCGATGACGAGTCTGAAGCGGACATCGAGGCCGGGATCGGCCGCATGGACGCCCTCCTGCTTGGCCGGAAGACCTACGACATCTTTGCCGCGTACTGGCCGCACCAGTCAGGCGACATCGGCGGCGCGCTGAACCGGGTGCCCAAATTCGTGGTCTCCGGATCGCTGACCGACCCCGGCTGGGCCGGCACCACCGTCCTGCCGGACGCGGCGGCAGCGGGCAGGCTCCGCGAGGAGTACGGGGAGGTGCACATGTTCGGCAGCGGCGTCCTCATCCGTTCCCTGCTGCAGGCGGACGTGCTGGACCGACTCCGCATCTGGCTCTATCCGCTCACCCTCGGGCAGGGCAAGCGGCTCTTCGACGCCGGGACCATTCCCGCCACCTTCCGCCTCGCCGAACCGGCACGCTCCTTTCCGAAAGGGGCGGTGTCGCTGGTCTACGAGCGTGCGGGCGGAGTCGAGACCCAGGACATGCCGGGAACCTGATGGGAAGGGTTATCGCATCCATCACCACCTCAGTGGACGGCTTCATCACCGGTCCTGACGACGGGCCGCGCTACGGCCTGGGCAGGGGCGGCGAACGCCTGCACTACTGGGTGATGGGCGGCCCCTGGACCTACGACGGCGGGCACGAGTTTGCCATGCACGGGCCGGACAAGGAGTTCTACGACGAACTCGTGGCAGGCACCGGAGCGGGAATCGTTGGCAGGGGCATGTACGACGCCGCAGGCGCCTGGGGCGGGACCAACCCCTTCCCGGGGCCGCTCGTCGTGCTCACGCACCGCCTGGCGGACCAACCTCCACCGGAGTCCGGGTTCACGTTCGTTGCGGGGCTGGACGAGGCACTGGAGCGGGCGGCCGCTGCGTCCGGAGGCAAGGACGTCTCTGTTGGCGGCGGCGCTGACGTGATCCGGCAGGCTCTGGCAGCCGGCCGGGTGGATGAGCTGGTGCTCTCCACCGCCCCGGTGCTCCTCGGCGCAGGAAAGCGGCTGTTCGACGGCTTCGACCGGGACGTCAATCTTGAGATCCTGCAGACCGTCAGCTCGCCGTTCGCCACGCACGTGCGCTACGCGGTACGGAAATAGGCGAGAAAAAACCGGCCCAGCAGATGCCGGGCCGGTTTTTGTGTGCGCGGGCCAAGGGCCCACACCGGCGAGGGACCCAAGTCGAGCGAAGCGGGATTTGGGAGCCGGTGGGGATTTAGTGGCTGTGGCCTGCGTGCTCGTCTTCCTCAGCGGCCTTCTCCACAACCAGGGTCTCGGTGGTGAGGACCAGGGCAGCAATGGAGGCTGCGTTGCGCAGGGCGGCGCGGGTGACCTTGACGGGGTCGATGACTCCGGCAGCGATCAGGTCCTCGTACTCGCCCGACTTGGCGTTGAAGCCGTTGTTGGTTTCGAGCTCGGCGACCTTGGAGGTGATGACGTAGCCGTCGAAGCCGGCGTTCTGGGCGATCCAGCGCAGCGGCTGCACCAGTGCGCGGCGGACGATGCCCACAGCAGCGGCGGCGTCGCCTTCCAGCGCCTTCACGGCGGGGTCCTCATCCAGTGCCTTGAGGGCGTGGATCAGGGCGGAACCGCCACCAGCCACGATGCCTTCTTCGAGGGCAGCGCGGGTGGAGGACACAGCATCTTCGATGCGGTGCTTCTTTTCCTTCAGCTCAACCTCGGTGGCAGCACCCACCTTGATGACGCCGATGCCGCCGGCCAGCTTGGCCAGGCGCTCCTGGAGCTTTTCGCGGTCCCAGTCGGAGTCGGTGCGGGCCAGCTCGGCACGCAGCTGCGCAACGCGTGCGGACACGTCCTCGGCTGAACCTGCGCCGTCCACGATGGTGGTGTTGTCCTTGGTGACCGTGATGCGGCGGGCAGTACCCAGCACCTCCAGGCCAACCGTGTCCAGGCTCAGGCCCAGCTCCGGGGAGACAACCTGTGCACCGGTGAGGGTGGCGATGTCCTGCAGCATGGCCTTGCGGCGGTCACCGAAGCCCGGAGCCTTGACGGCAACGACGTTCAGGGTGCCGCGGATGCGGTTGACGATCAGCGTGGACAGGGCCTCGCCGTCGACGTCCTCGGCGATGATGAACAGCGGCTTGGAAGCCTGCAGCGCCTTCTCCAGCAGCGGCAGGAAGTCCTGCAGCGAGGAGATCTTGCCCTGGTTGATCAGGATGAGGGCGTCCTCGAGGACGGCTTCCTGGCGGTCCGCGTCCGTGATGAAGTACGGGGACAGGTAGCCCTTGTCGAACTGCATGCCCTCGGTCAGGACCAGTTCGGTCTGCGTGGTGGAGGATTCCTCGATGGTGATCACACCATCCTTGCCCACCTTGCCGAAGGCCTCAGCCAGGAGCTCGCCGATTTCTTCGCTCTGTGCCGAGATGGCAGCGACGCTGGCAACCTGGGTGCCCTCGACGGGGCGGGCGTTCTCCAGCAGGCGGGCGGCGACGGCTTCAACCGAAACCTCGATGCCGCGCTTGATCTGGCCGGGAGCAGCGCCGGCAGCTACGTTGCGCAGGCCTTCCTTGACCAGTGCCTGGGCCAGGACCGTTGCGGTGGTGGTGCCGTCACCGGCAACGTCGTTGGTCTTGGTGGCGACTTCCTTGGCCAGCTGGGCGCCAAGGTTCTCGTACGGGTCGTCCAGTTCCACTTCGCGGGCGATGGTGACGCCGTCGTTCGTGATGGTGGGCGCTCCCCACTTCTTGTCCAGGACAACGTTGCGGCCGCGGGGGCCGAGCGTTACCTTGACGGTGTTGGCGAGCTTATCGATGCCGGCTTCAAGAGACCGGCGGGCAGCGTCGTTAAACGCAAGCTGCTTTGCCATGGTTTTGTCCTTTCAAGACAGAACCCCGCGCAGCTGGCCAGCAGAAGGCATGACCAGCGGCACGGGGATCCGGGAAGTTACTTTACGACGATCGCCAGGACGTCGCGGGCGGACAGCACGAGGTACTCGGTGCCGCCGGTCTTGACTTCGGTTCCACCGTACTTGGAGTAGATCACGACGTCGCCCACGGCTACGTCGACCGGTACGCGGTTGCCGTCTTCGAAGCGGCCGGGGCCAACTGCAACAACTTCGCCTTCCTGCGGCTTCTCCTGTGCGGAGTCCGGGATCACCAGGCCGGAAGCCGTGGTCTGCTCGGCTTCGAGCGGGCGGACAACAATACGATCCTCAAGAGGCTTAATAGAGACCGACACTCGGACCTCTCCTTTTCGTCAGCAAATTCGTGGACTTGGAAAGCTTTCCGCCCTGGCTGGCAACCGTCGTCGCGGTGCCGGCAGCAGCCTGGCTGGCAGCTCTTCATGTATTAGCACCCTCCTAGGGAGAGTGCTAATGAAGACTCTATGTCCGGGTTAGCACTCGGTCAAGGCGAGTGCCAGCGTTTCGTCTTCAGCGGACACATCCGCCCTGTACATTGAAGCGGTGCGAGCCGCCGTGTACCTGATCCTTGCGAACCTGTTCTGGGCCGGAAACTTCGTCGTGGGGCAGTCGGCCATGAAGACGATGGACCCGCTCCAGCTGACGTTCTGGCGCTGGGTCCTGGCCGCCGCACCGCTGCTCCTCCTGGCGCACTTCGTGGACAGGCCGGACTGGAAAGGGGTGCTGCGCCGCTGGCCGGTCCTGCTGCTGCTGAGCGTGCTGGGGATGAGCGGCTACACCCTGCTGCTGTACAGCGCGCTGCAGCACACCTCGGCCCTGAACGCGTCCCTGGTCACCGCCGCCAACCCGGCACTGATCATGGTGCTGGCTGTCGTCTTCCTTCGCGACCGGCCCCGCCCGGTGAGCTGGCTGGGCATCGGCCTGGGCCTGGCGGGGGTCGTCCTGGTGCTCACCGGCGGTGACCTGCAGCGGTTGCTGACCTTCTCCATCAACACCGGGGAACTGCTGATCCTGGCTGCCATCACGGTCTGGGGCTTCTACACGATCATCGCCCGCAGGCTGTCCCTGCCGGCCATCACGTCCACCGCGGTGCAGGTTGCACTGGCCGCCGTGGTCCTCGCCCCCGTGGCCGCGGTGGCAGGCGCGGGGCTGCCGTCCACTCCCGCGGAAAGCTGGTCGCTGGCGTTCATCGCGGTGTTCCCGTCGCTGGGCTCCTACCTGCTGTGGAACCTGGCCCTGAAACGGACCACCGCCGCGAACGCGGGCAACTACCTGAACCTGATCGCCGTCTTCACCGCGGTCATCACGGTGCTGCTGGGCCAGCCCATCACCCTCGCGCAGGTAACGGGCGGCATCCTGGTGATATCAGGCGTACTGCTCACCAGCGCCGGGCAGCAGCCTCAGCGGCCCAGGTCCTCGAAATCCACTTCCTCGCCGCCGTCGGAATCCCGCGTCCCCTGATTCCTGCCCCGGTACAGCACCGCGGCAGCGCCGGCCGCGGCCAACAGCGAGGCGACCAGGAACACGATGCTTCCGGTCCGTGCCCCGGTATACAGCCCGCGGATATCTCGGGCCTCCTGGGTATCGTCCTCGATGTTGTTGCCGCCTACCGAGTAGACGGTGGCGTTGAACGTGTCCAGGAAAAAGATGATCACCAGCAGCGCCAGGCAAACAACGGCCACCACCGACGCCGCGATCAGCGCCGGGCGGGCGTACCTGGCAGGACCCCGGTCCGTGGGCTGCTGTTCTCCGGACTGCTGGGGGCCTGCGCTGTCTTCCATGCTTTCAACCCTATCGGCATCCCGCAGGACGCTCCTCCACTAGGCTGGAACGCATGCCCAACGCTCCCCAGGACCAGATCGCGCCGCTGCTCACCCCGGAAGGCTGGGACCTGCTGGCCTCACTGGGTCCATACCGGGAGGACGCGTCGTTCGAGCTGAATTCCGCGCTGCGCAAGGCGGGGCACTCCCCCGAGCTGGTGTCCGCCGTCCTAACCCAGTCGCGGCTCCGCACCAGGGCCGAGGCCAAGTTCGGCGAGTTTGCCAGCCAGATGCTGTTCACCCAGGCCGGGCTGGAGCAGGCCACCCGCCTGAACGTTGCAGCCCGCCACGCGCAGCGGTTCGCCGAAGCGGGCGTCAGCCACGTGGCAGACCTGGGCTGCGGGCTCGGCGCTGATTCCCTTGCACTGGCGTCGCTTGACCTCACGGTCACCGCGGTGGAACAGGACGAGACAACTGCCGCCTGCGCCACCGTAAACCTCATCCCCTTCCCGAACGCCACCGTGGTCCACGCGGACGCCACCGCCGTCCCGCTGGACGGGATCGACGGCGTGTGGCTGGACCCCGCCCGCCGGGTCACCTCCACCTCCGGCACCACGCGCATCTGGGACCCCGAGGCCTTTTCGCCGCCGCTGTCCTTCGTGGAGTCCCTTGCGGAGTCGGGCATGGCCGTGGGCGTGAAGATGGGCCCGGGCATGCCGCATGAATCCGTGCCGCAGGGCTGCGAAGCCCAGTGGGTGTCCGTGAACGGGGACGTCACCGAGGTGGCGCTGTGGTTCAATGCCGTGCGCCGCGCCGACGTCCGCCGCTCAGCACTGGTGCTGGGGCCAAACGGAGCAGCCGAGCTGGCCAGCGCCGCGGATTTCGGTGCCGGACCGGCGGCACCGGTGGGTCCCGTGGCGGGCTACCTTTACGAACCGGACGGCGCCGTGATCCGGGCGGGCCTCGTGGCCGACGTCGCGCAGGAGCTCGGCGGCCACCTGGTGGACGAGCACATCGCGTACATCTGCGCCCCCGCACTGGCGGACACCCCGTTCGCGCGTGCCTACAAAGTGCTGGATGTCATGCCCTACAACGTCAAGGCGCTCAAGGCCTGGGTCAAGCAGGAAGGCATCACGGTGCTGGACATCAAGAAGCGCGGCACTGCCGTCACCCCGGAGGAACTGCGGAAGCAGCTGCTGCCCGGCGGCAGGAATGCCGGTAAGAAGGGCGCCGGAAAAACAGCCACCCTGGTCCTGACCCGCATCGGGGAGGACCGGGTGGCCATCGTGGTGGAGCCGGTGGCAACCGGCACCTGAGCCGGCCGGCTATCAAGCCCTGCGGGCTACTGGGCCCGCATGAACTCCTCGGCGGCCCGCACTTGTTCCGGGGTGGGCCGCACGCCCGTATAGAGCACGAACTGTTCCAGCGCCTGGATGGTGGCCACCTCCGCCCCGGTGATCACCGGCTTGCCTGCGGCGCGGGCCGCCCGGATCAGCGGGGTTTCGGCGGGCAGCGCCACCACGTCGAAGACGATCCTGGCACTGTCGATGGCTTCGGCGGGGAACGCCAGCGTTTCGGCGTCCGCCCCGCCGGCCATGCCAAGGGGGGTGACGTTGATGATCAGGTCCGCCGTGCCGCCGTCGAGCGCTGCCCGCCATTGGAAGCCGTACTGGCCGGCGAGCGCGCGCCCGGTGGCCTCGTTCCGCGCGATCACCGTGACGTCCTTGAAGCCGGCGTCCCGGAGTGCCGCCACGGTGGCCTTGGCCATGCCGCCGGCGCCCTGAACCAGGACGGAGTACTTTGTGGGCACGGAATTGCTGGCGAGCAGCTGCTCGATGGCGGTGTAGTCGGTGTTGTAGGCCTTGAGGTGGCCGTCCGTGTTCACGATGGTGTTCACCGAATCGATGGCCTTCGCGGAGGGGTCCATCTCGTCAACAAGGGCGATGACGTCCTCCTTGTACGGCATGGAGATGGCGCAGCCGCGGATGCCCAGCCCGCGGACCCCGGCGATGGCCTGCTCCAGGTTGGTGGGGGCGAACGCCTTGTAGATCCAATTGAGCTCGAGCTGGTCATACAGGTGGTTGTGGAACCTGGTCCCGTTGTTGCTGGGACGGGCCGAGAGCGAGATGCAGAGAGTCATGTCTTTATTCAGAATGGGCACCTGACTATTAAACGCGCTCAGGCGGGGCAGCCGGTTCCGGCAGGGACATTCCCGACGGCGGCGGGCAGCTTTCCGGGTGCCGGCGCCTTTCCTGCCAGCACGGCGGCGAGGGCGTCGAAGGCGGCGTCACTGCGGCCGTAGAGCGCCAGCCGGACCGGCGCCGGGGAGGCCTGCAGCGTCCACGGGGCGTCCAGCGCCACCTCGATGTCTCCGCCGGCGGGCTTCCCGCCGTACCCGATGAGGTTGACCAGCGGCCCGGTTCCCACGCTGAGTCCTGCCCGGGCGGCGGCGGCCTCGAACCGTTCCTTGTCCCCCGGTCCTCCGCCGGCCACCCGGACAGCCCCCGGAACAAGCGGCCCGCCGCACGGACCGGACACCACTGTTACGGCCGAGGCCGAGACCCGGGCCGAAACCGGTGCAGCGCTGCCCGCCGGCGCGGCTGCGGGTGAACCCCGCCGGCCCTGCCAGGTCATCATGGTGGCCACGCGCCGGGCGGCCTCATCCAGCCGCTCCGCGGGAAGGGACCCGGACTTCACGGCCTCGACGATGGCGGCGTGGGCCTGTCCGACGTCGGCGGGCATCAGCAGCAGGTCGGCGCCGGCGGCCAGCGCCATCACGGCGGCTTTGCCGCCGGGATACTGTTTGGTCACCGCACCCATGTTCAGCGCGTCCGTCACCGCCACACCCTCGAAGCCCAGCCCCCGCAGGGCTGCGTAGGTGGGGGCAGAGAGCGACGCCGGGACGCCCGGTTCCAGCGCCGGCACGGCAATGTGCCCGGTCATCACCATCGGGGTTCCGGCGGCGATGGCAGCCTGGAAGGGCTTCCAGTCCCGCGCGCGGAGCTCCTCCAGGCCGGCGGGCTGGACCGGCAGGCTCAGGTGCGAGTCCGCGGTCACGGATCCGTGCCCGGGGAAGTGCTTCACCGCGGGCAGGACTCCGGCGGCGAGCATGCCCTGCGAGAACGCCGTCCCGTGCACGGCGGCGGCCGCCGGGTCCGCGGACATGGACCTCGCCCCGATGGTGGGGTCCGTCGGCCCCATGGTCACATCCGTGTCCGGCGCGAAGTCAACGTTGAAGCCCAGCCCCGCCAGTTCCCCGGCCAGTCCCTGCCCAGCCTCGCGGGTCAGCCCTTCGCTGCCCGCGGCACCGTAGCTCATGGGTGCGGGCCACTCGGTCAAGGGAGGGCCGAGCCGCGCCACCAGGCCACCTTCCTGGTCTACCCCGATCATCCCGGGCCAGGGGTCGCCGTCGGCCGCTGTGGCCTGGGCCAGCCGCTGGTTGATGGCGCCCATGCGGGCCAGGTCCACCTTCCCCTGCGGGTCGCGGGGAACGTTGTCACCCATGATGATGGATCCGCCCAGGTGCAGCCGCTCAATGGTGCCGGCATGCGCCTCCGCATTGGTGCCCTGGAAGAACGGCATCAGTACCTGGCCGGCCTTTTCCTCAGGCGTCATGCCCGCCACAGCCGCGGCGGCGGCGTCCTGGTCGCGCTGTTCCGGGCCCCAGCCCAGGGGCCGGGAACCGGGGTCGGGTGCGGGGGACGCCGTGGCGGGCGCCGTCGTCGGACCCGCTGGCGCCGACGGTGACACGGTGGCGGACGGTGCCGAGGTGGAAGGTGCCGACGACGGTAAAGGGCCGGGTGCGGCGGTGCAGGAGGCCAGTGCTACGACAGAAACTGCGGCTAAGAGTGGGAGGATTTTGTGTGGACTGTCACGCAGGCGTTGAAACGGGGACATCATTACTAGGCTACCCCTGAGCTATAGACTTGAAACACCCGTTCGCCTGCCGTGAGCGGCGCCCGCCCGCACCGGACAGTAAGGACACGCGTGAAGATTGACTTCGCTTCATCGAGGCAGTCAACCCTCGGTGTCGAATGGGAACTCGCGCTGGTGGACGGCAAAACCGGTGAGCTCGCATCCGTCGCCAATGAGGTGCTGCGCGGTGTGGTGGACCGCCATCCCGAACTGAACGAGGACGACGAGCACCCGCACATCAAGCAGGAACTGCTGCTGAACACTGTGGAACTCGTCACCGGAATCTGCGAGACGGCCGCCGAGGCGAAAGAGGACCTGAGCCGGTCCCTTGCCGCCGTCCGGGAGATCACCGATCCCATGGGCGTGGAACTGTTCTGCGCCGGCAGCCACCCGTTCAGCCCGCCGCAGCTGCAGCCGGTGACGGACAAGGCCCGCTACGCCAAGCTGATCGACCGCACCCAGTGGTGGGGCCGGCAGATGGTGATTTATGGCGTGCATGTGCACGTGGGGCTGGACCGGCGGAGCAAAGTCCTGCCGGTGCTGGACGGGCTGGTCAACTACTTCCCGCACTTCCAGGCACTGTCCGCGTCCAGCCCGTTCTGGGGCGGCGAGGACACCGGGTATGCGTCCCAGCGTGCCCTGATGTTCCAGCAGCTGCCCACGGCCGGCCTGCCGTTCCAGTTCCCGTCCTGGGAGAAATACGAGTCCTACGTCCAGGACATGTTCACCACGGGCGTGATCGACACCCTCTCCGAGATCCGCTGGGATATCCGGCCCGTGCCGAACCTGGGCACCATCGAAATGCGCATCTGCGACGGCCTGGCAACCCTGGAGGAAGTGGGCGCGATCGCCGCGCTCACCCAGTGCCTGGTGGACGAATTTTCCACCATCCTGGACAACGGCGGCAGCATTCCCACCATGCCGCCGTGGCACGTCCAGGAGAACAAGTGGCGGGCCGCCCGCTACGGCATGGACGCCATCATCATCCTGGACGCCGCCGGCAAGGAGCAGCTGGTGACCGACCACCTGCTGGAAACCCTGAACCGGCTGGAACCGGTGGCAGCGAAGCTGCGCTGCTCGGATGAACTGGCGGACGTTGAAAAGATCATCCGCCGCGGGGCCGGCTACCAGCGCCAGCGCCGGGTGGCAGCCGAACACGGCGGGGATCTCCAGGCCGTGGTCCTGGACCTGGTCAAGCAGATGCGGAACGGCCCCACCGCCTGACCCGATGCCCCAGGCAAAACCCCTTGCTCTATCAGTTGTGGTCCCTAAAACCCGGGTTTAGGGACCACAACTGATAGAGCAAGTGATGCTTTTAGGCCGGGAGGGACACCGAGGTCACCGGCAGGGACGAGTCCGGGGCGAAGCCGATCCCGCTGGGGGCAATCCCCGCCATCACTAGCTGCGCGCCAAGGGCGGCCACCATGGCCCCGTTGTCCGTGCAAAGATCCAGCGGCGGCACGTGGAGCCTGATGCCGGCCGAGGCACAGCGCTGCCCGGTCAGCTCCCGGAGCCGTGAGTTGGCCGCCACCCCGCCGCCCAGCAGGACGTCCTTGATGCCGTGTTCCCGGCAGGCCAGCACGGCCTTGGACGAGATGATGTCCACCACGGCTTCCTGGAACGCTGCGGCGATGTCCGCCACCGGGATCTCCCCGCCGCGGGCCTCGAACTGCTCGACGCAGCGGGCCACGGCGGTTTTCAGGCCGCTGAAGGACCAGTCGTAGCGGTGCGGGCCCGGCTCGTCCGCGGTGCCCATGTACTTGGGCTGGCTGAGGCCGCGGGGGAAGCGGATCGCCTTGGGGTTGCCGGTGCGGGCCACCTTGTCGATGACCGGGCCGCCGGGGTAGCCCAGGCCCAGGATGCGGGCCACCTTGTCGTAGGCCTCCCCCGCTGCGTCATCGATGGTGGAGCCCAGCAGGACCACGTCGTCGGTGATGCTGTTGATTTTCAGGATCTCGGTGTGGCCGCCGGACACCAGCAGCGCGCCAAGGTTCTCCGGCAGCTGCGGCGCCTTGCCGTCCTTGCCGTCCAGCAGTCCCACACCCACGTGCGCCACCAGGTGGTTGATGGCGTACAGCGGTTTGCCCGTGGCCACGGCCAGGGCCTTGGCGGCGCAGACCCCCACCATCAGGGCGCCGGCGAGGCCGGGCCCGGAGGTGACGGCGATGGCGTCCACCTCGTGCAGGGTGACTCCGGCGTCGGACAGCGCCTGTTCCAGCGTCGGAACGAAAGCGTCCAGGTGCGCCCGGGAGGCGATCTCGGGGATGACGCCGCCGAAGCGGACGTGCTCGTCCATGGACGAGGAGACGGTGTTGGTCAGGAGGGTGGTGCCCCGGACGACGCCGACGCCGGTCTCGTCGCAGGACGACTCGATGCCCAGGACCAGTGGCTGGGTGCGGTTCATGGCTGGTTTCCTTCGTGTGTTTCCTCGTCGCCCATGAGCTGGAGCCGCATGATCAGGGCGTCGACGCCGTCGCGGTAGTAGCGGGGGCGGACGTGGATCTGCTCGAATCCGAAGCGCAGGTACAGGCGCTGCGCCCGCGGATTGTCCGCGCGCACCTCCAGGAGGACGTCCGCCGCGTTGCGGCGGCGTGCCTCGTCGATGAGGCCGGTCAGCAGTGTGCTGCCGATGCCGCGCCCCTCGTAGCCGGGTACGACGGCGATGGTCTGGACGTCCGCGATGGGCTCGATGCACATGAGCCCGGCGTAGCCCACGATGCCCTCTTCGCTTTCGGCCACGAAGTACCGGCGGGTCTCCGGCTGGGCCAGCTCGTCATAGAACATCTGCAGCGGCCACGCATCCACCGGGAAGAGGCGCTGTTCCAGGACGCTGACGGCGATCACGTCGTCTACCGTCATGTCACGCACGACGATGCCGTCCAAGCGGGGATCCGAGGCTGCGCTCACAGGGCCCTCTTCCGGGGTCCGGGGACCTGGGCATCGGATTCCCGGAGGTACAGCGGCGTGGAGTCCAGGAGGCCGTTGCCGGCAGCCAGCCGGGCCAGCGCGAACTGGCCCAGGTACAGGGCGTCCGGCTGTTCGTGCACGAAATCCGGGTCCGCCTGCAGGGTGTCCGCGTAGAGGCCGGCCCCGGCGCCGAAGGCCGGCAGGTCCGGCAGGTCCGCGGCGAAGCCCACGTGCGGGCCGTCCTCGAGCCGGGGCAGTTGCCCCTCAACCAGGGTGTAGCGGGCCCAGTAGACCTCCTTGCGGCGGGCGTCCGTCACCACCAGGAATTCGGCCGGGGCCGCGGTGGATTCCGCCACCTCCAGGGCAACGGCGTCCAGGCTCATCAGCCCGTGCAGCGGCTTGCCCCAGACGAACGCGAGTGTGCGCGCCGTCGCGATGCCGGACCTGAGGCCGGTGAAGGGACCGGGCCCGACACCCACTACCAGGGCGTCGATGTCCTGTCCGGTGACGCCGGCTGTGGCAAGCATGTCCTCGATCCCCGGCGCCAGCACCTCGGCGTGGCTGCGGGTGTCTTCGGTGGAGAAACTGGCCACCACGCCCTCCAGCGCGTCATCGGAGACGAGCGCGGCGCTGGCCACGGCGGAGGTATCGATCGCAAGGATCAGCATCAATTGTTCCCTTCGGCGGTGCCCAGCCCGGGCGGGGCCGGCCAGCGCGGGCCGTATCCGCGCATGACGATGGTGCGCGGCTCGTCCGTGTCGTCTGTGTCGAAGTCGAGGCCCTCCGCGGTAGAGGGGCCCGGGGCAGCCAGCCCGATGGCGCGGTGCAGGTCTATTTCCAGCCGGCTTTCGCTCAGGTGCTCCACCCGGTCGTGCCCCCATTCCACCACCGTCACGGACGAATCCATGGTGTTCTCCAGGTCGATGTCGTCGATCTCCGCGGCCGAGCCGAGGCGGTAGGCGTCCACGTGGACCAGGTCCGGGCCGCCGGGCCGGGGGCCTTCGGGCAGGTTGGGGTGGATGCGGACCAGGACGAACGTGGGCGAGATGATGCCGGCGCGGACGCCCAGCCCCTCTCCCAGGCCCTGCGTGAAGGTGGTCTTGCCGGCACCCAGCTCGCCGGAAAGCACCAGCAGGTCCCCGGCCTCCAGCAGCCCGGCAAGGCGGGCGCCTAGCTCATGGGTCTGGTCCGCCGTCGCCGCGATGAAGGTCTGCTCCCAGTTGGGCAGAGTGCCCTGTTCGACGGCGGTCACGCGGCTCCCCCGGTCTGCAGGGCGGCCGCGTGCCGGCCCCCGGACGTGTCCTGTTCGTTGATGAAGCGCCGCGGCACCCGGGGGCTGATCCGGGTCACGATCTCGTAGTTGATGGTCCCGGCGGCGCGGGCCCAGTCATCGGCGGTGGGGCCGCCGTCGTCACCGCTGCCGAACAGGACGGCTTCCGCGCCCAGCAGCGCGGCACCGGCGGGACCGGTGTCGCCAAGGTCGATCACCATCTGGTCCATCGCGATCCTGCCCACCACGGGGTAGGTATGGCCTGCCACGCGGACGGGGCCGCCGGTGGCGATGCGGGGAATGCCGTCAGCGTAGCCCACCGGAATCAGGGCCAGGGTGCTCCGGCCGGTGGTGTGGTAGCGGAGGCCGTAGGAGACACCCTGGCCGTCCGGTACCTCCTTGCACTGGGACACGCGGGTCCGGAACGTCATGGCCGGCCGGAGCCCGAGTTCCGCGGAGGTCTGGCCTTCAAAGGGTGAGAGCCCGTAAATGCCCAGGCCGGCGCGGACCAGGTCGAAGTGGGTGTCCGGCCGGGACAGCGTGGCGGGGGTGTTGGCCAGGTGGCGGACCTCGGGGTCCACCCCGGCGTCCTCGGCAACGGCCAGGGCCTCGCGGAAGGCTGCCAGTTGCTGGTCCGTTTCGGGCCGGTCGGGTTCATCGGCCACGGCCAGGTGGGAGAAGATGCCCACCACCCGCAGCAGGCCCTGGTCCTGGTAGTCCATGGCCTCGCCCACCAGCTGGTCCCAGGTGTCGAGCGTGGCGCCGTTGCGGCCCAGGCCCGTATCGACTTTCAGATGCACCCGGGCCGGGCGTTCCTGCTCCCGGGCGGCCGCCACAATGCGGTCCAGTTCCCAGCCGGAGCAGCCGATATCGACGCCGGCGGCCACCGCCGCGCCGAAGTTGCTGTCCACCGTGTGCAGCCAGGCAAGCAGCGGGGCGTCGATGCCGGCGGCCCGCAGCGCCAGGGCCTCGGAGATGTGCGCCACCCCCAGCCAGGAGGCGCCGGCTTCGATGGCTGCGCGGGCCACGGGAACGGCGCCGTGGCCGTACGCGTCGGCTTTGACGACTGCCATGACCTTCGCGGGGGAGGCGGCGGCAGCGAGCCGGCGGACGTTGTGCCGGATGGCGTCCAGATCGATCACGGCGGACCGCTCGTGGTGCGGGTCCGGTCCGGGGGCACCGCTGAATTCACCGGTTGTTGCGGGGTAAGTCACCTTAGTGATTCTAGTGCGGGCGGTTCCGGCCGAATAATCACGCGGACCGCGAGGGTTTCCGGAACGCGTTGGCGCGCCGGGGCACCTGCCGGTGCGCCGCCGTCGGGCGCTAAGCGTCCGAGAGGTGTGCGATGGTGGCCGCGGCCCGGCGCTGGGCGGCGAGCGGGACGTCCTGGACGATCTCCGCCAGGAAGCCGAAGCGGCGCAGCCACTGGCTCATCTGCCGCTCCGGCCGCGCGTTGGCACGCTTCCACCAGTCGGCGATGTCCCCCCAGCCGGGGGCGGCGAGCGAGCCGCCCACTTCCTGCACCGCCAGCGAGGCGCACAGGTTCGCAAACCGTAGCCGGTTCCCCAGCGGCCAGCCGGCGAGGCTGCCCACGATGAACGCGGCGTCAAAGCAGTCACCGGCGCCGGTGGGATCGTAGGCCTTGACCGGGAGGGACGGCACCCACTCCTCCTCCCCCGTTTCCGAGTCCACCGCCATCGCACCCTGCGGGCCGAGCGTCACCACGGCAACCGGGACCCGGTCCGCCAGCGCGTACAGCGCCGTCCACGGGTCGTCCTTGCCGGTGAAAGCCATGGCCTCCCGCTGGTTGGGCAGGAACGCGTGGAAATACTGCAGGTTCTCCAGCCGGACCGGCGCCCATTCCCCGGTGGGGTCCCAGCCGACGTCACCGAAGAGCTTGACGCCCGCCTGGTGCGCGGCCTTGGCCCAGGGCTCCACCTCCACGCCCACCTCCGCGATGCCGGCGAGCGCCGGCGGCGGCGTGCCGATCAGTTCGGAGGACGTTACCGGGGCGGCGTGGCCGTGCGTCACCATGGACCGGTCCTTTTCCACGCACAGCGAGACCGTCACCGGCGAGTGCCAGCCGGGGACGCGCCGGGACAGGCTGAGGTCCACGTGTTCCTGGCTGGAGAGGATCTTCCAGTTGAAGTCCCCGTAGCCGTCGTCGCCGAATGCCGCCGCGAGGCCTGTCCGGAGTCCCAGCCGGGCCGCGGCGATGGCCTGGTTGGCAACGCCCCCGGGGCAGCTGCCCATGCCGTCGCTCCAGATTTCGGTGCCCGGTTCCGGGCCGTGCGGCAGCCCGGTGAAGATGATGTCCTGGAAGACGGTCCCGGCCAGGAGGACGTCGAACCCCGGCTCATCGGGCGACCGGACGGCAGCCAGGGGGTCGAACGGGCGGGCAGGAATGGCGTCCATGCCCGGCACGATACGCCCTGCCGCCGACATCCGGTAGGGGATGCCCGGCTTTCTGCGGTGATGCGGGAGGGCGCAGGCCTAGACTGCTGGGTATGCGGCTCCTCATTGCCGGCGGCGGCGGGTTCCGGGTGCCGCTGGTCTACCGGGCACTGGCTTCCGGCCGTTTCGCCGGGCTGGTCAGCGAACTGGTTCTCTACGACGTCGACCCCTCCCGCCTGGCCGCCGTCACCGCCGTGCTCCGCAGCATGCCCGGACCGGGGGCAGGCCCTCCGGTCCGTGCCACCACCAGCCTGCCGGACGCGCTGGCCGGAACGCAGATGGTGTTCGCGGCGGTCCGGCCGGGCGGCACCGCGGGCCGGGTGGCGGATGAGAAGGTGGCCCAGGACCTCGGGCTGCTAGGCCAGGAGACCACGGGCGCCGGCGGCATTTCCTACGCCCTGCGCACCATTCCGCACATGCTCGGGCTGGCCCGGCAGATGAGGGAACACAGCCCGGAGGCCTGGCTGATCAACTTCACCAACCCGGCCGGCATGGTCACCGAAGCGCTGGTTCCGGTGCTCGGTTCCAGGGTCATCGGAATCTGCGATTCGGCGGGCGGGCTGGTGCAGCGGGCGGCGCGGGCTGCTGGCGTGGCGCTGCCGGATGGCCGGCTCGACGGCGTGGGCTACTACGGGCTGAACCACCTGGGCTGGCTGTACCGGCTGGAGTCCGGCGGCCGCGACGTCCTGCCTGGCCTGCTCGCTGATCCCCGGGCGCTGCAGTCCTTCGAGGAGGGCCGGCTTTTTCCGCAGCCCTTCCTGGCCGGGCTGGGCGCGCTTCCCAATGAGTACCTCTACTACTATTACCGGCTGGACGACGCGCGGCGGGCGATGCGGGCCATGCCCGTCACGCGCGGGGAGTCCATCCACCTGCAGCAGCAGGAGCTGTATCCGCGGCTGGCTGCCGCCGGCACTGATGCGTACCGGCTGTGGGAAGAGGCGCGCCGCTCGCGCGAGGAGGGCTACCTGGCCGAGGCCCGGGCTAATGGCGAACAGCGGGACGAGGATGACCTGGCCGGCGGTGGCTATGAGCGCGTTGCGCTGGCAGCAATGCGCGCCCTGTCCGGCGCCGGGGACACCCAGCTGATCCTGAACACGCGCAACTCCCTGCCCGCCGCTTCCAACGCCGCTACGGCTGAAGCACCCCCCGCTCGGGCCGCCATTCCCGGGCCGCCGGCGGACGCCGTCGTCGAACTTCCCTGCACGGTGACCCCCGACGGCGCGCTGCCGCTGGCCCAGGCGGAACCGGGGAAAGAGCAGCTGGGGCTGCTCCGCCGGGTCAAGGAGGTGGAACGGCTCACGGTCCTGGCGGCAACGGAGGGCACCCGGGACGCTGCCCTGGCGGCGTTCGCGCGTCATCCCCTGGTTGATTCGCCGGACCTGGCCTCGGATCTGCTCGCCGGGTACGAACACGCCTTTCCTGCGCTGCGGAAATTGTGGGGCGGGGGCGCCGCCTGACACACAACGGCGGGCGTTAAGGGTAGGGAGTAGTGTTTTATCGAACGCCCAATGATCCGGCGCGCACAGTACGAGCCGGCGGCCGGAAGGAGGTCCCGTGGCATTGATCCGCAGGGTCGCTTTACTCTCCCTCCACACCTCCCCCATGGAGCAGCCGGGGTCCGGTGACGCGGGCGGCATGAACGTCTACATCCGCGAACTCGCGTCCGCCCTCGCCGAGGCAGGCGTTGAGGTGGAGATCTTCACCCGAGCCACCTCCGCAGGCCAGCCCGCCGTCGAGCACCCCGATCCCGGTGTCTGCGTGCACAACGTCCTGGCCGGGCCGCCCCGGAAGATTCCCAAGGAGGAACTTCCCGGACTCCTGCACCAGATGGTGGCCGAGATCGAACAGATCCGCCGCCGGCAGCCGCACGGCCGGTATGACGTCATCCACTCCCACTACTGGGTGTCCGGGATCGCCGGCCTGGAGCTGTCCGAGCTGTGGGGCGTTCCGCTGGTCCACACCATGCACACCATGGCCAAGGTGAAGAACCTGCTGCTGGAGTCCGGCGAGCAGCCCGAGCCGCGGCGGCGCGAGCTGGGCGAGCACCGGATTGTGGACGGGGCGGCGCGGCTGATCGCCAACACCAGTTCCGAGGCCGCGGAACTGGTGTCCCACTACGGCGCCACGTACGACCGGATCGACATCGCCCCGCCCGGCGTTGATCTGGGCACCTTCACGCCGGCGTTCCGGGCCCGGTCCCGGGCCAACCGGGGCATCGGTCCCGGCACCTTCCACCTCCTGTTCGCCGGCCGCATCCAGCGGCTGAAGGGCCCCCATGTCCTGGTCAAGGCCGCGGCCTTGCTGCGGCACCGGCGCCCGGACATCGACCTGCGGCTCACCATCCTGGGCTCCCTGAGCGGGAACAAGGAGTTCAACCTGCGCCGGTGGATCTCCGAAGCGGGAATGGACGACGTCGTCACGCAGCTTCCGCCGGTCAAGGCACCGGAGCTTGCTGAATGGTTCCGGGCGGCGGACGTTGTGGTGATGCCGTCCTTCAGCGAATCCTTCGGCCTGGTGGCGCTGGAAGCCCAGGCCTGCGGCACTCCGGTGGTGGCCACCCGGGTGGGCGGGCTCTCCCGGGCAATCTTCCACGGCCGCACCGGGCTGCTCGTTGACGGGCACCATGCCGCGGACTGGGCCGACGCCCTGGAGGCCCTCTACGACGATCCCGCCACCCGGGAGGACATGGGGCGGGCCGCCGCCATCCGCGCCCAGAACTCCGGCTGGTCCCGCACCGCCGCCATCACGCTCGAAAGCTACCACGCCGCCGTCGAGCATCACGTGGGGCACCGGCTGGCGCCGGCCGTCCCGGCGTCCTGAGGGACCCCGCGTTCTGGCGGGCACGGCGTCGCAAGGGATCCCGGCGCGGCCGGGGCTTGGGCCGGCATTCCCGGGGTACGTTACCTGTGACGCACAGGAAAGGACGATGATGTCTGACTTCCCCTCCGACCTTGAAATAGCACGCGCCGCGCGGATCCGGCCGATTCCTGAAATCGCTGCCGCCGCGGGGATCAACGCCGACGCGGTGGAGCTCTATGGCCGGTTCAAGGCGAAGATCGACCCCGCCCGGCTGGACGCCCCGCCGCCGGCCGGGAAGGTGGTGCTGGTTTCGGCCATGTCCCCCACCCCTGCGGGCGAGGGGAAATCCACCACCACTGTCGGCCTCGCCGACTCGTTGGCCCGGGCCGGGCACAAGGTGATGATCGCGCTCCGGGAACCGTCGCTGGGCCCGGTCCTGGGCATGAAGGGCGGTGCCACCGGCGGCGGGCTGTCCCAGGTCCTGCCCATGGATGAGATCAACCTGCACTTCACTGGCGACTTCCACGCGATCACGTCGGCCAACAACGCCCTGATGGCGCTGGTGGACAACCACATCTACCAGGGCAACGCCTTGAACATCGATCCCCGGCGGATGACCTTCAAACGGGTCCTGGACATGAACGACCGGGCTTTGCGTGAAGTGGTGATCGGACTCGGCGGGCCCTCCCAGGGGGTTCCCCGGCAGGACGGTTTCGATATCACCGTGGCGTCCGAGATCATGGCCGTCTTCTGCCTGGCCTCGGACCTCACTGACCTCCGCGAGCGCCTGGGCAGGATCACCTTCGGCTACACCTACGACCGCGCTCCCGTGACCGTGGCCGACCTCGGCGTGCAGGGGGCACTCACACTGCTCCTGAAGGAAGCCATCAAGCCCAACCTGGTGCAGACCATCGCCGGCACGCCGGCCCTGGTCCACGGTGGTCCGTTTGCCAACATTGCGCACGGCTGCAACTCGCTCATCGCCACCCAGACTGCCCGGCGGCTGGCGGACATCGTGGTGACCGAGGCCGGCTTCGGCGCCGACCTGGGCGCCGAGAAGTTCATGGACATCAAGGCGCGGACCGCTGGTTTGGCACCGTCCGCCGTCGTGGTGGTGGCCACGGTGCGGGCGCTGAAGATGCAGGGCGGGATGGCCAAGGACCAGCTGACCCGTCCGGACCTCGCAGCGCTCGAGGCCGGAGTGCCCAACCTGCGCAGGCACCTGCGGAACGTGGAGAAGTTCGGGGTTACTCCCATCGTGGCCATCAATAAATTCGGCCTTGATTCACAGGAGGAGCTGGACTGGCTGCTGGCCTGGTGCGCTGCTGAGGGAGTGCACGCTGCTGTCGCTGATGTGTGGGGGCGCGGCGGTGGCGGGGACGGCGGGGACGAGCTCGCGGCCCTGGTGGCACGCGTGGTGGCGGGGCCGAACAGTTTCCGGCACCTGTACCCGCTGGAGCTGTCTGTGGAGGACAAGATCCGGACCATCGTGCAGGAGATCTACGGGGCGGACGGCGTCGACTTTTCCGTGCCGGCGCTGAAGCGGCTGGCCGACATCGAGCGGAACGGCTGGTCCGGGCTGCCGGTGTGCATGGCGAAGACCCAGTACTCCTTCACCGACGACGCCTCCCGGCTCGGCGCCCCGAAGGGTTTCACCATCCACGTGCGTGACCTGCTGCCCAAGACCGGCGCGGGTTTCATTGTGGCGCTCACGGGTGCGGTGATGACCATGCCCGGCCTCCCGGCCGTCCCCGCGGCCCTGCGCATGGACGTGGACGACGCTGGCAACCCGGTCGGCCTCACCTAACCCCGCCTCCCCCCGTTGCTCTATCAGTTGTGGTCCCTAAAGCAGGGGTTTGGGGACCACAACTGATAGAGCAACAGGGGGTGTGGATAAGTTCTGCGAGGGTTGGCCGCCCCGGGTAAGAATGTTTCGCATGCGCCCCGTGCAACCGTTACCCGTTCACCTCAGGTCAGCTCCCTTCACTGTCCGCGAGGCGCGTGCGGCGAGCCTGAGCCCAGGGAGGCTCCGCTCATCGGATCTCGCATCCGGTGGACGTCTGCTGTATATGCCGTCGGGTTGGGAGTTTGAGTTGCCTGCCATGGCGCGGGCCCTGTCGGCTGCGACCCCCGGTGCCTGGATTTCCCACCTCACCGCAGCTGTCCTTTTCGGTTTGTGGCTTCCTGCCTGGTTTCAGGACTGCCGTGAGCTGCACCTGAGCAAGCCCAGAGCACTGCCACCAGTGCGCCGTGAGGGCGTGGTGGGCCATACCGTACTTGCTTTCGCGGACGAGGTGGTGTTCTGGGAGGGCACTTGGATTTCCACTCCAGCGCGAACGTGGCTTGACCTGGCCCGGCTTGTTCCGCTTGAGGACCTTGTTGCTGTCGGTGACCAATTGGTTCGCCAGCCGCGGCCCGGATTGGAAGTACGGGCGGAGCCTTGGTCCAGTCTTCCGGAGCTGCAGCGGATGCTGACCCGGCACCCGAAGCTGCAGGGCATCGTCAAGGCACGCGCCGCCGTCCACCTTATTCGCGCTGGCGCGGACTCTGCCCCTGAGACGTTTTTGCGGCTGGCTCTGACGGAGGCGGGACTGCCGGAGCCTGAATTGCAGATGCGTATCGTGCAGGATGACCCCTATTCACCTGCCGCCGATATGGGTTACCGCCGGCAGCGCGTTGCCATACAGTACGACGGCGGCCATCACCTGACACGGGAACAGCAGTCACGCGACAATCGGCGGGATGCATATTTTCACTCAGCCGGGTGGAAGTACTTCAAGTTCAATGCCGACGACCTGGCCCAAAACTTCCGCCGTGCCGTAGGGCAGGTCCGCGCCGCCCTCCGCGAGCCTTAAACAGCGTTGCTCTATCACTCTTGGTCCCCAGACCGGGGTTTTAGGGACCAAAAGTGATAGAGCAACGGAAGGGGGTTAGCGCTCCAGGTCGCCGCGGATGAAGGCTTCCACCTTTTCGCGGGCGAGGTCGTCGTTGAACTGCTCCGGCGGCGACTTCATGAAGTAGCTCGAGGCGGAGAGCAGCGGGCCGCCGATGCCGCGGTCCAGGCCGATCTTGGCGGCTCGGATGGCGTCGATGATCACGCCGGCGGAGTTGGGCGAGTCCCAGACCTCCAGCTTGTACTCCAGCGAGACGGGGGCGTCACCGAAGTTGCGGCCCTCGAGGCGGACGAACGCCCACTTGCGGTCGTCGAGCCACTGGACGTAGTCGGACGGTCCGATGTGGACGTCCTTCGCTGCCAGCTCGGCCTCGACGTTGGAAGTGACGGCCTGGGTCTTGGAGATCTTCTTGGACTCCAGGCGGTCGCGTTCCAGCATGTTCTTGAAGTCCATGTTGCCGCCAACGTTCAGCTGGTACGTGCGGTCCAGGGTGACGCCGCGGTCCTCGAACAGCTTGGCCATGACGCGGTGCGTGATGGTGGCACCGATCTGGCTCTTGATGTCGTCACCCACGATCGGCACACCGGCAGCGGTGAACTTGTCAGCCCACTCCTTGGTGCCGGCGATGAAGACGGGCAGGGCGTTGACGAAGGCGACGCCGGCGTCGATGGCAGCCTGGGCGTAGAACTCGGCAGCATCCTGGGAACCGACGGGCAGGTAGCAGACCAGGACGTCAACCTTGGCGTCCTTGAGGGCCTGGACCACGTCCACGGGCTCTTCGGTGGACTCCTCGATGGTCTCGAGGTAGTACTTGCCCAGGCCGTCCAGGGTGTGGCCGCGCTGGACGGTAACGCCAGTGGGCGGCACGTCGGCGATCTTGATGGTGTTGTTTTCGCTGGCCAGGATGGCGTCGGCCAGGTCGTGCCCGACCTTCTTGCCGTCGACGTCGAACGCGGCGACGAATTCAACATCACCCACGTGGTACTGGCCGAACTCAACGTGCATCAGGCCCGGGATGGTGGTGTTGGGGTCGGCATCCTTGTAGTACTGGACGCCCTGAACCAGCGAAGCGGCGCAGTTGCCTACGCCGACGATGGCAACACGGATCGGATGTGAAGACACGGAACTCCTTTGAGGACAAAACGTCAGCCGGCCGGGGTGCGTCGGGGAGGATCGCGACGGCGGCCGGCTGGTACGGCGCCGCGCGGCGCCTTTTCATAGTACCCAACAGCGCGGGACGGGGCATTGTTCCCACGTCCCGCGCTTCAACAATCAGGAAACCGGCTGCTTCCACAGGTTGATGTCCGATTCGACGGCGAATTCGTCGATCGCCGTCAGCTCCTCGGACGTGAAGTCCAGGTTGTTGATGGCGGCCAGCGAGTCCTCCAGCTGGCGGACGCTGGACGCGCCGATAAGCGCAGACGTGACCGGGGAGCCCTTGGGCTGGTCGCGCAGGATCCAGGCGATGGCCATCTGCGCCAGCGACTGTCCCCGGCCTTCGGCGATGGCGTGGAGCCCGCGGATCCGGTCCAGTTTCTCGTCCGTGATGGCGTCCTCGGACAGGAAACGGGCCTTGGCGGCGCGCGAGTCGGCGGGAATGCCGTTGAGGTATCGGTTGGTCAGCATGCCCTGGGCCAGGGGCGAGAAGGCGATGGACCCGGCCCCCACCTGGTCGAGGACCTCGTAGAGGTTGGGCGAACCGTCTTCGGTCCAGCGGTTCAGCATGGAGTAGCTGGGCTGATGGATCAGCAGCGGCGTCCCCAGTTCCTTCAGGATCCGTGCGGCCTCGATGGTCTGCTCCGGCGTGTAGGAGGAGATACCGGCGTAGAGGGCCTTTCCGGAGCGGACGGCGTGGTCCAGGGCCCCCATGGTCTCCTCCATCGGGGTTTCCGGATCGGGCCGGTGGCTGTAGAAGATGTCCACGTAGTCCAGGCCCATCCGCTGCAGGGACTGGTCCAGGCTGGAGATGAGGTATTTGCGGGACCCCCATTCGCCGTAGGGCCCGGGCCACATGTAGTACCCGGCCTTGGTGGAGATGACCAGCTCGTCACGGTAGGGCTTGAAGTCGTCCTGCAGGTGCCGGCCGAAGTTGGTCTCGGCGGAGCCGTCCGGCGGGCCGTAGTTGTTGGCAAGGTCGAAGTGGTTGACGCCGAGGTCGAACGCGCGGCGGAGGATGGCGCGCTGTTCGTCAAAGCGCTTGTCGTCACCGAAGTTGTGCCACAGGCCCAGCGAGATGGCTGGAAGCTTCAGGCCGCTGCGGCCGACACGTCGGTAGGGCATGGAATCGTAGCGGTCCCCCGCTGCAGAAAAAGTCATACATTCCATCCTGCCAGCTGTGACCCCGGTAACAGGACAACGAGGGAAAGTTACGCCGCGGGCTGACAACAGCCGGCCCGCGGCGCCGCTTTAGTCCATCACTCAGGACTTGAGGATTGCTGCGCTCCACGGCGCCAGGGCCAGGGACTCGCCCTCCAGGCCTGACGCCTCGTCGGTTGCCAGCAGGACAGACCCGGCGGCCCCGTCCAGCCGGATCTTCGCGTCGGAGAAGTTGACCAGCACCTCGACGCTGCCGCGGCGGAACCGCAGCCAGCGCTCGTCGTCGTCGAACGCCACGTCCGTTTCCGCAAACCCCAGCCCGGCCAGCTCGGTGTGCTGGCGCCGCAGCGAGGTCAGCTGCCGGTACAGGTCCAGCAGCCGCGAGTGGTCGCCGGTGGCGGCCTCGTCCCAGTCCAGCCTGGACCGGCGGAAGGTTTCCGGATCCTGGGGATCGGGCACGACGGCGGGATCCCACCCCATGCGCTCGAACTCCCTGATGCGCCCTTCCGCGGTGGCCTTGCCGAGCTCGGGTTCCGGGTGCGACGTGAAGAACTGCCACGGCGTGGAGGCACCCCATTCCTCCCCCATGAACAGCATGGGCGTGAACGGCGAGGTGAGCGTGAGCACCGCGGCGACAGCCAGCTGCCCGTGGGACAACGACTGCGAGAGCCTGTCCCCCGTGGCCCGGTTGCCGATCTGGTCGTGGTTCTGGTTGCAGACCACCAGCGCCGCGGGATGCACCAGGGCGGTGTTGATGGGCCTGCCGTGGTGCCGGCCGCGGAAGCTGGAGTAGCTGCCGTCATGCAGGAACCCGTCCTTCAGCACCTTGGCGAGCACGGCCAGGGAGTCGAAGTCGGAGTAGTACCCGGTGGTTTCGCCGCTGACGTTCACGTGGACGGCGTGGTGGAAGTCGTCGCTCCACTGCCCCGCCAGCCCGTAGCCGTTGGCATCCCGCGGATAGAGCAGGCGCGGGTTGTTCAGGTCCGATTCGGCGATGAGCGTCTTGGGCAGCCCCGTTTCCGCGGCCACGGCATCGCCCAGGGCGCCGAGTTCCTCGAGGAGGTGCACGGCGCGCTCGTCCCGGAAGGCGTGCACGGCGTCCAGTCGGAGCCCGTCCACGCGGTAGTCCCGCAGCCACAGGGCGGCGTTCTCCAGGATGTATTCGCGCACCACGTCCGAGCCGGCACCGTCCAGGTTCAGGGAATCGCCCCAGGTGTTGGCGTCCCCCTGCTTCAGGTAGGGGCCGAATTTGGGCAGGTAGTTGCCGCTGGGTCCGAGGTGGTTGTAGACCACGTCCTGGATGACGCCCAGCCCGGCCGCGTGGGCGGCGTCGACGAACCGCTGGTACGCGGCCGGTCCGCCGTAGCCCTCATGGACGGTGTACCACTGCACACCGTCGTAGCCCCAGTTGTGGGTTCCGTTGAACCCGTTGACGGGCAGCAGTTCCACGAAGTCGATGCCCAGCCCGGCCAGGTAGCCCAGCTTTTCCGCCGCGGCGTCCAGGGTCCCGGCAGGCGTGAAGGTGCCCACGTGGAGTTCGTAGATCACCGCGCCTGTCAGGTCATTGCCGCGCCAGCCGGAGTCCTGCCAGGCGTAGGAGGCGGGATCGAATGTCCTGGACAGCTCATGGACGCCCGACGGAAGCCGGCGGGACCGGGGGTCGGGCAGGGGCTTGCTGTCCCCGTCCAGCAGGTAGCCGTAGTCCACCTCGCCCTGGGCGGGGGCGCCGGGGGCGGTCCACCACCCTTCGGAGCCGGGCGCCGTCTCCTTTTTCTGCATCGGGTACTCCCGGCCACCGGCCAGCAGGACCACGGACCCGGCCTCCGGCGCCCACACATCGAAGCGTTCGGGACCGTCATTGACGAGGGTCATGCCTTCTCTCCATCCACCGGAACCAGCAAAGCCACGGGGTAGGTACCCAGGACATCCGCCACCAAAACGGGTCCGGGCCCGAAGGCGGTGCCGGTGAGCTCGTCACGCATCGGAGCGCGAAGTTCGACGGCGGTGTCCCGCCAGCCGCCGCCTGCTTCCAGTCCGGCGGGAAGCCGGGTGGCCAGGGTCACCGCTCCGGGCGAAGCTTCCGACGTGCCGCGGGAAAACGCCAGCAGATGGCGGGCTGCGGCTCCGGAGGCAGTCACCGGGGTGTAGCCCTGGAACAGTTCCGGCCGGTCCCTGCGCAGTCGGAGTGCCCGCGCGGTGGCCAGGAGCTTGCTGGCTTCCGTCCCCGCGTCCGGCAACGTCCCGCCGTCGATCCTTGCCAGTTCTTCGCGGCGGAGCGCAAAGTCGACGGGCCGCCGGTTGTCCGGGTCCGTCAAGGACCGCTCCCAGAACTCGCTGCCCTGGTAGACATCCGGCACGCCCGGCATGGTGAGCTGGACCAGTTTTGCCGACAGTGAGTTGGAGGCGGCATAGGCGTCGATCCGCGCCACGAACTCCGCCACGGCCTGGTTGACGCGGGGGTTATCGAACGCCGCGTCCACGGCCGCCTTCACCGCGGACTCAAAGTCCTCGTTGGGCTCCGTCCACGTGGTGGAGTTGCCGGCCTCGCGGGCGGCCTTTTCGGCGTACCCCTGGAGCCGTTCCCGGCTGGCGGGCCAGGCGCCGACGATGGCCTGCCAGAGCAGGTTCTCGTACGGGCCGTCCGGCACCGGCGCCAGCTCGCGCAGGGTGTCCAGCGTGGCGGTCCACTCCTGCGGCAGCTCGGCGATCACGGAGATCCGGGCCCGCGCGTCCTCGCTGCGCTTGGTGTCGTGCGTGGACATGGTGGTCATCGACAGCGGCAGGTCCTGCTGCCGACGGCGCATCCGGTGGTGGAACTCGTCCGGCGTAACCGCGAACTCGGTGGGTTCGGCACCCACCTCGGTCAGGGTTCCCAAACGGGTGTAGCGGTAGAACGCGGTGTCCTCCACGCCCTTGGCCATCACCATGCCGGAGGTCTGCTGGAACCGGACCGCAATCGGGTTTGAGGGGTCCAGCAGCAGCGGCAGGAGGGTTCCCACGGCAACGGCGAGATCCGGCCGGTGTTCGGCCGCGGACTCGCACGCTTCCTTGAGGACCTCGGCGCCGGTGGGCAGGTAGGTGCGGTAGACCGGGAAGGAGGCGATGATCTCCGCGATGGCATCCGCCGCCTGGTCCTGGGGCAGGCCGTAGGATTCCGGCACCAGCCGGGCCAGGCGCAGCACCTCGGAACGCAGGATGCCGTCGGCGATCATGCGCTTGGTTCCGCGGATCATCCGGGCATAGTCTGCCGATTCCGGTGCCCCGCGCAGGTCCGCGTCCAGCCGGTCCAGGGCGGCCTGGCCGGCCGGGTCCACGAATACGCGGTCCACGTCAGCCAGGGCGTCGTAGCCGGTGGTGCCTTCGCAGGCGAAGTCACCGGGCAGGACCTCGCCCGGCTCCAGGATCTTTTCCACCAGGACATAAGCCCCGCCGGTGAGGTCCTTGAGCCAGCGGAGGTAACCGGCCGGATCGGCCAGTCCGTCCGGGTGGTCCACCCGGAGTCCGTCCACCAGTCCCTCACGGAACCAGCGGCCCACCTCGGCATGGGCTTCCTCGAAGACCTTGGGGTCCTCGACCCGGATGCCCGCCAGGGTGGTGACGGCGAAGAAGCGGCGGTAGTTGAGCTCGGCATCCGCGCGGCGCCAGCCCATCAGCTCGTAGTGCTGCCGGCTGTGGACCTCCTGCGGGGAGTCGCCCTCCGTGTAGGTGCCCGGAGCAAGCGGGAAGCGGTGGTCGTAGTAGCGGAGCTCGCCGTCCACCACTTCCAGCTTGTCCAGGTCCTCATCAGAACCGAGCATGGGCAGCCGGATCTTGCCGCCGCCGAGGTCCCAGTCGACGTCGAACGCTTCCGCGTACGGTGAGCCGCGGCCCTCCCGGAGCAGCGACCACCACCAGGGGTTCTGCGGCGGTGAGGCAACCCCCACGTGGTTGGGCACGATGTCCACCAGAACGCCCATGCCGTGCTCGCGGGCTGCCTTGGACAGTGCCAGCAGTCCCTCCGGGCCGCCGCGGGCGGGGTCAACGGCGGAGGGGTCGGTCACGTCGTAGCCGTGGTCCGAGCCCTGCTCCGCGGTGAGGATGGGTGAGAGGTACACCCAGTCCACACCCAGCGATTTCAGGTACGGAACCTGCTCGGCGGCATCAAACAGCGTGAAACTGCTGCGGATCTGCAGCCGGTATGTGGATGCGGGGGCCCTCACTTTTTCGCAGCCTTCCGCTCCCCCACCTTGGTGGTCTTACCGGGTTCCGCCACTGCGGGGGTGCTGATGGTTTCCGTCTCGCTGCTGGACGTCTGGGTCAGCGCGGCGAGGGAGGCGGCTACGGAGTGGTCCGGCTCGACTTCCTCAACGGTGTGGGCGCGCAGGACCATCAGGGACTTGGCTTCAACCGGCAGCGGCTGCCCGGCGGGAACCGGCTCAGTGTCGGCGTTCTGCCCGGCAGTGTCAATGATGATGTCCCAGGCCGGAGCGTACTCGTCTGAAGGCAGCGTGAACTTGACGGTGTCATCGTGGGCGTTGAAGAACAGCAGGAAGCTCACGTCGGTGATCCTGCGTCCACGGGTGTCCTTGCCCTGGATGCCGTCCCCGTTCAGGAAGACGCCCACGGAGCGGCCGAACCCGCTGTCCCAGGCTTCGGGTTTCATCGTTTCGCCGGACGGGTCCAGCCATACGATGTCCGGCAGCCGTTCGCCTTCTCCCCGAAGGACAGGCCGTCCGTCGAAGAAGCGGCTGCGGCGGAAGGTGGGGTGCTTGGCGCGGAGCGCGTTCACGGCGGCCGTGAACTCGATCAGCGGCTGGTCGATGCTGTCCCAGTTGATCCAGGTCAGCTCGGAGTCCTGGCAGTAGCCGTTGTTGTTGCCCTGCTGGGTGCGGCCCAGCTCGTCGCCGTGCAGGAGCATGGGCACGCCCTGGGACAGGAGCAGCGAGGCGATGAAGTTCCGTTGCTGGCGGGCACGCAGCGCGAGCACCTTTGGATCATCCGTGGGGCCTTCGGCACCGCAGTTCCAGGACCGGTTGTGGGACTCGCCGTCGTTGTTGCCCTCCCCGTTGGCGTCGTTGTGCTTCTCGTTGTAGGACACCAGGTCCGCAAGCGTGAAGCCGTCATGGGCCGTGACGAAGTTGATGGAGGCAACAGGGCGGCGGCCGGAGTGCTCGTAGAGGTCCGCCGAGCCGGTGATGCGGGAGGCGAATTCGCCAAGCGTGGCGGGCTCGCCGCGCCAGAAGTCGCGGACGGTGTCGCGGTACTTCCCGTTCCATTCGGTCCACTGCGGCGGGAAGTTGCCCACCTGGTAGCCGCCGGGTCCAACGTCCCAGGGCTCGGCAATGAGCTTGACCTGGGAAACTACCGGGTCCTGCTGGATGAGTTCGAAGAAGGTGGACAGCTTGTCCACGTCATAGAATTCGCGGGCCAGGGTGGAGGCGAGGTCGAAGCGGAAGCCGTCCACGTGCATCTCGGTGACCCAGTAGCGCAGCGAGTCCATGATCAGCTGCAGGGAATGCGGGTGCCGGACGTTCAGCGAGTTGCCGGTGCCCGTGTAGTCCATGTAGTGCTTTTCGTCGCCCTCCATCAGCCGGTAGTAGGCGGCGTTGTCAATGCCCTTGAAGGACAGCGTGGGGCCCAGGTGGTTGCCTTCGGCGGTGTGGTTGTAGACCACGTCGAGGATGACCTCGATGCCCGCCTTGTGCAGCGAGCGGACCATGGCCTTGAAGTCCTGGACCTGCATGCCGGTATCGCCGGTGGAGCTGTAGGTGTTCTGGGGAGCGAAAAAGCCGATGGTGTTGTAGCCCCAGTAGTTGTTCAGGCCCTTGTCCTCAAGGGTGCCGTCATTGACGAACTGGTGGACCGGCATGAGCTCGATGGCGGTCACGCCGAGCTTCTGCAAGTGGGAAATGACGGCGGGATGCGCCACGCCGGCGTAGGTTCCGCGCTGTTCCTCGGGCACGTCCGGGTGCAGCTGGGTGAGGCCCTTGACATGGGCCTCGTAGATGACGGACTGGTGGTAGGGGATGCGCAGCTGCTGGTCGCCCTCCCAGTCGAAGAACGGGTTGATGACGACGCCCATCATCATGTGCTTGGCGGAGTCCGCGTTGTTGACGGAGTCAGGCTCGCCCAGGTTGTAGGTGAACAGCGCCGGGTCCCAGTCGATCTGGCCGTGGATGGCCTTGGCATAGGGATCCAGCAGGAGCTTGTTCGGGTTGAACCTGTTGCCCGAGGCGGGGTCGTAGGTTCCGTGCACGCGGTAGCCGTACTTCTGGCCGGGCTGGACCTGCGGGATGTAGCAGTGCCACACGTAGCCGTCCACTTCGTCCAGCGTGATGCGGGTTTCCTTGCCGTCGTCGTCGAAGAGGCACAGTTCCACTTTTTCTGCTCGTTCGCTGAACAGGGCAAAGTTAGTGCCGGTGCCGTTGTAGGTGGCGCCAAGCGGATAAGCCGATCCGGGCCAGACTTCCATAATGCTCCTCATCGTTGGTCGGCAGCGGTACAAAACCGCCCTCAGCTGCCGGTGCGAACTATGCCTACCGTAGCGGGTGGCTGTGACTTTTACGTTTCGGGCCACCCGTTGCTAAGCATGCTGACTTTACCCCAGACGCCGGGAATCGCGTCGGCGATTACGCCAGCAGTGATCGGGCCTCCCGAGTTGACGTCCGACGCCGCCCTTCCTGCTTTGCCGTGCAGGGCGGCTCCCAGTGCGGCGATGGCAGCCCACCGGCCGTCATCGTCAACGGCGAGTTCGTTCAAATGTTCGACGCCGGAGCCCGCCTGGGCGAGCAGCGCACCGATGACGCCAGCCAGCACGTCGCCGCTGCCGGCGGTGGCGAGCCAGGGTGTGCCGTCCGCCTGGCTGTAGACGTCACCGGAGGGTGCGGCCACCAGGGTGGAGGCGCCTTTGAGCAGGACGGTGGCGCCGGTGCGGGCGGCTGCGTTCCGGGCGGCTTCCAGTGTTGCCGCTTCGACGGCGGCGCGGTCTTCGGTTCCGCCCAGGCGCTGCAGCAGCGTGGCGAGCTCGCCGGCGTGCGGGGTGAGGACCACGTGCGGGGCGAGCCGGTCCGGAAGGGCCGGCAGGGCGCCGGCGTCGGCCACGGTGGGGAGCCCGGAGTCAAGGGCGTCCCGGGCCCGGGCCAGCTGATCGTGGTCGTCGGGGCCCATCCCGGAACCCACCAGCCACGCCTGCACCCGGTTGTCGGCCACCGAGCCGGTACTACACACCACTTCCGGGCAGGACTGGCGCACCAGGTCCGCCACCTCGGGCGGGCCCAGGTACCGCACCATCCCCACGCCGGCGGCAAGCGCGCCACGGCATGCCAGCACGGCGGCTCCGGGGTAGGTTGCGGATCCCGCCACGACCCCCAGCACGCCGCGCGAGTATTTGTGCGCGCGGCGGGCGGGGCCGGGCAGGAGGTCGGCGATGTCCGCCGCTTCCAGCCGGCGCACGGAGGGGCGGGGAAAGTTGTCTTCGATGCCGATGGGCACCACGTGGACCCGGCCGGCATAGTCCGCCCCGGGGTCCGCCAGCAGTCCGCTCTTGGCGGCCCCGAACGTGACGGTCAGGTCGGCCGCCAGCACCGGTTCCGCAGCCGCGCCGGTATCGGCGTCCACGCCGCTGGGCAGGTCGCAGGCCACCACAAAGCCGTGCCCGGCATGCAGGCGTGCATCCGAAATGGCCTCGACGAAGCCGGCAGCACTCCCCTGCAGCCCGCCTTTGGCGCCCGTTCCCAGGATGGCGTCAATCACGACGTCGGCACGCGCGGTTTCCGCCGCCAGCTCGCCGGGTGCCGCGCCGGCGAGGTCGTGGGTACGTCCGCCGGCGCGTTCAAAGGCGGCCAGGGCCTGCGGGTGCCCGGCCCCTGAGGTGAGGACCGCCGTCGTACGCATCCCGCGGGCGGCGAGAAAGGCGGCGGCGTACAGCCCGTCACCGCCGTTGTTGCCCTTGCCGGCGAGCACCACCAGGCGCGCGCCGTAGATGCGCCGGCCGCGGGCGCGGAGTTCGCTGATGATGGCGTTGGCCAGCCCGTGGGCGGCGCGCTGCATCAGGACGTCGCCCAGCCCGGCCGCCAGGAGGGGTTCCTCGGCAGCCCGGACCTGC
Organism: Arthrobacter nitrophenolicus; assembly: GCF_045833485.1. Lineage (NCBI taxonomy): Bacteria > Bacillati > Actinomycetota > Actinomycetes > Micrococcales > Micrococcaceae > Arthrobacter > Arthrobacter nitrophenolicus. Next base: position 356,865 of record NZ_CP174504.1, read on the forward strand.
GTCCCGGTAAAGGCGCTGATCATCCGGTCACCTGGGGCCTGGCCCGGGGCAGGATCAGCCCTCGGCCAGGACGGTGGCGGTGGCTATCCCGCCGTCGTGGCTGATGGAGAGGTGCCAGCGCTTGACGCCCTTGGCCTCGGCAACGGCCAGCACGGTGCCTTTGACCTGGACGGTGGGCCCGTTGTGGTCCAGGCCGATCCAGCAGTCCTGCCAGTTCATGCCGGCGGGCGCGCCCAGGACCTTTGCCACGGCCTCCTTGGCGGCGAACCGGGCGGCCAGGGACCGGATGTTCAGTTCCCGCTCCGCGGGGACGAACAAACGGTCCCGAAGCCCCGGTGTGCGCTCCAGCTGGCGGTCAAACCGCTCGATATCAACGACGTCTACCCCAATGCCTACGATCATGGCACTACTCTACGGTGAGGTCCGGGAAGGCCGTGCACATGGGTCAACTGAAGAGCAAAGGGCACCGATTTTGGAGCATAACGGGCAAATAGACCGGATAATCCACAACGCCACACGGTCAAGTCAATCCATGTCGACTGATCCAGAGAAATTGGCACATTTACAGGACGGATTCGAGGTAAAGTTCGACCCCCAGCCTGTCAAGCAATATGAGGGCAAAGTACCTTTATCAGCTCTCTACGCATCACGACGGAGACAAACTCTTTCCTGTTCTCGATATGTACAGTCATATTTGAGCCGGAGTATATCCTCAACTCTAGACAAATAGCTGTTCCAGGTTTCGAAACGGGGAATAGCTACTGCTGTGGGAGAAACAATGATCACTTGGGCATTCGAAAGACACTCCGAAGCATCTTTGAGAGTCTGCTCTGAATCGAATGGGTATTGATGAAACTTTGGACATGCCAGTTTCCATCCTCGAAGGCCGTGGGCATGGCCCAGGTCGTCATTTTGTCCTACGCGGGCATATGTCCCTTGCTCTCCGAAAGTCAGGACTGCTCGCGCCTCGGACGGAATGGAACCAATCTCGGAAAATGACTGGGGCATGCTGGAAAATGACCGCGCGACGGACGTCATGTACACGCCTAGTGACAACTGACCGCCCAAGAGCACGGCAAGAATTGTGAACGCGGCTGCAGGAAGAGCGGAGCGGACGTTGAATACTGGTTGAAGTAGCTTCATGAAACCAACAATGGCCAGCACTGCTGGCACATATAGGACCTGAACGTGGTGGTGCCAGAGCCCAGTAAAGCCTAGGACGGCGAGACCACCGAAGAAAGATGCTCCGACTGATGCCCAGAGGATCAGGCTGCGTCTACTAGCCAAAAGCCCCGTGCCCCTTCTCATATGAGCCACCAGTACCGAGATAACCATCAAAAGGATGACAACCACGAGGGAAAGCGATTCCGGTGACGTTACCCGAAGCAAGTGCAGTACGAATGTTCCTGCTTCACCCTCAACAAGGGAACCTTGTGAGTAGGCAGCATTCAGGACGAGTGATTGCATATATGGTTGCAACTCGCCACGCACTAGCAGCAAAGCAAATACTCCTCCCACCGCCAGCATGAACCCGATCAGGGCCTTCACTGCAAACCGCCAATCGCGCACCAAAAGGAGGAGAACCGAGAATATGAGAATTGCAACAGGAAGCATCGTAATTTTCATGAAAGCAAGAGTTCCAATGAGCGCCCCTGTAACCGGCTCTTCGCGGTAGATGGTGAAACGCGTTCCGTGTCTTGAAAGCTGAAGGGCCCGCAGCCCTGCTGTGATGGATGTTCTCTACGCATTCATCAAGTCAGGAGCTACGAGCCTTGATCGAGCCTACTTCCCCGCGCCCAGATGCTGCCACCACCATCTTCAACTTGCCCGACTACCGGGTCACCGGCACCGAGATTCTTGCCTTCGGGCAGCGACGGATCCATGTCGGTTCAACCGCAGAGGCGGGCTGCCCGTCCTGCGGCGTGATCGGCAGTCGCGTACATTCCCGCCGGCCCCAGCGGCTGCGTGACATCCCCGTCGCCGGGCCGGTTGAGGTGGTCTGGGCAAAGCGACGGTTCTTCTGCGATGAGTACCTGTGCTCACGACAGACATTCACCGAAGAGACCTCCCAGGTCCCTCGCCGGGCACGGTCTACCAGCCGGCTTCGGGATGCCCTCGTGGCCGCGGTGATCGGGTCAGGGCGGGCAGCGGCGGAGGTCGCCGCTGCCTTCGGTGTTTCATGGTGGCTCGTCCAGAAAGCCCTGGACTCCGCAGCCCTCACCCTGCCTGATGTCGATGCCTTGGCCCCGCGGATGCTCGGCATTGATGAACACCGCTACCGGTCCGTGCGGTTCTTTCGCGACCCAGCCACCAAGGCCTGGAAACGCTACGAACCCTGGATGACCACCATTGTCGATCTGGACACCGGGCAGGTCCTTGGCATCGTGGACGGCCGCGACAGTGGCGGGGTTGGAGACTGGCTGTTCGCCCGCCCGCTGGAGTGGCGGCTTGGGGTGCAGGTCGTTGCGATTGACCCCTCGGCGGCGTTCAGAAAGGCCCTGCGGATGTGGCTTCCGCGGACCGCTGTCTCGGTCGACGCGTTCCATTTGGTCAAGCTCGGCAATGACATGCTCACCGAAGTCCGGCAGAGGCTCACCCAGCAGGTTCATGGTCGGCGGGGGCGCTCCATCGATCCAGTCTGGGCCAACCGGCGGCTGCTCCTCCGTGCTGGCGACACGCTCTCGGACCGGGCACGCGCCAGGCTCAGCACCGTGTTTGCCACCGACGACGCCACCGGAAAGCTGCAGGCCGCGTGGCTGGTCAAGGAGCAGCTCCGGGCCCTGCTGATTACCGGTTCCCTTGCAGACGCGGCCGTTGCCAAAGACCGCCTGCAGGTCTTGGTCGAACGGGCCGCTCAGCCGGAGACGAACCGGCTCTGGCGCACGGTCTGCCGGTGGTGGAAAGAGATCGAGGTCCTCATTGTCACCGGCGCGACAACCGCGAAAGTCGAAGCCAATAACACCGCGATCAAGCACATCAAAAGGACAGGCCGGGGATTCACGAACGCAGGCAACTATAAAACGCGTATCCTGTTGCGCAGTGCCGCCAGAACAGCGGCATGAACACCCATCACGGCAGAACATTCACCACGAACCGCGAAGAGCCCTGTAACCACGGGGCGCCCACATATGCCCGCGCTGAAAAAACACAGTGTTAGTGCGATACCGGGCAGGTGCGTATGGCCGGGAAGGTAAAAGCTGCCAGTAAGGATTAGTGGTGCAGTTCCAAAAGCAGCAAACCGGGCTGTGTTTTCATCGCATCCGACCCATTTTGAAACTACTAGAACTGCGCAGGAGGAGCAAGCAATCCAGCAGATTTCGCCCAGGATGTCCAGATATGGAGAAATCGATCGAGTAATCGCCAATCCAAAGAAAAATAGTGGATCCTTATTGTCCCAGACGTTTAGATAAAGAATGTCACCCGCAAGAAGGCGCTCCGCAACGGACACGAAGACCCCTCGGTCAAAACTAAGGTTTGGGATGATCCGCGGAAGCAACAAAATCCATATTGCCCCTATGCCCAAAAGTGCCCATGGGATACTGTAGCGGGGCCCTAGCCATTGCTTGTTGGATCGTAATATTTCGGTTCCGGCTGGTTCCCCCATCACAGTCCCCCTCTAGCACGTGAGCATGGCATCATCGAACCCAAGCCAAGCACATCAAAAGCGCCAGCTTGCAGAACTACAGCCTGCTATATCTGCCGCGTTCCGGCCAGATTATGGGATAACCAATTCTGCCAATACAGAGAAAAGCAAACGTGAAGCCCGGACCGTAAGGTCCGGGCTTCACGTTTGGATCGAATCATCGCCCTGCGGCGATACAAAGCAGTTATTCTACGGTGACGCTCTTGGCCAGGTTGCGCGGCTGGTCCACGTCGTAGCCCTTGGCTGCGGCGAGTTCCGCGGCGAAGATCTGCAGCGGGACGGTGGTCAGCAGCGGCATCAGCAGGGTGGGCGTCTCGGGGACGTAGAAGACGTGCTCGGCGTAGGCCTTGACTGCTTCGTCGCCTTCCTCGGCGATGACCAGGGTGCGGGCGCCGCGGGCGCGAACTTCCTGGATGTTGGAGACCACCTTGGCGTGCAGCGAGTCGCGGCCGCGCGGGGACGGGACCACCACGAACACCGGCTGGCCCTCGTCGATCAGGGCGATGGGGCCGTGCTTGAGCTCGCCGGCGGCGAAGCCCTCGGCATGGATGTAGGCGATTTCCTTCAGCTTCAAAGCACCCTCGAGCGCCACCGGGTAGCCCACGTGCCGGCCCAGGAACAGCACGGACTTTTCGTTGGCCATGCTCCGGGCGAGTTCGCGCAGCGGTCCGGCGTTGTCCAGGATCTTCTGGATCTTCGCGGGGATCTTGTTCAGGTCCGCAAGGACGTCCTTGATCTGGCCGGAGAAGATGTTGCCGCGCAGCTGGGCCAGGTAGAGACCCAGCAGGTACGCGGCCGTGATCTGGGCCAGGAACGCCTTCGTGGAGGCGACGGCGATCTCCGGGCCGGCGTGCGTGTACAGCACGGCGTCGGACTCGCGCGGGATGGTGGAGCCGTTGGTGTTGCAGATGGAGATGGTCTTGGCGCCCTGTTCCCGGGCGTAACGGACGGCCATCAGCGTGTCCATGGTCTCGCCGGACTGGCTGATGGACACCACCAGGGTGTTCTCGTCCAGGATCGGGTCGCGGTAGCGGAACTCGTGCGCCAGCTCCACCTCGGTGGGGATCCGGCACCAGTTCTCGATCGCGTATTTGGCCACCGTACCGGCATACGCGGCGGTGCCGCAGGCCAGCACGATGATCTTGTTGACCTGCTTCAGGCGTTCAACGTCGATCCGCAGCTCGTCCAGGGTCAGCTTGCCGTTGATGTCCGAGCGGCCCAGCAGCGTCTGCGCCACGGCGTCGGGCTGGTCATGGATTTCCTTCTCCATGAACGAGGTGAAGCCGCCCTTTTCAGCCGAGGCCGGGTCCCAGTCCACGTGGTATTCCTTGCCCGCGGCCGGGTTGCCGTAAAAGTCCGTGATCTCCACGGTGTCCGCGGTGATGGTGACAATCTGGTCCTGGCCCAGCTCCACGGCGCGGCGGGTGTAGTCGATGAACCCGGACACGTCAGAGCCCAGGAAGTTCTCGCCCTCGCCCAGGCCGACCACCAGCGGCGAGTTGCGGCGCGCGGCCACCACCACGTCGGGCTGGTCAGCGTGCACGGCCAGGAGGGTGAAAGCCCCCTCAAGGCGCTGGCAGGCGAGCTCCATGGCCCGGGTCAGGCCGCCGTCGGACGTGTCCCCGCCCAGCTTGTTGCGGAAGATGTCCCCCAGCAGCGCGGCCGCCACCTCGGTGTCCGTCTCGGAGAGGAACTCCACACCCTTGTCCAGCAGCTCGAGCTTGAGCTCGGCGAAGTTCTCAATGATGCCGTTGTGGATCACGGCCAGCTTGCCGCCGTCGGCCAGGTGCGGGTGCGCGTTCCGGTCGGTCGGGCCGCCGTGCGTGGCCCAGCGGGTGTGGCCGATCCCGGTCACGGTCTCCGGCAGCGGCCGGGCCTCCAGCTCGGCCACCAGGTTGCTCAGCTTCCCGGACTTCTTCCGCGCCTCGATGCTGCCCTGGGACACCACCGCCACCCCGGCGGAGTCGTAGCCCCGGTACTCCAGGCGGCGCAGCCCCTCCAGGACAACATCCAACGCACTGTGACCGGCAATTACGCCGTCAACCGGACGGCCCACATATCCCACGATTCCACACATACGCTAAAGACTATCGGCTGGGAGCCGTAGCTTTAAAACGCGAGGCCAGGCCACGGAGGACTTCTATGTTGCGGGCGGGCGGTGCCCGCAGATGCGCCTGCATTTCGCTATGTGCCGGGGGCGGGGCAGAATCACTAGCGTGACTTTGCAACGCAACGAGGCGAATGGAGAGGGTGTCTCCCCGTTCGTGGAGCTGGACCGGCAGACCTGGTCCAGGTTGGCAGCCCAGATGGAACAGCCTCTTAACGAGGAGGATATTCTCCGTCTGCGCGGCCTGGGCGACCCCCTGGACATGACGGAAATCCGGGAGGTCTACCTGCCCCTGTCGCGGCTGCTGCACCTGTACGTTGAGGCGGCGGGCCAGCTGCATGCGGCCACCACCACGTTCCTGGGCGAGCAGACCCAGCGCACCCCGTTCGTGATCGGCGTTGCCGGCTCCGTAGCCGTGGGGAAGTCCACCATCGCCCGTGTGCTCCGCGAGATGCTGCGCCGCTGGCCGGGCACGCCCAACGTGGAGCTGATTACCACTGACGGCTTCCTTTATCCGCTGGCTGAGCTCAAGCGCCGCCAGCTGCTGGACCGCAAGGGCTTTCCGGAGTCCTACGACCGGCGTGCGCTCCTGCGTTTCGTGAGCGAGATCAAGGGAGGGGCCGAGGAGGTCCGTGCGCCCTGGTACTCGCACGTCACGTACGACATTGTTCCGGGCAAGGAAGTGGTGGTCCGCCGGCCGGACGTCCTGATCGTGGAGGGCCTGAATGTGCTGGCCCCGGCGCGTCCCCGGCACGACGGCAGGCAGGGCCTGGCGCTGAGCGACTTCTTTGACTTCTCCATTTACGTGGATGCCAAGACGTCCCACATCGAGGAGTGGTACGTGGACCGGTTCCGGAAGCTGCGGAGCACGGCGTTCGCGCAGCCGGAATCCTACTTCCACCGCTACGCCAGCCTGTCCGACGAGGAAGCGGAGACCACCGCCCGGGAGATCTGGAAGCGCATCAACGAGCCCAACCTGGAGGAGAACGTCCTGCCCACCCGCGGGCGTGCGCAGCTGGTGCTCACCAAAGAGGCCGACCATACGGTCCGCCGCATGCTGCTGCGGAAGGTGTAGCACAGGTGTGCCACGACTGCTCCGGCCCGCCGCTTTCCAGCCGCCGCAGCTTCGCCCGCTTCCTGGCGACGGGGGCCGGGCTGACTGTCCTGACGGCCTGCATGCCGGAGGCACCCCAGGCGGCAGCGCCGTCGCCGGCTCCTTCGTCAACGTCGCCCTCTCCCGCTGCCGCGACCGCCTCGGCAACCACGACGGCGGAGGCCGCCGCAGTGCCTCCCGCAGCGCCGGAGGCTGCCCCTGCGCCGTCGCCCTCCGCAGCGTTGCCGCGGCAGTTCTCCCTGACGGATCCGGCGAGCCCGTGGCTGATCGTCAACAAGCGCCGGCCGCTGGTGCCGGCGGCCTACGCGCCGGCCGACCTAGTGCGGCCCGCCGTCGCGATGACCGCGTCCGGGGAGGCTGCCCTGCTGAATAGCACGACGGCGGCCGCGGCCGAGGCGATGTTTGCCGCTGCCGCGCGGGATGGCGTTTCGATGGTGCTGGCGAGCGGATACCGCTCGTACGCCACCCAGGTGGCCACGTACAACAGCTATGTGGCGGCGCGAGGCCAGGCCGACGCCGACACCGCGAGTGCGCGCCCGGGCTATTCGGAGCACCAGACGGGGTGGGCGTTCGACATTGCGGACGGCAACGGGGCCTGCGGGTTCCAGCCGTGCTTCGCGGACCAACCCGCGGCCGTGTGGGCCAAGGCGAACGGGCACCGGTTCGGCTTCGTGGTGCGGTACCCGTGGATGTTCCACCCCATCACGGGGTACTACTACGAGCCGTGGCACCTGCGGTACATCGGCGTCGAGGCGGCCACGGATATGGCTTCCAAGGGCATCTTCACGCTGGAGGAGTACTTCGGCGTGGAGGCGGCGCCGGGGTACCTGTAGGCCGAAGAAGTCGTTCCGCGCAACTCTTCAGGCCAAGGACAGTGACGGGAGACAAGATACCAGCGCTACCGGGCGGTCCGCTCGTCAATGATCTTGTCTACCGCTTCTTCGTCAGGGCACGGCTGATCGTCGACCGGGCAGTTTCCGTCCCAAGGCACGCCGCTCTTTGCTGTCATGACCTCAACACACATCGTGCAGAGGACCTTGATCTGGGTTGCGATGGTCATCTCGATTTCCTCGTACCCGCAGAGGGCTTTCCGCCAGACGACATCACGGCAGCAGACGAAGTGGACCATCTCGTCCGGGTTCTGCTCCAGCTTGTGCTTCACTTCCCACGCAGGAGTGTGCCGAACTTCCAGTGTTCCACCGTCCTCGACCGTTTGTGCTATCTCCACGTCTCGGTCCGTCATGGTCTCCCCCAAATCTGTGTGCAAGTAACCCGGGCTCGCGGTGGCTCACCCTATGGGCCGTAATGCGTGATTCACCGACCCTATGAAGGCCGTCCCACAGCCAGCAACGATCTTGATTAAAGCCTGAGCAATAACTTGGGGGCCGGCGGGTGTTCCGTAGACTTTTCGGGCTGCCGGAGGGCTGCCGGCGTGAAATAGCCCCCTCTTATGTTTGGGGAGCCCTTCCAGCCTCCACTACGTTGGTTCTTATGCTGACTGGATTCAAGAATTTCATCATGAAGGGCAACGTGGTTGACCTTGCCGTCGCCGTTGTCATCGGCACCGCGTTCGGGTCGGTTGTGACGGCGCTGGTGAACAAGGTGCTGATGCCCTTTGTCGCCGCGGTGGTCGGTTCGCCGAACTTTGACAGCTTCGCAAGGGTTGACCTCAACGGCAACGCCATCGAGTTCGGCGTCCTGCTGACGGCCATCGTCAATTTCCTGCTGATCTCGGCCGCCATCTACTTCGTGGTGGTCATGCCGATGAACCTGATGATCGAGCGCCGCAACCGGCGTCTGGGGATCGGCCAGGACGTGAAGAAGGAGTCGGCGGAGGACCCGCAGATTGCGCTGCTGACCGAAATCCGCGATGCACTGAGAAGCCGGGCTTCCTAGCTGTCACACTAAGATCCTCCGGGACGTAAGGAGGGCAGTCTGCCTAGTGGAGGGTGTGCGCGTGAGTCTTGAAATACATGTCACGGCTGTCCAGCAAAGCACGATCCCGCCCTACGCGTACACGCAAGGTGCCGCGGCCCAGTCAGGCTATGAATTAGTGTGCGCAGGAGCCCTGCGCTACGACGTTCGTCAAGTTGATCGGGTTCTCCGTGCTTGCGCCGCAGATCTCGCTCATCTACCGTCCCATGACCCGCCCCCGGTCTGTGTTGAGGGACTCGGCACCTTTGCCCTCGGAGCAGTAGAACAAGACTGGGTAGAGGCATTACAGCTCGGCGCACGGAGGCAGCAAGCAAGCGGTAATTGGGTTCAGGTGATCCCGATTGATCCTCCCTCCACGGTGGATATTCCGGACATGGCCAAGAGCCTGGGCGAAGGGCCGGATCCGGTTTGGCAGTGGCTGGTGCGCCCTTGGAACCTAGCCGTGCCACTGGAGAGCCATCTGGTCACGACACTCGGAGTCCTTACCAAGTCCTCACCGCCAGTGTCGGTCTTCCGATGGGAAGTCGATCAGTGGGAGGCGTTGGATAGCCCGGCAGATCAAGTGGATCGAGCCGCTGTGCGTGTGACGCCAATCGGCCTGCTCTCGGCAGTGGTTGCCGATTGGTCCCTCGCTCTCTCCCTCGGAGTTGGCGAAGGCCTTCAACGTGTCGGATCAGAGTGGATGCGAACTCGATGAGCTTTTCCACGGCTAAATAAAAAGTCTCGGGAAGGAGACGGTAGTGAAGTACATCCTTGTTCTGCAATGGTCGGTTAACTCAGAGGATGACTACGATGAGCTCATCGCGATGGAGGATCTGCTCGAGGAAAACCTCCCGGGTGCGCACGGCTTCGTGGACGGCCACGACTTCGGCACCACCGAAATGAACATCTTCATCTGCAGCGACCTGCCTCTCATAGCGTTTCAGGACGCGATGACATCGCTTCGTTCCAGCACACGGTGGACTGACGTAAAGTCGGCATACAGGCGAGCCGATGAAGATCGGTACGTAGTCGTTTGGCCGAAGACGCTTAAAGCGTTTTCAGTGTCATGACCTCAGCTCGGGCCTGCGCCATGCAAACTGCCAGGAACGGCGGTTGGACCGGCCCACGGTGCTTGGGTGACGGCCATTGCTGGTTCACACAATTTCGTCCTGGCGGTGGGCTAATACATCAAAGCGTTTTGCACTACAGAGTCAGACCTGCGGCCTCGGCTAGGTGGCCCCGGCCCTCACGCTTCGCGGGCACCCGTCGGATGGCCACGCCAAGATGGGCGACGACGCGCGTCAAGCCAACCGGGACCCTCCGGTCGTCCATGATCAGCCTTCGATGAACAAGTAGCCGGCTAGAGTGTGAGCCTCCTTAGCAGCCTCAAGCACCCTTCGGGCACTCGCCCTCTCCTCGGGCGAGATTACATCAAAGTCCAGAACTCGTGGAAAGTCCTCCAACCACGCCGCCAATTGGAAAAAGTTCAACATCGCGTCCGAGTACGGCCAAATGAAGTCGACGTATCGCACTCCGATAGCAGTCGCTGCGCGACAGAACTTTAGGAAGGGTTCGCCCGGCGGTTCCACAAAGGTTCTCATCGTTTCGTGCAACTGATTCTGCACATGAATTGTTAGTTCAATGGCCATTCCATCACCTCATTGTGTCGTCGGCTGTTGACGCCAACCGAAAATAGGGCCAATAACGCCAACTGAAAATGAGGCCACTGACCATTATGGAAGGTGATCACATTGGATGTTTGGGCGCAGATACGCCACCGATACGCGACGGAGAAGATCTCCAAGAGGGAGCTGGCTAAACAGCTCGGGGTTTCGCGGGGGACGGTGGACCGGGCGTTGGAGGCAGAGCGGCCACCGAAGTATGAGCGGAAACCGGCCGGTTCGAGCTTTGATGCTTACGCGCCACAGGTGCGGGCCTTGTTGGTGCAGACGCCGACGATGCCGGCCTCAGTACTGGCCGAACGCGTCGGCTGGACGGGCTCTGCATCCTTGTTCCGGGACAAGGTCCGTGGACTCCGGCCCGAATATATGCCGGCGGATCCGGTGGACCGGCTGGTCCATAAACCGGGCCAGGCGATGCAGTGCGATTTATGGTTCCCCCATGAGCCGCTACCCCTGGGGCACGGGCAGGAGGGCAAGCCTCCGGTGCTGGTGATGACGAGCGCGTTCTCCGGATATATCCAGGCCAGGATGCTGCCGACCCGCACGACCTTTGATCTGCTTGGCGGGATGTGGTCGCTGCTGCAGGAGGCCGGCGCGGTCCCGAAGCAGCTGGTCTGGGACAACGAATCAGGGATCGGCCAGGGCCGGCTGACCGAGCCGGCGGCGGCGTTCGCGGGCGTCCTGGGCTGCGAGATCCGGCAGTTGCCGCCACGGGATCCGGAATCCAAAGGAGTGGTGGAGCGGATGAACCGTTACTTCCGCCAAGGCTTCATGCCCGGACGGACGTTCGCGTCCCCGCTGGATTTCAACGATCAGCTCGCGGACTGGCTGCCACGCGCGAACGCGCGCTACTCCCGGACCCGTCATGGCCGTCCGATCGAGCTCTTCGTCCGGGACCGGGATGCGATGCGCCCGTTAACGCCAGTGGCGCCCGAGTTCGCCTTCCGCAGCAGCGTCCGGCTACCACGGGACTACTACGTGCGGGTCTTCTCCAACGACTATTCCGTGGACCCGGGCGCGATCGGGCGGATCGTGAACGTCGAAGCAGACCTGGAAAAAGTCACCGTGAGCGCAGACGGCCGGCTACTGGCCAGCCATGAGCGGCGGTGGGCCAGGCACCAGATCTTCACCGACCCCGGCCACGTAGACAAGGCCGCCTCCCTCCGACGGATCCACCGCAGCGTCAAGGCCGGACGGTCCACGGTAGTGGAGGAACGTGACCTGTCGATCTATGACGAACTGTTCGGCGTCGCCATCCCCGACGATGCCCGCGAGCTCTCCGGGGCAGCACGGTGAACGCTGCAGTGAAGGACATCGAGTACTACGCCCGCGCACTGCGCGCCCCGCGGATCGCCGACGGCTACCGTACCCTCGGCGACCGGGCCCGGGAGGCAGGCTGGTCACACGAGGAATACCTCGCCGCTGTCCTCTCCCGCGAGGTTGCCGAACGCGAAGCCTCCGGGGCCGCCCTGCGGATCAGGGCCGCGAGGTTCCCCGGACACAAGCTGCTGGAGGAGTTCAACTTCGACCACCAGCCCGCCGCGGACCGGAACCTCGTCGCGCACCTGGGAACTGGGGTCTTCCTGGAGGAAGCCAAGAACGTGGTCCTTCTGGGCCCGCCCGGCACCGGGAAAACCCACCTGGCCGTCGGGATCGGGATCCGGGCCGCACACGCCGGGCATCGCGTCCTGTTCGACACCGCGACCGGGTGGGTATCGAGACTGGCCGAAGCCCACGACCGCGGACGCCTGCCCCAGGAACTGGCCAAGCTGCGCCGTTACAAGCTGCTCATCGTTGACGAAGTCGGCTACATTCCCTTCGACCAGGACTCGGCCAACCTGTTCTTCCAGTTAGTCTCATCCCGCTACGAACACGCCTCCCTGGTGCTTACCAGCAACCTCGCCTTCAGCAGGTGGGGCGAGGTCTTCAGCGACGCGACAGTGGCCTCGGCGATGATCGACCGGATCGTTCACCACGCAGAAGTCCTGAACCTCACCGGTAGCAGCTACCGGCTCCGGAACAAGACAAGAACCCAGCTTCAGGCACAATAGAACAGCAACCCGTGGCCCTGTTTTCAATCGGCAAAACTGGCCCTATTTTCGGTTGGCGTTAACATCGGCATCCGTTAGTACCGTCTTCTGTGGAACGCTCCGTGGGACACTCACTCTTGCAGCAGATCCCGTCCCTGTCGTCGTAGTTCAGTCATGGCTTCTTTCTTCGGTGACTACCCTGAGTACGCCGAAGGGCTCTCCCTCGATGTCGTGGCTCCATTGATTCGATCCCGGCCATTTTGTTCCCATCCATCCATCGCGGCCACTACTAGCAACGTACAGTTCAGGGTATTTACCAAGAATCTCTTCGGAAGAACGGGCATAGATAAAGGCCCAGAGCCCTCCCACCCCATAGTCGTAGCAAATCAGAAAACGTTGCTTGTCCATGGGTTATCTAGACATCTACGGCTCGCTCGATGACCCGGCCGGCATTTCCTCGCATGGGCGCTGTCAGTGGTCGCCGTGCGTTTCAGCGCTTCTTCGTAGCCGCAGTGCCCGGCCGCGTTTGTCCTGGAGATACCCTGGGGTTCCAGTCCGTCGACTTCCCCCTTCCAGCCTTCGTTCTCCGCCCTGTCTCGCCTGCCATGAGGTCGGCTTCGAGTTCGTCCAGCCGGAGGATCATTCGCGGTTCCACGTGCAGCATGGGGCAGCGGATGCAGGCGTGCTCGTGCGCGCAGGGCGTGCCGTAGGGCCGGCCGCAGAAGCCGAGCTCAACTTTGCGTTTGTCGAAGTGTTCCTCGAATTCCTCCCATTCGATATTAGTTACCAGCGCATACTCGTGGTCAGGCCGCAACGCTCGTCGGTTGGCCATGTGCATCTGGTGGTGGCCGACCACGTCCTCGTCGAACACCGCAAAGTAGCCCCGGCTGATCTGGAGGCCCGCATGTCCTAGGAGAGCAGCGCCAACGTGGATGGGCAGCCCGTTGGTCGCAGCTGGAGATCACCCTGCCCTCCACGCCTGCAACAGAGGCGTCAGAAAGACAGATGCCGCGCGGGCACTTAGTCCAGATAACTCACGAGTCCACTTTCCGGGGACCACTTCATTCCCCGGAGGCTGGCCTCTTGCTGCCGCTCTACTCGCTAACGAGTTCCAGAGCCAGTTCGGTGCGGACCACCTGGGCCAGGTGCTCGGCGATGGACTGGGCGGTTTCCTCGTCGCCGGCTTCCACCATGACGCGGACCACGGGCTCGGTGCCGGAGGGGCGGAGCAGGACGCGTCCGGTGTCGCCGAGGGTGGCCTCCGCGGTGGCCACAGCCTGTGCGAGGACCTCGCTGCTGCCGACCTGGGTGCGGTCGACGCCCTTGACGTTGATGAGGACCTGAGGGAGCTTGGTCATCACGGTGGCCAGCTCCTTGAGCGGCTTTTTGGTCAGGGCGACCTGGGCGGCGAGCTGCAGGCCGGTGAGGAGTCCGTCGCCGGTGGTGGCGTAGTCGGAGAAGATGACGTGGCCGGACTGTTCGCCGCCGAGGTTGAAGCCGCCCTCGCGCATGCCTTCGAGGACGTAGCGGTCCCCCACGGCCGTTTCGCGGATGCTGATGCCGGCCTCCCGCAGTGCAATCTTCAGGCCTAGGTTGCTCATGACGGTGGCCACAAGGACGTCGTCCTTCAACTTGCCTGAGTCTTTCAACGCGACGGCGAGGATGGCCATGATCTGGTCGCCGTCCACCTCGTTGCCCTCATGGTCCACGGCGAGGCAGCGGTCGGCGTCGCCGTCGTGGGCGATGCCGAGGTCTGCGCCGTGCTTCACTACGGCTTCCTTAAGCGGGCCGAGGTGGGTGGAGCCGACGCCGTCGTTGATGTTCAGCCCGTCCGGCTCCGCGCCGATGACGATGACGTTGGCGCCGGCGTCCTTGAAGACCTGCGGGGAGCAGCCGCTGGCGGCGCCGTGAGCGCAGTCCAGGACCACGGTGAGTCCGTTGAGGTTGTGCGGCAGCGTGCCCAGGAGGTGGACGATGTAGCGGTCCTCGGCGTCGGAGAAGCGCTGGATGCGTCCCACGTCGGCGCCGGTGGGACGGACGGCCTCGTTGGCCATCTGCGCCTCGATGGCGTCCTCCACGTCGTCGGGGAGTTTCTGGCCGCCGCGGGCGAAGAACTTGATGCCGTTGTCCGGTGCGGGGTTGTGCGAAGCGGAGATCATGACGCCGAAGTCGGCATTCAGGTCCGCCACCAGATAGGCCGCAGCCGGGGTGGGGAGGACCCCGGCGTCATAGACGTCCACGCCCGAGCTGGAGAGGCCGGCCTCCACCGCTGCGGCGATGAATTCGCCGCTGGCGCGGGGGTCACGGGCCACCACGGCCCGGGGCCGGGAGCCGTTGGAGTTGCGGTCGTGGCCGAGCACGACGGCGGCCGCCTGGGCCAGCTGCATGGCCAGCTCTGCTGTCAGCAGGCCGTTGGCCAGCCCCCGGACACCATCAGTTCCAAATAATCTAGACACCGGTCAAGTCTAGAGGATGGGGATGCCGGGGCTGCATCTGAGTAGCTGGTGCGACCGGGCCAACTTATTAAGGCAAGTAGCTTGAGAATGCAACGAAAGAACGCGCAGCCGAGGCTCGAATCCCTACGACACAGATTGCCGAAGTCTTTGCCTGAAACCCCTCCACACCAAACTCTTGACTCGACGGCCCATAGACTCCGACAACTTTCCCCCAGAGATGGCCAGTTTCTGACTGGGCTGCTCGACGAGGCGGAAAAATAACTCCGCTGCAAGCAATGAAACTGGAATCCCAAACACCGCAACCAGAAGAACATCACTCGACTTCATACCGAACGTAATGGCTAGGACGACAGGCTCATGTATCAGATACAAGCTGAAGGACCGCCCTCCGAGCCACCTGAGCACAGGACTATTACCCAGACGAATGGTTGGTGGCCATGCTACGAAGGCAAAAACCAATAAAGAACCACCGACAGTCGCCAGGGCGATGTAAATTTGCGACTGATAAGCGATCCATTGAGCGCACAGCAAGATACCCGCAAGGGTCAAAAGGCCAAACCATTGTGCGTGGCGAAGGCGGGCCGCCCACCTGTGCAGATCCTCGCGCCCCCACGCCATCAAGACACCAACGCCGAACATCGGCATGTACACGGGAACGGCCAGATACATGATATTTCCCGCAGCGATAACCACAACCAGCATTGCGGCAACCAACGGCCACCATCGACGAAATCTTCTTCCTGCCGCCACATATAACGGCAGTAGCAGGGAAAAGATCATCTCCCACTGAAGCGACCAGAGGGGCGAGTTCAAGGCCCCTGTACCGCCCAGGAGGAAAGCGTCGCCCATGGGGTCGTGCACTTCGTCATGCGAGTTAACCCAAGAACTTAGCTCTAGGCTGCTTACTCGCGGAACAACCCACACCGTCACTAACGCAATACACAAGGAAACCCAGACGGGCAGGTAAATCCTTATGAGTCGCCTGGGGAAGTATGCTTCCCAGTTTGGCTGAGCAGGACCCGTGAACGGAAGGGTCAGAACGAACCCTGACAGGATGAAAAAGACATAAACCGCTTCATGGCCAGCCCAGAACAGATGAAAGGGAGTGAACGTAACCCACCAGACCCACGGTTCAAATGTGCCAGTCCCATCAGTGTTAACCGCTACGGCAAGCAAAGGTGAAACAAGAAGGCAGTGATGAATTAATACGACCAAGGCAGAGAGCCCACGAAGTCCGTCAAGCGCCGTAAAGCGCGAAGTTCCGCTTGATTCGCTGATGTCCCCCATGGACTCAACTTATTGGCAGTTCGCCCAGAAAACCCGGGTAACCAGTACCTGATCTACAGGCCTGTCCTCCCCCGCAATTCAATGGAGAGAGAGTGGCGGGACGCCTTCCTTTCAGGCTTCTCCCCCCGGCGTCAGGGCAACTGACAAGGGCTTCAGCTGATCTGGTCATTCACCCAAGCTACCTGCGGCGTGTACCTACCCCATCGAAGGTGCTCCCCGCTGGACTACTTGATTTGCGCCAGGCCTACCTGTCTTTGGCGAAAAGCCTCGCTATGCCGATTTCACCACCCCTACGATCCATGCATGACACCTAGCTATGGGGGCTTGGCGCTCGAAATTGTAGTACCGGTCTACAACGAAGAAGCGGTACTCGAAAGAAGCATCACAAGGCTCGCCGAATATCTGACGCATGAAATGCCATCGACGTGGAGAATTACCATCGCCGATAATGCAAGCACCGACCGGACTCCGGTGATTGCCGCTCGACTCAGCGAGCATATGCCGAACGTCAGTTACCGCCGGCTTGAGGTCAAAGGCCGCGGGCTCGCCCTGAGAGATGCGTGGGGCGCTTCGGAGGCAAAAGTCCTGGCCTACCTAGATGTTGACCTGTCCACGGATCTTGCTGCCCTGCCGCCGTTGGTCGCACCTTTGCTTTCTGGACATTCCGACATTTCCATTGGCACCCGGCTAGGCCAAAACTCGCGGGTAATCCGCGGTCCAAAGCGTGAGCTTATTTCCCGGTCATACAATTTCCTCCTCCGCCGGACCATGCAGGTGCGCTTTTCCGACGCCCAGTGCGGCTTCAAAGCAATTCGGGCGGACGTAGCCAAACGTCTCCTCCCGCACGTGGAGGACAACGGCTGGTTCTTTGACACGGAGCTGCTGATCATCGCCGAACGCTCCGGTCTTCGTATTCATGAAATTCCTGTGGACTGGGTGGATGATCCGGACAGCAGTGTCGATATAAAGCAGACTGCGTTGGACGACTTGCGCGGTATGGTCCGGGTTGCCGGGTCGCTAGTCAATGGCGTGATCCCGGTGCAAGCCATTTACGCCGAATTGGGACGGCGGCCAATCGTGCCTGCCGACCGGCCCAGCTTCTTTGGTCAGGTGCTGCGCTTTGGCGTGGTGGGGGTCTTCTCGACGTTGGCCTTCGCCCTGCTGTACCTAATTCTTCAAGGCCCTTTCGGAGCGCAGGAAGCAAACTTCCTGGCACTGCTCATGACCGCGCTCGGTAATACAGCGGCCAACCGAAGGTTCACGTTTGGCATCAGAGGCCCGGAAAGACTCTTCACACAGCAATTGCAAGGCCTCATAGTCTTCCTGCTGGCTTGGAGCATCACTTCCTCCTCGCTTTTGGTACTGCACGCGGCCTATCCTGACTCCACGCCAAACCTGGAGCTGCTGATCCTTACCGCGGCCAACATTCTCGCTACCCTCATGCGCTTCGTACTCCTCCGGCTATGGGTGTTCAAGGTACGTCAGAACACCGAACGGGTAACGGTCCTCGCCGTTCAAGCAGTCCGCGGGGCGGCACGTTGAGCCAGTCCGTGACGATTGCGACGGCTAAGCCACAGAGGATACTCCTGAAAGCCCACGCTAGGGTCAAGAGTTTGCTTGTCGGCCCATCATCCCAGCCTCGCTGGGAGCGTCCAGCGCTTCTGTCGCTCCTGCTGCTGACGGGCCTTCTATACTGCTGGAACTTGGGCGTAAACGGATGGGCGAACGCCTATTACTCCGCCGCGGTGATGTCTGGAGCGGAGGACTGGACCGCCTTTTTTTACGGTTCCTCTGACCCTGGGAACGCTATAACTGTCGACAAGCCACCCCTGAGTATTTGGGTCATGGCACTATCGGCCCGCCTATTCGGGCTGAACAGCTGGAGCATCCTGCTTCCACAGGCGTTCATGGGTGTTCTAACGGCATTTCTGCTTTACATTTCAGTCCGCAAACGGTTCGGAGCAGCTGCCGGCCTTCTGGCGGCTACCCTCATGGCGGTGACACCCGTGAGCACGGTTATGTTCCGGTATAACAACCCGGATGCCCTATTGGTCCTGATTATGGTGGGCATCGCACTGTCTGTGCTCAAAGCGATCGACGCGAAACGCCCTGTCTGGCTGATTCTCGCGGGTGTTTTGGTGGGAGCAGGATTCCTGACGAAGCAACTGCAGATTTGCCTTGTCATCCCGGCGTTGGTGGCCACATACTTAGCATTTGCCCAAGAAGCCTGGCTAAGGCGCCTGCTACATCTGACACTCGCGGGACTGGCGGCGATGGGCATCGGTGGTTCCTGGCTACTGGCCGTGCAACTTACGGATCCCTCCTCCCGACCGTTTATAGGCGGTTCCAGGGGCAACAGCTCCCTGGAACTTGCCCTTGGGTACAACGGTTTAGGACGGCTGACGGGCGAAGACGCCACGCGTACGCTGTCCGGTTCCGCCGCAAGGCTCGCCGAAAACCCAGAACCAGGGATCACGCGTTTCCTCCAGCCTCAGTTTTCGGGTCAATTTGGCTGGTTTATTCCCTTTGCAGTAGCAGGACTGATACTTACGGTTGTCTACATCTGCACTCGAAGAGGTGCCACAAGCAAAAATGCACTCTTACTATTCTCGAGTGTTTGGCTCGTATCGGCTTGTGGCGTAGTGGCATATATGTCAGGAATCCTTCACCCTTACTACTCGCTTACTGCGGTACCACCACTTTCGATCCTCGCGGCAATCACCATTCTATATCTCGCGCACCGTTCAAATATTCTGCGCTTTCGCCTTGCCCTTGCTTTCACATTCGCGTCATCGCTCTTGCTTGCTTTTATCACTGCGAGCCGTTCGGTGCAGGAATTTCCGGGCTTACCTCTGTTGATTGCGTGTACGGGAGGAATAATTCTGGCACTTCAGGTACTCCCGCCTCCAAATATAACCATGAGAAAAATATCCGTTGGTTTCCTCTTGGCCGCCATACTCATCGTGCCACTGCTGTGGTCCGTCAATACTGTTATTAATCCGCACGTAGGAGCGGGCGTTATCGCTGGACCAAGTATTTTCGGCATCCGGTCCGATCACCCAAATCGGGTTGATTGGCCCGTGGACTTGCCTCCCGGTGTCGCCGTTTTGGTCTACGGAGACGAGGCTCCGCCTGGCATCGTTGAGCAACTTGAGGATGCACCTGAAAGCCTCACATGGCCTGCTGCCACCGTGGGGGCCCAGACGGCCGCAAACCTCCAGCTAGCCAGCCAACGTAGCGTATTACCAATCGGCGGGTGGGATGGGACAGACCCCTACCCCACTTTAAGCGTCTTTCAACAGTGGGTTGCTGAGGGACGGGTGGGTGCCCTGCTCATAGGAAACCTTCCAACACTGACGCAGGAAGGGCAAGGGGAATCCGCGAAGATCGTGAAGTGGGTAAGGGAGACTCATCGAGCAGACCGTGTTGACGGCATGGAGTCGTACGACCTCACCCAGTAGCCGTAATGCAAAAACCCGCCCCGCCAAAGGGCGGGACGGGCTTCTGTGCAAGCGGGATTAGCGCTTGGAGTACTGCTGAGCCTTGCGGGCCTTCTTGAGACCGGCCTTCTTACGTTCGATGACACGGGCGTCGCGGGACAGGTAACCGGCCTTCTTCAGCGTGGCGCGGTTGTTCTCGACGTCGATCTCATTCAGCGAACGGGCGATGCCGAGGCGCAGGGCGCCGGCCTGGCCGGAGATGCCGCCGCCGTGGATGCGGGCGATGACGTCGTAGGCGCCTTCGAGATCAAGGATCTTGAAGGGCTCGTTGACGTCCTGCTGGTGCAGCTTGTTCGGGAAGTAGTTCGCCAGCTCGCGGCCATTGATGGTCCACTTGCCGGTGCCGGGCACGACGCGGACGCGTGCAACGGCTTCCTTGCGGCGGCCAACAGCTGCGCCGGCAACGGTCAGGGCCGGGCGCTCCTTCTTGGGAGCAGCTTCGGCAGCCGAGCTCTCAGAGGTGTAGCTGGTCAGGTTTTCCTCGGCCTCAACGGCCTCGGTGGTCAGTTCTTCGTTCTGAGCCACGATTCTCCTTGTATTAAGTAAGTTGTTTGGTGGCCAGGACTACTGGGCGACCTGGGTGATTTCGAAAGTCTTGGGCTGCTGGGCGGCGTGGGGGTGCTCAGCACCGCGGTACACCTTCAGCTTGCCGAGCTGCTGAGCAGCCAGGGAGTTCTTCGGGAGCATGCCCTTGATGGCCTTCTCCACGGCGCGGACCGGGTTGGATTCCAGCAGTTCCGCGTAGTTGACGGAGGTCAGACCGCCCGGGTAGCCGGAGTGGCGGTAAGCACGCTTCTGTTCCAGCTTGGCGCCGGTCAGGGCTACCTTTTCAGCGTTGATGATGATGACGAAGTCGCCCATGTCCATGTGGGATGCATAGGTGGCCTTGTGCTTGCCGCGCAGCAGGATTGCGGTCTGGCTTGCAAGACGACCAAGGACAACGTCTGTGGCGTCAATGACGTGCCACTGGCGGTTGATATCGCCGGGCTTCGGGGTGTACGTACGCACGGTGTTTGCCTCGTTCTTGTTCTGGCGTTCTTGTTTAGGTGTCACTAGCTCGTGCACCTACTGTCTGCGCGCTACCGGAACAGAGGTGAGGGCTCTATGTAACCAGTCATCCTGTGGTTCCGAATGTGTCCGTTGAGTAGTCATCCTGCAACCGGATTCTCAAGCGGGCACGCACCATCGGAATAGGACACGCACAACGACTACCAAGATTAGCGCGTCAGGGGGTTCAGGGTCAAAATGGGGTAGCCGGACGGAACCTCAGGTCCGCCGGCCTGACGAACGCAGGGGGTCGCGATGCTGGGAACAGGTTACGACGGTTCAGCCGGCTGGCTCGTTGTCGCCGGCATCGGGCTCCTGGGCATCGCCCTCTCTCCGGTTGCCGAGGTGCTCATAGCAAAGCTACTTCCACGGCTGGGCGGCATGCCCACCCCTCTCACGCGAATCACGACGGCGGTTATCACCGGGTTCGCGTGCGCCGCCTTTACTTTTCGGTTTGGAATTGGAGCCGGACTGCCGGCGTTTATATTGCTTGCTGTTTTAGGGGTACAGCTGGCGCGGATTGACATCGAACATCATTTGCTGCCCAACCCGCTGGTACTAGCACTGCTCGCCGGCGGCCTTCTACTGCTTTTAGCACCGGGAATATTCACTCAGCAGGCTGACGATCTGCTGCGCGCGGCGCTTGGGGCACTGATTCTGTTTGCCGGCTACCTTGTTTTGGGGCTGATTTCGCCCGGAGGTATTGGAATGGGCGACGTAAAGCTCGCAGCTCCCGTTGGCCTGTACCTCGGGTACCTAGGCTGGACCCAGGTGCTCTATGGAGCCCTCTTGGGGTTCATCCTCAATGGCATTGTCACCGTCTCCCTGCTCAGCAGAAAAGGCCAAAAAAGCCCGACAGAAGTGGCCCACGGACCTACCATGCTTGGCGCCGTCGGCGCCGTCGCCTTCTTCATGCCGTAGCCGCACTAACTCGACCCCGTGGCATCTTTAGCACACGATCCAAGTAGTCGGTCGCGTAGCCGCTCCTCTCGCTGAGTACTGCCCCCTTGTTTTAAGTACGTAGTTTTCATCCGCTATAAAAAAGTCGAGTACTGCTACTCATTGTTGCCTACTTCCCCGAATGACAATCTTTTCTTAGCGAAGTCCAGCCGCTAAAGAACTATGGGGGCAGCTGGAAATTCGTTGAAATCAATATCTATCCATTTCACCGAATTAAGGAAACTACAATGACTTCTCTTATGGTCTCGATGACTGCTTTTATCGCCGGCGTCAAGGATCGTTTCACCCGCGAAGAGAAGGGCGCAACGATGGTCGAATACGGCATCATGGTCGCCTTCATCGCAGTCCTGGTTATGGCAGCCGTCATCATCCTCGGACCGCAGATCGCCGCACTGTTCACCCGGGTCTCGACCGCTCTCTAGTACCTGCCGGCGGGGGCGGTGTACCGCCTCCGCCGCTCCAGGTGCATCAAGTGCCTTCAGCGATTTGCGAAAGGAATCAGACATGAACGCCTTCATTGCCACTCTTACATCCGTTCTCCACACAGCCAAAGCCCGCCTCAGTTCGGAGGAAAAAGGCGCCACGATGGTCGAGTACGGAATCATGGTCGCTTTCATTGCAGTCCTGGTCATGGCAGCCGTCATCATCCTCGGCCCCCAGATCGCGGCTCTCTTCACATCCGTTTCAACCGCCCTTTAAAGCGGCATCAGCCGTGGCAGTGACCCGCCAGCACTGCCACGGCCATCACCATTTACCAATCTTTCTGGGACACGCTGGGAGAGGCTATGAACTTATCAGGGAAGGAAAGAGGCGCCGTAGCGGTGGAGATGGCGATCGTCCTCCCGCTGCTGTTGCTGATACTTCTAGGAATCATCGAGTTCGGCAGGGTCTATAACGTCCAGGTGTCCCTGACACAAGCTGCCCGCGAGGGAGCCCGTTATGCCGCCATCCATCATGCCGACGCTGGCCTGGATGTCCAAGCGACAGCCTTGGCGGCGGCGCCAGCACTGTCCGGCCTCGGGGTATCAGTAACCGACAATGCCAGCAGCTGCTCTTCAGGTTCAGACGTACAGGTAACGACGAGCGTCTCGCTGCCCTCTTTGACAGGTTTTCTCGATGCCGGCTTCTTTGGGGCGCCAGGCATTTTTCCGTTGTCCATGACAGGAGTAGGGGTAATGAGATGCGGCGGCTGACGCGGCGTCTTCCTTTCGGCAGGAAGACTTTGGCCACAACGAATGACTCCCAGAGGGGCGCAGCTACAATCATGGTCGCCGTGCTAATGGTGGCGCTGCTCGGCTGCGCTGCAGTGGCCGTGGATGTCGGGGCAATGTACGCAGAGAAAGCACAAATTCAGAACGGCGCCGATGCAACTGCCCTAGCTATCGCCGGCGACTGTGCCAAGGGTCTCGATTGCGCAACAGCCATGGCTGCACCCGTGAACCGGCTGGCAGACGAAAATGCGAATGACGGCTCCACCGGAGTCTTCTCAGTCACTCAACCCAACCCGACGACCGTACGTGTAGAGACGAACGCGCGGGAGGCAGCTACGGGCGCTGACCATTTCTCCCTCTTTTTTGCGAGGGTGATGGGCTTCGATACAAGCCAAATCACAGCCGCCGCAGAAGCCTCCTGGGGTCCCCCATCGTCGGGTTCCACTCTCCCCTGGACAGTCAGTGAGTGTGTATTCCGAAAGTACCTCACCTCAAGCCAGCTCGCTGAGTTGGATTCCACGGGAAACTTCACGGGTGATCCCACCGCAACACACATACTGCTGAGGTACGACGAAAACGCCCCAGATTACCCGGGCTGTGCCGATCAAAACGGCTACCAGCCCGGTGGGTTTGGATGGCTGGAGACGGACTCAGGTTGTGCAGCTGACATCGACATAGACGCAACTGTGGAAGGACAACCGGGCAATCACTTTCCAACAGCAGCGGAGTGCGACGCCATCCTCGCCACCATCATGGATCAGCCCGCTCTGGTTCCTCTGTTTGATACCGCGACCGACGGCGGCGAAAACACTGTCTACACCCTCGTCGGCTTCGCCGCGTTCCAGGTCACGGGCTACAAGTTTGGCGGTCCAGCTTTGACCCACGTAGATCCTGCCGCCCCAAGCTGTACGGGCAACTGCAGGGGACTTCAGGGCTACTTTGCCCGTTTCGTCTCTCTCGAAGAGAGCGGCATCATCACCGGGGACGGTCCCAATTTCGGGGCGAGCTCGGTGTCCCTAACGAAGTAACCGAGCAGGACTACGTCTCGCTTGCCACGTCAATGAAGGAGCAATTGAAGTGAAATCACGCCTACTGGGAGGCTTGGCTGCATTACTGCTGGCAGTAGTTGGAGCTGTTCTCCTTTTCGTGTACGTACAGGGCGCGTCCGCCCGAGCCCAGGCCGGCCTCGAACCTGTGAACGTCCTGGTTGTTACAGAGCAAGTGCCGGCAGGTACCAAGGCTTCCGACCTTGCCGGCAAAATCCGCTCAGAGTCGTTGCCTAAGTCAGCAGTACCGGAAGGTGCACTGGCCACCCTGGATGAGCAGGAGGGGAAGGTAACCGCGGTCGGACTGGAACCGGGCGAGCAACTGCTTGCAGCACGTCTGGTTGACCCCCGCGATCTTGTCCCCGGCACAGTACCCGTCCCTGAAGGCATGGAGGAAGTGACGTTCCTGCTAACCCCTGAACGACTCCTGGGTGGTCGACTTGAAGCCGGCGACACCGTAACCGTCTATTCCTCTTTCGAGACTGAGGAACAAATTCCGGCGGACGCCTCAGTCCCCGCGGAGCTCCGTGGCTGGAAACAGTCCACTGGCTTGCTCTTCCACGACGTCCTGGTGACCGCCGTACAAAAGGCAGCACCTGATACCAAGAGCAGTTCAGGTTCCAACGGCTCCGAAAATGAGGTGGAGATGCCCAACGGCTCCGCGTTTGTTACCGTAGCCCGCAGCGACGCTGATGCCGCGAAGATGGTTTTCGGGGCCGAGTTCGGAACACTGTGGCTCGCCAAGCAGACCGACAAGACCGCGAAAACAGATCCCCCTGTCACAACATTCGGCGGGCTGTACTGATGAGCCGTTTTGTAGCCGTCACAGCAGTACGCGATTTCGAAAGCCGTATACGCCAGGCAATCACAGGTGCACTCCATGGCGAACTGCAGACTCTCTCGCCGGATGTCATGACAGGCGGACCAGACGATGTCTTCAAGCAGCTCAGTGGCGCACCTCCCGAAGTTCTCATCCTCGGACCCGGAGTCTTGCCAGACGACGCCTTGAAGCTTGCCACCGTATTTGACCTGCAGTATCCGGAAATCAGCCTTGTCCTGATCGCAGAGCCAAATCCGGAACTGGTGCTCCGCGCGATGCATGCCGGTATCCGGGACGTGGTGACGTCGGAGATTGGCCTCAGTGAGCTGAGGGTCCTTCTAGAACGCGCGTGCCTGGCGGCCGCAAGCCGGCGCCGAGGGATGGCTCCGGCAGCTGAAAGCTCACAGGACCGCGGTCGGGTTATAGCAGTTATGTCCCCGAAGGGTGGCGTGGGTAAGACCACCGTCGCTACCAATCTGGCCATCGGGCTGGGCAAAGTAGCCCCAATGGGTGTGGTGCTCGTGGATTTGGACCTTCAGTTCGGTGATGTTGCTTCCGGCCTTCTGCTGGAGCCGGAGCACTCGATCACAGATGCAGTGCACGGCGCCGCCTCCCAGGACTCTATGGTCTTGAAGGCATTCCTCACAGTGCACCCGGCTGGCATCTATGCTCTTTGCGGGCCGAAGTCTCCAGCAGAGTCGGATTCCATAACGGCAGAGCATGTCAGTCGGCTCATCAACCAGCTCGCTAGCGAATTCAAGTATGTCGTGGTTGATACTGCTCCTGGGTTGGGCGAGCACGTCCTGGCAACCCTTGAGTTGGCCACCGACGGTGTATGGGTCTGCGGCATGGATGTACCAAGCATCCGAGGGCTGCACAAGAGTTTCGCCGTTCTGCGGGAACTCCAGCTTCTTCCGCAGGGACGCCACACGGTATTGAACTTTGCTGACCGCAAAAGTGGGATCTCCGTACAGGACGTTGAAGCGACCATCGGGGTTCCCGTGGACACAGTCATTCCCCGCTCAAGAACCCTTCCTTTCTCCACAAACAGGGGAATACCGATCCTGCAGAGCAACGTGCGGGACTCTGCGTCCAAAGGGCTGAAAAAGCTGGTCGACCGTTTCGACCCGCAATGGATCGCTTCACCTCAAACCAAACTTCACCGACGGGTGGTGGTGTCATGAAACTCTCGGATCGTTTGTCACGAAATAGCGGCAGCCCAGCGGCCTCAGGACAGACAGCAGGACCGGCAGGCGCACAGGAACCATCAGCACCGCTGGTAGTTGCACCGCCCGCTGCCCCTCCGCCGACCCTATCGGGTTCGGCAGGGCAGGTGGCCGTGGCCCCAGCACCGGCTGTCGATGCGCTGGCCGCCCTTAAGCAAAGGGCTGCCCAGGCTCTCTTTGAGCGGATGGGTACCCGTTTTGGCGACACTGCCTCGTCGGAAGAATCTCTTCGTAGCTCTGCTGTCGAGGAGCTTTCAGCGGTCATCGATGAGGAGCAGGTCCCGCTGTCACCGGAGGAGCGCCGCCGGCTGATTCGCGAAATTGCTGACGAAGTGATGGGCCTTGGCCCTCTGCAGCGGCTCCTTGAGGATCCTTCCGTCACTGAAATCATGGTCAATCGTTTCGATCAGATTTACATCGAGCGTCACGGGCGCTTGACTTTGACCGGCATCCGGTTCAGTTCCGATGACCACCTTCGAACGGTTATAGAGCGTATTGTCTCCAAAGTGGGCCGCCGGATTGACGAATCGTCACCCCTGGTGGACGCTCGCCTGGAAGACGGTTCCAGAGTTAACGCAATCATTCCGCCGCTCGCAGTCAACGGACCCTCGCTCACCATCCGAAAGTTCAGCAAGGTTCCACTGACCGTACAAAACCTCATTGACTGGGGTTCGCTAACTCCTGAAATGGCAGAGTTACTGAGCGCCTGCGTACGCGCGCGCTTGAACATCATCGTCTCGGGCGGTACAGGCACCGGCAAAACCACCTTGCTCAACGTGCTCTCCTCGTTCATCCCACCGGATGACCGTATCGTCACCATCGAGGATGCAGTTGAACTGCAACTGCAGCAGGAGCATGTTGTCCGCCTGGAAAGCCGTCCACCCAACATCGAGGGAAAAGGCGCCGTGTCAATCCGTGAACTCGTGCGCAATTCCCTCCGCATGCGGCCTGACCGAATCATTGTCGGTGAAGTCCGCAGCGGGGAATGCCTGGACATGCTGCAGGCCATGAACACTGGCCACGACGGTTCATTGTCCACAGTCCATGCAAACTCGCCGAGAGATGCGGTCGCACGGCTGGAGACCCTGGTTCTCATGGCGGGTATGGACCTCCCTCTCCGGGCAATCCGGGAACAGGTGTCATCGGCAGTGGACTTAATCATCCAGGTAACCCGCCTTCGAGACGGCAGCCGGCGTGTGACGCACGTGACCGAGGTGCAGGGCATGGAAGGAGATATCGTCACGTTGCAGGATGCCTTCCTGTTCGACTACTCAGCCGGCGTGGATGCCCAGGGCCGGTTCCTCGGCAAGCCCATAGCCACAGGTATTCGCCCCCGCTTCCTGGATCGGTTCGCCGACCTTGGCATCGCTGTATCACCGGCGGTCTTCGGTGCTGGCTTGGCTCCGGCAGGACGGCGATGATCGTGGAATCGCCCATCGTTTTCGTGCTTGCGGTAGCACTTTGCCTGTCCGCAATAGTTCTTGTGTTCTTCGTCGTCTTCAGGCCAAAGTTCGGCTCCATTCCCCTGGAACGGCGCCGACTGGGTATCCAGCAAGACACATCCGCTGTTGCCAGGGTTTCGCAATCAGCGGTCCATGCGATGGAAAACGTCATCGGACAGTCCGGGGGCCCCTACAACCGCGAGGTACTGTACAACGCCGGGGTCAAAATGGCGCCTGCAGACTTTACGGTAGGGGTTTCGATAGCCTCCATTCTGCTGGCCGCCTTTGTGGCACTTCTGACCCACCCGTTCTTGGGACTTTTGGCTGGGGTAGCCACCCCTTTCCTTGCCAAGTTGGCGCTGACCGTTCTGCGCGACAAGCGCCGGGCGAAGTTTGAGGCCCAGTTGACCGACACAATTCAAATGCTGATTGGCGGACTAAGGGTGGGCCACAGCATCCTCCGCTCGATTGAGGCTGCCGCCCAGGAGGCTGACGCACCAACATCTGAAGAGCTCCTCCGCATAGTCAACGAGACCCGGATCGGCAAGGATCCGCGTTTGGCCCTTGACGACGTTGCCGACCGGATGGACAGCGAGGACTTTCGTTGGATATCCCAGGCAATCCAGATCAACCGCGAAGTCGGCGGTGACCTGGCGGAAGTACTTGAGCAGGTTGCGGGAACAATACGTGAGCGAAGTGAAATCAAGGGGCAAGTAAGGTCACTCAGCGCCGAAGGAAAGATGTCGGCATACGTTCTGATGGCAATGCCAGTAGGTGTGGCCATCATCCTGGCCTTCATCAATCCGGGCTACCTCAATGTCTTCGTGGAGCATCCTTTGGGGCTGGTACAGCTGGTGGCCGCGATGGTCATGTTCGCCGTGGGCGGCTTTTGGATGAGCCGCGTTGTAAAGATCAAGTTCTAGGGGGACACGATGACACCGTTAGCGTTGCTGTTCATATCGCTGGTAGTGCTTCCCATGGCCTACCTGATCTGGGCACTGTTTACGACTGACCGCAAAGCGGCACTTGCAGTGCAGACAAACTTGACCCAGGGATTTACGCACGAGGGTGGCGCCGCCATCCAACGCCCACCGGCGCTTCTTGACCTATCCAAGCGTCTGACACCGACGGGCTACGAGGCAAAGTTGGATCGCTGGTTGTCACTCGCTGGACGGCCCGCATCACTGCCGTTGGAACGCCTAATTATTGCAAAACCACTACTCGCCCTCACTGGTGCGATTCTTGGTCTCCTAATGTTCGCCCGATCCCCTTCACCGCAAGTAATGGCTTTAGGGCTCTTCCTCTCGGTCTTCCTCTACTTCCTCCCCGACCTGTTGGTCTACAACAAGGGGGTCAAGCGCCAGAAGGACATTGAGCTTGAGCTGCCCAATACTTTGGACCAATTGCTCATATCGGTCGAGGCTGGGCTTGGGTTTGAGGCGGCCATGGCCAGGGCCGGTGGCTACGGCGGAGGTCCACTTGCGCAGGAACTAATGCGTACCCTTCAAGACCTGCAGGTGGGGCGGCCACGGCAGGAGGCATACCAGGCCCTCGCCGATCGCTCATCGGTTCAAGACTTGCGCAGTTTCGTTAGGGCCGTAATCCAGGCTGACAAGTATGGGATTGGAATTGCCAAAGTCCTCCGCACCCAGGCCAAGCAGGCCAGAGTCAAGCGTCGCCAACGTGCTGAGGAGAAGGCGATGAAGCTCCCAGTGAAGGTACTCTTTCCGCTACTCCTCTGCATCTTCCCCGTGCTGTTTATCGTTCTCCTCGGGCCAGCGGCCATCAAGATCGTCGAGGCCTTCACTTAAACCTTCGGCGGACATATGCGTCAAACGACGCCCCATAGACCGGACCCCCTCGGCACCCAGAACCGAGGGGGTCCGTTTGTGTGCCCGCACCCCAGGGATTCCCAGCGTTAGCGCAGCGAAAACCAAGCAAAAGCGCAGGATAAGTGCGGGAGTGAAAGCGTTTGCGCAGGATGCTCCAAGGTCCGGCTTTTGAGCCAATTCCGGTTGCTAACTTCGTTTCAGTGCTGGTGCAGGACCAGCCAATCCGTCTCGCACAGGAGTCTCAAATGCTTTCTCTCTACACCAACCTCATGGCCCGCCTCCGCACCGAGGAAAAGGGCGCCACGGCCGTCGAATACGGCATCATGGTCGCCCTCATCGCCGTCGTCATCATCGTCGCTGTCAGCACCCTGGGTGGCACCCTCAACGAGATGTTCACCAACGTTGAAACCAAGATCCCGGCGCCCACTACTGCACCCAGCGGTTCCGCAGGCTAACAACCTCCCCCGAGGCGGTTCCGGCCCCCCCCCATATCGGAACCGCACCCCCAACAAGGCCCAAGTACAACCAGCAACCCAGGAGGAGGTGCAGCAGGTGACGAACGATTCGGAGCGCGGAGCAGCCGCCGTCGAATTCGCGATCCTGTTGCCCCTCCTCCTGATGCTGGTCCTGGGCACCATCGAGTTCGGCCGCGCCTACAACGCCCAGATCACGCTCACAAACGCAGCGCGCGACGGCGTCCGGGTCATGGCCATCGCCAACGATCCGGCCGGTGCCAAGACTGCAGCGATAAACGCTGCGGCCTCGGTCAGCACCATCCCGGCCTCAGACATCAGCCTCAGCACCACGGCCTGCAGCACGGGGAACCAGGTTACCCTCACCATCAAATACAACCTGTCCACCATCACCGGCATCGCCGGGCCGTTCCCGATGACGGGCAAAGGAGTCATGCTGTGCGGCGGGTAAGCGGCCAGGACCACGCGGAGAAAGGCGCCGTCAGCGTCATCGTCGCCCTCCTCCTGGTCACGCTCCTCGGCTTCACGGCCATCGCCGTCGACGTCGGGGTCATCTACTCGGAACGCGCGCAGCTGCAAAGCGGCGCGGACGCCTCCGCCATCGCCCTGGCACAAAAATGCGCCAGGGACGCCACGGACGCACAATGCTCGACGACGTCCACCCTCGCCGGGAGCCTCGCCAACCAGAACGCTTTGGACGGCATGAGCAAGGTCCAAAGCATCCAGCTGGACAAGACCGCCCGGACGGTCAGCGTCACCACCAGCGCCAAGGAAACCGGCGGGAAAGACAACTCTGTCTCGCTCTTCTTCGCCAACGCGATCGGCATCCCCTCCAAGGAGGTGGGAGCCCGGTCCTCGGCAGCGTGGGGCAGCCCCAAAGCGGGCCGCACCGCGTTCCCCCTGGCGTTCTCCATCTGCCAGGTCAAGGACAACATCGGCGGCGCACTCCAGCTCCTCCAGGAACACGGCAAGAACCAGAACGCCGACTGCAACTACGGCCCGTCCGGCGCCGCAGTCCAGGGCGGCTTCGGCTGGCTGGTCCAGGACGCCGGCAAGTGCGGCGGCACCATCGACCTGGCCGTCAGCGAGGGCGGCAGCGACCCCGGCAACAACGCCCCCGGCAACTGCACCACCGAGCTCAACAAATGGGCCAGCGAAATTGCCGCCGGCCGCAAGGTGATCGTCCTCCTTCCAGTCTTCAACAAGGTGACCGGAACCGGCGCGGGCGCCATCTACGGCCTGGTGTCATTCGCCGCCTTCGAGGTCACCGGCTGGAAGTTCAGCGGCGGCACCGGCCTCCCCTACGAGTACCGCAGCGAAAAGTCGACGACGACGGGTGTCACCACCGCGACCGAATGCAAGGGCGAGTGCCGCGGCATCATCGGCAAATTCGTCAAATACGTCTCCCTCGCCGACGGCTACACCCTCGGCCCGGTGGACCAGTACGGCGCCACCATCGCGCGCCTCACCCTTTGAACACGCCCCACGAACCCACGGAGTAACACAGTGAAGTCTCGCCTGCTCGCCGGAACGGCCGCCGTCGCCCTGGCGCTCGTGGGGGCCATCCTCATCATCTTCTACGCCAACGGCGCCGACCAGCGGGCCCTGGCCTCCACCGAACCCCGCGAAGTCCTGGTGGTGAAGGAGGCCGTTCCCGCCGGCACCCCGGTCAATGACATGGCCGCCAGCCTGGTCATCGAAAAGGTCCCCGCCGCGGGCGTGTCAGACACCGCCCTCAGCACCCTCGACGGCAAGGCCGGCACGGTGGCCGCAGTGGACCTCGTTCCCGGCGAGCAGCTGCTGGCCGAGCGGCTGGTCGCCCCCGAGGAAGCCAAGGAGAGCGGCGCGGTGGAAGTTCCTGCCGGACTGCAGGAAGTCTCCTTCCAGCTGGAGCCGCAGCGCGTGGCGGGCGGGCGGATCAACGTGGGCGACCACGTGGGCATCGCCCTCAACTTCGAAGGCGGCGCGTACAAGGCCAAGGCTGAAGACGCCACCACTCAGCTCACCCTCCGGAAGGTCCTGGTCACCGCCGTCCAGCGCGCCCCGCAGGCCTCCGGCGCGGAAACCTCTGAGGCCGGCACCAACCCGCAGGACACCACCCTTCCCGAAGGCTCACTTATGCTCACCGTCGCCGTCACCGACGTGGACGCCGCCAAGATCATCTTCACATCCATCAACGGCAGCCTCTGGCTCACCAAGGAACCCGTGGACGCCGAAGACAACGGCCCCCGGATCGAACGCAAGGAAGTGGTGTACAAGTGAGCCGCTTCGTCCTCCTCTCCCCCAACGGCGAGTTCGACCAGAAGCTGCGCGCCGCCGTCGCCAACGGCCTGCGCGGCACCGTGCAGACCATCGCCTCGGACATCCTCCCGGCAGGGCCCGCCGAGCTGTTCTCCCTCCTTAACCAGGAGCAGCCCGAGGTCCTGATCATCGGCCCGGACGTGCCCTACGAGGAGGCACTCCGGTTCGCCAAGGTGTTCGACGTCCAGCTCCCCGGCCTCAGCCTGGTCCTGGTCAGCGACATCGAGCCGGACTTCCTCCTGCACGCCATGCGCGCCGGCATCAGGGACATCCTCAGCCCGCAGGCGGACGCGGCGGAAATCCGTGTCCTCCTGGAACGCGCCTGCCAGTCCTTCGCCACCCGGCACCGCAACCACGAGGCCCCGCCCACGGAAAACGGCGGCAAGGGCCTGGTCATCGGCGTCTTCTCGCCCAAGGGCGGCGTCGGCAAGACCACCCTCGCCACCAACATCGCCATCGGCCTGGGCCAGATCGCGCCCATGAGCGTGGTGATCGTGGACCTGGACCTGCAGTTCGGCGACGTCGCGTCCGGCCTGTACCTGACCCCGGAGCACACCGTCACTGACGCCGTGACCCCGGCGGCGGCGCAGGACCCACTGGTCCTCAAGGCCTTCCTCACCGTGCACCCGGCAGGCATTTACGCTCTCTGCGCCCCGCCCAACCCGGTGGACGCGGACCACATCACACCCGAGCAGGTCAGCCGCCTTATCGAGCAGCTGGCCCAGGAATTCCAGTACGTGGTCATCGATACCGCGCCCGGCATGCCGGAAATCGGCCTGGCCGCCATGGAACAGTGCACCGACGTGGTGTGGGTCAGCGCGATGGACGTCCCCAGCCTCCGCGGCCTGCGTTCCGGCCTGGAAGTCCTACGCCAGCTGGACATTATGCCCGAGTCCCGGCACGTGGTCCTGAACATGGCGGACGCCAAGGCCGGCCTCAACGTCCAGGACGTCGAGTCCACCATCGGCGCGCCCGTGGATGTCAGCGTCCCCCGGTCCCGCGCCGTGGCCCTGTCCACCAACCGGGGCATCCCCGTCCTCCAGGAATCCAGGAAAGACCCTGCCGTGAAGAGCCTCCGCCAACTGGTGGAGCGGTTCAACCCGGCGTGGCGTACCCAGACACAGCGGAAGCTTCACCGAAGGGTGGTCATCTGATGAAACTCTCCGAACGGATCAGCGCGGCCCAGGACCGCGGCCAGGCATCCGGCGCGGCCACCGCCGTGCTGGAGCGTCCCGTCTCCGCCGCCCCGGACACTTTTCCGGGCACGACGGCGGAAGGGCACCTTCCCGCGCGCCCCGCCGTCGTGGTGCCAGCGCCCGACGCCGGCACCCAGCAGGTGCCCACGGCACCCAAGGTGGATGTCTTCGCCGCCATGAAGCTGCGTGCGGCCAACGCCCTTTTCGAACGGATGGGCGCCCGGTTCAACGACGCAGCGGTCACCGAGCAGGAACTCCGGAGCACCGCCAAGGAGGAACTCTCCCGCATCATCGACGCCGAGCAGGTTCCGCTCACGTCCGAGGAACGCACCCGCCTGGTCCGCGACGTTGCCGACGACGTCCTGGGCTACGGCCCCCTCCAGCGCCTTCTCGATGATCCGGACGTCAGCGAAATCATGGTCAACCGGATGGACCAGATCTACGTGGAGCGCAAAGGCAAACTGACGCTGTCCGAGTCCCGGTTCAGCTCCGAGGAGCACCTGCGCAAGGTCATCGAACGGATCGTGTCCAAGGTGGGCCGCCGCATCGACGAGTCGTCCCCCCTGGTGGACGCCCGCCTCGAGGACGGCTCCCGCGTGAACGCCGTCATCCCGCCGCTGGCGGTGGGCGGATCCTCGCTCACCATCCGGAAGTTCAGCAAGACGCCCCTGACCGTCCGCAACCTGATCGACTTCGGCACCCTGACCCCGGAGATGGCCGAACTGCTCAATGCCTGCGTCAAGGCAAAGCTGAACATCATCGTCTCCGGCGGCACGGGCACCGGTAAGACCACCCTCCTCAACGTCCTCTCGTCCTTCCTTCCGGCGGACGAACGGATCGTCACCATCGAGGACGCCGTGGAACTCCAGATCCAGCAGGAACACGTGGTCCGGCTCGAAAGCCGCCCGCCCAACACCGAAGGCAAAGGCGAGGTGACCATCCGCGAACTGCTGCGGAACTCGCTGCGTATGCGCCCGGACCGGATCGTGGTGGGTGAGGTCCGCGGCGGCGAATCGCTGGACATGCTGCAGGCAATGAACACCGGCCACGACGGCTCGCTGTCCACCGTGCACTCCAACTCCCCGCGCGACGCCGTGGCCAGGCTCGAAACCCTGGTGCTCATGGCCGGGATGGACCTGCCGCTGCGGGCCATCCGGGAACAGATCGCCTCCGCCGTCAACCTCATTGTGCAGATTTCCCGCCTCCGGGACGGGTCCCGGCGCATTACGCACGTCACCGAAGTGCAGGGTATGGAAGGGGACATCGTCACGCTCCAGGACGCCTTCGTCTTCGACTACTCCGCCGGAGTGGACGCGCAGGGACGGTTCCTGGGCAAGCCCGTGGCCACGGGAATCCGGCCCCGCTTCATCGACCGGTTCGAGGACCTGGGCATCCATGTGTCCCCGTCGGTCTTTGCATCACCCCTGAACCCCGCCGGCACCACCACTCCCGGACGATAGGCGCCACCGTGATCCTCGCAACCGGAGCCGTCATCCTGCTCACCGCCGTCTGCCTGCTGGGCGTGGCCGTGATCCTGCCCGGCGCCCCCTCGGTGCCGCTGGACCGCCGTCGTCCGTTCGACGCCGACCCGCCGTCCTCCCTGGCACGCTTCTCGCTGACGGCCGTCCGGTCCTTCGAACGGCTCCTGGTCGGGCGGAACCTCGCCCTGTTCTCCCGCCCCCAGCTTGAGAACGCCGGGCTCCGCCTCAGCCAGGCGGAATTCTTCCTCCTGGTGGGGATCGGCGCCTGCATCGGCATGCTGGTGGGAACTGTCACCGTGGGCCCGCTGGTGGGGCTCCTCCTTGCCCTGCTGGCACCCATGATCGGCAAGCTCGTCCTCGGGTTCCTGGCCGGAAAGCGCCGGGCGGCCTTCGACGGCCAGCTCGGGGACACCCTGCAGCTCCTCTCCGGAGGACTCCGTGCCGGGCACAGCATCCTGCGCGCCATCGACGCGGCCGCGGCCGAGTCGCAGAAGCCGACCTCGGAGGAGATGCGGCGGGTGATCACCGAAACCAGCCTGGGCCGCGACCTGCTGGCCGCGCTCAATGACACGGCCGACCGGATGAAGAACGAGGATTTCGTCTGGATTTCGCAGGCCATCCAGATCAACCGGGAAGTGGGCGGCAACCTCGCCGACGTCCTGGACCAGGTCAACGAAACCATCCGCGAGCGCGCGGAGATCAAGGGCCACATCAAGGCACTGGCGGCGGAAGGCAAGTTCTCCGCCTACATCCTGATCGCCATGCCGTTCGGCATCGTGGCCATGCTGCTCACCGTGAGTCCCACCTACATGGACTCAATGTTCACCCACCCGCTGGGCTGGGCCATGATCGGCGCGTCCTTTGTCCTCATGACCATCGGCGCGCTGTGGATGCGCAAGATCATCAACCTGAAGTTCTGAGGACCCCGTGAACGTCATCATCCTCCTCTCCGTCCTGCTGGTCTGTGTCCCGCTGGCGGTCCTCGCCTGGTCCGCCCTGACAGTCGACAAGCAGGGCCGGCTGGCCGTCGGCGAACTCCTCGGCCGCGGCGCCCCGCCCGTCGCCGCGGCGCCGGAAACGAGGCCCGGGCTGCTCGAAGGCATCGGCCGCCGCCTCACTCCCCCCGCCTACGTGGCGTTCCTTGACCGGCTGCTGTCCCTGGCCGGCCGCCCGGTCTCCATGCCGCTGGGCAAGGTGCTGGGGTCCAAACTCGCCATCGGCCTGGCAGGCATCGCCGTCGGCATCTACCTGACCGCCATCGGCAGTACTCCGCTCATGAAGCTGTCAGGCCTTTTCGTCCTGTTCCTGGGCTACTTCATTCCTGACCTGCTGCTGTACAGCAAGGGGCAGGAGCGGCAGAAGGTCATCCAGCTGGAGCTCGCCAACACCCTGGACCAGATGCTGATCTCCGTGGAGGCCGGCCTCGGGTTCGAGGGCGCCATGGCCCGGGCCGGGGAGAACGGGAAGGGGCCGCTGGCGGAGGAGCTGGTCCGCACGCTGCAGGACATGCAGGTGGGCCGCAGCCGCCGCGAGTCCTACATCGCCCTGGCGGAACGGACCAACATCCCGGAGCTGCGGAGCTTTGTCCAGGCCGTGGTCCAGGCGGACACCTACGGGATCGCCATCAGCCGGGTCCTGCGGGTCCAGGCCAAGGTGATGCGCGTGAAGCGCCGGCAACGGGCAGAGGAAAAAGCCATGAAACTTCCGGTGATGATCCTCTTTCCGCTGCTGTTCTTCATTTTCCCCGTCCTCTTCATTGCCATCCTGGGCCCTGCCGTGGTTAATACCGTGATGACGTTCAGCGGCCAATGACAGCCACAAGGGCCGCTGAAGAGTCGGTCAAGGTTTACACAGATTCGCCCAAAATAGGCCAACGAAAGAATTCCAGGAAGTAGCCTTGAACAATGCACAGTCCAGATTCCGGCTCCAGCAGCGAGGGCCTTTCTGCCGGCCCCTTGCCGGCCGGGATCACAGCGCCCAGCCTTTCCGCGCCCTCACAGGAAGCGGCCGGGCTCTTGCCGCTCATTGACGCCGCCGTCCTGGACGAACTGGAAGACGAACTGGCCGGAACCGGGCTGGCCAAACGCTTCGCACGCGACTATGCGGCCATGTGGGACCAGCGCTATTCGCGCCTCGCCGCAGCGGTCCACAGCCAGGACAGCGAGTCGGCACTGGATGCAGCCATCAGCCTGAAGATCAGCTCCGCCATGGTGGGCGGCGTTCGCCTTGCCAAACTGGCGGAGCTGCTGGAAACACTGATCCGCCTGGGTGACTTTGGCCAGGGCAAGGTCCTGATGGAGCGCGTGGCCATGGACGGCGGCCTGACCATCACCGAGCTCCAGTCCACGTACATCCTGGGAACGGACTAGGTCTTTCCCACGGGCCGTGCCGGTGCCAGCCGGTAGCCCACGCCGCGCACGGTCTGCAGCCAGCGCGGCTGCAGCGGGTCCTCCTTGAGCTTGCGCCGCAGGTTGCCGATGTGGACTTCGACTGCGCGCTCGTCCGCCTCGCTGATGTACGTATCCTCGTCGTAGAAGTCGCCTCGGACCGCCTTCACCAGGTCCGCCCTGGTACACACCGCGCCGCCGCCCTTCAGCAGCACGTGGAGAAGGTCGAACTCGCTGCGGGTCAGCGCCAGGGGCTCACCGTTTACCTCCACGGTCCTGGTCCGGTGGTTCAGGACCAGGCCGTTGTGCTGCAGGACGGCCACGTCATGGGTCCGCGTTGCAGCGGCAGCGGGCGTGGATGCCCACGCGGCGGATGCTGGCTTTTGGGCGTTGATTTCGTGCCGCGGCCGCCGCATCATGGCGGCAACACGCGCCCGCAATTCCCTGGGGCGGAAGGGTTTGGCGATGTAGTCGTCCGCCCCCGCGTTCAGCGCTGAGAGCAGGTCCGGTTCCTCGGTCCTGCCCGTCAGCATCACCACGTAGGCGTTGCTGAAATGGCGGATCCTCCGGAGGACCTCAAACCCGTCAATATCGGGCAGGCCGATGTCCAGCGTCACCACGTTGGCCTGCTTGCTGCGGACCACCTCAACCCCGGCCCGCCCGTCACATGCTGTATGGACTTCGAAGCCGGCCTGGCTCAGGACCCCTTCCAGGAGGTTCCGAACGTCGGCATCGTCTTCGATGACCACAGCTACACCAAGATCGTCGTCCATTGCTATCCCCATGCCAGGCGGATACGACCCCCCCATCGGCCCAGCGCCAATGCCATACCCGCTCCAACCATTTATACGCTACAAGTAAGCCAGGCTGATTACATCTGTTTCGACTTTCATTGTGAAAAGTCAATTATCATGACAGAACATGTGCATTATCGGCTGGGAAAGGATGTGCATGACGGTGACCTGCAGGAATTCGGCACCACAAGGGAACTTTGCCTGGAATATCGGGGCGGGAGGGCTCAAAGGCTTTCATGGCTGAACCCCTGTTCCGGCGCGGTCCGCTGCGCCTTTTCCGGGAATTGGGGACCCGCTCACAAGTCGCACTGTGCCAGCTGCCGCTGACACTGGTGGTGGCTGCGCTTGCCGTGGCCACGCCGCTCGCCTGGCCAACTTTGCTGCAAAATCCGTTCTATATGTCCGGCATCGTCCTGCATGCCTTCCTGTTCGCAGCCTGCTTCCTGGTTCCCTGGGAGCGCCTGCCGCACCGGCCTTACCTGCTGATCCCCGTCCTGGACTTCCTGGCCATCGGACTGCTGCGCAACGGCGCCGCGCCGCTCCTTCCGGGCCTCGCCGTGCTGGTGGTCTTCCCGGTGATCTGGCTCTCCGCTTCAGGGATGCTGGTGCGGAGCAGCTGGTTGCTCAGCTTCGCCGGTACCCTGCTGATCATGCTGCCCGGTGCAGTGGGACGGTTCCCCAACCTCACCGCCTCGGACGTGACCACCGTGTTCCTTTTTCCGCTGATGATGCTGGCCGTCTCGCTGGCCATCCGGTTCGCGAGCATGAACCTCCGGCTGCAGCAACGCGAACTGGCAGAAAAGGACCGCGAACTCCGGCAACTCCTGCACGAAAGCCGGGAACGGGAGAAGCTGCTGGAGACGGTTCTGGAGGCCACCGACGTCGGCATCGCCGCCGTCGACCGTTCCGGGCGCTTCCTCGTTTCGAACGACCGGCAGCGGAACTTCCGCCGGGCAACGGGGGCCGACGACGCCGCCCCCGGGCAGGGGCACCAGCTGATCTTCGGGCCGGACAGGCGGACCCTGCTCCCGCCAGAAAGGCGGCCGGTCAGCCGCGCAATGGCTGGTGAATCCTTCGCGGATTACCTGGTGTGGGCCGGAGAGGGACCGGAACAGCGGGCGATGTCCACCGCTGCCCGCCCGCTGGTGGCCGAGGACGGCACCCTCACCGGCGCCGTGGTGGTCTACAGCGACGTCACCGGCTGGGTGGAAGCCCTGGCAGCCCACCAGGAGCTGATCTCCAACGTCTCGCACGAGTTCAAGACGCCCCTGAACTCCATCATCGGCAACGTGGACCTGGTGCTGGACGACGTGACCGGACTGCCGCCGCAGGTGGAACGGCGGCTCACCGTGGTGCAGCGCAATGCGGAGCGGATGCTGGCCCTCGTCTCAGACCTCACCGCCTCCGCGTCCACGGCCCTGAACGTGCACCCGAAGCGCACCGATCTGGCAAGCCTCGTGGAAACCAGCGTGGGCTCCGCGCAGGCCCAGGCAGAGCAGGCACACATCAAGCTTACGGCGGACGTTCCGTCGCCGCTCTGGGCCTATGCTGACCCCATCCGGATCGGCCAGGCGCTGGACAACCTCGTGTCCAACGCCATCAAGTACTCCCCCGACGGCGGCCGCGTCCTGATCAGCGCCAGTGCCGGCAGCGACTGGGTGCAGCTGAGCGTCAGCGATACCGGGATGGGCATGAGCAACGACGACGCCGGCCAGGTCTTCCGGCGCTTCTTCCGCACCGACGCGGCACGCGAGGCTGCCATCCCCGGCGCCGGGCTGGGGCTGTCCATCACCAAGATGATCGTTGAACGCCACGGCGGCAGCATCACCTGCGTCAGCGGCCAGGGCCAAGGGAGCACCTTCACGCTCACCCTGCCCGCGGACGGACCCCCGCCGTCGTTCTAGGGTTCCACAGGCTCAACCACCGGTGGTTGAGCCTGTCGAAACCAAGTGCCTTACTCCCGCAGCGCCCGGGTGAGCTCGGCGCGTGCCAGCAGTTCGCCGTCGGACGGGTAGGCCACTTCCTCCAAGACAAGGGGGTGCGGCGCGGCCAGCACGGATTTCGCATCCCGTTTCTTGGCGAGCAGCCGCTCATAAAGCCAGCCTGGCTCCACCACGCCTTCGCCCACATACAGCGCCGACCCCACCAGGGCACGGACCATGTTGTGGCAGAACGCGTCGGCCTGGACGGTGGCAACGATGACGCCGTCCTCACCGCGTGCGAACTCGAACCGCTGCAGGTCGCGGATGGTGGTGGCGCCTTCCCGCGGCTTGCAGAAGGCCAGGAAGTTCTGCAGCCCCAGCAGCTGGGCGGCGCCCTCGTTCAGCAGGCCGACGTCCAGCGGGTTCTTGTGCCAGAGCGTGGAGTACCGGCCCAGCGGGTCCCAGAGCGCGGGGCCGTCCGCAATACGGTAGCTGTAGCGCCGCCAAAGGGCGGAGAAGCGGGCGTCGAACCCTTCCGGCGCGGGAGCCGCGCGGTGCACCTCCACGGCGCCGTGCAGGTCGCCCAGCACGCGGTTCAGCGCCCCGCGGATCCGCCGCATCATGGCGACGGCGGGATCCAGTTCGTGGCCGCGGGCCATTCCCAGCCACTCGGCTTCGGAAAGGTCCAGGTGGACCACCTGCCCGCGGGCGTGCACCCCTGCGTCGGTGCGGCCTGCCACGGTTACCCGGATGGGACGCCGGATCAGCAGCTCCAGGGCTTCCTCGAGGACGCCCTGGACCGTGCGCAGGCCCGGTTGCACGGCCCACCCGTTGAACGGGCC
Organism: Arthrobacter nitrophenolicus; assembly: GCF_045833485.1. Lineage (NCBI taxonomy): Bacteria > Bacillati > Actinomycetota > Actinomycetes > Micrococcales > Micrococcaceae > Arthrobacter > Arthrobacter nitrophenolicus. Next base: position 397,581 of record NZ_CP174504.1, read on the forward strand.
GCCGTCGTACGAAAGATCAAGCCGGATACGCAAAAACCCGCCGCCCCCTAAAGCGGGGGCCGCGGGTTTTTGGTCGTTCATAGACCCAAGTCTATGCGAAGCCGGTCAGCGAATTACTTCGCGTCCTTCTCCTCGGCAGCGGGGGCCTCAGCCTCTTCTGCAGGAGCTTCCTCAGCGGCCGGAGCCTCTTCGGTTGCAGCTTCTTCAGCGGCGGGAGCCTCGGTGGTCTCCTCAGCTTCGGGAGCTTCCTCGGCAGCCGGAGCAGCAGCGGCGGCTTCCTTCTTGTCAGCGTCGCGCTTGGCAGCGTTCGTTGCCTCGGCAACGACGGCCTGCTTGGCGGAAACCGGCTCAAGAACCAGCTCGATGACAGCCATGGGAGCGTTGTCGCCCTTGCGGTTGCCGATCTTGGTGATGCGGGTGTAGCCGCCGTCGCGGTTCTCCACTGCCTGGGCAATGTCGGTGAACAGCTCGTGGACAACGCCCTTGTTGCTGATCAGGCCCAGGACGCGGCGGCGGGAAGCCAGGTCGCCACGCTTGGCGAAGGTCACCAGGCGCTCTGCGTACGGCTTCAGGCGCTTGGCCTTGGTCACCGTGGTGGTGATCCGCTTGTGCTCGAACAGGGAAGATGCCAGGTTCGCGAGCATGAGGCGCTCGTGAGCCGGGCCGCCTCCGAGGCGCGGACCCTTAGTGGGGGTAGGCATAATTGTTTCTCCTCATGTGGAAGCCGTGGGCGGCACCCCGTGGTGCTGCCCGACGGCCAAGGTCTGGTTTAGAGTTCGTCGTCGCCGAAGGCGGCGTCGTCCTCTTCGATTGCTGCGGCGCGTGCTGCGAGGTCAAAACCGGGAGGCGAGTCCTTGAGGGACAGGCCCAGTTCAACCAGCTTTGCCTTGACCTCGTCGATGGACTTGGCACCGAAGTTGCGGATGTCCATCAGGTCGGCCTCGGAGCGGGCAACGAGTTCACCCACGGTGTGGATGCCCTCACGCTTGAGGCAGTTGTAGGAACGGACGGTGAGGTCCAGATCCTCGATCGGCAGTGCCATGTCGGCTGCCAGGGCAGCGTCGGTGGGCGACGGGCCGATCTCGATACCTTCAGCTGCGGTGTTCAGCTCACGGGCCAGACCGAACAGTTCCACCAGGGTGGTGCCTGCGGAAGCAACGGCATCGCGCGGGGCGATGGCCTGCTTGGTCTCGACGTCGACAATCAGCTTGTCGAAGTCGGTGCGCTGCTCAACACGGGTTGCTTCCACGCGGAAAGTAACCTTCAGCACCGGCGAGTAGATGGAGTCGACCGGGATACGGCCGATCTCTGCGTCGCCGGACTTGTTCTGAGCTGCCGAAACGTAGCCGCGGCCGCGCTCGATGGTCAGTTCGAGCTCGAACTTGCCCTTCGAGTTCAGCGTGGCGATGTGCAGATCCGGGTTGTGGAATTCGACGCCGGCCGGCGGAGCGATGTCCGCGGCGGTGACGACTCCGGGACCCTGCTTGCGCAGGTAAGCCACAACAGGCTCGTCGTGCTCGGAGGAAACCGACAGGTTCTTGATGTTCAGGATGATCTCGGTGACATCTTCCTTGACACCCGGAACCGTGGTGAACTCATGCAGCACGCCATCGATCCGGATGCTGGTTACGGCAGCACCGGGGATGGAGGAGAGCAGGGTACGGCGGAGGGAGTTTCCGAGGGTGTAGCCGAAGCCCGGTTCCAGCGGTTCGATGACGAACCGGGAACGGTTTTCGGAGACTACCTCTTCGGAGAGGGTGGGGCGCTGTGCAATGAGCACTTAGGTTTCCTTTCGGCGAGCATCCGCTATATGACGCAACACAGGTGGTGGAAATTCGGTCTGAGACTTAACGCGCTGGGCTTGCCCGGACCATTGCTGGTCCGGGCAAGCTCCTGCTGCGGAAAAGAATTAGACGCGGCGGCGCTTCGGGGGGCGGCAGCCGTTGTGGGCTGCGGGGGTGACGTCCTGGATGGAGCCAACCTCGAGGCCTGCGGCCTGCAGCGAACGGATTGCGGTTTCGCGTCCGGAACCCGGTCCCTTGACGAAAACGTCTACCTTGCGCATGCCGTGCTCCTGCGCACGCTTTGCAGCGGCTTCGGCAGCCATCTGGGCAGCGAACGGGGTGGACTTACGCGAGCCCTTGAAGCCGACCTCACCAGAGGAAGCCCAGGAAATAACAGCGCCGGTCGGATCCGTGATGGAAACGATGGTGTTGTTAAAGGTGCTCTTGATGTGCGCCTGGCCCAGCGCGATATTCTTCTTGTCCTTCTTACGCGGCTTGCGTACCGCGCCACGAGTCTTCGGGGGCATTTTTTCTCCTACAGAAAGTTATTGGGGAAAGCTCCGTTAATCCCGGCCGGGATTTTAACGGGCCTTCTTCTTGCCGGCGACGGTACGCTTCGGGCCCTTGCGGGTACGTGCGTTGGTCTTCGTACGCTGACCGCGTACGGGCAGGCCCTTGCGGTGGCGCAGGCCTTCGTAGCTGCCGATTTCAACCTTGCGGCGGATGTCGGCTGCTACTTCGCGGCGAAGGTCACCCTCAACCTTGTAGTTGCCTTCAATGTAGTCACGCAGTTCAACCAGCTGGGCGTCGGTGAGGTCCTTAACGCGGACGTCAGCGCTGATGCCAGTGGCAGCCAGGGTTTCGTGTGCACGGGTCTTGCCCACGCCGTAGATGTAAGTAAGCGCAATTTCCAGCCGCTTTTCGCGGGGAATGTCTACGCCAGCGAGACGAGCCATAGTGGCAGTACTCCTTGAATAAACCGGAGGTCGTAGGCAGTACACCCGCACTTCTGTACGGCCCCAGCCTCCGACCGGGGGTTAGCTGTCCGGACTCTGTCGAGCTCAATGTTCCAGATCAGCTTGTGCTGCCTTTATTTACTTGCGTGGGTTAGCAACCCAGGGTTTCCCAGGAAAGGGAATTAGCCCTGGCGCTGCTTGTGGCGCGGGTTCTCGCAGATCACCATGACCCGGCCATTACGGCGGATCACTTTGCACTTTTCGCAGATCTGCTTGACGCTCGGCTTGACCTTCATGGCATTCCTTTGCGTGTAACAGTGGTCAACTGGAGCAGCAGCAGTTCATACTGACGCCGCCCAGCAATTTACTTGTAGCGGTAGACGATACGACCACGGGTGAGGTCGTACGGGCTCAGCTCCACCACTACGCGATCCTCGGGGAGGATCCGGATGTAGTGCTGACGCATCTTTCCAGAGATGTGTGCCAGGACGATGTGCTTGTTGGTGAGCTCAACGCGAAACATCGCGTTAGGCAGCGCCTCGGTCACAACGCCTTCGATCTCAATGACCCCGTCCTTCTTGGCCATACCCTCCGCTAACTGTTGTTGCCGCAGCCCTGCCGGATTGCACCAGGCATTGCCACGAACGTTTTTGTTGGATCAGTTGCCTGCCCCAGGCCCAAAAGGGCGCGGCAGTCCAGACAACCAACAAACAACACTACGCCATCGGGCCAAGAAAGTTAAATCCAGCCATGCTAGCGCATCTACCCGCCGTACGCACCATAGTCACCGGCCGGAGTGCTGACCGGCTCCGCGCTGGCAACACCGTCCAGGATCGCCAGGCGTACGACGTCGGCTGCCGCACTCTGCAGGGTTACCAGGCTGATTTGCCGGGCGGTTTCATCGCTCCGGTCCAGCGCCACACCGCCAGTGGCGAGGCAGAAGACGGTATCCCCGTCCGCGAGGGTGTGGCTGGGGTTCAGCGCCCGGGCGATCCCGGCATGCGATGCGGCGGCGGTCCGCTTGCATTCGGCCACATCGAGCACGGCATTGGTGGCCACCACAACGAGGGTGGTGTTCAACCCCTGGAGATTGAGCTTGCCGAAATCCCGGCCGCGGGTTTCGACAGGCTCAACCACCGCCTCCTCAACCACCGAATGCTCCACCAGCGGCAGGCCCAGGGCGTTGACCACAGCGAGGGCGCCAACCACCACCCCGCCTTCCAACGTTGCGGAGGCGGTGCCCACCCCGCCCTTGAACGTCCTGCCGATGAGTGCTCCCGTGCCGGCACCCACGTTGCCGCGTTCGACGTCGTGCCCTTCCATTTCAGCGGCCGCGGCAACCGCTGCCGCGTAGCCCATCTCGGGCGTCGGGCGGGCGGAAAAGTCGCCGCCCCTGCCAAGGTCGAAAATCGCGGCGGCCGGAACGATGGGCACCACTCCCCCCGGCACGGCGAACCCGCGGCCGTTTTCCTCGCACCAGCGCTGCACGCCGGCAGCGGAGGCGAGGCCGTAGGCGCTTCCGCCGGTGAGGACCACAGCGTCCACCTGGCTGACGAGGCTGGTGGGGTCCAGCGCATCCGTCTCATGGGTTGCAGGTCCGCCACCCTGGACGTCCACTGAACCCACCGTGCCGGGCGGCGGCAGGACCACGGTCACGCCAGTCAACCAGCCGGCCCCGATTTTGTGGACCTGCCCCACCCGGACACCCGGCACATCAGTCAGAGAACCCATGCGCCCATTCTGCCCCCGCATGGGTCATCGGCGGCGTAACTGAGATGCGTTTACTTAACCTATTGAATATCGATAGAATCATGTTGTTGTTCGATAAAGGAGAGTTCATGGGAAAGCTGGCAGTCCTCGCGCTGCGCATCGTCATCGCGCTGGTTTTGGCTGGTTCACTGTTCGTCCAGGTATGGATGGTGCCCCTGGTGTCCATCGACCTCCAGGAAGCCGCGGCCCCGGACGGGCTGCGGATCGCGTTCCTGGCCATCGTGGTCCTGGGCATCGTCTGCGTTCAGGTCACGGCGGTGTGCGTCTGGCAGCTGCTGACCATGGTGCGGCGGGGAACCGTGTTCTCCCACGGGGCCTTCCGCTACGTGGACATCATCTTCTGGGCCATCGCCGCGGCGGCAGTCCTCGTTTTTGGAATCGCCGTGCTGCTGGCCCCTGGGGACGTCGCGCCGGGCATCGTGCTGCTGATCTGCGGCGCCGCCCTGATGATCGGCGGCGTGGCACTGATCGTTCTGGTGCTCCGGACCCTCCTGGCCCAGGCAGTGGCGCGTGACGCGGAGGCCAAGCACCTGCGAGATGAACTCGACGAGGTGATCTGATGGCCATCATCGTGGACATCGACGTGCTGCTGGCGAAGCGCAAAATGCCCGTAGGGGTGCTGGCAGAAAAAGTGGGCATCACGCCGGCCAACCTGGCGGTGCTCAAGAACGGACGCGCCAAGGCCGTTCGCTTCACAACGCTTGAGGCGCTGTGCGAGGTGCTCGAGTGCCAGCCCGGCGACCTGCTCCGGTGGGAACCGGACGTCGCTGGGACTGGTGGTTGAGCCTGTCGACGTCGGTGGTTGAGCCTGTCGAAACCCCGCTTCGATTTCGACAGGCTCAATCAACGGGTCCTAGGGGATCGGCACAGGGGTGACGCCGAGGGGGACAAGGTCCTCCGCGCCGCCGTCGGGCGCTGACAGGACCCAGATGCCCTTCTCGTGCACCGCAACGGAATGCTCCCACTGGCAGGAACGCTTGCCGTCGGTGGTGACCACCGTCCAGTCGTCCTCCAGCACGGCGGTTTCAATGCCGCCGCGGACCAGCATCGGCTCGATGGCAAGGCACAGGCCCGGCTTGATCCTAGGGCCGCGGTGGGTGGTGCGGTAGTTCAGGACGTCCGGCGCCATGTGCATCTCGGAGCCGATGCCGTGCCCCACGTAGTCCTCCAGGATGCCCAGCGGCTTGCCGGGAACCGACGAGACGTAGTCGTCGATGGCGGCGCCGATATCACCCACGTGCGTCCCGGTGGCCAGGGCCGCGATCCCCCGCCACATGGCGGCGCGGGTGACGTCGGAGAGCCGCTGGTCCTCCGGGTCGGCGGTCCCCACGATGACGGTCCGGGCCGAATCGGAGTGCCAGCCGTCCACGATGGCACCGCCGTCGATGGAGATGATGTCGCCGTCCTGCAGCACGCGGCTGCCCGGGATGCCGTGGACCACTTCCTCGTTCACGGAAGTGCAGACGGTGGCGGGGAAGCCGTGGTAGCCGAGGAAGTTGGACTTGGCGCCGGCCTCGTTGAGCACGGCAGCGAAGACATCGTCGAGGTGCTTGGTGGTGACGCCCGGGACGGCGGCGGCAACGGCTGCGTCCAGGGCGCGGCTCAGGACCAGTCCTGCCTCGTGCATGGTGCGCATCTGGGCGTTGTTCTTGAGTTCGATGCGGGGCTGGCGGAAGCCCATGGTGTGTCCTTTCAAATGGCTGAGGCTCCTCCCCTGTTCCGGGAGGAGCCTCAGAAAAACGGTGCCTGGATCAGGCTGCCTGTGCCGCCTTGATGGCCTGCATCACGCGGTCGGTCACGTCATCGATGGGGCCGATGCCGTCAACCTGGGTGAGGATGCCGCGCTCGGCGTACTTGGCCACGACCGCTTCGGTCTGCTCGTGGTAGAGGTCAAGGCGGTGGCGGATGACGGCTTCGTTGTCGTCGCTCCGGCCAGTTTCCTTGGCCCGGCCCAGCAGGCGGTGCACCAGTTCCTCATCGTCGGCAGTGAGCTGCAGGACGACGTCGAGCTTCTCGTCGCCCTTGGCGAGGATCTCGTCGAGGTAGTCCACCTGCGCAGTGGTGCGCGGGTAGCCATCCAGCAGGAAGCCGCTTTCGACGTCGGCCTCGCTGAGGCGGTCACGGACCATCTTGTTGGTCACGCTGTCCGGAACGAAGTCCCCGTTGTCCATGTACTTCTTGGCCTCGATGCCAAGGGGCGTTTCGCCCTTTACATTGGCGCGGAAGATGTCGCCGGTGGAGATCGCCACAACGCCGAGGCGCTCTGAAATCCGCTCCGCCTGCGTTCCTTTTCCGGAACCGGGAGGTCCAATAATCAGCATTCTCGTCATCGCAAAAGCCCTTCGTAGTGACGTTGTTGTAGCTGCGCATCAATTTGCTTTACGGTCTCCAGGCCAACGCCCACCATGATCAGGATCGAGGTGCCACCGAACGGGAAGTTCTGGTTCGCGTTGATCAGTACCAGTGCCACCAGCGGAATCAGTGCCACGAAGCCCAAGTACAGGGCGCCGGGGAGCGTGATCCGGGAAAGCACGTACTGCAGGTAATCAGCGGTCGGCTTGCCGGCGCGGATACCTGGAATGAAGCCGCCGTACTTCTTCATGTTGTCGGACACTTCTTCAGGGTTGAAGGTGATCGCGACATAGAAGTAGGTAAAGAAGACGATCATGGCGAAGTACAGAACCATATAGATCGGCTGGTCGCCGCGGACCAGGTTGTTGTTGATCCATTCGACCCACGGCTGGAGCTGCTCGCCCTGCTGCGGCTGGTTGAACTGTGCAATCAGGCCGGGCAGGTAGAGCATGGAGGAAGCGAAGATGACCGGGATAACACCGGCCATGTTCACCTTGATGGGAATGTAGGTGCTGGTGCCGCCCACGGTGCGGCGTCCGATCATCCGCTTGGCGTACTGCACCGGGACCCGGCGCTGTGACTGCTCCACGAAGACCACCAGCGCCACGGTCAGCAGGCCCACGGCCAGGACGGTGAAGAACGTGGCCGGTCCCTGCGAGGTCCAGATGGCACCCAGGGAGGTGGGGAACGTCGCTGCGATCGAGGTGAAGATGAGCAGGGACATGCCGTTGCCCACACCCTTCTCGGTGACGAGCTCGCCCATCCACATGATCAGGCCCGTACCGGCGGTCAGGGTGATGATGATCAGGATGGTGGTGATGATGCTGTCATCGGGGATGATGGGCAGCGCACAACCGGGAAGCAGCTGGCCCGACCGGGCCAGGGACACCAGGGTGGTGGCGTTGAGCAGGCCCAGGGCGATGGTGAGGTACCGCGTGTACTGGGTCAGCTTGGACTGGCCCGACGCGCCCTCTTCGTACAGCTGCTGGAAGCGGGGAATGACCACCCGGAGCAGCTGGACGATGATGCTGGCCGTGATGTACGGCATGATGCCCAGGGCGAAGATGGACACCTGGAGCAACGCGCCGCCGCTGAACAGGTTGACGAGCTGGTACAGCCCGCCGGCCGTCTGACCGTTCTGCAAACATTGCTGGACATTCTGGTAGTCCACACCAGGCGAGGGAATGAAAGCACCCAAGCGGAAGATGGTGATGATTCCCAGCGTGAACAACAACTTGCGTCGCAGATCAGGCGTGCGAAAGGCCCGGCCAAATGCGCTAAGCAAGCGTCCTCCTGTGGTGTTTATAAGAGTGGTGTGATGGGGCCCAATAAATCCCAACAACCGAGTCTAACGGTTGGATGCGCCATGCGAACAATCCGCGGAAGCGCTGCTGCGCCGGATGGCGGGAAAAATACGGCGTGCGGATGTGAAAAACTCCCGATGACCGGGGCGTTGGCCCCGGTCATCGGGAGTTGAACAACGGGCTGTCGCCCACCGGCTCTAGAGAGCGGTGGTGCTTCCGCCTGCTGCTGCGATCTTTTCAGCGGCGCTGGCCGAGAATGCGTGGGCGGTGACGTCAACCTTGACGGTGATGTCGCCGGTGCCCAGCACCTTGACGGGCTGGTTCTTGCGAACGGCACCCTTTTCGACCAGGTTCTCCACGGTGACGGTGCCACCTTCGGGGAACAGCTCGTTGAGCTTGTCCAGGTTCACAACCTGGAACTCAACCCGGAACGGGTTCTTGAAGCCGCGCAGCTTGGGCAGGCGCATGTGCAGCGGCAGCTGGCCGCCGGCAAAGCCAGCCTTCACCTGGTAGCGGGCTGCCGTACCCTTGGTACCGCGACCGGCGGTCTTACCCTTGGATGCCTCACCACGACCAACACGGGTCTTGGCGGTCTTTGCACCCGGGGCGGGACGCAGGTGGTGAACCTTCAGGGCGTTCTGCTTTTCAGCCTGAGCCTTTTCGTTCTCTGCCATTTACTTCGCCTCCTCTACCTTTACCAGGTGCGGAACCGTGTTGAGCATCCCGACGGTCACGGCATCGGCGGTGCGGACAACGGTGTGTCCGATCCGCTTCAGGCCGAGGGACCGCAGGGTGTCGCGCTGGTTCTGCTTGCCGCCAATGGCGGACTTGATCTGAGTGATTTCCAACTGTGCGTCGGAGGGGACCAGGTTCTTAGCCATGACTAAACACCTGCCTTCGGAGCCAGGAGGGCCTTCACCAGTGCCTGCGGAGCGATCTCGTCCAGCGGCAGGCCGCGGCGTGCTGCCACGGATGCCGGCTCTTCGAGGCGCTTCAGGGCATCAACGGTCGCGTGGACGATGTTGATGGCGTTGGAGGAACCGAGCGACTTGGAGAGGATGTCGTGGATGCCCACGCACTCCAGTACTGCACGGACCGGACCACCGGCGATAACACCGGTACCGGCGGAAGCCGGACGCAGCATTACGACGCCGGCAGCGGCTTCACCCTGAACGCGGTGCGGGATGGTGTTGCCAACGCGGGGAACGCGGAAGAAGGACTTCTTGGCCTCTTCAACGCCCTTGGCGATAGCAGCGGGAACTTCCTTGGCCTTGCCGTAGCCCACGCCGACCATGCCGTTACCGTCACCAACGACGACCAGTGCGGTGAAGCTGAAGCGACGACCACCCTTGACCACCTTGGAAACGCGGTTGATGGTGACAACGCGCTCTACGAACTGGTTCTTTTCGGCTTCACGGCCACCGTCGCGGCCGCCACGGCCACCGCGGTCGCCGCGGCCCTGGCCGCGGTCGCCACGCTCGCCACGACGGGCGCCACCACGGCGGTCGTCGGCAGCGGGGGCAGTGGTCTCAGCAGCTGCGGCTTCGGGAGCCTTCTGATCTGCAGACACAGTGTCCTTTTCCTTGTTTGCTTCGGTCACAGTGACAGCCCACCTTCGCGTGCACCGTCAGCGACGGCGGCAATCCGGCCGTGGTACTTGTTACCACCGCGGTCGAAGACAACTGCCTCGACACCGGCAGCCTTGGCACGCTCGGCAACGAGCTCGCCAACGCGCTTGGCCTTGGCGGTCTTGTCACCGTCGAATGCACGGAGGTCGGCTTCCAGAGTGGACGCGCTTGCTACGGTCTGGCCAATGCTGTCATCGACAACCTGGACAAATACGTGGCGGGCGGACCGGTTAACCACCAGGCGGGGGCGAACGGCCGTTCCTGCAATGCGCTTGCGGATACGAAGCTGGCGGCGGCTGCGGGCAGCAGCCTTGCTCTTGTTCGTGCGCTTCTTGTTAATGGCGATGGCCATGGTTACTTACCAGCCTTTCCGACCTTGCGGCGGATAACTTCGCCGGCGTAACGGATGCCCTTGCCCTTATACGGGTCAGGCTTCCGCAGCTTGCGGATGTTGGCAGCAACTTCGCCGACCTGCTGCTTGTTGATGCCTGAGACAGAGAGCTTGGTCGGTCCCTCTACTGCAAAGGTGATGCCGGCAGGAGCCGACACGTTGACCGGGTGGCTGAAGCCCAGAGCGAACTCCAGGTCAGATCCCTTGGCCTGAACACGGTAACCGGTACCGACGATTTCAAGCTTCTTCTCGTAGCCTGCGGTGACGCCCTGGATCATGTTGGCGATCAGGGTGCGGGTCAGGCCGTGGAGCGAACGGGAGGCGCGCTCGTCGTTCGGGCGGGTGACGGTCAGGGTGTTGTCTTCCAGGGCAACCTCGATGGGGCTGGCCACAGTGTGGCTCAGTTCGCCCTTGGAACCCTTGACGCTGACGACAGAGCCGTCAACCTTGACCTCAACGCCGGCAGGAACGGTGATGGGGAGACGTCCAATACGTGACATTATTCTCTTCCTTTCCCGTTACCAGACGTACGCGAGGACTTCGCCGCCCACGCCCTTCTTGCCGGCCTGCTTGTCAGTCAGGAGGCCGGAAGAGGTGGACAGGATTGCGATACCCAGGCCACCCAGCACGTGCGGCAGGTTGGTGGACTTCGCGTAAACGCGGAGACCCGGCTTGGAGATGCGGCGAACACCGGCGATGGAACGCTCGCGGTTCGGACCGAACTTGAGCTCGAGGGTCAGCTTCTTGCCGACCTCTGCGTCCTCTTCCTTCCAGCCGGCGATGAAGCCTTCGGCCTTGAGGATGTCGGCAACGCGAGCCTTGAGCTTGCTGTAAGGCATAGACACGGTGTCGTGGTATGCCGAGTTTGCGTTACGCAGGCGCGTAAGCATGTCTGCGACAGGATCTGTCATTGTCATGGTGGGCTCTTGCCCTTCCTCGTAACGGTTTCCGCCGTCTGCTTCCGATGAAGCCGGCGGCCGGACCTTTTACGTAGTAATTAAGCTTCGGTCTTGAACGGGAAACCAAGCGCCTTGAGCAGCGCGCGGCCTTCGTCGTCGGTCTTGGCAGTGGTCACAACCGTGATGTCCATACCGCGGACGCGGTCGATCTTGTCCTGGTCGATTTCGTGGAACATAACCTGCTCGGTCAGACCGAAGGTGTAGTTGCCGTTGCCATCGAACTGCTTGCCGCTGAGGCCGCGGAAGTCGCGGATACGGGGCAGGGCCAGGGTGACCAGACGGTCCACGAATTCCCACATGCGGTCGCCACGCAGGGTAGCGTGTGCGCCGATGGGCATGCCTTCGCGCAGCTTGAACTGTGCGATCGACTTGCGGGCCTTGGTAACCTGCGGCTTCTGGCCGGTGATCTGGGTGAGGTCGCGGACAGCGCCGTCGATCAGCTTGGAGTCCTTGGCGGCATCTCCAACACCCATGTTCACAACAACCTTGACGAGGCGGGGAACCTGGTTCACGTTCGCGTACTTGAATTCATCCTGGAGCTGGGCCTTGATGGATTCTGCGTACTTGGTCTTCAGACGAGGAACGATCTTCGTTGCCGGAGTCTCGAGAGTCTCAGTCATTAGATGTCCTTCCCGGTGCTCTTGGACACGCGGATGCGGACGGTCTTCTTGACGCCGTCCTTCTCTACGGTGTCGAGGCGGAAGCCCACGCGGGTCGGCTTCTTGGTCGACGGGTCAACCAGTGCCACGTTGGAGATGTGGATCGGGGCTTCAACAACCTCGATGCCACCGGTCTTGGTGCCGCGCTGCGACTGACCGACCTTGGTGTGCTTGGTGACGCGGTTGATGCCTTCAACCAACACGCGGTTGGTGTCGGTGAACACGCGCAGGACCTTGCCCTGCTTGCCGCGGTCGCCGCCGCGCTCAGCCTTGGCGCCAGTGATGACCTGGACCAGGTCACCCTTCTTGATCTTTGCAGCCATGGACTAGAGCACCTCCGGAGCCAGAGAAACGATCTTCATGAACTTCTTGTCACGGAGTTCACGACCAACCGGTCCGAAGATACGGGTACCGCGGGGGTCACCGTCGCCCTTCAGGATCACAGCTGCGTTCTCGTCAAACTTGATGTAGGAACCATCCGCACGGCGGCGTTCCTTCTTGGTACGGACGATGACTGCCTTGACAACATCGCCCTTCTTTACGTTGCCGCCCGGGATTGCGTCCTTGACGGTGGCGACAATGACGTCACCGATGCCTGCGTAGCGACGGCCGGATCCACCGAGAACGCGAATGGTAAGGATTTCCTTAGCACCCGTGTTGTCGGCGACCTTGAGTCGCGACTCCTGCTGAATCACTATTTACTCCTTGCGTCGCGCCGGTTCTCAGACCGAAAATCTTCCTACGGAATGAGCCTTGCGGAACGGTTGATCGGGGTGTCTCTTGACCTGCCTGGATTTTGCCAGACCAGGCCTAAACGCCCGTGCCAGAAGCAGTTGCTCCCATCTGTCCGGGACGGATCCCGGGCGCACAGGAGCACTATGCTGTGGCACGCTTGTTTACGAGTTTGGTGAACGGCGCACGAAAGGCGCCATACAAACTCAAAATCTTAGCACAGATCGGCCGGTTCCCCATATCACCACAGGCCGCTCCCCCGCAAGCAACACGGCGCCACCAACGCTCCCCCACTTACAGCGCGCCTTCTTCCAACGGGTTTCAGGCGCCGTTGGTGCGCGGGCGTAGGGGGGTGCACGACGGCGTCACGCCCGGCAGCCTTTCGGCCCGCCGAAGGTGCCGCTCCCCCGGAAAGCCGCGGCACCGCCGTCGTAAGCCCACCGGAAGCGTGCACCGCGTGACGCAGGGTTGCGTTAAACGAGGCAGCCCCCGCTCCCGATGGGAGCAGGGGCTGCAACAGCGAAGCAGCAGGTGCTACTTGGCCTTCTCGAGGATTTCCACGAGCCGCCAGTTCTTGGTGGCGGACAGCGGACGGGTCTCGGCGATGACAACCAGGTCGCCGATGCCGGCGGTGTTGTTCTCGTCGTGGGCCTTGACCTTGGAGGTACGGCGGATGACCTTGCCGTACAGTGCGTGCTTCACGCGGTCCTCAACCTGGACAACGATGGTCTTTTCCATCTTGTCCGAGACCACGTAGCCGCGACGCGTCTTGCGGTAACCGCGCTGCTCAGCCGTGGCTGCGGTAGCAGTTTCCGTCACGTTCTGGTCCTTTTCACTCACTTGGCATCCTCCTCGGTCTCAACCGTTTCAGCCTTTTCGGCCTTCTTGGTTGCAGCCTTCTTGGACTTCTTCTCTTCCTTGGCTTCCACAACCGGTGCGGCAACCTCGGCACGGATGCCCAGCTCGCGCTCACGGAGAACGGTGTAGATGCGGGCGATGTCCTTCTTTACCGCGCGCAGGCGACCGTGGTTCTCCAGCTGACCGGTGGCGGACTGGAAACGCAGGTTGAACAGCTCTTCCTTGGCCTTGCGGAGTTCTTCAACGAGACGCTCGTTGTCGAAACCGTCCAGCTTTGCGGGAGCCAGATCCTTGGATCCTACTGCCATTTCTATTCACCACCCTCGCGACGCACGATGCGTGCCTTCAACGGCAGCTTGTGGATTGCCAGGCGCAGGGCCTCGCGAGCTACCTCTTCATTGACACCGGCGAGTTCGAAGAGAACCCGGCCCGGCTTGACGTTGGCGACCCACCATTCCGGCGAACCCTTACCGGAACCCATGCGGGTTTCGGCAGGCTTCTTGGTCAGGGGACGGTCCGGGTAGATGTTGATCCAGACCTTACCGCCACGCTTGATGTGGCGGGTCATCGCGATACGAGCGGACTCGATCTGACGGTTGGTGACGTATGCCGGGCTCAGGGCCTGGATGCCGTACTCACCGAACGAGACCTTGGTGCCGCCCGTAGCAGCGCCGGAACGACCCGGGTGGTGCTGCTTACGGTGCTTGACTCGACGTGGGATAAGCATTTAAGCCTGTCCTCCTTCTACTGCTGCAGCGGGTGCAGCCTCACCTGCCGGCGCTTCGGCAGCAGGAGCTGCGTCAGCGGCCGGACGGTCGTTGCGACGGCGGCGATCGCCACGGTCAGCGCCACCCGGGCGGCCCGGACGGTCGCCGGAGCGGCCGCGGGACGGGGCGGAGGCGGCCTGGGCGGCCAGTTCCTTGGCGGTGACGTCACCCTTGTAGATCCAGACCTTCACACCGATGCGGCCGAAGGTGGTCTTGGCTTCGTAGAAGCCGTAGTCGATGTTCGCGCGGAGGGTGTGCAGGGGCACACGGCCTTCGCGGTAGAACTCCGAGCGGGACATTTCAGCGCCACCCAGTCGACCCGAGCAGGCGATACGGATGCCCTTGGCACCGGCACGCTGCGCGGACTGCATGGCCTTCTTCATGGCGCGGCGGAATGCCACACGGGAAGTCAGCTGCTCAGCAACGCCCTGGGCAACAAGCTGGGCTTCCATCTCGGGGTTCTTGACCTCGAGGATGTTCAGCTGGACCTGCTTGCCGGTGAGCTTTTCGAGCTCGCCGCGGATGCGGTCTGCTTCTGCTCCACGGCGGCCGATGACGATGCCGGGACGGGCCGTGTGGATGTCCACGCGGACGCGGTCACGGGTGCGCTCGATCTCGACCTTCGCGATGCCGGCGCGCTCCATGCCCGTGGACATGAGCTGGCGGATGCGGATGTCTTCGCGAACGAAGTCCTTGTACCGCTGGCCGGCCTTGGTGCTGTCAGCGAACCAGTGCGATACGTGATCGGTGGTGATGCCGAGTCGGAACCCGTGCGGGTTTACTTTCTGTCCCACTTAGCGAGCCTCCTCTTTCTCCGGGGTAGCGACTACCACGGTGATGTGGCTGGTGCGCTTCTTGATCTGAAATGCACGACCCTGGGCGCGCGGCTGGAACCGCTTCATGGTCGGGCCTTCATCAACAAACGCTTCGCTGATGATGAGGTCACCTTCGTCAAACGCCACGCCGTCGCGGTCCGCGAGGACCCGGGCGTTGGAGATTGCCGACTGTACTACCTTGAATACCGGCTCCGAAGCTGCCTGCGGGGCAAACTTCAGAATTGCCAGAGCCTCATTCGCTTGCAATCCACGAACAAGGTTGACGACGCGCCGGGCCTTCATAGGCGTTACGCGGATGTGGCGCGCAATTGCCTTGGCTTCCATTGCTTTCCTTCTCTCGTCTATGACGTAAGCGCAGGCGCCTAGCGGCGCTTGCCCTTACGGTCGTCCTTGACATGGCCGCGGAATGTCCGCGTG
Organism: Arthrobacter nitrophenolicus; assembly: GCF_045833485.1. NCBI lineage: Bacteria > Bacillati > Actinomycetota > Actinomycetes > Micrococcales > Micrococcaceae > Arthrobacter > Arthrobacter nitrophenolicus. Next base: position 412,994 of record NZ_CP174504.1, read on the forward strand.
GGAGCGAATTCGCCGAGCTTGTGCCCGACCATCGACTCAGTGACAAACACCGGGATGTGCTTGCGTCCGTCGTGTACGGCGATCGTGTGTCCGAGCATGTCGGGGATGATCATCGAACGGCGGGACCAGGTCTTGATGACGTTCTTGGTGCCCTTTTCGTTTTCCCTGGCTACCTTCACAAAGAGGTGCTGGTCAACGAAAGGACCTTTTTTCAGGCTGCGTGGCATGTGTCCAGGCTCCTATCGCTTGTTCTTGCCAGTACGACGGCGACGCACAATAAGCTTGTCGCTCTCTTTGTTGGGGCGCCGGGTGCGGCCTTCCCGCTGACCGTTCGGGTTGACGGGGTTACGACCACCGGAGGTCTTACCTTCACCACCACCGTGCGGGTGGTCAACCGGGTTCATGGCGACACCACGGACGGTCGGGCGGACGCCCTTCCACCGCATACGGCCGGCCTTGCCCCAGTTGATGTTCGACTGCTCGGCGTTGCCGACCTCGCCGACGGTTGCGCGGCAGCGCACGTCAACGTTGCGGATTTCGCCGGAAGGCAGGCGCAGCTGGGCGAAGCGGCCTTCCTTGGCAACGAGCTGGATGGATGCACCGGCGGAGCGGCCCATCTTGGCGCCGCCACCCGGACGCAGTTCAACTGCGTGGATAACGGTACCCACGGGGATGTTGCGCAGGGGCAGGTTGTTGCCAGGCTTGATGTCAGCGTTGGCACCTGCTTCCACGAAGTCACCCTGGGACAGCTTGTTCGGGGCGATGATGTAACGCTTGGTGCCATCAACGTAGTGCAGGAGCGCGATGCGGGCCGTACGGTTCGGATCGTACTCAATTTCGGCTACGCGAGCGTCAACGCCGTCCTTGTCGTGGCGACGGAAGTCGATCAGACGGTACTGGCGCTTGTGTCCGCCACCCTTGTGACGGGTGGTGATCTTACCGGTGTTGTTACGGCCGCCCTTCTTGGGCAGCGGACGTACCAACGACTTTTCCGGCGTCGACCGCGTGATTTCGATGAAGTCCGCTACGCTCGAGCCACGACGGCCCGGGGTAGTCGGCTTGTATTTACGGATTCCCATAATTTATTTCCTCGTTAAAGTGGTCTCCGCTACGAGAGCGGACCGCCGAAGATGTCGATGGTGCCTTCTTTGAGGGTGACAATCGCACGCTTGGTGTTCTTGCGGGTACCCCATCCGAATTTGGTGCGCTTGCGCTTACCGGCACGGTTGATGGTGTTGATCGATTCGACCTTGACGGAGAAGATCTTCTCCACGGCCAGCTTGATCTCGGTCTTGTTCGACCGGGGGTCCACCAGGAAGGTGTACTTGCCCTCGTCGATCAGGCCGTAGCTCTTTTCCGACACGACGGGTGCAAGCACGACGTCGCGGGGATCCTTGATGGTGGCTGCGCTCACTTGGCATCCTCCTCGTTCTTAGCTGCCTTGGCGGCAACGAATGCGTCGTAGGCAGCCTTGGTGAAGACAACGTCATCAGACACGAGAACGTCGTAGGTGTTCAGCTGGTCTGCGTACAGAACGTGAACACCGGCAAGGTTGCGCACGGACAGTGCAGCAACGTCGTTGGCGCGCTCGATGACAACCAGCAGGTTCTTGCGGTCGGAAACACCGCGGAGCGTTGCCAGTGCGGTCTTGGCCGAAGGCTTGTCGCCTGCAACCAGCTCGGAGACAACGTGGATGCGTCCGTTGCGGGCCCGGTCAGACAGTGCGCCGCGCAGGGCAGCAGCAATCATCTTCTTGGGGGTGCGCTGGCTGTAGTCACGCGGGGTGGGACCGTGAACAATGCCACCGCCGGTCATGTGCGGAGCACGGATCGAACCCTGGCGGGCGCGGCCGGTACCCTTCTGCTTGAACGGCTTGCGTCCTGCACCGGAAACTTCAGCGCGGGTCTTGGTCTTGTGGGTACCCTGGCGAGCAGCAGCGAGCTGGGCAACGACAACCTGGTGCAGCAGCGGCACGTTGGTCTGAACGTCGAAGATCTCTGCAGGCAGGTCAACCTGGACAGTGTTAGCCATTGAACTAGGCTCCCTTCACGGCGGTGCGTACGAGTACGACCTGGCCGCGGGCGCCGGGAACGGCACCCTTGATCAGGAGCAGCGACTTCTCGACGTCAACCGCGTGAACCGTCAGGTTCAGCGTGGTGTGACGAACGGCGCCCATGCGGCCGGCCATTTTCATGCCCTTGAAGACGCGGCTCGGGGTGGATGCACCACCGATGGAACCGGGCTTACGGTGGTTCTTGTGGGCACCGTGGGAAGCTCCAACGCCGTGGAAGCCGTGACGCTTCATAACACCGGCGAAGCCCTTACCCTTGGTGGTGCCAACGACGTCGATCTTCTGGCCGGCTTCGAAGAGCTCCACGGAGAGCTCCTGGCCCAGCTTGTACTCGGCAGCATCTGCGGTACGAAGTTCGACGACGTGACGGCGAGGCGTAACGCCTGCCTTTTCAAAGTGACCAGCCAGCGGCTTGGTGACCTTGCGGGGATCGATCTGGCCGTAGCCGATCTGAACGGCGACGTAGCCATCAGCTTCTGCGTTGCGCAGCTGGGTGATGACGTTCGAGTCTGCCTGGACCACAGTGACGGGGATGAGCTTGTTGTTCTCGTCCCAGACCTGGGTCATGCCGAGCTTCGTGCCCAGCAGGCCCTTTACGTTACGGGTTGCGGTCATAGTTTCTCAGCACCTCCCTACAGCTTGATTTCGATGTTCACGTCAGCCGGCAGGTCGAGACGCATGAGCGAGTCAACAGCCTTCGGCGTGGGATCGATGATGTCGATAAGACGCTTGTGCGTGCGCATTTCGAAGTGCTCGCGGCTGTCCTTGTACTTGTGCGGAGAGCGGATAACGCAGTAAACGTTCTTCTCCGTCGGCAGCGGCACGGGGCCAACTACCGTTGCGCCTGCGCGCGTGACCGTCTCAACGATCTTCCGTGCTGAAACGTCAATGACCTCGTGGTCGTATGACTTCAGCCGGATGCGGATTTTTTGTCCCGCCATGTCGCCTGACTCTCTTTCAGTCTGTGCTTCCCCGGTTTAGGGCTGCCCTGTTCACTTTCCTGTTGTATGTGGCTGCCGAAGCATTTGAAGTCGTAACTACCACCCGCCGCACAAACTGAATCCGGATGAATCCGGGTTCCTCACCTTGCCGGCGTAACCGACCCCCGCGGTCGGGCGTGTCGCGCTCAACACGCATACAAATCCGCAATTCCATTGGGGTGGGTTATGTTTGGTCTTCAACCTGGACCCTGCATCCGGCATTATCCGGATCGGGACGCGAAGAAGCGCTTGAACAACTCATCTAGTATGCCGGAAATCCCCGGCAGATGCGAATCGTCCCTCGTGGGGCCGGGCCTGGCCGGGCCATTGCCCTTGGTTGCCTCCGAATGGATGATAAGGACATGACGCTGGAAAGCACTGAATCGGTGACGGACCTGGCCGGCCGGATGCCGCCGTCGTTCACTCTTGGCGTGGCGGCCGCCGCCTTCCAGATTGAGGGCGCCCTCGGTGAAGGCGGCCGCGGCCCCTCGGGCTGGGACGCGTTCGCGGAGAAACCCGGCGCCATCATGGACGGCCACTCCCCCGCCGTTGCCTGCGACCACTACAACAGGCTGCCGGAAGATGTGGCGCTGCTGCAGGAACTGGGCGTGGATTCCTACCGGTTCTCGCTGTCGTGGCCGCGGATCCAGCCTGACGGCCGGGGCAGCTTCAACCCGGAGGGCCTGGACTTCTACGACCGGCTGATCGACCAGCTGCTGGAGGCCGGCGTCTCCCCCATGGCCACGCTGTACCACTGGGACACGCCCCTGCCCCTCGAGCACCGCGGCGGCTGGCTGAACCGCGAGACCGCCGAACGCTTTGGCGAGTACGCCGCCGCAGCCGCGGCGCGCTACGGCGACCGCGTGGCCCAGTGGGTCACGCTCAACGAGCCCCTCTCGGTAACCCTGAACGGCTATGCCCTGGGCGTCCACGCCCCCGGCCACGCGCTGATGTTCGATGCCCTCCCCTCCATCCACCACCAGTTGCTGGCGCACGGGCTGGGAGTACAGGCACTCCGGGCTGCCGGCGTGACGGGCAGCGTGGGCGTGACCAACCTCCATGCGCCCGTCCGGCCCGGCAGCCGGAGCATCGGCGACCGGATGGTGGCCCGGATGTATGACCTGCTGATGAACCGGATCTACGCCGACCCCGTCCTGCTGGGCCGGTACCCCACGCTTCCGGTGTACGCCCGGCCGTGGCTGCGCTCCATCGGCAGGATCTCCGACGCAGACCTGCGCACCATCCACCAGCCACTGGATTTCTACGGCCTGAACTACTACTTCCCGGTGAAGGTGGCCGTCGGCCGGGGCGTCACCCCCATCCCGGCCAACACTCACAAAGCTGTAGCCCGGCTGCCCTTCCACGAGGTGGGGTACCCAGAGCTCAGCAGCACCGGATTCGGCTGGCCCGTGGCCCCCGAACATCTGGCCATCCTGCTCAAGGAACTCCAGGACCGGTACGGGGACGCCCTCCCGCCCGTCTACATCACCGAAGGCGGTGCCAGTTTTCCCGAGCCCGACAAGGTTGAAGGCACCCTGCAGGATGAGGAGCGGGTGCAATACCTGGCCACGCACCTGCGCGCTGCATTGGACGCCACATCCCCGGGCGGCATGGCGGCAGGCGTCGACCTGCGGGGCTATTACGTGTGGACGCTGATGGACAACTTCGAGTGGGCTGCCGGCTACTCCCAAAGATTCGGGTTGGTCCACGTTGACTTCGAGACGCAGGCCAGGACCCCGAAACAGTCCTTCTACTGGTACCGGGCCCTTTCGCGGGCGCGGAAGAACCGGGCGGGCCAGTAGCCGGGCCCAGGTATTCCTTATCCGCGGAAGCCGGCAGAGCGGCCAGCTACTGGTTCTTGTTGGCCCGGTTGATCCGCTTGGCGCGGTCGATCTCGTGGCGGAAGTGCTTCTTGGCCCAGAACACGCCTGCCACCACCACGGCCACGATGATCAGGAAAATAAGCCATCCCATGATGATCTCCTCTCGATGCTGCCACAGTATCAGGGGAGCTTCCGCGCGGGGCCGTCCTTCCCGCCGGCAGCTTCAGCGCCCGTGCTGCGGTTGAGGCGCCACACGGCAAAGGCAATCAGTCCGACGGCGACAATCGCCAGCAGCGCGAAGGTGTACTCCCGCATTGCCCACAGGATGCAGGCAGCAACCCCGCCGGCGCCCCAACGAACAAAGAACCGGTCCCCAAGTACCAGGCCCGCCACCAGCAGCCCGGCCAGAAGGAGCAGGAGCCACAACTGCTGGCCGCCAGTCCCGCCCGCGACAACTCCGGCGCCGGACAGCGTGAGCAGGGCAGCCGACGCCGTTGCAAGAGCCCGGCCAGGCGCGTTCTGGCCGGCAAGGTACCGCAAGGCCGCCAGCAAAGATCCCAGCACCACGTACCACTGGACTGCCCAGAAGGGGTCCGGCAGGTCCGCTGTATCGAATCTGAAGAGGGCCGCCCGCTGGGCCGCCGCAACCACTGCCAGTGCCCCGATTTCTGCCGCTACGCGGCGCAGTGCTGCAGGGGCTTCGAGCACGGCGACTCCGGCAGCACAAGCCAGCAGTGCAGCAGCACACCACGCTGTTGAATCGACCGGAAGCCCGGCCAGCGCAGCTGTGCCGAAGCCCAGGAAGGATGCGCCCGCCAATGACCAGCGGCGCAGCGGCTCCTGGACCAGGCGGGAGGCCCTGGCCCGGCGGAGCGCATACAGGGCTGCGGCCGCAAGCCCGGGGCCGGCCAACCACGGAAGATAGCGGCCCCAGTCCCCACCGAGCCCGTCAAATACTGAGCCTGCGAGCATGAACGCGCCGGTGGGCAGTGCTGCCGCCGCGGGCGGGTACAGCGCCGGGATCCGTTCAACGTGCGAGGCAATGAACAGGACAGCGGCCAGGGCAAGGACGGCGGTGCCGGAAACCCAGCCCTCCGCCTGCGGTGCAACCAGAAGGGCTGTGCCTGTGAAAGATACTGCTGCAACAAGCCACAGCCAACGCTCCACCCCGGCAGGCGTAGTGTGCCGACGGTTCCCCAGCACGCCTGCCCCTGCTGCGAGGAGGCCCAGGAGCATGAGGACCGCTGAGGTTTCCGTGTATCCCAACAGCGGCCCGGCCCCGAAAGTAGCGAACGGACCGAGCACCAGCACCCCGAACAACACGGCGTAGAGGCCGAAGTACAGGGCACCGCGGGCAACAAACAGACGGCGGGCCAGCACAGCGGATACGAGCAGCAGCGCCAGCTCCAGGAACAGGACGCCGCGGCCCCCGCTTTCACCCGCCTGGCCGTAGCGGAGGGCGTATCCCAGGGGCAGCAGGGCCTGTCCGGCCAGCGTAATCCAGACGGCTGCCTGCTGGAACGGCACCGACTGCAGGCTGGACCGCAGCAACCAGCGCACCGCATGCTGGGCCGCAAGGACCAAGGCGAACGTCAGGGACACCGCGGCCGGCGAAGCAGTGATGTCGTAGCTGAGGACCACCGCCAGTGCAGCCGTCAACACACGGGCCGCGACGAAGTACCACCCTTTCTGCAGGGAGGAGGAAGCAGCCGGCACCATGACTGCGGCGAACAGTGCGAAAATGCCGAGCAGCACCTCTACGAGGAGCAGGTTGCCGGACGAGAGGTACACCAGGACAACGAACGCCCCCGGCGCAAACCCTTCGGCGCCACCCTCACGCCGCAGTACGTACCCGGCCAGCACGGCCGATCCGGCCGCCACGGCCGGAACAAAGACGGCCTGCCAGCTTCCTTCACCCAGCGGGGCCGTCAGGGCGGCGATCAGCTGCACCACGAGGACCAGGCCGATATCAACTGTCACACCGCGCGGCGTGCGCTGCCGGAGATACGCACCCAGGACAAGGACCAGCTGGAGTCCCAGGGCCACGGCCAGCATGGTGGCCGGCCGGACCTGCTCCCTGGCCAGGACGGGCACGGCCCCACCCTGCACAAGCTGCCCGAACGCCGTCAGCACCAGGATTGTTCCCGTAACCCTCGCCAGCCACCAGTAGCTCCAGCGGTGGAGGCGGGCAGGCAGCGTCAATGCGACACCAGCCACATATGCCAGCAGCAGCACAAGCGCCACGTTTCCTGCGCCGGTGGAAACCAGCCGAAAGGCGAATTCCACCATGACGGCGGAAACCACAAGCGGCAGCAGTTCGCCAACGGTGGGACGCCAGGTGCCTGGATCGGCAGGACGCCGGAGCAGCATCAGGCCGGTGGACAGAGCTGCCAGCAACTGCAGCAGGATCGCGACCATTGTCAGGAGATTTCCACGGGTGGCGTCGACTGACGCCAGGACGGCGACTCCCACAACACCAAGGCCTGAAAAAGCGGCCAGTGTGGCTTGCGAAGCAAGAGCGGCGTGCCCCAGGCGCTGCAATGCTGCGGACAACAACTGCTGGCTGACTGCCACCGCAACAACGCCGAACCACACCGCGTGGTTCTGCAGAACCCCCTGCGTGAGGGCCGCTGCCGCCGCGGGAACCGCCAAGGTAGCGGCAACCCGGGCGTTCAGCACCAGCAGCCCCGGCCGTTCCTCCCCCTTCCGGAGCGCCCTCGCCAGCCAGATGAGCGACGCCAGCAGCGGCAAGGCCGCAAACGCCCACTCCCCCAGCACCGGACTGAAGAACCAGGCCAGCCCCAAGGCCGCGAACGGTGCCAGTTCAGCGCCGCCCTGGAGCCTTGCAGCCAGCACGAAGCCGGCGAGCAGCAGGATCAAGGCCGGCAGCCAGAGCGGTACCAGGCTGTCGCCCTGCAGGGAGGCAACCGCCGTTCCCGGCAGCGCGGTGACGGCGGCCAACGCCGCCGTCACCGCGAAGTGCGCCGCATGTGTCAGGAGCGCGTCAAGGCGCCACCACCCGGCACTCCGCAAAGTGCCGCCGTCGGGCGCCTGTGGTTGCCTGGCCAGCCACCCTGCCGCGGCGGCGTCACCTGGAAACCAGCCGGCCAGGACGCGACCGCCAAAGGCGGTTGCGGTGGACTGCAGCGCCAGGAACAGCCCGGCAGCGAACAACGCATCCGCCCCGTGGCCCGTGACTTCCCACACCGCTACACTGCCGGACACAGTCAGCGCCAGCCGCGCAGCATAGAAATTCAACAGCCTGAACGGGGCGCCCCGGACGGCGGTCATCACGCCGAAGTACACCCCGCAGATGCCCAGGACCAGGGCATACTCCCACCTGGCCAGCAGCAGCGGGAAGAAGGTCGATACCAAGGCAACCGCCGGCACCACCAGAGGGTGGAGGGTGGCCAAGGGCCTGGTGAAGACAGGAGGAAGCCATCCCGGCCGCAGCAGGGACACCACCGTAAACAGCACCGCCACGCCTGCGAGAGCAACGAAGTACCACACGAGGGCGCCACCCAGCACGGCAACGCCGGACCATGCTGTTGAAACGACGAACGTTAACGACAGGTACACCAGGACCCTGCTCTCGAGCCGAAGGGCGGCGGCGATGTAAGCGAAGGTTCCGGCGAGGGACGTCAGCAGCCAGACTGCTGGTCCGTGGAACAACACGAAGTTATACAGGGCAAGGCCGATCACCGGTATCAGCGCGAGGCCCGTACCGGTGAACGCCACGGCGGCAGGCCTGAGCCGGTGGACCCTCCGGTGAAGGACCAGTCCCGAGGCGTAGAACAGGGCAGCGACTGCGCAGACGCCGGCGAAGCGGAACATCGGCGCCAACCCGGTCCCCACGAACAGCGCCGCTGCCGCAACAAGGAGGAGGCTGGCAACGTACAGCGTGACGTTGATGTTCTGCCGGTCCCGGCGCTCCCGGCGGGCCTTGCGTTCTTCGTCGGATTCGGCGAGACGTGCCGGCCTGGCAGGATACGTTTGCTGCCTGGCCGGCGGGAGCACTTTCGCGGCAGGCTGCTGCCGGGCAGGGGGCCGGGCTGGGGGCTGGGGCGGCGGCGTCCTTCCAATAACAGGCGCGGCTATCCCGGGCACGGACTGCAGCGGCGGCATGGACTTCGGCTGCCGCTCCTGGGCGACCTTCGCCATCGCGTCCAGCCACCCCTGGAGGTGGCCGTCCCGGTACCCCGCCTCGTAGGATGCATCCCTCATGCCGCTTCCTCTCGCTAGGCAGTACTGTACGACTGCAATTTATCCAATGACTGGATTAACGGTAGCAAAAGAAAGCCCCGCTGCACATGGCAGCGGGGCTTTCTGTGGATTATGCGGGTCTATTCCCCCATGATCCGGTGATCAGCAAGGACTACTTGATGATCTTGGTAACGCGTCCCGAACCCACGGTGCGGCCGCCTTCGCGGATAGCGAAGCCGAGGCCCTCTTCCATAGCGATCGGCTGGATGAGCGCAACGGTCATCTCAGTGTTGTCGCCGGGCATAACCATTTCCGTGCCCTCGGGCAGGGTGATAACGCCGGTAACGTCCGTCGTGCGGAAGTAGAACTGCGGGCGGTAGTTCGAGTAGAACGGGTTGTGGCGTCCGCCTTCGTCCTTGGACAGGATGTAGACGTTGGCCTCGAAGTCGGTGTGCGGGGTGATGGAACCCGGCTTGACGACAACCTGGCCACGCTCGACGTCGTCGCGCTTCAGACCGCGGAGCAGGAGGCCACAGTTCTCGCCGGCCCATGCTTCGTCGAGCTGCTTGTGGAACATCTCGATACCGGTAACCGTGGTCTTCTGGACCGGGCGGATGCCGACGATCTCAACCTCGGAGTTGATGGCGAGGGTTCCACGCTCGGCGCGGCCCGTAACAACGGTGCCACGACCGGTGATGGTAAAGACGTCTTCGATCGGCATCAGGAACGGCTTGTCGCGGTCACGAACGGGGTCCGGAACGGACTCGTCCACAGCAGCCATCAGGTCCTCAACGGACTTGACCCACTCGGGGTCGCCTTCCAGGGCCTTCAGGCCGGAAACGCGGACAACCGGAGCGTCGTCGCCATCGAAGCCCTGCGAGCTCAGGAGCTCACGAACTTCCATTTCAACGAGGTCGAGGAGTTCCTCGTCCTCAACCATGTCAGCCTTGTTCAGCGCGACCAGCAGGTAGGGAACACCAACCTGGCGGGCGAGCAAAACGTGCTCGCGGGTCTGTGCCATGGGGCCGTCGGTAGCAGCAACCACGAGGATTGCGCCGTCCATCTGGGCAGCACCGGTGATCATGTTCTTGATGTAGTCAGCGTGACCGGGGGCGTCAACGTGTGCGTAGTGACGCTTCTCGGTCTGGTACTCCACGTGGGAGATGTTGATGGTAATACCGCGCTGACGCTCTTCGGGAGCAGAGTCGATCGACGCGAAGTCGCGCTTCTCGTTGAGATCCGGGTACTTGTCGTACAGCACCTTGGAAATGGCGGCCGTCAGCGTCGTCTTACCGTGGTCAACGTGACCGATGGTGCCGATGTTGACGTGCGGCTTAGTCCGCTCGAACTTTGCCTTTGCCACAGGTTCCTCCTAGAACGTTTTCAAATGGCTTGCCCTCTAACCGCGCTTCTCGCGGCAGAAACTCAGGCAAGTCTACTTGGGGGCTTTGGATTGGTGAAATTGCAGATTCAGGAACTAATACTAGTCCCTTGAGCCTGTTCGTACAGGTGGCCGGATCCGGCCGGGACCAGGCCCGGCCACCTGTACTGGCTGCGCTTTCCGTTTCCGGCGGGCGCACCCGAGGTGTTCGCTTTGAAAGTCCGAAGGACTACTCGCCGCGGCTCTTCTGGATGATCTCGTCGGCAACTGCCTTCGGGACCTCGGCGTAGCTGTTGAACGTCATGGAGTAGACAGCACGGCCCTGGGTCTTCGAACGCAGGTCGCCGATGTAACCGAACATGCCGGACAGCGGAACGTGTGCACGAACAACCTTGACGCCTGCTGCGTCCTCCATGGACTGCATCTGGCCACGACGGGAGTTGAGGTCACCGATAACGTCACCCATGTATTCCTCAGGGGTGCGGACCTCGACATCCATCAGCGGTTCGAGCAGAACCGGGTTTGCCTTCCGCGCAGCTTCCTTGAAAGCCATGCGGCCGGCGATCTTGAACGCCATTTCCGAGGAGTCAACATCGTGGTAGGCGCCGTCAATCAGCGTTGCCTTGATGCCGACAACCGGGTAACCGGCCAGCACACCGTCATTCAGGGCGTCCTGGATACCGGCGTCCACAGACGGGATGTACTCGCGCGGAACGCGGCCACCGGTGACCTTGTTCTCGAACTCGTACAGCTCGCCCTCGGCCGTGTCCAGCGGCTCGATCGCGATCTGGACCTTTGCGAACTGGCCGGAACCACCGGTCTGCTTCTTGTGCGTGTAGTCGTGGCGCTCCACGGCACGCTTGATGGTTTCGCGGTAAGCAACCTGCGGCTTGCCCACGTTGGCCTCGACCTTGAATTCGCGGCGCATGCGGTCCACCAGGATGTCCAGGTGGAGTTCGCCCATGCCGGCGATGATGGTCTGGCCGGTGTCTTCGTTGAGGGACACCTGGAAGGTGGGGTCCTCAGCGGAGAGCTTCTGGATGGCCGTGGAGAGCTTCTCCTGGTCACCCTTGGTGTTCGGCTCGATGGCCACGGAGATCACGGGCTCCGGGAAGCTCATGGACTCGAGGACGATCTGGTTGTTGGCATCACACAGGGTGTCGCCCGTGGTGGTGTCCTTCAGGCCGATCGCTGCGTAGATGTGGCCGGCGGTGGCTGCCTCAACGGGCATTTCCTTGTTGGCGTGCATCTGGAACAGCTTGCCGATGCGCTCCTTCTTGCCCTTGGTGGAGTTGACCACCTGGGCGCCGGATTCAACGTGGCCGGAGTACACGCGGATGAAGGTGAGCTGGCCGAAGAACGGGTGCGCCGCAATCTTGAACGCCAGGGCCGAGAACGGCTCGTCGGCGGAAGGCTTGCGGGTCAGTTCCTTCTCTTCGTCCTTCGGATCGTGACCGATCATCGGAGGAACGTCGAGCGGGTTCGGCAGGTAGTCCACCACTGCGTCGAGCATGGGCTGCACGCCGCGGTTCTTGAAGGCGGAGCCACAGAAGACCGGGTACAGCTCGGAGTTGATGGTCATCTTGCGGATGCCGGCCTTGAGCTCGTCGATGGTGAGCTCTTCGCCTTCGAGGTACTTCTCCATGAGTTCTTCGGAGGCCTCGGCAACGGTCTCGACCAGCTGCGCGCGGTACTCTTCAGCCTTCTCCTGGAGGTCAGCCGGGATCTCCTGGATCTCGTACTTCGCACCCATGGTGACGTCGCCCTTGGCATCGCCGGGCCACACCAGTGCGCGCATGTAGAGCAGGTCCACGACGCCGATGAAGTCGTTCTCGGCACCGATGGGCAGCTGCATGACCAGCGGCTTGGCACCGAGGCGGCTGATGATGGTGTCTACGGTGAAGTAGAAGTCAGCACCCAGCTTGTCCATCTTGTTGACGAAGCAGATACGCGGGACGTTGTACTTGTCAGCCTGGCGCCACACGGTCTCGGACTGCGGCTCAACGCCTTCCTTGCCATCGAAGACGGCAACGGCGCCGTCGAGGACGCGCAGGGAGCGCTCTACCTCAACGGTGAAGTCAACGTGGCCGGGGGTGTCGATGATGTTGATCTGGTTGTTTTCCCAGAAGCAGGTCACGGCGGCAGACGTGATGGTGATGCCGCGTTCCTTTTCCTGTTCCATCCAGTCAGTGGTCGAAGCGCCGTCGTGCGTTTCGCCGATCTTGTGGTTCACACCCGTGTAGAACAGGATGCGCTCGGTTGTGGTGGTCTTGCCGGCATCAATGTGGGCCATGATGCCGATGTTGCGGACCTTACTAAGGTCGGTAAGCACGTCCTGTGCCACGGGGTCTCCTTTTGGGATGGACTACGCGTTCGCCGCCGGCTCTTTTGAGCCGGCGGCGTCCGGGGAGTATTACCAGCGGTAGTGTGCGAAGGCCTTGTTGGACTCGGCCATCTTGTGGGTGTCTTCGCGACGCTTCACAGCGGCACCGAGACCGTTGGAGGCATCCAGGATTTCGTTCTGGAGGCGCTCGGTCATGGTCTTCTCACGGCGGGCCTTGGAGTAGCCCACCAGCCACCGCAGGGCGAGTGCGGTGGAGCGGCCCGGCTTAACCTCAACCGGAACCTGGTACGTGGCGCCACCGACGCGGCGGGAGCGGACCTCGAGGGAAGGCTTGACGTTGTCCATGGCCTTCTTCAGGGCTGCTACGGGGTCGCCGCCGGACTTGGCTCGTGCGCCTTCGAGGGCACCGTAGACGATGCGCTCTGCCGTGGACTTCTTGCCGTCAACGAGCACCTTGTTGATGAGCTGGGTTACCAGCGGGGAGCCGTAAACCGGATCCGAAACGAGCGGCCGCTTGGGGGCCGGACCCTTGCGAGGCATATTACTTCTTCTCCATCTTTGCGCCGTAGCGGCTGCGGGCCTGCTTACGGTTCTTCACACCCTGGGTATCGAGGGCGCCACGGACGATCTTGTAGCGGACACCCGGGAGGTCCTTAACACGACCACCGCGAACGAGCACAATGGAGTGCTCCTGCAGGTTGTGGCCAACACCGGGGATGTAGGCGGTTACTTCCACGCCGCCGTTGAGGCGCACACGTGCCACCTTACGAAGAGCCGAGTTCGGCTTCTTGGGGGTGGTGGTGTAGACGCGGGTGCAAACACCGCGGCGCATCGGGCTGCCCTTAAGCGCGGGAGCCTTGGTCTTTGAGACCTTAGGCGTGCGGCCCTTGCGGACCAGCTGGTTAATCGTAGGCACTCTCGTGTTCTCCGTTTTATCCGGAACAGCCGCTTCCGGCCGCTCTCTTGTTGCGTTGCCCCGCCGCCCGGGCCCTTGGAGGAATCTCCGGAGGCGGCGAAGGCGAAGCCTTAATAGTCGGATCCCATGCCCGTGACCCGACTCGCGTCAAAATGTCCCTAGGCATGCGAAAATGTGGCATACGTTGCACAAGAACCCTGCAAACCGGAAACGTCGCTCTGGCTCAGCCTTTCAGCTGGAGCCGGCGCACTCATCCACTGCCACAATAACAATTGGTAACAAGTCTAGCATGGACGGCCTCCATGCCTTAATCGGCACTGTTAAACGGGGATGGTCCCGCACCGTACGGTGCGGGACCATCCCTTACAGGCACGTCTACCGGAAGTCGTTGCCCAGGTCGTAGTCATCCAGCGGGATGGCGTGGAACTCAGGAGCTCCGTCGCCACCCAGGGTGTCGTACGAGAAGTCACTGAATGCGCTGGGGCCTGTGAACAGGTTGGCCTTCGCTTCCTCAGTGGGCTCGACGGTGACCTCGGTGTAGCGCGGGAGGCCCGTGCCGGCCGGGATCAGCTTACCGATGATGACGTTCTCCTTGAGGCCAAGCAGCGGATCGCTCTTGCCTTCCATGGCCGCCTGCGTCAGGACGCGGGTGGTCTCCTGGAAGGAAGCTGCGGACAGCCAGGACTCGGTGGCCAGCGACGCCTTGGTGATACCCATGAGCTCGGGACGTCCGGATGCCGGAGTCTTGCCCTCGGATACAACGCGGCGGTTGGCGTCCTCGAAGCGGCTGCGCTCGGCGAGTTCGCCGGGGAGCAGGTCCGATTCGCCGGACTCGATGACCGTGACGCGGCGCAGCATCTGGCGGACGATAACCTCGACGTGCTTGTCGTGGATACCGATGCCCTGGCTGCGGTACACGCCCTGGACTTCGTCCACCAGGAACTTCTGTGCAGCACGCGGACCCATGATGCGCAGGACCTGCTTGGGGTCCACCGGTCCGTTGATCAGCTTCTGGCCGACGGTGACGTGGTCGCCATCCTCGATCAGCAGGCGTGAACGGCGAAGGACCGGGTAGGCGATCTCTTCGGTTCCGTCATCCGGGGTGATGACCAGGCGCATCTGGCGCTCGGACTCTTCGATGGTGATGCGGCCGGCTGCCTCGGCAATCGGCGCAACACCCTTCGGAGTACGGGCTTCGAAGAGCTCCTGGATACGGGGCAGACCCTGGGTGATGTCGTCGCCACCGCTGGCGGAGACTGCACCACCGGTGTGGAACGTACGCATGGTCAGCTGGGTACCAGGTTCACCGATGGACTGTGCGGCGATGATGCCCACGGCCTCGCCGATGTCCACGGTCTTGCCGGTGGCCAGCGAGCGGCCGTAGCACAGGGCGCAGGTGCCGACGCTGGACTCACAGGTGAGAACGGAGCGGACCTTGACCTCGGTGATGCCTGCCTTGAACAGCTCGTCGATGACGACGTCGCCGCAGTCGGTGCCGGCGGCGGCGAGGACCTTGCCCTCGGAGTCCACGACGTCGACAGCCAGCGTACGTGCGTAGGCACTGTTCTCGACGTTCTCGTCCAGCACCAGCTCGCCGTTGGAATCGGCGACGGCGATGGGCGTGACCAGGCCGCGCTCGGTGCCGCAGTCCTCTTCGCGGACGATGACGTCCTGGGACACGTCCACCAGACGACGGGTCAGGTAACCCGAGTTGGCGGTACGAAGAGCGGTATCGGCGAGGCCCTTACGGGCACCGTGCGTGGCGATGAAGTATTCCAGCACCGACAGGCCCTCACGGTAGGAGGACTTGATTGGGCGCGGGATGATTTCACCCTTCGGGTTGGCCACCAGGCCACGGATACCCGCGATCTGGCGGACCTGCATCCAGTTACCACGTGCACCGGAGGACACCATGCGGTTGATGGTGTTCATCGGGGACAGGCTCTCGCGCATCACCGAAGCGATCTCGTTGGTTGCCTTGTTCCAGATCTCGATCAGTTCCTGGCGGCGCTCGTCGTCGTCGATCAGGCCCTTGTCGTACTGGCCCTGGATCTTCGCTGCACGCTCCTCGTACCCGGCAAGGATTTCCGGCTTTGCGGCCGGGACCTCGATGTCGGAGATGGCGACGGTGACGCCCGAGCGGGTGGCCCAGTAGAAACCGGCGTCCTTCAGGTTGTCCAGCGTGGCAGCCGTGACGACCTTCGGGTAGCGCTCGGCGAGGTCGTTGACGATGCGGGACAGTTCGCCCTTGTCGGCAACAGCCTCAACCCACGGGTAGTCCTCAGGCAGGGTCTCGTTGAAGAGCACCTGGCCCAGGGAGGTCTGGACGAGCGCGGGCTGGCCCGGCTCCCAGCCTTCGGGGGCTTCCCAGCCGGCGTACGGCACGAAGCCTTCGAGGCGGATCTTGACCTGCGAGTTCAGGTGCAGCTCGCGGGCGTCGAACGCCATGATGGCCTCGGAGACCGAGCCGAAGATGCGGCCTTCGCCGGCCGAACCCTTCCGCTTGGTGGTCAGGTGGTAGAGGCCGATGATCATATCCTGCGACGGCAGGGTGACCGGGCGTCCGTCCGAGGGCTTCAGGATGTTGTTCGAGGACAGCATCAGGATGCGGGCCTCAGCCTGGGCTTCCGGGCTCAGCGGCAGGTGGACTGCCATCTGGTCGCCGTCGAAGTCGGCGTTGAAGGCGCCACAGACCAGCGGGTGAAGCTGGATGGCCTTGCCTTCAACGAGCTGCGGCTCGAACGCCTGGATGCCCAGGCGGTGCAGGGTAGGTGCACGGTTGAGCAGCACCGGGTGTTCGGTGATGATCTCTTCGAGCACGTCCCAGACCTGCGGACGGTAACGCTCCACCATGCGCTTGGCCGACTTGATGTTCTGGGCGTGGTTGAGGTCAACCAGGCGCTTCATCACGAACGGCTTGAAGAGCTCCAGCGCCATCTGCTTGGGCAGGCCGCACTGGTGCAGCTTCAGCTGCGGGCCGACGACGATGACCGAACGGCCGGAGTAGTCGACGCGCTTGCCGAGGAGGTTCTGGCGGAAACGGCCCTGCTTGCCCTTGAGCATGTCGCTCAGGGACTTCAGCGGACGGTTGCCCGGGCCCGTGACGGGACGGCCGCGGCGGCCGTTGTCGAAGAGGCTGTCAACAGCTTCCTGAAGCATGCGCTTCTCGTTGTTGACGATGATCTCCGGAGCGCCCAGGTCAAGCAGGCGCTTGAGGCGGTTGTTGCGGTTGATCACGCGGCGGTACAGGTCGTTGAGGTCGGAGGTCGCGAAGCGGCCACCGTCCAGCTGGACCATGGGGCGCAGTTCCGGCGGGATCACCGGGACGGCGTCGAGGACCATGCCAAGCGGGCTGTTGTTGGTGGTCAGGAACGCGTTGACCACCTTGAGGCGCTTGAGGGCGCGGGTCTTGCGCTGGCCCTTGCCGTTGGCGATGACGTCGCGGAGCAGGTCGGATTCGGCCTGCATGTCGAAGCTTTCAAGGCGCTTCTTGATCGCTTCGGCACCCATGGAGCCTTCGAAGTACATGCCGTAGCGGTCACGCAGTTCGCGGTACAGGCCCTCGTCACCTTCGAGGTCGGCGACCTTCAGGTTCTTGAAGCGGTCCCAGACCTGCTCGAGGCGCTCGATGTCGGCGTCGGCACGCTTGCGCACGTTCGCCATCTGGCGGTCGGCGGAGTCGCGTGCCTTCTTCTTGTCGGCAGCCTTGGCGCCTTCGGCCTCCAGGCGCGCGATTTCGCCCTCGAGGTCGCGGGCAATCGCGGCGATATCGGAATCGCGGTTGTCGATCAGCTGCTTCTTCTCGATGTCGTGCTCAACCTGCAGGTTGGGCAGTTCCTCGTGGCGGGCCGCCTCGTCGACGCTGGTGATCATGTAGGCAGCGAAGTAGATGACCTTTTCGAGGTCCTTCGGTGCCAGGTCAAGGAGGTAGCCCAGGCGGGACGGAACACCCTTGAAGTACCAGATGTGCGTGACCGGTGCGGCCAGCTCGATGTGGCCCATGCGCTCGCGGCGGACCTTGGCGCGGGTGACTTCGACGCCACAGCGCTCACAGATGATGCCCTTGAAGCGCACGCGCTTGTACTTGCCGCAGTAGCATTCCCAGTCGCGGGACGGGCCGAAGATCTTCTCGCAGAAGAGGCCGTCCTTCTCGGGCTTGAGCGTGCGGTAGTTGATGGTTTCCGGCTTCTTAACCTCGCCGTAAGACCAGCCGCGGATGTCTTCCGCGGTGGCGAGGCCGATCTGCATGAGGCCGAAGGAGGATTCGCTGGACATATGGTCCCTGTTCTCTCTTGTTCTCTAAATTCTGAAGTCTTTACGGTGCCGAGGTTTCGACTCGGTTGTTGAGCCTGTCGAAACACAACCACCGGGCACCTTGGGTGCGGGAGAAGGAAGGAGGACGACGGCGGACGCGGCCCGCCGTCGTCGGACTCCTTAGACCTCTTCTACGGAGCTGGGCTCTGCACGAGACAGATCGATGCCCAGTTCCTCCGCAGCCGTGAAGACTGCGTCATCAGAGTCACGCATTTCAATTGTGGTTCCGTCCGTGGAGAGGACTTCCACGTTCAGGCACAGCGACTGCATTTCCTTGATCAACACCTTGAAGGACTCGGGAACACCCGGCTCCGGGATGTTCTCGCCCTTGACGATGGCCTCGTAGACCTTCACGCGGCCGTGGATGTCATCGGACTTGATCGTGAGGAGTTCCTGAAGCGTGTAGGCGGCGCCGTAGGCTTCGAGCGCCCACACTTCCATTTCACCGAAGCGCTGGCCACCGAACTGCGCCTTACCACCCAGCGGCTGCTGCGTGATCATGGAGTACGGGCCGGTGGAGCGGGCGTGGATCTTGTCGTCCACCAGGTGGTGGAGCTTCAGGATGTACATGTAGCCGACCGAGATCGGATCCGGGAACGGCTCGCCGGAGCGGCCGTCGAACAGGCGGGTCTTGCCGGAGGAGTTGATCAGGCGCTCACCGTCGCGGGTCACGTTGGTGGAGTCCAGCAGGCCCGTGATTTCCTCTTCGCGGGCGCCGTCGAACACCGGCGTGGCAACAGTGGTGGGGCCACTCTCGCGCGGCAGGTTGGGCAGCTGCTTGACCCACTCGGGCTCGCCTTCGATCTTCCAGCCGGTCTTGGCAACCCAGCCGAGGTGCGTCTCGAGCACCTGGCCGACGTTCATACGGCCCGGAACACCCAGCGGGTTCAGGACGATATCAACGGGGGTACCGTCCGCAAGGAAGGGCATGTCCTCGACCGGGAGGATCTTGGAGATAACGCCCTTGTTGCCGTGGCGGCCGGCGAGCTTGTCGCCGTCGGTGATCTTGCGCTTGGCAGCCACGTAGACGCGGACCAGCTGGTTGACGCCCGGGGGCAGCTCGTCATCGTTGTCGCGGTCGAAGACGCGGACGCCGATGACGGTGCCGGACTCGCCGTGGGGAACCTTCAGGGAGGTGTCGCGCACTTCGCGGGACTTCTCGCCGAAGATGGCGCGCAGCAGGCGCTCTTCCGGGGTCAGCTCGGTTTCACCCTTCGGGGTGACCTTTCCGACCAGGATGTCGCCGGCTTCGACCTCGGCACCGATGTGGATGATGCCACGCTCGTCCAGGCCTGCCAGGACTTCCTCGGACACGTTGGGGATGTCACGGGTGATTTCCTCGGCACCAAGCTTGGTGTCGCGGGCATCGATCTCGTGCTCCTCGATGTGGATGGAGGAAAGGACGTCCTCGGCAACGATTCGCTGCGAGAGGATGATGGCGTCCTCGAAGTTGTGGCCTTCCCAGGACATGAATGCCACGAGCAGGTTCTTGCCGAGGGCAAGCTCACCCTGGTCCGTTGCCGGGCCGTCGGCGATGATGCCGCCGACCTCGAGGCGCTGGCCTTCGTTCACCAGGACACGGTGGTTGTAGCAGTTGCCCTGGTTGGAGCGGGCGAACTTGTTGATGCGGTAGTTGGTTTCCGTGCCGTCGTCGTTGAGCATGATGACGAGTTCGGCGGAAACCTCGGTGACCACACCGGCCTTCTTTGCGATGACCACGTCACCGGCGTCCACGGCAGCGGCGCGCTCCATGCCGGTGCCCACGAACGGGGCCTCGGAACGGACCAGCGGCACGGCCTGGCGCTGCATGTTGGCACCCATGAGTGCGCGGTTGGCGTCGTCGTGCTCGAGGAACGGGATCAGGGCCGTGGCAACGGACACCATCTGGCGCGGGGAAACGTCCATGAACTCGACGTCTTCAGCCGGAACCAGGACGGGCTCGCCTCCACCACCACGGGCACGGACCAGGACGGTCTCTTCGGCGAAGCGCTTGTTCTCGTCCAGCGGCGCGTTGGCCTGGGCGATCAGCACCTCGGCCTCGTCGTCGGCCGTCAGGTACTGGACGTCGTCGGACACGACGCCGTCCTTGACCTTGCGGTACGGGGTCTCGATGAAGCCGAACGGGTTGATGCGTCCGTAGGAGGCCAGCGAACCGATCAGACCAATGTTCGGGCCTTCAGGGGTTTCGATGGGGCACATACGTCCGTAGTGGGACGGGTGCACGTCACGGACTTCCATGCCGGCGCGGTCACGGGACAGACCACCGGGGCCAAGGGCCGACAGCCGGCGCTTGTGGGTCAGGCCCGAGAGCGGGTTGTTCTGGTCCATGAACTGCGACAGCTGGGAGGTTCCGAAGAACTCCTTGATGGCTGCAACCACGGGGCGGATGTTGATCAGGGTCTGCGGCGTGATGGCCTCGACGTCCTGGGTGGTCATACGCTCGCGGACAACGCGCTCCATGCGGGACAGGCCGGTGCGGACCTGGTTCTCGATGAGCTCACCGACGGCGCGGATGCGGCGGTTGCCGAAGTGGTCGATGTCGTCGATCTCGACGCGCAGGTCCACTTCCTGGCCGTCGCGGACGCCCTTGATGGTCTTCTCGCCGGCGTGCAGCGCGACGAGGAACTTGATCATGGCAACGATGTCTTCAACGTGCAGGACCGAGGCTTCCTTGTCGCCAAGGGAGCGGTCGATGCCGAGCTTGCGGTTGATCTTGTAGCGGCCGACCTTGGCCAGATCGTAGCGCTTGGAGTTGAAGTACAGGTTGTCCAGCAGGGACTGGGCAGCCTCGACGGTGGGCGGCTCGCCCGGACGCAGCTTGCGGTAGATGTCCAGCAGCGCGTCTTCGCGGGTCTCGGTGGCGTCCTTCTCCAGGGTGGCGCGCATGGAGTCGTACTGGCCGAACTCTTCGAGGATCTGGCCTTCGGTCCAGCCAAGGGCCTTCAGCAGGACGGTGACCGACTGCTTGCGCTTGCGGTCGAGGCGGACGCCGACCTGGTCGCGCTTGTCGATTTCGAGCTCGAACCATGCACCGCGGGACGGGATGATCTTGGCAGTGAAGATGTCCTTGTCGCTGGTCTTGTCAGCGGCGCGCTCGAAGTAGGCGCCCGGCGAACGGACCAGCTGGGAGACGACGACACGCTCGGTGCCGTTGACCACGAAGGTGCCCTTCTCGGTCATCAGCGGGAAGTCGCCCATGAACACGGTCTGCTGCTTGATTTCGCCCGTGTTGTTGTTCATGAACTCGGCCTTGACGTACAGCGGAGCCGAGTACGTTGCGTCCCGGTCCTTGCACTCGGCCATGGTGTACTTGGGGTCGGCGAACTCCGGATCGGAGAAGCTCAGGGACATGGTGCCCTGGAAGTCCTCGATCGGGGAGATTTCTTCGAAGATGTCCGAGAGGCCGGACGTGGTGGCGACGCTGAGATCGTTTTCCTCGACAGCCTTTGCTACGCGTGCCTGCCAGCGTTCGTTGCCGACCAGCCAGTCAAAGCTGTCCGTCTGCAGGGCAAGCAGATTCGGAACGTCAAGAGGTTCGTGAATCTTTGCGAATGAAAGCCGGCGAGTGGCACCATCAGTGCTGTCGGCGGTGTTAGCGGTTTCGTTATTAGAGGTGCTCGAGGCGACCAAGAGGGATCCTTCCACAGACCTTCAGGCGTTTTCAGATCTCCCCCGCTGTGCACCCTGCAGACAGAGTCCGCAGCGCTACCATCCGGTTCCGCTATATGACCCGGGGCCGGCACCGACTATGCTGTGACGTTGTTACGGCACGTTGATTGTCAGCTGCCAGGCAAAGCCCACCGCTATATGAAGGCTGAAGGTAAACAGGGAAGACGCAAATATCTACGATACGGCAAAATAACCTACGTGTCTACCCCACATCCGGCCGGAATGCAAGCACTTGTTTTGAGGTGCGCCGGATACCCTGCCGGAACCCTTCAGAGCCGGAGGGTGACCCCTTCCGCCGTGCAGGTTCCGGAGTTCGCGAAGACCGCATCGCGCACGGCGTCCCGCGATTCCTGGGCTGGCGCCCCGCCGGCTTCGGCCGTCGACGAATGGTCGATGGCCAGCAGGCTAAGGGCAGCGAACAGGCCCCGCAAGTCCCCCGCCACGGTGTCCTTCGCGTCCTCGGCCTGAAGGTAGATGTCCTCATAGCCGCCGGCGTCGTCCGCCCTAACGGCTGCATACTCGGCGAACAGGGAGTTGAACCGCTCGCATGCCTCCCGCGCGCCTGAGGCTGCGGCTGTGGCGCCGGACGGCGCTGACGGCGCCGGTTCGGTCCCGCCGGAAGCCGGCGCCACGGATTCCGACGGCGACGGTCCGGCAGGTGCCGGGGCAGAGACCGAGCAGCCGGTCAACGCCGCCAGGCCGGCAGCGGCCACGAGGGCCAGGGTCTTCTTCACTTTTACTTCTCCGTCCGCCCGGCGTCCGGGGTCCCCACCGGCAATACTGTCCGCCGCCCACCCTACGCAGGCAGCCGCCGTCGTGCATCCCGAAACGATGGGGACCTCTCCCCTGGCGCAGGCGCACAGGGAGGAATGCACATAGCCGCTCCGGCGTTTGAATAGTTAGGTGACCAGGGTCACGATAGCCTTGGTGGCTTACATCGGATCAGAGCGGAAGAGATAACCATGGCCAACTCTCCAGACAACAGCGACGTTGTTATCCTCGCGGCAGCACGCACTCCAACAGGCCGGATCAGCGGCCAGCTGGCGAGCTTCACCGCCGTCGATTTGGGAGCCCACGCGATCAGGGCTGCGCTGGAGGCCAGCGGCGTGGACGCTGGCGACGTCGAAGCGGTGATCATGGGCCAGGTCCTGCAGGCCGGTGCCGGCCAGAACCCTGCCCGGCAAAGCTCCATCGGCGCCGGCATCGGCTGGAATGTTCCGGCGGTGACGGTCAACAAGGTGTGCCTCTCGGGCCTGACTGCGGTCATTGACGCCGCCCGGATGATCCGCGCAGGCGAGGCCGCCGTGGTGGTGGCCGGCGGCCAGGAGTCGATGACCCGGGCACCGCACCTGCTGCCCGGCTCGCGCCAGGGCTGGACCTATGGCTCCATCCAGGCTCTGGACGCCGCCGCCCACGACGGCTTGACCGACGCGTTTGACGGCCAGTCGATGGGCCTCTCCACGGAAACCCGGAACCTCACCCTGGGCATCGACAGGACGTCACAGGACAACGTGGCTGCGCAGTCGCACCAGCGCGCGGCGCTGGCGGCAAAGAACGGAACGTTCGACGACGAGATCGTCCCCCTCAGCGTGAAGCAGCGCAAGGGCGACCCCCTCGTGGTGGACACTGACGAGGGCGTCCGCCCCAACGCCTCCGTCGAGTCCCTGGCCGGGCTGCGGGCTGCCTTCGTCACTGACGGCACCATCACCGCGGGCAACTCGTCTCCCCTGTCCGACGGCGCCGCCGCCCTGGTGCTGGCCTCGCGGGCTTATGCCGAGGCCCACGGGCTGGAGTACCTGGCCGTGGTGGGCAAACCGGGACAGGTGGCCGGACCGGACAATTCCCTGCATTCGCAGCCTTCGAACGCCATCATGAACGCGCTGGGCCGGGCCGGGTGGACCACGGCGGACCTGGACTTCATCGAGATCAACGAGGCCTTCGGGTCCGTGGCCGTTCAGTCACTCAAGGACCTGGACTACCCGCTGGAGAAGTGCAATATCCACGGCGGGGCCATCGCCCTGGGGCATCCCATCGGCGCTTCCGGTGCACGTTTGGCGGTCCATGCCGCCCACGAGCTCAAGCGCCGCGGAACAGGCAAGGCCGCCGTGTCCCTGTGCGGGGGCGGCGGGCAGGGCGAGGCGCTCCTGCTGTACCGCGACTGATGGCGGGGGCAGCCTCGAACGGTGCGGACGGCGCCGGGCAGGAACGGTTCCTGGCCGACGCCGCCGCCCGCGGCCTGGAGATTGAAATAGTGGAACGCCCGGCCGCCCGGAGCCTCGAGGAAGCGGCGGGCATCCTGGGAATCAGCCCCGCCGACATCGTGAAGTCGCTGGTGGTCAAGCACAAGGACGGGACTTTCCTGTTCGCGCTGGTTCCGGGCGACCGGCAAATTTCCTGGCCGAAGCTGCGCACCCTCGTGGGGGTCAACAAGCTGTCCCTGCCGCCGGCGGACATGGCGCTGGAGGCAACCGGGTACGAGCGCGGCACCATCACCCCGCTGGGAAGCACCACCCCGTGGCCTGTCTATGCGGATGCCACCATTACCGGCAGGCGGATCTCCATGGGTGCCGGCGCCCACGGCTACAGCGCCTTCGTCGACGCCGACGCCCTGACGTCCGCCTTGGACGCCGTGGTGGCTGACATCTCCGATCCCGCCTAGGACCCCGTCCAGGACGCAGAAAACCCCGCCCACCGGAGTGGACGGGGTTTTCCAGGAGTATGCGCTGTTACTTGAGGGTAACGGTGGCGCCTGCAGCCTCGAGC
Source organism: Arthrobacter nitrophenolicus (assembly GCF_045833485.1). NCBI lineage: Bacteria > Bacillati > Actinomycetota > Actinomycetes > Micrococcales > Micrococcaceae > Arthrobacter > Arthrobacter nitrophenolicus. The sequence goes on from NZ_CP174504.1 coordinate 437,458, forward strand.
TGCTCCTTGGCCTTCTCGGCAGCTTCCTTGTTGGCACCTTCGAGGACAGCCTTGGGGGCACCGTCAACCAGGTCCTTGGCTTCCTTGAGGCCGAGGGAGGTGATGGCGCGAACTTCCTTGATGACTGCGATCTTCTTGTCGCCAGCAGCTTCGAGGATGACGTCGAAGTCGGTCTTCTCTTCAGCCTCTTCTGCAGCGCCGCCGGCAGCGGGGCCAGCAACTGCAACAGCAGCAGCGGTAACTTCGAAGGTCTCTTCGAAGAGCTTGACGAACTCGGAGAGCTCGATGATGGTCAGTTCCTTGAAAGCTTCAATGAGCTCTTCGTTGCTGAGCTTCGCCATGGTAGGCGTCCTTCCTGTTGTGGTGTCCGGCAGGCTCATCGCCCGGCCATGCACCTGAGTCTTGTGGGGTAAAGAGAATTAGTTCTCTTCGGCTGCGGGAGCTTCGGCAGGTGCTTCGGCTTCGGCGGCGGGAGCTTCTTCAGCGGCGGGCGCCTCGGCAGCAGCCGGAGCACCGTTCTCTTCTTCAAGCTTGAGGCGCAGTGCGTCAATGATGCGTGCAGCTGCGGCGGCGGGAGCCTTGAGGACGCCTGCAACCTTGGCGAGCTGCAGCTCGCGGGACTCGAGCGCTGCCAGTTCGGCAACCTCGCTGGCGTTCAGTGCCTTGCCCTCGAAGTAGCCGGTCTTGATGACCAGCTGCTTGTTGGCCTTGGCAAAATCCGTCAGGCTCTTGGCAGCGGCAACTGCGTCACCCTTGATGAACGCGATTGCAGTGGGGCCGGCAAGCTGGCCGTCGAATGCTTCGACGCCGGCTTCCTTGGCTGCAATGGCGGTCAGGGTGTTCTTGACGACCGCGAACTTGGTGTCCTGGCCGAGAGAAACACGCAGCTGCTTGAGCTGTGCAACGGTGAGCCCGCGGTATTCGGTCAGGACAGCGGCGTTCGATTCCTTGAAATCGTTAGTGATCTCAGCTACTGCTGAAACCTTGGTAGGCGTTGCCATAACCCTCCTTCCGGGGATAGTGCCGGGTATTCGACGGTCCCCGCTCAAGAGAGCTAAAACTAAAAACGCCCCGCGCAGATGCACGGGGCTTGGCTCAACACGGTTCTCCATGGAGCTTTGCTTCGTTCACCTGCGCCGGCCGCCCTATGTTCAGGGGCCTTCGTAAGGAAAACCACGGCACCTCCCGCGCAGGACAGCAGATTTGCGCCATGTCCGGGAGAGTGGATTTCCAATAACCGACGGTCTTTGGTCATCCCAGTCTACGGGAGGGCATGACGGACCGCCAAATCGTGCCCCTGCCGCTCCCCCAGGGGCGCGGCAGGCCGTCAGCTGTTCCGGCTCTGCAGCTTGGGAAGTTCCTTCTGCCAGATGCCTGTGACCCCGGCGGTGCGGAAGCCCAGCTGCTGGTTGACGGTCAGCAGGTACCGGTTTTCCGGGGCATTCCAGGTGTAGATCACGCGCGCATCAGGAAACTGCTCTGTGAGCCGTTCCATGTTGGCCACCTTGATCAGCAGCCCCAGCTTGTTGCCCCGGTGTTCCTGCAGCACCAGCGTGTCGTCCTGAAACACCACGTCCGTGCGGTGCGCCAGCACCGTAATGGTGGTCAGCCCCACCAGGGAACCGCTGGCGATGTGCTCGACGGCGGTGACCACCGTCCGCCTGCCCTGCGCAATGGCGACGTCCTCCGCTTCACGGAGGATGCCGCCGTCGAACACCATGTCCTGCTCCACCGGCACGTCCAGTGCGGGGTCCACATCCGCGCCCGCCTGGTTCTCCAGGACGGCGACGGCTTCCAGCCACTGGTCGGGGCAGCGGTCAGTCCAGTGGTGCAGCCGGTACCGGCCGTTGTTCGCCTCGTCCGCCTCCGCCTGCAGGTCGGCCACGAGCTTCGAATCCAGCGGGAGTGAACACGAACTGAACTGCTCGATGTGCTGCAGCGTGTAGCCCGTCTTCTGGGCGAACTCCACTTCCCGGCTCTCCAGCGGAACGAACCCAAGCCCAGAACCGGGGACCAGCAGTGCCTTCTCAAACTCGTGCAGGGAAGCACCCGGGTGGTTCGTGTCCACCAGGATCATGGTGCGACCCTCAGCGCGGGCCAGGTGTTCGGCGGCTTCGAGGAGGCGGCGGCCCACGCCCTGGCGCTGGAACTCGGGCAGGATGTCGAGGGTGAACTCCGCAAGGTCCAGGTGGTCCGTCATGGGCAGGGCGATATCCACGGTGCCCACGATTTCGCCGTCGACTTTTGCCACCAGGATGAGCTGGCGCTCGTACGGGTCCTCGAACTCGAGGAGCTTCTCCAGCGGCCCGTAGGCGAGGTCGTCACTCCCCCAGGTCTGCATCCTGACCTTGCGGCCCACTTCGACGGCGGCCAAAAAGTCCGCCGCGTCCGGAGAGTCCAGCGAGTCGGGGATCCAGAGCTGCTCGATCTTCACGTCTTTTGCCATATGGGGCATCATCCCAGCCGTTTCTGCCACTCACCCTCATAGCCTGCAGGTGTGAATCCAAGCGCGATATTAATCGCCAGCATATGCTGGTTTTCGTTGGCGTTCCATGTCAGGACCGACTTCGCTGCGGGCCATCTCGCCTGGGCCATCCGCAGGTTCCTGATCTTGATCAGCATCCCCAGGCGGTGCCCCCGGTGCTGGCCGGACACCAGGGTGTCCTGCTGCAGGATGACTCCGGGGACCTCCGGCCGCCAGTTGAGGACGGTGTAGGCGACCAGTTGGCCGGTGGGCCTGTGCATCGCCGCTGACACCACGGACTGCACTCCGCTGCGGGCAAGCATCTCCTCGTCCCGGCGAACCCTGTCCGCGTCCCAGAGTTCGCCCTCCCAGTCCATTCCGGCCGTGGGCACATCAACGCTCATCCGGGCGTTCAGGTGCGCGTAGCTGTCCACGAGTTCGGCGGGGCAGGCATCAGCCCATCCCACAAGCGTGTAGTCCCCCGCATGGGCGGACGCGGCAGCCTCCAGTGCGGCCAGCCGCTCGGGTGGCACGGGCAGGACAAGGCGGCTGGACGTCTCCACCTGTTCCAGCTCGTAGCCTCCGGCCGCCGCGAAGGCGGTGGAAGGCTCCCCCGCCGGCAGCCCCCCGGCCCCGGATTTTGCGGGCAGCAGCGGACCTGCGCCTTCCATCACGTGTGCCGGCAGTTCAAAGTAGCCGTCCAGCGAGGTACGGCCGTGCTGCTGCGCCACGTCCTCGGCAAACAGCAGGAGCTGGCGGCCGATCCCGCGGCGCCGGAACGCGGGTACCACCAGGACTCCGATCCCGGCCGTCCAAAGGTTCTCCCGCAGTGGCAGCGTCACCGAGCACATACCGACGGTTTTCCCGTCGATCCGGCCCACGAACAGGTGCCGGGCCTCATAGGGGGTTCCGCGCCAGTGTTCCAGTTCCTCGGCGAGGGTGTATCCGCGGTCAAGGTTGCCCCAGGTCTCCAGCTCGTGCGCCTGCCGCATTTCCTGGCAGTCAAGGAAGTCCCGTGCGTCCTGTGCTTCGTCCAGGGACCCGGGCATCACGACGGCGGTAATCGCCAGGCCGTTCGGCTGCGTCATGACCATAGCCTAGCCAGCCCGGGCTTGCTGTCGAGTGCGGCGACGGGAAAGGTGGGGCTAACGCGGAAGGGACCGCCCGGCTGCTGCCGGGCGGTCCCTTCCTGTGTGCCGGAATGGCACGGGATGCTGCTAAAGGCTATGCCTCGATGAGCACCTTGGTGACGTTGGGGTCAACGGAGATGCCGGGACCGAACGTGGTGGCAACCGTTGCCTTCTGGATGTAGCGGCCCTTGGCAGCGGACGGCTTCAGGCGAAGCACCTCTTCCAGGGCTGCGGCGTAGTTCTCGGCCAGCTTCACGGCGTCGAACGAGACCTTGCCGATGATGAAGTGCAGGTTGGAGTGCTTGTCGACGCGGAAGTCGATCTTGCCACCCTTGATGTCGTTGACGGCCTTGGTGACGTCGGGGGTCACGGTGCCCGTCTTCGGGTTCGGCATCAGGTTACGCGGACCCAGGACCTTACCGAGGCGGCCAACCTTGCCCATGAGGTCGGGGGTGGCGACGGCGGCGTCAAAGTCGGTCCAGCCGGCGGCGATCTTTTCGATCAGGTCGTCGGAACCAACGAAGTCGGCGCCGGCGGCGATTGCTGCCTCAGCCTTGTCACCCGTGGCGAACACGAGGACGCGGGCGGTCTTGCCGGTGCCGTGGGGCAGGTTGACCGTGCCGCGGACCATCTGGTCAGCCTTGCGGGGGTCAACGCCGAGGCGGAAGGCAACCTCAACCGTGGCGTCGAACTTGGACGGGTTGGTGTCCTTGGCGAGCGTTACTGCCTCGAACGGCGCGTAGAACTTCTCCGCGTCGATCTTGGCGGCTGCTGCCTCATATGCTTTGCTGCGCTTTGCCATGCTGCTTGTTTCTCCTTGTGCAGTTGTGGTCTGCGGACCGCGCTGGGCCCTGCCACAGTCGGTGGTCCGGTCTCGTTATTCGGCCCGGATGCCCGACATTTCAATTTTTGATGGTGCCGGTTTCCCGGCGGTGCCGCCCGTCGTCGTCAACTGCCCGAGTCCGGAAGGCTGGACGGGGTATTAGCCCTCGACCGTGATGCCCATGGAGCGGGCGGTACCGGCGATGATCTTTGCTGCACCTTCGAGGCTGGTGGCGTTGAGGTCTTCCATCTTGGTGGAGGCGATCTCGTTGACCTGGGCCTGGGTCAGCTTGGCAACCTTGACGGTGTGCGGAGTGGCGGAACCCTTGGCAACGCCTGCGGCCTTCTTAATGAGCTCTGCAGCCGGCGGGGTCTTGGTGATGAACGTGAAGGAACGGTCTTCGTAGACCGTGATTTCCACGGGGATGACATTTCCGCGCTGGGCTTCCGTCGCAGCGTTGTACGCCTTGCAGAATTCCATGATGTTGACACCGTGCTGGCCAAGCGCAGGACCGATCGGCGGAGCCGGGTTAGCGGCACCTGCCTGGATCTGCAGCTTGATGAGGCCGGTGACCTTCTTCTTGGGAGCCAATGTAGGGTCCTTCTCTCAATAACGTCCTGGGACACAGGAGCGTGCCTCAGGTTTTTGGCCGCCATGGCAAGGCGGCCGGCCGTTCCGGTGCCGCTAAGCGGGCAGCGCCGGGACGAATTCTTGGGTTGTCAGATCTTGGTGACCTGGTTGAACGCCAGGGTGACCGGCGTTTCGCGCTCGAAGATGGAGACCAGCACCACGAGGGTCTGGGATTCCGGCTTGATTTCGGAGATGGTGGCCGGGAGGGTCTCGAACGGGCCCTCCTTGACGATGACCGACTCGCCGACTTCGAAGTCGACAGCCACGGGAGCCTGGTTCTGCTTGTTGACCGGCTTGCCCTTCTCGGCCTGCTCTTCCTCGAAGACCGGGGCCAGCATGGAGAAGACTTCGTCCAGGCGCAGCGGCACCGGGTTGTGGGCGTTGCCCACGAAGCCGGTCACGCCGGGGGTGTGGCGGACGGCGCCCCAGGAGGCGTCGGTCAGGTCCATGCGGACCAGGACGTAGCCGGGGATGCGGACGCGGTTGATGATCTTGCGCTGGGCGTTCTTGATCTCAACGACTTCTTCCATCGGCACCTGGATTTCGAAGATGTAATCTTCCATGTCCAGGGTCTGGATGCGGGTCTCGAGGTTGGCCTTCACGCGGTTTTCGTAACCGGCGTAGGAGTGGATGACGTACCAGTCACCTTCCTGGCGGCGCAGCTTGGCCTTGAACTCCTCGGCCGGGTCGGCGGCCGCGGTGGCGGCGGCAGCGGCGAGGGCGTCGGCGGGCTCGTCGTCGCCCTCCCCGTCTTTGGTCTCGGCAACGTCGGAGCCGGCGGCGTCGGATTCGGGCGCGGCGGACTCAACCTCAGACTCGTCACCGGCTTCTGCCGTGATGTCCGCGGACTCTTCCAGCTCAGTCTCGGTTACCCCGAGCTCCTGCTCAGACACTTGGTCTCCTGCTTCCTCATTGCCTAACATGCCTATTTAAATGGCTCAATTCCGCACGCCGCTGTTTCCCTCCGGTTTTCCGGAGTAAACACGCGGCCTGCGGACCCTGCAGCCTTAGCTGTCCGTGGAGCCGGAACCGCCGAAGATCCAACCGATAGCGGATCCGAATCCGATATCCAGCAGGCTGACGATGACCATCATGATGGCCACGAACACCAGCACCACGAGCGTGTAATTGATCAGTTCCTTGCGGGTTGGTGCAACAACCTTCTTCAGTTCGCCAATGATCTGGCGGACGAAGAGCGCAATGCGGGCGAAGAAGTTTGCCTTGGCGTCCTTCTTAGCTGGGCGGCCCTTGGAGCTGCTGGCAGCTGTTTCGGTCACCTGGTCCTCGCTCATCTTTGCAATGCTGGATTACCCGGCCCTGATCAGAACCATGGTTGCTGCGCTTGCCCCGGGATTTTGCCCCGGGGCAGCTTGCGCAGGGCAGACAGGACTCGAACCTGCAACCTGCGGTTTTGGAGACCGCTGCGCTACCAATTGCGCCACTACCCTATGGAGTGAATGTCACTCCGACGACGATCCGCCAGCTTGAACTGGGGCGCACGCCATCATCCGTGTTTTCAACACCGGTGAACCAGTCTACGCAACATCTGCACGTTCGTAAAACCGGCCCGTTCGGGCCCCTCACCAGCGCGTCCTGAGATCAGCTGCCGGGGCAGTCACAATTCAAAACGGGCCACCCGAAGGGTCCGGTGAACAGCATAGAGTAGAACTCGTCGAATCCCACATTCCAGCCTCACGGCTGCAAGCGAAGAACGGACCTGCCATGTCTGCCGCCCGCGTTTCCCAACGCATTTCCGCTATTGCCGAATCCGCAACCCTTGCCGTTGATGCCAAGGCGAAGGCGCTCAAGGCAGCTGGCCGGCCGGTGATTGGCTTCGGGGCGGGCGAACCCGACTTCCCCACCCCGGACTACATCGTGCAGGCAGCCATCGACGCCGCAAGCCAGCCGAAGTACCACCGGTACTCCCCCGCGGGCGGGCTGCCCGAGCTGAAGAAGGCCATCGCCGAGAAGACTCTCCGCGACTCGGGCTACGCCGTCGACCCGTCCCAGGTGCTGGTCACCAACGGCGGCAAGCAGGCGGTCTACAACACGTTCGCCACCTTGGTGGATCCGGGTGACGAGGTCATCGTTCCCACCCCCTTCTGGACCACCTACCCGGAGGCCATCCGGCTGGCCGGCGGCGTTCCGGTCGAGGTTTTCGCCGGCCCGGAGCAGGATTACCTGGTGACCGTCGAGCAGCTCGAGGCTGCCGTCACGGACCGCACCAAGATCCTGCTGTTCGTCTCGCCGTCGAACCCCACGGGCTCGGTCTACTCCCCGGAACAGGTGGCCGAGATCGGCAAGTGGGCCGCGGCGAAGGGCCTCTGGGTGGTCACCGACGAGATCTACGAGCACCTGACCTACGACGGCGTCCCCTTCACCTCCATCGCCACCGCCGCTCCCGAGCTGGGCGACAAGGTGGTCATCCTCAACGGCGTGGCCAAGACCTACGCCATGACCGGCTGGCGCGTGGGCTGGATGATCGGCCCCGCAGACGTCATCAAGGCCGCCACCAACCTGCAGTCGCACGCTACCTCCAACGTCTCCAACATCATGCAGATCGCCGCGCTTGCCGCTGTCTCCGGCCCGCTGACCGCCGTGGACGAGATGAAGGTCGCGTTCGACCGCCGCCGGAAGGCCATCGTCGCGGGCCTGAACGCCATCGAGGGCGTCGAATGCCCGACGCCGAAGGGTGCCTTCTACGTCTACGCGGACGTTCGCGCGCTGCTGGGCAAGGAGTTCCCGACGGCGTCAGGCACCGCCACGCCGCAGACCTCCGCGGAGCTGGCAGCCCTGATCCTGGACGAGGTTGAGGTGGCCGTGGTTCCCGGCGAGGCGTTCGGCCCCTCCGGTTACCTGCGCCTGTCCTACGCCCTGGGCGACGAGGACCTGGCCACCGGTGTGCAGCGCCTGCAGGACTTCCTCGGCAAGGCCCAGTAACTCCCCCCACACCGGTTGCTCCATCACTTTTGGTCCCTAAACCGCCCTTTTAGGGACCAAAAGTGATGGAGCAACTTTGGTTTAGAGGAGGCGGCGTTCGGCGGCCCACTTGGTGAGCTCATGCCGGCTGGAAAGCTGGAGCTTCCGCAGCACCGCCGAGACGTGGGTTTCCACCGTCTTGATGCTGATGAACAGCTCCTTGGCGACTTCCTTGTAGCTGTAGCCGCGGGCGATCAGGCGCATGACCTCCAGTTCCCGGGCCGAGAGCTTGTCCAGTTCGTCGTCGGCGATGTCGGCGGGGGCGGTGCCGAACGCGTCCAGGACAAACCCTGCCAGGCGGGGCGAAAACACGGCGTCGCCGCCGGCCACACGGAACACCGCGTCGGTGATCTCGGCGCCGGAAATGGTCTTGGTGACGTACCCGCGGGCGCCGGCCCGGATCACGGCCACCACGTCCTCGGCGGCGTCGGAGACACTGAGGGCCAGGAACCGGGTGGAACCCAGCAGCGGGGCGGAACCGGCGATCACCTCGCGCCCGCCACCGCCCAGCCCGCCGGGCAGGTGCACATCCAGCAGCACCACGTCCGGGCGCTGCTCGGCGATCACCGCGATGGCCTGTTCCACGGTGGCGGCTTCGCCCACCACCTGGATGCTGGCGTCAAGGTCAGCCTTCAGCCCGGACCTGAAGATCGCATGGTCGTCCACGATGACCACTCGGACGGAGTTCACGGGACGGGAGGCCGCCCCCTGGCTGGTGTTCATGGTTTCCCTTCCGAGTTATCCGTGCCTGCCGCCTGCAGCCGCAAACGCACTTCCGTGCCGGTTCCGGTGCTGAGGATGGTGGCGGTGCCGCCGTGCCGTTTCATCCTGCCGATGATCGATTCCCGCACGCCCAGCCGGTCCTCGGGCACGTCCGAGAGTTCAAAGCCGGGGCCCCGGTCCTTGATGAAGACCTCCGCCTGCCCGTCCGAGGCCTCGAGGTAGACGGATACCGTGCCGCCGCCGTGCCGTGAAGCGTTGAGCATCGCCTCGCGGCTGGCCTGGACCAGGGCTTCGTGTGCCTCGGTCATGGCGGTGTCCCCCACACTGACAACCTCGACGGCGTTGCCCAGCAGGTCCTCCACCTCCGCGGCGACCGCCTTGATCCGGTCCGACAACTGCCCCGCTTCACGGCCGGGGTCCTGGAACAGCCAGCCGCGAAGTTCGCGCTCCTGCGCACGGGCCAGCCGGACGACGTCGTGCTCGTTGCCGGCCCGGCGCTGGATGAGGGCCAGCGTCTGCAGGACGGAATCATGGAGGTGCGCGGCGATCTCCGCCCGTTCCATTTCGCGGATCCTGCCGGCCCGCTCGGCCTCCAGGTCCCGCCAGAACTTCAGCGCCCACGGCAGCAGGACCAGCACCACGCCGCCCAGCACAGCCACCGAGGCCAGCAGCGCAAGCCAGGTCTGCTCCCAGGAACCGGAGCCGGACACCATCACCAGCACCCCGGCAACCACCAGGGCAAGTCCGGCAGCCAGGCGCGCCCAGCCGCCGGCCTGGTCGGCCTTCGTCTTGTCCACCAGGCCGGCGCGCCGCGTTTCATCCAGCTGCATCCAGGCGATGGAGGCGCCGCCCAGGACCGCCGCGGCCGGGATCAGCGTTCCGAGCGGAACGTCCACCCCCAGCAGCTGCGCGATCATGATGCCGGCCACCAGCAGCAGGCCGGAGCCCAGCAGGATTTCCTTGCCGTACTTCATGGTCCGGAAGCGGAACCAGGGCGGTGGCTGGACGGAGCCGGGGGCTGCACTGGTCCGGCCGCCGTCCTCGAAAGGCGTTGCGGCCCGGGCGGCAGCACCGCCCGGTGAGGCCGCTATGCCAGCGCCCGCGCCCCGGTCGGAAAGGTCCGGAACAGGAGCCGGCACCCCGGACGGGGAATTTGCCGGCTGGCTCACCGCAGGCGCAATGGGCGACGCCGGGCGGCGGGCATTGCGCCGGGCGGCCTCGTCCGCGGTGGGAACCATGATCCACAGCCAGGCGTAAAAGGCCAGACCGGCCCCGCCGGCGAGGGAGGCGAGTGCCATGGCCACCCGGACATTCTTGACCGGCCAGCCCAGGTGGACCGCCAGGCCCGAACACACGCCCGCGATCACGCGGTCGCTGCTGCGGGCCAGGGGCGGCCTTGCCGGGAGGGTTGTCATGGAACAATCCAAGCACGGATCAGGGTTCCCCGGACCGGATTCCGGCGGCAACCGGGGGTGACTCAGGGGCGGTTCAGGGTATCCCCCAGTAGAGCGCCGACCTGCGCAAACGCGAGGATTTAGGTATGAACTCGCAGACCCCCTCCCCCGACGACGGCCAGCCCACCGAGCCCCTTCCGGGTCCCGGCAGCCAGCGGCCCACCGAGCCCCTGCCGTCCTCCGTGCCACCAACTTCGGCCCCGTCCGCGGGCCCTACCGCCCCGCAGGACGCGGACAGGAATAACGCCGGTCCCGCTGACGGCCGGAACGCCTCCGGCTACCAGCCCGGAGGCAGCATTCCTTCCGGCAGCCATGAGGCGGCGTCCGGCGGGCTTCCCGGCCCGCAGTACGCTTCCACTGCCCCCTCGCAGTCCACGGACTTCTTCACCTGGGTCCGGGGCCACGGCATCCACCGCGGCACCGACCGCTGGGTGGGCGGCGTCTCCAGCGGCATCGCCAACCGGCTGGGCGTGGACCCGCTGATCATCCGCGGCGTCTTCATCGTCCTCACGCTCTTCGCCGGCATCGGCGTGCTGCTGTACGGCCTGGCCTGGGCGTTCCTCCCCGAACCGGACGGCCGGATCCACGTGCAGGAAGCCGGGGCGGGCCGCTGGACCACAGGGATGACCGGCGCCCTGATCGCCATCATCGTGGGCCTGACGGGCCTGGGCGGCGGCTTCTGGGGCTGGACCCATAACGGCTTCGGCGGCTTCCTCTGGACCGTCTTCTGGGTGGGCGGCGCCATCTACCTGATCTACTACCTGTCCCAGCGCAACAAGGGCGCCAGGCCCGCGATGGCCGGACAGCAGCCGGGTCCCTACAGCGGTACGTACGACGCCGGGCACTCCGGAAGTGCCACCACCTCCTCCTTCTCCGCCACCGGCACAACCTACGGCACCGCCCCCGGTTCCGGGTCCATGCCGTCCTACGGCAGCGGCCCGGGCACCGGCTCCTACGCGGACGGGACCTATGGCGGCGGCACCGGAGCGCCTGCATACGGCACCCCCACGCCACCGCGGCCGCCGAAGCCCCGGCCTGCGGGTCCGGGCGCCCCCGCTGTGGCCATCGCAACGGGTGCGGCGCTGCTGGTGGGTGGTGGACTCAAGGCCCTGGACGTCACCAACGTGATTGACCTGGGCGATGCCGCCAACGCGATCGTCTGGGCAAGCGCAGCCGCAGTACTGGGCCTGGGCATCCTGGTGGCCGGCATCCGCGGCAGGACGGCAGGCGTCCTGAGCCTGTTCGCCGTCATCGCGCTGGTCACCGGGGGTGTGTACAACGTGGTGGGCGACGGCGACAGGGTCCGGTTCCAGCAGGTCAATTGGAGCCCGGCCACCATCGCGGAGGCCCAGGACGGGTACGATGTCACGGCCGGACGGGGAACTGTGGACCTCACCAACCTGGCCGACGACGCCCCGCTCAGCTCCGACGTCGTCATCCCGCTGGACATCACCGCCAGCAACGTGACCGTGGTCATCCCGGACAACGTGCCCGTGGACATCAAGGCGGACATGACCATGGGAAACCTCAATGAGGTGACCGGACAGCGCGGCGGCACCACCACCCGCGAAAGCAGCTACAACACCGACGAGCCCGGCAGCCGCCTGGTGGTCCAGATCGACGGCACGTTCAGCAACGTCACCATCGAGGAAGGCAACTGAAATGAGCAACAGCAACCAGGCCCCCGGGCCCCGGACCCCCGAACCCCGGACCACTGGCTCCTACTCGGGCGTCCCGACGGCGGCAAGCACCGATGCAGGAACGGCACCGGCCCGGGTGGGCACGGTGGTATGGGGACTGATTGTCCTGGCCCTGGCGGCCCTGATCATCGTGGCCCAGCTGGGCATCGTGACCCTCAACGGCACCTACGTCCTGATCGGGCTCATGATCGGAGCCGGCGCCGCGCTGGTGGTGGGCGGACTGCTGTCGGCCCGAAAACGTGACAATGAACCAACAACAGGGAAGTCTTGAACCATGGACAAGTTTTTCAGCATCGTCAGGGGCCTCGGCCTGAAACGCGGCCCGCAGCGCTGGCTCGGCGGCGTCCTGGGCGGCATCGCGGCCAAGCTGAACGTGGATGTGGCCTACGTCCGGATCGCCTTCCTGGTGTTTTGCCTGCTGCCGGGACCCGCCGTCGTCTTCTACCTCCTGGCGTGGGCGGTCCTGCCGGACCAGCGCAACGTGATCCCGCTCCAGACCTTCCTGGACCGGCGCTCGCTGAACCGTCCCTGACAACTCTCCCAGCAGCCCCTGCCCCCACCGGGCAGGGGCTGCTGCGTTGCCGGCGGCCGCGGCGTTTGTAACCAGTTTGTGTCGTACCCCACACCTCCCACTACACTTCTAGATGAGCTCAGCGTGGCGCTCTGCCTGTAAACCCTCTCCCAGGATTTGAGCCAAACATGAAAATTGGAATCCTCACCAGCGGTGGCGACTGCCCCGGATTGAACGCGGTGATCCGCGGCGCCGTACTGAAAGGCATCGCCATCCACGGCCACGAGTTCGTCGGATTCCTCGACGGCTGGCGCGGCGTGGTGGAAGGCGACATCATCGACATCCCCCGCACCATGGTCCGCGGCATCGCCAAGCAGGGCGGCACCATCCTCGGCACCTCCCGCACCAACCCGTTCGACAACGGCGGCGGCCCCGAGGTCATCAAGGCCCACATGGACCGGCTGGGAATCGACGCGATCATCGCCATCGGCGGTGAGGGAACGCTGGCCGCCGCCAAGCGCCTCACCGACGCCGGCCTCAAGATCGTCGGCGTCCCCAAGACCGTGGACAACGACCTTGACGCCACCGACTACACCTTCGGTTTCGACACCGCCGTGCAAATCGCCACCGAAGCCATCGACCGGCTCCGCACCACCGGCGAATCCCACCACCGCTGCATGATCGCCGAGGTCATGGGCCGGCACGTGGGCTGGATCGCGCTGCACGCCGGCATGGCCGCAGGTGCCCACGCCATCCTCATCCCGGAGCAGAAGGTCAGCATCGAGCAGATCACCGAATGGGTGAACGAAGCCCACGCCCGCGGCCGCGCGCCGCTGGTGGTGGTGGCCGAGGGCTTCGTCCCGGAGCACATGGAAACCCCGCACTCCGAACGCGGCCTGGACACCTTCGGCCGTCCCCGCCTGGGCGGCATCGCCGACCAGCTGGCACCGGAACTGGAGGCCCGCACGGGCATCGAAACCCGCGCCACCATCCTCGGCCACATCCAGCGCGGCGGCGTCCCCTCAGCCTTCGACCGGGTCCTCGCCACCCGGCTCGGCATGGCCGCCATCGACTCCGTGGTGGAAGGCTACTGGGGCACCATGGTGGCCCTGAAGGGTACGGACATCGAGCACGTCGGCTTCCAGGACGCCCTGGGCCAGCTCAAGACCGTGCCGCAGAAGCGCTACGACGAAGCCGCGGTCCTCTTCGGCTGAGCGGCCTGCTCGGTTGAGCGGCCTGGCCGCCCTAGGCTGGGAACATGACACTCGACCCCGGTTCCGCCGCCATCATCCAGCTTGCGTGGGCACGGCGCCTTGGGCTGGATGACGACGCCTTCGGGGCAGCCCTTGCATCCGGTGAACGCGTGGTCCGGGCTGACGATTCAGCCCGGACCGTGGAGTTTCTCCGCCTCTTCGGCAGTTCCGCCCTGGTGGGCCCGCAGTGGGTCATCGACGCCGCGGCGGGCATTCCGGACGAAGAGATGGCACAGCACGTGACCCTCCTGACCCTGACCCGCTCCCGTGGCGGGCATGGCCTGGGCGCCGCGGCACTGTTCTTTGCGGACGACCTGCCGCTCAAGCAGCCGGCAGGGGAAATGACCGTTTCGCACGGCAACCCCGAGGCCATCGAACTTGAGGGCCGGTGCCCGCCGGATGACGTCAACGAGGTGGGCCTTTCCGACCTGGAAAACCGCTACACCATCGTCCACGAGCTAGAGGGACGGCGGGTTCCCCTGGCCTGCGGGGCCTACGCGGAGTGGGAGGGCCTGCTGGCGCACCTCGGTGTCCTGGTGGACCCGGAATGGCGACGGCAGGGGCTCGGGACGCTGGCCGCCTCCATCGCGGCCCATGAAGCACTGGCCGCCGGGCTGACCCTCCAGTGGCGGACGGACGTCAGCAACACCGGGGCGCTGGCGCTGGCCCGCAGACTTGGCCTTTCAGCCGGCGGAATCCAGACCAGCGTCCACCTTGGCTGATGCGGGCGCTCCCGCGCCCCAGTGCTGAACCGGCTGGGGTTTGGCGAAGAACAGCGCCACCGCCGCGCCGGCCAGGATCACCGCGGCGGGCAGCAGGATGGACTGGGCCATCGCCGTCGAGAACCCGCTGTGGAGGGCTTCCGGCAAAGTGCCGGTGAGGGCCATCCCTTCGCCCGTCGCACCGGCTGGCCCGCCGGCGGGCAGCTCAGCGGCGAGTCGTGCCTGGATCAGCACGGCGATGGCTGCACTTCCCAGCACCGCCCCGAACTGGCGGGTGGTGTTGTAGACGCCTGAGCCTGCCCCGGCCTGGCGGGGCGGAAGGTTGCGGGTTGCGGTGGTGCTGAGCGGCGCCCAGATCCCGGCGTTTGCGAACCCCAGGACGGCGCTGGGCAGCAGGAACAGCAGGATGGGCGTTCCGGGCTGCATGAGCAAGGCGTTCCAGGCCAGGGCAACAGCCATCAGGGTCAGGCCGCCGGCGGCCAGGTACTTGGGGTTGATCCGGTCCACCAGCTTCCCCACCACGGGCGCCAGTCCGCCTGAAATCAGGGCCATGGGCACCATCAGCAGGGCTGACTGCGTGGGGGTCAGGCCGCGGACCATCTGGTAGTAGAAAATCAGGGGCAGGCCGAAGGCCGTCACGGTGAAGCCCACCATCGTGATGCCGAGGTTGGCGAGCGAGAAGTTCCGGTCCCGGAACAGCCCCAGCGGCAGCAGCGGCTCACCCTTGTTGTACCGCTGCCACACCACAAAGCCCGCCAGCACAACCAGGCCGGCAATGATGAGGCTCCACACGCTGACGGGTCCGATGATGGTGCCCCAGTTGTACGTCTCGCCTTCCTGGATGCCAAAGACCAGCAGGAAGAGCCCGACGGCGCTGAGCACCACACCGGGGATGTCGAACCTGTGCCGGTGGGTGGTGAGGGCGGGAACGTTCCGCAGCGCCAGGATGAAGCCGACGACACCGACGGGCAGGTTGATGAAGAAGATCCACTGCCAGCCCAGTCCGTCCACCAGGACGCCGCCCAGAATGGGTCCCACCAGGGTGGCCATCCCGGCAGTGGCTCCCCACACCGACATGGCCGCCCCGCGCCGGTCTGGCGGGAAGATCCGGGTGATCACGGCCATGGTCTGCGGCGTCATGATCGCGGCGCCGAGGCCCTGCAGCACGCGTGCGGCAATCAGGGTCTCCACGTTCCCGGCCAGTCCGCACCACAGCGAGGCGAGGGTGAACACCACCAGGCCCAGGAGGTAGAGCTTCTTGGGTCCGAACCGGTCGCCGAGCCTGCCGGTGATCAGCAGCGGCACCGCGTACGCCAGCAGGTAGGCGCTGGTCACCCAGATCACCGAGTTGATGTCCGCACCCAGGCCCTCCATGATCACTGGGTTGGCCACGGAGACGATGGTGCTGTCGATCAGGATCATGAAGAACCCGATCACCAGGGACCACAGGGCCGGCCACGGTTTTGCTACGTTTTCCACTCGGTCATCTTTCTCAGGGCCGGTGGTTGAGCCTGTCAACCACCGGGAAGCAGTGGCTAGCCGAGGAGGTCCAGGATCTCCTGGCGCGCGAACATCTGTGCCGCTGCGCGGGCGGACGGGGAACCGGCGTCAGGATCCGCGCCGGCGTCCAGCAGCACGCGGGCCACGTCCGCGTAACCCTTGAAGGCCGCCCCGGCCAGGGGTGTCTGGCCGCGGTCATTGGGAGTGTTGGCGTCCGCGCCGTGCTGGAGGACAAGCTGCACCGCATCTGCGTGGCCGTGGTACGCGGCCAGCATCAGGAGGGAGTCCCCGGCGGAGTTGGTCAGGTTGGCCGGGGCGCCCGCCTCAAGATAGGCCCGCAACAGGTCCGTGTTGCCCTCCCTGGCCGCCTCGAAGAGTGTATGGGCGAGGGCGACGGCGTCGTCGTCGGTCCCGGCCGTTGGTGCGGCGTTGTCAGTCATCAGCGTGGCCCCCTGAGGAATCCGGTCTGGCGCCCCACCACCTGGCCGGCGTCGGGGGCGACGATGAGTTCTTGGCTGGCGGGGTACGGCTCGTCCCCGTCCAGAACCGTCAGTATCTCATCCGGGGCAACCGAACGTTTTATGACTGCCAGCGCAACCGGTCCCATTTCGTAGTGCTGGGCCACCGAGGTCACCGTCCCCACCTTCCGGTCGCCCACCAGCACAGGGCTGCCGGCGGCGGGAAGGGTGTGCTGCGATCCGTCCAACTGCAGGAACACGAGGCGCCGCGGCGGATGCCCCAGGTTGTGGACGCGGGCAACGGTCTCCTGCCCCTTGTAGCAGCCCTTGGCCAGGTGCACCGCTGTACGGAGGAGGTCAAGCTCGTGCGGGATGGTCTTGTCATCCGTTTCGGCACCGATCCGGGGCCGCCAGGCGGCCACGCGCAGGGCCTCGGCCGCGAGGGTGCCGGCGAGAGGCCGGCCTCCAACCGTCTCCTCCAGGGCCGCCGCGGGGACAAGGTATTCAAACCAGGGACGTTCAAGCCCGGGATGGTTGGCCTCGGTCACCGTGGCATAGGAGAAGCCGCCTGCGCTGACATGCGGCCACGGGTCCTGCCAGGCCAGCAGGCCGGACCATTCCGGGACGGCTTTGGTGCTGCCCACAACAGCCCAGTCGGTGGAGACGTCGGCCACCTCGACCCGCAGCATGAACTTCATCCTGTTGAGGAACTCCGCCAGCGGCGCTGCCTCGGTGCCCTCGACAATCAGCCAGGTGGTCCCGCCGTCGTCAACCACCCGCGCATCAAACTCAATCCGCCCCTGCAAGCTGAGGAGCAGCAGCTCGGTGGACTCGCCCGGAGCCAGGCCGGTGACCTGCTGCGAGGAGAGGGTGTTGAGCCAACTCAGCCGGTCGGGACCGGTTACGGTCACGACGCCGCGGTGGGAGAGGTCGACGACGGCGGTTCCGGCGGCGAGGGCCCGCTGCTCGCGCAGGGGCTCGCCGTAGTGGGCCGCGACGCCGGCGTCCGCGCCGGCTGCCTCAACGGCGGCACGGCGCGACAACAGAGGGCTGGGAATAGTCATACTTGGGGCAACGTCCTTATGTCAGTAGGTATTCCGGTTTCGACAGGCTCAACCACCGGCAAGGGTTCTATCGGTACTCCGGTTTCGACTGCTCAACCACCGGGCAGCAGTCAACGGTATTCCGGGTTTTCAAAATCGAACCGGGTTCCGGCGGACCATTCCTGCGGCAGGTTGCCGTAGGCGGGCAGGCCGCCGGCGTCCTTGAGAATCCGGGCCAGGTGCAGGAGATTCCAGGTCATGAACGTCGTGTTCCGGTTGGTGAAGTCGCTTTCGGGCCCACCAGAACCCTCATCCAGGTAGCTGGGGCCCGGCCCCACGGGCCCGATCCAGCCGGCGTCTGCCTGCGGCGGGATGCTGAAGCCGATGTGCTGCAGGCTGTAGAGGATGTTCATGGAGCAGTGCTTGATGCCGTCCTCGTTGCCGGTGATCAGGCAGCCGCCCACCTTCGGGTAGAACGCCCACTGGCCCTTGCTGTTGAGTTCTCCGGAATGGGCGTAGAGGCGCTCAATCAGCTTCTTGGTCTGCGAGGAGTTGTCCCCAAGCCAGATGGGGCCGGCTACTATCACGATGTCCGCCGCCTGGACCGCGGGGTAGAGCTCAGGCCACTCGTCGGTCTGCCAGCCGTACTGCCTCATGTCCGGGTAGACGCCGCTGGCAATATCGTGGTCCACCGTGCGGATCACCCGGGTGGTGACACCCTGCTTTTCCATGATCCACCGGCTGATGGTGATCAGACCGTCAGTGTTGGACGTTTGCGGGGATTTCTTGAGCGTGCCGTTGAAGAAGACGGCCTTCAGGTCGCTGTAGTCCTTCGGGCTTTCAACTGTTCCCACGGCACCGCTCCTTTGGTTATGAAACCCGTTTCAGGAAAGCCGAGGCGTGGGCTTCCAGGCCCTTCCCGCCTTCTCCCCCGGTTGCGACGTCCCAGCGCCACAGCAGGTTGCCGTCCACCAGGCCGAAGATGCGGGTGGCGGCGCTGTAGTCCTTGGAATGGCTGCCCCGCATCACCATGTCGGTGGTCAGCTGGATCTGGGGGCCCTTGATCTGCCCGTAATACAGCTCTGAAATGCCGCCGGGATGGGAGATGGACACCGAGATGTCGAAGCCGCCCTCGCTGTTGCGCAGGGCCTCCACCTCATCGGCGCTCTTCAGGGCGGGCACGATGTCCGCCGGGATCAGGCCCGGGCCGCCGTCGGCATCCAGCTGTTTGCGCTCCAGCGCCCAGAAGCCGGTCTCGACCGTGAGCGGCCGCAGGCGCGTTCCGTCGTCGTCGGTCAGCCAGCTTTCCGCACGGTACTGGAGGTACGGCAGGCCGTTGTGGGTGAAGGAAACGTGCTGCAGGAAATGCTCCGAGTCCTCGTCCCCGCTGCCAAGCCGGCCGCGGCCTTCCCACTCACCAATGAGCCAGGAAAGTGGAACGAGTTCAGGGGTCAGATCTGTAGGAATCTCAATGGGCACGGCAATTACCTCGAGATACAGCTAGCTCCGAAAAAGTGTGGTCTACTTCTGGCCCTTGAAGAGGCGGTAGACCACAAAACCGGCGAACCAGGCCATGGAAATGCTGGCGATGCCGAGCAGGACAAGGAAGAAGATTTCAAAAGCAAGTACGGACATGATGCCATCCTAACGCGTTAGTAGATGAGTAGTTTGTCTATGAAGTAGGCGAGTGAACCCACCGCGGAGACGGGCGCCAGCCCCATGCTGAGGGCCGCGGGAACGTTCAGGGGCGCGCCGCGAAGGGTGGCCATCCGGCGGAAACTGGCCAGCACGGCACCCACCACGACGCCGAAAATGGCGGCAGGAAGGACCGCTATGTCGGAGAAGACCAGTCCGGCGAGCGGCCCGGCGAGCCCGGCCAGCACCATGCCGAGCGGCGCGACCACACTGTCGGGCCAGCGGATGAGTCCTGTGAGCAACGCCACTGCGGCACTGATGGCCGCCACCAGGAGCATCTCGCGCACGCCGTTGAACCTGGCCCCGGCAACCCATCCCGAGCCGAGGCAGGACAGCAGGACACCCACACAGCAGCCGAGCGTTGATTCAAGCCGCTGCGCCTGCCCGGTTCCCCTGATGAGCTGCACCACGAAGACCGCCATCATTCCCACGGCGATAAACGCCGGGGTCCAGTCGAGGAAACCGGGGCCGGGTACCGTGGCGGCGGCGATCGCGGCAGCCGCGCCCGGCAGGGCGATGACCGCGGCGAGAGTTTTCTTTGCCGGTATCCGCAGGAAGTGGGGCCAGCCGATGCCCACCGCGGCGGCGATCAGGACGGCCACGACCACCAGGGCTTCCCGGGTGGTGTAGACGCCGGCGATGATCGCCGCGAGGCCCGCGATTCCCACCAGGCCGATGGTCCAGGAGCCGAGGGAACGAACGGGTGCCTGCAGATCCGCCGTCATGCGGGACCCTGCCTCTGCTTAGCGTCTGCACTCACTGCGCTGCAATCCCATCCTGGCGTCGACCGGGGACAAAGCCCCTTCCTGGCAGGGCGTGCCGCCCTGGCTCAATCCTGCCTTATGTGAACGGGTTATGTCGCAAAACGTCCTGTTGCAGCGCGTGGATCTCTGGCTCAGCAGGGGGTGCCGGGTATACTCAAGGTTCAGCTAAGCTCCCTGCCAGGGTGGCTGGCCGGCAGCCTTTGACGCCGGCCGGAAACCCTCACGGGAGCCAGTACCGGCCGGTGGAAATCCGGTTCAGTCGCCCAATGATGCGCGGACGGCCCTTGGAGGAACAATGTCGCACATCCTGTTACTGACGAACAGCACCGGCTCTTCGGTCGACATCCTGCCTGCCCTTGAATTGCTGAACCACCGGGTCCACATCCTTCCCGCCGAGCCCACCGCCCTGCTCGAAACAGACCCCTGCGACATCGTCCTGCTGGATGCGCGGAAGGACCTGGTGGGCGCCCGCTCGCTCACCCAGCTACTTAAGGCCACCGGCCTCAGCGCCCCGCTGGTGCTGATCCTCACCGAAGGCGGCATGGCCGCCGTTTCCTCGGCCTGGGCTGTAGACGATATCGTCCTCGACTCTGCCGGGCCGGCCGAGGTGGAAGCGCGGATCAGGCTGTCGGTGGCCCGGGCCGTTCCTGAGCAGGAAGACGCGCCCAGCGAAATCCGCGCCGCCGGCGTGGTCATCGACGAAGCCAGCTACACGGCCCGCGTGAACGGCGCACCGCTGAACCTGACCTTCAAGGAGTTCGAGCTCCTGAAATACCTCGCCCAGCACCCCGGCAGGGTATTTACCCGCCAGCAGCTCCTCACCGAGGTGTGGGGCTATGACTACTACGGCGGCACCCGCACCGTGGACGTCCATGTCCGGCGGCTGCGCGCCAAGCTGGGCGCCGACCACGAGAACCTGATCAGCACCGTCCGCAATGTGGGGTACCGCCTCACACTGGTGCGGCAGCAGGAAGACGAGCTCACCGAGGCCTGAGTGGCCGGGCGCCAACCCGTATAGCCTTGCTTCATGACTCCTGCGCACCCAGAGAAGTGGCCCGTCCATGTTGTCCGAGGCGGCGTTGACCAGCAGCTCCTGAAAGACTGCCGCGACCTGCTTGCCGCGGCCGAAGAGTCCGACGGTAATCCCTCCATCTCGGAGCAGACCCTGGTGACCCTGCGCGCCGGCGATTCCGCCGCGCACTCGCTGCTGACCCTGGCGCTGTACGCCCCTGACGAGGACTCGGATCCCGCCACGGGGCAGGACCTGGCGGGGTTCGCCGTCGTGGTCGAGGAACCGGACGGCAGCGGCATCCTGGAGCTCGCCGTCCACCCCTCCTACCGCAACCAGGGCGTGGCCGACCGCCTGGTGGGTGCCCTGGTGGAAACCCGCGGGCTGGACGGGTTGAAGGCCTGGTCCCACGGCAACCACGAGGCCGCCGCGGATCTTGCGGCCCGGTACGGGTACGCGCCGGTGCGGGAACTGTGGAAGATGCGGATGACGACGGCGGGCGCCGACCTGCCCGACGCCGACCTCCCGGACGGGGTCACGCTCCGCGCTTTCGTTCCGGGGCAGGATGAGGAGGCGTGGCTGGCGGTCAACAGGGCGGCCTTCGCTGACCATCCCGAGCAGGGCAACCTCACACGGGCGGACCTTGAGGCACGCATGGCCGAGGACTGGTTCGACCCCGCAGGTTTCCTCCTGGCCGAGGACGCCGGCGGGCGGTTGCTGGGCTTCCACTGGACGAAAGTGCACCCGCAGCACGGACCACACCCTGCCATCGGCGAGGTCTATGTGGTGGGCGTGGCGCCGGAAGCGCAGGGCATGGGGCTCGGCAAGGCACTCACCGTCGCGGGGATCCGGCACCTGCAGGAACAGGGCCTGCATGCCGTGATGCTGTACACCGATGCGGAGAACGCCCCCGCCGTTTCCCTGTACCGCCGGCTGGGGTTCACCCGCTGGGACATGGACGTGATGTACGGGCCGGTGGCGGCCGGTTAGTCCAGTCGACTGACATGTCCGCCGGAGTACCCGGAAATCTAGGGTTTCGCGGCAATGAATGCTTGTAAGGTTGAAACAAGACCGCGCGGGCCGGAAGCACCAGCACCAAGCGCCAGGTAAAGGAGATGCCATGAACCCGGAACCTTCCGGAACAGCCACGTCCCAGGATGTTGCGGTTCCTGTACGCGCCCGCTTCGGTTCCTCCGAAGTACCGGCTTCCCGCGCCACCCAGGACCGCATCGACATTCCGGAATTTGCGCCGAACCTGCAGCCCGAAGGCGACATCCGCCCGGACCGCTTCCTGGACCGTGAACTGAGCTGGCTGGCCTTCAACTCCAGGGTCCTGGAACTTGCCGAGGATCCCTCGCTGCACCTGCTGGAACGCGTCAGCTTCCTCTCGATTTTCGCGTCGAACCTGGATGAGTTCTTCATGGTCCGGGTGGCCGGCCTGAAGCGCCGCATCGCCACCGGCCTGGCCGTCCCGTCCCCTGCCGGGCTGAGCCCGGTAGAGGTCCTGGAACGGATCAGCGAGGAAGCGCACCGGCTGCAGCAGCGGCACGCGCAGGTGTACGCGGACCAGATCCGCCCGGCCCTGGCCTATGAGCACATCCACCTGATGCACTGGGACGAACTGGACGACGCCGCCAAGCAGCAGCTGAGCGTGATGTTCGCCGAGAAGGTCTTCCCCATCCTCACCCCCCTGGCGGTTGATCCGGCCCACCCGTTCCCGTACATTTCCGGGCTTTCCCTGAACCTGGCCGTGGTGGTGCGGAACCCGGTCAGCGACAAGGAGCTGTTCGCCCGCGTCAAGGTGCCGGACCAGCTGCCGCGCCTGATCTCCATCGACGGTCCCCGTGCCGGCGCAGTCGCCGGCCGGGTGGCCCGGTTCATCGCCCTGGAAGAAGTCATCGCCGTCCACCTGGACAAGCTCTTCCCCGGCATGGAGGTCCTGGAACACCACACCTTCCGGGTCACCCGCAACGAGGACGTGGAGGTGGAGGAGGACGACGCCGAAAACCTCCTGCAGGCGCTGGAGAAGGAACTGCTGCGCCGCCGCTTCGGCCCTCCCGTGCGGCTGGAAGTCACCAACGACATCAACCCCAACATCCGCGCTCTGCTGATCCGCGAACTGGGGGTGGAGGAATCCGAGGTGTACTCGGTCCCGGCTCCGCTGGACCTCCGCGGCCTGTCCGTCATCGCCGGCATTGACCGTGCTGATCTCCACTACCCCAAGCACGTTCCGCACACGTCCCGGTACCTGAACGAGTCCGAGACCTCAAAAGCGGCGAACGTCTTCGCGGCCATGCGCCGCCGGGACATCCTGCTGCACCACCCGTACGACTCGTTCTCCACCTCCGTCCAGGCGTTCCTGGAGCAGGCGGCTGCGGACCCCAAGGTCCAGGCCATCAAGCAGACCCTCTACCGCACCTCGGGCGACTCCCCCATCGTGGACGCCCTGATCGACGCTGCCGAGGCCGGCAAGCAGGTCCTGGCACTGGTGGAAATCAAGGCCCGCTTCGACGAGCAGGCCAACATCTCATGGGCCCGCAAGCTCGAGCAGGCCGGCGTGCACGTGGTCTACGGCATCGTGGGCCTGAAGACGCACTGCAAGCTGTCCCTGGTGGTCCGGCAGGAAGTGGACGGGCTGCGCCGGTACTGCCACATCGGCACCGGCAACTACCACCCGCGGACCGCACGGTACTACGAGGACCTGGGCCTTCTGACCGCCAACGAGCAGGTGGGCGAGGACCTGTCCAAGCTGTTTAACCAGCTCTCCGGCTACGCCCCGAAGTCCACCTTCAAGCGCCTGCTCGTTGCGCCGCGTTCGGTGCGGTCAGGGCTCATCGACCGGATCGAAACCGAGATCCGCAATGCCCGCGCCGGGGTACCCGGCCGGGTCCAGATCAAGGTGAACTCCATGGTGGACGAGGCCATCATCGATTCCCTGTACCGGGCTTCCCAGGCCGGTGTGAAGGTGGACGTGGTGGTCCGCGGCATCTGCTCGCTCCGGCCTGGGGTTCCGGGCCTGAGCGAAAACATCACCGTCCGGTCCATCCTGGGCAGGTTCCTTGAGCACTCCCGGGTGTTCGCGTTCGCCAACGGCGGCGACCCCGTGGTGTACATCGGCTCCGCGGACATGATGCACCGGAACCTGGACCGCCGCGTGGAGGCCCTGGTCCAGCTGGCAAGCGCCGACGACATCAACTACGTCCTGGACCTGCTCAAGCGGTACATGGCACCCGAAACCGCCAGCTGGCACCTGGACAACGAGGGCGACTGGACCCGGCACCACCTGGCCGAGGACGGAAAGCCGCTTGAGGACGTGCAGTCCTGGCTGCTCGCCTCTCGGCCCCGCCAGCGCAGCCTGAGCCGGCGGTAAGGGCAGCTGTTTTGTCGAGCGATGCACTCGTAGCTGACCAGACAGACCATCCGGGGGAACCAGTTGCAGTAACGGCTGCCGGCGCCCTTCCGTGGCGGGTCACAAATGACAGGCTTGAAGTCCTGCTGATCCACCGGCCCCGCTATGACGACTGGTCATGGCCCAAAGGGAAGATCGACGACGGCGAGACCATCCCTGAATGCGCCCTCCGTGAGGTGCGGGAGGAGATCGGGCTGGACGCGCCCCTGGGCCGGCCGCTGCCCGCCATCCACTACCGCGTCGCTTCCGGCCTCAAGGTGGTTTTCTACTGGGCGGTCAAGGCCAACGGGACCCGGCTGGTCCCGGACGGCAAGGAGGTGGACAGCGTCATGTGGTGCGCCCCGGAGAAGGCGGCCAAGCTGCTGTCCAACCCCACCGACGTCGTACCGCTGGAGTACCTGCGCAAAGCCCACGAGGAAGGCGAGCTGAACACCTGGCCGCTCGTGGTCCTCAGGCATGCCAAAGCGAAGCCGCGCTCGTCCTGGACCAAAGCCGAGGGTGAACGCCCGCTGGCCGCCACCGGCACCCGGCAGGCACAGGCGGTGGGACGGCTGCTGCAGGTATGGCAGCCCCCGCGCGTGGTTACCAGTCCCTGGCTCAGGTGCGTGGCGACTGTTGCACCCTATGCGAAAGTGGCAGGCGCAAAGGTTCGGATGGCGGAAGCCCTCACGGAACACCGCCACCACCGCAGCCCGAAGAAGACCGCGGCCGTCGTCGAGGCCCTCTTCGATAAGCAGCGGCCGGTGGTGGTCTGCACCCACCGCCCCGCGCTGCCGACGGTCTTCGCGCAGCTGGCGAAGCACATGCCCGGCCGGCTGGGCAGCCTGCTGCCCTCGGAGGAGCCATATCTCTCCCCCGGCGAACTGGTGGTCTGCCATGTGGCGCCCGGGGCAAAGAACCGGGTGGTCGCCGTCGAGCAGTTCAAGCCGTTCGACGACTGACCCGGCCGGGATTCAGGAAGCGGACAAGCAACCCCGATAGACTTGGTGCGTGAGCATCCCAACGCCTTATGAAGACCTCCTGCGCGATGTCCTGGCTTCCGGCACGCACAAATCCGACCGGACCGGAACCGGAACCACCAGCGTTTTCGGGCGGCAGCTGCGTTTCGACCTGTCGAAGAGCTTCCCGCTGATCACCACCAAGCGGGTGCACTTCAAGTCCGTCGCCGTGGAGCTGCTGTGGTTCCTGCGCGGTGAAACCAACGTGAAGTGGATGCAGGACCAGGGCGTCACCATCTGGGACGAATGGGCAGACGCAGATGGCGACCTGGGGCCGGTCTACGGTGTCCAGTGGCGCAGCTGGCCCACCCCGGACGGCGGCCACATCGACCAGATCGCCGAGCTCGTGGAGGGCCTGAAGTCCAACCCGGACTCGCGCCGGCACATCGTCTCGGCGTGGAATGTCTCCGAGCTGAGCGACATGGCCCTGCCGCCGTGCCACGCGTTCTTCCAGTTCTACGTAGCCAACGGCAGGTTGTCCTGCCAGTTGTACCAGCGCTCGGCGGACATGTTCCTGGGCGTGCCGTTCAACATCGCCTCCTACGCCCTGCTGACGTGCATGCTTGCCCAGCAGGTGGGGCTTGAGCCCGGCGAGTTCATCTGGACCGGCGGCGACGTGCATATTTACGAGAACCACATGGACCAGGTCCTCAAGCAGCTGGAGCGGGAGCCGTACGAGTACCCGCAGCTGAAGATCAACCGGAAGCCGGCGTCGATCTTCGACTACACGCTGGAGGATTTCGAAGTGGTGGGTTACAAGCACCACCCGACGATTAAGGCACCGATCGCCGTATGAGCACCGAGAACTTCACCGATCCGCAGTCCTTTACGGAGGAGCTGGCCGCCTCGATCACCGGCGTCGGACTGGTCTGGGCGCAGACCCCCGACGGCGTCATCGGCAAGGACGGGGACATGCCCTGGCACCTGCCCGAGGACCTCAAGCATTTCACCCGCCTGACCACCGGGCACCCGGTCATCATGGGGCGCAAGACCTGGCTGTCCTTCCCGGACAAGTACCGTCCCCTGCCCGGGCGGACCAACATCGTCATCACCCGGCAGAAGGACTGGGCAGACACGCCTGAGGCGAAGGGCGCCATTGTGGTTCCTTCGCTGGATGACGCGCTGCTGGAGTCGCAGTTCGTCGACGGCGGCGACACCGTCTGGATCCTGGGCGGCGGCGAGATCTTCCGCCAATCCACGGACCTGGCCAATGTTGCGGTGATCACCACCATCGATGTGAAGGCCGACGGCGACACGTTTGCCCCCGAACTCGGCACCAGTTGGGAGGCCACCGCGTCCGTTCCTCCGGACGGCTGGCTGACCGGTGCCAACGGCACACGCTACCGATTCACCAAATGGTCAAGGACCGAGGGCTAGGAACATGCTGAAGAAACCGGAAACCCTCTTTGTCCTGGGGTACATGCTGCTGCCGCTGCTTGCGCTGCTGTCCGCCATCGTGGGGCTGACCATGATCCTGGGCAGCAACAAGATCGCCGGGGCTATCGTGCTGGTGGTTGTTACGCAGGTCTTCGCGTTCGGCGCCTTCTTTGCGCTGCGGGCCCGGAAGGCAGCCGTGGCCGAGGAGTCCAGGCGGAGCTAGTCGCTGTGGGCAGCTGCATGGGGAGCTCACCCCATCGCGACTTGGCGGGGGCTCGCCTAAGCTGAAGCCTGCAGCCTGACGGACTGCTGGTTTGGACACTATTGGGGGGATACCGGGTGGCAGGAACTTTGTGGGGCGCCGACGTCGAGCAGCTGCGCACCTTGGCGCGGCAGTTCAGCAAGACGGCCGACATGCTGCAGCAGCAGTCGCAGCAGCTGAGCGGCCATATCAACAACAGCCCCGCGTGGAAAGGCCAGGACGCGTCCCGCTTCCGGTCCGACTGGAACGGCAACCACCGTGCGCTGCTGCAGAAGACGGCGGCGCGGCTCCAGCAGGAGTCGAAGCTGCTCCTCACGCACGCGGACGAGCAGGAGAAGGCGTCTGCCACGGGGGGTGCCGGCAATTCCGGGCCCGGCACCGGGACACCGGGCGGAAACGTCCCCGGACGGGACAGCGACAACCCCTGGGGGCCGGACTGGCTGGCAGACCCGGATTCTCCGTTCCGTGACGGCTGGGACATCTACGGCCTCACCAAGGCCTTCCCGAATCTTCGGGCGGGCCTGTTCGACATCGCCGCCATGCTGCACAAGTCCCGCATCTCTGATTTCCTGGATCCGGCAGCCTGGCGGGCCTTCCAGAACTCCAACGAGTTCAGCAAGTTCTTCAACATGTCCAACAGCCTGTTCGAGGGCAAGTTCCACGAGGTCCTCAACCTCGCCGAGGGATCCAACGCCTTCAAGTACCTCGACGGCTTCAGCAAGGGTTTGGGCGTTGTGGGCGTTGGCCTGGACAGCCTGGACGCCTTCAACAACTTCCAGGAGGGCGATTACGGCTCCGCCGCCTACTCCACCACCAAGGCCCTGTTGGGCGCCGGCTCGTTCCTTCCGCCGCCGGCCGGCACTGCGTGCATGGTGGCCAGCGGGGCCCTTGCCCTCTACGACAACGTCCCCGTCATCCATGATTCCGTGAACTACGTCGGGGATAAGATCGCCGATGGGGCCGAGGCCGTTGGCGGCGCTATCAGTGATGGCGTGGACGCCGTCGGCGACTTTTTTGGCTTCTGAGAACTGAGGAGAACAACCAGTGACTGAAACAACCACAGCCAGGTCCTCGAGCGCCGGCCAAGGGTTTCCGGACGCGATCGGTTTTGGCTTCGCCGAGCTCCTGGTGCTCCTGAACCTGCGGCGCGGACCGGCCGCCGAAGCCTCCGCCAGGGCGCTCCGGCTGGAAGGCGAACTCGACGACGCCTCCCTGCTCTCGGCGGGAGCATCCTCCCTGGTGGCCCGCGGTGCAGCCACTGTAGGTGCGGACAAGGAGCTTTCCGTGGAGGGTCCGGTGGCAGCCGTTACCCATGCCCTGACGGAGACCGGGAAGCTGGTGCAGATCAACCTCCTTACGGCCGGCTCCGTGGACAACGTCCTGTCCGTCGAGTCACCCGAATACCGGATCCTGCTGCAGCCCCGGGCCTACCTCAGCTGGTTCGCGATGGCGCAGCGGCCGGATACCACGCCGGCAGAAGCCAACTTCTTTATCGTGCGCAAGCATCTTGAAGACAACCCCGACGGCGGAGCCACCGTCCGCCTGCTCGACGGTTCCGACGGCAAGCAACTGCTGGTCAAACGCAGCGGGGAGGGCTGGACGGTGGGCTACGGCCATCTTGATGCCCCTTCCGAACCGATCCGGGAAATCTCGGGCCTCAGCGAGGGCCAGGTGTTGGACCACATCCGATCGATCCGACAGGACTAGCATGCAGAACGGCAATCCGGGCAATACTCCCGGCAGCGCACCCACACCCGACGACCAGGTCCGTACGTTTCACGAGCAGGCCCTGGCACGCGGGGAAAAGCGCGTCCTGCTCCGCACAGTCGAGGGCGCGCTCCACAGCTATCAGAAGGACGAACTCGGTGTGGTCACCGCCAGTTCGCACCCGCAGGTGCGCTCCGCCGGAGGGTTCCTCACGATGGCTGTGTTCTTTGCTGCCTTGGCGGTTTTCTCGATCATGTTGGTGGCCGGGCCCACCAGCAGGGGCCAGGATCCGATGTGGGGAGCCCTGATACTCACTGTCGCCGGGGCCTCCGGCGTCCTCTACGCAGCACGGATGGCGGGCGTCGCCGCCAAGGCCAAACGGCTGAGGGCGGAACGGGGCATCCCGGAACCGACAGCCAGGCAGTTTGACCGGTAAGGGGCACCCCTCCTACTAAAGGGGCCTGCCTTGTTAGCCGCGCGCCGACGTGACGTAACCGACTGCGCCCCGCCGGCTCCGAAGTCTAAACTGGACGAATGACTACAGCAGCTACCCCTTCCGTCGGCCTGGTCGGATGGCGCGGCATGGTCGGTTCCGTCCTCATGCAGCGCATGCAGGACGAGGGCGACTTCGCCAACATCAACCCGGTGTTCTTCTCCACCTCCAACGCGGGAGGTGCCGCCCCGTCGTTCGCTGAGGGCGCCGGCAAGCTCGAGAACGCGTTTGATCTCGACACCCTGGCGAAGCTGCCCATTATTGTCACCGCGCAGGGCGGGGACTACACCAAGCAGGTCCACGGCGAACTGCGCAGCCGCGGCTGGGACGGCCTCTGGATCGACGCCGCCTCCACCCTGCGGATGAACGACGATTCCATCATCGTGCTGGACCCCATCAACCGCGACGTCATCGACAAGGGCCTGGTCAACGGTACCAAGGACTTCATCGGCGGCAACTGCACCGTCTCCTGCATGCTGATGGGCCTCGGTGGCCTGTTCAAGAACGGGCTGGTCGAGTGGGGCACCTCCATGACCTACCAGGCAGCCTCCGGCGGCGGCGCCCGGCACATGCGCGAGCTCCTCAGCCAGTTCGGCACGCTCAACGCCGAGGTCAGCACGGAACTGGACGACCCGGCGTCGGCCATCCTGGACATTGACCGCAAGGTCCTGGCCCACCAGCGCACCGACATCGACGCCACCCAGTTCGGGGTGCCGCTGGCCGGCTCCCTGATCCCTTGGATCGACGCCGACCTGGGCAACGGGCAGTCCAAGGAAGAGTGGAAGGCCGGGGTCGAAACCAACAAGATCCTGGGCACCTCCGAGGAAAATCGCGTCATCATGGACGGCCTGTGCGTCCGGATCGGCGCCATGCGCTCCCACTCGCAGGCCCTGACCCTCAAGCTCCGCGAGGACCTGTCCGTCGCCGAGATCGAGAAGCTCCTGGCCGAGGACAACGAGTGGGCCAAGGTGGTCCCGAACACCAAGGAAGCCTCCATGGCCGAGCTCACCCCCGTGGCAGCTTCCGGCACCCTGGACATCCCGGTGGGCCGCATCCGCAAGATGGAGATGGGACCGCAGTACATCAGCGCCTTCACCGTGGGCGACCAGCTCCTCTGGGGCGCCGCCGAGCCGCTGCGCCGCATGCTTAACATCGCCACGGGCAACCTGTAGACCCTACAGCTGCTTCATAGGCGGCCCTGACGCGCATAACCGTTGCTGCCCAGCACCGGTTATGCGGGCCAGGGCCGCTTTTGCGTTCCGGGATGCCGTCCGAGGAACGCCATCAGCCGCCGGTGGAGCTCGGTCGGACGGTCCAGATGCTTCCAGCGGACCCTGAAGACTCGCCATCCGGTTTCCATCAGGGAAGTTTCCCGCAGGCGCTCCGCGATCAGCACTGCCTCCGTGGGTTTGTAGTCCACGTACTTGGCAGTGCCGTCGAACTCGATGATCACCCGGGCCGCAGTATCGGCGAAGTCAGCGCGGAACAGGCCTTCGGCAGTCTGGATTTCGACCTGCGGTGTAAAAGTGTTCACGCCGAATAAGGAGAGCAGCAGCCTGGTCCGCGTCTCCCCTGCTGACTCCGAACGCCCGTCCAGAACGTTGAGCAGGTCCGATGCCCGCCGGCTCCCACGCTTCACAGGGCTTTCAGCCAACAACTGCCACATGGTGTCCATGGACGCGCCTTTGCGGAGTGCATGGTCGCCGATGACGGCAGCCTTGTCGACGGGCAGGATCCGTGCGCAGTCCAGAACCGTTCTCTCGATTGTGGTGGTTTGGATCTCGCGGCCGTCCGGAGTCCACAAGGACGCCAGGTCATTGTCGGGGAGCGGAAGCCGATGGGTCCGGACGTCCTTGCCCGCACTGGTCCGCGAATTGGAATACTGCGTTGTGACGTGCACCAAGGGTCCGGCATCCCATACATCGCAGCCGTGCAGCATGGCTGCGCTTACATGCGTGTAGCGGGCTGAACCGCCGGTGGATTCATAGTGCGCGATGACAAGGAGCCGGTCTTGATCCCAGGGTTTTAGAGTATTCCAGTAGGTTCGCCGGACATATGCACCGCGGCGAAGCCGGAGAAGTATCCCCTGCTGTACAGCTGCCCCAACCACACGGCTTTCCAGGCCGGCGCCGCCTAATTGCCCAGCAGAAGCCACGGGGTATTGCGGCCAACGTTGCTCCACCAGGTCACGGATTTTGCTGGACTTCATCGTGCCAGCATGCCGAATCCGCGGGCTGGCTGGCAGCCGGCTCCTCCTCTATGTGGACACTGCAGCGGCTTGACCGGCCCTGGCCTGCATAACCGTTGCTGCCCCACACCGGTTATGCGGGCAAGGGCCGCCTTTGGGTTTCGGGGCAGGTCAGGTGGCGAGGAACTCCAAATACCGCCGGGAGGCCTTGTCGAAGGCTGCCTGAGCCGCCGGACCGAGGCGCCGGGCACCGTCAAAGAGTTCGGGTACGACGGCGGCGCGCTGGCCTTTGCCCGCAACAGCCCAGGTGCCGATCACCTCGCCCGCCGCAACAACTGTCTTTTTGAAGACCCCGTTGCCGCCGGGAACAACCAGGTTGGCATGCTCGGGCGGAAGGACAAGGCTCCGGTCCGTGTAGCCCAGCAGGAACTCGTCGAAGCCGGGCAGCAGCAGGACGGACCGGCCGCCAGGGACCCTGCCGTCCAGGCCCCTGCCGTCCAGCAGCCCCGCCGTCTCAGGCGACATCCAGTGGCCTGTACCGTCAACCTCGAGCTCCACCAGCTCCCGCCGGATCTCCGCCAGGGCGGACCGGACCTCGGTCAGGGGTATCTGGGTCCACCAGGCAAAGTCGCGGACGGTGGCGGGGCCATGGCTGCGGAAGTAGCGGAGCAGCCACTCGGCAACCGCCTCCTGACGGTCCAGGCAGCGGGACTCGGGGATCCACTGATCAAACGCCACCAACAGCTGCTGGTTCCCGGCCAGCGGCCCCTGCACCAGCCAGCCGTGCCGGCACAGCGTCCCGAGGATGTGGACCCCTCGCTGCCCCTGCGTGGGCTGCCCTGCGGCATCGAAAACGCCGAACAGGTCAGCGCGGCTGGCCGGCCCGGCGGATGAAAGATGGTCAAGGGCGAGATCCCGGCACTTTTCGACGTCGGCCCGCGTGATGCCCAGTTCCCGGTGCCGGGCGGCGATGCCCTTGGTCAGCCGGTCCGCGGTGAGCTCCAGCATCCACCCCAGGTCCTCCGGCGCCACCAAGTGGAGCGTTCCCCGCATCGGCCAGGACCGCACTATGGTTCCCGCGTCGATGGCTGCCCGCACGCTGCTGACGCCGGAACCGGGAAGCCGGACGCCCACCGCCCACAGCGCCGCCTGCAAATCCTGCGCCTGCATGGCTGTCATCCGGCGCACCACGTCCGCCGGTGAATCCGCCCGCTCCCCCACGTCAAGCAGCCCCTGGGACACCAGCCGCAGCCGACCCAGCACCCTGCGGTCACCACGGTTTCGCACCAGTGCAGCCATGCCCTCATCCTACGGTCGCGGCGGAACCCGCAACACGGCGGCTAGGGTAGGACCATGACTTTGGGGAGTTTGTGGCGGTTGCCTGCGCGTAAAACCAGGAGATGGATGATCGGCGGGACGCTGGGCGTTATGGCAGGAACGGCGCTGGGACTCATTTCCCTCTCCGCGTTCCTCAGCGCGGGCCGGTCAAACCCCCTGTTGCTCCTCCCCTCCCTCGCCCTGAGCCTGGGCGGCGGCTACGCCGTCCTGTTCCCCGCAATCGCTGTCAGCCGCGACGGCGTCCGCATCTGCCGGGACTGGAGGCAGCACCCCAGGGCAGCCCGGCTCCTCTGGATCCTGTCACTCGGGGTGGCGGGCGCCGGACTGGCCACCTGCATCGCGGCAGGGGCGGCAAATCCGCAGGCACCGGGCCTGCTGGTCTGGCTGTTCATGGGCATCTACCTGACCCTCACCGGCTGGGCATCAGCCCTCATGGGCGCCGCGGAAGTGCTCCGGCAGGGCGCGCCGGACGCTGGGCGGGCTACAGCTCCAGCCCGATGAGCAGCGGCTCCGGGTGCAGTTCAATGCCGAAGCGGCGTTCGACGCCGGCCCGCACCTCGCGGGCCACGGCCACCACGTCTGCCGCCCGGGCTGCGCCGCGGTTGGTGATGGCCAATGTGTGCTTGGTGGACAGCGACGCCCGGCCGCCTGACACACTGTCCTGCTCCAGGCCGAAGCCTTTCCCGAAACCTGCCTGGTCGATGAGCCATGCTGCAGACAGTTTCACCAGCCCGTCGGCACCCGCCGGGTACCGCGGCGCGGACTCCGGCAACGCCTCTGCCACCTCCGCGGGAACAATGGGATTGGTGAAGAAGGAGCCCGTGGAATAGGTGTCCCGGTCGGCGGCGTCCCACACCATGCCTTTGGATGCCCGCAGCCGGAGCACTTCGCGGCGCACATCCGTGGCGTAGGCGCGCTTGCCGGGCTCGACTCCCAGTGCGCGGGCCAGTTCGGCGTAGCGGATGGGTGCGCTCATCCGGCCGATCGGAAGCTGGAATTCGACGGTGAGCACGATGTAGCGGGGCGAACCGTTGACGGTTGTCCGCTTGAGGATGGAGTCCCGGTAGCCGAACTGCAGCTCGGAGTTGGTGAAGGTCCTGACGGCATTCCGTTCGCGGTCCCACGTCCGGACCGCGGCGATGGTCTGGGAGACGTCGGCACCATAGGCACCCACGTTCTGGACGGGAGTGGCCCCTGTGGACCCGGGGATGCCGGAGAGTGCTTCGATGCCGGACCAGGTGTGCCGGACGGCGTGCTCCACCAGCTGGTCCCAGTTGTGGCCGGCCTGCACCACAACGGCCACGCCGCCGCAGGAATCCTCGGCATTCACGGTGAATCCCTCGGAGGCGATCCTGACCACCGTGCCGGGGAACCCGTCGTCGGAGATCAGGAGGTTGGACCCGCCGCTGATGATCAGTACCTGCTCGCCGGCCGCGTCCGCTGTGCGGATGGCGTCGATGATATCGGCCTCGGTCCGCGCCTCGATGAAGGTGCCCGCAGGGCCGCCGACGGCTGAGGTGGTCAGGGAGGAAAGCAGCGTGGAAGTCACCCGTCCACAATACTAGGGAAAGTCAGGCAAGCTTCCTGGCCACCGGCGAGAGCAGGAAGCTCACCGCCAGCATCACCATGACGGCGAGCAGCGAGTGCAGGATGCCCACATGCTCGGCCAGCAGCCCCAGCAGGGGCGGCCCGCAGAGGAAGGCCCCGTATCCGATGGTGGACACCACGGAGACCCTGGCGGCGGCCTTGGCGGGGTCGTCGGCTGCGGCGGACATACCTACCGGGAACCCCAGGGATGCGCCCAGGCCCCAGACCGCCAGGCCGGCGAATGCCAGCCACGGCGCCGGTGCGAAGACAAACAGCCCCAGTCCGGCAACCGCCATCGCCGCGCACCAGCGCATCACCGGCACCCGGCCGAACCGGTCCAGGACAAGGGTTCCGGCGAACCGGCCAATGGTCATGAAGGTGACAAAAAGCCCGTAGCCGGCAGCACCTGCAGCGTCCGTCTGGCCGTGGCCGTCCGCCAGCGCCAGCGCCACCCAGTCCCCCGCCGCGCCTTCGGCCAGGGCGAGCCCCAGCACCAGCACCCCCAGGAGGAGGGTGCGCCGGTCCCGCCAGGCCTGCGCGATCTTGCGCTTGTTGTCCAGGGGCTCGGAGGCGGACGGCGTCCCCGCGGGGATGACGGGAATGGGACCTGTGCTGGGGTCCTCGAAGTTGTCCGGCGTGTAGGTGCGCTCCCCGGCAACCGGGGTGGTGTCCGCCCGGAACCAGGACGCCGCCGTCGCCACGGAGACGGCCACCACCGCGCCGGCCGCGGCCAGGTGCCACGCCACCGGCAGGGACACGGCGGCCGCTGCCGCACCCAGCCCCGCGCCGGCCACGGTCCCCAGACTAAACGCGCCATGAAGCCGCGGCATGATGTGCCGCCCAACAGCCCGTTCAACCGCCGCGCCCTCAACGTTGGAGGCGGTGTTCCAGCTGCCGGTGCCAAGGCCGATGACGGCCAGGCCGAGCGCGGTGGCGACAGGACTGGACAGGACCGAGGTGCCGAAACCGGTCAGCAGCAGGCCTGCGCCCACCATGATGCTGCCGGTCCGGATAGTCCGCTTCGATCCCAGCCGGAGCACGATCAGCCCGGAGGCGGAAACGGAGGCGAAGGAACCAAGGGTCATGCAGAGCAGGAGTACCCCCACGTTGCCCGGGGTGAGGTCCAGCGCATCCCTGATGGCAGGGAGCCGGGACACCCAGGAGGCGAAGGCCAGCCCGCTGGCGGCGTAGGCCACCACCACGGCGTTGCGCCAGCGGGTGACTTCACCGGCGGTGACGGATGCCCCCGTGCCTGCGCTGGGTGTCAACGTGCCCGCTCAGGAAAGCTTGACGACGGCCTGGGCCTTCATCAGGACTTTTTGGCCGGCCGAGACAACAGTGAGGTCGACGCGTGCGGTGCCGGCCTCGGCGTCGAGCTTTCCAATGGTGCCGCTCACCTCGATGGTGGCGCCGGGCTGGTCCGTGCCGGTGGTGTCCGTGACCAGGACCGGCTTGGTGAAGCGGGTCTGGAAGTCGACGACGGCGGCCGGGTCGCCAGCCCAGTCGGTCACCAGCTGGACGGCCGAGCCCATGGTGAACATGCCGTGGGCGATGACGCCGGGCAGTTCCACCCCGGTGGCGAAAGCCTCGTTCCAGTGGATGGGATTGAAGTCGCCGGAGGCGCCGGCGTACTTGACCAGGTCGGTGCGGGTGACCTCGACGGTGCGGCTGCCGATTTCCTGGCCGGCGCTGAGTTCGTGGATGCTGGGGCTCATGACTACTGTCCCTCTCCGCGGACCAGGATGGATGACGTGGTGGTGGTGACGGGCTCCCGTGAATCGCCGGACCCGAGGGCGAAGATCTCGGAGCGGGTGGTGATCATGGCGCCGCCGCCCATCGCACGCACGCCGTCAACGTGGAGCTCGGCCACCAGCCGGTCGCCGGCGAAGATGGGGCGGTGGTGGGTGAAGCGCTGGTCGGCGTGGACCACGCGGGAGAAGTCGATGCCGGCTTCCGGATCCTCGATGAGCTGGGCGTCGGCGCGCTGGGCGATGATGATCGCGAAGGTGGGCGGGGCCACCAGGTCATTGTGGCCCAGGGCCTTGGCTGCGTCGACGTCGAAGTGCGCAGGATGGGTGGCCTTCACGGCGCGGGCGAACTCGCGGATATTCTCGCGGCCGACGTCGTACACCTCTGCGGCAGGGTAGCTGCGGCCCTGCAGGTCCGGATTGATAGTCATGGCCTCCAGCCTATCGCCCGCCTGCTGGAGGGCAGAAAAGCGGCTCCGGCCAGGGCGGCAGGGTTACCGGCGCAACCGCTTGCGGATGGCCTGGCCGCGGACCACCATTCCGGCGACGTGCAGGACCAGGCCCAGCCCGATCAGCGGGAGGGAGGCCATGGCCAGCCCCTGGTTGCCGCTGGTGTTGCCCACCAGGTTCAGGATGATGCCGACGGCGATGAGCCCCATCGCGCCGAAGACCAGGACTTTGTAGCGGGTTGGCGCGGTGGCCCAGAATTCGTTCAGCACCCAGCCAGTTTACCGGGCCTTCAGAACAGGGACTCCTGGATTGCCGGCACCGGCGAGGCATAGTCCCCCAGGACAATGGTCCGGGCAGTCAGTTGGGACAGGTTGACCACGAACTCCGCATCGGAGCCGTCCAGCCGTGCCAGTGCGTTCGGCCCGGTCAGGGCGGCGATGTCGAAGCCGTGCCGGCCGGTGTCCAGCGGATGCGGGTAGGCATGGCGGATAGCGTCAGTCCCGTAGAGAGCGTGGGCCCGGGCCGGCCGAACCCACTGCTCCTCCACCGTCTCGAAGCCATCGACGGCAGCGCGCGCCAGCAGTGCACGGGCTTCACCGGCGGCGCTGGCATTGATGGCGTCTATGTCCGTGGCCGGCAGCGGCTGCAGCAGGGCGTCGGCCTTGGCTGCAGAACGGACCTGCTGCGTCAGCCCGGCTTCCGAGGTCACCAGGTCCTCGAGAATGCGCACCACCCGGCCGTCCCCTGCCCGTGCCACGTACCTGGCGGCCACTGCGCCCTGCTCCGCGAGCCGGTTCCATTTCCGTGGACCGGACGCTGTCCCCACCTTGGTGGCGCCGCCGGCGAAGGTAGCCACATAGAGCCAGTGTTCCTGCATCAGGTAGTCACGCAACCCGGGAGTTACCCGGCCGCCGCGGTGGAAGTCGTGCATGAGCCGGGATTCGTCCAGCATGAAGCAGCGTTCGCACTGCTTGCCCCGCACCGCCCGGGCGCCGGCTGCGCACAGGATGTGGTCGCGCTTGGTGGATGAGTGGACGAGAAGGTGCCCCAGGCAGGATTTTGCCGGGTCCGCGACGCGAAAGCCGAGCCTGGCACCCGGGTGGAGGCCGAACTCCCGGAAGTCCCCGGACACTGCCTGGAGGCGCAGGACCGGCGCGCCGCCGTCGTCCTCTGCCGCGGTGGCCGGCGGCCCATCCCAAAAGACCCCGTGGACCAGATGCGGTGCATCGGTCACGGGGTCCATGGAGGTGGCAAGTGCTGGCATTACAGCGCCGGCTGCACCCCGAAGGCCACGGCAAGCTTCATGATCTTTTCGGCGCGGCCCAGGCGGGGCAGGTCGGAGCCGTCGCGGATGACGCGGCCGTTGGCTTCGAAGTCGGACATGAAGTCGGTGGCCCAGGCGACGTCGGAGGGCGTGGGGCTGATGACCTCGTTGATGACGGGGGTCTGGTCGATGGCCAGGCACAGCTTGCCGGTCATGCCCATCATCACGGTGATGCCGGTCTGCTCGCGCAGGATGGGGTGGTTGGTGCCGACGGTGGGGCCGTCGATGGGGCCGGGCAGGTTGCCGACGCGGCTGGCGACCACCAGTTTGGCGCGGGGGTAGGCCATGGCCTCCTGCGTGGCGGCCATGCCGGTGTCGCGGCGGAAGTCGCCGGAGCCGAAGGCCAGGCGGAAGGCGCCCTGGGCTTTGGCGATGTGGTTGGCTTCCTCGATGCCGACGGCGGACTCCACCAGCGGAATCACGGGCGTCTTGCCGTCCATGCGGTGGAAGCTCTCGGTGACCTGGTCCGCGGATTCGGTCTTGGCGAGCATCACGCCGAGCAGGCCGGGGGTGCCGCGCAGGCCGGCGAGGTCGTCGGCCCAGAAGGGGCTGGTGGCGTCATTGATGCGGACCCATGCCTTGCCGCCGGCAGTCAGCCAGTCAATGACGTTGCCGCGCGCCTGGTCCTTTTGCGAGGGGTCCACTGCATCTTCAATATCCAGGATGATCGAATCGGCGCGGGACACGGCCGACTGGTCAAAAAGCTCGGTCTTCATGGCATTGACCAGCAGCCAGGAGCGGGCGATCTCTGCGGGGATATTGCGTTCCGGCCTTACGGTCTCGGTGGCGATGGTAGACGTCATGCTTTCTACAGTATCCGCCCTGCAAGCGGCGCGGCGACGAAAATGGCCAGCTTGTGAGGATCAATACGAACTAAACGGGATGTGACCCGCGGCGGGTGGAAAAGACGCAGCAGCATGTGCCGTTCCGGCGGCCGGAACGGCACGTGCTGTGCGCAGTTGGTGGTCAGGGGATGTTGCTGCCGCGCGCTGTCACCCAGAGCCTGTACCAGTCGGCGCGGGACATGGCGGCGGCAATCTTCGCGGCGTCGGCGCAGGCGCGGATCCGGCCGGGATTCACCGTGCCGATCACCGGCGCGATACCGGCCGGGTGCTTCATGAGCCATCCGAGCAGGACGGCCTCCCCGGATGTCCCGTACTCCCCCGCCAGCTGCGCCACGAGCTCCGCGGTGGAAGCATCCGCGGAGGTGGGGCTTTCCAATTCCGCGCCGGTGTAGACGCCCCGGGCCAGGGAACCGTAGGCCTGCAGGGTGATGGAGTGGCGGGTGCAGTACTCCACGGTGCCGTGCGGGAAGCTGTAGTCCAGGTGCTCCGGATGGTTCACCAGCACCTGGCTTTCCAGCCACGCGCGCTTCAGCAGGCTCATTTCCAGCTGGTTGGCCACCACGGGGGTTTCCAGCCGGTCCTGCAGCACCTCGATCTGCGCCCCGGACATGTTGGACACGCCCAGCTGCCGGACCTTTCCTTCCGCCATCAGCTGCCCGACGGCGGACGCCACCTCTGCGGGGTCCGCCAGCGGGTCCGGCCGGTGCAGCAGGAGGATGTCCACGTAGTCGGTGCGCAGCCGTTCCAGGCTTCCGTTGACCCGTTCCAGGATGGCATCCCGGCTCAGGTCGTAGTGCCCGGGCAGCCCGGGTTCACTGAGCCGGATGCCGCATTTGGTCTGCAGCCGGATGCGCTCACGCAGGCCCGGCGTGGCGGCCAGGACCTCGCCGAAGACGGCCTCGGACTTGCCGCGGCGGTAGATGTCCGCGTGGTCGAACAGGGTGATGCCGGCGTCCAGGGCAGCCTGGACGGCGGCAGCGGCCTCGTCCACATGGGCGCTGCCATGCGGTTCGTCGGACCAGCTGCCGCCGAGTCCCATGCAGCCGTAGATGAGCTCCTGCATCAGGATTCCTGGCTTCCGCCGGGTGCGGGCATCAGCGCAGCCATGCGGTGGTGTTGGCGGGCAGCTTGCCGTCTTCCAGCGGCGCGCTGGTGAGCAGCACCTTCCCCGCGGGCAGCTCGACGGCGGTGCCGCCGAAGTTGGTCACCGACTGCCACCCGTTGGGGCGGCGGAAGTGCAGGATCTCAGGGTTGCCGGACTCCACCCACTCGAGTTCCTCGTCCGTCTGCAGCTCGTGGCGCAGCTTCAAGGCTGCACGGTACAGCTCCAGGGTGGAGCCTTCGGTCCCGTCCTGGGCTTCCACGGCGTACTTGCTGAACCAGTCCGGCTGCGGCAGGTGCGAGCCGCCCTCGCCGAAGCCGAAGGACGTTCCCTCCACCTTCCACGGCAGGGGCACGCGGCAGCCGTCACGGCCGATCTCCACGCCCTTGTTGCGGAAGAAGGACGGGTCCTGGCGTTCGGATTCGGGGATCTCTGCCACTTCCTGGAGCCCCAGTTCCTCACCCTGGTACAGGTAGGCGGACCCGGGAACTGCGAGCATCAGCAGTGTGGCTGCGCGGGCGCGGCGCTGACCGAGCTCCACATCCAGCTGTTCCTTGGGACCGCCGGCGAGCAGCCAGTCCTTGCCGTCCTGGCCCTTAGTGCCGGCTTTGTCCTTGGACACCTGGGGCAGGCCGTAGCGGGTGGCGTGCCGGACCACGTCGTGGTTGGAGAACACCCAGGTGGAGGAGGCTCCGGTGGCGGCTGCCTCTGCCAGGTTGCGGGTGATGATCTCCTTGTACTCGGCGGCATCGAAATCGGCCTGCAGCAGGTCGAAGTTGAAGGCCTGGCCCAGGCCCTGCGGGCTGGCGTACCGGGCGCGGCGGGTGGCGTGCACCCAAGCTTCGGCGACGGCGGTGCGCGGCGGGTTGTATTCGTTGAACACCTCGCGCCATTCGGCGTAGATCTCATGCACTTCGTCGCGGTCCCAGAAGGGGTGCGTGCCGTCGTCGAACCCGTCCACGCCAGTGTTGGCCGCGCTCAGTTCCAGCTTGGACAGCAGCGGCTCGGTGAGGTCCTTGGTGAGCGCGTGCGCCACGTCCACGCGGAAGCCGTCCACGCCGCGGTCGGACCAGAAGCGCAGGGTCTTGAGGAAGTCCTCGCGGATTTCCCGGTTGGACCAGTTCAGGTCCGGCTGTTCCTTGGCGAAGATGTGCATGTACCACTGGCCGGGGGTGCCGTCCGGCTCGGTGATGCGCTCCCATGCAGGGCCGCCGAACACAGAGTCCCAGTCCGACGGCGGGAACTCGCCGTTGGGGCCCTTGCCGTCACGGAAGATGTACCGGTCCCGGGCGGGTGAACCCTTGGGCGATGCCAGGGCCTCCTTGAACCATTCGTGCCGGTCGGAGGAGTGGTTGGGGACGATGTCCGCAATCAGCTTGATCCCGGCGCCGTGCAGGGCCTTGGCCATCTCGTCAAAGTCCGCCAGCGTGCCCAGCTTGGGGTCGACGTCGCGGTAGTCATCCACGTCGTAGCCGCCGTCGGCGAGTGCCGACGGGTAGAAGGGGCTCAGCCACACGGCGTCGATGCCCAGCGCCTTCAGGTAGGGGACCTTGGCGGTGATGCCCTTCAGGTCACCGATGCCGTCGCCGTTGGAATCGGCGAAGCTGCGCGGATAGATCTGGTAAACCGCTGCCTGGCGCCACCAGTTGGGATCAGCGAGGCGGTCGGAATCGGAGAGGGTTGCCAGCGTGGCGGTGGTGGACAAAGGGATCTTCCTTTTCTGTGCGTTGGGTTTGTTGCTGGTCAAGGTCATGTGGGTCTACTTGGCGGCCCCGCGCATTACTTCGGACAGTACCCACCGTCGCGCCAGGATGTAAACCACCAATTCGGGTGCCAAGGGCCAGAAGGCACCCCTTCAGGGGGCATCTTTATATTGATTCTAAATTTAGTGCCTCAAGTATTATGGAGGGCAGCGCAGAGAGAGGTCAACACCAGTGACGGAATCCCCGCCGGCCACGCCCCAGCTGCTCCGTCGGGTCAGCGCCGGAGCAGTCCTCGAATTCCTGCGCGCGTCCCAGGCAGTGACCGTGACGGAGGTCATGGA
Source organism: Arthrobacter nitrophenolicus (assembly GCF_045833485.1). NCBI lineage: Bacteria > Bacillati > Actinomycetota > Actinomycetes > Micrococcales > Micrococcaceae > Arthrobacter > Arthrobacter nitrophenolicus. The sequence goes on from NZ_CP174504.1 coordinate 479,188, forward strand.
GGCCACCGGACTGACGCGGGCCACCGCCATCTCCGTCTGCGAGGATCTGATGGCACGGGGCTGGATCCGCGAGCTGGAGAACCAGCGGGCCTTCGGCGGATACCAGAAGGGCCGCCCCGCCCGACGCTTCGAGCTCAACGAGCGCGCGGGCTATGTGCTGGGCATGGATGTGGGGGTCTCCAAGGCCACGGTGGTGGTCGCGGATCTACGGGGCAGGACGCTGGGCAGGTCAACGCAGGCATTTGCCCGGGCGGACATCCCCGCCGAAGAACGCGTCGCCGTCGTCGACCGGACCGCCCTGCTGGCACTGGCGGGCAGCGGCGCCTCCCCGGATGCAGTCCTTGCCGTCTGCGCCGGCATCGCCGCGCCGGTGGACCGCCACGGGGACGTCCTGGTGAGGCAGCACTTCTGGGAACTGTTCGACGTCGGCCTGAAGACAGCGCTGCTGGAGATGCGGGGCTGGACCGTGCTGCTGGAAAACGACGCCAACCTGGCCGCACTTGGCGACCGCTGGCAGGGAGCGGCAGCCGGAGTGGATGACGTGGTGGTGATCCTGGCCAGCGAGCGCCTGGGTGCGGGCCTCATCGACAACGGGCGGCTGCTGCACGGGCGCGACGGGGGCGCCGGCGAACTTGCCTTCCTGGAGTGGGTGGAAGGCGTGGGCGACACCTACGGCATCGCCTTCCTCGCCCGGAACTGGGCCGCGGAGGCGCTTGCGGGCACAGCGGGGACAACACTGCGGAAGTACGCCGCGGACGGCGTAGAGGCGGAGCACGTATTCGCCGCAGCCGCTGCCGGCGACGCCGTTGCGCGGCAGATCCTCGACCGCGTCGCCGTCCGGATGGCCCGCGTGGTGGGTGCCGTGGCCACGCTGTTGAACCCGGAGTTGGTGGTGATCGGCGGCGCCGTGGCCAATTCGGCGGACATGCTGCTCGGGGCCATCACCGAACGCCTGGCCCAGTTCACCGCCACTCCCCCGCGGGTGGCCGTGTCACCCCTGGGCGACTCCATCGTCACGGCCGGCGCCGTGCGGCGGGCCCTCGACTACGTGGAGCAGAATTCCCTGGATTTGGAGCTCACGGCCGCCGGTTAGGAAGAACCCAGGGCGGCGGCAACCGGAAGCGAGCCGTCGCGGAACTCGATGGTGCGGCCGGCCGTTTCCGGCATTTCAATCACGGCTGCGGCCACGCTGGCCGTGTTGTCACGGGACGTCGCCCCATTCCCGTCCCGGGGCGGATCCACGTCGATACGGCCGGTGCCCGGCTTGTCCGTCAGCGAGCCCGGTCCAAGGATGGTCCACGCCAGCCCCGTGCCCCGGAGGTAGTCGTCAGCTGCCGCCTTGGCTTCCGCGTAGGCGAAGAAGCTGTTGCTTTCGGGCACTCCATGGTCCTTGCCGGCCCCCAGGTAGGACACCATGACGTACCGGTCCACACCGGCCTGGGCCGCGGCATCCATGGAACGGATGGCGGCGTCCCGGTCCACCGCATAGGTGCGCACCGGGTTGCCGCCGCCGGCACCGGCGGACCAGACCACAGCGTCATGGCCCTGCAGCGCCCCGGCGAGTTCCGCCGTCGTCGCATTTTCCACGTCCAGGACCGACGGCGTAGCCCCCGTCTCCGCCACGTCCGCGGCGTGGTCCGGGTTGCGGATGAACGAGGTGACGCTGTGCCCCTCGTCCGTGAGGAGGGCTGACAGGCGGAGGGCCACTTTGCCGTGGCCGCCGATGATTGCGATTCGGGTCATGGACCCATTCTGCCCCTCAGGCCAGGCAGCGGTAGCGCAAATAGACCACGCCGTTGCCGAACCGCCGCTCATCCAGGAGCTCGAGCCTTGTCTCCAGGCCGTCCGGAAAGAAACCGAGGCCGCCGCCCACGGCAATGGGGTTGAGGAAGAGCTGGCACTCGTCCACCAGCCCGGCTTCCAGTGCCTGGGCCGCCAGGGTGGGGCCGCCGATGCCAATGTTCCGGTCCGTGTTTGCTTTCAGGATACGGACGGCGTCGGGGCTGAACGCCCGTTCCACCCGGGTCCGGGCCGCGGACACCCCGGCCAGGGAGGTGGAGTAGACAACCTTGTCTGCCCCCTGCCAGATACGGGCGTAATCCTGGATCACCGGCGGGTCGCCGGCGGTGCCCATGGTTTCCCAGACGGACATGACCTCGTAGATCCTGCGGCCGAGGAGGTATGTTCCGACGTCGCGCTCGAGGTCGTTCACGAAGGCGTGGACCTCCTCGTCGGGTGCGCTCCAGTCAAACCTGCCGTTCCGGTCAGCGACGTAGCCGTCCAGGGAGGTGATGCCGGAATAGATCAGCTTGGCCATGGGGTCATTCTGCCCGCGATACCCGGCAGAAGACAGGACTCGGGCGGCCCGGTCACGCTTTGCGGGTCACCAGGTACTGCTGCACCAGGGTCCACAGGTTGGAGACGGTCCAGTAGATGAGGACACCAATGGGGAAGATGATCCCGCCGGCGCCAAAGATGACCGGCAGGATGTAGAGGAGGATTTTTTGCTGGCGGAGGAGTGGGTTCTCCGGGTCCTCGCCGACGAGGCTGCGCGCCATGACGAGCTTCTGCGTGACGAACTGGCAGGCCGTCATGGCCAGGATCATGACGACGGCGAGGATGGCCACGGCGGCCTGGTTGCCGCCGCCGCCGTGCAGCAGGGACGCTGACAACGGTGCGCCGAAGATGCTGGAGGCGTCAAACTGGGCCGCCTGGGCGGAGGTGAGGGTTCCGATGCCCTCGCCCCGTGCCGCAGCGCCGGAAATGCCGGAGAGGACCTGGAACAGGGCGAGGAAGAACGGCGCCTGGATCAGCAGCGGAAGGCATGCAGAGAAGGGGTTGGTGCCGTGCTTCTTGTAGAGGGCCATCTGTTCCTGGGCCATCGCCTGCCGGGACAGCTGGTCCGTTTTACCCTTGTACTTCTCCTGGAGTTCCTTCAGGTCCGGCTGCAGGAGCCGCATGCGGCGCTGGGCCCGGACCTGCGCCAGGAACACCGGGATCAGGGCCGCGCGGATGACCAGTACCAGACCGATGATGGACAGCGTCCACGTCCAGCCGCTCCCGGCCGGCATTCCGATGGCGGTCAGGCCGCCATGGAACGCCAGCATGATGACGGAGACGAGCCACTGGAAGGGCGCCATCACCTCATTGAAGAAGTCCACCACATTCCCCCGTCCGCCGCCTGCTGCACAACTTACGGCGAAACGGGGAAGTTGTCACGACGCAGACATTCCCTGTCGACCCCCAAGTGCCGTGGCGCCATCGGTTTATGCGCCGCGGGGATGCAGATCCGCGTCGACAGCGATTTTGCGCGTCGGGGGCGGCGGGGCGGCCCGGGGAACGGGAAAGCCCCCGGAATCCCATGGATTCCGGGGGCTTGTCCTGTAGCGGTGGGGAGGCTCGATCTCCCGACCTCACGATTATGAGTCGTGCGCTCTAACCAACTGAGCTACACCGCCACGAATGAGAAAAACCTGTGTCAAGCCGGTCAAAACCGCCTTGACACAGGCCCTCATTCAGAGCCCCCCACCGGAATCGATCCGGTGACCTCGTTCTTACCAAGAACGCGCTCTACCACTGAGCTAGGGGGGCAACGAGTAAATACTCTACCGGAAGATTTTGCTCCCAACAAATCGGCGCGAGGAGGGCTCAGGAAGCCGTGAAACACTTGCAATTCGCCGCCCCTTTACCTCCGGTTCCCGCGCCAATACTGGGATCCGCGGGCACCCGCACGACGCAAAACCGGGAGCTTCAGACCCGCTCCGCCACCGCAGCGGCGTGGAAATGTGGCAAGCCCCACACCAGTAGAAGTTTTTGTCCAGATATGGCGGCCTGGACGGCCCGGAAGTCGCCATATGTGGACAAAAAATCGGGGGGTTAAATGCCGATGGGCCGGCTCGAAAGCCGGCCCATCGGAGGGATGCGTGTCTACCCGAAGGGTTTACCACTTGCCCTTGCGGTTGAAGTCGCGGTGTCCGCCGTCGGTGCCGTGGCGGGGCTTGCGGGAGCCGTCGCCGTGGCCGCCGAAGCGGGAGTCGCTGGCCTGTCCGCGGTCGCTGAAGCTGCGCTCCGAGCGCTCGCTGTAGGAGCGGCCGCCGCGGTCGGCGGAGCTGCGCTCGCCGTCGTTCTTCCGGAACTCCTTTTTGAACCCGCCGTTGCCCTTGAAGTTGCCGCCACGGTTGCCCTGGTAGCTGGGGCGGTCACCGGAGGGCCGGCGGCCGTTGTCCAGCTCCAGGTGGATCAGCTCGCCGCCGATCCGGGTGCGGGACAGGGCACGCAGCTGCTCGGCGCTCAGGTCCGCGGGCAGCTCCACCAGGGAGTGGTCCGAACGGATGTCGATGCCGCCGATCTGCGAGGAGGAGATGCCGCCCTCGTTGGCGATGGCGCCCACGATGGAGCCGGGCATGACGCGCTGGCGGCGCCCCACCGCGATCCGGTAGGTGGCGTTGCCCTCGGTCAGGGCGCGGGTCGGCCCACGGGAGCCGAAACCGTCCTTGGAGCGCTCGCGCTTCTGGAACTCAGGGGCTGCAGGCAGCTCCTTGACCAGCAGCGGCTGGCCGCCCTGGGCCATGACTGCCAGTGCAGCAGCGATCTCGGCCGCCGGGACCTTGTGCTCTTCCTCGTAGGAAGCGATGAGGTCGCGGAACACCGCAACGTCCTCGGACTCCAGGGTCTCGGTGATGCGCTCGGCGAACTTGCCCAGGCGCAGCGAGTTCACGGTCTCGGCGGTGGGCAGGTGCATCTGCTCCACCGGCTGGCGGGTGGCCTTCTCGATGGCGCGCAGCAGGTACTTCTCCCGCGGCGTCATGAAGAGGATCGCGTCGCCGTTGCGGCCTGCACGGCCCGTGCGGCCGATGCGGTGCACGTAGGACTCGGTGTCGTGCGGGATGTCGTAGTTGATGACGTGGCTGATGCGCTCCACGTCCAGGCCACGGGCGGCGACGTCGGTGGCCACCAGGATGTCGATGCGGCCTTCCTTCAGCGCGTCAACAGTGCGCTCGCGCTGCTGCTGCGGGATGTCACCGTTGATGGCGGCAGCCTGGAAGCCGCGGGACTTCAGCTTGTCCGCCAGGTCCTCGGTGGCCATCTTGGTGCGCACGAAGGCGATGACGCCGTCGAACTCTTCAACCTCGAGGATGCGGGTCATCGCGTCCAGCTTGTGCGGGCCCATGACCTGCAGGTAGCGCTGGCGGATGTTGGTGCCCGTGGAGGTCTTGGTCTTGACCGAGATCTCGGCGGGGTCGTTCAGGTACTGCTTGGACATGCGGCGGATCTGGCTGGGCATGGTTGCCGAGAACAGGGCCACCTGGCGGTCCGACGGGGTCTGCTGGAAGATCTGCTCCACGTCCTCGGCGAAGCCCATGCGCAGCATCTCGTCAGCCTCGTCCAGCACCAGGTACTGGAGTTCGGAGAGGTCCAGCGAGCCCTTGGAGATGTGGTCGATCACACGGCCGGGGGTTCCGACGACGACCTGGGCACCGCGGCGCAGGCCGGCGAGCTGGGGTCCGTAGGCGGAGCCGCCGTAGACCGGGAGGACGGTGAAATCGTCGATGTGCTTGGCGTAGGAGGTGAAGGCCTCTGCAACCTGGAGCGCCAGCTCACGGGTCGGGGCGAGGACCAGGGCCTGCGTCTTGCGGGACGGGCCGTTCAGGTCGTGGAGTTCGGCCAGGCGGGACAGTGCCGGCACTGCGAATGCTGCAGTCTTGCCGGTACCAGTCTGCGCCAGGCCGACGACGTCGCGGCCTTCGAGCAGCAGCGGGATGGTGGCTGCCTGGATGGGGGACGGCTTTTCGTAGCCGACATCCTGCAGCGCGGCGAGGACGCGGCCGTCGATGCCGAGGTCGGCGAACTTGACGCTGTTGTCCTCGGACTCGGCTTCAGGGCTTGCGGCCGGGGCTTCGGCGGCGGCAGCTGCCTCCGCGTCGATCACGGCGGCGGCAGTTTCAATGGTGTCGTTCTGGTTTTCGGGCATAGGGAAAGATTCCTCATCCATAGGGGGCCAGGCGGCACTACCCAGGGTGAGCGGAGCCGCAGTACATGTGCCGTGGATGCCGGGCAAACATTGACCGGCCGGTCACAGAAGTCCGGCGCTTTCGCAATCCCATGGCAGGACTTCGCGCTGCATCTCTTGGCTGCTATCCCAGCAGTCTGTACAGCGTTTTCTTCAGCCGGCTCTCCCTATGAAACTGCCCGCATCACAGTTGCGGGCCCCAACACTTGCCAGTCCTGCCTCAAAAATTGGGCAGGAATAAGGGATTTCCGGAGTGGGGGATGTTTCAAGTGTACGGCACCGGGGCGGTGTCCCCGAAATCAGGTGCCCGACGGCGGCGGTGAGCTTGGGCACATGCGGCACCTCCGCCGTCGTAATTTCCCGTCAGTCAGCCGCGCAGCTGGCGCTGCAGGGCCTCGAACTTGTTGTTGAATTCGGGCTGCTGCAACCGGATCTCGCCATCGGCATCCGCATCCTTGAGCGCCTCCATCAGCTCAACACTGGGCTCGCTGAACCACTGGCCCACCGTGATGCCGTGCGTTGGAACGTAGGTCCGGTGGATGTGGTCTCCGGCCTGGATGCTGCCCGTCTTGATGACCCTCAGGTACGCCCCCACCCGGCCCTCTTCCGTGAAGCGCTTAACCCACTGGCGCTCCCCCAGCCGCCGCTGGAACGTGGCACACGGTGTCCGCGGCGACGTGACTTCGAGTTCGACGTCGAGCCCGATCTTCCAGCGCTCCCCGATCACGGCGGCCGTGGCATCGATCCCGGCCACGCGGAGGTTTTCGCCGAACGAGCCGGGCGGCAGGTCCTGCTGCAGCTGAGCGGCCCAGTAGTCGGCGTCAGCCTGCGAGTACGCGTAGACGGCCTGGTCCGGGCCGCCATGGTGGACCCGGTTCGCCTGGATGTCGCCCTGCAGGCCCAGCCGGTGCACCTTGACCGGACCCTCCACCGGGCGCTTGTCAATGGCGGTCACTCCCACGCTCGAGGCATCCGGAAGCAATTGGTGAACACGGCAGACAGCCAGCAGGGACGCGGTTTCCATGGCTCCAGTGTAGGGTCACGTTCCGCGCGCGGAAGGGATGGGCAGTTCTCCCCTGCGGCATGCTCGCCGCCCGGGCCGGCAGGGACTACGCTGATTCGAGGATTGCATATTGGGGGTGCAGCGCTGTGCCCAATTCACGTGGATAACTGAGGGGGACGCCGTGGACCCAGACAAGCAGGACCCGAACAGGCCGGATCCGGAGCGCCGGCCCAGCGGCGGCGCCGAGCCAGGCGGGGACAGCCCGAAGCCGCCGCCCTGGCAGGTGCCCAAGCCTGAGCTCCGCCCCGAGCTGCTCAATGAACCCGTCACGCCGGTGGATCCGTTTGCCCGCGACCGGGAAAGGCAGCTGGACGAGGCAGCCGCCCGGAAGAAGCGCTCACAGCGGCGCACCGTCGTCGTCGGACTGGGCGTGACAGCGCTGCTGGCCGGCACCATCACCGCCGTGGTGGCCAGCAACCAGGACGACCCCGAATACGCCCAGGTGTGCTTCAACGACGAAACCGGCGAGCGCGTGGAGGACCGCAACTGCGACAGCTCTGCCGGGCGGGCCGGCGGGGTCTACGCCTGGTACTTCTTTTCCCGCGGAGCCTATGTGCCGCCCTTGGGGCAGAACCGGTCCACCGCCCCCAACTACACCCGGACGGTGCCCAGCGGCGCGAAGGCCTCCACCGGGTACAGCACCCAGGGCGGCACCGTCAGCCGCGGCGGCTTCGGTACCAGCGCCAAGAGCGGAACGAGCGGTGGCGGCGGCAAGGTTTCGGGGGGCTAAGTGAAGCGGCTGTTGAGTGAACCCCGTCCCGGCTGGAAGCAGAAGATCGAGGAACAGGGCCTGGTCTTTTCCACCACCACCATGGATGACGGCCGGACGATCGAATACTGGAACGAGTCCGCCTACTACGAGTTCAGCATGGACGAAGTGGAAACCCTCGAGGAGACCGCAGAGGAAATGCACCGCATGTGCCTGGAGGCGGCCAAGTTCCTTGCCACCGGGGCCATGGGCACCATCGGGATCGGACCGCAGGCGCTGGAACTCGCCGCCGAATCCCTGCAGGCGGGCGACGTGGACGTCTACGGCCGGTTCGACTTCATCTATGACGGGCAGGGCGGCCCGGCCAAGATGCTCGAATACAACGCCGACACCCCCACCGGGCTGATCGAGGCAGCCGTGGCCCAGTGGTTCTGGCTGCAGGACGTCTTCCCGGGGAAGGACCAGTGGAACGGCATCCACGAGGCGCTGATCCGGCAGTGGAAGAAGTTCCAGTACCGCACCGGTATGAGCACCCTGCACGTGGCCCACTCTGAGGTGGAGGAGTCCGGCGAGGACTGGATGACCGCCGCCTACATGCGGGACGTGGCCGGCCAGGCCGGGTGGACCACCATCGGCATCAACATGTCCGATATCGGCTGGGACCCCAACCTCAACCGCTTCGTGGACCTGGACAACTTCATGATCAGCACCATCTTCAAGCTCTACCCCTGGGAGCTGATGATGAAGGAGCCGTTCGGTCCCCGCCTGCTGGAACGCGCCCACAATCCGCGCTGGGTGGAGCCGGCCTGGAAGATGCTGCTCTCCAACAAGGCCCTGCTCGCCGCGCTCTGGCACCTGTACCCGGAGCATCCCAACCTGCTCCCGGCCTACCTGGACGGGCCGGGGCCGCTGAAGGAATGGGTGGCCAAGCCGCTGCACGGGCGTGAAGGAGACAACATCCGGATCCATGCCGACGGCGTCAGCCTGGAACAGCCCGGCGGGTACGGCCGTGAGGGCTGGTGCTACCAGCAGTACAACCAGCTGCCCAACTTCGACGGCAACCACCCGGTCCTCGGCCTGTGGGTGGTGGACGGCGAGTCCGTGGGCTGCGGCATCCGCGAATCGGACGGCCCCGTCACGGACTACTTCTGCCGCTTCGTGCCCAACACCATCGACGCGCCGGCGCCGCTTTCGGCCGTGGCCTCCTCCAGCAAAGCAGGTATCGCACTATGAATCCGGTGACAGCATGAGCACAGACATGACGACGGCGGGAGGCCCGGCGGGCGCGCCCGGCACCCCGGTCCCGGCCAAGGGCCTCCGCGCCGGGATCCTCGACCTTGGCGACTCCGTGATGCTCGGCCTGGCCTCGACGGCGCCGGTATATTCGCTGGCGGCAACACTCGGGCTGATCGTGGCAGTGAACGGGAACTACACTCCCCTGATCCTGTTGTTGGGTTTCATCCCGGTCCTGTTCATCGCCTACGCCTTCCGCGAGCTCAACAGTGCCATCCCGGACTGCGGCACCACGTTCACCTGGTCCCGCCGCGCCTTCGGACCCTGGGCGGGCTGGCTGGGCGGCTGGGGCGTGGCGCTCGCCGGCATCGTGGTCCTGGCCAACCTGGCGCAGGTGGCCGGCCAGTACCTGTGGCTGCTGGCCGGTGACGGCTCGCTGGCGGAGAACAAGGTGTTGGTCACCGCTACCGGGGTGCTGTTCATCGCCGTGATGACCCTGGTCAACTACCGCGGCATCCGGCTGGGCGAACACGTCCAGCGGGTCCTGACCTATGTGCAGTACATTGCGCTGGGCATCTTCGCGCTGGCGATCATTGTCCGGATTGTCGGGGGTCCGCCGGAGGGCCAGGCGTTTGATTTCGAGTGGTTCAACCCGGTGGGCGCCTTCGCCGATCCCGGGGCCGTGGTCCACGGCGTGCTCCTGGCGCTGTTCATCTACTGGGGCTGGGACACCTGCCTGGCGGTGAACGAGGAAACCGAAAACCCGAGGACCACACCGGGCCGCGGCGCCGTCATCTCCGCGTTCGTCCTGGTGGCGATCTATGTCTCCGTCGCGCTGCTCGTGATGATGTACGCCACCGTGGGCAGCGAGGGCATCGGCCTGGGGAACGAGGCCAACCAGGACGACGTGTTCGTGGCCATGAAGGACGTGGTGCTGGGGCCATGGGGCTGGCTGATCGTCGTCGCGGTCCTTGCCTCGGTGCTGTCCTCCACGCAGACCACCATCCTGCCCACCGCCCGGGGAACGCTGTCCATGGGTGTCCACGGGGCCCTGCCGGCGAAGTTCGGCGAGGTGCACCCGCGGAACCAGACCCCCGGGTTCTCCACGCAGGTGATGGGCGCGGCAGCGATCGCCTACTACGTGGCGATGAGCTTCCTCAGCGAGAACCTCCTCTCGGACTCCATCAGCGCCATCAGCCTGTTCATCGCCTTTTACTACGCCCTTACCGGATTCGCCTGCTTCTGGTACTTCCGGGGCACGCTGCGGACATCCGCCCGCAACCTGTGGTTCCGCGGGATCCTGCCCCTGACCGGGGCACTGCTCCTGACCGCCGCGTTCTTCATCTCAGCGGTGCAGATGTGGGACCCGGCCTACGGCGATACGGAGATCTTCGGCGTCGGCGGCGCTTTCATCAGCGGCGTGGTGCTGCTCGCCCTGGGCGTGGTCCTGGCCGTCGTGTGCCGTTTCCTGCCCTCGACCCGCGGCTACTTCACCGGCAATCCGTCAGCCGTGGCCGCCGCACGGAACCAGGCGTAGGCCCTGCGATGAGCGACGCTGCAGAGGTGCCGGGCCCCGATCCCTCCGATGTGCTGGCCCTCGACGGGCTCCTTTCCCCGGACGAGCTTGCCCTTCGCCAGCGGATCCGGGACTTCACGGACCAGCGGATCAGGCCTGGGATCGCCGCCTGGTACGACGCGGCCGTGTTCCCGCTGGAGCTTGCCCCCGAACTCGGCGAGCTGGGCGTCCTGGGGATGCACCTGGAGGGCTATGGCTGCCCCGGCCGGTCCGCCGTCGAGTATGGCCTGGCGGCGATGGAGCTGGAGGCCGGCGATTCCGGGATCCGGACGTTCGTGTCGGTGCAGGGGTCGCTGGCCATGACGGCCATCCATAAATGGGGTTCCGAGGAACAGAAACAGGAATGGCTGCCCCGGATGGCGGCAGGCGAGGTGATCGGGTGCTTCGCCCTGACCGAACCGGCGGCGGGTTCGGATCCTTCGTCCATGACCACCTCCGCCCGCCGTGACGGCACCGGCGACCAGGCGGGCTGGGTGCTGGACGGCACGAAGCGCTGGATCGGGCTGGCCTCGGTGGCGGACGTCATGGTGGTGTGGGCCATGACCGACGACGGCGTCCACGGTTTCCTGGTGCCTGCCGGCACCCCGGGCGTGACGGCCACCCCCATTACGCAGAAATTGTCCATGCGGGCCTCCATCCAGTGCGATGTGGTGTTCGACGGCGTCAGGCTGGGTCCGGAGGCCCTGCTGCCGGCTGCGCGCGGCCTGCGCGCTCCGCTCACCTGCCTGAATGAGGCGCGGTACGGCATCGCCTGGGGCGCGATGGGGGCTGCCCGGGATTCGTACCAGGCGGCCCTGGCGTACTCGCAGGAGCGGCTGCAGTTCGGGAAGCCGCTGGCCGGATACCAGCTCACGCAGGAGAAGCTGGTGAACATGCTGGTGGAGATCCAGAAGGGCACCATGCTGGCCCTGCACCTGGGCCGGCTCAAGGATGCGGGGATGCTGAAGCCCGAGCAGGTTTCGCTGGGGAAACTGAACAACGTCCGGGAAGCACTGGCCATCGCCCGCGAGGCCCGCTCCGTGCTGGGCGGCAACGGGATCACCCTGGACTACCCGCCGCTGCGGCATGCCGCGAACCTGGAGTCCGTCCGCACCTACGAGGGCACCGACGAAGTCCACACCCTGATCCTTGGCCAGCACATCACCGGTCTCGGCGCCTTCCGCTAACTCCTCCCCCAACTGGCTGGCAGTAGATGCCGTTTTGGGGGCCCAAAACGGCAAGAACTGCTACCCAGTTGGGCAGCTAGGCCGAGAAGCCGCCGTCGGCCTTGATGAGCTGGCCGGACACCCAGCGGCCTGCGGGCGAGAGCAGGAACGCCACGGTCCCCGCGACGTCCGCCGGGGTCCCGAGCCGGCCGGTGGGCTGGCGCTGGAGAACCTCTTCCCGGATGGCATCATCCATCCAGCCTGTGTCCACAGGCCCGGGGTTGAGGACGTTCGCGGAGATGTTCCGGGGGCCCAGCTCGCGGGCGGCGGCAATGACGATCCGGTCCAGCGCCCCCTTCGAGGCACCGTAGGGCAGGTTGAACGCTGTGTGGTCGCTGGTCAGCGCAACGATCGCGCCGCCGTCGTCCGTGGCCTGCCGGGCGAACGCGGCAATCAGCTGCCAGCTGGCCCGCGTGTTAACGGCGAAGTGCCGTTCGAAGGATTCCAGGCTGGTGTCCAGGATTCCGGAGTCGACGGACTCCGCGTGGCTGAGCACGAGCCCCTGCAAGGGCCCCGCCAGCTGCACGGCCTCGGCCACGAGCCGGTCCGGCACGCCCGGATCCTGCAGGTCGGCGGACAGGACGTGGACGCGCGCGCCGATGGCCTCGAGTTCGGCGGTCAGGCGGACGACGTCCTCGGGCTCACTCCCCCACGGCATCCGCTCGTCGTAGTCCTGCCAGTAGGACAGGACCAGGTCCCAGCCGTCGGCGGCGAGCTGGCGGGCGATGCCGGCACCAATTGAGGCCAGCCGGCCGGCACCCGTGACCAGGGCAGTGCTGCGGGCGGCGCTTTGTTGTGGGGTCTGCATGCAGCCAGCCTAGTACGCGGCCCTGCTAGGCGGCGGACGGCGCCGCGTCCCGCGCCCCGCTGTTCCGGCGGATGGTTGCGCTGATGACCGCGGCAACAGTGCACATTGCGGCAGCCCCCAGCCAGGCGTAGGTGTAATGGCCGGTGGCGTCGCGCACGGCGCCGGCGGCGAGGGCTGCAGCGGCAGCGCCCAGCTGGTGCGCCGCAAAGACCCAGCCGAACACCACGCTGCCGTCCGCGCCGAAGGTTTCCCGGCAGATGGCGGCGGTGGGCGGAACGGTGGCCACCCAGTCCAGGCCGTAGATCACCACGAACACGATCATGCTCGGCTGCACCTCGGCGCTCAGGAGAAGGGGCAGCACCAGCAGGCCGATGCCCCGGAACTGGTAGTAGACGGCCAGCAGGATGCGCGGGTTGAAGCGGTCCGTGAGCCAGCCGGAGGCGATGGTCCCCACGATGTCGAAGATGCCGACGACGGCGAGCAGGCCCGCGGCGGTGGTTTCCGGCATGCCGTGGTCATGGGCGGAGGGAATGAAGTGGGTGCCGATGAGCCCGTTGGTGGTGGCACCGCAGATAGCGAATCCGGCCACGAGCGCCCAGAACGTCCTGACCCGGCTCGCCCGGCGGAGCACCTGGAGTGCCCGGACGGCGGCATTCGTCCGCGGGCCCGTGGCTGCAGGGGCCTGGGCGGCGCTGCCGGCTTCCGCACCGTACGGCAGGACCCCGGCGTCGGCCGGGGAGTTCTTGAGGAACTTCAGCACGAGCGGGACCACCGCCAGGGCGCCGGCCGCGATCAGGAGCGAGGCCTGCCGCCAGCCGGGATCCTGCGCGAGCACGGCGATGAACGGCAGGAAGACCAGCTGTCCGGCAGCGCTGCCGGCGGTCAGGATGCCGATGACCAGGCCCCGGCTCTTGACGAACCAGGTGTTGGCGATGGTGGCGGCGAACACCAAGGCCATGGATCCCGTGCCCAGCCCGATGAGCAGGCCCCAGGTCAGCAGGATCTGCCAGGACTGGTTGACCAGGACGGTCAGGGCGCTGCCCATGCCGATCAGGACCAGTGCCAGGGCAGTGACCTTCCGGATGCCGAAGCGTTCCATCAGGGCGGCGGCGAACGGTGCGGTCAGGCCAAACAGGACCAGGTTGATGCTGACGGCCGCCGACAACACCGTAGTGGACCAGCCGAATTCCTGTTGCAGCGGCACCATCAGCACGCCCGGGGCAGCCCGGAATCCTGCCGCCCCCACCAGGGCCAGGAATGCTACGGCGGCAACGATCCAGGCGGGGTGCAGCCGGCGCCGGGGCGCGGGCCGCGGAACAGCCGCCGCTTCGCGTTCACCAGGAACTGCGGCTTCATCGGATCGTGTGCTCACGCGGCGGCTCCAGCACCGGGCATTGCGGTGGCGAGTTTGATGGGGTGCCCGGACCTGGCCTCGCTGTGCCAGCTGGTGTTTGCGGCAGTCAGCCGCTCCCCGCAGCCGGTGCAGGTATCGGCGGACGTGGTGGGCTGGCCGCAGCCGGAGTGGATGACGTGGAGGTGGGCCTGCTCGGACGGGGCCGCAAGGTGTTTCTCCGACCACAGCGTCACCGCGTTCAGGACCGGCAGGACGTCCTCGCCCATGGCGGTGAGGACGTACTCCTGGCGGGTGCGGCCGCCGTCGTCGTAGGCCCTTTTCTCCAGCAGCCCGGCCTCCACCAGGCCGGCCAGGCGCTTGGTGAGCACCGAGTCCGCCACCTTCAGGCGCGCACGGATGGCGTCAAAGCGGCCGTTGCCGAAGAAGAGTTCGCGGAGGACGAGGATGGTCCAGGGGTCGCCCAGAATGTCCACGCCGCGCGCAATGCTGCAGTTGTGGCCGGACCAGTCGGATCGGAGTGCCATGGAAGGAGCGTAGCTGGCTTTCTTCAAGAAAGCCAGCTACTTGCCTCGTTGCAAACCGCTAGGGGATGGAGGCGAACGCCTGCTCCAGGTCCGCGATCAGGTCCTCCACGTCCTCGATGCCGCAGGAGAGCCGGAGCAGGTTCACCGGAACGGCCAGTTCGGTGCCCTTGACCGAGGCATGGGTCATCTCCGACGGGTAGTTCATCAGCGACTCGATGCCGCCCAGCGACTCCGCCAGGATGAACACCTTGGTGGATTCGGCCACCTTCCGGGCCGCGGCCTCACCGCCCTTGAACTGGACGGACACCATGCCGCCGAAGCTGCGCATCTGCCGTTTGGCCAGCTCGTGGCCGGGGTGTGTGGGCAGGCCCGGGTACAGAACGGCCTCCACCTCGGGGCGTTCCTGCAGCCACTCGGCGACGGCCTGGCCGTTGATGCTGTGCCGGTCCATCCGCACGCCCAGGGTCTTCAGGCCGCGCGTGGTGAGGAAGGCGTCCATGGGCCCGGACACCGCTCCGACGGCGAACTGGATGAAGCCGATCTTTTCGGCCAGCTCCGCATCCTTGACGACGACGGCGCCACCCACCACGTCCGAGTGCCCGCCGATGTACTTGGTGGTGGAGTGGATCACGATGTCGGCGCCCAGGGCGAGCGGGGTCTGCAGGTAGGGGGACGCGAAGGTGTTGTCGACGACGAGGAGGGCGCCGGCGTCGTGCGCTATCCCGGCGAGCGCGGCGATGTCCGTGATCTTCATCAGCGGGTTGGAGGGAGTCTCCACCCACAGCAGGCGGGTCTTGTTCGCGGCGACGGCCTGCCGGACGGTGTCCAGGTTGGCCATATCCACGGGGGTGTTGCCGATCCCCCACTCACCGAGCACGCGGCTGATGAGCCGGTAGGTCCCGCCGTAGGCGTCGTTGCCGAGGACGATGTGGTCCCCCGGGCGGGTCAGCGCACGGATCAGGGCGTCCTCCGCGGCGAGGCCGGACCCGAAGCTGTAGGCGTGGGTGCCGAGCTCCAGTGCGGCCAGCTGCTCCTGCAGGGAGTCGCGGGTGGGATTGCCGCCGCGGCCGTACTCGTAGCCGTCGCGGAGGCCGCCGATGCCGTCCTGCGCATACGTGGTAGCGAAGTGCACGGGCGGCACCACGGCACCGGTGCGGGGTTCGAAATCCTGCCCGGCGTGGACGGCGCGGGTGTTGAAACCTTGGTTTGCAGAGGCTGACATGGTGCTCCTTTAGTTGCTGAGGTAGGCGAGGAGGTCGTGGCGGGTCAGGATGCCGATCGGGGCGCCGACGAACGTGACCATGACGGTATCCACATCCGACAGCAGCTCGCGGGCGGCGCTGATGGTTTCCAGTGAGCCGATCACGGGCAGCTTGGGGCCCATGTGCTCGGAGATCTTGTCCGTCAGCCTGGCTTCGCCGCGGAAGAGCTTGGCGGTCAAAGTGCGCTCGTCCACGGCGCCCAGGACCTCGCCCATGACCACCGGCGGCTCCTGTGACAGGACCGGGATGTGGCTGACGCCGAACTCGTTCATGATGTTGATGACGTCGCGGACGGACTCGTTCGGGTGGATGTGCACCAGGTCCGGCAGTTCGCCGTTCTTGGACTTGATGACCTCTCCCACCGAGGTCTCCTCGCCGCCGGACAGGAAGCCGTAGGAGCGCATCCACTGGTCGTTGAAGATCTTGGCAAGGTAGCCGCGGCCGGAGTCGGGCAGGATGACGACGACGACGGCGGACTCGGGCAGGTCGCGCGCCGCCTGCAGCGCGGCCACCACGGCCATGCCCGAGGATCCGCCTACCAGGAGGCCTTCCTCGCGGGCCAGGCGCCGGGTCATGGCGAAGGAATCGGCGTCGCTGACGGCGATCACCTGGTCCGGGACGGACTTGTCGTAGTTCGCCGGCCACATGTCCTCGCCAACGCCTTCGACGAAGTACGGGCGTCCGGTGCCGCCCGAGTAGACCGAGCCCTCCGGGTCGGCGCCGATGATCCGGACCACGCCGCCGTCGGACTCCGGCCGGTTGGCCGAGACCTCCTTGAGGTATCTGCCCGTGCCGGTGATGGTGCCGCCGGTGCCGGCGCCGATGACGCAGTGGGTGACCTTGCCGTCCGTGTCCCGCCAGATCTCCGGCCCCGTGGTTTTGTAGTGGCTGCCCGGGGCGGCCGGGTTGGAGAACTGGTCCGGCTTGAAGGCACCGGGCGTTTCCCGGGTGATCCGGTCCGAAACGCCGTAGTAGCTCTGCGGGCTGTCCGGCGGGACCGCGGTGGGTGTGACCACCACTTCGGCGCCGTAGGCCTGGAGCACAGCCCGCTTGTCCTCGCCCACCTTGTCCGGCACCACGAAAACGCACTTGTAGCCCTTTTGCTGCGCCACCAGCGCCAGACCCACGCCGGTGTTGCCGGAGGTGGGCTCCACGATGGTCCCGCCGGGCTGCAGCTTGCCCTCGCGTTCGGCGTCCTCGATCATCTGGGCGGCGATGCGGTCCTTGATGGATCCGCCCGGGTTCAGGTATTCCAGCTTCACCAGGACGGCGGCCTTGATGCCCTCGGTGACGTGGTTGAGCTTGATGAGCGGGGTGTTGCCGATGAGGTCCAGGATGGACTGGGCGTACTTCATAGGTACAAAGCTACCGCTTAGCTGGCGAACATCAGCAGGAGGATCACCACGGGGAAGAACGACTGCCCGATGCCGCTCATCCAAAGCCTGGGCTCGCTGATGATGAGCACCATGCCCAGGATGGTGTGGGCGATGCACATCGACGCCACGATGGTCCGGCCCACGGTGACTTCACCCGTGTTGGCCAGCACCACCCCGGCGATGCCCAGCAGTCCCCAGACGATGTTGTAAAAGCCAACGTTGAACGTCCACATCCGCACGGCGGCTGTGTCCTCCGGCTTGATCAGGAAGATCGGATACAGCCGCTGATCCTTGTAGCGGAAGGCTTCGAGCAGCCCAACACTGATCAGGAGGATGCCCGTAATGACAGCCAGCACCTGCACCAGCACGCTCATGGCGGTCCCGCCCTGCCCGTCCGGGAACGCCTAGGCGCCCAGGTCGTTGGCGGCAGTATCGCGGCCGACGCCCTGCCCGGCCTGGCCCGTGTCCTCCGCCGGCAGGTTCTCCCACAACCCCATCACGTTGCCCTCGGTGTCCTTGAAGTACGCGAAGGAGCCCATGCCGGGGATGGTTTCCCGGGGCTTGACCACGGCACCGCCCAGCGACTCCACGGTCTTCAGGGTGGCGTTGATGTCCGCCACGTCCACGGTGATCACTGGCGTCTTCAGGTCAGGATCCCTGGCGAACATGCCGCCGTTGATGGCACCGGGTTCCAGGGGTGCACCGGTTGATTCGTCCATCGGCGTTGTGAGCACCATGTTGTAGTCCATGCCCGGGACGGGGTCGATCCGCCAGCCAAGGGCCTCCTGGTAGAACTTCTTGGCCCGTTCCTGGTCGTCCGCGGGGATTTCGAAATGCACTACTCCACCCATTGTTTCCTCCTGGTCTTTCGAGCTTCCGGGCGCGGTGTCTTCCGCACCACACGCTGGAGTCTAGTCCTGGTGCCAGTACTGGTTAAGGGCCATTTTCCTGCCCCTGTGGTGCCTCCCCGAAGGGCTGGACGCGGGCGGATGTCGCAGGGGCGTGGGACGATGAGGACATGACCATTGCAGAGGCACCTCCCCGGCTGGCAGCCGCCGCGGACGCCTCACTCCGGTGGTATCCGGGCGGCCCGTACAGCATGCCCAGGACGCTCGGGCCGCTCCTGCGCGGCAACAGCGATCCGTCCTTCAGCGTCCAGGGCGGTGCCGTCTGGAATGCCTTCACGACGCCGGAGGGCCCCGTCACGCTGCGGCTCACCTCCGTGGAGGGCACGGCGCGCGGACCCGGCAGGAGCACCGGTGTGGACCCCTTCGTGGATGTCCAGGCCTGGGGTCCCGGTGCCGCCGCTGCCGTGAAGGCGGCGCCCCGGCTCCTGGGGGCCGACGACGACTGGCGGGGCTTTGACGAGGCCGGCTTCGCCGCCACCCTGCCGCGCATGGTCCGTGAAGCACGGCGCCGGAGCCTGGGGCTGCGACTTCCCGCCAGTGGCCGGATGGTGGACCAGCTGGTGCCCATCATCCTGGAGCAGAAGGTGACGGTGATCGAGGCGCGGCGGGCGTACCGGTACCTGGTGCACCGGTTTGGAACGCCGGCGCCGGCAGCCGGCTCCTCCACGCCGGCGGGCCTGGTGGTAGGGCCCACCGCTTCCCAATGGCTGCAGGTTCCCAGCTGGGAGTGGCACAGGGCGGGCGTGGGTCCACAACGCTCGGCGACTGTCATGCGCGCGCTGCGGTCCGCCGTCGCGCTGGAACGGCTGGCAGCCCTGCCGGCCGCCGAAGCCGGGGCGAAGCTGCAGACCATCCCGGGCATCGGAATCTGGACCGCGGCCGAGGTGGTGCAGCGGACCCACGGGTGCCCCGATTCCATCGCAGTGGGCGACTACCACCTGGCGGCGTACGTGGGTGCGGCGCTGACCGGCCGGCGCACCGACGACGCCGGGATGCTCCGGCTGCTGGAACCGTGGACCGGGCACCGGCAGCGGGTGGTGCGCATGATCCAAAGCAGCGGTTTCCGCAAACCCACCTTCGGCCCGCGCATGACCATCCAGGACCACCGCCGGCACTGAAACTGGAGCGGGGGCAAAGGGCGTGGACTGGCACGTCCGGCGGGTATAGCGTGGCGCAAGGGACCCGTACCAGAGCCCCGCATGCATCCCTTGGAGCCGGCGATGATCCATACGGAAAAACTCACCAAGACCTTCCAGGTCAAAAAGGAAACCGTCGAAGCCGTCAAGGGCGTGGACATCGATGTTGCGCCCGGCGAGCTGGTGGCGTTCCTGGGTCCGAACGGCGCAGGCAAGTCCACCACGCTGCGGATGCTCACCACCCTGCTCCGGCCCACTTCCGGCTCCGCCACCGTCGCCGGCGTGGACGTAGCCGCCGATCCCGCCGGCGTGCGGGCACGGATCGGCTACATCGGCCAGGGCAACGGCGGCGGGCACAGCTTCCGCGTGATCGACGAACTGGTGATGCAGGGCCGCTTTTACGGCATGAACACCAGTGACGCCGCCGCCCGCGCACAGGAACTGCTGCGCTCCCTGGACCTCGCAGACCTGGCGAAACGCACGGTCATCAAGCTCTCCGGAGGCCAGCGGCGCCGGATGGACGTGGCGCTTGGCCTCATGCATTCCCCCAGGCTGCTGTTCCTGGACGAACCGTCCACGGGGATGGATCCGCAGAACCGGGCCAACCTCTGGGACCACATCATGCGGTTGCGCCAGGAACACGGCACCACGATCGTCCTCACCACGCACTACATGGACGAGGCGGACTCGATGTCGGAACGGGTGATTGTCATCGACCACGGCCGGATCATCGCCGATGACACGGCGGCGCGCCTGAAGGCCAACCTCGCCGGTGACCTGCTGGCCGTCGAAGTGGCGGCCGAATCCGCCCCGGGCGTGCGGGGGCTCCTGGGCCGGGCGGCGGCGGGCGGCGAAGTGCAGGAAAACCGGCTCGACGGCGTGGTGACGTTCCGGCTGCGCCTGCCGGAAGGTGCGCGGATCGCGCCGTCCCTCCTGAAGGACATGGACGACGCCGGGGCTCCCGCCCAGTCCATCGAGCTGAAGCCGCCCACGCTGGACGACGTTTTCCTTGAACTGACCGGCCGCAACCTCCGGGAAGGAGCCAACCAGTGAGCACCCAATCAATCCGGGGCACCGTTGGCACCGGCGAGGTTATGAGAACGCCGGGCCTGGGACGGGTTCTGCGGGATACCAGGTACGTCTTCTGGCGGGAGATGCTGCTGCCGCTGCGCGACCCGTTTTCCCTGATCTTCTCCCTGATCCAGCCGCTGGTTTTCCTCGGCCTGTTCGGCCCGCTGCTCAGTGCTTCCGTGGGAGCGCCGGCGTTTGGCGGCCAATCCACGCTGCAGTGGTTCCTGCCCGGCGTGGTGGTGATGATCGCCCTGTTCGGCACGTCGATGACCGGTTCCAACCTGCAGTACGAGCTGATGACCGGCTCCTACGAGCGGATCCTCGCCACCCCCCTGTCCCGCTCGTCGCTGATGATCGGCCGGGCGCTGAAGGAGTGGGCACCGCTGGTGCTCCAGGGTCTGCTCATCGCCCTGGTCTGCATCCCGTTCGGGTTCGTGTTCCACCCGCTGCACGTGTTGCTGGGCCTGGTGATCCTGGGGATTTTCGGCATCGGCCTGGGCGCACTCTCCTACTCGCTGGCGCTGGTGTCGCAGAACAAGGAATGGATCTTCTGGGGGGTGCAGCAGACCCTGCTCTTCCCGCTGATGATCCTCTCCGGCATCATGCTACCCATCGAAGCCGGTCCCGCCTGGATGAAGACCGCCAGCCTTTTCAACCCGCTGACCTACCTGGTGAACGCCGAACGGGAACTGTTCGCGGGAACCATCGGCGGGCATACGCTGTGGGGACTCGTGGCAGCGGGGGTGACAGCCGCCGTCGGCCTCGCCGTGGGGATCAGGACCATCAGCCGCGACATCCGCTAGGTGTAATTCCCATGGAGGTTGTGAACGCGGCTGATGGGGGTTTTGCCTCCGATGCCGGTATGGGTTCTGTGGTGATTGTAAGCGTGTAGCCAGTCGGGGTAGGAAGCGGCGCGTTCGGCTTCTGATATGTAGGGTCTGGCGTAGGCCCATTCGGTGGCAAGGGTCCGGTTGAAGCGTTCTACCTTGCCGTTGGTCTGCGGCCGGTAAGGGCGGGTTCGCCGGTGCTTGACCTGTGGGCCCAGGGCGGCTGCGAAGGCTTTGGAGCGGTAGCAGGCTCCGTTGTCGGTGAGGACGGCTTTGATGGTGATGCCGTGGGCCGCGAAGAACGCTGCGGAGCGGAGCCAGAACGCGGCAGCGGTTTCCTTTTTCTCGTTGTCGAGGATCTCTGAATAGGCAAGTCGTGAGTGATCATCAACCGCATGGTGCAGGTAGGCGTACCCGACGCCGGCGTGGCGGTTGCGCTTACCTCTGGCCCGTCCAAGGGTGCGGTGCCCGCCTCCGGTCGGTATGCGGCCGAGCTTCTTGATGTCGACGTGGACGAGGTCCCCGGGTTTGTCGTGTTCATAGCGCTGCGGTGCGAGCTTTCGGACGGGCAGGCCGGTTCCCTGGTCAAGGCAGGCTAGCCGCGGCATCCGGTACCTGACCAGGACCTTGCCGACGGTTGAGCGGGCCAGGTGAAGGTGGGCCGCGATCCGATGGGGACCCCATCGCCGATTGAAACGCAGCGCCAGAATCCGCCGCTCCGTGCGTGCGGGAGTCCGGCGGGGACTGCGCCGTGGTCGGGACGATACGTCAACCATTCCGTCCTCACCCCGGGCCCGGTACCGGTCCACCCATTTCTTGGCCGTCGCTGGCGAGCACTGGAACCGGTCAGCTGCCCGGCGGAGCGTCCATCCCTGCTCGATGACCAAACAGGCGAGCTTTCCCCTGGCTTTGGGTGTGAGGTCGGCGTTGGCATGGGTAACGTAGGACACGAGGGCCTCCTGGCATCGAGATGAGTGTGGTAACCCAAATCGATACCGGAGGCCCTCGCCCTTTACATCACGCCACGCTGTTCACAACGTCCGTGGGAACTACAGCTAGGGCTGGATCGCTTCCCGGCCGGTGCCGGCCTGCTTTTCCCCGCCCGCCGCCGGCCGGCTGTCGCTCTGCAGGAACGCCAGCACCGCGGCTACCCGCCGGTGCACGCCGGTTGCGGGAAGCCGGAGCTTGGTGAAGATCGCGTTGACATGCTTTTCCACCGTGGACGAGGACAGGTAGAGCGACTGCTCGATACCCGCGTTGGTCCGCCCCCGCGCCATCTCCCGCAGCACGTCAAGTTCCCGCGCTGACAGCTCGGCAAGCGGGTTTCGTGCGCCGGCGCTGCGGCGGCGCACCAGCGTATCCACGATGTGCGGGTCGATCACCGAACCGCCCGTCCGCACTTCGCGCAGTGCATGCACCAGGTCCTCCAGATCCCCGATGCGGTCCTTCAGCAGGTAGCCCAGGCCCGACGAACCTGCCGAGAAAAGCGCCAGCGCGTAGCTCTCGTCGGCATGCTGCGAAAGGACCACCACTCCGGTGTCCGGGTGCGCTGCCCGGATGGCGCGGGCCGCCTCGATGCCCTCCATGTGGTGCCCCGGAGGCATGCGGATATCTGTGAGGACGGCATCGGGGGAAAACCGCCGGACGGCATCAAGCAGTTCCGGAGCATCCGCCGTGCAGGCAACAACGTCTACCTCGCCGGAGTCCTCAAGGAGCCGGCGGATCCCCTCGCGGACCAGGTAGTTGTCCTCCGCGATGACCACCCGCAGCCTGGCGGAATCATCCATGGGAATTCTCCTTCCGCTCCACAGGCAGCTCCACCAGGACAGTGGTGCCCGCCGTTCCGTTCCCCGAGACGTCCATGCTGCCCCGCAGCGCTGCCACCCTGTCCCTGATGTTCGCCAGGCCGCCGCGGGTGGTCGGCGCGGCGCCGCCGATGCCGCAGCCATCATCCCTGATAGCAATCCGCAAGTGCCCGTCCCGCCTGTCGAGCCCCACAGTGGCGGCCGTGGCATGCGCGTGCTTGGCGGTATTGGCCAGGGCTTCGCGCACTACGTAGTACGCCGTGGTTTCCACGTCCTCAGGAAAACGCGCCGTGCGGAGGCCGTCCTCAGCTTCCACAGTCAGCGGGATCGGAAACCGTGCCACGCTGGATTCGATGGCTGCCACCAGGCCATTGTCGCTCAGCACCGGCGGATGGATGCCGTGCGCGAGTTCCCGAAGGTCGGTGAGGGTCTCCCGGGCCTGCTCCTGCAGCGTGGCCAGTTCGTCTGCTCTCAGCTGGCCGCGCTCCAGCCGGTTGCGGGCCAGGCGTAGGCCGGCTATCTGTGCGACGACGTTCTGCTGGATCCCGTCATGCAGGTCCCGTTCCAGCCGCCTGCGCTCGTCGTCCTGGGCGGCGACGAGCCGCTCGCGGGACGCGGTCAGGTCGGTGAGTTGGTCAGCGAGCTGGGCGCTCAGGCGCAGGTTGGCCACGGACGCCGCCGCCTGTCCGGCAACAGTGCGCAGCAGCGCGCGTTCAGCGTCACTGTATTCACTGCGCCGCCTGGGTCCCACCTCGATCCGGCCTAGGGTTACGTCGGCCCGCACCAGGTCGCACGAATCGACCGCGCTGCCGGCCGCCTCGCCCGCGGAGCCCGCCGGGGATTGTCCGGGCGCACCACCGGGTCCGGCGAGGAAGATCCGGACCCAGCCGGCGTCCAGTCCGTCCCGCACTGCCGCTGCCAGCCGGTTGGGCAGATCCTGCGGCTCCATTGACTGTTCCAGCCGGGAACCGAGTTCGCTCAGCAGCGCCAGCTGGCGGTCCCGGTCGCCAAACACGGTCCGCTGGATCCATCCCTGCAGCCAGCCCCGGACCGGCAGCAGGAAGAGGGCCAGCAGGGTGGTAAGGAGAACCGCCCCGACCGGGGACAGGCTGCCGGCGAGCAGCACTGACGGCGTGGCGGCGGCGATTCCGTAGAGGACGGCGATGAGGAGGGTGGATGAGCGCGCCGCGAGCCGGCCCCGGTCCCCGGGGGCGATGTCGAACGCACCGTAGCGGAGGATGCCATGGATGGCGGTGAGCGGAATGGCGATAAGCGTGCCGAGCACAGCTACCGCAACCACGTTCGCCCAGGCCGGCGGTCCGATGGTCCACAGGACAAAGGCCACCAGTGACAGTGTGACCACCCAGGTCACCACGCGCATGTGCTCACGGACCCACGGCTCACCGAAAAGAGCCCGGGAGTAAAGCACGCCAAGCCCAAGCACCACGCTTGGCCACGGCTGGTACACCAGCAATTCCACGGCAGGCGCCGCCCACTCGAGCCACGGTACGGAATATGGGTTGGGGATCCGCCAGGCGCCGAGGCCGGCGAAGGCCGGCGTCACGACGTACGGCGTGGTCAGAACGGTCAGGGGCCCCACCAGCGCCGGAAACCAGAGGAGCGCGACGGCGGCACGCTGCCAGCGCCGCTCGGGTGTGCCGGTCGGATAGGTTGCGAACATGATCAGGAAACCGGCTGTGGCAACCCCGTCTGCCGTCAGGCCAATCATGTTGAAAAACGGAAACCATGGCTGGTTTATCAGCTCCGTGTTCCGCTGGATGAAGGTCTCATAGGCCGACCCGACCGCCATGGCTGTTGCGGCCAGGGCAATGAAGACGGCGGACCGGGCCGACGACGCCGTCAGCAACCACACGCCGAAGACAAAGGTGGGGAGAACCCCGAGCAGCGGCCACGCCAGGGCATGGTCAGCTGCCGAATCAACGAATCCGCGGATGACCACGACATAGACGAGCGCCGCCGCCCCGATCGGAGCCAGCGTGGCAAGCAACCCCCATCTGCGGATCACAGTCCTATGATCCGCCTCCGCAGCTGTTCCCGGGAGGGGGGTGGCCTCCGCCTTCTCCCCCGTGGCTGGCCTCCATGGACAGTGTGGGCAGGCCGCGTTCCGGCGGCGGCGCGGGGAGCCTAACGTCTGGTGCAGGACGGGCGCCCCGGATGGGCTCCCGGTTATCCGGAGGAGGACACCATGCGCAGGTTCTACTCAGCTGTCGCCTGGATCATCGCAGGGTGCGTGGCCGTGCAGGCAGCTTCGATTGCGTTCGGCCTCGGGGGCATGGCGCACTACATCCAGGAGGGCGGCGTCATCGACAAGGCGCTCGTCGAAAGCGGCGAGGCAACCTTCACCGGTGACCTCGGCTTCCCCATCCACGGCATTGTGGGCGGAATGGTCATACCGTTTGCCGCCGTCGTGCTGCTTCTGGTGGCGTTCTTCGTGAAGGTGCGGGGAGCCCGGCTGTGGGCCGCAATCGTGCTGGGCGTCGTAGCCCTGCAGACCACCCTCGGATACTCGATCACCGACATGCCTTACCTTGGCCTCGTCCACGGCGCAAATGCCCTGGCGGTTTTCCTGGCCGCGGTGTACGCGGCCCGGCGCGTCAGCCGGAGCCCTGCGCTGCGCACGGAAGCACCGTCGTCTTCCAATGCCGTCACGACCTGATCTCGTCCGCCGGATCGCCGCGTGCGCAGCCCTGGCGGCCGCACTTGGCCTGGGGGCTCTGGCCTGGAGCTCGTCGTTGCTGGGTGAGTACTCGGTGATGGACATCGGCGGCCAGGCGGCCCATGTCCACAGGGCCGGCGCCGGTGCCGCGGACACCGTCAGCGTGGCGGTGCTGACCGCCGATCCGCTGCGCATCCCCGATGTCCGGGTGGAACTGGTGGCGCGGCGGCAGGTCATCGACATTCCCGGCGGGCGGGCGGTGGACGGCTATACCGTGAACGGCAGCTCCCCCGGTCCCACCATCCGGGCACGGCAGGGCGACCTGGTGGAGGCGGTGTTCATCAACGAGTCCGTCACGGCCGGGGCAACTCTGCACTGGCACGGCATCGATGTGCCGAACGCGGCGGACGGCGTGGCCGGCATCACCCAGGACGCCGTTCCGCCCGGCGCGCGGCATGTGTACCGGTTCGTGGCAGCCGACGCCGGCACGTACTGGTACCACTCCCACCAGGTATCGCACGAGCAGGTGGAGCGCGGGCTGCTGGGTGCGGTCGTCGTCGACCCGGCGCCGGAACGTGCGGGCGGGGATTTTGTGGCGCTGCTGCACGTGTACGGCGGCCAGCACACGCTGAACGGCCGGGCGGAGGACGGGCACGTGCCGGCGGAGCCGGGGGCACCGGTGCGGGTCCGCGTCATCAACACTGACCAGGGCACCGCGGCGGTGTGGTCCGCCGCTCCTTTCACAGTGGTGGCAACCGACGGGCACGATGTGGGTGGTCCATCCCCGGTGGAGGACCGGAAGGTTTTGCTCCCCGCAGGCGGGCGGGTGGATGTCGTGATCGGGGCACCGGCCCAGGGGGCAGTCCGCCTGCATGTCGGCGGTGCGCGCAGCATCGTGGTGGGCGGCCAGGGCACCGCGGGCACAGCGGATCCCCCGCAGGCACGGCAGCCGGACCAGGCCCTGGATCTGCTGGCCTATGGCTCGCCGGCATCTTCCGGCTTTGAGGCCGCGGCCCCCGACCGGACGTTCGACTATGTGATCGGACGCCGGCTGGGCCTCATCGACGGCCGGCCCGGCAATTTCTGGACCATCAACGGGCAGCTGCTCCCGGACGTGCCGATGTTCCACGTGCGGGAGGGGGACGTGGTGCGGATGAATATCCGCAACGACACCGGGGAGGTGCATCCGATGCACCTGCACGGGCACCATGTCTTGGTGCTTTCACGTGACGGCGTCCCGGCGTCGGGAAGCCCGTGGTGGGTCGATTCCCTGGACGTCCACCCCGGGGAGTCATATGTGGTCTCCTTCGCGGCGGACAACCCGGGAATCTGGAGCGACCACTGCCACACCCTGCCGCATGCTGTGGACGGCCTGGTGGCACACCTGATGTACGAGGGGGTGTCCACGCCGTTCACCATCAACGGCGCCGCCGGCAACCAGCCTGAATGACCAATGCGGGTCACTTCGGGCCCGATAAACCCCATCATTGGGCCTGGAGTGGCCCCGCGTTGGGGTTAGAGGCCCAGCCGCTCCACGGCCTCCTTCCGCATCTGGACCTTCCGGATCTTCCCGGAAACCGTCATGGGAAAGCTGTCCCGCACCTCCACGTAGCGCGGGATCTTGTAGTGGGCCAGGTTCCCGCGGCAGAATCCGGCGACGGCATCCGCGTCGAGCGGTTCCTCGCCGGGTTTGAGAATGATGCAGGCCATGAGTTCCTCGCCGTACTTTTCGTCCGGCACCCCGATCACCTGGACATCCTGGATCGCGGGGTGGGTGTAGAGGAACTCCTCGATCTCGCGGGGGTAGATGTTCTCGCCCCCGCGGATCACCATGTCCTTGATCCGCCCCTCGATGACCACATACCCGTCGTCGTCCATCAGCGCCAGGTCCCCGGTGTGCATCCAGCCGTCCGCGTCGATGACCTCCGCTGTCTTCTCCGGCTGGTTCCAGTACCCCGCCATCACCGCATAGCCGCGCGTGCACAGCTCCCCGATTTCACCCCGCTCCAGCACATCGCCCGAGGCAGGATCGATCACCCGGCTTTCCAGCCGCGGCACGGTCCTACCCACCGTCTCCGTCCGGTGCTGCAGCGTGTCGCCCTGCCGGGTCATGGTGGACACCGGCGAGGTTTCGGTCATGCCGTAGCAGATGGCCACATCCTTCATGTGCATGTCCGAGATGACCCGTTTCATGACCTCCACCGGGCACGGCGAACCGGCCATGACGCCGGTGCGCAGCGTGGACAGGTCATAGGTGGCGAAGTCCGGCAGGGCCAGCTCGGCGATGAACATGGTGGGGACGCCGTACAGCGAAGTCCCGCCGAAATCCTGCACGGCCTCCAGGGCTGCCGCCGGCGAGAATCCGCGGCCCGGGATGATGGTGGCGGCGCCGTGGCTGAGGGCGTTCAGGTTCCCGATGACCATGCCGAAGCAGTGGTAGAACGGCACCGGAATCACCACCCGGTCGTGCTCGGTGTAACCCAGCAGTTCCCCGATGGCATAGCCGTTGTTCAGGATGTTGTGGTGCGTCAGGGTGGCGCCCTTGGGGAAGCCGGTGGTGCCGGACGTGTACTGCAGGTTGATGGGATCGTGCGGGTCCAGTTCCGCCATCCGGGCCGTCAGGGCGGAATGCGCGACGGCGTCCGCCCCCTTCAGCAGCTCGGCGTACGTCAGTTCCGCCGCACCCAGCGGGGCCACGCCGCCGTCGGGCCCCTCACCGCCGGGCGCCGGAAGGAAGACCAGTTCACGCAGGTCCGGACATCCGGCGAGCGCCTGGCGCGCCATGCCCACGTAGTCGCTGTTCCGGTCCGACGGTGCCGTCACCAGCATCCGCATTCCGTTCTGCTTCACCACGAATTCCAGTTCGTGGCTGCGGTACGCCGGATTGACGTTGACCAGGATGGCACCCGCCTTGGCGGTGGCATACTGCAGCAGCGTCCACTCCGCGCAGTTGGGGCTCCAGATCCCCACCCGCTCGCCCTTGCCTATGCCCAGGGCGAGGAGACCCCGGGCCAGCCGGTCGACGTCGTCGTTGAGCTTCGTGTAGCTCCACCGCCGGGCGTCCGCGCCGGGAACCGGGCCCGCCTCGATCAGGGCGTCGTGGTAGGGAAATCTCGCCACCACCCGCTCGAAGTTGGCGCCGATGGTCTCCTCGAGCAGCGGAACGTCAGTGTCCCCGGCTGTATAAGCACGCATGCTGGCACGCTACCAACAGGTTCGGTGCAAATGAAGCATCCCCGCCCGCGCAACAGAACGGGAGCTGGGGCGCGGGCCGGTATTGTGAAATCCATGAGTGCACCGATCGACTTGCAGGCAACGTTCATCCCCAATGAAGGCGAATTCTTCCGCGTCAAGCTCGCGCTGGAAATCGCCATCGACGAGGTGGTGAACGAGCCGGGCTGCATCCGCTACGAACTGACGGAAGCCACCGAGGAGAAGCTGGTCCTGACCGAACAGTGGGCCTCTGAGGAGGACCTGGAGAAGCACTCCAAGGGCATCGCCGTGCAGGACCTGAACGAATCGTTGAGCGCACTGCTCGCCGAACCCGTCAAGGTGGAGCGCATCTAGCGCAGCCTTAAACAGCGAAGCGGGACCCCTCCGGAGGGGTCCCGCTTCGCTGTTAAAAAGACTTAGAGGTCCGGGATCTGGGAGCCGTCGTGGGGGCCCGCCGGCTTGCTGGCGGCGGCTGAAGCCTCTTCCCGCTGGCGTGCCACGTGGGCATGGACTTCCTCCATGTCCAGGGCCTTCACCGCGTCCACCACCTGTTCGAGCTGCTGGGCGTTCAGGGCGCCGGGCTGCGAGAACACCAGCACCTTTTCGCGGAAGGCCATCAGGGTGGGGATGGACGTAATGCCGGCCTCGGCAGCCAGCTGCTGCTCGGCCTCCGTGTCCACCTTCGTGAAGAGGACATCCGGGTGCTTCTCGGAAACAGCCGAGTACGTGGGGCCGAACTGCTTGCAGGGCCCGCACCATTCAGCCCAGAAATCGACCAGGACAATATCGTTGCCCTCAATGGTTGACGCGAACTGTTCACCTGTGATGTCAAGGGTAGCCATGTGTCCACGCTACGCGGGATGGCCGCCAAAGTCGCGGCCCGGAGATCCTTGTTCGCTCCCCGCGTCATCGGGAATAACCCGCAGGCCGTCATATACATGCGGCGCGCGGGCACCTAGTCTGGGGGTCATCAGCCACTGCGCGGCACCCAGGAGGGCTCATGGCCACCGCTGTTTCTGCCAGGTCACTCGTGAAGAGATTCGGCCGGAGGGAAGTGCTGCACGGCGTTGATTTCGAGGTGGAGGCCGGTACCGTCTTCGGCGTGATCGGTCCCAATGGGGCCGGCAAGACCACCACCATGCGCTGCCTGCTGGACATCATCCGGCCCGCGGCGGGCGAGGTCCGGGTGCTGGGCACCGATCCCCGCGCGGGCGGGCCGGAGCTGCGCCGCCGGATAGGGTATCTTCCGGGTGAACTGTTCCTGGAGGGCCGGGTGACCGGGCGCAAACTGCTGGCCCACTACCAGGCCATCAGCGGCCCGGTTCCCCGTGGCCGGATCAATGAGCTGGCCGACCGGCTGGGCCTGGACCTGGACCGACACACCCAGAAGCTGTCCAAGGGCAACAAGCAGAAACTGGGGCTGGTGCAGGCCTTCATGCATGAGCCTGAACTCCTGGTCCTGGATGAGCCCACCGGCGGACTGGACCCCCTGGTCCAGCAGGAGTTCCACACAATGGTCCGCGAGGCGAAACACCGCGGGCAGACCATCTTCCTCAGCTCGCACGTCCTCAGCGAGGTCCAGCAGACTGCAGACACCGTGGCAATCCTCCGCGACGGACGGATCATCACGGTCGAATCGGTCGAAGGGCTGCGTGAAGGGGCTGTCCGCCGCGTCCGCCTCACCACCCACGGCATTGCAGCGCACGACGCCGTTGCGCTGCTGTCCGGGGTACCCGGCGTCGGGCAGGTGCAGGTGCTGGAGGCGGACGGTGCCGTCACGCTCTCGGCTGTGCTGGAGGGCGCCATCCAGCCGCTGATCAGGATGCTGGGCTCGCTGGAGCTGACCGACCTGGTCCTCGACGAGCCGGACCTGGAGGAGGCAGTGCTTAAGATGTACGCCGTGCCGCGGGAGGATGCCCGATGAATGCCACCTTGCCCCTGTTCCGGCGGGCATTCTTCGACACCTGGCGCTCCACCCTTGGCTGGGCAGCCGGGCTGGCCGCCGCGGCGTTCCTGTACCTTCCGCTGTACCCGTCCATCGGCGGCAGCGCCCAGATGCAGGACATGGTCAACGCCCTGCCGGCCGAGATGACCAAAGCCCTGAACTACGACCAGATCGCCACCGGGCCGGGTTACGCCCAGGCCACCCTGTTCGGGCTGCTGGGGTTCCTGCTGATGACCATCGCGTCGGTGGCGTGGGGTGCCGCGGCCGTTGGCGGGGACGAGGAGTCGGGGCAGCTGGAGCTGACCCTTGCCCACGGCGTCCGGCGGGTCCAGGTGGTCCTGGAACGGGCACTGGCATTGTTCCTGCGGGTGGTGCTGCTGGCCGGGCTGGTCTTCGTCCTGGTGCTGGTGCTGAACGAACCGTCCCAGCTGGGGATCGAACCGGCCAACCTGTTCGGCGCAGCCGTCCTCTTCGCGGGCCTCGCCCTGCTCAGCGGCACGGCCGCCCTTTGCGTCGGTGCCGTCACGGGACGGAAGACATACGGCCTCGCCGCGGGCGCTGCCGTGGGCGTCCTGGGCTACGTGTTCAACGCCGTCGGACGGCAAAGCCCGGACGTGGAGTGGCTGCTGAACCTGAGCCCGTACCACTGGGCGTACGGCAACTCCCCCGTGGTGAACGGCGCGGACTGGGCTGCGGCCGGCTGGCTGTGGGGCCTCTCGGCGGCGCTGGTGGCGCTGGCCGCCGTCGCGCTTGAACAACGCGACGTCGGCGCGTAGGCCGTACGGGCGCGCTTCACAATTGTGGCAATCAGCCCCTGCTCCAAAGATGCGGGGCCGGCGTGCGGCTGCCGGGCAGCGCGCTGGCTGTACGCCAGTCGTGGATCCAGTCCGGCAGGACCAGGTCAGCCGGGGGTTCGCCGAATTCGCGCAGGATCTCCTCCAGTCCCACCGGCCCGGCCTTGGTGACCAGGCGGGTGGCGATGTAGGCACGCGCGTAAATCTCGCCGTCGGCCACCATGCGCTGCTCAAAGTAGATGGCCTTGGCGTCCAGCCCGATGATGCGTGTCTCGATGGTGTACTGCTGCCACAGCTGCAGCGACTTCCGGAAGCTGATGGTCTCGGCGGCCACCACGGGGCCCCAGCCGCGGCGGCGCATATGCCTCCACACCCCGCTGCGGACCATCAGGTCGAACCGGCCCAGGTCCATCAGCGACAGGTACATGCCGTTGTTGACGTGCATGGCGATATCGATGTCCGTCGGCAGCACCCGCAGCTGCAGCGAGGCGCTGTCCCACACGGTGAGCGGCTGCCGGCGGGCGGAGGTGAACAGCAGGAGGAGGGTTCTCAGGAGCAGGTGCATTACCCTATGCTACCCGTGAGTAACATAGGGTGCCGGGACCGGGCCGCACCGGCCCGCTAGGATTTCGTCCATGACCCAACAACGCTACCGGGACCTGGCGGAGTGGCCGCTGATGGCAACCGCGCTCCTGTTCCTGGCGGCCTACGCCTGGCAGGTCATCGGGCGGGTCGAAGGCGGCGGGGCGATGTGGCTGGAGGCAGTCATGTGGGGCACCTGGGGCATCTTCGCCGTGGACTATGCGGCCAACCTGTGGCTCGCGAAGGACCGGTGGAACTGGTTTATCCGCAACCTGCATGAGCTCCTGATCGTAGCGCTGCCGATCTTCCGGCCGTTGCGCCTGCTGCGGCTGGTGACGCTGTTGTCCGTCCTGCACCGGACCATCGGCGAAACACTGAGGGGCCGGGTGGTCACGTACGTAGCCGGCTCTGCCGCCCTGCTGGTTTTCGTTGGTGCACTCGCGGTCCTGGATGTGGAGCAGACCGCTCCGGACGCCAAGATCGTCACCTTTGGCGATGCGTTGTGGTGGGGAATCACCACCATCACCACGGTGGGCTATGGGGACATGTATCCGGTAACCCCCATCGGCCGGCTGGTGGCAGCCGCCCTCATGATGAGCGGCATCGCCGTCCTTGGCGTGGTGACCGCGTCCATCGCCTCGTGGCTGGTCCAGCGGGTGGAGGATACCGCCGAGACGGTAGCCGAGGCCGTGGAGGAGCCGGTTCGGGTTGAAGTGGCGGAGCTGGTGGCGGAAATTGCCGCGCTGCGGCGGGAGATTGCGGAACTCAAGGAGCACCGCGCGCTCTAGGCGCTTCGGGAGCAAGTAGCGGGCACCCGCTGCTGCGAGTAGCAGCTCCGGCACCGCCAAGTATCAGCGCCGAAAATTCGGGTATTTCCTACTGGTGCCCGGCCCTGTACGCACTTCCTAGACTCGGGATTCCTAGGACCGAACACGCGCTGGCGGGTCCCCCCGGGTTGGCTTCCCGGGGTGTCTGCCTCCTCGCGGAGCCTCCGTATTTTCTGGGTATGCGGACACCTCCATCCTGCGCCGCCTGCGGCCCGGTGACACACCGGGGCCGTCGGAGCGCTGCACCTCGATCCGTCCCGCCTGCCGCTTTTCCTGCGTGCCTGGCCGGGACCGACCCCGGATGGGCCACCCATGAACGAGCCATACCTCACCACCCCCGAAGCCGAAAGCAGAAGCTTCGCCACTGACGAACCCCGAACCGACCTCACTGCCGTCCGCCCGGCCATCAGCAACAGGTTGTGGGCGGGCATGGCCACAGCCGCCGTAGTTGCGGCCGTCGGCGTCGGAGCCCTCGCGGCGCCGCCCGCCTCCGTGACCCAAAGTACGACGGCGGCCGGCCAGGTTGCCGGCGCGGCGTCACCTGCCGAGGCTGCCGCCCCCGCAGGGGACACCGCCGGCCAGGAGCAGGCTGCTGCCGTCCCGGCAGAGCCAGCCCCGGCTTCCGAACCAGCACCCGCGGAACCTGCACCTGCCGAACCGGCACCGCCGCCCGCCCCGGAACCTGCGCCCGAACCTGCGCCCGCCCCGGCCGACGAGAACCTCTACACAGTGGTTGCCGGCGACACGGTGGGCAGCATCGCAGCCAGGCATGGCGTGGACACCAATGCCATGCTGGCCGCAAACGGGCTGGGCGCCTACAGCATCATCGTCCCGGGCCAGACGCTCGTCCTCACCGGCCCGCCGGTGGAAGCCCCGGCGGCCGCGCCACCCGCGGCCGTACCTGCCGCGGCACCGGCTCCTGCACCCGCTCCGGCTGCGGCACCCGCTCCCGCCCTGGTGCCCGCAGCACCCGCAGTCAGGACCATCTATGTGGCCGGGGCCGGTGGCCAGTCAATGGTGGACGCCTGCATCGGCCCCATCCACTACACCCCCGGGGATGCATACTCTCTATTCATCACCGAGCACGACTTCTGCGGCGGCTGGGCCCGCTTCTCCGGGATCGGGGTAGGCGAGACCGTGAGCATCCCCGGCTACGGCACCTACACGGTGACAGCCAGGGGCCAGGTCCCCAACCCGGGCACCACCAATGACGTGCTGAACGTCTTCGGCGGATTCCCCCGGGCCATCCTGCAGACCTGCATCCCGGGCACCAGCCAGATGCTCCTGATCGCGCTGAACTGACCTTTTCATAAGCTTGTCCGCGGGTCCGAACCTTCAAGGGCTGGATCCGCGGACAAGGGCAGGTTGCTTGCGGCGTTTGGCGCTACACGTGATGCCGCTCTGAAATGTGCTCCACCAGTTCGCCAACCCGCTGTTCGGAGTAATTGCGGGCGATGTCGCCCTGGCTGATGATGCCGACCATCCTGTGGTCGGAGATCACCGGCAGGCGCCGGACCTGGTGCCGTTCCATCATGTCGATGGCTTCATCCACGTTGGCGTCGGCATCAACCCAGTAGGGCGTTCCGGTCTCCAGTTCGCGGGCCATCATGTCACCCGGGTTGCGCCCGGCAGCGACGCACTTGAGCACAATGTCGCGGTCGGTGATCATGCCCTTCAACCTGCCGTCATCACCGCAGATTGGCAGCGAGCCGCAGTCAAGGTCCATCATCATCCGGGCTGCGTCCACCAGGGTCTGGTTTTCGGTAATACATCGTGCATCCGTGGTCATGAATTCACGTACAGCACTCATTGAATCCTCCTTCATCGATGGATTTATCGACGCAAGGCATCGGGGCACCAGCGCCGATATCGCCAGCCTACGCCGGGCCGGTGCAGGTGTCGATGGCGGATTTTGGCTGTACCGACCTGCCCGGTTGTCCACGCGGACGGGCTATTCCCCTTATCGTTTCAAGGGGAATAGGCCATCATCCGGGGGCCATCTCCGGGCACGAAAAAGCCTCCGGAACCGGGGGGTTCCGGAGGCGCTTCGTTCAGCGAGAGGCGGCTCCTGCGTGTGCGGACACCTTCTCAGCTACCTGTAGGTGAGAAGGAGCTTCGGTGCGGCCGTGGCGCCGGCTTCCTTGGAGTTGAGATCCAAGCCGTCACTGCTGTTGGCATCCATGCCGAGCGAGAGTTGCTGGCCCAGCTCGCCGGCCAGAGCGCTGGCCGAGAGCGTAATGCTGTAGTTCGTGTTCGTTGTTGTCGCACCCAAGGTGCCGATGCCGGAGCCGAGAGTCGGACGGGTGTTGTACGTAACCCCCGTCTCAGTCCAGCTGTCGTCGGCGATGAGCTTGATGTTCTGGGTGCCCGTTGACCCGCTGCCGGCGCTGCGCAGCTGCAACGTGGCACTCTCAAGCGTCTTTCCAGCACGACCTGTCAGGTCGAACTTGAAGTATGCAACCTCCGCGGGGCTGTTGTCGGAGCCCAGCATCGTGCTCGTGGCGTAGTTCGTGGTGGGCGTCGCACTTGAGACATAGGTGTCAGCCGTGGCAGTAAGGGTGACAGTCTGGGATGTGCTGCCACCTGCCGGAGCCGTGGTGAAGGTCCACGTCTTGTCCGCGGCAAGCGCGTTTCCGGCAAGGTCCTTCACACCGCTGGTGCCGCCCTTGATGGTCGCCGTGTAGGTCGTACCAGGCGCCAGGTCCGTCCCTGGATTGAAGATCGCCGTGTTGTTCGCGCTGTTGTAGGACACACCGTTGGTACCCGCTGGCGCCGGCGTCAACGTGAACGTGGAGGACGATACGGTCGAGCCATTCATAGGCTCTGAGAAAGTCCCTGTCACATCCGTTGTCGCTGCGATATTGGTCGATTTATCAGCCGGAGAGGTGCTCGTCACGGTGGGAGCCGTTGAATCGGAAGTCCCTCCGCCGCCCGTCGGGTCGTAGTAGTGCCAGTACCGGCTCGTGGAGCTCACATCGGCGAGCAGGAGCAGGCCGCTGTTGGCTGTGCCCGTCTTGTTATTGAGGTTTTGTTTAGTGGACGTGACGTTATGGACATACTGGTCGGCGTCCACAATTCTGGCCGTCTTGGCGCTGGTGAAACTGATACTGCTCAGCGATGTGGACTTCTCATATATTGCGCCGCCGGAACTGGTGCAGACGCCAGCGTTAGTGGTTCCACTAGGCTTTGGATAGGTGGCGAATGTACGAATTTTCCCGGCAGCCTCGTCAATCAGGACAATCACCCGGTTGGGGCATTCCCCCGCTGTCGCGATCGTGTGCGCCGTCCAGGCTGATGTTGCAGGATCCAGGGCCAAGAGTTGGATCAGTGGATCGGCGGATGCGGTGAACGACGTCTTGATGGCGGCGAACACTCTATCGGACGAAGAATCCAGCCACTTAAGGTTCATATGGTCATCACCGCTGCGTGCGCCATTAACAGCCGCCACCGGGGCGGACCAAGCCGTGTTCGCCGCTCCATCGACGTGGTAGCTCCAGTACATACCGTCGGTGGAGTCACCGACCTGGCGGCTCCACATGACACCAATCTTGTTACCGCCGAAAGCAATCAAGGAGGACGTGTCATCGATGGATACGTTGCTTAGCGACGCAGGATGCGGGAAAGGCGTTCCCCACGTCTTACCATCCGTGCCAGTGACGTTCAGGTAGATCCGGTTGCCTTGCTGCCACGTGGCCCAGAGTCGACCAGATGGCTCCTTGTCGATGGTCAGGGCTTCGACACGATAGTTGTTAATTTGCGAGGAGCCCAGGC
Source organism: Arthrobacter nitrophenolicus (assembly GCF_045833485.1). NCBI lineage: Bacteria > Bacillati > Actinomycetota > Actinomycetes > Micrococcales > Micrococcaceae > Arthrobacter > Arthrobacter nitrophenolicus. Next base: position 515,864 of record NZ_CP174504.1, read on the forward strand.
TTGCATACGTCTTCGTGCTCGAGTTGTAGCTGAAACGGTGCAGCGTTGTCGGGTAGTTCGGCTGGGCAGCCGCACCGTCGTTCACGAACCGATAGCTCGCCACGAAGAGGGTGGTCCCGTCCCACAGAACGTCATGGTGCGTGCTTGCCCGCGTATCCGTCGTCACGCCCGTACTCGTCCATTGGCTTGTCGAAGGGTTGAACTTGAAGATCTCGAAGTCTTGGCTGGCGGTGTCCCACAGGTTCCCCCACCAAATCCCGTCGTGGAACCATAGATTGCTTGTCGATCGCTTCGTCCCCGTCGGCGTTCCCGTCCCCGAGTGGGAGGGACCTTCTACTCCAACATCCCCGGTCGCCGCCGTTGCCGGAAGCGGCACCACAAGGGCAGCAAGGGCGAGTAGCAGGGCCGTCAGCAAACCGTGAAGCCTCAGCGCCCTCGATCCGCCTGAACGAAGCCGTATTTTGCGTCCGCTATCCGGCTTTGTACCGGTGTGAAAGGTCCTGGGGCCATCACCGAGGCCGCTCATGAGAAAGGACGAATGGTACATCTTGATTGCTCCCCGGAATAGCACAATAATCCTCAAGTTCGTCCAGTGTCAGCCGCTGGAAAATGGAAAGCAAGACCTAATCGCGGCTACGTAACCCCCCTAATTTCTTACGGCAGGAGCCCCTAGAACAGCCTCCCGGACCTATCGTTCAGGCCGCCAAAATCCATAACGGCCGGGCCCCCTGAACCCGTGGCTTGGCAGCAGGCTGTGGCATAGAGTGTGGCTACCATTTTCATTGGGGAAACGATGAAGCCTACTTGCCTGCTGCCGGTCCTCATCCTGGCGCTTTCTTCCTGCACCGCACCCGTACCTGCGCAGGATGATCCCTCTCCCTCGGTACTGGCTGGCGGAACCATAGCCACCCCGACAGCGCCATCAGCCCAAGGGACCCGGGTGTCACGTCCCTACCGGGTCATGACAGGATCGGGTGCCGAAATCAACCTCTTGCTCCCAACTCCTGCAAGTGACCCCGCAGTCGCGGCAATCGAGGCATACCGGGTGAAGGCCGGAGCTGCCCCCGTGTCATATCTTGTGGCGGAGGTGGACAACCGCAAAGGAACTGTCCCCGTCAATCTCTACTCGGTCAGCGTCTTCGATGCAGGGGGACGCCGGTTCACGTTCTCCAGCGTGGCGGATGTCATCCACAGCTGGGGACCAACGTACAGCTACGATTTCGGCTGGCAGATGGGTGACGGCAGTGCCGTAGACGAGGCTGTGGCCGGCAAGCTTAAGCGCGAGGCTACCGACCTGCACAGCGCCCACGTGAACGCCACCGTGGCTACCGCCGGGCAGGCCAACGTTGTTCTGGCATCGTCCGACGCCCAGCTGCCGGCCGAGTTCGTTCGGGTGACAGTTCAGGCGTTCGGCATGGATATGGAAGTGGAGGCCGCACCGGCGTCCTGACTTCCGGGAAGCGGAGCATAAAAAAGACCCGTCCGGATCTCGTACAAGATCCGGACGGGTCCGTTGTGGCAGATGAGGGATTCGAACCCCCGTAGGCGTTGCCAGCTGATTTACAGTCAGCCCCCTTTGGCCGCTCGGGTAATCTGCCGAACTTCTCAAAAGAAGACCCGGGCTGCAGTCTTCAGAACGTCCGTTTCCGGGCCGTTCCGCTTCCAGTAACCGCGGGCAAGACAACTTTACAGAACTTCCGCCCAAGAATCGAATCGGGCTCCCGCAAGGTCCTTAAACCCCTGTTTCACGGGGATTTGGGGGCAATCACGCCTCGCCCAGGATCCTCCCGGCGAGCTTCGCCTCGAACTTCAAGGCCTGCTCCTCGGTGATCTGGTTCAGCTGGACCGCACGCTGCAGGTCCGCGTGGACCCCTTCCAGCCGGGAGGACGCATCGGCCACCGGGCTGAAGATGACCGACGCGGCCACCGCAGCCGCCGCTACCGATGTTGCCGCCGTCGCCACCGCCCCGGCCGCGGCTGTGGTTGTTCTGGTGACGTACGTGGCGGCTTTGCGGTGCATTGGTGTTTCCCTTTCGAACTGCTGTCCAACAGGTACAACCCTTTCCGGCACTCCTTGGTTCCCTCCTGACGTCCGCTGAGAGGGAACTGTGAATCCTGCCGCCCGCCTGGCGGCGCATCCGTATTAGGCTTGAATGCAGTGATCCCAAGCCCTGTTTGTGCGCAGGGCTCCCACCCTTAGAAGGAGAGTCATGGCAGGCGAGTCAACGTTCGACGTCGTAAGCAAGGTGGACAAGCAGGAGGTCGCCAACGCCCTCAACCAGTCCCAGAAGGAAATCGCCCAGCGCTACGACTTCAAAGGTGTTGGTGCCGAAATCGACTTCAGCGGCGAAAAGATCCTCATGAAGGCGAACTCGGAAGAACGCGTCAAGGCTGTGTTGGATGTTTTCCAGTCCAAGCTGATCAAGCGCGGCATCTCGCTGAAGTCCCTGGACAGCGGCGAACCCTACGCCTCCGGCAAGGAATACCGCCTGGAAGCCTCCATCAAGGAAGGCATCGCCCAGGACCTGGCGAAGAAGATCAACAAGCTGATCCGCGACGAAGGCCCCAAGTCGGTCAAGTCCCAGATCCAGGGCGACGAACTCCGCGTCTCGTCCAAGTCCCGTGACGACCTGCAGGCCACCATGGCACTGCTGAAGGACTTCGACGAAGCCGACCTGCAGTTCGTGAACTTCCGCAGCTGACGGCCGTTCGGCGTCGTTCTTCGACGCGCAAAGCATTTGCCGCTACGGAAAGAGGCCGGCGCACCTGGAAGACGGGGTGCGCCGGCCTCTTTGCGTGTCGAGGAGGAATCACCGCGTCACAGCCCGACGGCGGCGCCGGGCTACCGCAGCGGGCCGCCGGCCATCCGCTCCAGCCGGGCAATCCGGTCGCGCATGGGCGGGTGCGTCGCGAACATCTTGGTGATTGCGCCGCCCCGGAACGGGTTGGCAATCATCAGGTGGGATGCGTTGACCAGCCGCTGGTCCTGCGGCAGCGGTGCGATGCTGACCCCGCGCTCGATCTTGGCCAGGGCCGAGGCGAGCGCCAGCGGATCGCCGGTCAGCTGCGAGCCGTCCTCGTCGGCGTCGTACTCCCTGGTCCGTGAGATGGCCATCTGGATGAGCGACGCCGCGAACGGTGCCAGCAGTGCCATGGCGATCATGGCCAGCGGGTTGGCGTTGCGACGGTCGCCGCCGCCGAAGAACAGCAACATCTGGCCCACCGAGGTGATGACCCCGGCGACGGCAGCCGCCACCGATGAGGTGAGGATGTCCCGGTTGTAGACGTGCATAAGTTCGTGGCCCAGGACGCCGCGGAGCTCGCGTGCGTCCAGGAGCTGCAGGATCCCCTCTGTGCAGCAGACCGCCGCGTTCTGGGGGTTGCGGCCGGTGGCGAAGGCGTTCGGGTTCACGGTGGGTGAAATGTAGATGCGTGGCATGGGCTGGTTGGCCCGCGCGGAGAGCTCACGGACGATCTGGTACAGCTGCGGGGCCTGCGCCTCACTGACGGGGTATGCCTGCATGGACCGGATGGCAATCTTGTCGCTGTTCCAGTAGCCGTAAGCCGTAGTGCCGACACCGACGAGTGCCATGATCCAGATGGGCGCCGAACTGCGCATGCTTGTACCGATCAGGGCGCCCAGCCCGAGCAGCACGGCCCAGAGCACTCCGAACAGCGCCGCCGTCTTGAGCCCGTTGTGATGCCGATGCACGTCCATTCCCCTTCGATTTTTTGGCTGTTACAGCTTAAGAACTGGACGGCCGTCCCTATAGTTCCAGTCTTCTTCTCCGAGGTTAGCCAACCCTTATTGTGAGATATTCATAATAAGTGCTTCAATGGAGCCATGACGGAACACCACGACGGCCACGAGGACTGGGCTGGAGCCCTGCGCGCCCACGGCCGCCGGGTGACCAAGCAGCGGCTTGCCGTCCTGGCCGCCGTCGAACGCCACCCCCACTCCCCTGCCGAAAGCATCCTTGCCGCTGCCCGTGCGGAACTCCCCGAGTTGACCGCGCAGTCGGTATACGTGGTGCTCGGGGACCTCACGGACCTGCACATGCTCCGGCGTTTCGAACCCCCGCACTCCCCCGCACTGTATGAAACCCGTGTGGGCGACAACCACCACCACGCCATCTGCATCAGCTGCGGCCGCGTGGAGGACGTGGATTGCGCCGTCGGGCACGCGCCGTGCCTCACGCCCCACTGGGATGAGAACGCCAAGCCGATGACCATCCAGATCGCAGACGTCATGTACCAGGGCATCTGCCAGGACTGCCAGCAGTCCCAACAACTTCCTTCCAATCGTCCCTCGCAAGTAACAGAGAAATAGGAGAATAATGACTGTCGTTTCGACAACCCAGTCTGGTGCCCCCGTCACATCCGACGCGCACTCCAAGTCAGTTGGTGCCGATGGTGCCATCATCCTGACTGACCACTACCTGGTGGAAAAGCTCGCCCAGTTCAACCGCGAGCGGGTTCCGGAGCGTGTGGTGCACGCCAAGGGCGGCGGTGCATTCGGCACGTTCAAGACCACCGAGGATGTCTCGAAGTACACCAAGGCCGCGTTCCTGCAGCCGGGCGTCGAGACCGAGATGCTGATCCGCTTCTCCTCCGTTGCCGGCGAGAACGGCTCCCCGGACACCTGGCGCGACCCCCGCGGTTTCGCCGTGAAGTTCTACACCTCCGAGGGCAACTACGACCTCGTGGGCAACAACACCCCGGTGTTCTTCATCCGCGACGGCATCAAGTTCCCGGACTTCATCCACTCCCAGAAGCGCCTGCCCGGCACCCACCTGCGCGACGCCGACATGCAGTGGGACTTCTGGACCCTGTCCCCCGAGTCCGCCCACCAGGTCACTTGGCTGATGGGTGACCGCGGCCTGCCCGCCTCATGGCGCGAAATGCAGGGCTACGGCTCGCACACCTACCAGTGGATCAACGCTGAAGGCGAGCGGTTCTGGGTCAAGTACCACTTCCACTCCAACCAGGGCGTGAAGAACATGACGTCCGAGCAGGCCGAAGCACTGGCCGGCTCCGACGCCGACTTCTACATCCGCGACCTGCACGAGAACATCGAAGCCGGCAACCTGCCGTCCTGGGACCTGCACGTCCAGGTCATGCCCTACGAGGACGCCAAGACCTACCGCTTCAACCCGTTCGACCTGACCAAGGTCTGGCCGCACGCCGACTACCCGCTGATCAAGGTGGGCACCATGGAGCTGAACCGGAACCCGGAGAACTACTTCGCGCAGATCGAGCAGGCCACCTTCGCGCCGTCGAACTTCGTGCCGGGCATCGCCGCTTCGCCGGACAAGATGCTGCAGGCCCGCATCTTCTCCTACGCGGACGCACACCGCTACCGCGTGGGCACCAACCACGCCCAGATCCCGGTGAACCAGCCCAAGAGCCAGGTCAACAACTACAGCCAGGACGGCGCCGGTCGCTACCTGTTCAACGCCCCATCCGTTCCGGTCTACGCCCCGAACACGTTCGGTGGCCCGGCCGCCGTTGAGCCGCAGAACCCGGCAGGCGGCTGGGAGAACGACGGCGAACTGACCCTCGCCGCGCACTCCCTGCACGCCGAGGACAGCGACTTCGTCCAGGCCGGCACCCTGTACCGCGAGGTCTACGACGAAGCCGCAAAGGCCCGCTTCCTCGAGACCATCACCGGTGCCGTGGGCGGCGTCAAGCGCTCCGACATCAAGGAACGTGCCATCCAGTACTGGACCAACGTTGACGCCGAACTCGGCGCCAAGCTGCGCGCCAACCTCGGCGCAGCACCCCTCTCCGACGCTGAGGCAGCCAACAAGATCGGCTGATTCCCCGCTCGCTGAGCATTGAAACCACCCCGTCGCGGATGTCCGCGACGGGGTGGTTTTTTGCGCTGTCCACATAGCCGAAGGGGTCTCTGGCCGCCACCCTGGACGCTCCCTAGGATCGCTCTATGACAACTTTCCAGGGCATACCAGCCGCCGCTTTCGGCTTCTACGCCGAACTGCAGGAGAACAACAACCGGGAGTGGTGGCAGGAGCACAAGGACAGCTACCAGTCGCTGGTCCGGGACCCGCTCGCCTCGCTCCTGGCTGAGCTCGAGCCCCGCTTCGGGCAGGGCCGCCTGTTCCGTCCCAACCGGGACATCCGGTTTTCATTGGACAAGTCCCCTTACAAAACCGCCCAGGGCGCATTCGCCTCCGTGCAGGAAGGTGTGGGCTACTACCTCCAGGTCAGCGCGGAGGGCCTGCTGGTGGGCGGCGGCTACCACTCCCACTCTCCCGCCCAGCTGGCGAGGTACCGGAACGCGGTGGACGCCTCGGGCACCGGAGAGTCGCTGCGGCACATAGTGGACGGCGTCGCCGCTGCGGGCTTTGCGGTGGAAGGGGAGAGACTCAAGACGGTGCCCCGGGGCTATGACCGCAGCCATCCGCGGGCCGAACTCCTCAAGCACAAGTCACTCGCGGCGAGCGTGGACCTCGGCCAGCCTGCCTGGCTGGGTACCCCTGCCGCCGTCGGCGAAATCTCCGGGCTGTGGGACCAGCTGCGCCCCCTGGTTGACTGGGTGGGCCGCCACGCCGCGCCCTAGCAGCCGGTCGCGTTCCGGATTATGCCGGACGGGCCCGGGCAGGCCTGGTCAGGCTTCCTGCGCTGCGGCCAGGCGGGTTTCGAGGTTGTTGAAGAAGACCGAGAGCATCAGTTCGAACGCCTTGGTGGCCGCCTCAGGCTCATTCATGACCACAAAGTCGAACTGCAGCCCGTAGAAAGTTGACGTGAAGAGCCGGGCGTCGGTGTCCGCGTATTCCTCCGGGATGCCCTGCACCACCAGCCAGTCGCGGGTCTTGTGGTGAAGCATCCGGAAGTGTTCCTGCGAGGTGCCGCGGGGTTCTGCCGCCACGATGTCCTGGGCAGTGGCCTCAAATTCGAGCCGGGTCAGGTGGCGGTTCCGCTGGGCCATTGTCCACTGCCAGGACTCGAGCAGGAATTCCCGCCAGGCTGCCCGGTCAATGTCGCGGACATCGGTGTTCCGCATCCGGTCCAGGCGTGACTCGATGGACACCACGATGTCATTGATCAGCTGCTCCCGGTTTCCAAAGTGGTAGACCAGCACGTAGGCACTCATGCCCAGCCCTTCCGCGAGGCTGCGGAAGGTCAGCTCCGCCAGGGTCTTGTCCATCAGGTAGTCGAGGATGGCGCCCAGCAGCTCGGCTTTTCGTTCGGTTCGTGTCGGGCGTGCCATAAATCCATCCTACGAGCCGGCGCCGTTCCGGTGCCGGGCATGGAAATGCCCGCCCGGGTCAGGCCCGGGCGGGCATCAGCAGGGCTGTCAGGCCCGCGAGTACTCGTCTTCGCTATCGGAATCGCGCTGGCCCGTATCACTGTCGGCAGCTGCGGCGCCGTTGACTGCGCTGCTGGCCGTGCCGAAGCGTTCGTTGAGGCGCGAGTGGCGCTGGCCGTAGGCAAAGTAGATCGCGAGGCCGATGGCCAGCCAGATGGCGAAGAAGATCCAGGTCTCCACAGCCAGGTTGGTCATCAGGTAGAGGCAGAGCACCGCGGAAACGACCGGCAGGACCTTCCCGAACGGGACGCGGAAGGCGGGCTTCAGGTCCGGCCGCTTCTTGCGCAGCACCAGGATGCCCAGGCTGACCACAACGAAGGCTGAAAGCGTGCCGATGTTGATCATTTCCTCGAGCAGGTCCACATTGGTAAGCCCGGCCACCAGGGCAACCGCGGCGCCGCAGATGACCTGGAGCCGGACCGGCGTCGCACGCTTCTCGCTGGTCTTGGACAGGGCCCGGGGAAGGAGTCCGTCGCGGCTCATGGCCAGGACCACGCGGGACAGGCCCATCAGCAGCACCATGATCACGGTGGTCAGGCCCACCAGGGAACCGAATGCGATGATCTTCGCGGCGGAGGTGTCGCCCACGGCTTCGAACGCGGTGGTAAGGGTGGGGTTCTCCGCCTCGGCCAGCTGGGTATAGGACACCATGCCGGTCAGTGCCAGCGACACCAGGATGTAGAGCAGGGTCACCAGGGCCAGTCCGCCGAAGATTCCGCGCGGAAGGGTCTTCTGCGGGTTCTTTACTTCCTCGGCCGAGGTGGCCACCACGTCAAAACCGATGAAGGCAAAGAACACCAGGGCCGCGCCGGCGAAGATTCCCAGGGTGCCGTACTGGGCCGGGGCCGCGCCTGTGAGGAAGCCGAAGAACGACTGCTTCAGGACGTCCGCGGCACCGGTGCCGCCCGTGGGCTCGGCCGCGGGGATGAACGGGGCGTAGTTTTCGAACTTCACGTAGGTGAAGCCCACCACGATCACGAACAGGACGACGCCGATCTTAATGAGCGTGAAGATGTTTCCCACCCGGGCGGACAGCTTGGTGCCCAGCACCAGCAGCACCGTGAAGACGGCGACAATGAGGAACGCGCCCCAGTACAGGTCCACACCGCCCAGCGAGACGGCCGGCGGGATGTCGGCGCCCATGAGGGCGAACACCTTGCTGAGGTAAATGCCCCAGTATTTGGCGATCACGGCAGCGGCGGTGAAGAGCTCCAGGATCAGGTTCCAGCCGATGATCCAGGCAAGGAGTTCGCCCATGGTGGCGTAGGTGAAGACGTAGGCGGAACCCGCCACGGGGATGGCGGTGGCGAATTCGGCGTAGCACATGATCGCCAGCGCGCAGGTGATGGCGGCGACGGCGAAGGACACGGTGACGGCGGGGCCGGAGAAGTTGGCTGCGGCCTTGGCGCCCACCGAGAAGATACCGGCGCCGACAGCAACGGCGACGCCCATGATCATGAGGTCCCAGGTGCTGAGGGAGCGCTTGAGCTTGCGTCCGGGCTCATCGGCGTCGGCGATCGACTGCTCGATGGATTTGGTCCGGAGAAGGTTCATAGGGGATCACAATCCTGATTTCGGATGGAAACAGACTTATCCACGATAGTGTCCATCCACTGGACGGTCCCAATTGTTCCGAATGGTGAGACGCCGGTTTTACCGAACTTTATTCCGGGAAAGCACTTGGGGCCCTTCGGATGAAGAGCTTCAAGTGCTTGCGGACCGAACTGTTCAGGCAGGCCAGTCCATCAGCGTGGACCGGATCAGAAAGCGCTTGCCCTCGGGCGCCTCCACCGAGAAGCCGCTCCCCCGGCCGCTGACCACGTCCACGGTCAGGTGGGTGTGGCTCCAGTAGTTGAACTGTTCCCGGGACATCCAGAACTCCAGCGGTTGCGGCTCCAGCCCGGCGGACAGGTCGAACAGGCCCAGCAGGACGTCGGAGTCGCCGGTCAGGAAGTCGCCTGCGGGATAGCACATGGGCGAGGATCCGTCGCAGCATCCGCCGGACTGGTGGAACATGAGCGGCCCGTGCCGGAGCCACAGCGAGCGGAGCAAATCCGCGGCCTCCGGCGTGAGCGCCACCCGGGAGAAGTCCTCCCCGGGCAGCGTCACGGCGGCATGGAGCCGGTCCGGTGCCATCAGAACCTCAGGACCACGCGGCCGTCGATCTTGGCATGCTTCATCTCGTCAAACACCGCGTTGACCTCGGAAAGCTCCCGGACCGAAACCGTGGGATGGATCTTGCCCTGGGCGTAGAAGTCCAGGGCCTCCTCCAGGTCCTGCCGCGTGCCCACTATGGAGCCGCGCACGGTGAGGCCCTTGAGCACAATCTCGAAGATCGGTGCCGGAAAGTCTCCCGGCGGCAGGCCGTTGAACACGATGGTTCCGCCGCGGCGGGCCATGCCGATGGCCTGGCCGAACGCCGACGGGTGCACCGCAGTGACCAGGACTCCATGGCAACCTCCGGTTTCGCGCTGGATCACTTCAACCGGATCCTCGTGCAGGGCGTTAATGGCCAGTTCAGCACCATGGGCCTTGGCGAGGGCCAGCTTGTCGTCGGCGATATCGACGGCGGCCACCCGCAGTCCCATCGCCACGGCGTACTGGACCGCAATGTGGCCCAGGCCGCCGATGCCCGAGATGGTCACCCACTGGCCCGGCCTGGCTTCGGTCATTTTCAGGCCCTTGTAGACCGTGACGCCGGCGCAGAGTACCGGCGCCACCTCGACGGGGTCGGAATCTGCCGGTATGCGGGCGGCAAAGCGCGAGTCCACCAGCATGTATTCGCCGAAGGAGCCGTCCACGCTGTAGCCGCCGTTCTTCTGCGCCTCGCACAGGGTTTCCCAGCCGGTGCGGCAGTACTGGCAGTCGCCGCAGGCGGACCACAGCCAGGCGTTGCCCACCAGGTCGCCCACGGCGAGGTCGGTGACTCCCTCGCCGAGGGCCACGACTTCGCCCACGCCCTCGTGGCCGGGAACGAAGGGCGGCTCGGGCTTGACCGGCCAGTCCCCCTCGGCCGCGTGGAGGTCCGTGTGGCAGACGCCGGTGGTGAGCACCTTGACCAGGGCTTCTCCCGGGCCGGGGGTGGGTACAGCGATGTCCTGGACACGGAGGTCCTTGCCGAATTCGTTTACTACTGCTGCTTGCATTGTCGTCGTCATTGGCGAAATCCTTGCGTCGTTGTAGCGGAAGTGGGGTGTCTAGAAGAAGCCGAGCTTGTTCTCGTTGTAGCTGACCAGCAGGTTCTTGGTCTGCTGGTAGTGGTCCAGCATCATGGCGTGGTTTTCGCGTCCGATGCCCGAGGACTTGTAGCCGCCGAACGCGGCTCCCGCCGGGTAGGCGTGGTAGTTGTTGACCCAGACGCGGCCGGCCTGGATTTCGCGGCCCGCCCGGTAGGCGATGTTGCCGTTGCGGGACCAGACGCCGGCGCCGAGTCCGTAGAGGGTGTCGTTGGCGATGCCCATGGCGTCGTTGTAGTCGCTGAATTTCGTCACCGAGACAACGGGCCCGAAGATTTCCTCCTGGAAGATCCGCATCCGGTTGTGGCCCTCGAACACGGTGGGCTGGACGTAGTAGCCGCCGGCCAGGTCACCGGGCAGTTCGGCACGCCCGCCGCCGGTGAGCACTTTGGCGCCCTCCTGCTTTCCGATGTCGATGTAGGAGAGGATCTTCTCCAGCTGGTCATTGGAGGCCTGGGCACCCACCTGCGTGTCCGTGTCCAGCGGGTTGCCCTGCACCATCTTCTCCACCCGGGCCACGGCGTCGGCCATGAAGGAGTCGTAGATGTCCTCCTGGACCAGGGCACGGGACGGGCAGGTGCACACCTCGCCCTGGTTGAAGGCAAACAGTGCGAAGCCTTCCTGGGCCTTGTCGTAGAAGGCGTCGTTGTCCTGTGCGACGTCATTGAAGAAGATGTTGGGGCTCTTGCCGCCGAGTTCGAGCGTGACGGGGATCAGGTTCTGGCTCGCGTACTGGCTGATCAGCCGGCCCGTGGTGGTTTCACCGGTGAAGGCGATCTTGCGGATGCGGGGGCTGGAGGCCAGCGGCTTGCCGGCCTCGACGCCGAAGCCGTTGACCACGTTCACCACGCCGGCAGGCAGCAGGTCGCCGATGAGTTCCATCAGCACCAGGATGGACGACGGCGTCTGCTCGGCGGGCTTGAGCACGACGGCGTTGCCGGCCGCGAGTGCCGGGGCCAGCTTCCAGACGGCCATCAGGATGGGGAAGTTCCAGGGAATGATCTGGCCCACGACGCCGAGCGGCTCGTGGAAGTGGTAGGCGGTGGTGTCGTCGTCGAGCTGGGAAAGAGTGCCCTCCTGGGCGCGGACGGCGGACGCGAAGTAGCGGAAGTGGTCGGCGGCGAGCGGAAGGTCGGCGTTGAGGGTCTCGCGGACGGGTTTGCCGTTGTCCCACGTTTCGGCGACGGCGAGCATCTCCAGGTTCTCGTCGATCCGGTCCGCGATCTTGTTCAGGATCGCGGCGCGCTCCGCGACGGAGGTCCTGCCCCAGGACGGGGCCGCCTTGTGGGCCGCATCGAGGGCGAGGTCGATGTCCTCGGAGGTGCCGCGGGCCACTTCACAGAAGGCCTTTCCCGTCACCGGGGTGATGTTCTCGAAGTACTGGCCCTTGACAGGGGCAACCCACTCGCCGCCAATCCAGTTCTCGTAGCGGTCCTTGAAGGTGACCTTCGATCCCTCGGTTCCGGGCTGTGCGTAAACGGTCATTGTGCTAGCTCCTTTGCTGTCAGAAGGCGGCCCGGTTCGGGCGCTTGCCGTTGGTGCCAGCGTAGGAGTGTGCAGGTTGCAGTCAGGTTGCAACGGGCGTGATGCAGCTCACCCGGCGGTGAAGCAGTGCAGCCGTCAGGCGCGCGCCCTGGGCGGACCGCTTGATTCCCGCGGAATGAGTGTGGGCATCGACTTCCTGACCCGGGGCTCCTGCCCGGGGTCGATGATCAGGTCGATAGCCGTTCGTGCAATCTGGTCCAGGTGGACGTGGACGGATGTCAGGGGGGTGGGAAGCCGGGAAGCCAGCGGGGTGTCGTTGTAACCCACGAGAGCCAGATCCTCCCCGATCCGCACATTCCTGCGATGGGCGGCGGCCATGATTCCCATGGCGATGTTGTCGTTTGCGGCGAACACGGCCGAGGGCCGGGAATCCGGGCCCAGGAGGGATTCCCCTGCAGAAAACCCGTCCTCGATACCGTAACCGGCAGCGATGAGCCATCCATCCCGAGGGGTGATTCCTGCTTCACCCAGGGCTTTCCGTGCACCTGCGAGGCGGGCGGTGCCGGTGGAGGTAAAGGACGGGCCCGTGACGACGGCGATGTCCCGGTGCCCGAGGTCGATGAGGTGGCGGACCGCGAGGTAGCCGCCAACCTCGTCATCTCCGAGCGCGGAGGGGCTGACGCCGTCGGTGCGGAGGACCAGCGCATGGATAACGTTGCGCTCCCGAAGGAGGCGTGGAAGCTCGTCATCCAACCGGGCGGTGGCGAGAATCAGTCCGTCCACGTTGCGGTCGAGCAGCGTCTCGGCTGCCCGCCGTTCGTCGCCGGGGTCGTCGCCGCTGGTGGCCACCATCGCGAAATAGCCCCGGGAGGAGGCTGCGCGCTCCAGTTCCTCGAACATGAGCGCCATGACTGTGTCGCTCAGACGGGGAACGAGCACACCCAGGGTCCGCGTTTCACCGCGCCGGAGGCTGGAGGCAAATGAGTTCCTCCGGTAGCCGAGTTCCTCGGCGACCTTCCGGACGTGTGCTGCTGCAGCGGACCGGGACGCCGACCGTTCATCCAACGCCCGACTGGCCGTAGAGATGCTGACACCACTGGCGGCGGCGACATCCTTCAGCGTGACGATCGCACCGGGGGCGGCCCGTTCCATGGCAGTTCTCCTCTTCAGCGGGGGCGTAAGAAACACTCTATTCCTCCTTTTTGCAAACGTTCCCTTGACAGTGACGTGCGACACGATGCAATATTGAAAACGTTCCCGCAAACGTTCCCATCCTAGTGGGACTACCGACCATCAACGAAGACAAGAGGTAGCTGTAATGACACTCGATCTCCGCGGACTCAGCCCCGCACCTGTCACCCCGTTCACCGAAGATGGCGCTGTCGACTTTGCTGCGATTCAGCGCCTGGGTTCGTGGCTCGGATCGATTGACGGCGTGAAGAGCCTCGTCGTCCTGGGCCACGCCGGTGAAGGCACGTTCCTTACCGAAGAGGAGCAGCTGGACGTTATCCGGGCGTTCGTGGCGTCGACTGACGGCCGAGTGCCGGTCGTCGCGGGCATCACGAAGGAGGGCAACAAGACCGCGGCCCTCGAGGCGAAGAAGGCCGTCGAAGCCGGCGCGTCCGCCGGTCTCGTCTACCCCTCGCACGGCTGGCTGCGCTTCGGGTACCAGGACGGAGCGCCCCAGTCGCGCTACAAAGAGATCTATGAAGAGTCCGGCCTGCCGCTGATCCTGTTCCAGTACCCCGACAACACCAAGGCGAGCTACAACCTCGACACACAACTGGAGATCGCCGGCCAGGAGGGCGTCTTTGCCACAAAGAACGGCGTCCGGAACATGCGCCGGTGGTACACCGAGATCCCCGCCCTGCGCGCCGCACACCCCGAACTGCAAATCCTGTCCTGCCACGACGAGTACCTGCTGCCGACAATGTTCGATGTGGACGGTCTGCTCGTCGGCTACGGCAACATCGCCCCCGAACTCCTCGTCGAACTGATCGAGGCCGGCAAGGCACAGGACTACAAGCGTGCCCACGCCATTCATGAGCGGCTGCTCCCGGTGACCAAGAACGTTTACCACCGCGGGTCCCACATGGAAGGCACCGTCGCCTTGAAGTGGGGCCTCGTGAACCGCGGCATCCTGGACCACGCCACAGTGCGCACCCCGCTCCTGCCCCTGCCTGAGGGCGCCGATATCGAAATTGCGGAAGCATTTGCCGCCGCAAACCTTGGCAAGGTCACCGTCAGCGCCTGACCACACCCTTTACGGGTCCTCACGGGTGGCGGACCATTGGCCCGCCACCCGTGCCCCAGCTTTCCACTCTCCATCCCGGTCAAGGACGACCCCCAGCAATGTCGCTGTATAAGGAGGACTCGCCGATGCGCGAGCAGCAGAATAAGACCATCACCCATCCCGCAACCAGGGAAGAACAGATGGCAGCCCCGCAAGGAAACCAGGCCCCCGAAACAACCAGAACGCACCGCACCTTCCTGCAGTACCTGGCCCTCATGGGCCCTGCCTTCGTAGTGGGCGCCTGGCAGTTCGGACCGGGTAACCTCACCACCGCCGTACAGGCCGGCAGCCGCTTCGACTACAGCCTGGTCTGGGTCATCGCGGTCTCAACGGTCCTGATGATCTTCTTCACCGACATGAGCGTCCGGCTCGGCATCACAACCCCCACCTCCCTGATCACGTCCATCAAGGAACACCTCGGCAAATGGGTGGGCGTCCTCGCCGGCTTCGGCGTCTTCGGGATCACCCTCATGTTCTCCGTCGGCAACGCCGTCGGGTCCGGCCTTGGCCTGTCACTGATCTTCGGCGGCTCCCCAGTCCTGTGGACTATCGTCTGCACCGCAGCCGTCGGCTTCGTCCTGGCCTTCCGAAACGTCTACGGCATCGTCGAAAAAGCACTCCTCGCCATCGTCGTCCTCATGGGCATCGCCTTCATCGCCAGCACCGTCGTCGCCCAGCCCGACTGGTACCGGGCCATGGAAGGCATGGCTCCGCAACTGCCCGCCGGCAGCGAAATCCTGATTGTCGCGCTCGTGGGCACCAACTTCTCCATCAACGCCGCGTTCTACACCTCCTACGGCATCAAGGAACACCGACGCACCCGCGCCGACTACCGCGACATCACCCTCGTGGACACCATCCCCGGCATCGTTGCACCCGGCATCATGACCGCCCTGGTCATCATGGTGGCCGCCGCCGTGCTCGGAAAAACCGGTGCCGAGGCCGGAACCATCAACGCCCTCGCCTCCATCTTCACGCCGCTGGCCGGTCCCGTCGGAGCCATGCTCTTCGCCCTGGGCCTTTCCGGCGCAGCCTTCTCATCCATGATCGCCAACGCAACCGCCGGCGGAACGATGCTTTCGGACGCCATGGGCCGCGGCGCCAAAGCCGGATCGCCCGCCGCGCGCATCGTCACCGGCATCATCCTGGCTTTCGGACTGATCATCACGTTGTCGTTCCAGTCCTCTCCCGTGGGACTGATCGTCATCGCCCAGTCGCTGACAGTCCTCATCGCACCCCTGCTCGGCGTCCTGATCGTCGTCATGGCCAACAAGACCGCGGTCATGGGAGACCTTCGCAACAAGTGGTGGCAGAACCTCTTCGGAGCCATCGGCCTCATCGCCATCATCGCCTCCTCCATCCGACTCATCACCACCCTTATCGGCTGAGGCTCAACAGCATAAGACGAGCAGTGCCCCCGCCTGGAAGGCGGGGGCACTGCTCTTCCCTGCTCAGGCGCGGAGTTCGGCTTCCAGCCTCTCCAGGTCCGCGACGACGGCGGCCCGCTTGGGTGAGCGGGCGGGAAGGAGGCGGAGCGCGGCACGGCGGACGCCGACGTCGTCCCTCGCCTCGGGAAGGTCCGCGTACTTCAGGAGGGACTCGGCGCTGCCGTCGGTAAGGACCGCTTCCCGCAGCAGCGACGAGACCCGGTTCCGGAGCTCGATGATGCCGGGCGCCTCCGACCGCGGAAGGACGGCGCCGCGGTAGATCTCCAGCGCGATGCGGTGGGCGCCGCGCTGGAGGCAGCTCAACACCTGGCCGCTGTCCGGCACCAGATCCAGGGGAAGGCGGTAGGGCCGGGAACCGGGGACGGCATCCGGATGGAGCTGCTGCAGGACCTTGCGCAGGCGGACCATCTCGGCGCGGAGCGTAATGGTGGAGCCGTCACCCGGATACAGCAGGACGCTCAGTTCCTCCGCAGAGAGCCCGTCCGGGTGGGTGCTGAGCAACGCAAGAATCTCACTGTGCCGGGCGGACAGCACCACCGTCCTGCCCTCGAGGCTGAGCAGCGCCTGGTCGCGGCCCAGCAGCTGCAGGCTGTTCCTGTACAGGCTGCCTTCCTTGCCTCCCGTCCGCGGTGTGCGGGACGCGGAAGCTGCGGTGCGCCGTCGTGCCGGCCTGCTCGCAAGATCCGCGGCAAGCTGCAGCCGCTCGACGCGCAACTGCGCCTGGGCGGCGGCAACCGTGGCCTCCACGAGGGACAGGGTATGCGGTGCCACGGCCGTGTCGGTCCCGGTGATGTCCACGACGCCCAGCACGGCGCCGGAATCCGGATCGTGGAACGGGACGGCGGTGCAGCTCCACGGGTGGACCGCCCGCTGGTAGTGCTCGGCCCCGGCGATCTGGATCCCCCGGCCCAGCGCAAGCGCGGTGCCCGGTGCGCTGGTGCCCACAGTGGCCTCAGACCAGTCGGCGCCGGCCACGAACATCATCCCCTCGGCGCGGCGCTGCAGGACAGGGTCGCCCTCCACCCAGAGCAGCCGGCCCACCTCGTCACCCACCGCCACCAGCAGGCCGCTGTCATGGCTGGGCTGGACGAGGAGTTTGTTGATCACCGGCATGATGGCCGCCAGCGGGTGCTGGTTCCGGTAGTCCTCCAGCTCCTCGCGGTCCATCGCCAGCGGGGCCGCAGGATTGTCCGGGTTAGCCTTGAAGCCAGCGGACCGCTGCCAGGACTCACGGATCAGGCTGCGCAGGCCGGCCGGATCCTGGAGGGCGCCGCCGTCGAGCTGTTCATGGGCGGCCAAAGCGCTGAGCTGCAGCGGGCCGGGCTGAATCAGGTTCTTCATCGAACTCCTGTACTGCCTGCAGGCGCGGCGTCACGGTGCCGGCCAAGGGGTGGTCGCAATTCTAACCCCGCGGCCCCTCCCCGGGTCAGGAGTTAGGCGCGGGAGATGCGGATCATCTCCTCGCGCGGGACCACCTTGATCCGTTCGCGGACCACATGGTCGAGGCCCTCCGGCCCGGTCCATGCGGCACCCAGTCCGGCCTCGTGGGCATCAAGCTTGTTCCAGCCCTCCCACGTGGTGTACTCGATGCCGCGCTCTTCGAGCAGATCGATGATGGCCTGCGGGTCCGGGTTTTCGGCCGGCGGAAGACTGAGCCGGTCCTCCAGGAGGAAACCGATGGTCTCCAGGGCGTCGCCCTTGGTGTGGCCGATAAGGCCCACCGGCCCGCGTTTGATCCAGCCGGTGGCGTAGATGCCCGGAACCGGGTTGCCGTCCCCGTCCAGGACGCGGCCGCCTTCGTTGGGGATGACGCCGCGTTTGGCGTCGTACTCCAGCTCGTCCAGGGCCGAACCGTGGTAGCCGATGGCCCGGTAGACGGCCTGGACCGGGTATTCGATGTACTCGCCGGTGCCCTTGGCATTGCCCGTGCCGTCAAGCTGCATCCGCTCGAACTTGATGCCGCCCACCTTGCCGGTGCCGTCGTCGAGCACCTCCACCGGGCTGTGCAGGAAGTGCAGGTGCAGACGCCGGGAGGACGGGTTCTCGGACTCGGCGTGCTCTTCCACCAGCCAGTTGGTGAGGGTGTTCACCATGGTCTTGATCTGGTTGTTGCTGCGGATGGCGTCGTCGGAGGCGTCGTCGAATTCGAAATCCTCCGGGTAGAGCACAATGTCCACGTCGTTCATGTGGCTGAGCTCGCGCAGTTCCAGCGGGGTGAACTTGACCTGGGCGGGGCCGCGGCGGCCGAACACGTGCACGTCGGTGACCGGAGAGGACTTCAGCCCCCGGTAGACGTTGTCCGGGATTTCGGTGCTGAGCAGTTCCTCCGGATGCTTGACCAGCATGCGGGCCACGTCCAGGGCCACGTTCCCGTTGCCGATCACGGCGATCTCCCGGGCGTCCAGCGGCCATTCGCGGGGAACGTCCGGGTGCCCGTCGTACCAGGAGACGAAGTCCGCGCCGCCGAAGGAGCCCTGCAGTTCAATCCCCGGGATGTTCAGGTCCGCGTCCTTGACCGCGCCGGTGGAGAAGATTACGGCGTCATAGAAGGCCCTGAAATCGTGCAGGGTGAGGTCCCGGCCGTACGTGACGTTGCCCAGGAAGCGGATGTCGCCGCGGTCCAGGACCTTGTGCAGGGCGTTGACGATGCCTTTGATCCGGGGATGGTCCGGGGCGACGCCGTACCGGATCAGGCCGTAGGGTGCGGGGTAGGCCTCGAAAAGGTCGATGCTCACCTCGAAGTCGCCGTCCTTGACCCCGCTGGACTTGGTGAGGATGTCCGCAGCGTAGACTCCTGCCGGCCCTGCGCCCACAATGGCGACGCGGAGTGGACGGGTGGAAGCTGATTCGCTGGAGTTGGACACCTGGAGCCCTTCTGAACTGGTCCGTCACTGCACAATGGGGATGCGCCGGTTGAAGTAGCGCACAGTCCCCTATTCTAGGCCTCAGCCGCTCTTCGCCAGCGGGACCACGTTGCCTTCGCGGTAAAGCAGCGCCCGTAGCTCCGCCTCCGCGGAGTCCGTCCGCTTGGGATCAATGGTTTCGCCGTCGTTGTAGTGGTCCACCACACGCGGGTCCACATAGCTCTTCCGGGCAATCGACGGCGTGTTCCCCAGCACCTCGGCGGCGTCCATCATGGCGCGGCTGACGGCCCGCTTCCGTTTGGCCACGGTTCGTTGGGGGCCGGTGCGGGCCAGGCTCACGGCTGCCGCCACCGTACCGCGCAGGGTCCGGAAGTCCTTGGCCGTGAAGTCCGATCCCGTCCGCTCCTTCACGTACGCGTTGATCTCCGCGCTCGTCACCGGATGCCAGGTCCGGCCGTTCTTGTAGGCCAGGAGCCGGGCATTGGGTCCCCTGCGCTTGAGCAGCCGCAGCAGGACGGCGAGGTCGGGGTCCCGGATTTCCGATTCCCAGTCCTTGCCGCTCTTAGCGGGGAACCGGAGCAGGATCTTGTCCTTCCGCACCTGGACGTGGGCGCACAAAAGGGTCGCCAGGCCGCGGCTGCCGTTTTCGTTCGTGTACCGCTCGGACCCCACGCGCAACGAGCCGCTGTCCAGCATCCGGAACGCCCCGGCGAGGACGCGGTCAGGAGTGAATCCTTCACTGCGCAGGTCCATAGTCACCCGGCGGCGTGCGGCCGGCAGGGACTCCGCCAGCTGCAGGGACCGGTCAAACTTCAGCCGGTCTTTCCGCGCACGCCACTCCGGATGGTAGATGTACTGGCGCCTGCCCACGGCGTCCACCCCGGTGGCCTGGATGTGCCCGTTCTCGAACGGGGCAATCCAGACGTCGGTCCAGGCCGGGGGTATGCCGATACTCTCCAGCCGTTCCCGGACCGGGCCCGGCGGAACGGTGGACCCGTGCAGGTCCCGGTAGCTGAAGCCTTTTCCTGCCGGGATCCGCCGGTACCCGCGGCCCGAGGCGTTGCTGCGCCGGAGCCTCATGGGGCGGCCTCCGGCAGTTCGGCACAAGTCATGAAAGCAAGCCTACTGACTATTTTGGCTTTTCCGGTCCGGGCGCTTGGAATACCTTGCTGGAGGCTGATGTTATGGGTGTCGTGCCAATCCCCGATGGAGTCCCGTCCGCAAGCCTTCCGGCCCCCGCCGCCACAGCCCCGGCCCGGCCGTCTTCGGCGGGCCCGGGAGGGCGCGACCGCCCGGGAGCACCAAAGGCAGTGGATAAGGACACGACGGCGGGAATCCTCTTCGGCATCGGCGCCTATGGTCTGTGGGGGCTGCTCCCCCTGTACTTCTTCGTGCTCCAGCCGGCCGGCGCCGTCGAAATCGTTGCCAACCGGGTGGTGTGGTCCCTGCTGTTCTGTGCCCTGCTGATCACGGTGACGCGGGCGTGGCCGGCCCTGGTGGCGGCCTTCCGGAACCGTACGGTGTTCGGCAGCCTCGCCGTCGCGGCCCTCCTGATCGCCGTGAACTGGCTGACCTACACCTACGGGGTGACCACCAACCAGGCCGTGGAAACCTCGCTGGGGTACTTCATCAACCCGCTCGTCTCGGTCCTCCTCGGCGTGCTGGTCCTCAAAGAGAGGCTGCGCCCGCTGCAATGGGCCGCCGTCGGCATCGGTTTCGTGGCGGTGGGCGTGCTCACCTACTCCTACGGCAAGCTGCCGTGGATTGCGCTGACGCTGGCCTCCAGCTTCGGCCTCTACGGCTTCGTGAAGAACCGTGTGGGCTCCAGGGTGGACGCTGTCACCAGCCTCAGCGTGGAAACCATGGTGCTGGCTCCTTTCGCGGCGGCCACGATGGTTTACCTCGGCGTGGCCGGGGCCGCCACCCTCACAACCGAGGGCCCCGGCCATTTCTGGCTGCTGCTGGCCTCCGGCGTGATCACCGCCGTTCCGCTGCTCTTCTTCGGCGCTTCCGCCCGCCGGCTGCCGATGACCACCATCGGCCTGCTGCAGTATTTCGCCCCCGTGCTGCAGTTCTTGGTGGCACTGCTCGTGTTCCGCGAGGCCATGACCGTGGAACGCTGGATCGGTTTCGGTGTGGTGTGGCTTGCCCTCCTGGTGCTGACGGTGGACATGCTGCGCAACGCCCGCAGGAATTCCGCGGCCCGCAAGGCAGCCCTCCGCACCGCCGCGTAGGCCCACCGTTAAACCGAGGAAGGCGGGCCCGGTTCGCAAGAACTGGGCCCGCCTTCCCGGCGTTGCCGGAGGAGTCGTTCCGGTTAAGCGTTCGCCTTGATGGCGGCGGCCAGGACGTCCAGGCCGTCGTTCAGGAGCTCGTCGGTGATGACCAGCGGCGGGAGCAGCCGGATGACGTTGCCGTAGGTGCCGCAGGTGAGGATGATGACGCCTTCCTTCAGGCAGGCGGCGGCAACAGCCTTGGTCAGCTCCGGGTTCGGTTCCTTCGAGCCGGCCTGGACCAGTTCGATGGCCAGCATGGCGCCGCGGCCGCGGACGTCGCCGATCACGGCTGTTCCGGCGTCGGCGAGTTCAGCCTGCAGCTCGCGGAGGCGGCCGGTGGCGAGGGCTTCGATGTGGCGGGCGCGGCCGGCCAGGTCGTATTCCTCCATGGAACCGATGGATGCCAGCGCTGCGGCACAGGCCACCGGATTGCCGCCATAGGTGCCGCCCAGGCCGCCGGGGTGGACGGCGTCGAGCAGGTCGGCGCGGCCGGTGATGGCTGACAGCGGCATGCCGCCGGCGATGCCCTTGGCCATGGTCATGATATCCGGGACGATGCCCTCGTGGTTGACGGCGAACCATTCGCCGGTGCGGCAGAATCCGGACTGGACCTCGTCAGCGATGAAGACGATGCCCTTTTCCTTGGCCCAGGCGGCCAGCGCCGGCAGGAAGCCTTCGGCCGGGACGATGAAGCCGCCTTCACCCTGGATGGGCTCGATAATGATCGCGGCAACCTGGTCCCCGCCGATCTGCTTCTCGATCATGGTGATGGCGCGCTTGGCTGCCTCGGCCCCCGTGATGGCGGGGTTTTCCTCGCGGTACGGGTAGCTCATGGGCATGCGGTAGACCTCGGGCGCGAACGGGCCGAAGTTGGTCTTGTACGGCATGGCCTTGGCGGTCAGCGCCATGGTGAGGTTGGTGCGGCCGTGGTAGGCGTGGTCGAAGGCCACGACGGCGTCGCGCCCGGTGGCGAGGCGTGCCACCTTGATGGCGTTCTCCACGGCTTCGGCACCGGAGTTGAAGAGCACGGTGCGCTTTTCGTGGTCGCCCGGGGTAAGCCGGTTCAGCTGCTCGGCGACGGCCACGTAGCCCTCGTAGGGGGTCACCATGAAGCAGGTGTGGGTGAAGTGCTCCACGGCTTCCTTGACGGCACCGACGACGGCGGGATCGGACGCGCCCACGCTGGTGACCGCGATGCCCGAGCCGAGGTCAATGAAGGAGTTGCCGTCCACGTCGTGGATGATGCCGCCGTCCGCGTCCGCCACGTAGACGGGCACGCTGGAGGCGACGCCCGCTGCGACGACGGACTTGCGGCGTTCGGTCAGGGCTGCGGACTTGGGTCCGGGGAAGTCAGCCTGGACGCGGCGCTTCTGCTCCAGCCGGTAGGTGATTTCTGATGCTGTTGCGGTCATTGGAGTTCTTTCTTTACTGGTGGTTGAGCTTGTCGAAACCCCGGGGCTGCGACAAGCTCAACCAACGGGAATGTGGCTAGGCGTCGAGAGCACTCATGACGTGCTTGATGCGGGTGTAGTCCTCCACGCCGTACATGGAGAGGTCCTTGCCGTAGCCGGACTGTTTGAAGCCGCCGTGGGGCATTTCGGCGGTGAGGAGGATGTGCGTGTTGATCCAGACGGCGCCGAAGTCCAGGTCGCGGCTGAGGCGCATGGCGGTGCCGTGGTTGCTGGTCCAGACGCTGGAGGCCAGGGCGTATTCCACGTCGTTGGCCAGTTCAACGGCTTCTTCCTCGGTGCTGAACTTCTGCACGGTGATGACGGGGCCGAAGGTCTCCTTCTGGACCACGTCGTCGGTCTGCTTCGCGCCGGTGATGATGGTGGGCTCGAAGAAGTAGCCCTTCTCCCCCGCCCGGTGGCCGCCGGTTTCGATCCGGCAGTTGGCCGGAAGGTTTTCCACCACGGACGTCACGGCGTTGAAGTGGTTGACGTTGTTCAGCGGGCCGAAGTAGTTGTCCTCGTCGTTCTGCGAACCGGTGTGCAGGGTCCGGGTGTGCTCCACCATGGCGGCCACGACGTCGTCGTGCACCGAGTCCTCCACCAGCACGCGGGTGATGGCGGTGCAGTCCTGGCCGGCATTGAAGAAGGCGAACTCGGCGATTGCCGCGGCGCTCTTCTTGATGTCGGCGTCCTTGAAGACGATTGCGGGAGCCTTGCCGCCCAGTTCCAGGTGGGCGCGCTTGAGGCCCTTTGCGGCACCGGATGCCACAGCGATGCCGGCCCGGACGGAACCGGTGATGGAGACCAGGCCGGGGACCTTGTGCTCCACCATCATGGCGCCGGTTTCACCAGTGCCCAGGATGACGTTCAGGACGCCGGCGGGGAAGATGTCCTTGGCGAGGCGGGCCAGGACAAGGGTGGACTCCGGGGTGGTGTCCGACGGCTTGAGGACAACGGTGTTGCCGGCGGCGAGCGCGGGCCCGATCTTCCAGATGGCCATCAGGAACGGGTAGTTCCACGGTGCCACCTGCGCCACCACGCCGATGGGCTCGCGGCGGACGTAGGAGGTGTGGCCCTCGAAGTACTCGCCGGCGGACTTGCCCTCAAGGATGCGGGCAGCCCCGGCGAAGAAGCGAAGCTGGTCGGCGCCGGCCGCCACTTCCTCGGAGGCGATCAGGGAGCGCACCTGGCCGGTGTTGCGGTGCTGGGCTTGAACCAGTTCATCGCTGTTGGCCTCCACGGCGTCGGCGAGCTTGAGCAGCATGAGCTGGCGCTGGCCCGGGGTGACGTGCTTCCAGGTCTTGAAGGCGTTCTGTGCCGCGGCCATGGCGGCATCCACGTCGGCCTGCACCGAGATGGGTGATTGCGCCACCACTTCCCCGTTGGTGGGGTTGATGATGTCCAGCCGGCCGGTGCCGGCGGGCGTGACGAACTCCCCGTTGATGAAGTTCTGCAAGGTTTGGACCACGGTGTGCAACCTCTTCTCTGAGCGGCCATCAGCGGCAGGCGGATGGATGGAACTGGTTTGAGCCTATGCCAGCGCCCCATTGCAGTGAATAGCCACCTGCACACCCTTCCGCGCGGTGTTTAGTGCGGTTGTCCAGCGCCCGTTTATCCTTGATCCATGGCCATTTCCCTCGCTGCCCTGCTGGGCGTGAACTCCCTCAAGCTGTCCAAGGTGGGGGTCGCCGAGACCACCTGGCATCAGGACATCAACTGGGTGGCCGTCACGGAGCTGGAGGATCCGCAGCGGTTCCTCAACGGCGGCGAGCTGATCCTGACCACGGGCCTGCGGCTGAAGTCCGCGCCTGAGCAGCGGCGTTTTGTCCGCCAGGTGCAGCGGGCGGGCGCAGTGGGGATCGGGTTCGGCGTCGGGCTGTCGCATGAGGCGGTGCCGCCTGCGTTGCTGGCCGAGGCCAACCGGTGGGCCCTGCCCGTGGTGGAAGTCCCCTACGAGACGCCCTTCATCGCCATCACCAAACTGGTGGCCGATGCCCAGTCCGCGGACCACTACGCCAAGCTGGAGCGCCTCATCGCGGGCCACCAGGTCCTGGCCCGCGCCCTGCTGACCGGCGGCGGGCTGGCCGAACTCCTCAAGCAGCTCGGCAGCATGCTACGCACCGACATCGCGCTGACCCAGTTCACGGCGCAGCTGTACAACAGCAGCAGCGCAGCCCCGTCCGCGGATTCCTGGTCCACCTATCCGATCCCCACCGGCCGGCGGGATGCATGCACCCTCTGGGTCCGGCAGCCGTTCGAGGACTCCGGCATCATCGGCTATGCCCAGAACCTGATCAGCGTGGAGCTGAACAACATGGTCAAGCAGCGCCAGGCCCAGCGCGCCCTCTGCGGCCAGGTGCTTGAGGACGTCATCCACGGCGCCCTGGAGACAAGCGAAGCCCAGCGCCGCCTTGCCGGCGTGGGCATCAACAGCACCCGGAAGAACGTGGTGCTGCTGGCTGTCTCCGCCGCGCACAACAAAGCCCTGGGCAGCACCGCAGTGCCGCGCGAGCTCGAAAACTCGGTTGCCGCCGTCGTGGGCAAGGATTTGGTGCTGGTAGTGAATGACGACGGCGGGGCGGCGCCCGCTTTGGCGCGGAAGCTCAGCGACCACCTGGCGGAGGCGGGCATCCACGCCACCATCGGCATCGGCGGGGCTTACACGAAACCCAACGGACTGCGCTGGAGCTATTTCGAGGCGCGGGACGCGGCAAGCCACGGCCTGCCGGTCAATGAGCCGGAACGGCTGAGCCTGACGTCGCTGCTCCTGGCCAGCGAGGATGTGCCGCTGGCGGACATGGCGCATGAGTCCCTGAACCCGCTCCGGGCGTTCGACGCCGCCCACGGCGCGGAGCTGATGACCACGCTGGAAAGCTACCTGAACAACAACGGTTCGGTGGCCGCCGTGGCCGAGCAGTTGACGCTGCACCGCAACACGGTCCGGTACCGGCTGGCGCAGATCACCGAGCTGACCGGATACGACCCCGCGGTGACCCCGGACCGGGTGCAGCTGTGGCTGGCGCTGGCGGTGGCCCGGCTGTCCGCGCGGCAGGGCAAGTAGCCCCCGCCCCGACCCTCAGATGACCCCGCGGCGGAGCAGGTCCCGGGACTTCTTGCGGGCCTTCCGGTACTTGGCCTGGGCGGCGGACATGAGTTCCTCCTGCCGCTGCAGCAGGGCTGCGTACGCCTCGCTGACGGCTGCCCGGTCCCGGTCCGAGGCCATGCCCGCCAGCAGGTCGCGGGCCATCACGGCGTCGTGGTAATCGCCCAGGATCTTCTGTTGCCGGTGGGCCGCCTTCGCCACCTTGTTGGCCCGCTTCCCTTTGATGAGGGCGGCCGACTCCGCCACGTGCCGGAGCTTCTTGGCATCCTTGCGCACCCGGTGGAGGGCGTTTTCATGGTCAATGCCGCGGCGGGCGTGGGAGGCCGCGCGGTGCGAGCGCCGGAGCCTTTTCGCCGCCTTGTCCACCGCCTTGGCCGCCACGCGGCGTCCCGGCGGCACGGTTTCCGTGCGGACGGGCGGGTTGTCGCGGAACTCCTCCAGGCTGTCCAGCAGCCGGAAGTAGCGCTCGGTGCGCATGGCTTCCTGGAGCCGCCGGTAGCCGGCGTCGTACGTGGCGCCGGCCTGGCGCTCCAACCGGTCCCGGGCGGCGTCCGGGCCCGGCCCCTGCCCCAGGTCGTCAAGGTGTCCGCGGAGCCGGGCCAGCAGTACCTCGGCGTCCCGCGGCTCGCCGAGGAGCTGGCCCAGCCATTTGAGCTCATCCCGCAACCGGCGCACCGGCACGGCCCTGTACAGCTTGCGGTAGGCGGCCAGGACGGAGCGGAGCCGGCGGGTAGCCGAGCGCATGTCATGGACTGCCTCCGGCTCTTCGAGCCTGATGGCAGCGTCCTGGTCCAGGAGTTCCTTGATCTGGGCGGCGGCATAAACGGTGACGACGGCGGCAGCCGGCGACTTCTTGCCGGCCGGCAGGGCGGGGATGGCTTCGTCGGGGGCGGCATCGGCGTCCTGGTCCCTGTCCGGTGTGCCAAGCGCCGGCGCGCCAAGCGCCTTGGCCAGCTTCGAGGCGTGGCCCGCCGGGCGGGCTCCGGCCCCCACAAGCAGCTGCCCGGCGGGGGCGAAAAGGCTGGCGTCGCCGTTGACGAGTTCCAGCTCCCATTCCCGCCACTGCTGTTTGTTCCCGCCCCCGCCGCCGTCCGGGCCTGGCAGACGTTCCGCCGTGACCCGGTCGTCCGCAAGGTCGGCAAGATGGACACCGTCCCCGCCATAGAGGGCGTGGGTTGTCCGCCTGGTGCGCAGCCTGGCCACCGGGACCACCTCCGCTCCGCGCAGGTATGCCTGGACACGGGCAAGGAGGGCGTCCGGCACCACGCCGGCCTGGCCCAACGGGGCGTGCACCTCGCGGCGCTGCTGGGGTTCGGCATCCCCGGTCCCGGCCGCTTCTTCGGGCGGCAGCTTCAGGTGCCAGCCCGCATCGCCGCCGCCGGTCCGCCGGCGGAGGGTGATGCGGCGGGCGGCGAGCGCATGGTCTGCGGTATCGAAATACACGGCTTCCAGCTTGGCCGTCTGCGGCTCGCCCACGCGTGCGACACCCGGCAGGCCATCCAGCGGCGGCACCGTGGCGTCGCTGCCGACGTCGTATTTCTTCTCGACCTCGAGTCCCTGGGAAGCCTCCACAGCCGTCCTTCCACGTCCGCTGCATTGCGTAGTCCGGGTGGTTCCGCACCCGGCTTAGGCAGTCTATGGCCTGCCGGCGGAAGCCCGGGAGAGCTTGCCCACAAAACCCTAGACATCAAACGTCTAACCTTTAGGCTGGGTATATGTCCGCCACTCCACCCGCTTCCGCCCTTGCCTCCACCCCCTGCCCCACTCCCGCCCCGCAATCCCCTGCCCGGCCTGCTGCTTCCACGGGGGTCACGGCGGTTTCCGCGGCAGCCGTGGCATCGCCGGCGCCAGCGGAACAGGGCCGGCCCCGCTCCGCCGTCGTCTTCGGTGTCATCGCGCTGGTGCTGATCGGACTGAACCTGCGTGCGGGCATCACCGGGGCGTCGGCACTGCTCCACGACCTGCAGGCAGTACTCGGATATGGGGCACTGGTGGCGGCCGTCATCCCCTCCATCCCCACGCTCTGTTTTGCCCTGGCCGGCGCCGGGACGTCCTGGCTGACCGGGCGGCTGGGGGTGGAGAAGGCCATCCTCCTGGCCCTGGCCATGCTCGCCGGCGGACTCCTGTTGCGGGGCATTCCGGCCACCGGGATGCTGCTGGCCGGCAGCGTGCTCGGCATGTCCGGGCTGGCGGTCTGCAACGTGGCCATGCCGTCCTTCATACGGGAACACTTCGCTTCCCGGACCTCACTGATGACCGGCCTGTACACGGTGACCATGACCACCGGGGCAACCGTGACCTCCGTGGCGGTGGTCCCGCTGGCCCAGTCCCTCGGTTCACCGTCCGCCGCCGTCGGAGCAATCGGGTTCACCGCCGTCGCCGCTTTCCTGGGCTTCCTGCCGGTGGCGCTGCACGCCCACCGCAACAACCGGCGCGCCACCGGCGGACGGGTGGCACCGTGGCCGCTGCTGCGCACCCGCAAGGGCCTGCTCCTGACGGCAATCTTCACCCTCCAGGCCCTGCTCGCCTACGCCCTGATGAGCTGGTACCCGTACATGCTCACCACGCTGGGCCTCAGCGCCTCGGACAGCGGCCTGATGTTCGGGCTGATGCAGCTCGTCTCGGTGCCGGCGGGCATGGTCCTGATCGCCATCGGATCCCGGCCCAGGATGCTGCGCCCGGCGTTCTACCTGGTCAGCATCGTCATGGTCCTGGGCCTGGTGGCCCTCCTCGCGCTGCCAGTGCAGCTTGCCTTCGTCTCAGCCATCCTGGTCGGCTTCGGCCTGGGGATCTTCCCGCTTGTGATGGTGATGATCAGCCGCAGCGGCTCGAGCACTGCCGAGACCACCGCCCTGTCCACCCTGGCCCAGTCCACCGGCTACCTGCTGGCGACCGTGGGCCCCTTCGGCATGGGGCTGCTGCACGGCGCCACCGGCAGCTGGACCTTGCCCCTCACACTGCTCCTGGCCCTGGCGCTGGTCCAGGTTGTGGTGGCGCACCTCATCACCGGTCCGGCAATGACCGGCAAGCAAAGGATAAAGTAGGACGCCATGGCACTGAGCCCCTCCACCCGCGCGCCGCTGGCCGATGAAGTGACCGCCAAACTGCGGTCCATGGTGCACTCCGGCGAGTGGCCGCTGAACCAGCGCATCCCGTCCGAAACCGAGCTGATCGCCGGGCTGGGGGTTTCCCGCGGGACGCTGCGCGAGGCCATCAAGGCCCTGGCCCACAGCGGCATGCTGGAAGTGCGCCGCGGCGACGGCACCTACGTCCGCGCCACCAGCGAGATCTCCGGTGCCGCGCGCCGGATGTACCAGGACCACACCGAGCAGCACATCCTGGAGGTCCGGCTGGGGCTGGACACCCAGGCGGCGCGGCTCGCGGCCCGGAACGCCACCGCCGAAGACGTCACGGCCCTGCGCGGGCTGCTCACCACCCGGGACCAGGCCTGGCACGCCGGAGACTATGACACCTGGGCGCGGGCCGACTGGGGCTTCCATGAACGGGTGGCGCAGGCCTCCGGCAATCCCCTGCTGCATGAGCTCTACATCAGTTTCGGACCCGCGCTCCACCAGGACCTCCTGACCCAGCAGGGCCGGCCCGGATTCGAGGGGCTGCCGCTGGAGGGCCACGAAGTCCTGCTGCAGGCCATCGAGCGGCACGACGAAGAGGCCGCCGTCGCAACCGTCAACAGAAACCTGAACTCCTGCGCAGAGTGGCTCGGCGCCTAGTCGGTCAGTAGGCTTACTATCTGACGTAGGTAGTAAGCCCTGCCCTGCACCCGCGGGCGGGCGCCGCCGATGATGAGGAGTTCCCATGGCGCGATCAACACGCCTGACCGAACATGAGCTGGGCAACGAGCCCCCGGAGCAGAAACCGGGCACGGAGCCCGTGCCCGCAGCCGAAGGTGCACCGCGGCAGGGCCAGGCCCTTGGAAAAGCAGCCCTGCAGCGCGGTGCGAAACAGCGCGAAACCAAGCCGGCGGGCGCCCTCTGGGCTGACGGCCTGGGACGGGTGGGCATCCGCTCCGCCCAGATCCTGCTGATCCTGACCGTGGCAGTGGTGTCCGTCTACGCACTCATGCAGATCAAGCTCCTGGTGATTCCGGTGCTGATCGCACTGATCCTGGCCGCGGCCATCGGCCCGTTCGTCAACATGCTCCGGCGCCGTGGTATGCGGGGCGGGCTGGCCACCGGCATCGCCTTCATCGGGCTCCTCCTGGTGCTGGGCGGGGTCTTCACCGTGATCTACTTCTCAATACGGAACCAGTGGGGTGAACTGGCAGCCCAGGCTTCCTCCGGGCTGGACGAACTGGAGAACTTCCTCCGCACCGGCCCCATCCCCATCGACCAGGAGCAGCTGGAGCAGGCGCGGCAGGGGCTCATCGAGTTTGCCACCAGCAGCCAGGTCCGCTCCGGAGCGATCACCGGGCTTTCCGTGGTCACGGAATTCATCGCCGGCACCCTCCTGATGGTGGTTATCCTGTTCTTCTTCCTCAAGGACGGCGCCAAGATCTGGAACTTCCTGCTCCGCCCCTTCACCGGCCAGCGCGAAGCCAAGCTGCGCCGGGTGGGCAGCCGCACCCTCGAGGTCCTGGGCGGCTACGTCCGGGGCACCGCCATCGTGGCCCTCGTGGACGCCGTGGCCATCGGCGCCGCACTGCTGATCCTGCAGGTTCCGCTGGCCTTCCCGCTGGCCATCATCGTGTTCATCACCGCGTTCATTCCCCTGGTGGGCGCAACGGTGGCCGGGATCCTGGCCGCCCTGGTGGCCCTCGTGGCGAACGGGCCCGTGGTGGCGCTGATTGTGGTGGCAGTGGTGGTCGCGGTCAACCAGCTGGAGGGCGACCTGCTGCAGCCCATCGTCATGGGCAACGCGCTGCAGCTGCACGCGCTGGTCATCCTGATGGCACTGACCGCCGGAACCATCCTCGCCGGCATCGTCGGTGCAGTGCTGTCCGTCCCGCTGGCCGCCGTCATCTGGGCCATCATCCAGGTGTGGACGGCCGAGGACCCGAACCTGCAGGACATGAACCCCGACCTGCCGGCGGCGGGCACCAAACCGATCTAGCAACCCTCGCAGGCAGACGCACGACGGCGGTCCGGCACCCAGGGGCGGGTTCTAGCGGTCGTTGCAACACCCAGAATTTTTGGGAGTTGCAACGACCGTGTCGTCTTTAAGGGAGAAGCCCGCTGGGCGGCGGAGATATTCGCAGGAGCAGAAGGATCAGTTCTTTGCGGCCCTCGATCGGGTTCAAAATGTCAGTGCCGCCGCGAGGGAACTCGGTTTCAATGTGATGACCTGTCACCAATGGATCCGCAAGGCTGGTTTGCCCCGGGGCAAAGTACGGAAGCAGTCGGTGCACCGGAAGTACACGGCTAGGCAGAAAGAGCAGTTCTTCGCCGTGTTCGACCGTCTTAAGAGCACCACGGAGGCTGCAAAGGAACTCGGGCTGAATCCCAATACGTGCGCCGCGTGGGTGCGGAAAGCCGGGCTGAAGGGTCAGGGAAAGCCGGGGACAGGTCCACACCCTGGAAGGGACGAGTTCTCCCGGCTGCGCAACGCCGGCGTGAGCCGACGGAAAGCTGCCGCGGCAGTTGGTATTCATTTACGGACCGCTGAGGAGTGGGACCAGGGAATCCGGAAGTCCGGCGGACGACGCATTTATCCGGATGGCCGGGTGGTCGACTACAAACGTGGTGTGATCACTATGACCTCTGCCGCCGGCACAACAGAAACGGTCCAGGTCCCGGTGGCCGCGCTGGAGAAACCTATCCACCCGCGGTACCTCAACGTCAAGGAACGGGAACTTATCCGGGACCTGCAGGCCGCCGGATCCTCGGTGCGGGCGATCGCCCACGCCCTCGGCAGATCGCCCTCAACAGTCAGCCGCGAGTTGGCCCGAAACACCGATCCGCGGATGGGCTACCTTCCCCACGGTGCACATCGGAAGGCAACTGCCCGGCGGGCCCGGCCCAAGACAGCCAAACTCGCGGGCGAGTCGGACCTGCGTAAGTACGTGAAGGACAAGCTGCTCCTACGCTGGTCTCCGGAACAGATCAGCCACACGCTGGTCGAAGAGTTCCCCGACAACCCGGAGATGCGCGTGAGCCCAGAGACGATTTACCAGGCCCTCTACCTCCAAGCCAGAGGCGGACTTAAACGTGAGGTGCAAGCAGCTCTGCGGACCGGCCGGACCCGGCGAAAACCCCATGCCACCGCTGATCAGCGCACTCCCAGGTTCACCGACCCCATGATCATGATTTCCGAACGTCCGCCCGAGATCGAGGACCGCGCCATACCGGGGCATTGGGAGGGGGACCTCATCACTGGCGCCCACAACCAGTCCGCGATCGCGACCCTGGTCGAGCGCACCACCCGTTACCTAATGCTCGTCCACCTGCCAAAGGACCACTCTGCCTCAACCGTCCGTGACGGCCTCATCAAAACCATGGCCACCCTTCCGGCGCACCTTCGGGGATCCCTGACCTGGGACCAGGGATCGGAAATGGCTGCCCACAAATCCTTCACTCTCGCCACCGACATGCAGGTCTACTTCTGCGACCCCGCAAGCCCGTGGCAACGCGGCTCGAACGAGAACACCAACGGCCTGCTGCGCCAGTACTTCCCCAAAGGCACCGATCTGTCTGTCTTCGGACCCGAGGACCTCGAACACGTCGCCCAGGAACTCAACGGCCGCCCACGCAAAACGCTCGGCTGGAAAACTCCAGCCGAGCGTTTACGTGATTTACTACTAACCACCTAACCAGCAGGTGTTGCAACGACCCCTTGAAACCGCCAGGTGCCGGACCGCCGTCGTACGTGCCGCCTTGCCGCCGCCCGGGCGGCCAAAGCGGGCTAGGAGCGAAGACCCGCGAACACGTTCTTGGGACGCTGCATCTCGCCGTGCTTGGCGCCGAGGACCACCACCAGGCCGGCGAAAGCGGGGATGACCCACTGGAGCGCCTTGAGCTGCTGCTGGGCCGCCTTCAGTTCATCCGAGGCACCCGGGCGGGGCTCCGTTGCACCCTCTGACCCCTCGTCCGCGAGCTTCTCAACTTTCTTGCCCAGCATGCCCGAGTACAGGGTCACGGCCGCGCCCACAAGGGTCACGGCAGTCTTGATGACGGTGTCCCGTGCAACGCCTTCCTGCTTGGCGATCCGGCCCTTGTTCTCCCAGGCGATGGCAAGGTCAGCCACCAGGTGCGAGGCGAACGCCGCCGTCTGGATGGGCGCCCACTTCATCCAGCCGGCGCTGGAGAGCCGGGTGCGCTCCGAGGGGTCCCTGGCTTCCGCCGCTGCTCCGTTCAGGCCGATGGCGCCCATCAGGGAACCGCCGAACCACGCCGCTGCCGTCAGATCGTGTACCGAACGGGCAATGAGATTTCCTGCCATGATGTGCATTCCTAACGTAGAACTGGCTTCGGGATGCCGCTGTTGCGGACTTCGATTTCCGTGTCCCCTCAAGGTCATGGTCCGCCTATGGTAAGCACACTTACTAATGTTACGAAAGCCCGTCTTTCAGCCGGAGGAACGCGTAATATCGTGGCCATGGGAATCACAGGAACATTGTTCGGCTGGGCCTTCGGGGACCCGGCGCGGGAAGACGACGGCACCTACGTGGACGGGCTCCAGCGCGAGGCGCTGCGCAACGCCCGCGAGACGGCGGAAGCCAAGGGCGTCAGCGCCGTGGCAGGTTCGGAAGTGTTCACTGTGTTGAGCGGCGACGATTCGCTGGTGGAGCTGGACAACGCCCCCGGCCGGCTGGTGGTCCGCTGCACCATCCACGTGGAGGGACCGGGTGCGGAGAAGCTGCGTGCCGAAGGGCCCATGAACGGCTGACCCATGTCGGACGGGGAATCCACGCTGAGCCAGGCGGCGGACGCCGTCGAGGAGGCTTCCAACCACAAAGCCCTGGATGTCCTGGCGCGCGCCGGGTTCGCTGTCATGGCGGTGCTCCATGTCATTGTCGGGGCCATCGCCGTCGCCGTGGCCTTCGGGCAGCCGGGCGAGCCGGACGCCACCGGCGCCATCGAGCAGCTCGCCGCGAACCCCTGGGGCCCGGCGGTGATGTGGGCCTGCGTTGCCGCCTGCGCGGGCCTGTCCCTGTGGCAGGCCAGCGAGGCCACGCTGCGGATGCGGGGCAAGCCGCGCAAGGAACGGCTTGCCAAATTGATCTCCTCCGGCTTCCTGGCCATCGCCTACGGCAGCGTGGGGCTGAGCTTTGCCGGCTTCGCCGTGGGCATGCGCGGTGATTCCGGGGACAGCGCCAGGGACTTCAGCGCCTCCCTGATGGCAAATCCGCTGGGCCTTTGGGTACTGGTTGCCCTGGGCCTGACAATCATCGGGATCGGCATCTACTTCGTGTTCAAGGGCGCGCGGCGCGGGTTCAAGGAGGAGCTCTTCCACTTTGACGGGACGCGCCGCGGCCGGCTGATCGACAGCCTTGGCGTGGTGGGGCACATCGCCAAAGGCATCGCCCTGAACCTCACCGGGCTCCTGTTCGTCATTGCCGCCGCCAAGCACCGTCCCGAGGAATCCACCGGGTTGGACGGCGGCCTGAAGGCCCTCCGCGACCACCCTTTCGGACCGTCCCTCCTGGTTGCCATCGGGGCCGGCTTCATCGCCTACGGCATCTTCGCGCTGATCCGCTCCCGCTTTGGACGCATGTAGTTTCCCCGGTTTTGGGTAGGAAGGAAGCATGACGCACCTGACAACGGACCAGACGGCCGACGACGGCGCCCGCGGCCCGGGCGGCGCCGTCACCGATGTGGCCGGCCAGTCCTTCGCCGGCCTGTTCCGGCTGCTCAAGGTGGTCCGCCCGGACCGCCCGATCCACCCGAAGGGGCTGAGCCTCACCGGGGAGCTGACCCGGACCGGGAATCCCATCGAACCCAGCGGCCTGGACTGGCTGGATTCGCCGGGTACGGACACCGTGGAGGCGAGGTTCTCCCGGTCAGTCGGCCTTCCCCAGGCACTGCCGGACATCCTGGGGCTGGCGGTTCGGGCCAGGCATTCAGCTGGTGGAGGGCCTGGCGGGTTGCCGGACAGCGCCAGTGCTGATGTCCTGTTCGCCTCCACCGGCTGGCGCGTCCCAGGCCGGTTCTTCCTGCAGCCCCGGCTGGATGTTGACGGCGCCACCATGACCACGCTTATGCCGTACCGGGGACGGAAAGGGCCGGTGCTGCTCGGTCTGCGGACCATCAGCCTTCCGCCGGGGTCGCTGTCCTCGGGCGAATGGGTGCTTGGCCTGTTCTGGGCTCGGCCCCTGGGCCGCTGGCGCCAGTGCGGCGAGCTCCGGCTCCATGCGGGGACCCGGCCCGGCGACACCGGACTGCGCTTCAACCCGCTGGAAAACGTGCCGCCCGGGGCGCAGACCTACGCCTGGACCAGACGGCTGCGGGAGCATTCCTACCGCGCCGCCCAGCGGAAGGCGCCGGCCGCCGTCGGACGCCCCCGAACCCGGCTCCGCTACGGAAGGAAGACCATGTCCACCGTGTCCCAGCTGTTTAACTCCCCCGCAGCCGACGTGTGGCGCGTCCTCTCCGACGGCTGGCTGTATTCCGGCTGGGTGGTGGGAGCGTCCAGGATCCGGGCCGTGGATGACGCGTGGCCCCGGACCGGCGCGCGGCTCCACCACTCAGTGGGCGCCTGGCCGTTCGTGATCAACGACAGCAGCAAGGTGGTGAACTCCGAGCCCAGCCGGCTGCTGGAACTGGTGGCCCGCGGCTGGCCGATGGGTGAGGCCAAGGTGGTGATCACCCTCGAGGACCGGGGTGCGCAGTGCCAGGTGACTATCGTCGAAGACGCCATCAAGGGACCCGGCAAGCTGATGCCCAAGTTCCTGCGGGATGCCATGATCGGCGTCCGGAACCGCGAAACCCTCCGCCGCCTTGAGCTGATGGCGGCCGGCGGCGCCGGGCGGTAAGGGCTTAAACAAACGGGGTCATCCCGCGCCCGGAACCCTTCCGGGCCGGGCGCGGGATGACCCCGCTTCAGTGGTGTGTCAGACCTGGGCGGCAACGCCGTCGCGGGAGATGTCCACCATGTCCTCGCGCGGCACCACCTTGATGCGCTCACGCTTGACCTCGACGCCGTGCGAGCCGCCGGTCTCGGTGGCAGCGGCGCCCAGGGCGAGCTCGTGGGCGTCGAGCGCCAGCCAGCCTTCCCAGCTGGTGAACTTCACGCCGCGGGCGTCCAGGAGGTCCACGACGGCGTCCTCGGCGGGAACGCTGGCAACCGGAAGGTTCTCGCGGTCCTCGAGCAGGTAGGTCACGGTCTCCAGGGCATCGCCCTTGGTGTGGCCGATAAGGCCCACCGGGCCGCGCTTGATCCAGCCGGTGGCGTAGACGCCGGGCACGTGGCTGCCGGAGGCGTCCAGGACGCGGCCGCCGTCGTTCGGGATGACGCCCTTCTTGTGGTCGAACTCGATCTCCGGCAGGGCGGAACCGAAGTAGCCGATGGCGCGGTACACGGCCTGGACCGGGTAGTCGACGAACTCGCCGGTGCCGCGGGCGTTGCCCCTGCCGTCCAATTCGGTGCGCTCGAACTTGATGCCGGCAACCTTGCCCGGCGTCTCGGGGTCGTCGTAGATCTCCACCGGGCTGTGCAGGAAGTGCAGGTGCAGGCGGCGGGAGGCCTTGAGCTCGGAGAGGTCCTCGGGCTGCTCGGCGATCCAGTTGGTGAGCGTGCCCACCATGGTCTTGGTCTGGTTGTTGGTCTGGATCTGGCGGTCCGATTCCTCGTCGAACTCGAAGTCCTCCGGGTACAGGATGATGTCCACGTCCTTGGAGTGGGACAGCTCGCGCAGCTCCAGCGGGGTGAACTTGACTTGGGCGGGGCCGCGGCGGCCGAAGACGTGCACGTCGGTGACGGGCGAGGACTTCAGGCCGGCGTAGACGTTGTCCGGGATCTCGGTGCTGAGCAGGTCGTCAGCGTGCTTGGACAGGACTCGTGCAACGTCCAGGGCCACGTTGCCGTTGCCGATGACGGCGATCTCCTTGGCGTCCAGCGGCCATTCGCGCGGGACGTCCGGGTGGCCGTCGTACCAGGAGACGAAGTCGGCGCCGCCGTAGGAGCCGTCCAGCTCGATGCCGGGGATGTTCAGGTCCGCGTCCTTGATGGCGCCGGTGGCGAAGATGACGGCGTCGTAGTGGGTGCGCAGGTCCTCGATGGTGAGGTCCGTGCCGTAGTCCACGTTGCCGAAGAAGCGGATGTCGCCGCGGTCCAGGACCTTGTGCAGGGCGTTGACGATGCCCTTGATGCGGGGGTGGTCCGGGGCAACGCCGTAGCGGATCAGGCCGTAGGGTGCCGGGTAGCGGTCAAAGAGGTCGATGCTCACGGTCAGCTCGCCGCTCTTGACGGCTTCGCTCTTGGTGAGGATGTCCGCGGCGTAGACGCCGGCGGGGCCGGAGCCCACGACGGCAACGCGCAGCGGACGTTCGGCAGAACCTACGGAGGTGCTTGATGACACGGCTGTGTTCCTTTTGTTCGGCTAGGAGGTGAGGACTCGGGGCTTGTTCGGGGTGGTGGTGCTGTAGTCAGCGGTTTTGAAGTGCGACGGCGCGAACGGGCTCACGCGCACCACGTCACCGATGACAATCACTGCGGGATTCGCGACGCCGGCGGCCTCGGCCTGGTCAGCGATGGAACCAAGCGTGCCAATCGTCACGCGCTGGTCCGGCAGGTATCCGTTCTCCACAATACCAACCGGGGTGCCGGCGGGCAGGCCGGCTTCGCCCAGCGCGGACGCCGATTCGCGGAGCTGGCCGACGCCCATGAGCAGGACGATGGTGTGGTCTGCGCGGGCCGGAACCTCTGACAGTTCCTCGTGGCCGGTGACCACGCTGAAGCCCTTGGCGAGGCCCCGGTGCGTGACCGGGATGCCTGCGGCAGCCGGAACCGAGATCGCGGAGGTGACGCCGGAAACGACCTCCACCTCGACGCCGTGCTGCCGGCAGTACTCGGCTTCCTCGCCGCCGCGGCCCAGGACGTACGGGTCACCGCCCTTGAGCCGGACCACGCGGTGGCCCTGCAGGGCCTCGTCCACGAGGATCCGGTTGATCTCGGCCTGCGGCACAGGGTGGTGGCCGGGCGTCTTGCCGACCTCGATGACGCGGACGTCGGGGGCCAGTTCGTTGAGGAATTCGCGGGGGCCGAGGCGGTCGGCAACCACTACATCGGCCTGGCCCAGGAGCCGGCGGCCGCGGACGGTGATGAGGCCGGTGTCGCCGGGGCCGCCGCCCACGAGGGCTACCGAGCCGGTGGCGGCGGGACGGCGGCGGCGCAGCGGAAGGTCACCGGTTTCAAGGGCCGTGGCCACGGCGTCGCGGACGGCCATGGCCCGGCGCGGGTCTCCCCCGGCGTTCACGGCGATCTTGACGTCATCCACTTCGGCTACGGCGGGCGTCCAGGCGGCGGAAGCTTCATGGTCGGAGGCGTTGACGCACCAGATGCGCTGCGCCTCGGCGTCGGCAGATACCAAGGCGTCCACGGCGGAATCGCCGGTCGCCGTCTGGACGAACCAGGCGCCGTCGACGTCTTTGGAGTCATACGGGCGCGCCGCCCAGGTGAGCAGGCCGGCGTCGGCCATGTCCTGGAGCGCGGGTGAGGCAACGGGAGCCACCACCGTGACCACGGCGCCGGCGTCGAGCAGGCCCTTGGCGCGGCGGGCAGCAACGGGGCCGCCGCCCACCACCAGCACGGGACGGCCGAGGAGCCGCAGCGCTGTGGGGTAGATATCCTGAATTGCCATGAATCAACGGTAGGGCCACGTCACAATCGCCCACAAAGGCCGAGCAACACCAGTTCACGCAAGGTAACGCTGCGTCACAAACCCGGCCGGCCGCCGTCGGCCTCCCCTCGACGGCCGTGGGGCACATTGGCACGCACCCGCCCTTGTCCGCAGCTCAATCCCGGGCGTGTCCGTGTCAAAGTGCCCCTGTTTGACCCTTGACACCGGTCAGTCCGCGCGGCGTTCGGCACCAAAGCCGGCCACGGCCCGGAACAGGGCCACCAGCCCGACGATGAAGCCGATGACCTGGCCCACGATGCCCAGCACCAGCAGGGTCCGTACGACGACGGGCCAGCCGGACCAGGTGCCGCTGAAGTCGAAGGGAAAGACTTCCCACAGCTGGACCATCGCGGGCACGCCGAGGGCCAGGACGGCCAGGTTGCCCAGGGCGTTGACCATGCGGGACGGGACCAGGAGGAAGACCAGGTGCGCCAGCATGGTTGCGACCAGCACCAGGGTCACCGCACTGAGGACGCGGGACGTGTCGGGAGTCAGGAACGGCACGGTCTGCCAGCCCGGCCACATGTGGATGGCCCACAGCAGGGCAGCGTTGATCACGACGGCGATGACGTGGCCGGCCGAAGTGGCGGCTGTCGCCTGGTCCACGCTCTTGGAGTTCCTGCCCACATCTACAGGCTGGTACCCGGCCACTGCATAAAGAAGTGACTAAGGTCCCCCGGCTGCCCCCTTATAAAAAATGCGGGGTCAGGTCCCTCCCCGGTAATGGGATAGGACCTGACCCCGCGCGGGAGCGTGGAAGAACTAGCGGGTGCTGCCGGCGAGGAGGCCGCGGCTGCGCAGGAGCCGCTTCTCGATGGGGGCGAACACCAGCAGTTCGATGAGGATTCCGACGCCGAGGATCAGCAGGATCGCGGACATCACCACTGACATGTCGGACAGCACGCGGCCCTGGTCCAGCAGCGAGCCCAGGCCGAAGCCGATGGTGCCGCCCACGGCGATGATTTCAGCGGCCATGAGTGATCGCCACGAGAAGGCCCAGCCCTGTTTCAGCCCGCCGAGGTATCCGGGAAGGGCGGCCGGGAGGATGACCTGCAGTGCCATCTGCAGCCGTGACGCTCCCAGGACGGTGCCGACGCGGCGGTACTGCGGCGGGATCTGGTCCACCCCGGAGATGAGACCGTTGATGATGGACGGGATGGCGCCCATGAACACCACGAAGTAGACGGTGGCGTCCGTCAGGCCGAACCAGATGATGGCCGCAGGCACCCAGGCCACGGACGGCAGCACCTGCAGGCCGGAGATCAGCGGACCGAAAGCCCGGCGCAGCGGAGCGACCTGGGCCAGCAGCAGGCCCACTGGTGTGGCAATGGCGACGGAGATGATGAAGCCCACCACGCCGCGCTGCAGCGAGGTCCACATGGCCTCCTGCAGCTTGCCTTCATTCCACAGAAGGCCCATCTGCCCCATAACGTCCAGCGGCCCGGGGACCAGGTCGCGGCGCTTGACCCCAAGGGACACATAGAACTGCCAGATGAGCACCAGGACCACCAGGGCAGCGACGGGCAGCAGGATCCGGCTCCAGTCGATCCGGTGCTTGCGCTCGGCGTCGGACTGCAGCGAGTCCAGCCCGGACTCAAGCTCCCGCAGGTCCTCATTCCCGGTGGAAGTCCGGGTCAAAGCGGCATGCACGTGCTCGCGGGTTTCGACAGGCTCAACCACCGGTTCTGACTCAGCAAGAGGCGTGGGGTTACTTGGCATGGCGGCGAATCTCCTCCCGCAGCCGGGCGGTGATGACCCCGGTCAGCTGGCCGGCGAGCCCGGCGTCGGTTCGGTGTTCCTCGGTGACGGCCCATTCCTGGACCACGCGGCCGGGGCGGGAGGACAGCAGCAGTACGCGCTGGCCCAGCCGCACGGCTTCACGGACGTTGTGGGTGACGAAGACGATGGTCCGCCCGGTTTCCTTCCAGATGCGTTCCAGTTCGTCATGGAGGAGGTCGCGGGTGATCGCATCGAGGGCGGCGAACGGCTCATCCATGAGCAGCAACTGCCGGTCCTGGGCGAGCGAGCGGGCCAGGGACACGCGCTGGCGCATGCCGCCGGACAGTTCGTGCGGGCGCTTGTCGCCCGCGGCGCCGAGGTGCACCAGCTCCAGGAGTTCCTGGGCCTTGGCACGCCGCTCGGCCTTGCCTACGCCGCGCAGCTTCAGCGCCAGCTCGATGTTCTCCCGGGCCGTGAGCCAGGGAAAGAGTGCTGCGTCCTGGAACATGAAGGCGGCACCGTCGCTGGGTACTTCCAGGGCTCCCGACGACGGCGCCTCCAGTCCCGCGATGATGTTCAGCAGGGTGGACTTGCCGCAGCCGGAGGCACCGAGGAGGGCAACGAACTCGCCCTTTTCGATGTTGGCGTTGACGTCGTCCAGTACCGGGGCGCCGTCGCCGAAGCGCTTGCCCAGGTGTTCCAGTACGACTGGCATGGTGCCGTCCTTAGGTAGTGGGTTGGTCAGTCCTGGCCGAGGCCGGCCGCGGAAATCTTGCTGGTGCCGGCGACTTCATTGAGTGCCTGGAGGTCGAAAAGCCCGCTGATCTCTGCCTGTCTGGTGGTGCCGGCGTCCACGCCGTCCTGCAGGAGCCGGGGGTAGGCACCCGCCAGCGGGTCAAGCGTGAAGGTGATGTTGGCCAGGGACCGGGCCAGGACGTCGTCGGCCAGCGCGGCGCCGGCGGATTCCTCCAGCGCTGAGTTGATAACCGCTGCTTTCTGGTCCGCGGGGGCTTCGTTCAGCCACGCCACCGACTTCGCGTGGCCTGCGAGGAGGGCCTTCACGGTGTCCGGGTGCTCGGCCGCGAACTTCTGGTTCACGATCAGGATGGTGGTGGGGAACTCGCCCGGTTTGCCGGTCCCGGTGCCGTCCCACAGGTCCTTCTCGTCCACCAGCACCTTGGCTCCGGCCTGGAGCACCAGGCGTGACGCCCACGGCTCGGGCAGCCACGCGCCGTCGAGCTTTCCGTCCTGGAACAGCTTGAGCGTCTGGGCGTTGTCCGTGGGGTTGATGGCCACGTCGCCGCTGCCGTCCACGTTGGTCTTGTAGCCTTGGGAGGTGAGCCAGGCGCGGAGGGCCACGTCCTGGGTGCCGCCAAGCTGCGGGGACGCGATGGTCCTGCCCTTGAGGTCGGTGGCCGAGGTGATCTCCGGCTTGACCACCAGCTGGGCGCCGCCTGCCGCGGCCCCGGCGATGACCCGGACGGATTCGCCCTGGCTCTTGACGAACGAGTTGATGGCGGGGTTGGGGCCGATGTAGGCGGCGTCGA
The DNA here is from genome assembly GCF_045833485.1 of Arthrobacter nitrophenolicus. Lineage (NCBI taxonomy): Bacteria > Bacillati > Actinomycetota > Actinomycetes > Micrococcales > Micrococcaceae > Arthrobacter > Arthrobacter nitrophenolicus. The sequence continues at coordinate 557,409 of NZ_CP174504.1, forward strand.
TGGCACCGGCGTTCAGCGCCTCGATGGCCGCCGGGCCCGCGTTGAAAGTCTCGGTGTTCAGGGTGGTGCTGCCCAGCGAGTCGGCGAGGAAGCCTTCTTTGATCCCCACCAGCGCCGGGGCGTGGGTGACGTTGCCGAAGTACCCGAGCTTCAGTTCGGCTGCGGGGGTGGGGGCAACGGCTTGCGCCTCGGTGTTGCGCGAAACGGTGGACGCGACCACGGCTCCGACGGCGATGAGCAGGACCAGTCCGATGGCCAGGGCGGCCTCGATGGCACGCTTGCGCTTGGGTACCGCGCTTTCGCCTGCCACGATGCGGGTCATCCCGGGCTTGGAACTAGTCATTGTTTCACCATAGGGAGTGACATATTCGCGTTCAATGAAGCCTAAACGGGGGGTCACGCACGTTCATCTAGCGTCACATTCGGACGCGGTGGCACCGGGATTGCGCGGTTCAGTTGCCCTTCACGTTGACCAGCTGCCGCAGCTTGTGCCGCACCGTCACGAGGTCCGCGGCGTCCTGCATCACTTGGTCAATCGGCTTGTACGCGGCGGGAATTTCATCGATGAATGCCTCCGACGCGCGGAATTCGATGCCGCGCATGGCCCGCTTGAGTTCCGCCAGGGTGAATGCCTTGCGGGCGGCGTTGCGCGAGTACTCCCGGCCCGCCCCGTGCGGGGACGAGTTCAGGGACGCCGGGTTGCCCAGGCCTTCGACCACGTACGACGCCGTACCCATGGATCCGGGAATGAGTCCGGGATCGCCGGGCTCGGCCTTGATGGCTCCCTTCCGGGAGACCCAGACCGGCTTGCCGTAATGCGTCTCCTGCCGGGTGAAGTTGTGGTGGCAGTTGATCCGCTCGCGCTCCTGCACCCGGCCGCCCACCCAGTGGCCGAACTGCACACTCACGCGGTCCATCATTTCCTCCCGGTTCAGGAGCGCGAAGTGCTGGGCCCAGCGCAGTTCGGCTATGTACCTGTCGAACTGGGGTGTCCCTTCGTCAAGGTACGCGAGGTCCGGGTCCGGCAGGTAGACCTGCTTCTTCCGGCTGACATGCTGTGCCACGCCGATGTGGTGCTGGGCGATCTTGTTGCCGATGCCGCGGGAACCAGAGTGAAGGAACAGCCAGACGTCCTGGTTTTCATCGGCACAGATTTCGATGAAGTGGTTCCCGGAGCCCAGGGAACCCAGCTGCAGCTCCCACTTCTCGACGTACTGCGCCGGGTTGAAGCCGGCCTTCGCAGCCAGTCCCTTGAGCTCGGCAATCCGGGGTTCCGCAGTGGGAAGCACCTTCTTGTTGTTGTGCCCGGCGGAGAGCGGGATGACGCCCTCGATGTCCTCCCGGATGCGTTTGAGGTCCTTCGGAAGTTCCTTGACCGAGTACTGGGTGCGGACGGCAATCATGCCGCAGCCGATATCCACCCCTACCGCAGCCGGAATGATCGCGCGCAGCGTGGGAATGACCGAACCAACGGTGGCACCCTTGCCCAGGTGCGCGTCGGGCATCAGCGCCAGGTGCGGGTAGATGAACGGCAGGCCGGCTGTCTTCACGGCCTGCTCGCGGGTTTGGCTGTCCAGGATGGAGGCCCAGTTCAGAAGCTTCGGGCTGATGGTTTCCATGCTCCGCCTCCCACTGCACGGCCCAGGACTAACGTAAGTCCTAGGCTAACCCGCACGTTAGAAGGAGATGCAGCATGGTGGACGTCCAGACCGAGATTGTCATCAACCGGCCGCGCGCCGAAGTTGCCGAATACACGGCCAACCCGGACAACGCGCCGCGCTGGTACGTGAACATCCATAAGTCGCAGCGGCTGACCGCGGGCCCCATCAGCACGGGCTCCAGGGTGGCGTTCACCGCCAAGTTCCTGGGGCGGGAGCTGAACTACACCTACGAGTTCGTGGAGTACGTCCCCGGCGAGAAGCTGGTGATGCGGACCGCGCAGGGGCCCTTCCCGATGCAGACCACCTACACATGGACGGACCACGGCGGCGGGACCCGGATGACCCTAGGCAACACCGGCAAGCCGTCCGGCTTCTCCAAGCTGGCCGGGCTGGTCATGGAGCCGATGATCCGCCGCGAGACCCGGAAGGACCTGGAACGGCTCAAGTCGATCCTCGAAGGGCAATCCGCATAACCGGCCTGGCACCGCATAACAGTTGCCGGGCAACACCGGTTATGCGGGCAGTGGCCGGTTATGCGTCATTAGATGCTGTAGCGCTCGTCCTCGTGGTCGCCCGGGTGGTCCTTGACCAGGCCGGCGGCCAGTGTATTGCCGTCCAGCGGGTCGATCACCAGGAACGCACCGGTGCGGCGGTGGTGCAGGTAGTTCTCGAGCGGCAACGGCGCGGCGAGCCGGAGCTGGGCGTGGCCGATGTCGTTCAGTTCCAGGGTGGATGCCGGCTCCAGCTTGAAGGACGCGAGATCCAGCTTTCCGGAGACGTTGCGGACCAGTGCCTGGACCGTGCGGGTGCCGTGCTTGACCAGCACCTTCTGACCCTCGCGGAGCGGCTTCGGGGACAGCCAGCACAGCGCTGCGTAGAGGTCTGCGGACGCTTCGCGGACCGTTCCTGCGGCAGCGATGGTGTCACCGCGGGCGACGTCGAACTCCTCCGCCAGGCGGATGGCGACGGACTGCGGGGCGGCGGCTTCCTCCAGCGAGGAGCCGGCGAAATCGATGCCCACCACGGTGGTGGTGCGCGGGTCCTGGCCGGGAGTCAGCACGGAAACCTTGTCCCCCACCTTGACTGAACCCTCGGTGATCTGGCCCGCGTAAGCGCGGTAGTCGCGGTAAGCCTCGACGTCCAGGCCGGCGGCAACGGCGTCGGGAGCCAGGGCGCCCTGCGGCCGGATGACCAGCTGCACCGGGAAGCGGAAACTCTCCAGGTGGCTTTCGAGTTCGTCCGCAGCGGGCAGGGTCTCCAGGACCTCCAGCAGCGCCGGACCGGTGTACCAGGGGGTCCGCTCGGACCGGTCCACCACGTTGTCGCCGTCGAGGGCGGACACGGGGATGACCAGCAGGTCGCTGATTCCGTCGGAGCCGAGGCCGAGTTCGCGGCCAACCTGCTGCACGTCCGCTTCAATGTCGCGGAACACGGACTCGCTGAAGTCCACCAGGTCGATCTTGTTCACGGCCACGATCACGTGTGCCACGCGCAGCAGCTGCAGCACGGACAGGTGCCGGCGGGTCTGCTCCAGGACGCCCTTCCGGGCGTCAATAAGTACGACGACGGCATCCGCGGTGGACGCACCGGTCACCGTGTTCTTGGTGTACTGCACGTGCCCGGGGCAGTCGGCCAGGATGAAGCTGCGGCGGTCGGTGGCGAAGTAGCGGTATGCCACGTCGATGGTGATGCCCTGCTCGCGCTCGGCGCGCAGGCCGTCGGTCAGCAGCGCCAGATCGATGCCGCCCTTATCCCCGCCGAAGCCGCGGTCCGCGGAGGTGCGGGCAACGGCGTCGAGCTGGTCAGCCAGGATGGCCTTGGAATCGTGCAGGAGGCGGCCCACCAGGGTGGACTTGCCGTCGTCGACCGATCCCGCGGTGGCGAACCGGAAGAGCGTGGTGGGCAGGGCCGTTTCGAGGTCGGCAGCCAGGGTGTCGGTGCTCATTTAGAAGTACCCGTCCTTCTTGCGGTCTTCCATGGCTGCCTCGGAGATGCGGTCATCTGCGCGGGTGGCGCCACGTTCGGTCAGGGTGGATGCGGCGACTTCGACCACGACGTCGCCCACAGTGAAGGCGTTGGACTCGACGGCTCCGGTGCAGGACATGTCGCCCACCGTGCGGTAGCGGACGGTCTTGGTGATGACTTCCTCGTGCGGCAGCGGCTGGGACACCTCGCCCACTGCGCGCCACATGCCGTCGCGGGCGAAGACCTCGCGCTCGTGGGCGTAGTACAGGCCGGGAAGCTCGATGTTCTCACGCTCGATGTAGCGCCAGATGTCCAGCTCGGTCCAGTTGCTGATGGGGAACGCACGGACGTGCTGGCCTACGGTGTGGCGGCCGTTGTACAGGTTCCACAGTTCGGGGCGCTGGTTGCGCGGGTCCCACTGGCCGAACTCATCACGGAGGCTCAGGATGCGCTCCTTGGCGCGGGCCTTGTCCTCGTCACGGCGGCCGCCGCCGAAGACGGCGTCGAACTTGTTCTGCTGGATCGCGTCCAGCAGCGGAACGGTCTGCAGCGGGTTGCGGGTGCCGTCGGCGCGCTCCGCCAGTTCGCCGCGGTCAATGAACTCCTGCACGGAACCCACCACGAGCTTCAGGCCCAGGCGCTCCACGGTGCGGTCGCGGAAATCGATGACCTCGGGGAAGTTGTGCCCGGTATCCACGTGCAGCACGGGGAACGGAACCTTGCCGGGCCAGAATGCCTTGGTGGCCAGGTGCAGCATCACCACGGAGTCCTTGCCGCCGGAGAACAGCAGCGCGGGCTTCTCGAACTCGGCAACAACCTCGCGGATGATGTGGATGGCCTCGGATTCGAGGGTGTCCAGGCTGGAGAGGCGCGTGGGGATTTCGACAGGCTCAATCACCGGAGCGTCGGTTGAGCCTGTCGAAACCAAAGTGTCATTAGAAGTGCTCATACGTGTAGTCCGCATTCTGTCTTGTTGGTTCCTGCCCAGCGGCCGGCGCGGGGGTCCTCGCCGGGAGCCACCTTGCGGGTGCAGGGCTGGCATCCGATGGACGGGTAGCCCTGGGACAGGAGCGGGTTGACGGGCAGGAGGTTGTCGTCGGAGTACTGGACCAGCTGGTCGAACGTCCAGGCGGCCATCGGGTTGACCTTGACCAGGCCGTTCTTCTCATCCCAGGTCACCAGCGGGGTGTTGGTGCGGGTGGGGGCCTCGTCGCGGCGGACGCCGGTGAACCAGAGCTCGTACTTGGCCAGGGTGCGCTGCAGCGGGGCCACCTTGCGGAGAGCGCAGCACTGGGCCGCGTCGCGGGCGAACAGGTCCTTGCCCAGGAGGCGGTCCTGCTGCTCCACGGTGTTCTCCGGGAGGACGTCCACCACGTTGACGCGGAGGTTCGCTGCCACCTCGTCGCGCGTGGCGTAGGTTTCCGGGAAGTGGTAGCCGGTTTCCAGGAACAGGACGTCGACGCCGGGCATCTGGTCCGCGACGAGGGCGGGCAGGACGGCGTCGGCCATGGAGCAGGCGACGGCCACGGCGGGCAGGTCGAAGTTCCGCTCCACCCAGGCGATCACGTCGCGGGCGGGGGCGTCCCAGCCGAGCTCGGCAGCGCCGGCTTCGGCGAGGGCCTTCAGCTCTTCCTTGGAACGGAGTTTCGGGGTTTCGGCGGCCTTGGTTTCGACAAGCTCAACCACCGCCGCTTCCGCTTCGGCAGGCGCGGCCACCGGGTCCACGCCAAGTGCATGCTTGCTCACTGCAGTGCCTCCTCGTCTGCTGCGTGGGCCCACTCTGCGAAGGTCTGTCCTTCGGAGCGCTGGGCCACGAACGTGCGGACAACGCGCTCCACGTAGTCCGGCAGGTCGTCGACGTACACCTTCAGGCCGCGGACGGTCCGGCCCAGGCCGGCTTCCTCGCGGTTGTTGTTGGCCAGCCCGCCGCCCAGGTGGACCTGGAAGCCCGGGGAGGGATCGCCGTCGGGCGTGGGAAGCATCATGCCCTTGAGGCCGATGTCCGCCGTCTGGATGCGGGCGCAGGAGTTGGGGCAGCCGTTGATGTGCAGGGACAGTGCCTGCGGCAGTTCACCGGACTCGGCGAGGTCCGCGAGGCGGCGTTCCAGCTCGGCAACCGCGGTGGCGGCGGTGTGCTTGGTCTCCACGATGGCCAGCTTGCAGTACTCGATGCCGGTGCAGGCGATGGTGCCGCGGCGGAACACGGACGGGCGGGCGGACAGGCCCAGGGCGTCCAGCTCGGCCACCAGCGGCTCCACGTGGTCCTTCTCGACGTCCAGGACAACGAGCTTCTGGTGCGGGGTGGTGCGCAGCCGGTAGGAACCGCGGGCCTCAAGGGTGTCCGCGAGCTTGACCAGCGCAGCGCCGGACAGGCGGCCGGCCACCGGGGTGGCGCCAATGAAGAACTTGCCGTCCTTCTGCTCGTGCACGCCCACGTGGTCGCCGGGGGTTGTGGGCTTGGGCGCGGCCGGGCCGTCGGCCAGCTTGTAGCCGAGGTATTCGTCCTCCAGGATCTGGCGGAACTTCTCCGGACCCCAGTCGGCCATCAGGAACTTCAAGCGGGCCTTGGTGCGCATGCGCCGGTAGCCGTAGTCACGGAAGATGCTCGTGACGCCGAGCCACACGTCGGCGGCCTGCTCGGGCTTCACGAAGGCACCCAGGCGCTTGCCGAGCATCGGGTTGGTGGACAGCGCGCCGCCGGCCCACAGGTCGTAGCCGACGCCCAGCTCGGGGTGGCGGACGCCCACCAGCGCGAAGTCGTTGATCTCGTGGACCACGTCCTGGCTGGGGTGGCCCGTGATGGCGGACTTGTACTTGCGCGGCAGGTTGGACAGCAGCGGGTTGCCGATGAACCGCTCCCCCAGCTCCTCGATCAGCGGGGTGGGGTCGATGATCTCGTCCTTGGCGATGCCGGCCACGGGCGAACCCAGGATGACGCGGGGAACGTCGCCGCAGGCCTCGGTGGTGGACAGGCCAACAGCCTCCAGCCGGTTCCAGATCTCGGGGATGTCCTCCACGCGGATCCAGTGCAGCTGGATGTTCTGGCGGTCGGTGAGGTCGGCGGAATCGCGGGCGAAGTCCACGGAGATCTGGCCGATGACGCGGAGCTGCTCGGTGGTGAGCGCGCCGCCGTCGATCCTCACACGGAGCATGAAGTACTTGTCTTCAAGCTCGTGCGGTTCAAGGGTTGCGGTCTTGCCGCCGTCGATCCCGGGCTTGCGCTGGGTGTAGAGGCCCCACCAGCGGAAGCGGCCGTGCAGGTCCTGGCCGGGGATGGCGTCGAAGCCTTCCTTGGCGTAGATGGTCTCGATACGCTCGCGCACGTTGAGGCCGTCGTCTTCCTGTTTCCAGGTTTCGTTGGCGTTCAGGGGCGTTTTGCCGTCAACTTTCCACTGCCCGTGCGGCTTTGCAGCGGGACGGGCAGGGCGGGCGGGGCGCTTGGTGGCAGCGGAGTCCGCGGACGCTCCGGCTAGAGCTGTATCAGTCATGCATCGACTGTAGGTCCCGCCGGAATGGCGTCACAAAGGCCCGGAAACGCTAAGTCACCTAGGGAAATATTTCGTCACGAAACGCCGGACGGCCTTGAAGAAGCCATCCTGCTGTGCATCGGCCGGCGCCGTTTCCTGGCGGTCAACGGGCTCTTCCGCGGGCACGCCGGCAGGTGCCGCGGCGGCTGCTTCCAGGGCTTTCGCGACGGCGGCGTCGTACCGTTCCAGGGCGATCTCGGCGAGCGCGGGGGACGGCAGCAGCGGCTCGGTCACCAGGTCGGCCCCGGCCTTGGCCAGCTGGTCGTGGAAGAAGCCGGGTGCCAGGAGGTAGGAGGCAATCACCACCCGCCCGCCGACGTCGACTCCTCCCGCGGACTCCCCCGCCCCGGCACCTCCTGCCAGCTCCTCGCGAAGCATGGCGACGGCGTCGGGCACGGACGGCTTGGCGGAGGCACCATAGGCGGCCACCATGCGGTTGGACCGCAGCTGCCGCAACTGCCCCAGCAGCTCTTCCACGCTCTTGGCCGCGTTCGGGTTGGACGAGCCGGCAGCGGCGAGGACCACCACGTCGTTGTCCGTGACGCCGGCCTCGCGCAGCCGCTGGTCAAGCAGCGCGGCGAGGCGCGGATCCGGCCCCAGGGGTGCGGCGGCCGCACTTCCGGGCCGGCTCTTTACGGCCCGCGCAATGTCCACCTTCACGTGGTAGCCCACGCTGAGCAGCAGGGGCACCACGACGGCGGACTCCCCCGCCGGCAGTCCCGCCACCACATCCACCAGGTCGGGCTGCTGGACGTCCACATACGCTTCCCGAACGTCCAGGCCGGGGCGGAGTTCGGCGATGGCGGCACGCAGCGCGTTGACCTCGGCTGCTCCCTGTGCGTTGGACGTCCCATGGGCGCAGGCGATCATGATGGGGCTGTTCATAGGGGCTAGCGTAACGTTGGAGCCGCCCTGTCCGAACCTCTTTGAATTGCCGGGACGCTCCATGACATTCGCTTTTGACATCGCCCTGGTCTGGCTGGACCTGGCGGGTGTCTTTTTCTTTGCGGTCTCGGGGTCCCTGCTGGCGGCGCGGAAGCGGTTCGACATCCTGGGCTCGCTCCTCCTGGCCTCACTCGTGGCCCTGGGCGGCGGCGTCATCCGCGACATCATCCTCAACACCGTTCCGGCGGCCTTCACCAACCCCGCCTACCTGGTCCCGCCGCTGCTGGCCACGGTCCTGGTGTATTTCCTCTTCTCCAGCGTCCAGCGCTTCACCTCGCTGCTGGTCCTGTTCGACGCCGGTGGACTGGCGCTGTTCTGCATCACGGGGACGCTGAAGGCGCTCTCCTTCGGCATGAACCCGTACGCGGCAGTCCTGCTTGGCGTGGCCACCGCTGTGGGCGGCGGGCTGCTGCGGGACATCACCGCGAACGAGGTGCCCCAGCTGTTCAACGCCCGGGAACTGTACGCGCTGCCGGCGTTCAGCGGGGCGGCCCTGACCTCCCTGCTGTGGGTCTCGGGCTTGTTCAACACGGGGACCGCCGTCCTTGTGGCGGCTGTGGTTTTTGCCTTCCGGGTGGTGGCGTGGCGCCGGTACTGGTATGTTCCGCTGGCTGTCCGGGGGTGGCACCGCAACGGCTCCGACGGCGGCGAATCACGGGGCGGCGATTAGCTAGGATATGAGCATGACTGACATGTTCCTCGAGAAGTTCCGCGCGCTTGTTCCGAAGTATCTCGAGGATGAATGGCAGGAAGCGGACGGGCTGTCCGAGGAGGAGCTGGACAAGGCCCTGGCCGAGCACCAGTTCCAGATCCCGCTGGTGCTGCGCGAGTTCTACCTGGCGCTGGGCGGCTGCGAGGACCTCATGGAGGCCTACCACTACTTCTGGGACCCGGACGAGCTCGAAGTGGACGACGAGGGATTCCTCATGTTCCTCGAGGATGAGGACGAGGAGTACACCTGGGGCTTCCGCGTGGGCGACCTCAGCGTCCCGGATCCCATCGTCTACCGCCGGAACAATGCCCGCGGCCAGTGGAAGTCCGAAGAGGGCACGTTCTCGGAGTTCGTGTTCGACATGTTCGAGTGGGCCTTCGAGGACGACGAGCACGAGGACTAGGGCTTTCAACTCTTTTGGCGCCCACTCCCCGCGGCGATGCTGGGGCACTTTGACACGGACACGCCGTGCTCCGGGCCTGGTTCCCCGTTTGTGCCTGCCAAAGTGCCCCACGACGGCGGCACTCAGCAGGGATTGAAGGCTCCCCGCCGGCTCTGCTCCAGCACGGCCAGTACCTGGGCCACCATGCGCTCCGGCTGATGGACGACGTCGGCGTACCCGAACCGAAGGCAGAGGAGTCCACCGATAACGGTGGCATTGTTGCGTGCCCGGTCTTTCTTGACCTGCTTGGGCTCCAGGTGCGTGACGCCGTCCGTCTCCACCACCAGGCACTCCTCAATCAGGAAGTCCACTTCGCCCACGCCGGGAACCTGGACATGCCGCCGGACATGCAGGCCAGCCCTCCGGAAGTGGTAGTTGGCCAGCATCTCCAGAAGCGAGTCCGCGCGAGGAATCACGTAGTCCAGGACGGCCCTGGCGCGCGCGTTGCGGTTGCCAGGAAGCTTGCGCCGCAGGAAGTCCAGGGTGACATCGCCCTGCTGAAGTGGGGTTTGCACCAAGACCAGCGCCTCGATCTCAGGCAAGCAGTGCAGGGCATGGATCAGGACATCGGCCAAACCCGCAACCGGCAGCAGCGGGTGGACCCGGTGAAGGAGGCGGCCGTGGGTCAGTGTTCCCGGAACCGTCTTCTTGTGGCCCGGGCTCAGATGCGCCACCTCAGCCTCCCGCAGGGCCCACAGCCCATAGATTGGCGCCGCCGACAGACAGGTCAGCCGTGCATTATGCCGCAGCGCCAATCCCAGTGCCCCTCCTTCATCCGGCAGGCTGTAGATGCCGCGGCGGACCCGCGTTATCTGGTTGGCCTCGAGTGCTTTCGCCACCCGTGTCCTGGAATATCCGGCTTTGGCAAGGGCGGCTGTGCGGGCGGCGCCACCCCGCCGGCGGAGGAAAGTGTCAATGTCCATGAAGCCACGGTGGCCGGACCACCGGCTCTCGGGCAGTCCGGAGCTGCCGTAAGTGGACAAGCACCGGTCGCGGGGCACATTGACACGGACACACCGGGATATTGGATCCCGGGTCCAAATCACGGGCTGAATGTGCCCCATGACGGTCGGCGGGAGGCGCCGAAAACACTGTGACACCGCCAGTAAATTATCGCTTGCCTTTTGTGACAGATCTGTCATAGACTGTTTCCGGATCCGCTAAACGCCTCCGGCGGATCTGATGCGAACGGAGAGATAGTCCCGGTTCACAGCAATGCAAGTTGCCGCGGACCGGGGCTATCCCGTTTAACCGGCGCTACCGGATTGTGGGTCGGCAGCGCCGGAAAAGCAGAAGCCCGGCGCCTGGGGGGAGCCGGGCTTCTGCCATGGAAACTGGCTGGTGCGGGATCTAGCTGGCGCGGTCCACCACGGCCAGCGCAAAGTTGCTCAGCGACTCCTTGACCACGCCCTCAGGCAGCGGCGCCAGCGCGGCGATCGCCTCGTTGGCCCATTTCCGGGCCACGACCCAGGACTCGGCCGTCACGGGGTGCGCGCGCAGCCCGGCCACGGCTTCGGCCAGCGCCTCGTCCGAGCTCAGGTCCCCGTCCACCAGCTTGAGAAGTTCGACGGCGGACTGGTCGCCGTCCGCGGCAGCCTTGCGCAGGAGCAGCACGGGGAGGGTGGGAACACCTTCGCGGAGGTCCGTTCCGGGCGATTTGCCGGACTTGACCTTGACCCCGGTGACGTCGATGACATCGTCGGCGAGCTGGAAGGCCACGCCCACCTTCTCGCCGTATTCCACCAGCACGGCTTCGTAGGCGGGATCGGCCTGGGCAAAGATGGCGCCGAGCTGGCCGGACGCCGCAACCAGCGAACCGGTCTTGTCAGCGATCACCGAGAGGTAGTGCTCCACCGGGTCCTCGTCCGGCCGCGGGCCCACGGTTTCATGCAGCTGCCCCAGGCAGAGCCGCTCGAAGGTGCGGGCCTGGATACCCAGTGCGCGCGAGCCCAGCTCGGACACCAGGATGGAGGCGCGGGCGAAGATCAGGTCGCCGGTGAGGACCGCCACGGAGTTGCCCCACACCTCGTGGGCCGTGGGGGCACCGCGGCGGAACGGCGCGGAGTCCATGACGTCGTCGTGGTACAGCGTTGCCAGGTGGGTCAGTTCCACCACGACGGCGGCCTGCACCACCGCAGGCAGGGAGGCGTCGCCCAAGTGGGCGCACAGCAGGGTGAGCAGCGGCCGGATGCGCTTGCCGCCGGCCTCCACCAGGTGGCGCGACGTCGCGTCAGCCAGCGGGTCCGAGTTGGCAATGGCCTCGCGGAGCTTCTTCTCCACCTTGGCCAGGTTGTTGGTGATGGCCGGGCCCAGTTCTGCATCTTCGGCGATGGCGGCGAATCCCGCGGGGAGCTGGAGTCCGGTGGCAATGGCGCTGGTGTTGAGGCTTGGTTCAGCGTCGGTCATGCCGTGTCCGGCGTGGGTCCAGCTGTGCTCTGCGGGTTTGGTCACGGGTTAACCCTAACTTTTTGTTGCGGATACCGCTGATTGGATGCTGCCGGGGTGGGCGATGTATTGGATGTGGCCGGGACAAGCGACTCGAGGACCCGGATCACCCGGTCCTCGAAGCCCTTCGCGGACGGGTCCGTCAGGTTGGCCAGCAGCCGCACCACGAACCGCATCAGCACCGGGATGGGCATGCCGGTACGCAGTGCGAGCTTCATGACCACAGGCTTGCCGATCAGCGCGGCGAACACCCGGCCCAGGGTGAAGTGGGAGCCCCACTGGCCCCGCACGTAGTCCGCGTAGCGCGCCAGGTGCGCGTCGGCGTCGTACGTTCCGCCCGAGGAGGCAAGGCGGGCGGAGGCGTCGATGATGAACTCGGCGGCGAAGCGTGCGGACTCCATCGCGTAGGAGATGCCCTCGCCGTTGAACGGCGAGACCATGCCGCCGGCGTCGCCCAGGAGGAGCAGGCCGGGTGAGTAATGCGGGGTGCGGTTGAAGCCCATGGGCAGGGCGGCGCCGCGGATCTCGCCCACTTGGTTTTCGGGCGTGAAGCCCCAGTCGGCGGGCATGCCGGCGGTCCATTCGCGCAGGACCTGCTTGTAGTCGAGCTTGCCGAATTCCTTCGAGGAGTTCAGGATGCCGAGGCCCACGTTGGAGGTCCCGTCGCCGACGCCGAACACCCAGCCGTAGCCGGGCAGCAGCTTGCCGTCCCGGCCGGGAAGCTCCAGCCAGCCTTCCATCCAGTCGTCGTCCGTGCGCGGGGAGGTGAAGTAGGTGCGGACCGCCACGCCAAGCGGCCGGTCGTCACGCTTCCGGATGCCGAGGGACACAGCGGTGCGCGTGGAGTTGCCGTCCGCAGCGAGTACGACGTCGGCAGGAAAGTCGCGCGTCTCCCCCGTCTTGCGTCCGGACTCGTCCAAAAGCGCTGCGCGGACACCGGTCACGCGGCCGTCTTCCGCATGCAGGGCATCAGTGACGCTGTGCCGCTCGAGGATGGTGGCACCCGCGGCCTGGGCGTGGCGGGCCAGTTCCTCGTCGAAGCCCAGCCGGGTGCGGATCAGGCCGTACTGCGGGAAGTCGGACACCTCCGGCCACGGCAGCTCGATGGTCCGGCCGCCGGCGATCAACCGCAGGCCCTTGTTCCGGCGCCAGCCGTCGTTCTCTGGGTGCGGCAGGCCAAGCTTTTGGATCTCCCGGACGGCGCGCGGGGTCAGCCCGTCGCCGCAGACCTTCTCCCGTGGAAACGACGTCTTTTCCAGGACCGTGACCTCGAGCCCGGCCCTGGCGAGGTAATACGCAGCGGTGGATCCGGCCGGACCCGCACCGACAATCAGTACCTTCACGCCGGTCAGCGGGTGATGTTGCGGCGGAGCTTGGCCACCGGGCCCTTGTGCGCTGCGATGGCGGCAGCAGCGCCGTCGGGCGTCCTGTCGGCCGCCTTGAAGGCGCGGTGCACCGCCACGATCCCGCCCGTGAGGTTGCGGTAGGTAACGTTTTCCCAGCCGGCGTCCTGCAGCCACGCTGCCAGGTGGTCCTGGTCCGGCCAGGCGCGGATGGACTCGGCAAGGTAGACGTAGGCGTCAGGGTTGGAGGCAACCTTCACCGCGATGGCCGGAAGCGCGCGCATAAGGTACTCGGTGTACATGGTGCGCCAGAGCGGAACCACGGGCTGGGAGAACTCGGCGATGACCAGGCGGCCGCCGGGCTTGGTGACGCGGAGCATCTCCTGAAGTGCCTTCTTGGGTTCGTTCACGTTGCGGAGACCAAACGAAATGGTGGTGGCGTCAAACGTGTTGTCAGCGAACGGCAGGTTGGTGGCGTCGCCGGCGATGAAGTTGATGTCCGGGCGGCGGCGCTTGCCCACCTTGAGCATTCCGAGGGAGAAGTCGCACGCGACGACGTCTATGCCTGCATCGGCATATGGCTCGCTGGAGGTGCCGGTTCCGGCGGCCAGGTCCAGGACGCGCTGGCCCTTGGACACTTCCATCGCTTCCACCACAACCTTGCGCCAGCGGCGGGTCTGCCCCATGGACAGGACATCGTTGACAACGTCGTACTTCGGTGCGACGTCGTCAAACATGGTGGCTACTTCGTCCGGACGCTTATCCAAGGATGCTCGGTTCACCATGTCATTGTCTCAAATGTTCGGCTGGCCCCGGACCACCGGCCCTGTGACTCCCGGCCCTTCCCCCGATGCCCTATGATCCCTCCCCAAGCCGGCTTTGCGGTCGGGAGTAGTGTTGTCTCATCATGACGAGCACGATCCGCACCCTGACAGTCCCCCTGGATGGCACCGCATTCCCCGGGGGGCTGCCTTCGTTTCTGGTGCGGGACGATGTCCTTTGCTGGACCCGCCGCGAGGCCGGCCTGGCAGGCTTCGGCGAGATCGCCCGCTTCACGGCCACCGGCCCGGAACGGTTCCTCGAGGCCGACATCTGGTGGCGGCACCTGGTGATCGAAGCCGACGTCACCGACCACGTGGAGTTGCCCGGCACCGGCCCGGTGGCCTTCGGGTCCTTCGCCTTCTCCAAGACCTCCGCGCACGAGTCCCGGCTGATCGTGCCGGAAGTCGTGGTGGGCGTCCGGGACAGCCAGGTCTGGGTCACCCAGCTGACGCTCGGCGACGGCGAGCTCACCGAACAGAGCGCCCTCGCCGCCCTGGACCGCTGGCTCGGCAGCGGCTCCGCGGACACCCCGGCAGCCTTCGCTACCGTCACGACGGCGGCAGCGGACTCCGCCACGGAAGCGCAGCAGGGCGCCGTTCCCGGCCGGGCGGGCGCCGCCGTCGTCCGTCCCCTCCCCCTGGCAGCAGGCGCAACACTCCACACCGGGTCCCTCAGCGAGGAAGCCTGGATGGAGGCGGTAACCGCAGGGGTTGCCGAAATCCGCACCGGGGCGCTGGAGAAACTGGTGCTTGCCCGCGACGTGGTGGCCACCATCCCCACCGGCGTGAACGCGGCGAAGGTGCTGCGCGAACTGGCCGCGCGGTACCGCGAATGCTGGACCTACGGGGTGGACGGGCTGGTGGGCGCCACACCGGAGATGCTCATCCAGGTGGAGGGCCGGACAGCCCAGGCGCGCGTGCTGGCCGGAACGCTGGACCGGCGCGACGCGCACGGCGAGGACGGGCTGCCGATGGACTACGCCACGCGGGTGCTGGCCGGATCCGAGAAGCAGCGGCACGAGCACGAGATTGCCATCCAGTCGCTCACCAAGCAGCTGGCGCCGTTCTCGGAGGCCATGAACGCGCACGATGAGCCCTTCATCCTTGAGCTGCCCAACGTCTGGCACCTGGCCTCCGACGTCAAGGCCGAACTCACCGAAGTGGAAGGCCACGTCCCCACCTGCCTGGCGCTGATCAACGCACTGCACCCCACCGCGGCCGTGTGCGGAACACCCACGCAGGTGGCCGGCGCGCTGATCCGCAAGCTGGAGCACCTGGACCGCGGCCCGTACGCAGGTCCGGTGGGCTGGCTGGATGCGGCGGGGAACGGCGAGTGGGGCATTGCCCTCCGCGGCGCCGTGATCGAGGGGCCGGAGACAGTCCGGCTGTACGCCGGCTGCGGCATCGTGGACGGTTCCCAGCCTGAGGCGGAGCTGGCTGAAACGTGGGCCAAGTTCCGCCCGATGCTGGAGTCGCTCGGCATCAGCAGCTGAGCTGGCCATCCGAGCCCGAGTCGGGAATAGCAGACAACTTCGTGCCCGATACGCTTGATTTCTTGTGTGGTTTAGTTATCCAATAGTGAAACTAAGTTTCCTGTGATGCACATCTCATAATCGGCGCTACACTATGAACCGATTTAGAACCGCATACCCCTGCAACAAAAGGTAAAGAAATATGCAGCTCAAGTCCCTGGCCACGGCCAAGATCACCGCCAAGGCAGCAGCAGTCTTCGCCGTCGGCGCCCTTACCCTCACGGCGTGCGGTGGCGGCAGTTCCACGCCGGCCGCGTCCGAAGGCGGCATCCAGCTGATCAACGCAGGCAAGCTCACGGTCTGCTCCGACATCCCCTACGAGCCGTTCGAGTTCGAAAAGGACGGCCAGACGGTCGGCTACGACATCGACATTGCCAAGGAAGTTGCCAAGGACCTCGGCGCAGAACTCAGCATCGTGGACAGCTCCTTCGAAGCAATCGAAACCGGCACCGCCCTGACCCAGTGCGACCTGGGCATCTCCTCGATCTCCATCACGGACACCCGCAAGTCCGTCATGGACTTCTCCACCCCGTACCTCGACGACGACCTGGCCCTGGTTGCCAGCGAGGACTCGGGCATCAGCAGCCTGGACGATGCCAAGGGCAAGAAGGTGGGCGTGCAGCAGGCCACCACCGGCGCCGACTACGCGCAGGAACAGGGCCTTGAGGCGCAGCAGTTCGAGGACACCGGCCTCCTGGTCCAGGCCCTCCAGGCCGGCACCATCGATGCCGCCTTGGGCAACCAGTCAGTCCTTGGCTACGCCATCAAGGACGACCCCAAGTTCAAGAGCGTTGAGGATTTTGCCACCGGCGAGCAGCTGGGCATCTCCGTGAAGAAGGGCAACACCGCGATGCTGGAGAAGGTCAACGGCACGCTTGAGCGCCTGGAAGAGGACGGCTCGCTGGAGAAGTTCAAGACCACCTGGTTCGGCGAAACCGCCAAGTAGCCAGAGCGCGGGCCTGAGGCATCCCTGGCCTCCACGCCCTCGCGGCCCTGAGAACCACGCAGTTGGGGCCCCGGACACGCTGTTCTGCAGTCCGGGGCCCCAGCCACGCATAATGAATGTGAGCACCCCATGGCAATGACCGCACGTCAACGCGCCAGAGTAAGCCTGTACGTCCAGGCCGGAATCTTTGTAGTGGCCATCGCCGCCCTGATCCTGGCCACCGACTGGGAAACCATCGGCAACAGCGTCTTCAACTTCGCCAAAATCGGCCCGATGTTCCCGGGCATCTTCGTCACCGGCCTGGTCAACACCCTGATCTATACGTTCCTGGGCTTCATCGTGGGCCTATCCGGCGGCTTGCTGCTGGCCCTGATGAAGCTGTCCAGCTTCCCCCTCTACCGCTGGATCGCCACCGGCTACATCGAATTCTTCCGCGGCATCCCGGCCCTGCTGGTGTTCATCGCCTTCGGCTACGGTGTCCCCCTGGCCTTCGGCGTCTCGTGGAACGTCACCGTGATCGTGATGATCTCGCTGGGCATGGTGGCCTCGGCCTACATCGCCGAGACCCTGCGCGCCGGCCTGCAGGCTGTGCCCAAGGGCCAGATGGAAGCCGCCCGGTCGCTGGGCATGCCGCAGTGGCGGGCCATGGTGACCATCGTGATCCCGCAGGCGTTCAAGATCGTCCTGCCGCCGCTGACCAACGAAATCATCCTGCTGACCAAGGACTCCTCGCTGATCTACGTCCTGGGCCTGACCGCCTCGCAGTACGAGCTCACCAAGTTCGGCCGCGACGGCATCTCCAGCCTGGGCGCCGGCCTGACGCCGCTCCTGGTCGCCGGCGCCTTCTACCTGGTCATCACCATCCCCCTGAGCCTCCTGGCCCGGAAGTTCGAAAGCCGCTCCGCGCGGACCAAGCGATAGGCAGGGAAGCCATGAACGACGTCGTACATCCCGCCGGCAGCACCGGCACCATCCACGCGGCAGGCGTATCCATCAAGGACCTGCGCAAGGCCTACGGCTCCAACGAGGTCCTGAAGGGGATCAGCCTGGACGTGGCACCGGGCGAGGTGGTGTGCCTGATCGGCCCCTCTGGGTCGGGCAAGTCCACCCTGCTCCGCTGCGTCAACCTGCTGGAGCAGCCCAACCAGGGGAGCATCCACGTGGGCGGCTTCGAGGCCACCGATCCGGACGTGGACATCGACAAGATGCGCCGCAAGGTGGGCATGGTGTTCCAGCAGTTCAACCTGTTCCCGCACCTGGACGCCAAGAAAAACTGCTCCATCGCCCAGACCAAGGTCCTCAAGCGCTCCCAGGCGGAGGCGGACAAGGTGTCCATGCACAACCTGGAGCGCGTGGGCCTGGGGCACCTGGCCGACCGTTTCCCTGACCAGCTCTCCGGCGGCCAGCAGCAGCGCGTGGCGATCGCCCGTGCCCTGAGCATGAACCCGGAGCTGATGCTCTTCGACGAGCCCACGTCCGCCCTGGACCCCGAGACGGTGGGCGATGTCCTCTCCGTCATGCGGAACCTGGCCAAGGAGGGCATGACCATGCTGGTGGTCACGCACGAGATGGGCTTTGCCCGCGAAGTGGCCGACCGCGTGGTCTTCATGGACGGCGGCGTGGTGGTGGAGGAAGGTGCGGCCGAGCATGTCATCAGCGCCCCCACCCAGCCGCGCACCAAGGAGTTCCTGCGCCGCGTGCTCGATCCCACGCACATCGAGATCGAAGAGTAGGCCCTCCCCGCTTTTCGCCACGCACAGTCCCCGGCGCTACGGATTTCCGCAGCGCCGGGGATTTTGAGCGTCACGGGGCACGCTGCGCCTCGCTTTTGGGCGATACGTACGACGGCGGCACGCGCCTTTCGTGGGGCCATTTACTTCCGCGGTGCCCGGGCACACAATAGGTCCCACCACAGCCCTGGCTCAGCAGCGCGCTGCCCGTCCGGCCGCCGTCCCCACCCGGCGGCGCATCCAGGAGCGCAGACATGAATTTTCAGTCCCCACGACCTCCGGCGGCAGTCTCCGAGCGTGCCGCGCGGCTGGCATCGGTGCCCTCGTTCCAGCGGGTCGACTCCTTCATCCGGCGGTACCTCAACCCGGGGAAGGACCAGCGCACCGTCTGCGACTTCACGTTCGGCAACCCCCACCAGATGCCGCCGGACCGCTACGTCAACACCCTGCGGGATGCCCTGGTTCCCCGCGATGACCAGTGGTTCGCCTACAAAACGAACGTGGAGTCGGCGCAGGAGGCCGCCGCGCAGTCCCTTGGACGCCTGCTCGACGTGCCCTTCAGGACAGAGGACATCTTCCTCACCACCGGCGGCTTCGCGGCAATCGCCCTGGCCCTGAAGACCGTGGCGGACCCCGGCGACGAGGTGGTCTACAGCCTGCCGCCATGGTTCCTGTACGAGCCGCTGATCCTCGAAGCCGGCCTGGTGCCTGTGAAGGTGAAGGTCAGCACCGCCACGTTCGACCTGGACCTCGCTGCCGTCGAAGCGGCCATCACGGAGCGGACGCGGGTGGTCATCGTCAATTCGCCCAACAATCCCACCGGCCGGATCTATCCCCCGGAGCTGCTGCGCCGGCTCGCCGATCTGCTCGAGAGTGCGTCGGCAAGGATCGGGCGGCGCATCTACCTCATCTCGGACGAGGCCTACAACCGCATTGTGTTCGACGGCGCGCGCTTCCACAGCCCTGCGGAGTACTACCCGTACACGCTGCTGGCCTATTCCTACGGCAAGACCCACCTCTCCCCCGGCCAGCGGGTGGGGTACCTTGCCCTGCCGCCGGCCATGCCGCACCGGGAGGAGATGGCACCGGCCATCAGCGGGCTGCAGGTGGCGATGGGCTGGGTCTACCCCAATGCGCTGCTGCAGCACGCGCTTCCCGAGCTGGAGAAGTTCTCCATCGACGTCGGCCAGCTGGAACGGCGCAGGGACCGCCTGGTGGACGCACTCGGCAGCATGGGCTACCGCATGCAGCCGCCGGAGGGCACGTTCTACCTGTTCGTGACTACCCCAGGTCCGGACGACGAAGCCTTCACCGAGTCCCTCGCCCGCCGCGACGTCTTCGTTTTCCCGGGCACCCTGTTCGAGACGCCCGGGTTTTTCCGGATGTCCCTGACAGCCAACGAGGACATGATCGAGCGGAGCCTGCCCACATTCGAGGCAGCGATCAAGGAAAGCAGGAGCGGAACATGAGCGGACGGACGTACCCTCCGGGGGTGCCGTGCTTGATCGACACCACCCAGCCGGAAATCGACGCGGCAGCAACCTTCTATGCCGGGCTCTTCGGCTGGACGTTCAGGGAGGCAGCTCCGGGCGGCGGAACGGACCGCTACCTGGTGGCCCAGCTGGACGGCGCGGAGGTCGCAGGGATCGCCAGCGGCCGCGAGGATCCAACGGCGTGGAGCACCTACATCGCGGTCGGGGACGCGGACGCCGCGGTGGACCGGCTGGTCGCTGCCGGTGCTGTACTGCGGGCGCCGGCAACGGATGCGGGCGAGGACGGACGCAGTGCGGCGCTGGCAGACCCGGAGGGCGTGGAATTCCGCCTCTGGCAGCCGAAGCGGCAGGGCGGGGCGCAGTCCGTCAACCAGCCCGGGACGTGGAACTTCAGCGACCTCCACACACGCAACCCGGAGGCGGCTATCGGCTTCTACCAGGGCGCGTTCGGCTGGCAGGTGGACAAGGTGGGCTTCGGCGCGGACAACGCCGACTTCGGGCTGATGGTCCGCGTGCCCGGATACGGCGAGTTCCTTGAAAAGACAGTCGACCCGGACATCAGGGCACGGCAGTCCGAATTCGCGGCTCCACCCGGCTTCGCGGACGCCGTCGCCTGGATCGTGCCCATTGCAGCCGGCCGGACGCCGCACTGGCACGTCACGTTTGCTGTGGCCGACCGGGACCGGACGGCCCTCGACGCCGAACGGCTCGGCGCCCAGGTGCTCCGGCAGGACGATACGGGGTGGACGCGCGAGGCCCTGATCCGGGACCCGCAGGGGGCTGTCTTCACCGCAAGCCAGTTCACGCCGCCAACGGGCTGATAGGCCCGGCAGGAAAACCTAAGGGACCAGTACTCCCACCACAGCGGCAGCCACGGCGTCCTTGATCCGCGCGTGCAGCTGCCGCAGGGAATGACGGTCGGTGCGGACTTCCACGATGGTGCGTCCGGACACGGGCCGGGCGAGCGCCTCGGCGAGTCCCGCCGTCGTGCCCACCACCGAATGCCCGACGCCGTACGCCGCGGCGAGTGCCGCGATGTCCACCGAGTGCGGGGTTGCGAAGAGGCGTTCGACGGCGTCTCCGTACTTTCCGCCTTCCTCCACCGCGCCGTGCTCGAGCAGCCCGAAGATGGCGCCGCCGGCATCGTTGAGCACCACCATCCGCAGGTCCGGCTGCTCCTCCCCGGCCCCGAGGAGGAGGCCGCCGGCGTCGTGCAGGAAGGTGACGTCGCCCAGCAGGACAGTGGTTTCCTGCCTTCCGCCCAGCGCGATGCCCGTGGCGGTGGAGATGGTGCCGTCGATCCCGGCAAGGCCACGGTTGGCGTACACGGTGGCGGACGGCTCCGGCGCTGGCAGGCCGGCCAGGTCTACGTCGCGGATGCCATTCGACGAGCCCAGCAGCAACTGCCCGCGCGCGTGCCGCCACACCAGCGCACCCACCGAAGGACCGGTAGCTGCTGCCTCCGCGGCCAGGACACCGTCCAGGGCGTGCTGCGCGGCGGATCCGGCGAGCAGCCAGGTATCAAGCCACGCGGAGGTGCCGCGGCCGGCGAAGTCGGCGAGGTCGGACAGGTTCTCCAGCGGCAGTTCGGTGCGCCGGCCGGGCTCGTACCAGGCCACCGGGACGGGCTGGTACAGGGCGGACTGGACCTCGGGCCGGGCCAGCAGGGCAGCCACCGGGCGGGAAAGGGTGGGCCGGCCGAACAGCACCACGCGTTCAATGGGCTGCGTGGAATCCGGCCCGAAATGTTCCAGCAGCAGCCGGTACGGGCCTACGGCGTTAGGGCCAAACCGGGAGTTGGACGACGGCTCGGCGAGCAGCGGGAGGTTGTGGGCGCGGGCGAAGGCTTCGGCCACGGGACCGGCGTCGTGCCCGGCCAGGACCACTGTGCGCCGTTCCGGCAACTCATCAGCCACCGGGGGCAGGTTCATGACCAGCGGCTCTGTCCCGATCCGGTAGCGCTGCCGCTCCACCGCCGTCGGGAGCCCTTCGTCCGGGGATGGCACCAGCGGATCCCGGAACGCGAGGTTGAGCTGCACCGGCCCGGGCGGGATCTCGGCGAAGGCGCCGGTGGCCGCGGAAAGCCCGGTCTGGATGGCACGTTCGGGATCGCTGCCCGCGGGGACGTCCGCCGCGAACCGGACCTGTTCGCCGAAGAGGTCCGGCTGGACGGTGGTCTGGTTGGCGCCCGTTCCACGGAGTTCGTCCGGTCTGTCAGCGGACAGGACGATCAGCGGGACGGCGGCGTGGTTGGCTTCCATCACCGCAGGCAGCAGGTTTCCGACGGCGGTCCCGGACGTGGTCAGGACGGCGGCAGGGGAACCGGTGGACAGGGCAAGGCCCAGGGCCGTGAAGCCGGCGACGCGCTCGTCGATCCTGACCAGCAGTTCCACCCGGCCCGCTGCGGACGCCTCAGCCAGCGCATACGCCATGGGGGCCGACCGGGAACCGGGCGAAACCACCACGTGCCGCACCCCGCCGTCGAGCAGCGTTCCGACGGCGACCCGCGCCGCCGCGAGGGCGGTGAGCTCAGGGGCGGTGTCCGTAGCGTCGGGGGCAGAATCGTTCAGCGAAGTCACCAAACCAGTCTGCCACCCCCTCCCTCCCTGCGTTGCCCTATCACTTATGGTTCCCAAACAGAGGTTTTGAGGACCAATAGTGATAGGGCAACGGGTGGGGCTAGGCGCGGATGGGGAAGACCTGGATCACGGACGGACGCGGGGCGCGCGCCTGGCCGGGAGCCGGCGTCGTGCCTGCCGCAACGTAGTCCGGGAAGAAGGACACCTGGTTCTCGAAGGTGCCGTCCTCGCCCGGGTGCTGCACGGCGACGAACACGCTGCGCTCCTCGTCATGGATGATGGGGCCGCAGGTCTCGGCGTCGCGCGGGACGGCGAGGAACTGCTCGACCTTGCCGCGCTCGGCGCCCTCCAGCGTGACCTTGAACAGGCCGTCCGCCCGGCCGATGCCGGAGGGGGCGCCGTCGGTCGAGATCCAGAGGTTGCCGACGGAGTCGAACGCCAGGTTGTCCGGGCAGGAGATGGGCGAGACCTTGTCCACCGGGAAGCCGGAGAAGTAGGTGACGTCGCCCTGGGCCGGATCGCCGCAGACCATCAGCAGGTTCCAGGTGAAGGCTGTGGAGGTCTGGTCGCCGGTTTCGGTGATCTCCACAATGTGGCCGTCGCGGTTCTGGTTGCGCGGGTTGACCTCGTTGGCGCCCTCGTTCGTGCCGGTGCCGCGGTTGGAGTTGTTGGTGCAGGCCACGTAGACCTTGCCCGTGTGCAGGCTCGGCTGCACGTCCTCGGCGCGGTCCATCTTGGTGGGGCCCACTTTGTCGGCGGCCAGGCGGGTGTACACCAGGACCTCTTCCACGGACATGCCCGGCACGGCGGACTTGCCGTCAAGCACCAGCGGGAGCCACTCGCCGGTGCCGTCGAAGGCGCCGTCGGAGGGGACTGCGCCGGTGCCGGTGATTTCGGCGGCGGGCGAGTTGCCGGTGAACTTCGCCACGTAGAGGCTGCCGGCGGACAGGAGGGTCATGTTGTGCTTGCGGTCGCCCTCGCGGTACTTGTCCTTGGACACGAACTTGTACAGGTAGTCGAAGCGCTCGTCATCGCCGGAGTAGGCCACCACGTGCCCGGACTTGGCGATGATGACGTTGGCGCCCTCGTGCTTGAAGCGGCCCAGCATGGAGTGCTTCTTCGGGGTGGAGGTGGGGTCGAACGGGTCCACCTCCACGATCCAGCCGAAGCGGTTGGCTTCGTTCTCGTAGCCGGGGTTGCGGGTGTCCCAGCGCGGTTCGTCCAGTTCCCATTGGCGGGCGGTGGGCTTGGACGTGATGCCGTAGCGCTTGTCGCCGGCGGACGTGCCGTTGCCCACGAAGTAGCCCTGGAAGTTTTCCTCACCGGACAGGATGGTGCCCCACGGGGTGGTGCCGCCGGCGCAGTTGCCCAGGGTGCCCTTGATGAAGCGGCCGGCGGGGTCTTCCACGGTTTTGACCAGGGCGGAGCCGGCGGCGGGACCCGTGAGCTCGTACACCGTCGAGTTCAGGAAGCGGCGGTTCAGTTCCGCACCCTTGACGTAGGTCCACGGCTTGTTCTTGTTCTGGCGCTCCAGCTCCACCACGGACAGGCCGTGTGCGGCTGCCCCCACAGCGCGCACCTGGTCTGCCGGCATGGTGGGCGGGAACATGATGGCGTCGTTGGTGTACTCGTGGTTCGAGAACAGCACGGCGCGGCGGCCCTTGCTGCCCGGGATTTCCAGGATGTCCGTGTAGTCGTTGTTGTAGCCGAACTGCTTCTCCTGCGCCGCCGCCGTCTGGTTGGCCAGGTCGAACTCCGGGGCCTCGTTGAACATGGGGTCGCCCCAGCGGATGACCGGCTGCCAGGTGAAGCCGTCCGGAACGGTGACGGCGTCAACCATCGCGTCGATGGACGGGATGGCGGTGAACTGGAGCTTGGACTTGCCGAAGCCTTCCTTGGCTGCCTTGGACAGTCCGGCCGCGGAGGCGGAATCGGCGGAGGTTACCGCTGAACCGAGGACGACAGCGAGCGCACCGGCGGCGCCGAAGCCCAGGGCGGCGCGGCGGGACATGGTGGCGGAGGCAATGTCGCGGAAGTAGCTGTTGGAGCTGGTGTTGCAGACGTCGCCGGCGCAGGCGTTGTCGCACTTCAGGGCGCAGGTGACGGCACTACGCTTGCCCTTGGTATGGCCGAGCATCGGCAGCAGCGTGAATTTGCGGGTGGGCGTTTCAGACATGAGGGTGCCTTCCAAAATGTTCCTCTGGGGTCCGTGCCACCCTGTCAGGTGCTTTCTACGGGGAAACGTCAGACAGGTGAAGCCAGGGTTAACCGCATGTGACCTGCAGGAATGTTGCTCGAGTGGGAGAGCGTCCCGGGGGAAGCCGCGGGTAGTGGGAGAGCGTCTCAGGCGGCGAGGACGGCGTGGACCCGGCGCAGCCGGGCCAGCCACCACTCCCGCCGCTCCGCGGAGGCCGCGTACCGCTCCAGCAGCCCGGGATCGGCCGCAACGTCGCGCACGCGGATGGCGCCGTCGTCGGCCGTCAGGGGGTCCAGGGTGACGTCGGACTCGAACAGGGACACCGTCCCGAGTCCGCACGCATACGGCAGTTCGGGCAGTGCGGCGGCCAGAGCGAGGCCGGCGCGGATGCCCACCGAGGTGTCCAGTGCGGAGCTGACGACGGCGGGCAGGCCGGCCTGCGCCACGATGTCCAGGGCGCGCCGCACTCCCCCGAGCGGCGCCACTTTGACCACCACGAGGTCGGCGGCGCCGGCACGGGCCACGCGGAGCGGGTCGTCCTCCTTGCGGACGCTTTCGTCGGCGGCGATCAGCACAGGGGTGCCGGCGGCCCGCAACTGCGCGCGCACTTCCGCGAGGCCCTCGATGGTGGGCACCGGCTGTTCCGCGTATTCGAGCCCGACGGCGGACAGCCGGGTGAGTGCCTCGACGGCCGTGGGCACGTCCCATCCGCCGTTGGCGTCCACGCGCAGGGCCGCATCCGGCAGGGCGGCCCGGACGGCGGCGAGGCGGGCAACGTCGTCGTCGAGGGTATGGCCCTGCTCGGCCACCTTGACCTTGACGGCGTCCACCCGCCCGAACCGGGCCAGCACCTCCGGCACCCGGTCCGCCGGAACAGCAGGTACGGTGGCGTTCACCGGGATGGACGTCCGCAGCGGCGCGGGGAACCCGAGCCAGGCGGCTTCGATGGCGGAGGCAAGCCAGCGGGAGGCCTCGGCGTCGCCGTACTCGGGGAACGGACAGAACTCACCCCACCCGGCCGGGCCCTGCAGCAGCAGCGATTCACGCTCCAGGATGCCCCGGAACTTTACCCGCATGGGCAGGCTGACCACGTGTGCGCCGGCCACAAGGTCCTCCAGCGGGGGCAGGTCCGGCAGGGGCGGGGCGGTGGCAGGCATGGCATTTACCCTACCGGCGCTGCGGACCCTGACGCAGGACGGCGGCCAGGTGAGAGGTCTTCAAAACATATCAATATGGATATATGATTGCAGTATGGCACGCGCAGCTACCACAGAGGACGCCTTCAATGCGGTGGCCGAACCCCGGCGCCGCGAGATCCTTGACGCCCTGGCTGCCGGCGAGCGCACGGTGGGCGAACTCGTGGACCGGCTTGACCTTGCCCAGCCGCACGTTTCCCGGCACCTCCGGGTCCTCCGCGAAGTGGGCGCCGTGCACGTGCGGGACGAAGGCAGGCAGCGCATCTACTCGCTCAACGCAGAGGCCCTGAAGCCCATCTACGCGTGGGTGGCCGGCTATGAGCACCTCTGGGCGGAGCGGTTCGACCTGCTCGAGGACGTGCTCGACGAAATGAAACAGCAGGACAGCTAGAAGAGGAGCAGGGCAGTGGCACAGACAGGCAGCAGCACCATGGACGTCACGTTCCCCAGCGACGAGGAAATCCTGATCACCCGCACGGTCAACGCACCCAGGCACCTGGTCTACCGCGCCTGGACCACGCCCGAGCTCGTCCGGCGCTGGTGGCCGGGCCGCCGGGGCGAGATGACGGTGGCGGACATGGACTTCCGGGTGGGCGGTACCTGGCGGTATGTCATGGTGGCCCACGGCGGGTTCGAGGTGGCCTTCCACGGCACGTACCGGGAGATCGTCCCCAACGAGCGGATCGTGCACACCGAGGTGATGGAGATGCCCGAGACGTCGACGGACGGCGAGGAGGGCACCGTGGTGAACACGGTCACCTTCGAGGAGGCCGACGGCGGCGGCACCACGGTCAGCATCCGCACCAACGCGGGCAGCAGGGAGGTCCGCGACATGATTGCCCAGTCCGGCATGGAGGGCGGCGTCCGCGAACAGTTCGAGATCATCGAGGAACTGGCAGCCGCTCCCGCCTGATCCCGGCTGCCCATCGGTGGCAGTGGATCGCGCCTGCTCCAGCGCGGCGGCACGCCCCGGAGCCCAAGCACTCTCCCAGCTTTCTGTGACACCCTTAAGCCGATGACAATTTCACGGCAGGCAGGCACCAGGACCGCATCCCGACCAGCTCCGGGCTCGGGTTTCCTGTTCATGCTGGCCACCCTGGCCTGCGTCGCCGGACTGCTCGCCACCTACTACTACTTCGTCCAGACCACCACTGGACAGTTCATTGACGAGTCAGCGCTGGTGGAGGCCGTGGAGATCCATGGCCCGGCAGGCAAGGCGAGCACCAGGTTCCTGGACCTGCTGCCCACCATCTCGCTGGTGATGGCCGCCGTCGTGGTGCTGTTCGTGACGGTGATCCGCAAGCGCTGGGCAGAGGCCGGGATTGCCGTGGCGGCCTGCGTCGGCGCCAACGTGGCCACCCAGGTGCTCAAGGCCCTGCTGCCGGCGCGGCCGGATAAGGGCGTCGTGACGCTGGACATCAACTCGCTGCCGTCCGGGCACACCACGCTGGCGGCGTCGGCGGCGGCCGCGGTGTTCCTGATGGCGTCCCCGCGGTGGCGGCCGATGGCGGGCTTTGTTGGCGGCACGTTCGCCATCGCCTCCGGGGTGTCGACGCTGATCAACCAGTGGCACCGGCCCGCTGACGTGGTGGCGGCGTTCCTGCTGGTGGGCGCGTTCATGATCCCTGCCGGGTGGCTGATCGTCCGGCGGGGCGCCTGGAACGCCTGGGACGGCTTCGGCGAACACATCGGTTCGGCCCGGATCTGGCTGACGCTGCCGGTGCTGCTGGGACTGGCATCCGCCGCCGTGGCCGTCTACTCGCTGATCCGCATCGCGCCGAGCCCCTGGCAGGAGGCCAGCACCACCAACTACTTCTGGGCCGGGATCTCGCTGATTGTGATTGCCGGGTACCTGGCCACGGTGGCCACCACCTCGCTGTTCGCCTTCGCGGCACGACGGCGGGGCTCCCCAACCCGCTAGACGGAACCGTTTAGAGCACCAGGCCGCGGTCCAGGCTGGCCGCCCGGCCGATGCGACGGTGCCACGCGGCATCGGACACTCCTGCAGGGAATTTGACCGTTTCTTGATGACCTTGGGGGCTCTTTATTGATCCGCCCATTGGATAGTTGCTGTTGCCAGGCCGAAAGGCCCGGCCGGATGGCTCTCCTGCAAGCCATCACTCTCCTGGCGGCGTCTTGAAGTGGGCGCCGCCAGGTACCCGACCTCCGGCCCGCACCTTTTGCGCCCCGGACCCCGTTTTCCTCACAGCGCGCCGCCATGCAGCTCCGCCGTGACCCCCATTTCGCTGGAACGCTGCGCACTCGCTGTATCGGCCCTGTGTGTCAGGCTGTTGTGCGACAGGTTTGCTGCCGACGCTGCCTGACACACAGGGCGAGGAAAGGTCCGTCATGGATTTTGTTATCCCTCCTCGTGCCTCGAACCGGAAGCACTTCACTCTCGCGCAGAAGCACGAGATTCTTGATGAGTACGACAAGTGCCTTGAGCGTGGGTCCAAGATCGCGTTCAGCCGTGCGGTGGGCATCACCGATGGCACTATCCGGCTTTGGGTCCGGCAGCGTGAATCGGGCGAGCTGAGATCCAGATTCAAGACAGGGAGTGAGGACCAGCGGTTGAGGCAAGGCGATAAGAGGCTACTTAAACAGGTCTTGAAGGAGAACGAGATCCTCAAGGCCAAGCTGGCCAGGTCCGAGGCTGCGGTGGACATCCTGGGAAAAGCTTCCGCGCTCTTGGACGCCATGGCCAAGAGCGCGGCGGCGACGGACCCCGTGCTGAAGGAAGCGGAGCCGCAGCGGCCGGAGTGGTTGATCCCAAAGTCTGGAAAGACATCGCCCTGACCTTCGTCGGGAAGCTGGTGACGGCCGGCTGGTCAGCGGTGAAGGCCTGCGCATTGGTGGGCCTTCACCGCACTGCCTGGTATCGGCATCTGAGCCCGTCCGTCGCGGCAGGGATCACGGTGCCCCATGCCCAACGGGCCTACCCGAACCGGATCACCCAGACCGAAGCCGAGGAGTTCATGGCGACACTGAACTCCGAAGAATACGGGAATCTCTCCGTTACCCAGGCCTATTACCGGATGCTGGACGCGGGTCTCTGCTCGTTCTCGATCGCCGCCGCCCACCGTATCGTGGCCAGCTACGGGCAGAACGGTGACCGCCGCGCGCAACGCAGCAGCACCGGCCCTAAAAGGATCAAGCCCGTCCTGGAAGCCACGGCTCCCAACCAGCTCTGGAGCTGGGACATCACGATGCTCCACGGGCCTGGCAAACACACCTACCGGCTCTACACCATCCTGGATGTCTTCTCCCGCAAGGTCGTCGGGCATCGCGTCGAAACCACCGAAGCCGCGGCCTTCGCCTCGGCCCTGATCCGCGAGGCCGTGGCCAGGAACAAACAGTGCCCAGCGGTGCTGCATGCCGATAACGGCGCACCAATGCGGGCCGGCACAACGCTGGACCTCGCCCGGGCCCTGGGCATCACACTGTCCTACTCGCGCCCGAGGGTTTCTGATGACAATCCGTACTCAGAGTCACTGTTCAAGACCGTGAAATATGACCTGGATTTCCCGCGACGGTTCCAAGACCTGCAGCACGCCCGGGAATACATGGGCGAGTTTTTCGCAGGCTATAACAGCCATCATCGTCACAGTGGCCTGAACTACTACACGCCCGATACCGTCCATCACGGACTGATCGAGCAGGCGCGCAGGCAACGACAACAAACTCTCGATGCCTGCTACGCCCGCAACCCACACCGATACCGTCGTAAGCCCACCGCACCGGGAATCCCTCCCGTCGCAGGAATCAACCACAAAAAACCCACCCAGCTGTCACAAACAGCTTGATATGTACCGTCGGAACAGCGATCCTGCAGGGAACCGTCGAATTGGCGGCGGCCCCCTTACGCAGCTGGTCCCCATTTCAACGCGGACCCCTTAACGCAAACCAGCTCGGCAGGAGCTGGCGCCGCTATGTGGGGGGGACATAGCGGCGCCTGCTTCCGCCGAGCTGGCGCGGTGCCTACAGCGACGTCGAGACGCAGGTGACCTTGTTGCTGTTGTTGCCTTGTTCCAGGTCGACCACCGCCGTGGCAATACCCGTCGACTGGTCGCTGTAGGTGGCAGTCACGCGGATGGTCAGCCGTGCCGTGGACCGGTTCGCGACCACGATCGGCGACGTGATGTCCAGGGTGACGGTGCTGGACGCCCCCAGCGCCACGGCCTGGTTGTACGAGGGACCGTAACTTCCGTCCGCTTGCAGGGCCGCGTAGGTAAGGGAGGCAGGAGTTCTGGTCCCGGTGGCGGTCAGGGTGGCGTGGGTCCGGTTGTTGTTGTTGGTGCAGGTGAACCCGGTGAGGACATCGCCCGGCCAGATGGTTGCGGCACTCACGGTCATGGTCGCCGTCGCGCTTTGCTGCCACAAAGCCGACGCCGACGCGCCGCCCACGCCCAGCGTCACCGTCAGTGCGAAGGCGCCGACGGCGGCCCCGGCACCCGGGAGGTCCCGGAACTTGCCCATCAGGACGCCCCAGCCATGCGGGACTTGCGTGACTTGCGTACTGACGTGAAGACCGTGACGGCGCCGTAGCCGATGAGTCCGATCGCTGCGACGACGGTCCAGGTGCCGCGGTCGGAGTTGCCCAGCGCGTTGGCCACAAAGCCGACGTACGGGACTGCGTAGAACAGCTTGCCCTTGACCTGGATTTCCCGGACGGGTTCAGGATCGTTGGCGCCGTTGTTGTCGCCCCGGGTGATGAGCGTCTTCTCCCCCTGCTGCGTGGCTCCGAAACCGACCACCCGGTGCGTCTCCACCTCAGGCCGTCCCGAGTACAGCTGGAACGTCACCACGTCGCCGTACTGGATCTGGTCAAAGTCGACCGGCTTCATCACCAGGAACGTGCCCGGCGGGAACTTGGGCGCCATGGAGTTGGTGAGCACGGTATACGTCTGCGAACCCGTTGCCACCGGCAGCACGATTAGGACCAGCGCGGCGAACAACGTGATCATCATGGCGGACATGCTGGCGATACGTCCGACGGCGGCCCAGGCACCGGAGCGCCCGCCCCGGCCGGTGGCCGTTTTCGACGGCGGCTGTTCCGTCTGGGGCGCGTCCTGCCCGTGCGGGGTGTGGCCGACGACGGGGCGTTCTGTCAGGTCAGCAGCCACCGGGCACCCCGCACAACTGACGGGCGGTGAGCGGAAGGGTGATGTTCACTGCTTGTCCTTTCACGGTGGTGGGGGCGGCCGGGCTGAGGCTGGCCTGGAAGCAGAAGACGGTGGATCCGCCTTTGGCGACGGGCTGCGAAACGAGTCCGGCAGAACCCACCGGCGCGTAACTGCCGGTGGCGTTGCATTCCGCGGCGGTGGCTGCCGCCTTGGCGCTGACTGTCACGTACTGGGCAAGGCTTCCGCCGGACACATTCGCCACTGCCGGCTGCCCCGCCGTGACGGTGGTGTTGAAGGTCCCGCCGGCGTTGGTGTTGTTGGTGACTGTCACTCCCCCGTACACCGACGTTCCGGGCGAGAGGGTGGCCGCCGGGTTGATGGCCAGGTTTGCCGACTGCCCGTTGGCCAGCGTCATGTTCGTGACCTGCCCGGACGGAACCGCGCTGAGCGCCACATCGAACGACGCCGAGGCAACAGTCCCGGGGGCGGCCGACGCGCTGGCGCTCCAGAGGGCGTACGTGCCCTGCACCGTCAACAGTCCCAGGAGCACTGCCGCGGCGATGAGTGCCGCCGCCTGCAGTGAGCGCTTGGTGCGCATCGGTCTTCCTCCTGGTCCTGTTCCTTGGTCCGACGGGCGGGTGGCCGTTCAGCCACCCGCCTAATGATCAGGAAAGGCCGGACTGAGTGACCTGGGTCAGCGTGAATCCAACGTTGTTGAAGTTGTATGTGGCGTTTACGTCTGACCGGGCCGCGGTGCTGGACAGGAATTCAAACGTGATGGTAGCGGTCACCGTCTGTGCCGATCCCGTGGGCTTCAGCGGGTTGGAGACAGGGTCTTCACCCACGGTGAGCACGGGTGCGGATACGGAAACGTTGGCGGGAGTGAAACCATTAGTCGCGCTGATGCCGGTTGTGGCGATATTCGCAGCCATCTTGTCGCCCACCAAAGTAACCGTCAGGTCCTGCGTGTAGGTGAGCTTGTCGCCTGGTACTACCTTGTAGGTGCCGATGGTGACCGGTTGGCCGTTGCGGTCAGTCCAGGTTCCGTTGCTGGTAGCGTTGACGACGTTTAGGTCGCCGGCTGCGATAGTGCCAGGTGCCTGACTAGCCGAAGCGTTCCAGTTGGCCAGTGTTCCGCCGCCGCCCAGCAGCAGTGCTGCACCTACGGCGATGGCTGCAGTGCCCTTAATCAGAGTGCTGTTCTTCATGACATGTCCCCTCAGACTTTGATGTGCGTGTTGTCTAGCTGGGGACCACTTTGCACGGCCAAACTCAGGAACTAAGGGGTGAAAGCGTCAAAGAAGGCTCAAGTTATCTGAAAAATTGAAATGGCCCCTGACCTGCGCTTTTATCCCTTGGCCGGTCCTGGATGGCCCGGTTCATAAAGGTCGATGATCGGCAGGTGCCCGTCCGTGCGGATGGCGTCGCCGCCGCCGTTGCGGTGGTGGTAGCCGGTGGAGTAGTTGAGGATGACGTGGACCGACTCCACGGCACGGGCGGCCCGGAGCGTCCCGATGATGAAGTCCCGTTCCTCGTCCGTGCGGTCGGCGATCTTGTGCGTGATCTGGAACGTGAAGAGGGACAGTCCAACGCTCCGGTCGTAGGTGCCGGCACCCACGAAATCCACCGGGATTCCGCCGGGCAGCATCCACCCCTCGGGGCATTTCCAGAACCGGACGTGGTGGCGCTTGCGCGGGTTGCCGTCGATCTCGCGCTGGAACGCCAGGTCCTGCCGGTTGCCGAACACATACAAAGAACTGACCGGCGCTTGCGGGTAGCTCCGCCCCAGAACCGTGGACGTCAGGGTGCGCCAGGCCGTGGCCGGCGTGATGGGGTCCGCCTCCACCCATCCTGCGGACAGCATCGCCCGGCGCAGTTCGTCCCCGGTCCCCACCACCGCCAGGTTCACGGGGTCGCCCAGCACGCCGTCGCCGGTCCTGGTCCGGCCGATGAAGTAGTCCGGAATGTAGAGGCTGCTAAGGATCTTGTGGATGCGCGGCAGCAGGGCGTACGCCAGGATCAGCCACACCGGCAGGAACACCCACGCCTGCTCCGGGCCGCGGGACAGCCGCGACAGCAGGAAGAACCACACGGCCCATCCGACGGCGACTGTCACCAGCAGGTACAGGAGCCGCTGCAGCACCGCCAGCGCGGTGGCCCACCGGCTCTGCCGCCGCTCGCTGGAACTCTCCGGACGCGAATGGTCAGGCTCCTGCGGGGCCGGCCGCCCGGCGTCGTAATTCCTCTCCAAAGAGCTCACGGCTCGTCGGGGGTCAACTGCTCCACGATGATGCGGGCCGTCTCCGGATCCCCCAGGATGCGGAAGTGCCCGGCCGTGGGCAGTTCGATGTTGGTGGCACCCGGCAGGATGCTGCCCTCCGGGATGTGGGGGTCGAACGGGCCGTAGATGGACGTGATCCGGCTGTTGATGGTTTCCTCGCGGGCCAGTTCCAGGGTCAGCGCGTTGCGCGGCGAGAAGATCCGCAGGCTCGGCAGCAGCATGTACCGCGCGTAGGTGGAGCCGGAAAAGGGCGTGCACACCGCGATCATCCGGGAGATCCGCTGCTCCGGGTCCAGGTTGAGCATGGCGTACTTCCCGATCAGCCCGCCCTTGCTGTGCGCCACGATGGCCGCGTCCCGCAGCCCGGCCTCCTCGATGTGCTGCGCCACCATCCTGGCCGCCGCCGGCACCTTCAGCTTGTTTCGCTGCAGCACTGTGACCACGTGGACGGGATGGCCGGCGTCGTGGATGGACTGGATGAGGGGCAGCATGAACTGCCAGTTCTCGTATACGCCCGGGATGATGACCACAGGACTGCGGTGCCCCTGGTGGAACGAGCCCGGCTGCACGCGGGACAGCATCCCTTCGACCTGGCATATGGCTGCGTACGCGTAGTCCTGCAGCCACCACAGGCCCTTCTGCAGCGCACTGATCCGAGTGGGAATCCCCGTTTCACCCATCTGTCGAGGATAACCGCCCACCCGTTGCTCTATCACTTATGGTCCCTAAACCAGCGTTTTAGCGACCAGAAGTGATAGAGCATGTCAGTAGTTGCGGCGGTGCTTCAGGCGGGGAATCACGACGGCGAACACGGCCGCCGCTGCGAACCCCAGGACGCCGGTGGCCGAGATCCCCGCGCCCAGCGAGGCCAGGGCCGTCACCCCGGACAGGAGCACCGGCCCGCCGGTGGAGCCAGCGTCCGCCATGAACCGCCAGAGCCCCAGGAACTGGCCCCGGCCGCGGTCGGGCGAGAAGTCGGCACCGAGGGTCATCACCAGCCCGGAGCTGATGCCGTTGCCGAACCCGATCAGCAGCGCCGCCAGCAGCAGCCCCACGAAGGATCCGGTGAGCGGGATCAGCAGCAGCGCCGTGCCCATCAGCAGGGTGGACGGGACGGCAACGAACTGCCGGCCCCTGCGGTCCATGAGCTTGCCCGCCGGGTAGAACACCAGCATGTCGATGGCCCCGGACAATCCGTAGATCAGCGAGGCGGAGGTGGCGTCCAGGCCCAGGTGGTCCGCCCACAGCGGGATGACCACCTGCCGGGAGGAACGCAGCGCGCTCAGCAGCAGGATCCCGACGCCCAGCGACAGGAAGACCCCGGCATGGGACACCGCCACGCTGCGCAGCGTGGGCTGGGGGCCGGCCGTCCCGCCGTCGGGCATGTCCGCCGCGGCCAGGTCCGGAATGGTGAGGGACAGCAGCGCCGCGGCCGCCATCGCCACCAGACCCACCCAGTACGCGCCGCCGATGCCGGCGAACTGCATCACGGCCGCACCCAGGAACGGGCCGATGAACACGCCGATCCGGTTGACCCCGCCCAGGGTGGACAGCGCCCGGGCGCGGAACTCCACGGGCACCGCCTCGGTGAGGTACTTCTGCCGTGCCAGGCCAAAGACGCTGCCGGCCATTCCGACGACGGCCATCGCCGCTGCGAGCAGCCACAGCCCGTTGGGAACCACGTAGGACAGCCCGCCCGCGGCCATGGCCAGGCCGGCGGCGACGGCGGCGCCCACGATGGACCACCGCTCACCGAACTTGAGGGTCACCAGGGATGCGGGCAGGTTGAAGAGCCACGAACCGAGCCCCATCAGGGTGACGATGAGGGCCGCGACGGCAACAGAGGCGCCGAGGTCCCGGGCCGTCAACGCCACCACCGGAAGGATGGCGCCCTGCCCGATCCCGAAGAGCAGCGTGGGCCCGAAGGCGGCAACTGCAATGCTGCGAAGGCTGAAGGGCTGGGGGTCGTCCGGGGAAGTCATCAGATTTATCCTATGGCCGCGCCCCGGACGGGTTGTCAGCGGTGGTCGGCGCCCCTCATGCGGACGGCCACCACCACTCCTGAGGCAGCGGTGAGGCCGGCCACCACGGCGATGGCGGCCGGGATGCCAAGGGCGTCAGCAACAATGCCGGAGAGCAGCGCGCCGGCGGCAAAGCCGCTGTCCCGCCACAGCCGGTACACCCCTATGGAGCGCGCCCGCCACGATGGATGGGCCACATCGCCGATGGCCGCGAGCAGCGTGGGATAGACCATGGCAGTACCGATTCCGAGCAGGACGGCAGCGGCGAGCCAGGTTTCGAAACCCGTCCCTGCAGCCACCATGGCCAGGGCCGCGGCCTGCACCAGCATGCCGCCCGTGATCAGCGGCTTTCGCCCGTACCTGTCGGACAGTGCGCCGGTGACGAGCTGCGCGGCTCCCCACACGGCCGGGTAGGCAGCCGCTAGCAGGCCCACTTTGTCCACGCTGAGGCCCCCGGCGAAGAAGAAGACGGGGAAGAGGCCCCAGGCCAGCCCGTCGTTGAGGTTGTTGACCATCCCCGCCTGGCTGACAGCGGACAGCGACCTGTCACGGAAACTGGTGAGGATGAAGACCTCCCGGCTGCCCAGCCCGGCATGGCGGGCGTCCCGCGGCCGGTGGGTTGCGGCTTCGGCGGCGGCGTGGTGGTGGGTTTCGCGGACTGCCAGGACGGAGAGGCCCAGGCCGACGGCGATGAAGGCGGCACCGAGGAGGAAAGGCCCCGGGCGCAGGCCGTGGGTTGCGGCGATGTAGCCGGTGGCCAGGGCGGTGCCGGCCACGCCAAGATAGCCGGCCGCTTCGTTGAGGCCCATGGCCAGGCCGCGGCGTTCGGGCCCGACGAGATCCATCTTCATCATGACGGTGGTGGACCAGGTCAGGCCCTGGCTGATGCCCAGGATGACGTTGGCAGCAACAATCCACCCCCATGAATCACCGAAGATCAGCAGCAGGGGAACCGGCAGGGCTATGAGCCAGCCTGCCACGAGGACAGGCTTGCGTCCGAACCGGTCGGACAGGGTGCCGGCGAGGTAGTTCGTGGCGGCTTTCGCCACCCCGAACGCAAGGATGTAGGTCAGTGCCGACGAGTACAGGCCCACGTTGAAGACCTGGCTTGCCAGCAGGGGCAGGACGGTCCGTTCCTGGCCCAGGGTCCCGCCCACCAGGGCGTTGACGGCGACGAGGAGCAGGAATTGGGCAAGGTTCTGGCGCAGGCCAAGTACGACGCCGGGACCTCCTGCCGCGTCGGAGCCGGGTGGGGTGCCCCGCATGTCACGCTCCATTCGGTTGTTGGCGAACGTCCCTGGATGGAAGGTGCCCGGGCAGGCGGGGACCTGCCCGGGCGGGAAGCCCGTGCGGGAGGGGGGACCCGCCGGGCAGTTTTCGGGTCAGTTCGCCGTGACGGCGTTCTGCTCTTCCTGCTGCCAGGCGCTCCACGCGGCATAGCTGCCATCCAGTTCGGCGACGTCGTAGCCGGCCCTGCGCAGCGCGCTTGCGGCTACGGAATTCCGCACACCGCTTTGGCAGAACGTCACGATGGTGCCTTCGGCCGGGAGCTTGTCCAGGTGCCACATGACACGGCCGCCGCTGAGTTGGTAGGACCCGGGGATGTTGCCGGCGATGTGTTCGCTGCGGTTGCGGACATCGAGCACCATGGCGGCGTCGACGTTGCCCAGGTCTTCAGGCCGGACCAGTTTTGGAACGAAGGTGGGCAGGCCCTCGATGCCCGTGACGTACCCGGCCACCGTGTCGATGCCCACGCGAACCAGGTGGTCCCACATGTCCTGCGCCGCTTCCTGGTCCGGGGCCAGGAGCACCAGCGGATTCTTGTCGGTTTCGGGGTTAACCACCCAGGCGCCGTAGCTCGCCACGGATTTGCCTGCCGGAACGTTCAGTGACCGGACCACAGTTCCCTTGTGGACCTCCTGGTTGGGGCGGGTGTCGATAAAGGTGACGAGGTCCTGGTCGAGGTCCCGGGCGACGTCCGACGTCTCCAGCTGCTGGAGCGGGGCGCGTTCGCCCAGCACGGCGGGACCTTCACGGTTCTCACGCTTCATGCGGCCAAAGTAGGCGTGCGCGTCGGGCTGGCCGTCCAGGAGTTCGGCAATGAAACCGTCCTCGTCGTTGGCGGCAAGGTAGGGACCCCACCACGAATAGAGGCGTTCATAGCCCACCGTGGAGGACGGGATGGCACCGAGCGCCTTGCCGCAGGCACTGCCCGAACCGTGGGCCGGGTGGACCTGGACGTAGTCCGGCAGGGTCAGGAACCTGTCCCGCAGGCTGGCGAAGAGTTGCCGCGCTCCCTCGAAGCGGGTGTCCACTCCCCCGGCGGCTTCATCCAGCAGGTCCGGACGGCCCAGGTCGCCGGAGAAGACAAAGTCTCCGGAGAGCAGGTAGCCCGGCTGGTCGCTGAACGCGCCGTCGGTGACCAGGAACGAGAGGTGCTCAGGGGTGTGGCCGGGGGTGTGCACTGCCTCGATGGTGATGTTGCCGATGCTGATTTTGTCCCCGTCGTAGAGCCGCTGCGCATCGAATCCGTACTGCCAGTCAGGCCCGCCCTCGCCGGAGACGTAGATCTTAGCGCCGGTCGCGGCGGCAAGCTCACGGGTGCCGGAGAGGTAGTCGGCGTGGATGTGGGTCTCGGTGACGGCCACGATCTTCATGCCGTTCTTCTCGGCGAGGTCCTGGTAGACGGCAATGTCCCGCCGGCCATCAATGACCACGGCGGTGCCGTTGGCCTGGCAGCCGATCAGGTAGCTGGCCTGGGCGAGGTCGTCGTCGTAGATACGTTCAAAAAGCATGGGGTCCTCCTGGGGACGTTGTGACTGGGGGCCATGTGGCCAGGTTCGGGTGGGCGCCGGCAGCGGCAGGACCGGATCCGGTCAGCTGGCCTGCTTGGCGGCTTTGGCACGCAGGGCATCCAGGTCCAGGTTCTTCACGGCCTGGATGACCTCTTCCAGGCCTGCTGCGTTGAGCGCCCCCGGCTGGGAGAAGACGAGGGTCTTGTCCTTGAAGGCCATCAGCGTGGGGATTGAGGTGATCCGCGCTGCCGCTGCCAGGGATTGTTCCGCTTCGGTATCCACCTTGGCGAAGGTGATCTCCGGGTGCCGTGCGGCGGCCGCGGCATAGGTAGGGGCGAACATGCGGCAGGGGCCGCACCAGCCGGCCCAGAAGTCAACGAACACGATGTTGTTGTTCTCCAGGGTCCCAGCGAAGGTCTCTTGAGTGATATCGATGGTTGCCATGACTAGATTTTATACCCCCCGGGGTATCGAGTAAAGCTGGATGGGACAGGACGGGTTCCTCCGGCAGGGAGGAGCCAACTGGCGCGGTCAGGCGGTGGGAAGCCCGGCGCGGGTCCACGCAATCATGCCGCCGGCCATGGTGTCGGCGTTGAAGCCGGCGCGGTTGAGGGCGTCGGCCACTGCGGCACTGCGGTTTCCGCTGCGGCACACCACGATGACGGGTACGGCCGGGTCGAGTTCAGGCAGGCGGGCTTGAAGCTGGCCCATGGGAATGTGCAGGGCTCCCGGCACCATGCCTTCGGTGACTTCGAAGTCCTCGCGGACATCGAGGATCCGGGCCTGGTTTCGGCGCCGGTTCGTCTCGGCAACGGTGATCTCAGCCATGGTTCTTCTCCTTCTCTTGTTGTTGAATGTCAGGCCGGCGAAGGCCGGCTGCTGCTTCGCCGCCTGTTCCTGCCGATGGTGCGGAGCGGGCAGGAGTTGACGAAAAGCCAGCAAATGCCCGCACCCGCAAGCGTCAGGGCGACGACGGCAGCGATGATGATCGGGCGCAGTTCCCCGGGAGCCTGCTGGGTGAGGACGAATGTGCCCATCGCCAGGACGAACCAGCCGAACGCCTTGCGGAGCGCATCCTCCGGAATGCGGCCCGCAATCCGTGAACCGACAAGGGTTCCCCCGATTGCGGCTGCGGTAACAGCCAGGACCAGGCCCCAATCCAGCTGGACCGAGGTGAGGTAGCCGGCCAGCCCGGCGAAGGACTTCATGGCGATGACCACCAGCGACGTGCCGACGGCGGCAGCCATGGGCAGGCCGCCCAGCAGCGCCAGGGCCGGGACCACCAGGAACCCGCCACCGGCGCCCACCAGTCCCGTGATGAGCCCGACCACCGCGCCGTCCAGCAGGACCCTGCCAAGCGGCAGTTCGTGCTTAGCAGGCGCCGCGCCGCCGTCGTCCTTCTTCTTCCTCCCCCGGAGCATGGCGATGGATGTGGCCACCATCATCACGGCGAAGGCAATAAGCAGGATCTGGCCCGGGATGTGGCCCCCGAGCAGACCCCCGACAAAGGCACCCGCCATGCCGGCCGCGCCGAAGAGCAGGCCGGTCCGCCACCGTACCCGGCCCCTGCGCGCATGGCTGACCACACTGACCGCCGAGGTGACACCGACGACGAACAGGGAGGCTGCGATTGCCTCCTTGGGCCCGAACCCGGCCACATAGACCAGGATGGGGACCGTCAGGATGGAACCGCCGCCGCCCAGGACGCCGAGCGACAGGCCGATGACCAGGGACAGCGCCAGGACAAGGATCACGGCGGAACTCACGACGCCTTGGCCTCAGCTCCGGCTTCGGAACTGACGGGCAGCTGCAGGATGGCGCTCTCACGGGTGGGCTCCTTGGCGGCCCTGTTCCACGGCATCGCGGAGAGCGCCGTGCCCATGGCACAGGTGTTGGTGGCTGCGGAGAACGTCAGTCCGGCCCCGATCGCCCCGGCGAGCATCCGGACTTTAGGGGAAACGAACCTGCCGCCGGCCAGGCCCAGGACAACGAGGGAGCCGGCAACCAGGCGGACCTGCCGCTCCAGGTCCCACCGTGCCCTGCCGCGGACAACGTCGCCACCGGCGGCAGCAAAACCCGGGACTCCGCCCGTGAGCACAAAAGCCGTGCCGATACCCGCTTCACCAAGCCGCTGGCGCGCCTGCTCGGCCCTTACGCCGGACTGGCAAACCAGCACGACGCGGCTGCCGAGCCGTTGCGCCAGTTCAGCGGTGTGCTCCGAGAGCAACGGCAGCGGCACGTTGTAGGAGCCGCGGATGTGCATCGACTCGAACTCCGCGGCGGAGCGGACGTCGAGCACCGTCAGGTCCTGGTGCCCGGCAAGCCAGCTGCGGAGTGTCTCGGGCGCCAGGGAGGTGA
This sequence comes from Arthrobacter nitrophenolicus, assembly GCF_045833485.1. NCBI lineage: Bacteria > Bacillati > Actinomycetota > Actinomycetes > Micrococcales > Micrococcaceae > Arthrobacter > Arthrobacter nitrophenolicus. The sequence goes on from NZ_CP174504.1 coordinate 597,521, forward strand.
CGGCGGTTGAACGGTTGGAAGAGGAGGTCATGGGAGTCCTTTCGGCAGCGGAAGTGAATACCCCACCGAGTATTACGGATACCCCCGGGGGTAGTCAAACACACCCCTGGGGGTATAAGCTGGTGCGGACACTTCCCGGATTGGAGATCCCCATGCAACTTGATGCCACTGAACTGACGCCCGTGGTCAACCGCCTGAAGCGGGCCCAAGGCCAGCTCGCAGCCGTCACTCGGATGCTTGAGGAAGGTCGGGACTGCAAGGACATCGTCACGCAGCTGGCGGCGGTGTCCAAGGCACTGGACCGGGCCGGTTTCGCGATCATCGCCAGCGGGCTGGAGCAGTGCATCGTCCGCAAGGATGCCAGCATGGACACCAAGGATCTGGAAAAACTCTTCCTGTCGCTTGCCTGATCTCCCGCCATCTTTCCTGCCCACCAGACTGAGGAGGAGCAATGACCTATACCCACACCGTGACCGTCCCGTTCTCCTGGGAAGAGGCCGTGGAGCGCACGCGCACGGCCCTTGCCGGCCAGGGTTTCGGAATTCTGTCCGAGATCAACGTCCGCAACACTTTCGAGGCGAAACTTGGCACCGAAGCCGCCGAGGCCCTGGGCCCCTACGTCATCCTGGGCGCCTGCAACCCGCAGTTGGCCAGCAAGGCCCTTGCGGCGGAACCAGACCTCGGTGCGCTGCTGCCCTGTAATGTCGTGGTCCGCCGCGGCACGAATGACACCGTGACCACAGTCCAGGCAATCGATCCGCAAACCATGGTCCGGCTCAGTGACAGCGCCGCCGTGCGCGACGTTGCCAACGATGCCGATGCCAGGCTCCGGGCGGCCCTGGCAGAGCTCTCCGCCACTGCCCCGGCAGGCTGACCGGCCGCGCCCCGAAAACCACGCGAAATCGCTCAAATTCGGGGGTCACAAACGGCCCGCACAGGAGTAGCGTTCGCCTTATGGGGCGCTGATCCGCGCCCATAGCCAAGGGGAGGTCATTCGATGGGTGAAGTGTGGATCCGAACGCTCGGCAACGGGCTGGTCCGGGCAGACAGAGTCACCGAAATTTCATCCACGCGCGGGTCGTTGCATGAGGACCAGGGGTATTCCTTGAAGGTCATCGTGGACGGCAAGGGCCACGTCCTGATCGACGACGCCGACCTGCAGGGCAGCATGGCCGAGCGGCTGGAGTACGCCCGGCACATGGAGGACGCCCTGCTGCTCGCCATCGATGAAGCCCGCGACAGTGACGCCTCCGTGGTGATCTCCTATGAGCCCGAACGCGAGCGCTGGTCGTCGGCTGCCGTCTCCGAATTAACCGGCAGCCTTCCCCAAGTGGTCGTCTGACCCGGCGCGGGCTCCCGCAACGCCGGAACTGCCGGCATCTGGACATCCTGGACTGCCGTCCGCGCCGGCAGTCCGCTGATGCTGGTGCGCGTGAAGCACAGCGCCCAGAGCGCAGCAACCAGCACCACCACCAGGACCCACGGCAGGTCCGGCCACGCGAGCATGAACGGCACGGCCACTGCCACCACCGTCACGATCAGCAGGTACCACGCCACGGACCACCACGGGCTGGCCGGACCGTTGCGGGCGGGGTCGCTTGATTGCCGGACGGACGGCTTCCGCCTGCGTTGGAGCCGGTTGTGCAGCACGCCCCACACCGGCCCGTTCAACAGCCCCACCAGCACGCCGGCGAACACGGCCGTGGTCAGCGCCAGCACGCCCCAGCTCTGCCAGTGCCCCCAGTGGTAGGAAGGGCCGGAGCACACCCAGGAGGACCACCACGGGTCCTGGCCGGCCCCGGGCGGGCCGCACTGCACCAGGTTCCGCGCCCACCCCTGCGAGCCCAGCCAGGCCAAGGCAGCCGGGGCGCTGAGCGCTGCGGTGAGCACCGAGAGAAGCCGCGTCACCCCCAGGCTCTTGACCATGACGCGGTGCGGACGGAGGCGCCGGTCGCCGTCGAGCCCCCGCAAGGCGAGGCCGTGCGGGTCGGAGGGCGGGTCCAGGATCAGCCGGGCCAGCGGATCCAGCACCTCCACCCTGTTGCTGGAGTAGACGATGTGGTCGTAGATCAGCGCGGACCGGTTGTAGACCGGGTGCTCCTCGGGGCCGGGGCCGCCGTCGCCCGCGGTGTCCCGGGCGTAGATCTTGCCGAAAACGGGCAGCGGGCCGTTGGCGTGCGTTGAAATGGGGCCAGCCGGCACGAAGTCGAACTTGCCCCACACGTTGATCCAGCGGGGCCGGTCCGGGTTCGCCAGCCAGTCGGTTACCGGGTCCTCCCCCGTTCCGCCGCCCCACTGCGCGTACCCCAGCAGGTCGAGCCCGCTGCCCACACTGACGAAGTTCGTGGCCCGTGCCTGGTTCTGGAACAGGACCTGCCCGGTGATCGCTGCACCCTGGCTGTGCGCCACCACCGTCACCTGCGTGCCGCCGTCGTGGTCCCAGCGCTGCAGGGTGTCCACCACCCGCTGCCGCATCGCGGCGGCCTGGAGGGGCTTGCGCTTCCACACCTGCGGGTCGCCCAGGAATTCGGCGAACAGGGAGACGATCTTGCCGATCCACCGGCCGGGCCCGGGAATCCAGGCCAGGACGATGGTCAGCAGCAGCACCACCAGCACGGCCAGCAGGATGAAGAACCCGGCAAGCGCTGCCAGCGCGGTCAGGAGCGCCTGCCGCAGCCGGGCACCCAGCCAGGCGAGGCTGGCGCGCCGCCTGCCGGGATAGAGGTTCCACCTGATCAGCTGCAGGGACCTCTTGTAGACCCGCAGTGCGGTGCGCAGCGCCCAGGAGTACGTGGACGCGGCCGACGCCGGCTCGAAGTCCCTGCCCCAGGACGCCTCGGTCATGAGTACCGTGAGGTAGTCCGGCTTGGTGCCTGCACAGCCGCGCAGCACCTTCACCCAGACCTCGGGTGCATCGCCTACGGCGTTGGCCTTGGTGATCACCAGGTGCGGGTGCGGGGCGTCCGGCACCATGTCCAGGGAAAGGTCGTGAAGGCTGAGCATCAGCGGCTGGGCCCACTCCTGCAGCGTCCCGCCTTTCAAGGCCCGGCCCATGCCGTGGACAAACACCACCGCGTGGTCCGGGCGGCTGCGCGGACTACCCAAGCTGCCGTTTTCTGTTGTCGCGTCCCCCAGGCCGTCGCTTGCGCGCTTGCCCATGGGCTAATGATGGACCTGCTCCCGGCCGGAAGGAAGCTTCGAGGGGCTGGCGTGGCGGCGCTCCAGGAGCCCCGTCACGAAAGAACAGACGATGTAATAAACATCTCCATGTTGCGTGCGTCACATCCTGCCCCTACTCTGGTTGAGGCTGATGCAAACGGCCATAGCAAGAAGCTGCAGCGTCGCAGCCAATGCCGGGGAAGGCTTTACATTTTGAACTCAAAGCTCAACATTGTTGTCCGTATCGATCTCGACCACGCACGAGCCAAGGTGATTGCAAAGGGGCATATCACCGTCCATAGCGTCAACGCCCTCTATGTAGTGGCAAAACGGGCCAACTCCCTGCGGGAAGGCCTGGATCTGGAACTGGATATCTCACACGCCCGCGTAGATGATGCGGCACTGGAGATGCTCCGGACCTCATCGGAAACACATCATCTTCCAACCATGATCGATCCGCAGCAGGCACCGTGCACCATCAGTGTGCTGGCGCCGCGCAGGAAGGCCGCCGTTCCGGCAGCCGCAATGGCCGCATAGGCCAACTCCACGGCAACTCCCAGCGCCCAGTACGGGGCCCCAGAGCCTGCCACCATAACCTTCGATTTACAGTCTTTCGCCCTGCCCTCCAGCACGGTTGTACCCGCCTATCCGGGTAGCCGTACCGGGCAGGGCGGAATAGTCTTTTCCTCTCGTGATGTCCGGCCGCCGTCGATCGGCCGCCGTCGGTCAGGCACTAACGGTCAGGCACTGACCGGCCGGCCGCCCAGGTTGGCCTGCAGCCATTCCTCCAGGAGCGGCGCCGGCAGCGGGCGGGCGAAAAGAAACCCCTGGGCCAAGTCGCAGCCCATGGCCCTCAGCGCCTGCTCCTGCCCGGACGTTTCCACACCTTCGGCAACGGCACGGATGCCCACGGCGTGGGCCAGGTCGATGCAGCTGCCCACGATGGCGACGTCCCCGGAATCCGAGCCCAGTCCCGTGATAAAGGACCTGTCGATCTTCAGTTCGTTGATGGGGAACTTCTTCAGGTACGTCAGGCTCGAATATCCGGTTCCAAAGTCGTCAACAGCAAGGCCGACGCCCAGGTTTTTCAATGCGGTCAGCGACTCAAGCGCGGCCGCGGGATCGGACATGAGGGCCGTTTCCGTAATTTCCAGCTGCAGGAGCGCCGGATCCAGCGTCCACAGCTGAAGGGCACCCTTCACCGTGTCCACCAGTTCCGGATCGTTCAGCTGCCGGGCGGAAAGGTTGACGGCGAATTCCAGGCCCTCGTTCCGGGGGTCCTGCCGCAGGGCCGCCGCCTGCTTCAGCGTCTCGTTCAGCACCCAGGCACCCAGGGGGCGCACCAGCCCCGATTCCTCAGCCATCGTGATGAATTCCGACGGCGGCAGCAGGCCGCGCGTGGGGTGCTGCCACCGGACCAGGGCCTCCACGCCGCTGGCGGTGCCGGTCCGCAGGTCGATCTGCGGCTGATAATGGACTCGGAGGGCGCCGTCCCTGATCCCGCGGCGCAGTTCGCCCAGCGCGCGGAGCCTGTCCACGGTGGGATCCGTTTCAGCGGGCTCGTGCAGCTCCCACCGGCCGCGCCCGCGCTCCTTGGCCCGGTACATGGCGATGTCCGCCCGGCGGATCAGGTCTTCCAGCGTTTCATCCGCGTTGTCCGCCACCGCAATCCCGATGCTCGCGGAGGTCACGATTTCCAGGCCCTCAATCTGCATCGGCGCGCGCAGGACATCCAGCAGGCCGGCGGCCAATGCCACGGCCTCCGGAGTGTCGACGGCGGCCCGCGCCACCAGGAATTCGTCACCGGAGAGCCGGGCAACGGTGCCCGTTCCCGGGACCGCGGCCCGCAGCCGGTCCGCCACGGCCATCAAGAGCTCGTCCCCTGCCGAGTGCCCCAGACTGTCGTTGACGGCCTTGAAGTGGTCCAGATCGAGGAACAGGACGGCCAGTGTCACCTTGCCGCTGCCGTCCAGGAGCGGCTCGAGCGCCATCCTCAGCCCTGCGCGGTTGGGCAGCCCGGTCAGGGAGTCATGCAGGGCGAGCCGCTGCAGTTCCTTCTCCGCCTGGCCCCGCCGGACTTCGGATTCCTCTGCGGCCCGGAGGGCGGCGACCAGCTCCTTTTCGAACATCCTGCGTTCATGGGCGCTGAAGATGATGACGCGGACACTGCCGGGTTCCTGCCCGGAGCCGGGGACCCGCTGCGCCGAGAGCAGCGCGGCGCGGCGTTCCCCGCCGGCGTCGATGATCTCCACTGCGATCTCCGAGACCGAGCCGTTGATGCCGAGCTGGGGAATGCAGTGGGTTGAGTAGAGGATCTGGTCACCGACCGGCATGAGGTCCTGCAGCCTGCGGCCGAGAAGCTCGGGCCGCGCGAAACCTGTCCACCGCACAAAGGTGTCATTGACCGCTGTGATGCTGCCGCCGTCGTCCGTTACCAGGTATCCGCACGGGGCCTGATGGAACAGGGCTTCAAAGTCATCCGGCGGTTTGTCATGGCCCGCGGGCGGGCCGGGGGCGTCGGTCACGGGCGGGAATCCAGGTAGTTCAGGATGGCCCGGGCGGTGTCCCCGGGCGCGCTGACGTGCGGGCAGTGGCCCGTTGCCTGCAGTTGCACCAGGGTGCTCTGTTCAAGGTGCCGGTGCACATAGTCGCCCACCTCCTGCGGCGCGAGCAGATCATCGGAACACTGGAGGATCAGGCACTCACAGCCCGCCTTGTCCAGCACGGGCCGGCTGTCGGAGAGGAAGGTGACCCGGGCGAAGTGCCTCGCGATCGAGGGGTTGGTGCGGCAGAAGCTGCTCCGGAGTTCCTCCGCAAGCTCGGGTGCGTCCGGGTTGCCCATGGCCATCGGCGCGAGGGCTTCGGCCCAGGCCACGTAGTTGCTGTCCAGCGAGGCGAGCAGGCCCTCGATGTCCTCCTCCGAGAACCCGCCCACGTAACCGTCTGCGGCGTCATTGGTGTAGCGGGGTGACGGGGCCACCAGGACCAGCCGGGCGAACCGGTCCGGTTCCCGCACGGCGGCGATCAGCGCGATCATGGCGCTCACGCTGTGGGCAACGAGGATGACGTCCTTCAGGTCCAGGACGGCACAGATTTCCAGCAGGTCCTCGGCGTAGCCGTCCAGGGTCCCGTACTTCTCGCGGTCATAGGCGTCCACATCGGAACGGCCCGCACCCACGTGGTCGAAGAGCACCAGCCGGTAATCATCCGCAAAGTAGGGCAGCAGCCGCCGCCACATGTCCTGGTCGCAGCCGTACCCGTGGGCGAACATCATCACGGGCCCGTCCGCGCGGCCGGCCTCTGTGACGTTGTTCCGGCGGACCACCAGCGAAGCTGCCTCCGTTGCTGCTGTGACCATCTGTACCGACCCCCGGGGTTAGTAAGCAGGGTGATTTTCCTACCTCAGATAGTAGCGGCGGGGGAAAGCGAAACGCTCACAATTGCGGAAAGGTTGCGGCCCCCGCCCGGGATACAGCTGGACGTGAATACATTGCAGGCTGTATAGTCACTTCCGTGGAAACCCTGACCCATGCACCGGTCCTGGCGCGCTTCGGCTATGCGGTGTCCGATCCCACCCGGGCCCGGATCCTGCTGGCCCTGGCCGACGGCCCGGGCTACCCCTCCCACCTTGCCGAATCTTTGGGTGTCTCCCGCCAGAGCATGTCCAACCACTTGACCTGCCTGCGCGGCTGCGGCCTGGTGGTGGCGGTCCCGGACGGGCGACGGACAAGGTATGAACTGGCAGACGGGCGGCTGGGCCATGCCATCCACGACCTGCTGGGCGTGGTACTGGCGGTTGATCCGGCCTGCTGCACCCCGGACGGGACGTGCACGGCATGAGCGGCCTCCAGCTGTCACCGGCTCCCGCCCGGCGGGCGGCCCTCACCCGGCGCATCCGGTTCCTCGCGGCGGGCACCATCACCTACAACGTCATCGAAGCCGCCGTTGCGCTCTGGGCCGGCGGGGTCGCGGGCTCGGCGGCGCTGATCGGGTTCGGGCTGGACTCCGTGATCGAGGTGGCATCCGCCGTCGCGCTGTCCTGGCAGTTCGCCTCGAAGGACCCGGAACGCCGCGAGCACCTGACCCTGCGGATCATCGCCCTCTCCTTCTTCGCCCTCGCCGCCTTCGTCTCCTTTGACGCCGTCCGGGCCCTGCTCAGCGGCGAACCGGCCGAACATTCGACGCCGGGGCTCGTCATCGCCGCGCTGAGCCTAGCCGTGATGCCGGTGCTGTCGTGGCTGCAGCGCCGGGCCGGCCGCGAACTGGGATCCAGGACGGCTGTTGCCGATTCCAAGCAGACGCTGCTGTGCACCTACCTCTCGGCCGTCCTCCTGGTGGGCCTGGTTGTTAACAGCACCCTGGGCTGGTGGTGGGCCGATTCCGTTGCGGCCCTGGCCATCGCGGGCATCGCCGTCCGGGAGGGCATCAATGCCTGGCGGGGCGATGCCTGCTGCGCCGGCTGCGCCTGATGCCATTCCCCATCGCACGCCCGCTCACTTACCGCGCCTTCCGGACCGACGCTGTCTCACATATCGCGCCTTCCGGACCTACGCCCGCTCATTTTTGGCGCCGTTAGCCTAGGCGGAGCCGGCCCGCACCCGGTAGTTCAGCAGCACGATGCCGGAGGGATAGGGCCGGCACTCCACAAGTTCCAGCCTTGTCCATCGCCCAATGCCGCGAAGAACGGCACGCCCGCTGCTCCGTGGCCGCGAAGCCGTAGTCCTCAGCCTTCGACATAGCGTCATTCAGCCAGGACAGGTCCCCACTGGCGGAGGACAAACATTGCGGCGCCCTTCAGGGAAGCGCGCTCCCTTCATCCCTGCGACTGGAATGAAGGTGAGCGGGCGTCCCGGGTTCAGGCGCCAAAGGTGAGAGGGCGTCCCGGATTTACGCGCCAAAGGTGAGGGGGCGTCCCGGATTTACGCGCCAAAGGTGAGAGGGGTCAGCCGGTGACGCCGGTCAGCTCGTTCGGGGTGTCCTCCAGCGTGCCCGTGCCCGTGACCTTGCCGGACTCGACATCCACGGCGTGGATGGTGTTGGTGGCCGGGTCCGAGATGAAAGCGGTGTGGCCGTTCACGTAGACGGTGGGCCGCGGGTCCTGCCACTCCAGCGGCTCCTCCCAGGCGGGGATCACCGGGAAGCTGTTGGTGACCTTGGCGGTGTCCGGGTCAATTACGTGCAGGGCGCCATCGGTGCCGAGCACCAGGGCCTCGCCGTGCGGGCCGCGTGCCAGGGAACGGAAGCTGTAGCTGGTGCCGAGGTCAACCAGCGTCAGGGACTTGGTTTCGGTGTTGATCAGCGAGATCTGCTCCGGCCGTTCCAGCTCGGCGTCCTTGTCCTGCTTGTAGTCGCCGAGGGTCACAACGGACTCGTCAGAGCCTGCCTGGTTGCCGATCCGGCCGTATTCGGTGGGGCTGTCCAGCTTGGTGATGGCGCCGTCGGCGTAGATCAGGACGCCGGTCTGGCAGCCGATGACCACGGCCTCGCCCGCCGCGGTGGCCTCGCCGTGCACGCCCGGGCAGTCCTCGTTCCGTGCGATTTCCTTGCCGTCCTCGTCCAGCACCACGATGCCGGGACGTTCCTCGTCATTCCCGAGCGTGAGGACCAGCTCGCCGTTGGAGAGTTCGACGGCGACCCCGTGGTGGGCTTCTTCCGCCCGGTGGGTTTCCACCTCGGGCTGCCCCTCGGCAAGATCGTCGGATTCGAAGACGGTCACCTCGCCCGTGCCGTCGCTGAACAGGATGGTCTTGCCCTCGTGCCGGACCACGTGGCCGGGCTTGCTGGTGGGGAACGCGGTGTCCGTCATGGCCGGGTCCTGGGCGTAGTGCTTTCCGCCGTCGGACCAGACGCCGGTGTCGAGGACCTCGAAGCCCTTGGCGGTGGAGATGATGACGTGGCGCCCGTCCCCGGCCGGGTTGATCCGGTTGAAGCCCTCGAGGGGGAAGTCGCCAAGCACCTCGAAGGTTTCGGGGTCCAGGACCTGGACCCCGCCGTCGTACGTGGTGACAATCCGCGGGGTGGCCGCATCAACGGAGGCGGTGGAGGCGACGTTTCCTGCCGGGGTGGCGCCGGCGCAGCCGGTGAGCATCAGGCCGGCAGCGGCGAGTGCAGCAAGCAGGCGGACGGGCGGGGTGCGGTGTTGCATGGAGTTTCCTTCTTGTCAGGGGTGCGGGTGGAACTTACGACAGTGCTTCGGTGATGCTTTCGGTATTGGCGCGCATCATGTCCAGGTAGGTGGCGCCGGCGGACCCTTCGGCCCCCAGCGATTCGGTGAACAGCGGGACCACGGCGATGTCCTGGCCCGCTTCGGCGGCGAGCACCTGGGCCAGCCGCTCGGGCTGGGAGGAGTCGGCGAAGATGGCCACCACCCCGGCTGAGCGGATTTTGGAGGTGAGGTCGTTGAGGTCCGCGGAGCTGGGCGAGGCGAGCGTGGTGCCGCTGGGGATGACCGCGCCGATCACTTCGAACCCGAAGCGCGCGGCCAGGTAGCCGAACACGTGGTGGTTGGTGATGAGCTTCCGCCTGGCAGGCTCGATTGCGGCGAAGCTGGCCTCCATGGACGCCTCCAGTTCGCCGAGCTGCTGTACATAGGAGCCCGCCTGGGCCCGCACGGCGTCCGGGTCCACGCCGTCGACATGTTCCAGCACGCTGTTGGCGATGGCGTCGGCGGCCTCCGCCACCCGGGCGGGATCGGTCCAGAAGTGCGGGTCCTCCGCGTCCCCGCCGCCGTCGTCGCCGCCGTGCGTGAACGCCAGGGGTTCGACAGCGTCCATCGCCGCCACCGCCGGGACGCCTTCCGCGGCGGCTGCCTCCACGTGGTTGAGGATCCCTTCCTCCAGCCCGCCGCCGTTGTGGACGATCAGGTCCGCGTTCTCGATCACCGCGGCCTGCCTGGCCGAGATGCCGAAGGAGTGCGGGTCGGCGTTGGATTCCATGAGCACCACCACCTCGGCCTGGTCCCCCACCAGGTTCCGGGTGATGTCGCCCAAAATGTTGGTGGTGACCACCACGGTGGGCCGTTCGGCGGCGACGGCGGAGCATCCGCTGAGCGCAAGGCCCAGCACCACCAGTGCGCCGGCCAGCCGTGCCAGCCGTGCCGGGACGCCGCGCCTCACAGCCCGGTCTCCAGCATCAGGTCCGCGGCGGGCACCTCGAAGGTCCGCGCAACCCGGAGCCCGTCCGCGTAATCAATCTCATGGACAACGCGGCGGGCGGGGTCGCTGACGTAGGCGCGCGAGGCGTCGATCCGCAGCTGCGGAACCGCGTCTTCGGCCGGCGCCCCGAGCAGCGGAACGTGGACTCCCACTTCTCCGGTGGCGGGGTTCAGCGCAAGGAGGGTCCCGTCGGCGCCGGCGGCCAGCACCCGCTTCCCGTCGCCCACGGCCGACGCCGCAATCACGGGGACCGGGGTGGGAAGGTGGGTCCAGGTCCGCTTGGACACGTCCAGGTGCCAGGCGCCGTCCTCCCCCGCGGGCCCGGCAAGTTCGTTCGAGCCGGGACGGTGCGCTAGTCCTGCTGCCGACGGATGGCCCGCGCCGGCGTCGGGGTAGGGGATCTTTTCGGCGGCGAAGGCACCGTCGTCCTCGGTGACCAGGAGGGCGCCGTCGGTGCAGGCGAACACCACGCCCACCCGGGTGGTGGCGTGGCCGGACAGGCCGGGGCAATCCCGGGCGGCCAGGACTGTATGCTCCTCCGCGTCGCGGACCTCCACCCCGCCGGCCGCGGCAGGCACGGCGGCGGACGCGACGGATGCCAGGAAGTGCCCCTCGTACGGCACCACCAGTCCCTCATGCGGGGTGCTGGTGATCCGCACGGACTCCTGCACGTTGCCGGCGTCGAGGTCCTTGTGCCTGAACACGGACGCGTAGCCGCCGGAGGTGGAGAAGACAGCGATGGCCTTCCCGTCCCCGGCCACAGCACCGGCGGCCGGCACCGCCGCCGTCCCCACCAGGCCGGGCTCGGCACTGTAGTAGTGCTTGTGCTCGCCGTGGTCCACGGTCCAGGCACCGGCATCGAACACCCGGACGCCACCAGCGGTGGTGAGCAGGGCATAGCGGCCGTCCTGGTAGGCGGCGCCGATGGGGCCGGAGGTGCCGGCGTCGGACGTGTCACCGGTGAGGAGGGAGAGCAGCTGCCCCTCCCCCGTCACTTTGTTGAAGGTGAGCAGGCCGGTCTGCGGCTCTGGGTTCTCCTGGGCTCCGGCGACGTAGCCGTGCGGTGCGGCGGTTTCGTCCCGTTGCGGTTCGGCGGCGGGCGCGGCGCAGGCGGAGAGGAGCAGTGGAAAGCCGAGCAGCAGGGCGGGCAGTCTAGGCGTGGTGCGGGGCACGGGGAAGCGGTTCCATTTCTAGCGAGGGGACGGGTTCGACGGCGGGGGCGGGCCCGGTGCCGGGCTTGCGGCGGACTGCGCCGCGGGCAAGGGCGGAGACGAAGTAGGACAGGGCGGCCACCAGGGCGATGGTGGCCCCGGCGGCTGTGGATGCGTACCAGGAGATCCAGAGGCCGGCCGCCACACTGGCGGCGCCAATGACGGAGGCGAGGATCATCGCGGTGCTGATGGACCTTGCCCAGACCAGCGCGGCGGCGGGCGGGGCGATGAGCAGCCCGAACACCAGGAGCGTTCCCACCACCTGGAAGGATGACGCGACGGCCAGGGTGACCAGGCACAACAGCACGAAGTGGGTCAGCCGGGGCCGCAGCCCCAGGCTCGCGGCCTTCTGCGGATTGAACGCCGCCGCCAGGAAGGCACGGTGGAACACGGCCGCGAGGGCCAGGACCACGAGTCCGACGGCGGCGAGCACCAGGATGTCGTCTGTCTCTACGGCCAGGACGTCGCCGAACAAAGTGCCGGTGAGGTCCACGGCGAACGAGCCGGAGGCGGACACGATGATCACCCCGGCGGAGAGCATGATGACGAACAGCAGGCCGATGGCGGTGTCCTGTGAGACGCGCCGGTTCCGGGTGATCGCGGAGACGCCGGCCGCCGTCGCCGCCGCGCTCAGGGCAGCACCCACAATCAGGTTCCCGCCGACCAGCGCCGCGATGGCGATGCCGGGCAGCAGTCCGTGGGACATCGCATCGCCCAGGAACGCCATGCCGCGCACCACCACCCAGGTTCCGACGACGGCGCACACCACCGCCACCAGGGCCCCGCCCAGCAGGGCGCGCTGCACGAATGAGGCATTCAGGGGATCAAGTAACCATTCCATCGCGGTTCATCGTACAGTATTAAATGAGACTCATTCGCAACAAGGAAAGGCGGCGCCGTGCAGACGCTGACGCTCAGCGGGGTGGGGTTCGCATACCCCGACAGGCAGGTGCTGGAGGACGTGTCGCTGGCCCTCGCGCCGGGGACCCACACGGTTCTGACCGGCCGGAACGGGTCCGGGAAGTCCACCCTGCTGGCCCTGGCGGCGGGGGTCCTCAAGCCTGCGCGGGGGACGGTGCAGGCCACCGCCCGTCCGGCCTTCGTCATCCAACACACCCGGACGCCGGAGACCATGCCGTGCACCGTCCGCCAGGCCGTGGAGATGGGGCGGTGGCCGCACCGGGGCGGACTGCTCCCCCTGCGGCGGACGGACCGGCTGAAGGTTTCCGGGGCCATGGAACGGATGGGGATCGCGGACCTGGCAGGCCGGCAATTGCAGGAGCTCTCCGGCGGGCAGCGGCAGCGGACCCTCATTGCACAGGGGCTGGCGCAGGAGTCCGGCATCCTGATCCTGGATGAGCCGACCGCCGGCCTGGACAGCAGGGCGCACGGGCTGATCCGCGCGGCCGTGCAGGATGAGCTGCGGCGCGGGGTGACCGTGCTGGAATCGAGCCATGACGCCGGGGACATCAGCCGGGCGGACCGGGTGGTGATGCTCGACGGCGGCCGGGTCACCGCAGCCTCGCAGGCGGACCAACGGCATTAACGAAAGCATCCGCCGGCGCCCCGGGGGAGGCACCGGCGGACGTTTCGAGACCTCGGGATGCTTTCCCGTTGACTGTCCCCCCAGCCCGGCTGGCCGGGCAGTGCCGCATCCTGCTGCACGGCGTGAAAATACTGTCGCCCCCGCTCCTCAAGAAACGGTCAAGGTGGGCGCAAGGTTTTGCGAGTCTTCTGAACCGCCCGCCCGTGTTTTACCTGTTCAGGGCGGTTTAGGGGCATCGATTAGGGGGAGCCCGGGATTGTTTCGGCCGCCTTGTGCAATGACACTGTACGAATTGGAAATCGGCGGTGTCAGTAGTAGGCCCGGGAGCAAAATTGATGGACTTTCAATTTTTTCGTCAGAACATGCGCGGCAGTGGCTCCAGGACTCCCTGGCGACAGGTGAGGCCGGGAGCCCATCGTTTGGCTGGTCATCGCCGGCGCCGGGTACCGGATCTGCGGTTCAACGCATTGCTGGCAGCGCTCCTGGTTGTCTTGGGCAGCGTCCTGTTGGCACCCCTGCCGGCGACCGCTGAACCGGGGGATGTGGGGGTTGAAGGCCCCTCCCATGCGGGAACAGGAACGCCCACCGGTACCAAACGGGCCAGCAGTTCCTTGTGGTTCAACGACGGCACCTGGTGGGGGAACCTGTGGAACACTGCCACGTCGGACTTCGAGATCTTCCGGTTCAACCCGGCGACGAACTCGTGGGCCAGTACCGGAGTGATGACAGAAACGCGGGCAAATACGCACCATGACGTGCTGTGGGACGGGACAACCCTGTACGTGGCCAGCTACCGGTTCGTCAACGACGGGCTGCCGGCCGAGCCGGGCTTTCCCACGAACATGCGCCGTTACAGCTACGACCCGGGCGCAGATAAGTACACGCTGCTGGGCTCCACCCAAATCAACAACTCCAAAGTTGAACTCCTGACCATCGACAAGGATTCGACCGGACGGGTATGGGCCACCTGGCAGGAGGGAAACCGGATCTACCTCAACGTCACGGGCACAGACGGCGCCACATGGGGGACCCCCTTCGCGCACCCGGCGGCGCTAAGCAACGTCTCCGTGGACGACACGTCAGCCCTGATCGCGTTCGACGGAAACAAGATGGGCCTCATGTGGAGCCGCCAGGTGGGGGACGCCACCGACGGCGTCTACTGGAGCTACCACGTGGATGGAGCGGCAAATTCAGCCTGGACGGATCCGGTCGCAGCCGTTTCCGGGCTGCGCAGCGGTGACGACCACATCTACCTGAAATGGCTGGATGCCTCCGCGGGCGGAAAAGTGTTTGCAGCCATCAAGACGTCCAACACGTCCGCGTCTCAGCCGTTGATCCAGCTGCTGTCGTTGACCGGCACGACGTGGAGCGCGCACACCATAGCGACGGTATCCGAATGTCCCAACCGGGTGATCGTGCTGATCGATGAATACGCACAGAAGATCCGCACCTTCGCCACCTACCCGAAGCCCGCCGGCACCCTGAACGCCGGGGTGTGCTCCACGACGGGCGGCGCGATCTACGAGAAGTCCACGCCGCTGGACACCATCAGCTTCACTACTGAGAAGACGGCCCGCATCGTGGATGCAGACCAGTATGTGCACAACGTGACGTCAACCAAGCAGAACGTCAACAGTGCGGCCTGGGGCACGGCCAACAGCGGCCTGCTGGTGCTCGCCGATGGCAATGCCACAAGCCAGTACTGGCACTACTATGACCCCACCGGGGGCGGCGGCGGCACCACCGACACCGCCCCCCCGACCGTGACGGCGACGGCTCCCGTTGCCGGTGCCACCGGAGTGGCGGTGACGGCGAACGTGACGGGGACGTTCTCGGAAGCCATGGACACGGCGACGATTACGTCGGGCACGTTCACCTTGGCCGCGGGCACGACGCCGGTGCCTGCCACCGTGACGTACAACAGCACGGCCAGGTCCGCGACCTTGGACCCGGGTGCGGATCTGGCGGCGGGAACGGTGTATACGGCGACGATCAAGGGTGGCACCAGCGGGGTGAAGGACGCCGCCGGCAACGCGCTGGCAGCTGACAGGACGTGGACCTTCACCACGGCAGCAGCCCAGCCCGTGCAGTCCCCCATCGCAGCCAAGGCGGAGTCACTGAACGGCGCCCTCGGAGCAGCCACCACGCCAGAGGTGTACGGCCTCAAGGACAACGGCGGGTACCAGTGTTTTGAACGCGGCTGCATCATGTACTCGCCGGCATCAGGGGCCCATGTCACCCTGGGCGCGATCCGCGCGAAGTGGGCGTCCACAGGATTCGAAAACGGCCCGCTCGGCTACCCGGTCACCGACGAAATCGGCGGCCTCAAGGACGGTGGAGTCTTCCAGAACTACCAGGGCGGTGCGATCATCTTCTCGCCGGCAACCGGTGCCAACATCACCATGGGGCCAATCCGTGAGAAGTGGGCGTCCACAGGGTACGAGAACGGTGCGCTGGGCTACCCGGTCAGCGACGTCGTGGGCGGCCTCAGGGACGGCGGGGCCTTCCAGAACTACCAGCGCGGCGCCATCATCTACTCGCCGGCAACAGGGGCCCACATCTCCATCGGGGCGATCCGCGAGAAGTGGGCGTCCACAGGGTACGAAAACGGCAGGCTCGGCTACCCCCTCACCGACGAAATTGGCGGTCTCAAGGACGGCGGGGTCTTCCAGAACTACGAACGGGGCGCCATCATCTACTCGCCGGCAACCGGTGCCCACATCTCCATCGGGGCAATCCGCGACCGGTGGGCGGCCACGGGCTTCGAAAACGGCAGGCTCGGCTACCCGGTCACCGACGATATTGGTGGGCTCAAGAACGGCGGGGTCTTCCAGAACTACCAGGGCGGCGCCATCATCTGGTCTGCTGCGACTGGGGCCCAGATCTCCGTAGGGGCCATCCGCACCATCTGGGCGTCCACAGGGTACGAGTCAGGCCGCCTCGGTTACCCCACAAGCGGCGAGTACGCCACAGGCAATGACGGAAGCGTTGCCCAGGACTACCAGGGAGGCGTCATTCACGTCGGCCCGAACGGTTACTACATCACCTGGCGGTAACCCGCCGGGGGCACGGAGGGGTCCCGCAAGTTAATAATTTCAAGGTGGCACGCCGAATTAAGATAGCCTTACCTTGCTAAATTATCTTGCGGGAAACCCGCCCCCCTGAAAGTAGAGCTCCCCTCCGTGCCCATTCGACGCCTGATCGCAGCCACCGCAAGCCTTGCCGCCGTCGCGGCCGCCCTGACGGGCTGCGGCATCATCGGAGGGCAGCCGGCCGATCTCCAAATTTACTCCGCCCGCCACTACGACCTTGAGGGCGCGTTCGGTGAGTTTACCGACGAGACCGGCATTTCCGTGGAGTTCATCACCGGCGACGACGCAGAGCTCCTGGAACGCCTCAAGGCCGAGGGCGAGGACAGCCCGGCGGACGTATTCATGACCGTGGACGCGGGCAACCTGTGGAACGCCGCCCGCCAGGACGAACTCGCCGCCGTCGACTCCGCCGCGCTCAATGAGGCCGTCCCCGAGGACCTGCGCGATCCGCAGGGCCGGTGGTTCGGCCTGGCCATGCGCGCCCGCACCGTCACGTACAACCCCGGCAACGTGGATCCCGCCGAGTTTGACGCCGTGGACACCTACGCCGGACTGGCCGACCCCAAGTGGAAGGGACGGCTGTGCATGCGCGACGCCACCTCTTCCTACACCCAGTCGCTGGTGGCCAGCCTGATCGACCTGCACGGCCGCGAAAAGGCCTTGGAGATCGCCAAGGGCTGGGTGGCCAACGAGGTGCAGATCATGAGCAACGATGTCCTGCTGCTGGAAGCCATCGACGCCGGCACCTGCGACGTGGGCATCAACAACCACTACTACCTGGCCCGCACGCTGGAGGAGAAGCCCGACTTCAAGGTGGACCTCTACTGGGCCAGCCAGCAGGGCGCAGGCACCCACGTGAACATCTCCGGCGCCGGACTCGTCGCCGGCTCCGACAACGCCGGGGACGCGCAGCGTCTCATCGAATGGCTCGCCACCAAGGGACAGAACGCGTTCGTGGATGCCAACCACGAGTTCCCGGTCAACCCGGCGGCCAAGCCCGAACCGGTCATTGCAGGATTCGGCGAGTTCAAACGGATGCCGCTGAATGCCGAAGCCTATGGCGACCTCAACGCCGAGGCCGTGGACCTGCTCGCCGAGGCCGGATACAAATGACCGAAACGGCGGTCCTCGCGCAGGCGGGGACGCCGAAGCGCCGTCCCGGCCGGACGGCCGGTGCCGGGCGCCCGGCGTGGTCCGCCCTGGTTGCCGTTGTGGCCGCCGTCGTGGCCACGCCCGTCCTGGCGGTGGTCTTCGACGGCCTGGGCAGCCTGGGCAGCACAGCGCCCCCGCGCGGGCTTGCCGGCATGGTGGCCACCACCCTGCTCCTGATGGGCGGCGTGGCTGCGGGATCGCTGCTGGTGGGTGGCGGCCTGGCTTGGCTGGTGACCGCCTACCGTTTCCCGCTGCGGAATGTCTTTGTCTCGTTGCTGGTCCTGCCGCTGGCCGTTCCCGCCTACATCCTGGGCTTCGTGTTCCTCTCCGTCTTCGACGTATCCGGACCGGTGCAGTCGGCCCTGCGCGGTTTCCTGGGCGCGGACATCTGGGTGCCTGAAGTCCGCTCCCTTCCGGGCGCGGTGCTGGTGATGTCCCTGTCCCTCTACCCCTACGTCTACCTGCTGGCCCGCACGGCGCTCCTCGAGCACTCCCCCGGCACCTATGACGCGGCCCGCACCCTCGGCGCCGGACAGGGCCGGACCCTGCGCAAGGTCCTGCTCCCGCTGGCCCGGCCATCGCTGGCCGCCGGCATGTCCCTGGTGATGATGGAGACGCTGACGGACTTCGCCACAGTGCAGTACTTCAACGTCCAGACCGTCTCCGTGGGCGTCTACCTGGTCTGGAAGGGCACCTTCAACTTCCATGCCGCCACGCAGCTGGCGGTCCTGGTCCTGCTGTTCGCCGTCGCGGTCCTGGCGGCCGAGCGGGCGCTGCGCGGCCGGGCGCGCTACCACCGGCAGGGTGGCCGCGGGCAGGGCCTGCAGCCCAGGCGGCTCCAGGGCGGACGCGGCTGGGCAGCCACTGCCGTCTGCACGGTGGCAGTCAGCACCGGTTTCCTGATCCCCGTCATCCAGCTCCTGGCCTGGGCCGTGGGCGGAGCGGCCAAAAACCCGGGCTTCCTGGCCGATCCCCGTTTCGGCGAATACATCATCAACACGCTCCTGGTAGCCGCGGTCACAGCCGCAGCCTGCGTTCTCCTGGCCATGACCGTGGGACACGGGGTGCGCCTGAACGGCGGACGCTTCGCCTCCGCCGCGGCACAGGTAACCACGTTCGGCTACGCCGTCCCCGGCGCCGTGGTGGGCATCGGCGTCCTCATCTCGTTCGCCGCGCTGGACACGGCCCTGGAGCGCGCCGGGGTTCCCGGCGGCACCGGCCTGCTCGTCACCGGCTCGGTCCTCGGAATCCTCTACGCCTACGTGATCCGTTTCCTCGCCCCCGCCTACCAGGCCGTGGACGCCAGCTTCACGAAGATCCCGGCAACCATCACCGCCTCCGCGCTCAGCCTCGGCGCCGGCCCCCGCCGCATCCTGGCGCGCGTGCACTTCCCGCTGGCCCGGTCAGGAATCGCCGTGGCCCTGATGCTGGTGGCGATCGACGCCGTCAAAGAACTTCCCATCGTGCTGCTCCTGCGTCCCTTCGGCTTCACCACGGCCTCCGTCTGGGTCTATGAGCTGGCGCGGGAAAACTTCTGGGAGAAGGCCTCGCTGCCCGCTCTGGTCATTGTCGCGGCCGCCGTCCTCCCCGTCCTCGTCCTTGTCAGGCAGGCCCGCCGGGCTGAGACCGACCGAAAGGCCCGTCCATGACCATCCGTGCGAGTATCAGGGCGCACCGGGCACCGCGTCCGGAGCACGACGGCGGTGCTCCCGCCGCCCTGGTGTTTGAAGGCGTCACCAAGCACTACGGCTCGGCTGTGGGCGTGGAGTCCCTGGACCTGGCAATCCCGGCCGGCGAACTGGTGACCCTGATCGGCCCGTCCGGCTGCGGCAAGTCCACCACGCTCCGCCTCGCCGCCGGACTCGAGCGCCCCAACGCGGGCATCATCCGGGTTGCCGGTGACGTGGTGGCGGACCGGCGCCGGTTTGTCTACCCGGAGCAGCGCCGGGTGGGCCTAGTGTTCCAGGACTACGCCCTGTTCCCGCACATGACGGTGGCCGGGAACGTCGAGTTCGGCCTGGACCGGCTGGGCCGTGGCGAGCGCCGGGCCCGGACGGGTGAAGTACTGGACCTGGTCCGCCTCTCCCACCTGGCGGACCGCTACCCGCATGAACTTTCCGGCGGCGAGCAGCAGCGTGTGGCGCTGGCCCGCGCCCTGGCCCCGCGGCCCGCCGTCGTACTCCTCGACGAGCCCTTCTCCAGCCTGGACGAATCCCTCCGCGCGCAGGTGCGGCGGGACACCGTGGCAACGCTGAAGGAGGCCGGCACCACCGGCGTCCTGGTGACCCACGACCAGACCGAGGCCCTGTCCGTGGGGACCCGGGTGGTGGTCATGCGCAGCGGCGTCATCGAGCAGGCGGACACGCCGGAGAAAGTCTTCGAGCAGCCGGCAACCCGCTTCGTCGCCTCGTTCATGGGCGACGCCGACTTCCTCCCGGCCCACGTGCACCGGGCCCTGCTGACCTGCGAGATCGGCGTCGTATCGACCGTCCCCGGCTGGGCGGACAGCGATGTCGACGTTAATGTGGTGCTGCGGCCGCACGAGGTGGCGCTGCTCCCCGACCCGGCGTCCTCCGCCAGGGTGTCCGCCGTCGAATACCACGGCGCGTTCGTGCTGCACTACGTCACGCTGGCGTCCGGGCGGACCCTGCGGTCCTGGCAGCCGCACAGCGTCCGCCATCCGGTGGGCACGGCGGTCGCCGTCTCAGTGGCGCCGGGTACCACGCCCACGCTGCTGCTCGGTGACAAAGCCATCACCTCCCCGCCTCCCGGCAGTTCCCTCAAGCAGCGCTCCTCCGAGCCTGCAGCTTAGTTAGGCCCCTCCATGTCCCTTCACCCCAGCCGGGCTGCGCGATGACCACGCAGCCCGAACTCGCCCGGGTCGCGTTCACCGACCTCGCCCGGCACGGCGACCGCCCGGCGGTCCTCACCGCTGACGGCACCGTCACGTACCGCGAGCTCGCAGCCTTGGTGGACCGGACTGCCGCCAGGCTGGGAACCGAACGCCGGCTGGTGGTGCTGGCAGCCGGCAACAGCCTGGACTCACTGGTGGGTTACCTTGCCGCGCTCTCCGGCGGACATCCGCTCCTGCTCGCCCCGGCGGACAAACCCGAAGCCCTGGCCTCCCTGGTGAGCGCCTACGACCCCGATGCCCTGCTGTGGCCGGGCGGCGGTGACGGCACCCCCATGCTGCAGGAGCGGCGGCCAGGCACCCGGCATGACCTGCACCCGGACCTGGCGCTGCTGCTCAGCACCTCGGGGTCGACGGGCTCGCCGAAACTCGTCCGGCTCTCGCACACCAACCTTTCGGCGAACGCTGAGGCGATCGCCGAGTACCTGCACATCGGCCCGGACGACCGTGCCGCCACCACGCTCCCCCTGCACTACTGCTACGGCCTGTCCGTGGTCAACAGCCACCTGGTCCGCGGGGCCGGGCTGGTCCTCACCGACCTTTCCGTGGTGGATCCCTGTTTCTGGGACCTCTTCCGGGACCAGGGCGCCACCTCCTTCGCGGCGGTCCCCTACACCTTCGACCTGCTGGAGCGGGTGGGGTTCGCGGACAAGGACCTGCCGCGGCTGCGGTACGTCACCCAGGCCGGCGGCCGGCTGGCGCCCGAGAAGGTCCGGTCCTGGGCCGAGACCGGGCAGCGCCGCGGCTGGGACCTGTTCGTCATGTACGGGGCCACCGAGGCCACCGCCCGGATGGCGTACCTGCCACCGGACCTGGCGGCAGACCACGCAGAGACCATCGGCGTCCCGGTGCCGGGCGGCACGTTCCGGATCGACCCCGTGGAGGACCTGGCGGACGGGGAACTGGTGTACACCGGCCCCAACGTCATGCTCGGCTACGCCGAGTCCCCTGCGGACCTGGCTTTGGGCAGGGAAATCTCCGAGCTGCGGACCGGCGACCTGGCCCGCCAGCAGGAGAACGGCCTCTACCAGGTGGTGGGCCGGCGCAGCCGGTTCGTGAAGATCGTGGGCCTGCGCGTGGACCTGGGGCAGGTGGAGCGGATCCTCGCCGGCATGGGCATCACCGCGGCCGCGGCCGGCACCGATGACCTGCTCGTCGCCGCCGTCGAAGGCGGGCACGACGGCGGCATGCTCGCCAAAGTCCTGGCTGGCAGCCTGGGGCTGCCGCGCGCCGCCGTCGTGGTCCACGCCGTGGAGCAGCTCCCGCGCCTGGCAACCGGCAAGATCGACTACCCGGCGGTCCGCTCCCTGGCCGCCCCGGAGGTTACCCCTGTCCCGGACAGCGACTCCGGCGCCGCGGCTGTTCCCGGGACTGCGCCCGAGGGCCAGGCTGGCATCCGGCAGATTTTCATGGACGCCCTGGAGTGCGACAGCGTGGCGGATGACGACACGTTCGTCTCCCTCGACGGCGATTCGCTCTCCTACGTGGCGGTCTCCGTCCGGCTGGAAGGCGTGCTGGGGAAGCTGCCCTCCGACTGGCACCTGCTGCCCGTCAAGGAGCTGGAACGCCGGCGCCCGGCCCGGAAGAAGCGCTTCGTCTCGTTCCTGGAGACCTCCCTGGTGGTGCGCGCGGCGGCGATCGTGTGCGTGGTGGCCACGCATGTGGAGCTGTTCACCTTCCAGACCGCGCACCTGCTGTTCGCTGTGGCAGGGTACAACTTCGCCCGGTTCCAGCTGGCCGAGGAGCGCGTTCCGCGGCTGCGGCGCCAGTTCCGCGGGCTGGCCCGGATCGTGGTACCGTCCGTGCTGTTCATCGCCGTGGCGTACCTGCTGACGGACCACTACACCGTGGCGAACATCTTCCTGCTCAACGCCATAGTGGGCCCGGAGCAGGTGACCACCCAGTGGCACTTCTGGTTCGTGGAACTGCTGGTGTACATCCTGCTGGCGGTGGGAGCTCTCATGGCCATCCCCTGGGTGGACCGGTGGGAGCGCCGGGCGCCGTTCCTCTTCGCCCTGGGCCTGGTGGGCGTTGCGCTGCTGAGCCGGTACGACCTGGTGGATCCCGGCCTGCCCAAGCCCCCGCCCGTGTTCTGGATCTTCGCGCTGGGCTGGGCCCTGGCACGCGCCCGCACCAACCTCCACCGGCTGACGGTTTCCCTGATCACCGTGCTCACCCTGCCCGGGTTCTTCAACAGCACGGTGCGGGAGGTCACCGTTGCCGCCGGGATCCTGCTGCTCGCATGGGTTCCGGCGCTGCCGGTGCCGGCCCTGCTCCGCCGGGTGACCGGGTGGCTGGCCGCGGCGTCGCTCTACATCTACCTCACCCACTGGCTGGTCTACCCCGTGCTGCTTCCGGTCAGCCAGGTGCTGGCGGTGGCTGGCTCCCTGGTATTCGGGGTGGGCTACTGGGCGCTGTGCCGGTGGGTACCCGGGGCCTGGACCGCGGTGAAGACCCGGCGGAATCGGGCCAGACCAGCCCTCGCCCGGACCGGCCCCTGACGCCAGCTCACATCTTGCGGGTTCCGCGCCATCCCGCTCTCACTTTGCCGGCGGTTCGTGCAGGCCAAAGGCCGACCCCTGATCGTCCCTGCACAGCTTGAACCTGCCGTACTCGGCGACGGTGCTCTCGCTCTCGCCCAGGTCCGTCTCGTCCACGGAGCCGCCAAGGTCCCGCACCCGTGCCAGCGCCTCATCCAGGTTGTCCACCCTGAAGAACAGGTAGGGCGAGGCGCCCCGGTCACCGCCATGGATGCCCCCTGGGATTCCGGCCGTTCCGATGGAGAAGCCGGCGCCGGACGGTCCCGGGCTCAGGGTCCAGCCAAAGAGTTCACCGTAGAAGCGCTTCCCCCGTTCGGCGTCCTCCACGCCGAGTTCAAAAAATACAGGTTCACCGGACATGCTGCCTCCTCTGTTGACGTGCTGGAGCAAGAACCCTAGTCCTTTTCCTGGTGGCCGGACAGCGCTGGGGAGACTTTCCGGGCGGACGCGGGGCACATCGACACGGACACGCCGGATTTAGAGTTGCCGAACACCGCGGCAGGCCGCCAATCTGCCCCACGACGGAGCATCAAGGGACTACGACGGCGGAGAACCAAGGGAGTACGACGGCGGCCGGGGCCCTGCGTCGTAACCTCGCCGGAAAGATGGAGCCTCAGCCCTCGGCGGGTTCGCTGGACGCCTTCGCCTCCGCGGCTGCCTCTGCATACTCGGCCGAGACCCGCCGGTAGACGGGGGTGAGGAACGCCAGCACCGCCGCGATGACCATGATGATCCCGGCCACCAGGAACACCAGGGCGATGCCGCGGGACGTGCCCTCGCCCAGCAGCGGCGCCAGCTGGGCGGCGCCTTCCGTGGACCGGGCATACGGGATGATCCAGAACTGGGCGATCGGCGCGATCAGGAACGACGTGATGGGCGCGGCCGCCGACTCAAACGCCATGGCAAAGCCGAACACCCGCCCCTGTTTGGGCAGCGGCACCACCTGCTGGATGACCGTCTGCTCGGCGGCCTCCACCACGGGCACCAGGGTCAGGTACAGCCAGATGCCCACAACGTAGAGCCAGGCCCACTCGCGCAGGGTGAACACCGCGCCGAGGAACCCCATCGCCACGACGGCGAACAGCAGGGTCCGCAGCGGGTTGGCGCCGAGCCCGAACTTCCCGATCAGGGCCCCGCCGATCAGGAACCCGCTGGAACCCACCGCCAGGAAGATGCCCCACAGCTCCACCGGGAACATCTCCAGGCCGTACGGGTCCATCAGGGCCATGTACACGCCGCCGATGAAGTTGTTGAACGTGGAGAACAGGATCAGCGCGAACAGCCCGCCGATGGCCAGGACGGCGGCGAGCGCACCCCGAAGGTCGAAGCCGCCCTGGGCATCCGTGGCAGCCGCCCGCACTTCTTCGGGCATGTGCAGGGTGAGCAGGTGCGCGAAAGCGAGCGCCGTGAGGACGATGGCGACGGCGATGGTCCAGCCCATGCCCAGCAGCCCCACCGACAGCCCGGAGAGCACCGAGGTGACCAGGAACATCAGTCCCTGCACCATGCCCACCAGCCCGTTCGCGTTGGCCCGCCGGTCCGGTTCGATGAGGATGGTGACAGTTGTGGACAGGGCGATGTTCCGCAGGTTCTCCACCACGGCGCCCACCAGGATGATCATGGTGAAGAGCCAGAACCACGGCTGTGTCAGGTCCAGCAGCTGCGCTTCGGGTGTCAGCAGGAACATCACGCCGGACAGCATGAACATCAGCAGTGTGAAGACGGCGGCGAAGCGCATCACGGCCAGCTTGCGGTACCGGTCCACGAACGTGCCGAAGCTGATGCTGGAGAGCGCGATCAGCAGCATGTAGGCGCCGCCCACCACACCGGTAGCGATCACGTTGCGGGTCTCCAGGTACACCCAGAACGTCAGGGCGAACCAGAGGTAGCTGGTGGTGATGTTGGCGACCCCGGTGTTGACCAGGATCCCCATGAAGGTGCGGGACCGCTGCTTCGGAGTCCGCACGGAGGTGTCGACGGCGCCGGGATCGGCGTGGCGTGCCGCCTCGCCTTCCTCGTCCACCGCCTGTGCCATGGCCGGGTCGTTCGAAAAGCTTGCCCCGCCGCCGGGAGTAACTGCAGCACGGCCCCCGGCCGGCTCCTGCTCAGTCATGCGTTCCAGTGTAATGAGAAGCGTCCGGCGGCACACGGGTGAAAGCCCCCTCATTAATCCGGGCACGCCGTCCAAGAGGTGGAGCCCCAGGCCCGGCGGAAAACTCGAGTACCCACTACTCGTGTCCTGCGTACCGCGGGCCCGTAGCGTCCTTCCTAGGCCTGGGGGCAGTCAGCGGTTCTTCTTCGTGACGGGGAGGAGGGCCACTCGCTCCTGGCGAAGGGACAACTGCCAATGCAGGACGAAAACCTCCCCCGGCCCCTCCTTGATCCGTCCGTGCTCGAACGGCTGCGCGCCGAACTGGACGACGACGAGAGCATCTGGCGGGTCTTCGTGGAGAACTACATCAAGGAACTGCCCGTCAGGACCGAGCGCCTGCGCCTGACGCTAACCACCGGTGACCTTCGGGGAGCGGTGGATGCAGTACTCAGCCTGAAGACGTCCAGCCAGATGGTGGGCGCCGAACGCCTGGCCGGCCTGGCGCTGAACCTGGAAGGGGAGCTGCGGGAGGACTCCTCCCGGGCCGATCCCGGTGTTGAACTCCCCCACCTGGCGGCAGCCCATCTGCGCCGGATCATGCAGTGCAGCAAACAGACCCGGTATGCCCTCCGTGCGCAGTTGTGACATGGACGGCAGGAGGCACCCGGCGGGCATAGGATTTTTCCTATGAGGATTGCCGTTGCAGGGGGAACCGGTACCGTTGGGCGCCACGTGGTGGAGCTTGCCAGGGAGCGAGGCCATGACGTGGCCAGCCTGAGCCGCGCGGAGGGCGTGGACCTGGTCAGCGGCCGGGGGCTGGATGACGCCCTTCGGGGCGTGGACACGGTGATCGACGTCTCCGGGATCAACAGCACGGCCACCAAGAAGGCCGTGGACTTTTTCACCAACGCCACACAGAACCTGCTGGCCGCGGAAAAGCGGGCCGGCGTGAAGCACCACGTAGTGCTCTCGATCGTGGGCATCGACAAGGCCACCTCCGGCCTGTACGCGGGCAAGCTGGTCCAGGAGGACACCGTCCGGCACGGCGGCGTGCCGTGGACCCTGCTGAGGTCCACCCAGTTCCACGAGTTCGTGCCGCTCGTGGTGAAGACGGCGTCCGCCGGTCCTGTGGTTCTGGTGCCCAAGATGTTCACCCAGCCGGTGGCCGCCCGCGAGGTGGCCGAGGCCCTTGTGGCGGCGGCGGAGGCCGGGCCGCAGGGACGCATCACGGACCTGGGCGGCCCGCGGCTGGAGGAGCTCGACGGACTGGTCCGCGCTTACCTGGACAGGACGGGACAACGCAAGAAGGTGGTGGAGGTCCCGTTCCCCGGCCCAATGGGAAAGGCCATGCGCAGCGGTGCGCTGATCCCGGCGCCGGGTGCCGCCGTCGGACGCCAGACCTTCCTGGAATGGCTGGAAGCAAGTAGCGGCAAGTACCGGCAGGAAAAGTAGAGTACCCACTACTCGTGCCCCCTCCCGGGGCATCCCCCTAGATTCGACTAAAGCCTGCTGCGGCGGGCATGACCTGACGTCGATGGGGGAAGAAGAATGGCCGTACAGCCGGTATCCGGAGGCAAGCGGACGGGACACGCCGGCCTGCTGTTGGACCTGGTGACCGGCGCCGAGACGGACCTTGACTCAGTACAGCGGCTGGTCGAGTCCGCGGCGGCGGCGCTCAGCGGTCCGGCCGGCATGGCATGCGGGGCCACCCTGCACCGGGCGGGGACGCCGCCGGTGACGGCCGGGAGCACGGCCCCGGCGGAGTGCCTGGCAGCCTCCGAGGAGCGGTACGGTGACGGGCCCATGATGCAGGCCGACGCCGGGCCGGTGCAGGTGGCGGCGGACGGTTCCTCCCAGCGGTGGGACGCATACCGACGGCGGCTGGTTGCTTCCGGCTACGGCGCGGCACTGGCGGTGCCGCTTGATGTGGGGACGCGCATTTCCTGCACCCTGGTGTTCCTGGGGCCGGAGGGTTTCGACTTCACGCCGGAGCTGGTCAGCGAGGCCACCTGGTTTGCCGGGGTGGCCTCGCAGAGCATGCAGCTGGCACTGGAAGTACGCAGCATCCGGTCCGCCGGGGACAACCTGAAAACGGTACTGGAAAGTCGCACCTCCATCGACGTGGCGTGCGGGGTTGTCATGGCGCAGACGCGCTGCTCCTACACGGAGGCGTTCAGCAAGCTCGCAGGAGTGTCCCGGCAGCGGAACCTGAAGGTCCGGACCGTCGCCGAGAACATCCTCAAAGCCCTGGCCGGCGGCACCCCGGCAGCTCGGTTCGAGCCCCCGGCGCTGGCCTAGGGATACTGCCCAGGGCTAGCGGGTCAGCACGAAAATGGCGATGGCCAGGCCGACCACCAAAACAGCGTTCACCACGACGTAGGGTTGGACGCCGCGCTTGGCCTCTGTGGCCATCCTGCGGCGCCCGTGCTTGCGATTGATTACTTCAGCCATGCCCCGAATCTATGCAAGCCCCCGGCGCCGGCACCCGCGTAATCCCTACTCGTTTTACTAAACCCCACTACGTGCTTCCCGCGCCCTGCAGGGTTTTCCTCTGCTACATACCGATCGTCGGGGTGGCCCGAAAGGCGTTCACGGCCTTGTCCAGGACAACCTGGGTGTCGCTTCCGGAATCAAGGACCGTGTTCCGGGCTGATGCGGAGTCGACCATGACGGTGGTGACGGCGAGGCCTTCCGTGGCCTCGGTGGTGAGCAGGGCGTCAACCTGGGCCGCGAAGCAGGAATCGCTCGACTTGGCGGAGACGTCCAATGCCACTACATGGTTGTTGGAGACAAAGTTGCCCGCCCCCGCAGCCAGCCGGATGATGACAGGCGTGCCGCCCGCCGGCCGGATGCTCTCCGAGTCGATGACCTCTGAGAAGTGGTTGCCCACCACGGAGTTGTTGCTGCCGCTGATGCTGAGGAGCCCGGTCAGGTCGTCCAGCCCGTTGTCCACTCCCAGGAAGGGCGTCCAGGGCTCATGGTCGCGGAGGAAGTGGTTGGTGGCCACCAGGTTTTCGGAGCTGTTGTCCTCGAGGAGCACCATCCCCGGGTAGAACGAATGCAGCCGGTTGTTGGTGACGCTGGACCGGGTGACGCCTTTGAAGTGGACGCTGCTCGCGCCCCGGGGGAAGACGTTGTTCGCGGTGACCAGGAGCCCGCCGTGGTTCTCGGCGTAGATCGAGTGGCCCTTGAAGCCGGCGCCCACCAGGTTGTCGGTGATCTTGGAGGCCTGTCCCCAGCCCCGCAGTTCGATGCAGCTTCCGCACTCGGCAATGAAGTTGTCGTGGATGGACAGCGCGTCCGCGTGATAGATGGTGAGGGCGTGCTCCAGGTAGACGAATCCCATGCCGGTGACGCGGAACGAGTCGTTGGCAGTCGCGGCGTAGATGCCGGTCTTGCCGTTGACGTACGTGTTTTCCGCCCGCAGTCCGGAGCCGTCCGGAACGAAGTGCAGCCCGTCGATGCAGAAGTTGGAGAACTCCACGGAACTGATCCGCGGGCTTCCGTTCCGCTCGACATAGAAGGCGGCGCCCTTGGCTTCCTCCCCGTCCCCGGCAGCGGGAAGGTCCACGATGACCCGGCTTCCGCCCGGCCACAGCTCGTGCAGGTCCGGCCATTCGTCTTCGGGCACGTTGAAGCGGATGCTCGACGACGTGAAGCCGTGCCCGGAGCCCTCGATCCGGAGGAAGCTGACGTCGATCAGTACCTGGGTGCGAAGGTGGTAATCCCCCGGCGGAAGGTAGATCACCGCGCCGGGCTTGCCGCCGTCGTTCACATCTGTGGCAGCCTGCCGTTCCTTGATGTCGGCGATGATGCTGTTGATCACTTCGCCCACGTCCTTGGCCGGATTGCCGACCGGCCACATGGTCACGTCGTAATAGTTGTTGCTTGGCATGGGCTCTTCCCTTTGTGTCCTGGTTCTCATGGTGCCACTGTTTGCTGCTCCGGGAGCTCGGCCTGCAGCTCCTCCGCCGTCGGCGGGTTGGCGCCGGGCCGGCTGACCGTGATGGCCGCTGCCCGGGAGGCCATCCGGCCCAGCGACTCCAGCACGGAGGGCGCCAAGCCGTCGGCCCCGCGCATGAGGAGTCCGTAGACCAGGGCGGACATGTAGGAGTCGCCGGCGCCGATGGTGTCCGCCACTTCGGCCGTGACCGGGGGGACCTCCACCTGCGCGCCCGCCGTGGTGAGCAACGATCCTTCCGCTCCCCTGGTGACGGCGACGAGCCCGGCCCCGAGGTCCAGGATGCGCTGTGAGATGTCCGCCAGGGACAGCTTCGGGTACAGCCACAGGGCATCCTCGTCGCTGAGTTTGACCACCTCGGTGAAGGGGACGAGTTCCTCGAAGATGGTCTTCGCCTCGAAGTGGCTGCCGAGCAGGGCAGGGCGGATGTTGGGGTCGTAGGTGACCATGCACCGCCGGTGCGACTGCTCCAGAAGCTCCCTTACCGCAGCTGCCCCCGGCGCCAGGAAAGTGGCGATGGAGCCGGTGTGCAGGACTTTGGGCAGCGTGGCCGGGGCGATCCGCGGCAGATCCCAGCGGATGTCGAAGTCATAGTGCGCGGACCCGTCGGACGCCAGGGTCGCCGTCGCCGTGGCGGTCCGGCCAGGCCCTTTGGAACCGGGCAGGAGTTCGACGCCGGCGCTGCGCAGGTGCTGCTCGATGGCCGCGCCGCGCGGGTCGTCGCCGATCGAGGTCAGCAACGCGGTGGCCGCGCCCAGCCGCCCGAGCCCGTAGGCCACGTTGGCCGGTGACCCGCCGGGGTGCTCCACAGTGCCCGCGGACGTGACAACGATGTCCACGAGGGCTTCACCGACTACTACGACGTCAGGGCCCGGCTGGGGGTCATCGTTCGTGTGCATTTTTCGGGACCTTTCTTGACTTGCCCAACCTGCGGTCAGGTGAGGGTTGAGACCGTGAGTTTCTGGATTGTTGCCGGGCCTCCCGCGGCCGCCAGCCAGTTCGCCTGGCTTTCCGCGCCGGGGAAGACGAGGTCTGTCAGGACCACCGCGCCGCCCTGCGCGAAGACCTCCACCGAGCAATGGTCGACGACGATCTGCAGCTTGAGCACGCCGTCCTCAAGGACCAGCGGGGCTGACTCCGCGGAGGAAAACTTTTCGTGGAAACCCGTGTCCCCTGACCTGCTGCGGTCAAGGACGAGCCGGCCGGTGGCGGCGTTGTAGCCCAGCACCGTGCCCGTGCTTCCGTCCTCGCTGGCGAAGAGGTGGAAGGCCACGTGTTCGGCGCTCCCGGGCAGGATCTCCGCCTCGATGACCTGCGCGCTGCCCGGTGCCGCAGCCGGCAGCAGGAGGACCGAGTCCTGCAGGTCGGACGGTTCCGTGATGATCTGCTCCACGGGAGCAAGGGCAGGCGGCTCCTGTCCGGAAGGGTGGCCGGGCAGGACGGGCTGCTGGACCAGGCGCGCCGAGCCGTTGGCTGCGGTGAGGCGCACTTCGCGGGCGAGGGTCATGGAGGACCGCCAGGGGGCGGTGGGCAGCTGGTTGGCGTAGTCCCAGTTGTTCATCCAGCCGATGATGATCCGCCGCCCACCGGGGACGTTGCTGAAGGAGACGGAGGCGTAGCAGTCGCGTCCCCAGTCCAGCCACAGGCATTGCTGCAGGGCGGCAGCGGCCGCCACGGGGTCACCCAGGGTGCTCACCCCGGCCGGCGCTGCAACTGAAGAGGCGTCCGGGACGAACCGCGCGCCGTCGAACTGGCCCACGAAGTACTGGCCGCCGGAACCTCCGGCCACCGCGCCCGGATTGACGTTGACGATCAGGACCCATTTGACGTTGTCCGGGTCCCCGTCAACGGCCAGGGGGAAGAGATCGGGGCACTCCCATTCGCCCTGGTCTGCGTTCACGGGGCCGAACTCGCTGAGGAAGTCCCAGGTCTTGAGGTCGTCCGACCGGTAGAAGACCACCTTCTGGTGCTGCGCTTCGACGGCCACCATAATCCAGCAGGTGCCCCGCCCGCCCTCGTAGCGGAAGACTTTGGGGTCGCGGAAGTGCGCAGAGTTCCGGGCTAGGACAGGGTTGTTGCGGTACTTGTGCCAGGTCATTCCCGCGTCGGTGCTGTAGGCCAGGGACTGCGCCTGCGTGCCGTGGTGCTCGGACGCTGCCTTGTAGGCGCTGGTGTAGATGGCCACGAGGGCCGGTGCGTCCGCGGTACCGAAGCCGGACGTGTTTCCGTGGTCCACCACCACGGAACCGGAGAAGATGTCCTCGGTTTCGTCGCAGGCAATGGCGACGGGGTGTTCGGTCCAGTGGAGCAGGTCCCGGGAGGTGGCGTGGCCCCAGGACATGTTGCCCCACACGTTGCCGTAGGGGTTGTTCTGGAAGAAGAGGTGGTAGAGCCCGTCGTGGAAGACCAGGCCGTTGGGGTCGTTCAGCCAGGTGTCCCGGGCCGTGAAGTGGACGGCGGGACGGAACCTGGCGGTACCGGCCGGAGGCGTTTCCGGGCGTGCGGCATCAAGGAAGGTGGACATGTTTGGTGCGGTCCTCTGGGAAAGTGGAAGGGGCTGGCTGCTAGGGCCGGGGAGCCGCGATGGAATCGCGGCGCACCAGCGGGCAGCCCAGGATGGTCGGGTGGAGTGCCATGAGGGTCAGGTCTGTCTTCCCTTCGACGGCGTCAATCAGGTGCTCTGTGGCCCAGGCACCCATCTCGTAGTGGGGCAGGGCCACGGTGGTGAGGCCCGGGTGGAGATTGGCGGCAATCAGTTCCTGGTCATCGAAGCCGACCACTGACAGGTCGCCGGGAATGCTGAGGCCCAGCTCGGCGGCGGCGCGGTAGGCTCCCATCGCCATCCGGTCGTTGTAGCAGAACAGGCCGGTGGGCCGGTCCTCGCGTGCCAGGATCCGCCGGGCCGCCTCGTAGCC
The DNA here is from genome assembly GCF_045833485.1 of Arthrobacter nitrophenolicus. NCBI lineage: Bacteria > Bacillati > Actinomycetota > Actinomycetes > Micrococcales > Micrococcaceae > Arthrobacter > Arthrobacter nitrophenolicus. The sequence goes on from NZ_CP174504.1 coordinate 629,254, forward strand.
GCCATGCACTTCGGAGACCTCGGACTCGACAGGTGCCGCGTCGCCGTCGAGCCCTGCTTCGGTCAGCATGGTTCGGAAGGCTTGGAGCCGCTCGCGGGTGGCCGGGACGTCGTCGGTGTTGTTGATGAAGCCCACCCGGGTGTGGCCCGCTTCGAGGAGCGCGCCGACGGCGGCCCGTGCACCGCCGTCTTCGTCCGGGATCACGGCGGTGATGTTTCCGCCTTTGGCCACCGAGTCCACCAGCACGGAGGGCACACTGCCCAGGTTGGCCGGCAGCTCCACGTTGCGGTGGTACATGGTGGCGTAGAGGATGCCGTCCACCCGGCGTTCCAGGAGGGCGTCGACGTCGGCCCGCCGGGATTCGAGGCTGGCCGAGCCGGAGGTGTTGATGATCATAAGGCCGTACCCCCGGGCCTTTGCGGCCTCGTCGGCGCCCAGGATAATGCGGCCGGCGTGGGGCGTGGTGGCGATATCCTCGCTCACCAGGCCCAGCATGCCGGTCCGCTGCGTGCGCAGCGCCTGGGCCAGGCGGTTGGGACCGTAGCCGAGCTGCTCGGCGGCGGACTTGACCTTGTCCCTGGTCTCGGGGCTGATCCGGGCGTAGGAAACCTCGTTGAGCACGTGGGAGACAGTTGTCACGGAAACGCCGGCGGCGACGGCCACGTCCTTGATGCCGATGTTCTTGTTGGTCATCTGTGTCCCACGTCCTTATGGATTGTCCGGTATGAGTAGGCTACCGACGAATGCCGGCGGCCCTGGCTAGCCCTTGACCGCGCCGAGCGTCATGCCCGCCACGATCTTGCGCTGCAGGAGAAGGGTCAGCAGGATGACCGGGATGGAGTAGACCGCGGCCAGCGCCGTCATGGATCCCCAGTCCAGGCCGAACTGGGTCTGGAAGTTCGCGATCACCACGGGCGTTGTCTGCGAGCGGATGGCGGTCATCAGGAGGGCGAAGAGGAACTCGTTCCAGGACGCCAGGAAGGCGAAGATCGCCGTGACGGCGATGCCGCCGGAGACCACCGGGATAACAACCCGCCAGAGGGCGCCGAGCCTGCTGCACCCGTCCACGGTTGCCGCCTCCTCCAGGTCTTTCGGGACCGCTTCGAAGAAGCTGGACATCAGCCAGATGGAGAGCGGCAGGGAGATGGTGGTGTGCGCGATGGAGAGTGCGATGGGGGTATCGGCCAGGCCCACGGACCCCATCATGGAGGCCAGCGGAATGCCGATCGCCACCGGCGGGACCATACGCGTCACCAGGGCGGCCATGATGAAGATCCGGCCGCTCAGCGTCTTGTACCGGGTGATGCCGTAGGCGGCGGGCACCGCCAGGACCAGGGAGAGCACGGTGCTGATGATCGCCGTCTGGATGCTATTGATGAACGACGCCGGCACACCGCTGCGGCCCAGCGCGTTGACGTAGTTCTCCAGCGTCCACTCCCGCGGAAGGATGGTGGGCGGCACGGCGATGGTGTCGATCGGGGTCTTGAAGGACGTGAACAGCAGGTACAGGAACGGGAATCCGTAGAGCACCATGGCTGCCGCGAGGAGGATCCACAGCAGCGTGCGGGTGCTCCGCCGGCCGGCCTCCAGCCCTTCCCGGTTGACGCTGCGGCGCTTGCGGGGAGGGACGACGGCGGCTGCCGCGGAAGGTGCCGCGGATGCCGTTGCCGGGGTCCCGCCGTCGTGCTTTGTTCGTTCAGCGAGGCGCATCAGGTGTCCTTTCCTGGCCGCCAGATGGTGGACACCGCGACGAACGCGACGGCCAGCATCGCCAGCAGGTAGATGGTGCCCATGGCGCTGGCCAGGCCGGGATCGCCGAAGCGGATCATGGTCCGGTAAATCAGCAGGCTCATGGTTTCCGAGGCGGACTGCGGGCCGCCGTTGGTCTGGATGAGGATGGTGTCAAAGGCCCTGGCCGCGTCGATGCCGCGCACCACCAGCGCGACGGCGATGACGGGGCGGAGCAGCGGAAGGATGATCCGGAACAGCAGGGCCGGGGCGCGGGCACCGTCCAGCCGCGCGGCTTCGATGAGGTCGCCGGGGATGTTCTGCAGTCCGGCGAAAAGCACCAGGCACATGAACGAGGTGGTCAGCCAGATGTCGGGGATGGCCACCGAGTACAGCACGATGCCGGGGTCTGACAGCCAGCCGATCTGGTTGGGGTTGCCCAGGATGCCGGCCTGGTGCAGGAGGGTTCCGATGAGGCCGAAGTTGTCGATCATCAGGAACTTCCAGAGCAGGCCTGCAACGATCGGGGCGATCATAAGCGGGTACATGAACACGGTCCGCCAGATCTGGGAGCTGCGGCCCAGCATGGTGAACAGCAGTGCCATGCCCAGGCCGAGGGCGAACTCGAGGGTCACCACCACCAGGGTGTAGGCCAGGGTCCGCCAGCCCGCTCCCGTAAAGGCCTCTGATGCGAAGGCGCGGAAGTAGTTGTCCAGGCCCACGAAGTCGCGGGGGCCGCCGGCGATCGGGGAGATTTTGTAGAAGCTGTCCGCCACCAGGCGGAACAGCGGGAAGGCCACGAATATTGCCAGGAACAGCGCCGCTGGTGTCATCAGGAACAATGCGAAGCGGCGGTCGGAGATGCGCACGGTTTTCTCTTCCGCTGGTTGGGGCCGCGGCCGGCACCGGTACACAGGTGCCGGCCGCGGTGGTCTTACTTGAGGAGGTCCTCGATCTGCTTCTTGGCGTCGGCGAGGAGGGTGGCGGAGTCACCGCCGGCAACGGCCTTCTGCAGCATGGGCACCAGGACGGTGTCCACAATCTGCTGCCACTTCTCGGTGGCAGGGCGGGTGGCGGTGGCTTCCCCGTTGAGGGTTTCGATCAGCGGCTTGAAGCTCTCGTAGCCTTCCTTGTCCTGGTACTTCTCGAACGCGGAGATGCGGGAGGCCAGGCCCAGGCTGGATTCGATGCCCTTGTCGTTGTAGTCGTAGGCGCACTTCACGAACTTCTTGGCCGCCTCGGTGTTCTTGGTGGCCTTCGGCACCGTGAGGTACCAGGGGCCGGGAACGCCGCCGACGCCGGCGGATCCGGCGATCATGGGGGCTGTGCCCACCTTGCCCGCCACCGGGGAGTCCTTGGGGATCTGCCGGTAGGCGTGGGCCCAGAACCGGGTCATGGCGGTCTGGCCCTGGTTGAACAGGTTCTGCGCTGCGGCCCAGTCCACCTGGGCTGCGCCGGAGGGAGCGTACTTGGCCAGGCCCACGTAGAAGTCCAGGGCTTCCTTGTGCGCGGCGTTGTCGATGACCACCTTGTCGCCGTCCAGGACCATGGGCGAGCCGGCCTGCAGGACGTGGGCCAGCCATTCGGTTTCCACGCCGCCCTTGACGTCCGTGCCGTACATGCCGTCCTTGGTGAAGAACTCGGAGATGTCCTGGTACTGCTCCCAGGTGGTGGGGGCAGCCAGTTCATAGCCGTACTTGGCCTGGAAGTCGGCCTTGTTCTTGGCGTCCTCGAACAGGTCCTTGCGGTACAGGATGATTTCGGCGTTGGTCCAGGCGGGCAGGCCCACGAAGTGCCCGTCCACGTTGGCTTCCTTGACCAGGGCCGGGAAGATGTCCTTCTTGGCCTCGTCCGTGAAGATCTCGTCAATGGGCTGGAGGGCGTCCTTGAAGCTGGGCAGCCACACGGAGTCCAGGGCGGCCACGTCGAAGGAGACATTGCCGGAGGAGAATTCGCTGGAAAGGCGGTTGAACATGCCGTCGTAGGGCAGTTCGACGAAGTTGGCGCTGACGCCTGTTTCGGTCTTGCACTGTTCGGCAACGCCGGTCAGCTCGGCGTGGCCGCCGGCTTCGACCAGGACGTTGACGGTGTTGGTGCCGGCGCTTCCGGTAGACGTGGCCGGGCCTCCTGCGCCGCACGCCGAGGCGGACAGTGCGACGGCGGTGCAGATGCCGCCGACGGCGAGCCTGCTGATGAATGTACGAGTGGACATCGCTGTCGACTCACTTTCTCTTGAACGGAATGGTGAGAGTGACTCGGTCTGAAAAATCGTTTTGCCAAAACGACTTGGCATTCACCATAGGCCTGCTTGCGATCGAGTGTCAAGGGTCACCGCTGTGCCAAAAAGCGAAAGAAATTTTGGCGTTGACAGCCGCAGCCCCGCCCTCCTAGCCTCGAGGCATCCGGCCAACCAAATCGTTTTGGCTTGCGTCTGAAGATTTCCGCTCTATGGGGAGCAGGGACCTCTTCTACGTATCGGCGCATACTTGGCGGCCCCCAAGATCCCGCAGCCCTGTGCTGTAAAGAGCCATGCCTTGCGGTGCCGGATAGACCACACGTTCCACTGTGCATTGAGGAGAAAAGCGTTGACTGACAAAAATTCGGCAGTGGTGGATCCAAGCCGGCGCAGGCTGTTGGGCGCTGGCGCTGTTGCCACCCTTACCGGAGCGCTGGCCTTCGGCGCTACAGCACCGGCACACGCCGCGGACAGCCCGGAAGAAACGAATATCTACGACGTCACGTCCTGGAAGATCAAGGGCCGGCCCGGGGTGACGGCGAAGGTGGACATCGGTGCGGTGATCAATGACATCATCGCGGACATCAAGAGGCGCCAGACCACCGCCGACACCAGGCCGGGTGCCGTCATCACCATTCCCCCGGGCGACTACGATCTTCGGACGCAGGTGGTGGTGGACATCAGCTACCTGACCATTGCCGGCTTTGGGCACGGGTTTTTCTCCCGCAGCATCAAGGACAATGCGGACACGTCCGGCTGGCTCGAGCTGCAGCCCGGCGGCAGCCACATCCGTGTGCTCACCCCGCCAACGGCACCGCAGGCGTTCCTGGTCCGCCGGGCGGGGAGTCCGCGCCTGTCAGGAGTTGTTTTCCGCGACTTCTGCCTTGATGGCGTGGGGTTCCCGCCGGACGGCAACAGCTACCGGAACGGCAGGACCGGCATTGAAGTCGCCTCGGACAACGACTCCTTCCACATCACTGGCATGGGCTTTGTTTACCTTGAGCACGCACTCATAGTCCGTGGGGCCGACGCCCTGCGTGTCCACGACAACATGATTGCCGAATGCGGCAACTGCGTTGAACTTACCGGCGCCGGGCAGGCGACGATCGTCAGCGACAACCTCATGGGGGCCGGTCCGGAGGGGGCCACCCTGCTGGCGGAGAACCACGAGGGCCTGCTCATCACCGGCAACAACCTGTTCCCCCGGGGCAGGAGCCTGGTCGAGCTGACCGGCTGCAACAGGTGCTCGGTGACCGCGAACAGGTTTCAGGGCTTCTTCCCCGGAATGATGCGGCTCACCAACAACTGCAAGGAAAACCTGGTCACAGGCAACCACTTCCGGCGCGGGATGGAAGGCTTCCCGCCGTTCCTTGGAGTATCCAACGGCCTGGACGATCTGTACGGCGTGGTTCACATCGCGGGAGACAACAACCTCTTCTCCAACAACCTCATCGCCTACGACGTCGCGCCGGACAGGATCGTACCGCCGAACGCCCAGCCCACGATGGTCCTCATCGCCGGGGGCGACAGCAACGTGGTGGCCACGAACCATGTTGTGAGCAACGTCGAGGCGCAGCACGTCGTTTTGGACACTTCCACGGTCCGCTCGAAGGTACTCGACAGCGGCCCCGCGTCCAGGGTCACGTCCTACAGCGCGGATACCGCCATCCGGCCTACGCCCTAGGAGGGAAACACCTTGCCAGAAGGCCGCATGCCGGGCAAGGGGAAAGCCCCTCCTAGGAGGGGCTTTCAACGTAGTGGTCAATTGTCATTCGGTAATCATCAGCGGTGATGCACTCCCCCTTCCCGGACGCCCCCGGCGCCCATCCGGACTATGACACGAACGATGTTAATGACACCGGACCGGGCGCGTAAAGGGGTTTGGGAGAGAAACTTCACCGGAAGTTCGCCCTCGCGATTTCTTCCGTTACCCGGCGGGCGCGCGGGGTCCCGTGAAGGAACCGGTCAGTGGCGGGCCTTTGCACGGATCACTCCGGCTGCCAGGAGACCGGCAGCCCCGAGTGAGGCCAGCATGCTGCCAAGGGCTACAACGTATTCAGTAAGCGTCATTGCTTCCACTCCCCTTCGAACCCGAACTGCCTGATGGGCCCAAGCTACGCCGGGCACGTCAAGGAAGCCCGAAGGATCGCCGAGGCTTGGGTCAAGATCTCTGCAACGGAAGAGGACCGAGGAGGGATCAGCCCAACTGTAAACTGGCGAAGGCTGCGCGAAACGTTCGCGTAAACGATTCCCTGAGGACGGCGACGATGACGACGATGGTAAAAGTGGCCAAGCTTGCCGGCGTTTCCATCTCCACCGTTTCACACGTCCTCAACGGCACCCGCCACGTCAACGACGAGACACGGCAGAAGGTCCTCAAGGCCATCGAGGAGACCTCCTACCGCCAGGACGCGCTCGCCCGCGCCATGCGCCGCAACCGCACAGACAGCATCGGACTGATAGTGTCCGACGGCGGCGAGCCGGCTTTCGCGGAAATGATCCGCGGGGTTGAGGAGACAGCCGCCAAGCAGGGCGTCACGCTGCTTCTCGCCAACTCGGCAGAGGATCCACGGCGTGAGGCCCGCGCCGTTCAGGCCCTCCTGGAACGCCGGGTGGACGGAATCATCCTGGCACGCGCCGCCGGGTCAGGCCCAGAAGCCCTTGCCGACTTCGCGGGACAGGGCACTCCCCTGGTGCTCATGGACCGGCTTTCCGAGGATCCGTTCGACCAGGTGGGCGTCGAAAACCGGGCGCCCGTCAAGGAACTGGTGCAGCATCTGACCGGGCAGGGGCACGAACGGATCCTGCTGGTGGCCGGCGACACCCGCGTGGCCACCCTGCGGGAACGGCACGAGGCGTTCACCGACGCCATGGAGTCGGCAGGCGTCCCGGCGGCCAAGCAGCTGGTAGTCATCGCCGAAAGCGCCAAGAAGACTGACGCCGGCATCCGGGCAGCGCTGTCCAGGTCCACGCCGCCCACCGCCGTCATTGCCTGCAGCACGGTCCTCGCGGCCGCAGCCCTCCGGCAGATCCAGCAGCGCGGGCTCCGGCTGCCGGACGACCTCGCCTTCGCCGCCTTCGACGGCTTCGCTTATGCGGACCTGTTCGAGCCCCAGCTCACCACCGTCCGCCAGCCGGCGTTCCAGGTCGGTGCCACGGCGGCGGAGCTGTTAGCCAAGCGGATCGCGGACAAGGGTGCCGAACCTTCCGTGGTTCGCCTCGCGCCGACCATCGAATACCGCGCTTCCACCGGGACAACACCAACCGCCTGACCGAGAACGCAACCATTTCCTGACGCGCGCTCACTTGTGGTTGCTCTCAAGGCGACCCCAGCTCACCTGTGGCGGCCTCTCCCTCAACACTGGCTCGGCGAGGAAAACATGCGCCGGGATTACAGCCGTAACCAGTGAACGGGCGGCGGGGAAAAGACCGTAATAAGTGACCGGGCGTCGCAGGTGGAAAAAGAATCTTACGTGACCCATTGCACATCGAAACGTTTGTCTCTACTATCGAAACGTTCGCGCAAACGTTTTGCTGAAGGAGTCGCAGTGGCCACCATCGTCGATGTCGCAACGCTGGCAGGCGTCTCGACGTCCACTGTGTCGCACGTCCTCAACGAAACCCGGCACGTCGAACCCGAGACCAAGGCCCGCGTCATGCAGGCCGTGCAGGCCACGGGTTATCGGCGGGACGTTCTGGCCCGTTCCATGCGCCGGGCCCGGACCGATTCCATCGGCCTGGTGGTCTCAGACGCCGGTGAGCCGGCCTTCGCGGACATGGTCCACGGCGTGGAAGAGGCTGCCGCGCAGAACGGGGTGTCCCTGCTGCTGGCCAACTCGGCGGAAGATCCCGCCCGGGAAACCTCGGCAGTCGAAGCGCTGCTGGACCGCAGGGTGGACGGTCTGATCATCGCCCGGGCCGCCGGGTCAGACGGGAAACTGCTGGACCGCATCAGGGAGGAACAGAAGCCCCTGGTCCTGCTGGACCGGCTGGAGGAACTGGGCGGGGAACACGGCAACGTGGACCAGGTGGGGGTCAACAACCACGCCGCCATGGAGGCCCTCGTCGGCCACCTGGCAGGCCGCGGCCATGAACGGATCCTGCTGGTCTCCGGCGACCTTCGGGTCTCCTCCCTCCGGGAGCGCCAGGACGGCTTCCGGAAGGCGATGGCCAACCGCGGCCTGGACGTCCCGCCGTCGCTGCTCTGCGAGGGCACGGTCACGGCGGCAGAGACCTTCCAGAAGGTCCGGCCCCTGATCAAGGGTTCCGCGGAACGTCCGACGGCGGTCCTCGCCTGCAGCACGCTGCTGGCGGCGGGTGCGCTGCGGGCAGTCCAGAAGGAAGGGCTGCGGGTTCCTGATGACATGGCCTTCGCCGCGTTCGACGGCTTCACCTACTCGGACCTGTTCCACCCGCAGATCACCACCGTCCGCCAGCCCGCCTTCCGGCTGGGCGAAAGCGCCGTCGGACTCCTGCTGAAAAGGATCGAGCACCCAGGCGCACCCACCACCATCATCCGGCTCGATTCCGAGCTCGAGTTCCGAAGATCCACCGGCTAGAACGCCACCCAACCCGGCATCACCCGTTTTCGCATCCCACACCATGCCCCTCCCCAGGGCGACGCCATGCAAAGGAGCATCACATGAGAAAAACAGTCCGCACCACCCTCGCCTCGGCAGCCGCCGCGGCCCTGCTGGCCATCACCGGCTGCGCGGGCGGCGCCGAATCGACAGCCCCCGCCGCCGACGGCCCCTACACCGCCCCGGCCAAGGACGTCACCGCCACCATCTCGGTGTCCAACTGGGGCGATCCCGGAGACAAGGCCGTGTACGACAGCGTGGCCGAACGCTTCAAGGAGAAGTACCCGAACGTCACGGTGAACAACAACTTCACCCCCATCACCACCTGGACCGAGTACGTCAACAAGCTCGCCACCCAGGCCGCGGCAGGCCAGGCACCGGACGTCATCAACATCGCCACCGAGGGTGTGGAACTGGGCCTGGCCAACGAGCTCTTCACCCCGCTGGACGGTTTCCTGAAGAACGATCCCGAGGCAAAGGAGCTCCGCGAGGATATCGACCCCAAACTGCTTGAAGGCTTCAGCAAGGACGGCTCCACGTACCTGATGCCGAACACCTTCAACACCATGGTGATCTACTACAACACCAAGATGTTCGAAGCCGCCGGCATTGAACGGCCCAGCGACGACTGGACCTGGGACGAGTTCCTGGAGGTCTCCAAGAAACTCACCACCGGCGAGGGGGCGGACAAGGTGTACGGGTTCGCCATGCCGTACTACTCCTTCGGCATTACCCCGTGGCTGTACTCCAACGGAACGTCCGTGATGAGCGAGGACCTGAAGACGGCGCAGCTCACCGACGAAAAGGTCAAGGAAACCGTGGGCTGGGTCCGCGACCTGGTCACCGAGCACGGCGTCTCCCCGCAGCCCAAGGGAGCGGACCCGTACCAGCTCTTCCCCGCCGGGAAGGCGGCCATGACCGGCGCCGGCCACTTCGTCACCGGCGGCTTCGAAAAAGCCGGCTTCAGCGACTACGACATCCTGCCCTGGCCGCAGCAGTCCACCAAGTCCACCGTGTTCGGCGCCGGCGCATTCGCTGTGTCAAAGGCCTCCAAGAACCCGGAACTGTCCTGGGAGTTCATCAAGATGCTCACGGACCAGCAGACCCAGAAGCAGTGGGCCGATGCAGGTGCGGCCGTCCCGTCCACCAAGACCGCCGCCTCCGCTCCGGAGTTCCTGAAGCACCCCGAGCACGCCGAAGAGTTCTACAACTCGCTGTCCTACGCCAAGCCGGTGGCCGCACCGGGCGTGTACAACGTGCTGGACCCGGCCTTCATGCGGGCCATGGACGAGATCATGTCCGGCCAGGACATCGGCGCGTCGCTGGAGAAGGCGCAAAAGGATGTTGAGGAGGCGTTGCAGCAGTGACCCTCACAGCCCCCGCAGTAAAGCAGCCGCCCGCGCCCCTGAAGGGGCGCGGGGGCCGCCCCGGGCACCAGGGCGCGGCCCGCCGTCGGGAAGCCCTCACGGGTTACCTGTTCACGGCGCCCACCGTGATCGGCTTCCTGGTCTTCGTCCTCGGCCCGCTCATCGCCGCCCTGTACCTCAGCCTCACCAAGTACAACATCCTCACCGCACCCAAGTTCGTTGGCCTGGACAACTACGCCCGGATGTTCCGGGACGAACGCCTGGCCACGACGTACGGCAACACCGTCCTCTACGTCGCGGCCGCCGTCGTCCTCATCAACGGCTTCGCCCTCCTGTTCGCCGTCCTGATCAACCAGCGGCTCCCCCGGGCACTGACCTACGTGTTCCGCTCCGCCTACTTCTTCCCCTACCTGGTGGCGCTGGTATACGTGTCCATCATCTGGCAGGCGCTGTTCCAGAAGGACACGGGCATCCTGAACTACTACCTGACGGCCATGGGCGGCGAGCGCATCGACTGGCTCAACAGCTCCGAGTTCTCCAAGGTCTCCGTGATCATCGTGGACACCTGGCGGAACGTCGGGTTCGCCATGCTGATCTTCGTCGCCGCCCTGCAGGAAGTGCCCAAGGACATGGTGGAGGCCGCCCGGATGGACGGCGCCAACGAGTGGCAGGTCTTCCGCCGGATCGTGCTGCCGATGATCAGCCAGGCCACGTTCTTCAACATCACCATCACCATCATCGGCGCGTTCCAGATCTACGAATCCATCATCGTCCTCACCCGCGGCGGCCCCGGCGACGCCAGCCGCAGCGTGGTGATGTACATCGCCGAGGTGGCGTTCAACAAGTTCGACATGGGATACGCCTCAGCCATCGCGGTCACCCTGTTCCTGATCATCATGCTGGTGACGATCGTCCAGTTCCGCCTCCGAAAGTCATGGGTCAACAATGAGTAACCTAAACGTCCCGGTCCTGCCGCCCCGCCAGGGCGCCGGAAAAGGCGTACGACGGCGGCCCGGCGTCGGGAAGTCCGTGTCCGTTGCGCTGCTGGTCATCGGAGCCGTGGGCATGATTGCGCCGTTCCTGTGGATGTTCACCACGTCCCTGCGGGACGCCAGCCACGCGTACGACCTGCCCCCGCAGTGGCTGCCCACCGAATGGGACTGGTCCAACTACGCCGGCGCGGTCAGCGGGCCCGTCCCCATTTTGCGGAACATGCTCAACAGCGCCGTCATCGCTATCGCCGTGAGCGTGGGCATGATCATCACCGCGCCGATGGCCGGCTACGCGTTCGCCAAACTGCAGTTTCCCGGCCGCAACTCCATCTTCGTGGGGCTGCTGTCCTCCCTGATGGTGCCGGCGCAGGTGACCATCATCCCGCTGTTCCTGCTGATGCGGACGTTCGGCCTGCTGGACAACCCGCTGAGCCTGATCCTGCCCGGCATCACCGGCGCGCTGGGTGTCTTCCTGCTCCGCCAGTTCTTCCTGGGCCTGCCCCAGGAGATCATCGACGCCGCCCGGATGGACGGCGCCACGGCATGGCAGACCTACCGGCTGATCGCGCTGCCGCTGGCCAAGAACGCCGTCAGCACCCTGGGCGTCATCACGTTCCTGGGCAGCTGGAACGCCTACTTCGCCCCGTCCATCTTCCTCAACAGCACGGACACCGCCACCCTCCCGCTGGGCCTGGTGCTCATGCTCGGCCCCTACGGCGCCGGGAACGTGGCCCAGGTGATGGCGGCAACCACCATCGCCATCGCCCCCGCACTGATCGTCTTCCTTGTGGCCCAGCGCTGGATCATCGCCAGCCTCACCCAGTCGGCCGTCAAGGGCTAACCACCAACCTCCTGAAAGGCACCACCATGGCACCATCGCCGCGCTCCGGCCTGCTCTCCAGCCTCACCAAGCTCTCCACCGCCCGCACCGCCCGCGCGTCCAGCTGGGACCAGACCGGCCGCAACCGGGACAACTGGATCATCATGCCCGGCGAGGAACGCGTCCTCGCTGACCTCGAAGGCCCCGGCGCCATCACCCACATCTGGATGACACAGTCCTGCCGGATCCAGCCCGGCCCCGGCCAGATCTCCCCCGAACTGGTGGGCGTGCCCATGCTGGAGATCCACAACGCCCTGGGCGTCAGCTGGGAGGTGGTGGACCCGGACTATTACCGCAAGATCGTCCTGAAAATGTACTGGGATGACCAGGACACGCCCAGCGTCGTCGCCCCGCTGGGCGACTTCTTCGGCCTGCTGAACTCGCTGTCCGGCTCCTACGATTCCCTGCCGCTGTCCGTCTCCGCCAAGGAGCCGGAGCTGAACACCTTCGGCGGCAGCGCGGCGTTCAACAGCTACTTCGAGATGCCGTTCAACTCCCGCGCCCGGATCGTCGTCGAAAACCAGAACGACATCCCCTACCTGCAGTACTTCTACATCGACTACGAGCTCTACACCGAGCCGCTGCCGGAGGACACGGCCTACTTCCACGCGCACTGGCGGCGGCAGAAGCCCAACGCCGGCTGGGGACCGGACCTGCAGACCAACAGCATCGAGGTGGCCATCCCCAACCTCACCGGCGAGGACAACTACGTGGTCCTGGAAACAGAGGGGCAGGGCCACTACGTGGGCTGCAACCTGGCGGTCCGGCACTTCCAGGGCTCCTGGTGGGGTGAGGGTGACGACATGATCTTCATCGACGACGACACCTGGCCGCCCAGCCTGCACGGCACCGGCATGGAGGACTACTTCGGCCACGCCTGGGGCATGCAGCACAACGCCTTCCTGATGAACGGCACCATGGTCCACGAGGAGAACGTGCCCGGGTTCCACCACAGCTACCGGTTCCACATGACGGACCCCATCCGGTTCCAGAAGCGGATCAAGGTCACCTTCGAGCACGGCCACGCCAACCACCTCTCGGACGACTGGTCCTCCACCGCCTACTGGTACCAGACGCTGCCCTCCCCCGTCCTGGACATCGACCCCGTGGAGGAGCGGCTGCCGCTGCGTCCCCGCGACCAGGTGGAGGAGCTTCCGCTGCCGGAGCTCAGTCCTGCCCAGCAGGCCGCCCGGGCTGCCTCCGCCGAGCGGATGAAGAAGTTCACCGAGGCCCGGGATGCCGTCCGCAACGAGCGCCGCGCCGAAATCGACGCATGGGAAAAGGCCAACGCAGAGCAGGCCCGGGACGTGCGGCAGCGGTTCCTCGCCGCCAGCAGCGTCCCGGTCGGAGGTGGAGTCCGGTGATCGAGCCTGTCGAAACTGAGCCTGTAGGAACCCCGCGGCCCGCCCTCCACTTCACTGCCGCCGAAGGCTGGATCAACGATCCGCTCGGCGTCACATGGAGGGACGGCCAGTACCACCTCTTCTACCAGTACGTCCCCGGCCGCACCACGTGGGGGCCCAACTGCCACTGGGGCCACGCCACCTCCCCGGACATGATTGCCTGGACCGAGCAGGGCGTCGCGGTCGCACCCGGTGACGGGGACGACGGCGTGTGGTCGGGGTCCATCGTCACGGACGCCGGCGGCGCGGCCACCATGTTCTACACCTCGGTTACACAGCCGGACATCGGCATCGGGACCGTCCGCACCGCTACCCCGGACGACTCCTCTTGGAACACCTGGACCAAGGGCGGCAAGCTGATGACCGCGCCGGACGCGGGCGTTGTGGCCTACCGCGACCCGTTCGTGTTCCGCGACGGCGGGCGGTGGCGGATGTTTGTCGGCGCCGGTTTGGAGGGCGGCACGGCTGCCGCCGTGTCCTACAGTTCCCCGGACCTCGCGGAGTGGACGCTGGACGGGATCGCCGCGCAGCGTTCCGGCACCGAAACCGGTCCCGTGTGGACGGGCACCATGTGGGAATGCCCCCAGCTGTTCGAGATTGATGGCTCGCACGTACTGGTCACCTCCATCTGGGAGGACGACGTGCTCCACTACGTGGCCTACGGGGTGGGCAGCTACGCCGACGGAAAGTTCACGGCCCGCTCCTGGGGGCAGCTCAGCCACGGCAAGAGCTACTACGCACCGTCCTTCTTCCGGGACAAGGACGGGACGCCGTCGCTGGTCTTCTGGGTCCGCGGCGTGCTGGACCCCGACGGGTCGTGGGCCAGCGCGCTCAGTATCCCGCATACGCTCACGCTGGACGGTGACACCCTTGTGGCCACGCCGCACGCCGACCTGGACGCCTACGCGCGGCCCGGGCTGCTTGAGCAGACCGGCGCGGGCACCTTTGAGGCAGTGCTCGACGGCGGCGCGGACCTGCGCCTGTCCGCCGCCTCCGGGACGGTTATCACGGTGGCAACCCTGGACGGCACCCTGGCCACGCTCCGCCACGGCGGGGACGGACTCCTTGCGAGCGCCCCCGGGAACAGGGACTTTCCGGACGCGTTGCTGCCTGCGGCGCAGGGCTCGGAACTGCGGCTGGTCATCGACGCCGGCGTGCTGGAAATTTCCGGTCGCCAGGGCATCATGGCCGTCCCGCTTCCAGTCACCGGTGCCCCGGTTACGGTCACTGTTACCGGCGCAACCGAAGCCCCTGCCCTCCGGTGGCTGGGCCCGTCGGCAGCCGTGGCGGCGGAAGCTGCCGGGATTGGCCACGCCCTGCCGTGACATCCCGGTCCGAGTGAAAGGGGGCTCCCCATCCCATCCGGAACGGGGTGTGTCCACGAATCCCTTCGGAGCACCGGTTCCAGGGGTGCCGCTCCCAGCAGCTGTGAAAGGACACCGTGATGCCTGACCTGCAAGCCCTCGCCCTCGTCTGCACCCTCACCCCATCGCCGGAGCCGTCCAGCAGTGAAGTGATGGCCCGGCACATCCTGGACGAATTCGAGCACCAGGGCGTCCAGGTGTCCTCGGTCCGGGTGGTGGACCACAACGTGAAGCGCGGGGTCCAGGTGGACATGGGCGAGGGCGACGAGTGGCCGCAGCTGCGGGAGCGGATCCTCGCCTCGGACATCATCCTGCTGGCCACACCGATCTGGATGGGCCATCCGGCCAGCGTGGCGCAGCAGGTCCTGGAACGGCTGGACGCGGACCTGTCCGAAATGGATGACCAGGGCCGCCCGGTCATGTACGGGAAGGTGGCGACGGTCGCCGTCGTTGGAAACGAGGACGGCGCGCATAAGAGCGTGGCGGACATGATGCAGGGCCTGAACGACGTCGGCTTCAGCATCCCGGCGCAGGGCGGCACCTACTGGGTGGGCGAAGCCATGCAGACGGTGGACTTCAAGGACCTGGACGAGGTGCCGGACGCCGTCGCCACCGCCAATGCAGCCCTCGCCCGCAACGCCGCGCACCTTGCCTGGCTGCTGCGGCGGCAGGAGTATCCGGCCAAATAGGGGTCCGGACGCGGGGACCGGGTGTTTCTTCGGCCAAAGCTGCGCAGATCCTGCGCCGATTTGGTCCGGAGAGCCCCCGGGGATCCGGACACTTAACAAGGGGGTCTTTCCGTCCGGCCCTTGTCCTCTGCAGCGGCCGCATTTTCCCTTCCCCCGGGCCGGCCGCTGCCGGATCCCGTTGGAGGGTTTATGAAGCTACTCAGAACACTGGTCTCCGTGCTGGCCCTGCTGGCGGGCGGCACGGCGTGGATTGCCACGCCGGTCCACGCCGCCACCGCCATCGTCACCCTGAGCCCGGACGCCGGCCCCGCCGGCACGTCCGTCACCGTGACCGGCACGGGCTTCCCGAAGAAGAGTTCGGGAACCATCAGCGCAGGCACGGCCACGGCCGCGTTCAAAACCAGCGCGTCCGGCTACTTCACCGCGGAGCTGGTCATGCCGCCGGCGGACGGACCTGCGCTTGCGGTCCGCGCCACCTCGGGCACGGCGAGCGCCGCCGCCACGTTCACCTACACCTACAGCTCCCCCTCCGTCACCGAGGAGGACCCGAACCTGGCGCCGGCCCCCGCCCCGGCTCCCGCGGCCCCGGCGCCGGCCGTCCTGCGGTTCGGCGTGGGCACCCCGGGAGGCCCGCTCGCCTCCGCGGATCTCGACGCCGTGACAGCCCTGGCGGGCGAGGCGCCGTCGATCATCCTGTCCTACAAGGACTTCAACCAGGCCGCGCCGATCAGCGAGCTCGAGGCCGTCCGCGGCCGCGGCGCGCAGACGCTGCTCACCTGGGAACCGTGGACGTGGGGCGGCGGCACCGAGCAGCCCGCCTACTCGCTGGACCGGATTGCCGCCGGCGACTTCGACCCCTACCTCCGGCAGTGGGGCCAGGCCCTGGCCGGCTGGGGGCATCCGGTGATGCTCCGGTTCGGGCATGAAATGAACGGCAACTGGTACCCGTGGTCTGAGCAGATCAACGGCAACGGCAGCGGCGACTATGTTGCGGCCTGGCGCCATGTCCACGACGTGGTCGCGTCCACGGGCGCCACCAACATCACCTGGGTGTGGAACCCCAACGTCCCCTACTGGGGCTCCATCCCGCTGTCCGGCCTCTACCCGGGGAATGCGTACGTGGATGCGGTGGCCCTGGACGGCTACAACTGGGGCACCTCCGCGTCCTGGAGCAACTGGCAGTCGCCGTCCCAGCTCTTCGGCGACGGCCTCGCCCAGCTGCGGACCCTGGCCCCCGGCAAGCAGATCCTGATCGCCGAGACTGCCTCCGCCGAGCAGGGCGGCTCCAAGTCCGACTGGAACACCGCGCTCATCAGCTACCTCGCGGCCCAGCCGGACATCACCGCCATCACCTGGTTCCACTTCAACAAGGAAACCGACTGGCGGATCAACAGCAGCACGGCGTCCGCGCAGGCCTTCGCCGCGGCCCTCGCCGCCCGGCCCAGGTAGCATGCGCGGTGACCTACGACGGCGGGACGCGCCCGCCGTCGTACGTCACCTTCCCCGTCGGCCGGCTTGTGAAAACCTGATCAAGCCTTGACCGTTTCTTGATGGCAAGTGCGCCGCTCCTTGAGGATGACGGTCCAAAGTAATCCTTGAAAGGCGGCGGCGCATGGGGGTGCAGCTGGAGCTGGGTCCAGTCGTACCGCAGCCTTGAGTCGGGAAACCGACGGTTTCAGCGCTTGGCGGTGTTGAGTAACCAGCACCGCCAAGCGAATTCCCGCCGGAGGCTCCCGCAAATAAGTGAGTGTTGACTCCCCCTGCCGGACAGGTTGAAGCTTTGGGGATGCCGCGAGAACCCGAAGCGCTCCTGGCCCTGACAGACCGGCTCGCCGAGCGCTTTCCTGAACACCAGCGCTCAATTATCGAGCAGGTGGTTGCCGAGGAGCATGCGCGGTTCGACGACGGCCCCATCCGTGACTACGTGCCCGTCCTGGTGGAACGGGCCGCCAAGCTGCGCCTCAGCCATGCTGGGCCTCCCTTGGGAAGCCGCGAAAACCAGAATGCGTGACTTTTAGGCCAGCACTTCCCGTCACGCCCCCGAACTTCGGGCAGCCGCCGCCACCCCGCCGCCTGTAAGTGACGCATTTCGGTCACCGTTGTCCGGTGGGAAGCCAAGCGATAGCATGCTCGCGGGGAGAGGGCCTGGTCTCACGACGAGTTAGGGGCCCACCATGACCGACTTTTTTACCATGCAGCCCGGCGAGACCGCCGCTCCCCTTCCCCCGGGGCCGGTCCTGTGCGGCGGGTCAGCGGCGATGCGGCGGATCCACCGGTTCTTCCTGTGGGCGTACAGCGAGGCGCCGGGCCTGGTCCGCTCCGTCAACGCCGGAGACACCGCCCGTGCAGCGTATGTGGGCGAGGTCCTGGGCAACTTCGACAAGGTGCTGCACATCCACCACGAGGGCGAGGACCTGCTGATGTATCCGCAGCTGGAGCAACGGGCCCCGGCGTGCGTGCTGCATGTGGCGCAGATGCTCGAGCAGCACCGGCAGGTCACCCAGCGGCTAGAGGCCATCGAGCCGCTGCGCCTGCGCTGGATGGAGACGGCGGACGCTGCAGCGGGCAACGAGCTCGCTTCGCTCTATGAGGACCTAGCCGCCGTCCTGAATGTGCACCTGCGACGCGAGGTCACCGAGGTGATGCCCGTTGCCGACCGGGTGATGACCGAGGAAGAGAGCAAGGCCATCGGGCAGCACGGGGTCAAGCAGTTCGACAAGAAGTTCATGGTTGCCTATTTGGGAATGGTGCTGGCCACAAATCCGCCCGCGGACCGCAAGGAACTGTTCAACGAAATCCCCGCACCGGTCCGCCTCGCGTACAAACTCGTGGGGCGCCGAATGTACCGGAAGCAGTACGCAACGCTCTTCCCGGGACGGCCGATCCCCGAGACGCTTTAGCCGCACAGGCTCCTGGCCGTCTGAAGGATGGCGTCCTCCATTTCGGGGACAAGCGGAGGCGCATCTGCGACTTTCAGTTCCCGGGGCGGGAGCACCGTGGCCATCGTTACCTGCTGCCGGCCGTCCTCGGAGACAATGGACTGGACACTGTACGGTCCGCCCCCGCCGGACATGATGACGTGGCGGCTGCCGGGGCAGATGTCATCGCTCGGCCGGATGCCGCCCAAGGAGGACGGCTCAGCCTCTATCATGCTGGTCCACGTCGCCTCGCTGAGGAGTTGCCCGGTGGTGAGGGCCGCCAGGAACTTGGCGAGGTCCTCCACTGTTGAGATGACTCCGGAATCGGCTGACCCCGCAACGGCGTCAACCCGGGTGAAGTCGCGCCTGTTTCCATCCTCCTCCAGCACATACCCGTGAAGCATCGGCTCCGGAGGTTGTCCCGGGGAGGCAAGCCTAGTGCTGCCCATTCCTGCAGGTTCAAAGACGTCCCCGGCGAGGATCTCCGCAAGCGGCCGATTGTGTTTGCGTTCCAGCAGCCAGCCCAGCACCTCCCAGTCCGTGGCGGACCACACGAAGTAGGACACCGGCCCGGGCGGCAGGTCGACCCCCGCGGCAATGCGGAGCCTTTCCTCGAAGGTCAAGGCACGCGTCTGGAGGTCATCGAGAGTCCTTGCCTCAATCAGGGGCGGAAAGTAGTCGGGCAGCCCGGAGGTGCTGCCCAGCAGGTCCCGCACCGTGACACGGTCCCAGGCCGGGAAAATGGTGGTGAACTCAGGCAGGTGGGTGGAAACGGGGTCGTCCAGGCGCACCGTGCCGGCCCCCACCAGCTTCATCATGGACACGGCCACCATTGGTGTCCCGGCGCCGATGATCCATATCTTGTCCGTTGCGACGGCTTTCCTGTTGGTCTCCAGGTCGTTGACGCCGGTTGCCCTCAGCTCCTCACGGTCGCCGTCCCGCACATGGAAGACCACGGCAGGCGCTCCATTGGCGAGGGCATCCTCGGTAAAGGCCTCCAGCTGCGGGGCAAGCT
The DNA here is from genome assembly GCF_045833485.1 of Arthrobacter nitrophenolicus. Taxonomy (NCBI): domain Bacteria; kingdom Bacillati; phylum Actinomycetota; class Actinomycetes; order Micrococcales; family Micrococcaceae; genus Arthrobacter; species Arthrobacter nitrophenolicus. The sequence continues at coordinate 648,426 of NZ_CP174504.1, forward strand.
TCATTGCTGGCGTGGTGGCGTTTTCATCCGGGGTACCGAAGGTGCATCCGGCTAGCGTGAGTGACAGGGCCAGGATCGCAGCACGGCTTTTCATTCGGGTGCGGTGCCGTAGGGGTTGCCCGGACGGTCGCGTGCGTCGAGATGCCCGGACCAGTCTTGGCTGCGGCGATCGTACTTGCCGCACCTGGTGCAGCGCCGGCGGTAGCCGCCGTCGGGCTGCCTCTCAGCCAGCCAGTGGTGACCTACATTCAACCTGCACAACAAGGCCTGGATCACCGCTGCTCCTCTCCGAGAACGCGCCGTCCAACCACTTTCAATCATGTTCTCCCGCCACTCCTCCAACCCAGGGCTTTGAATCTTGATGAATTCTTGACGGTTTCTGGGCCGGTTCTTGAGTTGTGGAGTGCACAGTGATGCGTGAAGGGCTGCCTGCGGGGCCAACAGCCCTTTCGATGACTGAAACAGACTCGGGGCCGGTGACGGAGGCGGCGGATCAGCGTGGATCCGCAAAAAAGTCACCGGTCCCCTCATCTTTAGACCACTCGGTCCGGACACGTGCTATTCGAGCAAAGCACAGATGTCCGTCACTTCTCCCGTCCCGCTGAATACCCTTTCTTCGGTTCCATCAGCCTTAAGGGCAAAGTTAAAGTTGCCCTCCAGCAGGAAGATGCCCGGCTCGTCAGATTGTGATTCGCGCGGATTGAGGACGATATTCAATCCGGTGACGGTGACTTCGGTTGTACCATCATCCTCAACCTGGGCATGGGTGGAACCAGTAATGAGGAACGTTTCCGATTCCCCGGTCCTCAGGTTTGTGATGGTTACTTCCTGCCCCGGTGAGGCGATGAAGATCCGGTCCCCGGGAAGTTCAATCAATTTGGACTTGCCCGTCACCACCAATTGGACCGGGTAGCTGCAAAGCTGGTTGGGTTTATAGGTGAGTTCCAGGAGGACATCATCAACTGGTGCAGCGGCCACGGGACCCGCACCGGCGATTACCGCAAAAAAGAAGGCACAGAAAACTAACAGTTTCTTCATCAGAAACTCCATTCAATAAATCAGTTGGGCGCACGGCGCATAGCCGCGGAGATGCGCACAACGGAGAACGCTGGATGCTCGGCATTGAATGTTCAGCATCGGCGGGATCACCGCAATCGGTGAGTCCGCCGACGTATTGCGGAAAAGGCGCAGACCGTCCTTTTGCCCGCATTATTTCTTACCAGTGAGTAAGTGCGGCTGCTGTATCGCTGTTCGCGATTAGTGGTGGCAGGATATTAACTCCCTGGTTCCAGGGTTGTGAAGCAAGAACTGGCAAATAGGGGAGGCAGGGAAAAAAGTAGGGGGCACCTAACCTCATTATCCGCCTCCAGCTTCATTCCCGCCGCTTTCCGCCAGTCCCGCGGTCCGCCAGCCGGGGCGCTGAGGCTGCGTCGTCCGCGAGCCGCAAGGATGCTGGCGGCGGTCATTCCCGGTCCGGCTGCCGGAGCAGCTGCCTGTCACCTGCTGACCACCGCGGGCGCGCGTTCTGTGCGGAGCGGGTACGGGGAAGGTACGACGGCGGGTTCCAGCTTCTCGTTGGCCCAGCGCCGGAGCGGGCGCTCCACCAGGCGGAAGGACGCCCAGGCGAACAGCACGGTCAGGGCCGCCGAGAGCGTGATGCGGAGCGGCAGGTCCTGGACCAGCGGCATCAGCAGCAGGTACACGGGAATGTGCCAGAGGTACATGCCGTAGGAGAGGTCCCGGCCGGGTCCGGCAAGCCAGGGGTGGCTGAGGAACCGGGACATGGACCCGGCGGGCTGCAGGACAAGGGCGCCGAGCAGCACAGCTGTCAGCAGGGAGAGCACCGTGGGGCCAAGGGTCCAGAAGGCGCTGAACCACAGGCCCGGCGTGTGCGGTTCCTCCAGCAGGAACAGGGCGGCCAGCAGGATGAGGGCGGCCGGCAGTGCGGCCCGGCGGGACACCGCCTGCAGGGAACCGTGGGCCCGCGAACCCGGCCTGATGCAGGTCAGCAGCAGGGCCAGCGCGCACCCGATCAGGAGTTCATCGGCCCGGGTGTCCGGCCCGTTGTACAGCCGGCCCAGCGGCGCACCGGCCATGACCAGGACGAACCGCTCCAGCAGGAAGGCCGCGGCCAGGCCGGCGGTGGCCCACGCAACGGTGCGGACCCGCCAGAACCGCAGCATCACCAGCAGGAGCAGCGGCCACACCAGGTAGAACTGTTCCTCCACCGCGAGGGTCCAGGTGGGGCCGAGGGTTTCACCGGTAATGGAGTTGCCGAACATGCCGAAGTGCGCCAGGTTCATGACGTAGCCGGCCGCCGGCAGGACGAACTCCGCCTGCCCGCCCCAGCCCGAGTCGGGAAAGACGAAGCCCACCGTGAGGATCACTGCGCACAGGGCCAGCAGCGCCGGCCAGAGCCGGGCCAGCCGCTTGGCGTAGAAGACACCCAGCCGCAGCCCGCCCGTTGCCTGCCACTCCTTCATGATCAGCAGGGTGATCACGAAGCCGCTCAGGGTGAAGAAGACGTCCACCCCGATGAATCCCCCGGGCATCTGTTCGGTCGCTGTATGAAAGAAGAAGACGCCCGCCACCGCGATGGTGCGGAGCCCGTCCAAGGCATGCTTGCGCCCCGAAATCAGCCCGCCTTCCGGGCTCGAGGGACGTTCCAAAACTGACGAATTTCCGCTGCTAGACCTAAAAACCACTAAGCAAGCATATATAACGTTTCGGTAACCGCGCTGAATGAAGTCTGGGCGCAGGCTGGGAATAGACCCCCGAACGCACGACGGCGGCGCGTCTGGCCGCCGTCGCTGCTCCGTGGGCCGGGGTGATTTCCGCGGCCGGTTCCCGTGCCTTAACGGTTGACGTAACCTGCCGCGCAGGCTGCGTCCGCGGCCGGGGTGCCGTAAACGTAGAGCGCAATGTTTTCGCCCGCCCGGCCCTGGTGCACCAGCACGTGGAGCGGATGCGTCCGGTTCGCCGCTTGCGCGATGTCCACATTCGGGTTGTGGTCGAAGACGGCGTCCGGGAGGTCGACTCTCTCCTCCCCTGCGCCTTCCGCCATCACCACGCATTCGCCGTTGCCGACTACCTTGGCGTGGGTGTGGTCCGCGACCGCGGCGCCGGAGGAAGCAAGAAGCAGCAGCGCTGCCGCAGCTGACGCCGCCCCTACCGTACCGAGTGTCCTGGTGGTTTTCATGGCCATTCCTTTCGACGTGACAGGCACCATCGTGGCCACAGGAGACCCGCCCGTCAATGGGCAACCGCCCGGCTGGTCAGGCGTCCGGCGGCAGGTTCCTGCATGAGCCTCCGAGCCCTGCTACCAGCCCGGCGTTCGTGGCCACCGACGCTGCTTTGGATGTCCACCCGAAACGCTTCATCACGATGGAAAGTTGAAGTTCCGTGCCGAGGCCCAGCAGTCCACCCAACAGGTTGACCGGAACATCAGTCACGTATCCGCCTGCTGCGGTCCCCGTGGTCTCCGCGGTAAGGGAGAAGCCTGTCAGGGGCGCCAGCGCAGAACCCAGGCCGCTCGTGGAAGCCTGCAGTTCGGCGTCGGCCACCGAGTATCCCTCAGGTGCTTTCCAGAGAATCCGGACATAGGCTCCCAGCCCGAGAAGGTTTGGTTCGTAGCTGCACTGCCCGTTCAGGGTGGGAGCCGGGATGGTCGTGGCGGCAAAGCTCCCCGATGACCGCTCGGCGTCCTGCCATGCGGCGTCGGTGACAGCAGGAGGAGTCGATGCCTGCAGCAGCAGTGCGGGCACCAGGGCGCCCAGCACCGCCAGCCGCATCGTCGAGAACTTTTTCATGCTGCAGCCCGGAGTCGGGACAGGCTAACGCCAACAGCCACAGCCAGGAGTCCCAGCAACGCATAACCGCCCAGCCTCGCCCCGGTGTCGGCAAGGCTGCCCGGCGGCGTCCCGCCCGGCTGCTGGTCGGGGTCGCCGGCGGGCCCGGTGCCGGCGTCGTCCCCCGAACCGTAGACACCAACCAGGATCCGGGTCCTGGTTCCCTGGACTTCCCGCGGCACGTCCTCTGCCAGCGTTGCTGTCAAGAGAACATGAGCCCCGTCAGACAGCGCATTGCCCGGCTCCATCAGGTCCGCCCGCAATCCCTCGGCAGCGTTCAACGCCGTGCGGGGCACCAGCACCCTGGGCCCGGATTCACAAACGTCCAGCACCCACGGCTGGGCGCAGGCCCGGAGTTCCACGGTCAGGAACCCCCGCAGCACGTCAGGAGCGCCGGGCTCCGGCTGCAACTCCACGTCCAGGGCGGTGGCCGGCTCGCCCCGGACGACGACGTCCACCGGCCAGTGCGCACTTCCGCCCGGCGTCAGGCGGTGGACGGAGCTGGCGGCGCCTGCGTTGAGTTCCAGCCACCCGGACGGCTCTGACGCAGACGCTGGCGCGCTCAAACCCAGCAATGCGGAAGCCAGGAGCAGCCCCGGCACTATGCCCCGGCTACGCCGCCACATGCCCGCCCGCTTTCTCCCGCGGCCACAGAACCCACGTCACCAAGGCGGATACGCCAAGCGTCGTGCCACCCAGGACCAACGGATTCGCGGCTGCCGCAACCGGATAGGCGAGCCCCGGCACGGACCACAAGACCAGCCGCACCCGGTCCACCTGATACGGCGCCGGGTCCGCGGCCAGGTTGGCGTCGCCCTTCATGGTGATCACCCGTGCAGTGCCCTCCCCCGGCTCCACTGACTGGACCCGGTGCGTGGTGGGCAGCCTGCCCGGCCGGTCCACCGTCACAACATCCCCGATCCTGATCTCCCCGGCCGGTATCTCCCGTACCACCGCCAGCGACCCCGCGGGGATGCCGGGAGCCATGGACCCCGTCTTGAACAGGACCAGGGAAATGTTGAAAAGCACGGCGCAGAGCACCACGATGATGCACACAGCGCCCCCGGCGGCGGCGACATTCAGCAGTGTTTCCCGGACGCGGCCCGCAAACGATTGCCGGGTCATGAGCTGGAGGTGGCAGTGAACTGCCAGGTCGCCGTCGCCGTCTGGCCCTGCAGGGCGTTACTTGCGCCTTCGGGCAGCGTGACCTCAAAGCAGAATTGGGTGGGCTCCCCCGGCAGCGCGGCTGACGCGGCCGCCAGGGGATTTACGACGCCGGCAGCCTGGCCCGCCGTGAACGGCTTGGCTCCGTCGCTGCCCACCACGAAAGCAGGTGCCCCCGTAAACGACGACGCCCCACATGTGGCAGCACGGACCACCCGGTAGCGAAGGGCCGCCCCCAGGTCCGACTCCCCCGTTCCGCTGCTGCTGACAGATGGAGCACCCAGGACCACCTCACCCGCCACAGAGCCCGGCTTGGTCCTGATGGCGAACGGCGCGTACACCACCGCTCCCGGACTCATGGAAGCCGCTTCAAACACCAGCGTGCCGGGTGACTGCTCGTTGCTGCTCCACGGACCCGAGGCGTCGTAAGGCTTGGTGACGTTGGATTCGGTCTGGAAGGAACTTGCCCCGAACGAGCCGGCTGCGTACTCGGTGTCCGTCCATGACGCCAGCGTTACCGAACTGCCCAGCCCCAGGACCAGCGCCCCTGCCAGCAGGGCCCGGACGCGCAGTAGTGCCGTCCGGCGCTCCGTCATGGCCTCTCGTTCATGCATTGTTTTACGACTGGGCGGAGAATTCCCACAGTGCCGTATTTGTCGCCCCTTGCACCAGGTCCGTGTCCGCCGTCACCTGGAAGCAGAGGTAGAAAGGGGTGCCAGCATCGGTCCCGGTTCCCTGCGTCAACGGGAAGGTGATGCCAGCAGGTGTCGTCCCCACGTCCTGCCCAGGAAGCACAAGGGTGTCGAGGACAGTTCCACCGCATCCGAAGGTGTTGGTCCTGGTCACCGAGTAGGTCAGGCCGGCAACGGGAGCGGGCGTTGGGGTGGAAAGTGTGACGGTGGTGTCATAGCTGGTCGCTGCGTTCAACCGGACAGCAAAAGGCGTTGAAACAACATTCCCCGGGGACATGTTGTCGGTGCTGGGAATGAAGGCGAGCTGCTTGGGCGAAGCAGGATCGTTGTTACTTGAGTACGCAGTTCCGTCTGTGCTGCCTTCCAGGTTGAAGGCGCCGGCGGTGAATGTTCCCTGCGCGAATTCGGAGTCGTTCCAGGCGGCCAGCGTGACGGCGGCGCCGATTCCGAGAACCAAGCCACCTGCCAGGACAGCGCGGATCTTCGGTGCTTTGCGCGGATGCTGTTCTGATTTCTGTGGCGATTCGGCGACTGCGGTCATGACTTCCCCCAAAGTAGTTGTGATTGCCGGTCCGAGATGACCGGCGCAGAAGAAACAGGGGGAAGCATGATGCTTTCCCCCAAAAGCATCAGTACTTACTAATCCATCATTTGACCTGCGGAAATGTCAATTCGGTGGGGTTATTGGGTGAGGGCGGCCCAGGACTCGAGGAACTTTTCGGCAATGTGGGCATGGCCGGCGGAGTTCGGGTGGGCGCCGTCGAAGTCGAACCCCGGGCTGTTGGCAGGAGTGAACCAGCCGGCGTCGATGGCGTCCACAAACGGGGCGCCGGCGGCCTCGGCTCCGGCGCGGACTGCGGTGTTCGTGGCGCGGAGCTCCTCCCCCAGCGGCTGGGGTGCCGACGGTCCCAGCACCACCACCTGGACCCCGGGCCAGAACCGGCGCGCCGCCAAAACGGTCTGGGTGGTGGCGGCCTTGACCTCCTCGGCGTTGGGGAGCTGCGCGTCGTTCTGGCCGCCCTGCAGGATAAGGACGTTGGGGACGAAGGACGGGGTGGCGGCGATCTGCTGCAGCCGGAGTTCGTACTCGCCGCCCAGTTCATCCTGCGCGCCGCCGCCCCAGGCGAACCCGGTGCCGCCCACGCCGTCGATGTTGGTGGGGTACCCCAGCGCATTGGCAACCAGGTAGGCCCACCCCTGGTCCGGCGAATCGGCGCCGTCACCGGCCGTGTAGGAGTCGCCCAGGATCAGGACCACAGGTTCGGCCGGCAGCTCGATTCCAGCTGGCGGGGCGGTTGCAGTTGCCGTGGAAGCGGGGGTGGCGGTGGCGGTGGGAACCGCCGGAGCGCTCGGGGAAGCAGTGGCTGCGGGTGTGGCCACCTGGACGCTGGCAGGAAGGGGCTCCGCGGCCCCGCCCAGTCCACCCGGGTTCATCAGCGCGAGCGCCGCCACCCCGAAGGCAAGGACCGCCAGCACCGCGAGTGCAGCGTACTTCATCCAGTCCTGCATGCGCCCGCCGTTTCTCATCACGCGGCACATCCTACCGGTCCGGCGCCGCCGCCCCCGTGAGGGCGGCCGCCGGGACAGTAACGGAGCAGTAACGGTGGAGTAACGCCCGTCTGATCGACTGGTTCCTGTGTTCCCTCGCGTGTGAGGAGGGTGATTGATGGGGCAGCCGTGGAGTTCCCTCCGGGTGGCAGGCGTGGCACTGGACGTCCCGGAACAGCTGGCCCCCTCCCAGGAACGCGCCATCGAGGGCGGCGCCGCCGTGCTCGAAGGCGCGGGCATCAGGCTGACCGTCGACGCGAGCCCCTTCGCTGACCCCCTCACCCGCTACACGGCCAAGCCCGGTTACGAGCACTGGCAGGAAAACGTGGGCAGCGCCACCGCGGACTTCGTCTCGTTCGAGGAGGAGGGAATCCGCACCCTTGCCGCCAACTTCCCCGGCCGCGCCACCGCCGTCGTCCATCTGTCCCCCGGCGCGGAACGGGACACCGCACTGCAGATCCTGCGAAGTATTCGAACAGATCAAGGAGAGTCCAATGACTGAAGAGCAGTACCGCGCGGCCCCGTACCTGGCCGCCGTCGAAAACACCGCCCCGGGGGAACGCAGTCCGGGATTCAGCAAGGTGCAAAGCTACCTTGAGCGGTTCGGCTACCTGGGCGAAGCAACGCCCCGGGAGCTCGGCGTCCTGGACGACCCCACCGAAGGGGCCCTCAAGAAATTCCAGGAGTTCTTCCACCTGCCCGTCACCGGCGTTTTCGACGACGCCACCCGCGACGTCATGATGCAGGCCCGCTGCGGCCTTCCGGACATGCGCGGCGGCGAACTCGCCTTCGCCACCCAGTGCGCGTGGAACGACCGGACCCTGACCTACGCTTTCGACACCGGGACCGACGACGTTGCGGGCACCGCCGATTTCGACGCCATCCGGCGCGCCATCCAGACCTGGCAGAACGTGGGCGGCCTGACCTTCACCGAGGTGGCCCTCGGCTCCAGCCCGGACATCCGCATCGGCTGGCGGCCTGCGGCGGACCCGGACCACTCGATGGTGGGCGGGGTCCTGGCGCACGCCGACTTCCCGCCCGGCTGCAGCGTGGTCACCAACACCCTGCCCAAACCGGTCCACTTCGATGACAGCGAGCACGTCTGGAGCGTGGGTGCCGCGGCGAGCGCCTTCGACATCGAGACGGTGGCGCTGCACGAGTTCGGCCACATCGTGGGGCTGGCGCACTCCAGCGTGGCGAACGCCGTGATGGCCCCCACCGTGTCCTCCAATTTCACCAAACGGGCCCTCACCCAGGACGACATCGACGGGTTCCGGGCCCTTTACCCGGCAGCCCCGCAGGCGTGGTCCGGCTGGGACTCCCTGGGCGGCGTGATCACCTCGGACATCTCGGTGGGCAACAACAAGGACGGCCGGCTGGAGGCCTTCGCCCGCGGGACCGACGGCGCCGTCTGGCACCGGTGGCAGGTCGCGCCCAACGGCAACTGGGCCGGATGGAACTCCCTGGGCGGGGTCATCACCACCGAGATCGCCGTGGGCAGCAACCAGGACGGCCGGCTGGAAATCTTCGCCCGCGGCACGGACAACGCCCTCTGGCACCGCTGGCAGACAACCCCCAACGGCAACTGGGCGGGCTGGAATTCCCTTGGCGGCGTCATCACCGGGCCGCCGGCCACCGGACGCAACGCGGACGGCCGGCTGGAGGTCTTCGCCCGCGGGACCGACGGCGCCGTCTGGCACCGCTGGCAGACCGCCCCGAACGGCAACTGGTCCGGCTGGAACTCCCTGGGCGGCGTCATCACCTCGGAGATCGCGGTGGGCAAGAACAAGGATGGCCGGCTCGAGGTCTTCGCCCGGGGCACGGACAACGCCCTGTGGCACCGCTGGCAGACCGCACCCAACGGCAACTGGTCCGGCTGGCATTCGCTCGGCGGCATCCTCACGTCCAACATCACCATCGGCAGCAACAAGGACGGCCGGCTGGAGGCGTTTGTCCGCGGCACGGACAACGCGCTCTGGCACATGTGGCAGACGGCGCCGAACAGCGGCTGGTCCGGCTGGCAGTCCCTGGGCGGCATCCTGACCTCCGATATCGCGGTGGGCAAGAACGCGAGCGGCCGGCTGGAGGCCTTCGTCCGCGGCACCGACAACGCGCTCTGGCACATGTGGCAGACCGCGCCCAACAGCGGCTGGTCCGGCTGGCATTCCCTGGGCGGCATCCTCACCTCGAACATCACTGTGGGCAGCAACGCCGACGGCCGCCTGGAGGTCTTTGTCCGCGGCACGGACAACGCCATGTGGCACAGGTGGCAGAACATGCCGTTCCTCACGGAAGAGACCACCGCGGCCGCGGCGATGGCAGGCGGCACGGACATATCGTCCGACGGTGGCGCTCCCCAGAGCATCGAGATGCCGCTTGGCGCCATGGCCGGCAGCGTGACAACCAACGGCCACAAGGGTGGTGCGGCGCAGGAGATGCCCGCGGGGACGATGGACGGCGCGGAGAAGGAGCCCGCGACTGCCGAGGATTCCGGAGGCGGCCAGGAGACCGCAGGCGAGGGCCATGCGGATCAGGGCCCGTCGAATCAGGACAAGCCGGATCAGGGCAAGCCGGATCAGGAGAAGTCAGATCAGGAGGCCTCGTCCGGGAAGATGCCGGCTGGAGGCATGCCGGCAGGCGTCTGACCTGGCACCAAGGCGGGAGGTACGACGGCGGCGCGCGGCCGCCGTCGTACGTTATTCCGGGTCTCCGGCCGCGTCCGTAATGACGGCAGGTCGCCGGGACCCGGCCACCATCGGGACCTTTTCGAGGGCGTAGACCATCTTCAGGTGGTAGGCGTAGCGGACAAAGAAGGACGCGCACAGCGTCCCCGCCTGTGCCACCGGGCTGGGCATGTGGACGTACTCCACCAGCATCCATAGGAGAGGAATCCGCGCCACGGCCTCGAACGTGTTGAAGGTGAACGAATGGAGGAACCGGTGCAGAAACGGCCTCCGGCGTTTGCCCAGGTCCGCGAAGGCGATCTTCTCCTGGAGCAGGAAATTGGTGACGATGGTGGTTTCCCCCGCGACGATGGCGGCAAGGATGTAGTCAACGCCCGCAGCCACCAGGGCCATCATGATGAGGATGTTCAGTACGGTGCCGAATGCCCCGATCATGGCAAAGCGGAAAACCCTCATCCCCAGGACGAGCCCGGCCAGGCGGATCATGATCCCTCCCCGGTAGCGGACGGAGTCCCGCCCGGCAGGACTTTTCGTACCTTCCAGTCGCCGAATGCTGCCACCACGCTGGAGTTCTCCAAGGCCTGACCGGCGTTTTCCAGGCCCAGGTTGGTGACGTTGCGCCTGGTGGGCGGGCCTTCGACAATCCAGTCAACGCTGCGCCAGCCGTCCGGGTGACGCTCCGCAAAGTCGGAGTCCAGGTCCATCTTCTCGATGGCGATCACTTTCCAGGGATCGTGCCGGCCGTCTGCGTTGAGGTCCTGCCACATGGAGTAAGGGACAAGCGCAACATCGTCCTTGGGCAGGTTTTCTTTGGACCATTCCAGGGCCTTGTTCCAGTCGGCGTTTTCGTTGCCGGCCATCAGCCGCTGGTTCGTCGCGGACCATGGTGGGACCACCACCAGTGCCAGGCTCAAGATCAAGACCGCGTTTGCGGCCACCAGGGCGGCCGGACCTTGCCCCGGTGCGGCCAGCGGGGACTGCTGCCGGCCCGGCAAACGGACCAGCCCGAAGATCTTCGACAAGATGCGGCTGGCAAAATCCGCGGCAACGGAGGTGGCCAGGGCCAGGAACGGGATGGCCGCAATGATGTACATGCCAGGTAGATAGCCGTGGCCAATCAGAACGGGAGCCGCGAATAGGAGCAAGGCGGCAGGAATCCAGCGGGCCTCCCGCTGTGCCAGGCACACCGCCGCTGCGGCCGCACCGAGGAGAAGCAGGAGGTTGTCGTAATACATCCAGCCCAGAACAAGTTCCTGCCTGCCTGAGCCGGCGTCAAGGATGCTGCCCGATCCCGGCCGTGAAACAAACTGGTAAGCCAGCGCGTCCTGCAACGAGACGTGGCCCGGGCCCGAAACAAGCTCTCCCTGCAGGATTGCCAGGAGCGGGAAGAAGCCGAGTATCAGGCCTCCCACGGAGAGGAACCCGATGAGCGAGAAGGATCGGGTCTCCCACTTGGGGCGGTGCAGCAGGGCCACCAGCAGGGCCGGGCCAAAAATGGCCAGTGTCTCCTTGGACAGTACGGCGACGGCAAAACAGGCGGCCGCGCCCACGTGATCCCACAGCTTCAGCTGCGGCGACAGCACCAGGTAGAACGCCAGCAGCAGCCAAGGCAGGCCCACGTTATCGATGAACACCTGCCTACCCAGCACCAGAGACAGCGGCGATATGCAGTAGAGCAGTGCGGCCAGTACCGCGAACGGCAGGCGGAGATTCAGGCGCCGTGCGATCAGGAAGACCAGGACCGTACTCGCCACGAAGTACAAGGCCACAACATAGCGCATTTGCCCGACGGCCACTTCGCCGCCCAGGCCAAGGATCCCGGGGAGCCATGCCAGGGCTGCCAGTTGCACCCATCCCAGCGGCGGGTGGTCATACCAGTAGGTATAGGGGGCCAGGCTGCCGTGGAGCGTGGACAGGGCCTGAGCCGTATAGGTGCCCTCATCATCCTGGTAGCCGGGCGCGTCCAGGATGTTCCACCAGGAAAGACTGAGCGCGGCCACGGCAATCAGGAACGCGGCCATCTGGTCAGGGCTCCGGTACCGGAAGAAGTGCAGGACTGTGGCAAGAAAACGGCTGGCTTCGACGGCAGGAACGGGAGATGACCACCTCTTGGGGACCGGTTGCAGCAGGGCATTCATGGCCGCGCCGCCAGGTACCCGAGGTGTGAACCGGCGTGCATGGTCTTCTCCCAGGCGAAGTCGCTTTGCCGGAATTTGACCAAGGCCCGAAGAGCCGAATACGCAAGCAGGACCTGGTAGAACGGGGTTCCCAGGACCAGCCGCAGATGGTCGTAGAAACGGATTCTGTAGCCGTGGTCCCGCCCGAATTCCCGAAGCATGCACACGTCGAAGGCCACCGCGGCAACGGCCGGAACCAGCGGGACGAACGTCAGCAAAGTGATAGGGATGGGAAATTTTCCAAAGATTGCGGTAAGGATGGACAACGGGATGCACAGCCCGGCGAAGGCCATAAAGTGCTGCTGCATGAGCGTCCACCAGGCGACGCAGCGCTGCCTCAGGGTGGGTAATGCCCGCCAGTCCCGTTTGGCGATGACCTGCATGAAGCCCAGCGACCACCGCGTCCGCTGTTTCACCAGTGCGCGGATCGAATCCGGGGTTTCCTCCTTGGTCACCAAATGCGGAGCGTAGGCAATGACGATCCTTCGGTTCAGGACTGACAGGCGCACGCCCAAGTCACAGTCCTCGGCCAGACAGTTGCCATCCCATCCGTTGATGGAGCTGAGGACCTCCCTCCGGACAAAAACCGTGTTGCCGCCCAGGGGGATGAACCCCTGGCCGGCGTAGGCGTGGAGGCGGGAGCGGAACCACATGAAGTACTCCAGGCAGTTACGCAGGGCGTACCAGGAGTCCCGGTAGTTGACCAGCTGGACTGCCCCTTGGACAACGTCGGCGTTCCGGGCAACGAAGCAGGTGTCTACATGCAGGAGCAGGTCCGGGGCCGCAATGGATTCCGCATCGAAGATCCCCACAACGTCCTTCCGGCACATTGCCAACGCCGTGTTGAGCTGCCGGGGCTTGTTCTTGACCGCCCCTTTGTCAACACTGACCCGAACGAGTTCCGGACGCTCTGAGGCCAGCATGCGGGCCACCGCCACTGTGTGCGGATCGTCGTGGCCCACGGAGATGATCACCTCGATATCCGGATGGTTCTGGCCGCAGAGGTGGTCCAGGGTGCTGCGCATGACCGTTTCGCTTTCGTGCCTGCACGGCATGATGAGGGAGAACGAGACGCCGGGGACGGGCAACAATGGCGTGTACGACGTCGCCGCCTGGGTTTGCGGGTCCCACCAGGCGTGTGTAGAGACGTAGAGGGTAGACAGGGCAATCACGAACAGCACAGCCGATATACCCGTGATGACGGCTCCGAGAATGAGGACAGGGACTTCTGGGGACATGGTGGGCCTGTTCGGTAGCGGGGACTGGCTCCCCTCGGGGCGCCGGTTTTTGGGCGGGCTGAAGCAGAGCCGCGGGACGGCGGCCTCAATTGGGTGGGTGAGCAGGATCCTGGGTTGCCCTTAGGGCTTACCGGTCACCAGCGGCGCAGGCCTTCCCATCGCTGTTGGTATCCAGGCCTTGGGGATCGATCCCCGGCTGGCGCACCGCCAGGCCGTCACGGAAGTACTTACGGACCTCGCTGCAGGACCAGCGGTGGTCCATAGCGGATGGGTCCTGGCCTGCTGCCCGCATCTCGCTAACGTGCCGGGCCAAGCTTGGTGGTACGGCCGGGAGGCACTGGCCGTCCTCGCCGTACTCGGGCAGGCACCCTCCGGTGCCCGGGGCAGCTCCACCGAATACTTGGGACGGTGTGACTTTCTCCCGCAGCTGAGGAGGTGGTCCCTGGGTTTCCGGGGCGGACCCTGTGGGGTGTTCCCGTCCCGCTGCTGCTTCCAGCGAGGTCTGCTGTCTGTTGGCCGGATCAGCCGTATCTGCCGGGCCCGGCTGTATTCTGCCGCCGGCGGCTGTGGGCGACGGGTTGGTGTGGTTGCTGGCGTGGGCCGGAAGAGCGCTTGGGCTTGAGCTGCCTGCCGAATAGTAGGAGAGTGCCAGCAAGGCCGCCAGGCCCAGCGTGATGATGCTGTTGCGCACCCACCTTCCTGCCGTGCGGAGGGGTCCGTTTTTCCGGGGGTCGGTCATGATATCCACACCCATTTCGCGATGCTTGGAAGGTTATTGGTGTCAAGGACGGTGAGCATGTAAGGGCCGGGCGGCAGCAGGTTCGGGTTTCCCGGGACAGTGGCGCTGACAGTGCCGCCGCTGGTGGTCATTGGCAGGTCGACCAGGCGGGCGTTGGTGTCTGTCTGGTGTGTGGCAGACATCGGGGACATGAGCTGGGCCGCTTTGATGGTGCCGGTGGTCTGCAACGTCATCTGCTGCCCGTATTTTGCACTGCCGGGTGCTGCCGTGATGGTGGGCCGCGTTCCGTTGAACATGTACCTGGGTGAGTAGACGGAGATCCGTGTGTCGTAGGAGTTGTCCAGCGGGTTCGATCCCAGGACCGCCACCCTGCCGTCCGGGAGGAGGATGGCCGAGGAATGGTAGTTCCGGCCCACCGGGTCTGCACCGATGCTCGTCCACGAGTTGGTGGCGGGCTGGTAAATCGCCGCCGTCATGACGTTGTCCGAGCGGTTGTATCGGGCGCCGTTGGCGGCGAGTACGGTCCTGTCCGGAAGGTTCAGGAGGTTGACGTAAGTCTTTCCGGGCCCTGGAAGGTCTGGGCCGGGCACATACCCCGGGTTGGGCTGCTTGAGATCGATGATGTCCACCAGGTTGATGGCGGCCACGTTTCCGTCGGTATTTCCGCCGCCCACGATCATGACCTTTTGGTCCTGTGCGGGGCCCAGCAGCACGGAGCCCGCTTGGTCCCGCATGTCCTTTTGCCGCAGGCCAGGCACATCCCAGATTTGCGCTGTCTGCCAGTTGTATAGGGAGGCTCCGGTACCGGGCAGGCCGTTGCCGAAGGTGTGGCCGCCCGAATAGAACATCCGGCCGTCCTGCATCAAATACATATGCGGGTAGGTGCCCCAGAAACTCCAGGTCTGCGGGACGCTGCCGGACGGAAGCCAACTCATTGTGGAGGTCTTGAACATCTCCGTCAGTACTGTTCCCTCAGCCTTTTCGTTCAGGCCGCCGGCCGCCCACACGTCACCGTTACCCAGTTTGGTCAACGTGGGGTACCAGTGCCCGCCCGCCATGTCGTTGAGCGGGTGAAAGGTGTTGTCCGCCGGGTCGAAGTAGTAGCTCTTCTTGGACCCTTGGAAGGTTGTGGGCCCGTCCCCCGCTGTGGGGAAAGCCAGTGTCCCGCCGCCGATCAGGACTTTTCCATCTGGCAGCGTCACGTGTCCAGCGCAGAACATGTCATACGGGACGGGGACGTCCGTGAATGCTCCCGTGGTCGGATTCCATACGGATGCTTTGAAGGACCCGGCGTCAAAGGCGGCTCCATCATTTCCGGATCCGGCGATCAGCAGCACCCTGCCGTCGCTGAGCAGCGTGGAGTGTATGGAACGGAGGGGCAACGGGGACTCGTGTACCTGCCAGGACCCACCGGTCGCGGGGCCGGGGTCTGCAGTCGGAGGCGTTACCACCACTTCTTTCAGGGAGTAGTTGGTGGTCGTCAGCGTGCCGTTGGCCGAGATGGACAGCCCGAACGAGATGGCGTCCACGCCGGCCGGAATGGCCGGGGTTGTGGCCGCGGCGGTGGCCCAGCTGGCGGTGGCGGCGGGCTGTTTGAGGTCTGTCCAGTAGCCCCATCCCGCCGCCGTGTGGGTGAAGACTGTGATCGAGTTGCGGGCTGACGTGGAGGTGTAATCGATGGACACGTTGTATTTGCTGCCAACTTTTACGGAGGGCGCGCAGGCGGGCGTTTCGGCCTGCAAGAGCTTGACGTCACCGCTTGCATAATTGCTGACCGTGATGGACCAGGAACGCGAACCGGCGGCCGCCGTGGCGGGGACATCTGACGAGATACCCTGCGACACGGTCCGCGTACCCCACCCGGTTGCAGTGAAGCAGGCTGGCACGGGATTGCCGGTGGCGAGGGTGCCGTTGACCACCAGTTCGCTGCCCGCAGCCGGTGGTGCGGGCGTTGACGTGCTGGTGGCGAACATCGAGTAGTCGTCAGTGGTAAGTGTCCCGTCGGCGCTGATGGAAAGGCCAAAGGCGATCTGGTCGGTTCCGGCCGGAACGGTCGGGGTGGCAACCTGGGCTTGCGTCCATGCTGCTGACGCGGCTGCTTGGCCCAAGTCGCCCCAGTATGACCAGCCACTGGCGGTGTGCCGGAACGTGGTGATAGAGACCTTGACCGTTGACTGGTACCAGATGCCCAGGTTGTAGGTTTCGCCGGCCGTGACTTTGGGTGCGCACGCCGCGGATTCCTTCTGGATGGCCTTTCTGTCACCGCTCGAATAGCCGGCAATCGTCACGCTCAACGCGCGTCCGCCAGTCCGTCCCGGCGAAAAGCTCCAGGTTCCAGGGGTTCCCCAGCCTGATGCCTGGAAGCAGTCCGGAAACGTTGTACCTGACTCCAGGGAGGGGTTCACTACCAAGTTAGGTCCCACGCTTTCAGCGGCGGCGGAGATGCTGGCGGAGGACAACCCCGCCACGGTCAGCCCAGCTACCAGGAGTCCGGCTGTAACCCGGCGCAGGCCGGGGCGGGAGACTTTCCTGCTTCTATGGCGCCCAGAACCAGGAATGGTCAATACGTAGGGGGTGCGTGGAAGATGGAACAGCTGCACGTGGCACCGGTCCTTTGAAGGGTTGCCGCTGTCAGCGACCACAGAAAGGCGGGTTCGATTCCCGGAATTCCAGCCGCACGGCTTGCTTTGCCAGCGTCGTCATGCGCCGGATTACTGTGGTGAAAAGGTTGCTGCAGGTCCCGTCATTCAGCAGGACCCCGTGTCACCAGCAGGTTCTTGGCCGTAACCGCACCTGCTACATCGACTATAGAAACTGGCCGGTACGTCGTCCTGAGTACCGGGTACTCGATGTAGTTTTTGGGGTTACTTCCCTAATGGGATCCCCCAGAGCCGGAACGGTGGCTAGGGGACGGGAGGGTAGCTATGCGAGGCTCCCAAAGCACTAGGGTGACCTCGTACGACGACGGCGCGCGGCCGCCGTCGTACGCTTGCCTTGCGGGTTTCCGCAGACTTCGTCTGGAGGCCCTTTTCCCGGCGCCGCCCGTCCGTATCATTCAAGGATGCAGCCCGGCTCAGCATCGCACAGGTTGTCGTTGGCTCTCCCCCGAGGGGAGGACTGGTAATGCTCAAAAGGACCGAAGCCCAGGCCATCGCGGCCGCGGTGGACCGGCTCGCCGAGCGGTTCCCCGATGAGCCCCGCTCCGTCGTCGAGGACGTGGTGGCCGAGGAATACAGCCTCCTGGACGGCTGCCGGGTGCGGGACTACGTCGCGATCCTGGTGGAACGCGGCGCCAGGCGCCGGCTGGTCCGCCGGCAGCTCAGCGCAGACTTCGCTAGTGTTCCCGGCGGGTCTCCTGGAGCCGCTTGATGAACCAGCGCGACTGCTCCGGGCCGTAAGGCAGGACGGGGATCGCCTTGGTGGCGTCGCTGGGGGTGTCGCGGATGGACTGGCGCGCCTGGCGGACGGCGGTGGTCATGGTATCCGCCATGGTCTTCACGAACTGGTCGCTGCACGGCTTCCCGTGCCCGGGAATCAGGAACTCGTAGCGGTGGCGCAGCGCTGAAATGTGCCGCAGCGCGTCCGCCCACTCCTCCGGATAGGAGTCCTCGAAGGACGGGTGCGCGCCCTGCTCCACCAGGTCGCCCACGAACAGGGTGGTGGGGGTGCCCACCAGGAGGTCGCCGTCGGTGTGGCCGCGGCCCAGGTAGAAGAGCGTGGCGGTGAGGCCGCCCAGGTCCACCAGCACGGGCTGGTCCTTCACGATGGCGTTGGGGACCACCAGTTCCACGTTCTCGCCCTCACCGGTGGACATCTCCGGTTCCAGGGTCCCCACGAAGCGGCGCTGCACGTCCCCGCGCTCATCGATCTCGGCTGCGCAGTTCTGGTGCGCCCAGAACTCAGTGACACCGGCCTCGGCGAACACCGCGTTGCCGAAGAAATGGTCGTAATGCGCGTGGGTATTGACGACGACGAGCGGCAGCTGGGTCTTTTCCCGCACCGCGTCCAGGATCTCCCTGCCCTGCCGGGGGCCGCAGCCGGTGTCGATCACCATGGCCCGTTCGGATCCCACGATCAGTCCGGTGTTCAGCAGCGATCCTTCGGTGACCAGCACATAGTTGTCCGCGCCGACTTCGAGCCATTCCGACATTGTTTCTCCGTACCTCCGGCAAAGCAGTGTTCGTTCGTCTGGCTCCCGATTGTACCCAGCACTTCTTGGAGATCCCGGGAAGCGGCACCTACCGGAAGGTGAGGACAAGCTTGGGTGCGGTTGTGCTGCCCGCCTCCTTCGAGTTCACTGCCAGGCCGTCGGTGCTGCCGGTGTCAACACCAAGTGTGAGCTGCTGGCCGAGCTCGCCGGCCAGGTCTGCGGCCGTCAACGAAATGCTGTAGCCGGTGTTCGCCGCCGTGGGGCCGAGGGTGCCAAGGCTGCCGGCGCCGAGCGCGGGGCGGTTGGTGTAGGTGACCCCGGTTTCGGTCCAGCTGTCGTCCGCCACCAGCTTGACGTTCTGCTTGCCGCCCGATGCATTGTCACCAACGCTCAGCTGCAGCGCCGCGCTCTCCAGCGTCCTGCCCGCGTAGGCTGACAGGTCGAACTTCAGGTACACAACCTCCACGGGGCTGTTGTCCACCCACATGACGGATTTCTTGCCATAGTTCGTCCCCGTGCCGCGGCTGGACACGTAGCTGTCGGCGGTGGCGGTAAGCGTGACGGTGTCCGGGCCGGGGCCGGCCGCAGGGGCCGTGGTGAAGGTCCAGGTGTGGTCCGACGCCAGCGCGTTGCCGGCGGCATCCTTCACCCCGTCGGAGCCGCCCCTGATGGTTGCCGTGTAGGCCGTGTCCGGCGCCAGGTCCGAGTCCGGGTCCAGCGTGGCAACGCTGCCGGTGCCGCTGTACGTCACGGACGCGGGCACCGCCGTCGTCCCCGCTGTCAACGTGAATGTGTCCTCGCTGACCGTGGACGCATCCAGCGTTTCCGAGAACTGTCCGGTCACGTTCGCCGTCACTGCCACATCGGCAGCGCCGGCGGCAGGGGACGTCGCCGTCACGGCCGGGGCGGTGGTATCGCCGGTGCCACCGCCGCCGCCCGTGCCGGCGGGTGGATCGTAGAAGTGCCAGTACCGGCTGGTGGCGTTGACGCCGGCGAGCACCAGCAGGCCGCTGTTGGCCGTGCCCCGCGCCTCGCTGTTGAGGTTCTGCTTGGTGGAGGTCACGTCGTGGGCATACTGGTCGGCATCCATGATGCGGTTGGTCTTCGTGGTGGTGAAGCTGATGTTGTTCAGCGGTGTGGACTTCTCGTAGATGGCGCCGCCCGAGCTGGTGCAGGTGCCGGCGTTCGTGGTGCCGGACGGCTTCGGATAGGTGGCGAACGTCCGCAGCAGCTGGGCGCTCTCATCGATCAGGACCATCACCCGGTTGGGGCACTCGGCCACGGTGGCGATCGTGTGGGCTGTCCAGTTGATGCCGTTCAGCGCCAGCAGCTGGATCAGCGGCTGCGTGGATGACGTGAACGAGGTCTTGATGGCGGCGAACACGCGGCCGCCGGAGGAGTCCAGCCACTTCAGGTTCATGTGGTCGTCACCGCTGCGCAGGCCCGAGACCGCCGCTTGAGGAGCCGACCAGTCAGTTTCCGGCGCGCCGTCCACGTGGAAGCTCCAGTACATGCCGTCGGTAGCGTCGTCCTTCTGCCGGCTCCACATGACACCGATCTTCCCGTCGAACGCGATCAGGGCCGAGTTGTCATCGACAGACACGTCGCCCAGCGTCGAAGGATGCGCGAACGGGGTGCCCCAGGTGGCGCCGTCCGTTGCGGTGGCGTTCAGGTAGATCCGGTTCCCCTGCTGCCAGGTGGCCCAGACCCGGCCGGTGGAGTCCTTGTCGATGGTCAACGTCTCCACGCGCTGGTTGTTGATCTGCGTGGCACCCAGAAGGGTGTACTTCTTGGCGCCTGCGTCATAGCTGTAGCGCCGCATGGTGGTGGGATAGTTCGGTTCGGCCGGGACGCCGTCGTTGACGAACCGGTAGCTCGCCACGTAGAGCGTGGTCCCGTCCCACAGCACGTCATGGTGCGTGTTCGACCGCGGATCGGTGGCCACACCCGTGTCCACCCAGGTGCTCGTGGCGGAATCGAACCGGAAGATGTGGAAATCGGACGTGGCGGTGTCCCAGAGGTTTCCCCACCAGGTGCCGTCGTTGAACCACAGTGAGCTCGTGGCCCTCTTGGTGCCCGTGGGCGTCCCCGTCCCAAGGTGCGACGGGCCCTCAACCCCAATGTCGCCGTCGGCCGCGGAGGCCCCCACCGGCACCGCGAGGACACCGGTGATGGCAAGCAGCAGCGCTGCCAAGAGTGCATGGATCCGCAGGTACCGGCGGCCGTCCAGGTTCACATCAAACACAATCCACCCTCTTCAGCTAGAGCGTGCCCCCTGCCCACAGCGATGCCCCACGGTACCAACGGGGCTTCCGGCCGATCACCAGTAGCGCCTACTCGCTTACAGGACAGCGGCTACCTGCCAGGCAGGGTCTGATACCCGGGTGGACCGCTGCTAGTTCCTGGCCCAGATGGCCACCCAGTCAACGTAGACGTGGCCGGCGGTTTCGGGTGCCGGGCAGCCGGTCAGGCAGGACTCGGTCTGCAGGATGTAGCGCATGGGCGTGTCCGGGACCATGGACGTTGCTACGCCGATGGATTTGCCGTCCAGGAAGAATTCGATGCGGCCGGGAGTCCACTCGGTGGTTGCCACATGCCAGTCGGTGAACGGAACGCTGGGACGGAAGACGTCGAACGTGTGGTTGCCGTCCGGGCCGATGCCGTGCAGGGCGGCGTAGATGACCTTGGACAGGTCCCCTTCCGGGAAGTCGACTTCGCCGTCCTGCGGCCACTGCTTGCTGACCGGCCAGAGCAGCCAGGCCACCTTGAAACCGGGGAGGGAATCGGCCTTGAAGCGCACGGAGTAGCGCCCGTACAGCTGGCTGTTGTAGGGCGGCTGGGTGGCTCCGCCAACTACCGGCGAGGGGGCCGCGCCCATGGAAACACCGTTTTCGGAGTGCAGGAACATGTCCAGGACGCCGTCGTGGACACTCAGGACCTTCGACGGGTAATACCCGGACGTCCGCGCATCCTTGGGCTGCGTTTTGCCATGCGTGTCCGGTGTGCCGTCTTTGTAGGTCTCGTGCCATCTCGAGCCGTAGATGCCGGGAAAACCGCCAAGGGGCACATCCCCGTCCGTGAAATCCTCCACGAAGACCTGCCGCCACCCATCCAGGTCTCCCACCGGGACGGACTGGTAGAAGGCCGGAAATTCGGGCTTCGGAGCCGGCTCGGAGCCGCTGCCGTTGGCTGGCGCCGGAGAGTTGGTTTCGATCGTGGCCGCCGGGGTGCTTGCCTCCACACTTGGCTCGGCACTTGGCTGCGGGGAACTTGGCTCGGACGTTGACTCCGGGGAAGGAGCATCCGTGGTGGGCTGGGCAGATTCAGTCACCAGGGTCACGGGCTCGCCGCCCTGCCCTTCCGCGGTCTGTGCCCGCGGGGCATTGGCCGCAACGCTGAGCGTGCCGATGGTCAGCGCCAGGGAAACGACCATGAGGACGACGCCGCCGGTCCGGGCACGGTTCTTGACCGGTTTCGCGGGCAGCGCTTCTTCCTCAGGCACGAGGTGCCGCGGTGTCCCCTGCCCGCCCATCCAGGCAAAGCGGGAGTTGCGCGGGCTGTCTGCCATGGTGTCCTCCCAGCATGGTCCGGCCGGGGACTGCGGGCAAGAACGGAGCGCCCCGGCCTTATCCCCTTTGGTTCAGCGTAAGAGGGGCACCGCAGCAGGTCACGAGTACCGAGTACTCATATTTGGGATTCACCTCTCGTGCAGGTACTTGGTCTTCCCGCGTGCAGGCAGCAACAGCCATGGCGAACCGGTTAAGGCGCAGTTAAGCGGTCAGCAGGACGCTTAGAACGCAAAGGAAAAGCCAGCCGGAAGTCACTCGGAAGCCGGCTTACGTCCAAGGAGAATGCCGCCCTCAACAGGCGGCACCGCACGAAAGGAGCAGTACGTTGTCCGCACTAATTGGAGATCATCGAGCAACCGGGCACGAGACCGGGCCACTGTCTGCGCACGACGTGCGGTTCGCCCGGAAACACAGGGGAACGCGGGCCGTTGCCCTTGCAATGGCCGCCGCCGCTTCGCTGTCGACGGCGGTGCTGGCCGCCGGACCTGCCCAGGCCATTTCCGCGCATGGCTGGGTTGACTCCCAGGCCGTCTCGGTTGTGCTGCCGTTCACCGCTGCAGAGATCAGCGCCCTGCAGGAGCTTGGCGACTTCCTGGGCGCCAACTCACGGATCACTGCTGACCGCTACGCCTCGGGCAACGCCTACCGGTGACAACCGACGATCCAGGCCATAGGGGTCTGGTCTCTTGGCGGGACAGGGACGCGTGCCTGCGAACCTGTCCCGCTCCCATGACGTCGAACCACTATAAATGTAGTGACACTCCACTACATAAATAGTAATCTGGCCCCGTGGCCACACACTCATCGGGATCCAGTCCGGAAGCGCCGGCCCCCGGCGCCGGCGGGTCCTGCCAGATTTCCCCCACGGAGGCCAGCCATGACCGATTTCTTCACCATGCATCCCGGCGAAACCGCGGCGCCCCTGCCGCCGGGGCCGGTCCTGTCCACTGCGTCCACCGGCATGCAGCGGGTCCACCGCTTCCTGCTCTGGGCCTACGACGAGGCGCCCGACCTGGTGCGTTCCACCGGCCCCGGAGACACCGCCCGCGCCGCCTACGTGGGAAAAATGCTCAGCAACTTCCACAAGGTGCTCCTCGTCCACCAGGAGGGTGAGGACCTGCTGATGTACCCAAAGCTGGGCGAGCGGGCACCGGCGAGCGCACCGCACGTAGGGCAGATGCTCAGCCACCACAAACAGATCAGGGACCACCTGGAGGCCATCGATCCCATACTGAGGCGGTGGATGCAGACGGCGGATGCAGAAATCAGAACCGAACTCATCCAGCGCTACGAAGACCTGCAGCCCGTCCTCAAGGAGCACCTGCGCCGCGAGGTCACCGAGGTGATGCCCGTCGTCGACCGGGTGATGACCGAAAAGGAACTGATGGCACTCCCCAAGCATGGGGTGGAGCAGTACGACAGGAAGTTCCTGGTCTCCTTCCTCGGCATGGTCCTGGCCACGAACCCGCCGGAAGACCGGAGGAGGATCTTCTTTGACGAGATCCCCGCCCCGGTCCGCCTTGCCTACTGGCTGGTGGGACGAAGGATGTACCGCAAGCAATACGCCACGCTCTTCCCGGGCCGCCCGATCCCCGAGACACTGTAGGCCGACGACGGCGGCCCGCCCCCGCCGTCGTACCTTCCGCGGCCGGCGGGACGGACCGCCGTAACGCCGGGGTAACGCGTCGTCCGGTCCACTGGGTCTTCCGGAAAAGCTGTCGAGGGGGCGGAGTACAGGCATGGGCTGGAGCGGCTGGTTCAACCTAGGTGAACCTGCGGGCGGTTGAGGACGCACTGTAGGAACCAAATGTTCGACGGCGGCACGCGGCCGCCGTCGGGAAGGTAAGGGGTAGGAATTATGAGGACATTACAGACCCCGCAGGCATCGGCGGGCTCTCCTGCAGGGCGCATCGGGGCAGTGGCCGCCGCGGTCATTGGCCTACTGGCCGGCCCGGCGGCCATTCCGGCGGCGGCCTACGACGACGGGCCGCTGGACTACGTGGCCTTCGGGGATTCATACACGGCAGGTATAGGCGCGGGAGTTCCTCGCTTATCGTTGCTTTACCCCATTGATCCTGCGGACCCTAAGCCGTGTTACCAGGCGTCACCGGGTTATGTGGATGTGCTGGACGCACTGGACGACATTGACCTGGCCGTCAACGCGGCCTGTGCCGGCGCTACCGCTGCTGCGACCACGGCTGTGGCACCCACGGTGCCGGAGCAGATTACAGTGGCGTCCGACGCCGGTGATCTGGATTCAGAAACAGACCTCGTCACCATCACTGCCGGCGCCAATGACGTCAATTTCATCAACGCACTCCTGGCCTGCTTGACGCGCAGCGAGGCGGAATGCAGGACTGCAGTTGATGCCGCCGAGGCCCTTGCCCAAAGCGTGTTGCCAGCTGTGCTGGCCCAGGATTACGGAGCAATTCAGACCAAGGCACCCAACGCCACGATCGCGGCACTGGGATATCCGCATTTGTTCGCTCCGGAGTTTGCCGGTGGCGCACTCGTCGAGAACATCGAAATCTTCAACGCCGGTACTGACACCCTCAACAAGATCATCAGGGACGCAGCCAAGTCCTCCGGCGCCGTCTACGTCGAAGTTACTGACGACTTCGCTGGTCACGGCATTGGTGCAGAGGATCCCTGGATCAACTTCAATCCAGCAGACCCCCTGTTCGGCAGCAACTTCCACCCAACTGCCGAAGGCTATGCCAAGGGATATGCCGCAGCAGTCGTGGAGGAAGTGGAGATCGGCGAGTTGGCGCACTGACGGGTCAGGGCAAACCCTTCCCCTGAAAAGTCAGGAAGCCTCCGCTTAGCGTTCGACGCTTAACAAATGCATCAGCAAGGCCCGCCGCGGGTTGCCCGGATTGTCGAGGACATGGAATTCCAGTTGGCGGCGGGCCTCCGCTTCGCCGCTGGCCGTGTCTGAGAGGATCTCATCAATAATTTCCTGTGCCTGTTGCTCCAGGAGGACCACTTCCTGATCAGCTTCAGAAAACACCGTGCTGTTATTCATATTCAGCCTTGTCATGTCCGAGCAGGCCCTTATCAGGCCTGCATCCCAGGGCTCCCCAGCCCACTCCAGAATGTTCGGATATTACAAGGCGCCCGGGAAATGCCCGGACAATGACACGCAAATTCGCGGACAAGAATTTTTCGGAATGCAGCACTCAGTTCTGATTTTCGCTACGCAAACTATCCAGCGCGGCCGAAATACGGGTAGCGCCAGCAATTTTAATAGCGGCATAAATTTTGCGCAGCGAAATCGACCGGACCGCTGGATAACATGGCGTGCCCGAGGCTTTGATCAGCGAACCTTCGCCTTGGTCACGGTGATCGTGATCGGGTCCGTGACCGCGTCGGGGCTGAGCCCGTTCGTGGCGGTCACACTGAACGTGAACCTGCCGGCCTTGGTCGGTGTTCCGGACAAGACTCCTGTGGTGGTATCCAGGGTTAGGCCTGGGGGCAAGGCACCGGAGGCAACATGGAAGGTCGGGGCCGGGGCACCTGTAGCGGCGAATGTGTAGCTGTAGGCGGCACGCGTGTTCGACTTGGTCGGCGGTGTGGCCGCGGTGAACACGGGAGCTGCATCCACAGTGATGACCGACACCGTGTTGGAAGCCGTGTTGACGACATAAACCCTCGACCCGTTCGGGGCAACAGCAACGCTGGTCGGAGACGCCCCGACCGTGATGGTGGAAGTCACCGCGCCGGAGACCACGTCGATGACAGACACCGTGTTGGAACCGGAGTTGGTGACGTAGGCTGTCAACCCGTCCGGGGCAATCGCCACACTGTCCGGGGCCCACCCGACCGGGATGGTGGAGGACACAGTTCTGGTTGCCACGTCGATGACCGACACCGTGTCGCCCTCGTTGTTGGCGACGTAGGCTTTGGACCCGTCCGGCGTGAACGCAACGCCGGTCGGAGAAGACCCGACGGGAATGCTGGAGGTCATCTGGCTCGTGCCCACATCGACCACCGACACCATGTTGGAATCCTGCCCGTTGGTGACGTAGGCCGTTGAACCGTCCGGGGTGAACGCAACGGCGTTCGGAAGCGGCCCAACCGGGATGGCGGAGGTCATCGTTCCCAGGGCTACATCGATGACCGACAGCGTGTAGGTACCAGCGCTGGTGACATAAGCCTTCGACCCATCCGGCGTGAATGCAACGGCAGTCGGAGTCTCTCCCATCGAAATCGAGGAGGTCACCGTGCCCGACGCCACATCAATGACCGACACCGTGTCAGAACCGGTGCTGGTCACATAGGCCTTCGACCCGTTCGGGGTTACCGCAACACCGATGGGAAACGGCGCGACCGGGATCGTGGAGGCCGCCGCGCCTGAGGCAACGTCGATGACGGACACCGTGTCGGATTCGGCGTTGGTGACGTAGGCCTTCGACCCGTCCGGCGTGAAGGCGACGTCTCGAGGGCTCGACCCAACCGGGATGGTCGAGGTCACCGTTGTTGCAGCGGTTGCGGGGAGATTGCCGGCCAGCATGAGCGCCGCAACAATTGTTCCGACGACGGCCGCACGCCGCCTGCGCGGGCCGGCTTGCCTAACTTGAGCCGCAGGTCGGACCGAGTGTCGCCGGGACCGTGTCTTTAGTAGCTGCATCAGATTTCCCCTTTTAACGGCGGGCCGAAACGACGGCTTTCGCCGGAGTTTATAGACCGGGAAATCTACGGTCACCGTTGGTTGGTACCTGTCTTTTGCGACGGCGCTACCTGTTGCGGTGGCGGCTAAGCAGAAGGCGTGGGCAGACGCTCTAGCCGATGATGGGCCGTTCTTCGGGGAGGCGGTAGAGGCGCGGGCGGGCTGAGAGCGCCAGGGCTGATGCCACTGCTACGGTGCCGATGCGTCCCGTGAACATGAGTGCCATGAGAACCCACTCGGCGGCCGGCGGGAGGTTGTAGGTGATGCCGGTGCTCAGACCCACCGTGCCGAAGGCGGAGATGGATTCGAAGAGGACCTTTTCCAGGCTGTAGTCGGTAAACATCAGCAGCAGCATGGTTCCGGCGACGACGGCGGCTATCCCGAGGAGAGCCACGGACAGGGCCTGGCGCTGGGATGACGAACTGACGGACCGGTGTGCGATGGTCACCTGGTCGCGGCCGCGGACTTCGTTCCAGATGGCGAAGCCGAGCACCAGGAAGGTTGTGATCTTGATGCCGCCTGCGGTGCCGGCGCTGCCGCCGCCGATGAACATCAGGATGTTGGTGACCATGAGTGTTTCCGGTGCTGCGACGCCGTAATCGATGCTGTTGAACCCGGCGGTGCGGGGAAATACACCCCCTGCGAAGGAGCCGAGGATTTTGCCGGTGAGGGACAGCTGGCCAAGGGTTTCGTTCCTGTTCCATTCGAAGGCGCCGAACAGCAGCGTTCCGGCGAGCAGGAGCAAGAGCGTTCCGTAAATAGTGAGGCGCAGGTGGATGGTCCAGTTCCTGGGGTGGACGTCACCGCGGGTGAGCTGGATAATCACCGGGAACCCAAGTCCGCCGGCGATGATGGCCAGGCAGATAGGTGTGATGATCCAGGGGTCTTCGGCGAAGCCGATGAGGTTGCTGCTGTAGAGGGAGAAGCCGGCGTTGTTGAACGCGGACACGGCGTGGAACGCACCGTGCCACAGTGCGGTAGCGGGATTCGAGTCATAGGCGATCCAGAACCGGATGGTCAGGACCAGGGCCGATGCGGCTTCGAAGGTCAGCATGATCTTCGCTACCCGGGTGAGCACGGCCCTGACGTCGCCGAGGTTCAGGGTGTGTGTTTCCGACTGGGCGACGAGCTGGCCGCGCAGCCCGATGTTCTTGCGGACCAGCAGCGCGAGCAGGGTTGCCAGGGTCATGATGCCGAAGCCGCCCACCTGGATGAGCCCGAGGATGATGCCCTGGCCCAGCGGGGTCCAGAACGTTGCCGTGTCCACGGTGATCAGGCCCGTTACGCAGACCGCCGAGACAGAGGTGAACAGGGCGTCCATGAACACATCTGCCGACTGGTCGGTCCGGGCCGCCGGGAGCATCAGCAGTGCCGCGCCAATGATGATGACCAGCAGGAACGCCACGGGAACGGCCCTGACGGGATGGGACATTAGCCGGCGGAAGACGTTGTCCTTCCCGGGCTTGCCGTTCCTGGCTTCCCGCAGCATCTTCTGCACGGTGGCCACACTGGCAGGGTCCAGCCCCGGGTTTCGAGTTTCCGACGGCGGGGGGCCGCCTTTGCGCAGGCTCATCCCACGTGGATGCCCGGACGGCGGTCCGGGTCCGGCTCGTTCTTGCGGATGATTTCGCGGACCACCGGGGCGGTGTCGCCGCGGCCCAGGAGCAGGTACCGCATCAGGTGGGCGAGGGGGTTTCCTTCCGACCATTCGAAGTAGGCGTGCGGCCGGACACCGGTGGCATCCCGCAGGGCCAGGAGGATCGCGGCGATGGCGTTGGGGGCGGCCGGGCTCTGGGCGCGGAGCACCCGGTGGCCTCCCACTTCCATGCCGTGCACTTCGAGGGTGTCGCTGAATTCGGAGGGGTCTGTGATGTTCACTTCGAGGAAGATGACATCGGCAGTCCCGGGCACCGGATTCATCTCGCGCTGGGCGGCTTCCTTGCCCGCGTATTCTGAGGCGCTGCGCGCTTCCGGGCGGTGGGCGATGAGGTTGATCCGGCCGTCGAAATCCAAGGTGTCGCTGATGAAGCGGCGGGCAACGCCGTCGAACACTATGCGGTCGACGCGCAGCTCGGTGGTGCGGCTGACGCGGGAGACAAGGGAGACGGCGATGATGCCGAGGATGAAGAAAGCGGAGATGGTGATGCCGTCAGGTTTGGCCACCACGTTTGCTGCCAGGGCGTAGAGCATCACCAGAGTCAGGACCGTGAAGGCAACGGCTGCTGCGCGGTGTTTGCGGCGGATGGCGGAGATGGTGACGGCGATGGCTCCGGAGACCATCATGGCCAGGATGCCGGTGGCGTAGGCGCCGGCCTGGGCGTTGACGTCGGCGTTGAAGCCGATGGTGATCAGGACGCTGATGGCCGTGTACACGAGCACCACCGGGCGGACGGCGCGGGACCAGTCCGGAGCCATGCCGTAGGACGGCAGGTAGCGGGGGACGATGTTGATGAGTCCGGCCATTGCGGAAGCACCGGCGAACCAGAGGATCAGGATGGAGCTGACGTCGTAGACGGATCCGAAGCCGTTGCCGAGGTGCTCGTGGGCCAGGTAGGCCAGGGCCCTGCCGTTCGCCTCGCCGCCTGCCTGGAACTCCCCGGCGGGGATCAGCACGGTGGTGACGAAGCTGCTGCCGAGCAGGTAGACGCTCATGATCACGGCCGCCGTCGTCAAAAGCCTGCGGGTGTTTTTGACCCGGCTGGCCAGCTTTTCCTCCGGTGTGGCTCCTTGGGCCGCCACGAGGGGCATCATGCTGACGCCGGTCTCAAAACCCGACAGGCCCAGGACCAGCAGGGGAAACGCCATCAGCGCCGGCCCAACGACCCCGCTCAAGCCGCCGCCGGACGACGTGAGCGCGTCGGTCCACCCGGTGAGCGCACCGGGTGTGGCGAGGATTTCCGCGATTCCGGCGCCGATGATGATGGCGTTCATGCCGAGGAAGACGGCCACGAGGGGGATGGCGATGGCTACCGCTTCCGAGAACCCCAGCAGGAACACCCCGCCCAGGATCAGGAGCAGGACAACGGTGATCGCCACGGCCTGCCCATCCAGGAAGGGCGGCAGGTAGGGATTTTCGAGCAGGTGCACCGTGGCGTCAGCCGCTGAAAGGGTGATGGTGACGATCCACGACGTCGCGACGAACCCGAGCAGGACCAGCACGAAGATCTTTCCGCGCCAGAAGGGCAGGAGCCGTTCCAGCATCGCCACGGACCCCTGCCCGTGCGGGCTTTCCGTGGCCACCCGCCGGTACATGGGCAGCATCCCGAGCAGCGTCAGGGCCACGATCAGCAGCGTAGCCAGTGGGGACAGCGCGCCGGCGGCCAGGGCTGCGATGCCGGGGAGGTAGGACAGGGTGGAGAAGTAGTCCACCCCGGTCAGGCACATCACTTTCCACCAGCTCTGCTGGGATGCGTGGGTGTCAGAGGTTTCCGGCCCGACGGGCTGGTTGACCCGGTGTTCGAGCAGCCACCGGACCAGCGGACTGCCGGGTGCGGATTTCCGTTCCGGGTTGGGAACGGTGGCGGGTATGGAGAACCGGGCGGAAGCCGTCAAGGACGTGTCTTTCTATACTGCCTGCGACGGGCACAAACAGCCCCGTTTCAGACGCGACGCTGTGCTGATAACCACCGGAGCGTAGCACCGCGTTCATCCCGTATTCGGGGCGTTTCCGCGGATCTTAATGCTTTCTTAACGCCCTCCCGCTGCGTCCTCTGGCGGCAGCTATTCCCGGAAGCGGTATCCCAGTCCGGCCTCGGTCAGCAGGTGCCGGGGATTCGCCGGATCGGCTTCGAGCTTGCGCCGCAACTGTGCGAGGTAGACCCGCAGGTAGCCTGTCTCCTCGGCGTAGGCCGGGCCCCAAACCTGCCGGAGGATCTCCTCATGCGTGACCAGGGCGCCGCTGTTCCTGACCAGCAGCTCAAGGATGTTCCACTCTGTGGGGGTCAGACGGACGGGAACTCCGCGCCGCGTCACCTGCTTGGCCGGGAGGTCGACAGTGAAGCCCTCGGTTTCAATCACCGGAACATCCCCGGATGATCCCCTCCGCAGGGCCGCCCGCAGACGGGCCAGGAGTTCATCCATTCCGAAGGGCTTGGTGACGTAGTCGTCGGCGCCGGCGTCCAGCGCCTGGATCTTGTCATCGGAGCCGTGCCGGGCTGAAAGGACCACAATCGGGACGTCGTTCCAGCGCCGGAGCCTGCGGATCACTTCAACCCCGTCCAGGTCAGGAAGCCCCAGGTCAAGGATGATGACGTCCACCGGATGCTGTGCTGCCCGCTCCAGAGCATCGTTCCCCGTCAACGCGGTCACCGTCGAGTAGCCCCGGGCGGTCAGGTTGATCTGGAGGGCACGGAGGATCTGAACCTCGTCGTCAACGATCAGAACTGTGGCCACGCTGTCCTTTCGTGCCGGATGAAGGCGCTACGCCGGTGGAGAGCGGCAACCGGACCACCATCGTAAGGCCCCCGCCAGGGGTGGGCTCGGCCAGCAGGACCCCGCCCATGGCCTCGGTGAACCCCTTCGCCACGGCAAGGCCAAGACCGATCCCGGTTCCCGGCGTCGTGTCATCAGCGCGCTGGAAGGGCCGGAACATCGCCAGGACCTCATCAGCCGGGATGCCCGCGCCGCGATCGACGACGGTCAGCTCGCTGGCGGGAACATCCCCAATTCTTGCACTTCCGGCACCGCCAACAGTTCCGGAAATCACCACATCCGACCCCGGTGCATACTTCAGGGCGTTTTCCACCAGGTTGGCGATCACCCTCTCCAGCATTCCGGGGTCGGCATCGACAGGGGGCATGTTGTCCGGCAACAGCACGCGGAGCCGCGCGGAGTCGGTGCCGCGGAGCGCTTCACCCACGGCGTCTGCCCAATAGACCGGACGGATCAGGGGTGCCACCGAGTCAGCCGTGATCCTGGACATGTCCAACAGGTTGCTCACCAGCCGGTCCAGCCTGTCTGCCCCTGACTCCACGGTGGCCAGAAGTTCCTCCTGCTCCTCCGCGCTGAAGGTGATGGTCTTGTCACGCAGGCTGCTGGAGGCGAGCTTGATGCCGGCCAGTGGAGTGCGGAGATCGTGGGACACCGCCCGCAGGATGGAGGTCCGCATGGTGTTGCCTTCGGCAAGGCGAAGGTTTTCGCGCTGGCTCGCCGTAAGCTCTTCGCGCTGGACCATGGCCAGCAGGTGGGCGCCGAAGGCGGTCAGCAGCCGCCGTTCATCATCAGTGAGATCCCTTCCGGTGAGTGTCAGGATCCGGTCCCGGTCCAGCTGCTCCACAACGTCCGACGCCGCTACGTCACCCGGCTGCGGTTTGCCAGAGGACTCCGCAAGCTCCCACACCGCGGCCCCGCCCGGGCCGGTTTCCCGTTTGACCCACAGGCCGGCTCCCACCACCTGGAAATGTTCCCGGACCTTGTCCAGGAAAGCAGGGATGCTGTTTCCCTCGGCCACGGCCCTCCGGCTCAAATCGCTGAGGACCGCTGCTTCCGCCCCTGCCAGGTGTGCTTCCTTGCTGAGCTTGGCCGAGCGGTCCACGACCAGTGACACGGCCACCGCCACCAGGACAAAAATGAGCAGCGCCAGGATGTTTTCGGGATCAATCACCGACAGGGACCCCACAGGGTGGACGCTGAAGTAATTCACGATCAGCCCCGCGACGACGGCCGCCAGCACGGCAGGCCAGAGTCCCCCGAGCAGCGCAACACCAACAATGCCGGTGAGGTGTACCAGCATGTCCGTCGACAGCTGGTCGTGGGGAAGCAGGTCCAGGAGGAACTGCAGGAGCGGCGGGAGTCCCAGAGCGAGGATGAATGCCGGTATCTCCCGGCGCCGGCCCAGCCGCGGACGCCTGCGCCCCCTGCGCTCCCCACCAACGATGCGCCGATTACCCGGTTCCATGGCTCTATTGTTCCCCGCGCGGAAGCTCGAACCCCCGGCGGCGCTGAGTTTTTGGGCAGATATGGCGACTTGCGGGCTGTTGAGGTCGCTTTATCTGCCCAAAAACTCCTGATGTGGGGGTTTGGTGTCCGTGCCGCCGTCGTATCCCCGCCTGGTGCGTCGGCTGGCTAGCGGCAGGATCTCCGCCAAAAGTGAGCGAGCGTTCGGAAGGGGCGGTGGTTGAGCCGGTCGAAACCCGCGGAGGTTTCGACAGGCTCAACCACCGGTTTCCGCAACTACAGGTCCGCGAGGAGGGACGTGGGGTTTTCCATCGCGTCCGCCACGAAGCGGAGGAAGCCGGCAGCCGTGCCGCCGTCGCAGACGCGGTGGTCGAACGTCAGCGTCAGCTCGGTGACCTTGCGGACCGCCAGCTCACCGTTGACCACCCAGGGCTTGTCGATGATCCGGCCGACGCCGAGGATGCCCACTTCCGGATGGTTGATGATCGCCGCGGACCCGTCCACACCGAACACACCGTAGTTGTTCAGCGTGAAGGTGCCGCTGCCCAGCTCGGTGGGGGTCGCCTTGCCTTGGCGTGCGACGTCGGTCAGCCGGCGGATCTCCGCGTCCAGTTCGCGCGCACTCAGCTTTTCGGCGCCACGGACGGAGGGGACCACCAGGCCCCGGTCGGTCTGGGCCGCGATGCCGAGGTTGATCCCGTTGAACGCGACGATCTCCTGTGACCCGTCCTCCGCGGTTTCGATCCGGGTGTTCAGCTCGGGGTACTTTTTTAGCCCGGCTGTGACAAAACGGGCGATGAACGCGAGCAGGCCCGGGACGTCCGAGCCACCGGCCTTCATTCCCTCGCGCAGTTCGAGCAGCGCGGTGGCATCCACATCCACCCACACCGTTGCCTCGGGAATCTCCGAGCGGCTGCGGGCCATGTTGGCGGCAACCGCCTTGCGGACGCCGCGGACCGGTGTACGGGAGGAGACGGGCAGACCGGTGCGGGCGTCACGGCCCTGGGTTTCGACAGGCTCAACCACCGGACGAGGCTTGGTTTCGACAGGCTCAACCACCGGAGCGTTGGTTGAGCTTGTCGAAACCTCAGGCTTGGTTTCGACAGGCTCAACCGCCGGGGCATGGATCGCCTTTTCCACGTCGCGGCGCATGATCAGCCCGCTGTCGCCGGAGCCATGAAGCTCGCCGAGATCCACGCCGTGTTCCTTGGCCATCCGGCGGACCAGCGGGGAGATCACAGCGCCGAGCTTCCCGGGCACGCGGGTGCGCAGGAGTGAGAGGTCGTCCTCTTTGGTTTCGACAGGCTCAACCAACGCCGTTGAGGACCTCCGGGCGCGGGTGCGGCGGGCGGTGCCGTGGCCGCCCGGCGTTCCGTAGCCGATCAGGACATTCCCGGAGCCGGCCTTCTCCTCTTCGCGGTAGGACTGGGCGACTTCGGTTTCTTTGGTTTCGACAGGCTTGGTTTCGACAGGCTCAACCACCGGGTCGCCGAGTTCGGTTTCGGCAGGCTTGGTTTCGGGCTCGGCAGGTTCCGGGGTTTCGACAGGCTCAACCACCGAGATGAGGGGGCGGCCGACGTCGATGGTCTCCCCCGGCTGCCCGTGCAGCTCGGCTACAACCCCGGCGTACGGAGACGGGACCTCCACCGTGGACTTGGCCGTCTCCACCTCGGCGATCGGCTGGTCCACCGCAATAACATCACCCACGGCAACGTGCCAGGACACCAGTTCCGCCTCGGTCAGGCCCTCGCCCAGGTCCGGCAGCAAAAATACTTTCGGGGTGCTCATGGAATCAGTCCTCCCACTGAAGGTCGTCGACGGCGTCGAGGATGCGGTCCACGCCGGGCAGGTAGTACTTCTCGAGTTTGGGTGCCGGGTACGGGATGTCGAACCCCGTGACGCGGCGGATGGGGGCGGCCAGATGGTGGAAGCAGCGCTCCTGCACCCTGGCCACGATCTCGGAGGACACGGACGCGAAGCCGTGCGCCTCGGCGATCACCACGGCCCGCCCGGTCTTCCGGACGGATTCACACACAGTAACGTCGTCGAACGGGACAAGGGTCCGGACGTCGATGACCTCCAGCGAGCGGCCCTCCAGCGCGGCAGCCTCGGCTGCGGCCAGAGCCGTGGGGACGGATGGTCCGTACGCGATCAGCGTCGCGTCGGTGCCGGGACGCGCGACGGCGGCCCTCCCCTCGGTGGCGCGGCCCGCCGTCGTGCCTTCCTCATAGGAGGCACGCAGGGACGCAAGGTCCACCAGGTCTTTGGACCAGTACAGCTTCTTCGGCTCCATGAACATGACGGGATCGTCCGAGTCGATGGCCTCGCGGAGCATCCGGTACCCGTCCGCCACGGTGGCGGGGGTGTAGACCTTCAGGCCGGCGGTGTGGGCGTAGTAGGACTCGGAGGAGTCGCAGTGGTGCTCCACTCCCCCGATGCCGCCGCCGTACGGCACCCGGATCACCATGGGCAGCTTCACGGCCCCGCGGGTGCGGTTGTGCATCTTGGCCACGTGGCTGACGATCTGTTCGAACGCCGGGTAGGCGAACGCGTCGAACTGCATCTCCACCACCGGGCGCATCCCGTTGATGGCCATGCCCACGGCCATGCCCACGATCCCGGACTCGGCCAGGGGCGTATCGAAGCAGCGCTGCTCGCCGAACGTTCTGGTGAGCCCGTCGGTGATGCGGAAGACCCCGCCCAGGGTGCCCACGTCCTCGCCGAAGACCAGGACGGAGGAGTCGGCGGACATGGCGTCCACCAGGGCGGCGTTGAGGGCCTTGGCCATGGTGACCGGCTGCGGGCCGGCGGCTTCGGCGGTGGCCGCGGCGGAGGCGGCCGCCCGGGCGGTGGCGGCGGATACGTTGCCGTTGGCCTCGGACGAGGTGGTGACGGTGGGGCTCACTTGGCTGCCTCCTGTGATGATGCTGCGACGTCGCGGGCGAGTTCGTCGGCGAGCAGGGCGGACTGTTCCTTCAGCTGCGGCGTTTGCCGAGCGAACACGTGGCGGAAGAGTTCCTGCGGGTCCACGGGCACGTCCTCGCTGAGGCCCTCGCGGAGCTGCGCGGCCACGGCCTCGGCCTTCGCGGCGATCCGGTCCTCGCCCGCGGAGTCCAGCAGGCCGCGGTCCGTCAGGTAGGTCCGCATCCGGTTCACCGGGTCCTTGGCCCGCCACTCCGCAACCTCGGCGCTTTCCCGGTAGCGGGTGTCGTCGTCGGCGTTGGTGTGGGCCTGCATGCGGTAGGTGTTGGCTTCCACCAGCAGGGGGCCGGAGCCTTCGCGGGCGAGTTTCACGGCGCGGTCCAGGACGGCGAGGAGCGCGACGACGTCGTTCCCGTCCACGCGTTCGCCCGCCATGCCGTAGCCCACGGCCTTGTGCGCGAGCGACGGCGCCACGGACTGGTGTGCCAGCGGCACCGAGATGGCGTACTTGTTGTTCTGGACGAAGAAGATGACGGGCAGGTGGAAGACGGCGGCGAAGTTGAGGGCCTCGTGGAAGTCGCCTTCGCTGGTGGCGCCGTCGCCGCACATGGCCAGCACCACGGTGTCCTCGCCGCGGAGCTTGGCGGCGTGCGCGACGCCGACGGCGTGCAGCAGCTGGGTGGTCAGCGGGGTGCACTGGATGCCCACGTGGTGCTTGAGGGGGTCGAACCCGCCGTGCCAGTCGCCGCGGAAGATGGTCATCACCTGCACGGGGTCCACGCCGCGGGTCATCACGGCGACGGCGTCGCGGTAGGTGGGGAACATCCAGTCACCCTCGGAGAGGCACAGGGCGGCGGCCACCTGGCAGGCCTCCTGGCCGTGGCTGGACGGGTAGACGGCCATGCGGCCCTGCCGGACCAGGGCGGAGTTCTGGTCGTTGACGCGGCGTCCGACGACGAGCTGCTCGTACGCTGCCAGCAGTTCGTCGTCGCCGGGCAGGGGGTACTCGTGGCCGGGTTCGGTGCCCTGCTCACCTTCCGCGATGAGCCGGCCGTCCGGGTCCACCATCTGTATCTGGTGCCGGGCCGGGAGCATGTAGTCCTCGGCCGTGATGCCGAACTTCTTCACGGCTTCGGTGAGCGCGTCCTCGTGCGGCATGCCTGCCTGGCCGGTGCTTATTGCGTCCCGTGCCGTGTGGTCTGCGGAGATCGTCATTGGTCCGTTCCTTCTGTTGCCACTATTCCTTCCCAGTATTGACCTGCGGGAGGTTTCGTATCCACCACCTGCGGAAATCATGGAGAAGCTGCACGAATCAGGCCTGTCTCGGAGACGAATCGTAAGTGTGACGCGCATTACGCGCCGAACCGGTGGACGAAATGCCGGCCAGCCAGGTGGGAACAACCCGCAGCGCCGGCGCGCCGGTGCCGGGGAATGGGTTTGACGGTTTCAGAAGAGGCCTTGACCACTCCCTGCACGGGGAGCACACTCTGATGAGCCCGGTTGACGAAAAGCGTCTATCGCTCAATGGTCGGAAGCATCTTTTCCACTCATCACAGGGAGAAGATTCCGCACAGGCGACTGGTCTCCCCTACATGGGGATCTCCTGGTGCGGCCGCAGACGCGGAGGGGACACTGCGGTCCCCTCCGTCTCACATCATTCATGCATAGGGAAATTACAAAGGGCGGGGATCTGTAATGGACATTGAGCAGCTGTGGGACCGGCTCGAACCAGAGACGCGGCATTGGCTCGTGGACAATCCGGGGTGCTGCATCCTCCCCCGGACCATTGCGGCAGAGATCAAAAAGGCCACCGGAGCCGAGTTCGAACAGGACCGGCACGGCGAAAGCATTCTTTCCCCCAGCGACTGCGACTTCATCCGGAGGGCAGCGGAACTCCACGACGCCCGGCGGCGCTGAGTCCCTGGCCGCAGGGACGCCGGGACAGGCTAAGGCCCTCCGCCGACGTGAACCCGGGAGGCTACTCCTGCGTCAGACCCGTACCAAGGCAGCGACCACTGCAGATGCGGTGAGGACCAGGAGGACGGCCAGCATGGCGTACCCCTGCCATTTGGGGCGGCCCTTATGGGGGTTGATGTCCACGTACGGCATGTCAGGCGCGGTCCTTCCGTGGCACGTCGGGAACAGTGGCCCGTATGGCGCGTCGTTTGAGCCTCAGCATCTGGTGCACGGCGAAAAAAGGAACGAGCAGGGTGCCCAGCAGCAGGCTCAGGGCTAAGGCGTACTCGGATATAGCCACACCAGTCTCCATCGGTCAGAGTGATCTACGATCACCCAGACCTAAGCACGTGACACGTGCAATGACAAGTCACGGCAACAGCACCGCACCGCCGGCAGGTGTTATCTCCGCAACGCCATCGCCACAACAGCGACCGTCGTGACGGCCAGCGCAGCCAGCAGAAAATACGAAAGTACCCTTATTTTCCGCTGCCTCAGCTCCCGCCGCGACTGCCGCACGCTGTAAGTTCCCCCATATCTAGCCATGCCGCGATGCTACAAAACACACCCTCAAGGTTTGATCAAGTCACGCCCAATATTACGAACTATCAGGGCCCGGAGGGACCGGAAGCCGCCCCGCTGTTCCCGCCGCCCGGGGACCGGTGCGCACCACCGGCGGCCCAGGTGTGTGGTCGTGGCCGCGCCCGGTGAGCCTGTCCTCGCGCAGGGGCACCAGAGGGACTTTTCGTATCCGGTGCGCACCGGAATCGTAGAGAAGCTGCTCCAGCCTGCCTAAACTGGGAGACGATTTGCAAATGTGGGCCGGAAGACGAGTAGGGGCCGTGGAGAAGATGCCAGCAAAGGAAACCCGGACGGACCCGGTGCCGCTGGACGACATCGACCGGAGCATCATTGCCGAGCTCACCCGGGACGGCCGGATGTCCGTGACCCAGGTGGCGGAGAACGTCCACATCTCCCGGGCACACGCCTACACCCGCATCGCCCGGCTGACGGGTGACGGGGTGCTGTCACGCTTCACCGCCGTGGTGGACCCCATCAAGGCGGGGCTGAAGTCCTCCGCCTACGTGACCCTAAAGCTGAAGCAGGATGCCTGGCGCGAACTGCGCGACCAGCTGGGTGCCATCCCCGAGGTGCACCACATCGCCCTGGTCGGCGGCGACTTCGACGTGATCCTGCTGGTCCGCGCCGTGGACAACATCGACCTGCGCCGGGTCATCTTCGACCAACTGCAGTCCATGCCCGGCGTGCTGGACACCCAGACGTTCCTGGTGTTTGAGGACGTGGATACGCGGTAGGTCGTAAGCCTTAGCCCTCCAGCACCAACCGGTACACTTCCTGGTAGCTCGGGATCTTCAGTCCCTAAAGAGAAATCGCTAGCTTTCCAGACATGCGCTGGAGTAAGAACCGCAGAAAGTGGGCGCCGACGGGGTATTGCGCAAAACCTGCTACAGGGCCTAGCCCAACTACTCGAGTAAGCCTCCGTCACATGCCGGCAGGCTCGTCCCTAGTCGCATTTGGTTCACGCGTAGTAGCTCCGCGTATTCTGCGGTCTTCCTATTTGTTCCGACCTTCATGACACCTAGAGGCTAGTACCTGGATTCCATGAGCCATCGCGCAGTCGCGTCAAATGACCGACGCCCCCCGATTAGCTCCTCTCGCGGTGGCTGGTCTTCGCCCGTTACGCCTCAGCTTCACCGAGGCAAGAGGCGCTTCTCTCGGCAGCACGTTCAGTCCGCTAATGATGAACAGATGGGATAGTTGCACAGACATTCATTCCGAAATGGGATGTCTATAGTTCACAGGGCCGGGCGGCGCTGTGGGTCAACTCCTCGTTGAGGCCTGTGAAAGGTGCTTGTAGGCCGGGGAAACGTATTTCAACTTTGGGCGTAGTCGGCCGCTGGAAGGCAAACCACGCCACGCCCGGAAGGCGCACCATCCGAACACAGGAGTGATGTACCACGGCAGCGCGTAGGCCCAGCAATAAATCACGATACCAAAAAACGAGCTCGCAGCGACCCACTCCCGCCGCGCAAGAAGGTTGACGGAGATGGACAAGAGTAGTGCCACGTACCCAATCAGGCCAAAGAGTCCCATCCGCAAGAAGATGATTACATACCAGTTGTGGGGAGAATAAGTCACAAATACGCCGTCGACGACTCGGTCGTAACCCGATCCGTAGGGAGAGCCGAAAGCCACCGTGCCTGGCCCCTTGTCCAGAACCTGGCCCACGAGCAGCTGCCAGCTGCCCTCACGCTCTCGATACGTACCGCTGCTTGACAGGGAATACGAAAGACTCTCAGCCAGAGGATCGAAGACACCCGCAAGCGCAAGCCCCCCAAGAATGATCAAAGAGTACGCACCCCAGAAAATTGAATGATGCAAAAACGAGCCTCTGAGCCTGCTTAAACCAAAAACCGTCGCCACAGCCACAGCCGCCCAGACAGAGCGGTGCTGGCATGCCATAGCTGTGAGAATGAAGACGAGACCGCTTACCAGACGCCATCCTTGCCGGGGCTTACCCGTGAACAGGATGAAGCCCAGGCATGCAAGGGTCATGGCTTGTCCGGATACAAGGGGCCGACCCGTCTGCGTTTGCTCAATGCCGCTATTGATCCCGACTGAGACGAAAGAGTCAGCACTACCAAGCCCGTATTTTGCGGCATGGTAGCAAAAAATAGATGTTAGGCCCCAGCCGATGAGAGCCACCCATTTCTGGAACTGCTGCTGTAACTTTGCGTCTTCCCAGTCATGATTGAGGAACCATGACGTGCACACAATGCCCCAGATAAGAGGCCGCGCCTCATTGAGAGCTGAGCTACCAAAAATTAGAAGGCTGCCCACGACTACCACTCCGAGGCAGACAGCAAGCCAAACCATAAGTGGATTCCGACGCCGGGTAACAGTGAGCAGGCGTTCAGGACTTAGTACCGTGTCAACGGCAAGTATTAGGACGATCACGTCCTCTGCCTTGATTTGCAGACCACCCGCTGCGATGACGTTGATGGGCACAGGTATTTCCCATGCGACTAATACGAAAAGGCCGACGAGGTACAGGCCTAAAACCGGCCACTTACGCAGACACGCAACCGCGAGCCCGAGTGCAGACACCGCTCCCGCGATTACCAGCAGTGCATACAGGGCGCCAATAACCGCGCTCATCTCTCCCCCATCACCTTGTTCCGGCCGATTCTAGCTAGCAGACAGATCCTCCGGCACTAAGGCCGAACGCCTACTTTACGTGCAGGAACGCCCGCCCAGATTTCGTTCGGACCAGTGCTCATAGTCAGGACCGCATTGGCACCGACCACCGTATTGGCGCCCACTGTCAGGGTTCCAGCCTTGCCTAGGATCTTTGCTCCGGCACAAAGCACAGCGCCGTCCTCAACGATTACCCGATCCATCTTGGACTCATTACCAGGAACCCAGACGTCGCCCCGCCCCACCGTCACCCCCTGATAAATGGTTACCCTAGACCCGATGCGGGTCGAACCATGTATCACGGTGCCAAACCCGCGATGCAATACGCGCAATCCAGGACCAACCTCCACGGTCGAAGGAACCTCCACTCCGTAAAGCGCAAGTACTTCTTTCACCAATCGCTTTAGCGGCGAACGGCGCAAATATATAAGGCGGCTGATCAGCGACATGGGGTCCATCCTAGAAGTAGAAGACCAGGAACAAATAAGCGTAGGAGCGGTGAGGAATCACTGATAGCCGTCCACAATGGCAGCGGCAATCTCCTTGTAAGCGCGTCGAGTTTCAGGCTTGAGAACATCCAGCGTCACTAGGTCACCGTCGGCAACACCGCGGTCGTGAGGCACCGCGATGAGCTCCCGGCATATCCCCGCAAGGTGCCCTTCAATGGCGTCCTTGTCCACTCTGGAAGATACCTCGTCCTTGTCAGTGATTACGACAATCGCGTTCCGGGCCAGGTCTTCGTACCCGTGGCTGGCGAGCCAATGCAGCGTGCTGCGGGCGCGCTTGGCGCCCGAGACCGCGTAGCCCGCGGCAATGACAAGGTTGTCGGCGGACTGAAGGATCCCGCTCATAGCATTGTGGGTCACACCAGTGCCGCAGTCAGTGAGGGCTACGGCGTAGTAGCTGGAGATGAGCTTGCGGATACGCAAATACTCCTCTGCCGTCAGCGAGTCCGAGACCTCCGGGTCTTGCTCCCCCGCGATCAGGTGAAGGCGGCCGGCATGGTGCATGTACCGAGCAAGAGCTGTGAGCGAATCGATGGAGTCGATGTTCTCTAAGAGGTCCGTGATGGTGCGCGGGCTGGACTGCTGGTAAATACCCTCCCCCAGCGCACGTTCAACCAGATCCCCGGAGTCAGGGTTGGCGTCGATGGCACAAGGGGCATCGCCGCGATATTCGGCAAGGGTCA
Organism: Arthrobacter nitrophenolicus; assembly: GCF_045833485.1. Classification (NCBI taxonomy): domain Bacteria; kingdom Bacillati; phylum Actinomycetota; class Actinomycetes; order Micrococcales; family Micrococcaceae; genus Arthrobacter; species Arthrobacter nitrophenolicus. Next base: position 690,085 of record NZ_CP174504.1, read on the forward strand.
AACCAACACCCACTGTAGTGGAGGTCTTGCCAATTCCGCCTTTCAGACTGAGGACGGCGGTGTTGTAGCTGCCCTGCAGCTGGCGCGAGATCCGGCGGGCCAGCTCGTCTTCCTTGCGCTGTTTTGGGCCAGGGCCGAAGTTCCAGGCACCGCCGGTCAGCTTATAAATGGCGCCGCGGAAGCCGCCAACGGGACGCGGTCTCTGTTCCTTGACGAAAAGGCCCGGCGAGCTGATGAAGTCCGGCAGGGCATTTTCGGCGGGGGCACCTGCCCTTGCGGGCCGACGGCTGCGGACAGATCTCCCCTCGACGGGCGTGTCCGAGGGCGCCACGGAAGCGGAACGGGCATCTTGCCTAGTCTGGGAGGCTGGTACAGCCCCATTAAGTTGCAGCACCGGATACGAGCCTGGTTGCATGGCGGGCTGTACTGGAGCCAGCGAGCGGGACTGTCTAGAGGCATCGGCTGCGGCAGCTGCTTCCGCCCAGGACGTGCGGCCTGTAACCGGCTCTCCGACGTCGTTTTGGCTGGGCGTGTTGGGTGTTACTTCTGGCATGGTTCCTGTCCAGGCATCGTACACTGAGCCGTTGGCGCGGCGAAGGTCGCGGCGTCGGCGCAGTTGCGGCTGCCCTGCATCCTCTGCTGGGGCACCTGCATTCTGATCCGCCGGTTCTGTCATGTCTGTCCCCCCGGACGATCGGCAAATTGTTATGCAGCACTCGTTCAACCAGTAGTCTAAGTGCTGGAAGGTGGTTGCCCAGCCAGGATGTCCAGTTAGTGATGGGTGAGCGGGGCCGCTAACCACAGCGACGGTGGAAACAATGAGGATGGTAAGCTCACCCACTTGGGATGACGTTTATGGGGGAATGATATCGGCATACGGCATTAGCGCCGGTTTCCTCGGGCAGCTGGCCGGACGGGGAGCCGCGGTGCGCGGCGCTTGAACCGCATAATTTGGCAAATGTTTCTCCCGCCGCTGCGTAGTCTAATGTCCGATGTACTGGTAAGAGATTCTCCTCACCAAAACCGGAGGGCACCCGAGACATAGCTATACTAGGGAAATTCGTTCCATCTCTAACTCTAGGCTATGGGCCCTCGAGCTGAAGCGTTTTGAACTGAGAATAATCGCAGCCCAGTGGGATTGAACGAGCTTCCCAACTAACCTGGTTAGGTCTTAATAACGCGGACTGACAAGCGCCTTATCCACCATAAGCAGTAGGTCAAGCCTATATAAAAGGGCCAAGTCATGGGATGAGTTCGTCCAAGTATCAGGCGAAGCGACGAAAAATTTCCACCGCCCTTAATGCCACGAAAACTAGCCCAGTCAGCAGAAATTGTGCCACGAGGTGCATCCCCATTTGTCGGACAAGTTCCGACCGTCCCCGGCGCCAGCCAAATAATGACGCTGGAGCGCATTGCCCGGATCCCGTAGTCAATGTCGGCAAAAGCATGCGCAAATCGCCCTTCTATACCACCGAGCTTGCGTGCCAACCCGACTTTTACAAGAACGACATTGCCGTTCAGGGAATCAACTTGAATTGGCAAGTTTTGATCAGGATGAACACGCTCATACCGCAGAGGGTGCCATCCATGCCGCTTGAGGCCAGAGTATGTCAGCAAGCCAGATTGTGGATCTCGAACTGCGCCAACCACTATGCCGGGTCGCTCTAGTGCACACTGCATGAGTCGTTGGATGGCATCGACATCTAGAACCACGTCGTCGTTTAGCCATAAAAGAAAATCATCGTCTTCAACCTCGCGGTCTGCTAGCACTGCCCGCTCGGCAGCTGCCATACCGGCCGCCCAAAAAGCTGAGCCCGAACCCCTAATCACCTCTGCAGTGGAAAACTCCGATCTGACAGCGGCTTCAGTGCCATCAGAAGAGCCGTCGTCAAAAAGGTGGACTCTGATGGTGTACGCCCCATTATCAGCAGAGTTCTCTAAACTTCTTAGACATGCCAACGTGAGATTACGTCGATTATGACTCGCCATTATCACGTGTATCACAAAATATCCTACTCCTCAAATACGGCGCGCTTTATGCCGGCCAAAAAACGGTCCGCCATGGCTTCAATGGTGTAGTCGCTCGCTTTGTCCCTGCAGTTTCTTTGCAACTGTAGGAGCCGAACTTTGTCACTAACTAGACCCGAGAGGCCCTCGCCATAGGAGCGAACGTCGTCAGTGATAGCCAAACTATCCAGACCAGGCTGCAAATAGTCGTATTCCGGTGCATGCCAGGGCCACGTTGTAGTGACGATTGGACGACCAAGGGCGAAGCTGTCGACCGCGACCAAGCCGACACGACCGGGCATAGCGATTACTGATCCCGATAATAGAGCTTTAGCCTTATCTTTTCCATGAAGAGGACCAAGGTAGACAATCGCTCTATTTCGTTTCGAAAAGTCCTCAACAAGCGCCCTCTGATCTCCGTCTCCGACAACAAGAAGCCTGAACTCACTGTCTAAGGAGTGCGCGATAGCGGCGGCCTCTAGGAGGAATGGTATCCGCTTCGAACTGTCGAGCCCGCCGACGAAGACTGCCACCTTTTCTGTGAGTCCGAGCGAGGCGCGGAAGTCCACTAGTTCATTTTCTGTGATACTTGATGCATCTCGAACTAAAGAAGTCGTATCGACGCTGTTGCTTAGCGTAGTGATTTTATCGGCAGGAAATCCCAAATCCTTTACGGCGTCCGCACCACTACGCGTGTAGGCAAAAAACCAATCCGAGCGCAGAGTGAGAAATTTCTGAAGTCTGGCATCCACTGCAGTTGCAGGCTTCACGTAATCCTTACCGTGTCCCCATAAAGCGACACGTGGGAATCGCTCACGACTAAGCAAGAGCCCATAAGCGTCTAGGTTCCTACGCGCCTGCTCAACAACGACTAGATCGGCACCGTCAATAATAGGCTTTATACGACGGAATACCACTCTCTTACCGGCAATCCGTATTTCGCGTTGCCTCAGAGGCAGGACGAAGTCCGCGCCGCTGACATCTCCGCGGCGAGATTGGCTACCTTCAGGATGACCGGCGGCAACGCTGATAGCAATACCGTTAGCTTCTCCGAGTTGTATAAGTCTTCTGAACAGGGGTTCGCGATAAGTCGGCACGTATTCTTGTAGTATGACTACTTTCTTCATGGCTTGCTTTTCGCTAGAACGCTGGTATACAGGCTTGACGTTGCTTCCAGCCAGGACTCTCTGGTGAAAACTTTTTCATAACGGTCTCTGGCCCGTAAGGCATAGTTCTTTTCGTCGTCTTCGATTCTTTGTAGGGCTGCCGGGATATCAGACCAGTCAGCAAATACCTCTCCTGCTTGGCTTTGATTGATATCGTCCGAAGCGCCGTTTCCGGTATAGGCCACAACCGGACGACCGGCCGCAAGGGCTTCAACATATGTCAAGGGAACCGCACCTTCAACGCAAAGACTCGGGAAAATCAGTCCGCGAGATTTCGAAAGAATGCCAGGGACTTGCCGCCGCTCAATACCGCCTTCAAATACTACGTTTTCAGGGGCCATTCGACTCAGGCGCTGGCGCAGTGGGCCGTCCCCATATATACGCAGGGACCTTTCATTAGGCCACCTTTCAATTAGACGCTCTACCCCCTTTTCGGCCGTCAGGCGTCCGATAAAGATCCAATCCTTCCCAGCTGGTGAAGTCGGGGAAAATCCCTCATCGGAAACAAAATTGGGAATTACAGCAGTTCTTTCCTGACTTAGGCCGGCATTCGTATAAATGTCCTTCGAGCGCTCGGACAAAAGAACGACACGGTCAGCCCTGGAAAGAAGAACATCACCAGCTACGCCATTACGGTTCCTGATAGCAAGGGGAAGTGAAGCTAAGCGCGAATCTCTATAACAGGCATTCAGCACGGCATGCTTCGAGCCGTGATCAGGACACAAGGAACAAAATTCCAAGTCGCGAAGAAGAGTGCCAGCTGCGCACATGGGTCGATAGTTATGCTGCGTCGCAATTACGGGACCCGTCCATTGCTGCAGCCAGTTGGTTGAGAAGTTTGGAAATAGGTTGTGCACATGCACGATGTCCGGTCGGAAGGCTTTTAGGTCCTTCAAAGGCGAAATGCCGCCACCCGAGGCTACGTTCATCGCCGCACGGATCGGATATAACCGAGACCGGTTCAACTCATCAGTTTCTACCTCGATGAGCTTGACATCATAACCAGCATCTCTGAGCGCAGCCATCTGGGATAGAACTACAATATTCTCGCCGCTTGGTGTCTTGCTGGCGTAGAAACTGTGCACAAGGGCAATCTTCATTGTGCTAGTTCTTCTTCATTATCGCTTGTAAGAAACGAATATTTCCAAAGAGGTACCTCCGCCAGAGCCTTCGCGGCTCAGACGCAAAGCGAAAGAGCCACTCGACACCAATCTTCGCCATCCACTCAGGGGCCTCCCTTTTTGTTCCGGCTATAAAGTCAAATGCGGCGCCTATTGCAACGGCCATAACTGGCAGGGAAGCGGCGATCCTCTGCACTTCAAAGTCTTGTTTGGGCGTACCAAGTCCTACCCAGACAATCTGGGCACCAGACTTCAAGATTTCTTGGTCCTGAGCGAGTATTTCTTCATGGGTCATTTCGCGGAATGGGGGGCTTATTTCCCCGACAATTGATATCCCCGGATATTGATCTTGCAACTCAGCCTTTAGTAGTCGCAGCGTTTCATCAGTTGCGCCTAGAAGAAAATGCTTGATGTCCGTCGAGCGACCGACTTTCGCGACTTCTCGAAACAACGAGGGCCCGCGTACCTGGCGGAGCGCGTGGCCCTTCATATTTCCGGCGCATACGAGAGGTTTGCCGTCCGGAAGATTTGCGGAGCTGTCCTTGAACACGGCAGCGTAGTCTTTATCCTGGTCGGCGAGAGCAATAGTGTAAGCATTCACGAGATGAATAGCCAAACCCTTGTTCCGGCTACCGTTAGAAGCAATCCAACAAAGTTTCTTTGCGGCATTTTCAAGATTCGACACCGCTACCGGCAGTCCGCCCAATTGGGCAGTCGAAAAGAGGGGCGGAGACGGTTGCACTATTTCCTCAGGAGGCTGTTTCTCATAATTCATGCGGTCTTAGTCCTTGCTAATTTCATGGAAACGAACTATTAGGTGTTCGAGATGGCGCACGAGTCGAACCCGCAATATAAGTCCATGTGGCTGCCTACCATCTCATCTTTTATTGGCGGCGGCGATGCGTACTGGAAAGCGGGAAAACTTCGGCTGCCTCATCCTCTTGCGCGAGAGTAGCGCTGGCGTTGTCTTGCATGGAGCGGTTAGCGCCACCGCCTCTCCGTGACGACCCAGACGTTGCGTCAACCTGCTCATGGTTGCTGTAGTACGTGTATGTGTAAGCTTCCGGTCCCTTAGCCGGCAACCGGTTGAGCACTATCCCAAGCAGGTTGGCGTCTACCATCTGCAGCGCAGCAATTGACTTTTCGATGTCTTTCTTTCGAAGTTTCTGCGAGCCCACTACCAAAATCACTCCGCCCACGAACTGAGAAAGAACAGCCGCATCTGTTACCGGCAATAACGGAGGTGCATCGATAATTACAGCGTCAAAAGATGTTTCGAGCTGAACGATGAGCTGTTGCATCTCCTGGGAGCCGAGGAGTTCGCTAGGGTTCGGAGGTATTTGGCCCGAGGTCAAGACAAACAAGTCGTCGTCTCCCCACCCCTGGAGGAGGTCGGACACGTCGGCGGCACCAACCAGGGCGGTCGTAAGCCCCGCATTACGTTCGAGACCCAAATATTCACTGATCATTGGTCGGCGTAGGTCGGCGTCCACAAGACATACTGAACTACCAGCTTGTGCCATGGCGATTGCCAAGTTAGCTGCTGAAGTACTCTTACCCTCGCCAGGGAGCGACGAGGTTACCAAAACAGTCTTGGCATGCCCAGACACATTCGCAAACTGCAGATTGGTCCGCAGTTGACGAAATGACTCTGCTCTTGGGCTTTGAGACGGAGCCTGAGTAAGGAGCGGTTTCCGCACGGCACCCTGATCGAACGATATGCCTCCAAGGAGAGGTGCTTCGGTAACGGCACGCACTTCTGCTTCGCCGCGGATTCGGGTATCAAAGATCGTACGAAGGACTGCTGCAACTGTCCCAAGGACCAGACCGACGACAAGCCCCAGGAGTAGATCCATGCGCGTGTTTGGTTCGGAGGGTGACGAAGGCGCCTTGGCAGGTTTGATTATCGAAAGGCTGACCGGTGAGGGTCCACCGGTTCGGGGCTTCTCCAAACCGTCCACGACCTGCACCAGACTATTCGCAATGGATTGCGCGATGGCGGCAGCCTGCACAGGCGAATTATCAGAAGCAGAGATATTGAGGAGAACGGTATTTACATCCGTTTTGGCTTCAACCCGCCTGGCCAATTGTTCAGCGTTAATATCGAGACCCAAGGAATCGATTACCGGCTGAAGCACAACTGGGGACTCGACCACCTTTGCGTAGGACTGCACCCGGGCCTGGGTGAAGGTATTGCCTTGCTGGAGTTCCTGAACGGAACCAGCAGTTTGAGTCGCCACAAAGATTTCAGTGTCAGCCGTGTATGTCGGCTTTGTCAATAAGGCGGCTGCCCCGCCAGCTAAAAGCCCCGCCAGTGTGACGGCCAGCATCAAAACCCAGTTACGACGCAAGACACGCAAGTAGTCACTCAGGTCCAAACCCTGATCCCCCTAAATAGAAAGCTGGGTTCCGGTTGGACCCCCAGACTGGCCGCTGGCTTCGCGCCGGGGCTAGTCTACCGTCAGACCGCTCCCGACACAGAAGCGAGTAAACTGGCTCTTCGCGGTAGATGGTGAAACGCGTTCCGTGTCTTGAAAGCTGAAGGGCCCGCAGCCCTGCTGTGATGGATGTTCTCTACGCATTCATCAAGTCAGGAGCTACGAGCCTTGATCGAGCCTACTTCCCCGCGCCCAGATGCTGCCACCACCATCTTCAACTTGCCCGACTACCGGGTCACCGGCACCGAGATTCTTGCCTTCGGGCAGCGACGGATCCATGTCGGTTCAACCGCAGAGGCGGGCTGCCCGTCCTGCGGCGTGATCGGCAGTCGCGTACATTCCCGCCGGCCCCAGCGGCTGCGTGACATCCCCGTCGCCGGGCCGGTTGAGGTGGTCTGGGCAAAGCGACGGTTCTTCTGCGATGAGTACCTGTGCTCACGACAGACATTCACCGAAGAGACCTCCCAGGTCCCTCGCCGGGCACGGTCTACCAGCCGGCTTCGGGATGCCCTCGTGGCCGCGGTGATCGGGTCAGGGCGGGCAGCGGCGGAGGTCGCCGCTGCCTTCGGTGTTTCATGGTGGCTCGTCCAGAAAGCCCTGGACTCCGCAGCCCTCACCCTGCCTGATGTCGATGCCTTGGCCCCGCGGATGCTCGGCATTGATGAACACCGCTACCGGTCCGTGCGGTTCTTTCGCGACCCAGCCACCAAGGCCTGGAAACGCTACGAACCCTGGATGACCACCATTGTCGATCTGGACACCGGGCAGGTCCTTGGCATCGTGGACGGCCGCGACAGTGGCGGGGTTGGAGACTGGCTGTTCGCCCGCCCGCTGGAGTGGCGGCTTGGGGTGCAGGTCGTTGCGATTGACCCCTCGGCGGCGTTCAGAAAGGCCCTGCGGATGTGGCTTCCGCGGACCGCTGTCTCGGTCGACGCGTTCCATTTGGTCAAGCTCGGCAATGACATGCTCACCGAAGTCCGGCAGAGGCTCACCCAGCAGGTTCATGGTCGGCGGGGGCGCTCCATCGATCCAGTCTGGGCCAACCGGCGGCTGCTCCTCCGTGCTGGCGACACGCTCTCGGACCGGGCACGCGCCAGGCTCAGCACCGTGTTTGCCACCGACGACGCCACCGGAAAGCTGCAGGCCGCGTGGCTGGTCAAGGAGCAGCTCCGGGCCCTGCTGATTACCGGTTCCCTTGCAGACGCGGCCGTTGCCAAAGACCGCCTGCAGGTCTTGGTCGAACGGGCCGCTCAGCCGGAGACGAACCGGCTCTGGCGCACGGTCTGCCGGTGGTGGAAAGAGATCGAGGTCCTCATTGTCACCGGCGCGACAACCGCGAAAGTCGAAGCCAATAACACCGCGATCAAGCACATCAAAAGGACAGGCCGGGGATTCACGAACGCAGGCAACTATAAAACGCGTATCCTGTTGCGCAGTGCCGCCAGAACAGCGGCATGAACACCCATCACGGCAGAACATTCACCACGAACCGCGAAGAGCCAGTAAACTGGCTACCACGACTCGGAAAATGCATACACGTCTCAGTCCGTCGTGACTGCAAACTGATTGAATGCCTCCGCACATTTAGCACGCCCTGAGACTGCTAGGTTAACAGGGAGAGCCAGCGGGTCCTCACTTGAACGAGTAAACGATTCATGGGCCTCCCGTTCCGTGGACCAAGCAGCGTTTCAAGCTACCAGGGAGCTAGGAAAGCAAGGAGGCGACCGGTCCGAAGACAAACTGTTCGCCACGAGAGGCTCATCCCTCGCAGAATACCTTGAGTATATTAACCGGCCACACATCGAGGGCGCCCGAGACAACTTGCCTTACGTCTCCATACCAGCAGCAATATTTTCTCCGCTTGCTAGCTGTTCCAACAAACGAACGTATTGCCGTGCAACGACACGTTTGTCGTAGAGTTCCGCTACTTGTCTGCCCAACGCTGACCGCAACTGCAGTTCCCCTTCGTCGGAGAGGACTTGAAGAAGCGTCCGCGCAACCTCAGCTGGGTTATCTATGTCTACGAGAAGCGCGGCCCCTCGAGTTATCTCCGGAACGGCGCCGGAAGCTTTTCCCGCAATTACTGGAGTCTTTGCCGCCATCGCTTCGATGAGGACCATGCCGAATGATTCCTCACGACTGGTGTGCAGAAAAATGGACTTTTCTTCATACCACTTCCGCCGGTCACTGGGGTCGAGTTCACCTTCAAAAATAACGCCCTTGTCACACAGGTTTTCTATAGCCCAAGAATGAGCAGGCCCATTGGGCTCATATCCTGGACCCGCAAGAAATAGCTGATAACCGGGGTGTTCCTTTAGCACAATCTTCCAGGCCTTCAACGCCGTCTTAACGTTCTTGCGTTCGCTAAAACCGACATTTAACATGCCCACTCGACCGTTTTGTACACGGGGACCGATTTCAGCCGGGGCGGCCCACACGTCGACTCCGTTTGGTATCACGGAGCATTGTCGACGGTAGTACCGTCTCACTTTCTGAGCGAGGTAATCCGTAGGAGCAGAGAGTTCGCCGTTGAGCGATAGACACCAGATCTGCATCATCGCGCGCAAGTACCAGTAGGGGTGCTTGTTGTGTAGGGCGATGCTGGGACCCCAATCATGAACCGTCACAAGATTTGGAACGCCGGAGTTCCTGCTAGGAATCGCGAACTCATAGGTCCAATGGGCATGTATGACGTCAGGGTTAGTACAGCGAAGTGCCTGCGCAATCCACCTCCGCTCCTTGCGGAAGAAGTCTAAGGCGCGAGAACGTGCGCGTACTCTGGCAGGGAGAATGCGTATTTCCAGCTTCTCACCGATATAGCGCAAAGGCTCAGAAATGTCCGTAGCGGTTGTAATCAGGACCACAGAATGGCCCAAACCTAGGTACTCCAATATCAGCTCGGCTGTCCCAGGGAACGGGTACCCATTGCTATTTATCGGGCCATCTATATACGGCTCAAGCAGCGACAGCGTGGCGGGAGCACATACTGCTATCTTCACTCGCCTTCAGCCTTCAACAGTCGAATAGGCAAACACGGGTTGCCCGCGGCGATAACACCCGGGGGAATATCTTTAGTAACTACGGAACCTGCTCCAATTACAGAACCCTTCCCGATGGCAACCCCCTTCAAAATGATTGATCGAGCGCCTATAAAAACATCATCATCAATTCGCACCCGGTGGCTTGCATGCGACTGAGGAAGTCCGGCATTTCTTCGCTCTTCCACATTGAAAGGAGAAACAACATGATGGTCAGAATCAGTAATTACTACACCTCCACCAATCAAAACACGCTCACCAATTTCGATGCTCGTAGCCGCGCTGATTGTTGAGCTTGTAATTCCGGTTCTTTGCCCAATCCGCAAAATTGCGTTTGGCGTGAGGGTCTTAATGATATTGGCACCTCTCGCCTCTAAAGTATTATGACTAGCCAAAGCATTCATTATCACCTGGTCGCCGAGTATGACCTCGCTTCCCCTGAACACGTCTATTTGGATTGGTCCACGGATAGTTACCCCCTTGCCGAGCTGCAAGCCTCTCGATTTTGCTCTTGTGGCTGCGAGTGTATGCTTAACATCCCTTAAGCGCCGATACGTGAAAACCAAAATACTTTTTACAGAAAAAACCATAGTGAAGCGCCCCTGATTAGCATGCATGTTTCTAAACAGTGTACTTTGCCCGCCCAAACGGTTACGTATCGACATGGACACGTGAAACAGCATGTGGTTTTGGACAAGAAAGCTTTCATCGACGTGGACTCGATGAAGTTGACCACAGTCGGTCCTGGCACCTGATCATCGGTATTCTGAACTCAAACTTTCCAGTAGCTGGCCGGCCGGGAGCAACTGCCTCTCACCGTCGTGTCGGCGCTCTAGACAACTGGATTAGCTGGAGGGACATATCCGTATTGAGTACCTTCTCCTTGGCCGCTCGCGGCGTGAAGTGGATGTTGTTAGCACAACTGCTGACAAGTGGCGGGCAACTGTTGTACGCAGCCCTCACTGCACGCGCATTCCCGCCTGCGCTTTTTGGTGCGTTCACAGCCGCCCTGAGTCTTCAAGGCATCCTCACCTTGATGACCACAACCGGACTACCGTCCTTCGTACTAAAACAGAAACTTCTGTCTAGGCGGTCCGCAGGCCGCGTCAGGTGGATGGCCCTTGCAGGAGGAGCGTGTGCTTCGGGCCTTTTCCTTACCCTTATTTTCCCTTGGCTTCATGTGCTTGGAGCAACAGAGGGAACGATCTTTATACCCCTTCTTTTGGTCAGCCAACTCTTGGCTCCCATAGCTACCACGGAGTCATCGATACTGCGTCGAGAAGGGAAGAGCCATGTCGACGCTCTTAGCCTCGTGGGTGCGTTCACCGTCGCAAACGGTACAGGCGCATTCCTCATTGCGCGAACCGCTGAGCCCTGGACCCTCGGACTTGCCACCGCCGTATACCCTGCCGCGCTCTTCCTTCTGGCCCGCGTCTTGAATAACACTTCGCTACCCGTTGGAGAAGTATCGCAAGGATCTGTGTCTGAGATTTTGTCATTTTCGCGCAAAATCTCCGCTCAGAATGTGATCTTTTATATGCTGCAGCAAATGCCCAGTTGGTTCACTAGCGCTCGAGCTGGTACGGAGAGTCTGGGATACTTCTCACGGGCGGCGACCTTAGCCGGCATGCCCGCAGGTGCTGCATCAACGGGCATCAACAGAGCACTCCAACCGCACTGGCGTAAGCTTGGTGACGCGGAGCAAGCCGATCGCGTGATCAAGGAAGCCGGCATTCTAACGGCCGCACTCTCTTTTCCACTGTTCGGGCTCCTAGCAGCAAATGGAAAACAAGTGATTTATCTCTGGCTCGGACCGAATTGGACCGAAAGCGCGGATTATGTTCCCCTACTAGCGTTCTCATTCGGTCTAGCCGTTCCATTTGTGGTTCTGGCCAATAGCGCCGAGATGAGGGGGCTTTTTCGGCCCCTCCGGCGTGCACAGTTGGCGATGGCCGTAGGACTATGTCCTCCACTTCTTGTCCTATTACTTACTGGACAGGCTCTCTGGGCAGCCGGGGCATTGGCATTGTCTCAGTGCTGCGGCTTACTGACGTTGATCTGGCAGTTGCCATGGCACGACAAGAAGCAAATGCTCTCGACATTTGTCGAGTTGGGAAAGCAAATCGCCTGGGCTGCGGTAGCCGGCGGAACAGGCCTTTTAGTATCGCAACTTGTCATTGCCCGGGACTTTGTCCTCTTCGAGAGCGCCAGCGGAACACAGTTGGTTTTTGCCACTTTCGCCTGGGCGCTGGCGTGTTTGCTTACGTGGCGTTGGAATGGCGCCCGTACGATCTTAAAGGCCCGGCGCGCCTCCCGGCGCCCTGACAAAGCGCTTCTCTGACGGCCTCGGCTGGAGGCGCATTGGGCAAAGCATCAACCTTTTGCCGGTGATGGCGAGGGCGGACTCCATAGCTGGCACCTTGATCTTGCGTTTCACCCATACGACCGATCGCAGTTGCGCCACGCGTGCAGTCGTTCCTACCTCCTCAGGGGTCTTTACTGCCGTCGAATGTAGCGGCAAGGTTTCGGTGTCCCGGATCCACATACCGTCATCGGCTCTGTGGTTGCTAAGCAATCGGCTAAGATTCAGAGCGCGAACCAACCAAAAGGCACTCTCATCTGGACTGCCTGCACTAAATAGGGGGAAGAATGACCAAGCGTGCCTTAATTACTGGGATTACAGGGCAGGATGGTTCATATCTAGCAGAACTGCTACTGCGCAAGGGCTACGAAGTACACGGACTTATCCGTCGTGCATCCACCTTTAATACGGCTCGTGTGGACCACCTTTACGTCGATCCGCATGATCCCAACGCCAAGTTGTTCCTGCACTACGGAGATTTGAGCGATGGAGCCCGGTTGGTTACCCTTCTGGCTGATATACGCCCCAACGAGGTCTACAACCTAGCAGCCCAATCCCACGTTCGTGTTTCATTTGATGAGCCAGAGCACACTGGGGATACCACGGGTGTAGGCACCATAAGGCTGCTTGAAGCAGTCCGCATGGCCGGGATCGAGACTAGGTTCTATCAAGCCTCCTCGTCAGAAATGTTTGGTGCAACCCCTCCGCCCCAAAATGAGGACACGCCGTTTTACCCGCGCTCTCCTTATGGAGCGGCCAAGGTTTACAGCTACTGGATCACAAAGAACTATCGGGAGGCATATGGGATGTTCGCGGTAAACGGCATCCTGTTCAACCATGAGTCCCCCCGCCGCGGTGAGACGTTTGTGACTAGAAAAATCACGCGTGCCGTCGCTGCAATCAAGGCGGGAAAGCAGGACCTTCTCTACATGGGTAATCTAGATGCTGTACGTGACTGGGGTTACGCAGCTGAATACGTTGAGGGCATGTGGCGCATGCTGCAAGCCGATGAACCTGACGACTTCGTTCTTGCGACTGGCGGTGACTACACTGTGCGTGACTTCCTCCAGATCTCCTTCGAGCACGCTGGCCTCAATTGGGAAGACCATGTCCGCTTCGATGAGCGCTATCTGCGCCCGACAGAGGTCGATGCACTGGTAGGTGATGCGTCGAAGGCTCAGGAGAAGCTTGGGTGGAAGGCTTCAGTCCATACACCTGAGTTGGCTCGCATCATGGTGGAAGCTGATATTGAAGCACTGAAGCACGCTGGTAACCAGTGGATCGACACCGTCAATCTCGAAAGCTGGAAAAACTAGTGTCAGTCGATGTCACGTTCGAGCCTGCCCAGCTCGACAGAACAGCTACGTTTTATGTCGCCGGGCACCGGGGGCTTGTTGGATCCGCCATTTGGCGAAAGTTGCAAAATGAAGGTTTCATAAACCTGATCGGGCGCACTTCATCCGAGTTGGACCTTAAGGACCGTAACGCTGTAGTTGAGTTTTTCGAGCAAAACAAACCTCGCTACGTGGTTCTTGCCGCGGCAAAGGTGGGCGGCATCTTGGCCAACAACACCTACCCCGTAGACTTCCTGAGCGACAATCTGCGAATCCAGGTCAACGTTCTGGATGCCGCCCGTCAAGTCGGAGTCGAGCGCTTACTGTTCCTCGGCTCATCGTGCATCTATCCCAAGTATGCTGACCAGCCCATCACGGAGGATTCGCTTCTTACAGGTCACCTGGAACCGACAAACGATGCGTACGCCATTGCCAAAATTGCAGGCATCATGCAGGTGCAGGCTGTTCGCCGCCAGTACGGTCTGCCTTGGATTTCGGCGATGCCAACAAATCTGTACGGACCGGGTGACAATTTCTCCCCTGAGGGATCACACGTGCTACCCGCTCTTATTCGGCGTTACGACGAAGCAGCCAAAGCAGGCGAGATGGCGGTCACCAATTGGGGTACGGGCTCTCCGATGCGGGAATTCCTCCATGTAGACGATATGGCTGATGCGTGCCTCCACCTGCTCGAACACTACGACGGGCCGTCCCAAGTTAACGTGGGAACAGGATCAGACGTGACCATCAAAGAGTTAGCCTCAATCGTTGCGTCCGCAGTCGGGTATACCGGAGAGATCAAGTGGGACACGACCAAACCGGACGGGACTCCAAGAAAACTATTGGATGTCTCGAAACTGGCAGAGGCTGGATGGAAATCCTCCATCAAACTTGAGGACGGCATCCGATCTACCGTGGACTGGTACAGGAGAAATACTAGGAGCATTCGTAGTTAGCACTGCGGGTAATCGGGTTGTCGAATGCTCAAAAGTGGGGGATTTTTTTGAAAGAGGCGCGCGATTGGCGGTCCCAGTGCAGTCGCCAACTGAGACTTATTGATGCCTTCGTGATCGTCTGGGCAGTTGCCGGCGCTTATGTTATCCGTTTCGGCTGGGCCTCGGACTTCATGGGAGACGGACAGGACGGCGTCTACTTGTGGCTCTCTGTGGCGCTTGTCGTTACATGGTGGCTCATGCTCGGTGCCTGGAATAGTCGCCAGAGCCGGATCCTGGGCGCGGGGCCCGACGAATACAAGAGAGTGGCTGCTGCATCGCTGTGGCTATTCGGACTTGTGGCCATCGTCTCGTATGTTCTGCGTTTCGACACAGCACGCGGTTATGTCGGCGTGGCTTTGCCCGTGGGATTATTCGGTCTCCTCCTTGCGCGCTGGCTTATCAGGCAGCATCTGAATGTGAACCGACAAATGGGGCAGAGCATGTCCCGCTTGCTGCTGCTGGGTGGTCCAGGTGCCGTAGCCCACTTGGCTCGTTCGCTCCGAACTGCAAAACATGCTGGATATCTGCCTGTTGCTGTTTACACACCGAATTCTTACGATTTCGCATCTGTCGAGCCTGAATCAGGACTTCCAGTAGTTGGAAATTCTTCTGACGCCAAATCCATAGTCGAGGCAATAGAAGCTTGTGACGCGGATGCGGTTGCTGTTTCTGCTGGCGTGCAATTACACCCGCAAACTCTCAGGCATTTAGGGTGGGAACTGGCTTCGCGGAACATCGGTCTCATAATGGCTCCGGCACTTACCGACATAGCGGGGCCTAGAATACACACACAGCAGGTTGCTGGTCTGCCTCTTATTCACGTCACCACGCCGACTCTGGACGGTGGTCAAAGGGTGGCAAAACGGCTCTTTGACATGGTCGTATCTGCTTTCCTTCTATTGGTGAGCTTACCTGTCATATCGATCATAGGGACCTTGATCAAGTTGCATGATGGTGGTCCCGTTTTGTTCAAGCAGGATCGAGTGGGCATAGAAGGTGCTCAATTTAAGATGTACAAGTTTAGGTCGATGGTTGTAGATGCCGAGGAGCAACTCGAATCTCTCAAAGGCCGCAGCGACGGGAATGGAGTGCTCTTCAAGATGAAGGAGGACCCGAGGGTAACTCCTATCGGCCGTATACTCCGCAAGTTCAGTCTTGATGAGCTTCCCCAGCTCATCAATGTCTTGATGGGATCAATGAGTCTTGTTGGCCCCCGTCCTCCCCTTCCTTCTGAAGTAGAAGCGTACGAGCAGGACGTTAGGCGAAGGCTGCTTGTAAAACCTGGCCTCACGGGACTCTGGCAAGTAAGTGGCCGCTCTAATCTCTCCTGGCAGGACTCTGTACGCCTCGACCTTTACTACGTCGAGAACTGGTCGTTGGCCGGTGACCTACTTATCCTCATGAAGACCTTCCGGGCCGTTTTCCAAGGCGCCGGAGCCTACTGATTCTCTGCGGTTGGAGTACCACCCAGGGAAAGGACAATTTGATGCGAATAGCGGTTATTGGCTGCGGGTATCTTGGTGCCGTCCACGCTGCCTGCATGGCAAAATTAGGGCATGAAGTAGTCGGTATAGATATTGACAAACGCAAGATCGCGGATTTGTCTGCGGCCCGGGCGCCCTTCTATGAGCCCGGATTGGAAGACTTACTCCGAGAGGTCCAGGAGACAGGGAGGCTTTCCTTCTCGACTGATATGGCCGCCGCAAAGGGAAGTGCCGTCCACTTCATCTGTGTTGGAACTCCGCAGAAGAAAGGAGAGAATGCGGCGGATTTGACGTTCGTCGATGATGCGACGAATGGGCTCCTCGCACACCTCTCCCCCGGAGACGTCGTGGTCGGTAAGTCGACCGTGCCGGTTGGAACGGCAGCGCGTCTGGCCGAAACGATCAATGCTGCCCAGCCGGCGGCCCATTTGGTTTGGAACCCAGAGTTTCTGAGAGAGGGGCATGCAGTCGCAGACACTCTTCGCCCGGACAGACTGGTATACGGCGTAGATGGTGGTTCAGAGGAGCACGACGCCGTTCAAGTGTTGGATCAGGTCTATGCCGCTCCCTTGGCGTCGGGTACACCTCGCCTAGTTGCGGATCTGCCTACGGCCGAATTAGTCAAGACAGCGGCAAACTCATTCTTGGCCACGAAGATTTCCTTCATCAATGCCATGGCAGAACTCTGCGATGCTGCAGGGGCCGATGTGACCTTACTGGCTGACGCCATTGGTCTCGACGACAGAATCGGCCGTAAGTTCCTCAATGCAGGAATAGGTTTCGGCGGCGGTTGCCTTCCCAAAGACATCCGAGCCTTTATGGCGCGGGCAGGTGAGCTTGGGGCCGACCAAGCGTTGACATTTCTCCGTGAGGTAGATGCAATCAATATGCGCCGCCGAACTCGTGTTGTTGAATTAACTAGAGAGCTGTGCGGTGGGTCTCTCTTAGGGCAGCGGATTACTGTTCTCGGCGCTGCCTTTAAACCTGAGAGCGACGACGTGCGGGATTCGCCGGCACTGAGCATCGCAGCACAGTTGCAGCTTCAGGGCGCAGTGGTGACGGTCACAGACCCGGAGGCACTTCAAAATGCGGCTCGGCGCTTCCCCGAGTTACATTACGAAGACTCCATCGAGGTCGCCCTCCAGCGATCTGACGCCCTCCTCCTTTTGACCGAGTGGAGGCAGTATCGTGAGTTGGACCCCTACGAAGCGGCAGCACTTGTCTCCTCGCCCAAGATTCTGGATGGCAGGAATGCCTTGGACGCCAGTAAATGGCGTGCTGCCGGATGGACCTACCGCGGGCTAGGGCGGCCGTGACATGGAGTCTCCGAATCCGCTGAACATACAGGTAACGGGACAAAATAAGGCGGCGACTCGAGGCATAGTGCGAAAGCGACCAAGGAGGCTCCTTAGGATCGGCCTCTCACTCTTTGTCCTCGTTTTGCTGTTCGGGGGCGGAGCAGTTTGGGTGGCGTTGAAGGCGCATGCAATCAAGAATGACTTGGAGGCGGCTGCAAGCCTGATTCCTCAGCTCAAACAAGACATAATGATCTCTGATGCAAAATCCGCCAGGGAGACTGTCGCAAAACTTCGCACATACACTTCGGCGGCCCGGCAAGCCTCAGAGGATCCCTTATGGACACTTTCTTCTGGCTTGCCTCTGGTGGGTCCAAACCTGAGTGCAGTTTCCGAAGTATCAAGGTCAGCTGACGACGTCGCTAGTCTCGGTCTCAGTCCTCTGGTCAATGTGTACGGGTCTCTCAATTGGGACGCGCTTATGCCCAGCGGCTCCGGGAGCAACTTGGACCTCCTCAAGGCTGCGGCTCCAAGTGTTGCATCGGCCGCTTACAGCGTACGAGCTTCCGCCGAACGCTTACAAGGAATAGAGACCGACCGGCTCCTGCCGCAAGTGGCCGACCCTTTGCGTAACGCGACAGAAGAGCTGAGCCAAGCCACCAGCGCACTCAACTCCGCGGCGGACGCGGCGAGCATAGCACCTGCAATGCTCGGGGCAGATGGCCCTAAGAATTATCTGCTCATGATTCAGAACAACGCGGAGGCCCGTGCCTCGGGTGGTATACCGGGAGCGCTTGCAATTGTGACATTTGACCAGGGGAGGCTTTCCCTTGGGACGCAGAGTACTGCCGGCAATGTCGGGGCTATGTCGCCTTCCTTGACCATCGATCAGCAACAGCAGCAGATCTATACGACCCGTCTAGGCAAGTACATGCAGGATGTAAACTTGACTCCCGACTTCCCTACCGCGGCATCCACGGCCCAGGCAATGTGGGAAAAGAAGACCGGTCAGCGAGTGGATGGTGTACTCTCCATTGACCCTGTGGTACTGAGTTACATCCTCCAGGCCACCGGGCCAGTGTCAATCAGTGGTCCCGAATTGCCTGCCGTCGAAGCAGCTGGTCTGCCGACTCAACTCACCGGCGGCAACGTTGTGCCGACCTTACTCTCCGACGTCTACACAAGAATTCCTGAGCCCCAACTCCAGGATGTCTATTTTGCAGGAGTAGCCAAGGAAGTTTTTTCTGCGCTTTCCAGCGGGAAGGGCGAAGCAAAGGGACTTATCACTGGTATTACCCGTGGGACGGAGGAAGGTCGCGTTCTCGTTTGGTCGGCGGATCCTACACAGCAGTCAGTCCTGAACAAATACCCCCTCAGTGGATCGGTGACCGGACCGAGCGTTGCCCCAGCCCAGTTTGCTGTCTATTTCAACGACGGGACAGGTGCAAAAATGGATTACTACGTGAAGCGGACCGTTCAACTAGTTAAAGAGTGTCCGGTCGAAGGATACGAACAGACAACGGTTCGAGTTACGAGCACGAATACTGCCCCTGCCGACGCAGCCACATCACTGCCTGCTTATGTAACCGGAGGCGGCGACTTCGGCGTGCCACCAGGGTCCGTACAAACCAATGTCGTTGCTTACGGGCCGGTTCAGGCTTACATTGAGACTGCCAAAGTTGACGGACAAAAGACGGACTTTGCGTCACACGTGCATAGCAGTAGGCCGGTAGGCGTTTTGGCCGTGAGACTTGCGCCGGGAGAAAGTAGAACTACCGAGTTCACTTTCGGCAAGATTGTTCAACACACGGAACCTAACTTAGTTGTCACACCAACCGTCCAACCTGTAAAAGATGTGATCTTGCCCACGAAAAACTCGCAATGTCGATAGCGCTTTCACCATTCCCGTGAACACTATGTAAACCGATTGGATTGAGATTGCTCACAGCGAAGAGCAGATGGTACGGTCTTTATTGGGATACATGTCCGTAGTTCTGCACAGGGTCTCGTGCGGAGGGGAATACTCCCCAACATCGGGTACATCAAAAAAACTTAAACGTCTCCGGGGGGACACATGAAGAAAACACTTGCAGCACTAGCACTTGCCGGTTCAATCGCACTTGTAGGCGCAGCTCCTTCAATGGCAGCCACCTACCCCGCTCTTCCGCCGCAGGCCGCCGTTTCTGACGGCGTTGTTGGCCCGGGGGAAGACTTCATTTTCAGCGGCCAGGGCTTCCTCGCCGGCGAAACCCTCACCATCACCGTCACACCGGGCCAGGCCCCCGCTTCGGACGGCGCGAGCATCGCCGGTGGTGCTGCCGTAGCGGCCAAGATCAACGTCTACCTCGCTCCGAGCACTCTCAGCACCACGGCTGACGCGCAGGGCCGGTTCTCTCTGCCCATCGCGATCAGCGAAGCAGGCTCCTACTCCATCACAGCAACCGGTAACACCTCCGGCGTTACCGTTGGTCCCGTGACCGTTACGGTTGCCGCTTCCCTGGCCAACACCGGCGGCAACGCTGGCGGTGCGCCTCTGGCTAACACCGGTTCCGGCCTGGCCAACACTGGTGCCGACTCCGGCTTGGTCCTTTGGACCCTGGTTGGTGCTGGCGCCCTGGCTGCCGGTGCAACTTCCGTTGTGGTTGTACGCCGCCGCGCCAAGGCAGAGGCTGCTGCCTAACAGCATCACTCGCTAACACCGAAGAAGGTGGGTAGTCTCCGGAAAGGAGACCACCCACCTTCTTCGTTTAGGGTTTCGACAAGCTCAACCACCGGGCTCGACACGCTCGACCACCCCCTCTCTACAATCGCAACCACCGCCGTTCTAGGTCATATGAGACTTCTGCACAATCGTCGCTTCTGGCGAGTCACACTCGGCGTCATGCTCATTCCCCTAGCTTTCATTGCCTTTTGGCCAAGCCCAGTAGATCAACCCGTTCAGGGACAGCTCGCCGACGTTCTGCGGTTCCTCCACAACCACGGAATTCCCCGGTGGTTCAATTACAAGTTCGTTGAGGCTTCTGCCAATGTGGCACTCTTTGTTCCCTTTGGAGTAGTCGCTGCTCTTGCATACCCCGAAAAACGTTGGTGGCAGTTGGCGGCTTTCGGTTTACTCGTCTCTAGCTGTATTGAACTTGGCCAGCTTCTGTTTCTCCACAACCGCTTTTCAAGCCCCGGGGACCTGGTGACAAACACTTCAGGAGCAGCCATTGGTGCCCTGCTGGCCGCTCTAGCGGTTAAACGCTTGGAGGTCCGCAGCCTCTCGGCAGCGGACCTCCAATAGGCAAGAACAGCTAACCGCTAGTTAACAAAGCCCTTCATCCAGGTCTTCAGGTCCTCACCGAACTCGACGCGCTCGGACGCCAGCGTGATGACTGCCTTGAGGTAGCTCAGCTTGTCTCCGGTATCAAAACGCCGGCCCTTAAATACCACGCCGTAGACTCCGGAGCCCTCGCCCTCACCGGCAGCGAGGGTCTGAAGGGCGTCGGTCAGCTGGATTTCGTTGCCACGGCCGGGCGGAGTGTTCTCGAGAACGCCGAACACGGACGGGTGCAGCACGTAGCGGCCAATCACAGCCAGGTTAGACGGAGCCTCGCCCACAGCCGGCTTCTCAACCAGGCTGTTCACGCGGACGTAGTCTTCGCCCTCGATGGCGGTGATGTCCGCACAGCCGTAGGCACTGATCTGCGAGGGATCCACCTCGATCAGGGCGATCACCGAACCGCCAGTCTTCTGCTGCACCTCCATCATGGTGCTCAGCAGGGTCTCGGCCTCGTCGATGAGGTCATCGCCCAGCAGGACGGCAAATGGCTCGTTGCCCACGTGCTGCTTGGCGCACAGGACAGCGTGGCCCAGGCCCATGGCCTCGCCCTGTCGGACATAGTGGATGGGACCCAGTTCCGAGGCGTACTGGATGGACTCCAGGCGCTCCTTGTCGCCCTTCTCCTCCAGCACACGTTCCAGTCCAGGAGCACGGTCGAAGTGGTCCTCCAGGGCACGCTTGCTGCGGCCCGTGATCATCAGGACGTCGTTGAGGCCCGCGTTGACGGCCTCCTCCACCACGTACTGGATGGCCGGACGGTCAACCACCGGCAACATTTCCTTCGGCATCGCCTTAGTGGCGGGCAGGAAGCGAGTTCCCAGTCCGGCAGCAGGAATGACGGCTTTGGTAACAGCTTTCCCCATAGTCATAGGTGAACCTTACAAATCAGCAGTGGACGATGGCAATTTTGTGGGGTTTCGACAACCTTGGTTTCGACAGGCTCAACCGCCGGAAGCTGGGTTTCGACAGGCTTGTTTCGACAAGCTCAACCACCGGAGGCTAAGTCCCGCGCGATCTGAGGAAGGGCGCGGAGGAAACGAGCCCATCTTGCCCGGTGCTGCGTGACCTGCCCGCGCCACGACATGTCCGCATAGATGTTTCCGCTCAGGAAGACCTGCTTCTGCGGGAAGACGGCCAGCCACAGAAGTCTTGGCTTGTCCTGCCAGGGGGCCTGGCAGATCGCGAGGAGCCGGGCGCTGCCCGGTTCCTTGGCGAGCAGGCGGTTGCGCCACTCCGTCGACGTCGGCGGCCACGCCACGGCATGCGGATCCTCAAGGAGGTCCTCGAGGAAGGGCCGCACAGCGGCCAGGGAGCCTGTGGCTGCGGCGATACGCAGGATGCCGGGCGCTTGTGCTTGGCGCCGGACCAGTTCAGCCATGTACGCGAGTTCTTGCCGGCAGGCAGGCAGGTGTGGTGACCGGAGCGCATGCAGTGCCAGGATCAGGATTGCGAGAGCAGGCGACGGAACCCGTATTGTCTGCCCTGCCAGATCAAACTCTCCCGTGTGAGCCCACATCGCCTCGAAACACTCGGCGGGGTCAGCCTCCATCCCGGGAAAGCGGAAGTGGACGTCGATGCAGCACGGCCACTCCAGGTGGTGAAGGGTGACAGCGTGTTTGGGAAACGTGGTGGTGTCCGGATCCACGGGGCGTTGGCGCCAGCCGCGCTCCCGCAAGCCCTGAAGCACGACCTCAAGGCCGTCAGGGTCCACGAAAACATCCACATCGGCTGATGTCTTGGGCTGGCGAAGCCCTTGCATCACACTGGCAGGCCCCTTGATGAAGAAGGCGCGGACGCCCACGCTGTCGGCTACCCTCGCCACCAGGGCATGAGCCAGCAGCACCCCCTCCGAGATGCTGAGTTGGGCGCTGTCGGTTTGGTCTGCCACAGACACCGCCTAGCCCTTTGCCCGGCGTCCGCTCAGGGCAGCTTCCACGGCGCTTTCCTCTGGCGCAGCCACCACGGGGTGCGCGGGCTGGGGAGCAGCTGCAGTCATTTGGGCAGGAGTGGAGGTGTACGTGCCGTAGTAGGAGTACGCGTCCGTCCCGCGGGTCGGCACGTAGTTCAGGACAGCACCCAGCACGCGGCCCTTGACCTTGTCCAGGTTCCCCAGGGACTGGCCCAGCTGCTCCTGCGTGGTCCTGCCGGTCCGGATCACCACGATGGCGCCGTCCGCCACGCGTGAAAGGACGGCAGCGTCCGTCACCGGAAGCAGCGGCGGGGCATCGATCAGGACAACGGCATCTTCGGCGAGGGTAGTGAGCATGGTCTTCATGGCCCGGGATCCGAGCAGCTCGCTGGGATTCGGGGGTATGCGGCCCGAGCCGAGGACTGACAGGTTGGGCAGGGCGCCCCAAGGCTGCAGGACATCGTCAAGCTCCGCGGTGCCGGTGAGGACGTCTGTGACTCCTGCGCCCGGCACCAGGTTGAAAACGTCCACCAGCGTGGGCCGGCGGAGGTCGCCGTCGACCACCACCACGTTTTCGCCGGCCGCCGCCATGGTGACGGCGAGATTGGCGGTGACGGTGGACTTGCCTTCTGCCTGGACTGAGCTGGTCACCACAATGATCCGCGGCGGCTGGTCCACGTCCAGGAAGCTGAGGTTGGTGCGGAGCTCGCGCAGGGCCTCGGCCATCGCTCCCCCGGCATCGTGGATCTGCTCCGCGGTGCCCGTATCCAGGACACTGCTCTTACCGTCGAGGCGGCGGTCCGCGGGAAGGGTGCCGATGGCGGGGACCCCGAACAGCCGCTCGATCTCGGACGCCTGGCGGATGCGGCGATCGAGCTGCCGCCGGACCACGGCGTACGCCATGCCGAGCGCCAGTCCCACGAGTGCGCCCAACGCCAGATTCAGCTTGGTGTTGGGGGACGACGGGCTGGTGGGCAGGACAGCCTTGCCCAGCGGAAGCACCCGGACAGCCGTAGCCGTGGCACCCGCCGGCGTCCCGACGTCGGGCGTTGCCGCGGCCCCGGACTCGACGGCGGCCTGGGCCGGCGGCACTGTCTCAATCGCTTCCACCTGGGCGGCGAGGCCATTCACCCATGCGTCCGCCACGCGCTGTGCCGTGGCCGGATCAGTCGACTCGGCTGTCACCCGGATCTCGGCGGTGTCCAGCGGGACCTTCACCGTGACGCTGCCGAGGAGGGCGTCAGCCGTGGTGTCCAGCCCCAGGGCGGCGATGACGCGGTCCGCCACGAGCCGCGACTTCGCCACGGACTCATAGTTCTTGACCTTGGCCTTGGCGAGACTGTCGCCGGCGAGCGAAAGGCTGACGTTGTCAGAGCCGGGCGTCACCACGATGCCGCTGGAGTCCGAGGAGTAGATCTTGGGCTGCAGCACGGTCCAGCCAAGCGCCGAGAGCGTGGCCAGCAGGGTGAGGGCGACAATCCCCTTCCAGTACGCCCGGATCACGCGGAAGTAGTCCGTCAGGTCCAGGCCGGGAGGCGCTTCAGCGGCGGCAGCTGGTGTGGTCATGGTGGTTTCCTTACTTTTCCAAAACTGATTCGGCGGCGAGCTGCTGTGCGGCCCGTTCGACGGCGGCCCGGTAGCCTTCGTGGGTTCCGTGCTGTTTTGCAACGGCCTCCACCAGGTCCTCCAGTGGGACCGGGGCGGCGGCTGCTTCCCAGATAGCCGGGCCGATCCCGCTGAGCCGCACCACGTGGTTCTCCAGCATCACCAGGAGGTCGCCGCCGATGGCCACGGCATCCCGGGCCGCTGCGCGCTGGAACCAGCCCTGCGGAATGTCTCCTGGTCCGGCACTTTCGGTCACTTTGGCTTCCCAGTCCGGCTCCGTCCGCGGCTGTTCGCCGAACAACGGTTCCAGGGTGCCCGGCAGGTCTTCAGCTTCCGCATAGGTCACCTGCCACACTCCCCCGACGTCGTCGATCAGGTGGCAGAGCGACTGCAGCGGTGCCCCGATCTCGGCCTGCGAGGAAGTCTCCGGGAGCAGTGCGAGCACGGCGTCGGCCAGCGGGACCTTTTTCAATTCCGGGGCCATGGTTGCGCCGCCTTGGACCCGGTCAAGCAGCACGATGGACTGGATGAAGGGCATGGCAGTGACCGGCAGGAGCCCCAGCTCGTCCGGCCCCGCCTGCCGCTTGTACGGGCTGTCGCTGTGCTTCACGGACAGCGGCTTGGGGTACGGCACCACGGAGCCGTCGTGGGCGATGGCGACTGTCTCGTCCGTGACGTACCCGTAGCTTTTGGCCAGCACGGACGCCGCGGTGGTCTTGCCCGTTCCCGACCTGGCCACCAGCGCCACCACGGCCCCTGTGAGGGGGTCCGCGAGGCCGCAGGCGTGCAGCATGGTGAGCTCGCCCGCGTTGGCCAGGATCGCGGCCAGTGTGAGCCTGGTGGTGAGGGCCTCGGCCAGCTCCTCAAAGGAGGCGGCCTGCAGGTGGAACGTGCCGCCGTCGTGCGTCACGGAGCGGTGGGCCACCGCCGCCGTGAAGGGCAGGTCAACCGTAGGTTCCTCCGGCAGCGGCGGCAGCATGAGCTGGCGGGCACTGGCGCAGCGTGACCACGCCGCGCTCATGCCCTCCCGCTGCTGCCGGGTGACGGCACGGCCCCACCGGACACCGAACTGCACGCCCAGGATGTCCACACACAGCAGGTCGCTGCCTTTCGCCAGCTCCTCAAAGAGGCGCCTCTCCCAGGACACCAGCGCGTTCCGCACCAGGCTCCCTGGGATGAAGCTGCTAGCGGTCACTGCCGGGCGCAGCCTCGATCAGGCGCTGGGCCTCCAGGCTGGCCAGGAAGCCTTCCACCTGGGAGTGCATCTGCCCTGTCCTGTCCTCGAAGGTGGCCTCAAGTTCCGCGAGGATGGACTGCTCTGTTCGCTGGCCGTCGATCAGGTCCCAGATGACCGCTGCCGGGCCTTCCAGGACCACGGGCTGGGTTGCATCCACATGGAGCAGGGCAACCCGGTTCCAGCGTTCGCTGCATACTTCGGCCACCAGGCCGCCACGTTTCCAGACCATCAGATAGTCATGGTGATGTTTGGAATCACAAGCGGAGTGATTGACGGCCCTGTGATTGTCATCGTGAAGGTATAAACCTGCCCGGCAATCGGTGCCGACTGGCCGTTCCCTTCTACATACTGAAACGACACTCCTCGGCTGACGAGTTGGTCTCCGGCAATGGTGATGGTCGCTGTCGAGATATAGGCCGCATCGAATACCGGTGCCAGGACAGTAGCGCCGTCAAGGGCCTTGATGGCGATACCAGCTCTAACCGATCCGCTGTTCACGGCCGGAACAATTCCAACGGTGATTGTCTGCGCAATGCCGGTAGTGTTTTGGATGTCCAGGTTGGCAGGACCTTGTCCGTGTCGAATCTGCCCCTGCCCCTGCACGCCCTGCTTGGTGAAGGTGATGCTTCCAACCTGTCCCAAGGCGAGTGAAAGTGTTCCCGACGCTGCGGCAGCCGGGGCTGCAATGGCGGTAGCGATGACTGGCAGCGACCAGGCCACGCCGGCGACCACCCTGCGGCGGCTCACACCGCTTTCGTTGGCAACGACTTCTTCCTGCAACATCTCAGACAAATAAGCCCCCAGAGTAGTTTTTGAGCATGGTCAGCTGCCTCTAGCCGACGCTGTGCTTTTTGGCCGGCGAACTCCGGCCTCTTCTACTCTTTCCAACGGGGATAAAGATCCCTGCAAGTGGGACTCAAGCTTCAGTCAAGATTGGGTTCTTTTTATCTCAATCCCGCTTCCACCTGCGGAAACGTGGCCCGCAGAGTCAATGCTGCTCTTGATGAGTGCCTGACTGCACCGAGAACGTGGTTCCGCCTTCATCCGTCACCATCTGGTCGGATTCCTCCAGGCCCGTCGACGCGGAACAGTAATCGCACCGGCCAACGAATTGGTGGGGACAGGCCGCGAGGTTGATGCCGTCTCCTGTAGACAATCTGGCTCGCATGGGTTCCGCCGTTCCTGAGCCGGTCCCGGGCCTGCCGGGGACTCATTTGTTTCAGCCGCCGCAATGGTGGTGCCGGCGACGTTCCGGAGCGAGAGCCGTAGTGGCAAACTCCCAATCCTCGCCGGTACTTCCAGTGAACAACCAACTGGAGGGCGAATCACGAGTACTTAATACCCGTTCCAGCAGGCCGACCGTACCTACCTAAAGCCAGGAAGGCATATCTACCTAAGCCGCCTGCTCCCTGTTTCCGTCCTGCGTGGCCTCCTGTGGCAGTGAACGTGTAGCTGTAGGTGCCAGCGTCTCTGTCGTTGCGAAGGGGCCGAGCCTATACTCGTGGTACCGGAAATCACTGCATTGCAGGGACGGGATCGTTGGAAAGGTCGCGGTCAGCCGTGGTCGGAAACCCATTCAGGAACAGCCACCGCTCCCACAAAAGTGAGGCTAAAGAGGGCCCTCAGCGGACATCCTGGTTGAAGCGCGAGGACGCCGCCATCGCCCACGGCCACAGCAGTCTTTTCTTCCTGGCACACGACACTCCGCCCCCTCCCTCGGCTACCTGCATTCAGGGTCACGAGCTTTTGCCGGGGGAAACCACCTGCAGCCACGGCCATCCAGTCGGTTGACCACATCTCGGTTGCCCCTTCTTAGCGCGTTGGCTGCGATGGCGCTGGCCTTGGGCGCGTGCACCTACTCAGAGCCGGCTCCCGCCCCTGTTTCCTTTGGCAGCGCGCCGCCTCCCACCAGGTCGATCGATAACACCATGCGCGCCTTTGTGGACCAAGGCTCCGTCGCTGTGGTGGCGGAAGTCAGGTGGCCGGGAGGAACCTGGTCCCGGGCCTACGGCGTCCGTAGCCTGGAGTCGAGGGAAGCCGCGACGCCGGAGGACCAGGTGTTCGTCGCCAGTATCACCAAGTCCATGACCGCCGTCTCGGTCATGAAGCTGGTGGAGGACGGCCTGATCGGTCTGGACGACCCGGTGAACGGAATCCTGGACAGTTTCACCACCGTCCTCAAGCCGCCCGGACCCATCACCGTCCGGCAACTCCTGGGCCACACATCAGGCATGCACACCTTCCAGGAGGTCACCGAGAAAACCGCCGACGACGTCCCTCGGGTTGTATCAGAAGACATCAGTACCCAACGGGCCCTGGAACTGACAGCCCAGCTGCCCTGGGACGCCCGGGACGTAGGCTCCTTTCGCTATTCCGATTCCGGCTACATGGCGCTCGGCCAACTCGTGGAGAAACTGCGGGGGCAGCCGTTTACCGAGGTCCTGCGCGCGGAGGTCATTGATCCGCTCAAGCTGGAGGACACGTCCGTTGATCCGGCCACAGCCGCCACCCCCTCCGTCATCCGGGGCTACATCACCTACGGCGGCGAACGCCTCGATGTCACCGAGTCCCCGGGCACTCTCGGCTCACCTGCCTACGGAGTGATCTCCTCCATGTCCGACATCAACGACTTCTACGCAGCCCTGTTCCGCGGAGACCTGGTGTCCCAGGGCTCGCTGCAGGAGATGACCAAAACCGAGGTCTTTCCGCTGTACGGCCTCGGGCTCTGGAAGTGGAACCAGGGCTGCGACGACAACCACCGGTTCGGCGGTACGGGCGGATTCTGGACGTACCGCACTGCCTCGGTCGCCAGCACCGACGGACAGTACCAGGCCACCATGACCCTGGTCCCGCCTCCAATGCCCACACCGCTTGAGGACCCGGAGACGGATGACAAGCTCAACCTGTGGGATGACCAGATGGTCTCTGCCCTCCAGGAGACCCTCGACCGGCTCTGCCCCTAGGCCACGCCACGCCCCGGCCCGGGAGGGCTTTCCGGGCTGCCGGTGGACCCTACCACCACCGCTTCAAGGCCCAACCGTCGGAAGCGCCGTCCCCGCCATAAGCATCCTTGCCGCAGCGCAGGCATCGTTTGTAGAGGTCGCCGTCGTCGGTATGTTCACCATGCCATTGATGGTGGATATTGAACTTGCACAGCATTGCAGCGAGCACGGTCCTCTCCCATCCGCCGGCGGCCGCTCAGCCCGACAACCAACAGCGCTATAAAAGCCAATGATGGCCCTCTTGCAGGCCAGGGAGAAGAGTCAGAATTTAGTGCTTATCCCTTGAAAACCGGCTCGCGCTTCTCCTGGAACGCCCGGAAGCCCTCGGCGTAATCCTCGGTCTTGCAGAGCCGCGCCTGCTCGCTGTTTTCCTCCTGCATGGCCTCCCACAGACCCAGGCGCTGGTCCCGGATGTGCGCCACCAGCTCCTTGCTGGCCACGAACGCCCCTGTGGCCCCGGACGCCACCCGGGCAACGATCTCCCGGGTGCTGTCCAGCAGTGTGTCCGCCGGCATCGCCCGGCTGAACATTCCCTGGGCAACCGCCTCGGCGCCGGAGATCAGGTCCGCCGTGTAGATCAGGTCCAGCGTGCGGTGCATGCCCAGCCGCTCAGTGAAGTACCAGTGCCCGCCCGAGTCCAGCGTGGCGCCCAGCTTCGCGAACGGGGACCCGAACTTCGCGTTCTCCGCCACGTACACCACGTCCGTGGCCAGCACCAGCCCCAGCCCCACGCCCAGGCACGCGCCCTGCACCGCCGCGAACGTCGGCGCCGGGAAGGCCGCCATCTTCTTCAGCAGCGGCTCCACCAGCCCGCCCAGGTACGCGGCGGCGTCGTCGCTCTCCGGCGTGACGTGCTGGATGTCGCGGCCCGCGCAGAAGGCGCGCCCCTCCCCCCGCAGCAGCAGCGCCCGCACCTCACCGCGGTCGGCGGCGGCAGCAGCGTCGTCGTACGCCTGGCGCAGCTCGTTGAGCGCATGCTCGTCCAGCGAGTTCAGCTTCTGCGGGGCGTCCAGGACAACTTCGGCCACGCCGTTGCTGATGGAAAGGGAGATCATCAATTTCTCGATTCTGCTCGGAGGAGGTTTCGACAGGCTCAACCACCGGGTTTTAACGGTTTCGACAGGCTCAACCACCGGGGTTCGACGGTTTCGACAGGCTCGGTTTCGACAGGCTCAACCACCGGGTCCTGGTTTCGACGATTTCGACAAGCTCAATCAACGACTGGGCCTACACGTCGAAGTCGACGGTGACTTCCTTGCTGGTGGGGTGGCTCTGGCAGGTCAGGACGTACCCCTTGTCCAGCTCATCCTGCTCCAGCGCGTAGTTTTCGTCCATGGTCACGCTGCCGGTGACCACCTTGGCCCGGCACGTGCCGCACACTCCCCCGGCGCACGCGAACGGCACGTCCGGCCGGACCCGCAGCGCCGCATTGAGGATCGACTCGCGGGCGTGCGTGGGGCTGGCCACCTCGCCCTGCAGGCCGTCCAGCTTGAACGTGATCTTGTACGTCTCCTTGGACTCGTCCACCAGCACGGGACGGCCGGCGTGCCCCTCCGGGCGGTCCGGCTTGCCGGACGTGAACAGCTCGAACCGGACGTTCTCCGGCTTCACGCCGCGCTCGGCCAGGGTGTCCCGGCACAGCTGCACCAGCTCGAACGGCCCGCACAGGAACCACTCGTCAACATCGTCCGCGTGGATGGCGGTGCCCAGCAGCTGCTGCAGCTTCTCAGCGTCGATCCGGCCGCTCAGCAGCGGCGCGATCCGCTGCTCGCGGGACAGCACGTGGTGGATGGCCAGACGCTGCGGGTACTTGTCCTTCAGGTCCGCCAGTTCCTCCAGGAACATCACGTCCATGGCGGCCTTGTTGGCGTAGATCAGGTCGAACCGGGTGTCCGGGTTGGCGGCCAGCAGCGTCCGGGCGATCGCGATCACCGGGGTGATCCCGGAGCCGGCGGCGATGGCAACGAACGTGCCCGGCTCGCCCGCCAGGTCCTCCGGGTGGTTCATGGAGTTCATGACGTTCTGCTCCACAGCCACCCCGTCCCGGCCGTGCTTGGACACGAACGCGCCCATCGGGCTCATCACGTCCAGGGTGTCCCCCGCCTTCAGGTCGGCGTTGGCCCACGTGGAGAACAGCCCGCCCAGGTCCTTCTTGATGGCCACCCGGATCTCGCTGGTGCCGTCCTCGAAGCTGCGCGGCTCGGCGCAGATGGAGTAGCTGCGGCGGATTTCCTTCGGCTCGCCGGTCTCGTCCGGCAGCGTGGTGCGCAGGGCCACGTACTGGCCGGGCAAATAGTCGAACTGGCCGGCGAGCTCCGCCGGCACGTGGAACGAGACCTCGATGGCGTCCTCGGTCAGCCGGCGCACCTCCTTCACCGCGAGGGTGTGGAAGGACGGACGACGGCGGCCGGTGGCCTGCGCCTCTTCGGCGGCGGTCTGGCGGACAACAGGCATGGGGCTTCCTTACAGGACTTTGAAGTAGTCGAACGGTTCCTTGCAGTCCTGGCACACATACAGCGCCTTGCAGGACGTGGAACCGAAGCGGGTGAGTTCCCTGGTGTTCAGGCTGGAGCACTGCGGGCACTTGACGGCCATGGTCAGCTTGACGGGGCCGTGGTGGGCCTTGCCGGTTGGGGGCGCGATGCCGTACTCCCGGAGCTTGGCCTTGCCGGCCTCGGTCATCCAGTCGGTGGTCCAGGCCGGGGCGAGGACCAGGTCAACCTCGACGTCGGTGTACCCCTCCTTGGCGAACGCTGTCTTGAGGTCGTCGCGGATGGCGTCCATGGCCGGGCAGCCCGAGTACGTGGGCGTGATGGTGACCCGCACCTTCGGTGCGGTGCCTACGGAGGAGGTGCCGGCGTCGTACGTTTCCACCTGCACGTCCCGCAGGATGCCCAGGTCCTCGATGGTGAGCACCGGGATTTCCGGGTCCACCACGGTGGCGGCGATTTCCCACGCCTTCTGCCGCGGGGTCCGGGTCCGGGTTTCGAAGTCCGAGATGTACATGGCCGCAGTCACCAGCTGGCTCCGGGATGCTCGCGGGCCAGCACCTGCATCTCCGCAAGGATGTAGCCAAGGTGCTCCGAGTGCTTGCCGTGCCGGCCGCCGCCGGGGGCCGCCGGGACGTCCGGCACCTCCAGTTCGGCCTCGCGCAGGACCTCGCCGGTCAGCCGGTCGAAGTCCTTCCGCAGGCTGGACGGCGCGACGGCGGCGCCCGCCTCCGCGAGCCGCCGCGTCAGGTCGTCGTCCTGGAACAGTTCGTTGACGTACGGCCACATCAGGCGTAGGCCGTGGATCATCCTGGTTCTTGATTCGTCCGTGCCGCCGGCAAGGCGGAGGATCCACTGGGCGCTGTGGTCCCGGTGGTAATCCACTTCCTTCACGGCCTTGGCCGCGATGGCGGCCAGTGTCTCGTCTGTGGATTCCGTCAGGCGGCGGTACAGCTCGAACTGGTAGTAGCTCACCACGAACTGGCGGGCGATGGTGGCCGCGAAGTCGCCGTTGGGCTGCTCGAACAGCTGGACGGAGCGGAACTCGTGCTCGCGGCGGAAGTAGGCCAGGTCATCCTCTGACTTTGTGCTGCCGTCCTCGTTGGTCAGTCCGCCGCCGGCGTAGCTGAGGAAGCTGCGGGCGTGCCCCAGCTGGTCCAGGGCGATGTTGCCCAGGGCCACGTCCTCCTCCAGCTCGGGGGCCCTTGAGATCCAGTGGCCCAGGCGCTGGGCGAGGATGAGGGCGTCGTCACCGAGCCGCAGGGCGTACTCGGCGATGTCCTCGCTGGGCTTGGCCAGGCCGGTCCTGACTTCCAGGGCGATGTCCTCGGGGCGGAGGGCGTTGCCGGGGGTGATCCTGGTTGCGCTGGCGTTGGAGTCGCCGCCTGCGACGCCGGTGGAGATGTCGCCGTGGCCTGTTGTTTGCTCGGGGCTTGTCTGGGCGTTGCTCACAGGTGCTTCACCCCTTCGCTCTTCGTGTAGTAGGTGGCGTGCCGGTAGTCCTTGCCCTGCGGGCTTTCGAAGAAGGCGCCCTTGGAGTCGGGGTCGCTGGAGGCGATGGCTTCAGCCGGGACAACCCAGATGGAGACGCCCTCGTTGCGGCGGGTGTAGAGGTCGCGTGCGTTGCGGAGGGCCATGGCGGCGTCCGGCGCGTGCAGGGACCCGGCGTGGACGTGGCTCAGGCCGCGGCTGGACCGGACGAAGACCTCCCACAGGCCCCAGGCGGAGCGGTCATGGGTTGAGCTTGTCGAAACCCCGGTGGTTGAGCCTGTCGAAACCTCGTTGGTTGAGCTTGTCGAAACCTTCGGGGCTTCGCGCTTGATCTCTGCGGCCGAGCTGGCCGGCTCTTCCGGGTTGCCGTGTGGTGCCATCGGGCTCATGCTGCGTATTCCTTCTGCATCTTTGCTGACTGTTTTGCCGCATAAGCGGCGGCTGCTTCGCGGACCCAGGCGCCGTCGTCGTGCGCTGCCCTCCGGCGCTCCAGGCGCTGGGCGTTGCAGGGGCCGCGGCCGGCGAGGACCTCGTGGAACTCGTCCCAGTCCAGGGGTCCGTGCTCCCACTTCTTGGTGTCCTCGTTGAAGCGGATCTGGTCATCGGGGAGGGTGAGGCCCAGGACCCTGACCTGTTCGACCATCATGCCGACGAAGCGGCTGCGGAGCTCATCGTTGCTGAAGCGCTTGATGTTCCAGGCCATGGACTGCTTGGAGTTGGGGGAATCGTCGTCCGGGGGGCCGAACATCATCAGGGCCGGGGCGTACCAGCGGTTCACTGCGTCCTGGGCCATCTGTTTCTGCTCCGGCGTTCCGTTGGAGAGCTCCAGCAGGATCTCGAAGCCCTGGCGCTGGTGGAAGGACTCCTCCTTGCAGATCCGGACCATGGCGCGGCCGTAGGGTCCGTACGAGGCGCGGCACAGCGGGACCTGGTTGCAGATGGCTGCGCCATCCACCAGCCAGCCGATGGCGCCCATGTCCGCCCACGTGAGCGCCGGGTAGTTGAAGATGCTGGAGTAGCGGGCCTTGCCGGCGATGAGGGCGTCCATCATCTCGTCCCTTGTTTGGCCAAGGGTTTCCGCGGCGCTGTAGAGGTAGAGCCCGTGGCCGGCCTCGTCCTGGACCTTGGCCATGAGGATGGCCTTGCGCTTGAGGCTGGGGGCACGGGAGATCCAGTTGGCTTCGGGCTGCATGCCGATGATCTCGGAGTGCGCGTGCTGGCTGATCTGGCGCAGGAGGGTCTTGCGGTAGGCCGCCGGCATCCAGTCCTTGGGCTCGATGCGTGAGTCCTCGGCCATGACGCGGTCGAAGTGGGCCTGGGCCTCCGCTTCTGCCGCTTCGCTGGTTCCGGCTGTTGGCTCAGCGGGCACTGACTGCAGGTTCTGCGCTGCCATGGTTGCTCCTATGCAATGACCTTCTGGGACGTGCGGAATTATTTACCGACCGTTCGTTCAGGATATGCAATTGCCCGTGGCACCGTCAAGCGCTGCCCCTCCCCCTGCGACGCTCTCTCACCTACGTGGGCTCTCCCGGGGACGCTCTCTCACCTATCGCGGCTCTCCTGGCGACGCCCTCTCACCTCCTGCGGCCTTCCCTGCGACGCCTTCTCACCTCCTGCGGCCACTCCCTCGACGAGCAAATCCAATGGGTCGACGCGCATCTGCCAATTCGCACGCCAAATCCCAGCTGCGCCAGGGCAGATGCGAGTCGTGGCGGCAGATGCGCGTCGTCAGCTTCTCACCGACTGGCGACGCAACCCGCTCCCGTGGTTGGGCCTGGGCAGGATGGCGAGCGCCGCCGTCGTACACTCCGGCATCCCGGCTCCCCCACACTCGACACGTAAATTCACTTTCGACGCGCATCTGCCGTTTCGCAGGCCATATTCCAGTCGCGCCAAGGCACATGCGAGTCGGGAATGCGGGCTCAACGTCCGGCGAAGAACTGAGCTACCAGCCTTTTCGGTGCCCGCGCAGCCCAGGCTTCGACGATGATCTCGGCCAGTTCGTCGCGCGCGATCTCGCCCAGCCGTGACTCCTGCACGAGGACAGCGTTGTAGCCGTCGAAATGCGGAACGGTGAAGAAGGGCACGGACGGGTCCTCCACCAGGGCTGCCTTCGCGGCGTCATCCGGGACCACGATGACCAGCAGGTCTTGATAGAGCTCGCCGGTCTCCGGGTCCACGGCCGTTTTATGCGGCGCCCGGTACATGACAAAACCGCGCCCTTTCGGCCCGCGGGGAACCTTGTACGTTGGGCGGTCACCCCAGGACGTCCCGAGTTCAACCTCCGGCAGGCCGCTGCAAATGGCGTCAATATCACCTGGTACGGCCATGCGATCCATGGCGACAACGTAGCCCCGCTTGTGATGAGGGGCAATACCGGCAGGTACGGCTGGCAGGCGCGTGCCGCCGTCGTACGTTCCGACCTCCCGGCTCCCCCCACACTCGACGCGCAAATCCACTTTCGACGCGGATCTGCCAATTCGCATGCCAAATTCCAGTCGCGCCAGGGCAGATGCGCGTCGCAACGGCAGATGCGCGTCGCC
The DNA here is from genome assembly GCF_045833485.1 of Arthrobacter nitrophenolicus. Taxonomy (NCBI): domain Bacteria; kingdom Bacillati; phylum Actinomycetota; class Actinomycetes; order Micrococcales; family Micrococcaceae; genus Arthrobacter; species Arthrobacter nitrophenolicus. The sequence goes on from NZ_CP174504.1 coordinate 724,923, forward strand.
AGCAGTTCTCCACATAGCGGCGCCAACCCCTTCGATGCACGGTGCAAGGCTGGCAAGTTCGGAATATGCCAGACCTTCCGCCGCTTTTCCTGTCCCGCGATCGCATGCTGCGCGGCTTGAGCTCCAACGAGATCGCCAAGCGGGTGAAGTCCGGCGGCCTCGTCCGGGTCCGGCATGGCGTCTACGTGGACGGGGAAGCGTGGCGGGCCATGAAGCCGTGGCAGCAGTACCGGCTGCGGGTCCAGGCCGCCGGGGAAACGTTCGAGAAGCCCACGATTTTCGCGCGGCACTCCGCCGCGAGCATCTGGGACGTGCCCACCATCGGGGACCATCCGGTGGAGGCGCTCACTTTGAAGAACGACGGCGGCCGGTCGCGTGCCGGAGTCAGCCGCCACTATGCCGCGCGGACGGGCCTGATTGTGGTGACGCGTGAGGGCCTCCTGGTTACCGACAGGATCCGCACCGTGCTGGATCTGGCAGCATTCACGCCGTTTACCCACGCCGTGGCCCCAGTGGACCATGTACTCCGGCCGGACAGAGCCCGCGGGCTGCCGGCCCTGACCAAGGCTGAACTGGAGGCTGGGATTGGATCGATCTACTCCGCTGCTGCGTGCCGAAGGATCCGGGCGGTTCTCGGGTTTGCCGATCCGGCCTCGGGCTCGGCCGGGGAGTCGTTGAGCCGGGCCTTCATCCACGCCGCCGGGTTCGAGGCCCCTGTCCTTCAGCAGCAGTTCTCCGATGCCTCCGGACTGCTGGGTTACACCGACTTCTACTGGAAGAGGTCCAGGGTGGTGGGCGAGTTTGATGGCGAGGAGAAGTACGTCAAGCCCGAGTTCCTCAAGGGCCGGACGCCGTCGCAGGCCGTGGTGGCGGAGAAGAACCGGGAGAACCGGATCCGGGCCCTGGGCAACAACGTGGTGCGGTGGGACTGGGCGGACCTCATGGAACCAGGGAAGCTGGAACGCATGCTCGCGGCGGCCGGCGTGCGCCGCCGTCGTGCGCGGTCCGCGGTTCTTGACACGCAAACGCGGCTGTGACGCGCAGAATCCCCAGCGCCCCGCATATTCGCGCATCGACAATGAACCTGCGCAGCGGCCAGTAAGCGGGGTTCAGTCGCCGTTTCCCTTCCCGGGGTTGCTCGGCTTACCGTCTTTTGCCTTGACGACGTGGGAGGAGCCGGCGTTGTTATCCGCGTCCGTCGCGGGCTGCTCCTCCTGCTGGTCGGCACTGTTGTCGTCAGCGTATTCGGCGGCGGGAGCCTGTGGCTCGATGATGACCGGCAATGGTTCTGCGATGGGGACAGCGTCCGGACTGTTGAGAGATGAGGAATCGGCGCCGGCGGGAACCGCTTGAACCGTTGATCCGCCAGTGGCGGCGGCGATGGTATCAAGGTCGAGCCGGACCATGCGGATGGCGGTGGTTATGCCCTTGTATTGCGCGAACGTCAGGCCACCGGCGGCCGCTTCGTCAGCCACATCCCGCTCAAGCCGGTCCAGGTGACGAAGGGCGGCCTCCAGGTCGTTGGTGAGCACTGCCTGGGCCAACTGGCTGAGGGCCTCCCGGGATACCGCGGACGGCGCGAGGGCGGCTTCAAGCTGGTCCAGGTGAAAGTCCACCGGATTGTTGTGCACCGGCTGTATTGGGGCAGCCGGTTCTGTCTGTTCAAGAGGCTGGTTTGAGCCGGCACCGCCGAACGTGGCGGTGGTGGCCACCCCGAGGATAACCGCTGCAGCGCACGCCCCTGCTGTTGCCCGGGCACGCCTGCCCAGTATTCTCCGCCGCGGACGGACTGCCTTCGGCAGGTGCGGCGGCAGGTCCGGCTGTGGCCCAGGAACAGGCGAAAGCACCTGCACAGCGCCGGCAGGGGCCGCGGCCGCTTCAGGCTGGCTCGGCCTCACGGCCAACTGCCGCAGAACAGCCGCAGCTTCTGCCGCGGTGGGCCGGTTCGCGGGAGTCCTCGCCGTCATGGCAGCCAGCAGGGCCTTCCACTCTGGACCGATATCGTCGGGAATGACGGCGTCCCTGTTGAGGCGTGCCACGCCTGACTCGATTTGGCTTCCCGGGAACTCAACGTGCCGGGTAAAGCATTCCAGAAGCACCAGTCCCAGCGAGTAGACGTCGCTGGCCCCACCCACACTCTCCCCGAGGGCCTGTTCCGGGCTCAGGTAGGCGGCAGTGCCCACCGTGCGGCCCGTCCCGGTCAGATGCTCTTCCTCCATCACCCGGGCGATGCCAAAGTCAGCTAGTTTGGCCCGCCACGGGGAATCCGGCTCGCTGGGCCGCTGCTTGTAAAGAAGCACGTTACCCGGCTTAATGTCCCGGTGGATCACGCCGCGGCCGTGTACATAGTCCAGTGCAAAGGCAAGATCCGAGCCCATGCTGGCGATGCTGGCTGCCTCGATAGGCTCCTCGCGGAGGAACTGGCGTAGGTCCGGGCCGGACACGTACTCCATCACCACAAAGCTGCGTTCCATCGCCGCATCGGTGCCGGCATCAAACAGCGTCACCAAACCGGGGTGGATCAGGGAGGCAAGAATCCGGATCTCAGCCTCCTGCCGGGCAAGCAGTTCGGGTTCGCCGGCCTCCTTGACGAAGATCTTGACCGCCACTTCCCTGCCCAGGAACTCGTCGAACGACCGGTACACGCCCGCAGCTGCTCCGCGGCCGACCAGCTCCTGGAGCCGGTAACGGCCCCCGAGCAGCTGGCCCGTTGTGCTTTGCTCCGGCATGGCTCATATTCCCTTCAGATCACGAGGCTTGACGCTCAACGCCATCCGGGTAGCTGGGATGCGGCAAGGCCCGGCCTGCAGCGCATTGCATTAATGAAACAGTAAGGTTGCTTAGCATTACATCACACAGCCGCTGCAAGCACTACCGCCGGGTAGGGCCGACGGAACCGCCCACGGAAGCCGGCGTGCCCCGCCGTCGTCCGCGGTCCGAGGTTCTCGACAGGCAACCACGTCTGTGACGCACAAAATCCCCCGCGCACCGGATATTCGCGCGTCGAGAATGAGTGTGCGCAGCGGCCAGTGACAAGCGCAGCGCAGACCGGACGGGCCACCTGGGATCGCGGCGGCCCGGCTGCCGGGCTACCTGCCCGCGAGCCGTTCGTATTCCCCGGCAGTCAGCGCGAGGATGGAGCCGTGGCTGGCGCCCGGGGGCATGGCCGCCGGCACCGGGGTCCAGGTGTCCGATGCGGGCGAATCGCTGGTGAAGGCGGTGTAGCGGCGGTGGCCGAATTCGTCGATGAACAGGAACCATGAATCGGGTCCCGGTCCGCGGACGATAATGGGGCCCTCGCCGTGCACGAGCTCATTCTTGCCGATCCCGGTGGCGACCACGGAGTACTGCGTACTGTCCAGGGTGTCCGAACGCTCGGCGGTGATGAACTTGGCGTCCGGGGAGGATGAATCGGCGGAGAGTTCGTCCTTGCTGAAGCGGTAAAAGTAGCCGTCTGCTTGGACGACGGTGGAGTCGATGACCGACCAGCCGCGGTCAATCCAGACGCGTGCGGGCGTGAAGCTTTTGAAGTCGGTGGTGTTGGCGCAGAGCATCCGGTGGTACGAGCTTCCGTCACCGGAACCCGGGGTGAGCGTGGACGCCCAGTACACCAGGTACGTCCCGCTTGCGGCGTCGTAGGCAGCTTCCGGTGCCCAGGCGTTTCCCGCGTCCGGCGGGGCGACTTCCACGAGCCGCGGGTCGGTCCAGGACACCAGGTCTTCGCTTTCCCAGACCACGATGGAACGGCTGCCGGCCCGGATGCAGTCCTCCCACGCGGTTGCCGGGTTCCTCCTGGCGATGCAAAGGTCCGTGGCCAGGAGGTAGTACCGGGCGCGCTCGCCACGGAGGCCGGCCGCGCGGAGCAGGAACGGGTCCCTGACGCCCTGCTCCCCCACCGTGGAATGCAGGACCGGCCTGCCGCCGTTGAGGACCTGCCAGTCCAGAGGCTGGGGGCCCGCGCTCAACGCGAAATGTACCTGCTCCCCGTCGGACTCGGCCGCTGAGGTGAAGTAGGCGAAGAGGTAGCCGGCCGGGTCTTCGGTCATCCCTTGACGCTTCCGCTGACGAGCCCGCTGACGATGTGCCGCTGCATGAAGATAAAGAACACCACCATCGGGATCAGGACGATGACGGTCAGGGTCATGAAGGACGGCCAGTCGGTGGTGAACTGCCCCACCGCGGAGTAGACCTGCAGGACCAGGGTTTGTTTCTCTTCCGAGCTGATGAACACGTTCGGGGTGATGAAGTCGTTCCAGACCCACATGGTCTGGAACACCCCGACGGTGACCAGGATGGGCCGGATGAGGGGCAGGACGATCATCCAGTAGATCCGGAAGGGCCCGGCGCCGTCGATCCTGGCAGCCTCAAGGACCTCTGCCGGGATGGTCCGCATGTAGCCGAGGATGAGGTAGTAGCAGAAGATGGAGCCGCAGCTGTAGATCACGATCAGCCCTTCGAGGGAATCCACCAGTCGTACGCCGACGAGCATCCGGTACAGCGGGACGAGGGTGGCCTGGCCGGGGATGATGAACGCGGCGATAAGGACTGCCCCGATGATCTGGGACGTCCGGCTGCGCCCGGTGATCTGGCCGAACGCGGCGAGCGATCCGATGGCAAGCATCAGGAAGATCGAGATGGCCGTGACGTACACCGTGTTCATCAGGCTTTGGAGGATCTGGGTGCCTTCGAAGACCTTGATGTAGTTGTCCAGGACCCAGGTTGTGGGAAGCGCCAGCGGGCTGTTGGTGGTCTCCTGCTGGGTCTTGAACGTGTTGACCACGATGTAATAGAAGGGGACGCTCATGAGGCCGGCGAGCGCGATCATGAGCACGGACGTCAGGGCGTGCCGGGTCTTGGTCATGAGTATTTCCTTTGCAGTGCGTTCGAGAGGGCCATCTGGCCCAGCACGACGAGGCCGACGACGATCAGGAAGAGGACGGCGAGGGCTGATGCGGCCCCGACGCGTGACTGGGCGATGCCGTCCTCGATCAGTGACTGGGTGAGGGTCCTGGTGGAGAAGCCCGGGCCGCCGCGGGTGAGGGTGAACGGCAGGTCGAAGACTTTCAGGCCGTTGGTCATCAGCAGCAGCTGGCTGACGGCCATGGCCGGGATCAGCAGGGGAAGCGTGATGTAGCGGAAGCTCTGCCAGCTGCTGGCGCCGTCGATCTTGGAGACTTCGTAGTAATCGGCCGGGATGGCCTGCAGGTATGCCAGATACAGCACCGCGTGCCAGCCCGTGAGCGCCCAGATGGTCACGGCTACGGTGGAGAGCTGGGCGAGCGTGCTGTCGGAGAGCCACGGGATGGGACCGAGTCCCGTGAGCGAACGGATGATGCTGTTCAGGACGCCCGAGCCGAGGGGGTTGAGGATGAAGCCCCAGACCAGGCCCAGGATGGCGACGCTGGGAACAGCCGGAAAGAAGAATGCCGAGCGGACAAAGTTGCGGCCGAAGAACTTCCGGTTCAGGGCCAGCGCCAGCGGGATGGCTGTCACGGTGACCAGGATGGTGGTGGAGACCGCGTAGAAAATGGTGTAGCCGAGCGCCGAGAGCATGGACGGGTCTTTGAAGAGCCCGGCATAGTTGTCGAAGCCAACGAACTCGGGGTTGCTGGCGTAGCCGTCGAAGTCGGTGAAGCTGTAGTACAGCGACTGGGACATCGGGATCACGTAGAGCACCACGAAGACCACTGCGATGGGGGCCATGAAGACCCATGAGGTGACGGAGAGCCGGTGCGGCCGTTTCCGCGTAAGCGTCCTGCTGCTGCTCGTTTGCGGCTGCAGTGGCTGCAGTTCGGGGGTTGTGGAGAGTGCCAAGGTAAAGCTGCCTTTCTGGGGAAGAGGGCCGACGGCGGTGCTGCCGCCGCCGGCCCTTCGGAGTGCTACTTGCCTTGGAGCGACGCCAGCTTCGCGTCGAGTGCCGATGCGACCTTTTCAGGAGTGGTCTGGCCCTGGATGAGCTGCTGGAGCAGGGAAACGGCCTCGCTGTTCAGGGCTGCCGAGTTCGTGGGCCAGGTCACCTGGGGAAGGTAGAACTTGCCATCACGCACTGCCGGCACCATCGAGGACAGGGCAGGATCGAGTTCGGGCGTGAAATCCTTTGTGGTGGTGATGGCGGCGTTCTGCTTCTGGTAAAGCTCGACGCCGGCCTTGCTCTGGAGGAACTCGACCAGCTTTTCGGCCGCGTCCGGGTTCTTGGCCTTGGCGTTGACCGCGTATCCGGGTGAGACGGCGCCCGCCCAGTACGTGCCGGAGTCACCCGGGACCGGCATGAACTCCAGCTTCATGTCCGGCGCTGCCTTCTGGATGCTGCCCAGCGCCCACGAGCCGGTGCCGATCATCGCCACGGAGCCCCGCTGGAACTCGGAGGTGATCTGGTCCCCGGTCAGGCCGGCCACGGACGGCGAGACGAGATCCTGCTTGAACAACTCGGACCAGTCCTTCAGCGGCTCGGTCCAGGTTTTGGCGAAGGAGGTCTTCCCGGCCCAGATATCGGCATCCATCGTGCCTCCGCTGGCTTCGTTCTGGAGCCCGACGAGGGCCGCCAGGCTCACCGGCATGCCGTCGCCGCTCTCGTAGAACGGGGTGATGCCGGCGTCCTTGAGCTTCTTGCACAGCGCCAGGAAGTCGTCCCAGGTCTCCGGCGGATTCGTGAACCCGACCTTGGCCAGAAGGTCCTTGTTGTAGAGGATGCCGCCGCCCCACGAGGCGGTTGCCGCGCCGTACACCTTTCCATCCTTGGTGTAGGTGGCCTTGGCGGCATCAGCAATGTTGCCGATCCAGGGCTCGCCGCTGAGGTCCTTGGCGAACCCGCCTTCCATGATTTCCGTCTTGTTCTCGGCGGTGATGATGAAAACATCGGCCGCGGTTCCGCTGTTGATGCGGGTCTGGAGGGTGGAGATATATCCCTGGACCGGGGTGCCGTAGGAGACTTTGAGGTCGATCGAGGGGTTCTGTTTCTTGAACTCGTCCAGGACCGGCTTCATGCTTGCCTCGTTGTCCCAGGAGTAGAAGCTGACCGTGTTTTCGGATCCGGACCCCCCGGAGGAACCGCACCCCGTCAGTGCGGCCGCGGCTGCGACCACGGCGCCGAGGACTGTCAGGCGCAGGGAGGTCTTCCGACGGCGCTGCGGGCTGTTTGTGTGGTTAAGCATGGCAGGTGCCTTTCTAGTGCTATTTTGATGCGTTTTCGGATTGAGTGCGATAGCCGGCCAGATCCCTCACGATGGGTTCGCGGGAGGGAATGACCTTTTGGAGCAGGCCGTCGTCGGTGTGGACCAACGGATCGATTGCCAGTTCCCGGCGGTAGCCGGTCCCGCCGGGGATGGCAAAGCGGTGGTAGGCGATGAGCCATTCGTCGGTGTGCGGGATCCTGACGATGGAGTGGTGTCCGGTTGCCCTGATGCCCCGCTGGGGATCCTTCTCCAGGAGCACCCCCCGGTCGGTCCATGGTCCGAACGGGCTTGTGGAGGTGGCATAGCGGACCCGGTAGTCCTCGTCGCGGGTGTCGTTTTCCGACCAGGAGAGGTAGTAGACATCCCCCCGCCGGTGGAGGTTGACCGCCTCGCGGAAACCGGTGGGAATCCAGGACACCACGCCGGAAGGGTTGAAGGAGACCATGTCCTCGTTCAGCGGCACGGTGTGGGCCACACTGTTGCCCCAGCAAAGGTAGGCGGCGCCGTCGTCGTTGATAAAAATGTTCGGATCGATGGCCCGGCCGGGGAAATCCCCCTCAGCGACCAGCGGCCTTCCCAGGTCCGTGAACGGCCCGGTCGGGGACGAAGCCACGGCCACGCCGATGTTCTCCCGCTCCGCGGTGTAGTAGAGGTAGTAGCGCCCGTCCCGTTCCGCGACGGCGGGAGCCCACGCATGTGCCTCCGCCCAGCGCGTGTGTTCAGGCAAGGAAAAAACGACCCCATGATCGGTCCACTCGATCAGGTCCGGGGACGAAAACGCCCGGAAGGACGTAGCCCCCCATTCATTGCTGCCGTCGGTGGTGGGGTACAGGAAGTACCTGTCGCCGAAGACGCAGAGGTGCGGATCCGCGTAGTAGCCCTCAATGAGGGCCGGGACGGCGGGGTCCCCGTTGGAGTGGTCCAAAAGATTCTCCTTAAAATATTTATCGATACAACACTTGTGGATCGATACAAGGGTTTGACGTACGCTGATCGGAAGACAGGCCGGATTGCTATGGGAAGAAGGAAGACGATGGCAACCATCCAGGACGTGGCCAAGGCAGCCGGGGTTTCGCCGATGACCGTTTCGAATGTCCTCAACGACCACCCCCACGTGAAGAGCAGCACCCGCGCCAAGGTGGTCAAGGCGATGGAAGAGCTGGACTACCGCGTCAACCATGCCGCCCGGAACCTGCGCTCCGGCCGGACCTTCACCATCGGGCTCGCGGTCGCCGAATTCGACCGCCCCTACTGGGGGCAGTTCGCGGCCCGCGTCATTGAGGAAGCCGCCGCGCACAACCTCCGCGTCCTGGTCGAGCAGACTGGCCGCAGCAAGGAAAACGAAATCAGCGCCCTGGCACTGTCCCGCAACCGGATGTACGACGGACTGATCCTGAGCACCGTGGGCCTGAGCGCCAGCGATGCCAACATGCTGCGGGTTGACTACCCCATCGTGATCCTCGGCGAACGCATTTTCTCCGGTCCCGTGGACCACGTTGCGATGGCCAACGTGGAGGGGGCGGAGGCAGCCACCGCGCATCTGATTGAGCGCGGCTGCCGCAGGATCGCCGCCGTTATGGGCCCGATGGGAGCCGACCCGGATGCGTCCTCGCTCCGGTTCGCCGGCTACCAACAGGCCCTGGCAGCCGTAGGAATTGACACCGACCCCGCGCTGCACATCACCATCAATGAATGGACATTGAAGGGCGGGCATGAAGCCGCTAGCCGCCTCGTCGGTTCCGGCGTCCGGTTCGACGGCCTGTTCTGCGCTACGGACACCGTGGCCCTTGGCGCTCTCCGTGCCCTCCACGAGGCCAAGCTCCGCGTTCCGGAGGACGTCAAAGTCATTGGCTTCGACAACCTCACGGAGGGCCAGTACAGCACGCCCACCCTTTCCACCGTTGACCCGGACAGTGCCGAAATGGCCCGGATGGCGGTGAAGCTGCTGGTGCAGCGGATTTCCGGCGGCTCGCCCAAGCGGGAGCCGACGGAGTTCGTGAGCTCCGTCCGCATTGTTGAACGGGAATCCACCGCCGCATTGTGATGCAAGGGCGTACGGGAACGAGTCCCGGCACATGCCCTGAAGCTGCTGCATCTTTCACCTCCGTCCGCGCTGACGTTGCGTCCCGAAAAACTTGTATCGATACATATATTGCGTGACCCGCGCCACGTCTGTCAAGGGCGGTACGGCGCACCTTCCGATGCCCTGCCGACACGCAAATGCGCCCTCGACCCGCATATTCCGTGACGCGGCCATATCTGGGGTGCGAAGGGAAATCTGCGAGTCGGAAATGAAGGAACGCGTCGCCAGCGCTCGCTCCGGACAGCCTCCCCTTCGACGCACGCTCAGTTATGGCCGTTCTCCCGCCCCCCGCTCACTGGAGGTACGCAGCAAAGGCGCGGGCCGACGTCGCACCTTCCGATGACCTGCCGACACGCAAATACGCCCTCGACCCGCATATTCCGTGACGCGGCCATATATGGGGTGCGAAGGGGAATCCGCGAGTCGGAAATGAAGGAACGCGTCGCCAGCGAGGGGGAGACGGTGGCCTAATCGCCGAGCTTTACGTTGTTGGTTGCGGGAGGCGCCGAACGCGTGGGTAAGTCCCGGGCCGTGGCCGATCCCGTCGGGGTGGAGGTGCCGGTTGGCGTTGCGCTTCCGGTGGCCGTTGACGTTGCTGTTGAAGTTGTTGTGGCCGTGGCCGTTGGACCGGGTGTAGGTGCGACGGTTCTCTTGGCGGGCGCGGCCGTGCTTGTTGCCGGTTCGAGCGGGACCGTAATCCGTTTGGTCGAGGCACCGGTGTCGCCGGGCTTGGAAACCGCAACATTGAGCGTGGCCGCCTTCGCCCCTGCAGCCAGCCACTCGCCGCGCACAATGCATTTCTGACCCGGCTTTACACCCGCCATGCAGGTATCCTCAATGATCCTGAACAGCGTCTTGTTCAATCCCACGTCCGGGACGATCTCCCCGCCGGTGTCATTCACGATCTCGAAGGACTCAACGGCGCCGACACCCGCACCCGCGCGGCCTGCGTCGGGTTCGACAATCCACTGGTTTTCCCCGATATTGACCCGGTTGGTCACCGCCACGGCGGAAGAGCCACCGTTGGGGACCCCATTTTCCGACGGCCCGCCACAGGCACACAGGACCGCCATGGCCGCACCTGCCAGACCGCGGATAGCACCGTGCCGCATCCGCCTATCCTTCCCCTGGTTCAAACTCCACCCGGTATTCCGGGCTTTCCTCAAGAACGATGGCCACACCCCGGCCGCGCGACCAGTCGGCGGGCAACAGGAAGTACTTGTCGGAACTGAGCGTGACGAACTTGAGGCCTGTGTACTTGAAGCCGTACTTGGCTCCGGGGGCGGTGACCTTCTCCTCGTGCACCGAACTTCCGAGGGCCAGCGAGTGCAGGCTGTAGACCGTCACCGACGGGCGCTTGTGCAGGTCCCGCGCATAGTCCCGGGACCGGCCGGTTCCCAGGGCACCGGCATATGAGGAACATGCCCAGAACAACGCCAGCACCACCAGCAGGACCACCGACACGTAGCCGAGCTTCTCCCACATAGGCAGCCGCCTGCCCCGCTGGCCGGCGAACGCAACCCGCCGCAGCACCCAGAAGGCGTAGGCACTGACGGCGATGCCACCGCCCAGCGCGGCCGATTCGAAGAGGAACGGGACGGCGAAGGGAAGCTCTTCGAACATGGTCCAGACCCCGAGGGCCGTGACGGAGATACCGGCCAGGAGCACAGTGCCCGCACCGATTTGAACGAACCCAAGGCCGGCGCCACGCCGGATGATGCTCGCCGTCAGAGCGTGGATGGCAACGCAGACGATGGTGATGAGCAGGATGAAGATGGCGGGAACGATCAGGGCGTCGGCGCTTCGAAGCAGGTAGTCGACGGTGGAGTATTCAAGGACGCTTTGGTCGATTCCGAAGTAGGCCGTCCGGGTGGACGTCATGGTCCAGCCGAACCAGAAGGCGAGCGCGGTGGCAATGGTGGTCAGCGGCGCGATAATCGCGAACCACTGCAGGACCGAGTGGCTCAGATCGGCGCCGCTGGTGCCGGCGGTACGCCGCGCCGGAGCGGAACGGATCCGGCGAGACGCCGGCACACGGAAGCCGCGGCTGAAGCCGGACCGCAGTTCAGCCCTGCGCACTTTGCCCGGATCCACAGGCCGCCTCCTCAGCCCGCCAGCCGGATTCCGTGTGATTTCCCGGCCGGCGTCACTTTCAAAAAGCTCCTTTCCATCAGGTCACAGCACGCGTTACTCCGGCGTTACCGGTGGCCCGCTTGAGTAGCCACATTTTCGGCGCGCATATTCCCTGACGCGTCCATATACCGTGCGCACCAGGGAATCTGCGAGTCGCAAATGTGCACTCCTACACGCGTGGGGCGGCAGTGCTCGGGCGGGCAGCAACGTGAGGAACCGGGCCAGGTAGCCCACGACGACCACGGACACGAACGTCTGCCAGTTGCCCGGAACATCAGGGAGCTTGCCATTGATGGGGAGAACTCAGCCGCCAGCTTTTCGGTGTGCGGACTGCCCAGGCGTCGACGGTGATCTCGGCCAGTTCGTCTCGTCCGATTTCGCCCGGCCGCGGCTCCTGTGCCAGGACGGCGTTGGATGGCTGAGTGACGGTGGCGCGGGACGCCGTCGAACGTTCTGCCTTTGGACCCGACGCGTAAACCCGAAGCAGTAGCGGTCCGGCGATCCCGCGATCGCGCCCTGCTTCCGGCGCACGGCGCAGCGGGCTAGCCTGAGTCATGGCCAGCGGAGGGCCCAGCCAGGCAGTGCAGCTGCAGGCGGGGCTTCAGACTGAACTGCGCGCGCTGCCCGGGCTGCTGAAGGCCATGGGCATGCTGGCCATGACGCATGAGGAAGTGCACCAGGCCACCGAACACCTCCTGGCCGAGAACCCCGTATTGGAGCGGGCGGACGGGCATCCCTGCCCCGGGTGCGGCCGGCACGTCGCGTCCGGGTCCTGCTCCCGCTGCCGGGGACATAGCACCACATCGCGGTTCGACGACGGCGTGGAGCAAGGCGTGGACCCCTTCGGCACCCTGCAGTCCGCTGCGCGGCTGGAGGTCCGGGCGGATTGCCGGGACGCCTTGGACCTGGTGCTGGCGCACCTGACCCGGCGCGGAATTCTCGACGCCGGCCCTGCCGAGATTGCCGGCCTGCACGGACTGGAGCCGGGCCAGGTCGGGGAGGCGCTCCGGGCCATCCGCGCCGCGGGTCCACCCGGGATCGCGGCTGCCAGCGTCACCGAACTCCTGGCCGCACAGGCCGCCGCCCTGGCCGGCCAGGGGCAGGCGCCCTACTGGCTCCCCCGCCTGGTCCGTGAGCACCTGGGCGACCTGGCCGCGGGAAGCACCGCCGCCGTCGCACGCGCCATGGGGCTGACGGAAGCGCAGGTCCTGGCCGGGCTGGCACTGGTCCGGGAGCGGCTGCGGCCGTTCGCCGCTGCAGACACAGAGCCGGAGGCCGCAGCGGTTCCGCCGGCGGACGTCTTTCTGTATCGCCAGCCGGACGGCACGCTGGAGGTGGAGGTGCCGGCGAGCGCCTGGTTCGGCCTCACCGTGGTGGACCTGTCCGCGGGCCTGCCTGCGTCCGCCCAGGCGAAGCAATGGCTGGCGGAGCACGAACTCGCCGCCCAGCGGCACCTCTACCAGATCGATCGCCGCGCCAGCGCCCTGCTGCGCATCACCGAGTGCGCGGTGGCCCACCAGAAAGCCTTCCTGGACCACGGCGCCGGGCACCACCAGCCGCTGACGCGCACCGCCGTGGCCCAGGAAATCGGGCTGCATCCTTCCACCGTCAGCAGGGCAGTCAGCGGCAAACGGCTGCGCATGCCCACCGGCGCCGTCACGGACCTGTCCTGCCTCTTCGGCAAGGCCACGGCTGCACGGGCCGCGCTGCAGGATTTGCTGACGACGGCGGCGCCCGGCTTGTCTTCCGACGAGCACCTGCGCGAGGCGCTGGCTGGAAACGGCTTCGCGGTTGCCCGGCGGACCGTGAACAAGTACCGCCGGTCGCTGCAGCCGGGCAACTGAACAGGTCGCCCGCACGGCCGGGAGCAGCGAACCGCAGTTCGCCGCCGCGAAATCTTATTCGGTTCCGGCTTCGCCGAACCCCCAGTTCCCGCTCCCGGACGCCCCGGAACCCGTTGGCACGAATTGTGCAGTAGGAGGGTATGCGGTGTTCCGCGAGGGTGCCGCGCCAAGGCACCCGCAAGACTCCGGGAAGGACAAACTCATGCACGACATCGATAGGGCACTGTTCGAGGGGCAGGACGAGGGCACCTGGGGCGAGGTGATGGATGAAGAGTCCGGCTACGCCTTCGAAGAGGAACAATCTCCGTTCCAGGGCGAGGACTCCTACGAGGCCGGCGGGCTCTGGGGCGAGGCTGACAGCCAAGAGACTGAAGAACTCGCCCTCGCCGCCGAGCTGCTGGCCGTCACCGACGAAGGCGAGCTGGACCAGTTCCTGGGGAGCCTGGCCAAGCGGGCGTTCTCCGCGGCAAAGGACTTCGCCGGATCAGCGGCCGGCAAAGCCGTGGGCAACATCCTGAAGTCCGCAGCCCGGAAGGCCCTGCCGCAGCTCGGCCAGGCTGTGGGCAACTACATTGTCCCGGGAGCGGGCGGCCAGGCCGGCCAGCAGGTGGGCAAATGGCTGGGCAGCAAGTTCGAGTCCGGACTCCAGCTTGAGGGCCTCTCGCCGGAGGACCGCGACCTGGAAACCGCCCGGGCATTCGTCCGGTTCGCCACCTCCACTGCCCAGCGGGCGGCCTCCATGCCCCGGAGCATTCCCGCTCCCCTGGCGGCACAGAAAGCAGCCACCGCCGCAGCCCGGCAGCATCTGCCCGGCCTTCTCAAAAACTCCGGTGCATCCGGGCCCGGGGGTGCCAACAGCGGCCGCTGGATCCGCCGGGGCCGCAACATCGTGATCCTCAACGCCCGCTAACCCGCGAAAAACCAAGCAAAGGACAGTGACATGAGCACCAACTACTACGAAACCGAGTCCGCCTTCCCCTGGGCGCAGGAGGAAGAAGAAGGAGAGTTCAGCGGCTATGAAGGCGAGCAGGACAATGAGGAGAACCTCGAGTCCGAGCTCGCCATGGAGCTGCTGAGCATCAGCTCGGAGGAGGAACTGGACCAGTTCCTGGGCAAGCTCGCCCGGAGCGTGGTGCGGAACGCCTCAAAATTCGTCAAGTCACCGATCGGCAGGGCCCTTGGCGGGGCGCTGAAATCGGTGGCCAAGAAGGCGCTGCCGATCGTGGGAGGTGCCATCGGCTCCTTCGTGGCGCCCGGCGTCGGGACTGCCATCGGAAGCAAGCTCGGCTCACTGGCCGGCGGCCTGCTGGAGGTTGAAGAGGCCGAGTCCATGGACGAGGCGGAAGCCGAGGAAGAGGCCGCCCGGCGGTATATCCGGTTTGCCCGGGCGTCCTACCGCAACGCCGCCCGCACCCCCGTGTCCGTCCCGCCGGGAGCCGCGGCCCGCGCCGCGGCCACCGCAGCGGCCCGCCGGTACGCCCCCTCGCTGCTGCGCGCCCGCCAGGCATCACGCCGGCGCTACCGCGGCGGGACCCGGATCTACGGCGACCAGTACGCCGGCGCCGTCTGGGGTGCACCCGACGAGGGTTGGGACAGCCAGTCCGACGGCGGCAACGGTGGCGCGAACGGCCGCGCCGACGAGGGCCGCTGGATCCGCCGCGACGGCCGCGTCATCCTCCTGGGCGTGTGACCGGCCCGCGGGGAGGCGGAAGGAAGGCGAATCCGGTGGACACGAACACCATCAGTACCGGGCTCATCGAGAGCGAGGCCACCGGCCTGCTGGCCCGGCTGGACCAGATCAAGCCCTTCGTCATGCACGAAACCATGGTCCTCGCCGCCGCCCTGCCCCGGGACGCCCAGCTGCTGATTGAACGCTTCCTCCACACCGGCCGCAACGAACTCCGCGGGCAGCTCGCCCACTTCCTGGACTGGCTGGAGACTGACGGCCGGGAGGCCTCCCCCGCCGAGCAGCAGCGCCGGTTTGTCCTCATCCGGCTCCAGTTCAACGTGGTCCTGGCCCAGTTCGACCTGTTCACCGAAGTGGTTACCCAGCGCAGTGAGCACGCCACGGGCGTCTGGCTGTCCGGGCTGGACATCGTGGCGCAGGATGCGCTGCGGCTTGAAACGGCCGACGACGGCGACACCCGCCTGGTGGTTTACCTCGCCAGGGGTGCCGGTGCTGCCATCCGGCGGGCGAAGACGCGCCTGCCCGGCGGGAAGCCGAACCCGGTGGGGATCATCCGGCTTCCACGGGAGCGCATGATCGGCAGCGGAATCGCCTCCAGCCTGGTCCACGAGGTGGGCCACCAGGGGTCCGCCCAGCTCGACCTGGTGGCGTCCCTCCGGGCGGAGATCGAGCGGCGCACTACCCGGGACCCGGACGGCGGGTGGGACGTCTGGTCCCAATGGATCAGCGAGATCGTGGCCGACATGTGGTCCGTGGCCACGGTTGGCATCACCTCCACCATCGGACTCCTGGCCGTGGTCAGCCTTCCCCGGTATTTCGTGTTCCGGCCCGGCGGCACCGACCCGCATCCCATGCCCTACCTGCGGGTGCTGATCTCCGCCGCCATCGGCAACGCGCTTTACCCCCACCCGCAGTGGCGCGAGCTGGCCGCCGTGTGGCGGGCGATGTACCCGCTGGCCGGGCTGCCGGCAGGGCACGCCGCGTGGATCAGGAACTGCGAATCCCGGATCGGGGACCTCGTGGACCTGCTCCTGCACCACCGGGTTCCACTAGCCGGCGGCCGGGAGCTCGGCACCATCTGGCCGGTACGGGAGCGGCAGCCGGAAAGGCTGCTGCGCCTTTACGAAACCTGGGGCGGCGACTTCGGGGTCATGGCCCGCCAGCGGCCGGCCCTGGTATTCGCAGTCCTGGGCCAGGCCAAGGCGGCCGGGCGCATCTCGCCGGCCGACGAAAGCTCCCGGCTGTCCTCCCTGCTTACAGCGTGGGCCGTCCGGGGCAGCCTGGACGTCCTCGACTCTCCCGCTCCCGCCGGGAGCCGCACGATGCACAACTTCACCCCAACAGCACTACCAAGGAGATAGCCATGGAATTCACCCGACGGCCGGTTACGCCGGTGTATGCCGGACAGGAAGTTGCCCTGCGTTTTGAACTGCGGGACTCGGAGCCGGCAGGACAATTCGAGTTTCAGATCATCAACACCCGTGGCGGGCAGCCCATCCCGATCGATGGCGGCAAGGGCGGCGTGGTCGCCCGGAACCTGAGCTCGGGTGAGGAGTTTGAGCGGATGGTCTCCATCCCGGAACCCGGCGAATACCAGGTCCAGTTCCGTGCAGTCCACCGGGTGGAAGCGGGCAAGAAGGCGGAGGCGGGCAAGGACAACTGGGAAGTCCTGGACACCTTCACGGCCAGGCGCAAGGAAGCCCCTCCGATTGTCCGGGTTGCCCTGGAACCCAACGCGCGGCCCGGCAGCGAGCATGCGCACCTGTGGAACTTCATCCAGAACGTCACCAGGAACCTCCGGTTCGAGCGCTTTGCCGGATTCGCCCGGCACCGGGCCGGCAGGTTGACGGAGTTCCCGGGCTACGGGTCGTTGAGCTACGAGCGGCTGCACGAGCTGGCAACGGAGTTCGTCACTGAATCGTCCCTGGGCAATTCGTTCAGTCCGCCGGACTGGGACCCGGAGAAGGGCCGGGACGCCGCCATCAACGGCTCCTACGTCAGCGAGGAACGGAAAGACCAGGCGGATCCGTTCCCGCCGGACTTCCCGGAGGGCCAGGACTATCCCTTGCGGCTGGTACCTTTCGCTGAGCTGATCTACGTCTACTGGCTTGAAGAGGGCATGCTGTTCCAGAGCCTGAACCGGGTCCTTGCCCGTTTCCAGAACCGGCGGGTTGTGACCGGCGGGGATCCGCTGTCCAGGCTGGCGGTCAGCCCGCTCCTGCCGTTGCGCGGGATCCTGTGGGGACTCGCGGAAGCCGAAAAGGACCGGCTCTCCCTGCGGCGCCGGGCTGCCGAGTACGAATACCAGTACGGCCTGCAGCTGATCGGCCGGGCCATACCTCCGGCGCAGATGCTGGTGGAGCGCAGGACCCAATTCCTCAGCGCCTTCCACAGCCTGCTCCACGACTGCCATCACTTCTACAAGGAGCACAACGACAAGACCGTGGATGCGGACGCGTTCCCGCTGCTCAGCAGCCTGCGGGAGCTTCACCTGGTGCTGGCCACCGGGGCGAACAACCAGTACGCCGACATGTCGGTGACGGCCCGGATCGAAACCATGGAGGTGCAGTGGATGCTGGCCCAGCCTGAAATGCGCGAGTTCCTGGGTGGACGCACCATGGTGCCCTATGACGAGGACTGGATGGACCGGGTGGATGCCATGAAGCAGCTCCAGGGCTGGTCCGACGCGAGCATCACGCATTTCTACGACCTCGCGGTCCATGGTGAACAGTTGCTGCTTTCCGTCCGCCACGGACGCTGGAATGAATCCGACATGGATGGCGATGACGCAGAGAACTGGGCCATCAAGTGGAAGCCGTCGATCCAGCGGTACGTCCACGCCTACCGGGCAGTGACCGGGGTTGATCTCAGCGAGCGTGTGGACACCACCATGCCCTCCACGTTGCTGCAGCGCCGGCTGGCCCGGAAGCTTGTCCGGTACTGAGCATGTGTGCAGCATCCGGCAGGCCGGACTTCACCTCCGCGCTGTTCCTGGGCCAGCACCATCCCAGTGCCGGGCTCCGCCCGTGGAACGAGTTCACCACGGGCGTCCCGGCGGTGCTGCGGGAACTCCCGGCCGCCAAAGAACTTGCCTCAACCGTAGCCAGGCGGCAGCAGGCAGAGGCAGGCCTGGTGGCCCGCTCAGCCCTGCACGGGATGATGGATGTCCTGCAGGCTCTCCCGCGTCCCGGGGACCTGCTTTTGGTGGACGGGGGCGCCTACCCCCTGACCCAATGGGCGTGCAACGCCGCCGCGGCCCGGGGCGTGCGGGTGGTGACGTTCCCGCATTTCCGTCCTCCCGCCGTCGTGCCTTCCACGAGGTCTTCGCCTTCCACCCGCACCTGGCTGGTGACGGACGGCTGGTGCCAGGGGTGCGGCCGGCCCGCGCCCCTCGGCCTGATGAGGGCGGCCGTTGAAGGGACGGGCGGGCAGGTGGTGGTGGATGATTCCCTGGCGTTCGGGGTACTGGGGCAACGGGATTCCGACGGCGGTTTCGGGGACGGGACGGGCACGGCACGATGGCAGGGGCTGACCCATGACGGCGTGGTGTGGCTCGGTTCGCTGGCCAAGGCGTACGGCACGCCGGTCACGGTGATCACCGGGGACCGGGGCGCCATCAGCAGGGTGGCCCGCCGGGGCGGGAACCGGCTGCACAGCAGCCCACCCTCGGCAGCGGATCTGGGCGCCGGCCTCAGCGCCCTCCGCAACGCCCGCATCCCTGGGCTGCGGGACCGGCTGTGGCGGCTGACGCGCTGGCTGCGGCAGGCCCTCCGCAACCTCGGTCTGATCCCGCACGGGCTGCCCTTTCCCGTTGTGGGAGTCCACGTTGACCCGCCGCTGCTGGCACGCGAGTGGAGGGCCGGCCTAGCCGCGCGCGGACTGCAGGTCCTGGTCCAGCTGCCGCGCTGCCGGCCGGGCGCACTGCTGTCAGCGGTGGTGCGGGCGGACCACTCGCAGGCGGACCTGGACCGGCTGGTGCGGGGACTTGCCCTGGTTGCCCGGGACAGGCGGGCGGCCTGATGATCGTGGATTCACATGTCCATGTGGGCACCGCCGGTGTTCCGCTGGGCCCCGCAGACCCGGAGACCTCCTTCGCTGTGTGGCGGAGCCGGGCCGCCGCCGTCGGAATTTCCCGCGCTGTCCTGATGGCGGCGCCGGTGGGTTCCTACGCGGCTGCCAACCGGGCCGTTGCCCGGCTGGCACAGCGGGAACCGTCCAACTGGCTTTGGTACGTGTTCGTCAATGCCGTTGCGGACCGCGGCCATGTTGGTGCCGTGGTAGCTGCGGCCCATACGCACGGGGCCTGCGGCATCAAAGTGCACTGGTCTGACGGAATGGCCACGGACGAAGTGGCACTGGCCGCGTCCCGTTTCGGGATGCCCGTGCTCTTCGACCCGCGGGGCGACGTCCAGGTTGTCGCCCGGCTGGCGGCCCGGCACCCCGGGGTGCCCTGGATCGTGCCGCACCTGTCCTCCTTCGCGGACGACTGGCGTGCACAGCAGCGGCTCATTGATGTCCTGGTTCGCGAGCCCAACGTCTTCGCGGACACGTCAGGCGTGCGGTACTACGACCTGCTGGAAGAAGCCATTGCCCGCGCCGGTGCCCGGAAGGTGCTGTACGGCAGCGACGGGCCGTACCTGCATCCGGCGCCGGAGCTCGCCAAGATCCTCGCCCTGGGCCTGGCGCCCGAAGACCGGGACCTCGTCCTGGCCGGCAACGTGCTCCGGCTGACCGGCCCGGCGCGGAAGGCCGGCCGCCACGTCACCCCTTCCATCTCCAGGAGGAACACAGCATGGGTCTGACCGGATCACCCGTTACCGCGGCCGGGCTTGCCGAGATCAAGCCCCACAACGACGCCGCCATCAGGAAGGGCCTGTACCAGCTGCGCGCCTACCTGCTGCAAAGCAATGCCGCCCGCGGCACCGGCAAACCGTCCGGCGGGCCGCCGTCGGCAGGGGCAAAGCGCCCGGCGTGGATTGCTGGCAGCGAGCCTGAACGGGCCTCCGTGTGGCTGGTGACATATTCGCCCTGGTCGCAGAAGGGCCCGCCCACCCACGTACGTGTATTCGCGCACGAACTGAAAGCCACCGAACTGCTTAAGAAGGGACCCCTTCCTGCCCTGGACCGCCTTCTGGTTTCACGCCGTGAACTTCCCAAAATCGAACTGCCGAAGGTGATGCCCTTTCCTCACCCATCGAAGCATGGCCTGTTCGGGCTGGCGGTGGAGCCGCTGGTGCGCGACAGATTCGCCGGCGCCTTCCAGCGGCCCCTGGCCGGGCGCCAGCGGGTCCGAAGGAAAGGGCCGGACGTCCTGTGGCGTGAGCTTGGGGACCTCTTCCGCGAACTTGCCGACGAGACCGGGGACGGCTATTGGCGCGAGGTAGCGGACGCGCTGCCCGGGGCCTAGCTGCCGCTGCCGGCCTTCCTGGCCTGCCGCTGCTGGATGGCACGGTCAGTGAGCCCGAGCATGGCGGCCGCTGCGTGCACGTTTCCCCCGCTGCGTTCAACTGCCACGTCCACCGCCACCTCCGCCGCGCGGTCCTTGATCTCGCGCAGGCCCAGGCCCATGTCCACGGCCCAGGCCACCGCTGACCGGAGCGGGTCGGCCGCGCTGATCGCGGCGGCAGCCGTTGCAGCGGGCGTGACGACGGCGGGACGGTCTTCGCGGGGCAGGTCACCGGGGGTGATGGCCCCGGGGCCCACGTGGCGGGCCGCGATGCGGAAGGCCAGTTGCCTGAGGTCGCGGAGGTTCCCTGGATAGCTGCGGCGGAGCAGGACGTCCTGGACGGCAGGGTCCACATCCGGATCCGTCCGCGCCGCGGTGGCTTCCCGGCAGAAACGGGCGAACAGGCAGGGAATGTCCTCCAGCCGTTCCCGCAGCGGCGGCATGGTGACCACCGACGCTGCGATCCGGTGGTAGAGGTCCATGCGGAAGTTCCCCCCGGCAACCTCCATGGCCAGGTTACGGTTGGTTGCACAGATCAGGCGGAACTTGCTCTGCAGCCACCGGTCGCCGCCAACCCGCTTGTAGGTTCCTTCCTGCACCACGCGCAGGAGCTCGGGCTGCAGGTCCAACGGCAGTTCGCCCACCTCGTCAAGGAACAGGGATCCCTGATCGGCGCCGGAACAGGCGCCGGTCCGCACGCTCACGGCACCGGTGAAGGCACCTCGCTCGTGGCCGAACAGCTCGCTGCCCATCAGCGTGGGAACGATGGTGGTGCAGTCAAAGATCACCAGGTTGCCGTGCCGGCGGCTGACGGCGTGGGCAACCCGGGCAGCCAACTCCTTGCCCGTCCCCGTCTCGCCCTGGATCAGGATAGGGCCGCGCCCAAACCGTGCAGCCACCACCAGGTCCCGGAGGGCCGATTTCAGGGCGTGGCTCTGCCCTGCGAACTGCTCCCGGACCTCTACCGAGTCCAGAACCGCTTCAACCTCCTCCACACGTTGCAGCCACGCTGATACGGCTGCCACCTGGCCGAGCCATGCCACGCACTCCGCGGCGCCTGCCTCCAGCACGGGCCATGGCTTCAGCCTTCCGTCCGGGGGGCCGATCACCACCACCCGGCTGCAGCCGTATCCGGCAGCCGCTAGGGCAGCCCTCACGTCATGGGAATCGGATGCCGCAAAAATAATGCCGGCCGGACCGGTGCCGGTGGTCTCCGCCACCTCGAGGTTCACCATTCCGGCACGCAGCGCGGCAACGGCTTCCTGGACCCAGTCCTGCCGGCCAGTCAGGTCCATCACCCACGGCATAGCATCCCCCCGCAAAGTCCGGCTGCGCGTTCCGTCCAACCCGAGGAAGCTGACCACGTGCGGCGTTACTGCCCCGTTACTCCCGACGGTGATAACAGCCGCGGGTGCAATCGGCAGAATATTTCCGGTTTGATGCAGCGCGTCTCCTCGCGGCCCAGTCCACGGTAGTTTCGGAAATATATTGCGAAGAATGAGATTCCGGGCCATACTTGGCAGAGGTGTGGGGTAAAACCAGCAGTATATTGCGGGAAAGGTGAACGGATGGGGGACGCTGCGGACATCGGGGCCAGCATCCGGCGTGCGCGCAAAGAAGCCGGCATCACCCAGGAGACCCTGGCGGACCTTATTGGCACCTCCGCGCGGACGGTGCACGCCATCGAGACAGGGAGGGGAAACCCGTCCCTGGCCACGGTTGCCGCGGCCGCCAATGCCGTGGGGCTTCACCTCAAGGCAGTCGATGCCTGACGATCTGCGCTACCTCAAGTTCGTCCGCAGCGCCGATGTGTACAAGGGCGGGCGCCTGGCCGGGCATTTGAACCGCACGGACCGGGGCAGCGTGGTGTTCTCCTACACACCTGGCTACCTGGAGGCCGAGGGCAAGCCTGTGGCCACCACACTCCCCCTCGCCTCCGGACCGGTGGAAGCTCCCAGCGGAGCACTTCCGGCGTTCTTCTCCGGGCTCCTGCCCGAAGGCCACCGCCTGACCGCCCTCAAGGACGCCGTGAAGACGAGCTTCGGCGATGAACTCAGCCTGCTGCTGGCGGTCGGGGCCGACGTACCCGGTGATGTCCAGGTTGTCCCGGAGGGGGCGCCAGCGGCAGATCCTCCGGCCCTGGCGGACACCTCCCGTCCGGAGGACCTGGACTTTGCCGCCCTTGCCCACGCGGTGGATACCCACGGGCTGCCCGGGGTCCAGGCGAAAGCCAGCGCCTCGATGCTGACCACCCCGCTCACGCTGGCCCACCACCGCTACCTGCTCAAACTCGATCCACCCCGGCACCCGAACCTGGTGGTGAACGAAGCCGCCCACCTGGCCGGGGCAAAGCGGCTCAAGATCCCCGTTGCCAGACACAGCGTTGTCACCGACCGGAACGGCCTTCCCGGGCTGCTTGTTGAACGCTTCGACCGCGGCCAGGACAATGGCCTGGTCCGCCTTGCCCTGGAGGACGCAGCCCAGGTCCTGAACCTGCCGCCGGCGTCCAAGTACGCGGTCAGCTCCGAGGAAGTGGCGCTGGCGCTGGGCGGCCTGTGCAGGGCAAAGGCTGTAGCAGCCAGGAACCTGTACCTGCAGTTCGTCTTCGCCTGGCTGACGGGCAATGGTGACCTGCATGCCAAGAACGCCGCAATCCTCGAGGGCAGGAACGGGGGCTGGATGGTGGCTCCGATGTACGACATCCCCTGCACGCTGCTCTACGGTGACGACTCCATGGCCCTGCCCATTGCCGGAAAGGTCAAGAACCTCAAGGCCCGGCATTGGCGGGACTTCGCCGCCGGCATCGGCCTGCCGGAAAGGGCAGCAGCCGCCGCCAACAAGGTGGCCCTGTCCGCAGCTTCGGCGATCGACCTGGAAGCCCTCCCGTTTACCGGCTCGCCCTTGCGCGGGACGCTGCGGGAACTGCGGTTCCGCCGGGGAGAGCTGGCCGGGAGCGCCTAAAGCCACGCCTCCCCTTTACCGGAAATCGGCGGCGCTTTCCTTGGCAACCTCCAGCAGTGTTGTCTGGAACGCGACTTCAGCGGCGGCACGCACCCTGTCGTGGCGGTGCGCCAGAAGCACCCGCCGGGCCGGTGCGCTCGAGCCCAGGGACACGATGCTGACGCCAGGATGTTTGTTCACCACGGCCGTCCGCGGGGCAAGGGCTACGCCCAGTCCTACACTGACCATAGCCTGGGCCTCCTGGTAGTCGTTGGCGTGGAAGGAGATCCGGGGGACGAACCCCGCTGCCTGCGCACTTCGGTGCAGGACTTCGAGCACAGGGTGCTCCTCTTCCCGGACGATCCACTCTTCCTTGGCCAGGTCCGCCATGTCCACCTGCTTGCGGCGGGCCAGCCGGTGGTCCTTGCCGACGATCAGGGCGGTGGCGTCCTCGAAGACAGTCGTGAGCGCGAAGCTTTCCGGGTTGAGCCTGTTCCACTCGTAGTCCCACAGCAGCGACATCCCCACCTGGCCGTTCTCCAGCATCTCGATGAGCTCGTTGAAGCGGCTGCTCCGGACGTGCAGGTCGATGGCCGGGTACTGCGCCTTGAATCTGCTGATGACCAGCGGCAGGAACGACCCTCCAAGCGTGGGGAAGGTTCCCATGGTGAGGCTGCCCCGGTTGAGGCCCGCGATCTCAGCGAGGTCCGCTTCCGCAGCCGCCATCTGCCGCAGGATCTTCCGGGTGTGCGCCGTCAGGACGTGGCCGGCGTCGGTGGGCACCATCCCCCGGGCCTGGCGCTGCAGAAGCGGCTGGCCCACTTCCGCCTCCAGCCGGCGCAACTGCTGGGAGACTCCAGACGGAGAGTACACGTGCTTGTCTGCGGCTGCGGTGATGGACCCGAGCTCCACCACGTCCAGCAGCAGTTCAAGCCTTCTGATGTTCAGCATCCGGCGGTTCCTCCTTGAAGTATTCGTTACACCCCCGTGCTGATTCTATACAAAGTATTCATTCGGACCGCCGTTCTGCGGTGGTTTCGGCCCCCACTTTCCCGCGCAGCGGAAAACGCCGCCGCTTTAGGCGCTCAACATCGCCTTTTGATTGAAGTAAAAGTGAATGCAGGTGTACTTTTTGGCGTTTGTAATTCATCTAGGACGGGCATCACACTGGGTTAGGCCAGCACGGCTGAAGGCCCAATCCGGGGCCGCGGGAAAGGTGAAAGCAAACATGTTCAAGATCCCAGCTACGTGGATGCGTGGAGGAACCAGCAAGTGCTGGGTCTTCGAATGGGACAGCCTCCAGGTTCCGGGCAAGACCGTGGACGAGGTGCTCCTGCGCCTCTTCGGCAGCCCGGACAACCGCCAGATCGACGGCGTTGGCGGCGGCACCTCCACCACCAGCAAGGCCGTCATCCTGTCCCGGTCCGTCAGCGAGGACGCCGACGTCGACTACACCTTCGCGCAGGTGGGCATCGATGAGCAGCGGGTTGACTGGGGAAGCAACTGCGGCAACTGCTCCGCCGTCGTCGCCCCCTACGCCATCGAACGCGGCTGGGTCACGCCAGGCCCGGAAACGACGGCGGTCCGCACCCTGAACACCAACACCAACCAGCTCATCCTGCAGAAGGTGGACACACCGGGCGGCGAACTGGGGCACTCAGGCAGCCAGATGATTCCCGGCGTTCCGTTCCCGGGCATGCCGGTGGGCATGGGCTTCTTCGATCCGGCCGGCAGGACCACAGGCAAACTTTTCCCCACCGGGGAACCGCTGGACAAGGTCACCTTCGACGGCCGCCAGGTGCCCGCCACGTTCATCGACGCCGGCGCCCCGGTGGTCATCGTCGAAGCAGAAGCGGTTGGCCTGACCGGCCACGAAACCGCTGCCGAAATCGACACCCGTACCGAGCTGCTGGTGCACCTGGACGACACGCGCCGCGACGCCGCCGTGCAGATGGGACTCGCCGCAACCCGGGCGGACGCCGAACGCGCCATCCCCAAGCTCGCACTCGTGGCCAAGGCCGACGACGGCGACGAGGCGGACCTGGTAGTGCGGATGCTCTCCATGGGGCGCCTGCACCCGGCCCTGGCCATCACCGGAAGCGTTGCCCTGACCATGGCTGCGCAGCACGAGGGAACGGTCGCTTCCAACCTCATCAGCAGCGACGTCTCCGCCGGCGTCACCATGCGGACCCCTGCCGGCCTGGTCCAGACCTGGGCCGAGACCCGCGAAGGAACCCCGGTTGTGGGCGCACTCCGCAGTGCCCGCCGGCTGGCCGACGCCGAACTCCTGCTCCCCGACACCTGGTAACAGTCCACACCATTGCGGACGCCGCAGGGCGCCCGTCCCCAACAAAGGACACCTCAATGACGAGCCAAAAATCATCCCTGGAACCCCCCGGGGACCTGCAGGCACCTGAGCCCACAGAACTCCCCGACCCGCCGAAGCACTCCCGGCGCACCATCCTCTCCGCAGTGGGCGCCCTGGCCGTCCTCGGCCTGGGCACCACAGTCCTCGGCGAAGGGCTCCTCAACCCGCCGTCCAGCACCGAGGACGGGAACTTCGACGGGGAAACACTGGAATTCCTTATCCCGCTGGCTTCCGGCGGCGGAACCGACACTTGGGCCCGCTTCATCGGCACCGAACTGACCAACTACGTGCCGGGCCGCCCCGGTTTCGCACCCGTCAACGAACCCGGCGGCGAAGGCATCTCCGGCACCAACAAGTTCGCCCGGTCCGCCAACACGGACGGCACCGAGATCCTGGTAGGCACCGCCTCGACAGTGGTGCCCTGGGTCCTGGGACGCACCGCGGTGAAGTACTCCTTCGAGAACCTGCAGCCCGTCGTCGTCAACGGCACCGGCGGTGTCATCTACGCGCGGACCGAAGCCGGCGTCAACGGCGTCCAGGACCTCGTCAACCGGGACAAACCCCTGGAGTTCGGCGGCATCAGCGCCACAGGCCTGGACATCACCACCCTGGTGGCGTTCGACCTGCTCGAAGCCGACGTCACCTCCACCTTCGGCTTCGAGGGCCGCGGCCCGGTGAACCTGGCGCTGCAGCGCGGCGAAATCGATCTGGACTACCAGACCACGTCAGCCTACGGCTCCGCCGTCGAAGGCATCGCCAAGGAGGGCAAGGCCACCGTGCTGATGTCCTTCGGCCAGCTGGACGGGTCCGGCGAAGTGGTCCGGGACCCCAACTTCCCGGACGTCCCCACCGTCCCCGAGGCCTACGAACAGCTGCACGGCAAGAAGCCCTCCGGTGAAAAGTTCGAGGCCTACAAAACCCTCCTGGGCCTGACCTACACGTACCAGAAGGGCCTCTGGGTCCCTGAAAAGACTCCCGAAAAAGCCGTGACGCTGCTCCGCGAATCAAGCGAAAAGCTCGGCGCCGACAAGGACTTCCAGGCCAAAGCAGCCAAGGTCCTCGGCGGATACCCCCTGGTGGCCGATGCCGACATGGCAGACCGCGTCAGGGCCGCATACACCGTCAGCAGCTCCGTCAGGTCCTACGTCAAGGACCTGCTCGAGAGCAAATACAACATCCACGTTGAATAAGGACCACCATGCTTGATTCCGCTATGGCAGCGCTGGCATCACTTGCTGATCCGTCCCTGCTGCTGATGCTCCTGATCGGCGTTGTCGCCGGCCTCGTCATGGGCCTCATCCCGGGACTGGGCGGCACCGGCGCCGTCGCGATCCTCCTGCCCATCACCTTCGGCATGGAACCGCCCCAGGCGCTCGCGCTCCTGATCGGCGCCCTCGCCGTCGTCCATACCTCCGATACCGTCTCGGCCGTGCTGCTCGGCGCGCCGGGCTCGGCCTCCGCCAGCGTCACCATGCTTGACGGCTACTCCATGGCGAGGAAGGGCCAGGCCGCCAGGGCACTGACGCTGGCTTTCCTGTCCTCCATGGCAGGCGGCATCATTGGCGCCATCGGCCTGACCCTCGCCATTCCGCTGGCCCGGCCCCTGGTCCTCTCGTTCGCCAGCCCCGAACTGTTCATGCTGACGGTCCTCGGCGTCGCCCTCGCCGCCGTGCTGTCCCGCGGCAACATCATTAAGGGCATCTCGGCCGGCCTGCTGGGCCTGGTCCTCGGCATGGTGGGCACCTCCCCCACCACGGCGGAAGAGCGGTTTACCTTCGGCAGCCTGTTCCTGGGTGACGGCCTTTCCCTCGTGGCTGTAGCGCTGGGCATCTTCGGCCTGGCCGAGATCGCCTCCCGCGCCAGCCAGCGGCGCGGCCAGAAGGAAAACATCACCCTCGGCGGCGGCTGGGGCAAGGGCATCAAGGAATGGCTGACCCACTGGAGCCAGGTAATCCGCGGCGCCCTGATCGGCATCTGGGCCGGCGTCCTGCCGGGCGTCGGTGCCACCGCCGGCACGTGGCTGGCCTACGGCCAGGCCGTCGCCACCGCCAAGGACAAGCGCAAGTTCGGCAAGGGCGACCCCCGCGGCATCGTCGGCCCCGAAAGCGCCAACAACTCGGTGGAAGCCGGCGACCTCATCCCCACCCTGCTGTTCGGCATCCCCGGCGGCGTCCCCTCGGCCATGCTTCTGGGCATGCTGCTCACCTACGGCATCCAGCCGGGCCCGTCCATCATCACCGAGCACCTGGACCTGATGTACCTCATCGTCTGGTCCTTTGCGATCGCTTCCATCCTCGGCGCCCTGTTCTGCTTCCTCAGCGTCAAGCAGCTCGCCAAGCTCACCAAGGTGCCCTTCGCCGTGCTGGCTGCAGGCCTCGTTGCCGTGATGCTGCTGGGCTCCTTCCAGGAGGGCGGCCAGCTCGGTGACCTCTGGGTCATGATCATCCTCGGCGTGTTCGGCTGGCTGCTGAAGTCCACCGGCTTCCCGCGGGCACCGTTCCTGATCGGCTTCGTCCTTGCCATCCCGCTGGAGCGCTACTACTTCCTCACGGACAGCCTCTACAACGGCCTCGACTGGATGGCACGCCCCGGTGTGCTGGTCTTCCTGGCCATCCTGGTGCTGCCCATGATCTGGGCCTTCATCAAGTTCATCCGCGCCCGCCGCAACACCAACCTCGACGACGGCCACCGCGACGAGCGTCCCGAAGACGACGAGAGCCCGCTGAAGAACTCCACCTGGTCCCTCGCAGCAGCCGGCCTCTTCGCCGCCGCGTTTGCCGCGGCGCTGATCGCCTCCCAGTCGTTCTCACCGGAGGCGCGCCTGGTGCCGCAGCTGGTGAGCATCGGCGGGCTGGTCTTCTCCGGCATCCTGCTCTTCACCGAGATGAGGACCCGGCTCCGGGCCAGGACCGCCGGGGCAGGCTGGACGCTCGACGCCGGCTTCGCGATGAAGACCTTCCTGTGGATGACGGCGTTCCTCGCCCTCACCGCCGGGTTCGGCTACCTCGTGGCCGTCACGGTGTTCATCCCGGCGTTCCTGCTGATCGTGGCAAGGGCCCGGCTGAAGGTGGCCATCATCTACACGGTGGCGCTGTACGTGGTGCTGCTCGCCTTGCCGTCACTGCTCCCCATCGACCTGCCGCAGGGCTGGCTCAACACGCTCATCTAGCGGCACCCCCCCCCACCACCTACCGGAAAGAAGCATGACCATGACGGTTCTCGTTGCCTACGCCCCGGCCCCCGAAGGCCGGGAGGCCCTCACCCAGGGCATCGCCGAAGCAGTCCTTCGGAAGTCCGACCTCCTGATCGTCAACGTGGGCCGCGGCCACCACGGCCTGGAACCGCAGGAGATGAAAGACATCGAAAGCCAACTGCAGGCCGCCGGGCGTGAGCTGACGGTTGAATCCTCGGTCCTCTCCGACCCCGGAGACGCCGTCATCCAGATTGCGCAGGACAGGGACGTGGACATGATCGTCGTGGGCCTGCGGCACCGTTCAATGGTGGGGAAGCTCATCCTGGGCAGCACGGTCCAGCGGATCCTGCTGGATGCCACCTGCCCGGTCCTCGCCGTCCGCGCGGACCGGCTCAACTAACAGTCCGGACCGTTCGACGGCGGTCCACACCGACAGCCGGCACCCCACCGGCAGGCGTGTCCCCACCCCGCATTCCATCGCAACAGGAACCCCGAAGGACGGGCGCGGGGGGACGGGCGCGCCGCTGAAGGAGGCAGGCGGACCCATGGTCCTCCTGCCTCCTTCCCCACGTCCACAACGTCAGCAATAAAAGGAACGATCGCCTTGCCCACCACCCGACTCCAGCCAGGCACCGCCAGGCAACCCGCGCGGCCGCAGCCTGTCCCCAACTGGTGCACCCTGTCCCGGAAGGACGAAGTGGAGATCCGGCAGAACGGCCAGACCATCGCCACCGGCCGCATCGACCTGCTCGCTTTCGACGGCAGCATGCTGTGGATCCACCGGGACCAGGGAAAGGGCCGGGCCCTCTTCCTGCACAGCGACGGCGTCACGGTATGCCGGCGTACACCCCAAGCCACGAGGAGTGAATCTTGACCAAGACAGCGGAACGCACCACAGACACCGCACCCGCAACGCGGGAGCAGGCGAAGGACGCTAGCAAGGAGCAGGGCACCGGGCGGCGCCGCCGTATGCTACTGGTGGCAGTGGCCGGATTCCTGATTTTGGGCCTGGCCGCGCTCGTGCTGGGCGGGAATCTCTTCGGCCCGGCCGCCGCTACCGAACCGGAGCCGACCTTGACCGCCACACAAATCATCCCGCTCGCCATCCTCGTGGTGATGTTCGTCGTCGCCACCAAGTGGCCCCTGAACATTGGCGTCATGGGGCTGGTGGCCTCGTTCGGCGTCGGGTACTTCCTGCTCGGCATGAACGACAAGGAAATCCTGGCGGAGTTCCCCGCGAGCATCGTCCTGACCATTATCGGCGTCACCTACTTCTTCAGCATGGCGCAGCGGAACGGGACCATCGACGTCGTCGTTCAGTCCTGCGTGCGACTGGTCCGGGGCAAGACCATGGTGCTGCCCTGGGTGTTCTTCCTGCTCGCCGCGGCCCTGACGGCCCTCGGCACCTTCTCGCCGGCCGCCGTCGCGCTGCTCGCGCCCGCGGCCATCGGCTTCGCCTACGAGTCCCGTATCCACCCCGTGGTGATGGGCGCGTTCATCATCAACGGCGCCCACGCCGGCGGTTTCTCCCCGCTGTCCGTGGCAGGCGTGCTGGTGCACAACATCGCCGAAGAGAATGGCTTCCCCATCTCGCAGGGAGCGCTCTTCGCCGCCAGCTTCGCCATCAACCTGATTCTGTCCGTGCTCACCATCGTCGCCTTTGCCCTGCTGGGCCGGCTCCGCGAGGGATCCGCCGGGCAGCACGCCGATCTGGACACCTCGGCGCCCATCCGGCCCCACGGCCAGCAGATCCTGACCCTCGTGCTGATCGCCGCCATGCTCGTCTGCACGCTGGGGTTCCACATGCCCATCGGCTTCGTGGCGCTCTCCGCCGGGCTGGTGCTGGCACTGATCAACATCAAGGAACACCAGACCTTCATCGGCGGGATTTCCTGGTCCACGGTCCTGCTGGTGGCCGGCATGATCACCTACGTCTCGCTGCTGCAGCACGTCGGGGTCATCGACACGCTCGCCGAGATGGCGCTGGCCCTGGGCGCACCGCTGCTGATCGCCCTGGTGCTCTGTTTCGTCATCGGCATCGGGTCCGCCTTTGCGTCCTCCACCGCCCTGCTGACCGCGTTCATCCCGATGGCCGGTCCGCTGCTGGCCACCAGTTCGCTCAGCGCCTCGGGCACGGTCGCGGCCCTGGCCGTCGCCGCCACCGTCGTCGACGTCTCGCCTTTCTCCACCGACGGGGCCCTCGTGGTAGCCAACGCCCGCGAAGACGACCGCCAGCGCGTCTACCGCCAGCTGATGATCTACGCCGGCGCCGTCGTGCTGGCCGGGCCTGTCCTAGCGTGGGCCCTGCTGGTGCCTACGGGCATCATGTAGGCCGGGCCGGGGAGCCCTACTTTTCGGCCAAGTCGTCCGCCACGCGGCGCAGATCCTGGACCCAGCCGGTTGACCGGTTGGTTCCACTCACACCGGCCTCAAAGTTCGCCAGCGCCTGCGCCATGAGGTCAAGCGCTTCGGACACGTTCATTTTGACCGCCGTGTAGCCTTCATCGGAGCGGGGGTCCGACGACGCGGAGAGCAGCAGCTCCGCGCCGGACTTGATGACCAGTGAGGCTTCGTATTCGTTCACGCTGATACCCCGCATCTTCGGAATGTTCGACGGTTTGGACAGGTGCTCCGCCAGCCCAACCATACCCCCGGGGCACGAATGGGCGAACCGAAAAACGAGTAGCCACCACTCGTGTATCCGCCATGCCTGCCGCGTACCGTCGGAAAAGGGTTGAGCCAGCAGCCCGTGAGTGGGTTGTGGGCTGTCAGGGAGCACATGTGGCATTGGAGCTAAGGAAACACAGGGTGCACCATCCCGCGGCGCCCGGCGACGGCGGCGGCGACGCCGCGAGGCCCCGCTGGCAGGCGGCGCCGTACCGGAAGAGGCATACTACGCCGGCCGGAGTCCTGCTGGATCTGCGGGCAGAAAGCTCCGCTGCATCCCTGGACCTGCTCCTCGCGGCGGCGTCATCAACCCTGCAGGAGATGGTGGCCTCCCCGTTCGACTGCGCCATGACCCTGCCGCGGCGACATGGAACCCAGCAGGCGGTGGGATCCAACGCGAGCGCGCTGGAACTAGTCTGGGAGGAGCAGGAATACGGGGACGGTCCCGTGTCCCGGGCTCTTGAGGGAAGGGTGGCAATCATCGCCAACGGCTACCTCCCGCATCCCGACTGGCCTGACTACTGGCGCGTCCTGGAAAACGCCGGCTATCGCTCATTGCTCTCCGTACCGGTGCCGCTGGGGTCCGGACGATTCGCCGCGCTCACCCTGCTCTCCGACCGGGACAACGTGTTCACGGCAGCCGTCACCGCCGCCGCCACGGCGTTCGGGAAGAGGGCAGGCAACAGCTATGCGGTCGCCGAGGAGTTCCGGGCCGCCCGCTCATCCGCCGCCCAGTTGACGTCGGCCCTGGAAAGCCGCCCCATCATCGACGCGGCCTGCGGCGTGATCATGGCGCAGAACAAGTGCTCCTACGAGGCCGCCTTCGAGATCCTGGCCAAGGCCTCAAGCCACAGGAACATCAAGGTCCGGCTGGTGGCGGAAGGCATCCTGCAGAACGTTTCCGGCACGCATAAGCGTTCATGACGCGCATGCTCCCTGCCGCGACCGGAATTCAAGCCGCGGCAGGGCATATGCGCAGCGGAAAAGGCCCCGGCAGTGCAGCTCAGCTCAAGAAACGCACAATAAATCCCGGAGCTGGAGATAACCCCTTCCCATCTGGCGTGCGGCTTTCTAGGGTGGCCATCACAAGCCCCTTCAGGAGGACCTGAGGGGCAGTGCATGCCGCAACCAGTACGCCAAGAGGAACAGCTGATGGACCGGGTAAGCCCAAGTATGCAGCCCGCAAGGAAGCAGCCAGCAGCGCGCGCCACGGACAGGCCAGCCGCGCCCTATCAAGCCCCAAACCGTAAGGCGATCAGCCGCGAACACCAGTTGCGGCAGCTCATCAACGACCTCGCGGACCTTGCAGCCAAACACCGCCCGCCACACCAGCAGAAGCCGGCCAGCGCGTAAGCGGGACATGCCTGCGCAAAAGGACCCGGAGCATGCTGGTCCCGGGCAGTTCGCGCCTTGGGGGCTAGGATGCCAGCATGGGACTGATCATCACACTGCTTATCATCTGGCTCGTTCTGTCCATCCTGGGCCTCATCATTGAGGGCCTGCTGTGGCTGGCCTTCATCGGCCTGGTGCTGTTCGCCGCCACCGTCGTTTGGGGCTGGGTGAAGCGCAGGGCCCGCACGTAAGGCCCGGTCCTGGCCGGCTGCGAAAACTGCAGCGGCCAGGGCTTCGGGCCTTTGTTATGGGCGCATCTGCCTTCCACCGGGTCAACCGCCGCGAAAACTCCAATGGGCGGCTACAGGGTGCTCAAGAATGCTCCGGTTTTACACGTCCCGGCGTTCGGCGCTGCCCCGGCCCAGCAGAAGCCCGGCCGCGAGCATGACCAGGCCCAGTACCGCATGCAGCCAGTTGTCCGCGGTGTTCACGGGGATGAAGTTGGCCGTGGACGCCTGGTCGATCAGAAGCCCGTAGAGCCAGAGCACCAGATAGACGGCGCCGCCACCGATCAGGAAATACCTGGACTGCGTTGCAGTCCTGCCCATGATCAGGCCGGCTGCACCGAACAGGAGGTGGACGATGTTGTGCAGGATCGACACCTGGAAGACGCCCAGGAGCATGGCCCCGGATTCATGGCCCGCGAAGGTCATTTCCGAGTAGCTCGTTGTGATCCCGGGGATGAACCCGAGGATACCAACGAGGGCAAAAACGGCCCCCGCCGTGAGGGCGGTGATCTCGATAGCCGTGCGATGGTGATGGGCACCTATGCCCGGATGTGCTGATGACGCAGACATGCTTAGCTCCCTCGAAATATTGCGTTTGAATTGGGCTTCAGGTCAGAAGCGGCCCCGCCGTTGCATCTGCGGCATAAGGGTGTAGTTCAAGCTTCAACCCGTAGAGATCCGGATCTCAGAGGCTTTAGTCCCCCTCTTTCTGCTGCAACCACCGGAGGGGTCTTTTGTCCCTGTCGCCCCTGCCGGACACGGTATGTACTTGTCAGACACCGCGCGGTTCCTTCAGCCGCAACACCCCCGAGGGCCGCGTCCCGTACCCCGGTGCAAGGAGCAGGCATGAGGGAACAGCATCCGCCAACGCTGAGGTTCCTCGGCGCAACCGATACCGTCACGGGTTCCCGCTACCTGATCCATTCCCAGAACAGCCGGATCCTGGTGGACTGCGGGCTTTTCCAGGGCTACAAACGGCTCCGCGACCGCAACCGCATGCCGCTCCAGCTCAATCCCGGGAGCCTCGATGCAGTGGTCCTCACGCATGCCCACCTGGACCACACCGGTTACATCCCGGCCCTGGTGCGGGACGGCTTCCACGGCCCGGACTACGCGACGGCCGGGACAACGGAACTGTGCAAACTGCTGCTTCCGGACAGCGGATACCTCCAGGAGGAGGAAGCCCGTTATGCAGACCACCGGGCATCCTCGATGCACCATCCCGCTGTGCCCCTCTACACCGCCGAAGACGCCGTCCGGTCGCTCAACAGCTTCAAAGCGCAGGACTTCGATGCACCGTTCAAGATTGCCGGTGGCATCGAAGTGACTTTCGTTCCGGCCGGCCACATCCTTGGCGCCGCCCAGGTGCGCCTGCGGCTGGGAAGCCGGACCATCCACTTCACCGGAGACCTCGGCCGCGCGCGTGACCCCCTCATGTATCCGCCCCGTGGTTTGGAACCGGCCAACGTCCTGGTAACCGAGTCCACTTACGGCAACCGGGTCCACCCGGCGGGAAACCCGGAAGCCGAGCTGGGTGAGATCATCACCCGGGTCGCCAAGCGGCAGGGCGTCATCATGATCGCAGCGTTTGCAGTGGGGCGGGCCGAGACGGTCCTGCTGCACCTGTCCCGCCTGCTGGCCAAAGGCGCCATCCCCTCCATCCCCGTGTACCTGAACAGCCCGATGGCCATCGACGCGTCCGACATGTACCAGCGCCACAGGGAGGAACACCGGCTCAAGCAGCATGAGTTCGAGGCCATGTACAAAGTAGCCAAGCCCGTCCGCAGCCCCGACGACTCCAAGCTCCTCAATCTCCGCGGCGGGCCCATGATCATCATCTCCGCCAGCGGGATGCTGACCGGAGGACGGATCCTGCACCACCTCGCCGCCTACGGACCCGACCGCCGCAACGCCATCATTCTCAGCGGATACCAGGCCGGCGGAACCAGGGGCGCGTCCCTGGCCGCCGGGGAAAGGCACGTCCGCGTCTACGGCCAGGAGGTCAGGATCGAGGCAGAGGTCATCCAGATGGAAGGGCTCTCAGCCCACGCGGATTCCAACGAGCTGGTCCAATGGATGAAGTCCGCCCCCGAGGCCCCGGCCATGACTTACGTGACCCACGGGGAGCCGGACGCCTCCGATGCCCTCCGGCTGCGCCTCAAGCACGAACTCGGATGGCGTGCGCGCGTCCCGGAGCATCAGGAGACCATTTCCCTGGACAATCCGCGCTGACGGAGGAACCCCCCACGGCCCACCGTCCCAGGCCCCGGCCGGCCCCCCAATCCGCACCGGCCGGGGCCTGGTGCCATACTGGTCGGCGGGTGTCAGGGCCGCCGCTGGTCGAAGCAGAACCCGCACACGCAGCGGTAGGTGAGCAGTCCGCCGTCGTCCGTCCCGTCCGGTACACCGGCGGAACCCGGGTGGCCCACTATCTGCATCTCCTCCCCGCAGTGCATGTGCGTGGCAAGCATCCGCCGCACCTGCGGGTCTTCCGGATGCCTTGCCTGGCCCGCCGTTTTTAGCTGTGCCATGACCGCTTCCTTTCAGCCCAGCGAAGCGAGGAGGTCGGCGCAGGCCTGCTCGCAGCGCCGGCACGCTTCGGCGCATACCTCGCAGTGCTTGTGCTTGGCGGCATGCTGTCCGCACTCCTCCGCACAGGCCTTGCAGGCAGTCCGGCAAGCCGCCAGCACAGCCCGGGTGATCTCGGGGGCGGTGCCGGTCTGCCGGCTCAGGATCTTTCCCGTGGCCACGCAGATATCCACGCAGTCAAGGTTGGTGCGGATGCACTTGGTCAGCTCGGCCACCATCTCCTCGCTGAGGCAGGCGTCCGCGCACGCAGTGCACGTCTGGGCGCACTCAAAGCACGCCTGGATACATTCGGTAAGTTTGGCTTTATCGACGTTTCCCGCACCTTGGGGGTGGACGTCCAGCATCGATTGAACATGAGTCATTGGTCTGTCTTTCCAGGTGTAGCCGGTAGTGATTTCGGTGCAACAGCGGCAGTGTTTATGTCCGACTGACCGAAAGCTGGATGACCGTAAGCGCCGGCAGATCCGGCTCGGACGGCACAGGGGAAAGAACCTCGCCGCCTTCTTCCCGCAGGAGCAGGGAGGGCCCATCCACAGCGCCCGTCCTCAACGGCGCCGGCTCGCCGCGCGGGGCCTGCCGGCGTTCACAGCAGTCCCGCTCCATGGACTCGGGGTCCAGCAGCGCGCTGGCATAGTGCGTCACGGGTACAACCGGAGAGTCCGACGACGGCGGGGCACCAGGGCCGGGAAAGGTTGCCTGCAGCGGCGGTACCTCAGTGGGCGGCGCGCCGGAATCAGCAGGCTGGGCGGGTCCCGCCAGCAAAGTGGCGGGCGCAGTCAGGAAAGGTCCATGCCCCACAAGGGCGTAGCGGGTGCCGTGCGTGTAGGAGGCCGCCCCCGCCACAAGGAGGACCAGGAGGATGCATACGAAAAGGCTCCGCGCCGATACAAGGCAGCGAAGGATCCCCTCCGGAGTGCAGTTGAGCGTGGCCATCGACCACTTCCTGGTGGACACCTTAAACAGCCTAGCTTCGTATCCGCGTGGGACAGGTCACACCTGCATTACTTTTCCACCCCGGCCCGGCCAGCGGCAGTTTGACACCCGGCTTGCTCCGGCCGGTAGCGCTGTCTGGCCCCTGCCGGGAGCCCGGGCCGTTACAGGGGCATCAAGAATGCAGCAGGGCCATCACGAGTGCGTAACTTCGCTTTGTCAGGACCTGTCCGGTGCCTAGCCTGAATAGTGAAGGCCTGCGTGGTAGGGCAGGCCCAAGAAGGCGAAGTGCAATGCCATTGTCCGATGAAGAGCGCCGGCGGCTCGAAGAGCTGGAAAACCTTCTCAGCGCCCAGGATCCCTCCCTGGCCCGGAACCTGCAGGAAGGGAAGCAGGACAACCAGGTCCCCCGCCGGATGGTCTTTGCCACCCTGGCCTTCTTAGCGGGCCTGGTGCTTGTCCTCATGGGGGTGGCAACGCAGGTTCTCGTCATCGGCGCCGCCGGCTTCCTGCTCGAATGCGCAGCAGCATACTGGTTCCTGGAAGCGCAGGCCGCCCAGCCCCGGAGCCCGATGTTCCCGTCCCGCTTCTTCAAGCCGAAGCACTGACTGACCAAACAAACGGTCTTTGACTTAGTACCCGGCCAGGTCCCGCTCCCGGATCAGGCGGCCGGCTGCCGCGGCCAGGGCGATCGCGATGGCGGCCATCAGCACGGCGCCGGCGGGATCGAACGCCTCGGCAGGCATCGCGGACGAATGGCGGAACGGGCTCAGGTCCTGCATCCACACCGGCAGCCCCAGCAGTTCCCCGAACTGCCCCAGCACCAGTCCCACGGCCAGGAATCCCCAGCCGACGGCGCTGCTCCACCGGGACGCGAGCGCGAACACCAGCACCGTCACCGCCGGAAAAACCAGCGCCGCAGGAACATGGGCCAGCGCCGCCGCAAAGACGGTACCCGCGCCGCTGCCCCCGGCCTGGGAGACGGTGAGCACCGCTGCAGCCGCGGCTCCCGCGGCCGCCGCGACCGCCGTCGTCGTGATGACCGCGACGGCGAGCGCCCCGGCCAGCCAGCGCAGGCGCGACGCCGGCACGGCCAGGAGCATCTCGGCCCGCCCCTCGGCTTCTTCCGCCCTCAGCCGCAGGACCGCCTGGATTCCCGCGGCGGCCGCCAGTACCCCGACGATGCCGAGCATGGCCGTGGTGAACAGGTCCACCATTGCTTCCTCGCCCGGAACCAGGCGGCCCATCAGCTCCATCAGGGCAGGGTTCCCGGCCAACGCGTCCCGGACCACCGGTCCCAGCCCGCCGGCCACGGCACCCATCACGGCGGCGGTGAAGCACCAGCTTGCCAGGCTTCCGCGCTGCAGCCGCCACGCAAGCCCGGGCAGCGACACCAGGCCACGGCGGGCACGCTCCGGGCCCGACTCGTTGGCAGCGACGTAGCTGGCGCCCAGGTCCCGCCCCCTGCGGAGCGCCACGGCAGCCCCGCCCAGGATCACGGCGGCGCCGGCCAGGACCAGCAGCGGCAGCGGATCGGCCTCGGTGAAGGGCCGGACGCGCTGGCCCCAGCCGATCGGCGAGAGGAGGGAGGGCCAGGCGGCGGTGACCTGCAGGGTTGACAGCTCGGCGGTTCCGAGGGCGTCGCCGGCGCCCCGGAGCAGATAGGCGGCACCCACCAGCGCCGCAGCCGTGCCGCTGGCGGTGCGGGCGGACGGCATCACCTGGGCCACGAGGGCCGCGGTGCCCACGAATAACAGACCCACGGCGCCCACCGCCGCCCCGGCCAGGAAGGAACCGTCGACCGGCAGGCCGGCCCCAATGAAACCGCCGGCGACGGCCAGGGCGAGGACCACAATGGCGAAGGTGCCAAGCAGCAGGGTGGCCTGCAGCGGCGCGGACCGGGTTACGCCCGTGGAGCCGACGAGTTCGAAGCGGCCCTGGTCCTCATCCGCCCGCGTGTGCCGGACTACCAGGAACGCGCCCATCAGCCCGGCCAGCACCGCGGTGAAGGAAAACCCCTGGAAGAAGGTGACCGCGCCGAAGCTGATGCCGTCCGGGAGGCCGCGCAGGAACAGGAACGCCGGGCTGGCTGCTGCCACGGCAACCAGGGCGGCCCGCTCGGTATCCGCCGCGAACTGGGTGGTGATGGCGGTGGCGGCGGCGTACCCCAGCCCGGCGATGCCGAGTATCCACGCCGCAAGGACTGCGCGGTCGCGGCGTGCCTGGAGCAGTGCCAGGCGCAGGACGGCGCGCATCAGAGCACCTGGCCCTGCTGGGCCTGGGTCTGTTCGGCCGGGGTCTGTTCGGCTTGGGCCTGCTGGGCCTGAACCTGCTGGGCCTGGCTCTGCTGCCCGTCCGGCTGGTCGCTGTAGTGCCGCAGGAACAGCTCCTCGAGGGAGGGCGGCGCGGCAGTAATGCCGGTGACGCCCGCCGACGCGAGCGCGTCCAGCACGGCGCCGAGGTGGGTGGCATCGGCGTCGAACTCGATGGCGTCCCCGTCAACGCGGACGTTGTGGAAGCCCTGCAGGGCCGCCAGCACGTCCGGCTGCACGGTGGCGGTAATCCGGAAGCGGGTCCGGGTCAGGTGCCGGAGCTCGGCCAGGGTCCCCGACTCCACGGCAATTCCGGACCTGATGATGGTCACCCGGTCACACAGCTGTTCCACCTCGGCCAGGATGTGGCTGGACAGCAGCACGGTGGCCCCCTCCCCGGTGACCCGCCGGACGTGCCGGCGGAAGACAGCATCCATCACCGGGTCCAGCCCCGAACTTGGCTCATCCAGCAGGTAGAGCCTGGCGCGGCGGGAAAAGGCCGCAATCAGGGCCGCTTTCTGCCTGTTCCCCTTGGAATAGGTGCGGGCCTTCCGCCGCGGATCGAAATCGAATTCCTCGATCAGTTGCCGGCGCAGGGTTTCGTCGGCGCCGCCGCGGAGCCCTGCCAGCAGGTCGATCACCTCGCCGCCGGACAGGTTGGGCCAGAACGTCACGTCCCCGGGAACGTAGGCGACCTCCCGGTGTGCCCGGACCGGCTCGGCCCAGGGGTCAATGCCGAACACCCTGGCCGTTCCCGAAGTGGGCCGGATCAGCCCCAGGAGGATCCTCAGGGTGGTGGACTTTCCCGCGCCGTTCGGCCCCAGGAAGCCGTGGACCTCGCCGGGCATGACGGTCAGGTCCAGGCCCGCCAGCGCGGCGGTCCTGCCGAAGTTCTTCACCAGGCGGGAAGTGTGGACAACGGGGGTTGATTCTGTGTGCATGGCCGGCCGTTCCGTGGTCTCGTCACTCACGCACAGGCGGCTGCCATGCACGTGCCGCAGGCGGGGACGTCTGCGGGCCGACCAGGCTTCCCGGCTCTCCGGTCCACATCATACAAGCGGCGGATATGCCGCGGTAGAGGCTTTGGACCACGGGCATTGGCCTGGATACGACGGCTTCCGCCGCCCGGTGCTAACGTGACGCCTATGCATCTGAAGGCCTACCAGCGCGGTCCCACCCCACCGCGGCGGAGGCGGAAACCAAGCCTTGTCCTTGCCGGCTACAGCCGCTCCGTCGCAGCCTTCCAGAACCAGCAGCTCTCCACCCTCCAGAGGCTCGTGCGCCGCCTGCTGCCGCTGCACCCCGCCCAGCTGATCGTCCTGGGATTCGCGCTGGCCATCGGCGTTGGGACAGCGCTTCTGATGCTGCCCGTGGCACGGAACGGCGACGGCGGCGCCTCCCTCTTGGAGGCCCTGTTCACCGCCACCTCGGCCGTCTGCGTGACCGGGCTGATCACCGTGGACACACCGGTGTTCTGGAGCGGCTTCGGGCAGGTGGTGATCCTGGTCCTGATCCAGGTGGGCGGCTTCGGCGTGATGTCCTTCGGTACTTTGCTGGGTGTCCTGACCGCCCGGCGGCTGGGCCTGCGCTCCAAAATGCTGGCGGCAGCCGAAACCAAGAGCACTGGCTTCGGCGATGTCCGCCGGGTCCTGCTGGGCGTCTTCATCATCACCCTGCTCGTTGAGGTCACGCTGGCCCTGGTACTGATGCTGCGGTTCCTGCTGGGCTACGGCTACTCCCCCGGCGAGGCACTGTGGCACGGGGTGTTCCACTCGATCTCCG
The DNA here is from genome assembly GCF_045833485.1 of Arthrobacter nitrophenolicus. Taxonomy (NCBI): domain Bacteria; kingdom Bacillati; phylum Actinomycetota; class Actinomycetes; order Micrococcales; family Micrococcaceae; genus Arthrobacter; species Arthrobacter nitrophenolicus. Next base: position 765,688 of record NZ_CP174504.1, read on the forward strand.
CCTTCAACAACGCGGGGTTTGCCCTGTACTCGGACAACCTCATAGGGTTCGTCAGCGATCCCTGGGTGTGCCTGCCCATCGCCGCTGCCGTGATCATCGGCGGGCTTGGCTTTCCCGTCCTGTTCGAACTTCGCCGCGAGTTCCGCACGCCCAAGTTCTGGAGCATGCACACCAAGCTGGTGCTGCTGGGGAGCGCCACCCTCCTGGCCGGCGGCACCGTGTTCCTGACGGCCGCGGAGTGGACCAACCCCGCCACGCTGGGTGCGCTGCCTCCCGGCGAGCGGGTCCTGGGCGGGTTCTTCCAGTCCACCATCACCCGCACCGCAGGTTTCAACAGCATCGACATCAGCCAGATGCACCCGGTGTCCTGGCTGGGCATGGACATCCTGATGTTCATCGGCGGCGGCCCCGCCGGCACAGCGGGCGGCCTGAAGATCACCACCTTCGCCGTCCTGTTCTTCATCATGGCCACCGAACTGCGCGGCGGCACGGCTGTGAACATCTTCGGCAAGCGCCTCTCCCGGGCCGTCCACCGCCAGGCCATCACGGTGGTCCTGCTGGCCATCGCCCTCATCACGGCGTCCACCATGTTCCTGATGCTCATCACCGACTTCGGCCAGGAACAGATCCTCTTCGAGGTGGTCTCCGCCTTCGCCACAGTGGGGCTCTCCACCGGCATCACGGCGGGAATGCCTCCGGCCGGCCAGGTGGTGCTGATCCTGCTCATGTTCATCGGGCGCCTGGGCCCCGTCACGCTCGGCACCGCCCTGGCTCTCCGCAGCCGCCCCATCATGTACGAATACCCGAAGGAAAGGCCCCTCATTGGCTAAGGACATGTTTTCCCGGCGAGCCGGACGCGCCGCACAGGCCGACTCCGTGGCAGTGATCGGGCTAGGCCGGTTCGGCGGGTCGCTGGCGCTGGAGTTGGAGGCGCAGGGCACGGAGGTGCTGGGCATCGACAGCAACGAGGAGATCGTCCAGTCCTACAACGGCCTCCTCACGCACGTGGTCCGCGCCGACTCCACCAAGGAGGCCGTGCTCCGCCAGTTGTCTGTGCATGAGTTCGACCGGGTGGTGGTGGGCATCGGCACCGACCTTGAGGCCAGCATCCTGACCACTTCCCGGCTGCTCACCTTCAAGCGTCCGCAGATCTGGGCCAAGGCCATCAGCGAACCGCACGCCGAAATCCTGGCCCAGCTCGGCGTCGAGAACGTGATCCGGCCCGAGCACGACATGGGTAAGCGGGTGGCGCACCTGGTCCGCGGCTCCATCCTGGACTACGTGGAGTTCGAGGACGACTTCGTGATGATCCGCACCCAGCCGCCGCTGGTGGCCCGGGACCGGCCGCTGGGCGTCCTGGGACTGCGCGACCAGTACGGGATCACCATCGTGGCCGTGAAGAGGCCCGCCGGGGCCTGGACGCACACCACTGCGCAGACGGTCCTGTACGACGACGACCAGATCATTGTGCAGGGTCCCAAGAACCTGGCGGAGGGGTTCAGCCAGCACGCCTAGGCACCTCCTCTAAGCTGGCAGCATGCCTGACCTTGCCGCCCTGGTGCCCACCCTCGTGGCCCTCGCCATCCTGGTGGCACTCACGGCGGGCATCCTGTGGGCCTCGCGGACGCCGTCGTACGCTGCTCCCGCCGCCGCCATCCTCCGCGGGGCGGCCCAGCTGGCGCTCATCAGCCTGGTCCTGGGCGGCATCATCACCGATCCGCTGTGGGTGGCGGCGGCTCTCCTGGTCATGTTCACCGTGGCCGCGGCGACTGCCACCCGCAGGCTGGGATGGTCGTGGCAGCGGTTCGCCGTGGTGTCCGCCACCATGGCGGCCGGCATCCTGGTGACCCTCGGCGTGGTGTTCGGCACCGGCGCCATCGAGTTCGCGCCGCGCTACGTCCTGGCCGTTGGCGGCATCGTGATCGGCAACTGCATGACCATCGCCGTCCTGGCGGGCCGCCGGTTCTATGAGGCCGTGCGGGAGCAGTGGGACGAGGTGGAGGGCTGGCTGGCACTCGGCGCAACGCCCGGCCGGGCCACCCTCAGGCAGGCCCGCGAGTCCGTGCACGCGGCACTGATCCCCTCCACGGACCAGACCAAGACCACCGGCCTGGTGACCCTGCCCGGCGCCTTCGTGGGCGCCATCTTCGGCGGCGCCTCACCCCTTGAGGCCGGCCGCTTCCAAGTGGTGGTGCTGGCGTCCATCCTGGCCGCCGGATCGGTGACCGCCGTCGCGCTGATGCGCTCCCTCCGCGCCGTGAAGGTCCGCCCCGGGGCGCTCCCCTAAGACCTCCCCCGGCTGGTGTTGCGGGGGGCTGTTGCGCGGTCGGTATTCAGCGTTACTATGTACTGGTAGTTAGTAACACTGAGTAGCCGAAGGTGGCCGATAAAAATGGGCAAGCAGATGACCGAGATGCTGAAGGGCACCCTGGAGGGCATCGTGCTGGCGATCCTGGCCGCGCAACCGGCCTATGGCTACGAAATCACGGCGCGTCTGCGCGAGCAGGGCTTTGCCGACATCGCCGAAGGCACCGTGTACGCGCTGCTGATCAGGATCGAGCAGCGCAAGCTCGTGGACGTGGAAAAGGTCCCGTCCGAGAAGGGCCCGCCGCGCAAGGTCTACTCGCTCAACGCACAGGGCAAGCAGGAACTCGAGGAGTTCTGGAGGACGTGGAGCTTCCTCGCGGAACGTATTGAACAGCTCCACCAGGGAGGAAACTGACATGGCTGCCAAATGGATTGAAGCACTGACCGGACCGCTCGAGCAGAAGAAGCAGTACAAGCAGGCCAAGGCCCGTATGGATGCGCTGCCCGAGCCCTACCTCACAGCGGCGAACGCCTACAACCGCTACCTCATGTACTACGGCGGCGTCACCGAGGGCGACACGATTGTCCAGATGTTCTCCGACCTCGCCGACCTCTGGGAGCGCGCCGCTGCGGACGGCACGCCCGTTGGCGACATCGTGGGAAACGACCCCGTGGAATTCGCCGAATCGTTCGCCCAGGCCTACGGCGGCAAGCGCTGGATCGACAAGGAACGCACCCGCCTCATCGAGGCAGTTGAGGACGCGAAGAGGAAGGAAGCCAGGCCATGACCGCCGCGCGGGCCCTGGACCCCGCCATCCGGGTGCAGGGCATCGAGAAGTCGTTCAAGGACCTGCAGGTGCTGCGCGGCGTTGGTTTCGAGGTGGAAGCCGGGAGCATCTTCGCGCTCCTCGGCTCCAACGGCGCCGGAAAGACCACGCTGGTGCGGATCCTTTCCACGCTGCTCAGGCCCGACGCCGGCACCGCCTCGGTCAACGGGTTCGACGTCGGCGCGGAGCCGGCCGGGGTGCGCGGCTCCATCAGCCTGACCGGCCAGTTTGCCGCGGTGGACGAGGCGCTCACCGGGCGGGAGAACCTGGTGCTGGTGGCCAGGCTGCGGCACGTGGAAGACCCCGGCGCGGTTGCTGACAGCCTGCTGGCCCGCTTCGACCTTGCGGAGGCAGGGGACCGCAGGGCGGCCACGTACTCCGGTGGCATGCGGCGCCGGCTGGACATTGCCATGAGCCTGATCGGCGATCCGCCGGTCATCTTCCTCGACGAACCCACCACCGGGCTGGACCCGCAGGCGCGGATCGAGGTGTGGCAGACCATCCGGCAGCTCGCCGGCGGGGGCACCACAGTGCTCCTCACCACCCAGTACCTGGACGAGGCGGAACAGCTGGCGGACCGGATCGCCATCCTGCACCAGGGCACCATCATCCAGAACGGCACCCTGGCCGAGCTCAAGCAGCTCCTCCCGCCCGCGAAGGTGGAGTACGTGGAGAAGCAGCCCTCCCTTGAGGACGTCTTCCTCGCCCTCGTCGGTGATACGCGAAAGGAACCACGATGACCACCCACGTCCTTGCCGACACCGGCGTCCTGACCGGCCGCTCCCTGCGCCACATACTGCGCAGCCCGGACACGATCATCACGACGGCGGTCACCCCCATCGCGCTGATGCTGCTGTTCGTGTACGTGTTCGGCGGCGCGATCAGCACCGGTTCCCCGGACGCGTACGTCAACTACATGCTTCCGGGCATCCTGCTCATCACCATCGCCTCGGGGGTGGCGTACACCGCGTACCGGCTCTTCCTGGACCTGCAGGGCGGGATCTTCGAACGGTTCCAGTCCATGCCGATCGCGCGCTCCAGCGTCCTGTGGGCCCATGTGCTGACCTCGCTGGCGGCCAACCTGGCCTCCGTGGCGGTGGTCGTCGCCGTCGCCCTGGCCATGGGGTTCCGCACCGGAGCCTCCCCCGCCGCCTGGCTCGCCGTCGCCGGGATCCTGGTGCTGTTCACCCTGGCGCTGACCTGGATCGCGGTGCTGGCCGGACTCTCGGCCAAGACCGTGGACGGCGCCAGCGCCTTCAGCTACCCGCTGATCTTCCTGCCGTTCATCAGCTCCGCATTCGTGCCCACGGACTCGATGCCCGGCCCGGTGGCCTGGTTCGCCGAGAACCAGCCGGTCACGTCCATCGTGGACACCATCAGGGCCCTGTTCGCCCAGGAGCCTGTGGGCACCGGGATCTGGATAGCCATGGCCTGGCTCGCCGGCATCCTGGTGGCCGGCTATGCCTTCGCAATCGCCGCCTACCGGCGCAAGGCCGCCTGATACGGGGGCGCCCGCGGTGCCCCCTGGGCTGGCCCCCGCCGGGGCAGGACTTCGGACTCTATCTTCCGGCCCGGACGGGGCCAAGAATCAGCGTAGGGATGGAGAAGAAAGGCACCGGCCATGATGTGGGGCTACGGACAAGGCATGGGGTGGATGTGGCTGTGGAGCCTCCTTCTGCTCATCGGAATCGCGCTCCTTGTGTGGCTGGTGGTGCTGGTCTCCACCGGAGGAGTCCGCAGCCGCCACGGACAGCCCGGGCAGGACGGCCGGTACTTCCCCGCCGGGCGGGACACTGCACGCCAGATCCTGGATGAGCGCTTCGCCAGGGGTGAACTGACCGCGGACGAGTACCGCGAACGGCTCAGGATACTCAACGAAGGCCGCTAATGCGTCCCCTCAGCCGCCGGCAGGCGCTGTTCCTGGGCGGGCTGGGCGTTGCGGGCACTGCCGCCGGCGGCGTTGGGCTGGCCTGGACTTTGGCCGGCAGGGATGCGCCGGTTCCGGGAAGCAGCCCGGTCCAGCAGAACCAGGAGTCCAGCTCGGCCGGGCAGCTGCAGGTGGAGCTGGAAGCCGCTCCCGCGCTGGTGCAGCTGGCCGGCCGGCAGGTTTCAGCACTGGCCTACAACGGAAGCGTCCCCGGGCCCACACTGCGCGTACGGGCAGCAGACACGTTGAAAATCAGGCTCGTCAACAACCTGGACCAGGTCACCAACCTGCACCTGCACGGCCTCCACGTCTCCCCCGAAGGCAACGCGGACAACGTCTTCGTCCCGGTGGAACCCGGCAGCGCCTTCGACTACGAATACCGGCTCCCCGCGGACCATCCGCCGGGCGTGTACTGGTACCACCCACACCACCACGGCACCGTGGCGGACCAGCTCTTCGCCGGCCTCTGCGGGGCAATCATTGTCGAGGACCCCGTACCCGTCGAAGCAAGCGCTGAACGCATCCTGGTGGTAACGGACACCGCCGTGGATTCCGCCGGCACCATCAGCGCGGTGTCGCCCATGGAACGGATGATGGGCCGCGAGGGCGGACTGGTCCTGGTCAACGGCCAAAGCAATCCGCAATTCACGGCCCGTCCCGGACAACGGGAAAGGTGGCGGATCGTCAACGCCTGCGTGGCCCGCTATCTCCGGCTGCGGCTGGACGGGCAGCAGTTGCAACTCCTGGGCATCGACTTTGGCGGGCCGCAGGATCCGGAGGCAGTGGAAGAGCTGCTGCTGGCACCCGGAAACCGGGCCGACCTCCTGGTGACCGCACAGCCCGGCAACGCCGTCCTGCGCGCCTACCGGTACAACCGGGGCAGCATGCCCGGCATGATGGGTCCCGGATTCGGCCAGCGCGCTCCGCAGGAGGTGCCGGACAGCATCGCCCTGGCCACGCTCCAGGTGTCCGGGGAGCCAGCTGCCCCGCCAGCTGCCGCCGTCGCACCGCAGGGGCTCGGTGACCTGCGGCAATCCGTGGTGGCCGCCCACCGCCAGCTCACCATGGCCATGGGCATGGGAATGGGCATGGGCGGCGGCATGGGGGGTTTCACCATCAACGGCAGGGAGTTCGATGCAGCCAGGACAGACACGGTGGTCACCGCCGGGAGCGTGGAGGAATGGACCATCGTCAACGCAAGCCCCATGGACCACCCCTTCCACCTCCACGTCTGGCCCATGCAGGTCATTGAGGAAGGCGGGCGCGAGGCCGGCACACCCCGCTGGCGGGACGTGGTGAACGTTCCGGCCAACGGGCGCGTGAAGGTCAGGGTGGCTTTCGAGGATTTCCGAGGCCGCTCCGTGTACCACTGCCACATCCTTGACCACGAGGACCTCGGCATGATGGGAGTGATCGACGTACGCTAGGGCCTGCGAAGGGGTCCAGCCGACATGAAAGCAATCGTCGTTGGGGCCGGCATAGCCGGCCTGGTCACAGCCCGGCAGCTGGGGCTAGCCGGCTGGGACGTGGCGCTGCTGGAAAAATCGGATGGTCCGCGTCCCGACGGCTACATGATGGATTTCTTCGGCCCGGGCGTGGACGCGGCGGAGCGGATCGGCCTCTACCCGCGGCTCGCTGCGGCGGCGTACCGCCCTGACGCGGTGGAGTATGTGGACACGAGGGGACGCCGCACCTGCAGCCTGGACTACGGGCAGTTTTCCCGCCTGGCCGGCGGCAACGTCCTGAGCCTCCTTCGCCCGGACATGGAGCGGGCAGCACTGGCTGCCCTGGCGGACGTCCCCGCCGGAAGGGTGCGGATCCGTTACCGGGCGAGGCTGGCCGGGGCATGGAATGACGACGACGGCGGCGTCCGTGCCGCCGTCGTCGGCCCCACCGGCGAGGTGCTCACCGGGGACGTACTGGTGGGTGCCGACGGCATCCATTCCGAAGTCCGCGCCCGTATCTTCGGCCCCGAACGTAACTACCTGCGCCCCCTGGGCATGCGCGCGGCGGCGTTCATTGCCGAGGACCCGAAGCTGGCCAGCCGGTTCCGGAACCGGTTCGTCCTGACGGACAGCATCGGCCGGATGGCCGGGATCTACAGCCTCCGGACCGGCGAGGTGGCTGCCTTCATGGTCTACCGGGACGCCGGGGGAACGGGCTCCGGCCCGGGCTCCCCGGATGCACGCGATCGGCTCTGCGAGGAATTCGCCGGCCTTGGCGTCACTGTGGACCGCCTGCTCGAGCTCTGCCCTGAATATCCCTACGACGACGTGGTTGCACAGACCATCATGCCGGTGTGGCACAGGGGCGCCACGGTCCTGGTCGGTGACGCCGGCGGGGCGGTCTCGCTCCTCGCCGGGCAGGGCGGTTCACTCGCTATTGCCGGCGGTGCATTGCTCGGGGACCTGCTCGGCCCCGCCTCCTCGCCGGATGGTGTCAGCGCAGCCCTCGGCGTGTTTGAAGAGCGGTGGCGGCCGCAGGTGGAGGCGGCCCAAAAGGCGGGGCGCCGTGCGGCGCGGTCGTTCCTCCCGGCGAACCGGGTCCAGCGCCTGGCCCGCCGGTGGGTCATCCGCGCAACCCATCTGCCCGGCGTCGACCGGCTCGTGGCCCGGCAAATCCTGGGCCAGACCGTGAAGTGACTGCGGGCCTTGGCCGGGACAGGAGCCGCTAGAACCCGGTGGGCTCGGTTTCCAGTTCCGGCTCGCTGGGCCGGTGTTCGTGGTGGAGCGGGCGCAGCGCGGTTGTCTTTGGGAACCAGATCAGCGCGTCGTACCTCTGTCCCATGACGGTGGGCACGTAGTTTCCCCGCTCCCGTTGCGGGTTGTACACCGCCCCGATGGCCCGGTGCCCCCGCCAGTTGGACAGCCAGGGCCCGGACCGGTGCGAACCGAAGACCAGCGTTGCCGGCCCTCCCAGCGCTTGGTTGAGCAGCTCCTCGTGGCTTCCGTGCACCGCTTCCGGGACGTCCATGGCCTGCTCCGGTGACCCCCATTCGCGAGCGGCTGTGACGGTCCCCGTGAACGAGGAGAAGCCGACCAGGACAGAAGAACCCGGATGCCGCTCACGCACCAGCTGGCCGACGTTGAGCATGCCGTCGTCGGCCATGTCGGTGGCTCGGGCATCGCCAACATGGGTGTTGTGCGCCCAGACCAACCCCTTGGAATCAGGGCCGTGGTGGCGGGCGAGCCGGTCGATGGTGTCGCTCATGTGGTAGTCGCGGATGTTCCAGGACTGGCGGTCGCCGCGGACCATGGTCCGGTAGTAGCGTTCGGCGTTGGCGGCCACGACGGCGTTCTGTACGGCGTCGAATGCAGAGGGATCTTCATGCAACCGCCCCAGGGTCCGCCGGTGCACCTCAGCGAGGAGCGCCACCACGTCCGCCTCGCAGGACTGCGGCACCAGGCGGTTGCTCCAGGCGTACCGCTGCGGGTCCTCGCGGAAGGGCATGAAGCATTGCCAGGCCCGCAGTGCCGCGGGCAGCGAGTCGGCGGCGTTCGCGTCCAGCCAGTTGAAGATTTCGCGGAGGGAATCCCACAGGGAGTAGACATCGAGCCCGTAGAAGCCCGTGCGCCGGTGCCCGGGCAGGTTGAGGTTCCATTCGCGGAGCCAGGTGAGGAAGCCAGCCACCTCGTGGTTGGCCCACATCCACGTGGGCCAGCGCTCGAAGCCTGCCAGCAACTGGCGGGCGTCGAGCTCCTGGTCCGCTTCCCCGCGGACCCAGCGGTTGATGCGCCAGCAGTCCGGCCAGTCGCCCTCCACCCCGATCCAGGTGAACCCGTGTTCCTCGATGAGCCTGCGGCTGAGCAGGGCCCGCCAGCGGTAGTACTCGCGGGTGCCGTGGGACGCTTCGCCGAGGCACACGAACCGGGCGGACGCGGACAGGCTGACCAGCCCGTCCAAATCGCCGATGCCAGTCAACGGCCGCGCCAGGGCTTGGATTTCCGCCAGCTCCGGTCCCCTGCCCGAATCCTCGTGGACGGCGTTCATCGCTGCACCTCCCGCGCAACATTCGTTTCCCGTGACGGGAGCAGGTACTGGCTGAACCATCCGGCAGCCAGCTCGGCCGCCTTGGCCAGTGTTCCGGGCTCCTCGAAAAGATGCGTCGCCCCCGGAACGATCTCCAGCCGGGTGGTGGCCCGCATCAGGGACTGGGCCTCGCGGTTGAGGGCAAGCACCTGGGGATCGGCTCCGCCGACAATCAGCAGGGTGGGGGCCCGCACGGCGGCGAGCCGTGCGCCGGCAAGGTCGGGACGCCCGCCCCTGGACACCACTGCCGCTATGTTGGCGTCCAGTTCGGCGGCTGCCCAGAGCGCCGCGCCGGCTCCCGTGCTCGCCCCGAAGTAGCCGATCCGGCCGCGCCAGCCGTCCTGCCGTGATTCCACCCAGCGGGTGGCGGACCCCAGCCGGCGTGCCAGCAGGGCAATATCGAACACATTGCTCCGGTCCACTTCCTCGGCCGGGGTGAGCAGGTCAATCAGCAGCGTGCCCAGCCCGGCATCATGGAGGACTGACGCCACGAACCGGTTGCGCGGACTGTGCCGGCTGCTTCCGCTGCCATGGGCGAAAATGACCATGCCTTCACACCCGGGAGGCCGGTACAGGTTGCCGGGCAGCCGCACTGCTCCGGCCGGGATCTCCACCTCTTCCTCCGCTCCTTCACCCTGCAGAATGCCCTCCTCGGCGGCGGTTTCGCGGATCAGCCGCAGGCGGCGTTCGGCGTCGTTGAGCAGCCGGACCACTTCGTCGTCCTCCGTGGCCGAGAAATCGTAGTAGTAGTAGCCCACCGCCTGGAAGTTCCGCGGCGTGGCCAGGCAGACGACGTCGTCCGCCTCCTTCAGCGACGGGATGGCACGCGCCGGGGCCACGGGGACGGCCAGGACCACCCTGGCCGCCCCGAGCTGCCGGGCAATGTGGCACGCAACCCGGGCGGTGGAGCCGGTGGCGATGCCGTCGTCCACCACCACGGCGGTGCGGCCGCGCAGGTCCGTGGGCGGGCGCCCCTGCCGGTAGCGGGCCGTGCGGTCCTCCAGCACCTGGCGTTCATTCTTTTCGACGGCGGCCAGGTCCTCTTCCGTGACGCGGGCCAGGGAGCGGACACGTTCATCCAGGACCCGGGCACCGCCCTCGCCGATGGCACCCATGGCCACTTCCGGCTGGAACGGAACGCCCAGTTTCCGGACCATAATCACATCCAGCGGGGCGTCGAGGGCTTTGGCCACCTCGAACGCCACCGGAACTCCGCCGCGGGGCAGGCCCAGCACCACCACGTCCCGGCCCCGCAGGCCGGCCAGCCGCTGCCCAAGCCGCCGGCCGGCGTCGGCCCTGTCCAGGAACTCGAACATCGCATGGTCCTCTCAGGGGGTCTCTTCCCCGTGCACGGGAGCCGCCTCCGGAGTCCACCACATGCGGAGGACAAAGTGGGCGTCGGCAGTGCTTTTGGCAATCATCGCCCCGGCGTCCCCGGCAAGTTTCACGCCGAATTCGATCTCCACCTGCTCAGGGGTGAGTTCCGCCATGGCCTCCAGCGCGGCATGGGCGGCAGGGCGGACACTGGCGAGCGCATCTTCCAGGCGCCGGCCCACATCCAGGATTCCCTGTTCGTTGCGGGCCGGGTGGTCCACGCCGTAGCTGTTGTCGTCAGCCTCGACGAGGATGGTCCCGGACCCGACTTCATACCGCAGCACTTCAGTCATGGCGGATCACCTTCCTGCTAGTGCGACATGCGCATGTTGTGATGGACCTCAATGCTGGGCCGGATGGCAACCGCAGTGACCACCAGGGCCACAGCCCCTGCGATCCATGACGTCCAGGCTGCCCCCGTTGCGGAGGTGTAGGACCCCAGCCACGGCGAGAGGACCAGGACGGCGGCCAGGACGGCCTGCACGTACTCCATTGCCGGGGTTCCGGGCATGGCCAGGTTGATGATGCCGCTGACCGCCAGGAGCGCGCCAAGCACGAGCATCAGGGTGGTGGACATGCCTTCCTGCCGTGTGAACAGGACCGCGGCGGCGGTGAAGAGTCCGGCGGCGACGGCCACGTAGTCCTGCCACCGATACCACTTTTTCACTGATTTTCCTTTCTGTTCGGGACGGGGGAAAGCCTGATGCTGTCCCCGCCCCGCGGGCGCTGGACCCGCAATTCCAGTCAACTCCTGGGCGGCACCGCCATCTAGGGCAGAAAGACCCGGCTTACGGAGGGATGCTGGATGCCAAGTTCCGCGAGCCGGGGTCAGAGCTGCTGGCCGATGAGGGAACCGATGCCAAAGGTGATGGCGGTCGCGGCAACTCCGCCGGCGACGGTGCGCAGGGCAGCCCGCTTCCACGGGGCACGGCCCAGGCGCGCGGCGAGCGATCCTGATCGCCAGGGCAATCACGACGGATCCCATGGTGACCGGCACCGCAATGGGCCGCGGAGAGGACAGGATGGTGATCAACGGGATGAGGGCGCCGAGGACAAAGGAAGCGGTTGATGACCATGCTGCATGCCAGGGGCTGGTGAGCCGGCCGGGTTCGATCCCCAGTTCGTACCGGGCGTGCGCCGTCAGGGCACCCTGGGCCATCAGTTGCTCCGCCACCTGGCGGGCGAGGGGTGGTTCGATACCCTGGGCGGAGAACAGCTCGGCCAGGTGCGCGGTCTCGTAGGCGGGATCGGTGTCAAGTTCCCGCTGTTCGTGCGCCAGCTCGGCCTTCTGCGAATCCCGCTGGCTGGAAACCGACAGGTACTCCCCCACCCCCATGGACAGCGCGCCGGCGATCACTGCCGCCACGCCCGCCGCCACCAGGGCGCTGGTATCCACGGCGGCTCCAGCCACCCCCACCACCATCCCGGCAGTAGAGACGATCCCGTCATTGGCGCCCATCACCGAGGCCCGCAGCCAGTTCAGCCGGGAGGCTATGGCTGCGCTCTGGGACTTCCCGCCCGCACCTGCGTCCGCTGGATCCTGCTTCCTGGAGATCCACATGATGCTCCTCCCTGCCAGGGCCGCGCGGTGGTGGCACCGGACCCTCCCATGGCACCATGCCCGTTCCCCGAAATCCACACCCTGGGGTCCCCAGCCCCGCGGACTGCTCCGCACAGAAGCCCGGACTCCGGGCTCCTGAAAAAGGCGCAGCGGTTATGGACCTGCCCGGCCCTCCGGCGCACACTGATAGTGCCGGGCCGCCCAAGGGCAACCGCGGGGCCGGCGGCACGGTCCGGCGCCGCGCCCGGACGCGTCCCCGAGGAGCATCATCACCACCATGAGCACGCCGGGCACGGAGGTTCCGGGCACGGGCACTGACGGGCACGGGCACTGACAGGCGCCCCGGCCATGAACCCCGACCTGCTCGCGGCGGCTGCGGCGCTGCCGGCCGCCGTCGTCGCAGGTTTTGCTGTCCGCCGGTGGCTGCTATTCGTGACGGTGGTGGACTCGGTGTCCATGGCACCCGCGCTGAACCCCGGCCAGCGCGTGCTCACCCGTCGCCTCCGGAACCCGGCCCGCATCCGCCGCGGAGACATCGTGGTGGTCTCCTCGCCGGAACTGGGCCGGACCGTGGTCAAGCGCGTCCTGGGGCTGCCCGGGGAGCGGGTGGTGATCGAACCCGCCGGCAGCATCCGCCTCAACGGAAGCCCGGTGCCCGAACCCTACGTGGCATACCCCGGCGGCCCGGGCGGGACGTTCCAGGTCCCGCCGGGACATGTGCTGCTGCTCGGGGACAACCGCGCCTGCTCCACCGACAGCCGGCACTGGAACCAGCCATACGTCCCTTTGGCCGCCGTCCGTGGAACAGCCATGCACCGCAGGGTTCCCTAGCCGCCGCCCGCCGCGACGCCCACCGTGCAGTTGGCGGCGTCCTCCACCACATCCTCGAGGTCGCCGGTGCGGTGCATGACCTCCAGCTGCCGGATGGCGCCGGTGCCCACATGCAGCAGGTTGTCCGTCAGCTCCTCCACGCGCTGCAGGTCCCCGCTGTCCTCCAGCGCCGGGCGGATAAAGTTCAGCAGGGAATTGACGACGGCGAGCGCGGGCCCCGGCCTGCTGGTCACCGGATCCAGGAGTTCCCCGCGCAGTCCCCAGCGGCTGGCCTTCCATCCCGCCAGCCGCAGCAGCGCCGTCGGCACCGGGACGGGCTCGACGCCGTCCCGCCACTCTCGCGCAGCCGTTTCCACCAGCCCCCGGGCGATCCCGGCGAGCAGCACAGTATTCTCCGGCCGCAGGCAGACATCGGCGAGCCGGACCTCCACCGTGGGGTAGTGCCGCGAGAGCCTGGCATCGAAGTAGACCATCCCCTCGTCCATCGCGACGCCGGTGGCCACCATGTCGTGTACCAGCTGGTAGTAGGCGTCCGGTGTCCCCAGGATTTCCAGCGGCCCGGCGGACGGCCAGCGGTTCCACACCTGCGACCGGTAGCTGGCGTAGCCGGTGTCCTCCCCGTGCCAGAACGGCGAGTTGGCACTGAGCGCGGTCAGCACCGGCAGCCAGTTCCGGATCCGGTCCAGGACCGCCACGCCCTCCTCCGGCGATTCGATTGCCACATGGATGTGGCAGCCGCAGGTGAGCTGTTCCCGCGCTGTCAGCCCGTACTCCTCCGCCATGGCCGCGAAGCGCCGCAGCTTCACCGGATGCGGGTCGCAGGGCAGCGGGGACGTTCCGAGTGCGGCTACCCGCACCCCCACGTCCTCCCCCGCCTGGTGCGCAATGGCCCGCCCGGCCACGATGTCCGCCTCCAGCGCGGCCATGGTGGAATGCGGCGGCGTGACCACTTCGATCATCTCCTGCTGGAATTCGGCTGTGAGCACCGGGCCGGCACTGGACTCGAACGGCCGCACGTACAGGTCCAGGAGCGCCCCCGCCATCGGCACGGCGTCGCCGCTGCCCGGGTCCACCAGGAGGAGTTCCTCCTCGATACCGAAGGTCCTGACGTTCCCACCGCTGCCTGTACCCGCGCCGCCGGTGCCGTCACTCGGGAATGTGTCCATCGCCGTCGTCCTTTGCTCGTTGCATCCTTGCAAGCTCGTCCCAGAAGCAGGCCAGCGTCACGGCGCCGTTCTCGAGGACGTCCAGGCTGGCGCTTTCGTCGCTGTCATGCCAGTGGTCCTCCACAAGCCCGGTGCCGAAGAACAGCACCGGAGCGCGGAGCACGCGGGCCAGAAGCTCCGCCGGTCCGCCGCCCGCGTTGCCCATCCGGCCGACCGCGCCGGCACGGAAGCCCCGCGCCATGGCCCGTTCCAGCGCGGAAACGGCCGGGTGGTCCGGGGTGCGGTACGGCTCCTGGGCCGTGTCCAGGTCCACCGTCAGCCGGTGGTGGAAGGCGCCGCTAATGGTGGCATCCACCCACTGCCGCAGCAGGTCCGCCAACTTCTCCACCCGCTGGCCCGGGACAGTGCGGAACGTCAGGTCAGCGGCGGCAACAGCCGGCACCGCGCCGCGGGAGACTTCGCCGGGATCGCCGGCCACGAGGGCCGTGACCTCGACGGCGGGCCGCAGCCACAGCCGCTCCAGCACCGTGTATCCCTCCTCGCCGGTGATGGCGCCGGTTTCGGACCGGCTGAGCCAGTCCTCGTCGGTGTAGGGAAGGTCCGCGATGGCCTGCCGCAGGTCCCCGGGGAGCGGCTCGACGTCGTCGTAGAACCCCGGGATCGCAATCCGGCCGTCCTCGCCATGCAGCCGGGCCAGGAGCCGACTCAGTTCAAACACCGGGTTGGGGGCGTTGCCGGAAACGGCGCCGCTGTGGACGTCGCGCTCCGGGCCGAACACCTCCAGGTCCGCCTTGAGGATCCCGCGCAGGCCAACGCACAGGGCCGGGTGGTCTTCGCGCCACAGCTGGGTATCGGAGAAAAGGACGACGTCGGCCCGGAGCCTTTCCGCCTGCTCCTCCAGGAGCGCGGCCAGGTGGGGGGAGCTTGCCTCCTCCTCGCCCTCGACGAGGAACTTCAGGTTGACGGCGGGCGTTGGGCCCGCCTGGGGGGACGTGGAGTGGGAGGGCGTTCCGGTTTTGGCCGCCGTAAGTGAGCGGGCGTTGGGGTTCTGACCGCCGGAAGTGGGAGGGCGTTGGTGGAGGTGGGCGCGGATCCCCTCAAGGTGTGCCAGGACCTGGCCCTTGGCGTCCGAGCTGCCGCGGCCGTACAGCCTGCCCTCGCGCAGCACCGGCTGGAACGGTGCCGTCTGGTTCCAGTTCTCCTGCTTGACGGCGCGGACGTCGTGATGGCTGTAGACCAGGACAGTGGGTGCGCCGGGGGCAGCGCACCACTCCGCGTACACCGCGTGCGACTCCCCCGTGGGCTGCACCTCGACAACAGGGAAGCCGATGTTTCGGAACGCGGCGGCCAGCCAGTTGGCCGAGCGGAGCAGGTCCTTCACGTGCCCGGGTTCCCCCACTATTCCCGGGACCTGCACCCACTCGGCCAACTGACGCTTCAGGTCCCCCCTGCGGGAGCGGGCATAGGCGTGCAGGTCCGGGCCGCCGTCGTCCGTTGGGGCAGCGGCGGCGGGGCTGTCCTGCCTCTCCATGCAGGCTCCTCAGGTCAGGTGCGCGGCTGGGCCGGATTGGTGGGGACCCCCTGCGACGGCGGGTTGACCGGCGGACCGGGCACCGACGTGGGCTGCGGTGCGGCCGGGGCTCCGGTGGCAGCTTCCGGGCTGGGTACCTGCGGCCCGCCCGGTTCCGCGCCGCCCTGCAGGTCCTTGTGTTCAGGGACGCTGTGCCCGGGGACTTTGTGCTCGGGAATACGTTTCATCTGCTCTTCTCCCTATCTCCTCGTTACCCGTATGCGGCCCGACTGCCGGCCCCAGGCGGCGGACGGAAATGCTGACGGACTCTGCTTGCCGCCGAAGAGAACAACATAATAAGCACCCTTATCAATCTGCCGAAAGGGTCAGCCGCCCCCTGTTTCCGCGGCAGGAGGCCCTGCGCGGGCCGGATGCGTCCGGAAGGGGAATTAGCGAACACTATTGGGTCTTTTTGATTGGTTCTGACGGGCTTACGGTGGACCCACGAGGGCCGCCTATCCGGGGCGGCCGGCCAGGGAGGACTTTCCATGACAACGCACGTCGCGGACTGCAGCGTAACGAACTGTTCCTTTAACGACCACACCAACTGCAACGCGGCCGCCATCACCGTGGGCGGCGCCGAAAACCATGCACACTGCGCCACGTTCATTGAAACCGGAATGCACGGCGGCCTGCCCAAGGTCCTGGCCGATGTCGGAGCCTGCCAGCGCAGCGAATGCGTCCACAACGACCACCTGATGTGCAAGGCGCCTGAGGTGCACGTGGGCCCGGGCCGTGACAACGCCGACTGCCTGACGTACTCGCACGCATAGCCCGCACACCTGAAGGATCCGGAGCACCCGGGACGGCAACGCCCCCGGGTGCTCCGTTATGTCCCGGCCCGGCACCTCACCGCCGCACCGGGCACGCGCTGCCTTGCCGCCGTCGTACGCGCTGAACCGCTGGCGCTACCGAAATTCCGTGGCGCTGCGCAGGCTCCCTGGCGCTGCCCAAATATCAGGCGCGTCAGGTCATGCGCGGGTCGCGGGCGGATCTGCGCGTCATCAGGAGGGGGAGAGAGCCAGCAGCACTCCCCCGGCGGCGCCCACGAGCACCACCACCCAGGGCGGGGCCTTCCATGCGATGAGCAGGACGAAGCAGACCAACGCCAGGCAGAACGGGCCGGAACCGGTGATGGCCGTGGTGAACACAGGGTTGTAGAGGGCTGCGGCCAGGATCCCCACCACTGCAGCGTTCGCGCCGCGCATCAGCGCCTGCGCTTGCGGCCGGGTCCGGAACCTGTCCCAGAAGGGAAGCACGCCGACAAGGAGGAGGAAGCCCGGCAGGAAGATCCCGGCCAGCGCGACGGCGGCACCGGCCACGCCGCCTGGTCCTGCACTGGACCGGGTCCCCAGGTAGGCAGCGAACGTGAACAGCGGACCCGGCACGGCCTGCGCCGCGCCGTAACCTGCCAGGAACTGCTCCGGAGTGACCCAGCCGGGGGTGACCACGCCGGCCTGGAGCAGGGGCAGGACCACGTGCCCGCCGCCGAACACCAGCGCACCGGCACGGTAAAACGCGTCAAAGAGGGCCAGGCCGGCCGATCCGGTGGCCAGGGACAGCAGCGGCAGCCCGGCCAGCAGCACCAGGAACAGAACCAGGCACACGGCGCCGGCCGCCCTGCTGACCGGGAAGCGCATGGCACCCGTCACGACGCCGGAGCCGGCCCGGCAGAAGAACAGGCCCGCCAGCGCACCGACGCCGATCGCCAGCACCTGCCCCAGCGGACCCGCCAGCAGGATCACGGCCAAGGCAGCCACCACCGCAATCGACGCCCGCTCCCGGTCCGGCGTCAGGGCCTTCGCCATCCCCCAAACAGCCTGCGCCACGATGGCCACAGCCACGATTTTCAGCCCGTCAAGAATTCCCGAACCGAGCACCCCCTGGAAGAGGGAGGCCCCGGCGGCGAACGCCACCAGCAGCGCGGCCGACGGCAGCGTGAAAGCAAGGAACGCGGCGAGGGCGCCGAGCGGCCCGGCCCGGTGCAGTCCCAGGCCAAATCCCACCTGGCTGGACGCGGGGCCGGGGAGGAACTGGCAGAGGGCCACAAGATCGGCGTATTCCTTGTCATCCACCCACCGGCGGCGTTCCACCAGCTCGTCCCGGAAGTAACCCAGGTGCGCGATGGGCCCGCCAAAGGACGTAAAACCCAGCTTCAGGAAGACCCGGAAAACCTCCCCCACCGAGCCGCGTGCGGTAACCGTTTCCGTCACAGGTCTGCCACGAGCCCGGCAACCCGCTCCAGCGCGCCCGGAACCACCGAGTAGTATGCCCAGGTGCCGCGCTTTTCGCGGTGCAGCAGTCCGGCGTCCACCAGGATCTTCAAATGGTGCGAGACAGTCGGCTGGCCCAGGCTGAGCGGTTCGGTCAGGTCGCAGACGCAGCGCTCCCCCGCCTCGCCGGCCTTGACCAGCGAGAGCAGCCGCACGCGGTTGGGGTCCGCAAGCGCTTTGAAAACCAGCGCGGCCTGCTTGGCCTCCTCCGCTCCGAGGGCTGCACCCGCGGGCGGCGGGCAGCAGGAAGGATCCGTCTCAGTGACGGACGAGGTCAATGGCAGCACAGCGGTCATGGACACCATTATGCCGCCATATCGACATTCATCAATATGGCGGCATAACGGTTTTGGGGCTGGAACCGGATACGGGGGGTTACGTATCTGCCGGTTCCTCGCGGTGGGGGATCACCACGTTGTCTGCCGCCTGGCCGGCGGCGGGAAAAAGGGCCAGGAGGAGTCCGAGTCCGACGGCGGCGCCCGCCAGTTGCGCCAGCACGAACCCAGGCACCGAGCCAGGCGCGATGCCCGCGAAGGTGTCGCTGAAGATCCGGCCCACGGTTACGGCCGGGTTGGCGAAGGAAGTGGAGGAGGTGAACCAGTAGGCGGCGCCGATGTACGCGCCCACGGCCGGAGCGGCCAGCACTCCCCGCGAGGTCCGGGCCAGGGCGAAGATCAGCAGGATGAGCCCGGCGGTGGCCACCACCTCGCCCAGGACGTGGCCGCCGGTGAGGCGGTCCTTGCCGGAGATGGAGGTCCCGACGTCGAACATTGCGTTGGCCAGGACGCTTCCCCCGATTGCCCCGACCACTTGGGCGGCCACGTATGCGCCGACTTCCGGCAGCGTCAGGCCGGTGCCGCTGCGCCGGCCGAGCGCCCAGTCGGCCAGGGACACCACAGGGTTGAAGTGCGCGCCGCTGACCGGCCCCAGCACCAGGATGAGCACCGTCAGGCCCAGAACCGTGGCGGTGCTGTTCTGGAGCAGCTGCAGGCCGACGTCGTTGGGGGAAAGCTGCTGGGCGGCGATCCCGGAGCCGACAACGACGGCCACCAGCAGGCCGGTGCCAAGCAGCTCGGCTAGGGCGCGGCGCCAGAGGGGAGGCTGGGAAATATGCATGCAACCAGCTTGACCCACCCGGAATACCTCAGTCAAACTTGAGTCAATGGAAACTGAACTAAGCGCCGCGTTCCGCCAGCGGCTGGCCAGGCATGCAGCCCTGGCCGACGCCGGCCGGCTGCGCATCGTGGACCTGCTGACGCTGGGCGACCGCTCGCCGTCGGAATTGCAGGCGGAGCTGGGAATGCCGTCCAACCTGCTGGCCCACCACCTCCGCATCCTTGAGGACGCCGGACTGGCGGCGCGGCACCGCTCGGAGGCGGACCGGCGGCGGAGCTACATCCGCCTGGTGGCCGGGTCGCTTGAGGACCTGGTTCCCGGCAGCGGGCACCAGGCGCGGCGCGTCCTTTTCGTGTGCACCCGCAACAGCGCACGCTCCCAGCTCGCGGCGGCCCTCTGGCGCCAGGCCAGCGGTATTCCCGCGACATCGGCGGGGACGCATCCCGCAGACCGGATTTCCCGCGGCGCCCTGGAAGTCGCCGCCCGCCACGGCCTGGACCTGGCCGACGCCGTACCGCAGCAACTGGACCAGGTCATGGGAGAAGGGGATTTCGTGGTGACCGTCTGCGACAACGCCCACGAAGAGGTTCCGGGCCTGCAGGGGGTGCACTGGTCCATCCCCGACCCCGTCAGGCAGGGCACCGCCGCGGCCTTCGAGGAAGCCTACGGGCAGATCTCACACCGCGTCAGCGACCTCGCACCCCGCCTCACCGCCGCCTGACACCAATACATTGACAACCATCAATATTTAGCGCCATACTCCCCATATCGATCATCATCAATCTTTCGGGACTGAGAGGTCGGGCGGGAGCACCACCACCCACCGCGGCACCTCCCGCCGTACGTCATCATTAGGAGAACAGCGTGACCACCGAGACAGCCAAGAAGCCCTCCGTCCTTTTCGTCTGCGTCCACAACGCAGGCCGTTCCCAGATGGCCGCAGCCTTCCTGACGTCCCTGTCCAAGGGTGCCGTGGAGGTCCGCTCCGCAGGGTCCCAGCCCGCGGAGAAGATCAACCCCGCCGCCGTCGAGGCCATGGCCGAGGTGGGCATCGACATGTCCGCGGAGGTTCCCAAAGTCCTCACCACCGAAGCTGTCAAGGACTCGGACGTGGTGATCACCATGGGCTGCGGCGACGAGTGCCCGTACTTCCCCGGCAAGCGCTACGAGGACTGGGTGCTGGAGGATCCGGCCGGCAAGGGCGTAGAATCCGTCCGCCCCATCCGGGACGAAATCAGGACCCGCATCGAAGCCCTGATCACCGAACTGGTGCCCGCGCAGCACCCGGACGCCCAGTAACTCCAGGAGACCTCCATGACGAACGAACAGCTGATCATCATCGGTTCCGGCCCCGCGGGGTACACCGCAGCCATCTACGCCGCACGCGCAGGCCTGGCACCGCTGGTGCTGGCCGGCTCGGTCACCGCGGGCGGTGCCCTGATGAACACCACCGAGGTGGAGAACTTCCCGGGCTTCCCCGCCGGCATCCAGGGCCCGGAACTGATGGACGGCCTGCAGGAACAGGCCGAGAAATTCGGCGCCAAAGTGGTGTTCGACGACGCCACCTCGGTTGATCTCAAAGGCCACCTGAAGACCGTGGTCACCGGCGGCGGCGAGACCCACCAGGCCCCGGCCGTCATCCTGGCCACCGGCTCGGCGTACAAGGAACTCGGCCTGCCGGAGGAGAAGAAGTTCAGCGGCCACGGGGTCTCCTGGTGCGCCACCTGCGACGGGTTCTTCTTCCGTGACCAGGACATCATCGTGGTGGGCGGCGGTGACTCCGCCATGGAGGAAGCCACGTTCCTGACCCGGTTCGGAAAGTCCGTGACCGTCGTCGTACGCCGTGAGGAACTGCGGGCCTCCCGCATCATGGCGCAGCGGGCCAAGGACAACCCCAAGATCAGCTTCGCCTGGAACTCCGCCGTCACCGCCATCCACGGCAACGGCAAGGTCACCGGCGTGACGCTCACGGACACCCGCTCCGGCGAAACCCGGCACCAGGCGGCCACCGGCATCTTCGTGGCCATCGGCCACGTGCCGCGGACGGAGCTCGTGGCCGGCCAGGTGGACCTGGACGCGGACGGCTACATCAAGGTGGACTCCCCCACCACGGTCACCAACCTGTCCGGCGTGTTCGCCTGCGGCGACGCCGTGGACCACCGCTACCGCCAGGCCATCACCGCCGCCGGGACCGGCTGCGCCGCCGCCCTGGACGCCGAACGCTACCTGGCAGCCCTGGACGACGCGGACAGCATCGCCACGGCGCTGGTCGAAGAACCTACCCACAGCTGACAACCCGGGCAGGAAGGGGGTGGGCTGGATGAACACGGATTGCTGCGGCGACAACGGTTGCTGCGACGACGAGGATCAGGACTGCTGCTAGCCCTTCCGCACAACCAACACATCGATGAGAGGACATGCCATGGAAAAGACCAGCCTTCCGGTAGCCGTGATCGGCGCCGGGCCGGTGGGACTCGCCGCCGCAGCGCACCTGCTGGAGCGCGGCCTGGAGCCGCTGGTTTTCGAGGCGGGTCCGACGGCGGGCGCGGCCATTGAGGAATGGCGCCACATCCGCCTGTTCTCGCCCTGGCGGTTCAACATCGACGCCGCCGCCGTCCGGCTGCTGGAGGCATCCGGCTGGGAAGCACCCCGGCCCACCGCCCTGCCGTACGGCGGCGAGCTCATCGACAACTACCTCGCTCCCCTGGCGGCGCTGCCGGCCCTGGCCTCCCGGCTGGAGACCGGCGCCCGGGTACTGGCCGTGACCCGGCAGGGCATGGACAAGACCCACGTCCGCAACCGGGACACCACCCCCTTCATTGTCCGGGTCCTGCACTCCGACGGCGAAACCCGCGACCACACCGTGGCTGCGGTGATCGACGCCTCCGGCACCTGGTCCACCCGCAACCCGCTGGGCACGTCCGGGCTGCCGGCGATCGGCGAGGAGGCGGCCGCGGCCCGCATCTCCTCCCCGCTGCCCGACGTCGCGGGCCGGGACCGCGAAGCCTTCGCGGGCAAACGCGTCCTGGTGGTCGGCGCCGGACACTCCGCCGCCAACACCCTGCTCAACCTTGCCGCACTGGCCAAGGAGGCACCCGAAACCCGGATCCTGTGGGCCATCCGGGGCGCCTCACCGTCCAAGACCTACGGCGGCGGGGACGCTGACGGGCTGCCCGCCCGCGGCCAGCTCGGCGCCCGGCTCCGCCGCCTGGTGGAGGCGGGAAAGATCGAACTGCACACCGGTTTCGGCATCAGCTCCTTCAAATCCCTGGACTCCGGGGTCACCGTCGGCGCCGTGGACGGCCGCACCCTGGAGGCCGACGTCGTGGTGCCCTGCACCGGCTTCCGGCCGGACCTGGACATGCTGCGCGAGCTCCGCCTCAACCTGGACCCCGCCGTCGAGGCGCCCATGGAACTTGGCCCGCTGATCGATCCCGAATTCCACTCCTGCGGCACGGTGCCGCCGCACGGTGCCAGGCTGCTGGCCCACCCGGACAAGGACTTCTACATTGTGGGCATGAAGTCCTACGGAAGGGCTCCCACCTTCCTGCTGGCCACCGGGTACGAGCAGGTCCGCTCCGTTGCCGCCGCCCTGGCCGGGGACCGCGAGGCCGCCGACACCGTCCAGCTTGAACTTCCGGAAACCGGCGTCTGCTCCACCGACGCCGGCACCAGCTGTGACGTTCCCGCTACCCGGCCCGCAGCCGGCGCGGGTGAGGCCGGCGGCGAGTCCGGCTGCTGCGCTGCCCCGGAACCGGTCCTGGTCGGCTTTCCCACCGGCCTGGCCCACGGCCGCTCCGCCGACAACTGACACCTGAAAACCACAAAGGAAACCCATGACTGACGCCTCTCCCGCCACCGCCGGGGACAAGAAGCCCGCCGTCCTGTTC
Organism: Arthrobacter nitrophenolicus; assembly: GCF_045833485.1. Taxonomy (NCBI): domain Bacteria; kingdom Bacillati; phylum Actinomycetota; class Actinomycetes; order Micrococcales; family Micrococcaceae; genus Arthrobacter; species Arthrobacter nitrophenolicus. Next base: position 788,559 of record NZ_CP174504.1, read on the forward strand.
GTCTGCAGCAAGAACGGCGGCAAGTCCCAGCTTGCGGCCGGGCTGATGCGCCAGCTCGCCGGCAGCAGCGTGGACGTCTACTCGGCCGGCACCAAGCCGGCCAAGGACCTCAACCCGCTGGCTGTTGAATCACTGGCCGAGCTCGGCATCCCCGTTGAGGGCGAGTACCCGAAGCCCGTCAGCGAGGAGGTCCTTGAGACGGCGGACGTGGTGGTGGTCCTGGGCACCGAGGCAAAGCTTGAACCGCGCGAGGGCACCCGCTTCGAACTCTGGGAAACCGACGAGCCCTCTGAACGCGGCATTGAAGGCATGGAACGCATGCGCCTGGTCAGGGACGACGTCCGGGCCCGCGTCCAGAAGCTGCACCAGGACCTCACCACTTCCTGACGGGCCGGCGCGATGGACCACCAGGACCGGTCCGGCGGGTCAGCGGGGCCCGCCATCCTGGCCGTGCCCTGGGAATGCCCGGAACACCTGGTCCTGACGGCGGCGGAATTTGCGGCCGCCATGGACCTCCACCTCGTCTGCGCCTTCGTTGACCCGGCAAGCTACCTGGTGGAGTGGGCCGGGTCGCCGGAACTTCCCGGAGCCTCGCTGGACCCTGCCGTTAACGATGAGGCGGCCTACCCTTCACGGGAACTCCTTGGGCGCCTGCAGGAAATCCTTGCCAGGGCGGAGGACGTGAGCTGGTCTTTCCGGGTCCTCAACGGCGCCGTTGCCCCGGCCCTGATGCGGCTAGCGGACAGCCTTGGCGCTTCCATGTTCATCGTGGGAGGCCGGCGCCCGGGGATCCTGTCCCGGTTCGAGCGGGTCCTGGAGGGCTCAGTGGCGGAGGCCCTGGAGCACTCGCAGCGGCGGCCCGTCCTGGTGGTTCCCGCGGTGGGCCACTAGGCCAAAAAGCCGGGCACAGCACTGCGAAAAATGCTTGGTGGGCAATGCCCCTGTCAGTACACTTAGCTTATTCATCCGGCGGGCTGGGGACCAGCAGCGACGCTCCTCCGGAGGGAGCCTGTTAAGGCGCGAAGGCGGCACCCATGCATGGAAACCGGAAGCTCCCCCGCAGCATTCGCGAGGAAGTCGCCCATCTGGAGCTACAACTGCAGGTCCTGGAAATCATCGACGAAATCCTCAGCGGAACCGCCGCCTGCGAGGCCGATGCCCGCAGCTCGCTGCGATGGTACGTCAGCGCCAATCCGGGCCAGCCGCAGCGCGCCCTGCTGATGCACATGATGAGCATCCAGCGCTCCGATCACACCTGACACAGAAAAAACACCCTGCTGAAACACCACGGCAACCTCGCCACGGCAAGCTGTGCCTACGGGGATACAACAGCAGGAGGCAGCCCATTATGGAGGCACAAGGAGTACGTACGGACCAGCTCCGCATCGGAGACCACATCGAGGCCTGGCACCGGGGCAGGCTGTTCCACCGCGGCCGGGTGACCGGCGTGGTGCCGGCCCTGGAACTGTTCTGGATCCTGGACGCGAGGACCGGCACGCGCAAGCTGCTGGACCCCGAGGCCCTGGAGATCAGGCACGTGGAAGAGCCCGTGGAGCAGCCGGCCCGGCCGGCCAAGCTGGAACCCGCATAACGTCCGGGTGGCAGGTTTACTGGGCCCGGTCCTGGTAGACGTCCGGGATGCCGTCCTGGTCCGCGTCCACTTTCTCCAGTTCCTCTGCCTGCCGGTACTGCCGGTTCCTGGTCCGCAGCACCAGGGTGGCCAGCATGGCGGCGAGCAGTGAGGCGCCGAGGATGCCCACCTTTGCGTGGTCATCGTGGATGCTGCCGTGGCCGAAGCTGAGCTCCGCCACCAGCAGGGACACCGTGAAACCGATGCCGGCCAGCAGCGCCACGCCGAAGATGTCGATCCATTTGAAGGAGCTGTCCAGGGTTGCCCGGGTGGCTTTGGTCAGGATCCACGTGGTGCCCAGGATGCCGATCGGCTTGCCGAGCACCAGGCCCAGGATGATGCCGAGCGCCACCGGGTCGGCCAGGGCAGAAACCAGCCCGTCCCAGCCGCCCACCGCGACGCCGGCTGAGAAGAACGCGAAAATGGGGACGGCAATGCCGGCGGAAATGGGCCGGAAGCGGTGCTCGAAAATCTCCGCCAGCCCGGGCCCGGCCTCCGGACCGCCGCCGGCCTGCGAGCGGATGACCGGCACGGCGAAGCCCAGCAGGACACCGGCCACGGTGGCGTGGATGCCCGAGGCATGGACGAGCGCCCACGTGACCATGCCCAGGGGCAGCAGGATCAGCCACGCGGCTGACGCTTTGCGGCCGAAGAAGTGCCGGTACTTCTGCGCCAGGAAGGTGTAGAGGGCCAGCGGCACCAGGGCCAGCAGCAGCGGCGTCACCTGGATGTCGGTGGAGTAGAAGAACGCGATGATGCTGATGGCGATCAGGTCATCCACCACGGCCAGGGTCAGCAGGAAGATCCGCAGCGCGCTGGGCAGGTGGGAGCCGATGATGGCCAGCACGGCAACGGCGAAGGCGATGTCCGTGGCGGTGGGGATGGCCCAGCCGCGCAGGGTCTCCGGGCTGGTGAGGTTGACGACGGCGTAGATCACCGCCGGGACAACCACGCCGCCGGCCGCTGCAGCCACCGGGACGATCGACTTGCTGATCTGGCGCAGGTCGCCGGCCACGAATTCGCGCTTGAGTTCCAGGCCCACCAGGAAGAAGAAGATGGCGAGCAGTCCGTCGGCAGCCCAGGCGCCGAGGCTCAGCTCCAGGTGCCAGGGCTCGTAGCCGATCTTGAAGTCGCGGAGCGCGAAGTAGCTGTCGGAAGCCGGCGAGTTTGCCCAGACGAGGGCGATGATTGCCGCTGCGACCAGCAGGGCGCCGCCGACGGTTTCCTTGCGGAGGATTTCCCCGATCCGCAGGGCCTCGGAGTAGGAGCCCCGGGCAAAGACCGTGCCCCGGGGCGCGGCGGGCGGCGGTGTTGATGGCGGGGTGGAGTTCATGAAGGAGTCCTAACGTTTGGGCTCGACAAAATTACTGCCGACCAGACTTCCCGGCGCACCTTCGACCCATTCTAGGGGCGCTACCGCCGGCGCCCAAAAGTATTGTGTCCTGCGGTGCTATCCCGCCCGGCGCCGGGACGCCCCCGGCCGGCTTTCGGTCGCGATAGCTTTGACGGCGTGGTCGAGGTAGTTCCGTGCCTCGGCGGAATTGGCCAGCTTCACGAGCTCCGCCGCCACCACCACCAGTTTGACGTTCCGGTGGCTGCTGGTGCTGACCAGCATCTGGAAAGCGTCGTCGGCACCCATTTTCAGCTGGCCCATCAGGATGCCTCGGGCCTGGTCCACCACGCTGCGGGTGGAAGTGGCACCGGCGACGGCGTCGCGTGCGGTCTGTTCCGTTTCGCGCTGCAGGGTGGTGGTGAGGTCCACCATGACCCCCTCCATGACCGAGACGTTGCCGGCGTCATCCATGATGCCCTCACCGGAGGTCAGCACCCGCCGGGTCCGCCCCTTGGCGTCAATGATCCGGTGGTACATGCAGAAGTAGCCGCCTGTTTGCAGGACCTGGTCCACGATGGCCTGGCACCGGGGCCTGTCCTCCGGATGCTTGTGGGAGTACAGCAGCTCCAGGGTGGGCACCACGTCGCCACGCCGATACCCGTGCAGTTCGAACATGCTGTCGGACCATTGGACCTTCCACCCTGCCACGTCCACATGGAAGGTCCCGGCGACGCATTCATTGTCGCCCAGGGCGCTCGAATAGGTGTAAGGGCCGGTCAGGTCCGTCATCACAGGGGCCACCTCCATGTAGCATCCAGCACCCGCGGCGCAACAGATCATCCGGGGCACTACTACCAGTATGGCCGCGGCGGACTCCGACGGGTAGGCCATAGGTCCCGCCTACCCGAAGAGGGGTGGGCCGGCAGCCCCCTCCCACCCCTTGACGAAGATACCCCCTGGGGGTATGCTCAACGTGTTGTCAGTGAAGTGGTATGTCCCGGCGGTTCCAGCGCCTTCACAGCCGTTCAACCCCAGCACCCTGCTTACCAAGGATTCATCCTTCGTCAAGGAACGGAACTGACATGAACATCGAACACCGCACAGCGCTCCCCCTGGCATCCGCCGCCGGCTGCAGCTGCTGCTCCCCCGCAGGCCACGCACCCAAGACCGCAGCCGCCGTCGCCCATTCCCCTGCGGCCTCGGGCCGGCGCGAGTTCGCGCTTGAAGGACTCACCTGCGGGCACTGCGTCAAGACTGTTGAAACGGCGGTAGCCGCCCTGGACGGCGTTGATTCGGCCTCCGTTGACCTGGTTCCCGGCGGGCGTTCCCGCCTCACGGTCGCCGGTTCCGCCTCCGAAGAGGCCGTCCGCACGGCCGTCACCACCGCCGGGTATTCCCTGGCCGCACACTGACCTTTGCGCTTCTGCTGGCACCGCCCGGCGCAGTACCAGTCCTCCAAGGAGGAAACCATGCAGGACATGCACCAACCAACGCACCACCACGACGACGGCAGCCAGGCAGGCGGCACGCTCACCCGCCACACCGCTCCCCATGCGGGCCACCACCAGCCGGCGCACCAGCACCACGGCGACGACGACCACGCCGTCCACACCTCCGGCCAGCACGCCGGGCACAGCACCGCCATGTTCAAGAACCGGTTCTGGCTTACCCTGGCGCTGTCCGTTCCGGTGGTCTACTTCAGCCCCATGGTGGGCCACATCCTGGGCTACATGGCGCCCATGTTCCCCGGTTCCACCTGGATCCCGCCCGTCCTGGGCACCGTCATTTTCCTGTACGGCGGGCAGCCGTTCCTCAAGGGCGGGCTCCAGGAACTGAAGGACCGGCGGCCGGGCATGATGCTCCTGATCGCCATGGCCATTACAGTGGCCTTCGCGGCCTCGTGGATCACCAGCCTGGGCCTGGGCGGCTTCGACCTGGACTTCTGGTGGGAGCTCGCGCTGCTGGTGGCCATCATGCTCCTGGGCCACTGGATCGAGATGCGCGCCCTTGGCTCCGCGCAGGGTGCGCTGGATGCCCTTGCGGCCCTGCTGCCCGACGAGGCCGAGCGCGTCACGGACGGCGGCACCGAGACGGTGCCGGTCTCCGAACTCCGCCCTGACGACCTGGTCCTGGTCCGGCCCGGCGCCCGGATGCCCGCCGACGGCACCGTGGTGGACGGGCAGGCCGAGTTCGACGAATCCATGATCACGGGCGAGTCCAAGACAGTTCCCCGCAGCCCCGGAGCCCCGGTGGTGGCAGGAACCGTCGCCACGGACAGCAGCGTCCGCGTGCGGGTCACGGCCGTGGGCGACGATACGGCGCTGGCAGGAATCCAGCGGCTCGTGGCCGAAGCCCAGGCTTCGTCCTCGCGTGCACAGGCGCTGGCGGACCGCGCGGCAGCGTTCCTCTTCTACTTCGCCACCGCGGCCGGCGTCCTGACGTTCATCGCCTGGACGCTGCTGGGCAGTGTTCCGGAGGCCGTCACCCGGACCGTGACAGTGCTGGTGATCGCCTGCCCCCATGCCCTGGGCCTCGCCATTCCGCTGGTCATCGCCATTTCCACCGAGCAGGCCGCCCGGGCCGGCGTGCTGATCAAGAACCGGATGGCCCTGGAACGCATGCGGACCGTTGACGTTGTCCTCTTCGACAAGACCGGCACCCTCACCACCGGTGAACCCGAGCTGATGGATGTGGCAGTGGCCGAGGGCGTCGATCCTGACGAGTTGCTGGCCCTGGCCGCGGCCGTCGAATCGGACAGCGAGCACCCCGTGGCGCGGGCCATCGTGCGCGCGGCCCGGGACCGGAACCTGGTGGTGCCGGCCGCCGGCTCGTTCACTTCCCTGACCGGGCGGGGCGTGCGGGCCACCCTGGACGGACGGACGCTGCACGTGGGCGGACCCGCGCTCCTGCGCGAGCTTGCCGCCGTCGAACCCCCTGCCCTGGCCGCGGTGACCCGCGGCTGGATGGACCGCGGCGCGGCAGTCCTGCACGTGCTCGACGGCGGCCGCATCCTGGGCGCAGTCAGCCTGGAGGACGCGGTGCGTCCGGAGTCCCGGCAGGCCGTGGCGGCGCTGCAGAACCGGGGCGTCAAGGTAGCAATGGTCACCGGCGACGCGCGGCAGGTGGCGCGGGCCGTGGCGGCGGACCTCAGGATCGATGAGGTGTTCGCCGAGGTCCTACCCGCCGACAAGGACAAGAAGGTGGCCGAGCTCCAGGCCCGCGGGCTGAAGGTGGCCATGGTGGGCGACGGCGTCAACGATTCCCCGGCGCTGGCCCGTGCCGAGGTGGGCATCGCGATCGGCGCCGGCACCGACGTGGCCATGGAGTCCGCCGGGGTGGTCCTGGCCGGAAACGATCCCCGGGCCGTCCTGTCCATGGTGGACCTCTCGCGGGCGAGCTACCGCAAGATGTGGCAGAACCTGGTGTGGGCGACGGGCTACAACATCCTGTCCGTGCCCCTGGCCGCCGGGGTCCTGGCGTTCGCCGGCGTTGTCCTCTCGCCCGCGGCGGGTGCCGTGCTGATGTCCGCGTCCACTATTGTGGTGGCGCTGAACGCCCAGTTGCTGCGGCGCCTGAAACTGAACCCGTCCGAGGTACGTTGACGTTGAGGGTACGTTGAAAGGTGTGGTCCGCGTGAGGGGAGGGAACAGCATGCAGGCAGGCATCCGCACCGCCGTCGTGGCTGCCCTCCGCCCGGCCGCGTTGGCTGCCGCGGTCCTGGCCCTGCTGGCCGGCATCCTGGGGATGCACGTGCTGACCGCAGGCCATTCGGCCCACGCGACGCCGGCCTCCACGGCCGCTGAGCACGCCGGCCATACCGGTGCCGCGCACGACGGCGGCACCCACCCACGTGCCGGGGATCCCGCCGTCGGACATTCCCATGACGGCCACAAGGGGCAGGGCGCCCAGCCCGCGGACGAGTCCTTCACCGCCTCGGGTTCCTGCAGCTCCGGCTGCCCCGGGGCGGAGGAAGCCGGAGCGGCCTGCGTCCCGCTGGTGCCGGCGGGATCGCCGGCCGTCGCACCTCCCCCGGCCACCTCGGCAGCTCCGCTGTATCTGGCGTCGGGAGCCCGGTCCACCGCCTACAGCTACATCCCTTCAGGTCCCACGCCCTGCGAACTGTCCATCAGCCGGACGTAAACCGGCGCCGCGGCGTGCCGCTGCACGCACCGTTTCGGCCCAGTTCCACTGACCTACCTGAAGGACAATCTTCATGAACAGCAAGATCAAGACCCTCTCCCTCGCCGCTGCCCTGGCAGCCTCGCTCGGCCTTGCCGGCTGCGCGGCCGGCTCCGGAAGCTCCGGCGGAAACACCATGCCCATGGATCACGGCAGCTCCGCGCCGATGTCCAGCATGATGCCGGACGCCAGCGCCGACCATAACCAGGCGGACATCGCGTTCTCACAGATGATGATTCCGCACCACGCCCAGGCCGTGGAGATGAGTGACATCATCCTGGCCAAGCAGGACGTCCCGGCCGAGGTCACGGCCCTGGCCACCAGGATCAAGGAGGCCCAGGCGCCCGAGATCGAGACCATGACCGGCTGGCTGGAAAGCTGGAACGTGCCCACCATGATGTCGGACCACTCCGGGCACGGCATGAGCGGCATGGTGGACGCCGAAGGCATCGAGAAATTCAAGGCCGCCGAGGGGACCGACGCCGTCCGGCTCTTCCTCGAACACATGATTAAGCACCACGAGGGCGCCGTCGACATGGCCCAGCAGGAAATCGGTGCCGGCAAGAACGCGGCGTCCATCCAGCTGGCCCGCGACATCATCGCCGCCCAGGAAGCCGAGATCACCGAGATGAAGGAGCTGCTCGGCAAACTCTGACCCTCCCCGGCGACGCTCTCTCACTTACCGCACCCCATCGGCCGACGCTCTCTCACTTTCCTGAGGAAAGTGAGAGAGCGTGCCTTCGAGAATGGCGTTAGGTGAGAGAGCGTTGGTTTGGCCGGCGGCGCCTGGCTTTGGGTGCCGCCGGCTTCACATGCTCGGGGCGGATCCCGACGCCCACGAACCGGGCGGTCACGCGCCGCAGCACCGGTGAGGCGAGCCGGAGGACAGGAGGCAGCCAGCGGGGCGCAACCCGGCTGCCGCTGGTGGCCCTGGCAAGCACCCGGTGCCCGCCGCGCTGGAGCCGCTGCATGATCTTGACCGGCATCTCGCGCCGGCGCTGGACGGCGGCGAGCTTCTCCGGCGGTGCGGTGCCGACGGCAAGGTCTGCCGCAATGGCGTTGGCCAGTGCCACCGCATCCTGGATCGCGAAGTTCACGCCCACGCCGAACATCGGGGACATCGCATGCGCGGCATCGCCGATGGCAATGAACCCGGGGCGGTGCCAGCGCCGCAGCCTATTGATCCGGACGGACAGGAGCTTGACCTGGTCCCAGTCCTGCAGCGTGCCGACAACGGTCTTGAGGAAGGGTGCCGCGTACGTGATCCGGTCCCGGAGCGCACCGAGCCCCGCCTTTTCCAGCCCGTCGAACCCGCCCTTTTCGATGACCATGCCCGACTGGTACCTGTCGCCGCGGTCGATCGTGAGGACCATGCCCCGTGACGAGACGTAGGCGAGGGTTACCGGCGGCGGGTCGGGCGGCTTGGGCAGGCCGAACCAGAGCACATCGATGGGCACACCGTACTCGTCGGGGACCAGTCCCGCCGCCGCCCGGAGCACCGAGGCACGCCCGTCGGCAGCGACGGTGAGCGTCGCGCGGAACTCCCGTCCGCCGTCGGGCCCTGTTGCCCGGACGCCCCGCACCTGGTCCTGCTCCATGATGAGTCCGGTGGCCTCGGTCTCCATGTGCAGTTCGAAGGTGGGGAACGCCGCAGCCTCGCCGGCCAGGAAGTTGAGGAAGTCCCACTGCGGGGCGAGGACCAGGAAGTTGTCCGGGCCCCGAAGGCTGTGGAAGTCGACGAGGGTGAATCGCTTGCCATCCACCACCGCGTCCATCGTGGACAGCCTGGTCAGCGGCAGCTGCAGGAACTTTTCCCGCAGCCCGAGTTCCCCCAGCAGGGTCACGGTTGAGGGGTGGACGGTGTCGCCGCGGAAATCGCGGAAGAAGTCGCCGTGCTTCTCCAGCACGGCCACCTTCAGGCCTGCCCGCGCGAGCAGGTAGCCGAGCACCATGCCGGCCGGTCCGCCGCCGGCGATCACGCAATCATGTTCCGACGTCTCTGCAGTCACGTCGTCCCCTCTCCGTTTCCCGGGCTGCTTCCATGGTGGCGGCAGCGGGCCGGGATGGGTAGTGCGGGTCCCGGGGTGTTGCGTGTTAAGTTGAAAGGCACGGGCTGAACGTCCGTCCACCAGCTGGGAAGAGGGACATCTCCTTGGACACATCCGCACCAGTACGAATCCTCACCGTCTGCACCGGCAACATCTGCCGCTCCCCCGTGGCCGAACGGCTGCTGCAGGCAGGGCTGGACCAGGTGCTGCCCGGCGGTTTCGAGGTGGCCAGCGCCGGAACCCGGGCCATGGTGGGCGACCCCATCCAGCCTCTCTCCGCGGACATCGTGCGGACCTTCGGCGGCGACCCGGAGGGCTTTGCGGCCCGCCAGCTCACCCAGAAAATCCTCCGCGGCGTCGACCTGGTGCTCACCATGACCTCCGGCCATCGCGGGGAGGTGCTGCAGCTGGACGCGTCCCTGTTGAAGCGGACCTTCACCATCCGCGAGTTCGCCCGCATGCTCGACGTGCTGGACGAGCGGGACGCCTCCTCCCAGCCGCCCGCCGCTGCTTCGGACATGCCCGACGGCGGCGATCCCCTGGCTGCCAACACCGCCTTCTGGCGCGGCCTGCCGGCCCGTGCGGCCGGGGTGCGCCACCTCTCGCTCCCCGCGGACGCCGCCGAGAACGACGTCATCGACCCCTACCGCCGCGCCCCCGAGGTGTACCGGCAGATGGAGGACGAGCTGGCCCCGGCCATCGTCTCCATCCTCCGCCACGCACGCCTGCACGCCCCCGACCGCCGGAAGGCTGCCAACACGCTGTAACCGCAGCTGCGTGCCTCTGTGCGGTTTTCCTGTGGATTCCCCCGATGTGCCGCCATGCTTCCCGGTGCTAGATTCCCGCAATGGAAAGTGCCCGGATCACGGTGCCGTTGCGGGACCCGGTCCGGGAACTGGCAGATGACAGTTTGGACAAGTTTGTAGCCAGCAGGGGGCTGGCGGGCGGACACTAAACCCACCAATCACAATGAGGTGGAGGCAGCATGAGCACTCCAGGCGGTTCCGGCCCTTCCGGGGCGGCAGGTTCCGGAGCGGATCCGGCAGGCCACGGCATGGTGGCGCACGGGCGGCGGCGCTGGATCGCGGCGCTGCTGGCGCTGGTGCTCGTCGCCGCGGCCGTGGTGGCGGTGATCAGCCTGAACCGCGCCGGCCAGGAAGCGCAGCCCGCGGCGACCCAAACCGAGTCGCCGAGCCCCACGCCCACTCCCACGCCAACCCCCACGGAGACAACGCCGGCGGCGCCACCGCCTCCCCCGCCGCCACCACCCATCCCTGAGCTTCCGGCGACGCCCATGAACGTGCTGGTGATCGGCAGCGACAGCCGCGCCAGTGCCCGGGAGGCGGCTGACCACACGGCCAGGACCGGCGAAGCGATCGACCACCGCGCCGACACCCTGATGGTGGTCCATGTCCCCGCGGACCGCCGGACGCTTTACATCGTGTCCATCAACCGCGATACCTGGGTGGACATCCCGGGCTTTGGGGGCGCCAAGATCAACGCCGCGCTCCAGTACGGGGGCATCGACATGCAGACCTCCACCGTGCAGTCGCTGCTGGGGATCACCATCGACCACACCCTCATGCTGGACTTCCACGGCTTCCGCGGCCTCATCGACGGGCTGGGCGGGATCGACGTCAACGTGCCCATCGCGTTCCAGTCCACCCACGACACCCAGCATGTCTTCGCTGCCGGGGTGAACCACCTGGACGGGCAGTCGGCCCTGGAGTTCGCCCGCGAGCGCTACGCCTTCTCGGACGGCGACTTCCAGCGGGTCCGCAACCAGCAGATCCTGCTCCGCGCCATCCTGGCCCGCCTTACCGGCGGCGGGGCGCTGAATGACGTCAACGCCGTGCGCGGACTGGTGGATTTCGCCGCCTGCTGCCTCACCGTGGACCGCGGCTTCGACCCCGTACAGGTGGCCATGCTGGCGTACAGCCTCCGCAACCTGGACCCCAACGCGATCGGCACCATGACCATGCCCACCGCCGGGTCCGGGTTCGTGGCCGGCCAGTCGGTGCTGTTCCCGGACTACGGGGCCATCGCCGCGGTGGGGGCTGCCCTGCGCGAGGGCAGGATCGCCGAGCTCGCCAGGCCCTAGGCCAGAGCCGCCCGCTTCCCTGCGCAGTGAACTCGGGTTTCACCGCGCAGGGACTGCCCCGGCGCAGTGAGTCCGGGCTTCACCACGAGGATCCGCCCACGCTGTTCAGCCCCGGCTCACCGGAAGTTCACCCGCGGGAAAAGGTCTGTGCGCCGGGCGGCGGAACCCTGAGGGCATGACTTCCGCTTCCCGCACTGAGATTTCCCGCCGCACCATCGTCAAGGGCTCCGTCCTGGCCGCCGCACTGGCCTCCGTACCCGCCGCCGCGAGCGCAGCACCCACCCGGTCCGGCGTTGCCCTGGTCCGCAACCGGCTCACCCTGCCCAGCGGCATCGCCACCGGCGACGTCACATCGGACTCGGCCGTCCTGTGGTCCCGGGCCTCGGGCGCCGGCCGGATGACGGCACTCCTGCGCGCAGTGGACGATGCCGGCCAGATCCTGCGCGGGCGCGGCGCCTTTGAGCGCACCCTCCGCGGGCCACGGGCCACCCAGGCGTCCGACTTCACCGCCAAGATCCACGCCGGGAACCTGCCGTCCAACACGCGGTTCGCGCTGGAGATCAGCTTCGAGGACGACGGCGGCGCGGCCAGTGAGACGGTCCGCGGCAGCTTCCGCACAGCCCCGGACGCCGGGACGTACAACGGCACGGGCCGCACCGGCAGCACGGGCAACGGAGGCGAGGTCCCGGCGTCGTCCGCGCAGAGCTTCGTCTGGACCGGCGACACGGCCGGGCAGGGCTGGGGCATCAACGAGGAGATCGGCGGGATGCGCGGCTACCGGGCCATGCACCAGACCCGGCCGGACTTCTTCATCCACTCCGGCGACACCGTGTACGCGGACGGCCCGATCGCCGAAACCGTGGTGGAGAAGGACGGGCAGGTGTGGCGGAACCTGGTGACCGAGGAGGTGTCCAAGGTGGCTGAGACGCTGACCGAGTTCCGCGGCCGGCACCGGTACAACTCGCTGGACGCGAACATGCGGGCCCTGTTCGCGGACGTGCCCGTGATCGCCCAATGGGACGACCACGAGACCACCAACAACTGGTACCCCGGGGAGATCCTGGAGGACCCCCGCTACACGGTGCGCGACGTCAACACGCTCGCCGCCCGTGGCCGGCAGGCGTGGCAGGAGAACATGCCCATCGCGGACAGTGCCGCGCTGTGGCGGCCGGGAACGTTCGACGACGGCGGCCAGTACCAGCCCGCGCGCATCTACCGGAAGATCTCCCGCGGACCGCAGCTGGACATCTTCTGCCTGGACATGCGGACCTTCAAGTCCCCGAACACCGACGGCAAGGAAACTTACACCACCAGCATCCTGGGCCAGGAGCAGGTGGACTGGCTGATCCGGGAGGTCTCGGCGTCGAAGGCCACCTGGAAGGTGATCGCGGCGGACATGCCCCTGGGCGTCATCGTGCCGGACGGTCCGGTCAACCAGGAAAGCGTTGCCAACCGCGAGGCCGGCGCTCCGCTGGGCCGCGAACTGGAGATCGCAGGGGTCCTTAGCGCGTTCAAACGGAACCGGGTGAAGAACACCGTGTGGCTGACCGCAGACGTGCACTACTGTGCCGCGCACCACTACTCCCCCGAGCGGGCGGCATTCACCGACTTCGACCCGTTCTGGGAGTTCGTCGCCGGGCCCATCGCCGCCGGGTCTTTCGGTCCCAATGCGATGGACGGCACGTTCGGGCCCGAGGTGGTGTTCTCCAAGGCGGGCCGCTTCCCGGGTGAGTCACCGCGCGACGGCGAGAACCAGTTCTTCGGGCATGTCCAGCTGGATACCGACGCCTTCACCGTGAGCCTGCGGAACGCCAACGGTGCCACGGTGTTCTCGAAGGTGCTGACGCCGGAGCGGTAGGTCTGTCTTTCAGCGGCGGCGGGAACCACGGGAGCCTGCCGCCGCCGCCGTCGCATCCCGCCTCCGTCCCGGGAATTCTTAGCGGAGGTCGGGGAGGCGCCTGTCCAGGTATTTCCCAGTGAAGACCAGCGCGGCAGTCAGCACGAGGATGGACGCGAAGTACGTGAGCGCGCCTGTCACGCCGAAGCTGACCCCCGCCACACCGCGGAGCACCAGGTACAGCCCCAGCAGCCCAATCACGAGTCCGGCGGCAAGCCGCCCAACGCGGGCACCGAGGGACATAGAGGTTCCCGCAGGGAAGGAGGCCGCATAATCACGCGGCTGACCGAAGGCCTCCTCGCCGCTTTCACCGCTTACAGCAAGGTGGCTGTGGACTTCCTGCAATGTGCTGCTGACCATGTCTTCGCTATGTTTCCGCTGGCGCAACTCATAGGCCAGAGCCTTCAGGTATTCCTGTGATGACATCTAGTGAGCCTTCTTTGCTTGGAGGAGTTTGTTGATGATTGAGGTGAAGGCATCCCAGTCCGATGAGGATTCCTGAAGCCGTTGCCGCCCCTTATCGGTCAGTGAATAAAACTTCTTCCCCGGACCCGCCTCGCCTTCCCGCCACTCTGAGCTGACCAACCCATCAAGTTCGAGGCGATTCAGGGCGGGATAGATCGTGCCACCGCTGAGCCCATCAATGCCGGATCCCTTCAAGACTTGGATGACCTGATATCCGTAAGCCTCGCCGCTGGTGGCCACGGCCTGAAGGAGGCAGACAGGAAGCGCGGCCCGGACCCAGTCGCTGGGCCAACGCTTTTCTGGATTCATAGCTAGATAGTCTCACAGACTAGGTAGTCACACAACCGTCTGGAAGCTGTGCTTTCCCTATCGGCCGGCCGCCGTCGTCCGGTTATTTTCCCTGCCCGGTGGGTACGCCGCTGGTAGTGTTCCTGCATTCGGCACGGCACGCGGACGGGGTGATCTTTTTGAACGACGACGGACTGACACAGGCAGTACAGGAGGCCGGGGCGGTGGAACTGCTGCTGGTCCGGCACGGCGAGAGCGAAGGCAACGTGGCTGCCACGGAAGCCCGGCTTGCGGGGGCGGAGGTCATTGACGTGCCCGCCCGCGATGCTGACGTGAACCTGTCCGGCACAGGTCAGGAACAGGCCAAGGCCCTGGGAATCGCGCTGGCCCGGATCGCCCAGGAGTTCCGGCCGGACGCTGTGGTGTCCTCCCCCTACGCCCGGGCCCGGCAGACGGCGGAGATCGCCGTCGAGGCTGCGGGCTGGCCGGCGGAGGTGCGCACGGATGAAAGGCTGCGCGACCGTGAACTAGGCATCCTGGACCGGCTGACCCGGCTCGGCGTGGAGAAGCGCTACCCGGATGAGGTGGAGCGCCGCTCCTGGCTCGGCAAGCTCTACTACCGGCCGCCAGGGGGTGAGTCCTGGGCGGACGTGGCCCTCCGGCTCCGCTCGGTCCTCAATGAGCTAAACAACCTGGGCAACGGGCACCGCGTGATGCTGGTCTGCCACGACGCCGTGATCATGCTGTTCCGCTACGTGCTTGAGGGCATGTCCGAGCAGGAACTCCTGGACCTTGCCGCGGACACGGCCATCCTGAACGCGTCGATCACCCGGTATGTGCGTCCCTCCGGCGCGGGGCCATGGACACTGGAGAGCTTCAACGTGGCCGACCACCTCGCCGAGCAGGGCGTGGAAGTTACCGAGCATGCAGGGGACACAAGTGTCCACCCGCGGTGACGGCGCCGGCCCCGTGCTGGTCACGCCGTCGCTGCTGCGCGACTGGCCGCTGCCGGCTCCGGGCGAGGACAAGTATTCGCGCGGCTCGGTGCTGGTGGTCGGCGGTGCGCGGGCTACTCCCGGCGCTGCCCTGCTGGCCGGAACCGCAGCCCTGCGCGCCGGCGCCGGGAAGCTGACGCTCGCCGTCGCCGAATCCGTGGCGGTGCAGGTGGGGGTGGCGCTGCCGGAGTGCGGGGCCATCGCCCTGCCCGAGACTGCCGAAGGATCGGTGAAAGCCGACGGGCTGGACCGGATCTCGGCCTACCTTGACCGGGCGGACGCCATCCTGGTGGGCCCGGGCCTGGACAATCCGGACCTGGCTGAAGAGCTGCTGCGGGCCCTGCTGGAGCGGGAGTCCGCCGATGGCGGGCCGAAAGACGGGGAGGGCGCCGCCGTCGTGCTTGACGCCTTCGCCCTGGGCGGCCTGACCAAGATTGAAGAGCAGCTGGAGCCGTGGCGGGGACGGCTGATCCTGACCCCGAATCCGAAGGAAGCGGAGATCCTGCTGGGCCGCGACATCGGGGACCTGGAAAGCGACGTGGCCGCGGTTGCCCAGCAGTTCGACGCCGTGGTGAGCTGCCAGGGCATCGTCGCCCAGCCGCCGAGCCCGGGGGGCAAACGGGAACCGGAGCTGTGGAAGATCACCACCGGGTACGGCGGGCTGGGGACTTCCGGCAGCGGGGACGTGCTGGCCGGGGCGATTGCCGGCCTCAGGGCGCGCGGGACCAGCGGCGCCCAGGCCGCCTGCTGGGGAACGCACCTTCACGCCGCGGCTGCCGACCGGCTGGCCAGCAGGATGGGCCCGCTCGGGTTCCTGGCCCGGGAACTCGCCGACGAACTGCCCGCGCTGATGCTGGAACTGAACACCTGAACGCGGGGTCACATCCCGCCCGATTCCAGCTGATTATTGGGCGCTAAATGACCCCGCGTTGGGATCAGATAGCCCGGGCAAAGTGATGGCCCCCTGCTTGGAAGCTCGGGGGCCATCGTATCGGAGGGGATCACTCGCAACTGCCGATGCGCTACCGGCGCTGTGGCGTCCCTTAACGGCAAACCGCCCAAAACTGGCAGATACAACGCGTTCGGATCCTCCCGGTAACCCTGTTCTAGCACCGGCAGGCGGACCAGGACAAGGCATCCCCGCCGGTAACTTTGGACGACCCCCGGCCGGAGCCGGGGGCCACCGTATCGGGAAGTACGGGTTGACGCTGCCGATGCGCTGTCTGGCGCTGTGGCGTGCACTTGGCGACCCGCCCCATCCTGGCAGTCAACAGAGAACCCGACGTCCCGATCCTTGGAGGGAACTAGGCCGCGATCTCCTGCTTTGCCCCCTTCGTCTCGATCTCGATCTTCCGCGGCTGGGCCTTCTCGGCGACAGGAATCCGCAGCGTCAGGACACCGGCATCGTAGCTTGCCTTGATCTTGTCGACATCCAGGGTGTCCCCGAGGATCAGCTGGCGGCTGAAGACGCCGCGCGGCCTCTCGGAGGCGATCAGTTCGGTGTCCTTGCCCGCAACGTCAGGCCGTTCAGCCCGCACCGTCAGGACATTCCGTTCCACATCCAGATCCACTGAATCCACCGCGACGCCGGGCAGATCGAAGGCCACGACAAATTCCTTGTCCTCCCGCCAAGCGTCCATCGGCATGGCTGCCGGACGCGCTGCCGTTCCGAGGACCTGCTGGGCCAGCCTGTCCAGCTCGCGGAACGGATCGGTTCGCATCAACATGGCTTCCCTCCTCGTAAGAGTTGGTCCAACACTATTCTTGAGTACCAGCCGATCTGTATTGGCTGATATAGATTTTTTAGCACTGCAGAGGGAGATCCGCAAGCGGTCCGGAAGGGAATTTTCCAAACTTTTTGGGGCCTGTCCGGGGCATGGAAAAGGGGCCTTCCGCAGTGGGCGGAAGGCCCCTTTCGGGTGGTCCCTGCTAACTCCGGGTGGGGTCCGGGCGGAGCGGGGCCGGCCCCGGATCGGGCACCGGCAGCGGGCCTGGAGACGGCGGCGCCGGGAACGGGTTGGGAGATGGATGTCCGGGCTGGGGCTGGGTGGGGTCCGGCGGTGTGGGCTCGGGGCCGGGTTCCGGCGGGAACGGCTCGGGTTCGTGCACTGGCGGGATGGTCATAAACTTCCCCTCTCACGCGTGGCTGATGTGCCTGGCGTGATCAGGATACGCCTGCCGCCTGAAGGTCACTAGGCCCCCTCACGGCCAGTTGCCCCATCAGCTACGGCTGCTAATACCCTCTTTTAGGGACCATAAGTGACAGGGCATCACGGCGGCGGATGGCGGGTTCAGTCCCCCAACGCGCCCACCAGCCGCAGCCAGTCCCGCAGCTGGTGCACATCCGCTGCCGCGCACCGGAAGCCGATGTGTCCGTCCGGCCGTACGGCCACCAGCCCTGAACCGGGGTGGCTGGTGAGCCGGTGCACGTGGAGCAGCGGGGCCTGCCGGGCGTCCGCAGCGGTGACTGCGGCCGCAACGTCCGGGCCGGCGTCGCGCTCCAGGAAGATATGGATGCCGGGCACGGCGGTCAGCCCGTGCAGGCGGACCTTCCGGCCGTCCACTGTCGCGGGCCCGTCCGGCAGCCGGTCCCCCGGCCTCGGCCAGCTGCCGGCCCGCGGTGTGCCGTCCACGGAAATGGGACTGCGCCGGTACCGGACGAAGGGCTGCGCCAGCAGCCTGATCCCTTTCGAGGTGAGCCAGCGCCGGCGGAGCACCAGCGGAAGTAGCGGCGCACAGAGCGGCAGCAGTGCGCGGATGGCCCGGGCGGCAGGATGCGGTGACGCCTCCCCGAAGAAGATGACGTGCGTCAGGGCAAGCACCCGCCTCGCGGCGAGCCGGCGTTCCTGCCCATAGGACCCGAGCAGCTCGGGCAGTTGCCGTCCGGCCTGGGCGACGAACCCCAGCCGCCAGCCGAGGCTGAGCGCGTCCAGGATTCCGTTGTTCATGCCCTGGCCGCCGGCGGGAGAATGCGCGTGCGCGGCGTCGCCGGCCAGGAAGACGGTGGTGCTGCCGAACGTGCCGGCAATGCGGTGCTGCAGCGGGACCTGGGCGGACCAGCGCACCTCCCTCACCGCGGCCTCCAGTCCGGACGCACGGACCAGGCGCACCACCTCCTCCGCCGGAACGGGCGGTCCGAGCTGCCCGTAGTGCGCGCCCGGCTGCGGTGCTGCCGGCCTTGTGGCCAGCATCCGCCACGAGGCGCCCTCGCCCAGCGCAAACAGGAAGGCCAGCCCGGCCGTCCCGACGGCGGCGTGCAGCAGCCCCGGGTCCAGGGACCCGTCCAGCTCCAGGTCGGCCAGGACCGCCTCCACCGGGTACGGCCCGCCCCGCCAGCGGGCCCCCAGGACGCCGCGGACGGTGCTGGACTGCCCGTCACACCCGGCCAGGAACCGGCACCGGTGCTGCTCCAGCCCGCGGGCGGTGTGGAGCTCCGCACGGAGAAGTCCGTCCGCAGCTTCCGGTTCCAGCCTGCGGAACTCGACGCCCCAGTCCACGGGGACCCCACGTTTCCGAAGCGCCTGCCAGAGCACGTCCTCGACGTCGGCCTGCCGGACCAGGGTCAGGTGCGGAAAGGCGGTGTCCGGAAGGTCGGCGCGGCCGAGCCTGGCGGCCACCACCTTGCGGCCCAGGTGGATGCGGGCTTCCGGAGCCGTATCCGCCCGGTCCAGCAGCTCGTCGGTGACGCCCAGGGGGCGGAGGCCTTCAAGCGCCCGGGCATGGAGCATCATCGCCCGGGACGGGCGGATCCGATCCGCGCGGCGGTCAACCACGCGGACCGTGGCGCCATGCGCGTGGGCCTGCAGGGCTGCGGTGAGGCCGGCGGGACCGGCCCCTACCACCAAGACGTCGGTGGCCGCCGTCGTACCTGCCCCCGCTGTCACGCCTGGCTGAGAAGCCGCCACCAGGCCCGGTCACCTTCCGCCGCCGCCATCCGGGCAGGATCGGCGAGCACCTCGTCCCGGCGCAGGCCGGGCAGCACCTTGTAGCTGATGGACCCGGGAACACTCACAAGCTCGAGGACGCGCCACAGGGCAGCCGCATAGTCGTGGGCCCGCGCCGCACCGTCCCATTCATAGAGGCCGCGGTAGGCGCCATTGGTATCGTGCGCGCACCACAGCTTGGACACGAACCCCGGGAACCCGACGAAGAGCGGGGTGTTGAGCAGGCTTTCAGCCTCGAAGAACCGGTGCGCCTTGCCCCGCACCAGCCGGAGCTTGAAGGCGACCACCAGGACGCAGGGCTCGGCGGGTGAGATCCGGTCGACGGCGGTCTCCCGGTAGACCCGTGCCGTGCTGCCGTCCGCGAAGCGGAGCACCCGGCCCACGTTGTTCCTGGGCAGATGCACCTGGCTCCGGGCCAGCATCACGCAGGTTTTTCCCACGCAGCGGGCCACCGCCCGCCACGCTGCGGCCCGCGGTGCGGGCCCTGAATCAAAGGACATGGTTGTCTCCCTTTCGCGGACTGGCGCTGTCCTTCCACCCTGCCGGGAAACGCACGCCCGATCCCAGAGTCTTTGGCCCCTTCCAGCCGGCTTGGGAAGGCACGACGGCGGTTCTCCCCCGGTAGCGAACGCGCCCTGCCCTTGGCGGGGACGGTGGCTATATTGAAGGCATGACCTCCACTCCGCTGCAGGATTCCGCCACCACGCCCGCGTCCGCCGCCACCCCGCCCGTGGCCAAGAAGGTCCCCCTGGAGCGGACACACCACGGGGACACCTTCGTGGACAACTACGAGTGGCTGCGGGACAAGGAGTCCGCCGAGGTGGTGGAGCACCTGAAGGCCGAGAACGCCTACCAGGAAGCGGTGACGGCGCACCAGGAGCCGCTGCGCGAGGCCATCTTCCAGGAGATCAAGGGCCGCACGCAGGAAACCGACCTCTCCGTTCCGCACCGCAAGGACGGCTGGTGGTACTACAGCCGCTCCGTGGAGGGCAAGGAATACGGCATCCAGTGCCGGGTCAAGGCCGCCGACACCGGGGACAGGACCGCCGACTGGACCCCGCCTGCCGTAGAGCCCGGCGTCGCGATCCCCGGCGAGGAAGTCCTGCTGGACGGCAACGTCGAGGCCGAGGGCAAGCCGTTCTTCTCCGTGGGCGGCTCGGCCGTGACCGTGGACGGCAACCTCTACGCCTACGCCGTGGACAACTCCGGCGACGAGCGCTTCACCCTTCGGATCAAGGACCTCCGCACGGGCGAACTCCTGCCTGACGTCATCGAGAACGTCTTCTACGGCGTCTCGTTCTCCCCCGACGGCGCGCGCATCTTCTACACCGTGGTGGACGATTCCTGGCGCCCGCACCAGGTGAAGGCGCACGTGCTGGGCACGCCCGTCACCGAGGACGTGGTGATCTACCAGGAGGACGACGCCGCCATGTGGCTGGGCTTTGAGCTCTCCGCAGACCGGCGCTACCTGGTGCTCGGCATCGGCTGCTCCGAATACAGCGAGACCCGGCTGCTCCGCTTCGACGACCCCTCCGAAACCGTCCGGACAGTGATCTCACGCAACGAGCGGGTCCTCTACGAGGCCGAGCCGTTCCTGCTGGACGGCCCGGACGGGCAAAAGACCGAGCGGATCCTCCTCACCCACAACCGCGGTGCCATCAACTCCATGGTCTCGCTGGCGGACCCGGCCGAGCTGGAGAAGCCGCTGGCCCAGCAGCAGTGGCAGACCGTCGTCGAACATTCCGACGACGTCCGGGTCAACGGCGCGGGCGTCACCGCCACGCACCTGATCGTATCCATCCGGAAAGACACTATTGAGCGGGTGCAGGTGATGGGCCTGGCCGGGCTGGGCACGCCGGCGCAGCAGGCCCCGGTGGAGCCGGCCTTCGACGAGGAGCTCTACACAGCGGGCGTCAGCGGATCGGACTATGAGGCCCCCGTCATCCGGCTGGGTTACACCTCCTACTTCACGCCGTCGCGCGTCTACGACTTCGTGCTGCCCACCCCGGAGCGGCCCGCCGGCGAGCTGCTGCTGCGGAAGGAAAGCCCGGTGCTGGGCGGCTACGACGGCAGCAACTACGTGGCCACCCGGGAATGGGCGACGGCGGCGGACGGCACCCGGATCCCGCTCTCCGTGCTGCGGCACAAGAGCATCAAGCAGGATTCGACGGCGGCGGGCCTGGTGTACGGGTACGGGTCCTACGAGCTGAGCATGGACCCGGGCTTCGGCATTGCGCGCCTTTCGCTGTTGGACCGCGGCGTGGTGTTCGTGATCGCGCACATCCGCGGCGGCGGCGAGCTGGGCCGGCACTGGTACGAGGACGGGAAGAAGCTCACCAAGAAGAACACCTTCACCGACTTCATCGCCGCCACCGACTGGCTGGCCGGCTCGGGCTGGGTGGACCCGGCGCGGATCGCGGCGCTGGGCGGATCCGCCGGCGGCCTGCTGATGGGCGCGGTGGCAAACATGGCGCCGGAAAAGTACGCCGCCATCGTGGCGCAGGTGCCGTTCGTGGACCCGCTCACCAGCATCCTGGATCCGGACCTGCCGCTGTCCGCCCTTGAGTGGGAGGAGTGGGGCAACCCGATCACGGACCCGCAGGCGTACGAGTACATGAAGTCCTACTCCCCGTACGAGAACGTGCGGGAGGTGGCCTACCCGAAAATCGCCGCGGTGACGTCCTTCAACGACACCCGGGTGCTGTACGTGGAGCCGGCCAAGTGGGTGCAGGAGCTGCGAAACCGGACCGCCGGATCCGAGCCCATCCTCATGAAGATCGAGATGGATGGCGGCCACGGCGGCGCCTCCGGCCGGTACGTGCAGTGGCGCGAGCGGGCGTGGGACTACGCGTTCATCGCCGATTCCCTCGGCGCCACCGAACTGCTGCCCGGGGCGGGCCTGAAGTAGCATCGACTGCTCCGTAACTGCCGTTTGGGAGGACCAAAAGGGCAGTTACGGAGCACTCGATGGGGCTGCGATCAGGTCTGCGGGTGCTCCGCCAGCCACCGGGCAAGGTTCTTGAGGTTGCCACGGAGTGACCAGCCCAGGATCCTGCTCACCAGCGGGTCGGGCAGCTTGTCGAGGAATCCCAGCCCTGATCTGACCTCGATACGTTCACTAAGGCGCGTGCCGCCGTCGGCCGGTTCCAGGTTGAATGCCACAGTGAGGTCGCGCTTCCCTTCCAGCGAGCGGGACACCAGCCGCCGGGGCGGGTCGAATTCCGTGTACTCGACGGTCCAGTCGGACCGCATGCCCATATAACTGTTCGAGCCCCACCCCCGCGTTCCCAGCCCCACGGGGCCGTCGCCCACCTGCCCGGACGCGGTAACGAACCGGTCATAGGCCGCGAGGTTCTCGAACTTCGACAGGAAATCAAAGACCTCCTGTGGAGGCCGGGCAACGACGATGTTTTCTTCCACTACAGGCACGGGGTTCTCCTCTGAGGGACGCCTGTTGCCGGCGGCCCGGCCGGTAGGAATGCAGGCACAGCGACAGCTTGGACCTGCCTCCAGTTCCTGTCAACGGCCGCTGCAGGGCGGTCTGTCGGATGCATGCACCGCCCTGTGGCGGCGGCCCGGCCGGAACGCTACCTTATGAAGGTAACCGTGCTTACCATTAGCGTCCGGCCACCGGCGCCCTGGAGCGCCAGCCTCCGCCAGATCCACCGAAGGAGAACACATGTCATTGAGCAAGGGAACATCCGTGGAGTGGAACACATCGCAGGGCAAGACGCACGGCAAGATCATCGAGAAGAAAACCAGCGACTTCGAGCTGGACGGCCACACGCACCGCGCCAGCGAGGACGAGCCGCAGTACGTGGTGGAATCGGCCAAGACAGGTGCCCGGGCTGCACACAAGGCCTCCGCCCTGACGGAGAAGAAGTAGCGCCGTGGCCGGGCAGCACGAGGTAGTGATCATCGGCGGCGGCAACGCCGGCGTGTCCCTGGCGGCGCGCCTGGAGCGCTACGGCGTCAAGGACGTGGCACTCATCGAGCCGAAGGACCACCACCTTTACCAGCCGCTGTTCTCGCACATCGCCGGGGGCCGGGCGTCGGCCAAGGAGGCGGTCCGCACCCAGGAGTCTGTGACCCCGAACGGTGTCACCTGGATCCGGGACAGCGCCGTGGACGTGGACGCCAACGCCAACACCGTCACGCTGGCGAACGGGTCAACCGTGGCCTACGGGCAGCTGGTGGTGTGCCCGGGCCTGCAGTACGACTGGGACGCGGTGCCCGGACTGGCCGAGGCCGTCCACTCCCCGCACGGCGCCTCGCACTACGAGTTCGAACTGGCGCCCAAGGCCTGGACGCTCCTCAGCGGGCTGACCTCCGGGACCGCGGTGTTCACCATGCCGGCGGGGCCCATCAAGTGCGGCGGTGCCAGCCAGAAGCCCATGTACCTGGCCTGCGACTACTGGCAGGAGCAGGGCGTCCTGGACAAGATCCGCGTGGTGATGGTCCAGCCCTACCCCACCGTCTTCGGCGTGCCGGAGGTGGACCGGGAGCTGGACCGCAAGATCGCCGAGTACGGGATCGAGCTCTGGACCAACAGCGAACTGGTCTCGGTGGACGCCGCCGGCCAGACGGCCAACATCCGCAATATCGAGACCGGTGAGCAGGAGTCCCTGCACTACGACGTCCTCAACGCCGTTCCGCCGCAGTCGGCGCCCGACTGGTTGAAAGCCACCGACCTGCCGGCGGCCGGGGACAAGGGCGGATTCGTGGAGGTGGACCGGCAGACGTTGCGGCACATCCGGTACCCCAACGTGTGGGCGCTGGGGGACGCCGCCGGCACCACCAACTCCAAGTCCGGAGGTTCGCTGCGCAAGCAGACCAAGGTGCTGGCGAAGAACCTGGTGGCGGCGCGGAAGGGGAAGCCGCTGACCCGGAAGTACAACGGCTACTCGGTATGCCCGTTCACCGTCTCACGCGACACTGTGGTGTTCGCCGAGTTCGACGACCGGTACCGGCCCATGCCCACCATCCCCCGGGTGCCCACGTGGAACGAAAGCAAGCTGTCCTGGGTGGTGGACCGGGACATGTTCCCGCAGATCTACTGGAACCTGATCCTCAAGGGCCGGGCGTAGGTGAGAGAGCGTCCCGGGAAAACCCACGATAAGTGAGAGAGCGTCCCGGGAACCCCATCGAGTGCTCCAATAATGCCGTTTTGGGCGCCGAAAACGGCACTTACGAAGCAACCGATGAGGAGACGACGGCGGCCGTCGCCTCCGCGATGGCGCGCTCCTCGTCCGTGGGAACCACCAGGACGGGGATGGCCGACTGCGGCGTGGAAATGACGCGCGGTTCCTTGGACCGCTCGGCGTTCAGGCCGCCGTCGAGCTCCACTCCCAGGGCTCCCAGCCTGTCCGCCACCAGCGCGCGGAACTGGTGGGAGTTCTCGCCGATGCCGGCCGTGAACACGAGGGCCTTGGCTCCGCCCACCGCCACATGGTAGCCGCCGATGTACTTGGCCAGCCGGTAGGAGGTGACCGCGAGCGCCGTCGTTGCCCGCGCGTCACCGTCTTCCGAGGCCTCAACGACGGAGCGCATGTCGTTGTTGCCTGCCAGGCCCTTGAGCCCGGATTCGCGGTTCAGCATGGTGTCGATGTCCTCCGGGGTCCAGCCGGCCCGGCCCAGGAACACCAGGATGGAGGGGTCCAGGTCGCCGGAGCGGGTGCCCATCACCAGGCCCTCCAGCGGGGTGAAGCCCATGGAGGTGTCCACGGACCGGCCGCCCTGGATGGCCGTGACGGAGGCGCCGTTGCCCAGGTGGGCGATGACGCCGTCGAACTCCTCCACCGGGATGTCCAGCAAAGCAGCGGCGCGGCGCGTGACGTACTCGTGCGAGGTGCCGTGGAAGCCGTAGCGGCGGATGCCGTGGTTGGTGTAGAGCTCGTCCGGGACGGCGTACCGCCAGGCGTGCTCGGGAAGGGTGCGGTGGAAGGCAGTATCGAATACGGCCACCTGAGGCATGTCCGGCCACTTCTTGGTGATGGCCCGGATGCCCAGGACGTTGGCGGGGTTGTGCAGCGGCGCCAGCGGGTTGAGCCGCTCGATGGCGCGGGTGATCTCGTTGTCGATCAGCACCGGCTCGGCGAACCGCTCGCCGCCGTGGACCACCCGGTGGCCCACGGCCCCCAGCTGCAGGTCGCCCAGTTCCTGGTGGATGGCGGCGTCCACCTGCTCTAGGGCTGCTGCATGGTCCCGCGGGCCCACGATCTCGCCGTCGCCCTCTCCCCCGTTGCCCATCCCGATCTTTTCGATCAGGCCCTCCGTGAGGACGGTTCCGGCCGCGACGTCACGCACCTGGTACTTGAGCGAGGACGAGCCGGAGTTGATGACGAGGACGAGCATGCGGGGCCTCCTGAGCCTTTGCGCCAGCGGTTCAGTCCCCACTATATGTGGGCCGGTTCCGGGAGCGGATTCCTTGCGGATCGGGCCTGGCTGTGCCTACAGTCGGCGGACAGGCTGGACCACGCCGAGAGGACATTCCAATGACGAACGAGCCCACTTCGATCGACGAGAACGACCCCACCAACACCGGATCCAGCAGCACCGCGCCGCTCCACACCGGCGCCGGTTCCGGCACCAAGGACCCCACCGGCGTCGAGGGCGCCAATCCCGCACTGGACGATACTGGCAACCCCAAGGCCGGCGAGACGGGCGAGGCGCCGCAGCCGCCCGAGAACCCGGAGAGCCTGGACCTGACGCCGCAGGGCCTGTCGGATGAGCCCGCCAAGGAAGAGGACAAGGAAAGCCTGGCCAAGCCGGACAACAGCTGACCACAGCGGAAAGGACGACGTCGGCACCCATGGTGGGTGCCGGCGTCGTCCTTCGTTAATAAACGCCTACGTCCGCTGGGGCTGCCGCTGTCCGGCCAGGTAGTCGAACAGCTGGCGGAGGCCGAAGGACCATTCCGGCAGCTCCTCGCAGGCTCCAACCCGGTTGACCAGGGTGCCGAGGTGCCTGCAGCTGATGCTCACCACGTCGCCGTGCTTGTGGGTGAAGCCCTGCCCCGGTTCGTCCCGGTCCTGCGTGGGCGCGAACAGGGTGCCGGTGAACAGTGCGAAGCCGTCCGGATACTGGTGATGCCGTCCGTAGGTCGCCGAGACGAGTTCCTCGAAGGGGCGGCTGATCCGGGCAACACTGTTCCGTCCTTCGAGCCGGAAGCCGTCCGGGCCCTCCACCCGCAGCAGGATCTCCTCCGCGCGCAGCGTCTCCAGGGTGAACGTCCCATCAAACAGCCGGATCAGCGGGCCGAGTGCGCTGGAGCCGTTGTTGTCCTTGGCCTTGCCCAGCAGCAGGGCGCTGCGGCCTTCGACGTCGCGGAGGTTTACGTCGTTGCCGAGCGTCGCCCCCACCACCTGGCCACGGGACGTGGCAATCAGCACCAGTTCGGGCTCGGGATTGTTCCAGGCGGAGAAGGCCGGGATGCCGATTCCGGCGCCGAGCCCCACGGATGAGAGGACCGGCGCCTTGGTGAAGACCTCCGGGTCCGGCCCGATGCCCACCTCCAGGTACTGGGACCACAGCCCCTCGGCCATCAGGATGCGTTTGGCCTCGGCCGCTTCCGGGGAGCCCGGCCGGATCCCGTGGATGCTTCCGCCGAGGGCCTTCCCGACGAGTTCCCGCATGCCGGCTGCGCGGCCGGCATCACCCGCGCAGCGTTCTTCGATCACCCGCTCGATCATGCTGTCCACGAACGTCACGCCGCAGGCTTTGATGACCTGCAGGTCAACGGGCGCCAGCAGGTGCGGCCGGGCGGTGTCCCCGGCGAGGGAAGCGCCGACGACGTCGTCCGTCGACCAGCGCGGTTCGGCCAGGTCCGGGTCCGGCAGCGCAGCACGGACGGCTGCGGCGGGATCCGGCAGTTCCAGCAGTTCCGAGACGGTTCCGGCCAGGCGGTGCAGGTCGTAGACCGTGCCGCCGCTGACGGCAACCGGGCGCGGCCCGCCGGATTCAACGTCCCAGACCCGGCCGATCAGGAGTGCCTGCGCGGCATCCTCAGGCAGGACGGAGGCGGCGGAAATATTCACTGCAGGCCCTCCCCGCTCGACGTGCGGGAACCGGACCCGCCGGACGGGTGGTGCCAGACGCCGTCGACCCTTTGCGGGACGCGCCACGGATTGCCGTCCTGCAGCGGTTCGGGCAGCCGCGCCGCCGGGAAGGACTGGTACGCCACGGGCCGGAGGAAGCGGCGGATGGCCGCCGTCCCCACCGATGTGGTGGCGGACGTGGTGGCCGGGTACGGCCCGCCGTGGTGCTGGGCGTAGCTGACGGTGACGCCCGTGGGCCAGCCGTTCCAGAGGACCCGGCCGCTGATGTCCACCAGCCGGGCAGCCAGCGCCGCGACGTCGTCGTCCTCCTCGGCCTGCAGCGTGGTGGTCAGCTGCCCTTCCAGCAGCCCGGCCAGTCCGGGAAGCTCCGCCTGGTCCTGGTACTCCACCACCAGGCTGGCCGGACCGAACATCTCCTGCCGGAGCAGGCCGGGATTCTTCCGGACCTCCGCGGCGGTGGTGAGCAGGACCGTGGGGGACGGCTCCTCGGCGAAGTCGCCCGCCAGCAGGACGTCAACACCCCCACTGCCCCGAAGTCCGGCAACCGCGTCGGCGTAGCCTGCGTGCAGCCGCTCGCTGAGCAGCCGGGCGGGTGTGAAGGCCGAGAGCTCCTGTTCCAGCTGGCCGCGGATCTCCGCCGCGTGCCGGGCAGGAACGAACAGCAGGCCGGGCTTGGTGCAGAACTGGCCCATGCCCAGCGTGAAGGACGCGGCGTAGCCGGCAAGGATCTCAGCCCGCCGCGACGCCCAGGCCTTTGGCATGGCGAAGACTGCGTTGATGCCGCCCAGCTCACCGAAGAACGGAATGGGCTCGGGCCGCGCGGCGATGCGGTTGAGCAGCGCCCGGCCGCCCGCTGTGGAACCGGTGAAGCCGACAGCCTTGACCAGCGGGTCGTCCACAAGTGCCTCCCCCGCCTGGCGGCCCGTCACCAGGGCGAACAGGCCCGACGGCGCGCCGGCACCATCCAGCGCGTCGGTCACTGTCCGGGCGGTGCGCGCTGCCAGCTCCGCATGGGCGTCATGCGCCTTGTGGACGACGGCGCAGCCGGCCGCCAGGGCCGAAGCGCTGTCGCCGCCCATCACGCTGAAGGCGAAGGGGAAGTTCGAGGCCCCAAACACGCCCACGACGCCGAGCGGCACGTTGTACCGCCGCAGGTCCGGCCGCGGTCCCATGCCCCAGGCGGGATCGGCGTGGTCAATGGTGGCGTCAAAGTGCTCGCCGAGCCGGATTTCAGCTGCAAAGAGGCGCAGCTGGAAGACAGCGCGCTTCAGTTCACCCTCCAGCCGGGCAACAGCCAGGTGGGTTTCCCGGGCGGCGATTTCAACCAGCCCGGCGCTGTCCTGCTCGAGGCCCGCGGCAATGGCTTCCAGCCAGCCGGCGCGCCGGTCCGGGTCCGCCTGCCGGCCCAGCTCGAAGGCGCGATGGGCCGCCTCCACCGCCTCGTTCAACTGGGCCACGGCGGTTGCCGGCTGCAGCGTGCCGGCGGACAGTCCGGCGGCGCTCATCGCCCGGTTCCCGCAGCGGCCAGGGACGCGCCGGTAACGGCGGCGCGGTTGCCCACTTCCTGCCAGCCGGCCCCGTCCGGGAATTCCCAGCGGGCCCGGGAGGCGGCATACATTTCAGCTCCGGTGCCGGGCAGAACCGGGGCGGCGTAGCGCCCGCCGACGATCCGGACCGGTTCGGCGAAATGCTCGTGCAGGTGGTCCACAAATTCAATCATCCGGTTTTCCTGGCTGCGCCCCACCACGGCGTAGTCGAAGAAGGAGAAGTGCTGGACCAGCTCGCACAGGCCAACACCGCCGGCGTGCGGGCACACCGGTACGCCGAACTTGGCTGCCAGCAGCAGGATGGCGATGTTCTCGCTGACGCCGCCCACGCGGGTCGAGTCGAGCTGGAGCACATCGATGGCGCCGGCCTGCAACAGCTGCTTGAAGATGATGCGGCTGGCAACCGCCTCGCCCGTGGCCACCCGCACCGGGGCAACGCCCTTGCGGATGTCGGCGTGGCCGAGGATGTCGTCGGTGCTGGTGGGCTCCTCGATCCAGTACGGGTTGAACTCAGCCAGCTGGTTGACCCATTCAATGGCTTCGGATACTTCCCAGCGCTGGTTGGCGTCGATGGCGATGGGGAGGTCTCCCACCGCTTCCCGGGCAAGCGCCATGCGGCGGCGGTCGTCGTTGATGTCCCCGCCCACCTTGAGCTTGATCATCGAGAAGCCGTCGGCCGCGGCCTCCTTGCTCAGCCGCACGAGCTTTTCGTCGCTGTAGCCGAGCCAGCCCGGCGAGGTGGTGTAGGCGGGGAAGCCGTCAGCCTTAAGCGCGGCAATCCGCTCCTCTTTGCCAGCCTGGCCGGCGCGCAGGATGTCCAGCGCCTCCTCCGGGCTTAGGGCGTCCCGGATATGGGTGAAGTCGACCACGCTGACGAGCTCTTCAGGGGTCATTTCGCTGAGCAGGAGCCACAGCGGCTTGTTTTCGCGGCGGGCACGGATGTCCCACAGCGCACTGACCAGGGCGCCGCACGCCATCTGGGTGACGCCCTTTTCCGGGCCCAGCCAGCGGAGCTGGGAGTCGTGGATGAGGAGCTTGGAGGCGCCGCCAAGATCGTAGATGAGTTCGTCGATGTCGCGGCCCAGGAGCAGGCGGGCGTAGGCGTCGATGGCTGCCGTGAGGATTTCGTTGCCCCGGCCGCAGCTGAAGACGAAGCCGTGGCCCTCGTCGCCCGCATCGGTGCGGATGACCACGTAGGCGGCAGAGTAGTCGGGGTCCACGTTGACCGCGTCGGACCCGTCAAGCTCCAGGGACGTGGGGAAACGGACGTCCTGGGTCTTGATGGAGGTGATGGAAGGCATGGATCTCAACTTTCATGGAAGAACTGGAGAGGGAAAGATTTGATTCCTATACGAATTATGAAAATCATATAGGACAGGTGACGCAGGTCAAGCCCCCACCTGCCCGGCCGGCTTCCGGAGGCACCAAAAAGCCCCGGCCACTGCGGGCCGGGGCGAAGGGTTGGACCTACGTGATGATGCGCTTCCGGGGCGGGCCACTGTCTTCGAGCGGCGCAAGCTCGCCCTCGAAAGCCTTGGCGAACCTGTCGAAGGAGTTGCGGATATGGGTGGTCATTGCGGCCTCGGCCTGCTCCGGATCGCAGGCTTCGATTGCCTCCCGGACGGCCGTGTGTTCGGCTACCGTGATGGCGCCGTCCACATCGGCGGGGTACAGGCGGAAGGTGTGCAGGTGGCAATGGGTCTGGGCGAAGGCATGCCGGACCACGGGATTTCCGGACGCGGCGAGGATGGTGTCATGGAACCGGGTGTCATGGGCCACCAGGTCCTGGCGCAGGTCCCCGCTGGATTCCATGACATCCCGGAAAGCCTCAAGCTCCTTCTTCAGGGCAGGAGCCGGATTGGCCAGCCTGTCCACCGCAGCAGCCCGGGCCGCCCAGGGCTCGACGAGGAGTCGGAACTCAAACAGCGAGCGCAATTCGGGCAGATCCAGCAGGGGCGTGGTGCTGTATCCCCGCCCGGGGTTGTAGACCACCAGGTTGTCGCCCTCCAGTCGCTGCAGGACCTCGCGGACCGGAGTCTGGGACACTCCCAGGCTGCGCGCCACGGCGTCGATGTTGATGCGCGCCCCCGGGGCGAGGTCGCCTTCCAGGATGGAGGCCCGCATGGCCGAGTAGACGTCGGAGACGGCAGCCTTGCCGCGGGGCATGTCGGACGCTGGACGTGGGGGCACGCAATTACCTCTTGAATTCGCTGTGGACTTGGCACCCGGACGGGCGGGAGCCACTTGGGGAATCATAAGCCACGCGCCGGGGCGGACCGGCGCGAAGAACAAATTCCCATCAGGACTTGATCCCCATCACAATTTCTATATGATTAACCAGATTCCTATACGATTTCGCTGAGCAGATCGGCACCCTCCCCATCCCCCTGTGCGTAATGCACCGAAGCCATGTATACGTCGAAGGAGACCGCATGACTACGCTCGGAAGTAAATCGTCCATCAACACCTCCACACCCCCCTCCCGCCTGATGACCCGGAAGCGCTGGGCCATCATCTGGCTTGCCTTCGTGGGCCTCAGCATCAACTACCTGGATCGCTCCAGCCTCAGCGTCGCCCTGCCTTTCATGGGCGAGGACTTCGAACTCACCGCCACCCAGCAGGGCCTGATCTTCGCCGCGTTCTTCTGGGCCTACGACTTCTGCCAGCTTGCTGCCGGCTGGTACGTGGACAAGGTGGGACCGCGCCGGTCCTTCTCGCTGGCCGCGCTGTGGTGGTCCGTCTTCACCATGGTGACCGCCGCCGCCTCCAACTTCTGGTCCCTCTTCGCCGCCCGTTTCCTGCTGGGCGTGGGCGAAAGCCCCGCCCCCAGCACTGCAGCGAAGGTAGTTGCCACCTGGTTCCCCGTCCGCGAACGCGCCTTCGCCACCAGCATCTGGGACTCGGGCTCACGCGTGGGTGCCGTCATTGCCCTGCCAATCGTCACCCTCATCGTTGCCTTCACCTCATGGCACGCGGTGTTCATCATCATCGGCCTTGCGGGAATCATCTGGGCCGCGGTGTGGTGGAAGGTCTACCGCAGCCCGGAGGAGCACCCGGGCGCAAACGCTGCCGAGGTCAGCTACATCCAGGAAGGCGGCGCCCGCGGTGCGGCCAGCGATGACGAAGGTGCAGCCAAGCTCCCGTGGCGCTCCCTGTTCAAGTACCGCACTATCCTGAGCATGATGTTCGGCTTCTTCTGCCTGAACAGCGCCATCTACTTCTTCATCACGTTCTTCCCGAGCTACCTGGTGAAGGAACGCGGCTTCGACCTCCTCAAGCTGGGCTTCTTTGGCGCCATTCCTGGCATTTGCGCTGTCCTGTTCGGCTGGCTGGGCGGCTACCTGGCAGACCGTGCCGTCCGGGCCGGAGCCCCGGTCAGCAAGGTCCGCAAGATCGCCATCGCCGGAGGCCTCGCCGGCGGCTCGGTCATCATGTTCGCCGCCCTGGTGCCGGAGGCCTGGATGGCCCTGGCACTGCTGTCCCTCGCCTACTCCAGCCTCACCGTCGCCGCCACCGGCATCTGGTCGCTGCCGGCCGACGTCGCGCCAAGCTCGCGCCACG
Organism: Arthrobacter nitrophenolicus; assembly: GCF_045833485.1. Taxonomy (NCBI): domain Bacteria; kingdom Bacillati; phylum Actinomycetota; class Actinomycetes; order Micrococcales; family Micrococcaceae; genus Arthrobacter; species Arthrobacter nitrophenolicus. Next base: position 820,604 of record NZ_CP174504.1, read on the forward strand.
TCGGTTCCATCGGCGGGCTGCAAAACTTTGCGTCCAACCTCGCCGGCATCTTCACCCCGATCCTGATCGGCGTCCTGGTGGACCAGACCGGATCCTTCGTGGCACCGCTGGCAGTGATCGGCTTCGTCTCGCTGATTGGTGCAGCGAACTACCTGTTCGTCATCGGCAAGATCGAGCCCCTGAAGGTCAAGGCCGAGGCCTAGCCCCTCACTCAGACTGCGACGGCGGCACCCACCCGGGTGCCGCCGTCGTCCGTCATCGCGGGGTCACTGCACGCCCAATCCAGGGGCCGGAAGAGGCCGAAAGTGACCCCGCGTTGCTGTCAATGGCTGTTGCTGACGGGGTCCTGGGCAAGCGGCGCCTGCGCCTGGATGGCGGTGATGGCCACCGTGTTCACGATGTCCTCCACGGTGCAGCCGCGGGAGAGGTCGTTGACCGGCTTCCGCAGCCCCTGCAGGACCGGCCCGACGGCGACGGCCCCGGAGCTCTGCTGCACCGCCTTGTACGTGTTGTTGCCGGTGTTGAGGTCCGGGAAAATGAACACGGTAGCCTGCCCGGCCACGGAGGAGCCAGGCATCTTGGACTCGGCGATCGAGGCGTCCACGGCGGCGTCGTACTGGATGGGCCCCTCGACGGCGAGGTCCGGCCTGCGCTGGCGCACCAGTTCGGTGGCCTGCCGCACCTCGTCCACCGCCTCGCCGGAGCCCGATCCGCCGGTGGAGTAGGAGAGCATCGCCACCCGGGGCTCCACCCCGAACTGCGCCGCGGTTTCCGCCGAGGCCAGCGCTATGTCCGCCAGCTGCTCCACGTTGGGGTCCGGGTTCACGGCACAGTCGCCGTACACCAGCACGCGGTCCGGCATGAGCATCAGGAACACCGAGGACACGATCTTCACACCGGGGCGCGTCTTCACGAACTCCAGCGCCGGCCGGATGGTGTGTGCCGTGGTGTGCGCCGCGCCGGACACCATGCCGTCCACCACGCCCAGCTGGACCATCATGGTGCCGAAGTAGCTCACGTCCTGCATGATCTCCAGGGCCTTGGCAAGGTCCACGCCCTTATGCGCACGGAGCTCGGCGTACTTTTCGGCGAACTTCTGGCGCAGGTCCGAGGTTGCCGGGTCCACCACGCTGATCCCTGAAAGGTCGATGCCCCGGGCCGCGGCCAGCTCACGGACGTCCGACTCCGGGCCCAGGACGGTCAGGTCGCAGACGTCGCGGCGGTGCAGGATCTCGGCGGCGCGCAGGATCCGCACATCCGTGCCCTCCGGCAGCACCACGTGCCGGCGCTGCGAACGGGCCCGCTCGATGAGGTCATGCAGGAACCGCAGCGGGGTCATCCGTTCAGGCCGCGGCAGGTGCAGGCGCTCCACCAGTTCGGTCTCGTCCACCCGGCGCGACCACAGGCCCACGGCCGAGGCCACCTTGCGCCGGTGCCCGGACCAGATCTCGCTCCGGACCTCAGAGACCCGCTTCGCGGTGGTGTAGGTGTCCTCCCGGGAGGCGAACACCGGGAAGGGCGCCTGCGCCAGGAGCGGATAGATGTTGGCATCCGGTGCCAGGCCGCCGGTGAGGATCAACGCGGATGCCACCGGGAATTCTGGCGAGAAGGACGAAGCCAGGCATGCCACCATCACGTCCGCCCGGTCCCCCGGCACGATCACCAGGGCGCCCTCATCCAGGACGTTGAGGAAGTTGCCCACGTTCATGGCCGCCACCTTGATGTCCTTAACGTCACGCTCCATGTCCGGGCGGCCGGCGATCTGGCGCACTCCGAGCGCCGTGGCCACTTCGCCGGTGGTGGGCCGCGCGATCTGCTCCAGCTCTGGCAGGACGTACACGGGACGGCCGGACGCGCCCACCTTCACCTCCGCGGCAATGGCGTCCACCAGGTCCGGGTCCGCGCGGTTCACCAGGATGGCCAGCAGCGCGCACTTTTCCGCGGACAGCTCCTTCCGGGCAACCTCGACGGCGGCCGCCGCCTCCGCCACGGTCCGCCCCTTGGCGCCCACCACGGCCACCACCGGGGCGGCAAGGTTGTTGGCCAGGCGGGCGTTGAGGTCGAACTCGACGGCGGCGTCCTGGCCTGTGAGGTCCGTTCCCTCCACGATCACCACGTCGCAGTGCCGCGAGATGTCGGCGAAGATCTCCACGCACCGTGAGTCGATCTCCTCGCGGTTGCCCTCAGCCAGCAGGCTGCGGACTTCCTGGAACGTCAGGCCGCCGCGGCAGCGCTCGTCCTCCAGCGCGAACCGGGACTTCATCAGGGCCACCATGGGATCGTCCGCGGCGGAAGGGCCGGTGACCACGGGCTTGAAGAAACCGATCCTGTCCGCGTGCCGGTGCAGGGTGTCCGCCAGGCCCAGGGCCACGAGGGACTTGCCCGATCCTGGAGTGGTTGCGCTGACGTAGATGCCTTTGGCCATGGTCCGCCCTTTGCTGGTCTGCTTCTGCCGGTCCCTCCATCCTTGCACCTCGCGGCCACGCACAGGGCACCCCGGCCCGCCGTCGTCCGCTCCCGCCCTTGACACCGGACCCCCTCATGGGATTACCTAATGAACATTCGGTAAATAAAGCTGGAGGCAATGACGCATGGCTGAAACAACACTTTCCGGGCCACCCCACCCCATCCTGGAAAACGACTATGCCTCCGAGTGGATGGGCATCGAGGTCCTCTCGCTCAGCGACGGCCACGCCACCATCCGGATGACCCTCCGGCAGGAAATGCTCAACGGCTTCGGCATGGCCCACGGCGGAATGATCTTCGCCTTCGGTGACACCGCCTTCGCGCTCGCCTGCAACCCGATCAACCCGGCGCCCGGCGAGGAGAACACCATTACCGTGGCCTCCGGCGTGGACATCAATTTCCTCAAGCCCGCGTTCCGCGGCCAGGTGCTGACCGCCGTCGCGGACCGCCGTTCCAGCGCCGGCCGCAGCGGCCTGTACGACATCCAGATCTTCGCCGCCGACGCGGACCAGCCCGAATCCCCCACCTCCGGCACCCCCGGCGAGCTCGTTGCAGAGTTCCGCGGACGCAGCCGCACCATCCCCAAGAAGTAGGAAACAATGACCCTGCATGCCCCCGAAACGCCCGCCGCAGCAACCGCCCAGCCGGCGGATGCCGTCCTTGACCGCGAGGAAACCATCTCCCGCGATGAACTTGAGGCCCTCCAGCTCAGCCGCCTGCAGCATACCGTCGCCTACGCCTACGAGCGGGTACCGCTCTACAAGCGCAAGTTCGACGACGCCGGAATCCACCCGTCAGACCTCCGTGAACTCGCCGACCTGGGCAACTTCCCCTTCACCACCAAGGAGGACCTGCGCCAGGAGTACCCGTTCGGGATGTTCGCCGTGCCGCAGCACGAGGTGGCCCGCGTGCACGCCAGCTCCGGTACCACCGGCCGGCCCACCGTGGTGGGCTACACCAAGCAGGACCTGGCCGACTGGGCCAAGCTGGTGGCCCGCTGCTTCCGCGCCTCCGGCATCCGCCCCGGCATGAAGGTCCACAACGCCTACGGCTACGGCCTGTTCACCGGCGGCCTGGGCGCGCACGCCGGCGCCGAGGCGCTGGGCTGCACCGTCATCCCCATGTCCGGCGGCCAGACCGAACGGCAGATCCAGCTCATCCAGGACTTCAAGCCGGACGCCATCCTCTGCACCCCCACCTACCTGCTGACCATCGCCGACGCCATGGCGCACATGGGCATCGACCCCACCTCCACGTCCCTGAAGTACGCCGTGCTCGGCGCCGAGCCGTGGACCCAGGAGATGCGGCACGAACTCGAAGTCACCATGGACATCAAGGCCTGCGACATCTACGGCCTGTCCGAAGTGATGGGCCCGGGCGTGGCCGGCGAGGCCGTGGAGACCCAGGACGGAAGCCACATCTGGGAGGACCACTTCCGCCCGGAGATCATCGACCCCTTTAATCCCGTCCCCGGCAAGGAGAACGTGCTGGGCGACGGCGAGCACGGCGAACTGGTCTTCACCTCGCTCACCAAGGAGGCGCTGCCCATCATCCGGTACCGCACGAAGGACCTCACCCGCCTCCTGCCCGGCACCGCCCGCCCCGCGCACCGCCGGATGGGACGCATCACCGGCCGCAGCGACGACATGATCATCCTCCGCGGCGTGAACCTCTTCCCGTCCCAGATCGAAGAGATCGCGCTGCGCATCCCCGAGCTCAGCCCGCACTTCCAGCTCGAGCTCACCCGGCCCGAGGGGCAGCGGATGGACCAGCTGACCGTGAAGATCGAGCGGCGGGACAACGTCACCACCGAGCAGAGTACGACGGCGGCACGCACCTTGAAGGAGCAGATCAAGATCCACGTGGGTTCTTCCTGCACGGTGGCCGTAGTGGAGCCGGGCTCGCTGGAGCGGTCCAACGGCAAGCTCCGCCGCATCTACGACCTGCGCCCGAAGGGATAGCAACACTGGCGGTGCCGGGCCGGCCGGCCCGTGGCCTGCCCGGACCAACCGACCGTTCGTGAGAAACTAGCACCTATGCCCAGCCAGACAACCAGCACCGCCGACACCTCCAGCCCCGCCGGCACCAAACGCGGCCGGCCCGGCTACGACCAGCAGTCAGTGCTGCGCATCGCCGTGGATGTCTTCAACCGGCACGGCTACGACGCGACCTCCATGGGCATCCTGGCCGAGAACCTGGGCATCTCGAAGTCGGCTATCTACCACCACGTGCCGTCCAAGGGCGACCTCCTCAAGCTCGCCCTGGACCACGCCCTGGGCGGACTGGAGTCGATCCTCGAGGAGCCGGAAGCGACATCCGGCGCGGCCGACGCGCGGCTGGAATTCGTCCTGCGCCAGACCGTGGCCGTACTGGTGGACCGGCTGCCGTTCGTGACGCTGCTGCTGCGCCTGCGCGGCAACACCGAGATTGAGCGGGACGCGCTGGAACGGCGGCGCACCTTCGACCACAAGGTGGCGGCCCTTATTTCAGCGGCCCGGGACGAAGGCTCGCTCCGCACCGACATCGACCCCCGGACCGTCACCCGCCTCCTGTTCGGCATGATTAACTCCATCGTGGAGTGGTACAAGCCCGGCGGTTCGCTGTCGCCGGAGCGCCTGGCCGACGACGTCATCACCATGGCGTTCGACGGGCTGCACGGCCACTCCTAGCCGGCCTCGCACTCCTCCCGCAGTGAGGACGGGGAAATACTAAGCGTGCTTGGTATTTCCGTTGCTCCCCGGCTACGGTGGTAGAAAGCCGCCGTCCGCAGGGGAGGTAGTCAATGAGCCCGGCCATCCATCCGGAGCCCCGCCACCGGGGCCCGGGCACTCCAGGGCGTCCCGGCCCGCTCAGGACCGCCGCCGCCGCACTCGCCCTGAGTGCCGCCGTCGTGCTTTCCGCCTGCACAGGAGGCTCGCCTCCTCCCCCGGCGCCAACCGCCGACTCCGTGAACACTCCGGCGGCCAGCCCGGCCGGTTCCGCGCCCGCTCCCGCCGGGGCGGACGCGGCGGGCGGCATCCCGCAGCTCGTCGAGAATTTGGCGCCGTCGGTGGTGACTATCTTCACCGAGGGCGGACTGGGCAGCGGCGTGGTGTACTCCGAGGACGGCCTGGTCCTGACCAACGAGCACGTGATCCGCGGCAATACGAGGGTTGAGGTGGCCTTCGCGGACGGCCAGCGGGTGGAGGGCACCGTCCGGGCCACGGACCCCGTCACAGACTTGGCGCTGGTCCAGGCGGACCGCACGGGCCTGCCCAAGCCGGTGTACCAGACCACGCTGCCCAAGGTGGGCGAGGGCGCCGTAGTGCTCGGCTCTCCGCTCGGCTTCGAGAACACCGCCACCGCCGGCATCATCTCCGGGCTCCACCGCTCGATTCCCGGGTCCGCGTCCAACAGCCTGTCCCTGGTGGACCTGATCCAGACGGATGCCCCCATCAGCCCCGGCAACTCCGGTGGCGCCGTGATCAACATGCGCGGCGAAATCATCGGCATCAGCGAGGCCTACATCCCGCCGTCCGCAGGCGCCGTGGCCCTCGGTTTCGCCATCCCTGCCGCCACCGCCGTGGAAGTGGCCGAGGAACTCCTGGCTGACGGCACCGCCGAACACGCCTACGTGGGCCTCACCCCCGGCGAGCTGACGGCACAGATCGCCGAGCAGCTGGGCATCGAGCAGGTCTCCGGCGTGCTGGTGCTGGCCGTGTCCGAGGACGGCCCGGCCGGACGCGCCGGGATCCGACCCGGGGATGTCCTGGAGTCGATGGAGGGCGTGGAACTGACCGCGCCGGAGAAGCTCCTGTCCGAACTGCGCGGCCGCAATCCGGGCGACACCGTGAATTTCTCCGTCAAGCGCGGCGACGAGACCCGGGACGTCAAGGTGGACCTCGCCGAACGTCCCAGAGATAGCACCACCCGATAGGAAGGAATGGAAATGAGCAACTCCAAAGAAGAACCCGAGGCAGGCTTCATCGTTCCCGACCCCTCGAAGGTCCGTGAGGACATTCCCGGCGACGCCGGCGACGAGGCGAACGTGATCCGCTTCAGCGAGGAGCAGGCGCTCATCGAGGAGCAGTCCCACGGGATCCGCCCGGACACGTACAGCGTTCCCTCCGGCGGCCCCACCATGGAGGAGGCCCGCGGCAACATGGACCTCTCCGACCAGAGCGAAAGCGGGCACGGCACGGGCCGGGAGGACGACAGCAGCGACGACGCCCTGCACGGCGGCGCCGAGTCCTGACGTTTCGGCCGCACATGTAGGGTTCGACAGGCTCAACCACCCGGTGGTTGAGCCTGTCGAAACCCTGCTGTTGTTTTAGAGCTGGTACTCCATCCTGTTGCCCAGGTTCTCGTGGACGCAGAGGATGTTGTGCTCGGTGTCCATGAACCAGGCGCTCTTCTCCGAGCCCGTGGTGCAGATGTGGTTCTCGGTCTTCAGGTTGGGCAGGTCGTAGTCCTGGAACTGCACGCCCATGGACTCCATCTCGCGGACTGTCTGCTCGATGTCCGTGACCTCGAAGCTGAGGGCCGTGTGTTCTGAGTGCTTGCCGTCCCTGACCGGCATCAGCTGCAGCATGGCGCCGCCGTCAATGCCGAGTATTTCGCTTCCATCGTCTGTCATACCGCGGTGCGGGAGTCCAAGTTTCTCGGTGTAGAAACTGTGGGCGCGGGCTGCATCATCGACTGGCAGGATGGTTGTGGCTGATTTCATTCTTAGGGTCATGTGGCCACCTCCTACGGGCAGAATTTTACGCCCCCACCCCAATAAAAGCCCTCGATGCGCTATCACTTATGGTCCCCAAACGGGCTAATTGGGGACCACAAGTGATAGAGCAACCGGGGGTTACTTTTCGACGAGGGTGAGGACGTCGTAGGTGGCCACGATCTCGTCGTTCTGGTTGGTCAGGACAGCGTCCCAGGCCACCTCGCCGTACTCGTCGGTCTCGCGCGGGGTGATCTTCTTGGCGGTGAGGGTGACCCGGATGGAGTCGCCGGCCGCCACCGGGGTGATGAAGCGCAGGTTCTCCAGGCCGTAGTTGGCCAGCACCGGACCCGGGGCGGGCTCCACGAACAGTCCCGCGGCCCAGCTGAGCAGCAGGTAGCCGTGGGCCACGATCCCCGGGAAGAACGGGTTGGCTTCGGCGGCTTCCTGGTTGGTGTGGGCGTAGAAGGTGTCGCCGGTGCTGTTGGCGAAGGCGGTGATGTCCTCCAGGGTGACCTGCCGCAGGTCGGACCGGACGGCGTCGCCGATCCGCAGCGTCTCCAGCCGCTTCCGGAACGGGTGGGTCCCTTCGGTTTCCACCGTGAAGTTGCGGTCCGCCCCGGCATGCCAGATGCCGGTGACCGCGGTCAGCATGTTCGGTGAGCCCTGGATGGCGGTACGCTGCATGTGGTGCATTACCGACCGGATGCCGCCCAGTTCCTCGCCGCCGCCGGCACGGCCGGGTCCGCCGTGGACCAGGTGCGGCACTGGAGAGCCGTGGCCGGTGGACGACCGTGCGTCCTCGCGGTTGAGCATCAGCACGCGGCCGTGGTGCGCGGCGATGCCGGTCACCAGTTCCCGCGCCACGGCGGGATCATTGGTGCAGACAGTGGCCACCAGGGAGCCGCTGCCCCGGGCGGCGAGGCGGACGGCGTCGGCCAGGTCCTTGTAGCCGATCACCGACGAAACGGGGCCGAAGGCCTCCAGGGAGTGCAGCGCCTCCGCGTCCGCATCGTTCCAGCTGAGCACGACGGGAGACATGAAGGCGCCTTCCTCCACCACCGCGGAGGTGCCGTCGGCGGTGGTGACCGACGGCGAATCCAGCGTTCCGTACGCAAGCTCGCCGCCGGCGTCGAGCATGGCCTGCACGGCCGCACGCACGTCCTGAAGCTGCTCCACGGAGGCCAGGGCACCCATAGTGACGCCCTTGCCCCGCGGATCGCCGAGCACCACGCGCTCCTGGACCCGCTTGCCGATGGCGGACACAACGGCGGGCACCAGCGCCTCCGGGACGATGGTCCGGCGGATGGCCGTGCACTTCTGGCCCGCCTTGACGGTCATCTCGGTGACCACGGACTTCACGAAGGCATCGAATTCCGGGGTGCCCTCGACGGCGTCGGGCCCGAGGATGGCCGCGTTCAGGGAGTCGGTCTCGGACGTGAAGCGGACCCCGCCCTGGACCACCTTCGGGTGGGACTTCAGGGACAGGGCGGTGGAGGCCGAGCCAGTGAAGGAGACGTAGTCGCGGTAATCCAGCACGTCCAGCAGGCCGCGGACCGAGCCGGAGATCAGCTGCAGCGAGCCCTTGGGCAGGATGTTGGATTCCACAATGGCCTTGACCACCGCTGCGGCAACATAGCCGGTGGGGGTGGCGGGCTTGACGATGGTGGGAACCCCGGCGATGAAAGCGGGGGCGAACTTTTCGAGCATGCCCCAGACGGGGAAGTTGAAGGCGTTGATCTGGACCGCGACGCCGGGAATGCGGGTGTAGATGTGCTCGCCGGCGAAGGAGCCGTCCTTGGAGAGCACCTCCATGGGCCCGTCCACCACCACCTGTGAGTTGGGCAGCTCGCGCCGGCCCTTGGAGCCGAAGGTGAAGAGGACGCCGATGCCGCCGTCGATGTCCACCATGGAGTCGATCTTGGTGGCGCCGGTCTGGAAGGAGAAGTTGTAGAAGTGCTCGCGCCGGGCGTGCAGGTACTGCGCGAGCTCCTTGAGCTTCAGGGCGCGCTGGTGGAAGGTGAGCTTGCCCAGTTCCTCCTGGCCGGTGCTGCGGCCGTAGTCCACCACGGCCTGCAGGTCCAGCCCCTCGGTGCTCACCTTGGCCAGGACCTCCCCGGTGCTCGCATCACGGACGGGGACTGCGGAGGCCGAGGTGCCGGCGTCGGGGGTCCACCAGGCATCCTGGATGAAGCTGGGCACTGTCTCCACGGTGTCAACCGTGGCCTGGGGAGCTGTGGCTGTGGTGGTCATCGTTGACGGGTCCTTCCAACAAAGGGGCAGAAAGGCGGCCAATGATTACTGACCGTCCGTTCGGTAATATAAGAACCATACATGAATGTGCCGCCCGGCAACACCGAAGGAGACTCCCATGAGCGCCCCCGTTCCGAATTCCGCCGAGATGCAGGACCACTCCCCCACAGAGCACGAGCTGTGGAAGATCACCCTCGGCGAGCTGGACGAGAAGATGGGGGTCAAGATCGTGGAGGAGTCGGTTGAGCGCGTGGTGGCCACCATGCCGGTGGAGGGCAACAGGCAGTCGTTCGGCCTGCTGCATGGCGGCGCTTCGCTGGCCGTGGGCGAGGCGGTGGGCTCCTGGGCCGCCGTGATCCACGCCAGCACGATGGGCAAGACGGCGGTGGGCGTCGACGTGTCCGCCACGCACCACCGGTCCGCCCGGGAAGGGCTGGTCACCATCACGGCCACACCCATCCACCTGGGCGGCACGCTCACCACGCACGAGGTGCTGATCACCAACGAGATCGGCCAGCGGCTCTGCACGCTGCGCATCACCAACCTGCTGATGCGGCGGCACAAGCAGTAGCCAGGAAAAAATCTCCTGCAGTGCATCCAAAGACGGTACTTCCCGGGTATTAAGCGCGTAAGCACAAACAGCCCGGCCACCGGGCATCCTTGAAGGAGTTTGATATGCGCAAAATGGGTTACGCCGCCGGGGCACTTTCCCTGGCCGCCTCGCTGGCCTTCGCCGCCCCCGCCCAGGCCAACGGATGGCACCACGATGACGACGACGCCCTGTTGTCCGTCCTCCATGGTGTTCCCGGCCTGACGGTGGACGTGTGGGTGAACGGGAACCTCACGCTTGATAACTTCACTCCCGGCACCCTGGCCGGGCCACTCGAGCTGCCCGCCGGCGATTACCAGATCGCCGTGACTGCCGCTGACGCCACGTCCGCCGCGAACCCGGTGATCGGACCTGTGGATGTGCAGCTCGACGAGGGCGGCAACTACACGGCCGTGGCCCACCTCAGCGCCGCGGGCACCCCCACGGCCTCGCTGTTCGAAAACAGCACCAAGGGCCTCCGCAATGACCGGAAAGGCAAGCTGACGGTCAGGCACGTGGCCGCGGCTCCCGCCGTCGACGTGCTGGCGAACGGCGAACCCGTCATCCAGGGCCTCACCAACCCCAACGAAGCGGTGCTGAAGCTCAGGGCCGGCACGATTTCAGCTGCGGTAGCCGCGGCAGGAACCACAACCCCGGTGATCGGCCCGGCTGACATCACCGTTGCAGGCGGGACGAACACCATCGTCTACGCCTGGGGAAGCCTCGCCGACGGCACCCTGGGCGTTGCCGTTCAGGTGGTCGACGGCGACGGGTCGTAGTTAGGGGACCCGGCGCCGGTTCCGCCTGCGGACCAGGACTGTCAGGAGGATGCCGGCGGCAAGCGCCGCGAACGCCGCGCCTGCCGCCGGCAGGAGTGCGCTGGCGCCGGTGTAGGCGAGCCCGCCGGTGGAACCGGCGGTGTACGGGCCCGATGTATCGGCCAGGCCGGCGGGTGGTGTCCCGACCGGGGAAGGTACGACGGCGGCGCCTCCATCCGAGGGATCCGCCGGCGGGACAGCGGCCGGGTCAGCCGGGGCCGGGCTGGCGGGGACAGATCCGGTAGGCGCGGGGGCAGGCACCGTTGCTGCCGGTTCGGCCGGCACCGGAGGCGCGGGCGGCTCAGCCGGAGCCGGTGGCGCGGGCGGTTCAGCCGGCACCAGAGGCGCGGGCGGTTCAGCCGGAGCCGGAGGCGCGGGCGGTTCAGCCGGGGCACGTCCAAACTCGAAACTGCTGGTGCCGGAAACGCTGAACCCGTTGACCGTCTCGGCCGTGAACTGCAGCTTTCCGCTGCCCCCGGGGGTGCTTTCAGGAGCCGTGAAGCTCCAGTTCCCGGCGTCGTCCACCGGGACCTCGAAGGGATCTCCGCCGTCCAGGGTGATCCGGACTGTTGACCCGGCGGCCACCGCGGAGGCCGGTGCCGCCGGAACAGTGCCTGTGACCTGCTGCCCCGGTTCGAAGGTGCCCCCAGGCGCGGGGCTGGTGACGGCAGGCTTGTTGAGGAAGAGTTCCAGCTGGTAGCCGGGCAGGACAGCCAGGCCCTCGCTGAGGGTCGCGGCGATGGCCATGTTCTGGACGACGTTGCCGTTTCCATCCGGGGTGTCGCCGGCAGCGTGCGTCCCCACGGCGTAGTTGCCGCTGACGTAGGGGCCGCCGGAGTCACCTCCGCTGGACTGCACGGCGTAGGACAGGAAACCGCGGAAGGCCCGCAAGTCGGTCGGGTCCATCGCGTAGGCGTGACCGGGGACTACGAAGATCCCCACCGCGTCGATAGTGCCGCAGGACCAGAATGACGTCCGCCCCGAGCGGCACACCGGCATTCCCAGCACCGGGTCCGCGCTGCCGATGATCTTGACGTCCGGCTCGGGCTGGGAGGGGTCCCCCCAGGTGCTGGCTGCCGGCAGCGGGTCCACATCGGTGCGCAGGGACTCGATGACGGAGATGTCGGTGCCCACATTCCCTGGGTTGGTCAGAGCCGTGCCGCCCGGACCAGTGGGGGTGGCGGGGTCCAGGACCCTCGAGTTGCCCGGACCGCCGTACTGGCTGAAGCCAAAGTCGCCCAGCGGGCCGGCTGGCTCACCGAGGAACTGCAGGGTGGCGGTCCTTGCCGCACCGTCGGACGCGCAGTGTCCGGCGGAGAGGACAGCAGGCAGGCCTGCTGGGTTGAAGGCGGAGAAGCCCGTGGAGCAGATCCAGCCGGTGTCGGCAATGTAGCCGACACCCCCGGGAACGTCGGCTTCGGGAGCAAGGGAGGCACCGCCGTCGAGCTCCACGTTGGCATACTTGGCTACGAACTCGGCGGGCGACACCTTTCCACTACCGGCCGAAACGGATGCCATGCCGGTCTTCGCGGTGGACTCGGGCGTGTTGACGCCGCCGCTCCGGATCACGAATTTTCCGCCGGACGCCAGCACAGCCTGCAGCCCTTCCGGGCCGACCTCGCGCACGTAGGCCTGGAAAAGCTGTTCGGTGCTGACCGCCAGTTCCGCCCCTTCGCTTGGGGCAGTGGAAGCACCAGGATCCGCAAGCCGGGCCTCCGGTACTGGCGCCTCCAGCACCAGTTCCGGGACTGACGCCGCGAGCCCCGCCACTTGTGCCAGCAGCTCCGCGCCGGACCCGGTCACCACGATCCGGCCGTCTTCCAGCCTGATGCCCTGATAGCCCGGGACGTCGCGGAGCTGAACGGCGGCAGCAGCAGCCCGGGAACCAAGCTCACCGGCCGCGGCGAACTGCTCCTGCGTGAGTCCGAGGTCGCGCTGCACCGCTTCGGCGAGCGCCGCCTCTGAAAGGCCCTTTCCGCCGTCGGATATTTCGACGCTGGGGGCATCAGCGGCCTGGTCCCCGGCCCAGGCGGGGGCGGCGGCGTATGCGGAGGACGCCAGCATCCCGGCGACGGCGCCAAGGGACAGGAACCGGCGCAGATGGACCGGCCTCATCGGGCCACCCCCGCCCCGCACAGGGACAGCACGGCGTCGAGTTCGCCGGTGCTGAGACCGTGCCGGAGAAGGTAGCCCCGGGTGTCCAGGGCGCGGACGAACTCCACCACGGCGGCACCGCGCCGCTCGAGCAGCGGCGCCAGTTCGGCGTCGTCCAGGTAGCATTCCCGGTCATGCGGCGGACCGTGGGTCCGGTAGCGCTCATTGATGCCGCGGGCGGCGCGGCGGTAGCCCTCGGCGATGTCCTGGTCGGAGTCACCTGCCAGGTCCTGGACCATGGCGGCCACCATGCCGCTGCGGTCCCGTCCGGCGGCGCAGTGCAGGATCACGTCGCCGCGGTCCGCCCCCGCGGCGAGCGCCCGAAAGACGCCCACCAGTTTCTCCGGGAAGATGCGGGCGTTGTCCGCGTAGAAGGCGGGATCGTTCAGGTAGGGGCCGCAGATTTCGGTGAAGCGGGGGTGGCCTGGCTCCTCGGTGGGTGCCGAGAGGACTGCCATGCCGTGCCACGCGGCGTCGGACACCACAGGATCGGTGTCCCGCCGGCGCGCCTCCGCGGCATTGCGAACGTCGACGACGGTGCGGATGCCGTCGTCGAACGCCTGCTGCCAGCCGGCTTCCGTCAGCCATTCGCGGCGTCCCATCCGGTAAACGCCGCCGGCCACGTGCCACGCGTTGACGGCACCATCCCAGTCCATGGACCTGCCCGTTTTCGTCACCCGGCCAGCTAATCACACCAGTCACAGGAGACGCACGTCACGATTGGGGGAGATTTGGGGGAATTGCGGGGCCGGACCCTAATGACGGCTGCCCCCGCCAGGCGTAACGTACACCTACACGCTTGTGCCTTAGGCTGTTCAAAGGAGAACGCAATGGGAATTGCACCAGTACGACGGCGTCAATCAGCTTTTGCGGCCGGCCTTGCCACCCTGGCCATGGCCCTGGGCTTCACGGCCATCCCCGCTGACGCTGCGCCCCCGCCTAACGTCGATTATGTTGCGCTCGGCGATTCATATACCGCCGGCATTGGAGCCGGACCCTACGACGACACCGAGACGTGCATCCGGACTTCGGGCGGCTACGTGGACCTAACGGCGAAGACTGGCCGCGTCAACCTGCTCGTTAACGCCGCTTGTAGCGGTGCCGAGCTTACTGGGGGGCCAACGAGCGTAGCCTCCCAGCTCAGCGATCCAGCAACCTTGGCCGCGCTAGCGGAAGCGGAGCTGGTGAGCATCACCGCAGGTGCAAACGATCTGGGATTTGCACAAATCATCGGGATCTGCGCAACACTCAGCCCAACGGATTGCCGCAACGCCGTCAACGCGGCGACTTCAGAGGAAAGCCTCTTTGCGCTCACTTTGGCGCTGGCTGAGACATATCAGGCAATCCAGGCAGCCGCGCCGGATGCGACGATCATCGTCCTCGGTTACCCGCTGCTCTTCGATACAACCGACCCGCCTGTTGCCCTCCCCATCCCTCTAACGAGTCAGGAACTAATCAACCTCGGAACCCTGGCTATCAACGGTGCCATCGAAGACGCCGTGGACCTCGCGAACGATGAGTACGACACGAACGCCGTCTATGTTGATGTGACAAAGCGCTTTGCCGGACACGAGGTTAATTCCACGGATCCCTGGATCTTCTTCGGAACGTATCTCGATTCAAGTGGTAGGCCGCAACTGGACCCCCGCAGCTTCCATCCCAACCTCGAAGGGCACCGCGCCTACGCGTCAGCCTTGCTGGCTTCAGTAAAGCTGGGTCAACTGGTCCGGCAGTAGCCAAGACCTCATCCCCGCCGGGCGAGCCTATGCCCCTGCCCGGCGGGGATCGACGTCATTCACCGGTGTGCGCCGCCCCGGACGTCCTGCCCACGGTGCGGAACCCCGCGTTGCCCATTGACGAGTCCGGCGTGTTCGAGGACCGGGCAGAGTTCCTGTACCGGTTGCAGTAGGAGTCGTGGCACAGGTACGAGCCTCCCCGCATGACCCGGACCTGGCCGCTGTCCGGTCCGCGCGGGTCGATGGCAGGAGAAATGCGGTAGTAGCCGGGGCTCCACCAGTCGGCACACCATTCCCAGACATTCCCGATGGTCTGCCAGAGCCCATAAGCGTTCGGTTCAAAGCTGCGCACGGGTGCTGTGGTGAGGAATCCATCCTGGCAGGTGTTCTCGGCCGGAAACGGCCCCTGCCAGATGTTCATCCGCCAGGATTCGCCGGCCCGCGGCTTGGTGGTGGGCATCGGGAAAGACGCGTCACCGTGCGGGTCATCTCCCCAGGGGAACCTTGCACCATCGAGCCCGCCACGCGATGCAGCCTCCCACTGCGCTTCCGTCGGAAGAGCCCGGCCAGCCCACTGGCAGTACGCCACCGCGTCATTCCAGCTGACATGGACCACCGGGTGGTCCCCGAGCCCGTCGATACCGGAGTGGCGTCCCCCCGGATGTCGCCAGTCCGCACCCTTCACGCCCCGCCACCAGGGCGTCCCGGGCGGAGAGCCCATAATGTCTTCCTCCGGTGCCGCCACAGCAAGATGGAAGACCGCGGAGAAGCCCCAAGCCTCGGCTTCGGTGCGGTAGCCGGTCGCCTCGACGAACCGCGCAAAGTCGTTGTTCGTCACGCTCGTCGCGTCGATTGAAAATGACTCCAGGGTTACCTGGTGGACGGGCGTTTCGCCGTCGCCCCGGTTCTCGTCCCCTTGCGAGTCCCCCATCCCGAATGTCAGGGCGGGGACAATTGCCTGCTCAATCCGGTGGCGGCCTTGCCCTGCATCGGCCAGGGCAGGCTCCGGCAGGGGTTTGTCCGACATGCCCGTGAACACTGCGCGGCCTGCCGGCGCGCAACACCCGGCACCTGGGTTCTCCTCGTTCATCCTTTTCACTTTCCCACATCGCTCCCGGGCATCACCGGCTGCAGCCGGTGATGCCCGGGTAATTCTGCTGCGTCAGCTGGATGCCCGGATACCGGCGACGTATGCCTCGACCTGCGCGAAGAGTTCTGCATCATACGGCCCCCACACCGGGCGCGGGGTGTCCTCTCCGCGGTACGGTTCGTCCGCGTACCGCTTCTGGTACTCAGCGAGCTTCTGCTCCATATCGCTCTTGATCCCGGCATATGCGGGATCGTCGGCAACGTTGCGCACCTCGGTGGGGTCGTTCCGCAGGTCGTAGAGCTCCCATTCAGGCTCGAACTGCCGTTCCGACGCCCCGGGCACTCCAAGGCCGGCGCCGTAGTAGTAGATGAGCTTGTAATCCCGGGTGCGAATGCCGTAGTGGGCGGGCGCTGCGTGGATGGGATCATCGTGTTCCCAATACCGGTAGTAGGCGGCGTCGGGCCAATCCTCGATGCTCTCCCCGCGCAGCAGCGGCAGAAAACTCCGCCCCTGCGAGGTGGGGAGCTCGTTCGTTGCGTCGATGCCGCAGGCATCCAGGAACGTCGCGGCGAAGTCCACGTTGGTGATGATCGCTTCGCTGCGGCTGCCGGCTTCGATCTGGGCCGGCCAGCGGATGAGCATGGGCATCTGCAGGGATTGGTCGAACATGAGCCGCTTGTCGAACCAGCCGTGGTCCCCGAGGAAGAATCCCTGGTCGGAGGTGTAGACCACCAGCGTGTTCTCTGCGAGCCCCTTGGCCTCCAGGTGGTCGAGCATCCGCCCCACGTTGTCGTCGATTGACTGGATGCACTGAAGGTAGTCGCGCATGTAGATCTGGTATTTCCACCGCATCCGTTCTTCACGGTTTTCCTCGCCCCGCAGGTGCTCCGGCACCTCCATTTTGATGTCGTCGGCACCCATGTCGTCAGCGATGGTCATGTGCACGCCGCGTACGGCCTTGCTCCGTGACTCATAGTCGTCGAAGAAGGTCTCAGGCTCGGGAATCGTCCCGTCAGCGTAGAGGTGCTTGTGTTTCTCGTCAGGCACCCAGGGGCGGTGCGGGGCCTTGTGGTGCACCAGGAGGCAGAACGGCTCATCCTCGCCCCGCTCGTCGATCCAGTCCAGCGACAGATCGGTGACAATGTCGGTCGCGTAGCCCTTTTCGATGGTGCGGCCGGACGGATCAATCATTTCGGGGTCCATATAATCGCCCTGGCCGGGAAAGACCTTCCACGCATCGAAGCCGCGCGGCTCCGAGACTTCCTGCTCACCGAGGTGCCATTTGCCGAACAATGCCGTGCGGTAACCGTTGTTGCGCAGCACATCGATGAACGTTGGAACGCGGTAATCCATCTCCGTCCAGATGGACGACACGCCGTTGACGTGGGAGTAGGTGCCGGTAAGGATCGAAGCCCGTGACGGGGAGCAGATGGAGTTCGTGCAGAAGACGGCGTCCATCCGCATGCCACCCTCGGCGATCCGGTCGAGGTGCGGCGTCTTGTTGACCCTGCTGCCATACGCCGAAATGGCATGGGCGGCATGGTCGTCGGACATGATGAAAATGACGTTGGTGCGTGGCATGGTGCCTGCTTCCTTGCTTTTATTTCTCATCGGCTGCTGTTGCCGGCGCCGATGTCTCGGAATTCGTGGACTGCCCGGCGTCGATCACCGGTGGCAGGAGAAGGTGTTCGTGGACGGGGGACGTGCTGGTCTCGCCCATGATCAGGCGTGCGCATTCCCGGCCGGCGCCTTCAAGAGGAAGCCGCGAGTAGACCAGGTTCGGCCAGAGCCCTGTGGTGAGCGTGCCGGCGGCAAGTCCCGCCACCGTATAGCGCGGGTCCCGGCGCTGCGCCACCCGGTATACGGCCTCCACATCCGCGCCCCAGGAGCACAGAAGGGTGGTGTGCCCGGGGTCGGCTCCGTCGGTCCCGAGGGCCTGCTCCACCCGGCCGGCGAGTTCGTGCACGTACGAAGCCTGCTGGTCCGGGTTCTCCTCGAGGCGTTTGAGGTGTTCTGCCGTGATTCCGGTGGAAACCACCCGCAGTGCGACCTCGGGGCGTTGACCCAGCGCCGAGAACACGGCCTGCTCGCGGATCCTCTCCGCACGGGACACCAGATCCGGGCGAAGGTAGTAGACGGTGCGCGTCCCCCTCCGTTCAAGTTCCGCCATGAGCAGTTCGACGCCGGCCCGGTAGTCAAAATCGACCGTCGAGTATGGGCGCTCCTCTCCGAAGGCCCCGCAGTCGAGTGCCACGAAGGGGACGCTGTGCTTGGCAACGAGCTCCGCAAGCTCGCCTGGCACCTCATGGTCGTCGTGGCCCACGAAGATGAGGCCGTCGAGTTGGTAACCCCGGACCGCGGCCACCCACTGTGACGCCGGGCCCTTATGAAGGAGGGCAAGGTGAAGGCCTTGCTCGGTCAGTCCCTCGACGAGCCCCTGCACAATGGCCGCGTACCGCGGCGTGGTGACCGGTTTGTCCAGGAGCACGCCGATGGTACGGCTGGTGCCGGCCTGCAGTGATCGGGCGAGGCCGTTGGGAACGTAGCCGATGTCCCTGGCGATCTGCCGGATTTTCGCCTTCGTGGTGCCGCTCAGGGGAAGGGTGCTCTGCTCATTCAGGGCGTAGGACACCGTTGACACGGACACGCCTGCACGGCGGGCGATGTCCTTGAGCGTTGGTCGGGCTCCGGCAGTCATGCTATTGGCCCCGCCGTGCTTTCAGCTCTTCCACGTTGGCAGCCACCCGTTTGCGGTTGAGCGGGTAGATGAAGAGCAGCAGGAGAGCGGCAACGGCGTAGAGGACGCCGGGCACGAGTGTGGATACGAGGTAGATCCCGTTGATGGTCTCCTCGGTCTGAGTGGGCGAGCCGGCCTGGAAGCCGACCGCCGTCAGTGCCACGCCCGCGAGGCCACCGGCCAGGGCCAGTCCTACCTTGCGCGCCCAGGTGTTGACCGCATAGACGGTGCCGTCGTCACGCTCACCGCTGCGCACCTCCTCGTGATCGATGACATCGCCGATTAGCGCCCAAACGAGCAGCGAGTAGGTACCCATACCGAAACCGGCAAGCACTGTCAGGACGATGAAGACCCATGGCGAGGTGACGTGCGTAAGGGCCAGGAACATGTAAACAGCGGCAGAGAAGAGCATGCCCGTGACGATGATTTCCTTCTTGCCGAAACGGCGGGCGAGCCACGCCGCGACCGGCGCCAGCACAAGGCCTGGCAGGTAGTTCGCCAGTTGGGCAGGACCGGAAAGCGCACCGTTGTTGAAGTAGTTCAGCCACAGGTACGCCGCCATGGACATCGTGAGCAGCGACGCAAGCATGAGGATCAGGTTTCCGGCCATGAGCCCCAGCAGCGCCCTGTTTCCGGCCAGGGAACGCAGGAGTTTCAGGAAGCTGCGCTTTTCCTGCACGGGTACTGCCTGCACGCGTTCACGCACCTGGGTGTAGCAAATGGCATAGAACGCGAGCGCGGCGATGGAGAACCCCACACCTGTCATGAAGAAGGAACCGGGAAGGACCTGCGAAACCCCGTCAACGGTCGCGTAGATCAGAAGTGGGGGAACAAGGGCCACGAACAGGCCCGCGACGTTTGCTCCGAAAGCGCGGAACACTGAGAGGGAAGCCCGCTCCCCCGGGTTCGGACTCATGACGGATGCCAGCGAACCGTAGGAAATGTTGACCATCGTGTAGAAGACGGAACCCCACAGCAGGTAGGTGACAGCAGCGTACGTAAGTTTCAGGCCGTAGTCCCAGTCAGCAATGAAGGGTGCATAAAGGAGCGCACTTACAACGACGAGGGGCAAGGCAGCCCTGCCGATCCAGGCACGGAAGCGGCCGGCAGGCGACGGGCGGTGCCGGTCCAGGAAACGCCCCCAACCCACATCCGTGAAAGCATCGATGAGCCTGGCCGCGAGGAACAGGATGCCGACGTGCGCGGGTTGGAGTCCTGCCACGTTCGTGTAGAACACGAGCAGGTAGGAGGATGCGAGCAGGAAGGTGAAGTCATTCCCAAGGTCGCCGAAAAGGTAGCCGATTTTGTCGCGCCACCCGAAGGGGCGCATCACGGATTGGAATGAAACGGGTGCGGCGGCGGTGCCGATTGATTCGCTCATGAGACTCCTCGTTGAGTGCGGGATAAAAGTACCTTAAGGAGTTCAAACGATTGAAGCCACCCTTCAATCGTTTGAATATTTCACCCTGCCCAAACCCAACAGCTGGGCATCGAAGGACTGCCCCCCATCAACCTTTGCGGCTACCCCCGCCGGGCGAGCCTGTGCTCCAGCCCGGCGCGGACCATGGGCCATTCGTGCTCAAGGATCGAGAAGACCACGGTGTCCCGCAGGATGCCGTCGCGGGTGCGGGAGTGGTTCCGCAGCACGCCGTCCTGCTTGGCCCCCAGCCGGGCGATCGCCTCGCGCGACTGGTGGTTGAGCCAGTGCGTGCGGAACTCGACGGCCGGGCAGCCGATGGTCTCGAACGCGTGCCGGAGCAGCAGCAGCTTGGAGTCCGGGTTGGTGCCCGTGCCCTGGACTGACGCCGCGTTCCAGGTGGAGCCGATCTCCACCCGGGGCGTGCCGGCGTCGATATTCATATAGGTGGTCATCCCGATGATCCGGCCGGGGCCTCCGGTGGCGGGGTCGATCAGCCGCGTGGTGAACGGCAGCATCGAGCCCTCGTCCTGCAGCGCCAGGCGGCGCTGAATCTCTGCGGCCATTTCATCCGGCGCCGGCACCGAGGTGTACCAGAGCTTCCACAGCTCACCGTCGGCTGCCGCAGCAACCAGGCCGTCGTGGTGCTCCCCGGCCAGCGGCTCCAGGATTACATGGCGGCCGGTCAGGGTAAGGGGTTCTAGGAAAGTCACTGCACCAGCCTAGGCCCCGCCACCGGGGCCGGTTACGCTGGGACAGCACCAGGACGGCGAGCAAGGGAGTTGACGTGTCAGGAACAAATCCGGACCCGGAGGACGACAAGATCACAGGCCTGGAGCCCGGCGGCGGCGTGCCCCCGGGAGAAACCCCGCCCGGTGAAGCCTCCACCGCCGGCCCGCAGGGGCACGACGAGCACGGGACCAGGAAGAGCACACAGTTCCTGTGGATCGCGATCATCGGGATCGTGGTCCTGCTGTCGTTGCTCTACTTCATCGGCTACATCGTCGGGTTCTTCGACTAGGCGGCCGCTTAAGGCGCGGTCCTAGCTGGGCCAGTCGAAGAAGCCCTTGCCTGCCTTACGCCCCAGTTCGCCGCGGGCCACCTTGTCCTTGAGGATCTGCGGCGGCGCGAAGCGCTCCCCCAAAGTCGAGTGCAGGTATTCGGCAATCCCCAGCCGGACATCCAGCCCCACAATGTCGGTGGTCCGAAGCGGCCCGGTGGGGTGTTTGTAGCCAAGGACCATCGCGGCATCGATGTCCTCTGGCGAAGCAACGCCCTCTTCCACCATGCGCATCGCCTCCAGTGCGATCGCGACCCCCAGCCGGGACGATGCGAAGCCAGGGGCGTCATTGACGACGACGGCGGTTTTGCCGAGTGCCTCCACCCACCCCTTCGCCGCCTGCGCGAGTCCGGGTGACGTGCGCTCCCCCAGCACCACTTCAATGAGGGTGGACGCCGGGACCGGGTTGAAGAAATGCAGGCCCAGGAAGTTCTCCGGCCGCTTCAGCTCGCCGGCAAGCCCGTTGACGGACAGGGACGAGGTGTTCGAGGCGAGGTACGCGTCGTCGGCCAGCCGCTCCTCGATGCCGCGCAGGGCAGTGACCTTCAGGTCCCAGTCCTCCGGCACGGCCTCCACCACGAGCTGCCGGCCGGTGAAGGCGTCGTAGTCCACGCCCACAGCCAGCCGGGACACCATCTCGTCCAGGTTGGCGTCAGTGGCGCCGCGTTCAATGCTTTTGGCCGCGGCCGCCTCGATCCGCTCGCGGGCTGCCTCGGCGGACGGCTCGTCGCGCTCGATCACCAGCACGTCGGCGCCCTTGACCAGGAAGGCGTGCGCGATCCCGGCGCCCATGCGGCCGCCGCCCAGGACACCGACGTGTGCGGGGAGTCCGGGAGCAAGTTTGGGGTTGGTCATTGGTCCTTCTTTCCGGTTTCGCTGCCCGCTTCCAGGCCGGATTCCCTGCCGGCCTTCCTGGCGGCGTTCCTGTCCAGGAACTTCTGCATCCGCTCGAACTTCGCCTCGGACTCGAACAGGATCCCCTGGGCCAGCTGGTCGATCAGGGGGTGGGCCTCGGCCGGGGCATGGAACACGGACTTGGTGATGCGGACCGCCAGCGGATCCTGCCGCCCGATGCCGTCCGCAAGCTGGTGGGCAGCGTCCAGCAGGCCGTCCGGCTCATGGATTCCGGTGATGAGGTTGACCGCCAGCGCCTCCTCGGCGCCAAGGACCCGGCCGGCCAGCAGGATCTGCTTGGCCACCGGCTCCCCCACCAGCTCTTTAAGCCGCCAGCTGGCGCCGGCAGCGGCGAGGATCCCCAGGCCGGTCTCGGGATTGCCGATCCGCACCGCAGGCGTGCCGATCCGGAAATCGGCTGCGTACGCGAGTTCGGCCCCGCCGCCAAGGCAGTATCCGTCCAGGGCCGCGATCACCGGCATGGGCAGCTTCGCGATCCGGACGAAGATGGTGGAGTTGATGCCCTGCAGGGCGTCGTCCCGCCGGCGCTCCCGCAGCTGTGCGATGTCCGCCCCGGAGGCGAAGACGCCGTCCGTGCCGGCAATGATCAGGATTTTCGGGTTCTGTTCCAGCGCGGTGCAGACGGTGTGCAGTTCGTCCACCATCTGCTGGTCGATGGCGTTCCGCACCTCGGGCCTGTTGAGCAGCACCACTACCCGGTCACTGCGTTCCTCCACCAGGAGGGCGTGGAACTTTTCAGCAGCCAGGTCCACGGCGCCCGGCATCAGACTTTCTCCAGCAGCATTGCCGTGCCCTGGCCCACGCCGATGCACATTGTGGCGAGGCCAACCCTCGCATCCTCGCGTTCCATCCGGCCCAGCAGGGTGATCGCAATCCTGGCCCCGCTGGAACCGAGCGGGTGCCCGAGGGCTATCGCGCCGCCGTCGTTGTTGACGATGTCCGGATCGAGGCCCAGCCGGCGGATGCAGGCAAGGGACTGGGTGGCAAAGGCTTCGTTGAGTTCGACGGCGGCAAGGTCGCCGACGCTGAGGCCGCTGCGCTTCAGGACTTTCTGGGTGGCGGGGACCGGGCCGATGCCCATGATCTCCGGCTCGCAGCCGGCCGAGGCGCCGTCGATGATGCGTGCCCGGGGTGTCAGTCCCAGCCGTTCGATGGCGGCCTCCGAGGCCACGATGATCGCGGAGGCGCCGTCGTTGAGGGATGAGGAGTTGCCGGCGGTGACCACCGTGCCGCCGTGTGCCACCGGCTTCAACCCGGCGAGGACATCCATGGTGGTTCCCCGCCGCGGTCCTTCATCGGTGTCCACCACGGTCTCGGATTTACGGGTCTTGACAGTGACGGGGACAATCTCGTCCTTGAACCGGCCGGCTTCAATGGCGGCGAGGGACCGTTCGTGCGAGCGGACGGCGAAGGCGTCGGCGTCCTCGCGGGAGATGCTGTCCACCCTGGCCACCTCTTCCGCGGTTTCCGGCATGGAGTACGTCATCTTGCCGTCGCGGGACAGGGCACCGTGCTGGAAATGCGGGTTCGTGAAGCGCCAGCCGATGGAGGTGTCGAAGATCTGGCCCGGCTTGGCGAAGGCGGCGGTGGGCTTCTCCTGCACCCACGGTGCCCGGCTCATGGATTCCACGCCGCCGGCGATGACGATGTCCGCGGCACCGGCCTTGATCATGTGGCTGGCCTGGATGATGGCACTCAGGCCGGAGGCGCACAGCCTGTTGACTGTGATTCCGGGAATATGGAGGGGCAGCCCCGCCAGCAGCGTGGCCATCCGGGCCACGTTCC
The DNA here is from genome assembly GCF_045833485.1 of Arthrobacter nitrophenolicus. Lineage (NCBI taxonomy): Bacteria > Bacillati > Actinomycetota > Actinomycetes > Micrococcales > Micrococcaceae > Arthrobacter > Arthrobacter nitrophenolicus. Next base: position 844,320 of record NZ_CP174504.1, read on the forward strand.
GGTTTTCTTCGCCCGCGCCGTTTGCGTTGCCCAGGATGACCTCGTCAATGCTGTCCGGGTCCAGGCCCGCCCGGTGGACGGCTTCCCGGACTACGAGGGCGGCAAGGTCATCGGGGCGGACGGACGAGAGCGCGCCGCCGTATTTGCCCACCGGCGTTCTGACCCCGCCAACAAGGAAAGCCTGCGGACCTGCGGTTGCAGCCATGGAAACACCCTTCATGCGATAAACAGCACTGTCATCGGCATCCGGCATCGCGGAATTCACCACTTACCGACCGTTCGTTCTGTAAATAGTACACGGGAGGGCTGCGGTTGCGTACCTCCGGAGTTTTTGTCCACATCTGGCGACTTCAACGGCGCGCAGGTCGCCATGCGTGGACAAAAACTTGAGCTAGAGGACAATGATGCCCAGGTGCGCGGCGAGAAGCGGTGCCAGGAGCGCCAGCTGGTAGTCGTCGACGACCAGGCCGGCCACGCTGCCGAGTCCACTGATGCCCCTGAAGTCGGTGCCCCGGAGGTCGAAGTCCTGGAGCCTGGCGCCGGTGACATCGAGGGTGCCGATGGTGCAGTCCTTCAGGGCCACCCGGGCGGCGGTGGCCGAGCCGAGGTCCAGCTCGTTGATGATGCAGCCGGTGATGAGGACGTCCGTGAGTTTTGCGCCCCGCAGGTTGAGGAAGTCCAGCTTGCCGCCGTCGATGCGGACCGACTGCCAGCCGCTTTCGTACAGTTCCGCGGAGCCCAGCCGGGGATTGTGGAGTTCGACGTCGCGCCAGGTGCTCCGCGCCGCCCGGAACACGGGGGCGTACAGCTCGTGCAGGGTGCAGTCGCGGAAGCCGGCGCCGCGCAGCTGCGCGTCGTTGAACGACGCGCCCTGGAACTCGCACTCGGCAAAGTCCGCCCCGGTCAGGTCCAGGCCGTCCGCCACTGCACGACTGTACCGGACGCCGTCGTACTTGCCGCCCCGCACGAACTCCGGCGCAGCCTCGTCGACCAGGTCCGCCAGCACCACCCCCGAAAGCCGGGGCGGAGAAACCGCCTGGCCCGGTTTTTTCCGGGCCGCGGGCCGGGCGTCCGCCACTACAGGGACTCTGCCTTCGCCGCGATCTCCGCCAGGTCCTTGGCGAAGGCCTTGCGCGTGGCCGCCAGGCCCATTTTTCCGAAAAGCGCCATCATGATGCGGCTCGCGGCAGTGGGTTTGGCAACCTCTGCCCCGAACGTGACCGTGAGGTCAGTTCCGCCATCCCGCGGGGCAAGGTTGAAGCGCGTGCTGTAGTCGGCCCCGCCCTGGACGGCCTTCACCGTGGTGCTGCGCGGCGGGTCCACCTGGTCCACCCACATCTCCACGGTTTCCGACCGGCCGAACATCTTGCGGGTTTCCTTCCATCGGGTTCCCTCGCCGTACGGACCGTCCGTGAGGAGCTGGACCGCCTCCACGCCGGACAGCGTTGCCGCCGAGCCGGGGATGTCCGTGATGACGGACCACACCTTCTCCGGAGCGGCCTGGATGTGCTGGGTGAGGGTGGTGGTTTGTTCCATGGTTCCGAGCCTAGCCCCGGGCACTGACAATCAACAGGCACCCGCTCGTGCACGCAGGGCTTGAAATAGTAAGCATGCTTCGTGTTAGGGTGAGGAGGTCAGGTTGATCGGCGAAACGAAAGGAGTCCATCATGGGCCTCGGAGACAAGATCGGTAATGCAGCAGAAGACATGGGCGGCAAGGCCAAGGAAGCTGCGGGCAACGCAACTGACAATGACCGCCTGAGGGCCGAAGGCCAGAAGGACCAGGTCAAGGCTGACGCCAAGAAGGTTGGCGAAAGCGTCAAGGACGAGTTCAAGCGCGACTAGTTCCTTGCTGGCGCAGCCGCAGCGAACGGCGTGCTGCAACAGCCAGAAACGGCGGCGGATCCCCTACGGATCCGCCGCCGTTCTGCTTGTCCGGGAAACCGCATTGTCACCAGCCGCTGCGGGTGGGGGTGTGCCCCTGCCGGGAGTCCCCGGGCATGGTCATCTCGGCCCGCAGCCCGAGCAGCCGGATGGGGCGGTCCGGTTCGATCTTGGCCACCAGGTCCAGCGCCCGGGCGAGCACTTCCGCGGGATCGGAGGTCTCCGGGATCTTCCGGGCATACGTCTTGGTGATGAACGGGGCATAGCGGACCTTGAGCGTCAGCCCGACCACCGGCCGGCCCTCGGCCGCCACGTCCTCGAGGACATGCCCGGCCAGTTCACGGATGGCGGCGTCAACCTGCCCGGGCCCGGTGAGGTCCTGCTGGAAGGTGGTTTCCCGGCTGTGCCCGCGCGCCACCCAGGGCGTATCGTCGACTTCGCGGGCGCCGTCGCCGCGGCCCAGCTGCGCGTACCAGGGGCCCATCTTCGGGCCGAACTCGGGGACCAGATCATCGGGGTTTGATGCGGCCAGTTGGGCGACCGTTTCGATCCCGAGCTTGGCCAGACGGCGCGAGACCTTGGTGCCCACACCCCATAGGTCGATGGTGGGCCGGCTGCCCATGACCTCGAGCCAGTTGTCCTCGGTGAGGCGGAAGATCCCGGCGGGCTTGCCGAAGGTCGTGGCCACCTTGGCGCGGACCAGCGTGTCACCGATGCCCACGCTGCAGTGCAGCCGGGTCTCCGCCAGGACCGCCTGCTGCAGCTGCCGGGCATAGCTGTCCGGGTCCCCGGTGCGCACACCCACAAACGCTTCATCCCAACCCAGCACCTGGACAGTAGCGTCCGGCTGTGCGCGCAGCACCGCCATGACTTTCCCGGACGCTTCAAGGTAGGCGTCCTGGTCCACGGGCAGGATGACGGCGTCGGGGACTTTCCGGGCGGCAATGCGCAGCGGCATTCCGGATCCGACGCCGTACTCCCTGGCCTCATAGGACGCCGTGGACACCACCGCCCGTTCCGTGGGATCGCCGCGGCCTCCCACGATGAGCGGCTTGCCCGCCAGCTCCGGCCGGCGGAGCACCTCCACGGCGGCGATGAACTGGTCGAGGTCAACGTGCAGCACCCAGGGTTCTCCCACACGCCACAGTCTGCCCCCCGCCCGGCGTCCGGCACCACCATTTCCCACAGCCCAGCCGGAAAACGCCGACGGCGGGCCCGCCCTCCCCAGGGGCGTCCCGCCGTCGTGCGTTGCGAAAGAACGTTTAGCTGTAGAGCGCGTTCTTCGGCTCGTTGTTTTTGACCTTCTGCCAGCCGAGCCAGAGGACCACCGCGAAGAACGGGATGGTGGCCAGGGTCCACAGGCCCAGGTAGAACACCTCGCCGGTCTTGCTGGTCATGGTGTCGAAGCCGATCAGCACGGTGATGGCCAGCAGGCCGAGAAGGCCCGCCCAGCTGGTCCACGGCGAACCGGGCATCGGCAGGCTGGAGGTGACGCCCTTGCGGCGCCGGAGCACGATCTGGCTGGCGAAGATGGCACCCCAGGTGAAGATCACGCCGATCGAGGCGGTGTTCAGGGCCAGGTCGAAGGCGTGCGAGCCGCCCAGCCAGATGTTCAGCAGGATGCCCACCAGGTAGAACGCGGCGATGGCCAGGATGGCTGCGTACGGGACGTGCCGCTTGGACATCCGGGTGAGCCACTGCGGGGCGTGCCCGTTGTTGGCCATGGTGCGGAAGACGCGGCCGATCGAGTACAGGCCGGAGTTGCAGGAGGACAGGGCGGCGGTGATGACGATCATGTTCATCACGTCACCCACCCAGCCCAGGCCCATCTGGCCGAAGACGGTCACGAACGGGGAGGTGCCGGCTTTGTACTGGTCCGAGGGCAGCAGCATGGCCAGCAGGGTCACGGAACCGACGTAGAACACCACGATGCGGAGCACGACGGCGCGGATCGCCTTGGGCACTTCACGTTCCGGGTTCTGCATCTCGCCGGCGGTGATGCCGACCAGCTCGATGCCGTTGTAGGCGAAGATCACGGCGTTCAGGACCAGGACCATCACCAGGGCGCCCTTGGGGAACATGCCGCCTTCGGCAGCGAAGAGGTTGGCCACGGAGGCGTTGCCGTCGCCCACCTGCGCGTTGGTGACCACCATGAAGGTGCCGACCACCAGGAAGATCAGGATGGCGCCCACTTTGAGGCAGGAGGCCCAGAATTCGAATTCGCCGAACGCCTTGACGCTGAGCAGGTTCACTGCCACCAGGAGCGCCAGCGCGGCAATGGCGGAGGCCTCCACCGGAACGTTGGGGAAGAAGAACTGGAAGTAGAGGCCGATGGCGATGAGTTCGGCGATGCCGGTCATGCCCCAGTTGATGAAGTACATCCAGCCGGACAGGAACGCGCCCTTTTTGCCGAACATCTCACCGGCGTAGCTGACGAACGAGCCGGAGGTCTGGCGGTACATGATGAGCTCGCCCAGGGCCCGCATCAGCAGGTAGGCGATGACGCCGGCAATGGCGTACGAGAAGATCAGGGCCGGGCCGGTGGAGGCGAGGCGGCCGCCGGCACCCATGAAGAGGCCGACGCCGATGGCGCCGCCCATGGCGATCATGGTGACGTGGCGCCTGCCCAGCGTTTTGCTGTAGCCCTCGGCGCTGAGGGAGGGATCGACGGCGGCGGATGGTGCCGTGCGGTTCTGGAGATCTGTGGGGGTACTTTGAGGCACAACTGTTCCTTGTGGGTTGGGGGTTGGCCGCATCCGGAATACGAAGTAATCCAGCTCACAAATTCGGCGTTCTGCTCCTGCAGCAACTTTTTATGAGCCCAAATCCTCGTAAGGCCGAAGCTTCGCGCGACTTGTCCATCCTACAAGATGCCAGGGGGTGCTACGTGATGTGGGCTACACAGGCTCCGTCTCCAGGACCAGATTCTGCTGCCCGTCCAGGCTGACCCGGTAGCTCTGCAGCGGGTCCATGCCCGTGGTGGAGCAGCCGGTGGCGAGGTCGAAGGCGTGCTGGTGCAGGGGGCACATCACCACATGCCGGTCGATGGTGCCGTCCGCGATGGGTCCTCCCCGGTGCGGGCAGACGGCCGAGACCGCGCGCACGGAACCGTCCCGCAGCCGGAAGACCGCCACCTGCATTCCGTCGACGCCGAAGGCCCGGCCCTCCCCGACCGGGATCTGGTCCACGGGGCCGAGGTTGTGGCTGCGCGCCTGCGTGCCGCTCATCGGACCGGCACCTGCGGCAGGACCGTCAGCGGCAGAGAAGTCCGGAACTGGCCCGGCGTCTGGGGGTCGTCGCGTTCCCGCCACGGATCCGCGTAGCCCTCCACCGAAGCCTGCATGGCCTCGTCCAGGCTGCCGGCGATCCCCTCCGAGTCCTCGACGATCACGGCCCGCAGGTGCTCGATGCCGACACGCGGCACGAACGAGTACGTCCGCTCCAGCCAGTTGGCGTGCTCGCGGTAGTACTGCATGAACCGGCCCGCCAGGACCATGACCTCGTCCTGGCTGTCAACGGTGGCCAGTAGGTCCCCCTTGCGGATGTGGGCTCCCGCCGCTCCTCCGATGTAGATTTCCCAGCGGCCGCCTTCCACGGCCACGACGCCCACGTCTTTCACCAGGGATTCCGCGCAGTTGCGGGGGCAGCCGGAGACAGCCAGCTTCAGCTTCGCCGGCGACTCCAGCCCCTGGAACCGGGACTCTATCCTGATGCCCAGGGCCGTGGAATCCCCGGTGCCGTAGCGGCAGAAGTCCTTCCCAACACAGGTCTTCACGGTGCGGAAGCTCTTGCCGTAGGCGTACCCGGACGGCATGTCCAGGTCGGCCCAGACCTGCGGCAGGTCCTCCTTGCGGATGCCCAGCAGGTCGATCCGCTGCCCGCCCGTGAGCTTGATGAGCGGCACGTTGTGTTTCTCCGCAACGTCGGCGATACGCCGCAACTGCTCGACGCTGGTCACGCCGCCCTTCATCTGCGGCACCACGGAGAAAGTTCCGTCGCGCTGGATGTTGGCATGGACCCGGTCGTTGATGAACCGGGCATCACGTTCATCGATGTACGCGCCGGCCCACATCATCTTGAGCAGCGAGGCCAGGCCCATTTTGGACTTCGCGTCCTCCTGGCCGTCCGGCGCCAGGGCCTGGAACACCTGGGAGACGGACCGCAGCCCCAGCCTCCTGATTTCGGCCATGAGCGCGGCCTTGTCCAGTGGGATGCCGGGAACGTAGTAGTTGGCGGCGGGGTCCTCCTCCACGGCTCCCCCGGCAGCCCATTCCACCACCTGGCCCACCAGCAGCTTGCAGGAGCCGCAGCCCTTGCCGGCGCGTGTGGCTTCCATGGCTCCGGCCACCGTGGTGCAGCCGCCCTTCACGGCTTGCACCAGCGCGTCCTTGCTGACGCCGTTGCAGTTGCAGACCTGGGCGCCGCCGTCGAGCTCCTCCACACCAGTCTCCCCGCCCGGCGTTCCAAGGTCGAACATCAGGCCCAGCCGTTCCTCCGGCAGCGGCAGCCCGCTGCCGTACGCCTGCGCGAGGTAGGCCACCTTGCGGCTGTCGCCCAGGAGCGTGGCACCCACCATCTTGTTGTCCCGGACCACAATCGACTTGAACACCCCGCGGCTGGGCTCGGAGAAGACGATGTGTTCATCCGTGTCCAGTTCCGGCCCGTGCAGGCCCATCGAGGCCACCTCCACCCCCGCCACCTTCAGCTTGGTGGCCGTCCGGGTGCCCAGGTACGCCGACGACGTGTCCGCGCCCGTCACGTGGTTGGCCAGCACCACCGCCTGCTCCCAGAGCGGTGCCACCAGGCCGTACACCTCGCCGCGGTGCTGGACGCATTCCCCCACGGCGTAGATATCGTCCTCGTCCTGGACCCGGAGCGAATCGTCCACCACGATGGCCCGCTCCACCGGCAGCCCGCTGAGCACCGCCAGGTCCACGTTGGGGCGGATTCCGGCAGCCATCACCACCATGTCGCACTCAAGATCGGGCCTGTCGCGCAGCCGGACCCCGGTGACCCTGTCGGTTCCCAGCACGGCGGTGGTCCGGCAGCCGGTAAGCACGCCGATGCCCAGGGCCTCCACGCTGCGGCGGAGCACCGCCCCGCCGTCGGGCCCCATCTGGGCGCTCATGAGGTGCCCGCCGGAATGGACCACGTCCACGGACACCCCGTGGCGGCGGAGCCCGGACGCCGCCTCAAGCCCCAGCAGCCCCCCGCCGATCACCACGGCATGCCGGGTATGGCCGGCCCGCGCGTGGGCCAGCATGTTCCGTGTGTCATCGATGGTGCGGAACCCGAAAATGCCCTGTTTGAGGGACCCGGCGGGTGTGTACAACCCGTCCATCGGCGGCAGGTGCGAACGGCTCCCGGTGGCGATTACCAGCGTGTCGTACGGGGTTACCCTCCCGTCGCTGGAGTGCACGTTCTTGGCAAAGCGGTCAATCCTGTCCACCCGGACCCCGGCGTGCAGCGTGATGCCGTTCTCCTGGTACCAGGACAGGGGGTTCAGGAGGATCCCGGCGTCGGTCTCGTCCCCGGAGAGGACGTTGCTGAGCATGATGCGGTTGTAGTTCCCGTAGGGCTCGTCCCCGAACATGGTGATGGTGAACATGTCAGCGCCGCCGCGCGCCAGGATCTCCTCCACGGCCCGGGCCCCTGCCATCCCGTTGCCGATGACCACCAACTGCCGGCGCTGCTTCCGGGCGGACCGCAGGGTCCGGGGGTTGACCAGGACCGTGGCCATCAGTGCTCCACCATACCCAGGTCCACCACCACGGTTCCGGACACACCCTCCGGCGCGGCCACGTGCAGTTCAATGGCAGTGCCGCCTTCGATGTCCTCCACCACCCGCAGGGGAACGTGGACATCGCTCTTCGCGCCGATGGGGAAGTAGCGCATGGGGACCCCGTTGCGGATGAGCACCACGGCGATCAGTTCCGGACTGGAATTGCCGCCGCGGAAGTACAGCGTCTGGTTGACCACCCCATCCGGGACGTAGTGCAGGAGCTCGCTGTGGATGGGCACGGGCTTTTCCATTCCGGCGCCGTGGAAGGAGTAGATGCCCTGCAGGAAGAGATTCTGGGTCAGCACGGGCGGGATCCTTTCGGCAGCACAACAACTGGCACTGCCCATCCTGCGCCGCCGATGTTTCAGCTCACCGGTTCCGCCGTAAAGATCCCTTTACGCCAACCTCACCGTTTCCGGGGGTGCCCGCCTCAGGACCGCCGAGTGGTCCGACGGCACCGGGCTGCGTGCCGCCGTCGTAAGCCCTTTAGACGGTTCCCTGCACACTCGATGGCGGGAAACGTCGAGCGGGCAGGGAACCGTCGAAACGGCGAGGGCAACGGCGGAAAGGCGGCGGGCAAGCACCGCAGGACGCGGGAATCACACCGCCAGTGCAGCCGCTTTCCGGCGCCGGGCCTTAGCCAGCCGGGTCCCGATCAGGCCCTGCCGCGGGCTGAAAAGGTAGACGGCGCCGAACACCACGCCCTGGGTCAGCACCACCATGGCCCCGGACGCGGTGTCCAGGTAGTAGCTGATGTAGATGCCCGCCACGGAGCAGAGCGCCGAGATGGTGGGCGCGATAACCAGCATCCGGGAGAACCGGTCCGTCAGCAGGTAGGCCGTGGCTCCGGGGATGATGAGCATGGCCACCACCAGCACCACGCCCACGGTCTGCAGCGCCACCACGGACGTCAGGGCCAGCAGGCCGAGCAGCAGCGCGCCGAGCCGGCGGGGCGAGAGCCCGATGGCATGCGCGTGGGTGGGGTCAAAGGCGTACAGGGTGAGGTCGCGGCGCTTGAGGATGAGGATGGCGAAGGCCACCACGCCGAGCACCAGCACCTGGATGAGGTCCGGGATGCTGACGCCGAGGAGGTTGCCGAAGATGATGTGGTTGAGGTCGGTCTGGCTGGGGGTGACGGAGATCAGCACCAGGCCCAGCGCGAACAGCGAGGAGAAAACAATGCCGATTGCGGCATCTTCCTTCACCCGGCTGGTGTTGCGGACCACCCCGATCAGGGTGACCGCCACCAGCGCGAACACCAGCGCACCCAGTGCAAACGGCGCACCCACGATGTAGGCGAGCACGACGCCGGGAAGCACCGCGTGCGAGACGGCGTCGCCCATGAGGGACCAGCCGATCAGGACCAGCCAGCAGCTGAGCACGGCGCAGACGACGGCGGCGAGCGCGGTGGTGATGATGGCCCGGACCATGAAGTCATAGGACAGGGGTTCGAGGAGGAGTTCCATCAGGCGGTCCATTCCTTCCGTGCACGCACGTCCTGGTCCGGCAGGTCGCGGTTCAGCACGTCCAGTCCGAAGGCCATTGCCAGGTTTTCCGGCTGCAGCACCTGCTCCGGCGGCCCGTGCATGAGCACCCGGTGCATCAGCAGCACGGCCTCGTCGCACAGCTGGGGCAGGGCGTGCAGGTCGTGGGTGGAGATCAGGATGGTGCAGCCGTCGGAGGCGAGCTCGCGAAGGAGCCGGGTGATGGTGGCCTCGGAGCGCTTGTCCACGCCGGCGAAGGGTTCGTCCAGGAGCATGGTGGTGGCCCCCTGCGCTATCCCGCGGGCCACAAACGCGCGTTTCTTCTGGCCGCCGGACAGCTGGCCGATCTGCCGCCCGGCGTACTCGCCCAGTTCCACCCGGTCCAGTGCCTCGTCGACGGCGGCGCGGTCGGCTTTGGACGCGCGGCGAGTGAAGCCCTGGTGCCCGTACCGGCCCATCATCACCACGTCGCGGACTGACAGCGGAAACTGCCAGTCCACGTCCTCGCTCTGCGGCACATACCCGATCCCGCCTTCCCGGCGGGCCCGCCCGGGGGACTGCCCGTTGATCCGGACCGTGCCGGCATCGGGCTTGATCATGCCCATGATCGCCTTGAACAGCGTGGACTTGCCGGAGCCGTTCATGCCCACCAGGCCGCAGATCCGGGCGGGATCCAGGGTGAGGGAGGCGGCATCGAGCGCCAGGACCTCGCCGTAGTGGACGGTCACGTTGTCAACGAGGATGGCGGGCGTGCTCATGACCCGGCTCCGGTGAGGGCCTTGGTGATGACGTCGGCGTCGTGCCTGATGAGGTCCAGGTAGGTGGGCACGGGACCGTCCGCTTCGGAGAGCGAGTCCACGTAGAGGGTGCCGCCGAACTTCGCGCCGGTGGCACCGACCACCTGCTGCATGGGGGCGTCCGAGACGGTGGATTCGCAGAACACCGCGGGAACGTTGTTGACCTTGACGTACTCGATGGCCCGGGTGATCTGCTGCGGGGTGGCCTGCTGCTCGGCGTTGACGGCCCAGATATAGAGCTCCTTCAGCCCGGCATCGCGGGCCAGGTAGGAGAAGGCGCCCTCGCAGGTGACCAGGGCGCGCTGCGCTTCCGGCACTCCGGCCAGGCGGGTGGTCATCTGGTCCTGCACGGCCTGGAGTTCGGCCTTGTAGGCGTCACCGTTGGCTTTGAAGGCCTCGGCGTTGTCCGGGTCCAGTTCCGAGAAGGCCTTCACCATGTTGTCCACGTAGACCTGGACGTTCAACGGCGACATCCACGCATGCGGGTTCGGTTTGCCCTGGTAGGCGTCCTCGCTGATGTTCATCGGTTCCACGCCCTCGCTGACCACGGCGTGCGGCACGTCCAGCCCCTCCACGAACTGGGCGAACCACGCTTCCAGGTTCAGCCCGTTGTCCAGGATGAGGTCGGCTTTGGACGCTTTCCGGATGTCCCCCGGAGTCGGCTCGTAGCCGTGGATCTCGGCGCCCGCCTTGGTGATGGATTCCACGGTGAGCTTGTCCCCCGCAACGTTCCGGGCGACGTCGGCCAGCACGGTGAAGGTGGTCAGGACCACCTTCTTGCCGTCGTCGCCGTTGCCGGCGGCGCCGCCTCCGCAGGCCGTGAGCAGGAGGGAAAGCACGACGGCGGCAAGCGCCGCGGCGCGAAGGCGGGTCCGCTGCTGGGCACTGGTCCGGGCGGCTACTTTGGCGCACCGAAACGTAAATTTAGGCATACCGAACATTTTACGCGAAGCGGGTTTGCGCGGGCAACGCAGCTTCGCCTTCCCCGGACTAGGCTGAAACCATGGCAACCGCCCACCGCATCCCGCCCGCTCCGCAGCCCCAGCTCTACCGGTTCACTCCCCTGGACTTCACCACGCTGGCCATGTACGTGGCCATCGCGGGGTTCTTTGCCGTGGCCGGTGAACTCCTGGCGCCCTTCCTGCGGCAGGTGGCCCCCAGCCCGGCGGCAGCGTCGTACGCGGTGAACCTGCTGTTCTACGGCTCCGTGGGGATCCTCGCGCTGCTCGCTGCCCGGAAGGTGGTGGCCCGGGACCTGCTGGTGCTCGGCACCCGGCCCTGGTTCACGCTGCTGATGATCCCCGCAGCGGTGATCGCCATGATGATCCTGACGGCCATCGTGGTGGCGGCCGGCGGCGACGTGCAGACCTCGGCGAACCAGGCAGGGCTGCAGGAGCTCATGCAGCAGGTGCCGGCCTGGCTGATGGTGCCGGTCATCGTGGTGGCCGGACCGTTCGTGGAGGAGTACATCTTCCGCCACCTGCTGATCGGCAAGCTCAGCAGGCGCGTTAACATCTGGATCTGCTGCGCACTGTCCGTGGTCCTGTTCGCCGCGCTGCACATCGTGGGGCAGGAGGCGATCACCCTGACGGCGCTGCTGCCCTACCTGGCGATGGGCGCCACCCTGGTGTTCGTCTACGTCTGGACCGGGAAGAACCTGATGTTCTCCTACTTCGTCCACGCCGCCAAGAACCTGCTCGCCGTCGTCTTCATCTACGCCATCCCGCCGGAACTGTATGAACAGCTCCAGCAGGGAGTTCCGGCCTAGGCGCCGGTACTGACCGCCAGGACCGCGCTCCTGGCACCCCATTGCGGACCCGGCGGGCAACCGGGTTCTGCATCCGCCAGGCCTGATTACTAGACTTGGACGGTGAGCAACCAGATCCCTGCCCCGGTGTCCGACGTCTTCGATCCCACCCGCTGGCGCGTGGTGTCCGGTTTTGAGGACTTCCAGGACATGACCTACCACCGCCAGGTGGAGCGGGATTCCGACGGCGGCTGGGTGCGTGACCTGCCCACGGTCCGGATCGCTTTCAACCGGCCCGAGGTCCGCAACGCGTTCCGGCCCGGCACCGTCGATGAGCTCTACCGGGCCATGGACCACGCACGGATGACCCCGGACGTGGCCACCGTGCTGCTCACCGGCAACGGCCCCTCCCCCAAGGACGGCGGCCACTCGTTCTGCTCCGGCGGGGACCAGCGGATCAGGGGCCGGGACGGTTATAGATACGCCGACGGCGAGACCCAGGAAACCATCGACCCCGCCAGGGCCGGCCGGCTCCACATCCTGGAAGTCCAGCGGCTGATGCGGACCATGCCCAAGGTGGTCATCGCCGTCGTCAACGGCTGGGCTGCCGGCGGCGGGCACTCGCTGCACGTGGTGGCTGACCTCACCATCGCGTCGCGCCAGCACGGCAAGTTCAAGCAGACCGACGCCACCGTGGGAAGCTTCGACGCCGGCTACGGCTCGGCGCTGCTGGCCCGCCAGATCGGGCAGAAGGCTGCCCGGGAGATCTTCTTCCTGGCCCGCGAATATTCCGCTGAGGACATGGTCCGGATGGGCGCCGTGAACGAGGCCGTGGACCACGAACGCCTCGAGGAGGTGGCCCTGGAGTACGCCGCGGACATCGCCCGCCAATCGCCGCAGGCCATCCGGATGCTGAAGTTCGCCTTCAACCTTGCCGACGACGGCCTGGCCGGCCAGCAGGTCTTCGCCGGTGAAGCCACCCGGCTGGCCTACATGACGGACGAGGCGGTGGAGGGCAAGGAAGCCTTCCTGCAAAAACGCGACCCCGACTGGTCCTCCTTCCCGCACTACTTCTAAGGCAGGAGCGGCACATGAACGCGCTCAGCATTGAGCCGGCCCTGAAGGCCCTCGCGGCCGCCCTCCATGGCGAGGGCCCCGCCGTCGAACTTTCCCTCGCCGGGGACGGCTCCCTGGTGGTCGGCCACATTGAAACGCCCGGCTGCGACGATGCCGTGGCCGTGGTCCGCACCTCCGGATCCACCGGAACGCCCAAGGCCACGGTCCTCACCGTGGAATCCCTTGCCGCATCCTCCATGGCCACGGCACTGGCACTGAAGGGTGAAGGGCAGTGGCTGCTGGCCCTCCCGGTGCAGTACGTGGCAGGCATCCAGGTCCTTGTACGGTCGCTGTTCGCCGGCACCCGCCCGTGGGTCATGGACATGTCCGGCGGGTTCACGCCGGAGGCTTTCACCGCCGCGGCACAGGAACTGACGGACAAAATCCGCTTCACCTCACTGGTCCCCACCCAGCTGCAGCGGCTCCTTGACGACCCGTCAGCCGAAACCCTCGCGGTGCTCCGCCGGTTCAACGCCGTCCTCCTGGGCGGGGCCCCGGCGCCCGACTCGCTGCTGGACGCTGCCCGGGACGCCGGCGTGCGCGTTGTCACCACCTACGGCTCCGCGGAATCCTCCGGCGGCTGCATCTACAACGGCTATCCCCTGGAAGGCGTCTCGGTCCGGGTGGACGGGGACGGCCGGATCCTGCTGGGCGGCGACACCATCGCCGCCGGCTACCTCGAGGCCCCGGACCAGGAGTCCGGCACGTTCTTCGAGGAGGACGGCGTGCGCTGGTACCGCACCAATGACCTCGGCAGCATCGACGACGACGGCCGGCTCACCGTGCTGGGCAGGATGGACGACGTGATCATCACCGGCGGCGTGAAAGTGTCCGCGCTGCACGTGCAGGAGGAACTGGAAAAGTCCGACGGCGTGACGGCCGCGTTCGTGGCCGGCGTCCCTTCCGCAGAGTGGGGCCAGGCCGTGGCCGCGTATGTTGCGCTGGCGGGCGACGCTGCCGCCCCGGGCGCCGCCGGCTCCGCCGCACCGGGGGAACACGCCGTCGTGCTTGAACAGGAATGGCACCGCAGGCTGGGGGTGCTGGCGCCCAAAACGGTCCTGGCCGCCTCCGCCCTGAGGATGCTGCCCAACGGCAAGCCCGACCGGCTGGCCATGACCGCCGAACTCAGCGCCCTGCACCAGGGAAAGTAGAGTGGACCTGCACCAAAGCGGCGAGCGCGTGCTTTCCGCCCCGCCGGTCTCCCGATTCAATACGAGGTACTAAACGTGGCCACAGCCGCACAATGGATCCAAGGCGCGCGACTGCGAACCCTGCCTGCCGCGATAGCGCCGGTACTCATCGGTTCCGCCGCAGCCTACGAGATGGATTCGTTCCTCCTGTTCAACGCCATCCTCGCCGCGCTGGTGGCCCTGCTGCTGCAGGTGGGCGTGAACTTCGCCAACGACTACTCCGACGGCATCCGCGGGACGGACGATGACCGGGTGGGCCCGCTGCGGCTGGTCGGCTCCGGCGCGGCCAAGCCGGAGCACGTCAAGCGCGCCGCGTTCGGGACCTTTGCCGCGGCGATGGTGTTCGGGCTGGTGCTGGTGGTCATCACCCAGAGCTGGTGGCTGATCCTGGTGGGCCTGGGCTGCGTCATGGCTGCCTGGGGCTACACGGGCGGCAAGAACCCCTACGGCTACATGGGCCTGGGCGACGTGTTCGTGTTCGTGTTCTTCGGCCTGGTGGCCACGCTCGGCACCACCTACACCCAGGCGGGGCAGATCAACCTGCCCGCCATCATCGGCGCCATCGGCACCGGGCTCATCGCCACCGCCCTGCTGATGGCCAACAACGTCCGGGACATCCCCACTGACATGCAGGTGGGAAAGAAGACCCTGGCCGTGCGGCTGGGCGACAAGCATGCCCGGGAAAGCTACGTGCTGATGCTGGCCGTGGCCATCCTGTTGGTGGTCATCCTGGCTCCGGCGCGGCCATGGATGCTGATTGTGCTGCTGCTGATCCCGGCCTGCCTGATGCCGTCCTGGCTGATGATCAACGGCCGCAAGCGCAAGAGCCTGATCCCGGTGCTGAAGCAGACCGGCCTCATCAACCTCGGCTATAGCCTGCTGTTCTCACTGGGCCTGGTACTCAGCCACGGGTTCTAGCCCTGGCTGCGGGGCTTGTGGTCCTTGGCGTCATTGCTGATGGCAATGTCCGGGTTGGCGTCCAGGAGCGCGTCCTCGGCGTTGGCGTCCTGGACTTCACTGGCCGAACGGAGCGGCTTGGCCTTGCCGGAGAACCGCCGCTGCAGGGCGGCGGCAGCCTCATCACGCTGCTTCTGGAAGAACAGGTAGCTGACGGCGAAGGCGATCAGGGCGGCACAGATCACGGACATCAGGGCACCCAGCTGCAGGAGCGTGAAGAGCACGAACAGCGGTGCGAAGAGGGCGAGTCGGATCAGGGAATATTTCAAAAAGGCCACATTCAAGTTTAGCCGTCTCCCGCCCGGGCTCCCGCGGCCCTGCGGGCGATAGACTTGGAGGCATGCTCCTCCGTGTGGCTTTGGCCGTGGCAGTCCTCGTCATCTTCGTGTATGGCCTCGTGGACGTGATCCGCACGGATGGCCGGCTCACGCGTGGAATCTCCAAACCCGCATGGATCGTGGTGATGATCGTCCTTCCCGTCCTGGGCGCCATCCTCTGGCTGCTCATCGGGCGTCCGCGCGGGTCTGCCCCGCAGCAGCAGAACTACCGCCACCCCACCGCCCCGGACGATGATCCCGATTTCCTTCGCAACCTTGAGGTCCGCCGCCGCAACGAGGCCGAGGCTGCCCGGCTGAAGAAGCTCAAGGACGAGCTGGATGCCAAGGCGAAGGACGACGGCGGCAAGGACAAACACGAAACCGACGAACGCGATACCGACGGACGGAAGTAGGACCTATGGCTCGCCAATCTGACGGAGAAGAACGGCCCGGGATCAACACATCCGGGACCGCTTATCCGCCAGAAGGGCCAGCCACTCCACCGTCCGCTGCACCCGCCGGCCAGCCCCCGGCACCGCCTCCCACTCCCCATGCGCCGCCGCCGCGGCCGGGGCTGTCCTATTCCGCGCCTGCTCCGATCGCCGTCATCCCGCCGGCCCCGGGCACCATCAGGCATGGCCGCACGCTGTGGCTTGCCAGTTTCCTGGCGGGCCTCGCCGTCCTGGTGGGCTCGTTCCTCACCCGCGACGGGCACCTGGAACGGCTGCGCGGAGTGGTGGAGCAGATGGCGCCGGGCGGTGACGCCGAGGCCGTCACCACCGCTACCGGGATCGTTTTTTGGGGAAGCGGAGGAGCCCTGCTGCTGGCGATCCTCCTTGAGGCGGCCATGCTGGGCGTGGTGCTGGGCCGGCAGGGCTGGGCCAGGTGGGCCCTGATCCCGCTGCTCGCCGGCCACGCGCTGGTGATGATCGTGGCCGTCGCGTTCCTCGTTCCCGACGGCGACGGCGCCAGCTACGTGCTGCTCCTCTGGGGCGCCGAACTGCTCCTGGCACTGGCCGGGCTGGTGATGTTCTTCCTGCCCTCGGCGAACGCCTGGCTGAAGTCGAGCCGCGCCGGCTGACCGCCGGCCGCTCAGGCGGACGGCCGCCCGCTCAGGTGGACCGCTGCCCGCTCAGGCGGAGGGCCGGAGCCGCTGGCGCTGCAGGGCCGATGCTTCCGCCAGCACTCCTTCACAGCTGCGGATGACAACCCTGCAGGCCTCCAGCGCGGCACGGTCCGTCAGCGGGTTCTCGGCCACCGAGCGCCACCGGAGCAGGAACCGGCGGGCCTCGTCCGCCAGGTCGTCCGGGCTGGCGTCCTCGCCCAGCCCCAGCCGGACGTGTGGCGCGGCGCCCCACCCCCCGATCAGGCTTTCCGCCTCCGCTGCCAGTTCCGGGCGGAGGGGCACTCCCGTGGTCCGCAGCGTGGCAAGCAGCCGCAGTTCCCGGAATTCGTGGGCATTGGCCTGCAGGCGTTCCAGCGCTGCAGCCAGCTGTCCGGCGTCCGGGCGGGGTGAAGAGCGCAGCAGGGACTCCACCCCCACCAGGGCGGTCCGGGCCTTCAACGCCTCCGCGCGCGCCTGGAACTGCCGGTTGAGCAGCTCCAGCAGCGGATCCAGGCCGCTGCGCCGGGCGAGTTCGTGGGCCAGCGGGGTGGGTTCGTCGAACCCGTTGCGGAGCAGGACCACTGCCAGCCGGATGCCGAACAGGCCGTACCTGGACAGCAGGGACGCCCGGGCCTCCGGTGTCAGGCCGTCCGGTCCGACGGACCTGGCGAACCTGTCGGCAGAGAGCAGCATCTTTTCGCGGTCGGCACGCTCCAGGCCGGCCAGCAGCTGCAGGGCGGCAAAGTCCTGCTGGCGCATGGTGCGGGCGCTCTGGGCAAGGAGGCCGGCCACCGGGACAACGCCCAGGGCCAGCTTCCGCAGGTTGTGGTCCCGCCGGTAGCGCTCGGCGATTTCCCCGGCCGAGAGCAGCGAATCGATGCGCCCTGCGCCTACTTCATCCGCGCGGGACAGGACCGCGAGCGCATTGACGGTGCCGGAGCGGCCTGCCTCGGTGTCGCGGAAGGATTCGAGGAACCGGAGGTCGGAGGCGTGCATGTGGCGCATCAGGTAGATGATGGCGTCCGCTTCCGACGGCGTGTCCCCCGGGGTCAGGAAGCTCGTGGACCGGGCAGACACGTCCTCGGAAAGGGAGGCGATGCCCGGAGTGTCGATCAGGGTCATGCTCCGCAGCGTGGGCGACGGCCACTCCACGTCCAGCCGTTCCACATCCTTAGCCTGCACGTCTCCGAGGACGAACACCAGGCGGCCGTCCACGCGCTTGAGCGGCAGGATGCGGGGTTCCCCATCCCGGGGGTGGAGGGTGATGCGGGGCGTGTGGCCGTACCGGTACCACGTGACGATCCGGGTGCACTCGCCCGTGTCCGTGGGCGCGATTTCCTCGCCGATGATGGCGTTCAGGAGCGTGGACTTGCCCGCCTTCACCATGCCGGCGATGGCTATGCGCAGGGGCTCCGCCAGCCTGCGGGCGTAGTTGTGCAGCGCCCCGGCCGCCACCGGGTCATCATCGTAGACTTTCAGGGCCTCCTGGACCAGGCCGGCAGCTCCGTCGATGGTTGAACCGGTCATACTGCGCCAACAGACGTGAGTTTCTGGACTCCTGCCACTTCGGCGGCCACCACCTCGGCCGCCCGGTGGAGGGCATCCACCTTCTTGAGTTCGGCCTTGATGTCCCTGATGCGGACGTCCTTCTCCAGCGCGTAGGTGGTGGCAGCCTTCTGCGCCGCGCTCACGGAATCGGTCAGGGAGCGGTGGTGTTCTTCGGCGATCTCGGTGAAGTGGTCGCGGATGGACCGCTGCACCAGCCGAAGCCGGTCCTTGAGCTGCTTGCCCACCTGGAAGGTGACGTCGTCGATCTGCCGCCTGACCAGCGCCTTCGCTTCGCCCTGCCGTCGCTTGAGCCGCGCTTCCTTGTCCTCCCGGTACGCTTTGCGGCCCAGCAGCAGGCCGGCGCCAACGGAGAGCGGATTGATCAGGGCCATCCCGAAGATGCCGGTCAGGAGGCCGAACATCAGCACGCCGCCGTAGGAGCCGCGCATGCCGATCAGCACTTTTTGCATCGGGTTGATGCGGCCGTCCTCCATGTCCGGCATCGCGTCCACGGGATCCAGGGCATCGCCTGAGTCGGACACACGCATGACCGGCAGCGACACTTCCTCGGCGGCGAAGTGCTCGGCAACCTGTGCTGCCAGCCACTGGGCCCGCTCGCTGGTCCAGACAAAGGTGTCTGAAATGGCGGCGGCGGCGCATTCCTCCAGCCACCTGGAAAACTCGTTCCAGCTCGGCCCCGGGTCCCCCTGGTCGATGGCAGCCTCTGCTTCCCGCTGGATGCGGCGGAGCCGGTCCCTCAGGTCGTATTCCATGTCCGCGATGAGGTCGCTGATGCCGTCATTGAGGGTGATCTGCCAGCGCGCCGAGCGTTTGCGGAGTTCGTCCGCCTCGGTCCTGGCCAGTTCCAGTTCGGCGATCATCCGGGGCGTGCCCTCGGGGTTTTCGAGTGCTTCAAGCTCCGACTGCAGTGAGAGCCGCAGGTTTTCCGTCACGGAGAGCAGGTCCTGGCTGACGGAACGGCGCTGCAGGCGCTGGGCCTTGCCCACAATCTCGTTCCGGAGGTGCGTGATGAGGACGGGAAAGCCGGATTCGGTGTTCAGCTCGCTGTCCTGCAGCCGCGCGGCCTCCAGCCGCAGGTCCGAGGACACTGGAAACAACGGGATATCCGGGGCCACCCTGGCCAGATGGGCCCGGTCCGTTTCCTCCACCCGCCGCCAGTCCGGGTAGAGATCCGTCTTGGACAGGACACCCACAACGCTGGGGGTGATCCGCATCGCCTGGCGGAGGAAGCGCAGCTCAGGTTCGGTGTACTCCTGGGACGCATCGGACACCAGGAGCATGGCATCGGCGGTGGGCAATGCGGTCAGGGTTGTGAGGGTGT
Source organism: Arthrobacter nitrophenolicus (assembly GCF_045833485.1). Lineage (NCBI taxonomy): Bacteria > Bacillati > Actinomycetota > Actinomycetes > Micrococcales > Micrococcaceae > Arthrobacter > Arthrobacter nitrophenolicus. The sequence goes on from NZ_CP174504.1 coordinate 863,588, forward strand.
GGGAAGAGCCCATCCCGCCGACGCCTGGAGAGTCAATGACGGTGAGTCCGCCGGTCAGGATCTTGCGGGGCAGGCAGACCTCCGCGGCCACGAGCTTCTTGCTGTTTCCCGGGTTGCCCTGCTCGGAGACATACGCCGGCAGGTCTGCGAGCGGGATCGGCTGCCGTTCCATGCTGGCCTCGTCAGCACCGTCGTTGTCGGCCTTGGGTACCAGGATGGAGGCCGATGCAGGGTCGCCGTACCGGACCACGGTGGGGACGGAGGTGGCAATATCATCGTCCACGGGACAAGCGGGGGCATTGACCAGTGCATTGATGAGTTTGCTCTTGCCCTGCTTGAACTCGCCCACAACGATGACGCGGATGCTCGGGTCCTTGAGCCTGCCCAGGGTCTGGTCCAGGCGCTTCCGGAGGTCCGCCCGGTCACCGGTGCCGACCAGTTGGAGGCCGTGCTCCACCAGTTTAATGAGCTGCGCCGCCGTCGCCGGGGTAGTGGGTTTTGCCGGTCCTGCTTCTGCCACAGCGTGTCCTTTTCCTCGAGCCCCGATTTGGAATGTGGGATGGGGTGGGAAGAGCCCGGCAGGTGTTCTGGGTTCACCTGCCGGGCTGCATCCCGCGTTTTTGCTACAGCGTTGCCTCCTAGAGCGTTACGTCGTCTCCTGCCACGTTCACGTCCTCGACGTCGATGTCAGTGTCGATCTCGGTGGTGTTGGTGGTCTCCTCCGAGTAGCTGAGTTCGTTGTCGGCGACAATGATGTTGTCCTCAAGGACCGCAGTCTGCGAGTTGTCCTGGAAGGAGTCCTCGACCTCGACGTCAACATCGGTGGAGTTGTCCTGGAACGAGTCCTCGATATCCACCTCGGTGGTGTTGGTTTCCGTGGTGGAGTTGTCGTTGAAGGAATCCTCCAGCTCCACGTCGATGTCGGTGTTGGTGGAGTGGTCCTCGTTGAAGGAGTCCTCGACCTCTACGCTCTCGTCGTTGAAGGAATCGTCGATGTCAACCGAGTTGTCCGTGGAGTTGTCGGAATTATCGGAGTTGTCGTTGTACGAGTCCTCCGTCGAGTCGTTGTAGGAGTCGTTCGTGGAGTGGTCGGAGTTGTCCGAGTTGTCGTTGAACGAGTCGTCAACATCGACGTCCAGGTCGGTGTTGAAGGAGTCGTCGATGTCCGTCTCCTCGTTGCCGATGTTGACGTCGCCGCCGGCGTGGATCGAGTTGTCCGTGGAGTTGTCGGTCGAGTTGTCCGTGTTGTAGGAATCCTCGATGTTGTTCGAATCCTTCACGTAGGCGTCGTCGCCGGCAGCAACGGCGCGGTCGCCGGAGGCGATGACGGAATCGTTGTCGAACCACTGCTTGACGTCGCCGTCGGCCCAGATGTTCTGGTTGACGGACTGGTCAACAATGTTGTCCCGGTCATCCACGGTTGAGGTGTACGAGTAGTTGTTCACCACGTGGTGCAGCTGCTGGACAGCGTGTGCGTGGTCGTCGCCGCCGTGGTTGCCGCCGCCACCGTGCCCGCCGCCGTGTCCACCGCCACCGCCGTGTCCACCGCCACCGTGGTTGCCGCCGCCGCCGTGGTTGCCGCCGTCGTTGTGGCCGGTCCAGGAGGTGTTTCCGCCGGTGTTGTAATCGCGGTCGAACCGGGAGTTGACCGTAATGGGTGCGTAGTCCAGGACCACCGGCATCGCGGCGTCAACATCTGCCGAGCAAACATGGCCCAGGCCATGGTCTTCCAGGACCTTCTCCGGATCATCCAGGAAGTCCTGCGCGGCCTGGCGGTCGCCGAAGAGGTGCATCAGGAACTGTACGAGGTCGTTTGCGAGTGTCATTTGATGGTCCCCTGGTTTCTCTGAGTTGAGGTTCGCCTGGCGTCGTTGCCGGGCTTGGATCAAACGTAGGGTCCGGGTACAGGACCGGGCATCCGGCTGTTTCCCCCTCCCGGCGGTCCCCCGGCTGGGGAACCGCCGCCGCCCCCGTTAGGGGCATTAGGGGCTTACTCCAGAGGGGGATTCTCCGAGTTCAGGGCAACGCGCAGCCGGGCCAGCAGGTCTGACCGGTTCTCCGCTCCCAGGCGCCGGCGCATGCGGGCAATATGGTGTTCGGCCGTGCGCGGGGAGATGTAGATCGCTTCACCGATCTCCCGGTAGGTCTTGCCCTCGAGCACCAGCCGCGCCACTTCCTTTTCCCGCTCGCTGAGCCCCGTTCCGTCCGGATGCATGCCGTTGCCCGTCTCGGCAGTACCGGTACCGGAGTCGACCGAACCGGGAGCGCCGCCGCCGTTGGAACTGCCCTGCGGGTGAAGGTCGCGGGCGCAGGACAGCAGCCGCACCATGTCCCTGCGGTCGTCCGCCTTCGCGGCGGCGTGCCCGGCCAGCCGGGCACCTTCCCAGGGCATTCCCACCCTGCCCAGGCTCCGGGCCGCCGCCTCGACCTCGGCGGGACTGAACCTGTTGGCCAGCACGGACACCCAGGCCTTGCCAGCGGTGGCCAGCACTGCCGCCAGATGGCTGTGGTTCGCCGCCCGGGCCAATGCTGCCGCGTGGGGGGCCAGGTCCGATGGGCTCTCACTGAGCATGGCCGCCTGGACGGCGGCCCAGTGGAACGGCACTGCCCACAGGGGCGGATCCCCCAGGCGGCCGAGCAGCCGGTTCGCCTCGTCGAAATAATGCACCACCCGGCGGGTTTCCCGGATCCGGGCAGCGGCGATCATCAGTTCGCCCCACGGCAGCAGGCTGTAAAGATCCACGGATGTGTGCAGCATTGCCTCGCGGGCCCGTTCCCAGGCCTTGAGGAGTTCGGGAACGTCGCCGTTGCGGCGTGCGAGGCCAACTTCCAGTGCCGAACACAGGAATTCGTCCCGCGGCACCAGCGGCCAGTGGTTCGTTTTGGAGGCCTCGTTGATGGCGAGCCGGGCGTCCTCGAGTTTGTCCTGCATCATCGCCGACCAGGCCTGCAACAGGAAGAGCCGGGGTTTTGCCGCGTTGCCGCCCTGGCCCGCCGCAGCCGCGGAGCGGCAGACGGTTTCGGCGAGGTGCGGCTCGCCGCTGTGCATGGCCACCAGCGCGGCCAGCGCGGCGGGTGTCTCCGGCATGGGAAGCGCCGCGCCGGCAGCGTTGAGCATGTCCGAGGCATGGATCAGGAGGGGAAGTCCCCGGTGCGGATCAGCCGCCAGGGACTCCAGGAGGCCCTTGCCGGTCTGGGCGAGCGTGGTTGCCAGGAGCGTGGGCGAGGCCGGCGGCGCGTCCGCACGGAACAATGCCTCGGCACCGGCACGGTTGCCGCAGCCGAGCAGTGCGACGGCGGCGAGGGGCGCCGATTGCCCCACCCGGGAGGCTCCCAGCCAGCTGTAGATATCTGCGCCGCGGGCCAGCATCCCGCGCTGCGCCCAGACAGCGGCGGCGACATCGGCCCCACGTCGCACGTCCGGCGGGTCCTCCTCGACCAGGAGGGTGTCGATAATCCGGGTGGCGGTGTCCAGGTCGCCGTCGCCCGCTGCGGCCTGGGCTCGCCTGGCCGCAGTGGCAATCTCGTCGGCCCCTGCCAGCAGCGCTTCACCGTACAGCTGGTATGCCAGTCCTGGATCGTGGTCCAAGGCCTTGTTGGCGGCGTGCTCCAACTCCAGTGCCACCCGGGTATCGGCAAGGCCGCCCCGGGCCAGTTCCCGCGCCACGTCACCCAGCGGCTGCCCGGCAGCGGCGTAGGCGGAGACCAGTTCGCGCTGAAGCGCGTGGACTTTCGCGGTGGGAGCGACCGTCAGCAACGCGTGCTGCGCCGGTCCCACAACAGTGCCATCGGCTGTGAGCAGGCCTGCGGACTCGGCCCGTTGCACCAGGACGTCCAGGCTGTCCACCTCGCCGCCGTCGATCCTGCGCTGCAGGGCGACCGGCAGCGGCCCCGGCAGGGTGAAGCCAACAGACAACGCCAGCAGCAGCTCCCGCACGGCCGCGGTCTCGCCCTTGAGCTGCCTGGCCATTTGTTCCGCGGCGTGGGCCGGCTGTCCCTGGTGGTTCGGCTCCGCAGGAAGGTATGCCGGTTCTTCGACTCCAGTGTGTTCGCCCATCATGCTAGGCCACCGGTTCCGTGCTTGTGGCCGGCTCTGACGGAGCGGGCTCGGAGGGCGGTGGCGGGGCAACTGTTTCAGAAGGCGTCGGCTCGACGGGCACCGGATCCACCGGTGTGGGCTCCGGCGTCGGCTCCACGGGCACCGGATCCACCGGTGTGGGCTCCGGCGTCGGCTCCACGGGCACCGGATCCACCGGTGTGGGCTCCGGCGTCGGCTCGACAGGCACCGGATCCGGCGTTGGGTCCACGATCACGGGCGGCGGGGTGGTGGTGCCGGGCGCGGTCGGCTCTGTTTTGCCTGGCGCCGGTTCATTCGACCCCGAACCTGTCGTTGGGGTGCCGGTGGGCTCGGTGGTGCCGCCCGGCGTCGTGCTTCCGGTCCCGGAGCCCGTGCCTGCAGCGGCGGCACTGGTGCCGGCCTCGGAGCCCGCGGCGCTTCCAGTGGAGGATGCGCTCTTCTCGGCGGTGGCGCTGGCCGACGGACGGCTGGTGGGTGATGCCTCGACGTCGAGGCCGGCACTTTGCGCGGGTGCCGGCTTCTTTACTCCCGCCTCAATGCCCGCCAGTGGTTCCGCAGCATCGCCGGCGGCCCCCGCCGCTGCTCCGCCGGTTCCGACACCGGCGCCGGACCCGCCGTCGGATTTCGCCTCGGGTGCGGCTTCTGCGCCTGGCTGGAAGACGGATGCCAGACTGTTCAGTCCCTCCGGGCTTTGGGCGGCGGTGGCCGTCAGGACGGTGAGCATGGCGGCGGCGGCCGCGATGGCGGTCAGCCGTACGGTCGGTTTCGGAGCATGCGCCCCGCCATGGTGTACGTGCCCGGGACCGTGGGCGGCAGCGGCACCGGCCGCCGGACCCTTCCGGGACCAGCTGGCTGGCCTGACGGGCATATGGCCGCCTTCGGCGGCAGGATCCGCGGCAGCGGCTTCGGCGTCCTGCTCCGCGGCCGCGGGAGCAGCCTCGGGCTGCGCGAGCACGGCGGACACGGCGGCCCCGAGGCAGATGGAGGATTTGGGATCGGCATCGACGGCGATGGGCCGGTCAAGCTGTTCGGAGATCAGCTGCGCCACGAGCGGGATCCGGGAGGACCCGCCGATCAGCAGGACGGCGGTGAGGTCTGCAGGTTCAAGCTCCAGCTGCGCCAGTGACTGCTCCAGGGCGTCCACGGTATCGCGGACCGGTTCCTCGATCAGGGCCTCGAACTCGGAGCGGACCAGGCGGACCTGCTGCTGGTGGCCGGGCAGGAGCACGGAGATGCTGGCCTCACTGTCCGAGGAGAGGGCTTCCTTGGCTTCCACGCATTCGCGCCGCAGCCGGGCCAGCGCCGCGAGCACGTTGGGATCGTCGGTGTCGAGTCGGGCCAGGGTTTCGCCGGTGTTCGCGGCAACGAAGCGGAACACAGCGGCGTCGAAGTCGGCGCCGCCCAGGTCCTCAATGCCTTCGGGCCGTCCCAGCACCTCGAACCGGTTGCTGCCGGTCTTGCGGAGGACGGCGGTATCGAAGGTCCCGCCGCCGAGGTCGTAGACGGCCACCGTGCTGCCGTCCTCCACCCGCACCTGCGAGGCGTAGTGCAGCGCAGCCGCCTCGGGCTCGGTCAGCAGGGTGACGTTTGGCAGGCCGTGGGCGGCAAGGGCGTCCCGGACCACCGACGTGCGGTGGCTGCCCCAGGCGGCGGGGTGGGTCAGGATGGTTTCCGACGGCGGTTCCCCCTCCCGCTCCGCTGCGCGGTCCGCCACCCAGCGGGCCATGGTGGCGAAGACGTCTTCGGGCGGCAGGGACAAGGTGCCCACGGAGATCGGCACGGAATCGCCGATCCGGCGCTTGAACTCCCGCACCACGCGGCCGGGGGAATCGAGGCCCCGGCGCTCCGCAGCCTCGCCCACCAGGATGGGGCCTTCCTCCGGGTAGTACACCACGGAGGGCACGGCAGAGCCGCGAAGACCCAGCGGAAGGCACTCCGGAACGGGCTTGATCCCCTGCTGGAAACGGACAACGGCGGCTGCCGTGAAACTGGTCCCGACATCAATGGCGAGAACGTAGCTCATGGGGTACCTCAGGCAAACTTGCGTTTCGCCTGCAAACTTCATCACGGGCGAACGTCACCAACGTAGCATCACCGGCGGACCGGGAACACCCCTATTGCTACATCGATTTGTTATTTTCCCGGGCCGCTTCGGGCGTTCCGGAGTATCCCCTGCTCAGAGGCCCGAGTAGGAGTGGAGTCCGTTGAAGAACTGGTTCACGATGGTGAAGTTGAAGATCACGCACAGGTAGCCCACGATCGAGAGCCAGGCTGCCCTGTTGCCGGTCCAGCCGCGGGTGGCCCGGGCGTGCAGGTAGCCCGCATAGACCACCCAGATGACGAAGGTCCAGACTTCCTTGGTATCCCAGCCCCAGAACCGTCCCCAGGCCTTTTCGGCCCAGATTGCACCGAACATCAGCGTGAAGGTCCAGCCGATGAAGGCGATGGCGTTGATCCGGTAGGACAGGTTCTCCAGGCTGAGCGCCGAGGGCACCAGGCGCATGAAGCCGAGCTTGTCAGCCCCGCCTGCAGCCACCGTCTTCTGCCGGTGGGACTGCACCAGCTGCAGGGCGGACATGGCGAAGGTCAGCGTGAACAGCGCGGAGGAGAGCACTGCGATGGAGACGTGGATGATCAGCCAGTAGCTCTGGAGGGCGGGAACCAGGTGCCCCACCGGGGTCCAGTAGGCCACGGAGGCAGCCACCAGCATGATGATGGCCAGGCCCACCACGAAGGTCCCCAGGAACCGGAGGTCCCGCCGGACCAGCACCAGGAGGAACACGGCAATGGCCACGAACGCGCCGGTGGTCAGGAACTCGTACATGTTGCCCCACGGCACGCGCCCGGCGCCGAGCGCACGGGTCACCACGCCCGCGCCGTGGATCAGCGCACCCAGGACGGTCAGGGCCACGGCGACCCGCGCGGGTGCACGGCGCTCCGCTGCGTACTTCATGTCGGCGTCGGCCGTGACCACTCCCCCGGCACCGGCGGCTTTGGCCGTGGACGACGACGGCCGCTCGGCCCGGCCCGCCGGTCCGCCCAGGCGGGCCTCATCAGGGCGGGATCCGGCAGCTGCGGACCCTGCCCCGGCTGCCACCGGGACCTTGGCGGTTTCTTCAGCCTGGGCGGCCTTGAGGTCGATGGCCCGCAGCGCCTTGCTGCTCTTGGCAAGGTCCCAGGCGAAGGCAATGAAGGCAACCGTGTAGGTGCCCGCCGCCAGCAGCATGAAGAGCTCGCTGTACTGGCCCATGGTCTCGTTGATTCCGAACGGCATTACTGGTCCTTTTCGGGCCCGGAGGGGCCTGCTGGGGTGGTTACGGAGGAGGTTTCTGCGGCTGCGTCCCCTGGCAGCCGCCATTCGGTGGAGAACAACTTGCGGAGGGTGGCGGCCTCGGCGGCCAGGCGGTGGTCCTCGCCGCGGGCCAGGAGGCCGTACTCAACCATGGTCCGGCCGTCTTCATGGGTTCCGGTACGGACCCAGGCCCGGCGGCGGTTGACGTACAGGGAGAGGATCAGGCCGGCAACGGCGAGCAGCGCAAAGATCAGGGCGTACAGCTGGCCGGGGTTGTGGTGGATGTCCACGCCGATGTAGCGCTTCACGCCGTCGAAGCTGATGCTGCCTTTGCCGTCGGGCAGGGTGTAGGACGTGCCGGGCGCCAGGGTGATGCCGCCGGCGTCAAGGTTCCGGGCGTTCAGCGGCGTCAGGTCCTCCACGTCCAGCTCGAAGACGTTCTGCGGAGCGCCGTCGTCCAGGCCAAGGTCTCCGAAGTAGGAGTTCAGGGTCAGCTGCGGGTTGAAGAGCTCCGGGTCGCCGCTGAAGGACACGCCCTCGTCCGTGACGAACGCGGTGGGGAGGAAGAAGCCTGCGAAGCCCAGCTGGTCCGGCTTGGCGTCGGGGACCTTGATGACCACGGACGAGTAGTAGTTGTCCCCCTGCAGCTTGGCCACCACGGGCCCCTGCATGGCGATGTTGCCCTCCCCGTCGCGGATGGTCACCACGGGCGCGTAGCCGTTGCCGGTGAGGTAGATGCTGGTGCCGCCCAGGGTGACGGGGTCGTTCACCTTCAGGGTCTCCTGCTTGGCGGGCGCGTCCGGGTTTTCCCTGGTGGTCACGGCGGCGGCGAAGTCGATGGGCTGGCCGAACTTGCCCTGGGACTCCCGGTCGAAAGTGATGTCGAACTTGTCCAGCTGGATGGAGTACGGCTGCAGCTGGCTGGACTGGAAGTTGGTGCCCGGATTGAACTGGTCGTAGCCCACCAGGGTGTTGACGAAGGTGTCGCCCTCCACGAGGATCCGCTGGCCGCTGTAGCCGAACAGTCCTCCAATTGCCACCGAAACCAGCACGCCGATCAGGGAGGTGTGGAAGACGAGGTTGCCCACTTCCTTCAGGAAGCCGCGTTCGGCACCCAAAGACGGCCGCGCGCCGTCGTCGTCCCTCACTTCAACGCGGTAGCCGCGCTTGCGCAGCAGCCCGGCGGCACCATGGATGGCGTCCGACGCCGGGATCCCCGCGGCGGCGGGAATGACCAGTGTGCCGTACTCGGGCAGGCGGGAGAGGCGCTTGGGGGTGCGCGGCGGCTGGGAGCGCATTGCCTTGTAGTGGGCGATGGCGCGGGGCACCACGCAGCCGATGAGGGAGATGAACAGCAGCAGGTAGATGGCCGAGAACCATGCCGAGGAATACACGTCATAGAGCTGCAGGGAGTCCAGCAGCTTGCCGTAATCCGGGTTGTCCTTGATGTACTGGGTCACCACGGCCGGGTTGGCCGGGCGCTGCGGGAAGAGCGAGCCCGGGACCGCGGCCACGGCCAGGAGCAGCAGCAGGAACAGGGCCGTCCGCATGCTGGTCAGCTGGGTCCACGCCCAGCGCAGCATTTCCTTGGGGCCCAGGGCAGGCAGCGCGGCGACGGCCTTGGCCTCCAGCACTTTGCCGCCGGGCTCGTTGCCGCCGGCCTCGGCTGGGGACTTCTTCTCTACGTTCACACGCTCGCTCATCAGATTGGCAACTTCACGTCGGTTTGGAACCAGTACTGCAGCTCGGTCACCCAGGCTCCCCACACCCCGGTGGCCATCAGCAGGCCCAGGACCACCAGGATGCCGCCGCCGATGCGCTGGATGGCCAGGCGGTGCTTGCGGAAGAACGCCATCACGCCCATCCCGCGGCGCAGGGCAAGGGCGATCAGCAGGAACGGGATGCCAAGCCCCAGGCTGTAGACGAAGGCGAGGAACGCGCCCTTGGCGGCGGAGGAACCGCCGGAGAGGCTCAACAGCTGCACGGCCGAGTAGGTGGGGCCGATGCAGGGCGCCCAGCCCAGCCCGAAGGTCAGGCCCAGCAGTGGCGCGCCCCACAGGCCTGCCGGCGGCTTGGCATGGATCTTCGCATCGCGCTGCAGCCAGCTGAAACCGCCCATGAACACCACGCCCATGACGATCACCAGGAGCCCGAGCAGCTGGGTGATCCAGGCGTTCTGGGAGCCCGTGATGAGGGTTCCCAGCTGGCCGAAGGCACCGCCCAGGAGCACAAAGATCACTGAGAAGCCCAGGACGAACAGCCCGATGCCCACCAGCATGCGGCCGCGCTTCTGCTTCTGCAGGTCCACGCCGCTGAGCCCCGTGACGTAGCCCAGGTAGCCGGGGACCAGGGGCAGGACGCAGGGCGAAAGGAAGGAAACCAGTCCCGCGAGCAGGGCCACGGGAATAGCCAGGAGCAGCGAACCGCTCAGGATGGCTTCGGCGAAGGGACTGTTCACGGGTCCGCTACTCTGCCACGGCTGCGGTGATGAGGGCCTTGAGGGTGCCCTTCTGGATCTCCCCCAGGACGCGGGAGGCCACGCGCCCCTCCTTGTCCAGCACCAGCGTTGTGGGTACGGCCCCCGGCGGGACCAGCCCGGACACGGCGAGCAGGACGCCGCCGTCCTTGTCGTCGAAGCTCGGGTAGGTCAGGTTGAACGTCTTGTCGAACGCCTCGGCGGTGGCCTTCTCGTCGCGGAGGTTGACGCCGAAGAACTGCACGCCCTGGTCCTTGAACTCCTGGTGGAGCTCCTCCAGGATCGGCGCTTCAACCCGGCACGGGGCGCAGGCGGCGAACCAGAAGTTCAGCACGGTCACCTTGCCCTGGAAGTCAGCCGGGGCTACTGCCGTGCCGTTGAAGAGCGTGCCGTTGATCTGGACGGCCGCCTTGCGGTCCGCCGCGGCGAACTCCGTGACGGAACCGTCCCCGGCAACATAGTTCTTGTTGTCCCCGGCCTTCGCCTGCTGCGCCAGCGCGTCCTCCTGGGCGCACCCGGACAGGCCCACGGTCAGCGCGGTCAGCGCCAGGCCGCCGGCAGCGAGGACACTGCGGCGGGAGCTGACGGGTCCTTTGCCTGCCGGGGTGTTCCGGAAATTGCTGTCAGTCACTACTAGGCTCCAGGGGTGCTGGCGGCACCGGGAAGAAGGGACGCCGCTGGTTCGCTGTACTGCACGCGCAGGAGCGTGCCGTCGTCGTCGAACACCAGCGACGTGATGGAAGTCAAAGTGCATTCGCGTTTCCGCGGGTCATGCCACAGCGGCTTGCCCTCGGCGTTGAGGCGGGTTGCCCAGATGGGAAGCTGGTGGCTGACCATGATTGCCTCGGGTCCGGCCGAGCCAAAATTGCCGTCCGCCAGTTCAATGGCGCGAAGGCGGGCATCCTGGACCGCCGCCATCACCCGCGAGGCCTGCTGCTTGTACGGCTCGCCCCACGAGGGGCGCAACGGGTTGACCAGCCGGGGCCAGTGCTTGGGACGGCGCAGCTCGGCCTTGGTGACCTTCATGCCCTCGAAGTAGTTCTCTGCCTCGATGATCCGTTCATCGGTGTGGATCTGCAGGCGCAGCGCCTCGGCCGTGGGGGCTGCGGTTTCCTGGGCCCGGTCAAGCGGCGAAGCGGCAAGGTAGGTGATCCGGGCACCGTTTTCCGCGCGCTGCCGGAAGTGCTCGGCGAGCATGCGGGCCATCTCCCGCCCCAGTTCGGAGAGGTGGAATTCGGGCAGCCTTCCATACAGGACGCCGTCCGGATTATGGACTTCGCCATGGCGGAGCAGATGGACAGTGGCTTGGGGCATGTTTACCAGTTTCTCAAAGATGGCGTGCGATCCGAAATCTTCCACAGGTGCTTTCTACAAAGAGTAGAACTGAAGTTTTTGAAGAAATGTTCCGAGACCGGGAACAAAAGATGCAAATGCATGTTTATACTGGATGCAGCAAGATAGTTGAGGCTTCAACAGATGAAGGTTCAACGCAACCGTTATCCGGCACGCACGAATCAAGGAGCATCACCATGGCACTTCCCGCAGACATCACCACCGGCACCTGGACCCTCGACAACTCCCACAGCGAGATCGGCTTCACTGTCCGCCACGCAGGCATCAGCAAGGTCCGCGGCCAGTTCACCGACGCCGCTGCCACCCTGGAGTTGGCAGAGGATGTGGCCGACTCCAAGATCCAGGCCACCATCAACACCGCCAGCTTCGACTCCGGCGATGCCAACCGCGACGGCCACGTCAAGGGCGAGGATTTCTTCGACGTGGAGAAGTTCCCGGAAATCTCCTTCGTCTCCAACGGCCTGGTGGCCAAGGGCAACAGCTACGAACTGAACGGCGACCTCACCATCAAGGGCGTTACCCGCCCCGTCACCCTGGAGACCGAGTTCAACGGCGTGGCCGTTGACCCGTTCGGCAACACACGCGCCGGCGTTTCCGCCGAGACCACCATCAGCCGCAAGGATTTCGGCCTCACCTGGAACGCCGTCCTGGAAACCGGCGGCGTCCTGGTCAGCGACAAGGTTGCCATCAACCTGGAACTGGCGTTCATCGCTCCCGCAGCGTAAGCAGCCCTTGGAAACCTCCGGCACCGGCATGCAGCCCGGTGCTGGAGGTTTTCCGTCTTAATGGTGTTGGTCGTACCGGACCGCGCAGTGAAACCCTCGCCCGTTGCGCGGGAGCAGTCCCTGCGCACCGGGCCTCGCCGTGACACCGCCGGGCGGGACTACAGTGAACGCCATGAGCAACTCTTCCCGCCTGCCGCAGAACGGCCTGGGCGCGCTGTTTTCTGTTGCCGGCCGGCCCACTGAAATAAAGGTCTCGTTCTGGATCTGGTTCATTGGCGGGATCCTTGCCCTGATGGGCGGACTCCTGGGGATGCTGGCGTCCCTGGTGCTTTTTGCGGCCGCGCCCGCGGCCGCCGCAGCCGTCGTCGCACTGATGCTGCTGGCCGCCGCCGTCGGGGCCGCGCAAATGGTCTTCGCGGTCAAGATGAAGGCCGGCCGCAAGTGGGCGCGGGTGGCCCTGACGGTGCTTGCCGGGATCACCCTGGTCCTTGCCGGAGTTAATACGTCGTCGGGCATGGGGCAAAGTGCCGGAAACTGGACGGCCTTCCTGGTCAGCCTGGCGGCAACGGTGCTGATGTGGCTGCCGAATGCCCAGGCCTGGTTTGCCGCCGCCCCGGCGCGGAATACCTCCGCAGAATGACCCACAAGGCGGCAGCCCGGGGGTACGGTGGACTTAAGCCTTGCTGGGGGTTCGGCGCAGGACCGCTCCCGGCAGCCTCCCTGGAATCCGACCTGCAGAAGGACCGCTCATGAGCACTCCTCCAGTCCCGCCGCCCGTACCCAACGATGACCAGTCCGGAAACCAGCCCGGCAGCCAGCCCCGCTACGGCGAAAACGCTCCGCAGTACGGCCAGCCGTACGCGCAGAACCCGCCGCAGTACGGGCAGAACGCGCCGCAGTATGGTTCCCAGCCGCCGTCGGCCCCGCAGTACGGACAAAACGCACCGCAGTACGGGCAGAACCCGCCGCAGGCTCCCGGCTACGGCCAGCAGCCTTTCGGCCAGTCCTCCTACGGCCAGTCCCCGTACGCGCAGTACCCGTCCGAGCAGCCCCAGCCTGCCGGCGCCAACGGCGTCCCCCAGCTCGTCAACATCTCCTTCTGGCTGCTGATCGCCTCCGCCGTGATTTTCGTGGTCTCCCTGCTGACGGGCCTGACGCAGCTGGATGACCCGATGTTCCGCCAGACCTTCGAGGACCAGATGGAAGCCGGCGGCGCCACGGGCGTTACATACGAGGACATCAAGGGCATCATCGCCGGCACTCTGGTGGTGTTCGCCATCATCGGCGCAGGCTTGTACCTGCTGGTGGCCTTCTTCGTCCGCAAGGGCAAGAACTGGGCACGCATCCTGGGCACGGTGTTCGCGGCCCTGTCCATCTTCGGGCTGTTCGGTCCGCCCACCATCGGCACCCTGGGCACCCTGCTGGGAATCGCCGCCATCGTGCTGCTCTACCTGCCGGCTGCCGCACCCTATTTCCGGAAGCAGCAGCCGTTCGCCAACCCGTACGGCGGCGGCTTCGGCAACCCCTACGGCCGGTAATACCCGCTGACGAAAGCGGCCCGGGATGCGCACTGCATCCCGGGCCGCTTTTCTTGGTCCCGGCTACAAACATCGAAGCGGGAACTCATTTTCCGCCCGGTGGCGTGCCGGCGACGCGGGTGCTCACCGTCGACGCGGGTGCTCATTTTCGCGGCCCAAATTTGGGTGTCGCCCGGACATCTGAGCGTCACCGTGGAACGTGCGCGTCCTAAGGGCAGGCCCGGGGGCCGGCCTCAGGCAGTCTGCCCCGGGGCCTGCGCCCGCTGTGCGTGATAGGCCAGGATCTGCAGCTCGGTGGCCATGTCCACCTTGCGCAGGTTGACCCCTTCCGGAACCTGGAGCATCACGGGGGCGAAGCTGAGCACGCTGTGGACACCGGCGGCCACCACCCGGTCGCACACGCCCTGGGCCACGGCCGCCGGGAGCGCCAGCACCACCATGTTGGCTCCGGTGCGGTGCAGGACGGTTTCCAGGTCCGCAACATCGCTGACGCGCAGCCACCCCACCTCGTTGCCCACCACCATCTGGTCGGCGTCAAAGATGGCCACGACGTCGAAGCCGCGGGACTCGAATCCGCCGTACCGGGCCAGGGCCTTGCCCAGGTTGCCCGCGCCCACAATGGCCACTTTCCAGTCGTGGGTAAGCCCCAGGGCGGCGGCAATGTGGCGGCTGAGGTACTGCACCTCGTATCCCACTCCGCGGGTGCCGTAGGACCCCACATGGGACAGGTCCTTGCGCAGCGTGGAGGAGCTTACTCCTGAGGCTTCGGCGAGCGACTCGGAGGAGACGCGCTCCACCCCGTCGGCAAGCAGGGTGTTGAGGGCGCGCAGGTAGAGCGTCAGCCGGGCTACGGCCGCGGGCGGAATCTGTTTGGCCGGGGTGCCCGTGGCGTCCGGAAGATCCGGGACAGCCTGGGGAGTCGAGTCCAGCGAAGTCACCAGCCCCTCCCTTGAGTCGCGTTGTGACTCCACTCTAGAGCCCTCCCGCCGGTGCCCACAAAGCAGGTGCAATCAACCGCAATGCATCCCCGTTACTGTGCCATCGCGCGCTGGAGCACGCGTTCCAGGTGAGCCTCGTTGATCTTCCAGAAGTCGCGCTGCACCCCGTCCACCAGCACCACCGGAATCTCCTCCGCGTAGCGTTCCCGCAGTTCAGGCTGCTCGTCAACCAGCTCTTCCGTCCACTCAAGGCCCAGGGAGGCAGTAACCCGCGCAACGGCGTCGCGCGCATCTTCACAGAGGTGGCAGTTGGCTTTGGTGAGGAGGACGACGCGGGGGATGGCCATGGCTTAACCGTAGCCCCGTTCGCGGTGCCGGGCACGCCGAAGCCTTCGTCCCACTGGATTGACTAGACTCGAGTCCATGCCCGAGGAGAAGTACGTCGCCGTAGTCACCAAACCGGTTGCTGCGCCGCAGCCGGGCGAGGCGGCCTTCTTCGACGTCGACAATACGCTCATGCGCGGCGCCAGCCTGTTCCATGTGGCGCGGAAGATGCATCAGCGCGGCGCCTTCACGCTGCGGCAGGCAGCGGGGATGGCGTGGAAGCAGTTTATGTTCCTGGCGCGCGGGGAGAACATGGACGACGTCCATGCCGTCCGCGATTCGGCCCTCAATCTGGCGGTGGGCATCAGCGTCGACGACATCAAGGCATTGGGCGAAGAGGTCTATGACGAGATGATCGCCTCGCGGATCTGGCCCGGCGCAAAGGCTTTGGCTGAGCAGCACCTGCGGGTGGGCCGCCGCGTCTGGCTGGTCACCGCCACCCCCATTGAGGTGGCAACGGTCATATCCACCCGCCTGGGCCTCACCGGCGCGCTGGGCACCGTGGGGGAAATTTCGGAGGGCCTGTACACCGGCCGACTGGTGGGCGACATCCTGCACGGGTCCGCCAAGGCCGTTGCCGTCCAGGCCATCGCCGACGCCGAGGACCTGGACCTCAAGCGCTGCTGGGCCTACAGCGACTCCTACAACGACATCCCGCTGCTCTCGCTGGTGGGCCACCCCGTTGCGATCAACCCGGACGCCCGGCTCCGCCGGCATGCCCGGGACCACAACTGGCCGGTCTATGATTTCCGGGCCGGCCGCCGCGCGGCAACATTCGGACTCAAGGCAGCCACGGCCGGCGGGGCGGTCTACGGCCTGTGGAAGGGCTTCGCCCGGATCCGCGGCCCGCGCGTCTAGGTAGCAGTAACTGTCGTTTTGGGCCCTCAAAACGACAGTTACTGCCACCTGGTTGTGCTCCGGACAAAAGAAATGCCCGCCGCCTGGAAGGCGACGGGCATTTTCACGCTGTGCGAAGTATTGCTACTTCTTGTTGCGGCGCTGGTGACGGGTCTTGCGAAGCAGCTTGCGGTGCTTCTTCTTGGCCATACGCTTGCGACGCTTCTTGATTACTGAACCCACGAAAGTTCCTTACAAACTAGATGCAGTACCTGTCTGCTGGAACGGGTCCGTGGACGAAGCTACGAACTGAACAACTGACAGATTCTTACAATGACGTAAATCGTTCCTTAACAGGGTACCGCCTATCGGGGGCGGCCTTTGACAGGCCTCCTCAGGCGGTCTCGGTGTGGCCCTCCACCACGGCACCTTTGAGGTACTGTTCGACGGCGTTCTCGGGGACCCGGTAGGAGCGGCCAAAGCGCACCGCGGGCATTTCACCGGAGTGCACCAGGCGGTACACAGTCATTTTGGAGACGCGCATGACCTGGGCTACTTCAGCCACGGTGAGGAACTTCGCGTTGGAGAAGTTCTGTTCCGACATTTCCCTATTCCTTTGCTGACGGATGGACAACAGTGACCCCAGGTACATGCCAATGCGGTGTTCCGATGCTGAGCCATCCACCAACCACCTACCTAGATACTCTAGATGCTCATGTGGCCGATGTGAAAGTAGTGCGCTCCCCTATTTCACCGCCCGGCGCTTCCGGGCAGACGCTGCCAGCTGGTCCAGGACCGAGGCTGTGACGTCCCACTCCATGCAGGCGTCGGTGACGCTCTGGCCGTAGACCAGCTCGTCCCGGCCGGCCGCGTGTTCGGCAACGTCCAGGTTCTGGGCTCCGCCCACCAGGAAGCTTTCCAGCATGACGCCCGCGATGGCCTGGGCGGAGGTGCCGCCGTCCTCGAGCTGGGCACCGATTTCGAACGCCACCTCCGCCTGCCGGTGGTGGCTCTTGCCGCTGTTGGCGTGGCTGGCATCCACGATCAGCCGCGGGTTCAGCTGCTTGCCGGCCAGCTTCGCCGAGGCGGCTTCGACGTCGGCTGCGGAGTAGTTGGGGCCCTTCCGGCCGCCGCGCAGGATCACATGCGTGTCCGGGTTCCCGGCCGTGGCCACCAGCGCCGCCCGGCCTTCGCCGTCGATCCCCAGGAAGGCCTGCGCCGCCGCGGACGCACCGCAGGCATCGATGGCCACCTGGAGGTCGCCGTCGGTCCCGTTCTTGAAGCCGATGGGCATGGACAGGCCGGACGCGAGCTGGCGGTGGATCTGGCTTTCCGTGGTCCGCGCACCGATGGCGCCCCAGGAAATCAGGTCCGCCATGTATTGCGGGCTGATGGGCTCGAGGAATTCGGTGGCGGTGGGCAGCCCCAGGGCAGTGACCTGCTGCAGGAAGTGCCGGGCGGTCCGCAGGCCGGTGACCATGTCGTGGCTGCCGTCCAGCCGGGGATCGTTGATCAGGCCCTTCCAGCCCACGGTGGTGCGGGGCTTTTCGAAGTAGGTCCGCATGACGATCAGCAGGTCTTCCTTGTGCTTCTCGGCCTGGCTGACCAGCCGGCGGGCGTACTCGAGCCCGGCCTTGGGGTCGTGGATGGAGCAGGGGCCGACGATGACCAGCAGGCGGTCGTCCACGCCGTCCATGATGGCGCGGACTTCATCGCGTCCGCGTTCGACGACGTCCGCCACCCGGGCGTCCAGGGGCAGTTCTGCGATGAGTTCGGACGGGGTGGGCAGCGCAGTGAATTCGCTGACCCGCAGGTTCGAGGTGGATTTTGCGGCTGCTGCTGTTGCGGTGCTCATGTTCGGGTCCTGTTCCAGATGGGAAGCGGGCCCAGTTCAGAACCCGCCGGAGAAACGGCGAAGGGCAGAGAATAATCTCTGCCCTGTTGGCTCTGAAGGTTGTTGGATGCGTGTCAGTTAGACGCGGGCCCCTCCAGAGCCAACGAAAAATACGCATACCAACGGTTAGTCATGGGAAAGACCATAACCCCGCCGGACAGGAGTGCAAAATCGGTTGCGTCACATTCTCCGGCGGCTATCGCGATTCCTGCAGGCCGGCCACCAGTTCCGCGTGCCTTTTGTCCGTCAGCCGGTACCAGTACATTGCTGCCGCAGCTGCCAGGGTCAGGGATCCGGGCAGCAGGCCGGCGGCGGCCCGGATGGCCAGGAGGGCGGTGTCCGACTGCACCGCGGCCGCTGATGCATAGCCGCCCCAGGCCAGCGAGAAGGCCACCACTCCTCCGCCGAAGCCCATGCCCAGCTTGCGGGTTGCCGCCAGGAGCGCATAGTTGATGCCCTGCACGCGCACGCCGGTCTTCCATTCGCCGTACTCCACGGTGTCCGCGATCAGCGCCCAGGTCACGATGCCCACCGACGCCGACGACAGCATGGCCAGCACCATGCCGGCGACGGCCAGCCATGGCAGGGTGGCCGGAACCAGGAAGACCAGCACGCCGCCCAGCGCCCCGGTGCAGCCGCCCGCTGTGTAGACCGCCCTCTTGCCCCACCGCGCCACGATGCGCGGCATCACGACGGCGAGCACCAGGGTGATGGCCACCTGCGCGGCCGCCATGACCGGAAACAGGTCCACCCTGGACAGGACATCGCGGAGGTAGAAGAACTGGGCGGCACCGGTGGCGCTGGCGCCGGTGACGAACAGGACCGAGCTGATGCAGAGGACCACCAGCGGGGAGTTGGCTTTCAGCGCATCCACACTTTGGCGCAGCGTAATGGTAGGGACACTGCCGGCGATCCGTTCCCGGCAGGCGATCCCGGTGAACACGTACAGCCCTGACCCCACGGCCGCGAAAACCAGCGTCATGACCGTGAAGATCTGTTGCATGTCACCGCCGGCGCCGAGCAGCGGGGCGATGAAGAAGCCGAGGGTTGCCCCCACCGACAGCCCGCCGATGGTCCGGGCACCCGCCAGCCGGGCCCGTTCCCTCGGATCCTGGGTCATTGCCCCCACGAGGCAGCCGTAGGGCACGTTCACCAGGCTGTAGGCCAGGCACACCAGGCCGTACGTGCAGTAGGCATACAGCAGCTTCACCGAAGGATCCGCGTCAGGGACGTGGAACACGGCCGCACTGAGCAGGAGCGGGATGAAGCCGAACATCAGGTAGGGCCGGAATTTGCCCCACCGCCTGCTGTGCACGCGGTCCACGATGCGTCCGGCCGCAATGTCCGTGAAGGCGTTGAACACCCGCGCCACCACCAGCAAGGTCCCTGCCGCAGCCGCCCCGATGCCCGCGACATCCGTGTAGTAGACCAGCAGGAACATGTTTGAGGTGCTGATGATCATGCTGTTGGCGGCATCGCCGGCCCCGTAGCCCACAATGCCGAGCCTGCTGAGTTGTTTCATGTGTCCCTGTCCCTGCGGCCAGAAACCGTTTTCTCACAGCCGCAAAAAGGAACTTACCCGAAAAACGAGCGCAAAAACAGGAGCCACGAATCCGTGGCTCCTGTTTGCTGGAGGGATCGCTACAGCCTGGTGAGCTGCGGGGTGAAGACCTGGAGCGGGCTGCCGGCCGCCACCAGGGCGCGCAGTTCGGCCAGGCCGCCGGTCACAGCGCCGGCCGCCCGCGCTTGGACCAGGACGTTGCCCAGGGCAGTGGCCTCCACCGGTCCGGCCACCACTTTCCGGCCCGTCACATCGGCCGTGAGCTGGCAGAGCAACTGGTTCTGCGAGCCGCCGCCCACCACGTGCACCATCTCCACGGAACGGTCCGCGAGCTTCTCGGCGTCGCGGATGGTCCTGGCATAGCCGGTGGCGAGGCTGTCCATGATGCAGCGGGTGATGGCTGCCGGATCGTCGATCAGCACGTCGCCGGTCAGGCGGACAGCGGCCCGGATGCGCTCGGGCATGTTGTCCGGGGCGATGAAGTAGGGATCGTCCGGGTTGATCTGAGGCCCGCCCGGCGGCAGCGCCGCGGCAGCCTGGAGCAGCGCGGGAAGCTCTGGACGGAATCCTTCCGCGGCCCATGTCCGCTGGCATTCGCTGAGCAGCCAGAGGCCGCCCATGTTGCGGAGGTAGCGGATGGTGCCGTCCACGCCGCGTTCGTTGGTGAAGTTCGCCTCGCGGCTGGCTTCGGTGAGCACCGGATGCTTGAGCTCGAGGCCCACCAGGGACCAGGTGCCCGAGGAGATGTAAGCGAAATCGTCTTCCCGGGCCGGGACCGCGGCGACGGCGGACGCGGTGTCGTGCGAGCCGACCGCCACCACCTTCGTGTCTCGAGGCAGCCCGACGGCGGACGCGACGTCCGGGAGCAGTGCTCCGAACGTCTCTCCAGGCTGGATCAGCGGCGGGAAGAGGTCCCGCCGCAGGCCCAGGGCGGAGAGGAATTCCGTGGCCCACTCCCCCGCCACCGCGTCGAACAGCCCGGTGGTGGAGGCGTTGGTGGCCTCGGTCCGCCGGACCCCGGTGAGGAGGAAGGCGATCAGGTCCGGGATGAGCAGCGCCTGCAGCCCGTCCAGGTCCTTCTCGGCGGCGAGCTGGTAGATGGTGTTGAACTGCAGGAACTGCAGCCCGGTGGTGGCGTAGAGCCGGGCGGGGTCGAGTTTCCGGTGGACCGGCTCGACGGCGGCGCGGCTGCGGTCGTCGCGGTAGCTGAACGGCTGGGCCGTGAGTTCCCCGGCCGTGTTGACCAGCCCGTAGTCCACGGCCCAGGTGTCGATGCCGATGCTGGCGATTCTTTCGCCCTGCACCGCAGCGACGGTCGCCGCTGCCCGGAGCCCCTCAAGCACCTCCGCGAAGAGGGCGTCGAAGTTCCAGCGGAGGCCGCCGTCGATCTCCACCACGCCGTTGGGGAAGCGGTGGACCACCTCGAGCTGCACCCCGTCGCTGCCCACCCGGCCCAGGATGACCCGGCCGGAGGAGGCGCCGATGTCGACGGCGGCGAACACGCCGCCGTCGACCGTCGAAGCGTGCCCGTTCATCGCAGGAAGGCTGCCGCCACTCCGGCGTCCACGGGGATGTGCAGGCCGGTGGTGTGGGACAGTTCGTTGCTGGTGAGCACTGCGGCGGCGTTGGCCACGTGCTCGGGCAGGACCTCGCGCTTGAGCAGGGTGCGCTGGGCGTAGTACTCGCCCAGTTTCTCCTCGTCCACGCCATAGACCGCGGCGCGCTTGGCGCCCCAGCCGCCGGCGAAGATCCCTGAGCCGCGGACCACGCCGTCGGGGTTGATGCCGTTGACGCGGATGCCGTGCTCGCCCAGTTCGGCGGCGAGCAGGCGCACCTGGTGGGCCTGGTCTGCCTTGGTGGCGGAGTAGGCGATGTTGTTGGGACCGGCGAACACGGAGTTCTTGGAGGAGATGTAGATGATGTCCCCGCCCAGCCCCTGCGCGATCATGACCTTGGCGGCGGCCTTGGCCACCAGGAAGGAGCCCTTGGCCATGACGTTGTGCTGCAGGTCCCAGTCCTTTACGGTGGTTTCCAGCAGCGGCTTGGAAATGGACAGGCCGGCATTGTTGACCACCAGGTCCACGCCGCCGAAGGCCAGGACGGCGGCGTCGATGGCTGCCGCAACCTGGGCTTCGTCGGTCACGTCGGCCTGGACGCCGACGGCGACATCCGGGCCGCCGAGTTCCTCGGCCACCTTCTGCGCGTTCTCAAGGTTGAGGTCGGCGATGACCACGCAGGCGCCTTCCGCGGCGAGGCGGGTGGCGATGGCCTTGCCGATGCCCGACGCCGCACCTGTCACCAAAGCGATGCGGGTGGCGTGCGACTTGGGCTTGGGCATCCGGGCCAGCTTGGCTTCCTCCAGCGCCCAGTACTCGATCCGGAACTTCTCGGATTCCTCGATCGGAGCGTAGGTGGAGATGGCTTCGGCGCTGCGCATCACGTTGATGGCATTGATATAGAACTCGCCGGCCACGCGGGCGGTCTGCTTGTTCGCCCCGAAGGAGAACATGCCCACGCCGGGGACCAGCACGATGGCCGGGTCGGCGCCGCGCAGGGCCGGGCTGTCCTGGTCCGCGTGGCGGTCGTAGTAGGCCTGGTAGTCCTCGCGGTAGTCGGCGTGCAGCTCGTGCAGCCGGGCGATGGAGTCCTCGATGGAGGCGTCGGCGGGCAGGTCCAGGATCAGCGGCTTGACCTTGGTGCGCAGGAAGTGGTCCGGGCAGGAGGTGCCCAGAGCGCCCAGGCGCGGGTGCTCGGCAGCTTCGAGGAAGTCCAGGACGACGGCGTCATCGCTGAAGTGCCCCAGCTGCGGCTTGTCCGTGGAGGCCAGGCCGCGGATCACGGGTGCCAGGGCCGCGGCCTTGGCACGGCGCTCCGCCTCCGGGAGCGCCCCGTAGCCGGGCAACTTGGGCCCGAAGGGCTCGGCCTTGCCGTTCTCTTTGATGTACTTCTCGGCCTGCTCGATGATCCAGAGCGAATTCTGCTCGGCTTCCTCGCTGGTGGCGCCCCAGGCCGTGATGCCATGGCCGCCCAGGATGGTGCCGATGGCCTGCGGGTTGGCGTCCTTGATGGCTGCAATGTCCAGGCCCAGCTGGAATCCGGGGCGGCGCCAGGGCACCCACACCACCTTGTTGCCGAAGATCTTGGTGGTCAGCGCTTCGCCGTCCACCGCCGTCGCAATGGCAATGCCGGAGTCCGGGTGCAGGTGGTCCACGTGCGCGGCGTCCACCAGCCCGTGCATGGCGGTATCGATTGAGGGGGCGGCGCCGCCCTTGCCGTGCAGGCAGTAATCGAAGGCCGCCACCATCTCGTCCTCGCGGTCAACACCGGGGTAGACGTTCTTCAGGGCGTTCAGCCGGTCCAGCCTCAGCACCGCGAGGTTTTCGGCCTTCAGCGTGCCCAGGTCCCCGCCGGAGCCCTTGACCCAGAGCAGCTGGACGTCCTCGCCCGTGACCGGGTCCTTCTCAGTGCCCTTGGCGGAGGTGTTGCCGCCGGCAAAGTTGGTGTTCCGCTTGTCCGCGCCCAGGCGGTTGGAGCGTGAAATCAGGTCTTCAACAGTCTTGTTCATGCTTCTTATGCGCCCCATCCGGCTTGCTGGCCGCCCACGCGGTCCTCGTTGATCTTTTTCTGGTAGCCGCTGGCCTTGAACGCGGCCAGCGGGTCCGCGGGCAGGCCGCGGGATTCACGCCACTCGGCCAGGACCGGGCGGACGTCGGTGTAGAACGCGTCGTTGAACACAGCGTTCGCTGCCAGGACATCCCCGGCGCGCTGGGCCTCCGTCAGGGCTGCGGTGTCCACCAGCAATGCACGGGCGGTCATTTCCTGGACGTTCAGCACCGAGCGGATCTGGCCAGGAATCTTCTCCTCCAGGTTGTGGCACTGGTCCAGCATCAGAGCCACACCGGAGTCCTTGCCGTAACCGCCGCCACGGATCACCTCGTGCATGATGCGGAAGAGCTGGAACGGGTCCGCGGCACCGACGATCAGGTCGTCGTCGGCGTAGAAGCGGGAGTTGAAGTCGAAGGAACCCAGCTTGCCCAGGCGCAGCAGCTGCATCACGATGAACTCGATGTTGGTGCCCGGGGCGTGGTGGCCGGTGTCCAGGCAGACGAACGCCTTCTCGCCAAGGGCCAGGGTCTGGGCGTAGGAAGTGCCCCAGTCGGGAACGTCGGTGTGGTAGAAAGCCGGCTCGAAGAACTTGTACTCCAGCACCAGGCGCTGCTCATCGCCCAGGGCTGCGTAGATTTCCTGCAGCGACTCGGCGAGACGGTCCTGGCGGCCGCGCATGTCGTCCTGGCCCGGGTAATTGGTGCCGTCCGCCAGCCAGATCTTCAGGTCCTTCGACCCGGTGGCGTGCATGATCTCGATGCAGTCCAGGTGGTGCTCGATGGCCCGGCGGCGGACTGCCTCGTTGGATGAGGTCAGCGACCCGAACTTGTACTCGTCGTCCTGGAACGTATTGGAGTTGATCGTGCCCAGGCCCACGCCCAGGCCGGCCGCGTATTCCTTCAGGGCGGCGTAGTCGTCCACCTTGTCCCACGGGATGTGCAGTGCCACCGTGGGCGCCAGGCCCGTCAGCTCGTGGACCTTCGCGGCATCAGCCAGCTTCTCCTGTACGGTCCGCGGCGTGCCGGGCGTGCCGAACACCTTGAACCGCGTGCCCGAGTTTCCATAGGCCCACGAGGGGACCTCGATGGCAAGCTCCCCGAGCCTGCCCAGCGCCGTTGCTACGTCATTCATGATGGTTCTTTCCGGTGTCTTGTTCTGTGGTCTGTTGGGGTGCAGCTGTGGGGCTGCCGGTTGCGGCGGTTCAGGAAGCGGGTGTTCCTGCTGCCCCGAGCTGGCTGTCAAGGTTGAAGACTTCCTCCAGGACCTGGAACCCCTCATCGGGCGCCTGGCCGGAGTTTTCGAACAGCGTTGCCATTTCCGCCTGCCAGCGGGCGTTGATGTCGGTGAGGGCCATGCGTGCCCGGGCGGCCTCGAAGTCGTCGCACTCCACGTAGCCCACCAGGAGCCCATCCTCCCCCAGGAACAGGGAGTAGTTGTTCCAGCCCGCATCCTTCAGGGCACGGAGCATCTCCGGCCACACGGCGGCGTGGCGCCGCTTGTATTCGTCGATCAATTCCGGCTTGATCGAAGAGCGGAAGCACACCCTCATCTGGAACTCTCCTGAACTCGCACAACTTTGAATCGTTTCATTGTTACGATTCAAAGTACTCTTGATTCTGAGTAGGTGTCAAGCATTCCGGTTCGGCCATTCGTGGACCGGAAGGCAGCGCACGCGGACCACCAGCACGGAGAATCATGAACCGCTCAGCCAGCATCAAGGACGTCGCCACGCACGCCAGCGTGGCGGTAGGAACCGTCTCGAATGTGCTGAACTACCCGGACCGGGTGTCGCAGCGCACCAAGGAACGCGTACTGAAGGCCATTGACGAGCTTGGGTTCATCCGGAATGACGCCGCACGGCAGCTCCGGGCCGGCCACAGCCGCACCGTGGGCCTCATTGTCCTGGACGTCGGCAACCCCTTCTTCACCTCGGTGGTCAGGGCGGCCGAGGACGCCGCGGCCCTCCACGGCAGCGCGGTACTCCTGGGCGACAGCGGCCACGACGCCGGCCGGGAGGCCAACTACATCGACCTGTTCCAGGAGCAGCGGGTCCAGGGCCTGCTGATCTCCCCCGTGGGCGATGTGACCGAGCGGCTGGACCTGCTGCGGGAGCGCGGCGTGCCCACCGTTCTGGTGGACCGCCTCGCCGACGAGTCAAAGTTCAGTTCCGTTGCGGTGGACGACGACGCCGGCGGGTACCTGGCAGCACGGCACCTGCTGGACACCGGCCGCCGTCGCCTGGCCTTCGTGGGTGGTGCCACCTCCATCCGCCAGGTGGCCGACCGCCTGCAGGGTGCCGAGCGAGCGGTGAAGGAGGAGCCGGGCGCGACGCTTGAGGTGCTGACCTCGGAGGGCATGACCGTCCTGGCGGGCCGGAGCGTGGGCAACATGCTGATTGAACGCGGCAGGGACGCTCTGCCGGAGGGCATCTTCTGCGCGAACGACCTCCTGGCCCTGGGTGTCATGCAGTCGCTGACCATGACCCACACGTTCCGGATTCCCGAGGACGTTGCGCTGATCGGCTATGACGACATCGACTTCGCCGTCTCCGCCGTGGTTCCGCTCTCCTCCATCCGGCAGCCCACCGAGGCGCTGGGGCGTACCGCCATTGAGCTGCTGACCGAAGAGGTGGAGTCGCAGAACCCCATACACCGCTCCGTGGTGTTCACCCCGGAGCTGGTGGTGCGGCAAAGCACAGCGTCACCCGCCGCCGGGTAAGGCGCCGCACGTCCGAAGGGGCCGGGCAGCAGGAACCTTCGGAAGCGGGCATCACAAGGCGCTCAGGCCCGGGCCGCCGTCGTAAGCCGTGCGCCGTGCGGCCGCGCCGGAGAGGCGGCACCGGGGCCAAAGCCCAGGCGCGCCAGCTGCCGGGCAACTTCCCCAGCCACCAGGGAGGCGCCCTTCTGTGAAAAGTGGGTGTTGTCCGTGAGGCCGTCCGGCCAGTGGGCGTGCTCGCCCGGGCCGAAGTGGCAGAACAGGCTGATGGATGCGCCGCGGCCCAGCCCCACGTACAGGCTTCGCGTCCAGCTGTTGAGGTCGATCAGGGCGACTCCCAGATCCCGGGCAATCTCCCGGACCACCTCCGGATAGTCCTCCAGGCTTTCCTCAAGGACAGCGTCCGACGCCGGCCCGTCCAGGAAGTGCCGCCGCTCCACGGAGGTGCACAGCACCGGAGCCGCGCCCCTTTCCCGCACCTCGGACCATGGTGCGCAGGTTGGCGGCGTAGCCGGTGCGGGCCGCCAGGTGCGGCTTTTTCTGGTCGTTGTGGCCGAACTGGATGAGCACCAGGTCGCCTTCGCCGGCCTCGGCCAACAGGCTGTCCCACAATCCCTCGTCCCGGAAGGACTCGGTGCTGGCCCCGCCCTTGGCGAAGTTGTGCACGGCTGCCCAGGTGTGCGTGAGTGGCGCAAGGCGCCCTCCCCATCCGCTCATGGGGAATTCTTGCGTGGGGCAGTTGGCGACGGTTGAGTCTCCGGCGAGCAGGATTTTCATGGTGTCTTTCTGGTCTGACCCCGTTGCCCTATCAGTACTGGTTCCTATATCCCCTCTTTGGGGACCAAAAGTGATAGCGCAAGTGCGCGGTTGGTGCAGGTAATCGGTTTCTGCAGAAACTAGACCAGCCGGTGGAGGTCGGTCAATCAATATTTTGAATCGTTACATTACTGGACGCCGGCGGGAGGGATGCCGCACACTTGAAGGTGGAAAGCGCTTGCCGCAATCCCACCATCGAAAGCCAACGAGCCATGCCCTCGGGCGGAATGGAGAACCATGGGAACGCCAGCTGGCACCCGCGCGCCGGACGCATTGGAAGGAACGCCGGCCCCCGGAGTACTGCCTTCCACCGCCGCTGCCGGCGAGAACAGTGCACCCGCCCGTGTTGCCCTGGTAGGTGTCCACGGCTTTGGCACCCACCACCTCCGCAACCTTGAACGCCTCCAGGCGGCGGGCGCCGTCGACCTCGTGGCCGTGGCGGACCCGCAACCGCCGGCACCCGGGTCCGTGCCGGCGTCGGCCGTTGTCTTTCCCGGGCTCAGTGAACTGCTGGCGGACACCCGGAACCTGGACGTGATCATCGTTGCAACGCCCATCCAGACCCATGCCCCGCTGGCACTCGCCGCCCTGGCCACGGAAGCCGACCTCTACCTGGAAAAGCCGCCGGTGGCCTCGCTCGCCGACTACTACACCCTCCTTGACGCCGCCGCCTCCTCGGGCAGGAGCGTCCAGATAGGGTTCCAAAGCCTCGGCTCACACGCCCTGCGTGCCATCGAAGAGTTGGTGGCGGCCGGCACGATCGGCACCCTGCAGGGCATCTCGGCCACCGGCCGCTGGGTGCGCGACAGGGCCTACTACAAGCGGTCGCGCTGGGCGGGTAAGCGCAGCATCAACGGCGTGGACGTGGTGGACGGCGTGGCCACAAATCCCCTGGCCCATGCCGTGGCAACCGCCCTGCGGATTGCCGGGGCCCGCACCACGGCGGATGTGGCGTCCGTGGAAACTGAACTGTACCGAGCCAACGACATCGAATCGGACGACACCTCGGTGATCCGGATCCGCACCGCATTCGGCCTGCCCATCACCTGCGTCCTCACCATTTGTGCCACCGAGTCCGTGGAGCCGTACGTGACGCTCCAGGGATCCGAAGGAACCGCGGTTTTCCACTACACCGAGGACCGCCTCGCCATCGAAACGGTGTCCGGGCGCACAGAGGAAACCTACGGCCGGGACGACCTCACCGAGAACCTGCTGGCGCACCGTAACCGCGGCGTTCCCCTGCTCAGCTCGGCCGTGGACAGCGGCGCCTTCATGCTGGTCCTGGAAGCCATCCGCACCGCACCGGAACCGGCCCCCATCGACGGCGCCTACGTCCGGTGGGAGGGTAACGGCGAAGCAGCCCACGCGGTAGTGACGGGCATCGAAGACGCGCTGGAACGCGCCGGCCGGCAGCATGCCACCTTCAGCGAACTCGGCCTGCCGTGGGCCGGGTCCTCCCCCACCCCATTCGCCCTTCCTGCGTCCTAATGGTTCCCTCCCGGCGGGCTAAAACCGCCGGGACCATCAGGACGCAGCCCGCCCGATAACCCCGGAGCCAGCACCGGCGGAAGGCCTGGGGTGCAGTCTTACGCCGTGCGGGAGCGCCTGGCATGAAGCCACAGCAGCAGGCCCACGACGGCGGCGGACAGCATGCCCAGCCCGCCCGTCACCACCAGACCGGCGCGCACTCCGAACTGTTCCGTCAGCCAGCCGGCGAGGAGCCCGCCCAGGGCATGCCCGCCGAGGAGCAGCGGCAGGTACAGCGCCATGACCCGGCCGCGGATGGCCGGGCCGGCCTCGAGCTGGACCGCGGTGGCGGCGCTGGTGAGGAAGAGGAGCGTCATGAGGCCCACCACCACCAGCATGGCCGTGAAGAGCAGCAGGTTGGGCATCAGGGCAGCCAGCAGCTGGGACAGCCCGAAAAGGCCGGCCGACGCCACAATGCCCTTGCGTCCCATGTTCTTCAGCCGGGCAGCGAGCAGGGCACCGGCGAGGGCACCGACGGCGCTGACGGTATTGAACAGGCCAAAGCCCTCCACGCCGTTGTGCCAGACCCGGTCCGCGAAGGCTGCCAGGACCACGGGCCCGTTCATGCCGAAGGCACCCAGGAGCCCGGCCAGCAGGATCAGGAGCAGCAGGCGCGGCCGGTCCCGGACGTAGCGGAAGCCCGCGAGCAGCTGCCCGCGGCCCCGTTGGGCGGGAGTGCCGGGATGAAGTTCCGAGGCCCGCATGCCGATGATCAGCCCCAGCACCAGCACGCCGGTCAGGGCGTTGGCAGCGAAGGCAGCGGCCGGGCCGGCCTGGGCGATGAGCACGCCGCTAAGGGCAGGTCCGGCCATGGCGCCAAGCTGCGCCAGCGCGTTGTTCAGGCCGATGGCAGGCCGGAGGGCGGCGTCGCCCACCACCTCGTTCACGAACACCTGCCGCGCGGGCTGGTCGATGGCGGCGGTGATCCCCAGCGCAACGCAGCTTGCGTATACAGCCCAGACGGTGATGGCTCCGCTGGCCACCCAGGCTGCCAGGCCCAGGGCGAGCAGCACGATCACGGACTGGCAGACCATCATGATCCGGCGCTTGGGGAAGAGGTCCACAACCAGCCCGGCGAGGGGTCCCACCACCAGCATGGGCAGGAACTGCAGGGCGACGGCGACGCCCACGGCCGCGGGGCTCGCGGTCAGCTGGAGCACCAGCCAGTCCTGGGCCAGCCGCTGCATCCAGACGCCGACGCTTCCCGCCAGCTGCATGCCCAGGAAGAGCCGGTAGTTGTGCTGCTTCAGCGGGTGGTACCAGCGGGCGGCACTTTCAGGCGGGCGGGTGGACTGTTCGGAACGCTGGCGCTCGGAAGGCACGTCGGGGACTCAACTCAATATCTGGGAAGACGGGGAAATAGTTCCGGCGCCGGCGGGAGGCCGGCGCCGGAAGGGCGTTGGAGGGGGCCGTCAGGCCCGGTGTGAGCGGAGTTTCACTGCGGCGGCGGCGAGGATCAGTGTGCCGGGAACCACGACGAACAGTGCCACCAGCATCCAGACGAAGACCACGGCGCCGAAGAGGGCCGCGGCCAGCAGGAGCGAGCCGGTCCAGTCCTGGAGGGACAGCGCTTTTCCGGTTTCCAGCGCGGAGCGCCAGGCGCCTCCCGCGTCGGTGCCCGTACCGGCAGTGTCCGACCAGGCGGCGGTGGTGCGCAGCAGCAGGATGGCACCGCAGCCGGCCAGGAGCAGCGTTGCCGGCAGGACCACTTCCCGGCCGGGCAGCTGGCCCACCCAGGCCAGCAGCAGGTTAAGGACAATCACGACGGCGGCCGCCGCGGTGAGCAGGCCGAGCTTCCAGCTGCCGGGCAGGGCAGCGCGGAAGGTGCCCCAGAGGCCGCGGACGGAATCGTCGCGGCCGGCGAGGTGCCGTTCCAGGTGGGCGATCCCCGCCGCGTAGGCGGCGGGGATGGTGACCAGCGGAAGGGACAGCGCCAGCACCAGCAGCCCTGCCAGGAGGGTCTCGGAGAACAGGGCGAACCGGTTCACCGGAATGGGCTGGTGGTGGCTGGATGCGGGGGTGGTGCTGTCCATGATGCTCATTCCTGTCTCCGTCAGCCCTTGAGGCCCTGGGTGGAAACGCCTTCAACAATGTACCGCTGGAAGATCAGGAAGAAGATCAGGACCGGGAGTAGGGCCAGGACGGACATCGCGATCATGGCACCGTAGTCCGAGGACTGGGTCTGGTCCACGAAGAGCCGCAGGGCCAGCGGCAACGGGTACTTTTCCGGGGTGTTCAGGTAGAGCAGCGGCCCCAGGAAGTCGTTCCAGCTCCAGATGAAGGAGAAGATCGAGGTGGAGATCAGGGCCGGCTTCATCAGCGGGAGCATGATGGAGGTGAAGATCCGGACGTGCCCGGCGCCGTCGATCCGTGCCGCCTCGTCCAGTTCGGCGGGCAGGTTCCGCATGAACTGGACCATCAGGAAGACGAAGAACGCGTCCGCGGCCAGGAACTTGCCGATCAGCAGCGGGATGTAGGTGTCCACCAGGCCCAGCTGCTGGAAGATGATGTACTGCGGAATGATCACCACGTGGAACGGCAGCAGCAGGGTGGCGATCATCATGCCGAAGAAGATGCCGCGGCCGGGGAACTTGATCCGGGCGAATGCGTAGGCCGAGACCGATGCGGACAGGATGGTGCCCACCACGGCGCCCAGTGCCAGGACCAGGGAGTTGGTGAAGAACTGGAGGGTGGACACACCGCCGATGCCGTCCATGGCCGTGACGAAGTTGTCGAAGCTGAAGTTGCTGGACCACAGCGACGTGTTCGCGCCGCCGATCTCGGAGTTCGGCTTGAACGAGGAGGCGATCATCCACAGGCCGGGGTAGAGCACCACCGCCGTGAGGAGCAGCGCGACCGCATGGAAGGCCAGGCTCTTGGCCCGCTTCGCGCCCGCTGACTCCGATTTCGGGTTGTAGACCGGGGCGGAGGCGTCCGGGGCGGACTGCGTGGGGGTTGCCATGGTTGTCATTTTGCATCACCGCTGTAGTGGACCCAGGACTTGGACGTGCGGAAGAAGATCAGGGTAATGATGCCCACCACGATCACCAGGAGCCAGGCCATTGCCGAGGCGTAGCCCATCCGGAAGTCGCTGAAGCCGCGCAGGTACAGGTAGAGGGTGTAGAAGAGGGTGGAGCCGGCGGGGCCGCCTTCACCGTTGGAAATGATGTAGGCCGAGGCGAAGATCTGGAACGCGTGGATGGTTTCCATCAGGAGGTTGAAGAAGATCACCGGGGAGAGCATGGGCCAGGTGATGTTGAAGAACTTCCGCACCGGACCCGCGCCGTCCATCGACGCCGCTTCGTAGAGTTCGTTCGGGATCTGCTTCAGGCCGGCCAGGAAGATCACCATCGGGGCGCCGAACTGCCAGACGGTCAGGAGGATGAACATCGGCATGGTCATGGACGGGTTGCCCACCCAGCCGCCGAGGTTGATGCCGAAGAACGACAGGCCCTGGTCCACCGGACCGGAGTCGCCGAACATGGCCTTCCAGACGATGGCGATGGACACGGACGCGCCGATCAGGGAGGGTGCGTAGAACGCGGAACGGTAGAAGCCCTGGCCGCGGCGCTTGCTGTTCAGCAGCATGGCCACCGCCAGCGCGGCCGCGAGCTTCAGCGGGGTACCGAAGACCACGTAACCCACGGTCACGCCCACCGACTGCAGGAACCGTTCGTCCTGGAACAGGGTGGTGTAGTTGTCCAGGCCGATCCACTTGGGCGGCTCGAACAGGTTGTAGTTGGTGAAGGACAGGTACAACGAGGAGATCATCGGCCCAACGGTGAGGGCAATGAACCCCAGCAGCCAGGGCAGCAGGAAGGTGTAGCCGGCGCGGGCGTCCGCCCCGCGCTGCTTCGACTTGCGAAGCTGCGCGGGGGCGGACGTCGTCGAACGCCTGCTCAGGGTTGGGCTTTGAGTCACGAGTTCAATCCGTCAGTCATGAAGCGAGAATCAGGCGGGTGCCTGGATCAGGCGTTCTGCTTGATAAGGTCTTCGGCTTCCTTGAACCAGGCGTCGGTGGCCCCGTTGATGTCCAGCTTGCCGTAGTTCAGGTCGGAGGCGATGCGCTTGAAGGAGGCTTCAAGCGTGCCGAAGCCGACGATGGGCGGCTCGGGAGCGTCCTTGAGGTACTTCTCGATGGACTTTTCGTAATCGACAACCAGCTTATCGGTGCCCTCGAAGGTGGTGCCGTCGCGCTGGGTCTTGGATGCGGGCACGCCGCGGGAGGTTTTGAAGATCTGGCCGACCTCGGGGTCGTTGACCATGAAGTCGATGAAGCGGGCAGCGGCGTCCTTGAACTTGGTCTTGGCGCTGGCCACCATCAGCATGGAGGGCTTGAGGAACAGGCCCAGGTTGTCCGGGTCGTCGGAGGGGACCGGGGCAAGCTTGAGCTCCTTGGCGCCGCTGTCCGCGAGGTAGCCTGCCATGAAGTTGTCCCAGGTGACCTCTGTGGCGGTGACGTTGGAGCCGAACGGCGACTTCGGTGCCAGCTGGGTGACGCGCTCTTCCGAAACGATGGCGCCGGTGCCGCGAAGGTCGGCGGTGAGGTTCCACCATTTCTTTAGGTCGTCCTTGGTGAAGCCGAGCTTGCCGTCTTCGGTGAAGGCCTGGATGTTGTTCTGGCGCAGCCAGATGTTGAACATCCACCAGACGCCGGTGTAGTCGGTGCCGCCGAAGATCGCACCGTTGCTCTTGGTGCCCACTTCAGTGAGGAACTCGTTGAACTCCTTGTAGGTCCAGCTGCCGTCCGGCTCGGCGATGCCCAGGGAGGCGAGCTTGGCGGGGTCGTAGTAGACGGCGAAGGCATTGGTGCTGGTGGGGATGCCGTAGGTCTTGCCCTTGATCTGGCCCGAGGGCAGGAGGGACTTCTCGAAGGCGTCCGTGTTGATGTTGACGGTGCTCAGGTCAAGGAGCTGGTTGCGCTGGCCGTAGTCGCGCAGGTAGGACAGGTCCCACTGCATGACGTCCGGCAGGCCGCCGCCGGCAGCTTCGGTGGCGCGCTTCTGCCAGTAGCCGGCGAAGTCGGTGAAGTTGCCGTTAACCTTGATGTCCGGGTTCTTCTCCTCGAACAGGGCGATGGCCTTGCGGGTGCGCTCGGCGCGGTCATCGTTGCCCCACCAGGTGTAGTTGATGGTGACGGGGTTTTCGGCGGAACCGGTCTGTCCCGAGGTGCTGGACCCGGTACCGCACGCGGCCAGAACGCCGGCAGATGCAGTGCCGACTGCGACGGTGGTGAGGAAATGCCTTCTGTTGATCACGGGAGCCTCCTTGCTCAATGTGTGCAATCCCTGATCTCATCTACAACGTGAGTAGTGAGCTGGCTTACACGGCTTCTGAAACGATACAATATAGCCATTCCCGAGTTTGGGCAAGCGTTTTCCAAACATCTGATGTTCCTCCCGGTTCCATCCCCGCAGCAGACATAGGAGTCCCATGACAATCCCGGCTATTTCCAGCCCGGCCAGCGTTTGGAACAACATCGAAGGCATCGCCTTCGGCGGCGACTACAACCCGGAGCAGTGGCCCGTCAGCGTCCGGCTGGAGGATCTGGAACTGATGCAGGAAGCCGGCGTGAATTTCCTCAGCGTCGGGATTTTCTCCTGGGCACTGCTGGAGCCTGTTGAAGGACAGTACGATTTCGGCTGGCTCGACGAGGTGCTGGACAACCTCGCCGGCATCGGGGTCAAGGTGGCCCTGGCCACCGCCACCGCTGCACCGCCCGCGTGGCTGGTCCGCAAGCATCCGGAGATCCTGCCGGTCACGGCTGACGGAACGGTGCTGGGACCGGGCTCGCGGCGGCACTACACGCCGTCGTCGGCCGTTTACCGCCGCTACGCCAAGGGCATCACCCTGGCGCTGGCAGAGCGGTACAAAGACCACCCGGCACTGGCACTCTGGCACGTGGACAACGAGCTGGGCTGCCACGTCTCCGAGTTCCACGGCGAGGAGGACGCGGCAGCATTCCGCGGCTGGCTGGAGCGCCGTTACGGCAGCATCGAGGCGCTGAACGCGGCGTGGGGCACGGCATTCTGGAGCCAGAACTACGCATCGTTTGAGGAGATCCTGCCTCCCGGCGTCGCACCCAGCACACTGAACCCCGGCCAGCAGCTGGACTTCCAGCGGTTCAACTCCTGGGCCCTGATGGACTACTACCGCGGCCTCATGGCCGTCCTGCGCGACGTCACCCCCCACGTTCCGTGCACCACCAACCTGATGGCTTCGAGCGCCACCAAGGCCATGGACTACTTTGACTGGGCCAAGGACCTGGACGTCATTGCCAACGACCACTACCTGGTGGCCGCGGATCCGGAACGCCACGTCGAACTCGCGTTCAGCGCGGACCTCACCCGTGGAATCGCAGGCGGCGACCCGTGGATCCTGATGGAACATTCGACGTCGGCCGTCAACTGGCAGCCGCGCAACCAGCCGAAGATGCCCGGCGAAATGCTGCGCAACTCCCTCGCCCACGTGGCCCGCGGCGCGGATGCCGTGATGTTCTTCCAGTGGCGGCAGAGCTTCGCCGGATCGGAGAAGTTCCACTCCGCCATGGTGCCGCACGGCGGGCGGGACACGCGCGTCTGGCGCGAGGTGGTGGACCTGGGCGCCGCCCTCAAGCTCCTTGAGCCGGTCCGCGGTTCACGGGTGGAGTCCCGGGCCGCCATTGTCTTCGACTACGAGGCCTGGTGGGCCAGCGAGATCGATTCGAAGCCCAGCATCGACGTCCGGTACCTGGACCTGCTGCGCGCCTTCCACCGCTCGCTGTACCTGCGGGGCGTCGCTGTTGACATGGCGCACCCATCGGCGCCTCTGGAGGATTACGACCTGGTGCTCGTCTGCACGCTGTACTCGGTGACCGATGAGGCCGCCGCCAATATAGCCGCGGCGGCTGAGTCCGGTGCCACGGTTTTGGTCAGCTACTTCAGCGGGATCGTGGACGAGAAGGACCACGTGCGGCTGGGCGGCTACCCGAGCGCCTTCCGGGAACTGTTGGGAGTGCGGGTGGAGGAGTTCCATCCCCTGCTCGAGGGTTCCCGGCTCAAGCTGAGCGACGGGTCCGTCTCCTTAGTGTGGAGCGAGCACGTGCACGCGGTGGACGCCGAAACGATCCAGACCTTTACCGAATACCCCCTGGAGGGCGTCCCGTCCCTGACCCGGCGGGCGGTGGGCAGGGGCGCTGCCTGGTACCTGGCAACCTTCCCCGACCCGGACGGCATCGAGGCTGTGGTGGACCGGCTCCTTGCCGATTCGGGCGTCGCACCCGCCGCCGTGGCCGACCCCGGCGTTGAAGTGGTGCGGCGCCGCGCTGCCGGTGGCGGGAGCTTCCTGTTCGCCATCAACCACACCCGCTCCGGCGCGTCTGTGCAGGCTTCGGGAAGGGACCTGCTGACAGGTGACGCCTTCTCGGGAATTGTGCCTGCCGGCGGAGTGGCTGTGATCGCCGAGGAGGCCTAAGGCTTCTTCTACCGGTCCGGCAGACCGCGACGGCGGCGCCTATCTGGCGCCGTCGTCGCACCATATCCAGGGGTACTTCCCGGTTTCCACATAGCAAGCTGGCGCCTCTCTTTTGTCACACCCTGCTGGAAGACTTTGTTCATGGAAGCGGTTGGAGCGTTGGCAGGGATGTGGTCGGGGCGCGGTGGTGTCCCGACGATCGCCGATGCCTTGGCGGTTCTGGCTGCTGTGCCTGTCGCCCCTGAGGGGCCGGGGATGATTGACCAGTTGCGGCAGCTGGAGGATGTGAAGTCCCTGGCCGCTGCCCGGCAGGCCGAGATCACTGTCGCCTTTGATGGGTTCCAGCGGCGGGTCCAGGCCGCGGCCGGTGTCCCGGCCGAGGAGCAGGGCGCCGGGGTGGCTGCCCAGATTGCGCTGGCGCGGCGGGAATCCCCCGCCAAGGGCGGACGGCTTTTGGGTACGGCGAAAGCCTTGACGGGGATGCCGCGGACGTTCGCCGCGTTCCGGTCCGGGCAGCTGAACGAGTGGCGCACCACTTTGGTCGGGGGTGTCAGATTGTTTGTGTAGGAGAGCTGTAGTCGCTGGATGATTGGAGAATCATTGTGGCTATGACGAAACCCCGTGAAGAGCTCGCGGAGGATCTGGCCCGTCGTGCCGCCGAGGCCGGCAGCATGGACGCGTTGAAGGCTTCTGGTGCGTTCGATGAGCTGATGGCGCAGATCGATTCAGGCCAGCTGGAGCTCGATGGCAAGGATGGCTTCATCCAACAGCTGATCAAGGTTTCTCTGGAACGCGGATTGCAGGCCGAGCTCTCCGGGCATCTGGGCTATGACAAGGGCGATCCGGTCGGCCGCTTCCTGCCCAACTCCCGTAACGGGTCATACCCGAAGACGCTTGGGACTTCCGCCGGGGATGTGGATCTGGCCGTCCCGAGGGACCGCGACGGGTCGTTCACCCCGCGACTGGTCCCGAAAGGCGCCCGCCGCACCGGAGGCCTGGATGACATGATCATCAGCCTTTACGCCGGCGGAATGACGGTGCGGGATATTGCCCATCACCTGGAATCGACGCTTGGGACCGAGCTTTCACACGAGACGATCTCCAAGATCACCGACGCGGTTCTGGATGAGGTCATGGAATGGCAGAAGCGGCCTCTGGAGCCGCTGTATCCGATCCTGTATCTGGACGCGATCGTCATCAAGGTCCGGGACGGCCACCAGGTGCAGAACCGTGCCGCGCACATCGCCGTGGGCGTGGACATGGAGGGCATCAAGCACGTCCTGGGCATCTGGGTCGAGGCGACCGAGGGTGCGAAGTTCTGGGCGGGGGTCTGCGCCGAACTGGCCAACCGCGGAGTGAAGGACGTGCTGATTGTCTGCTGTGACGGTCTCACCGGTTTCCCCGAGGCCATAGCCGTAACGTGGCCGGCCGCGACCGTCCAGACCTGCGTCGTGCACCTGATCCGGGCCTCGAGCGCTTCATCGGCTATCAGGACCGCAGGAAGGTCGCGTCCGCGCTGCGGCCGGTTTACACCGCACCGACGGCCGAGGCCGCGCAGGACGCCCTGGACGCGTTCGAGGCCTCGGACCTTGGCAGGAAATATCCTGCGACTGTCCGGACCTGGCGCAACGGCTGGGAGAAATTCATCCCTTTTCTGGCCTTTCCGCCGCCGGTGCGGCGCATCATCTACACCACGAACGCGATCGAGTCGCTGAACTACCAGCTGCGCAAGATCATCAAGAACCGAGGGCATTTTCCCAACGATCAGGCGGCCGTGAAGCTGCTCTGGCTGGCCATTTGCAACATCGAAGACAAACGCGCCAGCGACCGCGCCAAGCTCGAAGGCAAGGCCCGGGAGAACCGTTCCAAGACGGTCAACAAACTCATCGAAGGAACCGCCACGCAAGGATGGAGCGAGGCCCTTGGCGTCCTCGTCCTGAACTACCCCGACAGACTCGGACCCTACCTCAACCGATAAGACTCAACCTCACTTACACAAACAACTTGACAGGCTCCTTTGGTCGTGAAGGAGACAGCCTGCCTGACCGTGGAGGACCGCATGGCGGTGGACGAGGAACTCGCCGCGGACACCGGCGCCCTGGACGGGGCCGGGGACCGCGCCATCATCAACGCCGTCCGCGCGGCAGCGTACCGGCGTGACCCCCGGTCTGTCGCGCGACGGGCGGCGCATGCGGTGACGGAGCGGACGGTGTCGTTGCGGCCGGCGCCGGATGCGATGACGTACCTGACCGCGCTGCTGCCCGTCGCCCAGGGTGTGGCCGCCTACGCCGTGCTGGTCCGGGAGGCCGATGGCGCCCGGGCGGGAGGGGATGAACGGTCCCGGGGGCAGGTCATGGCCGACACCCTGGTCGAACGCGTCACCGGCACCCGGGCCGGGATCACGGGTATCGACCTCCAGGTCGTGATGACGGACCGGGCCCTGTTCCAGGGCGACAGCGAACCGGCCAGGATCCCCGGCTACGGCATCATCCCCGCCGAAACCGCCCGCACCCTCCTCTTCAACACCGAACGCATCGGTACCGAAGTCCATGACAGGCAGGACCTGGCCCTCTGGATCCGCCGGCTCTACACCGCACCCGGAACGGGCGAGCTTGTCGCGATGGACTCCCGGGCGCGGCTCTTCCCGGCCGGGCTCAAACGGTTCCTCCAGGTCCGGGACGACACCTGCCGCACGCCCTACTGCGACGCGCCGATCCGCCACCACGACCACATTCTCAGCTGGGCCAACGGCGGAACCACCACCGCAGGCAACGGCCAGGGGCTTTGCGAGGCCTGCAACCACACCAAGGAAACCCCCGGCTGGTCGGCAAAACCACTCCCGCTGCCCGGCCTCCGGCACACAGTCGAAATGCGCACCCCCACCGGCCACACCTACCACTCCACCGCACCGCCCTTGCCGGGAACACCCTGGTCAGCTGTGGATCTGTGGGCCATCCATACTCGCAGCCCTGGATCACTACCGCCTCCTGCGGCGGTGAAGAACGGGGTCCAGGTGCTGGGACGGGTCATCCAGCCGGCATGACCTTGACCTATCGAGCATCACTCACCCACAAACAGCTCCGTCTTAAACAGCTCCGTCCCGGAAGGAACCCGTGGTTCCTGCCGGGACGGTGCTGCCACCCGCCGTCGGACGCTGTGGGCGGAGGAGGCTTCCACCCAACTGTCCGGAGCCGTGTTGGCGGTGTGGGGTCTAGCTGCTGATGGCCGACTTCATTTCGTCATGGGCCTTCTTGCCTGCTTCTTGCGGGGACAGCCGTTCGAAGAGGACTTCCGAGGTGTACCGCTTGATGATCTCCTGGATGGAGCCTGCGCCCTTCGGCGGCGGTGCCGGAGCCTCGCCAAGTTCATCCTTGATCTGGTCGATGAACTTGACCACCTTGACGTCGGCGGGGGTCAGCTTGGGCTCGATGGCTGCCCGGACTTCGGAGTTCGGGTAGACACCGCGGTCGGCCAGGAGGGTTTCGCCGGCCTTGACATCGTTTGCCAGGAAGTTGATGAACTTGGCCACTTCCTCAGGGTGCTTGGTGCGTGAGGAGGCTGACCAGAACTGGGATGCCTTGTACCAGAGCCCGGCATCGGCGGCGTCACCGGTCTTGGTGGGGAACCGGAGGATCTTCAGGTCGCCACCGGAAGCCTTCTCCAGTGCGGGTGCCTGGTTGGACCACCAGAAGGCCAGGGCGTTCTTGCCCGTTGCCAGTCCGCTCTGGTCAAGCGGCGCGGCTTCGGCCTCAACCACCTCGGATGCGGTCGGCACCGCCTTGTTCTCGCTCAACTGCTTCAGGTTGGCCCACCAGCCGGCGATATCGGCGGGCTCAAAGCCCAGCTTTCCATCAGATGTGTAGAGGGACTTTCCGTCCTGGCGGAGCCAGACACCCAGCGAGGCCTCGTCGGTGCCGTAGGCTGCAGCACCGTAGGTGCCCTTGGGCGACTTCTCCGTGATTTCGGCGGCGATGCGGCCGAAGTCCTCCCAGGTCCAGGTGGAGTCATCCGGCAGCGGAACGCCGGCGGCCTCGAAGACAGCCGGGTTGGCCAGGATGGTGGCGGCATTGATGCCGGCGGCAATGCCCGTCAGTCCGTCTTCGCTCTTGCCGGCGTTCAGGGCGGCTTCATCTAGCTTGGAGGTGTCAATGTCGTACTTCGACAGGTCCAGGAGGGCGCCGCGGCTTGAGTACTCGGTGATGTACTTCTCGTCCATCTGGATGATGTCCGGGGCGTCATTGGCGGCCACCTGGGTAGCCAGCTTGTCCCAGTAGCCGCTCCAGTCGCCGAACTCCGGCTTGATCTTGATGTTCGGGTTCTCGGCCTCGAACTTCTTGATGGCTTCCTGGGTCAGCTGGGCGCGCTTGTCGCCACCCCACCACGAGAAGCGCAGCTCAACAGGGCCGTCGTCACTTTGCGCACTTCCTCCGCCGCCACATGCACTGAGGGCCATGACGACGGCGGCGGCCGCGGCCACCACGCCGGTCTTGCGGATGCGGCGGGCTGCGCCGGAGGATGAATTTTCTGCCTGCCTCTCAGCAGATGCAGAACGGGGGAAAAACGGCACTTGGTACTCCGATCTTCGTTGATCTTGATGCTGGGGATTTGTGTGGGAATCGGTTCCGCTCTGCAGGATACGAGGGAACTGCATCCGGCGCCGGGAAAACGCTTTCTGCATCTAATGCTACAAGTGTACGACTTGTAATACAAGACATTGGATGGGGAGTTTTCGAAAGTCCGCCGGGACGGCCGAACGGCCCGCCACGGGGACGGGCCGTTCAAATGTGATGCCGGCGCCGGGTGCAGAACCACGGGTTATGGGGTTCTGCGGCAGGGCTGGGCCTACTTGATGCCGGTGGTGGCGATGCCCTTGATGAGGAACCGCTGGCCAAACAGGAAGACCAGGAAGACAGGCAGGAGGGAGACGATGGACATGGCGAACAGCGATCCCCAGCTGGTGGCGGACTGGGAGTCCACGAACGCACGCAGGGCCACCGGCACCGTGAACATATCCGGGTCCGTGAGGTAGATCAGGGCGCCGAAGAAGTCGTTCCAGGTCCAGATGAACGTGAAGATGGTGGTGGTGGCCAGGGCGGGCACCATCAGCGGCAGGATGACCCGCAGGAAGATACGCGGGTGGCCGGCACCGTCGATCCGGGCGGCCTCATCGAGTTCGCGGGGAATACCGCGGATGAACTGGACCATCAGGAAGACGAAGAACGCGTCCGTGGCGAGCAGCTTGGGCACCAGCAGCGGCCAGAAAGTGTTCACCCAGCCAATCTGCGAGAACAGGATGTACTGCGGAACGATCACCACGTGGAAGGGAAGCATGATGGTCAGCAGCATGATGCCGAAGAACAGCTTCTTCCCCGTGAACTGCAGCCGGGCAAAGGCGTAGGCGGCCATGGAGCAGGAAATCAGGTTGCCCAGGATCGAGCCGATCACCACGATGGCCGAGTTGATCATGTAATGCCCGAACGGGTGGGTCAGGGCGGACCAGCCGTCCGTGTAGTTGCTCATTTCCAGGCTGTTCAGCCACAGGCCCGGCTCCCGGAAGATCATCTCGTTGGGACGGAGCGAGGAGACCACCATCCAGAGGAGTGGGTAGATCATCAGGCCGCCGGCGAGGATCAGGATGCCGTGCTTCATCAGCGACTTGCCGCGCTGGGCCCGGCTGAAGGCCAGGGTCCCGCGGGATTCACGGGGCTTGCGGTGGTTCGTAGGCTTACCGGCGTTCCCGGACTTCTTGTCCGAGGCGGGCAGCGTCTCCAGGTTAGTCGTCATAGAAAACCCAATACTTAGAAGCGATGAAGTTGATGGCGGTGAAAACACCGATGATGACCAGCAGGAACCATGCCATGGCCGACGCGTAGCCCATATCGAACTGGCCGAAGCCCTTTTGGTAGAGGTACAGCGTGAAGAACATCGTGGAGTCCGAAGGACCGCCGTTGCCGCCGGAGACGATGAACGCCTGCGTAAACGACTGGAACGAACCGATGATCTGCAAAACCAGGTTGAAGAAGATGATGGGGCTCAGCATCGGCATGGTGATCCGCCAGAACTGCTGGAGCGTGGTGGCCCCGTCCACCCTGGCGGCCTCGTAGTACATGTGCGGAATCTGCCTCAAGCCTGCCAGGAAGATGATCATGGGGGCGCCGAACGTCCAGACGTGGAGCAGGATGATGGAGCCCAGGGCGGTGCTGGGGTCCGAGATCCAGCCCGGGCCCTGGATGCCGAACATCGCCAGGACCTGGTTCACCAGGCCGGTGGTGCCGAAGATCTGCTTCCAAAGGATGGCCACAGCCACCGAACCGCCCAGCAGGGACGGCAGGTAGAACACCGAGCGGTAGAACGGCAGTCCGCGCAGGCCCTTGTCCAGGACCAGGGCGATCAGCAGTGCGACGGCGAGCTGCAGCGGAACGCCGATAAAGACGTAGGTGAACGTCACACCGAGCGAGTTGTGCAGCCGGGCATCGGTCAGCATCCGGGTGAAGTTGTCCAGCCCGGTCCATTCCGGCGGCTGAAGCAGGTTGTAGTCCGTGAAGGACAGGTAGAGGGACATCAGCATGGGGCCGATGGTGATGGCTACCAGGCCAACCAGCCACGGCAGCAGGAAGATGTACGCGGCTTTGTTGTCGCGGCCGTTCGCCTTCTTCTCCTCGGCAGTGGCTTTGCCCTTCCGCCGGGACAGAGTACTCAGTTCACTGATGGCGCTCACTGCAGGTGCCCCGTCGGGTACGGGCCGGCTGCGGCCGGCTGAAGTGCCGGACGCAGGGCCCTGGGTATGTGCTTCGCGGCCATGTGGTCTCCTTTGGTCATCGTGGCCTCCACGTTTTTGTCATCGCGGTGCGATGGTTGCGGGCACCTGTGGCGCCGGTTGTGAGGGCGAATCCGCAGAATCTGCGGAATGCGCTTGCCGAGCGCCGCCCGCGGTGCTGGATGAAAAGCGGCTCGCTACCAAAGTAAACGGTTTCTTGACTGATGTATAGCCCTTTGCTAATTTTTGAGAAAGCGTTTTCTGTAACCGGCATCACTCAACTCTAGAACAGTAGCTATGGAACACCAGCAAGGGGGCAGGACCATGAAGTTCGTTCGCAAAAGGTCAGTACTAGGAGTGGCGGCAGCCACCGCCAGCCTGGCCCTGGCCCTGACCGGCTGCGGCAGCAGCCCCCAGGCCGGAAAGGTGGGCACCGAAGAGGACCCGGTGACCATCCGCTTCGCCTGGTGGGGCAACGACTCCCGTGCCAAAACGACACTCGAGGTCATCAAGGACTTCGAGGCCGCCAATCCCACCATCAAAGTCCAGGGCGAGAACACCGAGTTCAGCTCCTACTGGGACAAGATGGCCACCCAGATTGCCGGGGGAACCACTCCTGACGTCTTCGCCATGAGCGGTTCCTACCCGAGCGAGTACGCCTCCCGCGGCGTGCTGCTTGACCTGGACACAGTAAAGGACCAGCTCGACACGTCGAAGTTCGCTGAAGGAACGGTGGACCTGGGCAAAATCGACGGCAAGCAGTACACCATCACCGCGGGCGTGAATGCCATGTCCATGGTGCTGGACCCCACTGTTTTCGAGGCAGCCGGCGTCCCCCTGCCGGATGATGAAACCTGGACCTGGGACGATTACGTCGACATCGCTGCGGAGATCACCGCAAAGTCTCCCGCCGGCACGTTCGGCACCACGCCGATGTCCAACGACTCCTTCGTTGCCGTCTGGGCCCGCCAAAACGGCGAGGAGCTCTACACGGAGGACGGAAAGAAGATGGGCATCAGTGAGGACACGCTCACCAAATGGTTCGAGCTCAATAAGAAGCTGATGGACACCGGCGGAGCGCCCTCGGCTTCGCAGACGGTGGAGGACGGCTCGGCCCAACCCGAGATGACCCTCATGGGCCAGGGCAAGCAGGCCATGAAGATTTCCTGGAGCAACCAGATGACCTCCTACTCCGGCGCTCCGCTGATGATGGTGAAGCTTCCCGGCGAAAGCAAGGCTCCCGGCACCTGGCTCCGCTCTTCCATGGAATACGCCATCTCCGCGAAGTCGCCGCAGTCCAAGGAAGCCGCGCTCTTCATCAACTACCTGGTCAACAACATGGACGCTGCCAGCAAGATCAAGAGTGACCGCGGCATGCCCGCCAACACCGAGCTGAAGGCCGGCATCACGCCCCTGCTGAAGGAAACCCAGCAGAAGGAAGCCGCCTACCTGGACCGGATCGCCGAGATGAAGATCGATCCGCCGAAGCCGTTCCCTGCGGGATCCTCCGCCACCATGGAAGTATTGAACCGTTACAACACCGATGTCCTTTTCGGGAAGGTTTCCGCGCGGGACGCCGCCAAGGGCGTTATCAACGAGGTCAACTCGAACCTGGGCTGACCATCCCGGCAGCACCGGCACAATCAGGAAGGAGGCAGGCCAGTGGAGACCGCTGCACGCCCCAGCGCCATCGGCGGGTTCGAGGACTGGCCTGCCTACATCCGCGAACAGCCACGCTTCGCCGCTGCGACGCCCGGCCGCCAGGAGCTTGCTGACGCGTTGGGAGTTCCAGGCACGTCCGGCACGCCCCGTGTGACGGTGGAGTGGGAGAAAACGTACGACGGCGTCACCACCTCCCAGCTCAGCTGGCAGTTGGGGTTCGGGCCGAGAACCACGGGCTGGCTGGTGAGGCCTGCCGGCGAACCCAGCGAACTGCCCGGAGTCCTGGCGCTCCATTGCCATGGCGGCAACAAATTCGGCGGGGCCGACCGGCTGGTCGAACTGCCGGACAACCACCCGTCCGCTGCCGCTGCCCGGGCGGGGCATTATGACGGCCGTGCCCTGGCAACAGAGACCGCCCGGAAGGGATTCGCCGTCCTGGCGCACGACACCTTCGCCTGGGGCAGCCGCCGCTTTAACCTCTCCACCCCGCCCTGGCGGACCGCCGCCGCGCTCGAGGCGTGGCGGGCGCAACGGCGGCAGGACGGCGTCGTGCCTTCGGCAGCGGATGATTACAACGCCGCGGCGGGATTCCACGAGGAAACGGTGGCCAAGACCGCAGGGTTGCTCGGTACCAGCCTGGCTGGCATGGTGGCCCACGATGACCTCGCTGCGCTGGACGTCCTCGCGGACCTTCCCGGCGTGGACCCGCATCGGTTGGGCTGCCTCGGTTTCTCCGGCGGCGGCGGACGGTCCCTGGCCCTCGCCGCACTCAGCCCCAGAATCAAGGCGTCGGTGGTGACCTGCATGATGACGACGTTCGAGTCGCTCCTGCCGGCCTACCTGGACGCCCACTCCTGGCTGCTGCAGACGCCCGGACTGTGGAAGCTTGGCGACTGGCCCGAACTCACAGCCCGCTCGGACGCCTCGTTCCTGGTGCAGTACGCCCTGGCCGACGAACTCTTCCCCGAAGAGGGAATGCGCGAAGCCCACCGGATATTGGAGCGGCTGCACGCTGCAAGCGAGGGCACCGCAACCCCATACACGGGCAGCTTCTGGCCCGGCGGGCATGTGTTTTCTGCCGCCATGCAGGAAGAAGCCACAGAGTTCCTGGCCTCGACTCTCGCCCTCAAGACATACGCCTAATCCCTCAACACCCAGCCTGCAAGGATCCTTGATGACTCAACACTCCGCCACTGCCGAACACGGCCACAGC
This sequence comes from Arthrobacter nitrophenolicus, assembly GCF_045833485.1. Taxonomy (NCBI): domain Bacteria; kingdom Bacillati; phylum Actinomycetota; class Actinomycetes; order Micrococcales; family Micrococcaceae; genus Arthrobacter; species Arthrobacter nitrophenolicus. The sequence goes on from NZ_CP174504.1 coordinate 908,412, forward strand.
ATTCCGGGTGCCGCGCCTGTTCCGGCTGCCGTTCCGCGCATCGCCCTGGTGGGCGTCCACGGCTTTGGCGAGCGGCACCTGGCCAACCTCGCCCGGCTGGAAGAGGCCGGCGTCCTGGAACTTGTGGCGGTGGCTGATCCCAACCCTCCGGCACCTGGCCGGCTCAAGGACTCGGTAGCCGTCTTTCCCGATTTGGACAGGCTGCTCGCCGCCCAATCCGCTGCCAACGCGCCTGCCGACGTCGTCATCCTTGCCACCCCCATCCAGACGCACGCGCCGCTGGCACTTGCCGCCTTGGGCGCAGGCATGGACGTCTACGTGGAAAAGCCGCCGGTTTCCTCGCTGGCCCAGTTCCAGGAGGTAGTCGCCGCAGCGGACGCCGCAGGGCGGCTGGTCCAGGTGGGTTTCCAGAGCCTCGGCTCGCAGGCCCTTTCTGCCATCCGCAGCCTGGTGGAGTCTGGTGGCATCGGCGACGTCCTGGGCTTGAGCGCCAAGGGCCAGTGGGTTCGGACCAAGGCATACTTCAGGCGCTCCCGCTGGGCAGGAAAGCGGAGCCTGGACGGCACCGACGTGGTGGACGGCGTGGCCACCAACGCACTCGCCCATGCCGTCGCCACGGCACTGCACCTGGCCGGCGCACACACGATGGCGGATGTCGCCGCCGTGGAAACAGACCTGTACCGGGCCCACGACACCGAGAGCGATGACACCTCGGTGATCCGCGTCCGCACCGCGCAGGGAGCCACCCTCCTCTGCGGCCTGACCCTCTGCGCACCGGAACAGCTGGATCCCTCGGTGACCGTGCACGGCACCCTGGGCGAGGTGACCCTGTTCTACACGCGGGACGAGGTGGTCATCAGCACCCCCGACGGCGAGCGCCGGGAGGCCTACGGCCGCACGGACCTGCTGGAAAACCTCCTCGAGGCCCGGTCCACGGGCGCGCCGCTGCTCTGCTCGGTGCAGGATACCGGTGCGTTCACCACTGTCCTGGAAGCCATCCGCACCTCCCCCGCGCCGCAGGCCATCGGGCCGGACCACATCACCTGGGAGGGTGCGGGCGACGACGCGCACCCCGTGGTGCACGGCATCGCGGACCTTATCGAGCGTGCATCCAAGGCGCAGGCCACGTTTGCCGAGCTCGGGGTCCCCTGGGCCCGCCGGCTTCCGCCGGTCCGGAGCCTGACCGTCGACGGCACGGCCGTGGCGGATTACCAGGACGGCAGCCACCTCCGCGCGGTGTCCTCCCCCCGCCCCTACCTACACCCGGTCCGCACGCTCGGCGGCACCGCGGTGACGGACCACCAGCCGCAGGACCACGTGTGGCACCTGGGCGTCGGGGTGGCGCTGCAGGATGTGGACGGCGTCAACTTCTGGGGCGGCCGCACCTATACCCGGGAGACGGGCCAGTACATCTGGCGGCCGGACCATGGCAGCATCGCCGTCACCGAAACGCCGGTTGAAGAGACCGCCGCTGTTTCCGGCAGCCCGGGCAGGCTGCGGGAACGCCTCAGCTGGAACGGCCCGGACGGCGCCCCGGTCCTGGCCGAGGACCGCACGTGGACCTGGGCCGGCGTCGGCGCCTCCGTCTGGAGCCTTTCCCTTGAGTTCGCCCTGTCCCCCGCCGGGAGCAAGCCGGTCAGCCTGGGCAGCCCCGGATCCAACGGCCGCCACGAGGGCGGCTACGGCGGCTTCTTCTGGCGGCTGCCGGAATGCCGGGACGCCACTGTATGGACGCCCGCCGGCAGCGGCGAAGCCGGAGTGCATGGCAGCGTGACCCGCTGGCTCGCCTGGGCAGGAAAGTTCGACGGCGGGAAGGACGCCACCCTGGTTTTCGTGGCGCCCCACGACGCCACGGACCCATGGTTCGTCCGCGTGGACGGCTACCCGGGCGTGGGCCAGTCACTGGCCTGGGACGCACCTGTCATCGCTGAACCCGGCAAACCGGTACGCCGGAAAATCACCGTCTTTGTGGCCGACGGCATCCTGGCCACATCCGATATCGACGCTTTGATCAACCAGGGGGACCCCGCATGACCCAGACAACCGCCGCAGCCGCCCCGCCGGCAGTCCCGGCATCCGCCACCGGCCAGGCCGGTTTCACGGGCGCCCGCGACGCCCGGGTTGCGCCCGCCTCCGCCGCAGACCGGGAGGTCAAGCGCCGCCGGGTGCTGGACATCCTGGATGCCGCCGGCCGGGATTCGCTGCTGCTGACCACGCACACGGCCCTTACCTGGTACCTGGACGGCAGCCGCGTCCACATCAGCCTTGCCGGCGACCCCATCGCCGCGGTGCTGGTGGACCGGACGGGCGACCACCTGGTGACCTTCAACAACGAGGCCGCGCGCATTGCGGCCGAGGAACTCCCGGCGGGCGTCTCCCTGCACACCGTCCCCTGGTACGGGAACCTGCACGAGGCTGCCGCCGCCGTCGGAACGTCCGCAGCAGCCGGGCAGCAGCCACTGGCCGAGGCTGAGGTCGCGGCCGAACTGCGGGCCGCGCGCCAGAAGCTGCTGCCGGGCGAAAGTGCCCGGTATGCCCGGCTCAGCGCTGAGCTGGCGGCGATCATGACCGATGTGCTGTCCGCAGCCCGGCCGGACACCACCGAATTCGGGCTGGTTTCACAACTGGCGGAGCGTGTGGTGGCCGCGGGGGCCGAGCCGCTGGTCCTGCTGTGCAACGGCAGTTCCCGGAGCGATTTCCGCCACCCGCTGGCCACGCACTCCCCCCTCGGCCGGCGCGCCATGGCCGTGGTCTGCGCCCGCCGCGACGGGCTGGTAGCCAACATCACCCGCTGGGTGCGGTTCGACGCCGGCACCGCCGAAGAGCGCGACGCAGAGGCCCGGATCGCCGCGGTGGAGGCGGACATCTTCGATGCCACGGTCCCCGGCGCGCGGCTGGACCGGATCTTCACCGAAATCAAGGCCGCGTACGTCCACCACGGCTTCGGAATGGACCAGTGGGAACAGCACCACCAGGGCGGACCGGCCGGGTACGCCGGACGTGACCCCCGCGTCACGTCGTCCGCCACCGACACCGTGGTCCTGGGCCAGACCTTCACCTGGAACCCGTCCGGTCCCCGGGTGAAGATCGAGGACACCGTGCAGCTCACCGAATCCGGGCTGCAGGTCCTGACGGTCGACCCCCGCTGGCCTTCGACGGCGGTCAACGGGCTGCAGCGCCCCGTGACGCTCCAGCTCTGACACAAGGTGGCAGGCAAGAAACCCCGGAGCCGAACGACTCCGGGGTTTTTCTCTGCCTGACGGCCGCTATCGACGCGCAAACCCACTGTCGACCCGCGCGTATTCTGGCGCACCCCATATTTGGGCGCGTCAGGGAATCTCCGCATCGGAGGAAAATTTGCGCGTCGCCAGCGAAAAACGCTCCCTCAGTTGTTACCGGAGCCGCGGTAACAACTGAGGGAGCGTTTGTGCTCGTCCCGTATTAGGTGAGAGAGCGTTTTACGGAAGCACCAGCTCCCCGTCCACGCGGCGCGGGATGCGCAGCGGGTTCTCCTCGTGCAGGGCGGGGTGCAGCACGGATTCCGGAGCATCCTGGTAGGCGACAGGGCGCTGGAACCGGCGGACCGCCGTCGCACCTACCGAGGTGAACAGCGACGTGGTGGCCGGGTACGGGCCGCCGTGCTGCTGGGCCCAGTTCACTGCTACGCCGGTGGGCCAGCCGTCGAACAGGACCCTGCCGGCACGTTCGGAGAGCTGCTCCACCAGCGCGTCGATGTCCTCGCCCGGCTGGGCATGCAGGGTAGCCGTGAGGCTGCCGGGCACCTTGGCCAGCACCGCGGACAGCTCGGCCTGGTCCGTGTATTCGATCAGCATGGTGGTGGGGCCGAAGCACTCCTCCAGGAGCTGTTCGGGCCGTTCCAGCACCGCGGCCGCGGAGGTGGAGAAGACCACGGGCGCGGCACCGTTGGCGGCGGCGTCCTGGTCCACGCTGCCGCTGACCACTTCAACCCCGGGCACGGACGCGAAGCTGCGCAGACCGTCGGGGTAGGCCTCGGCGATCCTGCTGGTCAGCATGCCGGCGGCGGGCTTGTCCTTGCTCGCCTCGGCCACTTCCTGCGCAAAGGTTGAACCCGCCGGGATGAAGACGAGGCCGGGCTTGGTGCAGAACTGGCCGGCCCCAAGGGTGAAGGAGGCGGCCAGTCCGGCGGCGAGCCGGCCGCTGCGTTCGGCCAGTGCTGCCGGGGTGATCACCACCGGGTTGAGGCTCCCCAGTTCCCCGTAGAACGGGATCGGGTCGGGGCGGGAGGTGGCCAGGTCGAAGAGGGCGCGTCCGCCCGGGATGGACCCGGTGAAGCCCACCGCCTTGATGGCCGGGTCCTGGACCAGGGCGGTGCCCACTTCCCGGCCGCTGACCAGCGCGAACAGGCCTTCGGGCGCACCCGCGGCACGCAGCGCCCCGGCCACGATCTCCGCTGTGCGCTCCGACAGCCGCAGGTGGCCCGAGTGGGCCTTGACGATGACGGAGCAGCCCACGGCCAGCGCGGAGGCGGTGTCGCCGCCGGCCACCGAGAAGGCGAACGGGAAGTTGGAGGCCGAGAAGACGGCCACCGGCCCGATGGGACGCAGGATGCGGCGAAGGTCCGGCCTCGGCGGGGTGGCAGCCGGGTCGGCGTGGTCGATGACGGCTTCCAGGTAGGAGCCCTCCGTGATGACCCGGGCGAAGAGCCGCAGCTGCCCGGTGGTCCGGGCGACCTCGCCGGTCAGGCGGGTGCTGCCCAGGCTGGTCTCCTCGTCTGCGATCTCCACCAGTTCGGCGGCGTTGGCGTCCAGCGCATCAGCGACGGCGGTGAGCCAGCTTGCCCGTTCGGCATCGGAGGCCGCGGCGGAGATCTTGGCTGCTGCCGTGGCAGCCGTGGTGAGTTCGGACAGGGAAAGCGTTGCAGTTGTCACGTCGGATACCTGTTCGTCGTATGGTTCATGGTTACAGCCCGTCCCGGAACCGGAAGCCGAGCCCCGGCTGGCCGGAAAGCGCCACGCGGCTGTCGCGGAAGCGCACCGGCGAGGGCCCGTCCAGGATGCCCAGTTGCTCGAATGATGCTTCCTCGACGTCCTCCACCAGGGTGGGTTCGGCCAGGGTGAGCGCCAACTGCCCGGAGAGCTCCGGAAGCAGGTGGGGCATCACCCGGATGCTGTTGGTCCGGGCCAGTTCAACAATCCGGCGGAACGGGGTGATCCCGCCGACCCGGATGATGTTGGGCTGGATGATGTCCACCGCCTCCGCCTCTATGAAATCGCGGAAGCGGTAGATGGTGTGCAGGTTTTCGCCGAGGGCAATCGGAACCGGGGAATGCTTCCGGAGCCGGCGGTAGGCCCAGAGGTCGTCGGCGCGAATGGGCTCCTCCAGCCATTCGAGGCCGAATTCGGACAGGACATCCAGGGCCCGGAAGGTGGTGGGCAGGTCCCAGCGCTGGTTCGCGTCGATCATGAGTTTGCGGTGCGGGCCCAGGACGGCGCGGACAGCCTGCACCCGTTCGTAGTCTTCGCGGAGGTCCGGCTTGCCCACCTTGATCTTGACTGCCTGGTGCCCGGCAGCCACCCAGCGTTCAGCCTGGGCAACCAGCTCGTCGAGCGTGTAGTGCAGGTTCACCCCGGACCCGTAGACCTCGGCGGATTCCTGCCGCTGGCCGATCAGTCCGGTGACGGTGGTTCCCGCCTGCCGGGCCTGCAGGTCCCACAGGGCCAGGTCGGCGCCGGCCATGGCGATGGTGGTGAGCCCTCCCCCGCCGGCTTCGTGCAGGCGCTTCCAGAGTGCATCCCAGACGGCCTCCGGCTGCGCGGGCAGCCCTGTGACGAACGGGGCGATGTCGTACTCCAGCAGCGCCTTGACCGCCTGCGGCCCAATGGTGGGCGTCCAGGAAAAACCATGCCCCGCACCGCCGTCGTCCGTCTGGATCTCGGTGACGATCACGTGGTTTTCGGGCGCCTCGGCACCCCAGTGCCGCCGCAGGGGCACCGTGAGGAGCCTGCTGCTGAGCCCGGTGATCCGCGGAATTGTACGGACGGCCTCGGTTGCGGGGGCACTCATCGGCGTCCGGCCAGCTCGTAGCCCCTGGCGAGGATGGCCTTGAGCTCCAGTTCCTGGTCCTCGGTGGGGTCCACCAGCGGCGGGCGGACGGAGCCGACAGGAAGGCCGCCCAGCCGCAGCCCCGCCTTGATCAGTGACACGCCGAAGCCAGGGGTCTGGTCGCGGAGGCGGACCAGGGGCGCGTAGAAACCTTCGAGCAGGGCGTTGCGGCGTTCCTCGTCCCCGGAAACATAGGCGTCGTAGTAGGCCTTGGCGATTTCCGGGGCCATGGCGAAGGCAGCGGAGGAGTACAGCGGGATGCCGAGGCCGCGGTAGGCGCCCTGGGTCAGTTCGGCGGTGAGCAGGCCGTTGAAGAAGGCGAAATCTTCCCGGCCGGCGGCCTTGACGGCGGAGACGATCTCCTGCGCCAGGCCAACGTCGCCCAGGCCGTCCTTGAAGCCGATGACCTTGGGGTTTGCTGCCAGCCGTGCCATGGAGGCGGCGGTGAACTTGGCGTTGCCGCGGTGGTAGACGATGACGGGCAGGCTGCTGGCCGCCGCCACGGCCTCGATGTAGGCAACGAGCCCGTCGGTAGGACCGGTCACCAGGTAGGGCGGCAGCACCAGGAGGGCATCGGCCCCGGCTTCCTCGGCCGCGCGGGCGGCGGCGAGGGCGTGGCCCAGCGGTCCGCCGGCTCCGGCGACAACCGGAACCTGACCGGCCACAACCTCGACGGCGGCCGCCACCACGGTGCGGACCTCGTCGATGCTGAGGGCATGGAACTCCCCGGTGCCGCAGGCGGGGAACACGCCGCCGGGGCCATAGGGCAGCCGGGAGCTGATGTGCTCCTTGAGCAGTTCCGTGTCCACGGCGCCTTCGGGCGTGAACGGGGTGACGGGGAAGAAGAGTACGCCGTCGAAATTCATGATGTCTCCTTGGCTCCAGTGCCGGCAGTCACCAGCGTGGAGGTCTCGTCGTTGAGGGTGGGATGGGACTTGAGTTCTGAGCGCCAGCTCCGCTTGGGCTGCCAGCCCAGGAGCGCCTGGGCCTTGGCGATGGAGAAGGCGGGGCTGGTTCCGGTGAGGCCCGCACTGAGCGCCTCGCTGCCGGGCAGGAAGCGCGGCATGAGGTCCGCCAGGGGCGCCGTTGCCAGTGCATCCGCGGCCCCCACGAAGAAGGTTTCCCCGTTGGGAATGGACTCCATCTTCTGCAGCAGCAGGTCCAGGAAGTCCGCCACGTCGCGGGCGTCCACGTAGTTGAACAGGGCCGGGGCGGACAGGGCGGGATCGGCCAGCCGTTCAGCCAGCGTGTGGCCCTGCTGCGTGGGCGCTCCCTCCCATTCCTCGGGTGAAATCACGAAGCAGGGACGGAAGGCCGCGTAGCGGATCCTCTCCCCCTGCGCCGCGGCGAACATCTGCGCCGTCTGTTCCGCGATCAGCTTGGACAGCGCGTAGGCGTTCCACGGTTTCGCCGGTGTCCGTTCGTCGAGCGGGAACGACGGCGGAAGCCAGCCGGCGGGTGAGCCGTAGCCCAGGACGGTGGGGCTGCTGGCGGTGACGATCTTCGGCACCCCGATTTCCGTCGCCGCGCTGATGACGGCGAAGGCGAGCCGGGTGTTCGTGCTGAAAATGACGTCCTCCGGCGCGCTGAAAGGTACGGCGATGGCTGCCAGATGGATGACGGCGTCGGGCTTGGTCTCCCGGAGCAGGCGCTGGGCCTCACCGGGTGCCAGGAGGTCCGCGGTTTCCTGGACGGCGCCGGCCGGCAGCTGGCCGGCGGGCACGGCGTCGCGGTCCACCGAGATGACGTGGTGGCCGGCTTCGGCGAGCCCCGCCACCACGCTGCGTCCCAGCCGGCCGGAGCCGCCGGTCACAAAGATCCTGCTCATGGTTGTTTCCTAACGTTCAGGGCAGGGGCTAGGCGCCGCGGCGGAGGTCGACGCCGAGGTCCAGGTCCTCGATGCGTACGGGCAGGGATGACTCAAGGGACCGGTTGCCGGCGATGCCCACCGACACGGAGCGCAGACCGTCCAGGTAGCCCGAGGGCCGGCCCAGCGGGTCCTCGCCCGGGCCGTTGAAGAGGTCCGAGAGCAGGAGCTCGTCGCCGCCGCCGTGGCCGCCTTCACCGTTGACGATCGGCACCTCGTAGGCTGCTTCCCAGTGGCGCTGGACCACCAGGCGTTCACCGTTGCGGCGGATGGCGTCGTCTTCCTCGATGGGGGTCGCGCTGGGATCCACCACCGTCTTCTTGTCCGTGCTGGACGTGACGGCGGCGCGTTCCACCACTTCCAGTTCCGCGCGGCCCTCGGTGCCGTTGACTGCCACCCGGTAGCCCTCCCAGGGGCTGTGGGCGTTCAGCGAGTAGCTCAGGCGCGGACCGCCCTGGTACTCGACCACCAGAGCGAGGTTGTCCTCGATGGTGATGCCGCCGGTGAAGACGTCCTGGTCGCGGCGGTAGCCGTCGTAGTGCTCGTTGTCCAGGAAGAGGGCCTTCAGCCGCTCGTCCTCGCGCAGGTCAAGCGTGAACGGGTCCTTCTCGGCGGCGGCCGGTGCGTCGGCGGCGGGAGTGCCTCGTTCCGGGCGGGGGCCCAGGCCGCGCTCCGCCGCGTTCTTGTCGCCATAGAACTTCAGGCCGCCCGAGGCGAAGACCCGCTGGGGAACGTCGTCGATCCACCAGTTGACGAGGTCGAAGTGGTGCGAGGCTTTGTGGATCAGCAGGCCGCCGGAGTTTTTCTTCTCGCGGTGCCAGCGGCGGAAGTAGTCCGCCCCGTGGACGGTGTCCAGGACCCAGCTGAAGTCGATGGAGGTGACCTTGCCGATCACGCCGCTCTGGATGATCTCCTTGAGGGCGCTGTTGCGCGGCGAGTAGCGGTAGTTGAAGGTGACCACCACGTTGCGGCCGGCCTCCTGCACGGCCTGGGTGATGCGGCGGCAGCCCTCGGCGTCGATCGTGAGGGGCTTTTCGACGACGACGTCGGCGCCTGCCCGGAGGGCCTCCACGATGTAGTCGGCGTGGGTGTAGTCCGGCGTTGTCACCACTACGCGGTCGATGGCGTTGGCCTGGATGAAGGCGGTGAGGTCGGCGGGATCGAACGATGCGACCGGACCCGGCGCGCCCAGTTCCTGGATGAGCTTCTGGTAGAACTCCACGCGGCCGGGGTTCACGTCCGAGAATGCCACCAGCTCCGCCGTCGAGGCGTAGTTGCCAAAGATGGCGCGGATGTACATTTCCGAACGCCCACCGGTGCCGATCAGGGCGATGCGGGCCCTGCCGCCGTTGCCCGGAGCAGCGGCTGCGGAGGTGGCGGTGCCGGCGGCAGCACCGGCACTGGAGACCGTGGCTGCTGAACTCGACTCGGCTGTGTTGACCATGGGGGTCCCTTTCGAAGGCTCAAGACGCGGCCGTTCTGGCGGCCGTTCCGTGGAGGTGGCCGGCGGACTGCTGCACCGGCCTGAGAAAGCGTTTTCTCGGTTCGCTATATGATTTGTATCAACAGCAGCCGGTATCCGTCAACCATTCTGGCTGCTGGAAGAAAGCGTTTTCTGTTGCAGTACCGCGCGGCAGCCCGTGACCGCCGGGAAAATCGGCGGGAAAACACGGGAAAAGGATAGAAATCGGTTTCCCGCCGCGTTATATGCTGTCATTCAGGACACCGCCACCAGACGGCCGGGCACTGCGGCCATTCGCCGCGGAACGGCCCAGGGCCAACAGGCCTGTGGCGCTAAGGAAGGGTCGCTATGGTCAGGAAGTCTGCATCCGGCAGGATCGGCATCGCGGATGTCGCCGCGAAGGCGGGGGTTTCGCATGCCACGGTGTCCCGCGTCATGAACGGCAACTTCACGGTGGATCCGGACATCGCGGCCCGCGTCCGGGCCGCTGCCGCCGAGCTGAAGTACCAGCCCAACCCGGTCGGCCGAAGCCTGGCCCTGGGCAAGACCGACACCATCGGGATCGTGGTTCCGGACCTCGCCAACCCCACCTTCCAGGCCATCCTGCGCGGACTCAGCCGGGCCGCCGCCCAGGACGGATACCGCGTCCTCATCGCCGATTCCTTCGAGGTCTCCAGCGAGGAGGCCATCCTGGCCGGTGAGGCCCGCCGTCGTTGTGACGGCCTGGTCCTCTGCGCACCCCGTATGACGGACGCCGAACTGGAGGAGATCGCCCCGTCGCTGCATCCCCTGGTCCTCATCAACCGCACCACCGCAACGGCCGGGGTTCCCAGCCTGGTGGTCGACTACGGCCAGGGGGTGCAGGACATCGCCGAACACCTGGTGGAACTGGGACACACCCGCCTGGCGTTCCTTGCCGGGCCGCCCCGCAGTGCGTCGAACGGCCTGCGGCTCCAGGGCCTGGAGTCCTTCAAGGCCGCCCATCCGGACGTGGAAGTGATCATGCTCGAGGGCGGCTCGGACTTCGATACGGGACACGGGGCCGTGGACGCCGTCCTGGACAGCGGCGCCACCGGAATCCTGGCCTTCAACGACCTCGTTGCCATGGGCCTGATGAGCGGCCTGCATGAACGCGGGCTCGACGTTCCGAACGATATCTCCGTCACCGGCTTCGACGATATCCCCTTCGCCAAATACACGACGCCGGCCCTCACCACCGCCGCGGTCCCCATCACCGAACTGGGCGAGCAGGCCTGGCAGCAGCTGCGCGCGCTCATCCGCAAGGAGCAGAGCGACACCCCTGGCAGCCGGTACCAGCCCCGGCTCGAAGTGCGCGCCAGCACCGGCCCGGCCAAGGCCGCCCGCAGCGCGGTCCACGGCTAAGCGACCCTACGGGCGCAGCCCGGCCTCCTTGTAGTACCCCTCGATATGTGCTGCCACCAGCTTGGCCGCCAGCGCGCCGTCGTTGTTCCGGATGGCCGCCAGGATGCCGTGGTGCTCGTCCCTAAGCCGGGACACCGTGGCGGCCCAATCCGGAAGGTTGGACGTCAGTTCTGCCGCGTACCCCTGGATTGACTCCCGGAGCGAACCCATCATGGCGCTGACCACCGCGTTGCCCGCCGCATCCGCAAGGGCGAGGTGGAAACGCACGTCAAGTGCCAGGAAGTCCGCCACCGGAAGGTCTTCTGCGGCCATGCCCTCAAGCAGCGCCGCGGCCTCGTCCAGTTCGGGCGCGTCCGGCCGCGCCTTCGCCACCGCCCAGGACTCCAGCAGCACGCGGGTCTCCACGATATCCGCCACCGGCAGGTGCTGGGTGGCCACGTGGAGCCGCAGTGCGGAGCCGAGTGCCGCCGTCGGATCGGAAATGACCACCGTCCCGGCCTCCGGCCCGGAGCCGACGCCTGCCCGCACCACTCCCAACGCTTCCAGGATCCTGATGGCTTCCCGGACGGAGGTCCGCGACACCCGAAGCTGTTCGGCAAGGCTGCGCTCGGCCGGCAGCCGGCCGCCGACGGCCAGCCTGCCCGCGGAGAGCTCATTCTCGATCCAGGACAGGACAAGCTGGTGGGTACGCATGCACCCATGGTAGTTGATGTGGTTGGACCACATGGCCTACAGTGTGGTTAGACCACAGAAGGTTCCGGAACCGGACCTGCCGGCCCAATGGAGGACGCCATGACCCACACCATCCAGCCCAACAACCCGGAGACAACGCCCGCGCCGGATGCCACGGACGTCCCCGCCGCGCCGGCACAGACTTCCCCGGCGCCGTCGTCCGCCATTCCCGCTGCCCTGAAGCGCCGCATCCCCAAGTACGCGGACCTCGCGCCCCTCATGCAGTTCAAGAAGCCGGAGTTCAGCAAGGAAGCCCGGCTCAAGCGCGCCAGCACCATCTGGGAACTCCGGGACATCGCCAAGCGCCGCACGCCGCAGGCACCGTTCGACTACACGGACGGCGCGGCCGAAGAAGAAATCACGCTGCGCCGCGCCCGCCAGGCGTTCCTGGACATCGAGTTCCGCCCCGGCATCCTCCGCAACGTTTCCGCCATCGACCTCAGCACCGGGATCCTGGGCAAGCCGTCGCGGCTGCCCGTGGGCATCGCCCCCACCGGCTTCACCCGCATGATGCAGTCCGAGGGCGAGTACGCCGGTTCGCAGGCAGCCGAAGCGGCAGGCATCCCCTACACCCTCTCCACCATGGGCACGGCCTCCATCGAGGACGTGGCAGCCGCCGCCCCGAACGGCCGCAACTGGTTCCAGCTGTACCTGTGGACGGACCGTGACCGCTCCCTGGAACTGATCGAACGCGCCGCCAGGGCCGGCAACGACACCCTGATGGTCACGGTCGACACCGCCGTGGCCGGCGCCCGCCTCCGCGACGTCCGCAACGGCATGACCATTCCGCCGGCGCTGACCCTCAAGACCGTCCTGGATGCGTCCTACCGCCCGGCCTGGTGGTTCAACTTCCTGACCCACGAGCCGCTGACCTTCGCCTCGCTGTCCCGCTACACCGGCACGGTGGCCGACCTGATCAACTCGATGTTCGACCCCACCCTGACGTTCGAGGACCTTGACTGGCTGCGCGAAACCTGGAAGGGCAAGCTGGTGGTCAAGGGCATCCAGACCGTTGAGGACGCCCGGCGCGTGGTGGACCACGGCGCCGACGGCATTGTCCTGTCCAACCACGGCGGCCGCCAGCTGGACCGCGCGCCCATTCCTTTCCACCTGCTCCCGGAGGTCAAGCAGGCCTTCACGGCTGACAACACGGACGCGGCCATCATGCTGGACACCGGCATCATGAGCGGCGCGGACATCGTCGCCGCCCTGGCTCTGGGCGCCGACTTCACCCTGATCGGCCGCGCCTACCTCTATGGCCTGATGGCCGGCGGCCGTGCCGGCGTTGACCGCACCCTGCAGATCCTCGAGAAGGACATGGCCCGCACCATGGCGCTGCTGGGTGTCAGCCGGATCTCCGAGCTCACGCCGGACCACGTGCGGCTGCTGGGGAAGTAGGGGCCGAGCCGGTGGTTGAGCCTGTCGAAACCCGGGTTTCGACAGGCTCAACCACCGGTTAACTACTTCTTCCGCCCGAACTTGGGGAGGTTTGCCAGCAGGTCGGCCGCGCGGGTGGCCGCACGGCCCACGGTGCGTCCGATCTGCTGGGGAACGCTGTCATCGCTGAGCGGGGTGGCGGTACCGCCAGGGATGACGACGGCGGGACTCAGTTCCGCGCCGTCGGGCGCCAGAACGCCTTCGGAGACGGCGCCCGCGGCGACGGCTTCGGGCGTTTCCCCGCCGGCGGCTGCTGCTTCGCGGGGAGCGGCGGGCTGCGCCGCGGCCTTTCCGGACGTGCCGGCCGCTGCCGGGGACCCGACGTCGAACGTTTCAAGCCAGCTGGCGATACCCTCGAGGGGCTTGCGGTTCAGCGCGTAGTACCGCTTTTGGCCCTGGGCGCGCATGCTGACCAGCTGGGCTTCGCGCAGGACCTTCAGGTGCTTGGAAATGGTGGGCTGGCTTGCTGCCAGTTCCTCCACCAGTTCCCCCACGGCCTTGTCCCCGGAACGAAGGGACACCAGAATGTCCCGCCGGGTCGATTCCGCAATGACGGCAAATACGTCGTCTGTCACCATGCCTCCCACCCTAGCGACATATACGCCGAAAGGCATCAACTATTTCGGCCCCGCAGCGGCCTATTGCCCGCAGCCCCTGCCGGTGCTAGAACACAGCATGGACGTCCTGCGCCGGCACCTGTTCAACATCATCGCCTTCGTGTTCCTGGCCCTCTTCGTGGCGGTCTGGGGCACCGTTCTGCTCCGCGTCGGGTTCTGGGTGCCGGACGGGCGGACAGTGGCTCCGCCCCTGAACGGCGCCTTGGTGACGGCGGCGGGTGTCCTGGCGACGTCGCTGAGTTCATTGACCGCATCCGCGCTGGGGTTCACCATCGCCGAGGTCCGCCAGGCCGAGGCGTCCGGACCCGCCGGCCGTGCCGCGGCGCAACGCACCATGCCGTTCGACCCTGCAGAAGTGGCAGCCAGGCTCTCCGGCCGGATCATCGCGGCCATAGTCGTCTACCTGGCGGTGGGGCTGCTGGTCCTGCTTCTGTGGCTGGGCAAGGGAACGGCCTCCACGGACCTGATCGGTGCGTTCGCCTTGTCCCTGCTGGGATGGCTGATCGGCGCGGCGGGAGTGGTCTTCCAGACCGAAAAGACCACCGCCTGATGCAGGCCTAGTCGAACCAGGGATCCAGGCCGTGCAGCGGAAACACTGCCTTGCGGGTGGCCATCACGGTGCGGTCCACGGCGTCGTTGGGGTCGAAACCCACCTCCCAGGACCGCCACCAGAGCTCCACGTCGTCGCCCATCAGCGCGGGGGTCGCTGCCCCGAACTTGTCCTCCACGTAGTCCCGCCAATCCTGGGGTACGGCGGCTCGCAGGGGGACGGGCCGCCCCGCCGCGATGGCCACCAGGTGGCTCCACGACCGGGGAACCACATCCAGGACGTTGTACCCGCCGCCGCCGGTGGCAATCCAGCGGCCTCCGCAGAAGCGTTCGGCGAGTTGCCCGACGGCGCTGGCCGCCTCCCGCTGGCCGTCCACGCTGAGATTGAGGTGCGTCAGCGGATCCGTGCGGTGGGAGTCGCAGCCGTGCTGGCTGACGATCACCTCCGGCCCGAAGGCGGCCACGAGCTGCGGAACCACCGCGTAGAAGGCCCGGAGCCAGCCGGCGTCGCCGGTTCCCGCGGGCAGGGAGAGGTTTACCGCTGTCCCCTCCGCCTGGGGCCCGCCGATTTCGTTGGCGAACCCGGTTCCCGGAAACAGGGTGAGGCCGGACTCGTGCAGTGAGAGCGTCAGCACCCGGGGGTCATTCCAGAAGATGCTTTCCGTCCCGTCTCCGTGGTGCGCATCGACGTCGATATATGCCACCTTGCGGATGCCGCCGTCGAGCAGCCTTTGCACGGCGAGCGCGGCATCGTTGTAGATGCAGAAGCCGCTGGCACGGTCGCGGGCGGCATGGTGCATGCCCCCGCCGAAGTTGACGGCGTGCAGCGCTGAACCGTCCAGGATCTGGGCGGCACACAGCAGGGAGCCGCCGGCCAGCCGGGCGGCCGCCTCATGCATGCCCGCGAACGCCGGATCGTCCTCGGTGCCCAGGCCCCGCGCCTCGTCCGGTTCCGAAGGGTTGGCGCTGACCCGCCGCACGGCCGCCACGAATTCGGGCGAGTGCACCAGCTCAAGTTCGGGGTCGCTGGCCACCTCGGGAGCTTCCACCGAAACGTGGTCCAAGTCGAACAGGCCAAGGCTCTGCGCCAGGCGGGCGGTGAGATCCATTCGCTCCGGCGCCATCGGGTGGCCCGGGCCGAAGTTGTAGGCGGTCATGTCAGGACCCCACGCCACCACCGTTGGCGGGGCGGGCTTGCTGAGACCGGGCAGGTATGTCATCAATCACAGGCTACCCGAGCACGGGGCCCGTCCAGCCCGGCCATTACGCGGGCATTAGTGGTTTACTACTGGGGGAAGCAGATTCAACCGAGGAAAAGCCACACATGACGCAAAGCCAGTCGAGGCCGCGGAACCCGGCCAGCTGGCACCCCGCGCAGGAGCGGGAGGGCCTCTGGATACTGACGCGGCTGCGCGACTTCGTCGACGACATCGCCAACACCTCCCCGGCCCGGCTTGCCCTGACGGTATTCGCTGCCGTGTGCCTGGTGTTCACTTTCATTCTCTCCCTGCCGGTCTCCTCTGCCTCCGGAACAGCCACCCCGCTCCACCAGGCGATGTTCACAGCCGTCTCTGCGGTGTGCGTCACCGGCCTCACCGTGGTCTCAACGGCTGTCCACTGGTCCTTCTTCGGCCAGCTGGTCATCCTCATCGGTGTGTTTATTGGCGGTTTGGGAACCCTGACCCTGGCCTCGCTCCTGGCGTTGATGGTGAGCAAGCGCCTTGGGGTCCGGGGCAAGATCATTGCAGCGGAATCCATGAACAACGCAGGGCGACTGGGTGAGGTAGGTACCCTGCTGCGGATCGTCATCACAACGTCCGTGGTGATTGAAGGAATCCTGGCCCTGGTCCTGATCCCCCGGTTCCTGGTCCTGGGGGAGCCGTTCTGGCAGGCTGTCTGGCACGGGATTTTTTACGCCATCTCCTCCTTCAACAATGCAGGCTTCACTCCGCACTCGGACGGCATCGTGCCCTACGAAACCGACCTGTGGATCCTGGTTCCCCTGATGCTCGGTGTCTTCCTGGGCAGCCTGGGCTTTCCCGTGGTCATGGTCCTGCAGCAGAACGGGCTGAACTGGAAAAAGTGGAACCTGCACACCAAACTCACCATCCAGGTCTCATTCATCCTCTTGGTGGCGGGCACCGTCCTGTGGGCCGTGATGGAATGGGACAACCTGCGGACCATCGGGACGATGGACATGGGCGACAAGGTCACGCATTCTTTATTCGCGTCCGTCATGATGCGGTCCGGGGGCTTCAACCTGGTGGACCAGAACCAGATGGAATCCACCACCATGCTGCTCACGGACGCACTCATGTTTGCCGGCGGCGGCTCCGCGTCAACGGCCGGCGGCATCAAGGTGACCACCATTGCCGTGATGTTCCTGGCCATCGTCGCAGAAGCCCGCGGTGACAGGGATGTCAAAGTCTATGGCAGGACCATCCCTGAGGGCAGCATGCGGGTGGCCATCTCCGTGATTGTCGCCGGGGCAACCCTGGTGTCGGTTTCGGCGTTCCTGCTGCTCCACATCAGCGGTGCCTCCCTGGACCGGGTGCTGTTCGAAACGATCTCCGCCTTCGCCACCGTGGGGCTGAGTACAAACCTCAGCGCCGAAGTGGCGCCGGAGGGCGTCTACGTCCTGACGGCCCTCATGTTCGCCGGCCGTGTGGGCACCGTGACCCTCGCCGCCGCCCTGGCGCTGCGCCAGCGCAGCCAGCTGTACCACTATCCCGAAGAGAGGCCGATCATTGGCTAGTTCCCCAGACGCCCCACGGCGCCCCGCCCACAATGCCCCCGTGCTGGTGATCGGACTGGGCCGGTTTGGTTCATCCACGGCAGAGCAGCTGGTCAAGCAGGGCAGGGAAGTGCTCGCGATCGAGCGGGACAGGACCCTGGTGCAGAAGTTCGCGCCCCTCCTCACCCACGTGGTGGAAGCAGACGCCACGAACATCGACGCCCTCCGCCAGCTCGGCGCGCAGGAATTCAGCTCCGCGGTGGTGGGCGTCGGCACGTCCATCGAGTCCTCGGTACTGATCACCGTTAACCTGGTGGACCTGGGCATCGAGCACCTGTGGGTCAAGGCGATCACGCCGTCGCACGGCAAGATCCTCACCCGCATCGGTGCCAACCACGTGATTTACCCCGAGGCCGACGCCGGCGTCCGTGCCGCACACCTGGTTTCGGGGCGCATGCTGGACTTCATCGAGTTCGACGACGACTTCGCCATCGTGAAGATGTACCCGCCGCGCGAGACCGTCGGCTTCACCCTGGACGAGTCCAAGGTGCGGTCCAAGTACGGTGTGACGATCGTGGGGGTGAAGTCCCCGGGCGAGGACTTCACCTATGCACGCCCGGAAACCAAGGTGTCCTCCCGCGACATGCTGATCGTGTCCGGGCATGTGGACCTGCTGGAACGGTTCGCCGCCCGCCCCTAGCCCTGCCGAGAGTTTTCGTCCAGATACGGTGACTTCCGGGCCGGGAAAGCCGCCATATCTGGACAAAAACTACTGGCTAGCCGAGCTGGCGGGTGATCTCCGCTGCCCGGTCAGCCGCCGCGCGGGCGCCTGCGGCGATGATGGAGGGCATGCCCCGCTCGTCGAACGTGGCGATGGCCCGTTCCGTGGTGCCCTTGGGACTGGTGACGGCTTTGCGGAGGGCGGACGGATCGGCGCCCGGCTCTGCGAGCATGAGCCCGGCCCCGGCGACCGTTTCGCGGGCCAGGAGCAGGGACAGTTCGCGGTCCAGGCCCAGTTCCTCGCCGGCCGCGGCCATCGCCTCAGCAAGGTAGAACGCGTAGGCGGGACCTGAGCCGCTAATGGCCGAAAGGGCGTCCACCTGCTCTTCAGGGACCTCGACGACGGTTCCGGCGCACTGCAGGATGTCCTTCACCTTTTGCAGCTGTTCCGGGCTGCAGTTGGTTCCCGGGGACACGGACACCACGCCGCGGCCCAGCTTGGCCGGGGTGTTGGGCATGGTCCGGATGACCGGCTGGCCTGCAGGGAGGGCGGCCTCGAGCTGGGCGATGGACACGGCCGCCGCTACGCTCACCACCACGGTGTCCGGGGCCAGGGCACCGCTGATTTCCCGGGCAAGGTCGGTAATTCCGACCGGCTTTACCCCGAGGATCACCACTCCGGACCCCTTGGTGGCCTGCTTGTTGTTGTCCGGCTCCTCGTCGCCGGCGATGGCCGTGATCCCGTGGTACCGCTCGGCCAGTTCCGCGGCCCGCTCGGCGCGCCGGACGGTGGCGACGATGTCCGCCGGATCCGTCCCCGCTTCCAGCAAACCACTCAGGATGGCTTCGTTCATGGACCCACAGCCAAGGAAGGCGATTCGGTTGCTCATGGCTCCATCATTGCAGTTAGGCATGGTGCGTGCCGATTCCTTACGCACCCGCATTGCAACGCACTATTCACAGGTTGCTCCCATGTTCACTGCAGGTAGCTCACATCTGGCACCCCTACTGTAGTAATTACCTCATTGAGGGTGCGAGTGATGCGGCAGGCATGGGGATGCCTGCCAGGACACCGGCGGCCGGCAACAGGTTTTCCCCCATTTTTCCTGTTGCCGGCCCCGGTGTTTCCGCTTTTAAGCAGCAGCCTTTGGTGCCGGCTCCCCCGAGCCGGGTCACTGGATGGCGGCGACCCCAGCAGCCTGGGGCGGCGTAATGTGCGGCGCAGGCTCGAGCGGCCCGTCAAACACCAGCTGGTCGAGCCGCCGGAGGATGAGGCCCTCGCGCAGGGCCCAGGGACAGATCCGCAGCTTCTTGAACTTAAACAGTTCCAGTGCGGCCTCGGCAACCAGCGCGCCGGCCAGCAGCTGGTGGGCACGCGCTTCCGAGACGCCCGGCAGGTGCAGACGGTCCTCGGCCTTCATAGCGGAGATGCGCTGGGCCCAGATGCCCAGGTCCGTGGCGTTGAGCTCGCGTTTGACGTAAGGACCGGCGTCGCTGGGGGCTGCCCCGGCAATCCGGGCAAGGGACCGGAAAGTTTTCGACGTGCCGGCAACCACGTTGGCCCTGCCCAGCCCGTCGAACTCACGGACAGCCGGCTTCAGCGTGGCCCGGATATAGCGCCGGAGTTCCTTGACGCTTTTGGCAGTGGGCGGATCATCGGGGAGCCAATCCCGGGTGAGCCTGCTGGCGCCGAGCGGCACCGAAGTGGCCAGCTCGGGCAGCTCATCCTGGCCGAAGGCCATTTCAAAGGACCCGCCGCCGATATCCAGGTTCAGGATGGGCCCGGCGCCCCAGCCGTGCCAGCGCCGGACGGCGAAGAACGTCATGGACGCCTCTTCGCTGCCGCTGAGCTCCTGCAGCGTCACCGTTGTTTCATGCTTGACCCGGGCCAGCACGTCCGGCCCGTTGGTGGCTTCACGGATGGCCGAGGTACAGAACGCCAGCAGGTCCTCGGCCTTATGCCGGGCTGCGAACTCCCAGGCTTCCAGGACAAACTCCGTGAGTTCGTGCTGCCCGGCGTCGCTGATGCTGCCGTCCGGTTCAAGGTACTGGACCAGGGACAGGGGTCGCTTGTGCGAGGCAAAAGGAACCGGCCGCGCGCCAGGGTGGGCATCCACCAGCAGAAGATGGACAGTGTTGGACCCGATATCGAGGACGCCTAGCCGCATGGTGACATTATTCACCGGCGCAGGCGCCGTATTCCAACTCGGCGCGCAGCCCGTTGACCTGCTTAGTTGCCTGCGGGGTTCTCCGGAGCGCCGTCCGGAAGTTCATCCGCACGCTTGAAGTCGCGCTTGATGTTGGCCACGCCCTCCGGGTTGATTTCGAAGCCGTAGGCAGCGCCGGGATTTATCACCATGCCCAGCTCCTCACCGATGTTGGCGATGATCGCTGCCCCCTGGGTGCCCAGCACGTTCGGCGCGGCGTCCAGGTACGGCCGGTCCACCCGGCTCGGGTGCGAGAAGACAGCCAGTACGGGGTCACCCTCGGCGTTGGCCAGGACCAGCGGCTCCACCTGGGAGTCTTCGCCCTCCACCGTGTCCGAGCTGATGATGTAGACCTCGCTGTTAAGGAAGGACAGGATGACGTCCACGGGGCTTGCGTCCGGCTGTCCGCCTTTGGCGAGCTGCTCCTCGAGGTCGTTCAGCGGAGTGGGATCGGCAATTGCAGGCTGTTCAGTCATCCCCCTACCCGATCACGTTCGGGTGGGCCCGCGCAATTCCCGCTGGTGGTTGGACCACGGCCCAACCACCAGCGTGACCTACTTCTTGGCTGTGGCCTTCTTCTTGGCCGGTGCCTTGCGCGTGGCGGTGCGCTTGACCGGCCCCTTGGCACGTTTCTCGGCGAGGAGCTCCACCGCCTGTTCCCGCGTCAGTTCCTCCAGGGAGGTGGCGCGCGGAACAGTGATGTTGGTGATGCCGTCGGTGATGTACGGGCCGAAGCGGCCCTCTTTCACCACAATGTTCTTCTCGGACACCGGGTCCGGGCCGAACTCCGCAAGCGGCGGCACGGCCGCACGGGCACCGCGCTGCTTCGGCTGGGAGTAGATCTCCAGTGCCTGCTCCAGCGTGATGGTGAAAATTTCCTCTTCCGAGCCGATGGACCGGGAGTCCGTGCCCTTCTTCAGGTACGGGCCGAAACGGCCGTTCTGCACGGTGATGGGGTTGCCCTCAGCGTCCTCGCCCAGCACCCGCGGCAGGCTCATGAGCTGCAGGGCTTCGTCCAAAGTCACCGACTCCACCGTCATGGACTTGAAGAGCGAACCGGTGCGCGGCTTGGCCTTGACCGGCTTCTTGGGCGGCTTGGGCTTGCCGTTCTTGTAGTACTCGACGGGCTGTGCGGCGATCTGTTCCTCGGTCATCTCGGGGATGATCTCGGTGACATACGCGCCGTAGCGGCCGTTCTTGGCCACGATGGTGTGACCGGTGTGCGGATCGGTGCCGAGCACGCGTTCCTCGGGGGCGGCGGTCTCCATCAGCTCGATGGCCTTGGCCGCGGTAAGTTCATCCGGGGCAAGGTCCTCCGGCACGTTCGCGCGCGCCGATTCCACGATCTCTCCCGTCTTGGGGTCGACGGTAGCGGCGGAGCTCTCCAGGTAGGGTCCGAACTTGCCCACCCGAAGGGTGATCTCGTCGGTAATGGGAATGGAGTTGATTTCCCGGGCGTCGATCTCGCCCAGGTTGTTGACGATGCTCAGCAGGCCGGGGTCCGAATCCTCGCCGAAGTAGAAATGGCGCAGCCAGGAGGCGCCCACGGCCTGGCCGTTTGCGATCTTGTCCAGGTCGCCTTCCATGTCGGCCGTGAATTCGTAGTCCACGTAGTCGCTGAAGTGCTGCTCCAGCAGGCGGATGACGGAGAACGCGATCCAACTGGGCACCAGGGCGGAGCCCTGCTTCCGGACGTAGCCGCGGTCCTGGATGGTGGAGATGGTGGACGCGTAGGTGGACGGCCGGCCGATGCCCTTTTTTTCCAGCTCGGCGGTCAGGGACGCTTCGGTGTACCGCGGCGGCGGGGATGTCTCGTGGCCCACGGCCACGATCTCCGAGGCCGTGAGGGCGTCGTCCTTGGCCACGTTGGGCAGCCGACGGCCTTCGTCGGAGTCGTCGTCGCCGCGGGTCTCGTCCTTGCCCTCTTCATAGGCGGCCAGGAAGCCGGGGAAGGTGATGACGGTGCCGGAAGCGGAAAATTCTGCGTCCCGGCCGTCCGAAGCCACCGCACCGAGGCGGATGGTGGCGGTCGAGCCCTTGGCGTCGGCCATCTGGGAGGCGACGGTCCGCTTCCAGATCAGTTCGTAGAGCCGGAATTCGTCGCCGGACAACTGCTTGGCCACCTGGGCCGGGGTTCGGAACGAGTCGCCGGCGGGACGGATGGCCTCGTGGGCTTCCTGCGCGTTCGCGGCCTTGTTGGAGTAGACCCGGGGCGAGCCCGGAATGTATTCGGGGCCGTACAGCTCCGACGCCTGCCGGCGGGCGGCCGTGATGGCCTCGTCGCTCAGCGCGGAGGAGTCCGTACGCATATAGGTGATGTAGCCGTTTTCATACAGCCGCTGCGCGATCTGCATGGTGCTTTTGGAGGAGAACCGCAGCTTGCGGCCCGCTTCCTGCTGCAGCGTGGAGGTGGTGAACGGTGCGGCGGGGCGCCGGGTGTACGGCTTGGTGTCCACCGACCGGACGCGGAAGTCCGCGTCCTGCAGGCCGGCGGCCAGGGACGCCGCCAGTTCCTCGTTGAGGTGGGCGACGTTCTTGGAGACGAGGACGCCGTCGTCGTTGAAGTCGCGGCCGGTGGCGACCTTCGCGCCGTCCACGGCGGCGAGCTTGGCCTTGAAGGAGCCGGAGTCGGCGCCGAACTGGCCGGTCAGGTCCCAGTAGGACGCGGCCTTGAACGCCATGCGTTCGCGTTCGCGGTCCACCACCATGCGGGTGACCACGGACTGCACGCGGCCGGCGGACAGGCCGCGGGCCACCTTGCGCCACAGGACGGGCGAGATCTCGTAGCCGTAAAGGCGGTCCAGGATGCGCCGGGTTTCCTGGGCGTCCACCAGTGCGGAGTCGACGTCGCGCAGGTTCCCCATGGCGCGCTGGATGGCTTCCTTGGTGATTTCGCCGAACGTCATCCGGTACACCGGGACCTTGGGCTTGAGCACTTCCAGCAGGTGCCACGCGATGGCTTCGCCCTCGCGGTCCCCATCGGTTGCGAGGTAGAGTTCGTCGGCGTCTTTGAGCGCCGCCTTCAGTTCGGTGACCTTTTTCTTCTTGTCCGCGGACACCACGTAGTAGGGCTTGAAGTCGTGCTCGATGTCGACGGCGAACTTGCCTACCGAGGTTTTCTTCAGCTCTGCGGGGAGCTCCGAAGGCTGCGGCAGGTCGCGGATGTGACCGATGGAGGCCTCGACAATGAAGCCCTCGCCCAGGTACTTGGCGATGGTCTTGCTCTTGGCCGGAGACTCCACAATCACGAGTTTCTTGCCGGTTTTGGCCTTGCTTGGCACGGTGCTCCTACAGAAAAAGGTTGCTGGGGCAGATGAGCCCATATTGGCCTAGTTCACCATATTTTGGACAATTGTGCGCATTCGGTGTGGAAAACCCTGTGGCGCACAAAGGCTGCGGAAGGCTCAGGCGCGGGCCGGAACCAGGAAGCCGTCGCGGACCAGGTTTTCCACGTCTGCCAGCAGCGTGCTGCGGAAGCTGCCGGCATCGAATCCCGCGCCGTCGCCGTCCATGCCGCCGCCGAGGAGCGCCTCCAGGGCGCCGGCGATCTGCCCGGCGGTCAGGTCGCCGTCGCAGGCCGAAACGAACCCGGCAAGCTCGGTGCTGAGCAGGTTGGTCCGCCGCAGCCCTGCCCCCTGGCGCAGCAGGATCACGCCGGGATGCTCCGCGCCGGGCCGCTGGTGCCGTTCTTCGGTGACGTCTTCGGCCACCAGCAGGTGCGTGTCCTCGAGCGTGTTGGCGGCGAGCCAGTCGCAGCGTTCGACGGCGGCGTCCAGGTGGGGGCCGATGGGCTGCTCGATGGGGTAGGTGATTTCCTCGAAGCGGCTCACGGTCGGTTCTCCGCCGGGGAGGGGACGGCGCAGCCAGACCATGCCGAAGCCGATCCCTTCCACGTTCCGGGACTCGAAGTCGGTGAGGTAGGCGGCGTAGGCATCCCGGTAATGTTCCCGGTCACGGCCTTCGGACGCGTCCTGCAGCCAGGTTTCGGCGTACTGCTCCGGGGCGACCTGCTCGCGCTGGATGAACCACGCGTCCGTGCCGGGCCTGACCCAACTGCGGGGCCGCTCGTGCCACTCCGCCCCGGCGGGCACCTCCCAGTTGCCGAGCATCTGTGCGGTGCCGCCCGGCGCCAGGACCCCGGGAAGATCGGCCACCAGCGAGGAGACGATGTCATCGCCCGGCAGACCCCCGTCGCGGTACGTGAACTGTCCCGCGGCTTCCTCGCCGGCGCGGCGGGGCGTGATGACGAAAGGCGGGTTGGAGACCACCAGGTCGAACTCCTCGCCGGCCACGGGTTCCAGGAGCGATCCCAGGCGGAGGCTCACGCGGTCCTCGAACCGGTCCGGGTCCACGGAAAGGGCCTCGGCGTTGAGGAGGATGTTGAAGCGGGTGAAGGCGAGGGCGCGTTCTGAAATGTCCGTGGCCGTCACGTGCTCGCAGTGGTGCAGCAGGTGGAACGCCTGGATCCCGCACCCCGTACCAAGATCAAGGGCCCGCCGTGTGTGGCGGCGGACGGTGGTCTGCACCAGGGTGGTGGAAGCCTGCCCGATGCCCAGGACGTGGTCATGCCGGAGGACCCCCTCCTGCTGGTGGGCCGCGAGGTCGCTGGCCACCCACAGCTCGGCGCCGCCGCTGCCATCCTCATTTGCGTCCCAGCCGTAGGGCCGCAGGTCAGCCTTTGCCGCCAGCAGCGTAGTGCCGGGCACGGGCTGCACCAGCCCCAGTTCCAGGAGGCCCTCGCTGCCGACGCCCGGCAGGGCCGCGTCCAGCACGCCCCGTTCCTGCGGTTCGGCCAGGAGCCACAGCCGGACGACGGCGGCCAGCGGCCGGGCGCTTTCGTCCCGCCGGACCGCGTGTTCGGTGGCCAGGAGGGCCGGGATGATCTGGTCCCTGTTGAGCGCGGCAGAGGCTGCTGGCCCGAGGAGCTGCGCGACGCCGTCGAGCGTGTAGCCGGTCCGGCGCAGGTCTGCTGCCAGGGCTGACAGCAGCTGGGGACGGTCGCTGCGGGGGGCGTCGGGGATGCTGCCGGCGGAAAACTCGTATGGGGATCTAGGCACCGGTCAAGTTTAGTCCGGCGGTCCTGGACGGGGCGCCGTACTGGCCTGTCCTGTCCGCGGGGTAGCGTTGAAGCATGCCTTCTCCGCTGCCCCTCCTTCCGCGTGCCCGCCGCCGGGCTGCCGTCCGCCGCCGCCCGCTGAAGTCCGCAGGGCAGCTGCTGGCTGCCGTCATGCCCGCCGCGGCCCTCGCCCTGGCGGCCTGCTCCCCGGTGGTCTCAATCGAGAACGCGGATGTGCCGGAATGGCAGGCCACTGCCCTGCCGTCCCCCGCGGAAGCCGTGCTGGCGGACGCCGGGAAGATCCTGAACCGGGACCACATCGTGCAGGAAGCGTCCAGCGTTCCGGCCGGACGCTACACCCTCACGGCCACGTGCGAAGGCGGCGGGAAAGCCTTCTTCGCGCTGTCGCTTAACGGCACCCAGGTGGTGGACGCCGGGGCGGCCTGCAACGGCAGCCGGGAAGTCACCAGGATCACGCTGCCCGGGCCCGGCAAGGTGGAGATCAGCACCTCCAGCGTGGATGCACCCCTCATCTACGCCTACCACCTGGTGCCTGCCGAATAGCGGTCCTCCCGGTATGGCCCGCCGGGCCCTGCGGGCTTAAAGTCGGACTATGCCCACCGTGCGGAGATTCTCCGCGCCCCTTTCCGGAGGGACAGCACGGGCACCGCTGGCGCGGAAGCCGGCGGCCGCCGTCGTCCTGGGCCTTGTGCTGGCAGCCGGGATGGCGTTGGGCGGCTGTGAATATACGTACGACGACGGCGGGGGCTGGTCCGGCGTCCCCGCGGAACCTACCGCTGCTCCCGCTCCCGTTTTCACCCGCGACGCGCTGCGGCGCGACCCCGTGCCTGAAGGGGAACTGGAGACGTGGGTGGAGCGGACCCTGCCCGATACTCCGCAGCCGGTAGTCCATGCAGGGGCTGGGCTCCTTGCCGCGGCGGAAGTGCGGACGGAAACCACCCCGGTGCTGGAAACCGGCACCTATGCACTGGCCCTGGCCTGCCGGAGCCAGCGGCGGGTCAATTTCGTTGTCCGCAGTGACGCGCTGACGCTGGTGGACCTGGGCCTGAGATGCGGGGTCAACCGGGAGAACGTCATCTACCTCTCGGCAGAGACGTCGTTGAGCATCACGGTGGAGGCCAGGACCGGAGCCAACTTTGCCTACCGGGTGCGGCGGCTTTGAGGGTGGCTTTCGGGCTGCCACCGGATGCTGCCTAGGCCGCGCAGCCCTCGGGGCAGCGCAGCGTGTCGGGGCTCGCGGCGCACTCCGCGCAATACAGCGTCAGGGTGCGGCAGCTGGGGTTGGAGCAGTTCTCGAACTTGCTGGTGGGCGCCGAGCAGCGCGCGCATTCGCCGATGGTCTTGGCCTCCTCGCTGAACTCGAGGTGCATGCGCTTGTCGAAGACGTAGAGCGAGCCTTCCCAGAGGCCCTGGTCCTTGAAGGTTTCGCCGTACCGGACGATGCCGCCGTCCAGCTGGTAGACCTCCTTGAAGCCCCGGTTCACCATCAGGCTAGAAAGCACCTCGCAGCGGATGCCGCCGGTGCAGTAGGTCACCACGGGTTTGTCCTTCAGGGAGTCGTACTTGCCTGAGTCCAGTTCCTTGATGAAGTCATGGGTGGTGGCGACGTCCGGGACCACAGCGTCCTTGAACCGGCCGATCTGGGCTTCAAAGGCGTTCCGGCCGTCGAAGAAGACCACCTCTTCGCCGTCCTGTTTCCGGGCGTCCACCAGCTGGTGCAGTTCCTCGGGCTTGAGGTGCTTGCCGCCGCCCACCACACCGTTCTGGTCCACCTTGAGCTCGCCGGGCGCGCCGAAGGAGACGATCTCGTCGCGGACCTTGACGCTGAGCCTCGGAAAGTCCTCCGCGCCGCCGTCGGACCATTTAACGTCGATGCCGTGAAAGCCCTTGTATTCGCGCGTTGTCTTGACGTACTGCTTTACAGCGCCGATCTCGCCGCCCACGGTGGCATTGATGCCGTCCTTGGAGATGATGATGCGCCCGGTGAGGCCCAGCTTTTCGCAGAGAGCACGCTGCCAGAGACGCACGGCGTCCGGGTCAGCGATGGGGGTAAAGCCGTAGAAGAGCACGATTCGGTTCAAAGCCACGTATTTAAGGGTACCGGCTGGGGTCCGGGCACCTGCCCGCCCGGGCTGGCCCATGCACCCGGACCTCCTCCATCACAATTGCGTAAGCACCCTGTTGCTGGAGTTCCGGCTGGAATAGTGTTCATGCCATGAGTCCGGAAACCATGATTGAAGACATCACTGGCCTTCTTGAAGTGTGGGTGGCGGGCTGGGCCGGCTGCCGCGGGTACCAGACATCCAAAGAGGGCCGTTTCCCCGCTGCACTCCGGGCGGACACGAGCGGCGAATGGGAATACTTCGCGTCCGACCCCACTGACGGCGAATTCGCCGCCCTGGCTGCCAAGACGGCAGAGGTTCCGCCCCGTGTCCTGACGATCCTCACCAACGACATCCCCCGCTACGCAGCCCTGGCCGGCAGGCACGGGCTGAACGTCACCTCGGACACCCAGACCATGATGATTGTGGACATGGAGACGCAGGACGCCGAGGACCCCTGGCTTTCCGACGACGACCTGACCTTCTCCGCATCCGAGCAGAACGGGGTCCACTACGCCGAGGTACGCTCCGGCGAAGCCCTGGCCGCGAGCGGCCGGGTATACGTGGTGGGTGACACCGCCGTGTTCGACAAGATCATCACGGAACCGGGGTTCCAGCGCCGCGGGCTGGGCAGTTTCATCATGCGGGCCCTCGCCGCGCAGGCATTCGAGCATGACGTCACCGCGGGGCTGCTGCTGGCCTCCGTCGACGGCCAGAAGCTCTATTCGCATTTGGGCTGGAGCACGGTCTCCCGCGTGCTGATGCTGTCTGCCTCCCACGACGGTTCCGATCTGTCCCTGAGCTGACCGTTCCCTTTCGTTGTCCCGCAGCCCGGTTCGCCCTTGGGGGAACCGGGCTGCGGCCTTCCACGTGGGTGAAACAATGTTGGGGTGAACCCCCATGACTCCCTGATTCCCATGCTGGGCCGTGGCCCGGATCCGGAACAGCTCCGTCATGTCCGCACCCTGCCGGCGCGTGCGGCGGTCCACGCACCGTGGCCGGCCTGGGTCCATCCGGACCTGGTGGACGCCTACGCTTCGCTGGGCATCCGGGAGCCCTACCGGCACCAGGTGGAGGCTGCCGACATCGCACACGACGGCGGCCATGTGGTGGTGGCCACCGGCACCGCTTCAGGAAAATCACTCGCGTACCAGCTGCCCGCGCTGGATGCCATCCACCGGTCTGAATTGCGCGTCCTCGCTGATCCGGGCAAGATCCACGACGACGGCGCCGTCACCCTGTACCTCTCCCCCACCAAGGCTCTGGCCGCCGACCAGCTGAACGCCATCCGTGCCCTGAAGCTTCCCACCGTCCGGGCCGAGACATACGACGGCGACACCGACCCCGCCTCCCGGCGCTGGATCCGCGACCATGCAAACTTCATCCTGGCCAACCCTGACATGCTCCATTTCGGCATCCTCCCCAACCATGCCTGGTGGGCCGGGTTCTTCCGCCGGCTGCGCTACGTGATCGTCGACGAAGCCCACAGCTACCGGGGCGTGTTCGGGTCCCACGTGGCAAACCTGATGCGGCGGCTGCGGCGGATCTGCGCGTATTACGGAGCCGGCACCTCCTTCCCGGAGCCGGTGTTCATCGCGGCCTCCGCCACGGCTTCGGACCCCGATGCCTCCTTCTCCCGGCTGATCGGCGCCCCGGTGCAGGCCGTTTCCAGCGACTGCTCACCCCACGGGGCCACCACTGTCGCCTTCTGGGAGCCGGCGCTGAGCGACGTCAGGGGCGAGAACGGTGCGAAGGAACGGCGGACTGCCGTGGCCGAAACAGCTGACCTGCTCGCCAACCTGGTGTCCGCCCAGGTGCGGACCATCGCCTTCATCAAATCGCGCCGCGGCGCGGAAAGCATCTCCACCATCACCAAACGCCTCCTGGAGGAGGTGGATCCGAGCCTCCCGCAGCGGGTGGCGGCCTACCGCTCCGGGTACCTCCCGGAGGAACGCCGCGCCGTGGAACGGGCCCTCCGCTCCGGCCAGCTCCTGGGCGTGTCCAGCACCTCCGCCCTGGAACTGGGGATCGACATTTCCGGCCTGGACGCTGTCCTGGTGGCGGGCTGGCCCGGCACCCGGGCCTCCCTGTTCCAGCAGATCGGGCGTGCCGGCAGGGCTGGGCAGGAGGCCATCGCCGCCTTTGTGGCCAGCGACGATCCCCTGGACACCTTCCTGGTGAACCACCCGGAAGCGATCTTCGATGTGTCCGTGGAGGCCACGGTCTTTGATCCCTCCAATCCCTATGTGCTGGGCCCGCACCTGTGCGCTGCGGCCGCCGAACTCCCCCTTGGTCCCGGCGAACTGGACCTTTTCGGCGGAACGGCAGAGGCGCTCCTGGACAAGCTCGTGGCGCAGGGCTACCTCCGCCGCAGGCCCGCGGGCTGGTTCTGGACCCACGCCCAGAGCGCCGCGGCGATGGTCAACCTGCGGGCCGACGGCGGCGGGCCGGTGAGCATCGTGGACGCGGACACCGGTTCCCTGCTGGGCACCATGGACTCGCCGCAGACCCACTACCAGGCGCACAACGGCGCGGTCTACATCCACCAGGGCGACAGCTACGTGGTGGAGGACCTGAACGAGGAGGACCACTGCGTGGTGGTGCGCCGGGCCAACCCGGACTACTACACCACTGCCCGGGACGTCACCCAGATCGAGGTGCTGGAGACCCGGCGCACCATGCAATGGGGTGACATCACCGTCCACTTCGGCGACGTCAAGGTCACCACGCAGGTGGTGTCCTTCCAGCGCAAGGCCCTGATTTCAAACGAGATCCTGGGCGAGGAACCACTGGACCTCGGAGCCCGGGACCTCTTCACCAAGGCCGTGTGGTTCGTGGTGGACAACAGGTCGCTCACCGCCGTCGGCCTCATCGAAGCCCAGTTCCCCGGCGCGCTGCACGCCGCCGAGCACGCCGCGATCGGGCTCCTGCCGCTGGTGGCGTCGAGCGACCGGTGGGACATCGGGGGCGTCTCCACTGCCCTGCATGCCGACACCGGGGTGCCCACCATTTTTGTCTATGACGGTCACCCCGGCGGGGCCGGCTTTGCCGAACGGGGTTTTGACAAGGCAAAAGTGTGGCTGGCGGCCACCCGGGATGCGATCAAGGCCTGCGAGTGCGACTCCGGCTGTCCGTCCTGCGTGCAGTCCCCCAAGTGCGGGAACAAGAACAACCCTCTGGACAAGGACGCCGCGGTCACCCTGCTGGACGTTCTGCTGAGGGACGCCACGGAACACCCGGATATCACCGGGCGGCCGGACGGCACAGGACAGTCGGACGTCACAGGACGGCGGGCGGCTGCAGGGCAACAAGAAGCCACCGGGGAGCAGGGCATCGGCGAACCAAGCGCCGGCTCACGGCGGGCCTAGGGAACTCCACCGGGTGGAGGTCCTGCCCGGGCATGGCCGCTGGCCGGACCCAATACGGACCCGTCCAGCCGTGTCCGGACCTCGAGTGTCTGGCCAGGCCCCGCCACGCAGCTGACCACCACCGCCGAGTGGCGGGCAGCCACCGTTGCTGCCACTTCGCAAGGCTGGCCATCGGCGAGGCCGCGGAGCGCATCTGCGCCGGCCAGGGCAGCGAGGTCGGCGGCCGAAGCTGCCCTGCTGCCCAGCACCGCCGATTGGGCCAGCAGCATCACCATGGCCGCGATGAGCAGGACCACCAGCGCCAGGCCAGCGGCAAGAACCGTGCCGGAGCCCCGCTCGGCCTGGTCGCCAGGTGGCGGAGCCAGCGGAGCAATGAGGCCGCTGCCGCGCCGCCCGGAGGCACTCCGGTAGCCAGGCACGGGTCCGCTGCGCCGGTGAACTCCGATCATCTGTTGCCCCTCCCGTCCGTCAGCCCGACGGCCGTGGCTGCTGCGGGCGCTTCGCTGCGGGTGGTGGCGCGGGCCGTCAGAATCCAAGGAATCGAGGAGCCCAGCGGCCCGCCCACGCGGTCCGTGACCGTGATGCTGTACCAGCCGCCTTCCGCTGCGACCGTAGCTGCTGCAGTGCCGCCGGCCAGTGTCCTGACGGTTCTCTCGACCCTGGCGGGATCCTCGCCCCTCGCCAGGGCCCGCGCACCGGCCCGCGCCCCCTCCTCGATCCGCAACTGGGTTGCCCCGGCCGCAGCCCCCGCCAGCAGCATGGCCAACAGGGCAAGCACCGCGGGAAGCACCACGGCGAACTCGGCGGTGACCGCGCCGCGTGCCGCGTTCGACGTGCCGCTTCCGCGTCCGGGTCCAGCATTCCGGCGTCCCGTCAGGCCGGCACCCCGGCCTCGCCGGCCGAAGGGAACGGTCCGGGGTGTACGGCGCTGAAGCGCGGCCGGTGCAGCGGTCACGGCAGTGCCAGTGCGGTGCGGATCAGGGTCAGCAGGAAGCCGCGGACCTCGTCGCTGCGGAGGATGAAGACAAGGAGGCCGGCCAAGCCAACCGCAGCAAGGGTGGCGATGGCGTATTCGGCGGTGGCCATGCCTGCCTCCGAACCCATCAGCCGGACAGTGCGGCTGTGCTTTTGGGCCAGGCGTGCACCCGGGTAGAGCTCCACAACGTTGGCCGGCAGCGTGCTGCCGGTGGTCGACCCTGCTTTGCCGGACCAGTTGTGTTCCCGGCCCGGAGCGGCCGGGCTGGACAGCGCCGGGCTGGACAGCGCCGGGCGGGCAGGTCCGGCGTAGTAACTGCGGTGGTGGTTCATGGACATGTGGTGTTTCCTTTCGTGGGGCCGGTGATGTTGCCGGCTGTCTTGACTCTTCCGGTCCCCAACAGGACCGGTAAGTGCGCGGGCGGCCTAAGTGGAAAAGGCCGGTTTCCGGGCCGGTGTGGAGGAAAGGACGTAGCTAACTGCCGGATGGCACCAGGGCCAGCAAGACGGGAACCACGCCCAGGCAGATGAAGGCCGGAAGGGAGCACAGGCCCAGCGGGACCACGAGCTTTACGCCCAACGAGGCGGCGCGCTTCTCTGCTGCCCGGAATCTCTCCCGGCGCAGCCTTGCGGCCTGGGCATAGAGAATGGCCGACGACGGCGCGCCGGTCAGGGCCGCGAAGCCGAGGGCGTCGCGCAATTCCAGGATCTCGGGGAGCCGGACGGCTGAGCTGTGCCAGGCGGTCTCCCAGTCGGCGCCGATGGACAGGGCGGAGACCACCGGTCGGAGCGCCGCGCGGTACCGGATTGAGGCCGAGGCTGCCACGAGTTCCAGTGACCGCCCGATGCCGGAGCCTGCGTCCAGCATCGCCGCCACCAGTTCGAGCATCATGGCGGTATCGCGCAGGCCCGTCCCACCCCGTGTGCGTGTGGTTTCTCCTTGACCCGCGGACAGGGCAGCCGGGTCCGGTCCGGTGATGCGCAGGTGACGAAGCCGTTTCCTCGCCGTCCACCTGCCGGAGCAGATGAGGCAGGCGGCACCTGCAAGTGCCAGGAAGACGGCGGCGGCCAGCGGGCCGTTTCCGCTCATGGCACTCCCGCCCCGGCGGCGGCCGACACCAGGCGCGCCGACCACACCCGGCCGGCGGCAGTGAGCACTAGTCCGGCTGCCAGCGCTGCCAGGCCCAGGGGTGTTCCCAGCAGAACGGCAACTGGATCCACGCCCAGCGCCACTCCCAGGCCCAACCCCATCAGCGGCAGCCATGTCAGCAGGGTGACGGTGGCCTTCGGCCCTGCCAGTGCCGTCTGCCGGGCAGCATCGGCGTCATCCTCCACTTCAAGCTGGGCCGCAAATCGGGTGAGCACATCGGCGAGGGGGCATCCGCTGGCTTCCGCGATGTCGAGACAGGCCGCCAGCTCGGACCAGATCCGTGCTTCGCGGTTCCGGACCGCCGGCGTCGCATCCAATGTCCTGCGGATTGCCTCGGATACGGGCGTCCCGCCTGCTGCTGCAGCCCTGGCAGAGGCAAGCACTGCCACGGAACCCGCCGACAATCCGGCGCCGGGCGGGCCTTCCTGCCGGCTGGCGGCAGAGCGACTGGCGGCAGAGCGGTTGGCGACTGAATTCCCGTCCGGGGACCGCGCGGGGTGCAGCCGGAACGGATTGGCCGGAGAGTGCCCCGGGTGACCGCCGCCTTCCGCCCCGTACAGCACCCACAGTTCGTCCCACAGCCGGCCGGGCGTCCGGCCGCCTTTCAACAGGGCTGCGAGTTGCTGGACCACCAGGGTCAGGGCCGCGGCTGCGGGCATGCTTCCTCTTCCTGCCGAACCCCGCCGCTTCCGCCCAATCCATGGCCGTCTCAGTCCGGCCCCGGGGAAAGGGACAGCCCGGCTGTGTCCTGCCGCGCGGCGCAGCCTGGCCGGTGCCCCGTGTGGCGGCTTCAGCAGCAGGACGGCTGCAAGGACGAGGACGGCGGCCAGGAGCAGGATCATCACGGATCCCCCGCCTGGACACCCAGGCGTGCGGCAAGCGCCGGCCACGCGGGACCGGGTGCGCGGGCGGCGGCTTCGAGCGCGGGAACGACCGCCAGCCCGTCCGGGCCGTCGCCAATGACGCCGATACAGGAGACTTCCCGTCCCCGGGAAGTCCGCTCAACGTGGATGACGACGTCAAGGGCGCTTGCTGCCTGGAGCCTCACTGCATCCGGGCCCAGTCCGGCCAGGGCGCCGAGCGCCGTCAGCCTTGCAGGCACTGCGGTTGCGGTGTTCGCATGGATGGTGCCGCCCCCGCCGCTGTGGCCGGTGTTCATGGCCGTGAGGAGCTCGCGTACCTCCGCCCCGCGGCATTCGCCGACCACCAGCCGGTCCGGGCGCATGCGCAGTGCCTGCCGAACCAGTTCGCCGAGGTCCACCTCGCCACCGCCTTCCAGGTTTCCGTGCCGCGACTCGAGCGACACCACGTGCGGATGGCGTGGATTGAGTTCGGCCGCATCCTCGATCAGGACCAGCCTCTCCTCCGGCCGGCACAGCCCCAGCAGGGTCGACAGCAGGGTGGTCTTGCCCGATCCGGTGGCACCGCTGACCAGGAAGCTCAACCTGTGCTCCACCACTTTTTCGAGGACATCCTGCAGCCGCGGACTGAACATTCCGGCCGCGCCAAGTTCGGCCATGGTGAAGACCCGTTCCCGGCGGATCCGGACGCTGATCAGGGTCCCTGCCGTGGAGACCGGAGGGAGGACGGCGTGGACGCGGTAGCCCCCGGCCAGGCGCACATCCACGCAGGGTGAGCCGTCGTCCAGCCGCCGTCCGCCGGCTGCCACCAGCCTGCAGGCCAGTGCCCGCAGCTGGGATTCGCTGTCGAAAACGATGGCCGTGCGCTCGATGCCCCGGCCCCGGTCCACCCACACGGAATCCGGCGCGTTCACGAAGATGTCCGTGGTGGCGGGATCGCGCGTGAGTTCCTGAAGCGGACCCAGGCCGTTCAGCTCCGCACTGATCCGTTCGGCCGCGGCCAGGGCGCCGGCGGTGCCCAGGAGCTTTCCGGTGGCCTGCACGGCGGCTGCCACCCGCGACGGCGTGACCGCACCTGCCTCGGCCATCATCGATTCGCGCACGGATTCCAGCAGCCCGGCGTCGACCCGGCGCCGGCTGTCCTGTCCGCGGTTGTCGCGCCGCCGGGCAGGCACCGCGGCCGGCGGGGCTGCCGGATATCCGGCCGGGTCCGGTCCGGGCACGACCGGGCCAGGCACCAGCGGACCGGGGTGCTGCCTCATACGAGTTCCTCCACAAACATGTCATCACCCAGTGCGTCCAGGACGGATGCGGCGAAGTGCCGGATGCTGCGCCGCTTGCCCAGGTCAAGGAGCCTGCCCGCTTCGACGGCGGCGGCCACCCCGCGCAGTTCCGGCACCCGCCCCTGGACGGGAAGCCCGATGGCGTCGGCGAGCAGTGGACCGTCCAGCGCGGAACCGGGCTTCCCGCGGACCAGGAGGGCAGCCTCCACCGGCGGGAACTCCTGGAGCAGCCGCGCCGCCGCTACGGCAGCTTTGAGCTGCGCGGGAACCACCACCAGGATCCGGTCGCAATCCCACGTGAAGGCCTGGAGCGGCTCTGTCCGCCGGCCGATATCCACCACCACCAGTTCGTAGCCCCGCCGGGCAGCGTCCAGTACACCCACCGTGGTGGACGCAGCTACCGGAACGGGCTGGTCCCTGCTGGCGGGCCATGACAGGAAGGAGAACCCGCCTGCCACGGGCAGGGAGTCCGAAAGCTGCACGGGGTCGATGCTGCCCCGGGCATCGGACAGGTCCGGCCAGCGCAGGCCCGGGTGTTCCTCGGCAGCGAGGGCGAGCTCCACTCCTCCACCCCAGGGATCTCCGTCCACCAGTAGCACGCGGACCCCCAGGCCGGCGGCGGCCTGCGCGATCCAGACGGCGGCCGTGGTGGCTCCGGCGCCGCCGCACCCGCCCGTCACGCCGAGCACCAGTCCGCCGGGAGCAGGCGAACGAGACCTGCTGAGATGGTCGGCCAGCCACGCCGCGGCGTCCGGAAGCACCGCCACCCGTTCAGCGCCCAGGGCTGCGGCGAGGTGCCACAGGCTGTCGCCTTCGCCGTCAAGCCCCACCAGCACTGCGGGCGCCCGGCGCCGCGGCGGGAGTTCGCGGATATCGCTGCCCACCAGGACCGCGCCCGCCCCTTCCCAGTACCGGCCGCTTTCGGCGGCGTCGGCAACGACGCGCAGGTGCGCGCCGGCGGCCGCCACGATACGCTCCACCTCGGACCGGAGGAGCGTGGACGACGTCACCAGGAGCACCTCGTCGGCACCGGCCGGCAGCCATGCTCCGGCGGCGTCGTTTCCCGGGCCGGTTCCAGTACCTGCGCCCCCGGCCGCCACCTCGCCGGAGGACCGCGCGGAACCGCCGGCACTGCCTGGATCCGCGTGGGAAGGGGTCAACTGGTGCCTGCTCATGGAGCCACTCTCCACCGGCGGCGGGAAGCAGGTAAGGCACCGCGGCCGCTATGTGGAAAAGCCGGGCCGGATGGTGCCCGCACCGGACCAGCCCATGGATCAGGGCACAATTGGAGCATGTACCTGCTGCTCGCCGCCCACCCCCACGGCGCGGCCCTTCAGGAACTGACCCAGGCGGGCGGGCCCCAGCCGGCCAACCCCGAAGCGCGCATCATCGCCCGGGAAGACCTTGCCGCCGTCGTGCGCCGGCTTGAAAATGACCGAAAGGGCGGGCAGCCGCCGCGCTGGATCTGGCACCGCACGCAGGACTGGTACCCCGGCCTGCTGGCGTCCGGCGTGGAACTGGAGCGCTGCTACGACCTCACTCTCTGCGGAAATATCCTCGCCTTCTCCCAGTTCACCGCCCATACGGAGTACGCCCGCACGGCGGACAGGACCCCGGCCGAGGACCCGGTCCTCCCGCCCAAAACACTCCTGCCGCCCCGCCCGCCGGCGGACCAGGGCGCCCTGTTCGATGAGCCGGACACGGCGCCAACACCCCGGCACACTCCCGCTGAGCTCCGCACCGAGTACGCCGCGCAGCAGGCTGCCCTCGCCGCGGTGGGCCCGGAGGGAAACCAGCGCAACCGGCTTCAGCTGCTGCTCGCCGCAGAGTCCGCCGCCGCGATGATCGCCGCCGAAATGCAGCACGCCGGCGTTCCCTGGCGCGAGGACCTGCACGAAAAGATCCTCGCCGACCATCTCGGGCCGCGCCCGCCATTAGGCCACCGCCCGGCCCGGCTGGAGGCCCTGGCCGCTGAACTGCGCAACCTGCTGAACGCGCCCGCCCTGAACCCGGACTCCCCGCAGGACCTGATCCGGGCCCTGCACCGCAACGGCATCGAGGTGAAAAGCACACGAAAGTGGGAGCTGCGGGAGTCCGGCCATCCGGCCATAGAGCCCCTGCTGGAGTACAAGAAACTCTCCCGGCTCCACACCGCCAACGGCTGGGCCTGGCTTGATGCCTGGGTGGCGGGCGGCAGGTTCCGGCCCGAGTATGTGGTGGGCGGCGTGGTCTCCGGGCGCTGGGCGTCGCGCGGCGGCGGTGCCCTGCAGATCCCGCGCCAGGTCCGCGGCGCCGTGCATGCCGATCCAGGCCACAAACTGATCGTGGCGGACGCGTCCCAGCTGGAGCCCCGTGTCCTGGTGGCGCTGGCGCAGGACTCCGTGATGGCCGAGGCCGCGCGCGACCAGGACCTGTACGCAGCCATCGCCGCCAAGGGCTTCGGCGGCGACCGCGCGAAGGCGAAGATGGCCCTGCTCGGCGCCATGTACGGGGCCACCTCGGGGGAAGCCGGCAGGCTTATGCCCCAGCTGGCCCGGACGTATCCGCGCGCCGTGGACTTCGTGGAACGTGCGGCGCGGACCGGGGAAACCGGCGGAACGGTCACCACCAGGCTGGGCCGCAGCAGCCCGCCGCCGTCGGAGCGCTGGTTCCACAGCCAGCGGTCCACCACCGCCGAGGAGCAGCGGCGCGCGGAATCCATTGCCAGGTCGCGGGGCCGGTTCACCCGGAATTTCGTGGTCCAGGGCTCTGCCGCTGACTGGGCGGCCTGCTGGCTCGCGGAATTACGACGCCGGCTGCGCGGCCTGCGCGCGGACGGTACCCCGGGTGCCGAACTGGTCTTCTTCCTCCATGACGAAGTGATGGTCCATGCTCCGGTGGAGCGGGTGGCTGCCTGCACCAAGGCCATCGAGGACGCTGCCAACGATGCCAAGGAACTGCTGTTCGGCCGCATCCCGGTGGAGTTTCCCGTCAGCATGGCCGTGGTGGACTCCTACGACCACGCCAAGTGAGGCAACCACAGATACCCATATGTCAGGGAATGTAACCTACCCGGCAGTAGCTCGACGGGCAGCGTGACGGACGTTACAGTTCATAGCGGCGACTGAGGCAGACCGGTCGGGACGGCTGATGCAACGACGCATACCAGGGGAGGTCCGACATATGGCGGGCAGATTCGAAATTCATCGGGTAGGAGACGAGTCATACCGGCTGCGGCTCACAGACGCGGAAGGCAACATCGTTGCCGTGTCACCCAACTTCAAGTCGCTCAACATGCTGCTTGAGGGCATCAAGGCGATGCGGGAAAACGCGGCGACAGGCATCGTGGTGGACCTGAGGCAGCAACAGGCCTGAAGCACCACCCACCGGGCTCCCCGGCTTCTGCCGGGGACCCGCCACGACCGGGCAGCCGCGCTCAAAGGCGCGCGTGGCTTCCCTATTCTTTTAGATCCCTTTTAGACGGCCAGCCTGTGAAGGCGCGTGCGGTCCCACGGGACGGACCAGCCCAGCTGGTCGAAGAGTCCGCTCAGGACAATCCCGGTAAAGCCCCATACCAGGACACCGTTAACCGTGAATCCTGGGCTGTCGAACGTGCGCCCCGCCCGGTGCACCGTGGCCATGACGCGGTTGTCGGGATCCAACAGGTCCCGCACGGGCACCCGGAAGACCTGGGCTGACTCGGCGTAATCCACCACCCGGACCGGCGAGGGCGAGTGCCACCAGCCCAGCACCGGGGTCACCAGGAAGTTGCTGTGGGCCAGGCCGAGCTGCTGGAGCGTGCCCAGGACCTCGACGCCGCCTGCGTCGAGCCCGGTTTCCTCCTCGGCTTCGCGGAGGGCTGCCTCCACCGGTGACTCGCCGGCGTCGATGCTGCCGCCGGGAAAAGCGACCTGCCCCGGGTGGGAGCCCAGTGTGTGGGCCCGTTCCAGGAGCAGCACGTCGAGGTCGGCGGGGGCAAGCGGCTTGCCCGAGGCGGCGGGGACGTCATCCAGTGCGCCGAAAAGCATCAGCACCGCGGCTTTTCGCGCCAGGTCCTC
Organism: Arthrobacter nitrophenolicus; assembly: GCF_045833485.1. Classification (NCBI taxonomy): domain Bacteria; kingdom Bacillati; phylum Actinomycetota; class Actinomycetes; order Micrococcales; family Micrococcaceae; genus Arthrobacter; species Arthrobacter nitrophenolicus. The sequence continues at coordinate 947,056 of NZ_CP174504.1, forward strand.
GTCCACGGTGAGGGCTGCCCAACGGGGATCCGGGGTGGCGTCGAATCCGGATTCGGACCGGCGCACAAGTCGAATCAGGTCATCCCGGGCACTCACAGCGTCCTCTTCCGGGATGCCATCCTGATCTCCGCGGCCCGCTCCGTGTTGGCCAGCAGTTCAGCCAGCAGGGCCTCGCTGCCCGGCGCCAACTCATATTTCAGGAGCTTGGCCGCCTTGGCCGGGTCAGTTTCCCCCAGGCCATAACTGGGACACCAGTTGGCCACCGGGCACGCCCCGCAGGCTGGTTTCCGGGAATGGCACACCCGGCGGCCGTGGAAGACCACCCGGTGCGAGAGCATGGTCCAGTCCCTCGGCTCGAACAGCTCGGCAACGTCGGCCTCGATCTGGACAGGATCCTCCGACTGGGTCCAGCCGAACCTGCGGGCCAGCCGGCCGAAGTGGGTGTCTACCGTGATGCCCGGGATGCCGAACGCGTTTCCGAGCACCACGTTGGCGGTCTTCCGGCCCACGCCGGGCAGGGTGACCAGGTCCTCAATCCGGCCGGGCACAACGCCGTCGTACTCATCCACCAGCCGGGTGGCCAGCGCCAGGAGGTTCCGTGACTTCGCCCGGAAGAAGCCGGTGGGCTTGATGATTTCCTCGAGCGTGGCCGGGTCCGCCTCCGCCATGGCCCGCGCGTCAGGGTAGCGGTCGAAAAGCAGCGGCGTGATCTGGTTGACCGTGACGTCGGTGGTCTGGGCCGAAAGGACGGTGGCGACCAGCAGCTCAAACGGGTTGGTGAAATCGAGCTCCGCGTGCGCGTAGGGGTACTTCTCGGCCAGTGCCCTGTTGATGCGCCGTGCCCGCCGCTTCAGCGCGAGCAGCGACTCCGACGAAACCACCGGCATCCCGGCGGCCTGGCCGGCGGGCGCCGGCTTTCCGCCGGCCTTGGCGGCGCGGGGCACGGCCACGGGACCTAGCCGCGCTCGATGTTGGTGAGGTCCCGCAGGACGCCCAGCCGCCCGTCAGTGTGCTGGACCAGGAATTCGTGGCCGCGGTCTTCAAGGGCAAGGACCCAGCCGCCTGGCTCAATGACGAAGGCCGGCGCGCCGGTTCGCGGATCGTAGGCGGTGCGGTGCTGGGCGACGGCGAACCAGAACGCCTCGTGGATGGGCTGCTCGTCCAGTTCGTCGTGCCGGCTCGACGGGTCCACTGTTGCCCCGATCGGTTCCTCCGAGCGGATCTGCTGGTGCACAGCCGTTGCTGCGGGCGGCTCCCAGGTCCTCCGGGCCGCGGAGGCAGCAGCGCCGGACGCAACCGGCTGCGCACCGGCGTCGTGATGTCCGCCGGGCACACCGCCGGTGACAGACGACCCGGAACCGGCGGGCACCTGCCCGAACCGGGTCTCCTCGGCCGATGCCGCAGCGGGACGCACGACGTCGGCCGCCTGGGTGGGCGGGCCGGCGTCGATGTCAGGAGCGTGGTCGGCGACTTCGGGAGCCGTGGACACGGGCGTGCCTGCCGCGGGGGCGCCTGCCGGCGCGGGACCGGTGGCGGGCACGGCCGCGGTGGCCGGGGAATGGTGCGCGGAAACAGACGGGACGGCGGCGGTTGCGGGCGCGTGGTCGGTGGCAGGCGCGTGGTCGGTTGACCGCGGCGGGACAGCCGAGGATCCGGCACCCGCGCCGCCGAAGAGCTTGCCGCCGGCGGCACCGAGCAGCTTCCCCGGGCCGGGCTTGGCAGCGGACTCCGGCCTGGGTTCCTTGGGTGCACGCGGCTTCTGGACCGGGACAGCGGCTTCACGGGCCACCACGTGGGCCGGCGCTTCGGCGCGGCCCTGGAAATCACCCTTGAGATACGGCAGGAAGCGGCCCAGCACGGTTGCCGCGAAGAGGACCAGGGAGCCGATCAGGCCCACAAGCAGGCTTGGCACATAGGCGCCTGCGACGGACAGGAAGAAGAAGGCGACGGCGAAGCAGGCCACCACGGAGCCGAACTGGTCGATGGACAGGGAACCGACGCGGATCCTGGTGGCGGGCGCGAGCCGGCGCGCGGCGAAGAGGGCACTGGCGATCAGGGGAAGGATGATCCCGAGCCCCAGGAAGAACAGGTTGTTCAGGTTCCACAGGTTGTACCGGCCGCCGAAGATGGGCAGCAGGGAGGCGATGAACAGGATGAGGGTGCCGGCGAAGACGGCCAGGTCCCGCACGGTGAACGGCCCCAGCACTGCCTGGTTGGCATCCTTGGAAAGGCTTGCGCGGCTGCCCTTGCCAGCGGCCGCCGGCTGCGGGCCGGCTCCGGTGGCGGGCCCTTCGGCACCGGCGGCTGCCGCGGTGTCGGGGCCTGTTTTCTGGCCGTAGCTCTGCTGGTTCATCTGTTCTCCTTAGCGTGGCGGTACCGGGGCGAGGCCCCGGTACCGTCCCGTCGTAACACCGGATCCGCTGCTGCCCGGCACTGGTAGCGCCCGGCCGCAGCGGCCCGAAGTGAAGTCACAATTCCATTTCAGCCTAGTCAACAGCCGGGCTGATCACTAGCTGAGGGGGGACGCCCGGGACGTTCGAAAGACCGTGCGGCAGACCATTCACCGCTTAATAAATGCCGCTCGCGGGCTGGCTTGTGACACGGCACACATACCGGCGCGGGCAAGCATTAGTCTTGATTCCGGAACAGCTCTTTGCGGTATGTCCGTGACGGGCCGGTGCCCGATGCCGTGTACGGGGCGGAGCCCGGCCGGCGGTCATGCCGCCAGCGAAGATCGATGAATGATGAGGTTCACATGTCCCAGGACACTTCAAGCTCCACGGCCACCGTTCCTGCCGGCCCCGCAGGACAGGAAGCCCAGCATGGTGACGCGTTCGAAAACCTGCTCCATGAGACGCGGGCCTTTCCGCCGTCGCCGGAGTTCGCGGCCAACGCGGTTGTGACCGCTGGGGAGTACCGGGAGGCCGACGCCGACCGGCCGGCTTTCTGGGCGAAGCAGGCACGGGAGCTGCTCACCTGGAGCAGGGACTTCGACCAGGCGCTGGACTGGTCAAACCCGCCCTTCGCCAAATGGTTCGTGGGCGGGGAAGTCAACGCCGCGTACAACGCGCTGGACCGGCACGTCGAAGCGGGCCGGGGCGACAGGGTTGCCATCCACTTCGAGGGCGAACCGGGCGACACCCGCTCCTACACTTATGCCGAGCTGACCGAGGAGGTCAAGAAGGCAGCGAACGCGTTCGAGTCCCTCGGCGTGGCCAAGGGCGACCGGGTGGCCGTGTACCTGCCGATGATCCCCGAGGCTGTCATCACCCTCCTGGCGTGCGCCCGGATCGGGGCCGTGCATTCGGTGGTGTTCGGCGGGTTCTCCGCCGACGCGCTGCGTTCCCGGATCGATGACGCGGAGGCCAAGCTCGTTGTCACGGCCGACGGTACTTACCGCCGGGGCAAGCCCAGCGCGTTGAAGCCGGCGGTGGACGAGGCGCTGTCCAAGGCCGGGCACAACGTGCAGAACGTGGTGGTGGTCAAGCGCAACGGCCAGGACGTGGACTGGACCGAGGGCCGGGACCACTGGTGGGCGGACACCGTGGACGCCGCCTCGAACGAGCACACCGCCGTCGGGCATGATTCCGAGCACCCGCTGTTCATCCTCTACACCTCCGGGACCACCGGCAAGCCCAAGGGCATTCTGCACACCACCGGCGGGTACCTCACCCAGACCGCCTACACGCACAAGGCCGTGTTCGACCTGCACCCGGACACGGACGTGTACTGGTGCACCGCCGACGTCGGCTGGGTCACCGGCCACTCCTACGTCACCTACGCCCCGCTCATCAACGGCGCCACGCAGGTCATGTACGAGGGCACCCCGGACTCCCCGCACCAGGGCCGCTGGTGGGAGATCGTGGAAAAGTACAAGGTCTCCATCCTCTACACCGCCCCCACCGCGATCCGCACCTTCATGAAGTGGGGCCGGGAGATCCCGGACAAGTACGACCTGAGCTCCCTGCGCGTCCTCGGTTCCGTGGGTGAACCCATCAACCCCGAGGCGTGGATGTGGTACCGGGAGGTCATCGGCGGCGGCAAGGCACCGATCGTGGACACCTGGTGGCAGACCGAAACCGGCGCCCAGATGATCGCCCCGCTGCCCGGTGTCACCGCTGCCAAGCCCGGCTCCGCGCAGGTCCCGCTGCCCGGCATCGCCGTGGACGTCGTCGATGAAATGGGCGAATCCGTGCCCAACGGGCACGGCGGATTCCTTGTGATCCGCGAACCCTGGCCCGCGATGCTCCGCGGCATCTGGGGCGACCCCGAACGGTTCAAGGACACCTACTGGTCCCGCTTCGAGACCATGTACTTCGCTGGCGACGGCGCCAAAAAAGACGAAGACGGCGACGTCTGGCTCCTCGGCCGCGTGGACGATGTCATGAACGTCTCCGGGCACCGGCTCTCCACCACGGAGATCGAGTCCGCCTTGGTCTCCCACCCCGCCGTGGCCGAAGCCGCCGTCGTGGGCGCCGCCGACGAAACCACCGGCCAGGCCGTGGTGGCGTTCGTCATCCTCCGCGGCGACGCCGTGGACACCGGCGAGGACATCGTGACCGAACTCCGCAACCACGTCGGCAAGGAAATCGGGCCCATCGCCAAGCCGAAGAACATCCTGGTGGTCCCGGAACTGCCCAAGACCCGCTCCGGCAAAATCATGCGCCGGCTCCTTAAGGACGTCGCCGAAGGCCGCGACCCCGGCGACGCCACCACCCTCTCGGACCCCACGATCATGCAGCAGATCGCGGCGAGCCTCCGCAAGTAGGACGACGGCGGCGGCGCTTCCCCGCAGCGGGGAGGCGCCGCCGCCGTATGCTGGGAGCAGACCAGTCCCCCTGCCCCCGAAGGATTCGCCCAGATGCTTCCCGCTGCACGTCACCAGGCCATCGTGGACGCCGTCCAGCGCGAACGGGTGGTTCGGGTGTCGGACCTTGCCCAGCAGCTTGGCGTGTCCCTCATGACCGTGCGGCGCGATATTGAGCAGCTGGAGGAGGGCGGCAAGCTGGAGCGCATCCACGGCGGTGCCAAGCTGCCGGGCGATGCCAGCGCGTACGAGCCAGGTTTCGAACAGAAGTCCACGCAGCTGACCGCTGAGAAGCGGGCCATCGCCGTGGAGGCCGCAGGACTGGTGCAGGAAGGCATGGCGGTGGGCCTGAGCGCAGGTACCACCACCTGGGCGCTGGCCAAGGAACTCGCCGGCGGCCCCCGGATCACGGTGGTGACCAATTCCGTGCGGATCGCCGACCTGTTCCACCACGCGGCCTCCTCCGGTTCGGCGCGCTACGCGTCCACGGTGATCCTGATCGGCGGCGAGCGCACGCCCTCGGATGCCCTGGTGGGTCCCATCGCCACCGGCGCGCTGAAACAGCTGCACCTGGATATCCTTTTTCTGGGCGTCCACGGCATGGACGCCCAGGCCGGGTTCACCACGCCCAACCTTCTCGAAGCGGAGACGGACCGCGCTTTCGTGGCCGCAGCCCGCAGGACAGTGGTCCTGGCCGACCACACCAAGTGGGGCATGCTGGGCATCAGCTCCATCGCCGCACTCGACGACGTGGATGAGGTCATCAGCGATGCGGGCCTGGGTGCCGATGCCCGCCGCATCCTGGGTGAGACCACCAAGCTTCGGGTCGTCGTTCCCGCCTAGCGGCTGGTCCTTGACCCGAGCGCTCCGCCCGGCCGTCAGGCCGAGCCACGCCACATGATGGTGGTGTCCAGGACACGAGGGGTGCCCGGAAGCCCGTTAAGCTGCGCAAGTACGAGTTCTGCAGCCGTACTCCCCAGGAGATCCGCGGGTTGGCGGACCGTGGAGAGCTGCGGCCTGCACCGCAGGGCCCAACTGCTGTCATCGAACCCGACAATGCCGACGTCTTCCGGCACCCGCCTGCCGGCTTCCTGCAGGGCCGTCATGGCGCCCGCGGCCACGGCGTCCGAGGCAGCGAAGACCCCATCAATCGCAGGCTCCCGGCGGAGCAGTTCCTGCATGCCCTCCAGCCCGGCGGCATAGGTGTACAGCGGGTACTCAACAACCAGTGCGGGGTCGAACTTCCCGCCCATCGCCGCCCGGAACCCCGCAAGCCGGTCCTGGCCGGAATCGCGGTCCAGCGCACTGGCGATCATGCCCACCCGCTGCCGCCCCGTGCCCAGCAGCCTGCCGGTGATGTTGCGTGCGGCTTCCTCGTTGTTGATGGCAGCGTACGGCAGGTCAGGTGTCCCGTCCGGATGGCCCACGAAGGCCGCCGGCAGCCCAATCTCGGCAACCGCGGCAGCGATAGGGTCAGAGGCGCGGGCAGAAATGATGACCGCCCCGTCAACAAGTCCGCCGCGGAGGTAATCCGCCACACGGCGGCTGTCCCGGTCGGAATCGATGATGAGGGAAACCAGCTGATAGTCAGCCTTGGAAAGAACCTCATTGGCCCCCAGCAGGATCGACCCGATATTCGGGTCCTCAAAAAGCAGGGAGTGCGGCTCGTGGATGATCAGGCCAATGGCCCGGGACTCCTGCTTAACCAGGTTCCGGGCGGCGCTGTTGCGGACGTAACCCACTTGCGCGATCGCTTCCTCCACCGCCTGCCGGGCCTCTTCGGAGACGTACTTTTCGCCGTTGACCACCCGCGAGACAGTCCCCCTTGAAAGCCCCGCGGCGCGCGCCACATCGTTGATGGTGGCACGGCGGGCACGGGTGCGGGTCAAGGACATATTTGTACTGTAGCGGAGCGGAGGCACCCGTGTTCCGCAACTCAGCCATTGACACCGGCCACCCTCCGGGATAGCCTGTGAACGTTCCCAGATTGCGCAGCTCACAGTTATGCGCGGTCTTCTGGGAACGTTCACAGAGATACAGACAACAGCGTCCAGGACCCTGAGACACATCCTCGGCTTGCACGCTGCTGCGAGTCGAAGGAGCAGGGTTGGGTCCCAGCAGAACACCGGTCACGGAACTGTCCGGCAACGGAAAATTTGTCTACGGCTGCGATTACAACCCGGAGCAGTGGGACAGGACCGTGTGGGAGGAAGACGTCCGGCTGATGAAGCAGGCCGGCGTGAACCTGGTGGCCGTCAATATCTTCGGCTGGGCAGAACTTGAAAGCTCCCCCGGAACATACTCGTTTGAGCGTCTGGACGAGATCCTGGGCCTGCTCCACGCCAGCGGCATCGGTGTCAACCTTGGCACCGGCACGTCCTCCACCCCCGCCTGGCTGACCACCCTCCACCCGGAAATCCTTCCCGAGTCAGCCTCGGGAGTCCGCGCATGGCCCGGCGGACGCCAGGCGTGGTGCCCCAGTTCACCGCGGTACAGGGAACACGCCCTCCGGCTGGTGGGCGAAGTGGTCCGCCGCTACGGCGCCCATCCTGCCGTCCGGCTGTGGCACGTCTCAAATGAGTTGGGGTGCCATAACGCGCTCTGCTACTGCGACGTTTCCGCCGCCGCCTTCCGCAGTTGGCTCGTTGCCCGCTATGGCAGCCTGGACGCGCTCAACAGTGCCTGGGGCACCACGTTCTGGTCCCAGCGGTACTCGGCCTGGGAACAGGTCCTCCCGCCGCGGACCACCGTCTCCACCAACAACCCCACCCAGGTGCTCGATTTCCACCGCTTCAGCTCCGACGAACTCCTTGGCTACTACCAGGCCGAGGCTGACCTCCTCAGGCAGCACAGCAGTATTCCGGTCACCACCAACTTCATGGTCACCGCGCACATCCGCAGCCAGGACTACTGGTCCTGGGCGCCGCATATGGACGTCATCGCGAATGACCACTACCTGGACCACCGGCTTGACGATCCCACGGCCGAGCTGGCCTTTGCTGCCGACGCTACCCGCGGCCTCAGCCAGGGACAGCCGTGGCTGCTGATGGAACACTCCACCTCGGCCGTGAACTGGCAGCCCCGCAACATTGCCAAGGAACCCGGGGAAATGCTCCGCAATTCGCTGGCGCATGTCGCCCGGGGAGCCGACGGGCTCTGCTTTTTCCAGTGGCGGGCTTCAGTGCAGGGCAGTGAAAAATTCCACTCCGCGATGCTTCCCCATGCAGGGACGGACTCCCGCATCTGGCGTGAGGTGGTGGAACTGGGCGGCATCCTCGAAACACTGGCTGAGGTGGCCGGGACCACCGTGAAAGCGGAGGCCGCCCTGGTGTTCAGCTGGGAGGCATGGTGGGCCTATGACCAGGAATCCCACCCGTCCTCGGACGTGAAGTACCTCGACCAGGTCCACGGCATGCACAAGGCACTGCGGGAAGCGGGCATCACGGTGGACGTGGTGGCCCCCGGCGCCGACCTCTCGGGCTACAAGCTCGCCGTCGTGCCCGGCCTCTACCTCGTCCGCGACACCGAGTCCGCCGCACTGGCCGACTACGTGAAGAACGGCGGAACCGCCGTCGTCACCTATTTCAGCGGCATTGTCGATGAAAACGAAAAGGTGCTCACCGGCGGCTACCCCGGAGCATTCCGGAACCTGCTCGGCATCCGCGCCGAGGAGTTCTACCCGCTGCCCCCCGGGCAGACCAGGGCCCTGGACAACGGCACCACAGCCTCCCTCTGGACCGAAGCCATGCGCCTTGAAGGCGCCGAAGCAAAGCTGTCCTTCGCCGAGGGACACCTGGCCGGCTCCCCTGCCGTCACCCGCAACCGCCACGGCGCCGGCCACGCCTGGTACATCGGAACGGTACTCACCGCCGCCGCACTGCGCGAGGTGGTCAGCGAGGCGGCGGCGGAGGCAGGAATGGAGGCCCTGGCCTGTCCCGAAGGCCTTGAGGTTGTGGTCCGGTCCGGAACGAAGCACAGCTACCTGTTCCTGATCAATCATTCAGCAGACGAGCACAAACATCCGGCGCGCGGCTATGAACTCCTTGTGGGCGAAGAAGTCTCGTCCGCCGTCGTCGTTCCCGCGGGCGCTGTGCGCGTTGTCCGCACCTCCAACCCAACACCCCCAACCGGCCCAAGCACCGGCCAAAAGGATAAATGAAAGTGACCAGTACAAACACTGCTCCGGCAACGGCCCAGGGGGCGCCGAAGACCCGGAAACCCAGGACCGCATCACCGCACCGCCGGGCCATCCTCCTGTTCGTGGCGCCGTTCGGCGTCCTGTTCCTTGCCTTCTATGCCGTTCCCATCATCTTCGCCGTGGTGCAGTCGCTGCTCACGGTGGAGCGCAAAGGGACCTTCGGCCCTCCGCAGCAGGTATTCGGCGGGTTCGTCCAGTACCAGCAGGTATTCCAGAACAGCGAATTCTGGCAGGCGGTAGGACGCGTGCTCCTCTTCGGCGTGGTCCAGGTGCCCATCATGCTCGGGCTCGCCCTGATCTTCGCCCTGCTGCTTGACTCACCCCTGCTGAAGGGAAAGAAGTTCTTCCGGCTCGCCTTCTTCGCGCCCTACGCCGTCCCCGGTGTCATCGCCGCCATCATGTGGGGCTTCCTGTACTCCCCCTCGCTCTCCCCCTTCGAAGCCATTACCTCCGGAGTGAACTTCCTGTCAGCCGAACTGGTGCTCTGGGCCGTGGCGAACATCGTCACCTGGGTCTATGTCGGCTACAACATGCTGATCATCTATTCGTCCCTGCTGGCGATCCCCACGGAGATCTATGAGGCGGCACGCCTGGACGGTGCCAGCAACCTGCAGATCGCCTGGCGGATCAAGATCCCGCTGGTGGTCCCGGCCATTATCCTCACCGGCGTGTTCTCGATCATCGGCACGCTGCAGCTGCTGGCCGAGCCCCAGACGCTGCGCAGCTTCAGCTCGGCGATCAGCAGCACGTTCACCCCGAACCTCGCGGTGTACACCACCGCATCGGTACCGAACTACAACCTCGCCGCAGCGTTCTCCGTGGTGCTGGCGCTGGCGACGTTCGTTCTTTCCTTCGTCTTCCTGAAGGCGACCCAGCGGAAGGTTTCCCAGTGACTGCAACAACGGCGATCACAACTGCCGGCGGGTCCGCCCCGGCTTCAAGTACCGGCCGCGGACCACGGCACAGCATCATGTCCCGCAGCGCCGCGATGCTCATCATGGGCGTCTTCACCCTGTACTTCCTGATTCCCATCTGGTGGCTGCTGGTGTCCTCCACCAAGACCGGCGGGCAGATCACCGGCACGGCACCGCTGTGGTTCACCATGGACTCCATCCCCACATTCTTCGCGAACCTGGGGAGCCTCTTCACCTACGGTGACGGCGTCTTCGGCCGCTGGCTTGCCAACAGCGCACTCTACGCAGGGCTGGGCGCGCTCGTCGGCACCGTCATCGCCGCCATGTGCGGGTACGCCCTGGCAAAGTACGAGTTCCGCGGCCGGGAGGCGATCTTCAACATCGTCCTCAGCGGGGTGCTTGTTCCCGCAACGGCCCTGGCACTGCCCCTGTTCCTGATCTTCAGCGAAGTGAAACTCACCAATACCCTGTGGGCGGTCTTCCTGCCCAGCCTGGTCAGCCCCTTCGGCGTCTACCTTGCCCGCATCTATGCCGCGGCGAGTGTTCCCACGGAACTGCTGGAGGCGGCCCGCCTCGATGGTTCATCGGAAGTCCGGACCTTTTTCACCGTATCCACCCGCCTGATGGCTCCGGCGCTCGTGACCATCTTCCTTTTCCAGTTCGTCGCAATCTGGAATAACTTCTTCCTGCCCCTGATCATGCTCCGCGACCAGACACTGTTCCCGGTCACGCTTGGACTGTACGCGTGGAACAGCCAGATCAGCCAGATACCCGAGCTCCGCGTCCTGGTGATCGTCGGCGCACTCGTTTCGATCCTCCCCCTGATCGCCACGTTCCTTGGGCTTCAACGCTTCTGGAGCAGCGGGCTGGGCGCCGGAAGCGTCAAATAGCCACTCCCCCCATCCACATCGTCCCGCGGCGCCCGCCGCGGTACACCACCCCATTGATAGGAAAAGAAATGCGCGCGCATTACGGAAAAGCCACTGCAGCCTTTGCCATTGTTTCAGCGCTGGCCCTCGCCGGCTGCTCCGGCGGCGGGGGCACGACGGACGCCGAGGCCACCGGATCCTGCGAACCGGCTTCCGGTCCCGTTGAACTGACCTTCACCACCTGGGTTCCCGGCATGGAGAAGGTAGTCGACCTGTGGAACAAGGAAAACGAAAACATCCAGGTCAAGGTGCAGACAGGCCCCAACGGCAACTCCGGCACCTACCAGAACTTCTTCAACCAGTTGCAGGCAGGCAACGCACCTGACCTCGGCCAGATTGAATACGATGCCCTGCCCAACTTCCGCGTTCAGGACGGCCTGGAAAACATCGCCGCCTGCGAGGGAGTGGCCGATGCCAAGGACAAGTTCGTTGACTGGACCTGGGGCCAGGTCACCTTCGGTGAGGAAGACTCCGTCTACGCAATCCCGCAGGACAGCGGTCCCATGGCGATGTTCTACCGGGCAGACCTGTTTAAGGAGGCCGGCATCGAGGTGCCCACAACCTGGGACGAGTACGCCGCCGCCGCTGAGCAGATCAAAGCCCGCGGCTCCTACATCACCAACTTTCCCCGCAGCGACGTCAACTGGTTCGCCGGTAACGTCTGGCAGGCCGGCGGGCAGTGGTTCTCATCCGACAACGACCAGTGGGACGTCAACCTGACCGGCCAGGAGTCCGAGAAGGTGGCCAACTACTGGCAGGACCTGCTGGACAAGGGCCAGGTGTCAACACTTCCCTCGTTCTCGGATGAGTGGAACGCCTCCTTCAACGAGGGCCAGCAGTGGACCTGGGTTTCCGCCGTCTGGGGCGCGTCAACCCTGGCCAGCGGCGCCCCGGATACCGCCGGCAAGTGGGCCGTTGCCCCCATGCCCCAGTGGGAAGACGGCGGCAAGGCCGCAGGCAACTGGGGCGGCTCCTCCACTGCTGTCCTTAAGGGCTCCGAACACCCCTACGAGGCAGCGAAGTTTGCCTTGTGGCTGAACACCGATCCTGAAGCCCTGGCCCTGGCCAACGAATTGGGCGGCCTTTACCCGGCGGCCAAGTCGGCTACGGAACTTGACGCCTTCACCAGCGGCGTTGACTACTTCGGCGGCCAGAAGATCTATGACGTGTTTGCCGAGGCGTCCTCCAATGTGGATCCCAACTTCACTTGGGGCCCGACCATGACCCAGACCTACACGGATGTCTCTGACGGATTCGGCAAGGCGTCCGGCGGCGAGGGCACGCTCCTGGATGCCCTCAAGAACGGCGAGAAGAAGACCATCGAATCCCTGAAGTCTCAGGCAATCCCGGTCAAGGAATAACTTCCCGCCTGTAACCGGCCGGTACCAACAAAGGCAATCCACCACTTCCGCTGCCTGCGGAGGTGGTGGATTGCTTTAACGAGGGCTGCGCCGCTCAGGGGCAGCCGCAGGACTGCCGCACCAGAAGCTTCGTGGGAAAGATCCGGTGCCGGGGCTTTTCGCCGCGCCTGGCGCCCACGAGCGCCGCAACGGCCGCCTCCGCCATGGCGGCAACAGGCTGTTCCACCGTAGTCAGCGGCGGCCACGAGTATTCCGATTCAATGGAACCGTCAAAGGACACCACGGCAATGTCTCCGGGGACAGCCACTCCTGCCTCATGGATTGCCCGCAAAAGACCCACCGCCTGCGTATCGGAGGTGGCAAAGATTGCCGTCGGCCGGTTCACGGACGCCAGCAGGCGCTGCCCGGCAAGGTAGCCTCCGGGCCAGGTGAATCCGTTGTAGGCAATGGGCCCTTCCTGCAGTCCAGCCTCCTGCAACGCCTGGCGCCAGCCCACCTCACGGCCGTCGAGGCTGCCGGACACGTTGGTACCCATTGCCAGGCCGATGTTGGTATGGCCATGGCCGATGAGGTGTTCCACCGCAATCCGGGCGCCCGCTGCAAGATCCACACCGATGCTGTTGAAGCCCGGCGCATCATGTTCCTGGTTCAGGAGTACGGCCGGAATCTCAGCCGTCTCGAGTGCTTCAAGATCCGGGTCGAAGAGGACACTGGCCAGCAGCACGCCATCCACCTGCCTGGCGGCCAGGTTACGGATGTTCCTCCGTTCCTTGGCCAGGTTCCCGTCCGAGTTGCTAAGAACCAGGGCATAGCCCAAGGCTGCGGCGGCGTCCTCCACGGCATGGGCAAAGAGCGAGAAGAACGGGTTGGTGTTGTCCGGGATGATCAGGCCAAGCGTCTCGCTGGACCCCAGCTTGAGCGCGCGCGCCGCCGCGTTGGGCCGGTAGCCAAGGACCCGGATGGCGTCCTGCACCTTGGCTTCCGTTGCGGGGGCCACTTTTTTGGGTCCGCCGTTGACGACGTAACTGACGACGGCGGTGCTGACGCCGGCGTACCGCGCCACGTCCTTGCGCGTCACGGGGCCGCCACGCGGTGCCTGTACTGCCGGGGAAGTCATGCTGTCCATGCTAACTACAGGTACCCGGCGCATCGCCGAAGTCACGGATGGGGAGCCGTTCGCCGTTCCGCAGGGCCGACTGGTGGGCCACGATGCCGGGCATGGTGAAGCGGGCTGCCACCCAGGCATTGACGGGCGGCAGGGTTCCCTTGTTGACGGCCGTGACGAAGTCGTCAACCAGGAAATGGTGGCTGCCCTCGTGTCCGTTGGGGGCGCCGCGGAATTCAGCCGGCAGGCGGCTGCTGTCGTGGACCGGAGCCAGGCCCGAGACGAACGCGTCCCGCAGCAATGGAGCCACGTTCGCCAACGAGGGGTCATCGAGGGGAATGCTGGGCCGGGTCTGCATCTGGTCCGAAATGTCGTGGACGTCCTGCTTGTCCTGCCAGACGGTTACCCTGGCCAGCTGTTCCAGGCTTGCTTCGGTGCCGAAGAAGCGGAAGCGGGATTCGCGGATGTGCGAGGGGTACCCGACGCGCCGCATTTCGTTGGTGCGCATGACCCCGCCGTCGCTCATTTCGAACAGGGCGGTGGCGTTGGAGAAGTCGTTTCCGAACATGCTGACGCCCTTGTCAAAGACGCCGTCGTTCCTGTCGTCCTGAACCCCCACGCAGCTCACGCTGACGGCGTGGGCTGCAATGGCTCCCAGCACTCCGCCCACCGCATGGGTGGGGTAGAGCATGGGCGGGTAGCTGGCAGTTTCCTTCCAGCGTTCGCCGCCGCTGTACCGGTAGGCGTCGTAGAAGCCCAGGTCCATGTCGTGGACATAGTCACCCTCGGTGTAGAAGATCCGGCCGAACCTGCCGGCGGCGTGCTCGCTGCGGGCGTAGACGGTTGCGGGGTTGTAGTAGCTGGTCTCCCCCATCATGTAGACGTTTCCCGTCTCGCGGACGGCATCGATGATGCGGCTGATCTCCTCTTCGGTCACGGCCATGGGCACTGCGGAGTAGACATGCTTGCCGGCCCGGAGTGCCCGTTCCACCAGCGGCCCATGGGTCCAGCGCTGGGTGAAGATGCCCACCGCATCGACGTCGGAAGCCAGCAGCTCATCGAAGTCCCGCAGGACACCGGCCAGGCCCAGCTGGTCCGCTGCCCCGGCCGCCCGCTCGGGCAGCTGGTCCACCACGTACACGCTGCTGACTCCGGGGTGCAGGTTGAACAGGTGCGCGAACTGCCCGCCGAACTGGCCGGCTCCCACGATGCCTATCGAGAACGTCATTGTCAGCCTTTCGCCATGCGCCTGGATCCGGGCGGGAGGTCCGCGCCACGGACGGGCACGGCTCCGTAAGCGTTTCCCGCCCCTCATGGCAGTGTTTCACCCCCATCTACTCGAGTCAATATCGAACCGATGGATGAAAGCGAGAAGCTGGCGAGAGAAAAACACCTCTTGCGGACCTCGTATCTACTCGTGTAGATTTGCTCCCAGGTTGTTACACACATCACATCTCAGGAAGGGTCGACGATGACCACCCTTACCAGGAACCCCGGTTCACGGGAGCACGGCCTGACACGCACGCTCCGCCGCAGGACCGGGCACAGCGACGTGAAGATCGCCCTGTTCTTCATCGCACCGGCATTGATCGGGTTTGTTTTCTTCTACCTGGTCCCCACCATCCGCGGGATCTACCTCAGCTTCACCGAATACAACATCCTGGGCGATCCGGAATGGATCGGCATGGAGAACTACCAGGCCATTGCCAAGGACCCGCTGTTCTGGAACTCGCTCGCCGTCACCGGCCAGTACGTCCTGCTGAACATCGCCCTGCAGACGGCGCTGGCCCTCGGCCTGGCACTGCTGATGCACAACGTGGCCAAGTCCACGCTGATCCGCGGCGCGCTGCTGCTGCCGTACCTGATGTCCAACGTCATCGCGGCCCTGCTCTGGTTCTGGATGCTCGACTACCAGATCGGCGTGGTGAACCAGTTCATCGAATGGACCGGCATGTCCCGCATCGCATTCTTCGGCAGCGAGGAGTGGGCCATCCCCACCCAGGCCCTGATCAACACCTGGCGCCACATGGGGTACACCGCGCTGCTGATCTTCGCCGGCCTCCAGGCCATCCCCGGGCACGTCTACGAGGTGGCCAAACTGGACGGCGCGTCAGCATGGCAGACGTTCCGCAAGATCACCATCCCGCTGCTGCGCCCGGTGCTGGTCCTGGTGCTGGTGGTGACCGTGATCGGTTCCTTCCAGGTCTTCGACACGGTGGCCGTGACCACCCAAGGCGGGCCGGTCAACGCCACCCGCGTCATCCAGTACTACATCTACCAGCGCGCCTTCACGGAATCCGACTTCGGCTACGGATCCGCCATCGCCGTCATTCTTTTCCTCATCCTCGCCCTCGTGGCCTTCATCCAGATGAAGTTCCTCAAGGGCAACGAGTCGGACCTGGACTAAGGAGTCCCGCATGACCACCACCGCAAGCCGCGCCCCGCTGGCCAAGCCGGCCCGCCGCCGTCGTCCGTTCAATCCCCGCCGCGCCGGCGCCTGGGCACTCCTGATCCTTGCCATCGCCGTCTCGGTGCTCCCCTTCCTCTGGGTCCTGCGCACCGCACTGTCCACCAACAGTGCCCTGGCTTCGGCCTCTGCCAGCCTGCTGCCGGCGGACTTCACGTTCGGCGCCTTCCTGCGGGTCTTCGGGCTGCAGACACCGGCCGAGGCCGTGGCAGAGGGCGGCTCCGGCGCCGCCATCGATTTCTGGCTTTACCTCCGCAACTCGCTCATCTTCTCTTCGATCACCACAGCCGGTGCCGTCTTCTTCAGCGCGATGGCCGCCTACGCCTTCGCCCGGCTCCGCTGGAAAGGCCGGAACGCCGTCTTCAGCCTGTTCCTGGGCACCATGCTGGTCCCGCCGATCTTCACGGCGCTGCCCAACTTCCTGCTCATCAAGAACCTGGACCTGCTCAACACCATGCTCGGAATGGTCCTGCCCTACGTGTTCATGACTCCCTTTGCCATCTTCTTCCTGCGCCAGTTCTTCCTGAACATGTCCCGCGAGGTGGAAGAGGCGGCAATGCTCGACGGCGCCAAGCACCTTCGCATCTTCTTCCAGATCGTGCTGCCGAACGCCGCAGCCCCCATCGCCACCCTTGCCCTGCTCACGTTCATCGGACAGTGGAACGAATACTTCTGGCCGCTGCTGGTGGGCTCCCAGGACGACGTCCGCGTCCTCCAGGTGGGACTGGGCGTCTTCAAATCGCAATCCCCGCAGGGCGCCCCCGACTGGTCCGGCCTGATGGCCGCCACCCTCATCTCGGCGCTGCCCGTCCTGATCCTCTTCGCCGCCTTCGGCAAAAAGATCGTCAACTCCATCGGCTTCTCCGGCATCAAGTAATCCCCGCACCCATCCCCCGATTTGAGGGCACGCCATGGCGGCCTGCCCGCAAAGCACCCCCGAAAGGACCTGTCATGAAAAAGAAAGCACTCGGCACCCTCGCTGCTGCCGCTGCCGCAGTCCTGGCCCTCTCCGCCTGCGGAAACGGCGGCTCCGCCGAATCCGCCAAGGGCGAGATCAGCTACTGGCTGTGGGACGCCAACCAGCTTCCGGCCTACCAGCAGTGCGCGGACGACTTCACCAAGGCCAACCCGGACATTACGGTCAAGATCACCCAGCGCGGCTGGGACGACTACTGGTCCACCCTCACCAACGGCTTTGTGGGCGGCACCGCACCTGACGTCTTCACCAACCACCTGGGCCGCTACGGCGAGCTTGCCGAGAACAAGCAGCTGCTGGCCATCGATGAGGCCGTGGAGAAGGACGGCGTGGACCTCAGCGCCTACAACGAAGGCCTCGCCGAGCTGTGGGTGGGCCAGGACGGGAAGCGTTACGGCCTGCCCAAGGACTGGGACACCATCGGACTCTTCTATAACAAGGCCATGCTCGCTGCGGCCGGCATCACCGAGGAGCAGATGAAGGAGCTCACCTGGAACCCCGAGGACGGCGGAACCTACGAAAAGGTGATCGCGCACCTGACCGTGGACAAGAACGGCAAGCGCGGTGACGAGCCCGGCTTCGACAAGAACAACGTTGACGTCTACGGCCTTGGCCTCAACGGCGGCGGTGACTCCTCCGGCCAGACCGAGTGGAGCTACCTCACCAACACCACCGGCTGGTCCCACACGGACAAGAACCCGTGGGGCACCAAGTACAACTACGACGATCCCAAGTTCCAGTCCTCCATGGAATGGTTCGCCGGACTCGCGGACAAGGGCTACATGCCCAAGCTCGAAACCACCGTCGGCGCCAGCATGGCCGACACCTTCGCTGCCGGCAAGTCCGCCATCAACGCGCACGGTTCCTGGATGATCGGGCAGTACACCGGCTACAAGGGCATCGAGGTGGGCATCGCCCCCACCCCCGTGGGCCCCGAAGGCGAGCGCGCCTCCATGTTCAACGGCCTGGCCGATTCCATCTGGGCCGGCACTAAGAAAAAGGACGCCTCCATCAAGTGGGTTGAGTACCTCGCCTCCGCCGAGTGCCAGGACGTGGTGGCCTCCCAGGCCGTGGTGTTCCCGGCCCTGAAGGCCTCCTCCGACAAGGCCGCCGAAGCCTTCGCTGCAAAGGGCGTCGACGTGTCCGCGTTCACCGAGCACGTCAAGAACAAGACCACGTTCCTGTACCCCATCACGGACAACACGGCCAAGGTCAAGGGCATCATGGAACCCGCCATGGACGCCGTGGTCTCCGGCAAGGCGCCGGCCAGCTCCCTGACCGCCGCGAATGAGCAGGTCAACGCCCTGTTCAAGTAACGCTCCCCAGCCGTGGCTGCGTATGTGGTCGCAGCCACCCCGCCGGGTGCCGCCGTTCCTTCCTCGCGACGGCGGCGCCCGGACCCCCTCTCCAGACTTTTACCAGGCGTCCCCCGGACGCCGCAGCACAGCAACGAAAGAGACTTCCCTTATGGATCCCCTGCACCTCCGTTCCGCCGGCACCAGCCTGGTGATCAGCTTCGACAGCGGGGAGGCTGAGGTCATCCACTGGGGCGCGGACCTGGGCGCCACGCTGCCGGACCTGGCCATCCTCACCGCACCCGTCCCGCACTCGGCCATCGACGCCCGCGTCCCCGCCGGCCTGCTGCCCCAGGCCTCCTCATCCTGGCGCGGCCGGCCGGGGCTGCGCGGCCACCGGATCACCGACGGCGCCGCCGGACTCGACTTCTCCTCCCGCCTCCGCACCACGTCGGTGACGGCTGACGGCACCAGCGCCACAATCATCCAGGCCGACGGCGACACAGGCATCAGCGTCGAATCCTCGCTGACGCTTCACGACGGCGGCCTGCTGGAACTGCGCCACACCGTCATCAATGACGGCACTGCCCCCTTCCAGGTGGACGAACTGGCAACCGTCCTGCCGGTGGCGCCGGACGCCGTCGAACTCCTGGACCTGACCGGCCGCTGGTGCCGGGAACGGCACCCGCAGCGCCGGCCCATCCAGCAGGGCACCTGGGTCCGCACCGGCCGGCACGGCCGGACCGGACACGATTCCTCCCTCCTGTTTGCCGCCGGAACCGCCGGCTTCGGCAACCGTCACGGAAAAGTGTGGGCAACGCACCTGGCCTGGAGCGGCAACCACGAACAGTTCGCGGATACCCTCGGCGACGGCCGCACCATGATCGGCGGCTCAGAGCTCCTGGGTCCTGCCGAGGTCATCCTCGCCCCGGGCGGCAGCTACACCACCCCAGCCCTGTTCGCGGCCTACTCAGACCGCGGCCTGGACGGCATCACCGAGGCGTTCTACAGCTGGTTCCGGGCCCGGCCGCACCACGTGCTGCCTGCCGCCGCCACCGGCCTGCCTGCCGGAAAGGCGCGCCCCGTGGTGCTCAACACCTGGGAGGCCGTGTACTTCGACCACAACCTGGAGACCCTGATCGAGCTGGCTGATTCCGCGGCGGACCTGGGCGTGGAACGCTTCGTGCTCGACGACGGCTGGTTCCGCGGCCGCCGCGACGACCATGCGGGCCTGGGCGACTGGTACGTGGACGAAACCCTGTGGCCCAACGGGCTCACCCCGCTCATCGATGCCGTCACATCCCGCGGCATGGAATTCGGCCTGTGGGTGGAACCGGAGATGGTCAACCTTGACTCGGACGTCGCCCGGGCACATCCGGACTGGATCGTGGGCCCGTCCGCCCTGGCACACAAGGACGGCGGCCGGCTGCCCCTGGAGTGGCGCAACCAGCACGTCATCGACCTGGTGAACCCCGAGGCCTGGCAGTACATCTACGACCGCATCGACGCGCTCCTGGCCGGCAACAACATCAGCTACCTGAAGTGGGACCAGAACCGCGACCTGCTGGAGCACGGCCACGGGGGACGCTCATCCGTCCACGAACAGACCCTGGCCGCCTACCGGCTGTTCGACGAGCTCCGCAAGGCGCATCCCGGCGTCGAAATTGAATCCTGCTCCTCCGGTGGGGCGCGCGTGGACCTGGGCATCCTGGAACGGACGGACCGGATCTGGGGGTCGGACTGCAACGACGCCCTGGAGCGGCAGACCATCCAGCGCTGGACCGGCGCCGTGGTCCCGCCGGAACTGGTGGGCAGCCACATCGGGCCCACCGCATCCCACACCACCGCCCGCACCCATGACCTGTCCTTCCGCGCCATCACCGCGCTGTTCGGCCACTTCGGCATGGAGTGGGACGTCCGCGGCGTGCAGGGCAAGGACCGCGAGGAACTCCGGCGCCTGGTGGCCCTGTACAAGGAGCACCGGGACCTGATCCACAGCGGCCGCCGCGTACACGCGGACGTGGCCGACGACTCGCTGCTGCTGCACGGCGTGGTGGCCGGCTCCCCTGCCGCGGCAGGGACGACGGCGGCGGTGTTCGCCCTGGTGAGCACCCGCACCTCCGCGGCGGAGGCGCCGGGGCGGATTGGCATTCCCGGCCTGGATCCGGAGCGGACCTACCGGGTGCAGGCTGTCTTCCCCACCGCTGGCGACGCCGACTACAGCCACACGTTCACGCAAACCCAGCCGCCGGCCTGGCTCGCCGGGGGCGCGACCGCCGGCGGCAAGTTCCTGGCCGAGGTGGGACTCCCGATGCCCATCCTCAACCCGGAACACGCGCTGCTGCTGAAGTTCACGGCGCTCTAGCCTCCGCGGCTGCCCCGCCGGTCCGGTGCCCTCCAGCACTGGCCGGAGGGGCAGCCTTCGTCCAATCCAAGGAAAGTCCATGCGCATTCTGGTCACCGGGGGCACCGGTTACATCGGTTCCCACACTGTTCTGTCCCTGCAGGAAGCCGGCCATGACGTGGTGGTCATCGACAACCTGGCCAACTCCAGCGAAGAGTCCCTGCGCCGGGTGGCCGAACTCAGCGGCAAGGCCACCGAGTTCCACCACGTGGACCTGGTGGACGAAGCCGCCGTCGAACGCGTCTTCGCCGGCAGCGCCATCGACGCCGTCATCCACTTCGCCGGCCTCAAAGCCGTCGGCGAATCAGTCCAGGAACCGCTGAAGTACTACTACAACAACCTGGTCGGCACCCTGAACCTGATCCGCGTCATGGACCGGCACGACGTCCGCTCCATCGTCTTCAGCTCCTCCGCCACCGTCTACGGCGAACACAACCCCATCCCCTACGTCGAAAAAATGGAAATCGGCGCCAACAACCCCTACGGCCGCACCAAAGAACAAATCGAAGACATCCTCTCCGACCTCGGCGCCGCAGACCCCCGCTGGCACATAGCACTGCTGCGCTACTTCAACCCCGTCGGCGCCCACCCCTCGGGCCGGATCGGCGAAGACCCCCAGGGCATCCCCAACAACCTCGTCCCGTTCATCGCCCAGGTCGCCGTCGGCCGACGAGAAAAACTTCTGGTCTTCGGCGGCGACTACGACACCCCCGACGGGACCTGCCTGCGCGACTACATCCACGTCGTCGACCTCGCTCAAGGCCACGTCGCAGCCCTGGACCACGTCACAGCCCGCGCCGGCGTCTTCCGCTGGAACCTCGGCTCCGGCAAAGGCACCTCCGTCCTGGAAGTCCTGCACTCCTTCGAAAAAGCAGTCGGCAAACCCATCCCCTACGAAATCACCACCCGCCGCGCCGGAGACCTGCCCGCCTTCTGGGCAGACGCCACCTCCGCCCTCGCCGACCTCCACTGGTCCACCACCAAAACCATCGACGAAATGTGCGAATACCACTGGCGCTGGCAAAAAAACAACCCCAACGGCTACAACAACTGATCGGACCGGTGGTTGAGCCCGTCGAAGCCCTGCCCTCCTGCGTAAGAATGCACGCCCTGTACTTGGCGGGCGATAGATTGGCACCCATGACTGAAGCTTCCTCCGCCGATATCGGCCGCGGCACCATCCTGGTAATCAACGGCCCCAACCTCAACCTGCTGGGCACGCGGGAGCCGGAAAAGTACGGCACCTCCACCCTTACCGACGTGGAGGACCTGGCTGCGTCGGCAGCAAAGGCCCACGGCTTCGTGGTGGAGTGCGTGCAGTCAAACCATGAGGGCGTCCTTCTGGACACCATCCACGCCGCCCGCGGAAACGCCGCCGGCATCGTCATCAACGCCGGCGCCTTCACGCACACGTCCGTGGCGCTTCGCGACGCCCTCGCCGCCGTGCAGCTTCCGGCCGTCGAGGTGCACATCACCAACGTGCACCAGCGCGAGGAATTCCGGCACCACTCCTACCTGTCCCCCGTGTGCTCCGCCGTGATTGTCGGAGCAGGTGTCACCGGGTACCGGCTGGCCATCGACTACCTGGCCGAGGTCCTCTAGCCGGTCGGCTCCGGCGGGCCGTCATTTCTGGATGCACTGCCCCGACGAAACGGGTGCAGTCAGCGCGGGGGCCTGCGCAGCCACCGGGTTGAGGTCGTCCATGGTGATGGCGAACCCCATGTCCGTGTCCGACGTTGCCTTGGCGAAGATGACGCCGGCCACCGCACCCCCGGTAGTGAGCAGCGGTCCACCGGAGTTGCCCGGCTGCACGTCGCCGGCCAGCCGGTAGATCTCCTCAGGCGTGGCGTTGCCGCCGTAGATGTCAGGGACCAGCACGGTGGTGATGTCCTGCACGGTGGCAGGCTTGGACTGGAACGGTCCACCGTGGGGGTAGCCAGCGAACGCGGCCGGGCTGCCGCCGGGAAGGTCGGCGCTCAGGGGCAGCGGCTGCGCCGGCAGGTCCTCCACGGCCAGCACGGCGATGTCATGCTTGGTGTCAAAGTAGACAACCCGCCCCGGCATGGCGCCGCCGTCGGGCATTTCCACCACGGGCTGCGACACGCCCGCCACCACGTGGGCGTTGGTGACCACCCTGTCCTCGGAGACCACAAACCCCGAGCCGGTCTGGTTCTGGCCGCATTCGTAGGCGGTCCCGGCGATCCGAAGGACGGATTCTGCCGCCCGGTTGAGGGCAGGCGTGTCAGTGCTCCCGTTGGGCACCGGGACGACGGGCCCCTGTTCCAGCCCTTCGATGAGGGTGGGAATCCCGTTGCCGATCACCGCGGAGCGCAGCTCCGCCATGGTGGCCTTGACCGGCGTGGGGGTCAGCCCGTCGATGAAGCGGATGACCTTGGACTCGGCCAGCTGCTGGGACACCAGCGGGACACCCAGCGAACTGATGCTGAACGCCAGCATGGACATGACCAGCGCTGACACCACGACATTCACGGCGCCGCCAACCACCCGGTCCACGGCGCGCAGCGGCCGGATCCGCATGGCACCCCGGATCTGCCGCCCCACCATGGTTCCCAGGCCGTGTCCCAGGACCACAAGGACGACGGCGGCCGCCACGATGGCTGTGAGCCGCCAGCCGGAGTCCTCAACAAAGCCGCTGACGAGGGGTACGGCGAAGAATGCGGCGACGGCGCCGGCGGCGAAACCGGCGATGCCGCCTGCCGTGACCAGGAAGCCGTTACGCAGGCCGTAGACCAGGTAGGACAGCAGCGCCAGGATCAGGATCAGGTCCAGGACAGTCAAGCCGACCACGAAGGGCTCCTTATAAACAGTTGAAACCTCATTCTAATGGCGCACCCTGACAATCTTCTGGGGGCGGCTGCGGACGCAATGAGCCCGTCATCACGGCGGATCGGGTGCCAAGTTCGTCACAGAACCTTGAAAATTCTGAAACAATGGCAAAAGCGCCACAGCCGATACTTTTACTCAGGAGATTTCATGGACATCGAGGTACTGCGCCGAGCACCACTTTTCGCCACGCTTGACGACGACGCATTCCGGCTGCTGACGGACGAGCTCACCGAGGTGGACCTCTCCCGCGGCGCCTCGGTCTTCCGCGAGGGCGACCAGGGTGACCAGCTCTACTTCATCGTCTCCGGCAAGGTAAAGCTCGGCCGCACCTCCCCCGACGGCCGCGAATCCCTCCTCGCGATCCTGGGCCCGGGCGAACTGTTCGGCGAAATGGCCCTGTTTGACCCCTCCCCGCGCACCGCCACGGCCACCGCCGTCTCCGAAACGCGGCTGGCAGGCCTGAAGAACGAGAGCCTGAACAACCTGCTGCGCACCCGTCCCGAGGTTTCGGCCCAGCTGTTGCAGGCCCTGGCCCGCCGCCTGCGCCGCACCAACGACTCCCTCTCCGACCTCGTCTTCTCCGACGTTCCGGGCCGTGTTGCCAAGGCCCTGCTGGACCTGGCCGACCGCTTCGGCCGCCCCGCCACCGACGGCGTCCTGGTAGCCCACGAACTCACGCAGGAAGAGCTGGCCCAGCTGGTGGGCGCCTCCCGCGAAACCGTCAACAAGGCCCTCGCAGAATTCGTCCAGCGCGGCTGGCTCCGCCTGGAAGCCCGCGCCGTCGTCATCCTGGACATGCAGCGCCTCCGCCAGCGCTCCCGCTAGGCAAAACCAGTCAAAAGGCCGCCCTCCGGGGCGGCCTTTTCGCTTTTCCGGTGGTTGAGCCCGTCGAAACCCAACAGCCGCTGGTTGAGCCTCGTCGAAACCCAACAGCCCGGTGGTTGAGCCTGCAGTTGGCCCTTTCCACATATGACGACTCAACACTTTCGGGAAGAAAAAACCGGAAGAAGAATCGACACATGCCATTCGCTTACATGCTGCGCTGTTCCGACGGTTCTTACTACGTGGGCAGTACAACGAATCTGGAACTCCGACTCGCGCAACACCAAACAGGGGACGGTGCGGCCTATACGCGGCGCAGAAGGCCTGTGAAGCTTGTCTGGTTCGAGGAGTTCAGCCGTGTGGACCAGGCCTTCGCCCGGGAGAAACAAGTGCAGGGTTGGAGCCGCAGGAAACGGGAGGCATTGATCACCGGAGATCACCACGCCTTACCAACCCGATCCAAGGGCCCCAGCAGCCGGCGCCCCAGGTAGGGTTTCGACAAGCTCAACCACCGAAACCAGCCCCTACAGGGTTTCGACAAGCTCAACCACCGAAACCCAGCCCCTAGAGGGTTTCGACAAGCTCAACCACCGAACCCCACCGCTACAGGGTTTCGACAAGCTCAACCACCGAACCCCACCGCTACAGGGTTTCGACAAGCTCAACCACCGAATTAAAATGGGGGCTAGAGGTGCATGGCGGTGTCCGTGGCTGTGGTTGTCCTTTTGATCCTGCTTGGCCTGGCAGCCTTGGCTGCCATCGCTGGAACTTTTGCGCTTGTTATCCGTGACGGACGAGGCGAAATTCCGCCGGAACCCCCAGCCAAACCGTGGACTGCGGGGACACTCCCAAGCGTCCCCTACTCGCTGCTCCGGAAGATCTAGCGTTCGCGCTGAGGATCGCCAGGTGTGGTCTTGGCGGCTTCCACTTCGAGCAGCATTTTGCCGTCTTCCACCACCAGCGTGGGCTGGTACACGTGGGCCTTGCGCTTGTAGCTGAGGTAGGCGATGCAGCCGTTGGCCGTGGCCATTTTCTCGAGCATGATCTCGGATCCCGGCACCATCAGTTCGCCGAGGGTGCGGCCCACCGTGTTTTCCTGGCCCACTTCTTCACCGAGGATGGTGCTGTTCCGCTCCTCGATGGCCTTGGCCGCGTTCACCCACCGGCCCCATACGCCCTTGCCTTCCAGCAGCGTGGGCTCCTGGCCAAGGGGCACCGTGGCGGCGAAGTAGCGGGTGTCGAACCTGCGGTGGGCGAAGTCGGGGCTGCGCCAGTTGACGAGGGACTTCAGCAGGTCCGTCCGGAGGGAGAGCCCGCGCTTGTCCAGGACCTGCGCGAGCGTCTTTTCCTGCTCGGCCACGGCGATCCTGGCGCGCATCCATTCCGGGGTGGAGGTGGCTTCGACAGTGCTCGCATTGTCCGGGCCGGCCAGCAGCACGCCGGTCTCCTCGAAAAGTTCGCGGATGGCGCCCACTACGTGCCGGCGGGCCAGCCCGACGTCGTCCGTCCCCATCTGCTCGGCCCAATACTGCGGTGACGGGCCCAGCCAGCTGATGGGATCGTCGTCGGCGGCGTCCAGGGAACCGCCGGGGAACGCAAGGACCCCCAGCGGCGAGGAACCCGGCCGGTAGGCCAGCCAGGTTTCCAGGCCGGTGGGGGAATCCCGCAGCAGGACCACGGAGGAGGCAAAGCGCGCTGCGCGCGGGGTGCGTTCGCCGTGTTCGAGCCAGCTTTGCGCTGCCCCTTCAAGATCCTGGGGTAGTGCAAAGAGGCGTCGGGCGAGCTGTGGCAAGGGAAGCGACCGGTCCTAGCTGAATTCGGCGATCAGTTCGACTTCAACCGGCGAGTCGAGCGGAAGGACGGCAACGCCGACGGCGGAACGGGCGTGCTGGCCGGCGTCACCAAGGACGCGGCCCAGCAGTTCCGACGCGCCATTGATGACGGCCGGCTGCCCGGTGAAGGACGGGTCCGAGGAGACGAAGCCCACAACTTTGACGATGCGTGTGATCCGGTCCAGGTCGCCGATCACGCTCTTGACGGCGGCCAGTGCGTTCACGGCACACACGGCGGCGTAGCGCTGGGCGTCCTCGGGGGACACGGTGGGCTCATCCGCGGCACCCTCGGTGCCCGCCGAAACCTTGCCGGTAGCTTCGAGTTTGCCGTTAATAAAGGGCAGCTGCCCGGAGGTGTAAACGTGGTTGCCGGAGATGACGGCCGGGACGTAGGCGGCCACGGGGGCGGCCACCTGGGGAAGGGTCAATCCGAGTTCTGCGAGGCGCTGCTCCACGGCGGAAACGGGCTGTGTAGCCGCGCCGGACCGGGCTTCTGCGGGGGTGCTCATGCTACTGCTTCTCCCTCTTCAGGTAGGCAACAAGGCCGTTGCCGTCGGGGCCGGGGACAACCTGGACGAGCTCCCAGCCGTCCTCTCCCCACTGGTCCAGGATCTGCTTTGTGGCGTGAATAATGAGCGGAATCGTCGCGTACTCCCATTTGGTCATGAGAGAAAGACTAGTCCTTGCCGGTAAAGTGGAAAACATGGCGACTCGTAAGAACCCCTTATTCGATACTGCCACCACCCTCGGAAAGATCCTAGTTTTCCTTGGCGTGAGTGCGGTTTGCGGTGTCCTGGTAGCCGGCCTGCTTGTCCCGGCGGCCGCCGTTTCGGGCAGCGCAGCAAGCGGTTCCATCGAGTTCTTCGACACCCTTCCGGCGGAGCTCAAGGTTGACCCGCCAAACCAGACCACCAGGATCCTGGCGGCCGACGGCAGCGAGATCGCCAACGTCTACACAGAGAACCGCACCAAGGTTGCCCTGGACCAGATTTCACCGTTCGTGAAGGAAGCTGTCATCGCCGTCGAGGACAGCCGTTTTTATGAGCACGGCGGCGTGGACACCACCGGCATCCTTCGCGCGCTGGTCAGCACCGCGCGCGGCAACCGCCAGGGTGCCTCCACCATCACGCAGCAGTACGTGAACAACGTCCTGAACGCGAACCTCGCGGCCGAGGGCAACGAGGACCAGATCAAGCTCAACGGCGTGAACAAGGGCGTGGGCGACAAGCTCCGCGAAATGAAGCTCGCCATTGCCCTGGAAAAGGAATTCAGCAAGGAACAGATCCTTGAGGGCTACCTGAACATCGTGTTCTTCAACCGGGACGCCTACGGCATCGAGGCTGCCTCCCGGTTCTTCTTCAGCACCTCCGCCAAGGACCTCACGCTCCCCCAGGCCGCACTGCTGGCCGGGCTCGTGAACAGCCCGTCCGCTTTCGATCCCATCAACAACCCGGAGAGCTCCAAGCAGCGCCGCGACCTGGTGCTGGGACTCATGCTGGACCAGGGCAAGATCACCCAGGCGGACTACGACGCCGCGGTGGCTACCCCCGTGGAAACCAAGGTGACCCCGGCCCGCCAGGGCTGTGCCTACGCGTCCACGGCCCCGTACTTCTGTGACTACGTCCTGCACCTGCTGGAGAACAACCCGGCCTACGGCGCGGACCTCAAGGAGCGCCAGCGCCTCATCTACGGCGGCGGCCTGACCATCACCACCACCCTGGACCCGACAGCGCAGGCAGCAGCCCAGGAACAGGTCAACGCGTCCGCCGGCGCCAACCCGGACAAGTGGGGTGCTGCCATGGTTTCGGTGCAGCCCAACTCCGGCAAGATCATTTCGATGGCGCAGAACACCACCTTCCTGCCTGCCGAGGGCTCTTTCGACTCGCAGGTGAACTTCAACGTGGACAAGCTGGACAAGGACGGCAACGACCTCAACGGCCTCGGCGGCGCGCAGCCGGGCTCCACCATGAAGCCCTTCACATTTGCCGAGTGGCTCAACGAGGGCAAGTCGATGAACACCGTGGTGAATTCGGCGCAGCGTGTCTACCCGCTGAGCTTCCCCTGGCGCCACACCTGCGGCAAGGTCACCGGCGGCTACAGCACCGCGCAGAAGAACCAGGGCCTCGGCACAGCAGATGACCTGCAGAACGCCGAGCCGCAGTGGTACCGCCCGCTGTCCGTCCTTGAGGGCCTCTACAACTCCATCAACACCGTGACCTTCGCGTCGGCCGCCCAGCTGGACTTCTGCGGCATCCAAAAGATCGTGGACGCCACCGGCCTGCACGGCGGCCTCCCGGCTGAGGGGGATCCCAACCCGAAGATCAACATGTCACTCCTCGGCAACCTGCTGGGCTCCACCCAGACCTCCCCGCTGACAATGGCCAGCGCCTTCGCCACTTTCGCGAACGACGGCAAGTTCTGTGAGGCCATCGCCATCACCTCCGTCACCGACGCAACGGGCAAGCAGCTGCCGGCCCAGTCCACCAGCTGCCGCGATGCGATCAAGCCCGAGGTGGCGCGCGGCGTGAACTACGCGCTGCAGGAAGTCCTCAACCGCGGTTCCGGTTCGCTGATCCAGCCCCGGATCTCCACCCGGACCAGCTTCCCGATCGGCGCCAAGACCGGTACGTCCAACAACAACGGATCCACCTGGGTTGTCGGCCACACCACCGGGCTTGCCACTGCCGCCTGGTTCGGTGACGCCCTGGGTGCCCAGGACCGCCCGGGCCAGAACATCACTGTGAACGGGAAGTTCTACCAGGGCATTGACGGCTACATGATCGCGGGGCCGATGTTCTCCAACTTCATGTCCCGCATCGCCCCCGCCTACGGCACCGAGCCGTTCCCGGCGCCGCCGAGCAACCTGCTCAACGGCTCCACCCGCAGCACCACGCCAGCCACCACGGCGCCCCAGGCGAGCCAGGCGCCGGCCCCCGCGCCGACCACGCAGCCGACGCAGCAGCCCGCGCCCCAGCCCACCGGCAACGGGAATGGGAACACCGATGACAATGGCAAGCCATGACCCTGAATGACCTGGCCGGCCGCGCCCGTACTATCGGGCGCGGCTTTGCCGTCACCGCCGGAGCCGGAGCGGCCGCCGGGCTGGCCGCCGCCGGGTACGGGCTGTGGGAAAAGAACCAGTTCGTGCTGCGGGAAGAGACGCTGCAGATCCTGCCTCCCGGCCGGAACCCGTTCCGCATCCTCCACCTCAGCGATATCCATTTCGTCCCCGGGCAGAAGAAGAAGGCCGCCTGGCTGGAGTCGCTGGCCGGCCTAGAGCCGGACCTGGTGGTGAACACCGGAGACAACCTGAGCCACGCCAAGGCGGTGGATCCGCTCCTGGCGGCCCTGCGCCCGCTGCTTGAGTTTCCCGGCGTCTTCGTGCCCGGCTCCAACGACTACTTCGCGCCCAGCCTGAAGAACCCGGCCTCCTACCTGCTGGGCCCGTCCAAGGTTAAGCCCAAGCCCGTCGCCCTGGACTGGCCGCGGCTGCGGTCGGGCTTCGGGATGGCCGGCTGGATCGACCTGACCAACCGCCACCAGTCGGTGGTCCTCAACGGCATGCGCTTCGATTTCTCCGGCGTGGACGATCCCCACCTGAACCGCGAACGCTACGCGGGCTGGCCCCGGGGAACCATCAACCAGGACTCCAACGACCACCTCAAGGTCGCCGTGATCCATGCCCCCTACCAGCGCGTGCTTGACCACTTCACCGAAAGCGGGGCGGACCTCCTGCTCGCCGGCCACACCCACGGCGGCCAGATCTGCATCCCCGGCTACGGGGCGCTGGTGTCCAACTGCGACCTCCCCACCTGGCGCGCGAAGGGCCTGAACGACTGGTCCAGCAACGGAAGCACGACGCCGGTCAACGTCTCGGGCGGCATCGGCACCTCCCGCTTCGCCCCGGTCCGGATCGCCTGCAAACCCGAGGCAGTCCTGCTGACGCTTACTTCCCCTTCCTGAGCCGAGTTGCGGGAGGGCTGCCGGGCCGCCATCGATCACGGACTGTAATAAGTAAGCAAGCGTGGCATCGGGCCGCAAAACCCTGTGAATCGTCTCAGGCCATGGCATAAGGTAGTTGCTAAGGGAAACTACCTTCGATTCAGAGCTTGAGAAGCGGGCATGGCCAGGCAAACTCCATTCTTTCGATCCATCAGCCGTCTCTACCCCCATGTCCGCCCCATCATTCCCCGGCTGCTGCTGGGCCTTCTCTGCGCCCTCCTGGCCAGCGTGGTTGCCCTGGCCATTCCGCAGGTCCTGCGGGTCCTGATCAACGAATCCCTGAAGCCCGGTGGCGCCACGGAAGCAGTCTGGGTTTCCGCCGGGCTCATCCTGGTCCTCGGCGTGGCGGAGGCAGGTCTGGTGGCGCTCCGCCGCCAGTTCGTCATCAACCCGGCCACCACCGTGGAAACCCGGATGCGCGTGTCCTTGTACGGCCACCTGCAGGACCTGCCCGTGTCCTTCCATGACCGCTGGGGCTCGGGCCAGTTGTTGTCCCGCGCCATGACGGA
The DNA here is from genome assembly GCF_045833485.1 of Arthrobacter nitrophenolicus. NCBI lineage: Bacteria > Bacillati > Actinomycetota > Actinomycetes > Micrococcales > Micrococcaceae > Arthrobacter > Arthrobacter nitrophenolicus. The sequence goes on from NZ_CP174504.1 coordinate 977,524, forward strand.
CCTGAACTTCCTGCGCCGGTGGATGGCATTCGGAGCCATCATGCTGGTGGTCACCACCCTGACCGTCATCATCGGCATTTCCGTCATGTTCGCCATGAGCTGGCAGCTGGCCCTGATCTTCCTGGCGGCCGCGGTGCCCATCATGGCCTACAGCTTCCGGTTCAGGACCCGCTTCAGCAAAGTCGCCCGCCGCAGCCAGGACCAGGCCGGCGACCTCGCCACCACGGTGGAGGAATCGGTCCACGGCATCCGCGTGCTCAAGGCCTTCGGCCGGAGCCGCGAAGCATTGGAAAACTTCAATGAGCAGGCCGAGGAACTCCGCCAGACCGAAATCCAGAAGGCCCGGCACCAGGCGACCTTCACCATGGTGGTCACGCTGCTGCCGGAGCTCGCCCTGGGCGCCGGACTGGTGGTGGGCGTGAGGCTCTGCGCCGGCGGGCAGCTGGACATCGGCGCGCTGGTGGCGTTCTTCGCAACCGCTGCCGTCATAGCCTCCCCCGTGGAGTTCTCCGGCATGCTGCTGGCCATGGCACTCACGGCCAAGACCGCCGTCGACCGCCATTACGAGGTGATGGACTCGGAGAACACCATCACCAGTCCGCCCGAACCGCGCGTGCCGGACAGACTGGAGGGTGCACTTCGCTTCAACAACGCATCTTTCGCCTTCGACAACGCCCGGGACAAGCCCATCCTCAAGGACATCAACCTCGAGGTCCGGCCCGGCGAAACCATGGCCCTGGTGGGGATCACGGGCAGCGGCAAGAGCGCCCTGATCCAACTGGTACCCCGGCTGTACGACGTCACCGCCGGCGCCATCACCATCGACGACGTGGACCTGCGCGCGTTCGACGTCGCGGAACTCCGGCGCATCGTGGGCGTGGCGTTCGAGGACACCACGCTGTTCTCCAGCTCCGTCAGGGACAACGTGCTGCTGGGCGCACGGGAGCGGACCGACGATGTCCTTGACGAAGCGCTGGACGTGGCGCAGGCGCATTTCGCGTACTCCCTCCCGGAGGGCGTGGACACCCTGATCGGCGAGGAGGGCCTCAGCCTCTCCGGCGGCCAGCGGCAGCGGATAGCACTGGCCCGCGCCATCGCCGCGCGGCCGCGGATCCTGGTCCTGGACGACCCCTTGTCCGCGCTGGACGTGCACACCGAGGAACTGGTGGAAACGCGCCTGCGGGAGGTCCTCAAGGACACCACCACCCTGATCGTGGCGCACCGGCCGTCCACCGTGGCGCTCGCCGACCGGGTGGCGCTGCTGGAGGAGGGCCGCATCACCGCCGTCGGAACACACACGGAACTGCTGGCAGACAACCACCACTACCGGTACGTCATCGCCAGCCTGGACCAGGAACCCCGGGACCTGGACTCGGGACTGTCGGACCTCGAGGACCATGCAGAGGAAGCCATCCGATGAGCACCGCCACCTTCGGCACCGCCAACGAGGACAACGCCAACCTCAGCAAGAGCGACAGCAGGGCCGTTCGGCGCCGGTCGCTCGCCCTGCTGCGCTCCCTGATCCGCCCGGTCCGGGCACGGTTCTGGCTGACCATTGCCACGGTGGTCCTCTCGCAGGCGGCCCGCGTGGCGGGCCCGGCACTCATCGCCTTCGGCATTGACCACGCGCTGCCCGCGCTGCGCGCCGGGGACAACCTTCCCCTGGTGCTCACCGGCGTCGCGTATCTCCTGGCGGCCATCGCGACGGCGGGACTCACCGCTTTGTACGTCACCTCCACGGCGAGGCTCAGCCAGTCGATGCTGCTGGACCTGCGCGTCAGGGTCTTTCGGCACACGCAGCGGCTGAGCCTGGAGTTCCACGAGAAGTACACCTCCGGACGGATCATCGCGCGGCAGACCTCCGACCTTGAGGCCCTCCGCGAACTCCTCGATTCCGGGGTGAGCTCGCTGGCTTCGGGCCTGCTGTTCATGGTGTTCACCGCCGTCACCGTTTTCGCCCTGGACTGGCGCAGCGGGCTGCTGGTGTTGGCCGCTGGCGTGCCCATGTTCTTCCTGGCCCGCTGGTACCAGAAGCACTCGCAGATCGCATTCCGGCAGTCGCGGGTGGTGTCCGCCCGGCTGATCGTGCACTTCGTGGAAACCATGACCGGCATCCGTGCCGTCAAGGCGTTCCGGAAGGAACGGGAGAACGCCGAACAGTACGGGCAGCTCGCCGAGGACTACCGGCAGGCCACCGTCCGCTCCATCAACCTCAACGGCATCTTCCAGCCCGGGCTGGTACTGATCGGCAACGTCTGCGTAGCCGTGGTCCTGCTCTTCGGCGGCTTCCGCGTCCTCGGCGGCGACCTCGCCGTAGGTGTGCTGCTTGCCCTGATCCTGTCCACCAAACGCTTCTTCCAGCCGGTGGACCAGATGGCCATGTTCTACAACTCCTTCCAGAGCGCCCAGGCTGCCCTCGAGAAAGTCTCGGGCCTGCTCGAAGAGGTGCCAACGGTCCGGCCGCCCAAAAATCCCGTGGCGCTCAAGGACGCCGCCGGCGAGATCGACTTCAGGGATGTGGAGTTCCGCTACGGCGACGGCCCAATCATCGTCCCCAGGATGAACCTGCATGTTCCTGCCGGGCAGACCGTCGCCCTGGTGGGCCAGACCGGCGCCGGAAAGTCCACCCTGGCCAAGCTGATTGCCCGCTTCTACGACGTCACATCGGGCTCGCTGACCCTCGACGGCGTGGACCTGCGGAACCTCAGCACCACAGACCTGCGGCGGAACATCGTGATGGTCACCCAGGAGGCCTTCCTCTTCAGCGGTTCCGTGGCGGACAACATCGCGCTCGGCCGGCCGGAAGCCACCCGCGCGGAGATCGAGGAAGCGGCCAAGGCGGTGGGCGCCCACGCGTTCATCACGGCCCTTCCCGAGGGCTACGACACCGATGTCAACAAGCGCGGCGGGCGGGTGTCCTCCGGGCAGCGCCAACTCATCAGCTTCGCCAGGGCTTTCCTGGCAAAGCCGGCGGTGCTGATCCTGGATGAAGCCACCTCGTCACTGGACATCCCCTCCGAGCGGCTGGTGCAGAACGGGCTGGCCCGGCTGCTCGCCGGTACCGGATCCGCCGGAAGGACGGCGCTGATCATTGCGCACCGGCTCTCCACCGTCGAGACAGCGGACCGGGTCCTGGTGGTTCACGACGGCCGCATCGTGGAGGACGGCAGCCCCGCCGACCTGATCGGCGGCGGGGGCAGGTTTGCCGAACTTCACGGAGCCTGGAAAGAGTCATTGGTCTAGTCACGGGAGTTCCGCCGGCCCGGATTTCACATCGGGGCCGGGCATCAGCTATCCTTGTAAAGTTGCTTTTGCAGCGGATCGGGATGTAGCGCAGCTTGGTAGCGCGCTTCGTTCGGGACGAAGAGGTCGCAGGTTCAAATCCTGTCATCCCGACCAAAAAGAAAAAAGAGGGTCTTCTCAGAAGGCCCTCTTTTTCGTTTCGTTACCTAGCACAATATTCCCGGTATGCAAGTCAAACAGCCCCTACGGCGGGCGGACACCGAATCGTCACTTCGCGCCAAAGGTAAAGCCCCGGAGCCTGGGCTCCGGGGCTTTACCTCGCCTCCTTGGGAAGGAGGTTCCTACATGGGGTTGGGCCAGTTTCCGGTGTACGTGGTGTACGAGGTGTCGCTGGTATCAGTGCTGGTGTCAGTGCTCTTGTCGCCCTTCTTGTCCTTGGTGGACATGGGATTGGGCCAGTTGCCGGTGGCAACAGCAGTACCGGAATTATCCGCCAGAGAACCCGCAGACAGTACGGCCGGAGCCGCGGCAGAAAATGCGAGGGCGCCCGCCAGAAGGGCGGCCGTGACCAATTTCTTGAACATGTTGGTTCCTCAATACGAGTCGGATTCGTTACAAAGTCAGCACTGCCCTTGTTGACATACATTGTAAAATGTTTTCCACAGGCGCTGTCAAGCGCTATTTGTGAGCTGTCCGGAACAAGGAGGAAGTCCCGTGGGCAACGGATTCGGGGAGAAGCTCCGGGCGGAACGCTTGGAGCGTGGCCTCACGCAAGCCGAGCTGGGTAAGGACCTCTACTCCCCCAGCTACATTTCACTGCTCGAAACCGGCCGGCGGGAGCCCACGGCCGAGGTCATCGAGGAGCTTGCCCGCCGGCTGGAGCTGGCCCCCAAGGCGCTGGAGGCCTGGAGCCAGCCGATCTCCGCCAGCGACGCCGAATACGTCCTGGCGGGCTTGTACGCCAGGCAGGCGTGGGACCTCCGGGACTATCCGCTGGCGGCCAGTCACGCGGCCACCGCCGCGCAGCTCGCGCTCGAAGGACGGAACACGAGCGCCTGGTGGAACATGACGTACATGCAGGCCGAGTGCCTGATGAGGCATGACGACCTCGCCGAGTGCCAGCGGATCGTGGAAAGGCTCATCGAGCACCCCATGGCACGGGAATCGGTGGGCCTGGGCGTCCGCGCCCACCAGATGCTCGCGGCAGTCCTGCAGCGGCGCGGGCAGTTGCCGGCCGCCGTCGAGGAAGCAATGGAGGCGGTCAAGCTGTCCGAGCAGCTGCCGAAGAACTCCACCATTATCACCGGCGCCCTCCGGGTCCTGATCGGGGCGCTGGCGGAAAGCGGCAGGCTTGAAGAGGCATGGAAGTACTGCCAGAAGCTTCACGAGCAGGTGGATGAAGAGGCCATGACGCAGCTTGCCGGCGAAGTGGCGTGGGTCATCGGCAACGTGGCCTTCATGCGCCACGACTATGTGGAAGGCGTCCGGCACCATGAGCGGGCGGCAAAACTGCTGTCCCCCGCCAACGACATCGAGATGTGGGCCCGCTTCAACAAGGCATCCGCCGCCGTCAGGCTGCAGGCCGGCATCGTCGAGCCGGAGACGCTGTCTTCCATCGAACGCGCGGAACTCGCCTTCTCGATCGTCAGCGGGACCAAGAGCGATGCACTGGAGGTCGCCTTCATCCGTGCCCGGTGGCTGTACCTTACCGGGGACATCGTTGCCGCCGTCGAAAAACTCCGCGAGATCCATGCCGAACGCGCTGCCCTGGCCAAGCACACCGCCGGCGAGGTGTCGCTTCTGCTCGGCAAGTCCCTCAAGGCTGCCGGCGAGCCCGACGAAGCCCTGGTGCACCTCGAAGAGGCGCAAAAGGCCTTCAGTGCCGCGGGCGCCGGGGACCGCGTCCAGCAGGCGCTGGACGCGATCCTGGAAATCCGGCTGGCCCAAAAGCGCGCCGGGTCAACCCCCAAACCTGCAAAGCAGGCCGGTTAGCCGCGTAGTCTGCCGGAGCAGCAGGGGCTGCGTCAGGCGAAGGTCTTGCCGGTGATCTTCTCGTACGCCTCAACGTAGCGGCTGCGGGTGCGTTCAACCACCTCAGCGGGAAGCGCCGGCGGAGGGGTGTCGGAGGACTTGTCCCATCCGGATTCGGCAGAGGTCAGCCAGTCCCGGACGTACTGCTTGTCGTAGGACGGCTGCGCCTGTCCGGGCTTGTAGGTGGCGGCATCCCAGAACCGTGAGGAATCCGGCGTCAGCACCTCGTCGCCCAACGTGATTGAACCCGAGACGGCGTCGTACCCGAACTCCACCTTGGTATCGGCGAGGATGATGCCCCGTTCGCGGGCGATCCGTTCCGCCGTCGTGTAGATCTTCAGGGTCAGCTCGCTGAGCCTGCCCGCGATGTCGTCACCCACCAGGGCCACCACCTCGTCATAGGTGATGTTCTCGTCATGCTCGCCGACTTCAGCCTTGGCCGAGGGTGTGAAGATGGCATGCTTCAGCCTGGACCCGTCCACCAGCCCCTCGGGCAGCGGAATGCCGCAGACAGTGCCGGCGGCCCGGTATTCCTGCAGCCCGGACCCGGTGAGGTAGCCGCGCGCGATGCATTCCACCGGGAACATGTCCAGCTTCTTGCAGATCATGGCGCGGCCCTCGACCTCCGCCGGCACGCCGCCCTCAACGGTCGAGGCCAGCACGTGGTGCTCCACGCCCAGCTGGTCGAACCACCACAGGCTCAGCTGGGTGAGGATGCGGCCCTTGTCCGGAATCTCGCTGGACAGCACATGGTCGTAGGCGCTGATGCGGTCGCTGGCAACCACCAGCACGCACTCCTGGCCCACCTGCTGGATGATGGATTCGTCAGCGGGCTCGTAGAGGTCCCTGACCTTGCCGGAGTAGACGTGTTTCCAGCCCGGCAGGTCCAGGGTGCCGGCGTTGAAGCCGCGGGGTGCGGGGGTGTCCGTCATGTCAGGCCTTCGCTTTCGTCACGGGCAGGGAACCGGTGGCGCCGTAGGGGACGGTAATATCCCCGCGGGCTGCTTTCCCTGCAATGTCAGTGCGGTACTGCGAGCCTTCAAGCTGCACCAGCTCCACGCCGTCGTACGCCCGTTCGCGGGCCTCCACCAGGTCGCTGCCCAGTGCGACGACGGCGAGTACCCGGCCGCCGGCAGAGATGACCTTGCCCTGGTCGTCAAGCGCGGTTCCGGCGTGGATGACGTGCACGCCCTCCAGCTCCTCCGCCTTCTTGAGCCCGCGGATGCGGTCGCCGGTGCGCGGCGTGTCCGGGTAGTTTTCCGAGGCCACGACGACGGCGACGGCGGTTTCCTTCGCCCAGCGCAGCTCCTCCGCCTTGTCCAGTTCGCCCTTGGCGGCTGCCAGGAGCAGGGAACCGAGCGGCGTCTTCAGGCGGGCTAGGACGGCCTGGGTTTCCGGATCGCCGAACCGGACGTTGAACTCGATGACGCGGGTGCCGCGTGACGTCAGGGCGAGTCCCACGAACAGGACGCCGACGAAGGGGGTGCCGCGGCGGGCCATCTCGTTGACCGTGGGCTGGGCAACCCGCTCGAGGACTTCCTCGACCAGGCCTTCGGGGGCCCATTCCAAGGGGGTGTAGGCTCCCATGCCGCCGGTGTTGGGGCCTTCGTCGTTGTCGAAAATCCGCTTGAAGTCCTGGGCCGGGGACAGCGCCACGGTGTTGTGGCCGTCGCAGAGCACGAAAAGGGAGACTTCGGGCCCGTCAAGGAACTCCTCGATAACCACCGACCCGCCGGCGTCGAAGCAGGACTGCGCGTGGGCGAGGGCCTCGTCGCGGTTCCTGGTGACCACCACGCCCTTGCCGGCCGCAAGCCCGTCGTCCTTGACCACGTACGGGGCCCCGAACGTATCGAGCGCCGAGGCCGCTTCCTCAGCGTTGGAGGCCACCATGGCCATGGCTGTTGGAACGCCGGCTTCGGCCATGACCTCTTTGGCGAATGCCTTCGAGGCCTCCAGCTGCGCGGCTGCCTTGCTGGGCCCGAACACGGGGATCCCGGCGTCGCGCACGGCATCCGAGACGCCCGCGGCGAGCGGGGCTTCGGGGCCAACCACCACCAGGTCAACGGCGAGCTTTGTTGCGAGCGCGGCCACGGCGTCGGGATCGTTGCCGTTTATGTTGTACGTGGGGACCAGCTTGCTGATGCCTGCGTTGCCGGGGGCTGCGTGGACCTCGGACACGTTGGGGTCTGCGAGCAGGGAGCGGACAATGGCGTGTTCGCGGCCTCCGGGGCCGATGACGAGTACCTTCACAGTCACCAAGGGTACTTTGTGGACCCTGCCCGCTCCTAAGCTGTGACCGGTTCCGGACGCCGCGACAAGTCCGCCGCCTGCGCCGCTCCGAACAACTGCCATGACGAAGCTTCGGAACTGGCTCAAAGGCCCACCCGCACTGTCCGCGCTGGCAGGGGTGGTGGCGGCCGCCGTCGTCCTTGCCGTGGCGGAGCTGGTCGGGGCATTCTTCACCGCCCGGGCAGCACCGCTGCTCGCCCTGGGCTCAACATTCATCGACTTCACGCCGCCCTGGCTCAAGGATTTCGCCATTGCCACGTTCGGCACCAACGACAAGGCCGCCCTGTTCGTGGGCATGGGGCTGACCATCGCTTTGCTCGCCTGCGTCCTGGGCGTGGTGGCCTACCGGCGGTGGGCCCTGGGCGTCCTGGGCGTCCTGTTCATGGGCGCGGTGATCGTGGCAAGCGTGGTGACCCGCGCCGGCGTCGAACCAATCGATGCGGTGCCCAGCGTGCTCGGAACGCTCGCTGGCCTGGTGGTGCTGCGGCGGCTGCTGGCCCCGCTGCACGGCATGAAACAGTGGCCGGAGGCACCGGCCGATGCTGCCCCAGGCAACCCGGCAACCAGCCGCCGCCGGTTCTTCGCGGCGGCGGGCATCACCGCCGCGGCCGCCGGCATCGCCGCAACGGGAGGGCGCCTTCTCGGTGCCGCCCGCAGCAACATCGCCAAGGCCCGGGAAGCCCTTCAGCTGCCGGCCCCGGCCAAAGCCGCACCCGCCGTTCCCGCCGGCGTACAGTCAGCCGCGGCCGGCGTACCGCCCTGGATAACCCCCAACAACGAGTTCTACCGCATCGACACCGCCCTCAGCGTGCCGGAGATCAACGCCGAGGACTGGGAGCTCCGGGTCCACGGGCTGGTGGAGGAGGAAGTCCGCCTCACCTTCCAGGATCTGCTCGACGCCGACCTGATCGAGTCCCACGTGACCCTCACCTGCGTGTCCAATCCGGTGGGCGGCAACCTGGCGGGCAATGCGAAGTGGCTGGGCCTGCCCATCCGGGAGGTGCTGCGCCGGGCCCGGCCCAAGGACGGGGCCGACATGGTGCTTTCCACCTCCATCGACGGCTTCAGCGCCTCCACGCCGCTGGAGGTCCTGCAGGACGACCGTGACGCCATGCTGGCCATCGGAATGAACGGCGAGCCGCTGCCGCTGGAGCACGGCTATCCCGTGCGGATGGTGGTCCCGGGCCTGTACGGCTTCGTGTCCGCCACCAAATGGGTGGTTGACCTGGAAGTGACCCGCTTCGCTGACAGCAAGGCGTACTGGACCGAGCGCGGCTGGTCCGAGCGCGGCCCCATCAAGACAATGGCGCGGGTGGACGTGCCCAAGTCGTTCGCCAAGGTTCCGGCCGGAAAGGTCGCGGTGGGCGGCACGGCCTGGGCACAGACCCGGGGCATCACCAAGGTGGAGATCCAGATCGACAATGCGGACTGGGTGGAGGTGGAGCTGTCCACCGAGGCGTCACTGGTGACCTGGCGCCAGTGGTCCTACGAGTGGGATGCCGCGCCGGGCGCCCACTACATCAAGGTCCGGGCCACGGACGGCACCGGCGAGGTGCAGACGGACCAGCGGGCCGATCCCGTGCCCGACGGGGCATCCGGCTGGCAGTCAGTGATGGTCACGGTGGAGTAGCCCCTTCCGCCATATTCGTGCGGGCGGCCCCTAGACTGGCAGCATGCCGCACAATCCGCACGCCACCTTTACCGTGGACTCCGCCGTCGAACTGGCCGTGATCGAACGCAGCGGCTTCGTGGAGTCCCGGCACATCGGCTCAGCCGTCCTCCTGTCCGCCGACGGATCGGTGGTCACCGAGCTTGGCGACATCAACACGCCCATCTACGCCAGGTCCGCCCTGAAGCCGTTCCAGGCCCTGGCGGCCATGCAGTCCGGCGTCCCGCTGCGCGGAGCCCAGGTGGCGATCGCCTGCGGCAGCCACACCGGTTCGCTGGACCACATGGACGTGGTGGCCGGAATGCTGAAGGCGGCGGGTGTCCGCGAGGACCAGCTCCAGTGCCCGGAGGCGTGGCCGCAGGACGAGACCGCCCGGAACTGGCTGGTGCGCTCGGAAAAGGGCAAGTCGCGGCTGGCGTACAACTGTTCGGGCAAGCACGCCGCGTTCCTCTGGGCCTGCACGGAAAACGGCTGGGACACCCACAGCTACCTCGAGCCCAACCATCCGCTGCAGCAGCGGGTCCGCACTGTGATTGAGGAATACACAGGCGAGAAGATCGCCCACCTGGGCATCGACGGCTGCGGCGCCCCGGTGGCGGCGGTATCCCTGACGGGCGTGGCCCGGGGCTACTCGCAGCTGGCCAAGGCTCCCGGCGACCAGGGATACAGCGCCCGCGCCGCCACCATTGCAACCTCCATGCTGGATTACCCGTGGGCGGTCCAGGGCGTGGGCGAGGCCAACACGCTGGTGATGGACGAGCTGGGGATCATTGCCAAGATCGGGGCCGAAGGGGTCCTGGCCATGGCCACTGCGCAGGGCGTGTCCGTGGCGGTCAAGATCCTGGACGGAAACGTCAGGGCCACCTCGCTGGTGGCCCTGACGCTCCTTGCCGCGGCCGGTGCCGTCGATATCCCGGGCGTGGCCAGTGTCCTGGAGCGGGTGGTGGACCCGGTGCTCGGCGGCGGACGGCCGGTGGGCAAGATCCGGCTCGGACCCGCCGTATCAGCGCTGCTGGACTGACCCAACCCGCCGGAAGGAAGACCCGAAGCATGGCCGTGGCCCGTCGTCGTATTGATGCCCAGGAAGGCAAGGCAGCATTGAAGGCCTGGCTGGAAGCCGGCCAGGCGCCGTCGGGCACCGCCGTGCCGCGGTCCGTCCTCGCCACGGCAGTCAGGTACTCGTTGGAGGAGCTGACGGCGCGCGCCCCCGGGAACTCGGTGGAGGTCCGCGTGCCCCCGTTTGGTGTTACCCAGTGCGTGGAAGGGCCGCGGCACACGCGCGGCACCCCGCCCAACGTCATTGAGTGCGACGCCGCCACCTGGCTGGCGATGGCCACGGGACAGTTGGGCTGGGCGGAGGCCGTCGCTGCAGGCAAGGTGGCGGCATCCGGCCTTCGCGCGGACCTCTCGGCGCTGTTGCCGCTCTAGGAAGGTCGGTCAGCCGCGGCCGATGAAGGGCATGCCCGCGGCGGTGACCACCACTGAACCTACGCTGGCCGTCGGCGGCATGTTGGCCATCATCAGCACGGCCCGGGCCGCGTCCGCCACCGGAAACGTCGGTTCCACCCGGCGGCTGCCGTCCGCCTGGAGGGCCCCCGAACCGACACCGATGGTGTCCATGATCTCCGTGGTCGTGTTGCCGATGTCGATCTGGCCGCAGGTGATGCCGAAACCGCGCCCATCCAGTTCAATGCTCTTGGTCAGGCCCGTCATCGCATGCTTGGTAACGGTGTATGCCACGGTGCGGGGCCGGGGCGAATGGGCGGAGATGGAGCCGTTGTTGATGATCCGACCGCCCTGCGGCTCCTGGGCCTTCATGGTTCTGACGGCGGCAGCCGCGCACAACATGGACCCGGTGATGTTCACGGCCACCGTGGCGTTCCAGTCGTCCACGCTGATCTCATCCACGCTGGCCGCCGGACCGAACACCCCGGCGTTGTTGAACAGCACGTCCACCCGGCCCCATTGCTGCCGCGCGGCCTCGAAAAGGCGCTCGACGTCGTCGGGCCGGGTGACGTCGCACGGCACCACCAGCGCGTCCGGGCTGCCGTCCGCCGTTTCCTTCAGCTGCGCTTCCCGGCGCCCGGCGAGGGCCACCCGGTAGCCGTCCGCCAGCATCTGCCGGGCCACCTCACGGCCGATGCCGGATCCGGCACCCGTAACGACGGCGACGCGGCCGGCGGGACGTGCAGTGTTCACGCTGTTCTCCTGGGATGTTGCTAGAGGGACGCCGGGACGGCGCTGCTGTTCAGCGGCCAGCCTATGACGGTCTTGGGCCGCGGCGCAGCGTAGGTCCGGACTTTGGAGGTGGAAAGTCCCATCCGGACCAGGGATTCGGCGATGGTGACTGCGGAGGCAACACCGTCCACCACGGGCACGCCGGCGCGCTGCCGGATCTGCTCGTCCAGCCCGGCCATGCCGCCGCAGCCGAGCACGATCACCTCCGCCTTATCCTGCGTGACTGCCAGGAGTGCCTCGTTGATGATGGCTTCCACCGCCCGTTCCGGTTCCTCCTCGAGTTCCAGGACGGCCATGCCGCTGGCCCGCACTGACGCGCAGCGGGAGTCCAGGCCGGCGAGCTTGAGCCGGTCCTCGATCAGGGGAACGGTGCGGTCCAGCGTGGTGACCACGGAGTACTTGTGCCCTAGGAACATGGCGGTGCTGGCGGCGGCTTCGGTGATGTCCACCACCGGGACGTCCAGCAGTTCCTGCAGTCCTTCCCGCCCGTGCTCCCCGTAGCCTGCCTGGATGACGGCGTCGTACGGTTCCGGGTAGGAGGTGATGGCGTCCATGACGGCGATCGCTGCAAGGTAGCTTTCGAAGTTGCCTTCACAGGAATCGGCGCCGAACCGCGGAGTGATTCCCACGATCTCGGTGCCGGGGGCCGCAACGCTGCGGGCCGAAGCGGCGATGGACTCGGTCATCGAGGCGGTGGTGTTCACGTTGGCTACGAGGATGCGCATGGGATTCCTTAGTGGGTGCTGGCGACGGCGATGGCCTCGCCGTCGCGGTCTTCGAGCGGCTGGGAGCGGTCGGCGATGAAGAAGTACACCGCTGCCGCAATCCCTGCGGCGAAGAACCAGGCGAAGGGTGCAGCTGAGGCCAGCGCCGGCACGAAGGCGATGAGGAGGGCGACGGCGGCCGCGGGCACCATGGCGGTGATCGCGCGGGGGTTGACGCCGTTCCGGTAGAAGTAGGCCCCCTCCGGCGAGGCCGTGTACAGCTCGGGAACGTTGACTTTGCCGCGGCGGATCAGCCAGTAGTCCGCCATCACGACGCCGAACAGCGGGCCGAGCAGGGCGCCGAGGCCACCCAGGAAGTACACGATGACCAGCGGGTTGTTGTAGAGGTTCCACGGCAGGATGACCAGGCCGATCACGGCGCTGACGATAGCTGCTTTGCGGAAGTTCAGGTGCTTGGGAAACAGGTTGGTCAGGGCGTAGACGGGCGCCACGAAATTGGCCATCAGGTTCACCGCGATGGTGAGGATCAGCAGTGCCAGGCAGGCCAGCACCAGGAACAGGGTATTGGGGATGGTCTGGACAATGTCGGACGGGCTCTCGATGATGGTGCCGTTGATCTTGAACTGCCCGCCGGCCATGACGACGACGATGGCGCCGAACACCAGCATGTTGATGGGAATGCCCCAGAAGTTGCCCCGCACCACGGCCTTCTTGGAGACGGCCGAGCGGGTGAAGTCGCAGAAGTTCAGGACGAACGTGCCGTAGATGGATACCCAGAGCGAGCCGCCCGCGAAGATGGTGAGCCACATCTCGGGCCCCTCGAGGGCGTTGTTCGAGGACCAGGCGATGGCGCCGCCCGCCTCAACAAAGATCCAGACGGCGATGGCCGCCATGGTGGCCAGGATGACGGGACCGGCGAAGGCCTCGTACTTGCGGATCATCTCCATCCCGAAGCTGACGATCACCAGCTGGACCACCCACAGAACCAGGAACGCCATCCAGCCCAGCGTTGAAAGGCCCAGGACCGAATCCTTATCCAGTTCCGCCAGAGCGGGGAACATGGCCACGAGCATGACGCGGAAGACCACGGAGGCCAGGTAGGTCTGGATGCCGAACCAGGCCACGGCGACCGCGCCGCGCAGGAGGGCGGCGATCTGCGCGCCCCTGATCCCGAAGCTGATGCGGCTCATGACGGGGAACGGAACGCCTGTCTTGACCCCCATGAAGCCGGAGAGGTTAAGGAGGCCGAACAACAGGGCCGCCCCGATGCCCAGTGCCAGCAGGATCTGCCAGCCGCCGAGGCCCAGCGCGAACAGGCCAATGGCAAAGGCGTAGTTGCCGAGGCTGTGCACGTCGTTGGCCCAGAGCGTAAAGATGCTGTAGCCGGACCAGCTGCGGCCGGCGCGCTTGGTGGGGGCGAGATCGATGTTGTAGAGCGTTGGGCTGATGGCCTGCCCGGACGCTGCACTGGCCGATTCGCAGAGGGCTTCAACGCTGACGGAGGGGTGGGCGGAGGCAACTGACGGCGCTGTCAGGTCCGAAGCCGCGTCAACGCCCGCCGGTGGAGGGGTCTGCATAAGAATCTCAATTCTGGGAGGATCCGCGGTGGTGAGGCCGGCTTTGGAAGCCGTTTCTGTTATTCCACTCTGCGGAATCAAGATATTGAATGGTGAAATCAAGGGTATGACTTGGATCACCTTCGGTCAAGGTGTGCAGGCGGGGCCGCCAGTCACAATCGGTCCGCAGGGACCTTGTCCCCGCCCTGCGCACGGAGCGATGTTGATATCTCCTTCACCGCACCGCTAATCTCATACTGCAAGAATGTTTTCTCACAATACGAAAACATGAGCCATTCGACGATGAAATGAGGCTCCCGTGGCTGCAGGAGAAGATACCTCCCATATCCTCAGCGGGTTGACTAACCAGCTACCTGATCGTGATCCGGAAGAGACTGCCGAGTGGGTTGAGTCCCTGGACGCGCTGATCAGGGAACAGGGTACCGAGCGTGCCCAATACATCATGCGGAGCCTGCTGCAGCGCGCGGGCGCGCAGAGCGTCGGGGTGCCGATGGTGACCACCACCGATTACGTGAACACCATCCCGGTGGACCAGGAAGCACCGTTCCCGGGCAACGAGGAATACGAGCGCCGGTACCGGGCGTACATGCGCTGGAACGCAGCGGTCATGGTGCACCGGGCGCAGCGGCCGGACATCGCCGTGGGCGGGCACATTTCCACCTACGCCGGCGCGGCCACCCTGTACGAGGTCGGGTTCAACCACTTCTTCCGCGGCAAGGACCACCCCGGCGGCGGGGACCAGGTCTTCTTCCAGGGCCACGCGTCCCCGGGCATGTACGCCCGCGCGTTCATGGAAGGCCGGCTCTCCGAGGAGGACCTGGACGGGTTCCGGCAGGAAAAGTCCCGCGAGGGCCACGCCCTGTCCTCCTACCCGCACCCGCGGTTGATGCCCCAGTTCTGGGAATTCCCCACCGTGTCCATGGGCATCGGGCCGATGAACGCGATCTACCAGGCCCAGTCCAACCGGTACCTGCACAACCGGGGCCTGAAAGACACCTCCGACCAGCAGGTCTGGGCGTTCCTGGGCGACGGCGAAATGGACGAGCCCGAGTCCCGCGGCCTGCTCCAGCTCGCCGCGAACGAGAACCTGGACAACCTGAACTTCGTGATCAACTGCAACCTCCAGCGCCTGGACGGGCCGGTGCGCGGCAACGGCAAGATCATGCAGGAACTCGAAGCGTTCTTCCGCGGCGCGGGCTGGAACGTGATCAAGGTCGTCTGGGGCCGGGAATGGGACGACCTGCTCACCCGCGACACCGACGGGTCGCTCGTGAAGATCATGAACGAAACCCCCGACGGGGACTACCAGACCTACAAGGCCGAGTCCGGCGGGTTCGTCCGCGAACACTTCTTCGGCAAGGACCCCCGCACCAAGGACCTCGTCGCGGACCTCACCGACGACCAGATCTGGAACCTCAAACGCGGCGGCCACGACTACCGCAAGGTCTACGCCGCGTACAAGGCAGCCACCGATTTCAAGGGCAAACCCACCGTCATCCTCGCCAAAACCGTCAAGGGCTACGGACTCGGACCCCACTTCGAAGGCCGCAACGCCACCCACCAGATGAAAAAACTCACGCTCCAGGATTTGAAGGAATTCCGGGATTACCTGCGCATTCCCATCTCCGATGCCCGCCTCGAAGAAGACCCGTACCGGCCTCCCTACTTCCACCCAGGGGCGGACGCACCCGAGATCGCCTACCTGCTGGACCGCCGCCGGGAACTGGGCGGCTTCACTCCGGAACGGCGTTCGCACCACCAGGCTGTTGACCTGCCGGATCCCAAGTCCTATGAGGTGGCCAGGCGCGGCTCGGGCAAGCAGCAGGCAGCCACCACCATGGCGTTCGTCAGGCTCCTGAAGGACCTGCTCCGCGACAAGAAGTTCGGCCACCGGCTGGTGCCCATCGTTCCCGACGAATCCCGCACGTTCGGCATGGATGCCTTCTTCCCGACCGCGAAGATCTACAACCCGGGCGGCCAGAACTACCTGTCCGTGGACCGTGACCTGGTCCTGGCCTACAAGGAATCCCCCGCCGGCCAGCTGATCCACCCCGGCATCAACGAAGCCGGCGCCGTGGCAGCCTTCACTGCCGCCGGCACCGCCTACGCCACCCACGGCGTACCCCTGGTCCCGGTCTACGTGTTCTACTCCATGTTCGGCTTCCAGCGCACCGGCGACGCCTTCTGGGCAGCCGCGGACCAAATGACCCGCGGCTTCATCATCGGCGCCACCGCAGGCCGGACCACCCTCACCGGCGAAGGCCTCCAGCACGCCGACGGCCACTCCCCCCTGCTCGCCTCCACCAACCCGGCAGTGGTCACCTACGACCCCGCCTACGGCTACGAAATGGGCCACATCATCCGTGACGGCCTCGAGCGGATGTACGGCCCGGACAGCACGGACAAGAACCTCATGTACTACCTCACCGTGTACAACGAGCCCATCGTCCAGCCCGCCGAACCCGAGGAACTCGACGTCGAGGGCGTCATCAAGGGCATCTACCGCCTGTCCTCCTCCGACGTAAAGGGACCAAAAACCCAACTCCTGGCCTCCGGCGTCTCCGTCCCCTGGGCCCTCGAAGCCCAGCGGATCCTCGCCGAGGACTGGTCAGTCTCCGCCGACGTCTGGTCCGTCACCTCCTGGAACGAACTCCGCCGCGACGGCCTCGCCGCCGAAGAGGAAGCCTTCCTCAACCCGGGCGAACCGGCCAGGATCCCCTTTGTGGCGCAGCAACTGGCGGATGCACAGGGTCCGGTGGTCGCCGTCTCGGACTACATGAAAGCCGTGCCGGACCAGATCCGGCAGTTCATCCCGAATGAATACGCCACCCTCGGCGCCGACGGCTTCGGCTTCTCGGACACCCGCGCCGCAGCCCGCCGCTTCTTCAAGAACGACACCCACTCCATCGTGGTCAAAGCCCTGCAGATGCTGGCGGCAAGGGGCGAAGTGGAGGAGGCGGCGCCGTCGTACGCGATGGACCGCTACAAGCTGCTGGACGTGAACGCCGGAACCACCGGCGGGGCCGGCGGCGAGGCCTGATTTCCGCACAGACCGGCGGCCGGGTCAGTTTCCGGGGGGAGACTACCCGGCTGCCTTTGTTTGGTTAGGGTTCACCTATGGAGAATACGGGGGCAGACAGCGATCTGGAACGGCAGGCGACGGGCATCGTCCTGGCCGCCGGGGCGGGGACCCGGCTCGGCCTGGGCCCCAAGGCATTGCTCCCCTATCGCGGCCGGCCGCTGCTGGAGGCGATCGCCGGAAACCTCCTCGACGGCGGCTGCCGCGAGGTGGTGGTGGTCCTCGGAGCGGGCGCACCGGACGTCGCGGCCGCGGCCAAGCTGGACCGCTACCGGGTCATCGTCAACCAGGACTGGCGCACGGGCATGGGCAGCTCGTTCCTGCTCGGTGACATGGAAGCGGACCCCGGGGACCACCTGCTCATCGCCCTCGTGGACCAGCCCGGCCTGACCCCGGCAACGGTGGGCAGGCTTCTCGCCTCCCACCGGCCCGGCCGGATCACCGCGGCCGCCTACCGCCCCAGGCAGGCGCCCGACGCCGTCCTGCCGCCCGCGCTGCGCCGCGGCCATCCCCTGCTCATCGACGCCTCGCTGCGGAAGGCGGTCAGCGCCACGGTGACCGGCGACGCCGGTGCGCGCGCCTTCCTGGGGTCGCATCCTGAACTGGTGGACGAGGTGGACTGCAGCGACCAGTCCACCGGCGAGGACGTGGACACCCAGGACCAGCTGGGCCTACTTCGCTAGCAGTTCCTGCAGGCCCTGCCGGAAGCCGGTCCGGCCGCCGTGGGACGGATGCCGGACCTTGGGCACGTCAAGGCCGGCCTGCAGCAGGCTGCGGTGCGCCACATTGCCCACCGCCACGAGCCTGCGGATGGCGAACAGCTCAACCAGCGCCTGCCAGAACGTCGTCCCCAAGGCTGTTTCAGCCGGTCGTGGCGTCCGGTTGGTCCCAGGCTGCCCGGGCAGGTGCGGATGCCAGGGGAAGGCGCTCCACAGCAGGGGAAGGAACTCGAGTTCGGCCAGGACCTGCCACATCACGGTTGCCGTCGGCTCGGCCGGGACACCCGCGGCATCGGGCGGCAGGACGTATCCCCTGCCCGCGCCGAACAGGCCGAAGCTGTTGGGAGGCCCCTCAAACATGGTCCGGTTGGTGAACGGGACCCCGGTGATGCGCATGCCCCGGAAGCCGGGCGCCTCGCCTACCAGCAGCACCTCCGGCGACCGGTCAAGCATCTCCGAGAGGTACAGCCGCAGGTTCGCCCGGCGGACGGCGTTCTCCGGCATGGAGTGGTCGAAGAAGTTGGTGCAGGCGGGTCCGGGTTCCGCCGCAGCCAGCCGGCCGATGAAGGCGTCGAGGTCTGCAGCGGAACCCATCGGTGACCGGCTACCAGCGCGGGTGGATGGCCTCGCGGAAGTAGTGGTCGTAGATCCAGTGGACGCCGCCGTCGAACTCCTCACTGATGGCCACTGACGCGGCGGCGGCGTTCGCCGCCGCCTGCTCCACGTTCCGGGCACCGGGAATTACCGTGGTGACGCCGTCCTGCGCGGCGATCCAGGCGATCGCCGCCTGCGCGGTGGTGGCGCCCGCGGGGACCAGCTGCTCGAATTCCGCCACGGCCTTCAGCCCCAGCTCGTAGTCCACGCCGGAGAAGGTTTCCCCGACGTCGAAGGACTCGCCGTTGCGGTTGTAGTTCCGGTGGTCGTCCGCGGCGAACGAGGTTTCCTTGGAGTACTTGCCGGACAGCAGGCCGGAGGCCAGCGGCACCCGGGCGATGATGCCAACGTTCGCGGCCTTCGCGGCAGGAAGTACTTCGTCCAGCGGCTTGAGCCGGAAGGCGTTCAGGATGATCTGGACCGAGGCCGTGCCGTCGTGCCGGATCGCTTCGAGGGCTTCGTCCGTCCGTTCCACGCTGACGCCGTAGTCGCTGATGGCGCCCTCGGCCTTCAGGGTGTCCAGTGCGTCGTAGACTTCGGCGTTGCTGTAGACGGGAGTAGGCGGGCAGTGCAGCTGGACCAGGTCCAGGGTGTCGGTGACGAGGTTGGTCCGGGAGCGGTCCACCCACTGGCGGAAGTTGGCGAGGGTATAGTTTTCCGGCCGCTGGTCCACCCGGCGGCCCATCTTGGTGGCCACGGTGATGTCCAGCCCGGGGTTGTCCGCCAGGAACTTGCCGATGGCCTGCTCGCTGCGCCCGTCCCCGTAGACGTCCGCGGTGTCGAAGATGGTGACGCCCGCCTCCACGGAAGCCGCCAGGATGGCCTGCGCCTGGGCCGGGTCCACGTTGCCCCAGTCAGCCCCAAGCTGCCACGTGCCCAGCCCCACGACGGACACATTCCGCCCGGTCTTGCCTAAAATCCGCTGTTCCATCCCTCGACTATATGCAACGCGGGGCCACATCCGGCCCAAAGACGTCGCCCGGGCAGGCATTTTGTGACCCCGCGACGCCTCAGGACAGCACCCGCTCCGCGGGGACCAGCCCCGCCTCCTTCAGCCCCAGGTAGATCCGGTCCCGGGCGATGGGCAGGGACGCGAACCGCACGCCGGTGGCGTTGCGGATGGCGTTGGCCAGGGCGGGTGCCACCGGGTTGAAGGGGCTTTCGCTCATGGATTTCGCGCCGAGCGGGCCCAGGGAATCGTTGGTTTCGGCGAAGTACACCTCGCTGCGCGGCACGTCCGCGAAGGTGGGGATATGGTACTGCCGCAGGATGTCCGTGGTGACCTTGCCGGCGTCGTCCACCACCACTTCCTCGTACAGCGCGGCACCGATGGCCTGGGCAACACCGCCCTCGATCTGGCCCCGGCACTGGCGCGGGTTGACCACCACGCCGGCGTCAGCAGCCTGCACGCTCTGCAGGATCTTCAGCTCGCCGGTCCCGCGGTTCACGGCCACCCGGAAGCCGTGGACGTTGAAGGCCACGGAACGCGGGGTCCCGCCCCAGCGGCCCTCGGCGGCAAGTTCGACGCCGGCTTCCGCGGCCGCCTGCGCCAGTTCCGCCAGCGCCAGGGGCGTCCCGTCGATCACCACCGCGTCCCCGTCCAGGACGCACGCGGCGGCCTGGGTCTGCCGGATGCCGGCTGCGAAGGCCCGGATGCGGACGGCCAGTTCCTCGGCCGCTGCAAGAGTGGCTTTCCCTGCCACCACGGTGCCGGCCGAACCGAACGCGCCGGTATCGTGCTCGATCAGGTCCGTGTCCGACTGCCGTACCGCCACCCTGGAGGCGACGGTGGACAGCGCGGTGGCGGCGAGCTGGGCGTGGACGGTGGTGGTGCCGTTGCCGAATTCGGCGGTCCCGACGTCGGCCTGGTACGTTCCGTCCGGCAGGAGCCGCAGCTTGGAGTGGGCAAAGTGGCCGCGCGGCGGGACGGTGTCGATCATGGACAGCGCCGCACCTTCCCCGGTCAGCCAATCCGGGCCCAGCTCGTCCAGGCCGGCGGCCCGGTAGCGTTCCCGGCCGCGTTCCAGGGCGTCGCGGACCAGGTCGAGGCACTGGTCCAGGCCGTAGCTGCCGTAGTGGACGTCCTCCTCCGGTTCCGGCTGGGTGGACAGCATGTGGTCGCCCTCGCGGACCATGTTCCGGCGGCGGAACTCCAGCGGGTCCATCCCGATGCCCGCAGCCAGCTCATCCATGGCGGATTCGATGGCGAAGATCATCTGGCTCAGCCCATATCCGCGGAACGCGCCGGCCGGCACGGTGTTGGTGTACATGGCGTGCGCGTCCACTTTTTTGTTGGCGCACTTATACACGGCCAGGGACTCGCCGCACCCGTGGAACATGACACCGGGGCCGTGGTTGCCGTAGGCGCCGGTGTTGGTGAGGACGTCCAGTTCCAGGGCGGTCAGGTCGCCCGCCGAGGTGGCGCCGGCCTTGAGCTTGATGGTGAAGGGGTGGCGGGTGGTGGTGGCGGTGAACTGCTCGGTGCGGGTCAGTTCCAGCTGGACCGGCCGCTGCAGCTTCAGGGCTGCCAGCGCCACGAGGTCTTCCACCAGCACCTCCTGCTTGCCGCCGAACCCGCCGCCAACGCGGCCGGCCACCACGTGGACCTTGTCCTCCTCCAGCCCGAACACCCGGCACAGCGTGCGGCGGACCAGGAAGGGGACCTGGCTGGACGTGCGCACCTGGAGCCGGCCGTCTTCGTCCACCGAGGCGATGGCGGCATGCGTTTCCAGTGCGACGTGCTGGACGCGCTGGGTGCGGTAGGTCTGCTCGTGGACGAAGTCGGCGGCAGCGAAACCATCGGCCACGCTGCCCAGTTCGGAGTGGAGTTCAGCCACCACGTTGCGGTCCGGCCGGGAGATCCGGGCAGCGGTGCCGTCCTTGTCGCCGTGCACCAGCGGCGCGCCGGGTTCCAGGGCGTCCTGCGGCGAAAAGACCGCCGGCAGTTCCCGGTATTCCACCCGCAGGGCGCGGACGCCCGCTTCGGCGGCGGCAACGGATTCGGCGACGACGGCGGCCACCCGCTGCCCGATGAACCGCACCACATCATCCAGCACGCGGGTATCCTCCGGGTCGTCGGTGAACAGCTCGTGCTGCGCGGTGGAGAACGCCTGGGCCGGGGCATCCTCGGAGGTTAAGACTGCCACGACACCCGGTAGCTGCAGGGCCGCGTCCTTCTTGATGGAGATGACCCGCGCATGCGCGTGCGGCGAGCGGACGATCTTCATGTGCAGCAGGGCCCGCTGCTGGTCCGCCGGGATGTCCAGGGTGTAGCGGGCGGCGCCGGTGACTACGGCCCGGCTGGCGGGGGCCGGGACGTCGTCGCCCAGCCGTCCGGGTTCGGGATCGGGCTGGCCTTCCCCGGCGATGCCGGAGCCCGGTCCGTGCGGATCGGGGTGGCCGGCGTGGCCGCAGACTGCATCTCCAATGGCCCGGTATCCGGTGCACCGGCAGAGGTTGCCCTTGAGGTTCCGGGGCAGGTTGTCCCGTTGTTCGTCGTCGAACGTGGCGGCGGTCATCACCATGCCGGCGGTGCAGAAGCCGCACTGGAAGCCCTGCCGTTCAAGGAATTGCTGCTGGACGGGGTGGAGTTCGCCGCCGGACGTGGCGGCCAGGCCCTCGATGGTGGTGACGGCGTGTCCTTCTGCCCGCACGGCGGGATAGATGCAGCTGTGCACCGGGGTGCCGTCCACGTGGACGGTGCATGCACCGCAGTCGCCGCCGTCGCAGCCCTTCTTCACGCCGAGGGCGCCCTGCTCGCGCAGGAAGGTCCGGAGGCACTGCCCCGGGCGGGGTGCGGCGTCCGCCGATGTTCCGTTGATCTCGATGGCCATGTTCAGGCCCCTTTCGAAAGTGCGTCGCGGCCGGCCAGCGGTGGAAGTGCCCGGGGCGGCCAGAAGTCTCCGGAGGCCTGCAGCCCGGCTGCCCCTTCCGGGGCGGCGAGTTCGGCACGGATTTCCTCGGCGAGCCGGTAGGTCATGTCCCGGCGCCAGGCCGGCAATCCGTGGATGTCGTCGTGGTAGAGCTCCTGCGGTATCCCGTCATCGAGTGCCGCGGCCAGCTGGTCCTGTTCCGGGAGCCCGTCGAAGCGCAGCTGCACGGGCCGCTTGGTGGCGGCCGTGACGGTGAGGACCAGCGAGGTCCCGCCGTCGAGCCGGCCAATGAGGAGCACCCCGGACCTGCCGAGGTTGCTCAGCGAGAGGCGGCGGAACGCCACCCGGGACGCAAGGGCCGACGCCGGGAGGTGGATGCTGCGCAGCAGTTCGCCGGGTGCCAGGCAGTTCTTCATGTCGCCGGTGACGAAGTCCGCCACGGGAACGGTGCGGCTGGCGCCGCCGGGTCCCAGGATGGTGGCCACCCCGTCCAGTCCTGCGCAGAGCGAGATCATGGGCCCGGCCGGCAACGAGGTGCAGAGGTTGCCGCCCACCGTGGACGTGTTCCAGACCTTGAAGGAGGCCACGAACGAATCGCAGCACGGCCGGACCAGGTCCAGCCCGGGCCAGGGGCGGCCCGCGGCTTCTGTTGACTCCGGAAGCCGGTACAGCTCGGCAACGGTGCATGTCGCGGCGAGGTCGATGCCGTCACCGGACACAGTGACGGGCGTCCAGCCGGCGGTGCCGAGGTCGAGGAGGCGGCGCAGTGGCCGGGGGCCGAAGGCGAGGCTGCCGTAGGAGAACAGGACGGTTCCGCCGGCCAGCCAGGCGTCGCCGTCGCGCCATTCTGCGGGGTCGGTGGTGGGAACCACCGCCTCAATGGTGTTCATGTCCATGCGATCTCCTGTGGGGTGGCGGTGCGGGGCTGCCCGGGTGCGGGCAGCCGGTGGATGGGACCGGAGCTGTCCCGCAGCGGGATGCAGCGGGCGGCGCGGTTGCGGGATGCGAGAAGCTCGGCGGTGATGGACACCGCCACTTCCGCCGGGGTGACCGCGCCGAGGTCAAGCCCGATGGGCGAGTGAAGTTCGGCGATCCGTTCGGGCCGGACGCCGGCGGCAAGCAGGTGGTCCACCCGCTGCAGGTGGCTGCGGCGGGAACCCATCGCACCCACGTAGGCGAGGTCCAGGGCCAGCGCCGTTTCCAGCAGCGGAAGGTCGAATTTGGGGTCGTGGGAAAGCACGGCAACCACGGTGCGGTTGTCCAGCCGTCCGGCCGACGATTCCTCGGCCAGGTAGCGGTGCGGCCAGTCCGTCACCACTTCATCGGCCGCCGCGAACCGCGGCTGGGAGGTGAAGGCGGGGCGGGCATCCACGAGGGTCACGTGGTAGCCGAGAAGCCTGGCAGCCGGGACCAGGGCGGCGCCGAAGTCGTTGGCGCCGAACACCAGCATCCGCGGCGGGGCGAGGCGGGCTTCCACCAGGATGGCGGCTGCGTCGCCGTCCGGGGCGTGGTCCGGGTTCCAGTCCGGCGGGCAACCGCCGGGCGGGTCCACCGTGACGACGCCGGTCCCGCCGCTGCGGACGAGGGCCTCGACGCGGAGGCGGGACCCGCTGTCCACGCCCGCCGGATCCAGGGCGGAACCGTGAATCGCTGCCGGATCGGGCACCACGACGGCGGCGCCTCCCCGGCTGCCCAGCCGGCGCACCAGGGCCACGGGTTCGTCCGCGCCGAAACCTGCGAGCAGGTGCAGGGCGGTCCGCAGCGGCGCGTCGTCGTCCGCGGGCACCGGTTCGACGTGGATGTCCAGCCGCCCGCCGCAGGTGAGTCCGGCGGCGAAGGCGTCGGCGGCACTGAAGCCGAACGCCTGGCGGCGGGTCCCGCCGTCGTCCATTGCGTCCTGGGCGAGCGCCACCACGGCGCCCTCCACGCAGCCGCCGGACAGGCTGCCCAGCACGCTCCCGGACTCCGTGACGATCATGGAGGTGCCCACGGGCCGCGGAACCGACCCGGTGGCGGAGACGATGGTTGCCACTGCGAACGGCTGGTGCGCGAGCCTGGGCAGCCAAGCGCTTAGGGAAGGGATCAGGTCAAGCATGGCGGCACTCCTTCTTCCGCGCGGCGGTGGTGTCCATTGTCGTTCCTGTCAGGTGGTTCTGAAAGCAGTGGTTCGGAAAAGCTGAGGACCGGGACATCCGCACCCGGGTAGCGGGTGCGGATGTCCCGAACGGCCGGGAAAGCGGCAGGTCAGCCGCCGAGCAGGACGTTGATGGGTCCGCGGGCGAAGTACACCAGGAACCCGGCGCTGACCGCCCACATCAGCGGGTGGATCTTCTTGGCCTTGCCGGATGCCGCGCCGATGATGGCCCAGCTGACGAAGCCGACGCCGATGCCGTTGGCGATGGAGTAGCTCAGCGGCATGGTCACGATGGTGAGGAACGCCGGCAGCGCCACGCTGAACTTGCTGAACTTGATCTCGCGGATCTGGGCCATCATCATGGCGCCCACCACCACCAGGGCAGCGGCGGCCACCTCAAGCGGAACCACGCTGGTGAGCGGGGTGAGGAACATCGAGCCGAGGAACAGCACGCCCGTGACCACCGATGCCAGGCCGGTGCGGGCGCCTTCGCCGATGCCGGCCGCGGAGTCGATGTAGACGGTGTTGGACGAGCCGGAGGTTGCACCGCCGGCCACCGCGCCGAAGCCTTCGACGATGAAGGCCGACTTGAGCCGCGGGAACGTCCCGTCCTTGTGGGCCACCCCGGCGCTCTTGGCCAGGCCGGTCATGGTGCCCATGGCGTCGAAGAAGTTGGTGAAGACCAGGGTGAACACCAGCATGGTGGCCGCGAGTCCGCCGATCCGGGCGAACGAGCCGAAGAGGTCGAACTGGCCCACCAGGCCCAGGTCCGGGGCGGATACCAGCTGCCCGGAGAGGACCGGGGTGTTCAGGTGCCAGCCGCCGGGGTTGGTGGCGCTGGCCGGGCCGATCTTGAAGACGGCTTCGACGACGGCGGCGAGCACGGTGGTGCCCACGATGCCGATGAGGAGCCCGCCCTGGACCTTGCGCGCCACCAGGATGCCCATGCTGAGCAGGCCGACGACGAACACGAGCGTGGGCACGGAGGTGATGGAGCCGCCGTCGCCCAGCTGCACGGGCGGCCCGCCGGCGGTGGGCCGGACAAAGCCGGAGTCCACGAAGCCGATGAAGGCGATGAACAGGCCGATGCCCACGGTGATGGCGGCCTTCAGTTCCTTGGGGACGGCCCGGAAGATGGCGGTACGGGCGCCGGTGACGCCGAAGAGCACGATCAGGATGCCGTTGATCACGACCAGGCCCATTGCCTCGGCCCAGGTGACTTCCTGGATCACGGAGACGGCCAGGAACGAGTTGATGCCGAGTCCTGCGGCGAGGCCGAACGGAAGGTTCGCCACCAGGCCGAACAGGATGGTCATGACGCCGGCGGTGAGGCCGGTGACCGCCCCGACCTGCGCTGCGGAGAGCCAGCCCCCGGCCACGTCGGTTGGGGCGTTGTCCGCGCTGAAGCCGCCCAGGATGAGGGGGTTCAGGATGACGATGTACGCCATGGTGAAGAACGTGACCAGGCCGCCGCGGAATTCACGCGCCAGCGTTGAGCCGCGCTGCGTGATGTGGAAGAAGCGGTCAAGGAGGGAGGTGGAGGCCGGCGGCTTGGGGGAACGCGGTGCCGGCCGGGAGGTGTGGGGTGTTGGAGCCGAATGCTCCTCGTGGGAGGAATCCAGGATGGTCATGGTGAGCCGCCGGGCCTAGTAGTCGATCCTGGAGTCGAGCGTGTTCCAGGTATTGAACGGTTCCAGCGGGGCCGGTGCCTGGGGGTCGCCCAGTTCGAGCTTGGAAACCGGCATCAGGGAATCCCTGTCCTGGTTGTTGAAGTATTCGTAGAAGACGGCGTCGTCGAAGCCGACGGATGCGGCGTCGTGCCGGTCTGCGGCGTACACCACCCGCTCCACGCGGGCCCAGAGCGCCGATGCCAGGCACATGGGGCATGGCTCGCAGCTGGTGTAGAGGACGGCGCCGCTGAGGTCGAAGGTGCCGAGCTCGCGGCAGGCCGTGCGGATTGCGGTGACTTCGGCGTGGGCCGTGGGATCGTTGTCCGCGGTGACGCGGTTGACGCCGTCGAACGTTTTGCCGTCCGCGGTGACGATCATGGCGCCGAAGGGCCCGCCGCTGTTGAGGACGTTGGCCGTTGCCAGCCGGATGGATCTGGCCAGGAACTGCTCGGCCGTGACGGTGGTACTCATGATGCGACTTCCTTTTGCCGGGAAGCCCGGTGCCGCTTGCAGTACCAGTAGAACCAGGTGCGACGGTTACCAGGCTTCAGCATGTGCTGTGAAGGTTAAGTTGCGCCTGGTAGATAGCTTCCCGGAGACCGGGTGCCCGCCTTTGGCAGAATCGAGATTAGCACCGGTTTGTGGTCCGCGCCATAGTTTTCTGAAAACTTTATTCCGCAATGTGAAATCTATGTTTCCTGCGGTTCACTGCGGCGGAACCTGGCGCAGTCACAATCCGGCGGCGTTGACGGGCTTCGGGCGGCACCCTACTCTGATCCCACCCGCACCGTCCGCCTCGAGCAGCCCGGCGCGGCCCCTGGATCAGCAGACAGGGCTTCACTGAGCTGGATTTACTGCAACTGCGCTCAGACAAGGACAGCCCATGAACCACCCCCCTGCCCACAGTTCCCGGCTCTGGATCCGGAATCCCCTGGCAGCCTTTACCGCGAACAGCCTCGACGCCTCGGGCGGACTGGTGGTCAGCGGCGGCGTGATCCAGGAAGTGCTGGCCGCGGGCCAGCAGCCGTGCGGGCCGGTCCAGGAGGTCTTCGACGCCGGCCGGCACGTCCTGCTGCCCGGCCTCATCAACACGCACCACCACTTCTACCAAACCCTCACGCGCGCCTGGGGCCCGGTGGCCAACGCCCCGCTCTTCCCCTGGCTGCAGAACCTGTACCCCGTCTGGGCACGGCTCACTCCCAGGGACCTTGAGCTCGCCGCCACGGTGGCCCTCGCGGAGCTGCTGCTCTCCGGCTGCACCACCGCCGCCGACCACCATTACCTCTTCCCTGCGGGGCTGGAGGATGCCATCGATATCGAGGTGGCGGCAGTCCGCCGGCTGGGGATGCGGGCAACGCTCACGCGCGGCTCCATGACCCTGGGGACGGACGACGGCGGCCTGCCGCCGCAGTCAACGGTGCAGGCCCCGGAGGTGGTGCTGGAGGACAGCGAGCGCCTGGTGGGCCGGTACCACGAGCGGGGGGAGGACGCGGTGATCCAGATCGGACTGGCCCCTTGCTCGCCCTTCTCGGTGACCAAGGAAATCATGGCCGAAAGTGCGGCGCTCGCGGAGCGCCTGGACGTCCGGCTGCACACCCACCTGGCCGAAACCCTCGACGAGGAGGACTTCTGCCGGGAGATGTTCGGGCTGCGGACCGTCGACTACCTGGACAGCGTCGGCTGGCTGACGGACCGCACCTGGCTGGGCCACGGCATCCACTTCAGCGACGCCGAGATCAGCAGGCTCGGGGCGGCCGGGACCGCCGTCGCGCACTGCCCCACCTCCAACATGCGCCTGGCCTCGGGCACGGCCCGCGTCCTGGAACTCGAGGACGCGGGTGTCCCGGTGGGGCTGGGTGTGGACGGCTCGGCGTCGAACGATGCCTCGAACATGATCCTGGAAGCCCGGCAGGCGCTGTACCTCCAGCGGCTCCTGTACGGCGCGGACGTCCCGGTGGAGCGGGCCCTAAGCTGGGCGACGCGCGGTTCAGCCGCAGTCCTGGGCCGGACGGGGCTGGGCCAGCTGGCTCCGGGGATGGAGGCGGACCTGGCCCTGTTCACCCTGGATGACCTGCGGTTCTCCGGCAGCCACGATCCCGTGGCCGCGCTGCTCCTGTGCGCCGCGGACCGGGCCGACCGCGTGATGGTGGGCGGGCAGTGGCGCGTGGTGGACGGGCAGATTCCGGGACTGGACATCGCCGGGCTCATCGCGGAGCACTCGGCTGCCGCCCGGCGCCTCGTCAACGGCTGACCCGACCAGCCGTTTCGACGGTTCCCTGCGCACACGATGATCGGCGACGTCGTCTCCGAAGGGAACCGTCGAAACGGGCCTATCCCGCGGGATCACATCGTTGCTAGCGTGGCCGCATGACTCCGTCAAAGACGCCGGCCGAGATCCTGGACATCGATGGTGAAGAGGTCCGCATCTCCAGCCCGGACAAGGTGGTGTTTCCGCAACCCGGCCTGACCAAGCTGGACCTGGTGCGGTACTACCTGGCGGTTGCCGACGGCGCGCTGCGGGGTGCGGGCGGCCGGCCGATGGTGCTCAAGCGGTTTCCCAAGGGCATCGGTGAGGAACCGTTCTTCCAGAAGCGCGTGCCGGAAAACCACCCTCCTTATATAGACACCACAACGCTGCACTACGCATCGGGGACGTCGGCGGAGGAAGCAGTCATCCGGAACGCGGCCGGCCTGGCCTGGGTCATCAACCTGGGCTGCCTGGACCTCAACCCGCATCCGGTCCGGGCGGAGGACCTGGAGCACCCCGACGAACTGCGGGTGGACCTGGACCCCATGCCGGGCGTGGACTGGTCGCAGATCGTGGACGTCGCCTATGTGGCACAGGAGGTGCTCGACGACGTCGGGCTGGCGGGATGGCCGAAGACCAGCGGATCGCGGGGCCTGCACATCCTGGTGCGGATCGCCCCGCAGTGGTCCTACAAGGACGTGCGGCTCGCCGCCGAGACCCTGGCCCGCGAAGTCGAGAACCGCGCGCCGGGGCTGGCCACGGCGCGGTGGTGGAAGGAAGAGCGCGGCGAAAGCGTGTTCGTGGATTTCAACCAGAACGCCAAGGACCGGACGGTGGCCTCCGCCTATTCGGTCCGGGCACTGCCGGATGCGCGGGTCTCCACCCCGCTGTCCTGGGATGAGGTCCGGTCGGCACGGCCGGAACAGTTCACGGTGCCCACCATCCTGGAGCGCTTCGCGGCCATCGGCGACCCGCACGCGGGCATCGACGACGCCGTTGGTTCCCTTGACGGGCTGCTGGCCCTCGCCAAGGAGCTGGGTCCCGCCGAGAAGGCACCGCGGGGAGCCAACGGCTCCGGCCGCCGGCAGTCAACAATGCCGCTGATCGAAGTGGCCCGGACCCGGACCAAGCCGGAGGCCCTGGCGGCGCTGGACGAATGGAAAACCCGGCACGCCGCCGTCGTCCCTTCCCTCACCCCGGCCGACGTGCTGGTGGACGGGATGCGCGGCTCAAGCTCGCTCTGGTACCGGGTGCGGGTGAACCTGCAGCACGTTCCCGAGGCGGAGCGGCCGCCGCAGGAAAAGCTCATCGCCGATTACGACCCCTGGGCCGGGAAGGAATGGCCCGGGCGTCCGGAATCCTGACGGCGTCAGCGGCGGTTGAAGCCGGGCAGCGCGTGGATCCAGCGCGAGAAACGGCTGGGCTCGTGGACCCGGTCCTCGGGCACGTAGAAATCCGGATCGATGCCGCCGCCGCGCGGGAGGTAGAACTCCTGCTCGGAAGGTTGGGCCGCGGGTGCCGGTGCTGTTGCGGTCTTGTCCTGCTGGTACATCCGGTCCTCCTCTGTTTCGTATCGCGGAAAGCAAATTCTGCTCTGTGAAAAGAGTACGGGCGTTGCCGCCGGGGCGTCAATGCCTCCGGCGACGGGCCGGGAGTCCCGCCGGTCACAAAACGAATTTTGGCGTTGTGATGTACACCACCGGATTGCGGGGGTACGCTGGAAGGCAACTCGTGGCGCACGTCACGTAACCTGGGAGCAGCAGGCAGGGTCGTAATGAGCTGGCATCAATGGATGCCGGCTCTTTTTTGTTGGGTCGGCTCCACCGGAAACGCGCCAGAAACGCGCGCTTAATTTCAGTGATGGAACCTTGGTTCCACTTACCGGAGATTGGGAAATGACCATGAGCAGCAAGATCATCCTCGGCGAAAACCAGTACGGCAAGGCCGAAGTCCGCGTCGTCAAGATCACCCGCGACACCAACCGCCACGAGATCGAGGACCTGAACGTCACCTCGCAGCTGCGGGGAGACTTCACCGCGGCCCACCTGGAGGGCGACAACGCCCACGTGGTGGCCACGGACACCCAGAAGAACACCATCTACGCCTTCGCCCGCGACGGCGTCGGCTCCCCCGAGGCCTTCCTGCTGCGCCTTGGCGAGCACTTCACGTCCAGCTTCGACTGGGTCACCGGCGGCCGCTGGGAGGCCGAGTCCTACGCCTGGAACCGCATCCAGGCACACGGCAGCGAACACGACCACTCGTTCGTCCGCAACGGCCAGGAAGTCCGGACCGCAGTCCTGGTCCGCGACGGCGCCACCACCCACCTGGTCTCCGGGCTCAAGGACCTGACCGTCCTGAAGTCCACCCAGTCCGGCTTCGTCGGCTACCCGCGGGACCGCTACACCACCCTGCCGGAAACCACGGACCGCATCCTCGCCACGGACGTCTCCGCCCGCTGGCGCTTCAAGACCGGCACCGATTTCAGCACCCTTGACTTCAACAAGAGCTACGACGACGTCAAGGGGCTCCTGCTCGAAGGCTTCACCGAGAAGTACTCCCATGCCCTGCAGCAGACCCTGTTCGACATGGGCCAGAAGGTCCTGGAGGCCCACAGCGAGATCGACGAGATCAAGTTCTCCATGCCCAACAAGCACCACTTCCTGGTGGACCTCACCCCGTTCGGCCTGGACAACCCGAACGAGGTCTTCTACGCGGCGGACCGCCCGTACGGCCTGATCGAGGCCACCGTCCAGCGCGAGGATGCCGCCCCGGCCCCCGCAGCCTGGTCGGGCATCGCCGGCTTCTGCTAGACCCTGCATTTTCCGGTGGTTGAGCCGGTCGAAACCCGGTTTCGACAAGCTCAACCACCGGTGGTTGAGCCGGTCGAAACCCAAGACTTACCCCCGTTAGCCAGACACAGTTAGCCAGACGATGACGTCTGCCATGAACCCAGAAAGTCTGCCATGAACACCAAGAAGAAACTGGCCGCCGCGGCCGCCGGTAAAGGGGCCCAGCAGGCCCGGCCCGAGGACCAGCGGCTGTCGATCGGAAGCACCTTCGCCTACGGCTTCCAGCACGTCCTCACCATGTACGGCGGCATCATCGCCCCTCCCCTGATCATTGGCGCGGCGGCCGGCATGAGCTCGCAGGACATTGGCCTGCTCATTGCGGCCTGCCTGTTCGTCGGCGGCCTCGCCACCATGCTCCAGACCGTCGGTGTTCCGTTCTTCGGCTCGCAGCTGCCGCTGGTCCAGGGCGTCTCCTTCGCCGGGGTCTCCACCATGGTGGCCATCGTCCACGGCGGCGGCGGGATCCAGGCGGTGTTCGGATCGGTCATCGCCGCGTCGCTGATCGGCCTGCTGATCACGCCGCTGTTCTCGAAGATCATCCGGTTCTTCCCGCCGGTCGTCACGGGCACGGTCATCACCACTATCGGCCTCACGCTGATGCCGGTCGCGGCCAACTGGGCCATGGGCGGCAACAAGGCCGCCCCGAATTACGGCAGCATGGCCAACATCGGCCTCGCGGCAGCCACCATGGCCATCGTCCTGCTCCTCAGCAAGGTGGGCAGCGCCGCAATCTCCCGGCTGTCCATCCTGCTCGCCATGGTCCTGGGCACCCTCATCGCCTTCGTCTTTGGCATGGCCGACTTCTTCAAGGTGGGCCAGGGCGAAATCGTCGCCTTCCCCACCCCGTTTGCCTTCGGCCCGCCGGTCTTCGAGATCGCTGCCATCATTTCAATGCTGATCGTCATTCTGGTCACCCTGACCGAAACGTCCGCTGACATCATCGCCGTGGGCGAGATCGTGGGCACCAAGGTGGACTCCAAGCGGATCGGCGACGGCCTCCGGGCGGACATGCTCTCCAGCGCCATCTCCCCGCTGTTCAACTCCTTCACCCAGAGCGCCTTCGCCCAGAACGTCGGCCTGGTCGCCATCACGGGAGTGAAGAGCCGCTTCGTGGTCAGCGCCGGCGGCCTGATCCTGGTGATCCTCGGCCTGCTGCCCGTCCTCGGCCGGGTGGTCGCAGCGGTTCCCACCCCCGTCCTGGGCGGCGCCGGCGTCGTACTCTTCGGAACCGTGGCAGCCAGCGGCATCCGCACCCTGGCCAAGGTGGAGTACAAGAACAACATGAACCTGATCATCGTGGCGGCTTCCATCGGGTTCGGCATGATCCCCATTGCCGCCCCCGCCTTCTACGACCAGTTCCCGGCCTGGTTCGGCACCATCTTCCACTCCGGCATCAGCTCCGCCGCCGTGATGGCCATCCTGCTGAACCTGCTGTTCAACCACCTGAAGGCCGGCAACTCGGAGAACCAGTCCGTGTTCGTGGCCGGCACCGAGCGCGTGGTCCGCGAAGAGGACCTGAAGTGCCTGGCCGACGGCGACCGCTTCGAGGGCGGCAAGCTCATCGACTGCGACGGCAAGGAAGTCAAGATCGAGTCCTCCGCCAAGGCCTCCGACCACTGACCCCACAAGCAAGCGACGGCGGCCCGCACCTTTTCGCCAAAGGTGCGGGCCGCCGTCGAACGCTCCCCACCCGCCCCCTAACCTCGCAAGCTCGGCCAGGGAACCCTGCGGGCGTGGACCCATCAAATGGTCAGGAGCGGTTGAGCTCCGCGGAGATCGCTTCGGCCGCCTCGCGCAGGACGGGAACAGCCTTGTCGGCGAAGTGCTCGTCCACGCGTGACACCGGGCCGGAGACCGAAATGGCCGTGGGTGTGGGGGCATTGGGCACGGCCATGGCAAAGCAGCGCACGCCGAGCTCCTGCTCTTCCTCGTCAATGGAGTAGCCGCGCTCGCGGATGAGCTTCAGGTCAGCGAGGAGGTCGTCGATATCGCCGATGCTCTTGGACGTGGGCGTGGGCATGCCGGCACGGGCAACGATGCCGCGGACCACGTCGTCGTCGAGCTGGGCAAGGATGGCCTTTCCGACGCCGGTGGCGTGGGTATGCGCCCGGCGCCCCACCTCGGTGAACATGCGCATGGAATGCAGGGACGGCACCTGCGCCACGTAGATGACCATGTCCGAATCGAGCACCGCCATGTTGGAGGTCTCGCCGAGCCGGTCAACCAGGGTCTTGAGCTGCGGTCGGGCCAGGGCGCCGAGCTGCTTGTTGGCCCCCTCGCCCAGCCGGATCAGGCGCGGGCCCAGGGCATAGCGGCGGTTGGGCAGCTGCCGGATGTAGCTCAGGGACACGAGGGTGCGCAGGAGCCGGTGGATGGTGGGCAGCGGCAGGTCCGTGGACGAGGACAGCTCACTGAGCGTGACGTCGCCGCCGGCGTCGGTGATCAATTCCAGAAGTTCGAAGACGCGCTCAACGGACTGCACGCCTCCGGCGGCTTTCTCAGCCATAACCAAGTCTCCTGTGGCTCGGATTCCGACAAGTCTTATCCGCATCGTGAAAAGAGTTGCCCTAGTTGTTTCAAGATACAGCACGGGCCGCGCGGATGCGATCAGTCACAAACAGGGCTTGTCTTTCCACAAAGTAGATAATAATATCCATAATACGAAAACATTCGAGTTGATCAGCAGCCCGGACACGGCCCAACAGGAGGACATTCAATGGCGAACCCCAGCCCCGGAAATTCGA
Organism: Arthrobacter nitrophenolicus; assembly: GCF_045833485.1. NCBI lineage: Bacteria > Bacillati > Actinomycetota > Actinomycetes > Micrococcales > Micrococcaceae > Arthrobacter > Arthrobacter nitrophenolicus. Next base: position 1,011,265 of record NZ_CP174504.1, read on the forward strand.
TCACCCTGCGCGTGGAAGCACCGTCAAGCTTCAGCGCCACCAGCGAACTGGCCGCAGCCGTCGGAGCAGCGGGCGCCGCCATCACGGCACTGGACGTCAGCGAGTCGCACCACGAGACACTGGTTGTGGATGTCACCTGCAACACCACCGACGACGCGCATGCCGCGCGGGTCAAGGACGCCCTGAACGCGCTCGACGGCGTCACGGTCCAGCACGTCTCGGACCGCACCTTCCTGATGCACCTGGGCGGCAAGCTGGAGGTCGTCCCCAAGGTGGCCCTGCGCAACCGCGACGATCTTTCCCGCGCCTACACCCCCGGCGTCGCACGCGTCTGCCTCGCCATCGCCGAGGACCCGGCAGCGGCCCGCAACCTGACCGTCAAGCGCAACACCATCGCAGTCCTCACGGACGGTTCGGCCGTCCTGGGCCTGGGCAACATCGGCCCCGCCGCCGCCCTTCCCGTCATGGAGGGCAAGGCCGCGCTGTTCAAGCAGTTCGCCAACGTGGACGCCTGGCCGGTTTGCCTGGACACCCAGGACACCGAGGAAATCATCATGATCGCCAAGGCCATGGCGCCGGTCTACGGCGGCATCAACCTGGAGGACATCGCCGCTCCCCGCTGCTTCGAGATCGAGAACCGGCTCCGCGAGGAACTGGACATCCCGGTGTTCCACGACGACCAGCACGGCACCGCGATCGTCACCCAGGCCGCACTTGTCAACGCCCTGCGCGTGGTGGGCAAGAAGCTCTCCGAGGTGAAAATCGTGGTCTCGGGCGTCGGCGCCGCCGGCTCCGCCATCATCCAGCTCCTGAAGGCCCAGGGTGCTCAGCACATCATTGCCGCCGGCCGCTCGGGCGCCATCCACGCGGGCGAAAAGTACGACGACGAACACCGCACCTGGATTGCCGCGAACACCAACCAGGACGGCTTCTCCGGCAGCCTCCACGACGCCCTCAAGGGAGCCGACGTGTTCATCGGCGTCAGCGCCCCGCACGTCATTGGCGAGGAGCAGGTGGCCTCCATGGCCGAGGACGCGATCGTCTTCGCCATGGCCAACCCCACCCCGGAGATCGACCCCGTCATCGCGTCGAAGCACGCCGCCGTGGTGGCCACCGGCCGCAGCGACTTCCCGAACCAGATCAACAACGTCCTGGCCTTCCCGGGCTTCTTCCGGGGCCTGCTGGACGCCGGGGCAAGCGACATCACGCCGGAGATGCTGGTGGCCGCGGCCGAGGCAATCGCCAACCGGGTTGCTGACGACGAGCTCAATGCCAGCTACATTATCCCCAGCGTCTTCGATCCCCATGTGGCCGCCGACGTGGCTGCAGCAGTGGCAGCGGCCGCCCGTTCCGCCAACGTGGCAACCAAGGGCACGGATGCCGCAGAGGTTCCCGTGGCCGCCCTCGCCAACGCCTGACCGCCCGACTTCCAGCCATAGGAAAGGACCAGAAATGGCCATCACCGTCACAGATCCCCGGCCGATCAACCGCGCCGAGGAGATCCTCACCCCCAAGGCGCTGGCTTTCGTGGAGGAGCTTCACAAGCGCTTTGCCGGAACCCGCAACGAGCTGCTGGCCGCCCGCGCCGCCAAGCGGCAGCGCGTCGCCGAGACCGGAAAGCTGGACTTCCTGCCGGAAACCCAGACCGTGCGCGACGGCGACTGGAAGGTCGCGCCGGCACCGGCAGCCCTGCAGGACCGCCGGGTGGAAATGACCGGACCGGCGTCGCCGGCAAAGATGGCCATCAACGCCCTGAACTCCGGCGCCAAGGTGTGGCTCGCGGACCTTGAGGATGCCAGCACCCCCACCTGGGGCAACGTCATCGACGCCATCCTCAACCTCCGCGACGCCGCGCAGGGCACCCTGAGCTACACCTCCGATGAGGGCAAGGAGTACCGGCTCCGCACCGACGCGCCGCTCGCCGTCGTGGTGGCCCGCCCCCGCGGCTGGCACATGCAGGAAAAGCACCTGCTGATCGACGGCGAACCCGCGGTGGGTGCGCTGGTGGACTTCGGCCTGCACTTCTACCACGTTGCCAAGCAGCTGGTCCTCAACGGGCACGGGCCGTACTACTACCTGCCCAAGATGGAGAGCCACCTCGAGGCCCGGCTCTGGAATGACGTGTTCGTCTTCGCGCAGGACTTCCTGGGCCTGCACCAGGGCACCATCCGCGCCACTGTGCTGATCGAAACCATTCCGGCCGCCTTCGAGATGGACGAGATCCTCTACGAGCTCCGGGACCACGCCTCCGGCCTGAACGCCGGCCGCTGGGACTATCTGTTCAGCCTCATCAAGTACTTCCGTGACGCCGGCGAAGAGTTCGTCCTGCCGGACCGCGCCTCGGTGGCCATGACCGCGCCGTTCATGCGCGCCTACACTGAACTGCTGGTCAAGACCTGCCACAAGCGCGGCGCTTTCGCCATGGGCGGGATGGCGGCCGTCATTCCGAACCGCCGCCACCCGGAGGTGACCGAGGCCGCCTTCGCGAAGGTCCGGGCAGACAAGACCCGCGAGGCGAACGACGGGTTCGACGGCTCCTGGGTTGCCCACCCGGACCTGGTTCCCACCTGCCGCGAGGTCTTCGACTCGGTGCTGAGAAGCAAGCCCAACCAGCTGGACAAGCAGCGCCCGGAGGTCAACGTCACCGCAGAGCAACTGCTGGACGTCTCCTCCGCCGAAGGCCAGGTCACCGAGGCCGGCCTGCGGTTGAACCTCTACGTGGCCGTGGCCTACACCGCCGTCTGGCTCTCCGGCAACGGCGCAGTGGCCATCCACAACCTGATGGAGGATGCCGCCACCGCCGAAATCTCCCGCTCCCAGGTGTGGCAGCAGATCCGGAACAAGTCGGTCCTGGCGGACACTGGCAACACCGTGACCAAGGAACTCGTGGAGCGGATCCTGGGCGAGGAGACCGAACGGCTCCGCACCGAATTCGGCGACGAGGCGTTCCGGCGCTACTACCAGCCGGCCAGCGAACTCATCGCGGACATCTGCCTCTCGGACGACTACACCGACTTCCTCACCACCCCCGCCTACGAACTGGTGGGCTGAGGCATGCCCGCAACACCCAAGCCCTCGCTCACCCCGGGGGACCTGGCGCACATCGACGGCCAGCTGGCCGCAACGGACCGGCTCCTGGAGCACAACTACCCCGGCGACGACGGCTCCCGGCAGCCCGTGCACACGGTGTACGTGCCCGCGGACCGCTTCACGCCGTCGCTCGCTGCCGAATGGGGCGCCGAAGCGAAGGCGGCCGTTGAGGCCCACGGCGGCTTCGGAAAGCTGGGGAGCCTGCTGGGCCAGGAGCCCGGCCTCGCCGAGGCCGTCGCCTCCCGGGTGGAGGCCAAGCTGGCCTCCGAACCCATCGAGGACCTGCGGCTCGACTTCGAGGACGGGTTCGGGGACAGGGGCGACGACGCCGAGGACGCCGCCGCGGTAACGGCGGCTTCCGCGGTGGCCGCCGCAGTGGCGGCCGGGTCCGCTCCCCCGTTCATCGGCATCCGGTTCAAGTGCTTCGAAGCGCCCACCCGGGCCCGCGGACTGCGCACCCTGGACCTGTTCGTCTCCGGCCTGGCCGCCGCCGGCGAGCTGCCCGAGGGGCTGGTCCTCACCCTGCCCAAGGTGACCACCGTGGCGCAGGTCCAGGCGATGGACTACGCCGTGTCCCGGCTGGAGCAGGTGCACGCGCTGCCCGCCGGCCGGCTGCGCTTCGAGGTCCAGGTGGAAACGCCCCAGCTCATCCTGGGACCGGAGGGCACGTCGCCGGTGGCGCAGCTGCCGCACGCCGTGCCCGGCCGGATCAGCGGCCTGCACTACGGCACCTACGACTATTCGGCGTCGCTGCAGATCTCCGCGGAGTACCAGTCCATGGAGCACCCCGTGGCGGACTTCGCCAAGGAGGTCATGCAGCTCGCGGTGGCCGGCACCGGCATCCGGCTTTCTGACGGCTCCACCAACATCATCCCCGTGGGCGACAACGTGGAAAACGCCTGGCAGCTGCACGGCCGGCTGGTCCGGCGGTCCCTGGAACGCGGCTACTACCAGGGCTGGGACCTGCACCCTGCCCAGCTGCCCAGCAGGTTTGCCGCGACGTACGCCTTCTACCGGCAGGGCCTTCCGGCCGCCGCGGCCCGGCTGCGGAACTATGTGGAGCAGACCGAAGGCGGGGTCATGGACGAACCCGCCACGGCCCGCGCCCTGGCAGCGTTTGTCCTGCGCGGCGTCCAGTGCGGCGCCGTGGGGGCCGACGAGGTCCAGGCGCTGGCCGGCGTCGGACTTTCCCGGCTCACCGCGCTGGCCCACCCGAGGCTCGCCACCACCTCCAACTCCTAAGCAAAGGAATCCCTTATGGGCAAGTACTACACACCCACCGGCGGGCTGCCGCCGCAGACCCACCTCACCACCGAGCGCGCCATCGTCACCGAGGCCTACACGGTGATCCCGAAGGGCGTGCTGACGGACATCGTCACCTCCAACCTGCCGGGCTTCAGCAACACCCGTTCGTGGATCATCGCCCGCCCCATCTCCGGGTTCGCCACCACGTTCTCGCAGCTGATCGTGGAGATCGGCCCGGGCGGCGGGGCACCGCGGGCCGAATTCGAGGAAGGCGTGGAGGGCGTCGTCTTTGTCACCAAGGGCAAGCTCAACCTGACGCTGGACGGCGAGCTGCACCAGCTTGAGGAGGGCGGCTACGCCTACCTGGCCGCGGGCGCGCAGTGGGGACTGGAGAACGTCTCGGACGACATCGTGTCCTTCCACTGGATCCGCAAGGCCTACGAGCGCCTGGAAGGGTACAAGGCCAAGTCCTTCGTCACCAACGAAAAGGACGTGGAGCCGACGTCGATGCCGGACACCAACGACGTCTGGAAAACCACCCGCTTCACCGATTCCAACGACCTGGCGCACGACATGCAGGTCAACATCGTGACGTTCCAGCCCGGCGGCGTGATCCCGTTCCCCGAAACCCACGTCATGGAACACGGCCTGTTCGTCCTCGAGGGCAAGGCCATGTACCTGCTGAACAACGACTGGGTGGAGGTGGAGGCAGGCGACTTCATGTGGCTCCGGGCCTTCTGCCCCCAGGCCTGCTACGCCGGCGGCCCGGGCGAGTTCCGGTACCTGCTCTACAAGGACATGAACCGCCAGGTAAAGCTCACCTAGTCCCGCCTAACTGACTGGCAGTTGGGGGAAAATTGGTGGCATGGGTACGCGCCGGGGCGGCAGGGGGTGGCAGCGCACCGCCGCTGCCCTGTGCGCCGCCGTGCTCGTGGCCGCCGTCCCGGGCTGCATCGGCCCGCCGGAGCCGCCGGACCGGAACAAGCCCGCCGCCATCGCGCTGCTGGAGGCTTTCAGTTCCAGGATGGTCGACGACGGCGCCCCGGCAGTCCTCTTCGACGTCACCAGCGGCGGGGACACCTGGACCCACGCCGCCGGGGTCCGGACTTTGGCGGCGCGGGAGGCGGCAACGGCGGCCGACCCCGTCCACATCGGCACCATCACGGAGTCCATGGTGGCTGTCTCCGTGCTCAAGCTGGTGGAGGAGGGCAGGCTTGACCTGGACGGCCAGGCCAGCGACTACCTGCCCGAGTTCGGCGCCGTCCTGAAGCCGCCCGGCCCCGTCAGTGTCCGGCAGCTGCTGACACATGAATCCGGGCTTCCGGACTTCTCCCTCCCCCTGCTGGCGTCCGGACGCTGGGAGGAACTGGCGGGCCGGCCGCTTCCCCTCGAACAGCAGCTGGGCCTCGCCGCCACCGTTCCGTGGGACGGCAGGCTGGCGCGGATCTTCGACTACTCCCGCTCCAACTACGCGGCGCTTGCCCTGATTGTCGAGCGGCTCCGCGGCCAGGACATCGGGCGGGTCCTGGCCGCCGACATTGCCCGCCCCCTTGGACTGACGGCAACCACGCTTGGCGGCCCACCGCCCGCCGGCATGGTGCACGGTTACGTCACTATCGAGGGCACGCCCCAGGACGCGGCCGCCCCCGCCTGGCTGGCTGAGGCTCCTTCCAATGGAGCCGTGTCCACCGTGCAGGAAGTGAACAGGTTCTACGCCGCGCTGCTGCAGGGCAGGCTGCTGGACCCTGACACCGTGACCGCCATGAAGGGCGGCTACTCGCAGTACTACGGTTTTGCCCTGCGGCGCTGGAACAACACCTGCAACAACCGCTTCTACTACGGGCTTCCCGGGGATGTGGACGGCTACGGAACGGTCGCCATGACCAGCGAGGACGGCAGCAAGCAGCTGGCCATGACCGTGGCCTACCCGCCCGGACCGCCCACCCTCGGCGTGAACCCGCTGCTGTTCGAGATGCAGGAGGTGGCGCAGGAGGCCATGAACAGCCTCTGCTAGGCGCCCGGGTTCAGGACCACCTTGATGCAGCCGTCCTCCTTCTTCTGGAACTTTTCGTACAGGGCAGGGGCACCTTCCAGGCCTGAGCGGTGGGTGACCAGGTCCATGACGCCCAGCGGATCGGCGTCGTCCTCCACGAGCGGCAGCAGGTCATCGGTCCAGCGCCGGACGTTGCACTGACCCATGCGCACCTGGATCTGCTTGTCGAACAGGGTCAGCATCGGCATGGGGCTCGCCTGCCCGCCGTACACGCCACTGAGCGAGATGGTCCCGCCGCGGCGCACGGCGTCGATCGACGTGTGCAGGGCAGCCAGGCGGTCCACGCCGGCTGTCTCCATCGCCTTCTGGGCCAGCTTGTCCGGCAGCAGGCCCAGCGCCTGGTGCGCGAAGCCTGCCACCGGCGAGCCATGTGCTTCCATGCCGACGGCGTCCACCACCGCGTCAGGGCCACGGCCGGAGGTCATCTCCCGCAGATCGTCCGAAATGGTCTTCGTGTAGTCGAACACCTCCACCCCGTGCCGCGCCGCCATCTCCCGGCGCTCCGGGACGGGGTCCACGCCCACCACGCGGAGGCCGTGGTGCACGCCGATCCGGCTGGCGAACTGGCCCACCGGCCCCAGGCCGAACACAGCCAGGGTGCCGCCCGGCCGGACGTCCGCATACTCAACGGCCTGCCAGGCCGTGGGAAGAATGTCGGAGAGGAACAGGTACCGCTCGTCGGGAAGCTCTGTTCCCACCTTCACGGGGCCGTAGTCCGCGTGCGGGACGCGCAGGTACTCGGCCTGCCCGCCGGGAACCGAGCCGTAGAGCTCCGAGTAGCCGAAGAGGGCCGCTCCTGAACCCTTCTCCTTCACCTGGGTGGTTTCACACTGGGACTGCAGGCCCTGTTCGCACATATAGCAGCGGCCGCAGGAGATATTGAAGGGCACCACCACGCGATCCCCGGGGCGAAGATTGGTGACGGCGCTGCCCACCTCTTCCACGATTCCCATCGGTTCGTGGCCGATCACATCGCCTTTGTGCATATAGGGGCCCAGCACCTCGTACAGGTGCAGGTCCGAGCCGCAGATCGCCGTCGAGGTAATGCGCACGATCGCATCGGTAGGCTCCTGGATCACCGGGTCCGGTACTTCCTCGACGCTTACCGAGCGTTTTCCTTGCCAGGTCAGTGCTTTCACAGTTTCCCTTTCTCTCCTGGTCTTCCCGAGGGGCGGAAGCCCGTCCTTCGACGCTAACGGCTTGGGCTGAAAAAAGTAAGCAGGCTGATTAAATACTTGTCGTCCCGGCCGGGGGCTTCTAGCGTAGGAAGGGCCAGCCCAAGCCCGTGCGAGTGAAAGAGGAACACCATGTCGCTGTACCAGCCGGAACCGGTCGAGATCTCCACGCGCATGCGCCCGGGCGAATGGACGGAAGAGAGCCTTGAGGCGCTGGTCGATTCCTACCGCACCAGGATCCTGGAGATGGGCGCCAGCGCGGCCGATATCGTAACGGACATTGACCGCAACGACGACGGTTCAGTAAAGGTCAACGTGTCCTGGGCCAAGCCCGCCGATGCCGGGGACGAGGATGCGGTCACGGGCGGGCAGACGGTCTGAGCGCCCTAGGACTCCTGCCGCAGCAGGCGGCCGATGGCGCTTGATCCAAGATTCTCCAGCAGGTCCCGTGGGCCCTCATAAACCTCCACAGCGCCGGCGTCACGCAGTTCTGCGGCGTTGATGCCGCCGCAGGTGACCCCCACCGGAGGGATGCCCAGGGCCGCGGCGGCCTTCATGTCCCAGACGGCGTCGCCCACGAAGACGGCATTCCGGGGCGCCACGCCGATCGTTTCAAGGGCCGCGACCAGGATGTCGGGGGACGGCTTGCTGTTCTTTGCGTCGTTGGCGCTGGTGGCACCGTCGATGAAGGGGTCGGCGGCCAGGATGCCCTTCATGACCTGCAGGTCCTTGTTCCGCGCCGAGGAGGCGAGCGCAACAGCAAGCCCGTCCTCGTGGCAGCGGGCCAGCAGGTCCCTGGCGCCGTCGAAGGCCCGCAGCGACGGCCAGTGGGAGGCATACAGCGCGCCGTGGCTGGCCATCACGTCCTTGTCCGCCTCCCGGTCCCGGTCCTGCGGCAGGAGGTTGTCCACCAGGCGGTCCCCGCCCATGCCCACGAAGTGGTGGATGGAGGCCATGGGGATGTCATACCCCTGCTGGCGAAAGGCTCCCCACCAGGAGATGGTGTGGATGTAGGACGAGTCGATCAGCGTCCCGTCGACGTCAAAGAGAACCCCCCGGCGCTGCCCGCCAGGGGGTGACGTGCGTGGCGGGACCATCAGCCCACCGCTGCCCGCTTGGCCTCCGGCGCCTTCTTGTGCCGGGCCGCGGATTCCTTGGGGGTGCTCACGGGCCGCACCCGGTCCCGGATCACAGTTCCGGCTCCATCGTGGCTTTTGTCCCTGATCAGGCCGGTGCCGGCGATTTCGCGGGCCATCGCAACACCCGCCGCGGCAGCCCGCTTGGTGGGAAAGGTCACCGAGATCGCCATCAGGTTCCCGGCCCCATCCAGCATCCGGACGCGGTAACCGCCGTCGGGCGCGTCCACGAGCTCAAAATACCCGGCCATAAAAAATCAACTCCTCCGTCAGTCACGGCACTGTGCTTTTGGGAGCACTCCATGAGGTGTTAGTAAGTATACTTATCTATTCTGCGAAGGAGAAGCCGTACCCCTGCCGGCGCCGCCTCTGCGCCGTTCCGCCGACTCCGGCGGAATGGGGGTATCACTCCGGCGAACCGTATCCTGATGCAGCTCCAAAGCGCTAGTCACAAGGGCGAAGTGGCTGAAAGCCTGCGGAGTATTCCCCAGCTGGCGGCCGGCCTTGACCGCCCACTCCTCGCTCAGCAGCCCCACATCGTTCCGCAGCTCCAGCAGGCGTTCGAAAAGCTGCCTGGACTCCTCGTGCCGGCCCGCCCCCAGGAGTGCTTCCACCAGCCAGTAGGAGCAGGCCAGGAAGACGCCCTCGTCACCCGGCAGCCCGTCGTCGCTCTCGGCCGGGCGGTAGCGCAGCACGAAGCCGTCCTCGGTCAGCTCGCGCTGGATGGCCTCGATGGTTCCGATGACGCGCGGATCGTCCGGCGGCAGGAACCCTACGCGCGGGATGAGCAGGAGGCTGGCGTCCAACTCAGGCCTCCCGTAGGACTGGACGAACGTGTTGCGGGCGGCGTCGAACCCGTTGGCCATGACGTCGCGGTGGATGGTGTCCCGCAGCGTCTCCCAGCGTTCCACGGGACCCGGCAGCCCGGATTCGCGGACACCCTTCACCATCCGGTCCGCGGCCACCCAGGCCATCACCTTGGAATGCGTGAAGTGACGGCGCGGGCCACGCATCTCCCACAGCCCGTTGTCCGGCTGGTCCCAGATGGTCTCCAGGTGCTCCATCAGGGCGCACTGCAGGTCCCAGGCCTCGTCCGTGTGCTTGAGCAGCGAGTTGCGGGTCAGCGCCAGGCAGTCCAGCACCTCCCCCCAGACGTCCAGCTGCAGCTGTTCCGCGGCACCATTGCCGATCCGCACCGGGGATGAGTTCTCGTAGCCTTTCAGCCAGGACAGCTCCATCTCTGGCAGCCGCCGCTCGCCGTGGATCCCGTACATGATCTGCAGGTCCGCGGGATCACCGGCGACGGCGCGCAGCAGCCAGTCCCGCCAGGCGGCGGCTTCGGCGCTGTATCCGGCGGCAAGGAGCGCCTGGAGCGTCATGGTGGCGTCCCGCAGCCAGCAGTACCGGTAGTCCCAGTTGCGCGGGCCGCCCAGCTGCTCCGGCAGGGAGGTGGTCACTGCCGCCACGATTCCCCCGGTCGGCGCGTAGGTCAGGGCCTTCAGCGTGACCAGCGAGCGCAGCACGGCCTCCTGGTATTCGCCTTTGACGGTGCACTGCGACGCCCAGCCGCGCCAGAAGGCATACGTGGTGGCCAGGACCTTCTCGGCGTCCACGGTATGGGGCCGGCCCACGTGGCTGGGCGCCCACGTCAGCACGAACGGGATCCGCTCGCCTGCACTGACGGTGAACTCGCTGATGGTGTGCATATTTTCACTTTGGAGGGGCGCGGGGGTGACGAAGTAGACGGCGTCCGGGCCCGCAATGGCGTGCAGCCCGTACTTGTCCCGGCGGACCCAGGGAATGATGTGCCCGTAGTCGAAGCGCATGACCAGTTCGCCGCGCATCTTCACGCTGCCACTGACGCCTTCGACGATGCGGACGATGTCCGCCACCGCATCACGGGGCGGCATGAAGTCGATGACCCGCACCGTTCCCTCGGGCGTTTCCCACTCCGTCTCCAGGATCAGGGTGCCGTCCCGGTAGCCCCGCCGCGTGCACGGCCCGCCGTCCCGCGGCGCCAAAAGCCAGCGGCCGGCGTCGGGCGTGTCCAGCAGCGCGCTGAAGCAGGCGGGGGAATCGAAACGTGGCAGGCACAGCCAGTCGATGGAGCCCTCGTTGCTCACCAGGGCACCGGTCTGCAGGTCCCCCACCACCGCGTAATCCTCTATTCGCGCCATGACCTTACACTGCCATAAGTGGTGTCCTTCGGGAGGCCCGAAGGAAGGCACAATTCGGTGTAGCCTGCAGGGGTGGCAGTCCATATCGGCACGTCAGGGTGGAGCTACGACCATTGGGAGAACGTCCTCTACCCGCCCGGGCTCCCGGTGAAGGCCCGGCTCCAGCACTACGTTGCGCGTTTCAACACCGTCGAGCTCAACGCCAGTTTCTACCGCTGGCCCAGGGACACCACCTTCGCCGGCTGGAACCGGCGCCTGCCCCCGGGGTTCAGCATGTCCGTCAAGGCACCCCGCGGCCTCACCCATGCCAGGAAGCTCTACTCCCCCGAGGTGTGGCTGGAGCGGATCGAACGCTGCTGGCATGAACTCGGAGACAAGCGTGCGGTCCTGCTGGTCCAGCTGCCGCCGCAGATGGAACGCGACGATGCCCGGCTGGACTACTTCCTGGCCGCAGTTCCGCCCTGGATCAAGGTCACCGTGGAATTCCGCCATCCCACCTGGGACAGCCCGGAGGTGTTGGCACTGCTCGAACGGCACAACGCCGCCTACTGCATTATGAGCGGCGCCAACCTGCCCTGCCTCCTGCGCACTACGGCACCATTCGCCTACGTCAGGCTGCACGGTCCGGACCACCAGCACCTGTACGCAGGCTCCTACTCGGACGCCGACCTGCACTGGTGGGCGGACAGGATCCGAGGCTGGGCGGCCGACGGCCTGGATGTCTACGCCTATTTCAATAACGACGGCGGCGGCAACGCAGTACGGAACGCGGAGGCCCTGCGCGGCATCCTTGGGACGGGCTGACGCGGGAGGGCAGCACCAGGGAGCGGCGTCACGTTACCACGGGCTCCTCGCCGGCCGGCGCCCTGTGGCAGAGTGGAGCCATGGACACCGCGCCGCAGGATTCGCACCGGAACCCCGCCACCCCTTCCAGCCAGGCCGCGGACAGCGCGCCCGGGCTGTCCGGCAACCAGGTTTTCCGCCTTGCCCACAAGATCTCCGACACCTTCAACGGCGTCCGGATCAAGGTGGCCAAACGCTGGGATTTCGTGCCGCAGACCATCGCCTACCAGGGATACGGCTCCACCACCCTGGTCCGCGTGCTGGGCCGGGTCCTGATGACGCAAAAGCCGCGGCCCGGCAGCAAGGCCGAAACCGCGGCGAAGAACGGCAACCAGAACATCCGCGGCTGGCGGGCATTCACCGGGGTGCCGCTGCAGTTCACCGACGTCGAAATCACCATCGGCGATGTTGTCACCCACGTCCGCGCGGACCGGGGCGGGCTCATTGACACCGAGGTCAGCGTCCAGCTGACCCCCGGCTGGCACACCGCCGTGCTGCGGGCTGAAGGAACCGAGCCTGCCGAGGCCCTCATCCAGGTGATCGCCCCCGACGTGAAGTTCGGCATCGTTTCCGATATTGACGACACCGTCATGGTCACTGCCCTGCCGCGTCCGTTCCTGGCCCTGTGGAATACCTTCGTGCTCAACGAACGCGCCCGCATGGCCACCCCCGGCATGGCCGTCCTCCTGGACCGGCTGACCATCGAACACCCCGACGCGCCGGTGATCTACCTGTCCACCGGCCCGTGGAACGCCGCTCCCACGCTGGCACGGTTCCTGACCCGCAACATGTACCCGAAGGGTGCCCTGCTGCTGACGGACTGGGGGCTGACCCACGACCGCTGGTTCCGCAGCGGGCAGGAGCACAAACACCGCAACCTGGATCGGCTGAGCAAGGAGTTCCCGGACATGCGGTGGCTCCTTATCGGCGACAACGGCCAGCATGACGAAGCCATCTATTCGGGCTTCGCCAGCGAAAACCCGGACAAGGTGGCGGCCATCGCCATCCGCCAGCTCTCCGTCAGCGAGTCCGTGTTTGCCGGCGGCCACTCGGAGGACGGCGACCACACCGCCTCCAAGGTCCCATGGATTTACTCCCCGGACGGCGCCGGAATGGCCAAGCAGCTGACCATGCTGGGAATGCTCTAAGCCCGGCGCAGGCTCAGGCGCTGGCACCCAGCGGGGACACGCCGTCGTCGGGCGCTTCCGTTTCAAACTCCTCCGGCACCACAGCCTGCGCGATGGCGGCACCTGCGGCCACGGCCAAGTCGCGTTCCTCGATCAGTTCCTGGAGCCAGAAGTACGAGGCCTTGGGCGTCCGCTCCAGCGTCTCGAAGTCCACGTGCAGGAGCCCGAACGGCTGGTTGTACCCGGCGGACCACTCGAAGTTGTCCAGCAGCGACCAGACGTAGTATCCGCGCAGGTCCACCGACTCCGCCTCGCCGCCCGGGGAGGTTGCCCGCAGCGCCGTCTCCAGGTGGTCCGAGAGATACTTCAGCCGGCGCTCGTCCGGGATGAACCTGGTATTGGTGGACTTGTCCCGGACAATGATGTCCTCGAAGCTGGCACCGCCCTCGGTGAGGATCACCGGCGGCAGGTTGGGATACCGCTCCGCCATCTCCTTCAGAGCCACCGCCATGTACTCCGGCTTCACCGGCCAGCCGTAGGACGTGATGTCCGCTTCCGGCCAGGTCTCCACGTGGAACGGGGTACCGCCGCTGCCGGCCGCGCTGAGGTCACTGCCCATGGCTTCGGCCATGCTCGCGGGCACTGCGCCGCCACCCGGGCCCACCGCCACCTTGGTGGGCATGTAGTAGTTGAGCCCGTAGAAATCCAGCGGCTGGGAGATAACCGCCATGTCCTCCTCGGGGTGCTCGAAGGAGGAGAAGAACTTGGCCGCCCGGATCAGGTCCGGGTATTTGCCGGTGAGCACCGGGTCCGCGTAGAGCCGGTTCTGGGCGAGGTCCATCAGCCCGGCGCTGATGCGGTCCAGCGGATTGATCGAGTTCGGCACCATGGGCGAGTAGACATTGGTCATGCCGATTTCGCCCGGCACCTTGGCGGCCCGCAGTGCCTGCACGGCCAGACCGTGCCCCAGCAGCTGGTGGTGGACCGTGGGGAAGGCCCCCAGGAGCAGCTCCTTGCCGGGCGAGTGCAGGCCAAGGGAGTAGCCGTTGGTGCTCACGGTGGCAGGCTCGTTGATGGTGACCCACCGGGCCACCCGGTCACCGAAGGCCTCGGCCAGGATCCCGGCGTACTCCCCCAGCCGGTACGCGGTGTCCCGGTTCAGCCATCCGCCCGCCTCGTCCAATGCCAGCGGGGTATCCCAGTGGTAGATGGTGGCCATGGGCGAGATTCCGCTGGCCAGCAGCTCGTCCAAAAGCCGGTCGTAGAAGGCCAGCCCCGCCTTGTTGGCCGGTCCGCTGCCGGTGGGCTGGATCCGCGGCCAGGCGAAGGAGAACCTGTAGGAGTCCACGCCCAGCTGCTTCATCAGGGCCACGTCCTGGGGCATCCGGTGGTAGTGGTCGCAGGCCGTGACCGGGCTGTGGCCCTCCACGATGGCGCCCGGCTTCGCGGCAAACACATCCCAGCCGGCGGGCCCGCGGCCGTCCTCGTCCAGCGCCCCTTCGATCTGGAAGGCGGCGGTGGCAACACCCAGGGTGAAGCCGGGAGGGATGAGAGCTGCGAGTTCCTTGGCGGTGATATGCATGGGCGGGCCTTTGTCACAGTGGATAAGTACGTCTCAGGATGGCACAGCCAAGGTCCCCTGACGAGCCGGGATATGGGTGGGTCACTGCGAGCCGAACAGGAACTCCTTGGCGTGCGCCACGGCCTTGCGGAACGCGTCGTTGCGGAGGGTCACCAGGTGCTCCGTTTCACCGTCCGCGGGTTCCAGGTAGGCGGTATAGCCCGGGCGCAGGACCCAGATGTCCCCGGAAGGCGGCAGGTAGAACACGCCAAAGGACCGTTGCTGCTTTTCATCGCCCGTCCACACCGGCACCACAGCAAGTGCCGCACCCGTTGCCGGGTTGATCCATTGCGCCCGGGGCAGGGGCTCCTCGTGCGCTTCCGGGTCGAGGAATGGTGCCGTCCCAACACCCCACCGCTGCTCAAAGCGTTCATGGAATGCCGGAATCAGGTGTGAATCGTAGCGCCGCCAATCGCTCATGCAGATCTCCGCCTCCTTGCGGGTTTCCTTGCTGTTTTCATTGGGAATACTCCAAACACTCGCTGCACGCCGTTTGCTAGGACCAGGGCCCGCTTTCCCAGCGCACGGGGGTGACCCTGATGGCCGGTCCGGAGGCTCCGCCGCGGGCGGGCACTTTCCGCACGGGAATTACCCTCGGACGGGAGGCCGCCTGCTGTTTGTCGTAGGCGGCGCGGCGCTGCGGATCGCGCAGGACGCTGAAGGCCTGCATGATCCGCAGCAGTTCACCTTCCGGGTCAGTAGCGCCCTCCATGTCGGGATGGTGGCTGCGCATCAGGGCCCGGTAGGCCCGGGAAATGTCCTGCTGGCTGGCCTCCGGCCGGACGTGCAGGGTGGCGTAGTAATCGGGGGTGTCAGTCATCGTGGCCTCCGCACCGGCGGCGCCTGGGCCGGAAGGCCGGCGCCGCCGTTCGGACAGGAACATCGCTGCCAGGGCGGCGCCGTGCGCGTGCCCTGCCATGCGGGGAGCTAGGTTGAGATCTGCTGCTTCTGGCCCTGCTGCGTCTCAATCTCGATCTTGCGCGGCTTTGCCTGTTCGGCGACGGGTATCCGCAGGGTCAGGACACCCTGGTCGTAGCTTGCCTTGATGTTGTCCGTGTTCAGCGTGTCGCCCAGGATCAGCTGGCGGCTGAACACACCGCGCGGACGCTCGGCAGCGACCAGTTCGACGTTCGGCTGTGTGGGGTCCTTGCGCTCGGCCCGGACGGTGAGGACGTTGCGTTCAACATTGAGGTCCAGCGAGTCAACATTGACGCCCGGAAGGTCAAATGCCACCACGAATTCACCGGCTTCCTGCCAGGCGTCCATGGGCATGGCAGCCGGGCGGGCGGCGGTTCCAAAGACCTGCTGCGTGAGCCGGTCCAGCTCGCGGAACGGGTCCGTACGCATCAACATCATTTTTCCCACTCCTTCAGCTTGTAGGTGTTGGATCGGTTCCGTATCCATCCGCCGATCTATGGTGGTGGATATAGATTTTTTATAGCACCCGTGGGAAACTGAGGCAATACCGCCGGACGACGATTTTTGGAGGCACGATGGCAGACGGAGCAGGACGGGCGCCGCGCCCAGCCAGCGGGCGCGCGCTCTACGCCATTTCGGTTGCAGCCAAGCTGGCGGGGACGGGCCAGCAGAACATCCGGTTGTATGAGACCAAGGGCTTGCTGACCCCGTCCCGGACGGCGGGTGGCACCCGCCAGTACAGCGACGACGACATCGCCGTGCTGCTAAGGATTGGCGAACTCCTGGAACAGGGGCTGAACCTCGCAGGCGTGGCCAAGGTGCTGGAACTGGAGGCGGCCAACGTGAAGCTGCACCGCGCCCTGAAACGGGCGAGGTCCCGGCCGCCTGCGTGAAAAACGCAGGCTAGTCCCGCGGCGTCTCCGCCTTGGACAGCTCCCCGGTGATCCGCTCCCCCGGAACCCGCGCGGTCCGCCAGGTGTCCACGGCAATCACGCCGCCCAGGATGATGAGCGAGAGGGAGACCGAGGCGAGCGCGTCGCTGAGCCAGTGGTAGCCCAGGTACAGCCGGCTCAGCGCCGCAAGGAAAATGCCGAAGCCCGCCCCCACAAAGCCCCACACCGCGGCGCGGGTGTTTTTCCGCCGGGAGAAGATCAGGAAGGCGCCCACCAGCAGGAAGTCGCAGGCCCCCAGGACGTGCCCGGAGGGGAACGAGAACGTGTGGTCGATGCCGAAGAGCATCTGGTCCACGGGAGGCCGCGAGCGCCGCACGATCTGGAGGATGATCTGCGAGATGATGACGCCCGTCAGCATCGCGGAGGCCAGCAGGATGGGCCGCCAGGCATGCTTGGCCGCGAAGCCCCAGGCCACCACCACGACCAGGAGGATGATGGGCAGCGCTATGGGGCCGAAAACCACGGCAAGGAAAATCATGATGGCGGTGAGGGTGTTGGACCTCAGGCCGAGCAGCCAGTCACGGACGGGGCCGTCCGCCGCGGAGAGCCCGTCCGCCTGCAGCACGCTGATGAGGGTGGCCGCAAAGAGCGCCACGCCGGCCACCACCAGGATGACTGACGCCCGGTAGAGGCCCCGCCGGTCGGCAGGGTCGAGGTAGCGTTCCTCCACCACGAACTTGTCGTGGAAGTACCGCCACTTCCCCACATGCTTCCCGGTTCCCGACCCCGATGATTCGTGCTGCCCCACTGTCATACCCGTCCCTAGGTGCGAAATTGCTTAGGGTGAAGATTATCCCGCCTGCCGGACATTGGTGCCGCTTCCGGAGGAATCTTCCGTCCGGCCGGGTTGCGCGGGTCCTGGATCGTCGTACCCCCGCGCTAGCCTGACTGCATGGGTGCCATGAACGAGCTGATCAACGCCGGCAGCGTAAGAACCCTTACCCGGATCCTGGGGCAAACGGCCCCGGCGATCCGGTGGGACCGGACAGCCGCTGCCGCGTCGGGACTGGACCGTCTGGTCCTGCGCGCCCGTACCGACCTGCTGGCCGGGGCCCTCGTGGCTGACATCGCCGGCAGCCCCTCCCCCGGCTATGCGACGGCGGCGCGAAGCTTCCGTGCGGCCCTGCAGGTTCCGGAGTTCACCGGCTGGTTCGTCTGGCCGGTGTCCGAGGCGGCTGTCACTCTTGCCCTGGACTCCGGAGCTGCGGGGGATTTCGACGACTGCCTGGCGCTCATGGCGGCACTCACGCCCAGGCTCACCAGCGAGTTCGCTGTCCGCCGGCTCCTCGCACGCGACCCTGAACGGGCCCTGGCAGCAGCCCGGGAGTGGGCAGACAGCGCGGATGAACACGTCCGGCGCCTGGCGAGCGAGGGCACCCGCCCCTACCTGCCGTGGGCTGTCCGCGTGCCCTCCCTTATCCAGCGGCCGCAGGCCACCATCCCCATCCTCGACGCCCTTTACCGGGACCCATCGGAGTATGTGCGCCGCTCGGTGGCCAACCACCTGAACGATCTCGCCCGGCATGCCCCGGACCCGGTAGTGGACACGGCGCGGCGCTGGCTCACCGCGCCGGACGCCAACACGGCCCGGCTGGTCCGGCACGGCCTGCGGACGCTGGTCAAGAAGGGACATCCTGACGCGCTGGCACTGCTCGGCTTCACACCCGGGCAGGTGGACGTCAGCGGCCCGAGCCTGGACCGGAACGTTCTCACCCTGCCGGACGAGCTGGCGTTCACGTTCGCCGTCACCAACACCGGAAACGGGGACGTGCGCCTCGCCCTGGACTACCGGGTGCATTACCGCAAAGCCAACGGCCGCGAGTCCGCCAAGGTCTTCAAGATCTCCACCGTGACCCTTGGCCCGGGGGAGAGCCGGAGCGTGACCAAGCGCCATGCCTTCCGGCAGATGACCACCAGGGTGCACTATCCGGGTGTCCATGCGCTGGAGCTGCAGGTCAATGGCGTGGCCCAGGGCAGGACGGAGTTCCTCGTCGAGCTGCCTTAGCTGCTGCCCTGGCTCGAACCGCTTAGAAGGAGCCGGTGGTGAACTGCCAGGTGCGGGTGGCCAGCTGGTTCCCGGCGAGGTCGCGGACCGCGGTCCCGCCGCCGGTGACCGTCACGGTGTACTTGGTTTTGGCAGCCAGCGCCTGCTGCGGGTCCAGGATCCACTGGTTGGTGGTGCCGTTCCGGAAAACGGTGGCCGGTACCACGTCTCCGGTGGCGGAGTTCTTCACCGTGAAGGTGGTGCCGTTGACGCCCTGGACCGCCTCACTGAAGCTCACGCTGATGTTGTTGCCGCGCCGCACCAGCAGCTTGTTGCTGGTTGGGATGGTGCCGGTGACCACCGGGGCGGGCCCGGTCAGGAAGGTCCAGCTGCTGGAGGCCAGCGGGGTTCCGGCTGCATCCCGGATGGCGGCCGAACCGCCCACCAGCGACGCCGTATACACGGTATCGGCGGCGAGGCTGGCCGAGGGGTCAAGGGTGGCGGTCCGGGTGGTCGCGTTATAGGTGACGGTGGCCGGAACGCTGCTGCCGGCCGCGTTCTTGAGCACGAAGGTGGCCGCGGAGACGCCCTGCACTGCAGTGCTGAAGGTGGCCGTCACGTTGGTGCCGGTCCCCACCGAGGTGGCGTTCGCGCCGGGAGCCACGGCCGTGACGGTGGGCGCAGGAGCCGGGGCGGGCGCGGGTGCAGCAGCTACGGCCCCGGCGTACAGCAGCCGGTTGGGGGTTCCGCTGGTGGCACCGCTGATGACGCCGGCGGTCGCGTTGGACACGAGTGACCCGGCTACCTGCGCCGGGGTGAGGGCCGGGTTCTGCGAGAGCAGCACGGCGGCAGCGCCCGCGGCGTGGGGCGCGGCCATGGACGTACCGGACATGGAGGCCGTTGCCGTGGCGGAGGTGTAGTACGTGGAGGTGATGCCCACGCCGGGGGCGTACAGGTCCACGCAGGAGCCGTAGTTGGAGAAGGACGCCTGCCGGTCTGCCGAATCGCTGGCAGCCACGGTGACGGCCGCGGGGACCCGGGCGGGAGAACTGCCGCACGCGTCCACGGCGGAGTTGCCGGCGGCAACCACTGCGGAGACACCGTCGTTCATCACAGCCTGGATGGCCGTGTCCACCGCCGTGCTGGCAGCGCCGCCCAGGCTGAGGTTGGCCACCGCCGGCACGCCTGCCGGATGGTGGGCCGCGATCCAGTCCAGTCCGGCCACCACGTCCGAGTTGTAGCCGGAACCCTTGCAGTCGAGTACCCGGACGGGCACCACGGTGGCCGCCTTGGCCACGCCGTAGGTGGATCCGGCCACGGTCCCGGCCACATGTGTGCCGTGGCCGTTGCAGTCGCCGGAGCCCAGGCCGTCAGCAACCGCGGTCCAGCCCGCCGCCACCCGGCCGCCGAAGTCGGCGTGCGAGGCCAGGACCCCGGTGTCCACCACGTAGGCGGTCACACCGGCCCCGGCAGCGGTCCACGAGTAGGAGCCGGACAGCGGCAGGCTGCGCTGGTCCACGCGGTCAAGGCCCCACGGCGAGGGCTGCTGGGTGCCTGAGATGCTGACGGGGGCGTCCGCCTCCACCGACAGGACGCGGCCGGAGCGGCCCAGCGCCTCGGCCTGGGCGGGGTTGGCCGTGATCACTGCGCCGCGGAGCGCGTTCTTGAAGGTGCGGCCGACGCCGAGCCCCTGCCCGCGCAGGTTTGCCGCCTCGGCTTCCACATCGGCATTCGCAGCGAACTGGACGATGTAGCGGCCCGCAGTGCCCGCGTCCTCTTTCGGTGCCGCTGCGGCAGGGACGGACGTGGCGGTCAGGGCGACGGCTGAGACCAGTGCTGCGGCTGCGGGCAGCACAAAAGATGGGGTGCGAATTTTGGGGTCCTTCGTGGTGGCGTTGGGGGTGCGGAGGCGGGGGAACCACCGCTGTTACCACCAGAATAGGAGCCCAAATGTGCCCGCCGGAGGGTCTTTGCAGGATCCTGCGGGAACCCTTGGACATTCCTGCGCGCGCATTCCTGCGGGCGCCGGGTTTTCCGCCGCCGGCCCCTGCCCTCGACCCTGCCTTGGACCCCTCCCGGTACCGTGCCCGCCGGGCTACGGCCGGTGGTCCCGCCAGCTGTGAACAGGTTCGAACCCCAGGAGCCGCCTGGCCTTGTCGATGGACAGCATGGTTTCGTGCTCGGCCAGTTCCTTGGTCACCTTGACCGCCGGGAAGACCTCGGCGGCGAGGCTGGCACTCGACCGGTCCATGACCGTGTCCGCGTTGGCGATGATGAAGGCCTCGAACCCGGGCCTGCCGTTCTCCAGGGCCCGTGCCACCGCCTGGGCCCCGTCCCGGCCGTCGATGTAGCCCCAGAGGTTCCACTTCCGCAGCATTGCATCGGCGTCGAAGGACGGGAACCGGGCATAGTCCTCCACGTCCATGACGTTGGAGAAGCGCAGGCCCACGATGCTCAGTTCCGGATCCCACCGCGTCAGCTCCACGGCCATCTGCTCCTCGAGGTGCTTGACCAGGGAGTAGGTGCTTTCCGGCCGGGCAGGGTATTCCTCGTCCACCGGGATGTAGGGCGGGTCGACGTCGAATGGCAGTCCCAGCACCGTCTCGCTGGAGGCGTACACCACTTTCTTGATGCCCGCGCGCCGGGCCGCCTGGAAGACGTTGTAGGTGGAGAGCATGTTGTTCTCGAACGTAGCCGCGTCCGGAAGGATGCCCGGCGCCGGGATGGCACCCAGGTGGACCACGGCGTCGAAGCCGCTGTGCCTGTCGTCCACGCCCAGCAGCGCATCCACCACCTGGCCGTAGTTGCGCAGGTCCACCACCAGCAGCCCGGGGCTCCGTGCCCCGTCCCGGTCCAGGTTGAGGACCTGGTGTCCGTCATCGGTGAGCCGGCGCACCACGTGCCGGCCGAGTTTTCCGCTTCCGCCGGTAACGGCAATTCTCATCAGGATGTCCTTCGGTTGGTTGTCCGCACCGGAATCAGGCGCGGGGTGTGGCAAGGAACTTTTCGACGGCGGCGATCGCCAGCGCGGTGATGTCGGCCGGGTCGCCGCTGCCGTCCACCGGCACCAGGATCCCCCGGCCCGCATAGACCGAGACCACCTCGTGGGTCTCGGTGTGGTAGAGGTCGAGCCGGCGGCGGAACACGTCCACGGTGTCATCCGTGCGCCCCTGTTCCTCAGCGCGCCGGCGCATCCGCTGCTCGAGTTCGGCGTCCGGTGCCCTTAGCTCGATGACGGCGTCCAGGGCGAGTCCCCGGGAGGCGAGCAGGTTGTCCAGTTCCACCACCTGGGGTGCGGTGCGCGGGTAGCCGTCCAGCAGGAAGCCGGACTGGACGTCGCTATCCAGCAGCCGGTCCTTCACCAGGGCGTTGGTGAGGTGGTCCGGGACGAAGTCGCCGCCGTCGAGGTATCTGGCCGCCTGGGTGCCCAGGTCCGTCTCCCTGCTCACGTTGCTCCGGAAGATATCCCCGGTGGAGACCGCAGGGACGCCGAAGTGCCGGGCCAGGTGTTCGGCCTGGGTTCCCTTGCCCGAGCCGGGCGGACCGATGATGAGCAGTCTGGTCATGTTCGTGTCCCTTCCAGGGAAGCTGGCGCGGGCCTCCGGCCTGCCGCCGGGGCGCCGGCACCTGCTTCATTCTGCCGGGAACACCGGCAGTGCGCCAGAGTGGCGCGTTCCGGCGCGGATGAATGTGACGTCAGGCCTGACGCCGGGATGTATATACTCGGACATATCGGTTTAGCAGCAGGCCGTTGGACAGTTCATCTATCCAGCGACCTCCACCGGTTCCCCGCCTCTCCAGCGGCCCGTGTGTGTTGCCGGGTTGTTTGACCTGAGCGAATGGCACCAGAAAAACCGTGGCCAGCGAGTCAACAGCAAAAACCGATACATCCATTACAGAGCACCTGCATGAGCTGGTCCTGAACAGCTCGGACGTCGAGGATTTCCTCACCGAACTGGCGCAGGTGTCTGCCCGCAATCTTTCCGAGCCAGGCGACGAAATGCTGTGCGCCATCACCCTGCTCCGGCAGCGCAAGGCCGCCACCGTGGCCAGCAGCAGCCCGGAGGCAAAGGCCCTTGGCCTCCTTGAGCACCAGTTCGCAGAAGCTCCCAACCTGACTGCCTCCACCACCCGGGAGACCGTGCACGTTCCGGATCTCGGGGCGGACGGGCGGTGGCCCGAGTACTCCGCCGCCATGGCCGCGGAGGGGGTCCGTTCCGTCGTGGCGCTGCCGTTCCACCTGGAAGGCGAAACCAAGGCTGCCCTGCTGCTCTATTCGCGCAGGCCCAACCGCTTTGATGGCCGGGTCCTCGAATTCGCCGAGGATTTCGTTAGCCAGACGTCACTCGCGCTGCGCCTGGCCGTGCGTTTCGCGCATTACAGCGAAACGGCAGCCAACCTGCGCGCCACGCTGGAATCCCGCACCGTGATCGACATGGCCGTGGGCATCATCATGGCGCAGAACCGCTGCAGCCAGCATGACGCCTTTGAGATCCTCAAGACGGCGTCCAGCACCCGCAACTCGAAGCTGCACGACGTGGCGGCCGCCGTCGTCAACGCTTTGGGCCAGGGCCCGGCGCGCACACATTACGACGGCTAGTCATTGCCTCCGCAAAGCGCCCCGGCGCAGGTAGAATTAGGCCAACTTTTGCCGGGGGGCTGCGATGGAAAATAAAAGGGTCTGCCTTGTCGTCGAAGACGACAAGGACATCCGTGGACTGATCACCGTGATTCTCTCGCGCGCCGGATTCGAGGTGCAGGTGGTCTCGACCGGGGAAGAGGCAATCGCCGCGGCCGGGGATCCCGCCATTGCGCTGGTCACCCTGGACGTTGGCCTGCCGGACATGGACGGGCACGTGGTGGCGCGCGCCATCCGCGAGCTCAGCAAGGCCCCTTTGCTGTTCCTGACGGCCCGGTCCGAGAACGACGACCTGCTGGCCGGGATGGCTTCCGGTGCCGCGGCGTACCTCACCAAACCCTTCCGGCCCACCGAGCTCCGGGACCTGGCACTGCAGCTGTCCCCCGCCCCCGTTTCACAGGCCCCGCACATATAGGGCAAACCCTGCTGCTAACTTGGCTGCCTAGAAATGGGGCATGACCCAGCAGCAGAAAACTTCCCGTAAACCCGGCCGCGTCCGGCGCGCCGTCATCGCAGGCGCGGTGGCCCTCACCCTCTCCGCCGGCGGTGCCACCGCCTGGGCACTGGACAGGTTCGTCATCCAGCACGTGGAAATCTCCGACGTCTCCGCGTACCAGGCAAGCCAGTCCGGCACCACCACGTCCGCCGTCCAGGCAGGAACCTCCACCTCCGCCGCCGTCACCACGGACACCACCTACTCCTCCGAGTCCTCGGACATCACCATCTCCACGGTGACCACCGGCAGCGGCGACAGCACCGTCACCTACTACGTGGCCGACGTCGTCCTGGGCGACGCCACCACCCTCCAGTCCGCCTTCGCCAACGACAGCTTCGGCGAAAACATCACCGAAACCACCTCCGCCATCGCCGAGGCAAACAACGCCATCTTCGCCATCAACGGCGACTACTACGGTTTCCGCGATACCGGCATCGTGATCCGCAACGGCGTGGTGTTCCGCGATGAGGGCGCCCGCCAGGGACTGGCCTTCTACCGCGACGGCACGGTCAAGGTCTACGACGAAACCACCACCACCGCCGAGCAACTGGTGGCGGACGGCGTCTGGAACACCCTCTCCTTCGGCCCGTCCCTGCTGGACAACGGCGAGGTGGCCGAGGGTATCGAGGACGTGGAGGTGGACACCAACTTCGGCAACCACTCCATCCAGGGCGAACAGCCGCGCACCGCGGTGGGCGTCATCGACGAAAACCACCTGGTGTTCGTGGTGGTGGACGGCCGCAGTCCGGGCTACAGCGCCGGCGTCACCATGACCGGACTCGCGGAAATCATGCAGGACCTGGGCGCCACCACCGCGTACAACATCGACGGCGGCGGCTCGTCCACCATGTACTTCAACGGCGGGCTGGTGAACAACCCGCTGGGCCAGAACAAGGAGCGCGGCACCTCCGACATCCTCTACATCGCAGGGTAGGCCCGGCCATGATCATCCTGATCCCGGCCTACCAGCCAGGCCAGCAGCTGCCGGAGCTCATCCGGGCCCTCCGCGCCGCCGAGCCGCGCGCCGCCGTCGTGGTGGTTGATGACGGCAGCGGCCCGGCGTACAAGGACGTGTTCGACGGCGTCCGCGCACTGGGGTGCCACGTCATCAGTTACGCCCGCAACAGGGGCAAGGGCTTCGCGCTCAAGGCCGGGTTCGGCTTCATCGAGGACAACGTTCCCGGGCAGGACGTGGTGTGCGCTGACAGCGACGGGCAGCACACGCCGTCGGACATCCTTAAGGTGGCCGCCGCCGTCGAAGCGAACACCACCCGTGCGAACCCCACGGAGGACGGCAGCGGGGACGGCAGCCGGCACTTCCGCGGCACGGCCACCATGGTGCTGGGCAGCCGGGCATTCACCGGGAATGTCCCGCCACGAAGCCGGATCGGCAACACCGCCACCCGGCTGCTGTTCACCCTCGCCACCGGCGAGCGCATCCCGGACACCCAGACCGGGCTCCGCGGCTACCCGGCGGCAATGCTGCCGTGGCTGCGCTCGGTCCGCGGCGACCGCTACGAGTACGAACTCAACCTGCTGCTGCAGGCACCGCAGGCCGGCTATTCGATCTCATCCGTGGACATCACCACGGTGTACCTGGACCGCAACTCCGGCTCGCATTTCCGGCCGGTCGTGGATTCCGTCCGGATTTACGCCCCGCTGCTCAAATTCCTGGCCTCGTCCTTTACTGCGTTCCTGGTGGACACGGTGGTGTTCATGCTGCTGACCGTGATCGTCGATTCCCTGCTGCTGGCCGTGCTCGGCGCCCGGGCGGTCAGCTCAGCGGTGAACTTCCTGGTCAACCGGAACATGGTATTTGAGCACGGCCGGGACAGGCCGGCCACCAGCGCCGGGCTGCGCTACTTCGGCCTGGCGGCAGTGCTGCTGGCCGCCAGCTTCAGCCTTATCTGGGCGCTTGAGGCTGTTGCCGTGCCCGCCCTTCCCGCCAAGATCCTGGCGGAAATCGCGCTCTTGGCGGCCAGTTTCACCATCCAGCAGCGGTACCTCTTTTCCCGGAAAACACTCCGGAATCCAGTCCCAAAGGCCGTGCCCGTGACCTCGGGCGAAGCCCCGGCCGGCACTCATATATCCGGCTAGGTTCCGTCACAGCACATGCACAGTTTGGGCGGGCATCGTAACTACCAGTCCACCAAGAACACCCCGGAGACCTCCCATGAATTCACTTGTTTTTATCCTTGCCGACCTCGCCGCCATCAGCATCCTCACCTTCGCCCTGTACCTGCGCCGGCACCGCCGCCGCGACCTTGTGGTCTCCTACCTGGGCATGAACGTGGGCGTCCTGGCCGTTGCCACGGCGCTGTCCGGCTCCGCCGCAGGACTCGGCCTGGGGCTCGGCCTCTTCGGGGTCCTGTCCATCATCCGGCTCCGCTCCACCGAACTGGCGCAGCATGAGGTGGCCTACTACTTCTCGGCCCTGGCCCTCGGCCTGATCGCCGGGCTGGGCATCGAGCCGCTGTGGCTGACGGGCTCGCTGATGGCCCTGATCCTGCTGGTGATGTTCGTCGGCGACCACCCCAGGGTCCTGCCGGCCCACCGCCACCAGACGGTGGTCCTGGACCGCGCCATCGCCGAAGACGGCGAATTGTACGCCCGGCTCGAGGAAGTCCTGCACGGCAAGGTCCATTCGGCCACCATCTCCGAACTGGACCTGGTCAATGACAAGACCATCGTGGACGTCCGCTACGCCTACTCCCCCGCCGTCTTCCCGGCGCCGGCTGTCCCGGCCAGCATTTCAGCCATCACGACGGCGGCGCCCGCCCCGGCGGCGCCCGCACCGTCATTCGACGCACCGGCGGCTGCCCCCGCGCCGGCCCATGCCCCCGCACACGCCCAAGCCCCCGCACACGCCCAGGCAGGTGCGGCATGAGCACCAAGGCAACGGCCGCCGTCGGCAACCTCCACCTCCTGCCGGCCATTGGACTGGAGGAGCTCAACAGCGAGGCCGCCCTCCAGACCCGGGTGGACCGCAAATACGTTGTCCCCACCCGCCTGGCCCGTGAACTGCTGGCCACTGCCGGCACCGGGATGAGGGTCCTGGAGATGGAGGGATCCCGCAGTTTCGCCTACGACTCCGTCTACTTCGACACCGCCACCCTGGACAGCTACCTGCTGGCAGCCCACGGCCGGCGCCGCAGGTACAAGATCCGCACCCGGACCTACGTGGACAGTGCCATGAGCTTCCTGGAAGTCAAGACCGAAGGCGCCCGGGAAGCGACCGTCAAGGAACGGATCCCGTACCAGCTCGAAGACCGCTCCCGGCTCACCGCAGAAGGCCTGGAGTATGTCCGGGAAACACTGGCCGCGGCCGTAGGGTCAGTCCCGGCAGGTGCGCTGGAGCCGGTCATCGAAACCCGCTACCACCGCACCACGCTGTACCTGCCGGAATCCGGCAGCCGGGCAACGGTCGATACCGGCGTCACCTGGCAGTGCCCCGGCGAACCGGCCTGGGTCCTGGCCGACGCCGTCATCCTCGAAACGAAGTCGGGCTCCACGGCCGGCCCCCTGGACCGGCACCTTTGGGCCAACGGCGTCAGGCCCTCCCGGATCTCCAAATTCGCCACCGGGATGGCGGCCCTCCGGCCGGGCCTCCCCGCCAACCGCTGGCACCGGACGCTCTGCCGCACCATGGCGCTCCGGCCCGCACCCTGATCCCTGAAACCCTGAGCCCCGCCACACTTCCCCCTGTTCCTCCACCATTCCAAAGGACACTTCCATGAAAAGCCTCCGCTCCTACCTTTCCGTCGCCGCCCTCACCCTCGCCGTCGGCCTCGCCGGCTGCTCCGTGGCTGGCAGCACCTCCACCGGTGTTTCCGCTGTCAGCGCCACCGGCACCTCCTCCGCCGCCACCGGGACAACACAGGCGGTATCGCTGGACACCCTCGCCGCGGACACCCACTACGACGCCGACGACCTCACCTGGGACGCCGCCGCCGAGGTTGCCGTGACCCTCGCCGACGGTGCCAGCTCCGTCGCGTCGGGCTCCCCGGACGCGGTGACGGTCGACGGCGATACAGTCACCATCAGCGCCGCCGGCACCTACCGGCTCAGCGGCTCCCTGGCGGACGGGCAGATCGTGGTGGCCGCCGCCGAGGAGGACACGGTCCGGATCATCCTCGACGGCGCCAGCGTCACCAGCTTCACGGGCTCACCCTTCGTGGTGCAGAGCGCAGACGAAGCCATCGTCTACCTGGCGGACGGGACCAGCAGCTCGCTCACGGACGCAGCAACCTACGCCGACCAGGGAACGGACGCCCCGAATGCCGCCCTGTATTCCATGGCCGACCTCACCATCGCGGGCACGGGCACCCTCACCGTGGACGGCAACTACAACGACGGCATCTCGTCCAAGGACGGCCTGGTCCTGGCAGACGGAACTGTCACCGTGGACGCCGCGGACGACGGCATCGTGGGCAAGGACTACGCGGTGCTGCTGGACGGCGCGTACCAGGTCAGCGTGGCGGGCGACGGCTTCAAGTCCGACAACGAGGAGGACGAGGGCCGCGGCTGGGTGCTGGTCAACGGCGGCACCCTCAGTGTTTCCGCCGGTGACGACGGCATCAAGGCCTACAACACCCTCACCATCGCCGCGGGCAACACCACCGTGGAGGAGTCCGAGGAGGGCCTGGAGGCGCAGCACATCGTCATGGCCGGCGGAACCGCCTCCGTCACGGCCAACGACGACGGCGTGAACGCCTCGGGCGGCAGCACAACCACCGCGTCGGGCCAGGGAGCGGGCGGCGGCATGGGCGGGGGCAGCATGGAGGTGGGCGACTACACCGTGGAGGTGACCGGCGGGCTGCTGACCATCAACTCACAGGGCGACGGGCTGGACTCCAACGGGAACGCCAGCATCTCCGGCGGCACCGTTGTTGTCAACGGCCCCACGAACAACGGCAACGGGGCGTTGGACGTGAACGGCGAACTCGCTGTTACCGGCGGAACTGTTGCCGCGGCCGGCAGCGCCGGCATGGTGGTCACCCCGGGCGAATCATCCACCCAGTCGGGCGTCCAAGTGACGCTGGGGTCCTCGGTTCCGGCCGGCACGGTCATCCAGGTGGCAGACCCGTCCGGCACCGTGGTGGCTGCCTTCGTGACCACCAAGGCGACGGCGTCGCTGGTGTTTTCCTCCGCCGCGATCACTGCCGGGGAAGGGTACACCGTCTACACCGGCGGCACCGCCACCGTGAGTGCGGGCATCGGCGAGGGGTCCCTGGACGGCGCCACGGAACAGGGCACCGTCACGGCCGGCGAATACACTGCCGAGCAGGGCCCGGGCGGAGGCAGCGGCCCCCGCTGGTAAACCCCCCGCCGGTACACCCGCACGAACGTTGCTCTATCAGATTTGGCTCCTAAAACCTGGGTTTAGGAGCGTTATCTGATAGAGCATCCGTGCCGCCGGTGGCGCTTGAACCCTATTTGGCGAGGAAGTTGAGCAGTGCTTCGTTCACCTCGGCGTCATGGGTCCAGAGCAGGCCGTGCGGGGCTCCCTCGATCTCCACGTACTCCGCGCTGGGCAGAGCCTTCGCGAACAGCCGGCCGGTGGAGTCAATGGGGAGGATCTTGTCCGCGGTGCCGTGCAGGATGAGCGCGGGAACGTCGATCTTGGGGATGTCCGCCCGGAAGTCCGTGAGCCAGGTGGGCTGGGCGGCAACGGATGCGGTGGCACCCGCGCCGGCGGCAAGGTTCCAGCTCGCGTTGACGGCTTCCTGGCTGAGCCGGGGGGTGCCAAGGAAGGTGTCGGAGTTGTAGAAGTTCTTGAAGAACCCGGTAAAGAAGGCGTAGCGGTCCGCCGTCACCGCTTCCATCAGGCCGTCGAAGACTTCCTGCGGGACGCCGTCCGGGTTGTCGTCGGTCTTGAGCAGGAACGGCTGCAGGGATCCGAGGAAGGCGGCGCGGGCCACGCGGGCGGAACCGTAGGTGCCCAGGTAGCGCGCCACCTCGCCGGTGCCCATGGAGAAGCCCACCAGCACCACGTCGTTCAGGTCCAGCGTGGTCAGCAGCCCGTTGAGGTCGGCAGCGAAGGTGTCGTAGTCGTAGCCTTCGGTGGGCTTGCTTGACTTGCCGAAGCCGCGGCGGTCATACGTGATGACCCGGTAACCGGCGTCCAGCAGCGCCGCTGTCTGCTTTTCCCAGGACGAGCCGTCCAGGGGGTAGCCGTGGATCAGCACAACTGGCTGGCCCGAGCCGTGGTCCTCGTAGTAAAGCTCGATGTCGGTGCTGTTCTCGGTCCCAACGGTGATGAAAGCCATAACGGGCAGATTCCTTTCGAGGCTGGTCGGAGCGGGCACCGTTGTGCGGCGCCCGCGCACTCCCTACTCTAGGGCCGCGGATGGCGTTCGGCGCCGAACCTGCTACTGCGATGGCTGGGGCAGTTCACAGGAGATTTGCGGGTTGACCCCCATGTAGTTCAAGGGCCCGGCCACGATGGTGACGAGCACGGTTCCCGCCTCGGCACAGTTATCCGGTGCTCCGCTGAAGTAGCCGCGCTGCCATGCGGCCACGCCGCCGATGAGCAGCCAGATGACAAGAAGTGCTCCCAAGAACCGCATGATTCCTCCGTAGGCCGCGGCGGCTGTGGGATCAATTATGCGCGCCTGCCCGGGAGGTTGGAGAGCGTCGGCCGAAGACATGCAGGAAGTGGGAGAGCGTCGGTGGTGGGACAAAAAACCTCCGGTTCCGGGTGGTCCCGGAACCGGAGGTTCCTTCAGTGCGCGTTGGACAGGCGGCGCGGTGGTTAGGCCGTGGCCGTCTTGCCCGGCAGTGCCAGCTTGAAGACCTTGGCCCAGGAGGATCCCACCTGCTTGATCAGCGGCCCGGTGGTGTACTTGAGCCCGTAGCGCTGGCAGATTTCGCGGACGCGCGGGGCCACCTCGGCGTAGCGGCTGGAGGGCAGGTCCGGGAACAGGTGGTGCTCGATCTGGTGCGACAGGTTGCCGGTCATGATGTGCATGAACTTCGAGCCCGAGATGTTGGCCGAGCCGATCATCTGGCGGACGTACCAGTCGCCGCGGGTTTCGCCTTCCACCATTTCCTCAGTGAAGGTGTCCGTGCCTTCGGGGAAGTGGCCGCAGAAGATTACCGCGTGCGCCCAGACGTTGCGGATCGCGTTGGCCGCGATGGTGCCGTAGAGGGCCTGCTTGCCGGAGCCGGTCAGCATGGCCACGGCGGGGGTGGCGGCGTAGTCCTTGGTGAACTGCGTGACCACCTTCTTGCCCAAAGCCTTGAGGTCCTTGAGCAGGGCCTCCTTGGACTTCGTGCCTTCCTTGTACTCGGTCAGTTCGAGGTCGTAGATGGCGATGCCCCACTCGAAGAGAGGCGCCAGGATGGCGTTGAACAGCGGGTTGGCCAGGTTGACGGGCTTCCACGGCTGCTGTTCGTCCATGCGCAGGAGGTTGTATCCGACGTCGTTGTCCTTGCCCACCACGTTGGTCCAGCGGTGGTGCAGGTCGTTGTGCGTGTGCTGCCAGGAGCGCGAAGGCGTGACGAAGTCCCACTCCCAGGTGGTGGAGTGGATGTCCGGATCGCGCATCCAGTCCCACTGGCCGTGCAGGACGTTGTGCCCGATCTCCATGTTCTCCAGGATCTTGGCCAGGCTCAGCAGCGTGGTTCCGGTAACCCAGGCGGCCTTGTTCTTGCTGACCAGCAGCGCTGCGCGGCCGGAGATCTCCAGTCCGCGCTGGATCTTGATCATCCGGCGGATGTAGGCCGCGTCCTCGGCGCCGCGCTTGGCCAGGATCTCGTCGCGGATGGCGTCGAGTTCACGGCCCAGCTCCGCCACCTGCTCGTCGCTCAGGTGCGCCGCTGCAGGCGGCCGGACGGTGGGGCTGCCGGACTCAGCCAGCTTTCCGGGGCGCGTCCTGGACCCGCCGGCGGCGCTGCCTTTGGTGGATGCGGGAGTGGTTTTGCTGGGTGAGATTACAGACATACCTGGTGCTCCTCAGAGTTCGAGGTTGACGGGTCCGGCGGCTGCCGAGACACACGTTTGGATCAGTTGGCCGGGTTCGCCGTGGACTTCCCCGGTGCGGAGGTCGCGGACCTGGCCGGCCCGGAGCGGGGTGAGGCAGCTGTGGCAGATGCCCATCCGGCAGCCGCTGGGCATCAGGATTCCGGCGTCCTCGCCCACGTCCAGGAGGGGGGTGTCGCCGTCGGCTTCCACTTCCCGGTCGGACGTTTCGAAGGTGACCACGCCGCCGTCGTGCCCCACGCCGAGGTTGAAGGTGGTATTGAACCGTTCGATCATCAGGTTGCCGGTGGTACCGGCCACCGCTACCTCGGAGCCGGGGGCCGCCGTGGTGAGCGCGGCACGCTTCCAAAGGGCCTCGGCGTCGTCCAGGAAGCTGTCCGGACCACAGGCGTAGGCTGCGCGTTCCTTCCAGTCCGGGCAGAGCTCGTCCAGCTGGTCTGTGCTGGTCAGGTCCATGCGGCCCTGCTCACCGGTAAACCAGTGGGCAAGCCGGAAGTTGGGGAACTGGTCTGCGAGCTCGGCGAGCTCCTCACGGAACAGGCTGTCGCCGGGAGTCTTGGCCGAGTGGACCAGCACGACGTCGGCATCCGGGCGCCGCGGCACAAGCGTGCGGATCATGGACATCACCGGAGTGATGCCGCTGCCCGCCGTGACCATCAGCAGGGGCCGGGGGTGCTCCGGGAGAACGAAGTCGCCCTGCGGGGGTGCCAGGAAGAGGACATCGCCGGGACGGGTGGTGCGCACCAGCGTGCCGGACACGGCACCGACATCCGTGACGGTGATGGCCGGATCCTTGCCCGCCGGGGCGCTCAGGGAATAGGAGCGCCAGTGCCGGACGCCGTCGAGTTCGACGCCGATGCGGGCCCACTGGCCTGCGAGGTGCGAGTGCCAGCCGCGCCCGGGCCGGAAGAAGATGGTGGCAGACTGCGCAGTTTCCTGCACCACGCGCGTGACCACGCCGCGCAGCTGGCGGGCGGAGTACACCGGGTTGAACAACGCAAGGATGTCCTCGGGCGCCAGTGGCGTGGTGAGTACTGAGGCCGCCTGGGCCAGCTGTCGTAGCCGGATCATGCGATTAAGCCTAGAGCGGCGCGAGCCATATTTCTCTCTCTCCGTCATATGACCGTTCCGCAGTCACGCTGTAAATGGGCGCTAAGCCCCCAAGCCGCACTTTAAGAGTAACGGCTGGCGTCCATGGATGGTTCCATCGCAACTCAGTAAGCATGCTTAGTGTATAACCAGAAGAGCCACCCGGGCACAAGTTTCTTCCGAGCGGGTGCGGAGTTTTACGGCCGGTCAGGAGCGGGAGGGGCCCATCCCAGCGCCGGGGCTATATGCCTGGCCACGTTGCCTAAAAGTTTGGCGTTGAACTCCACTCCCAGCTGGTTGGGGACCGTCAGCAGCAGGGTGTCCGCCGCCTGGACGGCTGAATCGGCAGCCAGCGCTTCTGCCAACTGGTCGGGTTCGCCCACATAGCTCTTGCCGAACCTGGCGGTGAGCCCATCGATGATCCCCACCTGGTCCCGGCTGTCCCGCAAGGCGCTCCCCGCGAAGTAGCGGCTGTCCTCGGCATCCACGATGGGCAGCACGCTGCGGCTGACGGAGATCCGGGGTTCGCGCCGGTGGCCGGCCGCGGCCCAGGCGTCCCGGAAGAGCCGAATCTGCTCGGCCTGCAGTTCGTGGAACGGAACGCCGGTGTCCTCCGTCAGCAGGGTGGAACTCATCAGGTTCATGCCCTGCTCGGCAGCCCAGACGGCGGTCTTGCGGCTCCCTGCTCCCCACCAGATGCGTTCGGCGAGGCCGGGCGACTGGGGCTGGACCGGCAACAACCCGGTGGCACCCCCGGCGTACCGCGGATCAGCCTCGGCCACGCCGGCGCCGCTGACCGCCTTCCGGAAAAGGGCCGTGTGGCGCCGGGCCATATCGGCGTCGGTCTCACCCGGTTCCGGCAAATAGCCGAAGGCTGACGCGCCCTGCCGGGCCGGCTCGGGTGAACCTCGGCTGATGCCGAGCTGAAGCCGGCCGCCGCTGATCAGGTCGGCGGCTGCTGCCTCTTCGGCCATGTAGAGGGGGTTTTCGTAGCGCATGTCGATCACCCCGGTGCCGATTTCGATCCGGCTGGTACGCGCCGCGATGGCGGATAGCAGTGGGAATGGGGAGGCCTGCTGACGGGCGAAGTGGTGGACACGGAAGTACGCGCCGTCCACACCAAGCTCCTCCGCGGCGACGGCCAGCTCGATGCCCTGGAGCAGCGCCTCACCGGCGGTCCGGGTGCGGGAGCCCTGGCCGGGACCCCAGTGGCCGAATGACAAGAATCCAATGCGCTCCATACCTGTCCCCAACCTCCGGGACCCCGGCGGCATTCCCGGCTGGCATGATGGCTGCGTGGGTACTCCTGACGCGACATTAACTATCGGCAAGACTGTCCTGCTGTTCACCCCGGCAGCTGCGGCGGAGATTGGCGGCGCCTGGCTTGTGTGGCAATCCGTGCGTGAGGGCAAGGACTGGTGGTGGGCAGGGCTGGGCGTCATCGCCCTGGGCGCCTACGGCTTTGTGGCAACCCTGCAGCCGGACGCCCACTTTGGCCGGATCCTGGCAGCCTACGGTGGCGTGTTCGTTGCCGGTTCGCTCGCCTGGGGCATGATCTTCGACGGTTTCCGGCCGGACCGCTGGGACGTCGCAGGTTCCCTCATCTGCCTGCTGGGCGTGGCCGTGATCATGTTCGCGCCGCGGAGCGGCAGTTAAAGGAGGTCCGGCCGCACCGCCTAAACTGGCACCGTGACCAACTCGCAGCCAGCATCCAGCGAACCTTCACCGCCGTCGCGCGGAAGGATCGCCGAGCGGCTGCTGCCGGGCGGGGAAGAGCCGGACCCCCGGTTCACCCTCGCCAACGAGCGCACCTTCCTCGCCTGGATCCGCACATCCCTGGCGCTGCTGGCGGGCGGCATCGCCATCGAGGCGTTCACCGCCGACCTGTTCCTGGAGCCGGTCCGCAAGGGCCTGGCCATTGTGCTGCTACTGCTCGGCATGCTGCTCAGCGCCGGGGCGGCGGTACGTTGGCTCCGGGTGGAACGCAGCATGCGCAACAAGGCACCCCTGCCGCTGCCCCTCATTGTGCCGCTGCTTGCGGCGGCAGGCGCCCTGGCGGCCGCCGTCGTGCTTGTCTTCATCCTCTGGCGCTGACGGATGGCACGTTCCCGCCCCGGTCCCCACGGTGATCCCGGCCTGCAGCCGGAACGGACCAGCCTTGCGTGGGGCCGCACCATGATGGCGCTGGTGACCGTCAGCGCAATTTTCCTGCGATGGCTTCCGGCGCACGGATTCCCCATCCTGCTGCTGTTCGCAGTTTCCTCGGCGGCCGCACTGGCTATCTACCTCACCCAGCGCCGGCGCTACAGCACCAGCTCCCATGGCATAGCCAGGGAAAACGTCGACGCCGACATCACCGCAGTGCTGTGGACGGCCTTCGCTGGGGTTGTGCTGGGCGCCTTGGGCATCGGCGTGGTCCTCGCCGCCTAGCTGCCGGCGTACGTTTCAGAACATCGGCAGGACAAAACCGGCCAGCAGGGCCACCGCCCCGATGCCGGTCAGCACGCGGCCCAGCACCGCAGCCGTCCGGCCGGCCTCCTCCGGCTCCGCAGTCTGCCATTGGGTGGGACGCTTCGGATGGTAGTAAATGGGCAGCGTATCGCCCTCGGAAAGGTGCTTGATGTCGTGCGGCGACATGGGTGCCCGGTGCACCTGCTGCTTCCGGTCCAGCCAGCGGAAACCCACGCCGGTGCTGTCCGAGTACACCACGGCGTCGGCCACTGCCCAGGGGTGCACGAAGCGGCGGAGGAACCCGGTGTAGAACAGCAGGCCCAGGCCGGTGGGCAGGCACATCCAGGTCAGCATTTCCAGGATTGGACCTGCCATATCGAGCACAGTGGGCATGAACCTGATGGTACCGCGCAGGGGGTGGTGGGTTCTGCAGCGACTACGTACCCTGAGGGGACCAGAGGGACCTGCAAGGGAATGAGGGGAAACCGTGAACGATCAGGATATTTTGGCGCGCATCCAGGCCCTGGTGGAGGAGGAGCATTCCCTCCGCGAGGCGGCGGGCGACGGCCAGGTGCCGGACCAGGCCCGGCTTAAGCAGGTGGAGGAAAGCCTGGACCAGTGCTGGGACCTGCTGCGGCAGCGCAGGGCCAAATCGGAGTCCGGGGAGAACCCCAACGAGGCCGAGGCGCGGCCCGTCAGCGAGGTGGAGGGCTACAAGCAGTAGCTCGCTAAGCTGGGGATGCCCCCCGCCTAGCGCGCACCTGCCCCGCGGGCACCAGATTGGAGTTCATCCATGCGTCTCGCAGTCGCTCAGATCGTCAGCAGTGCTGACCCGGCAGCCAACCTGGAACTGATCCGGGACTACGCCGCACAGGCCAAGGCGGCCGGCGCGGAACTGGTGGTCTTTCCCGAGGCGGCGATGCGGGCTTTCGGCCACTCCCTGCGGGACATTGCGGAACCTCTGGACGGGCCGTGGGCCGATAAGGTCCGAAGCATCGCCAGGGAGCTGGAGATCGTGGTGGTGGCGGGGATGTTCACTCCCGGGAAGGACGGCCGGGTCCGCAACACCCTGCTGGTAACCGGCCCCGGCGTGGACACGTCCTATGACAAGGTCCACCTTTTCGACGCCTTCGGCTTCACGGAGTCCAAGACCGTGGACGCCGGGGAAAGCCCCGTCACGTTCGAGGTGAACGGAACAGTTTTCGGCCTGGCCACGTGCTACGACGTCCGGTTTCCGGCACTGTTCACGGCCAACGCGAAGGCCGGGGCCCAGGTGAACATCGTGTGCGCCTCCTGGGGTGCCGGTGAAGGGAAGGCGGAACAGTGGGACCTCCTGATCCGCGCCCGGGCACTGGACAGCACCACCTTCGTGGTGGCCTGCGGCCAGGGCGACCCCGAGACCATCGGTGCGGGACCGGCCGGCAGCGCCCCCACCGGCATCGGCCACAGCGCCGTCATCTCCCCGCTGGGCTCCGCCCTGGCAGCGCTCGGCGGCAAGCCCGAACTCGCCGTCGTGGACATCGATCCCTCCTCGGTTGACGAGATTCGCGCCAAGCTCCCGGTCCTCACCAACGCCCGGCAGTTCTAGCCAACAGCAGTGAGCCGCCGTTCACGGACAGGAAACGTGGCGGCAGGAAGCGTTCGACGGCGTTCCTCACCTTCTCCCCCGGCACTTCCCCGCCGTTCCGGGCCGGGAGAGCCGTGCACGCCTTTTCCCGCGCAGCCGGAAGGGTGCCCGTTAACACGGCGGAAACATCTTCGACACGCGAACTTCACGCCGAAGCGGTTTGTGTAACCTCGCCGCAACTTTCCAGGGCGGTAACCGAAACACAGGCAACGAAAGATTGGTCCCCGGGGGAATTGCCGGGACGTCAGGATCGTCCCGGGAGGATCTTGCGCGAAGGGACCGCTGGTGGAAATTTCTGCCCAACACGTCTGGCTGATGATGTCGGCCGCCATGGTACTGCTGATGACTCCGGGACTGGGTCTTTTCTACGGCGGCATGACGCGCGCCAAAGCGGCCCTCAACATGATCATGATGAGCTTCATTTCCGCCGGCATCGTCGGGGTGGTGTGGGTCCTGTGGGGCTACTCGATGACCACCGGCGACGGCGTGCTGGGCCTCTTCGGCAACCCCTTCACCAGCTTCGGACTGCAGAACCTGATGGGCTCCCCGGACCTGATCAAGGCTGGTTTCAGCTCCACGTTCGCCATCATCACGGTGGCCCTGATCAGCGGCGCCATCGCGGACCGGGCGAAGTTCGGCGCCTGGGCGCTGTTCGTGCCGCTGTGGATCACGGTGGTCTACTGCCCGCTCGCCTACATGATCTGGGGCGGCGGCCTCCTGAGCCCGGGCGGTGCCCTCACCGCCATCTTCGGCCAGGTCATCGATTTCGCCGGCGGCGCCGTGGTGGAGATCAGCTCCGGAACAGCAGCCCTGGTCCTCGCCCTCATCGTCGGGCAGCGGCACGGCTTCGCCAAGGACCCGAACCACCGCCCGCACAACGTGCCTTTCATCATGCTGGGTGCCGCCATCCTCTGGTTCGGCTGGTTCGGCTTCAACGGCGGCGCCGCCACCACCGCGGAGCAGGCAGGCCTGATCTGGGTGAACACGCTGGTTACCCCGGCCGCGGCCATGCTGAGCTGGCTGGTCACGGAGAAGATCCGGCACGGCCACCCCACGTCCCTGGGTGCGGCATCAGGCGTGGTGGCCGGGCTTGTGGCCATCACCCCGTCCTGCGCCAACATCAGCCCGGTGGCCGCAATCGGCCTGGGCCTGGTGGCCGGTGCGGCCTGCGCCGTCTTCGTCGACCTCAAATACCGGTTCGGCCTGGACGACTCCCTGGATGTGGTGGGCGTCCACCTCGGTGCCGGGCTCATCGGCACCCTGGCACTTGGCTTCATCGCCCTGCCCGTTGACGGCCAGGGCGGCGGACTCTTCTACGGCGGCGGCGTCCAGCAACTCATCGCCCAGACGGCGGCCGTCGTCGTCACCATGCTGCTCTCCGGACTCGGCACCCTGGTCATCGGCCGGGCGATCAACAAGACCATCGGGTTCCGGGTCAGCCACGAAGCCGAGACTGCCGGCGTGGACCTGTCCGAGCACGCAGAGAGCGCCTACGCCTTCGGTGAGCTGGGCGCCGGGTTCAACCCGCTCCGGTCTGGTTCCGCCGACCCCCACGGTACAGCCGGGAACGCTGTTGGACAGCGGGCCAAGGAAGATTCCTTCGCCTAGGGTGCCGAGCCGCCGGGCTTCCCTGTCCTAGTCCGCCAGGATCTTGTACAGGGCCCGGCGGGTTTCATCCAGCTTTTCGATGGCTGCCGCACGCTGCTCCTCGGAGACGCCGCTGCGGAACTGGTGGATGACGCCCATCAGCTTGCCGATGCTCTGGTGGAATTCCCGGTCCGAGCTGTCCGGGCCGGCGTTCCACGCATTCTCCATTTCCTCGGCGTGCTCTGCAACGTAGGCCCTGCCCGCGTCGGTCAGGGCAAACTCGGTGCCGCGCCCTTCGCTCAGCGCCTCGATGAGGCCCTCGTCCACGAGCTGCTGCAGCGTCGGATAGATGGACCCGGGGCTCGGGCGCCAGGCGCCGTCCGTCTTTTCGGCGATGGTCTTGATCAACCCGTAACCATTCGACGGAGACTCGGCCAGGAGCGAGAGGATGGCCGCGCGGACATCGCCGCGGTTAGCCCGCCTCGGACCGCGGCCGAAGCCCGGACCAAAACCGGGCACGAAGCCCGGGCCGAAACCGGGTCCAAAGCCCGGGCCGGATCCGCCGCCGCGGTGGCCGTGCGGCCCGCGGTGGCCCCTTCCCCGTTCAAACCTGCCCCTGCCGGCTTCGCGGTGGGGGAATTTTTCGTCAGAAACACCCTTCATGATGGATCGTCCTTTCCAAGGAAGTCGTTTTCACTGACCTCTTCAGCGATAGTTAACGATATGTCGGTAACTATCGCCCGTCAAGGAACAACTGTGACCAAATCCTGATCTGCCTGGCTCTGGAAGACCCACCTACCCGGGCGTAGTCTTTTCACACCTCCAAGCTCCGAGGGCTGAAGAATGGCGAAAAAACGGAAGCGCAGGCGCGGCGAAGGCAGCGCCGTGGGACGAATCCTGGGGTTCCTGGCCGCGAGCGCCATGTGCGGCGTCCTGGTGGCCAGCCTGGTGGTCCCGGCAATAGCCGCCGCAGGATTCGGCGTCAGCAACTCCATCGGGTTCTTTGAAAGCCTGCCCGAGGAGCTGACCGTCGAGCCGCCGTCGCAGTCCACCAAGGTGCTGACCTCCGACGGCCAGACGATTGCCACGTTCTATGCGGAGAACCGCGTCCGGATTCCGCTGGACCAGATGTCGCCGTACATCAAGGACGCCGTCATCGCCATCGAGGACAGCAGGTTCTACGACCATGCCGGCGTGGACCCGCAAGGCATCCTCCGTGCAGTAGTGGCCAACCTGACCAGGGGCGAGCAGCAGGGCGCTTCCACCATCACGCAGCAGTACGTCACCAATGTCATCAATGAGTCGCGGGTGTCGCAGGACCGGCCTGACGAGGTGGTCCTCAGCGGCCAGAAGGACATGGGCGACAAGCTGCGGGAGATGAAGCTCGCCATCGCCCTGGAGAAGAAGTTCAGCAAGGAGCAGATCCTTGAGGGCTACCTGAACATCGTGTTCTTCAACAGCGACGCCTACGGCATTGAGGCCGCCGCACACTATTTCTTCAGCACCACCGCCAAGGACCTCACCCTCCCCCAGGCGGCTTTGCTGGCCGGACTGGTGAACAGCCCCACGTTCTACAACCCGGCCATCAACCCGGACAAGTCCATGGCCCGCCGCAATCAGGTACTGGGCGAAATGCTCACACTGGGCAAGATCACCCAGGCCGAGCACGACCAGGCGGTTGCCACCCCGATTGAACTCAAGATCAGTCCGGAGCGGCAGGGCTGCGCGAACGCCAGCATGGCCCCATACTTCTGCGACTACGTCTCACACCTGATCCTGAACAATCCAGCCTTCGGCCAGAATGAGGCCGAACGCCAGCGAAAACTGTATCGCGGCGGCCTGACCATCATCACCACGCTGGACAGCCGGTTGCAGGCCGCTGCCCAGGCGCAGGTGGACGGCACGGCCGGGGCCAACCCCGACCGGTGGGGCGCCGCGCTGGTCACGGTCCAGCCGGGAACCGGCAAGATCCTGGCCATGGCCCAGAACACGGTGTTCCTGGCGGAGCCGGGCAAGTTCGACACCCACCTGAACTTCAATGTGGATGCCAAGGATCCCCAGGGCAACAACCTGAATGGTGCGGGCGGGTTCCAGACCGGTTCCACCATGAAGCCGTTCACGTTTGCCCAGTGGTTGAACGAGGGCAAGCCGCTGACAGCGGAGGTGGACGCCTCACGGCGCGTCTATCCGCTGGGCTTCCCGTGGCGGTCGAGCTGCGGCAGGGTGCTGGGCGCCTACAGCACGGCGCAGAATAACCCCGAGCTGGGCGCCGCGGATGACCTGCAGAATTCCGAAGAGGGCTTCTACCGGAAGATGCCCATCAACTATGGCCTGTACAACTCCATCAACACGGCCACCTTCGCATCAGCCGCGCAGCTGGATTTCTGCGGCATCCAGAAGATGGTGGACAGCGTGGGCCTGCACAACGGGCTGGACGGGTCGCCGATCAACATGCACCAACTGGGCAACCTGCTCGGTGCCACCAACGTGGCTCCGCTGCATATGGCGAACGCTTTCGCGACCTTCGCCAATGACGGCCGCTACTGCGCCCCGATCGCACTGGTAGAGATCACCGACGCAGCGGGCGGCAAGCTGCCGGCGCAAGGAGTCGAGTGCCGGGATGCCGTCAAGCCGGACGTGGCGCGGGGCGTCAATTCGGTGCTGCAGGACGTGCTGGTGAGGGGTTCGGGTTTCTGGATCAACCCCAAGGTCCACGACAAGTGGCCGACGGCCGCCAAGACCGGCACGTCCAACAACAACGGGGCAACCTGGATCGTCGGTTACACGAGCGGGCTGTCCACCGCCTCCTTCTTCGGGGACCCCCTTGAAAGCCAGAAACGCCCGGGCCAGAACGTCACCATCAACGGGACGTTCTACCCGCGGCTTGACGGCTACATGATCGCAGGACCGCAGTGGGCGAACTACATGCTGAAGGTGGCGCCGCTGTACCCGGCAGCACCCTTCCCCGGCCCTCCGCCATCGATGATCGGGCCCAACCCCACACCCAAGCCCTGAGTCCCAGAACTCTACGTCAGTCATCCAGGGGACCGGCCTTACCTGGTACCTGGACGGAGTTCTACACTGCTGCCCGCTTCCGGGCTTGTCCCGAGGCGGATCTACCCAGAAGCGCAGTTCCCGGCAGTGGGGGTGCGGTGGAGTGGTAGGTGTGGCCTGTTGGGGTGCGGGTCTGGACGGTGTGCCGGAGGCCGGGCAGCGGGAGTGGTTTTGCCGACCAGCCGCCCAAGCCGCGTCGCTCTGCCACAATGAACGGCGTGAAGAGCCTCGAAACGGAGCGGCTGATCCTCCGCCAGTGGGAACCGGAGGATGCCGGTTTTGTGCTGGATCTCTACTCCCGGTGGGAGGTCCAGCAGTTCATCGGCAATCCGCCCCAGGTCATGACGGACCTGCAGCAGGCGGAAGAACGGATCCGCGTGTG
Organism: Arthrobacter nitrophenolicus; assembly: GCF_045833485.1. Taxonomy (NCBI): domain Bacteria; kingdom Bacillati; phylum Actinomycetota; class Actinomycetes; order Micrococcales; family Micrococcaceae; genus Arthrobacter; species Arthrobacter nitrophenolicus. The sequence continues at coordinate 1,052,896 of NZ_CP174504.1, forward strand.
GCGGGCGACGGACCACCCTGGCCATGGAGCCTGGTCCGTTCAGATCAAGGCCACCGGGGAGTTGGCCGGAGCGCTGCTCCTGAAGTCCATTCCGGCGTCGGGCGGTTCACTTCCCCTGCAGCCCTCCGGGGACACTGAAATCGGCTGGCATTTCCACCCCGACTACTGGGGCCACGGCTATGCGAGCGAGGCGGCGGCCGCGGTCCTCGCGTATGCCTTTGACAGCGGCTTGCGGAAGGTAGTGGCAGTGACGGCGCCCGCCAACACCGCGTCACAGAAGGTTTGCATCCGGATCGGACTGGTTCACAAGGGGCAGACTGGGCGCTACTACAACGCCCTCTGCGAGCTCTTCGAGCGCACTGCCTAGCCGGCGCCCTTCCACAGCTTCTGCCACCACGAGCGCGGAGCTTCAGGCTCCGGCGCCGGCTCGACGGTCCGGGAGGCGCGCCGCTGCCGCCAGCGGACCACTTCCTCTTCGACATCCCGCAGCCTGGTGATGACCGGTGGGCCGCCCTGCAGCTGCCGCCGTGCATCGACCACCCGGCGGTTGAAGTCCTGCAGGATGTCGCGGACCTGCTGCTCGGTGTATTGGGCATCAAGTTTGGCATCCAGCTCCGCATCCTCGGTGCGCAGGAGGATGGCCGGCGGGCCGAGGCCGCTGATGTTCTCGCGCTGGAGCAGGCCCTTGACCCACCAGTCGGGATCGTACGACTCACCCAGCCCCGGGATGGGCTTGCCGGCGTACTTGAGGTTGTCGAACTTGCCCTGGGCCATGGCGTCCCGGACCAGGTAATCCGCCCTGGCGGCATCGCTTACCTTGCGGCGCTTTTCCCGTTCCTTCGCTTCCAGGGCATCAAGGGCGGCTTCCTCCTCGGCGCTGATGCCGGCTCCCCGGTAGGACCGCACCTCGGCGGCGCGCTCCAGCCGCTTCCGGAATTCCCCGGACCCGCTTCCCATCCTGCCACCGCCTTCCGCAGCCAACCCCGCCACTGCTACAAGTATTTCGAAGCCCTCCGGACGGTTCAACGCCTTCGCCAGCACAGGGCAAGAAAACGCTTCCCCGATATGCGATACTTCCAGCATGCCCGATCCTCTGAAACGTTCCACTTCCGTCCTGCGCGCCACCCACGCACCCTGGGACGGGCCGCTGGTCCGGCCCGCAATGAGCAACACGGAGGAACGCCACGAAAGGTTCCGGGTCACCAGCCGATACGTGGAGCTGGGCGGGAAGCCGGCGATCCCGGTGTCCGGCGAGCTGCACTACAGCAGGGTTCCCCGCGCGCGGTGGGAAGAGCGGCTGCGGCTGATGAAGGCCGGCGGAATCACAGTGGTGGCCTCCTACACGTTCTGGATCCACCATGAGCGCACCGAGGGCAAGGTAAGTTTCGACGACGGCCTGGACGTGGCAGCGTTCGTCCGGCTGTGCAGGGAGGTCGGTCTGGACGTGGTGCTGCGCGTCGGGCCCTGGTGCCACGGGGAGGTCCGGAACGGCGGATTTCCGGACTGGGTCAAGGCGGCGCCGGCGCAGCACCGCACCAATGATCCCGCCTACCTGGACCTGGTAGGGCGCTGGTTCGGCTACCTGGGCGAGGAGCTGGCCGGGCTCCTCGGGCCGGACAGCAACGTCATCGGAATCCAGCTGGAAAACGAGCTGTACGACCAGCCGGACCACCTCACCGAACTCAAGAGGCTGGCAAGGAACGCCGGACTGTCCGCGCCTGTGTGGACGGCGACGGCGTGGGGCGGCGCCGAGCTTCCCGACGGCGAGGTCCTGCCCCTGTTCGGCGGCTACGGCGACGGCTTCTGGGTGGACGCCGATGCACCGTGGGACCCCACCTTCCGCGAGCACTACTTCTTCAGCCACACCTGGGACGATCCGGGCATCGGCGCGGACGTCCGCGGGCAGCTGGGAACCCGCGCAGCCGCAGCCCCGCGGACGCCGTCGGCCCTTTTCCCGCCCGCCACCTGCGAGCTCGCGGGGGGCATGGCCACCGCCTACCAGCGCCGGCCCTGGCCTCAGGGCCTGGATGTGGGTGCGGTGGCGCACAACAAGATCGGCAACGGCTCGGCCTGGCAGGGTTACTACATGTTTGCCGGCGGCATGAATCCGGCCGACGGACTGCAGGAATCACAGGACACGGGCTACCCCAACGACCTCCCCCGGTTCGACTATGACTTCCATGCGCCGATCGGCGCCTCCGGGCGGCCGGCGTCCAGTTTCGCCGCGCTCCGGAAGCAGCACGCCTTCCTGGCAGCGTTCGGCGGGCGCCTTGCCCGGATGCCGTCCTCTTTGCCGGATGTCATGCCCGCAGGAGTGGAGGACGCCACCACCCTTCGCTGGGCGCTGCGCAGCGACGGCAGCACGGGCTTCGTCTTCATCAGCTGGCACCAGCCGCATGTCCCGCTGCACACCTACCGCGGCGCGCAGTTCGAGGTAACGCTCGACGGCGGAGCGGTCACCTTCCCCGCCGTGCCCGTGAACATCCCGGCCGGAACTCTCGCCCACTGGCCCGTCAACCTGGACGTGGCCGGCGTGACCCTTGAGTGGGCCACGGCCTCCCCGCTGACCCTGCTCGAACCGGCCCCGGGAGTAACGGGCGGCCGGCCCACCCTGGTCCTCGCCGCCGAAGCCGGCATTCCGGTGGAGATCCGGTTCGCCGCCGGCACGGACGCCAGCGGTTCGGCTGCCGGCAGCGGCCGCACCGCCCGGCTTCAAGGCGACGAGCCGGAGGTGCTGACCGCGAAGGCGGGGAACGCCGTCGCAGACATCCTGGTCCTTCCGGCCGAAGCCGCGGACACGGCGTGGGTCCTGGAGAGCGCACGCGGCCGCGAGCTGGTCCTCTCTGCCGGGCAGCTGTGGCTGGACGCCGGCGGACGCCTTGCGGGACGGTCGGCGGAGCGGCCGGACGTTCTGCGCTACAACCTGAACACCCGCACGTTCGACGCCGTCACCACGAACCACACCAGCCCAAGGCAGGGCAGGATGTCGGTTGAAGCGGTCCTCGTCCGCGAAGCCGGCCCCGTTCCGGCATCCTATGGGGAAGCCGCCAACCGCGCGGCCGCACCCGGGCCGCCCGTCATCGACAGCCTGGCCCGGGAGTACACCCTGGAACTCCCCGCCGGAGCCTTCCCCACCGGCCACGAGGAGCTCGAGATCCGTTGGGCCGGTGACGTGGCCCGCATCCTGGTGGACGGCGTGCCGGTGGCCGACCGTTTCTGGGACGGCTCCCCTTGGATTCTGAACGTGGCCGACGGCGGCATCCGGCCGGACCCAGGCGGGCCCGCCCACGTCACGCTGCAGATCCTGCCTCTGTCCCCGCTGGCCAAGGTCGGCATGCCGGCAGAAGCGCGGCAGCGGAGGGAGGCCACGGCCGGGGACCTTGCGGCGCTGGATGCCGTCCACCTGGTGTGCTGGATGGGGTGGCACGAAGCTGCGGACTGAACTGCCGGCCAGACACCGCAGCGCCTAAGCTGGCACAAAACGCGGCCACTGCAGAGGAGAAGCCCATGGACACCAGCGGGCAGCCGGAGCGCTCGGAGACCTTCAGCTGGACGGACCCGAAGGTGGGACTGAAGCACCTCCCGACCATGTCCGGGCTGGACTTCCTCTCCGGCATGCGGGACGGCAGCATCCCGCGTCCGCCCATGGCATCGCTCATGAACCTGCGCCTGCTGGCGGTGGAAAGCGGGCGGGTGGAGTTCGAGTGCCGGCCCGGCGAGGCGCACTACAACCCGCTGGGCGTGGTGCACGGCGGACTGGCCTGCACGCTGCTGGACACGGTAGTGGGGTGCGCGGCGCACAGCACGCTGGCCGCCGGCTTCGGCTACACCTCGATCGACCTGTCGGTCAGCTACCTCCGCCCCATCACGCTGCAGCATGCCGTGCTGCGGGCGGAAGGAACGGTGGTGAAATCGGGGTCCCGGGTGATCTTTGCGGAGGGCCGCGTCCTCGCCCCGGACGGCGGCCTGCTGGCCACCGCCACCAGTTCGCTGCTGGTTTTCGCCGCCGCCGCACCAACACAGGCGGCACCCAAGGCATAGCGTACGACGGCGGGACGTCCCGCCGTCGTACGCTATCGCTCGGTCAGGCGTTGGCGTGCTCGGCGAGGATGCCGTCCATCTGGCCGACGGCCTCCTTCAGGCCCTCTTCCATGCCCATCGCCACCATCTGTTGCAGCTGTTCTTCGGACTCGAAGGTGGACAGCATGGTCATCCGGGTCCGCTCCCCTACAGATTCCAGGGTGACGGCAGCATGGGCACTGCCCATGTCTCCGGTCGGGTTGCCGTCACTGTCAGCGAAACCGTCGTTGAACTCGAGCCGGCGCGGCGCCTCAATGCTGGTGAACTCCCACCAGCCGTGGGACTTCTCCCCTTCGGGACTCGTCATGTAGTAGCTGGCCTTACCGCCCGGGACGAACTCATGCTTGTAGAACGTGGCCGGGTAGGTGGGCGGACCCCACCAGCGCTCCAGCTGGCGCGGGTCTTCGAAAAGCTGCCACACCCGCTCCACCCCCGCCTCAAACTCGGCAACGAGCGTCATGCTCAGGGCCTCGGGATTCGTGTCCATACTGATGACTGTCATGGCAATGCCTTCCTAACCTTCAGCGAGAATGTCGGCCATCCGGGCGGCACGCTGCCGCCAGATTTGTTCATATTCGTCGAGCAGCCGCCGGGCTTTCTGCAGGCCTTCATGATCACCCCGCACAATCTGCTCCCTTCCGCGCTTTTCCTTGGTAATCAGGGATGCACGCTCCAACACCGCCACATGCTTCTGGACTGCGGCGAAACTCATGGCGTAGAGGGCTGCGAGACCCGAGACCGAGTACTCGCCGCCCGTCACCCGCCGGACGATGTCGCGGCGCGTCGAGTCGGCGAACGCCTGGAAGAGGCGGTCAAGTTCGGTTTCGCGAAGCTGATCTACAACCATTTGGTTGTAGGTTATTCCTGTCCGGCACCGGGGTCAAGGGGTTTTCCCCCTCTTTTGTGGCCTCGGTCCACGGCCAGGGCACGACGGGTAGGTTGAAGCGCATGAGCATTTTCCTCGCCGGCGCCGGGCCGGACCCGTTGGCCTTTCCCGAAGTGTTCGACCGTTTTGCCGGGGAGGTGGCGCGGAAACCGGGTGCTACCCGCTCCGCGACGATTGCCGTGGTGGTCCACGACCGGGGCGGGAACCCCGCAGGCCGGTTGGCCGAGTATGTTGAGCCGCTGCGTGCACTGCTGCCGTTTGAGCCGGTTCCGGTGCTCCTCGGCGGTGCCGGCGCCGTGGACCCCGGGCTGTTCGACGGCGTGGATGCAGTGGTGGTGGGCGGCGGGCTGACGCCGGCCTACCTGGAAGGCCTCCAGCCCGCGATGGCGGCACTCACCCGGACAATTGCACGCGGCGCCTCCTACCTTGGCTTTTCCGCGGGTGCCATGGTGGCGCCGGAACGCGCGCTGATCGGCGGCTACCGGGTGGATGGCACCGAGGTATGCGGTGAAGAGTGCTCCGAGGGGCTGGACGCCCTGGACATCCGGAGCGGTCTCGGCCTTGCCCCCTTCGCCGTGGACGTGCATGCCGCACAGGCCGGAACACTGGGGCGGGCGGTAGGTGCCGTGGCAGCAGGGCTGGTGGAGCGGGCTGTTGCCATCGACGAAAACACCGCCCTTGTCCTGCCCCGGACGGGATCGCAGGACTTCGAGGTCATCGGCAGCGGCAACTGCTGGGACGTCCGGGCACACGCGCCAGGTGACGCGCAGGCGGCCGGCGCATCCGCCGTCGTTTCCGTCCTGCGGGCGGGCTGACGGCCCGCTGCTGCTACCCGTCGAAGTGGGTCTGGATGCTGTCGCCGGAGAGCTGTTCGATCAGTTCGGTGGCAACATCACGCAGCTTGCGGTTGCGGTTGCTGGAAACCTTGGTGAGGATGTCCATCGCCTCGGCCTGGGAGCAGCGGTTTTGCGCCATGATCACGCCGCAGGCCAGGTTGATGGCGGTCCTGCTCTCCAGCGCCGCCTCAAGGTCCTCCGCCCGGTTCTGGGCGGTGTTGATCCGGACGGACAGGTGCAGCGTGTTGTGGGCTGCCGCAGCAAACCCCACGGCCTTTTCATAGACGTCAGCGGTGAAGGCTCCCGGCTTGGTGGCAAAGAAGTTCAGGGCTGCGCGGGCGTCGCCGCTGATCTCCAGCGGCACGCCCAGGGTGCTGTGCACGTTGGCGGCGGCAAGCGCCTCGTTGTAGGCGGGCCAGCGCGGGTCCTTGGAGACGTCGTCGATCATGACCGACGACATCTCGCGCAGGGCCCGGATGCAGGGACCGTCCCCCAGGCTTTGCTCCACGTGGTCGAGGTCCAGGGCGCGCTGGCTGCTCCCGGCCGCTGTGGCCGGCCGCCGGCGGAGCTGGAGCGTCACCGCGCATTCGATCTGGTCGTCGGCAGCTTCGGACACGGCCGCTGCCGCCAGGCCGGAAAGTCCGGAGAGGAATTCCACCGCGTTCTCCGCGCCCACCAGGATTTCCTGCAGCTGCTGTATTGACTCGTTATCTGCAGAACTCGACATGGGGACATCTTACTGGCCGCCCGGAAAAAGGAGCCGTGACGTCCGGGGAAACGTAGCCCCCTCCCGCAGGGCGGGGAACGGCTTGGCATATGCTGGGCGTATGGCGCAGCAACTACCCTTGGACGAGCTCAGCACGATTATTGCTCGCATCCAGGGCCTGCTGCTGACGGAGGAAAAAGTGACCACGGCGGTCCAGCTCCTGGCCAGGGCGGCGAAGGAATCGGTGCCCGGAACCATCGGCGCCGGCGTTTCCCTCCTGGATGCCCGCGGCCGCCGGACCAGCAGCGGCTACACGGACGGCATTGTGGAAAAAGCCGACGCCGCCCAGTACGAATACGGCGAGGGCCCATGCCTGACGGCCTGGGCCTCGGAGAAGCCGGTCCTGGTCCAGGACGTACATACCGATCCGCGCTGGACCGGCTGGCGCAACGCCGTCCGGGACCTGCCCGTCCGGGCCGTTGTGAGCGCCCCGCTGATCGCCGGCAAGGAAGCACTGGGCGCCCTGAAGCTGTACGCAGCCACCCCAGCCACCTACGACGACTCCAGCGCCAGGCTGCTGCAGCTCTTCGCCGGCCCGGCCGCCACCCTGCTCTCGCATGTGCAGGCCAGCGAGGCTCCAAAAAGGATGACCGAAGGCCTGCAGCTCACGCTGAACACCCGGGATACGGTCAACCAGGCATGCGGCGTCCTCATGGAACGGCTGGGCGTTTCCCGCGATGCCGCGCTGCAACAGCTGCTCCGGCAGGCCAGGGAGCGGGCCAATACCCTGCAACAGGTCTGCGAGTCTGTCCTGGCCGGGACGCCAGCATCCGGAATCTAGGCACCGCCCATGGGCTTCGATCCAAATGAACCGGAACAACGGCGCCGTCTCCGCGCAGCACTGCGGGCAGCGGACATCAGCGTCTCCGAACTCTGGCTTAAATACTTCAGCCTCTCCGGCGATGCCGGGGAATATGAAGTGGAAGCCTACTTGCAGGGACTCCTGTCCCTGCCCGCCGTCCAGCGGGACCTGCTCGCGTTGGCAGCCAACGAAATGATCGACGAACTCCCCCGGCCGCGTGCTCCATATTCGGACGACTTCGACCGCGAAGCGGAAGAGCTGGACAACCGGGATGAGTCCGGCGGGGCCGCTGGCGGGCGCGCTGCAGAGGCGGACGAATAGCAGTCGCCGGACGGGGGCGCCGTATCGGAAAGCCTTGCACAAGCGTAGTGTCGAAGGTAGGAGATTTCGGGATGGCAAGAGGATCCGGAGGTTGAATACAGGGGCCAGTCCGCAGTAAGCGCGGCAGCCGACAGCCAGGGCAGAAGCTGGCGCAACCAGGAATCGGGGCCTTATGGCCGGGAATGATGCGCTGACCACAGCTGAGGAATACCAGGACCTGCTGCTGGAAAGCGCAGGGTTTGCTGAATTCCTCCTGGGGCTGGCCGCAATCTCCGCCTCGCAGATCGCCGACGGGACGGCGCCGGTGCTGTGCACCATCACAGTGGAGCGCGACGGCGCCCCCTCCACCGTTGCCAGCAGCACCGAGGAGGGGCGGCGGCTGGACGAGACGCAGTACGTGGCCGACGCCGGCCCCTGCCTGACGGCGGTCCGGCAGCAGACGGTGGTGCTGATCGACGACATCGATGCCGATACGCGCTGGGGTTTGTACGCCAGGGCGGCCCTCCAGCAAGGGGTGCATTCGATGATGGCGGTGCCGATACCCACGGATTCCCCGGCCAGGGCTGCACTTAACTGCTACGCGCAGCGGGCACATGCATTTGACCAGCGGACCGTACGCCGGGTGCAGGGGCACGCCCAGTCCCTGTCCCGTATCCTCCGGCTGGCCCTGCGGCTGCACGCGCCCGAAGCCTACACGGGGCACCTTCGGAATGCCCTGAAATCCCGGGCAGCGGTGGACGCCGCCATTGCACTGATCATGCTGCAACACCGCGGCGGTCGCGAGGATGCCCTCGAACTGCTCCAGGTGGCCGCCAAGTCCAGCGACCGCCGGATCCAGGACATCGCCAGGGACATTGTGGACGGAGGAAGCTTTTCCGCCGCCCGGCTGGATGGAGGCTAGGAATGGGCATCGAGGGCCACGTACCGGACACTGATACCAGCCTGCAGGAGCTGGTGCTGGACAGCCGGGACGTCCGGGACTTCCTGGCGGAGCTCGCTGTGCTGGCGGCCGCCCGCCTGTCCGGGCCGGGCAACACCATCCACAGCGGGGTCACGGTCCTGCGCCGCAAACGGCCGGAGGTCGTTGCCTGCAGCGATGACGTTGCAGCGGCCCTGGATGAGCTGCAGAACAGCTTTGGCGACGGCCCCTGCCTCACTGCGCTGCGTACGGGGACAACCATCCTGGCGGCGGACCTTTCCACCGAGCAGCGCTGGACGCCCTATGTCCAGGCCGCGGCTGGCCAGGGAGTGTCCTCCATCCTTGCGGTGCCGCTGGACCTGGCCGGGGAGGCCGAAGCGGTCCTGAACCTCTATTCCGACCGTGTCGACGGATTCTCGGGTGAGGATATTGCGACAGTGGAGGCTTTTGCCGGACAGGCCGCCAGTTCGCTGCGGCTGGTTCTGCGCATCACCCAGCTGAGGGAAACCCGGAACGACCTGGCCGCCGCGATGCAGTCCAGGACGGTGATCGACATGGCCGTGGGGGCGATCATGGCTGAGAACCGCTGCAGCAGCGATGAAGCTTTCGGCATCCTCACCAGGGCTTCCAACGCGCGGAACGTCAAGCTCCGGGAGGTGGCGGCGGCGGTTGTGACGTCGATTGCCGGGCAGCAGCAGGTCCCAACCTACTTCGACGAATGACGCGGGCGCTTCACCGCTGCGGCACGGGGATTCCGTTGACGCCCGAGCCGGCCTTCCCGAGGCTCCAGTAGCCCCGGAGTTCCGATGCCCTGGGATCCACACCCGACTCTGTGAGGCACCGGCGGAGGGATCTGACCGTTGCCGCTTCGGCACCGATCCACGCGTACGGATGCCAGGTCCCGGCGTCGGAGGCAAGTGCCTGCTGCACCGCTGCCAGGAGGCGGGCACCGCGCTGCACGTCGCCGGTGCCGCGATGGAGCCACGACACCTGGACACCGCTTTTCGTAGCCAGCGGAAGGACGTCCGCGGCTTCGGGGACTTCGAGGAACGCGTGGCCGCTGATCTGCGGCGGAAGCGCTTCGAGGATGGAACTGATGGCGGGAACCGCCGTTTCATCCCCTGCCAGCAGGACCCGGTCCGAGCGGCCGGGTTTCCAGTTGATCCCGGCCTCGGGCAACGGCGTTGCGGCTGTCACCGCGGTGATGTCCGGGCCCACGAACCATGCCTGGCAGCCTGGGGCTGCCTCCAGCGCCCAGCCGGATCCCGGCCCCGGCCGGCTCCCGGGTCCCCGGTGGAGGACAAAGTCGACGTCGACTTCCGGGCCCGAGGGGGGCCGGCGCAGCGCCCGGACCGTGTAACTGCGGATGAAGCCGCGGCCGGGCTGGTCCTGCTTGAGCCAATCCTGGTACCACCCGGCCTCCAGGACGCCGTTCACGCCCGGAAGTCGCAGTGGATGGCCCGGGTTGGGCAGCAGCAGCTTGATGCGGAGGTCCAGGGTTGGTCCCGGCACACCGAAGTCCAGCAGGGAAGGACCGGTTAACGTGACGCGGCGGAAGTGCGGGGACAGGTCCCGCACTTCCGCCACCACTGCTTCGAACACCCGCACGGGGTGCCCGGAAACCGGTTCTGAAGCAGCCATCAGGGGCATTACGGCAGCTGCGGATCCACGCCGTAGTGGTTGGCCAGCTCGGTGATCACGGCGTGGGCACCCTGGATGCTGACCGATGCCAGGAACGTGGCGTCATCAACGTTCTTGACCTCGCCCTCGAGCCGCTGCCACAGCGGGTTGGACTGGAAGGCCTCCTGCTGGGCGCGGGCCTTGTCACCCTCGGCGCCGGCGGGGGTGAAGGCGCTGACCATCACCAGGCCGGCGTCGCCCTGCAGGATCTGCTCGGCAGAGAGCGGGACGAAGATCTCCTTGTCGCTGTCCGGCTGGTCCTTGGGCCGCGGGATGTTCATGTCCGCCATGATCTCGCCGATGAAGGAGTTCGAGGAGTACAGGCGGGCGGTGTCACCGCCGGTGAAGCGGATCAGCGAGTAGGTGGCGTCCGGCTTCTTTGCCAGGATCTCGGCGCCGACCTTTGCCGCACGGTCCTCGTATGCCTTGACCAGTTCCTCGGCCTTGGCTTTCTTGCCCAACGCCTCGCCGAGGAAAACAACATTCTCCTTCCAGGTGGGACCGGTGCTCACGGAGAAGATGGTGGGCGCGATCTTGGACAGCTGCGAGTACAACGCCTCGTGGCGGACCTTTGCGGACACGATCAGGTCCGGCTGCAGTTCCAGGATCTTTTCCAGGTTGGGCTCGGCCAGGGTTCCAACGTTCACCGCATCCTTGGTGGCATCGGCAACGTCGCCGAGGTACGGGGCGAAGGGGGCCTTGGGGTCCTGCCGGTACTGCACGTAGCCCACCAGGTCAGCCTCGAGCAGGAGCGCCGCGTCGATGTAGCTGGGATCCAGCGCAACCACGCGCTTGGGGACCTCTTCGATGGTGGTGGAGCCCATGGTGTGTTCCATGGTCAGCGGGAATCCGGCGGCTTCGGCAGCGGCGGTGGTGGCGGTGCTGCTGGTGGTGGCGGCCGGGGAGCCGCAGGCCGCGGTAGCCAGGAGGACCAGGCCGGCGGCGGCAGCAGTGAGCTGCCTGGATATGCGAGTTTTCACGGGGATGCCTTCATAAACGGAACGGGTCTGCGACGCATTAGGTAAGCCTTACCTGCGTCTGCCGTAGACTGTAGCAGGATTTGGAGGAATAGCTCACAAACCCGTGACGTAATAGAAAGTCCGATGTGAAAACGCTGAACCTTGAGCCGGGCCCCACGGCGGAGCGGGCGCCGGCAGGACCCGCTGCGCCCGCTCCCCCGCGCCGGAAGGCTCCCCGGAACCGGACGGCCTGGTTCCTGGCCTCGGTGCTGGCCCTGTTCCTGGCCAGCGTGCTCAGCATCTGCATCGGCGGGCAGCCCTCCTCGCTGCAGGAAGCCTGGCATGCCCTGTTTACCCCCACCGGCAACGTCATGGACGTGACCATCCGCGAGCTGCGCTGGCCCCGCACCGTGCTGGGGATCTGCGCCGGTATCTGCCTCGGCCTGGCGGGAACCCTGGTCCAGGGCCACACCCGGAATCCCGTGGCGGACCCCGGCCTTCTGGGGATCAACCAGGGTGCCGCGCTGGCCATCGTGGCTGCCACCGCCATTGCCGGCGACCTTCCCGCCCTGGCCCAGGCACTGCTGGCCTTCGCCGGCGCCCTCGTGGCCAGCGTCCTGGTGTTCATGATCGGCTCGGCGGCCCGCTACGGTGCCACCCCCGTGACGCTGGTGCTTGCCGGTGCCGCCGTCACCGCACTGTGCTCCGGGCTGGTGGCCGGCATCGTCCTGCTCAACGACCAGGCCCTGGACACCCTGCGTTTCTGGCAGGTGGGTTCCCTGGCCGGCAGGACCGGCGTCCTTCAACTGGTGTGGCCGTTCATCGCGGCCGGGGTGGTGCTTGCCCTGCTCAACATCCGCGCCCTGAACGCCCTGGCGCTGGGCGCGGACACCGCCGTTTCGCTCGGCATCTCGGTCCTCCGGGCACGCGCCGTGGGCATTGGGGCCGTCACCCTCCTTGCCGGCACTGCCGTGACCCTGGCAGGTCCCATCGCCTTCGCCGGCCTCTTGGTTCCCCACATCACCCGCGCCATCACCGGCCCGGACTACCGCTGGCTGGTGCCCGTTTCACTCTTCACCGGCGCCACGGTGGTGCTCCTCGCGGACACGGCGGGACGCCTGATCGCCAGGCCCGGCGAACTCTCCGTTGCCGTGGTCCTTGCCGTGGTGGGCGCACCCTTCTTTATCTACCTGGCCCGGCGAAAAAGGCTGCAGACGCTATGACCGTCCTCCAGAAGGCGCAGCCAGGGGAAACTTCCCAGGGCATCACGCGTATCAGGGCCCTGCGCGCAGGCCCTGTTTCCATCCGTTTCAACGTCCGCGTACTGGTGGTGTCGGTCCTGCTGGTCCTGGCAACGGTGGCCGCCATGGCGCTGCACGTTGCCTTCGGCGGCACACCGATGGCGTACCCGGACGTCCTCCGCGCCCTGCTGGGGGACGACTCCAACACCCGCATCCACCTGGCAGTAACGGAATTCCGCGCACCGCGGATGGTGGCCGCCGTCGTGGTGGGAGCGTGCCTGGCAGCCGCCGGCGCCATCACCCAGACAGTGGCGCGGAACCCACTGGCAAGTCCGGACCTGCTGGGAGTGACGGCGGGCGCCTCGCTGGGTGCCGTGACGGTGCTGGTCATTGCGGGCGGGGGCCATGCGGGCCTGAGCGGGCTGGCCGCGACAGTGGGAATGCCCGCCGCCGCGTTTACCGCCGGCATCGCCAGCGGAGTGGGCGTCTATCTGCTCTCCTACCGGCGGGGGCTGGACAGCTACCGCCTGGTGCTGGCAGGCCTGGGCATCTCCGGCCTGGCAGCCAGCCTCACCACGTGGATCCTCACCCTGGGCGATGTGACAAGTGCCGCCCAGGCGCTGACGTGGATGATGGGCTCGCTCAACGGAAAGGACTGGGAAACCGTCCAGCCCATGGCGGTCAGTGCTGCGGTGCTGCTCCTGGCTGCGATGTCCAGCGGCAGGTGGCTGCTGCTCACCAGCCTGGGTGAGGACACCGCCGTCGGCCTCGGTGCCCGGATCGGCGTGGTCCGCCTGGTTGTCCTGGCCCTCGCCGTCCTGCTCGCGTCGGTGGCGACCGTGACTGCGGGACCCGTGGCGTTTGTCGCCCTGGCCAGTCCCCGGATTGCCCGGGCGCTGACGTCCACGGTGATTCCCTCGGTGGGCGTGTCCGCCCTGGTGGGCGCCATCTTCGTGCTGCTGGCGGACACCCTGTCCGCCAACGCCCTCGCCGCCCCGCTGCCGGTGGGCGTGGCCACCGCCGTGCTGGGCGCACCGTTCCTGATCCACCTGATCCTCAAGTACCAGCGGAGGCTGAGTTGAACATGTCCACCCCGCAACAGGGCCTCCGCGCCCGGGACCTCAGCCTTGGCTACGAGGGCGCCGACATCATCAGCGGCCTGACCCTGGACGTCCCGGACGCCCGGGTCACCTCCATCATCGGCCCCAACGGCTGCGGCAAGTCCACGCTGCTGAGGGGGCTCGGCAGGCTGCTGAATCCCCGGTCCGGCGACGTGCTGCTGGACGGCATCCCGCTCCGGGAACACTCCACCCGGCACATCGCCACACGGATCAGCGTGCTGCCGCAGGCCCCCACTGCGCCGTCCGGCCTGACGGTGGCGGACCTCGTTTCGCGGGGCAGGCACCCGCGGCAGAAGTGGTACCAGCAGTTTTCCGCCTCCGACGAACGGGTAGTGGAGGCTGCCCTGGAGGCAACCGACATCCTGGAACTGGCGGATTCGCCACTGGAGGACCTCTCGGGCGGGCAGCGGCAGCGGGCCTGGATTTCGATGACGCTGGCGCAGGAAACGGGGATCCTGCTGCTGGACGAGCCCACCACCTACCTGGACCTCGCCCATCAGGTGGATGTGCTGGAGCTGGTCCGCCGGCTGAACCGCGAGCACCACCGGACCGTCGTGATGGTGCTCCATGACATCTCGCTGGCCGCGCGCTACTCGGACCACATCATCGCCATGAAGGACGGGGCCATCGTGGCGCAGGGCAGCCCGTCCGAGGTCATCACCCCCGAGTGCCTGCTGGAGGTGTTCGGCCTGGACGCCCACGTGGTGGCGGAACCCACCGAGGGCCGTCCGCACGTCATCCCGCTGGGAACCGTGGGGGCGGCACCCGTCCATACGTGATGAGATTCACTTGCAATAAACGGCGATTTGGTTGAGAGCACCCTTTCGGTTTCGGCACCATGGAAGGGCAGGGCAGGATTCGTTTTCCGGCCCTTAACCCATCCTGGTGACGCAATGAGGCGCGCCGGCATGCCCTCCGGGCGGCCGACCGCCCCATGGCGCGAGCAGGCCGATTTTCCGGCTTTACCGGCCGGACCAATGCAAGGAAGTACTGAACAATGACGTTTGAAACTGCCGAATCCGTGACCCTCAAAATCTGGGACCGCTCCGCCGTGCACACCACCCTGGACACGCTGGTGGAAGACCTCTCCGTGCGCCACAACACCGACAAGAGCCGGATCGCCGTGACCTGCAGCGGCCCCAACACCTTCACCCTCAGCCTTAACCCCGCCTTCTAGGGCCGGGGCTTCCCCCCGGTGTGCTTGCTCACTTAATCCCGGTTCCGGTTGCCATTCATCCTGGAGCCATGCAGACTAAAACCTGGGAATGCGCTTTCCCATCTGCTTGTCCTCACCGACGAGGACACGGCCGTACACGACCAGGCCGCCAGACCGCAAGAAATGGAAGTTGAATAATGACGTTCGATGCCACTGATTCCGTCACCCTGAAGATCTGGGACAAAGCCACCCTCCACCACACCCTGGACTCCGCGATCAGCGATCTTTCGGCACGGCACAACACCACCACGTGCCGCGTTGCGGTGACCTGCAGCGGACCCAACACCTTCACGCTGAGCGTTCGCGGCGAGGACAAGGCCCTGGTGGGCGCCTAAGCGGCAACCCTCTCTTAAGGCAAAGCGTACGACGCCGGCACCGCCCGCCGTCGTACGCTTTGCCTTAATCCCGGGCAGATGGCCGGGAGGCCATGGTGCGCACCCGGAGGCCCCTGCATACTGGACGGGTGACGGTTCGCAAATGGCAGGGCCATGGGGAGCAGCGTGGACCGCGGGATGTCTGGTCCGACTGGACGGCCGCGGACGACGCCGGCGAAACGGACAGGGCAAGGGCGCTGGCTGGCGAGATGCTGCGCCTCGCCCCGGATTCCTTCTACGCCTGGTTCCATGCCGGGCTGCTGTCGAAGGCGCTCGGCAAGTGGGCTGAAAGCCTGGAACGCAACGCCCGGGCGGTTGAGCTCTTCACGCCTGTGGAGGCGGCGGACTTCGACGGCGTCAACCCCGCCGCCTGGAACCTGGGAATCGCCTCCACGGCCCTGGGCGACTGGGCAACGGCCCGCCGGGCGTGGGCTGCCTACGGCATTGGCGGCCTGGGAACCGGCTACGAACCCATCGACTCCGATTTTGGCCTGGCGCCGGTCCGGCTGAATCCGGACCAGCCAAGCCTTCCCCACCAGGTGCTGCCCTCAGCCGGCGCCACTGAAGTGGTCTGGTGCTGGCGCAGGAGCCCCGCCCACGCGGTCATCGCCAGTGTGCCGCTGCCCGAATCCGGGCACCGGTACCGGGACGTCGTCCTGCACGACGGCGAACCGAAGGGGTTCCGCCGGCTGGACGGGCAGGACGTGGCAGTATTCGACCAGCTCCTGCGGCTGGAGGACTCGGGCCTGCCCACGTGGCAGGCCCAGGTGACCGGGGCAACGCCGGACGACCTGCAGGAACTGTCCGACCTTCTGGAGCGGCATGGCGTGGGCGCGGACGACTGGTCCGGGATGCGCCTGCTGTGTTCGGAATGCTCGCACGCAACCCCCGACGACGGGCACCACCACGTGCCGGCATCGTCCGATGCAACGCAGCTGGGGCTGGCCGGCGCCGAGTCCCAGCTACGCCCGGTGCTTGACACGTGGCTGGAGGCCCGGCCCGCCGTGGACCTGGTGCTGACGCTGCTGTGGTGAGCCGGCACCTCGTCCGGCGTCCGGCCGGCAAGTAGACTTTTGAGCATCCACCGGAAGCGCCACTGAAGCATAGGGACGTGATGAGGCAGCAATCACAGGCGCAAGCCGATATCCAGAGTGCGGAAGCAGGGAAGCCCGCCCGGACCACACTGGCGGTGGTGCCCGCAGCCCTCGTCTCGGCGTCGGGCTTCCTGCTGTTCGCGCGGGAGGACCGGCTCTTTGGCTTTCTCCTCCTGGCCGCCGCACTGGTCCTCGCCGGCATCATCAGCCGGCGGCTCCTGATCGATCTTGCGCTGATCGCGGTGGGGCTGACCGCCATGAGCCTGGTCCCCATCACCACGGACATCAGCACCGAGCATATGGCGGTGATGGGAACCGCGATGATCCTGGCGGTGGGCATCCCCTACGCCGTGTCCCGGTTCGTCACCAAGGACCATGCCATCCGTTTCCCCGTCCGGACCGGACAGCCATGGACCCGCGCGGAGAAGTGGTACCTGCCCGCCGTCCTGCTGATCGGGTACGCCCTGATGCCGGTGTACATGATCCGCACCGGGGTCTACAACAACTGGCCGGCGGTCAGCGACGTGGACGGCATCGCCCGGCTGTTCCTGGGCACCAATGTGCTGGGGATCTGGGATGAACTGTTCTTCATCTGCACCGCCTTCACCCTGCTGCGCCGGCACCTCCCCGACTGGCAGGCCAACCTG
Organism: Arthrobacter nitrophenolicus; assembly: GCF_045833485.1. NCBI lineage: Bacteria > Bacillati > Actinomycetota > Actinomycetes > Micrococcales > Micrococcaceae > Arthrobacter > Arthrobacter nitrophenolicus. The sequence goes on from NZ_CP174504.1 coordinate 1,069,838, forward strand.
CTCCAGGCCGTCCTCTTCACGTCCTTCCTCTGGGAACTCGGGTTCCACGCCTGGGCACCGTTCTTCATCTTCCCGTTCGCCCTGCTACAGGCCCGGCTCTTCACGGTGACCAAGTCCCTCTCATACATCGTCAGCGTGCACCTGCTGTTCGACTTCGTGCTGTTCCTGGTGCTGATCCATGCCCACAACCGGGAATGGATCGACATCTTCCTCTACTGATTCCGGCCAGTTCCGCAGCTGACCCGGCGGCCAGCCAGCCTGACACGGAAGGACTCCATGAGCAACCAGCACAACTCCCGCTTCGATCTTGCTTCCCTGCCGGTGCCCGTCATCCAGGCACCCATGGCTGGCGGACCGTCCACGCCGCGGCTGGCTGCTGCTGTGAGCGAGGCGGGCGGACTGGGCTTCCTGGCCGCCGGCTACAAGACAGCGGATGCGACGCGGCTAGAAATTGAAACCACCCGCAGCCTCACGGGCAGGCCGTTCGGCGTCAACCTTTTCGTTCCGCAGGCCCCCTTCAGCAACCCCGACGCGCTGCACGCTTACGCCGATGCCCTGGCGCCGGACGCTGAGCGCTTCGGTGTCCGCCTGGGCGATCCCCGGCACGACGATGACGACTGGGACAACAAGGTGGACGTCCTGCTGGAGCTGGCGCCCGCCGTCGTCTCCTTCACCTTCGACCTGCCGGACAGAACAGTCATCGGCGCGCTGCAGGAGCGGGGAACCGCCGTGGTCGCCACCGTCACTTCGCGCGCCGAGGCCCTGCGGGCGCTCGACGCCGGCGTGGACGCGCTCTGCGTGCAGGGTCCGGAAGCCGGCGGCCACCGCGGCACCTTCGATCCCGCCGCGGACGAAACGGAGCCCCTGCACACCCTGCTGGCCGGACTTGCGGACCTTCCTGTCCCGCTGCTCGCCGCCGGAGGAATCGCCACCGCAGCGGGCGCCCGGGCGGCCCTGGCCCTGGGCGCAACCGCAGTCCAGGCGGGTACGGCGTTCCTGCGCGCGGACGAGGCCGGGACCAAGGCGGCGCACCGGGCAGCACTGGCGTCCGGGAGCTTTCCCGCCACCGCCGTCACCCGGTCCTTTTCCGGCAGGAACGCCCGCGGCCTCACCAACGAATTCATGCGCCTGCACGACGCCGAAGCGCCCTACGGCTACCCGGAGATCCACCACCTGACCGCTCCCCTGCGCGCAGCGGCCGCGGCAGCCGGGGATCCGAACTGGCTCAACCTCTGGGCGGGCACCGGGTTCCGGCATGCGGTGGACGGACCCGCCGCCGCGATCCTGGCGGCGCTCACGCCCTAGGCTGCAGATCGGTTTATTGCGCTACGGGTTTTGGGAATGGCCCGCCCCTCCCCGTACCCTTACTTAGGCTTGGCTTACCTAAGAAAAGGACTTGACACGTGCCCACCCCCGCAACTCCGCACCATGGCCGCTGAGACCTTCCGCGACCCGTGGGGCGTCCCCCACCTGCGCGCCGGGTCGGCCACCGAGCTCGCCTTCCTGCAGGGTGAGAACGCCGCCACGGACCGCTCCTGGCAGATCGAAGTGGAGCGCTGGCGCTCCGAGGGCAGGACGGCTGAACACCTGGGACCGGACGGCGTGGTGTGGGACCGGTTTGCCCGGCAGGCGCGGATCGATGACACAGCCCGCCGCTGCTTCCACAACCTGGATCCGGCCACGCAGCAGTGGTGCGGTGCCTACGTGGATGGCGTGAACGACGCCCTGGAAGCCGGCCGGCGGGATGCCCGGGAGTTCCGGGACACGGCCACGGCACCGGCCCGCTGGGAGCCGTGGACTCCGCTCGGCGTCTTCCTGGTCCACCACATCCTGTTCAGCACCTTTCCCAACAAGCTCTGGCGGGACCACGTGGCCCGGACCCTTGGCGCGGAAGCGGTGGAGCTGTTCAGCATCGAGGCGCCGGTCTGGGCGGGCAGCAACGCCTGGGCTGCCACGGGAGGCCTGACGGGCTCCGGTGCGCCGCTCGTCGCCGGCGACCCGCACCGGCTCCTGGAACTTCCCGGCGTCTACCAGCAGGTGCGGCTCGCCTGCCCGGAGTTCGACGCCGTCGGGCTGGCTTTTCCCGGCGTCCCCGGCCTGCCGCACTTTGGCCACACGGGAACGGCGGCGTGGGCGGTCACCAATGCCATGGCCGACTACCAGGACCTCTACCGTGAACAGCTCAGGCGGGACGGCGCCGCCCTCCAGGCACTCGGTCCGGACGGGTGGGAGCCGGTGGTTGCCGACCACCAGGAGGAGATCCTGGTCCGCGGCGCCGCCACGGAAACGGTGCACGTGGTTGAGACAGCCCGCGGCCCTGTCATCTCGGGCGGGCCCGACGGCGGCGCGCTGAGCCTGCGGGCACCGTCGCGGGCCGGGGGGCGGCTGGGTTTCGAGGCCCTCCTGCCGCTGCTGCGGAGCCGAAGCGCCGCCGATATTGAGGCTGCGCTGCAAGCCTGGGTGGAGCCGGTCAACTGCGTGCTGGCCGCCGATGCCGGCGGAGACGTCCGGCAGCTGGTGGCGGGCAAGGTTCCGGTGCGGGACCCGGAGAACCGAATCGGTCCCGTTCCCGCCGAGTCCGCGCAGCACCGGTGGACGGGCACGTGGGTGGATCTGCCGGCGTCCCGCGTGGACGCGCTGGCAGTGAACGCGAATGACCGCGAGTCCGGCGGCGGCAGCCTGACCGGGCTGGAGTTCGCTCCGGCCCACCGGGCTCGCCGGATCCGGCAGTTGCTGGAAGAAGCCGGGGACAACCTGGACGCGGAGGACATGCAGCGGATCCACATGGACTGCCGGCTGGGGTCCTGGCCCGCGCTGCGTGCCCTGCTGGCGGAACTGGGCGGGGAACATGGGATCTCCCTGTCCGCCCCTGCCCTGGAGCTGCGGGACCGGCTGCTGGCCTGGGACGGATCCATGCATGCCGCCAGCACGGACGCCGGAGCGTTCGCTGCCTGGCGCTCGGCGCTGGTGGTCGCGCTGGCCGGCGATCCCGTGCTGGCACCGCTCGCGGCGCCCGCCGGGCACCCGGCCCTGTTCGCACCGTGGCTGAACCCGGTCTCCCGGGTTGGCTTCGCCCTGGAAACCATCATTGCCAAAGGCGACGGGCACGGCCTCGACGTGGCAACCGCGGCGGGACGGGCGCTGGAGGCGGCGGCAGCATCGCCGTCGTCCGCTGCCTGGGGCGAAAGCCACACGGTCCTGCCGCTGCACGCACTCTCGGATTTCCCGGGCGCGGGCACCGCCGCACCCGCCGTGCCGGCCACCGCCCTGTCCGGGGACACCAGCTGCGTGCTGTGCACGGAAAGCCTGCCGGGCGTCACGGATGCGTCCTTCCGCGGCCCCGTGGCCCGCTACGTCTGGGACCTCTCGGACCGTGCGAAGAGCCGGTGGATCGTGCCGTTCGGCGCGTCCGGACAACCCGGTGACCCCAACTTCCTCAGCCAGCTGCCGCTCTGGGCCGCCGGCGAACTTCTCCCCGTCATGACCGACTGGGACCAGCTCACCAAGGAGACTCCATGACAAGCATCGAGACCGGACTTCCGCACGCAACCCGGGACGCGGTGTACGAGGAGGACCTCCCGGGCCTGGGCCGCCTCCGGCTGCTCCGCCTGGCGCCCGAGGAAGACGCGGACCTGGTGCACAGCTGGGTGCGGGAGGAGCGCGCCAAATTCTGGGGCATGAACGGCTGGAGCCGGGACGAGGTCCGGGACGTCTATGCGTTCCTGGACAGCCTGGACACCCACCACGGGTTCCTGATGACCGTTGAGGGCGAGCCTGCCGGCGTCTTCCAGACGTACGAGCCGCTGCACGATCCTGTGGGCGAGGTGTATCCGGCCCGTGCCGGGGATGCCGGCATCCACCTGCTGCTGGCCCCGGCTGCGCGCCCGGTCCCCAACTTCACGGCGACCCTGCTGGCCGGGCTGGTGCGGTTCGTGCTCTCCGATCCGGCGAAGGACCGCGTGGTGGCGGAACCTGATGCCCGGAACGCCAAGGCCATTGGCCGGCTCACCGGTTTCGGCTTCCAGGCCGGGCCCAAGGTCCAGCTGCCGGAGAAGGAAGCGCAGCTGGTGTTCCTGGGCCGGGAAGCCTTCGAATCCCGGCCCGCCGGGTAGGGGAAGGGCCTACTCCTCGCCGGTGTCCTGGGCTTCCAGATACTTTGCCATCGCTTCGCAGGCCTGGTTCCAGCGTGCGTTCAGCGCGTGCCTGTTCAACGGCGAGAACATGCCGTCGAGTACTTTTTCCACTGCGTCATATGCGGCGTCCCGGACTCTTTCCTGCGCCGCCGGGGTGTAGTAGTTCATGCCAGTAATTCGTTGTGGTTGCGGGAAGGGATGGCGGGGTTCCTGCGGGGTTTCTAGCCCGCCGGGCGGAGCGAGGTGATCATCCGGCGGATGTTCTGGTACTCGGTGGTGTCCATGTACCTGCGGGCCTGTTCCAGGTAGGGCAGGGACTCGACGCCCGGGGTCCTGTTGTTCTCCGGGTTGTAGAACGCACCGAACATTGCGGCGGTGGGAGGCCAGGTGAAGAAGTGGAACATCGGGCAGGCCAGGTCCCCGGTGGGGGCTGGAACGGAAACGATGCCGTATGCTGCCGCGGGCGTGTCAGCGGGACCGGGCGTTGCGGTGTTGCCCCGGGTTTCGTAGATGAACCGTGGAGTCTCGCCATCCTGTGCCAGGGCAGGCAGCTCCTGCGACTCCAGGACCGCATAGGGGTACTTCTCCAGGCAGGTGGAGCCCGTGGCCATGTTGGTCCGCAACGTTGCCATCGGCCGGCCCGCCTCGTTCGTCACCTCGGCGAAAGCCCCGCCGCCTTCGGGCAGTTCCCCGGCCGGATCGCGCACGCTCCACGTGGCGGGGAGGTCGAACGCCAGCTGGCCGTCCGCCGTCGTAAAGGTCTTCAGGGAACCCCTCGGCGCGGTGGTGGCCGGCGCGGGACTTGCTGTTTCGGTCGGTGACGACGTCTCCGAGGGGGTCGGGGAGGCGGACGCGGCCGTGGTGGTGGGCGACGCCGCCGGCGGTCCTACCTGCGGGCCGCAGCCGGCCACCGCCGCACCAACGAGGATCAACGCGGGAACCAGCCCGGCGGACCTTCTCATCACACCCTCCCGGGGCTTGGAAAACTGGTCCTTCCATTGTGGAACCGGGGCTGGATTCGGGATCCGGGAGCGGACTGATTGCCGCCCAACCGTTGCGGGGCATAACAAAAGGACCCGGCGCCCCACGCACGACGGCGGGTCGGCACCTTCCGGGGCCGGCCCGCCGTTACGCGGGTCCCTGCTACAGCGTGGCGGTGTCGATCACGAAGCGGTAGCGGACGTCCGAGGCAAGGACACGTTCGTATGCGTCATTGATCTTCCCTGCCGGGATGACCTCGATGTCCGCGCCGATGCCGTGCTCGGCGCAGAAGTTGAGCATCTCCTGGGTTTCGGGGATGCCTCCGATCATCGATCCGGCGAAGGACCGGCGGCCGCCGATCAGCGCGAAGGCGTTGACAGGGAGCGGTTCCGCGGGGGCACCCACGTTGACCAGGGCGCCGTCGAGCGTCAGCAGCTGCAGGTAGGCGCTGATGTCGATGGAGGCGCTGACGGTGTTGATGATCAGGTCGAAGCTACCGGCCAGCTGCTCGAACGTGCCGGGGTCGCTGGTGGCGAAGTAGCTGGTTGCGCCCAGGCGCAGGCCGTCCTCCTGCTTCTTGAGCGACTGGGACAGGACGGTGACCTCGGCGCCCATGGCGGCGGCGAGCTTGACGGCCATGTGGCCCAGTCCGCCAAGGCCCACCACGGCCACCTTCTTGCCGGGGCCGGCGCCCCAGCGGTGCAGCGGCGAGTAGGTGGTGATTCCTGCGCACAGCAGCGGGGCTGCGACGTCCAGCTCCAAGCCGTCCGGAATGCTCACCACGAAGTGCTCGGTGACCACAACGTGGGTGGAGTAGCCGCCCTGGGTGATGGTGCCGTCGCGGTCCTCCGCGCCGTAGGTGCCCACCATGCCCTTGAGGCAGTACTGCTCGTCGCCGTTCAGGCAGTTGGCGCATTCACGGCACGAGTTAACCATGCAGCCGACGCCCACGCGGTCGCCCACCTTGTGCTTGGTCACGGCGGAGCCCACTTCGGTGACGACGCCGGCAATCTCGTGGCCGGGGACCAGCGGGTACTGCTGCGGGCCCCAGTCGCCGCGGACGGTGTGGATGTCCGAGTGGCAGATGCCGGCGAACTTGATCTCGATCAGGACATCGTGCGGGCCAACGGCGCGGCGTTCGATGGTGGTGGGGATGAGGTCCTCGGAGGAGGACGGTGAGGCATAGGCCTTGACGGTAGTCATGGGTCTCCTGTGATGTCTTTGGGGGTTATCGAAATGCTACAGGGCTACATGGACATCAAACCGGCAGTTGGGATCCGTAAGGAGGGCCCTGCTGTAACTGGTTCTGGCAGACCCACCCTTGGCTTTCCGGATCCGTCGTAACGTGTCCCCTATGGATAACCGAGCCGAAGTCCGGCAGTTCCTTTCCACCCGCCGTGGACGCATCACGCCCGAGCAGGCGGGACTCGAGCCCTACGGGGGCCGCCGGCGCGTGCCCGGGCTGCGGCGTGAGGAAGTGGCCCGGCTGGCCGGGGTCAGCGTGGACTACTACACCCGGCTGGAGCGCGGGAACCTTTCGGGTGTGTCCGACAGTGTGCTGGATGCGATTGCGCGGGCCCTGGAACTGGACCGGGCAGAGCACGACCACCTCTACGATCTTGCCCGGGCGGCCAACACCTCGGGCCGGAAACGCGTTGCGGCTCCCGTCCCGTCCGGGGTGCGGCCGGAGCTGCAGTACCTCCTGGACGCCATCACCGAAGCGCCCGCCTTCATAGGCAACGACCGGCTGGACATCGTGGCGGCCAACACGCTGGGCTACGCGCTCTACTCCGATATGTACCGCAGCACCGCCAGGCCGGGAAACCATTCCCGCTTCATCTTCCTGGATTCGCGGTCCCGCGATTTCTACGTCGATTGGGACCGGGCAGCCAACACCAACGTTGCCATCCTGCGCCGCGAGGCGGGCCGGAACCCGCACGACAAGGGCATCGCCGAACTGGTTGGCGAGCTGTCCATGCGCAGCGAGGAATTCCGGACGCTGTGGGCTGCGCACAATGTCCGCCGCCATTACGCCGGGACCAAATTCTTCCGGCATCCGGCGGTGGGACTGCTGGAACTGAATTACCAGGTGTTGGGACTGGAGGAGGACCCCGGGCACTCCCTCACCGTTTATCCGGCCACCCCCGGCAGCCCCTCCGACGAGGCGCTCAAGCTCCTCGCTTCCTGGGCCGCCACCGAGAAGATCGTGGAACTGGCGCAGGCCGGCGCGCGGAGCTGACGGAGCTCCGGCTCACCCCTCCGCCAGGTCGACGGCGAGGATCCGGTCATCCCCGGGTTGCGGGCGGCCGCGGCCGTCGGTGTTGTTGGTCAGGAACCACAGCCGGCCGTCCGGCGCCACTGTCACGTCCCGGATCCTGCCGAACTCGCGGCTGAAATGCTCCGCGGAGGTGCCGGGATCCGAGACGGGGACAGACCGCAGGACCTGGCCGCGCAGGTTGGCCACGAACAAGGTACCGCCCGCATGGGCCATGCCGCTGGGGCTCGCCGCGCCGGGCCGCCACTGCTGGACCGGGTCCACGAAGCCATCCCGGCCCGCGATCCCTTCAACGGTGGGCCAGCCGTAGTTGGCGCCGGGGGTGATGATGTTCAGTTCATCCCAGGTGTTCTGGCCGAACTCGGTGGCGAACATGGTTCCGTCCTCCGCCCAGGCCATGCCCTGCGGGTTCCGGTGGCCGTAGCTGTAGACCAGCGAACCGGGGAAGGGGTTGTCTGCGGGAGCGTCGCCGTCGGGGGTCATCCGCAGGATCTTGCCGGCCAGTGAGCCGCGGTCCTGGGCGCTGTCGCGCCGGCTCGCGTCACCTGCCGTCACGTAGAGCATGCCGTCGGGGCCAAAAGCGATCCGGCCGCCGTCGTGGATGTTTGCCGACGGGATGCGGTCAAGGAGCGTGTCCGGGCGCCCCAGCGAGAGGGACCCGGGTTCACCGCTGACGGGGAAGCGCTGGACCCGGTTGCCGTCCTCCGCCGTCGAATAGACGTAAAGGTCGCCCTGGCTGCCCACGGCGAGGCCCAGCAAGCCGGACTCGCCGCGGGCCGCCACCCCCTCCACGGTTCCGATGGACCGGGAGGAGCCGTCAGGAGCGAGTTCAAGGATCTGCCCGCTGTTGCGTTCGCTCACCAGCGGCGTCCCATCCCGGAAGACCACCGACCAGGGAGCGTCAAGGTCCGCCGCCACCTGCTGCGGCGCGCCGGCGATGGTGGCAGCTGCGGCGGGAGCCCCGGGCGCGGGTGTGGTGGGAGCCGGGGCGGACGGCGGCGCGGCGGATGTCGCGGGGGCAGCGGATGTGGTGGCCGGCGCGGGAGCAGGGGCGGCAGTGCAGCCGGCCACTAGAAGGCTTGCCCCGAAAACGGCCACAGCAGCCAGGACCCGGTGACGCATGCGCTTCTCCCCTCGACCCATGTCCCTACCCTTTCCAGCCACATTAACCCGCGTTGCGGATCATGGCGCCGCGTTGCCTGTTTTGACCCCGGAATGGCGCAATAAGTAGTGCCGTTTCCTCCCGTTGAGCTTCCGTTTCACGGTGCTGGCCAAGGCCGCAGCGGCCGTGTTTAGGTGTTTCAACACCCCGGCGCGTCGGGCACAATCGTCCGACGCCGGCACTCCCCTGCATCCCTTTTCCGCGCCTTCCCGCGCCGTCCTTCCTGGCCGGCGTCCGGCGTCGTACCCGCCACCTCTTCCCACACTCGAAGGAGTACCCGCATGGCTTCCCAGACCCCGTCCCCGCAGCGCCAGCTGCACCTCAACGCCTTCCTCATGAGCACCGGACACCACGAGGCCTCGTGGCGGCTGCCGGAAAGCGACCCCCACGCCGGCAGCCGCGTGGAGCATTACCAGCAGCTGGCCCGCACCGCCGAACGGGGCAAGCTGGACTCCATCTTCTTCGCCGACTCCCCCGTCCTGTTCGGCGAAGTGGGACGCCGTCCGGCCGGCAAGCTGGAACCCACCGTCCTGCTGACCGCCATCGCCGGCGCCACCAAGCGGATCGGGCTCATCGCCACCGCCTCCACCACCTACAACGAGCCGTTCAACCTGGCCCGCCGGTTCGCCTCCGTGGACTGGGTCAGCGGTGGCCGGGCCGGCTGGAACGTGGTGACCACGGCCGGGCCCGACGCCGCCCGGAACTTCGGCGTCGACGACCAGCCCGCCCACGCCGTACGGTACGAGCGGGCGGCCGAGTTCATCGAGGTGGCCCGGAAACTCTGGGACAGCTGGCAGGACGACGCCATCCTCGCGGATAAGGCCGACGGCGTCTGGGGCGACGCCGAAAAGATCCGCACCATTGACCATGAGGGCAGGCACTTCAGGGTCCGCGGTCCGCTCAACGTCCCCCGCTCCCCGCAGGGGCACCCGCTGATCGTCCAGGCTGGCTCGTCCGAGAACGGCAAGGAGCTGGCCGCCCGGTACGCGGATGCCGTGTTCACCGCGCACCAGACCCTGGCCGACGCGCAGGAGTTTTACCGCGACCTGAAAGCCCGCACCGCCGCCGCCGGCCGCAACCCGGAGAGCATCAAGATCCTGCCCGGCATCGTGCCCGTGATCGGCGCGACGGAAAAGCAAGCCCTGGAACTCGAACGCGAACTGGACCGGCTGATCAAGCCCGAGTACGCCCGGATCCAGCTGGCCAAGACCCTCCGCGTCAATCCCGAAGACCTCCCGCTGGACCGCCAGCTGCCCGCCGACCTGCCCAGCGAGGATGAGATCGAGGGCGCCAAGAGCCGCTACACCCTGATCGTGCAGCTGGCCCGCCGCGAGCAGCTCACCGTGCGGCAGCTGATCGGCCGGCTGGGCGGCGGCCGCGGGCACCGGACCTTCACCGGCACCCCGGTGCAGGTGGCGGACGCCATCCAGGAATGGTTCGACGGCGGGGCGGCCGACGGCTTCAACATCATGCCGCCGGTGCTGCCCTCCGGGCTGGACGCCTTCGTGGACCGGGTGGTGCCCATCCTGCAGGAACGCGGACTGTTCCGCACCGACTACACCGGCCGTACCCTTCGGGACCACTACGGCCTGGCACGGCCCGGGAACCAGTACGCGGACGCCGGGGCGGCACAGCTGGCCTCGATCGGCGCGGCGTTCTGACATGCGCCGCCGGCGGGGAGCACTAGGCCCGGTACTCCTCGTCGGTCACGTGCTCCAGCCAGGTGACCACCTGCCCGTTACCGTCAGCTTCGTGCATGGCAACATGCGCCATGAACCGGTCCGGAGCAGCCCCGTGCCAATGCTCCTCGCCAGGCTCGATGTACACGACGTCGCCGGGCCGGATCTCCTGGACCTCCCCGCCGCGCCGTGCCACCAGTCCGATGCCGTCCGTGACGTACAGGGTCTGCCCCTTGGGGTGGTGGTGCCGGCGGTCCGTGCGCCGGGGGCGAACCGGACGTGGGCACAGCCGATGGCTGACTGCTCATCCGGGTTGCGGATGCTGTCGATGTGCACTGATCCGGTGAACCACTCCTCCGGCCCGGCTGCCGTCTGGCCGCCGCTTGGGGTGTACTTCATGTCGTCCTCCTAAGGTTTCGGCTTAAAGGGAAGTCTTTCCAAATGGTCATGCTGCCTGCCTGGCGGCACGTGCGGCCTGGAATGCCAGGACGGCCGCGGCCAACAGGACGCCCGCGCTCACCAGGAACGTACCGCGGTGGCCGGTGGAGTCGAACAGCACTCCACCCAGTGTCGACCCGATGGCTATCGACGTCTGGACAACGGCGACCATGAGGCCGCCGCCCGCCTCAGCATTGTTTGGCATGGCCTTCGCCAGCCAGCTCCACCAACCCACGGGCGCGGCCGTGGACATCAGGCCCCACAGGCCCAGGAGGACCACGACGGCGGCGAGCCAGCCGCCGGCGGGAACGAGCGCCGCGGCCAGGACCGCCATGAGCACCGGAAGAATGACCAGCGTCCGGTACAGGCCTTTCCCGAGGAAGCGGCCGATCAGCATGGTGCCCGCAAAGCCGGCGACACCGATCACCAGCAGGACCAGGGAGACTGTGGCCACGTCCGCCCGCGTCACGGTTTCCAGGAACGGGCGGATGTAGGTGAAGAGGATGAACTGTCCCATGAAGAACGACCCGCAGGCGGCCATTCCCCAGGCGACGGGCCGGCTTTTCAGTCCTGAGAAGACTCCGAACGGGTTCTTCGCCGCGGACGCGCCTGCCGTGATTTTCATCGAAGGGAGGCTGAACCACTGCCACACCAGGGCGAGCACGGCCACCGGCACCAGGCACAAGAACGCGCCCCGCCAGCCCACAATGGAGCCGAGGTAGCTGCCCAGCGGCGCGGCGACAACCGTTGCCAGCGCGTTGCCGCCATTGAAGATCGCCAGTGCCTGGGGCACCTTGTGCGCGGGGACCAGGCGCATGGCGGTGGCTGCCGAGATGGACCAGAACCCGCCGATGACCACGCCGATCAGCGCGCGGCCGATCATAAAGGGCAGGTACCCCGGCGCCAGGGCAACCACCGCTCCCGAGACAGCCATAACCGCGGTCAGGCCCAGCAGGAGGGTCTTGCGGTCCATGGTTCCGGCCAGGCTGGACACCGACAGGCTGGCCAGGACGGCGAAGAGGCCGGAGATTGCTATGCCCTGCCCCACCATGCCCTCGGAGACCTGGAGGTCGGATGCCATGGGTGTGAGGAGGCTGACCGGCATGAATTCGGAGGCGATCAGGGCGAAGACGCACAGCGACATTGCGAAGACGCCTCCCCAGTGCGCCCGGTGGTGTTCGCGGACGTCCGGTGCCGGGGCCTTCTTGCTGCTGGTGACGGCGGTAGTGGAGTCCATAGCCTTCATCAAACCCCGGGGCCAAAGTTCCAGCGAGGGCCCTGCTGGAACGGGTTATGGCAGTACCCCTTACTGCCGCACCGCGGACGACGCCGGGACTTCCCGCCGTCGTCCGTTTTCGCCTTCCGGCGGCTGGGGTTTGTAGACCCACGCCACCAGCACCACGGAGATGATCATCAGCAGGAACCACGCCACGAGCTTTTCCAGCCCCACGGGATGCCAGCCGGCCACCTGGCTCGGGTACAGCCAGGCGCCGGACCAGGTGGCGATGTTTTCGGCAATCCAGATGAACAGCGCCACCAGCAGGAATGCGGCCACCAGCGGCATGCGGAACTGCCTGCGGAACACCCGGAAGTGCATCACGCACCGCCCGTAGATGATGACGACGGCGGCCAGCAGCACCCAGCGCAGGTCCCAGATGTAGTGATGCGTGAAGAAATTCGCGTAGATGGCCGCGCCCAGGAGCGCCGTGATCCAGCGCCGCGGGTAGGCAGCGAAACGGAGGTCGAAAAGCCGGTAGACCCGCACCATGTAGGAACCCACTGCTGCGTACATGAAGCCGCTGAACAGGGGCACCGCGCCGATGCGCAGGAAGCCCTCGGCCTCGTAGGACCAGGAGCCGGCGTCGGTCTTGAACAGCTCCATCACGGTGCCCACGATGTGGAACAGGATGATCACCCGCAGTTCGCGGAGCGTCTCCAGCTTGAACAGCACCATGAGGACCTGGATGGCGACGGCGGCGATGGTCAGGAAATCGTTCCGGGCCAGGGCAGCGGTGTCCGGGTACCAGAGCCGCGCGGCCATCAGGACGGCGAGGAGCGTGGCACCGAAGATGCACGCCCAGCCCTGTTTGAGGCCGAACACCACGAACTCGGTGACTTTTGCTTTGTAGCCGCCGGCCGGGGCGGTGGCCAGGAAGCGGCGGGCCCGTTCATCGATCCGCTGCTCAACTGAAGTGGAACTACGCACTGGCTCCCTGACGCTGTATGGGCTGGCGGTTCTTGCGAAGGTCTTTATCGAGTTCGGCCAGGCAGTAGTCCTTGAACCAGTGCCGGATCCGCCGCGGAAGCCGGGGGTACACCACGGCCAGGACCGCCATGGTGCGGTCGAAGCGGCGCTGCCGGCGGTGGTTCCACGGCAGGCCGAAGTCCTCCCGCAGCTGCGGCGGCAGGAGCCCGGCGGTGAGGAACCTTGCGGGCGGGATGATGGCGCGGTACCAGAGTGCGGTGTGCTTGGGGTAAAGCAGGCCTCGGCCCACCCGCACGCCGCCCGCTTCCGCGCGCAGCGTGGAGATGCGTCCGTCCCAGTAGCGGCGGAAGGCGGCACGGTCTGCCGGCCACAGCTCCCGGGGCAGCTGCAGGGCCGTCCCGATCCGTGCGTAGTCCTGGTACATGGCGTCGGCTGACTCGTCGTCGAGCGGGCCGTAGATCTTTTCGATGATGGTCACCGCGGTGTCATAGAGCGTGGCAACCACCCAGAGCTGGAGTTCCGGATCGTAGGCGTTGTAGCCCGGCGAAGCCTCGGTGCCGGCTTTCCGCACGGGAACGTGGGCGCGGTTCACCCTGCGCCGGACCTCTTTCACCTGCTCGTCCGTGCCATAGACGATGGCGTAGACGTAGGTCAGGGTGCCTTTGAGCCTGTTGACCGGGCGGCCGACAAAGGAGCTGTGCTCGTCCACGCCGCGCCCGACGGCTGGGTCTGCGAGCTGCAGCAGCAGAGCCCGTCCCGCTCCCACGAGCAGGATGGTTTCTGCACCGTAGTCGGCCATTCCTCGCACCATTTCAACAGGCTACCGGAGGGCGCATGAACCGACGACGCCGGGCGGCCGGCATGTGGAAACCCGCCGCGGTGATGGGGGCTGCTGACTCTGCGGTGCCGGTTGCAGCCCGGACATCTTCCGGAACCCACTGGCCGCGGTTTTCCACATAGGCGCTGGTCGTGGCGGGAATTGTCAGACCGTGCTGGAAGACTTTGTTTATGGAAGTGGTTGGGGCGGCGGCAGAGCCAGGGGACGGAACGGTTGCGGGGCTTTATGGTGTCCCGACTGTTTCGGACGTGCTTGCCCTGCTCGCCCGCGTGCCTGTTGCCTCCGCTGGTGCGGGGATGATTGACCAGTTGCGGCAGCTGGAGGATGTGAAGTCCCTGGCCGGTGCCCGGCAGGCCGACATCACTGTCGCCTTTGATGGGTTCCAGCGGCGGGTCCAGGCCGCGGCCGGCGTCCCGGCCGACGAGCAGGGCGCCGGCGTGGCTGCCCAAATTGCCCTGGCGCGGCGGGAATCCCCCGCCAAGGGCGGACGGCTTTTTGGCCTGGCGAAGGGGGTGTCAGATTGTTTGTGTAGGAGAGCTGTAGTCGCTGGATGATTGGAGAATCATTGTGGCTATGACGAAACCCCGTGAAGAGCTCGCGGAGGATCTGGCCCGTCGTGCCGCCGAGGCCGGCAGCATGGACGCGTTGAAGGCTTCTGGTGCGTTCGATGAGCTGATGGCGCAGATCGATTCAGGCCAGCTGGAGCTCGATGGCAAGGATGGCTTCATCCAACAGCTGATCAAGGTTTCTCTGGAACGCGGATTGCAGGCCGAGCTCTCCGGGCATCTGGGCTATGACAAGGGCGATCCGGTCGGCCGCTTCCTGCCCAACTCCCGTAACGGGTCATACCCGAAGACGCTTGGGACTTCCGCCGGGGATGTGGATCTGGCCGTCCCGAGGGACCGCGACGGGTCGTTCACCCCGCGACTGGTCCCGAAAGGCGCCCGCCGCACCGGAGGCCTGGATGACATGATCATCAGCCTTTACGCCGGCGGAATGACGGTGCGGGATATTGCCCATCACCTGGAATCGACGCTTGGGACCGAGCTTTCACACGAGACGATCTCCAAGATCACCGACGCGGTTCTGGATGAGGTCATGGAATGGCAGAAGCGGCCTCTGGAGCCGCTGTATCCGATCCTGTATCTGGACGCGATCGTCATCAAGGTCCGGGACGGCCACCAGGTGCAGAACCGTGCCGCGCACATCGCCGTGGGCGTGGACATGGAGGGCATCAAGCACGTCCTGGGCATCTGGGTCGAGGCGACCGAGGGTGCGAAGTTCTGGGCGGGGGTCTGCGCCGAACTGGCCAACCGCGGAGTGAAGGACGTGCTGATTGTCTGCTGTGACGGTCTCACCGGTTTCCCCGAGGCCATAGCCGTAACGTGGCCGGCCGCGACCGTCCAGACCTGCGTCGTGCACCTGATCCGGGCCTCGAGCGCTTCATCGGCTATCAGGACCGCAGGAAGGTCGCGTCCGCGCTGCGGCCGGTTTACACCGCACCGACGGCCGAGGCCGCGCAGGACGCCCTGGACGCGTTCGAGGCCTCGGACCTTGGCAGGAAATATCCTGCGACTGTCCGGACCTGGCGCAACGGCTGGGAGAAATTCATCCCTTTTCTGGCCTTTCCGCCGCCGGTGCGGCGCATCATCTACACCACGAACGCGATCGAGTCGCTGAACTACCAGCTGCGCAAGATCATCAAGAACCGAGGGCATTTTCCCAACGATCAGGCGGCCGTGAAGCTGCTCTGGCTGGCCATTTGCAACATCGAAGACAAACGCGCCAGCGACCGCGCCAAGCTCGAAGGCAAGGCCCGGGAGAACCGTTCCAAGACGGTCAACAAACTCATCGAAGGAACCGCCACGCAAGGATGGAGCGAGGCCCTTGGCGTCCTCGTCCTGAACTACCCCGACAGACTCGGACCCTACCTCAACCGATAAGACTCAACCTCACTTACACAAACAACTTGACAGGCTCCTTTGGTCGTGAAGGAGACAGCCTGCCTGACCGTGGAGGACCGAATGGCGGTGGACGAGGAACTCGCCGCGGACACCGCCGCCCTGGACGGTGCCGGGGACCGCGCCATCATCACCGCCGTCCGCGCGGCAGCGTACCGGCGTGACCCCCGGTCTGTCGCACGCAGGGCGGCGCATGCGGTGACGGAGCGGACGGTGTCGTTGCGGCCGGCGCCGGATGCGATGACGTACCTGACCGCGCTGATGCCCGTCGCCCAGGGTGTGGCCGCCTACGCCGTGCTGGTCCGGGAGGCCGATGGCGCCCGGGCGGGAGGGGATGAACGGTCCCGGGGGCAGGTCATGGCCGACACCCTGGTCGAACGCGTCACCGGCACCCGGGCCGGGATCACGGGTATCGACCTCCAGGTCGTGATGACGGACCGGGCCCTGTTCCAGGGCGACAGCGAACCGGCCAGGATCCCCGGCTACGGCATCATCCCCGCCGAAACCGCCCGCACCCTCCTCCTTGATCCCGAACGCACCGGTACCGAAGTCCATGACAGGCAGGACCTGGCCCTCTGGATCCGCCGGCTCTACACCGCACCCGGAACGGGCGAGCTTGTCGCGATGGACTCCCGGGCGCGGCTCTTCCCGGCCGGGCTCAAACGGTTCCTCCAGGTCCGGGACGACACCTGCCGCACGCCCTACTGCGACGCGCCAATCCGCCACCACGACCACATTCTCGGCTGGGCCCACGGAGGCACCACTACCGCAGGCAACGGCCAAGGGCTTTGCGAAGCCTGCAACCACACCAAGGAAACCCCCGGCTGGTCGGCAAAACCACTCAGGCTTCCCGGCCTCGGGCACACCGTACAGACCCGCACCCCCACCGGCCACACCTACCACTCAACCGCACCCCCGCTGCCCGGGGCGCTACGGCGGACTGCGGCTGCAACGTCCAGGCGGCAACGAAAACAGACGCCCGCGGCCCAACCAGGCCCGGCCCTGGCCTGACCTTCGGGCCGCAGGCCATACCTCTGTGATCCGTTGCCTGGTGGCCGTCCTCTAGTAAGGTCGGGCACGGGGACGAACGCCAGCCAACACAACGAGCGAGCAAAAGAGGCAACTGTATGAGTGGAGTAGTAGTTGTAGGCGTGGACGCCAGCGCGTCGGCGCGGAAAGCGGCGGAAGTGGCGCTGGACCTGGCTGAATCGCTGGGTGCATCGCTCCACGTCGTGACCGGGTTTGAATCCGAGAATGCCGAGACCTTCGGTGCGGGGTCGGACCGGGTGACCGTCTACAGCGGAGACAGCGCCCAGCACGTCGCCGAGTCGCTGGCCGCGTCCAGGCCGAACGTCCAGGTCACCCACTTCGCGGCGCGCGGCAAGCCTGCCGACTCGCTGATCAAGGAAGCCATCCGGCTGGACGCCAGGTTGATCGTGGTGGGCAACCGGAGGATGCGCGGCATCGGCCGGCTCCTGGGCAGCGTGGCCAACAGCGTGGCGCACAACGCCCCGTGCGACGTCTATATCGCCAACACCTACGACGACTAGGCACGGTGCCCCACATTTGGGGCCAGAGCCTTAGCTACACGTAAAAGGCGGACGGCCGCGGAAATCTTCCGCCGCCGTCCGCCTTTGCTTTGGGGAAATCCGTCAGCCCCTAGCTTGCGGCTTCCGCTTCCACCACCCTGATCATGCGGATTTCCTCAGCTACGGCATGGGAGGGCCAATGATCGGCGGCCAGTTCCCTGGCCCGGCTGCGATCGGCGTCCGGGAACAGCCTGTCCAGGAGCCCGGTCACTGATGCCAGTGCAGTCAGGGCGTTGGTGCGGGCATCGGCCCCGCCGCCGTGCAGGGCCTCGCTGATGTTTTTGAGCAAAGCCGCCTCCGGGGCGTGGTCCTTCTCCGGGTACCGGGTGGTGCGGAACAGGCCAAGGTGCTTTTCGCCCACGTGGTCCACGATGCCGCGCACGGCCATACCCTCATAGATCCGGTGCACCTCGGCACGGCTCTCCAGGATGGACACCCAGCGCTTGGGCGTGTGCGGCCGTGCCTTGTGGCGGATGAGTTCCAACTGCTCCCGGTAGTCGGAGTCCACGTCCACGCCGGTGGTCCAGACGTGCTTGCCCCGCAGTTCGATGGCGCCGAGCAGTTCGAGCTCGGCCAGGATCGCCCCGGCCACGCCGGCCTGGAGGACGGGCTGCGGCACCTCGGGCTCACCGTCGGTGTCGTTGGTAGCCAAGAGAAGGAACGCCTGGGGAAGGCTCAGGTCCCAGGCCTTTGGAGTTTGAGCATCCATACGTCCATGGTCCCGCTGCCGGACGCTTCCCACAACGAAGTTTTACAACGCCGAAACCAATACCACTAGCCGCAATAAGAATTGCAGAGTACATTTAATGCAATTCAGCTTGCAGAGTGATCTGCGTTACAAGAAACAGGTTCTGTCCTTGAACTCGAATGCCGCAGCAGTGGAAGCCGCCGAAGCCGACGCAGGAACTTCCGGTTCCGGCGACAGCTCCCAGGCCTGGCTTGGCGACGCGCTTCCGGACGTTCCGCTGACCAAATCCCAAAGCCGGGTGGTGGAGGTGATCGCCCGCAATCCCCAGCTCTCCTCGTACGCTGACATCGCCGAGATCGCGAAGCGCGCGGACGTCAACAGCTCCACCGTGGTCCGGGCCGCCCAGCACCTGGGCTACCGCGGCTGGCCGGACTTGCAGCGGGAGCTGCGTTCCCGGTACCTGGTGATGATCTCCACCGAGGACACGCTCACCGAACACGGCGAGCACCGCAGCCCGCTCCATGATGCCCTGAACCACGACATCGAAAACCTCCGCCTGACGCTCGACTCCAATACCGCGGGCGACGCCGAGGCCGCCATTGCGGCGATGGCCGCCGCCCGGTCCATCACCGTCGTCGGAATTGGCTCGTTTGCCGGCCCCGCCAGCGTGATGGCCCACCTCGGCGCCACCATGGGCTACCCCATCTCCCTCGAAAACCGCGGCGGCGTGCACCTGGCGTCCAGCACCAACACGCTGGGCAAGGGCGACGTGCTGGTGGTCATCAACATGTGGCGCTCCGTCAAGCAGATCATCCTGGCCGCCGAAGCCGCCAAGCAGGCCGGTGCCACGGTCATCGCCATCAGCGACATGCGCCGCGGCCGGCTGGCGGCGGCGGCGGACCACCTCCTGGTGGTCGCTTCCGAAGGGATCTCCTTCTTCCAGTCCGTCACCGCCGCGAACTCCCTGGTCTACGGCCTGCTCGCCGGGATGGAGGCGGCGCATCCGGAGCGGAGCCGCGCAGCCATCCGGCGCACCCAGCAGCTGTGGAAAGACCTTGACATCTACCTCGACTGACACCGCTACCAAGACTTCCAGGAGTACCTTCATGAACCACTCGAACACCCGGCGGATCGCCGTCATCGGCCTCGGCGCCATGGGCGGAGCGATGGCCTCGACCCTGCACAAGGCAGGCTGGGAGGTCACCGGGTTCGATCCCTTCGACGCCGCCCGCGCCGCAGCGGAAGCAGCCGGCATCGCCACCACCGCCAACCTCGGTGACGTGGCCGGAACCCCCTACGCGGTGCTCTCCCTCCCCGCTGCCAGCATGGTGGAAACCACCGTTCCGCAGCTCCTGGCGGCACCCGGAACCATGGCCATCGTGGACACCACCACCTCCGAACCCGGCACCAGCAAGAAGATGGCAGAACTCGCCGAGGCACAGGGGGCGGCCTTCGTTGACGCCCCCGTGTCGGGCGGCCGGGACGGCGCGGCCACCGGATCCCTGAGCGCCTTCGTCGGGGCCACCGACGCTGCGCTCACCGCCGCGGAACCGGTCCTGCTCGCCCTCACCGGCGGCAAGTACAGCCACATCGGCGGCCCTGGCAGCGGCAACGTGGTCAAACTCCTTAACAACGTCCTGGCGGCGGCCAACCTGGTCTCCGTGGGTGAGGCCCTGGGCGTGGCCAAGGCCTACGGCATCGATCCGGTCAAAGCCGCGGCCAGCATCAGCGAAGCCTCCGGCGGCAGCAAGGTCTCCGCCGCCATGTACCCCAACTGGGTCCTCACCGGCACCCATGATTCCGGCTTCTCGATGGGCCTGATGGCCCGGGACGCGGCCCTCGCGGTGGACGTCGCCGCGCAGATCGGCGAAACACCGTCGCTGCTGGCCGCCGTCGCCAACCAATGGCAGGAAGCCCTGGCCATCCTCGGCCCGCGCGCCGACTTCACCGAAATCGCCCGCACCGTTGCCCCTGCCGTCACGCCCGCGGGGGCCCCGGACACCACCCCCCGCCGCCTGACCTAGGCGCACACCACCTAAGGAACCCCCATCTTGACCATCACCACAGCACCCACGTCGTCCTCGGCAGCCACCGCCAAGGCGGTCCTGGACGCCGCGTTCCCCGCCGGCCTCGGTTCATTCGTCGACGGCCGGGTCCTGGCTGGCAGCGGCGACAACATCACCCTCACCGCCGCAGCTACCGGCGAAGCCTTCGCCACCTTCGCGGATGCCGGCGCCGAGGGCGCCGAAGCCATCCTGGAAAGCGCGACGGCGGGCGCCGCCACCTGGGGCGCGATGAGCGGCTTCGAGCGGGCGGCCATCCTGCGCAATGTCAGCCGCGCCGTCGAGGACCACGCGGAGGAACTGGCCATCCTGGAATCGGCCACCACCGGCAAACCCATCCGCGACGCCCGCGTGGAAGCAGCGAAGGTCGCCGAAATGTTCGGCTACTACTCGGGCTGGGCGGACAAGCTCACCGGCCAGACCATCCCCGTCCCCGGCAACTGGCACACCTACACGGAGCGGGTGCCGTGGGGCGTCGTCGTTGCCATCACACCGTGGAACGCCCCGATGTTCACGGCCGGGTGGAACTCCGCCGCGCCGCTGGCCGCCGGCAACGCGGTCATCATCAAGCCCAGCGAATTCACCCCTGCCTCCTCTGTCCGGCTCGCCCAGATCGCGCACGGCGCCGGTCTGCCCGCCGGTGTATTCAACGTTGCGGCCGGGCTTGGCCATACGGTGGGCGCAACCCTGACCACGGACCGGCGTGTGGGCAAGGTCAGCTTCATCGGCTCCGTTCCCACAGGACGCCGCGTGGCGGTCGCCGCCGCACAGGCAGGGATCCCCGCACTGCTGGAACTCGGCGGCAAGAGCGCCAACATCGTCTTCGCAGACGCGGACCTGGACCGGGCGGCCGACGGTGCCATCTCGGCCATCTTCTCCGGGGCGGGGCAGTCCTGCGTGGCGGGGTCGCGCCTGCTGGTGGAGCGGAGCGTGCACGCCCAGTTCGTCGACATGGTGGCCGCCAAGGCAGCCCGGCTGCGCGTGGGCGACCCGCTCCACGCCGACACCGAGGTGGGACCCATCATCACCGCCCAGCAGTTCGCCACCGTCACCTCGCTCATCCAGGCAGGAATGACGGACGGCGGCCGCCGGGTCACCGGGGCGACGCTGCCGAAGGAGCTGGCCGGGTCCGGTCTGGCCGGCGGGCACTGGGTGATGCCCACGCTGCTGGACGGCGTGACGCCCGCGAACCGGCTCGAAACCACTGAGGTGTTCGGTCCCGTGGTGGGGGCGGACGCCTTCGACACCGAAGCCGAGGCGATCGCCCGGGCCAACAACACCAATTTCGGCCTTGCCGGCGCGGTATGGACCTCAGACGTTTCCCGCGCCCACCACGTGGCCCGCGAGGTAAAGGCCGGCACGTTCTGGATCAACTCGTACAAGACCATCCACGTGGCGGTCCCGTTCGGCGGCTTCGGCGATTCCGGCCACGGCCGCTCCTCCGGGCCCGGCGTGCTGGATGAATACACCCAGACCAAGGCCATCTGGGTGCCCACCCGCGCGGCAGGTTCCCCGTTCCCGTCGCTGTCCTACTAGAGCCCCCGAACAGAACAGGCAGGCGCTTTTATGGAACTGACTGACACAACCCCCGCACTGGGCGCCCTGCGGACCGCCCTGGCGGACGGCGTCGAACGCTGGAAACCGCGGGTGCAGGCGGTGGCGAGGGAAATCCACGCGCTGAAGGAAATCTCGTTCGAGGAGGTCCGCTCCTCCGCTGCCATCGCCTCCCTCCTGGAAGAGGGCGGCTTCGAGGTGGAACGCGGCACCGGCGGGCTGCCCACGGCCTTCACGGCGAGCGCCGGGACCGGCGGCCTCATCGTGGCGCTGTGCGTGGAGTACGACGCACTGCCGAACATCGGGCATGCCTGCGGGCACAACCTGATTGCCGGCGCGTCGGTGGGCGCAGCCCTTGCGCTGCGGCCGTTCGTGGATGAACTCGGCATCACGCTGAAGGCCATCGGCACGCCCGCCGAGGAACACGGCGGCGGCAAAGCGCTGATGCTGGAACGCGGGGTGTTCGACGGCGTCGGGCTGGCTTTGATGGTCCACCCCGTCCAGGACGGGGTCACCTACAACCCGGCCGGCACCAGCGCGCAGGCGGTTGGCCGGTACAAGGCGACGTTCACCGGCAAGGCTGCCCATGCCGCGGCGGCCCCGCACCTGGGTGTGAACGCCGCGGATGCCGCCGTGCTGAGCCAGGTGGCCATCGGCCTGCTCCGCCAGCAGATCCCCGGTGACCACCGGATTGCCTGCTACGTTGCCGAAGCCGGGCACGTCACCAACATCATCCCCGAACGGGCCGTGGTGGAGTTTGAGTGCCGGGCTTTCACCCTGCCGGAGTTCCGGGCCCTGCTGGAGCGCGTCCGCCGCTGCTTCGAGGGCGCCGCGCTGGCCACCGGCACCACGCTGGTCTTCGAGGATACCGAGCCGCTCTACGAGCCGCTGCTGCAGGACGACGACTTGGCGGCGCACTGGACCGGCGCAATGGCCTCGTTTGGCAAAGACACCTCGCCGTCGGCTGGACTGGGCGGCGGATCCACGGACATGGGCAACATCTCCCAGGTCATCCCCTCCTTGCACCCCTGGCTGAGCATTCCCGGTGCGGACGTGCCCATCCATTCGCATGCGTTTGCCGCGCTTGCAGACACCCCCGAGGCATACGGCGTGATGTTCGAGGCAGCCACCGCGCTGGCCTGGACGGTCGCCGGAGCCGCCTCAACCCCCACCCAACGTGAACGCTTCACCCAAGCGGCGTACCGCCGTCGTTCTTTCACCCAGGAAGGCACATCATGAGCACCACCAAAGCGGCCAGGATTGACAAGGCCGGTACCAAGCTGACGGTCCCGATTGCCGCCCTGGCGTTCGTGATCGCCCTCGCCGTCCAGTTCATCGGCCAGGCAAAGATCGACGTGGGCATCGGCGCCATCATCATTTTCCCCATGGTGTGGGGCCTCATCCTGGGTCTGCTGGTCTCGGTGCAGAAGTTCAAGCCGCTGGGCCTTGACCTGCAGCGCGTCGCGGCTGCCCTGGTGGGCGTCGCCGTGCTGCTGCTGGTGGCGCGGCTCGCGTTCAATATCGGTCCGAGCCTGCCCACCCTGCTGAAGGCGGGCCCTGCCCTGCTGCTCCAGGAGGTGGGCCACCTGCTGGGCACCATCGCGCTGGCCCTTCCCCTGGCCGTGCTGCTGCGGATGGGCAAGGCGACGGTTGGCGCCACCTTCTCGCTGGACCGTGAGCCGTCCTTCGCCATGGTGTCGGAGAAGTACGGGCCGGACTCCGACCAGTATCGCGGCGTGCTGGCGATGTACGTGTTCGGCACGCTCTTCGGGGCCGTGTTCATCACGCTGCTGACGTCCCTCGTGGCCAACTGGAAGATCTTCGATCCGCTGGCCCTGGCAATGGGCGCCGGCGTGGGCTCCGGTTCCATGATGGCGGCGTCCGCGGCGAGCATCGTGGCCGCCTACCCGGCGGACCAGGAGGCCATCCTGGGCATGGCCGCGGTGTCCAACCTGATCACCACCGTGCTGGGCGTGTACGTGGGCATCTACATCGCCCTGCCGCTGGCCGACAAGTTCTACAAGGCGCTGACCCGCAAGCAGGAAGCACGCCAGGCTGCTGCCGTGACCGCCGGCGCACCGGCGGAACGCACCGCCGCGGACCTGGACCGCGAGGCCGCGCAGGCGGAGGAGAACCGGCGCTTCCGCGAGCGCGTCGCCGAATCTTCCGCCGCGATCCGGCTGCCGCTGTGGCTGTCCCTGTCCGTGCTGGCGGTCCTCGGAATCGGCACAGCTTCGGTGGCTGCCAAGGGCTTCAGCCTGGATATCGTGGCCGGATACGCCGTCATGCTGGGCCTGGTGCTGCTCAGCATCGCGCTGGCCAAGGCCACCCGGAAAATCTCGGCCATCGTGTTCATCACCACCATCGGCGCGTACATCTCCAGCCCGTGGTTCTTCGCGGCCGGGCCGCTTAACGCCGCGGTCAAGACCGTTGATTTCCTGTCCATCGCCACGGTGATGCTGACGCTCGCGGGCCTGTCCCTCGGCAAGGACATCCCGCTGCTGAAGAACATCGGCTGGAAGATCATCCCCGTGGGCCTGGTGGCCATCACGGCATCGTTCCTGCTCTCCACGGTGATCGCCGAGTTTGCGCTGGGGCTCTGGCAGTAGGGCACAGCGCGCAGTAGGGCATGGCGCGCCGCTTCGGCGGCGGCAAAGCATGCGGACGGCGGCGGGAAATCCCGCCACCGTCCGCATCGGTTTAAAGGGCGGGGGTGCGGGCCACCTGGACCACCGGTATGACTCCTCGCGGAGCCATGCGCCCAACACGGCCAGCGCACTAGCCCAGGTTGTTCCCTGCCGTTTCGTGCCCGCCCTTAAATACTAGGAGGGCGTACTCAGGTTGAGGCATCCCGTTCGATGTCCTCGGCCAGCTCGTCCACGTCCTCGGGACGCATGTCGATGCCTTCCTCCTCCAGACGCTCCTCCAGCACGTGGCTGACGTCGTCCTGGACGTGGCCCAGGCGGATTTCGTCGCGAATCTCCTCCGCGATGGTTTCCGGGGTTTCGGCATGCGTGCTTTCAGGCTGGTCGTTCACTGAGGATCCCCTTCCGGCCGGTCCTGGTGCCGATGGTCCTTATGGCGCGCCTCTTCGAGGTGCTGTTCCAGCTTCTCCTCCGCCTCCCGGCGGCGCTGGCCCACAGTGCGTACCTGGTCCGTGGTGGGCGCCGTGTGCGCATGCAGGTGCGGTCCGGCGTCGTTCGGGCTGTCAATCCGTTTCTCTTGCATAGGGACATCGTCCCACCGGGCAGGGGCGGCGGGAAGGTGCAGGAAGGCGGACGACGCCGGGACATACCCGCCGTCGTCCGCCCACCTTCCTGCGGTCC
Organism: Arthrobacter nitrophenolicus; assembly: GCF_045833485.1. Lineage (NCBI taxonomy): Bacteria > Bacillati > Actinomycetota > Actinomycetes > Micrococcales > Micrococcaceae > Arthrobacter > Arthrobacter nitrophenolicus. Next base: position 1,094,731 of record NZ_CP174504.1, read on the forward strand.
TACTTGAGTACGCCCTCCCGCACTGTCGCGGGTTCCAGCCGGGCGCCGGCGCCCGGGTAGGTGGGCACCTCGATCCGGCCGTGTGTGTGGATCGCGTCAATGGTTGCCTTCGTGTGAAGCGCAATGTCCTCCATGGTGGTCACCCACATGCCCTCCATGCCCTTGACCCGCTCGATCAGCTGCTCCAGCGCAACGGCCTTGGACGGCCGGCCGGAGATGAACGGGTGGTTGGTCAGGACGAAGCAGCTGCCCTGGGAATGGTGCGCCTCGGCCTCAAGCGTCCACATCTCCAGCACCTTGGCCGGGCTTTCAATCACGCCGCTGCCGGTCACCCCGGGGTAGAAGGCGTACTGCTCCCAGTCGTCCAGGGCCCAGTCCACCGGGATCTCCACGATGTCCCGGGGATCATCCGCGGCGACGGCCATGCGGTAGGGGGCATCGCCGTCGAGCAGGCTCGAATCGTAGAGGAAGCCGCGGTCCGCCAGCAGCCCCGGTGAGTGCCAGTTCAGTTCCCACCACGGCGCCCGATATCCCACCGGACGGATTCCCGCCACCTTGGCGAGCGCCTCCAGGCCCCGGTCAAGGTACCTGGCCTCGGTAGCGGCGTCGATCCCCTGCATCGGCTCGTGCAGGTATCCGTGGTGCGCCACCTCGTGCCCGCCGTCCACGATCGCGCGGACCACATCCGGGTAGGACTCGGCGGTGAAGCCGGGGATGAAGAACGTGGCCCGGATGTCCTGCCGCTCCAGGATCTGCAGGAGCCGCGGCACCGCCACCTTGGGCCCGTAGGACTGGTGGGTCATCAGCGACATCCGCCGGGTGCTGGTGGGGTCGTGGGCGATGGTGCAGGACTCGGCATCGACGTCGAAGGTGAAGGATGCGGCAGCCTTGAAACCTTCAGGCCAGGTGACGGGATGCAGGAGGTCCGCGATGGCGGGCTGGTTCACGATGGATCCTTTCGGCGGGCGCGGCAGCCGCGCCCGCCCGGAAGTAGCGGAGGAAGTTAGGGGACGGGAAGGACGGCGGTGGTGCCGCTGCCCTCGGACTTGGAAGCGGCCGGGCTCTTGAGGCCGATGTAGCGGACGTGTGCCCGGGGGCCGAGGACCGCGTAGACGGCGGCGCTGGTCAGGCCGCCTGCCAGCCAGGACAGGTCCCAGCCGCCCAGGGCAACGGCGATGGGGCCCTGCATGACGGGGATGAGCCCGTACATGAACAGCCAGGTGGCGAAGATGCCGGCCAGGAGGGAGGTGACGCCCGCCCAGTTGACGCCGGGGAGCCGGTGGGTGCCCACGCCGTCGAACAGCCGCTCGGGATCGCCCGGCCAGCGCTTGTCCAGCCAGAAGTAGTGCACCAGCATGACCCCGCCCCAGGCGGCCACCCAGGCCACCAGGCCGATCAGCCAGGCGTCCAGGACCGCTGCGAAGTCCTCCTGGAAGATGAAGAAGATGACGGCGATGAGCGAGAAGACGCCGACGAACAGGTTCAGCTTGCGCCGGCTGATGGAGATGTCCAGCGCCTGCGTGGCCACGGAGAACGTGTAGATGTTCAGGATGTTCGTGGCAATGGGGCCGTGGAGCACCATCAGCAGCACCGGCAGTGCCAAAACGCCGAAGTTCTGCACAATGAGCTTGCCGGGGTCAACCTCGCCGCTGTTCGTTGCCAGGCTGGCGCCCAGGATGCCGAGCCAGACCACCGGGATGAACTGCCCCAGGACCGAGGCCAGGTAGACCTTCTTCTTGGGTACTTCGGTGCTGACGAAGCGGGAGTAATCGGCGGCGTAGGTGAACCAGGTGATGCCCCAGCCGATGCCGATGGCCGTCATCACGGCGCTCATGGCTGCGATGCGCTCGGAGCCCTCGAGGATGGCACCGGCGGGTCCGGCGTAGCCCCAGTTGATCTCCATGCCGAACCAGGCAACGGCGGACATGACGGCCAGGATGATGATGGTGGGCGGCACGGTCCACTTTTCGAACGCGGCGATGGCCTTGTAGCCGAACCAGGCGATGGCCACCTGGGCCGCCATGATGCCGGTGGCAACCGCGATCTTCCAGGCGTAGTTCTGTGCCTCCGGGTCCACCCATCCGAGCGTTCCGAAGAGGGCCATCACCAGGTCCAGGATGATCCAGGTGTTGACGGCGCACCATCCGATGACCAGCAGGGCCTGGATGGCGGCGGGGAGGTAGTTCCCCCTCCGGCCGAAGGCTGCGCGGGCCAGGACCATGCCGGTGGCGCCGGTCTTCTGGCCGAGGAGGACGAAGCAGCCGAACAGGAGCATGCCGATCAGGTTGCCGAGCACCAGGACCGTCACGGTGTCCGCGAAGCCGAGTCCCAGGTGGATTCCGAGGGCGCCGAGCACCCAGTTGATGGGTGCCAGGTTGGCGCCCGCCCAGATCCAGAACTGGCCGGAGACCTTGTGGGTGCGGGCGGACTCGGGGATGGGCTGGAGCCAGGCTTCGTGGTCTTCGGCGGAGTGGCTTTGCGTGCTCTGGGTTTCTGCGGCAGCAGTGCGCCTTTGCGCTGCTGAAGAAAGCTTGTCTTGCATGGGAGCCTCCATGAGGTGATTGAGTACTTCAAGGCTATGTGGCCCCCATCACAAGCAACAAGATACGATGTGTCTAACAGATGCTTCTAGTACCGTACGGAATGTCATGTCAGTCTCCCTTGGCGATATCCTCGCCCACCCTGTCCTTGCCGCCGCCGACCCGGTGGTGCACGCCGCCGGCCTTTCGGAGGACCTGCCCGTCCGCTGGGTCCACTCCAGCGAGGTGCTGGACATCGCTCCCCTGCTGCGCGGCGGCGAACTGCTCCTGTGCGGCGGCATCACGCTGGCGTCCGCAACGCCGGAGAAGCAGGCCGCCTACGTGCGCGACCTGGCCCAGCGCGGCATCGCCGCGCTGGCGGTGGAGACCGGCGGCGTCCTGCCGGAGATCCCGCCGGCCATGCTGGAGGCGGCGCAGGAGCACGGCCTGGCCGTGGTGGAGCTGCGGAAAGTGGTGCCGTTCGTCGGCGTCATGCAGGCCATCAACTCCATCCTGGTGAGCGAGTCCGCGGGCCACCTGCAGCAGGCCGACGCCGCCACCCGCGCCATGGCTGCCGAACTGGCCCATGGTGCGTCGCTGGACCAGATCCTGGGCGTGCTGGCGGGCATCATCGGTTCGTCCGTCAGCCTCGTCTCGCCGTGGGGCGTCGCGCTGGGCAGCGCCGTCCCCGCCGGCTGGCAGAAACAGGACGACGACGGCGGCGGCAGCCCGGGCGGGCAGGACCCCGTGACGGACACGGCCGCAAGGACGAAGATCAACGTGGACATCCCCGTGCGCGGCGTGCTGATGGGCCGGCTCGAGATCGAGATCCCGGCCGGTGTGGATGCCGGGCTGGCCCGGGTGGCCGGTGACCGCGCCGTGGACATCCTGGGCCTGGCACTGCTGCAGCACACCCCTCCCGGGCTCCACGCCCAGGCCGGGGCGGAACTCATGCGGGCCGTCCTGACCGCAGCGCCGGCCTGGCGGCTGGAGCAGCTGGCTCCGGGGGCCGGGTTCCCGCCGGATTCCCCTGCCGTGGTGGCCGCCATCCACGCGGCGGCGCCGCAGAAGCTCCGCCGCGCCATCGAATCGTTCCTGAGCTCCAGCCGGATTCCCAGTGCCGCCTACCAGGATGACGCGGAGCTGGTGGTGATGATGGCCCTGCCCGGAACCGATACCGCGGGCGAACGGCGGAAGCTCCTGGAGTCCCTGCAGGGGCTGGACGGCGACCACGATGCCACGATTGCCGTGGGCCCGCCGGCGGCCGGGGTGGCCGAAGCTGCCTGGTCGCTGGCAGAAGCCCGCCGCGCCCTGGATGTCCGCCAGATCCGGCGCCGGAACGCCTCAGCACGCAGGCGCCACCCGTCCCACGGCCTGGTGGTGCTGGATGCCGAGGACACCGCCGTGGAGAGCCTCGCGTTGAAGGGGATCAACGCATCCGCGCGGGACGCGTTCGTGAACCGGCAGCTGCGCGCCATCCTGGACCATGATGCACAGCGCCAGTCGCAGCTGCTGGAGACCCTGCAGGTGTGGCTGGACTCCGGCTGCAACACTGCGCAGTCCGCACGCGAGCTGCACCTGGAACGGCAGTCGATGCACCACCGGCTGCAGCGGATCTTCGAGCTGTGCGGCGGCGATCCGCGCGGCACGGGCAGGCTGGCGGCACTCCACCTGGCGGTGCGGATGGCCGGCCTGCCCTAGTCAAACCCTCCCTTAGCGAACCAGAACACCCGAGATTTCACCGAGTCCAAGTCCACCCTCAGCTTGACCGACATCGACTCCGTGTCCTGCCAGGCCTACGTAATCCCCTGTGCCGCCCTTCAGGCTGATGGGTCCGGAGCTCGTGGACGAGTCTTCGCCGGTGAAGGTAATAATGACGTGCTTCAGGGCATCGAACGAGCCGCTTCCGTCGTCGCAGATGTATTCCGTCCTGATCAGAAGCACAAGCCTGCCCGAGTTACCCTTATCGGCGGCAAAAGTTTTTACCTCGTCTTCAAAGGTTCCCGACGGGCACAGGCTTCCCGTCGCGATGAACGAAAACTCCTCCGCCTCGAAGTCAATCGTCTCCGTTATTGTGAAGGGTTCCGGAACATCGGCCCCCGCGGGTCCGGCGCCGAGGGCGAGAGCCCCGATGGTTAGTACTGGAACGGCCAAATTCTTGAGGGCGGCCATTGCTCCACGACCTTTCAGACCTTGGGCGGGCCCTTGCGCGGCTCACGATCCAACTGCCGGAGCCCGTCGTGTGATTGCTTAATGGAAGAAATCCATGTGATGCATCTGCCCGGATGTCGGGACAGAAGCCGGGTCCCATATAGGGGAACAGTCGCGTCAAACGTCAGGGCCTGGGCCCTTGGGCACAGTATCCGCCTGCACAGGTGCACTGTCCAGAGAGCACGGGTGGCTCCTCAGCTGGCGGGAACTGCGCGCCCGCCCAGGCGGCTGGTCACCTGCGCAGCGGCCGCAACGCATGACTCGGCCAGGCCCTCCAGCCGCTCGCGGGAGACGCGGAAGCGCGGCGCGGGGATCAGGACGACAGCCACCACGTCGCCGCGGTGGTCGAAGACGGGAGCGGCAACGCCCACCTCGTCCATGGAGGATTCGCCGTAGTTTTCGGCCCATCCGCGGCCGGCGACTTCCTGGAGCCGGGCCTCGTAGGCGGCCAGGCCGGCGTCGTCCATTCCGGGGAAGGTGATGGTGCCGCTGCGGAGCAGTTCGCGGACGCGTTCGGCGGGCAGGGTGGAGAGGAAGACCTGCACGGAGGCGCTCATCGCGTCCCGGTAGCGTGCGCCCAGGGGCGTGGTGTGCTTGATCTGGTGGTGGCTGGCGATTTGTTCCACGCAGATGGCTTCGTCGCCGTTCCAGAGCATGAGCGCGCTGGTTTCGCCGGTCTGCTCGGTGAGCCGGCGGAGGACCGGGTAGGCCACGCGGCGTTCCTCCATCTCCGCCAGCAGCGGCCCGGCCACCGCGATCAGCCCAAGGCCCAGGCGGAAGCGCCGGGTTTCCGGGTCGCGTTCCACCAGGTTTTCCTGTTCAAGGGTGGCCAGGATCCGGGAGACAGAACTCTTGTGCATGCCCACGCGGTTGGCGATTTCGGTGACGCCCAGCAGCGGCTCGTCCGCGGTGAAGGTGCGCAGCACGGCGATGGCATTGACGACGACGGACGCGCCTTTGGTGTCCGCACTACCGTTGGTGCCGTTGACGTCGGTTTCTTTGGCTGCTGCTGGAGTCATGGTAGGCATCATCTTTCCTTATCTTCGCCGGGACGCCGAAAGCGGCGCCGCGATGACCGCGGCGCCGCCTGGGTGCTGGGCGCCTATGCGCCGATGATGTTGTGCTCGGGGCCGAACGGGAACTTGGTGATGTTCTCCACGCTGTCCTCGCCCACCACCAGGATGTCGTGCTCGCGGTAGCCGCCGGCGCCGGGCTGGCCGTCCAGGACCGTGATCATCGGTTCCATGGAAACCACCATGCCGGGCTCCAGGACAGTATCGATATCCTCGCGGAGCTCGAGTCCTGCTTCGCGGCCGTAGTAGTGGCTGAGGACGCCGAAGGAGTGGCCGTAGCCGAAGGTGCGGTTGGCCAGCAGGCCGTGGCTGATGTAGATCTCGTTCAGTTCGGCGGCGATGTCCTTGCACACGGCGCCGGGCTTGATGAGTTCCAGGCCGCGCTTGTGGACCTCGACGTTGATGTTCCACAGCTCCAGTGAGCGCTCGTCCGGCTGGCCGAGGAAGAGCGTGCGCTCCAGGGCCGTGTAGTAGCCGGAGGTCATCGGGAAGCAGTTCAGGGAGAGGATGTCGCCCTGCTGCAGCTTCCGGGTGGTGGCCCAGTTGTGGGCACCGTCGGTGTTGATGCCGGACTGGAACCAGACCCAGGTGTCGCGGACTTCCCGGTCCGGGAAGGTCCTGGCGATCTCGTGCACCATGGCCTCGGTGCCGATGAGGGCCACCTCGTACTCGGTGACGCCCTCGCGGATCGCGGCGCGGATGGCCTCGCCGCCGAGGTCGCCGATGCGGGCGCCGTGCTTGATGACCTCGATCTCCTCGGCGGACTTGAACATGCGCTGGCGCATGGCGTCCTGGGAGACGTCCAGGAGTTCGGCGCCCGGGAAGGCGGCGGCGATCTTCTCGCGGGTCAGGCCCGGCAGGAAGTCGTCCTCGACGCCGAGCCGGTTTGCCTTGACGCCGCGCTGGCGCAGCGCCTCCTGCAGGCCGAAGTAGAAGTTGTCGCGGCGCCAGTCGGTGTACACGATGTTCTCGCCGTACGAGGTGCGCCACGGCATGCCGGCGTCGATGTTGGCCGTGACCGTCACCGAGTCGTTGGCGGTGACCACCAGGGCGTAGTTGCGGCCGAACGTGGTGTAGAGGAAGTCGGAGTAGTACTTGATGCCGTGGTAGCTGGTGAGGATGACCGCGTCCAGGTCCTTGGCGGCCATGATCTGGCGGAGGCCGCCCAGGCGGCGTTCGAACTCTGCATCAGAGAACGTGAGCTTGCCCTTGGTGCCGTTGTGGAGGACCTTGAGCCGCTCGAGTTCGGCGATGGAGGAGGCGTTGTCGGTGGTGATGGTCATGGGGTGTTGCCTTTCTATCGTGCGTTTGGTGCGTGTTGGTTTGGAGGAAAGCTATTCGTGCCGCAGGGGCTCTTTGCCGGTTTCCCTGGAGAGGGCCACGGCCACCAGGGAGACGACGGCGGCTGCAACGAGATACCAGGCGGGAGCCAGGTCGCTGGCGGTGGCCGCAATGAGCAGCGTTGCCATGAAGGGTGCAGTGCCGCCGAAGAGGGCGTTGGACAGGTTGAAGCTCACGGCGAAGCCGCTGTAGCGGACGCGGGTGGGGAACATTTCCGCCAGGAAGCTGGGCAGGGTGCCGTCGTTCAGGGTGAGCATGGCGCCGAGGAGGACCTGGACCAGGACGATGACCAGGAAGTTTCCGGTGCCCAGCAGCGCGAAGGCGGGGACGGTGAGGACGATGAAGGTGATTGATGCGCTGATGAGCACCTTCTTGCGTCCGTACCGGTCCGAGAGCATGCCCGTGAGGAAGATGAAGCCGATGTAGGTGACCAGCGCGATGGTTGTTGCCAGGAAGGATTCGGTTTCACCCAGGCCCAGCTCCGAGGACAGGTACGTGGGCATGTAGCTGAGGATCACGTAGAAGCCGACCGCGTTGAGCAGCACCGCGCCGACGGCCTGCAGCAGCTGCCGCCAGTGGTTGCGGAAGAGGCTGGAGACGGGCGTCTTGTCGGCATGGTCCTCGGCGGCCAGCTCGCGGAATGCGGGGGTGTCCTCAAGCTTGGTCCGGATGTACCGGCCGATGAGGCCCATCGGGGCTGCCAGCAGGAACGGCAGCCGCCAGCCCCAGCTCTGCAGTGCTTCGGCGGACAGCAGGGTTGTGAGCAGCCCGGCGATCAGTGACCCGAGGAGCAAGCCGGCGGCGGTGCTGCCCGGTACTACCGCAGCGTAGAGGCCGCGTTTGCCTGCCGGCGCGTACTCCACCAGGAAGGCTGATGCTCCGGCGTATTCACCGGACGCGGAGAAGCCTTGGACAACCCTGATGATCAGGAGCAGGACGGGCGCCCAGATGCCGATTGTGTCGTAGCCGGGGATCAGGGCAATGCAGAACGTCGCTCCGGACATGATCAGGATGGACAGTGAGAGGGCTGTCCGCCGCCCCACCTTGTCGCCAATATGCCCCCAGACAAACCCGCCCAGCGGGCGGACCAGGAATGAAATCGCGAACAGTGCGAAGGTCAGCAGGAGGCCGGTCTGCGGATCAGACTCAGGGAAGAAGACCGTCGCGATGGTCACTGCGAGATAGCCATAGACGGCGTAGTCGAACCACTCGACGAAATTGCCGATGAAGCTGGCTGTGATGACCCGGCGGCGCGTGTCCCTGCTCACCGGGGAATCCAGGTTGCGGGAAGGGTCCTTGGCGTCAGCGGCAAGGATCCCCGACCCGGTTGGGGTTGATTCGTTACTCATGGAACCACCAGGAAGAGTTGGAGTTGCATTCATTGCAACTTGGTTGTTTCAACATAGATGGTGACGTGAAGCACAGTCAAGAGGTAGCAACAGCTTTTAATTTCTCGATTTCCGTGTCACCAGCGGCGAGGAGGGGGCCTATGCGCCTCTCGCGAGCCTGGGACTGGGCGTTGCAGCAAAAGCAACAAGGTTGCCGTCACAGCCCCTTCGACGGTGGAGTTCGGGAAAGGGGCCGAAAGGCACAAGCCAGGCCGGCCCGGGCGGGCCCACACTTGCCGCATGGGCGCAACAGCACGAAAACCCGCAACAGCACGAAAACCGAAGCGCCTCCCGCTGGTGCTGGCCGCCGTCGCGGGCGCAATGGTCCTGGCAGGATGCTCGGCCGGAGGCCCGGCTCCCGGGGCCAGCCCCTCGAACACCCCGCTGCCTGCGTCCTCATCGCCCCCGCCTGCAGGCACGGGCGGGTGGCCGTCTCAGCCGTTCACCGATGCCGAACTGGCGGCCATCATCATCGGTGTTGCCCAGGCCCGCAACCTGCCGATGGCCGCAGCCCAAGATCCCACCCGCCTGCGCAGCGGCGCTGCGAGCGGTTCGTTTCCGTCGGTCAGCACGGAGACCACCCCCGGGGAATGCCTGGCGTTCGTCCCCGAAAACCCGTTTGTCCGCTGGGCGGACAAGGCAGTAAGTTTCGCAGAAGGGGGCATCCCTGTGGCCGGCGGGCAGCAGGGACCGGCAAGCACCATCATGATCACGCTTCGAAGCGCAGAAGGCATCGCGAAGGCAGACTTCGGCTATCCGGAAGACCTTGTTTCCCGGTGCAGCCACTTTGGCCTGGTTACGACCGAGTCCGGACGGCCCTCGGCCTACGCCGTACAACTGCTGGCCGCTCCCCCGGTGGCGGAACGGCAGTACGGCTACAGGCAGTCCCCCGAGCCGAAAGGACCAGGCGACTACGGCTCCGTGGGGCTGCGGGCACTGGCCGGAACGCTCTCCATCACACTGACCCTCGCCGTCGCCGGGCTCGACTCCGACGCCGACGCCCAGCCGGCACTGCACTCCATGGCAGCGCTGGCGAAGGACCTCATCACAGAGGCGGGCAAGGGCGCGCCGTCTGTTGTACCGGTCCCGGCGAATTCCTTGACGGCCGAACAGTTGGTGGAGTTGTTCAAGGGCATCACGGGCCCGAACGGCGAGCCCGCCACCCTGGGCGGGGCCTCCGTCCTCGGGCCGCCCCCGGGTATTACTCCCGGCACTTCATCCAGGGAGCCCGAGGCCCCGTGCACCTTCAGCGACGAGGCGTACTTCGGGTCCCTGTCCGGCGCGGTGATGGGGCAGGGGCAGATCCAGGGTCCCGGCAAGATTGACTACAGCGATTTCGCCGTCGTCAGCATGCCCGGGGCGGCGTCCCGGCCCTACCCCTTCGACGCCCGGGCTGAAGGGGTTCGCAGCTGTGCCGGCATCCAGGAAGAGGTACCCGGGGGCGCCAGCCGGCAGTGGTCCCCGGTCATCCAACTGAGCCCGGGCCCTGCCGCGGACTCCAGCTACGCCCTCGCCTACCAACTGCCGGACGGCACCGGCGAATGGCACGTCCGCAGCGGCGCACGCAGGGGAACGCTGTCCGTCGAGGCGGAGAGCAGGACCCTCAGCCAGGCGGAGACGCAGGCCAAAGCCGACGGCCTTGCCGCTTTCTTCGGGAACGTCTTCTCCCGCGCCGGGGTCTAAGACCTGCTGCCCCAAAGCGTCTCCGACGGGGTCAGAAGGTGACCAAATTGGGGCCTTAAGCCACCATCCAATGCGCATTCCATGACCCATACTTGCGGCATGGATGGTGCAGCGGGAAAACCTGACCGGATCCTCGTGGTTCTGCTCGGTGTCATCGGCGTGCTGGTGGCCGTTGCGCTGGCTGTGGTGTTCCTGCGGGGTGATCCGAAGCCTCTGGACGAGAACAGTCCCGCCGGCGTGGTCCAGCGGTACAGCGCGGCAGTGATCGACGGTGACACCGCAGCTGCCGGCACCTACCTGACAGACGAAGCCCGGGACCAGTGCATCGAGAAGTTCATCGGCATGCCCCGTCCCGAGAGGGTGGTCCTGGTGGACACCAACGAAAGGCAGGAATCGGCCACCGTCACGGTCTCGATCGTCCAGTCTTCCGACGGCGGACCGTTCGGCCCGTCCGAATACGAATCGGAGGATTCCTTCGCTCTGGTGAAATCCGGCGGAGCGTGGAAGATCGCTGCGGCCCCGTACACCCTGCTTGCCTGCACTGGAACGCCGGTAAGGCCATGAACCTCCAGGTGCAGCCGGGAACCTCGTCACTGTCCCACGCCCAGGTGACATTGCGCCGGCTGATCCAATATGCCCTCCTGTTTGCCCTGGTGGTGATCGCGGCCTCCGGCGCCAGCGGGCTGCTGGAACGCCTGTTCGAGTCCGGGTCCGTTCTGGCCGCCACCGATGCGCAGGGCCTCGCCAGCGGGCTTGCGTTCACCCTGATCGGCGGACCGCTGGCCCTGCTCCTGTGGTGGTTTCTGTGGCGCAGGCTGGACGAGGCGGAGCGCACGGCAACCGGCTGGGGCCTGTACCTGGCCGGAATGTATGCAGTCTCGCTGATCATCGCCACCACGTCGCTGCTGGAATTTGCGGCCTCCTGGATCGGTTCCGCACGGGCCCAGTGGGCGCCCCCGCTGGCCAATGGCCTGGTCTGGACCGCCGTCTGGGTGTGGCACCGCTGGATGTGGCGGCATCCGGCCAAAGGGGCCCCGCACCTGACCGACATCCGCACCACCATCGGAACCTTTTTTGGCCTGGTGGTGGGCGCCATTGCAGCGATCACCGCGCTGGGCGGCCTGTTCGATGCCCCCATCCGCGGCAGCTTTTCGCTCACCGGGACAGCTCTGTGGTGGCATGCGGTGCTCCGGTCTGTTGTGTGGGCAGCGGGCGGAGGCGCGGTCTGGTGGTGGCACTGGATTCACGAGGACGGACGCAGGATGCGGACCGGCCTGGTTGACGTCAGCACCATCGTCGTCGGAATCTTCGCGGCCGGAATCACCGCGCTGGGTGGAAGCGCTGTTGTGCTGTTTGTCCTCCTGAGGCTGGCGTTTGACCCCACAGATTCGACCGGCGAAATCCTGGAGCCCCTGGCAACAGCCCTGGCTTCGGCCCTGATCGGGGCCGTGGTGTGGCGCTACCACCGGGCGGTGGCCGTGCAGCGGTCCGCTGAAAACCGGCGCGCGAGCCTCCTGGTCACCTCGGCTGTGGCCCTGGCCGCGGCAGCCTCAGGGGTTGGCGTGATCATCAACGCGCTCCTGGCCGCAGCAGTATCGCCGCTGGCCGGCGGCACGGAGCGGACCCTGCTCCTGGGCGGCATCAGTTCACTGGCAGTGGGTGGCCCGGTGTGGTGGCTGGCGTGGAAACCGGACAAACAACCGCGGAGCGCTGATGCGATTCCGCCAGGAAGGCGGATCTACCTCATTGCGTTCTTCGGCGTGAGCGCCGTGGTGGCACTGATCGCCCTCCTGGTGATCGCCTACCGGGTCTTCGAGTTCCTGTTGGGCGGGGTGTCCGGCGGCAGCGTGGTTGACCGGATCCGCGGACCGCTCGGGCTCCTGGTGGCCGCCGGGCTGGTGGCCGGGTACCACTTCGCACTGTGGCGGCACGACCGGGCCCTTCTCGCCGCAGCCGGTTCCGTCCGCAAGCGGGTAATCGACCAGGTCACCCTGGTGGCTGGTTCCGGTTCCGAGGCGGTCGAAAAGGCTCTCACTGAGCTCACCGGAGGTGCGAGGGTCACGGTGTGGCGGCGGGCCGACGACGGCGGGGCGGCCCCGCCGGGCCAGGGCACCTTTGCTGCCACCGGAGAGGGCATGGGCCGGCTTGAACAGGCCCTGAAGGGCGTCACGGCGCGGCACGTCCTGGTGATCCTCGGTGCCGATGCCCGCGTGGACGTGATTCCGCTGGAGGGCAGGGGCGGCTGAGGGTTACAGGTTTGCGGCTTCTTCCTCCGCGAGCCTGATCATGCGCAGCTCGTCCTCCACAGCGCGGGCCGGCCAGTAGTCCTTGGCCAGTTCGTCGGCCCATACCCGGTCCGCCGCCGGGAAGAGCTTGGGAAGCAGCCCGGCCGCCTCAAGCAGCGCGATCAGGGCCAGGGTCCTGGCTTCGTGTGCCTTGGCTGCAGGCTTCGCAGCGGCAGCGGCAGCGCCAGCGTCAGGAACGCCGGCATCAGAGGACGCGCCGACAGCTTCCGGGGACTCCGGCACCTGGGGAGGCGCCGACGTATCGCTGAGCGCGGCTTCCAGCTTTTTCACGAGTGCCGCTTCAGGAGCGTGGTCCTTCTCCGGGTACCGCACGGTCTGGAAGACGCCAAGGTGCTTCTCCCCCACGTGCTCCACGATGCCCCGGGACACCATTCCCTCGTAGACCCGCTGCACTTCCGCCCGGCCCTCCAGCATGGACACCCAGGCCTTGGGCGTGTGCGGCCGTGACTTGTGGCGGATGAGGTCCAGCTCGTGCTGGAAATCGGTGGCGGGGGTGGCGCCGGTGGCACGGACATGCTTTCCCTGCAGCCGGATGGCGCCGACCATGTCCAGCTCGGCGAGGATGGCCCCGGCCAGGGTGGTCCGGAGCGCGAACACCGGCACTTCGAGTTTGCCGTCTTGATCGTTCGTGGCCAGCAGGAGGAAGGCCTGGGGCAGGTTCAGCTCTACGGTTCCGGGTGTTTGGGCGTCCATATGACCATGGTGCTCCCGGCCGGCGGCTCCCACAATGGCCGCAGACAGGTTCTGTCCGGCGGGTTTAGGCTGGGCAGATGTTGACCATCGGCACCCTTGTCCTCGGCGTCAATGACGTCGCCCGCGCCACGGATTTCTGGCACGCTGCCCTCGGCTATGTCCCCCGCGAACCCGGTGACGACACGTGGGTGACCCTTGCCCCGGCGTCGGGCCCTGGAGCCCAGCTCTCGCTGATGCGCAGCGAGACGCCGGTCCAGGAGCACCCGCGCGTCCACCTGGACCTCTACGCGGATGACCAAACTGCGGAGGTGGAGCGGCTGGTCTCGCTCGGAGCCCGGCGGGTGGACTGGGACCTGTACCCGGAGGACCCGGACTTCCTTGTCCTGGAGGACCCCGACGGGAACCGCTTCTGCGTGATCGACAAGAGCGCGGGGTAATCGCCCGGGCGGCTGCCGGTACATTGGAGGCGATGATTTCGATTGACCGGGACGATCCCGCACGCCCTGATGTCCACCGGCTCCTGAGCGAGCACCTGGCGGACATGTTCGCCACCTCCCCGGCTGAGAGCGTCCACGCACTGGACCACTCCGCGCTGTCCGACCCGTCCATCACGTTCTGGACAGCGCGCGAGGACGGCACCCTGCTGGGGTGCGGTGCCCTCAAGCTCCTGGGAGCCGCACCCGGCGCGGTCCGGCACGGCGAGATCAAGTCCATGCGCACCGCCGCGGGCGCACGCGGACGGGGCGTGGCCACCCTGATGCTCCGGCACATCCTCGAGGACGCCCGGAACCGGAACCTTGGACGCGTCTGCCTCGAGACCGGAACCGAGGACTACTTCGCTCCCGCGCGGCGCCTGTATGAGCGGCACGGCTTCACGGAATGCCCGCCTTTTGCGGACTACTCGCTGGATCCCAACAGCGTGTTCATGGAGCTCCGGCTCTAGCGGAGCCCACTGATGGCCGGGGACCGGTCAGGAGATGCGGTCCGTATCGGGCTCGATGGCCCAGGCAAGGCGGTGGAGTGCACTGGCGGCGTGACCGCGGGTGGCCTCCCAGCGTGACAATTCAGGCTTGGGCGTCCGGCGCTGCCGTGGGGCGTGCGGCAGGGCGCTCTGGGCCGTGCCGTCCTTTCCGGCGAGGAAGAGTGCGATGAAACCTGAACTGTCCATAGGGCGGTGTCCTGCGTTGTGAGGTGGGGGTAGGGAAGCCGGCAGACGGACCGGCACTGCCCCGATTATGGAGCACCGCCCGGAGAATCCGGACATCGATCTTCCCATTTCGTCACAAGAAGGTAAGTTGACCATTGCCGAGAAAGCGGTTTCTCGATAGGGTCCTTGTCAGCGCTAACAAGCACCGGCGTCATAGCAGCCGCCGGCAGGGGCGCGAAGTTCATTCCAATGACGGAAGAGAGAACATGCAAAAACGCACCACCTTATCCATGTCCGCAGCCGTGGCAGTGGCCGGAGCGCTGCTGGTGTCAGCGCCGGCAGGCGCTTCGCCCAACCCCCTGGCGGATCCTGCAGCCCAGACGGCCCAGACGCCGCTGGAGCGCCAGGTTCTTGCCGCGGGAAACGGCTGGGCCTCGGCCGGGGCGGGCACCACCGGAGGTTCCGCGGCAACGGACGCCCACGTCTACGACGTTTCCACCAAGGCTGAGCTGCTGGCGGCCTTCGCGGCGGCCGGAACCGCGCCGAAGATTGTGCGGATCCATGGAACCATCGATGCCAACACCGCTGCGGATGGTTCAGCGGTGACGTGCGAAAACTACGCCGAAGGCACCGGCTACAGCCTGCAGCAGTACCTCCAGGACTACGACCCGGCAACCTACGGCCGCAGCCAGGAACCCGAAGGGACGCAGGAGAGTGCCAGGCGGGCAGCCGCCGGCAAGCAAGCCTTGAACATCCGGGTGGACATTCCCAGCAACACCACGATCGTGGGTGCCACGCCGGACAGCACCATCACCGGCGCCGCCCTCCGCATCAACGGTGCCAGCAACGTGATCGTCCGCAACCTCACGGTGCGGGATGCGCACGACTGCTTCCCGGCCTGGGATCCAACCGACGGGGCGGACGGCAACTGGAACAGCGAGTACGACATGCTCCAGGTCATCAACCGGGCCACCAACGTCTGGATCGACCACTCCGAATTCACCGATGCCCCCAACCTGGACAGTTCCCAGCCGCTCTACTTCGGCCGCCCTTACCAGGTGCACGACGGCGCCGTGGACGTCACCAACGGCTCGGACCTGGTGACCATGTCCTTCAACCGCTTCGCGGACCATGACAAGCTGCTCCTGATCGGCTCCACCGATTCACCGGGCCGCGGGGACCCGGGCAAGCTGCGCGTCACCATCCACCACAACGTCTTCGAGAACGTGGGCCAGCGCGCCCCGCGGGTCCGGTTCGGCCAGGTGGACGTGTACAACAACCACTTCAAGGTGAACGCGGACAGCACCGTGACCTACGGCTACACGCTGGGCGCAGGCTTCGATTCGCACCTCCACGCCGAGGCGAACGCCTTCACGCTGCCGGCCGGGATCGACGCCGCGGACATCATCACCCGCTTCAAGGGCACGGCGATCACCACTATCGGGAACGCCGTCAACGGGAAGATCACCGACCTTCGCGCCGCCTACAACGCCGCTGCGGCACCCGTGGACCAACTGGCCGAGGACACGTCCTGGACCCCGACGCTGCGCACCCAGGTCCACCCGGCGCAGGCCGTGCCGGCCCTGCTCCAAGACTCCACCGGACCGGTCTTCACGGCAGGAGGCGGACACTGATGGCCGCCATTGTGCCCACCCGCCGCACCATCCTCACATCCCTGGCACTGACAGCGGGGGCCATGGCCCTCTCCGGCACTGGCATAGCCAACGCGATCCCCCGCACCAGCCCCGACCCTGCCAGGCCGCGGACACAGCCGGTGATCTTCGTCGTCGGGGACTCGACGTCGTCGGCGTACCAGCAGTCCGAGCGCCCCCGCGCGGGCTGGGGACAGGCGCTGCCGCTTCTGCTGGGGCCGCAGGCCACCGTCTTCGACTATGCCTGGTCCGGCGCCTCCTCAAAGAGCTTTGCCGACGCCGGCCTGCTGGACCGGGTGCTGGCGCTGATGCAGCCGGGCGACTACCTGCTGATTTCCTTCGGCCACAACGACGAGAAGGTGGCGGACCCGGCCCGGGGCACGCTCCCGGACAGCACCTACAAGGAGTACCTGACCCGGTATGTCGACGGCGCCAGGGCGCGCGGAGGCAAGCCCGTGCTGGTCACCAGCGTGGAACGCCGCCGGTTCGATTCCTTCGGGACCGCCCAGGATTCGCACGGCGCCTACCCGCAGGCGGTGCGGGACCTTGCGGCCTCCACCGGCACCCCGCTGGTGGACCTGACGGCGTCGTCCAAGCAGCTGTGGCAGCGGCTGGGACCGGAGGGCACCAAGGAACACTTCCTCTTCCTGGCGCCGGGCGAGCACCCGCAGTATCCGCAGGGTTCGGAGGACAACACGCACTTCCAGGCCGCCGGTGCCCTGGCCGTGGCCAAGCTGGTGGCCCGCGAACTCCAGGCGAAGGAGATCGTCCCGCCGGGCTACTTCCTGAACATCGACGCCGGCACCGATCCTCTGCTGGGCATGTACTGGCCCGCCGAACGCCCGGTTGACCTCCCGGTGATGCTCGACGTCGGGCGGGGCCGGACGTTCGCGACCGTACAGGCCGCCGTCGACTCCGTTCCGTCCAACAGCACCCAGCGGACGGTGATCCGGATCCAGCCGGGCAACTACCGGGAGATGGTCCGGGTGCCCAGCAGCAAGCCGCGGATTTCGTTCATCGGCCAGGGCGGCAGGCCGGAGGACGTGGTGCTGGTCTTCAACAACGCCTCCGGCACCCCCAAGCCGGACGGCACCGGAAACTACGGCACCTCCGGCAGTGCCTCAGTCCGGATCGACGGCCCCGACTTCGAGGCCAGGAACCTGACCATCAGCAACGACTTCGACGAGGCCGCCAACATGGGGATGAAGGACCGGCAGGCGGTGGCGCTGCACATCACGGCCGACCGGTCGGTGCTGTCCAACGTCAGGATGCTGGGCAACCAGGACACCCTGCTGGTCAACTCGCCGGGCACGGGCGTCCCGGCGCGCTTCTACTTCGACAAGTGCTACGTGGAAGGGGACGTGGACTTCATCTTCGGACGCGGCACAGGCGTTTTCAGCGGTTGCGAGATCAAGTCCCTGGACCGCGGCTCGGCGACGAACAACGGGTATGTCACGGCCGGAAGCCAGGACCTGTCCATCAAGTACGGCTACCTCTTTGACCAGTGCCGGCTCGTCTCGGATGCCGCCGCCAGCAGCGTCCACCTGGGCAGGCCGTGGCACCCGGGCGGCGACCCCCGGGCGGTTGCGCAGGTCCTGATCAGGGACTCCTGGCTGGGGGCCCATGTCTCGGGGACGCCGTGGACGGACATGAGCGGCTTCTCCTGGCGGGAGGCCCGGTTCCACGAACTCACCAACCGTGGCCCCGGCGCGCAGGTGACAGCGGACCGCCCGCAGCTCCCCGCGGCGGAGGCGGACAACTACACGGTCCGGGCCTACCTGCAGGGCACGGACGGCTGGGCACCGCAGCTCGCCGGCACCGCGGCGGACACCACAACAGCGCCGACCGGGGTGCCGTCCGGGGCACCCGCCTAAGCCGGGGCGGACGACGGCGGGACCTCCCGCCGTCGTCCGTTCCCCCGTGAGCCTGGCCGGCTGAAAAGGTGCGCCCTACGGTGATCCGAGGTAGATGCTGACGGTGGTCCCGCCGCCGGGGCCGGGTGCAACCTCCAGCCTTCCCCCGTGCGCGGCGGCGATCCGGGCGCAGGTGGCCAAGCCAAGCCCCGTGCCGGCGGGATCGCCGTCGCGGTGCAGGCGGACCAGCGGTTCAACCACCTTGCGCCGGTCGCCGGCGTCGATGCCCTTGCCGTTGTCCTGCACCCGGACGACGGCGCCCGCTCCGGCACCCTGTCCGGAGACGGTGATGACCGGGGGCACCGCTGGACGGCGGTAGGCGACGGCGTTCTAGATCAGGTTCTGCAGGGCCACGCGCAACTGGTTTTCGTCAGCGTGGAAAACGAAGTCCTCACAGTGCACCACTGCGCCGGCGTCCTCCAGGCCCAGCCGCAGGTCCTGCGTGACCTTCTGCACGAGGTTTGCCAATGAAAGCCGTTCCCTGGACAGCGAACCGCCGATGGACGCGTATCCCAGCAGCTCCTCCACCATGGACAGCATCCGCCGCGCGCTGCCGCCCACGATTTCCAGGTACTCGGCTGCTTCCTCCGGGTGGCCCGATTCCGCGTCCGTGGCACCCAGCTCCACGTAGCCCAGGATGGATGTGAGCGGATTCCGGAGGTCGTGGCTGACCCGCCCGGTGAATTCGGCGAGCCGTTCGTTGCTTCCCCTGGCCGCGTCCAGGGCGTGGTGGACTGCCGTGACACGCCGGGCGGCCAGCAGGCGCGTGTGGAGGACAAAGGGGTCCAGCGGCTTGCTGATGTAGTCGTCCGCTCCGGCCCGCATGCCTTCCAGCACGTCTTCCTGGGCGCCATGGGAGGTCAGCAGCACCACGTACGTGTAGGAACTTGCTTCCGAGGCCCGGATGGCGCGGCACAGGTCAAACCCGTTGAGCCCCGGCATCACCAGGTCGCTGACTACCACCTGGGGGCGCCGCTCCTGGAACAGCTGCCACGCCGTCTCGCCATCCGCGGCCACGATGCACTGGTGCCCGTATTTCTCGACGGCGGCCTTCGCCACCAGCAGCGATCCTGCGTCGTCGTCGGCCACCAGCACCGTCATGGCGTCCCGGGAATCGTCCGGCACGCCGGGATTCTTCCCGGCTGCCGCGTCGGGCGACAGACGTCCCGTCGCACTCCAGCTCGAATTAACCGCCATGATGCCCCCGGCCATACATCGTCATGACGGGCCACCCGGCGGCCCGCTGGACCTATAGTCCCACGGGAAAGGCTTACCCGGACGGGCAAAGACGGGCAAAGACGGGCAGGTTTCCACGGATCCGGCGGTCACGGATTGCTTGCCAAGGGTGGCCCTGCCAAAACAGGTTTCAACAGACACTCCCTAACCCGCGCCGGAACCCGTTGACTGGTAGAAGGCCGGGCAGGCCTGTGCCGGCACGGACAGCCATCAGCAAGGGAGAAGTCATGCATACACGGACACTGGGGCAAGGACTGCAGGTTTCCGCTATTGGTTTGGGCTGCATGGGGATGTCCCAGAGCTACGGCCCGAACCCCGCAGACCGGCAGGCCATGATCGGCGTACTCCGCGACGCCGTCACGATGGGCATCAACTTCTTTGACACAGCCGAGGTGTACGGGCCCTTCGTCAATGAGGAACTGGTGGGCGAAGCGCTCGCCCCGGTCCGCGACGAGGTGGTCATTGCCACCAAGTTCGGGTGGCGGATCGAGGACGGGAAATCCGTGGGGCTGGACAGTTCGCCCGAGCGGATCAGGCGGGTGGCGGACGAGTCACTCCGCCGGCTTCGGGTGGACACCCTGGATCTCTTCTACCAGCACCGGGTGGACCCCAACGTGCCCATTGAGGAAGTGGCCGGCACGGTGGGAGAACTCGTCCAGGCCGGCAAGGTCCGCCACTTCGGGCTGTCCGAGGCATCGGCCGCGACCATCCGGGCGGCCCACGCCGTCTTCCCGGTGACCGCCGTGCAGAGCGAGTACTCGCTGTGGACGCGGGATCCGGAGCCGGAAGTGCTGCCCACCCTGGCCGAACTCGGGATCGGGTTCGTTCCGTTCAGCCCCCTTGGCAAGGGCTTCCTCACCGGAACCGTGGACACGTCCACACCGTTTGCCGACGGCGACATCCGCAGCACCATCCCCCGCTTCACCGCTGAAAACCGCGCCGCCAACCTGGCACTGGTTGAGCATGTCGCGGGCCTCGCGGCGGCCAAGAACGCCACGCCGGGACAGATCGCGCTGGCGTGGCTCCTGGCCCAGCAGCCCTGGATTGTGCCGATCCCCGGTACGCGCCGCCGCGAACGCGTCGAGGAGAACGCAGCGGCCACCGCCGTTGCGCTGTCCGCCGATGAAGTGGCAGATCTCGATGCCGTCGCCAGCCGGATCGGTGTGCAGGGCAACCGCTACAACGACCTGCACATGGGGCTCGTCGGACGGTGACGCTCCAGGAAGCGGACGACGGCGGGTGGGCACCCGCCGTCGTCCGCTTCCTTTGGGTTGATTGCCGGCTTCTAGGGCTGCCCCATGGGCCCGGTGTCCTTGACTTCGCCGCGCCAGCCGCCGGTTTCGGTGCCGCGCGATTCAATGAAGGCCTTGAACTTGCGCATGTCGGCCTTTACCTGCATCTCGTCGATCTTCAGCGCCGCGCCTGCTTTTTCAGTGACCGTCTCCGGCGCCCATTCGAAGTGGACCCTGACTTTCGTGTGGTTGGCGTCCACCGGCGTGAACCTGATGATGCCGGCATGGGACTTGCCGTCCGTGCTGCGCCAGGCGATGCGGTCGTCAGGTTCCTGGTCGACGATTTCGGTATCGAATTCCCGCTTGACACCACCCACCTTGGTCACCCAGTGGTTCGTCCTGTCGGTCAGCTGGGTTACGGATTCCACCCCGGACATGAACTGCGGAAAGGATTCGAACTGGGTCCACTGGTTGTACGCGGTCCGCACCGGGACATCGACTTCCACTGTCTCTTCGACGTGTTCCATCTGCTTCCTCCTTTTGACGGGCGGCAGCAACAGCGGACTGGCAGCATGTGCCTTCCTGCCAGTCAGGCAGCCGCCACATTTGCACCATAAATCCGGCCGCCGCCAGTGTCCAGACCCCAGACGACGGCGGGTGGGCACCCGCCGTCGTACCCTACCTAGGTGCCAGGCCTCACGAGCTGAAGGGGATCTTTTCCCAGCTCAGGACCCCGGAACCGGCCGCGCTGTTGCCGGCGACGCTGAACCGGACGTAGTTGGTGGCGTTGGCGGAGCCGTCCACGGTGACCCGCTGCAGGTCATCCGCGACGGGCTGGCCATACACCTCCAGCCAGGGCGAGCCCCCGGCCAGCGGCTGGTTCTCAGCGAAGACGTGGCTGTCGCCGTTGATCAGGTAGACCGGGGCGTCGAAGTTGTTGGTCTCCTCCACGATGGCGGCCACGATGTCGCGGAAGCCGGACATGATTTCCGGGCTGGCGGTGGCCGCGGCGAGCAGCGACGGATCGAACATGTCCGCCTGGGTCATCAGGACCACGGCGCGGTCATTGCGGCGCTCGGCGTCGGCGAACGTTTCGCGGATCTGGACCAGGACGGCATCGGTCCGGTGCTCCACCTCGGCCAGCTGCTCGGGCGTGGCAGCGGTTTCGCCCAGGCCGGTCCAGGGCTGCAGGGAGTTGTTGCTGCCCTGGATGTTGAGCACCGAGAAGGCCACGCGGTTCTGGGTAAACCGGACGTTCTCGGGGAGCCCGAGGTCCTCCTGGGTCTTGACCGGCATGGTGGCGCCGAGGGTCTTTCCGGGCTCGTCGAAGAAGACTTCCCGCAGCTTGTCCAGCCGCTCCAGCGGGTTGTAGGCGCCGTTGTTGGTGCGGTGGCAGTCCACCCATTCGTTGTCGCCGGGGGTGAAGACCAGCGGGTGCTCAAACGTGTCGAACTGGGCGCGGATGTAGGAGAAGTACCCGTCCGAGCAGACGGATGAGCCGTTCTTGATATCGCCCACGTGTGCTACGAACCCCAGGTCGCGGTCGGCGTTGATGTCCTGGATACGGGAGGGGAATTTGGCGATCTCGGCGTCGCCGTAGGGGATGTCGCCGATGACGCCGAAGGTGAAGGCGTCCTTGCTGTTGTCAGTGGGGGTGTCGTCCGCGGCAGTGGCCGGCTGGGCGGCAAGGAGGCCGAACGCCAGGGCGAGTGCCGCCGTCGTGGTTTTTATGGTCTTTGAAGGCATGGGGATGGTCCTGGTTCTGGGGTGGGGTTAGGCGGCGCGGGCGGTGAGGAACTGCTGGAGCCCTGCGAGGTCATCGGTGTTGATGTGGTCCACGCCGGCGTCGGCGAGCTCGCTCCAGAGCGCTTCGCGGGCAGTGCCAGGCTGGTCCGGGGTGGCCCAGAAGCGGACGCGGTAACCGTTGGCGTGCGCCTCGGCCACGTAGGCGTGCAGCCTGGCGCGCTCAACCTCGGGCATCGGTCCGACGCCCTGCCAGGTGAAGAGCCGGGTCCAGTTGTCGCTGACGAGCGGCATCAGATCCGCGGGCTTGCCGGACGTGAGGTCCGCGGAGCGGCCGTCGTAGAAGCTGAAGCGCTTGTCCTGCGCCTGCATGGTGGCCAGCGGGCGGTTGCCGCTGATGACCGCGGTGACCGGGCCGGTCTTGGTGGTGCCGTTCGTGTAGCGGCTCATGATGTCGCGGTGCTCGGCGAGCTCTTCCTCGATGGCGGCGTAGGTGGCCTCGCCCTCGCTCTTGATGTCGATCAGGAGCTGCAGGCTGCCGTCCCAGTGCCGGTACACGCTGTGCCCGGGCTGGCTGCGGACCAGGTCCTGGAGCGGTTCCAGGTAGAGGCTCTCGAGCGTGACGCCGGGCTTCACGTCCTCCAGGTCGTGGGCCACCAGCAGTTCGCCGTCCACCAGCCACACGTCCGCCTCGACACTGGTGAAGCCATGCTCCAGAGCGTCCATCAGCGGGCGGTCATGCTCATAGTCATTGTGGGCGTGCGCCTGGGCCAGGGGCTGGCCGACGACGACGGGAGCGGGCTTGGTTGCCTCGGCTTGGGCGGGTGCCACGGCGGTTCCCGCCAGGGAGGCAAGGAAGGCGACGGCGGCGAGGGTGCTTTTCACGAACACGGGGTACTCCTGGTGGCAGCGTGGATTGTCCGCAGCCCGGCAAGGGGATGGCGCCGGGGTGCCTTATGAGAATTCCGCTGGTGAAAGAACAGGCAGGGTCGCAAGGGTTTCGCCGCCGTGAACACCAAGCGTCCTTATCTGTGCCCATGGCAGCCTGGCCCAGAAGAATCGCCCGGCCCCGGTGACATTGATCCGCACCGTCGTAGGCTACTAATGAGGGCGGACAACGGGGGCGCCTCGGGCCCCGGAGGGAGCATCGGGTGGACAGTACAGCCGGTTACTGGTTCTTGAGTGGCGCTGAGCGGGAGCATTCGGCCACCGGTGTGCATGCCGGCCCTGCCGAGACACCGGCGTGGTCAGAGGGCAACCTGGTGCGGCCCCTGATTCACGGGGCCACCTACTTCGCCCGGCTGTACGAGGAGCTGTCCGCGCTCCAGGCGGGCGACCGTGTCTGGTTTACCGACTGGCGCGGGGACGGCGACGAGCGGCTCAAGGCGGACGGGCCCGCCATCGGTGAGCTGCTGACCCGGCTGGCCCGGATCGGAGTGGAAGTGCGCGGCCTGGTGTGGCGGTCCCATGGGGAACGTATCCAGGCCCCGATGAGCAACCGGTCCAACGAGCTCCTCAGCCGCCAGATCAACGACGCCGGCGGCGAGGTCCTGCTGGACCAGCGGGTCCGCGTCTTCGGCTGCCACCACCAGAAACTGTTCGTGATCCGCAGCCGGACGGACCCTTCACGCGACGTGGCGTTCGTGGGCGGCATCGACCTGTCCCACAGCCGCCGGGACGACGCCGACCACATGGGCGATCCGCAGGCGGTGGACATGGACCCCCGGTACGGGAAGCAACCGCCCTGGCACGACGCCGCCGTCGAACTCCGCGGCCCGGTGGTGGCTGATGTGCTGGAACTGTTCGCGGAACGGTGGAACGACCCCCATCCCCTGGACCGGCGCACGCCGTACCGGATGCTGCTGCAGCGCCTGGCCGACATGCCCCGGCACCCGCAGCCGCTGCCGGACACCGCGCCGCCGCCGCCACCGGCCGGCCCGCATGCCGTGCAGCTGCTGCGCACCTACGGGGTGAAGCATCCGCCGTTCCCGTTCGCCCCGGGCGGCGAGCGCAGCGTGGCCCAGGCCTACACGAAGGCATTTTCCCTGGCCCGTTCGCTGATCTATATCGAGGACCAGTACCTGTGGTCGGCGGAGGTCGCGGCGGGAATCGCAGGCGCCCTCAAGCAGAACCCCGGGCTCAACGTGATCGCCGTGGTGCCGCGCTACCCGGACTCCGACGGCCCGCTGGGAGGTCCGCCCAAGCGGCTGGGGCAGCTGCATGCCATCGAAACCATCCGTCGCGCGGCCCCCGACAGGTTCGGCGTCTTCAACCTCGAAAACAGGGCCGGGACACCCATTTACGTCCATGCCAAGATCTGCATCATCGACGACACCTGGTTCACCTGCGGCTCGGACAACTTCAACCGCCGGTCCTGGACCACAGACAGCGAGCTGACCTGCGCGGTCATCGACACCAGCGCCGGCCGGCAGGAAACGCCGGACGCATCCGCTTCGCTGGCCCACAGGGTAAGGCGCCAGCTCTGGGCCGAGCACCTGGGCCTCGACGAGGATGACCCCCGGTTCCAGGACCCGGCGGACGGACTCGCCCTGTGGAAGGCCGCCGCCGATGCCCTGGACGGCTGGCACCAGGCCGGCAGCCGGACGCCGCGGCCCGCCGGACATGCGCGGCACCACACCACAGATCCCGTGTCAAGCCTGCAGCGCCTCTGGGCAGCTCCTGCCAACCGCTTCCTGGTGGATCCGGACGGCCGGCCCCGGAAACTGCGCGGCACCACCAAGTTCTAGGGTCCGTCGGCGTTCGCTCGTCCGCGGCGAGGAAAGATGAACGACGGCGGGCCTCCCGCCGTCGTTCATCTTCCATCTGTCATGGTTCAACGATCAGGGACCTGACGGCGCCCTCCCAAGACGCGCCAGCTCCTCGCCCATGGCAGACACAAAAACGTCGCCCGGCACGTTAGATGCGTCGAAGTGGATTCCACAACAGAGATTGCCGCCGTAGGAGACCGCCGCGACGCCGAGCCGCACGTTGCCAGCGAGGACCGCAACCGGCCAGAGCGCTGCGACCGGAGCGCCAGCGAGCCGGAAAGTGCCTTCCGGACCTGGCACGTTGGTGACGAACCCGCCCACCAGATGCTGCCGCCGCGCGAGGCGGTCCATGATGCGAGCGCCCACCGGACCGCGCATGAACTCCAGGGTGCCTTGGTCCCTTGCCCGCGGCTTCTCCTCGCGGGTCTGCGCTGAGATGAGTCGCAAGCGTTCGTCCGGGTCGGGCTCGCCGAGCGGCAGCCGCACAAGCATGATTCCCACTTGGTTCCCGGCAGTCCCGCGGCGGCGCAGCGCCACCGGCTCTGACACCGGCAGCCACGCGGGAATCGGCTCTTCGGCAGCCATCAAGAGCGCTCGGAAGCCGGAAGCGGACGCTGAGAGCAGTGCGTCGTTTATCGTGGCACCCCGTGGACGCACTGCCGTCTCCAGAGCTTCGATGTCTGCCTGCAGAAAAGCGACGCCGTGGTGCGCGCTGCGCTCACCGAGCAGCACCGTGCGGCCCACGCCGTTGCCCCACAAGGTCTTGCGGATTCGGCGCAGACCCGTCCTCAGCCGACGCAGTGCACGGCGTGGATCCCGCAGCAGAGGGTCCCGCGGTATCTCCGCTGGCCCGCTGTTATGCTGCTCATTCCCTGCTCTCTCCCGCGGTTCGCCGGGATCGAAGAGCCGCTGCACGATGACCGCCGCCGTCATCCCGTCAGCCACGGCGTGATGGATTCGCAGCACGACGCCGAGTCCCCTCTCAGCAGCTCCGGGCACCACCAGGATCTCCCACATCGGACGGTCCGCTGCGAGCGGCTGGCCCATGAGCTCGGCGCATCTGTCCTGAAGCCCTGCAAGACCGTCCACGGGCTCCACAAGGCGGACGTGATGCTCGACGTCGGGTGTGCAATCGACCCAGTGGTGCCGGCGGCCCACCTTGGCTACTTTCTTGCTGAGCGCCGGCAACTCTGCGATCCGTTCACGAAGGACCGCCCTGAGCCCCGCCAAATCCAGCGTCCCGTCCGGAGCCAAGAACCCGCCCGGCGCAAGCAGGCCGGCGACGAGGAACACGTTGACCTGGCCGGCGTGGTCGAGCACCAGGTTCGCCTCATCAGCAGGAGCCAGTCTTTGCGTCGCTGAATGCATGCCTCGACGCTAACGTTGGAGTACCCGGCCTGTCAGGTGGTTTCCGCGAAAACCTGGCGTCACACAAAGAGACGGCCTCCGGATCCTGTGGGGCAACGGCCTACCCTTGACAGGTGACTTTGACTAATATCCGCACCGCCGCCGCGAGCTCCCTCGCCGCCGCAGGTCTCCTGTTTTCCCTCGCCGCCTGTTCCGCGCCGGCCGCCGAGCAGCCCGCCGCCTCCGCACCGGCCACCACGGCCGCAGCGTCGTCCGCCGCAGCCTCTGAGAACTGCGACGGCGTGCAGGTCATCGTTGATTCCGGCGCCCTGAAGCAGGATGCCGCCAACACCTCCACCTGCGTGGACGTCACCGAGCCCACCGTCGCTTCCGAGATTCTCGACGAGGCCGACATCAAGACCGAGGGCACCGCTAAGTACCCCACGAGCTTCGCGTGCCGTGTCAACGGTGTGCCTGCTGAGGACTTCGACATCAAGCACAAGGGTGGCACTCTCCGCGAAGCGTGCGATGACAAAAACACTGTCTCTTATTGGGCCCTCTGGGTGAAGCCCGCCGCCGGCACGTGGGGTTACGCGCAAGAAGGCCTGGACAGCCTCAAGCTCAACCCGGGCGAGAGCCTGGAACTGCTCTACACGGTGGACGGCGAACCGGCCGCACCCAAGGCATGACCTTCCGACCCGCGCCGCTACGTGCTGGGGTGGCCTTGGCCGCCATCTTCATCGCGGCGCGGGTCATCTACCGCGTCCTCTTCAACGGCGCCAGCAGGGGCACTCCGGTCCTGCTCGACCTGCCGCCGGTGCGGCTGCCCGCGCCGTACGCGCATGTGGTGCTCTTCGGCCCGGTCACCGGATCCGGCCTGTGGGAGGCGGTCCTCTCCGCCCTGCCGATCGCCGGCATCATCCTGGGCTTCGGCATCCTCAACTCCTTCGTGGACGTTGCCCGCGGCTTCGTCCACCTGGCCCGCGGCGGCCCGATGCAGGGCATCGCCCGGATGCTAGTGGTGGCCTGGGCTGCGCTCCCCGCCCTCGCCGACGCCGTGCACTCCGTCCGCCTGGCCTTCCGGTTGCGGGGCGAACGCTTCGGGCCCCGCGCCCTCGTCCCCATCCTTGAACGCACCCTCGAGCACGCCGGCCGGGTCGCCGCCGCCCTGGAGCTGCGCGGCTTCGGCAGCCGGGCGTCCCACCAGCCCGCACGCGGCACCGCAGAACCCGTCCTGATCCGGGACGCGCATTTCCGCATCGGTGACGCGCAGGTGGACGTGGCCGGGTTCGCGCCAGCGCCCGGGTCCATCAATGTCATCACCGGGCCGACGGGCTCCGGCAAGTCGACCATCCTCCGCGGCATCGCCGGTCTCCTTTCCCATGCCGACGGCGGCGCTGTCGCCGGCACCGTGCGCGTGGCCGGGGCCGACCGCGCCGCCACTCCCCCGCGCGATACCGCACGCCTGGTCGGCGTCGTCCTGCAAAACCCGCGCGCCGCGTTCGCCAGCACCCGGGTCCGGGACGAGATCTCCCTCGCCCTTGAACTGCGCGGCGTGCCCTCCGACGCGTCCAAGGCGCGGGTGCGGGAGGTCGCGGAGAGCGTCGGGGTGACCGCGCTGCTGGACCGGAACCTCAGCACCCTCTCGGCGGGTGAGGCGACGCTCGTGGCCATTGCCGCCGCCGTCGTCGAACATCCCGCCCTGCTCCTGGCGGACGAGCCACTGGCCGACCTGGACACGACAGCCCGCGCATGCGTCACCGCCGTGCTCCACGCCCTCGCCCGTGACGCCGGCGTCTGCGTCATCGTCGCGGAGCACCGTGCGGAGCCGCTCCTCCCCGTCGCCGACTCGTGGTGGACCATCGACGACGGCGCATTGGTTCCAACTGCAGGGGTCCCCGGCGCCGCGCCGTCCGCTTCGCCGCGGGCGGCTGATGTCCGCCCGTCCCCGGCCGAGCCGGCGCAGGACGCACCCGTGCTGACGGCGGCGGACCTCGCGGTGCACCGCAAGGGCCAGCCGCTGGTGCGCGACGCATTCCTCACCCTGCACCGCGGCGAAGTGGTGGCCCTGGTGGGGCCGAACGGTGCCGGAAAGTCGTCCCTGCTGGTGGCGCTTGCCCTGCGTTATAACAAGGCGCGCGACGGCAAGGCAGGTGACGGGATCAGCGGGAACATCACGTCCGACGGCGGCCGGGTGGCCCTGGTGCCGGACGCCTCGGACGACCTTTTCACCCGGGACACCGTCGCCGGCGAGCTCCGCGCTGCTGAGCGCCGCCTTGCGCGCCGGAAGAACGGCGGCAAGCCCGCGCCTGGCTTTGCGGCGTCCCGCCTGGCCCGGCTGCGGGGCGACGTGACCATCCCCATCGGGCACGAGCACCCCCGGGACCTTTCCGCCGGTGAACGCCGGATCCTCGCCATCACGCTGCAGACAATGGACGATCCGCAGGTGCTCCTGATCGACGAACCCACCCGCGGGCTGGACCCTGCGGCGCGCACGGCGGTCGCCGCAGCACTGCGGGCTGCAGCCGACGCGGGTGCAGCCGTCCTGATTGCCACCCACGACCACGATTTCGCGCAGCGTCTCGGCGCCCGGATCCTGCCAATGCGCGACGGCGTCGTACCCGCCGCCGAAGCGGCCCCGGCCGTTGCAGCCAGCGCCGCCCCGGCACCGATCGCGGCACCACAGTTCACAGACCGGCGGACCGATCTCCCCGGCGCCGTGAAACCGCGCCGCATCCGGCTGCCGCGCGCCGTCGAGCTTCCGGTCCTCGCTGCGGCCAACCTGCTGGCGCTCGGCGCCTTCTGCTGGCCGCTGCTTGCCACGGCCCTTCCGCAGGATGCCGCCGCGGCCGTCCCGTACGCGGCGCTGGCGATCGCACCCCTGGCCGCCGTCGCCGTCGTCGTTTCCCTGGACGGCTCGGTGCGGTCGGCACACATGGTTGCGCTGCTCGGCGTCCTGGCTGCCGTCGGCTCGGCGGTGCGCGTGGCGAGCACCGGTGTCGGGGGCGTGGAGGCGGTCTTTATCCTGCTGATCCTGG
The DNA here is from genome assembly GCF_045833485.1 of Arthrobacter nitrophenolicus. Classification (NCBI taxonomy): domain Bacteria; kingdom Bacillati; phylum Actinomycetota; class Actinomycetes; order Micrococcales; family Micrococcaceae; genus Arthrobacter; species Arthrobacter nitrophenolicus. The sequence continues at coordinate 1,124,021 of NZ_CP174504.1, forward strand.
CCGGGCGCGCGTTCGGTGCCCGGTTCGGCCTGCTGCTGGGCGCCGCGACCATCGCCGTCTCAAGCGTGCTGTGGGGCGGGATCGGGCCGTGGACGCCGTTCCAGATCTTCGCGTGCGCGTGGGTGGGTGCCGGGGCCGGCCTGCTCCCCCGCCGGGTGCGCGGGAAGGCGGAGTTGTGGATGCTGTGCGGTTACGGGGCAGTGGCGTCCTACCTGTTCGGTCTGCTGACCAACCTGTGGTTCTGGCCGTTCGCCGTCGGTGCCGGAACCGGCATCTCCTACCAGCCCGGGGCGCCGCTCAGCACCAACCTTTCCAGCTTCCTGCTGTACTCGCTAGTGACGTCGACGGCAGGCTGGGACACCCTGCGCGCGGTCACCACGATCATCGGCATCACCGTGATCGGGCGGGCCGTGCTGGCCGCGTTCCGGCGGGTGAAGCCGGTCTCGAACTTGGGCGCACAGGCTGTGAAGGCCCAACACGTCCAGGACAGGGACCCGCTTCAACTCGGGGCGTGAAAACAGTAGCTGGGCTGTGTATGCAAGAACAGTCCCTGGTGAACGTCATAGTGTGCTGTTCCCTAGGACTCGCTATTTCCCGTGGATAGTCTTGGACAGGATGCCACCCTACGGAGGGTCAGGGAGAACGTGATCGAAGCAGCTGCTGCCGTCATCGGCCGGAACAATGTCACCATAACGGGCCGGGATGACGGACCCGTGATGATGTTTGCCCACGGTTTTGGCTGCGACCAGGCAATGTGGCGGAAGCTGCTGCCTTACTTCGCTGATAATTACCGGCTGGTGCTTTTTGACCATGTTGGTGCGGGACACTCCGATATCAGCGCGTATGACTGGGAGAAGTACGGGTCCCTGAATGGTTACGCCTCAGACCTGCTGGAGATTTGCGCCGCCCTTGAACTTGAGGACGTCATCCTGGTGGGCCACAGCGTCAGCACGATGATCGGCGTGATCGCCGCGGTGCGGGACCCCAACCGTTTCTCCCAGCTGGTCCTGCTCGCTCCTTCACCCCGCCATACGGATGACCCGTACGACGGCTACGTGGGCGGGTTTTCGCGGGAAGACATCGAAGGCCTGCTCGCATCCCTGGACAGCAACTATTTCGCCTGGGCCGCGGCCTTGGCGCCCATGGTTATGGGCAACCCCCAGGAGCCGGAATTGGCAGAGGATCTGCGTGCCAGTTTCTGCCGGACAAATCCGGCCATCGCACGGCACTTCGCCGGGGTAACGTTCTTTTCCGACACCCGCCCTGAACTGAAAAAGGTGCGGACCAGCTGCCTGATTCTGCAGTGTTCCGACGATCGGCTTGCCCCGCCGGAAGTGGGCGCCTACCTGCACAAGAATCTGGAACACAGCACCCTGGTGCAGCTTCAGGCCACCGGCCACTGCCCCCACGTCAGCGCCCCGGAGGAGACGGCCCGGGCCATTCTGCACTACCTTGATACCCGCTCGTGACGGGCGCCAGCATCGTTCAGGCGACTTTGGTTACCTGGTAGGTGTGGCCGGCCGCACGGAGTCGCTCTATGAGCACGTTGCCCAGTGCAGTGGCCGGTGTCAGTGACCCTTTGGCGGTCGGCAGCCGGTCACCGTCGAGGGCAAGAGCGAGTGCAGTCTCCCCTGCCATCACGGCGGTGGCGGCATAGCCGGGATCACCGGGGCCGGCAGCAATCGCCTGGTAACGCTGGCCGTCCTCGGTGCAGGCGGTTACCTGGGAGTGGAACCAGCCCGCGCGCTGCGTGCTGATGCTCGGACCCGTACCCGGTGCCGGAAGACAGCGGTCGAGCACCCTCCGGGTTGGCGGGAATGCCATCGCGGCCGTGAATGCCCGGAGCCCGGCTGCCATTGCCCTGGCGGCGACCGCTCCTGCCGCTCCGGGGGCCACCCCCAACACCTCGCCGTACTGAAGGGAGCGGCCGTAAGCCCAGCCCTGCAAGGCGTTGCTGCGGCGCACTATCCGGGTGTTGAACTGCGCCATGATGAAAGGCGCGGTCCAGGTGCCGTCAGCGGAACGGCGCACAGGACCGGCGTCAGGAGGCTGTGGCGTTGTCGGCTCCCGCGTGCGGTCGGGGCTTAGGGCATAGGGGTCCGCGGTTAAGGACCTCAGGGCAGTGCTCGACCGCATCGCATCGAGCTGTCCGCGCATCGATTCGAGCGTGCCTCCGCTGATGCCGCCCTTGGCCCTGGCAACGAGTTGGACCTCGGCCAAACCGCCGGCGCCATCGGCCTCTGCAGCCTGATGAAGCAGCAGTACGGCAAGGTCGGACGGGACGGAGTCATAGCCGCAGGAGTGCACGATCCTGGCCCCGCTCGTCCTGGCCAGAACGTCGTAGCGGTCGATCGCCTCCCGGATGAATGACACCTCACCGGCGAGGTCGGCGTAGTGGGTACCCGCCCGTGCGCAGGCCTCGACGACGGGCAGTCCGTGTTTCGCGTACGGGCCGACGGTGGAGAAGAGCACGCGTGTGCCCGCAGCCAGGGCGGCGATTGAGTCCGCGTCCTCCGAGTCGGCCTCGATGAGGGCCCATCCGCGCGCCGCGGCCGGCAACTCCGACCGAACCGCCTCGAGCCTGGACGTGGACCGGCCCGCGAGTCCAACCCGCAGCCCGGCCGGTGCATGCTCCGCAACGTAGCCGGCGATCAGTCGGCCAACGAAACCGGTTGCTCCGTAGAGAACGAGGTCATGTTCCCGAGATGTGGTGTCCATGACTGCAGCCTTTCACAGCGGCATGGCACTCACACCTTGAAGTACTTCGCCTCCGGGTGGTGGAACACGAACGCGTCGGTGGACTGCTCGGGGTGCAGCATCAGTTCGTCGCTGAGGATGACGCCCATCCGCTCCGGCTTCAGGAGCTCGGTGACCTTGCGGCGGTCCTCCATGTCCGGGCACGCGGGGTAGCCGAGCGAGAACCGGGCACCGCGGTAGTCGAGCTTGAAGTACCCTGCCGTGTCCTTGGGTTCCTCGGCGGCGAAGCCCAGTTCCTTGCGGATACGCGCATGCCAGAACTCGGCCAGCGCCTCGGTGAGCTGCATGACCAGGCCGTTGAGCTCGTAGTAGTCGCGGTACTGGTTGGCCTCGAACATCTTGGCCGTGAACTCGTCGATCTTCGAACCGGCGGTGACCAGCTGCACCGGCAGCACGTCGATCTGGCCGGACTCGCGGGACTTCACGAAGTCTGCGAGGCACAGGTGCCGGTCGCGGCGCTGGCGCGGGAAGTCGAAGCGGAGCCGGTCGGTGCCGATCGGGCCGCCTGAACCGCCGTCGGGTGCGAGCAGGCCCGCGGTGCCGAGGACGCCGTCGCGGTCCTCACCGTGGTGGAGGACCACCACCTGCTCCCCTTCGGAGACGACGGGGAAGTAGCCGTAGGCGACGGACGCGTCGAGCATGCCTTCGGCGAGGATGCGGTCCAGCCAGTAGCGCAGGCGCGGCCGGCCCTCGCGTTCCACCAGTTCCTCGTAGGAGGCGCCGTCCTCGCCGCGGCCGGGCTTGAGGCCCCACTGGCCCATGAAGGTGGCGCGCTCGTCAAGGAACGCGGCGAAATCGTGGAGGGCGACGCCGCGCACAATGCGGGTGCCCCAGAACGGCGGGGCGGGCACGGGGTTGTCGGCGGCGACGTCGGACCGGCCGGGCATTGCCTCCGGCTCGGTGACGGTGAACTTGGCGCCGCCCTTGTGGATGCGCTTCTTCAGCGGCGGCAGGCCGACGTCGTCCGGGGATTCGCCGCGGGCCACGCGCACCAGCGGCTCCATGAGGGCCAGGCCCTCGAAGGCGTCCTTGGCGTACCGGACCACGCCGTCGAACTGCTCCGCCAGGTCCTGCTCCACGTAGGCGCGGGTCAGGGCGGCGCCGCCGAGGATCACCGGCCACTTCTTGGCCATGCCGCGGGACTGCAGCTCGGCGAGGTTCTCCTTCATCACCACGGTGGACTTCACCAGCAGCCCGGACATGCCGATCACGTCCGCGTTGTGTTCCTCGGCCGCGGCGATGATCTCGGCGATGCCCTGCTTGATGCCGATGTTGACTACCTTGTAGCCGTTGTTGGTGAGGATGATGTCCACCAGGTTCTTGCCGATATCGTGCACGTCGCCGCGGACGGTGGCGATCACCGTGGTGCCCTTGCCGGAGGAGTCGGACTTCTCCATGTGCGGCTCGAGCAGGGCGACGGCGTTCTTCATCACCTCGGCGGACTGCAGCACGAACGGCAGCTGCATCTCACCGGCGCCGAAGCGTTCGCCCACCACCTTCATGCCCTCGAGCAGGTGGTCGTTGATGATGCCGAGCGGGGTCAGCCCCTCGCTGCGGGCCAGGTCCAGGTCCTCCTCGAGGCCCTTGCCTTCGCCGTCGATGATGCGCCGCTCCAGCCGCGCGCCCGTGGGCAGCGCGGCGAGTTCGGCGGCGCGCTGGTCCTTGAGGGCTGCGGTGTCGACGCCGGCGAACATGTCGAGCATGATGGCCAGCGGATCGTAAGTAGTGTTGCCGTCGGCGTCGTATTCGCGGCGGTCCCAGACCAGGTCCAGGGCCACCTTGCGCTGGTCTTCCGGGATCGAGGCGAGCGGGACGATCTTGGCGGCGTCGATGATGCCGCTGGTCAGGCCCGCTTCGGTAGCCTCGTGGAGGAAGACGGAGTTCAGGACGATGCGCGCGGCCGGGTTCAGGCCGAAGGAGACGTTGGAGACACCAAGGGTGGTGTTGATACCGGGGTATTTGGCGGTGATCTGCCGGATGGCCTCAATGGTTTCGATGCCGTCCCGGCGGGTCTCCTCCTGGCCGGTGGCGACGGGGAAGGTCAGGGCGTCAACGATGATGTCCTCGACGCGCATGCCCCATTCGCCCACCAGGGCGTCGACGAGGCGGGAGGCGATGGCCACCTTGCCGTCGGTGGTGCGGGCCTGGCCCTGCTCGTCGATGGTCAGGGCGATGACGGCGGTGCCGTGTTCCTTGACCAGCGGCATGATGCGGGCGAAGCGGCTGTTGGGGCCGTCGCCGTCCTCGTAGTTGACGGAGTTGACCACCGGGCGGCCGCCGATGAGTTCCAGGCCGGCCTGCAGGACGGGCGGCTCAGTGGAGTCGATGACGAGCGGGAGGGTGGAGGCCGACGCGAAACGGGAGACGATCTCCTTGACGTCCGCGACGCCGTCGCGCCCCACGTAGTCCACGCAGACGTCCAGCAGGTGCGCGCCGACGCGGATCTGTTCGCGGGCGATGTCCACGCAGTCGTCCCAGCGCTCTTCGAGCATGGCCTGGCGGAAGGCCTTGGAGCCGTTGGCGTTGGTGCGCTCACCGATGGCCAGGTAGGCGGACTCCTGGTCGAAGTTCACGTGCTGGTAGAGGGAGGCGATGCCGGCTTCGCGCTCGGTGGGGACGCGGGCGGGCTGGGTCTTGTCGGCCTTCGTCGCCTGGGCGCGGAAGGGGGCAAGGCGTTCGACGACGGCGGCCATGTGCTCCGGCGTCGTACCGCAGCAGCCGCCCACCAGGCCCAGGCCGAATTCGCGGACGAACTGCTCGTGCGCGGTGGCGAGCTCGGTGGGTGAGAGCGGGTAGTGCGCGCCGTTGGCGCCGAGGACGGGCAGGCCGGCGTTGGGCATGCAGGCGATGGCGACGGAGGACTGCTTGGAGAGGTGGCGGAGGTGCTCGCTCATCTCGTCCGGGCCGGTGGCGCAGTTCAGGCCGATGGCGTCGACGCCGAGCGGCTCCAGCGCGGTGAGCGCGGCGCCGATTTCGGAGCCCATGAGCATGGTGCCGGTGGTCTCGACGGTGACCTCGACGAAGATGGGAAGGCGGACTCCCTTGGAGACGATGGCCTGCTTGCAGCCGTTGACCGCGGCTTTGGTCTGCAGGAGGTCCTGGCTGGTCTCGATGAGGAACGCGTCGGCGCCGCCGTCGATGAGGCCCTCGGCCTGCAGGGCGAAGGTCTGCTTGAGGTAGTCGTAGCTGGTGTGGCCGAGGCTGGGGAGCTTGGTGCCCGGGCCCATCGAACCGAGGACCCAGCGCATGCGGCCGTCCGTTGCTTCTGCCGCTTCGGCACGTTCGCGGGCGATCTTCGCGCCCTTCAGGGCGAGCTCGGCGATGCGGTCATCGATGCCGTAGTCGGAGAGGTTGGACCAGTTGGCGCCGAAGGTGTTGGTTTCCACGGCGTCGATGCCGGTGGCGAAGTAGGCGTCGTGGATGTCGGCGATGACGTCCGGCCGGGTGTCGTTGAGGATCTCGTTGCAGCCTTCGAGGCCTTGGAAGTCTGTTTCGAGGGTGAGGTCCCGGCCCTGCAGCATGGTGCCCATGGCGCCGTCGGCGATGACCACGCTGTGGTTCACGGCGTCAAGGAGCTCCTGCGCGCGGGCAGGGCGGGGCACGGATTCGATGTCGAGCGCAAAACGGGGCATCAAACAAGGTTACGCGGCGGGGCCAAGTACATTGCTTAGTGTTTCTGTGTACTACGGCGGGGTGGGGGGCTGTCCGAGAGGCCCTCACGGCACGAACCGAAGAGTGCATCTGGCGCACGGGTAAGCGTATGTCTGGTCAAATACCGAATCCGCCTCACGGCATCATCGCGAATCCCTCCTCACCAAACTCCTGCCCCTGTGCGCCGTATTGGGGGCAGGAGTTTGGGTTAGCGCGGAAATGTAATTGCAAACTAGCAAAGGCCCCTCTCCGAAGCCAGAAATACTCAGCAGGCCTGGAGGGGCTCCCTTACTTTCTAGCCAGCGGACTACAGGGTCTGTGAAAAGCTCAGACTGATGCCGACACCTCGGACCGCAGCGGGGGTAGAGTGGCAAGTTTTTCCTGCAGCAGGTCTGCTACTTCTTCAATGCTTCTGTGGGCGAGGTCTATATGGCCCGTCGAAGCTGGTAGACCGATGATGGCTGGTCGCGTCGGTCCGACGATGAGGGGGAGGAGATAGTCACCTGTGCGCTTGTGGGCGGCGTTCTTCCCAATTTCGAATTCAAAAGCAGGCCAGTCGCTTTCGGGATAAGCATCCGAAAGACACACCACCATAAATTGAGCATCTTCACTGTAGACGCGTCCGAGTTCGACGCGCAGATCCTTGCCCCAGAGGATCGCCTGCGAGTCGAAGTCGTAGAACACCTCCATGCCTCGTTCCTTCAAAGTGTCAACGAGCTTCTTCACCGTGGCGCGGTCACTTCCGGCGAATGAGACGGCCACGTCGTACTCATAACCAAGACGCCGGATGTTAACCTGCGAACGAACCCTCGAAAAATCAAGGTGGTCGAGGTAAAACCTGAAGACGGGGTCATCAATAGTGAGAGTGCCGTTCTCGAAAATAAGAATGTCTGAGAGCTCATGTTCTCGAATGACTTCGGGCAGTGCTTTCATCGCGCGATAAAAGCTGTTCCTGAGACCATCCTTAGCGCTAGCCTCAGCGCTGCCGACAACGTTGTGATACAGCTCGTCCTGCGAAATCTGTTGCTTGCCACTCCGTGCTACAAAGTGAACGATTTCGTAGTAGGTGTCATAAACCGAGCGGGCTTGACGTCGCCCACGAGCCAGACTGACGATCTTCGTAAGATAGCGGCCATCATACTGTTTGACCACCGCGTTCCTGATGAGTGGTAGCTCGACTCGGACATCCACCAGGGTTTCGCCTGTCCAAAAGACATCCGCTTCGACACAGGCGATTCGACATATGGCTTGAAAAATGGACGGAGAACCTTGTGCCGCCGCTATCGCGGTGCTCCTACTCTCGTCGTCCAGCCGAATATTCAAAGCTGCTTCGCCCTTCTTAAGCAGTTTCTCCATAAACTCGGTCGACTGAGACTCCAAGTGCCACGTGTCGTTCCGTATCGCCAGTTCAGGGTCAAGACCAAGAATTTCCTCGCTGGTTTTTGCAATCCCAATCATGAAGAATCGGATTCCAACCTCATGCCAAAGCTTAAGAAATTTGGCCAACTCCGTTCGCGCGCCTAAAGAAAGATGATGAACATCGTCGATCATTACCAGGTCGTAAAGTTTGAGCCAGGGCAAGATCTCTTCCGTAGTTGGAGCAACGCGGAACTCCTGTCCGAGTACCTCCAGGATGCTAGTACTTTCAGCGTAGTTACGGCCTGAAAAGGCGTGTACCTTATTCTCGTCTAGGTCAAGCGCTTTCAAAGTGCTATTGGCAACCGTGGACTTGCCGCTTCCGGAAGGGCCAACTAGGGTGACGTGCTTGCCCCTAGTAAACAAGGAGCCTTTGAGCTGCTGAGCCTCGGCGGGAGGAACGTAGGTCAGAGCAGGCAACCCCGCTTCGTTGAATACTTCGTCGAGTTTGTGTTTCAAAGCTTCCCCCCATGGAAAATTTCTTCTAGTCATCTGTTTCGGCACCCAACTTCATCGCCGAAGCGCATGTGGATTTACATTACAGGTCTCAGGGGAGGAATTATGTGATCATCCGGAGCCCACCCTGCTTTCTACGTCGAGCGTCTGCTAACTCGCGCCCCGGAACTTCTCGTGCGTTCAATAGAAATCCGTGAACTGTTTCATCCCTCTCCAGCACCCAAAATGCCCCTAGAGGTCCTCCGCCACAGGAGCCGCGCACTGGGCCTCGTACAGCCGCGCGTAAGCCCCGCCCGCGGCCAGCAGTGTGGCGTGCGTGCCCTGCTCCACGATCTGGCCGGCCTCCATCACCAGGATGAGGTCGGCGTCGCGAATGGTCGACAGGCGGTGCGCGATCACAAAAGACGTCCGGTCAGACCGCAGCGCACTCATCGCCTTCTGCACCAGCACTTCAGTCCGGGTATCCACCGAAGACGTCGCCTCATCCAGGATCAGCACCGACGGCCGGGCCATGAACGCCCGCGCGATCGTCAGCAGCTGCTTCTCCCCCGCAGACACATTCGCGCCCTCGTCATCCAGCACCGTGTCATAGCCGTCCGGCAGGGACCGCACGAACCGGTCCACGTACGTCGCCCGGGCGGCCTCGAGGATCTCGGATTCGGTGACGCCGGGCCGGCCGTACGCGATGTTGTCCCGGATGGTCCCGCCGAACAGCCACGTATCCTGCAGCACCATCCCCATCCGCGAGCGCAGCTCGCGCCGCGGCACCGAGGTGACGTCCACGCCGTCGAGCGTTATCCGCCCCGCATCCAGCTCGTAGAACCGCATCATCAGGTTCACCAGCGTGGTCTTCCCCGCTCCGGTGCGCCCCACGATCGCGAGCGACCGTCGGCCCCGGCTCCGCCACGAAAAAACGGCTACTGAGTGACGGCGCCTGCAGTAACAGGTGCGCCGTCCCTCAGCAGCCGTTGATTATCGCGAAGCCGGCTTTAGAGACCGAGCTGCTTGTTCAGCTCGTCCAGGGACTTCACCAAGGTGATGTTGTAGCCCTCAGCGAAGGGTTCGGCGGCCCGGTCCAGCATGACGAGGTCCCGGAAGCCGATGTTGTACATCGGGATGTGGTCGTACAGCGGGTGCGAGGAGACATGCAGGAAGTCCTCCGGGGCCGCGTTGAGCTGGTCCAGCATGTACTCGAACGCCTGGAGGCGCGGCTTGTAGGCGCCCGCCTGCTCAGCGGTGAACACGGCGTGCCACTCCGCGCCGAGCTTGGGAATGCTGATGTCCAGGAAGCTGTCGTCCGCGTTGGACAGGGCCACCAGCTTGTAGTTGTCGCCCTGGAGCTTCAGCGCCGCCGGCACGTCCTCGTGGGCGACGGCACTGCTGACAGCCTCGGCGAGCTCTGCGCCCGCGCCGGGGGTCGGGCCGATGCCGAACCGTTTGCAGGCGCGGTCAAAGGCATCCTGAAGGATCTGCTCGTAAGGTTTGTAGTCGCCATTGACCTCATCGAACCGGTAGGCGCGGAAAACCTTCTTGAAGGCCAGCCACTGCTCATCCGGGATGCGGCCGGCCAGCAGTCGCTGGGTGGTGGGGTATATCGTGAAGTTGATCAGCGTGCCGTAGACATCGTAGGAGATGTACTTCGGCCGGAAGCTGGTGTTTGCCATGATTGATCCGTTCCTGATTTGTCTTGTGTTTTTGGTGCTGCAGATGAGGGAGTTCTTAGCTCAAAGCCAGTGAGGTGAGCCGTGCGTCGGGTCCGAGGAACCTCGCGGGATTCATGAAGCTGACGTCGGTCCCCGTCGTGCCGTCCAGCACGAGCTCTGCGGCAATAGCCCCCAGCCCGGAGGCCATCTTGAAACCGTGGCCGGAGAAGCCAGCCGCCACGACAACCCCGTCCATGCCCGGCACTTCCCCGAACAGTGCGGTGGCATCAGGCAAATGGCCGTCGGCGCACACCGCCACGCGCAAGGGTTCCGGCACCAGGCCGGGAAGGAACTCCCGCACCCAGGCCCGGATGGTATCCAGGTGCTGGGGGTCCCAGGAGGGAGGCTTCTCCATGGACTCCACCTCATCGAGGTATACGCTCGCAACGGCCTTCACCGTCCAGCCGTCAGCTGTCGGGAATCCATAGAACTGCGCCCTGTCCGGCCTGCCGTCCTCCTCCGCCCTCCGCAGGAAGACCGGCATATCCTTCCGGCAGAACACAGCCGGATCCTTCGCCGGGAACCAGGTCAGGATCTGCGGCCGCACGGACAGATGGACACCCAGTTCCTTGCACACCGCTCCCGCACCGTTGCCCTGCGCAATGACCACCTTGGAAGCAATGATTTCTTCCTGGTCGGTACGGACGATGTACCCGTCCCCGTGCTGCTCCACGCTCTGCGCTTTGCGGTTCCCCAGGAACCGGGCACCCAGGCGGGTTGCCTCCGCCAAGGCGGCGGTCACGGCCTTCTCCGACCAGAGATAGCCACCCTCAGGGTCAAGGATGGTGACATCCGTGTCCCTGATGACATGCTCGGGATACTTCACCCTGGCTTCCTCGCCCCGAAGAAACTCAAAGTCCAGGCCGTTGTCCTTCCCGGCTGCGAGAAGTGGTCCCAGCCGCGGATTGTGCTCGTCGTAGATCGTGACAGCGCCCGTGGTCTTGAGCAGCTCGGTGCCGCTGACCTTTTCCAGCTCGCGCCAGAGGTCCTGCGACCGCTGCAGCAGAGGCGTGTAATGCCCGCCCTCCGCGTACACCTTGCGGAAAATCCGCGACTCCCCGGCATAGGCGGAAAAGGGGCCCGGTATCGAGAACCGGTCCACTCCAATGACCCGCACACCTCGTGCGGCGAGCTGCCAGCTCGCCATACTTCCCACCGAGCCCACACCGACGACGACGACGTCCGTTTCGAGTGCCATGGTTCCATCCTGCTTTCCTTGGTGCACGCCATTTCCAGATTCCGGAGCCTGCCTCTGCAGGGCTTCTCCGCGGGGCCGTGCTTTCCGTCAAATCAGCGTACGACACAAGAAACCACTGAATAAGGACCCATGAGACAATGCATTGTTGCCAAGAAGGAAAGAAGCAGCCATGGATCTCAGCTCGATCGATGATTTGGATTTCTTCGAACAAATTTCCCGCTCGCAGAGCCTGACGGAAGCGGCCAGGAACTGGGGAAAGTCCGTGTCAGCGGTCAGCAAACGCCTGACCGCCCTAGAGTCACGGCTGGGGGTACCGCTCGTCCGGCGCAGCACGCGCAGGCTCACACTCACCGAGGAGGGGCAACTTTATGCGGCAGGCGCCCTGGCCATCCTGCAGCAGAAATCCGATCTCGAAGAGGCCTTGTCCGTGCAGCAGGTGGAGCTCAGGGGACGCATCGCCGTTCGCTCCAGCCCGGGCATCGGCCGCACGCACATCGCGCCGCTGCTGGCCGACTTCGCCCGGCAGCACCCGCTGATCCAGGTGGACCTGGAACTTTCACCACTGCCCTTGAACATCTCCGGCACGAGCTTCGACATCGCCATCCGGGTGGGAGGACTGTCAGACTCCAGGCTCAAGGCGAAACTGCTGGCGCGGAACCGAAGGATCGTGTGCGCAGCGCCCAGCTACCTGGAAAGCGCCCCGCCGCTGACCACCATCAGGGACCTGGAGCGGCACAACTGCATTGTCCTGCGCGAAAACAACGCCGACTACTCCCTGTGGCGGTTCGGCGAAAAGGAGCAGGAGTACGTTGACGTCAAGGGCAGCATGATCAGCGACGACGGCGATGTGGTCACCGACTGGTGCGTCCGGGGCCTTGGGCTGGTCATGCGGTCTACCTGGCACGTCGATCCGCTGATCCGGCAGGGAGTCCTGCAGCAGGTCCTCCCCGATATCCCGACTCCGAGCGCCGATATTTTCGCCCTCTATCCCGCCACGGTCAGGACACCCCGACGGATCACCGCGGCGCTGGAGCATCTGCAGCAAGGCTTGACGGCGAGGATCGGTTCGTAGCAACCAGGCACTATGGGGCACAAAGAAGGAGGGCCCGGGGCAGCTGTCGCTGCTCCAGGCCCCCCTTCCCCAGCCTCAGTGCTTACTGCTCCGCATCTGCGGGGACGTTCTTGACAACCCACATCTTGCGGACAGTCTCGCGGATGGTCCAGTGCCCCTCCCAGCCGGCGGGAGTCACGAAAAGGGTGCCGGGGCCGATCTCAAAGCTGCTGCCGTCCGGTTCGGTGATGGTTCCGCTTCCGCTGAGGATCTGGCAGATCTCGTCGTAGCCGGGACGGGTGCTCTTAAATTCGCCCGGGGTAACCTCCCAGATGCCCGTCCTGAGATCCTCCCTTGCCCAGAGCCGGTAGGACACTTCGGTCTGGCCGGGCGTAGTTGACGTTTCCTTGGGCTGGTGCTCGCCCGGGTCTGCTGTTGTTGCGTCGTTCATTACGGTCGCCTTGACCATAGCTGCTCCTTCTTGGGCTGTGCCCGTAGTACCGCTGCACCTCCCCCTCGTTGGAAAGGCACGCAGCCCAGAGTAGCAATTGTCAACAATTGACGATAGGGCTATGAGGAGATTTCTTATCTATCGCGTTCAGCAACAGGCCCACTTCTTTCCCTTGTCGAAAAAATGAGTTATCAGTGACACCGATAGTCCAACACTTCTTGTCCCATACGCTGGTCTGACGCCGAGCGCAGTCCAGGTTGTTGCCCTTGAGAGGCGAAACCCGAAAGCGGGGCAACGGCGTTCAACAAGGGAGAAACCACATGAATCACACTCCGGTGCTTGCCATGCTGCACACTGTTCCCGGCCTGGTGACGGAAATGGAACCCCTCGCCGCGGACGTAGTACCAGGACTGAATGTGCTGCACTACGTGGACGAGTCCCTGCTCCGGGACACCATTGGCAGGGGAACAACGCCCGGACATGTCCGACGGCGGCTGGTCGACTACGCGCGCTACGCCGAGGAATCGGGCGCACAGGCATTGCTGGTGAGCTGCTCATCAATTGGCGAAGCGGCCACAGCCGCCCGCGACTTCGTCTCGATCCCCGTGCTCCGGATTGACGCTCCGATGGCCGATCTCGCCGTCGCGTCCGGACACAGGATCGGCGTGCTCGCAACCCTTTCGGCGACCCTCGGGCCAACCACCCGCCTCGTCCAGGAAGCAGCCCAACGGCAGGACAAACGGCCCCTCATCAGCGCAAGGAAAGCCGAGGGCGCTTTCGACGCCCTCCGGGCAGGCGACCGCGCACTGCACGACAAGCTGGTGCTCGAGGCTTTCGGAGAATTGGCCGGGGCGTCCGACGTCGTCGTTCTTGCCCAGGCGTCCATGGCCCGCGTTATCGAACAAACCCAGGGCGAGCCCGGCGGACCCGCCGTCCTAACTTCCCCGGCTTCAGGGATGACCCAGCTCAGCACTGTTCTCCGCCGCAAAGACTCCTGACTACCGCCCACCCGGAAAGGAACCAGCCATGCCCAACACCCCAACGAAAGCCCTTGCCCCCTGGCTGGGAGTTATCGCAGACGACTACACGGGCGCCTCCGACGTGGCCGGCACCCTTGTGAATGCCGGGATGCGCGTGGTCCAGACCTTCGGCGTCCCCGATCCAGCCATGCAGCTGCACGATGTTGATTGCATCGTCGTCTCGCTGAAGACCCGCAGCCTGCCCGCCGCGGAAGCTGTGGATCAGTCCCGTGCCGCGGCACACGCCCTCTCATCACGGGGCGTCCGGCAGCTTTACTTCAAATACTGCTCGACGTTCGACTCGACCTCGGAGGGCAATATCGGCCCCGTGGCGGACGCCCTGCGAAGCGAGTTCGTCCCGGACGGCCAGATCACGGTGGTCGCCCCCGGGACCCCCGCGCTGGGGCGGACCGTGTACAACGGTGTGCTGTTCGCGGGAACGGATCTCCTGCAGGAATCATCCATGCGCCACCACCCGCTCACGCCGATGACAGATTCCAATGTGCTCCGGCTGCTGCAGGCCCAGACGGCAACCCCCGTGGGCAGCGTCGGCTACAGCTCCATAGAGGCGGGCGTGGCAGCCGTTCGATCACGGTTCCAGAACCTGAGCGCGAAAGCGGGATACGCCGTCGTCGATACTCTCAACGACGGCCACCTGGCCGTACTGGGCGCCGCCGTACTTGACCACCCGCTTGTCACGGGTGGATCAGGGCTCGTCGGAGGCCTGGCTGCTGCCCGGGGGATCAGCGGCCAACCGGAACCGGCTCCTGCCTCCCGGCCAACGGGACCGGCAGCGGTCATTGCCGGCAGCTGCTCTGAGATGACCAACGTCCAGATCGACACCTTCCGGCGGCTGCGCCCCTGCTTCGTCGTGGACCCCGCCATCATCGCAGCAGGGCAAAATGTGGTGGCCGAGGCGCTGCAATTCGCGCGGGAGAACATTCCGGACGGCCCCATCCTGATCCATTCCACGGCCACCCCGGAGGAGGTAGCGCGGACGCAGAAACAGCTGGGTAAGGCCCGGGCTGCCGAGATTACCGAAAGCAGCCTGTCCACGATCGCGGAAGGACTTGTCGCCTCTGGTTGCCGGCAGCTGATTGTGGCCGGCGGGGAGACGTCCGGCGCCGTTGTGCGCAGACTTGGCATCACCACCGCCCGCGTGGGCAGGGAAGTCTCCCCGGGCGTGCCTTGGCTGGCAACGGAGACCAGCCCCGGGCTGTCCATCCTGCTCAAATCGGGGAACCTTGGAACCCCGGAACTCTTCCTCGACGCATGGGACCACAACCGATGAACCACTCGGAGAGCCGCAACGAACTCGTCCGGCTGGCCAGGTCCCTGCATCAAAGAGGCTTGACCCGGGGCACATCCGGAAACCTCAGTGCACGCGTGGAAGGCGGCATACTGGTCACCCCCACCAACGCTTCCCTGGGGGAACTTCGAACAGACGACCTGGCACTGGTCTCCGACGCCGGCGAGCACCTGTCCGGAGCACGGCCGTCCAAGGAGGCTTTCCTGCACCTGGCCATGTATCGGGTGCGCCCGCAGGACCACGCCGCCGTCCATCTGCACTCGACCTACGCCACCGCCCTTTCATGTCTGGACGGCCTGGACGACGATGACGTCCTGCCACCCCTCACGGCCTACTTCGTTATGAGTGTGGGACGGCTGGTCCGGCTGCCGTACTTCGCACCCGGAGACCAGGGGTTGGCCGGGGCGGCCCAGGAAGCTGCAGCATCCAGCCGCGCCCTGCTGCTGGCAAACCACGGACCCATCGTCTCCGCGCCGACCCTGGCACAGGCAGTGAACGCTGTTGAGGAAGTGGAGGAAACGGCACGCCTGTTCTTTCTCCTGAATGGCCACGCCACCCGCCCCCTTCAGCCCGCCCAGGTGGCCGCCCTTTGTGCCACTCGCTTCTAGCAGCAGAAACAATCGTGCCCTCGACCCCCAAAGCTCAACTGTTCTACTGTTGACAATTGTGGTGAAGCGGAGTTTTATTAGTGACTGGAACGAGAGCTGAATCACATCCCGCGCGAAGCAGGGATTGCCACCCTCGTGATGCCGCTCGATGTTGCGAGCGGCAGGCATAGATAGAAACTTCACCTTCAGCCGGCACTTGCCGCTGAACCCATTGAAGGGAAGCACATAATGGCCAAAAACAAGATCCAGACGGTGGCCGCCGGGCTCGCAGTCCTGCTAACCCTGAGCGCTTGTGGCGGCGCGGCCACGGGCACCGAGGCAACAGACATTCCCAAGACGCAAAACACCCGTGACATCTCAGAAAATGTCCAACCGGATGCGGAGGCGGTTGCCCTGCTGCCTGAGTCCTACAAGGCCAAGGGCGAACTTACGGTCGCGATGGATCTGAGTTCCCCGCCCATGACCTTCCTAGCAGAAGACAACTCAACACCCATTGGAGTGAATCCGGATCTGGCCCGCCTGGTGGCAAAAAAGCTGGGGCTGAAGCTGAAGTTCGAAAACACGGCGTTCGACACGATCGTCCCCGGCATCGACGGCGGCCGTTTCGACTTCACTGCCACCACCATGTCCGCCACGGAGGAGCGCCTGAAGGTCATGGACATGATCAACTACCTCAAGGGCGGCTCGGCCGTGGCGGTACCGAAAGGCAATCCCCTCAACCTGACCAACGACACCCTTTGCGGCAGGAACATCGGCGTGACCAAGGGCTCCACGCAGCAGCTCAAGCACCTGCCCAACGTTTCCAAGTGGACGTGCGAGGAAAAGGGGCAGCCGGCCATCAACGCCATCACCCTGCCCAACGTCCAGGAAGCTCTGACACAGCTTGACTCGAAACGGATCGACGGCGTCTTCTACGACGCGAGCGGCCTGGCGTGGGCCGACGCCCAGCAGCCCGACCACTTCGCCATCCTGCAGCCCAGGATGGATACCCGGACGAATACCAACGTTGCCATGGGGCTGAAGAAGGGATCACCCTTGACGCCGGCCCTGCAGGCAGCCATCCAGTCGGTCCTTGAGAGCCCGGAGTACAAGGAATCCCTTGAGTACTGGGGATTGGGCGAATCCGCGATTTCTGAAGCCGCTATCCGCTAAGGGGGCTAGCAGCCGCCCCAAGCGGGACGGGTCCGGAGTTGAAGCCACGGCTTTGGCTCCGGACCCGTTGGCGTGTTCGGAGCAGGCTCCTCGACGGGCAACGACTCTGAAATTACTCCGAGATGATCCACTGCCCTACAGTTGACCACACCTGTACGATGAGACGCATGGTTGAGCAGATCAAGATAGTGCACTCGTCCACCGTGCAGCAGGTTGCGGACGGGCTCACAGCCATGATCCTCAGCGGTGGACTCAAGCCCGGTGAACGCCTGCGGGAGAGCCTTCTCGCCGAGAACCTCGGCCTCTCCAGGAATACGGTCCGCGAGGCGGTCCGTATCGTCCAGGCAGGCGGCCTTATCCGCCACCGGGCAAACCAGGGAGCCATCGTCTGGGACCCCACGGACGCGGAAATCATGGACGTCTACAACGCCCGCTACCATCTGGAAACCACGGCCGCGCGGAGCATCTCCGAGAGCACGTCCCTCGATGAGGTGCACGCCGCCATGGAGGAGTTCCGGGCAGTGCTGAAAAGTGGAGACCCTTTCAAAATTGTCGAAAAGGACCTTGCAGTCCACAGCGCCATCGTGGGAATCCTCGGAAGCCAGAAGTTGAGGACGTTCTACCAGCAACTGGTGACCGAACTGCGGTACTTCATGTTTGTGCTTTCGATTGAGCACCACGAATACGAGGACCCGGACTCACTCGAAGCAGAGCACCAGAACATCGTGGACGCGCTTGACTCCCGCGACCCCGCCCTGGCGGAAAAGGTCATCTCGGACACGATCATCCAGTACCGCGAATCGATCCGCGACGTTATCGCGAAGAGGCATTCAACAACATAAAAAAGACCGCGGCCTTGGGGCCGCGGTCTTTACTCTTGTGTTCTGGTCGGCTGGAACTAGAGGCCGAGATGCCGGTTGATCTCATCCAGGGACTTGACCGACTTGTAGTCATAGCCGCCGGTGATGGGGTCATACCCACGGTCCAGCACCCAGAGGTTGCGGAAGCCCATGTCGTGCATCGGATGCATGTCGTAGCGGGTGTGTGAGGCAATGTGCAGGAAGTCCTCCGGCTTGGCGTTCAAGGTGTCCAGCATGTATTCGAACGCCTGGTAGCGCGGTTTGTACGCCTGCGCCTGCTCAGCAGTCAGCACGGCATGGAAGTTCGCACCCAGCTTGGGGATGCTGATGTCCAGGAAGCTGTCGTCCGCGTTGGACAGGGCCACCAGCTTGTAGTTGTCGCCCATAAGCTTCAGCGGGGCCGGCACGTCATCGTGGGCAGCGAAGCCGCGGACGGTCTCAGCGAACTCCGCGCCGGCGCCGGGAGTGGGGCCAATGCCAAAGAACCTGCAAACGCGGTCAAAGGAATTCTGGAGGATCTCCTCGTAGGGCTTGTAATCGCCGAGGACCTCGTCGAACCGGTACCCGCGGAAGACCTTCTTGAACGCCGGCCACTGCTCCTCTGGCAGCCGGCCCGCGAGCAGGCGGCGGGTCGTCGAATCCGTGTCCCAGTTGATCAGCGTGCCGTAGATATCGAAGGAGATGTACTTCGGCCGGGAGTTGTTGTCAGCCATGCTTTGTCCGTTCGTTGAGATGGAGGCGGCCCTGCACAGGGCGGATGAATGATATTCAATGCGGTCCTCCAAGGGGAGCCCGCTCATAGAACGACTTTAAAACTCAGCACGCAAAATTGTCAACAGTTCAACAGTAGTTCTGCTGGACATTCCGTTGCGGAGACTCAACAAGCATGCCATACTGCTTTGCAGAACTGTTGAACAGTAGAGCATTTACTTCGACATCCCCTTCCAACCGACAGGAGCCCAGAGCCATGGACGTCCGCACCGACTCCGAGTTTTTCGATGCCGTGGTTGCAGAAAGCGGACTCCTGGCGGAGCAGTCGCAGCTCACTGACTCGACCGTGAAGCGACTCCTCGAGAGCTCTTATGGGCTGCAGGGGAAACTCGTGCGGATTCCCACTGAAAAGGACGAGACGTTCCGCCTCCAAGGCCGAGACGAAACCTTTCTGGTGAAGGTTTCCTCACCTGAGGAGGACCCGGGGATTGTCCAACTGCAGACAGCGTGCATGGTCCACCTTGAGCGGACCGCCCCTGACCTGCCGGTCCAACGCCTTGTCAGGAGCCTTGGCGGAGCCGCGGAAGTCCTCATCCCGGCGCCTACCGGGCCCTTCGACAGGGTGCTTCGGGTGATGCGCTTCATGCCGGGAGAGTTACTGGCCAAACACGATGCGTCTGCCGGCCAGTTCCAGCTGGTGGGCTCAAGCCTCGCCCGCGTGGGCCTTGCCCTGCAGGACTTTGACCATCCGCGGGCAGACCGATTGCTCCTCTGGGACCTTAAGCACTTCCATAGGATGCGGCCGCTTCTTGGCTATCTGGATGACAGGGAAAAGCGCTCCCTGGCCGAGGACGTTTTTGACCAGTTCGACGCCACAGTAGTTCCACACCTGGACACCCTTCCCTCGCAGGTTGTCCACGGGGACTTCAGCCCGTTCAATGTCCTCGTCGACCCCAACAGTCCGGCCTACGTGACGGGCATTATCGATTTCGGCGACGTGGTGCGAACCCCGGTGATCTTCGACGTCAGCGTGACCATGGCCAACCTGTTGGGGGCAGATCCCCGAAACCCCTGGGAGCGCGCACTCTCCGTCCTGGACGGATACCAAAGCGTCAGCCCGCTGCCGGGACAGGAGTTTGAAGCCCTGGTGGTCTCGGCCCAGGCCCGCCTCCTGCTGCGGGCACTGATTACGCAGTGGCGGGCAAGCCATCTGCCCCAAAGGCGCGACTATCTCCTCTCCCACTCGAAACCGGACTGGGACCGGCTCGCCTCCACCGGCGCAGCCCCTGCACCGAACTGCCCTTTCACACCCTGATCAGACCCGCCAGCCGTCAAGGAGAAATGATGAGCAATACAATCCAGAGCATCCGCAAGCCTTCCAAGGCCATGGTCAACGGCTTTGACCCCACCCGCATCGATGAGCTCCCGGACGAGATCCAGAAGAACATTCGACGCCGGGACCAGAGCCTCGGGCCCGGGTACCGGCTCTTCTACGACACACCCCTGGAAGTTCTCCGGGGCGAGGGCGTCAAACTATTCGACCGGGACGGAAATGAGTACCTGGACGTCTACAACAACGTCCCCTCGGTGGGCCACTGCCACCCTAAGGTCATCGCCGCTGTCCACGAACAGATGCAGACGCTGAACACGAACACCCGTTACGTCCAGGAATCCATCCTTGATTACTCCGAGGACCTCCTGTCCACGTTTCCCGCCGAGCTTGGCCATGTCATGTTCACCTGCACCGGGTCCGAGGCCAACGACCTCGCCATGCGCGTGGCAAAGTACGCCACCGGAAACCAGGGCATCATCGTCACCTCCGGCGCGTACCACGGCCTGACGGCGGAGGTCGCCTCCTTCTCGCCGTCCCTGGGTATCGGCGTGCCCCTTGGCGCGAACGTGCGCGTCATCGACGCCCCGGACGCCCTGCGCTACTCGTCGGATCAACGTTCCCTCGAGGACCACCTCCGGAACCAGGTCCGTGCAGCCATCGCTGACCTCCACCGGCACGGCATCGGGCTGGCGGCCTTCATCGCCGACAGCATCTTCTCCTCCGACGGCGTCTTCGCCGGCCCGGCGGGCTTCCTCCGGCCGATCATCGAAGAGGTTCACGCCGCCGGCGGCCTGTACATCGCCGATGAAGTGCAGCCAGGCTTCGGCCGGACCGGCCAGGAATGGTGGGGCTTCCAGCGCCACGGAATCGTCCCGGACATCGTCACCATCGGCAAACCCATGGGTAACGGCATCCCCGTTGCTGCAGCCATCTTCAAACCGGAACTGCTCGTGGAGTTCGGCAGGAACATCCGCTACTTCAACACATTCGGCGGCAACTCGGTGGCCGTCGCAGCCGCCCAGGCCGTCCTGGACGTGATCCGCGAGGAATCCCTGATCGACAACGCCTTGAAGGTGGGCGAGCAGATCATCACCGGACTGGAGGACCTCGCCCAGGACTTGGACCAGGTCGCGGAAGTCCGCGGCAGCGGCTTCTTCATCGGCGTTGACCTCGTCACCGACCGGTCCTCGCTCACACCCGACGGCGACGCCGCCGCCGGCATCGTGAACGCCCTCCGCGAAGACCGGATCCTCATCTCCGCCTGCGGAGCCCAAGGAAACGTCCTGAAACTCCGGCCGCCAATGCCCTTCTCCAGCAACGACGCCGACCGCCTCCTGGACGGAATCGGCCGCGCCTTCAAGAGGCTGCGCTAGACGCCGGTTCCGGAAAGCGCATGACATCCTGGCGTCGATGCCACCGCGGGGGTGCCGCCCACCGGGCGGTACCCCCGCCGGTCAAACCTCCGCCACAGGAGCCGCGAACTGTGCCTCGTACAGCCGGGCATACGCCCCGCCCGCAGCGAGCAGTGTGGCGTGCGTGCCCTGCTCCACGATTTGGCCGGCCTCCATCACCAGAATGAGGTCGGCGTCGCGGATCGTGGACAGGCGGTGGGCGATCACAAAAGAAGTCCGGTCGGACCGCAGGGCACTCATCGCCTTTTGCACCAGCACCTCCGTCCGGGTATCCACCGAAGACGTCGCCTCATCCAGGATCAGCACTGAAGGCCGGGCCAGGAACGCCCGCGCAATGGTCAGGAGCTGCTTCTCCCCCGCGGACACGTTGCCGCCCTCGTCCTCCAGCACCGTGTCGTACCCCTCGGGCAGTGACCGCACAAACCGGTCCACGTACGTCGCCCGGGCCGCTTCGAGAATCTCGTCCTCGGTAGCCGAAGGCCGCCCGTACGCGATGTTGTCCCGGATGGTCCCGCCGAACAGCCACGTATCCTGCAGCACCATCCCCATCCGCGAGCGCAGCTCGCGCCGCGGCACCGAGGTGACGTCCACGCCGTCGAGCGTTATCCGCCCCGCATCCAGCTCGTAGAACCGCATCATCAGGTTCACCAGCGTGGTCTTGCCGGCCCCGGTGGGCCCCACAATCGCCACGGTCTGCCCCGGCTCCGCAACCAGAGAAAGAGAAGAAATCAGCGGCTTGTCCGTCGAATACGAGAAGGACACGTCCTCGAAAACCAGCCGCCCCCGCCCGAACACCGGCCCAACAGAAGCAGCAGGCTCCGCAGATTCCTCCTCTTCATCCAGCAGCTCGAACACCCGCTCCGCCGAGGCCACCACGGACTGCAGCACGTTCGCCATGGACCCCAGCTGCGCCAGCGGCATGGTGAACTGCCGGGAGTACTGGATGAACGCCTGCACGTCGCCCAGCTGCATCGCCCCGGACGCCACCTGCAGGCCGCCCACCACGGCGATCCCCACGTACACCAGGTTCCCGATGAACGTCATGGCCGGCATGATCAGCCCGGAAATGAACTGCGCCCCGAAACTGGCGTCATACAGCTCCGCATTCTTCTGCCGGAACCGCTCCCCCACCTCCTGCTGCCGGCCGAACACCTTCACCAGAGCATGCCCGGTGTACGTCTCCTCGATCTGCCCGTTCAGCTCCCCCGTGTGCTTCCACTGCGCCACGAACAGTTTCTGCGAGCGCTTGGCGATCAGCGCCGTAATCCCCAGCGTCAGCGGAATGGTCACCAGCGCAATCAGCGCCAGCGTGGGCGAAAGGATCACCATCATCACCAGCACGCCCAGCACCGTCAGCACGGACGTGACCGCCTGGCTGATGGTCTGCTGCAGGCTCTGCGAAATGTTGTCCACGTCGTTCGTGACCCGGCTGAGCAGCTCGCCGCGCTGGATCGAGTCGAAGTACCGCAGCGGCAGCCGGTGGATCTTCGCCTCGATCTCCCCGCGCAGCCCGAACACCGTCCGCTGCACCACCCCGTTCAGCACATACGCCTGAACCCACATGAACGCCGACGACAGCACATACAGCACCAGCGCCCAGGTCAGCACGCTCCCCAGCGCAGCGAAGTCGATCCCCTGCCCCGGCACCAGGTTCATGGCGCTGAGCATGTCCGCGCGCTGCCCCTCCCCGGAGGCGCGCAGCTGCGCGATCACCTGCTCCTTGCTCGCCCCGGCCGGCAGCTCGCGGGAAACGACGCCGGCGAAGATCAGGTTGGTGCCCTCCCCCAGCAGCCGCGGCCCGATCACGGACAGCGCCACCCCGGCCACCGCCGTCACGAACACCATCAGCAGCCACGCCCGCTCCGGCCGCAGCTTCCCCAGCAGCCGCTTGGCGGACGGCCAGAAGTTCATCGCCTTCTCCGCCGGGACGTTCATCCCCGCGAACGGTCCGCCGCGCCCCGGGCCGCCTGCCGGACGCGGGATGCGTACGACGGCGGTGCCTCCTGGTGCGGAGGCGGGCGCGGCTTTGGTGCCGGGTCCGGGAGAGGTCTGGCGGCTCATACCGTCTCCTCCGCCGCCAGCTGGGAGGACACGATCTCGCGGTAGGTTTCGGACGTCTCCAGCAGCTCACTGTGCGTTCCGCGCCCCACGATCCTGCCGTCGTCGAGCACTAAAATCTGGTCCGCGTCCACGATGCTGGACACGCGCTGCGCGATGATCACCAGCGTGGCGCCGGCGGTGCTGCGCTTGAGGGCCTGCCGGAGCCGGGCATCGGTGCCGGTGTCCAGCGACGAGAAGGAATCGTCGAAGATGTACAGCTCGGGCCGCTTCACCAGGGCCCGGGCAATGGCCAGCCGCTGCCGCTGCCCGCCGGAGACATTGGTGCCGCCCTGGCTGATGGGCGCGTCCAGCCCCTCGTCCATCCGCTCCACAAACTCCTTGGCCTGGGCGATTTCCAGGGCGGTCCAGAGCTCGTCCTCGGTGGCGTCCGGTTTGCCGTAGAGCAGGTTGCTGCGGACGGTGCCGCTGAACAGGTAGGGCCGCTGCGGGACCAGGCCGATGTGCCCCCAGAGCAGGTCCGGGTGCAGCTCGCGGACGTCCACGCCGTCGATCCGCACCGAGCCGGTGGTGGCGTCGAACAGCCGGGGCATGAGGTTCACCAGGGTGGTCTTGCCGGAGCCGGTGCTGCCGATGATCGCGGTCGTCTGCCCTGCCTTGGCGGTGAAGCTGATGCCGGTGAGGACCGGCTGGTCGGCACCCGGGTAGGCGAATCCGACGTCGCGCATTTCCAGCTCGCCGTTGCGGACTCTTGTGGTGACGGGGCGCTGCGGCGGGCGGACGCTGGATTCGGTCCGCAGCACCTCGCCGATCCGGTCGCCGGAGACGGCCGCGCGCGGGATCATCACGGCCATGAACGTGGCCATCATGACGGACATCAGGATCTGCAGCAGGTAGCTGAGGAAGGCGATCAGCGTGCCCACCTGCATGGAGCCGTCCTGGATGCGGAACGCGCCGAACCAGATCACGGCCACGCTGGAGACGTTCAGGACCAGCATCACCACGGGGAATGCGAGCGCCATGAGCCGGCCGGCGCGCAGGGCGGTGTCCGTGACGTCCTCGTTGGCGGAGGCGAAGCGCGCGGTCTCGATGTCCTCGCGGACGAAGGCGCGGACCACGCGGATGCCGGTGAGCTGCTCGCGGAGGACCCGGTTCACGGTGTCGATCCGCTTCTGCATCTTGCGGAACAGCGGCACCATCCGGGCGGTGATCAGGCCGACGGCGATGAGCAGCACCGGGACGGCGACGGCGATCAGCCAAGACAGCTGCACGTCCTGCCGGATGGCCATGATCACGCCGCCGATGCTGAGCATGGGGGCGGTGACCAGCATGGTGGCGGACATCAGGACCAGCTGCTGGACCTGCTGAACGTCGTTGGTGGACCGTGTGATGAGGCTGGGCGCGCCAAACCTGGTGACCTCCTGCTCGGAGAACTCCCCCACCCTGGTGAAGATGGCGTTCCGGAGGTCCCGGCCCACGCCCATGGCGGCCTTCGCGGCGAAGTAGACGGCGATGATGGCGCAGGCGATCTGCAGCAGCGTGATGCCGAGCATCAGTGCACCGAGCCGGAGGATGACGCCGGTGTCCCCGGTGGCCACGCCGTCGTCGATGATGTCCGCGTTCAGGGTGGGCAGGTACAGCGACGCGATGGACTGCGCCAGCTGGAAAACCACGACGGCGGCCAGCAGCTTGCGGTGCGGCCGCAGGTATTCAATAAGCAGTTTCCAGAGCATGGGCGGCTCCCGGCTGACGGACTGTCCACAAACGTGGTGCGAGGGTCAGTTTACGACTGCTGGCTGGGCGTGAAGCCGTGCCCGGGGCGGGAAGTTGGGACGGTTCACGCAGGGCGTATTTGGATGCCCAAGCCTCCTTCACCAATTCCAGGACATGAATTGGCCGGGGTGCGCGAAGAGCGCACCCCGGCCAATCACCCCATCTAGGCCTTGTAGCCCGACGGAGGTGTCAGTACTCCGCGCTCGATGAGTTTCTCGATGTTGGCAGCACGGGTTGAGTCTTCCCGGGCCAGCCAGTCCTCACCGGGAGGGGCATCGAGGTACTGGTTCTTCGGGTAGATCGGGGTGTCGTAGATAACCCGATACTGCTCTGTACGCACGTCCTTGAACTGGTTGTACAGGCCGTTCGAGACACGGGCCCGGCGCAGCGCCTCGATGTCGATCGTGGTGCAGACGAACGAGTCACCCGACGTCCAGCCCTGCTGCTTTGTCAGGATCTGGCCCCGCGGACCGACGATCATGGACTGACCGCCAAACAGGTCCTGCATGCTCCCGTCCTCACGGACTTCCGGCCCCAGGTTCGGCGCGACAACATACGCCGAGTTGAACATGGCGTGCGCCCGGTTCTGCAGTTCCCACATGCCGTTCTGCACGGCCGGCTCGATCAGGGTGCCCCGGATAATGATTTCGGCGCCGTTCATCGCCAGCCCACGCGGCACCTCGGGGTAGACACCCTCGTGGCAGATGGCGTACCCGATGTTGCCGATCTCGGTCTTCGCGACAGGGAAAATGGCGTCCATTGCATTGCCATTGCCCTTCTTTTCAATCCACTCGTCCCACACGTCGTGCGGGTTCATGTTGCCAAGCATGCCGCCCTCGTAGGCATCACTGGTGGCCTTGTAACGCTTGTAGATAATTTCGCCCTGCGGATCGATGATAAAGGCGACATTGAAGTGGCGGTCCGGGAAATCCTCATCCTTCACCATGTACAGCTCAGCAGCGATGTAGGTATTGAGCTCCACGGCCTTCTTCGCCAGCTCGTCCGTCTCAGGACCAGGGATCGTCACGGCAAAGTGGCGCTCCTTTTCGCGGTTACCAGGCGTGTTGGCGATCATGCCCTGGATTGCCATTTCCGGCAGGACAACCAGCTTGACCGGAGAACCCTCCCAGCGGCCGACCATGACAGCCGTGTCGATGAATTCGTTGATGCGCTTGACGTTGGCTACGCCGTCACCGGGATTCTTCACATTGATTGTCCGCGGCGAGACCGCAACGACGACAAATGGATCGACCATTGTTTTTCTCTCTTTTCTCTTCTTTGAGTACCTGAGTTAGCGCTAACTCACGGTATTCCGGTTAGGTAGGGAATTGCAAGACCTGAAGGTCATTGATTTTCAGAAACGGGCCAGGAGCCCTTGGGGTCCCGGGGCCGGGAGTTCAGCCCCTGGTATGGGTGGGCAGGCGCGCCCGGTATCAGCGCCGGCTACGCGGCGACGCTGTGGTATCGCGGAGTATCAGATGCGGTTCAAGCAGGGGGATGTCCCCCTCCGCTTCCTCTTTGATCATGGCGAGGATGCGGCCAACGGCGATGTGGCCGATGGCTTCGAAATCAAGCTTTACGGTCGTCAGTGCCGGCCGAAAGAAAGGTGCTTCCTTGACGTCGTCGAACCCCACCACGCTGACGTCCCCCGGTACGTTGCGTCCGGCGTCGTCCATGGCCTTGATTACTCCGAGCGCGAAGGGGTCGTTGGCGGCAAAGACCGCCGTGACGTCCTTCCTGGCGGCGAGTTCACGTCCCGCGCGGTATCCCTCCGCGGCGGACCAATCGGTCGTTGCGAGCGGCGCTGGAACGAAGCGTCCAGCCGCCCCCAGTTCCGCCGCCCATCCCTGGACCCGGGCGGATGTTGCCATCCATCCGGGCGGGCCTTGGACGTGCCACACTGTTTCGTGCCCGAGGTCCAGCAAGTGGCGCACCACCATCCGGGCGCCCCGCACTTCGTCAACGGAAACGCTTGTGGGGCTTGGGTGCGATCCTTGCTGGAAGGTCACCACGGGGACACCGATGTCGAGGTCCTCGAGCACCGTGATCGCATCCAACAGGGGCGCGAGCACGATGATGCCGTCTACCGTGTCCGAATTGATGGACTCGAAGGCAGCCCGGATATCCCGCCGTTCGAGACTGGCCAGCGTGACTAAACGCGTCGCGTAGCCATGTTGCCGGGCTTCCTCCGAAATACCGTACAGGGCCACCGTTGGGCCCAGGACCGACAGTTCGAAGCTGACAACACCGATCGTCATGGTCCGGTTGCTGGCGAGCGCGGCGGCTGCGGGATTCCGGCGGTACCGGAGTTGCGCTATTGCGTGCTCGACGCGTTGGCGTATGTCCGGATCCACATTGGTCGCTCCCCTGACAACCCGTGACACCGTCTGCTGGGACACCCCGGCGAGCCGCGCAACGTCGGACATCCGGGGAGCCTTTGACCTGGAGGCCAGCCGCTCCCCGCGCCCATTGGTGTTGCGGGCTTCTGAAGGCGCGGGAGACGTGGACACCACTCCATTATCCCCGGCTACCCTCGAGGAGCCCCGGAACGCGCCGTCAGTCGGCGCGCCAGCTGTCACGGACGCCGGTACCGCAGGACTTCGGGATGCTGGTCGTACGGCCATTCGGCCCCCTCCACCATGTACTTGCGGGTGGTGTAGCTGCCGTCCATGGTTGAAGCCAGCGACGGGGGCCCGTCGAAGCCGATGACACCCCAACCGACGCGGTTCTCGTTCCCGCCGTACACCGGGTCGCCGTAAAACCCCTGCCGGGTGTTGAGCACCAGCAGCGGGAAGAACTCCAGGAAGTCCTCGTTGACCGGCTGGTTTCCTGCCGGCGCACCCCCAAGGCCAACCTCGGAGTGCTCCAGCGAGAAAGCATGTGGCTTCGCCGCACCCGACAGCGTCTCAAGCACTGCGTCCTGGTCTTCTTCCGTCAGTTCGAGGAACTCGACGTCGGCACGCTCTTTCGCCAACCGGTCCAACTCCACGACGCCCTCGCGGTAAAACTCCCGGCGCTGCTTGATGCGCTCCTGCCATGCGGCCTCGTCGCGGCCCTCCATCCGGAGGAACCCGTTGCCGTCCGCAGCCGGGAAGATGAACTGCGTTCCCGCAAGCATCCGGTCAATGAAGCGCACCACTCTGGCCTCACGTGCACCCGGGTGGTGGTCGGTGGGGATAATCCGGGCCGACGCCGCTTCGATGGTGTTCCACTCGTGCTCGGTGAAGAAGACCGGCCCGTCGACGTCGCGCGTTGAGATGGGTACCGTAGCCCATTCAGCCTGTCCCATATGACATCTGTCCTTTCGTGTCCTGTGTGAAGTGCGAATCAGTTTTCGGACCAGCCATGGCGGTCCACTTGGAGGATGCGGTCAGAGCACCGCCAGGCATTCGCCATGATCGTCAGGGCCGGGTTGATACCGGTCGCCGTGGGGAAGAAGCTCGCGTCGAAAACGTACAGGTTGGGTACTTCGTGCGAGCGGCACCAGCGGTCGACGACGGACGTCGCCGCATCATTGCCCATCCGGGCGGTGCCCAGTTCATGCGAGGTGTTGCCGGTGATCCGTTCCATGTTGACCGGAATGACCTTCTTCGCCCCGGCAGCCTCGAGGATCTCCCCGTTCTTGGCAACCTGCCAGCGTTCCTGGGCAAAGTCGTTGGAGTGGGGAGTGTGCGTAATCCGGGCTACCGGCAGGCCCCATGCGTCTTTGACATTCGGGTCAAGGTCCACGCGGTTGTCCTCCACCGGCAGGTCGTGCAGGAGGACACCGATCTTCATGCTGTGGTTGAAAAACTCGCGGTCGGCGTCCTTGGCTGCCTGGCCCCAGGTAGGCCGGCCGGGGAAGCTCCAGTTCACCGGGTGGCCGATCATGGACGGGAAGATCAGTGACCCCAGGATGTGGCCGCGGCTCTCGTCCGTCTCGTAGAAGTCGAACGAACACAGGCTCATGTAATGGCCCGCCCACCCATACAACGGGTCGCTGACCTCACGGTCGAACAAACCCACCGAGAATGAGTACTGATGGAAGGTCGCGTTCTTGCCCACCATGCCGCTGCCGTTGCCGAGGCCGTCCGGGAAGAGCCCTGACTTCGACATGAGCAGCAGGCGCGGGGTTTCGATGCCGCCGCCACAGACGATCACCGCTTTCGCGTGCTGGACGAATTCGTCGCCGTCCTCGTCCTGGTAGCGGACACCGGTGGCGCGGCCGTCCTTGCCGACGAGAATCTCGCTGACATAGCAGTCGGAGCGGAGGTCGTAGCGCCCGGTCGCAATGGCGTCCGGGATGAAACTGATCAGCGTGGATGACTTGCCGCTTCCCGGGTCCGGGTACTGCTGCCAGAAGCCGTTCTCACTGAACGGCTGGCGCCCCCGGTAGGGTTCGGTGACCATGCCCTGCGGCATGGGGAACGTGCCATGACCCAGCTTGGACATCGCGGTGGCGAAGGTCCGTCCAATCTGGCTCAGCGGTGATGGTTTGGTGGGGTAGCCGCGGCTGCGCCACGCTTCCCACTTGTTCGCTCCGGCAAGACCGGACGTGCCGAACTCCCATTCAACGCGTGTGTAGTACGGCTCCAGTTCGTCATAGGAGATGGGCCAGTCGACCAGGCTTGCGCCCGGAACATCGCCGTGCAGGCTGCGCAGCTTGAAATCGCTCTCGGCCATGCGCGGAACCATGCCACCCCAGTGGGTGGTGCCTCCGCCGACGACCTGCGGCGTGGCGGAAAAGTTGGTGATTTCCGCCTCTACCTTGTCGTTCGGGCGGTAGGTCCGCGGTTTGGTCTTCGGGTCCTGCCAGATGAAGTTCCGGTTGAGGAACTTGAGTTCGTCGCCCGAGGCGTGCTCGGGCTTCAGCCAGGGCCCACGCTCGAGGCCCACTACCTTCAGGCCGGCCTCCGACAGCACCTTTGCCGCGGTGGCTCCGCCGGCGCCTGCACCAACGATGACGACATCTACCGGCTCAGGCTGCTTCTTCCTGGTCATTGCTTCGTTTCCTTTCGTAATTCCTGCGACTCGCCCCGGCAGTCAGACAGTCACGGCTTCAATGCCGTTCCGGCCCTCGCGTGCAAGAGGCAGGAGCTGGTCCCACAGTTCCTCGGGGATGTCATGGTTGAGCAGTCGGACGGTTTCCTCGACCCGGCTCGGCTGGGACATCCCAACGATGGTGGACGCCACCCGGTCATCACGGACCGAGAATTGCAGGGCAGCTGCGGCGAGCGGGACGCCGTGCTGGCCGCACAGTTCTTCCATGCGCAGGACCCGGTCGATTGTCGCCTGGTCCACCGGCGCGTAGCAGTACCGCGGGACGGCCCTCGGCCCCTTGACGAGCATCCCGCCGCCGAACGGGGCGGCGTTGACGAAGGCGACTCCGCGGCGGGCCGCGTCCTCCAGGAGCGGCTCGGCGGTCTGTTCGACGAGGGTGTAGCGGTTGTGGCTGATGACGGCGTCGAACGCATCCGTCGCGAGGTACTGCAGCTCCAGATCGATCGGGCCCCCGGCGACGCCCAAGTGCTGGATGACACCCTGGTCCCGGAGATCGATGAGGGCTTCCAGCGGGCCTCCCTTGGCCACCCCCTCTTCGAAGGAGATCTTCTCGGGGTCATGCAGGTAGACGAGCTGGAGTTTATCGAGCCCGAGGCGCTCGAGGCTCTCCTCGACGGACCGGCGCACGCGGTCCCCGGAGAAGTCGGTGCTGCCGGGAAGCGGATCGACCTTCGTGGCGACGACGTATCCCTCGGGGATGCCACCACGCTCGGCGATGGCCCGGCCAATCCGCTCTTCACTTGCACCGCCGCCGTACTCATTCGACGTGTCAATGAACGTGAAGGGCCCGTCGAAGACGCGGTGGATCGTGGCGACGGCGGTGTCTTCATCGACCTCGTAACCATACTGGGCGGGAAAGCTGCCGAGCGCACTGGTGCCGACACAGATATCGGAGACGGTCAGGCCGGTGCGTCCGAAGGGGCGAGTGGACATGATTCCTGCTTTCTGAAGCTGAATGGGTTGACGATGAGTCAGTGGTTATGCGGGCTGGGTGCGCCGGAAATGTTTGGCGAAGAAGCCGGAGATCCTCTGGACGCCGCCCGCGCTGGAGAGGAAGACGGCGAGGATGATCACGGCGCCCTTGATGACCAGCTGCGGCTCGGAGGAGATCCCGACGAGGTTCATGATGTTGATGATGGTGGTCAGGATGAACACCCCGATCACAGCGTTCAGCGGATCGCCCTTGCCGCCCATGAGGGAGGCACCGCCCACGACGACGGCTGCGATGGCGTCGAGTTCGTAACCTACGCCGATGAGTGAGCTTCCCTGCCGCAGCTGGGCGGCGGCGACCAGGCCTGCCAGGCCGGCGAGCACGCCGGAGATTGTGTAGGTGATGATCAGGTTCCGCGCCACAGGCAGGCCCGAAAGCCGCGAGGCTTCAGGATTGCCGCCAATCGCGTAAAGCGAGCGGCCGAATGTGCTGTACTTGGCCACGAGCGCCGCGATCACGGCCACAATGATGAAGATCAGGACGGGGTTGCGAATACCGAGGAAGCTTCCGCGGGAGAAGGCCTCAATGATCCACTGGTCCTTGATCTCGATCAGGCTTGTTGACTGGATGATGTAGCTGAAGCCCTTGACGGCGCTCATCATGGCGAGCGTCGCAATGAACGGAGGGATGTTCAACCAAACGACGAGGATGCCGTTGATCAGTCCGGCGGCAGCGCAGCAGGCAAGCACGAACACGACGGACGCGCCGGCGGGCATCCCGGACTGCAGGGTCAGTGCCGTAAGTACCGTGGACATCGCCAGGATCGAGCCTACGGAGAGGTCGATGCCGCCGGTCAGGATGACGAAGTATTGGCCGATCGCCAGCACGACGACGATCGAGGCGGCAGTGATCACGTTTTCAGCATTGCGGAACGTCAGGAAGTCGTCGGAGACGTAGTAGCCCACCGCGATGATCGCGAGGAGCACAAGGATCAGGTAGCTCTTTGGCAGGGCGCGGAGGGCGCTGCCCCGCAGGCGGGAGCCGATGCCGGCTGATGGCGATGGGGACGGGGAAGGGGTGCCACTCGTTGGTGGCAGGGACGACAAGGTCCGGGACATGGTAGTTCTCCTGAATAGAAACTGTTTGACGGGGCCGTCAGGCGAAGCGCTCAAGGATGGCGTTGCCGGACGGGTCGATCTCGTCATGGTCGAGTTCGGCGACGACCTGGCCGCGCGCCATCACGAGGACGCGGTCGCACATCATCGCCTCCGTGATCTCTGAGCTCGCGACGACGACGGTTCCTCCGGCCTGCGCGAACTCGCGGATGAGCTCGTACATGTCTTCCTTCGCCCCAACGTCCACGCCACGGGTTGG
This sequence comes from Arthrobacter nitrophenolicus, assembly GCF_045833485.1. Lineage (NCBI taxonomy): Bacteria > Bacillati > Actinomycetota > Actinomycetes > Micrococcales > Micrococcaceae > Arthrobacter > Arthrobacter nitrophenolicus. Next base: position 1,156,284 of record NZ_CP174504.1, read on the forward strand.
TTCGTCGCACACGAGGATGCGTGACTGGCGGACAAGCCAACGGGCCAGGATGGCTTTCTGCTGGGTTCCCCCGCTCAGTGTCTTGAGGGGCTGATGCACTCCGGATACCTTCATGCCGAGCCGGGCCACCATATCCCCGGCCACAGCACGTTCCCGCCGTGACTGGATCACGCTCAGCCGGCTGAATTGGGGCAGGCTGGCCAGCGTGATGTTGCCGGCGACGCCCATGTCCGGGATGAAGCCCGCTGCCTTGCGGTCCTGCGGCAGCAGTCCGATCCCGCGGTGGATCGCGTCACGGGGGGCGCGGAAGTCCACCGCTTTTCCATCGACGCGGATTTCACCGGAAGTCCGCCTCCGCGCACCCGCGATCAGGCCAGCCAGCTCTGACTGGCCGCTGCCGATGAGCCCCGAGATGCCGAGTACCTCGCCTTCACGCAGCTCGAACGACACCTTGTCCACGTACCCCTGCTCGGAGAGGTCGCGGGCGGAGAGGATGATGCTCTCCTTTGCTCCGGCGCCGAGGCTGGGCGAGCGTTCCCCACGGAGGGCAGCTTCAGCAATGGACCCTTCAAGGCTCTTCCCGACCATTGCCGTGACGACGTCGGCGGGCCTGGAGTTTGCTGTCTTCAGATCCGCGGCGTTTACGCCATCGCGCAGCACTGTCACGGCGTCGCAGAGCGAAAACAGCTCGTCCATGCGGTGCGAAATGTATAACAGCGTCACGCCTTGTTCGGACAGAGAGCGGAGGACGGTGAACAGCCGCTCAACATCGGGCAGGGGCAACGTGGAGGTGGGTTCATCCAGGAGCAGGACCCGTGCGTCCTTGTGCAGGGCCTTGGCCAACTCCACGGCTTGTTGTTCCGCTGTGGAGTAGCTTGCTACGGGGCGGCGGACATCGAGATCGAACCCTACCCGGTCGAGCGCGGTCCGGGCTTCGGCCTGCATACGCTGCCAGTCGACCGAGGCCCCCGCTCTCCTGGGCAACTGGCCGAGGAAGATGTTCTCGGCTACCGAGAGGGACGGCACGAGCGAGAGTTCCTGGTAGATGGTGTGGATCCCGGCGCGCTGTGCGTCCATGGGGTCACGGAAACGCTGAAGCTCGCCGCCGAGGCGGATGGTCCCGCCGTCCGGGGATTCCGCTCCGGAGAGGATTTTTACGAGCGTCGACTTGCCGGCGCCGTTCTGCCCGGCAAGTGCGTGAATGGATCCGCGGGAGACGCTGAAGCTGACTCCCTTAAGCGCCTGGACGCCAGGATAGGACTTGGTGACGCTGTCGAGCTGCAGCTCCGGAGCGCCGTCGTGGTTGTCTCGCACTGCCTCCGCCGCTGCGGAGGAAGGCGAGACCGGGTTATGGGCGAGCATCATGCTCCTTATATAGGGCTCTGGGTGGAACGGCCGGCCACGGGCAGGGCCGGCCAGGGAGCTCAGTTTTTTGCGCGGACGTAGGTGTCCGTTGGGACGTAGTACTCCGGCGCCTCGGCGGGCGTGATCACCGTCGTCTCGATGTAGTTCGTCTTGTCCGGGCACTGGGCCTGATCGCCGTTGTAGGCGGCAAGTGCCATCCGCACTGCGGCGGCTCCCTGGTCCCACGGCTGGTTGGACGCATCAGCCTGCAGCGGACCCTTCGGGTCGTCCACCATTTCCTTGATTGCCCCCATGCCGCCGTCGTAGCTGGCCATGATGATCCCGTCACCCCAGAGTCCGGCCTGCTGCAGGCCCTGGACAATGCCGCCATGCATGACGTCGCTCATGCTGTAGATAACCTTGAGGTCCGGGTTGGCGGTGGCCACATCCCGGATCGGGGCGAGCGCCTTATCGGGCTTCCATTCCCCGTACTTCGTATCGAGCTTTACGGTGGTGACTCCCGGGTGTTTGTCCATAACGCGGTTCCACCCCGCCATGAAACCGTTGAAGCGGAGGTCACTCAGAACGTCTCCCGGGAAGCCGCCGATTCCGACGAGCTTGATCTCGCCCTGGACACCAAACTTCTCGAGCGCCTTCTGCGCTGCGGTTTCGCCGGCGAGTGAGCCGGTGTGCTCCTGGTCCTCAGCGACGTAGCAGAACATGTCCGGGACCAATGACTTGTCCAGGCTTGAGTTGACGGTGACGACGGGAATGCCCGCATCCTTCAGCGCCTGGACCGAGGGCCCGACGCCAAGTGGGTCGTTCGGGTTCATGACCACGACGTCCACGCCCTTTGTGATGAGAGTCTGCACATCCGCGTTCTGCCGGACGGTATCACCATTGGCGTCGAGCAACTCGAGGCGCGCCCCGATCTTGCCCGCTTCGGCCTGACCGCCCTCAACGAGGGTCTTCCACCAGTCGCTGCCGCTGATGCCGCGCTGGCTCCAGCCGATGACAAGCCCTTTTCCGCTTGCCTTCTCCTCCGCGTTGTCAGCGGCGGCGCCGCCCTTGCATCCAGCCAGCCCAAACATGGCGACCGTCAGCACGGACGCGCACAGAGTTGCTTTGCCAAGTCTGTTGTTTCGGCGGATTCCAGTTGTAGTTCTCTGCATGAACAACACTTCCTTGTGTTCGAGGTCGCCCCACCTCCGGGGCCATGTGAGCTACCTTCAGGCTGAGTTAGCGCACTATCAAGGGGTTTGCGAAAGTTGCCCGAGAGCCCCAGGTAGCGGACCAGCCCGTATAAAAACAAGGAAAATAAAGCAATAGCCGGGCTCCTCATGACCAGCAGCGGTGGCGTGCAGAACTGATTTATCGCTAACTCATCGAGAGCTTTTCGCGCAACCGGCGGCCTGGGATGGACCAAGTGCGGTGGAGAATGGACGCGATCGGACCTTGACGAGGACCTGCCCATAAAGCCTTTAGCTGCGCCAAGTGTGGCTGCCTTTGCCATGTTGGCCCAGTTTTAGTGCACCCTCGCCCGCGAGTTGGGCCGCAGGTCAAGCCCCGGCCGCAAAAGCTGGACCAGTGTGGTGCACGTCCCGCATTGACGTAACCACCGTCACCTCCTAAACTGGATGAAACGATTCAAGGGAAAGGGCTTTCCCGAGCCTCTGCAGGACGACCAAGGTCATAGACCGTGCGGAACCGAGGTTCCGGCTCCTTGCCAATGACGACGAAGGATCACCACATGAGCACCACCCCCGGGGCAGTGTCCCCAGCCCCTGAAGCCAGCGCCGGCAAGAGGGACCCCAAGAAAGCCGCGATGAGCGGCTGGATCGGCAGCGCGCTTGAGTACTACGACTTTGCGCTGTACTCGCTGGCCGCGACGCTCATCTTCCCCACCATCTTCTTCCCGGCCGAGAACAAGACTGTCGGCATCATCGCCTCCCTGGCCACGTACGCCGTCGGCTATGTCTCCCGTCCCGTCGGCGCAGTGGTCCTGGGCGCCTACGGTGACCGGCACGGCCGCAAGCAGGTACTTGTCTTTGCAATGCTCCTCATGGGCTTCGCAACCTTCACCGTCGGCCTCCTGCCCACCTACGGACAGGTGGGCCTCCTGGCCCCGGTTCTCCTGGTGCTCCTCCGCCTCATCCAGGGCTTCGCCGTCGCGGGCGAGCTGGGCGGCGCCAGCGCCATGGTCGTTGAGCACTCCCCCGACGCCAGGCGCGGCTTCTTCGCCAGCTTCACTCTCCAGGGCACCCAGGTGGGCTCCATCCTGGCCACTGCCGTCCTGCTGCCGCTCGCGGCGCTGCTCCCGGCCGACCAGTTCAGCGCCTGGGGCTGGCGCGTCCCGTTCCTGCTCAGCGCCGTCGTGATCCTGGCCGGCTACATCATCCGCCGCCGTGTGCAGGAGCCCCCCGCCTACGCGGCCAAGGGAACCACCGAGGCCAAGCAGCGTTTCCCGCTCGTTGAGCTCCTCCGCACCCGCCCGGGCGCGGTGGTCCGGTGCATCCTCATGACCTTCACCAACGTCATCGGCATGGCCACCCTGGTCTTCGGCGTCTCCTACGCGACGCAGGAGGGCTACGGCAACGGCTTTTCCAGCAGCGAGTTTCTCTGGGTGACCCTCGTTGCCAACATTGCGGCTGTCGCCACCATCCCGCTGTTTGGTGCATTGTCCGACAGGATCGGCCGGCGCACGCTCATGGCAACGGGCGGCATCGTCGGCGGCCTGCTGGTACCCGGATACCTGTGGGCGATCGAGCAGGGCAGCCTGCCGCTGGTGTTCGCCTGCGTCGTGATCGTGCAGGGCATCTTCTTCCAGATGTGGAACGCCACCTTCGCCACGTTCTTCCAGGAGCAGTTCCCCATGCGGATCCGCGTCACCGGATTCGCCGTATCCCAGAACATCGGGCTGATGCTCGCGTCCTTCTTCCCGAGCATCTTCACCGCGATCGCCCCTCCCGGCTCCGCCAACATCCCGCTCACCATCGGCCTCACCACGCTGGGCATCTGCCTCGTCTCCACGGCGGCCACGCTTCTGTCCCCCGACACCCGCGGCAAGTCGCTGGATGACCTCGAAGCCCGCAAAGCCGAGAAGCCGGTCCGGCAGGACGAACTGGCGGGCGCGGCACGCTGATTAGAAGAAAAAACAGGGCGGCCGGCTGGTGAAAACCAGCCGGCCGTCCTGCTTTTTGTGGGAGCTTCTGTCAGGAAGCCGCGACGAACCCCAACTGCTTGTCCACCACGTTCTGCAGCGGTTCGCCCTGGCAGTACCGCCTCAGGTTCTCCACGAACAGCGCCCCGAGATCATCGAGGTAATCCTCCGTGTCCCCGCTCATGTGGGGCGTGATGATCACGTTCTCCAGGGCCCAGAGCGGGTGCCCCGCAGGCAGGGGTTCGGGATGGACAACATCCAGCGCGGCGCCGGCAATTGATCCTGCCGCCAGCGCATCCACCAGCGCATCCGTCTCCACCAGTTCGCCCCGGCCCACATTGATCAGGTGGGCGCTGGGCTTCATGGCCGCCAGGGCTTCCGCACCGACGAGTCCCCTGGTCTGCCCGGTCAGCGGTGCGGCAAGGACAACGTAGTCAAAAATAGGGACAATTCGGGCCAGCTCCTGCGAAGAGTGGATCTCGTCGAAATCCGTGTCGCCGGGCCGGCTGCTGCGGCCCGCACCGCTGACCTGCATGCCGACGGCGCGGAACAGCGAGGCGATTTCGCGCCCGATGGACCCCGTCCCCACCACCAGGGCACGCTGGCCCTGGATCTTCCGGCTGGTCCGGTGCTCCCACCGCTGCTCCTGCTGCCGCCGGAAGGACCCCTGCGAATCCTTGGCCAGGTCCAGCACAAATCCAAGCGCAAACTCCGCGATCGCCCGGCTCAGCACGCCGCGGGAGTTGGTGTACTGGATCCTGCTGCGCACCAGTTCGTCGAACATCAGCTGGCTCACCCCCGCGGCGGACACATGGACCCACCGCAGCGTTGACGCGGCACCCCAGTTCTCCCGCAGCGCCGGGGAAAACGAGTGCCACTGGTACAGCACATCGGCGCCGTCCATCGCCCCGGCCAGGGCGTCGGCCTTGGCCAGGCGGACCTCGGCCAGCGCCTCGATCTCAGCCAGCCGCGGCGGCAGGGCTTCCCGATACAGCACTGCTACAACGGGCTTTGCGCCCCCGGCCGCCACGGTCATGAGGACGACGCCGGTGCTGCCGCCGGCCCGTCCGTTACCCGTGCATCGATCGCGTCCAGTGCGTGGTAGACGTCGATGGCGGCAAGGACGGCGGCCGTGAACTCCGCGGTGGAGGACGGGCCTCCCACGTCCCGGGTGCCCAGTCCCTCGCGGAGCGCCGACTCGAAGGCCAGCTGGAGGTGTTCGGCAGCCTCCGGATGGCCCAGATGCTGGAGCATCATGGCACCGGACCAGATCTGGCCCACGGGGTTCGCCAGTCCCTTGCCCGCGATGTCCGGCGCCGAGCCGTGGACCGGTTCGAAGAGGGACGGGAAGTCGCCATCCGGATTCAGGTTGGCGCTCGGGGCCAGGCCGATGGACCCGGTGACCGAGCTGCCCAGGTCCGAGAGGATGTCGCCCAGCAGGTTGGAGGCAACGATGACGTCCAGGGTCCACGGTTTAAGCACCAGGTGGGCGGCCAGCGCATCCACCAGCTCGCTGACCAGGGTCACGTCGGGGTAGAGGCGGACAGTTACCTCCACCACTTCGTCCCAGAACGGCATGGTGTGGATGATGCCGTTGCTCTTGGTTGCCGAAGTCAGCAGGCCGCGGCGGGAGGAGGCGAGCGCCGCCGCGAAATGGGCTGCCCGGGACACGCCCTGGCGGGTAAAGATCGTTTCCTGCACCGCGGTCTCGTGCGGCTGGCCGCGGTAGGCGCGGCCGCCCACCTCGGAATACTCGCCCTCGTTGTTTTCCCGGACGATGAGGATGTCGATAGGTTCCTTGGACGCCAGCGGCGACCTGACGCCGTCGAGCGTTTTAACCGGGCGGAGGTTGATGTACTGCTGGAACTCCCGGCGGATGGGGATCAGCAACCCCCACAGCGACTCGGTGTCCGGCACCTCCGGGGAGCCGACGGCACCCAGGAAGATCGCGTCATGCCGGGCCAACTGTTCCAGGCCGTCAACCGGCATCATCCGGCCGTGCCGGAGATAATAGTCGGATCCCCAGTCGAAGTACGTGAACTCCAGGTCCAGGGAATGCAGTTCCGCGATCCGTTCCAGGCACTCGATGGCAGCCGGGACAACCTCCTTGCCGATGCCGTCGCCGGCGATCACCGCAATGCTGTGTGCTGTCATGATGAAGCGCTCCATTCCGGGGTGGCCGCCGGGCGCTGCCGCTGCATGGGTGCCCCCGCGATGTTGATAATGGTGTTCTTGGGTTCGGTCATTTCCCGCACGGCGTGCCGGACGCCTTCCCGGCCCACACCGGATTTCTTGAAGCCGCCGAACGGCATAGAATCGATCCGCACGTCACTCGTTTCATTAATGACTACCGAGCCCACGTGCAGTTTCTCTGCTATCTGCAGGGCCAGATCGATCGACCGGGTGAAGACGCCGGCCTGCAGCCCGTACTCGGTGGCGTTCGCGGCAAAGACCGCGTCCTGCACCTCGATAAACGGCAGGATGGACACCACCGGACCGAACACTTCGTCCCGGATCACCCGGCACGCGGACGGCACGTCGGCGAGCACCGTCGGTTGGTAGTAGGCGCCGCGCCGCTGCCCGCCTGCATGGACAGTGGCGCCGGCCGCCTTGGCTTCCTCCACCCATTCCTCGACCCGCCGTGCCTCTGCCTCGGAAATGAGGGGCCCCACGTCCGTGCCGCGGTCCAGCTTGGGACCGGTCTTCAGTTCCCTGGTGCGCGCGGTGACAAGCTCCAGCACGGAATCGAACAGCGACGTGTGCACGTACACCCGCTGCACTGACAGGCAGTTCTGGCCCGCCACCCCGAAGGCACCGGCCACAATCGCCTCGGCCGCAGCCTCAGCGTCCGCGTCCGCGCATACGATCGTGGCATTGTTTCCGCCCAGCTCCGAGAGGATCTTCTTCCCGCCCGCTGCCGCGGCGATCCGCTCCGCCGTCGCGGGGCCGCCGGTAAAGGAAATCAGGTCCACACGGGGATCGGTCACCAGCGCCTCGGAGACGCCGGGACCGGACACGATGGCCGCGATCCGCCCTGACGGGACACCCGCCTCCAGCAGCAGCTTCACCAGGGCAAGGCCAGTGAGCGGTGTCCGCCGCGATGGTTTAAGGACGACGCCGTTGCCCCCGATCAGGGCAGGGCCCAGCTTGTGTGCCACCAGGTTCAGCGGATCGTTGAAGGGCGTGATGGCCGCGACAATGCCCACGGGTTTCCGGCTGTACCAGCCGATCTTGCCCGCACCGGCCATGCTGTCCTCGAACCCCAGGGTCTCCCCCAGCAGCTCCCCGGAGGCGGCGGCGGAGAGCCGCAGGGTTTCGGCGCAGCGGCGCACCTCACGCTCGGCTTCGCCGATGGTCTTGCTGCTCTCCGCCGCGATGATGTTGGCGAACCGCTCCGCCTGCTCCCCCAGAAGCACCACAGCCTTCTCCAGCGCCTCCCGCCGGTCGCGCAGGGGCCAGTCCTCCCACTGGAGCTGGCGGTGGATATGGGCGATGGCGCGCTCCACGTCCTGCGACGTGGAGCTGCACACCCGCCCCAGCAGGACGCCGTCCTCGGGATCCCGGACCTCCAGGGTCATGTCGGCGCTGTGCCACTTTCCCTCGAAAAAAGCACCACCCGGAAGGTTGGCAAACTGGGTGCGCTTGAAGGCAGTTTCCTCGGTGTTTTTTGGGCGCGCTTCAGCGACCGGTGTTGTTGGCATGGGAACCCTTTAGGTTGGCGGGCTGGGAGGTTTGGTTTATTTGACCCGGTCGATGACCTTGGCGGCGGCGCCGATGAACGGCAGGAACCACGGCGGGCCGAAGTGGCCCGGCACGGGCGGGTTCTTCAGGTCCGCCCAGACGTTGGCGGACTTGTCTCCGCCCATGTAGTGCGCCATCCGCTTGCCCATGTGCGCGGCCATCTGAACCCCGTGGCCGCTGTAGTTGAGCGAGTAGAAGAGCCCGTCGTGCTCGCCGGCGTGGACCATCTGGTCCATGGACAGGTCCACCAGGCCGCCCCAGATGTAGTCCACCTTGGCGTTGGAGAGGTAGGGGAACAGGTCAAGCATGGCCTTGCGCAGGATCTCCGCGCTCTTAACGTCCGAGTCGGGGCTGGAGAGGGCAAAGCGGGCGCGGCCGCCGAACAGGAGCCGGTTGTCCGGAGTGATGCGGAAGTAGTACGTGAGCATCTTGCTGTCCGAGGCCATCCGCCGGTTCGGCAGGATGCGGTTGACCACGTCTTCGGCCAGCGGCTCCGTGCAGATGATGAAGCTGCCCACCGGGATGACGCGGCGCTGCATCCACGGGGTGATGTTGCCCGTGTATCCGCTGGTGGCCACCAGGACCTGCTTGGCCCGGGTGATCCCGCGGGTGGTGTGCACGTCGTGCACCGTGCCGTTGATGCGCTTGAGCTCGGTCACGCCCGCGTCCTCGCAGACCACCGCGCCGGTACCGACGGCCGCCCCGGCCAGACCGTGGGAGAACTTGCCCACGTGCAGGCCCGCACCGAGCGGGTCCATCATGGCGCCCTTGTAGAAATCGGTGCCGATCTCGGAGTGGATCTCGGACTTCGGAATCACCTCGACGTGGTGGTCCACGAGCTTGGCTAGGAGCTCCTGGGACTTCCGGAAACCGTCGTTGTGCGACTCGTGAAAGGCCAGGGAGAGCTTACCGAACCGCTGGAAGTCGCAGTCGATCGCGTGGTCGTGGACGGTCTTCTCGATGGTCTCGATGGCGTCGTTGTACTCGCGGAAGTACTCGACCGCGCGTGCCTCGCCGTAGCGTTTGACCGCGGTGCTGAAACCGATGGCAAGGCCCGTAGTGGCCATTCCCCCGTTACGGCCGGAGGCGCCCCACCCCACGGTGTGGCGTTCGAAGACGGCAACGCTCGCGCCCTGCTTGGCGAATTCCAGGGCAGCGGACAGGCCGGTGAAGCCGGCTCCGATGATGGCGACATCAACGTCTTCGGGAACCGGTGTACGCCGGTAGTCTCCGGAAGCTTCGGCGGTGTCCAGCCAGTAAGGAATGAGTTTCACGGAAGTGGCCTTTCGTCTCGTCGTCGGCTTAGAGACCGAGGTGCTTGTTCAGTTCGTCCAGGGACTTGACGGTGAAGACGTCATAGCCCGTGGTGACGGGGTCGTAGCCGCGGTCCAGCACCACGAGGTTGCGGAAGCCCAGGTCGTGCATCGGGTGGATGTCGTACCGGGTGTGCGAGGAGACGTGCAGGAAGTCCTCCGGCTTGGCGTTCAGGGTGTCCAGCATGTACTCGAAGGCCTGGTAGCGCGGCTTGTAGGCCTGGGCCTGCTCGGCGGTGTAGACGGCGTGGAAATCGGCGCCGAGCTTCGGGATGCTGATGTCCAGGAAGCTGGTGTCGGCGTTGGACAGGGCCACCAGCTTGTAGTTGTCGCCCATGAGCTTCAGCGGAGCCGGCACGTCCTCGTGCGCAACCCAGCCGCGTACAGCCTCGGCGAACTCCGCTCCGGCACCGGGGGTTGGTCCGATGCCCCAGCGCTTGCACACCCGGTCAAAGGAATCCTGCAGGATCTGCTCGTAGGGCTTGTAGTTTCCAAGGACCTCATCGAACCGGTACCCGCGGAACTGCTTCTTGAAGGTGGGCCACTGCTCTTCGGAGATGCGGCCGTCGAGCAGGCGGCGGGTGGTGGGATCGATGTCGAAGTTGATAAGCGTGCCATAGACATCAAACGAGATGTACTTCGGCCGGAAGTTGGTCTCTGCCATGTTCTGTTCCGTTCTTGATCAGGAGGTTGGGGCGGGCATCCCTTGGGAGCAGTGAAGTTGGGGACGTTCATGCGGCAGGGAAGTACTGGCGCAAGCCGGAAGATCTCCTGCCCGATACGTCGACTGTAGGCCGCCAAATTGTAAATTGTCAACAACTTTTCGCGTCTGCAGACTCGCCGCCCAAACTCGCCCGTTCCCAAAAATTTGTTGCTGTGAATTGTTGACAATCTACTCTTGAAGCGGTTGCATTGCTTTAGAGGCCGAAGAGACACGGATCACAAACACGGCCTGACCCGAACTGAAGACGCCGCTCCACGCGTTCCCTTTGCTCCCTTGCACAAGGCGCCAATTCACATTCCACATCCCGTGGCGACACCGCAGTCCCCCGGCTCGAATCCTCAAAGGAAGACATCCCATGAAGACCATTAACAAACTGCAGACCGCGGCCGTAGGGCTCGCCGCTGTACTGGCCCTGAGCGCCTGTGGTGGTGCGGCCGGAGTCAGTTCCACAAGCGAAGAGACGAAGTCGCTGACCAACAACACCACCGACATCTCGGAAGGCGTCCAGCCTGATGCGGACGCCGTCGCCTTGCTGCCGCAGTCCTACAAGGACAAGGGTGAGCTTACGGTGGCGATGGACCTGCACTACCCGCCCACCACCTTCCTCGCCGAGGACAACCAGACCCCTATCGGGCTGAACCCGGACGTGGCCCGGCTTGTTGCGAAGAAGCTGGATTTGGACCTGAAGTTCGTGGACACGAAGTTCGACACGATCGTCCCGGGCCTGGACGGCGGCCGTTTTGACTTCACTGCCACCACGATGTCCAAGACAGAGGAACGGCTGAAGGTCCTGGACATGATTGATTACTTCAAGGCCGGCAACTCGGTGGCCGTAGCGGCCGGGAACCCGCTGAACCTCACGATGGAGACCCTGTGCGGGAAGAACATCGCCGTGACCCAGGGGTCCACGGGCCAGCTTAAGCGCCTGCCGGCCCTGAGCGAGCAGACCTGCACGTCCAAGGGACAGCCGGAGATCAACGCCGTGACGCTGCCCAACGTCCAGGAGGCCCTGACCCAGCTGCACTCCAAGCGGATCGACGGCGTCCTGTATGACACCACGTCCCTGGGATGGGCGCAGAAGCAGCAGCCGGACTCCTTCACCCTCCTGGGCAGGGTCAACGTTGGCTCGAGCGACGTGACCGCGATTGGCGTAAAGAAGGGCTCACCGTTGACCCCGGCGCTGCAGAAGGCCATCCAGTCAGTTTTGGAGACCCCGGAGTACAAGGAGTCCCTCGAAACCTGGGGACTGGAGTCCGGCGCCATCACCGACGCCAAGTTGAACTAGCGGGGCGCCCCATGGCCACAGTTATCACAAAAGGAAGTGAAACAACGATGGGCAGCATCGATGCAGCGCTGAAGCCCCGGCTTCGGCTTCGGACCCGGGCCGAGTACGCCGGATGGATCTTCAGCATCCTCGCCGGTATCGGAATCCTCACCTCCGTCCTGACCAACCCCAACTTCAAGTGGCACGTCGTCGGCAAGTACTTCTTCGCCGAGTCGATCCTCCGCGGGCTCATGCTGACGATCTTCCTCACGGTTGCGAGCATGGCCCTGGGCACGCTCCTCGGGTTGGCCCTGGCGGTCATGCGTTCCTCGCATGTGAAGCCGGTTTCCATCGCTGCCGGGCTCTACATCACGCTGTTCCGGGGCACCCCGGTCCTGGTGCAACTGATTTTCTGGTTCAACATTTCCGCCCTGTATCCGGACCTGAGGATCGGCATCCCGTTCACGGACATCGGGATGGCCGTCGACACGAACGCGATCATGGGCCCGATCACCGCGGCCCTCGTGGGCCTGACGCTCAACGAGGCCGCCTACATGGCCGAGATCATCCGCGGCGGGTTCTCCTCTGTCGGGAAAGGACAGATCGAAGCCGCGGACTCCCTCGGCATGAGCGCCGGCACCAGGATGCGCAAGGTCATCATCCCGCAGGCCATGCCCTCCATCATCCCGGCCACCGGCAACCAGGTCATCGGCATGTTCAAGGGAACGTCCCTCGTCAGCGTGCTGGGTGTCGCCGAACTGCTCCAAAGCGCGCAGCTCATCTACGCCCGCACCTACGAAACCATCCCGCTGCTGATCGTCGCCAGCCTCTGGTACCTGGTCATGACCCTGCTACTGAGCTACCCGCAGTCCAAGCTCGAACAGAAATATTCGCGCGCGACCTCCAGGCTTCCCCGCAAAGCCAAACCGGTCGTGCTCACTGATCCGGAAGGTGCGGCCCGATGAGCCACGACGGCACGATCGTTGCCCAGAAAATCCGTAAGTCCTTTGGACCCAAAACAGTCCTCAAGGACATCAACCTCGAGATCGCCAGCGGTGAAATCTGCTGCATTATCGGGCCTTCCGGCTCGGGCAAGTCCACCATCCTGCGCTGCATCAACGGCCTGGAAACCGTCGACTCCGGAGTCCTGAAAGTCAACGGCGAAGACTTCGGCTACTACGAAACCGCTACCGCCTACCACGCCCTGCCGCCCAAGAAACTCGCAGAGCAGCGCACCCGGGTTGGCATGGTCTTCCAGTCCTTCAACCTCTTCCCGAACATGACCGCGCACGAGAACGTCATGTCCGGCCCCGTCCTGGTCAAGCACGCCGACAAGAAGCAGTCAGCCAAACGGGCGCATGAACTCCTCGCCAGCGTCGGCCTGGCCGGCTTCGGGGACTATTACCCCGCCCAGCTCTCCGGCGGCCAGCAACAGCGCGTCGCTATCGCCCGGTCCCTGGCCATGGACCCCGAGATCATGCTCTTCGACGAACCCACCTCCGCCCTGGATCCGGAAAAGGTGGGCGAAGTCCTCGCCGTCATGAAGGACCTCGCCAAGAAGGGCATGACCATGGTGGTGGTCACCCACGAAATGGGTTTCGCCCGCGAAGTGGCGGACTCCCTGGTCTTCATGGACGACGGCTACATCATCGAACGCGGTGACGCCCGCGAAGTCCTCTCCAACCCCCAGGAACCCCGTACCCGATCCTTCCTCGAAAAGGTCCTTTAAGCCATGGACGGAAAACTCGCCGTCATCGGCCTTGGCAGCATCGGATCCATGGCCCTGTGGCAGGCCTCCCGACTGACCGACGCCGTCGTCGGATTTGAAGCACACTCACCCGCCCACGGCCGCAGCGCCGTGGGCGGGGACACCCGCCTCTTCCGCATGCTCTACCGCGGCAACCCCAACTACTACCCCATCCTGGAACGGTCACGGCAGCTCTGGGCCGAACTCGAAGCAGAAACCGGCCAGGACATCCTCACCCGCTGCGGCGGGCTGTCCATCGGCACCAAGGACGGGCCCTACCTCACCGCACTGCTTGAAACCACCCGGACCAACGGGGCCGAGCACGTCATCCTCAGCCGCGAGGACATGGCCGCACGCTATCCCCAGCACAACCTCCGCCCGGACGACATCGCCGTCTACGACCCCCACGCCGGCGCCCTGCGGACCGACCGCGCCGTCACGGCCGCCATCGAAGCCGCCCAGGCCAACGGCGCAACGATCCATACCGACACCCCCATCGACAGCATCACCGAAACCACCGACGGCGTTATCATCGCCTCGGGCGAAAAGACCTGGACCTACGAGAACGTCATCATCGCCTCCGGGGGCTGGTCCCGACGCCTCATGCCGGACTACCTGAAAACGGCCACGGAAACCCGACGGAACTACCTGACCTGGTTCGTTGCCCGGGACGCGGCCCAGTTCTCACCCGAGAAGTTCCCCATTTTCATCCGCATCTCCGGAAACCGCTCCATGTACGGCGCACCCGCGGTGGACGGAGTCACCGTCAAAGCCACGCTGGACGGCCGCAGCTCGCCCACACCCCAGGCCGACTCAGTACCCAGGGAACTCACCGCCGCGGAAATCACCGAGACCATGGAAACCGTCACGGAGTTCTTCCCCGGCCTGTTCCCCAACATCGTCCGCTCCGACGCGTTCCCCGACCTCTACACCATGGACGGACACCCCCTGCTGGGCAGGCTGGCCGACCGCAGCAGGATTTACTGCGCCACCGGATTCTCCGGCGCCGGCTTCAAGAACGCCACCGGCTTCGGCGAGATCGCCGCGCACGAAGCCCTTGGAAAACGCACCTTCGATGGCTTGGACTTCGTCCGGCCGGAACGTTTCGCCCAGTAGCGCAGCAGGAAAGAACTTGCGGCCCGACCCACCATCCGTTTATTGTTGACAATCTACAGTTATCAAGAAAGTACCAACCCATGGCAACCCTCAGCCCCATCCTGAAGCAGGCGACGCCTGTCATCGTCGACCACGCGTCCGGCAGCTGGATCCACGCCACCGACGGTAAGAAGTATCTCGACTTCACTACCGGTATCGGCGTCACCAGCACAGGCCACTGCCACCCTGATGTCGTGGCCGCGGCCCGCGAGCAGGTGGGCAAGATTGTGCACGCCCAGTACACCACCGTGATGCACCAGCCGCTGCTGGAACTCACGGAACTGCTGGGTGGCGTCCTGCCCCAGGGGCTGGACAGCGTCTTTTATGCCACGTCCGGATCCGAAGCCGTGGAAGCCTCCGTCAGGCTGGCCCGCATGGCAACCGGCCGGCCGAACATCATATCCTTCCAGGGCGGTTTCCACGGACGGACTGTTGCCGCAGCCTCCCTGACCACGGCCGGATCAAAGTTCCGGTCCGGATTCTCGCCGCTGATGAGCGGCGTGCACGTGGCGCCCTTCCCGCACTGGTACCGCTACGGCTGGGACGAGGCAACGGCGGTGGAGTTCGCCCTGAAGGAACTCGACCACCTGCTCCTCACCGCCAGCCACCCGGCCGATACCGCTGCCTTCATCATCGAGCCCGTCCTTGGCGACGGCGGCTACATCCCCACGCCCGTCGGGTTCCTCCAGGGCCTCCGCGAGCGCGCCGACCGGCACGGCATCGTGCTCATCCTCGACGAGGTCCAGGCCGGCGTCGGGCGCACCGGCAAGTTCTGGGGCCACGACTGGGCAGGCATCCTGCCGGACGTCGTCATCACGGCCAAGGGCCTCGCGAGCGGATTCCCCATCTCGGCAATTGCCGCCTCCGCGGAACTGATGGGCAAGGCATGGCCCGGTTCCCAAGGCGGGACGTACGGCGGGAATGCCGTGGCAGCCGCGGCCGGCGTCGCCACCCTCGGCGTCATCCGGCGCGAGAACCTGGTGGAAAATGCGCTGCTTCGCGGGGACGAACTGCGCGCCGGGCTCGACAAGCTGCAGTCCGAGTTCTCCGGCATCGGCAACGTCCGCGGCCGTGGCCTGATGCAGGGCGTCGAGTTCACCGCCGACGGCAACACCCCGGACCCCGCCACCGCGCTGGCCGTCCAGCAGGCGGCCATCAAGGAAGAACTCCTCCTCCTGACCTGCGGCCCGCACGGCAACGTCATCCGCCTCATCCCGGCCCTCAATGTCACCAGCGACGAAATCCAGGCCGGCCTGGCCAGGTTCACCCAGGCCCTCAAGACAGCCACCTCCTAGTCCGCCTTGATCACTGAAAGATCATCATGAACACATCCTTTGATCCCAACAGCCTTCACACCAACCTGTTCATCGACGGCACCTGGCAGCAGGCCGCGGACGGCGACACCTTCGCGGTGGAAAACCCCGCCACCAACGAAGTCATTGCCCAGGTGGCCGACGGCGGGCCCGATGACGCCGCGCGGGCCATCGAGGCAGCCGGCCGTGCCCAGGCGGCCTGGGGCAGGTCAACCCCGCGCCAGCGTGCGGACATCCTCCGCCGCGCCTTCGAAATGGTCATCGCCAACACCGAACGGCTCGCCGCCATCATGACCGCGGAAATGGGGAAGCCGCTGGCCGAAGCCCGGGGCGAGGTGGCCTACGGGGCCGAAATGCTCCGCTGGTTCTCGGAAGAAGCTGTGCGCATCGGCGGCGACAGCACCGTGTCAGTGGACGGAACCACACGCATCCAGATCACCAAGGAGCCGGTGGGCCCCTCGGTGCTGGTCACCCCGTGGAACTTCCCCCTGGCCATGGGCGCCCGGAAGATAGCACCGGCCATCGCGGCAGGCTGCACCATGGTCTTCAAGCCGGCCGAGCTGACGCCGCTCACATCGCTGGCCCTGGTGGCCATCTTCAAAGAGGCCGGACTTCCCGACGGCGTCCTCAACGTGGTCACCACGTCCTCGGCTTCCAGTGTGGTGCGGACCTGGACGGACAGTGGCATTGCCCGGAAGATCAGCTTCACCGGCTCCACCGAGGTGGGCAAGGTCCTCCTCCGGCAGGCCGCCGACAATGTCATGCGGTCCTCCATGGAACTGGGCGGCAACGCACCCTTCATCGTCCTGGCCGACGCTGATATCGAAAAGGCCGTGGATGGTGCCATGAAGGCGAAGATGCGGAACATGGGCGAAGCCTGCACCGCCGCCAACCGCTTCTACGTCCACCGGTCCGTCGTGGAGGAGTTCGGCGAGAAGTTCGCCAAGAAGATGTCAGAATTGCAGGTGGGCAACGGTGCCGTGGCGGGCACCGACGTCGGACCATTGATCGAACAGAAGGGGCTCGACAAGGTTGAAAGCCTCGTCGCCGATGCAACAGCAAAGGGGGCCCGGCTGCTGACCGGCGGAACCCGGCCGGAGGGTCCCGGATACTTCTTCACACCGACGGTCCTGACGGACGTCCCCCGGGACGCGGCCCTGATGAGCACGGAGATCTTCGGGCCGGTCGCAGCCATCACTCCCTTTGACAGCGAGGACGAGGTCCTCCGACTGGCCAATGACACGGAATGGGGCCTGGTGGGCTACGTCTTTACCGAGAGCCTGGAAAAGGCCACGCGCTTCTCAACCGAACTCGAGGTCGGAATGGTGGGAATCAACACCGGCATCGTCTCCAACCCCACCGCACCCTTCGGTGGCATCAAGCAATCAGGCTTGGGCCGCGAGGGCGGGAAAGTGGGAATCGATGAATTCCTCGAGTACAAGTACACAGCAATAGCGTTCTAATAAACTGCAATCTGCCGATTCATGGAATGAGGGGATGTCAATGGCGGCACCGGAGGCAACATTCGTACTGGAGGGTCGCCCCACGGCGCAACTGATCGCCGACCAGTTGCGGGAGCTCATCGTCCAGGGGGCGTTCAGGCCCGGGCAGCAGGTCAACGAATCTGCTTTGGCCAGCCAGCTCAACACCTCCCGGGGCCCGCTGCGCGAAGCACTGCAGCGGCTCTGCCAGGAGGGCATCCTGGTCAGCAAGCGCAACCGCGGGGTTTTCGTGCTGGAACTGACGGCGGCTGACGTAAAGGAAATCTATGCCGTCCGCGAGGCGGTGGAACTTGCTGCCGCCCACACCCTCCTCGACTCAGGCCCGGAGCAGATTGCAACCACCGTCCGGGAACTCAAGGCCATTATCAAGAACATGGCCAAGCAGGTGAAGGCCTCCGACTGGCAGGCCCTCGCCCGGCTGGACATGCAGTTCCACACCACGTTCGTGTCCGGCACCGGCAACACCCGCCTGATCCGGATTTATGAGACGCTCGCGGCCGAATCCCGCATGTGTATCCTCGGGCTGGAAGTGGCGTATCCGCGCATCGACGTCCTGGTGCAGGAACACCAGAAGATCCTCGACCACCTGGAAGCAGGTGACCGGCAGGGACTCCAGCGTGCCATTCAACGCCACATGGAGAAGGCGGTGGAGGACCTCACCTCCGATCCTGAAGCAGCCGGGATCAGCGCCTAGCAGCACCGCTCACAGTAAGGGCCCAGTTCCAGCGGAACTGGGCCCTTACTCAACCACACCCATTTCCACGACCGCCTGCTGGCACTGGCGCCAGCTGCCGGTCAGCAAGGAGCACGTGCACATGAAAGACAACCGGGCCATTCCTGCCTTCGAAACCCGGGCTGCCCGCAGCGTCCGCGAAGCAACGTGGTCATCCCTGGAGCCTGGGGACTTGGTAACCCTGGGCCGGCAGGGCTATGAGCACTACAGCGGGAGGGTGGACGAACGGACCGCCGACGGCCGGACCATCTGGGTCATAGACCGTATTGGGGACCGGCGGCTCTTCCACATCGAGGACGAGTACGACCTCTCCATGGGCATGACGTCCGACGCCGGCACGCGGCTCTGGCCTGCAAGGGGCGGCGGGAGTAGCCTCGGGCTTACCACGTAGAGGACGGCCAGCCAGCGCCCCCAACCCGGAGCGGTTGCCCGTCAGGCAGTTCCCCGAGGAGGCCGGGCAATGGCTGGATGGAACGCGGACACGGCGGCAGGCCCGCTTGGGGCCGGCACGGTCACACTGGTGGAAGGCACGTCCTTCTGCATTTCACTGCCGAACGGGGACATCCACCCGGAACACCCGCATGGATTCTTTTTCCAGGACACCCGCATCCTGTCCAGGTGGAACCTGGCCGTCAACGGGCAGCCCCTGGAACCGCTGGCAGCCCAGACGAAAGAGCCATACAGGGCGATTTTCGCCGGCAGGGTTACCCGGTCGGACGGTTACGCGGACAGCCCACTCATCGTGGAACGGAGGCGGGAACTGGGGATCGGCATCGTGGAACACGTCACCGTGCACAACCACTCCACAAAGCCCGCGGAATGCACGGTCACGATTACCATCAGCTCGGATTTCGCGGATGTCTTTGAAGTCAAGGAAGCCCGAACCCCCCGGGTATGGGACGAGACCCGCGAGTTCGACGGAAAGACCCTGAGCATCAGCGGCCGCTGGCAGGAAGTCCGGAAGTCCGTCGTCGTAACGTCCGCTACCCCCTGGTCAGCGGCCGGCGAGGAACTGACATGCGTGGCCACTATCCCGCCGCGCGGCGAATGGAACACCGTCCTAACCGTGGTGCCCGGCTCCGAAGCCCCCGCGGCACCGGTTGTCCGGCCGGCTGAAGGCGAACTGTCGCGCAGCGACCGCCGCCGGCAGGAATGGGTGGCAAAAATACCCAAGCTGCACATGGGCAACAGGTCCATCGAACGGACCCTCCGCCGCAGTTATGACGATCTTGGCGCCCTCCGCATTGAGGATCCCGCCCACCCCGACAGGATTGTGGTGGCGGCCGGCGCGCCGTGGTTCATGACGCTGTTCGGGCGGGACTCCCTGTGGGCCTCGGAGATGGCCATGCCCGTGGACCCTTCCCTTGCCCTGGGCACGCTGCAGACACTGGCCGACCGGCAAGGCAGGGTGGTGGATCCCGTCAGCGAGGAGGAACCAGGGAAGATCCTGCACGAGGTGCGGCTCGACGTCTCCAGTTCTCTGGCCCTGGGAGGCAAATCCGTTTACTACGGCAGCGTGGACGCCACTCCCCTGTTCGTGGTGATCCTGGGCTCGGTCAGCCGCTGGGGGTTCGCCAGGGACACCATTGCCGCACTGCTCCCGCACGCCGACCGCGCCCTGGAATGGATCCGGGACTACGGCGACAGGGACGGCGACGGCTTTGTGGAGTACCAGCGCCTCAATGACCAAGGTCTCGTCAACCAGGGCTGGAAGGATTCCTGGGACGGCGTCAACTTTGCCGACGGCACCCTCGCGGAGCCGCCCATCGCGCTCTGCGAGGTCCAGGCCTACGTCTATGACGCCTACATGGCCCGCGCCTGGATCGCCCACGACACCGGGGACACAGGGCTGGCGGCCGAACTCGCGGACCGTGCGGCCGAGCTGAAGGCGCGGTTCAACGAGAAGTTCTGGATGCCGGACAAGGGGTACTACGCCATCGCGCTGGACGGGAGGAAACAGCAGGTGGACGCGTGCGCTTCCAACATGGGGCATTGCCTCTGGGTGGGCATCGTGGATGAGGACAAGGCTCCCTTGGTTGCCGAACGGCTGATGTCCCCTGAAATGTTCAGCGGCTGGGGCGTCCGTACCCTCGCCACGGACATGGGCGCCTACAACCCTGCCAGCTACCACAACGGCTCTGTGTGGCCGCACGACAATGCCGTGATCGCGGCAGGCCTGATGCGCTACGGATTCGTTGCAGAGGCACAGCGCATCTCCACCGCCCTCTTCGAAGCAGCCGAACACTCCGGAGGGCGCCTGCCCGAGTTGTTCTGCGGGTTCAACCGGGAACAGTACAGCGAGCCCGTGCCCTATCCAACCGCCTGCTCGCCCCAGGCCTGGGCCGCAACGTCGCCCATCCAGCTGGTCACGAGCCTGATGAGGTACGACGCCCACGTGTCCCGCGGAGGGTTCTGGATGGACCCCGAACTGCCGGAATCCTACGGCGATTTGCACATCAGCAACGCACCCATGGCAGGAGGGCGCGTCACCATCGACATCGCCAATTGCGTGCCCACGGTGCATGGACTCCCGGAGGGGATGGCGTTCCATCGTGGCCACCGGCCATGGCTGACCGAACTCCTGGCCGAGGCCGGGCTGCGCAAGGAAAAGTGACGAAGCTGTGCCTAGTGGCTCGGAGCAAGGACAGCAACAGAGGGCAGGCTGCGGCTGCCGGCAGTCTTCCCCAGCATCCACAGCACAGGCTCGCCGCATGAGGCAGGCATCACTTCCCCCTTCGTGATGAAGCGTGCCGCTGACGGATCTCCCGCGGCGGCCCACCAACCGGTCTTAGGGCAGTGGTGGCCCGTGCGGGACGTTTCATCCAGCTCGAAAGCAGGAGTATCAAAGCGGCGTTTCTTCATTCCATGCTCCTTGGGGAAGTCCACGCCTAGGGGGCGGGACAAGCTTCCTGACAGGGAAAAGACTACCAATTGTCAACAATCTACGATAGAGCTCAATCGGAATTAATGCCGAATCCAAGCAAGAATCGTTGACAATCCACAATCAAAGCGAGTATCGTCGACAATCGACAGAGGTCGTCGACAATCGACGTTGCCGTAACCAGTCACAGGAGGACCCCGTGGTATTCACAACCAAACCAAAGTTCGTGACCTTCGACATGAACGGAACGCTGATCAAATTCGCTATCAACGACGCGCTGCGTGACGTCTTGGGAGACCGTCTGCCAGCCGAAGTCGCCGAGGATTACCTGCAGGCCTGCAAGGCCTACCGGATTGACGAGTGCATGGGCGACTACAAGCCGTTCCGCCAGATCGTTGCGAACTCCATGGAACGCGCCTCGCGCAGGGTGGGCATCGAGTACCGTGAAGCCGATGCCCGGGCTGTCTACGAGACTGTCCCCACGTGGGGCCCTTACCCGGGTGTCACCGAGGCACTCAACCGCCTGGCTGCAGAAGTCCCGTTGGTCATCATCACGAACAGCGACACCGCGGATGCGGCTCGGCTCGCCGCGAACCTGAAGGCCCCCTTCGACACCATCATCAGCGCCGAACAGATGGGTATGTACAAGCCGCGGCTCGGTGCATTTGAGTACATGTTCGACAAGCTTGGCGTGACGCCGGACGAGATCGTGCACGTCTCCGCGAGCCCGATGTACGACCACCGGCCTGCAGCCATCATGGGCATCAAGAACAAGGTGTACATGGACCGCGGCTTCGAGCACGACGAGCACTGGCTCGGCTACGAGCGGATCACCGACATCGCCGACCTCCCCGTCCTCTTTGGCCTGCCGCGCCCGGCCGCCTCGTAAAGGGACCGTGGGTACGGATGAGCCTGCCACTACCTCAAACCGTCGAGGGCACCTCGGCTATGGACCGGCTCGAAGCCCTCGGCCTGGAGCTTCCGGTCCTCGCTGGTAACGCCTACTACATGGATCACCGGGCGGTGGACTCCAGCATCCATATCTCCGGCCAACTGCCCTACAGGGACGGGGTCCTGCTGGGGCAGGGCGTTGTCGGCCGGGAGGTCGGGCTGGAGACGGCGCAGGAGCTTGCGCGTCATTGCGCGCTGAACTGCCTCGCCGCTGCCGTGCAGGCGATGGGAGATCTGGACCGGGTCCGGATCGTGCAAATGCTGGTCTTCGTGGCCAGCACACCGGACTTCGGTCTGCAATCAAAGGTGGCCAACGCCGCCAGTGAATTGCTGATCGAGGTGCTGGGGGAAAACGGACGGCACGCCCGGACCGCGATTGGCGTGGCCGGGTTGCCGCTGAACACCCCCGTGGAAATCCAGATGGTCTGTACCGCCTTGTAAGGAGCACACGTGAACCGCATTCAACGAGCAGTCGACGCCCTGGCCGGCCGCATTGATACCCCGGCCCCGATCGTGCTGGCCGACGTGATGCAGGACAACATCGACCGCATGCAGCGGTTCGCAACCCAGCAGAACCTTGCAGTCAGACCGCACGTCAAGACCCACAAATGCGTGGAAATCGGCCGGCGCCAGGTGAAAGCAGGGGCAGTGGGAATCACCGCAGGCAACGTAGGTGAGGCCGAGGTCTTCGCCGCTGCCGGCTTCGACGACATCTTCATCGCCTACCCGCTCTGGCCTTCGGGAACGAAGGGGAAGCGGATCCGCAGCCTGGCCGCAGGCACCAGGCTGCGGATCGGCGTCGACAATGTCGCCGCGATCAACGCCCTCGCCGACGCGATGGGCACAGAACCTGAGCAGTTGCAGGTGGTGATAGAGGTCGACTGCGGCGCTCGCCGGTCCGGGGCTCCTCCGGAGGCCGCGGGCGACCTCGCCCTCGCTGCCCGCAAGCGCGGACTGGTTCCGGCAGGCGTCTTCACCTATCCGGGCCACGGCAGCGCCGGTCCGGAAGCCCGCAAGCGTGCCGCGGAAGACCAGGAAGCCGCGCTCACCACCGCGGTGCGCAGCCTGGGCTCGCACGGGATCAGGCCGGAAGTGGTCAGCGCCGGCTCCACGCCCACGGTGGAATTCGCCACCAGCAGCGTGATCACCGAAATCCGGCCCGGAGAGTACGTGTTCAACGACCTGAACAACGCGCGCCTGGGCGCCTGCACGGAGGACCAGATCGCGTTGTTCGTCGCCGGGACGGTGGTCAGCGACTGGGTTCCCGGCCAGGTCATCCTCGATATTGGCACCAAAGCCTTGGGCCGGGAAGGCAGCCCCGAGATCGGCTACGGCCGGATTGCCGGCACCGCTGCCGCCCTGTCCAAACTCAATGAATACCACGGGTTCCTCCCCCTTCCGGGGGGCGGGTTCCGCCCTGCGGTTGGCGCCGTGCTGCCCGTCATCCCCAACCATGTATGCCCGGTGGTGGTCAATTTTGAGGAGTACGTCGTCACCGACAGTTCGGGTGCGTCCCTGGAACGCTGGGCAGTAGACGCCCGCGGGCACCTCAACTGACCCCATCTACAGCAGCTCCCCACCACCACCAGCATTTTTATCCACGATGGAGTGTCCGACATGAGACTTGATAAGACCACCGCCCTGGTCACCGGTGCCAGCAGCGGAATCGGAGAGGCCATTGCCTCCCACTTCCGGCGGGAAGGCGCACGGCTGCTGCTCACCGGCCGCAGGGAGCACCTCGACAGCGCCCAGCCCGATGACCTGTATGTTGCCGGGGACCTCAACGACGAGGCGTTTGTGGAAAGCCTCGCCAGTCAGGCCGCCGAGTCCTTCGGCACGGTCGACGTCGTCGTCCTCAACCACGGCCTGCAGGTCAGCGGTCCTCTCACCGGGATGGCGTACGAGGATGCCAGGAACGTGCTCCACAGCAACCTCCTCAGCACCTTCCTGGTGATGAAACACTTCGCCCAGCTCATGCCTGCATCCGGGGGTTCATTCGTCCTGGTCAGTTCCCGGCTGGGCATGGTCGGCAAACCCGATGAAGTTCTGTACTCCGCCGCCAAGGGAGGCGTCATCATGCTTGCCAAGGGCGCCGCGATCGAATGGGCCGAACGCAATATCCGGGTCAACGTCGTCGCACCGGGCCTCACCGTGACACCCGTGATCGAGGCATCGTTCCAGCGGCGACCCGACCCGGAGGCCTACCGCCGGGAGCGGGAGGGCCAGATCCCCCTCAAACGCCTCGCGACTCCCGAAGAAATCGCCGACGCCGTTCTTTTCCTTGCGTCCAAGGAATCTTCCTACATCACGGGAGCAACGCTCCCTGTCGACGGCGGATACACCGCCTTTTAGAGAGGGACAACCAATGCAAACCCTGGCGGCAACACCAAAAAATGGCGACCTTGGCTTTTGGTTGGCCGGGCTCGCCGATGAGAAGCCAGCGTACCCGCGTTTTTCGGGACAGCTTTCAGTAGACCTGGCTATCATCGGCGGCGGATACACGGGCCTGTGGGCTGCGTATTTCGCCAAGAAGCTCGAGCCGTCCCTCTCCGTCGCGGTTTTCGAGGCAGAACAAGTGGGCTACGGCGCGTCCGGGCGGAACGGCGGCTGGCTGTCGGCAATGATCCCCGGAAACCGCGCCACTTTTGCCCGTGCTTCCGGCGGCGGGATGGACGCCAGCCGGGCGTTGCAGCAGGAGTTCATCACCGGCGTCGATGCCGTCCTGGAAATACTCAAGGCTGAAGGCATCAACGCCGACCAGCACAAGGGCGGCGCGCTCGTGGCGGCCCACACCAAAGCGGGGCTCGGCCGGCTGCGCAGCAGACGCGACACGGACCTGAAATACGGGCTGACCGAAGACGAGGTCCAGTTCCTCAACCGGAACGAGTTCCAGGACAACATCAACATTTCCACCGTCCACGGCGGCCTCTTCTACAAGCAATGCGCACGAATCCAGCCGGCAAAGCTTGTTTATGGTCTCGCTGACAGGCTCACGGCGATGGGTGTGGACATCTACGAACACAGCCGCGTGGAGAGGGTGGACGCCGGAGTGCTCGTCCTGGCCAACGGCCGGGTGACTTCCGGCAAGGCGTTCATCTGCACCGAAGGCTACTCGGGCCCGCTGCTTGGCCACCGGACCCTGATCCCCATCAACTCCTCAATGATCGTGACCAAGCCCCTGTCCGCGGAGGCGTGGCGGCAGATCGGCTGGAACGGACTGCAGTGCCTGAACGACTCGGCCCACACCTTCATCTACTCCCAACGCACCGCCGACGGCCGGATCGCCATCGGCGGACGCGGCCGTCCCTACCGCTATGCGTCCGGCACCGGTGGCCGCGGGGCAACAGCCCAGTCCACGATCAACCTGATTTCCGAAAAGCTCGCCACGTTCTTCCCCGGAATCCACTTCGAAGTCGACCATGCCTGGTCAGGGGTCCTGGGGGTCACCCGTGACTGGAACGGCGGCGTGCACTGGGACCCGGCCACTGGAATAGGATCTTCCACCGGCTACGCGGGTCACGGCGTCACAGCCGCCTACGTGGGTGGCAGGACCCTCGCCGAGCTGGCATTCGAACAGGACACCCAACGGACCACGCTCCCGTGGGTAGGCTACCGCTCCCGGAAATGGGAACCGGAGCCACTCCGCTGGCTGGGTGTCCACGGCATGTACCGGCTGTTCGGACTCGCCGACCAGTGGGAAGAACGTATGGACTCGAGCAACACTTCCCTCCTGGCCAGGTTCGGCAGCCGGCTGGCCGGACTTCACGAATAGTGCACAACGTCCAATTTTCCCGCCGTCATGCCGTATCCGGCAAAGAAAGGAAGGCACTGAACATGGATGGAAAGCTTGCGGTCATTGGCCTCGGCAGCATCGGCAGCATGGCCCTCTGGCAGGCTTCACGCATCTCCGGTTCCGTCGTCGGTTTCGAAACCGCCTCCCCTGGCCACGGACGCAGTGCCGTGGGCGGTGACACCCGCCTGTTCCGCATGATTTTCCGCGGCGACCCGGGCCTCTACCCCATCATGAAGCGCTCACGCGCATTGTGGGCAGAGCTCGAGGCCGAAACCGGCCAGGACATCCTCACCCGCTGCGGAGGCCTGTCGATCGGCGCCGCCGATGGCCCTTACATCACCTCGGTCCTGGAAACCACCCGGGTTACGGGGGCAGAACACAGCGTCCTTACCCGCCAGAACATGGCCGAACGCTACCCCCAGCACAACCTCCACCATGATGACGTCGCCATCTTTGATCCCAACGCAGGCGTGTTGCGCACCGACCGTGCGGTGACGGCGGCTGTCTCCGCCGCACAGGACAACGGCGCAACGGTCCACACCAATACGCCCATTGAAGGTATCGAGGAAACGCCGGAGGGTGTACTCATCACCTCGGCCGGCAGATCCTGGACGTTCGAGAATGTGATCATCACTTCGGGCGGCTGGTCCCGGCACTTCATGCCTGATTACCTCAAGGCCCAGACACAGACCAAACGGCTTATCCTGACCTGGTTCGTTGCTAAGGACAGTGCCCGCTTTTCGCCCGCCCGGTTCCCTGTCTTCAGCCGCGTCCACCAGGACCGCGCCATGTACGGGGCGCCGGCCGTGGACGGCGTTACGGTGAAAGCGACCCTGGACGGCGGCGGCAGGCCCACCCCTGACCCGGACGCCGTGCCCAGGGATCTGACGGCCGCGGAAATCCAAGAGACCACGGAAACTGTGACCGGATTCCTTCCCGGCCTTAACCCCAGCATCATCCGGGCTGACGCCTTTCCCGAACTCTTCACCGCTGACGGACACCCACTCCTCGGCCCACTCAACGAGGGCAGCAGGATCTATATCGCCACCGGTTTCTCCGGCGGCGGCTTCAAGAATGCCACCGGCTTCGGCCACATTGCAGCCCATGAAGCACTCGGCAAACAGCACTTCAGCGGGCTGGACTTCCTGCGCCCGGAACGCTTCAAAACCACCTGACCACCCATACTGCAACTGAAAGCGTGAGATGACCGCCTCCTTTGACCCCACTGCCCTCCACACCGAGCTCTTCATCAATGGCGCCTGGCGGGCGGCCAGCCGTGGAGCCACCTTCCCGGTCGAGAATCCGGCCACCAATGAAGTCATCGCCCACGTGGCTGACGGCGGCCCGGATGATGCTGCTCAGGCCATCGAGGCCGCCGGCCGAGCCCAAGCAGAGTGGGCGGAATCAACTCCCCGCATCCGGGCCGACATCCTCTACCGCGCCTACGAGCTGGTTGTGGCCAACACGGACCGGCTCGCCGCAATTATGACCGCTGAAATGGGCAAGCCCCTCGCAGAGGCTCGAGGCGAGGTGGCATATGGCGCTGGGATGCTTCGCTGGTTCTCCGAGGAAGCCGTCCGGGTCGGCGGCGATGACGCCGTATCAGACTATGGCAGCACCCGCGTCATCGTGACCAGGGAACCGATCGGCCCGTGCGTACTCGTCACACCGTGGAACTTCCCGCTGGCCATGGGCACCCGCAAGATCGCGCCGGCTGTCGCGGCAGGCTGCACCATGGTTTTCAAACCGGCCGCGCTCACGCCGCTGACGTCCCTCGCCCTGGTGGACATCTTCCGGGAGGCGGGGCTTCCCGACGGCGTCCTGAACGTTGTCACCACCTCACGCGCTTCCAGTGTGGTCGATACCTGGATGTCCAGTGGCATCGCCCGGAAGGTCAGCTTCACCGGGTCGACCGAAGTTGGCAAGGCCCTGCTGCGCCAGGCTGCCGACAACGTGATGCGGTCGTCGATGGAACTGGGCGGCTACGCCCCCTTCATCGTGCTGGCCGACGCGGACATCGAAAAGGCCGTCGACGGCGCCATGACGGCCAAGATGCGAAACATGGGAGAGGCGTGCACTGCGGCAAACCGCTTCTTCGTTCACCGATCTGTGGCAGGGGAATTCAGTGAGAAGTTCGCGAAGAGGATGTCTGAACTCCAGGTGGGCAACGGCTCGCACCCCGGCACTGAGGTTGGCCCCCTGGTTGAACAAAAAAGCCTCGACAAAGTACACGCTCTGGTTAGCGATGCCGTAACCAAGGGCGCCAGCATCCTGACCGGCGGCACGCTCCCAGACGGGCCCGGCTACTTCTATCCGCCTACTGTCCTGGTCGATGTGCCCATCGGCGCGAAGCTGATGCATGAGGAAATCTTCGGACCTGTCGCAGCGGTGACTGTCTTTGACAGCGAAGACGAAGTTCTCCGCCTGGCCAACGACACCGAGTGGGGCCTCGCCGGATACGTCTACACCCAGGCTTTGAAGACCGCACAGCGGTTCTCCGAGGAGCTGGAAGTGGGCATGGTCGGCATCAATACCGGACTCGTTTCCAACCCTGCAGCCCCCTTTGGCGGAATCAAGCAGTCCGGTCTGGGACGCGAAGGCGGCAAGGTGGGTATCGAAGAATTCCTGGAGATCAAGTACACGGCTATCGCGGTGTAGGAAACACCATATCGGCCAGCTCTCCGGTCCACCGGAAGCTGGCCGATATAATCGACAATCGACAAGAAAGGCGGCGCCATGGACGTCAAATTCGCGTGGCAGGAGCAGCGAACCACCACGCCGGAGGGTGTCTACCGCGTCCTGCGCACCGCCATCCTTGACGGAACAGTCCCCCCGGGCGGACAGCTGCGCGAGACCCGCATCGCCGCGGACCTGGGGATCAGCCGGTCGCCGCTCCGGGAAGCGCTGACCCGGCTGGAGGAGGAAGGACTGGTCGTCAAGATTCCTTTCCGTGGCTCCTTTGTGGTGGAAGTGAGTGACCGCGAGGTCGCCGAAATCGCCTCGATCCGTGTCCTAGTGGAGCCCTACGCCGCCGAACTCTCGGTCGAAACGTTGCGTGGCAGCGAGCGGCACCGGCTGACGCAAACTATTGAGGAACTACACCGGGCCACGGAAACGAACGATATCCCTGCGAGCATTGACGCGCACCTTCGCTTCCACCGGCTGTTTTACGACTTCTCCGGAAACGGGGCACTGCAGAGTATGTGGAACGGGTGGGAAACCAAGCTGCGCCTCTACCTGGCCGTTGACCACCGCACCTACAGCGACCTGCATGACATCGCCGTGGAGCATGAAAAATTGGCTGACATGGCCTTGAACGGCGATATGGACGGTTTCCGCCAGGAGCTGGTCAGCCAGTTCCACAACGCTCTGCGGGCCGGAATGTAAGTGGGGTCGATCCAGCCGGCGGCCGTCAGGTCACAGCCGTGGCGTTGGCCGGCGATCCCGTACCCCCGGTGATGTTCAGCGGCTTGATGCTGATGAAGGCATCCCAGATGCCGCTGGACCTCATGTGCCGTGCCAGCGGGCCGAGTTTCCAGAGTTCGCCGAGAGGCATGCCCAGTTTGGCCAGGAGATCCTGGTGCATCATGCCGTGGTCGTTCGGGGCGGTGTTCCGGAACGGGCTGCGCGCGAGGGCGGGAAGGCATTCGAAGGCGAAGTTGTCAGCGGCGACGACGGCGAACCGGCTGTTCCACGCCCACGCGAGGAATTCCCGGGACTGGGCGACTCCCGTTGCCTTCCGGCTGTCCCGGATCCGCAGTTTCTCCCCTGGAGCCAGGTCCAGGAACCATTCGCACCAGCCGGTGTGCAGCATCAGGATGTCCCCCGGCCCGGGGGTGAGGGACTGGGCTGCCAGGGCTTCCTGAATCAGCTCCAGGCCGAGGGGTTCGCCATTCGCGTGGTTGATGGGCTCGCCGACGCTCTCCCGGTAGCCGGCCAGGTCCACCAGGATCCCCCGGCCGGCGATCGGATGTTCCGCCCACTCCTGGACCCCCAGCTCGGGACTGCCCTCGGTGATCACATGATCGGGCGTGCCGTTGTAGAAGCCGACGTCGTCCGCCCTGCGGTGCCGGAGCCCGTCGATCTGGCTTGACCCCTGGAGGTAGTACCTGTCCAGGTAGTCGTCCCGGTGGGCAGGGTGTGAGGAGTAGATAGTGTGCCTGGGAGCACCGCGCTTCAGGGACATGCCGGGATCGAAGGCATCTGCCGGGTAGTCCAGGCCGAACACGGTTCCGGTCCGGATGGAGTCCCTGGCGCGCAGGACCGTATCCGGCCCGATGAAGGACGGGGTTCCGCGGCCGGGTTGGGGAAACAGCCCCCACGAGGTCCCCGCAAGCTCTCCGGCCCGTTCCAGGAGTTCGGCGTAACTGGGGTAGGCCGGGCCTTCCGACATGTCCGTCATCGCGATGCTGCCGCTTCCCCGGCCGTCACTGCCTGTTCCTTGCCGTGTTTGTAGCTGAGCAGGAACCCGGTAACCGCGCAGACCGATGCCGCGATGCACATCGGGTCCTTGATGGCTGTATTGAAGAACTCGAGCCACTCCCCCTGTCCCGACGCAAGCGCCACGGCCTGGCCGGCGACGAAGAACACTCCACCCAGGAGCAGGAGCGCCAGCGTGAGGACAAAGACGGCCTGGACGGCACGCCGGATCTTGTGCATGGTGTGTCCCCCTTAGATCGGCAGGACGCCGAGGATGATCAGGACGCCGATGCCGAGCAGCGGCAGCGCGTAGTGGGTGAGGAGCCGGGCAAAGGTTTTGATCGGATTGACGTCGGCGATGCCGCAGGCCACGTACAGCGGTGCGCCGCCCGGCGGGACCGACGCCTCGCACGAGGAGAAGACCAGCACGGCGACGGCGGCAGTGGTGGCCGGCACCCCGGCAGCCACCAGTGCCGCGACGCCAACGGTTCCGACGGCGGCCATGGTGGCGGTGGCGGACAGCGGCGCGGCGACGGCAATGACGATCAAGCCGATCAATATGGCCAACAGCCACAGCGGCAGGTTCATGCCGTTCAGAAGGGCTGTCATCTGCTGGGGCAGGCCGGTGCCGGCCAAAGCGTTGGCCCCGGCGAAAGCGAACACCACCGTGACGCCCACGATGCCAAAGCGCGGGGCGGAATCCTGCAACAGGTCCCGCCAGGCCCGCCGGTTCCTGGGAAGGTTCTTCCGGCCCAGGAGCGCACCGGTGATGATCAGGACTACCGGGATCCAGACGATGACGCCGACCGCCTTGGTGATGTCCGTGCCGGTCCAGCCGGTGAGCGCCTGCGCGACGGCACCGGAGGTAATGACCAGCGGGATGGCGACGACGACGAACAGCAGCAGCGTCGCCCAGCCCCTGCCGAACGCGGCCCGGACGGGCAGCCGGTGCGCGGCGTCCAGCGGGGCCATGCCGCTCTTGCGGACCAGGAGCCAGGTGACGATCAGCCGGTGCAGGAAGCACCACAGTCCGCCGAACAGCAGCGGCAGGACGAGGGCGTTGATATCCAGCAGCGGCCCCACGGTAGCGGATCCGGCCAGGACGAACATTGAGGCGCTGAACGGGAACGTGATGCCCATGCCCGCGTTGCCCGCCACCAGGGTGGCGGCGGAGGGCTTGTCCAGCCGGGACTTTTCCATCCAGGGGATGGTCACGGATCCTACGGTCGCGGCGATGGCGGCCTGGTTGTGGACCACTCCACCCAGGCCCGCCGACGCCACTGTTGAGACCCATGCCGGTCCGCCTTTGACCCCGCCGATGAGGGAGTTCAACAGGTCGATCAGCCGGTCCAGCACCCCTGCCTTGTCCAGCAGGTATCCCATGAAAACGAACGCCATGGTGGCGTAGACGATTTCGTCCGTGATGGCCGCGTACAGCGCCTCCCACCCCACCTGGGCGGCGGCGGAACCAGTGAACGGGAGCACCACCAGGAACCCGAGGATCATGGCTTCCCCAACGCTGCGCTTGATCACGGTGGTCCAGAGCAGAATGACGGCCAGATAGGCCCCCAGTGCCCAGATTCCGATCACGATCCTGCCCCTGACGTTGTGCTGCTGAATGTCACGCGGTTTACTTTCCTGCTATTGATTCTGTCGTGCCCCGGGGTCAGCGCAAGACCGGCACCGTAGCCTGCGCAATACGAGTCAGTGCGGCGGCGGAGGCGTTGGTCATCTCAGCGGGCACACCGAGGTCCGAGAGGTAGCTGGCCGTGTCCTGCATCTCCTTGGAGCGGCGGACCGCGTGCTTGACGGTCCCGGTGAGGAACCTGTCGATCACTGCCTGGCCGTCCCCGGCGAGCTGCTTGGCGATCTGCCCACGGATCCACTCCTCGAGCCCTGCCGCCTTCCCGGCGGTGACGGCTTCGACCACCACTGAAGCCAGGCCCTTCATCAGGACACTGCGCAGCAGCTTGTGGGCCATGGCCGCGCCCGGTTCCCCTTCAGTGATTTCGACGTCGACGCCAAGCGGACGCAGCAGGTCGGCCACGGCCTGGGCCCCGGGTCCGCTGACCATCAGGGGGGTCTTCTCCCCCAGCGCGGAAACCGGTCCAAGGATGGCGACGTCCGCGAAGTCCGCCTTGCCGGGCAGCTGGCCCAGCTCCTGCATGACGCCCGGTGAGGAGGAAGTGAAGTCCGCATAGCAGCTGCCGGCCGCCATGACCGGCAGGCATTCCAGGGCTACGGCCCGGGCTGCCGCCGCCCCTGTCATCACCAGGACGATGTCCGCGTCCCGGCATGCTTCGGCGGCGGTGGCGGCGCGGGTGACGCCCGCCGGGGTGGTGGGGGCAACGGGGTCATAGCCGGTGACTGTGTGGCCGGCAGCGGTGAGGGCTGCAGCATAGGTTGCGCCGGCCTCGCCGAGGCCGATGACGGTGCACGCTGTCATGGGTTCTTCTCTTTCTGGTTAGGAGCGGGCTGCAACGATTGCTTGCCGGCGGTTGGTTTCGTCTGCGAACACGGCTTCCGCGGCGTCCGCGACGGCGGCTGCCTGTTCCCGGGGAATGACCACCACGCCGTCGGAGTCGCCGATGATGACGTCGCCCGGCAGGACGGGGACGCCGCCGAAGGCGATGGCCGTTCCCAGCCGGAAGGGGCCGTTCTTGTAGGGACCCGCGGGTGAAGTAGCCCGTGCGAAGACGGGCATGCCGATCTCACCCAGCGCCTCGGCGTCGCGCGCTGCTCCGTCCAGGGCGAATCCGGCGATGCCGAGGTTGATGGCCCGTTCCCCAATCAGTTCACCTAAGAGGGCGCGGGACTCATCGGCCCCGCCGGCCACGACGATGACATCCCCCGGCTGTGCCAGTCCCAGGGCCTGGTGGATTCCCTGGTTGTCGCCGGGCCGGGTCCAGACGGTGAAGGCCGGCCCGGCGATTTTCGCTCCCGGCCAGATGGCCTGGATTGCCGAGTGGGCGACGCCAAGGCGGTCCACGGCATCGCCGATGTTGGCAGCCGGCAGTTTGGCGAGCCGTTCAATGACGTCCCTGTCGGGGCGGGGGAAGTCGGCGTCGATGGTGTCAGTGGCGGGCGTTGTCATGGTGCGTTCTTTCGTGGGAGGCGCGGAAAGGGGTTAGTCGGTCTTCTGGACCAGCGGGAGGACCTTCTTGAAGTCCTCTTCCTGGGCGGCCCAGAACTGCTGGTAGTCGTCGCCGTTGAGGTAGCTGGTCTGCAGGCCGAGGTCGTTCATCTTCTGCACCACGGCCGGATCCTCGATGGCCTTCTGGAGTGCAGCTTCCAGCTTTTCGGCCACCTCGTCCGGCAGGCCGGCCGGGGCGGAGTAGCCGCGGACGGTGCCTGCCACCAGGTCGTAGCCGGATTCCTTGAAGGTCGGCACGTCCTGCAGTGAAGGCGCACGCTCCTCGGACATGACGCCCAGGACCCGGGCCTTGCCCTGCTTGGTCAGGTCGGTGACGTCGCTGACGTTGGCCACCAGGATGTCCACGTGCTTGCCCAGGAATGCAGTGGTGGCCTGGGAAGCACCCTCGGAGAAGTGGACCGGGGCGAATTCGGAGCCTGTGGTTTCCTGGATCTGGGCCATGGCAAAGTGTTCGCCGGTCTGCAGCCCCGTGGTGCTGGCAGTCATGGACTTCGGACTGGCCTTGGCTGCGTCCAGGAGGTCCTTGAGGGTCTGGTACGGGCTGTCCGGCTGGACGGCGATCACGGTGGGGTCGATAACCTGCCGGCCGAGGGGCTGGAAGCTGTCCCGGGTGTACTTGGCGCCACGGCTGGGATCCAGCGGCGAGACAACCACGGACGGGGAACCGGTGGCCCCGATCGTGTAGCCGTCGGGCTTGGCGCTGGTGAGCTGCGTGTAGCCGATCTGTCCGCCGGCTCCGGGCTTGTTGATGACCTCCACGTTGGTGCCCAGTTCCTTCTCGAGGACGGGCTGGATCAGCCGGGCAGCCGTATCCACGGCGCCGCCGGAGCCGAAGGCCACCACAATTTCAATGGACTTGCCCTTCCGCGGGAAGTCACTGGCGGTGTTCGTGGCTCCGGCGTTCGCGCCGCAGCCGGTGAGGGCGAGGAGGCCTGCTGCTGCGACGGCGGCAAGGCGGATGCGGGTCTTCATGGGGCTTCTCCTTTGAAGGTGGTCTGTTGTGCAGAGGTTGGGGATGGAACGGGTGTCTTTAGGTTTCGGGGTCTTCGTTGAGCGCCTTGGGCTTACGGAGCTTGAGGAGCGGGCTGAAGATGATGAGGAGTCCCAGGCCGATGAGGACCGCAGAGATGGGGCGGTTGACGAAAATTCCGAAGTCGCCCTGGGAGATTTCAAGGGATTCACGCAGGGAACGTTCCATCAGCGGGCCCAGCACCAGGGTGAGCACCATCGGGGCCAGCGGGATGTCCAGGTGCCGCAGCGCGAGCCCGAGGAGGCCGAAACCGATCATGACAAAGACGTCGAAGACGGTGAAGTTGATGGTGTAGGCGCCGATGACCATGAACAGCAGGATGAGCGCCGTCAGGATCGTCGTGGGGACCCGGAGGATGGAGGTCCACAGGCCCACCAGCGGGACGTTCAGCAGGAGCAGGATCAGGTTGCCGATGAACAGGCTGGCGATGATGGCCCACGCGATCTCGGAGTTCTCCGTGAAGAGTGTGGGCCCGGGGGTGAGGCCCTGCTGCAGGAAGGCGCCCATCAGCACCGCGATGGTCGGGGATGCGGGGATGCCCAGGGTGAACAGCGGGATCAGTGCTGCGTTGGCGTGGGAGTTGTTGGCGGTCTCCGGGCCGGCCACGCCTTCGATGGCGCCCTTGCCCAGCTCGTTGCGGTGCCGGGAGAACTTCTTCTCGGCGCCGTAGGCAAGCAGGGAGGACACGGAGCCGGTCATGCCGGGAATAAGGCCCAGGCCGAACCCGATGCCGGTGCCGCGGGCCATGGCCGGGGCACTGCGCCGCCATTCCTTGCCGGTGGGCAGCAGCGACCGGAAGTTGGGTGCGTGGACTGCCGGTGCCGCAGCCCCTTTGCGGTAGGACAGCAGTTCCGAGAGTCCGAAGACTCCGACAATCACGGCCACGAAGCTGACGCCGTCCAGGAGCCTGTCCACGCCGAAGGTGAAGCGGGGTGCGCCGGCAACAGGGTCGATGCCGACCATGGAGATCAGCAGGCCGAGGGCGCCGGAGATCACGGCCTTGACCATGGACTTGCCGGCGAGGGCGACGAGCAGGGATATGCCCACTACCATCAGGGCGAAGAACTCGGGGGGCCCGACCAGCAGGCCCAGTTCGCCCAGCGGTTTCGCCGCGGCCACCAGCCCCACGGTCGCTATCGTGCCGCCAACGAAGGACCCGACGGCGGCGATGGTCAGGGCGGCGCCCGCCTTGCCGATCTTCGTCATGGCGTAGCCGTCAATGGTGGTGATGGCGGAGGCCGCCTCGCCGGGAGTGTTCAGCAGGACGCTGGTAATGGTTCCCCCGTAGGCCGTGCCGTAGAAAATGGCGCAAAGCATGATGATGGCGCCGGTCGCGTCCATGTTCAGGGTCAGGGGGATCAGCAGCGCGACGCCGGCCACCGGGCCGATGCCGGGCAGGACGCCGATGACGGTGCCCAGGAGGCAGCCTAGGAAGGCGAACAGCAGGTTCTGCCAGGTCATGGCGGCCGCGAAACCGCCCAGCAGTTCGTTGAAAATGTCCACGTCTAGAGTCCGATCGTGTTCAGCAGGGGGAAGGCAGAGACCGGCAGCGCGACGTTCAGTCCGTAGTTGAAGGCGTAAAAGGCGCCGACGCTTCCGGCCAGGGCAATGATCAGCGACGTGACCCAGGTCCGGCGTCCGCGCAGTTTCAGGTGGTACATGAGGAACAGGAACGTGCTCAGCTGGAACCCGAGAAGATCCATGACGGACGCCAGGATGGCCAGGCTGACCACCACGGCGACCACCAGGCCGCGGTCCACCCCTTCCGCCGTTTCACTTGGCCGGCGCAGCTCCTGGATCAGCCAGACCAGCGCCATGGCGACGAGCACCCCGCCCATCGCAAAGGGGAAGAGCCCCGGCCCGGGGCCGAGGGACGTCCAGAGGCCGAGTCCCAGGGAACTGACCAGGACGTAGATGCCGACGGCCGCGAAAGCGCCGATGCCCACCAGAACGGATGGAGCAACGCGTGCCGCGCTCTTGGGTGTCGTCGTCAGTGACTCCGTTGTCATGGTTTCCTTCTTGTGTTCGTGCCTTTCATAGAATGAAAGAGCCTTACGTGTATAGAAATAGTGACAGCAGACACACCCACTGTCAAGCGCAAGGGGATTACATAGAATGAAACAATGACGACCGCCGCATCCACCCCGCCGCCTTCCACGGATGAGGGGCCCAAAGCGTCAAACATGCGCTCCCTGTCGCGGGCACTGGAGGTGTACGCCGAACTGCAGCGGGCGGAGAGGCCGCAGCGGCTCAGCGACCTGGCCCGGGCGTGCGGCATGAGCCTGCCCACCACGCTGCGCATCCTCCGGGTGCTCCAGGACTTCGGCATGGTCAGCCAGACGGACAAGTCCTACCGGATCGGCCCAGCAGTCCTGCCGGCGGCCCGCAGCTATCTCGAAAACGATCCCCTGGTGGTGTCTTCGCGGCCCATCCTCCAGCAGCTGGCCACCTCGACGGGATTGACGGCGTCGCTCTACACCCGGCTTGGTTACGAGCGGATCCTCGTGGCGCGTGTCGACGGCGCGGCGCCCCTGCGCTACGACCTTCCCCTGGGCAAGCGCCTGCCACTCAGCCTCGGCGCGGCAGGCAAGATACTCCTGGCGTCTGCGCCCAGGGAAGAACTGGAGCAGGTAGCGGCCGCGGCCGTCGCCGCGGGGCACGAAGACAAGTCCTTCACGGCAGATGCCCTTCAGGCAAGGCTCCCAGAGGCGGGTGTGGACTTTTCTTATTCCGCGGACGAACGCGCCACCGGCGTCCTGTCAGTGGCCGTTGCCGTGCCCAACCGGACCGGCCGGCCCACGGAGTCCATTTCGCTCACGAGCCCGGTGGAGGCAGCCAGCGAAGACACACTTAAGGCCGGCGTGCCGGAGCTCCGGCGCGCGGCCCGCACGCTGTCCGCGCTCCTTGAAGGCTCCGTCTACTAGGCCGGATTCAGCCTGAGGCTTATCGCGCAGCACTCCACCATCTCCCGCCCGACCGAACGTCCTCCCCCGCGGCTCGCACGAACTCCTCGACATCCTCCCGACAGCGCTCTCCTTGCTCGTTCAAACTCCTGCGGTTTTCGAGCTTCTTGAGGGCAGTGATGTTGTCAAGCGCAGTACGTGCTCGTTCTGCTGTCTGATCATTGCTGGTCAACAGGCGGACGCCGTAATAGGCGGACCAGGCTGTTCCTCTGGCGCGATGGACATCGTCATCATCCGTCCTGACGTCTACGCGGTGACCTTCAAACCATTCGTCCATCACCGCTCGCCGGTACTCCATAGCAGCCGCTGCAAAGTTCTTGTAGGTCTCTATTCGGGCCTCATGGAGGCGGGTCTCAAAGGCGTTCTTTCGATTGAATGCATAGGTCAGTATGACCCCGAGCAAGGCGCCAAGGAGGCCGATGATGGCAGCGTCCATCGGAACAAGTTAGCAGCCGATTGAAGAGTCGAAAAGGACTAGCTCCTGTGCGACTGCTCAGTCGTGACATAAGCCCGGCCCCACTGGCCCGCGCGCGTCTGCAGAATGGCGAAACCCCCGCGCGAGTCGGGCTCCAGCGCGGGGGCTTCTGTGCTTCCTAGTTGGGGAACTAACGTGGAAACAAGAAGAATTTACCGGCCAGTAGGGTTTGGAAATCTCCAAAACGGGCCGGTTTGGTAAATCTTGAGGGAATTTTGAGCAGCGCCGCCCACGCGAGGGTTTAGCTGCCCGGCTCCTCCGTGGAGTCCGGGTCTTCCTCGGGCTCGAACGTGTTGGGGTCGGTATCCGCGGCGATTCCGACGCCGTCGCCGGCCCGGGGGATCCCGCTGTCGTTCTGGGCAGATGTTCCCTTGCCTTCGGTGCCTGCCCCGCCCTCCTGAGTCTCGTCGTCGGGCAGGGAATCGGGTGAGTTGATTGTCATCGCTCCTCCTTCGTTGGCCGGGCCTCCACGCTAACAGCCCGCGCCCCGAAAGGAGCCGGAAGCGGGGAACAAAATCTATTGCGTCCGCCGGACGGGCCGCGCCGCCTGCAGGATGATGTCCAGCCCGGCCGGGCTGCCGGGCCAGTGCCGCCGGACGGCGTCTTCGCCGGCCCGTTTGATGACCGAGCGCAGGACCAGCGCGACTATCACGGCGTCATCTGCGTAGCCGATGACCGGAATGAAGTCCGGGACCAGGTCGATGGGAGACAGGAGGTAGGCCAGCAGCAGCACCAGCCGGATGCGGACGCCGACGGCGACGGTACGGTCCCCCGCGAGCCTGCGGATGAGCCGCAACAGGTCCGGCAACAGCCGCAGGGCATCCTTCATGGTCACGGTTTCAGGATGGCGCCGCGCGTACAGCCACAGGAGGAACAGCAGCACGGCGTAGGCCAGCAGGACGCCGGCCACAATTCCGGCAACGGTTTCCCACGACATCTTGCGCTCCTCCCGCGCCGGGGACCGCAACCTCCGGCACCTGAACGAGACTACTTGACCGCGGGGGCCGTCACTCCCAGTCCGAGGTGAAGTCCAGGGGCGGCCACCAGCGCGTCCGCGAATGGACGGCGAACCTGCGCCCGGTGACCTCGGTGGGATCAATCCGGATCAGGTGCTCCTTGAGGCTCGGCTCCCAGGGTTCACGGTCCGGATCGGCCAGTTCCAGGGGCATGGAGCCGTCCTCCACCGGCGAGGGCACGCCTTTGACGACGACGCTCCACACCTCCGTGCCGTAGACGTTGAGCGCATCGGTTTCCAGCGCCACCGGATTTCCCGTGAGCAGCGACCGGAGTTTTGTTCCGGGAGCCGTCCGCAGATAGAGCGTCCTCTCCGCGGGAACGAAGTTCACCGGGAAGATCTCCGGCGTGCTGCCGTTGATCACCGCCAGTCTCCCGATGTAGGAGGAGCCCAGGAGCTTCCAGCATTCCTCGACGGTCAGGACTTCGGTTGCCGATCCCGGCTGAGGGGTTCCCATGGGCGAGATTCTAGGTGTCCGTCACAGGCGGGGGTAGGGCCTTGAGTCCCCCAGTCCCGCGCCGGCGCCACTGCCAGGCCGCCTAACCCCCGAGGTGGTGGACGGTGAAAGCTGTCAGGAAGCCCACGGAGGCCGTGAGCCCGGTCAGGTTGTGGTGCTCCTCGAACGCCTCCGGGATCATCGTGTCCGCCAGCATGGCCAGGATTCCGCCGGCAGCCACGGCGGTGATGAAGGCCACCACCCCGCCGGGCGCATTCTCCAGCGCGGCATAACCCACCAGCGAGGCGACACCGCAGAGCAGGGCGATTCCACCCCACAGCCCAAAGACGTACCGGGCACTCCTGCCCGCCTTCTTCATGCCGGCGGTCCCGGACAGCCCCTCGGGGACGTTGGAAATGAAGACCGCCGCCATCATGGCCGGGCTGACCGCGCCGCCGGCGAGCATGCCCACGCCGAGCACCACCGATTCCGGCACGCCGTCCAGCAGCGCGCCGAAGGCGATGGCCGTACCGCTTCCCGGGTTCTCCTCCTCGGACGGCTGCTGGTGGCCGGAACGCTTGCGGTGTTTCGCCCCTGCCCGGGCGAGCATCGCGTTCGCCCCGACGTAGACCACCGATCCCGCCAGGAAGCCCGCCACGGTGGGCCAGAGACCGCCACCCGCCACCGCCTCGCCCACCAGTTCAAAGGCGAGGGCCGAGATCAGCACGCCGGCCCCGAAGGACATGATGGAGGACACCAGCTTGGACGGCAGCGACCACCGCCAGGACAGTGCCGCGCCCAGCACCAGCGCTGCACCTGCCGCGGTACCCCACACCAGTGCCTGCAGCCATACGGGCATTGCCACCCACTCTCCGGCTCCGCAGCGGAAGCCTTTCCATCCCAAGGCAGCAGCAGCGTGCGGCCGTAGAGCAGCCAGACTAGTGGAGGCCCCTGCCGCACGCAGAATTGATGGGATCTTGACCCAATCCTTGCGGACCCCTGAAGTTGCGGGTCCACGCTGGAGGCATCGGACCAACCAGCTTGTGGGGAGCAGGAAGTCATGGGAAACACGACAGCTTTTGAGGGCGACGTCACCACCGTGGGAGGCGTGCTGACAGACCGGCAGCCGCTCGATTTCCACGCATTGGGGCTGGCCGGCTGCATCGACCGGCTGACCGGGCCCATCCGCCGCAGGGGGACCGCAGTCTGCTGGGATACTCCGCACTGGGGCATCGAGATCCCGTCTGACTGCGCCTCCCTCCTCTACCAGTCCGCCCGCGAGGCGCTCAGCAACGCCTACAAATACTCCGAGGCGTCCCACCTCACCGTCCAGCTCGCCGCGGTGGACCACGGCATCCGCCTGGTAGTGGCCGACGACGGCACCGGCTTTGACAGCCGCCGCGCCACACGCGGGCGGCACCACGGCTATGGGCTGCGCCTCATGGCGGTGGCCGTCCGGGAAGCCGGTGGCAGTGTGGACGTCAGTTCCAGTCCCGGCCACGGCACCAAAGTCACGGTAACCCTGCCGCTGGACTGACACCTTGCCTACACAGACTCGGAGGCCCGCCGTACTGGGACGGCGGGCCTCCGTACGCCCGGAACCGGGTCCTGCGGTTACCGGGTCAGCTTGGCGTCGTCAGTCTCCAGGTCGCCGATGTGGCCCGGCGCGTTGGCGGCCAGGACGCGGGCAACGAACGCGGCGTACTCATCCATGTAGTGGCGCAGGAACTTGGCGGTGCCCTCGTTCTTGACCTCGCCGTCCGCTCCGAACACGGCCGCGTCGTAGTGGATGTAGGCCTCCGGGGCATTCAGCTGCGGCGCGTCCAGGAAGCTGAGGACGCTGCGGAAGGAGGACTGCATCACGGCAGTGCCGATGCTGCCCACGGACGCGCCGATGATGCCTGTGGGCTTGCGGGCGAACGAGTTGCTGCCCCACGGCCGGGAACCCCAGTCGATGGCGTTCTTGAGCGCGCCGGGGATGGACCGGTTGTATTCGGGGGAAACGAAAAGGATGCCGTCCGACGCCTCGATGGCCTCCTTGAGGGCGCGGGCCGCGGGCGGGAAGTCGGCGTCGTAGTCGTAGCTGTACAGCGGGAGGTCCCGGATGGGGATCTCGGTGAACTCAAGGTCTTCCGGGGCGAGCTTGATCAACGCCTTGGAAAGGGTCCGGTTGATGGAGGCCGTTGCCAGGCTTCCCACGAAATATCCGATCTTGAACGGTGCCATGAGTGTTCCTTCCGAGGGCCGGACGGCGCCGGCCTGTCCATGTTCTTTCGAAAAGGTGCCGCCCGGCTTCCTGCGGAAATGGCGGCGCTGGTTGGGTGCCACTGCACCCAACAGTCCAGCACAGATGGACCGTCCCGGCCAGACCTCGGGCCCACCTGGCTACCTCCTTGACAGGCCGCTCCCGGGAGCGCTGAATGATCTGTAGCAACCCGGTGTCGTTGCCGGCCCGCCGCCGCCCCTCTTCGCCTTCCAAGGAGCACACCAGCCATGACGGACAATCCGCTGGACGAGCGAGTCCACACCGAAGCACCCGCCGAGGGCGATCCGGACGCGGATGTCACGGAGATCCGCATGCATTCCCAGGACCCGGCAGAAGGGGCCGACGAACCCGCCCCACCGGCGTCCAAGTAGCGCCTCCGCACCCGGCCGCCCCGGACGCGGCCGGCCTTTGCCATGCCCGACGGCGGCACCCGCGCAGGTGCCGCCGTCGTCCGTTCCCCTTTCCTTGCTCTGGAAACGGACGCGCCCAAAAGGTATGTTGGTAAGCATGCTGATGATTTTTCCCGGGTCATCAGTTCCGGTGACAAAGCGAAGGAGACGTTATGAGCACGAAGGTGGAAAAACGCATTCTGGTGAACGTACCGGTGAGCACGGCCTACAACCAGTGGACCCAGTTCGAGGAATTCCCGCACTTCATGGGCGGGGTCAAGAGTGTCACGCAGCTGACCGATGACCGGCTGGAATGGGTGGCCGAGATCGGCGGCGTCCGCCGCCAGTGGGAAGCGAAGATCCTGGAGCAGGTCCCGGACCGCAAGGTGGCCTGGGCGGCCACCGAAGGCGCCACCAACGCCGGCGTTGTGGACTTCGAGGATGTGGGCGGCGGGCAGACGTCCGTCCGGCTGACGCTCGAATACGAGCCCGAGGGACTGATCGAGAAGGTGGGCGACAAGCTCAACGTGGTTGACCGGCAGGCCGAGGCAGACCTGCAGCGGTTCAAGGAATTCATCGAGGACGAAGGCTACGCGAGCGGCGCCTGGCGCGGTGCCGTCAACCCCGGCGCCACGGTCGGAACGCCCGGCGTGGAAGACGCAGCCGCTTCCCGCGGTGATTCCGGCAAGGCCGGCGTTTCGGGCAAGGTGGCCGCAGGACTCGGTGTTGCCGCAGCCGCCGGCGCCGCAGCCGCCATGGCTGCCGGAGGCAACAAGGGCGAGACTGCAGCTGCGGACGAAACGGTCACTCCAGCAGCCCCGGGTGAGCCGGCGACCGTCACGCCGCTGACGACGGACACCACCACGACGGACGCCACCACTACTACTGGCACGACGGCGGCCGCCGGGTCCACCGGTTCCGTCGCCGACCTGGGTGATGACAGGATCGGGCACGCCTTCGACCAGACGAACGGCCTGGTGGACACCACCGGCGAGTCCGACGAGACCATCGAGGGCGAGAACCTGAGCGCCGGCGAGCGCCGCGAGGATGACCGGCGTCCCGACGGCGGCCTGCCGCCCGTTGGCGGCAACCTCGGCCAGCACTGACCACAGGGCTGCCACACGCCGTCGCACATCTCGTAAGCAAAGCGCCGCCCGCCTCTCCCCCGAGGCGGGCGGCGTTTTGCTGTTACGTCTGCCGCGCTGTACTGGCTACTCCTGGCCCGCCACAGATTGCAGCAGCGGCACGGTCCGCGGGGGCATGACCTCCACCAGGGACATGGCTGTGCTGGTGCGCACGACGCCGGCAATCGCCAGCATCGCATTGGTCACCCGGTGGAGGTCGGCCGGGTCCTTCGCCGCCACCTTGGCCAGCAGGTCGGCATCGCCCGTGGTGGCGTGCATTTCGATGATTTCCGGGATGGTCCGCAGTGCGGCCGTGGCTTCGTCGCTTGAGGACTGGCTGATGGAGATCGAGATGAAGGCTGTGAGTGGCAGCCCCAGCGCCGCCGTCCGGACACGCTGGCTGAACGGCGCCAGGCTCCCGTCATTCACCAGGCGGCGCAGCCGGGCATGGACCGTATTCCGGGCTACCCCCAGCGTCCGGGAGAGCGACAGGACCGTCGCCTGCGGGTCGGCATCGAGTGTGAGGAGGATCTCGGCGTCAAGAGCGTCAAGAAGGTGCATACTGAGCATTTTGCCACTCCATCCGGCTGGCAAGACCGGATCTGTCCTGCCGAAAGCAGCTGTGTTGCGCATACGCACGTTCCTGGCCCACGATGCTTTTCATGACCAGCACCCTCCCCGAAACTGCCGCACCCGGGCTGCGCGCCGCCGTCGCAAACCTTCCCGCGTACGTTGCCGGTAGAAGCGCAGAATCTGAACTGACTGCCGCCCTGGCCTCGAACGAAAGCCACTTTGCTCCGCTGCCGTCCGTCGTCGAGGTTGTCACTGCCGAAGCCGGCCGGATCCACCGGTACCCCAGCATGGGCGCCGTGGACGCCCGCGAGGCCATCGCCCGCCACCACGGGGTGTCACCGGAGGAAATCGCCGCCGGCCCCGGCAGCTCCGGCGTACTGCAACAGATCATCACCGCCGTGTGCGATTCCGGGGACGAGGTGGTCTTCGCGTGGCGGTCCTTCGAGGCCTACCCCATCCTGGTCACCGTGGCCGGCGCCGCGCCTGTCCCGGTCCCGCTGCTGGACAATGAACAGCACGATCTCCCGGCCATGGCCGCCGCGATCACGGACCGCACGCGCCTGGTGATCCTCTGCTCCCCCAACAACCCGACGGGCGTCTCCATTGACGCCGGCGCACTGGAGGACTTCCTGCAATCCGTTCCGTCCCGGGTGCTGGTGGTGCTGGACGAGGCCTACATCGAATACCAGCGCGGCCCCGGCGTGGACGCGCTGGAGTTTTACCGGCGCTACCCCAACCTGTGCATCCTGCGCACCTTCTCCAAGGCCTACGGCCTCGCCGGCCTGCGGATCGGCTATGCCATCGCCCGCCCGTCCGTGGCTGACGGACTCCGCCGGACCGCCATTCCCTTCGGCGTCAACCGGATGGCCCAGGCCGCCGCCGTCGCGTCGCTGGCAGCCGGGGATGAACTCCGTGCACGGACCAACGCCGTGGCACAGGAACGCACACGGGTCATCGCCGCGCTCCGCAGCTTCGGCTGGGACGTCCCGGACAGCCAGGCCAACTTCTACTGGCTCCGCGCCTCGGACGGACTGCGGGAACAGCTGCTTG
This sequence comes from Arthrobacter nitrophenolicus, assembly GCF_045833485.1. Classification (NCBI taxonomy): domain Bacteria; kingdom Bacillati; phylum Actinomycetota; class Actinomycetes; order Micrococcales; family Micrococcaceae; genus Arthrobacter; species Arthrobacter nitrophenolicus. The sequence continues at coordinate 1,200,799 of NZ_CP174504.1, forward strand.
CTGCCCTGGCCGATGCGGACATCCTCGCCCGGGGCTATGCGGGCGACGGCGTCCGGGTCACCCTGGCGGACCGGGAAACCAATGACCGCGTCCTCGCTGTCCTGGCTGACCGCGGACGGTTCGCTGCCCAGTGAGTACCGCCACGATGCCCACCCCCACCGCAGACGTTCGCAGCGCCGGGCCGGGCACAGCGCACGGCTCGACGACGGCGGCGCCCGCCACGCCGCCGTCGGCCGTCCGCCATTCCCTGCTTGAGGATGTCCTGGGAATCCTCACCGGGACGTTCGCCGCGTCCCTGGGCCTGTACCTGCTCAAGTCCAGCGAGGCTGTCACCGGCGGCACGGCCGGCCTGGCCCTGCTGCTCAGCTACACCCTGCCGCTGCCGTTCGGCGTGATTTTCTTCGCTGTAAACCTGCCGTTCTTTGGCCTGGCGGTGTGGAAAAAGGGCTGGAACTTCGCGCTGCGCACCGGTGCGGCGATTGCCCTGGTCTCGGCCATGGCAAGCCTGCACCCCTGGGCGCTGGGACCGCTGGCCATCGACCCCGTCTACGGCGTGCTCGGCGGAAACCTGCTGGCCGGCGTCGGGCTGCTCATCCTGTTCCGGCACAAATCCAGCCTGGGCGGCTTCAGCATCCTGGCGCTGCTGCTGCAGGAGAAGCTGAAATGGCGGGCCGGGTACGTACAGATGGTGCTGGACGTGGCCATCGTGCTGGCGGCGCTGGTCCTGGTGCCTCCGTTGATGGTGCTGCTGTCCGCAGTGGGCGCCACGCTGCTGAACCTCATCCTCGCGCTGAACCACCGTCCCGGACGCTACCTCGGAAAGTAGGCGCCGAGAGGCTTGTTTATTCCCCGAAACCGCCAGAAATATCTTCGTGCGGGCGGTGGTTGGGGCCGATATGACAACAATCGGAATTATCGGTGCAGGACATATTGGAAGCCAGGTTGCCCGGAAGGCGGTGGAGTTGGGCTACGACGTGGTCATCAGCAACTCCCGCGGGCCGGAGACCCTGGCCGGACTCGTGGCGGAACTCGGGCCGAACGCCCGGGCCGCCACACCGGCGGAAGCAGCAGCGGCAGGCGATTTCGCCGTCGTCACGGTCCCGCTGAAGAACTACAAGGACATCCCCGTGGAACCGCTGGCCGGCAAGGTGGTCATCGACACCAACAACTACTACTGGGAGCGGGACGGCCGGATCCCCGCCCTCGACAACGGCGAGGCCACCACCTCCGGGCTGCTCCAGGAGCACCTGCCCGATTCCAAGGTGGCCAAGGGCTTCAACCACATCATGGCGTCCCAGATCACCACCGACGGCACTCCGACGGGTACCGAAAACCGCCGCGCCCTGGCAACCGCCAGCGACTACCCGGAGGCCGCCGAACTGGTGACCCGGCTGTACGACGAGTTCGGCTTCGACACCGTCAACATCGGGCTGCTCGAGGACAGCTGGCGGGTGGAACGGGACCGCCCGGCATATGTCGTGCGGCAGAACGCGGCCGAGCTGAAGGAAAACCTGGCGCTGGCAACCCGGACCATCTAGGCCGCGGGGCTATTCCCGGGCGGGGACCAGGACCACTTCGTGCAGATCCGCTGCCGGCTCGTCGAACTTGGCGTTCACCACTGCAAGGGTGTTGCCGAACAAGGCCGCCGTGGTGGGAATCTGGAAGCTGTCACTCGTGATGACGTCCCGGACCTCGCCCGAGGACAGGTCGTGGTTGAGCTTGACCCGGCTGACCTGGTTGAGGAAGTTCTGCACCACCCACACGGTCTTGCCACGGGCAATAATGCCGTCCACATTGGGAAGTGCTCCCGTGTCAATCAGCGCGCTCTGACCGGTGTCGGGATCCACTGTGAAAAGGGCCTGCTTGGCGGAATGTGCAACGATCAGCACCCGGTCGCCCTGCACCGACGTGATGCCGTTCAGGTTGAACGGCCCGGGCAGTTCGGCGGCCGGGCCCTTCAGCGGCACCGTCTCAAGGCCCTCCAGCTCCCCCTCCCGGCTGACCTGCAGCCGGTAAAGCTCTCCGCGTGCGGAGTTGGTGAACCAGGCCCCGTCCCTGGTGAGGGTGACGTCATTGATGAAGCCCGGCGCCAGGGTGAATTCCCCTACGGATTCCTTGGTCTCCGTGTTGTAGACGAAGGCCTTGCCCGTTTGGCCCCCTGCCACGAAGAGCAGGTTGGTGCCGGCATCGAACTTCATGCCCACCGCCTGCCGGCCGGCTGGCGCATCTATGAAACGCGTGGCCTTCGGATCCCGGATATCCCCCTTGAAGATGTCCCCGGATTCCAGCTCACCCGCATAGAAGGTAGTCCCCCGGCCCGCCGCGATGCCCTCGGCGGAGGTGGCGCCGTCGAGCACGATGACGCTGTCTCGCGGCGATTCACCCGCGGAGGCGGGAACGGCGGTGGGAAGGATGAGGGCCATTAAAGCGATGAACCCGATGACTGCACGGCGTTGTACTGTTCGGCGCATAATGCTTCCTGATCTGGATAATGCGCGGGCCCCTCTGCGGCAGCTCCACACGATGGTGTAGCCAGTTTAAGTACCGGAGTTGGGCCCGCCAAGGCATCGGAGCCCCCATTCTGCTTACAATCGAAACCTCTATCGACTACTGAGGGATCCATGAAGAAATTCGCCACAGTCCTGTTCGCCGCCGGCCTGGTTGCTTCGGCTACAGCCTGCTCCGCCTCCCACCAACTGTCCACCGCAGAAACCTGCGAGCGGATCCAGTCCGTTGTGTCGAACCCTGCCAACAGCGCCGGCAAGACGGGCATGAACCGGCTGGCAAACCAGATCCGCCCCATCCACGCCGTTGCTTCCGACGACCTGAAGCCTGCCCTCGCTTCGATCATCGAGTACACGGACGAGCAGGCGAAGGAGACGCCGGACGAAGCCAAGCTCGCCGAGCTCCAGGCCGATTACGAGGAAGCCGGCAGCACCTACAGCGAGTTCTGCAGCTAGGCAGCCGTCACGGACCGGGCCCGGCCGCCTGTGCTACAGGCTGGCCGGGTCCGTATTGGCGCCGCAGAGGATCACAGCCACACGCTCGTCCGGCCGCGCCCTGTAGGCGCCGCTGGTGAGGGCGGCATAGGCGGCAGCGGCACCATGCTCCACCACCATCCGGTAGGTGTTCCAGAGCTGCGTTCGTGCCGCAACAATGTGCTCGTCGGACACCAGGACGCTTTCGACGCCGGTGCGGACCGCCACGGAGAAGCCGATGTCACCGACGCGGCGGGCTCCCAGCGAATCGGCCGCGACGCCGGACACCGCCACGTCCACCGGTTCTCCCGCTGCAAGGGCGCTATGCAGGGTGGGCGCACCGTGCGGTTCCACGGCCACGACTTTTGCATGGCCTTCCACGGCGGCCGCAACGCCTGCCATCAGTCCGCCGCCGCCCACAGCCACCAGGACGGTTTCGACGCCGGGCACCTGTTCCAGCAGTTCGGAACCAACGGTTCCGGCGCCCGCCGCAATTTCGGGCTGGTCGTAGGCGTGGCAGTACACCGCGCCGGTTTCCCGGGCGTACACCACAGCCGCCTGGTAGGCCTCGGCGTATTCCGCACCGCCCTGCACCACCGTGGCGCCGATGGCCTTGAGCTTGTGGACTTTGACCTCCGGCGCTGCGGCCGGAACAAACACCGTGGCGGGGACGCCAAGCTGGGCTGCCGCGTAGGCGTTGGCGAGGCCCGCGTTTCCGCCGGAGGCCACCACCACGCCCACATCAGGCCGGAGTTCGCCGCGTTCCTTGCTGGCCAGGATCCGGTTCAGGGCACCCCTGGCCTTGAAAGTACCGGTGTGCTGCATGAACTCGCATTTGAACCAGGCCTGCCCGGGGAACGCGTTTCGGTCGGCTTCCATAACGGGTGTCAGGCGGGTGAGGCCGGCGGTCCGGTCCGCAGCCTCGTCAACATGGGTACGGGTGATCACGTCAGACTTCGTCGTCCCAGGTTCCCGGCTCGTCGAGGGCTTCCTCGGGCTTGTGCTCCTGCCCTGGCTCTCCGCTGCCGACGTACGACGCCGGGACGGTGCCGCCGGCATGGGCCTGCTGCTCCTCGCGGATGTTGGATGCGCCCGGCAGTTCGGGGTGCTGGCCGCTTTGCGGAGCTTCCGTCCCCTGTCCGGGGGCGGTCTTGGCTTCGTCGGGGTCGCCTGGGCCGCGGAGGTCTGCGTCGTTCAGGGGCTCGTCATTGGATGTGGTCATGGTCCTGCCTTTCACCTTGGGAAACTCGCTGCTTCCGGCCATGCTGGCCCGGCCGCTTTCCAGCCTACGTTTTCAGGGGCCTGATCGCATGGAAGGGTGGAACCTGTGATTTGCCCGGGAAACCTGTGAAAAACGCCCGCCAGCTGTGAATCCGCCCGCAACCGGGACGTCGCGGGAACGGGGGGCGTTAAACCCTTGGCAGAAGGAGGCCACGTGATCATTGTTCTTACCGGAATCGACGGTTCCGGCAAGTCCACGGCTGCCCATGCCCTGGTGAATTCCGTTGCGGCCCTCGGCGGCAAGGCGGTGCTGCTGAACAACCACGCCGGCCGGCGCACCATGTCCGTCCTGTCGGCAAAAACGGGGATCCGCTTGCCCAAGCGCCTGGCCGAAGCACTCGAAACCACCTTCCGGGTGTGGAACGTGCTGCTTTCCCACCTGCGGGCAAGCCGCTTTGAGGGACTGGTGGTCATGGACCGGCACCTGTACTGCCAGCTGGCATTGCGGACCACTAAGGGACTGCCCCGAGGCCGCTTCCTGCCCTGGCTGCTGAAGGCGCTTCCGGCGCCCGACGCCGTCGTCCATTTTGATATTGACCCCGGCGAGGCGCACCGGCGGATCATGGCCCGGGGAACGGATGCCGAAACGCTGGAGGACCTCATCGCCTTCCGGGATGCCTACCAGCAACTGCCGGAATATCAGGACTTCGTGAAGGTGGACGCTACCTTGCCGCCGGCGGAACTGGCCCGGCAACTGGACGGCATCGTTGCCCGGGTGCAGGCGCACCGGACTGAAAGTACGCAGAAAGGCGCAGTCACAAAGCGAAATTAGTAGTTTCGCATTGTGGAAATGGAATTTCCTCTTGCGGAATAAGTGTGACCGGGATTACCTTGGGCGTAGGCCCGCATGGCGGGACGTTCCCAATTGATAGGCAAAGGTCAATGAAGATCCCAAACCCTGAGGCACTGAAGGCGAGTTCGGTGCCCGCGAAGAAGAAGCGGCTGTACAAGTCGCTCTTCTTCCAGATTCTGATCGCCGTCGTGGCAGGTGTCCTCCTGGGGCATTTCTGGCCGGACCTCGGATCACAACTGAGGCCGCTCGGAGATGGCTTCATCAAACTCATCAAGATGATCATCGCGCCGCTGATCTTCCTGGTGATTGTCACTGGAATTTCAGCCGTTGGCGACGTCAAGGCGGTTGGACGGGTTGGGGTCAAAGCCCTCGTCTACTTCACTGCGGCAACCTTGTTTGCCCTCGTCTTCGGGCTGGTGGTGGCCAACATCGTCCAGCCGGGCGCAGGCTTGAACATCGATCCCGCAACACTCTCCCAGGCTGACCTGGATGCCAAGACCGGGGCGGGAGCCCCTAAGGATGCGGCGTCATTCATCCTGGACGTCATCCCCGCGAGCGTCATAGGGGCGTTCGCCAACAACAGCCTCCTGCAGGTGCTGTTCTTCTCCGTATTCTTTGGTGCCGCCATCGTGGTCATCGGACGGGACAAGTGCATGCCGGTCATCAGCCTGATGGAAACGGTCCTGGAACTGGTTTTCAAGATCATGTCCTGGATCATGAAGGTGGCCCCCATTGGCGCATTCGGAGCCATGGCGTTCATCATCGGCCAGTACGGGCTGGACACCCTCAGCACCTACGCACTCCTGATCGCCGCCTGCTATGGAGCCGCCGTCGTCTTCATCGGCCTGCTCTTCATCGTTGCCTGGGCCACCGCCCGCGTCCCGCTCTGGCAGTTTTTGAAATACACACGGGAGGAATTCCTGCTGGCCCTGGGAACGGCATCAACCGAGGCCGTCATGCCGCGCATCATGACCAAACTGACCAACGCCGGCTGCTCCCGCGCCACCACCGGCCTGGTGGTTCCGACGGGATACTCATTCAATCTGGACGGCGCGGCGATCTACCTTTCCATCTCCCTGCTGTTCCTTGCGCAGGCCTTCGGCCACAACCTGGACCTCGGCCAGCAGCTGGCGGCCCTCGGAATCCTGCTGCTGACTTCAAAGGGCATGGCGGGCGTTCCCGGATCCTCCTTCCTGGCCCTCTCGGCAACCGCCGCCGCCCTGGGCATCTTCCCGGTTGCCGGCGTCGCACTCCTCCTTGGTGCCGACCGGCTCATGGACTCCATGCGCGTGGTGGTGAACCTGCTGGGCAACTGCGTGGCAACGTTCGTGGTTTCCAAGTGGGAGGGCCAGTTTGACCGAAGCGTCATGCTGCGCGCTTTCAAGGGCGAGATCACCAACCACGACTCAGCCATCATGCTGGGCAAGGAAGAAGTCTTCGAGGACCAGGAAATCCAGCGGATCAGCGAAGGGCAGGTACCTTCACCCAAGTTCCGCGGCGGGCCGAACCCGCAGGAAATCCCGCAGTTCCAGATGAGCAAGGTGGAGCGCGTGGGTACGGGCAACAGCCCGGACTGATTGACACCCCGGAAACAGCACAGGGCGGGCAGGACCAACTGGTCCTGCCCGCCCTTTCTGGTGAGATCAGCGACTAGCGCGACGCTGTCGGCGAGGCCGTCGACGTCTCCATATCCTCGGTCTCCGTGGCCATCGGTGACGCCGTGTCATCCGGCGAGGCCGTGGACGTAGCGGTTGACGTGTAGGTGGACGTCGGGCTTGAGGTGGCGCCGCCGTCGTCGTCGGCCTGCTCAAGCACCTCGTTGATGAGGTCCTCCAGCTCCTTCTGGTCAGTGTCGCCCAGCTCGGCGCCGCTCTTGGTGGCGACCACCAGCAGCCGTCCCTCCGCAGCGGAAACCTGCATCAGCTTCTGCTGGTTGTCCCCGCTGCGGGTGCTGAGGGTGGCGAACGTCTCGTCGGCATCCGTCTCCGCCTGCAGCTCCTCGCTGGAAACCTCGTAGCTCTGGCCCAGGGCCTCGACCTTGAAGGTGGCGCACTGGTCCATCTTGCCCTTGATGCCGGTGAGGACCTGCTCGGCGTCCTCCCCTTCGCCGCTGGACTGGGCGGACAGGGTGCGGGGCTGGTTGCCTTCGGAGATCGCGACAGCCACCTCGCCGTTCTCCACGGTGTCCAGCAGGCCTGCTGTGGCGATGTCCTTGCAGTCTTCCGGGTCCACCGTCGCGGTGCTCAGCAGCAGGTTGGCGATGTTTCCGCCCTGGTCCACCTGCTCCTTGGAGTACAGCTTCAGCTCGTTGCCGTCCGCGTCGGTCTTGCCGGAGATGAGCTCGCGCAGCTCATCCTCCGTATAGACCTTTTCTTCCTCGGCAGGTGAGGGCGAGGCCGTCGCGGTGGCAGTGGGGCTGGCCGTGCCGCCGCCTCCGCCGGTGCAGCCGGCCAAGGCCAGCATTGCCGCGGTCATCAATCCAAGCGCAGGAACTTTTCGCATGAGTACAACCCTTTCGAAAATAGCAAGCATGCTTAGTGTTTCCACCCTAAAGGGTGCAGCAGGCAGAGGGAAATAACAGGCGGATAACTTTGGCAATATGGAATAATCCGAGGTAGTGGTCCGCACCGGACCGCTCCACAGACAAGAGGGGCAACAGTGTCCGCCACAACTACCGGCACCGAGGCGGCGAGGGCGGCCATCAACAACTCCCAGGTCCCCAAGCACGAGCAGCTTCGGATGATCATCCTGCGGCTGGCCAAGGAGGAGCTGGGGCCCGGCGCCAGGCTGCCCAGCGAGCGGACCCTCATGGACTCCTACGGCGTCAGCCGCATCACCGTCCGCGCGGCAATAGGCCGCCTGGTCAACGAAGGGCACCTGGTCCGGGTTCCGGCCAAGGGAACGTTCGTGGCGGACTCCCCCGTCCAGTCCACGCTGCACCTGGCGTCCTTCACCCAGGAAATGGAGGCCATGGGCCACGTCCCCAGCACCGTAGTGCTGGTGGCGGAGTCAGCCGCGGCGCCCGACGATACAGCGGAGGCACTGAGCCTCCCCCGGGGGTCCGAGGCCATCCACCTGCGCCGGCTCCGCCTGGCGGACGGCCGCCCGGTCAGTGTTGACGACGCCTGGTACAACCCGGAGCACGCCGCCGGACTCCTGGACATCGACCTGACCGGCTCGGTCTACAAGGCCCTGGCCGCCCAGTTCGGCCACCAGATTGACCGGGCACGCCAAAGCGTCCGGTCCGAGGGCGCCCCCGCCGATGTGGGGGCGCTCCTCGGCACCGGAACGGGTGCGCCGGTCCTGGCCTTCGACCGGGTTTCATACTCGGGCGCCCTGGCAATTGAGCACTCGCGCTCCTGGTACCGGTCCGACCGCTACTCGCTCAACATGGAAGTCCGGCTCTAGGCCGGACGTCCGTCAGTCCAGCGAAAACAGGCTGGCGCCCGCTGCCACGGCGCCGTCAGCCAGCAGCGTTGCCGTGTCCGGCTTGGTGTCGAGCACGACGACGGGACTCACCATCGAGTAGCCGGCCGCCAGGGCGGGGGCCGGGTCCACATGCATGACGGGCTCGCCGGCCGCGACGGTGTCGCCCTGCGCGATCAGCAGCTTGAAGCCGTCGCCCTTGAGCTTCACGGTGTCGATGCCCACGTGCGTCAGCACGCCGCGGCCCGCTTCGCCGACCACCACAAAGGCGTGCGGCAGGAGCTTGACCACCTTTCCCGCCAGGGGGGACACGACGTCGAACGCCTCACCGGCCGGGGGTTCAACGGCCGCGCCGGAACCCACCATCTGCCCCGCGAACACGGGGTCGGGAACATCTGACAGCTGCACCACTGCCCCGCTGATGGGGGCAAGGACCACCATGGACTCCGCCACTAGAGGAGGTCCTCGATGTCTTCGGCCAGGGAGTCGGCTTCGGGGCCGACGATCACCTGGACTGCGGTGCCGGCGGTGAGGACGCCGTGGGCCCCGGCGGCCTTCAGGGACGCCTCGTTCACCAGCGAGCCGTCCTTCACCTCGGTCCGGAGGCGGGTGATGCAGGCTTCCACCTCGACGATGTTGGCGGCTCCGCCCAGGCCTTCAATAATCTTCTCTGCTTTGGACATTGCTGCCCTTTCTGACGGTGCCCGTATGGAGCACTTCCTCAGCACCGGACCGGCGGTCCGGTGCGACCAATTCTGGCTTCCCCTCCTTCGAACCAACAGTCCCGACGGTGTTTTCCGCCGATCTTGACAGCCGGTCGTGGGATGAATCACACTGAACTGGTCATAACCAGACAGTACCGGCTGGAACCGCCACTTCACAAGCCCCCATCCCCAACCCGCAGAGGTGTACCCATGTCAACATCCGAGACCACGGCCTTGGCTCCGGAGAAGAAGCCAAACCGCGCCTTCGCCACCCTTCAGCGGCTGGGCCGCTGCCTGATGCTTCCCATCGCCGTGCTGCCCGCGGCGGGCCTGCTGCTGCGCATCGGGCAGCCGGACCTGCTCGGCGCCATTCCCGGCTTCGAAGGCGGCGCCGCCGTCATCTCCGCCTCAGGCAACGCGGTATTCACCTGGCTGCCGCTCATCTTCGCCGTCGGCATCGCCATCGGCTGGGCCAAGAAGGCAGACGGCTCCACCGCCCTGGCCGCCGTGGTGGGCTACATGGTGATCGACGGCGTCTTCAAGGCGATGTCACCGCTGGTCCTCGCCGGGCAGGTGGACCCGGCCGGCAAACAGGCCGTGATCAACTACGGCGTCCTCGCCGGCATCGTGGTGGGCCTGCTCTCCGCCGGACTGTGGCAACGGTTCTACCGCACCAAGCTGCCCGACTTCCTGGGCTTCTTCAGCGGCCGCCGCCTGGTGCCCATCCTGACATCCGTCACCAGCCTGGTTGCCGGCGTCGTGCTTGCCCTCTTCTACCCGCTCTTCAACGCCGGCCTCTCCGCAGCCGGCCAGGCCGTGGCCGGCAACCCGGAACTCGGCGGCGGCATCTACGGCTTCGCCAACCGCATGCTCCTGCCCGCAGGGCTGCACCACATCCTCAACTCCGGCCTGTGGTTCCTGATCGGCGACTTCACGGACGCCTCCGGGCAGCTGGTCCGCGGCGACCTCAACCGCTTCTTCGCCGGCGATCCCGCCGCAGGCGTCTTCATGACCGGATTCTTCCCCATCATGATGTTCGGCCTGCCGGCGGCTGCCCTCGCCATGTGGCGCCACGCCAAGCCCTCGCAGAAGAAGATCGTGGGCGGCATCATGCTCTCCACCGCGCTCACGGCATTCTTCACGGGCATCACCGAACCGCTTGAGTACGCGTTCATGTTCGTGGCCTTCCCGCTCTACATCGTCCACGCGGTGCTGACCGGCACGTCGATGGCCCTGGTCAACGCCCTGGACATCCATCACGGCTTCACGTTCTCGGCGGGTTTGATCGACTTTGTCCTCAACTTCGGGAAGTCGCAGAACGGCTGGATGCTCATTCCGATCGGGCTGGGCTACGCGGTGGTCTACTACTTCCTGTTCTCGTTCGTCATCAAACGCTGGAACCTGCGCACCCCCGGCCGTGAGGACGACGAAGTCACGGTGGACACCGAGGCCGCCAAGTAAGCAGCAGTCACCCCGTTCCGTCCACCAACCCGAAAGCACTCCCGCATGGAAATCATCATCCTTCCCACCGCTGACGACGTGGCCCGCACGGCCGCAGACGCCATCGAGGAACAGGTCCGCCGCGGCCCGTCCGTCCTGGGGCTGGCCACCGGCTCCACGCCGCTGGGCACGTACCAGGAGCTCATCGCCCGGCACCGCACGGGCGGCCTGAGTTTCGCACAGGCGCAGGGCTTCCTCCTCGACGAGTACGTGGGGCTGCCCGCTGCCCACCCGCAGTCCTACCACTCGGTGATCCGGGATGAGTTCACCGCCAGCGTTGACTTCGCCCCGGACGCTGTGCACGGACTGGACGGGATGGCGGAGGATCCCGAGGCCGAGGCCGCCCGGTACGAGGGCCTGATCGCAGCGGCGGGCGGGGTGGACATCCAGATCCTGGGCATCGGCACGGACGGGCATGTGGGGTTCAACGAGCCCATGTCCTCGCTGGGCTCAAGGACCCGGATCAAGACCCTCACCCGGCAGACCCGGCAGGACAACGCCCGCTTCTTCGACTCCGCGGACGACGTCCCGGACCATGTCCTGACCCAGGGCCTGGGCACCATCCGCGAGGCCCGGCACCTGCTGCTGCTCGCGATGGGCGAGGCGAAGGCGGAAGCCATCGCCGCCGCCGTCGAAGGTCCGGTCGCGGCAATCTGCCCGGCGTCGGCACTGCAACTGCACCCGCACGTGTCCGTCCTGGTGGATGAGTCCGCGGCCTCCCGGCTGGCGCACCGGGAGTACTACACGGACACCTTCGGACGGAAGCCGGCATGGCAGGGACTGTGAGCACGGAGCGGGCCGTTATCGCTCCTGAACTTGAACTCGCTGTGGAGGACGCCGACGGCGTGCGGCTGGCTGCCGCCGCCGGCGCCGCCCGGGTGGAACTCTGCGCGGCCCTGGCCGAGACGGAGGGCATCACGCCGAGCATCGCCGCAGTGGAGCAGGCCTGCAGTGTGGGCCTCCCGGTCCACGTCCTGGTGCGGCCCCGCCCCGGCAACTTCACCTACTCGGCCGGCGAGCTTGCGGTGATCGAGCGCGACGTGGCGGCGGCCATGGATGCCGGCGCCGCCGGCGTGGTGGTCGGGGTCCTGGCGGCCGACGGCGGACCGGACACCTCCGCCGTCGGACGCATTACCGAGGTGGCGCGGCGCTACAAACCGGCCGCCGAGGTGACGTTCCACCGGGCCTTCGACGCCGCCCTTGCGGCCGGCTTCGACCCGGCGGAAGCCCTGGCCCGGCTGGAGAAAGCCGGGGTTGACCGTGTCCTGACCAGCGGCGGCAGCCCGGACTGCGTACTGGGCCTTGGCATGATCGCCCGGCTGGTGGAGCTGGGACGGATCCACGCGCCGTCGGTCCAGGTCATGGCCGGCGGCGGAGTGACGCTGAAACTGGTACCGTCGCTGCTCGAAAGCGGCGTCCAGGCGGTCCATACCTCCGCCCGGGCACGCCACGGGCTCTCCGGCGCGGACCGGGTGGCCAACGCCGACCCCGCCCTGGCTGCGGCGATGGCCGCGGCAATGGCCAGGGGATCCATGGGGACACCCACTGCGGGAGGCACGGAAGCATGAACAACCAAGTGGTCCTTCGCGGCCGGATCGTCACCGGAAGCATGGACATTGCCGACGGGGTCATAGCGGCCGACGCCGGCCGCGTCACTTATTCCGGGCCGGCGTCCGAATACCGCGGAAAGGCAGGGCCCGCGACCGACAACATCCTGCTGCCCGGACTGGTGGACCTGCACTGCCACGGCGCCAACGGCTCCGACTTCTCTGACGGCTCGGATGACGGCGCCCGGTCGGCGGCCCGCTACCTGCACAGCCGCGGCACCACCACCCTGCTGGCCAGCCTGGTGACAGGCTCGCCGGCAAACCTGGTGCGGAACCTCTCTGTGCTGCGGACCCTGACAGCGGAAGGACTCATTGCCGGCTCCCACCTCGAAGGCCCCTTCCTGGCGGCAGGGCAGTGCGGCGCCCACGACCCCTCGCTGCTCCTCGAACCGGATCCGGCCCTGGTGACCGAACTGCTTGAAGCCGCCGGGCCATCCCTGGCGTCCATGACGCTGGCGGCCGAGCTTCCCGGGACATCCGGCCTGGTGGACCTGCTGGCACCACGCGGCATCATCCCGTCCCTGGGGCACACCGCCGCGAACCCGCCCGCCGCTGCCGAATTCCTGGAGCACGCTGCCGCCGCACTGTCTGCTCCGTCCAATCCAACCGGCCGGTTCAGGCCGACCGTCACGCACTTGTTCAATGCGATGCCCGCCCTGCACCACCGCTCCCCCGGCCCGGTCTCGGCAAGCCTCAGTGCTGCCCGGGCAGGCAATGCGGTGGTGGAACTCATTGCAGACGGCGTGCACCTGGCGACGGAAACGGTCAAGCTGGTGTTCGACCTGGTGGGCGCGGAAAACATCGCCCTGGTCACCGACTCCATGGCGGCCACCGGCCTGCAGGACGGGCCATACCAACTCGGTTCGCTGGGCGTCACCGTCGACCATGGTGTGGCGCGCGTGGACAGCACCGGGGCCATCGCCGGTGGAACCGCCACCTTGCTGGACGTTGTGCGAACCACCGTTGCCGCGGGTGTCCCGCTGCAGGACGCCGTCCTGTCGGCGACAGCCGTTCCGGCCGCAGTCCTCGGCTTGTCCTCGCAGGCGGGCGACCTCCGCGCGGGCCTGCCCGCCGACGTCGTCGTTGTCGGCCCGCGCCTCACCCTGGCGGGCGTTCTGCGCCGGGGCGAATGGGTGGCTGCCCTCGCGCCCACAGCGTAGTGCGGCTGCATTCCTGCGGGTGACCGATGCGGGGGGCCGGCGTTAGTGCAGGGCAGGAATGTCAGACCCTCCCGCGATGATTTAGGTATGGGAAACAGCACGGTCGTAGCAGCCCCGATGGAGGGTGTTTTTGCCTCCATGGCTGCCCTGAACGCGCTGTTCCTTGAAGAGGAAGCCCTGACCACTGGCCTGGCGGCGGGAGCTGATGGCGGCGCCGGCGTTGATCTTCTGGGCCGGCTCTACCGGATCCGGTTGGAGCGGCTGGGCCTGGAAAAGCGGCTTGAGGCACAGGTCGCCGCGCTCACGGCCCGCGACGCCGCCCAGTCCCTTGACCTGCAGCAGGCCATGACACCACCGGACGCCTCCACCCAGGACCGCACGTACGCGGAAATATCGGCAGTGGAAGAAATCGCCGGGGTCCTGACCATCAGCTCCGGAGCAGCAGGGGCGTTCCTGTCCCAGGCCCGGCAGGTCTGTTCCCTCCCATCCGTGTACGAGGCCCTGTCCACCGGGTCCTTGTCCTGGCAGGGCGCCAGGATCATCGCCGACGAAACCGAGAACCTGGACCACCCCGCCGCCCTGGCCCTCGCGGACCACTTCCTGGACCCCGACGCACCCAACCCGGCCCGCGGCTGCCCCGCCACAAACCTTGTACCGTCCCGGCTGCGGGCCAAGGTCCGAGCCTGGCGCGAACGCCACCACCACGACTCCATCGAAAAACGCCACACCAAATCCGCAGCCGACCGGCGGGTCGAATTCACCCCCGAACGCGACGGCATGGCCTGGTTCGCGATCTATATGCAGGCAGACTGCGCGTTGGCGGCCTGGAACAAAACTACAGCCATCGCCCGCGGCCTCCAGGGCCCCAACGAAACCCGCACTCTTTCCCAAATCAGGGCCGATGAAGTCGCCCGACGCCTCCTCGCCCCCGCCCAAGCCATAACTACCACCACAGACGCCAGCACCGGCGCCGGCAGCACTCCCAGCAGCAGCACCCCCGCAGACGGCGGGGACACAGAAGGCAGCCAGGAAAAGATCACCGGTGAATTCCTCGGGCTCGCCACGCTCGTCGGATCAGACGAACCAGCAGCGGACTTGAACGCCGATGACCAGACCTGCACCGACGCCATCGGAATTAACGGAACCGGTCTACACGGAACACCCGCTGCAACCAGCCCCGAAACCGGGAAAGTCCCCACACCCCGCGCCGACGTCATCGTCACCGTCCCCGTGTTCTCCCTGCTCGGCCTAACCGACGAACCGGCCACCCTCGACGGCTACGGTCCCGTCCCGGCGGCGATGGCCCGTAAACTCCTCGCCGAAGGGGCAGATTCCTTTACCCGAGTCCTCGTCGATCCACGCGACGGCGCACCCCTGGAGATAGGCCGCACCAGCTACCGGCTCACCAAAGCCATGCGACAAGCCCTCACCCTCAGGGACGGCAAATGCACCTTCCCCGGCTGCAACAACAACGCCCTGGACAACGAAGCCGACCACCTCCAAGCGTGGCACCACGGCGGCACCACCGGGATCAGCAACCTGGCACAACTCTGTCCAAAGCACCACCGCCTGAAACACAACAGCGGCTGGACACCCACCCAAGCCACAAAAAACGAACCACCCGGATGGACCTCACCCACCGGCCGCACCTACCCCGCCGAACAACCCGACCGGGAACCGCCTCAATTGCCCGCCGGTATGCCTTCCCCGGATGTGGCCGGCCCCAGGCTTCTGCCGTCCGAGGCTCCGTTGGCGTCTCCTGCCGGCGTCATCAGTGTGGACTTTCGTCCGGCATTGTCCCCGGCGGAAGAATGCCTTCTGAGGTACCTGCGCAAGGCCAGGGCATAGCGTGCCCGCGGTGTTTTCCTACGTTCCCACCGCGGCGTTAGTCAGGGACGTCCGCTACGTGGCCCTGAGTCCTCCCCGCACCTGGCTGGGCCTGGTCCGCTGTTTGGCTTCCTGCCCGGCCAAGGCATGCAGCCGGGACACAACGTCCAGAGCGAGGGGACGCCCATGCCCCGGTGCCAGCAGCCGGGGGCCAAGGTTGGCAAGCCGGTCCACCGATTCCATGGCCACCTTCCAATCCCAGGTGGTGTACCAGGGGGGACCTGCAAGGTCCGGCCTAGCGAGGAGGATGCCCGGGAGGGAGTTCAGGTTTACCGTCACCACCGCATCACCCGAAAGCAGAACCCTGTCGCTGGGCCGCCAAAAAGCTACGTGCCCGGGTGTGTGCCCCGGTGTGGGGACGGCGTTCCAGCCCGGCAGGCCCGGCACTTCCCTTCCCGGCCCAAGCGGTTGGACGACGTCGGAAATGTCCCCGGCGGCCTCGATCCGCCGGCGGAGCGGGGCCGGCAGCGAGCGCATGACGGGCATGACCACCCACCGGTCCAGCGGCATTGAGAAGTCGGCCCGGTACCTCCCCTGGGCCATGGGCAGCTCGGCCGGATGGACGTACACGGGAACCTGCCACAGCCGGGCCAGGGTGCCGGCGGCGCCGGAGTGGTCGGGGTGGAGGTGGGTCAGCAGGATTGCACGGGGGTTCTCCCCGGGACCGAGCATTCGCTGGACAGCCATGTGTACTTGCTCCGCGCTGGCGGCCCAGCCGGTATCGACCAGCACCCGGGCCGATCCGGACCGGACAAAGTAGAGGTTGGACGCGAATGCTCCCGATCCCGAGGTTATGAGGACAACCCCGGGAGCGATTTCCCGGATTTGGCTGATGCGCTTCATTGCCCTTCCATTTTCCTCCAGGACATCGCGCTTTCACATCATCCGGCGGCGAATGAAGCGAACCTTTGCCCGCCCATGCGTAGCGATGGATTTAGTCCTGCCGCTGTTCCTTACCGGTGCAGCGTTCCTTACCGGGTCACAGTCCCTTACCGGGTCCGCAACCGCTTGAACGGTGGCCCGGCGGCCGGAACGGCTCTCGCCTGCGATTCAGGGGAGGTGGCTGAAGTATGGCCGATCAAGCCGAGGGACAGCAGCAGGAGGCCAAGTTCGGCCAGGCCGGCTGCGAAATAGACCGCCTGGAGGACGGTGAAAGGGATGATGACCATCTGGACGAAGATCCAGATCAGGATCGAATAGCCGGCCGTCGCTGCCGCAATGGCGGCCCAGCGGTGGTTCCTGGCAACGAGGATGAGTGCGGCGAGGTGCGTGCCGCCAACCACCAGTGCCAGCAGCAGGCCAGGAAGAAAGTAGCTGTTGAAGGGCGACCCCGCCAGCATGCTCTCGGGCATGACCAGCTGCGCCGGCAGGCCCAGCCGTTCGGGCCCCAGCCAACTTCCGAGCGCCATCACCAAGCCACCGGCCAGTGCAGTCAGGCCAACGAATCCCAGGACGGCCAGAAGCCCTGCCCGCCTCACGGTCCCACTCCGATTGACTCTTGCATGCTGCCAGTCTCGCCCCGCCGCCTGGCCGGCAGTAGGGGCGAAAGGCCCTCAGCCGTCGGCGCCCGGCAGGCAAACCTCCACGATGCCGCCGGTGATACGGGTATCAAAACGCGGTTGCCGGGACGTGGCAGGGCCTGCCTGCACCTCGCCCGTACGCAGGGAGAACATGCTCCGATGCCAGGGACAGACGACGCATGGTTCGCTGCCGGTCCCGGCATCTCCGGCCTTGAGTTTGCCTTCGTGCAGCGGCCCGGACAGGTGGCTGCAGACGTCGGACAGCACGTTGACGCTGTCGCCCTCCCGGTGGACGAGCAAGGGCAGTCCGGCAACTTCGTGCTTGAGCAGCTTTCCCTCCGGCAAATCCGAAAGCTGTGCCAGGGAATGCCATCCTGACGGGAAGCGGTGCGGTATCTCCTCGCTGTGGTTCACGCCCGCTGCCTGCCGGTAGGTGAGGTGGCCGCCCAAGAAACCGCCGGCACCTACTGTGGCAAGCCCCAAGTAGGCGAGGACCTTTCCGCTGTTCCGGCTGCCCCTCGCCCGCTGGATCAGCGACGCAATGTAGAGCCCCGTCGCCGTCACATTGGCCGCGGCGTGCACCAGGCCTACCCTTTGCTGCTGCGGGTGGAGCTGCGACCAGTCGGTGAAACCGGCCAGCGCCGACGGAAGCACGCTTGCAGTGCCAACCCCCACCAGAATCCCGGCGGCCTTTTCCGTGCCGGGGATCGCGTCCAGGACCCCGGCGGAAACCCAGGCACCGATCGGAACCTGGACTGCGAGCGGATGCACCGGATGGCCAATGGGAACACCGTGGAGCACGTCCCTCGCCCATTGTGGACGGAGGACCTTCCTGACGACTTTCCGGACGCTCTTGGCCACGGGGTCAAGCCATTCGGCGTCCTCGAGGCGGGTGACAAGCTCAAGTGCAGGCAGCGGCTTCATGGGTCTCCCTTACCCTGTTTCCTGGAATCCAGTCGGTGCCCAGAGCCTAGCTGGTGACCGTGCCGGGGAACAGGGCCAGGCAACAGACGCCGGGCAGCGACGCCGGGACGGAAGGGGAAGGCCGGAAGCCGCCGCTGGCAGCACCGGCACCGGTTACCGCAGCGGCGACCCCACCACCGTGAACTGGCTGCCGCCCATCTCGCCGGACAGCAGAGGCATGGCCTCGGCGATCGCGGCCCGCACACTGTCCAGCTGCAGTGAGGCCCGGTGCGCCTCCGGCGACTCCCACAGTTCGCTCACAAACACCGTGTCAGGAGCGTCGTCGTTCACGCCCACCTCGTACAGCAGGCAACCGGCTTCCTTGAGTCCCTCCATCGGCCGGAGCAGGATGGACACGACGGCGTCCCGCTGGCCGGGCTTGGTTCCGAGGCTTCCCACATTCGCAAAGGTCATGGTGCCCAGTCTGCAACAACGGCAGGACAGATTCCGTCAGGCTACTTCGCTGCCGCCGACGCGGCAGGCTCGGCAACCTGTCCCGCCGTCGCAATCTCTCCCCTGGCCGCAACCTCGCCGTTGAAGGCACGCAGCATGGCCGTCCGGTCAAACTGGCCCTCCCATCTGGCGACAACGAACGTGGCCACACAGTTGCCCAGCAGGTTCACCACCACCCGCATGGAATCCATAAGCCGGTCGGCGCCCAGGAGCAGCGCCACGCCGGCCACCGGGAAAATCCCGAGCGCACCTGCCGTGGCGGACAGCGCCAGGAATGCGGACCCGGGGACCCCTGCCATCCCCTTGGAGGTCAGCATCAGCACGCCGAGGGCGGCGAGCTGCTGGCCAAGATCCAGGTTGTACCCGAAGGCCTGGGCCAGGAAGAGAAGCGAGATCGACAGGTAAAGGGCGGCCCCGTCCAGGTTGAAGGAGTAGCCGGTAGGGACCACCAGGCCCGTGGTGGCGCGGGAGCAGCCGGCGTTTGTCAGCTTGGTCATGATGCGCGGCAGCACAGACTCCGTGGACGCCGTCCCGAGTGCGAGGAGGAATTCCTCCCGCGTGTACTTGATGAACTGCCACAGCGGCACCCGCGGGTACACCCACGCAACCACGAAGAGCAGCCCGATGAACACAAGCGCCGCACCATAGCAAGCGGCCACGAGCAGCGCATAGGTGCTCAGGGACCCCAGCCCGTACTGGCCGATAATGAACGCCATGGCACCGAAGGCGCCTATCGGCGCCGCCCGCATCACCCAGCCCATGATCTTGAAGAACAGCTCCAGCACAGTTTCCATCAGGGTGATCACGGGGAGGCAGCGCTCCCTGCCCACCACCACAATGGCGGCTCCAAAGAAGACCGAAAAGCACAGGACCTGCAGGAGGCTGTTGCTGGCAAACGCGCCCACCACGCTGGTGGGAATGATGCCCAGCAGGAAGGCTGCGGCATCCTTGGGCGGGGCCGTGGAAGTTTTGGCATCAAGGGCGTCCTGCGAGAGCGACGCCGGATCAATGTTCAGGCCTGCGCCCGGCTGGACCACGTTCCCCACTACCAGGCCAAAAACCAGGGCAAACAACGTGGCGGCGGTGAAGTATGCCAGGGCCTTGACGCCCACGCGGCCCACGGCCCGCACGTCGCTGACAGCAGCAATCCCCGTCACGATCACCAGGAAGATCAGCGGGGCGATGATCATCTTGATCAGCTGGATGAAGCCATCCCCAAGCGGCCGGAGTCCCGCGCCGATCTCCGGCCAGAAGTGGCCGACCACAATGCCCGCCACTACGGCTGCCAGGATCTGGAAGAAAAGTGATTTGTAAAGGGGTTTCCTTGCTGCCCCGCCTGCATGCGGTTGCGGCGCGGAGAGGAGCGCTGGGTTCTTCATCGCGGTGCCTGTTCTTTGGAATGTGTCGGCACCCGGGGCGCCGCAAGGTCATCCGTAACGCTAGGGCTCCCATGTTTCCGGAAAGATAAATCCGCAATGCGGAAGTATTAAGAGGAATGGCACGTGCGCGTACACCCGTCACCTGCGGCCACGGGAACGACGGCGGCGCGCGGTCGCCGTCGTTCCCTTCCCTTTCGGCTGGCTGGCTTCCTGGCAAGCTCCCCGCAGTCGTTGCACCCCTGCGATTGGATCGCTCCTGGTCCTGCGGGCGTACGCAAAGCCGCCGCAGAAGCCGGACCATTCGGTGGCTGCCTCGCTGGCGCTGGTCAAGGCCCCGGACCCCGCACGCTTTCCGCGGGCCTGACCTCAGTCCGCGGCACCCGGGGTTCCGGCATGGACCACGGCGCCGCTCGCCGTCGTGTCCTCGTTCAACATCCAGCCCACGCGCTTGACCGTCCGCAGCATCACCACGCTCTCCACCAGTTCGATGCCCGGCACTTTCTGCTGCAACGCCAGCTCGGCCGTCATGACGTCGGCCAGCGACTGGAGCCACATGATGATCACGAAGTTGGTGGGGCCCGTGGTGGACGCGCTGAGCCGGACATTGCTGATGGTGCGGAACGCGGCGGCTGCCTCCTCATGCCTGCCGGCCGGGACGTTCGCGAACCACTGGCATGTCACCGGGAACGATGAGTAGCGCTGCGCCAGCTCGCAGCGGAACAGCAGGATCCCGCTGGCCAGCACCCGGTTCAGCTGCCGCTGCACCGTGGCTGGGTGGCGGCCCAGCCCCCGGGCAATGTCCGCCGCCGTCGCCCTCCCGTCCCGCGCCAGGTACGGGAGCAGGGCCAGGTGGCTGGGCGGGAGGTCCCCAGCTGCCGCAGCATGCCGGCCCGCGCCCTCGGCGCCTTGTCCCAGCGTCCGCAGCGTTGCCAGCTGAGCCTTGTCCAGGATGTTCAGCCGCCACTCGTCGGCGCTGGTGTGCAGCCGGGTGCAGAGCGCTGTCTGGTACTTGGTGAGGCCCTCGATGGCCTTCAGCCTGGCGACGACGTTGGTGCTGAATTCCTCAAGCGACCTGGTGATGACGGTCAGCATCAGGTCGCGGTTGCTGGCCGCTTCCTCCACCGTGACGATCTCGGGAAGGGCCGCCAGCTGGGCGGTGACGGCGTCCCGCTGGTTCATCTCGCAGTCGACGGCCACAAAGGCGAGGAGCATCTGCTGGGGGTTTCCGGCCAGATGCGCAGTGACCCAGGCCGCGCCGCTGGACCTGAGCCGCTCCCAGCGTGCGGCCAGTGTGGTGGCGTGGACGCCCAGCACTTTGGCGGCGTCGGCCCAGCCAAGCCGCGGGTGGACCTGCAGCACCTGGATCAGGGCGAGATCGTCCTCGCTGAGTTCCATGGGCCGTCCTTTCGTGCATGAATCCTGCTACCAAGTAGGAGCAGAAGCATAATTACTGCGCTTTCGACGAATGTGAAGCGCACCACTCCAGAATAGTCCCCAAGCCGGAAGCCCACGCCAAGGAGTACAACTTGCCCATCACCGAAGACGCCCGCGACCTGCAGGAAGACCTGGTCCGCCTCCGCCACGACCTGCACCGGCGGCCGGAGATCGGCCTGCACCTTCCCCGCACCCAGGAGCGCGTCCTCCAGGCGCTGGACGGCCTGCCGTTCGAGATCACGCTGGGCAAGGAAACGACGTCGGTCACTGCCGTCCTGCGCGGCGGCGCCGGTATGCAGGCGGGTGGCGGGACCCCGGCGGCCACAGCTTCACCGGCGGGCACAGATTCCCCGGCGGGCGGCAAAGCAGCCGAACGGCCCGCCGTCCTCCTCCGCGCGGACATGGACGGACTCCCGGTGCAGGAGAAGACCGGAGTGGACTACACATCCCGGACCGACGGCGCCATGCACGCCTGCGGCCACGACCTGCACACGTCCATGCTCGCCGGAGCCGCCACGCTCCTGGCCGAGAAGCGGCACCTGCTCCGGGGCGACGTCGTCCTGATGTTCCAGCCCGGTGAGGAAGGCTGCGACGGCGCCAGCTACATGATCCGGGAAGGCGTCCTGGACGCCGCAGGCCCCCGCGTCCAGGCAGCGTACGGCATGCACGTCTTTTCCTCCCTGGAGGAACACGGCCAGTTCTGCACCAAGCCGGGCGTCATGCTCAGCGCTTCGGACGGCCTGGCGGTCACCATCCTCGGCGCCGGCGGCCACGGATCCGCCCCGCACGCCGCCAAGGACCCGGTGACCGCGGCGGCGGAGATGGTCACCGCGCTGCAGGTGATGGTGACGCGGCAGTTCAACATGTTCGATCCCGTGGTCCTGTCCGTCGGCGTCCTGCAGGCCGGCACCAAGCGGAACGTCATCCCGGAGACGGCCCGCATCGAAGCCACCATCCGGACCTTCTCCGAGGGCTCCCGCCTCAAGATGATGGAGGCCGTACCGCGGCTGCTCAAGGGCATCGCCGCAGCCCATGGCCTTGACGTGCACGTCGATTACCAGGCGGAGTACCCGCTCACCATTACGGACGAGGACGAAACCACTACTGCCGAAAAGGTCATCTCCGGCCTGTTCGGCGAGCGCCGGCTCTCCCGCTGGGCCACCCCGCTCAGCGGCTCCGAGGACTTTTCCCGGGTGCTGGCAGAAGTGCCCGGCACCTTCGTGGGGCTCAGCGCCGTCGCTCCCGGTGCTGATCCAGCAGCCTCCCCCTTCAACCACTCGCCGTACGCGACCTTCGACGACGGCGTCCTGGCTGACGGAGCAGCGCTCTACGCAGAACTGGCCATTTCGCGTCTCGCCTCGCTTTCCGCAGCTTCATAGTACGCAGCCACTCCCCACCGCCGGCAGCAGCGCCGCCGCCGGCAACCCCATTCGCACCGACCACCAGGAAGTCATCATGTCCATTGCAGTAACAAGGCAGCAGACTGGACGCGTGTCCACCGCGAAAACCATCGTCGGAACCGGCATCGGCAACGCCGTCGAGTGGTACGACTGGGCCATCTACGCCACGTTCACGCCCTTCATCGCCAGCCAGCTCTTCAGCAAGGCCGACCCCGCCTCCGCGGTACTCTCCACCCTGGCGATCTTCGCCGTCGGCTTCGTGGCCCGGCCCTTCGGCGGGTTCGTTTTCGGCTGGATCGGCGACAGGGTGGGCCGCAAGACGTCCATGACGCTCGCCGTCGGCCTGGCTTCGCTGGGCAGCCTGATGATCGGCATCGCGCCCACCTTCGCGGCCGTGGGCGCCTGGGCATCCCTGATGCTGCTGGTGGCCCGGCTCATCCAGGGCCTGGCACACGGCGGTGAGCTGCCGTCGTCGCAAACCTACCTCTCCGAAATGGCACCCAAGGAGCACCGCGGGTTCTGGGCCACCCTGATCTACACCTCCGGAACGGTGGGCATCCTGTTCGGCACGCTGCTGGGCGCCGTGCTGAACATGACGCTGACCACCGAGGCGATGAACGCGTGGGGCTGGCGGATCCCGTTCCTGCTCGGCGCAGCGATGGGCCTCTACGCCCTGATCATGCGGGCCCGGCTGCACGAGACCGAGGCCTTCGAGGGCGAATCCACCGCCGTCAAGCGCGCGCCGATCTGGCCGCAGATCGTCCGGCACCGGAAGCAGGCCCTGCAGGTGATCGGGCTGACGGTCGGCCTGACGGTGATCTACTACATCTGGGGCGTGGTGGCACCGAGCTACGCCACCACCGCCCTCAAGATCGACCGCGGCGAAGCCCTGTGGGCCGGTGTTGTTGCGAACATCGTGTTCATTGCCGCGCTGCCGGTCTGGGGCAAGCTGTCCGACCGGATCGGGCGCAAGAAGGTGCTGTGGTCCGGTGCCATCGGTTCTGCCGTGATGCACTTCCCCATGACCTGGCTGCTGAAGGATTCCGCCTGGCAGCTGGCGGTGGGCATGTCCGTGATGCTGGTCTTCATCGCCGCGAGCGCCGCCATTGTCCCGGCCGTCTACGCCGAGCTGTTTCCCACCTCGATCCGCACCGTGGGCGTCGGGGTGCCCTACTCCATCTGCGTGGCCGCGTTCGGCGGGACCGCGCCCTACCTGCAGCAGTGGCTGGGCACCTCGCTGGGCGCGCCCCAGGTGTTCAACATCTACGCGGTGCTGCTCCTGGTCATCAGCGCGGCGTTCGTCTTCACCATCCCGGAGACCAAGGGCAAGGACCTGACGCACTAGCCGCTCCAGGGCTGGCTCCTCCAGGCGGGTCAGCGGGCCCCGGTGCATGGCGCACCGGGGCCCGCGGCGTGTCGGGGAGTGCCCAGGCTTCCGGGACTGCTTAGGCGAAGTTCCTGATGGTGATGCCGGAGAAGGTTGCCGGGCCGCCGTCGGTGTAGAACGAGATCCCGGTGTCACCCGCGGCGAAGTGCACCTGCTGGGACAGCACCGTGTGACCGGCGTTCACGAACACCTCCACGCTCTGCCTGTCCACGAAAATTCGCAAATGCACTGACCGCGCAGCGGCATCAATCGGTGCCGCCGCACGCGTGAACGGCACGAGTGAAAAGCCGGCCAGGTCCGACGGCCCGCGGTCCACATACAGTTCCGCCCCGTACTTCCCGATGTTGGTGTGGCGCGTGCCGTCCGCGGACCGGCCCACCGAGACGCCCACGTTGGCGGCGGCATCCCAGGAAATATCGAGCTCCAGCTCGTACGCGTAGCCGCTCCACGGCAGGACTGCGCTGCCGCTGACAGTACGGTCCGGAAGCACCGTGGTGGAGCCCGCGTGGCCGGCGAGCGCCGGGACGGGACTGCTGAGCAGGCTGTACCAGCCCCCGGCCTGGCGGGCAAGGCGCAGTTCGCGTACCACCGAGTTCTGGCCGTTGTATCCGTCGCTGGCATCCGTGGGAACGTCCCGGGCGGCGTACTTCCAGTTGTTCATCCAGCCGATCGCGTACCGCCGGGTGTCGGGTGCCTCCGCTGCCGGCCAGGTCACGGCGCCGTACCAGTCCCAGCCCCAGTCGAGCCACTGCGGGTCCAGGTTGTCCGCGAGGAACTGCCCGCCGTCCCAGGTTCCCGTCCAGTAGGCGTAGGTCATGGGCAGGCCGATACTGTAGGCATCCATGCTGGCGCCCAGCACCCAGTGCCGGGTGCCGTCGTCTGCCGTCATCTCGAACAGGTCCGGGCATTCGATCCCGCCGAGGGCATGGTTGGGGTAGTCGAAGTTGCGTTTCAGCTGCCAGTCGCGCAGGTTCTGCGAGGTATAGAACGCGGCGTACCGGGCCCGGCCGATCACGCACACCCATTCGCTGCGCGCCGCATCCCAGTGGATCTTC
Organism: Arthrobacter nitrophenolicus; assembly: GCF_045833485.1. Classification (NCBI taxonomy): domain Bacteria; kingdom Bacillati; phylum Actinomycetota; class Actinomycetes; order Micrococcales; family Micrococcaceae; genus Arthrobacter; species Arthrobacter nitrophenolicus. The sequence continues at coordinate 1,225,726 of NZ_CP174504.1, forward strand.
GGATCGCGGAACCATTCCGCGTTCTCGATCTCGGCCTGCGTGGTGGCGGCCCGTCCATCCGTGTTCACGATCACCGGATCAGGCAGCGCCGTGAAGGTGGAGCCGCCATCGGTGGACCAGTAGAGGTACTGCTCCTGGTACTTGCGGATCCCTCCAGTGGGCTGCGTGGCGAGGACAACGATGGCGCCTGCCCCAAAACCGGCAGTGTTTGCCGTGTCCACCACCGCCGAGCCCGACCAGACAGGAAAGTCCGGCTGCAGCGGGATGGCAACCCCGTGATGGTCGAAAGCCACGCAGTCCGTGGTGGTGGCGTGGTCCCATCCGCCCGGGCCGTTGTTCTGCGCGGAATGCAGGTAGTAGAGGTGGTACGCGCCGTTCACGTAGACCGGACGTTGGGGGTCGCACAGCCAGCCCGACGGCGGCGTCATGTGGTACACGGCGCGTAAAGACTCCTTGGCCTTGGCGGCTGCCGGCAGCACGTTGCTCATGAACAAAGCCAGCGCTCCTGCGCCGGTGCCCTGCAGGACGTTGCGCCGGGACAAATGGGGCGTCATGGTGTTTCCTCTCGAAAGTGGGCTGCATCAGGGCGTGCGACAGCCACTGGCGCACGCGGCGATGACGACGGCGGCGCAGCAGTCCCAGGCGGAGACGCCGGGCGGGTGCGGGTTGCGTCGCGGCCCGGATGGAGGGACGGCCCGCCGGTGCTGGATGGCACCGGGAGGGCCTTGGAAAAGGTACTGCTCTAAAGGTGGAACCTTCATTGGTTCGGGGGCTGACGCCGTCGTCGGAAAATCGCTTGGCCCCAAAACTAGGGATGCAAACAGTGTTTGGTCAAGCGTTTTATCGCAGACGGCCGGATCCAGAAAAAAGTTTCGCTAAAACGCTTGATCAAACCCGGCGGCATCATCTACCTTGAGGTGATCAAACGCTTTAGCAGAACGGAACATCAGCGCCGATGAGTTATCCAGTCTTCTTCCAGCCCGCCGACGGATGGGTGGGAGACCTCATCCCTTTCCAAAAGGACGGGGAGTTTTGGCTCTTTTACCTCCACGAGGTCCGCTCCGACCCCAAGCCGGGAACGTCGTGGAACCTGGTCACCACCAAGGACCTCATCCAGTTCCAGGACCAGGGGGTGGCACTGCCGCACGGAACAGATAACGATCCCGACTTCAACGCCTACACGGGCAGCGTGGTGGTTGACGAGTCCGGCATCCACCACCTCTTCTATACCGGGCAGAACCCGAAGAACCTTGGCAAGGACGGGCTGCCGCTGCAGCTGGTCATGCACGCCACCAGCACCGACGGCATGCGCACCTGGGTGAAGCACCCCGAGCTTACGTTCGGTGCACCTGCCGGCTACGAGTCCGGGGACTGGCGGGACCCTTACGTTTGCCACGACCCGTCCTCCGGCCAGTGGCGCATGCTCCTGGCGGCCCGGCACGCCGAAGGACCCGAACGCCGCCGCGGAGTCATCGCCCAGTGCGTGTCCAGCGACCTGGTGAGCTGGCAGTACGCCGAACCGTTCTGGGACCCCCGCCGCTACATTACCCACGAGTGCCCGGACGTCTTCGCCTGGGGCGGCTGGTGGTACATGGTCTACTCCGAGTTCTCCGAGAATTTCACCACCCGGTACCGCATGGCGAAAAGCCCGGATGGACCGTGGCTGGTGCCGGACCAGGACAGCATCGACGGCCGCGCGTTCTACGCGTCCAAGACCGCGGAACGGGACGGGCGTCGGTTCTTCTTCGGCTGGATCGCCAGCAAGGAAGGAAATTCCGACAGCGGCTCCTGGCAGTGGGCGGGCACCATGTCCGTCCTGGAGGCCCGGCAGAACCCGGACGGGACCCTGGCGTTCGGCTTCGCCGACGAACTGGTGGACAGTTTCTGGGACGAGGTTGCCGTGACCTTCGACGGCGGCCTGCCCGCCAGGCTGGACGTCCCGGACGGCTACACCGCCACCGTCTCCCGGGAGGAACTGCCCTCCCAGTTCTACGCCAAGGCAATCCTGGACATCAGCCCGGGCACCACAGAGTGCGGGCTGCTGCTGCGGTCCAGCGCCGACGGCGACAGCTCCTACGTGCTCCGGCTCGAACCGAAGCGCGGGCGCCTGGTCTTCGACCAGTGGCCGCGGGCCGTCACGGGGGAGGCCCAATGGCATGTCTCCGGGGACGTGCCGTTCGAGATCGAACTCGAGCGCCCGTGCAGCCTTCCTCCCGGCGAACACACGCTGGAAGTCATCGTCGACGGCGACCTGTGCGTCGCCGTCGTGGACAGGCAGGTGGCCCTCAGCACCAGGATCTACGACCTGCCGGCGGGCCGGATCGGCGTCTTCGCCGGCGAAGGATCCGCCACCGTTACACATCTCGAAGTACGCAAGCGCACCGACAACTGAATACCCTCCCGCATCCTCCGTTCAAACCAAGGGAAAGACCGCAATGAAGAACCTGATCCGCGCCGCCGCCGTCGCAGCAGCCACCGCCCTGGCCCTCACAGCCTGTGGGGGCGGAAGTTCCACCGATCCCTCCAACGTCAGCCCCACCGGCGAGATCAAGCCCCGGGAAATCTCCTGGCTGCTCTCGCGGCCCGCTGACGGCGCCGTCATCAACATCATGAAGAAGCTGGCCGACGACTACGCCAAGGACCACCCCGGCTTCGAGCTGAACCTGATCACCACCCCGGACCGGCCCTCCTACATCCAGAAGCTCGAGACCCTGGCCGCAGCCAACAAGCTCCCCGAGCTCTTCGACACGGATGCCACACCCTTCGCCCAGCAGCTGGCCAAGCAGGGCAAGATGGTGGACGCCGAAAAGCTGCTCAAGACCCTGGATGTCTACGACGACTACCGCCCCGGCGCCCTGGACTACCAGCGCTTCGACGACGGCTCCCTGTACATGATCCCGTTCCAGTTTGAGCTGGAATTCATCTGGTACAACAAGGCGCTGCTCGAAAAGGCAGGCGTGGCGGTGCCGAAGTCCCTGGACGACATTCCCGCCATGTGCACGGCCCTCCGCGAGGCCGGCATCACCCCGATCGCCATCGACGGCCAGGACCAGTGGCCGCTGGAACGCTACATCGCCTACCAGCCGTTCCGGGAAGCCGGACCGGACTTCGTGACGAAGCTGAAGAAGGGCGAAGCGAAGTTCTCCGACCCCGCCGGGCAGAAGACCGTCAACTGGATGGCTGAACTTGGCAAGGCGAAGTGCTTCCAGGAGGGCTTCTCGGCCCAGGGCTACTCAGACGCGCAGAACCAGTTCACGTCCGGCCAGGCGGCGATGTACAACATCGGCACCTGGGAGCTGTCCAGCCTGGCCACGGACAAGCTGGACCCCGCCGTCCGGGACGACATCGACTTCTTCACCCTCCCCACCACGGCGGGATCCGTCACGGCAGCCAACGAGTTCGTTTCGCCCTCGGGCATCGGCATGGCGGTGAACTCGAAGACCTACGATCCCCTGGTGAGCGACTTCCTGAAGTTCGCCCTGGAGAAGTACCCGGCCGAATACGCCGCAACCGGCGCGCTCTCGCCCACCACCGACGTCGAAACCGCCGTCCCGGCCAACGCAACGCCGCTGTACCGGAAGGCGCTGGACCAGGCGAAAGACCTCGGTTCCAAGCAGGCCATGCCCTGGGACACGCAGCTTGATCCCACCACCAACGGACGCCTGCAGCAGGAGCTTGTCCTGCTGGTCCAGGGCAACATCACGCCGGAGCAGTTCACCAGCACCATGGACAACACCATCGCGCAGAACGCCCCCAAGTTCTTTAAGTAAGTGCCGTTCTTCAAGTAAGCAACCACTGCGGCGGGGGACTCCGGTCCCCCGCCCGAAAGGCCCGGCCATGCTCCCCAACAGGATGCTTCCCAACAGGTCCAGGACATCCGTCCTCGTCTTCCTGCTCCCTCCCCTGCTGCTCTACTTCGCAGCGGTGCTGTTTCCCATCCTCCAGTCGCTGTTCCTGAGCTTCTTTTCCTGGAACGGCATCAGCGACATGGAGTTCGTGGGAGTCGACAACTACGTCCGCATGTTCGTCAAGGACGACATCTTCTGGCGGGCTTTCCTGAATGCCCTGATCTACCTGGCCATCTGCCTGGTCCTGCAGCTCGGCGGGGCCCTGGTGGTCGCCAGCCTGCTCACGTCACTGCGCCGCGGCCGGGAGCTGGTGAAGACGCTCTACCTGCTGCCGGCCGTGATCTCCACCGTTGCCATCGCTTTCCTCTTCGTCCGGATCTACTCCATCGACCCCGTCGGCCTGCTCAACCAGCTGCTGCACTGGATCGGGCTCGGCAGCCTCGAGCGGCCCTGGCTCTCGGACGTCACCACCGTCCTGGCCGCCGTCTCGGCGCCGGAAGGCTGGCGGTTCACCGGCCTCTACATGCTCATCATCTACGCAGCCCTGCTCGCCGTGCCGAAGGAGCTTGAAGAAGCCGCCGTGCTGGACGGGGCATCCCGGTGGACGTTGTTCACTAAGATCCGTTTCCCCTACATCCGCCCGGTGTGGATCACCACCACCATCATGGCCACCACCTACGGCCTGCGCGGCTTCGACATCCCCTACCTGATGACCAACGGCGGGCCGGGGCAGTCGTCCGAACTGCTCACCACCTATATGTACAAGACGGCGTTCACCAGCACCGACTTCGGCTACGCCAGCACCATCTCGGTGTTCATCGTCATTGAGTGCCTCGTCGCCGTCGGCCTCATCCTGTTCCTGCTCAAGCGGAAGGCAGACTCATGATCACCCAGGCAGCCCCAGCCGTCCCGCCCGCCGTGGTGCCGCCGCGTCCGGCAGCCCGCCGCCGTCGCAGGCCTGACCTGTTCCGGACGTTCTCACGCGTCCTGGTCATGCTCATCGTGATCGTCCAGGTCTACCCGCTGGCCTGGCTGTTCCTCACCAGCCTGCGCACCGAGCAGGACTTTGCCAGCGGTGATCCGTTCGCCCTGCCCAGCTCGCTGACCTGGGAGAACTACGCCCGGGCCTTCGAAACGGGGGACCTGGGCCGGAACATCATGAACAGCTTCATCGTTACCATGGGCGCCAACATCCTGATCGTCCTGCTGGGCATGATGGCCGCGTACGCCATCCAGGTGCTCGGGTTCCGGCTCAGCAAGCTGGTCCGCGGGCTGTTCCTGATCGGCATCATCGTGCCCGTCCAGATCGCCCTGGTGCCCCTGTTCATCGACTACTCGGCGGTGAACCTGCTGGACACCTACCAGTCGATGATCATTCCTCTGGCCGGGTTCTCCCTGCCGATGTCCATCTACCTGTTCTGCTCGTTCTACGAATACATCCCCAAGGAAACGTACGAGGCAGCGTCTCTGGACGGCGCAGGGCCCTACCGGATCTTCGGCCTGATCACCCTGCCGCTGTCGCTCAACACGGTGGTGACCGTGGTCCTGGTCAACAGCATCTTCATCTGGAACGACTTCATCTTCGCCAACACCTTCGTGCTGTCCGAGGAACTGAAGACCATCCCGCTGGGCCTGCAGAACTACATCGGTGCCATGGGCAAGGTGGACTGGACGGCCACGTTCGCCGCCGTGTGCGTCACCATTACCCCGCTGCTGCTGGTCTTCCTGGTCCTCAACAAGGCCATGATCCAGGGACTCGAGAGCGGGGCGACCAAGGGATGACCGCCGCAGCCGCCGGATATACTCCTGACGGAGGGCAGATGAATTCAAGGGAGAACAAGCCTGGGGAAGCCGCGCCTGCGGCCAGTCCCCGGCACCGGCCCGAACGAGCCCACCCCGTCACGCTCCGCGACGTCGCCGAAGCGGCAGGGGTCTCGACGGCCACCGTGTCGCTGGTGGTCAACAAGAAAAAAGACGCCCGCATAGCCGAAGAAACCCGCCAGCGCGTCAAGGATGCCATCCGCGCGCTGGGCTACCGGCCCAACGCGATGGCCAAGACCCTGGTCAGCGGCACCTCCCGGTTCATCGGGCTGGTGGCCGACGGCGTTGCCACCACGCCCTTCGCCGGCCAGATCATCCACGGCGCCCAGGACGAGGCATGGAAGCACGGCTACGCGCTCCTGATCGCGAACACCGAGGGAAACCGGGAGCTTGAGCAGGACGCGATCAGCATGATGCTTGAGTACAAGGTGCGCGGCATCCTCTACTCCACCTGGTTCCACCGCGAAACCGATATTCCGGCCTCGCTGCGGGAAGCAGACTTTGTCCTGGTGAACTGCTTCGCCGCCGAGCCGGGGGCCCGGGCCGTGGTACCCGACGAGGTGCAGGGCGGAAAGTCGGCAACCGAGATCCTGCTCCGGCACGGCCACCGCCGCATTGCCTTCATCAACGCCACCATCCCCGCCCCTGCCAAGGACGGACGGCTCCTGGGGTACAGGCAGGCTCTCGAGGAAGCCGGCATCGCCTTCGACCCCGGCCTGGTCATGGAAGCCTATCCGGACCAGGAAGGCGGCTACGGCGCAACCGGTGAGCTGCTCAAGCGCAGCGCCACCGCCGTCTACTGCTACAACGACCGGATGGCCATGGGCCTCTACGACGGGCTGCGTGAGCACGGGTTGTCCATTCCGGAGGACCTCGCCGTGGTCGGTTTCGACAACCAGGAAGTCATCGCCGCGCACCTGCGGCCCCCGCTGTCCACCGTGGCGCTCCCCCACTACGAGCTGGGCGCAGCCGGGGTACGCATGCTGCTCGGGCTGGAGGAGACAGCCGGGGCGGAGGCAGCGAAAATCCACTGCCCCACGGTGGAACGCAATTCGGTCCGGGTCGCAGCGCGCGCAAAAACATAAGGCCTGGGAGGGGTTCAGCGGGCGGTCCGTACATGGTCAAATGGGAGGGTTGTACCGGCCGCCCGAGTCCGACCACGGCCTCGGCCACATGGAAGGAAGCACATGACCGATCACCAGGACCACCCCCCGATCCCCACCCCGGGAAGTGCCCAGGGCCTGGACCGCAAGGTTGAGGGCGGGTGCCCGGTCGCACATGACAGCGTGACCTCACACGGCAGCGAGAGCGAGAACCCGGCGATCGACTCGCCGGAGCCCAAGGGACACCGGCCCCGCACCGTCGCGGACTGGTGGCCGAACCAGCTCGACCTCTCCGTGCTCCACGCCCACAACCAGGCGGGCAACCCGCTCGGCCCCTCGTTCAGCTACCGCGAAGAGTTCCAGAAGCTCGACGTGGAGGCACTCAAGCAGGACATCACCCAGGTCCTGACCACGTCCCAGGACTGGTGGCCTGCGGACTTCGGCCACTACGGCGGCCTTATGATCCGGCTGAGCTGGCACGCCGCCGGCACCTACCGCGTCCATGACGGCCGCGGCGGGGCAGGTGACGGCAGCCAGCGGTTCGCCCCGCTCAACAGCTGGCCGGACAACGCCAACCTGGACAAGGCCCGGCGCCTGCTGTGGCCGGTCAAGCAGAAGTACGGCCAGAAGCTCTCGTGGGCGGACCTGCTGGTGCTGGCGGGCAATGTGGCCCTCGAATCGATGGGCTTCAAGACGTTCGGCTTCGCCTTCGGCCGCGAGGACGTGTGGGAGCCCGAGGAGATTTTCTGGGGGCCCGAAGACACGTGGCTCGGCGACGAACGCTATATCGGCGAAGGCCAGATGGCCGAAGATGTGGGCTCCACCGAGATGGGCCTGATCTACGTGAACCCCGAGGGGCCCATGGGCAACCCGGACCCCAAGCTCGCAGCCGCGTACATCCGCGAAACCTTCAAGCGGATGGCGATGAACGACGAGGAGACCTTCGCACTGATCGCCGGCGGCCACACGTTCGGCAAGACCCACGGTGCCGGCGACGCCGACGCCCATGTTGGTCCCGAGCCGGAGGGCGCAGACCTCGAGACGCAGGGCCTGGGCTGGCTCAGCACCTACGGCAGCGGCAAGGGGCCGGACACGATCACGTCCGGCCTGGAGGTCACCTGGACCGACCGGCCAACCCAGTGGAGCAGCCGCTTCCTCGAGATCCTGTTCGAATACGAGTGGGAGCTGGTCAAGAGCCCCGCGGGCGCCCACCAGTGGGTTGCCAAGGATGCACCGGAGATCATCCCGGACGCCTACGACCCGCAGAAGAAGCACCGGCCCACGATGCTCACCACCGACCTGTCGCTGCGCTTCGACCCGGTCTATGCCGAAATCGGCCAGCGCTTCCTGAAGAACCCGGATGAGTTCCAGCTCGCCTTCGCCAAGGCCTGGTACAAGCTGCTGCACCGCGACATGGGTCCGGTGGGCCCGCACATGCTGGGGCCGTGGGTTCCCGAGCCGCAACTGTGGCAGGACCCGGTTCCGGCCGTGGACCATGAGCTGATCGGCCAGCAGGACATCGACGCGCTCAAGGCGCAGCTCCTGGACTCGGGGCTGTCCGTCGCACAGCTGGTGCGCACCGCCTGGGCGTCGGCATCCACCTACCGCAAGACGGACAGGCGCGGCGGCGCCAACGGCGCGCGGATCCGGCTGGAGCCGCAGCGCGGCTGGGAGGTCAACGAGCCCGACCAGCTGGGCACTGCCCTGCAGGCGATCGAGAGGGTCCAGCAGCAGTTCAACTCCGGCCAGGCCGGGGGCAAGAAGGTCTCGCTGGCGGACCTGATCGTCCTTGGCGGGTGCGCTGCGGTGGAGAAGGCCGCCAGCGACGCCGGGTTCCCCGTTACTGTGCCGTTCCACCCGGGCCGCACTGACGCCTCCCAGAACCAGACCGACGTCGACTCCTTCCAGTACCTGCAGCCGCGGGCGGACGGCTTCCGCAATTACGTCCGGCCCGGCGAGAAGCTCCAGCCGGAGACCCTTCTGCTGGACAAGGCGTACCTGCTGGGACTCTCTGCACCGGAGATGACGGTGCTCGTGGGCGGCATGCGCGCCCTCGGTGCCAACCTCGGCGATTCCCTGCACGGCGTCCTGACCACCCGGCCGCAGGTCCTGACGAACGACTTCTTCGTCAACCTGCTCTCCCCCGGCACCAAGTGGAAGGCGTCCGAGGAGGAGGAAAACGTCTACGAGATCAGCGACGTCACCACCGGGGAAGTGAAGTGGACCGCCACGCCCGTGGACCTGGTGTTCGGCTCCAACTCGCAGCTGCGGGCACTGTCCGAGGTGTACGCGAGCGAGGACGGCAAGGAGAAGTTCGTGAACGACTTCGTGGCCGCATGGACAAAGGTCATGGAGGCCGACCGCTTCGACCTGCGGTAACGGACCACCTCAAGGGCCGGCTGCTTTTGCAGCCGGCCCTTTCTCTTGCCCTCCCCTTGACTCGCCTCACCCTCCTTCCCTACACTTTTCATAAAGCAGAATCTAAATTCCACAAAGCGGAAACGGTTAACGAGCCGGTGACGCAGGGGAAGATAGATCAAAGCCCTCCCCGGAAGGACCTACGATGACGTACACAGTGAACTGCTCCATCCTGCTGACGGAGCTGCCCCTGCTTGAGCGGCCGGCCGCAGCCAAGGCAGCAGGCTTCGACGCCGTCGAGTTCTGGTGGCCGTTCGAATCCTCCGTTCCGGCGGACGCCGAGATCACCCGGTTCGAGAACGCCATCAAGGACGCCGGGGTGCAGCTCACGGGCCTGAACTTCAACGCTGGCAACATGCCCGGCGGCGACCGCGGCCTGGTGTCCTGGAAGGGCCGCGAGTCCGAGTTCAAGGACAACATCGACGTCGTGGCCGGCATCGGTGAGCGCCTGGGCTGCAAGGCCTTCAACGCCCTCTACGGCAACCGGCAGGACGACGCCACCCCCGAAGAGCAGGACGAACTGGCCGCCAAAAACCTCGCCGCAGCAGCCGAAGGCGTGGCCCGCATCGGCGGCACCGTCCTCCTCGAACCGGTCAGCGGCGCCCCCAGGTATCCGCTCCTCACCGCCGAGGACGCCCTGCAGGTCATTGCCCGCGTCAAGGCGGAATCCGGCGCCGGCAACATCAAGCTCCTCGCCGATTTCTACCACCTCGCAGTCAACGGCGACGACGTCGAATCCGTCATCGAGAACCACGCCAAGGACTTCGGCCACATCCAGATCGCCGACAACCCCGGCCGCGGCGCCCCCGGCACGGGAACCCTTCCGCTCGGCGAATGGATCGCCCGCAGCCGCGAACTCGGCTATGAGGGCTACATCGGCCTCGAGTACAAGGAACCGCAGGAAACGGCCTTCAGCTGGGCCATCCGCCAGCGCGTTAGCCAGTAACCGGTGATTGAGCCTGTCGAAATCCGGTTTCGACAGGCTCAACCACCAGCCCCACAAAGACTTCAGGAAAGAGAACCATCATGAGCAACGTTGCAGTTATCGGACTCGGAATCATGGGCCTGCCCATGGCCATCAACCTGGTCAAGGCCGGCCACACCGTCACCGGCTTCAACCGCAGCCAGGACAAGATCGACAAGCTCGTCTCCGAAGGCGGCAAGGGCGCCTCAAGCATCGCCGACGCCGTCAAGGACGCCGACGTCGTCATCACCATGGTGCCGGATTCCCCCGACGTCGAAGGCGTCGTCACCGGCAAGGACGGCGTCTTCGCCAACGCCAAGCAGGGAACCCTGTGGATCGACGCGTCTAGCATCCGCCCCGACGTCGCCAAGCGCCTCTCCGACGAAGCCCGCGAAGCCGGCATCCGCCCCCTCGACGCCCCGGTCTCCGGCGGCGAACAGGGCGCCATCGACGCCGTCCTCTCCATCATGGTCGGCGGCGACAAGGCAGACTTCGACGCCGCCCAGGACGTCCTGAACGCCGTCGGCAAGACCATCGTCCACGTCGGCCCCTCCGGCTCAGGCCAGACCGTCAAGGCAGCCAACCAGCTCATCGTCGCCGTCAATATCGAGGTCCTCGGCGAGGCCATCGCGTTCCTCGAAGCCTACGGCGTGGACACCGATGCAGCCCTCAAGGTCCTTGGCGGCGGCCTGGCCGGCTCCAAGGTCCTGGACCAGAAGGGCCAGAAGATGCTGGACCGCAACTTCGACCCCGGCTTCCGCCTCGCCCTGCACCACAAGGACCTCGGCATCGTCACCTCCGCCGCCCGCGAAGCCAACGTGGCCGTCCCCCTCGGCGCCGTCGTCGCCCAGCTCGTCGCCGCCACCGTCAACCAGGGCGACGGCGCACTGGACCACTCCGGCCTCTTCAAGCAGGTCCTCCAGCTCTCCGGCAGGAAATAGGACAGGCCGCAGCTAAGCGGTGATTGAGCCTGTCGAAATCCAGGTTTCGACAGGCTCAACCACCGGCCCCATCACAGGCTTTTAGGCCCCACAATCGCCGGGCCTTCCTTCAGCACACCCAAAAACAGACTTTCAAGCTTTCAAGGAGCACCCCATGAGCAAGATGCGTACCGTTGATGCAGCGGTTGCCATCCTGGAAAAGGAAGGCGCCATCGAGGCGTTCGGCCTGCCAGGCGCTGCAATCAACCCCTTCTACTCGGCCATGCGCGCCCACGGCGGCATCCGCCACACCCTGGCCCGCCACGTTGAGGGCGCCAGCCACATGGCGGACGGCTTCAGCCGCGCCAAGGACGGCAACATCGGCATCTGCATCGGCACGTCCGGCCCCGCCGGCACGGACATGATCACCGGCCTCTACGCCGCTTGGGCCGATTCCATCCCCATGCTCTGCATCACCGGCCAGGCGCCGGTGGCCAAGCTGCACAAGGAAGACTTCCAGGCCGTGGACATCGAGTCCATCGCCAAGCCCGTCACCAAGATGGCCATGACCATCCTGGAGCCCGGCCAGGTTCCCGGCGCTTTCCAGAAGGCCTTCCAGCTGATGCGCTCCGGCCGCCCCGGTCCCGTCCTGCTGGACCTGCCCATCGACGTGCAGCTGGCCGAGATCGAATTCGACATCGACACCTACGAGCCCCTGCCCGTTGAGAAGCCCAAGGCCTCGCGCAAGCAGCTGGAAAAAGCCCTGGACATGCTCACCAGCGCCAAGCACCCGCTGATCGTTGCCGGCGGCGGCATCATCAACGCCGGCGCCTCCGCCCAGCTGGTGGAACTGGCCGAGACCCTGAACGTTCCGGTCATCCCCACCCTGATGGGCTGGGGCACCATCCCGGACGACCACCAGCTCATGGCCGGCATGGTGGGCCTGCAGACCTCGCACCGCTACGGCAACGAAAACTACCTGCAGAGCGACTTCGTGATCGGCATCGGCAACCGCTGGGCCAACCGCCACACCGGCGGCCTGGAGACCTACACCGCGGGCCGGAAGTTCGTGCACATCGACATCGAGCCCACGCAGATCGGCCGCGTGTTCTCCCCGGACCTGGGCATCGCGTCCGACGCCGGTGCGGCGCTGGCAGGGCTGGTTGAGCTCGCCAAGGAGCGCAAGGCGGCCGGGTCCCTGCCGGACTACAGCGCCTGGGTTGCCGAGTGCCAGGACCGCAAGGCCTCCCTGCACCGCAAGACCCACTTCGAGAACATCCCCATCAAGCCGCAGCGCGTGTACGAGGAGATGAACAAGTCCTTCGGCCGCGACACCACCTACGTGTCCACCATCGGCCTGTCCCAGATCGCCGGCGCCCAGATGCTGCACGTGTTCGGCCCGCGCAAGTGGATCAACGCCGGCCAGGCAGGCCCGCTGGGCTGGACCGCCCCCGCCGCGCTCGGCGTCGCGCGTTCCAACCCGGACGAGACCGTGGTTGCCCTCTCCGGCGACTACGACTTCCAGTTCATGATCGAGGAACTGGCCGTGGGCGCGCAGTTCAACCTCCCGTACATCCACGTGGTGGTGAACAACTCCTACCTGGGCCTGATCCGCCAGTCCCAGCGCGGCTTCAACATGGAGCAGAACGTGTCCCTGGCGTTCGAGAACATCAACAGCTCGCACCTGTCCGAGGACACCCGCGGCTACGGCGTGGACCACCTGAAGGTGGCAGAGGGCCTGGGCTGCAAGGCCGTGCGCGTGGAGGACCCCAACGACCTCGCCGCCGCCTTCGACAAGGCCAAGGCACTGATGGGCGAGTTCCAGGTTCCCGTGGTGGTGGAAGTGATCCTGGAAAAGGTCACCAACATCTCCATGGGCGTGGAAATCAATGCCGTGAACGAGTTCGAGGAACTGGCAGAGTCCCCCGCGGACGCCCCCACCGCCATCCTGGCGCTGCAGGCCTAAACCATGCGCATCGTCATTGCCCCGGACAAGTTCAAGGGATCCCTCTCCGCTCCGGAAGTCTGCGCGCACCTGGAAAAGGGCCTGCAGCGGGGTGCGGGCGGCAACCTTGACGTGGTCCGGATTCCGGTGGCCGACGGCGGCGAGGGCACCCTCGATGCCGCCGTCGGCTCCGGCTTCACCCGCCGCACCGCCACGGTGGCCGGGCCGCTCGGCCAGCCGGTGGAAGCGGACTTCGCGGTCCGGGACCACGAGGCCGTCATTGAGATGGCCACCGCCTCCGGGCTGGCCCTGGTTCCCCAGGTGGCGCGCGGCGGCCGGCCGGACTCCGCTTCCGCCCTGGCCGCCACCAGCCTGGGCACCGGCCAGCTGATCCGCGCCGCCCTGGACGCCGGCTGCCGCCGCATGGTGTTGGGGGTGGGCGGCAGCGCCAATACCGACGGCGGCGCGGGGCTCCTGCAGGGGCTCGGCGCCAGGTTCCTGGACAGCAGGAACAACGAGCTGCCGCCGGGCGGTGCTGCGCTGGCCAACCTGCACAGCATCGACTTCACCCACTTTGAGCCCCGGCTGGTGGACACACGCTTTGTGCTGGCATCCGACGTCGACAATCCCCTGCTGGGCGCCTCCGGCGCCGCGGCGATTTTCGGCCCGCAGAAGGGTGCCACACAGCAAGACGTCGACGTGCTCGACGCCGCCCTGGCCAGGTTTGTCGAAGTCCTGGCCAGGGAAATCGGATTCCGCGCGGTCAAGGCCGCCGAAGCCCCCGGCGCGGGGGCAGCCGGCGGAGTGGGCTATGCAGCCATCGCCGCGCTGGCCGCCTCCCGCCGGCCCGGCATCGACGTGGTCCTCGAATTCACCGGCCTCGCCGAACGCCTGGCTGGCGCGGACCTGGTCATCACCGGCGAAGGCAGCCTGGACGAGCAAAGCCTGCTGGGCAAGACGCCCATGGGCGTGGCCCGCGCTGCCGCCGCCCGCGGCATTCCCGTGGTTGCCGTCTGCGGCCGGACCACACTGGAAGACGGCCAGGCGGCCGCCGCCGGGTTCGGCGAGGTTTACGCTTTGACCGGGCTCGAAAGCGATGTAAACAGGTGCATAGCAGAGGCAGCGCCGCTTCTGGAGCAGCTGGGCACCCAGATCAGCGGAAAACTGGCAGCCGGAGGGTTTGCCGGCACCGCACGTACCAAGGAGGACCTCCGTGTCTGAAGAACGTTTTGACCTCGTCATCCGTGGCCAGCGCATCCTGACCACCGCCGGGATCGCCCCGCGTGAAGTGGGCGTCCGCGGCGGAAAGATCGTGGCCATCGAGCCGCTCGGAAACGGCCTGGCCGGCGCCGAGGTGGTTGAACTCGCCGACGACGAGACCCTGCTCCCGGGGCTGGTGGACACCCACGTCCACGTCAACGAGCCCGGCCGCACCGAGTGGGAAGGCTTCGCCTCCGCCACGCGTGCAGCAGCGGCCGGCGGCGTGACCACCATCATCGACATGCCGCTGAACTCCGTCCCGCCCACCACCACCGTGGAGAACCTCAAGCTCAAGCGCGAGGTGGCCGAGGACCAGGCGTTCATCGACGTCGGGTTCTGGGGCGGCGCGATTCCTGGGAACAAGGCGGACCTGCGCCCCCTGCACGACGACGGCGTCTTCGGCTTCAAATGCTTCCTCCTGCACTCCGGCGTGGACGAGTTCCCCCACCTGGACGCGGACGAGATGGAGGAGGACATGGCCGAGCTGAAGTCCTTCGACTCGCTTATGATCGTCCACGCCGAGGACTCGCACGCGATCGACCGGGCCCCGCACCCCGGCGGCGACCACTACGAGACGTTCCTTGCCTCCCGGCCCCGCGGCGCCGAGAACAAGGCCATCGCCGAGGTCATCGAGCGGGCACGCTGGACCGGTGCGCGGGCGCACATCCTGCACCTCTCGTCGTCGGACGCGCTGCCCATGATCGCCTCGGCAAAGCGCGACGGCGTGAAGCTCACCGTGGAGACCTGCCCGCACTACCTCACGCTGATGGCTGAGGAAATCCCGGACGGCGCCACGGCCTACAAGTGCTGCCCTCCCATCCGCGAGGCTTCCAACCGCGAGCTGCTCTGGCAGGGCCTGCTGGACGGCACCATCGACTGCATTGTCTCGGACCACTCCCCCTCCACCCTGGACCTGAAGGACCTGGAAAACGGCGACTTCGCCGTGGCCTGGGGCGGCGTCTCCTCGCTGCAGCTGGGCCTGTCCCTGATCTGGAGCGAGGCCCGGCACCGCGGCATCCCGCTGGAGCAGGTGGTGTCCTGGATGGCTGAGAAGCCCGCCAGCCTGGCCCGCCTCACCAACAAGGGCCAGCTGGCGCTCGGCTACGACGCCGACTTCGCCGTCTTCGCCCCGGACGAGGCGTTCGTGGTGGACGTGTCCAAGCTCAAGCACAAGAACCCCATCACCCCCTACGACGGCAAGACCCTCTCCGGCGTGGTCCGCAAGACCTTCCTGCGCGGCGCCGTGGTGGACGGCCAGACCCCCACGGGCAAGCTGATCCGCCGCGGCGGAGTGTAAGGACACGCCATGGCAGTGGAAGTCCACCATCCGCGGACGGCCCACCGTCCGCGGACGGGTTTCCCGCCGCGAACAGTCCAGCCCAAAGCTGCCGCCCGCGGACTGGCCGTGTGGGTGGTCCCGGAGGAGGGAACCGATCCCGAACTCCTGGCCCGCGCTGCCCAACTGGTCCTTGCCAGGGCCCTGCAGACTGCTCCGGAGGCGGAAGTCCATTGGCCTGCTGCCGGAGCTCCCAAAACGGTGCCGTCGCCGTCCCCCTCGGAGGACTCCCCGCAGGGGGACGACGGCGGCGCCCCTTCCCTCCCGCCGTCGGCCGGTCCCGTCAGCCGCATGGCCGTGGACCTGGCCGCCGACACCGTCCTGCTGGATGGCAAGCCGGTGCCGCTCACCGGCGTCGAATTCAAGGTGCTGCGGTACCTGGTGACGCACCTGTCCCGGACCGTTAGCCGCGAGGAACTGCAGGAGTTCCTGGACTCGTTCGAGACGCCCGGAGCCTCAGCCCGGTCCATCGATGTCTACGTGGGCAGGATCCGCCGGAAACTCGGAAATGCACGCCACGCTGTTGCCACCGTCCGGGGCGGCGGATACCAGTTCGTGCCGGGCCAGTGCGCCACTGTGCGCGGCCCGGCGGAATACTGCATATGACGCCGGAGTTGTACCTCTGAGCGGGAAGCCGCTTCACTTGTTGTTTGGCCATTATTGACCGACCCTTCCAAAGGAACACCATGAGCCCCACCCTGACCACCAAGCTGCAGCCCGGAACCGAGGCCCCTGAATTCACCCTCAGGGACGCCCAGGGCCGCGAAACTGCCTTGGCCGACTACCGTGGCAAGAACGTCATTGTGTACTTCTACCCGAAGGCGGCCACCCCCGGCTGCACCACCGAGGCCTGCGACTTCCGCGACAGCCTGGCCTCCCTGCAGGGGAAGGGCTACGAAGTCATCGGCATCTCCCCCGACGCCCCCGAGGCCCTGGCGGGCTTCAGCGGCGACTTCTCCCTGACCTTCCCGCTGCTCTCCGACGAGGACCACGCGGTCGCCCTGGCCTACGGCGCCTGGGGCGAGAAGCTGGTCAACGGCGAAATCGTTGAGGGCATCGTCCGGTCCACCGTGGTGGTGGACCCCGACGGCAACGTGGTCCTGGCCCAGTACCAGGTCCAGGCCGACGGACACGTCGCGGCACTCAAGGAAGCCCTGGGCATCTAGGACCCTCTCTCCCTTCCTGCGCCTTTCCAGCCAACGCTCCCGCAGTCTTGGCGCGTTTCCAGCCGATGCTCCCGCATTTTCCGTGCGGGAGCATCGGCCGTTAACGGGACCACTTCGGCATCGTTGCCGTGTTGTCCGGCGCGGTGTCAGGATGGCGTCATGGCGATTGAGGTCCGTCCCGCAACCACTTTCGAGGACGTCCGGGCGCTGGTGGGGCCCAAGCGGCCGGACGCCAACGTCTGCTGGTGCCTGAGCTACCGCATCCCCTCCAAACTGAACCAGTCGCTGCAGGGAACGGAGCGCGGCGAGCTGGTGAAAAAGCTGGTGGGACAGGATCCGCCGCCGGGCGTGCTGGCGTACGACGGCGGCGAGCCGGTGGGGTGGGCAGCGGTCCACCCGCGCGCCGACACCAGTTTCGCCGGGAACAGGAAGATCCCGCACGTGGACAGCCTGGACGTGTGGTCGGTGTGGTGCATCCGCGTGCGGCCGGGCCACCGTGGCAAGGGCATTTCGCATGCCCTCCTGGCAGGTGCGGTGGACTTCGCCCGATCCTACGGGGCACCCGCCGTCGAGGGCTACCCGGTGGACAACGCCGGCGCCAAGGTTGACCTCACCATGGCGTACGTCGGCACCCGCAAACTCTTCGAGGACGCCGGCTTCACCAAGGCAGCGGACACCCAGTCGGTGCTGAACGGATTCCCGCGGGTGCTGATGCGGCTGGAGATAGGCACCCCATAACCCCTTAGCCGCTTAAGGATCCGCCCACGTCACGGATTGTTTACCTGCCGTTTCTTTCGCAGTACGGCGTTCTCGTAATTCCGCGTTGCCTGCCGCGGTTTGGATATTGGTGTTCTCGAAAATCCCCCACATCATCCGAGAAGGACACCATGCGTTATCCCACCCTGCCCGTCCTGGGCATCCTGAGTGCCGGCGCCCTTATTGCACTGACCGGCTGCCAGGCCCCCGCCGCCGAACAAGCCAGCGCCGTCAACGCACCCATTACCATCGCCACTATCCCCCTGGGCGACGACCCCACCCAGGAGAACCCGATCGAGGCATTCGCGGAACTCCTCGAAGCCGAAACAGGACGCGAGGTGGAGGTCACCGACGTCCCCGACTACCTCAGCGTCGTGGAAGCGATCCGCGGTGACCACGTGGACATCGGCATCATGAGCGGCTTCCCGTCAGCTCTGGCCGTGAACACCGGCGAGGTGGACTCCCTGATGGCATGGGCCGGCAGCGAGGACCCCGTCTCCACCTGCGTGGTGCTGGACGGGTCACCCGTGCAGAAGCTGGAGGACCTGCGCGGAAAAACCGTCGCCTTCGCAGACCAGGCCTCCAGCTCGGGCTACTTCATGCCGGTCTACATGCTGCACGAGGCCGGGCTGACCAAGGGCGAGGACTACCAGGCAATCTTCGCCGGCGGCCACGAAGGCAGGTTCGCGGCCCTCAAGCAGGGCCAGGTGGACGCCGCCTGCACCGCCATCATGCTCACCGAACTCGGAGCACCCATGTTCCCCTTCGCGGACGGCGAGTGGCGCGGCATCGGGCAGAGCCCGGCCATGGACGTCATGGGAAGCGTCCTGTCCCGGCAGTCACTCGACGGCGAGACGCGGGCGCTTCTGAAGGTAGCACTGCCCAAGGTGTTCTCGGAGCCGAACGCGGAGGCACTCGGCGCCCTCGGAAAGGGCTTCATCGGCCTCGAGGAGATCATGGACCCCCAGCCGGAGATCTATAAGTCCTTCGCCGACATCGCCGCGGTTGCCGACGTGAAGCTTGAGGACCTGGGCTGATGACCGCCCCCGCTTCCACTGACGCCGTACCGACCACCGGCCAGTTGCGGCAGGCGCTTCCCCTGGTCTCGGTCCGGAACCTGGAGGTCGCCTACACGGGCAAACCCGTGCTGGCCGGGGTGGACCTGGACGTCCGGCCGGGCGAGATGGTGGCCCTTCTTGGCGCCTCAGGCTCGGGCAAGTCGACCCTGATGAAGAGCCTCACCGGCTTCGCACCCATCACCGCGGGCACCGCCCGTGTTGCGGGCTACGACGTCACCAACCTCAGGCGGGGAGACCTCCGGAAGCTGCGCTCCGACGTCGGGCAGGTCTTCCAGCAGTTCAACCTCATCCCCCGCCTCAGCGTGCTCACCAACGTCCTCACGGGTGCCCTGCATGAGGCCGGCCCGATCAACCTCGCCGGCGGCTTCGGAAGCGAGCACCGCCGGCAGGCCATGGAGTACCTGGACCGGGTGGGCATCGCACACAAGGCCAAGGACCCTGCGCGTTCCCTCAGCGGGGGCCAGCAGCAGCGTGTCGCCATCGCCCGGGCACTGATGCAGCAGCCCCGCGTCATCTTCGCCGATGAGCCGGTCGCCTCCCTGGACCCCAAACTCGCCGGCTCGGTGCTGGAGCTGCTCAGGGAAATCGCCAGGGAGGACGGCATCCCCGTCCTTGTGAGCCTGCATGTCCTGCCACTCGCGCTGCGGCACTGCGACCGCATCGTAGGGCTGCGGCAAGGCAAGATCATCGTCTCCGCACCTGCCGCCCAACTCGATGCCCAACAGCTCTCCGTGCTCTATGACGAGGAAGGACAGCCCGGTGACCACCACTGAACACACCCCTGCCACAGGATCCGCCGGTACGGCAGCACCAGGCATGCCCGGGCAGCTTGACCCGGCAGAGCGGCTCCGCCTGGAACGGGCCTTCTCGATCCCCCGCGCCCGGTTCCTCGCCGGCATTCCGGTTGCGCTCGTCCTGCTGGCCTGGTCATTCCAGGGCGCAGAGTTCAACTTCGCCAAGCTCGGGGAAGGAACAGCGAACATGGGCGAATTCCTCACCCGGCTCTTCCCGCCCGACTTCGGCAAGTTCGGCACCATCGTCACGCTGCTGGTGGAGACACTGCAGATGGCGATCGTGGGAACCGTACTTGGCACGGTCCTGTCCCTGCTGGTCGCGTTCACGGCCGCATCCAACATTTCCCCGCGCTGGCTCTACTTCCCCGCCCGCTGGGTCATGAACATCATCCGCTCAGTGCCCGACTTGGTGTTCGCGCTCATGTTCGTCTCCGCCGTCGGCCTGGGACCGTTCGCCGGAATCCTCGCCATGACACTTGGCTCCCTCGGCTCGATTGGCAAAATCTTCGCCGAGGCCATGGAGTCCGTTGACCGCGGTCCCGTCACCGCCATGGAAGCGGTCGGGGCCTCCAAACGGCAGGTCATCCAGTACGGCATTGTCCCGCAGGCCGCGCCGCTGCTTGTTTCGTACACGCTGCTCCTCTTCGAGGGCAACGTGCGCGGCGCAACCATCCTGGGCCTGGTGGGCGCGGGCGGTATCGGCCTGGAACTCACCACCGCCATGCGCATGTACGACTACGGCCACCTCAGCGCCATCATCATCTGCATCATCGTGCTGGTCACGGTGATCGACCAGGGCAGCGCCCTCATCAGAAGGAGAATCACATGACAGCAACAATTACCGATATCGAGCTCAGCGCTCCGGTCAACCTCCGGGACCTCGGCGGCATCCCGGTCGAAGGGGGCCTCCTGCGAAACGGCCTCGCCCTGCGCGCCGATGACCTCTCCGTCATCACGGACGAGGACGCCCGGATCCTGGTTGAGGGCGGGCTGGCGGCGGTCATCGACCTGCGCACCAAGGACGAGGCAGCCCTCACGGGCCGCGGGCCGCTGGCCGGCTACCCGGTTGCGTACCACCACCTCCCCCTCATGGAAAGCATCAGCGCCGGAATGCCCGACGGCGACGCACCGGTCATCGAGCACGTGGCCATGGGCATGATGTACGCACGCATGGTGGAGGCTGCTGCACCCCAGCTCGCCAGTGCCCTGGGCATCATTGCGCTCGCCCCCGGGACCACGGCCTTCCACTGCGCAGCGGGCAGGGACCGGACCGGCGTCCTTGCCGCAATGCTGCTGCTGGCGCTCGGCGCAACGGATGACGACATCGTGGCCGACTACGCCCGGACGCACGGCAACATGGCGGCGGTCATGCAGCGCATGAAACCCACCATGGGCGCGCTGATGGCCCGCCTCGGCTTCGACCTGGACGCCATGGCCGTGACCTTCCCGGATGAGCCGATGGACATCTCCATGCACACCATGCTCGCCCGGCTGCGGGAACGCCACGGCGATGCACTGGCACCGCTGCGCGCCGCCGGGCTGGGTGCGGACACCATCGCCCGCCTGCGCCACCGTGCCCTGGCATGACCACTCTTGCCCCTGAGACGGCAGCCCCGGCGCGCACCCCGCGCCGGGGCCCCGGCCGTCCCCGGAACGAGGACATCGACGCGCAGGTCCTCGCCGCCGTCCTGGAACTCATCGACGACAAGGAAGAAGTCACCGCCGCCCGCATCGTGTCCCGCAGCGGGGTGAGCCGCGCGGCACTGTACCGGCGGTGGCCGTCACTGACCACCTTGGTGGCGGCAGCACTCGACGTCGGCCGCTACGTTCCGCCGCCCATTCCCACGGACGGGAACCTTCGGGATGCCATTATGGAGGCGATCCTGGGAACCCCGCTGGAGGGCGACAACGCAGGTTACCCCGAGGAAAGGTTCCGCCAAAGGATCCGGCTGGCCATGGCCGACCGCACCCTGCAAAAGGCCTACTGGGCTTCGCATGTCTCACGCCGCCGGGCGCCCATCGTGGACGCCCTCCGCGCCGGCATCGAACGTGGTGGCTTCCGTGCCGGCCTGGACCCGGAAGCCTGTTTCGACCTCATCGCCGGTGTCTTCTACTACCAGTTGGTGGTGCGCGGCGAGCGGATGGACGAGCCCCAGACGATGGAACGCTGCCGGGCCGCCGTCGACGTAGCCTGGCGGGGCATGGCCGCCGAGCAATAACGCGCCCGTAACGCAGCACTTCCTAGCATCGGGACGTCAGGATCAACGGAGCGTGCGCAAGGGCAGGAACAACCATGGAATCGGCCGCTGAAGAACTCGTCCACCGCCTCGGGAACACCTTCGCCTGCGCCACCGAGGGACGCGGGCACGCGACCCCCGGCGGGCGTCCGCCCAGCGAAATAGTGGTTGATGCAACGGAGGGCTTCGTTCCCTTGTGGCATCCGGGCACCATCCTGAAGTGGCGGTTCCAGGAGCGGTCCTTCGCACTCGCCCCCAACGCGGAACAAAGCAAGAGCGTGGTCAGAGAACTGATGGGCGAATGCCTGCTCCGCTGGGGCACCGCCGCTCCGATCCGGTTCACCCGGGACGACGATCTGTGGGACTTCGAGATCGTGCTGCGGAACGCCCCGGACTGCACGCCCGCAGGCTGCGTCCTGGCCAGTGCGTTCTTTCCCGACGGCGGCCGGCACCAGCTGACCATCTACCCCACCATGTTCCAGCAGTCCCGCGAGGAACAGGTTGAGACGATGATCCACGAGTTCGGCCACGTCTTCGGCCTGCGGCACTTCTTCGCCAATATCCGGGAAACCGCCTGGCCCTCGGAGGTCTTTGGAACGCACGAACCGTTCACCATCATGAACTACGGGGCCAACAGCAAGCTCACTGACGCGGACCTGGGTGATCTGAAGGAGCTGTACCGGCTGGCGTGGAGCGGCCATCTGGCCAGCATCAACGGCACGCCGATCCGCCTGGTTCACCCCTACAGCTTCACGGGGTCAGTTTGATTGGCCATTGCCAGGGAGACGGGCGCCTAGGGTTTTTTCCACCATTTCCGGGACCAGTCCCGCTCCATGGCCCAGAGCGCCAAGAGCAGCGCATCCACGGTCATGAGTCCGGCGATAAGGTACGCCCAACCGGCCATCCAACCCACTGCAATCTCCTGACTGTCTCCCCCAGCCACTCGATTGCTCCTAAGTGTGACACCTAAACCGCTGCGGCGGAACGCCCCAAATCCACAGACCTGAAAAGTGCCTCCAGCCTGTTGTGCGCCTCGGTCTCCAGCTTCAGCCGGCGCGTCAGCTTCTCCACCTGGTCGGACATCGCGGCGCCCACCGGCAGCCTGTCGCCGGGCCAGCTCGAGACTTCCCGCGACTCCGCAAGGGCTGCCGCGAGCGCCTTCGCCGCGGCTCGAACTTTCCGCGAGTGGACGTAGACACGGAGCAGCGCCCTGGCTTTATCGAGGCCCGTCCGGACCAGTCCCGGCGGGACCTCCACGTCAGCTGCCGGCCCGGGCGCGGCAACGGCAGGCACAGCAACAGCAGGCCCGGCGGGCGCCGGCGCCCGGTAGGTGATCTTCATTTTCCCCATGGCTGCTCCCGCCTTCCCGCAAGCCGTCCAGCTTCCGGTGGGCCGCCGTCGACCGTTCTCCTGCCCGGAAGATCTGTCACTTCGAGTGTCCCGAACCATGCTCAACATCCGGGCAAGCGGATCCCAAGATTGCCGCAAGATCCTCCAAGGGCTCCAGTAAAGGCCGCAAACGGCATGCGGGCGGGGTGCGGCAAGCCTGAAAAGCACTGTGAAGTCCTACGACATGCCCCGTCGCGGTTAATACGGTAGAAGTAGAGCTATGGTCTCAACCTCCGAAATCCGTCGCGCCGTTGTCATCGAGGACGACCCGGACATCCGGGGGCTGCTGGTCCGGGTGCTGCAGAAGCAGGGGTTTGAGGTATCGCAGGCAGCCGCAGGGCTGCCGGGCGTTGCGGAAGTCCGCCGCGTCCAGCCGGACCTGGTCACGCTGGACCTGAACCTTCCGGACCTGGACGGCCTGGAAGTCTGCAAGCTGCTGCGCGAGTTTTCGGACGCGTTCATTGTCATGCTCACCGCCCGGGCGGACGAACTGGACAAGCTGACCGGGCTGGACAACGGGGCCGACGAATACATCAGCAAACCCTTCAGCCCGCGCGAGCTGCAGTCCCGCATCAACGCCCTGTTCCGCCGCAGGCCCTCGGCCGCCGCGGACTCGGCCGCCCGCAGCGAACTGGAACGGGCCACAGAGGTCCAGCAGAGCCTCCTGCCCAAGGAGGACATCCGGGTGGAGGGGTACGACGTGGCCGGCGTCTTCCGCCCCTCACGCAGCGTGGGCGGCGACTTCTACGACTGGTACCAGACCGCCGACGGGCTGCACCTCACCTTCGCCGACGCCATGGGCAAGGGCATGGGCGCTGCCCTGATCGCCGCAACGGTCCGTGCCGTCATGCGCTCCACCGGCCACCGGCCGGACCTGGACGGCGCCTTCGCCTCCGCCAGCAAGGCCATCGCCACGGACCTGGACTCCTCCAACTCTTTCGTCACCCTGTTCCATGCGCGGCTGGAGGCGGCCTCGGGGAAGGTCAGCTATGTCGACGCCGGCCACGGGCTGGCGCTGCACGTCCAGCCGGGCGGGACTGCTGAGCGGCTGCCCTCCGGCGGCCCGCCCGTGGGCGCCTGGACGGGAACGGACTGGCCACAGTCGGCCTTTGAGCTGGCCCCCGGCGATTCCCTGGTGGTGGTCAGCGACGGTGTCCTGGACGTTTTCGAGTCAGTGGAGGACTTCACCGACGCCGTCCGGACCGCCACGCTGGGCCATGGCTCCGCCCATGCCGCCAGCAGCGCCATTATGGCCCTGGCCCCCGCGGAGACGGCGGAGGATGACGTGACGGTGGTCGTGGTCCGCCGGCTGCCTGAGAAAGCCACGGCATGACCCGCTTCCTGACCCGCCTGGTAGTGGTGCTCACCGTCATCACCGGCGTCAACTACATCACCTGGCGCTGGCTGGCATCGCTGAACTGGGACGCCTGGTGGATCGCCCTGCCGCTGGTCATCGCCGAAACCTACAGCCTGATCGACGTCATGCTCTTCGGCATGACCGTCTGGCGGCTGAAGATCCGCAAGGGCGCGCCGCCGCCCCCGCCGGATGCCACCGTGGACGTCTTCATCACCACCTACAACGAAGACCTGGACATGGTGATGACCACCGCCCTGGCGGCGCAGAAAATCCGGCACCCGCACAGCACCTGGATCCTGGACGACGGCGCCCGCCCCGAACTCAAGGCACTCGCCGAACAACATGGGCTGGGCTACGTGACGCGCAGCGAGGACTGGACCTCGGACCTTCCCCGCCACGCGAAGGCCGGCAACCTGAACAACGCCCTGATGCAGACCCACGGCGAGTTCCTCCTGATCCTGGACACGGACCAGATCCCCGAACCGGACATCCTAGAAAAGACGCTCGGCTACTTCAACAACCGCCGCGTGGCCCTGGTCCAGACACCGCAGTACTTCAGCAACGTTCCCGCCGATGACCCGCTCGGCAGCCAGGCGCCCCTGTTTTACGGCCCCATCCAGCAGGGCAAGGACGGCTGGAATGCCGCCTTCTTCTGCGGCTCCAACGCCATCCTGCGCCGCGAGGCGCTGATGCAGCTGGGCCTGGTGGGCTACGTCAAGGAAACCGAAAAGAGCATCCGCCGCGCGCTGGCAGCATCCCAGACCGCGATCAAGAAGGCGCGGAAATCCGCCGACATGGAATCACCGCTGGTGGCCGAGGTGCTGGACGAGGTGGAGGCGGCCACCCGGGAAGCGCAGAAGGAACTCGACGCCGGGAAGTCGCTCAGCGAGATCACCTACCGTGTCCGCCGCCGCGTCGATGCCGCCGTGCAGACCCTGGTCCTTGCCGACGTCGAGGCCCTGCAGTCCGACCTCGAAGAGATCGCCGCCATGGAACTCGCCCATGTGGGCGAGGCCGGGGTCCCGGTAGTGGCCGACGACGCCGTCCAGCGCATGTCCCGCCGCGACTGGTCCCCGCTGGGCGCCCTCGAATCCGTGCAGGCGGTCCTGGACGCACTGTCCGTGGAACGCAATGACGAGGCCCAGCCCGTCATGCCCCTGGCCACCATCTCCGTCACCGAGGACATGGCCACCGCCATGCGCATGCACGCCATGGGCTGGGAGAGCGTCTACCACCACGAAGTCCTTGCCTACGGGCTGGCGCCGGAGGACCTGAAGACCATGCTCACGCAGCGGCTGCGCTGGGCCCAGGGCACCATCCAGGTGCTGCTGCGCGAGAACCCGCTGGTGCAGAAGGGCCTGAAGCTCGGCCAGCGGCTGATGTACTTCGCCACCATGTGGACCTACCTCAGCGGCTATGCGGCCGTCATCTACTTCGCCGCACCGATCATCTACCTGCTGCTGGGCATCCTCCCGGTCACCAGCCTGAGCTGGGATTTCTTCATCCGGTTCATCCCCTTCATGGTGGTCAACCAGATCCTGTTCGCCGTGGCCGGCCGGGGCATCCCCACCTGGCGCGGGCAGCAGTACAGCCTGGCCCTGTTCCCCACCTGGATCAAGGCGTGCTCGACGGCGGCCCGGAACGTCTGGTTCGGCCGTCCCCTCGGGTTTGCCGTCACCCCCAAGGCCCGCCAGAGCGGCGGACCCAGCTGGAGCCTGATCCAGCCCCAGATCGTGGTGTCGGCGCTGCTGGCCGTGGCCGCCGTCGTCGGGATCATCCGGCTGGCCACCGGACTGGCGGAACCGCTGGGCACCCTGGTGAACGTCGCCTGGGTCATTTTCGACCTGGTGGTCATGAGCATCCTGGTCCGCGCCGTGCTCTACAAGGGGTATGAACCGGCCGCAGAACCCGCAGTTACAGAGAAGGAGTCCTGATGGAATTCAGTTACGAAGTGCGAGATTCGTACGCGGAGGTCAAGGCGGACGGGCGGCTCAACATGGTGTCCGCCCCCAAGCTGCGCGAGTTCGTGACGGATGTGATTGCCGGCGGGTCCAACCGGATCGTGGTCAATCTGGAAAAGACCGCCTTTATGGACTCCTCGGGCCTCGGTGCGCTGATCGGGTGCCTGAAGGCGGCCCGGCAGGCAGGCGGCGACCTCCGGATCGCTGCCGTCCAGCCGCAGGTGAAGATGGTCCTGCAGCTGACCAGCATGGACAAGGTCCTCACCGCGTACCCGTCGGCCGACGAGGCGTTCAGCAATGACTGACGTCCTCGCCTCCCGCAGCTTCCGGGGACCTGCTGCGGAGGACGCCGTCGAATCCGTCCACAACGACCTGGACAGCTTGTGGCTGGACGTCCCCTTCGTCCAGGACATGGACCAGATGACGTTCACGACGGCGGTCATCGAGTCCGTCTCCAACATCATCCAGCATGCCGAGCCGGCCGGGGACGAACCGGTGGAGCTGGGCGTGGACATCACGGTCCAGCCCGCGCTGCTCCAGGCCCGCGTCAGCGCCTTCCACGCCCAGCCGCCGTTCGGCCCGATGGAACCGGCAGTCCCCGGCGAAGATTCGGAGTCCGGCCGGGGCCTGGCCCTGATCGAGGCGCTGGTCACCACTGTCACCTTCGAGCGGCAGGAAAGCACGAACACCTGGGTGCTGTCCCGGACGTCCTCCCAAGGGTAATTCCCGTCCGGTGGTTGAGCCTGTCGAAACCGGTGCTCAACCACCGGAAAACGAGTCCTGGCCTAGGGTTCAGCGGGGAACAGCACCGAGACGGTGGTGCCGCCGCCGGGAGTCTCGCTGATGGACAGTTCGCCGCCGTGCGCCTGCGCGATGCGGCGGCACGTGGCCAGGCCCAGTCCCGTGCCGGGGCCGTCCCCCGGACGGTTTAGCCGGACCAGCGGCTCCACCGCCCGCTGCCGGTCGGCAGGCTGGATGCCCTTGCCGTTGTCCGCCACGTGGATGGTCATACCCAGGGGGCAGGGTTCGGCGGTGACGGTGACCTCAAGCTGCCGCCGCGGGTCCGGGTAGTTCAGCGAGTTGGCCAGCAGGTTCTGCACCAGCGTGCGCAGCTGCCCCCGGTCCGCGAAGAGTTCCGCGTCTTCGCACAAAATCCCGCTGCCCAGCCCCAGGTCCACACCAACGTCCTGCGCGGCTTCTGCCGTGACGGCGAGCAGGGAGACCCGCTCGGGCTTCAGGGCTCCGTCGGCACGGGAGTAGTCCAGAACGTCGTCGAGCGTGGCGAGCATGCGCTCGCCGCCGTTCCTGATGAGCGACAGGTACTCCCCAAACCGGTTCCCCGGCGGGATCTGCGGATCGTCCTCGGCGAGCTCCACGTAGCCCAGGATGGTGGTCAGCGGGGACCGCAGGTCGTGGCTGACCCGGCCGGCAAACTCGGCCAGCATGGCGTTGCTGCGCTGCAGTTCCGCCAGTGCAGCATCGAGCTGGAGCGTGCGGTGCTGCAGCTCCAGCAGCTCCACCACCTGCCGGGCAAGGACCTCCAGCAGGCCGATCTGCTCCGGGGTGGGAAGCTCCGCCTGGTCCGAGAACACGCAAAGCGAGCCAAGCACCAGCCCGCCGCCAGTCACCAGCGGCACTGACGCGTAGAAGCGGACGTGGGCGATCTCCCCCGTGACGAAGGGGTTGGCGGAAAACCGCGGATCATGGGAGGCGTCCCGCACAACGGTGGTGCCGGGATTAAGGAAGACGGTGGCGCACATGGAGTCCTCGCGCGAGCAGATCCCCGGGTCGATGCCCGAGGCCGCAATCTGCAGCTGCTGGTCCGCGGTGATGATGTTGACCACGCTGTACGGCACTCCGCAGAGCGAGGCAGCCACGCGGACCAGGCTGTCCAGCGTGCCCTGGGCCCGTTCATCCGCCAGTGCCGGTATTTCCCCCGGCGCCGCGGGCAGGAGCCCGTATTCCTTCAGGCCAAGCTCGCGCCCGGCGTCCCGATCGGTCAGCATTTGCATAGCCGCACCGTCCATATTCTTTTCTTCCCCAGCATTTCAGCCCGGGCCCCAGCGGCCCTTCCGTGATGATACCGGTCATGCACAGGCGGTGTTGTAGTCTCTTGACACCGGGCAGCAGCTGCCCTTGAATATTACGTATGCTGAAATAACAGTTCCATGATGCGGAAGCTTGTCGTGCACCCTGCCGGCAGGTCCGGGAAGTCCGGTCTCCGCATAGCCGTCACCATGGATGCCAGCATTCGTACCGAGGACCAGCCAGCATGAAGCTTGCCGAATTCAACACCGCGGACCCCGCCGCGGCCGCGGACACCCTCCGGCCCTGCATCGATGTCAGCAGGTGGGTTGACGCCGTCGCCGCCGCCCGCCCCTTCTCCACCAAGGAGGACCTCCTGGCCTTCGCGGCGGAGGCTGCCAACCCCTTCACTCCCGCCGAGGTGGAGGCGGCCATGGCCCACCACCCCAGGATCGGGGAACGTCCGACGGCGGCCACCGCCGAAGCGTCCATGTCCCGTTCCGAGCAGTCGGGCGTCGACCCGGCGGACGCGGCAGCCGCCGAGGCCCTGGCGAAGGGCAACCGGGACTACGAGGAAAAGTTCGGCCGGGTCTTCCTGATCCGCGCCGCCGGCCGCACCGCCCCGGAAATCCTGCAGTCCCTCAATGAACGCCTCGCCAACTCCCCCGCCCAGGAAGACACCATCGTGGCGCAGCAGCTGCGCGAAATAGCCGTCCTGCGGCTGGAAGGACTGATCACCGAATGAGCGTCTCCCACGTCACCACCCACATCCTGGACACCGGCGCCGGACGCCCGGCGGCGGGGGTCGCCGTCGTGCTGTTGAAGAACGACGGCGGCACCTGGCTGGAGCTGGCGAAGTCCATCACCGATGCGGACGGCAGGGCCAAGGACCTGGGTCCCGAGCAGCTGGAACCGGGCCACTACAAGCTCAACTTCGCCACCGGCAGCTACTACGCCGGACTGCAGACGGCCACCTTCTTCCCGGAAGTGGACCTCGTGTTTGAAGTGGCAGGCCCCGAGCACTACCACGTACCGCTGCTGCTGAGCCCGTTCGCGTACTCCACCTACCGCGGCAGCTAATCCCGCAACCAGGAGTTGTTGTCCAGATACGGCGGGCTCCCGGCACCGGAAGTCGCCATATCTGGACAAAAACTCCCAACCTGGGGCGGTATGCGGCTTCCGGAATATCCGTCCGGCCGCCGTTCCCGACATAGGATCGGCAGTATGGGCCCTAAAAACGAACTTGAATCCGACGCCGAGGCCGAGGGCGGCCAGCAGGGCGGTGTCCAGTCGGTGGAACGCGCTCTGACCGTCCTGGAGATCCTTGCCCGCGAGGGCCATGCCGGCGTGAGCGAGATCGCCGAGGAGATGGGTATCCATAAGTCCACGGTCTCGCGGCTGATGGGTTCCCTGGTGAGCCGTGACATGGTGCACCAGAACAGCGACCGCGGCAAATACCAGCTGGGGTTCGGCATCCTGCGCCTGGCCAGCTCCATCCCCGGCCGGCTGAGCCTGGTCCGAGAGGCGAGGCCGGTGCTGGAAAGCCTGGCCCTGGAATACAAGGAAACCGTCAACCTGGCAGTCCTGCGCTCCAACTATGCCGTGAACGTGGACCAGGCGATGGGCCCCTCCACGCTCGCCACCTACGACTGGGTGGGCAGCCTGACGCCGCTGCACGCCACGTCCAGCGGGAAGATCCTGCTGGCCGCCCTGAGCGCCGACGAGCGGGACCGCATCCTGAAGGAGACGGGCCTGACCGCCCGCACCTCCCGCACGGTCACCAGCCGGAAGGAGCTGGACAAGCAGCTTCATGAGGCCGCCGCCAACGGATATGCGGTGGTACGCGAGGAGTTTGAGATCGGCCTGAACGCGGTGGCGGTTCCCGTCTTCAACCACCAGGGCGTGGTGATTGGGGCCATCAGCATCTCCGGGCCGGCTTTCCGGTTCGATCCCGAGAAGACCCCGGGCCTGCTGGAGTCGCTCAAACAGGCTGGCCTGAAGGTCAGCACCAACATGGGATACACCCGGCACTGAACGAAATGCCCCTGGACCGGAGTCCAGGGGCATTTTCTTTTGTCCGGCCGCGCGCGTGGATCTGGACATCCCGGCAGGCAACAAAGCAGGAAACCCTTGACATTGGGCGTGGCCTGCATCACGGTGTTGCATATAGCGATGCGTGTTGCTCAAGACGAATTGAAGCACCACGCACTGCTCGTAACGCCGCCCTGCCAGCCCACGCCCCAGGAGAACCACAGACCATGAGCGCATCACCGCGCGTCGTCATCATCGGAGCCGGCATTGTCGGCACCAACCTTGCCGACGAACTCGCCAGCCGCGGCTGGACCAACATCACCGTCGTCGAGCAGGGGCCGCTGGAACTGGCCGGCGGGTCCACGTCGCATGCGCCAGGCCTGGTGTTCCAGACCAACCCGTCCAAGACCATGACGGAGTTCGCTACTTACACTGTGGACAAGCTGCTCTCCCTGACCGCGGACGGCGTCTCCTGCTTCAACCAGGTGGGCGGGCTCGAACTGGCCACCACCGAGGCCCGGCTCGAGGACCTCAAGCGCAAGCTCGGCTACGCCACCTCCTGGGGCGTGGACGGCAGGCTGGTCGACGCGGACGAGTGCGAAAAGCTCTGGCCGCTGCTCAACAACGGACCCCTCGCCGACGGCCGCGGTATCCTGGGCGGCCTGTTCGTCCCCTCGGACGGCCTCGCCTCCGCCGCCCGCGCCGTCCAGCTCCTGATCGGCAAGGCCCGGGCGGCGGGCGTCACCTTCCGCGGCTCCACGCCCGTGACGGGCATCGAGCAGGCCGGCGGCAAGGTCACCGGCGTCCAGACGCCCGACGGCGTGATCCCGGCAGACATCGTGGTGTCCTGCGCCGGGTTCTGGGGCCGCGAGCTCGGCAAAATGGTGGGCCTCCAGGTCCCGCTGCTGCCGCTGGCCCACCAGTACGTCAAGACCACCCCGGTGAAGGCGCTGCGCGGCGCCAACGAACTGCCCAACGGGGCCAGCAAGCCCATCCTGCGCTACCAGGACCGCGACCTGTACTTCCGCGAGCACGGCGACCGGATCGGCGTCGGCAGCTACGCCCACAAGCCCATGCCGGTGGACATGGCGCGCCTTCCGCGCGTCGGCGCGGACGAGATGTCGGACCACAACATGCCCTCCCGCCTGGACTTCACCCTGGAGGACTTTGCCCCGGCCTGGGAGGACTGCCAGGACCTGCTGCCGGCCCTGCACACCGCCCAGATCCACGACGGGTTCAACGGCATCTTCTCCTTCACCCCGGACGGCGGCCCGCTGATGGGCGAGGCCCCGGACCTGGACGGGTTCTTCGTTGCCGAGGCCGTGTGGGTCACCCATTCCGCCGGCGTGGCAAAGGCCATGGCCGAACTGCTGGTGGAGGGACAGTCCCGCACCGACCTGCACGGCTGCGAACTGACCCGCTTCGAGAAGGTGCAGACCTCCGATGCGTACGTCAGTGACACCTCGCAGCAGAACTTCGTGGAGATCTACGACGTCCTGCACCCGCTCCAGCCGCGGGAATCCCCGCGAGATGTCCGGGTGAGCCCGTTCAACGTGCGGCAGAAGGAACTTGGCGCGTTCTTCCTCGAATCGGCAGCCTGGGAACGTCCGCACTGGTTCGAGGCCAACCGCGGCCTCCTGGAGCACCTGCCTGCCGAGTGGCAGGTCCCGGAGCGGGATGAGTGGGCCGGCATGTTTCACTCCCCCATTTCCGCCGCCGAGGCGTGGAAGACGCGGACCGCCGTCGCGCTGTACGACATGACGCCGCTCAAGCGGCTGTCCGTCACCGGGCCGGGTGCGCTGGACCTCCTGCAGCGGCTCAGCACGGGCAACATCGCCAAGAAGCCCGGCGCCGTCACCTACTGCCTGCTGCTGGCGGACGACGGCGGCATCCGCAGCGACGTCACGGTGGCCCGGCTTGGGGAGCAGGACTTCCAGCTGGGCGTGAACAGCAACGTGGACTTCGACTACCTGCGCGTGGAGGCACGGCAGCAGTCGGCGGCCGATCCCGCCCGCTGGGTGCACGTCACGGACATCACCGGCAGCACCTGCTGCATCGGCCTGTGGGGCCCGCTGGCGCGCGAGGTGATGGGCAAAGTCAGCACCGACGACCTGAGCAATGACGGCCTGCGCTACTTCCGCACCAAGGAAATCAATGTGGGCGGCATTCCCGTCACGGCCATGCGCCTGTCCTACGTGGGCGAACTCGGCTGGGAGCTGTACACCACGGCCGAGTACGGGCTGAAGCTCTGGGACCTGCTCTTCGAAGCGGGCCGGGAGCACGGCATCATCGCCGCGGGCCGCGGCGCCTTCAACAGCATGCGGCTGGAAAAGGGCTACCGGCTCTGGGGCACGGACATGACCACGGAGCACCACCCCTACCAGTCCGGCCTCGGTTTCTCGGTGGCGAAGGACAAGACCGGGTTCGTGGGCGCTGATGCCCTCGCGGCCCGCAAGGAGCAGCCGGCCGCCAAGACGCTGCGCTGCCTGACGGTCGACGACGGCACGTCGGTGGTGCTGGGCAAGGAACCTGTCTACGTGAACGGCGAGGCCGCCGGCTACGTCACCAGCGCCGCGTACGGCTTCTCCATCGGCAGGCCGATCGCCTACGCCTGGCTGCCGACCGCCGTCGGGGTGGGCGACGCCGTCGAGATCGAATACTTCGGCCGGCGCGTGGCTGCCACCGTGACGGCCGAGCCGCTGTTCGACCCCGGCATGGAGCGCCTCCGCGGCTGACCCCACCAACTGAAAGTGCCCCGCCTCCTGTCCGGAGGCGGGGCACTTTTTGCGCTGGTACCGTTAGGCGCCGGCCGTCTGGAAGGCCGGTTCTTCGGCCGCTGCGGCGTCGCCGGTGTGGGGTTCGAAGCGGACGAACATGGCTTTGAAGCCGGGGGTGTTGGATTCGCGGGCGACGTTTTCCTTGTGGACCAGGGCGTTGGCTTCGGGGAAGTATGCGGCGGCGCAGCCCTTGGCTGTGGGGTAAGCCACGAGCCGGAATTTGTCCGCACGGCGGTCGACGCCGCCGAAGGTGCTGACGACGTCCACCAAATCGCGGTCGTTGAAGCCGAGTTCGGTGAGGTCCTCGGGGTGGATCAGGATGACGCGGCGGCCGTCGGAGATGCCGCGGTAGCGGTCGTCCAGGCCGTAGTAGGTGGTGTTGTACTGGTCGTGGCTGCGGATGGTCTGCAGGACCAGGTGGCCCTTGGGCGGGGTGAGGTATTCCAGCGGGCTGACGGTGAACCGGCCGCGGCCGATGTCAGTGGCGAAGGACCGGGTGTCGCGGGGCGGGTTGGGCAGCACGAACCCGTTCTTGGTCCTTACCCGGGCGTTGAAATCCTCGAAACCGGGCAGGACGCGGGCTATGTGGTCCCGGATGACGTCGTAGTCCTCGGCCATCGCTTTCCAGTCCACGGGGTGGTCCGGGCCGAACGTGGCTTCGGCCATCCGTGCCACGATGACGGGTTCGGCGAGCAGGTGCCCGGGGACGGGGGTGAGGCGGCCCTGGGTGGAGTGGACCACGGACATGGAGTCCTCCACGGACAGGAACTGGGCGCCCTTGGGGTGCTTGTCGTCCTTGTCCGTCCGGCCCAGGGTGGGCAGGATCAGCGAGGTGCGGCCGTGCACGATGTGGGACCGGTTGGGCTTGGTGCTGATGTGCACGGTCAGCCCGATCCGCTGCATGCCGGCTTCCAGTACCTCGGTGTCGGAGCAGGCGAGGGAGAAGTTTCCGCCCATGGAGACGAACACGTCCACCTCGTCACGTTCGAACGCCTCCATGGATTCCACGGCGTCGTAGCCGTGGTGCCGCGGGGAGGTGATGCCGAACTCGGTGTCCAGGGCCGTGAGGAGCCATTCCTTGGGCTTTTCCCAGATGCCCATGGTCCGGTCGCCCTGGACGTTGGAGTGTCCGCGGACCGGGCAGGCCCCGGCGCCGGGCTTGCCGAAGTTACCCTGCAGCAGCAGGACGTTGACCATTTCCTTGATGGTGTCCACCGAGTGCGGCTGCTGCGTCACACCCAGCGCCCAGCAGAAAATGGACGCCTTGGACTTGATCAGCATCCCGGCCACGGTTTCGATCTGTTCCCGGGTCAGACCGGTGGCGTGCTCGGTCTCGTCCCAGTCAAGGGTGGCGCGGGCTTCGCGGTAGGCGTCGAAGCCGTCCGTCTGCGCGGCGATGAAGGAATGGTCTACGACGGTACCCGGGTTGGCTTCTTCGGCTTCCAGGAGCAGGTGGCCGAGTGCCTGGAACAGGGCCAGGTCCCCGCCGACCTTGATCTGCAGGTACTCATCGGCCAGCGGGGTGCCGCCGCCCACCACGCCGGAGACGGTCTGCGGGTCCCTGAAGTTGAACAGGCCGGCCTCGGGCAGCGGGTTCACGGCCACCACCTTGCCGCCCTTGTCCTTGCATTCCTTCAGCGCGGAGAGCATGCGGGGGTGGTTGGTGCCCGGGTTCTGGCCCACCACGAAGATCAGCTCGGCGTCGTGGATGTCGTCCAGGGACACGGTGCCCTTGCCGATGCCGATGGTCGGGTTCAGCGCAGAACCGGAGGACTCGTGGCACATGTTCGAACAATCCGGCAGGTTGTTGGTGCCCAGCGACCGGGCGAACAGCTGGTACATGAACGCGGTCTCGTTCGCCGTGCGGCCCGAGGTGTAGAAGACGCACCGGTCCGGAGTGGATGCCCGGATGTGCTCGCCGATCAGCTCGAACGCGTCCGCCCAGGAGATGGGCGAGTAGTGCGTCTCGCCTTCGCGGATGACCACCGGTTCGCTCAGCCGGCCCTGGTTCCCCAGCCAGTACTCCGTCTTGGTCGACAGCTCAGCGATGGAGTGCTTGGCCCAGAACTCCGCCCCCACGGTCCGCAGGGTGTTCTCCTCGGCCACCGCCTTGGCCCCGTTCTCGCAGAACTCGGCAGCCTTGCGCTTCTTGTCCGACTCCGGCCACGCGCAGCCCGGACAGTCGAACCCGCCGCGCTGGTTGAGCCGCAACAGCGAGTGCGCCGTCCTGGCCACGCCGGCCTGGGCCACAGCACGCTCAAGGGCGACCATCACGGCCTTGACCCCGGCCGCCTCGGTCTTGGGCTTGTGGACAACAAGGTTGTCCTCGTTGATGTCCGCGACGGGGGCGGGCTGCTTACCGAACTTCATTGTTCCAACTTCCTAACCGGCAACGTGCACGGTGCTTTTCGATCCGGACGCCAGCAAAGGCGCGCCACGGTTCCTGGCGCGCCTTTGCTGGCAGTGCTTGCTGTGCTGGCTACTGGGCCACCTTGGCCAGGGTTTCCCGTTCCGCCGCGATGGTGGTGTTGTCGCCGTGTCCGGTGCGGACCACGGTTTCGGCCGGGAGCGTCAGCAGCTTCTCCCGGATCGAGGTGAGGATGGTGGGGTAGTCGCTGTACGATCGGCCGGTGGCACCCGGGCCGCCGTTGAACAGCGTGTCCCCGGTGAAGACCGTTCCTTCGCTTTCCAGGTAGAAGCAGGTGGACCCCGGCGAGTGGCCCGGAGTGTGGATGGCCCGCAGCGTCGCCCCGGCTACTTCGAACACGTCGCCGTCGGCCAGTTCCCGGTCCGGCTTGGAATCCGGGTACACCTGTTCCCAGAGCACCAGGTCCTCGGGGTTCAGGTAGATCGGTGCGCCCACGGCGTCGGCCACTTCACGGGCGGCGCCGATGTGGTCGTTGTGCGCGTGGGTCTGCAGGATGGCCAGGACCTTGCGCCCCTTGACCTGGTTGATGATCGCGGCGGCGTCGTGCGGGGAGTCGATGATCACGCACTCCTCGTCGTTGCCAACGATCCAGACGTTGTTGTCCACGTCCCAGGTGCCGCCGTCGAGCGAAAACGTGCCCGACGTGACCAGGTTCTCGATCCGGACCGCCATTACAGCTCCCCCACCGAACCGAGTTCAACAACAGAACGCAGGACCTTGCCCTCGTGCATCTTCTGGAACGCTTCCTCCACCTGGTCGATGCTGATCCGCTCGGACACGAACGCGTCCAGGTCCAGGTTGCCCTGCTTGTAGTGGGAGACGAGCATGGGGAAGTCGCGGGACGGCAGGCAGTCGCCATACCAGGAGGACTTCAGCGACCCGCCGCGGCCGAAGACATCCAGCAGCGGCAGTTCCAGCTGCATCTCCGGCGTCGGGACGCCCACCAGGACTACGCGGCCGGCGAGGTCGCGGGCATAGAAGGCCTGCTTGTAGGTCTCGGGACGGCCGACGGCGTCAATCACCACGTCCGCTCCGTTGCCGCCCGTGAGGGCACGGATGGCTTCCACCGCATCCTCCTGCCGGGAGTTCACGCCGTGGGTGGCGCCCAGGGACCTGGCCATCTCAATCTTGTTGTCGTCGATGTCCACGGCGATGATCGTCGTCGCACCGGCCAGCCTGGCCCCGGCGATCGCAGCGATGCCCACACCGCCGCAGCCGATCACGGCCACGGACTCACCGCGCCTGACCTCGCCGGTGTTGATGGCGGCACCGATGCCCGCCATCACACCGCAGCCCAGCAGGCCCACCGCCGCAGCGTCGGCCTCAGGGTCTACCTTGGTGCACTGCCCGGCAGCCACCAGGGTCTTCTCCGCGAACGCGCCGATTCCCAGCGCGGGGGAAAGTTCGGTGCCATCCTCCAGGGTCATCTTCTGGGTGGCGTTGTGCGTGTTGAAGCAATACTGCGGCTGGCCCTTGGCACACGCCCGGCACTGGCCGCAGACCGCGCGCCAGTTCAGGATCACCCGGTCACCCGGCGCCACAGACGTGACATCCGGGCCCACCGCGCTGACCACGCCGGTGGCCTCGTGGCCCAGCAGGTACGGGAAGTCGTTGCCGATGCCGCCCTGCTTGTAGTGCAGGTCCGTGTGGCAGACGCCGCAGGTGAGGATGTCCACCAGAGCCTCCCCCGGACCGGGATCCGGCACCAGGATGGTCTCCAGCGTTACCGGTGCGTCCTTCTCCCGGGCAATGACAGCTTGAACTTTATGGACCATTGTTCTCGTGTTCCTTTCCTGGATCCGGCCGGATCCGGTGAGTCGGCACCACGTGCCAATCTAGCTGACGCAGTGTGCCTGCCGAAGCTGCGCTCCCGGTCCGCCAGCCGCGCGGAGAATTGCGCATTACGCAACCAAACGCATAAAGCGCTACAGGAAAATATGACAGTGGCCACAGCCGCTGTCAATAGATATATCAGTGATGGGCGCGTTTGCGGGCGCCGCAGTAGGCTGGATGGCATGTCTTCGAAAGAACCCCCCGCGGAACGGCGCCAGGTTACGGTGCGCCGCGCCCCCAAGTACGTGCCCTTCCTGATCCTGGGCGCACTGGTGGGCATCGCGGCCGCGGCAGTAGTGGCCTACGGGCTTCCGGGCAGCGACAGCTTCGACTCCGGCGCGGTCTTCGGATTCTTCATGGTGATGTTTGCCGGGGGCGGAGCCATCCTGGGCGCGGTGGTGGCCCTGATCCTTGACCGGCGGAGCGTCAAGCGCCAGCAGCGCGCCGTGGTGGAATCTGTCCCCGACTCCGAGCCGGACACCGATCCCCAGTCATAAAGGCAGCGCCGGAAAAGTCATACCGCATATCGTGAGATAATCGACCAGTGGCACGCGGCGATGGAAAACTTTCCCATGATCTTCTCCCTGGCGAAAAAGGCCCGCAGGACGCTTGTGGCGTCTTCGGGGTCTGGGCACCAGGTGAAGAAGTAGCAAAACTTACCTACTACGGACTGTATGCACTGCAGCACCGTGGCCAGGAGTCGGCTGGCATTGCGACCAGCGACGGCAAGCGGATCAACGTCTACAAGGACATGGGCCTCGTCTCCCAGGTCTTCGACGAGACCACGCTGAACACCCTGACCGGGCACCTCGCGGTGGGGCACTGCCGCTACTCCACCACCGGCGCAAGCCACTGGGCCAACGCCCAGCCCACCCTCGGCGCCACCAGCACCGGCACCGTGGCACTGGCGCACAACGGCAACCTGACCAACACCGCCGAACTGAACGCCATGATCCAGGAGCGCAACGGCGGCCAGCTCACCGGCGAGATGAAGCAGGGCAATACCTCGGACACCGCCCTGGTGACCGCCCTGCTGGAGGGCGAGCCCGGCAAGACCCTGGAAGAAACCGCTACGGACCTCCTCCCCAAGATCAAGGGCGGCTTCTGCTTCGTCTTCATGGACGAAGGCACGCTCTATGCAGCGCGGGACACCTACGGCATCCGCCCGCTGGTCCTTGGCCGGCTGGAGCGCGGCTGGGTTGTGGCTTCCGAACAGTCCGCCCTCGCCACCGTGGGCGCCAGCTTCATCCGCGAAATCGAGCCCGGCGAATTCATCGCCATCGACGAACAGGGCGTGCGCTCCAAGCGCTTTGCCGAGCCGACGCCGGCCGGCTGCGTTTTCGAGTACGTCTACCTCGCGCGTCCGGACGCCGCCATTGCCGGCCGGTCCGTCTACGAGTCCCGGGTGGAGATGGGCCGCCAGCTGGCCCGCGAAAACACGCACGCCGCTGACATCGTCATCCCCGTCCCGGAATCCGGGACCCCGGCCGCCGTCGGCTATGCCGAGGAATCCGGCATCCCCTTCGCGCACGGCTTCGTCAAGAACTCCTACGTGGGCCGTACCTTCATCCAGCCCTCGCAGACCCTGCGCCAGCTGGGCATCCGGCTCAAGCTCAACGCCCTCGAATCCGTCATACGCGGCAAGCGCGTTGTGGTGGTGGACGACTCGATCGTCCGCGGCAACACCCAGCGGGCCATTGTGCGGATGCTCCGTGAAGCTGGCGCCGCGGAAGTGCACGTCAAGATTTCGTCGCCGCCCGTACAGTGGCCCTGCTTCTACGGCATCGATTTCGCCTCCCGCGCGGAACTGATCGCCAACGGCGCCACCATCGAGGAGATCTCCCAGGCCATCGGCGCCGACTCGCTGGCCTACATTTCCGAGGACGGCATGATCGGCGCCACCCGCCAGCCCCGGGAACGCCTCTGCACCGCGTGCTTCACCGGCAAGTACCCCATCAAGCTGCCGGACGCTGACAAGCTGGGCAAGAACCTGCTCGAGCGCACGGACCTTGGCGGCCTGACGCCGTCGCCGTCGGCCCTTCCCGGCGAAACGGCAGCACTCGCCGTGGACTCCGAGGAAGATCCCGCCGAGAAGGCCGGTGCCACCGGCTGCGATCCGGGGCCCGACTCCGAGTTTGAAAACCTGCTGACCGACGCCGACCTCGTGCCAGATGTACACGCCGCCGCAGGCGCCGACAAGAAAGAGTCCTGATGACTTCCGCCAACACCGCCGCCGGCTCCGCCTCTGAGAAGGCAGGCATCACCTACGCCTCCGCGGGCGTCGACGTCGAAGCCGGGGACCTCGCCGTCGAACTCATGAAGGATGCCGTCAAGGCAACCCACAACTCCTCCGTCATCGGCGGGGTGGGCGGTTTCGCCGGCCTCTACGACGTGTCCCGGCTGCTGACGTACAAGAAGCCGCTGCTGGCAACCTCCACCGACGGCGTGGGCACCAAGGTGGCCATCGCCCAGGCCATGGACATCCACGACACCATCGGTTTTGACCTGGTGGGCATGGTGGTGGACGACATCGTGGTGGTGGGCGCCGAGCCGCTCTACATGACTGACTACATCGCCTGCGGCAAAGTGGTGCCCGAGCGCATCGCCGGCATCGTCCGCGGCATCGCGGCCGCCTGCTCCGTGGCCGGCACCGCCCTGGTGGGCGGCGAAACCGCCGAGCACCCCGGCCTGCTGGGCGAGCACGAGTACGACGTCGCCGGTGCCGCCACCGGCGTGGTGGAAGCCGATGCCCTGCTGGGCCCGGACCGCGTCCGCGCGGGCGACGTCGTGATCGGCATGGCCTCCTCCGGCCTGCACTCCAACGGTTACTCCCTGGTCCGCCGCGTCATCAACCACGCTGGCTGGGCCCTGGACCGCCAGGTCTCCGAGCTGGGCCGCACCCTGGGCGAAGAACTCCTGGAACCCACCCGCGTCTACGCCGCCGACTGCCTGGACCTTGCCCGCGCTTTCCCGGTCACGGGCACGGCGGCAGTGCACGGCTTCAGCCACGTCACCGGCGGCGGGCTGGCAGCCAACCTGGCCCGCGTCCTGCCGCAGGGCCTGGTGGCCACCGTGGACCGCGCCACCTGGGAACTGCCCGCCATCTTCAAGCTGGTGTCCGAGCTGGGCAATGTCCCGCTGGCCGATCTGGAGCGCACCCTCAACCTGGGCGTCGGCATGGTTGCCATCGTGTCGCCGGAGGCAGCGGACGCCGCCGTCGCCCGCCTGAACGAACGGGGCCTGCCGTCCTGGATCATGGGCACGGTCACCGAGGATTCGGACTCCATCCTCAAGTCCGGGCCGGACTACGTCCAGGGCGCCAAGGGCGTGGACGGCGGCGCGGTCCGCCTGGTCAACGCCTACGCTTAGATTTTTTTCGAGTGCTCCGTATCAGCCGTTTTGACGCTTCAGAACGGCTGATACGGAGCACTCGAATGCGCTTAACAGGGAACCCATGAGGCTCATCGCCCTTGACTACTAAGCATACTTAGCTTTAGGGTTTAAGTTGGAAGTGCATAACAGAATAGTCAATCGGGCTCTCCAAGGCTTGATGCCCCGCCGGAATCCACCGGCGCTTGGGCGCCCACCCGGTTGAACCGCCTTCCCACCGCCGATCCGGCGGACGCCAGAAGAAGCAACCACCGAGACGCCCGGTTCCTGCGCCGTGCAGCAGCACGGCTACAGCAGTCCAGACCTAGTAGCGGACTGTCTGCCAGGGGAACCAAGGGTTGAAATCAAGGGAGCGAAACTATGTCAGTTCTGAAAAAAGTCACCGCCGCAGCCGCTGGAAGCCTGTTCCTGACGGGCGCCGTTGCGGGCCCGTCGCAGGCAGCGGACAACACCACGCTGAATGACGGCCTTGTTAGTGTCACGGTCGGTGACATCACCGTCGAGGATGCCGTTGACGTTAATGTGGCCGCCAGCGTGGCAGCAACCCTCTGCGACGTCGCTGACATCGGATCGGTGGCAGTTCTCGGCGAAGCAGTAGATGCCACCGGCACCGAGCAAACTGTCTGCGACACCGCCACGGGGCCGGTCCGCATCGTCAACAACTAGCACAAGAGCATAGTTTCACGCGGAGCCCCAGCCATCGGCTGGGGCTCTTCCGCGTGCGGCTTCCCTGGCCTAAGGAGCAACCTGGACGAGGCTCAGGACCCCGCCCTGCGGATCGCGGATGGTGGCCGGCCCCTCCGCGGAATCGTCCGCGGGCTCCACCAGGACCTGGCCGCCTGCGGCCAGTGCAGCCTTGACGGCTGCCCGCAGGTCCGCCACCCCAAAGTAGATGTGCCATTCCGCCGTCGCACCCAGGTCGGAGGGGAGGACGCCGGCCACCTCCCTGCCCCCGGCCATCAGGGCGCTGTAGCTCGCGCCGTCGTCCTGCGGGTACTCGGTGACCTCATGCCCAAACAGTTCCTGGAAGAAGCCGACGGCGGCCTGGGGTTCGGGCGTGGACAGTTCCGCCCAGGACAGGGCGCCGGGCTCGTTGGACAGGCTGCTCCCACGATGGGTTCCCGCCTGCCAGATACCTGTGGTTCCTCCGCCGGGTGGTGCCAGGAAGGCGAGGACCCCGGTGTCGCCCACGTCCTCGGGCCCAAACTCCGCTGTCCCGCCGGCGTGCACCGCATCCTGCATCAGCGAGACGGCGTCCGTGGCCGCGAAGTACACGTTCCAACGGGCCGGATCGCCGGCCGCCTGCTGCGAGGGGTTCTGCGGAGCAATAACGGAGACAAGCTCTCCGTCCGTGAAAGCCTGCGAGTAGCTGCGGCCGTCCGGCGTGGGAAAGTCCCTGTACGTCCAGCCAAACACCCCGGAATAGAAGTTCTTGGCTGCTTCAACGTCGGCGGTCTGGAGGTCAGCCCAGCAGGGCTCGCCGTGCTGGTATGCGTCAACTTTTGGCATGCCCCAACGCTACACGGGGGCTGAGAAATTCAGGCTCGGGGAACCAGGGGGCTGGGGGAACCAGGAAAAGCCCGCTGCCTGCACTCAATGAGTGCAAACAACGGGCTTCCTAACTGATGTCAGGACCTGCATCCGCCGGGATGCGGGTACCGAAAAAGAAGCGCTGCACCGGCGGGCACGGCAGGGTAAGGTGCTGTTTCCGTTAGTGCGGCGGCGTCACAGGGCTGCCCTCTTGTAGGCCTGGCAGCTTGCGACAACTAGCCGATGCGACGGGTGTCTACCTCGTCGTCGTCTTCTTCCAAATCATCCGCGTACTTATCCACATACGCCGAATAGTCCGGCTCAACCGGCTCATTCGCGTAATGGCTCGTGGCACGACTGCTTGGGCCCGTCAGCTCACGCTGAAGTGCCGAATAGTCAGTGTTCGGGGAGTAGTACTTTATATCCCGAGCCTGCTTGGTAGCTTTTGCCTTTTGACGGCCGCGCCCCATGGCGTGACCCCCTTTTGTACTTGGACCGGAGGTGGTCACCTTTGGCGATGGTGAGGCCCCGGAATGTTTGGTCAATTTGTCGTACACCTAGATTACATGCTTTCGGCGGCCCCTGCTTGCCAGTCAGGGCCCCCTACAGTGCCCTGCGCTACCATTCCCCCGCTGCGCCCCC
Source organism: Arthrobacter nitrophenolicus (assembly GCF_045833485.1). Taxonomy (NCBI): domain Bacteria; kingdom Bacillati; phylum Actinomycetota; class Actinomycetes; order Micrococcales; family Micrococcaceae; genus Arthrobacter; species Arthrobacter nitrophenolicus. The sequence continues at coordinate 1,268,736 of NZ_CP174504.1, forward strand.
GAGTTTCCAGCTTTTTTCTTCGGTAGAGTCGCTTAAACAACTGCCGAAACTGGATGGCTGACCCGCTGCCCACCCGGACAGACTGCAGGAGGATGCACCCACGTGAACCACCAGGACGTCCCGCCGAAGCCCGCCTCGCCGCCCACAGCCGGGCTCCCCAAGGTGCCCGCCAAAAACCCTGCCGCCCAGAACCCTGCCGCCGGACCAAACCCGGCACCGGCCCCGCCGCCGGCGTCCGTCACGTGGTCCCGGCCACTGCCCGAACCTGAGCAGCCACCGTCCCGCAGGGTGCGGCCGGGAACGCAGCGGACGCTGTGGAAGGTGCTGTTCGGCGTCGTCCTCGTGGCGGTGGTTGGTGGCCTGGTGTGGCTCGCAATGTGGCTGAACTCGGGGGCGGGGTCGGAAGAGGCCCGGGGCAATCCCGGCGTCCTGGAGACAAGCGTCACGCCGCGGGCAACACCGCTCCCCCTGCCGCGTGAAGGCGTGCAGCCTGGCGAATATGCGTTGGGCGACTGCTTTGCAGACTTCGACCCCGAGGCCCTGGCTTCCAGGATGGTGCCCTGCGATACGGCCCATTCCGCGCAGCTGGTGGCCGTTTTCCGCTACCCGGACTCCGAGGCTTACCCCGGCGCCGAAGCGCTCAAGGCCAAGGCGCTGGAAGCGTGCCAGGCGGCGAAGCTGGGCCCGGCCGCCAACGAATACCAGCTCAACTTCCAGCGCAGCTTTCCGAGCAGCACCAGCTGGGATTCCGGGGACCGCAGGGTGGACTGCTACGTCTCGGCCCCCGGCGGCAACGTCATTAACGCAAGCGTGCTGCCCTAGCGGAAAACCGCCAGGGCAGCACGCCTGCTGATATTCGGCCGGCCCGTCAGGGCCAGCGGGGCGTTAGCCCTTCCGCCGCACGGACAGGCCCGAGCTCAGGGCACCGGTCAGGGCGTCGACGTCGTCGCTGGAAAGCTCCCCGGCGTCCGCCGTATCCACCAGCACGGTGTCGCCGTCGCTGATATCCCCGGCCAGGATGGACTTGGCCAGCCGGTCGCCGATTTCGCGCTGCACCAGCCGGCGGAGCGGACGGGCGCCGTACGCGGGATCGAAGCCGGAGATGGCCAGCCATTCCTTGGCGGCGTCGGTGACGTCCAGGGTCAGCCTGCGTTCGTGCAGGCGGCGCCCCAGTTCGGCAACATGCAGGTCCACGATCCGCGAGAGTTCCTCCACACTGAGCGCGTCGAACAGCACCACCTCGTCCAGCCGGTTCAGGAACTCCGGCTTGAAGGACGCGTTGACGGTGGCCATGACGGCGTTCCGCTTGGCTTCGGCATCCAGGGACTGATCCACCAGGAACTGGCTGCCCAGGTTGGAGGTCAGCACCAGGATGACGTTGCGGAAGTCCACGGTGCGGCCCTGCCCGTCGGTGAGCCGGCCGTCGTCGAGCACCTGCAGGAGGATGTCGAAGACTTCGGGGTGGGCCTTCTCCACCTCATCCAGCAGCACCACGGAGTACGGCCTGCGGCGCACGGCCTCGGTCAGCTGGCCGCCCTCCTCGTAGCCGATGTAGCCCGGAGGCGCGCCCACAAGCCGTGCCACGGAGTGCTTCTCGCCGTACTCGGACATGTCGATGCGCACCATGGCGCGTTCGTCGTCGAACAGGAAGTCAGCCAGGGCCTTGGCCAGTTCGGTCTTGCCGACGCCGGTGGGACCCAGGAAGAGGAACGAGCCGGTGGGCCGGTTGGGGTCGCTGATGCCGGCCCGGGCACGCCGGACGGCATCAGACACCGCCGCAACGGCCTTGGCCTGGCCGATCAGCCGCCTGCCCAGCTCCTCCTCCATGTGCAGCAGCTTCTGGCTTTCGCCCTGCAGCATGCGGCCAGCGGGGATGCCGGTCCAGGCGGAGATCACCTCGGCGATGTCCTCGGCCGTCACTTCCTCGGCCACCATTTGTGAGGATTTGTCGGTGACGGCGGCTTCGGCTTCCGCAGCCATGTTCAGCTCGCGTTCCAGCGCAGGGATCTCGCCGTAGAGGATCCGGGAAGCAGTTTCCAGGTCGCCTTCGCGCTGGGCCTTGTCCGCGGCGGACCGCAGCTCGTCCAGCTTGGCCTTCAGGTCGCCCACCCGGTTGAGGCCCGCCTTCTCTGCCTCCCAGCGGGCTTTCAGCCCGTTGAGCTCCTCTTCCTTGTCCGCCTTGTCCGCGCGAAGGGCTGCCAGCCGCTCCACCGACGCCTCGTCCTTCTCGTCCTGCAGGGCCAGCTCCTCCATAGTGAGCCGGTCCACCAGGCGCTGGAGCTGGTCGATTTCCTCCGGAGCGGAGTCGATCTCCATCCGCAGCCGGGACGCGGCCTCGTCCACCAGGTCGATGGCCTTGTCCGGCAGCTGCCGGCCCGAGATGTAGCGGTTGGACAACGTCGCGGCGGCCACCAGGGCAGAGTCCGCGATGGACACCTTGTGGTGCGCCTCGTAGCGTTCCTTCAGGCCGCGGAGGATGCCGATGGTGTCCTCCACGCTGGGCTCGCCAACATAGACCTGCTGGAACCGGCGTTCGAGCGCCGCGTCCTTCTCGATGTTTTCGCGGTACTCATCCAGGGTGGTGGCACCGATCAGCCGCAGCTCGCCGCGGGCCAGCATGGGCTTAAGCATGTTGCCCGCGTCCATCGAGGAATCGCCGGTGGCACCGGCGCCCACAACGGTATGGATCTCGTCGATAAAGGTGACAATCTGCCCTTCGGAGCCCTTGATCTCCTCAAGGACGGCCTTCAGCCGCTCTTCGAATTCGCCGCGGTACTTTGCGCCGGCAACCATGGAACCAAGGTCCAGCGAGATCAGCGTCTTGCCGCGCAGGCTTTCCGGGACGTCGCCCGCCACCATCCGCTGCGCCAGCCCTTCCACCACGGCCGTCTTGCCCACACCCGGTTCACCGATGAGTACCGGGTTGTTCTTGGTGCGGCGGCTCAGGACCTGGACCACGCGCCGGATTTCGGAGTCACGGCCGATTACCGGGTCCAGTTTGCCGGCACGGGCCATGGCAGTGAGGTCCGCGCCGTACTTCTCAAGGGCCTGGAAGGTATTCTCCGGGTCCGGGCTGTCCACCTTGCGGTCACCGCGGACACCCGGCAGGGCGGCGAGCAGTGCTTCGCGGGAGGCGCCGGCGTCGCGCAGCACCCGCGCCGCTGCATCGTTTCCGCCCGCAAGGCCCAGGAGGAGGACCTCGGTGGAGACGAAGGTGTCGCCCAGCCGGTCGGCTTCCTCCTTGGCGTTCTGGATGGCCTGCAGCGCGGGACGGGAGAGCTGCGCCTGCTGGCTGGAACCGCCGGACGTGGCGGGCAGTGCCTTGATGGCGCTGCTGGCCTGGACGCTGACCGCGTCCGGCTCGGCGCCGGTGGCGCGCAGCAGCGCAACGGCAACGCCTTCACGCTGGTCCATCAGCGCCTTGAGCAGGTGCGCGGGCTCCACCTGCGGGTTGCCGGCCGTGGAGGCGTTCATGGCCGCAGCCGAAAGAGCCTCCTGGCTCTTGGTGGTGAATTTGACGTCCAAAGAGAGCTCCTTTCAGGGCAGTTTTCCTAAGTTGAGTCTACTACGCTCAACTTTGTGACGACTGATTCACTAGCCATGTTTGCCCACGGCGAAACCCCTGTCCAGAGCCGGAAGTCCCCCCGGTCATGCCTCGTAGACGGACACCTCGGCGGACTTGACCACGAAATGCACCGTCATGCCGGGAACCAGCCCCAGGTCGGCCGAGGCCGCCGGGGTGATGTCCGCCGCCATCCCGCCCGCCCGGACCCGGATCTGGTCGCCGTGGGGCTCCAGGTCCGTGATGGCGACGGCGAAGGAGTTGCGGGGGCTGCCGTGCGCGTCGGTCACGAACACCGACACGGCCGACGGCGGAAACACCGCCACGCCGGGCCGGCCCGCCGCCCGCACCTGGCCGGCATCCTCCAGGTGCCCGTAAACCTCCCGCCCCTGGCTGGTCCTGACCCCGTTGGCCGTCAGCGTGCCCGGCACGAAGTTCAGCCCGGCCAGGCCGGCGGCGAAGGAACTCCGGGGCCGTTCGAGCACCTGCCGGGTGGGGCCTACCTCCACGATGCGGCCACCCTCCAGGATGGCCACCCGGTCCGCGAGCATCAGCGCGTCCAGCACATCGTGCGTGACGATGATGGCCTGCCGGCCGGCGAGCACGCGTTTGAGCAGGCGGCGCAGCATCGGGGCTGAGTGGATGTCCAGCGCCGCCAGCGGTTCGTCCAGCAGGAGGAGGGCGGGATCGGCGGCGAGCGCGCGTGCCACCGCCACCCGCTGCGCCTGCCCGCCGGAGAGCTCGGCCGGACGCCGCCCGGCCAGGTCCGCTGCCTCCACTTCCGCCAGCCAGCGCCGGGCCTCGCCCTCGGCTGTCCGCCGGGAGGCCCCCCTGCTCCGCGGCCCGAAGGCCACGTTCTCCAGGGCAGTGAGGTGCGGAAACAGCAGGGCTTCCTGTGCCAGGAGGGCGGCACCCCGGCTGTGCGGCGGGGCCCACCGGCGGGTGGTGCCGTCCAGGTGGAAGAGCGCGCGGCCATCGAGGTGCGCGCGGCCGGTGTCCGGCTTGAGCAGGCCGGCGATGGTGGACAGCAGGGTGGACTTGCCCGCCCCGTTCGGGCCCATGACCGCGAGCGTTTCGCCCGGTGCCACGTCCAGGGCCACGTCGAAGCCCCGCTCAGCCACGGCTGCGTGGTAGGAGAACGTCACGGCAGAACCCCTCCCGCCGGGGCGGCCGCCGTCGTCCGTTCACCCGAAGCCTGCCGGGCGCTGCTGCGGGGGCGCCGGTAGGCGAGTGCCACCACGGCCACAGCCACCGCCACCAGGACCAGTGACAGCGCGAGGGCGGCATCCGGGTCCGTCTCCCGCTGCAGGTAGATTTCCAGCGGCAAGGTCCGGGTGACCCCCTGCAGGCTGCCGGCAAACGTGAGGGTGGCCCCGAACTCGCCCAGGCTGCGGGCAAAGGACAGCACCGCGCCGGACGCCAGGCCGGGCAGCATCAGCGGCAGCGTGACGCGGCGGAAAACAACGCCGGGCGGCGCGCCGAGCGTGGCCGCCACGGCCTCGTACTTCTGCCCCCCAGTCCGCAGCGCCCCTTCCAGGCTGACCACCAGGAACGGCAGCGCCACGAACGTCTGGGCCAGGACCACCGCCGTGGTGGAGAAGGCGACCTGGAGTCCGAGCACGTCCAGTGTCCCGCCCAGCAGGCCCTGCCGGCCGAACGTGTACAGCAGTGCGATGCCTCCGACGACGGGCGGCAGCACCAGCGGCAGCAGCACCAGCGAGCGCAGCAGGCCCAGCAAGGGAAAACGTCCGCGCGCCAGGACAAGGGCCAGCGGAACGCCGAGCACGATGCACAGCACAGTGCTCGCTGCCGAGGTGCGAAGGCTGAGTCCCAGCGCTGTGACGGCGGATTCCGAGGTGACCAGCGGCAGGAAATTGCCCCAGTTGACCCGGCTGACGATGGCGAGCAGGGGAAGGACAATGACCAGGGCTGCCAGGACTGCCAGGACGTAGAGCCAGCGGGGCACGCCTGTATAGGCCGTCCGCGTCACGGGGTGCCGGCCCCGAAACCGGCCCGTTCCAGCACATGCCGGCCTTCGGGGCCGGCCACCAGGTCCACGAACGCGCGCGCGGCTGTGGTGTTCCCGCCGGCCATTGCGGCGACCGGATAGCTGTTCACCATCCCCGCCGCTTCGGGGAACGGGACGCTTTCCACCTTGTCACCGGCGGAACGGATGTCCGTCGTATAGACCAGGCCGGCATCAGCCTCTCCGGACACCACCTTGCCCAGCACGTCGGTGACGGAGTTTTCCTCGCTGACCGGCTGCAGGTCCGCCCCCTGCTGTTCCGCCACCGCGGCTGCCACTGCACCGCACGGCACCTGAACGGCGCAGGTGACGAGCCGTGTGCCTGTCCTGGAAAGGTCGGCAAAGGAGCGGATGCGGGCAGGGTTGCCGGGCGGGACAGCGATGGCGAGGGTGTTGGTGGCGAAGACCTGCGGGTCGCCGTCGAGCAGCCCGGCGTTCCGCAGCTTGTCCATGTTCCTGGTGTCCGCCGAGGCGAAGACGTCCGCGGGTGCGCCCTGGCTGATCTGCGTGGCCAGGTCCGACGAGCCGGCGAAACTCAGGGTGACGTCGGTACCGGGGTTCTGCGCCTCGAACATCCCGGCCAGTTCGGTGAAGCTGGATTTCAGCGAGGCGGCAGCGAAGACGGTCAGGGTCCCGCCGGCTCCTCCGGTGGAGTGGCCGGGAGCGGCGCTGCCCCCGGAGCAGCCGGCGAGCCCGGCTGCCAGGACCCCGGCTGCCAGGACAAGGGCGGCAAGCACGACGCCGGCCTGCCGCCTCACAGCGCGCCCTTCCCCTGCGGGGTTTCGATAATCACGTTAGTGGCCTTCACCACGGCGGTGGCAATGGACCCCGGCTCCAGCCCCAGCTCCCGGACGGCCTCGCTGCTCATCAGGGACACCACCCGGAACGGGCCGCACTGCAGCTCCACCTGGGCCATGACCTTGTCCGCCTTGATGTCCGTCACCAGGCCGATGAACCTGTTCCGGGCCGAGCTGCCTGTCCGGTGCGGATCGTCCGGCAGCTGCGCCAGCTTCCGGGCATGGCGGGCAAGCTCAAGCCCGTCGACGGCGAGCCGGCCCGCGTCGTCCCGCAGCGGGGTGAGGGAACCGTTGTCGGTCCAGCGGCGCACGGTGTCGTCACTGACACCGAGGAAGCGCGCGGCCTCGGAGACGCGGATGATGGTCACTCGCCCACTATAGGGCGCATTTGCGGAACTATTCATTCCTTTCCTCCGCTTTTTCGACTTATGACTGCCCGCCTCGGTCCGCCGCTGGGCACCCCGCCCGGCACTACTAGACTTCCTGCATGGCCATTTACATCGACCCGCCGCTATGGCCTGCACACGGCACGCACTTCTCCCATCTGGTCTCGGACACCTCCCTGGCCGAACTCCACACTTTCGCCGCGGCGGCGGGGATCCCTGAACGGGCCTTCGACGGCGACCACTACGACGTTCCCGAACGCCGTTTCGATGAACTGGTGGCGGCCGGTGCAATGCCCGTCGAGGCCAGGATGCTGGTCCGCAAGCTGATCTCCAGCGGCCTGCGGATCCCCGCCCGGCAGCGGAACAAGTCGCTCAAGATGCCGCTGCAGCTCCGCTGGGATGCCATCATGCCCGGCCACGACGCCCTGTTCCTTGACCTGCTGGACCGCTGGAGCGAACCGCACCGCCACTACCACGGCTGCACGCACCTGCTCTCGGTGCTCGAATCCCTGGACCTGCTCACCGAGCCGGCCGACCCGCCCCGCACCGTCCTCCTGGCCGCCTGGTTCCACGACGCCGTGTACCAGGGGATTCCCCTGCAGGATGAAGAGGAATCCGCCCGGCTCGCCGAGGACCGCCTCAGCGACGCGGGCCTGCCGGACGCCGACGTGGCAGAGGTGGCGCGGCTGGTCCGGCTGACCGGCGACCATCGCCCCGAGGCAGGGGACAGCGACGGCGCCCTCCTGTGTGACGCCGACCTGTCAGTCCTTGGCGGTGACCCGGACGAGTACGCCCGCTACCTCGCAGCTGTGAGGAAGGACTACGCCCACGTGGGCGACGCCGACTTCGCAGCCGGGCGTGCCTCCGTCGTACGCCGCCTGCTGGAACTGGACCCGCTCTTCCACACCGGCCGGGCGAAGGAGCTGTGGCTGGATGCCGCGCAGCGGAACCTGGAAGGTGAACTGGTATGAACGCCCCCTCTTCGAAGACCCTGCACGTGCATTCCGCGAATGCCGCGCACCGGCAGCTCCCCTACACGGTACGGATGGAGTGGGGGCTCGACGGCGCCAGGACCGTGGCGCACGGGGCGGACCTTGCCGTGGTGGTGGATGTCCTGTCCTTCGGCACGTGCGTCAGCGTTGCCCTCGACCGGGGCGCGGAGGTGTTTCCGTACCCCTGGAAGGACACCGGCGCGGAGGACTTCGCAGCCCGCCACCAGGCCCGGCTGGCGGGACCCCGCGACGGCGGCGGGCTCAGCCTGTCCCCTGCCACTTTCCGGGCGGCGGAACGCTTGGGGCGCGTGGTCCTGCCCTCCCCCAATGGCTCAGCCCTGTGCCATGCGCTGGCCCGGGAAGTTCCGCTGGTGGCCGCGGTATGCCTGCGGAATGCGGCGGCCACCGCCGACTGGGTGGCGGCGAACCTTCCGGAGGACGCCGTGATTGCCGTGGTGGCCGCGGGTGAACGCTGGCCGGACGGAAGCCTCCGCCCCGCCGTCGAGGACCAGATCGGGGCCGGCGCCTTCATCGCCGGCCTGGCAGCCTCCGGCAAGGGCGGTTACGAGGCGGCGGAGGGCCGGGACGGCAGGCACGGCTACGCGCCGGAAGCGGAACTGGCCATGGCCGTCTTCGAAGCCGCCGAGCCGGACCTCCGCGAAATGCTGAACGGCTGTTCCAGCGGACGGGAACTTGCCGGCGCCGGCTATGGCGGGGACGTGGACATCGCCGCCGAACTGGACGACAGCGATGCCGTCGCCATCCTCGTGGACGGCGCGTTCCGGTCTACCGCTGGACCCGCCAGCCCGCGCCCCTGACCGCGGCCTGGGGTTTACCGGTAGGCCTTCACGAACGGCGTGCTGGTGGGCACGATCTGCTTGCCCAGCGGCATCAGGGAGACAGGAATGAGCTTCAGGTTGGCGATGGCCAGCGGGATGCCGATGATGGTCACTGCCATGGCGAAGGCCGTGACCACGTGGCCGATGGCGATCCAGATGCCCGCAACCAGCAGCCAGATGACGTTGCCCAACATCGGGAAGATGCCCGCGCCGCCCGGCTTGTCCACCACGGTTCGGCCGAAAGGCCACAGTGTGTAGGCGGCAATCCGGAAGGAGGCGATGCCCCACGGGATGGTGATGATCAGCAGGCAGCAGACCACGCCGGCCACGAAGTATCCCAGGGCGAGCCAGAGGCCGCCGAAAACCAGCCAGATGATGTTGAGCAGCGTCTTCATTCATCCATTGTCCCCCGGCAGGTGCCACGCCATGGTGGGGGAAGCCCCTGACCGGACCCTGAAATCACCGGCCCCTGGAATCACCGGCCCCGGAAGCGTCTCGGGTCCGGCGTCAGACCGTGGCGTCCGACTTCGCGGCGTGCACGAAGGCGCGGATCTTGGCCAGGTCCTTCACCCCGCGGGATGCCTCCACGCCGGAGGACACGTCAACGCCCCACGCCTGGGCGGACGCAGCTGCCTGGCCCACGTTCTCCGGGTCAAGTCCGCCGGCCAGCAGCCACTTGCGTCCCTGCAGCTCGGGCACCTCGGCCATCGCGGCGTAGTCCCAGGTTTCGCCGGAGCCCGGCACGGCGGCATCGATCAGGAGCAGGTCCTCGCCCCAGTCTTCAATCTCGTGCCGCGTGGCATCCATGGTGACGGCCCTGATGACCTTCATGCCGGCGTCGTGCACCGTGGCAATGTCCTCCCGGGTGCGGGCGCCGTGCAACTGGACCCATTCCAGCCCGGCGGCGCGGGCGATGGCGACGGCGTCGGCGACCGGCTCATGCCGGAACACGCCGATGGGGGTGACCCGGCCCGGGACCTCCGCCAGGAGCGAGGACACCTGGTGGGGCGAGACAACCCGCGGACTGGCGGTAAGCACGAAACCCACGGCGTCCGCTCCGGAATCAACCGCTTCGCGGACCGATTCCGGGGTACTGAGACCACACACTTTGACGAACATTCCCGGCTCCTTCAGGCTGTTTTCGTGATGACCCCCCGGAGGAGAGTAGCAGGGAAGGCTGTGACGCGCGACGGCGGGAGGCACAGCCGGGGAACTAGGCTGGGCTGATGCAGATCATCCGCTTCGCAGACCTTAAGGCCGAACCGTGGCGCAACGGCGGCGGCGTGACGCGCCAGCTGGCCAGCAGGCACTCGGCGGCCGGCGGGGAGGACGGCCAGGGCGGAGCCTGGGACTGGCGCGTGAGCATCGCCGACGTCACCAGGGCCGGCGACTTCTCACCCTTCCCGGGGATGGAGCGGCTACTAACCGTGATCGAGGGGGACCTGCTGCTGCTGACCGTTGGAGGCGCCGAGCATCCGGTGGAAAAGTACCGGCCCTTCCGGTTCGACGGCGGGGCGGCCACCGCGGGTGCCCTGCCCACCGGCGATATCCGGAACCTCAACGTCATCACGCGGGCCGGGGCGTACAAGGCGTACACGTCCATCATCGAGCTCTCCAAAAAGCGGTCCAAGCCCCTGTGGGACGGGCAGCTGGGCGTCCTGCTCCAGGGCCAGGCCACGGTGGCCGACGCATCCGACGAACCGGTGGCGCTGGACCGGTACGACGCCGTGATGGGCTCGGACAGCAGCACTCCGGAGATCCTGGGCCGGGGGTTCCTGGCCGTGGTGTCCATCGACCCGGTCGAAGACTGATCCGGGCTGATCTTGGGTTGATCCGCGCTGCTGGATAGGCCAGCCTCGCCTTGGGAAGACGAGCCTTTCCACACTGGTTACCGGTGGCCGCCGTCCCTAGACTCAGGCTATGACCAGAACAACGTTCAACGCGCTCCTGTCCACCCAGATCGCCAATGAGTTCACCGCATCGCAGCAGTACATTGCCGTGGCCACCTGGTTCGCCAACCAGGACCTTCCGCAGCTGGCCAAGTACTTCTACCGCCAGTCGGTGGAGGAACGGAACCACGCCATGATGATGGTGCAGTACATGCTGGACCGCGACATCCCCTTCACCATCCCGGGTGTCCCGGCCGTCCGCAACGACTTCTCCAAAGTCACCGAGCCGCTGGCCCTTGCCCTGAACCAGGAAAAGGAAGTCACCCGCAACATCGAGGACCTGTTCCGGGCTGCCCGCAGCGAGAACGACGCCCTGGGCGAGCAGTTCATGCTGTGGTTCCTCAAAGAGCAGGTGGAGGAGGTGGCGTCCATGACCACGCTGCTGAACATCGCGGAGCGGGCGGACAACCTCTTCGATATCGAGAACTTCATTGCCCGCGAGACCATCGGCGACGGCGGCCGCGACACCGCTGCCCCCGAAGCCGCAGGCGGCGCGCTCTAACCCCCCATCCCAACTAGGTACCGGCACGCGGCTGGTGAGGTTGGCCACCAACGTGGCCAGCCGCCGTCGTGCGTTGCTACGCTGGAAACCAAGGCTCCGCACCCGAGCCTCCGGACGACGGTTCAGTACCCGGCACGCGACAAGACTGGCCAAAGGATCTGTCATGTCGTGGCTAATTCTCCTTCTCTCCGGGGCCCTTGAAGCCGTCTGGGCCGCAGCCCTGCACCGCGCGTTCCAGGCAACAGGCCGCCGCCGGATCGCACCGTCCCTCCTGTTCGTGGTCTCCGTCGCGGCCAGCACCGCCGGCCTGGCCATTGCCATGCAGACCATCCCCACCGGCACCGCCTACGCCGTCTGGGTGGGGGTCGGCGTGGTCCTGACGTCGGCGTACGCCATCGCCACCAAGGTGGAACGCCCGACGGCGGCGCGCCTGCTCCTGCTGTCCGGCATCGCCGCGTGCGTGGTTGGCCTGAAGGTGGTGGCGTGATGCTGAAGCGTTCCGTTCCTTGGCTGGTGCTCCTGGCCTCTGCAGTCCTCGAAGCTGTCTGGGCAACCGCCCTGGGCCTCTCCGACGGGTTCACGAGGCCCCTGCCCACCCTGGTATTCATCGTCACCGCCGCCCTGAGCATGCTGGGCCTGGGCATGGCGATCCGCAGCATCCCGCTGGGCACCGCCTACGCCATCTGGGTGGGTATTGGTGCCGCACTGACTGTGGGCTGGGCGATGGCGACCGGCGTGGAACCCTTCAGCGCGCCCAAGGTGCTGTTCATCGCCGGCATCGTGGCCTGTGCCGCCGGTTTGAAGCTGCTCCCGGCCCGGAAGCAGGCGCCCGCCGCCGAGCAGGCCCCGGAACCTGCCGGGCCCGCCCGCCGCTGATGCAGGCCGGGGCGGTCTAGAGGCCCGGGCAGTCTAGGCTTTTGCCATGGACTCCCCCGAGATCAGCCAGGCTATGGATGCCCTGCGGCGCCGCCTGGTTCCCGGCGCGCGCACCATCCTGGGCATCACCGGCGCGCCGGGCTCGGGCAAATCCACATTTGCCGAGTGGATCCAGCAGCAGTTCGGCCCGGCGACGGCGGTGGTGGTTCCCATGGACGGCTTCCACCTGGGCAACGCCATTATCGACGGGACGCCGCTGCGGCAGCGGAAGGGCGCCATCGACACGTTCGACGCGGGCGGGTACCTTTCGCTGCTCCGGCGCCTGGCGCGCCGGGACGAGCCGGTGGTGTACGCCCCGGAATTCCGGCGCACCCTGGACGAACCGGTAGCCGCTTCCATCGCCGTCCCCGCCGAGATACCCCTGGTTATCACGGAGGGGAACTACCTGCTAGCCGAGCAGGAGCCGTGGAAGGAGGTCCGGGCACAGCTGGATGAGGTCTGGTTCGTGGACACCCCGCAGGAACTGCGGCTTCGCCGCCTGGCGGCTCGGCATGCCTCATTCGGAATGGACCAGGCCGCCGCGGAGGCGTGGGCGGCGGGACCGGACGAAAACAACGCCCGGCTGGTCCAGGCCACCCGGCCTGCCGCGGACCGCATCATCCCCTGGAGCTGAAATGCTCCCACCCAGCAAGGAGGCCACGAATGGCACCAGCAGTACAACTCGGCGACGGACTGTCCGTCAGTCCCCTTGGCTTCGGCGGCATGGCCCTGACCCCCGTCTACGGTGAGGTGGACCCTGCGGATGCGCTGCGGACCCTGCACCATGCCGTGGACGCCGGTGTCAGCTTCATCGACACCGCCGACGTCTACGGCGGGGGCAGCAACGAGGAATTAATTGGCCGCCTGCTCCGGGAGCGGCGCGGCGAGGTCCAACTGGCCACCAAGTTCGGGCTGGTGGGGAGTCCTGCCGGCGGTTATACGGACGTCCGGAACGATGCCGCCTACATCCGCGAGGCCGTGGACCGGAGCCTGCGGCGGCTGGGCACCGACGTCATCGACCTCTACTACATGCACCGCCGTAACCTCCACGTTCCGATTGTGGAAACCGTGGAGGCCATGGCGGAGCTTGTGCAGCAGGGAAAGGTCCGGCACCTGGGCCTGTCTGAAGTGACAGCGCAGGAATTGGAGGAAGCCTCTGCTGTCCACCCCATTGCGGCGGTCCAGAGTGAATGGTCCATCTGGAGCCGCGACGTGGAACGCAACGTTGTTCCTGCCGCCGCCGCCCTGGGGGTGGGGTTCGTGCCGTACTCGCCGCTGGGCCGGGGATTCCTCACCGGCACGGTGGACGCCGCGAGCCTGGGGGACAACGATTTCCGCCGCAACATCCCCCGGTTTGCCCCGGACGCCGCAGCGGCGAACCAGGCAGTGGTGGCCGCCGTCCGGGCGGTGGCCGATGAGCTGGGTGCAACGCCGGCGCAGGTTGCCCTGGCCTGGCTGCTGGCGCAGGGCAGGCGGCTGGGCCTTCCCGTGGTCCCCATCCCGGGCACCCGCAAGCGGGACCGGATCGACGAGAACCTGGGCGCCCTCGCCTTGGACCTCAGCCCCGCCCAACTGGACGCGCTGGGCCAGGCCTCGGACGCCGTCGTCGGCTCCCGCTCAGCCGATCCCACCTGGGTGTCCCAGGGCCGGGAGTAGCCCATCCCGCGGGCTGCGGTCCCTAGACTGAAGCCCATGGACTCACTTCTTCACGACCTGCCGGCCCTGACCATCCGCCGCGTCTCCGTCAGCGACATGGACAACAACGTGTACCTGCTGACCGCCAAGGCCAGCGGTGAACAGGTGCTGATCGACGCGGCCGACGATGCGCCCGCCATCCGGCAGCTGCTGGCGGACGGGGCTTCGGACACCTCCGCCGCGCCCAGCCTTGCGCTGATCGCCACCACCCACCAGCACTGGGACCATGTGCGGGCGCTCAAGGAACTGGTTGAGGCGACCGGCGCGCCCACCGCCGCAGGGGCTGACGACGCCGAGGCGCTGCCCGTTCCGGTGGACCGCCGCCTTGGGCACGGCGACAGGGTTGGCGTGGACGGGTTCGAGCTCACGGCTGTCCATCTTCGCGGACACACGCCGGGCTCGATCGCCTTTGTGTACCAGGACCCGGAAGGCCCGGTCCACATCTTCTCCGGCGACTCGCTTTTTCCCGGCGGCGTGGGCAACACGCAGAAGGATCCCGAGCGGTTCAACCAGCTGCTGTCCGACGTGACGGAGCGGCTGTTCGGCACCTACCCGGATGCCGCCGTCGTGCATCCCGGCCACGGAAAGCCGACGACGCTCGGCGCCGAGCGGCCACACCTGGAGGAGTGGCGCGCCCGGGGCTGGTGAAGGGTTTCGACAGGCTCAACCACCGGTGGTTGAGCCTGTCGAAACCTACTTACTGCTAGCGGCCGCGGCGTTCGTTCGACGCCGGAGCCGAAGCACGGCGGGGACCGCTGCGGGCGGGACGGCCTGAACCGCCGCCGTTGCCGGCGTAGGAGCCGCCGGACGTTCCGCCGGTGTTCGAGGACCAGACAGCCTTGCTGCCGCCCGCGTTGGACGCACCCGCGCCGGAGCGCTGTCCGCCTGAGCGGCCGGCACCTGCAGCCGCGCGCTGGCCGGTGGCCGGACGTCCGGAGCGCTGCCCGCCGGAAGCGGGGCGTCCCGTGCCGCCGCGGGGGGCGTCGCTGCGGGTGATGCGTGAGTCCGTGCGGCCTTCGGCGCTGCGTCCGTCGGAACCCCGGCCGGCTGCTGCGCGGCCGCCTGCGGCGGGAACGTCGTTGCGGTGCGTGCTGCCGGTGGTGCCGCGGCCGCGGGCGTTACGCCGTGCAGCCGCAGCGGCAATGGCGCGGTCCTCGTTCTGCTCGCGGACGAAGTCGGCAGCGGCGCGTGCCTCGGTGCGGCCTTCGAAGGTGGCGGCGCGGCGCTCGGCGCGGGGAACGTCGGTGCGGGCGGGCTCGGCCGAGACCTTGCCGCGGCCGCCACGTCCGCCGCGGCCTCCCGCGGTGGGGGCTGCCTGGCGGCGGGCGCGCTTGCGTTCGGCGTTGGCTCCGGTGGAGGTGCCGCCGCCCTGCTTCTGGGCCTTGGCTGCCAGCAGTGCGGCGCGGGTGCGGGGATCAACCTTGTCCGCCATCTCGCCCACCAGCTCGGCGACGATGGGCGAGCTGGCCGTGACGCGTTCGAAGCTCACGTCCACGCCTGCGGCCTTCATCAGCTTCTTGACATCGGTCTGCTGTTCCGGGAGGGTCAGCGTGACCACGGTGCCGTCGGAACCGGCTCGGGCGGTACGGCCCGAGCGGTGCAGGTAGGCCTTGTGTTCGGTGGGCGGATCAACGTGGATCACCAGTTCGACGTCGTCCACGTGCACGCCGCGGGCAGCGACGTCGGTGGCCACCAGCACGCGCACCTCGCCGGAGGAGAACTCGGCCAGGTTGCGGTCACGGGCGTTCTGCGACAGGTTGCCGTGCAGGTCCACGGCGGGGATCCCGGCGTCGGTCAGGGTCTTGGCGAGCTTGCGGGCGTGGTGCTTGGTCCGCATGAAGAGGACCCGGCGGCCGGCACCGGACGCGAGCTCCACGATCAGCTGCTTCTTGACGGTCTGGTCGTTCACCACCAGGACGTGGTGCTCCATGGTGGTCACCGCTGCCTGCGGATCGTCCACGGAGTGGGTCAGCGGGTTGGACAGGTAGCGCTGGACGATCTTGTCCACGCCGTTGTCCAGGGTGGCGGAGAAGAGCAGGCGCTGGCCCTGGCTGGGGGTCATGTCCATCAGCTTCTTGACCACGGGCAGGAAGCCGAGGTCGGCCATGTGGTCGGCCTCGTCCAGGACGGTGATCTCCACGGCTTCGAGCGTGAGGATGCGCTGGCGGATCAGGTCCTCCAGGCGGCCGGGGCAGGCGATGACGATATCGACGCCGGCGCGCAGCGCCTTCTCCTGGCGGGCCTGGGAGATGCCGCCGTAGATCACCGTGGTGTTCAGGCCTGCGGCCTTGGCCAGCGGTTCGATGGTGGCGTTGATCTGGGTCGCCAGTTCACGCGTGGGCGCCAGGACCAGGCCCATGGGGCGGCCGGGCTTGCGGAAGTACGGCGCTTCGCGTTCGGCCAGGCGGGCCACCAGCGGAATGGCGAAGGCGATGGTCTTGCCGGAGCCGGTGCGGCCGCGGCCCAGGACGTCGCGTCCGGCCAGCGTGTCAGGCAGGGTCTTCACCTGGATGGGGAACGGGGATTCGATTCCCTGCGCGGCAAGGGTATCGGCAAGGGCTTTGGGCGTGCCGAGGGCAGCAAAAGTAGTCAAAGTCAAAGGTCTTTCAGGCGGTATCCGTACGGATATCGGCCCCCGGCGCCGGTTGGCCCAGGGGTTTCGCCGAAGAAAATTCAGGTGGTCACACCAGCCTGCTGCCGCTTATGCAAAGCGACGGCCGGGACCAAATGGAACGCGTTCATCGACGCAGGATGTGCCTCTCACATGAAAAAAGCCCAGTCCCTAAATGGAGGGAACCCGGGCATCACTGCACATCAAGTTTCACCAGTCTAGCATCCCGCGCGGGTTAGCCCTGCCCCGCCGGCCCGGGGGCGTTGCCTCAGCAGGCGGGGCAGGGCAGTGTTGAGGCATGAGCGAACAGGCTGCACAGCACCACGACAGGCATCACGGCGATCCCTTCCCGGGCGGCGGTCCCGGCGGCATCGGCAGCGGGATCCGCGGCGATGACGCCGCCTCGGTCTGGGACGAGCGCTACCGCACCAAGCCGCAGATGTGGAGCGGCAAACCCAACCCCCAGCTGGTGCGGGAAGCCGGCGGACTGAAGCCGGGCAAGGCGCTGGACCTGGGCTGCGGCGAGGGTGCAGACGCCATCTGGCTCGCGCAGCAGGGGTGGACGGTGACCGCCGTCGACGTGTCCGCCGTCGCACTGGAACGCGCGCAGTCGCATGAAAAGGCTGCGCTGGCAAGGGAAAGCGTCCACGCGGCCGACGGTGCCATTGCCAGCCGTATCACCTGGCAGCAGGCCGACCTGGAACAGTGGCAGCCGGAGGGGGCCTTCGACCTGGTGACCTCGCAGTTCCTGCACTCCCAGGAACTCGCCTGGCAGGGGCCGTTGCGGACGGCGGCGGCTGCGGTGAAACCGGGCGGGACGCTGCTGGTGGTGGGGCACCATCCGGACCGGCTTCCACCGTGGGGTGCCAGCCACCACAACCACCGGGACATGTTCTACACCGGGGATGAACTGGTCAGGGAACTGGGGCTGGACGGTCCCGGGTGGCAGCTTGAGGTCCTCACCAGCCGGGAACGCCCGGTGACCGGGCCGGACGGCGAGCACGCCACCATCGCGGACGTCGTCCTGCGGGCCACCCGTCTGACCTGACCCTACGGCCGCCTGGTGGTGACCCGCGGCGCCACCAGTGCCGCGGCTGCGGCGATCACGGCGGCAAGGGCGAAGACTCCGGAGAAGGAGGCCGCCGGCGTCGTAAATGCCGCGAAGACGATGCCCGTCGTGGCCAGCGCCAATGCCCCGCCGAGCGAGTCTGCGATGGACATGGCGGAGCTGTTGAAACCCTCGTTGTCCTTGGTGGACAGGGCCAGGGTCATGACACTCAGCCGCGGATAAAGCAGGCCCATCCCGCCGCCAGCAAAGATCCAGCCACCGATAACGACGGCGGCAGGCCAGGACAGCGCGGAGGTGGCCAGGGCGAGCAGCACCGCCGTCAGGACCATCAGCGCCCCGATCGTCACCGCGGCGCGGTGCGGAAGCCGGGTTCCCAGCCGGCCCTGCACTGCCGATGCCCCTGCCCAGGCAAGCGCGCCGCAGGTCAGGGTGAGGCCGGCAAAGGTGGGCGAAAATTCGTACTGCTCGATCAGCAGGTACGGCAGGTAGACCTCGGCGCCGAAGAACCCGGCCGAGGCGAGTCCGCGGGCCAGGATGACGCTGGGCAGCCCGCGCCGGGACAGGAGCGTGCCGCGGGGAACCAGCGGGCGGACGGCCAGCAGGGCCAGGACGACGGCGGCAACGGCCAGGAGCGCCGTGGCTGCGGGAAGGCCCGGGATACGAACCTCCGCGGACAGGTTCAGCGCCAGCACGGCCACCGCGGCGAGCGCCGCCCACGCGAGCCGGCCCACCGCCCAGGGGACCTTTGGGGCTTTTGCCGACTGCGGCGCCATTCCCCGCAGGACGGGCGCGATCATCAGCAGCGCCGGAATGACCAGGCCCACCACGCCGAGGAACACCCAGTGCCAGCTGAAGACCTGCGCCACGATCCCGGCGGCAAACGGGCCCACGAGGGACGGGATCACCCAGGCCGCGGAGAACGCCGCGAAGATCTTCGGATGCAGCACACCGGGATAGATGCGGGCCACCAGCACATACAGGGCAACGGTGAGGGCGCCTCCGCCCAGGCCCTGGACCAGCCTGCCGGAAACGAGCATCGGCATGCTGGCGGACGTCCCCGCGATCAGCAGGCCCAGGACGAACAGCCCCACGGAGGAGTACAGGGGTGCGGTGGGGCCGCGCCTGTCGGACCAGTTGCCGGCCGCCACCATGCCGATGACACCCGTGGCCAGCGGGCCCGCGAACGCCAGGGCGTAGAGCCCGGCGCCGTCCAGCTCGCGGCTGACGAGGGGCATGATGGTGGTCACCGCGAGGGATTCGAACGCGGCGAGGAACACCAGGGCACACGTGCCGATAGTGACCCAGAGGTAGGGCCGCTGCAGGATCCCGGCGCCGGGATGTGTGGCTGGAAGGGTGGGATCGGGCACGGTCACGGCCTAGCCAACGAACCTGTCGCGGCCGGCGCGGTAGCCGAAGACCGCCGCCAGCAGCCCGACCCCCAGGAACAGGAATCCGGCCGCCGCGAAAGACCCGGTGGCCTGGTGCAGCTGCCCCACCATCAGCGTCCCGGTGGAGCCCAGGCCGTATCCCACGCCCTGCATCATCCCGGACAAGTGCGCGGCGGTGTGCCCGTCCCGGGTCCGCAGCATGATCATCGTCAGCGCCACGGCCGTGAGGCTGCCCTGCCCCAGCCCCAGCAGGCCCGCCCATACCCACACCAGGTCCAGCGGCCCGAAGATGCAGAGGGCGAATCCGGCGCCGGTCATCAGGGCAACCGCCGTATTGACGGCCCGCTGGTCCCGGAACCTCGCGGCCAGCGCCGGCGCGAACAGTGAGCCGAGCATCTGCAGGACGATGCTGGCGGACACCATCAGGCCCGCGGTCCCGCCGTCCACCCCGCGCTCTCGGAGGATAGGCGCCAGCCAGGCGAACACGCTGAAGGACATCATGGCCTGCAGCACCATGAAGAGCGTCACCTGCCACGCCACTGCGGACCGCCACACGTTGACGCCGTCCCTGACGGCCGTGTGCCGGACCGGCCGCTGCCGGACGGCCACCGGGAGGAACAGCAGCAGCACGACGGCGGCGGGCAGCGCCCAGAACCACAGGGCCATTGTCCACTCCCCCGTCGCTGTGTAGACCGGGTAGGTAAAGCCCGCCCCCAGCGCGGCGGATGCGCAGATGGCAGTGGTGTACAGCCCGCCCATGAGGCCCAGCCGGTGCGGGAAGTCGCGTTTCACCAGGCCCGGAAGCAGGACGTTGCAGAGGGCTATCGCGGCGCCGCAGGCCGCGGTGCCGGCGAGGAGGGCGGGCAGATGGCCTGCGGCCGGAAGTTCCACCGGGCGCAGCAGGAGCCCCGCCGTCAGGACGGCCATGGCACCCAGCAGGACGCGTTCCGCGCCAAACCTCCGCGCCAGGACCGGGGCAAGCGGAGCGAACACCCCAAGAAGCGTCACTGGAACGGTTGTCAGGACCACCACCGCCCATCCGGGCAGGACGGCCTGCGAGGAAGCCTCGGGCAGCACCGCGGAAAAGCTGGAAAACACGGTCCGCAGGTTGAGCCCGATGAGCACCAGGCACAGGCCGAGGTAGGCAAGCTGGCGCCGGCTTCCTACCCGGGTGGGCTGCGGCGCGGGCAACTCATCGATCTCGGCGTCCACCAGGGTGCCGGGCTCGGCCCGGGCATGCAGCGCCTTCCCGGCAGGGCTTCCCGGCCGCTGCTTCCTTGCCTCGGCGTTCGTCGCTTCCGTCACCCGCCCATTGTTGCAGGCGCCCACCGCGGGCAGGAGTTGTCCACATACGGCATCCGCGCCCTTTTGGCAGCCAGGCAGCCTCCCTAGGTTTGAAGGGCACCTGCCGGGCCAGTCACTCACAACCAGGGAGAACCATGGACACGCCACCACAGTCCGGGCACATCAACACCGGGACGGGGAACGTCGGGGCGGCGAACATCGCCCCGCCCATCCAGGCCGTTCCGGCACCGGCAAGCAGCGACCATAACAGCAAAGCCGTTGCCGGCCTTGTGCTGGCGGTCGTTGCCCCCGCGAGCCTCCTGCTCACGGCCCCGTTCGCCCGTTTTGCCATGCTCCTGACCTTCCCTTACAGCGGCCCTTCACAGAATCCGTGGCTGGCTCCCCTGGTGTTCTGGAGCCTGCCCCTGATCTTCGGCACCATCTCTGCCTCGCTGGGCGGCTACGCCCTTCGCAAGTCCGGGCTTCGGACCAAGGGGTCCGGACTGGCGCTGGCGGCCTTGTGCATCAACGGCGTGATCTTCATCGTGGGGCTGATCATGACCCTGCGGTTCGTGTCCATGATGCGTTGACGCCCCGTGCCGCGGCTGTCCCCATCGGCCGCGGCTGTCCCCGCCGGCCGGGGGCGGGACCCTCCGGCGGTTCCCGCCCCGGTATCCTTGAAGGGATGAGTGAATCCCCGGAAAACCCCCAGCAGCCGCATGTCCCGAGGCCGGTCACGCCCGGAACACAGGCCTCCTTCGGCACCTACGGCGGCCGGCCGGTCAGCTTCGTCCGCCGCGGCACCCGCCTGCAGGGCCGCCGCCAGGCCGCCTGGGAAGAACATGCGGACCGGTGGGCAGTGGACGTCCCCCGGCACGTCGCGAACACTTCCGTCCACCCGGACTACACGTTCGACGCCGAGGCGGAGTTCGGCCGCAAGGCGCCCCTGATCGTGGAAATCGGCTCCGGCCTGGGTGACGCCATCTGCCATGCCGCGGAGCAGAACCCGGACACTGACTTCCTTGCCGTGGAGGTCTACACCCCCGGCCTGGCCAACACCATCATCAAGATCAACAGCCGCGGGCTCACCAACGTCCGCGTCGTGGAAGCCAACGCTCCCGAGGTCCTCGCCACCATGCTGCCGGCCGGGTCCGTGGACGAACTGTGGGTCTTCTTCCCCGACCCATGGCACAAGTCCCGGCACCACAAGCGCCGCCTGATCCAGCCCGAATTCGCCGCGCTGGCAGCCCGCGCCCTGAAGCCCGGCGGGCTCTGGCGGATCGCCACCGACTGGTCCAACTACGCCATCCACGTCCGCGACGTCCTGGCGGATTCCCAGGACTTCGAAAACCTGCACACCGGCGAGCGCCGGGGACCCGAAAGCCCGCTCACGCAGGTCTGGCAGTCCGGCGTCGAAACCGTCGTGGGAGGCGCCCCCGTCCGTGAAGGCCGCGCACCGGTAAGCACGGAACACACCGGCCCCAACGAAGGCATCGACGAAACCGGCGGCTGGGCTCCCCGGTTCGAAGGCAGGATCCGCACCAGTTTCGAGGCCAAGGCCCACGAGGCCGGGCGGCTGATCTTCGATCTCTGCTACCGCCGCCGATAGCGGAGACGCCCAACAGCACAACCGGGTCAGCCGACGCTGATGCCGGCCACGATCTCCTTCAGCATGCCGAGCCGGGGTTCCACTTCGGGGCTGGCGTACGGCCAGAGCACCACGATGCCGATGAACCGTTCGTTTTCCCAGACACCCACGGTGGCAGCCACCTTGCCTGAGCCGGCGTCGCCGTAGCCCGCCACCACGGCGTAGGCGGCCTTGCCGGGCAGGTCCAGTTCGCCCTCGGCCAGCAGGGTCCCGCCGCGCTCCTCAAGGTAGAAGCCGGCCATGAGATGCGCCCATCCAGTGGCCTGCGGGGCATCCCGGACGGAGGTCTCGTCCTTGATAACGGTCACCAGGACACCGCCCGGCAGGCCGTACTGCTCACTGCCTGGTCCGGCAGTGGAGGACTCCAGGACCTGGGTGTGCTCGGGAAAGTCTGCCGTGAATCCCAGCGGGGATTCGATGTGGACGGACATGGTCACAGCCTCTCGAGCTTGGTGTCGTTGGGGACCTTATAGTAAGTGGACACGTTGGTGGTGGACTGGTTCTCGGTACTGACTTCCACCTCACCCACCTTCACGTCCAGCCCTGCCTCGCTGGAAGCAGTGACAACGTTGTTGACCTGGACTGTGGCGGACCCTGCCTCGTAGAGCCGGGCGGCGTCCCGGGCTGCTGCAATGTCATTGCCAAGGGCCACGTTGCGGAGGTAGCTGTCGATGACGGGGCGGTTCTCCGGTGAGTAGTCGACGTCGATCTTCACGGTGCCCTGCGTCCCCACGGACACGGAGGACTCCACCTTTACCGCCTTCACGTCGGTGCCGGCCACCACGCCCTGCGCCACGGTGCCGTCCATGGTGACGGAAACGGAGGAGATGTTGCTGTCCTTGTCCATGGCGACTTGCAGGCCTCCCTTGCCGGAGGCTTCGAACACCCGGCCGTCGAGGTTCAGCTTGCCCTGCGCGGATACCTCGCCGCTGGCCGTGGCAGTGCCGTCCGTGAGGTTCCGTTCGTAGGCCAGGTCCAGTTTCGCCGAGCCGGCTGCCGCGCCGCTCTCCCCTTCGGCCTCCAGTGAGAGGGTGCCCTTGGCCTTGTCTGTCTGGCCGGTGGATCCGTTGTCGCCGGCGGCGTTGTTGATGGTGTCCAGGATGTAGTCCGGCGGGTTGCCGGCCACATCCTTGATCTCGCCCACACTGTCCGGCGGCAGGTCCCGGTACATCTGCTCGCGGGCGGCCATGGCCTCCTCCACGCTGCCGAAGGTGTACTCGCGGGATACCTGCCCGTTCAGGGTGACGCCGGCGGTTCCGGTGGTGTCATTGACTCCCAGCCCCATGTTTCCGTAGACCTTCATGGTGGCGGAGCCGTCCGCGTTCTCCACCACTTCGGTCCCCACCTCCGCGCCGCCGTGGACCCAGGCCACCCGCGCCTCGATGGACGCCTTCCCGGTTTCGGAGTAAACCGGAATGTCCGCCTTGGCCAGTTCCTGCAGGTAGTCCTTGGCCTGTTCCTGGGCCGAGGCAGGGATGCCGCCGTCCATCCGCATGAGGTCCTCGGCGAAGGGGCCGTCCTCGCCAACGCCTTCGATCAGGTACTTCCGGTCGGCGGCGGACAGGCCTGCCCACCACTCCGCCTGCTCCCTGGGGCCGGCATCAAGCATGCGTTCCAGGCCGGCCTCCAACTCCTTCCGGTGTTCCGCGGCGGCGGCCGCTGCCGCGGCCTGCTCCTGGAGCCAGTCCCTCGCCTGCCCGGCCAGTATGGCCATCCGGTCCCACAGGCTGGTGCCGCCGGACCCGGAGGACGACGAGGCCTTCTCCTGCTCATCGGCGTGCTGCAGCAGGAGCTTCGAGTTTTCACGCAGGCCGGCCACCACCCGTTCCAGCCCGGGGCGGTGGGTGCCGGTCCATTCCCGCCGGAAGCGTTCCCCGTCCGCGCCCTTCCACGGCGCAGCCTGGATCTGGCCGTGCAGCACGCCGGCCCGGGTGCTCAGGAGGGATGCGGCCTGCTCGGCCGCCTTGGCCAGCGCCCTCAACTGGCTGACGTCGGCGCCGTAAAAAGTCATGTGGTCCCCCGGGAAAGTGTGCGCTGCGTGTTCAACCGCCGTGCCCATGGTTGCACGGAGCGCACTCAATGGGCGATGGGGATCCCTCCCCATCGGATCGCCGCCCTCCGGGATTCCGGCCGGAATTCGCGATGCCGGCACCCGGCAGTTGCCCTTGGCAATCCCTGAGCCACGCATACTGTTCCGGGCCCCGTCCGCGTGGGACGATTACGGTTGTGTGGGGCACGCACACCAGTGAACCACCGCGCGGGTGCCGCGCATGCACAAAGGAACAGCCATCAAAAGAGAACTGAAGCAGGCCGTAAGCGCCGCAGAGAACGTCACCAACTCGCGGACACTGGAGGTGCTGGCGAGGGCAGGATTTGCGGCGAGCGGCATCCTGCACCTGCTGGTGGGGGCAATCGCCATCCGGCTGGCCATGGGCGGCAGCGGCAATGCCGATTTCAGCGGCGCCGTGGCGGAACTTTCAACCCAGCCGGCCGGGCCCTTCCTGCTGTGGGCCAGCTTTGCGGCCTGCGCCGCGCTGGCGCTGTGGCAGACCAGCGACGCCATCTTTGACTACAACCGCCTCCCCACCAAGGAAAAGGCCGGGAAGAAGGCGAAGGCCGGGGCACAGGCATTGGTCTTTGCCGGGCTTGCGCTGACCCTGCTGTCCTTCGCCCGGGGCACGGGTTCGGGCGGTGACAACCAGCGGGCCGCCAGCGACATGACCGTCAACCTCATGAAGGCGCCCGGCGGCGTGGCCCTGCTGGTGGTGCTGGGCATCGCCATCGCCGTCACGGGCGTGGTGTATGCCATCCGCGGCCTGCGGAAGTCCTTCGAAAAGCACCTGGTGATGCCGGCCAACCAGAAGGCCAGGACGGCCGTCACCGTGCTGGGCGTGACCGGGTACGTGGCCAAGGGCATCGTGCTGTTCCTGACCGGCCTGCTCATCGCCATCGCCACGCTGCAGGCCCACCCGGAGGACGCCACCGGCCTGGACGGCGGCCTCCGCGCGCTCCGCGACCAGCCCCTGGGCGTCTACCTGCTGGCGGCCGTGGGCGCCGGGCTGATCTGCTACGGGGTGTTCATGATCGTGCGGGCGCGGCTTGCCAAGATGACCCAGTAACACCCGCACCGGGATCCTGTGGCGGCTCGTTAGGCTGGGACCATGCCCCAGGTACGCGCTGAACGCCTCATCCGCCTCGACCCGGAGACCGTTTTCGCCTTCTCCCAGACCACCGGCTCCTTCCGGCTCAAGTGGGATCCGTTCATCTCCTCCCAAGGGTTCCTGGACGGGGCCGGTTCGGCGGGCAAGGGTGTCCGCACCCGGACCCGCTCACGGCTGGGACTGACGATGGTCAGCGAATACGTCTCCTACGCCCCGCCCCGCAACGTTGGCATGACCATGGTCTCCGGGCCCTGGTTCTTCGGGAACTTCGGCGGCGGCTGGCGCTTCACCCCCGACGACGGCGGGACCCGGGCTGTCTGGAAGTACACCTTCTCGTGCCGGCCGGCTGTGTTGCGGCCGCTGATGGAACGGGTGGGCACCTGGCTGTTGGGACGTGAGATCGAGCGCCGGATCGAGGCGTTCGCCCGGGCCTGCGAGGACCCGGCGCTGGTGGCCGAGTTCAGGGCCGACCTCAGGGCACGGTGATGACGGCCACCGCGTTCTGCGTCCCGTCCCGCAGTTCCACGCTGGAAATGCTGCCCAGCTGAATCGGCGTGGCCCCCGTGACCCGCGCCCGGCCGCTGGGTGTTGCCGTCCAGGAGCAGGCCCGGTCCTCGCTGCCGGCGCGGTCGCGGACCCAGAGCGAGAGCGTCCCGTCCTGCGGCAGGCTGCTCCCGTTCACCGCCAGCTCCGTTCCCCAGGTCTTCCTGGCGAGATCGATGCTGAACTGCAGCCCGCCTCCGGACTGTACCGAATACGTGGCGTCGGGCGGCTCGGGCCGCGCCAGCAGCGGCCCGGCCAGGATCCCCGCGGCAAGGCAGGCGGCAGCGACCGCGCCCACCAGCGCCACCCACCGCCGTCGGACGGTCCGACGGCGGCGCGCGAGTTTCGCAAGCAGCGGCGGCGGGGCGGGGGCGTCGGGAGCGGCGGCAAGGGTTGACGCGACCGTCAGCGCCACCGCATCCGGAACGGGAAGTGCGTCCAGGGTTGCCGGCAGCGTCTCCAGTCCGGCCAGTTCTTCCCGGCAGGCGCCGCAGGCACGGAGATGGGCTTCGAAAGCTTCCCGGTCCGGCGCGTCAAGGCCGCCGAGCAGGTAGGCACCGAGCAGCTGATGGGGATCCGCGCCGTTCATCCCTCCACCCCCATTTCGTCCAGGATTGTCCGAAGTGCCCGCACCGCGTAATACGCGCGGGACTTCACCGTTCCGCTGGGAATGTTGAGCTGCACGGCGGCCTCGTTGACGGTGAACCGGCGGTAGTGCAGGGCCACCAGGACGTCCCGGTGTTCCCTGCTCAGGCGGAGGAGGGCCTCCTCCACCAGCACCCGGTTGAGCAGCCCGTCCACCTTTTCCAGGGCGTCGGCGGGATCTGTCAGGCTGCTTTCAAGGGATTCCGGCCGGCGCTGCGCCCGGCGGTAGTTGTCGATCATGATGTTCCTGGCCGTCCGGTACAGGTAGCTGCGCAGGCTGCCGCTGATCTCCGGAGCGTGCTGCCATACCCGCAGCACGGTCTCCTGGACCACGTCCTCCGCCAGCTGCGGATCCCGGGAGGCACTGAGGACGAAACGCCGGAGGGCAGCGCCGTGCTCGCGGTAGATGGCCTCCACCACGTCCTCGTCGAGCGGCATGACGTCCCTCCCGCATGTTCCGCGTTTCTGCCTACCACCTGAAGACGCTGCCACCCACAGAAAAGTTCAAACAAAAGTTCACGCCAGGGGGCAGCCGCTGTGAACCATTCTTCACCCGGATGCGTCATACGGTTAGCGTCCGGTGATCCGACGCCGGGCCCAGCCAAGGAGCACCCCATGAAACACCATCTGGGCGCAGGCCTCGCCATCCTGGCCCTTTCCGCGGCGCTGGCTGCCTGCGGCGGCAGCACCGGAACGACGCCGGCGGACACCAGCCCGGCTGTCACCACTGGCGCTCCCCCTGCTTCGGCAACCGCACCCGCCGCGTCTGTTTCGCCGCCGTCGGCGACGCCGACCACCACGGCCGGTGCCGCCGTCGACCTTATGACCGCCTCCTCGAGCGCCGGGGAGATCGTGGTGGATGCGGACGGAAGGAGCGTGTACTTCTTCACCAAGGACGTGAAGGATTCCGGAACCAGCGCCTGCACGGATGCCTGCCTGGCAGCGTGGCCGCCGGTACTCACCACGTCCGCCACGCCGTCGGCGGAGGGTGTGACGGGTGAGCTCGGCACCATCACGACGCCGGACGGCAAGCAGCAGGTCACCCTGAACGGCCTGCCGCTGTACTACTTCGCCCAGGACGCCAAGCCCGGCGACATCCTGGGACAGGGAGTCAACAACGTCTGGTACCTGGCCGACCCCGCCGGCGGCATGATCCAGATGGGCGGCGCCGCCTATTAGGGACCGCTGGTTCCCGCGCAGCCGTACCGGCTGACCAATCGGGCCGCAGGCGCCGCTACCGCAGCGGAACTGCGGGAAGCGTTTCAGGCAGGTGCAGATCCGACGGGCCTGGAACGGGCACCTGCGGCTGCTGGCCCACCCCGTTCGTCAGGTCTTCGGGGACGGCGGTGGGCAGGTCCTTGGCACCGGGGACCTCCAGCTGCCTGCCGGGAGCGTCGGATTCCCCGGTGCCCTTCGCCGGGGCGGCAGGAACGTCCGACGGCGCTGCCTCCGCGGGCTGGCCGGGTTCGGGTGCCGTTGCGGGCGCCGTGGGAACGGTGGCGGGAGCAGCGGGGACGGACGGGGCCGGCGCGGCAGGCTCCTCCGCCTGGTTGCCGGCGGGAGCGGCAGGCGCGGTTCCGGTGACGAACGAGGTGACGGTCCGGTGCAGATTGTTGAAGGAGTCGCGGAAGCCTCGGTCCGAGGCGGCGGCGACAGCACCGCCTGCGGAGAGCGAGACGGCCACGGACAGTGCCGTCAGCGCAACGCGGCGCTTCGCGCGGCGCCTGGCGGCCAGTTCATCAACGGGCGCGGGCACGGCGGCAGATGGCACGGCGTCACAGGGCGCGGCATTGCATGGCGCGGCGGCCTGTACGGCCTGCGCACGCTGCAGCAGGGCGGCGACGTCGGCAGAGGGTTCCGGCGTCACGTCGCCCAGGGCCCGGAGCTGCAGGAGGGCGGGGCGGAGCTGGCCGTCGTCGTCCAGTTCCGCTTCCAGCAGCAGCTGGTCAACGACTGCGTCGCTGCGGGATCCTGCGGTGTCACTCATGATTCGCCTGGTTTCTTGAGAGTGTTTGTGCCTTGAGATTTTGAAGGGCCCGGCGCTGCAGCTGCTTGATGGCGCCGGCGCTTTTGCCCATGATGGCGGCCACCTGTTCGATGGACAGGTCCGCCACGACGCGCAGTGCCAGGACTTCCTGGTGTTCCTCGCTGAGTCCGGCCAGCATGTCGGCGGCTCCGCCGGTCAGCTCCACGGCGTGGTCCTCTGCGGAGGGCGTGGTGCGGGCATCATGCTGCGGGTCGTAGGGGGTCAGCTGGGGCCTGCGCTCCAGCCGGCGGTAGTGGTCAACCATCCGGGCGTGGGCAATGGAGAAAATCAGTGATTTGGCACCCTGCAAACCGCCGGTCAGCCCGTCGATTTTGGGATAGAACGCCATGAACACGTCCTGGGTGACGGCTTCGGGATCATCCACGCCGCGGGCCTTGAGATAGCCCTGGACGGGGCCGGCGAAGGACCGATAGGCAGCACCGAACAGCACAGCGGGATCTGTTCCGGCTGCATCGTCGAATATGTCGGTTTCTTCTTGGGCCAGAGTGTCCAGCACCAGCGGCTCCCATCCCGGAAGGCGGCTCCTGCCGCTCCGGTTATCCAGTGTGGATTGCCAGTCCCCATGGTCGGTTGTAGCTGCCCCGGTACGCGGCGGCAGCGCCGGACCGCAGGACCCCGACGGGGGGCGGGTCCTGCAGTCCGGGCGGTGGACCGAAGCGGTCAACAGCTGCGGTCCACCCTAGCTAACCGTGGTTAGCGGACGGAAACCGAGGGGGCTTCCACGACGTCGCCGGCTTCGGCGGGAACGGCAGGAACGGCCGGGACAGCAGGAACGGCGGGCTCGCCGTCAACATCCGGAACGGCCGGAACGGCGGGAACTGCGGGAACCTCGGGACGCTCAACCTCGACGGCGGCGGAACCGGTGGCGTCAGCGCCTGCTTCGGCGGCGGCGCCGGCCTCGGCAACAACATCGGCGCAGTAGCTTTCAACGTTGGCTTCGCCGTCAGCGGCAATTACCAGCGAGGAGAAAGCCTCGGAGTTGGCGTTCAGGCCACCGTTGGTGAAGGCGGTGCACAGGCCGAAGGCTGCTGCACCGGCAGCGTCGACGGCGGTGTTGGCGGCGGCCGAGCCCGAAGCCTGGGCTGCCACGCTGTCTTCGCTCACGGTGGCGTCAGCAGCAGCATCGGCTTCTGCGGAAGCGTCGGCGTCGGCTGCGGCTCCGGTGGCGGCCTCAGCGATGGCCTGTCCCTTGGCAGCTGCGTCGGCAGCCAGCTCCGGGGCGGGGGCGCCGAACAGTTCGTGGGCGGTCTGCTGGGCTTCGGCGGGGAGGGCGCCGGAAACGGCAGCGACGCCGGTTCCGCCAACGGCCAGGGTGCCGGCGGCCAGGACTGAGGCGGCGACTTTACTGCTGGCGAGAACGGTGAACAAAGACATCAAGCACTCCAAACCTAGACAACTATCGGATCGGGCCCGCCGGGCGGACCCATCACCTCCTACATCGCCCCTTGCCGCGGAAAGGTTACGGCGGCCGGAAACATTTTTTCCGGCCGCCTTTGTTCCGTCATTGTTCCGCCGCGGAGCCCGCGTGCCTGCTAGGCCCCGACCAGATCCGCGCCGGCCTCTTCGAACTCCACAGCGGCGACGATCTCGAGCGTCTCCGGGTTGATCATGAAGGCCTCGTCATCCTCCTCGACCATCAGGAAGTCACCGTGGTCGGTGGAGAAGTGCCAGGCGAGGGTTCTTTCGC
This sequence comes from Arthrobacter nitrophenolicus, assembly GCF_045833485.1. Lineage (NCBI taxonomy): Bacteria > Bacillati > Actinomycetota > Actinomycetes > Micrococcales > Micrococcaceae > Arthrobacter > Arthrobacter nitrophenolicus. The sequence goes on from NZ_CP174504.1 coordinate 1,298,482, forward strand.
CGTCGTGCATGTAGTTGGGATCGCCCATGGTGATCCTGACGAGCTCGTAGCCCACGATGCTGCACAGCTCACGGATGATGAGTTCGAAGTCCGGTGCATCCTCGAGTGCCTCCGCTTCTGCCTTGGCCTGGCGCTCGGGCAGGTCCGGGATCTGGGCAACGAGCTGCTGGATGTACGCGCCCACCTCCTCGTCGTCGAGGACCAGCAGGTCGGCCTGCCCGCGCAGCCAGGCGGCGTTGAGCGCCGTGATGTTCTCGCGCTCAAGCAGTGCCTCGAACTCGCCGTCGAGCTCCTCCATCCGGAGGACCGCGTCGGGGGTCTCCTCGGTGTCGTCCAGCCCGCCGTCGAGGTAGAACTCCTCTTCCTCCTCGGAGAGGTGGTCGTACGCTTCGACGGCGCGGTTGAAGAGCTCCAGGTGGGCGGCGGCGCCCATGCCGGCCATCCCCTCGCGGACGTAGGTGTCCGTTTCGGCCCGGTCGACGGCGACGAAGGCGTACTGCGCGAAGCCGCCTTCCAGCGCCTGGGTGAGGTAGAAGTCCACGTAGTAGCTGCGGACGGCCACCGGCGACATCTCGTCCGTGTGCAGGAGCGCGGTGTGCATGGCGTCCACCACGCTCACGTTCGCATCCACCACCTCCTCATCGCGTGCTTCGATGCTGCTGCTGGTCAGGATGACGGGCTGCTGGCTGGTGATCATGGAAATCCTCACTGCTGATGGCGGTGCTGCTTGGGACGCTTTTCACGCTACGTGCGCCGGGGTACCGCGCCGTTGAGGAAGAAATGAACGTCAAGCGAAGTTTCGGTAGGGAGCCGTAGTTGCCGCCGAACTCACCGCGGGGCCCGGCGAACTAAGATGGATCAGATAGCCAACCACCGGACGCGGCTCCGCCGTGTCCTGCCGAAAGTAGCGCACGCCATTCCATCCCAACCGGACGCGAGTACGGATCTGGCAATACAGACCCCCGCCATCAACGACCGCTCCCTGGCGGCCGGGCTTGCCTATGCCATGGGCAGCCGCGTCTCCGGGATCTCGTTCGACGCCGGGACCGGGCTCATGCTGGGCAAGGTCCGGGGCGGCGCCGACGTGCCCTACTCCACCACCGCCAAGCTGGTCCGCAGGGGCGGCGGCTGGAGCTGCACGGTTGGTGTCTGCAGCTGCCCGGTGCGCAAGGACTGCAAGCACGTGGCTGCCCTGCTCTTTGCCGCGGAGGACAATCCGGCCATCCGCGTGCAGCTGCTGTCCCCGGGGGTTGCCACCCAGGTGTCCCGGGAGCCCGCCGGCGCTGTCCTGTCCGACTGGGAGCAGGCGCTCAGCCCGCTCATCTCGCAGGCCGGAAACGCCCCCGCAGCCAACGGCGTCCCGCTGGCGCTCCAGTTTGAAATCGAGGAGCCGGCACCGCACTTTTCCTACACCGGCCGCCGGGATCCGGTGCGCAGCGTCCGCCAGCTCAAGGCCCGCCCGGTAATCATGGGCGCCAAGGGCAAGTGGATCCGCGGCGATGTCTCCTGGAACACCCTGAGCTACCTGAACTTCCGCCGGGAGTGCAACGAGGCGCATATCGAGTGGATGCAGGAATTCCTGGCTGCGCACTCCGCCTCCGCCAGCCGGATGCACAACTCGTCCGGGCTGTGGCTGGGCCTGAATTCCTACTCGGGCAAGAACCTGTGGAGCCTGCTGTCCGACGCCCGCAAGATCGGGCTCGCGCTGGTGCACTCGCGCGGCACCGAGCCGGTCCGGATCGCCGAGGCCCCTGCCGCCGTCGGACTCAACCTTGGACGGTACGGCACGGGACCGGACGGCGCGGGACCGGACGGCGCGGGACGGGACGGCGCACAGGCTGAGGGCGGCGGCGGACAGGACGCCGCGCCCGACGGCGGACTGGAACTAGCGCCCACCATCACCGTGGACGGAAGCCCGGTTGATCCGGCGGCGGTGGGCACGATAGGACGGCCGGCGCACGGGCTGTTCTTCACCACGGGCGAGGCCGCGCTGCCGGGGGTCCCCGATCCCGACGGTGTCATCACCCTGGCACCGCTGGAGACCGGCCTGAGCGAGGAACTGCTGGCCTTCGTCACGGCCGGCAGCACGCTCCATATTCCTGCCAAGGACGAATCACGCTTCCTCACCGGCTTTTATCCGAAGCTCAAGCAGAAGGCGCGGGTCACCGCCCGCGATGAATCGGTGGAGCTGCCGGCCCTTGCTGTTCCCACGCTCTCGCTGCTGGCAAACTACGGGGCCGACCACCGAGTGCGCCTGCACTGGGAGTGGCACTACAAGAGCGGCAACCTGGTCACGGCCCAGCCGCTGTGGCGCCATCCCGGCGACCATGGCTACCGCGACGACACTGCAGAAGCGCGCATCCTGGAAGGCATCGGCCAGCCGTGGGACGTGGTTCCCGCCCTGGGCGAGTCCGCAACCGGCGGCTGGGGCACTCCCCGGCTGGCGGCGTCGGCCGAGCTGGCAGGCCTGGACACGCTGGCTTTCACCGAGGAGGTGCTGCCGCGGCTCCGCCAGGCGCCGGACGTTGAGGTGGAGACAGCGGGCGACATCGCCGACTACCGGGAGGCCGAGGAAGCACCGGTGGTCTCCATCTCCACCAAGGCCACCGAGCAGCGCGACTGGTTCGACCTGGGCATCCAGATTTCCCTCGAGGGGCAGCCGGTGTCCTTCGCTGCCGTGTTCTCCGCGCTGGCCGCGGGGCAGACCAAGATGCTGCTGCCCAGCGGCGCGTACTTCTCCCTGGACCTGCCGGAGCTGCACCAGCTGCGGGCGCTGATTGAAGAGGCACGATCGCTGCAGGACAACAAGGACGCGCCGCTGCAGATCAGCCGCTTCCAGGCCGGGTTGTGGGACGAGCTGGCGCAGCTGGGGATCGTGGACCAACAGGCTGCCGCCTGGCGTTCCGCCGTGGGCGGCCTCCTGGAGGGCGGCACGGACGGGCTTCCGCTGCCGGCGTCGCTGAACGCCGAGCTCCGCCCCTACCAGCTGGAGGGCTTCAACTGGCTCACCTTCCTGTACAAGCACAGCCTGGGAGGCGTGCTTGCCGACGACATGGGCCTTGGCAAGACCGTGCAGGCGCTGGCGCTGATGTGCGCGGCGAAGGAACTCTCGCTGGCGGCAGCCGGCGCTGATGCGGAGGCGCCCGACGGCGGTGCTGCCGCCGGCTCCGCAGCGGATGGCGTCACCCGGCCCGCCGCCGTCGCGCCCTTCCTGGTGGTGGCGCCCACCAGCGTGGTGGGCAACTGGGCGGCCGAAGCGGCCCGCTTCGCGCCGGGACTGAAGGTGCAGGCGGTGGGCGAGACGTTCGCCAAGAACGGACAGGATCCGGCGGCGGCACTCGCGGACGCGGACGTTGTCATCACGTCCTACGCGCTGTTCCGCATCGATTACGACTCCTATGCCGCCCGCTCCTGGTCCGGCCTGGTGCTGGACGAGGCGCAGTTCGTGAAGAACCACCAGTCCAAGGCCTACCAGTGCGCCCGCAAGCTGCCGGCCGCCTTCAAGCTGGCCATCACCGGCACGCCGCTGGAGAACAACCTTATGGAGTTCTGGGCGCTGACCTCCATTGTGGCGCCAGGCTTGTTTTCCAGTCCCAAGCGGTTCGCGGAGTACTACCAGAAGCCTGTGGAGAAGAACGGGGACAAGGGGCAGCTGGACAAGCTCCGCCGCCGGGTCCGTCCGCTGATGATGCGCCGCACCAAGGACCAGGTGATCAAGGACCTGCCGCCCAAGCAGGAGCAGATCCTGGAGGTGGTGCTGAACCCGCGGCACCAGAAGGTCTACCAGACGCATCTGCAGCGCGAACGGCAGAAGATCCTGGGGCTGATCGAGGACGTGAATAAGAACCGGTTCACCATCTTCCAGTCACTGACGCTGCTCCGGCAGCTGAGCCTGGACGCGTCCCTTGTTGACCCGGGCCTGTCCGGGATCCGGTCCAGCAAGCTGGATGTCCTGTTCGAGCAGCTCGAGGACCTCGTGGCGGAGGGCCACCGGGCGCTGATCTTCAGCCAGTTCACCGGGTTCCTGGGGAAGGTGCGCGAGCGGCTTGACGAGGAGGGCATCGAGTACTGCTACCTCGACGGCGGCACCCGCAACCGTGCCGACGTGGTCAGCGAGTTCAAGAACGGCAGCGCGCCGGTGTTCCTGATATCGCTGAAGGCCGGCGGCTTCGGGCTGAACCTCACGGAGGCCGACTACGTCTTCCTCCTGGACCCCTGGTGGAACCCGGCATCGGAGGCGCAGGCCGTGGACCGGACGCACCGGATCGGGCAGGCCCGGAACGTCATGGTGTACCGGCTGGTTGCCAAGGACACCATCGAGGAAAAGGTCATGGCGCTCAAGGCCCGGAAGTCGCAGCTGTTCGCCGACGTCATGGAGGGCGACGCCCTGGCCGGCGGTGCCATCACGGCCGAGGACCTTGCGGGGCTGTTCAAGGAGTAAGGGGCTGTTCGCTGCCCTGCGGAACCAAGGCTGCCCGGCGTTTATCTAGGAAAGCCCTGGGCTACTTACGAAAGCCCCTGCGGCGGCAGGGTCAGGAGCTCGGCGCCGCTTTCGGTGATCGCGATCGTGTGCTCACTGTGCGCGGTCCGGCAGCCCGTGGCGCTCCGGAGCGTCCATCTGTCGGCGTCGGTGACCAGTTCTGCGGTGTCCGCCATGACCCACGGCTCCAGCGCGAGCAGCAGCCCGGGCCGGAGCTTGAAGCCGCGGCCGGGACGTCCGGCGTTCGGAACGTGCGGGTCCTGGTGCATGGTGGATCCGATGCCGTGGCCACCGAACTGGGTGTTGATGGGGTATCCCGCGTCGCTGAGGACCGAGCCGATGGCGTGCGAGATGTCGCCGATGCGCGCCCCCGGCCCGGCAGCGGCGATTCCCGCGCGCAGTGCCCGCTCTGTTGCCTCGATCAGGGCCACGCTCTCCGGGTGCCTGGTTTCGCCCACGATGAAGCTGATGGCAGAGTCCGCCGCCACGCCACCCTTCAGGACGGCGAGGTCAAGCGTCAGCAGGTCACCGTCGGCCAGGGCATAGTCGTGCGGCAGCCCGTGGAGCACGGCATCGTTGACGCCCGTGCAGATGTAGTGGCCGAACGGTCCGCGCCCGAAGGACGGCGCGTAATCGACATAGCAGGATTCGGCACCGGCTTCGAGGATCATGTCCCTGGCCCAGGCGTCGATCTCCAGGAGGTTGGTGCCCACCGTTGTGCGGCCCTTCAGCATATGTAGGATGTTGGCCACCAGGGCGCCGGTTTCCTTCGCCCTGGCCACCTCGGCGGAATTCAGGATCTCAATCATGGGGCAGCCTCCTCGAACCAACTACAGTACGGGCCCCATCCTGCGGCGGAGACAGCATGATGCGCAAGCCGCTACACGGGCGCCTGCTCCCGGTCCTCGAACGGGTCCTTTGGCAGGACAAACGGCAGGGCGTAGAACTCCTCCCAGAGGTCATCATCAGCCGGAAGGTCGTCGGGGTCCTCAAGGTTCCTGCTCAGCGGCTCCTCGATGGGCGGTTCGGGGTACAGGCGGGCGAAGTCCGGCCAAGTGTCCGGGTGCGGCATGCCTGGCCAGCCTTGTCGCTCACCAGCCTCTGCCAGGATCCTCGAGCCATCTGCCTCCTGCAGGCCTTGCGCCTCGCCCAGCTGTGGCAGGTGGGGTGGTTCCCAGTCCTGGTGTTCGCTGGTGTAGCTTCGGCCGAAGGGTGAGACATAGCCGGGTGGGCGGTTCTTGGTGGCGGGGGTGGGTTCCCAGCCGGAGGTGTGTTTCATGCGGTGATGTTTCGGGCAGAGCTGTCCCAGGTTGCTGATTCCGGTGGCGCCGCCATGGTGCCAGGCCAACAAGTGGTCGACTTCGTTGTCGAGCGAGTTGTTGCTGCACCCGGGGAACGGGCATTTGCCGTCCCGCAACCTCAACCACCGGCGCATCGCCACAGGAATCCGGTAGCTGGTTCGGCCGATCTCCAGCGGCGCCCCGTCCCGCGGGTCCACCAGCACCCGGTAAAACGACGCCGCACCGCCGGCGACGAGTTGCCGGGCCATCGACGCCGGAACCGGGCCATGGCCATCCAGCACGGCAGGTTCATCCGTGAGGCCAAGCAGGGCGAACACCGGGACGGTGACCAGCACCTGCGCTCCCAGCACAGGGACCTCCGCCAGATCAGGACCTGCCCCTCCACGTGTTCCGGCGCCCAGGAGCGCGGTGACACCGATATCGGCCATCAGCTGGGGCAAAGTGCGGGGCTCGTCCGGGCCCTGCAGTCCGCGGGCCAGCGCGCGGGTCCGGTTCCACGCCGCGTTGGCCTGGTCCGCGGGCAGGCACAGCGAGACCCAGGCCATCCCGTCCCGGTCCGGCGAATACTCCATCCGCCGCTGGGCCACAGCCCTCGCGTGGCGTTTCTCGATCGACACTGGTTGGTGGCGTTCCCGCCAGGACCGCACCCTCCGCCGCAACCTCGACGGCGGCAACTCGCCCGCAATGCCACCAGGTACGGCAGCATGAGCGTCAGGGTTGGTTCCCTCCAGTCCGAGGAAGCGCGCTTCCAGGGCCGCCGTGGCGTCCGCACCAAGGCCCGCGGTTTCATCGACGATGATCTGGGCGTTCTGCCACGGGACGGCACCGGCCTGCAGGGCGTCCAGCGCGGCCGGAAGGGAACTCGTCAAGGCGTGCGAGGCACCGATCAAGGAACCCGCGGCACGTTCGCCGATGGTCAGGACACATGCTACCTCGGCCACCACGGCCGCCTCCTGCCCCTTGGCCCACCCCGGATCCGCAGCCGGATCCTCCAACGCGTGCACCGCGCCCACATGCCCGTCCACCAGGCGCACCTTCACCGCAGCCAAAGCAGCCTCAGCCCGGCGGACTATCGCCAACCCCTCCAGGCACCCATCAGCAAACGCCCGCAACGGATCCCCACCTCCGGCGGCAGCAACGTCATCAGCTTCGACAAACGCAGGCCCGTTCACAAGACCATCAAGATCCTCAACAAAGCCGCCCACCGACGCCACGGCAGCCGCAATCCCGGCCCCGCTGCCTGCGCCATAAGCGGCTCCATGTCCCATATCCAAAGCATGGCAGGACGGTCTGACAAAACAGCGGGGGCCGTTGGCTACGGGCTAATGTGCGGAATCACCTTCCCGCTGGGCGGTATCAGCGTCCCGCTTCGCCGGCCGGTATCCGGCAAGCTCGGCGCGGATGTCGCCTTCCTCGTGCCCGCCCGTTTTCTTGCCGATCGGCAGGGCCTTCAGCAGCGGGTGCACAACAGCCATGATCAGCAGCCCCCAGGCCAGTCCGAGCACTGCCGAGCACAGGGTGTTCACGAGCCAGGCGAGGAAGCCGCCCACCACAGCGATGCCGGCGAAGGGCTTCTCCAGGACATGGACCAGGTCGTACGGCGCGTGCCAGCCAAGGTCGTAGGCGCCCTGCAGCATGATGTGGCCGCCAACCCACAGCATGGCGATGGTTCCGATGAAGGTGATCGCTGCCAGCACCGCGGGCATCCCCTTGACGAGCAGTTCGCCGAAGCGCTTGGAGCCGGCGGAGTCCTTGGTGGTCAGGTGGACGCCGATGTCGTCCATCTTCACGATGAGGGCAACTGCACCGTAGACCAACACGGTGATGACGAGGGCCACCACTACCAGGATGAGCGCCCGGATCCACAGGGACTCAGCGGCCACCTCGTTCATCGAAATGACCATGATCTCGCAGGACAGGATGAAGTCGGTGGTGATGGCGCCCTTGACCACCTTGGCTTCGGCACCTGGTCCGCGGTCCACCGCCGGCGAGTCTTCTTCCGCCGTGTGGTGGCCGCGGATCTTGTGCCAGACCTTCTCGGCGCCCTCATAGCAGAGGTAGGTGCCGCCCAGCATCAGGATGAACGGGATGGCCCACGGGGCAAAGGCGCTGATGAGCAGCAGGGCCGGCAGGATGATCAGGAGCTTGTTGCGGAGCGAGCCCCAGAAGATCTTCTTGATCATCGGCAGCTCGCGGGACGGGTCCCTGCCGGAGACGTACTGCGGCGTGACCGCGGCGTCGTCAATGACGACGCCGGCGGCCTTGGCACCCGCCTTGGCTGCCCCGGCCGCGACGTCATCCACCGAGGCGGCCGCTATCCGGGCCAGGGCCGCGACGTCATCCAGCAGGGCAACGAGACCGCCGCTCACAGTTCGCTCCCGCGCTTCCCGACGGCGGACTGCTGAGCGTGCTTGCTTCGGTTGAGGCTCGTGATTGGCATGTTCGGAGTATACGTCGCACGCATGACGGTGGAGGATCCAAGCAGCAACGCAGCAGCCGATGTTCACGCCGGACATTGCGGTTTATGCTGGATCAAAACCAAAACTACAACGTTGGAGAAATTGTGCCGGCTACACCCGCCACGGAGGAGTCCGCCGCCACCCGGGCTCCCCTGCGCCCCGACGCCTTCAGGGTTCCCTACCGCGACCCGGTGTGGGACGGTCCCACGGATCCGGTCCTGGTGGCCGACCACCTCAAAGGCGAGTGGGTCCTGTTCTACACGCAGCGCCGCGCGACGAAAGCGGGCCTGACGGGGGTCGAATGGGTGCACGGCACGGGGATCGGCGTCGCCCGGTCCCCGGATGGCGGCGCCACCTGGACCTATCAGGGCACCGCGGAAGGCCTCGTGCCGCCGGGAACCGGACAGCCGGCAACCCTCTGGGCGCCCGACGTCGTCTGCATTGGCGGCCAGTGGATCATGTACCTGACCGTGCTGCCGGGGGTGCGGACGGACTGGACCGGGCAGGCGGGCATCGTGCAGTTCGCCAGCAAGGACCTGGAGCACTGGGAATACCTGGGTGCCGTTGACCTGGACTCCCCGCGCGTCATCGATGCGGCCGTGGCACGCTGCGGGGACGGCCGCTACCGGCTCTGGTACAAGGACGAAAAGCGCGACTGCAACACCTTCAGCGCTGTCAGCGACACGCCGGAGGATCCTGCATCGTGGGTCCTGGAAGGAGTCGCGATTCCCGGGCGCCCCCACGAAGGACCCAAAGTGTTCCGGCTCGCCGGGACGTACTGGATGATCGTGGACGAATGGCGGGGCCAGGCCGTCTACCGCTCTGACGATGCCGCGGGCAACTGGACCCGGCAGGAGCACCTGGACGGCCTCATCCTCACCGCGCCCGAAATGACGGGCGGCAGGCCCGTCGTCGGACGCCACGCGGACGTGGTGCCGCTTTCCGCCGGCGAAGACGGTGCGGAGCGGGCCCTGCTGGTCTACTTCACGCACCCGCACTGGGGCGGGGAGGACATCGGCGCCATGGACGCGGACCCGCGCACGCGCCTGAGCCACGTCCGGGCCGCCGTCCTGGAAGTCCGCGACGGCGTCCTGATGTGCATGGAGCACTGACGGCAGCGCGCACGACAAAGGGCCAAGCCCTGGAACTATAAGCCAGCTGCTGCTGGCACCGGTCCAGGGCCTGGCCCTCTGCCTGATTCGTGGGCGGGCCCGAGGCCCTGGTGCGGCTAGCCGCGCTGCGGTGAGCCGAGCTCCACCGGGTCCTCGTCCGTCAGGTACGCCAGTTCGGAGTGGGCGGCGAGGTCGATGCCACGCATCTCGTCCTCCGGCTTGATGCGCAGGCCCACGGTCTTGTCCAGGATCTTTGCCAGGATCCAGGTGATGCCGAACGAGTAGGCCAGCACCGTGACCGTGGCAAGGGCCTGGGTGCCAAGCAGTTCAAGGCCACCGCCGTAGAAGAGCCCGTTGACGGCGTTGGGGGCGGCGTCGGTGGCGAAGAGTCCGATTAGCAGGGTGCCGAGGATGCCGCCTACCAGGTGGACGCCGACGACGTCGAGCGAGTCGTCGAAGCCGAGCCGGAACTTCAGCTCGATGGCCAGCGAGCAGACAGCGCCGGCGATCAGGCCGATGGCAACAGCTCCCAGCGGGCTGACGGCGCCGCAGGCGGGGGTGATGGCGACGAGTGCCGAGATCAGGCCGGATGCCGCGCCCATGCTGGTGGCGGCGCCGTTGCGGAGCCGCTCAACGAGGGCCCAGGCGAGCAGGCCGGCGGACGCTGCCACGGCGGTGTTCAGGAAGACCACCGACGCCGACTGGCCGGCGGACAGTGCCGATCCGGCGTTGAAGCCGAACCAGCCCACCCACAGCAGGCCGGCGCCAACCAGGACCAGCGGCCGGCTGTGCGGCTTGGTGTGTTCCATCTTGGGCCAGCCCGAGCTCTTGCCCAGGACCAGTGCCAGGGCGAGGGCGGCGGCGCCTGCGTTCATGTGCACGGCCGTGCCGCCGGCGAAGTCGATGGCCTTGATGCCGCTGGCAATCCAGCCGCCGGTCACGCTGCCGTCCGCCGAGGAGAAGGCGAAGACCCAGTGCGCAATGGGGAAATAGACGATGGTGGCCCAGATACCGGCGAACAGCATCCAGGCGCCGAACTTCATGCGTCCTGCCGCCGCACCGGCCACCAGGGCCGTGGTGACGCAGGCGAAGAAGAGCTGGAACGCGGCGAACAGGATGACCGGGATGGACGCCCCCTCGTCCGCGGCCAGCAGCTGTCCCATGCCCGGGAACTCGGTGATGTCACCGATCAGCCCCAGGCCGCCCACGGAGTTCCCGAAGGCCAGCGAGTACCCGAACAGCGCCCACAGGACGGCCACCAGGCTGGCGCCGCCGAAGCACATCATCATCATGTTGAGGATGCGGCGCGAACCCACCATGCCCCCGTAAAACAGGGCCAGGGCGGGGATCATCATGCAAACCAGCGCTGCGCTGGCCAGAATCCAAGCGACATTTCCCGAATCCATTGGGAAACCCCTTTCGTGATGCGAGGAGAGAACGGAAATCGCGCGTCAGAGCCACTCCGTCAGGAGGGACGCGGAGTTAGTACCGCGTTCAGCGGAGGGCGGCTATTGCCGTCTGGTTCCAACTGTATGGCGCGGGTTATGAACTGGGTTTCGGGTGTGTTAAATGATGGTTTCAGTCATCCACACGCGAGTTTCAGGGGTATCGCAGTCCCCAGTGATTACCTGGCGGAGACAGCCAGGAACCGGATGGGCAGGTCCAGCAGTTCCAGCGGGCCGTGCGGGCCCTCGCCGTCGAGCAGCAGGGAATCGCCGGCCTCCATGGTGTATTCGTAGGCGCCGTGGCCGTACACCATCTTTCCGGAGAGCATGTAGATGAATTCTGTGCCCGGGTGCTGGAACAGCGGAAACACGTCCGAGGCGTCCGTCAGCGTCACCAGGGTGGGTTCCAGGGCGTCGGTCCTGCCCTTGAGCGTGCCCAGCACCCGGTATTCATGACCGTGCTGGGTGCCGCTGCGGACCGTCAGGCTGCCCTGGCCGGCCTTGGTGAAGGTGGCGTCCCGGTCCGTGTCCGCGCCGCGGAACAGCGCGGTGACCGGCACGTTCAGCCCGTCGGCCAGCCGCTGCAGGGTGGTCAGCGAACAGGACGTGGTGGCCGTTTCGACCCGCGAGATCATGGCCTTCGACAACCCGGTGCGCGCCGCCAGTTCCGCCGAGGACAGCCCGCCGGCCGTGCGGTAGTGGCGCACCTGCGCGGCGATGACCTGCTCCAGCTTCCCCGCGACGGCGGCGGCATCCCCGAGGGCGGCGCCTCCCGTGGCGGCATCCCCGGCGGCGGTGCCGCCGTCGGGGTCAATCGCGGCGTCGGCGTCGTCCCGGGCATGGTTGGTCATATGAGCCATCATAGGCAGGCCCTCCAGGGGGCGGGCGAGGGGCGCGGCGGGCGAGGGGCGGGCGCCGGCCGTGCCGGCGCCCGCGGAACGGACCCCTGTCAGGGCGCGCCGGGGATCCAGCTGGTCCCGGCCAGCGGAACGCGGGCCATGGCGGACGCCTCGATGGTGAGGGCCACCAGGTCCTCGGGCTCCAGGTTGTGCAGGTGCGACTTTCCGCAGGCCCGCGCAATGGTCTGGGCTTCCATGGTGAGGACCCGGAGGTAGTTGGCCAGCCGCCGTCCCGCGGCCACCGGGTCCAGCCGCGAGGCCAGGTCCGGGTCCTGGGTGGTGATGCCGGCAGGGTCCCGGCCGTCCTGGAAGTCGTCGTAAAAACCGGCGGCGGAGCCCAGGGCCGAGTACTCCGCCGTGTAGCGGGGATCATTGTCGCCCAGCGCGATCAGGGCCGCGGTCCCGATCGCCACGGCGTCAGCCCCCAGTGCCATGGCTTTGGCCACGTCGGCTCCGGTGCGGATGCCGCCGGAGACAATGAGCTGCACCTTCCGGTGGACCCCGAGTTCCTGCAGTGCCTGGACGGCCTGCGGGATGGCGGCGAGCGTGGGGATGCCGACGTTCTCGATGAACACCTGCTGGGTGGCGGCGGTTCCGCCCTGCATGCCGTCCAGCACCACCACGTCGGCGCCGGACTTCACGGCGAGCGCGGTGTCGTAGTAGGGCCGGGAGGCGCCCACCTTGACGTAGATGGGGGTCTTCCAGTCCGTGATTTCGCGGAGTTCGCCGATCTTGATTTCCAGGTCGTCCGGGCCGGTCCAGTCCGGGTGGCGGCTGGCGGAGCGCTGGTCGATCCCGACCGGGAGGGTGCGCATCCCGGCGACGCGCTCGGTGATCTTCTGGCCCAGCAGCATCCCGCCGCCGCCCGGCTTGGCACCCTGGCCGAGCACGATCTCGATGGCGTCGGCCTTGCGGAGGTCGTCCGGGTTCATTCCGTAGCGGGAGGGCAGGTACTGGTACACCAGGTGCCTGGACTGGCCGCGCTCCTCAGGCGTCATGCCGCCGTCGCCCGTGGTGGTGGAGGTGCCCACCTCGCTGGCGCCGCGGCCCAGCGCCTCCTTGGCGTTGGCGGACAGGGCGCCGAAGCTCATGCCCGCGATGGTCACCGGGGTCTGCAGGTGCAGCGGCCTGCTGGCGTGCCGGTCGCCGAGGACGACGTCGGTATCGCACTTTTCGCGGTACCCCTCCAGCGGGTAGCGGGACATGGAGGCACCGAGGAAGAGCAGGTCGTCGAAGTGCGGGACCTTGCGCTTGGCTCCCCAGCCGCGGATGTCGTAGACGCCGGTGGCCGCGGCGCGCTGGATGTCGGCGATGGTGGCGCGGTCGAACGTGGCGGATTCGCGGAGACCCAGCGCAGCGGAATCAGACGCAGTGATGTCGGCGGACGCCGGTGCCGGGGCGGGAACGGAGGTGATGGTCATGGGGGCCTCCTAGTAGGCAGTCGAGTTGTCGACGTGGAAGTGGTAGAGGTTGCGGGCTGAGCCGTAGCGTTTGAAGTCGGCCGGGTTGTCGGTGCGGCCGGCGGCCGCCAGGAGCTCCGCGAGTTCGGCCAGGTGCTCCTCCCGCAGCGGCTTTTCGATGCAGTCCGCGCCGAGCGAGGCGACGGTTCCCTTGACGTAGATCCGGGCCTCGTAGATGGAGTCACCCAGCGCGTCCCCGGCGTCGCCGCAGACCACCAGCCGGCCGGCCTGGGCCATGAACGCGGACATGTGGCCGATGTTGCCGCCCACCACGATGTCCACGCCCTTCATGGAGATCCCGCAGCGTGCACCGGCATTGCCGTCGATGACCACCAGGCCGCCGTGCCCGGTGGCAGCGGCGGACTGCGAGGCATCACCCTTCACATGGACCGTCCCGGACATGATGTTCTCGGCCAGTCCGACGCCGGCGTTCCCGTTCACCGTCACGGTTCCCTTTTGGTGCATCCCGGCCGCGTAGTAGCCGGCATGGCCTTCGATGGTCACCGCAACGTCGGCGTTGATGCCAACGGCCAGGCTGTGCTTGCCGCCGGGGTTTGTGACGGTCCAGGCCTGGCCGTCAACGGCGTCGTGCAGTGCCTGGTTGAGGCCCCGGACCGGAGCACCGGCGAGGTCCACCACGGTTGTTTCGGGTGCCGCAGGGGCGTCCGTTACAGGTTCGGGGGCGGTGGTTTCGGGGGCTGTCAGAGTGACCATGTGTAGACCTTTCCGGGTTCCGGTTCAAAGATGCGGGCGTTGTCGATGCCGGGCAGGGCTGCCAGGGCGCGGTATTCGGAGGCCATTGCCACGTAGTCGTCGGTTTCGGCGATGATGGCGGGCTTGCACGCGATGGGGTCACGGACCACGGCCATGCTGTCCGCGGTGGTGACCACCAGGGTGTAGAAACCGTCCAGGACCTTGCCCAGGTTCACCAGCGCTTCCTCGAGGGTGTCACCCTGCTGCAGGCGGGAGGCCACGTAGCGGGCGCCCACCTCGGTGTCGTTTTCGGAGTCGAACACCACGCCTTCACGCTTGAGGTCCCGCCGCACGGTGGCGTGGTTGGAGAAGGATCCGTTGTGCACCAGGCACAGGTCGTCCGCCACGGAGAAGGGGTGCGAGCCGCCCGCGGTCACGGCAGACTCGGTAGCCATGCGGGTGTGGGACAGGCCCTGGCTGCCGGCCATGGCTTCCAGCCCGTGCTCCGCGGCGATCTCCATGGGGTGGCCCACGCTCTTCATGACGGCCACGTGCTCCCCCCGGCCAATAACGGTGGCGGCGGGCAGGGTTTCTGTCACGGCCTTCACCAGGAGGTCGGTCCCGACGGCGGCACCCACCAGGGTGGTGTCACCCACCACCTGCACCGAGACGCCGGCGTCCGCCGGAAGCACGCCGGCGAGGAGCCCGGCGACGCCCTCGGTGATGGCCGGCGTCGGCATGCCCTGGTCCCTGCCCAGCAGGCTCAGCGTGGAGGTGCCCGGGGACACCAGGCCCGGGGTGTTGTAGACGGCCAGGCCGGCGGAATCCGGTCCGCGGTCCACGATCTGGCACAGCATGGAGGACAGCAGGCTGCCCATCTTTGGATGCAGCGAGGGGTTGCGCAGCTGCAGCGCGGCGATTCCGCACATAACGATCCTTTGCTTGGTTGGGTCTGTTCGGGTCGGGTTGGTTAGATCGAGGTCAGGTAGGTGCGGATTTCCCAGTCGCTGACCTGGTTGTGCCAGCTGAGGAATTCCTCTTCCTTCGCCGTGGCGTAGTAGGCGCCGATCTCCGGATCGCCGCTGAGGCTGGCCAGGATCACCGGGTCCTTCCGAAGGGCCTCGACGGCGTGGAGCAGGGTGGCGGGCAGGAAGTGGGCGTCCGGCTTCGACTCCCCCGGCCCCGACGGCAGGCCGGGATCGATGGACTTCTCCACGCCGTCCAGCCCGGCGGCGATGGCCGTGGCGATGGCCAGGTACGGGTTGGCCGAACCGTCACCTGAGCGCAGCTCGATCCGCTTGTTGTCCGGGACCCGGATCATGTGGGTGCGGTCGTTGCCGCCGAAGGACGCTTTCCGCGGGGACCACGTGGCTCCGGAGGAACTGGTGGTGGCGCCGGTGCGCTTGTAGGAATTCACGGTGGGCGCCAGGAAGGCCTGCAGGGCCGGAGCGTGGTCCAGGATCCCGCCGATGAAGGAGTAGGCGAGGCGGGAGAGCCCCAGGCCGCGGCCGCCGTCGTCCGCTTTCCCGTCGTCCGCTTTCCCGTCGCCGGCCGGGAACAGCGCGTCCGCACCTGACCAGAGCGAGAGATGGAAGTGCAGGCCGGTGCCCGTGCGGTCCGTGAACGGCTTGGGCATGAAGGTGGCCGTCATGCCCCGCTGCTCCGCCAGGATGTTGAGGATGTAGCGCAGCGAGACAACACGGTCCGCCGTGGTGAGGGCGTCGGCGTAGTTGAAGTTCTGCTCGAATTGGCCGGCGGCGTCCTCGTGGTCGTTGGCGTAGTTGCCCCAGCCCAGGCTGTTCATGGCATCCGAGATCGAGGTGAGGTGCTCGTACATCCGCGTCACGCCGCGGGCGTCGTAGCAGGGGCGCGGCGAATCGTCCTTGTCGTCGGCGGTACTCAGCGTCCCGTCGTCGTTTTTCTTCACCAGGAAGTACTCCACTTCGGCGCCTACTTTTGCCTGCATGCCCTTCCGGTCAAGCCGGGCCAGCGCGTTCTTGAGGATGACGCGCGGCGCGTACGGCCACGGCCGCCCGTTGACGTGCGGATCGCAGTGGATGATCGCCAGCCCCTCCTTGATGAAGGGGACCGGGGTGAATGAGGAGAGGTCCGGCACGGCGATGAGGTCCGCGTCCTGCGGCTGTTGGCCGATCAGGCCCGCGGCGTAGCCGGCAAAGCCCATGGCGCCGGATTCCAGCTCGTCCGCCGCCTCCACCGGGACCAGCTTGGCGCAGGGCTTGCCGGTCATGTCCACGAACGTGGCCAGGAGGAAGCGGACGTCGTGGGCGCGGGCAATGTCCGCGAGGGAGATGGCGGGCTGGGAAAGGGCATCGTTGGCCCGGCCGGCGAGCCCGGCCGAGGGGGTTACAGCAGGGGTTGCGACACTGGTCATCGAAACAATCCTGTCGGGTTGGTGTTAGCTACTAGTAAACCTTGTTGCACCAGAGTAGCCAAGCGAAGATTTCGTGCGTCCGGCTGGGATGTTAATTGGATGTTGCCGGCGCCTGACCGGCAGGCGGGCGGGCCGCAAGCACGCGCCGGGTGACGCCGCCTCGCGTCCCCGGCTGTGCACGCCCCGCTAAGCTGGGGAAGATTTCCGGCAATCACCGCCGGCCGCGAAAGGATCAGGGGAATGGCGCGAGCGACAGTCCAGGACGTCGCCAGGACGGCCGGAGTATCCGTGGGCACGGTGTCGCGGGTCCTCAATGGAAGCCCTGCCGTGAGCGAGTCGAGCAAGGAAAAGGTCACCGCTGCCATCCACCAGCTCAACTACCGGCCGCTTGCCTCCGCCCGCGACCTGCGGCGGGACAGGACGATGCGCATCCTCGCGATTGCCAAGAACCTGAACTCGCCCGTGATCAGCGAGGCTTTCCGCGGAGTCAGCGACGCCGGGGCGCTGTCCGGGTATGTCAGCCTCATCGCGCCGACCGCAGGTGATCCGGAGCGTGAACAGCAACTGGTGGACATGCTGCGCAACGGCTCGGTTGACGGCCTGGTGATGTTCTCCCCCACCATGCCCGACGAGGACATCGGACAGATGGCCGAGCAGCAATGCGTCGTCCAGGTCTGCGAAATCGCCGACGCCGACGCAGCCTTCGGCGTTGCCATCGACGACCGGCAGGCGGCCGTGGACATCACCCGGCACCTGATCGCCACCGGTGCCCGGCGGCTGGCGATGATCGGCAACAGGGCGGCCCGCTCCGGCCGCCTGCGCGAGGAGGGCTTCCGGCTCGCCGCCGCAGAGGCAGGTATGCCCGCCGACCAGATACTGTTCGTGGACGGTGACTTCGATTTCCACACTGGCCGCCGCCACGCCGAAGAACTCCTTGACGCAACCCCGCGCCCCGATGCCGTGTTCTGCGGGAACGACACAGTGGCAGCGGGGTGCGTCCGTGCGATCACCGACGCCGGGCTGAGGGTACCGGAGGACATCGCCGTGGCTGGCTTTGACGACTCCGTCCAGGCTGAGATGTGCGTCCCGGAACTGACCACCATCAGGCAGCCCGCGTACTCGATGGGCCGCCTGGCTTTCGAGGCGCTCCTTGAACGGATGACCACGGCGGGCCCGCACCGCAGGGGCCGGATGTACCTCCCCCACGAACTCGTCGTGCGGGACTCCACCAACAGCTGAGCCAGGGGTTGACAGGCTGACGTGACCCCTGACACACTGCTGTGGAATCGATTCCAAAGTTAGCCCGACTGGTTATTGGGCGGAATTTGGAATCGATTCCAAATAGGACTGACCAAAAGCCGGCCAGGCAACGAAGCCACGCTGAGGTATGCGGGCGACGTTGCACGCTGCCATTCCTCGAGCATCCCTCCCGACCCCCAAAGGAGCCACTTGTGGACCTGATTCAAAACGCATCTCCGCGCCATGAGGACACTGCACCATCCATGCCCGCCCCCGCCCTGGCGCCCGCATCACGCCGGACCAGCGGGCGAACCCTGGCGGTGGCGGCAGCCATGGCCGCGGGCCTGCTGCTGAGCGGCTGTGGAGGTGGTGCGGCCGCTCCCGGCGCGGACCAGGCCCCTGCCGCCGATCCGGCCGCAGGAGCCGGCGCCAGCGGCAGCATCAACATCTGCGGCGGCAAGGACGCCTCCGGCATCTACAAAGGCACAGCAGAGGCCTTCACCAAGGCAAACGGCAAGGTCACGGCCAAATACACCGAAATCGGTGCCACCACTGACGAGATGCGGACCCAGGCAGTGCAGCGGCTCGAAGGCAAGTCAGCGGAATGCGACCTGTTCCTCACGGACGTCATCTGGACTTCCGAGTTCGCTTCCCAGGGCTGGATCCTTGACCAGACGGAACTGGTGGAAGCCAACAAGGACCGCCTCATTCCCTCCACCGTGGAAACCGCCAAGTACGAGGACAAGTACTGGGCGTCCCCGTTCTTCACCAACGCGGGACTCATCTACTACCAGAAGGACAAGGTGGCCAAGCCGGATACCTGGCAGCAGCTGTATGCGGAGGCAGCCGGCGCCCCGGGCAACAGCTTCGTCTACCAGGGCAAGCAGTATGAGGGCCTCACCGTGAACTTCCTCGAAATGCTCTACAGCGCGGGCGGCGAGGTGCTGGATGACCAGGGCGAGGTCAGCATCGATTCCCCGGAAACCCGGGAGGTGCTCGATTTCATGGTGAAGGGCCTCAAGGACGGCTCGGCTGACCGCGCGGTGCTGACGTACAACGAGGACGCCGGGCGCCTGGCCTACGAATCGGGGAACTTCGGTTACCAGCGCAACTGGCCGCACGTCAACCGCCTGCTCAACGCCACGCCGCTGGCGGGCACGTTCGGCGTGGCTCCCCTTCCGGCGTGGGAAGGCGGCAAGGCCTCCGGCGTCCTGGGCGGCTGGAACCTGGCCATCTCGGCCCACTCCACGAACCAGGCGGGTGCCGTGGCCTTCATCGACTTCGCCACCACCCCGGAGTGGCAGAAGCACGTGGCCATGGACTTCTCGCAGGCGCCTGTCAACGAGGCCGCCTACTCGGACCCGGACGTCCTGGCGAAGATGCCGTTCGCCACTGAACTGCTCGCCTCCGTCAAGAACGCCAAGCCGCGCCCCATTTCCCCGGTCTACCCGCAGATCTCCCAGGCGATCTACAAGAACGTCTACGCGGTCCTTTCCGGAACCGCCACCACCGAGGACGCCGTGAAGACCATGGCTGAAGAGATCACGGCCGCAAAGGCGAGCTTCTGATCATGGCCACCAAGTTCCTTGCTCCCGGCCGCGGCATCAACGGCCGCGACCGGGAGGAGAGGCGGCTCGCGTTCCGGATGACTGCCCCCTCCCTGGTCCTCATGGCCCTGGTGGCGGCGGCGCCCATCGGGTACGCGCTCTGGCTTTCCCTCAACCAGTACAGCGTCCGCACCGCCGGACTCTCGCGCTTCGTCGGACTTGAGAACTACATTTCGGCCCTCACCGGGCCGCACTGGTGGGCGGCGTTCGGCCAGACGTTCCTGTTCGCGGGGCTCTCGGTCTCGCTCGAGCTGGTGCTTGGGACGGGCATGGCACTGCTGCTTAACCTCGCCTTCAAGGGCCGGGCACTCCTGCGCACCGTGGTCCTGCTGCCGTACGCGGTGGTGACCGTGGTCAGTGCCATCACCTGGGAAACGATGTTCCAGCCCAACCTGGGCCTGGTCACCAACGTCCTGTCAACGCTGGGCCTGCCCGGCGGCGACGTTGTCTGGCTGGGCGAGCACGGCTACGCCATGGCAGTCATCGTCCTGGCCGACGTCTGGAAGACAACACCCTTCGCAGCCCTGATCATCCTGGCCGGCCTGCAGGTCATTTCCACCGAGACCTACGAGGCCGCGGAACTTGATGGCGCCAGCAAGTGGCAGTCCTTCATCCACGTCACCCTTCCCCTGCTCCGCCCGGCCATTGTGCTGGCCGCGATCTTCCGGACCATGGATGCCCTGCGCGTCTTCGACCTGCCGTTCGTGCTCACCCGCGGCGCCAACGGCACCGAGTCGATGTCCATGCTGGCCTACGCACAGCTGCGGGAAAACCGCCTTGTGGGCGAAGGGTCGGCGCTGTCCATCCTCACCTTCCTGACCGTCATGGCGGTCTCGGTGGTGTACATCCGCTTCGCCGGGGGCAACATCCGCGAAGTTGCCAAGGAGGAACAATGAGCACGCTGACTGCACAGCGGACGACGGCGGCACCCGCCGGCCGCGGCCGGCCATCCAGGGGCAGGGCGCCGCGGCGGAGGCCCCGCGGCCAGGCCCGGCTGCATCCCGTCGTGTGGGTATTCGTCATAGCCGTCATGGGCTTCTCGCTCATCCCGTTCTACTGGCTGGTCAACACGTCGCTCAAGAAGGGCGCCAGCCTCTCCCAGGGTGAACTCTTCCCCAGCCAGCCGACCTTCGAGAACTACCAGGCCGTGTTCCAGAGCGCCGAGTTCCTGCTGGCCCTGCGCAACTCGGTGATTATCGCCGTCGTCACCACCACGGTGGCGCTGGTGTTCGCCTCCTTCGCCGCCTACGCGCTGGCCCGGCTCAAAATGCGCCGCAAAGCCCTGATCCTGACCCTCATCCTGTCGGTCACCACCTTTCCGGCCATTGCCATTGCTGCCCCGCTGTTCTCGATCTGGCGCGAGATCGGCCTGTACGACACACTCCTTGGCCTGATTATCCCGAAACTGACGTTCGCGTTGCCCCTGGCCATCTACACGCTGACCTCCTTCTTTAGGGAGATCCCGCGTGAGCTGGAGGAATCGGCCTACATGGACGGCGCGACGCCATTTACCGCCTTCCGCAAAGTCATCCTGCCCCTGGCGGTCCCGGGCCTTGCCACGACGGCGATCCTCGTGTTCATCTCGGTATGGAATGAATTCCTGCTTGCCGTCACCCTCACCACTTCCCCCGAGGCCCGTCCGGTCCCGGTGGCGATTGCGTTCTTCAGCGGGACCAGCGAGTTTGACCAGCCGCTCGGCACCATCAGCGCGGCCTCGGTGGTCATCACAGTCCCGCTCGTCATCCTGGTGCTCCTGTGCCAGAAACGCATCGTCTCCGGCATGACCGCCGGCGCCGTCAAGGGCTAGAACCCCACATCCACAACCACAAGAAGAAGGAAAACCCGTGAGCAACGAGCAGTCCCCCGGCCAGCAGGCATCCGCCCTGCCGGAACCAGACACCAAGGAACTGAGGGTGGGCGTGGTCGGCATCGGCTGGGCCGGGCAGCAGCACCTGATGGCCTACAACGCCCTGGAAGGCGTCCGCATCGTGGCGCTGGCAGGAATGGAACAGGAGCTCCGCGATTCGCTGCAGGCTGAGTACTCCATTCCGAATGCCTTTGCCGACTGGAAAGAGATGCTGGAGCACGGCGGCCTGGATGCCATCAGCGTGGCAGTGCCCACCTTCCTGCACGCACCCATTGCCATCGCCGCCCTGGAACGCGGGATCCATGTGCTGAGCGAAAAGCCCATCGCACGCAACGCCATCGAAGGCCAGGCCATGGTGGATGCCGCGCGCAAGGCGGGCCGCGTCCTGGATGTTGCCTTCAACCACCGCCGCCGCGGTGACATCGGCGCACTCAAGGAGGTCATTGACGACGGCGGCCTGGGCCGCCCCTACTACGCCAAGGCCTCGTGGCTGCGCCGTTCCGGCATCCCCACCCTGGGCAGCTGGTTCACCAACCCCGAACTCGCCGGCGGCGGGCCGCTGGCCGATATCGGCGTCCACGCCCTGGACTACGCCCTGCACCTGCTCGGCGAACCCAAGGTGCTGGCAGTGTCCGCCGCCACCCATTCGGAGCTGGGTCCCCAAGGGCGGGGCGGCGGCAGCAGGTACTCCGCGCAGGCCACCAGCCACGCGTTCGAGGTGGAAGACTTCGCGTCCGCCTTCCTCCGGCTTGAGGGCGGCGGAACGCTCCTCATCGAGGCCAGCTGGGCCACGTACCGGGAAACCGACGACCTGCTGGACTTCACCGTCTACGGAACCGACGGCGGCGCCGAGCTCAAGGTGCAGGGCGCGCCCTTCCCCCCGGTCGGCCAGCTCCGGGTGTTCACCGACAAGGACGGCGAATCCGCGGATTATGTCCCGCCCGTCCTTCCGGGCCGGGCGCACGATGCGGTGGTGGAGGATTTCGTGACAGCCGTCCGCGGCGGCCCCGAGGCCTGGCGCGGGCATGACGGTTCGCTGGCGCTCTACCGCGCACAGATCATCGACGCGTGCTACCAGTCCGCACGGGAGCAGAGGGAGGTTCGTCTCTAATGGGTGAAAAACTGAGGATCCTGGTCTGGAACGAAGGCGTCCACGAGGCCAACAACGAGCCGGCCCACATCGGGGAAATCTACCCGGACGGCATCCACGGCGCCATCGCAGCAGGGCTGCGCGCCTTCTACCCGGAGTCGGAGATTACGACGGCGGTCCTCGCCGACGACCAGCACGGGCTCAGCGAGGAGGTGCTCGCCGAGACGGACGTCCTCCTCTGGTGGGGCCACATCGCCCATGACCAGGTGGGCGACGCCGTCGTCGACCGTGTCCAGCGCCATGTACTGGGCGGGATGGGACTGATCGTGCTCCACTCGGGGCACTTCGCAAAGATCTTCACCCGGCTGCTGGGCACCAGCTGCTCGCTGGCCTGGCGAAACGACGGCGAGCGCGAGCTGGTGTGGACCGTGAAGCCGTCACACCCCATTGCCGAAGGAGTGGACAGCCCCATCGTCATCCCAGAGCAGGAGATGTACGGCGAGCTGTTCGATATTCCAGACCCGGACGACCTGATCTTCATCAGCTCGTTCGCCGGCGGCGAGGTGTTCCGGTCCGGCGTCACGTTCACCCGGGGCAAGGGACGCATCTTCTACTTCAGCCCCGGCGACCAGGAATACCCGGTGTACCACCACCCGCAGATCCAGCGTGTCCTGGCGAACGGCGTCCGCTGGGCTGCCCAGCCCGGACTGGACCGTTCGGCGCCCGCCGTGACGAACCCCCCGCGGGACTGGTTCGCGGAGCGGTAGTTCGCGGAGCGGTGGGAAGACAAGTTGCGGGTTTCCCCATAGCCGCCCCGCGCCCCAGCGGGTACAACTGAGAGATGACTTCCTCAGCGCTGGTGCTAGGGCCCATGATGCGGTTCGTGGATGAGACGACGGCGAGCGTCTGGGTGGAAACCCGCGATTTTTCCCAGGTGTCCGTGCACGCCGGCGGCAGGCAGTGGACTGCTTCAACGTTCGCCGTGCACGGGCACCATTACGCCTTGGTTGACCTGCACGGGCTCGAGCCCGGGACGGTGACTCCGTATTCCGTGGAAGTCGACGGCAGCAAGGTCTGGCCTGAACCGGAGCACGGGTTCCCGCCCCCGGTGGTCGCCACGCTCAAGCCCGGAAAACCGCTGCGGCTGGCCTACGGGTCCTGCCGGACCAGCGTCCCGCACGACGCCTCAGGCAACCGCACCCACGGCGTGGACGCGTTGCGGGCCTACGCGCTGAAGATGATCTCCGGGACGGATGAGCGGTGGCCGGACCTGGTGGTGTTCCTCGGCGACCAGGTGTACGCAGACCTCACCAGTGAGCAGATGCAGGAGTTCATCAAATCCCGCCGGGACATCAGCGAACCTCCCGGCGAGGAGCTCCAGGACTACGAGGAGTACGCCCACCTTTACTACCTGGCGTGGTCCGATCCCGCCAACCGGTGGCTGCTCTCCACCCTGCCGAGCGCCATGATCTTCGACGACCACGACATCCGGGACGACTGGAACGCCTCACGGACCTGGCGGGAGGCGATGCAGCAGAAGCCGTGGTGGCACCAGCGCATTGTTGCCGGACTGGCCTCCTACTGGGTGTACCAGCACCTGGGGAACCTCTCCCCGCAGGACCGTGCCGCCGACCCGGTCTGGCAGGTCATTGCCGGGCATCACGGCGACGGCGAGCCCGATGTGAGCCGGGAACTGGACAGCCTGGCCGAACGCGCGGACCGCGAACCGGAATCCTACCGCTGGAGCTTCTGCCGCGATTTCGGCGACACCCGGCTGATCGTGGTGGACTCCCGTGCCGCACGCAACCTGGCGCCGGACCGCCGCGCCCTGCTGGACGACGTCGAAATGGCCTGGCTGGATGACCGGATGCAGGGCGGTTTCCGGCACCTGCTGGTGGGCACATCCTTGCCGTTCCTGCTCCCCATGGGCCTGCACCACCTCGAGTCCTGGGACGAGGCCATCTCCGAGGGCGCCTGGGGCAGGCTCGCGGCCCGCGCTGGCGAAAAGCTGCGGCAGACCTTCGACCTGGAGCACTGGGGCGCCTTCGAAAAGAGCTTCCGGCGGGTGGCGGCGATGGCCGGGGAGGTTGCGGACGGCCGGCGCGGCCCGGCACCGGAAACGGTGGCGTTCCTCTCCGGCGACGTCCACTTCTCCTACGTCTCCGAGGTGGAGCGCAGCTCCGGCAGCAGGATCATCCAGGCGGTCTGCTCCCCCATCCGCAACCCCCTTCCCCGGCTGCTGCGGTCCTTCGGCGCCCTTATGTCCTACGGCCTGGCCACGCCCCTTGGCGCGCTGGCCGCCCGCTCGGCCAAGGTTCCGGACCCGGGACTGCACTGGTCCACGGTCAAGGGTCCCTGGTTCGACAACAACCTGGCCTGCCTCGAAATTGCCCCCGAGGGGCTGAAGCTGTGGTGGCAGCGGGGCGTGGTCCGTGACGGCGACAACGCCCACCCGCAGCTGGAACGCGTCGCGGACGTCACCATTGCTCCGCGCAAGGCCGGCGAACCGGCCAGGGAGCCCCGCTAGCCCACATCCCCTGCCTGCCGCCGCAGGCGTGCCACCAGCGTGGTGGCGAGCAACGCCGTCGCCAGCTCCAGCCCAATGACCAGCAGCAGCTGGCTGCTGCCCGTCACCTCCGCAGCGACCGACGGCGGCCCGCCGCCATGGGTGTGTCCCCCGCCGCCCGCGCCCAGGAGCAGGACCGCATGCAGGCCGGCCATCGCCACGGCGGCGGCGGCCACCCTGTGGAGTGCCCCCGCTTTGCCGTGGCGCCAGATGTGGACGGTGCAGGGGACGCAGACGGCGGCGAGCGCCACCATCAGGAGCCCGAGCCAGACGCCGTGCCCGCCGGTGGCCGCCACCCACACATGCACCAGGCAGGACGCCGCGGTGACCAGCGCGCACAGCCGGGAATGAAACCCCGGGCTAGTGGCAGGAGCCAGCATTGCTGCCGTCACTGCTGCCTCCGCTGTGGCACGCCGATGCCGCGTTGACGTTGGCGGGCACGTCCAGGACGGGGCTGCGGTCGAAGAACCCTTCGGGGCGGAGCTTGAAGCCCACGGTGTCCACGGGCATGATGGGCCAGTCCTCCACCCGGGGGAAGTGCGTCAGGCCAAAGGTATGCCAGACCACGATGTCCTGGCCGTCGATGTCCCGGTCCTGGGCCACGTAGCCGGGCAGGCCGGCGCCGCCGGGGTGCTGGTTGACGAAGTCCCCGGTGGGGTACCGCTCCTCCTCGGCGTAGCGGGTGACCCAGAGGTCCTTGGTGGCGAACGCCGCGCGGCGGGCAATCGAGGACTCAGGGTCGGCAAGCAGGGTGGGCTGGTTGTGGGAGTGGAGCTTGTAGCCCACCGGCTCGCCCAGGCGGTTGCGGGACTCGGGATTGGAGATGATCCAGGTGCGGCCGGCGCGGGCATCGGCCTCGCGGACGGCGTCGGATTCGCGTGCCAGGACGGTGCGCCTGCGGGAGAAGGCGTTGCCGCGTTCGTTGCCCGGGCCCATGGCCTGGCGGACAACGTCCTCTTCCTCCACCCGGTTGGTGAACCCGTCGATGGCCATGTCCAGCCGGGCACTGAAGAGGTGCTGGTGGAACGGGGCGCCCAGGCCGGGGGCGAGCTGGGAGATATTGTCCGAGCCGCCCTCCGGGAAGGCGGAGGTGAAGACGACGCCGGTGGCCTTGGCCTCGAACTCGATGGTGCCGTCCAGGTACAGGTACCAGTAGAAGCCGTAGTCGTAGTTGCCGATGGTGGTGAAGAAGGAGATCACCAGGCGGCGGTTGCGCCGGGTGTAGTTGACGCCGGACCACAGGTCGGAGTGTTTGGAGAGGATGCCCCAGTCCTCCTCGTGCATGCAGATGCCATTGCGGATCTCGCGCGGGTTGCCGAAGGCGTCGCTGATGACCGGGCTGAGGTAGGTGATGTCGCCCAGGCAGTCGCAGCCCAGCTCCAGCGAGTTGGCGTACTGGCCCACCAGGTACTCGCCTGTGTCGAAGTAGTTCTGCCAGGACCGGATGGGCGACGGGTCGCCGTACGGGACCACCATTTCGGCGATGGAGGCGCGGTTGATGATGGGCCGCAGCCGGTCGCCGTCCCGGAACGCCAGGTTGTGCAGGACCACGCCCTCCCGGACGTCGAAGCCCACGTCCACGCTCCACTTTTCCCACTCCACGTGGTTGCCGCCGGTGACGGTGAAGCTGGGGCCTTCGGGCTGGGTGATGTTGATGGGCTTCTGGGTGGTGCGCAGCGGCCCGGTCAGCTCAGGGTCCGTGTAGTTGCCGTGTTCCGCGGGTATGGGCATGGCGCCCAGGTCGATCACCTGTGTGACCTCCTTGTTCACCACGTCCACGTAGGCCACCAGCCCGTCCACGGGGTGGGCCCACGCGCTGTCCTCCGGGAAGTCCTGGACGAAGGCCAGGCCACGCAGGATCCGGCGGCCCTTCTCCCCGGCATATTCAAAGACGCCCGCCGAGAGCGGGGCCACCCGCACTTTGGTTACGTCCAGGCCCCGGTCCGCCAGCGCCTTCAGCCAGCGTGAGTCGGTGGCAAGGAGGGACTCCACCAGTTCGAATTCCTCCTCGAGGACCGGCAGTTCGCCGGTCGCCGCGGTATCGAGTTCGACGGCGGACAGCACCTTCTGCTGCGTGACCGAGACGGTGACGTCGCGCGGCGCCGCGCCGGAGACGTCGTGGACAAAGACGCGGAAGCGACGGTCGGCGTCGTCCGCGGCGGTTCCGCGGGGCGGCTCCAGGAGGCCCAGGTAGGCGATCCGGTGCTGCGGTTCCAGCAGGCCCGCTGCCTGCAGGACGGAGCGTACTTCGAGGATTTCCGGCGCCGTTGCCAGGCTGAAGGCGGATGCGGTGCGGGTTGGTGCAAGAGTCATGGTGAAACCTTCGTCCGGGCCGCTGCCGGCCACTGGTGGTTTATTTTCTATAGTTGTAGAGAATAAACGTCCGTAACATGGCTCACAAGAGTCTGAGCGAAATATTTCCCGGGAGTGCCAGCGGTGCCGAAGATAGTTGACCATGACGAGCGCCGTCTGGAGCTCGTGGACGCCACGTGGCGGATCATCGCGCGGCAGGGCCTCGAGGGGGCCACCATGCGGGAGATCGCCATGGAGGCCGGGTTCGCCAACGGCGCCCTGAAGCCCTACTTCCCTACCAAGGACACACTCCTGGAATTCGCCTTCGGCCACGTGTTCAACCGGACCAACCAGCGGATCGCCGAGGTCACCGGGGGCAAGAGCGGGATGGAAGCCCTGCGGGCCTTCTGCCTGGAGGTCCTGCCCCTGGACGAGGAGCGCGTGAACGAAGCGCGGATCGTGATCCCCTTCTGGCAGAAGGCCGTCAATGACGCCCAGAAAGCGCAGATCCACCAGCAGTCCATGGCCGCATGGCTGGACACCATCCGGCAATTCCTGGCAGAGGCGCGCGAAGCCGGGGAGGTCCGTGCCGCCGTCGACGATTCCATCCTGGCCGGCCAGCTCCTCAACATGCTGCTCGGCGCCCAGATCGAAGCGGCGCTATCCCCGGAAAGCGGGACCGACTTCGGCCACGCCGCCCAGCTTGACGGCTACCTCACCCTGCTCGCCGCATGACGGCGCAGATGATCCCCGCGGACGTGGAGACGCCGGACATCCTGGTCGACCTGGACGTGCTTGACCGGAACATCACGCGCATGGCGGACACCGTCCGGGCCAAGGGACTGGCCCTTCGGCCGCATGCCAAGACGCACAAGATCCCGGAGATTGCCGCCCGCCAGCTTGCCGCCGGTGCAACCGGACTGACCGTTGCCACCATCGGCGAGGCGGAGGTGTTCGCCGGCGCCGGGGTGGACGACCTTTTCATCGCCTACCCCCTGTGGCTGTCGGACCGGAAGGCCCGCCGGCTTCGGGACCTCGCTCGAAAGGCAAAGCTCACCATCGGCGTGGATTCGGCTGAAGGCGCTGCCCGGCTTGGCCAGGGCCTGGGGCCGGCGGCGGGAAGCGTCAGGGTGCTGGTGGAGGTGGACAGCGGCCATCACCGCAGCGGCGTCCGCCCGCACGCCGCAGCCGACGTTGCGCGGGCAGCTTCCGACGCAGGCCTGGACGTTGCGGGCGTGTTCACCTTTCCAGGCCACAGCTACGCTCCGGGCATGCCGGCCGCGGCGGCCGCGCAGGAACAGGAGGCGCTGCGGCTCGCGGCGGAAGCCCTGGCGGCGGCCGGGTTCACGGCAGGGGTGCGGAGCGGAGGATCGACGCCCACCGCGCTGCTGACTGGAGATTCCGCCGCCACGGAGGTCCGCCCGGGGGTCTACGTGTTCGGTGACGCCCAGCAGCTTGAGCTGGGCCGCTGCGCCCCGGAGGACATCGCGCTCACCGTGGCCGCCACCGTGGTGAGCCATCATGCAGTGGAACCCGGGACACCGCCACGCTTCATCATCGACGCCGGCAGCAAGATCCTCGGCAGCGACAAGCCCGCCTGGGCAACCGGCTACGGGCGGCTGCTTGACCATCCGGAGGCAAGGATTACGGCACTCTCGGAACACCACGCCACCGTGGAGTGGCACAGCCCCGAAGGTCCGCCTGCGCTGGGCGAACGGCTGGGCGCCATCCCCAACCACGTCTGCCTGGCCATGAACCTGGTGGACGATGTGGCCGTCGTCAGTCACGGAAGCCTGGTGGAGCGCTGGCGCGTGGCCGCCCGCGGCAAGAACTCCTAATCCCTCGTCAGGAAGGGTCTTTTTTCGCCAATCGTTGAAAAAAGATTCGCCAAGCATTAACCTGAGTGGACTGTGTTCCATGACACAGTCCCGGGGGAACGTCAGATGGCCGTCCGTCGTCGTCAGGATTATCCATGCCAGTACACAGCCCGTCCCGGCCCGCCGGGCAGCAGCTTATGTCCCGCACCGCCGCATCCTTTGACCACTGGAAGCACTTGGTGGCTGAGTCCTTCGTGCCGCTGGCCGCCAGGACCGCAGACGTGGACGGCTTCCGCGGACAGCTGCGCTCCCGCGTGCTGGACCGCATGTCCATCGTGGAAGTCACCGCCACGTCGCACGAGGTGCACCGTACGCCGGCGCTGATCGCCCAGGCCGGCGAGCGCTACTTCAAACTCAACCTCCAGCTGGAGGGCACCGGCCTGCTGATCCAGGACAACCGCGAGGCAGTCCTCCAGCCGGGCGACCTTGCCATCTACGACACCAACCGCCCCTACACCCTCACGTTCGAACAGCAGGCGCGGATGATGGTGGTGATGTTCCCCTGCGACGCCTTGTCCCTGCCCCCGGATTACGTGGGGCAGCTCGCCGCCGTCCGCATGGACGCCACCGGCCTCAGCGGCATCGTGGGGCAGTTCATCCGCCAGCTCTCGGAGAACCTGGAGGTGCTGAACGGCCCCAGCGGCTCCCGCCTGGCAACCAACGCCCTGGACCTGGTCTCCACCATGCTGCACGCCGAGATGGACATGACCCCGGACCGGATGAAACCGCAGGCACTGCTCGCGGTGTCCATCCGGGAGTACATCGAGGCGAACCTGTCGGATCCGATGCTGTCACCGGCCAGTATCGCGGCGGCGCACTTCATCTCCACGCGGCACCTGCACAACGTCTTCCACGAATCCGGCACCACGGTGGCCAGCTGGATCCGGAGCCAGCGGCTGGACGGCGCACGCCGCGACCTGCGGGACCCCCTGCATGCGGGAAAGCCGGTGGGCGCCATCGCCGCCCGGTGGGGAATCCTGGATGCCGCGCACTTCAGCCGGACCTTCCGCGATGCCTTCGGTGTCTCCCCCAGCGACTGGCGGCGCGGCGGCTAAGGCTTACGCCCTGCCTGCTAGATCAGGCCCTGCGCCAGCATGGCTTCTGCAACTTTGACGAACCCGCCAATGTTGGCGCCCAGGACGTAGTTGCCCGGCTCGCCGTATTCGTCGGCGGTGGCAGCGCAGCGGTGGTGGATTCCCACCATGATGTCCGTCAGCCGCTCCTCCGTGTGTTCGAAGGACCACGAGTCACGGCTGGCGTTCTGCTGCATCTCCAGCGCCGAGGTCGCCACGCCCCCGGCGTTGGCGGCCTTGCCGGGGCCGAACAGCACCCCTGCCTCCTGGAAGACTGCCACGGCGTCCCGCGTGGACGGCATGTTGGCCCCTTCACCCACCGCGAGGAGGCCGCCCCGCACCAGCCTCGCGGCAGCGCCGCCGTCGAGCTCGTTTTGCGTGGCGCAGGGCAGCGCCACGGTGGCATCGACGTCCCACACTGAACCGCCGTCAACATAGGAGACGCCGGGACGGCGGACGGCGTAATCCTTGAGCCGGCCGCGCTCCACTTCCTTGACCTCGCGCAGGAGCCCGACGTCGATCCCCGCCTCGTCCACGATGTAGCCGGAGGAGTCGGAGCAGGCCACCACGGTGGCGCCCAGGGACCGGGCCTTGGCGATGGCGTTGATGGCCACGTTGCCGGAGCCGGACACCACCACGCGCTGGCCGTCGAACGAGGCGCCTCGGGTCTTCAGCATTTCCTGGGTGAAGATCACGGTGCCGAAGCCGGTGGCCTCCGGGCGGACAAGCGAGCCGCCCCAGGAGATCCCCTTGCCGGTCAGCACGCCGGATTCATACCGGTTGGTGATGCGTTTGTACTGGCCGAAAAGGTAGCCGATCTCGCGTCCGCCCACGCCGATGTCGCCTGCCGGCACGTCCGTGTACTCGCCGATGTGCCGGTACAGCTCGGTCATGAAGGACTGGCAGAACCGCATTACCTCGGCGTCGCTGCGGCCGCGGGGGTCGAAGTCGGAGCCGCCCTTGCCGCCGCCGATCGGCATCCCGGTGAGGGCGTTCTTGAAGATCTGCTCGAAGCCAAGGAACTTCACGATTCCCAGGTAGACGGACGGGTGGAACCGCAGCCCGCCCTTGTAGGGGCCCAGCGCGGAGTTGAACTCCACGCGGAAGCCCCGGTTGATCTGCACCCGCCCCGCGTCGTCGGTCCAAGGCACGCGGAAGATGATCTGGCGTTCGGGTTCGCAGAGGCGCTCCAGGATGGCGGCGTCGAGGAACTCCGGGTGCCGGTCATGGACCGGGCCGAGGCTTTCAAAGACCTCCACCACCGCCTGGTGGAACTCCGCCTCACCGGGGTTGCGCGCCAGGACGGTGTCCCGAATGGCCTCCAGCCGTGCGTCCATGAACTGCTTCCTTGCCTGTTCTCCGGCGCACCGGCGGGTACCGGCGCGAATAAAAGTTGATACTTCAACTTATACGATTATGACCGGCGGCCTGTAGCCGGCGATCCGGATTCCAGCCTAATATCCACAGTGTGACATTCCAATTCCGCTTTATGAAAAGGTCCGGGACCTGCGCCGACGCCCGGATGGCCAACTGATGGCCCATATCTGCCTGCTGCTCTCCGGGGCGGCGCTCCTGATCAACGGCCTGGGAACACTGGGGTTCCTTCCGCGCCGTGATGCCGGGGTGTTCAGCCTCCTGGTGGGCTGTACCCAACTGGCGCTCGGCATCGCCTGCCTGGCGGTGGGCGGCACTGCGCCGCTGACTGCCGCAGGGATGTTCCTGTTCGGCACCACCTACGCCTATGTGGGACTGGATGTCCTGCTCGGCCTCGGATCGAAGGGCCTGGGATGGTTCTGCGGGATGGTGGCCGCCGTCGGGCTGGTCCTCGCCGCAGCCTGGCTGGGCTCCGACCCGCTGCTGGCTGTCCTGTGGCTGTGCTGGGCCGTGCTCTGGGGCCTGCTTTTTGCCTCCGCGGCCCTGGGCGTCACGCGGCTGGATCCGCTGACCGGCTGGAGCCTGGTGCTGTCCAGCCAGGTCACGGCAACGGTTCCGGCCCTCCTGGGCCTGGCCGGGCTGTGGCCTTCCGGGGGCGGCGCGGCGGGGGTTGCGGCGGTGCTGCTCGCGGGTATTTTCGTGCTGGCACAGAGACTGGCCCGCCGGGGAGCTGCTGCTCCCCCGCGGGCCAATGAAAAGGTGGCTCCCGGTCCTGCCGGCAGGGCGTCCTAGGGCCGGCGTGTTCCCAGGTCCGCGGCTGCCTGCCGGCGCTGCACCTGTCCCTCCACCAGCACGCCGGCCACGTAGACGGCGGGGACAGCCGCCAGGAGGGCCACCGCCGTTTCGGTGCTGCCGCCGATCAGCGCGGTGAAGTTGCTGACCACCAGGAACAGGATCCATGCCAGCAGGACGGCGGCGAGCGCCGGAGCCGCCAGGGTCTGCCACGGCTGGCCGGTGATGCGCTCCCGGCGGAAGAACCCGACGACGGCCACCGAGCAGAGGATGTACAGCACCAGCAGTGCCGCCACGGCCAGCCCGCTGAACCAGGAGAAGAGGCTCAGCACGGGGTCGAGGCCCAGGAGCGCGAAGGGGGCAACGAGCGCGACGGCGGCGCCGGTCTGGATCCAGGCGGCCACGGCCGGGGCCCGGTGCCGGTTGGTCCTGGCGACGGCTGCGGGCATGGAGCCGTTCAGGGCCAGGGAGTGCAGGTACCGGTTGATGCCGTTGTGGAAGGCGATGATGCCGGCCAGCAGCGAGGTGACCAGCAGGACCCCGGTCACCACCCCGGCCCACGGGCCGAAGAGTTCCACCATGGGCCCCAGGACGAAGACGGTGGCGTCCCCTGATTCCAGGGCCGCCCCGGCGGCATCCATGACCTGGGAGGGGCCGTAGTAGCTGACCAGCATCCACGAGATGAACGAGAAGAAGACCGCGATGACGCCCACGGAAAGGTAGGTGGCACGGGCAACGGTGCGGTGCGGGTCCTTGGCTTCAGCCGAATAGATGGCGGTTGATTCGAAACCGAACATGGACGCCACGGCAAACATGATGGCCACACCGGGAGCCCCGGCACCGATTGCCGCGGGCGAGAAGGACGCAGCAAGGTCCAGGCCCTCCGGCCCCCCGCCGCGGAACAGCACGGTGAAGCCGAACAGCAGCAGCACGGCAACCTCCAGGCCCACCAGCAGGGCAAGGACCCGGGCACCGAGCTCGATGTTCAGCGAGCCGAGGACCTGCACACCCGCCATGGTGGCCAGGGCCAGCAGCCACCACGGAACCTCCAGCCCCATCGAGGCCAGCAACCCGGAGAACACGGCCCCGTAGAGCCCATACATCGCGGCCTGGACGGTGTTGTAGGCCAGCAGCGCCAACCACGCGGCGCCGGCCCCCACCCGCCTGCCGAACGCCGCGGTGATGTAGGCGTAGAAAGCGCCGTTGGCCTGGATCCTGCGGCTCATCGCCACGAAGCCCACCGCGAAGACGACGATCACGATGCCCACGATCAGGTAGGCGCCCGGGGCGCCGGCACCGTTGCCGAGCGCTGCGGCGAGCGGCGAGGCGCCCACGATGCCGGTCAGGGGCGCCTGCGCCGAAAGAACGAAGAAAAGGATGCCCAGCACGCCGATGCTGCCGGCGCGGAGGGCAGTGGAATGCTCCTTGGCCGGAGCGTCAGTGGTCCGGGACTCGGAATTGGAAATACTCATTGGATCCCTCTTAGCGGTCATGAGTTGGGGGGGAAATGGCTATGGAATTCAGCTTGGCAAAGGACGTCCGCGGCGCTTTGTCCTGCAGCGATCAGTTGTTGTCGGTCAGCGCAGCGCCGCGCGGAGCGGCCAGCAGGGAAGCAGCCTGGAGTGCGGCCTCCATGCCGCTTTCGATGGCCCCGTCAATGAAGCCGCCCCACCCGTTGGCGATGTCCGAGCCGGCGAAGAGCACATTGCCGTGCGGTGCCTGCAGCGCAGCCAGGGAGGTGGCGAGGAAGCCAGTGCGGTGCATGGGCCACGTTTCACCCGCGAGCGGGTCAGCCACCCAGTCGTGCGTCGCGACGTCGACGACCTCAAGTCCGGGGACCAGGCGTTCCAGCTGCGCCTGGACGGACGCCGGGTCACCGGCGTCGATCCTGGCGGCGTCGGGACCGAAGCCGACGGCGATCGTGTCGCCGTCGAGCGCGTACTCGACCTGGAAGAAATTCAGCGGCCAGTCGGCATTTCCCAGTGCCACAAACGGCGTGTGTTCACCGCGCAGCCGGATCCAGACCTTGACGCCCTTCGAGACCTGGCCGCGTGCGGCGCCGTCCGCCTTGCCGGACGGCAGTGGCGGCTCAAATGCCACCGCTGGCATGGCAGGAAGGGGAATGGTGACGACGGCGGCTTTGGCACCGATGGTGCGGCCGTCGGCACTGCGGACGGTGACGGATCCGCCGCCGTCCGTGATGCCCGCCACCTGAAAGCCGTAGTGGATGGGCGCGCCGGAGTCCCGCAGGATCGCTTCGGCGAGGGCAGCCGTGCCGCCGTCGATCTTGTACGTGGCACAGGCCTCGAAGTTGACGGCCCAGTCGCCGTTGGTGAGTGCCACCCAGCGCAGGGCCTGGGTGAGTGCCGCGTCGTCCAGCGGACCGTTGAAGTTCAGGGTCCAGAAGGATTCCAGGATGTCCCGGGCGGACCCGGGCGTGAACTGCTCCCGGATGCGGTCCCGGACGGAGACGTCGTCGATTTCCTTGAACGTGTCCTGCGCCAGGGGCTGGAACGGCTGCGGGAAGTAGGTCCGGGCCTCCTTGACGAAGTGGCTGTTGTGGCGGCCAATCAACTCCAGCAAGGTAGCGGGTGAGCCTTCGTGGCGGCCGCCGTCGGCCCACCAGTAGGCGCGCTGGGGCTCGGGACTGGGCACCGTGCCGATCCCGTAGCGCTTCAGTTCGGCCCAGACGTACGGCTGCGTCCAGTGCACCCAGGTGCCGCCGATCTCCAGGTCGCGGCCAAGGCGGCTGTCCAGCCAGGTCCTGCCGCCGATCCGGTCCCGGGCTTCCACGATCTGGACGGCGAAGCCCTGCCGGGTGAGTTCCCGCGCCGCTGTGAGTCCTGCGAAGCCGGCGCCCACCACTATGACGTCCACGTTTGCGTGCTCCATGGCTGTTCCTACGAGTAGACGAAGAACTCGACGGTGGGCGCCAGCACTGACCAGCGGGTCCTGGCGCCCTTGTTGAAGGAGGCCGAGCTGCCGGCAGTGAGGTCATAGGCCTCACCGCCCTCCACCTCGATCCGCAGGTGCCCCTCGATGATGTGGATGGTTTCGTCGGCCTCCATCAGGAGGTCGAAGGGTTCCGGCGCTTCGGCCGGGGTGACGTGCCAGTAGCCGCAGGCCAGGGCGGGGCGGTCCCCCTCGCCGAAACGGCGCACCCACTGGACTTGGCCGAGTTCGAAGGGCTCGTTCTTGGCGGGATCCAGGGTGGATGAGGTGGTGAAGGCAGGTGACAGTGACATGGATGCTCCGGAAATGATGGGGGCGGGCTCGCCGCCGGAAGAGTGGAAAGGGCGGTGCGCTTGTGACCGGCATCACCGCTGGAGCAATCTAAGCAATTGCTTAGTTTTAAGTCAAGAGCCCCGCGTGCCTGCGGAAGGGCTCGCTAGAATCGACGGCATGGCCTCTTCACCCTCCCGCGCTGCCGCTTCCTCCAGATACGGCACCGGACGCGAGGCCCTGCTCCGCGCCGCGGTGCACGTGGTGGCGCACAAGGGCCTCCGGGGCATGACCTACCGGGCGGTGGCGGAGGAGGCAGGGGTCAACAACAGCCTGGTGGCCCACCACTTCGGATCACGGGACGCGCTGATCGCGGCGGCCCTGGGCTGGGCTTCGGAGCAGTCCATCGCCGCCTCCCGTCTGCAGGAGGCCGCGCAGCAGGAGGACACCCTCACGGAGGCCCTGATGGCGCTGCTGCTCGCGGAGCCCGAACTGCAGGTCTTCCAGTACGAGATGATCCTGGAGGCGCGGCGGCGCCCTGAGCTGGCCGGGCCGGTATCCAAGCTCTATGAGAGCTACGTCAGCGCCCTGGCGGAGGGGCTGGAAGCGTTCGGGGTGGGTGGATCGGTGCGGGTGGTGGCCAGGGCGCTGTTCGCGGCCCTGGATGGCCTGGTCCTCCAGTTCCTGGCCGGCGTGGACCGGGAAGAGATCGCAGCCGCCCTGGAGGAAGTGCACCAGGTGATCATCCTGCGCCGGGACGGGCCGGCCGGGAGCGCCGGACTTTAACGCACAATGCCCCTGCCGGGCGCCAGTTGGCGCCCGACAGGGGCATGAACACTTTTTCTGGACGGCAGGTCCGGCTAGCGGAGCACCACGGTCCTGTTCCCCTGCAGGATGACCCGTCCCTCGCAGTGCCAGCGGACGGCGTTGGACAGGGCCTTGCATTCGGTGTCGCGCCCGGCGGCCACCAGGTCCTCGGGGCCGTAGGTGTGGTCCACGTCCACCACCTGCTGGGAGATGATGGGTCCCTCGTCCAGCTCGGCGTTGACGTAGTGTGCGGTGGCGCCCACGGTCTTGACCCCGCGCGCGTAGGCCTGGTGGTACGGCTTGGCACCCTTGAAGCTGGGCAGGAACGAGTGGTGGATGTTGATGGCCCTGCCGTCCAGCTTGCGGGTCAGGTCGTCGCTGAGGACCTGCATGTAGCGGGCCAGCACCACCAGCTCCACGTCCAGCCCGTTCACCAGCTCCATCAGCCGGGCTTCGGCGTCAGGCTTGGTGTCGGCCGTAACGGGGATGTGGTGGAACGGGATGCCGTGCCACTCCACCAGGTCCTGGTGGTCCCGGTGGTTGGACACCACGGCCACCACGTCCACCGGCAGCTCGCCGATCCGCGCCCGGAACAGCAGGTCGTTCAGGCAGTGCCCGAACTTGGACACCATGATCAGCACCCTGCGCTTGGAGCCGTGGCGCTCCAGCTGCCACCGCATGCCGAACTTTTCGGCCACGGGGGCAAACGAGTCCCGCAGGGCCTGCAGCGTGGAGTCGTCCCCCTCGGAGGCGAAATGCACGCGCATGAAGAAGTGGCCTTCCGACCGCTCCCCGAACTGGTTGTTGTCGATGATGTCGCAGCCGTGTTCGAGCAGGAAACCGGAGACGGCGTGGACGATGCCCGGGCCTTCGGGGCAGTCCAGGGTGAGGACGTGCTCCACGGTGGTGGGTGCCTTCGGGGCGGGCAGGTGGGTTTCAGTGGCAGTCATGGCTCAGCACTCGATCACATTCACGGCAAGGCCTCCGCGGGAGGTTTCCTTGTACTTGGTTTTCATGTCAGCTCCTGTGTCACGCATTGTCTTGATGGCCTTGTCCAGGGAGACCTTGTGGCTGCCGTCCCCGTGCAGGGCCAGCCGGGCCGCGTTGATGGCCTTGACGCTGGCGATGGCGTTCCGCTCGATGCACGGGATCTGCACCAGGCCGCCCACGGGATCGCAGGTCAGGCCCAGGTTGTGCTCGATCCCCACCTCGGCGGCGTTTTCCACCTGGGCGGGCGTTCCGCCCAGCACCTCGCAGAGGCCGGCGGCGGCCATGGAGCAGGCCGAGCCCACCTCGCCCTGGCAGCCGACCTCGGCGCCGGAGATGGAGGCGTTCGTCTTGAAGAGGATGCCGACGGCGGCCGCCGCCAGCAGGAAGCGGACCACGCCGTCGTCGTCGGCGCCCGGAACAAACTTCACGTAGTAGTGCAGCACTGCGGGCACGATGCCGGCCGCACCGTTGGTGGGGGCGGTGACGATCCGCCCGCCCGCGGCGTTCTCCTCATTCACGGCGAGGGCGAACAGGTTCACCCACTCCATGGCCAGCAGCGGGTCGGCCGGCGCCTGGACGGGCGACGGCGTTGCTGCCGCCGCTTCCGCGCTGGCCGCGGATGCCGTCAGGGTGCGGAACAGCGCGGGCGCGCGGCGGGGCACTTTCAGCCCGCCGGGCAGGATGCCCTCGGCGTTGCAGCCGTTCTCCACGCATTCGCGCATGACGGCCCACAGCCCCAGCAGCTTTTCCCGGAGCTCGGCCTCGGTGTGCCAGGTCAGCTCGTTGGCGAGCATAACGTCGGAGATGGACATGTTTTCGCGGCTGCAGATCTCCAGCAGTTCGTCAGCGGTGCTGAACTGGTAGGGCAGGACCGTGTCATCCGCCACCACCTTGTCCGCCCCGGCGGCGTCGCCGTCGACGACGAAGCCGCCCCCAATTGAATAGAAGCTCCGCTCGCTGAGCACCGACCCGGTGTGGTCAAGGGCCCGGAACGTCATGCCGTTGGGGTGCGCGGGAAGGGACTTGCGCCGGTGCAGCACCACGTCCTCGTCCCAGTTGAAGTCCACCCGGTGGGTGCCGGCAACGTGGAGCTCAGCGTCCAGGGCGGCCGCGGCCACCTGGTCGTCCGCCGTGAAGGTGTTCACGGTTTCCGGTTCCAGGCCCTGCAGCCCCAGGACAACGGCTTTATCGGAGCCGTGCCCGCGCCCGGTGGCGCCGAGCGAGCCGAACAGTTCCGACTGGACCCGGACGGTGGAGCTGAGCTGCCCGTCAGCCTTCAGGCCGTCGGCGAACTGCTTGGCCGCCCGCATCGGGCCCACCGTGTGTGACGACGAGGGCCCGATGCCAACGGAAAACAGGTCCAGGACGCTGAGCGCCATCAGGGAACCTCAGGTGAGGCGTACTCCCGCATGCCGTCCAGGAGCCAGCGGCCCAGGAATTCGGCGAAGGACGCCCGGGGGAAGATCCGGAAGGACTCCTCACCCGTCTTCCACAGGATGGTGGGGATGTTCCCGATCTCGGTGGAGTAGGCGGTCCCGGCCTTGAACTCCCGGGGGTGCAGGTCCAGCGAGCAGCCCTTCTCGAGGACGGCCCGCGCCCGGGGGCCGCTCAGCTCGAAGGTGGTCCGGTTGGCGGAGAGGTCCACCACCTGGCCCTGGCCGTCGGCCAGGGCATCCTGCAGGGCCTGGATCAGGTCGCCGCCCAGGGACTCGTGCGCCTCGGTGGGGGCAACCACCAGGAACTCGGCGGGTCCCAGCCAGAGGACCGAGACATCGCCCTTTTTCACGACCTCGCCGCACTTAGCGGGCAGGCCGCCTGTGACGGCGGCGAGCCGCTGGCCCGCTTCGGAGCCGGCGTCAGCCCGCAGGCCCACCAGGGTGAGGAAGGGCAGCTCGCCCAGTTCCACCGTGCCTGCCAGCGAGCCGGCCGTGAAGGCCTCCCGCAGCTGTGCTGCCGGGCTGATGCGGACGGAGAGGTTCTTTTCCGCGGAGCTCTGGGCGGGGGATGCTGCTGTTTCAGCCATCTTTACGGGTCCCTTCGGTGTCAAAAAGCACTGTTTCTGCAACAACCACGTCCACCAGCTGGTCGCCGGCGGCGGCCACCAGGGTTTCGCCGATGCGGTTGCGGCCGTTCTTGATCAGGGCCAGGCCGAACGACCGGCCCAGTGCTGCGCTGTGGTAGCTGGAGGTGACGAAGCCCTCCATGGGCACGGGCCCGTAGGCCGGGTTGGTGGAGCGGCCCTTTTCCACCAGCTGGGTGCCTTCGGGCAGCCGCAGCGTGCCGTCCACCGGCAGGACGCTGACCAGGTGCTTGCGGTCTTCGCGCTGCTGGTCCACCCGGGAGTAGGAGCGCTTGCCGATGAAGTCCTTGGCCTTGGAGACGATCCATTCCATGCCCGCGTCCTGCGGGGTGACGGTTCCGTCGGTGTCCTGCCCCACGATGGGGTAGCCCTTTTCGGCACGCAGCACGTGCATGGTCTCGGTGCCGTACGGGGTGATGTTGAACTCGGCACCCGCGGCGGCCACCGCTTCCCAGGTGTTGAGCCCGTACCAGGTGGGAACGTTGATTTCGTAGGCCAGTTCACCGGAGAAGGAGATCCGGCAGATCCGGGCACGGACGCCGGAAGCGAGGGTGGTTTCCCGGAAGGTCATGAACGGGAAGGCCTCGGTCTCCAGGCCGCCGTCGGCAGCGAGTTCCGGTGCCAGCTTCGCGATCACGGCGCGGGACTTGGGCCCGACGACGGCGATGGTGCTCCACTGTTCGGTCACCGAGGTGCAGTGCACGTCCAGTTCCGGCCATTCGGTCTGCAGCCATTCCTCCAGCCAGTCCAGCACCTTGGCGGCACCGCCGGTGGTGGTGGTCATGAAGTAGCGGTCCTCGTCGAGGCGGAGCGTGACGCCGTCGTCGAAGATCATGCCGTCCGGCGTGCACATGACGCCGTACCGTGCCGAACCCGGGGCCAGCTTCTTGAACGCGTTGGTGTAGACGCGGTTCAGGAACTCGCCCGCGTCCTTGCCGCGGATCT
The DNA here is from genome assembly GCF_045833485.1 of Arthrobacter nitrophenolicus. Taxonomy (NCBI): domain Bacteria; kingdom Bacillati; phylum Actinomycetota; class Actinomycetes; order Micrococcales; family Micrococcaceae; genus Arthrobacter; species Arthrobacter nitrophenolicus. The sequence goes on from NZ_CP174504.1 coordinate 1,338,544, forward strand.
CGATCTTGCCCAGGGTGGTGGCATCCATGAAGCCCACGGACTCGCGGACGGCGGCGCACTCGCGCAGCACGGCGGCGTCCATGTCCTCACCGGCCTGCGGGTAGTACCAGGGCCGCTTCCACTGTCCCACGTCCTCGAAGAGGGCGCCCTTGGCCACGTGCCACGGGTGGATGGACGTGATGCGGGCGGGGTCGAAAAGTTCGCCGCGCTGGCGTCCGGCCAGTGCCGCGAAGGCCACCGGGGTGAACGGTGCGCGGTACGTGGTGGTTCCGATGTCGCCGATGCCGCGGGATGCTTCGCCGGCCGTGCGCAGTGCCGCGGCGATGACGCCGATGGCATTGACGCCGGAGGTCTTGCCCTGGTCGTTGGCGGTGCTGATGGAGGTGTAGCGCTTCACGTGCTCAACTGAGCGCATGCCGGCTCCGGTGGAGCGCAGGACGTCGGCCACGGACTGGTCGCGCTGGAAGTCCACGAAGTGGTGGTGCCAGTCGTCCGGGGTGCCGTTCTCGCCCGGGACCAGCCACAGCTGGCGGGTGGGTGCGGCGGCCTTCGGCTCGTCCAGCGGGGACGGCTCGACGGCGGAGCTGAAGCCGGCGGCGATGGCTGCGGACGCGCCCGCGGAAATGCCTTCGGTGAAGCAATCCTGGGTGGCGAAGGAGCCGCGGCCGGAGCCGATGGTCTGCTGGTTGGGGACCACGGTGCTCGGCACGAACGCGGCGAGATCCTCGTCCCAGCGCAGCTTGCCCTGGCGCTGGGAGTGCAGGTGCACCAGCGGGCTCCAGCCGCCGGACACGGCCAGCAGGTCGCAGGCCATCTGCTCGACGCCCGAGGTGAGCTCGCCGTCGTCGTTGATGCTGCGGATGGTGACGCCGTTGAGGCGGCCGTCCGCATCTGCGGAGGTGTTGGCAACGGCGCTGCCGATCAGCACCCGGGTGCCTGCCTCGACGGCGGCGGCTGCCACCGGGGAGATCTGCGGCCGGGCGTCCACGACGGCGCCGACCTTGACGCCGGCAGCCTGGAGGTCGGCGGCCAGGGCGTAGGCGCTGTCATTGGTGGTGCTGATGACCACGCGCTGGCCGGCGGCCACTGCGTAGCGGTTCAGGTAGCTGCGGACTGCCGAGGCGAGCATGATGCCCGGGCGGTCGTTGTTCTCGAACACCAGCGGACGCTCGTGGGCACCGGGGGCCAGCACAACCTGCTTGGCACGGATGTGCCAAATCCGCTGTCGGGACACTCCGGGAGCGGCGGGGCTGGAGAGGTGGTCGGTGCGGTTCTGCACGGCAATGACGTAGTTGGCGTCGTACGCGCCGAACGCCGTGGTGCGGTTCAGGACGGTGGATTCCGCGCCGGACACCAGCTCGGCTTCAACGTCGGCAACCCATTCGAGTGCGGGCTTGCCCTCGATGGTCTCGGCAAGCTCCGGCGACGTGGAGCCGGAGAGCAGGGAGCCGCCCAGTTCGGGCTGGTCGTCCAGCAGCATGACGCGGGCGCCGGTGCGGACGGCTTCGCGGGCAGCGGCCAGGCCGGCGGGGCCGCCACCGACCACCAGGACGTCGGTGTGGACGTACTTCTTGTCGTACTCGGCGCGGTCCTCGTCGGGATCCAGCCGGCCCAGTCCGTTCAGCAGTTCTGCCTTCAGGCCGTCCACCAGGGACACGGTGGTGGCGGGGAGCATGGACTCTGCCACGTGGCCCGGGAAGCGGGGAGCGATCTTGACCAGGGCGTTGGGTTCCTCCACGCCGGCGGCCAGGATGCCGCGGGGGCGGTCCTCATAGAGGGAGCTGCCGACGGCGACGCGGCCGTTGGCGAGCAGCGCCGAGGCGAGCGTGTCCCCGGGGTGGCCGGTGTATTCCTCACCGTCGACGGTGAAACGCCAGGAGATGGTGCGGTCGATGCGGCCGCCGGATGCGAGGCGGGCGTTCTGGGAAGTCACTGGGCTGCTCCTTCCGGGGCTGCGGGGGTGGCGGGGGAAATGCTTGTGCCTGAGATGTCGGGCGCGGCGGTCCCGGTGGTGGTGCTGTCCGCGGCGGTGCTGGCGGTGCCGAATTCCGCGGTCTGCCGTCCGGCCAGGTCCGGCCGGGGCGTGCCCATCGGGTAGACGGCCTTGATGTCGTAGCTCACGGTGTCCCGGAGCATGTTGAACCACTGGCGGCAGCCGGTGCTGTGGACCCACCGCTCGGCGAAGGTGCCCTTGGGGTTCTCGCGGTAGAAGAGGTACCGGGACCACTCCACGTCGTTCAGTTCGTTCGGGTTTTCGGGGTATGCCACGTGGGCCTGGCCGCCGTAGTGGAATTCGGTTTCATCCCGGGGGCCGCAGTTGGGGCATGAGATCAGCAGCATGTGCGTTGTCTTTCTGTGGTGGCGGCGGCTAGTGGGCCACGGCGGCGGCGCCGTGTTCGTCGATGAGGGCGCCGGTTTCGAAGCGCTCCAGGGAGAACGGCTGGTTCAGCTTGTGCGGGGCGCCCGTGGCGATGGTGTGGGCGAAGGTCATTCCGGCGGCCGGAGTTCCCTTGAACCCGCCGGTGCCCCAGCCGCAGTTCACGAACATGTTGTCCACCGGCGTGGTGCCCACGATCGGGGAGGCGTCCAGCGTGGTGTCCACGATTCCGCCCCAGGTCCGGAGCACGTGGGCCCGGGCAAAGATGGGGAAGAGTTCGACGGCGGCGGCCATCTGCTGCTCGATCACGTGGAAGGAGCCGCGCTGGCCGTAGCCGTTGTAGGAGTCAATGCCGGCGCCCATGACCAGTTCGCCCTTGTGCGCCTGGGAGACGTAGACGTGGACGTGGTTGGACATGACCACGGTGGGGTGGACCGGCTCGTGGAGTTCGGACACCAGGGCCTGCAGCGGGTGGGACTGGATGGGCAGCTGGAAGCCGGCCATTTCGGCCAGGACCGAGCTGTGCCCGGCGGCGCAGAGGCCCACCTTTTCGGTGTTGATGGTGCCGCGGGTGGTCTTGACGCCCACCACCTTGTTGCCGTCCTTCAGGAAGCCGGTGACTTCGCAGTTCTGGATGATGTCGACGCCCATTTCGTCGCACTTGCGGGCGAAGGCCCAGGCCACGTGGTCGTGCTTGGCGATGCCTGCTCGCGGCTGGTAGGTGGCGCCCATGACGGGGTAGCGGATGTCGTCGTTGATGTTCAGGATGGGGCAGAGTTCCTTGACCTGCTTCGGGTCCAGCCACTCCGCGTCCACGCCGTTGAGCTTGTTGGCGCCCACGCGGCGCATGCTTTCGCGCACGTCGCCGAGGGTGTGGGCCAGGTTCATCACGCCGCGCTGGCTGAAGAGGAAGTCGTACTCCAGCTCCTCCGGCAGGATTTCCCACAGCTTGAGGGCGTGCTCGTAGATGGCTGCGCTCTCGTCCCAGAGGTAGTTGGACCGGATGATGGTGGTGTTCCGGGCCATGTTGCCGCCGGCCAGCCAGCCCTTTTCGAGGACGGCAATGTTGGTCATGCCGTGGTTCTTCGCCAGGAAGTATGCGGTGGCCAGGCCGTGCCCGCCGCCGCCCACTACCACTGCGTCATAGGAGGACTTGGGCTCCGGGTTCCGCCAGAGGAAATCCGGGTGCTCCGGAAGCTGGTGCGTGCTCACTGGGCGGCTCCAATCAGGTCTGCCTCGGCGGCGGCCAGGGCGGCGTCGTCGTTGAGGTGCGGGTAGAGGGGGAACTTGTCGGCAAGGGCGGTGACGCGGCTGCGGAGTTCGCTGGCGGTGTCGTCGGCCAGGGTGCCGGTGCCGGCGGCGGCGATGAGCGCGGTGGCGATGATGTCAGCGACTTCGGCGAACTCGGCGGCACCGAAGCCGCGGGCGGCCAGGGCCGGCGTGCCGATGCGCAGGCCGGAGGAAACCATCGGCGGGCGGGGGTCGAACGGGACGGCGTTGCGGTTGACCGTGATGCCGATCCGGTGCAGCGCGTCCTCGCCCTGCTGGCCGTCGAGTTCGGAGTTGCGCAGGTCCACGAGGACCAGGTGGACATCCGTACCGCCGTTGACCACGGAGATGCCGGCGGCCCCGACGTCGGACTGCAGCAGGCGCTCGGCGATCAGCTTGGCGCCGTGCAGGACGCGCTCCTGGCGTTCCTTGAATTCAGGGGCGGCAGCCAGCTTGAAGGCCACGGCCTTTGCGGCGATGACGTGCTCCAGGGGTCCGCCCTGCTGGCCGGGGAACACGGCGCTGTTGATCTTCTTGGCGTACTCCTCCTTGGCCATGATGACGCCGCCGCGGGGTCCGCCCAGGGTCTTGTGGGTGGTGGTGGTGACGACGTCCGCAAAGGGGACGGGGTTGGGGTGCAGTCCTGCAGCCACCAGCCCGGCGAAGTGGGCCATGTCCACCATCAGGTAGGCACCCACGAGGTCGGCGATGCGGCGGAACTCGGCGAAGTCCAGCTGGCGGGAGTAGGCGGACCAGCCGGCCACGATCAGCTTGGGCTTGTGTTCCAGGGCCAGGCGCTCCACTTCGGCCATGTCCACGCGGAGGTCGGATTCGCGGACGTGGTACGGGACCACGTTGTAGAGCTTGCCGGAGAAGTTGATCTTCATGCCGTGGGTCAGGTGTCCGCCGTGGGCCAGGGAGAGCCCCAGGATGGTGTCGCCCGGGTTCAGCAGGGCGAACATGGCGGCAGCGTTGGCCTGTGCGCCGGAGTGCGGCTGCACGTTGGCGAATTCGGCACCGAACAGGGCCTTGACGCGGTCGATGGCGAGCTGCTCGATGACGTCCACGTGCTCGCAGCCGCCGTAGTAGCGCTTTCCGGGGTAGCCCTCGGCGTACTTGTTGGTCAGGACCGAGCCCTGGGCTTCCATCACGGCGGACGGAGCGAAGTTCTCCGAGGCGATCATCTCGAGCGTGGACTGCTGCCGCTCCAGCTCCTTTGCTACGGCGGCAGCAACATCGGCGTCGACCTGGGCCAGTGAGGCGTTCAGTACGTTCTGCATGTTTCTCCTTGAAAAAGCCCTTGGGTTACTGATCCACAACTGATCTGTAACTGATATATTAGAACTAACGCAATAGTATGTTGCAGGTCACGAAGCAGTCAACAGCAACTTTTTGGAGAGTCCCTGATGAGCCTGATGCTGGAGAACCACCTGGAGATCGAAGGCGATCTCTCGTTGGCCGAGCGTGCCTACCGGCATCTCCGGGACCGGCTGATCATGCTGGACATCCGGCCCGGTGACGCCATCAACGACGGCAAGCTGGCCGCGGAGATGGGCATCGGACGCACTCCCGTCCGGGAAGCGCTGAAGCGGCTTGAAAGCGACCACCTGGTGATCTCCTACCCGCGGCGCGGCACCTTCGCCACCATCGTGGATATCACCGAGCTGGCCGACGTCTCGGAACTGCGGGAGTCACTGGAGCCGCTGGCCGCACGGCGCGCCGCCAAGCTGGCCACGCCGGCGATTCGCGCGGAACTGCGCAATACTGCGGCCTCGATTGCGAAAATGGCCACCGCGGAGGATCCCTACGACCTCATGCGGTATGACATCACGGTGCACCGCCTCATCTACCGCGCGGCTGGAAACGCCCATCTTGAAGATGTCCTGATCCGCTACGACAACCTCGCCACCCGGATCTGGTGCATGGTTCTGGACAAAGTGCCGTCCGTGGCCGGTCACGTTTCCGAGCACGTGGAGCTGCTGGAGGCCATTGCCGACGGCGATGCGGAGCGGGCGGGCAAGCTCGCCTTGGAGCACGTGACCAGCTTCGAGCAGGCCATCCGCAGCGTGCTCTAGGCTGGCAGGCTTAGGAATCCAGGGGGTCGAGCCGCTTCCGCAGGAGGCAGAACTCGTTGCCCTCCGGGTCCTGCAGGACGTGCCACGGCTCGTCGCCGGCCTGCCCCACGTCGGCCGGCCGGGCGCCGAGGGCGAGCAGCCGCTCCAGCTCGGCGGCCTGGTCCCGGTCCACCGGGTTGACGTCGATGTGCAGCGGCAGCCTTCCGGTCCGCGGATTGCTGCTGGGGCTCAGGATGATGGTGGGCTGCAGGCCCCCGAACCCGGCGGCGGGACCGATTTCGATCGCCCCGTCCTCACGGTCGAGCTCCACGTAGCCCAGGACGTCGCACCAGAAGCGGGCGAGCACTTCGGGGTCGGCGCAGTTGAGGACCAGTTCGCTGATGCGGCATGACATGGTGTCCAGTGTATTGGGTGTGACGTGGAATACTTCCGTAGAGGCAAGCCGGAACCGCCGGCGGACGCAGGAAGGGCCACACGAATGCAGGAAACCGCCAGGGTGGACGGAACGCCGCTGGAGCACGTGCTGGCAGCACTGTCCCGTGAACGGGGCAAGGGGCTGCTGCCGGACCCGGCCTTCGACCGCCGCCTGGAGCGGACCCTGCCCCTGCTGGCGGATCTCTTCGGCTCCCTGTACAGCTCGCGGCCGGACTGGCAGGACCAGCTGGCAGCCCTCATTGTGCAGGCAGCCCGGTCCTGGCAGGAGCGGCCTGCCGGGCTGAAGGACCTGGACGCAGAGTGCGAAGGCGACAGCGGCTGGTTCCAGTCCAACACCATGCTGGGCGGCGTCTGCTACGTGGACCGCTATGCGGAAAGCCTGGAGGGCGTCCGCGCCCGGATCCCGTACTTCAAGGAGCTGGGCCTGACCTACCTGCACCTCATGCCGCTGTTCCTGGCCCCCGAGCCGCACTCCGACGGCGGCTACGCGGTGTCCAGCTACCGGGAGGTCAACCCGAAGCTGGGAACCATGGAGCAGCTGCGGTCCCTGGCGGCAGACCTGCGGAGCAACGGGATCAGCCTGGTGGTGGACTTCATCTTCAACCACACCTCGGACGAGCACGAGTGGGCCCGCAAGGCGGCTGCCGGCGATCCCGAATACAGCGACTACTACTGGATTTTCCCGGACCGGACCATGCCGGACGCCTTCGAGCAGAACGTGCGTGAGATCTTCCCGGAAAACCACCCCGGATCCTTCATCCAGATGGCGGACGGCCGGTGGGTCTGGGCCACCTTCCACACCTACCAGTGGGACCTGAACTACTCCAACCCGGACGTCTTCCGCGCCATGGCCGGGGAAATGCTGTTCCTGGCGAACCAGGGCGTGGACATCCTCCGCATGGATGCCGTGGCCTTCATTTGGAAGGAGCTGGGCACCTCCTGCGAGAGCCGGCCCGAGGCGCACACCCTGCTCCGCGCCTTCAACGCGGTGTGCCGGCTGGCGGCGCCGTCGCTGCTGTTCAAGTCCGAGGCCATCGTGCATCCGGACGAGGTGGCGCTCTACATCGACCCCGCCGAATGCCAGATTTCCTACAACCCGCTGCAGATGGCGCTGATCTGGGAGTCCCTGGCCACGCGGGACGCCTCGCTGCTGGCCCAGGCCCTGGAGCGGCGGCACAACATCCCGGCCGGCACGTCCTGGGTCAACTACGTCCGCAGCCACGACGACATCGGCTGGACCTTCGCGGACGAGGATGCCGCGGAACTGGGCATCAACGGCTTCGACCACCGCCGCTTCCTGAATTCCTTCTACGTCAACCGGTTCCCCGGCAGCTTCGCCCGCGGCGTCCCCTTCCAGGACAACCCGCGCACCGGCGACTGCCGCATTTCAGGCACGACGGCGTCTCTGTGCGGTATGGAGGTCAACCCCGCCGAGGCGGTGGAACGGATCCTCCTGGCCCACTCGGTTGCCTTCAGCACCGGCGGCATCCCGCTGCTGTACCTGGGCGACGAGGTGGCCCAGCTCAACGACTACGACTATGCCCGGGAGCCGGGCCACGGGGAGGACAGCCGCTGGGTGCACCGGCCGCACTACCCGGCCGCGCAGTATGCCCGCCGCAACGACCCCGCCACACCGGAAGGCGCCGTGTACGCGGGGCTGAAGCGGATGATCGAAGTCCGCGGCGCCGCCCCTGAACTGGCCGGAACCACGCTGCTCGATTTCGATACCCACAACCGCAGCGTCCTGGCGTACCAGCGGCCGGCAAGCGCGGCCGACGGCGGCCAGACGCGGGTCCTTGCCCTCGCCAACTTCGGCGACTCCACCCAGCAGCTCCCAGCGGAAACCTTCGGCGGATACCTGCCTGCCGCCGTCGACCTTCTCTCGGAAGCCACGCTGGACCTGGGCGAAGGCGTCACGCTGCTCCCCCGCCAGTATCTCTGGCTGCGCGTCATGCCCGGCTAGCACCGGCGCCCGTTTTCCCAACCGGCCCCGGGCCGTGAAACCATACGGATCATGCCCCAGAAGATTGCGTACCAGGGTGAGCCCGGCGCCAACTCCAATATTGCCTGCCAGCAGATGTTCCCGGACATGGAAAGCGTGCCGTGCGCGAGCTTTGAGGACGCCTTCGAGCTGGTGGCCAGCGGCGAGGCCGATTTGGCCATGATCCCCATCGAGAACTCCATTGCCGGCCGGGTGGCGGACATCCACATCCTGCTGCCGCAGTCCAACCTGCAGATCGTGGGCGAATACTTCCTGCCCATCCACTTCGACCTGCTGGGCATTCCGGGCAGCACCATCGAGGGGGCCACCGAGGTGCACAGCCACATCCACGCCCTGGGCCAGTGCCGGCGCCTGATCCGCGAGGCCAGCCTGCGCCCGGTCATCGCCGGCGACACAGCAGGATCCGCCCGTGAAGTGGCCGAATGGAACGATCCCCGCAAGCTGTCCCTGGCTCCCCCGCTGGCCGCACAGATCTATGGCCTCGAGGTGCTGGCGTCCCGGGTGGAGGACGATCCCTCCAACACCACCCGGTTCGTGGTCCTGGCACGTGAAAAGGAACTGCCGGCCCGGGACGAGCTGCCCGGGCCGGCAGTCACCAGCTTTGTGTTCCGCGTGCGCAACGTCCCGTCCGCGCTGTACAAGGCGCTGGGCGGTTTCGCCACCAACGGCGTGAACATGACCCGGCTTGAGAGCTACATGGTGGGCAACGAGTTCGCCGCCACCATGTTCATGGCCGACGTCGAAGGCCACCCCGAGGACCTGCCGCTGAAGCTGGCCCTCGAGGAACTGGACTTCTTCACCACCGAGGTGCGGATCCTGGGCGTCTACGCCGCGGCCGACTACCGCGCGGCGGCCGCCACGGCCTGACGCGGCTGCTGCCCGGGCTTCAGGAACCGGGCGAAGAACGCACCCAGTTCCGCGGTGGCGGTCAGCGGCAGGACGTTGGCCACATACTGGTCCGGGCGGACCACCACCACGGCACCGTTGCGGTCCAGGCCGCGGAGGTCGAAGATGTCCGCGTTCGGGTCCGTGCCGTAGACCTTCTCGTAGTCGGTCAGCTTGAACGGGCCCACCTGCGGCTTGAACACCGCGGGAACCTTGTTGATGTCGACGGCGGTGTGCCCCTGCTGGTAGATGACCTTCAGGTCGAACCAGGCATCCGGGTCGCCGCCCTCCGGGGTGGCAGCCAAGGGTGATTCCGGCGAGCTGGCGAACCATTCGGCCAGCAGGTCGGTGGCCGAACCGGTCCCCGGCTGTGCCGCGTCCGCAAACACGTAGATCCGCCAGCGGCCGTCCGCGGTGGCGTGGTGGCCCAGGTGGATCGGGTTGGTGTCCGCCACCCGGACCACGGGGGCGGACTTGAAGCGTTTGCCCACGGGGAAACCGGTGGCCAGGTCCTGGTGGTCGTCGGTCCCGACAATCAGGGACGGGGCGTACTGGGTCATGAACCCGGCAGGGAATTCGGCGGTACGGACGTAGAAGTCTTCCAGGTCCGAGGGGTGTTCGAAGTCCTCGGGCTTTTTGGCCATCATGGATGACCATTCCTTGTCGAAGTCGATGAGGTTCTTCGCCACCACCTGGCGCTCTTCGGAGTAGGTAGAGAGCAGGCTCTCCGGGCTGCGGCCCTCCAGGACATGGCCCAGCTTCCACGCGATGTTGAAGCCGTCCTGCATGGACACGTTCATCCCCTGGCCCGCCTTGGCGCTGTGGGTGTGGCAGGCGTCGCCGGTTATGAAGACGCGCGGGGTGCGGGTGCCGCGGTCCTCCGGCAGGACGTCGTCGAACCGGTCGGTGAGGCGGTGGCCCACCTCGTAGACGCTGTGCCAGGCGACGTTGCGGACGTCCAGGGTGTAGGGGTGGAGAATCTCGTTCGCCTTGTGGATGATTTCGTCGATGCTGGTGTTCCGCACCGCATGGTGGGTGGCGGGGTCCACCTCCCCCAAATCCACGTACATGCGGAACAGGTGTCCGCCTTCGCGCGGGATCAGCAGGATGCTGCCCTTTTCGCCCTGGATGGCGCACTTGGTGCGGATATCCGGAAAATCGGTCACCGCGAGCGTGTCCATGACACCCCAGGCATGGTTGGCCTGGTCGCCGGCGAGGGTGCAGCCGATGGCCTGGCGCACCTTGCTGCGTGCGCCGTCGGCACCCACCACGTACTTGGCGCGGACAACGCGCTCCTGCCCCTCGTTGGGCCCGGACGTGTGGAGCAAGGTCACCGTGACCGGGTACTCGCCGCTGTCCGCGACCTCCAGGCCCTGGAACTCGTAGCCGAAGTCCGGCTTCAGGCGTGACGGCGAGTTGGCGGCAAATTCCGCGAAGTAGTCCAGGACGCGGGCCTGGTTGACGATGAGGTGCGGGAATTCGCTGATGCCCGTCTCGTCGTCGACGGCGCGGGCGGAGCGGACGATGTTCGCACGGTTGGCCGGGTCCGGCTTCCAGAAGGCCATCTCGGTAATCCGGTAGGCCTCGGCGGTGATCCGCTCGGCAAAACCGAAGGCCTGGAAAGTCTCCACGCTGCGGGCCTGGATGCCGTCGGCCTGGCCGATGGCCAGCCGTCCGGGGCGGCGCTCGATGATGCGCGTGGTGACGCCCGGGAACATCGAGAGCTGCGCGGCGGCAAGCATGCCGGCAGGGCCCGTGCCAACGATCAGCACATCCACTTCGTCCGGAAGTTCTTCGGGGCGGTTGATGCCGACGCCGGCGGCCGGCTGGACCCGCGGGTCACCGGATACGTAGCCGTGGTGGTGAAACTGCACGGTATTCCTCACTTCTTTGTGGTGGCTGTTGTGTTCTATATCGGAACAAGTGATTCGATAATGGAAACGATGGAACTTGGCATCCACTGTACGCCCGATGTGACGCGGGCGACAAGTGCCCCTCAATCACCGCGGAACCCCGCGGAAAAAGGGGGTTGACGAACGCCGGCTCAAGGTGAATAGTGATCGTATACGATTTCGTACCTGATGAGGAGAAGCTTTGGAGCAGGTCAACGAAGACACGCTGGTATCAGCCCGCAAGGTCATCGCGGTGCACATCAACTACCCCAGCCGGGCGGCCCAGCGCGGCCGCACCCCCGCCCAGCCCTCCTACTTCCTCAAGCCCTCCAGCTCCCTGGCACTGACCGGCAGCACCGTGGAGCGGCCGGCGGGCTGTGAACTGCTTGGCTACGAGGGCGAGATCGCCCTGGTGATCGGCAAGGCGGCCCGCCGCGTCAGCATCGAGGACGCGTGGAGCCACGTTGCCGGCGTCACCGCCAGCAACGACCTGGGGGTGTACGACCTGCGCTGGGCGGACAAGGGATCCAACCTCCGGTCCAAGGGCGGGGACGGCTTCACCCCCGTGGGCCCGGCACGGATCCCGGCAGACGCCGTCGACCCCGCGCAGCTGCGGATCCGCACCTGGCACAACGGCCACCTGGTCCAGGACGACACCACGGAAGACCTCCTCTTCCCGTTCGCCCGGCTGGTAGCGGACCTGTCCCAGCTGCTCACCCTGGAGGAGGGGGACATCATCCTGACCGGCACCCCGGCCGGTGCTTCGGTGGCCAAGCCCGGCGATGTGCTCGAGGTGGAGGTTTCCGCCGGCAACCTCACCACGGGACGGCTGGCCACCACCGTTGTGGAAGGCACGACGCCGTTCGCGGACTTTGGTGCCGGGCCCAAGGTCGATGACCTGCAGCGGGAGGAAGCGTACGGCTCGCGCGAAGCGGCCGGACTTCCCGCCGCTGACAGCGTGTTGACGCCGGAGCTGAAGGCCAAGCTGGAATCCGTGGCCACCGCCACCCTGTCCTCGCAGATGCGCAAGCGCGGCCTGAACAATGTCAGCATCGACGGCCTGCAGGGCACCCGCCCGGACCGCCGCGTGGTGGGACTGGCCCGGACCCTGCGCTACGTGCCCAACCGCGAGGACCTCTTCAAGACCCACGGCGGTGGCTTCAATGCGCAGAAGAAGGCCATCGACTCGGTCAACGAGGGCGAAATCCTGGTGATGGAGGCCCGCGGCGAGAAGGGCACGGGCACTGTTGGTGACATCCTGGCCCTCCGCGCCCAGGTCCGCGGCGCCGCAGCCATCATCACCGACGGCGGCGTCCGCGACTTCACCGCCGTGGCGGGCCTGGACATGCCCACATGGTTCGCCAACCCGCACCCCGCGGTCCTCGGCCGCCGCCACATCCCCTGGGACACGGACATCACCATCGCCTGCGGCGGTGCCACGGTCCAGCCCGGCGACATCATCGTGGCCGACGCTGACGGCATCCTGGTCATCCCGCCGCCCATCGCCGAAGAACTGGTGGACGACTGCATCCAACAGGAGAAGGAAGAAGCCTTCATCTTCGAGATGGTCAAGGAGGGCAACAGCGTGGACGGCCTCTACCCGATGAACGCCGAATGGCAGAACAAGTACGCGGAGTGGGAACGAATGGGAAGCAGGAAAAGCTGATGACTGAAACGGCCGTCACCGACCTCCCCGCTGGCGCTCCCGGCAGCAAATCCGAACAGGCGTACCAGGCCGTTAAGGCGCGGATCGTCGAGGGCACCTACACCCCCGGGTACCGGCTGGTGCTGGGCACCATCGCCAAGGACCTCGGCTTCAGCGTGGTCCCGGTCCGCGAAGCCATCCGCCGGCTGGAGGCCGAAGGCCTGGTGAAGTTCGAACGCAACGTGGGCGCCACCGTAGCCGGCATCGACCCCACCGAATACCTGTACACCATGCAGACGCTCAGCATCGTGGAAGGTGCGGCCACCGCACTGTCCGCCCCGCTGATCGATGCGGTGGCCATCGCACGGGCCCGCGCCGTGAACGAGGAAATGCGCGAATGCCTTGAACACTTCAACCCCGTCCGGTTCACCCAACTGAACCAGGACTTCCACAGCGTCCTCTTCGAGCACTGCCCCAACCCGCACATCCTGGACCTGGTCCACCGCGGCTGGAACCGGCTGGCCGCCCTGCGGTCCTCCACGTTCCGCTTCGTCCCCGGCCGGGCCCGCGAATCGGTGGCGGAGCACGAAGGGCTGCTGCAGCTCATCGAATCCGGCGCCGACCCGGACACCATCGAAAAAGCCGCCCGCCAGCACCGGGCGGCCACCCTGGACGCATACCTCGCCCAAGCAAAGCACCAGTAAGGACATCAACGATGACGACCTCCGTAGAAACCAGCCAGCACTACGTCCCCAAGGACCTGCCCGCCCATATCCAGCACTACATCAACGGCGAGTTCGTTGACTCCGTGGGCGGGAAGACCTTCGACGTCCTGGATCCCGTTTCCAACCGCAACTACGCCACCGCCGCAGCCGGCCAGAAAGAGGACATCGACCTGGCCGTTGCCGCCGCCCGCGAAGCGTTCGTGAACGGCCCGTGGCCGAAGATGAAGCCCCGCGAACGCGCCCGCGTCCTGAACAAAATTGCCGACGCCGTCGAAGCCCAGGAAGCACGCCTGGCCGAGCTCGAAACCTTCGATACCGGCCTGCCGATCACCCAGGCCAAGGGCCAGGCCCTGCGCGCGGCCGAGAACTTCCGCTTCTTCGCGGACCTGATCGTGGCCCAGTTCGACGACGCCATGAAGGTCCCCGGCTCGCAGATCAACTACGTCAACCGCAAGCCGATCGGCGTCGCAGGCCTGATCACCCCGTGGAACACCCCGTTCATGCTGGAGTCCTGGAAGCTCGCCCCCGCGCTGGCCACCGGCAACACCGTGGTGCTGAAGCCGGCCGAGTTCACGCCGCTGTCCGCCTCGCTGTGGGCCACCATCTTCAAGGAAGCGGGCCTGCCCGACGGCGTCTTCAACCTGGTCAACGGCCTGGGCGAGGAAGCCGGTGACGCCTTGGTCAAGCACCCGGACGTTCCGCTGATCTCCTTCACCGGCGAGACCACCACCGGCCAGACGATTTTCCGGAACGCGGCCGCCAACCTCAAGGGCCTGTCCATGGAACTCGGCGGCAAGTCCCCGTGCGTCGTGTTCGCCGACGCCGACCTGGACGCCGCGATCGATTCCGCCCTGTTCGGGGTCTTTTCCCTGAACGGCGAGCGCTGCACGGCCGGCTCCCGCATCCTGGTGGAGCGGGCCATCTATGACGAGTTCTGCGAGAAGTACGCCGCCCGGGCCAGGAACATCGTCGTCGGCGATCCCCACGATCCCAAGACCCAGGTGGGCGCCCTGGTCCACCCGGAGCACTACGAGAAGGTCGCATCCTACGTGGAGATCGGCAAGTCCGAGGGCCGGCTCCTCGCCGGCGGCGGCCGCCCCGGCCACCTGCCCGAAGGCAACTACATCGCACCCACCGTGTTCGCCGACGTCGCCCCCGACGCCCGGATCTTCCAGGAGGAAATCTTCGGACCCGTCGTGGCCATCACCCCGTTCGAGAACGACGATGAGGCCCTCGCCCTGGCCAACAACACCAAGTACGGCCTGGCCGCCTACATCTGGACCCAGAACCTCACCCGGGCCCACAACTTCTCGCAGAACGTCGAGGCCGGGATGGTGTGGCTGAACAGCCACAACGTCCGCGACCTGCGCACCCCGTTCGGCGGCGTCAAGGCCTCCGGCCTGGGCCACGAAGGCGGCTACCGCTCCATCGACTTCTACACCGACCAGCAGGCCGTGCACATCACCCTCGGCACCGTGCACACCCCCAAATTCGGCGCCTAACCAGCAAGCCCCTTTCAAAGAAGAGAGACCATCATGACCAACTTCGTTCCCACCCCCACCGTCCCGGCACCGGACATCGTCCGCTGCGCCTACATGGAGATCGTGGTCACCGACCTCGCCAGGTCCCGCGAGTTCTACGTGGACGTCCTGGGCCTGCACGTCACCGAGGAAGACGAGAACGCGATCTACCTGCGGTCCCTGGAGGAGTTCATCCACCACAACCTGGTCCTCCGCAAGGGGCCGGTGGCCGCCGTCGCCGCCTTCGCCTACCGGGTGAAGTCCCCCGCCGAGGTGGACGCCGCCGAGGCCTACTACAAGGAACTCGGCTGCCGGGTGGAGCGCCGCAAGGAAGGCTTCACCAAGGGCGTGGGCGACTCCGTCCGCGTGGAGGACCCGCTGGGCTTCCCCTACGAGTTCTTCTACGACGTGGAGCACGTGGAGCGCCTCACCCAGCGCTACGACCTGTACTCCGCCGGTGAGCTGGTCCGCCTGGACCACTTCAACCAGGTCACCCCGGACGTCCCCCGCGGCCGCAAGTACCTGGAGGACCTGGGCTTCCGCGTCTCCGAGGACATCAAGGATTCCGACGGCGTCACGTACGCCGCGTGGATGCACCGTAAGCAGACCGTCCACGACACCGCCCTCACCGGCGGCAACGGCCCCCGCATGCACCACGTCGCGTTCGCCACGCACGAGAAGCACAACATCATCCAGATCTGCGACAAGATGGGCGCCCTGCGCATCAGCGACCGGATCGAACGCGGCCCCGGCCGGCACGGCGTGTCCAACGCTTTCTACCTCTACATCCTGGACCCGGACGGCCACCGCATCGAGATCTACACCCAGGACTACTACACCGGCGATCCGGACAACCCCACCATCACCTGGGACGTCCACGACAACCAGCGCCGCGACTGGTGGGGCAACCCCGTGGTCCCGTCCTGGTACACCGAGGCCTCCCTGGTCCTGGACCTGGACGGCAACCCGCAGCCGGTCATCGAGCGCGAGGAAAAGTCCGAAATGGCAGTGACAGTGGGCGCCGACGGCTTCTCCTACACCCGCAAGGACGGCTCACCGGAAGGTGACCGGACCGGGTTCAAGCTGGGAGTGCAGGTCTGACCCATGCTGGAGCCGACGACGATTGAGGCCATCGCGGACGAGCTGGTGGAAGCCGGCCGGACCCGCACCCCTGTTCCCCTCCTGACGGCCCGGTACCCGGGCATGACCGTGGAGGATTCCTACGCCGTGCAGCAGTTGTGGCGGCGCCGCAACGAGGAAGCCGGCAGGACCCTGGTGGGGCGCAAGATCGGCCTCACGTCCAAGGCCATGCAGGCCGCCACGGGCATCACCGAACCGGACTACGGCGCCATCTTCGATGACATGGTCCTGGACACCGGCTGCTCGGTGGAATGGGACCGCTACACGCACCCGCGGGTGGAGGTGGAGCTGGCGTTCGTCCTCAAGGACGGGCTCAAGGGCCCCGGCGTCACCATCTTCGATGTCCTGAAAGCCACCGACTACGTGGTCCCGGCCCTCGAGATCCTGGACTCCAGGATCGAGATGGAGGGCCGGACCATCGTGGACACCATTTCGGACAACGCCGCGATGGGCGCCATGGTGATCGGCGGGAACCCCGTGAAACCGGACGCGGTGGACCTGCGCTGGGTCTCCGCGATCCTCTACAAAAACCAGACCGTGGAGGAAACCGGCGTGGCCGCGGGCGTCCTGGACCACCCGGCCAACGGCGTCCACTGGCTGGCCAACAAGATCGCAGCGCACGGCGACTCCTTGAAGGCCGGGGACATCATCCTGGCCGGGTCGTTCACCCGCCCCATGTGGGTTTACAAGGGCGACACCGTGCACGCCGACTACGGACCCCTGGGGAGTGTCACATGCCGCTTCGAATAGAGGACACGTTCCGGTCCGCTTTAGCCGCACAAAAAGTTAAAGCAGGCCGGCCGCTGGCCGGGATGTGGGTGTGTTCCGGCAGCCCGCTCATCGCGGAACTCTGCGCCGGGTCGGGCCTGGACTGGCTGCTGGTGGACGCCGAACACAGCCCCAACGGGCTGGAGTCCATCCTCGCCCAGCTCCAGGCGATCCACGGCCACCCGGTCCACACCATGGTCCGGCCGCCGGTGAACGACACCGTGGTGATCAAGCAGTACCTGGACCTGGGCGTGCAGAACCTGCTCATCCCCATGGTCAACTCCGTGGCTGAAGCCGAGGCCGCCGTGGCAGCCACCCGCTACCCGCCCCACGGCGTCCGCGGCGTGGGCTCGGCCCTGGCCCGGGCCGCCCGCTGGAACCGGGTGCCGGACTACCTGGCCCGGGCCAGCGAGACCATCAGCGTCACGGTCCAGATCGAATCCACCGCCGCCGTGGACGCGGTCGGGGACATCCTGAAAGTGGACGGCGTGGACGCCGTCTTCATCGGCCCGTCCGACCTCGCCGCCTCCATGGGCCTGCTGGGACAGCAGGAACACCCCGAGGTGCGCGCCGCCGTCGAACACTGCCTCGCAGCCGCGAAGACGGCCGGGAAGCCCGCCGGCGTGAACGCCTTCAACCCGGACACCGCCCGGCATTACCTGGACCACGGCGCGGATTTCATCCTGGTGGGCGCCGACGTCGCCCTCCTCGCGCGCGGCTCCGAGGCCCTCGCCGCGCAGTACATCCCGCAGCCGGTGGTTGAGCCCGTCGAAACCAAGCCCCGCGCCAGCTACTAGCCCGGTGGTTGAGCCTGTCTACTCACTCCGGTGGTTGAGCCTGTCGAAACCCCCGCTTGTCGAAACCGGGTTTCGACAAGCTCAACCACCGCTCTTTTCCTCTTCCTTTTAGGAGCACCATGACTATTGCCCCTGCACACACCCCTGCCGTCTCGCCGGAGCGCGAGGCCGCGCTGCTCGCGTCGGTCCCGACCGGTCTGCTGATCAATGGGGAGTGGGTGGACGCGTCCGACGGCGGCACGTTCGACGTGCACGACCCCGCCACCGGGGAAGTGATTGCCTCCCTCGCCTCCGCCACCAGCGACGACGCCATCGCCGCGCTCGACGCTGCCGACGCCGTCCAGGCGTCCTGGGCGCGCACCGCACCCCGGGTGCGGGCGGAGATCCTGCGCCGCGCCTTCGACCTGGTGACCGAACGCGCCGAAGACTTTGCCCTGCTCATGACCCTGGAAATGGGCAAACCCCTGGCCGAGGCCCGCGGCGAAGTCACCTACGGGGCGGAGTTCCTGCGCTGGTTCTCCGAAGAGACCGTCCGCGACTACGGCCGCTACCTCACTTCCCCCGAGGGCAAGAATAAGATCCTGGTCCAGCACAAACCCGTCGGCCCGTGCCTGCTCATCACCCCTTGGAACTTCCCACTCGCGATGGCCACCCGCAAAGTCGCCCCCGCCGTCGCCGCCGGATGCACCATGGTCCTCAAGCCCGCCAAACTCACACCCCTCACCGCCCAGTACTTCGCGCAGACCATGCTCGACGCCGGCCTCCCGCCCGGAGTCCTCAACGTCGTTGCGTCGTCTTCTGCGTCGGGGATTTCCGGGCCGCTGCTCAAAGACTCGCGGCTGCGGAAGGTCTCCTTCACCGGGTCCACCCCGGTCGGCAAACGCCTGATGGCAGACGCCGCCCAGAACGTCCTGCGCACCTCGATGGAGCTCGGCGGCAACGCACCGTTCATCGTCTTCGAGGACGCCGACCTCGACAAAGCCGTCGAAGGGGCCATGGCGGCCAAGATGCGGAACATGGGCGAAGCCTGTACCGCCGCCAACCGCTTCCTCGTCCACGAAACCGTGGCCCAGGAATTCACCCGGAAGTTCGCCGCGGCGATGGCCGCCCTGGCAACCGGCCGCGGCACCGACCCCGCCACCCAGGTCGGCCCGCTCATCGACGCCGGCGCCCGCGACGACGTCCACGCCCTGGTGAGTGCCGCCGTCGACGCCGGAGCTGTTGCCGTGACCGGCGGGGCCCCCGTGGACGGGCCCGGCTACTTCTACCAGCCCACCGTCCTCGCCAACGTCCCCAACAACGCCGCCATCCTCGGCCAGGAAATCTTCGGGCCCGTCGCCCCCGTCACCACCTTCACCACGGAACAGGAAGCCATTCGCCTGGCCAACGCCAGTGAGTACGGGCTCGCGTCCTACCTTTACAGCAAGGACTTCAACCGGCTGTTGCGGGTCGCGGAGCAGATCGAATTCGGAATGGTCGGCTTCAACGCCGGCGTCATCTCCAACGCCGCCGCACCCTTCGGCGGCGTCAAACAATCCGGCCTCGGCCGCGAAGGCGGCACCGAAGGCATCACCGAATACACCACCACCCAATACATCGGCATCAACGACCCCTACGCCGGCTGAGTCCCCGTGGCGCGCGCCCGGGGCTCTGGCGATCCCCGGGGTGTGCGGGCAGGATGGACGGATGGCGCAGCACCTGGACATTCCGCCGTACTTTTACGGCGAGCTGATCAGGACCACGGCCCGTGTGGTCACCTGGAACGTGTGGGGGCTGTACGGCCCCTGGCAGGAACGGGAAGCGGCGATAACTTCCACGCTGCTGGAGGCAAGGCCTGATCTTCTTGTGCTGGCGGAGTCCTGGTCAAAGGGTGACGACAGCCAGTCCGCGAGGCTGGCCGGCCCCCTGGGGCTGCCGTACCACGCCTTCAGCGGGGTTCCGGCGCAGGAGGACGAGTCAGCACTCTCAGGGGTTGCGGTCCTGTCCCGGTGGCCGGTTGCCGATGCTGCGAGCTTAAGCTTTGGCGCGTTGCGGGTGCAGTACGTCCGTGTGGACGGCCCGCGTGGACCCCTCCAGGTGTACGGAGTGGTGATGGATGCCTGGTGGCTGGACGAAAGCCAGGCACGGCAGGATGCGGTCCGCGGACTGATCGCCCACCTGCACGCGGCACAGGATGAGCGGACTCCCCTGGTCGTCTGCGGAGACTTTAACGCCGATCCCGACAGCGATGAAATGCGCCTCATGACGGGCCGTGCGGCAGCACCGGTTCCCGGATTGTCCTTCTACGACGCATGGGACGTGGCGGCACCGGGCATGACCGGCAGCACGTGGTCCAATGCCAATCCCTGGGCAGCCCAGCTCTTGTGGCCGGACCGGCGGATCGCCACATCTTCACCGCCGCCCCACGGCGAGGCGGAGCCGGACATCCGCGGGCAGCAGCCCTGCTCGGCACCACCCCGGTGGCCGGCAGCTATCCGTCGGACCACTACGGGCTCCAGGCTGACATACGGTATTAGAAATCCGTTCAGCATATTAGCCATCAGCCAGTATAGTGAACGAATGACTTCCTCTCTTACAGTCGCGATCGCTGTACCCCTCGAAGCCGAGCTGGTGGAGCAGATCCGCGCCGTCGACCCTTCCGTTACTGTCCGGTACGAGCCGGACCTCCTGCCCCCGGAGCGGTTCCCCGCCGACCACTCCGGCGACCCCGCGTTCAAGCGAACCCCCGGCCAGGAAGAAAGCTACTGGGCCATGCTCAACAGCGCGCAGGTGCTCTACGGCTTCCCCAACGAAAGCCCTGCCGGCCTTGCCCGCATCGCCCGCGAAAATCCCCACCTGCAGTGGATCCACGCGATGGCAGCAGGGGCGGGCGGGGCCGTCAAGGCATCAGGCCTGGACCAGGAGACCCTGCAGAAGTTCAGGATCACCACATCGGCAGGCGTCCATGCCCTGCCGCTCGCCGAATTCGCAGCACTGGGGATCCTCAATGGCTTCAAGCGGAGCGCGGAACTGGCCCAGGACCAGGCCGCCAAGACTTGGCCGGAACTCCGGATTCCCACCCGCCTCGTCAACGGCTCCACCCTGGTGGTCACGGGACTGGGCGAGATCGGACTGGAGACGGCACGGATTGCCAGGGCGCTGGGAATGAAGGTCAGCGGGACTAAACGCTCAGTGGAACCCATCGACGGAATCGACCACGTGGTGGACAACGCCGGCCTGCCGGGCCTCCTGGCCACGGCCGATGCGGTGGTCAATACGCTGCCCGGCACGGCATTCACCGAGAAGCTCTTCAACCGGGAAGTCTTCGCCGCCATGAAGCCCGGGACGGTCTTCGTCAACGTGGGCCGCGGCACCGTCGTTGACGAGGAGGCACTGCTGGAAGCCCTGGACAACGGCCAGGTCAGTTACGCCTGCCTGGACGTTTTCGCCGTCGAACCCCTCCCCCAGGACAGCCCCCTGTGGGAGCACCCCAGGGTGATGGTTTCCCCGCATACCTCCGCCCTCAGCGCCGCGGAGAACCGCCTCATTACCGAACGCTTCTGCAGCAACCTGCGGACCTTCCTCGACGGCGGCGACCTCCCCCACCTCGTGGACACGGTCCACTTCTACTAAACCCGCCGGCCGAAGCACGATCAGGAGATCCATGCGCATCGCACGCATCAAGACAGCAGAAGGCGCCCGGCATGCAGTGGAGCGGGACGGGACATGGCACCACATTGTTGACCCGTTCGCGGAGCCCCTCAGCTACACGGGGCGCACCACCCCGCACGCCGACGCCGTATTCCTCGCCCCGGTCCGGCCCGCGGTGGTGCTTGGAATCGGGCACAACCGGACACTGAACGACCATCCGCTGCCCATCCAGGCCTGGCATAAGTCCGTGCACACCCTCGCGGATCCCAACGATCCGGTCGTCGCGGCCCGGGACCGCGGCACGGTCAATGTGGAAGGCGAACTCGCGATGGTCATCGGGAAACAGGCGAAGGACCTGACGCCCGGCAACGCGCTGGAGCACGTCCTCGGCTATACCTGCGTCAATGACGTGACCAACGTGGACCAGGGCCTGGTGGATGAACGGAATTTCCAGGGCAAGGCCGGCGTGAACTACACGCCCCTTGGCCCGTGGATAGAAACAGACATCCCGGATCCGGACAGCGTGGGCATCAATGTGATTGTCAACGGGACGGCACGGGCCAACTCCGGGACGCACAACCTGCCCTCCTCAGTGGTGGAGTGCCTTGTGTACGTCACGTCCTGGCTGACCCTGGAACCCGGCGACGTGCTCATGACAGGTGCTCCCGGGACGGCAGTGGCCGTTCAACCGGGCGACCACGTGGAGATTATGGTGGAGCGGATCGGGATCCTGTCCAACAGGATCTCCTGACCCCGCCTGTCCTTCGGGGTTAATGCCGGGCTTCGGCGCGACGAGAAGCGCCCTCTATGATGGATGGTGTTCAGTCACATGAACACCGCTCGTCCTGCCGCGGCAACCCTAAGGAGAATCATGGCCGATTCCCGCAACTCCGGTCCATCAGACAACCAGGGCACCGCTTCCCCCGCCCCCGCCGTGACACGGGCGGCTGCCGTGCTGGATGCGCTGGCCTCCTCCGCCACCGGGCGCCTCACGCTCAGCGACCTTTCGCGTGAAGTAGGCATTCCCAAGTCGTCGACCTCCAACCTGCTGCTGGCGCTGGAGGAAGCCAGGCTCATCAGCCGCCAGGGCAGCGAGTTCACCCTGGGCCGCAAGCTGGTTGAGCTTGGCGCGGCCTACCTTGGCCGCCTGGATGAGGTGCAGGAGTTCTACCGCTACTGCGAGCAGGCCCCGGTCCTCTCCGGCGAAACCGTTCGCATCGCCATGCTCGATGGCTTGAACGTCATCTACCTCGCCCGCTACGAGGGGCACCCCGCGGTGCGCCTGACGTCGAATATCGGCGACAAAATGCCCGTCTCGCTCTGCGCGGTGGGCAAGGCGCTGATCGCACGGCTGCACGACCATGACATCGAGGAGCTCTTCCCCGACGACGCCGAACTGCCCGTGCTGACGCCAAAGTCGCTGCGCACGGGAGCCGAATTCAAGGCACAGCTGAGGACCATCCGCGAACAGGGCTACGCCTTCGAGGACGAGGAGTCCACCACGGGCGTGGTCTGCCTTGCCGTTGCCGTCCCCACCCGGGGAGCCCACGGCCCCAGCCTTGGCCTGTCCGTGACGGCCCTCAAGGCCACCTACACCCCGGAGCAGGGCGCCCAGATGGTCAAGGAACTCCAGGAACTGGCCCACTCGCTGGGCAATCCCATGGGCTGACCCCGCCCGCCACGGGGATTTTCCCGTCACAAAGTCCACACCCTTGCCGTTCGTTCAACTTGCTGTATTGTGTTCAGCATAGTGATCGACGCAACAGGGTGTCGTTGCTATCCCACCACCAGGCCAACGTGGGCCTGGAGTGCGTTTAAGGGAGTTACTGTGACAACTCGTACTAAATCACCGCAGATTGAGGCGGGCGGCGCCGTCGTCGAACCGGAACAGCTGCGAAGGGCAACTCTTGCCAGCTCCGTGGGGTCAGCCCTCGAATACTACGATTTCTACATCTACGGCCTGGCGTCAGCGCTGATCTTCGGCCCCCTGTTCTTCTCCCCCCTGGGTGAGAGCGGCGCCGTCATCGCCTCCTTCGCCACCTACGGCGTCGGCTTTGCCGCAAGGCCGTTCGGCGGCGTGGTTTTTGGCTACATCGGGGACCGTTTCGGCCGCAAGATGGTGCTGATCCTCACCATCGGCCTGATGGGCATGGCGAGCTTCGCCATTGGCCTCCTGCCCACGTTTGAACAGGCGGGAATGCTCGGTGCCGTCCTGCTGGTGGCCCTGCGCATCCTCCAGGGCCTGGGAGCCGGCGCCGAGCAGGCGGGCGCCACCACGCTGATCTCCGAGGTGGCCCCGCCCCGCCGTCGTGGTTTCTTCGCTTCGCTGCCTTTCGTGGGCATCCAGCTCGGCACCCTGCTCGGTGCCGGCACGTTCGCCCTGATGGCCCTCGCGGACAAGGAGGTCCTGCAGGGCTGGCTCTGGCGGGTGCCGTTCCTGGCCAGCGTTATCCTGATCGTCATCGCCGTCTTCATCCGGCTCCGGCTCAAGGAAACCCCGGTGTTCCAGGAGCTTGAAAAGCACAAGGCCGTGGTCAAGAACCCCGTGGGCCAGATCTGGAAGCACTCCAAGAAGAACGTGCTTGTCGGCATCGGCCTGCGGATGGGCGAGAACGGCAACTCATCGGTCTACTCGGCGCTGCTGGTCTCGTTCATCAGCCTTCCGGCAGGTGTCTTCCCGGGAGACAAGTTCATTGGTCCCACCGGCCTGCTGATCGCCGCCGGCTGCGCGGCCGTCATGGTGGTCGCTTTCGGTGCCCTGTCCGACCGGTTCGGCCGGGTGCCCGTCTACCGCTACGGCGCCCTCTTCCAGGCCCTCATTGCACTGCCGGCCTTCTACCTGGTCACGCTGGGCAACCCCGCCCTGGTATGGGCAGTCATGGTGGTGGGCATCGCCCTGGGCGTGCAGTCCATGCTCGGCCCGCAGTGCGCCATGCTGCCTGAGCTTTTCGGTTCCCAGCACCGGTTCACCGGCGTGGCCCTGAGCCGTGAACTTTCGGCGGTCCTGGCCGGCGGCTTCGCCCCGATGATCGGCGTTGCGCTGCTCGCCGCCACCAACCACTCCTGGCTGGTTCCCGCGCTGTACTCGCTGGTTCTGGCAACAATCTCCTTCATCACCACGTTCTTCACACCCGAAACGAACGGGCGCGACCTGGTGGTCGTGGAGGACGCCAGGTAGATGAACAACGCCAGCACCTCCCCCGCTCCCCCTGCCCCAGCCGATCCACTGCACCGGCGCGCAGGCTTCGTCGGGCTGGGGCTGATGGGCGCCCCGATGGCTGCGAACCTGCTCACAGCGGGATGGGCCGTCACCGGATGGAACCGCTCGCCGTCGGCAGTTGAGGACCTCGTCCGCCTGGGCGGGTCCGCCGCCGCAACAGTGGAAGACCTTCGAAACGACCCGGTGATCATCTTCATGCTCCCGGATCTTCCCTATATCGAAGAGGCTGCGGGCGGGCTCCTCGACGCGTGGCGGGCTTCGCCGCCCGCGCCGGGAACCCTGGTGGTGGTGATGAGCAGCGTTTCGCCGGTGGGCGTCCAGGCCTTCGGCCGCGCCGTGAGCGAAGCAAGCGCCGGCAACGCCGCAGTGCTTGATGCCCCCGTCAGCGGCGGCACGCAGGGCGCGCAGCAGGGGACGCTGGCGATCATGGCCGGCGGCTCCGAGGAG
Source organism: Arthrobacter nitrophenolicus (assembly GCF_045833485.1). NCBI lineage: Bacteria > Bacillati > Actinomycetota > Actinomycetes > Micrococcales > Micrococcaceae > Arthrobacter > Arthrobacter nitrophenolicus. Next base: position 1,363,371 of record NZ_CP174504.1, read on the forward strand.
GACTTTGCGCGGGCACTGCCCGCGCTGCAGGCCATGGGCACAACAGTGCGCCGGCTCGGCGGGCTGGGCGCCGGGTCCCTGGCGAAGGCATGCAACCAGCTGATCGTGGGCACCACGACGGCGGCCCTCGCCGAAGCTGCCGGGCTTGCGGAACGCTCCGGGCTCGACGTCGAAGCACTCTTCGACGTCTTGTCCGGCGGGCTCGCAGCCAGCCGGGTGCTGGAGGTGGTGGGCCCGCGGCTGGCAGCGGAGGATTACACGCCAACCGGACCGGCCAAGTTCATGCACAAGGACCTGTCCTTCGTGCTGGAAAGTGCCCGCAGCGTTGGTGCCGCGGTACCGATGGCATCTGCCGGCGTCGAACTCTATGCCCACCTCATCAGGCAGGGCCTGGGAGACTTCGACCTGGCCGTAGTGCGGCAGGCCATTGCCAACCTCGGCACCGCTTCCCCGGGGAACGCTCCGGCGACTATCAAGGAGACTTTGTCATGACCGCCCTTTTCGACCTGACCGGACGTACAGCCCTGGTCACGGGATCAAGCCGTGGAATCGGCAATGCCCTTGCCCGGGCCCTGGCGGACGCCGGCGCCACGGTGGTGCTGAACGGCGTCAACCCGGAACGGCTCAAGGCCGCCGAAGCCGCAATGGCCGCCGATTTCGCGCCGGGCCGGATCCACAGCTGCGCCTTCGACGTCACCAATGACACTGAAGTTGCTGACGCTATGGCGTGGGTGGAAGAAAATGTGGGTCCGCTGGAGATCCTGGTCAACAACGCCGGCATCCAGCACCGTGTGGCCATGCTTGACCTGGACGTCAAGGACTGGGAGCGGGTCATCAGCACCGACCTCACCAGCGCGTTCCTGGTGGGCAGGGCGGCGGCCCGTTTCATGATCCCCCGGGGCCGCGGCAAGATCATCAACATCTGTTCGGTCCAGACGGACCTGGCCCGGCCCACCATCGCACCGTACATCGCCGCCAAGGGCGGGTTGCGGAACCTCACCCGCGCCATGACGGCGGAATGGGCGGCCGCCGGTTTGCAGATCAACGCGCTGGCACCCGGCTACATCCACACCGAGATGACCCAGAACCTGGTGGATGACGAGCAGTTCAACTCCTGGATCCTCGGGCGGACCCCTGCGCACCGCTGGGGCACGCCGGAGGACCTGGCCGGCCCGGCAGTCTGGCTGGCTTCCAGCGGTTCGGACTTCGTGAACGGCCAAACCATCTTCATCGACGGCGGAATGACGGTGGTGGTCTGATGCGTACCGTGGCCGAACTTCCGGCGGCGGGTCCCGCCGTCGTCGCCCATGCTGCAGGCGACCTGCGCATTGAAAGCATCCCGCTGCCGGCGGCCCGTCCCGACCAGGCAGTGGTGGAGATCGCCTACGGCGGCATCTGCGGCTCCGATCTGCACTACTGGCTGCACGGCGCGGCCGGGGAATCGGTCCTGAAGGCCCCGATGGTGCTGGGGCACGAGATCGTGGGGACGGTCATCCGTGCGGCAGCGGACGGATCCGGACCGGCGGAGGGCGCACCGGTCGCCGTGCATCCGGCCACGCCCGGGCCGGGAGAGGGGCCGGACTTCGCCAGGTATCCGGAAGACCGGCCCAACTTGTCCCCCGGCTGCACCTATCTTGGGAGTGCCGCGCGGTTCCCGCATACGGACGGGGCCTTCAGCAGGTACGTCAACCTGCCGTCGCGGATGCTGCGGGTCCTGCCGGCGGGACTGGACCTGAAGACGGCGGCGCTGGTCGAGCCGGCCAGCGTGGCCTGGCATGCCGTGGCGCGCGCCGGTGACGTCAGGGGCAAGACTGCTCTGGTGGTTGGCTGCGGCCCGATCGGTACACTGACCGTCGCCGTCCTCAAGCGCGCGGGCGCGGCCCGGATCGTGGCGACGGACCTGCACCGGAAACCCCTCGAAATCGCCCGGGCAGTGGGTGCGGACGAGGTGCTGGAAGCAAGCGACGCTGAAGCGCTGGCTGCGGTTGAGGCCGACGTCGTCATCGAGTCCTCCGGCTCCCACCACGGACTGGCGACGGCCATCAAGGCAGCGGTCCGCGGCGGAAAGGTGGTGATGGTCGGCCTGCTGCCGTCCGGACCGCAGCCTGTCCTGATTTCACTGGCCATCACGCGGGAACTGGAACTGCTGGGCTCGTTCAGGTTCAATGACGAGATCGACCAGGTCATCACTGCGCTGGCCGACGGGTCCCTGTTCGTGGATCCGGTGGTCACCCACGTCTTCCCGCTGGAACGCGGCCTCGAAGCTTTCGAAACGGCCAGGAACTCGGCCGAGTCCGGGAAGGTCCTGCTCGACTTTGCCGGCGCGTAGGGGTATCCCCTCGCTTGCGTGGAGGTTCTCAGGTCTCAGTGAAAGCGCCGTTGCGCTGAGCAAGGGTCCGGAAGATTCCTGTGTGGTCAAGGGCGCCGTCGCCCCGCTCGACCATATCCTCGAAAAGATCCTGGATTACCGAGCTCAGCGGTAGCTCCAGGTGTGCTGTTCTGGCCGCTCCGAGCACGAAGTTGAGGTCCTTCAGCTGGTTTCGGGCGCTGCCGCCACCTGTGAAGTCGCCGTCAATCCATCTGTGCCCTTTTTGGCGCAGTACTTCGGAGTCGGCCAGCCCACCCCGAAGCAGTTCAAGCATCACCGATGGATCCAGTCCCCCGCCGCGCGCGAGAAGCATAGCTTCGGAAACTGCCGTGACCGTGCCGGCGACCACGACCTGGTTGCAGGCCTTGGCCAGTGCGCCCGAACCCCCGGAACCCATGTGCCGGATGGTGCTGCCCACCAACTCGAACACCGGGACGACCGAGCTGAACGTGTCCGCGTCCCCGCCCACCATGATGCTCAGGGTGCCGTTTTCGGCGCCCACGGTGCCGCCACTGACGGGGGCGTCAAGGACTCGGACCCCATGTTCGCGAAGCATCCGTTCGCCAAATGCCGCCACTGCCCCCGGCGAGACTGTCCCGTGCACGACGAGTATGGGCCGGGAAATGCCCCTTGCTGTCCATCCGGCTATCAGGCCCTCTTCTCCCGGAAGCAGCGATTCGACGTGGTTTAGGTCCGGCAGCACGGTGAGAACTATGTCGGCAGCCGCCTCACGAGGTGAGGCCGCAACGCGGACGCCCAGGCCAACCAAGGCCTCCGCCTTTGAAGCTGTCCGGTTCCAGACTGTCAACTCGCCGTAGCCCTTCAGCAGCCGCCGCGCCATGGGTTCGCCCATCGGCCCTAGTCCCATCAGGGCAAGTGCTGGGCGGTCAGGTTCAGGCATTGGGATCCTTTAGTGAATGGGGTTAGCGAACTGAGGGAAGGCGTTACTGGTTGGCCAGGAGATTGGATGGCCACAGGATAAGTTGCGGGAAGATGGCCAGCATGACGACGGCAACCACCATGACCACGTAGAGCGGCACCGCGGCCTTCACAATCTTTTCCATCGGCAGCCCGCTGACATAGGACGCCGCGAACAGGCAGACGCCGACAGGCGGCACGACCAGTCCGACGGCAAGGGCGGCAACGAGGAAGACGACGAAGTGGATGGGATCCACACCGGAAGACACAGCCGCGGGCATGAGCACCGGTGTGCACAGCAGGATGGCTGCGACTTTGTCCATCACAGTTCCGATGATGATCAGGATCATGCCGATCAGCAGCATGACGATGGTGGGGTCAGTACTGACGCTCAACAGCCAGCTGCTGACCTTCGCCGGCAGCCCGTCAATGGTGAAGATGTAAGAGGCGACGCCGGCGATCATGGCGATGAGCAGGATAGTGCCGGTGGTGAGGCCGGCGTCCACGATCATCTTGGGCATCTGGCGCCACTTCATGTCCCGGTAGACGTAGATGCCGACCAACAGGCTGTAGAAGACGGCGACGGCGGCCGCCTCCGTGGGGGTGACGAGCCCGCTGAACATGCCTACCAGGATGATCACTGGGCCGCCCATGGCAGGGATTCCCTCGAGGACGATCCTAAGGCCCTTCTTGAAAGGCGTCCTTGAGACCTCGCCGTAACCGTGACGTGCTGACAGGAAGAAGTTCACAAGCATCAGGACGATGATCAGGACAACGGACGGGCCAAATCCTCCTGCCAGGGCGGCGCCTACCGAGACGTTCGCTGTGGAAGCGGCGATGATCATAAGGATGCTCGGCGGTATCAGTGAGGACAGGGTGGCCGTGACCATGGTCATCGCTGCCGCGTAAGGCCTCGGGTATTTATGGTCAGTCATGGCTTTGATCTCGATCTTGCCAAGGCTGACGATGTCGGCGACTGAGGAACCGGAGATGCCGCCGAAGACCGCGCTCGATGCGATGTTCACCTGGCCAAGGCCGCCACGGAAGCGGCCGAAGATGACTTCGGCGCCACGGAAGATGCGATCCGAAATACCCCCTCCGGACATGAGGTTGCCGGCCAGGACGAACAAGGGGACAGCAACCAGCAGGAAGCTGTTCATGGAGCTCATCATGGACTGCGGCAACAGTTCGAGGGGAATATCGAAGATCAGCAGCGTGGCGATGACGCCGATGCCGAGTGAGACTGAGAGCGCAACGCCCAGCAGCAGCAGGAGGAGGAAAATCCCCAGCAGGGTCAGGCTCATGATGCGATCATCTCTCCTTTGAGGATCCTCTTACGCATATACGGGGAGAAGTAGACGGTCGTGATGTGGGCGACGATGGCGAGTGCCGCGCTGATCACAAGGGGCAGGGTTACCAGGAACATCTTGAGTCCCAGGGCAGGACTGGACTCTCCAGCGGAGTATTGCTGCAGCATCAGTTCCCACGTCTTGTAGATCAGGACACTGAAGAAGACGGTCCCGCAGACGGCGTAGAGATGCATGCTGACCTTTTTAAGCCAGGCTGGTCCCCACGCCACAACGAAGTTCACCCGCGGGTGCACGGCAGCCCGGAAGCCTGCTGCCATCCCCAGGAAGGTGGTGTCCATGAACAGGAAACGGGTCAGTTCCTCGGTCCACGACAGCGAGGCTCCCATCTGCCGGCTGACCATTTGGGCAGCAAGGCTGAGCAGCATCGCGCAGATGCCGACGAAGAGGAGAGCATCCACGGCCTTCCAGATCAGACCATGAGGTTCCGAGACGTCGCTGACCGGAACCACCTGGATGCTATCTTCGGCCGCCTGGTGTTCGGCCCCCCGGACTGGGGTGGTCCCATCATCATGCACTGAACTTGTCTCCTGCACTGGACCCGTCATCTTAACGTCCGAGGAATTCGAGGCTTGACTGGACGAATTCCTTGCCAACCTTGCCCTCAAGCTCGGGGTAAACCTTCTGTGCCGCCGCCTGGAACTCTTCCCGTGCTTCGGGCGTCAGCTCGTTGATCTTCACGCCTTCGCCCTTCAGCTTGTCGAGGGTCTTGGTGGCTTCGTCGTTGTCGTACTTTGTCTTGAAATCAGCGGTCTCGTCTGCAGCTTCCTGCAGGACCTTCCGGGTGTCCTCATCGAAGGAGTCCCACTTTTTCTTGCTGAACCCGAGGACGAGCCCGTCGGAGATGTGGCCCGTCAAGGAGAGGTAGTCCTGGACTTCGAAGAACTTGTTGTTGACTGGTACTTCCAGAGGGTTTTCCTGGCCGTCGATAGTGCCGAGCTGCAGGGCGGTGTAAACCTCTTTGAAGTCCATCGGCGTCGGGTTGGCGCCCAGTGAGCCAAAGAACTTAACCCAGAGGTCATTCTGCGGTACGCGGAGCTTCAGGTCCTTGAAGTCCTCGGGCTGGGTGATGGGGCGCATCGAGTTGGTGGTGTGCCGGGGGGTACGGGTCAGCATGGACACGCCCTTGATGCCCAGCTTGTCCAGTGAGCCCAGCAGTTCCTTGCCCGGCTCGCCTTCAAAGTACTTGGTGACCTCCTCCGAGTCCTTGAAGAGATAGGGAAGGCTGACGGCGTTCATCTTCGGCTCGAAGGACGCGTACACCGAGGTCGACATGATGGTGGAGTCCAGCGTGCCGTTTCCAAGCAGGTTGACGGCGGCGTTCTGGTCTCCGCCGAAGAGGGTGCCGTCGGGGAACGTCTCGACCTTGACCTTGCCGTCGCTCAGCTCGGCAACCTTGTCGGCGAAGTGCTTTGCGCTCACGCCCATGGAAGAGGTTGCTGGGTCGCCGATGCCGAGGCGGATCGTGGTGCTGGCCGCGCCGGCACCCGGGGCCCCGCCGCAACCGGTGAGGGCAGTAGTAACGGTGAGTGCAACGGCCGCAGCTGCGGCGGCCAGGATGCGCTTTGGCATCTGATTCTCCTTTGAATACTTGCTGGTTCCTGACCTATGGGGACAGGGTACTGATGCTTTGACGGCGGTAATTGCGGCGTACTGGGCTGTGCAGATATGGCCGAGAACTGCTCTTGCTGCTCTCTCGTCCCGCGTGCCCAGCGCCTTCCAGATAGAAGTCAGGCGTGCAGGTGCACGCTTGCAGACCAGGATGGAAGATCGTGGTACCAGTGGAACCGGTACACTTTTTTACCATAGGCCCGGCGCTGCTGTAAACCATTCAGGAGCGGATGCCCGTTTGGTTACTTCGATAACTGCAGCCGGGCAACGCTGGACCGCTCAACCAGTTCGGCGGCTACGCGGATGACGTTGCGTTTTTCCGACGTCTTGCCCTGCGTGTTGGACAACGCGAGCTGCACGGAATGACGGGCGAGCAGATCTATGGGCTGTTTGACGATCGTCAGGGCCGGGGTCATGAGTTCGGTCCAGGGTGAATCTTCGAAGACGATGACGGACAGCCTCCCGGGAATGTCGATCCCGGCATGGGAAAGGCGCCGCAGAACTTCGGTTACCTGGGCAGTGTTTGCCACCACCAAAGCGGTGGGCGGCTCTTCGATATTGAGCAGCGCCGACGCGGCGTCTCCCCCGGCAGGGCCGCGGAACGCGGCATGCCGTATCAGGAGCTCATCCGGCTCCAAGCCGGCCGTCTCCAGGGCTTGCCGATAGCCGGCAATCCGGTCCCTTCCGGTAGTGGAGGAAGCCGGCCCGGAGATGATTCCGATGCGCCGGTGGCCGTGGGCTGCAAGAAGGGCCGTTGCAGCCCGGGCGGATTCGAAGTTATCGATGCTGACAACGTCAACCTCGGGAAGCGACGGAATTGACCGGTCGACAAAGACCACCTCAGTTCCCAGATCCTGGAGCTGCTTCCAGGTGGCAAGGTTGTTGCCGGTCGGGGTCGCAATAATCCCACTGACCCTGCGTTCGATTAATGTCGCCAGACGTTCTGACTCCAGCTGGTCATCCTCCTGCGTGGTCATCAGCAGCACCTGGATTCCGCGGGAGTGCGCCTCCTGCACCACCCGGTCGGCGAGCCGGGCAAAAAAGGGGTTGGAGACATCGGCGAGCAGCAGCCCCAGCGTTGTGGGCGGGCCGTACTTGAGCTCCCTGGCTGCCGTGCGGGGGTGATAACCAAGGTTCTTCATCACCTCGTTTACTCTCCCGCGCGTGGCCGCGGCGACCGGGCCCGAACCCGGATTCAGCACCCGGGAGACGACCGCAACGGACACCCCGGCCGCCTGGGCAACATCGCGGATGGTCGGTTGTTTCTGCACGCCTACTCCTTGCCTGGCACTTCCTGGACACCTGGAACCTTTTCAGCCTAGGGCTTGACGGTGAGCCCGCGCCTGTGACATAAAAGTGTACCGGTTCCACTTATTTTACCTTAGTTCGGTCCCGCTTAGTTCTGCAGCCCATTACCCAATGGCGGCGAGGCGCAAGGTGAAAAGCAGAGCCCCCACAGCTGCGGTTGATCACAGACCAGCCCGCATCCCTTCCGGAACAGCGCCGTATCCCTTGAAAGGCAACCCATGAACCTGCACCACCTCCTGACCCAGCGCGAAGCCGACGGAGAGCCCATCCGGGTCGGCCTGATCGGCGCCGGACGCTACGGGACGATGTACCTGGCCCAGGCAAACAACATTCCGGGTATCCACGTCGTCGCCATCGCCGACATCAACGTCAAGCGCGCCGAAGGTGCTTTCGAACTCGTTGGATGGCCCAAAGACCAGATCGCCCCGGACATCGCAACCGCCCTCAGGGACCGCTCAACCGCGATTGTGGCCAACGCCGACGAGCTTTTCGACGTCGACATCGACATCATCGTCGAAGCCACCGGTAACCCCATCGTTGGCGTCAAGCACGCGCTGCGCGCCATCGACACGAAAAAGCACATCATCATGGTCACCGTCGAAGCCGACGCCCTGGCAGGGCCCGCACTTGCCAAGCGGGCAGAAGCAGCCGGCGTTGTCTACTCAATGGCATACGGCGACCAGCCGGCGCTCATCATGGAACTCGTCGACTGGGCCCGCACCAGCGGATTCGACGTCGTCTGCGCCGGCAAGGGCGCCAAATTCCTCGAGCACTACCACGAGATGAACCCCGACAACGTCTGGGAAAACTGGGAATTCTCCAAGGAACTCACCGACTCCGGGCAGCTGAACCCCAACATGCACACCTCCTTCCGCGACGGCACCAAGGCCGCCATCGAAATGGCCGCCGTCGCCAACGCGGCAGGACTGGTGCCCTCTGACACCGGCCTGACGTTCACACCAGGAGACGTTGAGGAAATTGCCACAATCTGCCGCCCCGCCGACGTCGGAGGAGCCCTCGCGCACGAAGGGACCGTCGACGTCATGTCCAGCGTCAACCGCGACGGCACCTGGATCCCCCACAACACCCAGGAAGGCGTCTTCGTCGTCGTGAAGGCAACGAACGCCTACGTCTCCGGCTGCTTCAACGAATACCCCTGGCACCCGGACCCCACCGGCCAGTACGCCGCCCTGTACCGCCCCTACCACTATGTCGGCCTGGAACTGAACGTATCAATAGCCAACGCCGTCCTCCGCGGGATCCCCACGGGTTCGCCCACCGGCTTCTTCGGCGACGTTGTCGCCACCGCCAAGAAAGACCTCAAAGCCGGTGAATTCCTTGACGGCGAAGGCGGATACACCGTCTGGGGCCAACTCGTTTCCGCGAAGCACTCCGTCACCACCGGCGCCCTGCCGGTTGCGCTGGCCCACCACGTGGAACTTCGCAATGACGTACCCAAGGGCGGCATCGTCCGCTGGGAAGACGTCATCATGGACGACTCGCTCGCCCAGGCCCTCGAACTGCGTCGCGAAACCGAGGCCCTTGCCCTCGAGGAAAACCTCGCCCGCAGCTAAGTCCGAAACACTCTGCAGACGTTCGGCGCGGACCCACGGACTTCAGCCGCCGGTCCGCGCCGCGTCCGCAAGCACCCTCCCGCGCCCACACCCTCCTACTAGGAGACACCTCATATGACCATCGTCGTCACCGCTGCTTTCAGCCCGAAGGAAGGCGCCTTCGACCAGGTCGTCGCCGCCCTCTCTCCAGCAATCAGTGAAGTGCACCAGGAACCCGGCTGCCTGCTCTATGCGATACACGAAGCCCCAAACAACCAGATATTCATGATCGAAAAATGGGAATCAGCTGAGCTGCTCGACGCCCACGGCCAAGGTGAACCGGTCAAACGCCTGAACGCCTCCCTCGAAGGCCTGCTGGAAAAACCCGTCGTCGTGACCAGGCTCGTGCCAATCCCCGCAGGAACAGCACAACAGGGAGCGCTGTAGTGAATAGCCCTATTGTTGTCATGGGCGTGTCGGGCGCGGGCAAGACTGAGGTAGGCACTGCCCTGGCAGCCCGGCTCGGGGCAACCTTCAAGGACGCTGACGACCTGCACCCCTTGCCGAACGTTCAAAAGATGGCAGCCGGCGTACCGCTCACCGATGAAGACAGATGGCCGTGGCTTCGCCTGGTCGGCGCAGAACTCGCGGGCGAACACGCTAACGGGATCGTGGTTGCCTGTTCGGCCCTCAAACGCGCCTACCGTGACGCTATCCGCGCAGCCGCCCCTTCCACCAGGTTCATCCTGTTAAAGGTCGAGCCTTCGGTATTGCAGCAGCGGTTGGTCCAGCGTCCAGGACACTTCATGCCTGCATCCCTTCTCACCTCACAGCTGGAGACACTTGAGGCCCTGGAAACGGCCGAAGCCGGAATGACCTTGATATCCGAAGGCGGCATTGAAGCGGTCACCGATCAGATTCTCGCAAATCTCCGCCGAGGACATCTCGCAGTAAAGGCCGGTATCAATCAGAACGGAACATAAGACCGTTCCTTCCACGCCAAGGGCCTTGCGCCAAAAGACAAGAGCGGAGCCGGGGCGGTAAACCACACTGGGGGGTAACCCGCTACGCCGCCCGGCTGGCGTCCTTGCCTACTCGAAGTGGAGTATCCCTTGGAAACCTATGATGCGCTCCTCGCGTCCATCACGCCCACGTCCGGTCCCAGCCGGACCATCCTGAACCCTGCCACGGGCGAAGCCGTGGGCGAGGCCCCCATCCATGACCTTGAGTTCCTGGAGGACGCCGTCGCCACCGCCGTCGAAACCCAGCCCGCGTGGGCGGCGCTGGGCCGCGAGGCAAGGTCCGCCGCGCTCCTGAAAGCAGCCGACGCCGTCGAACGCTCCGCCGAGGAACTCGCCCAGCTGCTCTCCCGCGAACAGGGAAAACCCCTCAACGGCCCCAACGCCCGCTTCGAAGTGGGCGCCTGCGTGGCCTGGCTCCGCGCCACCGCCGGCCTGCCGCTGGAACCGGAAACGATCGTGGACGACGGCGAGACCCGCGCCGAACTGCACTACAAGCCCATCGGCGTCGTCGCCGCCATCGGCCCCTGGAACTGGCCCATGATGATCGCCATCTGGCAGATCGCCCCCGCCCTGCGCATGGGCAACACCGTCGTCGTCAAACCCTCCGGCAACACCCCGCTCTCCGTCCTGGCCCTGGTCAAAGTCCTCAACGAAGAACTCCCCGAAGGCATCCTCACCACAGTCTCCTGCGGCCGCGAAGTCGGCGCCCGCCTCACCAACCACCCCGCGATCGGCAAAATCATGTTCACCGGCTCCACCGCCGCCGGCCGCGCCATCATCAAATCCTCCGCAGACACCGTCAAACGCCTCACCCTCGAACTCGGCGGCAACGACGCCGGCATCGTCCTGCCCGACGCCGACCCCAAGGCCATCGCCGAAGACATCTTCTGGGGCGCCTTCCTCAACACCGGCCAAACCTGCGCCGCCCTCAAACGCCTCTACGTCCACGACGACATCTACGACGCCGTCTGCGAGGAACTCACCACCTTCGCCAAAGCCATGCCCATGGGCAACGGCCTGGACGAAACCAACGTCCTGGGCCCACTGCAGAACAAAGCCCAATACGACGTCGTCGCCAACCTCGTCCAGGCAGCCAAAGACTCCGGCGCCCGCATCCTCCTCGGCGGCAACCCGGACCCCGACCAGCCCGGCTACTTCTACCCCACCACCCTGGTCGCCGACATCGACAACAACAACCCGCTCGTCGCCGAAGAACAGTTCGGGCCGGCCCTGCCGATCATCCGCTACAGCACCATCGACGAAGCAGTGGAAAAAGCCAACGCCCTCGACGTCGGCCTCGGCGCCTCCGTCTGGTCCTCCAACCCCGCCGCCGCCCGCGACGTCGCCACCCGCATCCAGGCCGGCACCGTCTGGATCAACCGCCACGGCGCCGTGGACCCCCGCATCCCCTTCGGCGGCGCCAAACAATCCGGCTACGGCCTCGAATTCGGCGTCGAAGGCCTCAAGCACCTCGGCGTCCCCCAGGTGATCAACGGCTAGGAAAGCGTTGGAGACGGGAGCCCCGCATGCCGGCCGGTGTGCGGGGCTCCCGGGCTTTTAAGGTGCTGCCGCTACCCCATGGCCGGCGCGGCGGAAGTGCGGCCGGCCAACTGCCGGCGGGCCCAGCGGGCCAGCTTCTTGCCCTTGCCCTTCCACCAGTTGTCCTCGTCCTTGTCATGGTGCAGGCGGAAAATGATGGCCACCAGGACGAACATGCCCATGACCACGTCAACCCAGGACGCCACCACCAGGGCGATCAGCACGGTGAGTCCGTTGGCGATGATGGACGGGACGGCCAGGGTCCGGAACACGGTGCTGGCCACGTACCGCCGGTGCGACCGCGGAACGGACAGGGCACGCACCATGTCGAAACACACGCAGACCACCACGATGGTCTGCCCGATGGCCAGCAGGATCTGGCCGGGAACCGAGCCGCTGAACGCGGCCACGGACTCCATCCCCGGGCTCATGGCCGGGCCTTATGCTGAGAACCACACATCAAAAACCCCCAGAAACTGATGGAACCACCGCTGATCCAGCGGTGGTTCCATTCAAGTTTCCGGGGGCGGACGGGGCACGAGTAGTGTGTACTCGAATTTCCCGGGGCGCCTGAAGCCAGGTACTTACTGGCCGATGGCCCTGGGCCGCCACAGCACCACGGCCTGCGACCGGGGCCGGGGGCGCTGGCCGCGGGCCAGGCTCACCACGTCGCCCGCCGCGCCGGCGGCGAAAATGCGGGAATCGAACGGCTGTGGCCTGCGGCCAAGTTCCTCCGTGAGTTCAGCGACCCGCCGCTGCAGGGCGGCCACCTGGTTTTCGAGCTCCAGGATGCGCTTGATCCCCTCCAGCGAAACGCCCTCCTGGGACAGCCGCTGCACCTCGCGCAGCATGTTGACGTCCCGCTGCGAGTACCGGCGGGACTTCCCCGGCGCGCGGCTGGGCTTGACGATGCCCAGCCGGTCGTACTGCCGCAGGGTCTGCGGGTGCATGTCCGCCAGCTCGGCCGCCACCGAAATCACGAAGATGGGCTGGTCAACGTTGATGTCCACCGAACACCTCCGCTGCTAGAGCCGGGCCTTGGCGGCCAGGCCCTCTCGGACGTCCGAACCGGCTGTGGCCTCGGCAAACGCCTTGACCGCCGCTTCGGCTTCCTTGTTCAGGTTCTTCGGGACCGCGACGTCGATGGTCACCAGCAGGTCGCCGGTCGCCTTCGAGGTCTTCACGCCCTTGCCCTTCACCCGCAGGGTACGGCCCGACGGCGTCCCCGCCGGAACGCGGACCCGCACCTTATCGCCGTCGATGGTGGGCACCTCGATGTCGGCACCCAGCGCAGCCTCCGGGAAGGTGACGGGGACGTGGATCCGCAGGTTGTCGCCGTCGCGCGTGTAAAACGGATGGGGCTGGACCGAGACGGACACCACCAGGTCGCCGTTTCCGGCGGGGCTCGGCTGGCCCTTGCCGCGGACACGCACCTTCTGGCCGTCCTTGATGCCGGCCGGAACCCGGACGTCGATCACTTCACCGCTGGGTTCCCGCAGGCCGATGGTGGTGCCGCGGATGGAACCGGCAAAGGAAATGCTGGTGGAGGCGGTACGGTCCGCCCCCTTCTGCGGGGCCCGCTGGAAGCCGGTCTGGCCGAAGCCGCCGCCGAACAGGTCGGCGAACTCGGGCGGGATCCCGCCCGCGGCAGGGTTGAACCCGCCCGCATGCCGGCCCGTATTGCCGGTGAAGAGGCCGCCGAACAGGTCCTCGAACCCGCCGTTGCCGGCGCCGGCGCTGCCGGGGGCGAACCGGGCACCGCCACCCATGGCACGGATGGCGTCGTACTGCTGGCGTTCCTCGGGATCGGACAGCACCGAGTAGGCCTCGGAGATGTCCTTGAACTTCTTCTCGGAGGCAGTGTTTCCCGCGTTGGTATCAGGGTGGTGCTCGCGGGCCAGCTTCCGGTAAGCCTTCTTGATATCGGCGTCGGAAGCGTCCTTGGCAACACCAAGGATCTTATAAAAGTCCTTGTCCACCCAATCCTGGCTAGCCAATGGCGTTTCCTTTCAAAAGTTATGGGTCGGTGGTTGAGCCTCAGGGTTTCGACAGGCTCAACCACCGAGACTCAACCACCGAAGGTAATGCTACGCAGGGACCGCCACAATCACCTGGGCTGCGCGGAGGACGCGTTCTCCTGACTTGTAGCCGGAGCGGAGCACCTGGCTGACGGTGTCAACCTCGATGTCCTCACCGGGCTGCTGGATCAGGGCCTCGTGAATCGTGGGGTCAAACTCCACGCCGGTTTCGTCGATGCGGACCAGGCCGTAGGTCTTCAGCGCGTTCTCCAGCTTGGTGGCGATCGCGGCGAAGGGACCGTCGGTCAGGTCGCCGTGCTGCCGCGCGGCGTCGACGTCGTCCAGGACCGGAAGCAGGGAGTTAAGGACGCCGATGACGGCCATCTCCCCTGCCACGGCGCGGTCGCGTTCGACGCGCTTGCGGTAGTTGACGTACTCGGCCTGCAGGCGGAGGAGATCGTTCTTCAGTTCGACCGCCTCTGCATTGCCGGAGCCAGCCGGAACCCCCTGGGCCACGGACTCCTCGGCGGGCACCTCGATGCCGTTGAGGATCTCCTCGGCCTGGGCCAGTGCGTCGCCGTCCGAATCCTGGGCGTCGGCTCCGGATTCGGGGGCGGACTGGCTGCCCTCGGGGTGCCGTGCCTGGCCGGTCACCGGGTCAACCTTGCGGTTGTCCCGGATGACCGGTTCGGAGGCGCCGCCCTGCTGGCCCGCGGATGAGTTGTGCTCTTCCTCGTTACCGTGGTGCGGCATGGTTTACTTCTTCGCTTCGTCTTCGTCGATGATCTCGGCGTCGACGATGTCCTCGTCGGCCTTGGACCCCTCCGGCCCTGCTGCGCCTTCGGCACCTGCGGCACCGGTGGCGCCGTCGGGCGAACCGGCCTGGGAGTAGATGGCCTCGCCGAGCTTCGTCTGGGAAGCCTGCAGCTTCTCGAACGCAGCCTTCACAGCGGCATCGTCGGTGCCTTCGAGGGCCTTCTTGAGGCTGTCGACGTCGGCCTGGACCTCGGTCTTGACCTCTTCCGGCAGCTTGTCCGCGTTGTCGGCGATGAGCTTGTCCACGGAGTAGGCGAGCTGCTCGGCCGTGTTGCGGGTGTCGGTGGCCTCGCGGCGGGCCTTGTCCTCGGCTGCGTGCTCCTCGGCGTCACGGACCATGCGGTCGATGTCTTCCTTGGAGAGCGCGGTGCCGCCGGTGATGGTCATGGACTGTTCCTTGCCGGTGCCCTTGTCCTTCGCGGAGACGTGGACGATGCCGTTCGCGTCGATGTCGAAGGTGACCTCAATCTGCGGGATGCCGCGGGGTGCCGGGGCGATGCCGGTGAGCTCGAAGGTGCCCAGCGGCTTGTTGTCGCGGGTGAACTCACGCTCGCCCTGGAAGACCTGGATGGCCACGGACGGCTGGTTGTCATCTGCCGTGGTGAAGGTCTCGGACCGCTTGGTGGGGATGGCGGTGTTGCGCTCGATCAGGTGCGTCATCACGCCACCCTTGGTCTCGATGCCGAGGGACAGCGGGGTGACGTCGATCAGGAGGACGTCCTTGCGCTCACCCTTCAGCACACCGGCCTGCAGGGCGGCACCAACGGCAACGACCTCGTCCGGGTTGACGCCCTTGTTCGGTTCCTTGCCGCCGGCCAGTTCCTTGACCAGGTCGTAGACGGCAGGCATACGGGTGGAGCCACCGACCAGCACGATGTGGTTGATGTCCGTCAGCTTGATGCCGGCTTCCTTGATGACGTCGTGGAACGGCTTCTTGGTGCGCTCCAGCAGGTCCTTGGTGAGGTCCTGGAACTTGGCGCGGGTCAGCTGCTCGTCCAGGTGGACCGGGCCGTCGGGGGTGACGGACAGGTACTGGAGCGAGACGTTGGTGCTGGTGGAGGAGGACAGTTCCTTCTTGGCCTGCTCGGCAGCTTCGCGGAGGCGCTGCAGGGCGATCTTGTCCTTGGAGAGGTCGATGCCCTTGACCTTGAGCTGGTTCAGCAGGTAGTCAACCACGCGCTGGTCCCAGTCGTCGCCGCCGAGGCGGTTGTCACCGGCGGTGGCGCGCACCTGGATGGTGGAGAAGTTGTCTTCGTCCTTGCCGACTTCCAGCAGGGAGACGTCGAACGTACCGCCACCGAGGTCGAAGACCAGGATGAGTTCGTCTTCCTTGCCCTTGTCCAGGCCGTAGGCGAGGGCTGCGGCGGTGGGCTCGTTGACGATACGCAGGACATTGAGGCCCGCGATCTCGCCGGCTTCCTTGGTTGCCTGGCGCTCGGCGTCGTTGAAGTAGGCGGGAACGGTGATCACAGCGTCGGTGACCTTCTCGCCCAGGTAGGACTCGGCGTCGTTCTTCAGCTTCATGAGGATACGCGCGGAGATTTCCTGCGGGGTGTACTTCTTTTCGTCGATCGCCTTGGTCCAGTCAGTGCCCATGTGGCGCTTGACGGACGAGATGGTGCGTTCGATGTTGTTGACTGCCTGGCGCTTTGCGATTTCGCCAACCAGGACTTCGCCGGACTTGGAGAATGCAACCACGGACGGCGTGGTGCGGCCACCCTCGGCGTTGGCAATAACGGTGGGCTCGCCACCTTCGAGAACGGAGACGACGGAGTTGGTGGTTCCGAGGTCGATACCTACTGCACGTGACATTGTGTTGCTTCCTTCTTTCCTTGGAAACTTGCTGGCGCCCGCTAATTGAGCGTTCTGCACTCAACTTTACTCAGGGCCTCGACGATGTCAAGCAAAGTTGAGTCGACCACGCTCAACTCTTTGCTAGGCATCTCTCCGGCCTGAGGCTGCCCTCCCCGTGTTGGCGCGGATTCCGGGACACGGTAAAGCCCGACGGCGGCTCACCCTTTCGCTAGGGGTGAACCTGCCGCCGGGCTAATTCCGCCGTGGCGCCTACCGCTCGGCGTCCGGATCGCCGTGCAGCGGACCGCGCTCCTCTGAGGTGGACATGACCTGCCCGTCAGTCAGGCCTTCACGGACGGCATCCTCGTTCCGGAAGTCCTCGGCGGGGTTCTCGAGGTCGCCCTCCCCGTACTGGCCGCCTTCGCCTTCCAGCCCCGGCTCCGTGCTGCCGCGGCGGGGGTGCTCATCAAAGGCTGCTTCGTGGCTTTCAGTCATGGCGACGTCTCTCCTTCGAGTCCGCGTCCGTGCGGGCGCATTGGCAGTCTACCCAGCAGGAGTTTTAGCCAACAGGGCTTCGTCCCGGTCCGGCCGTTCTTCAGTCTCCGGCCGGGAGAGCTTGCCGGGCCACCAGATTTTCGGGCCGATGTCGTAAGCCAGCGCAGGCACCAGCAGCGAGCGCACCAGCACCGTGTCCAGCAGGACGCCGAACGCAACAATGAAGGCCAGCTGCACCAGGAACATGATGGGAATGACGCCCAGCGCCGCGAACGTGGCCGCGAGCACCACGCCCGCGGACGTGATCACCCCGCCGGTCACGCCCAGGCCGCGGAGGATGCCCGGGCGGGTGCCGTGCTTCAGGGACTCCTCCCGGACCCGGCTCATCAGGAAGATGTTGTAGTCCACGCCCAGGGCCACCAGGAACACGAAGCCGAACAGCGGCACGGTGGCGTCGGCACCCGGGAAGCCAAGGATGTTGTTGAACACCAGCGCGGACACACCCATGGCTGCAGCGTAGGAGAGCACCACGGAGAGCACCAGCAGGACCGGTGCCAACACGGACCTCAGCAGCAGCATCAGGATAAAGAGGATCACCACCAGGACCACCGGGATGATGATCACCAGGTCACGCTGGGCCGTGGTGTTGGTGTCCAGCGCGGTGGCGGTGACGCCGCCCACCAGGGCACCCGGGTCCACGGCCTTGACGTCCACGCGCAGGGCCTTGACAGCTTCTTCGGCCTCGAGGGAGTCCGCCGCGGAGTTCAGCGTGGCATTGATCAGGACCTTGCCCTCGCGGACGTCGGGCTCGCTGGGGGTTCCGGGGGCGCCGGTGATGGGCACGCTGCCTTCAGCCAGCAGGTAGGCCTCGCCCACGCCGTCGGCCGCTTTCACCGCATCCAGCACTTCCTGTGCCTTGCCTTCGTCCGCAACCACGACGGCGGGGCTGCCGCTGCCGGCGTCGAAGTGGCGGGCCAGCGCGTCCTGGCCGTCCACCGCATTGGACGCGGTGAGGATGACGTCGGTCTGCGGAACACCATTGGCCTTGAGCTGGAGGACGCCGGCGGAGGCCGCGGCCAGCAGCAGGACCGACGCGATCCAGATGGTCCGCGGACGCCGCTGCACCAATGCACCGGTTGCCCGCCACAGCCCTTTTTGACCCTCCAGCCCCGTAACCAGCTCGGGCTCGCGCTCGTCAGCCGAGGCCAGCTTGGGACGGAACGGCCAGAAAGCGGCACGGCCCAGGAGCGCCATCAGGGCGGGCAGCAGCGTGAGTGCGGCGAACAGCGAGCAGATGATGCCTGCCGCTGCCACCGGCCCCAGTGCCTTGTTGGAGTTGAGGTCCGAGAAGAGCAGGCAGAGCAGGGCGATGATGACCGTGGCACCGGACGCCAGGATGGGTTCGAAAGAGGTCCGCCAGGCCGTCAGCGCCGCGGCCGTCCGGTTGGTGGTGTGGGTCAGCGCCTCACGGAAGCGCGCCACGTAGAGCAGTGCGTAGTCGGTGGCCGCGCCGATCACCAGAATGGAGAGGATCCCCTGGCTCTGGCCATTCAACTGGATCCAGCCCGCCTGCGCCATGCCGAAGACCAGCAGGATGGCGGCACACAGGGCGAACACCGAGGTCAGGAGCACCATGAAAGGCAGGAGCAGCGAGCGGTACACCACCAGCAGGATGACGAACACAGCGGCGAGCGCCACGAGCAGGAGGATGCCGTCAATCCCGGCGAAAGCGGCCACCAGGTCGGCCGCGAGGCCGGCGGGCCCGGTCACGAATGTCCGCATCCCCTCAGGGGCAGCTTCAGCTACGAGGTCGCGGAGTTCCTTCACCGCCTCCTGCACTTCCACCTCGGACTCGCTGATGGGTGCGATGAACTGGACCGCCTTGCCGTCCTCCGACGGAATGGGCCCAATCACCGCGCTGCCCAGCTTCAGCTCTTCCAGGTCAGTCCGAAGGGCAGCCACTTCACCCAGCTGGGCGGGAGTGAACGGCTCATCGCTTTCGATGACGATGACGCCCGGCACCTCGTCGGAGTCCCGGAACTTGGCCTGCCAGTCCTGCGCGGCAGTGGCCTCGGCACTTGCCGGAAGGAAGGAGGCCTGGTCGTTGGAGGAAACCTCCTCCAGGCGCCCGAAGGTGGGGCCGCCCACGCCGGCGAGCGCCAGCCACGTGAGCACCAGGATGACGGGGACCAGCCAGCGCAGCCAGAACGGAACGCGCTCTCTGCTTACGGTTTTGTGTTTCATGATGCCTTCCGGACGTACCTCACACGAACATTAGTTCCAGAGTAGACTATCTCCATAGTAGAGATAAGTGTCCATCAAGGTTTTTCTTAGAGCTCGCCATCAAGGCACGCACGGCGGGGCTGAAGTAGTATCCGTCAGTACGGCTGGGCAAACCCGGCGGTGATGCCCACCAGAAGGAAAGAGGAGGCGGCCATGGCAGCAAGCGGCCCCGCGGACACGCCGCGCCCTCCGGCAGTCCCTGGGCAGAATGGCGGCCCCCATCCCCTCGTCCGGCTCCTGCAGGAATTCACGCTGGAGGCCAACCGGTACGTGGACACGGCCGGCGGCAGGAAGGACATGCACCGCACGGACCTGAATGCTCTGGCCGTGATCATGCGGCACACGGCCAAGGGAAATCCGGTCACGCCGGGACTCCTCCGCAAGGAGTTGCACCTTAGCTCCCCCGCTACCACGGCGCTGATTGACCGGCTGGACAGCTCCGGCCACGTGGTCCGTGAGCGCGGCAGTTCCGACCGGCGGCAGGTGCAGCTGAAGATGACGCCCAAGGCCTTCCAGGAGGGAGGGGCCATTTTCGAGCCCCTCTCGCGCCGCATGGGTACTGCCATGGCGGACTTCTCCGAGGAGGAGCTGGAAACCGTCTCGCGGTTCATGACCGCGATGGTGGAAGCCACGGTGGCGGCGCGCGAAGAATCCGCGGCGGATTAGGCTGGCGAAATCCTTCCGCGCCGCGGCGTGAGGGGTAGCGTTTGGTTATGAGTGCCCAGCAGCCCGAAGAAGACGTCTACACGCACGGCCACCACGAGTCAGTGGTCCGCGCCCATGCCGCCAGGACCGCCGAGAATTCCGCCGCCTTTGTCCTGCCCCACCTGACCCCCGGCTCGGACCTGCTCGACGTCGGCTGCGGACCGGGCACCATCACCTGCGACTTCGCCGCCCTCGTCTCGCCCGGCAAGGTCACCGGCCTGGACCGCTCACCGGACATCATCGTCCAGGCCCAGGCGCTCGCCGTCGAACGCCAGGTGCCGAACGTGGAATTCGTGGCCGGCAACATCTACGACCTCGAGTTCGAGGACGAGACGTTCGACGTCGTCCACGCCCACCAGGTGCTGCAGCACCTCACCGACCCGGTGGAGGCCCTCCGCGAAATGCGCCGCGTGGCCAAGCCGGGCGGCATCGTTGCCGTGCGCGACGCCGATTTCCACGGCATGAGCTGGTACCCGGCCATCCCGGAACTCGACGAATGGATGGACCTGTACCAGCGCATTGCGCGCCGCAACGGGGCAGAGCCCGACGCCGGACGGCGGCTGGTCAGCTGGGCGCAGTCGGCGGGGTTCACGGACGTTGCCCCCTCCAGCAGCAACTGGCTGTACGCCACAGGACAGCAGCGCCGGTGGCAGGCCCGCGTCTGGGGCGAGCGGGTGCTGCACTCAGCATTCGCGGAGCAGGCGCTGGAGTACGGCTTCGCCAACCCCGCGGACCTGGCACGGATCTCCGCCGGATGGCACCGATGGGGTTCAACCGACGACGGCTGGTTCCTCATCCCCAATGGGGAGGTCATCGCCCGGGCTTAGGCCTGCGGGGACAACGAATTCTGGGCCGAAGCTTATGCCGTGCGCGGCGAGGACGTTGTCATTGCCAAGGCCGGAAGGCCGGTTGCACGGCTGGTCAAGATCGAACGGCCCCACAAGCGCGAACTGGGCTTCCTCGGCCCCCTCCACATCCCCGATGACTTCTATGAGCCGTGGACGGATGACGAGATGGGAATTGACGGGTGCTGCAGCTGCTGCTGGACACCCATGTGTTCCTCTGGGCACTCGCCGAGCCCAAGAGGCTCTCAATCAAAGCCAAAAATGCGATCACCAAACTTGAAAACCAGGTCTTCGTTTCGCCGGTCACCGCCTATGAGCTCTCCTACAAGCACCGGCAGGGAAGACTGCCGGCCGGAGCGGCGATCGTCTCCAGTTTTGGCCGGCAGCTTTCACACCTCTACGCCGCTGAAATCGGCATCAGCGCCGACCATGCCCTTGCCGCCGGCCAGCTCGACTGGGACCACAAAGACCCCTTTGACCGGATGCTGGCTGCACAAGCCATGGTGGAAGGCTTCACCCTCGTCACAGCAGACGAAAACATCCAGGCGTACGGCCCCGTAGCCACCCTGTGGTGACCCCCGCCACCGGCCCCCTGCCGCGTAGGATTGACAGGTGCAATTTTCCCTTTGGCTGGCCCTGGCCGGCGCCGGTGCCCTGATCAGCTTCACCCCGGGCGCCGGAGCCATCAACACCATGAGCAACTCGTTGAATGCCGGCTTCCGGCGGTCCATCTGGGGAATCCTCGGGCAGCAGGCCGCACTGGTGGTGCACGTGGTGATCGTGGCACTCGGCGTCGGCGTGCTGGTTGCCAGCTCGCCGGTGGCCTTCAACGTAATCCGCTACGCGGGCGCCGCCTACCTCATCTATCTGGGCGTCCGGCAGTTCCTTAGCAAGCCGAGCCTTGAAGAGGAGCAGGCAGCGGCACTGCGGAACGAGTCCGCCTGGTCGATCTTCCGGCGCGGGTTCTGGGTCAACCTGCTGAATCCGAAGGCCATCGTCTTCTTCCTCGCCTTCACTCCCCAGTTCATCCGGCCTGAACAGCCACTGCTGACGCAGTACGCTGTGCTGACCGCAACCATCGTGGCGATCGACATCCTGGTGATGTGGTTCTTCTTCGCCGCAGCGGCCAGGTCTTTCCAGCGCTTCACCCAGACGCCACGGGGACAGCTGGTCCTGAGCAAGGTGTTCGGCGTGCTGTTTGTCGCCGTCGGGATCCTCCTCGCCCTGATTCACTGATCCCGGGCCCACCAATCCCCGGCATCGCAGCACCCAACCTCACTACATACCCCTTCGGCGGGTTCGTCATGCATCTTTACAAACCGGTCAATTTTTATGAACCACCCGCTAGCCATAGGGCCGGAAAGCGCGCATGCTTAGCATCATGAACTCAGCGTCGAGCCCATACCGCGTCATCGCCGTCTGCACCGGCAACATCTGCCGCTCCCCCATGGCGGAACTTATGCTGAAGGCCGCGCTGGAACGCGAAGGGCTGGACGGACTGGTGGCGGTGGACTCGGCCGGCACCACGGGCTACGAGGCAGGGCGCCCCATCGACCCCCGTGCCGCCCGCCGGCTCGCGGCCACGCAACTCGCGTCCGAGCTTCACATCGCACGGGAATGGCTCCCGGAATGGTTCCGCGAGCGGGATCTCATCCTGGCGCTCGATATCGACCACTACGCCTGGCTGAGCGAGGCGGCGCCGGACCAGGAGTCGCTGGGCAAGATCCGCATGCTCCGAAGCTTCGATCCAGCAATGGCCGGCAAGGACCTGCTGGACCAGGGCATCGAGGACCCGTGGTACGGGGGGCATGCTGACTTCGACGCCGTCTGGCACCAGATCCACGCGGCGCTCCCGGGGATCGTGGAGCACGTCAAGGCGGCCGTTTCCTCGGACGCGGAGCTGCAGCGGCAGGGCAGTTGAGGACCCACCCGGCTTTATCTTGCAATTGAGAACGGTTCTCAATTAGGCTCTTCGCCATGCACCTCATCGTTGTGAGTTCCCTTGATGCCCTCTGCCGCCGCGAAGCCTGCGGGGACCTGGCAGCTGAACATCCCGGGAGCCTCGTGGTCTTCCATGACCTGCTGGAGAACGGGCTGGTCATCCGGCGGGTCTTTGACGCCGCAGGTCCCGTCGAATACGAGGAAACCATCCTCGAACACGGCGGCCTCAGCTGCGCGGTACGCCTGGACCTGGTGCCGGCGATCGACCGCCTGGCTGCATCAGCACAAGGCCCGATCATCATCGGCCTTCCGCCTGCGGTTCCAGCATCAGTGGCAGTCACGGCACTCAACCGCGGGCTCAGCCGGCCGGCAACGGTTTCCTCGGCCATCATTGCCCTCGCGCCGGACGCCCTGGAGGACCACATCTGGGACCCGCACACCCTGTTCGAGTCCGGCTTCACCCCCGTGGCAGACGACGAGAGGACACCGGGCGAGTTCCTGCTGGGCGAACTGGCCTTCGCGGATACCGTCCTCGTGGCGGAGCCCGACATCGTTCCGGCCGATCCCGCAGGCCGCGAGCGCGGCCTGCACCTGCTGCGGGAACTCGCACCGCATGCCCACCGTGCAGCAGGAACGATCCAGGTCCGCCGCTCGGCAGCAAATGCCGCGGCCTCACCCTTTGTCACTGTGGTCCAGCGCATGGACCGGCCCCTGCATCCGGGACGGTTCCGCCAGGTCCTGGGCACGCTCGCCGAGGGCTGCTGCGTCCTGCAAGGCCACTTGTGGGTTGCGTCCGCGCCCGAGTGCCGCATCGCCATCCAGGGCATCGGCCCCCGCGTCTGGCTCGAAAACACCGGGAAGTGGCCGGAAGAACCTGCCGCGACGGAGCAGGCGGGACGTGCGCCGGGTCCCGCCGCCACGGTCCTGGCAGCGACCGGGGAGGGCCTGGACCCGGCGGAGTTCGAGCGGCTGCTGCGGGACTGCGAGCTCACCGACGACGAACTGGCGGCCGGCGCGGTCCTGTCCGACCCCTTCGCCCTGCGGCCCGCGAGCTGACCTGCCGACCACCACCCAACCCCACCAACCAAGGAGGACACCATGAAAGTACGGAATTCACTGCGGGCACTGAAGAAGATCCCCGGCGCACAAATCGTCAGGCGCCGCGGCAGGACGTTCGTGATTAACAAGAAGGACCCGCGGATGAAAGCCCGGCAGGGATAAAGGTACGCTCTACTCCATGAGCCCAGCCCCCGTCATCATCGCCATCGACGGGCGCTCGGGCGCTGGGAAGACCACCCTCGCCGTCGAACTGGCTGCCCGGCTGCGCGCCCACCACAAGGTCTCGCTGTTCCATCTTGAGGACATCTACCCCGGCTGGAACGGCCTGGCCGCCGGCGTGGAACGCTACGTCGCCACCGTCCTCACCCCGCTGCACAGGGGCGAAGCGGCGACGTGGGTGGGCTGGGACTGGGAAAACCATGACGACGGCGGCCCCCGGGTCACGCTTCCCGCCGAGATCGTCAT
Organism: Arthrobacter nitrophenolicus; assembly: GCF_045833485.1. Classification (NCBI taxonomy): domain Bacteria; kingdom Bacillati; phylum Actinomycetota; class Actinomycetes; order Micrococcales; family Micrococcaceae; genus Arthrobacter; species Arthrobacter nitrophenolicus. The sequence continues at coordinate 1,387,478 of NZ_CP174504.1, forward strand.
CGTCGAAGGCGTGGGTGCCGCCGCGGCAGAAGCCCGGCCGCTCCTGGACGCCGTGATCTGGGCCGAATCCCCTGACGACGTCCGCCGGACCAGGGCCCTGGACCGCGACGGCGCAACCTACGAACCCTACTGGGACCAGTGGGCCGCGCAGGAAGACGCATGGCTGGCCCGGGATGACGTGCCGGCGCTTGCCGACGTCCGCGTGCAGAACCTGGCCGACGGCTCCGCCGTCGTCGACCTCCTGCGGCTCCTCCCCTACCTTCCGGCGCTGGCCCCGGTCCTGGCCCCGGAGCTCTCCGCCCGCCGCGGGCTCCGCCTTCGCGCCGAGCGGCTGGACGAGCGCCCTGATTCCGCGGCGCTCTTCCATTCCCTCTACGGCGGCTCAGCCAATGCGGTCTGGCTGGACTCCTCCAACGCCGGAACGGCAGCAGCGGGTGTGGCACACACGGACGATGCTTCCGCACGAACCGCAGCGGAGCGCAGCCGGTTCAGCATCATGGCGGACGACGGCGGCACGTTCGGGCAATCGGTAACCCACCGGTCCGGCGAAAGCCTGATCAGCGCCGGTTCCGCAACCGTCAGGGTCACCGGGCAGTTCTTCCGCTGGCTGGACACGGTGTGGGGCCGCCGCGCGGTCCGCGCGCCGGAAGGCTACCCGGGACAGTTCACCCTGGGCTGGCTGGGCTGCCTGGGCTACGAACTCAAGCGTGAAACGGGCGGCACCGACCTGCCCGCCGCTACACCGGACGCCGCCCTGATCTTTGCCGGCCGTGCCGTGGTCCTGGACCACGCCGAAGGCACCGCCTGGCTCCTGGCCCTTGACGCACCTGACGCGGAGGACTGGCTGGGGACTGCGGCCGCCGCGGTTCACCAGGCTGCCGCGCCGGACCACGGCGGCAGCACCGCCGTCGTACTTCCCCAGGCCCCCGCCTTCCGCAGCCGTGACACCGGCGAGGCCTACCGGAAGAAGATCGCCGCCGCGCAGCACGAGATCGCCGAGGGCAACACCTACGAGGTGTGCCTGACCACCACGCTTGAGGCCCGCGTTCCCGCCGCTGCCGTGGACCCGTGGCGCATTTACCTTGCCCTCCGCGGCCGGAACCCTGCACCCTTCGCAAGTTTCCTCCGGCTGGACGGGGTGACGGTGGCAAGCACCTCGCCGGAGCGGTTCCTGAAGATCGCGTCCGACGGCAGCATGCGCGCCGAACCCATCAAGGGGACCCGCCGCCGGGCTGCCGATGCGCAGGAGGACGCGCGGCTGCGGACGGACCTCGCCACCTCACTGAAGGACCGTGCCGAGAACATCATGATCGTGGACCTGCTGCGGAACGACCTCAGCCACTTCGCGGTCCCCGGCTCGGTCACGGTCAGCAGGCTGTGCGCTATCGAAAGCTATGCCACCGTGCACCAGATGGTCAGCACCATAGACGCCCGCCTGCTGCCCGGCTCCTCGCGGGCGGAGGCAGTGGCCGCCTGCTTCCCCGCCGGCTCCATGACCGGGGCGCCCAAGATCAGCACCATGGCCATCCTCGACCGGCTGGAGGAAGGCCCGCGGGGGCTGTATTCCGGCGCCATTGGCTACTTCTCGCTGAACGGCGCCACCGATCTCGCCGTCGCCATCCGCACCCTGGTGGTCAATGCCCCGGGTGACGGAACGGCGGAACTCACGCTCGGCGTCGGCGGTGCCATCACCGCGGATTCCGTGCCGGACGAGGAGTACGAGGAGATCCGGACCAAGGCCTACGGGGTCCTGTCCACGCTGGGCGCGGAGTTCCCCGGGGATTGAGTGCTACTGAACCGTCGCGGTCAGCCGGGCCACGTTATCCACGTAACGGGCCGCGAACGGACGGTTGCGCCAGACGGGAAGCTTAAGCTCGTGCGAGATGTCCCGGTAGGTGTCCTCCACCGCGCGCATCTTGGTGACGATGTCCTCGCCCAGCAGCATCACGGACACCTCGAGGTTCAGCGAGAAGGAGCGCATGTCCATGTTGCTGGAACCCAGAACGGCCACCTCGTCGTCGATGGTGAAGTGCTTGGCATGGAGGACGAACGGGGCCTTGTAGAGGTAGATCCGGACGCCCGCCTCCAGCAGTGCCTCGTAGTAGGACTGCTGGGCGTGGTGGACCAGGAACTGGTCGCCCTTCTCGGAGACGAAGAGTTCCACGTCCACGCCGCGCTGGGCGGCAGTGGTGATGGCGTACAGCAGCGAATCGTCCGGCACGAAGTACGGGCTGCAGATGGAGATGCGGTGCTGCGCGGAATAGATGAGCGTGTTGAAGAGGCGCAGGTTGTTCTCGGTGATGAAGCCCGGGCCGCTGGGCACCACCTGCGCGGTGACGTTGCCCGGGTGCGGGTTCGCCGGCAGCTGCAGCTGGTGCTCCAGCGACTCGTCGGTTTCGCTCAGCCAGTCGGTGGCGAAAACGACATTCAGGGTGGTGACGATCGGTCCACGCAGGCACGCCATCAACTCCACCCACTCCCGTCCGGCCTTGCGGTGGCGGGGGTTGTTGTAGGAGGGCTCGATCAGGTTCTGGGAACCGGTGAAGGCGATTTCGCCGTCGACCACCATGATCTTGCGGTGGTTCCGGAGGTCCGGCCGGCGCCACTGGCCATGGATGGGCATGAGCGGCAGCATCCGCTTCCACTGGATCTTGCCCGCCCTGAGGCGCTTGAGGAGCTTCCTGTAGCCCTGGACCCGGAGGGTGCCGATGTGGTCGAACAGCACGCGCACTTCCACGCCGCGTTCGGCCGCCTCCTCCAGCGCGGTGAGCAGGTCGTCCGTGATGTGGTCGGTGCTCATGATGTAGAACTCCGCGTTGACGAACTTCTTCGCCTTCCGCACGGCTTCGGTCATGGCGAGGATGGAGTCCGGGTACCCGGGGATGAGGTCAACCGAGTTGCCGTCCACCATGGGCAGGGATCCCAGCCGGCGGTTCAGCTCCGCTGCGGAGGTCACCCATTCGGGCCCCGGATAGTGGCTTTCGACGTCGGCGAGCGAGGAGATGCCGGCCCGGACCCTCTCGTTGACCTGCTGCTGCTGCTCGCGGCGCCGGCTGGAAAGCCTGAAGTTTCCGAACAGCAGGAACAGGACAATTCCCACGAAAGGCACAAAGAAGATACCCAGAAGCCACGCCATCGCCGTGGTGGGGCGGCGGTTTCCGGGAATGATGCCCACGGCGAGCACCCTGATCACCAGGTCGGCGACGCCGAGCAGCACCACCACCCACATCGGTGCGGTGCCGGCAAGCGAAAATGGCCACAACAACTGACAAACCCCCGGCTCATCGGCTCCCGGCGGACGGTTTCCTGCCGGGGCACTCAGCCCAGCTTATCGGCGCGGCGCCGCACTAAGCTGGAGCCATGACGTCACCTGCTTCCGTGGTTCTTGTTTTCCTTGACTCTGCCTTCCCGGACGGCCGTCTGGCCGATGCGTCCCAGCCGCAACTGCTGGTCACGGACCAGGGAGCCACCCGCGGTGACGGGGCGTTCGAAACCATGCTCGCCGTCGGGGGCAACGTCCGGAAGATCCAGGCGCACCTGGACCGCCTGGACGGTTCCGGGAAAGCGCTGGACCTCGCCATCCCCGGCCAGGACCAGTGGCGCCGGGCCATTGCCGCCGCCATTGCAGAACACCGGTCCCAGCACCCTCCTGTTTCGGATGCCGACGATGAACTGGTGGTCAAGCTGGTGGTGACCCGCGGGGCTGAGGGCGCCGCCGCCCCCACCGCATGGGTCCAGGTATCCCCGGTGGGAGCGGGCGCCCGCCGCCAGCGTGAGACCGGCATCGACGTCATCCTCCTCGACCGCGGCTATGACAGTGATGCGGCAGAGCGGGCCCCGTGGCTGCTGCTCGGCGCCAAGACCCTCTCCTACGCCGTCAATATGGCCGCGCTCCGGCACGCCCATAAGCAGGGCGCGGATGACGTCATTTTCTTCTCCTCCGACGGCCGGGTCCTCGAGGGCCCCACGTCCACGGTGCTTTTGGCCCACGTGGACAAGTCCGACGACGGCACGCCGGTCAAGCGCCTCATCACACCGCAGCTGGACAGCGGAATCCTGGCCGGCACTTCCCAGGGAGCGCTCTTCAAGGCCGCCAAGGAGGCAGGCTGGGAACTGGGGTACGGGCCGCTGGTGCCGCAGGACCTGCTGGACGCCGACGCCGTCTGGCTGATCTCGAGCGTGCGCCTGCTCGCCCCCGTCAACCGGATTGACGGGCAGGAGATCGGGACGCCGTCGCTGCAGAAGGAGCTGACCGCGGAGCTGAATGAACTTTTCGCCGGCATTCAGTAAAGTCCTGTTCCCCCGGCCGGCTGGCCCGTAGGGTGTGGTTCATGGATTCACGCGCGCCGCAGCCAGCTGACAACCTGACCTTCGACGAGTGCTGGGAGCTCCTGGCCGACGACACTCTGGGCCGCCTGGCCCTGGTGGTGGACGGGCATCCGGAGATCTTCCCCATCAATTACGTGGTGTACCGCCGCAGCATTGCCTTCCGCACGTCCGGGGTGACCAAGCTGTGGGGCGCCGCCCAGGAGCGCCCGGCCGCCCTGGAAATCGACGGCTACGACCCGCGCACGGAGGAGGCCTGGAGCGTGGTGCTGCGCGGGGACACCGAGATCATGGAGGACCAGGACGAAAAGGACGCCGTGGACGCGCTGGGGCTGGAGCCCTGGCAGCCCGGAGAGAAGAGCCACTACATCCGAATTTCCCCGCGCGCCCTGACCGGCCGCCGCTTCAGGGTGGCCCGTCCGGATATCTGGAACACCCGTCTGCAGGACCGGCGGCGGGCCTCGTTCGAGTAGCCTGTTTCGCTAGCCCCCAGGCTTGGGGACCCTAGCCTGCATGCACCGACAGCTGGGATTCGAGCCCCGACAGCAGGATGCTCAGTCCCTGGTCAAGTTCCGCAGACCCGTCATAGGTCGCCAGGTCCGGTCCGAGGGACCGAAGGCGGGGAAATTCCCTCGGCGGCAGGCGGTGCAGCCCCAGCCGCAGAAGGGCCTCGTTCTCTTCCGGGTCCACCACGAATTCCTGAAGCTCGTTGAGGATGTGGCCGTAGAGGAAGCCGTAGTAGGCGCGGTACACATGCAGCGCGTCCGGCGGCGCGAATCCTGCCTCGATCAGCAATGAGAGGATCTGTTCCAGCGGGCGGAGCGTCCCCAGTGGCCGCATGCCCAAGGGGGTGGACAGCGGCCTGGTCACCAGCAGCGGCACCACATTGGGGTGCTGGAGCGCCAGGCTCCGAAGGCTGTGGGCGATGTGCCGGAGCTGGGCCTTCCAGTCAGGATCCTTGGGCTGGATGGAGAGCTGGTTGAGCACAAGCTCGGTTACTCCGTCCAGGAGGGCCGCGCGGTTTTCCGCGTAGCGGTAGAGGCTCATGGGGTCCCGGCCGAGTTCCTGGCCCAGGCGGCGCATGGTCAGGGCGTCCAGCCCCTCGGCGTCCACCAGTTCCAGGGCTTTGGCCAGGACCAGTTCCCTGCTGAGCCTGCCCTTGCGCGCGGCCGTACTGCCGGGCGTTCTCGCGGGGGCCATCTTTTCCATCCTGGGCATTGAAAGCGGTGTTCCGGCGAGTTAATCAAGACGCTTGCCGGATGTGTAGTCTACGCGTACAGTCTACACTGTAGATAGGCGTCAATCCCGCTTGGGGTCCTCCTTTCTTGAAGGATCCTCGTTACACTCCATTGCCGCGTGCACGGCATGTGAGGTCTGCTGCTGTAGCCGAACGGCGGCGCCACCGCACTTAGCGAAGGGAAGCCGTCATGGCACATTCGCAGTTCGATATTTTTCTCCAAGAAGCCACCTACCTGGACCAAACCTCCGAACACGTCCTCGATCGCGACCGCCTGTACGGGCTCTACACCAGCTGGTGCTTCATCAACCAGCAGCCGCTCAGTCCGGAGGACAGCTTCTGGGCCGCCATGCGCGACAGGATCAGTCCGGATCGCAGCGGCCTTCACATGAAGGGCCCCGCAGCCACCGACTACATCATGGCCAGCTACCCCGGGCTGGTCTGAGCAGGACCAGCCCCAGGGACATCAAGGGCGGCGTGAACCAAGGGCTGCGGCCCCGGTTCACGCCGCTTTTCCATGCCTCGAAAAGCCTTCGACGCCGGGCCCGTCTCCTAGGTGGGAATGATCCGGAAGAGGAACTTCGTCCGGACCATGACCCACAGCAGCCCCAGCACCGCCGCATAGGCTGCCGTGTTCAGCAGGACGTTCTCCTGCTGCAGGGCCGGGATGTTCGCCACCACGGCAATCAGCACCACGTGCATGATGAACACGTAGAGCGTGGCGCGGCCCAGCGGAATCAGGAACCAGCCCAGGGCCCGCTGCACGGGCTTCCAGTACGCGGTGAGGAAGGCATAGGCCGCGACCACCAGGACCAGGACGTTGAGCAGCCGGCCGGGCGCCAGGTACGTCCTCGCAAAGAGCGCGTCGTAGACCGTCCGGTACACGGTGTCCGCGACGAGCGCCAGCCGGACGTCGAAGCCGTTGGCCAGGTAGGGATTTCCCCAGGACAGGAAGGCCAACAGGAAAGCGAGCGCCGTGCAGGCGGCCACCACCCAGGTCCGCGCCGAGAGCCAGGCGACGATGCTGCGCCGGTGGAATCCGGCAACCAGGCCGAGCACGAACAATACCTGCCACACGAGCAGCGGGAACGAGTCCTCGAACTGCGACGGCAGGAGCCGGAAGCGCGTAGTGGCGCCGACGGCGTAGACCGCCAGGGTGCCGGCCAGCACCCACACGGCCTTGCCCCGGTTGAGGGCAGCAAGAATGAAGGGGCTGGCCAGCAGCAGCACCACGTACAACCCCATCACATTGAACTGCCACGGGCCGAACTGCAGCAGCAGGATGGCGGGAAGCACCTGGGGCGGCACCGGGAACTGGAAGAGCGACTCCATTCCTGCATAGAGGTCGTAGGTGCGTCCGGCGCCGTCGTGCCCTGCCCCGCCGGTCCCTTGGTCCACGAAGGTGGTGAGCGCGTCGGTACGGAACACCGGCAGCAGGGAAGCCAGGAAGACACCCACCAGGACGATCAGCGCCGTCAGGTAGAGCTTGCCGGCGCGCCGTGACGTCAGGTCCACGACCGTTCCAAAATCGTCCTTCACCCGTGGCCCGTACACCATGCCCACCACCAGGCCGGAGAAGAGGACAAACAGCTCGGCACCCGAAACGAAGCCCACCGCCTCCTGGGTGAGCAGCTGGAACAGGGACGTCATGCCCAGATGGTTGACCACCACGAACACAATGGCCAGTCCGCGCAGCAGGTCCACGCGGGAATCCCTGCCGGACGGGTCCGTATAGCTCCAGGCCGTTGCGGCGTTGACGCGGCGCGGAATCTGCCACAGAGCCACAAGGAGGATGACGAGCGCGGCCCCCACGGTCCAGGCTGCAGGCCCGGCCAGCGTGTTGGCCCGGACATAACCGCTGCCGCCGGCGGACACTTCCGTGACGGGACCGGTCACCAGGGGCGAGGCCTCCAGCCGTTCCAGCGCCGCCCGGGCAACCTCCGGGCTGCCGGTCAGCAGCCAGTCGATGCTGGCCACGCCGGTGTCCCTGGTGCTGGTGCGCTCGTCCCAGACCACCGCGGCCGTCCTGCCAAACTCCGCCGAGGTGGCTGTGCCTACCACCTGGTCCCACCAGCCGGTCTTGATCTCAGCTTCGGATGCGCCGCCGGAGGCCGGGCTGTAGAAAGCGGCGGTCTGCAGCAGGAACGGTTTGTTCCGCCCTTGGGCATAGGTGGCGTAGAAGTTCTCGCCTCCTGAAGCCGTCAGCATCTCCGCCAGCTCGCCGGCGCGCGGAAGGGTATTGACGGCCGCGCCGCCGGCAGTGTCGTCGTGGAAGGCCGTCAGGCCAACCCAGTCCACGGCGTCATCACCGGGATAGTACGGTTCGTAGGCGCTGTCGGACCCGTCCCAGGCGCCGTCGCCGTTTGTATCCAGCAGTTCGAACCCGTCGCTGCCGGGAGCCGGGGCGTTCCGGTTCCGGTCAAAGGGGTAATCCTTGCCCAGGAACGGCTCCCAGACCATGACTGTCCGGCCGTCGCCGGAATCCTTGAACGCCGCGGACACTGTCCGGAACGCCTCCCGGTACGCGGCCGGCTGCTGGCCCCACTCCACCCAGCCGGCGTTCATGTCCGGGGCAAACCGCACCAGCACCTGGCCCTGGAACTGTGCGGTCAACCGGCGGATTTCCCGAGCGAATGATCCGGCAGCCGCGGCGTCGATCTGGTCCAGCGGCACGGTGGGCTTGACCGTGAGCATGGCGTGGGACCCCTGAAGCGATGACTGTTCAAGGAAGCCCTTGATGTCGTTCTGCTCGGAGGACCGGTACGGAAAGGCGATGTCGTGTCCAAAGACAGCCGGCGACGCTCCCAGCCGCTCGGCAAACCCCGCGGCAGTGTCCTCGCCCCATTCCAGGACGACGCCGAGCATCGGCTCCCCTGCATCCGGGGCGGGTTCGGCCGCCCGGGCCGGCCCCGCCGACAGGACCGCTGCCACACATGCAACAACAAGTGCGGCAAGGAACGCCCAGGCCAGGCGGAGGCGGCAGGGCGCGGCTGTTCGCATGTTCAAAGGGACCCCCAGTGCTGATCTTCGACGGCGGGGCGCTGCCCCCTAAGAACTGTATCGGGCCGCCCCTCCCGCGATGGGATAGAAAAAGCCCTCCCACCTGCTGTAATGCCGCCGTCGGCCGTCCCCCGGGAAGGGCACCGCGACCGCATCCCCGGCAGCGTTTCCGCTTCAGTTACGCAACATGACGACAACGGCGATGCGGCCGCCGGTGCCAGATGTTACGTTTTTGGGGAGTAATGAGTACCGGCGCCAAGCCCTGACTGGCCGGTCGGCAACCCTCCTTCCGCGGCGGGGTGCCTCAGGTGAATACTCGGCATATCGACCGATTCGAGCTGCAAGCGTGAGAGAAGGAGATCCGTCGTGTCCGACGCCCCCGAAGAAAAGCTGTCCTACCGCCTCATCAGCGGCCCGGACAACCGTGAATTCTGTGAGCGGATCTCCACCGCGCTCGCCGAAGGCTACGTCCTGCACGGAAGCCCGGCGGCAGCCTTCAACGGCACCAGCGTCATCGTGGCCCAGGCCGTCGTCCTGCCCGCCGCCATCGCCTCGGCGGACGCCGCCGTCGCCACCGCTGTTGACGACCTGGAAGCAGCCAACGAGGACCTCGAGTTCGACGGCGAGGGCCACGCATGAGCTACGCAGGAGACCTGACGCCGGAGGAAGCCTGGGCCAAGCTTGAGCAGGGTGCCATCCTGGTGGACGTGCGCACCGAAGGCGAATGGGCCCACATCGGCATCCCGGACACCAAGGCCACGGACAACGATCCGCTGTTCATCCAGTGGACCTTCCCCGGCGGCATTCCCAACCCGGATTTCCTCAAGGACCTGAGCCAGCAGGCGCCGGAAGACTCCAGTACCGAATTGGTGTTCATCTGCCGCTCCGGCCAGCGTTCCATCTCCGCCGCCATCGCCGCGACGCAGGCCGGTTTCACCTCCTACAACGTCCTGGAGGGCTTCGAAGGCGATCCGGACCGCTACGGCGAACGGACCGTCAATGGCTGGAAGAACCGCGGCCTGCCGACCAACCTCGGAAAGAACTAAGTGACCTTCAATAACGACGCCGCCGGCTGGAACCCCGACACCCAGGCCGTCCGCGGCGGGCTGGATCGCACCAACTTCCAGGAAACCTCCGAAGCGGTCTTCCTGAACTCGGGCTTCGTGTACGAATCCGCCGCCGCTGCGGAACGCGCCTTCACCGGCGAGGACGAGCGCTTCGTCTACTCCCGGTACGGCAACCCCTCCGTGGCAACCTTCCAGGAGCGGCTCCGGCTGCTCGAGGGCACGGAGGCATGCTTCGCCACTGCGTCCGGCATGTCCGCCGTCTTCACCGCCCTGGGCGCCCTGCTGGCTGCCGGGGACCGCGTGGTGGCCGCCCGTTCGCTCTTCGGTTCCTGCTTCGTCATCCTGAATGAGATCCTGCCGCGGTGGGGCGTGGAGACGGTGTTCGTGGACGGCCCGGACCTGGAGCAGTGGCGCGCCGCCCTGTCCCAGCCCACCACCGCCGTCTTCTTCGAGTCCCCGTCCAACCCGATGCAGGAGATCGTGGACATCGCCGCGGTCAGCGAACTCGCGCACGCCGCCGGGGCCACCGTCGTCGTCGACAACGTCTTTGCCACTCCCCTGCTCCAGCGCTGCGGCCAGCTGGGCGCGGACGTCATTGTCTACTCGGGCACCAAGCACATCGACGGCCAGGGCCGGGTGATGGGCGGTGCCATCCTGGGCACCAAGGAGTACATCGAGGGCCCGGTCAAGCAGCTGATGCGCCACACCGGCCCGTCGCTGTCGCCGTTCAACGCGTGGGTGCTGACCAAGGGCCTGGAGACCATGGCGCTGCGTGTCAACCACTCTTCCGCCACCGCCCTCCGGCTCGCTGAATGGCTGGAGCAGCAGCCTGCCGTGAGCTGGGTGAAGTACCCGCTGCTGAAGTCCCACCCGCAGTACGACCTCGCAGCGAAGCAGATGCGTGCCGGCGGCACGGTGCTCACCCTGGAACTTGCCCCCTCCGGCGGCCGCTCGGGCAAGGAAGCCGCCTTCGCGCTGCTGGACGGGCTGCGGATCATCGACATCTCCAACAACCTGGGCGACTCGAAGTCCCTGATCACGCACCCGGCCACCACCACGCACCGCGCGATGGGGCCGGAGGGGCGGGCTGCCATCGGGCTCAGCGACGGCGTGGTGCGCCTGTCCGTCGGGCTCGAGGATGCCGACGACCTGATCCGCGACCTCGAACAGGCCCTGAAGCAGATCTAGCTTTTATCCCGCGGTACATCGTCCGGCTGGAGCTCCAGCCGGACGTCCACGGCGTCGCCCGCCCTGATCCGCGCTTTGTCCCGGACAGCCTTCTTGACGGGCAGCAGGTATGAGCCCATCTTGTTGTCCGGGAAGATGGACGTCTCCCAGCGGTGGCCGCCGATCTCCACCGCGACCTTGACCGAGCCGAAGGCCTTGTTCCCGGCTTCGCTTTGCTCCGCAATGTCGTCCGCCACGTCCGGCGGCAGCGTGAGGAAGTGCCATCCCGCTTCGCCGGGATAGAGCCAAAGCTCGGCATGGAAAGAGTACGACGGCGCCACGCGCCGAGTATGGCACGTGGCCTTCCCTAACGCCACGGCTGCCGTCCGGCTAGGCCTGCCGCACCCGCAGCAGGTCGGGAACGGCATCGACTTCGGAGAGGTCAAGGTTGCCGCGCATGGTGACGTTCACGGCGTGCCTCACTACGGCACCGAACCCCATGTCCTCAGGCGGCGGTCCCGCCAGCTCCTGGTCATGGACCCGGCGTTGTTCCGCTGCCCCTGTGCCGCGCGCGATGATCGCCTCTACGCCCTGCCGCGCCAGGTCGAGCTCACCCTGCTCCTCGAGCACCGGCGCGAGGTAGTCCACCAGGGCGCGCGCCACGTCAGGCGCGGGCGCGGGCCGGAAGCTTCCGAAGTCCAGCAGTTCCCCGCCGAGCCCTCCACTGCTCGCCTGCCAGGACGCCATCCTCAGCAGCGCGGTCGGAACCGGTGCAGGGTCGACGCCTTCGCGCCACTCCCGGCCGGCGGTCTCCACGAGGGCACGGACCAGGACGGCAAGGAGGGCGGCGTCGTCGGCGCGCAGGCAGACGTCCGCAACCCGCACCTCCACGGTGGGATGGTTGCGGGACAGCCGGGCATCAAAATAGATCATCCCTTCGTCCAGCATCACGCCCGTGTCCAGCAGCCTCGTGACCAGCCGGCGGTAGGCGGGGTAGGTGCCGTAGATGCCGGCCGGCCCCGCGGTTGGCCAGCGGTTCCAGGCCTGGGTCCGGTAGCTTTCAAAACCTGTCTCCAGCCCGTTCCAGAACGGCGAGTTGGCGCTCAGCGCCGTGAGCACGGCGAGTTTGTCGCGGATGCGGTCCAGGACCGCCACGCCTTCGTCGGGTGACTCCACGAAGGTGTGGACGTGGAAGCCGCAGGTCAGCTGCTCCTGGGCGGTCAGCCCGAAGCGTTCCAGCATCCTGGCGTAGCGCGGATCAGGAGTGGTGTGGCTGTTCAGGCCCAGCGGCGACGTGGCAAGCGCGGCAACGCGGGCGTTGTGTTTCTTCGCGGCCTCGTCCGCGAGCATCCTTCCGGCCCTGATCTGCTCCAGCAGGCTGCCGTACTCCAGGCAGGGCCGGGTCTGGGTCTCAATCTGCTCAAGCTTCAGCTCGGCACTCAGGCCCATCTCGTCGTCGTCGTAAACCGTCTTGTCCTCGGTCTCGAGCAGGCGCGGATCCTGGGCGGAATCGTCGGCAGCCACCCGGCGGCCGGACAGCAGGGCGTCAGCCAGCGCCAGCGGCTCCCCGGTCTCCGGATCAACAATCAGGAGCTCTTCCTCCACGCCGAATGTACGCATAGTGACATTCTGCGGCAATGGGATCGTATTTGGAGGGGCCCCGCCGTTCATGACGAAGCGTTAATGCTCAGTCCTGGAAGTACTCCACCTTGGCGCCGATGGTATTCAGCCTCTCCGCCAGGTCCTCGTACCCGCGCTCGATAACGTAGATGTTCCGCAGTTCGGACACCCCGCGGGCCGCCAGCATGGCCAGCAGCAGGCACGCCGCCGGCCGCAGCGCGGGCGGGCAGCCCACTTCCGCGGCGCGCCACTTGGTGGGGCCGTTGACGTAGATGCGGTGCGGATCCAGCAGCTGCACCTGGGCACCCAGCCGGTTCAGTTCGGTCAGGTAGATGGCACGGTTTTCGTAGACCCAGTCGTGGATCATGGTCTGGCCCGAGGCGTTGGCTGCTATGACGGCGAAGAACGGCAGGTTGTCGATGTTGAGGCCGGGGAACGGCATGGGGTGGATTTTGTCCTCGGGTGCACGCAGCTCCGACGGCTTGGTGGTGACATCCACCAGGCGGGTGCGGCCGTTGCGCGCCATGTACTCGCCGGAAATTTCCAGCTGCTGCCCCATCTGGCCAAGGGTGGCGAGCTCGATCTCCATGAACTCGATGGGCACGCGGCGGACCGTGACCTCGGAATTTGTGACGATCCCGGCGGTGATGAGGCTCATGGCCTCAATCGGGTCCTCCGACGGGTAGTACTCAATGTCCGCGTTGATGACTGGCCGGCCCGTAATGCTGAGGGTGGTGGTACCCACGCCGTCGATAACCACACCCAGCATCTGCAGGTAGAAGCAAAGGTCCTGGACCATGTAGTTGGGGCTGGCATTGCGGATGACAGTGGTGCCCTCACGGTGGGCGGCGGCCATGATGGCATTTTCGGTGACGGTATCGCCGCGCTCGGTGAGGACGAAGGAACGGTCCTGCGTGTCAGCCGGCGGTGCCTGGATGGTGTAGAAGCCCGCCGTGGCCTCCACCGAAAGACCGAACTGGCGCAGGGCCTGCATGTGCGGCTCAACAGTGCGGGTGCCCAGATCGCACCCTCCGGCATAGGGAAGCCGGTACTCCTCCGTCTCGTCCAGCAACGGTCCCAGCAGCATGATCACGCTGCGGGTGCGGCGGGCGGCATCCACATCCATCGCGTCAAGGTCCAGGACGGCCGGCCGGCGGAGCCTCAGGTCAGTGTCATTCAGCCAGGTGCACTCCACGCCAATGCTGGTCAGGACCTCAACGATCCGGTTGACTTCCTCAATCCTGGCCAGGCGGCGGAGCACGGTAGTGCCGCGGTTGATCAGGCTGGCACAGAGCAGGGCGACGCCGGCGTTCTTGCTGCTGTTCACGTCGACGGCGCCGGACAGGGTCCGTCCGCCCTCCACGCGCAGGTGCGTCATCTGCGGCTTGCCAACGTTGACGATGCTCCGGTCGAAGATGCTTTCCAGGCGCTGGATCATTTTCAGGCTCAGGTTTTGCTTTCCCTGCTCCATCCGGGCCACCGCGCTCTGGCTGGTTCCCAGTTCGGCGGCCAACTGGCCCTGGGTCCAGCCCTTCTCATTCCGGGCGTCCCTCAGCATGGCGGCAACGTGCTCAGCGGTTTCCTGCGTCATGGCAAAAATATATCATAAATGAGTTATTCCCCCTCATTACAGGCACGTAACGGCCCTCACAAGCGCTTTAGTACCCGATATATGCGATAGAGATCTTGATGGATCAGCCTTCATTCTTGAGCATCCGATGCTTGTTCCGCCGCCGCCACGGCGGGAGACTTGGAGGGAACATTCCTTCTCTGGCAATAACGAAAGGCGCAATGTTCCGGCCCCATGCCCGTCCGTTCCCGCTCAGGCTTGCCTGGCTGCTGGCGGCAGCCGTGCTGCTGGCTGTAGCGGGTCCTGTTTCTGCGGCGCCCTCGCCGGGCGAGGGCGGCCAGGCGCTGCTCGGCAATGATGTGTCCTGGCCGCAATGCGACAGGGAGCTGCCGAAGGGGCAGGCGTTCGGCATCGTCGGCGTCAACAACGGCCTCGCGAACAACACCAACCCCTGCCTGGCGGAACAGCTTGAGTGGGCAGCCTCCTCCCCCGGTTTGCCCGGCCAGCCGGCTGTGTCGCTGTACGTCAATACCGCGAACCCGGGCAGCTCCGGGTCCTGGTGGCCGGACAGCGACGAATACCCCATCGGCCGGCAGGTCCACAACCCCTACGGCCCCTGCAGGGAGGGCAACTACGGCAAGGCCTGCGCCTACATGTACGGCTGGGCCAAGGCCTACGACGACGCCTACATCCGCGGCATCAGCAACCCCGCCGACTATGTGTGGTGGCTGGATGTGGAGACCGAAAACAGCTGGTCCGGCGACAAGGACGCCAACCGCGCGGTCCTGGAGGGCATGACGGACTTCTTCCACAGCATCAATGTCAAGGGAGTAGGCATCTACTCCACGTCCCTGCAGTGGGGCCGGATCGTGGGCAGCGTCAGCAGCACCAGTAACCTGTACCCGTTGCCGAGCTGGCTGGCTGGCGCCCGCAACGCGTACCGGGCCGCCGGGGCATGCCTCAAGGAACCGCTAACGGGCGGCGGCAAGGTGGTCCTCACCCAGTTCGTGGCGCGGGGCTTCGACTACAACCACTCGTGCACCCAGGAACCCTAGCCTCCCAGCCACACCATGTTCCAGGTGCCGGCAGACACGGCGGCCACCACGGCGAGTCCTGCCATGAGCAGCCCGCCCGCCAGCACCCACGCATCCAGCACGCTGTACGTTGAGGCGCGGGCCCAGGTGCGGGTCCCGCCGCCGAATCCGCGCGCCTCCATGGTGACTGCCAGCCTCGACGCCCGCCGGATGGCCTGCACCAGGAGGCCGAAGCTTTGCCCCAGCGTGGCTTTCACCCGTTGCAGGACGCTGCCCCGTGACCCCACGCCCCGTGCGCGCCGCGCCATGCCAATGGTCTGCCACTCCTCAGCCAGCATGCCCACCAGGCGCATGGCGGCCAGCGTGCCGAGCACGAACCGGTGCGGCAGGCGCGCCTTCTGGGCCAGCGCGTCTGCCAGGTCCGTCGGATCGGTGCAGCTCATCAGCAGCACCGCCGGCAGCGCGATGGCCAGGCCGCGGAGCATGAACCCGAGTCCCGTCTCCAGGGACCCTTCGCTCATGGTCCAGATGCCGACGTCGATCAGCGTCCGTCCGCTGTCCGGCGCCAGGATAGAGGTGCTCCAGCCGCCCACGGCGGCGGCAAGGATCAGCGGCCAGCCGCGCTGCCAGAGCAGCGTGGGCGTGAGCCCTGCAAGCGGGAACAGCAGGACTTCGAAGGCCAGCGCCACCGTGGCGGACACCCAGTCGATGGAGAGTGCCAGGACCACAGTGATCAGGATGACGGCGGCCAGCTTGCTGAGCGGGTTGGCGCGGGTCAGCAGGGCGTTGTTGCCGCGCAGGTGCAGTTCCTGCCTCACAGGTCAGCCTTTCTCACAGCGCCACCTTTTCTCACAGGGCCACCTTCTCCGCCGCCGCCAGCTTCAGTTCGGTTCCGCCCAGGGCGGCGGTGAACTCGGCATCGTGGGTCACTGATACCACGGCCGTTCCGGAGTCCAGGAGCTCCGAGAGGAAGGACGCCAGTTCGGCCCAGGTGTTGGCGTCCTGGCCGAACGTGGGCTCGTCCAGGACCAGGACCTGCGGGCTGGCCGCCAGGACGGTGGCCACCGAGAGCCGCCGCTTTTCCCCGCCGGAAAGGGTGTAGGGATTGGCGTCCACCAGCGGCGTGAGCCTCAGCCGTTCCAGCAGCTCGTCAACGCGGTCCTCGCCATGTCCCAGGTGGCGCGGGCCAAACAGCAGTTCATCGCGCACCCTGCCGGTGACGAACTGGTGCTCCGGTTCCTGGAACACCGTACCGATCCGCTCGATCAGCTGCTCGGCCTTCCAGCGGAAGGGGTCGATTCCGGCGTCCCGGCTGAGGTTTGTTGTTGCGGAGATTTTGCCCGTGACCGGCTCCAGCAGGCCCGCGAGGGTCAGGGCAAAGGTGGACTTTCCGGCGCCGTTGGGCCCGGTGATGGCAAGCGCCTGCCCGGCCCGCACCTGCGCGGTGATGTCTTCCTGCACCGGAACCGGCGGGATTTTCCGGAACCCGCTGCGGCGCGGGCGTTCCCGGGACACAGCCGTTTTTTCCGCTGCCAGCAGCAGGTCTCCGGCGCCCGGCCGGGCGTCGCCCGCGCGGGGACGGGTGGCCGGAACGTAGCCGGGCACCCATACGCCGGCGGCCGCCAGCATGGTGCGGGCCTCGTCCAGGACCCGGTCCGGCGGACCGTCGAGGAGGACAGCGGGGTCGGCGGCAGAGCCCGGCCGCAGGACTACGATCCGGTCCACCAGGTCCTTCCATACCGACACCCGGTGCTCCACCACCACCAGCGTGGCCCCGGTTTTGTCCAGGCAGCGTGCCACGGCGTCCCGGACCTCCAGCACACCTGCCGGGTCAAGGTTGGCCGTGGGTTCGTCCAGCAGGATCAGCCCGGGCCGCATCGCCAGGATGCCTGCCAGCGCAAGCCGCTGTTTCTGCCCGCCGGACAGCGCCGACGTCGGATGGTCCAGCGGCAGGTGGGACAGCCCGACGTCGGCAAGCGCCTCGTGCACGCGAGTCCAGATGGCGTCGCGGGGCACGGCGAGGTTCTCGGCGCCGAAGGCGACGTCGTCCCCGACCCTGGAGAGGACCACCTGGGTTTCGGGGTCCTGCTGCATCAGGCCGGCACGGCCGCGCTGGCCGCGGGGGGACCCGCCGTCGACCAGGAGCGAACCGGACTCGTCGGAATCGCCGGCCTCGCCGTCGTCGTTCACGTCGCCCAGGACCCCCGCGAGGGCATGCAGGAGCGTGGACTTGCCTGCGCCCGAGGGTCCGAGCAGCAGGACGCGCTCCCCCGGCAGAATGTCCAGGTCAAGGGCGTGGACGGCGGGCTTGGCGCGCCCGGCGTGCCGCCAGCCCCAGCCACGCGCCGTGACTGCGGCCGGCCGCACCGCCCCGGCCGCGCCGTGGTGGTTGGGTGCCTGCATCAGGAGAAGACGGGCTCCGTTGCCGCCTTGCGGGAAGCGAAGGAGCTCAGGACGCCGGTCCTGGCCAGGCCGCGGGTGGCGATCCAGGACAGGGCACCGGCGATGATCGCGCCGGAGATGGCGGTAAAGATGATGTAGGCCAGCTTGTCGCCGCCGGCGTACGCGATGTTCCATCCCCACGGGGCGAAGGAGTCGTTCAGGCCGCAGAACAGGCCTGCGGCAGCACCTGCCAGCAGCGCCACCGGCAGGTTGAACTTCTTGTAGACAAAGATCGCGAAGATGATTTCGGCGCCAAGGCCCTGGACGAAGCCGGAGAACAGCACGGACGCGCCGTACTGCGAGCCCATAAGGAGCTCACCGGTGGCTGCGACCGTCTCGCAGAACAGGGCTGCGCCGGGCTTGCGGATGATCAGCATGCCCAGCACGGCCGGGATCATCCAGCCGCCGGCGATCAGGCCGGTCAGGGGCGGGTAGACGGCGTTCATGGGGCCGGACACCGCGGCCGCGCCCTGGGACCAGGCCCAGAAGATGACGCCGCCGGCGATGGCGATCAGGGCCGCCACCACGATGTCCACGACGCGCCAGGACTTGCTGGTGGTCTTCTTGATTGCTGCAGTGCTCATGGAATCCTCCTGGGAAACAGGAGGGGAAAGCACGGCAGTCGGCACTTCGCCGCTGCCGGACTTCGAGAACTCGACTCCCTTGCGCCGGTACTAACCGGATCAGGTTCGAGGGTCTGCGGCTGTCCGCACTCTCAGCGCCCACCTGCGGTTCCCGGCCTTGCCAGGTCCGACGGCGGCGCTCCCCTGTCGTTATGTGTTGCTTGCTTGGATGATGCGTTGGATTGCCCTGTTGGGCGTGGTCCAGTTTACACCTGGACAGGGGTAGATTGTGGGCCATGACCGCCAATGAGCCGCATGTGACCGAGTTCGACCCGGACTCCGAGGACGCCCAGCCGGAGGGATCCCTGCAGGCCCTCATCGGCCGCATCGAGGGTGAAATCCACGAACTCCAGTTCCCGGGCTTCTCGATGGATGACGCGCTCAACCTTGGCCTCCTCCTGGTGGAGCTGGGCAAGGAGCGCAGCCTGCCCATCGCGATCGACATCACCAAGGGTGAACAGGTGCTGTTCCATGTGGCACTGCCGGGCGCCACGCCGGACAACGAGCACTGGATCCGGGCGAAGCAACGGACCGCTGCGCGGTACGAGGTGCCCTCCCTGCTGGTAGGGCTTCGCGGGCGCCTGCGCGGAGGCCGGATCGAGGACGAAGGCTGGTTCGACCAGAGCCGCTATGCGGCCCACGGCGGCTCTATCCCCGTTTACGTAACGGGGGTGGGGGCAGTTGCCACCGTCACCGTATCCGGACTGCCGCAGGTGCAGGACCATGACCTGGTGGTGGAGGCCATGCGTGAGGTGTTGCGGTCCGCCGGGGCTGACGGGGCACCATGACCGGCAATCCCGCTGACAACCCCGTCCGGGCGGCGGTGGACAGGGCGGAGGACGAGATGATCTTTATCGGCCCGGACCATCCCTACTATCCCCTGCTGGCCGAGCTGGTGTCCGCCGTCGGCAAGGCATGGCAGCAGGGGTACGACCAGGCCCGCAGCGGCGGGCACCACCCGAACCCCTACACCTGGACCGGACCGGCCTGACGGGAACATCCTGACCGGCCTTAGCTCCGGGCGCGGAAACCAAGCTTGCTTAGCTTTTATTAGTAATCATGCTTACTATGTTGTTTCCACCGCGTACGAGGAGTCCAGGACATGGCAGTCAGCACCCGTCCACCCGGCGTCCGGACCGCACTGCAGTGGTCCGCGCTGGGCGTTGCCGGCGTCTTCCTGTTCGCCGGCACCCTTGGGTTCGTTCCGGGCATTACCAGCAACTATGGCTCCCTTGGCTTCGCCGGACCCGGCTCGGGGGCCCTGCTGCTGGGCATATTCCAGGTGTCCGTCCTCCACAACCTTGTCCACCTCCTGTTCGGCGCCGCCGGACTGTTCATGGCACGCACCCACCGGCAGGCCCGGAACTTCCTCACGTACGGCGGCGTCATCTACCTGGTCCTGTGGCTGTACGGCCTGCTCATCGGGGACGAGACCCCCGCCAACTTCATCCCCGAAAACTATGCGGACAACTGGCTCCACCTCATTCTGGGGCTGGCCATGATCGTCATTGCCGTCCTCCTCTCGCCACGGACCACCCCGGCGGGCAGCCGGAAATCCTGACCTGACCCACCTGCCGCCAGCGCAGACGGCACCGCCACAACCCGAAACCAAGGAGCATCCCATGCGAATCCCGGAACCCCGAGGCCCCATCAGCGGCATGCTGCTCGACGTCCTGGCGGGTGCGCCGGCGGGCCCGGCCGAAGCCCTGGCCGGGCTGCGGGAGCTCACCTTGAACCGGCTGGCGGAAACTGCGGACATCATCGGCGACGACGATGCCCAGCTGGCCCTCTTCTGCCTGTACGAACTGCACTACTCCGGCCTCGACGGCGTCACGGACGAGTGGGAATGGGATGCCGGGCTGATCCAGGTCCGTCAGGCCCTGGAAAAGCCGTTTGAGGCGGCCCTTCGCGCGGCAGCCGGCGACGCCGCCGGAGAGCTGGACCTTCCGGCTGCCGCCGACCTCACCAGCGACGCAGTGGCAGATGTGCTGTTCGGCCTTGCCGGCAGGGACACCGGCCCCAGCGTCTCCCGCTATGTGGCCAGGAAGGCCAGCCTTGACCAGCTCAAGGAGTTCCTGATCCATAAGTCCGTGTACCAGCTGAAGGAGGCGGATCCGCACACGTGGGCGATCCCCCGCCTCAGCGGCCGGGCCAAGGCGGCGCTGGTGGAAATCCAGGCGGACGAGTACGGCGGCGGACGTCCGGACCGGATGCACAGCGCCCTGTTCGCCCGGACCATGCGGGGGCTGGGGATGGATGACTCCTACGGCGCGTACGTCGATACCGTTCCGGCGGTTTCCCTGGCGGCCGTCAACCTGATGTCCCTGTGCGGGCTGAACCGGCGCCTCCGCGGCGCCATCATCGGGCACCTGGCCATTTATGAGATGACGTCTTCGCAGCCCAACCGGTTCTACGGCAACGGCTTCCGCCGCCACGGCTTCGATGCCGGCGTCACCCACTACTTCGACGAACATGTGGAAGCCGATGCGGTCCACGAGCAGATCGCGGGCCGCGACCTTGCCGGCGGGCTGGTGGAAGCCGAGCCGGAACTGCTGGATGACGTCCTGTTCGGGGCAACGGCGGTCATGGCCATTGACATCAGGCTTTCCGCCCACCTTCTTGAGTCCTGGGAAAACGGCCGCTCCTCGCTCAGGGCGGCAATGCCCGTGGCAGCATGACCGCCCCTGCAGGCGGAGGAGCCGCCATGGACCAGGACCAGCCCGAGAGTTCCATCGTGGTGTGCCCGGACGGGCCACTCATCGTGCGGGGGGACTTCGAGATCGTCACGCCCTCAGGAGAGCCGGTCCCCCGCGAACGGAAGACGGTGGCCCTGTGCCGGTGCGGGGCTTCAGCGATCAAGCCTTACTGCGACGGCACCCACAAAATGATCAAGTTCCGGACGGACCCACGTGGTTGACACCCACGGGGCAGCGCACAAGGATGGATTCTCGGAAAGCGTTTTCTGATCCGAGGAGCGTGCGCACTTGCACAGCCAACAGGCAGTCATCGACCGCGAAACCCTGGTGCGCCGCCACAACGTGGAGCAGCGCACCATTGATCCCCGCAGCCCCATTTCCGTAGGCAACGGGGAATTCTGCTTCACCATGGACCTGACAGGCCTGCAGTCCCTGCCCGCCCGGTACCCGGTGGCCGCACGGGACGGGCTTCCGCCAGGCACCCTGCTCGGTACCCAGTCGCAGTGGGGCTGGCATTCCATTCCGCCCGGGCAGGACTACACGCTGGCCGGATCCACCGTCCTTTACGATTCGCCCCGGGGCCCGGTGCCGTACGTGGACATGGTGGGCGGCATCGTGGACGGGCGGGACACCGGTGCGTCGGACAGCGAGGCCTGGCTGCGGGCCAACCCGCACCGGCTGGACCTGGGGCGGATCGGCTTCGTCCTGCCGGCGCGCGGAAACCCGGAGCTGGCAGCGGACGACATCTCCAACACCAGCCAGGTCCTTGACCTCTGGACCGGCACGGCCACCAGCAATTTCAGGCTGCAGGGGCATCCGGTGACAGTGTGCACCGCCTGCCACCCCGGCAGGGACGAACTCGGCTTCAAGATCGAATCTGCCGCCCTGCAGCACGGCCTGGCCGTCTCACTGGCCTTCCCGTACGGCTCCGGTGCCTGGCACAACGCTGCCGACTGGTCCCGCCCCGACGCCCACACCACCACGCTGGCGGAGCGGCAGGCTGCCGGCGGCGGGCGGAACTGGGTCATCACCCGGGACCTGGACGGGTCGGCCTACCGGGTGCAGGTCATGGGCAGCGGCATGGAGCTGGAGCAGACCGGCCCGCACACCGTCCTGGTCCGGGCTGCGGCCGGACAGCAGGTCCTGGATTTCAGTGTCCACTTCACCAGCACCGGTACGGGTGACTGCCAGCCCCGCGGCACCGGGGGCATCGGAAGCGCCAGGCGTACCGGAAACACCGGCGGCGGGGATGGCGCACCGCAGAAGTCCGGGGCCGGCACCGCCGTCATCCGGGCCTCCCGCACGGCGTGGCCGGAATTCTGGAAGTCCGGCGCCGCCGTCGAACTTTCCGCACCGGACGATCCACGCGCGGCGGAGATCGAACGCCGGGCGGTCCTTTCCCAGTACCTCACCGCCATCAACTGCTCCGGCTCATTGCCGCCCCAGGAAACAGGACTGGTCTGCAATTCCTGGCGCGGACGATTCCACCTGGAGATGCACTGGTGGCATGCAGCCCACTTCGCGGCCTGGGACCGGACCGAACTCCTGCTGCCCGCGCTGCGCTGGTACGCCTCCATCCTGGAGCCCGCCCGGCAGACAGCGAAGGCCCAGGGGTTCGACGGCGTCCGCTGGCCCAAGCAGGTGGGCCCGGACGGGCGCGAGAGCCCCAGCCCCATCGGCACGTTCCTCATCTGGCAGCAGCCGCACCCCATCCACCTCGCGGAACTGGCGTACCGGGCGGAGCCATCGCGGGACCTGCTGGAGGAGTTCGCGGAGATTGTGTAAGCGCCGAGTTCATGGCCGGCTTCGCGCACCCGACCGCCCGCGGTTATGAGCTGGGCCCGCCCTTGGTGCCCGCCCAGGAGAGCTACGAATCCACCAGGACCACCGCAAGCAACCCCACCTTCGAGCTCGCCTACTGGCAGTGGGCCCTGCGGGTGGCCAACACCTGGCGGGAGCGGCTGGGGCTGCCGCCCCGGAAGAAGTGGGCGGAGGTGGCGGACGGGATGGTGCGCCCCACGGTGGTGGACGGGGTATACGCGGCCATCGGTGTGGAGCCGTACAACCATCCGCACGGACCATCCCTCCATGCTCTACGCGCTGGGGGTGCTGCCGCGGACGGACCTCATCGATCCCGCCATCATGCGCGCAACCCTGGCCAGCGTCCTGGCCGACTGGGACTGGGACAGCACCTGGGGCTGGGACTATCCGGTGATGGCCATGACCGCCGCCAGGCTCGAAGACCCGGAAACCGCCGTCGACGCGCTCCTGCTGGACGCAGCGAAGAACCTGGTGCTGCCCAACGGCCACAACCGGCAGACGGAATCACTGCCGCTGTACCTGCCGGGCAACGGCGGGCTGCTGGCGGCCGTTGCCCTGATGGCTGCCGGCTGGGACGGCGGCCCGGACCGGGATGCGCCCGGTTTTCCGCCGCACTGGACCGTGAACTGGGAAGGCCTGGTGAGGGCGCCCTGACGTGGGGCGGCCACCCTGACGTTAGGCTAGGGGAAGTCCTGATTTCACGACGCTAGGAGGCACGGAATGAACTTCTTCATCAAGCTGCTGGGCACGGGCATCAGCCTGCTGGCCGGATTCGCCGGAACCAAGGCAGTGGACGTGATCTGGGAAAAGACCACGGGCCGGAAGCCGCCCAAGGGCGACAAGGAGGATGTCCCCACCACGCTCCGCACCGCCCTCACGTTCGCGCTCGTGTCCGCGTCGGTGAGTGCCGTGATCCAGGTGCTGACCAACCGCGGGACCCAGCGTGCCATCACCCGGTTCGCGAAGAGCCAGGACGTCGTCTAGCCTCTAAGGCTGGCGTTCAGGGCCGTCGCCGGAGCCGTCCTCGCGGGCGGCCTTGGCGGCGGCTTTTTGCACCACTGCCTCCAGCTCGTCCGAGGTGAGCAGCTCGCGGTGCAGGTGCTTGGTCCGGTAGCCTGCCCGGCCCACCATGTGCGCCGAGACGGGAACCGTGAGGAGCTGGAAGATCCAGGCCACCAGCAGCACCGGCCACACCCACCAGGTCCGCATTTGCAGCCCGATGGACGCCAGCAGCAGGAACAGGCCCAGAACCTGCGGTTTGGTGGCGGCGTGCATGCGGCTCAGCAGGTCCGGGAAGCGCAGCAGGCCAATGGCCGCGCCGAGGGACATCACCGCGCCCACCACCATGAACACGGCGGACACCAGGTTGATCCAGCCGTCCGCGCTTGCCAGGTCGAAGGTCCAGGTATCAGGGCTCACTGGGCTGCTCCCTCCGGTCGGCCACGAACCGGGCCACCGTCACCGATCCGATGAAGCCGATGACGGAGATGGCCACCACCAGCATCAGGTTGTTAAGGTGCCGGTTCACCGCCATGTCCACGCACAGCGCCCCGCCCAGGATGGCAAGCAGCACATCGGAGGCCAGGACGCGGTCCAGCAGCGAGGGCCCGCGCGCTATGCGGATGATGGCCCCGGCGGCGGCCAGGGAGAAGATGACGGCCGTGACGGCCAGGACGGCCTGCATCATGCGGCTGCCTCCATCCGGACTGCTTCCAGTTCTTCGCGCGTGCCCATGATCCGGATCAGTCCGGCCTCGATGGACCTCACTTCGTTGCGCAGGTTTTCCACGTCCTCCGGGGTGCTGATGTTGATGGCGTGCAGGTAGAGGGTGGACGTTGACCGGTCCACTTCCACCACCAGGGAACCGGGAATCAGGGATATGACGTGCCCGGTGGCGGTGACCATCAGGTCCTGGTGGCTCCGCAGGGTAACCGCGACGACGGCGTTGGTCACCTTGGGTCCCCTGGTGATAGCGAGGTGCAGGACCTGGGCGCTGGCAACAACCACCTTCGCCAGGAACGCCAGGGCGAACGGGATGGCGTAGAGGATGTTGAAGCGGCCGCTGAGCTCCACCGGCGGAAGGTAGAAGAGCCGGGCGACGGCGACTGCCAGCAGCGCGCCGAACAGCAGGTTGCCGGGGCTGAAGTCCTGCCAGAGAGCACCCCACACGATCACCAGCCACACCAGGAGCGGCAGTTCCTGGCGCAGTGAAATGCGGCGGCGGCTCATTGACCTCCTCCCGCGGTCCGGACGGGTGGCACCACGGTGTCCCCGCCCATGACGGCCTGAATGTACGGCGTCCGGTCCAGCATGTCTTCAGCCGCCCGGTCGGACAGTCCGAAGAGCGGCCCGGCGAAGACGGTAAGGGACACGCCCAGCGCCACCAGGCCCAGCGTGGAGCCCACCATGGTCCGCGGCAGCAGCGTTGCGGAGCGGGTGGCGCTGGTGCGGGAGGTCAGCAGCATGCCGGTCCGGCGGGCACCGCCATCCTGGCGCCCTTCCCCCTGGACCTGCCCGTCCGCCTGTGCGTCCTCGTCCGGCCCTGCCAGCAGCACCGGGTCCGGGTGCTCGGCGTCGGAGGGCCGGCGCCAGAACGCGCGGTTCCAGACCCTGGCCACTGCCAGCAGCGTCAGCAGGCTGGTGAGGACGCCGCCGATCACCAGTGCGTAGGCAAGGGGCGTTCCCAGTTCGATGCCGGCCTGCATTAGTCCCACCTTGCCCAGGAACCCGGAGAACGGCGGGATGCCGGCAAGGTTCATGCCGGGGATGAAGAACAGCAGCGCCAGGAGCGGCGAGAGCTTGGCCAGCCCGCCCAGGCGGTCCACGGAGGAGCTTCCGCCGCGGCGTTCGATCAGCCCGGTGACCAGGAACAGGCTGGTCTGGATGGTGATGTGGTGGGCAACGTAGAAGACCGCCGCGCCCAGTCCCGCCACCGAGGACATGGCCAGCCCGAACACCATGTAGCCGATGTGGCTGACCAGGGTGAAGGAGAGGAGACGCTTGATGTCGCTCTGCGCCAGGGCACCCAGGATTCCCACCACCATCGTCAGCAGCGCCGCCACCATCAGGGGCGTGTTCAGCGAGTCCCCGGGGAACAGCAGGGTTTCCGTGCGGACCATGGCGTAGACGCCCACTTTGGTCAGCAGGCCGGCGAACACCGCGGTGACGGGGGCCGGGGCCGTGGGGTAGGAGTCGGGCAGCCAGAAGGACAGCGGGAAAACGGCCGCCTTGATGCCGAACGCCACCAGCAGCATCACGTGCAGGAGGGTCCTGGTGCCCTGGTCCAGTTCCCCCAGCTTGAGCGCAAGGTCCGCCATGGTCACGGTTCCGGTGGCCCCGTACACCATGGCAATGGAGATCAGGAACAGCACCGAGGACACCACAGACACCACCACGTAGGTGACGCCTGCGCGGATCCGGGGGCCCGTCCCGCCGAGGGTCATCAGCACGTAGCTTGCGGTCAGCAGGATCTCGAAGCCGACGTACAGGTTGAAGAGGTCCCCGGAGAGGAAGGCGTTGGACACCCCTGCCACCAGGATCAGGTAGGTGGGGTGGAAGATCGAGACAGGCGCGTCGTGGTCGCCGTCGGCCATGCCCTGGCCGGTGGCGTACACCAGCACGGCCAGGCTCACCGCGGACGAGACCACCAGCATCAGCGAGGAGAACTGGTCTACCACCATCACGATGCCCCACGGCGGCAGCCAGCCTCCGATGGTCACCGCCACGGTGCCGCCCTCCCACACGTGGGCCAGCAGGAGGCATTCGAGCAGCAGGGTCAGGGACAGCAAACCGATGCTGACGGCCTGCTGCGCCCGGGAATGCCGGATCAGCATGAAGGTCAGGGCAGCGCCCAGGATGGGAAGTACGACGGCGAGCGGGGCAAAGCTTGCGATGTTCACTTTCCGCCTTCTTCCGGGCCGGGCTCCACGTTCCGGGAGCCGGGTTTTTCTTCGGCGGCGGCGTCCTCGGCCGGCATTTCGCGGCCGCCGGCCACGAGGGTGGCCGTGCCGGCGGCACGCCCGCCGTCACCGGACGGGCGGTGGTCGGAGATGTCCCGGCCGTCACCGCCCAGCATGGTGAGGGGAAACTCGGAGGTCTCCGCCGGGATTTCGGCGTCGTCCTCGGCATCGAAGCTGGGGGTCTCGGCGACGCGAAGGTCTTCCACGTCATCCTGGATCTCATCGCGCCGGGCAAGCACCCAGGTCCGGTAGATGATGCCGAGCATAAAGGCTGTGACCGCGAAGGAGATCACGATGGAGGTCAGGATCAGCGCCTGCGGCAGGGGGTCGTTGTAGTCCTCGGCCGCGATGTCCTTGGAGTACAGCGGAGCCAGTCCGGCGTATCCGCCGGTGGCGAGGATCAGCAGGTTGGTGGCATTGGCGAGCAGCATCAGCCCCAGCAGTACCCGGGTGAGGCTGCGTTCGAGGATGAGGTAGATCCCGCAGGCGTACAGGGCACCCATGATGATCAGCAGGGTCAGGTTGACGCTCATGCTTTGCCCTTCGCCGTGGTTTCCGCCGGAATGCCGTCCGGCTCCTGGTCCTCGGCGGGAGCAGCTGCGCGTTCCTCGAAGTGCTCGTCGATTTCGGCGCCGAGGCTGCGCAGGACGTCGAGCACCAGCCCCACCACCACGATGTAGACACCGATATCGAAGATGGTGGAGGTGACGAACTTGATGTCGCCGAAGACGGGCAGCCAGAACTGGATGATGGCGGTCTGGAACACCTGGCCGCCCAGCAGGAGCGGGACCACGCCCGAGGCCGCGGCGATGGCCAGCCCGATGCCCAGCAGTGCCCCGGCGCTGACGGGGGTCGCCTCCCGCAGTTCAAACCGCCCGCCGGCGAGGTAGCGGATGGTGAGGGCAAGTCCGGCCGTCAGGCCGCCCGCGAATCCGCCGCCGGGAAGGTTGTGGCCTGCCAGCAGCAGGTACAGCGAGAAGATCACCAGGGAGTGGAAGACCAGGCGGGTGACCACCTCGAAGATGATGGACCGGCGCTCCGGCGCGAGGGTCCGCCCGGCCACCAGCCAGGCGTCCCGGGTGGCGGAAGCGAATTTCCTGCTGATGGCCAGGGCCGCGCCGTCCCGGCTCCCGGGATCGACGCCATGGTGGCGCCCCACGGATCCCTCGGCCACCGACGCGGACATCAGGATCCGGTCGCCCCGGCCGCGGACGAAGATCAGGCTTGCCACACCAGTGGCGGCGAGCGCCAGGACGGTGATCTCCCCGAAGGTGTCCCACGCCCGGATGTCCACGAGCGTCACGTTCACGATGTTCAGCCCGCCGCCGCCTTCATAGGCCAGTTGCGGGAACTCCAGCGAGACGGGAGTGGCGATGCGCGCTCCCATGGCGAAGATCGCGGCGAACACCATGGTGGTACCGAATCCCAGGCCGATCAGGACGCGGACCACCCGGTACTTTCCGCCGGTGCGGTCACGGAGTTCGGCCGGCAGGCTGCGCATGGCCAGCACGAAGGCCACCAGGATGATGGTCTCCACCAGCATCTGGGTAAGGGCCAGGTCCGGGGCGCCCTGCAGGGCGAACATCAGGGCAATGCCGTAACCGGTGACGGACACCATCAGGACTGCCAGGAAGCGCTTGTTCGCCTTGACCGCGGCCAGGGCGCCGATCACGATGCCGGCTCCCACCACGAGCTGGAGCGGCGAGCCGGGATCCACCAGGTAGAGGCCCTCGGGAAGCGGTTTGCGGGCGGCGAGGATGGCGGCCAGGGGCAGCACGAACGCCACGCTGAGGATGACGGCCAGGTAGTAGTAGAGCGAACCGCGCTGGGTGCGGCCGGTAACCCAGACGGCAATGTCGTCCAGGGCGCCGATGGTCAGCTGGTAGGCGCGGTCGGCGTCCACCCACGCCGGCACCTTGGACTGCAGCCGCACGACGGCATTCCGGCCGAAGTACATTGCCAGGCCCAGCGCGAAGGTCAGCGCTGTCAGGCCCAGCGCGGGGGTGAAGCCGTGCCACAGCGCCAGGTGCCCTGCCTGCTCAGCCGGGGTGCCGGCGTCGGGCGCCGTGGATGCGAACAGTGCAGCGTAGGGCTGGAGCCAGGCGTCGACGGGGACCGGCCAGAGCCCGTACACGACGGTGAGGAGGCTCAGGATGGCGGGGGCGGCCAGGAAGGACGGCCGGATTGCCTTGAACGGGGTGGGCTCCACGCCCGGCTTGGTGGCGAACGCCCCCCACATGAAGCGCGCGCTGTAGGCGAACGTGAGGATGGATCCCAGCACGATTCCGCCAAGGACCACCGCTCCCCACGGCCCGGCGGCAGGGTCTTCGGCGTGGTGCACGAAGGCCTCCAGCACCGATTCCTTCGCCACGAACCCGGCCAGCAGCGGGACGCCCGCCATGGACGCGGCACCGACGCCCGCCACGATGCCCAGGGCGCGGGAGGACCGGAAGACGCCGGAAAGCTTTCCGACGTCACGGGTGCCGGACTGGTGGTCGATGATGCCCACCACCAGGAAGAGGGTGGCTTTGAACAGGCCGTGGGCCAGCAGCATCGCCAGTCCGGCCAGGGCGGCATCGGGCGTGCCCAGCCCCACCACCATAGTGAGGAAGCCCAGCTGGCTGACGGTCCCGTACGCGAGGATGAGCTTGATGTCTGTCTGGCGGAGCGCGCGGTAGCCGCCCACCAGCATGGTGGCCAGGCCCAGCCCCAGCACCACCGGCTGCCAGTAGGCCGTTTCGGAGAAGCCCGGCGCGAGCCGCGCCACCAGGTAGATGCCGGCTTTCACCATGGCCGCGGCGTGCAGGTACGCGCTGACGGGAGTGGGGGCTGCCATGGCTCCGGGGAGCCAGAAGTGGAAGGGAACCAGCGCCGACTTGGTGATGGCACCGACGAGGACAAGCACGACGGCGGCGCTCACCATGGGGCCGGACGCTCCGCCCGCCAGGGCGGGAGCCTGGCCGAGGATCGCGGAGATGCGGTACGTTCCGGCGGCATGCCCCAGCATGATCAGGCCCACCAGCATGGCCAGGCCGCCTGCCGTGGTGACCATCAGGGCCTGCAGGGCAGACCGGCGCGCTGCCAGCCTGGTCCGGGCGAACCCGATCAGGAGGTAGGACAGGATGGTGGTGAGTTCCCAGAAGATGAAAAGCAGCAGCAGGTCATCCGCCACCACCAGGCCGAACATGGCGCCGGCGAAGGCCAGGAGCTGGGCTCCGAATGCTCCGAGGTCCTGGTCCTTCCGCTTGAAGTACCGCCCGCAGTAGGCCAGCACCAGGGAACCGACGCCCAGCACCAGCAGCGACATCACCCAGGCCAGCGCATCCAGGCGGAAGGCGAATTCGAGGTGCAGGCCGGGAATCCACGGAAAGACCTCGGCCACAGCACCGGCTGCCGAGTAGACGGGTGCGTGCTGGAAAAGGAGCCAGGCGAAGGAACCTGCAGGGACAACAGCCAGGGCGTAGAACGCATTGCGGCCCCAGGCCCGGAAGAGAAGCGGCGCCAGGACAGCCACCGAAAAGTGCACGGCAAGGACTGTTACCACTGGATTCTCCGCAACGTCAGGGATTCGATTGTCAAAAGTAAAGCAGGCGGCAAAAAGTAAGGTTCGGGAACAGGCAGTTTATCAAGTCTCTTTTGCCTCCGCCCCGCATCGGGTAACATGACCGCCGCCTCCCCCGGCATTCCGGGGCAGGGTCCGCGCCGTGTTCGCCCTCGGCGGATACGATGCATCGTATGAACAGCGCCAGCGCTCCGGGGGCCATGCAGCCGGCCTCGGACCTTGAATCAGGCCAGCACGCCTCCAATAAGGGCAGAATCCTGGCCTGGGCTTCCTGGGACTGGGGCTCCGCGGCCTTCAACGCCGTGATGACAACCTTCGTCTTCACCGTCTACCTGACCTCCAGCGCCTTTGGCGGGGAAGATCAGGCGTCCGCCGTGCTCGGCGCTGCCCTTACCGTGGCGGGCTTGGCCATCGCCCTGCTGGCCCCCGTGACCGGGCAGCGTTCCGATGCGGGCGGCCGGCGGAAGCTCTGGTTGGGTGTGAACACCGCGGCCGTCGCCGTCCTGACCGCCTTGTGCTTCTTCGTGTTTCCGCGGCCCGAATTCCTGCTCCTGGGCGTGTCCCTGATCGCGCTGGGAAACATCTTCTTCGAGTTCGCCGGCGTCAACTACAACGCCATGCTCGCCCAGATATCCACGCCCCGGAACATCGGCAGGGTCAGCGGTTTTGGCTGGGGTGCGGGATACCTGGGCGGAATCGTGGCCCTGCTGGCCGTCCTGCAGTTGTTCGTCCAGCCCAGTTTCGAGTGGTTCGGCGCGTCCACGGAGGACAGCCTGAACATTCGCCTGGTGGCCGTTTTCTCCGCCTTGTGGTTCTTCGTATTCGCCCTGCCCGTGCTGTTCGCCGTCCCCGAACTGCCCCGCACAGGCAAGGGCAGGCAACTGGGCTTCCTGGCCAGCTACGGTCTGCTGGTGCGGCGGATCAAGGCGATCTATGCCACCAGCCCGCACACCATCTACTTCCTGCTGGCAAGCGCCGTATTCCGTGACGGGCTTGCCGCGGTCTTCACGTTTGGCGGGATCATCGCGGCCGGAACCTTCGGCTTCGAGCTCTCCCAGGTCATCTTCTTCGCCATTTTCGGGAATGTGGTGGCGGCGGTGGGGGCCGTGATCGGCGGATTCCTGGATGACCGGGTGGGACCGAAGGCCGTCATCATCGGTTCCCTGCTCGGCCTGCTGGCCGCGGGCACCGTGATCCTGGTCCTTGGCAACGGCGAGTACGTCTTCTTTGGCATGGCCTGGGCAGGCAGCACCACGTTCTGGGTGTTCGGCCTTTTCCTCTGCCTGTTCGTGGGTCCCGCCCAGTCCTCGTCGCGCGCGTACCTGGCGCGGCTGGCACCACACGGCGAGTCGGGTGAACTTTTCGGCCTGTATGCCACCACCGGCCGTGCCGTCAGCTTCCTTGCTCCAGCCTTGTTCACCCTCTGCATTGCCGTTGCCACGCCGCTGGTTCCTGCCGGCGAGGCCCAGCGCTGGGGGATCCTGGGCATCATGGTGGTCCTCCTGGCCGGCCTGCTGGTCCTGCTCCCGGTGAAAGCGCCGGACGAGGCGCCTATTGCGGTTGTTCCGGCGGCCTGAATCCGGGCAGGACTTCCGGGCTCACTGACCGCACCCCACGGGCGCCCCCGGAAGACTAGGCTTGAAGCATGAACGTGGATGAGACCAACCTTCCGGGCCTTGGCCTGCGGAAGGATTTCATGACAGCCTCCGGCCGCCGAATCGGCGTGGTGGAGCTGCGCGAGGGTCAGACGGAACTCATCATCTCCACCTGGGATGATCCCGATACCTGCCAGGCGTCCATTCCGCTGACCAGCGACGAAGCAGCCACCCTGGGCAACCTCCTGGGCGGGCAGCACCTGGCCATGAAGCTGACCGAAGAGCACAAGGACTACCCCGGAATTGTCACCCGGCAGTTCTCGATCGCTCCCGACTCCCCGTTCCAGAACCAGCCCATGGGTAAGGCATGCATCCGCACCCGGTGCGGCGTGTCCATCGTGGCCATCATGCGTGAAGGTGAGGTGCTCCCCTCGCCGGGCCCCGACGCCGTCCTCCACACCGGGGACCTGCTGGTGGCAGTCGGAACGCAGGAAGGTCTCGACGCGGCAGCCGATATCCTGCGCCACGGCTGAGTCCTATGGACCCGCTGGCCCTGACCCTCATTGAACTGGGGGCCGTTGTGTTCTGCCTCGGCCTGTTGGCCAGGCTGGCCGGACGGATCGCAATGTCACCCATCCCGCTCTACCTCCTGGGCGGGCTCGCTTTCGGCGCAGGCGGCATCGTCAAGCTTGAGGGGATGCACGAATTCGCCCACATCAGCAGCGAAATCGGGGTAATCCTGCTGCTGCTTATGCTCGGGCTGGAATATACGGCAACCGAGCTCTTCACGGGCCTGCGCCGGTCCTGGCAGGGCGGTGTGCTCGACTTGGTACTGAACTTCCTGCCCGGTGCCGCGCTGGCCTACCTGCTGGGCTGGGGCGGTGTGGGGGCCATGGTGCTGGGCGGCGTCACGTACATCTCCTCATCGGGAATTGCGGCCAAGGTCATCACCGACCTCGGCCGGCTGGGAAACCGGGAAACGCCCGTGGTGCTGTCCATCCTGGTGTTCGAAGACCTGGCCATGGCCGTCTACCTGCCTGTCTTGACCACCATCCTGGCCGGGGTCAGTTTCCTCGGCGGGCTCACCAGCGTGGGCATCGCGCTTGCAGTCGTGAGTGTGGTCCTGATGGTTGCGCTGCGGCACGGGCATCACGTGTCCAGGGCCGTCCACAGCGAGAACTCGGAAGTGTTCCTCCTGAACGTCCTTGGTGCCGCGCTGCTCGTGGCCGGACTCGCTTCAGCCATGCAGGTATCCGCCGCGGTGGGGGCGTTCCTGCTCGGCATCGCCATTTCCGGCGCCACAGCCCACAACGCCACCCGCATCCTTGAACCGCTGCGGGACCTGTTCGCGGCAATCTTCTTTGTGGCGTTCGGGCTCAACACCGATCCTTCGTCCATCCCTCCGGTACTGGGATGGGCCCTGGTGCTGGCCGTCATCACCGCCGCCACCAAGATGGTCACGGGCGTCTGGGCCGCGAAGCGTGCTGGCATTGCCCGGCGCGGCCGCTTCCGTGCCGGAGCAGCGCTGATCGCCCGCGGCGAGTTCTCGATCGTGATCGCCGGCCTGGCAGTGGCGTCGGGAGCGGTACCAAATGAACTTGCAGCCCTGGCAACGGCCTACGTGCTGATCATGGCCGTGCTGGGCCCGCTGGCGGCGCGCTACGTCGAACCTCTGGTCGGCGCAGCCGGCGGCGGCAGGCAGGGAGTTCCGGCGAAGGCGTAAGCGCGGTGCCTGCGGAATGAGGTGGCTGCCGGATCCGGAGCCGGCTAGATGCTGGTGCGGTGGAAGTTCAGGTGGCTGCGGCTTGCGGTGGGCCCGCGCTGGCCCTGGTAGCGGTTTCCGTACTCGCCCTGGCCGTAGGGGTACTCCGCGGACGATGTCAGCCGGAAGAAGCACAACTGGCCGATCTTCATGCCCGGCCACAGTTTGATGGGTAACGTGGCCATGTTGGACAGCTCAAGGGTGACGTGCCCTGAGAAGCCGGGGTCGATGAATCCGGCGGTGGAGTGCGTCAGCAGGCCCAGCCGGCCCAGCGAGGACTTGCCCTCCAGCCGGGCAGCGATATCGTCCGGCAGCGTGACGGTTTCGTAGGTGGAGCCCAGGACAAACTCCCCCGGGTGCAGGATGAAGGCTTCGTCCTCTTCGACTTCCACCAGCCGCGTCAACTCAGGCTGCTCCTGCGCGGGGTCGATGTGCGCGTACTTATGGTTGTCGAACAACCGGAAGAACTTGTCGATCCGCACATCCACGGACGACGGCTGCACCATCGCGGGATCGTAGGGTTCCAGGACGATCCGCTGGGAATCAATTTCGGCACGAATATCGCGGTCAGAGATCAGCACCGTCCCAAATTACCGTATGGCTTATCCACACCAATATTTTTCCGTTGTTGCTGTGGCCTCATGGGGCTAATGTTGCCTCAGATACTCAGGCGCCGGATGGTCTCCCGGATGGCCCAACAGAGCTGGGGATGTTGTGAATAGATTGGTAGCGCCCTCTTTCATTGGCGTGCTCTGCGCCCTGGCGCTGGCCTCCTCGTCAGCGGGCACCCACCCTGCTACGCTGCCGGCCAGCGACCCGGCAGTCGCCGCCGGTCCGCGGAGTGTCCTGCTGGAGCCCGCATTGCGCGGCGGCGGCGCGGGCGGTGCAGGGGACCCGTCAGCAGGATCACCGCTCACCCCTGCCGTGGAACCGGAGATCCGTCCGGCGTCGCCGGCCACAGCATCTCCCGCCCCGGAGGCGCCCGCCCCCACAACCTCGGGGACGGCCCCGGCCCCCGAGCCCGTGACGTCCGAGGCCACTGCCGCCGGCACGGCTGATGCCGCTCCGGAAGTTCCGTGGATCCCGCCGCTGTGGGCGCCGGATGAGGAACTGGGAAAGTCCGCACCGGCGCTGCCCGCCCCCGAATCCATGCTTGCCGTACCGAGTCCCGAAGCCCTGGTGCGGGATGACAACTCGGCCGCAATCCTCACGGTTTTCAACCGGATCAATGAATACCGGGTGTCCAAAGGCCTGGCGCCCGTGAAGTACCACCCCACAGTGGCGGGATTGGCGCAGGAGTGGTCGGACAACATTGCCTCACGCGAGGTCATCGAGCACCGTGCCAACTTCTGGACTGATCCCCGCGCCCTGAACCCCAACAATGGCGCCGGCGAAGTGATCGCCATCCGCACCGACCGGGATGCGGCATTGCTGGTGGAGTGGTGGAAGGGCTCGCCCGGCCACAACGCCATGCTGCTCGACCCCAGGTTCAACGTGATGGGCGCCGGCATCTCCTACACCGACCGCACCTACAAGATCTGGGGCGTGGTGAACTTCTTCGGCTACACCACGCTTCCGGCGGGCACCGTCAATTCGCCCGGCGGCGCCAGCAGCGGCGGCGGAGCCGCCCTGCCGCCTCCCGCTCCCACCATGTGCGATGCCACGGTGCGGCACATGCCGCCCACGCTGGACCTGTCCGCCGCAGCCATCACGGGCCCCGGAGACCTGGTCACTGTAGATGCCACGGGCCAACTCCTTGCCCGCACCTCGCTCGGCGCACGCTCCTACGGGTCTATAAGGTTGATCGGTTCGGGCTTCTACGGCGTCAAGGAAGTCTTCGTTACGGACTGGGACCGCGACGGGGCCTATGACCTGCTCACCCAATGGACCAACGGCAACCTGACTCTGCACCGCGGCATTGCCGCAGGCGGGTTCCAGGCACCGGTCACCCTCGGCGCCGGAGGGTGGGACACCCTGACCTTGGCCGTGGGCGGCTGGTGTGCCAATAACCGGATGCCCCAAATCCTTGCCCGGGATGCCGCCGGCAACCTCTACCTGTATCCCAACAAGGGAACCGGTGACCTCGCCGCACGGACCCTGGTCGCCAGCGGGCTGCCAGGCGGCAGGCTGGCCATGGTGGACTACGATGCCGACGGCTTCCAGGACCTGCTGGCCATCCGCACCGACGGAGCGGTTGTGCTGTACCGCGGCTGGGGAACCACGGCGCTGCGCGCCGAAGCCCGGCCCACCGTTGCCACCGGCTGGCAGGATGCCACGGGCGTGAAGGCCCTGCGGGACGTCACCGGGCTGAACTCAACCGGCGTGGCCCTCCGCCGTGCGGGTGACGTTGTCCAGTACTGGGACCTGACCGGTGGAAGCCTTGCCTCGGCGTCGAACATCGCAGGGCCGTGGACCGGTCAGCGGCTGGCCCAGTAAGCGGGCCCGGTAGGCGGACCCGGCAGACGCGACCAGCCGGGACCTAGACGGCGGGCTGGAGCTCCAAGACGTCCTTGAGCCGCTCCAGCTGGGCCACTTCTGCCCGGACGCTTCGCTGGACCATCTTGTTCAGCAGGCCCAGCCGGTCAAGGAACGCGAACCGGCCCTCGGCCTGCGCTTCAACCGCGAACCGGACCCGGGTTCCCGCCTCTTCCGTGCTGAGGTAGTAGCCGCCGCTGCGGTTTGCGGGGCCGGACAGGACCCGGAACTCGATTTCTGCGCCCGGACGGGCCTGGGTGATTTCTAGGTCAGCCGGGATGCTCAGCCCGGACCGGCCCGCGACCATCTGCCGGTAGACGGCGCCCTTGGCCTCAGCCGGGCCCTGCAGCAGCTTCACGCTGCGGACGCCCTCGCGCCAGAGCGGAAGATTGGTGGCGTCCAGCAGGTAGAGGTACACAGCCATGGCGTCACGCCGGATGAGGACCTCGTGTTCTGCGAATGCCATGTAAATCTTCCCGTGGTTGCCGTCGGCCTGCCGCGCTGGCCGCCTCCCCCTGACGCCGCAGCCTTCCGGTTCAGGTTAACCAGCGCTCCGGACCCGCACCTAGCCAGGGCCTGCGACGTTATTGAAGAGTTACTGGATGACGCCGGGGCCCACGGGACACGGCCAACAGCGCTCAGGGTTGGGCGGATTGAAGCTACATCTGCGCTAAGCTAAGTTCTGCCCCGCGCGAGCGGCGGCAGTGCGGCTGTAGCTCAATGGTAGAGCGCTAGCTTCCCAAGCTTGATACGCGGGTTCGATTCCCGTCAGCCGCTCCAGTTTCCCCTGTATTGCCGTGGCCGCGCACGGACCGTATTAGGTGCCGGGGTGTAGGGTCTGTAGTCAGGAACCTTTCGGTTCCGCTACAGGAGCAATCATGGCTGATAAGTCCCCGCGTCAAACGGCATCAAAAAAGTCCGGCAAATCCATCAAGGAAAAACGCGCAGACAAGAGGGCCGCTTCCGCGCCGGCCAGTTCCCTGGATATCCCCTCCGGCAAGAGCGCTGCCAAGAAGAAGTAGCCGGGAAACCGCCGGCTGGAAGCCGACCGACGGCCTGGAGCAGCTACCAAAGAATGCTGGCGTTTGCTTCAGGCTGCCGCTGTCCGGTCCACGATCTGCAGCGGCCGGCGCCGGTCCTTCAGGTCCACCCGGAGCGTGAGCGCTGCTTTCCGGGCCAGCAGGACTGACACTGTCAGCGCCGCGAGCGCAGGGGCCCCGCCCGAGACCAGGAGTGCGGCGTGCGGATCCGCGTGTTCGGCGATCCAGCCCAGCATCGGCCCGCCCAAAGCCTGGCCGCCGATAAGCACCATGATGTAGAGACTCATCACCCGCCCCCGGATCCCCATGTTCGAACTGACCTGGACCAGCTGGTTGGAGCCGGTGAGGAACATCAGGCACCAGAATCCTGACAGGACTATCGCGGCGCCGAACCAGGCCATGGATGGTGCCAGCGAGGCCAGGCAGAGCATCGCCCCGTACATGCCGGCGCAGAACACCACGGACCGCAGCCGCAAGCGCCGGCGGCGGGTGGACGCCACTGCCCCGGCCAAGGCGCCGAGAGCCACCAGGGCGTTGAGCAGCCCGTAGCCACCTGCACCCACCGCGAAGACGTTGTCGGCGAACGCTGCAAGCAGCACGGGCAGGCTCATGGCGAACACTGCAATGAAGCCAGCCATCAGCCAAGGCCAGAAGATGGTGGGCTTGCCCAGTGCGTAACGAAGGCCTGCCCGCAACATCCCCTTGCTCTTGGGCGCAGGGGCGCTGACAAACAGCTTGTCCTTGCGGAGGACCAGAAGCATCGCCACCGTGGAGCAGCAGGCGGCGGCGTTGGCAGCGAAAGCCCAGCCCGCACCGACGGCGGTCAGGAGCAGGCCGGCCAAAGCCGGGCCGATCAGGCCGCCCAGCTGGAAAGTTGTGGAATTCACGCTGATGGCATTCCGCAGGTACTTCGGACCTACCAGTTCGTGCACGAACACCTGCCGGGCCGGCTGGTCCAGGACGGTGACCAGGCCCAGCACCAGGGCGATCACGTAGACATGCCATACCTCGATGGTTCCGGTGAGTGCGAGGACAGCCAGCGTCGCGGCCAGGACCGCTGCCAGGCTCTGGCACAGAATGAGGATCCGGCGCTTGGCGAACCGGTCAGCCACCATCCCGCCCCACGGCCCGAAGAGGAGGGACGGCAGGAACTGCAGGGCAACGGTGATTCCCACGGCCGTTACGGAGCCTGAAAGCTGCAGCACCAGCCAGTCCTGCGCGATGCGCTGCATCCACAGCGCGATGACGGCCACGAAATGCCCCATAGCGAAAATCCGGAAGTTGGGCACTTTCAGGGAGATGAAGGTGTGCCGCCAAGGGAGGTGTTCGGCCACAACCGGGAGCGGCTGGGTGTGGATGTCCTCCATGGGAGGGGCAGATGCAGAACCTGCAGAATCGATGACGGGCTGGGTGACGGTTGCCGACGACGGCGGTGGGGGTGCCACAGTGGTGTCCTCAAATTGCGGGCGGGCTGGGATGTCCTTAACGCTAGGCTGGGCAGGAAGATTATGGAGGCGTATCGTGCCTATAACTCCCATTGCAGTACGTAATGCCAGTCAAGACTGATGGAGTCCGCCGTGTTTGAACCCGCCCAGCTGCGCTCCTTCCTGGCAGTGGCCGAAACGCTCAGCTTCACCAAGGCCGCCGAGCGCCTGGGCCTCGCGCAGCCCACCATCAGCCAGCACATCCGGAAGCTGGAGGCGGCAGCCAAGCGCGTGCTGATCGCAAGGGACACCCGTGACGTCCGGCTGACAGACAACGGGGATGCGATGGCAGGGTTCGCCCGCAACATCCTGTCCGCCCATGACGCCGCGGCGCGCTATTTTTCCGGTTCGGCGATGCGCGGCCGCCTCCGGTTCGGCACGGCGGACGATCTTGCCATTACCGGCCTGCCCCGGATCCTCCGCGAGTTCCGGCAGATCTACCCGCAGATCAACCTGGAGCTGACGGTGGGCCAAAGCGACCAGCTGTACCGAAAGCTCAACGCAGGCCAGCTGGACCTGGTGTTCGTGAAGTGGGTGGCCGGCGCCAAGGACGGCACGGTGGTGCAGCACGATTCGTTCTCCTGGGTGGGCTTGGAGCAGACCAGCCTGGAACCGGGCAACCCGGTCCCGCTGATCGCCTATCCCTCGCCCAGCCTGAGCAGGAAACTGGCCATTGATGCCCTCGAAGCACACGGCAGGACCTGGCGCATCACATGCACCACCCGCCAGATCAGTGGAGTCCTGGCTGCCGTCCGGGCCGGAATCGGCGTGGCAGTCATGCCGACGTCGCTGGTCCCGGAAGACCTGAAGATCATCACGCGGCGCTTCGACCTGCCCGCCGTGGGGGACGTGGACTTCACCCTGATCCGCAATCCGCTGGCCAACTCGGAAGTCATCGATGCGCTCACGCAGTCCATCGTGGGCAGGACTATCAACCGCCAGGCCTAGGAACGGTACTCCCGCGGGGCCAAACGGCAACCGGAGCAATACGCCACCCCGTGAAATCTATCCATTGATGTCAGAACGTTACCTAATCTATGCTGGTCTCCCAGGGTCAAGCAGCTGGCCGGTTCTCTTACACGGGCGTGCCCTGAACAACAGAGCTTTCCGCCCGGGACAGGCAGCCAATGAAGACAGCCAAGAACACCCATTTCAGTGCGGCCCATGCACACCCGCACACTCCTGCGCGGCCCGCAACCCGCCAATCAATCCTCGGCGCGGGAGTAGCAACCACGGATTCCGGCTACGTGGGCAAGCCAACCTGCGACAAGTGCCGTACCGACGAATTCATCTACCTTGAGTCCTATATACCGCCCACCTACCGGCGCGACGGTGCAGTAGCCACCCTTGGGGAAGTGGCCTACACCTGCACCCGCTGCGAGGACTTCTCAGCACACAGCGTTCCCGTGACGTGGACGCCGCCCGGGTGGTACCTGGGCTGACGCCCGAAGGTCTCCTGCCGCGCAGCCAGCGCGGACACTGACAGCAAACAAGGCCGGGCGGCCACCCGGGAAGGTGGCCGCCCGGCCTTGTGTTTGCCTGCGCCTGGTTAGAGTTGCCTGCGCCTGGTCAGATCAGCGCATCCGAGAGGTGGTTCGGGGTGCCGAAGCGGTGTGCCGTGATGCTGACGGCCTGCTCGTGCAGGAACGGCAGCAGTTCCACGCGGCCCGCCCCCGTGACCGGGTGGGCGTACACCGCCAGGTCGGGGCGACCGCCGGTTGCCTCGGCGAGCGCGGACGCGTCCCCGCCGATCAGCCGGATGCGCGCTCCGGAAAGCTTGCCGGCGGAGGCAAGGCGTCCCGCGGAAGCCAGCCAGCCGGCGTCGGACTCTACAGTCACGTCGATGTCGAGCGCGGTAAGCACCGGGCGCAGCTGGGCGGGAAGTTCGACGGCGGTGGACACCGTGAGCTCCGATCCGGCCAGGACGCCGGCTGCCACGGTCCGGACCAGGTCCGCGAGCGCCGCCCCTTCGGACAGGCGGACGGTGACGGGCAGGCTGCGGTAGCGGAAGATATTGCGTTCCGCGCCCAGGCCGGACACGTCCTTGGCGGTGCCGAACTCCTCTGCCCAGGCCTCGGCGTCGGACGCCAGGGCACGCTGGACGGATTCAAGCCCGGCCGGCTCCAGGGCGGCGCCGGCGGCGTTGATGATGCGGCGGACACCCGGGTGGGTAACGGAGGCAGTCGCCGTGCTGCGTGCTGCAGCCCAGTCGCCCAGGCCGGCCAGGTAGTTGGGGCCGCCTGCCTTGGTGCCGGCACCCACTGCGGACTTCTTCCAGCCGCCAAACGGCTGGCGCTGCACGATGGCACCGGTGATGCCACGGTTGACGTAGAGGTTGCCGGCCTGGATGGAGTCCAGCCAGATGCTGAGTTCCTCCGAGTTGAGGGAGTGCAGCCCGGCGGTGAGGCCGTACTCGATCTGGTTCTGGATGGCGATGGCCTCCTCCAGGGTGTCCGCTGTCATCACGCCCAGCACCGGGCCGAAGAACTCGGTCAGGTGGAAGTAGGAACCGCGCTTGACGCCGTAGCGCACACCCGGGCTCCACAGCTTTCCGGTCCCGTCCAGCTTCTTTGGCTCCACCGCCCAGTTCTCGCCTTCGCCGAGGGTGGTCAGGGCGTTCAGGAGCTTGCCGTTGGCAGGCTCGATGATGGGGCCCATCTGGCTGGTGGGATCCTGCGGGTAGCCCACCTTGAGTGAGGTGACGGCGTCGATCAGCTGGTTGTGGAAGCGCTTGGACTTGGCCACCGAGCCCACCAGGATGACCAGGGATGCGGCGGAGCACTTCTGGCCGGCGTGGCCGAACGCGGAGTAGGCCACGTCCTTGGCTGCCAGGTCCAGGTCCGCGCTGGGGGTGACGATGATGGCGTTCTTGCCGCTCGTCTCGGCCAGCAGCGGCAGGTCCTTGCGGAAGGAGCGGAACAGCTCGGCGGTCTCGTAGCCGCCGGTGAGGATGACGCGGTCAACGGCCGGGTGGGAGATGAGCTGCTTGCCGAGCTCACGCTCGCCCAGCTGCACCATGGTCAGGACGTCACGGGGCACGCCGGCTTCCCAGAGGGCTTCGACCATCACGGCGCCACTGCGGGCGGCCTGCTTGGCCGGTTTGATGACGACGGCGGAGCCGGCGGCGAGTGCCGCCAGGGTGGAGCCGGCCGGGATGGCGACCGGGAAGTTCCACGGCGGGGTCACCACGGTGAGCTTGGCAGGGACGAACGTGGCGCCGTCGACCTTGTCCAGCTTGCGTGCGGACTCGGCGTAGTAGTGGGCGAAGTCCACTGCCTCGCTGACCTCGGGGTCACCCTGGTCGATGGTCTTGCCGGTTTCGCTGGCCATGACCTCGAGCAGGTCAGCGCGGCGGGCCTCAAGGACGTCGCCGGCGCGGTGCAGGATTTCGGCGCGCTCGTCACCGGAGAGCCCGCCCCAGGCCTTGCCCTTTTCGACGGCGGTGGCGATCACCGTGTTGAGGGTGGCCTCGTCCTTGATGGATGCGGCGGCCACGGAGGCGTGGCCGAGGGTGGAGGACGGGATGCGGTCCAGGATGGCCCGGCCCCAGTCGCGGTTCGCGGGCAGGGACGGGTCGGTGTCCGGGGTGTTGCGGAAGCCGGTGTGCGGCATGGGAACGGGCGGAAGGCTGCGGTTCTGCTGGCGGTTGGCCGGCGGCACGCTGTTGTCCAGGGCTTCCAGGGAGGACAGGAAGCGCTGCTTTTCGCGTTCGAACAGGGCCTCGTTTTCGCTCAGTTCGAACACTGCGGACATAAAGTTGTCCTGGCTGGCGCCCTCTTCGAGGCGGCGGATCAGGTAGGCGATGGCGACGTCGAACTCGGACGGGTGCACCACGGGCGTGTAGAGCAGCAGCGAGCCGACGTCCTTCTTGACGGCCTCCGCCTGGCCCTGGGCCATGCCCAGGAGCATTTCGAATTCGATACTCCGCTGTGCGGTATCCGCGATGCCGCGCTGCTTGGCCAGCAGCCAGGCGAAGGCGATGTCGAACAGGTTGTGACCGGCCACGCCGATCCGGATGTTCTTGATCCGCTCCGGGTGCAGCGCGTAGTTGATGACGCTCTTGTAGCTGGTGTCGGAGTCCTGCTTGGTGCCCCAGGTGGCCAGCGGCCAGTCATGCAGGGAGGCTTCCACCTGCTCCATGGGCAGGTTGGCGCCCTTGACCACGCGCACCTTGATGGCAGCGCCGCCGTTGGCACGGCGTTCGGCTGCCCAGTCCTGGAGCCGGATCATCGCGGAGAGTGCGTCCGGGAGGTAGGCCTGGAGCACGATGCCGGCCTCGAGGTTCTTGAACTCGGGTTTGTCCAGGATCCGGGTGAAGACCGCGATGGTCATGTCCAGGTCCTTGTACTCCTCCATGTCCAGGTTGATGAACTTGGCTTTCCCGCCGGTGCTGCTTCCGGGGGCGGCGAAGGAGTTGGCGAGCTGGAACAGCGGGGTGAGCTTGTCGACGACGTGCTCCACGGCTTCGTCGAAGGCCCAGGCGGAGTGCGGGGCAACGGTGGAGGAAACCTTGATGGACACGTAGTCCACGTCCGGGCGGGCCAGCAGGGTGTGGGTGCCTTCGAGCCGGCGCGATGCCTCGTGTTCGCCGAGGACTGCCTCGCCAAGGAGGTTGACGTTGAGCTTGATGCCGTCCTTCCTGATCTTGGCGATGGCCGGGCCCAGCTTGGCGTCCGTGGCATCCACGATCAGGTGGCCCACCATCTCGCGGAGGACCTTGCGGGCGATGGGGATGACAACCTGCGGCATTACCGGGGCCATGGTGCCGCCCAGCGCGACGGCGCTGCGCATGTACCAGGGCAGGAAAGCCGGAACCTTGGGGGCAAGCTTGGCCAGGTTGCGGGCGGCGACGTTCAGGTCCTCGGGGCGGACCACACCGTCCACGAAGCCCACCGTGAACTCCAGGCCATTCGGGTCCTTGAGAACTCCGGCAAGCTGCTCGGCGGAAGCGTCCACCGGAACCTTTGCGGCCTCGGTCAGCCAGCGGCGGACCAGGGCCACTGCGTCGTCTGCCAGGGCCTTGGCCTGCGGGACATCGACGTCGACGGTCTGCGGCGCAATACGTGCGGCAACTGCCGGCTCCATTGCTACGTGGGTCATGGCTTTTCCCGTTCTTTCCTGGGGGTTTGGAGTGGTCTTATCCACCAGTATGGGCCTGCGTTCACATAAGATAAAGCGATGTTTTCCAACCAATACAGGTTAGAAAAGATGAAGCATTAAACCCCCGCCGAACTCCACCCTCCCGCACTTAATGCGGGAAAAACGGAAACGCCCTATCACCCTCCGCATGAAGGTGATAGAGCGTCCGTGTTTGAGCGGCAGTAAGTGAGAGAGGGAGCGTCCCCCGGGGCAGGTCAGCGGAGCGGGCGGTGCATCTCCACGAGCTCCTCGTGCCGCGGGCTGTCCGGGTTCATGAGGGAGTGCCGGCGGCCGTAGAAGAAGTAGATGGCCAGGCCGATGACCAGCCAGACGCCGAACCGCAGCCAGGTTTCCCAGTGCAGCTGGAACATCAGGAACGCGGACGCCAGCACGCCGAAGGCGGGAATTACCGGCATGAACGGCAGGCGGAAGGTCCGCGGCGCATCCGGACGCTTGTAACGGAAGATGATCACCGAAAGGCAGACGACGACGAACGCGGCCAGGATGCCGATGTTGGTGAGGTCCGCGACCTCCTTGATCGGGAACACGCCAGCCAGGAAGGCCGAGGCGACGCCGGCGATCCAGGTAACGCGCTGCGGCGTGCCGTGCCTGTCCGTCTTGGCGAACCAGCCGGGCAGCAGGCCGTCGCGGCTCATGGCGAACCACACGCGGGTGACGCCCAGGAGGAAGGTCAGCATCACGGTCAGGATGGACAGCACCGCGAACACCGAAATGATGGTGGCGATGACGGGCAGGCCAACCCCGGTGAAAGCCGAGGCGAATCCGGCCTTGGGGTCAATGTCCTTGTAGTTCTGCATGCCGGTCAGGACCAGGGTGGCGGCCACATAGAGCAGCATGGCGATGATAAGGGACAGGATGATGGCCTTGGGCATGTGCTTTTTGCCGTCGGTGGCCTCCTCGGCCGCGGTGCTCATGGCGTCATAGCCGAAGACGGCGAAGAAGACCGTGGCCGCGCCGGCCAGGACCGGGCCGAAACCGCTGGGCATGAACGGGTTGTAGTTGTTGGTGTCGATATAGAAAACGCCCAGGCCGATGATGAAGAGGATCAGGATCACCTTGATGGCCACGGCGACGAGCTCGAACCGCCCGAAGGCCTTAGTGCCGCGGGAGAGGATCCAGGTGACCAGGAGGCAGACCAGGATGGCCGGGATGTTGACGATGCCGCCCTTGCCCTCGTCCGCCGTCGACGTCATCCAGACGGGCATGTTGATGCCGATGCCGGAGAGGAAGGCGTCAAAGTAACCGGAGATGCCGAT
This sequence comes from Arthrobacter nitrophenolicus, assembly GCF_045833485.1. Classification (NCBI taxonomy): domain Bacteria; kingdom Bacillati; phylum Actinomycetota; class Actinomycetes; order Micrococcales; family Micrococcaceae; genus Arthrobacter; species Arthrobacter nitrophenolicus. Next base: position 1,432,374 of record NZ_CP174504.1, read on the forward strand.
GGCCACCACGGCCACAATGGCAATGTATTCCAGCAGCAGGTCCCAACCGATGAACCAGCCGATAATCTCACCCAGCGCCACGTAGCCGTAGGTATAGGCGGAGCCTGCGCGCGGGATCATGCCCGCGAATTCGGCGTAGGACAGCGCCGCGGCCGCCGAGGCCAGGCCGGCAATCAGGAACGAGAACAGCACCGCGGGCCCCACTCCGGGCGTGCCTTCGCTTCCTGCCGCCACCAGTCCCGCGAGGGAAAAGATGCCGACGCCGATAATGCCACCTACGCCAATCGCGGTGAGCTGCCACAGTCCGAGTGACTTGAACAGGCCACTGTGCTTGTTTTCTTCCTCAATGTCGTCAATCGGCTTGCGCCGCATGACTGACTGGCTCATATCTCTAGTGCTCATCAGGAACTCCTGCTTGGGGTGCGACCCCGCCGCGGCACGCCACGAAATGGCTGTGACGGGGGTAACTCGGTCCCAACAGTATGCAAGCCTCCTTGCATTAGATAAAGTGACTACTTCTAACCTATATTCGTTAGTTTCGGTAAGGATTCCCTCATGCTCGACGTCCGCAGGCTCCGGCTGCTCCGCGAATTGAGCATCCGCGGGACGCTGGCGGAGGTGGCGGACGCACTCCAGTACAGCCCGTCGTCGGTGTCCCAGCAGCTGGCCCTGCTGGAAAAGGAAGTGGGCGTCGAACTGCTCCGCAAGACAGGCCGGCGGGTGCAGCTGACGCCGCAGGCGGAGGTGCTGGTGGCGCACACGGCCCAGCTGCTGCAGACCATGGAGCAGGCGGAGGCGGACCTGGCTGCCTCCCTCACCACGGTCACAGGAACGGTCCGGATCGCCGTGTTCCAGTCTGCGGCACTGGCGCTCATGCCGGACACGCTCACCCGGATGTCCGCAGCCTACCCCGAGGTCCGGATCGAGATGATCCAGCGCGAGCCGGAAACCGCACTCCATGAGACCTGGGCGCGGGACTTCGACCTTGTCATCGCCGAGCAGTACCCGGGACACGCCGCGCCGCGCTACCCGGAACTGGACCGCATCAAACTGACCACGGACGCCATCCGGCTTGCCGTACCGCCGGAGTCCGACGGCGTCCCCGCCATCCGCGGGATCGAGGACACCGCGGAACTCGCCTGGGTCATGGAGCCGCGGGGGGCAGCGTCGCGCCACTGGGCGGAACAGGCCTGCCGCAGCGCAGGCTTTGAACCGGACGTGCGCTTTGAAACCGCAGACCTGCAGGCGCAGATCCGGCTTATCGAGTCCGGCAACGCCGTGGCCCTGATGCCGGACCTGGTGTGGACAGGCCGGGGCACCACCGCCAAGCTGCTGGAGCTGCCCGGCAAGCCGCACCGCACGGTGTTCACCTCGGTGCGCCGTTCCAGCGCCAAGCGTCCCGCGATCCTCGCCGCACGGGAAACCCTCGCGGCCGCCGCGGAGGCTGTGGCACGGCAGGCCTGACAGTGTTCCCTGCGTCACTGCGCCCGACCAGGCCCGGCGCTAGACTGGTCCCGTTATGAATCGAACAATGTTCAAGTCCAAAATCCACCGGGCCACCGTCACGCACGCTGACCTGCACTACGTAGGTTCGGTCACCGTTGACCTGGACCTGCTGGAGGCTGCCGACATCCTCCCCGGCGAGCTTGTCTCGATTGTGGACATCACCAACGGTTCACGGCTGGAGACGTACACCATCGCCGGCGAGCGCGGTTCCGGTGTCATCGGCATCAACGGCGCTGCGGCGCACCTGATGCACGAAAACGACCTCGTCATCCTGATCACCTATGCGCAGATGACCACCGAAGAGGCAAAGGCGTACGAGCCCAGGGTGGTCCACGTGGACGAAAACAATAAGGTGGTCCAGCTCGGCAATGACCCCGCCGAGGGCATCACACCCGGCCTCCTGCGCCCGCCGTTCGCACTGAACAACGCCGACTTCTAACCGGAGCGTGGTCTCCGGTACGCTGCCCCGCCGCACCCTGCAGGTTCTTCATTGCTAGGCGTGCTGGCGGGGTTCTTTGTGGTGTGGTGCATCATCCTGGTGGGCTGGTTCGTGGGCCGGCAGAAGGTGCTGGGGGACAACGCCCGGCCGGTGCTGAGTTCCCTCACCTTCTTCGTGGCCAGCCCCGCGCTGCTCTTCGAAACGCTGAGCAAGGCCCGCCTGCAGGAAGTGTTCGCCGCTCCCCTGCTGGTCACGGCGGTGGCTGCCATCGCCACGGCATTACTCTTCTTCACCATCGCCAAATTCTGGCTCAAACGTTCACTGCCGGAATCCCTGATGTCCTCCATGGCTGCCTCGCTGGCCAACTCCGCGAACCTCGGCATCCCCATCGCCGTCTACGTCCTGGGGGACGCGAGCTATGTGGCCCCGCTGCTGATCTTCCAGCTCGCCTTCTTCACCCCGCTGTTCCTGCTGATCCTGGATTCGAGCACCAGTTCGCACCGCACCACTTTCCTGAGCTTCATCTTCATGATCCTGCGGAACCCGATGATCGTGGGCTCCGCGCTCGGCCTGGTGGTTGCCGGCACCGGCTTCAAGGTCCCGGAACTGGTGATGGAACCCATCCACCTGATTGGCGGGGCCGCCATCCCTGCCATGCTGATCGCGTTCGGCATGAGCCTCAACGGGACCCGGCCGCTCCAGGCATCGTCGGAACGCCGGACGGACACACTGCTTGCCAGCGGTTTTAAGCTGGCCGTGCAGCCCGCCCTGGCCTATGTCTTTGCCCGCTTCGCCGTGGGGATGGAAGGGCACGCGCTGTTCGCCGTCGTCGTCACCTCCGCGCTGCCCACCGCCCAGAACGTTTTCGTCGCCGCCAGCCGGTACAAGACGGGACTTACGGTGGCAAAGGACACCGTGCTGATTACCACCGTGGTGGCCGTGCCTGCGATGATCGGCGTCGCGCTGCTGCTCACATGATGGGAGAAAACTGATGGGAAGCATCCTCGACACCGTGGTGATCGGAGGCGGGGCCATGGGCTCGGCCGCCGCGTGGGCATTGTCCCGCCGCGGCCGCCAGGTGACGCTGGTGGAGCAGTTCGGGCCGGGGCACGCCATCGGGGCGTCGCACGGCAGCACCCGGAACCTCAACCCCGGCTACCACCGGCCCGAGTATGTGGCGATGCTGGCCGAAAGCCTCGCGCTGTGGGACGACCTTGAGCAGGAAAGCGGCGACCAGCTGCTGTCACGCACCGGCATCGTCACCCACGGCCCGGAGCCGCTGCTGCCAGGGATTGCCGGCGCCCTCACGCAGGCGGGCATCCGCGCCGAATTCCTCCCCCTCGAGGAAGCGGCAGAGCGGTGGCGCGGGATCCGGTTCGACCAGCAGGTCCTGCACATGCCCGACGGCGGCCAGCTCAACCCCGAAGCCGCGCTTCCCGCCTTCCAGCGGCTGGCGGTTGCACGGGGCGCCGACATCCGGCACCACATCAAGGTGGTCGACTTCCAGGTGATGGACGACGGCGTCCGGCTGGTCCTCGAGTCGGCGTCCGGCACCGAGACGGTCACCGCCGCGCAGGCTGTAGTAACTGCAGGCGGGTGGACCGGGAAACTGCTGGCCGCTGCCGGCGGCGGGGCGCTTCGGATTCCGCGGCTCACCGTCACCCAGGAACAGCCGCTGCACTTCCGGGTTGCGGATGAGGGCGCCGTGTGGCCCGGCTTCAACCACTACCCCGGCACCGGTGCGGAGTACCAGGGCTGGTACTCCCCCGTGTACGGTATGCTGACGCCCGGCGAGGGAGTCAAGGCCGGCTGGCACGGCACGGGACCGGTGGTGGATCCGGACCGCCGGTCCTTCCAGCCGGAACCGGTTCAGCTCGCGGCGCTGCAGGACTACGCCCGGACCTGGCTGCCGGGGGTGGACGCGGATTCCTTCGAGGCGGTCAGCTGCACCTACACCACCACCCCTGACGAGGACTTCATCCTGGACCGGATCGGCCCCGTGGTCATCGGCGCCGGCTTCTCCGGGCACGGCTTCAAGTTCACGCCCGTAATCGGGCGGATCCTGGCGGACCTGGCCACCGGAACCCGGCCCGCGCCGGAGATCTTCCGCGCGTCCCGGTAGCCCGTCGGGCCACTGCTACTTCCTGCCTCCCACCGCATCCAGCAGGCGGGCGCAGCGGATAAAGCCCAAGTGGGAGTAGGCCTGCGGGTGGTTTCCCAGATGGGTCTCGGTGCCGGGATCGTACTCTTCGGGCAGCAGGCCGGTGGGGCCGAACAGGTTCACGAGCTGGTCGAAGAGGTCCCAGGCCTCCTCGATCCGCCCCACTGCCACGTAGGCCTCAATCAGCCACGTGGTGCAAATGTGGAAGCCCCCTTCCAGGCCCGGCAGCCCGTCGTCGTACCTGTAACGGAACACCGTGGGGCCCACCCGCAGCTCGCGCTCGACGGCGGTGACGGTGTCCAGGAAGCGCTGGTCCGCCACGTCCAGCAGCCCGGACAGGCCGATATGGAGGACGGCGGCGTCCAGGTCCGGGCTGTCATAGGACACCGTGTAGGACGAGGCGGACTCGTCCCAGCCTTCCCGGAGGACTTCCTCCCGGATGGCCGTTGCTGTGGGTTCCCACTCGGGAACGGGCACCCTGCCGTGCCGGGCGGCGGTGCGCAGGGCACGGTCAAGGGTCACCCAGCACATGACCTTGGTGTAGACGTGGTGGCGGGGCGCACGACGGGCCTCCCAGATGCCGTGGTCAGGTTCGTGCCAACGCGCCAGCACAGCCGAGGCCATCTGCACCATCAGGTCCCAGTGGCTGTCCGCAAGGTCCCCGTCCCGCTCACTCAGGGCGGAGATCAGTTCGGCGATCGGGCCAAAGACGTCCAGCTGCACCTGGTGGTCGGCGGCGTTTCCGATCCGCACCGGCCGGGACCCCGCATACCCGGGAAGGCTGTCAATCACGGCTTCCGTGGAGAGCGGCGCCCCGGTCACCGAGTACAGCGGATGCAGCCACTCGGGGCCGGGCGCGTGCTCCAGGATCCGCCCCAGCCAGTCCAGGAATCCCGCCGCCTCCCGGGTGGAGCCGAGGTCCACCAGGGCGTTCACGGTCATGGAGCCGTCCCGCAGCCAGCAGTAGCGGTAGTCCCAGTTCCTGGTGCCGCCGATGCCCTCGGGCAGTGAGGTGGTGGGGGCGGCGAGCACGGCGCCGGTGGGTTCGTGGACCAGGGCACGCAGCACCAGCGCGGAGCGGCGGACCAGCGAGGGTTTGACGGACGGCAGGTCCAGTTCCTGCACCCAGCTGCGGGAGTGAAGGGCAACGATGGCACGCCGGTCGATCTCGCCGTCGGAATCCGCCGGCTGCGGCTCGGTGTCACCGCAGCGCAGGTTCAGCACCACCGGCCCGTCCTGCAGGTTGACCACCGCGGTGGCCGTGGCGTGCCGCCCGTCGGACGTGACGGCAAACTGCACGCCCGGCGCGAAAAGGACGATGGGATCCGAGGTGCCCATCACGTGCAGTTCATCACCGCGGGCCTCCATGCTGAAAGGGGCGTTGGCATAGTCCGGCCGAGGGGCGAACACAATCCTGGCGGCACCGCTTCCGGACAGCACCCGGACCAGGCTGGTGATGCCCTCCGGCGCAGGCTCCAGGTAGTCCGTGACCGTCACGTCCGCCCACCGCGTCTCTACGATCATGGTGCTGTCCACGTAGCGTTGGCCCAGCACCTGGGAGGCCTTGACCGGCTCCACCGAAAAGTGGCCGGCCGCGTCTCCGCCGAGGATGTGGGCGAAGAGCGAGCCGGAGTCCGGGAGCGGATGGCTCATCCAGCAGATCTTTGCATCCGGGGTCACCAGGGCCGTGGACGATCCGTTGCCGATCATGGAATGCCGTTCCAGCCCCACGGCATCCTCGCCGAAGAGCCACGCCCGCCGAAGCTCGAACAGGATGGCAAGGACGCGCGCGAAGGACTCGGGATCGCGCAGGCGGTGTGCCGCGCGTGTCTCCCCCGGCCCGACCCGCACTCCCATGTCCGGGCCGCGGAGGGTGGCGATGGCCAGTTCGTCGCTGTAGGCGTCCCCCGCGTACAGGGCGGCGCTCGCTCCCAGCCTGGACCGCAGCGCCTCCAGCGCCTCGGCCTTGGACGGCTCCACCACGGACAGATCCAGGACCGAGCCGTCCACGATGAAGAACAGCCCGTGCGCGCGGGCCACTTCCCGCGCCGTCTCGGTGACGGCCTGCACCACGTCAGCCGTGGCGGGGCGGGTGTGGATGGAAACCGCCACCGGTTTCCGCTCCACCCAGATTCCCTTATGGAATCCCACTGCCTCGTTGACCGCGGTGGTGGCTTTTTGCAGGAGGGCTTCCGTGGCAAGGGGCTGGGCATGCGCAAACCCCATGTCCGCCTCAGCCCCGTGGGAGCCGATGAGGTGCACTTCCGCAGGCAGCCTGGACACGGCGGCCAGGTCGCGGAGGGAGCGGCCGGAAATGACGGCGGCGTGGGTGTTGGGCAGCGCCGCCAGCGCGCGCAGTGCTATCGCCGCGCTGCCCAGCGGAAGGGTCTCGGTGGAAATGCCCTCCGCATCGCACAGGGTTCCGCCGTAGTTGCAGGCCACCAGAAGGCCAGGCACCCGGGCCAGGATCTTGAGTTCGGCCAGCAGCGTGGGGGTCAGCCCGTCGTCGGCGGCCTCTGACTGCACAAAGGACCGGAGCAGCCCCAGCGGCAGGGACCGGGTGAGCAGGGCGGTATCGGCCACGGTCTGGTTCAACGGCGTCGGCATGGTGGCACCCCTTCGGCAGGACACCCGGAAAGGCAGCCGCCGGATGGCCGGAGGTTACCGGGTGGTGCCCCGCTCCGGAGCTGGAAGGATTCCGGAGGGGGCACTCCCCATGGTCCGCCCGGCCGGTTTCACCCGAAAGTCCCCACCATTGCGTATGTGTAAAAGTCCGACGGCGGCGCGGTGCCCCCCCCCCCCGATCAGACCCGGGCCAGTCCCGCAGCCTGTGCCAGCAGCTCGACGGAGCGCAGCCGCTCCGCGGTGCCGGGGCTCTGGTGGGCCACGATGAGCTCATCGGCGTCGGCGTGCCGGCCGAAGCTGTCCAGGTAATCCAGGACGACGTCGGGCGTGCCCACCGCTGAATAGGTCATCATCTGCGAGAGGTGCTGGCCCTGGGGCGAGTCGAGGATCATGTCCGCCTCGTCGTCGGTGAACTCGCGTCCGCCGCCGAAGAAGAGGGAAACCCTGGCGCGCTTGGTGGCCTGCAGCATGGCCTGCGCGTCCGATGCGGAGTCGGCGGCGATGACGTTCACGCCTGCGATGACGTGCGGCGCGTCCAGCTGGGCCGACGGCTTGAACTCCCGCCGGTAGATGGCGACGGCGTCCTGCAGCGCGTTCGGGGCGAAGTGTGACGCGAAGGCGTACGGCAGCCCGAGTTGTGCCGCCAGCCGCGCACCGAACAGGGAGGAGCCCAGGATGTACAGCGGAACGTTGGTGCCCTTGCCGGGTGTGGCTTCCACGCCCTGGATGCGGGTGGGGCCGGTGAGGTAGCCCTGCAGTTCCAGGACGTCCTGGGGGAAGCTGTCCGCGGACATGGGATCCCGGCGCAGGGCCCGCATGGTGTTCTGGTCGCTCCCGGGAGCCCGTCCCAGGCCGAGGTCGATCCGGCCGGGGTGGAGGGTTTCGAGGGTTCCGAACTGCTCGGCAATGGTCAGCGGCGAATGGTTGGGCAGCATGACGCCGCCGGCACCGAGCCTGATGCTCTCGGTGTGGGCGGCTACGTGGGCGATCAGGACACTGGTGGCCGATGAGGCGATGGAGGACATGTTGTGGTGCTCGGCGTACCAGACGCGCCGGTATCCCAGCCGTTCCGCGCTCTGTGCCATGGCCACGCTGCCTGCGAAACTCTCCGCCGCCGTCTGGCCTTTGCCGATGGTTGCCAGGTCGAGGATGGAGAGCGGGAGAGTCACGTGGGGGCCGGCCTTTCGAAGCGTTGCGTAGTTTTGCCCGTCGGGTCGCGGCGGGCACCTTTGGCATAACGACGGCGGGCCCCGGCTTATTTCTGTGACTTGCGGAATACTCAGCAAACTTATGATGTTGCCGCCCTAAAGCAAGCAAGTGGAACAGACAGGAGAAACACCATGGCAAACATCCTGATGGTCGTCTCGGCAGCCGACTCGCTCACCATGAAGGACGGCAGCGAACACCCCACCGGTTTCTGGGCGGAGGAGCTGGTGGTGGCGCACCAGACCCTGCTCGACGCGGGGCACACCGTGCACATCGCCACGCCCGGTGGCCGCAAACCCACCGTGGACCAGGTCAGCCTGGCAGCGGAATCCGCCGGCGGCGAGGAGCGCGCGAAAGGCTTCCGGGACTACCTCGAGTCGATCGACGGCGAGCTGTCGCAGCCGCTGGCGCTGGCCGGCGTCGACCCAACCGCCTATGACGCCGTGGTGATGCCCGGCGGGCACGGGCCCATGGCGGACCTGTACAAGGACCCTGACCTGGGCAGGCTCCTGGCTGCCGCGGACAGGGACGGCAAGATCATCGCGCCGTTCTGCCACGGTCCGGCAGGGCTGCTGAGTGCGACGGGTGACGGCGGCGCGTTCACGTTCAAGGGCCGCCGCCTCACGGTGTTCAGCAACGAGGAGGAGCTGGGCGGCGGCACCGGAGAGAACACTCCATGGCTGGTGGAGGATGCGCTGAAGGAGAAGGGCGCCGTGATTGAGAACGGTCCGGCCTGGAGCTCCAACGTGGTCCGCGACGGCAACCTCATCACGGGGCAGAACCCGCAGTCCAGCGAGGACGTGGCCAAGGAAGTGATCAAGGCTTTGGGCTAGGTCTTCAGGCAAGGAAGTGGCCCGGTCCTAGGACCGGGCCACTTCCGTTCGGCGCACGTCGTTGGGCGCCGGCCTCCCCACCACTTAGACGGCGCAGCCTCCCAGCGCGATCGTTCCGTCGACGGCAGCAATCTGCTTCTGGACGTCACCCAGCTTGGCTGTCAGGGAGTTGACGACCAGCTTTTGGGCAGCAACTGCATCCTTGTTCGCCTTCTTTTGGCCTTCCAGAGTCCGCAGCGTGGTCTGCGCCTCCGTCACCTGCTGGTCCAGGCTGGTCAACTGGTTCTGCAGAGTTTTCAGGTTGGCTTCCACCGCACTGATCTCCCCGTTGAGCTGGTTGAGCTGGTCCGCGAGCGGTGCCACCCGACTTTGCAGGGACAGGATCTCGTTTTCCTTGGCGGTGATCTGGCCATTGAGGTCAGAGACCTGCGCGGCAAGGCTTTCGGCCAGCTTATTGAGGGATTCGACCTGCGTCTCCTGCGCGGCCACGGCACCGTTCGCTGCCGCCAAGAGGCCCTGCAGCTCTGCCAGCTCGGCCTGCAACGCTGACAGCTCCTCTTTCTTGGCATCAACGGCGTTATCCGCTGTGGTGAGCTCGCTCTGTGCTTTCGCCAGGACCTCCTCCTTCTCCGCCAGCAGGGCCCTCTGGTCGGTGGCAGCCTCCTGAGCCTGCTGCGCGTCGGTCACCAGCCCTGGAAGTTCCGCTTCCAGGTCGGCGACCACCTTTTGCTGGGCCGCGACGGCGGCGGCAGCGTCGGAGGCCGCTTGCTCGAGCGTTACAAGTTGGCCGTGAAGGGTGGAAAGTTCGTCCTGCTTGAGCGTCACCGCAGCATTGGCCTGGTCAACTTCTTCCTGCAGGGCCGGAACCTGTCCCTTGAGGTTGGCGATCTCGATCTCTTTGGCGGCCAGCCCTGCGTTAGCTGCATCGAGTGCTGCCTGCAGCGGCGCCGCCTGCTGTTGCAGTGAGCTGCTCTCCGTCTGCTTGGCCAGCAGCTGGGTGTTAAGGGTGTTCACCTGGGTCTGCAGAGTTGTCAGGTCGCCCTGCAGTCCGGAGATCTGTGCGGTCTTGTCTGAGATGAGGCCGTTGACGACGGCCAGCTCGTCCTGCTTAGCCTTGCGCTGATCAAGCAGAGCCTGCTTCTCATCGTTATTGCCCTTGATGGCGGCCATGCGCTTGGTGAGATCGTCAATTTGCAGGTCAAGCGTGGTCTTCCTGGCCTGAAGCGCTGCAAGCTCGTTCTGGGCCGTGGTCAGTTCAGCCTGCTTTGCCGTGACGCTTGCACTCAGCGTGGTGATCTGACCCTGAAGGGTAGCGATCTCCGCGCTGAGGGTGCTGATCCCGGCCGTATTGTCCTCCACTGCTTTCGCGGCTTCCGCGGCAGTGTCTTGCAGGGTTGCCAGCTCAGCCTCAGCCGCTGCTATGGCGTCGTTTTGAGCGCGGAGGGCATCCGTCGCATGGGTAGCCGTCAACTGGAGGGACGCCAGTTGACCCTCGGCCTCGGTTATCTGTGCCTCTTTATCATCAACTGCTGCATCTGCGGCTGTCGCCGTTGCGGCGAGGTCGGCCAGCGTCTGCTCCTCCTCCGCCAACCGCTCCCTCGCAGCGTTCAGCGTCTCACTTGCGGTAGCGCTGTCCGCTTCGAGGACCTCCAGATCCTCCTGGGCCTTGGTGACTTCCAGCTGCGCCGCGTAGACAGCGGCTGACGCCTCTGCCACCGCCGTGGAAAGCGCAGCCAGTTCACCCTCGGCCTGCTGGATCTGGGTTTCCTTGGCGGTCACGGCACTGACGGCATCAGCCGCAGCTTTCTGCAGTCTTTCGAGCTCGGCCCGAGCCGCGGTGAGCTCCTCGCTGTTGGCGGCCTGTTCTGTAACGATTTTGGCTAACTCGGCTTCCAGGCCTTTGACTGAAGCCTCGGCTGCTGCCAGCTCTGCTTGGAGCGGCGAAAGCTCGCTGACAACGCCAGCCCGCTCACTCTGAAGACCAGCGAGGGCAGCTTCGGCTTCCGTAACCTGCGCCGCTGTGTCGGCTTGCTCGGCAAGCAACCGTTCCAGTTCCTGTTTTGCTTCAGCCTCGGCATCAGTGAGTTGCTGCTCCTCGGCTGCAAGCTCAGCCAGCGCCTTGTCAGCAGCGTCAATGCCAGCCGCCAGCTCGGCTTCCTGGGCCGTGAGTTGCGCCTTCTCAGCCTCCAATTTGGCGATGACATCCGCGTTCTTCTTTGCCGCTGCCTTCAGCAGGTTCTCCTGGACCGTCCCGCGGTGGGCGAATTGGTTAACAACGCCGTTGCAGATGCTGGTATTTGACGTGGTTCCTGCAGCAAAGGCCGGCTGGACCAAAACCAGGCCGCTGGTGAGTAGACCCGGCAAGACAACTGCTGCAGCAAGACGGCGGGAGAGGACAGATTTGCTGGGGGAAGTGCGCATGCGAGCTCCTGAGACCATCGGGCGGCCCACGTTGGCCGCTGCCTGCACTAAAGGTAAGTTCCAGCCCCACCGGAGAACACGCGTAATTGGCCACCTGACTTTGACCTTCAAGTACTCGTTTTCCGAAGCGGCCGGGCCGCGCGACTACTTGGTCAAGGCCCAGCCAGGGCACGGAATATGACCGCGCCGGTCTCCCGGTTAACCGCGGTTACTTCCTGCATCCCCGCATTGCGGCGGCCTTTGATTCACCTTCCGGGGCTGCCGGATAGTTGCTCCAACGCATCCGTTTCGTTGCATCACCTACCGACTTTCCAGGGGAAAATCATGACCATTAAGGCCAAGCCCACCGCTGTCGCGGCTCTGACAGCAGCAGCGCTGCTGGGACTGGCAGCCTGCGCAGACCCGGGCGCGACGGCGGCGACGGCACCGAGTCCGGCAAGTACGAGGCCGTACTTGCCAACGTGACCGTGACCGAGGCCCGTAGGGAAAAGTTCGGCTTCGCGACCTACCGCAACGACCTCCTGAGCTTCTATGCGTAGAGCGGGTCCGATATCGGTGAGATCAAGGAAGCTAAGAACGTGGCGGGCAAGCGCAACGTCGTGGGCTCGGGCACCTACCAGGAAGCAATCCTGGTGCGCTGGTACGAGGAGAACAGGCCCAAGAAGTAGGCAGCCTGACGACGAAGGAAACCGGAACATAAGCTGTTAGAGGAGCTGATCCAGTTTCGGCGGAGAAGGGACAGGCGATGGCGGAGACGGATACCACTGACAGCCGCCTGGCGCAGCTGCTGGCCGCGACCGTTCGGCGTGACCCGAACGCCACTATCGAGCTGACGGTGGTCGTTGACGGCACCATCATCTCGGGATCGGCCGTCTCCGAGCAGGCCTGGGAGCGACGGCAGAACGACCAGGTCCGGGCCGGAAGCCCGGAAGTGGCGGACGCTCTTGAGTCTGGGGCGCCGGCATCGGACGAACGTAAGCTGAGCCAGGATCCGTACCTTCACTTTCTCGGCCCTGTGCTTGTTACAGGCGGCCGGAAGGTTTGCCTGCAGGCAACGAGGGTCGATCTTCGGAAAGTCTCCGCCTGGAGTATCGGCCGGATGCCCGCCGACCAGGAATGGCACCGGCCTTCCTACGACTGATCAGGCCTCGACTGATCGCTTCACATGCAACACGATGTGATTTCTAGAATGGCGGAGGTACCGGAGGCTTTGCGGCTGAGGCCGGTTCAGCGGTTTCGGCGCGGCCCGCATCCCTGTCCACTGCGCCGGCGTCTGCGGCACCGGTGCTGTAGGTCCTGCCCAGCGCAGAGCGCCATCGAAGATCGCCGCCATGGGACAAATGCTCATAGCTCCAGGCACCGATGGACTTGAGGGCATGGTGCCTTCGGCACAGCAGTGCCAGGTTCCCCGGCTCGGTGTGCCCACCGTCCTGCCATTCGATGGTGTGGTCCACTTCGCATCCTCGCGCCGGGCGGGCACAACCCGGAAACCGGCACGTGCCGTCCCGGCTGTGCAGGTATCGGAGCAAGGCCTGGGGCGGACGGTAAGCCGTTCGGCCAACTCCCAGGGCCTGGCCCGTGCTGAAGTCGGTAAAAAGACGGTGCCAGTTAGGAGCCAAGGCCGCCAACCTGAGTGCCGTGTCCGCATCAATGGGTCCGTACCCCTGGAGCTCAGCGGTGCGCAGCCCGGTCGCGCCGGCCTCGTGTGCGAAGGGCGCCGCAGCAGGTACGCCGGCGAGAACCTGTCCTACCGGGATGGTTACCACGACTTCGGGGCGGAAGGGCCCGATTCCCTCACTGGATCCGCCCAGAAGCCGGTAGGCCAGTGCATCTGCACGGTACTCCGGCAAGGTTCGTGGTGGTGTGCGGCTTCCGGGAGCGGCGGCAGTACCCGGCACTTGATACGTGTCCGCTTCCGCAGCCCGGGCGCTGGCCAGCCGGGCGTCGCGGTCAAGCCCGTTGAAAATGGGGAGGCCGGCCTCTGCCGGCAGATAGGCGGTAATAGTGCACATGCCGTCCCGCTCAGGCGTGAACCATACACCCCGTTCACGCCGGGCCGATGCCTTCCGGGACGAGAGGCTTTCGGGATGGAGCCGCTCGCGCAGCCGACGCAGGCTGGTCCGCAGTTCGACGGCGGTGCGGAGCCGGCCCTGGCGCGTCCGCGTGCGCAGCAGGGCTATCCGCGAGAATTCGCCATGGTGGGCTGCGGGCAAAGAGCGCGCCTGTTCGAGGATGACTCGTGCATGCGCGGGGGAGATTTTTCCTTCCTCAACCGCTTCGAGGACCTCCCATTGACACGTGGTGAGCTCCACAGCGTCATTCACGGACTGGGCTGCTGATCCTTCCGAAACAGCACAGGCTGTTGCCACCTCCGTAACCGCGAGGGCGTGGGCCTCTTCTCCGCCAAAACGCATGGGCTGGCTGCCATCGCGGGGCGGCATCTCCTCAGCAACCGCTTCTTCGACCCGGGCAACGGCCCGCATCTTCATGGCAGTGGCCCAGGCAATAAGCCGGTCGGCTGACTGTGCCAACCCAAGAGCTTCATCAGCAGTCAGGAAGGAGGGCAGCGGATAGCTGACTTCACCGCCGAGAAGCGGCCCGCCGTCCGCAAACCGGACAGCAGGAAACCAGACGTCGTCAGCTGCCAGTTCCGTCTGCACGTGCGCCCCTTCCCCTTAATGTCCTTGGTGTCCTTTTCCGCTGACTACAGCTTAGGAAGGGGGTCTGACAATTTCGGAGGGACCTACAGAACCTGCTCCCACACCGTGAGTGCAGCCTGATCTTCCCCCGTCAGGGTCGACGACGGTCGCATCCACCCAGGCCGTACGGGCAAGGACACTGCTGCGCCAGGCCAGGACTGACCTCGCCGGTACAGCGGCTCCGGCACTGGCCGCCGCTAAGCTTGCGCCATGGCCAGGAAAACCACAGCAGAGAAGCTTGCCACCATCCAGAAGGGCTACGCCCTGGAAGGCGCCACCATCGAACTGGGGGCTGCCATCATCGACGGCGAGCTGCACAAGGATGCTCCGGTGCGGCTGCCGCTGGCCATGATGAACCGGCACGGGCTGGTTGCAGGGGCGACCGGCACCGGCAAGACCGTCACGCTGCACATGATGGCCGAGCAGCTGTCCACGGCCGGCGTCCCCGTTTTCCTGGCGGATATCAAGGGCGACCTTTCCGGGCTGGCCACGGCGGCAACAGGCAGCGAAAAGCTCAGCGTCCGCACCGAAAGCATCGGCCAGCCCTGGCAGGGCCGGACGTTCCCTGTCGAATTCCTGGCGCTCGGCGGCGACGGCAACGGCGTCCCGGTCCGCGCCACAGTCTCGTCCTTCGGCCCCATCCTGCTCTCGCGCATCATGGAATTGAACGACACGCAGGAGTCCAGCCTGCAGCTGGTGTTCTACTTTGCGGACAAGAACGGCCTGGAACTGGTCGACCTCAAGGACCTGCGGGCCGTCATCCAGTTCCTGACCTCCGCCGAGGGCAAGGACCAGCTGGAGGAACTCGGCGGGCTCTCCAAAGCCACTGCCGGCGTGATCCTGCGGGAACTCGTCAACCTGGAAGCACAAGGGCTGGAGAAGTTCTTCGGCGAACCGGAGTTCGATACCGCCGAGCTGCTGCGCACCGCCCCCGACGGCCGGGGCGTGATCACCTGTCTGGAGCTGCCCACCCTGCAGACCAAGCCCATGCTGTTCTCCACGTTCCTGATGTGGCTGCTGGCCGATCTCTTTGAGGACCTGCCGGAGGCCGGCGACCTGGACAAGCCAAAGCTCGTGTTCTTCCTGGACGAGGCGCACCTGCTGTTCAACGGGGCGTCCAAAGCCTTCCTCGAGGCGATCACCACCACCGTCCGGCTCATCCGGTCCAAGGGCGTGGGCATCTTCTTCGTCACCCAGACCCCCAAGGATGTTCCCGCCGACGTTTTGGGCCAGCTGGCCAACCGGGTGCAGCACGCCTTACGGGCTTTTACCCCGGAGGACGCCAAGGCCCTGAAGGCCACCGTGTCCACGTTCCCGGTCAGCGACTACGACCTTGAGAAGACCCTGACATCAGCCGGCATCGGCGAAGCGGTCATCACCGTCATGAATGACAAAGGCGCCCCTACGCCGGTGGCACATACCCGCCTGCGTGCGCCGGAATCCGTGATGGGTCCCAGCGAGGAAGCCCTGGTCCGGAGCACCGTGGCCGGCTCGGCACTCCTGCCCAAATACGGAACCGCGGTGGACAACCCGTCCGCCTACGAGAAGCTGGCCGGCAAGACCGCCGCACCCACGGGTCCGGCAGCGGAAGTTCCGGGCCCGCTGGACGTGGATGAGGAGGCCCGCCGCATCGAGGAGGAAATCCTGGGCAGGCCGAGCAGCAGGACAAGCAGCAAACCCGCGTCGCGCCGTGACGAGACACCTGTTGAGGCTCCCCGCAGGCAGTCACAGCCCCAGCCCGGTGGCGGGATGATGGACGACCTCGGCGCGGTCCTTGGCGGCGCACTCGGCGGCGGCCTGAAGAGCATGGCCAGGTCCGTCGGTACCCAGCTGGGCCGTGAATTGTTGCGCGGCGTGTTTGGCACGTCGTCCCGGCGCCGCCGCCGCTGACCAAAGCGCTGTCTACGGCGCCCTGACCGGCTGCGCCGTACGCCGCCGTCGGACGTTTTCCCCACGTTTCTGCCCCGGGTAGGGGAGACACCAACTTTAGTGTGCGATCGCACTAACGTTACTGTAAGGAACGTGCAGATGAGTCAAGCGTTGGTGAGGATAGCGGCCGGATGGCTGCTCGGCCTCATGCTTGCCGTGGCCGGAGCCGTCGTTGCAGTGAACCTGGTGAACAACACCGTGGCGAGCCCGCAGCAGCCGGTCCGCGAATATCTGGACGCCCTGCAGGACGGCGACGGCGGCAGGGCGCTGGGGCTGCTGCGCGCCACCGTGCCGCCCAGCAACGCCGCAATGCTGGACGGGACCGGGCTGCAGACCGCGGCGTCCCGCCTCACCAACGTGGAGATCGGCGACCCGCAGGACCGCCCGGGCGACCAGGTGGTGGTGCCGATGGAATACACGATTGACGGCAGCCGCCTCAGCACCGAATTCCTGCTGGAGAAAACCGGCACGGAGTGGATCTTCTTCAACACCTGGGCATTCGTCCCCTCCCGGCTGCCCACGCTGGACATCACCGTAGTCAACGGCAACCAGGCCAACGTCAACGGCGTCCCGGTGAACATGCCCAACGGCCGGAACTCGTTCGCCGTGTTCTACCCCGGCGAGTACGAGGCCGCCCTGAACGGCCAGTACTTCTCCGCCCCCGCCACCCGGGCCACCGTGACGGCCCGCGATGTTCCCGTGGCACCGCTCAACCTGCTGACGCAGGCAACGGGCAGGCTGAAGGAAGACGTGGCGGACAAGGTCAAGGAGTTCCTGGACGGCTGTGCTGCGGAAGCGGGCAAGGAGCAGAAGCTGCAGCCGGACTGCCCGTTCTATTACGCCAGCAACAACCGGGTGCAGGACGGCAGCATCAAGTGGACCGTCACGGAGTATCCCAACGTCTCCATCGAGCCGTTCGACGGACGCTGGGTGGTGGCTCCTCTGGACGGCAAGGCCAAGGTGGAAGCGCTCCAGCAGAACTCCTTCACCGGCATCTGGTACCCCCTCGAGGCAGAGGTGGACTTCAGCTTTACCACCCGCCTGGACGTCTCCGGCGACGCGGTCAAAGTCACCCCGATGCTGAGCTTCTAGCTCGCCTCGCAAGCACCGCCAGCACTTGGGCCACCATGGCATCCGGGTGGTATACAACGTCGGAGTAGTAGTACCGAAGGGCCGTGTAGCCCTGGACCACGGACTCGTTGTTCCGCCGGTGATCCTTCTGGACCTGGTTCCACTCGGCATGGTGCCGGCCATCAAGCTCCACCACCAGCCAGCCGTCCAGCAACAGGTCGACGTAGCCCACCCGCGCCAGGTAGAACTGCGTCTGCACAGAGATGCCTGCCTGCCGAAAATATGTGCGCGCCAGTGTTTCGAGGAGTGAGTCGGATCCCCGGTCCACCCAGTCCAGCACCGCCCTTGCTTTCCCGTTCCGTTTCCCGGGCAGCCGATGGCGCAGGAAGCCGACGGTCATGTCTCCCCTCGATACCGCGCACTCCACCATGACCAGCGACTCCGGGAAGGGCAGACACCGCAGAGCGTGGACCAGCACATCGGCGAGCGCAGCGACCGGACGAAGCCTGGAAGGTGGCAGCAGCAGCCCTGCGTGGTGGACGGCAGGGTCACCCACTGCTGCCTGCCGCTGGTGGTAGACGTGCCGAAGAACCGGAGGCTTCACGCACCAGAGGTTGTAGTACGGCGCGGCGCTGGAACAGGTCAGCAATTCCCGGTTCCGCAGTACGGCAACCAGGTCCGGGGACGCCGTCGGGAGGGCGTAAAGTCCCCGGTCCGGTTGCAGGATGCCTCTACGTACAGCCCGTCTTGCCAGTGGGGGTGCAGCACCCGGAGTCGGCCCTATGTGAAGAACTGGAGGTATCCATCAACGTCACGTCAGGCACGCTTTTGGCTCCACTGCGCACGGCAGGCCGCGCGCAGTCGCGGTTCTTGCGGGGGTACGGCCGCAAAAGGCTGCCTGCCGTGACATCAAGAGACACAGCAGGCAGCCTTTAGCATTACGACGGCGGGGCGTCAGTCCATGCCGCGGAGGTCCAGGACGAGCTCGGTGTCGCCGTCGGCCTGCAGGACCACGGGGATGCCCCAGTCCTGCTGGTACAGGTGGCAGGCGGCGTGGTCCGGGATCTCGCCGTCCTCGGTCTCCGGGCCGTCACAAGCGGCAGCGCGGGCGGTAATGTGCAGCACGCCCTCCGGAATCCCGGACGAGAGCTCCACGGTGCGGAGCAGCCCCACGGAGGTTCCGCCGCCGGACACCAGGAGCTCCGGCGGGGTGGAAGAGATCTTGAGCTGCGTGGGGTCGCCCCAGCGGTCGTCCAGTTTCTGCCCGGTGGGGGCGGTGAACCGGACAGTGAGCTCCAGCGGGCCGGGCGCCACAGGGCTCTTGGGCCGGTGCGTCTGGGACGCGCCCTCGTCCACCTGCTGCGCTTCCTTGGGGATGGGGACGTACACCAGCTGGTGCTGGTTGGCCTCCACTACTACCAGCAGCGGCTCGGAACCGGCCGAATGGGTGTGGTCCACGATGACGTCTGAGGGTTCCAGGAGTCCCCGCGCCAAGGTTGAGACGGTTCCCGCCGAGGGGTCGTAGCGGCGCACGGCGCCGTTGTAGGTGTCCGCAATCGCCACGGAGCCGTCGGGGAGGACTGTCACGCCCAGCGGGTGCTGCAGGCGCGCTTCAACGGCAGGACCGTCGCGGAAGCCGAAATCGAACAGGCCCTTGCCCAACGCAGACTCCACGGTGATGCTGCCGGCATCGTCGATCACGAGCTTCCGGAGCGCCGACGTCTCGGAATCGGCCACCCAGATGTTGCCGTCGCCGTCCTCGGCCAGGCCGGAGGGCTGCGCGAACCAGGCTTCGTGGGCGGGGCCGTCCAGGAGGCCCTCCAGGCCGTTGCCGGCGATGATGTCCACTTCGCCGGAGACGGGGTCGAAGCTGAAGATCTGGTGGGTGCCGGCCATGGCGATCACCACGGCGTTGAGCTTGCGCGACCAGACCAGGTCCCACGGCGAGCTCAGCGACACCTCGAGGGGGTGCCCGCTCAGCCGGCCGGTGAATCCGGCGGCGTCCTCGTCCACGCGTGCGGGGCCCGTCTCCAGCAGGCGCTGGACACCGTTGCCGGCGAGCGTGGAGGCCTTGCCGTCCGTGAGGGACAGTCCGCGCAGGCGGTGGTTGACGGAGTCTGCAATTACGACGTCGTAGCCGACCTTGGCTGCCACATCCTCCGGCAGCAGGACCAGGCCCTGGGGTTCGTTGAACTGCGCCGTTGCGGTATCGCCGGCCGCCGGGCCGTCCGCATAGCCCTTGGTGCCGGAACCGAAGGTGGCCAGGACCGTCGTGAAGTCGGTGCCTAGTTCCACCACCCGGTGGTGCCCGGTATCGGTGACCAGCCAGGAACCCTTCTCCGCAGCATCCTTCACTGCGGCACCTGCTGCGGGGCCGCCGTCGGACGCTTCATCTGCGCCCGAGCCGCGGCCGGCGGGCAGGAAGAGCGCCTTGCCGGGGAACCGCAGGGTGCCCGACGTCGGTTCGGGCGCCACATAGGGGCCGGAACCGCGGTGGAGGGTGCCCTTGGCCTCGTGTTCGGCGATGAGCTCGGGGATCAGCACTGCCAGGCCGTCCGCGTGGCCCTCGCCCGACAGGTGCGCAACGATGTAGCCTTCGGGGTCGATGACCACCAGGGTGGGCCAGGCGCGGGCGGTGTAGGCCTTCCAGGTGTCCAGCTCCGGATCGTCGAGGACCGGGTGGTGGATCTCGTAGCGTTCCACGGCGGCGGCCAGGGCCACCGGGTCGGCCTCGTGCTCGAACTTGGGTGAGTGGACGCCGACGGTCACCAGGACGTCCGAGTACTCCTCCTCCAGGGGACGCAGCTCGTCCAGGACATGGAGGCAGTTGATGCAGCAGAACGTCCAGAAGTCGACCAGCACGATCTTGCCGCGGAGGGCCTCAAGGTCCAGGGTCTTGCCGCCGGTGTTCAACCAGTTGCGGCCCACCAGTTCAGAGGCGCGGACCCGGGCGTGGGTGCGTACGGTTTCGCTCATCAGCGTCCTTCCAGCTTGTTGCGTTCAGCCAGCTTGGCGTCGCGTTCGGCCAATTTGGCAAACATATCGTTGTAAGCGGTGAGATCGGCGTCGTTATTCCTGTCCGCGGCCCGGTCCACCCGCTTGGTTTCCCGTGCGTCGGAACGGGACCACATGATGGCGACGCCGATCGCCACCAGGAGGGTGGGCACTTCGCCGATGCCCCAGGCCACTGCGCCGCCCTTCTGCTGGTCCACCAGCGCGGAGTCTCCCCACGCCCGGCCCAGGTTGCCGAAGTAGTCGGCGGCCAGGAGGTTGTCCCCGCCCATGATGGCGACGCCGAAGAAGGCGTGGAAGCCCATGGTCGCCAGCAGGAGGAGCAGCCGCAGCGGATAGGGCGCGCGGCGGGGCAGCGGGTCAGTGCCGATCATGGTCAGGATGAAGATGTAGCCGGTCAGCAGGAAGTGCACGATCATCAGCTCATGGCCCACGTGCTCACGCATGGCGAAGCCGAACAGGTCCGAGTAGTAGAACAGGACGATCGAGCCGGCGAAGTTGGCCGCCGCGAAGAGCGGGTGCGTCACTACCTGCGAGAACTTCGAGTGCACGAAGACCAGGATCCACTCGCGTGGCCCGCGCGAGCCGTCACCGCGGGGCTGCAGGGCGCGCAGCGCAAGCGTGACCGGGGCGCCCAGCACCAGGAAGATGGGGGCAACCATGGTCAGTGCCATGTGGTCCACCATGTGTGCGGAGAACAGTATGCGGCCGTAGACCGACGGCGGCCCGGAGGTGATGTAGGTCAGCACCAGCAGGCCGATGACCCAGTTGATGGACCGGAACCACTGCCAGGAGTCGCCGCGGCGGCGGATTTTGGCAACGCCCAGGAAGTAGGACACCAGGCCAAACAGCGCGAACGCGATCCACAGCCAGTCCAGGCGCCATTCCGTCAGCCACCGTTCCGCGGTCAGCTCCGGGGGAAGTTCGTAGCCGGTGAGGATGAAAGCGGGCGAGGCGTCCGGCGCGTAAGTGGTGGGCTGCGGCGGGGCTGAACGGCCCAGTGCGACGGCGATGCCGGACGTTCCGGCCATTACCAGGAGCTCCGCGAGGATCAGCTGCCAGAGCACCCGGCGCGACGACATCGTGTTGCCTTGGCGGCCCAGCTGCGGGATGACCCACTGGCGGTGCATAAAGCCGATTCCGCCCAGCACCAGCGTGGCGGCGGTCTTGGCCAGGATCAGCTGGCCGTACGCGGAGCCAAAGAGGTCGGCCCAGCTGGTGATGCGGATGCTCGCGTTGATGACGCCGGAGGCGAGGACCAGCACGAACGCGAACCCGGCGAGGCTGGAGAACCTCTTGAGCGTGGCCTCGGTGATGTCGCCCGCAGCCCCTGCCTTGGCACCGGTCAGGATGCCGGAGAGCAGGGCCAGCATGATGATGCCGCCCACCCAGGTGCTGACGCCCACCAGGTGCAGGCCCAGGGAGTTGATGGCGCCCTCGTGGTCGGATGAGCTGGAGGAGTGTCCGATCAGGGCTGTGGGCACGAGCCCTATCAGTGCCAGCATGAGCGTGAGCGCCAAGCCCCCAAGCGACCTGACGCCGAACAGCGCTGTGGTCACCACGGCAGCGATGATGGTGACGGCCAGCCAGGCACGGCCGGTTTCGATGTCGGTCATGAAGTACACGAGGGCCTGGGTGAACTCGGCGTCACCTGACAGGCCTTGGCCGGCCACGTCCGCGTAGGTGAGGACCAGGACTGCGATGGCCGAGAGGGTCCAGGCTGCGCCGGCGGCCGCCGCTGCCGCCAGGGCCCTGCTGAAGGCGGGGTGTTCCGGACCTTCACTCCCCTCGGCCCTGTCCCTGCTGCGGGGGGCCAGGCTCCTGGGCAGGATGCCGACGGCGAAGACCAGGCCGCCGATGACCGTGGCCAGTGAAATGTTGTGGAGGGCCTTGCTGACGGGGAGTCCCCATCGCACCAAGGCACCCGGATCAGCAACGCCCCGGGTGGCGGCCGCACCTGAAAAGATCAGGGCCACTGTCAGGCCGAGGAACAGGGTTGCCAGTCCCGCGAGCTGCCAGGGCAGGGAGACACCCAGGGCATCACCGCCCGGCCCCCGTCCGCCTTTGCCGGCGGGCAGGGGTGTGGTGGATTGGGATTTTGCGGCAGAAGACACCACTCCATTGTCCGCTACGCCTGCCCGGGCCGCGAATCTGCTGATCAAGGGGCAGGGCCCATGCAAAAGGGCGGCAACCGGATGGTTGCCGCCCTTTTCTGTCCGGTCCGCCGCTAGGATGGCGGACCGGGAAGAAGTTGCTTACTTCTTGTTGGAGACCGCAGCCTTCAGCTTGGAGCCGGCGGTCAGCTTGACGCTGTGGCCTGCTGCGATCTGGATGGTCTCACCCGTCTGCGGGTTGCGGCCGGTGCGTGCTGCACGGTCGGTACGCTCGACGGCGAGCCAGCCCGGGATGGTGATCTTCTCGCCCGCGGCGACGGAAGTCTCGAAAACCTCGAACAGTGCGTCGAGGACGGAGTTGACGGCTGCCTGGCTGGTGCCGGCCTTGCCCGCTACCTCTGCAACAAGTTCACTACGGTTCTTAGCCATTTATGTCCTCCTGGACGATCATGATTCTGGAGCCTATACGCGGCATGCGCACAAGCCACTGTTCGAAAACTTACCAGCTTGGACGGTCGAGGGCGGCAAATTCCGCGTGTTTCCGCGACTTTTTGAGGTTAATCACCGGATTTTGGGGGGTTTGCGGGCCTTCAGGCGGCCGATCCTCCATCAAATTCCACGCCCCGTACCCCTTCGGGCACGCTCTCTCACCTCCTGCAAGGCCTGGCGGGATGCTCTCTCATTTGTGGCGGGTTTCAAAACCTACTCGCCGGGGGTTTGGTGGTTTTAAATGCGGGAGGCCCCAACCTGGTGGTTGGGGCCTCGACCGTGATGTGTTGTCCGGCGGTGTCCTACTCTCCCACACCCTCCCGGGTGCAGTACCATCGGCGCTGTGGGTCTTAGCTTCCGGGTTCGGAATGGGACCGGGCGTTTCCCCCACGCTATGACCGCCGTAACCCTTCGACCCGTCACCACCGGTGACGGTGGTGTGGGAAATCTTTTGTGGTTACAACGTGCTCCGGTTAGGGAGCTGTGGTGTTGTATTCAATTATTGGTTGGTTCCTTCAACCGTTTCCCGTTGTGTTGGGTTGTTGGTTGGGAACCACATAGTGGACGCAAGCAGTTGTGCTGTTTTGTGGTGTAAGTTGTTGGCCTATTAGTACCGGTCAGCTTCACGAGTCGTTAGTCCTCGCTTCCACATCCGGCCTATCAACCCAGTGGTCTGGCTGGGGGCCTCTCACACCCGAGGGTGTATGGAAATCTCATCTTGAAGCGAGCTTCCCGCTTAGATGCTTTCAGCGGTTATCCCATCCGAACGTAGCTAATCAGCGGTGCACTTGGCAGTACAACTGACACACCAGAGGTTCGTCCGTCCCGGTCCTCTCGTACTAAGGACAGCCCTTCTCAAATTTCCTGCGCGCGCAGCGGATAGGGACCGAACTGTCTCACGACGTTCTAAACCCAGCTCGCGTACCGCTTTAATGGGCGAACAGCCCAACCCTTGGGACCTACTCCAGCCCCAGGATGCGACGAGCCGACATCGAGGTGCCAAACCATGCCGTCGATATGGACTCTTGGGCAAGATCAGCCTGTTATCCCCGAGGTACCTTTTATCCGTTGAGCGACGGCCATTCCACAATGTACCGCCGGATCACTAGTCCCGACTTTCGTCCCTGCTCGAGATGTCTCTCTCACAGTCAAGCTCCCTTGTGCACTTACACTCGACACCTGATTGCCAACCAGGCTGAGGGAACCTTTGGGCGCCTCCGTTACTTTTTAGGAGGCAACCGCCCCAGTTAAACTACCCATCAGGCACTGTCCCTGACCCGGATTACGGGCCGAAGTTAGATGTCCAAAGTGACCAGAGTGGTATTTCAACGATGACTCCACCCGAACTGGCGTCCGGGCTTCAACGTCTCCCACCTATCCTACACAAGCCACTCCGAACACCAATACCAAACTATAGTAAAGGTCTCGGGGTCTTTCCGTCCTGCTGCGCGTAACGAGCATCTTTACTCGTACTGCAATTTCGCCGAGTTTATGGTTGAGACAGCGGGGAAGTCGTTACTCCATTCGTGCAGGTCGGAACTTACCCGACAAGGAATTTCGCTACCTTAGGATGGTTATAGTTACCACCGCCGTTTACTGGGGCTTAAATTCTCAGCTTCGCCTTGCGGCTAACCGGTCCTCTTAACCTTCCAGCACCGGGCAGGAGTCAGTCCGTATACATCGTCTTGCGACTTCGCACGGACCTGTGTTTTTAGTAAACAGTCGCTTCCCCCTGGTCTCTGCGGCCCCGATCCCCTCCCGGACGCATGGTCCGTTCAAGGTTGGGGCCCCCCTTCTCCCGAAGTTACGGGGGCATTTTGCCGAGTTCCTTAACCATAATTCTCTCGATCGCCTTAGTATTCTCTACCTGATCACCTGTGTCGGTTTGGGGTACGGGCGGCTAAAACCTCGCGTCGATGCTTTTCTCGGCAGCATAGGATCACCAAATCCCCCCAAACGGGGGTCCCATCAGATCTCAGGCATTATGAGTGGCGGATTTGCCTACCACTCGCCCTACATCCTTAGACCGGGACAACCATCGCCCGGCTCGGCTACCTTCCTGCGTCACACCTGTTAATACGCTTGCCTCCCAGGATCAGGTCCTGCGCTCCACCAAAACCCTTCACCCACAAGGGGTGTCGGGCAGGTCTCGGGCAGTTAGTATCCCCTGTTCAACATGGGCGGTTTTTCGCCGGTACGGGAATATCAACCCGTTGTCCATCGACTACGCCTGTCGGCCTCGCCTTAGGTCCCGACTTACCCAGGGCAGATTAGCTTGACCCTGGAACCCTTGATCATCCGGCGGACGGGTTTCTCACCCGTCTTTCGCTACTCATGCCTGCATTCTCACTCGTGTAGGCTCCACCGCTGGTTTCCACCGCGACTTCACTGCCCACACGACGCTCCCCTACCCATCCACACTCCTGAACCACAAAGGCTTAGAACACGTGTGAATGCCACAACTTCGGCGGTGTACTTGAGCCCCGCTACATTGTCGGCGCGGAATCACTTGACCAGTGAGCTATTACGCACTCTTTTAAGGATGGCTGCTTCTAAGCCAACCTCCTGGTTGTCTGAGCAACTCCACATCCTTTCCCACTTAGCACACGCTTAGGGGCCTTAGTTGGTGGTCTGGGCTGTTTCCCTCTCGACTATGAAGCTTATCCCCCACAGTCTCACTGCTGCGCTCTCACTTACCGGCATTCGGAGTTTGGCTGACGTCAGTAACCTTGTAGGGCCCATTAGCCATCCAGTAGCTCTACCTCCAGCAAGAAACACGCAACGCTGCACCTAAATGCATTTCGGGGAGAACCAGCTATCACGAAGTTTGATTGGCCTTTCACCCCTACCCACAGCTCATCCCCTCCATTTTCAACTGAAGTGGGTTCGGTCCTCCACGACGTCTTACCGTCGCTTCAACCTGGCCATGGGTAGATCACTTCGCTTCGGGTCTAGATCACGCCACTCACACGCCCTATTCAGACTCGCTTTCGCTACGGCTGCCCCACACGGGTTAACCTCGCGACGTAACACTAACTCGCAGGCTCATTCTTCAAAAGGCACGCCGTCACAGTTACTATGCGATTACTCGCGACTGCTCCGACGGATTGTAAGCACACGGTTTCAGGTACTGTTTCACTCCCCTCCCGGGGTACTTTTCACCTTTCCCTCACGGTACTGGTCCGCTATCGGTCATTAGGGAGTATTTAGGCTTATCAGGTGGTCCTGACAGATTCGCACGGGATTTCTCGGGCCCCGTACTACTTGGGATACTCTCACAGGCGGCACAAACGCATTACGGTTACGGGACTAACACCCTCTCTGGCCGGCCTTTCAAAACCGTTCACCTATGCGCGCACATCACACCCCACCAGCCCGGCAGAACTGGTATGGAAAGTCCCACAACCCCGACCATGCAACGCCCGCCGGCTATCACACATGGAACGGTTTAGCCTGATCCGCGTTCGCTCGCCACTACTAACGGAATCACTATTGTTTTCTCTTCCTGCGGGTACTGAGATGTTTCACTTCCCCGCGTTCCCTCCACGCACCCTATGTGTTCAGGTACGGGTCACCAAGTCACTCGCGCGCTTGGCGGGGTTTCCCCATTCGGACACCCTGGGATCACAGTCCGGTTATCGACTCCCCCAGGCTTATCGCAGATTCCTACGTCCTTCTTCGGCTCCTAATGCCAAGGCATCCACCGTGTGCTCTTAAAAACTTGACCACAAAAGATCAACAACAAAAACACTCGAGAGAACCACAGAAACCGCCCACACCCCATCAACCCCCGAAAGAGTCTCAAACAATGCGGCCAGATCCAGGTTCCAATTCTTGGAAATTGCTTATCCACGAAAAACCCCAAAGGGCTCCTCATGGAAGATGCTCGCGTCCACTATGTAGTTCTCAAACAACAACCCCACACCACACACCCCACACACCAACCCCCCACAAAAAAGGAGGCCAACAGCGCATGAAACGACGTGGCAGGGAAACCAGAAACAAACAAACCCCGGGGAACCAAAACCCCCCGGCCCTGTTGCCTCAGGACCCAACAGTGTGCCAAACACGAAACCACCCAACCCCCGGCCCCGCCGTTCCAGGACACACACCCCAAGGGGGATGCATCCGTACTAGACAAGAACCAGAACCAGGCAGCCGCTATTTGTTGATATTCCACCCATGAGCACCCGCCGCAGAACTAGCGTCTGCGCAACGGGCGTACTCCTGACAACACCACACCCCGCCATACAGCAGAGAATGATAATTGTGAGGCGCTCCTTAGAAAGGAGGTGATCCAGCCGCACCTTCCGGTACGGCTACCTTGTTACGACTTAGTCCCAATCGCCAGTCCCACCTTCGACGGCTCCCTCCCACAAGGGGTTAGGCCACCGGCTTCGGGTGTTACCAACTTTCGTGACTTGACGGGCGGTGTGTACAAGGCCCGGGAACGTATTCACCGCAGCGTTGCTGATCTGCGATTACTAGCGACTCCGACTTCATGGGGTCGAGTTGCAGACCCCAATCCGAACTGAGACCGGCTTTTTGGGATTAGCTCCACCTCACAGTATCGCAACCCTTTGTACCGGCCATTGTAGCATGCGTGAAGCCCAAGACATAAGGGGCATGATGATTTGACGTCGTCCCCACCTTCCTCCGAGTTGACCCCGGCAGTCTCCTATGAGTCCCCACCATCACGTGCTGGCAACATAGAACGAGGGTTGCGCTCGTTGCGGGACTTAACCCAACATCTCACGACACGAGCTGACGACAACCATGCACCACCTGTAAACCAGCCCCAAAGGGGAAACCACATTTCTGCGGCGGTCCGGTCCATGTCAAGCCTTGGTAAGGTTCTTCGCGTTGCATCGAATTAATCCGCATGCTCCGCCGCTTGTGCGGGCCCCCGTCAATTCCTTTGAGTTTTAGCCTTGCGGCCGTACTCCCCAGGCGGGGCACTTAATGCGTTAGCTACGGCGCGGAAAACGTGGAATGTCCCCCACACCTAGTGCCCAACGTTTACGGCATGGACTACCAGGGTATCTAATCCTGTTCGCTCCCCATGCTTTCGCTCCTCAGCGTCAGTTAATGCCCAGAGACCTGCCTTCGCCATCGGTGTTCCTCCTGATATCTGCGCATTTCACCGCTACACCAGGAATTCCAGTCTCCCCTACATCACTCTAGTCTGCCCGTACCCACCGCAGATCCGGAGTTGAGCCCCGGACTTTCACGGCAGACGCGACAAACCGCCTACGAGCTCTTTACGCCCAATAATTCCGGATAACGCTTGCGCCCTACGTATTACCGCGGCTGCTGGCACGTAGTTAGCCGGCGCTTCTTCTGCAGGTACCGTCACTTTCGCTTCTTCCCTACTGAAAGAGGTTTACAACCCGAAGGCCGTCATCCCTCACGCGGCGTCGCTGCATCAGGCTTGCGCCCATTGTGCAATATTCCCCACTGCTGCCTCCCGTAGGAGTCTGGGCCGTGTCTCAGTCCCAGTGTGGCCGGTCACCCTCTCAGGCCGGCTACCCGTCGTCGCCTTGGTAAGCCATTACCTCACCAACAAGCTGATAGGCCGCGAGTCCATCCAAAACCACAAAAGCTTTCCACCAACCACCATGCGATGGAAGGTCATATCCGGTATTAGACCCAGTTTCCCAGGCTTATCCCAGAGTCAAGGGCAGGTTACTCACGTGTTACTCACCCGTTCGCCACTAATCACCGGTGCAAGCACCGGATCATCGTTCGACTTGCATGTGTTAAGCACGCCGCCAGCGTTCATCCTGAGCCAGGATCAAACTCTCCGTTGAAGTAAAACAAAAACAGACACAACCAAAACCAGTGGAAATAACACCAGCAAAGGCTGCACAAAATTTGAAACCAGCTGTAAAACCAAACCAATGCCACAGGGGCGGCACGATCCGGCAATTCAACCAATCACATTACATAATCGGTATCAACAAACTTGGCACACTATTGAGTTCTCAAACAACAGACACACCCGGCACCACCACCAGCATCACAGCCAGCGGATCGCTCCGGAGCAACTTTTCAAACTTACCCGACCGCCGAATACTTTGCAAATCCGCTTTTCAGCAGCTGCAGCATTCGTGATCAGCCCCCACCGGGTCAAGGCACGCTAGCGAGCGGGCCATTTTCCAGGCTGTTTTGAAGGGGTTTGGCCGCTATTTTTCCGCTTCAGCGGCGGCGACTCAGAAAACAATACACGTCGCCGGACCCCACTGCAAATCGCCCCTGTTTGAGGGTTCGGGCCCCCCGGAATCCCCGTAATGGCGGGGATCCCGGGGTCAAGCAGAAGGGCAAGCCGTACTGAACCGTGGGCGGTGGGCAATTATGGGGTGGCTCACATCGGGGGTCCCCTCACATCCGGAAGACGAGGGTGAACTCTGCCGGCCGGGGCTTCAACCGGTACGGCTCCAAGACCCCTGGCCCGCAGGCCGCGGTGCCCACGCCCCGTTGCACATGGTCGAGGTACACGTATGACCTGCCATCCGCCGCAAGCTCTGGCCGGTGGGCCGCCGCGTCAAGGACTGCCATGCTGTAGGGCCGGACTGTGAGGGCAAAAGGCTCGCCCGTAATCTCCAGCGGGCTTCCGGCAACGTCCAGGGAGGCAGTACGCACCCCTGAGCGCGCCCCTGATTCCTGGGGGCGGACATAGTCCACGTCCAAGTCGGCGAGCGGAAGGGAGAACCATCCGGTACGGGCCCCTTGGCCGGTGTCCGGATAACTCTGGTGCGGGCCCTTCCCGAACCAGCTCACTGCTGACGTCTCTCCAGCGAGGACAAGCTCCAGTCCGATGCGGGCCCATTCCACCTCAAAGCCGGCGTTGTCCCAGGTCCCTTCCGGGCGGACGTGCGTGTGGAGAGCCAGGGAGGCGCCGTCGCTGGTCCAGCAGTACTCCACCTGGACTCCGAACTGCTTGTCCGCGGCACCCACCCGGGTACGGACCGTGAGCCGCTCACCGCCGTCGGACGTAACCTCGGATCTGATGCCGACGAGCCTGGTGTGCAGCCGGTTCAGCCCGGCGTCCTTCCACTGGGTGGCGAGCGGGCGCGGGTCCGCGCCGCCCCATTCCCTGCCCAGGTCGTTGTCGGTGGGCGCCCACCACAGCACCAGCCCCAGCTTTTCCACCGGCACGTCTCCCAGGAAGGTGGGCATTCCGGTCATCCGGCTGAACCGTGCCGGCCCCAGCCGCAGCTCATCGTCCGAAACCAGCACACGTTCGGTCGTTGCAGTCTCAACAGCACTGGGAAGCAGGACGGACTGGCCCCATGCGATTTCGTGGCCGGCGGCAGCCCAGGAAGAATCGGCCGCAAGAACGGCGCGAACCGTCAGTACCGCCGCCTGTCCGGCACGTGCAAGCTCAGCGGCGCTGTCCGCGACGGCGGTGGGCAGGGGAACCGCCGTTTCGGACTGTGGCGGCAACGGCGCGAACTGCACCGGTCCGGCGTCCAGCAGGCCGCCGTCGGACTCCACCGTGTAGCGGAACTCATACGCGGAGGTGTCGGCGAAGTCCTGCAGGTTGCGGATCCGGAACCCGGACCAGTCATCGGCCACCTCAAGCCTGAGCGGCTCGATGACCTTCTTGAAGTCCAGTAGTCCCGGCCGTGGTTTGCGGTCCGCGTCCACCAGGCCATCCGTGACGAAGTTGCCGTCGTGAATTTCCTCACCGAAATCACCGCCGTAGCCGAAGTACTCACTGCCGTCAGCAGAGTTCAAGGTGATGCCGTGCTCCAGCCACTCCCACACGAAACCACCCATCAAGCGCGGATACCGCTCGAAGAGCTCCTGGTACTCGCTCATGCCGCCGGGGCCGTTCCCCATGGCGTGCACGTATTCGCACAGCACAAAGGGCATAGCCCGGCGCCGGGCGTCCAAGACCGCGTCCTCGAGGGGCGGTTCGATACCCTGTCCGATCAGCGCCGTTTCATCCTGGCTTGCGTACATGCGCGAGTAGACGTCCACGTAGGGCGAGGACCAGTCCCCCTCGTAGTGGATGGGGCGGGAGGGGTCGCGGTCCTTGGTCCAGCGCGACATGGCGGCAAGGTTCCTGCCGGTTCCGGCCTCGTTGCCGAGGGACCACATGATGACGGACGGATGGTTCTTGTCCCGTTCCACCGTTCGCTGCATCCTGTCCAGCAGCGCGGGTTCCCATTGCGGATCGTCACTCGGGTTCTGCGCCCAGCCTGCACTCTCGAACCCGTGCGTTTCCAGGTCGCATTCAAGGACTACATAGAAGCCCAGTCGGTCGGCAAGCGCCAGGAATTCGGGGTGCGGCGGGTAGTGGGACGTGCGGATGGCGTTGATATTGTGCTGCTTCATCAACCGCAGCTCGGCCTCCACCACATCCTGGGGAACAACGCGGCCCAGGCGGGGGTGATGTTCGTGGCGGTTGACACCCCGCAGGAGGATGCGCCGGCCGTTGACCTTGAACTGGGCATCCTCAATAGCGATGCTGCGGAAGCCCAGCTGCAGGCGGACAGTTTCGCCCGGAGTGCTGACCGATGCTTCGTAGAGTTTGGGCAGCTCAGCCGACCAGGGTTCGACTCCGGGTATACGCACATCCGTTCCAGCCGGCAGTTCCAGACCCAATTCGGGAACGCGTACGACGGCGTCAATCCCCTGATCGCCCCGGCTCGCCTCGACGCGAAACACGCCTTCGCGGTTTTCGTGGTCGTAGCCGGCATGGACGAACACGTCATCGATGCCATCCGCGGGCCGGGCCTGGAGTGTGACATCACGGAAGATTCCCGGGAGCCACCACATGTCCTGGTCTTCGACGTAGCTGGCGGCCGAGAACTGGGCCACCCTGACGGCAAGCGTGTTGGTCCCTTCCACCAGGATGCCCGAGACATCGAACTCGTGGGGCAGCCTGCTCCCGCGGGTGGTTCCCAGCTCTATCCCATTCAGCCAGATGGTTGCGGCTGACTCTATCCCGTCGAACCGCAGCACAGCATGGGGCATGAACGCGGGTCCGGCCTCGAAGGTCCGTAGGTGGTCCCCGATGGGGTTTGCCTCAGGAACGTGCGGCGGTTCGACGGCGAAGGGGAACTGGACGTTGGTGTAGGCGGGCGCACCATGGCCATGCATCGGCCAGCTGGACGGGACGGGCAGGGTGGTGAAGCCGCCAAGGTCTTCGCCCAACTGCCAGCCGGCGGCCGGCGCAGAGCGGATTCCGGGGCTCAACCGGAAGTGCCATTCACCATTCAGGGAGAGCTTGGGCGCGCTGCTGGAAAGGTAGGCGCGTGCCGGGAGCGAACCCCGCCCGGGTTTCACCGACGACAGCTCCCGTACGGCCGCTGCCCCCACGTCGAGACTTTCCGACCCCTGCGCGGTGCCGAACGTCAGGGTATTTCCTGCTGTTGTGAAGGGGGGCTGGGCTGGCATGGTATTCCTTGCGTGATAGGCGGGCCGTACTACGTGAACGTTCACGAATCTCAACAAGCGTAACCGTTGCCGCGCCCCTTGAATAGGCTCTCAGGCAGATTGACGGACGATGAGTTCGTGCCGGAGGGTCAGCGAAGCAGCGGGACTGCCGGGCTCCACCGCACCGGAGAGCAGGGCTTCCACGAGGTCGACGGCGGCCCGTCCCACCGCACGCAGGTCAAGGGCGAGGGTGGTCAGCTCGGGAGTGAGGAGTTCGCCCAGCGGAATGCCATCCATGCCGATCACGGCACAGTCTCCAGGGACAGACCTTCCTGCACTGTGAAGAGCCTTCAGTACACCCGCCGCCATGACGTCATTGAACGCCAGCAGCGCATCCAGTCCGGGCTCTTTCTCCAGCAGACCCCCAATTGCGTCCCGCGCGGCCGTTGCGGACGGGGAAGCATGGATCCTTGCCAGCGGGATACCCGCTGCTGCAGCAGCCGCGGCAACAGCAGCCCCACGGCTCCCGGCCGGACCGCCCTGGTCCGAGTCGAGGAAGGCCACCTTGTGTCGGCCAGTGCTGGCCAGATGGTCCAGGGCGAGCCCGGCCGCGTAGGGGTAGTCGAATCCGATACTGCCGGCGGAACTGCCGCCCGGGCAGTCCAGGCCCACCACGGGCCGACTGCCCATGAGGGACTGCGCCTCGGCCGCATGTTCCCCCAAGTACCCGATCAAGGCGTCAACCTGGGGTGCCAGCCGGCTCACGGCGTCGAGGCCACTGCCTGTCCCGTGCCCGTAATCATCCACGACGACGTTCCAGCCCCGCTGCGTGGCCGCTTCCACCACGCTTGACGCGAAAGCAGGGAAGTAGGGGTTGGTCAGGTCCGGGATCGCCAGGCCTACCGAGGTCCGAGCGCCTTGGACAAGCCCTTTTGCGAACCGGCTTGGGGAGTAGCCCAACTCCACAGCGCATTTCTGCACCCGCTCACGGGTGGCCGCACTGATGCCGGGCATGTCATTCATGGCCCGGGTAACGGTCTGGCGGGAGACACCTGCAGCAGCCGCGACATCCAGGATGGTGGCGCGCCGGCCGGGAGCATCTGCTGAACGGGTCATGAACCGAGTCTAGGTGCCAGGCAGGCAGCAATCCGGCGGCGGCCCTAGGTACCAGTGCCTGGGGGTGTGTGGTGGTTAAAGTCGTAGGGCCCTGACATTCGCTGTCAGGGCCCTACTAATGTTATGTCCGGCGGTGTCCTACTCTCCCACACCCTCCCGGGTGCAGTACCATCGGCGCTGTGGGTCTTAGCTTCCGGGTTCGGAATGGGACCGGGCGTTTCCCCCACGCTATGACCGCCGTAACCCTTTGACCCGTCACCACCGGTGACGGTGGTGTGGGAAATCTTTGTGGTTACAACATGCTCCGGTTAGGGAGCTGTGGTGTTGTATTCAATTATTGGTTGGTTCCTTCAACCGTTTCCCGTTGTGTTGGGTTGTTGGTTGGGAACCACATAGTGGACGCAAGCAGTTGTGCTGTTTTGTGGTGTAAGTTGTTGGCCTATTAGTACCGGTCAGCTTCACGAGTCGTTAGTCCTCGCTTCCACATCCGGCCTATCAACCCAGTGGTCTGGCTGGGGGCCTCTCACACACAATGGTGTATGGAAATCTCATCTTGAAGCGAGCTTCCCGCTTAGATGCTTTCAGCGGTTATCCCATCCGAACGTAGCTAATCAGCGGTGCACTTGGCAGTACAACTGACACACCAGAGGTTCGTCCGTCCCGGTCCTCTCGTACTAAGGACAGCCCTTCTCAAATTTCCTGCGCGCGCAGCGGATAGGGACCGAACTGTCTCACGACGTTCTAAACCCAGCTCGCGTACCGCTTTAATGGGCGAACAGCCCAACCCTTGGGACCTACTCCAGCCCCAGGATGCGACGAGCCGACATCGAGGTGCCAAACCATGCCGTCGATATGGACTCTTGGGCAAGATCAGCCTGTTATCCCCGAGGTACCTTTTATCCGTTGAGCGACGGCCATTCCACAATGTACCGCCGGATCACTAGTCCCGACTTTCGTCCCTGCTCGAGATGTCTCTCTCACAGTCAAGCTCCCTTGTGCACTTACACTCGACACCTGATTGCCAACCAGGCTGAGGGAACCTTTGGGCGCCTCCGTTACTTTTTAGGAGGCAACCGCCCCAGTTAAACTACCCATCAGGCACTGTCCCTGACCCGGATTACGGGCCGAAGTTAGATGTCCAAAGTGACCAGAGTGGTATTTCAACGATGACTCCACCCGAACTGGCGTCCGGGCTTCAACGTCTCCCACCTATCCTACACAAGCCACTCCGAACACCAATACCAAACTATAGTAAAGGTCTCGGGGTCTTTCCGTCCTGCTGCGCGTAACGAGCATCTTTACTCGTACTGCAATTTCGCCGAGTTTATGGTTGAGACAGCGGGGAAGTCGTTACTCCATTCGTGCAGGTCGGAACTTACCCGACAAGGAATTTCGCTACCTTAGGATGGTTATAGTTACCACCGCCGTTTACTGGGGCTTAAATTCTCAGCTTCGCCTTGCGGCTAACCGGTCCTCTTAACCTTCCAGCACCGGGCAGGAGTCAGTCCGTATACATCGTCTTGCGACTTCGCACGGACCTGTGTTTTTAGTAAACAGTCGCTTCCCCCTGGTCTCTGCGGCCCCGATCCCCTCCCGGACGCATGGTCCGTTCAAGGTTGGGGCCCCCCTTCTCCCGAAGTTACGGGGGCATTTTGCCGAGTTCCTTAACCATAATTCTCTCGATCGCCTTAGTATTCTCTACCTGATCACCTGTGTCGGTTTGGGGTACGGGCGGCTAAAACCTCGCGTCGATGCTTTTCTCGGCAGCATAGGATCACCAAATCCCCCCAAACGGGGGTCCCATCAGATCTCAGGCATTATGAGTGGCGGATTTGCCTACCACTCGCCCTACATCCTTAGACCGGGACAACCATCGCCCGGCTCGGCTACCTTCCTGCGTCACACCTGTTAATACGCTTGCCTCCCAGGATCAGGTCCTGCGCTCCACCAAAACCCTTCACCCACAAGGGGTGTCGGGCAGGTCTCGGGCAGTTAGTATCCCCTGTTCAACATGGGCGGTTTTTCGCCGGTACGGGAATATCAACCCGTTGTCCATCGACTACGCCTGTCGGCCTCGCCTTAGGTCCCGACTTACCCAGGGCAGATTAGCTTGACCCTGGAACCCTTGATCATCCGGCGGACGGGTTTCTCACCCGTCTTTCGCTACTCATGCCTGCATTCTCACTCGTGTAGGCTCCACCGCTGGTTTCCACCGCGACTTCACTGCCCACACGACGCTCCCCTACCCATCCACACTCCTGAACCACAAAGGCTTAGAACACGTGTGAATGCCACAACTTCGGCGGTGTACTTGAGCCCCGCTACATTGTCGGCGCGGAATCACTTGACCAGTGAGCTATTACGCACTCTTTTAAGGATGGCTGCTTCTAAGCCAACCTCCTGGTTGTCTGAGCAACTCCACATCCTTTCCCACTTAGCACACGCTTAGGGGCCTTAGTTGGTGGTCTGGGCTGTTTCCCTCTCGACTATGAAGCTTATCCCCCACAGTCTCACTGCTGCGCTCTCACTTACCGGCATTCGGAGTTTGGCTGACGTCAGTAACCTTGTAGGGCCCATTAGCCATCCAGTAGCTCTACCTCCAGCAAGAAACACGCAACGCTGCACCTAAATGCATTTCGGGGAGAACCAGCTATCACGAAGTTTGATTGGCCTTTCACCCCTACCCACAGCTCATCCCCTCCATTTTCAACTGAAGTGGGTTCGGTCCTCCACGACGTCTTACCGTCGCTTCAACCTGGCCATGGGTAGATCACTTCGCTTCGGGTCTAGATCACGCCACTCACACGCCCTATTCAGACTCGCTTTCGCTACGGCTGCCCCACACGGGTTAACCTCGCGACGTAACACTAACTCGCAGGCTCATTCTTCAAAAGGCACGCCGTCACAGTTACTATGCGATTACTCGCGACTGCTCCGACGGATTGTAAGCACACGGTTTCAGGTACTGTTTCACTCCCCTCCCGGGGTACTTTTCACCTTTCCCTCACGGTACTGGTCCGCTATCGGTCATTAGGGAGTATTTAGGCTTATCAGGTGGTCCTGACAGATTCGCACGGGATTTCTCGGGCCCCGTACTACTTGGGATACTCTCACAGGCGGCACAAACGCATTACGGTTACGGGACTAACACCCTCTCTGGCCGGCCTTTCAAAACCGTTCACCTATGCGCGCACATCACACCCCACCAGCCCGGCAGAACTGGTATGGAAAGTCCCACAACCCCGACCATGCAACGCCCGCCGGCTATCACACATGGAACGGTTTAGCCTGATCCGCGTTCGCTCGCCACTACTAACGGAATCACTATTGTTTTCTCTTCCTGCGGGTACTGAGATGTTTCACTTCCCCGCGTTCCCTCCACGCACCCTATGTGTTCAGGTACGGGTCACCAAGTCACTCGCGCGCTTGGCGGGGTTTCCCCATTCGGACACCCTGGGATCACAGTCCGGTTATCGACTCCCCCAGGCTTATCGCAGATTCCTACGTCCTTCTTCGGCTCCTAATGCCAAGGCATCCACCGTGTGCTCTTAAAAACTTGACCACAAAAGATCAACAACAAAAACACTCGAGAGAACCACAGAAACCGCCCACACCCCATCAACCCCCGAAAGAGTCTCAAACAATGCGGCCAGATCCAGGTTCCAATTCTTGGAAATTGCTTATCCACGAAAAACCCCAAAGGGCTCCTCATGGAAGATGCTCGCGTCCACTATGTAGTTCTCAAACAACAACCCCACACCACACACCCCACACACCAACCCCCCACAAAAAAGGAGGCCAACAGCGCATGAAACGACGTGGCAGGGAAACCAGAAACAAACAAACCCCGGGGAACCAAAACCCCCCGGCCCTGTTGCCTCAGGACCCAACAGTGTGCCAAACACGAAACCACCCAACCCCCGGCCCCGCCGTTCCAGGACACACACCCCAAGGGGGATGCATCCGTACTAGACAAGAACCAGAACCAGGCAGCCGCTATTTGTTGATATTCCACCCATGAGCACCCGCCGCAGAACTAGCGTCTGCGCAACGGGCGTACTCCTGACAACACCACACCCCGCCATACAGCAGAGAATGATAATTGTGAGGCGCTCCTTAGAAAGGAGGTGATCCAGCCGCACCTTCCGGTACGGCTACCTTGTTACGACTTAGTCCCAATCGCCAGTCCCACCTTCGACGGCTCCCTCCCACAAGGGGTTAGGCCACCGGCTTCGGGTGTTACCAACTTTCGTGACTTGACGGGCGGTGTGTACAAGGCCCGGGAACGTATTCACCGCAGCGTTGCTGATCTGCGATTACTAGCGACTCCGACTTCATGGGGTCGAGTTGCAGACCCCAATCCGAACTGAGACCGGCTTTTTGGGATTAGCTCCACCTCACAGTATCGCAACCCTTTGTACCGGCCATTGTAGCATGCGTGAAGCCCAAGACATAAGGGGCATGATGATTTGACGTCGTCCCCACCTTCCTCCGAGTTGACCCCGGCAGTCTCCTATGAGTCCCCACCATCACGTGCTGGCAACATAGAACGAGGGTTGCGCTCGTTGCGGGACTTAACCCAACATCTCACGACACGAGCTGACGACAACCATGCACCACCTGTAAACCAGCCCCAAAGGGGAAACCACATTTCTGCGGCGGTCCGGTCCATGTCAAGCCTTGGTAAGGTTCTTCGCGTTGCATCGAATTAATCCGCATGCTCCGCCGCTTGTGCGGGCCCCCGTCAATTCCTTTGAGTTTTAGCCTTGCGGCCGTACTCCCCAGGCGGGGCACTTAATGCGTTAGCTACGGCGCGGAAAACGTGGAATGTCCCCCACACCTAGTGCCCAACGTTTACGGCATGGACTACCAGGGTATCTAATCCTGTTCGCTCCCCATGCTTTCGCTCCTCAGCGTCAGTTAATGCCCAGAGACCTGCCTTCGCCATCGGTGTTCCTCCTGATATCTGCGCATTTCACCGCTACACCAGGAATTCCAGTCTCCCCTACATCACTCTAGTCTGCCCGTACCCACCGCAGATCCGGAGTTGAGCCCCGGACTTTCACGGCAGACGCGACAAACCGCCTACGAGCTCTTTACGCCCAATAATTCCGGATAACGCTTGCGCCCTACGTATTACCGCGGCTGCTGGCACGTAGTTAGCCGGCGCTTCTTCTGCAGGTACCGTCACTTTCGCTTCTTCCCTACTGAAAGAGGTTTACAACCCGAAGGCCGTCATCCCTCACGCGGCGTCGCTGCATCAGGCTTGCGCCCATTGTGCAATATTCCCCACTGCTGCCTCCCGTAGGAGTCTGGGCCGTGTCTCAGTCCCAGTGTGGC
This sequence comes from Arthrobacter nitrophenolicus, assembly GCF_045833485.1. Lineage (NCBI taxonomy): Bacteria > Bacillati > Actinomycetota > Actinomycetes > Micrococcales > Micrococcaceae > Arthrobacter > Arthrobacter nitrophenolicus. The sequence continues at coordinate 1,470,722 of NZ_CP174504.1, forward strand.
CGGTCACCCTCTCAGGCCGGCTACCCGTCGTCGCCTTGGTAAGCCATTACCTCACCAACAAGCTGATAGGCCGCGAGTCCATCCAAAACCACAAAAGCTTTCCACCAACCACCATGCGATGGAAGGTCATATCCGGTATTAGACCCAGTTTCCCAGGCTTATCCCAGAGTCAAGGGCAGGTTACTCACGTGTTACTCACCCGTTCGCCACTAATCACCGGTGCAAGCACCGGATCATCGTTCGACTTGCATGTGTTAAGCACGCCGCCAGCGTTCATCCTGAGCCAGGATCAAACTCTCCGTTGAAGTAAAACAAAAACAGACACAACCAAAACCAGTGGAAATAACACCAGCAAAGGCTGCACAAAATTTGAAACCAGCTGTAAAACCAAACCAATGCCACAGGGGCGGCACGATCCGGCAATTCAACCAATCACATTACATAATCGGTATCAACAAACTTGGCACACTATTGAGTTCTCAAACAACAGACACACCCGGCACCACCACCAGCATCACAGCCAGCGGATCGCTCCGGAGCAACTTTTCAAAGTTACCGGCTTTCAAAGAACTTTGCAAACCAGCGTTTCCGCGATCCGCGTCCCTCTCGACCGCCCCCAACCAGTTTCCGGCGCCCTGACGAGCCACCAGTTTTGGTCTTAGTTTTAGGGGGTTTGGCCGCCCGCGGTAACCAGCTCTTCGCTGTCTCCCCCGCGGCGACTCAGAAAACAATACACGCCCCCGAACCCCACCGCAACCCGACCCCACCACCCCACCAAAACCCCGCAAACACGCGCCAAAACCACCCACCACAACCCCCAAACCACCACCCGCCGTCGCAATAACTTCCTGTGGGCTGCAACACAGGCCGAACTCCGGCAGTTCCGGCTGTGGGTTAAAGCAAGAAAGGGCCGGCAACCGTAATGGTCGCCGGCCCTTTCCCAAGCAGCTGGTATCAGCTTTGCGGGATTACCAGGAAGACTTGGTGATGCCCGGGAGTTCGCCCTTGTGGGCCATGTCGCGGAAGCGGACACGGGAGATGCCGAACTTCTGGAAGGTGCCACGGGGGCGGCCATCGATGATGTCGCGGTTACGCAGACGGATCGGGGACGCGTTGCGGGGCAGCTTCTGCAGGCCCAGGCGGGCTGCTTCGCGTGCTTCGTCGGTTGCGTTTTCGTCAACCAGGGTCTTCTTCAGTTCGAGGCGCTTGGCAGCGTAACGCTCAACGATGACCTTGCGCTGCTCGTTGCGAGCAATCTTGGACTTCTTAGCCATGTTTAGCGCTCCTCTCGGAATTCGACGTGCTGGCGGATCTTGGGGTCGTACTTCTTCAGGACCAGGCGGTCCGGGTCGTTACGACGGTTCTTGCGGGTTACGTAGGTGTAACCCGTGCCCGCAGTCGACTTGAGCTTGATGATCGGACGTACGTCCTTGTCCTTTGCCATTAGAGCTTCACCCCACGAGCCAGGATTTCGGCGACGACTGCGTCGATGCCGCGTACGTCGATGGTCTTGATGCCACGAGCAGAGACCTGCAGTGTGACGTTACGGCGCAGGGACGGAACCCAGTAGCGCTTCTTCTGGATGTTCGGATCGAACCGGCGCTTGTTGCGGCGGTGCGAGTGCGAAATGCTGTGCCCAAAGCCCGGCTCGGCCCCGGTCACTTGGCAGTGTGCTGCCATGACTTCTCCTCAAGAATTGAATGTAATGATCCGCATATCTGCTGCTGGACCATGCTGCTAAGGGCGACCCAAAAATAAAGAAGGGCGAACGGTTAGTCACGCAACTTGAGCCCCTAACTACCGGCCACCCTGGAGAAAATACCGGGCAACCGGAGCAATTGCGCACGCTCCGCGCACTTAGCGCCTACCAAGTCTACGAGTTCGCGCAATTAAAGACCAATCCGGGGGAAATGGGTGTATAAGCGGGCCCGACGGCGGCACCTGCCCGTGCGCCTAAAGCCGGGTCAGCTGGGGGTACTTGGGCGAGAGGTTGTCTCCCGACGATTTGCCTGTGACGCGGCGGACCACCCACGGCCCGGCGTATTCGCGGAACCACTGGGCGTTGGCGCGCAGGGCCTCGGCACCGCGAAGTTCCGGTACCGGGGTCATGGGCGGGATGTCGATGGAGTGGTCATACTTGAGCACCTCCATCACCCGCTTGGCCATATTGGCGTGCCCCGCAGCGGACATGTGCATGCGGTCCTTCGCCCACATGCCCCAGTCGTAGTACTCGCTGAAGCGCCAGTAGTCGACCAGAAGGGCCCCATGATCACCTGCGATGCCGCGGACCAGCTCGTTGTAGATGGCTGTGCGGCCGCGCATCGTGCCGAAGACCTTGGAGCCGCGGGCGTCGAATCCGGTGAACATCAGCACTGTGGCGCCGGTGGCAGCCAGCTTACGGATGCCGTCGTCGTACTCTGCCAGCAGGTCGTCGATGTCGATGCGGGGGCGCAGGATGTCGTTTGCGCCCGCGTAGATGCTCGCCAGGGTGGGTTTGAGCTCGACGGCGGCGTCCACCTGTTCGGCAAGGATCTGCCGGAGCTTCCTGCCGCGGATGGCGAGGTTGGCGTAGCCGAATCCCGGGTCCGCAGCACCAAGCTGCTCTGCCACCCGGTCAGCCCAGCCCCGGACGCCGTTGGGACGGGTGGGATCGTCGTCGCCCACCCCTTCGGTGAAGGAGTCGCCGAGGGCCACGAACCGGGAGGTGAAATCCATAGCGGCTAGTTTGCCATCCGTTGCCGGGAGCAACCAACCGGGCGGGAGCCCCGCGGTCGGGTGACTAGTTTTCGCGGAGGATCCAGTGGTCCGCGTCCAGGCGGCCCACAACTTTTTCGCCGATCCGGGCGAGGTCCAGGACGTCCTGCTCGGTCAGGGCGTCAAGGAAGAGGTCGCGTACCGATTCCACGTGGTCCGGCGCCAGGCCGACGATGGTGGCCATCCCTTCATCGGTGAGGTGGGCGATGGTGACCCGGGCGTCGTGGGGATGCGGCCGGCGCTCCACCCATCCGCGCTTCTGCAGCTTGGTCACCACGTGGGACAGCCGGGACAGGGACGCGCTGCTCCGGGCAGCGAGTTCGCTCATGGGCAGGAACCGCTCGTCCGCCTCGGACAGCATTGCCAGAACGGTGTAGTCGAACAGCGAGAGTTTGCCGGCAGCGTGCAGTTTTGTGTCCAGGGCTGCGGGCAGCAGGGTGTTGATGCTCACCAGGGCCAGCCAGGCACGTCGTTCATCGGGGTTGAGCCACCGCGGTTCGGTCATTCCCATATTCTACGATTGATCTTTCAAGCGAAGCCCCCGGGCCCGGCTGTCCGGGCGCCGGTAGGCTATGGCGCATGTATGTTGTCTCCCTGACCTACCGGGTTCCGCAGGACATCGTCGATTTCCACAATGACGCGCACATCAGCTGGCTGCAGAAAGCATTCGACGACGGCGTCTTCATCGCCGCAGGCCGCAAGGTTCCCCGGACCGGCGGGCTGCTGCTGTCCCGGGCGGACCGCGCCACGCTGGACGCCAGCCTGGCGCAGGACCCGTTCTACACCAATGGCGTGGCCGATTTCGAAGTGGTGGAGTTCCACGCCGGCCGGGTGGCGCCGGGCTTCGAGAACCTGCTGGACACTCCTCCCCCAGCCACCAGCTAAGACGGCTGGGTCGGCTGCCGCGCGGTGCCGCCGTCGAACGACTCCGCCGCCAGCTTCTTCAGCCCGCCTTTCCTGGGGACTTTGACCGGTTGGGGCCAGCGCGGGCTCAGTTGGTCCCCCAACGTGACGCCGCGCAACTTGCGTCCGAAAAGCGGCAGGACCCAGTCGTTCACCCAGCGGCGCTGCCGCCGTTCCCATTCCCGCAGCGTGACAGGCGTTGGCGGCTCCCAGTCCATGGGTTTGATCTTGTGCGGCACGCCCAGCTGGTCCAGCACCTGCCCGGCCAGGTACTTGTGTCCGGCCTTTGACATGTGGAGCCGGTCCGAGTCCCACATCCGCCGGTCGTGGAAGGCATCCAGGCACCAGTAATCCACCAGGACCGCCCCGTACTTGGCGGCTATGTCACGGACGCGTTGGTTGTAGAAGGAATTGCGCTTCCTCAGCGGTTCGAGCAGCGCGGACACCTTGACGTCGAAGCCGGTGAACAGCACAACGGTGGCTCCGGTTCCCGCCAACTGGCGGACGAACTCCTCATAGTCAGCCATCAGCACAGCCATATCTGTCTTGAGGTCAAGGATGTCGTTGCCGCCGGCGTAGAGGGTGACCAGCGTCGGCCGCATCTGCAACGCAGGCTCCAGCTGCTCATCGATGATCTGCCGGAGCCGCTTGCTGCGGATGGCCAGGTTTGCGTACTTCCACCCCGGCTGTGCCTTGGCGAGTTTCTCCGCCACGCGGTCGGCCCAGCCCCGGACCCCGTTGGGCAGCCGCTCGTCCCGGTCCCCCACTCCCTCGGTGAATGAGTCCCCCAGGGCAACGAACACCCGCCGCCCGAAGTCAGGAAGCAAAGGTTCACGCACCACAGCGCCAACCTAGCCACCAAAAGAAAAGGAAGTACGACGCCGGGATGAACAGTAAGTGCGAGAGCGTCCGGGTTTACGCCGCCAAACGTGAGCGCGAGTCCAGGTTTTAGCAGCCAGATGTGAGCGGGCGTTTGGTGACGTGCGGATAAGCCGTGACTGGCGGCTTGCGTAGGAGCGCATCGCCGACCAGAGCTGAATGAGGCCGCCCGCGGCCGAAGGAAGCGGCGGGAGGTGTCTAAGCGACGGCAAGCCGGCAGTCACGGTGACCCAACCAGGCGGAAGGGCTTAGCCCTCGGCTTTGCCCTGCCTCCAGTACCCCATGAACGCAACCTGCTTCCGGTCGATGCCCACGTCGCGGACGAGGTACCGGCGCATGTCCTTGATGACGGCTGCTTCGCCGGCGATCCACGCGTAGAAGGGCATGGCACCGGCCGGCATGTCCGGGTTCTTGGTGGCGATGATCTCGGACGTTTCCATGCGGGACGGGGTTTCCCAGAGGATGTCCACGTCCACGTTGACGTCCTCGGGCTCGGGTCCGGCGCCGCCGTCCACTTCTTTGATCCCCACCCAGCCGGGTACGGGAACGGCTTTGCGGACTGCTTCCTGCAGCAGTTCTCCGTGCGGCCGGGACCGGCCGATCTGCGCGCCCCTGGCCAGCCAGGTGATTTCGACGTCGGCCGGTGAGGTGAGTTCCAGGAAGTCGCCCGCCTCGGGGACCTCGAGGAAGGCGTGGCCGGTCATGTACTCCGGCAGGCTTTGCAGGATGGCGGAGATGGCCGGGACAGCCGTTTCGTCGCCGGCAAGCAGGATCCGCTGGGCCAGGCCGGGCCGCCATTCGATGCCGGAGTAGATCTCGGCGGTGACGCAGTGCGCGGCGCGGTTGTTCGGGCCGATGATGGTGATGGCGTCGCCCGGCTTGGCGTTGAGGGCCCAGTTGGCAGCCGGACCGCCGTGGCCGTGGTCATCGAAATGCATCACGAAGTCGACGTCGATCTCCGGGTACACGGCGTCCAGCCGGGCCTGCCGGACCGTATAGGTGCGCATCGAACCGCGGACGGCGGGGTCCATCTCCAGCCATTCGCGGTACCACCCTGCCTCGGCCATTTCGAAGACCGGCAGCGGAATCTGCGTGCCGTCTGCGGCGAGGGACGGGATCATGAGCTTGATCCGCAGGTCCAGGGTGCCCCCGTGGACGCCGAAGTCCCGCAGCGAGTAGCCGCCGAACGTGATCCTGCGGAAGTTGGGGCTGAGTTCCTGGACGGATGAGACGGTGACCTCGAACGCCAGGGTCATCGGCTCCGTGTTCATCGGTTTGGTGTTCATCGGCTTGGTGTTCATCGGCTTGGCGGACGCAGCATCTCGGGTCTTCATGAAACAAGCTCCAGTTCGGTGGGGACGTGGTGGCGGCCGATGGGAATGATCAGGGGTGTTCCGGACACGGGGTCCGGGATGACGCGGGAGTCGAGGTTAAAGACGCTGCGGACCAGGCTTTCGGTGACCACCTCACGCGGGTTGCCCACGGCCACCACGGCGCCTGCTTTCATGGCGATGACGTTGTCCGCGTAGCGGGCAGCGAGGTTGAGGTCGTGCAGGACGATTGCCACAGTGGTGCCGCGCTTGCGGTTCAGGTCCGTCACCAGGTCCAGGACCTCCACTTGGTGGGCGAGGTCCAGGTAGGTGGTGGGTTCATCCAGCAGCAGGACGTCGGTTTCCTGGGCGAGGGCCATGGCGATCCACACCCGCTGCCGCTGCCCGCCGGAGAGTTCATCCACGTCCCGCTCGGCGAGGGCCAGCGTCTCGGTTGCTTCCAGCGCGCGCTGGACGGCGGCGTCGTCCCCCTCCCTCCAGCTGCGGAAGAAGCCCTGGTGCGGGTAGCGGCCGCGGCCCACCAGGTCGCGGACGGTGATGCCGTCCGGAGCAGTGGGGTGCTGCGGCAGGAGGCCCAGGATACGGGCCAGCTCACGGGCGGGCCGGGAGTGGATGTCCTTCCCGTCCAGCGTGACGGCACCGGATGCGGGTTTCAGGAGCCGGGACAGGCCGCGGAGCAGCGTGGACTTCCCGCAGGCATTGGCGCCGACGATCATGGTCACCTTGCCCTCGGGGATTTCGACACTCAGGCCGTCCACCACGCAGCGCTGGTCGTATTTCAGCGTCAGGTCCTTGGCATTGAGAACAGCCACGTCAGGCGTCCTTTCGGTTGGCCGTGACCAGGAGCCACAGCAGGAAGGGGGCGCCGAGCGCGCCGGTGATGACGCCGACCGGCAGGACGGTGCCGTCCAGCAGCAGCGGGGCAAGGTTGGCGGCGAAGTAGTCGGCCGCGAGGACGATGAGCGCGCCCACCAGGGCCGACGCCGGGAGGCTGGCCTTGCCGGTGAAGCGGCGGGCGATGGGCCCGGCAAGGAAGGCGACGAACGCTACCGGGCCCGCTGCCGCCGTCGCGACGGCCGCGAGGGTGACGGCGATGATCACGAGGGCGAGGCGCGACGCGTTGACGCGGACGCCCAGGCCGGCGGCGGCGTCGTCCCCGAGTTCAAGGATGCGCAGCGGCCCGGCGATGACGGCCACGGCGGGGATGAGGACCACCAGCGCGAAGAACAATACGCCGGCGCGGTCCCAGTTGGCGGAGTTCAGGGAGCCGTTGAGCCAGACCAGGGCGTCGGCGGCGGTGCGGATATCGGCGCGGGTCATCAGGAAGTTGACCACCGCGTGGAGTGCGGCCGCGATGCCCACGCCGGCCAGGACCAGCCGGTTGCCGGCAGCGCTGCCGCGGCTGGTTCCGCGCAGGGCTCCCCCGGCGGAGATTGCGTAGATGAGCCCGGCCACGGCCAGGGCACCGGCCAGGGCCGCCCCGGAGACGACCGCGCCGGACGCGCCGAAGATCACGATGGCGATGACGGCGGCGGCGCTGGCACCGTAGCTGATCCCAATGACGTCGGGGCTGGCCAGCGGATTACGGAGCATTGTCTGGAACAGCGCACCGGCGAGGCCGAACGCGAGCCCGATCATGGTGCCGATGACCGCCCGCGGAAGCTTGTTTTCCATAACGATGAAGCTGGCACCGGGAATCTTCTCGCCGCCCGTCAGGTGCGCGGCCAGGATCCTGAAGAAGTCCGGGATGGTGACGGTGTAGCTGCCGAGCAGGACGTACACCGCAAACAGGATCACGACGCCGGCAGCCAGCACGGCGGTCCGGTTCAGGGACAGGCGGCCGCGGCGTTGCTCCATCACGGGGGCGAGGGTCACAGTCCGGCCCCTTTCCCGCGGCGGATCAGCCAGACGAACACGGGAGCACCCACAAGGGCGGTCATGATGCCTGCGGGAACTTCGCCGGGGAGCAGCACAACCCGGCCGATGATGTCGGCGGCAAGCAACAGCACGGGAGCAGCCACCAGGGAGAACGGCAGGATCCACCGGTAGTCGGGTCCGGTGAGGAACCGGACGGCGTGCGGAACCACCAGGCCAACGAAGGCGATCGGCCCGGCAAGGGCGGTGGCCGTCCCGCAGAGCAGGACGATGCCCAGTGCAGTGACCGCGCGGGTCAGGCCCACGCGCTGGCCGAGTCCCCGGGCAATATCATCGCCGAGGGCAAGGCTGTTGAGGATGCGTCCGGTCAGGAGCACAATGACGGCGCCCACGGCCAGGAAAGGTATCCCGGGAATGACTACGGACCAGTCACGGCCGGCCACGCCGCCCACCTGCCAGAAGCGGAAACGGTCCAGGGTGTCCTGGCTGGAGACCAGGATGACGTTCATCAATGAGTAGAGGCCTGCGCTGAGCGCGGCACCGGCGAGTGCCAGCTTTACGGGCGTGGCACCGTCCCGGCCGAGCGATGCGATGAGGTACACCACGACGGCGGCAACCGCGGCGCCGATGAAGGCGAACCAGATGTAGCCGGAGAAGGTGGCGACCCCGAAGACGTAGATGCCGGTCACCACTGCCAGTGCGGCTCCGGCGTTAACGCCCATAATGCCGGGATCGGCGAGCGGGTTGCGGGCGACGCCCTGCATGGCCGCGCCCGCGAGGCCCAGCGCGCCGCCGGCCAGGAGGCCGAGCACGGTCCGGGGGATCCGGGCGTGGACTACTGCGTGGTCCCCGTTCGCGGGATCAAAGGAGGTCAGCGCCTCCCATACGGTGCCGAGGGGAATGCCCCGGGCGCCAATGGCCAGGGACGCCCCGGCCAGGATCGCCAGCACGACGACGGCGGCCAGCAGCCAGGCGGCCCGCTTTCCTCCAGAGGCGGGGCCGCGGGAGGGACCCTTCGGTCCTTTCACCTGCACCGCGGTGCCGGTGTCCCCTCCCCGGGAGGCCGCCGTCGTCGTACTGTGCGTCACGGAACGGTGCTTACTTCACTGCGTCCGCTGCGCTGGCCAGCTGCGGCAGGAACGTGTCCAGCGACCACGGCAGGCTCAGCGGGGAGGCGGCGGAGATGGACAGCGTCAGCGTGTTGTCCGAATCTGCAACCAGGGCACCGTTCTTGATGGCGGGGATCTGGCTCAGCAGCGGGTCGGCCTTGATGGCGTCCGCGGTGGAGGAATCCGGAACCCAGGTCACGAAAACGTCGGATTCGAGCTCATTTGCCTTCTCGGCAGACCACGGGATGAAGAACTCCTTGGAGTCCTTGGAGTTTTCCTCCACCACGGGGGCAAGCGTCATGCCGATGTCGGAGAGGAAACGGGGGCGGTTGTCGTTGGCCGTGTAGACGTTGACACCGTCACCCTTGGCCGGCTCCAGGTTGCCGTAGATAAAGCTCTTGCCTTCGATCTGCGGGTACTCGGCGACCTTCTCCTTGATGGTGGCCTCAGTGTCGGAGATTAGCTTGGTGGCTTCGGCGTCCTTGCCGAGGGCCTTGCCGATGATGGAGGTGGAGTCCTGCCAGGAGGTGCCGTAGGCCAGTTCCGGGTGGGCAACGACCGGTGCGATCTCGCTGAGCTTCTTGTAGTCCTCTTCGGTCAGGCCCGAGTAGGCGGCCAGGATGACGTCCGGGGTGAGCTTGGCGATCTCGGTGAAGTTGATGCCGTCCGCCTCGGAGTACTGGACCGGGGCCTTGTCTGAGCCGAAGCCGGCGCCGAGCTCCTCGAGGGCTGCGTCCTTCCAGGGGGTGGAGCCCTGCTCGTTGCCGCCCCACTCATTCTTGGGGACACCAACGGGAACAACACCCAGGGCAATGGCGACGTCGTCATTGACCCAGGAGACGGTGGCTACGCGGGTGGGCTGCTTCTCAATGGTGGTTTTGCCGAATGCGTGTTCGATGGTGACCGGGAACTGCGAGCTGCTGGAGCTGGAGGCGCCGGCGTCCGTGGTGGAGGACGCGGGGCCGGTGGAGCAGGCCGAGAGGGTGAGTGCCGCTGCGGCCAGAACAGCCGTCGCCTTGCCGGCTGATTTGAACAGCGTGCGGCGTGTGGCACTAAGGCCTGTGAAGAGGGGGGAAGTCACGGAACTCCTTAAGTGAACGATGCGAACTTAAGTAAGGCTAGCCTACCCTCCACTGCATTACGCAACGTTTACGTGTCTTATTCCCCATCGTGACGAAGGACACAAGGACAGGCGCGTGCCGCTGCCTTGGACAGGGCATGCCTCTTTTGGCAGGATGACACTGCTGGTTCCGCAAGTGGCCAGCCAGCCGGCAGAAGAGACGGGATACACGGAGAAATGTGCACGCGCAGGGCCTTGGGCGCCGCCGCTGCCATGGGAAGCGGGGCGGCCGCTTTGGCCTGCTCCGCGGGGAATGACTGACCCCTTTTTTCCTGACCCACCATCGGGTCCAATCTCTTACGAAAGTACAGCCATGCAATCAGTCACGCCCCAACAGATCCGGGCATCCTTCATCAATGCAAGCCGCTCCGAGGCGGCCAAACTCAACCTGCCCAAGGATTTCGACTCCCTCGACTGGGACAACCTCGAGTTCCTGGGCTGGCGGGACGGGAAGATGCCCCTCCGCGGGTACCTGGTAGTCCCCGGCCCCAAGGGCCTGACCGGCATCATGCTGCGTGCCCCCGAAGGCGGCGCCCGGAAGAACCGTTCAGTCCTCTGCGAGCTCTGCCGGGACGTCTTTTCCAAGGAGGACGTGCTCCTGTGGGTGGCCAGGCGGGCCGGCCAGTCCGGACGCGACGGCAACACCGTAGGCACCCTCATCTGCGCCGACTTCCTGTGCTGCGGAAACGTGCGCAAGGAACCGCCGGCCAACGAGATCAATCCGGACCCTGCCGCCGTCGTCCTTCGCCAGATTGAAGGCCTGAAGGACCGCACCGCCCAGTTCCTGGGTCGGGTGCAGGATCAGCGGTAGGAAAAGCTCATCAGCACTTCTTTGAGGGCCTGTCCTTCTGCGCCGGCGAACCACGCCTTCGCCGCCTCGTCGCCGGCAAAGGGGCCTCCGGTGAATACGACGCCGGCCATCAGGATGCGGTTTCCGCCGATGATGGAAGCGTCAGCAACTTCCCTGCCGTCAGGCGAGAGGGCCGCTCCTGCAGTGAGGGACAACTTGTAATGGAGTTCGCCGTAGATGTTGTCCACATAGAAAGAGGCATGGGTGTCCGCCGGGCCTGACTGCCCCTGCAACCCCGGGACCGGCTCTGAAAAGAACACGGTCCTGGTGAGGGGGCCGGCAACGGCACCGCCCACCTCGCTGTAGAAGATCCTGATCTGTTCGTTTCCGGCGGCGTCATACACGGTGGCATGTTCAACGGAGGGTGATTCCACACCCTGGCTGTGCGCCACCCGCCAGCCGGCCGGATGCGCAAAGGCCAGGCGGCCATCGGGAAAGGTATAGGTCACGGAAGCGGCGGGGGCTGGAGCGGAAGCCGACGACGGAGGCGGGGCGGCCGGCGCAGCTTCCTCTACCGGTGTGGTGGCAGGGGACGTGGTGACGCCGGGCAGGGCCGGTTGCGGGGCGGGGGCCGATTGCGACGCCGGGCCCGTGGCTGTGCCGCCGCTTCCGGGCTCGGCATTGGCCATGCAGCCGGTCAGCGACAGTGCGGCGGAGGCAGTAGCCGCGAGGAAAAAGATCACACGTCGTGCCGAGCGCATGTAAGTGCCTTCCAGTAAAAGGGATGTGGTGCGGAAGCCCGCCCTGGCGGAATGCCAGGACGGGCTTCCCTGACTGCCGGTCAGTGGTAGGAGAAGCTCATGAGCACGGACTTCAGGGCCCGGCCCTCGGCACTCCAGTACCAGGTTTGCGCCGCCTCAGGACCCTCGAACCGTGGTTCATCGAACAGCACATCTGCGGTCAGAATGCGGTCGCCGATTCTGACGAGGCCGTATTGCACCTGCCCGTCGGGCGAGACGGGCGATCCTGGCGTGAGTCCCATCCGGTAAGTAACCACGCCATCGGCGCGATCAATGAAGAACGAAGAACTGGGTGTGGGAACGGAGGCGCCGATCAGCCCTGGCACCGGATCCGTCTCAATGATGTTCCTGCTGACGTTTCCGGCCGTGGCGTCGCCGACCTGGCTGTAGTACACGGCGATCTGCTCCTTGCCGCTGGCATCCAGGACGGTCGCCGTCTCCACGGCGGGGGACGCTGACACCTGCTCGTGCTTCACGCTCCAGCCCGCCGGGTACGCAAATGACAGGCGGCCGTCTGCGAACGTGAAGGCCTCCGGCCCCTGGGGCACGGGAGAGGAGGTGGCGGCGGGAACAATGGACGGCTCCGGGCTGGGCGCGGCCGTTGAGGCGGAGGGCGCCGGGGACGCGCTCCCCGCAGGGGTGCCGGCAGCACAGCCCGCGAGGGACAGCGCCGCCGCAGCGACCGCGGCCAGGAGGAAGGATGCTCGTTGTTGTGGGTGCATCGGAATGCCTTTCAAGATGACGCCATCGTCCTCTTGGGGAACAGTGCGGAACCCCAGATTGTCCGCAGTACCTATGGGATTTACTAAGGCGAGGTGGGTTGGTAGAGCCAAGAGTGGCACATCAAAATCGCAGCCCACCAGAGCCGGAGCAATAAATCCATCAATTTGTTATATATGGTTTCGGATCAGCGGAGGACGATATCCACCGGGTTGGCTTCGGACCGCCAGGCCCCCTCCTCACCAGGCCGGGGCTTGATCACCGGGGCTGTCAGGACGCCGGACCGGTTGGTGCGCCGGTCCCGGAGGATCTCGGTCACCGAGCCCAGGTGCCGGGACAGGTCAATCACGTTTTCCGGGGCAGCCAGCAGCAGCTGGAATCCGAACTCGTGCAGCGCCTTGATGCCGGCACCGGCGAATTCCTCCGAGGCCAGGACGAAGGCCTCATCCATCATCACAGTGCCGTACGTGGTGAACCCCTGTTCGGCGATGCCCAGCTGGTAGCTCAGGGCAGCGGCCATGATGAAGGCGGTGAAGCGCTGCCGCTCACCGCCGGACATGGAGCCCGTGTCCGCATGCATGAAGACGTCGGTCTTCTTGCCGCTGTTTTTCCCGTTTGACGGGGTTCCGGCCACCTCACGGTGCTCCTTGCACTGGATGAACAGGTGTCCACGGACGTCCAGCACCTCGGCCCGCCAGCGCCGGTCCTCCGGCGCCTGCGAACCCAACCGCTTCACCAGCGTCTCCAGCGACTTGTAGCGCGCGGTGAGCTCGTCGTCGTCGTTCTTGTCCCCGCCCGCGGCATCGGGACGGGAAGGCCGGGCGTGGCGGGCCTTGAGCGCGTTCTGGATGGCGTCCTTGAACTGCTTGGCCGTGGGCGGCAGGGTCTGCTTGATGTCCAGTTCCAGGTAGCTGCCCTCGTGGAAGTTCACCTGCGACAGGATGCCGTTGAGGGGCAGGATCCGGCTGGTGATGGAGCGGCGCTCCTCGTCCAGGAGGTGCAGCAGGGTGCTGAAGGACTCGTGCGTGCGCTGGTTGAAGAACTGCCGGAACTCGGCTTCCTGCGCCGGCAGCCCGTCGCTCACAATCGCGTGGTACCGGCTTTCGAATTCACTGGCAGCACCGATGGAAGTGCCGTGGTCGGCGGAGATGGCACTCCCCCAGTCCCGTACGAAGCCCTCGAAGATACGGGTCAGCCGCTCGGCGGTGGCCTGCCCGCGGGACTCGGCCGCATGCAGCTCGCCCAGCAGCGCAGTCCGCACCCGGTTGGCCAGGTTGTCCAGTTCGTGCATTTCGGTCACGTCGCCAAAGTCGGCGAAGTACGGTTCCAGCGCGGCAACCGTGGCGTCCGACGGCGGCGACTGGGCCAGGCGTTCACGCGCGCCTTCCAGCATGGAATCGGCGGCGGTCAGCTGCCGGTCCAGTGCCTTGTACTCACTCTGCAGGACCGCGGCGGCCTCCGTGCTGGACTGGTGCTTCTGGCGTACCTCCTCGATGGTGGCGCGCAGGGGTTCAAGGTCGGCCTGGGCGGCAAGGGCGTCCTTGAGCCGCTGCTCAATGCGCGCCAGCTCATCCGCTGCCACCGCGGCAGACACCTGTTCCCACGGGCGGTCGTCCTCCGCGATGCGGCGCAGGGCGTCAAGCTGCCGGCTCATGCCCTGGTGCGAATCCTCGCGGCTTTGTGCGAGTTCGGCGGCCTTGGCCACTTCCTGCCGGAGATCCTCCACCTGGCCGGCCACGAGTTCCAGCTTGGCGGCGTTGTCGAAGCCCAGGACGTAATCCTGCCGGCTGGTGAAGCGGTCGTCCTTTTCCACGGTGTGGCGGTTTCGCTTGACTACGCCGCCCAGGCTCAGGCCCTTGTCCAGCCCGGCCAGTTCGTCGGGGTCCTCCACGCAGGGGTAGGCGAAGTCGAGGGCGATCCGTTCCCGGATCCATGCCCCTGGTTCAGCAGCCGCACCCGTGGCGAGGATGTCCAGCTTGGTGAGCAGGTCGCCGTCGCGCACGTCCTCCACGGCCAGCGCGCCGCCGGCCAGCGGCTTGGAGACATCCACTGCCCGCAAGGCGCCGCGCACCTTGTTGTCATTCAGGTACCGCGTGACGGCGGCGAAGTGCTCGCCCGGAACCAGCAGCGTGGTGGCCAGGCTGCGGAGCGCGCGTTCGGCCGCCGGCCGCCAGCGCTCCTCCCCCTCAGCCAGGTCCATCAGCTCACCGGCGAACGGCATCCGCTCTTCCGGGATGCCGGTGGCGGCAGCAATCGCGGAACGGTTTTCAATGCTCGACGGCGGCAGCAGGGACTTGCGCGTCTTCAGTGAGACGAGTTCCTGCTCAGCCGCTGCCAGTTCGCGTTTCTTCGTCGCGTGGGCGTCGAAGGCCTCGAACCGCAGCTCCTGCAGGGCCTGCGAATCGTCCTTCAGCTCGGCAGACCGTGCCGCCGCCTGCTCATGCGCCTGCTCCCAGCCCCCGGCCGTCCACTCAAGCCGCAACCCGGCGTCGGCGAGCGCCTGCTGGGCCGATTCCTCCACCTGCTGGCGGAGCTTCAACCCCACCCGGGCGTTTTCCAGCGACTGCTCGATGGCGGAAATCGCGTTGCCGCCCTGGCTGTTGTAGTCGGTCTCCAGCTGGCGCAGTTCCTTGGCCAGGCCGTCCCGGACGGCGCGCTCGGCCCCAAGCTCCTTGGCCTTCGCCTGGGCCAGCTCCTTGAACCGGACCAGCGTCTTCTCGTGGACCGTGACGGCCAGCCGCTGCCGGTACGCCTCGAACTCCTCGCCGGCAAGCTCCCGCAGCCGGTTCGCGTCCAGGAGCGACTGCGCATACTCACGGTTCAGCCCTGGAACGGGAGCCAGCTGGTCGCGCTGCTGCCGTACGTCCTCCAGCCGCTGCCGGATGGACATCAGGTTGCTGAACTCCTCCACCACGTCGTCCGCGGCGGCAAGGGTGGCGGGCGCATCCAGCACCTGGTCGCGGAAGAACGTGTTGACGCTGCCGCCCAGTCCCTTGCCCGCCTGGATGACGCGCAGGAGCGGAAGCGCCTGGTCCGAGTTGATGCCCAGCAGGCGGCGGAAGCGCTCGGCGAAAGCCTTGTGCACGTCGAAAACCTGGGCGTGCGGGAACGTCGACTCAAGCACAGCCTTGGTGAACCGCTTGTCGGCGATGCCCTCCACGGCCTCCAGGTCCAGGGGCGTGCTGTCGATCAGGTAGAACCGGCCCACGCTGGATTCCGTGCCGTTCTTCGGCAGGTCGAACAGCGCCGAGACCGTCACCCTGGTGCCGGCCGCGTTGTCGAACGTCAGCGCGACGGCGGACCAGGTGGCACCCGGGCGCTGGAACGCACTCGCCGATCCCTCGCCCACGGCCTTGTCACCCACCTTGCCGCGCATGTAGGTGAAGGTGGTCCGCTTGTCCTCCACGGCCCCGCCCGAACGCTGCGCCGCCGCTTCGTTGGACCGCGGCCGGGCATCGAACACCCGGAGCATGGCATCGAACAGCGTCGACTTGCCCACGCCGGAGTTGCCGGTGAGCAGCGTGCCGTCCCGGTCCACGTGCATGGTGTGCGCCCCGTGGAAGGTTCCCCAGTTGACCACCTGCACCAGCGCAAGCCGCATCTGGCCCGGGTTGGTCACCTCGCCCATCGGAAGCATGCTGGCGATACTCACTGTGCTGACTCCGCTTCGTCTTCCTCGGTTTCGACGGGCTCAACCACCGGATCGGCGTCGAGGTCGAGGAGGGGTTCTGTTCCTGACTGGTCTGCTGATGCTGCCACCAGGGCTTCGATGTGGGCCGGGATGTCGCCGATGTTTTCGAACGGGAGGGCCAGGGGCAGGGCGTTGGAGATGGTGTAGACATCATCCAGGCCCGTGGGAAGCAGGAGCTGGCGGGCCAGGAGCTTGGTGACGGCGCGGGTGACGACGTCAGAGTCGCGCAGGGCGTCCTGCTGGCCGGCGGGCTGGTAGTGGGCCACCAGGTCGGCGATCTCCTCGCGGGTGATGGTGGGATCCGTCTGGGCCGTGACGTGTCGGTCCAGCAGCAGGCGCAGCCGGAGCAGCACGATGGTCTCCACCCGGCTGAGTGCGCGTTGTTGCCGCAGGATGCTGGAGCGGGCGCCGCCGCCGATCACCTCCGGATCCACCGGGCGCAGGACCGCGATCTTGCGCTCATGGTCCAGCTGCATGGCCAGGAACAGCTCGGAAAGCCTGCTCCGCAGGATCACCTGGTTGTCCAGCAGCACCGTCCACAGCTTCTCGTCCCGGCCGCCGTCGATGTACGGGCCCTTCAGGAGCTTCACCAGCGCCTGCCGCACCTTCATGGACAGCACGCCGGTGTCCCCGGGGAACAGGGCAGCACCGTCAACGAACGTGTCGCGCGGAGTGACTGCTCCGGTGATTGAGCCAGTCGAAATCGGGGCTTCCCTGGTTTCGACGGGCTCAACCACCGGCGTCGTGATTTCTTCAGTCATTTGAATCCTTTGCGAGCGTGACCATGGGCAGGTAGGCCCTGCGCGTGGTGCCGTCTATCTGTTCGAAATCCAGGCCATCCCAGGCCCCGCGGTTGAAGTCGGCCCCGGCGTGCAGGGCTTCCGACAGGAGGGCACGGATGCTGTTGATGTGCTGCTCCTCGGGCGGCAGGTTCTGCCACGCCTCCGCGAGGGTTTCGGCACCTGCCATTGCCAAGCGGATGGCCTGGGGTTTGGCCTTGCCCGTCCGCACGGAGCGCACCCTGTCCGAGTCGCTGAAGGCGATGGGGTCCGCGAGTTTTGGCGGGGCGGCGAACTCGTCGGGGTCGAAGAGTTTCACCATGGAGAGGGACTCGAAGCCCGCGTTGTAGAGCACGGGTCCCGGCACCAGCCCCGGGCGGTCGCGCTCATAAGGCAGGGCGCGGATGGCCTGCTCGGCCTCGCGCAGGACCTGGCGGAGGCGGAGGGATTGGCGGAAGTCGTCGCTCTGGATGTAAGTGTTGAGGCTTTCGCTGAGCTTGCCGTAGATGCGCTGGATCTGGCTGTGCTGCTGGCGCAGTTCAGCCACCAGGTTCTTCAGGGTTTCGCGGTCCTCGGCGGAAAGCTCGTCCGCGAACTGCCGGCTCAGCACCTCGCCGATGGCGGAGCGGAACCGCAGTTGCTGCTGGGGATCCTCAAGGAAGGCCGTGAACGAGCGGAAGGTCCTGCCCTCCGGGCTCTGGCGGAGCCGCTTGTCCGCCTCCAGCACCTGGGCCATGGTGGCGCCCTTGGTCAGGGATTCCTCGATGATCTGGTTGCGCAGCTCACCCACCAGCTCCTCGATCCGGTCACGCATCTTCTTGTAGTCCGCCGGCAGGCTCGCGGCGAGGTCAAGGATGTTGCCGGCGGCCTCCACCGCTTCGTCATCGTCCAGCAGCCCGTCGAACTCGCCGCTGCTGATGTCCTGGATCAGCTGCTGGCGTTCCTCGATCTCCTCTTCCAGGGATTCGAGGCGCTCGCTCTGGTCCGGGTTTGTCTCGTTGGCGAGCTTTTCCACGTCCCCCAGGAGGGTGCCCAGGCGGGAGCCGTTGAGGGTTGAGCGTTCGCTGGACAGGCTGTCCAGGAAGGCGAGGACGCGGGCGGCAGGCTCGGTCACCTCGTACACGATCTGGCCTGACTGGTTCCGTCGGGTCAGGAACTGGCGGCGCGTCCACTCATCGCCGAAGGATTTGCCGTTGGCTCCGCCGCCCAGCCCGGGATCCTGCCGGCGCAGCTCTTCAAGGAAGGAGTCGACGTCGGCGTGGAACTCCTCAAGCGGAGCCTGCGGACGGGTGCGGGTGAAGGATGCCTGCAGCACCGCGATCACCCAGGGCGCCGAGCGCGTCAGGGCCCAGGCGGGCCCTTTGGTGAGGAGTTCGAGGTCCCGGAGCCGGGCGCTGATGGCGTCAGCTGATGACCTGGCGGAGCGGGGCACACACTCTCCTTGGGCTGTTTACGGGGCGGGGGCGGCGGCTTGGAACGGAAAACTGCCAGCTACAAGGTTAACCCAGCAGCCGCGACCGCTCCGTGACCTACTGCGCCGTAGGATTTCGATCCCATATCAACAGCTGTTTCCGGACGCCGGGGCTCTGGCCCCCCGCGAAGAAGTACCCCTACGCTTCTGCTACTGATCTTCGCCACCGCAACGCCGCAGCAGGGGGATTCATGCAGTTCGACCTAAGCACACTGGAAACCGGCACTCTTGTCTTTATCGGAACGCTGGTCTTTGCGCTCATCCTGGCAGCCTTCGTCCTTGCCGCAGGGCTGGCAGCGCTGGTGCTGCTGGGCGTGGGCAAGCTGGCATGGGTGGTGGTTGTGAACTCGCTCCTGGCGGTGGTCCATGGCATCAACGCGGGCTGGGACCGGCTGGTGCACCACGCCTCCACAGTGGACGTTGCCGGCGAACTCCAGGCCCAGTCCACCCCTAGCACCGGAACCTACCCGCGGGTAATATTGAGAGACAGCTAAAGGGTTCTCCAACCCGGCGGATCCATGGCTTCACCGGCCATTCCGGCCAAGGAGATAACCCATGACCTCCGCCACTGAGTCCCCGTCCGCAGACGCCCCTGCCGAGGAAACTCCCGTACCGGCCGGCCATATCGGAGCCGGCGCCACGTCAGCGGACGCCCGGGCCGTCGCAGAGGCCGCCCGGCAGACAGACTGGGACCGCCCCAGCTTCGCCAAGGGCCTGTATTTGGGCAGCTTCGACCTCAGCCTGGTCCATCCGTGGCCCACCCCGGACCCCCGGGATGTGGAGCGGGGCGAAGCGTTCATGGCCCGCCTCACTGAATATGCGCGGACCATGGACGGCCGCATTATTGAGCGCGAGGCGAAGATCCCGGACGAATACATCCGGGGCCTGGCCGATCTCGGCGTCTTCGGCATGAAGATCCCGGAGGAGTACGGCGGGCTGGGATTGTCCCTGGTCTACTACGGACGCGCACTCGCCCTGCTGGGCAGCGTGCATCCCAGCCTCGGCGCCCTGCTCTCGGCGCACCAGTCGATCGGCGTTCCCGAACCGGTCAAGGTGTTCGGCAGCCCGGAGCAGAAACGGGAGTACCTGCCGCGCTGCGCGGCCGGAGCCATCACCGCGTTCCTCCTCACCGAACCGGATGTGGGCAGCGACCCCGCCCGGATGGGCAGCACCGCGACGCCAACGGACGACGGCGAGGCGTACCTCCTGGACGGCGTGAAGCTTTGGACTACCAACGGGGTGATCGCCGAGCTGGTGGTGGTGATGGCGGTAGTTCCGGCCTACACGGCCGCCGACGGAACCAGGCACAAGGGCGGGATCAGCGCCTTCGTGGTGGACATGGACTCGCCCGGCATCACGGTGGAAAACCGGAACGCCTTCATGGGCCTGCGCGGGATCGAAAACGGGGTCACCCGGTTCCACCAGGTCCGCGTACCCGCGGCCAACCGGCTGGGACGCGAAGGCCAGGGCCTGAAGATCGCGCTGACCACCCTTAATACAGGGCGGCTCTCCATCCCCGCGCTCTGTGTGGCGTCGGGGCGCTGGAGCCTGAAGATCGCCCGCGAATGGTCCAACGCCCGCACCCAGTGGGGCCGGCCGGTGGGTGAACATGAGGCCGTGGGCAAGAAGATCGCCTTCATCGCCGCCTCCGCGTTCGCTTTGGATGCCGTCTTTGAACTCTCCGCCGAGCTCGCCGACGCCGGCCAGAAGGACGTGCGGATCGAAGCCGCGCTGGCCAAGCTGTGGGCAACCGAGATCAGTTGCCGGATCGCCGACGAACTGGTCCAGGTCCGCGGCGGGCGCGGCTTCGAGACGGCGGAATCACTGGCGGCACGCGGTGAACGGGCAGTGCCGGCGGAGCAGCAGCTGCGGGACCTGCGCATCAACAGGATCTTCGAAGGATCTTCCGAGATCATGCGCCTGCTGATCGCACGGGAAGCGGTGGATGCGCACCTGGCCGCAGCGGGTGACCTCGCGTCCCTGGACGCGAGCCTGTCGGACAAAGCGAAGGCCGCCGTCGGCGCGTCAGGCTTCTACGCCAAGTGGCTGCCCAAGCTCGTGGCCGGGGCCGGCATGGACCCGCGGTCCTACGGGGAGTTCGGAAGGCTGGCCAAACAGTTGCGCTTCGTGGAGCGCTCGTCCCGCCGCCTGGCCCGGCAGACCTTTTACGGCATGGGCCGCTGGCAGGCCAAAATGGAGCGGAAACAGGCCTTCCTCGGCCGCGTGGTGGATATCGGTGCCGAGCTGTTCGCCATTACTGCCTGCTGCGTCCGCGCCGAGATGCTCCTGCACACTGCCCCGGAACGGGCCGCGAGCGCCTATGAGCTCGCCGAAGCGTACTGCGAGCAGGCGCGGGTGCGCGTGGAGGAATACTTCGACCAGCTGTGGCGTAACACGGACGACGCCGACCGGGGACTCACGCGCAAGGTCCTCGCCGGTGACTACACATGGCTGGAGGAAGGCGTCCTGGACCAGTCCGAAGGGACCGGTCCGTGGATCGCCGACGCCTCTCCAGGCCCCTCCAAGAAGGACAATCTGCACCGCCGGTACCGGTAAAACCGCAGGTCACAAAATAGTAAGCACGCTTGCTACTGGCTCGGCTGGGTGGTTGAGTTGAGCCATGAGCAGCTCAACTGACCCAGAGAACCTGCCTCCGCGGCGCGCCCGGGAGGACGACACCCCGAGCGGGAGCTACCGCACCGCAGACGCGGACAGCCAGAGCACCCGCTCCTTCGACCAGGTACCGGCAACGGACACCACGCCGGCCTCCGCATATTCGGAGCGGCCGGCAGCCTATGCCGAACGGGACTACACTCCCGCCGCAGCCCCGGCCGTGGACCCGAACCTCACCGACCGGCAGACCGCAGTGGCGCGGGAAAAGGAACAGTTCGGCGGGATCAAGGTGGGCTCGGCGTTCTTCGGCTGGCTCACCGCCACCGGCATGGCTGTCCTGCTGACCGCCCTGGTGGCAGCCGCGGGAACGGCAGTGGGCCTTGCCAGCAACACTGATGTCAACGAGGCAGTGAACCAGGCGGCGCAAAACCAGGGCACGGTTGGACTGGTGGGCATTATCGTCCTGCTGGTGATCCTCTTCCTGTCCTACTACTGCGGCGGCTACGTGGCCGGGCGCATGGCCCGCTTCAACGGCGCCAAGCAGGGACTCATGGTCTGGATCTGGGCACTGATCGCGGCGATCATCATCGCTGTCCTGGGGATGGTGGCCGGGCAGCAGTTCAATGTCCTGGCCAACCTCAACAGCTTCCCGCGCATCCCCGTCAACGAGGGCCAGCTGACAACCACCAGCATCATCGCCGCCGTCGTGGTTGCGGCCGTCGCCCTGGTGGGTGCGGTCCTGGGCGGACTCGCCGGCATGAGGTTCCACCGCAAAGTGGACCGGGCCGGGTTCACTCCGGACAGCGACTACGACGACGAGTAAGCCGGTGGGACAGCCGTGGCTTCACCAGCACACCCGCATCCGTCAGGCGCGGACGTCCCCGTCCACGTAGTACCACCGGCCGTCCTCCCGGACGAACCTGCTGACCTCGTGCAGGACTCCGCGCACGCCGTCGTGCCGGTAGTGGGCCTTGAACTCAACCGTCCCCGCGCTGTCGAACGGACCGCCTCCGCTGGTGGACAGGATGTCCAGGCGGCGCCAGCCCATCCCGCGATCCAGTTCCAGGGTGGCAGGGGCCGTGTCCGGATGCCAGGTGCGCAGCAGGTAGTCCGCGTCCAGGCGCACAAACGCGCTGTAGCGGGACCGCATGAGCTGCTCCGCGGTGGCGGCCTCCGCCGCGCCGGAGTGGAAGCGCCCGCAGCACTGCGCGTACGGCTCCCCGGACAGGCACACGCAGTTTTCCTGCCCCGCACTTTTTGTCATACCGGGATGCTGTCATATCCGATAACAGCTTTGCTACAACAGCCGGACCGCCGCCTCCACCGGCGGCACGGGACAGCAAAAATCCGTATGGTGGAGAAGGTGCCATGGCCCGGGCACAGTGGCAGAGGCGTGTGTTCCGCTGCCTGCAGAAAGGAGAGGTGACGTGGAAAATCCGGATACGCTCGTCCTCAACCTGACCTTCCTGGGCACCGTGGGCGTTGCCTTCCTGATGTTCTTCATCCTCTTCCTCCTGGGCGTCATCACCCTGGTGCTCGCAGGCGTGGGACGGCTGGCCGCCATTATCCTGATGGGCCTGTTCGGCTGGCGTCCGCGGAAGGAATCCATACCGCTTGTCCAGCTCTACGGCACCCGGGTGGAGGACCGGAAGGACACCGTCGACGGCGGTGCTGCCGCGGCACCGGCATCCGGCCCGGCACGCCCGGGGCTGCTTGCCCGCGCCTTCGGGAAACCCGCTGCCGGGCAGACCGGCGGGAGTCGGCCGCGCGATTGGCGCGCCGCGTTGAAGCCCGCACACCTTAGAACGGCGCTGCGCACCGCCGTCGACCATCACCCTGCGCTGACCGCCGCGCGGCGCGAACCGCCCGTCCTGGCCGAGGACTGGGCCTCCGCCGTTGCCGAGGCCGACGCCCGCGCCATTGCGCGGGCACGGGCAGCCGCGCCCGAGATCAAACTCTCCGTGCGGGACCTGCCGGATCCCCGGGTGCCGGCCGAGAAAGTGGCCGAGGTGGCCCCGCTGGTGGAGTCCGCCCTGCACAACCACCAGCCCCTGCACGAGGTTCCGAGGTCCTTCAAGAAACCTCCGCACCCGCCAACCCTTGCGCCGCTGGACACCGGGTCGCTTGTGTCCCTGGCCGGCCCGCCGCACATGCTGAAGGAAACATCGCCCGCCGGCGAACAGGGAGATGGGAAGAAGCCCTTACCCTGAGCAACCATCTGGGCTAGCGTGAAACGCATGGAATTCAGATACCTCGGAAACAGCGGTTTCAAAGTCTCGGAAATCACGTTCGGCAACTGGCTCACCCACGGCTCCCAGGTGGAGAACGACGTCGCCACCCAGTGCGTGCGGGCGGCCCTGGACGCCGGAATCAGCACCTTCGACACGGCCGATGTCTATGCCAATACCGCGGCGGAGACTGTCCTGGGCGAGGCGCTGAAGGGCGAGCGCCGTGAATCGCTGGAGATCTTCACCAAGGTCTACGGACCCACCGGCCCCAAGGGCAAGAACGATCTTGGCCTGTCCCGCAAGCACATCATGGAATCCATCAACGGCTCGCTGCGCAGGCTGCAGACAGACTACGTGGACCTCTACCAGGCCCACCGCTACGACTTCGAAACGCCGCTGGAAGAAACCATGCAGGCGTTCGCGGACATCGTCCGCCAGGGCAAGGCCCTGTACATCGGGGTCAGCGAGTGGACGGCAGATCAGCTGCGCGAAGGCCACGCCCTCTCCAAAGAGCTCGGCTTCCAGCTCATTTCCAACCAGCCGCAGTACTCCATGCTGTGGCGGGTCATCGAGGCCGAGGTAGTGCCGGCATCGGAGGAACTGGGCGTGTCCCAGATCGTTTGGTCTCCCATGGCCCAGGGCGTCCTCAGCGGCAAGTACCTTCCCGGCCAGCCCGCCCCTGAGGGCAGCCGCGCGACGGATGACAAGGGCGGGGCCAAAATGATCGAGCGCTGGATGCGCGACGACGTCCTGTCCGGCGTGCAGGACCTCAAGCCGATCGCGGAGGAAGCCGGCCTCTCCATGCCGCAGCTGGCCGTCGCCTGGGTGCTGCAGAACCCCAACGTGGCATCGGCCATCGTGGGCGCCAGCCGTCCGGAGCAGATCGCGGACAGCGTGGCGGCGGCCGGGGTGACGCTGGAGCCGGAGGTCCTGAAGAGGATTGACGACGCCATCGGTTCGCTGGCTGAACGCGACCCGGCAAAGACCCAGTCCCCGCCCAAGCGGGAAGCGTAACCGGTGGCTTCCGCTGCCGCGCTGCCGGACCTGGCGGTCACGGGTTCCACCGGGGGGCTGGGCGGGATGGTGGCGCGGCAGCTGGCCGACGCCGGATTCGCCCAGCGCCTGCTGGTGCGCGACACCAAGCGGGCACCCGCGCTGGGGGATACCTTTCCCCTGGCCTGCTCCTACGCGGACTCCGGGGCGGCGCGGTCCGCCCTCGAAGGGGTCAAGACCCTGTTCATGGTGTCCGCCGCGGAGAACGCGGAACGGGTGCAGGAGCACTATGCCTTTGTGGACGCCGCTGCCGCAGCCGGAGTGGAGCACGTGGTGTACACGTCCCTCTTCGGGGCGGCCCCGGACGCGGCCTTTACGCTGGCGCGGGACCACTACGCCACCGAGGAGCGCATCAAGGCGTCCGGGATGGCTTACACCTTCCTGCGGGACAACCTCTACCTGGATGTCCTGCCGCTGCTCGCCGGCACGCGCGGGGTCATCCAGGGGCCCGCCGGCAGCGGCACCTTTGCCGGCGTGGCCCGCGAGGACATCGCCCGCTGCGCCGTTGCGGTGCTCCGGGATCCGGCAATCCACAAGGGCAAGACCTACAACCTGACGGGCCCGGAGGAACTGTCCCTGGCACGGGCTGCCGAGGTCCTGACGCAGGGTACCGGCCGGACCGTCACGTACCAGCCGGAGACGGTGGACGAGGCCTATGCATCCCGCGCCTCCTATAACGCGCCGCAGTGGCAGCTGGACGCCTGGGTGAGCACCTACACCTCCATCGCCCGCGGGGAGATGGCCGGAGTCTCCCCGGATGTGCATGGGCTGACGGGGCAGGACCCGATCAGCCTGGCGGAGTTCCTCACCCGTCCGGTCCTGTAGTTCCGGGCTCCCGGGAAGAGGCGTTGACGTGCCGGCGGTGCGGGCGTAGACCTGTGGCATGACCCAGACGTCCCGGCACGAGCAGTCCACCGGAGCCAGTGAAGCATCCGCCCAGCCGGGGGCCGGCCCCACCACCGGCCCCCTGACCCGGGAAGAGCTGCAGCTGTCAGCCCGGAACCATTCCATGCCGCTGGAGGCACTGCGCAGGGATGTCACGCCGCCCGGCCTTCACTACGTCCTCACGCACTTCGACATCCCGGACCTGGACGCCGGTTCCTGGCACCTGAGAATCAGCGGTGCTGTGGAGCGCGCACTGGAACTGAGCATGGCAGCGCTCCGGAAGGACCCCGCCATCACTGTGCCCGTGACGCTGGAGTGCGCCGGCAACGGCCGTTCCCTCCTCTCACCCCGGCCCATGAGCCAGCCCTGGATCCAGGAAGGGGTAGGCACCGCGCACTGGACCGGCGTTCCGCTCGCCTACCTCCTGGGCAAGGCGGGTGTTCACCAGAACGCCGTGGAGGTGGTCTTCACCGGTGCCGATGCCGGGGTGCAGGGCGGCGTCCCCCACCACTACGCGCGGAGCCTGCCGATCCGTGAAGCGCTGCGTGCCGACGTCGTACTCGCATACACAATGAACGGCGCCGAGCTGCCGCCCCAGCACGGCTACCCCCTCCGCCTGGTGGTCCCGGGCTGGTACGGCATGGCCAGCGTGAAGTGGCTTGAGTCCATCGAGGTGGTCACTGCTCCCTTCACCGGATACCAGCAGCAGGTGGCGTACCGCTACCAGGAGACCGCGGACGACGCCGGCACTCCGGTTTCACGGATCAGGGTGCGTTCGCTGATGGTTCCGCCGGGGGTCCCCGACTTCTTCACCCGGAACCGCATCCTGGCCCCGGGCCCGGTGCTGCTGCAGGGCCGTGCCTGGTCCGGAGAGGGTGCGGTGACGGGCGTGGAGGTGGGGATCGACGGTACGTGGCTGCCCGCCCAGCTGGACAAGCCGGCCGGCGGGTTCGCGTGGCGGAAGTGGACGCTGCCCTGGGTGGCGGACCCGGGCGTGCACATCCTGTCCTGCCGTGCCACGGATGCCACCGGAGCCACCCAGCCCCTGGAGCAGAACTGGAACTACCAGGGGATGGGCAACAACATGGTGCAGCAGGTCAGCGTGACGGTGGAATGACGCTGCACTGATTGCCGGCGCGCCCGGGGCTATACTCGGTGCCAGCCATGACCAGCCTTCCTTCCTCCCCCGCCAGCGTCCGTATCGATGCGTGGTTGTGGGCGATCCGCGCCTATAAGACCCGTTCCGCCGCCACCGCAGCCTGCCGGGCGGGGCACGTCCGGTTGAACGGCAGCCCGGCCAAAGCCTCTGCCACCCTGGTGACCGGCGATACCGTGACAGTCAGGATGCCGGGCTATGAACGCACCCTCGAAGTGCGGCGGCTCATTGCCAAGCGTGTGGGGGCGGAAGCGGCGTCCCACTGCTTTACTGACCACACCCCTCCCCGGCCGATCGCGCCGGCGCTCGGGCTGCCGCAGCGGGACAGGGGGACCGGGCGGCCCACCAAGAAGGACCGCCGCGAAATGGAGCGGCTCCGCGGGCAGGCCTGAATCCAGCGGGCGGGGACGCCGGGTTGTGTCCGTTTGTTGTGTCCCTGCCGTCAGCGGCCGGTCTTTGCCCGCGCCTGCACGAGGTTGGCGAACGGCAGCTTCCCGAATTCCGCCAGGAACGCTGCGTGGTAGCCGGCTTCCGCGTCACCCAGCTGTTCCGGGGCCAGCTCCTTCCAAGCAATGGAGAGCGATCCGGCATCGGCGAGCTGCCAGATGGTCCGGCCATCCCAGTGCCCGGGCGGTTTTCCCTGCCCGAAGTCCACGAATTCCTGGATCTGCCGCCGCAGGCCCCTGCTGCCCTTGCTTCCCGGTCCGGCCTTCCCGATGTAAAGAACGACGGCGTCCTCCACCCACTCCGCGGTCAGCGCGGCTTCGGGAAGGGTCGGGTCCTTTTTCTTGAAGGTGCCCGCGGTGCTCTTCTTCAGGAAACGCGGCTGGAATCCTTGCGGGGCAACCACGGCGAACAGGCCTGTCCCCTGCGGGATCCGCATGGTTTCGAGGTCGCGGACAGGGCGGAAGCCGGTGAAGCCGTCGGCTTTCAGGCCCTTCCTGGTGAACTGCATAGTGTCATTCAACAGCACCCGTGCTGCTGCCTTCTGTTTCTGCAGCGCGCACTTTGAACAGCTGCTCCGGGCATGGGGGTGCCATGGCCAAATTTTCCTGCCCACCCTCAGGGCGGAAGCGTAGAGTGGCCTAAGACGCCTGATTCTGACCACCTTGCTGTGAGGGAGAGATCGTGACGATTGACTGGGACGAAAAAAAGGCCCTGCTACAGGAACCGAACATCGCGAAGGTAACCCAGCTTTGCGACGAACTCATGGAGAGGAAGCCCGGCTCTACCGTGCCGTACATCGACCCCGTCCACGATGAGGATGAATGCCGGCTCGTCAGCCTGCAGGGGAGCCCCGGAAAAGGCACCGAGTCCGGTTTTGTCTCGCACAACAATGACGATGAAGCCGCCCGTCGGGCCACCCAGATCTACGAACTGGCCGAGCTCGACCCCCGCTACGTGATGCCGTGGAACGCCTACCCTTGGGTCCGGGAGCCCGGCAGCCCGTCAGCGCTGAGCGTTCAGGAAAAAACCGACGGCCTCCGCCCGTTCCGCCAGTTCCTCAAGATCAACGCACGCGTCTCGGCGATCATCGCCCACGGCACCGACGCCTCCGCCTTCCTCACCCTGTACGAAAAGACCTACCACTCCGCCCTGAAGAACAGCGGCATCAAGATCTACAAGGCGACAGCGCTCGGAGGCCGGGCGTTCGCAGTCTCCGAAGCCAAGCAGGAAGAACTCCTGGCCAAGAACGTCGAGACCTATAAAGACGCCATGCAGCGGGCCGGCATCCAGCACCTGTGACACCTGCCGCGCAGCAGGACGTCCTGGACTGGCTCCTGGCCGGTGACCCGGCCATCCGCTGGCAGACCCTGCGGGACCTGGCTGTTGCCCCTGCCGCGGAAGTCAGGGCCGAACGGAACCGGGTCGCCACCGAGGGCTGGGGGTCCCGCTTGCTTTCCCTGCAGGGATCGGACGGGCAGTGGGCGGGCGGCACGTACTGGCCGGCAGTGGACGATGACCCCGTCAACCAGCCCTGGACCGCAACCACCTACAGCCTCCTGCTCCTCCGCGATTTCGGCCTGGTCCCGGACAGCCCGCAGGCCCGCCGAGCCGTCTCACTCGTCAGGGAAAACAGCCGCTGGGAACAAGGAAACCAGCCGTTTTTCGAAGGTGAAGTTGAACCGTGCATCAACGGCATGGCCGCCGCGCTGGGCGCCTACTTCGGGCAACACGTGGACAGTGTGGTGCAGCGGCTGACGGGTGACCAGTTGCCCGACGGCGGCTGGAACTGCGAGGCCGAACGGGGATCCTTACGGTCCTCGTTCCACAGCACCATCTGCGTCCTCGAAGGACTCCTGGAGTACGAGCAGGCCACCGGAGGGACGCCGGCATCCCGGGCTGCCCGGGAAGGGGCTGAGGAATACCTCCTGGAGCGCCGGCTGATGCGTCGGAAATCAACCGGTGGCATCATCAGCGAGGACTGGCTGCTCTTCTCCTATCCGACCCGCTGGTTTTATGACGTCCTCCGCGGGCTGGACTACTTCCGGGCCACAGGAGCTGCCCCGGACCGGCGCCTGGCAGATGCTGTAGAGCTGGTCCGCATAAAACAGCAGCCAGACGGAACCTGGCTGCTGGAGAACACGCATCCCGGAAAGGTCCACTTCGAGCTGGAGGACGGCGATGGAAGCCCCAGCCGCTGGAACACACTGCGCGCCCTGCGGGTGCTGCGCTGGTGGGACGGTTCCTGACCCTCCACCACACGGGGTTTGCCTAACCCTCGAGGAGACGCCGCCGGTGCTTCAACTCTTTGACCCACGCCCTGGTGACCATGTCCGGGAAGGGCGAGCCGCCGTCGTCGTCCCCCTGTGAACCTTTGACGACGGCGAAGGCCGTTCCCGCCTCAAGGTCCGCCAGCAGCGGTCCCGACGCTTTAAGGGCTAGCTCCAGCACCTGGACGGCCGAGCGTTCCGGGAGTCCGAGCTCCGTTGCCCAGCCCAGGAAGTGGCGGCGCGAGATCCCCGTCCGCTTGCCGTCCAGGGTCAGGGCCAGGGTTTTGTCGCCGTAGACCACTGTGGAGGGGATGTCGTAGACGGGTGCGATCGCCCACTCGCCATGCGGCTGCTGGACCATGGAGACGTTCTTCGCATGCAGGTCGCCGTTGCCGGTGAGCCATGCGAAGGCGCCCTGGATGGCGAGGTTCCGGAGCGCGGGAAGCGGCGCCGAGCAATGTTCGGCCAGCGCATGGCAGACCTGCCCGTACCCCACGTTGTACTTGTCCGCCGGATAGAGCTTCAGAACCTGGGCCCCGTCCTCGACCGCCAGGCGCAGCACGTCATCCAGGCCTCCGCCGGGCAGGGGCACCCGGTCGAAGCGTTCCACCAGCAGGCCCGGCCGGCCGGCGATGTCGCGGATCAGCTGGACGCGGCTGAGCGGAATCCGGAGCCTGGCGGCATAGCGGAACATGACCAGTTCGTTCTCCACCACATGCGGGAACTCCGGGGCGTTGAGTTTGAGGATGAACCTTTTGCCAGCACTGGCCACCGGAAGCGAAATCATGCCTGCGGACAGCTTGTCCTGAACGCCGGCAAGCGCCACCGGGTCGATCAGGTCCGGATCACCCAGCAACTGGCCGAAATCCACGGGCTGTTTCTGGTCCAGCTCCACCGCGTGTTCGTCGGGGTCCAGCGGTTCCCCGTGGCCCACGATCTGCACGTCCCCCACCGGGTTTCCGCCCGCGGCGATGAGCAGGGACAGGTCATCGTCAGCACTGGTTTTGATGGAACGCCGCAGCGCGTTGAGCCGGCGGCCCTCGGGCAGCAGCCCCGTGAAGTATGGCGGGGCGGCCCCCGCGGCGGACAGGACAGGCTCGGGGCTGAGTGGCAGGGAGGAGGCGACGGCGGGTCCCCCGGACGCGAGGTAGGCCGGGAGGTAGCTGAACCGGGTTCCGCCGTCGTACCGTTCCAGCCTCGCCGCCAGGACGCCTGCCTTGTAGATATCGGCGATCCGGTGCCTCATGATGGTCCGCCTTCAGCACGTCCCGCTCCCGCCCGGGTACGGGCGGCCTGGCTGGTCCGGGTGGTGAGGTGCAGTTCAAGCCCCAGGGTGTCGAGGACCGCGACCAGCGAATCCAGCTGGATACTGGGCTTGCCCTGTTCCACGAACCGGACGAACCGTTCGGAGACACCTGCCATGTCGGCCAGGTCCCGCTGGGTAAGGCCGAGGACGGTGCGGCGAGAGCGCACTTCGCCAGCCAGGAAGTCCGTGAAGTGCTTGTCCATGATCGCCCTATAGGTACGTTCGTGCCGGTTAATGCTGTATCTGGAAGCTTAGTCCCGAAGCGGCCTGGAGAAAAGAGAAAACCGGTACGAACGTGCCGCTAAACCCGGGCAACAACGAACCCTGCCGCCAACCGCAGGGGCATCCCGCATTGACACCAGTTGTGACCGGTGCCATATTTAAAGCGTGAACCTGTCAGACAGCCGGACAGCAGGACAGCCTGCTCCCCTCCCCCTCGCGCGGCTCAGTGCTGCCGAGGCGGTGTTCAACGCCATCCGCGGCGACATTGAGGCCGGACAGATTCCCGTGGGCGGCAAGCTCAGCTCCGAGGCGACGCTCGCACAGCAGTACGGGGTGAGCCGGTCGGTGATCCGGGAAGCGCTGCGCTCCTGCACTGCTTTGGGCCTGACGGTCACCAAGACGGGCAAGGGCACGTTCGTCGTCGCCAACAAGGTGGCCAACGACCTCACCCTCGGCCAGTACTCGGCCCGGGACCTGACCGAGGCGCGCCCGCACATTGAAGTTCCGGCAGCCGGGCTGGCGGCGGAACGCCGGTCCGACGAGGAGCTCGAGACCCTCCGCCACATCGTGGCCGCCATGGCCACCGAAACGGATCCCGAGTCCTGGGTGGCCCTGGACTCCAGCTTCCACGCCACCATCGCGCGTGCCAGCGGCAACAAGGTGTTCGAAAGCGTGGTGGCGGACATCCGTGATGCCCAGGCACACCAGTCGGAAACACTGAATATGGTGGCCGACCGGCAGCACGCCTCAGACATTGAACACCAGCAGATCCTTGCAGCCATCGAGGCCGGCTCCGCCGCTGACGCGAGTGCGGCCATGGCCAACCACCTGCGCGCCGTGGGCGAGGCCCTCGACTCCATCCTCAACAACTAGCAACAAAGCAACCCCAAGGACCCCATGCCCTCCCCTGTGTTTTCCGCTGCCCGCATTGATGCCCCGGCACCATCAAGCCTGCCGCAGCACACTCCCCTGGTCGCCGCCATCCGCGACGGCCTGGTGGAGAGCGTCCACTACGGCTCGGCCATCGCCCTCGACGCCGACGGTTCCACGCTGGCAGCCGCTGGGGACCCGGCGACCCCCTTCTACCCCCGGTCCTCACTCAAGCCGCTGCAGGCCGTCGCCATGATCCGGGCCGGGCTCGAGCTCCCGGCAGACCTCCTGGCGCTGGCAGCGGCCAGCCACTCCGGCGCGGCAGAACACCGTGACGGCGCCCTGCGCATCCTCGACATGCACGGCCTGTCCGTCACCGACCTGGAAAACAGCACCGACCTCCCCTACGGCGGGGCCGAACGCGAAGACTGGCTGCGCACCGGCGGCCGCGCCACCCAGCTCACCCAGAACTGTTCCGGCAAGCATGCCGCCATGGCCGCAACCTGCGTCATCAACGGCTGGCCCGTCCAGGGCTACCTCCACCCGCAGCACCCGCTGCAGCAGCTCGTCCGGTCCACTGTCGTCGAACTGGCCGGCGAGGAACCGCCCGCCGTCAGCACGGACGGCTGCGGCACCCCGCTCTTCGCGCTGACGCTGGGCGGCATGGCCCGCGCCTTCGGCCGGATCGCCCAGGCCGCCTCCTTCGCGGCCCGAGACGACGACGGCGGCGCGGAAGCCGCCGTCGGCCTCGCCATGCAGCAGCACCCGGAGATGGTGGCCGGGGAAGGGCGCGACGTCACCGACCTCATGCGGCTGCTCCCGGGGGCCGTCGCCAAGGACGGCTTTGAAGGCGTCCAGCTGGTGGGCCTGCCCGACGGCCGCGCCGTGGCCGTGAAGATTTCCGACGGCGGCGACCGCGCCCGGATGCCCGCCACCGTGAGCCTGCTGGAGGCGATCGGCGTCGACACCGCCGCGCTGGCCGGCATCGCCACCGCCCCCGTGCTGGGCGGCGGACACCAGGTGGGCCTGCTGCAGGCCACCGACTTTTTGAGCAACAGCCTGTCCAAACCCGACAACGAAGCCCTGTGAGGACTCCCATGACCATCGTCGAAACCGCCGCGGACGACACTTCCGTTCCGACAACCCGGTCCGAGCACGACCTGCTCGGCGACAGGGACGTCCCGGCCAACGCCTACTGGGGCGTCCACACCCTCCGGGCCGTGGAAAACTTCCCCATCACCGGCCAGAAGCTCTGCTCCAACATGCACCTGGTCCGCGGCCTGGCAGCGGTCAAGCTTGCCGCCGCCCGCACCAACCGGGAGCTCGGGCTCCTCGACGCCGAACGCGCGGAAGCCATCGAGCAGGCGTGCCAGGACATCCTGAACGGGCACCTGGCCGACCAGTTCGTCGTCGACGTCATCCAGGGCGGTGCCGGCACGTCGTCGAACATGAACGCCAACGAGGTCATCGCCAACCGTGCCCTGGAAATCCTGGGCCATCCCAAGGGCGACTACGCGCGGCTGCACCCCAACGACCACGTCAACCTCAGCCAGTCCACCAATGACGTCTACCCCACCGCCGTGAAGCTGGGCACCATCTTCGCTGCACGGGAACTGGTGGACGCGCTGGCCGAACTTGAGGAAGCCTGCGCCGCCAAGGCCCTGGAATTCCGCACCGTGGTGAAAATGGGCCGCACCCAGCTGCAGGACGCCGTCCCCATGACCCTGGGACAGGAGTTCGGCACGTACGCCATCACCATCGGCGAGGACCGGCTGCGCCTGGCCGAAGCTGAACTGCTGATCCACGAGATCAACCTCGGCGCCACCGCCATCGGCACGGGCCTGAACGCACCCGCCGGCTACGCGGAGGCAGCCTGCCGGCACCTGGCCGAAGTTACCGGCCTGCCGCTGGTCACCGCCGTCGACCTCATTGAAGCAACCCAGGATGTGGGCGCCTTCGTCCACCTTTCCGGCGTGCTGAAGCGCGTGGCCGTGAAACTCTCCAAGATCTGCAACGACCTCCGCCTCCTCTCATCCGGCCCGCGTGCCGGCTTCGGCGAAATCAACCTGCCGGCCGTCCAGTCCGGCTCCTCCATCATGCCCGGCAAGATCAACCCGGTGATCCCGGAAGTGGTCTCGCAGGTGGCCTACGAAGTCATCGGCAACGACGTCACCATCACCATGGCCGCCGAAGCCGGGCAGCTCCAGCTCAACGCCTTCGAACCCGTCATTGTCCATAGCCTCCACAAGAGCATCTCCCACCTGGAAGCGGCGTGCCGCACCCTCACCGCACGCTGCATCCGGGGCATCACCGCCAACACCGAACACCTCCGCCGCACCGTGGAACAGTCCATCGGCCTGGTCACAGCCCTGAATCCCCACCTGGGCTATGCCACCGCGACCGCCATCGCGAAGGAAGCACTCGCCACCGGCAAGGGCGTGGCAGAACTCGTCCTTGAGCACGGGCTCCTTACCGGTGCCCAGCTTCAGGAACTCCTCAGCCCCGAACGCCTGGCAAACCTCAGCAAGTAGTCCCCGAACATCCCCGGACTTAGAAGGACACACCCATGACAAATCCCCCCGTCACAGACCACACCATTCCCCCGCAGGCGCATGCATCGGAGCAGGCGCTGCACGCGGAGGATAAGGGTTACCACAAGAATTTGAAGCCGCGGCAGATCCAGATGATCGCGATCGGCGGTGCGATCGGGACCGGCCTGTTCCTGGGCGCCGGCGGCCGGCTCAACGCGGCCGGCCCGTCCCTGGTCATCGCCTACGCCGTGTGCGGGTTCTTCGCGTTCCTGATCCTGCGCGCCCTGGGCGAACTGGTCCTGCACCGGCCCTCCTCGGGCTCCTTCGTCTCCTACGCCCGCGAATTCTTCGGCGAAAAAGCAGCCTTCGTCTCCGGCTGGTTCTACTGGATCAACTGGGCCACCACCACCATCGTGGACATCACCGCCGCAGCCCTCTACATGAACTTCTTCGGCAACTACATCCCCTGGATGGCAGCCGTCCCGCAATGGGCCTGGGCCCTGACCGCCCTCATCGTCGTCCTCGCCCTGAACCTCGTCTCGGTCAAGGTCTTCGGCGAAATGGAATTCTGGTTCGCCCTGATCAAAGTCGCCGCCCTGGTCATCTTCCTCATCGTCGGCACCTACTTCGTCATCTTCGGCACCCCCGTCGACGGCCAACAAGTCGGCATCAGCCTCATCACCGACAACGGCGGCATCTTCCCCAACGGCCTGCTCCCCATGATCATCCTCATGCAAGGCGTCCTGTTCGCCTACGCCTCCATCGAACTCGTCGGCACCGCCGCCGGCGAAACCGAAAACCCCGAAAAAATCATGCCCAAGGCCATCAACTCCGTCGTCTTCCGCATCGCCGTGTTCTACGTCGGCTCCGTCATCCTCCTGGCCCTGCTCCTGCCCTACACCTCCTACGAAAAAGGCGTCAGCCCCTTCGTCACCTTCTTCGGCTCCATCGGCATCCAAGGCGTAGACGTCATCATGAACCTCGTCGTCCTCACCGCCGCCCTGTCCTCCCTCAACGCCGGCCTCTACTCCACCGGCCGGATCCTGCGCTCCATGTCCGTCAACGGATCCGCCCCCCAATTCGCCTCCCGCATGAACAAAGCAGGCGTCCCCTACGGCGGCATCGCCATCACCGCCGCCGTCTCCCTCCTCGGCGTCCCCCTGAACTACCTCGTCCCCGCCCAAGCCTTCGAAATCGTCCTCAACGTCGCCTCCGTCGGCATCATCATGACCTGGGCCACCATCGTCCTGTGCCAAATCCAACTCAAACGCTGGGCAGACAAAGGCTGGCTGCAACGCCCCACCTTCCGCATGATCGGCGCCCCCTACACCGGCTACCTCTCCCTGCTCTTCCTCGCAGGCGTCCTGGCCATGGTCTTCATCGAATCCCCCCTCACCATGCTCGTCACCGCCATCGCATCCATCCTCATGGTCATCGGCTGGTACGCCTGCCGCACCCGCATCCACGAAATCGCCGCAACCCGCGACGGCCACACCGGAGTATCTCCGGTGGTCGCGAACCCGCCCGCGGAGACGTTCAAGAAGTAACCCTTCGGAACGTCCGACGGCGGCACCCCGGGTTCCACAACCATGGAACCCGGGGTGCCGCCGTCAGGGTTTAAGCAGTAAGCCGGAAGCTACCGCTCCGGTTTGACCACCATCGCCGAGCCTCCGCCACGCCTGACCGGTTCGGCGACAGCCGTCACGGTTCTTCCGTCGAGGTCGAACTCGATGGCCGTGGCGGCGCCGATCTCGGCGGCTGAGGTAAAGGCATCGCCTGCCGGCACCAGCTTGTGTCCAAACCGGGCCGTAAGGTCAGTTCCGTACTGGTCGATAAATGCCGGTTCGGCAGTCACGTTGGCGGTATTCCTCTGCGTGGCCCGGGGTGCGGCCAAGGCATCCTCGATGCTCATGCCGAAGTCGATCCGGTTGATCAGCGTCTGCAGGACGGTGGTGATGATGGTGGAACCACCCGGCGAACCGAGTGCCAGGAAGGGCTCGCCGTCCTTGAGCACAATGGTGGGCGACATCGAGGAGCGCGGCCGCTTGCCCGGCTCGATGCGGTTGGCTTCCGTCGGGTTGTAAACGGTGTTGAAGTCGGTGAGCTCGTTGTTGAGGATGAAGCCGCGGCCCGGAACCGTGATGCCTGATCCGCCGGTCTGCTCGATGGTGAGCGTGTACTCCACCACATTGCCCCATTTGTCGGAGACAGTGAGGTTGGTGGTGGAGATGTTCTCCGTGTCCTTCTCATCCGCGAGCGCTGCCGGTTTGACCGGGCAGACGCCGTCGTACGAGGTGACGTCGCCAGCGGGGACCGGCTTGGTTGCCGCCTTCAGCGGATTGATTTCGCAGGCCCGTTCCTTGCCGAAAACCTCGTCCAGGAGCGCTTCCGTTGGTACGTCCACGAACGCCGGATCACCCACGTACTTCCCGCGGTCGGCGAAAGCCAAGGCCGTTGCCTCGAGATAGTGGTGGAGGGCAGCGGCCCGGTCCGCCTTGGCCACGGCCGGCAGGTCGAACGTCTCGAGGATATTCAACGCTTCACCCACGGTAGTACCGCCACTGCTGGAGGGTGCCATCCCGTACACGTCGTAGCCGCGGTAGTTCACATGCGTGGGGTCCTGGTCGATGGCACGGTACTTTGCGAGGTCCTGCGCGGTCATGAAGCCCTTGGGAACGGGAAGCTTCGTGGCCGGGTCCTTCGGCGGGTTCTGCACTGTCTTGGCGATCTCATCCGCGAGCGGGCCCTCGTAGAACGCCCGTGTTCCCTCATCTGCCAACAGCCGGTAGGTGTCGGCGAGGTCCTCGTTTTTCAGTACTGAGCCAACAACCGGAAGTTGACCGCCCGGCAGGAAGAGCTCAGTGGTGGCCGGGAATGCCCTGAAACGCTCGTCATTGTCATCAGTCTGCTGGCGGAAGGTCTCGTCCACCACGAACCCGCGCTCAGCTACCTCGATGGCCGGTTCCAGTGCCTTCGCCAGGCTGAATTTGCCCCAGCGTTCCAGCGCCCGCTCCCACGTGGCCGGGGTTCCCGGGACGCCCACCGAGACTCCGCTGGTGACCAGTTCGGGCGTGAAGTTGTACGGCTTGCCGTTGGCGGGATCAATAAACGCATTGGTGGGCATTGCCGCCGGCGCCGTCTCTCGGCCGTCGATAGTGTGGATTTTCCCGCTGTTCGCGTCGTAGTAGACAAAATAGCCGCCGCCGCCGATCCCGGCGCTGTATGGCTCCGTGACGCCGAGGGTGGCGGCAGCTGCGACGGCGGCGTCAACAGCGTTTCCGCCCTTGCTGAGAACTTCGATGGCGGCAGCCGAAGCCTCGGGGTCGACAGTGCTGACGGCACCTCCGCGGCCTTCGGCTACAGGTTCCTTGGCGGTTTGGTACTGATGGTCGGCTTTGTGGGCAGAGGCAGGGCTCATGATCGCCCCTGTGGTCACGCTCATCGCCAGCGCAGCCGTAACGGCTCCTAGCCGGCGTCCCAGATGTGGCATGGTTGCTCCTGATGG
Organism: Arthrobacter nitrophenolicus; assembly: GCF_045833485.1. Lineage (NCBI taxonomy): Bacteria > Bacillati > Actinomycetota > Actinomycetes > Micrococcales > Micrococcaceae > Arthrobacter > Arthrobacter nitrophenolicus. The sequence continues at coordinate 1,508,027 of NZ_CP174504.1, forward strand.
GGGTGCGGGTGAGGTGGGGCACACGTTACTCCTCAGGGATGGGACACTCAACGGCTCCGCCTACCCCGCCGGCGGCCCGCCCTACCCTTTATCGGTGCCATGCTGGCATTGTTGGCTTACACCAAGAGCGCGGGTCCTGGCGCCAGGACCCGGAAAGGCGGGAAGGCTGATGCCCGGATCCAAACTTGCCATCGTCGGGGCCGGCAGCGTGGGAACCTCCCTGGCCTATGCCGCACTCATCCGCGGTTCGGCCAGCAACATTACGCTGTTCGACGTCAACTCCGGCAAAGCGGAAGCAGAAGTGCTGGACCTCGCGCACGGCACGCAGTTCGCAGCGGGGGCCACTTCAGTCACGGGCGGAGGTGACATCGGCGTGACGGAGGGTGCCGACGTCGTGGTCATCACAGCCGGCGCCAAGCAGGAACCGGGACAGACCCGGCTCGACCTGGCCGGGACCAACGTCCGCATCCTCGAACAGCTGATGCCGAAGCTGCTGGAGAGAGCACCTGATGCGGTCTACGTCCTGGTCACCAATCCCTGCGATGTGCTCACCGTCGCTGCCCGGCAAATTACCGGACTGCCGGCGGGCCGGATCTTCTCGTCCGGCACTGTGCTGGATACGTCCCGGCTCCGCTGGCTCCTGGCACGCCACGCCGGTGTTTCGGTGGCAAGCGTCCACGCCAGCATGGTGGGCGAACACGGAGACACCGAATTCCCAGTGTGGTCCGGGGCCAGGATCGGGCCGGTGCCCATCCGCGAATGGACGTCCGGCAGCGGGCGGACGTTCACCCAGGAGCACCTCACTGACACCGCGCGGGAAGTGACCCAGGCGGCCTACAAGGTCATCGCCGGCAAAGGAGCAACCAACTACGCGATAGGCCTGTCCGGTGCCCGCATCGTGGAAGCCCTGCTCCGGGACGAGAATGCTGTCCTGCCTGTGTCCACCGTTCTTGACGGCCAGTACGGGATTTCAGGAGTGGCGCTCTCATTGCCCAGCATCGTGGGGCGCCAGGGTGTCCTGCGCGTCCTGGACACCCCAATGGACCAGGACGAGCTGGCAGCCCTGCAACACTCCGCGGACACCCTGCGGAACACCCTCTCCACCCTCGGGCTCTGAATCCACGCGGGCGGCAATCCTTCCAGGAAGCCGTAATGCAACGCCGCCGCAACCTTCCGCCCGCCGCCGTTCGCTAAGCTCGGCAGTGGCACGAACATGCCGGCTCAATGACGAACCACCCGGGAGATTAGGCGGCTATGACCAACTGGCGAATCAGGGACTTCCACTCGGCTGACCTGGACGGGATCCTGCATCTCTGGGAAACCCTTAAGGCGAGCAACGTCGAGCCGGTCTACGCCCTCTCCGAGGTGCTTGCCTCCTGCGAGAAGGACCATGCCGTGGTGGCGGTGCAGGGCGAGCAGGTGGTGGGCGCCGCCGTCGGACGCGCCGCGCACGACCAGGGCTGGATCGTCTTCCTGGCCACCCTCCCCGAATACCGCGGCCGCGGGATAGGCACCTCGCTGCTGGCCGCCGTCGAAAACCGGATGGCACCCCACGGCCTGAACAAGCTTTCGGCGCTGATGCCGGACTCCGAAACGCGCGTGGAGGCATTCCTGGGCCGCGGCTTCGCGCTGAAGAAGAACCTGCGGTACTTCGAGCGGACCATCCCCGTCCAGCGGCAGGAGCTGGGTGCGCTGGGCCAGCTGGGTGGCCGCGTCCTGGCCCGCGACCTGTGGGAAAACGTGGCCGGCATGCACCGGGAGAAGGAACTGCTGGAACGCCGGCTGGTGCTTCCACTGGCCGAAGCGGACCTGGCCGATGAATTCGGCGTGGTCCCGCCACGCGCCGTGGTCCTCTTTGGCCCGCCCGGCACCGGCAAGACCACCTTCGCGAAGGCCATCGCTTCCCGCCTGGAATGGCCATTTGTCGAAGTCTTTCCGTCCCGCCTGGCGGCTGATCCCCAGGGCCTGGCCGGGGCGCTGCGCGAAACTTTCCTGGAGATCGCGGAACTGGAACACGCGGTGGTGTTCATCGATGAAGTGGAAGAGATCGCCTCGCAGCGGTCCGGTGAACCGCCGTCGCCGCTGCAGGGCGTCACCAACGAACTCCTGAAGATCATCCCCGCCTTCCGCGAACAGCCGGGCCGCCTGCTGGTGTGCGCCACCAACTTCATCCGCGCGCTCGATTCGGCGTTCCTGCGGCACGGCCGGTTCGATTACGTCATCCCCATCGGCCTGCCCGACCGCCACGCACGCGAAGCCATGTGGCAGCGCTTCATCCCCGCACCCGTGGTGGACGACGTGGACGTCGAGCTCCTGGTGGAACGCACCGAGGGCTTCTCCCCCGCGGACATCGAGTATGCCGCCCGCAGCGCCTCCCAGCGCGCGCTGGAAAAGGCCGTGTACGACGACGGCGGGCTGGCCTCCGGAGCGCGGCCGTCAGTCCGGGAAGCGGTGCGGAAAGGACCGTCCACCCAGGACTACCTGGATGCCATCGGCGAAACCCGCACCACCGTCAGCGAGGAAGTCCACCAGGACTTCCTCGAGGACATCGACGCCCTCGCGCGCGTCTGAAAGGCCCGGGACTTTCTGCCCTTACCTCCGCACCGGGCGGGCACCAGTATCGAGGTATGGCACACATTGTTATCCCTTACGGGACCTCCGAGGGCCAGACGGCCCGGATCGCGGAGTTTATTGCCGACGTCCTGCGGGCCCACGGACACGACGTGGAGCCCGTGGACCTGAAACACTCGGACCACCTTCTGGCCGGCAAGTATGACGCCGCCATCGTGGGCGCTTCCATCCACATGGGGAAGCACGAGGAATACGTCCGGGACTTCGTGCTGAAGAACCGCGAAGCGCTGGAAGGGATCCCTTCTGCGCTGTTCTCCGTCAGCCTGGCCGCGCACGGCGACATGGAAAACGCCGAACAATACGTTGCCCAGTTCGAGGAGGAGACGGGCTGGCACCCTGCCCGGGTGGCCCTTTTCAGCGGGGCCCTGCTGTATACACAGTACGGGTTCCTCAACCGCATGGTGATGAAGAAGATCGCTCAGGACAAAGGCGGCCTGGACACCGATACGTCCCGCGACTACATCTATACGGAATGGGACGGCGTCCGGCGGTTTGCCGAGGACTTCGCTGCCGGCCTGGAGCCGAAAGCGGTCCAGAGTAATCTTTGAGGCATGTCCTCGAACCCTCTCCGGCATGCCTTCGCGCGCATGGGCGGCCGTGATCCGCATGAAAAACATCGGGCCGCGACGCCCCTGGAACTCTTCTTTGACCTGACCTTTGTCATCGCCTTCGGGGTGGCGGGCAGCCAGTTCGCCCACGAGATCGCCGAGGCCCACTTTGTGGAGGGCCTCATGGCGTTTTCCTTTGCGATGTTTGCGGTGATCTGGGCCTGGATCAACTTCACCTGGTTTGCCAGCGCCTATGACACGGACGACTGGGTGTTCCGGGTGGTCACCATGGTCCAGATCGTGGGGGTGCTGATCCTCACGATGGGGATCGAACCGATGTTCCACTCGATTGTGGAGGGTCGGCACGTGGACAACCGCGTCATCGTGGCCGGCTACGTGATCATGCGGCTTGCCCTGGTAACGCAGTGGATCCGGGCGTCCCGCCAGGATCCCGCGCGCCGCCAGACGTGCCTGCGCTACGCCAAATACCTTGCCCTCGTACAGCTCGGCTGGATCGCCGTGCTGGTTGTGGACACCGATGTAGCCACCACATTCCTTCTGGTGATCCCCCTGGTGGCACTGGAAATGGCCACGCCCTATGCGGCGGAACGCGATGAGAGGACCCCATGGCACGCACACCATATCGCCGAGCGGTACGGGCTGCTGGCCATCATCGCCTTGGGCGAGTGCCTGATCGGCGCGATTGAAACCCTGCGGGCGATCGTGGCGAACCACGGCTGGAGCGTGGACGCGGCACTGGTCGGCTTCGGCGGTACGGCCCTGGCCTTCGGGATGTGGTGGGTGTACTTCATGCTGCCGGCCGGACGGGCCCTGCACCTGAGGCGGCACCGCTCATTCCTTTTCGGCTACGGCCACATTCCCATCTTCGCGGCGATTGCGGCCACCGGCGCAGGGCTGCATGTGGCGGCGTACTACATCGACCATGAGGCACACATCAGTGCGGCAGCGGCCGTCGCCTCCATCGCCGTCCCGGTTGCTGTCTTCAAACTTGCCCTGACCTGGCTGTACAGCACCATGATGGGGCCGGACCGGACGGTGATTGCGGTTGCCGCCGGAATCATGGTGGTCCTGGCCGGGGCCGTTGCCATGGCGGCTTTGGGGGCCTCGGTCCCGGTGTGCATGCTGGTCATGGTGCTGGGGCTGGCGGCGTCCATCGTCATCGATGAGCGCCGCGGAGCCGAGCGGCTGCACACCGCGCTGCAACGGCTTGAAGCAGGAACTACCGCTCCCCAGCCCTAACGTCAGCCGATGCGGCGCCGGCGCCCGCTTCACCATAGGAGAGATTCTCGTAGTCGGTGGTGTCTTCCTCGTCCAGGCGGTCGTCCAGCTCCTCCAGCAGCCACGGATTCACCCGGGCCAGGATCTTGCGGACCTCCTCCACCTCGACGGCGGCGTACAGCACGGGCCGGGCGTCGCGGTATTTGGTGACCGGCGGTTTGTCCGGCCATTTCTCAGCAAGGGCTTTGACCCTTTCCGGCAGGGAGTTGTGGGCGTTGTCCGCAATCTTGACCAGGGCAGCGTCGTGGTCCTCGGCGATCTCGCGAATCCCGGCCTGGTAATCGTCCGGGTTGCTGTGAAGCCGGTTGGTGACCCGCTCAATAATCTCCACGGCGCGCTCGGAAACGCCCATGTCCAGCAAGGCCTGCCGGGTGATCGGAGTGTCCTCGGCGATATCGTGCAGGTATCCCGCGATCCGGATATCGTCGTCGAAGTCGGCCAGGGCGTCGCCCACAGCCAGGACGTGTTCCCGGTAAGGCCTCTTCAACTTGTCCTTCTGCCGGTTGTGGGCCACCTCGGCAAGGACTTTGGCAGTCTCTACGGTGAACCTTGGGGCCGGACCGTGGGCCGGAAAATGGTCATCTGACATACCCCAAGCCTACGGGCCGCTCCAGACCCATGGCTGCCGCGGGAGCGTAGCCGGATTGAACGCTGCCAACGCCTGCTCCAGGGTGCCGGCGGGAAGGTTCAGGGAGGCGAGAAGACGGTCCCGCACGGCATTAGCGGAGACGCCCGCCCCGGCAAGGTCGGCAAGCGTCACTGCCCCGTCCCGCTTTGCCAGCCGGGCGCCGTCGGAGTTGACCACCAAGGGAACATGGGCATATTCCGGAAGCGGAATATTCAAGAGGGATGCCAGATAGGCCTGCCGTGGCGTGGACGGAAGCAGGTCGTCACCCCGGACCACCTGGTCCACGCCCTGGTCCGCATCGTCCACCACCACGGCAAGGTTGTAAGCCACCACGCCGTCGTTTCGGCGCAGGACAAAGTCGTCCACCACGCCAGGAAATTCGCCGTGCAGGACATCGTGGACGGTGAACTCCTGGACCGCAGACCGCAGCCGGATGGCCGCGGGCCGGATGGAGCGCTTGAACTCCCGCTCCGCGGGGTCCAGGTTCCGGCAGGTGCCGGGGTAGGCGCCCTGCGGGGCGTGCGGGGCCGAGGGCGCCTCCTGAATTTCCCGGCGGGTGCAGAAGCACTCGTAGGTAAGGCCGGCATCACCGAGCCGCCCGATGGCATCCTCGTAGAGCCGGCCACGGGCAGTCTGCCGGACCACGCCGCCGTCCCATGTCACCCCGACCGCCTCAAGGTCCCGCAACTGCACTGCCTCCGCACCGGCCCGCGCACGGTCCAGGTCCTCGACCCGGAGCAGGAAGCTCCGCCCCGTGGAGCGGGCAAACAGCCACGCCAGCATGGCGGTGCGCAGATTGCCCACGTGAAGCTCACCGGAAGGACTGGGGGCAAAGCGGCCGGCAGACGTCATGGATCCAGCCTATGCGGACAACACAAGAGCCCCTCAGCTACCGATTGCTACGGAAATCCGATGATCGGTGGCTCAGGGGCTCTTGCCGTGAAAGGTGCGGAATGACGATGCGTGAACAAGAGTCAATCAGCGGCGGCCTCCTTGCGGGAAGCGGTCTGCAGCGTCCGGGTGGTGTGCCGAAATGCCGTTGGCCTGCGGGTTCCGGCGGTAGCCGTTGCCCAGTTGCCAATATTTCAGCAGAGATCCTACAGTTGGTGCAACCGGCACGGATTGCACTGGTCAATCCGATCAATCTCTCCCCGCTTCAGAGACAGGAACTGATCAGATTGCAGGAACTGGACCCGACCGACAAGCGGATTCTTCGCGCCCTCGACGAGGACCCGCGCGTGCCCATCATGGTGCTGGCACAGCGGTTGGGACTGGCGCGCGGAACGGTGCAGACGCGGTTGGAACGCATGGCGGCGTCAGGTGCGCTTCGCCCCAACAGCAGCAGGGTGCTCCCCGCCGCCCTGGGACGCGGGGTGGCCGCATCCGTCAGTGCGGAGCTCGACCAGAGCCACCTCAACGAGGCCATCGCGGCTCTGCGCAAAATCCCCGAAGTCCTCGAATGCCACGCCCCGGCCGGGGATACCGACCTGCTGATCAGGGTTGTCGCCACCAGCCCGGACGACCTTTACCGGGTTTCCGAGGAGATCCGGCTGTGCCCGGGCATCGTGCGCACCTCCACCAGCATGTTCCTCCGGGAAGTCATCCCTTACCGCACCACCGGGCTGCTCGCAGCAGACTGACCAAGCCCCGGCCGCCCCTTCGACGGGCACCGGGGACCTCTCCCCATCGCCGCCTGCCACCCGTCCCGGTTAGGCTGACAGCCGGGATATCCAATCGGGGGGGAATCATGGCGGGGACGTTCTACGGTGGCGACGTTGGGCAGCTCCGGCAGCTGGCCAAGGAGCTGGCGGGCGGGGCCAACAAACTGGACGCCCTGAGCCAGCAGCTGGGCAGTACCATCAGCGCCGGCCTGTGGAAGGGGCGCGACGGCGACCGGTTCCGCGGCGAATGGTCCTCATCCCACGTGAAGCTCCTAAAGTCCGCGACAGCCGGGCTCGAGGCGGCATCCAAGGTGCTTCTCGCCAATGCAGACGAACAGGAGCGGGCCAGCACGGGCAGCGGCCCGGGCGGTTCAGGGGGCGCCGGCGGTTCAGTGGGCGCCGGTGGTTCCGGGGGCGCTGGCGGTTCCGGCGATGGGACAGCCCAGAACCTGACCGATACCCTCACCGCCATGACACCGGAGGAACGCCGGGAGTACCTGCAAAGCGGCGAATTCGAACGGTGGGCGCTGGCCAACCCTGACGCGGCGAAGGCTGCCCTGGATGCGGCCGCGGACTCAGGCCTGATCGACAAGAACTCGCCGGAATACGCGGACTTCCTCAGCTCCTACTGGAACAACCAGGCCATGCTGGACATGGGCATCGACCCCGCCAGCTGGGATACCTCCAGGGGCACGGAGCCCAACTGGGAAACCATCCGGAGCGTCTACGACTTCTACGGCCAGGCCTACCTTGCCAACCCCGACCTGCAGTGGGCCGGAATGGCGAACATGATTGGTCCGTCCTTCGCCGGCGGCTTCCGTGACATGGCCATGCTGCGTGACCTCGCGCAGCAGATCGCCGATAACCCCGCCGCCGATATCCCCGTGCCGGTCCTCGACGAGATCGAGCAGTTGGCCGGCATGACGGACCAGGAGATCCGCTTTTACGAAACCAGCATGCTGGACATGAACAAGGAGATCTTCCTGGACCAGGCCCGGCAGCACCAGGCCTACCTCAACGGCGGACTGGACGAAATCAACCGGCTCAGGGACTCCGGCGCCATCGACGCCGGAACGGCCGATGCGTGGGCGGACATCGACTCCGGTGACCCGGACCGCGTGCAGGAAGGAAACACGGCCCTGCTGTACCGGGAGCAGAACGAGATCATCGCCGACGACTACGACAACATGCGCGGGCACCCGGGAGGGGAAGCCGTGACGTACATGGTGACCCTGGCCGGCGACCCCTCCATCCCGGGAGCCAGGAGCTACCCGGAGGTGTTCCCTTACACCTTCAGCGTGGAGAGCCCCGGCCCAGAGAACATTCCGCTGACCAGCTGGGACAACCCCGCGCAGTTCCGCACCGACTTCACCACCGGCTTCCCGGACGGCAACATCGCCAATGCGGACCAGCGCTGGGAACTGATCCGGCAGGATACGCTGCCGGCCTACCAGGACCTGCTGGCCACGGACCCGGACCAGGCAGCCCGGATCATCGGTTCGGACTTCGATGCCCGCGTGGACCAGTACCGTCCCACCAACAACATCCCGGGAATCATGGACAGGTTCCTGGGCGGCTTTGACACGGAGGTCCACCAGTGACTCCACCCTGCACAGCACCGGCCCGCCACACAAGGCGCGCCATCGCCGTCGTTCTCTTCCTCCTGCCCGCGCTGGCCGCAACACTTGCCCTCAGCGCCTGCCAGCCCGCCGGACCCGCCGATCCCACCTCCGCCTCATCCTCGCCAGGGAGCACCGTGAAAACTTCAGAATTCTCCACACTCGATGCCCCCGGCGTGGACACCATCCGCGAAACACAGGCGGCCCGCCTGGACATGAGCTCCGGCCGGCTCGACAAAGCCGCCGTCCGGGTGGCGGCTGACAGCTATGGCCCCGAAATCAACACCCGCGGCGCCGGCAAGATCAGCCTGAGCATCGCGGCGCCCCACGGCGAAATCACCGCGGAGACGGACCGGATCAGGTTCAACACCACGGCCAGGCGCGCCGACTTCAGCGAGGTGACCTACTTCCTCACCGCGGATTCCCTCGACGAGTACGTGGCACTCATCCGCGACGGCGTGGAACGGTACGGGATCTCCGAGGCCTCGGCAGAGGACTGGATCAGCAGCACCCAGGCAGCTCCGGATTCAAAAAGCGACTTCTCCATCACGCCAGGCACGGCCACCGGACTGACGGTCAACTACGACCTGAGGTACGACGGCGGCAAGGACACCCAGGTGATCATCGTCCACGTCCTGCCTGCGGAGTGAGCGGACGGTTAGACAGGCGGGCCGGCGTTGGACTTCAGGTTCTTCATCACCAGTGTTGAGGTGAGCCGTTCGACGCCGGGCAGGGACGTCAGTTCGGCGTCGTAGAAGCGCTGGTAGGCGGGCAAGTCCTCCGCGATGACCTTGAGCAGGTAATCCGGCGAGCCGAAGAGACGCTGCGCCTCCACGATGTTGGGATGGTCCGCCACCCGGTTCTCGAAAATCTCCATGGTGGGCCTGTCCACCTGCCGGAGCGTCACGAACACGATCGCCTCAAACCCCAGGCCCACCGCCGCGGGGTCGATGTCCGCCTTGTACCCCCGGATCACGCCCGACTTCTCCAGGTCGCGCAGCCGCCGGTGGCAGGGCGCCACGGTCAGGCCCACCTTTGCGGCGAGTGCGGTGGCAGTCATCCTGCCGTCCTCTTTCAGGTGGCGCAATATATTCCTGTCAACAGCGTCAATCACGCAATAATCCTACTGCCCATGCCGGGTGGCGGGCGAAAAGAGGACAGCACTTCCGGGCCGGAAGTCCCTATCGTTTCTCCTGAGAGAACCGACAGGAGAAACCCCATGAATCCGGAGCTGTTCCTGGCCTTCATACTGGTAGCGGCCGCCCTGGCGTGCACTCCAGGCGTGGACTGGGCCTACACCATCACCGCCGGCTTAAGGCAGCGCAGCTTCGTTCCCGCGGTGGCCGGCCTCTGCGGCGGGTACGTCCTCCATACCGTCCTGCTGGTCGCGGGACTGGCGGCGCTGCTGGCCGGAATGCCCGGGGTCCTGGGATGGATCACCCTGGCCGGCGCCGCCTACCTGATGTGGCTGGGCGTCAGCACCCTGCGCTCGTGGCGCGGCGCGTCCTTCAGTGCGGCAGGCGCCGTCGTCCCTCCCGCCGGAAGCCAGCTCCGCGCATTCTTCCAGGGCATGGGCACCAGCGGGATCAACCCGAAGGGCCTCCTTTTCTATGTGGCCCTGATCCCGCAGTTCGTCAGCGCCGAGGCATCCCTGCCCGTGCCCGTGCAGTCCGGGCTGCTGGGCATGACCTTCGTGGCGCTGGCGGGCCTGGTGTACACCGCCGTCGCACTGCTCTCCCGGACGCTGCTGCAGAGCCGGCCCGGGGCAGCACGCGCCGTGACCCTGGCAAGCGGTGTCATCATGGTGCTGCTTGCCGTGGTCCTGCTGGGCGAGCAGCTGGTGCCGCTGCTCGCCGCCGCAGCTAGTCCCCGCTGAGCTTCTTCCAGTCCTGTTCCCAGATGCGGCGCATCTCCTCGTCCTTGCGGATGGGAATGGGTGCGGCGATCTCACGCTGCGGCTCGGGATCCGGCCGGCGCCTGCCCCAGTCGCGCGGGTTCAGGGACCGGCGGCTGGACTCCAGCACCAGCAGTGCCCGGTCCGTCATGGCATCGTTCCGCAGCACCATGTGCGTCTTGCGGCGGCGCAGGACCTCACCGATTGCCTCATGGGCGGCCTCATAGCGCCCCTCCCTGCGCAGGGCGCGCGCCCGCACGAGGAGCAGCGCCGCGGAGAGGTCATCCGCGTTCAGCAGCCCTTCCGTCCAGTCGATCACGGTCCGGCTGCGTCCCAGCGTCAGCGCCAGCGAGCAGCGCGTCAGGGCCATGGGGAGCGACGGCGGCAGGCCGGTCAGCGCGTCCAGCGCCGCTTCCGTCCGGCCGGTTTCGCGCAGCGAGTGGGACAGGGCAAGGAACACGGATTCTTCGCTGAAGAGGACCGGTATCTCCACTCGCTCGGCAAGTTCGATCCGGGTGACGATCCTGGTGAGGTAGGTGGACGAGTAGCGGTTCGCATCCTCGTCATTGCGGATGGTGAGCCCGCGGTGCAGCAGCTCGGAGGCGCGCAGGTAGCCACCGTGCTTGTACGCGAGCAGCCCGGCCATCAGGTAGCACAGTCCCGCCCAGCCGGGGTGGGCGCGGGCCAGCGTGATCAACCGCTCGGGCTCCCGGCTGGTGAAGACGGCTTCGTGGACGGCCTTGGCCGGCTTGGGCAGGAGGAGCTTCAGGCGGGGGACGTCGCCGTCGATGGACAGCAGGGCAGGGTTCCGGCCACCCAGCACGCCGGTGAGCAGGCCCCCCACTCCCCCGGCCAGGTCGTGGACGGGCGTACGGAGCTGCGGGTTCCCGAAAGGGGTGAGGTCCCGGCTGTCCCAGTAGATCGGTGCAGTGTCCCCGGCGGTCATCTTTCCATGCTAACCGGACCGTTGCATGAACCATTCGGTGAAGGAGGCGGCACGGCCGGTGCCGTCAAACCGGATCACCCACAGGTTGTCATAGGTGGGCCGGTCACCCGAATAGGTGGTAAGCCCCTGGACGAAGGCGGTATTGCCGTCGGTTCCCAGCAGCTCCCAGCTGAACGTCCAGTCCCCGGGCTCGTCCCGGGCGGCCAGCCAGCGGTCCACAATGTCGTCGCGGCCCACCCAGGGGTCCGGGTCCGCGGGCCGGGTCTCGTACCGGGCGTCTGGTGTGAACAGGGCGCTGATGTCCTCGGGCAGGTTGCTGCTCCAGGCCGCCTGGTACTTTTCCATCCAGGCCTGGACCTGTTCCAAAGCTGAACTTGGCTCGATCATGCCTCCGGTTTTACGCGGCAGTATTCCTGGCTGCAAGCCGTTCAACCGCCGGCGGCGGCAATCCACACCCCGATGACCCACGTGCTGGCCGCAAGGGACGCGAGCCCGAATTCGGCCAGCATGCCCAGCCCCGTGGCTTTGAGGGCTGCCCAGCTGGAGGTGGCCGCCCGGCCGATGTTGCGGGTGCGAAGGAATTCGCTGAGCAGCAGGCCGGCCGCGAAGCCGACGAAGAGTCCCACGACCGGGATGATGAACATGCCGATCACCCCGGCCACGAGGGCAGCCACGATGCTGTGGCTTGGAATGGCGTGTTGCTTGAGTTTCCTGCCGGTGAGCACGGCACTGGCGGCCATGCCGGCGGCGACGAACAGCATGGCGACGGCGAAGACCACCCAGCCTGCCGTCCCCGCGCCGCCCCAGATGGCCCAGGCCAGGAGGCTGGCTCCGATCAGGATGCTGCCCGGAAGGACCGGGATGACGGTGCCGGCCACCCCCACGAGGATCGCCAGGCCGCACAGGACGGTCACCACGGTCTCGGAGTTCATGCACCCCAGTGTATGGCCGCCGCCCTTAACCCCCGACGGCGGCGCCTCCTGTCGCAAGGAGGCACCGCCGTCGTAATTTCAGGGGAGCTACTGTGCTGCCGCCGCGGCGGCAACGGCTGCGGTGACGGCGGGGGCAACCCGCGGATCCAGCGGGCTGGGAACGATGTAGTCCGCGGACAGGTCCTCGGCCGCAAGTTCGGCGATGGCCCGGGCTGCCGCCAGTTTCATGGCGGGGGTGATGCGGCGGGCACCGGCGTCCAGGGCACCCCGGAAGATGCCGGGGAAGGCCAGGACGTTGTTGATCTGGTTGGGGAAGTCGCTGCGCCCGGTGGCCACCACGGCGGCGTACTTCACGGCCACCTCCGGGAGGACTTCGGGGTCCGGGTTGGAGAGCGCGAACACGATGGAGTCCTGGTTCATGAGCGCGAGGTGGTCCTCGTCCAGCTTGGAGGAGGAGACGCCGATGAAGACGTCAGCGCCGGCGAGTGCCTCGGCCGGCCCCCCGGCCACGCCGCGCGGGTTGCTGCGGCCGGCGATATCGGCCTTCTTGCTGGTGGCGTCCGCGGCCAGGTCCGGGCGCTGGCTGTTGATGACGCCGCGGGAGTCCAGCAGGACAACATCGCTGATGCCGGCGGCCAGCAGGATTTCGGCGACGGCGATGCCGGCGGCACCTGCGCCGGACACCACCACGCGGAGGCCCGCAAGGCCGCGGCCGGTGACCTTGGCGGCGTTGGTCAGGGCGGCGAGGGCCACCACGGCGGTGCCGTGCTGGTCGTCGTGCATGACGGGGCAGTCCAGTGCTTCGATGAGCTTTTCCTCGAGTTCGAAGCAGCGCGGCGCCGAAATGTCCTCAAGGTTGACGGCGCCGAAGCTGGGGCGGAGCCGGACCAGGGTTTCCACGATCTCGTCAACATCGCTGGTGTTGAGGACCAAGGGGATGGAGTCGAGGTCGCCGAAGGTCTTGAACAGGGCCGACTTGCCCTCCATGACGGGCAGGGAGGCGCTGGGGCCGATGTTGCCCAGGCCCAGCACGGCGGTGCCATCGCTGACCACGACCACCAGGCGCTCGGCCCAGGTCAGGGTGCGGGCGAGTTCCGGCTGCTTGTGGATGGCACGGCTGACTTCGGCCACACCGGGCGTGTAGGCGATGGACAGGTCCCGCTTGTTGGACAGCGGGGCGGTGGTGCCGATGGTCAGCTTGCCGCCCTGGTGGGCGCTGAAGATCTCGTCCTCGGTCAGCGGGGTGGCAGCGGAATCGTCGATGGCGGTGATTGCGTCAATGGACACGTCGTTGTCTCCTGGTGCTCGCCGTGCGCGCACGGCACATGGAAGCCCGGCGCCCGGGCGGGCGCAGGCAAGGGGAATGGTGCGACAGGAAACCCAGGGGTGGCGGGTCCGCGGGAGCGTGGGGCTGTTGTGTTCCTCCCTGTTGCTCCGGTTCCTCCATGGTAGGCAGCGGTTTCCGGGGCCGGCCGACGATTTGACACAGCCTGCGGCCGCCAAAACGCTTGAGCAAGCGCACTTGTGACCCACGTCACGTGATAAAGGCGTACTTATTGGGTTATTGGTCTAGGCCGGTTACGCACTTTGGGACAGTGTGAACCCGGCTTCGGCGCCCGGAGAGAGGCGGGCGCAGGCCTTTTTGAGGTCTTCTTCGGCCTCGAAGAGGGAAAGGCGCCGGTTCCGGACGGACTGGACCAGACCAGTGACGGTCAAGAGCAGGACGCGCGCAGCAACAGCGTCCGTGGCTGCCGCGCCCACCACCTTTTCGGCCAGTGCGTCGATCTCCCGCAGCAGCGCAGTGGTGTCGCGGTCCGGAAGGTAGACGCCCCGGCTCAAGCACTGCTCCACGGCAGGCTGCATGACGCGCATGTGGAAGATTTCCATCACCAGCCCCGGCAGGGCGCGACCGCGGAACCGGGCAGGCCCGGTCCGGGCGCCTGCCTGCAGCTCATCCAGCTGGTGGCGGTACAGGGCAAGCATCAGGTGGGTGGGGGAAGGAAAATACCGGTAGAGCGTTCCCAGCGGCACATCGGCCTTGGCGGCAACTTCGGCAAGTTCCACGGAATCCAGGCCTTTGCGGGCGAACGCCGCTGCGGACTCCAGGATGCGGGTATAGCGGAGCCGCTGGCGAGGAGCGGAGGGCCTGGCGGCCATGGGCGGATGGTCTGAAATGGTTTCGGGCATCAGCATTCCGGGGTTGTGATCCTGTAGTGCAGCAGCCGGGAGCGTCCCCATCCCGAATCCGCCTGCAGTCCGGGATCAACTATACGACACAGTTGTGTGACGTTATTTGTCAGTGACCTTACTACCCGGTCTTCCGCCGGTCAGGCGACGCTCTTGATCTTGACCACGAAAACGGCCCCCAGGAGTCCGATGATGGCTGCAGTTGTGAAGAGCGTGCCGTACCCGCCGAATTGCGTCACCGCGAGGAAAGCGAGGCCCGTCGCGAACACTTGCGGCAGCGAAGCGGCCACGTTGATGACCCCCATATCCTTGCCACGGTCCGCGGCCTGCGGGAGCACCTGCGTCAGCAGGGCGAAGTCAACGGCCTGGTAGGCGCCGAAGCCGATGCCCAGGATGCAGGCCCCAATCAAGGCGCCGGTCCATACGGGGAAGAACGCCATGGTGAGGCCCGCCATGGCGATCATGACCGAGGAGGCGATCACGAATGGCTTGCGCTTGCCCACCCGGTCGCTCCACGGCCCCGCGATCACCGCAGTAATCATCACCAACGCCGCATAAATGCCGGTAAGGGTCAGGACTCCCAGCGCTGGGTTCTCATGCTTGATGACGTCCGCGAGGAAAAAGATCAGGTACACAATGGTTAGCTGGTTGCAGACGTTGACCAGGAAGCGGGTGAGCCAGGCCCACGCGAAGTCCGGGTGGCGAACCGGGCTGATCCAGAAGCCGCGGAGGAAATTGCCCAAGGAAAACGGCGGGCGGAGCTCCCTGGGCAGCGGCGGGTCATTCCGGTGGAACAGGTATGGCAGCACGGAGAGCAGCAGGGCGGCCGCACACAGCCAGTAACCCACCATGAAGTTGCCGGAAACTACCGCACCGAAAACCGCGCCGAGGAGGATTCCCACCGTCTGGCCCAGGGCCGCCAGTCCCCCCACGCCGCCGCGCTGCAGCACCGGCACGCGGTCCGGAATGGCGGCGGTAATGGCCGCATAGGCCGCGTTGGCGCCCAGCTGGACAAGGCACCAGAACAGGACCATCAGGGCAACAGCCGCGGCCCCGGACATTGCCAGCAACGCTGCCGTGGCCAGGATGGTACCCGCCAGGACCCAGGGGGAGCGCCGGCCGAAACCCGAGACCGTCCGGTCGGACAGCGCACCGAAGAGCGGATTGGCAACCAGGGATACGGCGGCCCCGCACCCAAGTACGAGGGAGGCGATGGCTTCCTTGTTGGCTTCGTCGATGCCAGTGGCCTGCTGGGCGACAAAGACGTTGATGGGTCCGAAGAACGCGGCGTTGATGCCGACGTTGACCAGGACGAGGCCGGTCACCCACCGCGCGGTGACCTTCCGCGTGGGCTCGGCGAGCGCCGCCGTCGAGCTTGCTTTGGCAGCGTGCGGATCCGGCGGAGCGGGCGTGTCGGACAGGCTCATGTCAGGCTCCCCTGGTGCAGCAGATGATGGTGGAAGTCAGACTATCGTGGGCGGTACCGCATTCCCACGCCGTTTCAGCGGGGCGGCAAGACGGATCCAGAGGAGAACCACATGAGCGCAGCGTCCACCCCCGAAAGCACCACCGTCAACACCGCGGATCTGTACGACGAGCGCGGTGACGAGCTGGCGTCCGTGGCGCTGCAGTTCCAGTCCCTGGGCGGACGCTCCCACTTCAGCGGGCCCATCCGGACCATCCGCTGCTTCCAGGACAACGCCCTGGTCAAGTCCACCCTGGCCACGCCGGGCAACGGCAGCGTGCTGGTCGTGGACGGCGGCGGCTCCCTGGGCACGGCCCTGATGGGGGACATGATCGCCGAAAGCGCAGTGGCCAACGGCTGGGCCGGCGTCGTGATTCACGGGGCCATCCGGGACCGTGAGGCCATCGCCCGCCTGGAGCTCGGGGTGAAGGCGCTCGGCAGCAACCCGAGGAAAAGCGCCAAAGCCGGCGCGGGCGAAGTGGATGTGGACGTGGTGGTGGACGGCGTGACTTTCCGCCCCGGCGCCATGGTGTGGTGCGATCCGGACGGCATCCTCGTGGAGCGCTAGCAAAAGAATTTCCGGAGGAGGGAATAACCGGCAGGCGTACGATAGTTACTGAAAGCAACTATCCTT
Source organism: Arthrobacter nitrophenolicus (assembly GCF_045833485.1). Taxonomy (NCBI): domain Bacteria; kingdom Bacillati; phylum Actinomycetota; class Actinomycetes; order Micrococcales; family Micrococcaceae; genus Arthrobacter; species Arthrobacter nitrophenolicus. The sequence goes on from NZ_CP174504.1 coordinate 1,524,471, forward strand.
GCCCGGCCCTTTCCCCACCTGGAGTTTCCATGCCCAAAACCCCCGCGGCGCGTCCAGCCGGAGAAGCGCTGACGCAGCGCCAAATTGTCACCGTGATGGTGGGACTGATGCTGGGCATGTTCCTGGCCTCGCTGGACCAGACCATTGTGTCCACCTCCATCTACACCATCGCCAATGACCTGGACGGCCTGTCGCTGCAGGCGTGGGCAACCACCGCATACCTCATCACGTCCACCGTCAGCACGCCGCTGTACGGCAAACTGAGCGACATCTTTGGCCGGCGGCCCCTCTACCTCACGGCGATCGCCATCTTCCTGGTGGGCTCGCTGTACGCCGGCTCGGTCAACTCCATGACCGAACTGGCCTTCGCCCGGGGCGTCCAGGGCCTGGGTGCCGGCGGCCTGCTGGCCCTGGCGCTGACCATCATCGGCGACATCGTCTCGCTCAAGGACAGGGCCAAGTACCAGGGCTACTTCATGAGCGTGTTCGGCATCTCGTCCGTGCTCGGTCCGGTGGTGGGCGGTGCGTTCGCCGGTTCCGCGAACATCCTGGGCTTTGACGGCTGGCGCTGGGTGTTCTTCATCAACCTGCCCATCGGCCTGGCGGCACTGGCCGTGGTGTTCCTGTTCCTGCACCTGCCCGCCAAGCATGCGAAGCAGAAGATCGACTACTGGGGCGCCGCCGCCATCACGCTGGCGATCGTGCCGCTGCTGCTCGTGGCCGAACAGGGCCGCAGCTGGGGCTGGACGTCCCTGAACTCGTTCCTCTGCTACGGACTCGGCGTGGTGGGCATCATTTGGTTCCTGCTGGCCGAAAAGCGGGCCGGCGACTCCGCCCTGATCCCGCTGCGGCTCTTCCAAAACACCACCTTCGGGCTGTCCTCGCTGCTGAACTTCATCATCGGCATCGGCATGTTCGGCGCCATCGCCATGCTGCCCCTCTACCTCCAGCTGGTGAAGGGGCTGACACCCACCCAGGCCGGCCTCATGATGATCACCTTCACTGTAGGAATCCTGACCGGGTCCATCACGGCCGGGCGGACCATTTCGGCGTCGGGAACCTACCGGATCTTCCCCGTCATAGGCACCGGCATCCTCACCGCGGCGGCCACGGTGATGGGCTTCTCGCTTGGCGTGGATACAGCCCTGTGGGTTCCGGGCGTCATCGCGGTCTTCTTCGGCGTGGGGCTCGGGTTCTGCATGCAGCCGCTCACGCTGGCCATGCAGACCTCGGTTCCGGCGCGGGACATGGGCGTGGGGACATCCTCCGCGGCCTTCTTCCGGTCCATGGGCGGCGCGGTGGGAACAGCCGTATTCATCTCCCTCCTGTTCAGCCTCGCCGCCAGCCGGATCGCTGACGGAATGAAGTCGGCGATGGCCGATCCCGCGTACCTGGCCGTGCTGCAGGACCCGGCCGTCGCGGCGGACCCGGCAAACGCCAAGCTGTACGAGTTCTTCCGTGACGGCGCCTCCAACGAGTCCCTGAACGACACCAGCTGGCTGCACACCGCGAACAACGTGCTGACCCGGCCCATCACGGAGGGCTTTGCCTACTCCATCGACGTGGTGATGTTCACCGCCGCGGCCCTCACGGGCATCGCGTTCCTCATCAGCTTCGCGCTCCCCAACAAGAAGCTGACGGACCACAGGCCGTCCCCGGAGGCGGCTGCCGCGGCAGCGCACTGACCGCCCCGGGGACGACGACGGCGGCGCGGCCCGCCGTCGTCGTCCCCGGTTAAGCGGGGTGGTCGTCGCCAAGTGGAACCTCGGGCGGTGACGTGCCACACTGTTTAGCGCGTGTGCGCCGGCCCTCTTGCCGGTACCGCAGCCGACGATGTCCGCACCGCATTCCACCAGACCCCAAACCCAGGGAGAACCATGCCCACTGCACAGGAGCAGACCACCGCCCGGATACCGCAGCGGGTGATCTGGCTGGCGCTTGCAGGGGCGGTGGGCGGATTCCTATTCGGCTTCGACTCGTCCGTGGTGAACGGCGCCGTGGACGCCATGAAGGACGAATTTGCGCTGTCCGAGGCGGTGACCGGGTTTGCCGTCGCCATCGCACTGCTGGGCTGCGCCGCCGGCGCCTACCTCGCCGGCAAGGTGGCAGACCGCTACGGCCGCATCCCCGCCATGAAGCTCGGCGCCCTGCTCTTCCTGGTCAGCGCCCTCGGCACCGGGTTCGCGTTCAGCGTCTGGGACCTGATCTTCTGGCGCCTGGTGGGCGGACTGGGCATCGGCCTGGCGTCCGTGATCGCCCCGGCCTACATTTCCGAAATCTCGCCGCGCAAGATCCGTGGGCGGCTCGCGTCACTTCAGCAACTGGCCATCACCACCGGCATCTTCGCCGCCCTGCTGTCCGACGCCCTGTTTGCCACCAGTGCCGGCGGCGCGGACCAGGCCTTCTGGCTTGGCATCGAGGCCTGGCGCTGGATGTTCCTGGCCGCGGCCCTGCCGGCCGTGGTCTACGGCTGGGTTGCCTACACGCTCCCTGAGTCCCCGCGGTTCCTGGTGTTCCTGGGCAAGGAGGACGAGGCCCGCAAGGTCTTTGACGCGATTGCTCCCACAGAGGACACCGACCGGCACATCCGCGACATCCGGGAAGCCATCGAGGAAGACAAACTGGCCGGCCAGAAGGGCTCGCTCCGAGGCAAGGCGTTCGGGCTGCAGGCAGTCGTCTGGGTCGGCATCATCCTCTCCGTCCTGCAGCAGTTCGTCGGCATCAACGTCATCTTCTACTACTCCACCACCCTGTGGAAGGCCGTGGGCTTCCAGGAGAAAGACTCGCTGACCATCTCCGTGGCAACGTCCGTCACCAACATCCTGGTGACCCTGGTGGCCATCGCGCTGGTGGACCGGATCGGCCGCCGGCCCATCCTGCTGGCCGGCTCCGTGGGCATGGCCGTATCCCTGGGCGTCATGGCACTGGCCTTTGCCTCCGCTACCGGAACGGGAGCGGACATCACGCTTCCCGGCGCCTGGGGCCCGGTTGCCCTGGTGGCCGCCAACGTGTTCGTCATCAGCTTCGGTGCCTCGTGGGGCCCGCTGGTATGGGTACTCCTCGGCGAAATCTTCCCCTCCCGGATCCGTGCCCGCGCCCTGGGCCTGGCCGCGGCTGCCCAGTGGGTGGCAAACTTCGCCATCACCCTCAGCTTCCCTGTGATGGCTGCCGCTTCACTGCCGCTGACGTACGCCATGTACGCGCTGTTCGCCGCGGCGTCGTTCTTCTTCGTGATGTTCAAGGTGCCGGAAACGAACGGAATGTCCCTGGAACAGGCGGAGACCCTGTTCGTGCCCAAGGGCTCCGTCAAAGCCTAGAAGCCCTGCACTTCCGGTGGCATTACAGCGCCAGCTTCATGCCTTCGTGGCTGGCTTCGAAGCCGAGGCGCTCATAGAAACGGTGCGCGGCGGTACGGGACTTGTGCGTGGTCAGCTGCATGAGGGCGCAATCCCGCCGCCGGGACTCGTCAACAGCCCACCGCACCATCAGTTCGCCGACACCCCGCCCGCGCCAGCCGCCGGCCACACGGACGCCCTCAAGCTGCGAGCGCCAGGCACCCTGCCGCGATATGCCCGGGAGGAAGCTCAGCTGGAACGTGGCAATGACCGTGCCGGCCGTTTCACCGTCCGGCACTACCTCGCCCACCGCCAGCAGGTGGGCGGGGTCGCCGTCGATCGCTTCAAAAGCCCGCTCGTAAGGTGCCACGTCCCCGCCGGTTTCACGGGCGGCACCCAGTGCGTCGTCAGCCAGCAGGCGTACGACGGCGGGAAGGTCACCACGGGTGGCGCGGCGCAGGCGGAAGGTGCCGCCGTCGACGGCGGCTGTCAGCAAAGGAGTCAGGGCATCAGGGGCGGAAGTCACCCGCCCAGCCTTGCACAGGAGTGAGCGCGCGTTCAGCGTTTACCCGCCAAAAGTGAGCGGGCGTTTGGGGGACGGCCAACACGTACGACGCCGGCACTTGCGGAAGTGCCGGCGTCGTTGTTTATGCAATACGTCAGCTGCGGGAGCAGGAGGGGTCAGGCGGGCGCCTGGGCCACCTCCGCCTGCCGTTCCTCCACCAGGGTGGAGACGGCGCTGAACAGCGGATGCCCGGGCTCCAGCCCGGTAATTTTCGCTGTGGCGTCCGCCGGGCTGCTGGCTGCCAGTATGCCGGCCAGCTCCACCGCCTCGGTGTCTGCCGGATCGTTGAAGCGCAGCGCAGCGGCGATGGCACCCAGCAGGGCTTCCGGAACCACCCCGCGCTCTGCCAGTTCAGCGGCCGGGCCGATGAACCGCTCGTGCCGGCCGAGCTTTCGCAGCGGCGCACGCCCCACCCGGTTGACCGTGTCCGGCAGGTGCGGGTTGGAGAACCTGGCCAGGATCTTCTGGACGTAGGCCTCCTGCTCGTCGTTGTTGAAACCATGCTTGGCCACCAGCAGCTGTTTGGTCTCCTCCAGCACGGCACGCACATCCTCTGCCACGTCCTGGTCGGCCATCGCGTCGGAGATCTTTTCGATGCCTGCCTCGAACCCGAAATAGGCTGCGGAGGCGTGGCCCGTGTTCACCGTAAACAGCTTCCGCTCGATGTAGGGCGAGAGTTCGTCCACGAAGGTTGCTCCCGGGATGGACGGGGCGGCACCGCCGAAGGGCGTCCGGTCGATGACCCACTCATAGAAGGTCTCCACCGTGACATCGAGGCCCTGGCCCGCCTCCTGGTTGGGAACGATCCGGTCCACCGCCGTGTTGGCGAACACCGCACGCCCTTCCAAAGCCCCGTTGGCGGCCTCCGGACGGGAGGCCACCTCCCGGGCCAGGATGTCCGTGGCATTGATGGCGTTCTCGCAGGCCATGACCTGCAGCGGGGCCATCCCGTCCCCGCGCGCGGCGATGCCCCTGGCGATGACCGGCGCCACGAACTTCAGGATGTGCGGTCCCACGGCCGTGGTGACGATATCCGCCGTGGCGATCTCCGCGACGAGTTCCGCTTCCTGCGTGTTCGAGTTCAGGGCGCGGAAGTTGTCCACGGTCCGGACGGCGGGGTTCTCCCCCACTTCGTGGACCCGGTAGCTGTCCGCCTCCGCGAGCTGCGCGATGAGGGCATCAGCCACGTCCGCGAAGACAACCTCGTACCCTGCGTCATGCAGGAGCAGTCCAACAAAGCCGCGGCCGATGTTTCCGGCACCGAAATGTACAGCCTTCACTATGCGTTGACCTTTCCGAAGAGCTCCAGGACTTCATCCACGGATTGGGCGGCTTCCAGGCGGGCCACCTGCTCCTTGTTGGTGAAGACCTTCGCGATGGAGGACAGGATGTGCAGGTGCTCGTTGTTGACGCCTGCGACGCCCACCACGAACTTCACCTCCTTGCCGTTCCAGTCGATGCCCTGGGGGTAGCGGACCACGGACACCGCGGACTTGCGGATGTGGTCCTTCGCGGCGTTGGTGCCGTGCGGGATGGCCAGGAAGCTGCCCATGTAGGTGGACACCGATGCCTCGCGCTCATGCATGGCCGCGATGTAGCCCTCATCCACGGCGCCGCGGGCCAGCAGCAGCCGGCCGGCTTCGTCGATGGCGGCGTCCCGCGTGGTGGCCGAGCCGTCCAGCACCACGCTGTCCCGGGCCAGGATCTCCCCGCCGCCCGCCGCGGATCCGGTGGTTGCCCCGGCGGCGGTTCCGGCCGCACCCGCGCTGGCGGCAACACCGGCGGGAGCGCCGGCGGAGTGCGCGCCGCCGGGGGTTCCGGCGGCGGGCTCGGTGCCCGGGGCGGTACCTGCCGAGGTGTTGCTTTCGCGGACCAGTTCAACGATCTCGTCGTAGCGCGGACTGCTCATGAAGTTGTCCACGGAGTAGTGGACGGCGCTGGCCGTGGCGGGCTTGGCGCGTTCAGTCAGGTCCTGGTGCGTGATCACCACGTCGTAGGTGTCGCTGAGGTTGGCGATGGAGGCGTTGGTGACCTTGACGTCCGGGAAGCCGGCCGCCTTGATCTTGTTCCGGAGCACGGAGGCGCCCATGGCGCTCGAGCCCATGCCGGCGTCGCAGGCGAACACGATGTTCCGCACCGGCCCGGCCAGGACGCCCACGCCGCCGCCTGCGGCAGCGCCTGCGCCGGTCAGGGTGGAGGCAACGGAGCTCTTCTTGCCCTTCATCTGTTCCATCCGGGAGGTGGCGTCATTGAGGTCAACCTCGTCGCTGTGCTTGGTGGTCTTCATGATCACCGAGGCCACCAGGAAGGACACCGTTGCCGCCAGCAGGACCGCGAGGATCACGCCCAGGTAGCTGTCGCGGGAGGTCTGGGCGAGCACCGCGAAAATGGAACCCGGGGCGGCCGGGGCGACCAGGCCGGAGCCGGTGACGGCCAGGGTGGCGATGCCCGTCATGCCGCCGGCGATGGCAGCCAGGATGAGCAGCGGGCGCATCAGCACGTACGGGAAGTAGATCTCGTGGATGCCGCCGAGGAAGTGGATGATGGCAGCACCCGGAGCGGAGGCCTTGGCGGCGCCGCGGCCGAAGAACATGTAGGCCAGCAGGATGCCGAGGCCCGGACCGGGGTTTGCCTCCAGGAGGAACAGGATGGACTTGCCCTGCTCCAGGGACTGCTGGACGCCAAGGGGGGTCAGGACGCCGTGGTTGATGGCGTTGTTCAGGAAGAGGACCTTGGCCGGCTCGATGAAGATGCTGGTCAGCGGCAGCAGGCCGTTGTCCACCAGGAACTGCACCACATTGCCGGCGCCGGCGCTGAAGGCGGAGACCACCGGTGCAATCGCGTAGAAGCCCAGCATGGCCAGGAGGGCGCCCCAGATGCCGGCCGAGAAGTTATTCACCAGCATCTCGAAGCCGGGGCGGATCTTGCCGTCCCAGATCGAGTCGATCTTCTTCATGGTCCAGCCGCCCAGGGGGCCCATGATCATGGCGCCGATGAACATCGGGATGCCGGCGCCCACGATGACGCCCATGGTGCCGATGGCGCCCACCACGCCGCCGCGGACGTCATAGACCATCTTGCCGCCGGTGTAGCCGATCAGCAGGGGCAGCAGGTAGGTGATCATTGGTCCCACGAGGCCGGTGTTGGGTTCGCCTTCGGCGTTGGTGCCGAAGCCGCCCAGTTCGGGAACCGGCAGCCAGCCCTTCTCGATGAAGAGCGCCGTGATGAGGCCCCAGGCGATGAAGGCACCAATGTTGGGCATGATCATTCCGGACAGGAATGTTCCGAACTTCTGGACGCCAACCCGCATGCTGGTGCGGGGTTTCGCAACTGTTTCTGGTGCCATGTGATTTCCTAACCGTCTGTCCTGCTGCTCCGCAGGATGGTCCGATGGTGACGAGCGACGTACTGCTGTGTAACGGGCTGATGCGCAGGAGGCTGCTTCAGGCCGGGCTGGTGGAGATCCGGTGCAGCCATTCGAGGAAGAGTTTGAGTTCCGAGCTCGAGAGCTGGTCTGAATGCGAGGCCTGAAGTGCGGCGTTCAGGGCGATCGCAGCCACCACAACCGAGGACTTCCCGGTATCGCCCGGCACCGGACCCGTGGAGGGCTCGGCGGACACCGCAAAGATCATGGCGTCCCGGGTCATGGTGGACAGTTCGAGGTTCCGTTCGGAGGCGGGCTCCGCAATCAGCATCAGCGTCACGCCCACGTTGGCCGCCAGGATGGACCTGGCCGCTTCCCGGGGCTGGACGTTCAGCTGGCCCGCCGCCGCTGCCTTGTTCAGCATCTCCTCCATCAGGGCCTCGGCATCGGCAACGATGGCGGGGCGGCTTTCCGGGCGGATGTTGCCGAACATCACCAGGTACAGCTCCGGCTGGTTGAGGCCGAACTGCACGTGGTTGTCCCACATTCTCCGGATGTCCTCAAGCGGATGCCCGGAGGGGGCGAAATCCCTTTCGCCCGCGACATATTCCTCAAAACCCGCGGCGACGACGGCGTCGAACAAGCCCTCCTTGTCGCCGAAGTGGTGGTACAGGGTGGGAGCCGAAACCCCTGCCAGCTGGGTGATCTGGCGGGTGGAGACGGGAGCCCCCGCGGATTTTGCCAGCAATTCGGCCGCCGCACGCAGCAGTCGCATTTTGGGGGGAAGCTGGCCATCCAAACTCATAACCGCTACCCTAGCACCTATAGCATTGCTATATGAACTGAATCACATACAATTTTTTCAGGCACGTTTCCCGCCCTGGACGTAGCAGTCCTCTGGCGGTCCCGGCACGGCGCCGGAGATCCTGACGCGCCTGGCTACCGGAAGAGAATGAGGACCTTCAGTGCAGAACTTCCCAGGAGTAGGCGTCAGTCCAGGCCGCGTCATCGGAGTCATCCGGCAGATGCCGAAACCGATCAGCGAACCTCCCGCCGGTGAACAGCTGGCACCGGGCACGACGGCCGAGGAAGCAACTGCAGCCCTGAAGGCGGCGTCCCAGGCGGTACACGATGAACTGAAGGCACGCGCCGCGCACGCCACCGGCGACGGCAAGGCGGTCCTCGAAGCCACCGCACTGATGGCCAAGGACACCATGCTGATCAAGGGCGCCAGCAAGCTCATTGCCCGCGGCGTGTCCGGCGAGCGCGCCATCTGGGAATCAGGCTCCTCGGTCTCCGAAATGCTCCATAACCTGGGCGGTTACATGGCTGAACGGGCCACCGACGTCCTTGACGTTCGTGCCCGGATCGTCGCTGAGCTCCGCGGTGTTCCCGCGCCGGGCATCCCCAGCTCCAGCACCCCGTTCATCCTGGTGGCCGAGGACCTCGCCCCGGCCGACACCGCCACCCTGGACCCCAACAAGGTGCTGGCCCTGGTCACCTCCGGCGGCGGCCCGCAGTCCCATACCGCCATCATCGCCCGCTCCCTCGGCCTTCCCGCCGTGGTCGCCGCGGTGGGCGTGGACGAACTCCCGGACGGCACCGAGGTCTACGTGGACGGGGCTGCCGGCAGCATCACCGCCCAGCCCGACGGATCCCTCCGTGCCGCAGCGGAAGCGTGGGCCGCCACGGCTTCCCTGCTGGCCGAGTTCAGCGGAACGGGCGCGACGGCGGACGGCCACCTTGTGCCGTTGCTCGCCAACGTGGGCGGCGGCAAGGACGCCGAGGCGGCCGCCAAGCTGGGCGCCGAGGGCGTGGGCCTGTTCCGCACCGAATTCTGCTTCCTCGAGCGGGACACCGAGCCCAGCGTTGAAGAGCAGGCCGCAGCCTACAAGAGTGTTTTTGATGCCTTCCCGGGCAAGAAAGTGGTCCTGCGCACCCTGGATGCCGGCGCGGACAAGCCGCTTCCGTTCCTGACTGACTCCACTGAGCCCAACCCGGCCCTCGGCGTCCGCGGCTACCGCACCGATTTCACCACTCCGGGCGTCCTCGACCGCCAGCTGGAAGCAATCGCGCTGGCAGAGAAGCAGTCGGAGGCGGACGTGTGGGTGATGGCACCCATGATTTCGACGGCCGAGGAGGCAGCCCACTTCGCTTCCATGTGCGCAGGCGCCGGCATCAGGAACCCCGGCGTGATGGTGGAGGTCCCCTCCGCCGCCTTGACGGCCGAATCCATCCTGCGTGAGGTGAACTTCGCCAGCCTGGGCACCAACGACCTCACCCAGTACGCCATGGCGGCCGACCGCCAGCTCGGTCCGCTCGCCAACCTGAACACCCCATGGCAGCCGGCCGTCCTGCGCCTGGTGGGGCTCACCGTTGAAGGCTCCCGGGCAGAAGGCAGCGGCAAGCCCGTGGGCGTCTGCGGGGAGGCTGCCGCGGATCCCGCCCTCGCCGTCGTACTGACGGGCCTTGGCGTGAATACCCTGTCCATGACCGCGCGCTCCATTGCGGCCGTGGCCGCCGTGCTGAAGACCGTCACGCTGTCCGAGGCCCAGCAACTTGCCAAGCTGGCGCTGTCCGCACCGAGCGCCACCGAGGCACGGGCGTGGGTGCGGGAGAAGCTCCCTGTCCTGGAGGAGCTGGGGCTCTGATCAGGCGCTGACGCCGAACCCGTCCACCGCGCGGACCCATCCGCTGATGGTTTCCGCCGCGGTTCCGGGAGCCGTGTGCTGGAAGACGTGGCCCTGCCCGGGGATTTCGCCGGCGGTGCCCTGCGGGGCAACGCCGGCCAGGCGCGCGCACCACGGGCGCCGCGCGATCGGGTCCTTGGCGCCCCGGAGCACCAGCACGGGCTGGCTGACGCGGGCCAGCCGCCCGGTGATGGGGTATTCCATCATCACCGGCAGCTCGGTGAAATACCAGCGCAGGCCGGCCCGGAAATAGTCGCCGAACACAATGATGTTGGCGGACAGGGATTCACTGAACAGCGCGTCCCTGGCCAGTGCCAGGGACTGCCGCGCCACCGAATTCCGGCTGTCATCCACCACCGGCCCCATCAGGACGGCGCCGGACACCTGGCCGGGCTCCTGCAGCGCCAGCTCCACCGCAAGCTGGCTTCCCATGGAATGGCCCACCGCCAGGTAGTGCCGTACGCCGGCTTCCGCCAGCACCGCGGTCACGAAGGCGGCAAAGTCTTCCACTCGAAGCCGGCGGCGGGGGCGGTCAGCGTTGCCGAATCCCGGCAGGTCGAAGGTGTAGACGTCGGCTGCCTTGGCCAGCTCCTGGTGCAGCCGTGCCAGGTAGCGGTGGGAGACGCCGATCCCGTGCAGCAGCACGTAACTTGGCCTGGGCCCGGCGACGGCGGGCAGGACCGAGGCATAGAGCTTTCCCTGCAGGCCGCCGTGTTCCACGTCCTGTCCGCCACTCAATGCCATCAGCCGAGCATACCGCCAGCCGCGGCGGGGCACCGGTAGGCTGAAAATATGGCATTGATAGCTCCCCGGATGACCGGCGCCCTCCCCCGGGAAGACGCGGACAAGCTGCAGCGGGCACTTGCGGGCAGCGATGACATCACCGTCTTCGTGGACGGCACGGTCCACCGGCTGCCGCCCCTGGCCCGGGGCGCCGTCGTCGATCTCCTCCACCGGTTCAGCCGCGGCGAAGCGGTCACGGTCAGCAGCGTGGAGGAAATGCTGACCACCTCCAAGGCCGCGGAACTGGCCGGCATCTCGCACACCTACCTCCGCAACATGACGGACCGCGGCGAAATCCCGGTGGAGTACCGCGGTACGCACCGGCGCATCCCGCTGGCGGCCATCATGGCCTGGCTGGACAAGCAGAAGCTTGAACGGCAGAAACTGGAGCACCAGAAGAAGGAATCCAGGAAGAAGTCCGGCCCGCAGGAAGCGGTGGACGGGCAGGACGCCTAGATCCTTGGCCGGCCTGCCCAGCGCCGCATCTTAAGGGCTGCGTGGAGTTCCAGCCGGGGCAGCCCCTTGAGCGGGTCCACGCCCAGGAGCTGCCGGATCCGGCCCAGCCGGTTGTAGATGCTGCTGCGGTGCAGATGCAGCCGCGCGGCCACGTCCTGCACCGAGCCGTCGTTGTCATAGAGGAGCTCCAGGACGGGAATGAGCTCACCGTTGCGGTCGTGGTCCTCCAGCATCCGGAAGTAGACGGAGCCGGAGTCCGCCCAGGCGCCCACCCCTCCCCCGGCGGAGGCCAGCAGCTGGTACACGCCGGCCGCCCGGCAGTCCACGAGTTCGCCCAGCTGCGGGTCCACCGCGGCGGCCTGCGCGGCAACCCTGGACTGGCGGTACGCCTCGGACAGCTGCCGGGTCCTGCTGAAGCCTTCACTGATGCCCAGGATGATGCGGTGGACCGGGCGGCCCGAGCGTTTGGCCAGTTCCAGCTGGTAGTGCACCAGGACCTGGGCGTGGTTGGCCCGGCCGGTCGATTCGCGGAACAGCACCACGGAATGGGTCTCGGTGCCGGCGCTGAACAGGGCAGCATCAACACCCACGGTCGCCTGCAGCGCGGTGGAGCGGTGGGTCAGGGTGGCCGCGATGGGATCCGGTCCGCTGGCCCAGCCGTCGGCATCGAGGACCGTGACCATCTGCCACGGTCCCTTCCCCTGGACTTCCTTCCACCCGGCCACGGCGGCCACCGCGTTGGGTTCTCCGGCGCAGGCAGCCAGGAACTCCCGCTCCCGGCTCCGCCGGTACTCGGATTCGGCGGTGTTGGAATCCAGCAGCAGCCCGGACAGCAGTTCCAGCTCGTGGTTGACCGCCGGAAGCTGGGTGAGGATGGCCGCTGGATTCTCCTCGGCCGAGTCCTGCTGCACCCACAGGTATCCCACGCGGAACCCGCGGACCATCAGCGGGACGCAGACGCGGCCCAGCATTCCCAGGTCCGGGTTGGCCGGGACCACCACGGGGCGGACGGCGGTGGCGATGCCGTGCGAGAGTTGCCAGGCGGAGACGTCGGCGGGCACCTTCTTGCTGAGCAGGAAGTTCACCCGTACCCGGTCGGCGTGGGACTGGTTTGAGCTGTAGGCGAGGAGCACCCCGTCCAGGTCCTCGAGCGACAGCCCGCGGCCGAGCTTTTGCGCCACCTGCTCCACGAGCTGCTCCACACCCTGCTGCATGGGGCAACACTACTGCTTGTGGACGTGCGCGGACGAACGGACAGCAGGCGACACCTGACGCCCCAGGACTCGACATCTGTCGATCCTAAACGGGAGAAATCCGCGGAATCATGCGGTTCTCCCTGCATGCCCGCCACTGGTCCATGTCAGCTGGCTCACAAGCGGATTTATCGTGGAAACACGAAATCCTTCCGCACTTTCCGGCCCACACGGCCGAGAACCTGGAGCCCACGATGATCATCGGTGTCCCCAAAGAAATCAAGAACAACGAATTCCGGGTGGCCATCACTGCCGCCGGTGTCCACGAGTTCCGCACGCATGGCCACACGGTCCTGGTGGAGCGCGGCGCGGGCCTCGGTTCAGGCATCACCGATGAGGAATACTCGATCGCCGGCGCGGAAATCGTCAACGAGGCGGACGATGTTTGGGCCCGCGCGGACATGGTCATGAAGGTGAAGGAGCCCATCAAGGCCGAGTACCACCGCTTCCGCAAGGGCCTGATCCTCTTCACCTACCTCCACCTCGCCGCCGAACCGGAACTGACCCGCGAGCTCATCAACTCCGGCGTCACGGCCATCGCCTACGAAACGGTGCAGGAGGGACGCACCCTGCCCCTGCTCGCGCCCATGTCCGAGGTTGCCGGCCGGCTGTCCGTCCAGGTGGGTGCGTCCTCGCTGATGGCGCCCGCCGGCGGCAAGGGCATCCTGCTGGGCGGCGTGCCCGGCGTCCGCCCCGCCAAGGTTGTTGTGCTCGGAGCCGGCGTTGCCGGAACCAACGCTGCGGCGATGGCGCTGGGCCTGGGCGCCGACGTCACCATCCTGGACATCAACATCAACCGGCTCCGCGAACTGGACGCCCAGTACCAGGGCCGACTCAAGACGGTGGCTTCAAACAAGTACGAGATCGAGAAGTCCGTGGTGGACGCCGACCTGGTGATCGGCTCGGTCCTGATTCCCGGCGCCAAGGCCCCCAAACTGGTGACCAACGACCTCGTGGCGCGGATGAAGCCCGGCTCGGTCCTGGTGGACATCGCCGTGGACCAGGGCGGCTGCTTCGAGGACACCCACCCCACCACGCACCAGGAACCCACGTACAAGGTGCACAACACCATCTTCTACTGCGTGGCGAACATGCCCGGCGCCGTCCCCAACACCTCCACGTACGCGCTGACCAACGTCACCCTGCGCTACGCGGTGGCCCTGGCCAACCTGGGCGTCAAGGCGGCGTTCGACCGTGACCCCGCCCTCGCAGCCGGGCTCAACATCGCCGCCGGCCACGTCGCGCACCACTCGGTTTCGGAGGCGCACAACCTGCCCCTCGTGGCGGACTGGCACGAGCTCGTTTCGGCCTAGCAGGAGGCGCTACCGGGCCAGCCCGCGTGCCGCCTCGATGATCTTCAGGGTCTCGACGGCGTCCGCCGGGTCCACGGGAAGGGGCGCGCCGGAGGCGGCACCGCCGTCGTGGATCTTCCCGGCGAGCAGCCGGTAGAACTCCGGATAGGCTCCACGCTCGGTGGGCAGGACATCCAGGTGGCCGTCACGGCCCAGGAGCCCTGCCCATTCCGGCGCCTCCACCCCGTATTCCGCGTCGAGGGGGCTGCCTCCGGCCACAATGTAGGGTTCCTGCGGGTCCACGCCGTGCTTGGTGTAGCCGCCCACCGAGCCCAGGACGCGGAAGCGCGGGGCCTGCTGCGCGCAGAGCATGTTCATGTGCAGGTGGCTGAGCACCCCCGTCTCGTGGCGCAGCACCACGAACACATCGTCATCCGCCCGCTCGTCGGAGCGCCGCGCCCGCAGCTCGGCATGGGTCACCGTGGCCGGGCCGAAGAGCTGGAGCGCCTGATCAATGAGGTGGCTGCCCAGGTCGAACAGCGCACCGCCTCCTTCGGCTGCCGTTGCGCGCGCCTTCCAGGCCTTGGCGATGATGGGGGACCAGCGCTCGAAGCGCGACTCGAACCTTGTCACGGTGCCGACGGCGTCCACCTCCAGCAGTTTCCGCAGGGTCAGGAAGTCGCCGTCCCACCGCCGGTTGTGGAAGACCGTCAGCACCCGGCCCAATTCCCCGGCCAGTTCGATCAGTTCCTGCCCCTGTGCACTGGTGACGGTGAAGGGCTTGTCCACCACCACATCCAGCCCCGCTTCCAGGGCAGCCCTGGCCAGGGGGTAGTGGGTGGCCGGCGGGGTTCCCAGCACCACCAGGTCCAGGTCGCCCGCAACGTCCAGGACGGCGTCACCATTGCGGACTGTCTTGACCCCCGGATACCGGGCGCTGGCAGCCGCTTGCCTGCCGGCGTCGGACGTTGCGACGACGTCCAGCGAGTAGCTGGGGTCAGCCGCGATCAGCGGGGCGTGGAAGACGCTTCCGGACAGTCCGTAGCCGACGACGGCAGTGCGGATGGGGCGGGCAGCAGCAGTACCGGTCATAGGGCTACCGTACTCCCGCACGCTCTCTCACTTAATGGCCCTTAACCGCTAACGCTCTCTCACTTCCGGAAAGGAAGCGAGAGAGCGTTGCGGGAAAACCAACGTTAAGTGAGAGGGCGTCCCGGGGGCAGGGTTACTTCTTTTCCCAGCCCAGGGTGGTCCAGTCCGGAACCTGGGACAGGCTCTGGAACAGGGACGGGCCGTAGTTGGCCAGGCCGGTGCGGACGAAGGAGATCTGCGGGCCGTTCATGACCACGCCCATGGAGAAGTACTTCGCCATGTGCTCCTTCTCAACCTCCATGGCTGCCTTGTTCCGCTCGGCGTTGTCCTCGATGGAGGCGAGCTCGGCGATCCTCTTGTCCAGTTCAGCGTCTCCCAGGCCGTTTTCGTTGGTCTTGGAGTCGTAGTACTGCTTGACGGCGGACGTCGCATCCGCCCCAACGGTGTAGCCGGAGACGCTCACGTCGAACTCGCGGCCGCCGATGACCTTTCCGAAGTCGGCAGAGGCCCGCTGATCGATGCCCACGTCCATGCCGCCGGCCTGGAGCTGCTTCTGCAGGGTCTGGGTGAAGGCCAGCGTGGTGGGATCGTCACCGAAGTTGCTGATCTTGAAGGAAACAGGCTTGCCGTCCTTCTCCATGACGCCGCTGGCGTTCTCCGTGTACCCGGCATCGGTCAGGACCTTCTTGGCGGCATCCGGGCCGGTCTCCTTCACGGGGTAGTTGTCCTGGTAGTAGTCCGAGAACGGCAGGAGCATCATGGAACCGGAGCTGGGCTCCTCCCAGTTCAGGCCGTTGAACCGGACCTTGCGCAGCGCCTCACGGTCCACAGCGGCGAACATGGCTTCCCGGACGGCGACGTCGGTGATCCGCTGGGCGTTGATGTTCAGGCCGCCGGCGAACAGCCGCTGGCCGCGGCGGACCTCGGCGTCTTTGGTGCCTTCCAGCTGCTTGTAGAGCGCGATGGTGTTGGCGGACATCGCATCGATCTCGCCGTTCTTGAAGGCTGCAATCTGGGCGCTGGTTTCCAGCTGACGGAAGACCACGCTCTCCAGGACCGGCTTCGTGCCCCACCACTTCTCATTGGGCACCAGGGAAAGGGTCTTGGCCGCGGGGTCGTACTGGTCCACCTTGAACGGGCCTGCCATCCACTCCGGGTGCATCTCGCCGACAAAGCCCTCGTTGAAGATCTCCGGCGTGTTGACAGCCGGGTGGATCAGCCCGAAGAACAGGTCTTCGAGCGGGTAGACCGGCTGCGTCATCTTGACGATGACTTCCTTGTCGCTGCTTCCGGCCTCGACAGACTCCACGAAGGCGTAGGAACCGGAGGACACGATGTCGTAGCCGGCATCCGGGCTCTTCAGGATGTTCCAGGTGTTCTGGAAGGCCTTGATGTCGATCGGCGTGCCGTCGTTGTACGTTGCTTTGTCGTTGACCTTGATGGTGACGGTCTGCTTGCCGTCAACCATCTCGCTTTCCACGGACTCGCAGAAGTCCTTGTTGGGGCTCGCCTTGCCCTCGAAGTCGACCTTCCAGCAGCCGCCGATGCCGCCACCCGTCACTGCAACGGGGTTGATCGGAGCCATCAGGGCGGAGTTGTCCGAGCTGTTGCCGTTATTGGAGAAACCGTTGAAGTCCGGACCGATGCTGCCCAGCGGAAGTGTCACCTTGCCGCCCTGTTCAAGATCGGCCGCAGGCTTCTCGTTGATGCTGATGAGCTTGGACAGGTCGCTGCCTGCCTCCTGCCCCTTGGCCGTTTCGGGGCCAGTGGCTCCGCCACCACCGCCGCAGGCCGTCAGCGCCAGGGCAGCAGCAATGGCAGCTGCCCCGCCGATCCTGTTCAGATTCCTCATGGTTTTCCCTTCGTTGAGTGCGGGTGGAGTGATGGGTCGACTAATCCTAGGGCGCATGGTGGTCCGCCGTGTCGTGGACTACCAGCATGTCTTCATCCAGCTGTCCGTCCGGGAAGAAACAGGCAAAGCGCTGGTCCGGCGACGGCCCGGGGGCAGCCTCCAGGGTCCGTGCCGCCTCTGATGGCGTCACGGGCTCCAGCGGCGGCTCCAGGCTGAGGCACTTTTCCTGTTTTGCGGGCGGCAGGGCGGCGAAGACAGGGCACCGGGTGGCGAAGTTGCAGCCCTTGGGCGCGTCCAGCGGGGAGGGCAGGTCGCCCTTGAGGATGATCCGTTCGCGGGTGCGTTCCACCTGGGGGTCAGGTACGGGAATGGCGGACAGGAGGGCCCGGGTGTACGGGTGGCGCGGGTTGCCGAAGACCCGGTCAACCTCCCCGATCTCCACAATCTTGCCCAGGTACATCACGGCGACCCGGTTGGAGATGTGCCGGACCACGGAAAGATCGTGCGCCACCAAAAGGTAGCTCAGCCCCAGCTCGGCGCGGAGCCTGTCCAGGAGGTTGATGACCCCCGCCTGCACCGAAACATCCAGGGCCGAGACGGGCTCGTCCAGGACCACCAGCTTGGGGTTCACGGCCAGCGCCCGTGCAATGCCAATCCGCTGGCGCTGGCCGCCGGAGAACTGGTTGGGGAAGCGGTTGACATGGTCCGGCTGCAGGCCCACCAGCCTCATCAGCTCCATGATCCGTTTCTTGATGGCCTGCCGGTCCATGCCTGCGTTCTGCAGCGGTTCGGCGAGGACTTCGTAAACGGTGAACCGCGGGTCCAGGGCGCCGGTGGGGTCCTGGAACACCATTTGCAGTTCCCGGCGCATCGCGCTTTTGGTCCTGGCGTCCGCGGCCTGCTTGTTGCTCAGGCCGCCGATGACCACCTCGCCGTCCTGGTCCTTGTGGAACTCCATGATTTCCAGGAGCGTGGTGGTCTTTCCCGAACCTGATTCGCCGACGATCGAGAAGCACTCCCCCTCGCGGATGTCGAAGCTGATCCCGTCCACGGCCTTGACCGTGCCGATGCGGCGCTTGAGCAGGGCTCCCTTGGTGAGCGGGAAGTGCTTGCGGATGTCCTTCAGTTCCAGGACTGCGGAGCGCTCCTCCCGCGGCATCGCATCGAAGCGGGAGACGGGCACCGGCGGAGCCGCAAAGACGTCCTGGGCGTCCACGTCCGCTCCAAGCGACTCCGATTTGATGCATGCGGCGCGGTGCCGTGCACTGCCCGGGACCGCCGACAGTGGGGGCTCCCCGGCACGGCACGGGTCCGAGGCCAGCGGGCACCGGGGGGCGAACGAGCAGCCGGTGGGCTGGTGGAGCAGGTTGGGCGGCATGCCCTCGATGGGCACCAGGGACGTCTTTTCTGCCACGTCCACCCGGGGCACGGCCCCCAGCAGGCCCATGGTGTACGGCATGCGCGGGTTGTAGTAGATGTCATCCACCCCGCCGGTCTCCACCGGCCTGCCCGCGTACATGACCATGATGTCGTCCGCCATCCCGGCCACCACGCCGAGGTCGTGGGTGATCATGACGACGGCGGCGCCCGTCTCTTCCTGTGCTGTGTGGAGCACCTCGAGGACCTGCGCCTGGATGGTGACGTCCAGCGCCGTCGTCGGCTCGTCCGCGATCAGGACCCGCGGGTTGTTGGCGATGGCGATGGCGATCATCACGCGCTGACGCATGCCGCCGGAGAATTCATGCGGAAAGGCCCGCAGCCTGTCCTTGGGGCTGGGAATCCCCACCATGGCCAGGAGTTCGACGGCGCGGGCTTCCTTCGCCTGCCTGCTCATGCCGGGGTTGTGGATGGTGAGCGCTTCGATGATCTGGGTGCCCACCGTGTACACGGGCGTCAGGGAGGAAAGCGGGTCCTGGAAGACCATGGCCAGTTCATTGCCGCGGTAACCGCACATGGCTTTGTCGCTGAGGCCGAGCAGTTCCCGGCCGTTAAGCCGGACGGAGCCGGAGACCTCCGCGGCGGCGGGCAGGAGTCCCATGATGGCCAGGGAGGTGACGGACTTGCCGGAACCGGACTCCCCCACGATGCCAAGCGTCTTGCCGGCCATCAGGTCGAAGTCCACGCCGCGGACGGCGTGGACCATCCCGTTTTCGGAGGTGAAGCGGACGTGCAGGTCGCGGACCGACAGCACGGCGTCGCTGGGGGCCGCAAGCCCGGCAACGTGGAGCCGCTCCGCCGGCAACCCTGCGGACTCCGCCGGCCCGGCGGTGGTTTCGCTGCTCATGACGCCTTCTTCTGCACGAGTGACTGGTCGGTTCCGTTGTTCCTGGCCCTCTTTTTCCTCGCCTTGCCGCTGGAACTGGAGCTGGGGTCGAAGGCGTCACGCAGGCCGTCGTTCATCATGGCCAGGGACCCGGTGAGGAGGAACATGACGGTCAGGGGCACCCAGAACATCCAGGGGAACGTCTGGACCTGGGAGGTGGCGCCGCCGATCAGCACGCCGAGGCTGACGTCCGGGAGCTTGATGCCGATGCCAATGAAGGAGAAGGCAACCTCCGCAAGGATGGCGGCGGTGACGCCGCGGGTGATGTCCAGGACCAGCAGCGAGCCGATGTTCGGCACCAGGTGCCGCCAGATGATCCGGCGCGGCGGCACTCCCATGTACTGGGCCGCCTTGACGAAGTCCCGCTGCATGAGGGACATGGACAGTGACCGGATGAGGCGTGCGGTTCCCATCCAGCTGAAGACCAGCAGGACGATGATCAGCAGCAGCCAGGAGGGCAGGTCCTGTTTGAGCCCCGCTCCGCCGCCGCTGGTGGCCACGGCAACCACCAGGAGTGCCGGCATCATGATGAGCGCTTCAAGGACGAAAAGCATCAGCTTGTCCACTTTGCCGCCGAAGTAGGCCATGGTGCAGCCGTAGACCGCGGCTATAAGGACCGAAACAAGTCCCACCACCAGGCCGATCAGGATGGAGATCCGGGTTCCCTCCACCGTCATGGCGTAGAGGTCGATGCCCGCCTGGGAGGTGCCCAGGTAATGCTCGGCGGACGGCGGCATCCCGATGTTGAAGGGGTCGATGGTTTCCTTGTCCCAGGGCGTGAAGTACCCGCCCACAAAGGAGAACAGGGTCAGGGCAAGGAAGATGGCCAGGCCGGCCACGGCTGTCTTGTTCCGCATGAACCGGCGGAAGATGATGGTGGACTTGCCGATGACGACGTCGGCGCCTTCCAGGTGCGCATCCTGCGCCGCTGCTGCCGGATCGACGGCGTTGAGGTTGGTCACGGCTACTGCACCCTCACTCTCGGGTCAACCAGGGTGGTGGCAAAGTCCGCCAGGATGGCTCCCAGGGCGAAAATGACCGAGCCGTAGGCGAGCGTGGCCGTGGCGGCGTTGACGTCCTGCAGCGAAATGGCGTCAATGCTCCAGGAGCCAACGCCGGGCCAGGCGAAGATCTTTTCCGCAAAGAATCCGCCGGCGAAGATGGCCGGGATGGTGAAGGCGATACTTTGTGCCACCGGGATGAAGGAGACCCGCAGCGCGTGCCGGGTTATGGCCTGGTTGCGGCTGAGCCCCTTGGCGCGGGCCGTCCGGACGAAATCCGCATTCACGTTGTCCAGTAGGTACTGGCGCTGGGCGATCTGGTAGGAACCCCATCCCACCAGGGTGATTGCGACGGTGGGGACCGCGTAATGCGCCAGCATGTCCACGAACTGCGCCCAGCCCGGTTCAATCCCGGGGGTGGAGATGCCGGTGACGAAGAAGATGCGTTCACCCACGGACTCGTTGATATTGATAGCCCCCAGTTGCACCAGGAAGTAGGCGATGGGTGCGGGCACGATGTAGGCAAGGTAGCTGTACGACGTGATGACCCGGTCCTGGAACTTGTACTGCCGGGCGGCGGAGTAGACCCCCAGGGCCACGCCGATGACAAGGGTCAGGATGATGGATGCGAGGAACAGCCTGGTGGAGATCCATACCCTGTCGCCGAACTCCGCGTTGATGAAGGCCCCGTTGGGGCTCCTGCCCCAGTCCCACCGGGTAACGATGGCGGTCAGCCAGTCGACGTAGCGCTCCCAGGGGCTCAGGTCCGGGTCCAGCCCTTTGAGCCGCATCGAGGCAGCAACCTGTTCGGGAGTGGGGCGCGGAATGCGTTCCTGCTCGAGCAATGCAGGCTTCAGGGAACTCACCGCGAGGAAGTAGCCCGCGGACGTCGTCAGGAAGATCATGACCACGTAAATGAGGCCGCGCCGCGCGAGATACCTGAGCACGCTATCTGGATCCTTCCGTCCCCACCGGATCAGCGGGAGTTGTACCGCGTCACCGGATCCATTGCCAGCGGGTAGCTGGCGACCCGCACCCTGGCCGGGCGTCCTGGCGGACTATGTCGCGGGTCACATTCCAGAGGAAACTACCACAGGCCGCCAGCGAATTTGCGGGCGACCGGGGCGAAAGCTACCCGCGGGTACCAGATTGTTATGAATAATTCTGTGAAGTTGATTTGACTGGACGCTGGGGCATCTGCCCGCGTAATCTATGCGCCTTTGACCACCCGTGTGACAAGATCCTGCCACGACGCAGCCAGCCTGTCAGCGGTAATCCCGTGGACCCGCACCAGGTTCAGAAGCCGCCCGGGGTCCAGGGCAGCGCCCAGGGAGCCCGCCATTAGCCATGGGTCGGAGGTGAAGCCTTCTTCGCGGAGCAGCACTTCGATATGGCGGTGCCAGAGCGCCGCTGCCGGCACCTCGAAGCGGCTGCTGCGCGAGGCGTTCTCCGCCGCGAGCACAAGGTCGCCGAACTCCACCACATACGCGATCCGCGCCGCCCCGAAAGCAACAAGCCGCTCAAGGCCGGGAGCGCCCGGCCCCAGGGGAGGTGGACCAAACAGGAAGCGCTCCTGGAACGCCGCTTCGGAGTCGTCGAGCAGCGTCAGCAGGAGGCCGGCCCGGCTGCCGAACCGGCGGAATACAGTTCCTTTGCCCACTCCGGCACGCTCCGCGAGACGGTCCATAGTGAGCGCCTGTGCGCCGCCCTCCTGGATGATCTCCCGGGCGGCCGCCAGCAGCCGCTCCCGGTTGCGGGCGGCGTCACTGCGTTCAGCTGCCGTCGCCGGCGTCATGCCCGGCCGCAGTGGGATGAGGCTCACAGCGTCATTCTAGCCCCCGGGAATAGAAACGGACCGTGGTCCGTTTAGCCTGGTGAAAGGCATGACCAGCCTCAGAGAAAACCGGCAAGCGGCGCCCCGCTGCCACCAAGACAAGGAGTTCTTATGACCAAGAGCAAAGTACTGACTCTCGTCGGCAGCCTGCGTGCCGAATCCACGAACCAGAAACTGGCGGAGGCAATCCAGCTCAACGCCCCCGAGCAGGTGGACGTCGTCATCCATGAAAGCCTGGGCAATATCCCCTTCTACAACGAGGACATCGACGTTGAAGGCAAGGTTCCCGCCGCTGCCGCCGCCCTCCGTTCGGCAGCCAGCGAAGCCGACACCGTCCTCCTGGTAACCCCCGAGCACAACGGCACGGTGCCCGCCGCCCTGAAGAACGCCATCGACTGGCTGTCCCGCCCCTTCGGCGCCGGCGCCCTCGCCGGCAAGCCCACCGCCGTCGTCGGAACTGCGTTCGGCCAGTACGGCGGCGTCTGGGCCCAGGACGAGGCCCGCAAGGCCGCGGGCATCGCCGGCGCCCAGGTCCTCGAGGACGTGAAGCTGGCCGTCCCCGGCTCGATGGTCCGGTTCGCCGAAGTCCACCCCAAGGACGACGCCGAAGTGGTTGAGCAGATCAAGGGCGTATTCGATGCCCTTGCTGCTGCCGCACCCGCAGCCTAAGGCGCAATATCCCGCGGGCAACGCCCGGTCCGCCCTCCGACGGACCGGGCGTTGCCGCCTGCGGACACCGTGACCAACTCTTGTCCCAACCGGTACCTCCCGGACATACGCACCCGGAAGGGCCAGCCGTAGCATTGATGCACGAAACGTACCGGAACGGGATCGCGGTGCAGTCATGGCAGCAGGGCGGAGCGCCGGGAGGCGCCGGACAAGGAAGCGCTGGGCGGCGGCAGCCCTCGCCCTTCCGCTGCTCCTTGCCTCCTGCGTGAACCAGGCCCCACAAACACCCTCCGCCGCCTCCCCCAACCCGGGCAGCGGTTCCGTCAGCAGCCCTGCACCGACTCCCGTCCCCACCGCTCCCGCGCCGCAGCCTCAGGAGCCAGCCCCGGCCGGCACTCCCACCACGCCGCCCGAACCCACCCTCGCCCCAACCCCAACCCGGCCCTCGACCAGTCCCCCTGCAATGGCACCACCCCAGGGCCTGTCCGTCCCGGAGGCGGCGCGGCCGAGGGAAACAGCCGCAACACGGTCCCCGTCCCCCGCCAAGTCGAGTCCTCCTGTGAACCCCGCGGCACCACGGATGCTTACCGCTTACTACGTCCTCCTTGACGACGGCGGCAGCAGCGGCGTGCGTTTCGGCTGCAACGACAGCCTGGTGGGACTGGCCCGGGCCGCACCCGGGACCGAGCCCCTGCTGACTGCGGCGATGAACGCCCTGCTCCAAGGGGCCGGAGACGCCGACATTCCGCTGGATCCGATCGAGGTGTCGGATGTTTACAACGCCTTGGACGGCTCCGAGCTGACGTTCCTGTCCGGGAGCTTCGACGGGACCACCGTCACGGTCTACTTGGCCGGAACGCTCAGCCTTGGGGGCGCCTGCGACGTTCCGCGAGTGGAGGCCCAGTTGACCCACACCGCCGTGGCCGCCGTTGGCGCCATCAGGGCGGACGTTTACGTAAATGGACAGCCCCTTTCCGAGGTGCTGCGCCAGGACTAGCCCGTAGGCACTAATTTGCAACAGGTGTTGCTTTTTAGGCAACCCCCGGCTGTATCCTGTCGGTGTGAGCCACGAAACAATCGACGCAACCGGGACGCTGCCAGCGGAAGCAATAGATGCGATCGAACGGGCCGCCACATCGGCGCACCGGCACGAGGAACTGTTCTCGGACCGGGCCGCGAACATCCGCCAGTCCGCGGTTCGCGACGTCTTTGACATCTCCATGCGCCCGGGCCTGGTCTCCCTTGCCGGCGGAAGCCCCTACCTCCAGTCGCTGCCGCTGGAGCGGCTGGGTGCCACGGCGGCCCGGATCATTGCAGAGGACGGCCTGACCGCGCTGCAGTACGGGACCGGCCAGGGGACCCTGGAGCTGCGGACCCAAATCTGCGATGTCATGGCCGCCGAAGGAATCCTGGATGCCCTGCCAGAGAACGTGGTGATCACCGCCGGCTCCCAGTCAGCGCAGGACGTAGCCACGAAGGTCTTCTGCAATCCGGGGGACGTGGTGCTGGTGGAAGACCCGACCTATGTGGGCGCGCTCAACACATTCGAGTCCTACCAGGTGCAGGTGGAAACGGTGGGCATGGACGAATCCGGCCTGGTCCCGGAACTGTTGGAGGCAAAAATCGCGGCGCTGCAGCTGTCCGGCAAGAGCATCAAGTTCCTCTACACCATCCCCAACTTCAACAACCCCTCCGGTATCACGCTGGCAAAGGAACGCCGCCAGCAGGTCGTCGACATATGCCGCAAGGCGAATATTCTGGTCCTTGAGGACAACCCCTATGGGCTGCTGCGCTACAGCGGCGAGCCACTGCCTCCGCTGCGTGCCGATAACGCCGACGACGTCATCTACATGGGGTCGTTCTCCAAGATTTTCGCTCCGGGCCTGCGCATCGGCTGGGCCCTGGTGCCCGAACACCTGCAGCGCCGGTACTACCTTGCCGCTGAATCCGTCACGCTGTGCCCGCCCACCCTGAACCAGATGCTCGTCTCCGCCTACCTCCGCGACTACGACTGGAAGGGCCAGATCGAGACCTACCGGAGCCTGTACGCCGAGCGCTGCCAGGCGATGCTGGCCGCCTTGAAGGAATTCATGCCCGCGGGGACAACCTGGACCACCCCGGAGGGTGGCTTCTTTGTCTGGGTGACCCTCCCGGAAGGCCTGGACACCTACCCGCTGCTGCACAAGGCGATTGACGCGGGCGTGGTCTTTATCCCCGGCGCCGCCTTCACGCCGTCGGACGAGCCGTCCAACAAGCTGCGCCTCGCCTTCAGCGCGGTGCCCCCCGAGGCTATTACCGAGGGCGTGCGCCGGCTGGCGCCGGTGCTTCAGGAAGCCATCGCCGCGCTGTAGCGTTGGCCACACCAGTGCCGCGGAACCAAGCAAAGGAGCAAACATATGAGTGGAATCATCGTTGTTGGGGTTGACGGCAGCGGAACGGCAAAGAAGGCGGCGGAATCCGCCCGGGACCTGGCCCTCGCCCTGGATGCCTCGCTCCATGTGGTGACGGCCTTCGACAGTGACAGGACAGAGGTGTTTGGCAGCGGAAGCGACCAGTGGATCGTCTCCGACGCCGACGCCGCCGAGCATGTTGCGCGGACAGTGGCGGAATCACTGGGAGGCGGCGGGAAGGTAACGTACTCGGCTGCCCGCGGCCGCCCTGCTGACGCCCTGATCAAGGAGGCCATCCGGATGGAGGCCCGCATCATCGTGGTGGGAAACCGCAGGATGCAGGGCATCGGCCGGGTCCTGGGCAGCGTGGCGAACAGCGTGGCCCACAACGCGCCCTGTGACGTCTACATCGCCAACACGTACGACGCCGACTAGGAGTTACCGCGGACACTCCCCCTGGTGGCCAAGGTCGCCCCGGGGGGTGTCCGTTCTCACGCGCTATACGCCATTTAAGCCCTGAGCGCAAAGATAAAATTGAATCAGGCCCCAACGGTGCGGACAACAGCAGACACCACTACCAAGGGGCACCATTGATCACTCTCCAGCGCCGCCAGCTCGTAGGCCACGACATCCTCCTGGCCCGCCACGGAAACCACATCTGCTCCATGCGGGTTGACCGCAGCAACGGAACCGTCGTGGCACTGCTGGATGACGGCAGCGTTGACAGTGCGCCGAACCTCATTGCCCCTGACCTGCAGCTTCCCGAAACCGTAGGCAGCGTGCTGCGCGAGGACTGGAAGCTGCTGACGGCGTGGGCCGGAATGGCTGCCGCGATGGGCGTGCTGCTGACGGCTGCGGCTGTGGCCCTGGGGAACACCGCCGATCCGGCCGCCCTCGAGATGTTCACCACGATGTCCTACGGCGCCATCAGGCCCTGAAGCATCCACCAGATGCCCGCCATCACCACTCCCCCGAAGAGTGAGCCTGCCACCACCTGAGCCACGGTGTGCGCGCGAAGCACCACGCGCGACCAGCCGACCGCCGGTACCAGAAGCAGCAGCGGGGCCCACGCCGGCCCCAGCATCAGGACGGCGATAACGGTAGAGCAGGAAATGGCTGCTGCATGGCCGCTCATTTTCCAGAACGGGCTGACAGCGGCCAGGACCACCACCCCGCCGACCACGGCGAGGACCATGGCAACAACGCTCCGTGGCGCCCCCGCCGCCTCCAGGACCAGCAGCCCGGCCAGGATCGAGCCCAGCGCCATGAGCAGGACCGGTGCCCGCTGTTTCCTGTCACTGACGTGGTGGTCTGTGACCTTTCCAAGCCGCACCAGGACCAGCAGCAGGATCAGCGGCAGCACGCAGACGAACACGGCTGCCAGCGCCCCGTACACCATGGTTCCGGGGAACCCGTCCTCCGTCAGCGGGCTGACCAGCAGCTGGATGCTGACCACCACGGGCGGCTGGAACGCCTCGGTCAGCCATCTGGCGGTCCTGTTTTTCGCCCGGATGGTGTTGCTGTTGACAACCACGTCCCTTAGTCCAGGAGCAGCGCGGGCTCTTCCAGGATGGCCGCAACGTCTGCCATGAAGCGTGCGGACAGGTCACCATCCACCACCCGGTGGTCGAAGGAGCCGCCAAGGGTGGTGATCCAGCGCGGGATGACCTCACCGTCAAGGACCCAGGGCTTCTGCTTGATGGTGCCGAACGCCACGATGGCCACCTCGCCGGGGTTGATGATGGGCGTCCCCGTGTCGATGCCCAGCGCCCCGATGTTCGTGATGGTGAGCGTGCCGCCCTGCATTTCGGCGGGCTGGGTCTTGCCGGCCCGTGCAGTGGTGGCAAGGTTGTTCAGCGCGAGGGCCAATTCCTTGAGGGACAGGTCCTGGGCGTTCTTGATGTTCGGCACCATCAGGCCTCGCGGTGTTGCAGCGGCGATGCCCAGGTTCATGTAGTGCTTGACGTGGATCTCGGCGGCGTCGGTGCCGTCGGCGTTGTCCACCCAGGTGGCGTTGACGCTGGGGTTCCGTGCGGCAGCCCAGATGACGGCCTTGGCCAGGATCAGCAGCGGCGAAACCCGGATGCCCTCGAAGTCCCGTGACGATTTGAGCCGCTTGACGAACTCCATGGTCCGGCTGGCGTCGACGTCCACGAAGATGCTGACGTGCGGAGCGGAGAAGGCCGACTCCACCATCGCCTTGGCCGTGGCCTTGCGGACACCCTTGACCGGAATCCGTTCAATCCGCTGGTCCTGCGGCTTGCCCGCCTTGCCCCAGAAGCCGTCCGCCTTGTCCAGTTCGGCGTCGCGCTGGGCCTGGTAGCTGACCAGGTCCTCCCGGGTTACCTCGCCGCGGGAACCGGTAGCCACCACATCCGCCAGGTCGATGCCCAGGTCCCGGGCAATCTTCCGCACGGGAGGCTTGGCCAGGACCCGGTTGACCAGCCCGGTAATGGTGCCGCCCAGGGTGGGCCGGTTGTCGATGGCGTCCGCCGGGGCGGAAGCGGCGGGGCGTGGGGCTTGGCTGACCTCCGCCGGCGTATGGGGCTGGACCGGTTCCACCTCGGGTGCGTTGACGGTCACGGCGGCAGAGGGCTGCACCTTGCGCGGGCGGCGCTTGACGGCGTCGGCCTTGGGGCCGGAACCCACCAGCGGACCGCCGGTCGGGGCATTGTCCTGCGCGTCGGCGTCGTCCCTTGCGCCCTCCTCGTCGGCAGGGAGCGTGCCGTACAGCGGCTGCACGGGTGCTTCCGGGGCGCGAACGTCAGCGGGCGTGGGATCGCCTTCCACTTTGTCGCTGACGCTGATGATGGCCGTCCCGACGTCGATGGTCACCCCTTCCGGGACCAGCAGCTCAGTGACGGTCCCGGCGAAGGGGGACGGCAGTTCCACGATGGACTTGGCGGTTTCGATCTCGCAGAGGACGTCGTTGATGGCAACGGCGTCGCCGGGCTTGACCTTCCAGGAGACGATCTCGGCCTCGGTCAGGCCTTCGCCGACGTCGGGCAGGTTGAACTTGTTGAGAGTCATGGTGTCCTCAGTAGGAGAGGGCGCGGTCCAGCGCCTCCAGGATGCGGTCGATGTCCGGAAGGTAGTCTTCCTCCACCTTCGCGACGGGGTACGGCATATGGAAGCCACCAACGCGGATAACGGGGGCTTCAAGCGAATGGAAGGCCCGCTCGCTGATGCGGGCCGCGATCTCGCCGCCGATCCCTCCGAAGGTAGGCGCCTCATGGGCGACGACCAGGCGTCCGGTCTTCCGTACGGAGGCGGTGACCGTGTCAAAGTCGAGCGGCGAGATGGAGCGGAGGTCGATGACCTCCACGCTGCGGCCGTCCTCCTCGGCCGCGTTGGCGGCGGCGAGGGCAACGGGGACCAGTGGCCCGTAGGCGACGACGGTGGCGTCGGTGCCTTCCCGAAGGACATGGGCCTTGAAGGGATCGGCGGCGTGGCCCGGCGCTTCGGTGTCAACCTCGCCCTTGAGCCAGTAGCGGCGCTTGGGCTCGAAGACGATCACCGGGTCCTGGCAGTCCACGGCCTGCTGGATCATCCAGTAGGCGTCGTGGGGGTTGGACGGGGTGATGATCCGGAGCCCTGCGGTGTGGGCGAACAGCGCTTCGGGTGATTCCGAGTGGTGCTCCACGGACCCGATGCCGCCGCCGTAGGGGATGCGGATGACCACCGGCACCGTGAGGTTGCCGTTGCTGCGGGCGTGCATCTTGGCCAGCTGGGTGGTGATCTGGTTGAAGCCGGGGAAGACGAACCCGTCGAACTGGATCTCGCAGACCGGCCGGTAGCCGCGCAGGGCCAGGCCGATGGCGGTGCCGATGATGCCGGACTCAGCCAGCGGGGTGTCCACGACACGGTCGGGGCCGAACTCGCCGATCAGCCCGTCGGTCACCCGGTACACGCCGCCGAGGGGGCCGATGTCCTCGCCCATCAGGAGTGACTTGGGGTTGCCGGCCAGGGTGGCGCGCAGGCCCTGGTTGATCGCCTTGGCGATGGTCATGGTGGTCATCAGTGGCCTGCCTTTGCTGCTGCCTGTCCCTGTTCCGCGGAGGAATCAACACCGGCAAAGCCGGCCTCGTATTCTTCGAACCATGCCAGTTCCTCGGCCACCAGGGGGTGGGCCTCAGCGTAGGTGTTGGCAAAGGCGGAGCGGATGTCCGGAGTCTCGAGGTCATGGGTGGTGCGCCGGACATAGGCCGCGAGTTCGTCGCCGTCGGCCTTGACCCTGGCAAAGAAGTCGTCATCCGCCAGGCCCTCGGCACGCAGGTACTTCTCCAGCCGGAGCAGCGGATCCTTGGCACGCCAGGCGTCTTCCTCGGCCGAAGGGCGGTACTTGGTGGGATCGTCGGCAGTGGTGTGCGCGCCAACGCGGTAGGTGAAGGCCTCGATCAGGACAGGACCCTTGCCCTGCCGGGCGTGCTCCAGGGCCCACTCCGTGACGGCGTGCACCGCGATGACATCGTTGCCGTCCACGCGGATGCCGGGAAAGCCATAGCCCTTGGCGCGGTTGGACAGCGGTACGCGGGTCTGCACGTTGGTGGGGACGGAAATGGCCCAGTGGTTGTTCTGGCAGAAAAACACCACAGGGGCGTTGTAGGAGGAGGCGAACACCATGGATTCGTGGACGTCGCCCTCGGAACTGGCGCCGTCGCCGAAGTAGGCGATCACTGCGGCGTCCGGTTCCTGGCGGGCCCCGCCGGCCGCTGCGGCCAGCTTCTGGTCCCGCTGGATGCCCATGGCATAGCCCACTGCGTGGAGTGTCTGGGCGGCGAGGACCAGGGTGTAGAGGTGGAAGTTGGTGTCCTTCGGATTCCAGCCGCCGTTGGATACACCGCGGAACTGGCGGAGCAGTTCAGCAAGGTCAACGTTCCTGGTCAGCGCGACGCCGTGTTCCCGGTACGTGGGGAAAATGTAGTCCTGCGGCTGGCTCGCCCGGCCCGATCCGATCTGGGCTGCTTCCTGTCCTGTGAGCGGAACCCACAGGGCCAGCTGCCCCTGCCGCTGGAGGGCGGTGGCCTCAACATCGAACCGGCGGATTGCGGCCATGTCCGCGTACAGCCCGCGCAGGCGCTCCGGCGTGAGCTTGTCCGCGTACTGGCTGTAGACCGGGTCAGCGCCGAGCTTCCCGTCAGGTCCCAGCAGCTGCACCATCTGCGCCGGGGGCTCGCCCATGACGGCTTCCGCGTCAGCTTCCCGCTGGTCGTCTACCGCTGTTCCGTCGAACTCGGTGGAAGGCAGATGTGTGCCCATACCGTCTCCTTGCTTGCCGCATCCGGATGCAATGCAATGTCGCTGGGATATATGCCTCTTACGGAATACATTCCCGTTGCGGCATATACATTGGCTTACTGATCCTAACTTTATCTTCAGTAGGTAGGCACGGGAGTACTTGTTAAGCGCTAGGAAGGACCTGAGGGCTTTGTATAGTCCGCACACAACTGCAGGAATCTCGTATTGGCCTCCTGCTCGCCGATGCTGACCCTGACCCCATCGCCCGGGAACGCCCTGACGGACAGGGCCCGGGCAGCGGCCAGGTCTGCGAAACGGGTACTTTCGGCACCCAGGGCCAGCCACACGAAGTTCCCTTGGGCATCGGGAACAGTCCAGCCCAGGTCCCGCAGGCCGGCCGCCACCCGGGTCCGCTCATCCACGAGCATTTGTACCCTTTCTACAACCTGCGGGAAATTCTGCAGCGAAACTATTGCTGCCTTTTCTGCAATCTGCGACACGGCGAACGGGGTGGCAGCCACCCTCAGGTGCTGTGTGAGCCCCGGGTTGGACACGCTGTAGCCCACCCGAAGCCCTGCCAGGCCATGGGCTTTGGAAAACGTGCGGAGCACCACCACGTTCGGGTACTTGCGGTAGAGGGCCAGGCCATCCACGGCGTCGGCTGCCCGGACGAACTCCTGGTAAGCCTCATCGATGACCACCACAACGCTGGAAGGCACGGAGCGGATGAAGGCTTCAGTCTCTGCTGCTGCCAGCGCGGGACCGGTGGGGTTGTTGGGCGTGCACAGGAGGATCACCTTGGTGCGGGCAGTGACGGCGGCGGCCATGGCTGCCAGATCGTGCCGGCCATCGGCGGTGACCGGGATGCGGACACTCTCGGCGCCTGCCAGGCCAACGCTGATGGGATAGGCCTCGAACGACCGCCAGGCGTAGATGACCTCATCGGGCTTGCCATCGTCGTTCTGGCCTGCGAACGTGGCCAGGACCTGGTTCAGCGCGCCCAGGCTGCCGGCACCGGTGACGATGTCCTCCGCCGGGACGTCCAGGAATTCGGCAAGGGCCTCCCGCAACCGGCTGCTGAGCGGGTCCGGGTAGCGGTTGAAGTCCTGCTGGCGCGCGATGGCCTCCACAACGGCGGGGAGCGGCGGAAGCGGGTTCTCATTGGAAGAGAGCTTGTAGCTGGCCAGTCCTTCGACGGCGGCCGGCGGCTTCCCTGCCGCATAGCGGGGCAGCCGGCCCACCACCGGGCGCGGCGGAATCCCGTCGGCCGGGGCCTCTGAAGACGTCATGCAACCCAGACTACTTCTCTCCGTCTTGTAAGCCCGCGCACAGTGCCCTGTGCAAGCATGGTTCCATGGGCTCCTTCATTCTTCGGATCATCATCAACGCCGCAGCGCTGTGGGTGGCGAGCTGGATTCTGCCGGGACTGGAAATCTCCAGCTCCGCTGCCTCCGAGGCCGTTGCCGAACGCGGCGTCACAGAGGGCACCGACGCCGTCGGGCTCGTCCTGGCCTACCTGTTCATTGGCGCCATCTTCGGCATCGTAAACGCTTTCGTCAGGCCGCTGGTCAGGTTCCTCGCCCTGCCCCTCACCATCCTGACCCTGGGCCTGTTCACAATCATCATCAATGCAGCCATGCTCTACCTGACGTCCTGGATCAGCAGCTACACGCCGGTGGAGTTCACCATCGACTCCTTCTTCTGGACAGCTGTGCTGGCGGCAATCATCATCTCGCTGGTTTCGATGGTGGCCAGCGTCCTGCCAGGGGCACGGAAGCGCTAGCCCGCAGGGCCGGCCCTACCGGCCGCCATGCCCCCGCTCATGGGCGCGGGGGTCTTGGGGCGCGAGCGTGGGAGTGGGGCCCTTGGTGCGGGACAGGGAGTACCTGGTAGCCGTGGCCGTCCCGCCCGCTCCCAGGACTCCTGCCAGCACCGCGGTGGAATGCACAAGGGACGGATCGCTGCTGCCGGCGACCAGGCGTGCGGCTTCCTGGTACCCATCGAAACTGTGGCCAGGGCCCAGTCCCACATCCTCCCCTACCCGGACGTGAAGGTCGTTGGTCATTGTCACCGTGACCTGGTTGGCGGTGTCCGCATTGGGTGAGCCGTCGCTCCCGGGGACCCAGTCGGTCCGATGTTCCAGGTGGAGGGTGTTGACGTCAGGCGGCGGTGTTATCCGGCCGACGGGTGATCCCGCCGTGACGACATACTTCATGTCGTACTCGGATCGAAACTGCTGGTCGGCCGCCAGATTCATGGCGTGAATTCCGCCCTGGCTGTAGCCGGCAGCGACCACCGGCGATCCGGGTTCCGCTCCAGCCGACCGAAGCGCCTGGACAACGGCGGCATTGACGACCGCTGAATTACTGCCCAGCCCGTCTGCTATCCCACCGAGATCGAAGGGATTGCGGCCGGAGTCTTCCTCCGCCATCTGTGTGCCCGGGATGACCACCACGTACGCCTTTCGGCCGTCCTGGTCAACTTCGACAACCTCGATGTATCCGCTGCCCCGTTGTTCGATCAGCCGGATCCGCTCCAGGAGGCCGGCAGGTGAAGCCTTAAGGCTTATCGGAACGCTTTCCTCCTGCCGCACGTCGAGCGGTTCCGGCCTCAGACCTGGAATTCCACCCTCGACCAGGGACTTGAGTGCTGCCAGTGCAGCAACGGAGTCGCCCACCAGCATCTCGGCGGCATTTCGGTTGAGGAATCCTGTCCGCCAAAAGTCGGCGTGCTTCTCCAGTTCCGCCGCAGGGCTCCACATTCCGAGGCTCCTGAACGTCCGGGACCGGGCTTCCGCCGCTTCGTAATCATGCCTGCACTGGCGCACCCGGCTGCTGATCCCTTGGAGCTCAGTCCGAACGGCACGGAGGGCCTCATTCGCGGCACCCACCGCAAGGAGGGCTGCCGTTCCCGTGGACCGGGGCTCATTCTGGAATTGCGCCAGTTCCTGCCACACCCGCCACGCGTCGCCCTCTACGGCTCCGAGCCGGGATGCCAGGTCATCCAGTCGGGCTGAACCGGAGGCCAGTTCCTCAAGCTGGAAGCTGAATCCACCGATGCCTCCGGAGATGACCATGTTGCCCTCCCCGGCTGGACGGGACAGCCGGAAGGCCGCTCCTGTGTCCGACGGGGTTTCTTCCCCCATCAGGATGGCCCGCCGTAATTACACTCGGACGCCAGCACCGCCCTCGCGTGGCTCGTCACCGAGCTTGCCGCTTCGTGGAGGGAGTCGAGGACCCGACGCATGGCCGCGGCCTGGAGGCTGACCGTGTTCCGGTAGGCCTGGCCGGCCGGAGACTGCCATTCCTGCATTTGGATCTCCCGAAACCCCGCAAGTACTTCTTCTGCCCGGGCCTCACAGAGAATGAGCCGAGCAGCGAGCTGCTGTACTTCGGCGCTGCGCTGCGCGGTGACACCCCAGATACTGCCGCCAGGGTCGTTCCCCATGTGAGTTCTCCCCTCCTCCGGCTTCCCGGTGCCGTTGATACCCGTGCCGTTCTGGCTGTTGCGCCCACGCTACGAACAATCCGGGACCAGCCGAAGCACCGCCGTCGACTATGTGGACAAGTAACGTGGGCAGGCACGCTTCGGGGGCCACCTGAGTTCGTGAAACAATCAGCACATGCCTGAAACTGCCGCCACAGCTGATACACGTACGCCCTCAGGACGCCTGGCCCTCGCCGCGTCACAGGAAAAGATCGCCCTCGGTCCCCTGGACGGCCGCTACCAGTCCGCCGTAGCACCGCTGGTGGACTACCTGTCCGAAGCCGCCCTGAACCGGGACCGTGTGGCTGTCGAAGTTGAATGGCTCATCCACCTGACCAGCAACAACGTGCTCCCGGGCGCCGGAGCGCTCAGCCAGGACCAGCAGGACCAGCTCCGCGCCATCGTCACCGAATTCGACGCCGCCTCCGTGGCCGAACTCGCCGAAATCGAAGCGGTCACGGTCCACGACGTGAAGGCCGTGGAGTACTACATCGGCAGGCGCCTTCCCGGCATCGGCATCGAAAACCTGACGGCCATGGTGCACTTCGGCTGCACCTCCGAGGACATCAACAACCTCTCCTACGCCCTCGGCGTCAAGGGTGCTGTGGAGGACGTGTGGCTGCCCGCCGCCAGCGCCCTGGTGGCCCAGATCGGCAGAATGGCTGAGGACAACCGCTCCGTTCCCATGCTCTCCCGGACGCACGGGCAGCCGGCCACGCCCACCACCCTGGGCAAGGAGCTCGCGGTCATCGCGCACCGCCTGAACCGCCAGCTGGACCGGATCGCAAAGACCGAGTACCTGGGCAAGATCAACGGTGCCACCGGAACCTACGCCGCCCATGTCGCATCTGTTCCCGGCGCCGACTGGCAGGAGGTCTCCCGGTCCTTCGTGGAGGGCCTGGGACTGACCTGGAACCCCCTTACCACCCAGATCGAAAGCCACGACTGGCAGGCCGAGCTGTACGCCGACGTGGCCCGCTTCAACCGCATCCTGCACAACGTCTGCACCGACATCTGGAGCTACATCTCCATCGGCTACTTCGCGCAGATCCCGGTTGCGGGCGCCACCGGCTCCTCCACCATGCCGCACAAGGTCAACCCGATCCGCTTCGAGAACGCCGAAGCGAACCTGGAAATCTCGAATGGCCTGCTGGACACCCTGGCGGCAACCCTGGTGACGTCCCGCTGGCAGCGCGACCTCACGGACTCCTCCAGCCAGCGCAACATCGGCGTGGCCTTCGGCCACTCGCTGCTGGCCATCTCCAACGTGGCCAAGGGCCTGGAGCGCCTGGATGTTGCAGAGGACGTGATGGCCGGCGACCTGGACACGAACTGGGAAGTCCTGGGCGAAGCCATCCAGATGGTCATGCGTGCCGAGGCCGTCGCCGGCGTCAAGGGCATGGAGAACCCCTACGAGCGGCTCAAGGACCTCACCCGCGGCCAGCGCGTGGATGCCGCGCGCATGCGGGAGTTCGTGCAGAGCCTCGGCCTTTCCACCGAAGCCGAGGCACGCCTGCTCGCACTCACACCCGGCAAGTACACGGGCATCGCGGACCAGTTGGTGGACCACCTCAAGTAGCCCGCCCCGCAGGGGCAGGAGAATTACGACGACGGCGCCTGGCCTGGGAAGGCCAGGCGCCTTCGCTCTGCCCGGGGACAGTGGGCAGGTCCTCAGCCAGGTGCCCGGGGTGCGAAACTTGAGAGCATGAAGCTGTTGCTCATCCGCCACGGACAGACCCCCGGCAACGTCCTCGGCCAGTTGGATACCGCCCACCCGGGGCCCGGACTGACGGAACTTGGTGAGCGGCAGGCCGAGGCCATGGCGCGGTCCCTGGCCAATGAGCCCATCGGGGCCCTGTACGCGTCAACGCTGATCAGGACCCAAATCACGGCTGCTCCGCTGGCACGTGTGCACGGCCTGGACGTCGAGGTGCTTGAGGGCCTGCACGAGATCGAAGCCGGGGCCCTGGAGAAACTGACTGACCATGAGTCCCACAAGCGCTACATGGGAACCGTGTTCTCTTGGGCTGCGGGGGACCTGGACCAGCGCATGCCGGCCGGTCCGGACGGACACACATTCTTTGAGCGGTTTGATGCGGCGATCCGGCAGGTTGTGGAGCGGGCGTTCGACGCACAGCACCAGGCGGCCGCAGTAGTGAGCCACGGCGCCGCGATCCGTACATGGGCGGGCCGCCGCGCCGGCGACGTGGACCATGAATTCGCAGCCCGCCACGTGTTGGCCAACACGGGAATCGTGGCCCTTGAAGGTGACCCGGACGTCGGATGGAAGCTGATCCACTGGGACGGCAGCCCGGTAGGCGGACTGTCACTTGCCGATCCAACGGCAGCGGACCCTACGGGCAGTGACGCAACAGGCGCCTAGACCAACTGCCGGATCCTGCGGGCAGGAAAAACAGCCATCCTGCGGCAGGGACTGAAGCCCTCTTCGGCGGGTTTGGGAAGAAGCCGGGAGGCCATGCGCGCGGCCTCCGCCGCCGTCGGCCGCTCCCCGCTTTCCATCGCCGTCAGGGAGCGGAGGAAGGTCTGCCAGCCGGGCGGCAGCCAGTCCGGAACATGGGGGCTGCGGAGCGTCCTGGCCACCAGCGACTCGATCGCGGTTCCGGGAAATGCCTTAGTCCCGGTCAGGAGCTCCAACAGGACAAGCCCCATCGAGTAGACGTCCCAGGACGTTTCAGTCTCGCCGCCGGATGCCTGTTCCGGGCTCATGTAGTGCACGGTGCCGGAGGACATGCCAGGTTCCGGCGCCGATCCGGCGGCAGCGGCGATCCCAAAGTCGATGATCCGCACCGGGCTCCGCCGCAGTCCGCTCAGCATCAGGTTGGCGGGCTTGACGTCCCGGTGCACCAGGCCACGGCCATGAAGGTGGGCGAGCGCACCGAACAGCCCGACAGCCCAGCCGGCTACCTCGTCGGGTTGACTGCGGTTGCTGCGGACGGCCTCTGCAAGGCTGGTTCCCAGCGCAAGTTCCTCCACCACGAACGGCAGTCCGCCGCGCGGGCCGCCGGACGGCATCACGCCTTGCGCGATGAACCTGATGATGGACGGATGGTGAAGGGCGGCCAGGACAGCCGCTTCGTTGCCGATACGCCCGTGCTGCTTCTCCGAGTTCTCCACCGCCACCTTGACTGCAACGTCCGGCCCGCCGTTCATGTCCACAGCACGGAAGACCTCCGCAACGGATCCGCGTCCCAGACGTTCCCGCAGCCGAAACCGGCCAGCCAGGATCCCGTCCCCGTCAGGAAGCGTTGCGCGGCGCCCATGAACCGGGGGTGCAAGGGCGGGGGTGTTCATGCGGCGTACGGCGCAGTGGCCCGGGCGGGATCGGAGGCAGCGGAGGTGTGCCCGGCGGCCTGGGCAGAGGGCTGCCAGGCGTCCAGCTGGAAACCGCACCTGCAGCGCCAGACCGGGGGCAGCTCCACGGCTCCTTGTCCAACAGGCTCGAAGGTGTAAAGCACGGCGGCACCCCCGAGGGCGGGAGTCACCAGTTCCATGGGCATTCCGCAGTGCATTCCGCTGCTCTGCTGCGGCAAAACTTCGGTAAAAGTGATCAACGCGCTCACGACTCCATCGGGCAGTTCATTCAAGGGTTGATCGTAAGCTTACATATTACTAGTCAAACTAGCTAGTGCATCTAGCTACTTTTGGCGTGCGTGGCCTCCTGGGCGCTGACCGCCTCGGTCATCCGCTCCAGGAATTCCACAACGATGCGCGCCTCATCCGCGGTCAGGCTCTCCGCCACAGCCATCATTCGGCGGTGCATGGCGCCCAGTGTTTCGCGCACTTCCTGGTCCGATTCCACAGTGGGCACAACCACGACGGAGCGGCGGTCCGAAGGATGGGCCTCGCGCCGGACGTGGCCGCTCGCCACCAGCCGGTCGATCAACGAGGTGGTGGAGGCGCTGGTGATGCCCAGGAACTGGCTCAGGTCCTTGGGCACCACGGTCTTGCCCGAGGCCTGCACACGCAGGAGGTACCGCAGCGCCAGAAGGTCGGTCTCCCCCATTCCCATGGAATCCCTGGTGGAGCGGCGCATGCTGGTTTCTGCCGAGCGGTAATCGCGCAGGGACTTCAAAACGGCAGCGCCGTAGTCCAGCTGCCCGTCCGGACCGTACCAGTAGCCGGAGCCTTCGTTACCTGTGGAAACCATGGGATTAGTTTAGACCGTCTGATAACTAGACTGCCAAGTAACCTGACTATTGGTGGCTCTTGGTGTTATCCAGCCCCTTACCCGGAAGAAACACCCGCGTAACCGCATGCTTCTAGCCTTTTAGTGCATAACCCTCCGGCGAAACGAGGAACTATGCAGACCAATCCAAGGCTGAACATCCGCCAGGTTCCCTGGTCGAACCCCGTCGGGGCAGACCTGCGCCGGGCGCAGCAGGCGGAACTTGATGCCCGCTTCGGCACCCCGGACCACGAACCCGGCACCCCGCCGTCGAGCGCCGACTGCGCCGTCTTCATCGTGGCCTATGACAAGGGATCCGGCCAACCCGTAGGGTGCGGCGGCCTGCGGCTCCTCGACCCGACCACTGCGGAGATCAAACGGCTGTACGTGGTCCCCTACACGCGCGGCTCGGGCGTTGCCAGCTCCATCCTCGCGGCGCTGGAAGCGGAGGCGTTCAAGCAGGGGATCACGCGCATCAAGGCCGAGGCCGGTTCCGCCCAGCCGGACGGCCGGAACTTCTACCAGAATTCCGGGTTCGAGCCGGTGCCCAACTTCGGCCCGTATGTGGGCGTGGAGCACTCGTACTGCTACGCCAAGAGCATCCACGCGCGCAGTGCCGCCCATACGGCCATGGCCTAGGGGCGGCTGGGGCCGTCACACTCCGCAAAGCCTTCCGGCCCTCAGCTAATCTCGGCCTATGGAAACAGCAGACATCACCTTCCGCACCCGCAAATGGGTGCGCCCCGAGGACCTGAACGCGAACGGGACTTTGTTTGGCGGCAGCCTGCTGAAGTGGATCGACGAGGAAGCGGCGATCTACGCCATCCTTCAACTGGGCAACGGCCGGGCGGTCACCAAGTACATTTCCGAAATCAACTTTGTAAGTTCGGCAGTCCAGGGCGACCTCATCGAGATGGGACTGACGGCCACCAGGTTCGGGCGGACTTCCCTGACCATGCGGGCCGAAGTCCGGAACATGATCACCCGGCAGAGCATCCTCACCATCGAAGAGATTGTGTTCGTGAACCTGAGCCCGGCCGGAAGGCCCGAGCCCCACGGCTACACGGAGATCACCTACGACCGGGACCGCATCCCCACGCACCATTTAACGGAGACCATCACCCAGGACTGACCTTTCACCCGGCGTTAATCCGCACGCCTCCATCAGTTCCCGCGACTGGACCACATTGGACAGCCGGGCTGTTTATCGAATCGATAGCAATAACAGCCCCGCATTCCGCCTGCCCCGCTATAGGCTGTGCGGACATGCTCCGGTTCCAGTCAGAAATGAGTCCTGATCGTGCGTAAATTGCAGACTTTGGTTGCCGCCGCCGTCGCCGTCACCCTTCTCGCCGGGTGCGGCGGAGGCACCACCTCCCCGGCCGCTTCCGACGACGCCTCCGCCCCTGCCGGCGGTTCCGGCGACACCCTGGTGGTGTACACCAACTCCAATGGAGAGGGCCGCGGCGACTGGCTGACCGCCAAGGCCGCCGAGGCCGGGTTCAAGATCGAAATTGTGGGTGCCGGCGGTGCGGACGCCACCAACAAACTCATCGCCGAAAAGAACAACCCCATCGCCGACGTAGCGTTCGGGCTGAACAACATGTACTTCTCCCAGATCAAGGCCGAGGACGTTCTGGAACCCTATGAGCCCTCCTGGGCGGGCGAAGTGGACGAAGAACTGGCCGACGGCGAGACGTACTGGCCGCTGGTCAAGCAGGCCATCCTGCTGGGCTACAACTCGGACAAGATCTCCAAGGACGCGGCCCCGCAGGACTGGACGGACCTGTGGACCAAGGACGAGTTCAAGGACCGCTACGAGCGCGTGACAGGCCTGGGCACCGCCACCGCACAGCTCGTCTTCGCCGGCATCCTCAGCCGCTACCGCGACGGTTCGGGCGACCTGGGCATCTCGGATGAGGGGTGGAAGCAGGTGGAACAGTACTTCCAGAACGGCAGTCCCGCGGTGGCGAAGACTGACCTCTTTGCCCGCATTGCCTCCGGCGAGGTGGACATGGGGCAGATGCCGTCCTCGATCATCGCCGACCGCGAGAAATCCTTCAATGTCAACGTTGAGACGGTCATTCCCTCAGTGGGCGTCCCCCTCGCGGTCGAGCAGATTGCCCTCGTCAAGGGCACGGAGAAGAAGGAACAGGCCCAGAAGTTCATTGACTGGTTCGGCAGCGCGGACGTGCAAGGCCAGTTCGCCAAACAGTTCAACTCCATGCCTGTCAACGAGGGTGCCGCGGCCCAGGCCAACCCCGAGGTTGTGGACTTCTTCGCCGACCTCAAGCAGCAGGACATCGACTGGGAGTTCGTGCAGGAGAACATGGGCGCCTGGGTGGAGAAGATCGAACTGGAGTACATGACGTAGTCCGGTTTCCAGCAGCTTTCCCCTTCCGCTTTGGGCCGCACCACCAGACAGGTTTGCCATGATCCGCTTGGACAACATCGAAGTTACCTTCGGCGATTTCACCGCCATCCCCAACCTGGACCTGCACGTCCGGCCTGGTGAATTCTTCACCCTGCTGGGCCCTTCCGGATGCGGGAAGACGACGGCGCTGCGCACCCTGGCAGGGTTCATCCAGCCGGCCAGGGGAACCGTCCGGGTGGACGGCAAGGATGTCACCCGGCTTTCCAGCGACAAACGCCAGGTGGGCATGGTGTTCCAGAATTACGCGCTTTTTCCCAGCATGAGCGTGTGGGAGAACATCGCGTTCGGGCTCCGGGTGCGGAAGGAGAAGACGGCGGACAGTGAACGCCTGGTGCGGGACATCGCCCGCCGGGTGGAACTGAGCGACGAGCAGCTGGCCAAGAACGTGGCGGAACTGTCCGGCGGTCAGCAGCAGCGCGTGGCCGTGGCGCGGGCCCTGGTGCTGAGGCCCAAGATCCTGCTGCTGGACGAGCCGCTGTCCAACCTGGACGCCAAGCTCCGCCACCAGCTCCGGCAGCAGCTCAAGGACCTTCAGAGCGAGTTCGGAATCACCACCGTCTATGTCACGCACGACCAGGACGAGGCACTGGCGATGAGCGACCGGGTGGCAGTGTTCAACAAGGGCGTGGTTGAACAGGTGGGGACGCCGCAGGAGATCTACGACCATGCCGCCACCGAGTTCGTCTGCAACTTCATTGGTGACAGCTCGGCCCTGACACCGGAGTTTGTCGCGGAGCTGAACCGGCTGTCAGGGGCCGGGCTCAGCACGGACGCCAGGTCCTACCTGCGGGTGGAAAAGGCGTCCCTGGACGCTCCCGGCAATGGGGGCGCCGGCGTCGGGATGTCCGGAAAGGTGCTGTCCCGCACCTACCACGGCCTGCACAGCCGGTACGTGGTGCGCAGCCACGGCGCGGACATCCGCCTGCTGGTGCGGGAGGACGGCGGAGCACACCCCGAAGCCGGGACCGAAACCACCATCTACCTCCAGCCTGCCCACGTCCTGCAGTACCACCCGGAAACGGGGGTTGCCCTGCGGCAGCAGGATCCTGCGGTAGCCCTGCCATGAGCAGCACATCCGTCCGCGGCATGGCCCGCTCCCCGTTCGTGCTGGTGGTGGGCGTGGTGCTCACATGGTTCATTGCCGCGTTCCTCGTCTGGCCCAATGTGAACGTCCTGATGGCCACCTTCTTTCCGGACGGCAGCTTCTCCGGGCGGGCGGCGGAAAAGCTGTTCTCGTCGCAGCGGGCCATGAAGGCGCTGGGCAACAGCTTCCTCCTGGCGGTGGCACTGTCCATCACCGTCAATGTGGTGGGCATCTTCATCGTCCTGGTGACCCACTACTTCCGGATCCGGGGTTCGCGGATCCTCTTCCTGGGCTACGCCTCAACGTTCATCTACGGCGGCATCGTGCTGGCCGCCGGGTACAAGTTCATCTACGGCGACAAGGGCATCGTCACCTCGCTGCTGGTGAAGGTGTTTCCGGGCATGGACCCGGCGTGGTTTTCCGGGTTCTTTGCCGTCCTGGTGGTCATGACCTTTGCCACCACCACCAACCACATGCTGTTCGTGGCCAACGCCCTGAAGGGCGTGGACTACCAGACCATCGAGGCAGCACGGAACCTTGGCGCCTCCACCTGGACCATCCTGCGGCGCATCGTGCTTCCCATGCTCAAGCCCACGCTGTTCGCGGTGACCATCCTGTCCTTCCTCACCGGCCTGGGCGCCCTGAGTGCCCCTCAGGTGCTGGGCGGACGGGACTTCCAGACCATCACCCCGATGATCCTCACGTTCACCAACAGCCCCACCTCCCGTGACCTTGCCGCACTGCTGGCCGTGATCCTGGGCCTGGCGACGGTCTTGATGCTGGCCGTCATGACCCGCCTGGAGAAGGGCGGCACGTACTTTTCGGTGTCCAAAGTGTCCTCGGCGCTGCAGAAGCAGCAGATCGGCAACCCGCTGGCGAACGCCGCCGTCCACGTGGTGGCCTACCTGCTGTTTGCGGTGTACACCCTTCCGGTGCTGCTCATCGTGCTGTATTCCTTCGCCGACGGCGCCGCCATCCAGACCGGCCAGCTCTCCCTGGCGAACCTGACCCTGGATAATTACGTCCGGGTCCTGACTGAGCAGTCCGGGCTGCGGCCCTTCATCGTCAGCGTTGTGTACAGCGCGCTGGCTGCCCTCATCGCCGTCGGCGGCCTGCTGTTCGTGGCCCGGCTGCTCCAGAAGTACCGGAACTGGGTGTCTTCAGCGTTCGAGTACCTGCTCCACATCCCCTGGATCCTCCCGTCGGCGCTGCTGGCCCTGGGCCTCATCATCAGCTACGACCACCCCAATCCGCTGGTGGGCGGCGCCGTGCTCACCGGAACCACGGTGATCCTGCTGATCGCGTTCGTCACGGTGAAGATCCCCTTCACCCTGCGCATGCTCAAGGCATCCTTCGCGTCGGTGAACTCCTCGCTGGAGGAAGCCGCAGCCATCATGGGGGCCAGGACACTCTACGTGTTCCGCCGGATCCTCCTGCCGCTGGTGCTTCCCGCGGCCGCCGCCATCACCGCGCTGAACTTCAACAGCCTGCTGGACGACTATGACACCGCCATCTTCCTGGCGCACCCGCTGGTCCAGCCGCTGGGCCTGGTCATCAAGGCCAACACCGACGGCGCAGAAGGCGTGGAAGGGATCGCCAACACCTTCGTCTACACGGTGCTCCTGATGGTGATTACCGGCATCACGATGTACCTGGTGTACGGCCGGTCCGGCCGCCAGGGAGCGGGGAAGAAGCGCCTGCCTGCAGTGCCTCCGGCGTCGTCTGCGGCAGTGCCGCCGCCCGCGGCCGCATCCGCCTCCGGGGAGGACAGCAAGCTTCCGGCCGCGCCCGTGCGCTGATCAGGCCGCTGTGCCGCTCCCGACGGCGGCCCTTCCGTTCCGCCTCCGCGCCAGGTTGAGCAGGCGGTCCCGGAGGGGCTGGGCATTATCGGCCAGGGCAACGCGCAGGAGCGCCGCGGAGGCCACGCTCAGGGCACGGGTGCGCAGCCGGCGCTGCCTGTCGTAAGCCTGCAGAGCCTCCTCCCGCGGGCGCGTGTTAAGGAGATCGGCCAGCGTCACGGCATCCACGAGCGATTCACAGGCGCCCCGGCCAAGCGTGGGAAACATGGCGTGGGCAGCGTCCCCCAAAAGGACCACGTTGCCGCGGACGAAAGTGCCAAGGCGCGGGGTGGTCCAGAGGCGCTGCACCAGGATGTCCTCCGGAGTTGCCGCCGCCAGCACCCGGCGGATGGCGGGCGCGTGCCCGGCATAGCGCTCCCGGGCCTGCCCCAGGACTGGCACCGGATCGATCCCGTAGGGGCCGATTTCCGAGCGGTAGCTGGCGTACCAGAAGCCTCCGGCCGGAGCGGCAGCGATGCCGAACAGGTCCCCGCGGCCCCAGTACTCCCCCACGTCGTCCGGATCAGGACGGAAAGGCACCGTCCCCCGCACGGCCAGATACGGGGTGAGCCTGGCAGCAGCAGAACCCCAAACCTCCCCGCGGACAACGCTGTGCACGCCGTCGGCGCCAGCCACCAGGCCGGCGTCGGCCGGAAGATGCCGGACCTGGCTGGTGACCCGGCGGACAGAGGCCGGCACGGCGGCGTCCAGCAGCCGCAACAGGTCTTTCCGGGAAATGGCGAACATCCCGCCGGCGTCAACGGTGACCCAGGGCCGGCCGGCAGCGTTTCGCACCGACCCGCTGCCGATCACGGGACTGGCCGCCCGGGCCGCGTCAAGGATCCCCAGCCGGGCCAGGGCCCGCTGGGCATTGGGCCACATACCTAGAGCTGTGCCCACAGCCGGCAGTTCGGGCCGCTTCTCATAGACAGTGACGCTGAACCTGCTCTGGTCCAGGCCTGCGGCGAGCGCGAGCCCCGCGATGCCGCCTCCCACGATCGAGATGGTCTCCATGGGCAAACTCTACTACTTTTGTAGTAATTGCGGAACGGGTCACTAGACTGGCTTTATGCCGGACCGCCGCACCCAATTACTCGATGCCGCACTGGCCGTGGTGGCGGACAAGGGAATGAAGGGCCTCACGC
Organism: Arthrobacter nitrophenolicus; assembly: GCF_045833485.1. NCBI lineage: Bacteria > Bacillati > Actinomycetota > Actinomycetes > Micrococcales > Micrococcaceae > Arthrobacter > Arthrobacter nitrophenolicus. Next base: position 1,568,781 of record NZ_CP174504.1, read on the forward strand.
ACCGGGCAGTTGATGCAACGGCGGGACTGGCCGAAGGAACAACGTCCAACTACTACCGCAACCGGGCAGCCCTGGTTGACGGCGTGCTGGACCGCCTGCTGCAGCTGGACGCCGAGCTCCTGCGGGACCAGGGTCCCGCAGGCCCGCCGTCGAACATCAAGGAACTTGCCGGACAACTCGCCGCAATGGTGCTGGCCCTGGCCCGGCAGCACACCGGGCTGACCCGCGCCCGGATGGCCCTTTCCCTGGACCACCCGGAGGCCGTGACGGCCGGGCACCAACTCCTGGTGGGCGGACTGGAACAGATGCTGGCGGCGATGGGTGTCGCGGACGCAGCCGCGCGGGCGCGGGACGTGGCGGACTATGGCGACGGGCTCCTGCTCCACCTGCTGACCGTCAGGCGCGACGACGAGCCGGACGTGGCCGCCGTCGCGGACGCCATCCGGCGCCTGATCGGCTAGCGCGCGCCCGGCCAGCCGGTATACGCCTCGGCGAGGTAGGCCATGCCGTGGCGAGATGACACCACCGAGTTCAGCTCACCCAGCTGGCGGGCGCGGGAGAAGTCGTCCGCGTCGGCGGGCGTGTGGAGCATGGTGGTCATCCAGTAGGAGAACTGCTGTGCCTTCCAGACCCGCTCCAGCGCACGGTCGCTGTAGGTCTCGAGGAGGCGGCCGGAACCGGCGTTGTAGTGGCTGTCCAGCCCCTCAAAGAGGACCTTGACGTCATGGATCGCCAGGTTCAGGCCTTTGGCCCCGGTGGGCGGGACCGTGTGCGCGGCGTCGCCGGCCAGGAACAGGTTGCCGTGGCGCATGGGGGTATGGACGAAGCTGCGGAAGGGCAGGACCATCTTTTCGATGACCGGCCCCTCCTTGAGCTCGAAACCGTTGCCGTTCACCCGGCTGCGGAACTCGGCCCAGATCCGGTCATCGTCCCACTCGGCGACGTTTTCCTTGGGGTCGCACTGGAAGTACATCCGCTGCACCGTCTCGGTGCGCTGGCTGATCAGGGCGAAACCGTTGGCGGAGTTGGCGTAGATCAGTTCGTCGGAGCTGCGCGGGGCCTCGGCCAGGATGCCGAACCAGGCGAAGGGGTACTCGTGGAAGTACCACTTGCGGTGCGCTTCCGGGATCTGGAACCTGCAGTGGCTGCGGGAACCGTCAGCGCCCACCAGGAAGTCGGACTGGATCTCGAACTCCACACCGTCGGCGTCGGTGAACCAGACCTTCGGCCTGCCCTCAAGATCGTGGACGGAGGTGTCCGTGACGCTGTAGCGGACGTCGCCGCCGTCGGCCTTCCTGCGGGCGGCCAGGTCCGCGAACACGTCCGTCTGGGGGTACAGCCACACGGACTCCCCCACCAGGTCCTTGAAGTCCACGCGGTGGCTCTCCCCGTTGAACCGCAGCTCGATGCCGTCGTGCCGGTCCCCCTTGCGCAGGACACGGTCCGAGACGCCGCTGTCCACCAGCAGGTTCACGGTCCCATGTTCGAGGATGCCGGCGCGGACCGTCTCCGAAATCTCCTGATGGCTGCGGACTTCAATCACTGTGGAGTCGATGCCGGCCTTCGCCAGCAGGTGGGAGAGCATGAGCCCGGCCGGGCCTGCCCCCATGATGGCCACCTGGGTGGAGATGATCTTGCGTGTTGCCATGGTTCGTCTCGCTTCATTGCGGGGCCCGCGGTGCGGTGCCGGCGTTCTGGGTTCTGGCACCCAGTGTGCGGCAGGAGGGGTGACGGCCGTAACAGCAATTCCGTTGAATGGGAACAGTCAGGAGTCGCCCAGCCCGCGGGCGATACCGCGGGCTGCCGTCTGCAGGGCCGGAACCAGGGCCTGCAGGCGCATCTCCCGCAGGGGAACCACGACGCCGAGGGAGGCCACCGCACGCAGCCGGCGGTTGAGCACGGGGACGGCGATGCCCCAGGTGTCCGGATCCACCACGCCCTTCAGCTGGGCGAAGCCCTGGCGGGCTGTTTCGCCGAGCAGCCCGCGCAGGGCGTCTACAGTGGCCTTGCCGTCGGGGTCGCTGAACTGGTCAAGGTACTGCGCCTGCAGGGCCTTGTCCTGGTGCGCCATCAGCGCCAGCCCGGCAGACGTGATGTGGACGGGCATCCGCCCGGCCACCTGGGCCCGGTTTGCCACCGACCCGCGCCGCGAAAGCCTTTCGACGAACAATGCCTCCCAGCCGTCCAGCACCGTCAGGTTCACGTTCTGGTTCAGGACCTGCTGGATGTCCTCCATAAACGGCATGGCCGCCTCCCGCAGAGCCAGGGTTGGCGAGGTCCTGTTCACCAGCTCCCATAGGCGCACGCCCGGCCGGACCATGCCTCCGGGCGCGGTTTCCAGCAGGTCGTGTTCCGCAAGCTGCCGCACAAGGCGGTGCGCGGTGGTCAGCGGCAGCCCGGCACGGGCCGCGAGCTCGGACAGCTGGAGGGTGCCGACATCCTGGGGAAAGGCCGAGATCAGCCGGACGATCCGGTCCACCACCGAGTCGCCGGACCTCGAGTTCGCCACGCCGCACCAGCTTCCGTTGAATGGTCCCGGCACCCAGCGTACCGCGCAGCCGGAAGGCCGTCAGCCCGCCGTCGTGCGTTCCCGGAAACGCCGCCAGGCACCCGGGGCCAGCACCACGGCAATGCCGACGGCGGCTCCGATCACCGTCTCGATGATGCGGTCGCGGAGCAGGATGGCGGGCGAGGACGGGACCACCAGGAGCGTGGAGATCAGGGCAAGCGGTGTCACGAAGACCTGGGCCAGCAGGTACTGGCGGATGATGAACATCTCCGCGCCGAACTGGCACAGTGCCATGACAAGTACCGTCTGCCACGGCTGCAGGTCCAGGAGCACGATGCCGGCCAGGATCACCAGGCCCAGCACGGTGCCAACGATCCTTTGGATGCCGCGGCGGATCCGGTGCCGGGTGGTGTGCCCCACCAGGGGAACAACGGCGGCCACCATGGCCCAGTAGTTGTGGCCGAACCCCAGCCGTTCGCCGGCCCAGGTGGCGAGCGATCCGGCGAGTCCGGCAGCCACCAGGTATCCGAGGCCTTCCAGCCAGGCCGCGCGCTTTTCGTCGGGGGTCCGCCGGATGGGCCGGGGGCGGGTCCACGGGGTGCGGTGGCTGGGCAGGATCCGGGCGGAGAACCCGATCAGCAGGCACAGCACCGTGGTGAGGACCGAGACGAGCATCCCCTGCCACAGCGGGGGCTGGTTGGGAATGGACGCGATGGCGGCGAAGGCGAAGATGTGGAACAGGGAGCCCGCTGGCCGCAGCCGGAACCAGGAAATCGCCACCGAGCAGGCGCCTGCCACGACGGTGGTGGCAAGCACCAGGAGCCAGGTGGTGGTCGCGTCGTCCAGCCCCCACGCCGCCTGCATCCTCGCGGCCAGCGAGGCCAGGAGGATCACCAGCAGCATGAGCAGGCCGGCCCGCAACTGCAGCGCGAAGCGGACGCCATGGGGTTCACCCCTGCCGTAAATCCCGGTGAAGGCACCGAAGGAAGCGAAGATCGCCAGGTCCAGCCGCCCCAGGAGCACCAGCGTAAGCAGTGGAACAAAGACCCCTGTGGCGCACCTCAGGGCGGGGTGGTGGTCCTTGTTGCCGGGGGCAATGCTGAACATTTCAGCGAGCATCTTCACGGGGACAGTGGCGCCTTTCCTGCAGGTTCCGGGAGGAGGTATCTAACGGGCGGCCGCGCTGACGTTCCTGCTAAATCCTACGGGGCGGGCTCCGGAAACCACCCGGCGCTTTCCCTTGAATGGAACGCGGAGGCAACGCGGCTGAAACAGCGGCCGGTGATGCTTATGCCATGAAGCTCCCCGCACGGAACTCCCCCGCGGCCGAACTGAGCTGTGAAGTCTGCGGCCTGATGCCTGAACCGACCAAGGCGCGGCTGACCTTGGCAAACGTCGCCGTGATGCTTCCAATCGAACTCCTGGTGCATGCCCTGGTGGTGGGCACCGAGCTTCCGTACCTGGCAAAGGTGCTGGTCCTGACGGTCACCGCCACTGTCCTGGTGATCTGGGTGGCGGAACCCTCGGCCAGCAGGATCCTGCGCGGCTGGCTCCACGCCCCGGCGCTGCGGCTGCGCAGGACGCTCGGCACGGCGCCGGCGCTGTGGCGGGCACGTACCGTCCTGCATGATGAACCCGGCTCGCTGCAGCGGGTCACCAAGGCGCTGGCCCGGACGGGCACCAACATTCTGAGTATCCACGTGCATCCGGTACCCGGCGGCGTCCTGGACGAGTTTGTGCTTGCCGCACCCGGCGGCATCGGCGAGCGCGAGCTCCTGGACGCCCTGCTGGATGGGGGCGGTTCCGCCCCGCAGGTGTGGCCGACCACCAGCCTGGCCATGGCCGACGGCCAGACCCGGGCTCTGAGCCTTGCGGCGCGGATCGCGGATGCGCCCGATGAACTTCCGCTTGCCGTTGCGGAGCTGCTGCGGGCCCGGATCCTCACCCCCGCCGAGGAGGCCGCGGCCCACGCCGCGGACGACGCCGGCACCCGGCTTAAGATCCCCACCGCGTGGCACGGCCCCATCACCTTCGCCCGGCCCGGCGAGCCCTTTACGCCGGCGGAATCCGCCCGGGCCCACCGGCTGGCAGAGCTCGCGGAAATCCTGGCGCACCGGAACCCCGCCGCGCCCCAGTAGCCCTTAACGACTGGCCAATGCCGGTCACAATCCGTTTTCAAGAGGCTGCCCGGGCAGAGTTCACGAAAATCCTTGACAGTGGTCGGGGTCACTCCTACCGTTGTTTTTGGGATCCCAAATTGGGATCCCAAAAGAACCATCCCGGCGCTCCGGATCGCCGACCCACGCGTTTCCATTAGTTTTGCGGAACCCGCCGCTGCAGGGCGGACCGCGCACATCCCCGCACTTTCCCCATCCGTAAACTTCCCCGTGAAGGAGAAGCTGTGTCCATCCCAAACACTGAAACAACGGCGGCATCCGCCGTCGATACACCCATAGACCAGGCACCGGTCGAATCCAGCAAGGACGGCGTGCAACGGCGCACAGCAGTCCGCTGGAAGCTCTTCCTCCTGCTGCTGGTCCTCGTTGCCGTCAACTACATTGACCGGGGCTCCATCTCGGTTGCCCTCCCCATCATCCAAAAGGAGTTCAACCTCGCTCCTGAACTGGTGGGCCTCCTGCTGTCCGCCTTCTTCTGGACTTACGCACTGATGCAGATTCCGGTTGGCTGGCTGATCGACAAGTTCGGTCCCCGCAAGGTCATGACCGCCTCCTGTGTCGGCTGGGGCGCGGCCACAGCCGCCTCCGGCATGGCCGGCGGATTCCTCAGCATGTTCATTGCCCGGATGGGCATTGGCGTGACCGAGGCCGGAGTGATGCCAGCCGGTGGAAAGCTCAACGCCATCTGGATGCACAAGTCGGAACGCGGCCGCGGTGCCACCATCCTCGACGCCGGCGCTCCGCTGGGTGCCGGGCTCGGCGGCATCATCATTGCCGGGCTGATCGCGTCCACCGGCAGCTGGCGCTGGGCATTCGTGATCGCCGGTGCCGCCACGGTCCTCATGGGCCTGGCCGTCTGGTGGTACATCCGCGACAATCCCCGCGAGCACCGCGGAGTCAATGAGGCCGAAGCCGCCTACATTGAAGCCTCCCACGCCGCCGAAGATGCCGAGGCGAAGCTGGATGGCAGCCAGGGCAAGCGCGCATTGCTCCCGTACCTCAAGTTCCGTTCCTTCTGGGCCATGTGCTTTGGATGGCTGGGCTTCAACGGCGTGTTCTACGGCCTGCTGACCTGGGGACCCCTCTACCTGGCGCAGGCAAAGGGCTTCGATTTGAAGACCATCGGCTGGTCCACCTTCGTGATCTTCGGCGCAGGGTTCGTGGGCGAAATCATCGGCGGCACCATCGCCGACAAGTGGCGGGCCTCCGGTGCGTCGGCAAACCGCGTCATGCGGACCCTGCTGGGCATCTCCAGCGCCGTGGTCATTGGCGGCCTGGTCGGCGTCACGCTGGTCGCTGACCCCACCACCGCCGTCGTCCTACTTTCGCTGGTTATGTTCTTCCTGCGCTGGGTGGGCCTGTTCTGGAGCATCCCCTCCATCCTGGGCGGACGCACCAACGCGGGCGTCCTGGGCGGGGCGATGAATTTCAGCGGCAATATCTCCGGCTTCGTCACTCCCATCGCCGTCGGACTGATCGTGGGCGCCACAGGCTCCTACACCTGGGCGCTGCTCTACTTCGTGGGCTCGGCGATCGTCATGGGCGCCTCCGTGCTGACGCTGAACTACAACAAGCGGCTTCCTGTCTAAGCTAGCCATCCAAGGCAACACCTGATCCGCGTTCCCGCTGCCGGGAGCCGTGTCCACCAAGAATCCGAATGGAGCACCATGCTGACCGCAGAAGACACCCAGGACAAAGAACGCCCGCTGCGCGAGGCTGTCCGGGACACGCTCCGCACTCGGATTTTCGAAGGACACTACCCTCCCGGCACGCGGCTGGTGGAACGGGACCTCGCGGCCGAATTCTCCGTCTCCAGGCTCCCTGTGCGCGAAGCACTGCGGATGCTCCGCCAGGAGGGGCTGATCAGCGACCGGGGCGCACGGGGGGCAGAAGTCAGCACCCTGAGCCCCAAGGACGTGGAGGACCTCTTCGATGTCCGCCAGTCCCTCGAAGTCCTGGCCTGCCGGCTTGCCGCCGTGCGGGCCACCGCGAAAGACCTTGCCTACCTGAAGGGGCTGCTGGACAACGCGGAGAGTTTCCTCGCCAAGGGCGCCGTGATGGAGGCCCACCGTGCCAACAGCGAATTCCACGATGCCATCACCGGCATCGCCGACAACAACTTCCTCAAGTCAGCACTTGAGCCCCTGCAGGGCCGGATGCACTGGCTGTTCCGCCACGTGAGCGACCTGCCGGAGCTGATCCGGGAACACCGCGAACTCTATGCCGCGATTGCCAGCGGCGACCCCGACCGTGCCGCGGCACAATCGGCGTCCCACATCGGAAAGTACCGGGAGCAATTCCCGGAAGACTTCCAAAAAACCGAACCCCAACTTCACCGGAAGAGATAATGCGACTCCTGGTCATCAACCCCAACATCAGCGACGATGTCACAGCCCTGATCGAAACCGAGGCACTGCGCTCCGCTGCGCCAGGCACCGAACTGGTGGTCCGCACTGCCGCCTACGGCATGGAATACATCGAGACCCGCTTTGAATCCCTCGTGGCCGCCGGCGCCGTGGCTGAAATTATTGCCGCGCACACCCTCCCCGGCGCCGAACCCGTGGATGCCGTGGTGGTGGCGGCCTTCGGCGATCCCGGCATGCCCGCGCTGAAGGAACTGGCCGGCGTCCCCGTCATCGGCATCACCGAAGCCGCACTTTGCGCAGCGGCGCTGCAGGGGCACCGCTTTTCCATTATCGCCATCTCGGACCGGATCAAACCCTGGTACCTGGACTGCGTGGAGCGGTTCGGCCTCGGCGGACGGCTGGCGTCCATCCGCTCGATCAACGAGTCCCTGAAGAGCATCGGCTCGGTCCAGCAGGACTTCAAGGAAACCCTCATGGCACTGAGCCGGCAGGCCGTCACGGAGGACGGCGCCGACGTCGTCATCCTCGCAGGAGCCCCACTCGCCGGGCTCGCCCGCGACCTGAAGGGGCAGATCCCGGTTCCCGTGGTGGACGGAATCTCCGCCGGAATCCGGATGGCCGAGGCGGTAGCTGGACTCGGGTCCGGTCCGCACCGTGCCGGCGCCTTCGCCCCGCCGCCCGGGAAGGCCCGCGCCGGCCTCAGCCCGAACCTCGACGCCGCCCTTGCTGCGGCCCAGGACAGCGCAGTGCCCGCGCTGCCCACCGCCTGAACCAGCAGCTTTCCCCGAAGGAGGACACCGATGTCCCAGCAGCCAGACCTTGTCATTTCCAACGCCACCGTGGTCAACAGTGACGGGCGCCGGGCCGCCCATATCGTGGTCCGGGACGGCCTGGTCACCGACCTTGCCGACGCCGCCCGCCCTGCGCCTGCCGCCCTACGGACCATTGATGCCGCCGGGAGGCTGGTGATACCCGGCGGCGTGGACGGCCACTGCCATGTCGCCCAGGTGACGGGACGCTTCCGCACCCTGGACGACTACCGCACCACGTCCACCGCCGCCCTGTGGGGCGGCACCACCACCATCATCGACTTCGGAATTCCACGGGATGCCCAGGAAACCCCGCTCGCCGCCGTCCTGCACAAGAAGGAGCTGGCCACCGAATCCCGGTGCGACGTCGCCCTCCACGGCGCCGTGATCAGCTGGAACGAAACCGTGCCGTGGCAGCTGGAGCAACTCGCCGCCGAGGGGGTGCGTTCGGTGAAGATGTACACCACCAACCGCGGCACCACCATGGCCGACGGGGACACCATCCTCAAGGTCATGCGCGAGATGGTCCGGCTGGACGGCCTTACCTACATCCACGCCGAGCACGACCCCATCATCGCTGACTGCACGGAACAGCACGCACAGGACGGCCGGATCGGCATCGGGCACCTGCACCGGACCCGGCCCGAACTGGCCGAAGAGACCTCGGTCAAGGAAACCCTGGCCATGGCCGAGTACACCGGCGCCCCGGTGTACTTCGTTCACCAGTCCACGCCCGGGGCCGTGGACCTGGTTTCCGATGCGCGGTCCCGCGGGCTTGAGGCCTTCTCAGAAACCTGCCCGCATTACGTCACCCTGGACGATTCCGTCTACGGCTCGGCCTTCCCGGAGTGGTTCGCCTGCTGCCCGCCCATGCGCAGCGCCCGGACGGTGGCCGCGCTCAGGGAACGGCTGGCCACCGGGGCCATCCACACCATGTCCTCGGACCACTCCTGCTACGACCTCTCCCAAAAGCGCGAACGGACCGACGACGTCCGCGCCATGCCGCACGGCCTGCCCGGCGTAGAGACCAGGATGCCCGTCACCTTCACTGCAATGACCGGTGCCGGCGCCAGCGTGGAGGACTTCGTGGAGGCCTTCTCCGCCGGCCCGGCGCGGATCAACGCCGTGCCCGGAAAAGGCCGCATCGCCGAAGGGTTCGACGCCGACCTGGTCATCTTCGACCCCGCCGAGGAACGCACCGTAGACGGCGCAAACCTGCATATGGGAACGGACTTTTCACCCTTCCACGGAGACGTGCTGGCCGGCTGGCCCGCCGTCGTTGTTTCCGGTGGCCGCGTGGTGCTGGACGGCCAGGGATTCCACGATCCCGGCGCCGCCGGCCGCTTCCTTGCCCGCAACGGCTTCCGCCAGCACCAGTCCGCCACCACCGCCGGCGTTGCCCACGCCGCAGCCTTTTAGGAGCAACCATGCCATCGACCACCCGGCCACGCAGGATCGGCATGATCGTGCCGTCCTCCAACACGTGCCTGGAGCCCCAGACCTACCGGATCCTGGGAAATCGTACCGACGTCACCGTCCACTTCACCCGTATCCCGGTCACCAGGATCGCCCTGGATGACTCTTCCGACCGGCAGTTCGACCCGGCAGTCATGCGCGAGGCCGCCAGGCTCCTTGCGACGGCGGACGTGGACGTCATCGCTTGGAACGGCACATCCGGTTCCTGGCTGGGTTCAGACCACGACCGGGAACTCGTGGCGGAAATCACCGATGCCACCGGCATCCCCGCCACCACTTCCACCCTGGCCTACCTCGAAGCCTTCCGGACGTCCGGCACGGAGCGGATGGCGCTGTTCACCCCGTACACGGAGGACGTGAACCGCCAAATCATCGCCTCGTATGAGCGGGAAGGGATCAAGACCATGGACCACCGGGCCTTGGGCCTCAGCGACAACGAGTCCTTTGCCCGGGTCACCGACGATGAGATGCTGCCCGGTTCACGGGAACTGGCAGCGGCTGCCCCCGATGCCCTGATCTACCTCTGCACGAACCTGTACGGGGCCAACATCACGGCGGAAATCGAGGACAGCACCGGCGTTGCCGTGCTGGACTCCGTGGCGGTGACGCTCTGGCATGCCCTGAAGCTCGCGGGCGCGCCGCTGCTGGAGCCGCGGTGGGGCAGGCTGCTGGCCTAGGAACGGCTACATGCGGAGGGTCAGGGCACCCGGGTCCATGGTCATCAGCACATGCTTGCCCTGGCCCTCGTGGTCGCCGTCCAGCTGGTAGTCGTCCTTGTGCTCCAGGGTGATCTCCACGGACTTGCCCTGGAAGTACTCCACGGCGGTGTCCTTGCCGCGGCCCTTGCCGATGATGCCGGCGAGCACGGACAGCCAGCCCAGCCGGCCCTGGTGCGGCGCCAGGACGGCGATATCCAGCAGGCCGTCGTCCACCTTGGCCTCCGGGAAGATCTCCAGCCCGCCCTGGACCTTGCCGCAGTTGCCCACCATCACGCTGCGCACGCCGCGGTGGACCACCCGCTTGCCGTCGATCACCACGGTGGCCTTGACCGGCTTGCCGGGCAGGTTGCGGATGCCGGCGTCCACGTAGGCCAGCCATCCCACCTTGTGCTTCAGGTCCTCGTCAGTGTCCGCCATGATGGTGGCGTCGTAGCCGACGCCCGCCATCACCAGGAAGAGCTGCTCCAGGTCGGGGTCGCTGCGACGGGCCCGGACCACATCGATCTTCCGCTCTGTTCCGGCGAGGGCACCGGCCATGGCGCCGTCGTAGTCCGTGACGTCCATGCCCAGGTTGCGTGCCAGCAGGTTCCCCGTACCCAGGGGCAGCAGGCCCATCGGCACGTCCCCGCCGGACAGGACTTCGGCGACGCACCGGACCGTTCCATCACCGCCGCCGGCGATCACAATGTCGGCTCCCTGGGCGAGGGCTTCCTTGGCCTGTCCCACGCCCGGGTCCTCCTTGGTGGTCTCGAACCACATCGTCTCGCCCCAGCCGTTTTCCGCCGCGTGCCGGGCTGCAAGCTCCTTCACATCCACGTCCACCGTCTTCGCCGGATTGATGATGATGGCTGCGCGCTGGGGGGCGGCGGTGCTGTTGGCAGTCATGGTGTCCTTTGGTGGCAATTGGAAGGCTACTTCTGAAAGAAGAGTAGCCTGCCCCGGGCAGGGTTCGGAGCAGGTACGCAACCACCCGGTAGCTACAGCGCCTTCACGGCTCCCAGCACCTGTGCCAGCGAGTCCTTCGCATCGCCGAAAAGCAGGGACGTCTGCGGCTGGTAGAGCAGTTCATTCTCGATCCCGGCGAAACCCGGCCGCATGGAGCGCTTGAGGAACACCACCTGCCGCGCCTCGGCCACCTCCAGGATGGGCATACCGTAGATCGGCGAGCCGGAGGAGGTCTTGGCTGCCGGGTTCACCACGTCGTTGGCGCCCACCACCAGCGCCACGTCCGCGGTTTTGAACTCTGGATTGATCTCCCCCATTTCCTTCAACGACTCGTACGGGACGTTGGCCTCGGCCAGGAGCACGTTCATGTGCCCCGGCATCCGCCCTGCCACGGGGTGGATGGCGAAAGCGACGTCGATGCCCCGGGCTTCCAGGGCGGCAGCCAGCTCCGCGGCGGTGTGCTGTCCCTGCGCCACCGCCAGCCCGTACCCGGGAACAATGATCACGCGCTGCGCGTAGCCCAGGAGCACGGCCACGTCCTCGGGGCTGGAGGACCGGACGGGACGCTCGCTCACGGCCGTGGACCCCGCCGTCGAGCCTCCCCGGAAGGCACCGAAGAGGATACCGGCCACGCTGCGGCCCATCGCTGCCGCCATGGCGCGGGTGAGGATGGTGCCCGAGGCGCCCACCAGGGTGCCCGCCACCACCAGGAGGACGTTGCCGAGCACCACGCCGGACGCGGCGACGGCCAGGCCGGTGAAGGCGTTCAGGAGCGAAATCACGATCGGGACGTCGGCGCCGCCTACAGGCAGCACCAGCAGGACGCCGGCTGCCAGCCCCAGCACAAGGAGCAGCACCGCCAGCGCCACCGACCCCGTGAAGACGACGGCGACGGCGGCCGCCACCGAGGCGAGCAGCACCGCAGCCATCACCACGGGGAGGCCGGGGAACACCACGGGTCGGGTGGTCATCAGTTCCTGGAGCTTCGCAAACGTGACGCCGGATCCGGCGAACGAGACGGCGCCCACCAGGAGGGTGAACACGATGGCAAGGCGCACCCAGGGATCAGGCGTATGGCCCAGCTCGAGGAGGGCCACCAGGGCAGCGGCACCGCCGCCCACGCCGTTGAAGATGGCCACCAGCTGGGGCATCTGCGTCATCTTCACGCCGCGGGCCACGGGGGCTGCCACCACGGTGCCCACCGCGATGGAGCCGAGGATCCAGGGGATGTTGTCCAGCCGCACGGACAAGAACACCGTGATCACGCCGATCAGGGCACCGAGTGCACCAATGAGGTTTCCACGGCGGGCGGTCCGCGGGGAGCTGAGGCCGCGCAGCGCCAGGATGAAGAACACGGCCGCCACGAGGTACAGCAGCGCCGTCCAGACGGGATCGAGGACTGTCATTTGCTCTCCGCCTTCGCCGATGCGGAGCGGGCAACGTCTTTCCTGCCGTGGAACATGTGCAGCATGCGGTCCGTGACCACGAAACCGCCCACCAGGTTGGCGGTGGCCAGGACGACCGCCAGCAAGGCGACGGCCAGGACCCAGGGGTCGGCGGCCTGGCCGGCGACGATAATGGCACCCACCAGGATGATGCCGTGGATGGCGTTGGCGCCGGACATCAGCGGCGTGTGCAGAGTGCTGGAAACTTTGGAAACCACCTCGAACCCGACGAACACGGCCAGGACCGTGATGGTCAGCAGGCTCATTCCGTCCATCAGAGTGCCCCTTCCTGCCGTGCGTGGATTCTCTGTGCAAGCAGTTCCGCTGTGGGCTGGTGCCGCACCCCGCCGTCGTGGGTCAGGCATGCGCCCGCCAGCACCTCGTCGCCGAAGTCCGGGGCAACAGTGCCGTCCCGGACCATCAGCGCCAGCAGGTTTGCCACGTTCTTGGCGTATAGCCGGGAAGCATCCGCGGCCATCGCCGAGGCCGGGTCCTTGAGCCCCACCAGGCTCACGTGCCCTGCGCCGTCGGCCGTGGGGACGGCGATATCCGCTCCGGCGACCACGCCCTCCACGTTGCCGCCCGACTCGGCGGCGAGGTCGACGACGACAGACCCCGGCCGCATGCCCTGCACCATTTCCCGGGTCACCAGGAGCGGGGCGGGCCTGCCCGGGACGGCCGCCGTCGTAATGAGGACGTCCGACTGCGCCACATGGGGTGCCAGCAGCTGCCGCTGCCGGGTTCCGGCGTCGCTGCTGAGCTGGCGGGCGTAGCCGCCGGCCGCTTCCGCCGTTTCGAGGTCCAGCCGGATGAAGGTGCCGCCCATGGATGCGACCTCGTCGGCGGACGCGGGGCGGATGTCGTTCGCGAAGACACGGGCGCCCAGCCGTTTCGCGGTGCCGATGGCCTGCAGCCCTGCCACGCCGGCACCCAGCACCAGGACCCGGGCGGGAGGCACCGTCCCGGCGGCCGTCATGTAGAGCGGAAAGAAGTGCGGCAGCCGGATGGCCGCTTCCAGCACGCACCGGTAGCCGGCCACCAGGGCCTGGGAACTGAGGGCGTCCATGGACTGCGCCCGGGAGATCCGGGGGACCAGTTCCATCGCGAAGGAGGTGATGCGCCCGTCCGCGAGCGCCTGCACCGTGTCCAGTTCGGACGCCGGCGAGGCGAGGCCAACGGTGACCGCCCCAGGCTTCAGGGAGAGGGCCGAATGCGGGTCAAGGGGCCGGACGTGGGCCAGGACATCGAGTTCCTTCGCTACCAGCAGGGGCACGACGGCGGCACCGGCCTGGCGGTACTCGTCGTCGGCATGGCCCGCGGCTTCACCGGCGCCGGCTTCTATGAGCACTTCGAGGCCCAAGCCTGCCAGTTGCTTGACCGATTCCGGCGTCGCGGCAACGCGCCGCTCGCCCTCGCGGTGTTCCCGCGGTATGCCCAGTTTCACCCGCCGACTCTCCTCGCTGACGAGTGCGGCGGCGCTGCCACGGTTGATCCGGTCCCGGGACTGGTGATCCGGCCCGGGGCTTCGCGGAGCGGCGCTGCTGCACGTAGTTGGGTTGAGTCTATGGCCAGCACCGCCCCGGCGGGAGTAGGCAGGCTTGCCTTGTACGGGAACAGTTACATTAGGCGCTTCGATGTGTGGGCCGATGCCCCGTCACAGGACCGCTGTAGTCGAGGGCTATGCGTCTGGCTGCTTCCTGGAGCTGCGGCACAACCGCCCTTTCCACGTCCTCGGCCGATGCCCGGTGCGTTTGCAGGGACACGTTCGCGGCGGCAACGATGTCGTTTCCCCGCCGGACAGGTACCGCGACACCGCGCAGGCCTTCCTCCAGCTCCTCCGACACCATGGACCAGCCCCGGTCCCGCGCCGCATCCACCTCAGCGCGAAGCTGCTCGATGCTGCTGACTGAGCGCTGCGTGTAACGGTGCAGCTGGACCGTCTCCAGGTACTGCTGCAGTTCCGGTTCCGGCAACCCGCCAAGAAGCACCCTGCCCATGGACGTCGCCCAGGCCGGAAACCTGGTGCCGACCGTGATGGAGACGGACAGCAGCCGGGGGGACGGGACGCACACCACGTAAACGACGTCGGCGCCGTCCAGGACGCACAGGGCAGTGGTTTCGTTGAGCCTGGCCGCCAGGTCCTTGAGGTGCGGCTCGGCAACGCCGGGCAGTGTCAGGCCCGCCAGGAAGGACCTGCCGATGTCCAGGGACCGGGCCGTCAGTTCAAATGCAGGGCCATCGGCACGAAGGTAGCCAAGGTCCGCCAGTGTCATCAGGAACCGCCGGGCGGAGGCCCGGGTCATGTCCGTCAATGTGGCGACCTGCGAAACCGTCAGGCGTTGATGCTCCGGCGTGAAGGCCAGCAGCACATCGAAGGCTTTCTCAACCGACTTAACAAAGTAGGCGGCCTGCTCCTCCATGGACTGCTTTGCTCCTCTTCGAACGCTTGGCCGCCCCGTGCGGCGCACCGGGTTTCAGGTCCGCTTCGATCATATAGGTGTCCGCCGGGAAGGCCTCGAGCCGCCCCCTTCAGGCTCCGGACCGCACCCGGACCAGCGATTCCCCGAGCAGTTCGCGTGCCTGTTCGTCCATCCCGAGGAGGGGGACCATCGCCACCGCCTGCCCATACAGGTGGTCCCAGCCATCGATGCACCGCGCACCAAGCCGGCGGGCCCGTGCGATGGTGGCGGTGACATGGCCGGCATACACGAAGTCGTAAACCACGGCGTCAGGGGCAAGCGGGCCATCGCCCCACACCGGCCCGTCCGAAACGCTCTTTCCGAGTGGGGTGGCGTTAACCAGCAGGGAGGCTTCGGAAGCCAGTCCCCGGGCCTCATCCCAGTCCACGGAACGCGCTGCCATGCCCAGCTCTTTGGCCAGGCCCAGGAGTTTCTCCATGGCCCGAGGGTCCCTGTCGCTGATGGTTACCGTGCCGGCTTTGCCTTTCAGCGCGATCAGGACTGCCCTGGCCGCCCCACCTGCGCCCATCAGGAGAACGTTTCGCTGGAATTCTCCCCCGAGTAACGAACGGGCCGCCATGATGTCGGTGTTGTGTCCGAAGAGCGTGGACCCGCTGCGGAGCAGCAGGTTGCAGGCGCCGCCCAGCAGGACCTCCTCTGTGGCATTGTCGGCAGCGTCCGCCGCCCAGTGTTTGTGCGGCATTGTCACGTTGGCCGCAATGATGCCGGGTTCCAGCAGCCGGTCCCGGACGGACACCAGGTCCCCGTCCGGCGGCACATCCCACGCCTCGTATGTCCAGCCGGTACCAAGCCGGCCCAGGACGGGATTCCACAACCCGGGCGACATCGCCTGTGATGCTGCGGATCCGATCAGGACCAATCGGGAGGGGTGTGCGGTGTTCTGCATTGTGCTGCCTTTCGTGACCAGGCGGGGGGCTGCATCGAGGGGGATCACTTCTGCCGTTGTGGTCCACCTCACCACCTAGTATGCTCATATAAAACGCATTACGCACAGTTGTTCGCTATGCGTACACATCCTGTAAAAGACCCACCGCCTTCAGCGTGGAAGGATCACCCAAATGACCAACATCGCAGCAGGGCCCGAGGCCCAGACACCTGCCCAGGCAGAACGGCAGCTCAAGCGTGCCAGGAAGGCGGCCCTGGCAGCGTTCCTGGGCGGCGCACTGGAGTACTACGACTTCTTCATCTACGCCACGGCGGCGTCCCTGGTCTTCTCCAAGATCTTCTTCCCCGCCGGAGACCCCACGGTGGCACTCATCGCCTCGTTTGCCACCTTCGGTGTGGCCTACGTGGCACGCCCCTTCGGCGCCGTCTTCTTCGGGCACCTGGGTGACAGGATCGGCCGGAAGAACACCCTGGTGCTGACCCTGGTGCTGATGGGCGCAGCGACCTTCCTCATCGGCGTCCTGCCCGACTTCAACACCGCCGGATACTGGGCTCCCGCCCTGCTGGTTGCCCTGCGGCTGATGCAGGGACTTTCCGCCGGCGCGGAGACAGCCGGCGCATCCGCCCTCTCCACGGAGGAAGCCCCTACCGGCCGCCGCGGCTTCTTCGCAAGCTTTGCCATGAGCGGCATCTCGGCCGGCATCGTGCTGGCCTCCCTCGCCTTCCTTCCCGTGGCCGCCATGAGCGAAACCGACCGGCTGGCATGGGGCTGGCGCATCCCGTTCTGGCTCTCCGTCGTCGTGCTCATCGTGGCGTACCTGGTGCGGCGCTCCCTGGACGAGCCGGAAGTCTTCGAGGAAAAGCATGACCACGGCGAACTGGTGAAACTTCCGTTCGCGAAGATGTTCAAGACCCACCCCGCGCAGTTCTTCCAGGTTGCCCTGATGTCCTTCGAGACCGTGACGAACACCTTCATGCAGTCCTTCGGCCTCGCCTATGCCGTCACCGTCGGCGTCCCGGCCTCCACCATGCTCTGGGTCAGCATCCTCGGCAACGTCCTGGCCATTGGCACCCAGCCGCTCATGGCCCACCTCTCGGACCGCTTTGGACGCCGCCCGGTGTTCATCACCGGCGTCCTGGGCTCCGGCATCATGATCTTCGTCTACTTCTCGGTGATCTCCACCGGGAACATCCCGATGATCTTCCTGACCAGCACGCTGATCACCGCCGGCACGTACGCCATGTCCAACGCCATCTACCCCGCCTGGTTCTCCGAACTCTTCAACGTCAAGGTCCGCTACTCCGGAATGGCGATCGGCCTCCAGATCGGCATCCTGTGTGCCGGTTTCACCCCGCTGCTGGGCACGGCCCTGGTGGGGGCGGACAAGGCCAACTGGGGACCGGCAGCGTGGATCGTCGCAGCGTCGTCAATCCTTGCAGTGGTCGGTGCCCTGTGGGCCCGGGAAACCAGCAAGACGCCACTGCGCGAGCTGGGCAACCCGGTCAGGTAGCGGCTGGCCACCCCAGCGATGACGAAAGAAGGGCGACGGCGGGAACTCCCGCCGTCGCCCTTCTTTTGATTTCAACACCCGCCGCAAGCGCGCTAGGAAAAAGCACTAGCTCCGGGCGCTGAGGTCAGCCGAGATGAGCTTTGCCGTGGCCACGATCTCGTGCGCCACGGATGCGAGGTAGGCGTCCCGGTCGGGCTTGGCGTCCACCGACTGGGCCTGCAGGGACACGTTCACCGCCGCAACCACCTTGGGCCCGTCATATACGGGGGCGGCCACCGACATCAGGCCCAGCTCCAGCTCCTGGTCCAGCACGCACCAGCCCTGGGCCCTGACTGTTTCCAGCACGGCCAGCAGCTCCGGAACGGTTCCCAGGGCGCGCGGGGTAAGGGGCTTGATGTCGGCTGCGGCCAGGTACGCCTTCAGGTCAGCGGGCGGCAGGTGCGCCAAAAGAACCCGGCCCATGGACGTGGCATACGCCGGGAAGCGTGTCCCCACCGTGATGCCGATGGTCATGATCCGGCGTGTGGTCACCCGGGCGATGTAGGCAATGTCGGTGCCGTCCAGGACCGCAGCGGAGGTGGACTCCCCCAGTTTCAGGGACAGCTCCTCCAGGTGCGGCTGTGCGAGCTGGGGCAGCGACAGGCCCGAAAGGTACGCATAGCCCAGCTGCAGGACCTTGGCCGTGAGGGCGAACGTCTTCCCGTCGGTCCGCACGTAACCAAGCTCCACCAGGGTGTGCAGGAACCGGCGCGCCGTGGCCCGGGTCAGGTCGGTCCGGGCTGCCACCTCGGTGAGGGTCATCAGCGGGTGGTCTGTGTCGAAGGCACGGATGACGGCCAGCCCGCGGGCCAGCGACTGGACGTACTGGTCGCCGGCCTGCGGGGCGGCCGGGGTGCCGCCGTCGGCTGCTGTTGTGGTCATGGTTCCCAATCCTATGGCGGCGGAAGAGCCAGGTTCCTCCGCGGGTTCAGCCGCCGGCGACGGCGGGTGCGGCCTTGAGCGGGACGGGGACGAGTTCCTGGAGTTCTTCGAGGGTGCAGCCGAAGGTTTCGCGGACGGTGACGCCGCCGGGTCCGGTGAGGAAGACTGCCTTGTCGGTGTAGACGCGGGTGACGCAGCCGACGCCGGTGAGCGGGTAGGTGCACGATTCCACGAGCTTGGAGGCGCCCTCGCGGGTCAGCAGGGTCATCATGACGAACACGTCCTTGGCGCCGGTGGCGAGGTCCATGGCACCGCCGACGGCGGGGATCGCCCCGGGTGCGCCGGTGTGCCAGTTGGCGAGGTCGCCGGTGACGGAGACCTGGAAGGCGCCCAGGACGCAGATGTCCAGGTGCCCGCCGCGCATCATCGCGAACGAGTCGGCGTGGTGGAAGTAGGAGGCGCCCGGGAGTTCGGTGACGGGGATCTTGCCGGCGTTGATCAGGTCATCGTCGATCTCGTCCCCCGTGGCTTCGGGGCCCATGCCCAGCATCCCGTTTTCCGTGTGGAGCGTGATGTTCTGTTCCTCGGTGAGGTAGTTGGAGACCAGGGTGGGCTGGCCGATTCCGAGGTTCACGAAGGACCCCGGGGCGATGTCGCGGGCCACCAGGCGGGCGAGGTCGTCGCGGCTGAGGGCTGTTTCGGAGGTCTTGATGCTGGTTTCGGTGAGGCTCATCTCAGGCCGCTTTCGGGTTCGGGCCTGCAGCGGTGCCGCTGCCGGCCACTTTGACGATGCTGTTGACGTAAATGCCCGGGGTCACGATGTTCTCCGGATCCAGGCTGCCGGTGGGCACGATCCCGGAGACCTGCACGATGGTGTGCTTGGCCGCGGCCGCCATGATGGGGCCGAAGTTCCGGGCCGTCTTGCGGTAGACCAGGTTGCCCTTGCCGTCCGCCTGCAGAGCTTTGATCAGGGCGACGTCTGCGTGGATGGGCGTTTCGAACACGTGGCCGAGGCCGTCGATGATCCGGGTTTCCTTGCCCTCGGCGAGCATGGTGCCGTACCCGGTGGGGGTGAAGAACCCGCCGATCCCTGCCCCGGCGGCACGGATCCGCTCGGCCAGGTTGCCCTGCGGCACCAGTTCCAGTTCGATCTGCCCGGCCTTGTACTTGGCGTCGAAGTGCCACGAATCGGACTGCCGCGGGAAGGAGCAGATCATCTTCCGCACCCGGCCTTCCTTGATCAGCAGCGCCAGGCCCTGGTCGCCCTGGCCGGCATTGTTGTTCACCACGGTCAGGTCCGTGGCGCCGCACTCGAGCAGCGCGTCGATCAGTTCGAACGGCTGTCCGGCGTTGCCGAACCCGCCGATCATTACCGTGGACCCGTCCTTGATTCCGGCCACGGCCTCGCCAACAGTGTCAATGAATTGCAGCATCGCTCTTTAGCCCTTCACTCCGGCAGTTACGTTTTCGAGGACGACGGCCAGGCCCTGGCCGACGCCGATGCAGATCGCGGCAACGCCCCAGCGTTCACCCGAGGCCTGCAGGGACCGGGCGAGGGTGCCCAGGATCCGGGTGCCGGAGGCACCCAGCGGATGGCCCATGGCGATCGCGCCGCCGTGCCGGTTCACGACCGAGTGGTCGATGCCCCAGGCGTTGACGCACGCCAGGGACTGGGCGGCGAACGCTTCGTTAAGCTCGACGGCGCCCACCTGGTCCCAGCTGATTCCCGCCTTCGCCAATGCCTTGTTCGCCGCCTCCACCGGGGCGTAGCCAAAGTACTGCGGGTCATTCGCGTGCGCGCCGCGGCCCGCGATCCGGGCCAGCGGGTCCAGGCCCAGCAGCCCGGCGGCAGTCTCGCTGCCCACCCAGGCCGCGGAAGCGCCGTCGGACAGCGGCGACGCATTCCCGGCGGTGACCGTGCCGTCCTCGGCCCGGAACACCGTCTTCAGGCCGGCGAGCTTCTCCGCGGAGGACCCGGGGCGGATGCCCTCGTCCCGGACCAGGTCGGTGCCGGGCACGGGGGCCACCAGATTGTCGTAGAAGCCCTCGTCCCAGGCGGCGGCGGAAAGGTTGTGGGAGTTCGCCGCGAACTCGTCCTGCGCTTCACGAGTCACCCCGTACTTCTCGCGGAGCCGCTCGGTGGCCTCGCCCAGGGAGATGGTCCATTCCTTCGGCATCGCCTTGTTCACCAGGCGCCAGCCCAAAGTGGTGGAGGCCAGGGTCATGTCACCGGCCGGGTAGGGCTTCTCCGTCTTGGGCAGCACCCAGGGGGCACGGGACATGGACTCCGCACCGCCCACCAGCATCAGGTCCGCGTCGCCGGCGTTGATCTGGCGGGATGCGATGATCGCCGCATCCAGGGACGAGCCACAGAGCCTGTTGACAGTGGTCCCGGGGATCGAGACCGGAAGCCCGGCGAGCAGGGTGCCCATCCGGGCGATGTTGCGGTTTTCCTCTCCCGCGCCGTTGGCGTTGCCGAACACCACCTCGTCGATCCTTTCGGGATCGAGCCCGGGAGCCCGCTTCACCGATTCCTTGATGACGTGCGCCGCGAGGTCATCCGGGCGGACGGCGGCGAGGCCGGAGCCGAACTTGCCGAACGGGGTGCGCACGGCGTCGTACACAAAAGCCTGGTTCATGGGGTGGTGTCCATTTCTCGAAACACTTGCTGGGCGGTCTTGAAGGCGGTGTTGGCGGAGGGCACTCCGCAGTAGATGGCGGTCTGCAGCAGGATTTCCTTGATCTCGTCCCGGCTCAGGCCGTTGGTGATGGCTGCGCGGATGTGCATGGCCAGTTCTTCCCAGTGCCCGTGCGCCACCATGGCGGTGATGGTCACGGCGGAGCGCATCTGCCGGGACAGGCCGGGCCTGGTCCAGATGCCGCCCCACGCGATCCGGGTGATCATGTCCTGGAAGTCGTCGGTGAACTCGTCCTTGTTGGCGTTGGCCCGGTCCACGTGGGCGTCGCCTAGGACTTCACGCCGGACCACCATGCCGCCGTCGTAGATCTCCTTGCTCGTGGCGTCCGGCTGGACCACGCCGTGCCTCTCGGCCCCGCTCATTTGCTTCCTCCCTTTTCGGGCTGTGATTCGGCCCAGTCCAGGAGGCTGCGCATCAGCTCGGCAGTGTGGGCGGGGGCCTCGGCCGGCGCCAGGTGCGCCACGCCTTCCAGGGTGACGGCTGTGGCGGTCCCGCCCCCGGCCGTGATGCCTGCCGCCACTTCCTCGGCCATCGACGGCGGCGCCACACCGTCCAGCGCACCGGCAATGACCTGGGTGGGGACCCGGATGCTGCCCAGCCCGGCACGGACATCAAAGGCGGCCAGGGCCTCGCAGCAGAACGCGTAACTGAACCTGTCGGAGTCCCGGAGGGCGTGCAGGAGCCGGCTGCTGACCTCCGGTTCACGGTCCATGAAGCCGGGTGCGAACCAGCGCTGCGCCGAACCCTGGATCATCACCGGGGTGCCCTGGCTGCGGACTGTTTCGGCGCGTTCCAGCCATCCCTCGGGGGTTCCGAGCTTGGCGCCGCTGCACTGCACGGACAGGCTCTTGAGGCGTTCGCCGTGCTTGATGCCCAGCTGCAGGCCGGTGGCACCGCCCAGCGAAACACCGGCGTAGTGGAAGGCCTCGCCGGGGGCAATGGAATCGACCAGGTCCACCACGGCTTCTGCCAGGTCCGAAACGTCGAAGGTTTCGGTGGCGGCCGGTGAGACGCCGTGCCCGGGCAGGTCCCAGGCCACCACGTCGTAGTCGTTGCCCAGCAGGGAGGCGGCACGGTTCCAGAGGATGGAGGAGGTGCCCAGTGAGGAACCCACCACTACGAGGGGATGCCCGCCAAGGGGGCGCTGGGGTGAAAGCAATGCGGCTTTCAGGGCAGGTTTAGCCACGGTGTGCTCCGTTCGCGTCGGTGGCTGAAGCGGGAAGGTCAGGGGAGGCAAAGTCCGGGTAGGCGGCGAGGATCCGGCGGGAGATTTCCCGGGACTGGCCCAGGTAGCTGGCCGGATCCAGGAGCTCCTCGAGCCGCAGGTCCGTCAGCAGGCCCGCGGGAACGGCGTCCCGGAGCAGTTTCCGGTATGCGGACGGCTGCTCGGACGGTTGTGCCTGCAGGGTCTGGTCCACCACATCCTGCAGCTGCTGCTTGCCGCTCCTGCCGTCCAGCTCCGGAAGCAGCGGGGCGACGGCGGCGCTGACGCCCTCCGCCAGGAGCAGCGGGCCGGCCAGGTCGAGGTTGCGCCGCATCGCGTCCGGGTGGACCTGCAGGCCTTCGGCAAGCTCCCGGATGTTTCCGGCAGCGCCGAGCGCCAGGGCCAGCAGCTGCTGGAGCGCGGGCCACTCGGTGTGCCATGCACCGTCCGGCCGCTCATCATTGAAGGTTGCGGCCGCCAGGTGGAGCTGGGCTGCCAGGTTGGGTGCCTGGAGGGCTGTGCTGCGGACCAGCACCGAGAGGACCGGGTTCTGCTTCTGCGGCATGGCGGAGGAGACACCCCGGCCGGCGGCACGGGGTTCGGCCACCTCTGCCACCTCGGGCCGGCTGAGGAACAGGACGTCCGCCGCGATCTTGCCGAAGGCGTCCAGTACCGCGGCCGCGGCGTTGCCGATGGAGGTGATGGGCAGCCGGCTGGTGTGCCAGGGCGCGGCCGCGGGGGCGAGGCCCAGCTGGGCGGCCAGGGCATCGGCGAGGCTGAAGGGCGTCGCCGCCGAGCCTGCGGTCAGCACCGTTCCGGCGGCAAGCGTGCCTGCCGCCCCGCCGAACTGGACCGGAAACTCCACCGCGGCGAGCTGCCGTCCGGCGGCAGCCAGCCCGTGGAACCACTGCGCTGCCCGGAGCCCGAACGTGTACGGCAGGGAGTGCTGCGTCAGGCTCCTGCCCACGCACAGCGTGTCCGCATGCTGCCCGGCCAGGGCCGCGAGCGCCGCCGTCGTGCCTTTCACGTCGGCGAGGAGCGCGGCCACGGAGTTGCGGGCGAGCAGCATCAGCGCCGTGTCCAGCACATCCTGGCTGGTCAGCGACGTGTGCACCGCCTTCACTGCGCCGATGTTCGCAGTATCCAGCGCCGCCACGTGCCGGCGGAGGTCCGCCAGCAGCGGGATGACAGGGTTGCCGCCGCCCTGGGCGCGCACCGCGATATCGGCGGCCTTGTAGCGGCCCGGTTCTGCGGCGGACGCGACGACGGCGGCGGAACCGGCGGGCGCCAGGCCCGCCTGTTCCAGCGCCGCGGCCCAGCCGGCCTCGACGGCGAGGATCGCCGCCAGTACGGCACCGTCACCCGTCAGCGCAGCCACCATGGGCGATGCGGAGGCGGGCCGGAGCAGGCCGGCGTCGACACCGTGGCCGGCGGCCGCGTTCGGGGCAGCGGCGTCCGTCACTGGAAGTCCAGGAAGACGGTCTCGCCCTCACCCTGGAGGCGGATGTCGAACGTCAGGCCGCCGTCGGGATCACGCCGCGCGATAAGGGTCTTGCGCCGTTCCGGGTCCAGGGAGGACAGCAGCGGGTCCTGGGCCAGGGCCTCCTCGTTTTCCGGCAGGTAGGTGCGGGTGAAGAGCCGGTTGGTCAGGCCGCGGGCAAAGACGGCCACCGAGATGAAGGGGGCCGCGCCGGGCTTGGTGGCACCGGGGTTGACGGTGGTGAAGGTGTAGATACCGGTGTTGCCCACGGCGCCGCGGCCCCACCCGGTGAAGGTGTAGCCGTCGCGGTGGAATGAACCGGTCTGCTGGACGATGTTGCCCTCCGCGTCGGGCTGCCAGATTTCCAGGATGGCGTCCGGGATCGTCTCTCCGGCGCCGTCGTAGACGGTGCCCTGGAGGCGGATGGAGCCGGGCGATCCCGGGGCAAGGAGCTCGTTGTCCTTCTCGAACGGCAGCGCGTAGCCGTAGAACGGGCCCACGGTCTGGCCGGGGGTGGGGACGAGCTGGCTGGTCTGGTTGCTCATGTGACTGGTCCTCTGCCTATTCCTCGTCGCCTGCGGCACCAAGTGCCTCGTTTTCGGTCCAGGTCCGCTTGGGACCGGTCAGGACAATGTCCCAGTTGTAGCCCAGGGCCCACTCCGGTTCGGTGAGGCTGTGGTCGTAGCTTGCCACCAGCCGGTCGCGGGCGTCCTGGTCCACGATGGTCTGGTAGATGGGGTCCAACGGGAACAGCTGGTCGCCCGGGAAGTACATCTGGGTGATGATGCGCTGGGTGAACTCGGTGCCGAACAGCGAGAAGTGGATGTGCGCCGGACGCCAGGCGTTCAGGTGGTTCTTCCACGGGTACGCGCCCGGCTTGATGGTGGTGAACCGGTAGGAACCGTCCGGACCGGTGATGCAGCGGCCGATGCCCGTGAAGTTCGGGTCGATCGGTGCCGGGTGCTGGTCGCGCTTATGGATGTACCGGCCGGAGGCGTTGGCCTGCCAGATCTCCACGAGCTGCCCCGCCACCGGGCGGCCGTCGCCGTCCAGGACTTTGCCGGCCACGATGATGCGTTCGCCCTGGGGTTCGCCGTTGTGCTGGATGGTCAGGTCTGCTTCCAGGGCGTGGACGTCCTGGTGGCCGAAGGCAGGCGAGAACAGTTCGATGGTTTCCGGATCCGCGTGGTGCAGGCTCTTGGTGGGGTGCCGGAGGATGCTGCTGCGGTACGGCGGGTAGTCCAGCCGGGGCTGGGTTTCCGCCGGGGCGCCGTCCTTCAGTGCACGGGCGTAGGCGTCGGCCAGGCCGTTGATCTCTGCGCTGAGGTCCTGCTGGGTTTCCACGGCTGTGTCCAGGGGCGCATGTCCTGCCTTGGGTTCGGCAGCCGGGACAAGCTCGTCCGTGGGGGCGTTCAATTCGTGCGGCACGGCTGGCTCCTTTCTGGTGTTTGGTTGGGTTTGCAGTGGTGCGGGTTCAGGGGCGGTGCAGGGAGTCGTACTGGACCGCATGCCGAACCGGGGCGTTGGGCGCCCCGTAGCCGTCGTAGTTGCCGCGGCGTTCCACCATCTCGAAGAACACGCTGCCCACCGTGGCGGTGTAGAAGTGCAGGAATTCGCCGTCGGCGTCGCGGTCGTACAGGAGGTTCAGTTCCCGGAGCGTGGCCAGGAAACCGGGTTCGAGATCGAACCGGGCGTCCAGGTCCTCGTAGTAGTTGGCAGGGATCTGCAGGAACTCCAGGCCGCGGCGGCGGGCCTCCCGGGCCGTGGCCACGAGGTCCTCCACCGCGAAGGCGATGTGTTCCTGGTAGGTCTGGCGCACCTCGCTCTGTGCCTGCTGCACGGGTGCGAGGTTGAGCACCAGCCGCACGGCGCCGTCGGACGTCTGCATGACCTGCGAGCGGACCAGGCCGCTGGGGCTGGGAACCTCGGCGAACGGCTGCGGTTCCAAAGCCAGCGCACTGGTGTAGAAGAGGACGGCCTCGTCGAAGTGCTGCCAGGGCTGGGCCAGGTTGACGTGGTCGATGACGGCGCTGGCTCCGCTCGAGGGGTGCTCCAGGCCCTCGCCGAACTCGCGCGTCCACGCCGCGGTGCCGTCCGGGCTGCCCTGGCACAGGAAGATTTCCGTGGAGTCCGGGGCCGCGATGCCCTGGAACACCTCCTCGTCAGCCTGGACCTTGCGGGCCACCACCGGCGCCTTGAGCTGCTGGGCGCGGGCGGAGGCAATGACCGGCGAATCGACGTCGAACCCCAGGGCGGCGATGGCCGGTTCGGTGTGCAGGGCTGCCTGCTCGTTGATGATCACGCGCGCCTGGCCCATGGTCCAGAGCTGGACGTCCTTGGTGCGGTGGCGGCCCTGGAAGGCGAAGCCGAGCTGGCCGAGGAGCTTTTCAAGCTGGGCGGTATCGTCTGCCTTGACCTCGGCGAAGTTGAACCCGGCGGGCTCGTTCACCTTGGGCAGGGTGGCCAGTTCCATGGGATAACGACGGCGGAGGGCGGCGCCGCCGGCCCCTTCGGCGTCCGTGGCGGCGAGCCATTTGGCGCTCTGTTCCTCGAGCCAGATGAGCGACCGCATGGCGTCCACGGCAGTGCGCTCGACGTCGGACTGGCGGAAGACGTCATTGAACACTTCGAGGGAGACGGGACCTGTGTAGCCGGCACGGACCACATGCCCCATGAACTTGGCCAGCTCAAACTGGCCTTCACCGGGGAATACCCGGTAGTGGCGGCTCCAGGAGAGCACGTCCATGGACAGCTTGGGGGCGTCGGCCACCTGGACGAAGAAGATCTTGTCCGCGTTGATCTGCTCGATCGGCGCGGTGTCCCAGTCGCGGGAGAGGATGTGGAAGGAGTCCAGGCAGGTTCCGAGGTTGGGGTGGTCCACCATCTCCACGAGCCGGTACGCGTGCTCGTAG
Source organism: Arthrobacter nitrophenolicus (assembly GCF_045833485.1). NCBI lineage: Bacteria > Bacillati > Actinomycetota > Actinomycetes > Micrococcales > Micrococcaceae > Arthrobacter > Arthrobacter nitrophenolicus. The sequence goes on from NZ_CP174504.1 coordinate 1,595,319, forward strand.
TCGTTCACGTGCTTGCCCCAGGCGAGGGCCTCGTACGCCACCTTGATGCCGTGGTCTCCGGCAAGCCCGGCCAGCTGCGCCAGTTGGGAGGCGCGCAGGCCGTCGTCGTCGATCGTGGCCGTGGCAACGTTGGAGCAGACCAGGATGGTGTCCATGCCCAGGCGGGACATGAGCCCGAACTTCGCCTCAGCCCGGCGGAGGTTGGCCTTGAGCAGGTCCGGGGTGACGCCGTCGAAATCCCGGAACGGCTGGTAGAGGTCCAAACCCAGCCCGAGGTCCGCGGCCATCTTCCGGACATCCTCCGGGCTCAGCGGCGAGGTGACCAGGTCCTGCTCGAAGATCTCGATGCCGTCGAAGCCGGCGATGGCGCAGGCCTGCATCTTTTCCTTGAGGGTGCCGGAGAGGCAGACGGTGGCGATTCCCGTACGCATCAGGCGGCCACCTCCTCGGCGGCCACGAGCTCCAGGAAGTGCGAGCGCATGCGGTCCGGGTCGGCGTCCAGGCCGGTGAAGATCCGGAAAGCGTCGGCCGCCTGGCCCACTGCCATCCGGCCGCCGTCCAGGACGTCACAGCCCTTGGCGCGGGCGCCGCGGACCAGTTCGGTGTCGATGGGGCGGTAGACGATGTCCGCCACCCAGTGGCGTGCTTCCAGCAGGTCAAGGTCAAGGGGTACGCCGGGGTGCGCAGCCATGCCGACCGGCGTGCAGTGCACCAGGCCGTCGGCCAGCGGCATCAGCTGCGGCAGCTCCGCCGTCGTCCGGGCCGTAACGGTGGCGTGCGGGAAGAAGCCTGCCAGTTCCGCCGCCCGCTCCGCGGCGCGCGCAGGGTCCATGTCCACCAGGTCCAGCGTCCTGACTCCGGCGGTGAGCAGGGCATAGGCGACGGCGGATCCGGCGCCGCCTGCACCAAGCTGCACCACGCGGTCCAGCCGTGCACCCGGCAGGCCGGAGGCCAGGGCTGCGGCGAAGCCGGAGAAGTCGGTGTTGTGGCCGATGAAGCGGCCGTCCCGGATGACCACCGTGTTCACGGCGCCCAGCCGGCGGGCGTCCGGGGAGATTTCATCCAGGTGCTGCAGGACCAGCTGCTTGCAGGGATGGGTGATGTTGAGCCCGTTGAATCCGAGGGTGCGTGCACTCTGAAGGAGCTCGCCCACAGCTTCGCCGGGCAGGCCCAGCTCCAGGAGGTCGATGGGACGGTACAGGTAGCGCAGGCCTTGCACATCCCCTTCGCGTTCGTGCATGGGCGGGGTGAGTGACGGCGTGACGCCGTCGCCGACCAGTCCCACCAGGTAGGACTCAGTTCGAGAACTCATCCGTGCAGCTCCTTTGGTAACGGCACCGGACCAGCCCTGCGGCGGTTCCGGTGATGGAAAATACAGTACAGCATTTGTTCACTTATCGCACTCCTGTTCGAGATACGAACTTTTAGCGCTGGGGAAGGCGTGCCGCCAGTTCCGCTGCGGCCTCCTGCAGGAGCGGGACATAGGCCTCGAGCGCCTCGAGGCTGAGCCGGAAGACGGGCACCGCGGTGGCCAGGGACGCGAACGCGTGGCCCTGGGCGTTCAGCAGCGGGACGGCGACGGCGCGCATGCCCGCCTCATTCTCTTCATCCATGACGGCGTAGCCCTGGTGGCGCACCTTCTCGACTTCCTCGCGGAAGGCCTGCCTGTCGGTAATGGATTTTTCCGTCAGCGCCTCCAGCGGCAGTTCGTCCAGCAGCCGCTCGCGCTCCGAATCTTCCGCGAAGGCGACCAGGGCCTTCCCCACCGCCGTGGTGGACAGGGAGCCCAGGTGTCCGGGGTCGCTGGTGACGCGAAAGATCTGCGGCCCATCCACCTTGTTCACGGTGAGATGGTGGAGGCCGTCGCGGACGCTGAGGATGGTTGCCTCACCCGTCTGCCCGGTGACGCGGCGCAGGACCGGGAGGGCGGTGCCGGCAAAGCCGTGATAGCTGGAGACCCGCTGGCCCAGCTGGAAGATGCGCAGGCCAAGGTGGTAGCGGCGCCCGTCCGGCTCATAATCCACAAACCCGTCGCGGGCGAGGGAGCCCAGGAGCCTGTATGTGGTGCTGAACGGCAGCTCCGCGCGGCGTGAGATTTCCGCAGCACTGGCCCCCCGGGGCTCATCACCCAGGAGGACCAGCAGGCCAAGGGCCTTGCCCACCATGTCCGTCCGGTCCCCCGCCCGCGTCTTTTTTCCGCCTGCCGGGGCGCCGGCCTCCTCAGCGGGAACGTCATCGGCCACTGTGGTTTGATTCACACTCATAGCTCGATATTGCCACAATGTGAGAGCTATTTCTAGATCGTGATCATTTTCTTGACAGGTGACTGCCCTCACAGCCATCATTGCTGTATCGCACAAGTAGCTCTCATCATGTGGCTACTCGCCCTGGACCTCCACCGGACTCCAGCCGCATCGCGCCCCGCCCGCACCCAGGCACGGCTGCGATCCCCCAAGATTCACCAGCGACAATGTCGTCACACAAAGGAACTCCATGAGCCAGACTCTTCCGTCCGCCGGAGCGGGTACCGCCACCCATGCCGGGACGCCCAAGAAGGCGGCCCTCGCCAGCTTCCTGGGCAGCGCCGTCGAATACTACGACTTCTTCATCTTCGGCTCGGCAGCGGCGCTGATCTTCCCCACTGTCTTCTTCCCCGACGCTGACGCCAACGCCGCCATCATGTCGTTCGCCACCTTCGGCTTCGCCTATGTGGCACGCCCCGTTGGCGCCGTGATCCTGGGGCACTTCGGTGACAGGATCGGCCGGCGGAAGGTGCTGATGTTCACCCTGATCCTGATGGGCGCCTCCACCTTCCTCATCGGCTGCCTGCCCGACTTCAACACCGTGGGCTGGTGGGCTCCGGCACTGCTGGTCCTGGCCCGGCTCTGCCAGGGCCTTTCCGCCGCCGGCGAGCAGGCCGGTGCATCCTCCATGACGCTGGAACACGCCCCGGACAACCGCCGCTCCTTCTTCACCTCGTGGACCCTCACCGGCACCCAGGGCGGCCAGATCCTCGCGGCCCTCGTTTTCATCCCCGTCCTGGCCCTTCCGGACGAGATCAAGTACGGCATCGGGTGGCGCATCCCCTTCTGGCTGAGCGCCGTGGTGGTCGTGGTGGCGTTCTTCATCCGCCGTACGCTGCACGAGCCGCCCGCCTTCGAGGAAGCCCAGAAGTCCGCGCAGATCTCCAAGCTCCCGGTTGCCGACCTGCTCAAGGGCCACTGGCGGGACGTCCTCCGCGTTATCTGCTGCGCCTTCATCGCCGCCGTCTCCACCGTCTTCGGCACCCTGGCCATCAGCTACGCCAAGACCGTTGCCGGGGTGGACGGGACCATCACGCTGTGGCTGGTGGTCGGCGCCAACCTCGTGGCCCTGGGCACCCAGCCGCTGTTCGGCATGCTCGCGGACAAGATCGGCCGCAAGCCCGTGTTCATCTACGGCGCGGTGGCCAGCGCGGTGCTGACGCCCCTGTTCCTGCTCAGCCTTGAGTCCGGCAGCGTGCCCCTGATGTTCCTGGCCGCCATCGGCATGTTCTCCTGCGGCTACGCAGCCTCCAACGCCGTCTGGCCGTCCTTCTACGCGGAGATGTTCAGCACCAAGGTCCGGTTCTCCGGCCTGGCCATCGGCACCCAGCTCGGCTTCCTGATGGCAGGCTTCGCCCCGGCCATCGTCGCAGCCATGGGCGGCATCAAGGCCGGCGGCTGGGTCCAGATCAGCATCTTCACCGCGGTCATCTGCGCCGTGGCAGCCATCTCGGCCCTCACCGCCAAGGAATCCTTCAAGACCCCCACCCAGCAGCTGGGCCTGAAGTAGGCCGCACACCGTACGGTCCCTCCCGGTTGCTCCCCGGACAGCCCGCCATTTCCCCGGAAACGGCGGGCTTTTCGGTGCCCGGGGACCGGCCGGCGGGCAGTAACCGGGCAGGAAGGCACGACGGCGGCCGGCTGGGTCATCCGGCAGGCAGGGACCGACATCAATTCACGGTTTTCAGGAAGGGAAGGCTACCCTAAGTCGTTCCCATCTTTTTATTCCTGCTTCCCCGGCAGCCCTGCAAGGCGGTATTTTCGTGCGCTCGTTCCTCCGGCCCCGCGTCCTCGTGGCAGCCCTCGCCACCCTTACCCTGGCCGGCTGCGGCTTCAGCGGCACCCAGACCCAGGCCGTCCAGGGCACGGCTGCCGCGGACACCAGCCAGCGGATCGTGGTGGACAACTTCCGCGCGCCGGTGGCCAACTGGGCCATCGAATCCGATGCCGCCTACATCCTTTCGCTGTCCGGCTGCCTGGAAACCCTCACCCGGTTCGACCAGGCACAGGGCAAGGTAGTGCCCATGCTTGCGACAGAGTGGAAGCAGACGTCCCCGCTGGACTGGGACTTCACCATCCGCCAGGACGTTTCCTTCCAGGACGGCACCCCGCTCACCGCGGAGTCGGTGGTTGCCTCGCTGAACCACGTCCTGGACGCCAAAGTGCCGGCCCGGGCCTTCAACCGGACCATGGTCAGCAGCGTCAGCGCCGTGGACGAAAACACCGTCCGTGTGAGCACCCCGGCCGAAAACCCGCTGGTCCCGTACCGCCTGGCAAGCGTCAACACCGGCATCCTCGCCCCGGCGGCCTACAAGGACGCAGAGGTGGACCCGTTCGGCCACTGCACCGGCCCCTTCACCCCCGTCTCGGAAAAAGCGAAGCAGTCCCTGACGCTCGACCGCAACGAAAACTATTGGGGCGGCGAGGTCCAGCTGGCAGGAGCGGAAATTCGCTTCATCACCAACGGCGCCACCCGCGCGGCCCAGGTCCAGACCGGCGAGGCGGACATCTCCCTGTCCATCCCGGTGGCGAGTCTCGCCACCCTGAAGGGCACCGCCGGTGTCACCGTGCTGGGCGCCGATTCGCCGCGCACTGCCACCCTGTACATGAACAACGGCCGCGCACCGCTGGACAACATCGATGTCCGCAAGGCGATCCGCGACTCGCTGGACCTGGAAGCCCTGGCCGCCAGCGTCTACGAGGGCGCTGCCCTGCCCGCCACGGGACCGTTCGCGCCGTCCGAGCCCTGGGCCGGCGAGGCGCAGGAGCAGCACAAGCAGGACCTGGAGGGAGCCCGCGCCCTGCTGGAAAAGGCCGGCTACACCGCTGACCGCCCGCTGGAGATCATCGCAATCGTGGAGCGCGCCGAGTTCGCGGACGTGGCCGCGGTCATCCAGGAGAACCTGAAGAACATCGGCATCCCGCTGTCCATCCAGGCAAAGGAATACGCCTCGGCGGAACCGGATGTGCTGGCGGGCAACTACGACATGCTGCTCAGCCAGCGCAACCGACTGATCGACATCGCCGACCCCATCGGCTTCCTGACGGCCGACTACACCTGCAAGGGCACCTACAACCTGAGCCACTTCTGCGATCCGGAGTACGACCGGATCATTGCCGAGGCGGCCAAGACGGTGGACACCAACGAACGGTACAAGCTGTACGCGGAGGCCGGACAGATCCTCCAGGACAAGGCGGTCAACGCCTGGCTGGTTAACGAGCAGGCCACCGACGCCGTCCGCACCAACGTCCTTTCCTACGTCCAGGACCCGCTGTCCCGCTATGTCCTGACGGCAAAGACGGCCAAGGCCGCCTCCTAGCCCCCAAGTCCCTCGAACACCGGACCACCGCATGCTGCAGTTCATCGCCAAACGGACGGCCACCCTGGTGGCCGCCGTCGCTGTGTCCTCTTTCGCGGTGTTCCTCATCCCCTACGTCACCCCCGGCGACCCGGTCCGGAAGATCATCCGGTCCAGGGTCGCCGGCGATGCCATCGAGGACTCCTCCGTCCAGGCCCTCGCCGAGAGCCTGGGACTGAACGATCCCCTCGCCGCCCAGTACTTCCGGTGGCTGGGCGACTTCTTCAGCGGTGACATGGGGCTGTCCTACGTCAGCCGCACCCCCGTCGCAGAGCAGGTCCTGCCCGCGCTTGCCGTCACGCTCAGCCTCGTGGCCATGTCGCTGGGGCTCGCCGCCGCCGTCGCCCTTCCGCTCGGCATCATCTCCGGGCTGCGTCCGGGCAGCATGCCGGACAAGGCCATCACCGCCGTGACCCAGGCGTTCATCGCCATGCCGGAGTACTGGGTGGCACCGGTTCTGGTCCTGGTCTTCGCCCTCAAGCTCTCGGTGCTGCCCACGGCCGGCTGGAACGACATGTCCTCGGCAGTCCTTCCTGCCCTGACCCTGGCACTGCGGCCCATCAGCTTCTTCACCTCCGCGGTCCGCGCCGGCATCATCGACGCAGCAGCAGCGGACCACGTGCCGGCCGCCCGGGCCCGCGGCCTGAGCCAGGCCCAGTCCATCATCCGCCATGTCATTCCCAACGGGCTGGTGCCCCTGTCCACCCTGTTCGCTGTCTGGTTCGCCGGGCTGCTGGGCGGCTCGGTGATCGTGGAGGTGATCTTCGCCGTGCCCGGCATGGGCCGCCTGCTCTTCGATTCCGTGGTCAACAGCGACATCCCCCTGGCACAGGGCGGCGTGGTGGTGGTCGTGGCGCTGGCCGTGGGGGTAACCACCCTGGCCGATTTCGTCCACCGCTTCCTCAACCCCACGGTGGGAGGTTCCCTTGCGTAGCCGGATCAGCGTGACCGCGGTTGCCGGATCAGTCCTTGCCCTGATCGTCCTGGCGGTGCTGCTTGCCCCGTGGATCTCGCCCTACCCGCCCGCGGAGCAGAACCTGGCACTGCGCCTGGCACCGCCGTCGGCAGCGCACTGGCTGGGTACCGACAACCTGGGCCGGGACACGCTGAGCCGGATCCTGGAGGGTGGCCGGTTCTCCATGTCCGTCGCCGCCTTGGCAACGGTGCTGACGTGCATCCTGGGGGTGGGCATCGGCATCCTCAGCGCCCGGCGACGTGGCTGGGTGGATGAGTTCCTCACCCGCACGAACGATGTCCTGCTCGCGCTGCCGGAGATGGTAGTGGCGCTGTTCATCGTCGCGGCCCTCGGCACCGGATTCGGTCCCCTGCTGCTGGCGCTCACCGTCACCGGCTGGACGCCCTTCGCCCGGCTGGCACGGACCCTTGCCTACGACGTCTCCGCCCGCGGGTTCGTGGATGCCGCCAGGGTGCTGGGCTGCAGTCCGCGCTTCGTTATCTTCCGGCACGTCCTGCCGCACCTTGCCGCCCCGATCCTGGGCCAGGCCACCCTGCGGTTCGGCCACCTGCTGATCAGCGTAGGCGCCCTCTCCTACCTCGGCCTGGGCGTCCAGCCGCCGCAGTCGGACTGGGGCTCCATGCTGGCCGCGGCGCAGCCGTTTGCCGACCGTGCACCGCTGGGCATCCTGGCCCCGGGCCTGGTCATCTTCACGGTTGCCCTCTGTGTCACCCTGCTGGGCCAGCGCGCCGCCCACATGGCCGCCGGGCCCCTGCTGCTTCCGACGGCGGCGGACACGTGAGCGCCCGGCTGGTGCTGGACGGCCTGGAGGTCCGGCACAAAACCGACGACGGCGGACACGGCCGCCGTTTGCTGTCCGGCGTCTCCCTCGCCGTCGAGCCCGGTGAGTTCGTGGCCCTGGTGGGCAGTTCGGGGTCGGGGAAGACGCTCACCGCCATGTCGTGCCTGCGGCTGCTGCCCCCGCAGCTGGAAATCACCGCAGGGTCCATCCGGCTGGGGGACCAGGACCTGGCGCGCGCCCGCGAACCCGAACTCAACGCGGTCCGCGGCGGGCGGCTGGGCATGCTGTTCCAGCAGCCCAAGCGGATGTTCAACCCCAACCGGACCATCGGGAACCACCTCAAAGAGCCGCTGCGCCTGCACGCCGGGCTGCGCGGGTCCAAGGCCCGGGCCAAGGCCCTGGAGCTGCTGGCGGAGGTTGGTTTCGCCGACCCCGGCAATGGCCTTCGCTCTTTCCCGCACCAGCTTTCGGGCGGCATGGCCCAGCGCGCCATGACCGCCCTGGCGCTGGCCGGCCAACCGGACATGCTCCTGGCCGATGAGCCTACGTCAGCCCTGGACAAGATGCTTGAACGCCAGGTGCTGCAGCTGCTGGACCGCGAGCGCCGGGAGCGCGGGCTCGGCATCCTGTACATCACGCACAACCTGGCGTCCGTCGCCGCTTACGCGGACCGCGTCCTGGTCATGAACGCCGGCAGCATCGTGGAGGACGGACCCGCAGGTGAGCTGCTTACCCGCCCCGCAACGGAGTATGCCCGGGACCTGCTGGCCGCGGCGCAGCTGGCACCCGCCTCCCGGCGTCGTCCGTCCCCCGGAGAAGGCGACGTGCTGGTCCTGGACAAGGTGGGCAAGCGCTTCGGGCGCAGGCGCGGCAGTACCGTGCTGGAAGATGTCTCACTCACGCTCCGCCGCGGGGAGATCCTGGGCGTCCTCGGCCAGTCCGGGTCCGGCAAGAGCACCCTGGCCAAGGCCATCGTCGGGCTTGAGGAGGCCAGCACCGGGATTATCAGCCGGCGGTTCGACGGCGGCGCCGCCCGGCCCACGGCGGTGCAGCTGGTGTTCCAGGAGCCGCACGGCGCGTTCGACCCCCGCATGACCCTGCGGGCAAGCCTGCAGGCACCGCTGCCGCCGCGGCGGGACCTCCCGCCCGCCCAGCGGGACGAGCGGATCGCGGCCGCCTTCAAGGAGGTGGAGCTGGATGCCGCCCTCCTGGACAAGCGCCCCGGCCAATGCTCCGGCGGCCAGCTGCAGCGGGCCACCATCGCCCGCGCCCTCCTGCTCGAACCTAAAGTGCTGATCTGCGACGAAGCCACCTCAGCCCTGGACGCGCTCACGCAGCGGACCATCCTGAACCTGCTGCTGCGGCTGCAGCGTGAGCATGACCTGTCCCTGATCGTGATCTCCCACGACATGGACGTGGTGCGGTACATGTGCGACAGGGTGGCGGTCCTGCTCGAGGGTAAGGTTGTGGAGGTGGCCGAAACGCGCGACTTTTTCGCCGCCCCGCGGCACCCGCACAGCCGGGCACTGGTGGACGCGTCCATTCCCTGCCGCGCGGACGGCCTGTGGAGCATGCTGGACGCCAGGAACCCGGCAGTCCGGGGCAACGGCTAGGGCCGGCCGGTCTCCAGGACCGAGGCGAGGTCAAAGTTGACCGGCTCCTCCAGCTGCGCGTAGGTGCACGACTCCGGGTCCCGGTCCGGGCGCCAGCGGTTGAACTGGGCGGTGTGCCGGAACCTGTCCCCCTCCATGTGGTCGTACCGGACCTCCACCACCAGTTCCGGCCGCAGCGGCACGAAGGACAGGTCCTTGCCGGCGCTCCAGCGGCTGCCCTCGGCGTTCCGCGGCGTCCGTTCGCCTTCCTCCTGCTTCGCCCATGCCCAGGGGTGGTTGTCGAAATCGGTCACCAGGGGCTGCAGTTCCTGGAACAGCTCCTTGCGGCGCTTCATCGGGAAGGCGCCGATCACGCCAACGCTCGCCAGGCCGCCGTCGTCCTTGTACAGGCCCAGGAGCAGCGAGCCGATGCTGTCCGGCCCGCTCTTGTGCAGCCGGTAGCCGGCCACCACGCAGTCGGCCGTGCGCTCGTGCTTGATCTTGAACATCACCCGCTTGTCCGGTTCGTACCGGCCATCCAGCCTCTTGGCCACCACGCCGTCCAGGCCGGCGCCCTCGAACTGCTCGAACCATTTGCCGGCGGTGTCCTTGTCCGTGGTGGCGGCCGTGAGGTGGACCGGTGCCTTGCTGGCCGCCAGCGCCTTCTCCAGCGCGGCGCGGCGTTCGGAAAAGGGCCTGCCGGTGTAGTCGTCATCGCCCAGGGCCAGGAGGTCGAAGGCCACGAAGGATGCCGGGGTCTGCTCCGCCAGCAGCTTCACCCGGCTGGCGGCGGGGTGGATGCGCTGCTGCAGGGTGTCGAAGTCCAGCCGGTCGCCCGAGGCGCCCACCAGGATGATTTCCCCGTCCACCACGCACCGCGGCGGCAGGTTCTCCTTCAGCGCCGCCACCAGCTCGGGAAAGTACCGGGTCATCGGCTTTTCGTTGCGGCTGCCGATTTCCAGCTCGTCCCCGTCGCGGAAGATGATGGACCGGAAGCCGTCCCACTTGGGTTCGTAGCTGAGGCTCCCTGTCCCCGGAATACCGTCGATGCCGCTGACGGATTTGGCGAGCATGGGCGGGACAGGCGGCATCACGGGAAGTTCCATGTGCCCATTCTTGCCCGGGGGCGGCCGGCGCGGAACCCCTGCCCTGCCTGCCGGCGCGGCGGATCAGCCTGCGAGCAGCCAGACGATGAGGATCAGCGCCGGCGCCGCAGCGGCCGTGGAGAGCATGATGGTTTCCCTGGCCACGGCCACTCCCCGGCCGTACTTGCTGGCGAACAGGAAGGCGTTCTGGGCGGAGGGGAGCGCAGCCATGAGGACAACGCCCAGGAGCATGGGCTGGTCCAGGTTGAACAGGAAGCGACCGACGACGAACGCCACCGCCGGCATCACCGCGGACTTGAGCACGGTGGCGGTGAGGATCTCCGCCGTATGCCCGCCGCTGCCCAGCATCCGGCTGCCGTGCAGCGACATGCCGAACGCCAGCAGCACCACCGGCACGGCCGCGCCGCCGAGCAAGGCCAGCGGGGCCATCACCGGCTCAGGCAGCTCCACGTTGAACGCCGCCAGCACCACGCCCAGGAGGGTGGCGATGATCATGGGATTCCGGAACGGCTGCGTCAGCATCAGCCGCGGCGAGAACCTGCCGGCGGCCGAAAGGTCCAACAAGGTGAGCACCAGCGGCGCCAGCAGGAGCAGCTGGACCAGGAGCACCGGTGCCACGGGGGTGGCGTCCCCCAGCGCGTACAGGGTGATGGGGATGCCGATGTTGTTGGCGTTGACGTAGGAACTGGCCATGGCGCCGACCGCCGTTTCGGCGAGCGGCCTCGGGAACCACAGCCGGCTGATCACCACGTACAGCAGCGCGGTGACCAGTGCGGTAAGCAGGGCCAGCGGCACGTAGGCAGAGAACACCACGCTGACGTCCGATTCCAGGACCACCGTGAACAGCAGGACCGGGTTGGTGATGAAGAACGCCGTGCGCGTCAATGCCGTGACGGTGGGCTCGCCGCCCAGGCCGCAGCGCGCCGCGATGTACCCCACGGCGATCACGACGCCGATCACCGCCAGCCCGATCAGCACGCCTCCCATTGAGGTACTTCCTTCCCGTTCCGCCGGCCCCCGCATCGTCGGCAGGAACGCAGTACTACAAGTTCCAAACTTATCCGACAAGTGGACGGGTTTGGGCACCGCCGTCCGGGATGCCCTCGACAGGGCACCGTACCGGACGGTAGAGGTTAACGATGGTTACCGTCGGCTTTCACGCCTCCCACGAACAGATCAGTCCCGGCCAGCTGCTCCAGGATGTCCAGCATGCGGAGCGCGCAGGCTTTGACGCCGCCATGTGCTCCGACCACATCGAGCCGTGGTCCGCACGCCAGGGCCATTCCGGGTTCGCCTGGTCCTGGCTGGGGGCCGCCCTGGCCACCACCGGCCTCCGGTTCGGGGTGGTGACGGCACCGGGCCAGCGCTACCACCCGGCAATCATCGCCCACGCGTCCGCGACCCTCGCCGGGATGTTCCCGGGACGGTTCTGGTTCGCCCCCGGCAGCGGCGAAAACATGAACGAGCACATCACCGGCGATGCCTGGCCGGCCAAGGACATCCGGCAGCGCCGGCTGGAAGAGTGCGTTGACGTCATCCGCAGGCTGCACCGCGGTGAGGAAGTCACGCACCGCGGCCTGGTGACGGTGGAGCAGGCGCGGATCTGGGATGTCCCGGATTCTCCGCCGCCGCTGATTGCGCCCGCCATCAGCGTGGAGACAGCACGACGTGCCGCCGCCTGGGCGGACGGGCTGGTCACCGTCAACCAGCCTGCCGACAAGCTGCGGGACATGCTGGCCGCCTACCGGGACAACGGCGGACAAGGCAAGGCCGTGCTGCAGGTCCACCTTTCGTGGGCGTCCCGCGAAGAGCAGGCTGCTGCCATCGCCGTGGACCAGTGGCGGACCAACACGTTCGCCCCGCCTGTGCCCTGGGACCTGCCGACGGCCGGGCATTTCGACGGCGTGGGCGAGCATGTGGGCGAGGAGCAGGTCCGCACAAGCGTCAACGTATCGGCAAGCCTGGAGCAGCACGTGGACTGGCTGGCCGGTTACGCCGAGCTCGGGTTCGACGAGCTCTACCTGCATTTCGTGGGCCAGGAGCAGGCTCCCTTCATCGACGCGTTCGCGGCGGACGTCCTGCCCCACCTGCGGACATCCGGCGGAGCGCCTGAACCGCAGCTTGCCGCAGCGGCTGCCGAACCGTCGTCGGAGGCCCGGGCATGAGGCTCGCCGAGACGTCCGACCTGTGGTGGAAGAACGCGGTCATCTACTGCCTGGACGTGGAGACGTTCTTTGACGACGACGGCGACGGCACCGGAGATTTCGCCGGGCTGACCCAGCGGGTGGACTACCTGGCCGCCCTGGGCGTGACCTGCATCTGGCTCATGCCGTTCTACCCGTCCCCGGACCGGGACGACGGCTATGACGTGACGGACTTCTTCGCCGTGGACTCCCGGCTGGGCACGCTCGGCGACCTGGTGGAGTTCATCCGCGCCGCCAAGGACCGGGGCATGCGCGTGATCGCGGACTTCGTGGTCAACCACACCTCCGACCAGCACCCGTGGTTCGTCGAGGCCAGGAAATCGACGGACAACCCGTTCCGCGACTTCTACGTGTGGCGCCAGGACACTCCCCCGGACACGTCCTCCGAGGTGGTCTTCCCCGGGGAGGAGAATTCGCTGTGGACGCAGGACGACGCCACGGGCGAGTGGTACCTGCACATGTTCGCCAAGCACCAGCCGGACCTCAACGTCACCCATCCCGGCGTCCGGGACCAGATCGCGAAGGCGATGGGACTGTGGCTGGAACTGGGGCTGGACGGTTTTCGGCTGGATGCCGTGCCGTTCTTCCTGGAGACCCGCGGCCAGCCCAAGGATGAGGCCGCCAACCTGGACCCGCACGAGTACCTTGCGGCGCTCCGCAGCTTTGTGAGCCGCCGCAACGGCAGCGCGGTGCTGCTGGGCGAGGTGAACCTGCCCTACAAGGAGCAGCTGGAGTACTTCGGCGGTCCCGAGGGCAACGAGCTGAACATGCAGTTCGACTTTATGTCGATGCAGCACATCTACCTGTCGCTGGCCCGGCAGGATGCCCGCCCGCTCGCGGAGACGCTCAAGAGCCGGCCGGCCATCCATCCGGACAACCAGTGGGCCATGTTCGTCCGCAACCATGACGAACTCACCCTGGACAAGCTCAGCGACGGCGAGCGGCAGGAGGTTTTCGCCGCCTTCGGGCCGGACAAGAACATGCAGATCTACGGCCGGGGCCTGCGCCGCAGGCTGCCGCCGATGCTGGGCGGCGACCAGGAACGGATCCGGATGGTGTACTCGCTGATGTTCTCGCTGCCGGGCACGCCCGTGCTGTTCTACGGCGAGGAGATCGGCATGGGCGAGGACCTTCGGCAGAAGAGCCGCGCCGCCGTGCGCACCCCCATGCAGTGGACCAGCGAAAAGAACGGCGGCTTTTCCAGTGCCAAGGCAGCGGACCTGGTGGCTCCGCTGGCCAGGGGCGACTACGGGCCCGGCCGGGTCAACGCCGCCGCGGCCAAGCGGGACCCGGACTCGCTGTTCAACTTCATGGCCACGCTGATCCGCCGCTACCGCGAGTCCGCGGAGCTGGGCTGGGGTGAATTCAACGTCATTGACCAGCCGGAGCCCGCGGTGTTCGCCCATACCTGCAGTTCCGACGGCGGGACGCTGGTGCTGCTGCACAACTTTGGCGAGGACCCGGTGAAGGTCAGCGGCCTGGTGGGTGGAGAGGACGCCCCGCCGCAGGCCTACAAGGACGCCATGCTGCTGGACCTGTTCGACGGCGACAACGTGGAACTGGAGCCCGGCGGCGGCTTTACGGCCGAGCTGGGGCGCTACGGATACCGTTGGTTCCGGGTGCACCGGAAGGGGGACCGGCTGGCGCCATAAGCGATGCACCGAAATCCAACTGTTCGCTAGACGAACATTTGTACGTTAAGAGAACTGCCATGTAGTCTTCTTGCTTATGCCGCGGGTCACACCCTGCTGACCGGGCGGCGAAGGCATCTTTCTGATATCAACGAGGATTTCATGACAACTTCTTCATCCGGCCTGCCCTCGCGCTGGCCTGTATGGCTGTGCTGGCTGGCAATGGTCCTGGACGGCTTCGACCTTGTGGTTCTCGGCACCGTCATCCCGACACTCATCAAGACCGGCGAGCTGGGCTTTGATGCCGTGGGCGCCACCTTCGTGGCCACGGTTTCCCTGGTGGGCGTGGGCGCGGGTGCGCTTTTCATTGCTCCCCTCTCGGACCGCCTGGGGCGGCGAAACCTGCTCATGGCCTGCGTGCTGTGGTTTTCGGTGTTTACCCTCGCCGTCGTGTGGGCGCCGAACGTTGCCGTGTTCGGCGTTTTCCGGCTTCTGGCCGGTGCCGGGCTCGGAGCCTGCCTGCCCGCTGCCTTGGCGTACATGAACGATTACTCGCCTGCAGGCAATGCCGGCAAGTCGACCACCCGCACCATGACCGGGTACCACGTCGGCGCCGTGGCCACGGCATTCCTGGCCTTGCTGGTCATTCCGGAATGGCGGACCATGTTCGTCGTGGGCGGCGTTGCAGGTTTGCTGCTCCTGCCTTTCTTGTGGTTCAAGCTGCCGGAGACGCTGCCACCGGCCAGGGCAGCCGGGGCGGAGTCCCGCACCGGCTTCCGCGACCTGGTGAAGAAGCCGTACCCGGTGGTAGCCGCAGCCATCGCCGCGGCATCATTCATGGGGCTGCTGCTCGTGTACGGCCTGAACACGTGGCTTCCCCAACTGATGGCATCCGCAGGGTATCCGGTCAGCGCGGGCCTCTCGCTGCTGCTGGTACTGAACCTTGGCGCTGTCGCCGGCCTTATTGTCGCCGGCATCCTGGCAGACAAGCACGGCACAAAACCCATCGTGCTGCTGTGGTTCGGCCTCTCGGCACTGTGCCTGGCGCTCCTGAGCATCAAGGTGGAGAACGCAGTCCTGCTCAACGTGCTTGTCTTCGTCACTGGAGTGTTCGTCTTCAGTTCCCAGGTGCTCGTCTACGCCTGGGTGAGCCAGCTTTTCCCGGCCCGGCTGCGTGCCACGGCACTCGGCTTCGCTGCCGGCGTGGGCCGCGTGGGGGCCATCATGGGACCTGCAGTAACGGGCGGACTGGTGGCAGCAGGCATCGCCTATCCCTGGGGATTCTACGTATTCGCAGCGGCCGGAGCTCTTGCCCTGATAGCACTTCTCGCAGTTCCAAACGCCATCGCTGCCGAACGAACCGGCGCTGCAGTTTCCTAGCACCGCCGCCGGCCTCCCCTGCCCTAAGCAGGGGCGGCCGGCGCCGGCTGTGTGAAAAGATCAACCATGCGCGCCATGCAACACTCCAGCAAACTCCGGAATGTCCGCTACGAACTCCGCGGCCCCATCCTCCAGGCGGCCAAGAACATGGAGGCCGAGGGGCACCGCATCCTCAAGATGAACCTTGGGGACACGGCGCCGTTCGGGCTGGAAGCGCCGGAATCCGTCGTCGTTGACATGATCCACCACCTTCGCGGTGCGCAGGGGTACAGCGATTCCAAGGGGATTTTCACCGCGCGCACCGCCATCTCGCAGTACTACCAGACCCGCGGCCTGATGAACATCGGCGTTGAGGACATCGTGGTCGGCAACGGCGTCAGCGAACTCATTTCCATGTGCCTGCAGGCATTCATGGAAAACGGTGACGAGATCCTGGTCCCGGCGCCGGACTACCCGCTCTGGACGGCTGCCGTGACCCTCACCGGCGGCAAACCGGTGCACTACCTCTGCGATGAGGCAGAGAACTGGTGGCCGGACATGGCGGACGTGGAAGCGAAAATCACCAGCCGCACCAAGGGCATCGTGATCATCAACCCGAACAACCCCACGGGCGCGGTGTACCCCCGCCACATCCTGGAACAGTTCGCTGCCCTGGCACGCAAGCACAACCTGGTGCTGTTCTCGGACGAGATCTACGAGAAGGTGCTGTACGACGGCGCCCGCCACATCCACACCGCGTCAGTGGCGGAAGACGTGTGCTGCCTGACCTTCAGCGGGCTGTCCAAGGCCTACCGGATGCCCGGTTACCGCGCGGGGTGGGTGGCCATCACCGGACCCCTCGCCGCCACCGCCGGCTACCGGGAAGCCCTGGAGCTGCTTGCCTCGCTGCGCCTCTGCGCGAACGTTCCCGCCCAGCACGCCATCCAGACCTGCCTGGGCGGCTACCAAAGCATCGAGGCCCTGGTGAATCCGGGCGGACGGCTGCGGGAACAGCGCGACCTCGCCCATAAACTGCTCACTGCCATCCCCGGCGTCACCTGCGTGCCGGCGTCGGGGGCCATGTACCTGTTCCCGCGCCTGGATCCGGAACTGTACCCGATCGCCAATGACGAGCAGTTCGTCCTGGACCTCCTGCAGGAACAGAAAATCCTGGTCTCCCACGGCACCGCGTTCAACTGGCCCGCCCCGGACCACTTCCGGTTCGTGATCCTCCCGTCCGTCCTGGACATCGAGGAAGCCGTGGAAAGGATTTCGGCCTTCCTGGCCGGCTACCGCAGCCGCGGCGCCGCCTGAGCGGAATCCCGGCACCAGGGAAACAACACCGGCTCGAAGAACTAACCGGTCCCTAACCGCGGGGAAACCGGCGCGCAACATTGCCCGGCCACACTTGGTAGTGCAGGCAAGAGCCGGCACCAGCTCCAGCCAGGAGGCCACGCAATGTTGAAGAAAGCGACCACGCATGTAACCAGAGTCCGCGCCCTGGACCAGCTCCACCGCGGTGACGAAATTGAAGCCCGCCTTTCCGTGGGCCCTTCCTACGACGACGTGGTGATCCGCCGCGGCAGCGTCCAGGAAACAGCGCCGGGCATCGGCGTGGTCTGGATCCTGGACCGGATTACAGGGCTGCGGAAAGCCATCAATGCGGACGAATGCACCGTCTGGCGGGTCGCCTGAACTTCAACGCCTTGCTGCCCTTCCCGGGGCAGCGCCGCCGCGGCAAGCGGGTGTAGTCAGTAAGGACTGCCCGCAGCCGCGGCACACACGGGATTCAGCCGCCGGCCACCGACTGGATCACCAGAACCTCCTGGCCCGGCGCCACCTCGGTTTCCAGCCCCTGCAGGCGGCGCACCTCGTCCCCGTCCACATAGACATTCACGAAGCGGCGCAGCGCGCCCGTCTCGTCGCGGAGCCGCCTGCCGAGAACGGCGTAGCCGGAGGTCACCGCATCCAGCAGCTCCCCCACCGTCACAGGCCCGTCGGCGGGCGCAGTCAGCACGGACTGCCCGCCGGCGAGGGGCTGCAGGACGCTCGGCAGGACCACTGCGATGTCAGGCACCGGCCACCACTGCCGCCCGGACACACAGCACATCCGGCAGGTGCGATGCTACTTCGGTAAAGGTGTCACCCTCATCCGCGCTGGCATAGACAGCGCCGCCGCGCGTGCCGAAATACACGCCCGCGGGTTCCGCCGTGTCCACCGAAGCGGCATCGCGCAGCACGCTGTTGTACTCGCCGGTGGGCAGGCCGGACGCCAGCCGCTTCCAGGTGGAGCCTGCATCGTCCGTGCGGTGCACCGCCAGTTCACCATCGGGCGGAATGCGTTCGCCGTCAGCTTTCAGCGGCACCACCCAGGCCGTCCCCGCGCGGCGGGGGTGGGTGAGCATCACGAATCCGAAATCAGCGGGCAGGCCGTCCGCGATGGAGGTCCAGGTCTCGGCATTGTCGTCCGTACGGTAGACGCCGTGATGGTTTTGCGCATAAAGGCGGCCTTCGACGGCGGCATCCGCGGCAATCTTGTGCACGCACTGGCCGAACTCAGGGTTGGGGTCGGGCATAAAGTAGGCCGAGATTCCCTTGTTGCGCGGCTCCCAGGAGGTGCCACCGTCAACCGACCGGTAAACGCCCCCAGTGCTCATAGCCACGTGGACGGTCTTCCCACTGGGATGGACCACGATGGAATGCGCCGCTGCGCCACCATATCCTGCACCCCACTCGCTGCGGTGCGGGTGGTCCCACAGCCCCCGGTTCAGTTCGAAGTGTTCGCCGCCGTCCGTGGATTTCCACACGGAAATGGGCTCCGCGCCAGCCCAGACCACCCCCGGCCGGGATTTGGCATCCGGATAGATCTGCCACACCCGCTCGACGGCCGCGCCGGTGTCCTCCGGAAACCTGATGGCCCCCTGCTCGGGCTCGGACCAGGTGGCGCCGAGGTCATCGGAATGGGCAACCGTGGGTCCCCAGTGCTCATTGCGGACGCCCACCATGATCCGGGTGCGCCCGTTCCGGGTATCGATCCCGATGCTGGGGATTTCGCTCATCAGGAAATGGGGGCCGGTGAAGGACCAGGTACTCCTGTCCTGGCTGGTGGCCAGCCACAGTCCCTTTTTAGTCCCGATCGCTAAGACAAAACTCTCTGCGGATGCCATGTCCCCCATGCAACCATCGCTGCGGGCGGCCCGCAACGGTTTTATGGCGGCAGAAGCCTCCGGGTCCTCGGGTCAGTCGACAAACTCCGACTGCGTCTCGATGAAATCCCAGTCGGCATCGCTCAGGACTGCTGCAGGGTTATCGGGGTGCGGTCCGCCCGCTTCCGCAATGCCCTGGAGCACGGGAAGCGGCAACTCCTCGGCACGGAGGTTCTCCCGCAGCCACTCCTTGGTGTCGAGGTCCAGGTCCAGCCACCACATGTAGATTTCCATGTCCACACACCTTTCGTATGCTTCAACGTTAGGCGCGGGGCCAACCGCGGACAAGGGAGGATCAAAAGAGTCGGCCGGTTTCCCACGCTGAACAAGTAGTACTCCCCCATTTCCGCGTAGGAGCAGGTATCGGCCCACGTCAGCGGCCCATAAAGTCGAGTACCTCCTACTCGCGACCCGCCCCTGCCGCCGCTCCTAGCCTGAAACCTCAAGCAAGCTGACCGTGCTGCTGGGGCATACGGCGTCAACGCTGGCACTCCCCGCGCGCATGGACCGCTACGGATAACTGGGGAGAAAAAATGAAACGCACCTTAGCCACTTTGGGGGTGGCAGGGCTGGGCCTGATTGGCCTCACTGCCCCTGCCATGGCCGCACCTGAGAAAGTCACCGTCTGCCACAACAACGGCAGCAGCTGGGAAGCGCTGGAATTCAACGTCAATGGCCTCAGCGGCCACGACCAGCACCCGTTGGACATCATTCCACCCACGTCGCAGTCGGCCGGCAAAAACTGGACCGACGCCGGCAAGCTCCTTTACGTCGACAACTGCGCGCCGCTGCCGCCGGGCGAAACACTGCCGGTCGTCGTTGAACCGCCGGTGGTCACACCCCCCGTGGTGACGCCGCCGGTCGACCCGCCCGTTGTGGTTGAGCCGGTCGTCGAGCAGCCGGTGGTGGTGCCCCCGGCCGAGCAGCCGGTCGTCCACCCGCCGGTGGCCGCCGAGGTGGTGGCTCCTCCGGCCGCGCCGCCTGCTGCCAGTGCACCTGTGGTTCCAGCGCAGCCCGCCGCCGCCACGCCACAGGTGCCGGCACGCACCGGTGCTGCCGCAAGCGCTACCACCAACCTCGGCACCAACAAGGGCTACAACGCACAGACAGCCGTTGGCGGGGCTGAATACTCCCCCGCCTGGGTTGCCGGGTTGGGCGCACTGGTGGCAGCAGGAGCCGCAGTGGCCGTACGCCGCAGGGCCGACGCCTCCGCCGCAGGCTAAGCCCGGGGCTCGAGCCGCGTTCCGCGGCCACTGACAAGGAAGGCGTCCCGCCAGTGCCCGGCGGGGCGCCTTCCTTCCCATCACCCCCTGCCAGCAGAGGAGTAGAGATGTCCCAGGATCGCAGCCGGCACGTTGCCCGGACCGGCCGCCGGTGGCGCCGCTTGAACCGCGGTGACCTCGCGATCCTCCTGTCCGGAATCCTGGCCTTCCTGGCCATTACGTTCGGCGGCCCACTGCTCCACCAGCCGCAGCCGGCCGCCGTCGGAAGCGTTGAAACGGCAACCCTTGCACCGGCAACCGCAGCACCGCTGGTGGGCAGCACGCCGGACATCCAAAGGCCGACGACGGCGCCCGCCGCGGCCGCTCCACCACAACCTGGACCGGTGCTGCCGGCAGCGGCGGCACCGGTCCGGATCCGGTACGGGGCGGCAGGCTTTGACGTGCCGGTGCACCCCCTGGACCTCGACGGCGCCGCGCAGGACAGCCAGACCATCGTGCCGCCGGAAACCAAGGACGGCTACTGGCTGGTTCCGTTCGGAACCCCCGGGGAGGGCTCAGCAAACACGACGTACGTGATCGGCCACAGCTGGGACGGAGCGGAGGCGCCGTTCAACCACTTGAGCTCAGCCTCCCGGGTGGGTGACCGCTTCGAGGTGGACACCGCTTCGGGAACGCTGACCTACCAGGTGGACAGCGTGACGACGTTCGTGAAGTCCAGCTTGAAGGACAGCCCCATCTGGGACATCGTGCCCAACCGCCTGGTCCTCATCTCCTGCTACACCGAAGACCCGTGGGGCAAGAACGTGGTGATAACGGCCTCACCTGCGCTTACGTGACGAGGCAGGACCTGTTCAAGGCAGTTGCCCGGGCGCACAATGAGCTATGACATCGGAACGGTTCAGTGGAACTGCCCCCCTGCTGGTGGGGATCATGCCCAAACAGCATCCGGAAGTCCTGCAGACCGCGGCCACCCTGGCCGCCCGGCTGGGCACGCCCCTGGTGTGCGCGTTTGTGGATGAGGCCAGCTACCTGGTGGAGTGGGACCCTGCCCGCTCGGCCCACCGCCTGTCGCTTCATCCGGACGCCGACGACGAGGACATCCGGACCCTGACAGCGGAACTCAAGTCAGACATCCAGTCAGCCGTGGACCAGGTGCCGCCCGGCAGCGGCACGGTGGACTGGACGCTCCGCACCCTCGCTGGCGATCCCGCCCGTGCGCTGGGCCAGCTGGCCGCCGAAGCCAACGTGCCGATGATCATTGTGGGCACGTCCGAACGTGGATTCTCGCACCGGCTTTCGGAGGCACTGAATGGTTCGGTGGGAGCCTGGCTGACCCACCACCAGAGCAAGCCCGTCCTGGTGGTTCCGTACCGGATGCCGGCTCACGAGGACAGACCGTAACCCCTCCCGGGGCTGCCGGCAGGGCTCGGAAATGGCACGCTGAAAATAAAGTGAAAGTAGTTATTCGCGGTGCTGGCGGACGCTAATACCAGCCAGTAAGCTGATTCAAGCAGGCCGGTCCACGCAGGTGGACACCGGTTTTTGCCCAAGAGCTGCTCCGGAGTGCGTATCCCCCAATAACGCACTCCGGAGCTTTTTTGTGCCCTTCTTCCCGAAAGTTTGCACATACCCCCTGGGGGTACTTGCCCGATACCCCTAAGGGGTATACGGTGGGTTCATGAACTCCATCCAAGAAGCAACCGCCGCGTCCGCAGTGGAGCACTTGCCGGAACACGGCTACACAGGAAACAAGGAGGCATACCTCCGCCGGCTGAAGCGCATCGAGGGGCAGGTTCGCGGCATTGCGCGGATGGTGGATGAGGACAAATACTGCATCGACATCCTCACCCAGGTGTCCGCCGTCACCAAAGCCCTGCATGCCGTCAGCCTGGGGCTGGTGGAGGAGCACATCGGCCACTGCGTGGTCGGGGCCGCCGCCGAACCCGACCCGGAAGCGCGCGCCGAAGCCATTGATGCAAAGGTCAAGGAAGCGGCCGAGGCCATCGGCAGACTGCTTCGCTAAACCCCCAACTGCACCCATCGCCGGCCACCGCCGGCCAGACGATCAGGAGCCAGCCATGAGCACCACCTCCCCCACCATCACAACCGTCAGCGTTTCCGGCATGACCTGCGGCCACTGCGTTTCCGCGGTCAGCGAAGAACTCGAAGCCCTTGCGGGGGTGGAAGCCGTGGACGTTGAACTCAACGCAGGCGGGATCTCCACCGTGACCATCACGTCCACCCAAAAACTGTCACCCTCGGAAATCGGCGAAGCAGTGGCAGAGGCCGGGTACCTGGTCGTTGCCAACGAAGCCTAGAAGGGCCAACGGGGACAAGACATGAGCCACCAGGACCTGCTCCGCCCGCCGGACACCCGCGTAGTGGAGCTCGATATCGAGGGCATGACCTGCGCCTCCTGCGTCAACCGCGTGGAGAAGAAGCTCGGCAAGCTCGAAGGCGTGGAGGCAACCGTCAACCTCCCGCTCGAATCGGCCTACGTCAGGGTTCCGGCCGGGATCACCGACGAACAACTCACAGCCACGGTTGAAGCGGCGGGCTACACGGCAAGAGTCCGCCAGCCGCACCGTCCGAGCCAAGGTACCAGTGAGGTCACCGATGCCCAGATCACAAGCGGGGACACCGGGGAAGCCGCAGCACCCGGGGGCGCCGCCGTCGAAGGTGACCATCTCGCCCACGGCGGCACAGCGGCGCAGCTCCTGCCCCGCCTGCTGGTGGCCGCCGTCCTGACGCTGCCCGTGTTCCTGGTTTCCATGGTCCCGGCGTTCCAGTTCGCCAACTGGGGCTGGGTTGCTGCCGCACTGGCACTGCCGGTGGTGACCTGGGCCGCCTGGCCGTTCCACCGGGCCGCAGCCATCAACGCGCGGCACTTCGCGTCCACCATGGACACCCTGGTATCCCTCGGCGTGGCCGCGGCCTACCTGTTCTCCGCCTGGCAGCTTGCCGCCGACCCCCGCATGACCGAGCACCCCGGCATGGAGGGAATGGAAACCGGCGGCCTGTACTTCGAGGTGGCGGCGGTGGTCACCACCTTCCTGCTCCTGGGCAGGTACCTGGAGGCGAACGCCAAGAAAAAGGCCGGCGACGCCCTGCAGGCCCTCCTCAACCTCGGGGCCAAGGACGCCACCATCCTGCATGACGGCGTGGAGCAGCGCGTCCCCGCGGACCGGCTTCAGGTGGGCAACGTCCTGGTGGTCCGGCCGGGTGAGAAGATCGCCACCGACGGCGTCGTGGTGGACGGCAACTCAGCGGTGGACGCCTCCCTGGTCACCGGCGAGTCCGTCCCCGTGGAAGTGGCACCCGGCTCAGCGGTCACCGGCGCCACCATCAACACCTCCGGAAGGCTGCTGGTCAAGGCAACCAGGGTGGGCTCGGAAACCACCCTGGCGCAGATGGCCCGGCTGGTATCGCAGGCACAGACGGGCAAGGCGCCCATCGCCCGGCTGGCGGACCGTATCAGCGCTGTCTTCGTGCCGGTGGTCCTGGCCATTGCGGCGGCCACTTTCGCGCTGTGGCTCCTGTTCTCCGGCCCGGACGTGACCGGCGGCGAGCTGCGCTCGGCCTTCACGGCCGCCGTCGCGGTCCTGGTCATTGCCTGCCCCTGCGCATTGGGCCTGGCCACGCCGGTTGGCCTGCTGACCGGTACCGGCCGCGGAGCGCAACTGGGCATCCTCATCAAGGGCCCGCAGGTCCTCGAGGATACCCGCACCGTGGACACCATCCTGCTCGACAAGACCGGGACGGTGACCACCGGCGTCCTGGCCGTTGATGCCACCGCTGCCTTCAGCAGCTTCACGGAGGACGAAGTGCTCAGGCTGGCCGGAGCGGTGGAGTCTGCGTCCGAGCACCCCGTGGCGCACGCCATCGCGGCAGCGGCAAAGCAGGCCATGCACGACGACGGCGCCCTGCCCGCCGTCCAGGCCTTCCGTTCAGCACCCGGCGGCGGAGTCCTGGGCACCGTCGAGGGCCGGCTGGTGGTGGCCGGCCGCACCGGGTGGCTTGAGGACAACGGCATTCCCTTTACGGGCGGACAGCAGGAGGTGCTGGCAGCGGCGGAGGCCGGAGGCGCCACCGCAATCTGGGTTGCCGTGGACGGCACCCCGGCCGGCGTGATCAGCCTGCGGGACACCGTCAAGGAAGGATCCGCCGCGGCTGTTGCCCGGCTGAAGCACCTGGGGCTGCGTCCCATCCTGCTGACCGGCGACAATGCCGCCGTAGCCGCCCAGGTGGCTGCCGCCGTCGGCATTGATGCGGCGGACGTGTATGCGGGTGTCCTGCCGGAAGGAAAGGTTGAGGCCGTCCGCCGGCTGCAGGCCGGCGGGGCAACGGTGGCCATGGCCGGCGACGGCGTCAACGACGCTGCGGCCCTGGCGCAGGCGGACCTGGGGATTGCCATGGGTTCCGGCACCGACGTGGCCATCGAGGCCGCGGACCTGACCGTCATGGGCAACGACCTCACCCAAGTGGCCCAGGCCATCGAGCTCTCCAGGAAAACCCTGGCGACGATCAAAACGAACCTGTTCTGGGCCTTTTTCTACAACGCGGTGGGCATTCCCGTGGCCGCGCTGGGGCTGCTCAACCCCATGATCGCCGGTGCCGCGATGGCTGCGAGCTCGGTCCTGGTGGTGGCCAACTCACTGCGGCTGCGCAGCTTCGGCAGGTAGCCCCGCCGCCGGGAAACCGGACCGTTTAGGCGGCGCCGTACCGGACGGCGGCGCGGGCCTTCGCCTTGGCAGCCTCGGCGTCCCGGTCCTTGGGCGGGGCCTGCGTCACCAGCGAATCGAGGAGGTGCTGGGTGATGTGGGCGATCTCGTGGACCGCCTCGTCGAAGGCCTCCTGGTTGGCCTTGGAGGGCTTGGTGCTGCCGCTGATCTTGCGCACGTACTGCAGCGCGGCGGCATGCACTTCCTCGGAGGTGGCGTGCGGCTCGAAGTTGTGGAGGGTTCGGATATTCCGGCACATAAGGCCATGCTAGGCTCTGGAGCGCCTGGGATCGACCCCTTCCGTGCGGGTTGGCAGGCATCCGTCCATGGGGAGTCCGGCATGGGCAGGGGTGCCCATCGACACTGTTTGAGCGGCCGGGATAGGTTTTAGGCAATGGATCTTCCGGATGAGCCGGGAGGCCGCTGGGGATGCCGACCGTATTCGGATCCACTAACCAAGAGGAGAAACTGATGGCTATTTGGGGTGCAGACGTTGAGCAGCTTCGCCAGCTCGGCAGCAAGCTTCAGGCAGGTGCGTCCGAGATCGAGACGCAGAAGTCCACTCTCACCAAGGTTCTGAGCAGCACCAACTGGGAGGGCCCGGACGCGGACAAGTTCCGCAACGAGTGGTCCGGAACCCACACCGCCATGCTGACCAAGGTTGCCGAGGCGCTCAAGGACGCCGGCAGCCAGGCCAAGCGGAACGCTGAAGAGCAGAGCCAGGCCTCCCGCTAACCTTCCGGTCGCGAAGGCTTGCAGCAGGGCCCGGACACCATACGGCGTCCGGGCCCTGCCCTTTAAGCCTCGCGGCTGCCGGCTGCTGCTGCCCGGCCTAGGGGACGGGTTCGACGTCGTTCGCGTGCTCCAGCGGGGACGGCGCCTTCGGTTCGGCTTCCCCGCCAGGCCCCGCCTCTGTTTCCGCGGCCGGGGCGCGCAGTTCATCGAGCCGCACCAGGATGACGCCGCCGACGATCAGCACACCGCCCAGCAGCTGGATGGCACCGGGCAGTTCGCCCAGCAGGAGCCAGGCCCAGACCACGGCGAAGAGCACCTCGGTGAGCGAGACGAAGGACGCCACCTTGGAGCCGAGGGCACGGGCAGCCATGATGCCTGAGACGTAGGCGAGCACTGTCGCCAGGACCACGAGGCCGGCGAGGGAGACCCACCAGGGGGCAACCCATCCCCCGAGCTTCGTGTCTGCCGTGCTGAACGCCATGGGCAGCAGGCCGGTTGCGCCGGCCAGCCACATTACCGCTGCACCCACCATCAGGCCGCCCGAGGCCAGCACGATGGGCGGCAGGGTGTCGTTCTCCTTGGCGGTGATGAAGAAGTACATGGCCAGGCAGACCGCTGCGGCAATCCCCCAGAGGACGCCCACGGGATCCACCTTCACGGCGCCGGTGAGGTCCAGGACCAGCACCAGGCCGGCCAGGGAGAGCAGGGTTCCGCCGAGCGTCAGCGCGCGCGGACGCTTCCGGCTGGCAGCCCAGAGCCAGAGGACGATCAGGACGGGCGCCAGATACTCCAGGAGCAGGGCGACTCCCACGGACAGCCGGGCCACCGCATTGAAGTAGAACAGCTGGCAGGCCGCCACCCCGATCAGGCCAAACAGGAGGATGGTCAGCCAGTTGTCCCGCAGCTGGTGCCAGCGTCCACGCAGGGCAAGGACGGCGGGGATGGCAAGGATCAGGGCGGCGCCGGTCAGCCGGAGCGTCACGGCCGCTCCCGTAGACCAGCCGGTTTCCAGCAGGGCTTTAGCGAACGAGCCGGAGGTTCCAAAGACGGCGGAGGAAAACAGCGCGACGCCAAGTCCGGAGGCCAGGAATCCCCGGCCGGCCGCCGGGGCCACGCGGCTGCGGGGTTGGTTGTTGGCGGCAGGCACCGTCGCCTCCTGTCAGGAGTAAAGTGGGGTATTGGTCATGACAGTACCCGTCTGCACTGTAAGGAGTCAAGATGGTTTTTGCCCCTGACACCGAGGTGGCGCTGCGCTCCGTGGTGGGCCTGATTAATTCGGCGGCGAACGGACGGGAAGGGCTGGCTGCCCAGGCGGACCTTGATGCCTTCCTGGAAGCCGAGGGATTTACCGGCTCAAGGACCAGGGATGCCGCGGAACTGGACAGCGTCCGCGCACTGCGGCGCGAGCTCACCCTGCTCTGGACCGCGGATGAGGACACGGCCGTGGAAATCGTGAACCGGCTGCTGCGCGAGGCAAAGGCCCTGCCCCAGCTGGTCAAGCACGATGGCTGGGACTGGCACCTTCATGCGTCGGTGCCCGAAGCGCCGCTGGCCGACCGGATGAGCACCGAAGCGGCCATGGCCCTGGCGGACGTGATCCGCGGCAAGGAGATGGACCGGCTGCGAACGTGCGAGGCGGAGGACTGCGACGCTGTTGTCCTTGACCTCACCCGGAACAGGTCCAAGCGCTACTGCGATACCGGGAACTGCGCCAACCGTGCACATGTGGCCGCCTACCGGGCGCGGCAGGCGGCAGCGGGCTGACCGGGTGGAAAGTCGGCCCGCAGGCGGGTCAGCGCTCCGCTGGTCCTTCAGGGCCGGCGTCGGAGGCGGGCGGGTTGGCGGCGCCCGGCCCGAAGCCATGGGAGGGCTTCTTGGCTGAGCTGAGGTTGATGCCGGAGCCCTTGCCCAGGTGCTCGGCGTTTTCCTTGTAGCTCATGGACAGCATGGCCGCGATGACCAGGGTGACGATGAAGGCGATGCCGGCGCCGGTGAGCGCGAGGTCGAAGCGGGGCGTCTTGGCGCTGCCGCCCGAGGCGAAGATGAGTACCGCCATGAAGGTGACGACGGCCCAGAACGCGGAGAACATCAGCGGCCCCTTCACCGAGGTCCGCAGCCTGCGCGGTTTTCCTGGATGCTGGTCTGCCACTGTAAGTCCTCCCTGCAGGCGGCATGCCGGCCGTCCTGGTTTAGGTGATGTGCTGGTGCGCCCGGCCCAATTTTCTACGAGGAGTAGAACCGCGCCCTCCTAGTTTACGGCTTGCGGGCACCGGTCCGGGCATCGTGCCTTAGCGTCAGGCCGGAGAGCACCCACAACACGCCGGAAATAATGGCTCCACCGCCGGCCACTCCCAGCAGGGCGTGGGCGCCGAGGCTGATGAAGAAGGGCAGGACGGCGGCGGTTCCGAGGCCAATGATGCCGGACGCGACCCAGTCCCGGGCCAGGACGTGCCGGCGGCGCTGGCGGAGGCCGCACCACAGCTCAAGGGCCCCGACGGCGCCCAGGCCAAGGGCCGCCACAACGGCGAACAGCAGGTCGCCGTGCAGCAGCACCAGCGCGAAACCGGCACCGGTCAGCACCGAGCCGGCTGCGGAGAGGAGTTTGCCGGATGCGGACTCCCGCGGGAAACCCGTGGCCGGCGCACCCCAGAGGGTTACGATGCCGGTGCCCAGCAGGTACAGCCCGCCGGCCCAGCCCATGACTTCGATAGAGGGCGAGGGCCAGAAGATAGTCACGGCACCGAACACCAGCGCAGCCGCCGAGCGGAGCAGGACCGGCTTCCAGAGGTCGGACTGGGGAGCGGCTTCGGGAGCGGCGCCTGCGGGGGTAAGTGGTTGCGTCACCGGACCAGTTTAGTGGGGAGCGCTTCGCCGCGTATCGAGGGCCGGTCGCAACAGTCAGGCCGAGCCCAGGACCATCCACCGGTCCGACCGGGCCCGGAGGCCCAAAGTCACTGCCCGGGCAGCCATGTAGCCCACCGCGAAAGCGGCCCAGAGCCAGCCCAGGCCTGCTCCACCGGCAGCGCCGGACCAGGCGACGGCGGCCAGCAGGGGCAGATAGACGGCGAGGTTCACCAGTCCCGCCAGCGCCAGGTACCTGGCATCCCCGGCACCAATCAGCACCCCGTCCAGGACGAAGACATACCCGGCGACAGGCTGGCCGGCGGCAACAATCCACAGGGCAACAGCCAGGACGGACTGCACTTCCCGGTCGGACGTGAAGAGTGCCCCCACCCAGGGTGCCACCGCGGCCAGCAGCAGGCCGGTCAGCACGCCGAAGCCGATGCCCCAGCGGATCATCGTCCGCGTGAGCTCGCGCGCCTTGGCGGCATTGCAGGCCCCCAGCTCCTTGCCGATCAACGCCTGGGCGGCAATAGCCAGCGCATCCAGGGCAAAAGCCAGGAACGAAAAGATTGTCATCGCCAGCTGGTGCGCTGCAAGGTTCACGGCGCCCTGCGCGGTCACCACCAGCACCGTCACCAGGATGGCTGCGCGCAGGCTCAAGGTCCGCAGCATGAGCCACGACCCCACTTTGGTCATGCTCCGGATCCCGCGCCAGCTGGGGAGGAGGCTGACCCCGTGCCGGACGGCGTTGCGCCGGACCATCACCACATAGACGCAGGCCATGGCCCACTGCGCGACGCTGGTCCCAACCGCTGAACCGGTGACCGACCAGCCCAGGCCGTAGACCAGCCACAGGTTCAGGACAATGTTGATCCCGAAGCCTGCGGTGGCAACCACCAGCGGCGTCCGCGTATCCTGCAGGCCGCGGAGGACGCCGGTGCCCGCGAAGACCAGGAGCATGGCCACCAGTCCCGGCATGGACCAGCGAAGGTAGTTCACCGCGAAGGTGCGGACCTCCCCTTCCGCGCCCATCAACCCGATCAGCGGCTCAGCCGCCACGAAGCCGGCCACCGCAAGGACCACACCCAGCAGCAATGCCAGCCACACGCCGTCGCGCCCGGCCGCCAGGGCCTTGCCCAGCTGCCCCTCGCCGATGGCACGGGCCACCGCCGGGGTTGTTGAGTAGGCCAGGAACACCATGAGCCCGACGGCGGTGTGCAGCACAGCCGATGCCAGCCCCACGCCGGCCAGCTGCTCCACCCCCAGGTGCCCCACGATGGCGGAGTCAGCGAGCAGGAACAGCGGTTCGGCCACCAGAGCGCCGAAGGCGGGGACGGCGAGGCGGAGGATTTCCCTGCCGTTGCTCCGGCGGGTTGCCGCGGGAAGGGGGGCTGAAAGTTGGGGCACCGTGCCAGCTTAACCGGGAGACTCATTGCCGCGTCTTCGGACGCACCTGCATGACAAAGCCCACACTTCGCGCCACATAGTTGACTCTTCAACTATTCCTCCTGAAGACTGGAAAGCATGAACCAGCCCCGACTTACCACTACTGCCCTCACCACCCTGCGCATCGTCCTCGGCTTTCTCTTCGCAGCCCATGGCTGGCAGAAGTTTTCCGAATGGACTATCGCCGGCACCCAGGCCTCCTTCGCCAAGATGGGCGTGCCCGCAGCAGAGATCGCAGCCCCGGCAGTGGCCGTGCTCGAACTCGCCGGTGGCATTGCCCTGATTCTGGGCATCCTCACCCGGGTGGTTGCCGCCCTCCTGGCCCTCGACATGCTGGGCGCACTCTTCCTGGTGCACGCGTCCGCGGGTGTCTTTGCCGCGAACGGCGGCTTCGAACTGGTGCTGCTGCTGGCAGCGGCCGCCTTCGCACTGGCGCTCACCGGAGCCGGCCGCCTTTCGGTGGACCGGGCCCTCTTCGGCCGCGGCAATTCCAAGCTGGCTGTCCTCGCGTAACAGAAACTCGGAAAGCCAGCGCCCGACGGCGGCCGCGCACTCTGGGCCCGGCCGCCGTCGGGCATTTAACCAAACGGATCTGATGCCATTTACCAACAAATTCGAACAGCAAATATCACTATCGCGCGGGAAAGATCGGGAAAACGCTTGCCCTTCCCCCCGGCAAGCTGATAAACCATGGTGAGTGCAGCGTGCGAGCTGCATCACCCGCACCCAGGTCTCAGCCTCTTCACCGGTTCCCTTTCGGGATCCACCTTCGATTGCAGCAAGCACCCTTCAGCGGACGCGCTGCTTTTGAATCGTTACAACCGACCGGGCTGCGTTGCCACCGCTCATCGAAGGAGATGTCCGTGAACCAACCCCCGCAACCCATCCCTCCCACCCTGGAAGACCCGCCGCGCCGACGACGGCTGGCCGCTTCCGGTGCCAGGGCTGCCACTGCAGCCATCGCCTCGGCGGCGATAGCCTTCACCGGCCTTCCCGCCGTCCAGGCGGACACTGCCCTGCCGCCTGCGGGAAGCGGATTCAAGTTCGACTTTGGTCCCGGTGCTACGGCCGCCGGCTACACGCACGTGGATGCAGGCACGCAGTACTCCGCAGCAGGAAAGTTCGGCTTCACGGACACCTCAGCCACCTCCGGGGCGGACCGCGGCACCGGCGACGCCCTGCGTTCGGACTTTGTCCAGGCCCAGGGCAGCACCTTCCTCGTGGACCTTCCGAACGGCGATTACACCGTCAAGCTGATAGCGGGCGATGCCACGGAAGCAACCAACATCGCCATCACGGCCGAGAAGATGGCCAAGGTCCAGCTCACGGACAAGCCTGCCGGCCAGTACCTGGAAATGGAGTTCCCCATTTCGCTGGTGGACGGCCAGCTGAACCTCGACTTCAGCGGCACGGCCGCCAAGATCAACTCGCTGGTCATCGCTGCGCGGGCCCCCCGCACCGCCACCACCGATCCCGGCGTCTACCTTGCGGGCGACTCCACGGTCCAGACCTACGATCCCGGCTACGTCCCGCAGGCAGGCTGGGGCCAGATGATCGACCGCTACTTTGACGGCGCCGTGACCTTCCGCAACCACGCCATCGGCGGACGGAGCTCCAAGAACTTCATCAGCCAGGGGCGCCTGGACGAAATCCTCCGCGTCATCAATCCCGGCGACTACCTGATGGTCCAGTTCGGCCACAATGACGCCACTATCGGCGTGGATGACCGGTACGCGTCGCCCGCCGACTACAAGGAGTACCTCCGCACTTACGTCCACGGTGCCCGCCAGCGCGGTGCGACCCCCATCCTGGTGACGCCGGTGGGCCGCCGTGACTACGACGAGGCCACAGGCAAGTTCCGCGTCAGCTTCCCCGAATACGTCGCCAAGATGCAGGAGCTTGCCGCAGAGGAAAGCGTGCCACTGGTGGACCTCTCCGCTTCCAGCCGTGCGTACTACGACCAGATCGGCCCCGAGGACACCAAGTCGGTCTTCCTCCACGTCGATGCCGGCGTCTACCCCAACCGGCCCACCGGCACCGTGGACAACACCCACTTCCAGGAGTACGGCGCCATCCAGATCGCCCGCCTGGTCGCAGGCGGGGTGAAGGGCCTGAACCTGCCCCTGGCCACGCGCGTCCGCGAGGTGGCGCCGCCGTCGTCCGTTCCCGCCAAGCCGCAGGGCCTGGTGGCGGGCAGCATCTCCAATGCCGGGGCACTGCTCAAGTGGCAGCCGGTGGAAGGTGCCGACATCTACAAGGTGTACCGCAAGCTGGCGGACGAGCCGGATACCGCCTACAAACTCGCCACTACCGCCACTGTTCCCACCGCCAACCTGGCCGGTCTTGCCGAAGGCACGGCCTACAGCGTGCGGGTGGCCGCCATGAACGGCAAGGGCCTGTCCGAGCCCAGCGACGCCCTGGCCCTGACCACCAAGAAGGCGAAGTACAAGTTCGACTTCGGTCCGGTGGGGGCGCCGGTGGAAGCCGGCTACACCGAGGTGAACCGGACCATGGCGTACACGCCGGAGCGGACGTTCGGCTTCAAGGACACCTCCGTCCTCAGCGACCGCGACCGCGGCGCCGTGACCAGCAACCTCCTCCGGGACTTCGTCCTGAGCGGCAGCAGCTTCGAATTCCGGCTGGACGTCCCCAACGGCACCTACGCACTGAAGACGTACCACAGCGACTGGATCGGCTCCACCCGGACGGACGTTGCTGCCGAAGGCATCCCGTTCGGCCAGGTGTCCTCCGGAAAAGAATCCTCTGCCACCAAGATCATCAACCAGGTCCTGGTCTCCGACGGACAGCTGAACCTGGCCATCAGCGGATCGGGCCAGCGGCTCAACGGCCTGGAGGTCACCCCGCTGCTGGTGGGGCCCACCAACCTGCGCACCACCGCCGTGAACGCCGCAGGCGACCCCGCCACCGTGGATCTGGCCTGGGATCCGGTGGACGACGCCGCGAGCTACAAGGTTTTCCGCCAGGCCTCTTTTGAGGCCGACCCGCAGCTGGTGGCCGATCACGTGACGGCTCCGGCCTTCCAGGACACCACCGCTTTCCCGGGGCTCACGTACAAGTACTTCGTGACGGCGCTGGACAGCACCGGCCTCGAGTCGGTCCGCTCCAACACCGCGGAGACCGCGCTGGTTGACCCCGCGACCCCGGTCCCCGCAGCCACCGGCAAGGTTGACATCAAGGCAGTGGAGAAGACCAGTGTGACCCTCAAATGGCAGAAGGTGGCCGACGCCGCCGCCTACCAGGTCTACCGCTCCACTTCCCTGGACGGTCCGTTCGAGTACGTCGGCCGCGCCACGGAAGTGAACTTCACCGACTACACCGTGCTGACCACCATCAAGTACTACTACCGCGTGATCACCGTCAACAAGGGCGGTGAGTCCGCCCCCTCCCCCGTGATCGGCACGGAGAAGGTCACGGTGGTCAACCGGCAGATGGAGCAGATTGACCGTGCTCCCGTGGCGCTCCTGACCGAGGGCGGTGTACGACTAGGCTGGCGCATGCTGGGCCTGGACCCGGAGCAGATCGGGTTCCATGTGATCCGCGACGGCGTACAGCTCACCGGGGAGCCCATCCGCAACAGCACCACCTTCCTTGACCTGGCGGGGACGGCTGCTTCCCGCTACGCCATCAAGGCCGTTGGTGCCGGTGCCGACCAGCTGACCGCGGAGTTCACGCCGCTGGCGCAGGACTACCTGGCGGTGAAGCTGGACAAGCCGGCTGACGACTACACCAAGGACGGGCAGCCCTACACCTACTCCGCCGGTGACGCGAGCGTCGCGGACCTGGACGGGGACGGCACGTACGAAATCATCCAGATGTGGTCCCCGTCCAATTCCAAGGACAACTCGCAGGCGGGCTACACCGGCACCGTCTACGTGGATGCCTACCGGATGGATGGCACCAGGCTCTGGCGGATCAACATGGGACCGAACATCCGTGCCGGCGCGCACTACACCCAGCTCCTGGCATACGACTTCGACGGCGACGGCAAGGCCGAGGTGGCCATGAAGACCGCGGACGGAACCCGTGACGGCGCCGGAACGGTCATCGGCAACGCCGGCGCCGACTACCGCAACAGCAGCGGCTACGTGCTCACCGGCCCGGAATTCCTCACCGTCTTCCATGGTGCCACCGGCACCGTGATGGACACCGTGGCCTATGACCCGCCCCGCGGGGATGTGGGGGCATGGGGAGATACCTACGGCAACCGCGTGGACCGGTTCCTGGGTGCCGTGGCCTACCTGGACGGGGAGCGCCCGTCCATGATGTTCAGCCGCGGCTACTACACCCGTGCAGTCCTGGCGGCGTACGACCTTGTGGGCGGCAAGATCACCAAACGCTGGATCTTCGACTCTGACGCCAGCGGCACGCAGTACCGCGGGCAGGGCAACCACAACATGTCCGTCGCCGACGTGGACGCGGACGGCAAGGACGAGTTCGTCTTCGGTTCCATGACGATCGACGACAACGGCAAGCCGCTCTACACCACCGGCCTGGGCCACGGCGACGCCATCCACACCAGCGATTTCGACCCGTCCCGCCCGGGGCTGGAGACCTTTGCAGCCCACGAGGACATGGGATCCAGCGGCAACCGGGGCGCCACCTTCCGCGACTCGAAGACCGGTGCGGTCCTGTGGAGCATCCCTGCCGTGAAGGACACCGGCCGGGCGGCGATGGGCGACATCGATCCCCGGCACCCCGGCGCCGAGGGCTGGGCCATCGGCGGGGACGCCGCCTGGAACTCCCCCGTCGGCCAGCTCCGCTCCGCCAAGGGGGAGCTGATCGCCGAGAAGATTCCGGCCGCCAACTTCCTGGCCTGGTGGGACGGGGACCTGCTCCGCGAAATCGTCGACCACGACTGGGACGCCACCACAAGCACCGGCACGCCCAGCATCGCCAAGTGGAACTGGCAGGCCGCAGCAAGCGAACGGCTGCTGACCGCAACCGGCGCAAAGTCGAACAACAGCACCAAGGGAACGCCTGCCATCCAGGCCGATCTGCTGGGTGACTGGCGGGAGGAAATTGCCTGGCCTTCTGCTGACAGCACCGAGCTGCGGATCTACACCACCACGGCGGGCACGGACGTCCGGCTCCGGACCCTGATGCACGATCCGGTGTACCGCCTGTCGGTGGCGCGGGAGAACGTCTCCTACAACCAGCCGCCGCACCCGGGCTTCTTCATGGGTGTTGGAATGGAACTTCCCGCCCAGCCGGATATCGTGTACACCCGGGCCGGCTAGGGGATTCCCGCAATGCTGCCCCGCCCGCCTTTCCGGCGGGCGGGGCAGCGTTGTGTTTCACCCCAACCCGCCGGTAACCCGGGGCGTCAGTATGATCGCACCATGACTGCGACCGGCACTTCGAACTCCGTGACCCTGCGCTTCCTGGCCGCCCCCACGGATGTGGGCCACAGCGGCTCCGTGGACGCGGGGACAGTCCTGGAGTGGGTGGACAAGGCCGCCTATGCAGCGGCGGTGGGCTGGGCCAAGTCCTACTGCGTCACCGCCTACGTCGGAAACATCCATTTCGCGGACCCCGTCAACAGCGGCGACATGGTGGAGGTGGAAGCCACCATCGTCTACACCGGCCGGTCCTCCATGCACATCCGCACGGTGGTTTCCTCCGGCGATCCCAAGGGCGGGCCCGCCACCATGCGCAGCCAGTGCATGGTCATCTTCGTGGCGGTGGGCGAGGACGGCAAACCCATCCCCGTTCAGCAGTTCGAGCCCGCCACGCCTGACGAGATCGAGCAGCGGGACCACGCCCTGGCCCGGATCAAGGTCCGGGAACAGATCGTGGAAGCTATGAACCGGCAGGAATATACCGATGCGGGTACGGCCGAGCGGGTGACCCTGCGGTTCATGGCGGCCCCCACCGACGTGAACTGGGGCGGCAAAGTCCACGGCGGCATTGTGATGAAGTGGATCGACGAGGCCGCCTACGTCTGCGCGTCCCGCTACTGCGGCAGGGACACAGTTGCGGTGTTCTCCGGCGGCGTCCGCTTCTACCGGCCGCTGCTGATCGGGCATGTGGTGGAGGTGGAGGCCCGGTTGGTCTACACCGGGACCAAGGGCATGCACATTGCCGTCCACGTCCGGTCCGGCGACCCCAAGGGCGGTGAGCTGAACCTCACCACCTACTGCCTCACCGTCATGGTCGCCCGCGACGCCGAGGGCAACTCCGTGCCGGTCCCCGCCTGGGTGCCAGTCAGCGATGAGGACAAGAGGCTGCACGCGCATGCGCGCGAGCTGCTGGAGATCCGGGGCACCGCCCCTGGAAACCGGCTGCCGAACCACCTGCTTGGACAGGCCGGGGCACGCCGCGCGGCCGGACAGGACGCCGGGCAGGCTGCTCCGGCCTGACGCCGCAGCTAGAAGCCGCCGCCGCCGGCGTCGGCCGCCATGTTCGCGAACCGCGAGTAGTGGCCCTGGAAGGCGACCACAATGTCCTTCGTGGGGCCGTTACGGTGCTTGGCCACCAGGATGTCCGCTTCGCCGGCGCGCGGTGATTCCTTGTCGTAGACGTCCTCACGGTGGAGCAGGATCACCATGTCGGCGTCCTGCTCAATGGACCCTGACTCTCGAAGATCCGAAACCATGGGGCGCTTGTCCTGCCGCTGTTCAGACCCACGGTTGAGCTGGGACAGGGCAATGACGGGCACTTCGAGTTCCTTGGCGAGCAGCTTGAGCGCACGGGAGAATTCGGACACTTCCTGCTGGCGGGACTCCACTTTCTTGCCGGAGCTCATGAGCTGCAGGTAGTCCAGGATGACGAGCTTGAGATTGTGCTGCTGCTTGAGGCGCCGGCACTTTGCCCGGATTTCCATCAGGGACATGTTGGGGCTGTCGTCGATGAAGAGCGGAGCGTCGTTCATCCGGCCCATCGTGGTGGCGATCTTGGACCATTGCTCGTCCTTGATGGTTCCCTTGCGGAGGTCCTGCAGGCCGATGGTGGCTTCGGCCGAGAGGAGACGCATGGCGATCTCGTTGCGGCCCATTTCGAGAGAGAACATGACGGTTGCCAGATTGTTCTTGATCGCCGCGGAACGGGCGAAGTCCAGGGCGAAGGTGGACTTACCGACGGCGGGGCGGGCAGCGATCACGATCATCTGGCCCGGGTGGAGGCCGTGGGTGAGTTCGTCAAGCTCGTAGAAGCCCGTGGGGACACCGGTCATGCCCTCACCGCGGTGGCCGGACGCCTCAATCTCGTCCACGGTGGACTCCATGACGTCCTTGAGCACCACATAGTCCTCGGCGGTCCGGCGCTCGGCCACCGCGTAGACCTCGGCCTGCGCCTGGTTGACCAGCTCCTCCACCTCGCCGTCGGAGCCATAGCCCAGCTGGACGATCTTGGTGCCGGCATTCACGAGGCGCCGCAGGACGGCGCGTTCGGCCACGATCTCGGCGTAGTACCCGGCATTGGCCGCCGTGGGAACGGTCTGGATCAGTTCATGGAGGTAGGCCGGGCCGCCGATCCTGTTGATCTCGCCACGTTTTGTCAGCTCGTCCGAGACGGTCACTGCGTCCGCGGGCTCACCCCGGCCGTAGAGGTCAATGATGGCTTCGTAGATGGTTTCGTGGGCCGGACGGTAGAAGTCCTGGCCCCGGAGGATCTCAACCACGTCGGCAATGGCATCCTTGGACAGCATCATGCCGCCAAGAACCGACTGCTCGGCGGCGATGTCCTGGGGAGGCTTTCGGCTTGAGTCTGATCCGCGGGTAGTTTCCACCGGGTCCAGTTGCGCGATTGACAAAGCTGCCGTCCTCCATTTGTACCGGGACATGGATTGCCCGGTGGTTACTGTCCTGTCTGAGGCTCACCCGGAAAAGTCCGTGCCCAGCCACCTGTCCAGTTCTACCGGCGGGGTCCGACAATGCTGCCGCCACCCCGAAAGCACATGATCCGGGAGTTATCCCCACTGTCCACAGGTTTTCCACAGAGGCCTCTCCTGAGGACAGTCATGGGCCGCGGCGTGGAGTGTGAACACCCGGCTGCCGGAGCCATTTCCTGCCCTCACAACAGGTACTCCGCTACGCTAGCCCCCCGAGCCCCGGCCGCAAAGCCGGAAGGCCTGGGCGGCTGTGGATAACCTGTGCACTAAGCGGCATAGCTTGTGCACAGCCTGTGTGAAAGCCTGTGGAAAGAAAAAAACTTTTGCCTGCTATCGGGCTCTGACCTGCGGAAACAGCACATTAAGACTGTGGAGTAAATATTTCTTCTGTGGAATTTCATCCACAGGGTCTTTCCCTTCCGCTGGGCCAGGGGGTGGCTAAACGGCTCAAGTGACCCATGCCATGGGCAGGGAGTGGGACTTCTCATATTCCCCCTGCAGCGACTGCGACGAATGCCAGCCACGCTGTATGCGCACGCGTGAATATTGCTGTGGATAACGTGGATCTGGCATAAGCTCTAAGTATGGGCGAACTGCTGCTGGTGCTTCTGCCGGCAATTGTCCTGGTGGCGCTCATCTGGGGTCTCTTCACGGCTCTGAGCCCGCGGGACTCCGGCATCTCCGACGCGGAAAAATACCAGCGCGACCTTGCCGAACGCTCAGCCCGGCATTACGCAGCCCAGGTTGAAGCGGCAACCGCCGCCCGCGCCCGGCTGGAGGCGAAGACGCGCCCCAGCCAAAACGCGCAGCAGCATATCCAGCAGCAGGACGCAGGCAAACAGATCTGGCACCGGCCAGGAAACATATAGAAGGCTAAGAACAATGGAATCGCTTGTGGTCCCGGTCCTCATCCTCCTGGCCGTCGTGGCAGGAGTGATGCTTGCCATGCGCGCCTTGGGTAAGCGCAAGGCAGCACATCCGGCCGCGACTCCGCAGCCCGCGGCGACCTCAGCCGAGCTGGCCCGAGCAGCGGCAGCCAAGCTCTCGGAGGACGAGCACCGCCGGCTCTATGCCCTGATCGCGCAGGGGCAGGCCATGGCAGCCATCAAGCTTTACTACGAGGCCACCGGCGACGGTTTGCGCGCCTCCCGGGATGCGGTGGGTGCACTGGCCGCCCACCCGCAGCCCTACCGGAGCACGGAAGCAGCCGGCCCGGAGCCCGACGAGGACGACGACGAGCCGCAGCGGTTCCCCTACCGCTACCGCGCCATTGCGAGCAAGGGCGACGTCACCCGCGAGGTCAGCAGCAACATGCTTAACGACGAGATCTACGGCAGGATCCGCACCCTGGCACGGAATGGTGACAGGGAGGCGGCCGCGATGGCATTGACCCGCCACTCGGACATCTCCATGAAGCAGGCCCGGGAATTCATCGAGCTGCTGGACGATTAAGGCCCCGGCCTAGAAATCGAACAGCTCCCCCAGCCAGCCTTCCTTCTTCTTGTGCCGGCGGTCGTAATCCCGGTCATAGCCCTGCTTGCCGTACTTCCGGTCATCGTAGCGCGGTTGCTCACGCCCCGGCTGGAAGTTGGGATAGAGCGGGGGCGGCGTAGGACCTGACGCGGAGGGTGCAGGCCGGGCAGGCGCCGTGCCTGGCATCAGCTCCGCGGCCCGGTCCAGGATCTTGTCCAGCTCGCCTCGGTCCAGCCAGACCCCGCGGCACTGCGGACAGTAGTCAATTTCCACCCCGCTGCGCTCGGTCATCAACAGGTCCACGGCATCCACAGGGCATTTCATATCCCGCACAACGACCGGCTGTCCCCGAAAGTTCGCTCCGGTCCGCGTCAGCGGTTCCCGGAGATGCCAGCCAGCAGCTGCTCGAAGGGGAGCGACTGCATCGGGGCAGGCTTGCGGCCGGGCTGGGTGCCGGTCAGCAGCCCGGCGAACTCGCCGGCAGCGCGGTCAATCCGGCCCGCGAGCGAGGAACCGCCGTCGTCCACCGTTCCCCAGTCCTGCGGCCCGGCAAAGACGCCTGTGGCGGTGATCCGCGTGCGCAGGTAGCTGAACAGGGGACGCATGGCGTGGTCCAGGACCATTTGGTGGCGGTCCGTACCGCCCGTGGCACCCAGCAGCACTGCCTTGCCGTCCAGCGACTTGGGGTCCAGAACGTCGATGAATGACTTGAACAGGCCGCTGTAGGACGCGCTGAATACGGGGGTTACGGCGATCAGCCCGTCGGACGCCTCCACGCCGGCAATGACTTCCGCCAGCCGGGGAGCGGCGTAACCGGTCACGAAGTTGTTGGCAATGTCCACCGCGAGGTCGCGGAGCTCCACGACGTCCACCGTCACGTCGTAACCGGCGGACGAGAGCTGCCGCTCCGCGGACGCCGCCAGCTGGTCAGCCAGCAGGCGGCTCGACGACGGGACACCGAGTCCAGCGGAAAGAACTGTGATGCGGCGGGTTTCCATGGCATATCTCCTGTTGATCGTTCATTCACCATACATGCATTTGCATCTACATGGTGAACGGCCGGCCTCCCGTGGGTATTCCCGTTGCCAGGTGCGCCCGAAGCTACAGGAGTACCTCGCCGCGGATGCAGGTGCTGGAGTGCCCGCCGATCCACGTTTCGCCGCCCCCGGCTTTGACGTGGATGCGTCCGGCACGGCCGAGGACTGTCCCCTGTGCGGCCACGTATTCCTGCGGGGCCCTGCCGCTTGCCATCAACCATTGCGCTGCACCCGCATTGAAGCTGCCGGTAACGGGATCCTCCACCATGGCATCCCCGGGAATGAAGGTGCGCACCTCAAAGTCGGCATCCGCACCCGGCCCGTGCGGGGCCACAACACCCACTTTCAAATCCCCCATGAGCGCCAGATCGGGCTCCAGCGCAAGCACCTGCCCTGCAGAGGCAAGCAGCACGCCGATCCATTCCGGCCCGTTTACCAGCCAGGAAGCGTCAAGGATGTCCTCCGGCGCCAGGCGGAGTGCCGCCGCCAACTGCCCCCTGGTGGGTCCATCCACCGGCCCGAAGCGTGTCAGCGGCGGAGCAGCGAAGGCCAGCCGGCCGCCGTCGTGCTTTATGTGGACCAGACCCGCCCCGCACTCCTGCACCACGCTGCCGGGCGTCTTTGGAACTCCACCGGCCTCCAGCCAGGCGTGGGCCGAGCCCAGCGTGGGATGCCCGGCAAACGGAAACTCCTCGCTGCCGGTGAAGATCCGGACCCGGTAGTCGGCGCGGGGATCGGTGGGGGGCAGCAGGAACGTGGTTTCGGACAAATTGGTCCAGTTGGCGAAGTGCTGCATCTGGCCTCCGGTGAGGCCTTCGGCATCAAGGACAACGGCAAGCGGGTTGCCCCGGTACGCCCGTTCCGAAAAGACGTCAACCTGGTGGAAGGGGCGCGGCCGGATGGGTTCGATAGTCACCGCTGCATGCTAGCAGCACTGCTGGCATGGCACTGGGGCGTCTGCGAGACTACGTCCATGACGGAGAACAAGACGATGCCCACGGGCGTCCCGGTGGAGGAGTTCCTGGCGTCAGTAGAGCATCCCGGCCGGCGGACTGATGGTTACGAACTACTGGCACTCATGCGGGAGGCCACCGGGCAGGAGCCCGTGATGTGGGGTCCCAGCATCGTGGGCTTCGGCAGGTACCACTACCGGTACGGCAGCGGCCGGGAGGGTGACTCCGCCGCCGTCGGATTCTCGCCCCGCAAGGCCAGCCTCGCCCTGTACGGCCTGACGTACGGCCCGGAAGCCAAGGCGCTGCTGGAGAGATTGGGCAAGCACAAGACAGGCGCTGCCTGCCTGTATATCAACAGGCTGGACGACGTGGACAGGGACGTTCTCACCCGGCTGGTCCGCAGCGGGTACCGGCACGTCATGGCAGAACTGCACAGCCCCTGAAACCCAATTGAAAGACCCCCGCTGCCGGAATCCGGCAACGGGGGTCTTTCCAGGTGCAGTCAGGGACTACTTGCCTGCTACTACGTCGAGTTCGATCACAGCAGCAACGTCGTCGTGCAGACGGACGTTGGCCTGGTAGGAACCGACCGACTTGATGTGGACGGGCAGTTCAACCTTGCACTTGTCGATGCTGCCCAGGCCTGCGGCCTCAACAGCGTTGGCGACGTCGGCCTGCTTGACCGTGCCGAACAGGCGTCCGGTTTCGCCGGCCTTGACGACGAGCTGAACCGGCTTGGACTGCAGTGCAGCGGCCTGCTTCTGAGCGTCTTCCAGGGAAGCGTGCTCGCGGGCGGCGCGGGCAGCCTTGATGGACTCAACCTGCTTCTCGCCACCCTTCGACCAGGTCAGGGCGAAGTTGCGGGGCAGCAGGTAGTTACGTGCGTAACCGTCCTTGACCTCGACAACGTCGCCAGCAGCACCGAGACCGGTTACTTCGTGGGTCAGAATGAGCTTTGCCATGTTAGTTAATCCCTTCCTTAGCCGCGGCCAGCGCCGGAGTAAGGCAGCAGAGCAACTTCGCGGGCGTTCTTGATTGCCTGTGCGATCTTGCGCTGTTCCTGGACCGTGACGCCGGTGACGCGACGGGCGCGGATCTTTCCGCGGTCGGAGATGAACTTGCGCAGCAATGCTACGTCCTTGTAGTCGATGACAGTGATGTCAGCGGCCTTCAAGGGGTTGGACTTTGGTTTGGGCTTACGGAGTTCAGCCTTAGCCATCGTGGAGCTCCTATTCTAGGGAGCCCGTGGATGTTGATCCACGGGATGGTGGTGGTCCGGCGGCGGCATCCGCACAGGTGTCGAAGGCACTTTCTGCGGTCCCGGCGTCGGGCCTTTATTGGTTGTTAGAAGGGAGGTTCGGAATCGGGGCCGTTGCCCCAGCCGCCCGCGTTGGAGACGCCGGGCGTGGCCCAGGGGTCATCCTGCGCAGCCTGCTGGTTGCCGCCGCCCCAGCCTCCACCGGAGTTGCCGCCCTGGCTTCCGCCAGAGTTGCCGCCTCCGAAGCCACCGCCGCTGTTGCCGCCACCAAAGCCGCCGCCCTGACCGCCGGAGCGCTGGGTGCGGTTGACCTTGGCATTGGCGTAGCGCAGGCTGGGGCCGATTTCGTCGACCTCGAGCTCGATAACGGTGCGCTTTTCGCCTTCTTTGGTTTCGTAGGAACGGCTCTTCAGACGGCCGGTAACGATGACGCGCATGCCCTTGGTAAGGGACTCGGCCACGTTTTCGGCTGCTTCACGCCAGACGGCGGCGCGGAGGAACAGGGTTTCCCCGTCCTTCCACTCGTTGGACTGGCGATCAAAGGTGCGCGGGGTGGAAGCGATGGTGAAGTTCGCTACTGCCGAACCGGACGGTGTGAACCGCAATTCCGGGTCATTGGTGAGATTACCGATGACCGTAATGGTGGTCTCGCCTGCCATCTACTGCCTCCTTGTTCGATCCTGGGTGAAGAGTTCGTTTCCTGCGGGGTAAAGAATGAAGATCGGTGCTGAATTACTCAGCAACAACCTTCTGCTCTTCGGGGCGGGTGATCTTGGTGCGCATGATGGTCTCGTTAAGAGACAGCTGGCGGTCAAGTTCCTTGGCGGTTTCCGGCTTGGCGGTGAAGTTCACCACGGCGTAGATACCTTCGGACTTCTTCTTGATGTCGTAAGCCAGACGGCGACGGCCCCAGATGTCAACCTTTTCGATGGTTCCACCATCGTTGGTGATGACGTTCAGGAACTTCTGAAGCGACGGCTCAACGGTACGCTCTTCGACCTCGGGGTCGATGATTACCATCAATTCGTAAGGACGCATATGTGAACCCACCTCCTTTGGGCTAAGCGGTTACGGCATTTCCGTAACAGGAGGTTCATTTGCGATGCAGTGCCGTGGCCAGCCACCGGAACGGGGCGGGACGCAGCACAGACTTCACTATCTTAGTGCATTTGGAACGTATAGGCGATTCGCGCTTGACTTCGAGCCTAGCCCCCGTGCGCCACCCGGCGCAGGACGGATGCTCCTATGTGGAAAACCGCCCGCCCGGGAGCCGAGGCGGCTTCCGGGCGGGCGGTCCGTTGGACACTCGGGGCGGGAATTACGACGCCGGGCCTGCCGTGGCAGGGACTTCGCGGGCTTCGTCGGCGTCCCCGGCCTGGGCGGAGGCCGGGCCGGACTTGCGGTAGCGCCACACGCCCACAGCCACTACAACGGCTGCCAGTGCCACGGACAACAGCAGGGACTCGCGGGTGGATTCCAGGATGACCATGCCCACCACCAGGGCCACGATGCTGGCGATGGCCAGCCAGGTCAGGTACGGGAACAGCCACATCTTCAGCGCCAGGTCCTTGCCGGCAGCGCCCATCCGCTTGCGGAGGATCAGCTGGGAGGATGCGATCACCAGCCACACGAACAGCGCAATGGCACCGGAGGTGTTGACCAGGAACAGGAAGACGGTGTCCGGGGCGATGTAGTTCAGGCCCACAGTCACGAACCCAACCACAGTGGAGGCCAGCACGGCGGAGGCGGGCACGCCGCGGCGCGAGATCTTCGTCCAGGACGCGGGGGCGTCACCG
Source organism: Arthrobacter nitrophenolicus (assembly GCF_045833485.1). Lineage (NCBI taxonomy): Bacteria > Bacillati > Actinomycetota > Actinomycetes > Micrococcales > Micrococcaceae > Arthrobacter > Arthrobacter nitrophenolicus. Next base: position 1,639,171 of record NZ_CP174504.1, read on the forward strand.
CGCTTGGACAGCGAGAAGAGCATGCGGCTGGCGGTATAAAGGCCGGAGTTCAGGCAGGACAGCACTGACGTCAGGACCACAACGTCCATGATGGTGCCGGCGCCGGGAATGCCGAAGAGTTCGATCACGGCAACGTAGGGGCTCTTGGCCACGCTGGCGTCGTTCCAGGGCAGCAGGGTGACCACGATGGCGATCGAGCCGATGTAGAAGACCAGGATTCGCCACACTGTGGACTTCACGGCCTTCTTGACCGCATCCACCGGGTTCTCGGATTCGCCGGCAGCGATGGTGGCAATCTCGGCGCCGAAGAAGGAAAAGACCACAACCAGGATGCCGGCCAGGACAGCACCTGCGCCGTTGGGCATGAACCCGCCGTTATCCACGAGGTTGCTCAGGCCGGGGGCAGGGACACCCGGGACCAGCCCAAGGATTGCCGCGGCACCGAAGAGCAGGAACAGCACGATCGCGGCGACCTTGATCGAGGCGAACCAGAACTCGAACTCGCCGTAGGACTTCACGGAGCCAAGGTTGGTCAGCGTCAGCAGGACCATCAGGATCAGCGCCCAGATCCACTGGTCGATACCGGGCACCCAGCGGTGCATGATGGCGGCACCGGCGGTGGCTTCGATGCCGAGCACGATGATCCAGAACCAGGCGTAGAGCCAGCCGATGCTGAACCCCGCCCAGCGGCCGAGCGCCTTGTCCGCATAGGTGGAAAAGGAACCGGTCTCGGGGTTGGCCGCAGCCATTTCACCGAGCATGCGCATCACCAGGACCACCACGATGCCGGCCGCCATGTAGGCAACCAGGATTCCGGGGCCGGCCTGCTGGATGGCGGCACCGGAACCAACGAAGAGGCCAGCGCCGATGACGCCGGCGATCGCGATCATGGAAAGGTGCCGCGGCTTGAGCGACTTGGCTAACTGCTGGTCAGCGGGCATGGTGCGCCGTCCTTTGGGTCATTGCGGAATGGATGGAGGCCGGACGCCGGCGTCAGGGGGCTGGCCGGTGCCGTTCAACGCTGCATCCAGTGTGGTGGGTCACAGGGTTTTTCCAACCCTAAGCGTGGCGCGGGAAGGGGCGTCATGTGCAGCCGCACAGATGGCCGGAACCGGATTCAGATCTTCTCACAGGTGGGAGCAGCAGGAGTAATCAAAAGGTATTTCAGGGGAAACGTTGAAACGCAGCGGAAATCACACGGAGTCAATCTTGAGCCAATCCAGCGGATATCTGCATGGTGCCCCGTGACGGGGCGGCGTTATATTCACTTCTACGGCTGGGTACCGTGCTGGAGGCGTTGGGCCTGCAGCTTGCCGGACCTCCGGTTGCGGCCCCGTAACCGGCAGTGCGGCGGTCACTGTTGGAACGGATTGAAGCGAAAAGAAAGCGGTCTCCTTCTTCAGGGATGGGGACCCCATGTGCTTAATTGGCCGCAACAAGGAATTGGACCGGATCCGTTCGGCAGTCCGGGGTCCCAAGGAGACCGCCCTCACCATCAGTGGCGGGCACGGTGCGGGCAAGTCTGCCCTGCTTGCCGAAATCCCCACCCTGTCCGAACACCGCACCGTCTTCCTTACCGCCAGCGCAGCAGAGTCGGACTGGCCGTTCTCCGGCCTTACGGTGCTCCTCAACAGCATGGATGACCCGGTACTCAACGCAATCGCGGATGACGTCCTGCATGATGGCACACGGGCGCCCAGCATTCCCACGGTGGGCACCATGCTGCTCAACGGTTTGCACCAGCGGTCCTCCGCCCGGACGGTCATCGTGCTTGATGACGCGGACCAGCTGGATGCCGGCAGCCAGGCGGTCATCGGATTCATCAGCCGCCGGCTTGCCGGAACGGACATAGCGCTGTTCATAAGCGTGCGCGAGGACGTACCGGAAGGCCCCCTCGGCGGGCCGGCCGTCCTCCACCTTGGTCCCTTGAGCTACAGCGACACGGTGCGGATGCTGGAGGCCATACCCTCGCGCCACAGCACGACGGCGGCGGCCCACGCGGTTGCCGCGGCCAGCAAGGGAAACCCGCTGGCCGCCGTCGAGCTTTACCACCACCTCCTGGACCGTCAGGCGGAGGGAAAGTACGCCCTGCCTCTTCCGTTCCCCTGCAGTGCCAGCTTCGAAGCGGAAGCCGCCTCCGCCGTCGCCACGCTGACGGCTGGTGCACGCCAGATCCTGGACTTGCTGGCCCTGTCCCGGCGCACTGAGGTCACCTCTTTGGAAGGTATGGTCCCTGGGATGTGGTCCGGCGTGGATGAACTCCTTGCCGCCGGCCTGGTGACCCGGTCCGGGCCGCACCTGGGAATCCCGGACCAGTTGCTGCGGGGTTACCTGTTCTCGGCCATGACGCCCGCCGTGCGCGCGGCAGGCCACCATGCCCTCGCACAGGCGTCCGAAACGGCGGATCCCCACGCCCGCCGCTGGCACCTGAGCTTCACCGCGATGGAACGGCAAACTCCCTTCGGCCTCCTTCGCAGCGCCGTGGACCTCATCCAGGATGGGGATGTCCCCTTTGCCGTCGAGTGCATCGAACGGGCCCTCACCATCAATCCCTGGGAAGCGGAAACCGCTGCCCGCCTCACCACCGTTGCCGGGCTCATGTTCAACCGGGGCGAATTCGTGTACGCCAGGCGCTGCCTGGAGTGGGCGCAGCGGGTGACGCGGAACCCTGCCCTGGTGCTGCGGCTGACAGGCCTGGCGTTTGAAATCGAGTTCATCCAGGGCGGCTTTGTCCGGCCAAGCATGGTGCTGCGCCTGGTGAAGGAATTCGGCGGCCACGACCCGGGGTATGCGGCTAACCTGCTGGCGCTGGCTGCGCTCTACTTCGCCGAACGGTGGGAGCTCGATGATGCCACCGTGCTGCTGGAACAGGCCACCGGGTTCCGGGAATCCGCGACTGCTGAGTGCCTCGCAATCATCGAGCGGGCCAGGATGCTCGTCGCCTCCGCCAGCGGGGATACGGGCACCATCAGCCGGAAGCATGAGCCGGCGGGAAGCGTCAGGATGCTCAGCCTGCTGGTGCAGGGGCGGGCCCTCAGTTACGCGGAACGCTACGAACACGCCCGGGAGGCGTTCGCCCTGGTGCGGAGCTCCAGCGACGCCGGCAGCATCAACTGGCGCGAAACCGCAATGTACCTGGCAGCGGACAACGAAATCCGGGCCGGAAACGTCCGGGCCGCCGTCATGCTCATCGACGACCTGGAACGCCACGAGCCGGAGAACAAGTACCACCGCGGAATGCGGCACATCTTCCGGGTCTGGCGGGCCCATGCCCTGGGCGACGAGGCAGGGGCACAGGCAGCCGCTTCGGAGGCACTCCGCCATGCAGGCTGCGAAAGCCATCCGGCCATCACTGCCCAGCTGGCCGCGTGGCAGGGGCACTTTGCGCTGCTCCGGGGTGACCTGGCCGAGTCCTTCGCGCAGCTGTCCCGGGCGGCCGAGATCGGAAAGGCTTTCGGCAACCCCGCCCTGCTGCGGTGCGAGGCGGACCTGGTGGAGGTCCTCATCCGGCTTGGCCGCCACCGGGAGGCAACGCAGGCATTGGTCCGCCTGGAAAGCCGCTCCGTGGGACTGCGGTCGCCTTGGCTCATCATGGCGGTGGCGCGGAGCCGTGCCATGCTGGCCGACGGCGAGCAGGCGTTGCAGTTGTTCAGCCAGGCGCTGGAGGGCAGGGGCGGGCATGATTCAGTGCTGGAACGGGCACGGACGCTGCTGTGCTACGCGGAACGGCTGAACGCCTTTGGCCGCGTCCGGGCCGCACGCGACGCCCTGGCCCATGCCAAGGTGATGTTCGAGGAGAAAGGGGCTGTGGCCTGGAGCCAGCACGTGGACGCGTTCCTTTTCCACGAGCTTTTGGAGCCCCCACGGCAGCAGGACAATCCTGCCATGCTCATGCTTGCGGACCATGAGCGCGCTTTGGCCAAGATGGTGGCACGGGGGATGCGCAACAAGGACATCGCTGCCACGCTCTATGTGTCGGTGCGGACCGTGGAGGTGCGGCTGACCTCCATCTACCGGAAACTCGGGGTGGAGTCGCGGGCGCAACTGACTGCCCTTGCCGCCGCCAGGGACGACGGCGCCGCAGCACCGTATGTGCTGCCGGTCCTGTAGCGGACTCCCCGGAAAGAAAAAGCTAGGCGGCAGTCCGGAAGAACAGCTCCGTGACGGTGGCCAGCCGGTGCGGGTCCTGCACGCCGCACAGCTCGCGGGCCGAATGCATGGAGAGCAGCGGCACCCCCACGTCCACAGTGCGGATGCCCAGCCGGGTGGCCGTCAGCGGACCGATGGTTGAGCCGCACGGAATGGCATTGTTGGATACGAACTCCTGGTACGGCACCCCGGATTCGGAACACAGCCGGGCCCAGAAGGCGGCACCAAAAGCATCGGTGGCATACCGCTGGTTCGCATTGATCTTCAACAGCGGGCCGCCATTGAGCACCGGCAGGTTGGCCGGGTCGTGCCGCTCGGGATAATTCGGGTGGACGGCGTGGCCGGCATCGGCCGACAGGCAGAACGACGACGCCATCGCCTGCCGCCGCTGGCTCACCGAGGCACCGAGGCTGTCGGAGACGCGCACCAGGACGTCCTCAAGGATGGGCCCGCACGCACCGGAGCGTGAGTTGGAGCCGATCTCTTCATGGTCGAACGCTGCAAGGACGGCGACCGGCGCCCCCGGAGCGGCCCCGCCGGAGGCGTGGGCGACCAGCGCGGCAAGCCCCGCGTGCGTGGACGAAAGGTTGTCCAGCCGCCCGGACGCCAAGAACTCCCCCTTGCCCCCGAAAACCGCGGGGGCCTGCGTGTCCGCAATGACGACGTCGTACCCGCCGATCCGTGCCGGGTCCGGGGCCTTCCCGGGCACGGACGACGCCAAAACGGCCAGCAGGTCGAAGTCCGCCGGATTCCCCAGCCCCCACACCGGGTTCATGTGCCGCTGTTTGTCCAGGGTCAGCCCCTCGTTGACGGCGCGGTCCAGGTGAATCGCCAGCTGCGGGAACCGGAGCAGGGGACCGGTGGCGGTCAGGTGCTCGGTGCCGTCCAGCATCACCAGCCGCCCCGCCAGCTGCAGCTCCCGGTCCAGCCAGGAGTTAAGGAGGGGACCGCCGTACACCTCCACGCCGGCCTGGAGCCAGCCGTGGGAGCCGGTGGTGGGCTTGGGCTTGAGCTTGAAGGACGGCGAATCGGTGTGCGCGCCGAGGATATTGAAACCGGTGGTGGGTCCCGCACCCTCCGGCACCACCCAGGCGATCAGGGCACCGTCCCGGATGATGAAGAACCGTCCCGGCCCGCCCTCCCACGGCTCCTGCTCATCCAGGCGCGTGAATCCGGCATCCTCCAGCCGCCGGCCCGCCTCATGCGCTGCGTGGAAGCTCGACGGCGATGCGCTGACGTAGGCGCCAAGGTCCTGGATGTGCTCGGTGGCGGAGGATTCGAAAGGCATGGTTCCGAGTCTAGGGGGTGACGTTGAGCCCCGCCGTGTACCTTCCCTGGATCAGTAGTCCGGGTTGCTGGGGACCACCAGGCCCGTCTCATACGCATAGACGACGGCCTGGACCCGGTCCCGGAGGTGGAGCTTGGTGAGGATCCGCCGCACATGCGTCTTCACGGTGGCCTCGGAGAGGAAATACCGGTGGGCGATCTCCGCATTGGAGAGGCCCTCGGCCATCGCCCCGAGCATCTCCGTTTCCCGCGGCGTCAGCTCAGCCAGCAGGGGATCGGGCGCGGGGGCAGCGGGCACCGGCCGGCCGGCACCCCGCACATACGTTTCCAGCAGCCGCTGCGTCACACGGGGAGCCACTACGGCGTCGCCGCTGGCCACTACCCGGACCGCGTGGATCAGGTCCTGCGGGGCCGCGTCCTTGAGCAGGAATGCGGACGCGCCCGCCTGCAGGCCCGCGAAGGCGTACTCGTCCACGTCGAACGTGGTGAGGATGATGACCCGGGCGCTGGAACCGGCAGCGGTGATCGCCCGGGTGGCCTCGATGCCGTCCAGGACGGGCATCCGCACGTCCATCAGCACCACGTCGGGCTGGAGCTCTTTGGCCAGCTTCACGGCTTCCGCGCCATCGGACGCCTCACCTGCGATCCGGAGGTCCTCCTCGCCCTCCAGGATCAGGCGGAACCCCATCCGCAGCAGGGGCTGGTCATCCACCAGCAGGACGGTGATGGGCGCATTGTCTGTCATGCCTTGCCTTGCAGTTCGAACGGATGGGTTGGTCTTTCGGTGCTGCCGTCCCCCGGCCAGGAGAGGACGGCGAGGACCCGCCAGCCGCGCCCGGTCCGGCCGGCCTCCACCGTGCCGGCGTAGATGCGGGCGCGTTCCGCCATCCCCGCCAGGCCCTGGCCGGTGCCGTAGGAGCCGCCGTGCGGGCCGCCCCCGTCGTCGGGCGCCTGCCCCGGAACTCCCGCGCCGTCGTCGAGCACCTCGATGGTGACCATCCCGCCGGACACGGTGATGCTGACGTCCACCCGGGCCAGGGACCGTCCGTAGCGGAGCACATTCGTGAGCGATTCCTGCACGATCCGGTACACGGTGAGCTGGAAGGCGGCGTCATCGGGCAACGCGGGGCCGCTGTGTAAATAGTGCAGCGGCAGGCCGGCCGTCCGGAAGCCCTCTAGCAGCTTGGCCAGGCTGTCGCCGGCCAGCGGCAGGCGGGGTGCAGCCGCACCGGCATCATCGCGGAGGACGCCCAGGACACGCCGCATGTCCGCAAGGGCTGTCCGGCCCGTGCGGGACAGTTCCCCCAGCACCTCACCGGCGCGCTCGGGGCTTTTCCGGACCACGACGGCGGCACCGTCGGACAGGCTGACCATGACGGTCAGGGAGTGGGCGACGACGTCGTGCATTTCGCGGGCGATCCGGTTGCGTTCGTTCACGGAGGCAAGCTGCGCCGTACGGGCCGCCCACGCCGCCACCTCCTGTTCGTGTTCCCGCCGCTGCTTGACGCCGATGCCGATGCCGGTGGCAATGACGTTCGACAGCGCAATGGTGGCTCCGGTGGCAATGCTGGTCAGGAGGTGGAAATCCCCCGGATTGACCCCGTGGTCCTGGACAAACGAGTTCTCCATGGGTCCGACGGCGGCCAGCAGGTACAGGAGGGCAAGCGGTGCCGTGGCCACCGCCATGGTGATCAGCGCGAAGCGGCGCGTGTGCACCACCGCCACGGCATAGAGCGAAAACCACAACCCGGCGGACGCATTGGAACCCCACGGGTGCAGCAGGGTGACCGCAACCTCCACCACCGCCACGAACGCCACCAGCCCCACCGGATGGGAGCGCCGCAGGAACATGGCGCCCGCCACCGCCACCAGCAGGGCTGCCGCGAGCCACGTGCCGGAGAGGACTGCATCAACCACCGTGGGCGCCACCAGCAGTGCATAGCTGGAAGCCACCAGCGCATCCATGATCCGCGGGTGCTGGTAGAGGTAGCGCCGGATGAGCCCGCGCCGCCGGGCCGTGAGCTCTGCGAAGGACGCGTCAGCCTGTCCGGCTGCCGCGTCCTTCCCCGGTCCTTCCTGGTTCATTCGTGAGTGCAGGTCAGACGTCGCGTTTCTTGAGCACAATCAGCGCCGGCACCAGGAACACCAGCACGTAGCCCAGGAAGATCAGGCCGCCCTGCCACGGATCGATGACACCGTCCGTGTGGCCGATGGAGAGGAAGCGGCCGCCGGCCTCGCTGGGAATGTACTGCGGGACGTATTTCCAGAATTCGCCCGGAATGAGCGTCAGGAAACTGGCCGCGATGGACAGCACGAAGAAGATGCCCACCAGGACGGTGATCCCGCCGGCGGAGTTGCGGAGCAGCGTCCCCAGCGAGAGCCCGATTAGTGCCACCCCGGCAACGTAGAGCCCACCGGTGAAGATGCTGTACAGCACGCCGTCCGTGGACCAGTCGAGGTCGAACCCGATGCCCTGGAAGACCGGCATGGCGATCAGGAACGTGGCCAGGCCCGCGATGGTGGTGATGACGTAGGAGATCACGGCCAGGATGATGGCCTTGGCCACGAATGCCGGGGTGCGGCGCGGTACAGCGTTCATGGTGGAACGGATCATCCCGGTGGCGTACTCCGAAGCCATGAACAGGACCGCCAGCGAGCCAAGGACCAGGATGCCGATCTGCAGGCCGGCGTTGGGCAGGTTGTAGAGGTCGAACCCGGATCCCGGCGGGAACGTCTGCTCCATCATTTCCGGCGTCAGGGTCTGCCCCTGGTCCCTGGCGTTGCGGATCATCTCGTCCAGGAACGTGTAGCGGATCAGGACGGCCAGTGCGCCCACGCCAACGATTGCCACCAGGGTGAGGAGCAGCAGGATGCGGGTGGACATCAGGGACCAGAGTTTGATCCATTCGGAGCGCAGGACGCCGCCGAAAGTGACCCCGCGGGTTCCCGCGGAAGAACGGGCCGGCGTGGCGGGGGTTGCTGTCTGGGTGCTCATCGTCCTTACTTTCCTGCCGTTGCCGGGGCTGCCACTGCGGGGCCCCCGGTCAGGTGCGAATGGTATTCCACTTCGTCCTTGGTGAGGTCGAAGTAGGCGTCCTCCAGGGAGGACAGCTGCGGGGTGAGCTCGTAGACCAGGACGCCGCTGCTCAACGCGACCTGGGCGATCTGGCGGGGTTCCAGTCCCGTCACCGTCAGGGTTTCCGGCTCGCTCTGGTCCACCGTGACGCCGTTGCCCGCCAGCAGGGACGCAAGCTGCGGGGCCGAGTCCGTGCGGACCAGGGTCCTGGCCTGACGGGTGCCGGCAATGATCTCCTTGACGGGGGCGTCAGCAATAATGCGGCCGCGCCCGATGACGATCAGGTGGTCGGCGGTTTGCGCCATCTCGCTCATGAGGTGCGAGGAGAGGAAGACGGTCTTGCCCTGGTTGGCCAGGTAGCGCACCAGGTTGCGGACCCAGAGGACACCTTCCGGGTCCAGGCCGTTGACCGGTTCGTCCAGGATGAGCGTCTGCGGGTCGCCCAGCAGGGCAGCGGCGATGCCGAGGCGCTGCCCCATGCCGAGGGAGAATCCGCCCGCTTTCTTGCGTGCCACGGCTTCCAGACCCGTCATCTCGATGACTTCGTGGACCCGCTTCTTGGGGATGCTGTGGGTGGCGGCCATGGCCAGGAGGTGGTTGTAGGCGCTGCGCCCCGTGTGCACGGCCTTGGCGTCCAGCAGGGCGCCCACCTCGTGCAGCGGCGCTTTGTGCTCCGCGTACGGCAGGCCGTTGACGGTGACGGTTCCGGACGTGGGCCGGTCGAGTCCCATGATCATGCGCATGGTGGTGGACTTGCCGGCACCGTTCGGCCCCAGGAAGCCCGTGACCTGCCCTGCCCGGACGGTAAAACTGACCCCTGCCACCGCGGTCTTCGCGCCATAGACCTTGGCCAGGTCGTGTGCCTCAATCATTGGATGTTCCTCCGGTCGGCAGCGCACGGCTGCGGATGGGTCCAGCTCGGTGGTGTACCCCTTACGCTACTGTCGCAGCGGTCCCTTTTCGCCTTCCTCAGGGATGATTCAGGGGCGAACCAGGGTAGTCCCCCTGGATGACCGGCAGCCCGGGGCGCAGCGGGTCAGGTGTGGGGCGAGTAGTAGGCCAAGGCCCTGGGGAGCACCCTGTACTCCACGCTGCGCACCCCTGCCAGGGCCTCGCCGTCGACAGCCAGGGCCATGGGTGCCCCGCCCGCGTCGATACGCACTTCCGTGGCTTCCCTCAGGTGCGTGATCCTGGAACCTGCCACCGTCCCCGTCAGGACGGACCACAGCAGTCGCAACCTGGCGAACGACTCATCCGCAGTGATCAGCCGGACGTCCAGCACGCCGTCATCCATGACGGGCCGGAGCAACGGCGCGTGGTCCCGCGGGTAATACCGGCCGCGGCCCACGTAGGCGATCCACACCCGGTGCGGCACACCGTCCACGCTCAGCGTGACGGGGGTTCCGGCGGCGAAGGTCCGGAACATGGCGATAACCCCGGCGAGGGGCTTGCCCAAAGCGGCCTGCAAGTGCTCCCGCCGCCGCACGAAGTTCGGGTACAGGCCAACGCTGGACGTGTTCAGCATGAGCAGTTCCGTCACTTCCGGCTGTCCGGGGAGCCCCCGCTCCGCCCGGACGATGCCGATGTCCGCCAGGGCTGCCTCGCCCCTCGACGCCGCCGCAACTGCTTCCTTGAGGCTGCCGGTGCCGGCATCACGGGCAAAGTGGTTCAGGGTTCCGCCGGGCAGGACCAGGAGGGGAATCGAACGTTCGACGGCGGCGGCGGCCGCTGCTCCAACGGTTCCGTCGCCGCCCCAGACTCCCAGGGCACGGGTGCCCGGCCATTCGGCTGCGGCGGTGATGGCCTCGAGGAGATCTTCCCCAGGCGGGACCGTAATGATATGCGCTTTGGGGAATACATCGCGCAGTGCCGCCGCCGTTTCCTCCCGGAAGGATCCTCCCAAGGTGTTCACCACAATGCTCAGGCCTTCCCCGCCCGGCAGTTCGGGTGCCTCGGTCCAGGTTCTCGACGTTTGCGGGAAGGGTGGCCGCACCGGCCACCAGTGCCGGGTCACGAAGGCTGCTCCCGCCCCGAGCGCTGATCCGAAGAAGACGTCGGACGGCCAGTGTGCGCCCGTGTGCACCCGGGAATAGGCCACACCAATCGCTGCGGGCGCCAGCGCGGCGCCGATGGCCGGCCGCACGAGGCCTACGCCAACGGCGAAGGCAATGGCGGATGCCGAGTGCCCTGAGGGCATGGAGGAACTGGTGGGCTGTGGATGCACAAAACGGAAGACAGGCAGGTGCTCCGGCAGGGGCCGGGTCCGGGGGAGCAGGGTCTTGAAGATTCCGTTGGTCACCGCCGACGCCACCGCCTGGGCCAGCAGTCCATGCAGTGCTGCGCGGCGGGTCTTGCTCGGAAACGCGGCCATCAGGGCTGCGACGGCCATCCAAAGTTTGCCGTGGTTGGCCGAGGCCGAGAGCCTGCGGAAGAAATCATCATGGTTTCCTCCGGGCAGGTCTGATACATGCCGCACCAGGTATCTATCGAGCCGGCCGATCCACCGGTGGCTGTGACGCCATGAGCTCCGCATGCCCCCAGACTACCCCCAGCCGATGGGCATCCTCCTGCCCGTGCCGGCTAGGTGCCGTCAGCCTTGGCCGGGAGGGGTTTTGCCGCTCCGGCCAGCAGGAGCGCCAGCACAATGGGGGCCATGATGGCCAGAAGAGCGAGGTGGATCCCGGTGAGGTCGCCAAGGTAACCCAGGAGGGGCGGCCCGGCGAGGAACGATATATAGCCGAGAGTGGATACGACGGAGACCCGGGCTGCGGCGTGCTTCGGGTCGTCCGCGGCAGCGGACATACCCATCGGGAAGGCCAGCGCGGCGCCCACGCCCCATAAGGCAGCCCCCGCGGCCGCAAGCCACACATTCCCGGCGAGCACGAACAGGCCCAGGCCGGCTGCCGCCGCCGCCATGCTGGCCCTCAGGACGGCGACCCGCCCGTACTTGTCGATCACCCGTCCCCCCAGGAACCGCATCGCTGTCATAGCAAGGACAAAGAGGGCAAACATGAGGGCACCCGTGGACTCGGAGGTTCCCAGCCCGTCCACGGAGGCCTTGGCAATCCAGTCATTGCCGGCACCCTCCGTGAGGGTGGCCCCGAGGACCACCACGCCAATGAGCAGCGTCCGGCTGTCCCGCCACGCAGACGGGCCCTTCGCCTGCTTTGCTTCCCCTTCGGGAGTGGCTGCGGGGACATGGGGGAGGAAGTGGCGCGGGGCGATCATGGTCACCAGTACCACCACGCCTGCGATCACCAGCAGGTGCAGGGGCAGGTCCACTCCCAGGTTGGAGAGTCCGGCCCCGATCAGCGCACCCACGAAGGCCCCGCCACTGAACGCGGCGTGGAACTGCGGCATGATGGTGCGCCGGAGTTTGTGCTCTACATCGGCGCCCTCGATGTTCTGCGAAACGTCCCACAGGCCAATGGCGATTCCGAAGAAGAAGAGCGCGATTGCCGTGCCGGGAATGGATTCAAGGTACAGGGAAAGGGCGATGCCCGCCCCGGCCGCGGCTGCCAGCAATCCGCCAAACCGGACGGTGTTTGCCGTTCCGATGCGGCCCACCACCAAACCGGCCGTGGGCAGTGCCAGCAGGGAACCGACGGCGGTGCACAGCAGCAGCGTGCCCATTTGCCCCGAGGTGATGTTCAATGTTTCGGTCACCGCCGGAATCCGGGCAGCCCAGCTGGCAAAGACCAGGCCGTTGATGCCGAAGACAAGGAAAGTCGCCACTGCGGCTGCCTTGAGTCCGGTGTCCTGGACCGTGCCCGTATTCGTGCTCATACATTCACTACTTCCACAGAGTATTCATCGAGTTGGGCGCGTTCTTCGGAGCTGAAAACCTTGTCCGTCACCATCACATCCACCCGCTCAAGGCCGGCGACCAGTACCCGGGCGTTGCTGTGCCACTTCGCGGCGGCAGCAGCGAGGATGACGCGCGTTCCCGATTCCAGCCCGGCCCGTTTCACGGCGGAATCTTCCAGGTCATGGGCCAGGAGTCCGTCCCTGGTGCTTACGGCGCAGGGCGTGATGATTGCCGTATCGAACCGCAGGGACCGGATGTTTGCCTCGGCCAGGGGTCCGCGGAAACACAGTTCACCGGGCACCACGTTTCCACCGGGGAGCAGGAGCCCGGGCCGGACGCCTGCCCCGGCGTCCTCACCGGCGGCAGCGTTCAGCGCCTGCAAGGACATGGGCATCAGCGTCAGGTCCCTGCCAGCCAGGGCACGGGCCACCTCCGTGGCCGTGCTCCCGCTGTCCAGCCAGACATGCTCACGGTCCCGCAGCAGGCCCGCAACAGCAGCCGCGATACGTCGCTTGGCGTCCTGGTCCTCCAGTTCGCGCTGCCCGTAACCGGGGTTGTCCCCGGGCCCCAGCAGGCTGCGGGCCCCGCCGTGCACCCGACGGAGCACCCCGTTGGCGGCCAGCATCTCAAGGTCGCGGCGGATGGTTGCTCCGGACGCGTTACAGGCCACAGTGAGCTCTTCGACGCTGACTTCGGCCCGCGCCCGCAGAAGGTCTGCGATTGCGCGGTGCCGCTCGTCCGTCTTCATGCTCAAATGATAGCAATTCTTGAGCAACTGATCATCGTTGTGATCATCGCTTGCCGTCAGCGGGCGCGCTCGACCCGCTTTTCGTCCCAGACGGGCTCGGCCGATTCATACACCTTGCCGTCGGAGCCGAACACGAGGAACCGGTCGAAGGTCCGTGCGAACCAGCGGTCGTGCGTCACGGCCAGGACGGTGCCCTCAAAGTGGTCGATGGCCCGTTCCAGCGCTTCAGCCGAATGCAGGTCAAGGTTGTCCGTGGGCTCGTCAAGCAGCAGCAGGGTGGCACCGCTGAGCTGGAGCAGCAGGATCTGGAACCGTGCCTGCTGCCCGCCGGAGAGCGACTCGTACTTCTGCTCCGACTGTCCGGCCAGGCCGTAGCCGTCCAAGGCACCGGCTGCGGCTTCGCGGCCCAGCCCCGAGCGGTGCTCGTCCCCACGGTGCAGGATGTCCAGCAGCGTCTTGCCCAGAAGGTCGGGCCGCACATGGGTCTGCGCGAAGAAGCCGGGGCGGATGCGGGCCCCAAGTTTGACGGTCCCTTCGTGCGGCACCTCCGCTATGTCCACGTCGGATACGGGCAGGTGCTCCCGCTCCGGGTCCGTGCCACCGGTCGCAAGCAGCCGCAGGAAGTGCGACTTGCCGGACCCGTTGGAGCCCAGGACCCCAACCCGGTCACCGAACCAGACCTCCGTGGAAAACGGCTTCATCAGCCCGGTCAGTTCCAGCTGCTCCGCAACAATGGCGCGCTTGGCCGTGCGGCCGCCCTTGAGCCGCATCTGCACGTTCTGCTCAATGGGCAGCGCCTCCGGCGGCCCGGCCTCGAGGAACTTGGCCAGCCGGGTCTGGGCTGCGTGGTACCGGTTGGCCATATCGGAGCGGAAGGCTGCCTTGTTCTTGTACATGTTGACGAGTTCCTTGAGCTTGATATGCTCCTCGTCCCAGCGTTTGCGGAGTTCCTCGAACCGTGCGTTCCGGTCTGCCCGCGCTTCCACGTAGGAGCCGAATCCGCCGCCGTGGATCCATGCCGCAGCCCCGTTGATGCCGGGCTCCAGCGTCACGATCCGCCCCGCGGCATTGTTCAGCAGTTCACGGTCGTGGCTGATGAAGAAGACCGTTTTCCTGGACTCGTTGAGCTTCTCCTCGAGCCAGCGTTTGCCGGGCACATCGAGGTAGTTGTCGGGTTCGTCCAAAAGCAGCAGCTCATCCGGTCCGGCGAACAGCGCTTCGAGGACCAGCCGCTTCTGCTCACCGCCGGAAAGGCTCGACGCCGGGCGGTGCTGGGCGCGGTCAAAGGGGAGTCCCAGCGCGGCCATGCAGACCTCATCCCAGACGGTCTCCACGTCGTATCCGCCGGCATCGCCCCAATCGACGATGGCCTGGGCGTACCGCATCTGGGTGGGCTCGTCGTCGTGCTCCATCATGGCCAGTTCGGCCTCGTCCACCTCGCGGGCGGCGGCAGCCAGCGCCGGCGGGGCGGCGGAAACCAGCAGGTCGCGCACGGTGGATCCGTCCCGGACCTGTCCCACGAACTGGCGCATGATGCCCATGCTTCCGGACCGTCCGATGACGCCCTCATCAGGGGTGAGGTCTCCGGCGATAATCCGGAACAGCGTGGTCTTGCCCGTCCCGTTGGGTCCGATCAGCGCAGTCTTGGTGCCGTCCGGAACCTTGAAGGTGACCCCATTCAGCAGCTGGGTGCCGTCGGAGAGGAAATAGTCGATGCCGGAAACGTCAATATGGGCCACGCAGTCCATCTTCCCACGCCCCACCCATGAGTTTTTGCCCGGATATGGCGGCCTGACGGGCTTGGAAGCCGCCATACGTGGACAAAAATTCTAGCCGGCGGCAGTCAGGAATTCCTTGAGCAGCGGCCCCGAGGTGGTTGCGCCCAGCCCGCCGTCCTCCACGAAGACGGCCACGGCAAGGTCGCCGTGCACGGCCACGATCCAGGCGTGGGTCTTCGGCGGTACATCATTGCCGAACTCGGCGGTGCCTGTCTTGGCGCCGACCGGAGCTCCCGGAACCGAGGACAGGAACCCGGCGTGCCCGCTGGTGACGACGGCACGCATCATGTCCGCCAAGGACGCGGCCTCCTCCGCGGTGATCGGCTGCCCGGAAGCTGGAGCAGGGGCTTCCGCCGTTGCCGTGGCCGAGGGCTGGGCGGCGGGGGCAGTGGAACCGCTGGTGGTCCCGGCAGCCGCTTCGCCGCCGTCGGGATTCAGGACGAGCTGCGGCGCCACGGGTGCGCCCTTGGCCACGGATCCCGCCATCATGGCGGCAGCCAGGGGTGACAGCAGGATCTTGCCCTGGCCGATCATGGACGCGGCATGTTCGGTCCCCGACGCCTCACCCGGGACAGATCCCAGGAAGGCTTCCGCTCCAAGGGTGGGGGCCTCCACGGCCAGTCCCATGGCCATGGCGACAGACTCGAGCTGGCCCTGCGAGACTTTGTCCCGGGCGGCAATGAATGCCGTGTTGCAGGAGTGCGCAAAGGCGTCCCGGAGGGTGACCGAGCCCAGGGAACCCTCCGGATACCCCTCCGCATTCTTGAAGGTCCGGCCATCCACCGTGAGCGTGGGAGTGCACTCAACCTTGGATTCGGGCGTCAGGCCGTTGCGGAACATTGCCAGGGAATCGACCATCTTGAAGATCGACCCCGGCGCGTACTGGCCCAGCATGGCGGTGTTGTAGCCGTTGCTGCCCGGACCGGATGCGACAGCCAGGACGGCACCTGTCGAGGGCCGGAGGGCGACGATGGCGGAGGCAGGTCCCACCTTCGCCAGGGTGTCTTCGGCAAGCGTCTGCAGCCGGGGGTCCAGCGTGGTCTTCAGCGGTGTGCCGGACGTCGGTTCCACCTCGAACAGGACCCGCCGGGGGTCCGTTGCCGAGGACTGGATCTGTTCCCGGGTCAGGTCGGCCCGCTGGGCACGGATGACGACGGCGTCAGACCCGCGGAGCTGTTCGTCGTACTGCTGCTGCAGCCCGCCGATGCCGGTCAGGTCGCCGGCAGCGAGGGCCCCTTCGGATTCTTCGATCTGTTCCGCCGTGGCCTCACCCACGGAACCGAGTACGGCGCGGGCAAAAGACCGGGTGGGGGCCAGGGGCATGGTGGCGGGGATGGCGCGGGCACCGGGAATGGCGGCGATCTGTTCGTTGGTGATGGTGCGGCCCTCTTCCCGCAGCGTGATCGCCGGAACGAAAGCTTCGGCGCCCGAGGCCTTGACCTGTTCCGCATACACCGCGGGATCGACGCCCACCAGGGCGGCGAGCTTGCCGGCCGAATCAGCAGGATCGGCGGAACCGAGCTGGGGCTTGTCGATGCCGACGTTGACCACGGGGCGATAGGTGACCAGGGGGACGTCCCCGGCGCCGAGGATATCCGCACGCGGCGGCGACTGGGCGCCCTTGCTCAGGACCTCTGAATCAGCCAGGCCAGGCACCAACGTGGCGGGGTCCCATACGGTCAGCCATTTGTCGCCGGACTTCTTGAACCTGGCCGAGACCGTATATTTCCATTCCGCCTCGCCGAACGTCCACGTGTAGTTCAGCGGCGCGGAGGCGTTGTCCCCATCAAGGGTGAGCTCGCCGGCGGCAACGGAAGGCTTTTGGGGATCGAGGGCCGCGAAGACGGACTTGAGCTGGTCGTTGGCGGCAGCAGCATCCTTGCCGTCGAACTCCACGGAACTGATGTCCAGGCCGGAAACGGCGATGGCAAGCTCCGCAGCTGCGGCTTCCGCTCCGCTGCGGCCGTCATCGCAGGCAACCAGTGACGTTCCCAGGATGAGCGCGGCAACAGCAACAGCAAATATCGATTTTTTCCCCATCGCGCCATTATCCCCTGCTTTTGCCGCCGGTTTTGCCTGCATGACGGACCGCCCCGGCGGGTCAGTTGCCGCCGGCAGTATTCAGTCCCAACGCGGGTACCGGCAGCCGGAAAACATCCTGCAAGGCATGTGTCGCCGCATGCAGGCCGGGCATTCCCGTGACGCCGGGGCCTGGCGGTGTGGCGGATGAACACAGGTAGACGCCCGGCAGGGGAGTGCGCCACGGAACGCGTGACACCACCGGCCGGCGCAACAGGCCCCGCAGGTCCATCGTGCCCACGCTGAAGTCGCCGCCGATGTAGTTGCGGTTGTACTCGGCGAGCCCGGCGGCGGTAACTGCCTTCGACTGCACCACGAGGTCGCGGAACCCGGGTGCAAAGCGTTCCAGCTGGGCGGTGACGGCTTCCGTCATGTCCCTCGTTGAATTGGTGGGGACATGGCAGTAAGTCCACAGGGTGTGGCGGCCCGCCGGCGCCCTGCCCGGATCGAACCGGGACGGCTGGGCAACCAGGACGTAGGGTTTCTCCGGATGCCTGCCTGCGTTGACGTCATTCTCAGACCGGGCCAGCTCCTCCCGGGTGCCGCCCAGGTGGACGGTGCCGGCGTCGGCCAGTCCAGGCGCCTGCCAGGGGACAGGTCCGGACAGGATGAAGTCCACCTTGCAGGAGCCATTGCCGTACCGGAATGACTCCAGGGAGGAGCGGTAGCGGGCCGGCACGGCATCCCCGGCCATCTTCAGCAGGCCACGCGGAGACACATTCAGCAGGACGGCGCGTGCCTTGGGCAGGTCCGTCAGCCTGTCCACGGGTGCGCCGGTGTGGATGACACCCCCATGGGCGGTGAGGTCCCCGGCAAGGGCCGCTGCGATGGCGGCGGAACCGCCGATCGGGACGGGCCATCCCTGGGCATGGCCCAGGGCGCTGAGCATGAGGCCAGCGCCGGCTCCGGCCAGGGACGGCTGGTGGGTGATGGCATGGGACGCCACCCCGCTGAGGAGGGCGGGTGCGTACTCCTCCCGGAACCTGGCGTTCCATGCCGGTGTCCCCTGTTCCAGGGTGCGCAGGCCAAACATGACCGCCGCGAGCGGGTCCCGGGGAATCCGGTACAGCTGGTTTTGCGTGAAGTCCATGACGCCGTCGATGTTCCTGACCAAAGGCGCCATCAGCCGGCGGTATGCTGCACCGTCCCTGCCGAGCTCCGCTGCTGTGCGGTCCAGGGACCGGTACGCGAGGGCTGCGCGTCCGCCGTCCAGCGGCGAACCGTAGGAAATGTCCGGGCTGACCAGCTCCACCCGGCGGGCCAGCTCAAAAGAACGGAAGAACGGTGAGGCCAGCGCCATGGGATGCACCGCCGAGCACACATCATGGAAGTGCCCGGGCTGCATCAGTTCGGAGGTCCGCGTCCCGCCGCCAATGGAGGACGCGGCCTCGAAGACCTCCACGGACAGTCCGGCCCGGGCCATGACTGCTGCTGCGGCCAGGCCGTTGGGGCCGGCACCGACTACCACTACGTCAGGCATGCGTGGGGTCCTTTCCAGGAAGAATGGGATGTTCCGCGCGGCGCAGGCTGAGGCGGAAGCGGTCCGGCGCGCCGGAAAACGGCCCGCCATGGGGGTCATCAACGTGGTGGCGCCGGATGGGGTCGTAAGTGGGGTCGTAGATATCCCAGGTGATCCTCACCATCAGGTACGCCACGGCCACCATGTGGGCGGCCACTGCCAGGACGTAATACGGCATGTCCAGGTTGTGCTGGGAGGAGCCTGCGCTGGTCACCTGACCAAGGTACATCCACACCGCGCCCCAGTGGAGGCCTTCAATGCCCTGCCACACCAGGAAGTCCCGCCACCGTGGCCGGGCAAGCGCGAGCAGCGGGATCAGCCACAGCACAAATTGCGGGGAGTAGGCCTTGTTGGTGAGGATAAACGCTGCCACCAGCAGGAAGGCCAGCTGGGCCAGGCGTGGGCGGCGGGGTGCCGTCAGCGCAACAAAGGCGATCCCGGCGCACAGCAGCGCAAGGAATGTCGGTGCAAGAAGGTCGACAGCCGCCGGACTCAGGCCCGGCCAGCGCAGCCTGCCGGCGAGCAGGTTGTAAGCAAACCATGGGGAGCTGTAACCGGCATCGCGGTCAGCGCTGAACCGGAAATAGTAGGACCAGCCGCTGAAGTTGGCCGCTGCGAACGGCAGGTTCACTGCAGTCCAGGTCACGGCCGCGGCTGCGCCGGTCACCAGCAGGGGACGGTATTGGCCCGTCCGCAGGGCCAGCAGCAGGATGGCAGCAAGGACCAGCAGGGGATAGAGGTTGGTGGCGGTGGCGAGTCCGAAAAGGATGCCGGCAGGCACCAGCCGCTGCGACGCGAAAAAGTACATTCCCACCGCCACCAGGCACACTGTCCAGAGGTCCCAGTTGATGGTTCCCGCGAGGATGATCCCCGGCGCGAGCGCCACCATCGCGGCGTCCCAGGGCCGGCGGGCCGATATCCGCGCTGTTGCCAGGACCGTGACCACAGCCGCCGCGGCCAGCAAAACGGCGTTGATGTCGAAATACGCCAGGACGCGTCCTTCGGAGGCGCCAGTGCCGGGCACCAGCCAGGCGGTTAGCCCCGCCACCAAGGCTATGAGTACCGGATATTCGAACTGCCCGCCCAGGATGGGGAAGGCGCCGTCCGCCAGGCCGCGGCTCCGGAACAGCTCGGGGAAGTCCGAATAGCAGGTGGCATAGAAGTGTGTGGGCGGCTCCCAGCCGTTGGCGCGGCAGTACCCCTTAAGCAGGACTCCTGCCAAGGCTGCGAGAACGGCCAGGAGTACCAGGACCCGCTCCACGGTGAAAGGACCCGGAGAAACCACGCCCGGCTCGGATCTGCGCCCCATGGGACCGCCGGCTACCTCGGTGAAATTCCGCAACAGGACGTCGCTGCGGCTGGGAACCACCAGCCGCGACCGTGCCCGGTTCCCCGCAGGCTGGCTTTCCTCCATGCAATCGAGCTTACCGGTGTGCCTGTGGTCTGGGGCGCCCCACACCACAGGCCCACGGCGTGCTCAGCGGAGGCCGCCCATTTGCTGGTGCATCAGGACGAAGACGTCTTCCCTCTGCTGTTCCAGCAGGTCCCTGTTGAACTGCTTCCTGCCGGACAGTCGCAGAGGAAACAGCAGTTCACGGATCTTCCGGACCATGGTTTTTCACCTCCTATTAAAGGAATGCCGGTCAAAAGGCAGCCCGAAAAAAGGGCGCAGCAAATTAACCGGTAAGTAATGGGAAAATTGCAGCAATAATTAATGCAGGAAATACCCCGGGTATAGATTGGGTATTCCAGGCGTCAATAAGTGCGGGGAATGCCGCGCGCCGCAGGCAGGACTAGGTCATGCAACGGCTAGCGGGCCGGCATGGGCTGCAGAATACGGGAAGCCTAAGCCGCCACATGGAGCGGGAGCTTCTGGTTCCCCGGAATGTACTGCCGGTCAGCCGCCGCCGGTAATCAGCAGACGGCCGAGCGGCCAGGCGTTAGCAGCCCGGAAAGCCCCAGGACAGGTGCGCATTATGCGCCGAGGCCGGGGCGGCATTGATGGTGGTCTTCCGTCCGCCAGTCAAAGTCATCATTTCTCCCAACCTCCTTTTCTCCTGTTTGCCGCAATGAAAGCGTGCAGCCGGGGCGCTGACCCCTGGCAGATTGCCTTGGGGACAGGAATAAAAGTACACCACTAATCCGTGGTTGACTACCTAATTCGGGAAAACTGCAAAAAGAAATTTCAACGAGGGATTGTTAGAGGCCCCAGCGCACAATTGCGGGGGTCTTCTTGTCCCAGCCCAAGGTGCAGACTTTGGCCGTTCCAAGAATGAAATGCCGGCCCTCGGTAGGCGGCAATTCGAGCCAGCGGGCAGTCAGGATCCGGGAAAAGTGTCCGTGCGCCACAATGAGCACATTGTCCATCCCCGATTCCAGGATCCGCCCAATGATCTTGTCGGCCCTTGCCGCCACTTCGTCGAGCGTCTCGCCGTTGGGAACACCGTGGGTCCAGATGAGGTAGTCGGGGTTGTCCTTGCGGATCAGGTCGGAGCTGATGCCCTCGTAGTCGCCGTAGTTCCATTCCACGGCCAGCGGCTCATGCTGTGCGTCGGGAAAACCCGCAAGTTCGGCTGTGCGCCGGGCCCGCCGCAGGGGCGAGGTGAGCACCAGGTCGAAGTCCACTGCGTCGAGCACCTTCCGGGCCTCCACGGCCTGCTGTTCACCTTCTACCGTGAGCGGTAGGTCCGTCAGCCCGGTGTACTGGCCGCTCTTGGACCATTCGGTCTCGCCGTGGCGCAGGATCCAGAGCTGGGGGCGTGGGGCAAGGGCGGGATATGTCACTTGGTCTCCTCGGAGGGGGAAGGTTCGACGACGGCGGGAGACCCTGCGGGATCCGCTGCAGCAGGTGCCGATTCCGGCTGCCCGGCCCACCAGCGGAGCAGCCGGGCCTCAGCTTCCTCCGCTGGAAGGGGTCCGTGTTCCATCCGCTCGTTGAGCAGGAACTTGTAGGCCCTGCCCACGACGGGCCCGGGCTTGAGGCCGAGCACCGCCATGATCCGGGCCCCGTCCAGGTCCGGCCGCACGGCATCCAGGGACTCCTGTTCCTTCAGGGCGACAATGCGTCCTTCAAGGTCGTCATAGGCGAAAGCGAGCCGCTCGGCCTTGCGCTGGTTCCGGGTGGTCACGTCGGACCGCGTCAGCCGGTGCAGGCGCTCCAGCAGCGGCCCGGCGTCGGTGACGTACCGGCGGACGGCTGAATCCGACCAGCCGGCGTCACCGTAGCCGTAGAAGCGCATGTGCAGCTCCACCAGCCGGGCAACAGCCTTGGTGGTGTCCTTGTCGAAGCGGAGGGTCTTCATGCGCTTGGTGGTGAGCTTGGCACCCACCATGTCGTGATGGCGGAAGCTGACCGCGCCGCCCGGTTCGAAGCGCCGCGTAGCCGGCTTGCCGACGTCGTGCATCAACGCCGCGAAGCGCAGCACGAAGTCGGGGCCGGGGACAGGGCCGTCCGCGTCCGTTTCCAGCTCCGCTGCCTGCTCCAGCACCTGGAGGGAGTGCTGGTACACGTCCTTGTGCCGGTGGTGCTCGTCGGATTCAAGGCGCAGGGCCGAGACTTCCGGGAGCACGTATTCGGCCAGGCCGGTATCCACCAGCAGGTCCACCCCCACGCGGGGGCGGGCGCCGCAGATGAGCTTGACCAGCTCGTCGCGGACCCGCTCGGCCGAAATGATGGTGATGCGCTCCGCCATCCGGGTCATGGCCTCGCGGACGTCGTCGTGCACTGCCACCCCCAGCTGCGCGGCGAACCTGGCGGCCCGCATCATCCGCAGCGGGTCGTCGGAGAAGGACAGCTCGGGCGCACCGGGCGTGGCCAGAACTGAAGCGTGGAGGTCCCGCACGCCCCCGAACGGGTCCACCAGCTCGAGGGAGGGCAATTTCAGGGCCATGGCGTTAATGGTGAAATCCCGGCGGAGCAGGTCATCGGTCAGCGACGACCCGAAGGCCACCACAGGCTTGCGGGACTGCGGATCGTAGGCTTCGGCCCGGTAGGTGGTGATCTCGATCTGGAACCCGTCCTTGCGCATGCCGATGGTTCCGAAGGCGCGGCCGATGTCCCAGAAGTTATCCGCCCACTTCTTGATCAGGGCTACCGTCTGGTCCGGCGTGGCGTCCGTGGTGAAATCAAGGTCGGGGGAGGTCCGCCCCAGGAACAGGTCCCGCACCGGGCCGCCCACGAGCGACAGTTCATGCCCGGCGTCCACAAAGCGCTGACCCAGCTCCAGGACCACCGGGTCCACCTTGAAGTCGACGGTGTGAGATTCAGTCTTGTGATGTACGTGCGCCATAGTTACTTAAGCTTGGCAGAAACCGGCGGCCCGGCAGGCCAAAATACTGTCAAGATCCGGAGGATTCCACCTGCCGGCATGAAACTGCGTCATATGCCGTCCATGTTGTTGTCATGTTCCGGTCATCACGAACGGGCAACAGTCGTTAGAGTGGACTCCATGGCCCATCCAGTACCGAGCGCTCCAGGCAGGAGGACGAACGCACCATTGCCATCGGCAATCGGTGCGCATGTTGCCCCTGCCCCGCATTCGGCGCCGGCCTCGCTGCCCACGGTGGAGGAAGTCTCGGCCGGCGGCGTGGTGGTGGACACGTCCGACGCCGAGTTGCGGGTTGCGATTATCGCCCGCCTTAACAGGGGCGGACGCCTGGAGTGGTGCCTGCCCAAGGGCCATCCGGAGGGCAAGGAAAACAATGAAGAGGCGGCGGTCCGGGAAATCGCCGAAGAGACCGGCATTGAGGGCAGCATCCTGGCCCCGCTGGGCAGCATTGACTACTGGTTCACCGTCAGCGGCCACCGCGTCCACAAGACTGTGCACCACTACCTCCTGCGCGCCACGGGCGGCGAACTGACCATCGAAAACGATCCCGACCAGGAGGCCGTGGACGTGGCGTGGGTGCCCATCCAGGAACTGGCCCGGAAACTCTCCTTCCCCAATGAGCGGCGCATTGCCGACCTCGCCCGTGAGGTCCTGCCCGGACACTTATAGGGTGCCCCGGCCTCCCGTCCGCCGCAGTGTGCCTGCCGCGCTGGCGTCCGGGCGTTGCGGCGATAAGCCCCTGCGGGTGAGACGATGAACTCGATGTCAGCTACCAACTCTCCATCCGATAACGCCGGCCGCCGCGGCGATGCGGTTCCCGACGGCGTGCCCCCGGAAGCGGGCGGGCCGGACCTTGCCGGTCCGGATGCCCCGCAGGTTGCGGCGGGTGCCAGCGAAACCCGGTCCAGTGCCATCATGGCCGCCGGGACCTTGGTTTCGCGTTTCCTGGGATTTGGCAAGACCTGGATGCTCGGCACTGCCCTGGGGCTTGGCTCCACGGTCAACGACACGTTCATCAATGCCAACAACCTTCCCAACCTGATCTTCCTGCTGGTGGCCGGCGGCGTGTTCAACGCGGTCCTGGTGCCGCAGATCATCAAGGCCAGCAAAGCGCCGGACAGGGGAGCCGACTACATCAGCAGGCTGCTGACGCTTGCTGTCCTGCTCCTGCTGGGCCTGACCGCCATGGTCACGCTGGCCGCCCCGTGGGTCATCGACCTGACCACCCAGGGCTATTCACCGCAGCAAAAGGCGCTGGCAGTCACGTTCGCTTTCTGGTGCCTGCCGCAGATCTTCTTCTATGGCCTGTATGCCCTCCTCACCCAGGTCCTCAACGCCAACGGCGCGTTCGGGCCGGCCATGTGGGCGCCCATCCTCAACAACATCGTGGCCATCGCCGGGCTGGGGATGTTCATCTGGATCTTCGGCACCAACGAGGCCAATCCCCACAGCCTGGACAACTGGGGCGATACGCAGACGCTCTTTGTGGCAGGGTTCTCCACCATCGGCGTCGTCTCCCAGACGGCCATCCTCCTGATCCCGGTCTTCCGGCTCCGGCTCGGCCTGCGGCCGCGCTTCGGCTGGCGGGGCGTCGGACTCGGCCAGGCAGCCAGGCTGAGCGTATGGACGCTCCTGACGGCCGCCGTCGGGCAGCTCGCGTTCCTTTACGTCATGCGTATCGCCACCATTCCCGGTGCCGAACGCCTCCGGCTGCAGGAGGCGGGCGACCCGGCAGCCGCCATGCTGCCCGGAAACGCCGTCCTCGAGGTCGCCAGCCAGCTGTACCTGCTGCCGCACTCCATCATTGCGCTGTCCCTCGCCACGGTGCTGTTCAACAGGATGACCCGCGCGTCCCAGGACGGCAACCGGGACGAACTGCGCGATGCGCTGTCCCACGGGCTTCGCACCATGGCCGTCGCCACCGTGTTCGGCGCGCTGGCACTGTTCGCGCTGGCCGGACCGCTCGGCATGTTCTTCTCCGGAGGCTCGCGCCAGGACGGCGTGATGCTGGCCCAGACGCTCACCATCCTCGCCCTGAGCACTCCCTTCATGAGCGCGAACTTCATGATGTCCCGGGTGTTCTACGCCAACGAGGATGCGCGCACGCCGTTCTACATCCAGCTGCTGCTGGCGGTGGTCTACGTGGCGGGTGCCTTCGCCATCCAGTTCCTGCCGGTAAACCAGATCATCTACGCCATCGCCGTCCTTTATATGGTGGGAAACATCCTCTCCGTGGTCATCAGCGCCTACTTCCTGCGCCGGCTCCTGGGACACCTGGACGGTCCGCGGATTGCCAACTCCTACATCCGGATGGGTTACGCCGCCCTGGGTTCAGCAATCGCCGGTGCCGGGGCCCTCTGGCTGATGGGCAGCTACAGCCCCGATGGCTTCGCCTGGCAGAACCGCCTGACTGCATTGATCACGGTGGTGGTGGTGGGCCCCGTCATGCTGGTGGCCTACTTCTTCCTGCTGAAGCTGTTCCGGGTTGCGGAACTGCGTGACCTGCTCCGGCCGCTGCTTGGCCGCCTGGGCCGTGGGGGCCCCGCTGCTCCTGCCGCGGAAGGCGGGGCGCCGCCGTCGTCCGCCCCGGAAGGGACCCCATCGGTGGAAGGTGCCTCGGCGGAGGCCCGCATGCACCGCCCCGAGCGTGCCACCACCTCCGTGGATACCGGCCTGATCCCCAGGATCTCCGGCGAATTTGACGCGGTGTCCTTCCGTGCCGGCCCGGAGCCGGAGCGGACGGCGGGCGGTGCGAATTCACATGACGGCGGCCCCCAGGAAAAGTCCGACGGCGGGTACCTGCCCGGCGAGGACCAGCCCGGCACCGCACGGGGAGGCCTGCTCCGCGAGCAGATTCCGCTCCCCGGGCGCCGCACCTTCCAGGGGAAGGCCGGCGAGAACCCCTATTTCAAGCAGCGGCGGCGGCGTAAAAAGTAGGCTCCCGGCCGCTCCCGACGGCCATAGTCCGCGGCGTGCCGGACGCAATCCGCTAGGATCGGAAAGGTACAGGGGGAGTTGCATTCGGGGGCAAGCCACTCGGCGGGTCCTTGAACGGGGGTTGCATCATCCATGCCGGCAACCCCGGACAGTCTAGGAGGAACACGTGTCCAACCCGATCGATGTCGGATCAGTACTGGGCGGCCGCTACAAGGTCACAGCCACGGTATTGGCCTCGCACGACCACGATCTGGTGCTGGACGGTGTGGACCAGGTCCTGAACCGGCCGGTCAGCATCCTGGTTGCCGGTCCGCAGAACACGGAGCAGGTTGCGCAAAGCGCCCGCGAAGTGGCCACGGGTGAGCGGCCTGGTACCGTCCAGGTCCTGGACCTCGGCGTGAGCGATGCCGCCACCTACCTTATTACCAACCACACCTCCGCCGCTGACCTGCTGGACCTTGTGGTCGCCTCGAACCCGCCCTACGTGGAGCCTTTCTTCACTGACACGCTGGGCAGCGAGATCTTCGGCCAGCCCCGCTCCCGTGAGCCTGAGCCCTACGACGAGGAAGACCACGTCGACGCCGGATATATCAATTACGGCGACACGCACCAAAGCCAGGTGGACCCCTACCGGACCGCACCTGTTGTGCCGCCCAAGCCTCCCGCGCGTCCCGCTGCGGCACCCGGAAGCGGCCGGAGCGGAGCTTCGATAATCGGCGGTGCTGCTGCCGCGGGGGCTGCTGGCGGTGCCGCCGCTGCTGCGGGGTCCGCTACCGGCAAAGCAGCAACGAGCCACGCTGATCCGGACGCCACCGCCGCCCAGCCGGTGCAGGATGTATCCAGCGGATCGGCTCCAGCTCCCGCCACCGCCCCTGGCAATGCGATCGGGGATACCGGTTCCGGCAAGCCCAAAGTGTCGTTGTGGTCCGACGACGATTACGCCCAGGCGGACGAGCAGGAGCAGTACCACGCTGACTCAGAGCCGTACGATGAACCCCAGCCGGTCAACAAGAAGCCCGCCATGTTCGCCCGGGCCGCGGCACCCGCTGCTGCCGGCGTCTCCTTCGCCGACCCGGGGGATTACGACGGCGACCGCGACGAGCCTGAACGCGAACCGCGCTCCATGCGCTGGCTCGTGGGCGGGCTGCTGGCCGTCGTCCTCATTGCCGGCCTCGTGTGGGCGCTGACCGGTTTGGGCAGCCTCTTCTCCCAGCCGCAGGCAAACAACCCCGCACCGGTGGCCCCCACCAGTGCTCCCGAAGGATCAGCCGCGGCAACCCAGGCACCCAGCTCCGCTCCGCCTGCCGCACCGCCGGCCATCGAAAGCGTTTCGCGCCAGGGCAATTTCGACTTTGCCGCGACCTTCGACGGTGACCTGGTGAAGGCCTACGACGGGAACGCAGCCAGCTACTGGTCAGACATGGAATTCGCCACCGAAAACTGGGGCGGCCTGGCAGCCCAGGGCGTACCGCTCGTGGTCAAACTCGAGAAGCCCGCTGCGGTCTCCTCCATCACCCTGTCCCAACTCGGTGGCTCCGGGGGCAACATCACGGTCTACACCAACGACCGCCCATCGCTGGACGGGGCGCGTGCAGTGGGGACCAGCAGCTTCACTTCCACGGACCTCAACATGCCGCTGGCAGAACCTGCCCAGGCACAGTACGTCATCGTTTCGATCAACTCCCTTCCCAAGCTGGCCGCGCCAAAGACCCGCTATGGTTACGGTTTGCGCCTGGCGGAGATCAAGGTCCAGTAGCGGCTTATTGGACGTCTGCGGTCCTCAGGTACACGGCCCTTCCCTTCGGGGGAGGGCCGTTCCTCTATCCGCGCCGGTAGTGGTGCCCGGCCGGGGCGACGCATCGCGTCATCCAGGATTCGACGGCGTGCCTTCCCGTCGTCCTTGGCTCTGGCGGGGCGGTAATCTGGAACGAGCGCCTGGAGGGGGCCGCACTTTGCCGTTCGCCGGCTGTCATCCCAAATCCAGCGCCGGAATATTCAGCATCCAGTAGCAGTTGTGCCATGTGGCCGGCCTCCACAGCGGGGCGCGTCAAGTAAGGAAGAGGTTCACCGTTCAGTGACCATCGCAGAAAACACCGCGTCCGAAGTGCGTGATGTCATCATTGTCGGCTCCGGACCGGCCGGCTACACAGCCGCCGTCTACACGGCCCGTGCCAACCTGAAGCCGCTGCTGCTCGCCGGCTCTGTGACCGCAGGCGGTGAACTGATGAACACCACCGACGTTGAGAACTACCCGGGTTTCCCCGACGGCATCATGGGTCCGGACCTCATGGAGAATTTCGAGAAACAGGCCGCACGCTTCGGCACTGAGATCCAGTTCGAGGATGTCACGGCACTGGATCTCCAGGGCCCCGTGAAGACGGTGACCATTGCGACGGGGGAGACCTTCCAGGCGAGGGCAATCATCCTTTCCACCGGGTCCGCGTACCGCGAGTTGGGCCTTCCCAACGAGAAGCGGCTCTCCGGGCATGGTGTCAGCTGGTGTGCAACCTGCGATGGTTTCTTTTTCAAGGACCAGGACATTGCCGTCATCGGTGGCGGCGACTCCGCGATGGAGGAGGCCCTGTTCCTCACCAAGTTTGCAAAATCAGTCACGGTAGTACACCGCCGCGATTCTCTGAAGGCATCCAAGATCATGGCAGACCGCGCGCTGGCCCACGAGAAGATCAACTTCATCTGGAACAGCACCGTGGAGGACGTCCTTGGCGAAGACAAAGTCACCGGCCTGACGTTGAAGAGCACCCTCGATGGCACGGAGTCGCATCTTGCCGTGACCGGTGTGTTCGTGGCCATCGGCAACGACCCCCGGACCGACCTGATCAAGGATGTCCTCGATCTGACGCCCGAAGGAACCATCGCCGTGCAGGGGAGGAGCTCCAAAACCAGCATCCCCGGCGTTTTCGCTGCAGGGGACGTCATCGACCCCACCTACCGCCAGGCCATCACGGCTTCCGGTTCCGGATGTGTGGCTGCCATCGATGTGGAACACTACCTGGCCAACCTGCCCGCATAAGTCAGCAACCTACGAACCGAGGAGAAAGAGAACGCAATGAGCAACGCAAAAGACGTAACTGACGCAAGTTTTGGAACGGACGTCCTGTCCTCTGAAAAGCCGGTAATTGTCGATTTCTGGGCTGAATGGTGCGGCCCTTGCCGCAAGCTCGGTCCGATCCTCGACGAAATCTCCGTTGAGTACAGCGAGAAGGTTGATGTCGTCAAGGTGAATGTCGATGACAACCCCTCCATTGCTGCGGAGTATGGCATCACCTCGATTCCCGCCGTCTACCTGTTCCAGGGTGGAGAAGTGAAGAGCACGGTTATCGGTGCAAAGCCGAAGCAGTTCTTCGAGAAGGAATTCGCGGACGTCCTGTCGTAAACGCTCTTCCGGGCTCTTCATCGAGAACGTCGAAGTGGTCACCGCCTTCGGGTGGTGGCCACTTTTTTGCCTGGCTTGTAACGCCCGCGCTCGTGCAACAAGCCGCACGGGGAGGGGTGAGTCACGTTTCACGTGAAACCCTACAAGTACTTGCCCCATTACCCGACAATGCAACAGTGCTGATCGGCACGAGGGTCAGGCCATGTTTCACGTGGAACATGCACTTGTGGTTCGCGGAGCCCTTGGGGGTTGCTTGGTTGGCGCCGTAGACCTTCCGATGACAGAGAGTTGTCCACGGTGTTTACCGCCGAGGTACGTAGATGTCTGCTCACCGGCACAATTGGGAAGTAGCTGGGGCAGAGCACAAGCAAGACCACCGATGCCCACGGCGTTGGGCTCCCGACATAGCCCGGCGCTGCTTGATCGGCGTTTCACGTGAAACATCACTGGCCCACGCACCCCAACAAGCTGCGCCATTGCGGCAGAGCCACAGCACCATGGACCCTCACAAATTTGAGTTGAAGTAATCAGACGCCTGCTTCCCTTGGATGAAAGCATAAGTGCTTGGTTACTGGCACAGCTCACCGTGATCACAACCAGACCCACGTACTCGCAGCGATATACCCCAGACAAGCGGCGCGCACTGTACTGATGTGCTCATAGTTCGAATTGGGGTGCTACGTCCACCGAACTCCCAACG
This sequence comes from Arthrobacter nitrophenolicus, assembly GCF_045833485.1. Classification (NCBI taxonomy): domain Bacteria; kingdom Bacillati; phylum Actinomycetota; class Actinomycetes; order Micrococcales; family Micrococcaceae; genus Arthrobacter; species Arthrobacter nitrophenolicus. Next base: position 1,668,974 of record NZ_CP174504.1, read on the forward strand.
GCAATCTGCCACTGGATGCAAGATGTTGTGGCCGGCAGCAAACAGAAGTGCTCATGTACCCGGGTATGGCCCGGGCGAAGAACTAAGCAGCCTACGCCCAAATCTCGCAAGACTGATTCGACTTCCTACACGAAGAGACGCATCCCAGCTCCCAACATAAGACCCGCTGCAGCGACATAGGACTCACTGCAGCAAGGGGAAGTGCGTTGCTAGGTGCAATTCTGTCAGTTCCGCTGCCGTTGCCGAAGCAAGCAGGATCTTGTGCCGCAAAACGTCTAACCAGGGGTGAGTTAGAAGTGGCATAGCGAGGGCCAGATCGCCCGACTGGAACTGGACCGCGGCCTAATCCTGAGCCTGACCGCAAGCCTGTCCTCGACCTGACTTGTAACTCACCCGGACCTCCGAATCCTATATCGCGAATCAGGCTTCTTGGCGTACCGATACGGCCACCACGTTGCATCGGCTCTTCTTCTGGCGTTACCCGTATGGCGGCGTGTCAATAGCCGCTCATGGGCTGCACAGTCTGAGCCGGCCTGGCAGGTCCGCAGGTCGTCCGGTCCTGGCTTCCAATCCGCCGGGACCGTTCCCGTTGCGATCCGAAGCTGCAAAATCACCACGCCCGCTGCCTTGTTTCACGTGAAACAGTAGGAGCGTGAAGCTGTCACGGTCCGCGTGAAAAAAGAGCTGAACGGAAGAGACGGAAAGGAGAACGCAAGGTTCACTAGCTGGCCGCCGGAATCACCGGCAGCCGGAACGCAGTCGTTAAGGTGGCATCCTCCTTTTCCTTTAGGATCCGAGTCGAATGTTCAGGCTCAGGGCATCGCGGTAGCCCCTGGTGCTAGGTCACTACGCTCTTGACGCGTGGCGTCGATGGGATATCGCGGCAACGGCAATCGCGGGCGTACCCAGAGCGGCTATCCAAAACATCGCGGAGGTACGGTGGAAGCATCACGAATCCGGAGACCGACACATCAAAATTCGTCTGCGGGGCGCGTCGCCCAGTGGGAGCCGCTTCGTTCAACACTGGCTTCATCGCAATGGGTGGGAGGGCCAGGCATGATCGGTCCGACGGCAGCTTACCAGGGCACAAGCGGATCTCAGCAGCAGAGGCGCCGGTTGCAGGGGTTGAAGCGTCAGCTCTCGGACCAAATCTGGGCCGCTAGCGCCCACCGCTATTCACAAGTTTTCCACAGGTCACTAGTGATCTTATGCACACAGTTATCCACAGGCAGCTCAAGACCGGAGACAGCTTCTCGTGGGCATTGCTAGGCGGTCTCCTGGCAGGACAAAGGAGTCGGGGAGCGTTCAGGCGTCTTCGGATGGTCGCGCCGACCCGCAATGGTATCGGTCGTACGCGAAAACCTAGCTAACTGGCCAGGGAAATCAACCCGGTTCGTGCTTTCAAAGACTAAAAGGCAGCGATTCCTAGCCATCCGTGAGGGTGCCCGGTTTCACGTGAAACAAGAGCTAGCCGTGTCCCTTGCCAACGACGCTCCTTCGAGCTTGCGAGGGTACGGTCATGTGCTCGGTTGGGCTCGTCGTCCTCGGACGGACTGAACAGGATGACTACGAGTTATCCACCACGTTATCCACAGGGATATCCACTGATGTCCGAACCCGATCCGCGGGGTGTGGATGAGCTGGAAACCATCATTTGGCGCGGCAGACGCTCCTGTTGTTGGCCCGGCTCCGGCATCCGGAAGGTCCGCGCCCGGCCACTCGAAGCAGACCTCTTGGTCAGCTACGGGCCTGGGAACATCACAGCAACACCTGCGGTATGTCGGTAGCAGGTGTACCCAGTCACCAGCAGCACCTGTCGTGCCCCCGGCGTGGGCGGAGCCTGTACCGGATGTCAAAGCGGAGTCGGCCGCCTACTTCCCAGAGAGGAAAGGGTCCATACCTGCCGTCCCGGGGATTGCCCACAAGGAGGCGAGCCGCGCGACCGTGGCACAGACGGGACCCATCAAAGGCCGCGGAATCACTCCGTCTGCGCGTCCTGTCCGCTATATGCGCTCACACTGCATTGCTGCGGGTTCCGCTCATATCGGAGTATCGGAGTCGGATGTCGCCCCTGGCGTCCGGCAGAACGTACTGCTCGGCCGGATGGAACAAAGGGAGAACTGAAGGTTGCCGCCTGTATGGTCACAGAACCATGCGGGCCGCGGCGTCCGAGGAAGTGCCGAATTCGGGTGTGGGTACCGCTAGGGGGAGTGTCCGTGACGTCAGCGGGCCTACGTTCTGTTTCACGTGAAACAGCTGCCCCGCTTGTTGCGGGTAAACCGCACCATTGGAAATGGCTAGCGACATCAGGCCAAATGGGTCAGAATAGATAGCCCTCCTGCTGCACACTCAATCGGAGTGGAAGGCATTCTACTGACGGCGCCCATGCATTTAACGCGAAGGCACCCCAGTTTCGCCAGCGTCGAAAGATTTGCAAACGCCTCGGTTGGGCCTGGATAGCGGTGCTGCCTCATATTGAAAGAGTGAATATCGCCCTTGGGTACGCTGACGCCATGGGTGGCGCTCCGGTGATCGTGCCGTAGGACATCATCCGTAGCGTTAGCGGATCTTGATGTTTCACGTGAAACGCCACCAGAGGACCATAGAATGGGTAGTTTCAGCGTGTGGGTGACATTCCTGGGCTTCTTGCCAGGTAATCTTGCGACAAAAGCCGTATCTAGGGGAGGACCGGCAATCAGTGGGACACGTCTCCTTTCCAGCCACAAACTTGTCGTATTTTTCCGCAGGATCCGTCGCGATTGCCGTTTCTATGGCTTGACCTGTATCGCGCGAGATCAGGCGTAAGGGATGTACAGCACGCAAATGGCCGGGACATTTGTAGGTTTCTGAGAAGACCAGCTTGGGGTGGGTGCAGGCAATAGTCCCACTGGTCGGATCGAGATTCAGATCGAGAATCAGAACTCTGTTCACTGAACGCCTCACACCCGCGCTTCCAGGCGGATAGGGGGTCGCATATATCGAATATAGGGGAGTCCGACGCCTTTGCTTCTACAAATCGCCTAGGACGCCCCGATGTTCTGCCGCAAGCTCGTCGAAATTAATCAGGCAGCATGTCGCATTTCGCCGCAGGTGGAGGGGGCCGGATATCGTGATTCTTCTATCGATGGGCACCTTCTACGCTAGGCATAGTAGGCCCACGTGTTTCACGTGAAACGCAAAACTAGATGACGGCATCGACCTGAGCCGGTTCATGTGTGGTTTCTGCGGAGCTGGTTCACAAATAGATCTGTGTCCATATATGTTGCAGTTTCGGGGCTTCAAAACGTCGATTGCCTCTTCTACCGGGAGGGCGAGGGGCAATACAAACTGCTGAATTGTGAAGAATGAGATTTCCGAATAGTGATTTGGACTGTCTCATGACGTTCAGTGGCAAGTATAGGGCCCCCAACAGACGCAGAAGAGGCCCGGTTCGCAACGAACCGGGCCTATTCACAAGAAGTTGCTAGTTGGTGGAACCAGGAGCCAATACATCCATGATGCGGTTCAGGTCCTCAACACTCGCAAACTCAATGCTGACCTTCCCCTTCCGGACACCCAGGGAAATCTTCACGTTAGTGTCCAGGCGGTCAGAGAGGGATGAAGCCAGATAGTCGAGCCGTTCATGGCGGGCACCAGGCCGCGGAATGTTGTTCTTTACCGGTTTGGCTGGATCCTGGTAGAGCGTGACCGCCTCTTCGGTGGCGCGCACGGACATGCCCTCGGCAACAATCTTCTGTGCCAGCCGCTCCATGGCCGCGGCATCCGGAAGGGACAGCAGGGCGCGGGCATGCCCCGCAGAAAGGACGCCGGCGGCAACGCGGCGCTGGACCAGGGGAGGAAGCTTCAGCAGACGCAGCGTATTGGACACCTGTGGCCGTGAGCGCCCGATCCGGTCGGCCAGCTGCTCGTGGGTGGTACCGAAATCCTCTAGCAGCTGCTGGTACGCCGCAGCCTCTTCCAGCGGGTTCAGCTGGCTCCGGTGGAGGTTCTCGAGCAGAGCATCGCGAAGAAGGTCGTCGTCGGTGGTATCCCGGACGATGGCCGGGATGGTGTCCAGCCCCGCCGCTTGGACTGCGCGCCACCGGCGTTCACCCATAACGAGCTCGAACGGCTCGCTACCGGATTCGGTTGACTTACGGACGACAATTGGCTGCAGGACGCCGATTTCACGGACAGAGTGCACCAGCTCCGCCATGTCGTCCTCATCGAAGACGTTGCGCGGCTGCTTTCGGTTGGGATGGATATCCGTAACCGGTATTTCGGCGAAGCGGACACCCGGAACTTCGACGAGCTCCACCCCGTCGTCAATCAGCGCGGGGGCAGCTACCGGCTCCGCCGTGGACCCATCCGAGGATTCATCGTCGCGGACTTCGGCCTCAGCCGGCTTCGTAACATCCGCCTTGGCGGGAGAACCCTTGCGCGCCGAACTCTTGGTTGCAGCAGAAGTGGAGGAAGATTCCGTCTTCTTGGCACCTGCAGAATCCGTAGCGGAAGAAGAAGTGCCTGCTTCCTGCGAATCACCATCCTGTTTCCTGGACGGCCTGGACGTGGTCCTGGGGGCAGGGGAAGCGATCAGCTTGTCTGCAACGGACTGCGCTGTGCCGGCAGCAGCGTCCGGCGAATCACTTTTCTTCCGTCCCTCAGGAAAGAAGAGGTCAACCGGGCGGGATACTGCTGCACCGTTGCTCTGCCCGTTGGATGCGGCGGAACTTGGAATCAGCGCGCCAAGACCGCGGCCTAGGCCCCGTCGCTTCTCGCTCATGGATAAATCCCTCCAGTGGTAGAACCAGGCAGTGCCGGTTCCGGTCGTTGCAGTTTGAAGATTTCTAGCGTTCTGCTATTTCAGCAGCGGCTTCCAGGTAAGACAGTGCGCCACTGGAGGAAGGGTCATACGTCATGACAGTCTGCTGGTAACTCGGCGCCTCGGAAATGCGGACCGAGCGCGGTACTACGGCAGACAGCACCTGTTGCGGGAAATGCGTGCGGACTTCGGCAGCAACCTGTGCAGCAAGGTTGGTGCGGCCGTCGTACATGGTGAGCAGAATCGTGGAAACTTCGAGCTCGTCATTGAGGTGCTTCTGGATCATCTCAATGTTCTTCAGGAGCTGGCTGAGTCCCTCGAGCGCATAGTACTCACACTGAATGGGAATCAGGACCTCGTTGGCGGCGCAGAACGCGTTGACTGTGAGAAGTCCGAGGCTCGGCGGGCAATCGATGAAGATGTAGTCCAGCCGCTCCTCTCCGTTCTTTTCACGCGTCTTGGCATATACATCGATGGCCCGGCGCAAACGCTGTTCACGCGCCACCAGGGATACCAGCTCGATCTCCGCGCCTGCGAGGTGGATGGTGGCCGGCGCGCAAATGAGCTTATCGATATCGGGGCACTGGGCCACCACGTCTGCCATCGGCACATCGTTGATGAGGACGTCGTAGATGCTGTCGACGTCCGCGTGGTGCTCAATGCCCAGCGCTGTGGAGGCGTTTCCCTGCGGATCGATATCGATCACCAGGACATTCAGTCCGGCTGCTGCCAGTGCGGCCGCGATGTTCACGGTGGTGGTGGTCTTTCCCACCCCACCCTTCTGGTTGGACACGGTGAAGATCCGGGTCTTCTCCGGCCGGGGCAGCTTGCGGCCCATGAGGCGCTCCCGGCGCTTGGTTTCGTGCGCGAGCTCGCGGGCGATAGGACTGGAATCATCCATCGCGTCAATGATGTTCGATCTACCGGCAGGGGTTGTTTCACGTGAAACGAGGGCGGCGGATCCGGCATTCGCTACCGATTGCGGATGATTTCCGCCCCGGCCAGGGGCAAGTCCCGGTCCAGTGACGGAACGAGCTGACCCCAATGACACAAACGGCGGTATCCGTTGTGCGGAGGCTTCACTACTGGTCACTGGGGCACACTCACTCTCGTTCAGCCATTTTTTGCTGCCGTTGACTAGCCTAACTGCTTGGCCCGGCAGACTACGGCTACCGGGCCAGGACTAGGACTTCTTTTGGGACTTGTTTACAACGATGCGCACTACCGTGGTGGGTTCCTCAAGCAGGTTGTCACCCACGGTCAGGACTGACGTTTCAACGCCGCCCAGTTTGCGGATCACCTTGGCTGCTTTTTCGATTTCTTCGCCGGCGCTCCGTCCCTTGATGGCAACAACTTCGCCCTTGCCGTTCAAGAGGGGGATGGTCAGCCCTGCGAGGTTACTCAATGCCGAGACTGCCCTCGCCGTCACCACGTCTGCATCAACATGGCCAACGGCCAGTTCGGCACGCGTGCGCATCACCGTCACGTTGTCCAGCCCGAGGTCGTCCACCACCTCCTGGAGCCAGATCACCCTGCGTTCCAGGGGCTCGATCAGGGTCAGTTCCAGGTCGGGCCGGGCGATGGCGAGGCACAGACCAGGCAGGCCGGCCCCGCTGCCGACGTCGGCTACGTGGCTGCCGTGCGGGATCTGACTCTCGATGACAGCGCAGTTCAGCACATGCCTGCTCCACAACCGGGGGATTTCCCGCGGCCCGATCAGGCCGCGTTCAGTTCCCGAAGTGGCAAGATGCTCAACGTAGCGCTTGGCCAGATCAAGGCGGTCGCCGAAGATTTTTTCGGCGGCCAGAAGCTCAGGTGCCGTGATGTCAACCATGTTCAGCGGGCCAGCAATTCTCTAGTCTGCGGATACAACAATGTGGCGTCCGCTGCCTTCGCCCTCGGACTCACTGACGAGCCCCAGGTCTGCGACGGCGTCGTGGACGATCTTCCGTTCGTAGGCGCTCATCGGTTCCAAGGCCACGGACTTGCCGGTTTCCTTCACTGCGGCCGCGGCGTCCTCCGCGATCTTCTGCAGGTGGCCGGTGCGCTCCTGGCGGTATCCGTTGATGTCAAGGACCAGCCGGGACCGGTTCTCCGTTGCGGACAGCACCGCAAGGCGCGTGAGCTCCTGAAGTGCTTCAAGGACCTCGCCGTCCTCGCCAACCAGGCTCTCCAAGCCTTCGGACTCTTCCTCGGCAACGATTGAAATGTAGGTGCGGCCGTTGCGGACCTCGATGTCGATGTCGCCGTCGATATCGGCGATGTCCAGCAGTTCCTCAAGATAGTCCGCCGCGATGTCGCCCTCTTCCTCGAGACGGCTGACAGCGGACATCTTCGGCGCGGAAGTCTCTTCGTTCACGGACTCGTCCTGCTCTTCGATCATGTCTTCAGAAAGGGCGTGTTCGGTGCTCTCGGCTGACATTACTTCTTCTTCCTGTTCTTGCGCTGGGGCTGGACACGCTGGCCCTTGGGTTCGGCAATGGCTGCTGCCGCGGCGGCATCGGCGTCGTCATCCTTCTTGCCGCTGAGGATGGACAGGGCGGGCAGGCCCTTGGCGGCACGGCGCTCGGCAAGGGCCTTGGCGGCGGGGGATCCCGGCGTCGGCATGCGGCGGATGACGAAGAACTGCTGGCCCATGGTCCACAGGTTGGTGGTGGTCCAGTAGATCAGGACACCGATGGGGAAGTTGATGCCGCCCACACCGAAGACGATGGGCAGGATGTACAGCATCATCTTTTGCTGGCGCATGAACGGGCTGGCCATGGCCTCTTCGGACATGTTCTTGGCCATGATCTGCTTCTGCGTGATGAACTGCGAGGCCGTCATGGCCAGGATCATCAGGATCGAGAGGACGGCAACAGTGATCTGGTTCTCGCCGCCGCCGCCGTGCAGCAGCGTGGCGTTCAGGGGTGCCCCGAAGATGGTGGAGTCGTCGAACTGCACTACCTGGTCGTGGCTCATGGCGCCGATGCCTTCGCCCTTGTCGCGGGCACCTGATATGCCGGACAGGACGGTGAACAGCGCGAAGAAGAACGGCATCTGGATCAGCATGGGCAGGCATGCGGAGAACGGGTTGGTGCCGTGCTTCTTGTACATGGCCATCTGTTCCTGCGCCATGGCCTGGCGGGACAGCTGGTCGGTCTTGCCCTTGTACTTGTCCTGGAGCTTCTTCAGGTCCGGCTGCAGGAGCTGCATGCCGCGCTGAGCCTTGATCTGTTTCACGAACACGGGAATCAGGGCGGCACGGATCACCAGCACCAGCCCGATGATGGACAGAGTCCACGTCCAGCCCGATGCCTCGGGCAGGCCGATGGCGGTCAGGCCCTCGTGGAAGCCCACCATGATGATGGACACAAGCCACTTGAACGGAAACATGATTGTTTCAAAGAAGTCCATACTTATCCCTATTCGTCAGGCCGCACTGCGGCCTTCTCCATCAGTCCGAGCAGCCAGGTACTTGTCCGGGTTGTTCAGCACAACAATTGTGGGGGCCTGGCTCTCCGGCCAGTCCCGCTTTCCGGCGGGGACGTGGTCCACACCGCCGGCGTTCCATGGATGGCAGCGGCCGAGGCGCCGGACTGCGAGCCAGCTCCCCTTGACGGCGCCATGGACAGTAACCGCTTCAAGGGCATAAGCCGAGCATGAAGGGAAAAAACGGCAGACCTGCCCGTACAAGGGTGAAATCACCTTGCGGTAAGCCTTGAGCAGCACGATGAGGGTGTTCCGGGGCAGGTTCCACAGGAACATTCCGACGGCGGCGGCTACAGGACGGAGACGGGCGACGACGGCGGTGGCGTTACGCACGCGATGTCCCCTCCTGTGTTGTACCAGCCGAACCGTTCGCGGCCGCCTGTATGGGGCGTCCGGCCAGCCGGGTCAGCGTCGATTCCAGTGCAGCGTTGTAGTCCTTCAGCAGCTGGTCCCAGCTGGCAGAGGCGGACGCGGGAAGCGCCCGCACCACTATGGCGAAACCGGTGCCGTGCTCGCGCAGCGAGGCGGCACCCGCTTCCCTCAGTCTTCGCTTAACGAGGTTCCTGACCACAGCGTTCCCTACACTCTTGGAAACGATGAACCCGATCCGGCTGGGTTCGTCGGCAGCGATAGCTGCCGCATATAACACTACGTTCCGGCGCCCATTGCGGACACCGGAACGTACAGTTGTTGAAAAATCGGTAGCAGTCCTCAGGCGGTTGCGGGCGGCCAGCACCTTAAGCTCGCAAAGGAATGTCTACCGACAAGTCAGGTTATTTAGGCCGACAGCTCGGTGCGGCCCTTGCCACGGCGGGCTGCCAGGATGGCGCGGCCGGCACGGGTACGCATACGAAGGCGGAAGCCGTGCTTCTTGGCTCGACGGCGGTTATTCGGCTGAAAAGTCCGCTTGCTCACGTTAGTTACTCCAGTGGATCAAAGGTGCGCCCACCCGATCAGTATGGGGAAGAACTGGCCGACGCTAAGTTTTGTATATGCACGCTTCCCCCGGCTGCCCAAACGCGGAGCGTCTGGGAGATTCAGATGGGGCCAAAAAGCGGACACAAAGGACTTCACAACGTTAGGGCAATTTGAGCCCCTGCGTCAAACCGGGACGGCCCCCGAGCGCTATCCCCAGCTGTTCCTAACTACCCCTCAAAGCCTGTGGATGAAGTGGCTCACAGCCCCCTTTTGGGAACCACAATCGTGTAATTATCCACAAGCAACTGGCCAGCTATCTTCTAGGCTTTTCATCCCCTAGAGTGGCTCAGTAGCCGATTATCCACGGACTGTGCATAACCCTGTGGATTAAGCTGGGCCAGCACCCTGGTTCCGGACTTTGGGCTGCAGGCATTGCAGGCAAAGCAAGTTTTGAGGGAACCCATTGATGACAGTAGACGAAGCCAACCACGCCAATACTGTCGGAAGTTCCTGGCGCCGGGTGGTCAGTTTGTTGGAGCAAGACCACCGCGTTTCCCCGCGGCAGCGCGGCTTCGTCATCCTCGCCCAGGCCCAGGGCCTGATCGGTTCCACCCTCCTGGTGGCCGTACCCAACGAACTCACCCGCGAGGTGCTCCAGACCCAGGTGAAGGATGCCCTCGACGATGCCCTGCACAGCGTCTTCTCGGAAGACATCCGGTGCGCCATCGACGTCGATACCGATCTGGTGCCCGTCCACGAAGAGCCTGAACCCGTCGTCGAACCGTCCTTCGTCTCGGACCAGCTGGTGGAGCAGAAGCCCCAGCCCATGCTGCCGAGCACCTCGCATGAGTTCGGCCGGCTGAATCCCAAGTACGTTTTCGACACCTTCGTGATCGGCTCGTCCAACCGCTTCGCGCACGCTGCGGCCGTGGCAGTTGCCGAAGCCCCCGCCAAGGCCTACAACCCGCTGTTCATCTACGGCGATTCCGGGCTGGGCAAGACGCACCTGCTGCACGCGATCGGCCACTACGCCCGGCGCCTCTACAGCGGCATCCGCGTCCGCTACGTCAACTCCGAAGAATTCACCAACGATTTCATCAACTCCATCCGCGACGACGAAGGCGCCAGCTTCAAAACCACGTACCGCAACGTGGACGTGCTGCTCATCGACGACATCCAGTTCCTGGCCGGCAAGGACCGGACGCTGGAGGAGTTCTTCCACACCTTCAATTCGCTGCACAACAACAACAAGCAGGTGGTCATCACCTCGGACCAGCCGCCCAAGCTGCTGGCTGGCTTCGAGGACCGGATGAAATCCCGCTTTGAGTGGGGCCTGCTGACGGACATCCAGCCGCCGGAACTCGAAACCCGCATCGCCATCCTCCGGAAGAAGGCCCTCAGCGAGGGACTTTCGGCACCGGATGACGCCCTTGAGTACATCGCCTCCAAGATCTCCAGCAACATCCGCGAACTCGAAGGCGCCCTGATCCGCGTCACGGCGTTCGCCAGCCTTAACCGGCAGCCGGTGGACGTGGCCCTGGCGGAAATGGTCCTCAAGGACCTCATCACGGACGACGGCGCCCAGGAAATCACATCCAGCCAGATCCTCCAGCAGACGGCCGACTACTTCAAGCTCAGCATGGAAGAACTGTGCAGCAAGTCGCGCACGCGCACGCTGGTGACGGCGCGGCAGATCGCGATGTACCTGTGCCGGGAGCTCACCGACATGTCCCTGCCCAAGATCGGCCAGGAGCTCGGCGGCCGCGACCACACCACGGTCATTCACGCGGACCGCAAGATCCGTGAACTCATGGCCGAGCGCCGTGTGATTTACAACCAGGTGACAGAGCTGACCAACCGGATTAAGCAACAGCAGCGCGATTCCTGACCCGCCACCTATACCTTATTAACAGGTGCATGTGGATAAGGCTGTGGATAGTTAAGGGGACAACCGCGGTTAATGGGCTTAAAACCCTTAAGCCGCCTGTGGATCGCGAAAACGGCGAAAATTTCTGTCCCCATCCACACCCTGTTTAAAACCTGCTCCACCCACAGTCCATGAACAGGGCTTAACCGCTCGAACGCAGGCTGAAGCACGGTTATCCACAGTTTCCACAGCAGTTATTAACACTACTAATCCCAAAAAATCGAAGTCCCTCAAACAACAAGATCGATCTGCACACCTCTGCCGGGCGGGCCGGGCGGCCCGGACCCCTTGGGGCCGGACTGGGGGATGGGTTAATCGCGGATGTTCCGGCTAAGCTGTCAGCAGCGCTCCCATCCCTGGGTCCGTGCGTGGTCCGCCGAGTACAAACCATGCGCCAAACAGGGCGGGGACAACACTTTCCAGGGACTCCTACCGCGGGAGTGCCGGAACCCAAACGCAGCAGCAATGAAAGGCGGCACCCTTCCGTGAAGTTCAGAGTCGATCGGGACGTCCTGGCAGAAGCCGTCACCTGGACAGCCCGGTCCTTGTCTCCGCGGCCGCCCGTACCCGTCCTGTCCGGCCTCCTCCTGAAGGCCGAAGCCGGCACCGTCAGCCTCTCGAGCTTTGACTACGAGACCTCCGCACGGCTCGAAATTGCCGCGGACATCCGGGACGAAGGCACCATCCTGGTGTCAGGCCGGCTGCTGGCGGATATCTGCCGCAGCCTTCCCTCCGCTCCGGTCGACGTCGAAACCGACGGCAACAAAGTGACGCTCACCTGCCGCCGAAGCAGCTTCCACCTGGCCACCATGCCCGAGGCCGAGTACCCGCCCCTGCCCGCGCTTCCCGCGATCAGCGGCACAGTCCCCGGCGATGCCTTTGCCCAGGCTGTTTCCCAGGTGATCATCGCCGCGAGCAAGGACGACACCCTCCCCATCCTCACGGGTGTCCGGATGGAGATCGAAGACGACCTGATCACCCTCCTGGCCACGGACCGGTACCGGCTCGCCATGCGCGAAGTCCCGTGGAAGCCGGTGACGCCGGGTATCTCCACCAGCGCCCTGGTCAAGGCGAAAACCCTCAACGAGGTCGCCAAGACACTCGGCAACAGCGGGGACATCAACCTTGCACTCTCCGACGACGACAGCCGCCTGATCGGCTTCGAAAGCGGCGGGCGAACCACCACTTCGCTGCTGGTGGACGGCGATTACCCGAAGATCCGCTCGCTGTTCCCGGAATCAACCCCCATCCATGCCACCGTGCAAACCCAGGAACTGGTTGAGGCGGTCCGCCGTGTTTCGCTCGTGGCCGAGCGGAACACCCCGGTACGGCTTGCCTTCACGGAAGGCCAGCTGAACCTCGACGCCGGCACCGGTGAGGACGCGCAGGCTTCGGAGGAGCTGGAAGCACAGCTTTCCGGGGACGACATCACCGTGGCCTTCAACCCGCACTACCTGGTGGAAGGCCTGAGCGTGATCGAAACCAAGTTCGTCCGGTTCTCCTTCACCTCGGCGCCGAAGCCGGCCATGATCACGGCCCAGGCGGACGCCGACGGCGAGGACCAGGACGACTACCGCTACCTGGTGATGCCGGTCCGCCTCCCCAACTAGTCCCCATCGGCTCCCAGCCTTCGCAAGCTCAGGCCGGGCCCCTCACCGATGGGGCCCCAACCACCGCCACCCATTCACCGCGCAGAAAAGAGCTCCTGATGCACATTGGACTGATTGGCCTTGGCAAAATGGGATTCAACATGCGCGAGCGGCTCCGCAAAGGCGGGATCGACGTCACGGGCTACGACCGCAACCCGGACATCAGCGATGTTGCCTCCGTGGACGAGCTGCTCGCCGCAGTCCCCGTCCCCAGGCTGATCTGGGTGATGGTCCCCGCCGGCGCGATTACGGATGCGGTCATCACCGAGCTGGCGGACAAGCTGGACCAGGGCGACCTGGTGATCGACGGCGGCAACTCCCGCTTCACTGAGGACCAGAAGCACGGCGAAATCCTTGCTGCCAAGGGCATCCGCTTCGCCGACTGCGGCGTCTCCGGCGGTGTCTGGGGCCTGCAGAACGGCTACGGCCTGATGGCAGGCGGGGATGCGGCTGACATCGAACGCGCACTGCCCGTGTTCGATGCCCTGCGCCCCGAGGGGGAACGAGCGGACAGCTTTGTCCACGTTGGCGGGGTCGGTGCCGGTCACTACGCCAAGATGGTCCACAACGGAATCGAGTATGGCCTGATGCAGGCCTATGCCGAGGGCTACCAGCTCCTTGCATCCAAGGACATCATCAACGACCTGCCCGGCACTTTCCGCGCCTGGCAAAAAGGCACGGTGGTGCGGTCCTGGCTGCTTGACCTGCTGGTCAAGGCGCTGGAGGAGGACCCGGGCCTGCAGAACATTGATGACTACGTGGAGGATTCCGGCGAGGGGCGCTGGACTGTGGAAGAAGCAATCGCCAACGCAATTCCTGCCCCGGCCATCACCGCCGCACTGTTCGCCCGCTTTGAGTCCAGGGAGGACAGTTCACCCGCCATGAAGATGGTGTCCGCCCTCCGCCACCAGTTCGGCGGACACGCAACCCGTCCTGCCAAGTAGCACCCACCGGGGACCGCCGTTGTCCCCAGAATTGTCGAAACCCGCGTGTACCTGGAACACCTCTCCCTGACCGATTTCCGCAGTTACGCCCAGGTGGACCTTGCCCTGGAGCCGGGCGTCACCGTCCTGGTGGGATACAACGGCATCGGCAAGACCAACCTGATGGAAGCCATCGGGTACCTCGCCACGCTCAGTTCCCACCGGGTCAGTTCCGATGCCCCCCTGCTCCGGTTCGGGACCGACCGGGCGCTGGTCCGTGCACGGCTGGTCCGCGGGGACCAGACCACCATCCTGGAGCTTGAGATCAACGCCGGCCGCGCCAACCGCGGGCGGATCAACCGCAGCAATCCCGTCCGGGCCAGGGACCTGCTGGGGATTTGCCAGACAGTCCTGTTCGCTCCCGAGGACCTTGCCCTGGTGAAGGGCGATCCCGCCAACCGCCGGCGGTTCCTGGACGAACTGCTGGCCAGCCTCATTCCGCATCATGCCGCCACGCGCAGCGACTACGACCGGGTGCTGAAACAGCGCAACGCCCTGCTCAAGTCGGCACGGTCCGGGAAATTCACCTCCGGACACGAGGCAACCCTGGATGTGTGGGACCAGCACATGGCACGCGCCGGCGCCGAGCTCCTCCACGCACGCCTTGAACTGGTGGAACGCCTCCGGCCGCACCTTGCCCGCGCCTACGCGGAACTGACTGACGCATCCAAGCCAGCCGATGCCACCTATCGATCCACACTCCAGAACCAGATGGACGACGACGGCGCCCCCCTGGCAGGTGCGCCGCGCGGAGTGCCGGGAGACGCCGTCGGGACCGAGGACCTGCGCAGGCTTTCCGTCGAACAGCTCACGGAACGGTATGTCCTCGCCTTCGCTGAGTCACGGAAGAAGGAACTGGAACGGGGCATTTCGCTGGTGGGACCGCACCGCGATGAACTGGAACTTGTCCTGGGGCAGGCCCCGGCCAAGGGCTATGCGTCGCACGGCGAAACCTGGTCCATGTGCCTGTCCCTGCGCCTGGCCTCCTACTACGTGATGCTCGACGACGCCCGCACCGGTGGTTCTGCACCGATCCTGATCCTTGACGACGTTTTTGCCGAACTGGACGTCCAGCGCAGGCGTAAACTGGCGGCAATAGTCTCCGGCGCGGAACAGGTCCTGGTGACCGCCGCCGTCGACGCCGATATCCCGGAAGAGCTGTCCGGCCGGCGGGTGAAAGTCATCCCGGGAGGTATTGATGAGCAGGGACGGTGACAACGGCGGCGGGCTGCAGCCCGGCCGCGATCCCGACAGCATCGATGCGCCGCAGGCAGCGCTGAACCGGATGCGCGAGGCCGCGGCTGCCCGGGGCGAAGTCCGCCGGAAGGCCGTTCGGCCGGGTTCTCCCAAAGCCAGGGGCGGAATCCGGGATACCCGCGGTTTCAGCCAGTTCCATTCCACCGGCCGCGATCCCCTGGGCCTTGGCAAGGTGGTGGGACGCCTCGTGGCTGAACGCGGCTGGACGTCGCCGGTGGCCGTGGGTTCCGTCATGGCGGAATGGCCTGCCCTCGTGGGCCCGGAGATTTCCGCGCACTGCACCCCTGAGAGCTTCACGGACACTACCCTGCACGTCAGGTGTGATTCCACGGCATGGGCCACCCAGCTCCGGCTGCTCAGCACCAGCCTGCTGGAGAAATTCCGCGTGGAACTCGGCGACGGGGTGGTCACCAGCATCCAGGTCCTGGGCCCCTCCGCGCCCAGCTGGCGCAAGGGCGGACGGACCGTCAATGGCCGCGGACCACGGGACACCTACGGATAGCCTCCGGCCGGACTATTGAAAATGCTCCCAACGCCGTGTAGAGCGCTGGAAGGGCCGGTGGGTGTATAGGCCCCCGGGGACGGTCCTTTTGGGGCGCCCTAGGCGCGGCCAGCGGCCGTCCACAGCCATGCAGCTTCCCGTCCACGGCCCCGGAATGCGGGAATATGGGCTGTTTCCCGGTAGAATCGTTGTAGATAACTGGGCGCGGGTGAAACGTTGACTGCGTCCGCACCCGGGTGCTTTCAGCACACGGGTGCGGACCCCCACCGTCAGCAAGCCACCCGCGCCATAAGTTTGTGCCTGTTGGCGGGTGCCTTTTCCGGATGGAGGAGGAATCAGCCGGCCATCATCGAGAACAGAGGAGTCGACAGCGCCTGTGGCTAACGACAATACAGATCTGGCAGTTGAACCCGTAGTCGAGGATGCCCGTACGCCTGATACTCCGGCGGAATCTGCTAAGCCGCGCGAATACGGGGCCAGCGACATCACTGTCCTTGAAGGTCTGGAAGCCGTCCGGAAACGTCCCGGCATGTACATCGGCTCCACCGGCCCGCGGGGGCTCCACCACCTGGTCTACGAAGTGGTGGACAACTCCGTCGACGAAGCCCTCGCCGGCTACTGCACGCACATCGAGGTGGTCCTCCAGGCCGACGGCGGCGTCAAGGTTGTGGATGACGGCCGCGGTATTCCCGTGGACATGCACCCCACCGAGCACAAGCCCACCGTCGAAGTGGTCATGACCATCCTGCACGCCGGTGGCAAGTTCGGTGGCGGCGGTTACGCCGTGTCCGGCGGCCTCCACGGCGTGGGCATCTCCGTCGTCAACGCGCTGTCCAGCCGGGTGGACACAGAGGTCCGACGGCAGGGCCACGTCTGGCGCATGTCCTTTGCCAACGGCGGAAAGCCCCAGGGCAGCCTGGTCAAGGGCGAGGAAACGGACCGCACCGGTACCAGCCAGACGTTCTACCCGGACCCGGAAATCTTCGAGACCACCGAGTTCGATTTCGAGACCCTCCGTGCCCGTTTCCAGCAGATGGCGTTCCTCAACAAGGGCCTGCGCATCACGCTGACGGATGAGCGCACGCCTGCCGCTGACGACGCCGACGCCGACCTGGACCTTGATGCCATCGCCACCGAGGGCGAGGTCAGTGCCGAACACCGGACCGTGGTGTACCAGTACGACGACGGCCTGCTGGACTACGTCAAGCACCTGAACTCCGGCAAGAAGGTGGATGTGGTCCACGAGGACGTCATCGCCTTCGAAACCGAGGACACCGAGCGCAAGATCGCCGTGGAAATGGCGATGCAGTGGACCAGCGCCTACTCCGAAAGCGTCCACACCTACGCCAACACCATCAACACCCACGAGGGCGGAACCCACGAAGAGGGTTTCCGCGCCGCCCTGACCTCGCTGATCAACCGCTATGCGCGCGAGAAGAGCATCATCAAGGAAAAGGACGACAACCTCACCGGTGACGACATCCGTGAAGGCCTGACAGCCGTCATTTCGGTCAAACTGTCCGAGCCCCAGTTCGAGGGCCAGACCAAGACCAAACTCGGCAACTCCGAGGTCAAGGGCTTCGTCCAGCGCGTGGTCACCGACGGCCTGGGTGACTGGCTGGAACGCAACCCCGGCCCGGCCCGCGACGTGATCCGGAAGGCCATCTCCGCCGCGCAGGCCCGCATGGCGGCGCGGAAGGCACGCGACAACGCGCGCCGCAAGAGCCCGCTGGAATCGTTCGGCATGCCCGGAAAGCTCTCGGACTGCTCCTCCAAGGATCCGGAGAAGTGCGAGGTCTACATCGTGGAGGGTGACTCGGCAGGCGGTTCCGCCAAGCGCGGGCGCAATCCCGAGACCCAGGCGATCCTGCCGCTGCGCGGAAAGATCCTCAACGTGGAGCGCGCCCGCCTGGACAAAGCCCTGGGCAACGCCGAAGTCCAGTCCATGATCACCGCCTTCGGCACCGGCATCGGCGAGGACTTCGACCTCTCCAAGCTCCGGTACCACAAGATCGTCCTGATGGCCGATGCCGACGTGGACGGCCAGCACATCACCACCCTCCTGATGACGCTGCTCTTCCGCTACATGCGTCCCCTGATCGAGAACGGCTACGTGTACCTGGCACAGCCGCCGCTGTACCGCATCAAGTGGTCCAACGCGGCGCACGACTACGTCTACAGCGACCGCGAACGCGACGCCAAGCTGGTGGCCGGCCAGGCCGCGGGCCGCAGGATCCCCAAGGACAACGGCATCCAGCGCTACAAGGGCCTGGGCGAGATGGACTACACCGAGCTGTGGGACACCACCATGGACCCGGACAACCGGACGCTGCTGCAGGTCACTATGGACGACGCCCTCGCCGCGGACCAGATCTTCTCCGTCCTCATGGGCGAAGACGTGGAGTCCCGCCGGAACTTCATCCAGCAGAACGCCAAGGACGTCAGGTTCCTGGATATCTAGGGCACTGCCCAAGATATTCGGACTTCGACATATACCTGAAACGGAAATAAATAAATGAGCGACGAAACACCCGAGAACCCGGCTCCCGACGCCGGAAACCCGGACACCGTTCTTGAGGGCGACGTGCTGGTTGACCGCGTGGAGCAGGTTGACCTGCAGACGGAAATGCAGCGGTCCTACCTGGACTACGCCATGGCCGTTATCGTGGGCCGTGCCCTTCCCGACGTCCGTGACGGGCTCAAGCCCGTCCACCGCCGCGTGCTCTACGCAATGTTCGACGGCGGCTACCGCCCCGACCGTTCCTTCAACAAATGCGCCCGTGTGGTGGGCGAGGTCATGGGCCAGTACCACCCCCACGGCGACACCGCCATCTACGATGCCCTGGTCCGCCTGATCCAGGACTGGACCATGCGCTACCCGCTGGCGCTGGGCCAGGGAAACTTCGGCTCCCCGGGGAACGACGGCGCGGCCGCCCCGCGTTACACCGAAACCAAGATGGCCCCGCTGGCTATGGAGATGGTCCGGGACATTGACGAGGAAACCGTCGACTTCCAGGACAACTACGACGGCAAGAACCAGGAACCCACCATCCTGCCGGCGCGGTTCCCCAACCTGCTGGTTAACGGCTCGTCCGGCATCGCCGTCGGCATGGCCACCAACATTCCGCCGCACAACCTGCGGGAAGTGGCCGACGGCGTGCAGTGGTACCTGTCCAACCCGGGCGCGAGCCGCGAGGACCTGTTGGAGCAGCTCCTGCTGCGCGTCAAGGGCCCCGATTTCCCCACCGGCGCCACCATCCTGGGCCATAAGGGCATCGAGGACGCCTACCGGACGGGCCGCGGCTCCATCACCATGCGTGCCGTGGTGAACGTCGAGGAACTGCAGGGCCGCACCTGCCTGGTGGTCACCGAACTGCCTTACCAGGCGAACCCGGACAACCTGGCCATCAAGATCGCCGAACTGGTCAAGGACGGCAAGATCCAGGGCATCGCCGACCTCCGGGACGAGACGTCCGGCCGCACCGGCCAGCGCCTGGTGATCGTCCTCAAGCGGGATGCCGTGCCCAAGGTTGTGCTGAACAACCTCTACAAGCACACCGAACTGCAGAGCAACTTCTCCGCCAACATGCTTGCCATCGTTGACGGTGTACCGCGCACCCTGAGCCTGGACGCCTTCATCCGGCACTGGGTCACGCACCAGCTGGACGTCATCGCCCGCCGGACCCGCTACCGGCTGCGGAAGGCGGAGGAGGAAGCACACATCCTCCGCGCCCTGCTCAAGGCACTGGACATGCTCGATGAGGTCATCGCCCTCATCCGTGCCTCCAGCACCACCGAGGCGGCACGCGACGGCCTGATGGAACTGCTGGACATTGACGAGCTCCAGGCCCGGGCCATCCTGGACATGCAGCTGCGCCGCCTCGCCGCCCTGGAACGCCAGAAGATCCAGGACCGGCACGCGGAACTCGAAGCACTCATCGCCGAATACAACGAGATCCTGGGCTCCGAACAGCGCCAGCGGGAAATCATCAGCACCGAACTCGGCGAGATCGTGGACAAGCACGGCGACGACCGGCGCACCAAGATCCTCATGGGCTACGACGGCGACATGTCCATGGAGGACCTCATCCCCGAAGAGGAGATGGTGGTCACCATCACCCGCGGCGGCTACGTCAAGCGCACCCGCAGCGACAACTACCGGTCCCAGCAACGCGGCGGCAAGGGCATCAAGGGTGCCCAGCTCCGCGGCGACGACGTGGTGGAACACTTCTTCGTCACCACCACGCACCACTGGCTCCTGTTCTTCACAAACCTGGGCCGGGTGTACCGCGCCAAGGCCTACGAGCTGATGGAAGCCGGACGTGACGCCAAGGGCCAGCACGTGGCCAACCTGATGGCCTTCCAGCCCGACGAACACATCGCCCAGGTGCTTGACCTCAAGGACTACCAGCAGGCCCCCTACCTGGTCCTCGCCACCAAGCGCGGCCTGGTGAAGAAGACCCGGCTGGAGGACTACGACACCAACCGGTCCGCCGGCGTCATCGCCATCAACCTGCGCGACGGCGACGAACTGGTGTCCGCGCAGCTGGTGTCCGAGACAGACGACCTGCTGCTGGTTTCCCGCAAGGGCCAGTCCATCCGCTTCACCGCCACCGAGGATGCGCTCCGGCCCATGGGCAGGGCCACCTCCGGCGTGACCGGCATGAAGTTCCGTGAGGACGACGAGCTGCTGGCCGCCAACGTGGTCACCGACGGTTCCTATGTGTTCATCGTGACCGAGGGCGGCTACGCCAAGCGGACCGCCGTGGAGGAATACCGCCTGCAGGGCCGCGGCGGCCTGGGCATCAAGGTGGCCAAGCTGGCGGAGGAACGCGGCGACCTGGTGGGAGCACTCATCGTCCAGGAGGAAGATGAAGTGCTGGTGGTCATGGAGGGCGGCAAGGTTGTCCGGTCCTCGGTGGCCGGCGTCCCCGCCAAGGGGCGCGACACCATGGGCGTCATCTTCGCCAAGCCGGACAAGAACGACCGGATCATCGAAGTGGCACGCAACAGTGAACGGGGCCTTGAGGGCGAGGAATCGCCGGAGGATGACGTAACGTTGGCTGAAGATGGCGGGGCCCCTGGGGAGTCCGCCGGGCCAGGAATGGCAGACGAATCACCGGCCGTTGAGTCAGAGGACGCCTCGGGCGACGCTGAGCCGAACGAAGACACCACGGAGGTAACGAGTGAGTAATCCCGACTCATTTCCCAAGCCGAGCAGCACTGTTCCCGACGGAAACCGGCCCTCAGCCGCTCCCCGCGTGAACGCCCCGGTTCGTCCGCAGCAGCGGCCGGCAGCGCCTGCCGCCGCCCCGGGCCAGCGCCCGGCCGTGCCCGGCCAGCGCCCCGCCCAAGGTCCGTCCCAGGGTCAACCGGCCCAGCCGGGACAGCGGCCCGCGCAGGGTTCCCGGCCCGCCACCGGCGGGCAGCGTCCGGCAGGTGCTCCGGGGCAGGGCACTCCCGGGCTGGTCAAGCCCGCCCCCAAGGCCAAGGTGCGGCGCGCCAGGCTGCTGATCAGCAAGGTTGACCCCTGGTCCGTCCTGAAGATGGCCTTCCTGCTGTCCGTGGCCCTGGGCATCGTTACCGTGGTGGCTGCCATTGTCCTGTGGACCGTCCTGGACCTTACCGGCATCTTCGACCAGGTGGACAGCCTGCTCGGCACCCTGGCCGGTACCGAAGGCGGCGGCTTCGAATTGAAGAAGGTGGCCTCCCTGGGCCAGGTGGCATCCTTTGCCACCATCATCGCCGTGGTGAACGTGGTCCTGCTGACCGCACTCTCCATGCTGTCCGCCGTGCTCTACAACATCTCGGCCACCCTGGTGGGCGGCATCGGCGTCACCCTCACCGACGACTAGATCTGGTTCCCTAGGTCCCGTTTCCGCCGGTCCCGGACCGGCGGAAACGCCCGATTTGAGATCGGGCCGGGATGTGCTGTAAAGTCATGTCTCGGCCCGATGAGGCATCGGGGCGTATAGCTCAGGCGGTTAGAGCGCTTCGCTGATAACGAAGAGGTCCCAGGTTCAAGTCCTGGTACGCCCACGGAACCTGTGCAGGTTCAAGTGGAGGTTTGGTTCGGGTTAGCCCGCAGCCGGACCGGAACGGGGAGCATGTGAAGAAGTTGCTGGTACTTGCAGCTGCAATCGCAGGCATCCTGGTCTACCGCAAGGCACAGGAATCCGAAGCCCGGAAAACTGTCTGGAGCGAGTCCACCGATTCGGTTGACTAGCCGAGGCGCCTGGGCTGGAAGCCGGTAAATGGCTCTCCGGTTCTAGGGTATGATTGACGGGTTGCTTCTTATGGGGGCATGGCGCAATTGGTAGCGCACCTGCTTTGCAAGCAGGGGGTTCGGGGTTCGAGTCCCCGTGCCTCCACCATAAGAAAGTCCCGGTCCGCGGAAACGCGGGCCGGGACTTTTGCTTTGTCCCCACCATCACGAAGCACCATAGGGTGGAGCAGTGACCTTCTTCCTCGCGGCCATGGGCGTCCTGGGCGTTGCCTCCTCGGGTCCGCTGATTGCCGCCACGCTCGGCGCCACCAGCGTCAGTGCCCTCGCCATCGCCTTCTGGCGGAACGCCATTGCCGCCGCCGTGATGGCCGCACCCACCCTTATCCAGGAACCCCGCCAGTTCCGCAGGATAACCCGCAGGGACTTCGCCTGGTCCCTGCTGGCGGCCGCCGCCCTGGCCCTGCACTTCGCCTGCTTCATCACCTCGCTCCAGCTGACGTCGGTTGCCGCCGCCACGGCCCTGGTCTGCCTGCAGTCGGCCTGGATCGCAGTGTTCCAGCTGTTCCGCGGCGTCCGGCACCACTGGCAGGTCCTGGCCGGGCTGGGCACAGCGTTTGCCGGCGTCGTGGCCATCACGGGCTTTGACATGGGATCGTCGCCGCAGGCCCTGCTGGGAGACTTGCTCGCCGTGGCCGGAGGCGCCCTGGCCGGCCTCTACACGCTCGCTGGCGGCAAAGCGCGGCAGAACATGACCACCAGCACCTACACCACGCTCTGCTACGGGGTTTGCGCCGCCCTGGTGGCGTTACTGGCGCTCGTGGCCGGACAGCCGCTGGCCGGATTCGAGGCCGCAGGGTGGCTTGGCATCGCGGCCATCACAGTCTGTGCACAGCTGGTGGGGCACACGGCGTTCAACCACCTGCTGGCCACCATGAGCCCGCTCCTGGTGTCGATGATTATCCTTCTCGAAATACCAGGTGCTGCGCTGCTTGCCGCGCTGTTCCTCGGGGAGACCCTGCCGGCCGGCACGTACGCCGGGTTGGGCCTGATCCTGGCGGGGCTCGCCGTCGTCGTCCTGGGCCAGAAGCCCGGAAGGGCCGGCAGGCGCCCTGCCGCTCGTGGGCAGGAGCCGCCGTCGGACCGGCTGGCGGAGCTGGGGACGGACTAGCTACTGGCCGCCGCGGCGGACCGGCTGCGCCGTGTTCACGGTGTGGATGGCGCGCAGGAGCTTGGCCGGGAAATACACGGAGAAGAAGACCACCATCGGGGCCTTCAAGGCCATCTTCTTGACGTTGTGCGCCTTGTAGGTGCGGTCGAACCGGGTCACGTAGTAGCGGTAGTCCCGCGGTGAATCCTCCAGCCTGCGCGCCGACATCCCGGACACCATCTGGGCACAGTACTGCACTTTGAGCTCGTGGTCGGCCAGGTGCAGGGACAGGTCGATGTCCTCGTGCATCTCGTCTTTCTCATCCCGGCAGGTTTCGGCCCGGATGGTCTCCCACGCGGAGGCGCGCAGCGCCATGTTGGAGCCGAACAGGAAGTGGTACTGGTGCTTGGCCAGCTTGAGCATGAGCTGGCGCATCTTGTCGTCCGCCTTCAGTCCGAACCGGCGCATCGGCATGTCGTAATAGACCACCGGGCCCGTGGCTGCCTGCACCGACTGGTCAAGGAACGCCTTCTGCACCTGCTCCACCCAGTCCGGTTCCAGGACGGAATCGGCGTCGATCCGTCCCAGGACGTCGCCCGTGGCGTGGTCCAGGCCGAAGTTACGTGTGGGAATCAGGCCCTGCTCGCGGTCCTGGCTCAGCAGGATGACAGGGCTCTCCGGATACTCGAGCTGCATCTGCCGGACAATGTCGGCGGTCCGGTCCTTCGAGAGGTTGTCCACCACGATGATCTCGTGCGCCGGGACGGACTGGTAGATGGCAGCGATGAGGCACTGCCGGATGACGCCCTCCTCGTTGTACGCCGGGATGACGATGGACACGCGGGGCAGCTCGGCTGCGTCGTTCAAGGCATCCCCAAGGGGTTGATCGGCTGACATCACTTCAAATCTAGCACCGCGGGGATGCCGCGTCCGGGACGGGAACCAGCGTCCGCCCCCTGCCGCGTCCGCAGACGCAGAAGGGGCCCCGTCCTGGAACGGAACCCCTTCGCGGTGTGTGCGGGTAACTAGGCCTGGCTGGCGCCCTTGTCCCCGTTCATGTTTGCGGCGATGTTCTTGGTGGCAGTCTTCGCGTCAGTTGCAATCTTGGCCGTGGTTTCGGCGGCGTCCTCGGCCACGTGCTTGGCCTTGTCTGCAGCATCCCCTGCCTTGTCCTTGACGGTGTCCGCACCATCGGAGACCTTGTCCCCACCCGCAGCGGCGGCCGAAGCCGAGGCTGCGCCCGCCTTGTCCGCGGCGTCAACCGTGGTTTCCTTGACCTCGTTGACGGTGGCGGCAGAAACCGGCGCCGGAGTCGGGGCCGGGGTCACCGGGGAAGGTGTCTTCCACGGGTCCTCCACGGGCTTGGAGGCCTTCCAGGCGGCAACACCGGCAGCCACTGCCGCGGCGATGACGCCGAAGACCAGCCAGCCGCGCTGCTTCTTGGGCTTCGGCTGGGCGAGTTCGATGCCAACGGTGCGGCCGGCTTCCGCTGCGGCTGCCTTCAGCTGGGTGCCGGTGGCCTGTGCCTGCTCCTGGATGGCGTGGATGATGCCAACGTCGCCGAGCTTCTGTGCCACCGCATCCACCCGGGCCGGAGTGCCCTCAAGGGTGCGGTGGACAGCCTCGGACGCGTGGCCGATCTGGTCCGACAGGCGGGGAAGGTACTCCACCACAACGCGGTCGCGGGCGTTCAGGACCACCGGGGTGGCCTTGTCTAGCGCCTCGTGGAGACGCGGGGAGGCACCCTCGACGGCGTCGTTGATCTTCGGGGCGAGCTGTGCCAGTCCGTCCTGGATCCGGGGGGTCACGGTGGCCACCCCGTCCGCCAGGTTGTGCGCCGCTGACTTCAGCCCTTCCTGGATCTTGGGAGAAGCGGTGTCCAGGCTGTGCTGGAGGCGTGGAACCGCCCAGTCCACAGCTGCTTCCACGCGGGGGGCGGCCCAATCCTTGGCATTTTCTACTGCCTCAATGACTGACAGCTCAAGGTCACGGGCAATACGATCCGATTTCTTCACAACTACCTCCCGATTAATGTGACGGTCTGTGGTTAGCCTACGTGGCTTGAAGTTCACCTGCTATTCCCACCGCGGATTTTAGGGCGATTTCACCCAGCGCGGAACTGCTGCAGCGGCCGCGACCGGCAGGGACCGGCGTGGAAGAATGGGGCCTATGACTGCAATCGCAACCGCAAAAGCAACCATCCACACGAGCCTCGGCGACATCGTGGTTAACCTCTTCGGCAACCACGCGCCCAAGACCGTCAAGAACTTCATCGGCCTCGCCACCGGCGAGCAGGCGTGGACCCACCCGGAGACCGGCGAGGACAAGACCGGCACTCCGCTGTACAACGGGACGATTTTCCACCGCATCATCAAAGACTTCATGATCCAGGCCGGCGACCCGCTGGGCCGCGGCACCGGCGGACCGGGCTACCGGTTCGACGACGAAATCCACCCCGAGCTCAGCTTCAACCAGCCCTACAAGCTGGCCATGGCCAACGCCGGCATCCAGATGGGCAAGGGCACCAACGGATCCCAGTTCTTCATCACCACCATCCCCACCGACTGGCTCCAGGGCAAGCACAGCATCTTCGGCGAAGTGGCTGACGAGGAATCCAAGAAGGTTGTCGACGCCATCGAAGGCGTCCGCACCGGCATGGGTGACCGCCCCGTGGAGGATGTCACCATCAACAGCATCGATATCGAGCAGCTGTAACACCACACCATGAGTTACGGAATTCCGTCGGCTGAGCCGTCCGCCCAGGTCCCGGTATGCCCCCGGCACCCTGACCGGCCCTCATATGTTCGCTGCCAGCGGTGCGGGCGCCCCGCGTGCCCCGACTGCCAGCGGGCGGCCGCCGTCGGATTCCAATGCGTCGACTGCGTCAACGAGGCACAGCGTGCGGCGCCGGAGGTACGGACCGTCTATGGCGGCGCCGTCGCGGCCGGCAAGCCCAGGGTGACGTTCGGGATCATCGCCGTCTGCGCAGTCCTCTACGTCCTGCAGTGGCTGGTCCCCAATGACGCCATTTACCAGACCCTGGGTTTCGCCAATATCTATGCGGAGCCCCGCTGGAACCAGTTTGAACCGTGGCGGATGCTCACCGCAGCATTCCTCCACTCGCAGGGCTTCATCCTCCACATTGTGCTGAACATGTACATGCTGTGGGCGTTCGGGCAGGCGCTGGAGCCGCTGCTGGGGCGCGCGAGGTTCCTCGCCCTCTACCTGATCTCCGCCATTGGCGGCTCGGTCGGCTACCTTCTGCTGACCCCCCTCTATGAACCGGGCAGGCCCCTCTATGGTGTTGTCGGTGCCTCCGGGGCGATCTTCGGGCTCTTCGGTGCCATGCTGCTGGTGCAGCGCCACCGGGGAGGCGACACCCGCCAGCTGTGGGTACTGATCGCCATCAATGGAGTGATTGGCTTCGTGATCCCCCAGATCGCCTGGCAGGCGCACCTGGGCGGCCTGGTCGCAGGCGGGCTCTGCGCTGCAGTCCTCGCCTACACCCCGCGTGGTCCGCGCCAGGGCTTGATCCAGGCAGCAGGACTGGCGGCTGTGCTGGTCATCCTCGCCCTCGCAGCCTGGCTACGCGTCGCGCTTTAGCTGGACCCGCACCGGGCACGGCCCACAATCCCGGACACGGCTCATGACCCCCGGCACCCACACAGGGTGCCGGGGGTTTTCGTTTTCCACAGGCCTTATCCACAGTGTTAATAACTTACATGCCTGTCATTCATGCCTGACTTCTGCGCCAGCGTCCGCTTTCCGGGATGTTTCCACCACGCGGGGCGCCTTTCTCCACATCTGTGGATAACTCTTGGGGATAGCCCTGTGCTTAAGTGGACAAACTGAGTATTTTTCGGAGATTTGTGGATAAAGCCTTGGATATCTTGGCTCTCAGGGCACTGAAGGCTGTAGCAGGCGGTCCTTTCAACACTCTTATGCACACTGTTAATAACTTCCGCCGATGTAGTTCAGGATGCTTTCCCGCCCTGCATCCCAGTGTGCAGGCCTTTCCTGGCCGATAATCCCCAAATGGTTTCCACAGCTGTGGATAACTTGTGGGTATTGGAATGTTGGTAAGTGGATAAGCTTCAAGTGCCCCTGTTCCGCAATCCCGCCCCTCCAGGAGGTCTTCCTTGACCACCACGCAGCACATCTTCCTCGACAAGCAGCATCCTGCTGTCTGGCGCGCCATCAACGGGCTGGCCCTGAAGGTCAAGGAAGCTGCCGCGGACGCCGGAATAGACGCCAGGACCCTGGAACTCCTCAATGTGCGTATTTCCCAGATCAACGGCTGTGCCTATTGCCTGGACCTCCATGTCCGGGAAGCACTCGAGGCCGGGGAAACATCCCAGCGCCTGGCTGTGCTGCCGGCATGGCGGGACACAGCGTTGTTCACCGAGAAGGAGCGTGCCGCGCTGGCCCTTGTGGAGAGCATCACTGAACTCCCCGGCCAGCAGCTCCGTGAGCAGGAGGAAGGAATGGCACGCAAGTCCCTGACGGAAGAGGAATTCTCGGTGGTCAGCTGGGTGGCGGTCAGCATGAACGCGTTCAACCGCATCTCCATCGTGAGCCACCATCCGGTCCGGCGCGACCGCCAGGAAAGCTAGCCGCACCTTCCACAGCGGCGATTATCCACAGGGTATTCCACACTGTTAATAACCGCATGGCGGGGGCAGGTTTTGACTGCTGGCCCCAGTGGGGGCCGGAGGGCCGGTACTCCCCAGCGTTATCCGCAGGTTTTCAACACTGTGGATAACTTTGCCAACAGCTGGGGAGAAGGTCCTATCGGGCTGGTTCCTGCCACACTCCGGACGAGCCCCGGCGGTGGCTGTCCAGGAGGTGGGTGTCCACCATGCCAATGGCCTCCATCAGGGCGAACATGGTGGTGGGTCCAACGAAGGAGAACCCCTTTTTGCGGAGGGCCTTTGAGAGTGCCACCGATTCTTCGGACTGGGTGGGAATATCGGTGTGGACCACCGGACGTGGGGTGGACACGGGACGGAACTGCCACACGAAGTCCACCAGGCCGCCCTCTTTCCTCAGGGCAACGGTGGCCCGGGCATTCTTGATGGTGGCGAGGATCTTCATGCGGTTCCTGACGATGCCGGGATCCTGCAGGAGCCGCTCCACGTCGGCGGCGGTGAACAGCGCTACCGCATCCGGATTGAAGCCCTCAAAGGCGGTGCGGAAGGCCGGCCGCTTGCGCAGGATGGTTGCCCAGGAAAGCCCGGCCTGGAAACCTTCCAGGCAGATCCGTTCGTAAAGACCGTGCTCGTCGGTCACCGGAAGGCCCCACTCCTGGTCGTAGTACTCCCGGAGCAACGGATCCGACGCAGCCCAGGCCGGGCGGGCCAGGCCGTCGTCGCCGATTATCACTGAGCCGGCAGTGTCGGCAGCCATCCGGTTCCTCCTGGGGCCGTGAAGAATTTTTGGAGAAGAAGGCCTAGGAGCGCCAGCGGGTGGTCATCAGGAAGCCGACGATGGCAATGCCGAAGCCGGCCACGATGTTCCAGGAGCCCCAGGCCTGGACCGGGAAGAGACCCTCGCTGATGTAGTACGTGATGATCCAGAACAGCCCGATGATCATCAACCCGAACATAACGGGCTTGAACCAGACAGGGTTCGGTTTGTAAGCCTGCGGGGAGGCCGACTGGACGGTGCTGGCAGTCTTCTTGCGCGGCTTTGACTCGGGCACTGGCTCTCCTTGGCAGGGTGGGCAAGCTCGGCGTCCCGGGCTTGATATCCTGCAAGAAGGAAATTGCCAGCGGTCTGCGCGATCTTGGACAAATCTGGATTCTTACTAGCAGCCAATTCTAGCCGGACTTCCTGGGCCGCCGGTGCCCAGCGGAACCGCCCCGAGGAGAACGCGTGGTATTGCAGGAGAAGGCGAGGCCCGCCGCTGCGCCGGCTGCCGGCGTCGGAATAGTCCGCATAACCATCCAGGTACTCGGCGAACTCCTCATCACCGCAGGCATCATCCTCCTGTTGTTCGTCGCCTGGCAGCTGTGGTGGACCAACGTGGAATCGGACGCGCGGCAGAGCCAAGTCATCAAGGAATTCGCCAAGGACCTCGGAAACCAGGACCTCGGCAGCCCGCCGGCCCCCGCACCGCAGGAAACAGGCGCGCCCGCGCCTGCCGAGGATTTCGGTCCGCCGGTGGTGGGAGCCGCCCCCGGCCACGCCGGAACCATCGGCATCATGTACATCCCCCGGTTTGGCCCCAGCTACACGCGGCCCATCGTGCAGGGCACCACCAGCGACGTCCTGGACACCCTGGGCCTGGGCCATTACGCCACCACGGCCATGCCCGGAGCGGTGGGCAACTTCGCCGTCGCCGGCCACCGGCAGACGCACGGCGCCGTGCTGGACAACATCCATACCCTGGTTCCCGGCGACAAGATCTACGTGCAGACCAAAGACGGCTACTACGTGTACGTCTTCCGCAACAACCAGATAGTGATGCCCAGCCGTACCGACGTCCTGGAGCCGGTGCCAACCCTGCCCGGCGTCACACCCACGGAAAGCTACCTCACCATGACCAGCTGCAACCCGCGTTTCGGGGCGGAAGAACGCATCATCGCCTACGCCCTGCTGGACAGCTGGCGGCCCGCCTCGGCAGGCCCGCCGGCGGAAATCGCCGCCCAGGTGGCGGCAGCGGTCGGGAAGGGCTGAGCATGTACGGATGGATTTTCCGCCACCTGCCAGGGCCTTTGTGGCTGCGGATCGTCACCTCGCTGGTACTCATTGCCGTTGCACTGGTATTGATGGTCCAGTTCCTTTTTCCGTGGATGTCCGAGTACACCCAGTTCACTGACTCAACGATTGGTGCAGCAAGCCAGCCATGACCACAACCAAGATCCTCGTGGTGGATAACTACGACAGCTTCGTCTACACCCTGGTGGGCTACCTCCAGGAGCTCGGCGCCGAGACCACCGTGGTCCGCAACGACGATGTCACCCTCGCCGAGGCCATCGAGCTGGCCAGCACCCGCGACGGCGTCCTGATCTCACCCGGCCCGGGCAACCCGGCCGAGGCAGGTGTCTGCATCGAACTGATCAAGTGGTGCGGGGAAAACAGCGTCCCCATGTTCGGGGTCTGCCTGGGCCACCAGGCGCTGGCCGAGGCTTTCGGCGGGAAGGTGACGCATGCCCCGGAGCTGATGCACGGCAAGACCTCCCTGGTGGAACACATCGGCACCAGTGTTTTCGCAGGACTCCCCTCCCCCGTCACGGCCACCCGCTACCACTCCCTGGCGGCAGTCCGGGAAACCATTCCGGACGTCCTGGAAGTCACTGCCCAGACGGCCTCGGGCGTGGTGATGGGACTCCAGCACCGGACCGCCCCGCTGTGCGGCGTCCAGTTCCACCCCGAATCGGTCCTGACCGAGGGCGGCTACCAGATGCTCGGCAACTGGCTGGAGTCGCTGGGCATGAAGGGCGCCGCGGCACGGGCTGCCAAGCTGAGCCCGCTCATCCAGCACTAGCCCCGTTTGGTGGGGCTCGCCGTCGGCGTTGGGGTTGCGGTGGGTGACGGCGGCGGAGGCGGCGCCTTGGCCACCACAATGCTGACCGTCTTGCCCTGTTCCACGGCGGCGTTGACGGCATCGCTCTGGTCCGTCACGCGCCCGGCCTCCACCTGGCCGTTTTCCACCTCGATGACATTAGGGACCAGGCCCAGCTCCTTGAGGGCAGCCTCGGCTTCCTCCCGCGTGCGGCCGCGCAGTTCGGGGACTGCCACCTTGCCAGTGGAGACCACCAGTTCAACAGTGGTTCCCACGCCCACCATCTGGCCGGGGGCAGGGCTGGTGGTAATGACGATTCCCGCCGGCACGGTGGCACTGTTGGCCGTGGTGGTGGACGGGGCGCCCACCAGCCCGCTCTGACGCAGCATGTCCCGGGCAGCAGCCTCCGTCTTGCCGGGAAGACTCTCCGGAATCTTGACGGCGCTGGGCCCTTCCGAGATGTTCAGGACCACTTCCGTGCCCGGGTTCAACGCACCGGATGCCGGTTCGGTGCCGATGGCGGTTCCCTTGGCAACGGTGTCATGCTGCATCCGGACAATCCTGGGCGGCAGGTCCGCTTTGTACAGTTCCTGCAACGCCGCAGACTCCGTCATCCCGGCCACGGCCGGAATCTGGACCTGCACGATGGGCGCGGGCCGGTTCACCGTGTTGTACAGCCACAGGCCGCCGCCAGCGAGGACCAGCAGGGTGACAACAACCAGGGTGGCTATCCACGCACGACGGCGGGACGTCTGCCGGGTGCTCCGCTCGCTTTCCGGAGCGAACCCCAACGGCAGCGGTGCCGGGGCCGGGTCCTCCTCCTCGGCGGCGGGAACGGCGGCTGTGCCGCGGTCAGGGTATGCGGAGGTGGCGGCCAGCCGGCCGGTGGGGGCATCGTCGAGGAAGCTCGCACCGGTGGCAGCGAAGGCCTGGGTTGCCGGCGCCGCGGCCGGCACGTAGTCGTTGGGGTCGGTGGGTGCCTCCGAGGCGGGGACCGCCATGACCGGAATCCCGGACCTGGCCGCGCGGAGGGCGCGCCGGAAGGCGGCGGCGTCCTGGAACCTGTCCTCACGGTTCTTCTGCAGGGCTTTGGCCAGGACGGAGTCCAGCGCCGGGGAAACGTCGGGATTTACGCTGCTGGCGGGCTCCGGGATCTCCCTGACGTGCTGGTAGGCCACGGAGACGGGGCTGTCGCCGATGAAGGGCGGCCGGGACGTGAGCATTTCATAGAGCAGGCAGGCAGCGGAGTACAGGTCGCTGCGCGCATCCACCGTTTCACCCCGGGCCTGCTCCGGCGACAAATACTGGGCAGTGCCCACCACAGCCTGTGTCTGCGTCATGGTGGCCGAGGAGTCGGCCATGGCACGGGCAATGCCGAAATCCATGACCTTCACCGAGTCGGAGCCCTCGCAGTACATGACGTTGGCCGGTTTGATGTCGCGGTGCACAATCCCGGCCTTGTGGCTGTATTCCAGCGCTGCCAGGACGCCCAGGCAATAATCGATGGCCTGGGCGATGGTGACGCTGTTGGCGCGGATGAGCTCGCGGATGGTCTTGCCCTCCACGAATTCCATGACGATGTAGGGAACGCGGACGGACTCGGCGGAACCGTCTGGGACCGTGTGTTCCCCGGTGTCGTAGATGGCAACAATGGACGAATGGTTCAGCGCCGCCACCGCCTGTGCCTCGCGCCTGAACCGCGCCTGGAACTGGGGGTCCCGGGCCAGGTCGGGTCGCAGCAGCTTGATGGCCACGGTCCGCCCCAGCCGGGTGTCGGTACCCCGGTAGACGTCAGCCATGCCACCGCGGCCGATCAGGCCGCCCAGTTCATAGCGGCCGTTCAGGACACGCTGGTTGTCCACCGGGAGGCTGTCCTCCCGGTGCATCGGGGTGCGCGGTGACTCGTTCACTGGCTGTCCTGGGGGCTACGGCTTGCAGGTTGGCGGGGCACCCGGAAGCTCGCCGTCTGCGCAGTCAGGCAGCAGCGAGGTCGCGGTGGGCGCTGCCACCGACGACGTGGTGGGAACCGGTGTGGGCGTCGGAGTGGCAGTGGGGGTGGGTGGCGCCACGGCGTAGGTGACGGTGATGGGTGATCCCACGGGCAAGGGACCGGTCGGGTTCAGCCCCACTACCCGTCCCGGTGCGGCCTCCGAGGTCTGCAGCGGCTCAACGGTCACGGCAAGCCCCAGGTTTGACAGCTCCGACTGGACCTGGCGGTAATCCTTGCCCAGGTAGGCAGCCGGGATCACGTTGACCGTCTCCTGCGTGGGCTCCTGGGTGGGGCTCGGGGTGTTCCTCGTGGGAGTCGGCGATGCCGACGTGACGGTGGGACTGGCGGTGGTGGCCTGGGGGCTCGACGACGGCGGGCTGGACGTTGCGTTGTTGGACGGGAACAGGATTCCCTGCTGGTTCAGGAAGAACCCCACCAAGGCGAACAGCACCAGCAGGATCAGGGCGATGAGGGGCCAGGTCCAGGGGCTCCGGCCTTTCCGCTCGGGCTCATCGGCGGGCTCGTCGTCGTAAGTTGTCTCCTCCGGCACCCAGTTGCGTTCGGCAGCCAGCGCGTTGGCGCGGGCCAGCGGGCCCTGCGGGCCGTCCGCATCTGCGGCGGATGCCCCGGCAGCCCCGGCGGCGGCACCGGCAGCGGCCGCTCCGAGAACGGGCAGGGCCGAAGTGGGCGTCGGGGACGAATCCCGCGAGGCACCGATGACGCCTGTGGGTGCGGTGGCAGTGTCAACGGGCGCGGTGATGGGTCCCGTGGTGGCATCGAAAAGGAGCATGCCGGGCACGGCGGCGCGTGCTGCGTTGATGTCACCGTTGCGGATGGCCTCTGCTGCCTCGGCCAGCTTGATCGCGTTCGCCGGGCGGTCCTTCGGATCCTTGGCCAGCATCGACATCAGCAGGGCGCGGACCGGTGCAGGCAGGCTCTCCGGCAGGGGTGGCGGCGCGTCATTGACCTGCGCCAGGGCAATCGCGATCTGGGATTCCCCCGAAAAGGGCCGGTGCCCGCTGAGGCACTCGTAGCCGATGACGCCCAGTGAATAGATGTCTGATTGCCCGGTGGCGGTCTGGCCGGTGGCCTGCTCCGGCGCCAGGTACTGGGCGGTGCCCATGACCTGGCCGGTCTGGGTCAGCGGAACCTGGTCCGCGAGGCGGGCAATGCCGAAATCGGTGACCTTGACCCGGCCGTCAGGGGTGATCAGGAGGTTTCCGGGCTTCACGTCACGGTGCACCAGGCCCTGTGCGTGGGCAACGGCCAGGGCGCGGGCGGTCTGGGCAATGATGGACAGCGTGCGGTCCGGGGACAGCACCTGCTCGCGCTCGATGATGGTGCTCAGCGGCTGCCCGGGAACGAGCTCCATGACGAGGTAGGCCGAGCCCTCCTCCTCGCCGTAGTCGAAGACGTTGGCGATGCCCACGTGGTTCAGGAGGGCGGTGTGGCGGGCCTCCGCGCGGAACCGCTGGAGGAAGCCGGGGTCACCGGTGTATTCCTCCTTGAGTACCTTGATCGCGACGATGCGGCCCAGGACGAGGTCTTTCGCCTTCCAGACTTCCCCCATGCCGCCGATCGCGATCCGCGTGGTCAGCTGGAATCTGCCGCCGAGGGTGATTCCGGTTGTAGGCCTCACTTATTCAACACCGCCTCAAAAATTCTCTTCGCGTTCGGACTGGTCAGCTGTGCGCCGGTGTTGATGTCTACGCCCTCCATGACGATGGTGACACCCACCTGCGGATTGTTTGCGGGGGCAAATCCCGTAAACCATGAGTTGTTGGTTCCGTTGCCGAGCTCCGCCGTTCCGGTCTTGCCCGCCACCTGGACGCCCGGAACGCCCGCACGGTTTGCGATGCCTTCGCTGACCGCGCTGACCATCCACTCGGTGATCTGGTTGGCGATGGCAGGGGTGGTGGAAGTGCGCAGCTGCTTGGGCTGTGGCTCATCGATGACGCGGAGGTCCGGGGAGCGCAGGGTCTTGATGAGGTTGGGCTGCATCTGCACGCCGTCATTCGCGATGGCCGCAGTCATCATGGCCACCTGCAGCGGCGTGGCGCGGACGTCCTTCTGGCCGATGACGGACTGCGCCAGGCCGGGGCCGTCCAGGTCATCCGGGAAGGTGTTGCCGCTGGCGTAGTCGAGCTTCAGCTGGTCACCCATGTCCTGGCCGAAGCCGAACTTCTCGGCCTGGTCGGCGATGGCGTCGCGGCCAAGATCCAGGGCAATGCTGGCGAAGGGAGTGTTGCAGGACTGCTGCAGGGCGAAAGCGAAGCTGGCCGTGTCCCGGGTGTAGCAGTTGCCGCCCGCATAGTTGGGCAGGCGGTACTGGATGCCTTCGAACGGCAGCTCGGCCGGGTTGGGAAGCTCGCTGTCCTTGTTGTACTTTCCGGACGCCAGGGCCGCGGCAGTATCCACCAGCTTGAACACGGAGCCCGGAGCCAGCAGCTCGCCCGTGGGACCGCTGACGTTCGGATTCAGGTTGATCCCGGGCACCTTGACCAGTTCATTCATGCTGGCGGCTGCAGCCGCGAGATCCTGGGTGGCCACGAGGTTGGGGTCGTAGGACGGCTTGGACACCATGGCCAGGATGGCGCCGGTCTTGGGGTTGGTGACCACAATGGATCCCCGCTGTCCATCCGGGATCAGGCTGTAGGCGAGCTGCTGGATCTCAGGATCGATGGTGAGCTCCACCGAAGCACCCTTGGGCTGGTTGCCGAGGAACAGCTGCCCCACCCGGTCCAGGAAGAGCTGGTCCGAGTTGCCCGCCAGTTCACCGCCCATGGACTGCTCCAGGCCGGTGGCACCGAAGTTCTGCGAGAAGTACCCGGTGATGCCCGCGTACAGCTCCGGCTGCGGGTAAGTGCGCTGGAAAGCACAGGTCTCCGAGCCGCTTTCCACCGATTCAGCCACCGGGGAGCCGCCGACGACGATGGCGCCCCGGTCGTTGCAGAAACTCTGCAGGACAGCCCGCTGGTTCCACGGGTTTGCCTTGAGTTCGTCAGCGCCGATCACCTGGACGTAGCTGATGGCGCCGAAGATCAGGGCGAACATGGCGACGGCCGCCACCCATGAATGCCGGATTGCCTGGTTCACAGGTGCTTCACCGCCTCGGTTGGAGTGTCAATGCCGGTTGCTTCCGATCCCTTGGCCGGCGGCAGTGGCGTGGTGTCCACGGGGCCGCGGGCGGTGTGCGAAATCATCAGGAGCAGGCCAACAATGATCCAGTTGGCCAGCAGCGAGGAGCCGCCCGCCGCCAGGAACGGCGTGGTCAGGCCGGTCAGGGGGATCAGGCGCGTCACGCCGCCGATCACCACGAAGCACTGCAGCGCCACAGCGAAGGACAGGCCGCACGCGAGGAGCTTTCCGAACGCGTCCCGGGTGCCCAGCGCCGCGCGGAACCCGCGGGTGAACAGCAGGAGGTACATCAGGACGACGGCGAACAGGCCAATGAGCCCCAGCTCTTCACCCAGGGACGCGATGATCATGTCACTGTTGGCGAACGGAACCAGGTCCGGCCGCCCCTGCCCGAGTCCGGTGCCCACCAGGCCGCCGTTGGCCATGCCGAAGAGGCCCTGGACGATCTGCAGGCTGCCTCCCGGGGAGCGTCCGTAGACCTCCTCGGTGAACGCGTTCAGCCAGCCGTAGATCCGGAGTTCCACGTGGGAAAACACCTGGGCCGCAACGAACCCGCCCCCGGCGATGAGGGCCAGGCCGATCACCACCCAGCTGATCCGGCTGGTGGCCACGTAGATCATGACGATGAACAGGCCGAAGAAAAGAATGGAGGAGCCGAGGTCGCGCTGGAAGATGAGCACGCCGATGCTGACCAGCCAGGCAGTGATCATAGGGCCCATGTCCTTGAACCGCGGGAACTGCAGCGGGCCCACCTTCCGGCCGGCCAGCAGGATGAGGTCGCGGTTGGAGGACAGATACCCGGCGAAGAATATGGCCAGGGTGATCTTGGCGACCTCGCCGGGCTGGAACGTCATGGGCCCGAGCCGGATCCATACGCGGGCGCCGAGGATCTCACCGGCGCTGATGCCAGGCACGAGGGGCAGGATCAGCAGGAGCGCACTCGCGGCCAGGGAGATGAAGGTGAAGCGGCGCAGGATCCGGTGGTCCTTGAGGAACCAGATCACGGCGATGGCCACGGCCATGGCGATCAGGGTCCAGCGCAGCTGGTTGTTTCCGGTGTCCTCGCCGGGTGCGTCCAGGCGGTGGATCATGGCCAGGCCGATCCCGTTCAGGGCCACCACAATTGGAAGTATTACCGGATCGGCATATTTGGCGCGGAAGCGGAGGACGCCGTGGAAGACCAGTGCCGCCACTGCCAGCAGGCTGGACTGGAACCAGAAATCGGAGTCGAAGGCCTTTTCCTGGTCGACGCCCACCAGCATGTTGGCGCCGATGCCGACGGCCAGAGCCAGCAGAAGCAGTGCGAGCTCGACGTTGCGGCGCGGTTTGGGAAGGGTGCTGAGCTGGCTCATTGGCCCACCTCGCAGGTAACAGTGGGTGAGGGGGACGGGCTGGCCGCAGCGGGCGCAGCAGGATCAGTGGGGGCGGGCGCCGCCGGATCCGTGGGGGCCGGGGCCGGCGCTGACGGTGCCGCACCGGCCGACGGGGACGGGCATTCGTCCTCGGGGGACGTGGTGCCCGTCAGCTCGAGGTTCTTCACGATCCGCTGCGCGTCGTAAAGGTCGTTGGCAGGAACTGTCTGCCGGACCCGCTGCTGGGAGAACGGCGGCAGGGAGTCCATCCGGATCTCGGTGACCGCTTCCAGGCTGGACAGCTGGATGGGCCCGAGCCGCTGGGAAACCCCGTTGAAGATTGCGACCCGGGAATCGTACTCGCCGATGTAGTAGCGGGTCTGGGTCCAGGCATAGCCCAGCCACAAGCCCACGGTCAGGACCACCAGGAGGGCGGCCGCGATGGACCAGGTGACCCAGCGGCGGGGTTTCAGCGGCACAAGGGTTTCGTCGTCATCGCCGGTGAGCGGTTCGGCTTTGTGGGTGAGGACGGTTGCGGCCCGCCGGGCGACAGTCCGTCCGCCGATAGTGGGGATGGACCCGGATTCGGCAGCAGCCGCTGCGGCCCCGACGAGCTCATGCGGCCTGCTGGAAAGTTCTTCCCGGAGGACCTCGGCGGTGAGGTGCTCGCCGAGGTGCGGATCGGTGGAGCCGGGCTCCACGACGCTGGACCCGGCGCGTTCGGTGGGCTTCCCGCCGCCCCCGGCTTCGGCGGCATCGTCCGTGCCGGTGTCCGGAGCCTTCGCTTCGGCCTCAGGCGTGCGCGGCGCCTCGGCCGCGGGAGCAGGCTTGGTGCCCACAACGGGGGTGATGACGTCGACGGCGGCGGTACTGACGTCGTCGGGCGTTTCTTCAACGATCTCCACCATCACCACGGTGACATTGTCCGGGGAGCCGGCCTCGAGGGTCAGTTCCACAAGGGTTTCCACGCACTCGCGGAGGTCCTTGGTTTCCTTGACCGTGCGCTCCACGGCATGCCCCGCGACGTAATTGAGCCCGTCGGAGCAGAGCAGCCAGCGGTCGCCCGGTTTGACGTCGAGGGTGTCAAGGTCCAGTTCTGGGCTCGCGTCCACGTCGCCGAGGACCCGCATGAGCACGTTCTTATGCGGGTGGCTTTCCGCTTCCTCTGGCCTGAGCCGGCCCTCGTCGATGAGCCGCTGGACGAACGTGTGGTCCACGCTGACCTGCTTGAACTCGCCGTCGCGGAGGCGGTAGGCGCGGGAGTCGCCGATGTGGGCGAAATGCAGCTTGCCCTCGGCGAGCAGCAGTGCCGTAACCGTGGTGCCCATCCCGGCCAGCTTCGGGTTGATGTGCACCAGTTCGGAGAGCAGGGAGTTCGCGGTCTGGATTTCGTCCGCGAGGATGGTGCCGGCATCCCCGTCGTAGTCCGGGCGGTCCAGGTGGATCATGTCCAGGACGGTGGCAGCGGAGGCAACGTCGCCTCCCGCATGGCCGCCCATGCCGTCAGCCACGACGGCCAGGTGGCGTCCCGCGTATGCCGAATCGTCGTTCTTCGACCGGATCCGGCCCACATCGGAGCGCGCGGCAAAGCGCATGATGAGGTGCCGCTCCGCGGGCTTCTGCCCGTCTGCGGTGTTCTCTGGGACGGCCATGGCTATGGCCTCAATTCGATGACCGTCTTGCCGATTCTCACAGGTACGCCTGGCTCAACGGGGAGGGCTCGGGTCAGTTGCTGGTCCGCGAGGTAGGTTCCGTTGGTGGAACCCAGGTCCTCGATGAACCAGCGGCTGCCCTGGGGGAACAGCCTGGCGTGGCGGCCCGAGGCATAGTCGTCCTCTAGGACCAGGGTGGCCTCCTGGGCGCGTCCCAGCAGGATGGGGCTGGCGGCCAGCGGTACCGAGGTTCCCTTCAACGGCCCCTCAACCACCACCAGCTGCCGGGCCTGCTGTTTGGCGGGGGTCGGCGGGGTCTCGGCGAGGTCCGGGTTCTTGCGGACCTGACGTGCGCTGGGCACCCCGGACGCTGCTTTGCGCCCGACCATGAGGTCGCGGCGCATGGCGGAAACGATGCTGAAGATGAGCACCCACAGGAGCAGGAGGAACCCAAACCGCAGCGCGGTAATGGTGAGGTCGCTCATGCGTGGCCACCCGGGCTGGCTGGAAGCAGGCGGAAAATGATCTTTGTCCGTCCCATCGTGATGGTGGAGCCGTCGGTAAGTTCGGTGCTTCCGGAAACTTTCTGCCCGTTGACGTAGCTCCCGTTGGTGGAGCCCATGTCCACGGCAGTGGAGACACCGTTCGCGGTGCGGATCTCAAGGTGGCGGCGCGAGACGCCCGTGTCCTCCACGTGGATATCGGCTTCGGAGGAGCGGCCGAGCACGATGGACGGGGCGTTGAGCGAATAGCGCTGCCCGTCGATGTCCAGCACGGGCTGGAGCCGGACCGGCTGGCGGCTGGGCGCGGCCGGAACGCTGGGCCGGGCGGGAGCAGCGGCCTGGGCGGCGCCCGATTTCTCCGTGGAGGAGACGATCTCGAAGTCTCCTGCCCGCAGTTCCGTATCCCGGCGGAAGGAGATCCGGACGGGGCCCTGCAGCGTGTAGCCCTGGCCGCGGACGTGGTTGATGACAACGTCGCAGAGTTCCTCGGCCAGCGGGGTGCCCCATTCCTGGGCCCTGCGGAAGTCGTCGTCGCTGAGCTGCACGTCGAAGACGTTGGGTGCCAGCGTCCGACCGGCCGTGATGGTCAGGGCCCTGTGGTCCACTTCCCGGCGCAGCCGGCTGGCGATTTCCACTGGTTCAACCTGGGCTTTGGATCCGGTGGAGAAGACGCCCCGGACAGCCTTTTCAATGCCGCGCTCAACTTTGTCCAGCAGACCCATGGTTCTTCTCCTTTCCCCCCGGATGCGGGGCAGTCCTAGTTCCGGAACTTCTCTTTACGTGCAATGCACAACCCGGCAGTGCACCTGCATGACGCAGCCGCCGCTACATCCGATACTACTGGGCAGGCCTGTGAATGACCTTAATCCACAACGGCCCGCCGCCCGGAAAAGTTCATGCCCGGGGGTCCCGGTCTCCTTGCCCGACGGCCGTTCAACCTGCGCGGGGACTGGGAAGAGCGGGTGTCCGTATGGGGTTTCACACAGCCCCCCGGAGGCCAATTGGTGTTTTGCGGCATCTGTCCGTTATGCTTGATCTCGCTGCTTTTACAAGACTGCGAATCCGGGAAACCGGTGCGGTTCGGTGGAAGAAGTTGCGCGCGAGTGGCGGAACGGCAGACGCGCTGGCTTCAGGTGCCAGTGTCCGAAAGGGCGTGGGGGTTCAAATCCCCCCTCGCGCACGCAAATGAAAGAGCCCCGGTCTTAGGACCGGGGCTCTTTTGCGTTGTCTTCTGGTCTTGATTCCCGGGCCTGTTCGCGCATCAGTGCCTTCAGGATTCCGATGCGCGAACAAGCTTAGGCGCGGGCTGCAGGGTTCAGGGTGCAGGCGTACGACGGCGGGAGGCCGCCAGGGTGCCTGGGCCCGGCTTATCCGGACGTGCGCGCGGAGGCCTTAAACCGGCGTCGTGAGTTGGCCAGGTGGCTGCGCATGGCGGCTGCCGCCGCGGCCTCGTCACCGTCGGCAATGGCGTCGGCGATGGAGCGGTGCTCCTGCACCACCTGGTCGAAGTGGTCCCGGGCGTAGTGCTCGACGCCGGTCATCAGGCGGGTGCGCGGCATCGCGATCATGGTCTGCCCCAGGGCGGCGAGGCAGTCGGAGTAGTACGGGTTGCCGGAAGCGGCGGCCACCGCCCGGTGGAACTCGAAATCGGATTTCATCGCGTGGGCCGGGTGCCCGGCGCTGGCGGTGAACTCCTCGAGTGCCGCCTGGACCGCACGCAGCTGCCGTTCGGTGTGGTTGCGTGCGGCCAGGGCGGCTGCCTCCGTTTCCACGCCCATCCTGAATGCCAGCAGGTGCAGCCGGTCCTCGGTGGTGGCCACCGGACGGGCCCCCGGCGCTGCCGCGGGCCCGTCCGAGGGCGGAGTGAGGGCGAAGCTGCCGCGGCCGCGCTCGGTTTCCACCAGTCCCTCGGCCTGGAGCCGCGTGAGGGCGGCACGCACCACGGTGCGGCTGACGCCAAAATCGCTGATGAGCGTGTTTTCGCTGGGCAGCTTCTCACCGGGCTGGATGATGCCGTCAACGATGCGGTTGCGAAGGTCGGCGGCAAGGTCCGCGGTGAGGTTCCGGCTCATGGCTTCAAGATTACGCGCCGAACTCCACTGATTCGGTGGTCCAGGCGCGGGCCTGGTCGCTGAGGGTGACGCCGAGTCCCGGGCGGTCCGGCACCATCATCCGGCCGTCCTTGGTTTCGAGCCGCTCATTGAACAGGGGGTCCAGCCAGTCGAAGTGCTCCACCCATGGCTCGCGCGGATAGGCCGCAGCCAGGTGCAGGTGGATCTCCATGGCGAAGTGCGGGGCAAGGCCCAGGCCGCGTTCGTCCGCGAGGGCGGCGAGGCGCAGGAACTGGGTGATGCCGCCGACGCGCGGGGCGTCCGGCTGGATGATGTCGCAGCCGTTGGCGGCGATGAGGCCCTTGTGCTCGGCCACGGAGGCGAGCATCTCGCCGGTGGCGATGGGCGTGTCCAGCACCTTGGCGAGGTGGGCGTGGCCTTCGAAATCGTAGGCGTCCAGGGGTTCCTCGATCCAGATGAGGTTGAATTCCTCAAGCTGGCGGCCCAAGCGCAGTGCCGTCGCCCGGTCCCACTGCTGGTTGGCGTCCACCATCAACGGGACGTCCCAGCCGATGTGCTCGCGGATGCCCGCCACGCGGCGGAGGTCTTCCTTGCTGTCCGGCAGGCCCACCTTGATCTTGATGCCGCCGATGCCTTCGTCGAGGGACTGCGTGGCGCGGGCCTTCACCTCGTCGAGGGTGGCATTCAGGAAGCCGCCGGAGGTGTTGTAGGTCTGGACGGAGTCGCGGTAGGAGCCGAGGAGCTTGGCCAGGGGGAGTCCGGCGCGCTTGGCCTTGAGGTCATACAGGGCGATGTCGATGGCGGCGAGGGCCTGGGTGGCGACGCCGGACCGGCCCACCGAAGCGCCCGCCCAGAGGAGCTTGGTGTAAAGCTTGCCGATGTCGTTGGGGTCCTCGCCGATTATGCCCTCGGCAACTTCCTTGGCATGGGCGTACTGGGCCGGGCCGCCTGCGCGCTTGGAATAGCTGAAGCCGAGGCCAGTGTGGCCCTGCTCGGTGGTTATCTCGGCGAAGAGGAAGACCACTTCCGTCATCGGCTTCTGGCGGCCGGTGAACACTTTGGCGTCGCTGATGGGCACGGCGAGCGGGAGGCGGGCGGTGGACAGTTTGACGTGCCGGATCAGGTCGACGGTGCTCATGGATTCTCCTAGTGGCGGGATGCTGGGCGCCATCGCCCTCCCTCATAGGATACAAGTAACTAACTTGTAGTACAAGTACTTCCAGGGGTGGCGATTGGCCAGGATCCGACAGTGGAATGTAACGTTTAGGTCACCGGTCGGAGCGCACGCCCGGCGAAGCATCATTGCTGCTTCTGGGTGCTATGCCCCTGGGGTGCCCCTCCGTTACCAGGCCGGAAACCGTTCCAGGCGGGAACCTCTCGAGGCCTGCCGCTCCGCACTCCCATGAAGAGGCTTTGTTTTCCATGCGCAGGAATTATCTGCTGGCCACCGGTACGCTCTTTGCTCTGTTCGTGACAACCGCGTGCACCGCACCCGGTCCGACGGCGGCGGCAGATCCGGCGCAAGCCGGGACCACGGCCAGCGCCGACGCCGCTGCGGTGGGTACCAGCCAATTGGCGGCGGCTGCGAGGGCCAGGGCCGCGGCGGACAGGAAGGCCGCGGACGAGGCTGACGCCGACGCGGAAGCAGAAGCCCAGGCGAAGGCAGAAGCCCAGGCGAAGGCGGAGGAAGGCGCCGCGCAGGCGGGGGAGGCCGCTGCAGCCGGGCAGGCCCCCGACGTCGAGGGGACGCCTCAGGATGCGGGCGGCGGAACCGCCGCGGCTTCTCCTGCTCCGGTGGCGGCGGTGCCGACTACGACCGGCCAACCGGCTGCGCCATCCCCCGCGCCCACCCCCGTGAATGCGCCGGCTGCACCCTCCAGCCCGACGCCGCCAACGGACGACCCCACGTGCCTCGATGCCCTGGCGGACGTGGGGGCAGTTGTCGGCGGCCTGTTGGGCGAAGGCGCCGATCCGGACGCGGGCCTCCTCGGGGACATCAGCTGTACCATCGCGGACGGCAGCGGGTCCGCCGGGCGCTAGGTCAGCCCGCCTGCCCCCGCAGCGCCCCCAGTCCCGAGATGAGCGCCTCCAGCCCCAGGCCGAACGCCGTGTCGGCGGGGCGCCCGGGGCCAGCGGAGCTGCGGACGGCGGCGGTGAAGTGCGGGTTCGCATCCGCCATGGACCCCGGCTCGAAGATGTCCCCGGGCGCGGTCACGTCATAGGCGGATCCGAAGATAAAGGACTCCAGTGCCACGATCGCGGACACAATCCGCTCCTCCGGGAAGCCGGCGTCCAGGAACCCCTTGCTCACCGTCTCGTACATTGCCAGGGTCTGCGGTGCGTCCGTTACGGGCAGCACGGCAATGACCGGAATCAGGGGAGTGTGCTCGGCAAAGACGTCCCGGTAGCTCCAGGCCCAGGTGCGCACCGCATCCTCCCAGGACTTCGAGCCGAACGCCGAGACATCCACCAACGACGTCAGGTGGTCCTCCACCAGCAGCAGCACGTCGCGCTTGGACGCCACGTGGTTGTACAGGGCCGACGGCGCCACCTCCAGCTGCTTCGCCAGCGCCGCCATGGTGAGCCCGTCGTAGCCCTTGCGGCTGACCAGGTCCAGGGCCGCCGTCGTAATGCCTGCTTTGTCCAGCACCGCAGCCGATGGCCGGCCGGCCCGCCGGCGCCCCGTCCCGGTCCCCGCGGTGCGTCCTTCTTCGGCTGATACTGCCGGCATTCCTGCCCTTTCTTTGGTGGTCCCCAGCATTATTCCACCCGGGCACTTCCGGTCCCGGCCACTACCAGCTATAGTTCTACTAAATGAACGGCATTCATTTAGTGCTCCCGGTCACTTCGCGGGAGGCAGAGAGGACATCATGCTGAACCTGAACCGCGACGTCGTCGTCGTTGGCGCCGGTCCCTCCGGACTCACCGCAGCCCGGGAGCTCAAGAAGGCCGGGCTCACCGTCGCCGTGCTCGAGGCCCGCGACCGTGTGGGCGGCCGTACCTGGACCGATACCGTGGACGGCGCCATGCTCGAAATCGGCGGCCAGTGGGTCTCCCCGGACCAGACCGTACTCCTGGACCTCCTCGACGAGCTCGGACTAGAGACCTACCCCCGCTACCGCCAGGGCGAATCCGTCTACATCGGCTCCGACGGCATCCCCGTCCGCTACACCGGCGACACTTTCCCGGTGGATCCCGCAACCAAGGCCGAAATGGACCGCCTGGTCGCCCTGCTCGACGGGCTCGCCGCGGAAATCGGCGCCACCGAACCCTGGGCCCACCCCAAGGCGCGGGAACTGGACACCATCTCCTTCCACCACTGGCTGCGGCAGAACTCCGCCAATGAGGAAGCCTGCAAGAACATCGGCCTGTTCATCGCCGGTGGCATGCTCACGAAGCCGGCCCACGCCTTCTCGGCACTGCAGGCCGTGCTGATGGCAGCCTCGGCTGGCTCATTCACCCACCTGACCGACGAGGACTTCATCCTGGACCGCCGCGTGGTGGGCGGCATGCAGCAGGTCTCCCTGCTGCAGGCGCAGGAACTGGGCGACGACGTCGTCCTCAACACCCCGGTGCGCACCATCAACTGGGAGCCGGACGCCGACGGCGGCCACCGCGTCACCGTCGAATCCGACCGCGCCACCGTCAATGCCCGGTTCGTGATCATGGCCGTCCCGCCCAACCTGTATTCCCGCGTCTCCTTTAACCCGCCGCTGCCCCGCCGGCAGCACCAGATGCACCAGCACCAGTCCCTGGGCCTGG
This sequence comes from Arthrobacter nitrophenolicus, assembly GCF_045833485.1. Taxonomy (NCBI): domain Bacteria; kingdom Bacillati; phylum Actinomycetota; class Actinomycetes; order Micrococcales; family Micrococcaceae; genus Arthrobacter; species Arthrobacter nitrophenolicus. The sequence goes on from NZ_CP174504.1 coordinate 1,713,831, forward strand.
TCATCAAGGTCCACGCCGTCTACGACCGCCCCTTCTGGCGCGACAAAGGCCTCTCCGGCACGGGCTTCGGCGCCGACGCCCTGGTCCAGGAGGTCTACGACAACACCAACCACGGTGACATCCGCGGCACCCTGGTGGGCTTCGTCTCCGATGAAAAGGCCGACGCGGTTTTCGAGCTGGGTGCCGAAGACCGCAAGAAGGCGATCCTGGCCTCCATCGCAGGCTTCCTCGGCGACGAGGCACTCACGCCCGAGGTCTACTACGAGTCCGACTGGGGCTCGGAGGAATGGACCCGCGGCGCCTACGCCGCCAGCTACGACCTGGGCGGCCTGCACCGCTACGGCAAGGACCAGCTGAGCCCCGTCGGCCCCATCTACTGGGCCTCCTCCGACCTCGCCGCCGAAGGCTACCAGCACGTGGACGGCGCCATCCGGATCGGCCGCCAGACCGCCGCCCGGATCGCCGAAGTGGCAAGGGTGGCTGTCGCCGTCGGGTAGCAAATAAGCATGCTTACTAATAGGCTTGCCGGTGGGGAGCGTCCCCTATGCAGACAAGCGAGGTGAGACATGACTGACGCCCAGGGCATCAGCAAGGTTACGGACATCATCAACGATTCCAGGATCGGGATGTTGACCACCATCAACGAGAAGGGCGCCCTTGTGAGCCGGCCGCTGGCAGTCCAGGAGGTTAAGGACGACGGCGACATGTGGTTCTTCACCGGGCTCGGCACGTCACAGGTCGCCCACGTCCGGGCCGACGCGCGCGTCAATGTCGCCTTCGGCCAGCGCACCGAATGGGTGTCCGTGGCCGGGACCGCCGAGGTTGTGACGGACCGGGCCAAGATCCACGAGCTGTGGAACCAGGCAGTCGAAGCGTGGTTCCCGGACGGACCGGACACCCCCGAGGTGTGCCTGCTGCATGTCGATTCGGACTCCGCCGAGTACTGGACCAGCCCGGGCGGCACCGCCGCAACCGTGCTGCAGTGGGTCAAGTCAAAGGTCACCCATGACCGGATGAGTGTGGGCGAAAGCGGCACCGTGGAGCTGTAGGTTTCGGTGAATGAAAAAGGCGGGGCAGCAGCCCCGCCTTTTTCGTTTTCCCCTTGTGCCGTGAGTCCCGCAGTGGATGCGTCATTGCCGGCCGGGCAGCCCCCGCACGAAGGGTGCTTTCCCCAGGGCCGTCCTCTCTAGCTGGTCTACCAGCTCCACGTCCACCTGGCTGTCTGTTGCGCCTGCTGTCTTGAGCGCGCCCGTTACTGCGTCGCGGACTCCTTCCATGGAAGCTCCCGGGGCGAGGCCGCAGAGAAGCACGTGGAGTTTTGAGGGCTCCTGGACAACCTGCCACCCGTTCCTGCCAGCTTCGTCGAGGATGTGGTGGAACACGATCGGATGGATCGCCACCCGGCCTGCTTTTCCGGGCAGGTGCAGGACGTCCTCGATCCGGCCTTCGATCTCGTGGAGCAGTGTGAAGGAGCGTCCGCAGGGGCAGCCGCGTCCGCCGAGCTTTATGGTGTCGGACATTTCGTAGCGGATGAGGGGAAGCGTCCGGGAAAACAGAACCGTGACGAGCAGCTTTGTCCCCGTTGTTCCGGCCGGTACGGGTGTTCCGGCCTGGTCTACGGGTTCGACTATCAGCAGGTCTTCATAGACGTGGCGGTTTCTGTAGGTGCACGGAGATGCGATCCCTGCCGTCTCGGTGGCTGCGTAGACATCGAAGGGCTTGCTTCCCCATGCGGCCTCCAGTTCCGCCGCAGCGTGGGGGCTGAGGACCTCGGATGCGGACATGACGCCCTCCGGGGAGATGTGCAGGCGTCCGGCGCGCTGCTCCGCCGCGAGGGGTTTGAGGGCTGAGGCGTAGCCCACCAGGACCCTGGGTTGGAACCGGTTCAGCGCGGCAACCGTCTCGGCCATGGGCGCGGTAACGTCCAGGCGGAGGGCAGGGACAAGTCTGGAGCGCACGGACGCGCCGACGACGGCGGACTGGTGGGTGGGGACGCGCGAGCTGATTAGGGCCATTTTCAGGGGCCTGGTGAGCCCGACCGGGATCCCGGCCCAGTCGTTCGCCCGGGCGTAGGAGGCCAGGACGGTTGCCCACTCGGCGCGGTTCCAGACGAAGGTTCCGCGCCGGCCGGTGGTCCCGGCCGTTGCTGCAGCCCACCACCTGCCCTGCCAGGGCAGCCCCGGGTCTCCGTCGCTCTGGGCCAGGGCGCGCAAATGGTTTTCAAGGTCAGCGAGCCTCAGGCCCGGTGCGGTGACCGCCTCGTCGAAGTGGTCCATCAGGTCCGCCTTCGTCACCGGCGGCAACTGGTCCAGTGGGGCATCGCGGAGGCCGGCATGGTGGCGCCGGTAAAACGCCGAGCCGGCATAGGCTGCGCTGCGGAGCTCCTGGAGGGCGTGGTCCTGGTGTGCGGTGATCCGGGCGGCGTCCCAGTGATCCCTTCTCCGCCGGGCGGCGCGCAGGAACACCAGCCGAGAGAAAAGGCGGAGGTCCATGGCTGATGCCTTACCGGGTGCCTGTCGGGGAGCACGGCCGGAGCGGGACGCGCCCGGGGGTGGGGAGATTGCTCATGCCACAAAGTGTCAGGCCCGCAGGTCAGGTCCGGTAGTGCCCAACGTCCCGCCCGGTCAGGGCACCGAGCACGGCGGGAAGCAGTACACCGTTGCGTCCCCACACGGGGTCCAGGATCTCCACGTACCAGGAGTCGGCAAGCAGCAGTGCCAGGGCGTCATTGGTCTCGTCGGCCCAATCCCGGATCTGCGCCTCGTCCACCGGGTTCTCGCTCGAGCCCAGCACCGTGGTGACTTCCGCTCCGGCCAGGGTGACCGGGATTGACGCGCTGCTGGCCTCGCCCGGCGCGTGGGCCACCGTGACCAGGTCAGTCCGGGTGGACAGTGACAGCAGGTCTCCGGCAACGGCGGCGCTGCAGAAGCCTGTCACGTACTCCCGCTGTGCGGCGGTACCGGTCTGCAGGCCCGGCTGGGACTCCTTGGTGAACAGCCCGTTCCGGTTCAGCTCGGCCAAGGCCGCAGCTATGGGTCCCGTCTCCGCGTCGTAGCCCGCGGCGAAGTGACCGGGCTGGTACGAGCTGCCGCCCTCCAGCCAGCGGGCGGTGAGCTCACCGGCGGCTTCCAGGGTGGTGGCCTGGCGCCACACCCCGCGGTCCTCGAGCAGCCGGCCGAACTGGTCGCGCTCCGGCAATTCCTCTGGCTTCATCTCCGGATGCTATCGCCGGTGCGCCGGAACCTTCCAGCGCCGCCGACACACCACTTAACGTCCGGCCTATGCCTGCTCGGCGGGAATCCCGGCCGCCCGCTCGGCATCGGCCAGCGAGGCAGCAAGGCGCGTGACGGCGTCGGGATAGCCCTGGTGGGCATGGAGGCGCAGTTGGTCCGCCGTCCGCATCGCCTTGATGAACGCCGAGGTCTCCGGCAGGCGCACGTCCGTGAGGGCTGGATAGTCGATGCTGCACGCCGGGTCCAGCTCATAGCGCCGCCACCTGGCGACAACTTCGTCGTGCCGGGCAATAGCCGCCAGGTGCGCGGACTCCTGCTCGCGGCTGTTCTGCCGCGCCGCGCGCCGGCTGAGGTACCGCGGGGTTCCCCGGTACGCCGCAACGCCCGCGGCCACCCCGGCCGCGCCCAGGAACAGGCCGGTCCAGGGCGAGACCAGCGCAGGAATCAAAAGGGCAGGAACAGCGACGCATGCCCCAAGGAACAGGTCCCAGAAGAGCTGGTCCGACCGTTCCGGCTGCCCGTTGCCACCGGCAAGGGCACGGCGCCGGACCACAAAGACGGTGGCGGCGACGCTGGCTACCAGGACAGGCCCTGCCAGCAGCAGCGCCCACACCCCCTGGACCAATCCCTCGAACAAGGATTCCCCCATGGCTGACACCCGACCCTAACAGCGCCCGGGCCGCGGAATCCCGGGCTGGTCATTTAATTGCACAGTGTCCGGGACGCAGGGTCAATGGCCTGGAAGGTTCCCTGAAGCGGGGCTGGAACGTACGGTGAGGAGCATGAGACTCAAAATGTGCAGCATCCACGTCAAGGACCCCGCCGCCGCCCACAGCTTCTATACCGGAACCCTGGGCTTCGAGACCCTGATGGCCATGCAGGAGTACAACCTGTACATCATCAAGGACCCCGGTGCGGACGCGAATTCAGTTGGCCTGCTGCTGGAACCCAGCGACAATCCGATCGCAGCCAACTACATGAATGCCCTGCACGACGCCGGCCTCCCGGCCATCGTCTTCGGCGTCCCGGATGTCCAGGCCGAGTACGACCGGCTGATCAACGAGGGCGTGGTGTTCCGGGGCGAACCGGCCGAGGACCCGTCCGGCATCAGCGCCGTGTTCGACGACGGCTGCGGCAACTTCGTCCAGCTGCACCAGGACTGACATTCCTTAAAGAACAGAGGATTGTCCGCGGGTCCGCGCCTTTACGGGTGGGACCGGCGGACAAGCCTCTGATGCGGGAGAGCCTAGTTGGCCTGCGCGCGGGCTTTCTTTGCAGCCTTCTTCGCGGCCTCTTCCTTCACCCGCTGGGCTTCGGCGCGGACTGCGGCGTGCGTGGCGCGCTCGGTGACCAGCCACTGCGGGGGAGCCTGGAGCAGCGCGGTGATTTCCGCCGTCGTCAGCGCGTCCTCAACGCCGCCGCGGGCCAGGCCGCTGATGGAGATGTTCAGCTTCTGCGCCACCACGGGACGGGGGTGCGGGCCGTTGCGGCGCAGCTCTGCGAGCCATTCCGGCGGGTTGGCCTGGAGCTCGGCGAACTCCTCCCGGGTGATGGTTGATTCCTGGAACTCCTGCGGTGTTGCGGGCAGGTAGATGCCAAGTTTCTTGGCAACGGTGGCCGGCTTCATGGACTGGGAGTTTGCAGAGGTCATGCTTCAAGGGTATCCGGGCGGACGGTACTGTGAAGACGTGCCCACTGACAACACCACCCCGCCCGACGCATCCGAGGACTCCGACGCGGGGGAGCAGGCGGCGCCGCGGACCCTCCGCATTGCCTACGTGCCGGGGGTGACCCCCGGCAAGTGGATCCGCCGCTGGGAAGAGCGGATGCCGGACATTCCGTTGCAGGCGTTCATGCACGACGGCGGCGCGCACGTTGGCCCTGTCCGCGGAGGCCAGGCGGACATGGCCTTTGTCCGGCTCCCCGTTGAGCGCGACGGCCTGAGCGTCATCCCGCTCTACGAGGAGCAGCCGGTGGTGGTGGCTCCGAAGGGCCACGAAATCTCTGTGTTCGAAGAGGTGGCGCTCGCCGACCTGGAGCAGGAGTCCTTCCTGGATGTTGCTGCCCTCGGTGGGCCGGAAGCCGCGCTCCAGGTGGTTGCCGCCGGGGCCGGCCTGGCTGTCCTGCCCATGTCCGTCGCCCGCCACTTCAACGTCAAGGACACGGTGGCCCGCCGGCTCAACGGCGCCCCGGGAACCGAGATCGCCCTGGTCTGGCTGGCGGACGCCACGGACGAGGTCCTGGAGGAGTTCATCGGGATCGTCCGGGGACGCACCGCCCAAAGCTCCCGGCAGCCGTCCGCCCAGCCGGCCAAGGTGAAGAAGGATCCCAAGCCGGACCGCCGGGGCGGGGGAGTGCGGAAGCCGGCACCCAAGGTCGCCCAGCGCTATGCCCCCAACCCGGACAAGGGCCGCGGCAAGGGATCCCGCAAGAAGGGCAAGCGCTAGGGCCCTGGTGGAGACCTAGTACCGGTTCCGCGGGGGAACGTGGCCGGTGCGCGCCTGCCGCGCCTTCCGCGCACGCATGATGCGGCTGATGACGGTGGGCAGCAGGGCGAAAAGCAGTTTCTTCATGGCGTTGCTCCTTGGCTTAGGCGGGGAAAACCGAAGGCCGCCCTTCCGGACGGAAGAGCGGCCCTCGGCTGTTTGTCCTAGGTGTTTTGGACGTTGGTTTTGGCGTCGGTGGCGCGGTCCTTGACGTCGGTGGCGGCGTGTTGGCCTTCTGTTTTGACGTTTTGGGCTGCGTCGGTGGCGGTGGCTTTGACGTTTTCCATCGCTTCGCGGGCGGGTTCCTTGAGGTCCTGGGCCATGTCTTTGGCGGCCTCGGTGACCTGGTTGGCCAGGGGCTGGGCTGCGGTTTTGAGCTGGTCCGCGGCTTCGCGTTCTTTCTGGCTTGGCGGGATCAGGGAGGAGACGAGCATCCCGGCGCCGAAGGCGATCAGGCCTGCGGCGAGGGGGTTGCCCTGGGTTTTGGCTTTGACCTGGTCCGGTGCGTGGGACACGGCCGTGCCGGCGTCGGAGAGCCGGGCGGCGACGTTGTCCTTGGCGTCGTGGAGGGTGTCGCCGGTGTGGTGCAGGGCGTCGCTGGTGTGTCCGGTTCCGGTGTGCATGGTGTTCTGGACGCGGGTGGTGGCGTGGTCTGCTGTTCCCATGATTTTCTCCTTGACCCCGGTCACGGCGTCCCGGACTTTGTCGGTTTGGCGGTGGACGATGTTGGACGGGGTGACTTTGTCCGCGACGGCGTCCACGTTGGTGCCCAGCCGGGCGCGGGTGGCTTCGATGTCTTGGCGGATTGCGTCGGGGTTCTCGCTCATCGGTTGACCTCACCTGGTTTTAGGGTTGGGGGGATTTCGGAGAGTGTTTCGCCGGTCTGGGGCAGGCCTTTGATCTGTTTGAGTTCCTTGCGGCCGATGCTGGCCAGGACCGCGGCGATGATGGCCCAGAGGACGGCGACGATCACGGCGGCCCAGCCAAGCGGCATCAGGGCGCCGAGGGCGAACATGAGGGCCAGGGACAGGAAGACCAGGACGAAGTGTCCGGCCACGCCGGCGCCGGCGAGCATGCCGGAGCCTTTCCCGGCGCGGCTGGCGGATTGTTTGAGTTCGGCCTTCGCCAGTTCCACTTCCTGGCGCATCAGGGTGGACAGGTCCCGGGTCACATCACCCAGGAGCTCCCCAAGGGAGGCGTTATCGGCCTTCTGATGCGCCTCACTCGGCGGCATCTCAGGAATCTGGCTACTCACAGTTGCCGCCCTTCCGTTGACCGGTAGGTGCCGTCAGCAGCACGGTAGCTGCCGTCCTCATCCCGGTAGGGGTCATCCTCGAAGCGGAGCGGGGTGTCCTCCGTGGTTCCAGCCGGAAGGGTGGAGGTGGATACCGGCGCTCCGGTGCCCACTGTCGGTTCCGTGAAAAGATCGTCCGTGCCTGCGGCGTAGACCGTTTCCTGGCGGAGCGGTGCTGCCGGCGGGGTGGCCGCCTGCTGTGCCAGCGTGCCCGTCACTCCAGTGCTGGTCTCCGGTGCGCCTGCCGTGAGGCTCCGCGTAAGGCGGCCCGCCAGGACGCCGGCACCGGCCGCAAGCAGCAGGAACGTGCCGGGGCGGTTGCGGGCGAAGCGCTGGACCTCGGTCAGCATATCGCCGGGTTCCTTGTTCTCAAGCCACGATGCGACCGATTCACCGCGCTGGGCGGCCTGCCGAATGAGATCGCTGGCCATTCCCTGCTGGTCCGGGGCGGAGGCCATGCTTTGCAGCTGGCTGGACAGGGAGCGGATGCCCTCCGCTGCCTTCTGCTGCTGCGTGCCGGCCTGGCTGGTCAGGCCGGACTTTGCCTGGTTCAGCAGGTCCTGTGCGTTGTACTTCGCCTCGGCAGCCACGTTGGCAGCCTCACTCTTGGCCGTCTGGGCGACCCCCTGGGCTGCGGTTGCTGCGTCGCTGGCTACATGCGAAGCCTCTTCCTTCGCCGCTTGCGTCTTGGAGGTGGAGGAGGTGTCCGCGGCAGCAGTCGTGTAGCTGCCATCAACTCCTGTGGCCTGTCCGGCGTACGGATCGGCCGGCGTGGTGTTCGGGGTCTGGGGCCATTGGTTCTCTGTCATCGGGCTCTCTTTCTCAAGGGTTAGCTGGCGATCAAGAACCAGCAGTGCTGGCGATTAGTAAGCATGGTTACTAACTAGATACTAAGCACACTTCCCTTTTGATGCGCAAGGGGCAGCGGCAAGCGCTTGTGATTTTGCGCGGCCGGGACGTGGGAGGATAGTAAGCCTACTTGCGAATTTGATGCTAAGCATGCTTATTGTAGGACCGTAGAGAAGCAAGTGCAGCAGCCTATTGCCACCTACAGGAAGGCCATGGCCGATGACGAGCAACCTTGATCCCGACGCCCGGAACAGCTACCGCCTCATCACGTTGGCGGCGCGGCTGGTCCAAAGGCGGCAGGATGATGCGCTGGCTCACTTGGGCCTGACGAGGGCTGCCGTTATTGCATTGGAGGGCCTGGCCCCGGGCCCGCTGAACCAGGAGCAGCTGGCCGACGCCATTCGGGTGCAAAGCCAGACGCTTGGCCGGATCCTTACCCGGCTGGAAGCAGCGGGGCATATCACCAGGACGCGGCAGGCAACAGACCGCCGGCAGCTCAAAGTCGAACTCACCGAAGCCGGACGCACGGCACTGGAATCGGCCCGGCATGCCGAGATCAATGCCTACCCGGATGACCCCAGCATTGGCTGGAAAGTGCTGCAGGACGAGCTGACCAAGTTCGTCAGCGCGCTGCCGGCAAACCGGCATCCGGAAGTGCTCCCCTTCGTGGCGCCGGACCACCGGACGCGGCGGCCGCACACGCCCAAGACTGGGGGCCGGCGCGGGCCGGGCGAGGAATTGGCCCAGGAGCCACAGTCCGATGCGCAGCCGGCTAGAGCCGTGGACCCCGAGCGGAAAGACTAGCTAAGCCGGGCAGGCGTCCTTCAATGCCTCGACGGACTCTTGCGGCACCTGGTCGCCGGCCTCCGCAATCTCGCCCAGCGGCGTCGTAATTTCCGCGGGAACCCCTGCCGTGCGGGCTGCAGAAACCAACCCGGCAAGGACCTGCTTGTCCTCCACGCTCACCAGTCCGTCCTGGACCACGGCACAGATCTGCCGGTTCACTTCGTCCGCGGCCGCCGTGGCAACTTTAGACGCGGCATCGTTGGCGGCATCGGTGGCAGCTTCCTCCACGGCACCGCAGCCGGCAAGCAGCAGCATCAGGGGGACGGCGGACAGGGCGGCGAGGCGGCGTTTCATGCTTCAAGCCTAGCCGCTGCTCCGCCGCCGCCCCGAGCGGGCAAAATCAGCGCGGGCTGGCCGCCGGCACCCCGAGTACGGTGTCCAGCAGCCCGTTCCGGAACTTTCCGTCAGGATCGTGCGCTGCCGCCAGCGAGCGGAACCCTGCAAAGCGGGGGTACAGCTGCTCCCAGTCATGGCCGGCGGGTGAGAACAGCTTGCCCCAGTGCGGGCGGGCCCCGAAGGGACGGAGCCGGTCCTCGAGTTCGGGAAGGAGGGCCTCCACCTCCGGCTGCAGGGGCTTCCAGGTGAAGTGCAGGGCGGCGCTCTGTTGGCGGTAGAACGGGCTGAGCCAGAAATCGTCGGCCGCGCCGGTGCGGATCTCCGAGACGAACAGCAGGGGTGCCAGCTTGTCTGCGAGCCCCCGCACCGCCTCGATGGCGGCGGGTGCGTGCTCCAGCGGAAGGATGAATTCGCTTTGCAGCTCCTCGCCCTTGCTGGGCGTGAACTCGTGGCGGAAGTGCGGCAGCCGGTCCAGCCAGGGGCCGGGCTCATCCATCTGCGGCGTGCAGTTTTCCGCGGACATGTCCGGCAGCGGGTGCCGGGGCCGGGCGGCGGCCGTAGCACCGAAGAGGCCGGCCAGGGGCGGTTCCTCGTCGAGAGCCTTGAGCCAGACCTGGCTGATGGCGTCGCCGGCATAGTTGGTGAAGAGGCTTACGCTGTAGGCGCTGGACACCAGGGCCGGAAAGTTTTCCAGTGCGCGGTCCCACGGCAGGTCCTCGAGCACCCGCTGGCGCATCCGGAAGCTGGGCCGGACGGACAGTTCCAGGCCGGTGACGACGCCGAATGCCCCCAATCCCACCACGGCGGCCAGGAACTCGTCGCCGTCCCCGCGGGACAGGGTGGCCACGTCGCCGCCGGGCCGGACCAGCTCGATGGTCTGGACGGCGCCCGCCAGGGACTGGTTGCCGACGCCGGACCCGTGCGTGCCGGTCTGCACCGCGCCCGCCACCGAAATGTGCGGCAGGGAAGCCAGGTTATGGATGGCCAGGCCCCGCCTTTCCAGCGTCCGGCACAGCTCGCCGTAACTGACGCCGCCGCTGACGCGGACGGTGGCTTTCGCCGAATCGGGCTCGATCTGCCGGGGCAGGGCGTCCAGCAGAACGTGCACGCCATCCGTGTCGCCCACCGTGTTGAAGGAGTGCCGGGACCCCAGCGCCTTCACCCGGGGCGACCGGGCAACAACCTCGGCCAGTTCGGCCACGGACCCGGGCCGCTGCACCTCACGGGATGAGTAGTCGAGGTTTCCTGCCCAGTTCTTCATAAAGTCGGCTTTCGGTCGGCGGGGATGGCTCCCTCCACTGTCAGCGCTAACAATCGCGGTGTCAAGGCGGACAGCAGCCCGTCCGCCCCGCCGGGGATCAGGACCCCTTCCAATGGTCGGGATGGGCCAGCACCGGCGGGAGCAGCGTGGCGAGGGTTCCCCGGGCAGCGCTGACCTGCGCCTGGGTGAGGAACAGTGCGCTGGTGAGGTTGGCGCCGTCGAGCCTTGCATCGCGCAGGTCCGCACCCAGCAGGTCCACGCCCGCGAGATCGGTGTCGCGGAGGTCGGCCCCGATGAGGCAGGCGCCGCGCAGGTCCGCCCCGCACAACCGGCCGCCGCGCAGACGGGCACCCGCCAGGTCGGCACCGGCATGCAGCCGGCCGGCCCCGGGATCACCGTCCGCGGCGAAATAGCCGGCCCGGATTTCCGCGCTGACCTCACCCAGCACATCGCGGGCCCGGCCGTGAAGGACGTCGAGGTCAAGGTCCAGCAGGTCCTGGAGGGTTCCGTCCGCCGCGGAGGCCAGCTCCTCCCGCAGTTCCCGCACCTCGGCAGCAGTGTCCGGGCTGAACACCCGTGCCTCGGCCCCGGCCAGGTGCCAGAGCATCTCATGCAGCTGCTTCATGATCTTGAAGCCCCGAACATGGCAGGCCCGGACTGCGGGCTGGCACGCCAGCTGACACCCTGGAACAGGCCCTGGCTGACTGCCTGGCCGGCACCGAAGCAGTCAAAGACAGTGCAGCCCCGGAAGCCGCGGGGCCGCAGCCGGTCATGGATGGTGCAGGAGAAGTCCGCCCCGAGGTTGGGGCACGGCGAGGCCGGCGGTTTGTCGATGGCAAAGTCCGCCGAGCGGGTAAAGCCGAAGGCTGTACAGCACAGCGCGAAGCAGCGTGAGCAGTCAGCCCGCAGCCGATTCTGATCTGGGACCGGGGCGGTGGTGCCCGGGGGCAGGATGTTCATGGTGTCTCCCGACGATGGTTCCGGTTGGGGTGTGGGGAGGAGGGGAACTCGTCGTGGAGTTCCCCTCCGGGGCACGCGGAATCACCGCTCCGAAGGGGAGCGACGGGAGGAAGCAGCGGAGGCTGCGGGTCACAGGCAGGATATGAAGATCACTGCCTCCAGAATATCCGTTTCCGGGGGTGATGCCAGGAGATCAGGCGCCAGCGGCAGGGGTGCGCGGCGGCGGGACGCGTCGGCTGCCGGTGGCCTCGAAGGCCGCGGCCAGGTGCAGCAGTGCCGAATCGCTGTACGCCTTGCCGGCGAAGGTGAGGCCAACCGGCATGGCGATGTCCGGTGCCAGTCCCATAGGTACTGTGACCGTGGGGATGCCGAGGTGCCGGGGCACCAGGTTCCCGTTGGCCACCCACACGCCGTTGCGCCAGGCGAGGTCAGCCGAAGCTTCGTTGACGTCTGCGTCCGCCCGGCCGATGTCCGCGACTGCCGGGAAGACGACGGCGTCCAGGCCAAGCCCGTCCATCCACTCTTCCAGGTCCACCCGCCGCGTTTCCTCTAGCCCCTTCAGCCCTTCTTCGAGGTGGGGGATGTCCGCGAGGGAGGGGACCCCGTGCTTCCGGATCCAGGCGGGGTAGTCGCTGATGTCGTCGTCGAACCCGTCGTACCGGTCCGGCAGGGAACCGTCCGGAGCGGGGAAGATGGCGGCACCGTCGACGTCGGCCAGCCGGTTCAGGTGCGGGTCCCCGTTGGCGTCGAGGAAGTCGTGCCATGACCAGGCGGAGAGGTCCACGATTTCGCGGCGCAGGTAGTCCGGCGACACCAGGCCGCGGGTGGCGATGGTGGGCGCGCCGGGGCGGTCGCCCTCATAGTTGGACACCACCGGGAAGTCGACCTCGACGACGTGGGCGCCGGCGGCTTCCAGGTCTCGCCGCGCGGCGTTCCACAGCTCGATGAAGGACTGCCGGGTTTCGATGCGCTGCCCGGTGGGGCCGCCGATCCCGCCGGCGGGTGCTGTTCCGGCCTCCGGGTCCGCGTTGATGTACATCCGGGGGATCCCCAGCCGCTTGCCGGCGAGCACACCCCTGGCGGCTGCGCTGTCCGGGACCGCGAGCTCCAGGTAGGAGGCCGGCCGCACCTCGGAGGCCTTGGGAACCGGCACCCACTGCTGGACCCGCCAGAAGTCGCCCCGGGTCTGCGCGTCGTCCGCCACCACGGCGTCCAGGACCTCCAGCAGGTCGTCCATGGTCCGGGTGTGCGGCACCACCACGTCCATGGTGGGGACCAGCGGCCAGTTGCCCCGGACGGAGATCACGCCGCGTGAGGGGGTGTAGGCGCAGAGGGCGTTGTTCGACGCCGGCGCCCGGCCTGATGACCAGGTTTCCTCCGCGAGCCCGAAGGCGGCGAAGCTGGCGGCCGTGGCCGTGCCGGAGCCGTTGGAGGACCCGGAGGCGAAGGCGGCGGTGAGGTAGTCCGCGTTGTACGGGCTTTCGGCGCGGCCGTATACGCCGCGCTGCATACCTCCGTTGGCCATGGGCGGCATGTTGGTCAGCCCGATCAGGACGGCACCCCCGGCGCGCAGCCGTTCAATGGTGAAGGCGTCCTTCTGGGCCACCAGGTCCTTGAAGGCGGGAGATCCGGCGGCCACCGTGAGGCCGCGGGCCTGGTAGCTGTCCTTTGCGGTGTAGGGGATGCCGTCCAGGGGTCCCAGGGTGGCGTTCCGGGCGCGGCGATCGTCGGATGCCTTGGCGTCGGCGAGGGCGTCCGGGTTCATCACCACCAGCGCATTCAGATGTATTCCGGAGCAGTCATACTTCTCGATCCGCGCCAGGTACAGCCGCACCAGTTCCTCGCTGGTGACCTCCCCCGACTCCAGTGCCTCACGGAGTTCACTGATGGAGGCCTCGACGACGTCGAAGCGGGCCTTTGTGCCCGGTGTGCCGGCTGTTTCGGCGAGCCTCATGCCGCACCTCCCCGCGCTGCCGGCTGCTGCTGGGTGATGCAGTGGATGCCGCCGCCGAAGGCGAAGATGTCGCGGGCGTCCACCAGTTCCACGGTGCGGCCGGGGTAGGCACGCTCCAGGATGCCGGCGGCGATGGCGTCGTTGGGATCATCGAAGGCGCACAGCACCACCACGTTGTTTGCCACGTAGTGGTTGATGTAGGACCAGTCCACGAAGCCTTCGTCGTCCTTGAGCGTGGTGGGGGCGGGGACGTCAATGATCCGGAGGGGCCGTCCCTGCGCATCCAACTGGCTGGCGAGAGCTGCCTTCAGCTGCAGGTAGACGGCGTGGTCCGGGTGGGAGGGGTCGTCCTGCCGGTGCAGCAGGATAGTGCCGGGACCGGCGAAGGCGGCCACGATGTCCACGTGCCCGCGGGTGCCGAACTCGTCGTAGTCGCGGGTGAGGCCGCGGGGCAGCCAGATGGCCCTGGTGGTGCCCAGCGCGGCATGGATCTCGGCCTCCACCGAGTCCTTGGTGGCTCCCGGGTTGCGGCCGGGATCAAGCTGGACGGTCTCGGTCAACAGCACGGTTCCTTCACCGTCCACATGGAATCCGCCGCCCTCGTTGACCAGGGAGCTGGACCTGACGGGAACGGAAGTCTCCGCCGCGATGGTGCGGGCAACGTCCTGGTCCTTGTCCCACGCGGCCCACTCCTGCGCGCCCCACCCGTTGAAGATCCAGTCCACGGCAGCCAGCGAACCGTCCGGCTGGTGCACGAAGGTGGGTCCGCTGTCCCGGAGCCAGGCGTCATCGAGGGGGACTTCGAGCACGGTGATGCCGTCGCCCAGCCATTCCCGGGCTGCGGTGGCATCGCGGGGATCGGCCACCACAGTGACGGGTTCGTAGCGGGCGATGGTCTGGGCCACCTTGGTCCAGGCGGCGCGCGCGCGGTCCAGGGTTGGACTTCCTACTTCGCCGAAGGTGTCGTTGGGCGGCGGGAAGGCCATCCAGGTGCCCTGGTGGGCGTCCCATTCAGCGGGCATGGACGTTGCCGGTGCCGGTTCGGTGGCGGCTGCGGTGGGGGCGGGAGCGGGTTTCATCGGTATTCCTGGGTCTTTCGGTCTGGCTTGTGGTGGGGAAATGTCTTAGGCGGGCTGGCCCACGCGGGCACCGGCTGCGGCGGGACGGCCGGCCGGGGAGACTCCGGCGTCGTACGCCACCTTGCCGCCCACAACGGTGAGCCGGGTGGAGTTGGTGAGCAGTTCGGCGGTGTCCGCCTGGAGCGGGTTGGTGTCCAGGACGGTGAAGTCCGCCAGATAGCCGGCGGCGATCCTGCCCTGGCGGTCTTCGGCGCGGCAGGAGTAGGCGGCGTCCCGGGTGGCGTGGCAGAACGCGTCAGCAAGCTTCAGGGCGTAGCGGGGAAGGTTTGCGTCCAGTGCGGGGTCAAGGGCGGAGCGGCGGGTGGCGGCAATGTACATGTTGGGCAGCGGCTGGTGCGGTGCCGTCGGCGCATCGGTGCTCAGTGCAAGAGTGGCGCCGGCCTCCGTGAACTCGGTCCAGGGGAAGGCCCGCTCGCAGCGGTGGTCGCCCAGCATGCTGCGCCAGGTGTCCTGGATGGCAGGGTCCGCGTGGACGGGCTGCATGGAAGCCACGACGCCGAGGGCCGCCAGCCGCGAAACGTTCGCCTCCGTGACTGTTTCCAGGTGTTCGATGCGGTGCCGGCGGTCCCGCGGCCCGTTGCGGCGGTACGCCTCCTCCAGCGCATCCAGGGCGATGTCTGACGCTTCGTCGCCGATGGCGTGCAGGGCGATCTGCAGCCCTGCGGCGTCCGCCGCAATCACCACCGGGGTCAGCGATGCGCGGTCCCAGACCGGCTCGGCGCTGCTGCCGTCCGCGTACGGCTCCTTCATGGCGGCGGTGCAGCTGTCGATAACGCCGTCCACCATCAGCTTGATGCCGCAGATCTGCAGCCAGTCACTGTGCAGTTCGGCCGCCAGCCACGCGGCCTTGGCCACCTGTGCCAGGTTGTCGGACTCCGCTTCGTGGCGGGCCACCAGGAGGTGGCCCTTGACCCGGATGGGCAATGTGCCGTTCCGGCGTTCCATGGCGCGGCGGAAAGCAGCCAGGTCGTCGTCCTGGACGGCCATGTCCACGGCACTGGTCACGCCGACGGCCAGGTAGTTGGCGAAGGCCTCCTCCAGCTGTGCGTCGCGGTCCTGGTCCGTGGCCTGCGCCGCAAGGGCGGGCCAGATGATTTGCTGGACTGCCGTTTCATACAGCACCCCGTCAGCCTCGCCCGTCCCAGGGTCGCGGCCGATGCGTCCGCCGATGGGGTCCGGGGTGTCGTTGTCGATGCCCAGTTCCGCCAGGGCCGCACTGTTGACCCAGACGGAGTGCAGGTCATTGGCGTCCAGGTAGACGGGGCGGTCCGGGACCGCTGCATCCAGCAACTGGCGGGTAGGGGGCTGCCCGTCGAGGGCGCTGTGGAGCCAGCCGGCGCCGAGGATCCGCGGTGCATCGCTGGCCGCAGCAGCGTCCCGGAGGCGCTGCTGCAGTTCGGCGAGGCTGGCGGCGTCCCGCAGCTGGACCTTCTGCAGGGCCTGGCCCGTCATCAGCAGGTGGGTGTGCGCATCTACGAAGCCGGGCAGGACAAAGCGGCCTTCAAGGTCCACTTCCGCAGCGCCTTTCCCCGCCGCGATGCGGGCACCGGCTTCGTCCCCCACGTGGATGAACTGTGATCCTTCCACGACGAAGGCTTCCGCGGGAGCGCCGTCGGCGGTGAACACGGCGGCGTTGGTATACAGCGTGCGTGCAGGCAAGGGAGTGCTTTCCTTCAGGTCGGAGCAGGGCATTAGACGATGGCCGCCTTGTTGATGTTGGTCGGGGGGTTGCCGACCGCCTCCCGGTCGATCCGGACGGACAGGCGGGAGATCAGGATCAGCGGAACAGCCAGGACCAGGGTCATGCCCGCCAGGACGTAGCCGAGGACGTCATACCCCGCCGAAGCCGAGAGGAACGTTCCGAAGAACGGGGCGAATGAGGACCCAATCAGGTAGACGCCGAGCACGGGGGCGGACCAGCGCCCGGAGGCGTCCAGCGCGGCCGCGGTGGCCACGATGTAGATGAAGGCCAGCATGTAGATGGTGTTCCAGGCGATGATCACTGCCATGTAGAGGCCCGGATCGGTCACTGTTCCGGACAGCATCTTCAACGCTGCCCCCGCCACCAGCGCCACGGCCAGCGGCGCTGTCCTGCCCAGCCGGCGCCCGGCCAACCCGATGAGGCCAGAGGCGAGGAGTCCGCCGAGCGTGGAGAGGCTGAGGACCAGCCCCATGCCGGTTTCGTCGAGCCGCGCCTGGTCGGCGCCCATGGTGGCGGCCACGGCCCAGAGGGAATCCTCACTGAGGGCCCACAGGGCGAAACAGGCCAGCAGGCCGAGCCCGGCGAGGGTCGTGGACCGGGAGCCCTTACCCGGGGCGGCGGCTGCCCGCGGCCCGTCGGTGGTACTGGCGGGGCTGCCCGGCAGCCAGGCGGTGGTGAACAGGGCCGCCAGGGCAAGGCCCGCGAGCAGGCCGAACGCACTGCCCATGCCCGCGCCCAGAACAGGGACGACAAAGAGAACCACGGAAACGATCACGCGGTTGGCGAAGCCGCTGAGGCCCGAGGCGCGGTCCGGGTTGCGGAGGGCGCCCAGGGCGGCCCCGCCTGCCGAGACGGCGCCGCCCGCGCCGAGCCCGCCGATCAGGACGCCGGCGACGACGACGGGAACGGACGGGATGAAGGCTGCGGCTGCGAAACCTGCCGCGGCAAGCCCCAGACCGGCGCGCGCCACCAGGTACCTTCCTTTTCCGGCTGCCAGCCTGGACGACAGCAGGCATGCGACGGCGCAGGCGAGCAGCGAGCCGGTCATCAGGGTGCCGGCTTCGGTGTCCGAAAAGCCGAGTTCGCCGGTCAGGGCGACGATCATGACGGGAACCAGGTTGGCGGTCATGAAGCCGACGACGCTGATGCCGAAGACGGAAACCGCCCGGCGCGGCGTCAGGGGTACGCGCCCTGTGGTGGGGTCGTCCTGGGACATGGAATTCTCCTTGCTGGGATGGAGTGAATGCCGTCACAAAATGAATGGCCTTCATTTATTATGAAGATGGACCCCGCCCGGCACAAGGGTTTTAGTGAAAGCCTTTCAGAAACTTATTTTTGTTACCTCCCGGATCCCGGCCACGATGGTCTCCAGCCCGAAAGCGAAGGCGGTGTCGGACCGCTCGGCGGGGGAGCCCAGTCCGCTGATGGCTGCAGTCAGCGCGGGAAATTCTCCCGGCGGGGGAGACCAGACGACGTCGGGGGCAGTCAGTTCCAGTGCGGAGCCGAGGACCAGGTAGTCCACGGTGGTGATGGCAGGGACGATGACCGAAAGGTCCAGGCCTGCCCTGCCCAGGACGATCGCCATATCCTCGTAGATCCGCATCACGCCCAAATCCTGCACGGTCTGGGTCACCAGGAGCGGGACCAGCCTGGGGTGGTCCACCAGGCAGTCGCGGTACTCGTGGGCAAGGGTCCGAAGTGCCTCGTCCCAGGGGAGGCCGGCAGGGTCAAGGCGCTTCCGTGCGGAGAACTCGGAGAAGACGAGTCCGCGCATCAGCTCGATGATGTGTTCGCGGTTGTCGATGTGGTTGTAGAGCGAGGCCTGGCTGACCCCAAGTTCCTTGGCCACTTTCGGGAAACTGAAGTCTCCGGTGGCATCAACAAGGGACAGGGCGGCGCGGATGATGGCATCCACGGACAGTTGCGGTGATCGGGGGCGCGGCATGGGAACTCCTAGGCACGGGGCGGTCCGTTCAATGTAGCTGGCCGTTCCGGTCCACGGCGGCGAGGATGGCCCCGGCCAGTTCCGCCGGCCTGGTGAACTGCGGCCAGTGGCCTGTGGGCAGGTCCACGTATTCCACGTCCCGGATCCTGGCGAGCTCGGCGACGAATGGATGGCCTGCCTGGATCCATTCGCGCAGCATGGCGGAGGGGAATTCGCAGGCGATGACTGTGGCGGGGACGTCGTAGCGCCGCTCGTCGTGCAGGTGCTGCGGATCGTAGGCCACGCCCCTGGGCTGCGGAATGGCCCGTTCGCGGAATTTCCTGCGGAGGCCGTCGTCGAGGTCCACCAGGTCGGCGTCCTCGAACCCTTCCCAGGGCGGAAGCGGAACGTCGTCGCCGTCTGCAGGCAGTTCGTCGTTGATCACGCCGCCCTCACCGAGGGGGCCGCTGTCCACGTAGATGGCCCGCGCAATTCTGTCCGGGCGGGCATCAACCACCCCGTGGATGATGGCCCCGCCGCCTGAATGGCCCACGAGCACCACCTTTCCGTCCGTGGCGTCCACTTCCGCGGCCACGGCGTCGATATGCTGGCGCAGGCCGATGCCGGCACGGTTGGCATCCACCGACTCCAGGCCGGGAAGGGTGAGGGGCCGCGTGCGGTGTCCGGCTGCCTCGAGCGCCGGCGTCACCTCCTCCCAGGAGGAAGCGTCCAACCAGAAACCGGGAACCATGATGATGTCCATGACGGAACCCTACTCTCCGGGGGTGACAAAAAGGCCGCCGGCCAGGCCTTCCCGGGTGCGCCACAACAGAGGGGGCTGTTGCGGGCGGAAGGGCGGCAGTAAAGTCCGGACATGACTGCTTCCTCCCCAGCGCAGCCCGCCAGCCCGGCCAAACGCGAAACATTTTCGTCCCGCCGGCTGTTCATCCTCTCCGCCATCGGCTCGGCGGTGGGGCTGGGCAACATCTGGCGCTTCCCCTACATCGCCTACGACAACGGCGGCGGTGCGTTCCTTATCCCGTACCTGGTGGCCCTGCTCACGGCCGGCATCCCGCTGTTGTTCCTCGACTATGCGGTGGGCCATAAGTTCCGCGGCTCGGCGCCGTTGGCCTACCGGCGGCTGCACCGTGCCGCCGAACCGCTCGGCTGGTGGCAGGTGCTGGTCTGCTTTGTGATTGCCGCGTACTACGCGGTCATCATCGCCTGGTCCGTTATGTACACGGTCTTTTCCTTCACCGAGGCGTGGGGCGATGACGCCGAGGGCTTCTTTTTCGGGAACTTCCTGAGCATCGCCGAGGCCCCCGGCCTGGGATTCGAATACGTGCCGTCCGTGTTCTTCCCGCTGCTCCTGACCTGGGCCGCCGTCATCCTCATCATGGTGGCCGGGATCCGGAAGGGCATCTCCCGCGCCAACGCCATCCTGCTGCCGCTGCTGATGGTGATGTTCCTCCTCCTTGTGGTCCAGTCGCTCTTCCTGCCCGGTGCGGCCGAAGGCCTGAACGCCTTCTTCGCACCGGACTGGGCGGCGCTCGCGAATCCGGCCGTCTGGGCGGCGGCCTACGGACACATCTTCTTCTCCCTTTCCGTGGGGTACGGCATCATGGTCACCTACGCCTCCTACCTGAAGCGCCGGACGGACCTCACGGGCTCGGGCATGGTGGTGGCTTTCTCCAACTCGGGCTTCGAAATCCTGGCCGGAATCGGCGTCTTTGCCGCCCTTGGCTTCATGGCCCAGGCTGCGGGAACCGCGGTGGACGAGGTGGTGACCCAAGGCATCGGGCTGGCATTCGTGGCGTTCCCCACCATCGTGTCCCAGGCCCCGTTTGGAGCCTTCATGGGCGTGCTGTTCTTCGGGTCACTGGTCTTCGCGGGCATCACGTCCCTGATCTCGGTCCTGGAAGTCATTGTGGCCGCGGTCCAGGACAAGCTCGGCTGGGGCCGGGTCCAGGCGTCACTCGTCGTCAGCGGGCTGGTGGCGGCGGTCTCGCTGGGTCTTTTCCCCACGGCCACCGGCCTCTACCTGCTGGACACCTCCGATGCGTTCGTCAACAGCTTCGGCATCACGCTCGGGGCCCTGGTCACCGTCCTGGTGCTCGCCTGGTTCCTGCGCAAACTGCCGCTGCTGTCCGCCCACCTGAACAGGATCTCCACCGTCAAGATGCGGCGCACCTGGATGATCCTGGTGGCCGGCGTCGTTCCACTGGCGCTGATCTACATGGTGTCGAACGAGTTCATCAGCAAGATCACTGCCACCTATGAGGGCTACCCGGAATGGTTTGTGGGCATCTTCGGCTGGGGTATGGCCGGTGCCCTGGTGGTGCTGGCGCTCGCACTGACATTCATCCCATGGAGCCACCGGTCCAAGGCCCACTACGACCCCGAGTACGACGCCGTGGTGGCCGAAGAGGAAAAGGAGAAGGCGCTGTGACGCCGATAGCCATCACCATGATGATCATCGCCATCCTTACTGTCTGGGGCGGCCTGGCGCTTGCCCTGCTGAACCTGAAACGGCATCCGGAGGACGAGGGCGCGCTGCCTGAGGAGCGCGCCCCCGAACTTTGACGGAAGGAGCCTTACCTGCCGGGAGGGGCGGGGAATCCGACGGCGTCAGTGGCAGCTTTGCCGTGGGCGTTCCGGAACACTGCCCGGACCAGCAGGCCTGCATCGCCGTATGTGCCGGAGGAAACTTCGAGCGTCGAGCGGTAGCTGCCTTCGTCCGTCCGCTTCGTCACGGGCTGGTGGTCCGCCCGCTGCCAGCTTGCGCCGCCGTCGTACGAAATTTCCCAGACTGCCACCGGACCCGGCGTGCCGCCCGCGGTGGCGGTGAACGTGACGGCGCTGCCTGCGGCGGCGGCCTTTGGCTGCTTCAGGACCGACGGCGTTTCCACGGTCTGGTTGAAGACCGGCCAGCCGTCCACCCAGTCAATCTTCTGGATGCCGAGGGTCGGGAAATACGGGATGTCCGGGTTGGAGCCGTCGTAGTAGTGGAAGGCCAGGTAGTCGCCAAAGACGGACTGGCCGCCCGGGCCGGTGATTGCGCCATGCGAATCGAGGACGACGGATCCGCCGCCGCCGAACATGTCGCGCCCTTCCTGGTCCAGGTACGGGCCCTTGACCGAGGTGGAACGGCCCACGGCCACCTTGTACGTCGAATCACCGCCGCGGCAGCAGGCGTCAAAGGAGACAAAGAGGTAGTAGTAGTCCCCGTGCCTGGTGATGTACGGCGCCTCGATGGGGTTCCCGGGCATGAACCGGTCCGCGATGTTTACGGCTTTGGACTCCCATCCGGCAACCGGCTTTCCGCTCGGCCACTCAAGTTGGACCAGGAAGATGCCGTACCAGAACGAGCCAATGGCCATGTAGGGGGTGCCGTCGGCGTCCTCGATGATGCCGGCGTCGATGGCGTTGAAGGTCTTGGCGGGATTGGCCGGGTCGAGGCCGGTGGCGGGGGAGGAGACCACCATTCCCTGGTCCACCCATTCGTAGTCGGGGTCGCTGGGATCGAGCGTGGTGTTGGTGGCAAGGGCCGTGAGCGACTTGTTTCCGCCGAAGCGTGACGCCGAGTAGTACAGGTAGTACGTGCCGTTGTGTTCGGTGATTTCCGGCGCCCAGAGGTTGCCGGGCAGCTCGCCGTCAGAGAAGTGTTCGTCGATCCATGCCGGGATGCGGTCCCAGACCGTCCCGGCGTACTCCCAGGTTGTCCCATGGTCGCGGGAAGTCCACACCTGGATGGTGCCGCCGTTTTCCCGGTTCACCAGGCCGGTGGAATAGACATACCAGGTGCCGTCGGCGGCAACGATCAGCGCCGGATCGTGGATGGGCGAGGTTTCGCCCACAACCGTCTTTCCACCGGGCAGGTCCACGGGAAGCTTCTGCTGGCCCGGCGGTTCTCCGGCCTGGCTGATCTGGCTCTTGATGGCGTGGGTGACGGGAGCGGGGCCGGCGGCGGCCGTCGTCGGCAGTGCGGCTGCCAGGGCAAGGGTTGCAGCTGCTGCCAATCCTGCGGCGCGCAGCACCCAGGGACGTGACGTCATCACGTGGTCCTTCCGGGAGAGAGGGGCTGGTCGGCAGCAGGGATGCGCGGCGCCGTTTCATTGCAACGTTGTAAGAAAAATATGGCATGGATCACGTTTTGGGTCAATGGCGGCGGAATCGCGCCGGAAACAAATCCGGCGCCGGCCCCTTGACGCCGGATGAGGGCCTGTGTGATGGTTCTTACAACGTTGCAAGAAAACGCCCCGGATGCCGGTCCGCCACCGCGGACAGTGGGGCTCCCGTATCGCCTCACCCATACACTTGTGTGCTCCACCCAACCCGGAAGGACTGCGTGATGATGAAGTCACGTCCCATGGCCGCGACCCTGGCGCTCTTTACCGCCGCCGGCCTGATGCTCGGCGGTTGCTCCGCCCCCTCCGCCGAGGACAGCGGCGAAAAGAAACTCACGTTCATGTTCAGGGGAGGTGAGGACGAGAAAAAGGCCTATGAGCAGGCAGTCTCGCAGTTCGAAGCGGATAACGGGGTGGACGTGGAAATCATTGTCACCACCGCGGACCAGTACGCCACCAAGCTGAAGGCGGCGATCGCCGGCAAGCAGGTTCCGGACGTCTTCTACATCGGCCCCGGCGACGTCCAGGCCTATGTGCAGAACGGCATCGTCAAGGACATCACCGAGTACGTTGAGGGCTCTGACACTATCGACCTGGACAACATCTGGGAATACGGCGTGGACAGCTACCGGTATGACGGCAAGCGCGTAGGTGAAGGTGCCATCTACGCCCTGCCCAAGGACGTGGGCCCGTTCTCCTTCGGCTACAACAAGACCATGCTGGAAAAGGCAGGAATCCCGCTGCCGGACAAAGACAAGCCATACACTTTCGACGAGTTCGTGGCAGCCGCGAAAAAGCTCACCCAGGACACAAACGGCGACGGCACCCTTGACCAGTGGGGCACCGGCCTGAACGTCCAGTGGAACCTGCAGCCCTTCGTCTGGTCCAACGGCGGTGACTGGCTCAACGAAGACCGGACAAAGGTGACGGTGGATACGCCCGAGTTCGCTGAATCGCTGCAGTGGTTCGCGGACCTGCAGAACGTCCACGGTGTCACGCCGTCCGTGGCTGAGGCGCAGACCCTGGACACCTACCAGCGCTGGATGAAGGGCGAAATCGGGTTCTTCCCCATCGCCCCCTGGGACCTGTCCACTTACCAGAAGCTGGGCTTCGACTGGGACGTCATCCCCTACCCGGCCGGGGACAGCGGCGAAACCGCCAGTTGGATCGGAACGCTGGGCATCGCCGTCTCCGAAAGCACCAAGCACCCGGAGGACGCCGTCAAGCTCGTGGAGTACCTGACAGCCAACAAGGAAGCCCAGCAGAGCCTGGTGGACGCCGGCATCCAGATCCCCAACCTCAAGGACATGGCCGAGGCCTGGGCTGCGGACACCAGCACCAAGCCGGCCAACAAGGAAGAGTTCCTGCAGATCGTGAAGGACTACGGCCGCGCCCTGCCCGGCGGCAATACTTTCAACGCCGAGTGGTATGACGAACTGTTCACCAACATCCAGCCCGTCCTGGACGGCAAGCAGACCGCCGCCGACTACCTGAAGGAAGCGCAGCCCAGGATGCAGGAATTCCTGGACGCCGCCAACCAGCAGGCCGGAAACTAGCGGGAGGGATCACCGGTATGACAACAACCACAACGCGCCCGCGCCGCTCACGGCTCCACCGGAAAGAACACCAGGCGGCCCTCGCTTTTGTTGCCATACCGGTGATCGGCTTCCTCCTCTTTACGCTCTTCCCGCTCCTTTTCTCGGTGTATGCCTCCTTCACCAACTGGAACGGCATCTCGGCGCCGGTCTTCAAGGGACTGGACAACTACACCAAGATGTTCGGTGACCGCTACTTCCTCCAGTCGCTGTGGAACACCCTCTACATGATGATCGGGATCCCCGTCGGCCTGGCCATCTCGCTGGGCCTGGCGCTGGCCATGAACCGGAAGATGCGCGGAACCACCTTCTTCCGCACCGTCTACTACCTCCCGGTCATCTCCTCGATCGCCGCCGTCGCGATTCTCTGGCAGTGGGCCTTCAACGGAGACTTCGGCCTGATCAACCAGGGCCTGGCCCTGGTGGGAATTGACGGCCCCAACTGGCTCCAGGACACCAACACCGTCAAGCCGGCCCTCATCATCATGGCCATCTGGAAGGGCCTGGGGTACTCCATGCTGCTCTACCTGGCCGCCCTCCAGTCGGTGCCCCAGTACCTCTACGAGGCAGCGGCCCTGGACGGCGCATCGGCCTGGCAGCAGTTCCGGCACATCACCATCCCCATGGTCCGGCCGGTCACGTTCTTCCTGATCGTCACCAGCATCATCGGCGGCTCCCAGATCTTCGTGGAAATCAACATCATGACCCCCACCGGTGGCCCCGAGTTCCAGTCCGCTTCCATCGTTTGGTACATCTGGCAGAAGGCGTTCGACAACCTCCAGATGGGTTACGCGTCCGCCATGTCCGTGGTCCTGGGGCTGCTGGTTTTCGCTATCACCTTCATCCAGTTCCGGCTCAACCGCCGCAACCAGTTCTCGATCGATTGAGGCAGGCAGCCATGTCCGCACAGCATGTCATCACCACTCCGCCGCTGGAACCCACGCAGGAACTCCCCGACGGCAGCGGGGGCGCAGGTAAGTCTGCTTCCCGCCCCACAGGCGGCCGCCCGCGGTCCACCAAGGAAACGCTCCGCGTTGGCAATGTCATCACCACCCTGGTCCTGAGCGTGGGCGCGATCGTCATGATTGCCCCGCTGGCCTGGACCTTCTCCACCTCCCTCAAGACGAAGGACGGGGTGTTTGCGCTTCCGCCGCAATGGATTCCGGACCCCTTCGTCTGGGAGAACTACGCCCGCATCTGGACTGCCGGCCCGCTCCTCAGCGGCATCCAGAACAGCCTGATCGTGGCCTGCTCCGTGACCATCGTGGGTTCACTGACGTCCGCGCTCGCAGCCTTTGCCTTCGCGAAGATGCGCATGCCCTTCAAGAACGTCCTGTTCCTGGGACTCCTGTCCGGGCTCATGATCCCGTTTCCCACGCTGATGATTCCGCAGTTCACCATCTTCGCCAGCATCGGCTGGGTGGACACGCTTCTGCCGCTGATCGTGCCGGGACTCTTCGGGAACATCATCATGATCTTCTTCCTGCGCCAGTTCCTGAACAGCATCCCCGATTCCATCGTGGAGGCGGCCCGCATCGACGGTGCCTCCTACCTGCAGATTTTCTGGACCCTCATCATGCCCGCCATCCGGCCGGCGCTGGCGGCGCAGTTCATCCTCTGGTTCATGGCCATGTGGAACGACTACCTGGCCCCCATCATCTACCTGAATTCGCCCGGCACCCAGACGCTGCAGCTGGTGATCGCGAACTTCAACGCCCAGTACGCCATCCAGACGGACTACCCGTTGATCATGGCGGCGTCCTTCGTGGCGCTCCTGCCGGTGCTGATCGTCTTTGTGGTCTTCCAGCGCCAGATCATCGAGTCCATTGCGCTGTCCGGATCCAAGGGCTGAGCCGTGGCCACCGATACTGATGTTTCCCGCGAACTGCTTCCGCTTCCCGCTGGCGCCAACCCACCATCTGCGTCATGGGGCTCCCGCCACGCCCACGACCCTACGGTGGTGCAGGACGACGGCACCTACTTCATGTTCTCCACCGATGCCGTTGCCAACGCGCAAGATATTCCTGCAGGGGTACATATCAGGACCTCCACCGACCTCGTGGAGTGGACCTACGCCGGCA
Source organism: Arthrobacter nitrophenolicus (assembly GCF_045833485.1). Lineage (NCBI taxonomy): Bacteria > Bacillati > Actinomycetota > Actinomycetes > Micrococcales > Micrococcaceae > Arthrobacter > Arthrobacter nitrophenolicus. The sequence continues at coordinate 1,739,618 of NZ_CP174504.1, forward strand.
CGGCGTTCGACGGCGTCCCGCAACCAGCCGCAGCCTGGTCCGGCGCGCAGGGCCTCTGGGCGCCCGATGTGGTCCGCTGGCCCGGCGGCGGATGGCACATGTACTACTCGGCGTCCACATTCGGCTCCAACACCTCAGCCATAGGACTTGCTGTTGCTTCCTCACCGGCCGGGCCCTGGGAGGACCGCGGCCTTGTGGTGGCCACCCGCGCCGGCGAACATTCCCAGAACGCCATAGATGCGGCGGTCACCTTCGATGCCGACGGAAAGCCGTGGCTTACGTACGGGTCCTTCTTCTCGGGGATCTACACGCTGCCGCTGGACGCCGCAACGGGCCTGGCCCTGGTGGAGGGCGACCTCGGAACCGTCATCGCCCGCCGCCCCAAGTCCGTGGAGGGCGCAGTCGAAGGGGCTTTTGTGCTGTACCGCCCGGAGGACGATGCGTATGTCCTCTTTTGCTCCTACGACTCCCTGTTCAGCACCTACAACATCCGGGTGGCGGTGGCGGACTGCATCACCGGCCCCTACCGCGACTTCCTGGGCAACCCGATGACGGACCTGGAGTCCCCGCCCGCGTCGGTGGGTACGAAGGTGCTGGGCAGCTACCAGTTCGACGGCGGCACGGGCTGGCTCGCGCCGGGCCACAACTCTGTCCTGACGCAGGAGGGGCCGGACGGGCGGGCCGAGCACTTCGCGGTCCACCACGTCCGCTTCGCGGCTGATCCCAGCCAGCATGTGGTGCAGCTGCGCCGGATCTTCTTCACCGCTTCCGGCTGGCCCGTCGTCGCGCCCCAGCCCTTCGCAGGGGCAGGGCGTGAGGCGCTGCCTACTTCCGTTCCAGTCGCGGGAACCTGGCAGGTCCTCCGCTTCGCCCCGGAATCGCCTGACCTCGTCACGGCGGTGGCCCTGAGCGTCGAGTGCATTGACGCGGGCGGAGCAGTTTCCGCGGGCGCCCCCGAACAGATGAGGCTCCGCGTTGCTGCTCCCGGCAGCCCCGATGGTGCCGTTGAACTCGATGCCGTGGTTTTTGGTTCCTGGGACTGGTCCCGCAGCCGCCCGGCCTTGTCCTTCAGCGGCCTGGACCAGCACGGGGTGGCCTGGAGCGGAACCCGGATGTCGCCCTATGAATGATCAGCCGATGGGGTGGGCAGGCCGCCTGATGGGCTGGCTCCGCTTCTCCACAGCCCTGGTCCTGGTCAACGTGCTCTTTGTGGCAGGAACCCTGGCCGGACTCGTGGTCCTGGGCCTGTTCCCTGCAGCAGTGGCCGCGAGCACGGTCCTGGGCAGGCTGCGGGACGGTTCGGCCGGAGACCATGTGGTACGTGACTTCGTCACCGCCTACCGGTACCAGTTCCGGCGCGCCAACCTGGTGGGAGCCGCGTTCTGGACCGCCGGCGTCGTACTGGTATTCAACGTCGGGACCCTGCTGGGTCCGGCTGGGACCGCGATGCCGCCCCTGATGCGGGCCGTCCTGCTGGTCCTGTCCGCGGTGGTCGCCGCCGTGACCATTGCTGCAGCCGCTACGGCGGTGTCCATCTGCGCCCGGTACCGGGACACCGTTAGCAGGACATGGCGGGCAGCGTTCATGCTGCCGCTCATCTCGCCCGTGATGGGCCTTTCCCTGCTGGCAACCCTGGCGGCGGCCACTGTCATTTTCTCCGGAATGACGGTGCTGGTGCCCCTGGTCGGCGCTTCGCTTCCCCTGCTCCTGTCCGGATGGCTGGTGGGCCGGAGGCTCGGCGGGCTGGAGCCCGCAAGCCCCTAAGCCGATCTGCACCCTCACGCACACTTCAACTCGTCCTTCGCTAGTTCTACAACGTTATAAAGAATAGGAAAAACCGTGACCATCACCTCCGCCGCTGCCGAACAGACCCACCTGGCTGTCGTGGCACCCACTGTCATCACCGTGAACCGGGACGCCGTTGTGGCCCCCGTCAACCGCCGGATCTTCGGCTCCTTCGTGGAACACCTCGGCCGCTGCGTCTACGACGGGATCTACGAGCCCGGCCACCCCACTGCCAATGAGGATGGCTTCCGCCTGGACGTCATCGAACTGGTCAAGGAACTCGGCTCCAGCACCATCCGCTACCCCGGCGGCAACTTTGTCTCGGGCTACCGCTGGGAGGACGGCGTGGGCCCCCGCGACCAGCGGCCCGTGCGGCGGGACCTCGCCTGGCACTCACTCGAATCCAACCAGGTGGGCCTGGACGAATTTGCCCGCTGGTGCAAGCTCACCGGCTCGGAACTCATGATGGCCGTCAACCTGGGCACCCGGGGCATCGAGGCCGCCCTGGACCTGCTGGAGTACACCAACCACCCGTCAGGCACGGCGCTCAGCGAGCAGCGCATCGCCAACGGTGCCAAGGACCCGTACAACATTCGCATGTGGTGCCTGGGCAACGAGATGGACGGGCCCTGGCAGATCGGGCACATGTCCGCCGAGGACTACGGCAAGCTGGCTGCCCGCACCGCGTCGGCCATGAAGACTGCGGACAAGAACCTGGAACTGGTGGTCTGCGGCTCCTCCGGGTCCGCCATGCCCACGTTCGGCGAATGGGAGCGCGTGGTCCTGGAGCACAGCTACGACTACGTGGACTACATCTCCTGCCATGCCTACTACCAGGAGCGCAACGGCGACCTGGGCTCCTACCTGGCGTCCTCGCTGGACATGCAGTACTTCATCGAAACCGTGGTGGCCACCGCCGACCACGTCAAGCACAAGCTCAAGAGCAAGAAGACCATCCAGCTCTCCTTCGACGAATGGAACATCTGGTACCTGGACGAGCACCAGGCTTCCGACGAGGTCAACGAGGAATGGACGCACGCTCCGCGCCAGCTGGAGGATACCTACTCCGTGGCCGACGCCGTGGTGTTCGGCAACCTGCTGATGACGCTCCTGAAGAACCATGACAGGGTGGCCGCAGCCTCCCTCGCCCAGCTGGTCAACGTGATTGCCCCCATCATGACCGAGCCCGGCGGCGACACCTGGCGCCAGACAACGTTCTTCCCGTTCTCCGTCACGTCCCGGCTGGCAAAGGGTGAGGTGCTCCGTCCCCGCATCGAGGCAGGAACCTACACGACGGCGGTGTACGGCGATGCCCCGCTGGTGGACTCCGTGGCAACCACCGACGCCGCCACCGGAGAGTCGGCCATCTTCCTGGTGAACCGCAGCCAGACCGAGTCCATCGACGTGACCGTCAACGTCGCTGAACTCAACGCCACGGTGGTCACCGAGGCAGTGACCCTGCACGACGAGGACGTCTACGCCAAGAACACCCTCCAGGACCAGGACCGGGTTGGCCTGAAGCAGCTCGACGGCGTTGTCCTGGACGAGGGCACGCTCACGGTGACGCTGCCTCCGGTGTCCTGGTCCGCCGTCGCGCTTGGCTGACGTGCCGTCACCAGCCACAGGCGCCGCTGCCCGCCGCCCGCCGGGGGCCTGGCTGGCAGCGGCGCTGGCCGCCGTCGTCCTTGTCCTGGCCGGGTGCGCCGCACCCGGGGCGGCACCCGAGGCGAAGCACGCCGGACTCACGGGCGATTTCTTCACCCACGATCCGGCCCTGGTCAAGGGGGAGGACGGGGAGCCCTGGTTCATCTATTCCACCGGCAACGGGCAGGTGGCAGACGGCAACATCCAGGTGCGTCGGTCCGCGGACGGCGTGGACTGGGAGTATGCCGGCGAGGTGTGGCAGGAGAAGCCGGCCTGGCTTGCGGAGGCGGTGCCGGGTGTGGACAACCTCTGGGCGCCCGAACTCTACGAGCATGACGGGACCTGGTACCTCTACTACTCCGCCTCCACCTTCGGCAGGAACCTCTCCGTCATCGCCCTGGCCACCAACACCACCCTTGACCCTGCGGACCCCAACTATGAGTGGGTGGACCGGGGCGAGGTGATCTCGTCCAAGGGGAAAGCGTTCAACGCGATTGATCCGGGCATTGCCGAGGACCAGGACGGCAGGCCTTGGCTGTCCTTCGGATCCTTCTGGGCCGGGCTGCAGCTGGTGGAGCTCGAGTGGCCAAGCGGCCTGCGGGCGGGGACGGAAGAACCGGTGGCCATCGCGGACCGGCAGGCCCCGCCCAACGCCATTGAAGCGCCCTATATCCTGCCGCACGACGGTGCCTACTATCTGTTCTTCTCCCGCGATTTCTGCTGCCAGGGGCTGGAAAGCACCTACAACATCGCCGTCGGGAGGTCGGACAGCATCACCGGCCCCTACGTGGACGCGGAGGGCAAGGACCTGCTCGACGGCGGCGGCACGCCGTTGCTCGCATCCGACGGCGGGCGGGTGGGGCCGGGCGGGCAGTCCGTCTCCGGGAACGTCCTTGCCTTCCACTACTACGCGGAGGAGCTCGACGGCGCTTTCCGGCTGGGGCTGGCCGGGCTGGAGTGGAAGGACCGCTGGCCAAAAGTGCGGTGGGAGTAGGCCCTACGCCGGGACGGCCGCCGCGCGTCCCACTGTTGACTCCCGCGGCACCACCTGGAATGCCGTCTCGACCTCGCGGGGCGGCATTCCGGCCGGGTCCTTGATGCGGTCCATCAGCATCCGGATGGCAGTCTCGGCAATCTCCGTGCGGCCGGGATCCACGGTGCTGAGGGTGGGAAGGGAGTACCGGGTTTCGTCCAGGTCGTCGAAGCCGATCACCGCCACATCGTCCGGCACTCGGAACCCGGCCTCCTGCAGCACCCGCACGGCACCCTGGGCGAGCGTGTCATTCAACCCGAAGACGGCATCAAACTGGGCCCCGCGGTCCAGGAGGTCGTGCATGGCGGCGGCGCCGTTGGACCGGTGCCAGTCCACCACGTAGGCCACGATGCCGTCGTCGTACGGAATGCCCCTGGCCTCGAGGGCCTCCCGGTAGCCGCGCAGGCGGAGGCCGGCGGAACCGATGACCTCACCCTCGTGGGCGCCCACCACGGCGATCCGCTTCCGGCCCAGGTCCAGCAGGTGCTCGGTGGCGGTGCGGGCCGCCGTCACGTTCTGCATGGTGACGTGGTCGGAGGTGCTGCCGAAGATGCGCTCGCCGAGAAGTACGATGGGCACCTCGGCCTTGATCAGGTCCGCGTCCTCCTGCCCGAGCGCCAGGGGGCTGAAGATCAGGCCGTCGGACATCTTCAGCCGCGGGCTGGCCATGACCTCGAGTTCCCGGTCGCGGTCGGCGCCGGTCTGCTCCACCAGCACCACCAGCCCGCACTTTGCCGCGGCCTCGATGACGGCGTCGGCCAGTTCGGCGAAGTAGGGGAGGCTCAGCTGGGGCAACGCGAGCGTGATGGCGCCGGTGTGTCCGGAACGAAGGCTGCGGGCCGTGAGGTTGGGCCGGTACCCCAGCTCGCGGATAGCCTGCTCCACCTTGGCGCGGGTGGATTCCCGGACGTGCGGGTGGTTGTTGATGACATTGGACACCGTCTTGAAGGACACGCCCGCTACCCGGGCAACATCGTGGAGCGTGGCCGCCATGGATCCCCCTGCAAAAGGTTTGAGGCCCGGAGGCCGGTTACGCTGAGTTTACAACGTTGAACGCCTCTGGTGCGCTCACCGCCGGCCTCCGGACCCTCACCGCCGCCGCTTCCGGTCCTTCCCGCCGGCGCGGTCCTGCCGTTCGGCCAGGTCCCGCTCCGCCCAGCGCTGCGACTTCCCGGCCGACACCACCTTATGGTGCCATTCCCGGTGGTACGCGCGCTGGGCGGCCACGCTGCTGCGCCGGGCCAGGGCGGCCAGCTCGCGCTGCAGCTTCAGGTAGCTGTGCCAGCGCCGCTCGGGAAGGCTGCCGTCCGCGAGGGCCTCCTGTACGGCGCAGCCGGGTTCGCCCTGGTGGGAGCAGTCCGAGAACCGGCACCCGGCGGCCAGTTCCTCCACGTCGCCGAACATGTCCTCCATGCCGTCTTCGGCGTCGAACAGCCCGAAGCCGCGCACCCCTGGTGTGTCCATCAGCACGGTCCCGTTGGCAAGCGGCACCAGCTCCCTGGACGTGGTGGTGTGCTTGCCCTTGAAGTCGCCGGAGCGCACCGCGCCGGTGTGCTGGACCTCGCGGCCAACCAGGGCGTTGATCAGCGTTGACTTCCCTGCCCCGGAGGGTCCCAGGAGCACGATGGTGCCGCCCGGAGGGATGTGCTGCAGCAGTTCGTCAATCCCGTCGCCGTTTTCCGCGGACGTGGTCACCACCTCCACCCCGGCGGCCTGCAGAATGACTTTCCCGACGACGTCGTCCGCCACTGCGGCGAGGTCGGCCTTGGTGATGATCACCAGGGGAGTGGCGCCGGAGTCCCACGCTGCCACAAGGGTCCGCTCCAGCCGGTTGTGGGTCAGCGGCCGGTCCACGGGAACCACCACCCCCACCACGTCCATGTTCGCCGCCAGGACCTGGGCCGCGGACGAATTCTCGAAAGCCCGCTTGCGGCTCAGTTCGGACAGCCGCGGCAGGACGGCCAGGATCTGGCATTCACCGGCGCGGTTGGGGCCCGTCCAGACCCAGTCTCCCGTGACGGGAATGCCGCCGGCCAGGGGATAGGGAAGATGCAGGAGCTGGTTGTCCACCGCCACGAGCAGGAGGTTGCGGTCCACGCGGACCACCCGGCCGCGGCCGGTTGCTCCCGGCAGCGGGTGGGCGGCGAAGTGCCGGGCCACTGCCGGTGTATAGCCATAGGCCACCGGCCCGCCCGGGTCGCTTGAATTGTCTGTTGCACTGCTGGTCAGGGAGAACCCTGAAGGATTGGTCACGTCGGTTACCTCGGGTAAGTCCCGCAGCACCGCCCAGCCGAAAGAAAAAGGGAAGTCAGGCTGGAACCGTGCAGCGGAGGGAAATGGTCTGGTTGATGGGTGCGGGGCGCTCCGGGCGCACGGCAACTGCAGTCATCAAAACCACCTCCATTCCCTCCAAGGGTCCTCTCCGCTCTGCCGGGGACGGCAGGGGCGACCGTGTCCCACTCTAGCCGCGGCCGCCGCCGGGGGCCAGAGCCAGAACGGAAACTCAGCGCTGCAGTTCCAGGGCGCGTTTCTGCCGCGCCGAGATGGAGGAGACGTAGCCGCAGTTGGAGCACGTGATGTTGTATTTCCGGGAGGTGGTGAACACCGGAATGAAGAACAGCGTGAACTTGGTGGCGCGCTCTTCCAGGTGGTGATGGACGAAGGAGCGGCAGTACTGGCAGGTTGCGGGCTTTCCTGGCAGCGCCTTGAGCACCGTCTTGAAGCCGAAAAGGAGGAGCATGGCGGGCCTTTCGTGGTCCTGTCCGGGAATCCTGTGCTTATCGCACCACCTTAGGCGGTTTCGCCGCGGCTGTTCATGGGTACGACGCCGATGCGCGTGCCCGGTGAGATACTGATGGTCGGCACAGCATTCGGCGTTGGGGGGGACTTCGAAGACATGGTTCTGGACACCGCGACCCTCCGGATCGCCTTCGGCCTGATGGCCCTGGTCCTGGTGCTGCTGTTCTACTTCTCCGCCTACCGGATCACGCGCTCGCCGTACAGCGGCTGGTGGTGCCTGGCGCTCCTGTTTTTCCTTACGGGGTCCGCCTGCTTCCTGCTGGACGGCACAGTCCACCAGATATGGGCCAATCCGCTGGGCAACGTGCTGCTGGTGCATGGCGGGGTGGCGGTCTGGGCAGGTGCGCGGTCGTTGCGGACTGTACCTCCGCCGAAGTGGGCGTTCACCGGCATCCCGCTGGTCACGCTGGTGGCCTCCGTCCTGGACAACCCTGCCACGAACACCTGGTCCGGCGGCCCGGTGTTCCTCGCCGCGATGAGTGTCAGCATCGGGCTGGCGTCACGCGAGCTCTGGCGCCTGGAGCCGGGCTATTCGCGGGTCCGGATCCCCATGGCGGTATCCGCCGGCGGCCTGGCCGTCTTCTACTTCTTCCGCTGGGTGGCGTTCCTGTTCGAGGGACAGCACGGGCCCACCTTCACCACGGTCTTTGGCTCTGCAGTGACAACCCTGGTGACCATGGTGCTGCTGGTGGTGGTCTCCTTCAGCATGGCGGCGCTCAGCAGCGAGCAGCAGACGCGGGCCCTCCGGGTGGTCGCGTCCCGGGACGACCTGACCGGCCTGCTCAACCGCAAGGCCTTCGTTGACCTGGCCGCCGAGTTGCTCTCGGACCGCACCATCACGCGCGGTTCCGGCGCCCTGATCCTGGCGGACCTGGACCACTTCAAGACCGTCAACGACACCTACGGCCACGCCGCCGGGGACATCGCCCTGCAGCGCTTCGCCGAAGCCTGCACCGACACCGTCCGGTCCACGGACCTGGTGGGCCGGTACGGCGGCGAAGAATTCGTCCTCCTGATTCCCGGCGCCAGTGCTGAGCGGGCCGAACTGATCGCGGAAGAGATCAGCCGCCGCCTGGCCTCCGCGCCAACGGTGGACGGCATGGAAATGCCGACTGCCAGTTACGGAATTTCCACGTACGACGCCGGGACCGCCGAGGTGGACAGCGTCATCGCCGCCGCGGACGCGGCGTTGTATGTGGCGAAGTCAGGGGGCCGCAACCGTACGGCCCGCAGCGACCGGCTCCTGTAGGTCCGGGCACGGTCCGACCGAACCGCGCCGCACCAGGGTAGCCGTGAACTGCGCCGGTGCGGCAGGCGGAAGGCCCTCCACCTGGCGGATCAGCGCCTTGGCTGCAGCCACACCCATGTTGTAGACCGGCTGGGCGATTACGGTCAGGGGCGGGGTGGTGAGCCGGGTCCAGGGGAAGTCGTCGTACATGAGGAACGAAACATCGCCGGGAATCGACAGTCCAAGTTCCTGGATCGCCTCCACCACGCTGAGGGCGATCAGGCCATCGGAAGCGACCACCGCAGTGGCCCGCTCCGGCCCGCGAAGGACGTCCCGGGTAATGCTGCGGATGGATTCGGCGTCTCCGGCATTCAGCCGGACCAGGTCCTCCGGGAACGGAAGGCCTGCCGCCAGGAATGCCCTCTGCATTCCCTCCAAACGGTCCTCGATCTGCGACGAGTCCAGCGTCATCCCCGGCTTGTAGGGGGCGTCGGTCCGCAACGTGGAAATGAAGGCGATCCTGCGGTGGCCGGCCTCGAGCAGATGCTGCGTGGCCTCGAGTGAAATCTTGGCCATGTCCACTGCCAGCGTCTCCACATCCAGGTCCCCGCCGGTCCGATCAATAAAGACCAGAGGGCGGCCTGACTGGTGCACCTGCTGGAGGTGCGCGGTATCCACCGATGATGCGGGTGCGACGATCAGGCCGTCCACCCGTTTGTCCAGCAGGATCCGGACGGCCTCCACTTCGGCCGCCCGGTCCTCATCCGTGTTGACCAGGATGACGTTGTAGCCCGCTTTCTTCGCGGCGTCGGTGATGCCCCGGGTGGCAAGGCCGAAATGCGGGTTTTCGATATCGCCCACCACCACGCCGATGGTGTGCGATTTCCCCGTGTTCATGCTGCGGGCAAGCTCGTTGGGGCGGTAGGAAAGCGCCTCGGCTGCGGCGAGTACCCGTTCGCGGACATCGTCGCTGACGGCGCCGTAGTTGCCCAGAGCCCTTGCGGCCTGGGCCTTGGACACTTGGGCTGCCTTCGCGACGTCGGCGACGGTCACGTCCCGCCGCCTCGCTCCTTCACCGTTCATCTTCACCTTTCGACGGGGCTGTTGACGGCCCATGTGAGTTCGGCTACATTTCTATCAATCGATGTGAGTCCGGTCTCAATTCTAGGTGTTGAGACCGGACTCAACAAGAACATCGGCCACTTTCTTTGGCGGCCCTGACAGCACCGCCTCCCCATCAACGATTGGACAACGCTGTGAAAAAACTGAACTTCCGCCCCGCCGGCCTGGCTGCGGCCGCCCTTGCCACAGTGCTTGCACTCTCCGGCTGCGGCTCCACCACTGCCGCCTCCACCACCACGGAGGACAACCCCTACGGCCTGATCCAGCCCGGCACCATCCGGGTGGCCAGCCTGGGTGACTCGAAGCCGTACACCTTCGCGGATGCCTCGGGCAACTTCACGGGTTTCGATGTGGAACTCTTCAAGGACGTGGCCCACCGCGCCGGCGTAGACAACGTGGTCTTCACCGGACAGGACTTCTCCGGCCTCCTTGCCGCCGTGGCCAACGGGCAGTTCGACGCCGGAGTGGCCGCGATCGGCATCACGGACAAGCGCAAAGAGACCGTGGACTTCTCCGACGGCTACCTGGCCGGATACCTGACCGTCATCACCACCAAGACCTCCGGCATCACCAGCGCCGACGGCCTTGCCGGAAAGCGGCTGGGCGTGGTCCAGGGGACCCTCCAGGAAGCCTATGCCGTGAAGAACTTCACGTCGGCCAGCCTGGTCCGTTTCCCGGACAACAACACCGCCATTGCGGCGGTCAACAGCGGTACCGTTGACGCCCACTTCCTGGACTACGAGGCCGCAAAGGCCTACCAGGAACAGCACGGCTTGGTCAGCGCCGCGGACATCCCGTCCTTCGACGCCCCCGCAGGGTTCGCCGTGGCCAAGGACAAGCCGGCCTTCAAGGAAGCCCTGAACAAGGGACTCGCGGAGGCCATGGAGGACGGCACCTGGAAGAAGCTCTACCAGAAGTGGTTCCCGGGTTCCCCGATGCCCGAGCAGTACCTGCCAAAAGCCGAGCAGACCGCCTCGCCTGAGCCCAGCAAATAGGCCCAGGCCGTTTACCGGGCGGGCTGCATCCTGCAGTCCGCCCGGACCGTCAACACCATCTAACGTCTGAGAGCAACCATGGACTGGCTCAACACCATCATCCGTACCTTCTTCGACTTCGGCGCGATGGCCGAGGTCCTTCCCCAGCTGCTGGGGGTCGGCCTTCTCAATACCCTGATCATTTCCATCGCAGCCACCCTCCTTGGCACGGTGCTGGGAATGGTGGTTGCCGTCATGGGCATTTCCCCCTCCAAGTGGCTGCGCGTTCCGGCCAGGATCTACACGGACCTTTTCCGGGGCCTGCCCGCCATCCTCACCATCCTGCTGATCGGCCAGGGTTTCGCACGCCTCAGCCAATCCATCTTCGGTCCGTCGCCCTACCCCCTGGGGATCATCGCGCTCAGCCTGATCGCCAGCGCGTACATCGGTGAGATCTTCCGGGCCGGCATCCTCAGCGTGGACAAGGGCCAGGGCGAAGCCTGCCGGGCCCTGGGCATGAGCTACGCCAAGTCCATGGCCCTGGTGGTGGTGCCGCAGGGTGTCCGCCGGGTCCTTCCGGCACTGGTGAACCAGTTCATCGCCATCGTCAAGGACTCCTCGCTGGTCTACTTCCTGGGACTGCTCGTCAGTGAACGCGAACTGTTCCGCGTGGGACAGGACGCAGCTGTCCTGTCCGGCAACCTCTCCCCGCTGGTCGCCGCGGGCGTCTTCTACCTGGTGATCACTGTTCCGCTGACCCACCTCGTGAACTACTTCGACAACAAGTTCCGGACCGGCCGCCGTCGCCCCGCCGCCCCCACCAGCGGGCTGAAGGAAGTCAAGGAACTCGACGCGGCCTCGCCGCTCACCACCGGGAGCAACACATGAACCTGCCAACTACAGCCGCCCACAACGCCGCGGCGGACGCCTCGACGTTCCACGGCTCAAGCCTGGAACTGCGCAACCTGACCATGGCCTACGGGGACATCAACGTCCTGCGCGACGTCAGCCTCACTGTCGCTCCGGGCACCACCACCTGCATCATCGGACCATCAGGTTCGGGCAAGTCCACCCTGCTGCGCGGGATCAACCGGCTGCACGAACCGAAGAGCGGCGAGGTGCTGCTCGCGGGGGAAAGCACCCTCAGCGCCAATCCCGATACCCTGCGGACCCGAATCGGCATGGTGTTCCAGCACTTCAACCTGTTCCCGGACCACACGGCCCTGGAGAACGTGGCGCTGGCCCTCTGGAGCGTCAAGGGGATGCCCAAGGCGCAGGCGATGGAGCTCGCCCGCCGCCGCCTCGCCGAGGTGGGGCTGGCGGAGCGGGCCGACCACCGGCCCAGGGACCTGTCAGGCGGCCAGCAGCAGCGCGTCGCCATTGCCCGGGCACTTGCCATGGAGCCTGAGGTCATGCTTTTCGATGAAGCCACCAGCGCGCTGGACCCGGAACTGGTCAAGGGCGTGCTGAACCTCATGGCCGGACTGGGCCGCCGCGGAATGACCATGCTGGTGGTGACCCACGAGATGGGCTTCGCCCGCAGGGTGGCCGACCAGGTGGTCTTCATGGACGAAGGCGAAGTGGTGGAGGCCGGTACCCCCGCCCAGCTGTTCGACAATCCGCGCAGCGAGCGGCTCCAGCGCTTCCTGTCCGAGGTGCTGTGATGCGGACCGTTGCAGCGGCACCCATCCGTACTGCCGTCGTCGGCTTTGGAATTTCCGGCCGCGTGTTCCACGCTCCGCTGATCGCCGCGAATCCAGGCTTCTCCCTCGACGTCATCGTCACCTCACACCTGGAGCGGGTGGCTGAGGCAGCCAGGCTCTACCCGCAGGCCCGGATCCTCCCCACCCCGGAGGAACTCTTCAAGGAGGCAGGAAACCTCGACCTGGTTATCCTTGGCACTCCGCCGGACACCCACTTCGGGCTGGCCGCCACGGCCATCGCCCACGGACTGCACGTGGTGGTGGACAAGCCCTTCGTTCCCACGTCGGACCTGGGGGCGGAACTGATCAGCAGGGCGGCCGACGGCGGGGTGCAGCTCACCGTATTCCAGAACCGGCGCTGGGACGCCGACTTCCTGACCCTCCGGAAAGTCCTGGCGTCGGGCGCACTCGGCGAAATCAGCAGCTTCGAGTCGCGCTTTGAGTGGTGGCGTCCCGAAGGCTTCGGCAACTGGCGGGACACCGTGTCCCTCGCCGAGGGCGGCGGCATCCTGCACGACCTGGGGGCGCACCTCATCGACCAGGCCATCCAGCTGTTCGGCCCGGTGGACAGGAGCTACGGCGAGACGGCGAACCGCGGGCCCCACCCCGATGCCGCCGATACCGAGGCCTTCGTGTCACTGCAGCACGCGTCCGGCGTCCGCTCAAGGCTGTGGATGAACGGCATGGCCGCCCAGGCTGGTCCGCGCTTCCACGTCCTGGGCTCCCGGTCCGGCTATACAAAGTGGGGACTGGACGGCCAGGAACCTGCCCTCGCGGCCGACCTGCCGCCGTCGGACCCCGCCTACGGTGTGGAACCCCAGGAGCGTTGGGGGCTCCTGGGCGCGGACGGTGCCACCGTTCCCGTGCCAGCGGAGCGGGGAGCCTACCCGCAGTTCTACGCCGGGCTTTCCGCCGCACTGCGCGGAGACGGACCGTTGCCCGTCAACCCGTCCGAACCCCTCGAGGTGCTGAGGGTCATCGAAGGCATCCACGCCCTGGCCTGACATCAGGCACCCCGCCATTTTTCGCTCCGGCGCGTCGCCGCGCCACCACCATCACGCTTCACAGAAAGGGACACCATGTCCTCTGCAGCCTCCACCAAGCGCGTCGCCGTCATCGGCGGCGGCATCCTGGGCGTTTCCACCGCCGTCCACCTGCTCCGCGAAGGCGCCTCCGTCATCCTGCTGACCGAGCGCGGCCTGGCCAGCGAGGCCAGCGGCCGGTCACTGTCCTGGCTCAATTCCGCCGGCGAACGCTCCACCGCCTACCACCAGCTGCGGGTCGCCGGCGTGGACCGCTACCGCACCCTCTTTGCCGCTGACCCCACCCGGGAGTGGCTGCAGTTCGGCGGCGGCCTGATGTGGAATACCGAAGGTCAGCAGGCTGCCACCGAGTTCCGGCACGCCTACGAGAAGTCCATCGGCTACGACTCCAAGCTCCTCGGGCCCGGTGACATCGCTTCCGCTACCCCCGGCATCGACGCCGCCGCCGTGCCGGAAAAGGCCATCTTCAACCCGGGCGAGGGCTGGGTCAGCCTGCCCGACCTGATCGACTTCCTGATGGAGGAATTCCACTCCCGCGGCGGTGAACTCGTCCTGAACGCGGGCAAGACCTCCGTGACGATGGAGGGTGGACGGGCCACGGGGGTGGAAACGGCCGCGGGCGGGACCTACCCGGCCGACGCCGTCCTGGTGGCGTGCGGCGCGGCGACGCCCGCCGTCGTCGAACCCCTTGGCGTCCGGATCCCCAACGGCTCACCGGTGTCGATGCTGGTGGTGACCAAGCAGGTGCAGCACGATGTCGCTGCGGTGATGAACACCCCGCGGGCCGCGCTCCGGCCCAATCCCGGCGGCACGTTCGCGCTGGACCACGACTGGTACGAGGAGCACATCACCGAGCACGCGGACGGCTCGTTCAGCATCCCGGATGAGGTTGTGCAGGAGCTGGCCGACGAGGCGTCGAAGCTGGTTGCCGGCAACCCGGAGCTCAAGCCGGCGTCCTGGAAGATGGGCTACAAGCCGATCCCCGGCGACGGCGAGCCGGTCCTTGGCGAACTGGGACAGGTGCCCGGCTGCTTCGTCGCCTTCACGCACTCCGGCGCCACCCTGGGCCTCATTGCCGGTGAGCTCCTGGCCGGCGAGATCCTGACCGGCAGGAAGCACCCCATGCTCGCCACCTTCCGGCCGGGACGGTTCTCCTAAGCCTCATACCCGGAAAGAGCGGGGCCGCGCGGCCCCGCTCTTTCGGTGTGCTCAGGCGCCCAAATGTCCGGTGAGGCGGCCGTGGAAGCCGGTGCTGCGCTCATCCATCCCAACGATTGCCACCGCAGCCCCGTGGCCGGCATATTTCGTCTCGATCGAGTCCAGGGCGGCGACAGTCGAGGCATCCCAGACCTGGGCGCGGCTGAGGTCAATGGTCACCGAGGCGGGGTCGTCCGCATAGGCGAAGTGCTCCACCAGGTCGTTGCTGCTGCCGAAGAACAGCGGCCCCACCACCTCGTAACGGACGCTTTCGCCGTCATCCGCGAGGCTCCGCTCGACGCTGATGACGTGCGCCACGCGGCGGGCGAACAACACCATCGCCAGGATGACCCCCACCAGCACCCCGTACGCCAGGTTGCCGGTGACGACCACGACGGCGACCGTGACCATCATGACGAGCGTCTCCGGCACCGGCATCCTCTTCAGGGTGGACGGTTTGACGCTGTGCCAGTCGACGGTAGTGACCGCGACGACCATCATGACCGCGGCCAGGGCCACCATGGGGATCTGCCCCATGACGGAGCTGAGTCCGGTCACCAGCGCCAGCAGGAACAGACCGGCCACAAACGTGGATATACGGGTGCGCGCCTGGCCGGTCTTCACATTCAGGACGGTCTGGCCGATCATTGCACAGCCTGCGATCCCGCCGTAGAAACCGGCCAGAATGTTGGACACGCCCAGTGCCCAGGATTCACGGCCCTTGTGCGAGGGGGTGTCCGTCATGTCATCGACGAGTTTCGCCGTCAGGAGGGTTTCCATGAGGCCAACAAACGCCACGCTCAGCGCCGTGGGCAGGACCAGTTGGAAGGTCTCGAGGGTCACGGGAAAAAGGAAGGGGGTGATCCCGGGCAGCCGGCCGGTGAGGGGTCCCTCGTCCGAGACATCGGGAACGGTGAGTCCGACGGCGATGACGATTGCCGTGACCACCACGATGGCCACCAGCGGCGACGGGACGGCCCTGGTGAAGCGCGGCAGGATGAAGATGATGGCGAACGTCAGGGCGAACAGGACATAGGCGAGCCACGGGACGTTGATGACGTGCGGCACCTGCGCCATGAAAATCAGCACGCCCAGGGCATTGACGAACCCGATCATCACCGACCGCGGAATGAAACGCATCAGCCGGGTAAGCCCCGCGAGGCCAAAGACCACCTGGATCACGCCGGCCAGGAGTACCGCCGGCAGGACGTACTGGACACCGTGCTCATGCACAAGAGGGGCGATCACCAGCGCCACGGAACCGGCTGCGGCAGTGATGACGCCGGGCCGTCCGCCCAGGATGGACATCGCCAGGGCCAGGACGATGGAGGCCACGAGGCTCACCATGGGATCCACCCCGGCCACGATCGAGAAGGAGATGACTTCCGGGACCAGGGCCAGGGTGGTGACCATGCCGGCCAGGACCTCGCGGGAAAGCTGCCGTGGAGAGCGCAGGGCCGTGAGTACGGTAATCGGTTGCCGGGCGGGACGGGTGCTGGCGGCGACGGCCAAGGAGCGGCTCCAGGTGCTTGGCTCTGCGGGAAGAGCGGGTGGGCAACGTGATTGCGCGCCACAATGCGCACGGTTCCAGCCCGGCCGCGGAAGTCAGTGGGTGGAAAAAGGAATGCGCCGACGACTCGGCTGCCGTTCCAAGGCTACCCCAGCCTTGTTGCGTGATTGTGGCCTTCGATCCCGCCTGGTCCCGGGGAGGCAGGAAAGCCTGCTGATAAAATGGCCGGGTTGCAGGGCGGCCTTTCAGCTGGTCCAACCAGCGCCGTAACGAAGTAGGGGACCAGACACAATCATGACGGCAGGCGGGTCACATCTCGGGACGTCGGAGAGCCAGCCGGTAGCGCCGGTCAAGGCCTCCGCGCCGGCGACCGGACGCGCCTACCTGGCAATCATCGAAGGGTTCGTCGGCGCCCTCATGATGTTCGCCGGTTCCATCGGAACCGGCTGGATCGCCAATGGCTCGCCCATGATCCGCCAGCCCGTGGTCATCGCGCTCCGCACCGAGGGCTGGGGCGTCACAGTCTCCACCGTCCTGCTCACCGTTGGCGCCATGGTGCTGATGCGGTCCTGGCTGCGGCTGGGACAGCGCCTGGCCGAGTGGGGGAAGTCGTCCCTGCGGTCGGTGGTGATTGCCGTCTCCGCCTGGTCCCTGCCGCTGCTGTTCTGCGTGCCCGTCTTTTCCCGCGACGTCTATGCCTACACCGGCCAGGGGCGGCTGGTGCAGGAGGGCCAGAACCCCTACGAGGTGGGCATCTCCACGCTCAGCAACTGGTTCGCCCTCGGCGCCGACCCCGCCTGGGCGGAGAACCGGACCCCCTACGGGCCGTATTTCCTGTGGCTGGCGCGCGGGGTGGTGGGGCTGACCGGCGCGCAGCCGGACGTCTCCGTCCTCCTCTTCCGCCTGCTGGCCGGCGTCGGGGTGCTGCTCTGCGTTATCTACGTGCCCAAGCTGGCGGAGCTGCACGGCATCAACGGCGCGCGGGCACTCTGGATCGCCGTGGCCAACCCGCTGTTCCTCATCAGCTTCATCGCCAGCGCCCACAACGATGCCCTGATGGTGGGCCTGGCCGTGGCCGGCGTCTACTTTGCTGCCACCCGCCGCTACATCGTGGGGATCCTCCTGGTCACCGCGTCGATCGGGATCAAGCCCATCACCGTCCTGCTGCTGCCGTTCCTTGGCGTGATGTGGGCGGGCCCGTCCGCTTCCTGGCCGCGCAAGTTCCTGATGTGGGGCGCGACGGCGGGCCTCAGCTTCGGTGTGCTGCTCCTCAGCGGCATCCCCTACAACCTGGGCATCGGCTGGACCTGGGCCATCATGGACCCCACCCCCGGGTACACGGGCTATTCGCCGTCCGGCTTCCTGGGCCAGCAGGTGGAAATGCTCGCCAACGCGCTGGGGCTCCCGGGCGGCACGCTCGCCACGTGGCTGAGGACCGGGATGAAGTGGGGCGCCATTGCGCTGGTCCTGCTGCTGATGTTCCGCGGCGACTACTCGCGGGCGGTGCGCCGGATGGCCCTGGCGTTCACCGCCGTCGTGATGCTCTCACCCATCATCCAGCCCTGGTACATCCTGTGGTTCCTGCCGTTCCTGGCCGTCACGGGGATCCGCGACGACTGGCAGATCCGGTCCCTGTACGTGGGCGTCACGTTCTTCGTGGTGTTCGGCGCGCAGGACCAGCTGTCCGTATGGTCGTTCGTGGAGCTTCCCATCGATGCGTCCACCCTGGCGTTCTTCACCGCGCTCGCCTTCACGTTCTACCTGCTGTTCCTTGACGTGCACACCCGCAAGCTGCTGATCCAGGGCAAGCCCTGGGACCTCGCCCGGCGCGGCTGGCAGTGGCTGCTGGCGCAGCGGGAACGGGCCGTCAGCCGCTGACCCCCTTCTCCCGCTGACCCCTAAGCGTTCGCGGCGGGAACCGGCGCGGTGGATTTCCGGCCAAGTTCCGCCGTCCGCTGCACCGACCACCAGAGCAGCACCACCAGCAGGACGTTGCGGGTGGTAAGGATGGCCGCCATGATCGGATGGGCATGGATCAGCGGGGTGTAGAACAGCGGGTAGATCACGAAGGTGGTCATCGCGATGCCCATCAGCAGCGCGGCCGGGACTTTCCAGCGGTCCCAGTCGTGGGTCAACCCGGCAATGATCACCGGCGCCAGCCAGATGATGAACTGCGGCGAACCCACCTTGTTGAACACGATGAACGCGGTGACCATCATCAGGGAGCCTTCAAGGAACAGTTCCTCGCGTTCGGCCCCCCGTTTCATGGCACGGACCAGCAGGATGGCCGCTCCGACGGCGGCGAGGATGAGCAGCGGCTGCATCAGGACCGCGGCGGTGGCGGCACCCGGACCGTAGACCTCGGTGGAGTTGATGGCGGTGTTGTCCGCCATCTTCGACCCGGCAATGTTCAACACGCTCAGCCACACCCACGGTGTGGAGAAGGTGGCTTCGAGCTGCATGCCGCGCTCGCCCTGGTTGAGGAGGAAGTCCAGGATGTGCGGCAGGCCGCCGGACAGCCACGTGCCCATGGTGACGACGGCGGTCACGGCAACGCCCGCCAGGACCACCTGGATCCGCTTGTGGCTGGCGATCACGATCGGCGCCAGCACCGCGGCGGGCCAGACCTTGATCCAGGTGGCAATGCTGAGCAGGACGCCGGCCACCACGGGCCGCTCCGATGCGTAGAGCAGTGCGATCAGCACGATGGGTGCGGTGATGCCTTCCACCCGGGCGAAGCTGAGGTAGCCCATGAAAACGGTGAAGAACAGCCACCACCAGGCCGGGGCAATGCCTTTGGTGCTCCGGGGGCCGCGGGTCAGGTAGACGAGCCCGACGGCGTTGAGCGCCGTGATGATCAGGAACCAGGTGAGCAGGTAGAGGCTTGGCCCGGCGATGTTGGCGAGGAAGATGGGGATCTGCGCCAGCACCGGGTAGACCCACGGGCTGATCTTTCCGTCCAGGTCCGCGGGGTTGTAGCCGTCCATGGCCCACTGGCGGTACTGCTCTGTGTCGCTGAAGGTGTCGCCGTGCAGGAAGAAGGACGCCATCCAGCCCAGGAAGTAGAGATGGACGACGGCGAAGCCCCACCACACGCTGGACGGGCGGGCGAACCAGTCCACCACCTTGGCAGGGAGGACTTTGCTGCGGACCGCCACCAGGCGGTCGAAAAACCTCGTGGAAATCTCAGGACTCCTTGAGCGCGGGGGCGGCGGCCGGGGCCTTCTTGCCCAGCAGGTACAGGCGCCGGACGCTCCAGAGGAACAGGACCACCAGGAGGACGTTGCGGATGGTGAGCACCAGGGCCATCCACGGGTTGTTGTGGCTGAGCGCGTCGTAGAACAGCGGGTAGATGAAGTACGTGGCCACGGCGATGACGATCAGCATGGCGGCCGGGACGCGCCAGTCGCGCCAGCTGTGGGCCAGGCCGACGGCGACGGCGGGGGCGAGCCAGACCATGAACTGCGGTGAGCCCACTTTGTTGAAGACAACGAACGCGGTGGCGAGGGTGAGGGCGCCCGCGAGGAGCAGTTCGGTGCGGTCCACACCGCCACTGATCTTGCCATTATGGAGGGCCCAGAAGGTCATGCCGGCCACGAGCAGCGCGGCCAGGATCAGGAGCGGTTGCATGAGGACGGACATGAGGGCGGTGCCCGGACCGTCCACCTGCATGGAGTTGATGGCGGTGTTCATGTACATCCGGGAATCACCGACGTTCAGGACGGAGAGCCAGAGCCAGGGCGTGGTGAAGGTGGCCTCGAGCTGCATGCCGCGGTCGCCCTGCTGGGTGAGGAAGTTCAGCAGCTTGGGGACGCTGCCCACTGCCGCTGCCAGAGCAACGACGCCCGCCGTCGTCGCAAGTCCTGCCAGGACCACCAGGATCCGGTTCTTAACGACCGCGAAGAGGGCCAGCATGATGGCCGCCGGCCAGACCTTCACCCACGTGCCGATGGCCAGGAGGACGGACGCGATGAACGGCCGGTTGACGCCGTAGGCCAGAGCCACCAGGACCAGCGGGGCGGTTAGGCCGTCCACGCGGGCGAATCCCAGCCAGCCCATGAGGAACGTGAACACCAGCCACCACCAGCCGGCGGGTATTGCCTCAGGGTGCCGGCCGCGTCCGGTGAGCTTGAGGAGCGCCCAGCCGTTGAAGAGGGTGGTCATCAGGACCCAGAGGAAGAAAAAAGGCCCCGGCCCGGCGATGCCTGCGATGGCCATGGGGATGAGCGCCAGGATGGGGTAGACCCAGGGGCTGGGGCCGCCGGAGAGGTTGGCGTCGTCGAACCCGGCCATGGCCCAGTCGCGGTAGATGAAGGTGTCACTGAACGCCTCGCCGCGGAGGGAGAGCGAGGCGGCGAAGATGAGGAAGACAAGGTGGACCACGATGAACCCGCCCAGCAGTCCGCGGCCGGTGTTCAGCTTTTCCATGGCCGGTGCGGGGAGGATGACGTTGCGGATCCTGGTCAGTTTGCCGAAGAAAGCGTCGGTGGAAATGGCGGGATCCTTGTCAGTTGTGGCACACGTGTGGTGTTGCGCTGGTGCTTGGTTCTGCCGCGTGGCGGTGTCTGTGGCGTTGGAGCCGGCTGGGAATCAGCCTCCGCCCCGGATCCAACTTTAGTTGACCGCGCATTGGGCGCCGTAATCATGCCTCGCGGGAAAACGCTATCCGCTCTGACCGGCGGTTATTTTTCTCCAGTTGTTGGCGCTCCTATGATCAGGCATCATGATCCGAAGGCCTTTTATGTGCCTTTCGTCGTCTGCAGCCTTGGGGAGCGCAGGCGGTTGCCCTGCCCCTATCCCCAATATTCAACAAAGGCTTCACCATGAACTTTCCCCTGACCCTGACTGTCGCCGACCGCCAAAGCATGGACAGCGAACTCGACGCTGCCGTCTCCGCTGCCAAGGCACGTGCCCTTGCTGATCGGCGCCACGGAATCCTGGTCACGCGGCACGCGGCCGACAAGTTCACGATTTCGCTGAGCGAGTCCGTTCCCTTCGGCCTCACGCGGGAACACCAGGCCTGGTAGGCCCTTCTCTTTTATTGCGCCGGTGCTTAGTCGCCGGCGTCGTTCCCGTCCCCTGACACCCTCCCGCTGCGCTGCTGCAGACGGTCGATGTGCTTGGACGCCTCGGCCTTGCTGAGGTCCGCGGGCAGTTCTTCCCCCGCCTCCCGGGCGAGCGTGTCCAGGTAGCTGCGCTGTGCCGCAGTCATGGGCTCGTCCCCGGTCACCCAGTCCTCGGGATCGCGGTTCAGGCCTGCATCCGGCTCGGGGGTCGGGCTGCCGATGGTTTCTTTCCCGTTGTTGTCCATGGCCAAAAGTCTAGGGGCGGGGTGGGACATTTTGGGAAGGATGCTTGTCTTTGCGTGCGTGGTGCCCGTGGGATGCAGCGGCGGCAGGAGCTTCGCGCCTGCGTGCTTCTGTCAGGTATGGGTCTAGGACCCGGCTTCGGCAGTGTCCGGGAAGTGCTGACTGGACCCTATTCTGACGCGTTTTCCACGTCAATCTGACGTCAGTTTGGGGTGTACTTAGGCGGCTTTTCTGCGCCAGATTCGGCCGAAAAGCTCCTCGCTACTGGTCGCACAGCAACGGTGCTGCCGGTGGAGGCATCAGACAGCGGCCCAACGCTAGCCCATCCCCAGAGCTGCGACGGCCACGCCGCGCAGTGGTAGGCCGCTCCGCAATCCAGACAAACCTAAGGGGCTGGATATTTATGCAAAGATGCCATGTCCCAGTTCAAACAGCGCCTCACCGCCTCCGCTTCAAGTTATACGGCCGATGGCAAGAAGCACAGGTTGCTCTGAATGCCGCATGCACTGTAATCAGTTGAACCCGCGCTGTTGGTGGGGCGAAACCAGCACGGTCCAACCGGGTGGCTCCGCGCGGGGCCTCTACGGCATTTAGAGTAGAACCTGAGTCTAGGGGGCGAGGAGACAAGTTGCGTATTTCCACGGTAGATCGTCGCGAACAGCTCATCGACGCGGCCATTCGGGTCATCAAGCGTGATGGAGTCGAAAATGCCAGCCTAAGAACGATAGCCGGGGAAGCGAATGCTTCTCTAGCAGCTGTGCATGTTTGCTTCACGAACAAAGATGAGCTCATGCAGGCAGCTGCGGCGGAGCTGCTTCAGCAACTGGTCCGTGCCATCCCGCACGTAGTCGACGGCTCGGAGGACTTAAGAGGTATCGCGCATCGCGTCATGGACTTGTTTTGGGCCCAGATGGTCTCAGACGAGTTGAACGTCCTGGCCCAATTTGAAATCGGGATGTGGGCGAAGCGTAACCCGCATCACGGTGACTTATCCCGCAGTGTTTACAGTGACTATGAAAAAGAAATTTCCAAATTGCTGATTGCCGCCGCAAAGCGGGGGAATCAGGACCAGACTATTTCTGCACGAAATCTTGCCAGGGCACTGATTGTAATCATGGACGGATGCAGTCTCCAGTACTTTGCCGATCCATCCGACCCGCGTCACAAGGACCTCTGCGACAACCTCGTAGATGCATACCTCGATAAGGTAGGTCTATAACGGCCTTCCACCATATCTGGATGCTCTGCCTCCTGCAGACTCATCCTTCTTAGCGGAATAGGCGGGCAGCAAGAGGCAAGGCAATATGCTCTCGGTGCTTCCACCTTCACCATAGCTTCTTGCCATCCGACTGCTTTGGTGGTCTTAGAACGCTGCCGAACCACGGTAAGCAAGCCGCTAATAGGGATGTGTAGTTGGGGCTCGCAGACCTTTCCGCTCAGTCAAAGCTAGGAGGACCCGGGGCATAAGTATTATCTCTGTATGTAGAGAGGATACTTTTCCTTGCAAGCCCAAGTGCATGCGCCCACACGGAGGGAGGGCTTACCTGCCTCACCCGTACGGAAGGCGCCGGCCGTCGGCCGCAGTAGAACCGGATCTGCTGCGCGTCCCCCAATTGGACGAGGCAGCAGAGATGCAACGGTGCCATGCTGGGCCCGGCTCTCCATGCTCCTTCCTGTTGGGTGGCGCCTGGGATAGCGATGGGTAGCTCCAACTTCTTCGTAATCAGTCAGAGCCTCCTGGGCTTTAGTGCAGGGCCCTTGGAGGGTTAGGATCTTTCGGGAGCTATGTTGTAGTTGCGATGAAAGCGGTTCTCAGGATCGTATTCGCGTTTGACTGCCGCAAGCCGGCGGTAAACTTCGGGGGTATAAACCTCCGCGACCATCTCTGGTGTGACCTCTGAGTTGTTATTCAGGAGGCCGAATTTAGAAGTCGTAGCTCCTGCGCGAAGCAGTGCGGCGTCCAGCTCTCGTGCCCTCTCGGGGTATTTAGCACCTCCGTGGCTCGTCCCGTTCCATTCCGCGACGGCCAACACGCCCATCGCATCGCGATGCCGGGCTGGCGTCCCCTTCGGGTTTGCGAAGGGGATCCCCTCGATCTCCAGCTTCACGGAACTTCCATTTGAGGGCTCGCTGATGAACTTGTCGAGATTCGCCGCAACCGCTTCAGCGAAACGCTTGTTCGACACCGCGATCTCCCGGTCGATCCAAAGATTTGACATGCCGTCCTCGAAACTACCCACCTCGGCATTGAGCATGACTACTTCGTCATAGGAGCGGACGACAATCGAGTCGGAGACCGGCCGGCCTAGGCCACGAAGCCGTTCCATGTCCTGTTTGGCGACATCGTGGTTTCCGAGGTGCCCCACGCAGACTGTGATGGCAGGTGCCCTGTCTTCATCCAGGCTGACGAAAACGCTCGGGTAAAGATGATCCGCCATTGCGTTGAGCGCATCGAGGATGGACGCCAAGAGTCCGGCGAGTTCATCGACAGCCGGCTCCCACGTCATGAACCCGGCAAGCATCTGCCTGGGCAGCTCGTGGAGAGCGACCTCGACCTCTGTCACGACGCCAAAGTTGGGGCCTGCACCCCTGATTGCCCAAAACAATTCGGGCCGTTCATCCTCTGAGCAGCGAATAAGGTCTCCAGTTGCCGTCACCAAAGTCGCTGCCAGGATGTTGTCACTGGCGAGCCCATACAAAGGAGTGAGGAAGCCAACGCCACCATTGAGCGCGAGGCCGCAGAACCCGACCTTGGGATGCATGCCCGTTACAGCTGCCAGTCCGTGCCTGGCTGCCTCTTGGACGAGATCGCCGGCGATCACACCACCACCTACGCGCGCCCGACCCGCGGACGTGTCAATGTGAATGGCATTCATCAGCCTGAGGTCCAAGACGATGCCGCCGTCGTTGGTCGCATAGCCATTTGGATTGTGGCCGCCGGATCGAACGGAGATTTCTAGATGGTTGTCGCGGGCGTATCGGATGGATGTCCCAACGTCTTCCGCATTTATGCACCGGGCAATTATAGACGGCCGCTGCAAGTGGCGACCATCCCAGATTTTTGCGGTGGCATCAAATTCGCTGTCGTCAGGGTAAAGAACGTCACCTTGAATAATAAGTGGGGTGGTTACTTTTGGTGACACCAAGTCAAACTCCTTTATCTTGCTGACAATCAGCGACCTCGCCCTTGAGAGAGTTATCGTCCATTAACACATGGACAGGCGTCCATGTCAATCAATTTTTCCGAATTGCAAGCGGCTTCGCATTCCGGCTCGCGCGACCCGACCGTTATACATGGGCGGTTGCCCTTGTCAAGGGTATTTGCAGTTCAAATAGTGCGGAAACTTCGTCCTGTCGTCTATCGCGAGCCTTGACGAAAGAACGGAAGATGATGAGTCAGCCTCGGTTGAGATTTGGGCGAGGCAGCAAGACAATCCACTTCGGCTCTGTTTTGTCACTGTAGCGAGTAGACGTCAGACGTCCGCTCTAACAGGTCGAACAGAACAGGTAGGGCCGCAAAGGGCGTTCCGCAACAGGTTGAGCAATAGGAGGCCGTTGTCAGGCCGTACGAGCAAGACAGTAGATCGATGACAGAACTGTCGTGTGAGTGTACTGTCCGTGGATGGCCTAACCGAGGCGCCTGGATCGGTTTTCCTCCTGAATGCTGACTATGTCAACGAGGACAATACGGGAGAACGCGTAGCGGGTGAACGCACAGAAGCACGCTTCCCAAATTTGCGGTCGAATAACAATCTGCTATTGAACCTCATGCATTCTGTCCATAGGGTCACTCGAGTTAATTGAAAGGCGTACTGCCATGCAAGTTACTTCTTCTGGAAGCCAGGGAGAGGGCGTTGGTCCCCAAATAGGGAGGGCGGGGGATATTGCCAACCCCGACCTGCAGCTAGGGCACCTGACAGGACGCCAGGTCATGGGCCTTTCCATAGCCTCATTTGTTCCAGCTGTTGGTCTGGCACAAGTGCCGGCATACCTCGCCGCGTACTCCGGGCGGTCCTCTTGGCTGGCGATGGCCGCCTCGGTAGCGGCATTCACTCTCATTGGGCTGTTCATTACCGTGTTTGCCCGACGCTTCATCGGAACCGGGTCGCTTTACTCGTACATTCGCCATGTGTTCGGCTCATGGAGCACTCTCGTCATCGCCGCCGCGATGATCCCTGGCTACATCGTCGCGATCATGTCACTCATTGTAGGAGTGGGGGTTTTTTTGGAAGTTTCCTAGTATCGGTCGGGGTACAAAACGCGGCGGGACCAGGAATCCAGCTGTTAATCTATGTGGTCGCAACATTGATAGCTATGACCATCGCATATCGAGGCATCGACCTTTCAGTCCGATCCAGCGTCATTCTCACCATCATTTCCCTGCCCGTCATGCTGGTCATCACTATAGCCACCGCGTTCAGTGGAAACGTCGACTTGGCGGGACAGCTCAGCCTCAACGACTTGACGCTCAATAGCTTTCTTCAGGGTCTGGCAATCGGCTCGGCATACTTCATCGGGTTCGAGGGCAGCGCCGCTCTTGGCGCCGAAACCAAAAACCCCCACCGCAACATCCCCCGCGCGATCATAGTCATCCCCGTCGGCATCGGTCTCTTCTACCTGGCCGGCACCGAGATACAGGTACCAACCCTCGTTAATGCGGCCGACAAACTCGCCCTAGGCATCTCCCCGAACGCCGTACTTGCAGAAGCAGCAGGTGTCGGATTCCTAGCCAACGTCAGCGACCTCGTTCTGGCGGTGGCCATCTTCGCCAGCCTCATCGGGTTCTTCAACTATGGATCCCGCGTAATTGTCAGCGCCGCATCCGATGCCCTCCTGCCGTCTGCACTGATCAGAGTCAACAAACGATACAAAAGCCCGGGTGCTGCGATCGCTTTCATCGGGATTCCCTCCGTGATCGGGCCAGCCCTGCTTCTCTGGCTTACTCCAGCAAGCCCCCTGGAAATCAATGGGTACATTGCAACCTTGCTGGTGTATTTCTGGGTGATCCCTTACTTCCTCATCTGTATCGGGGGCGCCGTTCTACTGAACCGATCGAAGGCCAGTGGGTCCCTCATCGTCAACGTCGGAGCAGTTATGGCTTCAGCAACGGTTCTCTGGCTATACCTCAACGGCATCCTAAACCCCGGGCGGCCTGCGCCCCTGAACGCACTACCGTACGTCATGATCGGCACGGTGGTGGTCTTTCTAATCGCTTTAGTAGTATCTGTCCGTTCCAGAAAGACGAATCGATTGCCGGTACGGCAGTAAGAAGCATCAAAAGCGTTCCCGCTCCTTCTACACCTGCACTGATCTAAGGGGCCCGCTCTCATATGGGCGGGTCCCTTAGGTAGAACGGATTTCCGTGGCTCGCTGGAGGCCGTGGTTCTGGCGACGAAATAGGAGAATCTCGAAGCCCTCGGGCGGGTCTCCCGAAACCGACCCCATTCTGCCTGACTCTTGCTCCGTGGATAAGCCCGCATCTAACCCAATAACACGACTAGACCCTTAGTGGTAGACAATTGTCACGGTATGAGGAGATTGCATGATAACCGTTGTCAGCACTATGCAACTCAAGTCGAACTCAGAGAACGAATGGGACCACCTAATCCGAGAGCGCTTCAAATCAGCCCACGACAAGGAAGGCTGGATTTCCGGTCAGCTGCTCGCCCCCTCTCATGAACCCAGCACGCGAGTCATCATAGGGACCTGGAGAAGCCGGCAGGACTGGGAGGCCTGGCATAAGGATCCTGCCTTTCTCGCCTCACGAACCAGGCTGGACGAACTACAATCGGTAGACCATCAGACTGCACTTTATGACGTTATAGAGGATGCTCAGGGTACAAATTAGTTCTCGACGAGCACGAACTCGGTCCAAAAACAGGCGCTCCAGAAATGTCTTGTTTAGGTCCAGAGATTCGATAGGTTCACGTACCGTGACTGCAACCCAAACCTTGGGCTATCCAGCGCTGCGCTGTACATTGGAACGCCCGGGCAGTCTCATTCAATTCATCCGGGTTGCGTTAGCGGCTCTTCGCGGTTCGTGGTGAATGTTCTGCCGTGATGGGTGTTCATGCCGCTGTTCTGGCGGCACTGCGCAACAGGATACGCGTTTTATAGTTGCCTGCGTTCGTGAATCCCCGGCCTGTCCTTTTGATGTGCTTGATCGCGGTGTTATTGGCTTCGACTTTCGCGGTTGTCGCGCCGGTGACAATGAGGACCTCGATCTCTTTCCACCACCGGCAGACCGTGCGCCAGAGCCGGTTCGTCTCCGGCTGAGCGGCCCGTTCGACCAAGACCTGCAGGCGGTCTTTGGCAACGGCCGCGTCTGCAAGGGAACCGGTAATCAGCAGGGCCCGGAGCTGCTCCTTGACCAGCCACGCGGCCTGCAGCTTTCCGGTGGCGTCGTCGGTGGCAAACACGGTGCTGAGCCTGGCGCGTGCCCGGTCCGAGAGCGTGTCGCCAGCACGGAGGAGCAGCCGCCGGTTGGCCCAGACTGGATCGATGGAGCGCCCCCGCCGACCATGAACCTGCTGGGTGAGCCTCTGCCGGACTTCGGTGAGCATGTCATTGCCGAGCTTGACCAAATGGAACGCGTCGACCGAGACAGCGGTCCGCGGAAGCCACATCCGCAGGGCCTTTCTGAACGCCGCCGAGGGGTCAATCGCAACGACCTGCACCCCAAGCCGCCACTCCAGCGGGCGGGCGAACAGCCAGTCTCCAACCCCGCCACTGTCGCGGCCGTCCACGATGCCAAGGACCTGCCCGGTGTCCAGATCGACAATGGTGGTCATCCAGGGTTCGTAGCGTTTCCAGGCCTTGGTGGCTGGGTCGCGAAAGAACCGCACGGACCGGTAGCGGTGTTCATCAATGCCGAGCATCCGCGGGGCCAAGGCATCGACATCAGGCAGGGTGAGGGCTGCGGAGTCCAGGGCTTTCTGGACGAGCCACCATGAAACACCGAAGGCAGCGGCGACCTCCGCCGCTGCCCGCCCTGACCCGATCACCGCGGCCACGAGGGCATCCCGAAGCCGGCTGGTAGACCGTGCCCGGCGAGGGACCTGGGAGGTCTCTTCGGTGAATGTCTGTCGTGAGCACAGGTACTCATCGCAGAAGAACCGTCGCTTTGCCCAGACCACCTCAACCGGCCCGGCGACGGGGATGTCACGCAGCCGCTGGGGCCGGCGGGAATGTACGCGACTGCCGATCACGCCGCAGGACGGGCAGCCCGCCTCTGCGGTTGAACCGACATGGATCCGTCGCTGCCCGAAGGCAAGAATCTCGGTGCCGGTGACCCGGTAGTCGGGCAAGTTGAAGATGGTGGTGGCAGCATCTGGGCGCGGGGAAGTAGGCTCGATCAAGGCTCGTAGCTCCTGACTTGATGAATGCGTAGAGAACATCCATCACAGCAGGGCTGCGGGCCCTTCAGCTTTCAAGACACGGAACGCGTTTCACCATCTACCGCGAAGAGCCGCGTTAGCCGATGTCGGTTTGGCTTCAGCAATAAGGTTTGACAGAAGCACTTACTGGACGCACCCCGCCCAAGGGAACCCGTCCTCTTCGGCCTTGCGTCTTCCATGGCCGCTGTCGAGGCCTCATAGGAAGATGTGCCGTTCGACATGACCGTTCCGCTCTTCCGCGCAGGCTTTGGACTAAAGCTAAATGCGGGCCTGACTTCAGGTCACTCAGTTAGGCACCTCGCTTAAGCCGTCCAATGCGCGCTGGACGTTAACGACAACGGCCCTCGCGAAGGGAATCATCCAAGAGAGATCGGTGAGTTTTGACTGCTCTCCGGGCTCACGGCGACGACAAGGAACCACGGTGCCGGATGCTATAACTAATGGTCTTTACCCTCAAAGCAAAGCTTCTGATCTAAGAATGCAGGCAGCCCCAACATCCGAAACGAGACGCAAGGTCGCCAGGAAGATCGAGGTGACGTCAACGAGGTCGCCGAAAAGGGGCGAACATAGGACGCCGCCATCGAACTGGTAGCTCAGTCCGCGCAGCGCTACGACATGGGGTCTTGGTCATTGATCTTGGAATGAGCCAGTACGAGGTAAGGGCTCATCCAACAGTCACCGTCGGCCAACTGCGGCATAAGGCTTGTACGTCTAAGGAGCGCGATCACTGCAACGTGCTGGCCCCCTATTGGCCCGAAGCGGGAAACCCGGGAGCTCGGTCGAGTACCCGCCATCTCGGAGGGGATCGGATCGACTTCTTCTTTTCCCTGTAGCGGAAGCTGTCCGCCTGTATATTAGCTGGTCGAACCAGCTGATCGCCGATGCACCCAAAAGGTTTCAGGGCGGTTTGCCGCAGGGGTGGAGCCGGTCGTTGCAATTGCTTCAAAAAGGTGACTCGCAAGGCTTCTTATAAAGCTCACTTCAAGGCGGGCGTGTCGCAGCTTTTGCCATGACACATGGGGGCCTTATTCGCTTGGCGCGAGGGTGTTTATCATGCACCTAGCCGGAAGTGAAGGGTTTCCTAGGCCCTGCCAGAAGTACAAATTTGATGGTCGCGTCTAAAGACGCCGAGCCACGCTGAGGCTACCGTGGATCCGTTATGGTCAAGGGCGCGTTCGCAGGTTGAAGCAATGCAGACCAAGAATTTCCCTGTGGCACGTCGGTTCATCAAGATGCCCTAAGGAGGGCCGAGAGGAGGATTGGATGACTTCTGAGAATATGAAAACAGCAACGTCATTCCCAGCGCCGGGGGAGGAGGTCTATCTTCCTCGCGGGGGCACAGATCCAGATTTTTACATCCCCGCTGAAGGGAGCCGGGGAGAGCGTCGTGTGATGAGATGGATTCGGAAACGCCTGAAGTTTTTCCGCCGACTGTCAGATTGAAGCCGTGTGACCTGATGAGGCCTGCTGCGCCCCTTGCCTCCTTCCTCTGTTAGCGGGTCATCAATATGTTCTTGTGTGGTAACAGCGGGATCAACGTCGCCTGACATCGGAGCCTATGGTCCTGGAGCCGAGAGATCATCGATTAATGGCTGGGTCCTGCAGGTGGGGTCTCATCGGACGAACCACCAATCCCGCAGCGCCAGCGAAGGACTGATCTGAAGTGGTCTACCCAGTTTTCCGCAGACCGTTGCCTGTAACGGGAAGACCAACAGCCAGGCTCTAGCTGTACATTGAGGCGTCCAATAGCGATGACGCCAGTGCGCCGGAGCATCAGGCGGGCCAGGATTGCCCATGTCCGGCCGGGTCTTTCCTTGGTGTGTTTGTTGCCTCAAAATGTTGGGCAACGTTGGAGGCAGTGGCCTGAACGCCGTTGATATCAACTTCGACGGAGGCCAGTCGGTCGGCAGGAATGAACCAAGAACCCACCCCTGCGTTTACACCCATTTGATTTGCGGGGAAGGGACATGTCGTGGCGGGGGAGAACACGGGCTGCTTTGTGTCCTGTAGGCTACGCCGGATAGACGGCGATGGCCGTGGCCTTGATGACGAAGTGGACGCGCATCCCGGGCGTGAGCCCGAGGTCCACCGAGGCCGCCGGGGTGATGTCCGCGGAAAGGCCGCCCGCGTGCACACGAATCTGGTCGCCGTGGGGTTCCAAGTCTGTGATGGTGACGGCGAATGAGTTCCGCGGGCTGCCGTGCTCGGCGCTTGGGAAGACCGAGACTGCCGTCGGCGAAAAGACGGCGACGCCGTTCTGGCCGGGGACGGCACCGTCCTCGGGGTGCGCAGTAATGTCCAGTCCGCCGTGGGACGTGAGCCCGTGGCCGGTAATGGTTCCGGGGAGCAGGTTCATGCCCGCCAGTCCGGCGGCGAACTTGCTGCGTGGTTTTTCCAGGACCTGGCGGGTGGAGCCTTCCTCCGTGATCCGTCCGCCTTCGATGATTGTTGCCCGGTCGGCGAGCACGAGCGCGTCCAGGACATCGTGCGTGATGATGATGGCACGGCGGTTGGCGAGGACCCGTTTGAGAAGGCGGCGCAGCATGGGAGCGGCATGGATGTCGAGGGCGGCCATGGGTTCATCGAGGAGCAGCAGTTCGGGGTCCGTGGCCAGGGCACGCGCGATGGCGACGCGCTGCGCCTGGCCGCCGGAGAGTTGGGCGGGTCGCCGGTCGGCAAACTCCTCGGCTTCCACTTCGGTGAGCCAGTGCCAGGCCGTCTGCAGCGCATTGGTCCGGTTCGCACCGGCCGCCCGTGGCCCGAAGGCTACGTTCTCCAGCACGCTCATGTGCGGAAACAGGAGCGGTTCCTGGGCGAGCAGTGCCGTTCCCCGAGTGTGCGGCGGCAGGAAGTGGTTCGTCCCCCTGTCGAGTTTGAACAGCCTTTTCTGTCCGAGCACGGCATTCCCACTGTCCGGGCGGATGAGCCCGGCGATGATCCCCAGCAGCGTCGACTTGCCGGCGCCGTTGGGACCAAGCACGGCCACTGTTTCCGTGGCCTCAAGTGTGAAAGAGACGTCGAAGTTGCGCGCGTGCAGCGCGGCATTGAGATCCAGAGTCATTTTGATTCCGCCTCTGCCGCCAGCGTCCGGGGCTGCCGGAAGGAAAGCCCGACGACGGCCACTGCCACCGCCACCAGCACCAGGGAAAGCGCGACGGCGGCATCGGCGTCCGTTTCGCGTTGAAGATAGATTTCCAGCGGCAATGTGCGGGTGGCACCCTGCAGGCTGCCGGCGAAAGTGAGGGTGGCGCCGAATTCGCCCAGGCAGCGCGCGAAGGACAGCACGGATCCGGAGGCGAGACCGGGCAGGACCAGCGGGATAGTGACGCGGCGCAGCACCGTTGTGGGGTGGGCGCCTAGCGTTGCCGCGACCGCCTCATACTTTACGCCAGCGGTGCGCAGAGATCCCTCAAGGCTGACCACCAGGAACGGCAATGCCACAAACGTCTGGGCGAGGACGACGGCGGTGGTGGAGAACATGATCTGGATGCCCGCCAGCTCTAGGCTCCGCCCGAGCAGGCCTTGGCGGCCAAAGGTATAGAGCAATGCGATGCCGCCGACGACGGGGGGAAGGACAAGGGGAAGCATAACGAACGCCCGCAGCAGGCGCTGACCCGGGAATCTCGCGCGGGCCAGGACGAGGGCCAGCGGTACCCCTAAGACGATGCATAACACCGTGCTGGCCGCCGACGTCCTAAGGCTAAGGCCGAGCGCCGTGAGCGAGGATTCCGACGTAACGAGCGGGATGAACTGCCCCCAGTTGACCTTGGCCACCATGGCGGCCAGCGGCAGCAGGACAAACAGCCCTCCTGCTGCTGCGATGGCGAAAACCCACGGCGGGACACCGTTATAGCCGGTCTTGTGCCGGTGCGTCATGCTGGCTGTCCAGGCTTTTTACGGGGTGCCGAACCCGGCGTGAGCAAGGACCTTTTTGCCTTCGCTGCCAGTGACCATGGCGATAAAGGTATTGGCCAGATCCTTGTTCTTGCTGCTGTCCACAGTGGCGATCGGATATGTGTTCACGGCCTGGCGCGACTCGCTGAATTCGATGCCCTTGACTTTGTCGCCTGCGGCCTTGACGTCGGTGGCATAGACCAAGCCAGCGTCGGCTTCCCCGGAAATGACCTTGCTTAGGACATCCGCAACTGAGGATTCCTCGCTGACTGGCTTCAAGGTTGTTCCCATGACCTTTTCCACCTTCTCGGCGGCGGAGCCACAAGGTACCTGCGGTGCGCAGACAACCACCTTAACGCCCGGCTTCGCCAGGTCCGTGAAGGAAGTTATCGACGCCGGGTTGGTCGGTGGAACTGTAATCTCCAGGACGTTCGTGGCGAAGTTGGTTGGTGTTCGGTCGATGAGCCGGGCGTCCGAGAGCTTGGCCATGTTCTTGGTGTCGGCGGAGGCGAACACGTCGGCCGGGGCGCCTTGGGTGATCTGGGCGACCAGGTCCGAGGATCCGGCGAAGTTGAGCGTGACCTTCGTGCCCGGATGCGCAGCCTCGAACTCGGCGGCAATCTCGGTGAAGGTCGACTTCAGGGACGCGGCGGCGTAAACGGTCACGGTGCCGACAGTCGCCTTGGTGCCGCCGGCGCTTGCGTTCGTGGAGCCGCTCGGGGCTGTGCCCGCGGTAGCGGAAGCGCAGCCGGCCAGTCCGGCGGCAAGGAAGCCCGCGGCCAGCAGGGCGCTGATGCAACGGGTGATGCTCACATGGTCCTCTTTCTATAGATCATTCAATGTGGGAATACCCAGCAGGGCTCCGACGCTACATTCGCGCCCGGGTAGTCACCCCTTTTGCTTCCGGGTCGGTGCATCGCCGGGCTCGCGACTCCGCTGATGGTTCTCACAACCGTGGCGGTGGGCAATGCGACGACGTCTACGTGCTGACTGAGAGAACTCGTGGACATCCTTCCTGGATGACCTGATCACCTCAATTCAGATGTGAGGGGTACGGAAAAGTTCATCCTGCGGTCCCGACACCAACCCATTCCACGGTTCCATCGGAAAAGAACTGCTCCTTCCAAATGGGTACTTCATCCTTGATCCGGTCAACCAGTTCCGCACACAGGGCGAAAGCTTGTCCACGGTGTCCGGTGGCTACAGCACAAACAAGAGCCGCATCCCCAATCCGAAGTGCACCCACGCGGTGTGCCGCCCAAATTCGCACAGGCACGGACCCCTCAGCCTCATCTGGAAATGAGTACTCGGCAGCAACCGCCTCCAAAACGTCTTTCAGGATCTGGGGCGCCTTGGGGTGGGCGGTGTAGCTCAGTCGCTCGACTGCCTTACCGCCGTCGTGATTGCGCACTACTCCACTAAAGCTGACCACTGCTCCGGATGCGCTCGACTCCACGGCAGCGATGGCCACGTCTACGGAGAGCTGTCGATCGCTGAGCCCGGAATGGACCACGGTAAGGGCCTGCCTGCTTGGCTGCCGTCCGGTAGCAATTTTTCCACGACTCGTCTGTTGAACAGTGCTCATGCCTGTCCTCTCATTAGGCCAGCGCAGCCTCTTCCATTAGAACCATGCATCTTTCCAAGAATGCTCACAGCGCCCAGTTTCCACTCTTGCCGCCACTCTTGGCGAGCACCCGGATATCGGTGAGAACAGCATGCTTGTCTACAGCCTTGATCATGTCGTAAACGGTTAAGGCGGCGACGGTCACCGCAGTCAGGGCTTCCATCTCTACACCTGTCACGCCATTGGTTTTCACAGTGGCAACAAGCTGCACGCTGTCCGACGCCAGTACGAAGTCGACCGCGACCTTCGAGATAGGCAGCGGGTGGCACAGCGGAATCAAGTCGGACGTTCTCTTGGTAGCCAAGATGCCAGCGATCCGGGCCACGGCCAAGGCGTCACCCTTAGGCAACCCTTCTGCTGTGAGCAGCAGCAGAACTTCACCAGTTGTACGGAGCGTTGCCGTAGCCGTCGCCTCCCGGTCGGATTCAATTTTTCCTGAAACATCCACCATTTGCGCGCTGCCGTCCGGCCGCAGGTGAGTGAGCCCACCAGGATAGCTTTTTAGCCTCATACTGCCCACACCTCCACCTTCGATCCCTCAGCTAGTTCAGAGATTCCCTCTGGGATGTGCACCAGAACGTTCGCCCGTGCAAGTGCTCCGAGCAGATGGGAACCTTCACCCCCTTCCAGCCGTACTGTGCCATTCGGTAAGAGGACTCCCCGCCTGACCTGATGCTTTTTTGTGGGCGACGTTAGGGGATGCGAAAGGGGTGCATGGAGGGAAAGCCTCGGTGTCGGCGCGGCAAACATTTCGCTGAGCAGCGGACGCAGGAACATCTCGAACGAGATTAAGCAGCTGACCGGGTTTCCGGGGAACGCGAGGATTGGAATTCCGTCAAAAGTGCCGACTCCCTGGGGTCCGCCGGGTTGAATGGCGACATGGGAAAATTCAACGTCATGATCGACCATCGTCTGCCTAACGGGCTCGTAGGCACCATTACTCACACCACCACTGGTAACAATCAGGTCGACATGGGCAGCATGACTTCTCAGGAGCTTTGATAGAGCGCCAGGCTCATCCTTGACAATGCCCGCCCTGATCACGGTAAGCCCGGCCTGGAGCATCGAGGACTCCAAAAGAGTGTTATTTGCGTCGTAAATCTTTCCTGGCGCGAGGTTCTCTCCGGGCTCAAGGACCTCGTCCCCCGTGGTGGCCAGCAGCACTGTGAGCTTCTGGTTAACAACAACCTCAGTGACACCCAACGCCGCGAGCAAACCAAGCTGACGTGGGCCGAGAACAGTGCCAGCGGCGAGTGCACACTCGCCGGAAGCTATATCAGTGCCAGCACCACGGACGAACGTTCCCGCGGCTGTCTCGGGAAGCCGCACTGTCGTATCCGAACCAGGGGGCGGAAAAAGGTTTGGCACTGCCCGCTCGATGGGGACGACAGCATCAGCCCCAGCGGGTAATAGGGCTCCAGTCATGATTGGAGCAGCCGTCCCTCGAGTCAAAGGGGACGGCAATGCGCCCGCCGGGACCGGCGGCGCCACACGCAATTGTCCCCGGCCCTCTGCTACGTCTTGGGATCTGACTGCATAGCCATCCATCTGAGAGTTGGTGAAGGGTGGCAAATCTATCGGTGCATATAAGGTCTCCGCCAGGCCGCGACCGAGCGCAGCCATTAGAGGCAATTGCTCAACCTTGGGTGGGGTCAACAGCGGAAAGAGCACATCCCGGATTGCCTGTAGGTGCGTGGAAATGCTTCGGTGTTCATGTTCCGGCAGCGAGTTTCCGGTGGTCCCCGGGCCGGGACTGTTGCCGGTCAGCGCGATCAACTGCTCTTCTTGCCTCTGCATGTCCTGCCTTCGGGAGATCTTTTCGGTCTTACTGAAATCCTGCTTGGCCACGCCAGGGCGCTTCACTTTTCCGACGAAAGCTTTGGCCGCCGGCTCCTTGCATGATTTTCAGATACGCGTCGCGTCCATTGCGCTGTGTATAAGCTGGTAATCCTGACTGCAAAATGATTTCAGCAGGTATGCGGAGTTTCGGGCTATAGCTACTTGGCATAACTGGCCGCCCCAATTGTCCCTTCCAGCACAAACGCGTCCATCTTGGTTTCGCGTAGCCTGATTTCATGAGTGTCCAGCTAGGAATGCCGCAGCCGCGGGAGGATGCCGGGCTGTCCGTA
Organism: Arthrobacter nitrophenolicus; assembly: GCF_045833485.1. NCBI lineage: Bacteria > Bacillati > Actinomycetota > Actinomycetes > Micrococcales > Micrococcaceae > Arthrobacter > Arthrobacter nitrophenolicus. The sequence goes on from NZ_CP174504.1 coordinate 1,776,009, forward strand.
CCGGCGGCCCGTCCTGCCGGCGCGGGTGCCGGGCTGGTGGACCGCTACGGCCGCCGTGCCACGGACATGCGGTTGTCCCTGACAGACAAGTGCAACCTGCGCTGCACATACTGCATGCCCGCAGAGGGCCTCGAATGGCTCGCGAAACAGGCGGTCATGTCTGCCGAGGAAATTGTCCGCATTGTCCGGATCGGCGTCGAGCAGTTGGGCGTCCGCGAACTGCGGCTGACCGGCGGTGAGCCGCTGGTGCGGCACGACCTGGTGGACATCATCGCGGAGCTGCGGCGGAACCATCCCGACCTGCCGATTTCCATGACCACCAACGGCGTGGGGCTCGCCAAAAAGGCCGCGCCGCTCAAGGCCGCCGGCTTGACCCGGATCAACGTGTCCCTGGACTCGCTGCATGAGGAAACATTCACCCAGCTGACCCGCCGCCCGTTCCTGGACCAGGTCCTGGCCGGGGTGGATGCGGCGTGGGCGGCCGGACTTGGTCCGGTCAAGCTCAACGCGGTCCTCATGCGCGGCATCAACGACGCCGAAGCCCCGTCGCTGCTGGCATGGGCGCTGGAGCGCGGTTACGAGCTGCGGTTTATTGAGCAGATGCCGCTGGACGCCGACCACGGCTGGACCCGCCGCAATATGATCACCGCGGCCGAGATCCGGGGCCTGCTCTCCACCGACTTCGTCCTCACCACCGATCCGCGGGCTCGTGACGGCGCCCCCGCCGAACGCTTTGAAGTACGACGCCGGGTGGCCGGGTCTGTTGCCGCTGCTGTGGAGGGGCCTGTGCTGGGGACAGTCGGCATCATCGCTTCGGTGACGGAGCCCTTCTGCTCGGACTGCCGCAGGACCCGCATCACGGCCGAAGGCAAGATCATGAGCTGCCTGTTCTCACGCGAGGAATTCGACCTCCTGGGCCTCCTGCGGTCCGGCGCGTCGGATGACGACCTTGCACGCCGCTGGCAGGACGCCATGTGGCTGAAGCCAAAGGCCCACGGCATGGACCACGTGGGACTCGACGCTCCGGACTTCGTCCAGCCGGACCGCAGCATGAGCGCCATCGGGGGCTGACACTTTCATGAACGTACGCTACTTCGCTGCCGCACGTGCAGCCGCAGGCCTCGAGGAAGAGAAGTTCGACCTGCCTGAGGGCACCACGGTGGCCGGGCTCCTGGACGCCGTGCTGGCCGTGGAACGACCCGAACCTCCCGCCGGCACTCCTCCGCTCCCCCGCATCCTCTCGCGGAGCAGCTTCCTGCTCAATGAGGTGGCGGTGCGCGACCAGTCAACCGTTGTGGGACCCGATGATGTGGTTGACGTGCTCCCCCCTTTCGCCGGCGGGTAGGCCGGTGCAGCCTCGGCACATCCGGGCTGCACCGGAGGCCTGCCGATAATAGGCAATCTGTACTGGCTACACGGCAGGCCTGCTTCCGGCACGAGCGCGTAGCAGCCGATCACCACCTAGCTACTTGGCTGCCCCCAGCCCCGCCGGAAGGTGCGCGTTTGTGTACCGTCCTGGTTCTTCCGGTGGTGTCTCTTGAGGACCTTCCACGTGGCTATGCATCAGGCGAGATTTCGCTTTGTGGCCGCAGGAGTATCAGCACTTGAACCTTCCGCCCATATGCCAGCCCCTACTCGGAGACGGCGCGATGGCAGGTAGAGCCGCCGCATAGCGGGGGAGACGCCTTCCAATTCCTGTGCGCAGGACCGGACCGGCGGCGCTGTCAGGACGAGCGCCGAAAGGAAAACCAAAGGGCTCAAGAGCATCCCTCTGCGGGCCTCACTCATCAAGACGGTTCACGCGTTCAGCCTGGACCACCGTCTTTCGTCCACCCGCCCCGCCCTCGCCGGAAAGCGGATGTTAGCCGGGACACATTCTTTATGCACACTCCGACAAAAGGTACGTCGCAGTTGTTCCTCGATGCCATGCAAGAAGCAACGGCCCATAGGGAATGATGTAAGTCATTCGAGGGAGTGAAGGATGAAATTACCCGCAATTAGATACGCATCGCCGGCTTCAATCGAAGAAGCCTGCGACTTACTGTCAAACGATGAGGACTCCAAAGTGATCGCTGGAGGCCAGAGTCTTTTACCTGTCATGGCTATGCGGTTAGCCCAACCGACCGTCGTTGTAGACCTCGGAGGCGTTCCTGGCCTGACTGACATGGAAGAAGTTGGAGATTACATTCGCTTCGGCCCTATGGTCACCCATACCACCATCGTGAGTTCCCCTGTCATTGCAAAGCACCTGCCAATGATGGCGGCAGCTGGACGGCACATAGCCCATCCCCAGATTAGAAATCGGGGGACACTGGGTGGATCCTTGGCTCATGGAGATGCAGCGGGCGAGTGGCCACTCGTGCTGGTTGCCCTCAATGGAATGGTGGAAGTCCAAAGCGTAAGAGGACGACGCACCATTGAGGCCGATGACTTGTTCGTCGGTCCGTACATGACAAGTGTTGCCGCTGATGAAATTATCACTGATGTTTGGATACCGTCACGCCCGAACGGCTGGGGCTATGGGGAGTTTGCCAGACGATCCGGAGACTACGGGCTCGCGAATATTGCAGTCGTTTTGTCGGCTGAAGATTCGCGCATTTCCGATGCCCGGATCGCCGTTGGAGGTGCTGTCGGCAAGATCCAACGAGTACCCGATGCAGAAGAGGTCCTTACCGGATCTGAGCTGTCGCCGGATAGGGCAGAAGTGGCCTCAGAAGCTGGAGCGAAATCGCTCTCGTATATCTCAGACATGCACGGTTCGGCCGAATATCGGCATGGCCTGGTGCAGGAGCTGATCCGACGCACCATAGTTGAAGCAGGAGCACGTACGTGACAACACCACCGCCTTCAGATCGCGTCGAAATTGACGTGGAAGTAAACGGACGTCGCCGAACTGTCGCAGTGGACGCGCGCGATACCTTGGCCGACCATCTGAGGAACGACCAAAAACTTACGGGCATCAAGCTGGGGTGTGAGCACGGTGTCTGCGGCGCGTGCACGATACTCATGGATGGGGCGGCTGTACGATCCTGCCTGACTCTTGCCGCTCAGGGCGACGGACGCACCATCCGGACGGTCGAGGACCTTTCGGATGGAGCCGCCCTCAGCCCCCTTCAGGAAGCTTTCAAAAGGCACCACGCCCTCCAATGCGGCTTTTGCACTGCAGGCTTCCTCATGTCGGCTACCGAGTTGCTTGAATCAAACCCTAGCCCGACAAGAGACGAAGTTATCGAAGCCCTGTCGGGTAACCTATGCCGGTGCACGGGCTACCAGACGATTGTTGAGGCTGTTTTGGATGCAGCGGGCCAGATTGGAAATGAAAATGGATAACCCACATTATTTCTCTCCTCCAATAACAAGAAACGTCATCGGTAAACGGGTCCCCCGAACTGAGGATGCAAGACTTCTCACCGGCCGGGGGAAGTATCTGAATGACGTCAACGTTGACGGCCAATTGCATGCTTGTTTCGTGCGCAGCCCCGCTGCTCATGCTCAAATAAACGGCATTGACACGTCGGCCGCCTCAGAAATGCCTGGCGTTCACCTTGTCTGGACCGCCGCGGACATTGAGGAGTACTGCGCCGGCATTGAAGCGCAGTACACCGCTGAGGGATGCGAAGCGATGACCATGCCTCTCCTGGCCAAGGACGTCGTCCGCTACGTTGGTGAACCGGTTGTATTGATAGTCGCAGAGTCGCGAGCGGTAGCAGAAGATGCATGTGATCTCGTAGGCCTCGACCTGGAGCAACTCGAGGTCGTACTTGACCCCCGCCAATCCATTCAAGGAGGCCCGGTAGCAAACGGCGAACGCCCTGACAATGTGGGCATCCGGGGGCGGGCAACCTTTGGGGATGTGGATGAGGCATTCAGCAATGCTGCGCATGTGGTTTCCGCCCTGTACCACCCTGGCCGCGTGGCAGCCGCACCCATGGAGACGAGGGGTTGCCTAGCAGACTACGAATGGACTGAGGATCGGCTCAAACTTTGGGTGTCAACACAGATGCCCCATTACGTGAAAATGTGTCTGAGCCTCTTTCTTGGTTTCGATGAGTCCCGGAGTGAGATCATTTCTCCTGACACCGGTGGTGGCTTCGGGCAGAAGGCGCACGTATTTCCAGAAGAAATGCTCATGCCCTTGGCCTCGAAGCACCTTAAGGCGCCGGTGAAGTGGGTAGAGGATCGCCGTGAAAATCTGCTGGCGGGTTCACACGCTCATGAGCAGTTCGTGACAATTCAATATGCTGCCAACGCTGAGGGAAGAATAACCGGGGTTCGTACCCATGCTTTAGTTGACGGGGGAGCCTACCACATGCCCCCGCAGACTATGGCTGTCGAATGTTGGGCCACAGCAGCAGTCACGCCAACCGGTGTGTACGATATCCCGGCCGCTGAGTATGTGTACGAGGGGGCTGTTACCAACAAGTGTCCCATGGGCGCCTTCCGTGGTGTTGGCTACACGGCGGGAACTCTTGCCCGCGAGTGCCTCATGGACGACCTGGCGCGGCAGATGAAGGTCTCTCCGTTCGAAATCAGGAGGCAGAATGTCGTCCGGGAATTCCCGTGGACAAACCCCCAGGGAGTCGTATATGAGGAGGGCTCCTTTCTTGAAGTAATCAACGCGTTGGAAGAAATGGTCGATTACCCGGCTTTTCTTCTTCGACAAGAAGAAGCTCGCAAGAACGGGAAATACCTGGGACTGGGAATAAGCGTCTTCGTCGAAAGTAGCGGCGAGAGCACGGGAATGATGCAGGCTCATGGAGCAACTGATGTGTTCCACGATACGGCGACCGTCAAGATGGATTCTACTGGGTCGGTCACAGTAACTTCGGGATTGAATTCCCAGGGACAAGGCCATCAAACGACCCTCGCCCAGGTAGCGGCGGATGTCTTGGGCATACCCTTCGAATCGATCAGCGTAGATGCCGGTACCTCCACCAAGGGCGCCTATGGCAGTGGCACTATCGGAAGCCGCGCCGCTGTCATCGCGGGTGGATGCGTCAACCGTGCAGCCCATGCCATCCGAGAAAAACTGGTTGCCGTCGCAGCCAACATGCTCGAGTCTTCTGAGGAAGATGTGGTGTTGGAAGAGGGCTTCGCGTCTGTAATTGGGGCTCCGGAATCGCGGGTGAGCATCGCCGACGTAGCCATGGCGGTCTACTGGGACTCATCCAAGTGGCCTGCCGGTTTTGAACCAGGCCTGGAGTTCACAAAGGCGTGGGACACATCGCGTCCGATGTTTTCTAACGGTGGTCATGCCTTGATCGTTGAGCTGGATCCTGTTACCGGATTCGTGACGGTCGAAAAGGTGTACTCCGTCGAGGACTGCGGGGTAATGATTAATCCCACAATTGTTGAAGGTCAGATCCGCGGCGGAGTCATTCAAGGAATTGGCGCCGGCCTCTTCGAGCAGCTGGTTTATGACAAGTCAGGAAACTTGTCTACTACATCCTTCTTGGATTATCAGACGCCAACTATGGACATTTCCCCGCCATTTGAAATCAGGCATCTTGAAACTCCGTCGAAGATGACAGCATCAGGGGTAAAGGGGATGGGAGAGTCAGGACTGATTGCTGCACCGGCCGCGGTACTCAATGCAGTCAATGATGCCCTATCTCCCTTTGGTTCCGTTCTCTATGAACTCCCGGCCACGCCCGAGAAGATTATTCGCGCCACCAAGGGCATTGTTGACCTGGAAGGGCCCCAAGATTGGACAGAACTCTGGGGTCGGGCAGGTGTACCTGCGCTTGATCGAGGCGCAATGGACCTGGCGTAGGGGCATTGTTTCCTGCAACTTCTGGGTAGAAGCGAACACCCTTAGGGCACGAATGTGAAGGAAGAAAACTTTGTATGACGCGATTGTGGTTGGTGGGGGTTTTGGAGGGCTGAAAGCAGCACGTGACCTTACCAATGCTGGTAAGAAAGTAGTTCTGCTTGAAGGCGGGGGGCGCCTCGGTGGACGAGCGTATTCCCGGGAGTCCCGGAATGTGCCGAATCTACAGGTCGAGATCGGTGGAGCGTACCTTCACCGGAAGCACCATCCGCGGTTAGCGGCTGAACTGGACCGGTATGGAATTCCCACTACAGCTGCTAGCGAGTTCACCTCGTTCAAGCATCGCCTTGGACCGACCGCACTGGACCAGGCATTTCCTATTCCTGGCTTAGAAGCAGTTGCAGTGGAAGCAGCCATCTACACATTGCTGCGGGATGCACACAGGATCGATCTGGAAAAGGGGCTGGAGAACCAAGACCTTGAGGACTTGGACATCCCACTAATCGAGTACGTTGACAAACTGGATTTGCCCCCTGTTTCCAGACAATTCTTGCTCGCCTGGGCGTGGAACATGCTTGGCCTGCCGGCTGACGAAGCATCCGCGCTTTGGGCGCTGCAACTTATTGCAGCACATCACTACAGCATCCTCGGCGTGGTTCTCTCGCTGGATGAAGTCTTTGCTAATGGTTCCGCTGACCTCGTCGACGCGATGGGCCAGGATATTCCTGAAATCAGAATGCATACAGTCGTTACGGGCATAGACCAGTCTGGCGACGTAGTGCACGTAACCGCCAAAAATGGGGATGCATTTCAAGCTCATTCCGTGATTGTTGCTACGCCAATGAACACTTGGCGGAGGATCCTGTTTACCCCCTCCCTTCCTGAAAGGCGGCTGTCAGTGATCGAGGAAGGGCATGGCGGCCGGGGACTGAAGATTCTCATTCACGTGCGCGGAGCCGAAGCAGGAATTGAATGCGTTGGAGACGGAGTTTTTCCCACGCTTTACGACTATTGTGAGGTTTCGGAAAGCGAACGACTGTTGGTCGCTTTTACGGACTCAGGATCCTTCGACGCTACCGACCTAAGCGCTGTCAAGGACGCGGTGCGTTACTACCTGCCAGAGGTTGAAGTTCTGGGTATCGACTACCACGACTGGATTGCAGACCCACTTTTCGAAGGACCCTGGGTTTCTCCCCGAGTGGGGCAGTTTACTCGTGTGCATAAGGAACTTGGAGAGCCTGCTGACCGGATTTATTTTGTAGGCTCCGATGTTTCGTTGGCGTTCCCGGGCTATATCGAAGGGGCCCTGGAAACCGCGGAGGGCGCCGTAAACGCAATCCTGCACGCGTAGAGCGCGGGTTCGATAAGACCTCTCCTTGGTGTTCCAGGTTCACTTCCGGCCCAAGGGCAGTCACACGGCTGGAGCACGTGGTGCGTCTAAGAACTGTAGATGGCGGCTGCAGCGTCTGGGTTGTGGCCAGCGCCTGCGACAACAACAAACTGCTAGCAGTTGAACTGATTCCATGAACGCCACCGGCCCCAGGAATGGCTGGGGCCGGTGGCGTTCAGATGGCTTAGCAGTGACGAGCTTGACGGTTCGTGATTTGCTGCCTAGCGATCGGCCGGCGTGTCCGCGCCATCGAGTGCTGGCGTGGTACCGCCTTACTTGCTGCTCCGCGGCGGGACTCTCGCCTGAGCGGCCAGGTACGCGTTGTTCTTTCATACCTTGCCGCTTTTCAGGGTGCGCGCTGCACAAGAAGGCATCCGCTGTGAGGGTGCGCCTCTATCTCTGGTCTTGACTTCAAGGGTCCCCGGCACCCAGTGGATTTCCCCCCCTGCATGCTTTCCCTATCCATATGAGCAGCTTTGTGCTCACACATATAAGTTCTTGGAGATGAATGTCTATGTCTGTTGGTGCTCTCGCCGGCCTCATTGCTGCGGTGATGTTTGCACTCCTTGTCCTGCTGCTGGCAGTGCCCATTATGAAACTGGGCCAGGTACTCGACGAGGTACGAATTGCGATCAGGTCATTGAGTGAGGGCACCACACCGCTGATGGCTGAGGTAACAGCTACTGTTTCCACTACACATCAACAACTCAAGAAGGTGGACGACATAGCATCGAACGTTTCGGACGCCAGCGCCAATCTCTCCGCGCTGTCCTCCTTGGTCGCCGCCTCGATCGGGTCACCATTGATTAGGGTGTTGGCTTTCAGCCATGGTGTCAGGACGGCCTTGGCAAATCACTCCAAGCCCGTTACCGGCCGCCGAAGCCGCTGAGTTTTGGAGAACCAATAATGAAACGACTCGTTTGGATGGGTATCGGGGTGGCTATTGGAGTCATTGCCCTTCGGACGGTTACTGACTCACGGTCCAGCCTGGGGCCTGGAGGCCTAAATCAGGCAGTTGGCCGAATTACTGACGGAGTTTACGATTTTGCTGATGCGGTCCGCGCAGGAATGCGCGAGCGGGACTCCGAGCTTCGCGTCGCGCTCAGTGGCAAAGTAGCGTGATCCAAACCCCTGGGTGTGTAGATCGGAGCTGGATACCGGGCTAAACCTCTCTCGCTGGCGCCGGGACGCGAAACCGTCCCGGCGCAACTGTCCGCTCCAGAGCTGGTCAGGTGTCCAGCATATAAAATGGACCGTTTCGTGGCCGGGCCGAACGCAGGTGCCACCATGTTTACGGGCAGTGACCGGCATGATATCTCTGCTGGCTGGCTGGCCTCTTTCCGGAGTTGGTCTTTCCTTGGGATGCGCCCGCGTCCGGTGACGCTGATGGCGCCGGAGCCGGGGGGTGGTAGCGGCAACAGCATTTCGCTCGTGCCGGAATTGACCAGACCGCCTGCCGGGCGCATCGTCGGATGACTAGCCGGAGGTCAGCCTCCGGTACCCACTGCACTACCTGGCGTTACCGTGCTCCGGGCGGTGGAATTTAGGTGGCACAGGAACGAGGTCTTGAGGAACTGGGTTGCCCGTTGGACCAATCGCGCGATTTCCGGGAACAAGGGTCGGCGCCCACTGCTCCCGCCGGAATCGAATGAGTATCTGCAACAAAGCAGATCGTAGGCTTCACAGCATTCGCACGGGTGTCGTGAGGCGCACGCTCAGATATACGAAGACGACCTGGGAGATGTTGCTCGCCAGCGACGGCGTTTTTGGGAGATCCCAAACCGCCGCTATCGGTTTCTCGACGGTCGCTGGCTTGAACTGCTGGTGATGGCTTACGGCTGACATCGTCCTGTGTTCAGAGTAGTCATACTCTGGGATAACTGCGGGGAATGCAGATGTTGCATTCCCCGCAGTTATCCCAGGATGGTGAATCCCGAGCCAGGAGGAGTCGTGTCTGGCCCGGAAACATAGGGACCGCATGATGCTGTTTAGTCTTGCACTCGCGATGGCGACGCTGGATTTCCGGCTACGGTCCATTTTCGTTTTGTTCTGTGTCTTTGACCTTCAGCCGTGAGGCCAAGATTCCCATATCGAGACATGCTCAGGATCCCGATAGGCGGAGGCTGCGCTGAGAAGTATCTTCTGTACAGAAGCTGCCTGCCAGAATTGCTCATCCGGTCCGTTCATCCTGGTCGTGTCATCATCGGGATTCAGCACGTGTTGTTGCTTTCTTCGCCTTCTAAGATTCTGCGTTTTTATTATGCAGAGTGCCTATGGGAATTTCTGTTTCGGAAATATCCATAACCGCCACGGGGAAAGCTGTTAGGGGATGATGGGGACGCCGAAACGTTGAGCCCCGCGAAGGGGTCGAGATTAGAGTCAGTCGTCGTGAGCCCTACAATTGAAGGCTTCTACTGTAGCTTCCACAATTTGCTGGTATCCCGTACAACGACAAATATTTCCCGAGATAGCTTCGCGAGCACTCGTCGCATCGAGGGTAACCTCGTCGTCATCATAGAGAGGCTTAAGCGTCATCAAGAATCCTGAGGTGCAAAATCCACACTGCAAGGCATGGCATTTTGAGAAGGAACTTTGCAGCGGGTGAAGCTGTCCGTCCTGCTGTAGGCTTTCGACGGTTTCAATCCTGGAATTGTTCGCCTGTACGGCCAGCACGGTGCAGGATCGCACGGGCTGGCCATCCATCAGCACAGTACAGGAACCGCATACGCCGTGCTCGCAGCCTACTCGAGTACCCCTGAGGTGCAGGTCATCCCGTAGGAAGTCCGCAAGGAGCCGACGAGGCTCGACGTCCGTTTCGTGGTTGACTCCATTTACTTCAACCGTTAGGTGAAAGGCGTTCATCAGTGATCCCTGCTTTCCTGTGTCGGTCTCGCGCGGTTCAGTGCTTGGGCGAGGGTTCTTTCGACGAGCGTCCGAATAACTTGTGCACGGTACGAAGCACTCCCGTGCACTGTGGGCACGGGGTCAAGACCCTGTACCGCGGCGCGCGCAGCGGCGACAATATCTTGACTGGAGAGAGTGCTATCAATCAGGATGCTCTCCGCCTCGTGACAGCGAATGGCGGTTGACCCTCCGCCCAGGACAGTAATCCTCGCCCGCGAACATTTGCCTTGCTCGTCCAAGGTGACGATGGATGCAGCCCCTCCTATGGCGTAATCACCATGTCTTCGGGAAAATTCATCAAATGCAGCACCGGTTCCAGGAGGCAGCAGAGGTACGTTCACCTCCACAATGAGCTCGCCGGGAAGGATGCTTGAGACAAAATGCGAGACCAATAGTTCCTTTATAGGAATACTCCGCTCGCCTTGTAGAGACTTTGCGGTGACGGAGGCGTCAAGGGCTAGCAGGACTACGGGCAGCTCTGCGGCTGCATCGGCATGTGCAAGGGAGCCGCCGATCGTTCCTCGAGTACGAATTTGAGGGTGCGCGATCCATGCCGCCGCTTCCGACAGGATTGGAAGGTTATGCGAAATGGTTTTGGAGCTTGTTAGCTTCGCATGACGGGTCAAGGCGCCGATCGCAATAGTTTGATCGGATTTCTTGATGTTTGCCAAACCAGGTATGCGGTTTATATCGACCAAAAGGGACGGACGGGCCATCCGGAAATTTAGGAGCGGGACTAAGCTCTGACCGCCGGCGATGACCTTCGCGTCATCGCCGCCGTCCGCCAGCAGGCGGAGCGCATGCTCAACCGAATCGGCAACAACGTAATCGAAAGAAGGTGGCTTCACGGGCAGTACCGCCGGCCGCGCTCATTGTTCATGTCACTACTTTGCCCCCTTGGTATGAATTTGCGCTCTGCGTCATGGGACAAATCAGTGCCGCGACCTACCTAGAACAGACAATCCCGCGACGCGCTAGCACTGGACGCTGACCTTCACTACAGAATGTCGGTCCCAGCAATTGACTTCAACAAGCCATAAAGCCGTAGTGCGACGAGGAGCTCCACATTGCGTTCTGCAACGCTTATGCCAAGCCGTTCTTCAATGGATCTGAGCCGGTAGGCGACGGTGCGCTCATGGACCTGGAGCGCCGTTGCAGCCGCTACGGCGTTGCAACCGGCCGAGAAATAAGCCCGAAGGGTGTCGCAAAGTATGTCTCTGCGGGGATCGCTGAGCAAAGGGCCCAACTGCTGCGAGACCAGGTCACGCACCGCCTGCATATTTGTGGCGAAGACAGCTTCGAGAGCCACATCGGAATATCGGGTTATCCGTGCGCCCGTCAGGCGGCCCACTTTATAGGCCCTCCATGCGCGCTGGTGACTGCGCCGGAACCCGGAAAAGCCCTTATCAAGGGACCCTAGAGCTAAATGTGCACCATCAGGCAAGTCACTTTCACTGACTTGCGTGACGGCATCCTGGCCCTCCGGTACCGCCAACCAGCCCAAAAACGCTCCGCCAGTGCTTTCCAGTATCAAAGGCGCATCGCTGTTGATAAGCGTAGCGGCGCGGTCGATCGTACCCTTTGGATCATGTCCCCAGGCCACCACGGATAAATGTTGTCCTTCAAAGGCGTACTTCGCGTTAGGTCGGGCAATGCGCCGTCCTGCAATGAAATCCCGCAACTCATTTCTAAGCCGGTGATCCTCCGACTTATAAAAGAACCGATGCTGTTCCGAACGATACGCGTCGATGACATTGGCGACTACAACGTCGTGCCACCGATGCTGCAGCTGAGAGACCCACTTCTGAATTTCCAACTGCTGTGATGCATCCGGAACAAGAGTGGTTGTAAAGTCCAAGAGCACATCCCACGTCGCAGACTGCAGCACTCGATAGGTGTGAATGAGTTCGAGTAGATCGACGCCGGCTTGGGCTGTCTCACGCGCCTCGAGGGTGGCCTCGGCAAGAAAATCCTCGTCGGGTTCCTCTGACCCGGACAATGCCCTGCTGATAGATAGCAAGGCAGCGGCGAGCCGCTCAGACCTCCGCTGCGCCAGTGCCGGGTCTAAGCCCACACCAGCCTGAACATCATCTTGGAGTCGACGGACCATAGAGTCGGACAGCTGATCTATATTTGCTGTAATGGCAGCCGATATTGCCGATAGAAGTTGCGTCTGGATCATGTTCCTACTTCATGCGCGCTACCTGCGTCTCGGCGCAGGCCAGCTCCGTTGATAGTCTCAGTGTATGACCATTGAGGAAGGACTGGATGAACTCTCCGCTGCCGTGAAGGCAAGGATTCCTGAAATCTACGACTGTATTAGGGCAAGACTGCAGTATGCGTACGAAGACTATTCGACCGCGACACGGAACTCGTCTCTTACAGAGGCAGAATCGGAAACCATTACGGCTTCCTTGCGCGATGTCCTCGAATACATCGGTCAAGGGCGGGTAGGAGCCACCAGGGCTTCCAATGAGACTCTCCGCGAAGTGAGGTTGGCGGCACGGGCGGGCGTCGACCTCCATCACCTACTCAGGGGATCTAGGGCGGCCCAAGCCACGTTGTGGGAGTTTATCCTTGAAGAGGCGCACCGAATCATCATCGATCCTCTCCAAAGGTCAAAGGTTCTAAGGCATGCCAGTGCAAGCCATTTCGCTTGGAACGATAGAGTTTCCGCTTCCATCATCGAAACGTACCAAATGGAGAGCACTGCCTTTTCCAGGCAAAGCCAGAATCGCAGGAAGCTATCGACGTTGAGGGCCCTCCTTGCCGGGCTCCCAATAGATTCGACAGTATTTTCCTACAACCTTTCAGGCCGGCACCTGGCTGCGGTGGTATCGGGCGAAGGCGTTGAGGCTGTTGCTCGTACGTTCGGCGCCGCCTCTCGGATTCGCCCCCTTGTTATCACGGCCGAGGATGAGACCGGCTATATCTGGGCCGAGTGGTCGAATCGACTGCCCTCACCGCAAGTTGTCCTCGCAGATGCCTTGCCGAAGGATACAAGGATTGCGTTTGGGACTCTAAGCGAAGGTGTCGATGGATTCGTAGTTTCCCATAGACGGGCGTTGGAAGCCGAGTCGGTCGCCCAAAAACTGGGCACCCAGGTTACTTGGTATGAAGATGTCATGCTTGAGGCGTTGGCTACGCGCGATCTCGCCGCAGTAACGTCATTCATCTCCGACGAATTGGGGGGTCTCGGATTGCACCAAGACCCCCCGAGCAGGCTGGTCGAAACCCTCGAAGCTTATTTTGCTTCGGGCCAGAATGCGGCGTTGGCTGCACAGCGCCTGGGAGTGCACAGCCGAACTATCGCCTATCGGCTGAAACTGATCGAAGCCAAAATAGGTTCAAGAGGAGTGCTGCGAGATGAATTGCCCGTCGCCATCAGACTCTGGCGGATGGTCGAGGCCATGAAGCTTGAGCTCGGAGGGCTAGAGGAGTCTCCCGCTCTCCCGCAGCCAGCACCGTAAGTGGCCCCGTTGCGGTGTCGCTGATGGCAGCTCTTATTCAACCAAGAACCAGATCTCCTTGAAGGGCTCGTGAAACTCCCAAGTCGACACATGCCCCTTCGGCAGGAATACCAGGTCGCCGGCAGTCACGGACACCGGCTCTTGGGACGCCAGAGTGAGCGTTGCGGAGCCTTCGACAACGTAAATAATCTCGTTGTCCATAAGTTCATAGGTTGTTGTGCTCGGCTGCGAGGTGAAGATACCCGTGCCGAATTGAGGAGAGGAAGTGCGTTCGAAGAGCGTGAACCCATGACCATTGGGGTTTCCCTCTTGGACGGTGACGCCATCCGGCTGCCAGGATTCAAGCGGCGCCGTGCCGGTACTGATCTTTCTGATTTTATCCATTGATAGGCCACCCCTTCATTGTCGGGGTGAGCGTCTTTCCGGCTACCAGAACATCATAGAGCCAGTCTGCCATTTCAAGCCTCGGTCGGATTCCAAGGTTGTGGCAGCAGTGATCGCCGTCCTTTTCAACTACTAGGTGCAGGTGTTGTTTCGGCACCAAGTCAAGAACGGTATCCACGAAGGACAATGGAACCTCGTCGTGAACCCCGTGCAGGATGTACGTCGGGCATGTGATCTGCGGAAGGACGTCCCGGGTCTCCAAAGCCGCGTGGACGTGCTGCCTTGCTTCCTCGAGAGTGCCAACCTTGGAGACGTACCTCCAGCTTTCCTTTGTCAGAGGAGTTTCGAGGTCCCAGTAGTCCAGGTCCGAGAATCCGCCCCAAGAGATGCATGCGGCCAAACGCGGTTCACATGCGGCAGATTTGAGAGCATAGTTACCGCCCAAGCTGCGCCCCAGCACTGCGATAGCATCGTTCCGGATTGTTTCAAGTCCGGTGAGAAGATCCACTACCGCGGACGTGTATTTTTCGTAATCACCCGCAAGCCGCTTGTGTTCGAACATTTCGCCCTGGCCGGGCCCGTCAAATGTGGCTGTAGCCATTCCCCGATCGAGCACAAGGTTTTCCATCTGGAAACTTTCCTCTTTGGTACTCTCAAGACCCCCGAGCATGATGACGGCGGGGTGTGGTCCCGGGCCCTCAGGAATGCGGACGTAGACAGGCATCGGTATGCCGTCAACGACCAGATCGTGACGCTCTGCAGGGGGGGACAGAAGTGGAGCTGCTTTCTGATATAGCTCAACTTTTCGAGCTTGGCCCTTCTGTCGGCGCTCGTCGAACCAGAGGAACTGAGCGTACTGGGCGCAAAGTGCGGCTGACATCAGGAGCTCCCCGGCGGAGAGGTCATGGCCCAGGGCCACTTTTCGTTCCGCGTCCTGCTCATACTCATTTGCGAGATTCATCCAGTAGTCAAACCAGGTGATCTCCTTGGGCCTATCGCGGGCACCCACCATGTCTGAGTAGGAAACGCCGTCAAGGATAAGACGTCCCCAGTTCAGCATTTCATCTTCAGGTTTCACTTGCGAAGTTACAGTCATCCTGCCATCTCCCTAAATTCAGCTTCCGTGACCCCGCACAAGGGGGCTGCGAAATGATCATGCTATGGAAGCTGCGCGAGGGCGCCTACTAACTGCGGATACTTGGGTCGCGTTTTTGTCAATGCCTGAACATCCGGGCTGGACGGCCCGATGACATACTGAGCGCATGATGGCAAAGGCTAAAACGCTCATCCCTGACAACGGTAGAGCCGGCGCGGACGAGGGCAACAGGCAGGCATGGATAGGCCAGGAGGTGCTGCGGCGCGAGGATCGCCGGCTACTCACTGGATCAGCAACATTTGCTGGCGATCTGGGAGTGCCCGGGCAATTGCATATGCGCATTGTCCGTTCAACACAGGCCCATGCCCGGATCGTGTCCATTGATGTTACTGAAGCTGAAAAGACTCCAGGCGTACGAATGGTTATCACGTCTGAGCACACACGGCACTTGGGTTCCGTTCTCTTGGAAGAGCTGGGATACCACGAGATATATGACAACATTGAGGACTTTAGTCACCCGGTCCTGGCAGTAGACAAGGTGCTGTACGTGGGGCAACCGGTGGTTGCCGTCCTTGCAGTTGATCCTTATCGTGCCGAAGACGCGGCCGAACTTGTCTCCATCGAGTATGAGCCGCTCCCGGTCCTCTTGGACCCGGAAGAAGCGTTGACCGGTAAGGTCGAGCTTTTTCCGGGGCGTGGTAACGAAGGTGCACGCATCAAAAAGGCCTACGGCGATATTGATCGGGCCTTCGCCGAAGCGGAGCACGTCATCCGCCACAAGTACGTCACCAACCGCCATTCCGGTGTACCTATGGAACCACGGGCCGTACTGGTACAGCCCGACCCGGCAAGGGACACATTGTTCATCTGGGGCACCGTGCATGTGCATGACAACCGGAGGATCATCGCCAAGATGCTAGATCTTCCCGAGGTCAACGTACGGATGAAACACGTGGAAGTCGGCGGAAATTTCGGCGTGAAGGGCGGAGTCTTCCCAGAGACCGTGGTTGCAGCTTGGGCGGCCCGTGCGCTGGGAGTACCGATCAAATGGATTGAGGACCGCGTCGAGCACATGACTGCCACGTCCCATGCCCGGGAAATGGTGCATAACCTCGAACTCGCGCTCGATGCTGAGGGCAGGATCCTCGGCATGAAGGACGAAATTTTCCACAATCATGGTGCCTTTTTCAGGCAAGCGGAGCCGCTGGTCAGCGACATTACTGCCGGTATCGTGTTCGGCCCGTACCGGGTTCCTGCTTACGATGCTACGTTGCACGCCGTGTTTACCAACAAAACACCTGTCGGCGCGTATCGTGCGCCCGGACGCTACGAATCCACCTTCGCTCGCGAGCGGATTTTCGATCTGGCTTGTGAAGAAATCGGCCTCAGTAAGACGGAATTCCGGCGACGGAACCTTTTAACGGCGGAGGACCTCCCTTGGGCGCCGGGTCTTGATATCGTCCACGAGCCGTACCACTTCGACTCGGGTGATGTAGTCAAACATTTTGACGAAGCGCTGCAGGCAGCAAACTTTCCAGAGTGGCTTGAGGAATCCAGACAGTTGCGGGCAGAGGGCCGAAAAGTGGGCGTAGGCCTGGGCGTGCTGATGGACAAAGCAGGGCTGGGGCTTTTCGAAACAGGCGGTGTCGACGTCAGCCGTGCCGGCCGCGTTACGGTCAAGACCGGAGCTTCTTCGGTAGGGCAGGGAATCGAGACGGTTCTGGCCCAGATTGTCGCCGAAGAGCTACAGATCGCTCCCGAAAACATCGACATCGTTCACAGCGATACGGAGCTTATTCCGGATGGCGTTGGTTCCTGGTCCAGCCGTTCAACCGTTCTCGCCGGAGGTGCTGCCCGCAAGGCAGCGCTTGCAGTGGTGGATAAAGCCAGACGTCTGGCCGCCGAGATGTTGGAAGTCGATCCCGACGACCTCGAACTGACTGCAGGCAGTTTCAAGGTCAAGGGCACCGATCAACAAATTACGCTGTACGAGATCGCAGCGGCGAGGGACCCTTTCACAGCGAGGGCGGACAATGACGAACCCGGCCTGGCTGCGGACGCCGTCTACGTGAACAACGCCATGAACTACCCATACGGCGTAACCCTGGTGCAAATCGAGCTAGATCCTGACACAGGCGGTCATAAGATTCTTCGCTTTTCCACGTCCACGGAAGCCGGGCGGGTAATCAACCCCCTGACCACAAGGGGCCAGATCATAGGTGCCGCTGTTCAAGGAATTGGGGGTGCGCTTTACGAGGAGTTCCTTTACGAAGAGGACGGACAGCCTATTACGACTTCGTTCATGGACTACTTGTTGCCGGGCGCTCAGGAGATGCCGAACGTCGACTGCTTTGTAACTGAAGATGCCAAGTCACCCGACAACCCCTTCGGCGCCAAGGGCCTTGGGGAAATTGGCATCATTGCCGCTGGAGCGGCGATCGCTTCCGCCATAGATGATGCCATTGCCGATGGCATACACATCGACCGATTGCCAGTCACGCCCGAGCAGATCTTCACCCGCTGTCAAGGTTTGAACAAAGCAGAACGGTAACTTGTGCAATCCGCCAGTGGGACAACTTCGCTGCTCTTACGAAACTGAACAGACAACCCGGCGGGTAATCCAAGACACATATGAGAGGTCCACTGATGACTAAGATTCGACACGTATTTGCATGGCGCGTAGCTGAAGGCAGCAGCCAGGAGGAGATTGTTGAAATTCTCAACACCCTTCCGCCGCGCCTGGGTTTCATTCAAGGCTGGGAGATTGGGACTCACTCCGGTGACCCTGGCGACAACGGCGCGCCGTGGGATGGAGTTTTGATTTCTGACTTTGCAAGCTGGGCTGATCTGGACAAGTACTCCACGGATCCCTTCCACCTCGAAGTAGTCGCGACACTTATGCCGATGTTCGCGGATAGGGCTGTGGTGGATTATGAAGTTGAGGCAGCCCAATGAGCCAGACTGCAGATGTAAAGGTAGGGAAGAGCCCGTGGGGACCCAATGACGAGCGAGGGGCACTAAACCTCCTTGATGAGTCCGTTCGCGCAGACGTTCTTCAACGGGCAGATCCTTCGCGGGTCTATGACCTTAGCGTTGACTACTTCGTGGGCATGCCCAGCTTTCAGGGCGCCGGAGACCCTAGCTACCAAATTTTCATGAGCCACACCCCCCAGGGCACAGTGGTGGATAACCTTAACGGCGTTGGAGAGCATGTCAACAGGCACGTGTGTTACTCGGGTGACGTTGTCTTCATGTACACCCACACCGGAACGCACATCGACTCGTTGAACCACTTCGGTGTCGACGGACAGATCTATAACGGCTACAGGCCTGAGGAGAATCTGGGCAGCCGGACCTGGACCAAGGGTGGAGCGGAGACAATTCCGCCAATCATCACCCGCGGCGTGTTGCTGGATATTGCTGGCCTGAAGAACGTTGACTGCCTTCCTGATTCCTACGCCATCACTGTTGCAGACCTTGAAGAGGCACTGGATAAAGCCGGCCTCGCATTGCAGGCAGGGGATGTGCCCTTTGTTCGTACCGGACGTATGCGTTACTGGCCGGACGGAACCAAGACTCTTGGAAACCCTCCGGGCCTAAGCTTGGACGCTGCCCGGTGGCTCACAACCCAAAACATTGCTGCAATTGGTGCTGACCAGGAGTGCGTAGAGGTAGGCCCGTCCGAGCACGAGGACAACTGGCTTCCAGGGCACACGCACTTCCTTGCTGAAGCAGGTGTACCCATGGTGGAACTGTTGAACCTGGAGGAACTGGCCAAGGATGGAGTGCAGGAATTTTGTCTGATCGCTGCTCCGATCCGTCTTAGGGGAGCGAGCGGCGCGCCAATGCGGCCGCTCGCCATGGCACTAAGGAAGAATGCATGAGCCCGACAACCGACCGCATTGCAGTAGTTGGAGGTTCGATAGCTGGCTTGGCCGCAGCGCTGATGCTTCGAGATGCTGGCGTTGAGGTCGATGTCTATGAGCGATCCCCCCAGCCCCTCTCGGGCTTCGGCACAGGCATCGTCGTTCAACCGGAGCTTGTTCGTTACTTGATGGAGCAAGGTGTTGAGCTGGACTCCATTAGCGTTCCGTCATCCTCCATGGAATATGTCGACGGACTGACAGGAGAAAGTTTCGGATCCGTTCCTGCAGACTGGCGTTTTACTAGCTACGACTCAATTTACGGGGCGCTCTACGAGCTGTTCGGACCCGAGCGATACCACACCAGTAAGTGCCTCGTCGGCCTCAACCAGGATTCCGAAGCGGTGCAGCTGCGCTTTTCCGACGGCACGCAGGCTGAAGCGAACTGGTTGATCGGCGCGGACGGCGGAGCCTCTGTAGTTCGTAAACGACTGTTGGGCGTTGAGCCTAAATACGCGGGCTACGTCACTTGGCGTGGCGTGCTTCAGCCGGGCGAAGTTTCCGATGATGTGTGGAACTACTTTAACGACAAGTTCACGTACGGTCTTCTGGAAGACGGTCATCTCATCGCTTACCCGATACCTGGACGGGAAAACGCAGAGTCTCCGCGTCTGAACTTTCAGTGGTACTGGAACGTCCCTGAAGGAGCTGACATCGACGAACTTATGACAGACGTTCGCGGCATAAGGCTCCCGACATCAGTGCACCATAACTCGCTGAATCCCCACAATCTCCGTCAGTTCCACAGCAGGGGTGAGCGACTTTTCAAGCCTTTCAGGGAACTTGTGCTCAACGCGTCTTCCCCTTTTGTGACTGTTGTGGCAGATGCCACCGTGGATCACATGGTTCACGGCCGCGTCCTGTTGATCGGAGACGCGGCTGTGACTCCCCGGCCCCACGCAGCTGCGGGTGGAGCAAAAGCCTGTGACGACGCACGCACCCTTGCTGAAGTCTTTACAAGGAACCACGATCTGCGGGGGTCATTGCAAAATTGGGAAACCAAACAACTGCAGCAGGGAAACGCCTATCTCCAGAAAGTTAAAGAGATGGCGTCCCGCCTGCAGCACGGGGGAAGCTTTGAGCCCGGAAACCCCGCATTTGCATTCGGGCTCCCTAAAGTGGATGAACCATCCGTCGTCGAGAACGTTTAAGGAAAAACCATCATGGAGATGACCAACACTTTCACCGTGCCCGTCCCACCGGAGGAGGCGTGGCCGGTACTGCTGGACTTGCAGCGAATCGCCCCCATGCTTCCCGGAGCCTCCATCACCAGCGTTGATGGTGATGAGTACGAGGGTAAGGCAAAAATCAAGGTGGGGCCCATCACGGCCGAGTATGTAGGCGTCGCCCGCTTTATTGAGGTCGATGAAAAGGGTCGGCGCGCAGTAATCCAGGCCCGTGCGAAGGATGCCCGCGGGCAAGGGAATATGTCGGCGACCATTACCGCCCGGCTTGAGCCGGAAGCCAATGGCGCAACCGTTATCGTTCAGACCGAGCTGGACATGACCGGAAAAATCGCCCAGTTCGGGCGAGGTGTGATCAATGAAGCGGCGACCGCCATCCTCGGAGTCTTCGCTCAAAGGTTGGCCGTGGAGATGACTTCAGGGGGCGAGTCCACCAGCGGAGCATCCACTGAGCTCTCAAAGACTGAAGGAGGCCAAGGAAAAGAACTAAGGCAGCCTTCGCAGGCAGAACCCGAAGCACTGGACCTCATCAAGCTGGCGAAGGACACGCGGGCTGCCAAAAAGGGCCCCCAGATGGAGATCCCCGCAGCCGGACAATGGCTGCCCGCAATTGTTTCTGTCGTAGCTGCACTGATTGCGGTCTTCGCTGCCGGTGTTGCAGCCGGAAGCAACCGAAAGTCTTGAACCTGATGGATGTGCGCGAAGTAGCACCAAATAGGGGGCAGCTTGATGTAGCGGCTGTTCAGGTGAGATTCGACTCGGCAGAACTGCTCGAGGACAGGATTTCGCGTACCCAGGGCTTGATTTCTGGCATTGGCGAAGCGGACCTCATCGTTCTGCCTGAACTGTGGCTTCATGGCGGGTTTTCCTACGACACCTGGCGACAGAACGCTGTCTCGCTGCAAAGTGAGGTGTTTACCTTCCTGTCCGAAGTGGCCACGGAAAAGAAAGCCTGGTTGCATGCCGGCTCTTTCATGGTGACGGAGCACAGCAACGCGGCTTCTGGCATGTGGAATACGTCCGTTCTTTTTGACCCGGCCGGATCCCTCCGGGCAACGTATAAGAAGATCCACCGCTTTGGGTTTTCCGATGGAGAACCAAAGCTGATAGCAGCGGGCGATGAGCCCGCGATTCTCGAGGTGCAGACAGAACGAGGCACCGCCATCACTGGACTCAGCACTTGCTACGATCTTCGCTTCCCCGAACTGTATCGGCATATGTCAGCTGAGGGTACGGCACTGAATGTGATACCAGCGTGCTGGCCCCTGTCGCGCATTCAGCACTGGCAGACTCTGGGTCGCGCTCGAGCAATCGAAAACCAATCCTTCGTCATTCAGTGCAATATGACGGGGGCTGACCAGAGCATAGAGTTGGGTGGACACAGTCAGATTGTGGATGGCAACGGAAACATCCTGACCCAGGCGGAGAGAGAGGAAACCGTTCTCCACGCCAGTCTGGATCTCGATTCGCTGAATGAAATGCGAAGTTCCTTCCCAGTCCTGAACGACCAGCGGGCAGATATCTGGGTTGTTAAAGGCAAGACGATGATCGCGAGCAACTTGCAGGAATAGCAAAGGGTTCAGTCCGAGCTGATGTTCTCGGCTTCGGGATGTCCTGCCTTTTGATACAGGGGGGACATCCCGGAACCGGCTGATCTTACGCTCGTGCACGGCATAGCGGCCGTCTACCAGCGGTATCCGTTACGACATACGTAGTCACTGCGGAGAGCCAGAATGCACAACCTCTCAAACGATTAGCAAGGCGAACAATGAGCAACGACAAAGTGATCAAGCCAGAAAGCCCCGGAGAGATGGCCGCGCGGCTCAAGGCTGTCAACTACTTGGCTGACGAGGGCTTGTCCACCACCGTCTTCTTATCTGTTGCTATGAATAAGCCGTTGCTTGTCGAGGGTGCTCCAGGAACGGGCAAAACGTCGCTGGCTGAAGCTTTAGCCAAGATGCTCGCGATCCCGTTGATCCGGCTGCAGTGTTACGAGGGCATCGAATCGACCCAGGCGCTCTATGATTGGGACTTTTCACGTCAGATTCTGCACCTGCGGTCACTAGAGGCAGCAAATTCGACAACGAATGCGGAGCAACTGGAGCAGTCCCTATACACGGAGCGGTTCCTACTTCCCCGCCCGATTCTTCGTGCCTTGCAAGGCGGGCCGGCCGTTCTGCTCATCGATGAGGTTGACCGGGCGGACGATGAGTTTGAGGCCTTCCTCTTGGAGGTGCTTGCGTCAAACCAAATATCAATTCCTGAGTTGGGTACCATCACCGCGAGTGTTCCACCCATCGTGATCCTAACGTCGAACCGGACGCGTGAGTTACACGAGGCTTTGAAACGGCGGTGCTACTTCCATTGGATAGACCACCCAGAACCGGCCCGTGAGTTGGAAATCATCAAGACGCGGCTTCCCGGCGTCGATGAGAAGCTAGCGCAGCAGGTGGTTGACGTAGTCCAGTCCCTGCGCAATGAAGGGCGCTTGCGACGTTCTCCCGGGGTAGCGGAGGCGCTTGACTGGGCCCAGGCCTTGGACCGCCTTGGCGGAAGTGACATTAACTCCGACAGTGCTGGCTTGACGATTGGTGCCCTCTGCAAAGACCAAGACGACCGGGAGCTTATCTTGAGCACCTTGAGAACCATCTTCCCTACCTGACCGGGAATTGTGATTGTGATGTCTTCACAAATAGGTTTGACGATCTTCTATGGCTTCGTAGGTGCTCTCAGAGATGAGGGGATGGCCATAGGGGCCGAACAGGCCCGGCTTTACCTCGAGGCTCTGAGCGTTCTCAATCTCCAACGCCGCAGCGAGGTCTTCTGGGCCGGACGCGCGACGTTGTGTAGGAGCAGGGATGACTTCGAGACTTACGACCAGACGTTTCGCTTGTGGTTTTCATCCGAGCCTCCAGTACCTGTGCCCTTTTCGGAGAGACAGGAGGCCAGCCTGCCAGACGCAGCAGACGGCGACAGCCCCCAGTCAGAACTCGAGCAGCAAATTGCACTGGCTAGCAAGGACGAAGCCCTGCAGCATCGGGATGTAGCCCTGATGTCTGCTGAGGAAAAGAGGTATCTTGCGGAGGCCTTTGCTGCTCTGCCTATTAGACCACCGCTGAGAAGGGCGCGTTACAAGCGGACCCATCGCCACAAGCGCATCGATCCGGCACACACTGTTCGAGACCACCTAAAACGAGGCGGCGAACCAGGCCAGCTGCAGTATCGCCACCGAACGAAAAAGTCACGCCGAGTCGTCCTGATCGTGGATGTTTCGGGATCGATGGAAGCCTACGCTGACAGTTTTCTTCGCTTCGGTCACCGGCTTTTAGATGGCGCGGACACGACAGAAGTATTTTCTATCGGCACACGACTTACCAGAGTGACGTCGGCCTTACAGCATCCGGATCCAGAGGTCGCATTGTTGGACGCAGGTTTCGTCGTGCCGGATTGGTCCGGAGGCACGCGACTGGGGGAAGCCCTACAGGCCTTCATCACCTTGTGGGGACAACACGCAATGCTAAGAGGGTCTGTGGTGGTGATCGCCAGCGACGGGTGGGAACGCGGGGATCCAGGGGAGCTGGCCCACCAGGTTGCCCGCCTCCATAGCTTGGCGCACTGTGTCATCTGGTCCAATCCCCACCGTGGCAAGCCCGGATATGAACCCCTACAGAGCGGCATCAAGGCCGTTCTTCCGCACGTCGATGCCTTGGTCGCAGGCCACACCATGGCCGCCTTTAGGGACCTAGCAGATCGGATAGCACATGCGTGAAGTTATTGAAGCAGTAGCACAGTGGACGATGCGCGGAGAAACCTTCGCACTCGCTACAGTGGTCAGCACGTCAAAATCGGCCCCCCGGCCAGCGGGCGCAGCAATGGCTGTTAGCACCGCGGGGGAGGCCGTCGGTTCAGTTTCCGGCGGCTGCGTTGAGGGGGCTGTTTACCAAATTGCCCAGGACGTAATCGAAGGCGGTACCCCGGTATTGCAACGGTTTGGGTATAGCGACGATGACGCCGTAGCAGTGGGTTTAACCTGTGGCGGAATAATCGACGTCTTCGTTGAACGAGTTACCGACGAAAGTTATCCCGATATAAGGACTGTCATTCAGGACGTTCAGGTAGGTAACCCGGTTGCTACCGCGACCGTGGTGGAACATGACCAGGCAGAAATGCTGGGAAAGCGGCTCGTAGTTTGGCCAACCCACGCTTCCGGAACCCTTGGCAGTGCCATGCTGGATCATGCGGTGGCCGACGATGCTAGAGGGGTGCTTGCCTCCGGCGAATCCAAAGTGATCACGTACGGCCCCAGTGGAGAGCGGATGGAAACCGGCACAAAGGTCTTTGTTTCTTCCTACCAGCCGAAGCCCAGAATGATCATCTTCGGGGCCATTGACTTTGCCGCGGCAGTCGCGCGGGCTGGGTCAATGGTCGGGTTCAATGTGACGGTCTGCGATGCTCGTCCAGTGTTTGCCACTACGGCGCGTTTTCCTGGGGCCGATGAGGTAATCGTATCGTGGCCCCACGTTTACCTTCAGGAAGAAGTGGCGAAGGGAAAGGTGGACAACCGCACTGTCATCTGTGTTCTGACCCATGACCCTAAGTTCGACGTCCCAGTCCTAGATATCGCCCTGCGGCTGGAAGGCCCATCAAAGCCCTCCTACATAGGTGCGATGGGCTCTCGGAAGACGCATGATGACCGGCTAAACCGGCTCCTTGAGGCTGGAGTACTCGAGCCACAAATCGCCGAACTTCATAGTCCAATAGGACTTGATCTCGGCGGACGAACGCCAGAGGAAACAGCGGTGTCGATCGTGGCAGAAATAATCGCCAAGCGTTGGCAGGGGACTGGCCGCCCACTCCGCGATTCCGCTGGCGCAGTGCACTCGGACCCGGCCTAGCTATGGGCAACAAGAAAGGGTTCGCAGCCCAATCTTCTGAAGGCAGCTCATCTTGGCAGACCTCGGTAGAAAACAAGACCATCTTGGTTTCGAAATCCCCAGAAACCCAAGCACCGGGTGACTTCGACGAAACCCAGCTATTTGATTTGCGGATGTTGGGGCAGGGCGACCGGATCCATGTGTCGGAAGATGACACCTTACGCTACTCCGGCGTGGTGGACACCAGCGCTCCTTCCCTTGGCATTATCTGGATCCGTCAGGATGGGTTGGGCGAGAGGAAGCTGATTATTTGCACTGACTATCGGCTGCGTCAGGCTCGCACCAGTCACTGGGATTTGAAGGTTTTTGAACGCGAAGAATAGGAACCTCACGTTGGAGAACACGGATTTGGTGCAGGTTACGGGTGTGCTGCTGGCCGCCGGCGCCGGCACACGTCTTGGACGTGGCCCCAAGGCACTCTTGCCATACCGTGGACGACCCCTCGTGGAAATCATCGCCGACAATCTACTTGCCGGCGGCTGTCACGAAGTAGTTGTCGTACTTGGGGCAGAGGCACAAGCGGTCAGCGCCGGGGCCAACCTTAAACCCTATCGGACGCTGGTAAACCACAAATGGCCATCTGGTATGGGAAGTTCCTACCTTATTGGTGATGCTGCTGCCAATGCAGACGACCATATCCTCGTGGCTCTCGTAGATCAGCCAGGGCTTACCGTCCGCACTGTTAGCCGGCTCCTCGTCTCGCACCGGCCGGGACGCATCACTTCGGCTGCTTACGCAGCCCCAGACAACCTCGGGATGCTTCGTCGAGGTCACCCAATGCTCATCGATGTGAGACTTCGGCCAGCAGTAGCCAGCACTGTAGTGGGTGATGCTGGAGCCAGGAGCTTTCTGCGCCAGAAACCCTGGCTTGTAGATCTTATTGATTGCAGTGATGAATCTACTGGCGAGGACGTCGACACTGTCGAGCAGATGCGTCGCCTTCTATAGGACGCTGCGCGTCAACGTACAGCTGCCGATCTCTCGCGCGGCTCGGAACACGTGCGGGTCATTTCCCTGAATACAAAGGACATCATTCCACTATGGCATTTCTATTCTGGATGGATCGACTTCTTGTGGGGTTACTTGGCCGCCACGAGACAGAATGCGTCGAGTGTAACCACCCCTCAAGCGACGATCAATGGGGTTGGCTGGGAACCATGACCAACCTACCGCCTCCAGGTCTTGGGCTCTGCCAGGCATCGGACAGGAACGGCCGCAGATGTCCATGCGCGAACAGAAGCCACGCCAGTTACCTATGAATTCCCCTTGGGCGGCACTGTTTCGAACACACCGGGACGCAGTGCCACAAGGCTTGACGAGTCACGCCACGTCAGATCTGTTCCAGCCAATTTGTCTCCTGCTCTTGCTGTATCGAAACAAAGAAAAGTAAAGGAGGGCGCGTTAGTAGGTGTGGCACTGAGGTTAGCTCTGGCACAGGCCAGGACCCGAATGTCCTCCGCGGCGCGAAGCAAAGTGGGCTGGTTTTCCGTCGGCCCGGCCCGGGAAGTAGAACTCATCGGCGGACTGCCAGCAGCGGCAAGGCGGACCCTTGCAGCGTTATAGCTAAAAGAACATGTGCCGAAAGCGTGGGGGAGGGATTCATCGCCGACGCCAAGAGCGTCCGCAGCGTCGGCGACATCCACCGCGGTCAATGCTGATTTTTCTGCGGTGGCGTCTGCACCTTGGACAGACCGAGGACCAGCGGAAGACAAGACGGCCCAACCGCATTCCCTCATTTCGCAGCTTCGCCCGCGCAAGTGCCAAACGGAGTTTGCCCACGGATAATGGGGACGGGAAAAGCACTTGCGGTATCGCGCGGGTTCTTTGGAAGGTATCGCCCGGAACAGCTGGGCGGTTAACTTCCTTTCGTTGCCAGCTCAATCAGTTTCCGGAATGTTGCAGAATCTGCAGGGGTGCTCTTCGCAGCCAGACCCGGCAGGTTCAAGGGCCAGATACGGGTGCTGGCCTGAGGTGGGGATACTGTCACCGGGATTTACGGTAAGTTCCTCCGGAATGGCGGCTGTCATCGTGGAAACCTTTCTGTTCCTCAAGACCACGTGCTCGTGGACGAGGGGTGTATGGGGACACAGGAGCTTGTGCTAGGCACGCGAAACCTGGGTAAGACACCGATTAGCGCATCGAGACTCGGGCCAGTAAGGTTAGACCCCATTCTTCCTGCTCACGGGCGCCATACATCCATGACAAGCACTGTCCATCGACACTAAACGTTCCGGCGGCGGCAGTCATGATACGGAAAGCCAAAAACACGAGTCCCGTTTGTGTGATTCCTTGGATCGCTTCTCCGTACAAAACGACAGTCAGATAGCCGTCTGAAGAAAGGAGCCGCCGGATGACGGCGGTCCTAGTCGGATATGGTCGAGTAAGAGGGCCAGGCTTGGAACGCGAGCCAGAAGGCAGATAGGTCCGCTGAAGACGCGACATCTCGCCCTGTAATCTCTTTGATTCGGGTGAGTCTATAGGACAGAGTTTGCCGGTGGATGCCAAGAGCGGCTGCCGTTTCATTCCAGCGGCGGTCATTGGCAAGGAACGCAAAGAGTGTTTCACGCAGAGCAGTCGATTTAGGATCTGTACCCGCGAGCCCACCTAGTACCTGTTGGACTACGGCCGATGCTTCCTTCCGAGAACGAGTAAGCAGCGACACGGGGACTCCGGCGAAGTCAATCCACTGATCGTTCATCCCACCGGATGAGAAGACCTTCACGGCCTCCTCGGCTGCCGCTTTAGCATCCCGCAGATCAAGGTATGTTGACGATGCTCCGGCCCGGACGTCGAGGCGGCTGAGCAGCTGCCGGACGTCATTCCGGCTCTGCTCGGGCATCAGGATAAAGAACGAGCTGCCTCCGGAGCCCGCCAGGACTGCCAGTGACTTGATTGACGCCGCCCGGGCTACCTTCTCGCCCTCGCCCAATGCCACTGCAACGACTTGATACCCAGACGAAGTACCGCCCGTACCCAGAAGATTTTCTATCCCGTCGGGGCTACGCCCTTCCAAGATGGACGCCAGCATATGCGCTGAGCGTTCGGAACGGCGGCGAAGTGACCGCAATAGTTGGCTCAACGCGACATCAATCACCTGCAGGACATGGATTAGCAGGAAACTGCTCACCTCTTCGCCTGGGAATTCCGAAATCATGAGCCGGGCATCACTGTCCCCCGGGAGGGCATAAGTACGTTCCCGCGCGGAAGTGGGCATGGATTCCAGCGGTGCTCCCTCTACAATTGCGAGCCCGGTTTTCACATCAAAGACACTGAGGCCAGCCCTTAGAAGAGCCTGCAAGTCATTTAACATCCGTACCGGGTCAGTGCGGGCGTACGCGGACAGCTGGTAGAGCTTGCTGAGCTTGAGTACCTGCATGGTCTGTGTGGTGGCTGTAGCAGCAGCAACTGTTCGCCCGATCGCAGCGAAGGGAGTTGCATGGTTCGTAAGAAGCACGGGGAAGGAACGTTTGTCTGCTTCTTCGTATAGTTCCGGGGTGAGTGGAGGGAGACTCGGGTGATCCCCCAAGGCAACACCGGCAAGGCCGGCCTCATCGAGTTTGACAATAAAAGTCCGTTGCTCAGCGGCACTGTGAGGAACGCACAAACCCACTGTCATGAGTAGCTCATGCGGACCGAGCCACCGGTCGGGATCGCTCAACTCACAGCTATGCGCCCAGAGAACCTGCCGGTCAAGGCCTGCCGCGCCTGCAAGTACCTTTGTACCCAGGCTTTGAGCGGTAACAAGGTCCCCGACCGTCAGCACTTGTGGCTCCATACAGGCATACTAGTACTGCCGTATGAGACACGCCTCTGGTACGCGGGTACGAATCAATCCAAAACTTCGGCAATCTGTCTGATTTTGGCCGTCGGGGCCAACTCGTAAGGTGAATCACATGTAAGCGACCTTGACCCTGGGGAGCTTATATGGGCTGCGTGCATCGACTTGACCCTCTGCCACCAATCTGGAGCGCCAGTTCCGATTCCTGTGCAAGCACCTTTGCGCTTAGAAACGACACTGCTAGCTCCGGCCTTTGACATCGAACGGCGGCGACTGATCGCTCTTTGCCGGCTGCTCTGTTTTCTCCACGGCGTCATGGTGAGGCGCCGTTCTTCTGAGACCAGTAAGAGCCAGCCCCTCCCGCCGGCATCGATTGTCGCCGGAGGGCTAAACCAGCTTGAAATTGCCGAAAACAATACCGGCGAAGGGGCTCGGAAATCCGTACAGACTGAACCAGTCGCGAACCATCTCCGCGCCGAAGTCGCTATCTGGTAGGTGCAGGGACGCATCTTCCCAATCCGCTTCTTCGATTCGAAAAAGCGGGACTAAGCGTCGCGGCCGTGCGGCCGCGACTCATTTTCGAAAGGCGTACGGCTTTGCAAACTTCTTCTGAAAACGCAGGAGCAACAGCTGATGGTGGTCAAGCCCCACCGACTCAGGATATAGCCCATGCAGATCTGCAGTTAGGGCACCTCACAGGATCGCAGGTGATGGGGCTCTCAGTATCTTCCTTTATTCCCGCTGTCGGTCTTTCAGCAGTCCCAGCCTTCCTTGCGGCTTATTCAGGCCGTTCTTCATGGTTGGCGATGGCCGCGTCGGTCGTTGCCTTCACAGTCGTCGGGCTGTTCATCACTGTGTTCGCGCGACGGTATATCGGAACCGGGTCTCTTTACTCCTATATTCGCCATGTGTTTGGCTCCTGGAGCCCGCTCGTCATCGCGGCGGCAATGATTCCGGGTTACATCGTCGTAGTTATGGTACTTGTCGTATCACTAGGCCTGTATGTAGGAAGTTTCCTCATGTCCGTGGGCCTATCCACCGCAGCTGGACCAGAAATACAGCTGGTGATTTATGTCTTAGCAGCGTTGGTGGCCATGGGGATTGCCTATCGAGGTCTGGACGTGTCAGTCCGGTCCAGCGTCATCCTCACGGTCGTTTCCGTACCGGTGATGTTGACTATCACTATCGCAACGGCGTTCAGCGGAAATGTCGATCTGGCAGGACAGCTTAGCCTTAGCGATTTCACCTTCAACAGTTTCCTCCAGGGTCTCGCCATAGGCTCGGCATTCTTCATCGGCTTCGAAAGCAGCGCAGCCCTCGGCGCAGAAACCCAGAACCCTACCCGCGCTATCCCTCGGGCAATTATGGTAGTTCCCGTCGTCCTGGGTATGGCCTTCCTCGCTGCTACAGTGATCCAGGTACCGACACTTGTCGACTCTGCTGATCAGCTAGCCCTTGGGGTCTCACCGAATTCGGTACTCGCTGAAGCAGCAGGGGTGGGCTTTTTGTCAAACATAAGTGACCTGGTTCTTGCCGTTGCCGTCTTCGCCAGTCTGATCGGATTTTTCAACTACGGGTCGCGAGTGGTGGTCAGCGCAGCTTCAGACGGTCTCCTACCTGCGGCACTAACCAATGTCAGCAAGCGTTACAAGAGCCCGGTGGCAGCCATCGCCTTTCTTGGAATCCCCTCGCTCATTGGCCCCCCAATCATGCTGTGGCTGACATCATCCACACCGTTGGAAATCTACGGGTATATCGCCACCTTGCTGGTCTATTTCTGGGTGATCCCTTACTTCCTCATCTGCATCGGCGGTGCAGTGTTGTTGAATCGCACCAGCCCAAGGAAATCTGTTCTGGTTAACATTGGAGCTGTCGCGGCGTCTGCTACCGTTCTGTGGCTCTACGTCAACGGAATCTTGTACCCGGCGCCGGGGCCCCTGAGCGCGCTACCCTATGTGATGATCGGCACGGTAGCCGTGTTCCTCGTCGGTTTTGTGGCCTCCGTCCGCATCAAAAGCAGGACTGCAGCCTCGGTGTAGGGCTCACTGCAGTCACCTATAACGAGGTCAAGTGCGGCGCTGTATCGTTGCGGCGCGCACCACCTTTTCAAAAAATGAACCCAGGCCAAGAAGCTCCCGTCCGCCGCACTGGACGGGAGCTTCCTCGTTGCCGCGTTGAGCTTCTCTAAATGTGGTTGCCCGGCAAAGTCAGAACCTGACAACCGGGAGCTTGATCCACCCTCGGCTAGAAGTGAACGTCTTCCTCAGGACGTTGATGCTATTCGCTCATCCCGCCGCGGTGCGGGCAGCGCGTCCTGCCCGCACCGTATAAAGCCGGTTCACAAAGATCTGAAGTCCTCCAATATGGCGACCCCGTTGGTGTCTGCGCGTCTCCGGGCTAGGCCACCCGTTGGCGGAGGTGGTCACTTGGCCAAAGAGCAGCCAACAATGCCGCATTAGGCCGGCGGTTCAGGCGGTTATTGCTGTGTTGAAATCGGATTTGCTCGGGCAGCGGCTGCACTACTCGCATAGGCCGTCTTACACGTTCCAGGCAGCTACACCGGCGAGTCACGGATACAGTAAGGCATGCGTCCCGTCACCGCACTGCGGTATGAAAACGCTGATTTTTTCGTACAAATTGAGCATGGCGAGGGCTGCTTTAGGCCCGTATGGTCAACGTAGGATGCAGGTGCAGCTGGCAGGCGTAGGCCTATGGGCACTGCTCGAACCCTTCTCCTCGCAAGGGCACCCCAACGTACGAATCTCCCCTAGGAGTCCCATGGAAAACGCCCAATTCCGCCAAGTGATTCTTTCACTCAGTTGCAGAGACAGAATCGGAATTGTTCACGCTGTCTCCGGTTTCTTGGTATCCCATGGCTGCAATATTCTTGCCAGTCAGCAGTTCGACGATGCCGCCGAACAGAGGTTCTTCATGCGCGTGCACGTCTCTTGCCCAGCAGCCGTATCCGTTGGCGATCTGAAAAAGGCGTTTCAAGCAATGGCCTCCACGTTCGGAATGGAGTGGACGTTGGTCGACGCCGCCGACCGGCCCAAGGTTGCACTGCTGGTTTCTAAAGCCGAGCATTGCCTCAACGACCTGCTCTTCCGGTGGCGCTCAGGGCAACTTAGGGTTGACTTTCCCTTCATCGCCTCGAACCATACGACCCTTCAACCAGTTGCAGACGCCCATGGCATTCCCTTCTTTCACATTCCGGTGACACCTGAAACTAAGAGGGAAGCAGAGGAGAAGCTACTCGCTCTCCTTGCAGAACATCAGGTGGATTTGACCGTTCTAGCCCGGTATATGCAGGTGCTCAGCGACGATCTTTGCCGCGAACTTGTAGGCAAGGCCATCAACATCCATCACTCCTTCCTTCCAGGATTTAAGGGCGCCAAACCTTACCACCAGGCATTTGAACGGGGAGTGAAACTCGTTGGAGCGACGGCGCACTACGTCACCGCCGAACTGGACGAGGGACCAATCATTGAGCAGGAAGTTCTCCGCGTTGGACATGACTACAGTCCAGCTCAACTTGCAGTGACAGGCCAGGACGCAGAGCGGCTTGCACTGTCTCGCGCTGTTCAATGGCACGCAGAGCAGCGGATCCTGTTAAACGGCCACCGCACCGTCGTTTTCAACTAGCACAACAACCACTTGCCCAGGGTCTGGCAGCGACCTGAGCAGAAATGAGGCCCCCGATGGACAGGCTTGTCGACCGCACCGTAAGCGCCAACATGTTTACAGATACTTCCCATGATCCCTTGCCGACGCATGTGCGGACAATCGTAATCGGCGGCGGAATTATCGGTGCCAGCATTGCCTATCACCTTTCAGTTGCAGGTGAGAACGACACATTACTTTTGGAGAGTAACGTCCTAGGCAGCGGCACCTCTTGGCACGCCGCAGGCTTGGTCACTGGAGCCCGCGGTACCACGACGATGACAAAGCTGGCCAAGTACGGTTTGGACTTTTATGGTCAGCTCGAGCAAATGTCCGGGCTGGACGTATCATTTCAGCGTTGCGGGTCCCTTAGCGTTGCACGAACCGCCGGACGCGTTGATGAACTTCTGTATGCAAAGGACGTGGCCGACCAGCAGGGCGTAAGAACGGAATGGCTAACTGAGGACCGATACAAGGAATTGTGGCCTCTCGCAACCTACTCAGGGGTTGCCGGAGCACTCCTGCTGCCTGACGATGGTCACATCAACCCCGGACATGCAACAGTGGCTCTCGCTAAACTCGCCCATAGCTTTGGGACCCAGATACGCGAAAACGTTGCTGTCCTCAAGATACTTCGTCAAGGCGATCTCGTCGTCGGCGTGCTCACCGATCAAGGAATCGTGCACTGCGATCGGGTGATTCTGGCGTGCGGCTTGTGGACCCGTGATCTCGCGGCCACCGCCGGTGTGAAGGTACCCTTATACGCCGCCGAGCACATCCACGTCCGATCTGCAGAAATTTCCGGGGCTGTGCCTGAATTGCCCGTGTACAGGGATCTAGACAACAGCTATTACATCCGGCACGAGGCCGGGAGGCTCTTGGTCGGCGCATTCGAGCCTGACGGGCTTCCACGCGCGCTTGAGGAAGTTCCTTCCAACGGCTTTGCAGAGTTCGAGCCGGAGTGGGAACACTTCGCTCCGATTAGGGCGAAGGCCGAAGGGGTAGTACCGGCACTTTCTTCAGCGGGATTCGACCGATTCCTGAATGCCCCGGAAAGCTTCACCCCGGATGCCAATTTTGCCGTGGGTGAAACCTCCGAACTTTCCAATCTGTTCGTGGCAGCAGGCTTCAACTCCCAGGGAATCATTTTTGCTCCCGGCATCGGTAAGGAATTGGCTGAGTGGGTCATTTCAGGAACTCCCGGTTTTGACTCATCCTCGGTCGATGTGCAGCGCTTTTCCGGACATCAAAACAACCGCAAGTATCTCAAGGCCCGAACCAAGGAGGGCCTTGGACGGCTTTACGCAATGCACTGGCCGAACTTGCAGATGGAGACGGGCCGCAACGTCCGTCGAACGCCCCTTCACGGGCGCCTGGCTGAGCTCGGTGCCTGCTTTGGTGAAGTTAACGGTGGGGAGCGGGCGAACTGGTACGGGGCCCCCGGAACATCTCCCACCTATGACTACAGCTATGGACGCCCGACTTGGTTCGACCGTGTCGCCGAGGAACATAAAGCGGCACGTGAGGGTGTGGTCCTTTTCGATCTGAGTCCATTCGCAAAGTTCGAAGTTGCCGGCCCTGACGCCCTTGAAGTGTGTCAGACGGCCGCAACAGCAGACATCGACGTTGAAACCGACAAAGCGGTCTATACCCTCTTCTTGAATGAGCGAGCGGGGATCGAACTAGACGGAACCATCACTCGTCTCGGCCCGGACCGGTTCTTAGTCGTTACCCCATCGTTTACGCAGCAAAAGACCGCAGCGTACCTCAACCGAATAGCTCGGGGCAAAGCGGCGGTAGTGTTCGACTGCACTGCGGCCCTGGCCACAATCGGAGTCATGGGACCGAAAAGCCGAGAACTTCTTAGCAGGGTTTCACCGGAAGACTGGTCCGACGATGCACAGAAATACACCCACGGACGCACGGTAGAAATTGCAGAGGGCTATGCCTACAGTCTGCGCGTGAGCTTCGTAGGCGAACTGGGCTATGAGTTGTATCCGAGTGCCGACATAGCTACAAACGTCCTCGATGCACTGTGGGAGGCGGGGCAGGATCTGGGAGTCAAGTTGGCCGGATACCACGCCTTGGATTCACTGCGCAGCGAGAAAGGATTCCGGCACCTGGGTCACGACATCGGGCCCATCGACGATCCCTATTCGGCAGGCCTTCGTTTTACAATCTCCATGGACAAACCAGGAGGCTTCGTAGGCAAAGACGCCCTCCTCAAGCTCGACCCCGCAGCGCCCGCTCATCGAACAGTGTATGTGGCGCTGGAAGATCCTGAACCGGTGTTCGTACATGACGAGACGGTCTACTGCAACGGCCAACCCGTCGGACGCATGACGAGCGGCAGCTACGGCCACACGCTGGGAAGCGCAGTCGGAATTGCAGCTATTGAACCTGATGTAGACCTCTCGGGAGACTTCGAAGTCCGGTGTAAAGGGCGGCTATACCCTGCAAAGGTCTCCCGGCGGCCCTTTTACGATCCCAAGGGCGAACGGCTCCGCGGTTAGGAGCCACGTCCCATAGACCCCCACTGGCTCAGACAACGACTTAGGTCGTCTCTGCACGGGCGAGAGCCAGGAACGAGCACCACAAGGAAGGCCTATGACTAACAGCGTCATGCAGATACCGGGTCCCCCGGAGAACGTCGACAACATCCTGGATGGCAAGGCAACCGCTGATGCCGTGAAAACCGAACTCGCAGATCGAGTTACAGCTTTGAAGCGCCGTGGCAAGACAGTTGGCTTGGGAACAGTTCTCGTTGGTGATGACCCTGCAAGCCATTCTTATGTGGCCGGGAAGCATAGAGATTGTGCGGAAGTGGGGATTGAATCCATTCGTCGGGATCTACCCTCGACAATTTCTCAGCAGGAATTAGAGAGCGTTCTGGAAGAGCTGAATGGAGACACTAGAACCACAGGCTACATAGTGCAGCTGCCGCTGCCCCCACACATCGACCAAAACGCTGTCCTGGAGAAAATATCCCCTCAAAAAGATGCAGACGGACTACATCCGATCAACCTTGGAAGACTTGCACTCAACGTCAGCGGCGATCTCAGCTCTCCGCTGCCCTGCACTCCAAACGCGATAGTCGAGCTGCTAACCCGACACGGCATCACTCTCAACGGTTTGGAGGTGCTTGTCGTCGGTCGCGGAGTCACAGTTGGTCGACCCTTGGGGCTGCTGCTTACACGGCGCACCATCAACGCGACCGTCACTTTAGCGCATACCGGATCGGTTGATCTTCCTAAGTTGCTAAAGCGCGCAGATGTTGTCGTGGCCGCGGCCGGTGTACCGGGCATCGTGCAAGGCAAACACCTCAAACCGGGGTCAATAGTCTTAGACGTCGGAGTGTCACGGATAACCGAGGCCAGCACCGGCAAAGCCGTCCTCCAAGGAGACGTCGCTGCCGACGCTATGCACGTGGCCGCCTGGATCTCACCCAACCCTGGCGGTGTTGGCCCCATGACCCGGGCGATGCTTCTGGCGAATGTCGTTGAGACGGCCGAGCGGGACCTTTTACTTGCGTAGCGACGCGCTGCCACGACTACTCTTCGTTTACAGTTCCCCCTAACGGCCCGGTGAGGTCAAGGGTATGCGTGGGTGAAAACCGTATCTTCTACGGCGGTGACTGTCGCAATCTCGGGTTTCCTGGATCGTTTGGTTATGCGAGCAGGCCGGTGGCGGCTGCTTCCGCAACGATTGCCAGGAAAAGACGTGGCCAGATGGTTGAGGCCTACCTTCATGCTTGGTCGAGGCTTCAGGTCGGTAGCTCTAGGCGTCGCTTACGCCACATGCTCTGGTCTAGGCACAGTAGCCGTTGCCTTTGCTGGCACGATCATGGAAGAGGAAGTCACCTGGGCGAGAGTCGCGGCCATCGTTGCGGTGCTTGGGAGCATTGAAATTGCTCCGCGTCTTCGTCATAGCGAGGGAGCGCCGGGGCTCCCTCGCTATGACGAACTCTAGGAAAAGTAAGGCCCGGTGCTCCACCCAAAGCACATCGTACTGCTCGGGCACCTTGCAGATCGGGGCCAAAGGCCAGGGCTTTAGCCTCTTAGAAAATTGTGGCTGACCCCTTATAAGGGGTCTTCATCGCAGTGCTTACACGATGGAGTTAGTTAAAGTACCTATTCCCCCGAGACTGATTTGCACGCAGTCTCCGGGGATGAGTATGACAGTCTGATCGGAGCCCACTAGGACGGCCCGAACGGTACCCACCAGCCGGACATGCCGAACCTAATGACGGCTTGAATGGTACCCACCTGTGAACGTTGATCCATCCAGTGTTGGATCGACGACGGGAGGGCCGGGATGGGGTCAAGAGTGGAGTTGTTCGCGCAGATTCGGAGGGATGCCCGGGTGGAGGGCGCGTCAATCCGGGAGCTTGCCCGCAGGCACCAGGTGGCGCGGAAAACCGTGCGTAAGGCGTTAAGTTCCCCGGTCCCGCCAGAGCGTAAAACTCCTGTACGGTCCTCGCCGCGGCTTGATCCTTATAAACCGACGATCGACGCCATGCTCGTCGAGGACACGACGGCGCCGAGGAAGCAGCGTCACACTGCCCGGAGGATTCTTGCCCGGCTCATCGAGGAGCATGGAGCGGACGAGTTGTCGTATTCGACGGTGCGTGACTACGTTCGGGTCCGCCGGGCGCAGATCGATGTGGAGGCCGGCCGCCGGGTTGAGGTATTTGTTCCTCAGGAGCACGCCCCGGGCGCGGAAGCGGAAGTGGACTTCGGTGAAGTCTGGATCGTGCTGGACGGGGTAAAGACGAAATGCCACATGTTCATCTTCCGGCTTTCTCACTCCGGCAAAGCCATCCACCGGATTTACCCCACCCAGGCCCAGGAAGCGTTTCTGGAAGGCCACGTCGAGGCGTTCAACGAGATCGGCGGCGTGCCGGTCAAACATATCCGCTATGACAACCTCACCAGTGCCGTCAGGGCCGTGGTGTTCGGTCAGGGGCGGAACCGCCTGGAGAATGACCGGTGGGTGTTGTTTCGCTCGTTCTATGGATTTGATGCCTTTTATTGCCAGCCAGGTCTTGCCGGCGCTCACGAGAAAGGCGGGGTCGAGGGCGAGGTGGGCTGGTTCCGCCGCAACCGGCTGACCCCGATGCCCGTGGCGAGGTCCCTTGATGAGCTCAACGACTGGATCCGGAGCCGGGAGGTTCAAGACGATCAGCGGCGGATTGATGGCAGGATCCGCACTATCGGCCAGGACTTCGCCGCCGAGCGCCCGTTCCTGGCACCGTTGCCGGCCGACGAGTTCGATCCCGGTCTGGTGTTGAACCCGAGAGTGGACCGGTCCTCAATGATCACCGTGCGGATGGTGAAGTACTCGGTGCCAGCACGGTTCATCGGTCGGCGGGTCCGGGTTTCATTGCGGGCATCCGAAGTTGTGGTGTTCGACGGCCGCGCGGTGGCGGCCCGGCACCAGCGGATTATTGCCAAGGGCGGGCAGTCGGTCCAGTTGGACCATTATCTGGAGGTCCTCAAGACCAAGCCCGGCGCTTTGCCTGGTTCCACTGCTTTGGCCAGGGCGCGGGAGTCGGGTGCTTTCACCAGCGCCCATGACGCCTTCTGGTCTGCCTCGCGCAGGGTCAACGGTGATGCCGCGGGGACCCGTGAACTGATTGACGTCCTGCTGCTGCACCGATCGATGGAAGCCGAAGACATCGAGGCAGGGATCACCGCAGCCCTTGGAGTAGGTGCCGTCAGTGCCGACGTCGTGGCGGTTGAAGGCCGCCGACATGCCTCCAGCATCCCTGCTGGTGGGTCCCGTCCTGACCGTCATCGCGGTGCTCATGCTGAAGCGAAAGTGCAACGAGTTGTCAGCCTGACCCAGCGCCGGCTGATGGACCCGGCGGCGGTCATCGCCGGGCTCCCT
This sequence comes from Arthrobacter nitrophenolicus, assembly GCF_045833485.1. Lineage (NCBI taxonomy): Bacteria > Bacillati > Actinomycetota > Actinomycetes > Micrococcales > Micrococcaceae > Arthrobacter > Arthrobacter nitrophenolicus. Next base: position 1,814,391 of record NZ_CP174504.1, read on the forward strand.
CCAGACAAGCGGCCGCTCCCGGCGATCAGCGCCTATGACGAGCTGCTGGCCAAACGCACCGAACACTCCGCAGGAACCGCGTCGAAGGAAAACATCTCATGAGCCCCACCGCACCGGCCACCACCATCACCCCAACCCTGCGACGGCGCCGCGGTCTGACTGAGCAGGCCGCGGTCGCGGCCGTGGACCAAGCATGCCGCCGATTGCGCCTGCCCACCATCCGGGCGGTTCTGGACGAAGCTCTGACCGTCGCGGGGAAGGAACAACTCTCTTACCAAGGCTTCCTGGCCGAGCTGCTGCTGGCCGAATGCGATGACCGGGACCGTCGCTCCTCAATCCGACGCGTCAAAGCCGCGAACTTTCCCCGGGATAAATGGCTCGGTGATTTCGATTTCGACGCGAACACGAACATCAACCCCGCTACCATCCATACCCTCGCTACCGGCGAATGGATTCGAAAAGGTGCACCGCTATGCCTGATCGGGGACTCCGGAACCGGCAAATCCCACCTGCTTATCGGGCTGGGCACCGCCGCGGCGGAGAAGGGATACCGGGTCAAATACACTTTGGCCACCCGGCTCGTGAACGAACTCGTCGAAGCCGCCGACGACAAAGTCCTCGCCAAGACCATCGCCAGATACGGCCGAGTGGACCTGCTCTGCATTGACGAGCTCGGCTATATGGAACTGGACCGGCGCGGCGCCGAACTCCTCTTCCAGGTCCTCACCGAACGCGAAGAGAAGAACTCCATCGCCATCGCTTCCAACGAGTCGTTCTCCGGCTGGACCAAGACATTCACCGACCCGCGCCTCTGCGCCGCGATCGTTGACCGGCTGACGTTCAACGGCACCATCATCGAAACCGGCACCGATTCCTACCGCCTCGCCCACAGCCTGACAAGGAACGCGCACTAAAAGGTAGCCGCGGCCGCCCGCCCCACGAACACATAGGTTGTCGTTGACCACTTCATGCCGCGCAACAGGACAGTTTGGAGACGTCAGTAGTGAAGGACTGGGCTGCTATCTTGATGCCTTCGGCCATGGTCAGATAGGGGCTCCAGAGATTCGCGACCTGATCAACGGTCATCCCGGCCTCCAGAATGTAAATCCCTGCGGCGGCGATGTCCCCGGCGTCCTTACCCACGACAGTGATCCCTACAATCCGACCCGTGTCCGCGTCGGCAACGATCTTGATGAAGCCGCGGGTATCACGGTTCACCAGCGCGCGAGGGATAAATTTGAGCGGCAGAACCCGGCACATGCACCGGATCCCTGCCTGGTTCGCTTCCTTGTCCGTCATCCCGACAGCGGCCAGGGCAGGGCTGGTAAACGTGACCCGGGGCAGGTGCCGGTAATCGACCTCACGCCCGGCACCCTCAAAGGCGTTCTCCACCATCAGGGCCCCGTGCGCGGCGGCGACATAAACGAACTCCGGGTGACCCGTCACATCACCCGCGGCCCAGATCCTCGGATTAGTACTGCGAAGGCTCCCGTCGACCAGGACTTCCCCGCGGTCCCCGGTTTCAACGCCGACCATGCAAAGGTTCAAATCCTCCGTGACCGGGCGCCGGCCTGTTGCCATGAGCAGGCGCGCGGCCCTGAATTCCTCGTTTCCTCCTGAGACGGAAGCATCCACGACCACGTCCCCCGACACCTCATCGGTCCGGACCGAGGACGCTGTCGCTCGACGGACGACCCGGATGCCCTCATCGGCGAAGACACCGGCGAGGGCATGCCCGGCTTCAGGCTCTTCGGCCGAGGCGAGCTTGGACCGGACCAGGATGGTCACCTCCGTGCCGAGCCGGGCGAAAAGCTGCGCCTGCTCCAGCGCCACATACCCGCCGCCCACCACCAGCATCGAAGCGGGAACGTCCTGCAGCTCCATCGCACTCGTGGACGTCAGATAATCCACCTCGTCCATTCCCGGCACTTCAGGGATCCAGGGGGTGGAGCCGGTCGCGACCAGGTAGTGTTCCGCGCTGACTGTCTCGGTGGTTCCGCCCGGGGCGGTGATGTTCAAAACCGGTGCGGCTGCGGTTCCGGCGAACACCGCCGTCCCCCGCTGCAGGTTCCATCCATAGCCCGCGGCGAGATCCACATACTTCTCTGACCGCATGGATTCGACCAGTGAGCGCTTCCCGGCGACCAGTTCGGGCATATCCACCGGCTCTGCGGAGGTGCTGATACCGGGGAACCGTCCGGAAGCATCGAGGGCGACATGGCGGGCTTCCGCGGCGGCCAGCAGGGCCTTGGACGGGATGCAGCCCGTGTTCACGCACGTGCCTCCCACAGTGCTGCGCTCCACCATCAACACCCGCTTGCCACGGCTGGTTGCCCGGATGGCCGCAGCGAAAGCAGCCCCGCCGGAACCGATAATGGCCAGGTCATAATCGAAAGATGCTGCCGACACGAGGGACTCCTGAAGATGGAAGGGAAGCAGCCGCCAGCACACCTGTTGCTCAACCGACCGCCATGTGCAGCCTTCAACCGAAGACCAGCTCTGCATCCCATTCTCAACCTTCCCCTACACTGGAATGTCAAGGAATCGCCGTCCTGGCCGCCTGCTAAGAAATGAGTTCATGATGCGTATCGGTGAGGCCGCGGCAGCGGCAGGGATGACAACCAAGACGCTGCGTTTCTACGAGGACAGCGGGCTTCTCCCGGCAGCGAAAAGATCCTCTAACGGCTACCGGGACTACCATGACGACTCCGTGGCCAGGCTCGAATTCATCCGCCGCGGACGGGCCGCAGGCCTCGCCCTGACCCAAATACGCGAAATTCTTAGCCTCCGTGACGCCGGAGAAGCCCCCTGCGCCCACGTCCAAGACCTTCTCTCCAACCAGCTGGCCGAACTGGACCACCAGATTTCTGAACTAATGGCGCTGCGATCCATCGTCGCCGGCCTTCACGCCACTGCCGCGTCCGGGACCGACGCAAGCTGCGATCCCGAACAAATCTGCAGCTACCTCTGACGCACTACTCCGCCAGACGCCAGCTTCCAACAACCGGGACCCCGGGTATCGTCCCAACCCGCGGCAGTGTTTTCACAGACCCAGAAACCACGCCAAGAACCCCTAGACACCCTCACAACATCATCCCCGGACGTCCGACGGGTGGGTACCGTTCGGGCCGTCCTAGTGGGCTCCGATCACGTTGACACAATCAGGGGATAACAGCTGCGAAGGTACCCGGGGCCCCCGTCATAACGATGTCACCAGGCTCAAGAGTCGTCCAGCGGGTGACGTACACCAGACAGTCGACAACGCTCGTGGGGAGGTTGAATGACCCGGACTCGGCCCTAACATGGCCGTTCACGTTCACCGTGATGCTGACCTTTTCAGGATCCTTAATTTCGGTCTCAATCCAGGGTCCAAGAGGTGTGTAATTAATGCCGGCTTTGGCTTGGAAAAGCTTTTCGTCTATAAGTCCTTGGTCGGCGTTTGTAACATCATTCGCGACCGTGTAACCCAGCACATGATCCGTCGCGTCTTCGGCGGTGAGACCGGTAGCCCGTTTGCGCATAACAACTGCCAGCTCTCCCTCCACGTGCACTACACCGACGTCCTGAGTCAACTTAACGTTGTCTTCCGGGTTCGCCAAGGTATGTACGGATTTGTGCCAGGCCTGTACGGGAAGCGGATGCTTATTACCGGGGCGGTTGTGGCTCAGCCGATGAGGACGGAGGGCCTAACCGGAACGAGTAGCTTCGCCTCTTCCGCTGGCGTCACTTGCCCAGTGAAGGATAGTACCTCGGCAAACGGGTCTTCCAGGTGGTGCCAGTCCCCGTTCCGCAATACCGCATGCTGAGGTCCTCTGGTCGTTTGTATCCTAGCAAGTCGCATTATTCACTCGTTCAGTTGGCACGTAACCCCGACCAGTAATTCAGTTCTCATAGGGGTCGGCGATGCCGACGTATTGGGTGGTGGTGTATTCGGCGATGCCTTCAGACCCGCCTTCGCGGCCTAGGCCTGATTGTTTGACGCCGCCGAAAGGGGCGGCGGCGTTGGAGATGATGCCCGCGTTGAACCCAACCATGCCGAACTCGATCTGCTCTGCCACCCGGAGGAGTCGATTGAAGTCGCGGCTGTAGAGGTAGGCCGCAAGCCCGTATTCCGAGGCGTTGGCCAGTTGGATGGCGTCCTGTTCGGTGCTAAACGTGGTGACAGGGGCGACGGGACCGAAGATTTCCTGGTTGAGGATCTCCGCATTATTGGGAACGTCGGCGAGAACTGTGGGCTGGTAGAAGTAGCCTGGCCCGTCCACGTGGGCACCCCCGACGAGGGCAACGGCTCCGGCATCGATTGCGTCCCTGACCAGGGCGTGGACGTCGTCGCGAGCACTGTCGTCAATCAGCGGGCCGACCTGACTGGCAGGGTCGGTACCGCGGCCCGTGGCGAGGGCGCCCATCGCGGCTGCGAATTTCCGGGTGAATTCCTGCGCCACGGATTCTTGAACGAGGAACCGGTTGGCCGCGGTGCAGGCCTCGCCCATATTCCGCATCTTAGCCGCTATTGCCCCTTCTACAGCTTTGTCCAGATCTGCATCTTCAAACACGATGAACGGAGCATTTCCGCCCAATTCCATTGAAGTCCGCAGGACATGTCGCGAAGCCTCTGTCATCAGGCGCTTGCCGACGGGTGTGGATCCTGTGAAGGAGACTTTCCGCAGGCGGGAATCTTTCAGCAGCGGCCCGGATATCCCCGACGCCGAGGATGACGAAACGACGTTCAGAACCCCGGCCGGAAGGCCGGCCTCCATCATCGTCTGGGCAAATAGCTGCGAAGTCAGCGGTGTCAGCTTGGCTGGTTTAAGGACCATCGTGCAGCCAGCGGCGACTGCGGGAGCAACCTTGCGAGTAGCCATCGCAAGGGGGAAATTCCAGGGAGTTATCAGCAGGCAGGGGCCTACGGGTTTGTGCTGGACAAGAATCCTGTTTTTGCCCTCGGGGGTGGTGAGGAATCGGCCGTAATTTCGCACGGTTTCTTCCGAGAACCACCTCAGAAACTCAGCCCCATAGGCAACCTCGCCCCGGGCCTCAGCCAATGGTTTGCCCATCTCCAACGTCATCAACAGCGCGAAGTCCTCCGACCGCGCTGTTACCAGGTCGAATGCACGGCGCAATATCTCGGCGCGCACCCGGGGAGCAGTGCGCGCCCATGAGGCTTGCGCCGCGCAAGCTGCCTCCAGGGCGGCGACCGCATCCTCGCTCGTGGCCGAAGCTAGGGTGGCAAGTACCTCACCAGTAGCAGGATCACGCACGTCAAACGTTCCGCCGTCGGACGCATCCACCCACTGGCCACCAACCAGCAGGCCGGTGGGCACGGACGCGAGCAGAGACGCCTCGCGCTCTAGGGGAGTGGCAGGCAACACAGCCGATTCAACTGTCATTTGTAGTCCTCGGAGATTTGATTTGTAGCGACTGACTGCGCCGCAGGGGCACTGCAAGTTGGGGGCGAGTAAGAGTTCTGCTAAAGAAAGCCCGGGTCGGTCGCCAACGATCAGGCGAAGCTGTGACAGGCGGAGTCGCATGAATGCCGGCGAAAGAACTTTTCAGCCCGAAGTACAGAGTTCCAGCCTTAGATAGTCGGTCGACATCCAACGTCGCTTCTCCAGAGGTCGCGCTCCACCGTCGTCCCTGGCGCTATCTTCGTAGAAAGACGGACACTAAACGTTCTTTGGTCGTGACGCGTGACAACAATCCCGTGGTGGTCTGACGTTCGTAGCGCATGCGCCACTGCCTCGCTGACCGCTGCGGTAAGGCGTTCTTCCATGTCGCCACGGTGATCCACGGTGATGATTTTGCTATATGAGCCTGTGTGCTCTGGCATGCGGTAGTTCCTTACGAAGCGATGCGCGGGTGTGCTGCCACGCTATACCTCAGACATAAGAGTGCGATTTGTGGAATCTGGTGCTTCAACATGAACTCGAAAGCGGATGAAAGTCTCACGATTACAGCAGTCAGTATGGAGCGCCCTGTTACGGTCGCAAACAGTTCTTGAGAATGATCTTTGTACTAATCCTGTACGCAAGTAGGACTAGGGCGCGCGGGCAAAGAAGGGAAGGACTGCACCTAGGACGAGCCGCTCGACCTGCTTGTACGGATCCCCAGTCCTCCATTCCGTAGCTAGCCGACGGCGGACAAGGCAAAGATTATTCAAAAGTACGAAAACTGAGGGTATCTATCACTTCGGCACGATTTTGTCGGCACCCTAAGCGGCTTACTCTGGGCTAGAAACAGCGTCTTCTGCCTGTCTCCCCCATACCACATCAAAACGGAGGTGGCTGTGTGCCCCGCATAGGAATTCTTGGTGCCGGCTTGGCTGGCCTTGCAGCAGCTACAAAACTCGCCGAAGCCGGCGAACACGTCACGGTATTCGACGCCCGTAACCGCCCAGGCGGTCGCGTTTGGTCAGAAACACTTGACACACCACAAGGCAGGTATGTCATAGAACGAGGTGCCGAGTTCGTTCTGGACGGCTACACCTCCATGCGGCGGCTGCTATCGCATTTTGGGCTTAGCTTGGTTGATACTGGCATGAGCTATTACGTTCGTGAGCCCGGCGACATGGCTGGCATCACTTGTGATGACATTATTCGTACCGGGCGGAAAGCACTGGAATTAACCAGCAGCAATGGCCTTCAAGGGACCGCCGAAGAGCTGCTGGCCGCATTGCCCGACGAACCGGAACTGGTCGACGCGCTTCGTGCCCGCATTGAAATCTCTACGGCTGTGAGCGCATCAGAGGTCACGGCGAAATCGTTGCAGCATATTGCCTCGTTCGAACCCAAACCCAGCTGGCGAGTGGCTGGCGGCAATCAACGACTGCCCGACGCGATGGCAGCTGCACTTGGTTCTGCCGTGCGTTACGGCGAAACCGTGAGGGCCGTTGAGAACATCAGTGACGGTGGTGTCCTTGTTACTACCGACACCGACACGTCCGTGTTTGACGCCGTCGTTGTCGCTCTTCCGCTTGCTGTAATCCGTGACCCACAAGTGAACCTGCCTTCAACTGAGGCCCGCAGCGCAGCCCTAAAGCACGTTCTTCAAGGACATGCCGCAAAACTGCACCTCCCTCTGGAAACTCCGCCCCCCACAAGTGCTGTCATGTCCGTCGAAGGCCGCTACTGGACTTGGACTGCCACCGACGACTCCGGGGTTGTGGCCCCGGTGCTAAACGCCTTCATGGGCTCCCCATCAGCCATCTCCCGTGCCAACCTCACGCAAAACCCGGCGGAATGGGTTCTCAAAGCACGAGCACTTCGCACGGATCTCGACATCGCGCGAAACGCTTCCGCGCTGACCACTGTATGGTCCGAGGATCAACTGGCAGGTGGGGCATACGCCGCCCATGCCCCAGGCGCCACGGCCGCTGGGACGGCCCTCTTGGAAAAGCCGGTCGGGGATGTTTTCTGGGCTGGCGAGTACAGCGAACCGGAATTCGTAGGCCTAATGGAAGGAGCTATACGCAGCGGCGAGCGGGCCGCGGAACGTGTCATGCAGCGCCTTGAAACTACGTCCCGTGACTCTGACTCTGAAAGAACCAAAGCATGAGCACCGTACTTCACGCTTCTTCACTGCACTGGGCAGAACCGGTTCCAGTTGATCCCGAACGAATCATCCGGGGTGCTCCGGCCACGAGCACGCACGTACTTTTTGCAGACGGCAAAACGGAACTGGGGCTGTGGCGGGCAACCCCCGGCGAATTCACTACAGTCCATCAGGGATACGAGGAGTTTATTAGCGTGATCGAAGGAGAAGGAGAACTGATCCATGATGACGGCTCCCGCATCACACTCAACGCCGGGACAGTCCTAATCCTCGAAAACGGCTGGAGAGGGCGATGGAGCATTGCAAGCACCCTCGTTAAGTCCTACACAACAATCCGAGCGTGAACCAGGCAATGGGATAAGCGTGCAGCGGCCGAGCGCGCCGTAAGGGAGTTCCACCCTGGCTAAAAGTGAAAGACGCTCACCACATCCACCGTCCTATAGAAGGTCTAGACGTGAACAAACACCCGTCCCACGTGTTCAGCCCGAAGTTTTGCCACTCGGCCTCTACTAGCCATCGCTCGCTCCACTTCGAAGTTCTGGCGCCCGCTGGTACCTGCCTGTCTGTGGAAAAACCCAGCAGCGCTGCCCCTCCTACCTTGTCCCCGGCGCCCCCCGCAGCAAATCGCGGTCCGGAAGTCCAGGATCTTCTCCCTTGGATCGGGTGGGTTACTGCATGAACGGAGAAATTTTATCGAGATAGACCCATACCCGCTTAAGTGTGAAACAGGCTCCCTCCGAGCTCTCTGATCCAGGGCTCCTGAACCGGTTGGCTGAGCCGTGTTCCACTCCGCTGCCGTAACTCGCAGCGTCGCACACGTCGGCCGCCGGCCGTAATCAGAAAAGAAAGGACTAGGCTTTTGGCAGCAAAATACAGAATTGGCTATTTCGTGGGGAGCCTCGCGACCAATTCCATCAACCGCGCTCTCTCGCAGGCTTTGATAAAGCTTGCCCCGGAGGACCTCGAGTTCACCGAAATCCCCATCAAGGACCTCCCACTTTACAGCTACGACTACGACGCCGGTTTTCCGCCGGAAGGCCTGGCCCTTAAGGAAGCTATCGAAGCGTCCGACGGGATCCTCTTCGTGTCTCCCGAGTACAACCGTTCCATTCCAGGTGCCCTCAAAAACGCTATCGACTGGGGATCTCGTCCATGGGGATCGAATTCCTTCGCCCGTAAACCCACGGGAATTATTGGGACTTCTCCCGGCAGTATCGGCACCGCAGTGATGCAGTCGTCCTTCCGCAGCATCCTGAGCTTCCTAGACGCACCACAGCTGAATTCCCCTGAAGCCTATGTTCACTACAACGTCGACATGTTCGGGGAGGGTGGCGAAGTCAAGGATGAACGCACGGCGAAGTTCCTGCGCCACTACATGGACGAATACGGCGCCTTCGTGGCCCGTGTCCTCGCCACAAGCACCGCCGGACACATCGGCGATATGGAGCCGGACAGTGACAAGCTCTCCCGCTGATGTGTAGATCTGGTTGTCAAGAGTGCATGGATGAGCGGCTGCCCGGTTTGATTTCGGGAGCCGCTCATCTTTGTGCCAGCCGGTCATGCTGCGGGGGCCGTGAGCGAGTCGTTTTCGAATGCAGTGTCAGGCTCACATTGCGGGTTGTACCCCATGACGATTTGTTCGGCTGGAGCATATCGTGCCTAGAATCGAGCACGTTGGAGGACGTCGGTTCACAGCGGGAACTCGGGTTAGCTCAGGATGCTGCCACCGCCGACTTCGATCACGTTAGGCGGCACGTTCATCTCGGGCCGCGGTTCATGCGTTCTCCTTGCTGGAGTGGTGCGGCCAGTAACCAGCACCAGCCGGCGAGCTCGCGGGCGATTGCGGTGTGGCCTTGACTGACATTTCATGGCGCTCGTTGAAGTGTTCCCAGTTGCGTGGAGCCGGTGGGTTCCTTCCAGGGCGCGGATGCGGGTTGCCGAGGCGTGAGTATTTGAAGGCTTGGAGGCCAGTCGATCTTGCCGTAGGGGGCCAGTGATATTGCCGGTGGGGGCCAGCGGCCGCATGCATGGAGGCCACCGGCCCCCACCGGCGTTTTCTTATTGCGTCATGGTGGCGTGTTCACGCATGTTGTGGTTGCCGGTATCGACCCAGATGGTGTTGTGCACGATGCGGTCCATGATCGCATCGGCGTGGACCCCGGAGCCGAGCCGCTGGTGCCAGTCCTTCTTGGCGTATTGGGTGCAGAACACGGTGGAAGCTGTGTCGTATCGCCGTTCGAGCAGTTCCAGCAGCATGCTGCGCATGCCCTCGTCGGGGTGGTCGAGAAGCCACTCGTCGATCACCAGCAAAGTGAAGGCCGCGTACTTCTTCAGGAACTTCGTGGCCCCCAAGGGCTTGTCCTTCGCCAGCGCCCAGGCTTCCTCGAGGTCGGGCATGCGGACGTAGTGGGCCCGGATCCGGTGCAGACAGGCCTGCTTGGCCAGAGCGCACCCGAGGTAGGACTTCCCGGACCCGGTGAATCCCTGAAACACGACGTTCTGTTGCCGTTCAATGAAGGAGCACGTGCCGAGCTGGGCGATCAGGCTCCGGTCGAGGCCGCGCTCGTCCACGAGGTCGAGCCGGCGTAGGTCCGCGCCCGGGTAGCGGAGCCCGGCCCGTCGGATCAGCCCCTCGACCTTGGCGTGATTGAACCCGGAGTGGGCCTCGTCCACGACCAGGCGGAGCCGTTCCTCGAAGGCCATGCCGAGCACGAGTGCCTCGTCCTGGGCCTCGAGCGCTTCCAGCATCGGGACGGCACCCATCTCGCGGAGCTTGCGTTTGGTTTCAGTATCGATCCCGCTCATTTGGCGCCACCTGCGTAGTACTCGGCGCCGCGCACGTATCCGCCGTGTTCGACTCCTTCATCCCGTGGAGGCCTGAGCCCGGCGGCTTTGTCCTGCTCCGTGGCAAGGATCGGTTGCAGATGCGCATACCTCGGGGATCTCACGCGGCCTGCCAACGCAAGCCGGCAGGCCGCCTCCACCCGTTCGGCCGAATAGCGCCGGGAAAGCCGCAACACGGCAAGGGCCGCGTCCAGGCCCTGCTCGTCGACCGGGACGGACTCGAAGATCCGATTGACCACCGTCACCGCCGCCGGGCCGATCCGTCCGGCCCATTCCCGCACCCGCTCCGGATCCCACTGCCGGTACTGCTCGCCGGCCGGCAGGTCGGCATCATTGGTGCGGTACTCGTTCGCCGCGCTCTCGGGCAGCAGCAGGTGGCTGGTCAACCGTTCGTGGCCCCGGTACGCCTGAAGCACCCGGTCGGTGATCCGCAGGTCCACCGTGGTGCCGATATGGGCGAAGGGTACCGAGTAATAGTTCCTCTCCCAGACCACGTGCCCGTTCCGGCCCACCCGGCGCCCGTAGACCCACCGGCTGATCTCATAGGCCGCCGCCGGCAACCCCGTCAGCAGGGGCTGCTCCTCGGCCGCGAACACGCTGGCTCTGGACCCCGGCCGCTTCTGGAACGGCTCCGCGTTATACGCAGCTACCCGATCGGTGATGGCGGCCCTGAGCTCCGGCAACGCGGTGAATTGCTGCTGGCGCAGCCCGGCAATGACCCAAGTAGCCACGTGGGCGACCGTGTTCTCCACGCTCGCCTTGTCCTTTGGTGCCCTGATACGGCCGGGCAGCACCGCCGCCGAATAGTGCGCCGCCATCTCCCGGTAAGCGTCATTGAGCACGACCTCGCCCTCGCGGGGATGCTTAATGACACCGGTCTTCAGGTTGTCCGGAACGATCCGCGGCACCGAACCGCCAAAGGCCTCGAACATCGCCACGTGGGCCCGCAACCAGGTGTCCTGCTTCATGTCCAGGGCGGGTTCAACGAACGCGTACCGGCTGAAAGGCAGGCAAGCCACAAACAAATACACCGTCCTCGGCTTGCCCGTCACCGGATCTGTCAGCTGCATCGTCGGGCCCGACCAGTCGACCTCCACCGTCTGCGCCGCCTTGTGCCCGACCCGGGACGCCACCCCAGTGACCAGCACATGCCGCTGATAGGTCCTGCAGAACCGGTCATAACCCATCACCGGCTCACCGCCAGCGGCGCGTGAATCCGCGTACTCGCCATGCAGCAGCTTCAGCGTCACCCCGACCCGGGCCATCTCCCTATGCACCTGGTCCCAGTCCGGCTGCGCGAACACACTCTGATGCTCACCGCGCCCAGGAAACAGCCGGGTATAGACCTCGCCCTCCGAACTGTCGGCGATATCGTCCCACGCCACGCCGGCCGCGTCGGCAGCCTCCAGCACCGCCGTGATGCTCTTACGGGACATGCCCTGCGACGCAGCGATCGCCCGGCCTGACAGGCCCTCGGCGCGCAGCTGCAACACGAGCTTCGCTCTGATCTTCCGTACCATTGATGATTACTCCTTCCGCCGTGCGCCCTATACACACGACGGAAGGAGCCTAAATCGGGCTGGCCCCCAAGCACGCCACTACCGGCACCCAGGACCGCTACTGCGCGCTCTGGCCGTTGGCCCCCGAACACACGACGGATGGACCCCAAAAGCGCGAATATTCAGGCGACGAGCTCAAGCTGGCGCAACACTCGTTCCCCGGGCAGTTTACGAGCGTAGGTGTTCCGGCCTTGTAATCGGACCCTGGTGCCGTGACTGGCCGGAGGACTCCTCGCATCGCTTCGAGATTGTCGGAGCAGGAACTGAGGCTCGCTTTTCGCAACCAAGAGATTGCCAGTTCGCCGGCTACAGCCTGCAACTCGCTGCTTCCGTCGGGCCGCATGCCCCTAACAGTCCCTTGTCTTCCCCGGTAAGCCGAAAACTCCGGGCGCGGGACGCAATCTGCCCGCGCATTCGGCTCCCGCTTCCGATTGAAGGCAGCGGATCGTAAAAAGATGCACAAGCGCCGTGCCAGCGGCTTGCCACCCGAAGGGAGAGGCGGCGATGGAGCTGCTGTTCTGCCCGGCTACTCGGCTTTAGGTTGGTAATCCCTTCGAGCCTTCCTCTACTCCTCTTGCCAAATAGGTCGGGACTGCCTGGTTTCGCCACCCGGTGCCCTAAAGCCCGTAGACGATAACCTCGAGGCAGTAACACCCGGGCACCGTCATCGAAGTAGACGGCTTTGTGCCAGCGTCCGCCGTCAAGCCGCTGGATCCACCCAACCTCCTACGAGAGGACTTGCCTTTGGTTGACGATCGTCAGCGGTTCCAGCTCTAGGTGTAGGGCGCTGACATCATGTTTTAGGATGCACCATCGGCCTAGGCGGGAACCCAACGCGCGTGGTCGTAGTCCCCGTCCCCATCCGCGGGCAATCGCCGCGGCGTCCTGATTTAGCCATACGGTCAGAGGCTGGTCAGTAACGACAACGCTTCTTCTGGGCTGATTCGCCGGTAGGATTCACGTCTAAGGCCGTTGCCATCAAGACTGCGGAGTCGGCGATCGGCGATTGTGCGGGCATAGTCGTACTCAACCTCGCCCAGTCGCAACTTTGCTATAGCCGCCCATCTGTCGTTGTCCACCGGTTGAGATTCACCCGGAAGCTCTGGCGGAACATCCTGTACAGAGCCAATGACTGCGCCGATATCCAGCGTAGCGGCGATGTTCTCCTCAAAAGATCCGTGCGATGTCTGCAGCCACACGTCCGCGCCAGATGTCACACCCTCTGGGCTATAAGCAAAACATGACACTAGGAGATTTCTTGCTGCCGCTTGTTCGGCCCAGGTGCTCGGTCCATCGGCAAAAACAGACGTATCCCCACCACTTGTTCCGTCGGGAATAGCAAGGCGGGTGATGGCCCGGTCGTTCAATGCCTCCACTACTGTCAAAGGGGAATTATCCGCCAAGAACACTTCCTTGCGCGGCGGCCAGAAGTCGAACACACTGTGATCGCCATGGCGTCCTCCCACATGAAAAAGGTAAATCTCCGGATATACGGCAGCGCTGAATCGTCTCTCCGGGGCAACTTTGAAAAACTGAACGATGGCAGCCTGCAACAGAAGGCTGGCACCTAAGCTACCGAATGGCTCATTAACAATCAGTCCGAAGCGATCATGCTTGTGCGATTCGGGGAAGAGCTGGGCCAGGGAAGCGTCTGAGACGCCAATCTTTATTTGCAGATGTTTCTCCGCTAACTGCTTCGCGACATGCACTATGTTCACTCCAAGGGGCCGCATGGCTGCGTACTACAGCCGTACTGTGTCAAGGGATCAGTTCTTACACATTGTGAAATTTACGGCTTGCCCTCCTCGCCGCAATGATGGTGAACCATCGTTCGGCCAAACTCTGTAGTTTCATCCTTCGAGCTTCCGACGAGAGCCCTACTGTCCCTTGCACACAGAGCGGCGAAGTTCCCCTGATCCCCACCATCGCCCGAGTACTCAAGATGGAGGATGCGTTCGGGCTGAAATCCATGATGGGCAAGGGACGCCATGGGCTGGGGGTTATGGCACCAGGCGACTGAGGCCATCATCAACGCTCAATTTTCGATAGGCCTGTGTGATGTTCCCCTCAGCGTTTCGGCGCCCTACTCGATCGGCCAGCAACCGCGCCCGCTCTTCTGCCCGGACCTCATTCATTCGCTCAGCTACGATGGGCGTAAGCGCTTCGAGGTCTTCCAGGCTGGTTTCGCCAATCATCTTCTTAGCGAGCGATTCCTCCGTGGCATCAGAAAACACCTTTATGCTTTCCTCCGGCCTTAGAACCTGGGTCACCGACTCCTCCAGACGCGGATCGGCCGAAGTTATCTCAATATCCGAGGAGCGGGCAAAGCCATTCTCCTGGCCATAGGCATAGACCGAGCGCAAATTTTCCCGCAGGTAACGGAGGTCCGTCCAGCCCAGTGGAGCCCGCTCGACATAAGACAGATCATGTTCTGCGTGTTCGTCAGGGACCATCAACCGCGTGATCCCATAGTCCTTCACGGCGGTGAGCACTGCGTAGGGGTCATTCTCTACCAGCACCTCATAGCGATGCGGAACGACGTCCAGCATGATATGGCTACCGTGCATCCGGTCGATGTGGAATAGAAAGATCGGCGGATACTGCGGCTTAGTCGTCGCACGCTCGGGAACCAGTCCGTAGAACAACGGCGTCATGGCCAGCAACGCGAGGCTCGCCTCGATGGCCCCGTACGGTTTGCTCAGGACGATACCCAGCCGTTCTGTCATGCCCCAGTCGGGGAACAGGTCCTCTAACGTACCGGATTTTCGGTTACCGTCCGCTCCAATACGGACGGCGAAACTTTCCCGGGTGACGAACTTGGAGAGGTGCATATGGGACTCCTTATCGGTGCATCCCGCAAGACTGGCGGGATCGGATGTGCTTCAAATCCGCATAGGGCGGGTCGAGCTAAGTTACGACGCGCGGACAGTCCGCGTGGCCTTGAAGAGGGATGGTCGACTAGCTGTGAACGCCGTCATAACCTCGCGATCAACATGACCCTACAGTCGGCCCTTTGAGGAAATGCCGCCCTAGCGGGAAATGTCTGCGAATTCCTTGCGGTGGTCTGGAAGATCGACCAAAGCTGCCAACAGCAGACGAGTATCAACCACCCCCACCAGGCGGCCCTCAGAATCAATGACTGCTACGGGGTTGTTACCGTCCATCACCAAATTGGTCGCGTCATGAAGTGTCCGGTCGCTGCTGATGATCGGAACCGGAACGTGCAGCGAACCGACGGGATCGTTGTGCCCGACCGAGAGAAGCTTTGACCGGTTGATGTAACCCAGTGGCCGGCCATGGGAATCGACAATGATTGCGGAATCATTCCCAGAATCATCGAGAACCTTCACGGCATCGAACGCTGAGGTCTCAACGCTGATGCTCTTCGACTCACTAGCAACAGTACCGACGCGAACTATATGCGCACGTGAAGCATCAGCGGTAAACCGTCGGACATAATCGTCAACAGGGTGCAAGAGAATCTCTTCCGGTGTGCCCACCTGAACTATCTGCCCATCTTTCATGATAATTATCCGGTCGCCCAGCTTGAGCGCCTCAGCCATATCGTGGGTGATGAATATGAACGTCTTTTTAATGTCTTTGGCCAGTCGGAGTAATTCGTCCTGAAGATCCCTGCGAATCAGCGGATCCAACGCACTGAAGGGCTCGTCGAAGAATAGTATCTGGGGATCGGAGGCCAAGGCCCGTGCCAACCCAACACGCTGCTTCATGCCGCCACTGAGCTCCGATGGATAACGGTTTTCCCATCCGGAAAGGCCCACGGTGTCTAGTACGTCGCGCGCACGCTGCTCCCTTTCCTTTCGGCTTACACCCTTGATTTCAAGGCCATATGCAGCGTTCTGGAGAACAGTCCGATGCCCAAACAAACCGAAATGCTGAAAGACCATCGAACATTCGTCACGCCGTAGGCCACGAAGTTCTGCCGGCTCCATTTTAGTGACGTCGCGGCCACCGATGATAACTTCACCGGATGTGGGCTCCACTAAACGCGTCAAGCATCGAATGAGCGTCGACTTTCCGCTGCCTGAAAGCCCCATAACGACTAATTTCTCGCCCGGCCGCACATCAAACGTCAGATCTCGAACCGCGGCCGTATGGCCGTCCAGTGCGCCAACACCCGCGTTGTGTGCTGAGACGTACCGATGGGGATCAGGTCCATACACTTTCCAAAGATTTCGGCAGGATACTATCGCCTCGTCTGCCGTGAGGGCTTTACTCATTGGGTCTTTTCCTATCGTTTAGTCGTCAAGCGGGAACAAGATGACTATGTGCTTGAATCTTCCGGTTCACGCCGGTTACGAGTCGGTCGACAACAACTGCAAGTAAGAACATGGCCACACCGGCCTCAATCCCCAAGTCAAGTCTGGCAGTCACCACGCCGGTGAGCAGTGCCTGTCCCAACCCAGGAGTGCCAATAAATGCACTTACGACCGCCATTGCGAGCGAGAGAATAATCGCTTGATTAATTCCGATCATGATCGTGGGCATGCCGAGGGGAATCTTGACGGTGCGTAGCAGTTGCCACTCCGTCGCGCCGGTGCTTGTGGCCGCCTCCACCGTTTCGCTGTCGACGCCGCGAAGTGCGACATTTGTCAGGCGTATTACTGGTGGGAGGCAGTAGAGAACGGTTGCCAGCAGGCCGGCCACCGCACCCGTTCCCAGGACTACGACGATAGGGATAACGAATAGGAAGACCGGCAGCGTCTGCATGACATCAAGTACTGGGCGGATAGTTCTTTCTAGTTTGATACTGCGGCTCATCACCGCACCGATCGGCAGCCCAATGAAGAGTGCTACTAGAACAGCGGCCCCCGCTATCCCGAGAGTAATTGCCGCCGCTTCCCACATTCCCAGCACTCCTATGCCCAGTAGGCCAGCCGCCGCAAGAGCCGCACCACGAATGCCGCGGAGCAACAGACTTGCCCCGACCACCACGAAAAAGACTGTTGGCCATGGAATTGCCAGGAGCAAGGCCGTCACGCCATTTAGGACGTACCCCTGAATGCCATCAACTACTACATCGAGAATGAATCCAAGGTTGAGATTGAGCCAGTCCACCGCTTGGTCAACCGGATCGGCAAACGAAAGTCTGAGCGACTCGGGTGGGGTCTCGAAGTTCGCAAATCGCAGAGCTGGGACCATAGAAATGTAGATGGTTCCGGCGAATAACACCGCTGCCGTCAGGATGGTTCTGCGGTGCTGCTGAAAAGCTCTTTTCACAAGCGCGGGACGCTCTGCGCCGGTTGTCGTAACCAGGGTTCTGAAGTCGGAGAACAGTCCATGTCCTGTGCTTTTTTTCCCTTGGCCGGTAACGCGGTCTAGCACGATAGCGAAGAGGACGAGAGCAATCCCCGCCTCAAGTGCCTGTCCGAATGCGAGCCGGGTCAGGCTGCCCCATACCGACTGACCCAGACCACCAGCTCCGATCATGGCGGCAACGATAGCCATACTCATGGCAAACATGACTGTCTGGTTGACGCCAGCCATGATACTGGGACGTGCCAGGGGTATTTGTACATTCCTCAGGATTTGCCAACCGGTCGAGCCGCAGGACGTGGCGGCCTCGATGCTTTCGGAAGGGACCGTTTTAATTCCTAGTATTGTCATACGAGTTACTGGCGGGAGCGCCCAAATAATAGTCACAATAAGGGCACCAGTATTTCCAGGGCCGAAAATAAACACAATCGGCACCAAATAGGCAAAAACTGGAAAAGTTTGCATGGCATCAAGTGCGATGAGTACGAAAGCTTCAAACCTTCTGTTCATCTGTGCAGCGACGCCAATGAGGATGCCCAAAATGACGGCGATCACCACAGCCACAACCATCAGCACCAGGGTTTGCAGCGTCTCGTCCCACAATCCCACTGAGATAACGAAGCCAAGGGCAACCGTCAGAAGTCCGGCGATAAGAGGACCGCATCGTGCGTAGGCAATTCCAATAAGAAGGAGTGCCAGCAACGGTGCTGGAAGGTCCACGAGCATGAACTGCATGGATACTAATACGTCTTCGAGGCTTTCGGCGACAGGCTCGTACAGCCAAGCCAGATGATCGACGCCCCATTCGAATACTGCTTCTGTAGCGGAACCGAAAGGTACCCGAAATGATGTCGGGAATTGTTGTCCTACCACTGAGGACACTGATAACACGGCTACGAGAAGGCCCAAATACAAGGCGACCCGTCGAGCACGGGAGGAATAGGGGGGTTTCAGGCCGCTGACCACATGATTCAGTTCGCGGCGAGTTCTACTTTTCTTGGTCTCCACCTCTTGCATTTCTGCACGGGGAGTCTCTTGCTCAGGGGCTATTTTGGTCACTGTCGTCATGATTCTGAAGGAACTGACGGCAGCCATTGCGACCACACGTCAGGATTCTCGTCAATCCACTTCTTAACAACTACGTCTGCGGCATCCTGACTCTCTTCCATCTCAACCATCAGTGCGCCGAGATCATCATCACTAAGAGAGAATTTCGAGACGAAGTCAGCGGCTGTGGGACGTTTCTCTGGAAACTCACTGCCTGCTAGCTTGAGCAAGCTGGGATCCTGCCAGCCGCAGGCAAACGTTGTACCCCAGCATTCCTTCGTATACGGGGGAAACTCGATTCGCGTCAGATCATATTTCTGGGTTACGAAGTGCGGCGACCACATCAGGCTGAGAAGCGGCTCTCCTCGGTCATACGCCCGCTTAATTTCTGCAACCAGGGCTGCCTCAGAACCAGCAGCAACAACCTCGTAGTTGAGGCCTAGGTTTTCAATCCTTTGAGCGTCACCGTAGTAATCGATCCAACCAGCCGGACCCGTGAGGTATTTTCCTTTACCCCCCGTCTCCGGGGAAGCGAATATATGCGCGCAATCGTTGAGCGCCTTCCAGTCGGGAAGGCCTGGACAAGCTGGTTCGATGCCCCGCTCTGGATCGCCTTTGATAACATACGTAGGAACATACCAACCCTCCTCGGCAGTAATAGAAAGTGTCCCTAGTTGAACGACGCTCTTTTCTTTTTCGACGTACTCTTCAATTTGAGGGCCAAAAAAGATATCCCAGGCTTCTGGATTCACCAGATTGTCTGCTTTAGCCATCGCTGGCCATGTAGAATTGATGTCTGCAATTTTAAGCGTCGATGCTTCGCCGCCCATTTTTTCCAACAATTGGGCCATCATCTCCGCATGGATACTTGCCGAGAGAAAATCCTGGTCAATGATTTGGACTGGCCCCTCTTTTTGAAGTGCGGTGCCAATTTCAGGAGCGATCGAAGCATCTACTTGCGGGCCTTGCGCAGAGCGCTCGGATGCTGCTCCGCAGCCAGAAAGAATAATAGCCAGCGATACGATCCCGGTTATTGATGCAGCCCGGTAGTGGTTTTTCATCTAACGAAACCTCAATTCGAAAGAGGCGCTTTGCCTCGTCTTCAGCCTGCATGCGCGGCCATGCCGGTCGTCACATGACGTCTTTGTCGTCGCGACGGTTGTGACGCTTACCACGATGATAAAACCGGCAGTGAGACGCACTCCACTATCCATGTGTATGAAGTTAAACTAGAACTCGTACTGAGTATCGAACTGACGCGGGTTCAAGGCTTCTCTGAAGCACGTCTCCAGTTCAGACAATAGGAGGCGCCGCTGCAGAGCAGGCCGGCAGCCCGTGCGCTGTACTGCAGGGGCAGGCGTAACCACCGGTTTTCCGTATGAGGGTGGGGCGTAGAAGCCGATTTGAAGAGAAGGGCCAACGCTCAGGCGGGGAAGTTCTTCAACCCGAGACCGGCAGGTCGACGAAAACACGGCAACCCGACGCTCGAATTGGCACCGACGACTGGCTTCACTGTTGGACGGGCCTGCCTTCTGTCAGGCGGCAATAATGGCCTGTTTGCGGTTTCCAGGCGACGCGCTTTGAGGGCCCCAACGCATGGGAGCGCAGGCGCAGGTTGGAGGTCAGGAGAAGCCCTTTCCTGCGCTTCTCCCCGGCGCCGATAACGGCCGTTCTGTAAAGCCATGGGACTGGGTGTTCTAGCCGGGAAAGGCGGTATTAGCTTGTAGCCGGACCGCGCGGGCGCGAACATAAGCTAACTCTTCCCAGGGCAGCGCGTGCGCGGGAAACTGGGCGGTGGTGGTACAAGTAGACGCGCTGCGGAGGCTGCTGACTTGTCATTTTCTGGTCGTTCTCGCTTGTGCTCTGAACTCAGGGAAACCGACGCCGGCAGGGACCAACTTTCATAGTCCGCTGTAGCTGGCGTCTCTGTGGTCCCGGGAAGGTTTGGACGCCAGGGTATGCAGCCATCTGACCGGCATGGTGACCGTTTGAACGGCCGGCATCGAGACAACAGCCTCGTCGTCAAGCGGCCGCACGTGCCCGGCAATTTCGTAAGACCCCGCTGGCAAACCCAGTTCGGCGACCTGCGCGCTGTTGAGTGGAAGGACCACGTCGGTGCGTCGCAGCAACCGAATCCCGTGGACGGTCGCCGGTGCCCGTGTTGCCTCGATGTCGAGGACCGTGAGCTCAAACCAACATCCCTGAAGCAGCATCAAAGCCGGCCAGTCAACTGCGGCCCAGAGCGGAACCGACAGCTCCGGCGGCAGGCGTTGCGGGACTTCAACCCGATACGTCTCGCCCACGTGGACATCTTTGCTGCGCACAACGCCAGACTGCGCCCGTTGCCGCCGTCCTGTCCAGAGTCGCCGCTCAACTCAGATGGGCAAATTCGAGTGCTTTGGCAGGCGAAACTAGCCCTTCTCCGACGCCCCCACTCCGCCAATTTCAAGCCTCGATAATGGAGACTCGATAAGGCTGGTTGGTGGGCGAGATGAAGCTGTGCCCGATGAAGGGAGCTACTTGTCTCGACTTTTGCGGAGGTATTCGCGGAGGCCTGGGATGGCGAAATCGACCTTGCCGTACGCGGGGGCCTCGATAAGTCCCGCGGCGATGAGCCGGGCCCGGTAGTTGGCGACGACGTTGCTTTTCGCGTTGAGTCGCTTGCCGATGTTCCCGGCGGCAACAACACCATCGTCTTCGGCCATGGCACGGAGGAAATCCATGTCTTTCTCCGAGGCGGTGGAGAGAGCTGCCTCTATAACCGTCATCTCATGGCGGCGACTGGCTGCTGCGATGGCTTGGGTGACGTTATCCGCTTCCAAGGTGAAATTGTTGATCTCGGCTTGACGCCACAGCTGGTAGCCGATGAGCTGGATCAGAAAGGGGTAGCCCCCGGTCGCCTCAGCCGCCCGCCGGACCTGGTCCTCGTCGATCTTGATTCCGGCCTGCCGGAACGTGTCCTCGTAGGAACGTTCAACTTCATTGATGGCCGCGGCGTGCAGGTCGATCCGTTCCGCCCGGCGCAAGAACGTGGCGACGCCTTCGTTAAGCAGGTCCGAAACCGCAGCCGGAAGCCCGGCGAAAAGCAGGCCTATCGGCAGCCCGTCGCGGATAAAGTGCTGGACGTCCGCGGCGAGCTGGGACAGTTCCGTCCGGTCAGCTGAGTGGATCTCGTCAACGGTGAAAAGCAGCCCGGTCTTCTTTTCCGCGAGTTCATTCAGGAGTTGCTCGCCCAGCCGGCGCCAATCTACCTGCCGCTCGGGCGGCAGTTGAGTCGTTACCGTAAATCCGGCTACGCCAAGGGCGGTGATTCGGCGGCCGGCAGGGCCGGGGCCGAGTTCTTCCAGGTGAAGCCGCATGGTCTCGCCGATCCGGCCGAGGAAGCCGGGCGTGGCGGTTTCGGAGACGACGATCCAGCCTTGCTCCCGCGCTTTGTCTTGGGCCTCGCTGAGCAGCGCCGTCTTGCCGATGCCGCGGGCGCCGGTAATGATGGTCAGCAATCCTGGGGCGCCCGAACCGAGCCTAAGACCGTACTCGAACTCGTCAAGCACTCCCTGGCGCCCGATGAGTTCCGGGGGAGTAGCCCCCGCGGTGGGGCGGAAAGGGTTCGGCAGCGAGGGCATCTGTGAGTCCTTGTGAGTCTTGTGAGTCCCTGTGAGTTTACTCCCTCGGTGCTGTGGTCCTAAGAACCTTCGGCTAATTGGGCGCAACGAATGCAGCTGCTGCGTCAGGATAAGACGAAGTCCCGTTTTTGCTGACAGCGGTTCCTGACCTTCTCAGACTCCACCCTGACAGATGCCGGGCAAGGGAAAAGCGTGGTGAAGCTCGGGACTGATCGAAATAGTTCGCCGATTCTGGAGTTAATGAGTCCGCTAAGGTCCTTCGGAGCATCTGTCAACAGTTGCAACCGGGGCGGGCACCGGAGAACGAATGGGAGCTCCGTCCGCTGTTCAAGTCCGCCCACGTCAGGGGGTTAGACGTCAGGTTCGGGTGTAGTGCAATGTGACCTAGTGCCGGCTGGCCCACTTCTGCACTCCACATTGGACTAATACCTTCGACTAGACGACGTCGAATTCAATGGTGCCCCAGCCTTCGAAGGTCCCTGACCAGCGGCCGGCTTCCTTCATCGGAACGGCTTGCAGGCAGCTGCCGGGGAGGATGACTTGGCCGGCTTCGAACTTCACGTCGTAGTCGGCCATGCGGTTCACGAGCCAGGCGACGGCGGCGAGGGGGTTGCCGAGGATGTTGCCGGTGGTTCCGGAGATGACTTCCCGGTTGTTGAAGGTTAGGACGCCGCGGGTGTCGCGAAGGTTCAGGTCGGTGAGGCGCCGGGGTGTTCCGCCGAGAAGGATCGCGCCGGTGGAGCCGTTGTCGGCGAGGGTGTCTGCCAGGCCGATGGCCCAGTTCTTCACCCGGGAGTCGATGATTTCGATGGCCGGCACTGCGTATTCGACGGCGTTGATGACGTCGGCGACCGTGGTGTTCTTGCCGCCGAGGTTCTTGCCCAGGATGAAGGCCGGCTCCAGCTCAACGAACGGCTCAATGAAGGAGTCCCGATTGAGGGCTGTGCCTTCGTAGGCGAAGCTGCTGGCCAGGAGGTGGCCGTAGTCGGGCTGGTCCAGGCCGAAGGCGTCCTGCATGACTTTGGCGATGTTGCCGAGCTTGTAGCCGACCAGCCGATCGCCGTTGGCTACGGCGTGGCTGACGTTGAGCTTCTGCACTTCGAAGGCGGCTTCCGGGTCAAGGGCCGGCCAAGTTTCCGTCGGTGCAGCGATTGGTTCGCCGCTCAGGCGGGCGGTGCGGAGCGTTCCCGCGATATCTTCCAGCGCAATGGCGGACATTAATGCTCAATTCTGTGTGCGGTTGGGGCTCCGGCCCCAGGGCGACTCGTTGCGGGAGGCATGCCCCGGGGCCGGAAGGCGGGAGGTTCCTAGCGGGACTGTTCAGGCTTGCCGTCGATGAGCCGGTTGACTTTCCATGGGTTGGCGTCCTGCAGTGCCGCGGGGCGGAGCTGGTCGGGGAAGTTTTGGTAGGCCACCGGGCGCAGGAAGCGGTCGATAGCGAGCGATCCCACGGAGGTGGACTTCGAATCGGACGTGGCCGGGAAGGGGCCGCCGTGGACCACTGCGTGGCCTACCTCGACGCCGGTGGGCCAGCCGTTGACGATGATGCGGCCGACCTTTGCGCTCCAGAGTGGGGATGAGCCGTGCGGCAGCGGTGTAGTCGTCCTCGGTGATGTGCAGGGACGCGGTGAGCTGTCCTTCCAGCTTGCTGGTTGCCTCGATCAGGTCCTCGATGCTCTTGTAGCGGACCACGAGGGATGCCGCGCCGAAAATTTCCTCGTGCAGGACGGGGTTGTTGATGAATACATCCAGCTCGGCGGAGAACACGGCCGGTGCCGGTGCGTTTTCTCCCGGTCCCTTCTGGCCGCGGCCGAGAACCTCCACATCGGCTGCTGCTTCGAGGGCATCATGGCCGTGCTGCCAGGCCGAGGCGATGCCTCCGCTAAGCATGGTCTGGCCGGACAGTTCGCTGATGGCGCCGGTGACTGCTGCGGCGAAGCGCTCACCACCTTCGCCGGCGGGGACGAAGACCAGGCCGGGGGAGGTGCAGAGCTGTCCCGAGCTGCCGGTGACGGAAGCGACGTACTGCTTGGCCAGCGTCTCCACGGGAGGAGGACTATGAGGTCTGTCCTGGTGTTGAAGGCATTAGGCGGACAGGTCATTGGTTCTACCGCCAGGCCGGCTCTGCTGGATTCCACATCCGGAAGGTCGGCTGTGTGTATCTGAACCCAGGGACAGTCCCGGCCCCATGTCATCGAAGTTCCCGACCCGTCCCATGTCGTCAGGCGTGCAGTTGAGTAGCCCTCATCGTCACCTTCAAGGTCGGTAAAGGCATGGTCTAGTGTTGTGGAACCGATAGGTCGGGGGGACACAAAGTCGTAGCGTCGATCATCGGAAACGTCACTTACTCCCGTTGGTACCAGAAGGTCTGCCGTGACTTGCTGCACTTTCCTTGCGGGCAGCTCGAGAATCCAGTCGTCGACCCGGCCCTCGCCGGCGATCAGGTATGGGTGTCCGGCCGCCCCGTAAGGTGCAGAGCCAGGGCCGGTGTTGGTGGCTGTAACCGTGGTGTGCAGCCCGGAAAGATCCAGCTGGTAGGACACCTGTACGTCCAAACGGAAGGGGTAACCGCTCCGCGCTTGAATGACGGTGGACAGAATTGCCGAGGACTCGTCGGATTCCACGGGGCACCAGTCTTGCCAGGCCAGTAACCCATGGAGCGCATGGCCCCGGCTCGGTTCGTTGATACCGAGCTGATATTCCACGCCTTCGAATTCATATCGACCTGCGATCACCCTGTTGGGCCAGGGGGCCAAGACTGCACCTCGGTAGGCGGGGCGGACCTGATGTTCCGAAAAGGGGAGAATCAGGTCTCTGCCGTTGTGGCGCAAGGAGCGCAACGTTGCACCTACGCTGGCTATTTCGGCGGTGTAGGGGCCGTAGCGCAGCGTGGTCTGTCGACCCGAGATCGGGACGGTTTCGGTGCTCGTACTGGGCATTACGAGGCTGGTCATTTGGGGGCCCCCAGGCGGAAGGTCAGCGTTCGTGCCTCCGGCGCCAACGCTGACTCGGGCCAAACATCGGGGCCACACGAGCGGGTGCCGAGCCCGTGCTGAGCCGCGTCGAGATATAGCCATGAGCGCGTGGCAAGAGGCAGCTCGTGCGGGTGTCCAGCTGCGGCCAGCTCCTGGGCCGTGTAGCGGCTCAAGGTGAAGCCCGGCAGGCGGCCCCGTGCATCCGGGAACGCGTCGAACCGTATCCACGGTTCTGAGCCCCGGAGCAGGCTGAGCGAACGAAGACCCCCGCGGTGACCGCTCTCCTGCGGCCGCGCGTATGGCACGGCGAGCTGATCGATCCCGGCGGCGTACCGTCCTACATGCGCAGCTTCGAGGCTGTCCGGGTAGGACTCGTGTGGGCCCAGCCCGAACCATGACGCTGCGTCCACGTGGGTGGGTAGCCCGAACCGGACCCCGACGCGGGGCCAAACGCCGTCCCAATCGGAGGACGGAAGAATGTCCACCCGCAGCCACAGACCTTCGGAATCGAGGATCCATTGCTCCTCGACGGTGACGGTGCGGACCTGGTCCGCCGCGGCGTACCGGGTGCGGACACGGAGGGCCCGTTCATCGAGCACTTCGACTGCCTCAACGCGCCCGTGCAGCCGGTCCAGTCCGGCTTTGTACCAGCGTGCTGCCGACGAAGGCCCGGGAGTTCCTACGCCGGGGATTCCGTCTGCGTCTGGTGCCCAGGGGTCGGTGTCGATGTATCCGCCCCGGGATTCGCCGCGGTCATTGTCCGTGGGAGCCCGGAACAGTTCAAGGCGGGGCCCATCGACAGGGAGGCCCGCGAGTGTAACGAGTCGCCCTTGATCGAAGACTGCCGGTCCGAGCTCCAGGAGCCCAGCGCTTTCCCCTTGCCGCCAAGCTCGGCCCGGGAGCCCGGCAGCGAACGGCAGCGGGCGCGTCGCGGGTAACGCGAGGCGGCCTTGCGCCGAGGCGACTTCGTGCCCGGAAGGCGCCCACCCGGCATCCTGCGCGAGGACGGCCTCGACGGTCACCCATACCTCTCCCGTGCATCCTTCCGCGGACACTGGGAGGGGCACTGAGGCTGAAGCGCCAGGGGCGAGAGGACCGCCGTCGAGCCCATCGACGGTGAGCTCACCGGAGGCGACTGGTTCGCCGTTATCTTCAAGGCGCCAGCGGAAGATCAGGTCTCCCAGATCAGCGCTGTGTCGCAGGTTTGCCACCCGGACCAGGGGCTTGCCGCCCGGCTCGAGCCCTTCAAAGGTAAGTCCCACTGGCGCCACGACGGCCTTGAATTCATACAGTCCCGGAGAGGGGGTCGAGTCGGAGAGGACGAGGCCGTCGAGGACGAAGTTGCCGTCATGGATTTCCTCGCCGAAGTCGCCGCCGTAGGCGAAGTAATCGGTGCCGTCCGCGGTACGGGCGGCGATACCGTGGTCGCGCCACTCCCACACGAACCCGCCGTGCAGCCGCGGGTATTTCGTGACCAGGTCCTCATACAGCGATATGTTCCCGGGGCCATTGCCCATCGCGTGGACGTACTCGCACAGAACAAACGGCTTGCTCCGCTGCCGTGCCCCCTCGGCAGGGGAACAGCCCAGCAGCGGCGTGGTGTCGCCGTCGCGCCCAATCGTCTCCACCTCGGGCAGGGTCGCGTACATGCGGGAGTACACGTCGGTGTACGCGCCGGCGTAGTCATTTTCGTAGTGGACAGGTCGGCCTGCATCACGTGCGTGCACCCATGCGGACATGGCGGCGAGATTCTGCCCTGTGCCGGACTCATTGCCGAGGGACCACATGACGATCGAGGGGCGGTTCTTGTCCCTCTCCACAGTCCGTTCGATCCTGTCAAGGAACGCCTCGCGCCACATCTTCTCGTCACTCGGGTTCCGGGCCCAGTCGTGCCGCTCGAACCCGTGAGTCTCGAGGTCGCACTCGAGGATGACCCAGAAGCCCATCTCGTCTGCGAGTTCGAGCAGCCTTGGGTGGGGTGGGTAGTGGCTGGTACGGATTGCATTGACGTTGGAGCGCTTCATGAGCGCGAGGTCATCGCGGGCGAAGTCTTCATCGAAGACGCGGCCGAGCGTGGGGTGGGTCTCGTGGCGATTGACACCGTGGAACACGACCTTGCGTCCGTTGACCAGGAACTGGTCTCCAACGATTTCAACGGTGCGGAAGCCGATCCGCAGTGACACAGTTTCGGTCTTGCTCGCCACCGTCGTGTCGTAGAGCCTTGGGGTTTCGGCGGTCCAGGGTTCGACGGCAGAAACCGCCACGGGTGCAACATCGGCGGGGTTAGCCCACTCGACGTCGATGCCGAGCTCGGGTACGCGGAGGCGAACAGGGTATGAGGACGGCGTCGCCTTAACTTCCGGTTCTATAATCCCGGCCCCGTCGTTGTAGCCGGTCCTGAGCCAGATGTCCTCGATGCCGCCGGCCGGGCGGGACAGGAGGGTCACTGACCGGAAAATTCCAGGGAGCCACCACTGGTCTTGGTCTTCGAGGTAGCTGGAAGCGGACCATTGATGGACGCGGACTGCGATCGTATTGGTGCCAACGCTGACGGCGTCGGTGACGTCGAACTCCTGGGCGAGGCGACTGCCGGCGCCCCACCCGATTTCTGTGCCGTTGACCCATACCTTGTACCGGGATTCGACGCCGTCGAAGCGCAGGACGATGCGGCCGTCGCCGGCTGAGTCGTTGGTCTTCCAGTCGGCGGGCAGTTCGAACGTGCGGCGGTAGTCTCCGGTGGGGTTCTCGTCGGGGACGAACGGCGGGTCGATGGGGAAGGGGAACTGCACGTTGGTGTAGATCGGGCGGCCGTACGATCCGTCGCCCTGAAGCACCCAGTGGGAGGGCACGGTGAGCGACTCCCACGTAGTGTCGTCGTACTCCGCGGCGGCCATCGCGTCTGCGGCTTCCCCCCGGGGCAAGACCCCCCGGCCGCCGGGCGTTCCGGGGACTCCGTTGAGGAGCCGGAATCGCCATTGCCCGTCGAGGGACAGGGACGGGGCGTCGGTGTGAAGCCAGGAACGGGCAGGTACCCGCCGTCCTTCTCCCGGGCCCGGGTCGGTGACGTAAGCGGTGGAGGCTGTTGCCTCCGCTGGGTTCGGGATCATTTGACGGCTCCTTCTGTGAGGCCTCCACGCCAGAAACGCTGAAGGACGATCATGGCGATGGCCAGCGGGATGACAGACAGCAGTACGCCGCCGGTGGTCAGCTGGTAGAACTCGGGGAGTCGGTCGGCCTGGCTAAGCCAGTTGTTCAGACCGACCGTGATGGGGAACAGTTTCGAGTCGGAGAGCATCACGAGCGGCAGGAAGTAGTTATTCCAGATGCCCACAAGCTGGAACAAGAACACCGTCACGAGGGCGGGAGTGAGAACGCGCAGTCCCACGGAATGGAAGATACGCAACTCGCCCGCACCATCGATGCGGGCAGCCTCCAACAATGCCGGATCCACGGTTGCCTGCGCGTAGACCCGGCACAGAAACAGGCCGAACGGCGAAACGAGGGAGGGTAGCAGGACGCTCCAGTACGTGTTGGCGATACCGAGCTGGCTGAAGAACAGAAACAGGGGCAGGGCCGTGGCGGTGCCGGGGACGAGAACGCCGCCGAGGATGAGCCCGAAGATGAAACTGTTGCCCCGGAAGTTGTATTTGGCCAGGGCGTAACCGCCTGCGGCGGCGAAGTACGTCGCGGCGACTGCGCCCACTCCTGCATACAGAATTGAGTTGAGGAACCAGCGCACGAAGATGCCGTCCCCGTAGGCGAGGACGTTCGCCAGGTTGTCCCACAAGACAAAGTGCGGGGCGAACAGGAACCCGTTGGTGGCGAAGAGGTCACCGCTGGTCTTTGTCGCGGCGACCACCACCCAGTAGACCGGGACCAGGAAATAGAGCGCTGCGACGACAAGCAGCCCGGTGACGAGAATGGTTGTGGAGTCGGGGCGCCGACGACGGGTCACAGGCGGCTTCTCGGCGATGTTCTGCGGCTGGCTAAGGGTGGGGGTGGCAGCAGTCATGAGGACTTCCTGTTCGTGAACCGGAGGAAGGTGAAGGAGAGGATGAAAGCCGCGAGGGCGATGAGCACGGCCTGGGCGGCGGCGACGTTGTAGTCGTTGTACGCAAAGGCAGTAGTGTAGGCGGACAGGTTCGGGGTGTACTGGCTATTGACGGCCGGCGCAACAGTCTGGAGGACTTGGGCCTCGGCGAACAGTTGAAGCGTGCCGATGATGGAAAACACCGTGGTGAGCACGAGGGCGGGCCGGATGAGCGGCAGCTGGATTGTCCACGCGACCCGGAAAGGTCCGGCACCGTCCACGCGCGCAGCTTCATAAACCTCACTGGGAATTGCCTTGAGCTGGGCTATGACGATCAGCATGTTGTAGCCCGTGTAGCTCCACGTAACGATGTTGGCGATGGACCACAGCACGGTATCCGGGCCAAGGAAGTTCACGGTGAGGCCCACAGACCCGGCCGCGTCCACCAGCGGGCTCAGGCCCGGGACGTAAAGAAACGACCAGAGGATGGTCGCGATGACACCCGGCACGCCGTAAGGCATGAAATACGCGGCGCGGAAGAAACCGGGCCACTTAGCCGAGGCTGACTCCAGTAGGAGCGCAAGAACCGTACAAAGGGCGATCATGACAGGGACCTGGACCATGCCGAAGAGCAGCACCCGGCCGATCGAGGCGACAAAGCTTCCGTCTCCGAGTGCGCGGGCATAGTTTTCGAAACCCGCAAACCCGGAGTGGACGCCCGTTTCGCCGAAGAGGCCACTGCGGGTCACTTTTGTGAAGCTTGAACCGACCGCAGCGATGATCGGGAAGATGAACGTGAGGGCGAAGAGTGCCAGGAAGGGTGCGAGCAGGATCCAGGGTGCGCTGGTGACGGCACGACGCTGTTGCCTTGCCCGGTCACGGCCCTCCCGCCTGGGTACTGCCGGATGTGCTGTTTCTGCGGCGGTGCTCATGCCTGCTCCTTCCTAATCGTCAGGCCCTTGTTCCTGAAGGCGGTCATGATCTGTTGCTCGGCAGCCACTACGGTGTCGACGAAGCTCGTGCCCGATGCCTTACGACGAAACCCGTCGCTCAAAATGTTGAAGGACTGCGTGGTGACGGGCCACCAAGACCAGTCCATGTTCTGCGACTTACTCGCTGGCACGATGACGTTCTGGTTGTAGTTTTGCCCCCCGAAAAAGTCGGATGGCTTCTCACGCGCGGCACCGATCATGCCCGGCACGGGCGACCATCCGATGCCACTGTTGGCGATCTCGGCGTCGATGCCGGCCTGAGTGGACGTCATCCAGACAGCGAACTCAAGGGCCTCGCGGGGGTGTTTGCTGTTAGCCAGGACAGCCGCGGTAGACCCGCCAAGGTAACTCGACCCATATCCCGTTGAGTCCCAGATGGGCATGGGCGCCACACGCCACTTTCCAGCTCCGCCGCTGACGCTCTGTACGAGCGCATCGGCCCAGCTGCCGCTCGTTAGCGAGGCGAACTCCCCGCTCGAGGCCGCCGCGTACCAGCCGGGAGTAAAGGGGCCGTAAGCGGTAGTAACGATGCCGTCATCGATGGCCCGGTCAAAGAACCGCGCGACCTTCAGCGTTGAATCGTCAGTCATGTTGATGACCCATCCATCCTCGGCTGGACGCAGCCAGCGGGCACCAGCCTGCGCGGCAAAAGACACGAAGTAGGAGGTGTCCGCGAGGGAGAAACAGTCGATATAAGCGTCGACACTGCGCAGCTCCTGCCCGACGGCTGCCCACTCCTCCCACGTCGCTGGGGCAGAGGCGCCTACTTTAGCCAAGACGTCCGGGCGGTAGAACGTGGCCATTGGCCCCGAATCCTGGGGGATGCCGTAGACACCCCCGGAGAAACTCACCTGGCTCCACAGTGCGGGGTCGTAACGGTTCGCATAGTCACGGGCACCGTAGCGCGAGAGATCCACGAGCCCGTTGACGAGCATGAACTCGGGGACCGTGCGCATTTCAACCTGCGCTAGGTCAGGGCCGCCGCCGGCCGCTAGCGCGGCGTAAAGCTTGGAGTACCCGCCGCGGTTGCCGCTGGGGATCCATACCGTCTCGACCTGGACGTTCGGGTGGCTGGCGTTCCAGATGTCAGCAACCTTCTGGACGTTCTTGAGCCAGGACCAGTACGTGAGGGTCACTTTCTCACCGGCACTGGCGGCAGGAATTGCAGGTGCGGTATTGACGGAAACAGTTCCCGGAGTGGCGCATCCGGTGAGAAGGGCGAGGGCGGAGGCGCCGAGCCCACCGCAAAGGAGTTGTCGTCGTGTCAAAGATGGCATGAGTCCCACTTCGTTATGGTCAGCGCCGCGGACGCGGCACCGGAGCCGGATGGCCCGACGTGACAAGGCTAACATGAAACCCGAGTGAATGCTCGGCTTTCATGAAATTAGACTGGATTACATGACTAAGAAGGCGAACGCACGCTCAGGACCGCGCGGCCCCTACGCCAAGACCGCTGAGCGTCAACGGCAAATTCTTGAAGCTGCGGTAGAGGTCTTCGGGTCACGGGGTTACAACGGCGGCAGTATCCAGGACGTTGCGGACCGGGCAGGAATTAGTCAGACGACGCTCCTGCACCATTTCCCCACCAAAGCGCAGCTGCTTGTTGCGGTGCTCGAGTACCGTGACCGGATATCTACGAGCACCCCGGGAACACGGGAGCGATTTGCCGAAACCATCGTGCGGCAGGCGGAGCACAATGAAGGGCTTCCCCACCTCGTAGAGCTCTACTCCGTACTCTCCGGGGAAGCCACAACTGAGGACCACCCCGCCCGCAACTACTTCGTCCAGCGCTTCGCCCGCCTCCGGAAGGAATACAGCGGGGAACTGCGGTATCTGGCGAGCATTGGCCGGCTCAGGCCGGGCGTCGACCCTGATGTCGCGGGACCTACCATCGTGGCTCTATGGGAAGGAATTCAAACCGAGTGGCTCCTCAATCCTGACACCGTGGACGTGCCCGGCATCCTCAAGGGCTACCTCGATCTGATCCTTGTGCCGGAGGAAAACGCAGGATGGTCATCTGGCGCCACCGATACGGTCCACGCAAAAAGCCGTCAGTAGCCATCGGGTCGTGCCCGATGGAACAGAAACCCTAGGAGCGTCCGCTACACACCGCGCCCATCAACTTCGGCGTCAGAATAGGGCGAAATTCGGTTTCATTGACAGTCGCTCCATGATGCTCTCAGAAGCCAACCTGACATGAGGAGCGGCAGGAAACCCGGGTGCAGTGCACCGACAATCATCGAAATAGTCCAAAGAATCAGGGGCCTGATGGACATCTCTTGGGACAGGGGCTGGCGATGTAATGTTCTACACCTCTACAGTTTCGAAAGGACTGTCGTGAACTCCGGCGACAGGCGTATCCTCCCTGGCCAGGCACCCCGGACGCCGGTTCGGGGTGTTGCCTATTCACACGAGATTCCGGACCTAATGTCCCTTCCAGAAGCCGCCTGCACTCAATCTCAGAAGCTGATTGCACCATCACGGACCAGCACCAGCCTCAGTCGGTACTGGCCGGCCGCTGGGTTTGAGCGTGATGCCTATCTGCTCAGCAAGGTGTTGCCGAGGGTTTCCGCGGTGATGCCGGTGCTGTCGGAGAGGAAGTAGACAAGTCAGAGGAACCCGTTGGTCATGCTCTTTCCGTTACTGCTGTACGCATGTGGTAGCGCAGCCGTCCGTGGGTGGGGCCTTCACGCCGGTACCGGCCGGGTCGGGGTGAAGCGCGGACCAGGTCATGCGGTAGGCGCGGGTACCTTTTAGTTGCTTTGGTTCCACCCACACTTCGTGTCCTTCAGCGGCTTCGATGAGTACGCGGCCTGTCAGCCCGTGGGCGGCGATCCACAGGGCGGAGGAATCGGGCATGACGTCTTCGACGAGCCCTGTGCGAATAGTGGTCCCGTTTTTTCGGATTTCCACGGCCGCGCCGCGGAGAGTGTTCCAGGTGTCGTGGCGGTAGACGGGCATGGGGGTGCCTTTCGTTCGGCGGCGGTGGTGAACGGGTGGGCGCCGGCACTGTGGGGGCACGGCCTGGATGCCGGCCGCGCCCCCGTAGTTTTAGCGGGCGATGATGACGTCGAGTGTGCGGGGGCCGTGAACTCCCTCAACCCGTTCCAGTTCGATGTCACTGGTGGCGCTGGGCCCGCTGATCATGGTCAAAGGCCTGGTGCCGTTGATTCGGCCCAGGGCCTCGGGCAGGATCCCGGCGATGTCGGCGACTTTCACAACACAGATGTGGTGGTCCGGGACGAGGGTGATAGCGCGGCGGCCCTGGTTGGGGCTGCCGTCCAGGATGATGGTCCCGGTCTCGGCGACGGCCACGGCGCTTCCCGTCACGACGGCGTCGATCCCATCGAGCTCGGCGACGCTCAGTGGCGCGGTCACCGAGTCCGTGCGCCGCCGGCTGTCCTGTTCGAGTTCCGGTCCGGTGAGCCAGCCGGCGTCCAGCCCGGCTGGCACAACGTAGCTGCCGGCCCCGGCGAGGAGTTCTGCAATCTTGGCAGGAACGTCCGCGGTGTCCACGATGGAGACCCGGGCTTTGTAGTCGATCAGGCGGTCCACCAGCAGCTCGATCAGTTCGGCTTCGTCCAACTGGCTCGAGGCCCGGTACCCACGAGGGATAACGGGAACCTCGGGGGTGTCTTTTAGGGCGGTGCGGATCCGGTCGAGGATCTCTTCGCGGGCGCTCATGGCTGGTCTTCCTGGTTGTAGGCTGCGGCGGGGGCGGTGTCCGGGGCGTGGTGTTCCTTCTTCCACCAGTCGCGGAAGGATTGCTTGGGCGGGGCCGGGATGTCACGGCTTTGCGTCCAGCCGGCGGCGATGCCGGGCAGTTTGGTGATTTTCTTGTCCGGGCCGGCCGCCAGGCGTCCCAGTGGCAGGCCTTTTTCAAGCATGCCCAGCCGTTTGCCGGAGGACAGCGCCCAGGATGCGGCGTTCATGCCGATGTCCATCTGGGTGGGGATCTTCTTTTTCCCGCGTTTGCTGTCCACGTCCACGCTGCGCAGGTGCACCAGGATGTCGGGGATGTTGATCTTGACGGGGCAGGCGTCGTAGCAGGCCCCGCACAGCGAGGACGCATAAGGCAGCGAGTTGTTCTCCTCGGCCTGGATGCCGGTCATCAGGGGTGAGAGGATCGCCCCGATCGGGCCAGGGTACGTTGACCCGTAGGCGTGGCCACCGGTGCGTTCATAGACGGGGCAGACGTTCATGCAAGCGCTGCACCGGATGCAGTGCAGTGCCGAGCGGCCCATTTCATCGGCCAGGGCAGCGCTGCGGCCGTTATCCAGCAGAACCAGGTGGACGTTCTGGGGCCCGTCTCCTTCGGTGACGCCGGTCCAGAGGGAGGTATAGGGGTTCATCCGCTCACCAGTTGATGACCGCGGGAGAAGCTGCATGAACACTTCAAGGTCCTGCCAGGTGGGCAGGAGTTTCTCCACGCCCATCACGGTGATCAGAGTCTCGGGCAGGGTCAGGCACATCCGGCCGTTGCCTTCGGATTCAACGACGGCGAGGGTACCGGAATCTGCGAGGGCGAAGTTGGCACCGGAGACGGCGACCTTGGCGGTGAGGAATTTCCGGCGCAGGTGCGCCCTGGCGGCGCCGGCAAGGCGTGCGGGGTCGTTGGTCAGCTCAGGGTCCACGCCCTCCATTTCGCGGAGGAAAATGTCCCGTACCTGGGTGCGGTTTTTGTGGATTGCCGGGACCAGGATATGGCTGGGCTTGTCGTGGTCCAGCTGAACGATCAGCTCGGCGAGGTCGGTCTCATAGGCGGCGATGCCCTGTTCTTCGAGGTACTCGTTGAGGCCGATTTCCTGGGTGGCCATGGACTTGATCTTGACCGCTTCGGTTTCCCCGGTCGCCCGGATCAGCCCGGCCACGATTTCGTTGGCCTCATCGGCGTCCCTGGCCCAGTGGATCACGCCGCCGCGGGCGGTGAAGTTCGCCTCGAACTGTTCCAGCAGCTCGGGCAGGCGGGCCATCACAGATTCCTTGACGGCGGAGCCGGCGTCGCGTAGATTTTCCCAGTCAGGCAGTTCCGAGACCACGTTGAGCCGTTTGTCCCGGATCGTGTGGGTGGCGTGGCCAAGGTTGGCCCGGAGCTGGGCGTTGCCAAGCTCCCGGTGGGCCGCCTTTGGGAAGGACTGGGAGGCGTGCAGGTTGCCTGTGCCGTAGACGGGCAGGGAGGGCATGCCAAGGAAGGTGCTCATCGTGTTGCCTTTCCGATGGAGACGAGCACATCGCCGCTAACGGCCGCGGGCTCCTCAACGGTGCTTGCAAGGATTTCGGCCAGGTGCAGGGTGGCGACGTCACTGCCCTGCCGGGAGAGGCCGCCGCCGATGTGCATCAGGCAGGAGGCGTCCCCGCCGGCGCACAGGCTGGCGCCGGTTGAGGCGATGTTGGCCGTCTTGTCCTCCAGCATGGCCGAGGAGACATCGGCGTTCTTCATCGAGAACGTGCCACCGAACCCGCAGCACTGGTCCGCTTCGGGCAGCTCTGCCATGTCGATTCCCTGCACGGTGGCCAGCAGCCGGGACTGCCGATCACCCAGCCGCAGCAGGCGCATGCCGTGGCAGCTGGGGTGGTAGGTGACCCGATGCGGGAAGTAGGAGCCCAGCTGCGCACCGGCGTCTGTGACGCCCAGGACGTCCACGAGGAGTTCGGACAGTTCGTAGGTTTTGGCGCCGACTGCGGTGGCCCGGGCTTCCAAGTCCTTGTCGCCGCAGGCGCGGGCGACCATGGGGTGCTGGTGCTTTACGGACGCGACGCAGGACCCCGAAGGGGCGATGGCAACGTCGTAGTCCTCGGTGTCGAAGGCGTTCACGTGGTTGGCGATGACGGGGACGGCTTCCTTGATGTAGCCGCTGTTAACGTGCATCTGCCCGCAGCAGGCCTGGCCGGACGGGAACACGACCTCGTGTCCCAGCCTCTCCAGAATCTTTACGGTGGCCCGCGCCGTGGCGGGGTACATCGCATCCACGATGCACGTAGCGAACAAAGCGATTCGCATGACAGCCTTTCGGGCTAAGGGGTTGTGGTCTGACCATAGTAGACCACGTGACCGGCGCCACTGGCAACAACCGATGCTCAAGTGAAGGGGCTCACAATCGGGGGAGATGTGCGCTACACTCTACTGGTCCGACCACAGAGGTCAGACCATACTCCCCCTGTCGCCCCCTCAATGTGGAGGAACTCCGTGGACCAGTTCACCCCCAGCACCGACCCGGTGCTCAACAGCATCGCCTGGTCGGCCATCGTCGCCCTGCTGCCGCTGCTGACCTTCTTCATCCTGCTCGCCGTCGTCAAAACCAGGGCCCATATCGCCGGGGCCTTCGCCCTGCTGGCGGCCCTGCTCGTCGGCATCGTGGCGTTCCAGATGCCGGCCGGCCTGGCGCTGCTGTCCGCCACCCAGGGCGGGGTCTTCGGCGCCTTCCCCGTGCTGTGGATCGTCATCATGGCCGTCTGGCTCTACCAGGTCACCGTCCTCAGCGGACGCTTCGAGGACCTCCGCCGCGTCTTTGACGTGATCGGTAAAGGCGACGTGCGCCTGCAGGCGGTCCTGATCGCCTTCTGCTTCGGCGGCCTGCTCGAGGCCCTCGCAGGATTCGGCGCCCCGGTCGCGATCACCGCGACCATGCTGCTCGCTCTCGGACTGCCTCCGCTGCGTGCCGCTGCCGCCGTGCTGGTCGCCAACACCGCCCCGGTCGCCTTCGGCGCCATGGCCATCCCGATCACCACCGCCGCCGGGCTCACCGGGCTTCAGGCCACGGACATTGCCTCCATCGTCGGACGCCAGGCACCGCTGCTGGCCACCATCGTGCCGCTGATCCTGCTCTTCATCCTCGACGGCCGCAAGGGCCTCAAGGACTGCTGGCCCGCCGCGCTCGTTGTCGGCTTCTCCTTCGCCGTTGCCCAGTTCCTCTGCTCGAACTACTTCTCCTACGAACTCACCGACATCGTCGCCTCCCTCGCCGGGCTCGGCGCGGCCGTACTGTTCTTCCGCGTCTGGACGCCCAAGGGCAGCAACGCCGCACGCGAACGCCTGGGCGTGCTCGCTGAGGCAGCCGAGAAGGCAGCCTCCGCCACGGCAGGCGGCGGCTCACGCCGGGGCTCAGCTGTCGCCACCGCAGATACCGCCGAAGACCGCCTGACCCCCAGGCGCACCTGGCTGGCCCTGTTCCCGTACTTCCTCGTGATCGTCGTCTTCGGCATCGCAAAGCTGTGGAAACTTGGCGTGAACGTCCCCGCATTCCTCGCCTCGACCGATATCAAGATCCCGTGGCCGATCCTGCACGACGCCCTCGTCAATGCCGAGGGCAAGCCCATCTCATCCACCGTCTACTCATTCCAGTGGCTCTCCACCCCGGGCACCCTGCTGTTGCTCACAGGCCTAATCGTCGCCGCCGTGTATTCCAAGTACAACGACGGTGGCCGCTACCGCATCACGATTGGAGATGCGGTAAAGGAGATTTGGAACACCATTTACCGGATGCGCTGGGCAGGTTTGACGATCATCACGGTCCTCGCCTTGGCTTATGTCATGAACTTCTCCGGGCAGACGATTTCCATCGGCACTTGGCTGGCCGGCACCGGCACCTTCTTCGCATTCCTCTCACCGGTCCTGGGGTGGATCGGCACGGCAGTCACCGGCTCTGACACTTCAGCCAACGCCCTGTTCGGCAAGCTCCAGCAGACCGCAGGCCTGAAGGCCGGAATCGATCCAAACCTTCTCGTGGCTGGCAATACCTCCGGCGGCGTCGTCGGCAAGCTGATCAGCCCACAAAACCTCGCTATCGCCGCATCCTCGGTCAACCTTGAAGGCAAGGAATCCGTGATCCTGCGTAAAGTAGTGGGATGGAGTGTTGCGCTGCTGCTCGTGCTCTGCACGCTGTCCTACCTCCAGTCCACCCCCATCCTTGGCTGGATGCTGCCCTAGCGTTCCAACCCAAACAGTACGGAGTGTGCGGGCAGGCATGCCCGCACACTCCCCGCGCATTAAGGACCGACCCGCCCGTGGCAACCGTTGACGCAGGAGCGACCCCACGCCGTCGCACCCATGACGCGCTCCTTAAAGACATCGAAGCGGACCTGCGCTCGGGCAAAATCAAAGTCGGCGACCGCCTCCCCGGCGAACGAACACTCGCCGAAAACTACGGCATCTCCCGGGCCTCAGTGCGCGAAGCCATCCGCGTCCTCGACGCCATGGGAATACTGCGAAGCTCCGTCGGATCCGGACCCACCTCTGGTGCAATCGTCGTCTCCGACCCGTCCGCCGGACTATCGTCCGCACTCCGGCTGCACGTTGCCAGCAGCACACTTCCGGTCGCAGACATCGTGGAGACCCGCATCCTGCTCGAAACCTGGACAGCCCGGGCCGGCGCGAAAAGAGTTGGCGGTGAGGAAGACCTGGAGCAGGCCGCTCAGCTACTGCACGCCATGGACCACCCAGACATCAATCGTGAAGCCTTCCATGAACTGGACGCCAGGTTTCATGTGACGCTGAGCTCCCTTGCCGGCAATGCAGTAGTGGCGACCATGATGGAATCCCTAAGCGGTGCCATTGTCGGGTACGTGAAAGGTGCCATGGAGGCCATGGACGCCTGGCCGGACGTCATTTCCATACTCCGCACCCAACACCACGGCATCTTCGACGCCGTCAAGGCACGCGACGGAGAACTCGCGGCCCGACTCCTGCAAGAGCACATCGAATGGTTCCACAAGAAGGCACAGGAAGCGACCGACAACTAGGCCATGCCGTGCCAGAACGTTGTCCGACCCCGCCTCGGGTGTTGCTCCGCCGATACCCCGGGACCAGCTTCTGGCGGTGGTCGGCAAGCCCCGCCGAGGAAGACGTTCATTTCCCCGGCCGCGTCTGGGCGGCACGGGAAATGGGCTGGAACCGTCCGGTGCTCCAGCTGCTCAGTTTGTTGACGGCGTCAGGGGTGAAGTTGTGGGCGCCGGGGTCGCGTCGGGCGTAGGTCTGTTTCCCTGAATCGTTGAGAAGGTAGGACCAGGTGCGCGCAAGAAGTTCCCGGGGGATCAAGTGGTCAGACTCGCTTTGGGCGACGAATACCGAAACGCCGGCCAGTCTTGCAGAGGTGACGGGGCGCCTGACGAATCCACCGAAACTCGCCGCGGCAACCCTCACGGCGGACGGAACGTTGAACGGTGACAAGCAAGCAAGCAAGCACATCGGCGCTCGGGGGCTGAAAGTCACGTATCCCGCGGGAGTCCGGAGCGAAACCTATCCGGCGGACGGGGAACGGCGGTGCGTCAAGATAGCGCGAAGTTCCGTTTTATTGACAGTGAATCGCGATGTATTCGCTTTTTACCGGTAAGCAGGATCAAGTAATCTCATCCGCCTGCCCTCTCGACTCGTACCGAGAGGGCGGCGGGCATGGTCGGGAACATTGGTGACTTCTCCAGGTCCGGCAGAGCGCGCGTGCTTTCCATTGAGACTTTCGTTCTTTTTGGGCACGCGGTATGAGCCTTCAAGGTCCCTCTGCAGTGGCCCTTTGTAGATTGAATCAGGAGCCTCTCAGTTGCGAGGTTGGGAAACCCTAGCGGTTTTCATGGGTCCCTGTGAGGAGGAAGGGGAGTGCTGTCCGGCGTCAGGGTCGGCGGAGGCTAATGTGCTGGATGTTCCAGTGATGTGGTCGATTCCGGAACGGTCCAGGATCGGCAAGGGGGGTGTTAGTACGCTTTGACGCGTTGTTCGACGATGAGATGGATGAGTGCGAATACGTTGTCATCGTCTATGGCTTTGAGGGCTGCGGTGAGGGCCTGCGGGATATCGTGATCTTGTTCGACTCTTATGCCGAGGCCGCCGAAGGCTTGGGCCATCAGGGCGAAATCCGGGTTCTTCAGCTGGGTTCCGGAGACGCGGTCCGGGTAGTGGCGTTCCTGGTGGGTGCGGATGGTTCCGTATTCCTGGTTGTCCATCACGACAACCAGGGGAGTGGCTCCGTATTGTGCTGCGGTGGCCAGTTCCTGCCCGTTCATGAGGAATTCGCCGTCGCCGGCGATGGTAATGACCCGTCGTCCGGGTGTTTCGAGGGAGGCGGCGATCGCTGAGGGCACCGAGTACCCCATGGATCCGTTGCGTGCGCTGAGCATGGAGGCGTAACGGCGGGTAGGAAAGTACCGGTGGGCCCAGTTGGTATGTTCCCCGGCGCCGAAAGTGACCATGGCGTCATGGGGAAGCGTGGGGACGAGGTTGGCCATGAGGGTGTCCATTCGTGCCGGACCGTTGCCTGGAGCGGCAGGTGGCAGAGCAGCGAAGGCTTCCTGTTCCTTGCGCATGCGGGATGTCCAGGCCTTCCATTCTTCTTTCACCGGGAGCTCGATCTCGACAAGGTCGCGGATGAAGACGTCAGGTTTCGCCACGATCTGCCAGGAGACCGGGCCGGATCGTCCGCGCAGGGAGGAGTCGATCGTGACGAGAAAATTCTTCTTGTTCCAGTCCTGCCGGCAGACAAAACCGTC
Source organism: Arthrobacter nitrophenolicus (assembly GCF_045833485.1). Taxonomy (NCBI): domain Bacteria; kingdom Bacillati; phylum Actinomycetota; class Actinomycetes; order Micrococcales; family Micrococcaceae; genus Arthrobacter; species Arthrobacter nitrophenolicus. Next base: position 1,854,762 of record NZ_CP174504.1, read on the forward strand.
GGTGATGACATCGCCGGGCACTGTGCCGACGAATATCAGCAGGTCGGTTTCTTCCAGGAGATCATAGGTGGGGCGTGGCCGGCCGTAACCGATTGGCCCGACGTATGATGGGGAGTCGAAGGGGACGGTCCCTTGCGTCCGCCATTCTGCGGCTGCGGGGAGATGGTGCTTCTCCAGCCAGGCCGTGAGCTTATCGGCGGCCGCCTGGGACCAGTCATTGCCACCGGTGACGAACAAGGGCTTCGTGGAATCTAACAGTGCTGCGGTTATTGCAGCTGCGTCCGCCGTCGTCATTCCGCCCGTGGCGACGGGTATGACCGGATGCACTGCTGGGTCAACGTGCTCGCGGATGACGTCTTCGGGAAGACCGACCACAACAGGGCCGGGGCGCCCGCTCATGGCTGCGAACATGGCTTCAGCAACGATTTCGGAGGCTCGTTCGGCGTGATCAAGCACCATCACCCGCTTGGCGCCGCTGTTAAACCATGCCTTGATATCGAACTCCTGAAAGGCTTCCCGGTCCCTGTGCGCGAACGGGATGAGGCCCACGAAGAGCACCAGGGGAGTGGAGTCCTGCCAAGCGGTGTGCAGGCCAACGTGTGCATTCGCTGCACCCGGGCCGCGGGTCACCATGGCGACGCCCGGCAGCTGTTTCATTTTGCCGTCAGCTTCAGCCATGTAAGTGGCACCGCCCTCATGCCTGCACACGACGGTGTCTATGGGCGAATCGTGGAGCCCGTCGAGGACGTCGAGGAAGCTCTCGCCGGGAACGACGTAAGCGCGCGTGACGCCATGGGCAACGAGCGAGTCGACGATGACGTGTCCTGCGGATTTGGTCAGCTGCCAAGCGGGAAGCTCACCTGCACCGGCCCTCACCGCTCCGGCACGGGGATCTGCCGACGCGGTCGAATCCAACACGTAAGGGCCTTGTTGCGGTGCCTCGGGCGAAGCTGAGGTCGTTGTCACTGGTTCTTCTCGTCTCCTAGGTTTTCCATGAGGTTCGGTGTCAGGCCCGCAGGCGCCAAATTTTCAGGACCCGGGGCGGGTCGTGTCAGAGGCTTGTTGTGGCGTGTTGCGCGGGCCAGAATGCTGATCTGTTCGAGGGTGAGGCCGGAAGCCGTCGCCAGCTGTGCTGGGTCGAGTAGTCCCGTTTCAAGCGCTCTGACGATGAGCTGTTCCTGTTGCTTTTGTAATTCCCCTCGTACGGCCTCGAGTTTGTTGGCCTGCTGGCTAACGGCGCTGAGGCTTTGAACGTGGGATTTGGCGGTGACGCCGGAGTGGGGGAGTTCTTCCCAGGCCAACGCGAGGGATCTTGCTTTGGCGGGGGTTACACCTGCTGCGCAAGCGACTACGTGCACGGGCACATCGTCCCAGATAGCTTGTGCAATTCCTGAGTCCAGCTCGCCTCGCAGACTGCTAAGTCTGCTGGAGATGCGGGCCAGGCCTTGGCCCTGGATGATGAGTCCTTGGTGGAGTTTCTGCCTGTCGCGCACCGCCCGCTGTTCGGAACCTGCTTTGCTCCTGTAGGTGTAAGTCATCTCGTGGCAACCTGGCGGCAGTGGCTTGTGCTGTTGCTCGTCATCATCTCGGGCATTTGGTCCTCGCAGCCTCAGGCGCCGGCATTGTCGCCTGTTGGCTGATCGCCGCGGGACGGCGCTTCTCCGGCAGGTCGTGGGAATCAGCCCACACTTCGAATCCTTCTGCTGCTTCGAAGATCCTTCGGCTTTCTGTGCCGTCCGCCGCCAGCCACAGCATTGCGACGTCGGCGGCGACGGCGTCAACGACTCCGGCCCGCACTAACCGGCCGCGCCTGCGGATCTCGACTTCAGCGCCCACAAAGCGGCCCCAGTCATCGCATCGGTAGGAGTTCATGGTGGTTCTTTCTGTTAAAGAGGCTAAGCATTCTCGGGCGCTTCTACGGGGGCTAGTCGGTCTCCGGTCCCTCGCAGTAATGGCAGCCGTCGTCACAATAAGGCGGGGCGGCCGGAAGGACGGCAACCGGGAATCCGGTCTCGGGATTGTCGATGCGGGGGGCTTGCCAGGGTTTATTCCCCGAGGGAAGCTGCGGGTTTCGTCCAGCGCGCTGAATGAGTGGTGGGCTAGAAACTGCCAATGGTATCTCCCGGGAAAGAATGGCCGTCCTTGGGCCGAGGGTGCCTGGATTCGCTTGCGACCAGCATCCACCCCACAGATGGGCTGTTGTCCGTCTGCAGGACGCTGCCCTTCGCGATGCCTTGCCAGGCAGCTGTCCGGCCTACATGCTCCCGCCATCCCTCCATCGGGCAGTGCTCCCCGGTTCTCGCTCCGCGGGCTTCAGTAAAGTTCAATTCGGGGTTCTGCTCGTAAAGAGTGCGTTTCTTCACCCTGGCCTCGATACCGCATCGTGGTCTGACTCCGACCGTTCAATTGGTGCTCCTTGGCGGGCGCTCGGTACCATCCTGTTTGCCTTCCCGGGTTGCTCGGGGTTGCTTGCTCATCTGTTCCCGAAAATCCCGGTCCTTCATCCCTTACCTGCTTTCATTCATGGGGATGCGGACGCCGCGCTCTTGGGCGACGTCGAGGGCGCGGTCGTAGCCGGCGTCGGCGTGGCGGATGACGCCCATGCCGGGGTCGTTGGTGAGGAGGCGTTCGAGTTTTTGCGCGGCGAGGTCGGTGCCGTCGGCGACGGAAACCTGGCCGGCGTGGATGGAGCGGCCGATGCCCACGCCGCCGCCGTGGTGCAGCGAAACCCAGGTGGCGCCGGAGGCGGTGTTGAGCAGGGCGTTCAGCAGCGGCCAGTCGGCGATGGCGTCCGAGCCGTCGGCCATGGCCTCGGTTTCGCGGTAGGGGGAGGCGACGGAGCCGGAGTCCAGGTGGTCGCGGCCGATCACGATGGGAGCCTTGACCTTCCCTTCCTTCACGAGCTGGTTGAACAGCAGGCCGGCCTGGTGGCGTTCGCCGTAGCCGAGCCAGCAGATGCGGGCCGGCAGGCCCTCGAAATCCACCCGCTCCTGGGCGGCGTCGATCCAGCGGTGCAGGTGTGCGTTGTCCGGGAAGAGCTCCTTGATGGCTTCGTCCGTGACGCGGATGTCCTCCGGGTCGCCAGACAGGGCAACCCAGCGGAACGGGCCGAGCCCCTCGCAGAACAGCGGGCGGATGTAGGCGGGAACGAAGCCGGGGAACTCGAACGCACGGGCGTAACCGCCCTTGCGGGCTTCGTCGCGGATGGAGTTGCCGTAGTCAAAGACCTCGGCGCCGGCGTCCTGGAATTCCACCATGGCCTGGACGTGCCTGGCCATCGATGCCTGGGCCTTCTTGGTGAAACCTTCCGGGTCAGCCTCGGCTTCGCGGTGCCACTCCGCCACCGAGATGCCTTCAGGCAGGTAGCTCAACGGATCGTGCGCGGACGTCTGGTCGGTGACGATGTCCACGGTGAGTTCGCCTGCCTTGTGGCGGCGCAGGATCTCCGGGAAGACTTCGGCGGCGTTGCCCACGTAGCCCACTGACCAGCCGCGGCGCTCTTCCTTGGCCTTGAGCACCTTGGCGATGGCGGCGTCGAGATCGGTTTCCACCTCGTCCAGGTAGCGCTTGCCGACGCGGCGGCGCAGGCGGGTCTCGTCGACGTCGACAATGAGGCAGGCGCCCTCGTTCAGGGTCACGGCCAGCGGCTGGGCGCCGCCCATGCCGCCGCAGCCGCCGGTGAGGGTCAGGGTGCCCGCGAGGGTGCCGTTCTCGTCTCCGGTCAGCTTGCGGGCGATTGCGGCGAAGGTCTCGAAGGTGCCCTGCAGGATGCCCTGGGTGCCGATGTAGATCCAGGATCCGGCCGTCATCTGGCCGTACATCATCAGGCCCTCGGCCTCGAGCCGGCGGAATTCGGGCCAGTTGGCCCAGTCGCCCACCAGGTTGGAGTTGGCCAGCAGCACACGAGGCGCCCATTCGTTGGTGCGGAACACCCCGACCGGTTTGCCGGACTGGACCAGGAGGGTCTCGTCCTTTTCCATGGATTCCAGCGTGCGGGTGATCGCGTCAAATGCGGCCCAGGAGCGGACGGCACGGCCGGTTCCGCCGTAGACCACCAGGTCATCCGGGCGCTCGGCGACCTCGGGGTCCAGGTTGTTCATCAGCATGCGCAACGGGGCTTCGGTCTGCCAGGACTTTGCGGTGAGCACGGTGCCGCGGGCTGCTTTGACCGGGCGGGCACCGGTGGTGAAATCGGCGGGTGCCATGGTGGCTCCTTAAGGAAGTAAGTGTGAACTGACTTGTGACTTTGTTTTTGGACGCGGGAGACTGAACCGCCTTCACCGGGTCTGATGTCAGTGACTCAGGGAAACTGCGGGAGTGCCAACCCAAATGGCAGTCCACCCGGTGCGGGAAGTTATTCCTCCATGTCGGGGAACAGGGCACCGTCATAGCTGGTTGGTACAAGGTCCTGTGTCATGGGGGGTGCCTCCTGCCAACGGCTGCCCCGGGAAGAGGCACACATGCGGTCAGGCTGGGGATCGGTTCGCTGCTTCATTGTGGTTCACCTGATTGTTTGACTTGTTGGCGGTAGCGGAACCAAGAGGGATGGCGGTCACAGCGGTTAGGGGAGATTGATCTGCCGCTGCGGAAGCGCCCGAATCGGGATCGGGAAGGTGGACCTCGAGGAGGCGTTGGGCCTGCAAACTCCGCCGCGCCCGAGTTTGGTGTCTTCCCAGGCGGAGCGTTTGGAGAGCGCTGGGGACGTCTGCACGTCCCCAGCGCTTTCCGGAAGGGCAGGTTTGGGGACTGTGTTATGCCCCACGGACGAGGCTGTTGTTTTTGGTTTCGCGCATGAGTAGGCCGGTGATCAGGGTGATGGCGGCGACTCCTACGAGGTAGAAGAGGAACCAGTCCTGGTGGCCTGCCTGGCCGAGGGCTGTGTTTACGTAGGGTGCGGTTCCGCCGAATATGGCTGTAGCGAAGGAAAGGGGGCCCGCGACTCCGGCGGCGCGGACTTTGGTGGGGAATACTTCTGCCCAGACTGCGCCGTTGACTCCGAAGAGCAGGGCCATGGCTGTCAGTGATGCCAGCATGGCCAGGAGCAGGGTTCCGAAGGTCCCGTCGACGAGGTTGTAGATCGGAATGGTCAGCAGGACGAAAGCTGCGCCGAAGGCGATGACCAGGGGTTTGCGTCCGATGCGGTCTCCGAGCCACCCTGCGCCCAGGACGGCCCCGAGGAAGAATACCTGGGCGATGAGGCTGGCGACCAGTGCGCTGGAAGCATCCTGTTTGTAGTGGACTTGTGCGTAGGTAGGCATGTAGATCAGCCAGGTGTAGAACATGACTGAGCCGCCTGCTGACAGGCCGAAGACGATGAGGATTGAGCGCCAGTAGTGAAGCAGGCCGCGCTTTACCTGCCCGGCCGAACCTGATTGGCCGGGCAGGAGTGACTCGGCATCGGGGTCGTTTCCGTCGGAGTGCGAGGCTTTCTCGAATGCGTCGGTCTCGGTCAGCCGCCGGCGGAGGTAAAGGGCGTAGAGGCCGAGCACGCCACCAATGGCGAAGGCGATCCGCCAGCCCCAGGCTTTCATGTCGTCCGAGGGGAGGCTGGAGTTCAGGATCAGGCCGGTGATGGTGGCGAGTATGGTTCCGAGGACGACGCTGACCCAGGACGTGCTGCCGAAAAGTGCGCGTCGCCCCTGGGGGGCGCGTTCGACCAGGTAGGTCACGGAGGTGCCCATTTCGCCGCCGTGGGCCAGGCCTTGCAGGAGACGGGCGACGAGCAGGAGCACGGACGCCAGGACCCCAACGGAGCCGTAGGTTGGTGCGATGGCGATGGCGATGCTGCCGAAGGCTGTGAGCATCATGGCGACGGTCAAGCTCTTGCGGCGGCCGGCACGGTCGGCGTACGCGCCGAAGAGGAACCCGCCCAGGGGCCGGGTCACGAAGCCGACGGCGAACACGGCAAGTGTCGACAGCAGCGCGGAGGTGGGGTTGTCGGGCTGGAAGAACTGGACGGCGAAATAGGGGGCGAAGATCGAATAGATCGTCCAGTCGTACCATTCCAGGGTGTTGCCGAAGTTGACGGCGATGAGGTCCCTGAACCTTTTGCTCTTATCCGCTGCGGTGGTCTCAGGCAGCGGTCCCGCGGCCGCCCGGGTGGAGCTGCTGTGGTTGGTCATGCTGCCCGTCCTTCCAGACCCATCTGGGCGTCCTGGTCCGCTCCGGGCACGCGCATCTCAAATGTCTCGCGCACCACGGTGTAATCGAAGTATCCCAGACGGGCGATGGGCTCAATTTTTTTGATGTCCAGCCTGCCGTCAACCGTGATGACTTCATCATCGATGTGCACCGTTTCGACAGTGGCGAAGATGATATCGACCGTTCCGACCGCGGAGGCCCCGGGGATGCGGTGGGTGGAGTGGTACTTGCATTCGAACTTAACCGGGCTCTCCTGCACCATCGGGACCGGGAAGTTCTCTGCATAGGTGCGCGTCAGCCCCAGATGCTCGAATTCGCTTTCCTCAGGACCGAGGGCCATGGCGGACTTGTTCACAGCTTCACGCAACGGGTAGGTCGCCATGTTCCAGACGAACCAGCCGGTGCTCTCAGCATTAATGACTGTGTCTTTCCGGCGCCCGTCCGGGTATTGGTTGGCCGAAAACATCACCATCGGCGGGTCAAAGGTCAAGTTCTGCCACTGGCTGTAGGGCGCGATGTTCTCCACGCCGGTCGTGCTCACGCTGGAGAGCCAGCCGATGGGACGGGGGACAGTGCAGCTCTTGAAAGGGGAGTAAGGCAAGGGGCTGGGCTCGGTGGCCGGGTTGTACTTCACGACATTCTCCATGTGGTGGGGATCACTGCTACACCTTCAGCGTAGAGTATATATCCGGAATATATCAAGAGTATGCGCGTGCCTATTGTGTAGCCTGTAGGGGAAGGGGAGTGGGATGACGAAGGCTGACGACGCGTATTTATTGCTTGCCGAGATGATCGAGACCGGGCGGCTGGAACCGGGGACCTTCCATACAGAGGCCGGACTGGTGGAGGAGGTCGGGCTCGGACGGACGCCGCTGCGGGAAGCTCTCCAGCGTCTGGACCGGGACCATTTGGTCCGCATCAGGCCCGGCCGGGGGATCGAGATCCCGGCGAATTCGGTGGATGAACAACTCCGGCGGCTCGAAGTCCGCAGGGCCATGGAGGCTCTTGCGGTGGCGTTGGCATGTGAAAGGGCGACCACCGCCCAACTCGCCGGCATTGAGGCACTCACCGAGGAGCTGGCAGACATCCATGATCTGGAGGACTACGTTCGGGCCGTCCGGGCGACGCACCGCATACTTTGCGAAGCTGCACACAACGAGTACCTGGGTGATGCCATGACCCCGCTGCAGGGGCTGTCCAGGCGGTTCTGGCTGGCTCATGTTGTTGATGCCGCCGAAGAAGTGCGGGCAGGGAAGGGGATGCACCTGCAGCTGCTGCGGGCAATCCTGGCCCGGGACGCAGAAGCCGCCCAGCAGGCATCCATACAGCTCAATGATTACCTTGTCAGGTTTGCCCTAAGTGTTGCGACCCGCAACGCAAGGCTGGGACGCCTGGGGGCACCGCAGTACTAGCTGGTTGCGTTCCTGCCGGTCCATCCCTGCAGAGACGCGTCCGGTGATGTTCCGGGCACTCCTGGCGCTAGCCGTCCCGTCGGGTCTTCCGGCCTGAGGAGGATTGCTTCTGCAACAGTTGCTCGCACTGGGCGCCAGCGGAGCGCTCTACGAGTACGACTTCGGCGACAGCTGACTGCACCGGCTCGCGCTAGTGTCCCGGCGCCCTGTCGACGACGACAGTCCTCCGGCACGGCAGGGTCGAAGACCAGGACGACTTGCCGGCTAAGAAGAGATCAGGGGCACCGTGGCCAACCCCGCCGACCGAGGGGAAAATAGAGGGACTGTTCGCGGACATTCACGATGAGTTGTGAGTCTTTGAGGACAGCAAGGAAAAGCTAGTGGGCAGGGTCGAGGGCGAGTTTCACGCCGAAACCTACGAGGACAGATCCGGTGATGCTATCGATGATGCGAATGCTTCGGACGCCCTGGAGCCAGCGGGCGGCGTAGCCTGAACCGAAGATCAGCAATGTGAACCAAGCCATGGACAGCAGGCAGTGGACGCCGGCGAGCAGCACGCCTACCAGCAGTGGTGAGGTGCCCGCCGGTATGAATTGGGGAATGGTGGCGATGTAAAAGACACCCACCTTGGGGTTGAGCAGGTTCGTTCCGGTGCCGATCAGCCAGCCCTTGAACAAATCATTTCTTTCGGAGGTGACTCCAGCCGCTTCACCTGCCGGCCTGGCAGGGATTTTATCTTTTCGCATAGTCTTCCACAGGAAAGTCGCCCCCAGCCAGACCATGTATGCCGCTCCGGCGAGTGTGAGCACACGGTAGGCCAAGTCCGAAGCGGCCAGCAGCGCCGATACGCCGACTGCTGCGGCTACGCCCCAAATCATCGCGCCGGTGCTGATGCCCAGCGCCGTGGCAAAGGCGAAGCTTCGCGACTTGGAAATGGATGACCTCAGGACTAATGCCGTGTCCAAGCCGGGGACCAGTGTCAGAAGTCCGGCAACAAGCGCGAAGGAAAAAACAACGGTCATGAGAGTCACCGTTCAAGGATAGATGGGATTCTCGCAGCTACTTCTACTCCCGTGGTCTAACGCCGATAATGGACGTTCTGTAAAGTAGGTTGTCCCGCCCAGGCGGCCGTGTCGCTCGAGCAAGGAGCTTCATGCCAGCTTGGCTTGGCGCAGGTACTGGTAAACAGTCTCCCTGCTGATTCCGTAATCACGGGCCAGAATGACTTTGGGAACACCGGTGTCGGCACGCTTGACCATCTCGGCGACACGTTCAGATGAGAGCATCTTTTTCCGGCCCTTGTAGGCTCCGCGCTGCTTGGCCAGGGCAATTCCTTCCCGCTGGCGTTCCCGGATGAGCGAGCGTTCAAACTCTGCGAAGGCACCCATTACCGAGAGCAGGAGGTTGGCCAAGGGGGAGTCCTCACCGGTGAAGGTCAGGTTCTCCTTCAGGAACTCGACGCGGACACCTCTGCGCGTGAGGCCCTGAACAAGGGCCCTGAGATCGTCAAGGTTCCGGGCGAGCCGGTCCATGCTGTGCACGAGGACCGTGTCCCCGTCGCGAGCGAACCGCAGCAGTTCAGCTAGTTGGGGTCTTGCGGTGTCCCTCCCGGACGCCTTGTCCGTAAAGACGCGGTCCAAAATTTGGCCTTCGAGCTGGCGCTTTTCGTTCTGATCCAACGTGCTGACCCGCACGTAACCGATCCGCTGTCCGTTCACCGTAGCCTCCAAACTTCGTCTGTGAGGTTGAGTTCTAGGCTTGTCCTACAACGAAGTCAAGATCTGGCTTAAGGAATGCTCAAATTACCGCCTTGCACAGACGGAGACTAGGGAAGACGCCTAGCCACTCTAATTCAACTTGGGCGGCACGCGACTCTGATGCACTCTTGATTCAGGAGTCAGACGCTATGCTGCTTCAGCATGAAGCAGTTCGTCCACCATCGCTCCCAGCCCATCTTCAAAACGGGTAGTGCTGACGTCCTCCAAGGCTTTTACCTGCCAGTTCTCCCATTTGGAAACAGGGCCTTGTAGCAGCGCAATCCGTTTCTCGGGTGGAATGGTGGAACTGTTAAATAGCGAGATGGTGTGATCGAAGCTGCTCATACGGTCGGAGGCGCCCACGGCCTGTATGTAGTTCACGTGTTTTACCCCGACCGAGCATGTAACAACTCTCTTGGAACCATACTTTCCCGGAATCACCGCGCGTGGAACAACAGTGAGGCGATGACCCAGTGTGCTTACTACTCGCTCGGAGAAGGATTTCGGACGGTACTGGGAAGCAAGGACCCTCAGCCCATCTGCACGTATCGCAGAGTCTGCCACCGCGTATAGCGCACTGCTAAGTGACTTCCTGTCAGCGAAAGCGCTGATCTCCCAATCCTCAGCCGCCAGCGCTGGCAAATATCCCACTGAAGACCTAATCTGCAGCCACGCGGCCGAAATCTGCTTCTTTCCCAGGTCCACGCCCGCCATATCCAAATGGTCTGAGAGTAAGCCCTGATCACTTATTTGAGCAGTTTCACCATCAAACTCGACGTAAAGAACCACAGGTGTACCGTCGTGCAAGGTGTGGGGGAGTGTGAAAAGAAAGCCGCCTCCAGCCTCTTCCACATCGATTTGACGCCTGTAACTGGCAACCATTTCATCAACGATCTCGCTCGTTGTTTCGGTCATAAGGGAGCCCCCTTTTAAGGATCGCACCAGGTAACACCACCTGCATCTATCTTGTAGCGTTCCGTGAAGTAATGGAATACGGATCGGTACAAGCCGGGCCGGATCTCCCCGTCGCGGGGGAAATTTAGCGGGGGGGGGGGGGCGGGTCGGGGAGGAACGTCGGCCGGGAGTCCGGATATGGCGTTTCTTGTATGTGCGTACAGTCGAACATCTCGGCGCCCTCCCTATGCTTGTCATTGACATCTAGACGGAGCATGCAGACGTCCCGGGCAACCAGAAGCACATGTGGTGAATACGGCCGCTTGGGGTTCACCTTCATTCTCAAGTGAAGCTCTCCGTCTGCCATCGCAGGATGGGAAACTGACAAGCGGCTGTCCCAGGAGGCCGCTCGCTTCGTCCACACCACCGTCCCATGGACTGTGAGCAGTCCTCCGTCGCGCAGAGCAAGGAACTCTGAATATGAGTATGTCATGAGGCGCCGACAGGAAATGAGTCCTCATCACGGGACCTTGCTCCGGTGCTTGCAGCGGTTATCGCTTCCCCCAATCAACGTGTGATCACCCTATGAGCACACATCACAGAATACATCCCTACTCGTAGAGCCGGCCCGAGCTGATTCCCTGACAGCAATTGCAGGGCGGCGAGTTCAGAAGTCTAGGGAAACGTAGGCGCGCACGAAGGTTGGCAGCTGTGCTTGTGGCCATCCCCGACTTAGCAATTCTCCAACATGCTGTGCACACCCGCGAGAGAGGCAAACAGCGGATGGTCCTGGCTCACGTCATCACCAAATTTTTGAATGCAATCTGCAAGAACCTTAAAATGAATAGTGACGGCAATACTTACGACGTGACCTATGAATTCATCAGATGCTTCAATTCTGGCGGAATTTACGCCGGGAGATGTGTCTCTTTGCTCCAACTTTGACAGGCGGTGAATACCACTGTTCTCTGCGTGCGCGACGGCCGAAAGCATTGAATACTCGGCCGAGCCATCGCTTCCTTGATAAACATGATCGTGAACGGCGGTCGCTAGGGCGGTGAAGGACAATTTGGTATCGGCGGCAGAGAAATTCAGTGAGGAAGCATCGGACTTCAGATCATCTCTCAGCTGTTCTAAGCGCAGCGCTTCTGCCGGCTCCTCACAGGACATGCTTGCGAACTTTAGGTCACTTAGACGTGTAGCCAACCAACGTTTAACTAAAGTTTCCGTGTCGGTGGCATCCACCAGGAAGTGCGCCCGCCCATACGCCTCCATTGCGCCTCTAGCGAGAGTCGCAAGGGGGTATCCGATCGTTCTCGCTGACTGAAGGCTGTCAGCGAGGGCCGAAAGGTGGTCGATTCCGGAGGCCAGGCTCCAGGGAATCCCGGCTACGGCTTGAGTCGCCGGCGCAGTACCAATTGTTCCGGTAACAAAGCCAGCATCATGCTGCGTAACCGTTGCAATCCAGCTCCCCGCGGCATACGTACCTTTTGTCACGATCGTACTGAGCCGGTTTGCAGCGTTCATAGCGGGATCGATGTGCTCAGCGAGGGCGTCCCCAAGGTCATAGCGGAAAGTCATGAAGAAAGTATCCCGTACCAGAGAACCCTGCTTTTGCACGCAATGAGCAAAGCAACGCCTATTTTGCCGGAGCTTCGCCACCAGTGAGGCTCCTATGTATTGTTCAATCGCATTGAAGACTTTGAGCAACGGGCAAGCCGCTGTATCGGCGTCGCCGAATTCCGGAGGTGGTACCCAAGGTTTGAGGCCGACGAATGACTATACGGGGGGAGAGGATTAGTTGAAGGTTCAACTGTATAGCTTTACATAAGGTCCACTATCGGCGTTTCAGAATGCCCGAGGAAGAGCCAATTTTGGTCTAAACCCGAGCGTTCCGCCCGGGCTGGATCGTCACCACCTGGAACAGGCCAGTTTCCTCGCGTTCGTTCGCCCTGGCCATGCCAACGACGGCGACGGGCATGTGCGATACCACCAATCCGCCCGGCTGCAACAAACACGTCCGATTACCGAAGGGGTAAAGACCGCCCGCTCCACTGCAGTCAGTCGAGTAGCGCTACGCCGAACTCAGCGACGACGGCCCGCAATTCCCTGAGGTAGCGCTGCGCTTGGTCGGTAAGCGGAATCGCGGCGTGGCCGATCCAGCCGATTTCAATGCGTTCGTCAACGTCGAGCGGGATGGCGACGATCTCCGGGTCCAGCTGCCCGCTGATGATGCCCGTCGAGATCGTGTAGCCGTGGAGCCCGATCATGAGGTTGAAGATCGTCGCGCGGTCAGAGACCCGGATCTCCTGCTTACTGGACAGGGTGGAGAGAATCTCCTCGGCGAAGTAAAAAGAGTTGTTCGCACCTTGATCGAAGGTTAGCCGCGGCAAGCCGGCAAGATCGGCGAGAGTCGCACGCTCCTTTGAGGCGAGCGGGTTATTCCGCGAAATGAAAATGTGCGGTTCGGCGAGGAAAAGCGGAGTGAACGCGAGCCCGGATTCCCGGAGCAACTTGTCGATGATCTTCCGGTTGAAATCGTTCCGGTACAGGATGCCTATCTCGCTGCGGAGCGTCCGGACATCCTCGATGATGTCCCAGGTGCGGGACTCCCGGAGCGAGAACTCGTATTCGGCGACCTCGGTGGCCTTGACCATCCGGACGAAGGCGTCCACCGCGAACGAGTAGTGCTGCGTTGAGACCCCGAGCAGACGTCGCGTCGGTGGCCTACCAAGGTATCGCTGCTCGAGCAGAGCGAATTGCTCGACGACCTGCCTCGCATAGCCGAGGAACTCTGCCCCGTCGGCGGTGAGGGTGACCCCGCGGGCCGAGCGAACTAGGAGCGCACGGCCCACCCGGGCCTCAAGGTCCTTCATCGCCGCGGACATTGTCGGCTGCGCTACGTAGAGAAGATCGGCAGCCGCGGAGATCGACCCCTCAGCTGCAACCTCAATGAAGTACCGGAGCTGCTGCAGGGTCAGTCCGCTTGAAGGCTGGGGCATAGGAATATCCTATATGAACGCATAGCAGTGCCTAGTTACCCGATACCCCCCTGAAGTCAGCACTATGGATACATCCCCTTCTGAAAGGCCGTCGCCGGCCATCATCAACGGATTGGCAGCGCATGGCAGACGACTTCACCTTCAGCATCAGCACGACCCGCTTCGACGAGGACTACTCCCCGTCGGAAGGCTCCCGGATCACGACGAACTTCGCCAACCTCGCACGGGGCGAGCACCGCCAGGAGAACCTCCGCAACGCCTTGACCATGATCCGGCGCCGCTTCAACGATCTCGCAGACTGGGACAACCCGGACCGGGACCGCTACACGCTCGAGCTTAATATCGTCTCCGCGCAGATTGAGTTCACTGCGGAAGGTACGGATCAGCAGTTCCCCCTGTTCGAGGTTCTCGACATCCAGATCGTCGACCTGCTGAACGGGGTTCGCCACCAAGGGATCGTGGGAAACAATTTCTCCTCCTACGTCCGTGACTTTGACTTCAGCGTCGTACTGCCGGCGGCAGCAGGGGACTCAGGCAAGCCCACCGTTCCCGAGGACTTCGGCGACCTTCACGGCAAGCTGTTCCAGCACTTCCTCGACTCCCCGGTAGGCCAGGAACGCTTTCCGCAGCCGCCGGTGGTCTGCATCAGCGTGTCCACGAGCAAGACGTACCGGCAAACCGGGAACCGCCACCCGGTCCTCGGCGTCGAGTACCAGCAGGACGATTACTCCCTGACGGACGCGTACTTCGGAAAAATGGGGCTGCAGGTCCGCTACTTCATGCCACGAGGCAGCGTGGCTCCCCTCGCCTTCTATTTTCGCGGCGACCTGCTCAACGACTACTCCAACCTGCAGCTCATCGGCACGATCAGCACCATGGAGACGTTCCAAAAGATCTACCGCCCGGAGGTCTACAACGCGAACTCCGCCGCCGCCGCCGTCTACCAGCCGAGCCTGGGCGAGCAGGATTACTCGCGGACCCAGATCGCTTACGACCGCGTCGAGCGCAGCCAGCTCGCGCTCACGCAGGCGAAGTACACGGAGGAGCACTTCATCACGCCCCACAAGGATCTGTTGGACCAGTGGACCGCCAACTACCCCGCTCTCGTCAACTGACCCACGGAGAATCGTCAATCATGAACACACTTTTGCCCACCACCCTTGTCGGAAGCCTGCCGAAACCATCATGGCTCGCACAGCCGGAGACTCTTTGGTCCCCGTGGAAGCTGGAGGGAGATGCGCTGCTCGAGGGCAAACAGGACGCGCTGCGCATCGCCATCCACGAGCAGAGCCGGCGCGGCATCGACATCGTCAGCGACGGCGAGCAAACCCGCCAGCATTTCGTCACCACCTTCATCGAGCACCTCAGCGGGGTGGACTTTGAACAGCGCAAAACCGTGCGCATCCGCGACCGCTACGACGCGAGCGTACCGACCGTCGTCGGACCGGTGCGCCGCGAGCGGCCGGTATTCGTCGAAGACGCAAAGTTCCTCCGCGCAGCCACCGACCGGCCGATCAAATGGACTCTTCCCGGTCCAATGACGATGGTGGACACGCTCTACGATGACCACTATAAGAGCCGCGAGAAGCTGGCCTGGGAGTTCGCCACGATCCTGAACCAGGAGGCGAAAGAACTGGAGGCGGCCGGCGTGGACATCATCCAGTTCGACGAGCCCGCATTCAATGTCTTCCTCGATGAGGTCAAGGACTGGGGCGTGGCCGCGCTTGAGAGAGCGGCGGAAGGACTGCGTGCGGAGACCGCCGTGCATATCTGCTACGGCTACGGGATCAAGGCGAATACTGACTGGAAGGCGACGCTCGGCTCACAGTGGCGGCAATACGAGGAATCGTTCCCGCTGCTGCAGAGCTCCAGCATCGACATCATCTCGCTGGAATGCCAGAACTCCCACGTGCCCATGGACCTCATCGAGCTCCTTCGCGGCAAGAAAGTCATGCTCGGGGCAATCGACGTCGCAAGCGAGACCGTCGAAACCCCGGAGGAGGTCGCCAACACCCTCCGCAAGGCACTGCAGTTCGTCGATGCGGACAAGCTCATCCCCAGCTCGAACTGCGGCATGGCACCGTTCCCGCGGGACGTCGCACTGGCCAAGCTGAGTGCCCTCAGTGCGGGGACAAGCATCGTTCGCGAGGAACTCGCCCGCTCCGTCCCCAGGGTGCCATAACGGTGTTTCACGCCTACCCCACAGACACCTGGCTCGAGGCTCCGCGGCAAAGCTTCCCGTCCTCCCTCTCGGCCGATGAATTCAAAGCACTGTTCCGTGGGCACCCGGGAGGTGTCGCCGTCGTCACGGCCGATGCCGGCGAAGGGCCTATGGCGCTGACGGTATCGTCGGTCGTGTCGGTGAGTGCGGACCCTCCGTTGCTGATCTTCTCGGTCTCGGCACTGTCTTCTGCGTCCGAGGTGCTGTCGCGCGCCGAAACCGTCGTCGTGCACCTGCTGGACGCGCACGACGTCGGCTTGGCGAAGTTTGGAGCGACCCCCGGCGCCGACCGCTTCGACCAGACGCACCGCTGGTCGGCCCTTGCAACCGGCGAAGCGGTGTATGACGATGTCCGCGCCTGGGTGCGCTGCGCCGTCATCAATCGCATGGAGGTAGGCACCTCCACAATCATCGCCGTTCACGCCCTGGAGTTCCGCGTGATGCGTGACGTCCAAGCGGGCGAACCCGGCGACGCTCTGGTTTACCACAACCGTTCATGGCACCGTCTGGGCGAGCACTCCAAGCTCGAAGGCTGAGCGCCGCGCCAACAATGCGAGGCGGCAAGCCGAACGGCTCACGACGGCGGGAGGATAACTCCCACGAAGATCCCAGCGAAAGCGTTATAACGGCGTAATTGTCCAGAGTCATTTGGACAATTGGCGACGGTCACACCTCCCGCCCGGCTGCAGCCCTTCAGAATCATTCAGGAGATTCAAAAATGACCACATCCCTACATACCCCATCTGCCGCACCCAGTGCCCGACTTGGTAATCAAGCAGACGAAGCACAGGTCCTGGCCGAGAAGCGCTGGAATGTGCAGTTGCTTGGGCTCCTAATGGTCCTGACTTTTGGGACTGGGATCGTCGATGCAGTCGGTTATCTCGCCCTTGACCACGTCTTTATCGGAAACATGACGGGGAACGTGGTGATACTGGGCATGGCCATGGCGGGAGCAGATGGCCTTCCAGTGCTAGGTCCTCTGACAGCGATGGTGTGTTTCTCAATCGGCGCCGCGGTGACCGGGCTGGTACTGAGAAAACGATCTGCGGAATGGCGCCTGCCAATCACGGTGCTGCTGCTTGTCGCAGGGCTCCTTCTTTGCTCCCTCGGGGCCCTAGCCTCCCTGGTCGACAATAACCTCACCACCGACATCCGAGTGATCATCTCTTCATTGGCGGCAGCTGCAATGGGAATTCAGGCATGTGTAGCCCGAAAGCTCGCGGTCCGGGAAATGACAACCGTGGTCGTGACCTCCACATTAACCGCGTTGTCGGGTGAGCTTTTCCTCGTAAGGGGGCACAAGGGATTGCTGAACCGGAGAAGTGCTGCGATTGTTGTGCTTCTTCTTGGGGCGGCTCTTGGCGCGCTGCTTGCCGGCGCCGGAGCCGGCCCTGCTTTGATCGTTTCCGGAGCCCTGATAGTTGTTGTGGCATTGCTGGGGCAATGGGGAGCCCGGATTCATCGTTCCTGCCTATCTACCTGAGCCGAGGCGCCGAAGAGGCAAAGAACGGGTGGCCTCCACCAAGCGAAGCCAGCAGCTTCTGGTAAGGGTAAGTCGAAGCGTATTCGACTGCGACCTTTCCTGCCATTTGAATCACTGTTGGGGCCTCGTTTGGTCGAGCCCATACCGTTACCGCCTGAACTCGTTAGTCCGAAAACATGGGCAGACCCGCGGAATATCCTCCGCTTAGAGCACACCCCACTCTGACGAACAGACTGGGAAGGTCTTGACTTTCTTCTCGGGTGGGCCTAAACCTCAACCTGACTGAATAGCACCGGAAGCCTTGGCTTTCTTTTGGGTGGATCTCGAAGTCAATCTGACAGAAACGAAGGTTGGCTGCGCCAATGTCTGGTCTGCGGATTGGGTACGTGCGGGTGAGCACACTGGATCAGAACGAAAAGCGCCAGCTTGACGTCGGGCCACCAAAAGTCAGCACTATCTGAATGTGGTGTCGCGTGGCGTCAGCTGTTCAGCTCGTACCACTTGCGGTTCTGCACTGCGTTGGTCCCGTCCACGTGCAGGCATCCACCGCTGCACACTGACCTGTCCACGCAGAACCCTGTGCCGTCCTCTTGGGTGGCGTAGCACAGGGATGGTGCGACTGTGCCGTTGGCTGATGGGTCTTCGTTCGTGGGTGGTTCGGTGTTCTGTGCCGGGGCTTTGTCCGCGCCGCCGACTGCTGATGCGATGGTGCCTGCTGCGACTACTGCTGTTACTGCTGCTGTTGCAGCTTTCCTGATGCCCATGGTGGTGCTTCCCTTTCCGGCAGATGGTGGGCCCCATGATTGGGGGCCCACCCCTTCTCTTGCTTATGGTGCGGGGCGTGATCCGCTGTCGGTTTGCATGGCGCCGTGAACAGGCTTGAACTCCCATGAGTAGGAACCGTCAGCCTTCAAGCTCATCCGCAGATGCCCCCACGTGTCGCTGAACCGTTTCTGCATGTAGCTTGGCGAGCTCGTGAACGCACGCAGGCTGATGCCGCCCGTGGACACCTGGAACTGCTGCATCCCGTCAGTGGTGCAAACGTCACTCTTGTTCACCGGGCAGGTCCGCTCATAGTTGTGCTGCGAACCGGACAGCAGCACCCGCACCCGGTGCTTGTCGAACACGTCAATCCATGGCTTGCCCTGAGTGAAGCGGCTGTGGCTGGACGTGTTGGACGTGAAGTACGGGTCATGGTAGACAACCGCCAGGTGCTTGCCCGCGGCTTTGGCCCGCCCGAGGTCCGCGTCGAACTCTGCGGTCATTTGGCTTGCACGCGTGGAGTTGTAACGCCATACCGCCGTGGGAGCAAACAGGATGTGCCAGTTGCCCTTATCAATTGCATACCATTCCAGCGCGTCCTGGAACCTGCCCAGTGTGGTGCTGGTAGCTGACTTGGACGTGCTCACACACTGCCCGTCCATGTAGCGGTCCAGGTCGTCGTTCCGGCCCGGCTCCACGTCATGGTTCGGCCCAGGCGTCCAGTAGGTCTTGGACTTGATTGGCCCCCAGTTGCGTTCATAGTTCGCGTAGGAATCATTGCCCGAGCCACAGGTACCGACGCTGTACTGGAAATCACCTACGCCGATGAAGTTGTCCAGCGCTCCACTGTCCAGCGCGCCCCGGATGCTGGCCGCGTTCTTCCCGGAAGCCGAATTGGGGTCCGTCACCCCGGACGGGTTCATATCACCCGTAGCGGCGAAGTCGAACGTATCTCCGCTGGCCGGCGGCGTGATGGGTGTGGGTGTGGGTGTGGGTGTTGGTGACGGCGCGGCCACGTTGTAGACGCGTACCCAGTCCACCCGCATTTCCCCGGCCCCGTCAGCCGTGCTGTCCGGGAACCAGTCCAGCTGCAGCGTTTGGTGCATGGGGCCGGGAGGTTGATGTGCCGGGTCCCTGTCCTCGAACCACTTCACGCCGTCCACGTAACCAACGATGCCCTTGTCGGTCCACTCGACCGCGTAGTTGTGGAACTGGGACACATCGAGGGCCTTCTGCGCCGATGTTTGTTTGTTCTCGCAGGAGTAGTGGTGGAAGAACTTGATGACGTTCCAAGCGCCATCAGTTTCGGCGTAGTCAATTTCGCCGTCGCACGGCCAGTTCTCACTGTCCGGCCAAAGGATGGACACCATGTGATATTCGTTGTCACCGGATCCTGCTGCCCGGACTTCCCACCGCCCATACTTGCGTTTGTCGAACTTGGCGCCCATGCCGGCGGTGGTGCCGTTAGGCGTGCCGTTGATCACGAGTTTGGAGCCGTCAACGGTGGCCTGCTGAGGTGAGCGGATGCCGTTGCCCGCGTGGCCGGCGCTGTTGTAGACGGTCCACTTGGCCGGGTCAGGTGCCCCGGTGTAGTTGAATTCGTCCCCGGCCACTGGGGTACCCCAGTTGAAAGTAGCGGCGGCGGTGGTGCCGTCACCCGGCGGCTGCGTTGGCGTTGTGGTGACAGCTTCCGTAGTGACTACCAGGCGCGGGCGCCGAGCCGGATCCGCGGACTCGTCAGATTTGAAGCCCACCCACTTTTGCCCGTTCGTTTCGAGCTTCAGATTGTTCTCGCCGGCCGTCACACCCTTGGTCACGTCCCACTCCACCCAAGCGCCTGCGGCAAAGCCGCCGGTCTTCCCGAGCCAAGTTCCCCGTGCAGGTGCGTTGTTCCACGTCACGCCGGTTTCAGTCCAGCCGCCCGCCGTGGTGTAAACGTCCACGTACTCACTCGCGGTTGTGGACGCTTCCGAGTAGGCCCTCAGCTTGGCCGACGTGATCTTTTCGCCAGCCGGGACCGTGACGTTGAAGCGCAGCAGGCCATGACGCCAGATGTTCGTCCGGCCTTCCGTCGACCAACGGACGCTGGACCCGAAGTTCTCCGTTGGCCGGTCCGCCTGCACGTACGTGTCGGCGGCGGCCAGGACAGTAACCGGACCCGCCGCGCTCACGGTCCCGCCGCCCACGACGGCAAGTGTAACAAGCATGGCTAACGTTGCTAGGGCGGCAGCGGTCCTCCGCAGGGTGGTTCTCATGGCAGTGCCCTCCATGGTGTTAGGGGTTTTGGCTATGCCTTGCCCCACCCTGCCGTCGCAGGACCGGTGTTGGCCGACGTATGAGTGGCCGGTAGCCAAATCATAGATGAACGTGTGACTTGTGTGACAGACGTTGAATTTGGGGCGGAAGTATGGGTCAGCCAATTGCGGGACCCCTTCAATGCAGCACCCTTGACCATCCTGAATAACATCGAGCTAGCCCCCGCCCAGCTCTCAGCAACGGAAAGACGGTCGTGGAAGAACCGGAAGGTTAGAGGCCGAACCGCTCCTGCGCAGTCCGGGCGGACGTGCCGAGGGCGGCGCCGATTGCCTCCCAGGAGTCTCCGTTTGCGCGGGCAGCCCGGACGGCGGCTTTCAGTTCGGCCTCGGCCTTCGCGGCAGCCGTGCGGGCAGCGGTGATCCGGCGGAAATCTGCGGCAGTCCTGTCGGTGTGAGGTGCCGGGCTGAGGCGAAGGAGTGTGCCATCCACCCGGAGCGGCGCGACCAGTTGCTCGATGTGCAGGACGTAGCCTTCTTCGGGCCGGCGCTGTATGTAGGCAGTGAGGACGGTCTTTCCCTCGCCGTCCTCAAAGTCCACTTTCCCGTAGCTCTCACTCGGGCCAACAGGCCAAGGACGCGGCCGCAACCGCCCTGATGTCTCATACTGCGCCAGCTCGCCGGCCCTGACCTCGGGGACTTGTGCTTCGCGTGGGGTCATCCTGACCGTTCTCCTTCAGGGTGTCTTGCCATGGGATCCGGGTGGGTTCGCAGTGGCATTGGGCGGCGCTCCAGTACAGATACCAGTACAAGCCGCCACGGGTTGAAGCGCACGAGTACCCAGTACTTGTTCCTTCCCGATTTGGGCACGGCCCGGGGCCCGATCGACAAGGGAGTAACTCCAGGGGCACACCTATGCGGGTATCCGGGCCAGCACTGACGGCCGCTGCAGGGTTGGGGGATTTGTGGCAGAAAGCATCGTTGCCTAGGGTACTAAGCACGCTTAGTATCTTGGTTTCGACAGCGGACTGCCAGATTGCCCATCCTGAGGAGAAGAATTCGTGCCAGAAGAGAGCAACATCCACATCCCCGGCGTCCCCACCAGCGAGCCCGCCAGCCTGGAGGAACCGACAACCCCGCGGGAGCCGCTGCCGCCAAAGCCGGACCAGCGAGGACCTGAAGCGGTTTCAGCCACTGGAAGCCCGACGGGGGCGCCGGCCACGGCGCGGGCCCAGTCCGGCCAGTACCTGACTACCGCCCAGGGGTTGCGCGTTCGCGACACCGACCACTCCCTGAAGGCCGGTTCGCGCGGTCCGATCCTGTTGCAGGACCACCACCTGCGGGAGAAGATCACGCACTTTGACCACGAACGCATTCCCGAGCGGGTGGTGCACGCCCGTGGCGCCGGGGCCCACGGCGTCTTCCGTTCCTACGGCACTGCTGCAAACATCACCCGCGCGGGCTTCCTGGCCAAGGATGTGGAGACTCCGGTTTTCGTCCGCTTTTCCACCGTGCTGGGTTCCCGTGGCTCTGCTGACACGGTCCGGGACACCCGGGGCTTTTCCACCAAGTTCTACACGGACGAGGGCACCTACGACCTGGTGGGCAACAACATCCCCGTCTTCTTCGTCCAGGACGGGATTAAGTTTCCGGACATCGTTCACGCCGCGAAGCCGCACCCGGACCGGGAAATTCCCCAGGCGCAGAGTGCCCATGACACGTTCTGGGATTTCGTCTCCCTGCACACCGAGGCCCAGGCGCACACGATGTGGAACATGTCCGACAGGGGAATCCCGCGTTCCTACCGGACCATGGAGGGCTTCGGCGTCCACACGTTCCGGTTCATCAATGCCGAGGGCCGCACCACCCTGGTGAAGTTCCACTGGAAGCCGAAGCAGGGCGTTCACTCCTTGGTTTGGGAAGAAGCGCAGATCATCAACGGTATGGATCCGGACTTCCACCGGCGGGACCTCGCCGACGCCATCGAAGCAGGGGCCTACCCTGAGTGGGAGCTTGGCGTCCAGACGTTCCCGGACACCGAGGACCAGATGTTCGAAGGCATCGACCTGCTGGACCCCACCAAGTTCGTTCCCGAAGAACTGGCTCCTGTCCAGCCCATTGGCGTCATGACCCTGAACGCCAATCCCACCAACTACTTCGCCGAAACCGAACAGGTGGCCTTCCATCCGGGCCACCTCGTCCCCGGGATCGATGTCACCAACGACCCCCTGCTCCAGGTGCGCCTCTTCTCCTACCTCGACACCCAGATCTCCCGGCTGGGCGGGCCCAACTTCGGCCAGATTCCCATCAACCGTCCGCACGCCCCGGTGAATGACATGCTGCGGGACGGCATGCACCAGCAGGCGGTCCATGGCGGAGCGGCTCCCTACCATCCCAACTCGCTCGACGGCGGCTGCCCGTTCCTCGCCGGACAGGACCTTGGCGCATTCATCGACGTGCCGGAGGAAGTGGCTGCCTCCATCAAGGAGCGCAGGAACCCGGCATCCTTCGATGACCACTACAGCCAGGTGGGTCTCTTCTACCGCAGCCTGAGCCCGGTGGAGCAGGACCACGTGATCCAGGCCTACACCTTCGAGCTGGGCAAGTGCTACGAGAAGTCCATCCGCGAACGGCAGCTTGCGGCCCTGGCCAACGTGGACGCCGGACTGTGCGCAGCGGTAGCCAAGGGCCTGGGCCTCCCCGCCCCGCAGGCAACGGAGCAGGTCCCGGAGTCCGACCCCAGCCCCGCTTTGTCGCAGGTGGGCAAAACCTGGCCCGTTGCCGGCCGCGTGGTCGGGATCCTCGCCGATGGGAACAGCGACCTTGCTGCCGTGAACGCAGCACGAAAGGCGCTGGACGCCGAGGGGATCGTCCCCCTGGTCATCGCCCCGCAGGGCGGCTTCCTTGGGTCAGAGGACGACGGCGGGGTCCCCGTGCAGCGGACGTACCTCACCGCCCGCTCCACGGAGTTCGACGCCGTCATCGTTGCGGCTTCTGCCGCTCCGGCGCCCGACGCCGAACCAGGACTGGACGCCAAGGCCGGCGCCCCCGGGAGTGCACTGGATCCACGGGCTGTCCTGCTGCTGACTGAAGCATTTCGTCATGCCAAGGCCATTGGCTCCTTGGACGCCAGCAAGGGTGTCCTGACGGCGGCAGGCATACCTGGGGATGCCCCAGGAATAGCTGCCGGGGAGAACGCTGAAGCCTTGGTCACAGAATTGACCGGGCTCTTGGCGGCCCACCGCGTCTGGGAACGGTTCCCGGTGACGTCCGCCTAGGTACTCCAGGAAGGCCAACGAAGGGAGGGGAGTGCCGCCGTCGTTCCGTCGGCCGGCGTTCCCCTCTCTGCGTCTCCATTAATCTTCGAGAAAGCCTATATATCAAAGCGTGCAATCTGATATATTAGCCAGCGGATCGGCAGTACCGATTGTCAACTCGATGAGGAGTGGAACAGCATGCAGCAACTCGCACACCGGCTCGACCGGCTGGGCACCGAGACGGCCTTCAGCGTCGCGCAGGCCGCCGCGTCCTGGAAGGCGCAGGGGAACCGGGTCTACCCGTTCCACCTCGGCGACATCAACACCCCGACGGCCCCGCACATCGTCGAGGCGATGAACAAGGCCATCGCGGACGGCTACACGGGCTACTGCCCGGGCCCCGGCATCCCGCAGCTGCGGGAGGCCCTTGCCGAGGACATCGGCTCGCGCCGCGGCATCCAGTTCTCGCCGGACAACGTGGTGGTCATGACCGGCGGCAAGCCCGTCATCACCAAGTTCCTCCAGGCGGTCATGAACCCCGGCCAGGAAGTGCTCTACCCGAACCCCGGCTTCCCCATCTACGAATCCCAGATCGAATACCTCGGCGGCACGTCCGTTGCCTACCGCTACGTGCCCACCTCCACGGGCTTCGCAATCGACCTGGACCAGATCCGCGCATCGATCACCCCCAACACGGTCGCCATCATCTACAACGACCTGCAGAACCCCATCTCCGCGGAATCCACTGCCGCGGAACGCGAGGCCATCGCGCAGATCGCGATCGAGCACGATCTTTGGGTGCTCTCCGACGAGGCGTACTTCGAGACCCGCTACGAGGGCGTCTCGAACTCGATCGCGTCCCTGCCCGGCATGGCAGAACGCACCGTCATCCTCTACACGTTCAGCAAGAAGTTCGCGATGACGGGCTCGCGCCTCGGTTGCGCCGTCGCCCCGGTCGAGATCGCCAAGGTGCTCAGCACGCTCAACACCAATGACGAATCCTGCACCACGCACTACGTGCAGTGGGCCGGCATCGAAGCACTCCGCGGCCCCCAGGAGCCGGTACAGCAGATGCTGGACGTCCTCAAGACACGGCGGGACGCGGCCTGCGAGCTCCTGAACGGGATCCCCGGCATGCACGTCGCCGTCCCGCAGTCCACGTTCTACCTGTTTCCGGACGTCACCGAGGCCATGGAGCGCCTGGGCTACACCGCGGTGGGCGATTTCGCCACCGAAGCCTTGTACAAGACCGGCGTCTCCTTCTGCACGCGTGAGCACTTCGGCCGCCGCCAGCCCGGCGAAGACCGGCAGTACATCCGCCTGGCCTACTCGGGCATCGACGTTCCGGACATCCGTGAAGGCCTCGGCCGCCTGCGTGAGTGGATCGAAACCGCATGAGCCGCGTCGTCGTCACGGGACGCATCCCCGAAGCAGCACTCGAGAAGCTCCGCGCCGAGCATGAAGTCGACGCCTGGGCAGGCCCGGAATCCATCAGCCGTGAGGAACTGCTGCGCCGGGTAGCCGGCGCGGACGCCGTCGTCAGCCTGCTCACCGAACGCATCGACGCCGAACTGCTCGACGCCGCCGGCCCGCAGCTCAAAGTCGTGGCCAACGTCGCCGTCGGCTACGACAACATCAACGTCCCGGCCTGCACAGAGCGGGGCGTCGTGGCCACCAACACCCCGGGCGTGCTCATCGACGCCACGGCCGACATCGCGCTCAGCCTCATCCTCATGGCCACCCGCCGGCTCGGCGAGGGGGAGCGGCTCATCCGCTCCGGCGAGGCCTGGAAATGGGGCATGTTCTTCCTCCTGGGCAGCAGCCTCAAGGGCAAGACCCTCGGCGTGGTCGGCATGGGCGGCATCGGCCAGGCCACCGCACGCCGCGCCAAGGCCTTCGGCATGGAGATCGTCTACCAGTCCCGCAGCGAAATCGATCCCGCCGTCGCCTCTGAACTGGGAGCCCGGCGGGTGGACCTCGACGAACTGCTCGCCGTCTCCGACGTCGTGTCCCTGCACTGCCCCTACGGCCCCGCCACGCACCACCTCATCGGCGCGGAGCAGCTGGCAGCGATGAAGGACTCGGCGTACCTGGTCAACACCGCCCGCGGACCCATCGTCGACGAAGCGGCACTCGCCGCCGCACTGCGCGATGGCATCATCGCGGGAGCCGGCCTGGACGTCTACGAGCAGGAGCCGACTGTGCATCCCGGGCTGCTGGACCTTGACAACGTGGTCCTGCTGCCCCACCTGGGCTCCGCCACCGTCGAGACACGCACCGCGATGGCGATGCTCGCCGCGGACAACGCGCTCGCCGTGCTCAGCGGGAACCAGCCGCCTGCCCCCATCGGGTAGCAGGCAACAGCTGCCGTGCCGCAGATTTCCGGGGGAACGGATCTGCGGCACGGCCATCCCTCAGCGTTCGACGGCGGTGCCGCCGCATCCGGGACAGGATTACGACGGCGGGACGCACCAAAGCGGGCAGCGCCGGCTGGGTGGATCCAGGGTCAGGCTCCCCGCCGGAGCAACGCAACGGAGAGCAGGTCGCCGGACGTGTGGCCGGGCAGGGCATGGACGCTGAAGACCAGCCGCCCGTCTGCTTCGTGGCCGGGGTAGGCCGCCGGAACCTGGTAGTCGAGCACCACAATGTCGCCGTCCCGGCGCTCCAGGGCCGGCCGGTCCAGCACTGCGCCGTTCAGCCGCAGCTGATGGCCGCGCCCTTCGTCAGCCCGGAACCGGACGCGCAGGCTTTCCGCCTCCTGCCCCGGATCCGACAGGACGTAGGAGAACCACCCGGTGGCACTGCGCCAGTGCAGCCCGTCCCCGCCGCCGGCGCGCGTGGCCTTCCCGGCGAAGCCGTGATCGGATTCGGGCTGTTGTTCCCCCGCCATGACCTCGTCCACCACCGCCATGCGTGCCGCGGCGGCCTGGTCCAGGAGCCGCAGTTCGGCGGACCGCTGGCCGGGATCGCCCGTTGGCCAGTAGACGGTGTAGCGCTCGTCATGGATGCCGGCGAACGGCTCCAGCAAAACAGTGCCCGCGCGCCCGGATGCGTCCACCACGTCCATTTCGGCACGCAACGCCTCCCGGTCCACCAGCCTGATGGCGCCGCAATCCGGCACCACGGGAGTCTGGCTGAGCGGCAGCATGGGTCCGGAGGCGACGTGCCCCATCCGCTCGTCCGGCGCCTCAAAGCCTTCAACGCCCTCATGTCCTGCCCGGGCGGCCAGCACCACGGGCCCGTACCGGAACGAGACCCAGGAGGACCCGTCCGGCAGGGCCTCTGCAGCGAAATCGGCCTGCAGCCGGATGTTCACGGTGGACGTACCCTGCCAGGTGCGGCTGATGCTCACGTACCCGCCGCCGTCGTCCGCCTCCGCGCCCGGCCCTGTGCCGGCGTCGACCTCCATCTCCGCAGCCCAGAAGGGCCGGCGCAGCCGGATGGTGGCCTCCACCGGCGCTTCCGCGGTAACAACCAGGGCCACGTGGTCGGAGAACGGAAACCCGGTTTCCAGCCGCACGCGCAGGCCGTACTCCTGCCAGTCGAGGGTTGACGGGATGTACAGGTTGACCAGGAGGTCATTCCCGGCGCGGCTGTAGATCAGCTCCCCGTAGCGGGCGTGGTTCTCCAGGCCGGACCCCACACAGCACCACATGGACTCCTGCGCCCGCGAGTACACCCGGTAGTGCCCCGGCCGCATCGGCGTGAAGTACACCAGCCCGCCCGTCCCGGGGTGCTGCGAGGACAGGATGTGGTTGTACGTGGCCCGTTCATAGAAGTCGACGGCGGCCGCGTCACCGTGGGCCTCAAAGCGCAGTTTGGCCAGCTTCAGCATGTTGTACGTGTTGCAGGTCTCCGGTCCCTGCGGGTCCTGGACCATCGGGGAGAAATCCGACGTCGGGTGGAAGTACTCGCGCACGCTGTTCCCGCCGATGGACACCGACCGCCGGGACACTACTGACTCCCAGAAGATATCGCACGCGTGTGCCAAATCCGCGTCATGCGTCGGGCCGGCCAGCCTCGCGTAACCTACCACCTTGGGAATCTGGGTGTTCGCGTGCAGGCCATCCAGCAGGTCCTGTCCGGCAGCCAGCGGATCCAGCAGTGCGCGGTGCGACAAGCGCCGGGCCTCTCGGAGGTACTCCTCCCGGCCCGTCAGCTCCCACAGAAGAGCGAAGGCCTCGTTCATACCGCCGAATTCGGCGTGGAGAACCTCCTCGAACGCGTCATCCGCAAGGCGCGCCGAGACCCGCAGCCACCAGCCCGCCAGCCCGACGGCAATGTCCAGCGCTTCCCCGGACCCGGCGAACTTGTGGGCGTCCAGCAGCCCCGCCAGCGTCTTGTGCAGGTTGTATAGCGGAACCCACCGGCCATTGAGCGTGAACAGGTCTGCGTCCACCTCGCCGCGGGCCAGTTCCTGGCCGAGTTCCCTGCCGCGGGGCACCCCGCCCACGTAGCCGTCACCGTGCGCGGCCTGGCAGGTTCCGAGGATCACGACGGCGGCCCGCCCCTTCGCCAGGAGTTCCGGGTTGCCGGTGGCTGCATACAGCTTGGCGCAGCCGGACAGGTAGTGCCCGCCGATGTGGCCGCCCAGGCCATCCGACTCCCAGTTGCCGTAGGCTACGGCGGCGGGCTCCAGCCCGGCCTCGTGAAGATAGGGCGCGAACAGCCGGTCGGCGTCGAGCGACAGGATGTAGCGGACAGAGGTGTCCTGCGCCTGCCGGAACGGGCTGTCCAGGAGCCGGATCCGGTCCAGCGGGAACGAGGCCCCCCTTGCATTCGCCACGCCACTCCTCTTTGCCTGAACTGCCAGCCATATTCCTTCTACAACGATGTAGATTATGCGGAAAACAGCGGGGACAGCAAGCCCCTGTGCCGCGCCTGCTGTCCCCGCTGCGTCTTCTGCCTACCTGGCGCCGGCTACCGCACGGACTCCTCTGCGGGCGGGACGTCCTCCTTGCCCCGTGCCTCATGCCGGCCTCCCCACAACGGCTGCAGCGCCTCGAGTTCCTCGGGCGTCGCATTGCGGAAAGGCGGTACTGCCGGCGCCGGCGGCTCATGCCGGGCCTGGCCGCGGGTGGCAATCAGGCTCGCGGCGATGGAGACGCCCAGGATGGTGGCGATGACAGCGAGGGAGACCGGCGTCGGAATGTAGTAGACGTCGATCTTGAGCGCCATCTTGATGCCCACCCAGACCAGCACCAGGGCCAGGCCCGCCTTCAGGTACACGAACCGGTGGATAAGGTCCGCCAGCAGGAAGTACATGGCGCGCAGGCCCAGGATGGCGAAGGCGTTGGCCGTGAACACCAGGAAGACCTCGTCCGTGACCGCGAAGATGGCGGGGATGGAGTCGACGGCGAAGATGATGTCCGTGACCTCCACCAGGACAAGGACGGCCAGCAGGGGAGTGGCGAGCAGGACGCCGTTCCTCCTGATCAGGAACCGCTGGCCGTGAAAGGCATCCGTCATCGGCACATGCCGGCGGAACAGCTTCAGCGCCCGCGACTTCTCCGGGTCGATGTGCTCGTTGCGCTGTTTGAGCATCCGGTACCCGGTGAACAGCAGGAAGGCGGCGAACAGGTAAAGGACCCACCCGGCGCTGGCGATGATCGCCGACCCGGCTGCGATGAACACGCCGCGGAATAACAGCGCCCCCAGGACGCCGAAGAACAGGACCCGGTGCTGGTACTCGCGCGGCACCGCGAAGAACGTAAAGATGATCGCCCAGACAAACACGTTGTCTACCGCCAGCGACTTTTCGATGAGGTAGCCCGCGAAGTACTGCTGCCCGAACTCAGCGCCGTACATCAGCCAGACGACGCCGCCGAACGCCACGCCGAAGACCACCCAGACGGCGGACCAGGCCGCAGCCTCGCGGACGGAAATGACATGCGCATGGCGGTGGGCGACGAGGTCGACGACGAGCATGAGGAGGATGAATCCGACGACAGCGAACCACATCCACAGGGGAACATTCATGGAGCACCTGCTTCCAGTCAGTAGTAACCAACTGGAGGTCTCTCCCGGCCAGTGCTGGCCTGTCCACCGGAAGGCGCTGGGGCCTACGTACTGACGATGGACGGAGTGGGGGATACTCCCCTCCGGAAAGACTAAGTTAACTGCTTTGGCACAAATTGGCAACTGCCCGATCCGAGAATCTGTATAGATGTATACATGTATGATTTCCGGGGAGGTATACCATGCCAGAATCACCGGCCCGGAACACCGGAGCCCACGTTGTCTACGCCGAACTGAAGCGCCGGATCCTGACCCTGGAGCTGAAACCGGGGGAGCGCATCTACGAACCGGCGATGGCGTCGGCGCTCCAGGTGAGCCGCACGCCCCTGCGTGAAGCGGTGCGGCGGCTCATTTCCGAGAGCCTGCTGGAGCAGCAGCCAACCGGCGGTGTGGTGGTGCCGGCGCTGGATGAGGCCGCGATTTCCGAACTCTATGAGGTCCGGGCTGCCATGGAATCCCTCATGGCGCGGAACGCCTGCCTCAAGGCGACGGAGGCGGACATCGAAGCGCTGCGCGGCATCCTTGCTCGAAATGCCGCCATGGTGGAGTTTGCCGATGATGCGATGCAGCAGGGAATGGCCCTGCATGCCAAAATCGCCGCCATTGCCGGGAACTCCTGGGCACGCCGCTTCCATGAGCAGATTTCCAGCCAGATGGAACGGTACCGCCACTTCACCAACAGCACCCAGGAGCGGCGGGACCAGGCCCTGGACCAGCACCGGACCCTGGTCGGTGCCGTGGCGGCCGGCAACCCGGAGAAGGCCGCCAAGGTCGCCTTCGACCACGTGATGGGTGCACGCGACGCGGCAGTGCGCGCCGTGACCGCCAACGCCGCGGACAACCAGTGATCGGGGAACTCGGACGCCGCTCCGCCACAGCCCTGCTGGTCCATTCCACGCTGATCCAGGCCGTCACCTTCCTGGTCCGGCCGGCCGCCACCTACCGTGCACTCGAACTCGATGTTCCCGGCTTCGCCCTGGGGCTGCTCGCCGCCAGCTATGCCGTCTTTCCCCTGCTGCTCGCCGTCCCCACGGGCAGCCTGGTGGACCGCCTGGGTGAACGCCGGCTGATGGCGGCCGGATCCGCCGTCGTGCTGCTGTGTTCCGCCTTCCTGCTGCTGTGGGGTTCGTCAATCGTTGCGCTGGTGGCCGGAACGGCGCTGCTGGGCGCGGGACAACTGGCCTGTGTGGTGGGGCAGCAGGCGGTGGTTGCCAACAACGCCGCCGCAACCCGGCTGGACTCCGCCTTTGGCTACCTGACTTTCGCGGCCTCCCTGGGGCAGGCCCTGGGACCGCTGGCGATTTCCCTCGTGGGCGGAGCTTCCGTGCGCCCCGATACCCAGGCCATCTTCTTCCTTTCGGTCTGCATGAGCCTGGTGCTGTTCCTGGCCACCTTCCTCATTTCGGCGAAGTTCGGGGGAGGCAGGAAAAAGGCGATTGCCGGAGAGGGCGCCAAAGGCAGCGCCCTTGGGCTGCTGAAGGCACCGGGTGTCGCCAGGGCGCTGGCCACCAGCGCCACGGTTCTTGCCGTGGTGGACCTCACCATGGTCTACCTTCCCGCGCTCGGCGCCGACCGCGGGCTCACTGCCGCAACCGTCGGCGCCCTGCTGACGGTCCGGGCCGTGTTCTCCATGGTCTCCCGGATCCTGCTGGGCAGGATTGCCCGGACGATCGGCCGGATGAGGCTGCTGGTGGTGAGCCTTGCCCTGTCCACCGCCGCGCTGGCTGCCGCCGCGATCCCCATGCCGGCATGGCTGCTCTTTGTGGTCATGGCAGTGCTCGGACTGGGACTGGGCATCGGCCAGCCCCTCACCATGTCCTGGCTTTCAGCGCAGGCTCCGGCCGGGCAGCGCGGGCGTGCCCTTGCCCTGCGGCTGGCGGGGAACCGGGTGGGCCAGGTGGTGCTGCCCAGCGCCATCGGCGTCGTCGCGGCAGGCCTTGGCACGGCCGGCGTCTTCCTTGCCTCGGCGGTGGTGGTGGGCGGAACGCTGGTGCTGCTCCGGGGTGTGCAGCTGGATTAGTTACGGCAGCCGCGACGGGCGCAGCACGCTGGGCACGCCGGCCTGCGCCGGATCCAGCGGTACCGGGCTGACCAGGACTGCCGGGCCGCGGTGCAGGAAGCCGCCGGAGACAGCACGGCAGCGGATGCCCCCGCGTCCGCGCATCGCGGCGTGGGCGCCCGGGGCGAGCACCTCGTTCATCCAGGCGCACGGCTGGGCGTGCCGCCCGGCGTGCAGCGTTACCGCCGAGCCGCCCGATTCCAGCACGAAGTCCTGCCCCAGCAGGGGCGCCAGCTGCGCGCCGCGGAGCACTACGTTCCGCCGGGTCAGCAGCGGATCGAAGGGCCCGGCCCCCAGCTCGGCGGCAATGGCCTCCAGGGATTCGACGGCGAACAACGTCACCGCGGCATCCATGTGGGCCGCCTTGCCGAAGAAACGGTCTCCCACGATGCCCTTGCCCGCCACCACCTCGGCCTGTTCCGCGTCCACCGTGGGCACGTCCGCGGCGCCGTCCCGGGCACGGCCAAAATAGGCATGCCCGGGGGACACCAGCAGGTGCAGGATCTCGACGTCGTACCGGTAGGTTTCGACAGGCTCAACCACCGGACGGGCAGGCTCAACCACCGGATCGACAGGCTCAACCACCGGACGGGCAGGCTCAACCACCGACATACGCCGCCAGGTGCTGCCCGGTGAGCGTGGCCCGCTTGGCCACAAGGCCGGCCGGCGTGCCCTCGAAAACGATCCTGCCGCCGTCGTGCCCTGCTCCGGGCCCGATGTCGATGATCCAGTCCGCGTGCGCCATCACGGCCTGGTGGTGCTCGATGACGATCACCGACTTGCCCGACTCCACCAGCCGGTCCAGCAGGCCCAGCAGGTTCTCGACGTCGGCCAGGTGCAGGCCCGTGGTGGGCTCGTCCAGGATGTAGACGTCGCCCTTCTCCGCCATCTGCGTGGCCAGCTTCAGCCGCTGGCGCTCGCCGCCGGACAGGGCGGTGAGGGGCTGGCCAAGCGTGATGTAGCCCAGGCCGACGTCCGCCAGCCGCTCCAGGATTTTGTGTGCGGCCGGGGTCTTGGCGTCGCCTTCGCTGAAGTAGGCCAGTGCCTCCTCGACGGACATCGCCAGCACTTCGGCGATGTTGCGGCCGTCCAGCGTGTACTCCAGCACGGCGGCCTGGAACCGGCGGCCTTCGCAGTCCTCGCAGGTGGATTCCACCGTGGCCATGACGCCGAGTTCGGTGAAGATCACGCCGGCGCCGTTGCAGGTGGGGCAGGCGCCCTCCGAGTTGGAGCTGAAGAGCGCCGGCTTGACGCCGTTGGCCTTGGCGAAGGCCTTGCGGACGGGTTCGAGGAGCCCGGTGTAGGTGGCGGGGTTGCTGCGCCGCGAGCCCTTGATGGCGCCCTGGTCGATGGTAATGACGCCTTCGCGGTCAGCCAGCGAGCCGTGGATGAGCGAGCTTTTGCCCGAGCCGGCCACACCCGTGACCACGCACAGGACGCCCAGCGGCACGTCCACGTCCACGTTGCGCAGGTTGTTGGTGGACGCGCCGCGCACTTCCAGCGCCCCGGCCGCAGTCCTGAAGGTGTCCTTGAGCCGGGCCCGGTAGCCGATGTGCCGCCCGGTGATGGTGTCGCTGGAGCGCAGCCCGTCGACGTCGCCCTCGTAGACAATCTCGCCGCCGCCGGAGCCGGCCAACGGGCCGAGGTCGACGACGTGATCGGCAATGGCGATGGTCTCGGGTTTGTGCTCCACCACCAGGACGGTGTTGCCTTTGTCGCGCAGCTGCACCAGGAGGTTGTTCATCCGCTCGATGTCGTGCGGGTGCAGGCCGATGGTGGGCTCGTCAAAGACGTAGGTGACGTCGGTCAGGGAGGAGCCAAGGTGCCGGATCATCTTGGTGCGCTGCGCCTCGCCGCCGGAGAGGGTGCCGGCGGGCCGTTCCAGGGACAGGTAGCCCAGGCCGATCTCGGCGAAGGAGTCCAGCAGGTCCCGGAGCCCGCCGAGCAGCGGCCGGACCGAGGGCTCGTCCAGCCCTCGGATCCATTCGGCGAGGTCGCTGATCTGCATGCTGCAGAGGTCTGCGATGTTCTTGCCCTTGATCTTCGAGGACAGCGCCTCAGGCGTCAGGCGGGTGCCCTTGCAGTCCGGGCAGGTGTCGAACGTGACGGCCCGCTCCACGAAACGGCGGACGTGCGGCTGCATGGCCTCCACGTCCTTGGACAGCATGGATTTCTGGATCTTGGGGATGATCCCCTCGAACGTGAGGTTGACGCCTTCCACCTTGATCTTGGTGGGCTCGGCGTACAGCATCGTGTCCAGCTGCCTCTTGGTGAAGGAGGCGATGGGCTTGTCCATCGGCAGGCCCATGCCCTCGAACAGCCGCCCGTACCAGCCGTCCATCGAGTAGCCCGGCACGGTCAGGGCACCTTCGTTCAGGGACTTGGAGTCGTCGTAGAGGGCGGTCCGGTCGATGTCGCTGATGTTGCCCATGCCTTCGCAGTGCGGGCACATTCCGCCCAGGTACGTCACCTGCTGGACGACGCTTTTCTCCACCCGGCCGCCCTTCTCCGTGCTCATTACGCCGCTGGCCTTGCGGGTGGGGACGTTGAAGGAGAAGGCGGTGGGCGGGCCGACGTAGGGCTTGCCCAGCCTGCTGAACAGGATGCGCAGCATGGCGTTGGCGTCCGTGGCGGTGCCTACCGTGGAGCGCGGGTTGGCGCCCATGCGCTCCTGGTCCACGATGATCGCCGTCGTCAGTCCCTCCAGCCGGTCCACGTCGGGACGGGCCAGGCTGGGCATGAACCCCTGCACGAAGGCGCTGTACGTTTCGTTGATCAGCCGCTGCGACTCCGCGGCGATGGTGGCGAACACCAGCGAGCTCTTGCCCGACCCGGAGACCCCGGTGAAGACGGTCAGCCGGCGCTTGGGCAGCTCCAGGCTGACGTCCTTGAGGTTGTTTTCCCGCGCGCCCTGGACGCGGATGGTGTCGTGGGTGTCAGCGACGTGCATTCCGGCCGTGGGGGTGCCGGTGCTCGTGTCCGTGCTCATGAGGTCTCCATCTGTTCGGCCGTTCGGGCGGAGGGAGGCCGGTTCGGAGCCCTCCTTGGCGTCGCTGGGTTCAAGCTTAGGGCTGCTGGTTGATGCGGACGGTGTTGCCGGCGGGGTCGCGGAAGGCGCAGTCCCGGATCCCGTAGGGCTGGTCGATCGGTTCCTGGACGACATCGGCCCCGCTCGCCTCCACCTTGGCGAAGGCGGCGTCCACGTCGGGGGAGGACAGGACCACGGTGGCGTAGGTGCCCTTGGCCATCATTTCGGCGATGGTGCGGCGCTCGTTGTCGGTGATGCCGGGGTCCGCGGCGGGCGGGTAGAGGACGATGGAGACGTCCGGCTGGCCTGCCGGGCCGACGGTGATCCAGCGCATGGTGCCGCGGCCAACGTCGTTGCGGATTTCGAAGCCCAGGGCGTCGCGGTAGAACGCCAGGGAGGCGTCGGGATCGGTGTGCGGAAGGAAGCTGGAGGAGATGGTGATGTTCATGGCAGCCATGCTAGTTGCGGCTCCGGAAGCGGCGCTTCTCGATTCCTGACCGGTCTGCTGACCTGCTTTTCCACGCAGGCGGGGATGCCCGCCGCCGAGCGTTCCGCCTCCTGTTTGTAGGCGCTGGGAGACATGCCCACCAGCTCGCTGAAGCGGGTGCTGAAGGTGCCCAGTGAGGAACAGCCGACGGCGAAGCACGCCTCGGTGACGCTGAGGCCGCCTTTGCGGAGCAGCGCCATGGCGCGTTCGATCCGCCGGGTCATGAGGTAGCTGTAGGGCGATTCACCGTAGGCGAGCTTGAACCGGCGGCTGAAGTGGCCGGCGGACATATGGACGTCCCTGGCGAGCGATTCGACATCCAGCGGCTGGGCGTACTCCCGGTCCATCCGGTCCTTGGCGCGGCGAAGCTGGGTGAGTTCGCGGAGGTACGGGTCCGAGGGAGTGGAGGTCACACCTCAGATCGTGCTACGGGGCAGGGGAGTTGTCCAGAGGTGTGCAGCATCACTGCGCGGCGGTCAGAACAGCGCGGGCCTGCAGGATATGATTGTCCCGCCAGCTGGTAGTCCTCGCCCGAACAGGGCTCGAGTAAACGCAGCATCCGGTCAAAAACAAACCTTCATCACTATCGAAACCCCTGCCCGGATACTGCCCGGGACACCTTGAAAGGACGCCATGGAGCTGCTGTGGGAAATTGCCGGCTGGGCAGGCGCGGCTGCGATTCTCAGTGCATACCTAGCCGTGTCCATGGGCTGGATGAAGGCCGGAAAAGGCTTCCAGATGGCAAACCTGTTCGGTGCCGTTGCCTTCATCATCAACGGCACCTTGCACGGTGCCTGGCCCTCGGTGTTCACCAACGTGGCCTGGTTCCTGATCTCCGCGGTGGCGCTGGTCCGCATGCGGGCAACGGACGGCCCCGCTGCCGCTCCCGCCGAAGCGCCCCAGGTGCAGTACCCCGGAGTGCCGGACACCACCGGCCAGATGGCAGTGGTTGAGGTGCTGACGGGCGCCATTCCCGTGGTGGCTCCCCGCCCCACGATGGCGCCTGCACCGGTAGCGTGTTCCGCACCTGCCATGGCCGAGGGGCAGCGGCTGGCCGTTTAGGCTGGCGCGCCGGTCCTTCCCGTCCTAGGGGCGGGGTGCCGCCACCCGGACTTCACGGTAACGCGGTGGGATGCGGACAATCTCGAGTTCGGCCAGGTCGAGGAGCCGCGCGTCGCCGGTGAGGGTGTCGAGGATCCAGACCAGCCCGTGGTCCGGCGCAGTGTCCACCACCGGACCACGGTGAACCAGGGTGTTCCTGTAATACGCTTCGATGGCATCGCCTGACGCGAGTCCGCGACAGAAATCGACGTCGATATAGTCATCGTTGGCCATGACCTTTTCCCCGCCTCTCGCATGGGAGTTTCCTGGTCCGATTCTCCCGGGTGCAGGTGTCCGCAAGGTGTCTTCGGGGTGATCTTCTGCTGACGCTATCCGTTTCCGGGACGCGGTCACCGGGCCTGCAGCGCGTCCGCCTGTTGTGCCAAGGTAGCCAGTTCGACGCTCTCCGGCCGCTCCACGGTGCTCTCGATGCGCACGGAAGAACCGGTGCGGGCTGATTCGAGGACGGATTCCATGACCTCCAGGACGTGGTAGGCCAGGGTGCCGCCCGCCCGCGGCTCACGGCCCGGCGGGGTGGCGGCCAGGTCCGCGATGCCGAAGCCCCGTCCGGAATCAAGGTATCCGGCCGACACCGGAAGGGTCTCCCAGCCGCTGGCGCCAAGGGAGAACAGCTGGACGTCGCCGTCGAAGTGGTTGGGGTCCGGAACCACCAGCGATCCGAGCTCGCCGTGGATCTCGATGTTCGGCGACTTGGACTTCACGGCGTCGAAGCTCATGACCAGGGTGGAGAGCGCACCGGAGGCATGGGTCAGGACACCGGTCACGTGGGAGTCGATGCTGACGGGGATCTTCTTACCCTGGCGCGGCCCGGAACCGATGGTGCGCTCGCTGCGGGTGTGGCTTGCGGCTCCCATCACCGAGACGACCGGGCCCAGCAGGGTTACCAGTGCGGTCACGTAGTAGGGGCCCATGTCCAGGAGCGGGCCGCCGCCGGGCTGGTAGTAGAAGTCCGGATTCGGGTGCCAGCGCTCATGGCCAGGCGTGGCCATGGTGGCGGTCGCGGAGATCGGCGCCCCGATGAGGCCGTCGTCGATTGCCTTGCGTGCCGTCTGGATGCCCGTGCCAAGGACGGTGTCGGGGGCACAGCCGACGGCGACACCCGCCTCGCGCGCCGCGCCCAGCACCTGGCGTGCCTCGGCTGTTGTGGCTGCGAGGGGTTTCTCGCCGTACACGCCTTTTCCTGCGGCGATCACCTTCAACGCCACCTCGGCGTGCGCGGCCGGGATGGTGAGGTTTACAACCAGTTCGACGTCGTCCGCGGCGAGGAGTTCCTCAACGGTGACGGCACGGACGCCGTCGTACTGTTCCGCCACTGCCTGCGCGCGCTTCAGGTCCAGGTCGGCCACCGCCACGAGTTCGAGGTCCGGAAGCCGGCGGAAACTCGCGAGGTACTGCCCAATGATGGCTCCGCAGCCAATGATTCCCAGTTTGAACGGCTTGCCCACAGCAGGCCCCTTTCGATGATGGTGCGGACGTTGGTGTCCTGGAGGATTTCCACCCGGTGGCCCGGGGTGGCGACGAAGATCCGCCCTTTGCCCCATTGGCGGGTCCAGATGGCGGGGGACGTGACTTCACGGTTCCAGGGATCCCATTCCCGGACTGTCTGCGTGGTGGTGGCGAGGACGTCGATGTAATCGTCGGCGAGCACCCAGTACTGCTCGGTGAGCAGATCGAAGTCCTTGATCCCCTTGGTGATCGGGTGCTCCGCTGCTGCCGGCAGCATGTTGACGGTGTAGGGCACATAGTTGTCGGACTGTTCACCGACGCACGCATCAGGGTGCTTGCCCGGGTGGCAGGCGAACTGGCCGCCGATCAGCTGCAGGTAGTCGGAGGTGTTCCGGTAGGAATCGGCGATCCCGCCGTGCCAGCCGGCCAGGCCGGTCCCGTTCTCTATAGCGGCGCGCAGTCCGGCGAACTCGTCCTTCTCGATGGTACTCATGGTCATGCACTGCATGACCAGGTCCACGCCTGCCATGTATCCGGCGTCGGCGTAGATCTTGGGCGATTGCTCCACGCGCACGTCATAGCCGTTGTCTTTGAGGTAGGGGATGAACAGTTCCGTGGCCTCATAGGGCTGGTGGCCGTCCCAACCGCCACGGACCACCAGGGCTTGTGGCTGCTTCATTGCTTCTCCATCCGGTTTTGCTTCTTCGCAAATATTGGGAGACGCAAAGAGTCCCCGTTCGAAGCCTGCGCGCTGCTGATTTAGGTCACCCTCTAAACTAAAAGGATGGCTTACCCGTGGTCAAGGGTTGCAGCGTGCTGATTTAAAGGGGAGGCACCCGATGACTGCTACTTCTTTGTGAGCCGGTACCGTTCGATCTGTTTGAGCCGCCGCATGAGGCTGTCGCGCCGGGGGTGCGGGACGACGTCGGGCGCTTCTGCGGTGAGTTCGATGTGCTTTTTGCCGTACTGCCACAACAGGAGGTCGTCCAGGAGGCGGTCCGGCCCGGGGGAGTAGCGGTGGTCCAGTGCCTTGCGGACCTCGGTGATCCGGTTGGCGCTGAGCAGTCCGGCCAGCTGCATGGTCTGGTTGAGGCCGTGCGCGGCGAGGAGTTCGGCTGCCCAGCCCCAGTCGTCGTCGACTTTCCGGTCAACGTGCGGGAGGAGGGTCCGCCAGACGTCGCGGATGCGGTTGGGCGTGAGCGGCGCGGCACCCTCGCCGTCCATGTCCCAGAAGCTGCGGACCTCCTCATAGCGTTCGTGCAGGTCCGCGAAGGCCGTCTCCACCGTTTCCAGCATGGCGGCGGTGGCGGTGAACTGGCGGTCGAAGTGCGGTGTCCAGGCGCGCGGGTCCTCGGCCTTGAAGCGGATGTCATGCTCGATCTCGCTCCAGGCATGGGCGAAGATGGTGCGGATCTGGCACTCGAAGAAGTAGCTGCCGTTGGGCTGGGCGTCCGGGTTGAAGACCTGCTGGTATTCCTTGACGGCCTCGTTCTGGATGGTCCGCAGGATCAGGTGCCGGCTGGAGTAGCCGTAGGTGCCGGACTCGATGGACCCGATGTCCTTCTCGCGGTCGCCGCGGCAGTCAAACAGCTGGCGCTGGCGTTTGATCAGGTTGGCCACGGTGGCATTCTCGGCCGGCAGCCTGGTGATGACCCGGATTCCCACCATGTCATTGAGGGTCCGGAACGGGTCCGGGAACTTCAGCACGCGGGGACCGCCCGGTTCCAGCGGCTCCTCAGTCCGGGAGATCTTTTCCTTGAACGATTCCACGGTTTTGGTCCGGCCCGTGACGAAGAGCGGGGTGACCTCGGTGTCCTTCAGCATGTCCCGCATGATGAGCAGGACATCCTTGGTGACGAGCTTCAGGGCGGGGCGGACGCGCTCGTAGATCTCCACGTTGTGCTGCACGGACTCACGCAGCGGCGCGTCAAGGCTTTCCCAGTTACTCGGCATGCTCCCAGCTTACGGCTGGGGTAGGACACCAAGCGGGAATGCGACGCGGCCCGGACTGGCTCGAGGATGCCTGACTAGTTCAGCACCCACGCCGCCCCAAGCAGCAGGGGAACGGCAAGCGCCGAGGTGAGCACCGCCGTCGACTGTGCCAGGCCTTCACCCGCCCGGTAGCGGACCGCGTACAGGACCACGTTCTGCCCGGTGGGCAGGATGGCGCAGGCCGTGACCACGAAGGTGCTGAAGGTGTCCAGGCGGAACACGAACACCGCCAGCGCCCAGGCAAGGACGGGCTGGGCGACGGACTTGAGGAAGACGGCCAGCAGCGTCGGGGCGCCGTCGCCGCTGCTGCCCCGGGGTGAGAGCCCGTGCAGTGACATGCCGAAGATGATCAGCATCAGCGGCACGGTCACCTGGGCAATCAGCGAGAGGGGATCCAGCACCAGTTCCGGAACGGGGATGCCGGCGGCGCTGACGACGATCCCGAGGATGGCCGCCACGGTCACGGGGTTGCGGAAGGGCGTGGCGACGATCCGCCCGGCGGAGGGCTTCTCACCGCCGGGATTGCTGAGGTCCAAGATGGTCAGCGCGATGGGAGTGACGATGGCCAGCTGGAACAGCATGATGGGCGTGACGTACGTGGCACTGCCCAGCACATAGAGGGAGAGCGGAACGCCGAGGTTGGTGGAGTTGACGATGCCGGTGGCCAGTGCGCCGATGGTGGTCCGGCGGACGCCCCACCTGGCGATCGCTCCGATGATGGCGAACAGGACCATCATGGCCGCGGCTGTGGCCACCGAGATCAGGCCGGTTTCGCTGAGGACGTCCGAGATGTGCCGGGTGGCGATCATGGAAAACATCAGGCTGGGCAGCCCCACCAGGAACGTCAGGGTGGACAGCACCTTAGTGCCGTGCGGGCCCAGCGCGTTGGTCCGGCCCAGGATGTAGCCGACCAGCATGACGGCGCCCACAACAAAGAAGCCCTTTAAGACTCCGTCCAAAATTCGTGTCCCCTATCCCGGTCCGCCAAGCCCGGCGCTATCTCCCGCCGGGCAGCCCAAGCAGGGGAACCGTGCCCTCAGATGCTATCGGTGGGGGCGGCGCGGTCATCAATCCGGGCGGCCAGGCCGTCGATCCGGTCCAGGGCGGCGGTGAGGCGTTCTACGTTATCCCACAGGTCCGGGTGCTGCTCCCGGACATCCTCCAGCGAGGTGCCGGCGGACCGCAGCGACCCCAAGTCGAAGCTGACGTTCGTCCGGGCTCCGGCCACCGCCGCCCGGAGGGCCCCGAACGCGACGACGGCGTCGGCCACGAGCGCGGGGTTCCCCTTGTCCGCCAGCCAGGCGAGGTCGTCGATCGCGTCGATGGCGCGCTCGCCGAGGACGGCTGAGGCCTTGGCGGCCTCCACGGATGCGTTGCGGATGGCCCCGTCGCGTTCCGGTCCCGGCTCCAGCCGGAACGCTGCGCCGAAGGCCCGGGACGCCGTCGAATCGTCATCAGCAAGTTTGAGCGCTTCCCGGCGGAGCTGCTGCGCGCGTTCTTTGATTGAGGCGACCCTGCCGCCGTCGTCCTCCTTCTCGGAGTAGCCGGCGACCATGGAGGTCAGGGACGCGGCGATGGCCAGCATGACTCCCGTGCCGGCGCCGCCCCCGGGCGAGCCGGTGGACTCGGCCAGGGCGCGGGTCCAGTCGTCGACCGTCGAATCGTGGGTGGTGACTGCTTCAGAGGAATCCATGACAGGAACGTGCCCACAAAGGTCGCCCGCCAAACGGAAAGGACGACGGCGTCACTCGCTGTAGTCTCGGCTCATGATTGAGCGCCGCCGCTACTCTTACGGCCAGGACCCCAGCCAGTGGGGCGAGCTGTTTCTGCCGCCACGGCCAGCCGAGTCCGGGCCGCGGGGCGTGGTGGTGGTCATCCACGGCGGCTACTGGCGCGCCAAGTACGGCGCTGAGCTGGGCGAACCGCTGGCGCTGGATTTGGCGGAGCACGGCGTGGCCGCCTGGAACCTGGAATACCGGCGGGCGGGCAACGGTGGCGGCTGGCCCGGCAC
This sequence comes from Arthrobacter nitrophenolicus, assembly GCF_045833485.1. Lineage (NCBI taxonomy): Bacteria > Bacillati > Actinomycetota > Actinomycetes > Micrococcales > Micrococcaceae > Arthrobacter > Arthrobacter nitrophenolicus. The sequence continues at coordinate 1,896,106 of NZ_CP174504.1, forward strand.
CTTCCAGGACATCCTCGCCGGAATCGACACACTGGGTGAATTGGCAGGGCCGCACTCTCTGGACCTCGGAAAGGTGGTGGCGCTGGGCCATTCGGCGGGCGGGCACCTCGCGGTCTGGGCGGCGGGACGGGACAGGCTGGGCTCCCTGGGCCTGACGGAGGAGGAGGGGAAGGTCCGGGCAAACAACGCCGGCGTCCGGCTCGCCGGCGTGGTGAGCCAGTCCGGCGTCCTGGACCTGGCAGGGGCGGAAAGGCTACGCCTCAGCGACGGTGCGGTGGCCAACCTGCTGGGCGGACCGCCGTCGGACTTTCCCGGCCGGTACCGGTACGCGGATCCGATGGCTGCGCTGCCGCTGGACGTCCCCGTCTTCGCCGTCCATGCGGAGGATGACGACGACGTCCCGCCGGCAATGTCCGCAGGGTACGTTGACGCGGGCCGCTCGGGGCCGGTGCCCCCGCGGCTGGTGACCGTCCCCGGCGACCACTTCGAGCTGATCGACCCCGGCGCGGAGGCCTACCGGACGTGCCGGGAACTCCTGCTGGAGCTGTTGCGCTGACACGAACTGCTGGCAGCGGCCCATCTCTGGCAGAGTATGACCATGCTCACTGTTATTGGCGAAGGCCTTGTTGACGTTGTCCAGCGCGCCTCGGGAATCGAGGCCCACGTGGGCGGCAGCCCGCTCAACGTCGCGGTGGGCCTGGCCCGCCTTGACCACCCGGTGCAGTTCATCGGCCGCTACGGACGGGACGCCTACGGTGACTCCGTGGCCGCGCACCTCCGCGCCAGCTCCGTCATGCTCCCGCTGGGCCCGGATGACCTGCCCACCAGCGTGGCCACCGCCCTGATTGACGACGACGGCGCCGCCACCTACACGTTCGACCTCGCCTGGGAGCTTCCCGGCATCGCCGACCGGCTGGGCTTCATGCTGCAGGGCACCACCCTGCTGCACACCGGGTCCATTGCCACGATGCTGGCGCCGGGCGCAACCGACGTCCTCGCCGCCGTCGAATACGCGCACCCGTCCGCCACCATCAGCTTCGACCCCAACTGCCGGCCGAGCATCATCACGGACGTCGATTACGCCCGCCGCCACACCGAAAAGTTCGTGTCCCTCGCGGACGTGGTCAAGGCCTCCGACGAGGACCTGGCCTGGCTGTACCCCGGTGAGGATGTGCTGGAATCGGCCCGGCGCTGGATGACTCTCGGCAGGACCGAAAGGCCGGCCATGGTGGTGGTCACCCGCGGCGCGGCCGGGCCCTGGGGCATCACCGCCGCCGGCGAAGCGGAATGCCCGGCCCCGAAAGTGGACGTGGCGGACACCGTGGGCGCAGGGGATTCCTTCATGGCCGCGCTGCTGTCCGGCATCGTGGACCGCGGCCTGGACGGTGCCCAGAACCGCAAGGACCTCCGCGAACTGCCCGCCGAAAGCCTCGCCGAACTCCTTGAGCACGCTGCCCGGGCAGCCGCCGTCACCGTTTCCCGCCCCGGAGCCAATCCGCCCACGCGGGCCGAGATGAACGGGGTCTCCGCGGGCTGACGCGGGGTACAACGGCTCTAGTGCTACCCGGTCCGGGCCGCCACACTGGGCGAATGACCGGTGAACTCATGCTCCCCTCCGCCGTCGATCGCCGCGCTTCCGTCAACCACGCCTTGCATCCGGACCGTCTGTGGGTCCGGGTGCTGCGTGCCGCGGTGGGCATCTTCGTGCTGGCGGCCGTTATCCAGAAGACCTACGATGCGACGTTGCCGGGCAGCGATGTGGACATCGCCCAGCTCTACTCGGAATTCACGGTGCAGGGGAACCTCGTGCTCGCACTGGTGCTCCTGGCTTCAGCCTGGCGGCCAAGGGCCCGGCTGCCGCAGTGGTGGGACCACCTGTTCGGCGCCCTCGTCCTCTATCTGGTGATGACCGGCATCATCTACATCGTCCTGATCGCTCCTGCCGACGAACCCTGGTGGAGCTGGAACCTCTACTGGCCGCAGTTGGCACACCACCGGCTGGCGCCATTGTTCGTTGCACTCGACTGGCTGCTGGTGACCAGGACTGCCCGCGGCACGTGGTGGCGTCCCCTTGCGTGGTTGGGCTACCCAGTTGCCTTCCTCATCTTCTCCTGGGTCCGCGGCGGCATGGATGGCTGGTACGTCTACGACTTCCTCGACCCGACGCTCGACGGTGGCTGGCCGGCCGTTCTCATCACGACGGCGGAGGTACTCGTCGCGTTCCTCGTGGCCGGGCTCCTGGTGCACCTGGCCGGGAAACTCCGCGCCTCGCTTGCGGCAGGGACCAGGTGAGCGCAGCTGCCTTCGCTACTCCTTGCCGAGGCCCGCGGCGGAAGTCTTCCCGTCCGTCACCTCATTGAGCGCGGCGAGGTCGAACATGCCGTTGATGTCGGCCTGCTTGGTGGTCCCTGCAGTGACGCCGTCGGCCAGGAGCTTCTGGTAGGTTCCGGCCAGCGGGTCCACGGTGAACACGATGTTCTTCAGCGAGCGGTCGATCACGTCCGCCTTCAGCTCCGCGCCGGCGGCCTCCTTGAGGGCGGCGTTGATGACCCTGGCCTTTTCGCCGTCGGACGCGCCGTTCAGCCAATCCACCGACTTCGCGTGGCCCTTGAGGAGGGCCTTCACGGTGTCCGGGTGCTCGGCCGCAAACTTCTGGTTCACGATGAGGATGGTGGTGGGGAACTCGCCGGGCTTGCCGGAGAGGGAGCCGTCCCAGAGGTCCTTTTCGTCGACGAGCACCTTCGCTCCGGCGGTCAGCACGAGGCGTGACGCCCACGGCTCGGGCAGCCACGCGCCGTCGAGCTTTCCGTCCTGGAACAGCTTGAGCGTCTGGGCGTTTTCGGTCGGGTTGATGGCCACGTCGCCGCTGCCGTCCACGTTGGTCTTGTAGCCCTGGGCGGAGAGCCAGGCCCGGAGGGCCACGTCCTGCGTGCCGCCGAGCTGCGGCGAGGCGAGGGTCTTGCCCCTGAGGTCCGCCGCGGAGCTGATCTCCGGCTTGACCACCAGCTGGGCGCCGCCGGCAGCAGCGCCGGCGATGATGTGGACCGACTCGCCCTGGCTCTTGACGTAGGAGTTGATGGCCGGGTTGGGGCCGATGTAGGTGGCGTCGATGGCGCCGGCGTTCAGCGCCTCGATAGCGGCGGGGCCTGCGTTGAACACCTGGGTACTGAGTTTGGTGTCCCCGAGCTCCCCGGCGATGTGGCCCTGGCTCACGCCCACCAGTGCGGGAGCGTGGGTGACGTTGCCGAAGTAGCCGAGCTTGAGTTCGGCCGCGGGGTTTCCGGCGGGAGCGGCTTCGGCGGCCGGAGCAGTCGCGGAGTTGGTGCTGTTGACGGCGGAGGCGACGGCGGCGCCACCGCCAACGAGGGCGAGGACTGCTGCCGCGATGCCGACCTTGAGGCCGAGGGGGCGCTTGGGTGCTGCCTGGCCGGCGACGATGCGGGTGGAGTTTCCCGCGTCCTGCGGGCTCTTCTCTGTTGGCTCTGACATTGGAATTCCTTTGCTGGGTCTGATGCGTTGAGAGTACGGAGCGCCCAGCAGCCCCACAATCGTTCCTGTAGCAGGCGTTCACGCGACGACGCGGACGCTCAATACGGCGTAGTGGAGCGTCAAGAACCGTCGTGCTTCGTCTTTTTGGGAGGGTCTGCAGCGGGCGGGAATGGCCCTGAAACTTTACCGTCCGGATGGTAAAGTTTGAGGGTGAGAGAGAGTCAGCGGCCCCAAATCCTTGAAGCGGGCCTGCGCGTGGCGGCGCGCAACCAAGGTGCCGCCATCACCCTGGATGCAGTGGCTTCGGAGGCGGGGGTCACCAAGCCCGGGCTGATGTACCACTTTCCAAGCCGGGATGCGTTGATGGTCGCCCTGGTCGAGTACGCCGCCTGCCAGCTGGAGCGCAGGATGGCGGCGCTTCTGGGCGGCAGCGACGGAACGGTGGAGGAACGGTACCGGTCCTATGTCCAGGCAGCGGCTGACGGGCAGAACATGCGTGCGGAGTGGGCCTTGTGGTTCCACTCCTCATGCCGGGCCGAGCTGCAGGAAGCCTGGTCCCGGCACCTCGACCGCTGGCTCCTGATCCCGGAGGGGACGCCACCTGCACGTCGGGCGAGGCTTCTGACTGCCCGGCTGGCGGCGGACGGACTGTGGGCGGCCCAGGCCAGCGGCGTGGGTGCCCCCGGCAAGGCTGACGCGGCGGCAATCGTGGCCCACATCCTCGGCCTGATCGGCGAAGGGGGAGCGGAGTGAAGCGGTGGCTCTACCTCGGCGGAGCCGTCGTCGCGGAAGTCAGTGCCACCCTGGCCCTGAAGGCAGCCCTGGAAACGCCGGGCTGGTACGTCCTGGTGGTCGCCGGCTATGCCGCCGCCTTCTTCCTGCTGACCGTCTGCCTGCGCCTGGGAATGAGCATCAGCGTTGCCTACGGCGCCTGGGGCGCCGGTGGTGTCACCGCCACTGCACTGTTGTCGGCCGCGATCTTCGACGAGCCCCTGACCTGGCTGATGGGCTGTGGCATCGCGCTGATCCTGGCGGGAGTCATCACCGTGGAAGCCGGATCGCAGAAAGCCCACCGTGAAAGCCGTACGGAGGAACAGGCATGACCTGGTTCTTCCTCGGCCTGGCAATTCTTACGGAAGTTGCGGCAACCATGTCCCTGCGCGCCTCGGAGGGCCTGAAAAAGAAGGCGTGGCTGGTTCCCATCGTGTCCGGCTATGTGGCCGCTTTTGGGTTCCTGAGCCTGGCGCTTGACCATGGAATGCCCCTTGGCGTTGGATACGGCATCTGGGTGGCCTGCGGCGTGGCGCTGACAGCGGTGGCCAGCCGCGTCCTGTTCAAGGAACCGCTGACGCCAACCATGGCCGTCGGGATCCTGCTCATTTCCGCCGGAGTGCTGGTCGTCGAAATCGGTGCCGGCCAGGCCCACTAGGAGAGCCCGCGCCCGGTGCTCGGGATGCACCGCCTGGTGTTTCCCCATATTCTGGCCGGGTGGACACAAGCACCGTGAACTCCGGCGAACAGGTCGACCGGCAGGCCCGCATCCTCGAGGCGGCGCTGGACCTCCTGTCGCGCCACGGCATCTCGGGTGTGAGCATGCGTGCCGTGGCCCGTGAAGCAGGGGTGGCGCTGGGGCTCGTGAACTACTACTTCGAGGACAAGACGAGCCTGATCCGCGCCGCACTGCACCGGATCGACGAACGCGACCTGAGGCTGGTGGCACCCGACCCCGCGTCACCGCCGGACGAACAGCTCCGGAAAGCCCTCCGGCGGGTCGCCGACCCGGAGTTCCTCACCACCCAGCACCTATCCCTGCGCCTTCACCTCTGGGCGCTTGCCCAAGCCCATGAGGACTTCGCGCACATCAACGCGGCAGCCTTTGACCGCTATCTCAAGGGGCTCGCTGCCCTGCTGGCGAATGCCCGGCCCGAGCTGCCCGCCGACGTGTGCAGGGAGCGGGCGGCGGACATCGTCGTCGTGCAGAACGGCATGTGGCTGACAGCCCTCCTGGGCGTGGATGAAGCTTCCATCCAGCGGAGCATCGCCCGCACCGAAGAAATCGCCTTCGCCGCCTAACGGCCTGGCCCAATAACCCGGCGGCCAATACAGACTCCGCCGCCCTTCCGCGCGCCCGGATCGCCCTTCGCCCGCGTCATATTTGAGCCGGGAACGGTACAACCTGCCCAGAGGCTGCGCCCAAAAAACGCGGAAATTCAGGGCTCTCCACGTTGCCCGCGTTACGCCCTTGTAAATTTTGAACGTTTGTCCAGCAGGCCTATTGAACACTCGTTCAAACTGGATTATTGTCCTTGGATATGACCTGCACCACACAACGGGAGCCCTTCTTTCCTGGAGGGCTTCACCGGCGAAGCTCCTCCGCCACAGCCTGACCACTGACCCATTCCCTGGACGGCCACCCCGACATGCGGGAGGCCTGCCCCAGGCAGAAGGAGATTTAGCAGCATGACAAAAACCAGTTACGACTACGTCATCGTCGGCGGCGGAAGCGCGGGTTCCGTGCTCGCCAACCGGCTGAGCGACGGCGGCCGGGCCAGCGTCCTGGTCCTTGAGGCCGGGCGGAGCGACTACCCCTGGGACCTCTTCATCCAGATGCCCGCCGCGCTCACCTTCCCCAGCGGCAACCCGCTATATGACTGGCGCTACGAGTCGGACCCCGAGCCCTACATGGGCGGCCGCCGCGTAGCACATGCCCGCGGCAAGGTCCTGGGCGGCTCAAGCTCGATCAACGGCATGATCTTCCAGCGCGGCAACCCCCTCGACTACGAACGCTGGGGTGCCGACCCCGGCATGGAGACCTGGGACTTCGCGCACTGCCTGCCGTACTTCAACCGGATGGAAAACGCGCTCGCCGCCGACCCGGACGATGAACTCCGCGGGCATGACGGTCCGCTGGTCCTGGAACGCGGTCCAGCCACGAACCCGCTCTTCCAGGCGTTCTTCAAAGCCGCGCAGGAAGCCGGCTACCCGCTGACGGACGACGTCAACGGCTACCGCCAGGAAGGCTTCGCGGCCTTTGACCGCAACGTGCACAAAGGCCAGCGGCTCTCGGCGTCGCGCGCCTACCTGCGGCCCAACTTCGGCCGGAACAACCTGACGGTCCTGACCCGGGCACTGGCCACCAAGATCAACTTCACGGGCAACGTGGCCACCGGCGTCACCTACCGCCGCAACGGCAAGACCCACCAGGTGAACGCGGGCGAGGTGATCCTGGCCGGCGGCGCCATCAACACCCCGCAGCTGCTCCAGCTCTCCGGCGTCGGCGACGCCGCCCACCTGAACTCCCTGGGCATCAACTCCGTGGTCAACCTGCCCGGCGTCGGCCAGAACCTGCAGGACCACCTGGAGGTCTACATCCAGCACGCCTGCACCCAGCCGGTGTCCATGCAGCCGGCCCTGGACGTCTGGCGCATGCCGTGGATCGGCATGCAGTGGATGTTCGGCCGCAAGGGCCCGGCCGCCACCAACCACTTCGAGGGCGGCGGCTTCGTGCGGTCCAACGAGGACGTGGCGTACCCGAACCTGATGTTCCACTTCCTTCCGGTGGCCGTCCGTTACGACGGCCAGAAGGCGGACGCCAAGCACGGCTACCAGGTGCACATCGGGCCCATGTACTCGGACGCCCGCGGCACCCTCAAGATCAAGTCCACCGACCCCACCGTGCACCCGTCCATGGTGTTCAACTACCTGTCCACCGACCAGGACCGCCGTGAATGGGTCGAGGCGATCCACGTGGCCCGCGACATCCTGGGCCAGTCCGCCATGAGCCCCTTCAACGGCGGTGAACTCTCGCCCGGCCGTGCGGTGCAGACCGACGCCGAGATCCTGGACTGGGTTGCCCGCGACGCCGAGACGGCGCTGCACCCGTCCTGCACCGCCAAGATGGGCCCGGACTCCGATCCGATGGCCGTGGTGAACCCCCTGGACATGACCGTGCACGGCACCCGCGGCCTCCGCGTGGTCGACGCTTCGGCCATGCCCTATGTCACCAACGGCAACATCTACGCCCCAGTCATGATGCTCGCCGAAAAGGCGGCGGACCTGATCGCCGGCAAGGCACCCCTGGCGCCGCAGCACGCGGAGTTCTACCGGCACGGCATCAGCCCGCTGGAGCGGAACGCCGCCGCTGCCCCGGCAGGCAGGGCCTAGGCATGATTGATGCACAGGAAAAGGAGCGACCATGACCGCCACCGTTGAGCAGGCAAAGCAGGCCGGCCAAGCGCAGGACACCATCAAGGGCCTGTACCTTGACGGCGCCTGGCAGCAGGCGTCCGACGGCGGCACAACAGTCGTGCGCTGTCCCGCGGACGGCAGCGAGGTGGCAGTTGTCGCCAAGTCGACGCCGGAAGATGCGGAGCGGGCCATCGCCAGTGCACGTGCCGCGTTCGACGGCGGCCCCTGGCGCCGGCTCACCGACCTTGAACGCGGGGCGGTCATGCTCCGCGTGGCCGACCTGCTGGAGCGGGACAAGGCCGCCTACGCCCGGGCCGAGGCGCTCGACACCGGCAAGCGCCTCGTCGAAGCCGAATACGACATCGACGATATCGCGGCCTGCTTCCGGTACTACGGAAAGATTGCCGGCCTCGACGCCGGCCGGGTGATCGACACCGGCCGCCCGAACGCCATCAGCCGCGTGGTGTACGAGCCGCTGGGCGTCTGTGCCCTCATCGCCCCGTGGAACTACCCGCTCCTGCAGGCCGCCTGGAAGGTGGCCCCGGCGCTCGTCGCGGGAAACTCCTTCGTGCTCAAGCCAAGCGAGCTCACGCCGTCCACCGCCATCCTGCTCATGGAGACCCTCGCGGAAGCCGGGGTTCCCGCCGGCGTCGCAAACCTGGTGACCGGAAGCGGGTCGAAGGTGGGCGGCCCGCTCAGCTCCGACCCGCGCGTCGACCTCGTCTCCCTGACCGGCAGCCTGGCCACCGGCCAGACCATCATGGCCGCCGCCGCGGAGACGGTGAAGCGCGTCGCCTTCGAGCTCGGCGGAAAGAACCCCAACGTCGTCTTCGCGGACGCGGACTGGGACGCCGCCGTCGACAACGCCCTGACCGCCGTGTTCCTGCACTCCGGCCAGGTCTGCTCGGCAGGGGCGCGGCTCGTCGTCGAAGAGTCCATCGCGGAGCGGTTCGTGGCTGAGGTGGTGGAACGGGCGCAAAAGATCCGGATGGGCGGGCCGTTCGACCCCGACGCCGAGACGGGCCCGCTCATCTCCGCCAAGCACCGGGACCAGGTCCACGCCTATGTCCAGGCCGGCATCGCGGAGGGGGCCGAGCTGCTGTGCGGCGGCTACATCCCCGACGAGGGACCGCTCGCGGACGGCTTCTTCTACCCGCCCACGGTGCTCGGCAACTGCCGCTCCGGCATGAGCGTGCTGCGGGAGGAGTCATTCGGGCCGGTGCTGACCGTCGAGACGTTCCGGACCGAGGACGAGGCCGTGGCCATCGCCAATGACACGGAGTACGGGCTGGCCGGCGCTGTCTGGACCTCGGACGCATCCAGGGCGCAACGTGTTGCGGGCGGCCTCCGGCACGGAACAGTATGGATCAACGACTATCACCCGTATGTCCCGCAGGCGGAGTGGGGCGGCTTCGGGAAGTCCGGCATCGGCCGGGAGCTCGGCAGCGCGGGACTCAATGAATACCGCGAGGCAAAACATATCTGGCAGAACATCCACCCCGCATCCAGCGGCTGGTTTGGCCCATCTGCCGGCGCCGGGGTGGGGGCCGCCGGCTAACAACAGCATTTGGGGGAAACGGCCGGGCGCTGCAGGCGTGGCGCCCGGCCACCGATATCACCCGCGTCCAATGGCGGCCGCGGGGCATCACCATCGTGCTTTTCTCATCTAGGAGTTCGGATGTTGGAACCCAGCAAGAGTACTGATTCAAGTGGCATGGACGAGTTCGGCTATGCCCAGACCCTGGACCGCAGCATTGGCAAGTTTGCCAGCTTCGCGGCCGGCGTCAGCTACATCTCCATCCTCACCGGCGTTTTTCAACTGTTCTACTTTGGCTTCTCCATGGCCGGGCCGGCCTACGCATGGTCCTGGCCCATCGTCTTCGCCGGCCAGCTCATGGTGGCCCTCTGCTTCGCCGAGCTGGCAGGCCGCTATCCGGTGGCCGGATCGGTCTACAACTGGGCCAAGCAGCTCTCGTCGGGGACCTTCGCCTGGCTGGCCGGCTGGCTGCTGCTCATTTCCTCGATCGTGGCGCTCGGGGCCGTGGCCTTGGCGCTGCAGCTGACCCTGCCCCAGATCTGGTCCGGTTTCCAGATCATTGGAGACGGCACCGGCACCTACGATTTCGCCCTCAACGGCGTGCTGCTCGCCAGCATCATGATCTCAATCTCGACGCTCATCAACGCCTTCGGTGTGAAGCTGATGACCAAAATCAACAGCATCGGCGTCTTCGTGGAACTCGCCGCCGCCGTGCTCCTCATCCTGGCCCTGGGCTGGCATGTGGTGCGGGGACCGGAAGCCCTTTTCAGTACCGAAGGCTACGGCATGGACCACGACCTTGGCTTCTTCGGGGTGTTCCTCATCGGCGCCATGGCATCGGGGTATGTGATGTACGGCTTTGACACCGCCAGTTCCCTCGGCGAGGAGACGAAGGATCCCAAAAAGACCGCCCCCAAGGCCATCCTGCGGGCAATCACGGCATCCTTCATCCTCGGCGGCCTCATTCTCCTCGGCGGGCTCCTGGCCGCCCCGGACCTGAACGACCCCAAGCTGGGCTCTGCCGACGGCGGCCTGCAGTACATCGTGCTCTCCGTGCTGGGAGGCCCGTTCGGCAAGGCCTTCCTGGTGTGCATCGTCGTCGCCGTGTTCGTCTGCACCCTCGCCGTCCACGCCGCCGCCATCCGCATGATGTTCGCCATGGCCCGGGACAACAACCTTCCCTTCAGCCGCCAGCTCAGCAAAGTACACCCGGAGCGGAAGACGCCCACAGTGGCGGCCATCGTCATCGGACTCATCGCCATCATGCCGCTGATCGTCAACGTCTCCCAGCCCGCCATTTTCACCATCCTGTCCAGCATCAGCATCGTCCTGATCTACCTCTCCTACCTGCTGGTCACGGTCCCGCTGCTCCGGCGGCGCTTCCTGAAGAAATGGCCGCTGTCCGACGCAAGCCACGGAAAGGCCGGGTTCAGCCTTGGCAAGTGGGGTGTCCCCGTGAACATCCTCGCGGTCCTGTGGGGTGGTGCCATGACGCTGAACCTGATCTGGCCCCGGCCCGAGATCTACAACTCCGTGCCGCCGTTTGAGTGGTACCTGCAGTGGGGCGGCGTGATCTTCGTGGGTGCCGTCGCGATAGGCGGGACCCTGCTGTACCGGCTGAAGATCCGGCACCAGACAGGTGTCCTGGCCGAGCATGCAGCCGCAGCCAGGCCCGCGGCCGCCCAGCCCGCGGCCGCCGAGTCCGCCGCCGCCCAGTCCGCCGCCGAGGTCCGCGATCCGGATGCTCCGGCGGAACCGCAGCTGGTCTCAGCGCCGCTGTCCAACCCATAGCGCTGTCCAACCCATAGCACTGGTCAACCCATAGCGAAGGTATTGATGGGCGTCCCCTCCACCATGGAGGGGGCGCCCACAGGCATTTCCCGGACAGATGGACCTAACATGTCCCACATGAAGGTTGCCCGAGAGGCCCGCTCTGCTGCCGTAGTCATCAACTCCGGATCACGCCGCGGGGTGGCCGCGCGCGAACTGGCGGTGGAGGCGCTGCACAAGGCAGGTGTGCCGGTCTCCGCAGTGCATCACGTGCATTCGGGGGCCGAGCTGGCCGGGACGCTGGACCGGGTGCTTGCGGACGGGCATGACCTGCTGGTTGTGGGTGGCGGCGACGGGACGGTTTCCTATGCCGCCGGCCGGATCGCCGGCACCGGGGTGGTGCTCGGCGTCCTTCCGCTCGGCACCGCCAACGACCTCGCCCGCACCCTGGAAATCCCGGACAACCTGGCGAAGGCATGCGCCGCCATCGCGGGCGGGAAAGTGGTGGACATCGACCTGGGGCGCGCCAACGGGCAGCCCTTCCTCAACGTCGCCTCCGCCGGCCTGTCCGTCCAGGTGACCGAGGCGCTCAGCCCCGGCCTGAAGCGGCGCCTGGGGCCGCTGGCGTACGGCATTGCCACCCTGCGTTCGTATGCCCGGCACAAGCCGTTCCGCGCGCGGCTTGAGTTCCCGGACGGGGACCACGAGCCATTGCAGCTTGAGGGCCTGCTCCAGGTGGCGGTCGGCAACGGCAGGCACTACGGCGGCGGCAACACGGTTTCGCCCACCGCCGGGATCGACGACCACATCCTCGACATCTACGCCATCCTGGCGGCGCCGCTCCGGGAACATGTAAAGATCGCCCGGCTGCTCCGGGATGGGAGCTTCGTGGAGCACGACCGGGTGTACCACCTGACCAGCCGGTGCGTCCGGCTGGTCACCGAACCGCCGATGCCCGTGAACCTCGACGGCGAGATCGCGGCCGTCACGCCCGCCGACTTCACCATCCAGCGGAACGCCGTCCACGTGGTGGTGCCGCAGGCCAGCACCGGTGCCATGTTCGACGGACCGTCCGCCCTGCCGGAGCCCGCGGCCTGAAAAGCCTTAGGCCGCCTTCACCAGCGGGAGCTCGTCCCAGTGCGTGGTGTACCGGGGGGACTGCATGCCGCGCTTCATGGACCAGTCCACGCCGCCGTTGATGCCACCGTGGCCAAGCCCGATGGAGCCGCGCCCAAAGCGGCGGCTCACATCCTCCAGGAGCGGGCCGATGCCGCGCTCTTCATGCCGGTTCTCGAAGGGTTCCAGGGGAGACTGGTTGCCGGTGGGGCGCAGGTCGGTGAGCATGAGGCCGGCCTTGGCGTATTTGAGCCCGTTGCGGATGTGGGGCAGCAGGGCATGCGTGGCCTTGGTCAGCAGGAGCGGATCAGCCGTGGGCATGGGAAGGGACAGGCACACCGAAGGGTAGGCCTGCTCGTGCTGCCTGAACGGGGACGTGGCGGCGAACGCCGTCAGGACTTTGGCCTGCAGGCCGTGTTTTGCGAGCCTCGCGCTCGCCTGCTGGCCATAGATGCTGAGCACCTGGCGCATGCCGTCGACAGTGGTCACCGGCGTGGAGAAGGAGCGGGAGAAGATGAGCTGGTCCCGGCCCAGGCGTTCCTCCTCCATGGGTATGCAGGGAATGCCCCGCAGCTCCAGGACCGTGCGCATCACCACCACCGAGAACTTGTCGCGGATGACCACAGGATCGGCCCGGACCAGGTCCAGCACCGTGAAGATGCCGAGGGCATTCAGGCGCCTGGTCAGCCGGCCCGCAATGCCCCACACCTCGTCCACGGGAAGCCGTTCCAGCAGGGACTCCTTAACTGGTGCGGGTACGGCCTCCCAGTGGCACACCCCACCGAAGGAGGCGTTGTTCTTCGCCCACTTGTTGCACAGCTTGGCCAGCGTCTTGGTGGGCGCTATCCCCACGCAGACCGGGACGCCCACGTTCCGCCGGACCTCGGCCTTCATGGTCCGGCCGAGCGCCAGCAGCTCTTCGGGCCGGCCCTTCACGCCCAGGAAGGCCTCGTCGATGCTGTAGACCTCCAGCCACGCCGAATGCCTGCCGAGCAGCTCCATGACCCGGGCGCTGATATCGCCGTACAACTCGTAGTTGCTGGACCTGGCCACCAGGCCCCACTCCTTTGCCCGGGGCGCGAGTTTGAACCAGGGGTCCCCGGTCCGGATGCCCAGCGCCTTCGCCTCGGGGGAACGGGTCACCGCGCAGCCGTCATTGTTGGACAGGACGATCAGCGGCCGCCCCTCGAGCGACGGATCGAAGGCGCGCTCGGCCGAGGCGTAAAAGCAGTTCACATCCACGTGGGCGATCTGCGGCATCTGCCGCATCAGGACCGGCTTGGGCATGGCCCTCCTTCCGCGGTCTGCAGGTCACACATGGTGCAGGCACCTGGTGGCCACGCCCCACACCGTCAGCTCGGACAAGGCGGGGACCCGGATGTCAGGGTACTTCGGGTTCTCCGCCTGCAGCACTACCCCCGTGGGCGTGATGCGCAGCCGCTTGACCGTCAGTTCTCCATCCAGCACGGCGACCACCACCGAGCCGTCCTTGGGCTCAAGGGCCCGGTTCACGATCAGTTCGTCGCCGTCGCTGATGCCGGCGCCCTCCATCGAATCGCCGGTTACGCGCACCACGAATGTGCTGGTGATGTCCTTGATCAGGTGCGCGTTCAGGTCGATCCGGCCATCGAAGTAGTCCTGCGCCGGCGACGGGAAGCCGGCCGCAACCGCGACAGGGGAGATCAGGACCGACAGGTACGAGGCACCCGCATCTATCACGCGGGGACCAATAATAACGCCCACAACACACCCTTATTCGAAAATATGTTCGATTAGTTCAGTGTAGCGCTGCAGGCTGACAAGCGGACCTCCCGGCTGCGGGAATCATCCCCTTGGCCGCCGCCACGTAGACTTGTTGGATGCGGTTGGTGGCAAGCGATATTGACGGAACGATCCTCGGGCACGACGGAAAGATCAGCGACCGCACCGTCCGCGCCTTCCACGCCTGCCGGGACGCCGGCGTCGAACTCGTTTTCGTCACCGGCCGGCCGCCCCGCTGGCTGCATCCGCTCCAGGACCAGCTGGGCCATACCGGGACGGTCATCTGCTCCAACGGGGCTGTGGTCTGGGACCTCGAAGCGGATAAGCTGGTCTCCGCCCGCACGCTCGGCATCGCCGCGGTGCTGGAAATCCGCCGGATCATTAAGGACCTCCGCCCGGCTGCCCTGTTTGCCGCGGAAACGCTGACCGGGTTCCACCTTGAGCCCGGGTTCATCGAAAACGAGTCGAGCGAACTGCTGTCGCAGTTCACGCCGGCGCCGCTGCGGGAAACCCTGGTTGGCGGTGACAGCGTGGTGAAGTTCCTCGCCATTGTCCGGGACGGCACTCCGGACGACTTCCTCGCCGAGGTGCGTCCCGCCGTCGAACATCTCGCCGCCGCCACGCACTCCTCGCCGGGCGTGGCCATGCTGGAACTGTCCCTGCCGGGCGTGAACAAGGCCGTCACCCTTGCCGAATACGCTCGGGCGCTGGGCATTGACGCCTCCGACGTGGTGGCCTTCGGCGACATGCCCAACGACATCGAGATGCTCCGCTGGGCCGGGCACGGCTACGCCATGGCCAGCGGCCACCCGGAGGCCATCCGCGCGGCGGGCCAGCGTGCGCCGCACTTCGACGACGACGGCGTGGCCCAGGTCCTGGAGGCGCGCCTCGCTTCCCTGGGCGCCCCGCGTTCCTGATTTCCGCGGCCGCCGCCGTATTCACAGCTGGCGCTCACCTCGCGTTCACCTTTGCTCCGTAGCGTGAAGCCCGGAGAGCAGACTCCTCTCCGGCAGGCCGAAGGGGTAAGGATGGCACGGAATACCAAGCGCGATACCGCCGATGCACCACTGCGCAGGGCAACGCCTGCGCCGCACTGGAAGAAGCTGCGGCAGGGCGACCGCGTCCGGGTCCTGCTGACCCCCGGGTTCGAAGCCGGCGGCGTGGTGGACGCCGTCACGCCGGACAACACCGTGGTGTGGATCAATCTTGACGGCGGCCGCGGCCGGACGCTGCTGCACTGCGGCGACGGGGTCGAGATCCTGCCGTTCGAAGACTGACCCGGGGCGGCGCCAAGGGTCCGGCCAGCTCGGGTACGCTCGCACTGTGACCCTGCCGTTCTTCGCCAATCCGGATGCCGCCGGCAACCAGCTGCCCATCGCGATGGCCCACCGCGGCTTCTCCCTTGAGGGGCTGGAGAACTCGAAGGCCGCCTTCCGGGCCGCCGTGGACCTCGGCTACCGCTACCTGGAGACGGATGTCCACACCACGTCCGACGGCGTGCTGCTCCTTTTCCACGATGACACGCTGGAACGGGTGACGGACGGCAGGGGCAAGGTTTCGGAGCTGACGGCGGCGGAGGTTGCCCGGGTGAACATCGGCGGCCGTGAGCCCGTCCCGACCTTCGACGAACTGGTTCCGGAACTGCCCGGCATCCGGCTCAACCTGGACGTCAAGGACTGGAGCTCCGTCAACAGCACGGCGGCCGCCATTGAGCGCCACCGGGTGCATGACCGGGTGCTGGTCACCAGCTTCTCGGACCGGCGGCGGCGGGCGGTGCTGAAGCTGCTCAGCCGCCCGGTTGCGGCCTCGGCGGGGGTTACATCGATCGCTCTTTTCACGTGCCTGGGCCCGCTGCTGCCCGGACCTGCCTTCCGCTGGCTGATGCGCCGCGTCCTGTCCGGCGTCCACGCACTGCAGGTTCCGGCCCGCCGCGGTGGCATCGAAGTTGTCACCCCCGGGTTCGTCCGCCGGGCGCACGGCCTGGGCCTGGCGGTGCACGTCTGGACCATCAACGATCCCGCCGAGATGCGCCGCCTGCTGGACCTCGGCGTGGACGGCCTTATCACCGACCGAGGCGACCTGCTCAAGGAGATCCTCGTCGAAAGAGGCGGGTGGCCGCCCGGGCCGCCCGCCTGATCCGCTGTTTTACCTGGTGCTAGCCCCGGCCTGTGCTGGTGGACGGGTCCTGGTCGCCCTCCGTCGGGTCGGCGCGCAGCTCGTCCGGGTTGCTGTCCGGCAGCCCGCCCGCAACGCCGCCGGGGCCCCCGTTTCCTGCCGCAGCCGCCCCACCCGCGGCGGCGGCACTGCCTGTCAGCCCGTCGTCGCCCGTTCCACGGCCTGCTTCCGCCCTGTCATTGTTCGTTTCGTCAGTGTCCCCGCCAAAGGGGCTCTCGGAGACCGGCCCGGGAGCCGGCCCGGTCTTCAAGCCCGGCGCCTTCTCCTTCTCCGCCTCCATTGCATTGGACCCCTCGCTGATGGAGGAGTGGACCTCCACGTCGTCATTGGGGTCCGTGGGGTCGGGAACGTTCATCTTCTCCGTGGGCTTCGATGTACCCGCCAGGTCCTCCATGGCGTTCTCCGCTGCCTTGCCGATGCTGTCGCCGATTCCCATCTCTGTTCCTCCTGACATCGTGCGTGCGGGCGCCCCAGCGGCCGCCCGGCCCTACCCCTCCAGAATTATCAGCATGCTTACAATTAGTCCAGAGCTGGGGTGAAGAACCGCGGCCGGGAAGGAAGGACACGCACCATGAGCAGCTACCATCCGGAAGATGATCCCGCCAATCCTGACCAGCCGGGCAGGGGCCACACTGACGCCCAGGCAGCCCCGGGCAAGGATTCGGCAGGCTCGGCGAACCCGGACCCTGCCGAAGGCAACGTCACCGGCCTGGAACCGGGCGGGGGAGTGCCGCCGGGTGAGACGCCTCCGGCGGAGGACCAGATGAGTGGCGACCAGGGCCACGACGAATAGGGCGCGCACAGCACAATACGCGCACAACACAACAGTGGACCGGTGGCACGCATGGCGGGTTCTAGCGGTCGTTGCAACACCCAGAATTTTTGGGAGTTGCAACGACCGTGTCGTCTTTAAGGGAGAAGCCCGCTGGGCGGCGGAGATATTCGCAGGAGCAGAAGGATCAGTTCTTTGCGGCCCTCGATCGGGTTCAAAATGTCAGTGCCGCCGCGAGGGAACTCGGTTTCAATGTGATGACCTGTCACCAATGGATCCGCAAGGCTGGTTTGCCCCGGGGCAAAGTACGGAAGCAGTCGGTGCACCGGAAGTACACGGCTAGGCAGAAAGAGCAGTTCTTCGCCGTGTTCGACCGTCTTAAGAGCACCACGGAGGCTGCAAAGGAACTCGGGCTGAATCCCAATACGTGCGCCGCGTGGGTGCGGAAAGCCGGGCTGAAGGGTCAGGGAAAGCCGGGGACAGGTCCACACCCTGGAAGGGACGAGTTCTCCCGGCTGCGCAACGCCGGCGTGAGCCGACGGAAAGCTGCCGCGGCAGTTGGTATTCATTTACGGACCGCTGAGGAGTGGGACCAGGGAATCCGGAAGTCCGGCGGACGACGCATTTATCCGGATGGCCGGGTGGTCGACTACAAACGTGGTGTGATCACTATGACCTCTGCCGCCGGCACAACAGAAACGGTCCAGGTCCCGGTGGCCGCGCTGGAGAAACCTATCCACCCGCGGTACCTCAACGTCAAGGAACGGGAACTTATCCGGGACCTGCAGGCCGCCGGATCCTCGGTGCGGGCGATCGCCCACGCCCTCGGCAGATCGCCCTCAACAGTCAGCCGCGAGTTGGCCCGAAACACCGATCCGCGGATGGGCTACCTTCCCCACGGTGCACATCGGAAGGCAACTGCCCGGCGGGCCCGGCCCAAGACAGCCAAACTCGCGGGCGAGTCGGACCTGCGTAAGTACGTGAAGGACAAGCTGCTCCTACGCTGGTCTCCGGAACAGATCAGCCACACGCTGGTCGAAGAGTTCCCCGACAACCCGGAGATGCGCGTGAGCCCAGAGACGATTTACCAGGCCCTCTACCTCCAAGCCAGAGGCGGACTTAAACGTGAGGTGCAAGCAGCTCTGCGGACCGGCCGGACCCGGCGAAAACCCCATGCCACCGCTGATCAGCGCACTCCCAGGTTCACCGACCCCATGATCATGATTTCCGAACGTCCGCCCGAGATCGAGGACCGCGCCATACCGGGGCATTGGGAGGGGGACCTCATCACTGGCGCCCACAACCAGTCCGCGATCGCGACCCTGGTCGAGCGCACCACCCGTTACCTAATGCTCGTCCACCTGCCAAAGGACCACTCTGCCTCAACCGTCCGTGACGGCCTCATCAAAACCATGGCCACCCTTCCGGCGCACCTTCGGGGATCCCTGACCTGGGACCAGGGATCGGAAATGGCTGCCCACAAATCCTTCACTCTCGCCACCGACATGCAGGTCTACTTCTGCGACCCCGCAAGCCCGTGGCAACGCGGCTCGAACGAGAACACCAACGGCCTGCTGCGCCAGTACTTCCCCAAAGGCACCGATCTGTCTGTCTTCGGACCCGAGGACCTCGAACACGTCGCCCAGGAACTCAACGGCCGCCCACGCAAAACGCTCGGCTGGAAAACTCCAGCCGAGCGTTTACGTGATTTACTACTAACCACCTAACCAGCAGGTGTTGCAACGACCCCTTGAAACCGCCCATGCCTGCCGGTCCACTGTCCGAAGATTCAGCTCAAGGTGCGTCGTTTCCCTGGGGATTGAGCGTGGCCTGGTCCGGCCCCACGAGCTGCCGGTTCAGGCCGTCCGCGTCCAGCCGGGTGTTCCAGGAAACCCAGTCCTTTGGCCGGACGGACGGGCGTCCCAGCAGGTAGCCCTGCCCCGCATCGATGCCCAGTTCGGTCAGGACTTTCAATTCCCCAACCGTTTCGATGCCCTCCGCCACGAGGGTTGTGCCGATCTGCTGGCTGAAATCCACCAGACAGGCGGTCAGGGCGCGCTGCAGGCCGTCGTTGTCCACGTCCCCGATCACGTCACGTCCCACCTTGAGGAAATCGGGGCGCAGGTGCACCATGCGGCTCAGGGCGCCGGCCCCGGAGTGGGTGTCGTCCACGGCGATCCGCAGGCCCTGGTCGCGCAGCGGATTGATCGCGGCGATGAACTGCGCGTATTCCTCATCCGGAATGGTTTCCGTGAGTTCGAGGACAATCCGGTTGATGGGAAGGTCAATATGTTCGAACAGTTCCGGCAGCCGCGGGTCCAGGCAGGACGTGGGGGAGATGTTCAGCGACACGAACAGGTGCGGCGGAAGGTCCCTGGCAGCCGCTGCCGCGGATCCGAGGGCCGAGAATTCCAGGTTGGCGCCCAGGCCCACGGCGGCAGCTTCGGCGAACCACAGCTCGGCCGCCGCGCCGTCGTCACTGACGAAGCGGGACAATGCCTCCACGCCCACCACGTTTTTGTCGCCCAGCCCGTAGATCGGCTGGAAAGCCGTCATCAGCATCTGGTTCTCAAGCAGCGCGCTGATCCGGGACATGCTGCGGATGGCATCAATCTGCTCGGCGAGTTTGGGCGGGAGGGCGGCGGGAGTGAGGCGCATTTCCCGTGCGGTCTCCAGCGTTTCAACAGTGTTGGCATCGCTGCGCCGCGTTTCAAGAAGGTATTCCAGCAGGGCCCGTTCGGGCACCCCCGGATTCTCGTCGAGGCTGTTGCTAAGGCGCTGCCGGACGGCCGCGCCGGACGGATCTGTTTCCGCCAGTACCGCGGCAATAATTCCCCATGCCTGTACACGAACCGACATTAGCTACGCCCCCAGTTGACGAAGTAATGACCCAGTGGCCCAATTAATTTTCAATTTATGAACGCCTTTTAATTCCGGTGCTTCTGTGAATCCCCAGCTCTAGCGGCCAGGAAAACCAGACACCGCACGATGATCGTATATCGGCAGCACCAAAAAACGCAGGGGTTTGCGGGAGTTTTAGCAGTAATTTGGGTACCTTGCGGTAACTTGGCGGGTCAGGGGTTGGCGCCTTCGGGCTGGTCGGCCAGCAGCAGCGGGATCTGGTCGGGCGGCACCGGCCTGCTGAAGTAGTAGCCCTGCGCGCTCAGGCAGCCGAGCCCCCGCAGGATCCCGGCCTGCTCGGCGGTTTCAACGCCCTCCCACACAGCCTCCAGCCCGCATGCACGGACCAGCTGCAGGACGGCCGCCACCAGCGCGGGCTGGCTCGGATCCGTGCCCAGGCCGGTGATCAGCGAACGGTCAACCTTCACCCGGTCCACCGGGAGCCGGCGCAGATAGCTGATGGAGGAGTAGCCGGTGCCAAAGTCGTCGATTTCGATTCCCACCCCCAGGCCGCGCAGCCCGGCCAGCGAGTAGCGGTCCAGTTCGTTGCCCTTGACGATGGCCACTTCCGTCAGTTCCAGGACCACCTGCTCGGGCCGTACCCCGGTTTCCTTCAGCACATTCCGGACATCCTCGATGAACTGCAGGCTCTGCAGGTCCGTGGCGGAAATGTTGATGCGGACGGAGAACCTGTTGTCCACCAGGGAGGCGGCGATCCACGACCGGAGCTGGTGCACGGCCGCCCGGAGCACCCACAGGCCAAGCTCGGAAATCAACCCGGCTTCCTCGGCCAGCGGTATGAACTCGTCCGGCATGATGAACCCGCGGGTGGGGTGGTTCCAGCGCACCAGCGCCTCCACGCCCTCCACCCTCCCTGTGGCGAGCTCCACCACAGGCTGGTAGTAGAGCGTCAAGCCGTCGCTCTTGATGGCGGCGCGCAGGTCTTCCACCAGCTGGCTGCGGAGCCTGCGCATCAGCAGCAGCGCCGGCTCGAAGCGGTGCAGCCGGTTCTGCCCCTCCGCCTTGGAGGCATACATGGCGACGTCGGCCTCCATCAGCATGTCCTCGGGGGTCTGGCCTTCGGCGCCCGCACTCAGCCCGATGCTGGCCCCGCAGCGCACGCTCCGGCCGGGGAGTTCGATGGGCTGCTTGAGGGCTGCGAGGATCCGGTGGCCTACGACAGTGGCCTGGTCCGGGGTGGCGGACGGCATGACGATGGCGAATTCGTCCCCGCCCAGCCGGGCCACGACGTCGTCCGCCCGCACCGCGCCCCGGAGCCGTTGCCCCACGGTGATGAGGACCTGGTCGCCCGCGGTGTGGCCCATGCTGTCGTTGATGGATTTGAAGGCGTCCAGGTCCATGAGCAGGAGCACCGGCCCCTCTTCGGGAGCGGCCCCGGCGTCCAGTGCCGTCTTCAGGGCGTCGATCAGGGCGGAGCGGTTCGCCAGGCCCGTGAGCGGGTCCTGCATGGCCATTTTCTGCATCTCAAGGTGAGCCTCGTGCAGGAGTTGGGTCCGCACCTGGACCCGCTGCTCGAGCTCTTCGTAGATGATCTGCAGGTCCTCCGCCAGCAGGTTGGTACCGGTGATGATGGCGTCCAGCTCGTCCCGCGCCGGGGACACCTCTATCCGGGAGCTGAGGTCTCCCGATGCCAGCCGGACAATGCCTTCCAGCAGCTGGGAGAGCCGGGGATCATTGTCCGCGAACATCAGCTTTCCTTCTTCCCCCGCTCAGTTGGCCCGGGACCGGTCGGCATCCAGGGGGAGGCTGACGGTGACGGTGGTGCCGGCGCCCAACGTGGACGCCACGTCTATCTTCCCCCCATGCCGCACCACGATGTCCTTGGTGATGGCCAGTCCCAGGCCCGTCCCCGGGATCGCCCCGGACATGGCGTTGGAGGCTCGGTAGAACCGGGTGAACACGTGGTCGATCTCGTCGCTGGAAATGCCGATGCCGGTGTCGGCCACGCTGACCGTTGCCCAGCGGGTGCCGTCCTCGGCGGCGTGCGACTCGCTGCCCACCTCGATCCGTCCACCGCTGGGGGTGAACTTGATGGCGTTGGATACCAGGTTGGTGAAGACCTGCTGCAGCTGCACCTCGTCGGCCAGGATCTCCGGATCCTCCGGCACCGGGTCCACCTCGATGGTCACGTTCTGCAGCTTGGCCAGCGGCCGGAGCGCCGCCGCCACCAGGTCCAGGGTCTGTCCCAGGCGCACGGGGGTGAAATGCATCAGGCTGTCATCCAGGCCGTTGCGCGAAACGCTCAGCATGTCCTCGATCAGCGACCGCAGCCGCTCCGTGTTCCGCACCACGATGTCCAGCATCTGGTGGACCTCGGGCGAGACCGGCTGCTCGGTGCTTTCCTGGATCATGTCCAGGTACGCCATGATCGAGGTCAGCGGTGTGCGCAGCTCATGGTTCACGGTGGCCAGGAAGTCCGTCTTGGCCTTGTCCAGCTGCTGCAGCTGCTTGACCACCTGCTGCTGGCTGCTGATCAGGTGGCTCTGGATCAGCCCGTACGCGGCGTTGCCCGCCACGTGCTGGATCAGGCCAAGCTCCGCACGGGACCACTGGCGCCGCCGGTCACGCATGGCAATCCAGATGATTCCAAGCGAGGAATTTCCCTCCCCAATGGGCACTGCGAGGGTGGAGAACGTGCTGGAAAGGCCCGACGCCGTTCCCCCGCCTTCGCCGGTCCGCGCGCCCTCGGCAGGGGGGTCGTCCGTTTCGGGTGCGTCCGTGGACATGGTTTCCGCACCGGCCCAGAGCAGGTCCGCCGTCCGGTGCGCCTCTTTCCCGTCCGGCAGGACGCCGGGGGGCAGCGGCTGCAGTCCCGGGGCGTCCCAGGTGGCGGTGATGCGCGGAACCCGCTCGTCCTCGAAAGTGGCCAGCAGGACATGGTCGGCCTTGAAGGTCCGGCCGAAGCCTGCCACCACATGGTTGGCGATCTCCTGTGGATCGTTGGTGGCGCGGACCGCAGCGGAAACCAGCCGGAGCTGTTCGCGCAGTGCCTCGGCCCGCTGCCGTGAGGCGTTCCGCCTTGCCACCAGGTCGATCAGGGCGGAAGCCCGGTGGACGAGCTCCCGTGGGGCCGGCGGCTTGGTGATGCAGTCATGGATGCCGGAGGGGCGGGCGGAGGTTTCGGCGGGATTGTCCAGGTCCACCATCAGCAGGACCGGCGCTTCGGTTCCAATGGCAGGAAGCAGCGACGCGTCCGCAATGATGACCGCCGGCTTGCCGTCCTGCAGGAGTGCTGCCAGTCCGGCTGCGTCGGTCGCGGACGTCACGCAAAAGCCCGCCTCTTCAAGGGCGGAGGCGTTCCGCGCGAGCCGCGCGGCGTCGGGGTCCGCCACCACGGCGGCGCGTGGCACGCGCAAGTCACACGGCGAATCAGCCGCCACAATGACCCCTTCCCTCCCAGTTGAGTACATTGTAGGGGGATGCGGGACGTGTGGCTCCAGAAAAATCGTGCGGAGGGACAAAGTGACAGAGCAACCGGAAGGATCCACCAAAGGAGATCTGAGCCTGGATGAGGGCGGGATCCTCCAGCTGCGGTGGCCGCGGGGCGCTTCGATCAGCGAGGCCGACGCCGAGAACGCCATGGACAGGGTCAACGACCTGTGCGGTGAGGACCGGCGTCCCATGCTGGTGGACATGGCGACGACGGAACGGGTGAGCCGGGGAGCGCGTGCGGTGTTCGGCCGGCCGTGCCAGGCCTCCCGCATCGCGCTGCTGGGTTCCTCGCCCGTGGACAAGGTCATGGCCAACTTCGTCCTGGGAGTGAGCAAGCTGCCCTGCCCCACCCGGTTCTTCACCTCCAGGCAGGAAGCCATGGCATGGCTCACCCTGGACGGCGGCCCCTCGGCCTGAAGCCCGCTCACTCCGGGCATGGGCGGCGGAAGGGACGCGCCGCCGTCGTAAGATCCGGCCTCAATGCCCGGCAATGGCGGGCTGTGTGTGCTCCGCGACATATATTTGACCGGTGTACTCCCCAGCGAAGTCTTCACCCGCCAAGTCGCTACTGTCTGCCCTGCGGAAGTACCTGCTGATTCCCAGGCTTGTCCGGCTCTCCCGCTCTGCACCCAAGGACCGGCCGCTGGCGTGGGACCGGTACTGGGCGGGAATCAGGGCAACGGGCGTGGGCGGCGAGGTGCTGTGGGATGCCGGGACGGACGACGAGTTCCTTGGCTACAAGGATGTCCTCCTCCGCTACCTGGACCCGGAACTCCCGGTGGTGGACGTGGGCTGCGGACACGGCAGCTTCACCCGCGCGCTGGCTGGAATTTTTCCCGAGGCCGTCGGCATGGACGTCTCCGAGCACGCGGTCAGGCGGGCAGCGGCGGAGTCCGGGGAGACCGGCAACGTCCGCTTCGAAGTGCGCGACATGACCGCGCCAGGGGCGGAAAAGGGCTTCGACGGCGGCGCCAATGTCTTCATCCGCGGCGTTCTCCATGTCCTCGAGCCGGCTGACCAGGCGGCCTTGGTGGAAAACCTCCGCCTTCTCGCCGGGAAGCGGGGCACCGTGTTCCTGGCTGAAACCAACTTCCAGGGCAACCCCGTGGACTACGTGACCCATCTGGGCGCCACCATGCAGGGCATTCCCGCTCCGCTCGAACGCGCCATCAGGGGCCTGCCAATGCCGGGCCACTTCGGCCCCGTGGAAAGGCAGCAGGTACTGCCCGCCGAAGCCTGGGAGCTGCTGGAGGACGGCGAAGTGGCCATCGAGACCAACCCCGCAACCGGCGTGGACGGGCGAAGCCGGGTGCCCGGGTACTACGCGGTACTGCGGCCGCGGGGTTAGCCGCCGAAACCGGTCCTTCCACCGTTGTGGGAAGCCGCTGAAACCAGCCAATCCCCTTGACACATGGCCGGATCCGGAGGCTACATAATAAGTAGACTTATTAGTTCCAGCCTCTGGGGAAAGGAAGGCCACCATGGCGGAGGAACCGCCTGCGAGTGCTGCGGATCGACTTCGGCGGCGACAGCGATAAGCTCCGCCACATCAGCCGGGACGAATGGTTCGAGACCTTCGACTCCCGGCGCCTCAATTACATCCATCAGAAACAGCGTAGCGACGGGCAACAATCCACCTTCTTTTGGTTGGAAAACCCCAACCGCGAAGATGCCTAAGCCGCACCGGCGCCCCCATCGTTTCAGCAGCACCGGAGCACATCCGGCGCCACTTCGGCGACGGCGGACGCAAGACCACCAGGAACCAACAATGCGAGAACTCATACCGTCAGGCTCCCTCCGGGGCATGCTGCTGCCACCCACTTACGGAAGCCACGTCACGGACTCCACCGAATTCACCGTCCTGTCCGTCGAGATCTGGGACACCGGGCTGGTGGTAAATATCCAGATGGCATCCGAAGGGGGACCGCAGCCGAACATCATCCTGCAGGACCATTTTGGAACCCAATACAGGCTCAAAAACTCGGCAATCCTGGGCTCGCGGAACCTGCAGGTCTTCACCCCCTCCGTGCCGCCGGGCACCCGGAGCCTGACAGTAAGGTCCGCGGACGACACCGACCGGCCTGTGGTCACCTTCGCCGTTCCGCTCATGGCCGTCAAGGACGAACCGGACGTCGCAGCCGCCCGGCGCTTCCCTCCCGAGCCGGAACTGCGCCGACCCGCCTGACCCGCCCCGCCTGACCCCGCACCACCTTCCAGCACCTGACCTACCGAAAGGCTTGCCACGATGCAGGACACCAGCAACTTCGCGCCCGCCACCGCCATCGTCACCGGCTCGGACTCCGGGATCGGCAAGGCCACCGCCGTCGCTCTTGCCAGGGCTGGCATGGATGTAGGCGTCACCTGGCACTCGGACAAGGCCGGGGCGGAGCGGACGGCTGAAGAGATCCGGGCCGCGGGCCGCAAGGCTGTCGTCCGCCAGCTGGACACCACCGAACTCCGGTCCGCGGGTACCGTGATCGACGAACTCGCGGACGAGCTGGGCGGCGTGGACGTCTTCGTCAACAACGCCGGTACCGGCGAAAGCACCAAGTTCCTGGACATGGACCTGGACCGCTGGATGCAAACCCTGGACACCAACCTCAACGGTGCCTTCGTGTGCCTCCAGGCCGCCGCCCGCCGCATGGTCCGGGCCGGCAGGGGCGGCCGGCTGATTGCCGTCTCCAGCGTGCACGAATTCCAGCCCCGCGTGGGCTCCTCCGCCTATGACGCATCCAAGCACGGGCTTGGCGGACTCATGAAGACCCTTGCCCTGGAACTGGCCCAGCACGGAATCACCGCCAACACAGTGGCGCCCGGCGAGATTGCCACACCCATGACCGGGCAGGAGGACGAGGACCCCACCACGAAGGACCGCCCGGGCGTGCCCCTCGGCCGGCCCGGCGATGCGCGGGAGGTCGCGGCCGTCATCGCGTTCCTGGCCTCCCCTGCTTCCAGCTACGTCACCGGCGCGGCCTGGGCCGTGGACGGCGGCATGCTCCAGATGGGGCCGCAGGCCGGTTCCCACATCACCAGCCACGAGTGGCGCGAGGGGTAGGCTGCTTCCCTCCGTATTACGTCGGGGCAAGCGCTTTCCGTCGGCTTGCTGGCATGATGGAGCGCATGCGCATCCTTATTGCTCCGGATAAGTTCAAGGGCTCCCTGACGGCTGCTGAAGCCGCAGCGGCCATCGCGGAAGGGGCCCTGCGGGTCTACCCCGACGCCGTGGCCAACCAGTTCCCGATTGCCGACGGTGGTGAGGGCACCCTGGAGGCGGCAGTTGCTGCCGGATACGAGGAAAGACTCAACGCCGTGGTGGGCCCCGTCCTCGCCCCGGTCGGCGCCGCCTGGGCCATCCGGAAGTCCGGCGACGGCGCGGTTACCGCCGTCATCGAAACCGCGCAGGCCTCCGGCCTGGCGGACATGGAGCCCACTCCGGACAATGCGCTCCGCGCGCACAGCTACGGGTGCGGCCAGCTCATCGCCGCCGCCCTGGATGCCAGCGCCACCGAGATCGTGCTCGGGCTGGGCGGCTCAGCGATGACCGACGGCGGCAGCGGCGCGCTCCGGGCACTCGGGCTGAAGCCCCTGGACTCCGCCGGCAACGTGGTGCCACTGGGCGGCGGATCGCTCGCCGACGTCGTCTCGCTGGATACCAGCGGACTGGACCCGCGCCTTGCAGCCACCACCTTCCGCATCGCCGTGGACGTCCGCAACCCCCTTTACGGCCCGCAAGGGGCCGCCCACGTCTTCTCGCCGCAGAAAGGCGCGGACCAGGACGGCATCGAACTGCTCGACGCCGGGCTCCGCAACTGGGCCTCGGTGCTGCGGGAGGCGACCGGCCGGGACGTCAACGTTCCCGGCGCCGGCGCCGCGGGCGGGTTCCCGGCGTCGTTCCTTGCCTTCACCGGTGCCGCCCTGGAGGGCGGCTTCGCGCTGGTGGCGGGACTCACCGGACTGGCCGACCAGCTGTCCGGCGCTGACCTGGTCATCACCGGCGAAGGGTCCATGGATTCGCAGTCCCTCACGGGCAAGGCCCCCATCGCGCTCGCAGATGCGGCGCGGGAGAAGGGCATCCCGGTGATCGTCGTGGCGGGCCGGATCCTGGTGACCCTCGAGGACCTTGCCGAACACGGCGTGGTGGCCGCGGCGCAGCTGCTGGACGTGGCCTCCAGCCCGGCAGACGCCGTTGCCAACGCGGGAAAGTACCTTGCCTGGGCAACAAGCCAGGTGCTCGAAGGGGCCTAGGTTCCCCCGCCGCCTTTTCCAGGCGTAGGCTGCAACATCGCGGCCCCTGCCAGCAGGCCGGCGTCGACCGGTCCAGCGCCTGTCAGCCGACGATGGTGGTGTTGCGGCGGCGGCGCCAGAGCAAAATCAGGATCAGGACCACCACGGCGATGGCGCCAATGACCAACGGAGCCCAGTTCAGGCGGGTGCCTTCATTCTCCGCGGACTCACCGGTCCCGGGATTGGCCGGGCCGCTGGAGGCGGTGTCCCCGGGGGACGGCGTAGGGGTGTTGCCGGCAGGCACCAGCAGCCCTCCGGAGGATACCGCGGCATCCACGGTGGCTGCCGCGGAACTCGCTGGCGCAGCCGGGGCTGCAGAGGCTGCGCCTGCCGCAAGCCCGGGGACAACCATGAGCAGCAGGGCCAGGAGGATGGTTTTCGCAACGGTTCGCATGGATTCCTCTCGATGTCGATCCGGCTCAGGAGCCGGTTTCGTAGTGCGGTTCGGCGACAGGCTTGGACTCGGGGGAGCCCTTCTCGCGGAGGTACACGGACGCACCCACCAGCACGGCGATGGCCAGGAACTCGCTCTGCCAGTTCTGGAAAGACTCGAACCAGAAGCGGCTGGTCCCGATGTACTGCAGGAACGTGACGGTGGGCTCGCCATGGCTTTGCTGTTCCTCGTTGTAGGCCTCGGTCCCGCCCAGGGCATGGGCCGTGAAGGATGCCAGGAAAAGCGCGAACATCAGGATGGACAGTGAGTGCTCATAGAACTTGAGCACCATGCCTCCGCGCTTAACCGGCCACGGCGTTGCCTTCTTGATGGCTGCCTCCCTGGGATCTTCGTCCTGCGGGGCTTCCTTGCCCATCGGCTTGGACTCCGAGGATCCCTTCTGGAACAGGAAGACCGTCAGCACCACGTAGAGGGCCATCTGCAGGAACTCAGATTCCCAGTTTTCGAAGGTGGCCTCCACAAACTCGCCGGTGCCCAGAAACTGCAGGACCGAAACCCCTGCCTCGCCGTGGGCCTGCTGTTCCTCGCTGTAGGTTGCCGCGCCGGAGAGGATCATCCCGCCAAAGAAGATCAGGAACAGTGCCAGGTTCACCAGCAGCAGTCCGTGCTCTTTGGCCCATTTAGCCATCGCTGTCCCGTTCGGTGGATGGTTTGCCGTTCGCCGCTGCACGCCTGTTCAGGTGCAGGGGAACATAGACCAGCAGGACCAGCAGTACGCCCAGCAGTGCACCTCCCGCGGTGAGGCCGGCGGACCGGTCCAGGGTCACGTCGAAGACCAGCGCGGCGGTCCCGGCGCTCAGGAGGCCAACTCCGCCCAGGGCGATCTTGGTGATCGTGTCCGCGCTTGAGACGAGGGTTTCCTTGAGCCGCTTCCGGAAGAGGCGCCGGTGGACGCTGACCGGGAGGAGGATGAATGACGTGGTCAGGGCTGCGACCACCACATTGGCCAGGTACAGGTTGACCTGGAAGTCGTCCAGGTCCTCAAACCGCTCCTGGAAGGGGAGTGTGAGCAGGAAACCTGCCAGGATCTGGACGCCGGTCTGCAGCACGCGGAGTTCCTGCAGGAGCTCGGCCCAGTTACGGTCCAGTTGTTCCTCGCGGGTCTCGTTCCGCCCCGTTCTGCCGGTGTAATCCTCCACCTCTGACATTGCTTCTCCTTCCTGCGACAGCCAGTCCTTGGTCCCTTTCTACTCCCCAGGTACCCAGAAGCAAGGCAGGCATTGCGTCACGACCATCATTTGATAAGTTTACTGATTATTCGGACCAATCGGTGGACTTGTTCCTCCGGCCGGGATAGCTTCGAAGGGCCGGTGCTCCGGCAGGGCCCTTCGAAACCGGTACAGCGGCACCGACACAGGGAGGCGGACTATGAGCGGCAGCGACAAGCAGACAGACCAGCCAAAGGACCCCCGGGGCGGCTACCACTCGGGCCCCTTTCCGGAGCAGGAGCAGAAGCAGCCCGGCCTCACGGCGCCCATGGACCCCAAGCCGGACCACGGCGAACTCAGCTACGAGGGGCATGGAAAGCTGGAGGGAAAGGCCGCACTCATCACCGGTGGTGATTCCGGGATCGGCAAAGCCGCGGCCATCGCGTTCGCCCGCGAGGGGGCCGACGTCGCCATTTCCTACCTGCCCGAGGAGGAGGACGATGCCCAGGACACCGCCGACTGGATCCGGAAGGCGGGCCGCCGCGCCCTCCTGTTCGCCGGTGACGGGCGGCAGGAAGAGTTCAGCACTCGGATCGTCGAGGAAGCGGCGGCTGAGTTCGGCCGCCTGGATGTGGTGGTGCTGAACGCGGCCTACCAGAAGAACCGCGAGAGCCTTGAGACCCTGCCCACGGAGGAATTCGACAGGGTCTTCAAGACCAACCTCTACTCGCTGCTGTGGAGTGCCAGGGCGGCCGTGCCGCACCTCAAAGCCGGCGCCTCCATCATCACCACCGCATCGATCCAGGCGTTCAACCCCTCGCCCGGCCTGATCGACTACGCCATGACCAAGGCGGCGCAGGTGGCGTTCACCAAGGCCCTTGCGCAGGAACTGGGTCCCAAGGGCATCCGCGTCAACGCCGTGGCCCCCGGCCCCATCTGGACACCTTTGATTCCCGCCACCGAATGGCCGGACAAGCTTCCCAAGTTCGGCCAGGACACGCCCCTGGAACGCGCGGGCCAGCCCGCCGAGCTGGCGGCCGCCTACGTGCTGCTGGCCTCCGAGGACGGGTCCTACATCTCGGGGGCAGTACTGCCGGTGACCGGCGGCAAGGGACTCTAAGCACACGCCGGGACCCAGGCCGCGAGCCCCTTTCAAACCGCAAACCCAACAGGAGGAACCATGACGCAGGAAAACCAGCACGCGCAACCCGAGTCGGATCCCGGCGGCTACGGAACCCCCACCGCCGAGCAGGAGATGGGCGGAGGCCAGGGCGCCGGCGGCTCCGCCCGCAGCCAGGCAGCAGGCAGCGCCGACACCAACGAGCCACAGGCCGGCGCCGGCACGGAGCCGGTCCCACACGACATGGACCTTCCCTCCAGCGCCGCCGAGATCGACGAATCCAACGATGACTCGCAGGGCTCCGCGCCGGTCTCCTCCGAGTCCGGCCAGGAAGCGGCGGGCATCCCGGACGGCAGCGGCAACGACCTTCCGCAGGAAAAGTCGCCCAAGGATGACGGCGGCGAGAGCTTCGACGCCGGCTGAGCCAATGTGAGCGCGGCGCCTGCATGAAGGCAGGCTGCACAGCCACGGGGCCCCTGTTCCGTATCCTCGATTCGAGATGCGGGACAGGGGCCTTTGCCTTGCCGCCGGCATACATGCCCGCGGTCTGGGTAAAGGACATTCGAAACCCATTCACCAGTTGCCGGCCCTGCCCGCCGGCACCAGGAGGAACTGTGAGCAGGAGATCGTCCGAACAGTGGGCACGCCCGGCAGGCATGCCCGGCGAGGTAGCCGTCGACGTACTGGTGCCAACCTGCAACCGCCCGGCTGAACTCGCTGTCACCCTCGCCGGACTCGCCGGCCAAACCGACCCCGCGTTCGCCGTCGTCATCAGCGACCAGTCCACCGGGGACCCGGGGTGGGAGCATCCCGCCGCTGCGGCCATGGTGCGGGTCCTGGAGGCGCAGGGGAGGCCGGTTACGCTGCTCCGGCACCTGCCGCGGCGCGGACTGGCCGAACACCGCCAGTTCCTGCTGGAGCAATCCACGGCGGACCAGTGCCTTTTCCTTGACGACGACGTCTGGCTGGAGCCGGGTGCCCTGGCGCGGCTGAGCGGGGCGCTGGACGAGCTCGCGTGCGGTTTTGTGGGAATGGCGCCCCAGGGGCTGTCCTACCTGAATGACAGGCGACCTGA
Source organism: Arthrobacter nitrophenolicus (assembly GCF_045833485.1). Lineage (NCBI taxonomy): Bacteria > Bacillati > Actinomycetota > Actinomycetes > Micrococcales > Micrococcaceae > Arthrobacter > Arthrobacter nitrophenolicus. Next base: position 1,927,349 of record NZ_CP174504.1, read on the forward strand.
GCAGACAGCCAATTTTGAAGCCTGGGAGGGGCAGGTGAGTGCGGAGCGAATCCGCCCCGGCGCCCCCGGCTTCGACCGCTGGCCGCTCCACAGTGCGGCCAATCTCAGCCACCTGAGTGCCGAGCTGTCCCTGCAGCCCGGCCAGTGGGTGCCATACCGGGTGGCGTGGCTGGGCGGCTGCGTGCTCTACCGGCGGGAAGCACTGAACGACGCCGGCGGGTTCACCTTCTGGGCGGACCTTCCGGCTGACCACGCGGGCGAGGACGTCCTGGCCCAGTGGCAGGTTATGGAGCGGTTCGGCGGCGCCGGTATTTTGCCGTCGGGGGCAGTCCACCTGGAGTCGCCCACCACGGTGACGGACCGGCGCGTGGAGGCCTACGACGTAATGCTGAACCGGGAATCGGCTTAGAGGTGCCACCTGTTCCCGAAACCGATAGGGGCTTAACGCATTCCGGCCCCGGTGGGTGTCCACCGGGGCCGGAATCGATCGGCTATTTCTTGTCGTTGTCCACCACGGAGCTGCCGCCCGGGCAGTCTTCGGGGTCGGGGCATGAATCGCCGCAGTCGTGCCGGGTGACCAGGTCGAACTGGACGCCGCGGTGCTGTTCCACGCCCGTCTTGATGGCCCGCTCCACCACGGAGGTGGCCAGCCGTTTGCGCAGCGAGAGCGGATCCCGCCGCAGGTCCTTGGCCAGGGCGAAGCAGAGCAGCAGCATGACGATGACGAACGGCAGTGCCGCCACAATGGTGATCCGTTGCAGGCCGGACAAAGCCTCGGAGGGCTCATCGCCGCCCGCCAGCAGCATGACTGCTGCCACTGCTCCGGTCAGCGTTCCCCAGAAGATGACCAGGCCGCGCTTGGGTTCGGAGGAACCGTTGGAGCTCAGCGACGACATGATCAGCGATGCAGAGTCGGCACCCGTGATGAAGAAGATGGCAACCAGCACCATGGCCAGGACGATAACGGCCGCCGTGAGCCATCCCGGCATGGAAAGGTTCTTCACCAGGTTGAAGAGGGCACCGTCAAAATCGATGCTCGCCACCCCGTCGGTGACGGTCATCAGGCCCGGCTGGTTGGCCTTGTCCGCTTCCTGCTGGATGTTGAAGGCGGTGCCGCCGAAGATGCCGAACCAGATGACGCTCACAATGCTCGGAACCAGCAGGACGCCGGTAACGAACTGGCGGATGGTCCGGCCGCGGCTGATGCGGGCAATGAACATGCCTACGAAGGGCGTCCAGGAAATCCACCAGGCCCAGTAGAAGATGGTCCAGCCGGACAGCCAGGTCCGCAGCGCTTCGTCGCCGACAGCCTCTGTCCGGGAGGACATCTCCGCAAGGTCGCGGGCGTAGTCTCCCACGGCCGCCGGGATGAGGTTGAGGATGAACAGGGTGGGTCCGGCCACGAAGACGATCATGGCCAGGATGACGGCCAGGACCATGTTGATGTTGGACAGCCACTGGATGCCGCGGCTGATGCCGGATACGGCCGAGGCGACGAAACAGGCCGTCAGGATGGCCACGATGGCCACCAGGACGGGGGTCCCGATCTCGCCCATCCAGCCATTCGACGTCAGGCCGCTGCCGATCTGCAGTGCCCCGAGGCCCAGCGAGGCCGCGGTGCCGAAGAGCGTGGCGAAGATGGCCAGGATGTTGATGAACTTGCCAACCGGGCCTTCGACCGTCCGGATGCCGAAGATGGACGTGAAAGCGGCCGAAATCAGCTGCTTACGGCCCAGCCGGTAGGTGCCGTAGGCCATGGCAATGCCAACGACCGCGTACATGGCCCAAGGGTGCAGGGTCCAGTGGAAGATGGACGTGGCCATCGCCGTCTGGATCGCGTCCGGGGTACGGCCGTCAACTGTGCCCGGCGGGGGAGAGATGAAGTGGTAGAGCGGCTCTGCCACACCGTAGAACATGAGGCCAATGCCCATGCCGGCTGCGAACATCATGGCCACCCACGAAACCGTCCGGAATTCCGGCTTCTCGCCGTCTTTGCCGAGCGGGATGTTCCCGAACTTCCCAAGGGCCAGCCAGAGGACGAAGACAACGAACAGGGAGGCCAGGACCATGAAGAGCCAGCCGGTGTATTCCATCACCCAGTTAAGGGCGTCTTTTGATGTGGTGGAGAGGCTGTCCTTGCCGGTGAAGCCCCAGATCACGAAGGCGATGGCGATGACGCCGGTGATCCCGAACGTGGTCTTGTCCAGGATGAGCTTGCGGTTGCGGCGTTCGGAGACGGCCTGTTCGGTCTTGGTCTGTCGCAGCTCCTCGAGGATCTGCTCGTACTCCTCGTTCTCGGGCAGGACGGTAGTTTCGGCCTCGGTCTCGGCGGGATCGATGGGGGACGCCGTGGCGGAGTCCGGAAGGGTTGGATCAGGCAACGGATCGCTGCCTGACGGTTTCTTGGGTTGTGGGGACTTTAGTTCACTGTTGATGGCCATGAGCGGGTCCTTTGCTCGGCGAGTCATGGGCTTGCGATTAGGCGTGGGGTATCAAGCCGGAGATTTCCGTTCGGAAAAGGCTTTGGGGGGCATGCCTTGTGCATTGATGCACCTCTTCGGTTGAGAAACGTGGTCGCACTAGGGCTGGAAGCCCGTCGGGGGAGGTGTTCCGCAAGAATCAACAGAACTCGCGCTAAGCAACAGAGTGAACCAGGCCACATTGAAAGTCAAGGGATTTCGGCCCATGACACAAATCTTTAACACTCGTCGTTGCGTAGGTCACGCTGTTGCTTATTGTGGTTCAGGTTGCGCTAGGAGCGGCTAAGGACCGCGGCACAGCGGCGCTGCGCTAGGCAAAACTTTCCTGCCGGACCGCCGTCGCTGGCCGTCCCACCCGTTCGCGTCCTGCATAGACGTTAAAGCTGCTCCCCCGGCTGAAGCCCACCAGGGTCACGCCCGTTTCGGCGGCCAGGTCGGCGGCCAGGCTGGAGGGTGCGCTGACTGCAGACAGGACCGGAATTCCCGCCAGGGCGGCCTTCTGGACGAGCTCGAAGGATGCGCGGCCGGAAACCTGCAATACGGTGCCACTGAGCGGCAGCTGCCCCTCCCTAAGGGCCCAGCCCACCACCTTGTCTACGGCGTTGTGCCGGCCAACATCCTCGCGGAGGCACAGCAGCTCCGCTTCCGGCCCATCAACCCTGAACAGGCCGGCTGCGTGGACGCCGCCCGTCTTGTCAAACACGGCCTGCGCTGCCCGCAGCCGGTCCGGCAGGCCCGCCAGGATGTCAACCGGGACCCGGAGGCCGTCCTCTGCCATGTGGAAGTGGATAGCCTTGCGGACCGCGTCGATCGATTCCGTCCCGCAGATGCCGCACGAGCTTGAGGTGTACACGTGCCGCATCGTGTCGGGCATCGGCACGTCCGGCGCCAGCTGGGCGTCCACCACGTTGAAGGTCTGGGTTTCCCCGTTCCCGCCGGCGCAGAACCGCAGCGAGACCAGGTCCGCATGGCGCCGGATGACGCCTTCGGAGACGAGGAAGCCGGCTACGAGGTCGAAATCGTCCCCTGGGGTGCGCATGGTGACGGCGAACGAGCGGCCGTTAAGGCGGATCTCGAGCGGTTCCTCGGCGGCCAGGACATCTTCCTTGTGCCGCACCGGGTACTCGCTGCCTGACCCGTCCAGGTGGAAGCGGTGGATTTTGCGGCGCTGGGTCATGCGGGTCATGGGATGCTCCGTCCTTGCGGGTTCGTGCCGGGAACCATGTCCACTCCGGGGCTCCAGGGGAGCGGAAGCACCGGGACGGGCTGCCCCGAGTCCACGCCGTCCGGCGGCACCACCATGACTCCCTCCGCCCAGGCAAGCCCGCGCATCATGCCCGGGCCTGTGTGCTGGACAGGAAACGCCAGCCCCGACAGTAACCTGCAGGGGACAAGGCGGGTGCGGCCCGGGTCCGGTGGCATGTCGCTGCCGGACAGCACGTCCGTCGCGGCGGGCAGGGGGCGGCCGCCCAGGGCGGCGATCAGCGGGGCCCCGACGGTCAGGAGCGCCATCATGGCGGCCAGGGGGTTGCCCGGCAGCCCGGCCACAAACCGCCCGTCCGGAAGTTCGGCCAGGACGGCAGGGTGGCCGGGGCGCATGGCGATGCCGTCGAGCAGGATGCGTCCACCCAGTGAGCCAATGGCGGCACGGAAATGGTCTGTACCGGACCGTCCAGTCCCGCCCGTGGTGATGACGACGTCGGCCTTGCCGCCGCCGGGCGCTGTGGCGGTATCAAGGGCGGACAGCCACTCGCTGAAGGAATCGCCGATCCTCACCGGACTGCCGGCAATGCCGCCCAGCTGCGAAAGAACTGTGCCAAGCTGCGGGCCGAAGGTATCCCTGACCTCGCCGGCCGCGGGGACTCCCTGCGTCACCACTTCGGAACCGGTAAGTACGACGGCGACCGACGGCCGGGCCCGCACCTGGACTTCATCGTGCCCCGCCACAGCGGCCAGGGCGATGCGTGCCGGGTTAAGCACGGTGCCGGCGGGCAGCAGCACATCGCCGGCCAGCGCCTCCTCGCCGGCAGGACGGATGTGTTGTCCGCGGCGCGGTTCATCCGCCCGGGCGCCGGGACCGACGGTGAGGAGCAGGCTCCCGGAGTGCCCGGGGACCACCTCACCGCTCTCCTTGCGCAGGATGGCCTCGGCGCCCGCAGGGACCAGCCCGCCGGTGGCGATGACCCGTGCATGGTTGGGTGCCAGGCGGCCGTAGGCAGCCAGGTCCGGATGCGCTGGCGGCTGCTGCGGGTCCGGAAGCAGCCAGGGGCCTGCGCCGTTGACGGCCCAGCCATCCATGGCGGAGGACGCGTAATGCGGTAAATCCTGCAGCGCCGCGACGTCCCGGTTAAGGACCCGTCCATCAGCGTCCGCCAGCGGAACCCAAACGGGCGGAAGCGGGCCGGCGCACTCGTACGCCAGCCTCCGGGCCTCGGCCCAGGAGGGGGCCGCATGGCAGGGGTGTGCGTGGCCGGCCCGCGGGCCGGCCATAGTTTCGGTGATGAGCATCGGTGCTCCTTCCCTTTCGGATGGATGCCGGAGCCGGCCGGGGTACGGCAATGGCCCCGTTATCCGTAAACGGTGCTTCGATGAGGAATACCTCCCCAGGTTTTAGGCCCACCGAAGCACCAGTTACGGATAACGGGACCATCAGGCCCGTCTTGATTGGGTTGATCTGCCCGTCGTTCCTTCCGCGGCTGGCCTAGCCCGCGGCTTCAAGGACAAGGGCCGGCGACTGCAACCGCGCCGCCTCCACGGTATGGAGGAGCAGCAGCGCCGTGGTGACCGAACCCACCCCGCCCGGGACGGGGGTGAGGGCGGCAGCGACGCCGCTGACGCTTGCCTCATCCACGTCACCCACGAGGGAGCCGTCGGGAAGGACGTTCGTGCCGACGTCGACCACTACGGTCCCGGGGGAGACGTGGCTGCCGGTCAGCAGGCCTGTCCTCCCCGCGGCGACCACCACCACGTCCGCCTCCTTGGTGTACTTCCCAAGCGGCCCGGACCTGGAGTGGCAGACCGTGATGGCGGCGTCACGTGCCAGCAGGAGGAGGGAGAGCGGCTTTCCCACCACGGCCGAACGGCCTACGATCACCACGTTCCGGCCTGCCACCGGAATGGCGTAGTGGTCCAGGATTTCGACGACGGACCGCGCGGTGGCGGGTGCGAAGGCCGGCTGGCCCACCGCCAGGCGCCCCAGACTGAGCGGGTTCGCGCCGTCGATGTCCTTTTCGGGTGCGATCAGTCCCACCAGGGAATCTGTGCGCACGCCCTCCGGCAGCGGTGTCTGCAGGATGATGCCGTTCACCGACGGTTCGGCACTCAGGTCCCGCAGGACACTGGCCAGGACCTGTTCGGTGGCGTCGTGCCCGAGGTCGATGATCCGGCAACCAATTCCTGCACGTTCGGCTGCCCGCTCAATTGAGCGGACGTACCACTTGGTCGACTCGTCGTCGGTGGCCATGACCACGGCCAGGACGGGACGGACGCCGTCGTGCTCCAGGGACCGGATCTCCTGCTGGACCCGTTGCCCGATGATCCCGGCAAGCTCCTTGCCGGACAGGGTGGCAGTAGTCAATGGAGGATCCTTTCACGTACGCGGGCTGCGAGGGAGTCGGCGGCGAGCACCACTTTGTCCTCGAGGCCGTCCGTTTCCTGGGCGAGCTGCGCACGCGCGCCGGGGTCCTTGACGGCCACCACGTTGATGTCAATGTTGACCCGCGCGGTGGTTGCCGCCGCACGGGCGGCATCCGCGGCTGCGGCAACATCGCTGATCACGTTGGGATTGGCCACGTCGAACAGCTCGGTTGCAAGCTCCACCACGGACCCCGCAACACCGATCAGGCTGGCTGGTGTCCTGGCTGCCTGGACAAGGGCTTCCTGGATGGTGGCGGCACGGGCCGCCTTGAGCTCCGGTGTTTCCGAGGGGAGCTTGTAGGCATCAATGACGCCCTGGAAGGCAGCTTCATCCGCATCCGCCAGGCCCAGTGCCTCGAGCACCAGGCCTTCGGCGGCTTCCGTGACGCGCTGCACCAGGGCCGCGTGCTGCTCATACTTCGCGCCGGTGGAGTAACGCGCCACCATGGCCACAAGCGCAGCGCCCTGGGCGGCGTGCAGCGCGGCTGCCGCGCCGCCGCCCGGCGTGGGCTGGCGTGAAGCCAGCCGCGTGAGGTAGCTGCTGATGGTCTCCGAGCCGATGGTTGCGGCCCCGGCCGTTTCCGTTCCGGTCATGGCTTAGCCCCGGAGCCTGGTCATGGTGGGGTCGTAGAGGGGGTCTTGGGTGATGGTGGCGGGGATGCGGCGGCCGAAGTATTCGATTTCTACGGCGTCGCCGATGTTGACGGTGGATGGGAGGTAGGCGTAGGCGATGGGTTTTTGGATGGTGTAGCCGTACGCGGCGCTGGTGACGTAGCCGAGGGGCTGGTTTTTGTAGAACACGGGTTCTTTGCCGAGGACGATGGAGCGGCCGTCGTCGATGGTGAGGCAGCGCAGGCGGCGGGCGGAGTTCTCTTCGGTGCGGCCTTCGAGGGCTGCTTTTCCGACGAAGTTGTCCTTGGTCATTTTGACGGCGAAGCCGAGGCCGGCCTCGAAGGGGTCGTGTTCGGTGGTCATGTCGGTGCCCCAGGAGCGGTAGCCCTTTTCGAGGCGGAGGGAGCTGAACGCTGCGCGGCCGGCGGCGATGATCCCGTGGGGTTGGCCTGCTTTGAAGAGCGCGTCCCAGAGGCGTTGGCCGTTGTCGGCGCTGGTGTAGAGTTCCCAGCCGAGTTCACCGACGTAGGACAGGCGCATCGCGGTGACGGGCACGCCGCCGATGACTACTTGCTTGGAGCGGAAGTATTTGAGGCCGTCGTTGGTGAAGTCGTCGTTGCTGACCGTGGCGACGACGTCGCGGGCGAGGGGGCCCCAGAGACCGATGCAGCAGGTCCCGCCGGTGGTGTCGCGGACCTGGACCCAATCGGCCGGGCCGCCGTTTTGGGTTTGGTGGCGGGCGGCGCGGTCGAAGTAGGCGGTGTCGATGTTGCCGTTCGCGCCGAGCTGGAAGGTGTCTTCGGTGAGGCGGGCGACGGTGATGTCGCTGCGGATCCCGCCGGCGTGGTCCAGCAGCAGGGTGTAGGTCACGGCGCCGGGCTTTTTGGTCATGTCCGCGGTGGTCAGTTCCTGCAGCAGCTTCTGGGCTCCGGGACCGGAGACTTCGAGGCGTTTGAGCGGGGTCATGTCATACATGGCGACGGCGGTGCGGGTTTTCCACGCTTCGGCCGCGGCGATGGGGGAGCTGAACATCCCGGACCAGGCATCCCGGGCCGGCGGCTGCCACTCTGCGGGCATGTCTTTGAGGAGGTCTGCGTTGGCTTCGAACCAGTAGGGCCGTTCCCAGCCGCCGCCTTCGAGGAAGACCCCGCCGAGTTGTTTGTGCCGGGCGTGGAAGGGGGAGACGCGCAGGTTGCGGGGGGAAAGTTTGGGCTGGAGCGGGTGCAGGACGTCGTAGATTTCGACGAAGTTCTGCTGCGAGGTCTCAGAGACGTATGCGTCGGTGAGCTGGACGTCTTCGAAGCGGTGGATGTCGCAGTCGCCGAGGTCGATGGAGGATTTGCCCTCCACAAGGAGTTCGGCGACGGCGCGGGCGATGCCTGCGGAGTGGGTGACCCAGACGGCTTCGGCGACGTAGAAGCCGTCGAGTTCCTTGGATTCGCCCACGAGGGAGCCGCCGTCGGGGGTGAAGGAGAAGATGCCGTTGAAGCCGTCCTCGATCTCACTTTCGTGCAGGGCGGGCAGGAGCTGTTTGGTTGCTTCCCAGGCGGGCAGGAAGTCTTCGAGGGTGAAGTCCAGCCGGGAGGGCATGTTGTGTTCGCTGATCTCGTCCGGGTTGTAGGTGCCGAGTTCGTCGAGGTCCACGGGCATGGGTTTGTGGGCGTAGGAGCCGATGCCGTACCGGTCGCCGTGTTCGCGGTAGTAGAGGTCCTGGTCCTGGTGCCGCAGGATCGGCAGCCGGGCCCCGTTCGGGAGCTCGTTTTTGCCGTGCTGGGCGGGGACGGGGGTGGTTTTGACGTACTGGTGTGCCAGCGGCAGCAGGGGTACTTTCATGCCGATCAGTTCGCCGACCTTGGCGCCCCAGAACCCGGCGCAGGAGACCACGATGTCCGCGTCGATGACGCCGTCGGGGGTCCGGACGCCGGTGACGCGGCGGTTTTCCTGTTCGATGCCGGTCACTTCGGTGTTGCCGATGTACTTCACGCCGGCGGCTTCGGTGCGTTTGATCAGCAGCTGCACCGCCCGCGCGGCGGACGCGAGCCCGTCACTGGGCACGTGCAGGCCGCCGAGGATGTCTTCTTCGTTCAGGAGCGGGTAGAGCTCCTTGCACTCGTCGCGGGAGAGGATCCTGCCCTCGATGCCCCACGATTGGGCGTAGCCGAGCTTGCGCTTCAAATCAGCGAGGCGGGTTTCGGTGGTCGCGACCTCGAGGCCGCCGACCTGGTTGAAGCAGGAGACGCCGTCTTCGGTGAGGGAGAGGAGTTTCTCGACCGTGTATTTGGCGAACAGGGCCATGGACTTGGACGGGTTGGTCTGGAACACCAGGCCGGGGGCGTGCGAGGTGGACCCGCCCGGCATGTTCAGCGGGCCCTGGTCCAGGACCGTGATGTTGTTCCAGCCCCGGGTGACGAGTTCATCGGCGAGGTTGGTGCCCACGATCCCGGCTCCGATGATGACAATACGTGGCGACGATTCCATAAAAGGGTTCTCCTGCAAATTCTCAAAAAAAGACTGTGTGCCCCGGGTGCGGGTGGGGGTTAGCGGAAGACGACGGTGCTGGTGTCGTCGAGCAGGACGCGGTGCTGGCAGTGCCAGCGGACGGCGCGGGAGAGGGCGAGGGCTTCGGCGTCCTGGCCGACGGTGGAGAGCTGGGCGGGGCCGTAGGTGTGGTCCACGCGGATGACTTCCTGTTCGATGATCGGGCCTTCGTCCAGGTCGGCGGTGACGTAGTGCGCGGTCGCGCCGACGAGTTTGACGCCCCGGTCGTAGGCCTGGTGGTAGGGGCGGGCGCCCTTGAAGCCGGGCAGGAAGGAGTGGTGGATGTTGATCGCCCGGCCCTCCAGGGCCCGGCAGAGGTCGTCGGAGAGGACCTGCATGTAGCGGGCCAGGACCACCAGGTCCGCCTGGTACTCGTCCACGAGGTCCAGGAGTTTCGCCTCGGCGTCGGCCTTGGTCTCCGGGGTGACCGGGAGGTAGATGAAGGGCAGCCCGGCCGCTTCTGCCATCGCCCGGTGGGTTTCGTGGTTGGAGACCACTGCCACGAGTTCCCCGCCCAGGGTCCCGCCGCGCCAGCGGAAGATCAGGTCGTTCAGGCAGTGCCCGAACTTCGAGACCATCACCAGGACCCGCTGCTGTGTCTGGTCGTGGAAGCTGAACTTCATGCCGAACCGGTCCGCGACCGGCGCGAATTCGGCCGCGAGGGTTTCCGGGGTCAGGTCCGGGGACCCGGAGAACGCGGTGCGCAGGTGCAGGGTCTGGCGCAGGCTGTCATCGAACTGCTGGTGCTCGTCAATGTTGAAGCCGCGCTCAAACAGGAAGGTGGTCACGGCCTGCACGATCCCGGCCTGCTCGGCGCACGAGAGCGTGAGCACGAACTTCTGCGCCTGCTCCGTTGCCGGCGCTGCCAGGGCCGCTGCGGTTGCCTCTGTCTGCATGAGGGTCATGGCCCCTCCTCCTTTAGATATATTCAAAAGTAGCGAACTGATATATTAGATTGGACCCCAGCGTATACTCGACTGTGACGCAGGTCAATAGTTACTTTTAGGCGAGGGGAAGGGGTCCTGGCATGGCACTGGAAACTTTGGCGGCCGCGGAAGAGGGCAGCAGGAAGTCCCTGGCCGACGTCGCATACGAAAGCATCCGGGACCGGCTCCTGGTGCTGGACATCAAGCCCGGCGAGCTGCTGAACGACGAGGCGCTGGCGAAGTCACTGGGCGTGGGACGCACTCCCGTGCGTGAGGCACTGAAGCGGCTGGAACTGGACCGGCTGGTCATCACGTACCCGCGGCGGGGCACCTTCGCCACCCGCGTGGATGTCACGGACCTGTCCTTCATCTCCGAGATCCGCGCGCAGCTGGAGCCCCTCGCGGCTGCCCGCGCCGCAAGGGTTGCCACCGAGGCGGTCAGGCAGCAGCTGCGGGCAATCCTCAAGGATGTTGAGGCGTTCGACGTCGCGGCCGCCTCCGTCACGGAGACACTCCGCCTGGACGCCCGCGTGCACCAGGGTATTTACGCCGCCGCTGCCAACCCACACCTCGAGGACATCCTGATCCGCTACGACAACCTTGCCACCCGGATCTGGTGCATGGTGATCGACCGCCTTCCCGACCTGTCCCTGCATGTGCACGAACACGTGAACCTGCTGAATGCCGTCATTGGCGGGGATGAGGACAAGGCTGCGGAGCTCGCGCGGGTGCACGTCAGCGGCTTTGAGCGGGCGGTGCGCGAAGCCCTGTTCGCCGCCTAAAGCCGCGCTTTGCCGCGTGGCGGGTTCTCCATTACGGCTGCTGTCGGCGAACCGCGATTGACTCCCGCTGTGACTTGGAACATACTTGGTTTCCATTCTGATATATCAACGAGATATCAGTTCAAGTCCTAACAGGCGGCTCGACTGCGGCCCAGCGATGGAGGAAACCGTGAACCTGTGCGTACTGGCCGACCTGCCGGCGGCCGTGAGCAGCCCGCAGCAAGACGACGCGGCGCCCGGCACCAACCGCGGGCTGCGCAAGGATTGGTCGCGCCTGGCCGGCCATACCGTGGAGGTGTGGCTGGGGGGTGAGTATGTGGCCAGCGGGGTGGTGGACCAGGCTGCGGAGGACGGTTCAGTCCTGTGGATAGCCGGCGAAGGCATCACCACCCGCAGGCTCTTCGACAAGTCGACCGGGTACCAGGTCTGGCTTTGAGCCGGGCAGTCACCGCTGCGGAAAGCCCCAAAGTTTTCCCGGAATCCCTGCAACGTGGCTGCGGGACGTATCCTTAGAACTAGGTTTTGCAGTAGGCCGCAGCGCTTCAAGCGAGGCATGGAGAATGGCCGCTGAACCCACTGGGCAGGTTGGCTGGGGACCTCTTCCAATGCCGCCGGAGCCTGTTCTCGACAGCAAGGACGTCGAGACATACCTCTGGGAAGTCACCCGCGACTTCATGACAGACATCAAGGGTGAACGCCGCGGTATCGCCTGGGCTGCCACTCTTTTCCGCCTTGGCAAGGCGCACACGCTCGCCGCCAGCACCGAGCAGGCCCGTGAGGCGGACCGGGAACAGTGCTCCTTTGCGGACGGGCCGGTCATGGAAGCCGTGCGCACCGGTGAATTCGTCCTCCTGTCCGACCTCAGCCGGGACCGGCGCTGGCCCGGCTATTCAAGCGCGGCCGCCGGCCACGGTGTGCAGTCACTGCTCTCCGCGCCCATCGTGTCCGAGGGCGGCACCAGCGCGGCCATCAACCTTTACGCTGCGGTACCCCACGCTTTCACCAGCGACGACCTGGTCCGCATCCGGAGCTACGTGCACCAGGTGGCGCGCGCCCTGCGCGTGGTGGTGCATGTGGCCGAGCGGGCGGAGACGACGGCGGGAATCGCCGTCGTGCAGAGCTCGCTGGTGCTCGTTGACCTGGCGGTGCGCAGCCTCATGAATGAGTACGGCCTCAGCCGCGAAGGCGCCCTGCGGTTCCTGCAGACACAGGCACTGCACCACGAACTGGACCTGCGGGATGCGGCCCTGAACGTCGTGGTGCCCGGCGCCGCCATGGACCGGCCCGGCCCGGAGGTTTCCGGGCTCCGGCAGGAACCGCCCGACGGCGTCGAGGACTTCCGCCTGCTGGCGCCGGCGGAGCTGGAGCAAGAGTCAGAGACGCCACCGGCGGCGGGCGCCGCAAAGAAGCAGCGCCCGCGTTCAACCGTGCGAAGGAGGACGGCATGACGACGGAAAAGCAGGATCTGCGGGCGGTCACGGAAACCGGAGGCACGCACCCCTGGCGCCGGTTCGTGGCACTGGGCGACTCCTACACGGAGGGTGTGGGCGATCCCGAGCCGCGCAGCCTCGGCGGGCTCCGGGGCTGGGCCGACCGGGTGGCGGAGGAACTCAGCGCCGGCCAGCCGGGCTTCGCCTACGCCAACCTCGCGGTCCGGGGAATGCTGCTGCGCCAGATCGTGGATGGTCAGCTTGCCCCGGCCCTGGCGCTGAAGCCGGATTTGATTGCCATGTCCGGCGGCGGGAACGACATCATCTTCCGGCGCGGCGATCCGGACAAGCTCGCCAGGCACATGGACCAGGCCATGGAAAGGCTAACCGCCACGGGAGCCACAGTCCTGCTGTACGCAGGGCCGGACTGGGGTGGTATCCCCGTCTTCAGCCAGATCCGGGGCAGGGTGGCGATCTACAACGAGCACCTGCACAAGATCGCGCTGCGCCACCATGCCATCATGGTTGACCTGTGGTGCCTGCCCGGGCTCCAGGACGTCCGGATGTGGGATCCGGACCGGCTGCACCTGTCCCCGCTGGGCCATCACGCCGTTGCCGTGGGCACCCTCAACGCGCTGGGAGTGCCGCATACCCTCGAGCCGCTTGAGCCCCGGCCGGTACCGGCCCATGGCTGGACGCAGGCGCGGGCCGAAGATCTGGTGTGGGCCCGGCAGTACTTCTTCCCCTGGATGCTGCACCGCATCCTGCCGCACGGGTCCGACGAGTCCCTGGCAGCGAAGCGGCCCAAGCCCGGGCCCGTCCATGGCCTCAACCGCCCTGACGAAGTGGCCTAGCTCCTAGCGCTTCCTGGGAGCCCGCTTCGCGGCAGCGTTGGCGGCGGCCTTGGCAGCCGGCGGCAGTCCCGCCTGCTCGGACTCCGGTTCCGCCACGGTTCCACGGGCCTTCGCGATGGCCTTCATGCCGTGGTAGATCACCAGCGCGGCCGCCGAACCGAGCGCGATGCCGGTGAAGGTGAGTTCGCCGACGGTCAGCGTGTAGTCGGCGATGCCGATGATCAGCGCCACGGCTGCGGTGGTCAGGTTCACCGGGTTGGAGAAGTTCACCTTGTTCTGTACCCAGATCTTCACGCCAAGGATGCCGATCATGCCGTAAAGCATGGTGGCCGCGCCGCCCAGCACGCCCGGCGGAACGGTGGCGATCAGCTCACCGAACTTGGGTGAGAAGCTCAGCAGGATGGCGAAGATGCCGGCCACCCAGTAGGCCGCCGTCGAGTACACCCATGACGCCGATGTTTTCGGCATAGGTGGTGGTTCCCGAACCGCCGCCGATCCCGGCGAGGACGGTGGCGGCGCCGTCGGCCATCAACGCGCGCCCGGAGACGCCGTCGAGGTTCTGCCCGGTCATCGCGGCCACGGACTTCACGTGGCCGATGTTCTCCGCCACCAGCACCAGGACCACCGGCACGAACAGGCCCAGGACGCCGATGTGGAACTCGGGGGTCTGGAACTGGGGGAGCCCGACCCATGCCGCCGCGTTCATCTTGTCGTAGCTGACTTCGCCGCGGAGCATGGCCACGAGGTAGCCCACCACCACGCCCACCAGGATGCTGAGCCGGCCCAAAATCCCGCGGAACAGGACGCTGACCAGGATGATGGTGGCAAGGGTGACGACGGCGGTGACGGGCGCGGCGGCGAAGTTCTGCTTCGCGGCGGGGGCCAGGTTGAGGCCGATCAGCGCCACGATGGCGCCGGTGACGATGGGCGGCATGAGCCGGTTGATCCACTCCGCGCCGAACTTCTGCACGATGGCACCCACCAGGGCCAGGAGGGCGCCGGCCAAGACCACGCCGCCCAGTGCGCCGGGCACGCCGAACTGCTGCTGGGACGCCATGATGGGGGCGATGAACGCAAAGCTCGAGCCCAGGTAGCTGGGCACCCGGCCCTTGGTGATGACCAGGAACAGCAGGGTGCCGATGCCGGAGAAGAAGAGTGTGGTGGCCGGCGGCATGCCGGTGATGATGGGCACCAGGAAGGTGGCGCCGAACATGGCCACCACGTGCTGCATGCCCACGCCGATGGTGAGCGGCCAGGCCAGCCGTTCATCGGGGGCCACCACGTGGCCTGGCTTGATGGATTTGCCGGTGCCGTGCAGCTTCCACTTGATTCCGAGCATGCTCATGGGAGGGGGCCTTTCAGGGGTGCCGCCGATGGCGAAGATGAATGCCACCAGAATACCGCCAAGCCGTTTGTCCCGGCCGCTGTGGCTAAGGTCACGTGATTTTCGGGAAGAGCAGGGCAGAGGTTGAAGTTGCAAGTATGGACAGCGAAGAGGCCGACCCGGCAGGCGGGGAGGCGCAGCGAAAGGTATGCAAATGACCATTGCCCACGAAGAAGCGGTTATCGATTCGGCCGCCGTCGACGCCATTTTCGCCGAGGCCCGCACCGCCAACACCTTCACCGGTGAAGTCACCGAGGAACAGGCCCAGGCCATCTACGAACTCACCAAGTTCGGCCCCACCGCCTTCAACTCCCAGCCCTTGCGCATCACCTACGTCCGTTCCGACGAAGCCCGCGCCAAGCTCGTGGACGCGCTCATGCCCGGCAACCGCGCCAAGACCGCCTCCGCCCCGCTGGTGGCCATTCTCAGCTACGACACCGACTGGGCCGGCCAGTGGGACAACTTCCTCCCGGGCTACAACGCCCCCAAGGCGATGTACGACGCCAACCCGGAACTGGCCGCGGCCACCGGCAACAACAACGCGCACCTGCAGGCCGGCTACTTCATCCTGGCCGTCCGCTCCCTCGGCTTCGCGGCAGGCCCCATGACCGGCGCCGACTTCGGCGCGATCGACGAGGCCTTCTTCCCCGCCGGAGACCAGAAGAGCTTCCTGGTGGTCAACATCGGCCAGCCCGGTGAGGACGCCTGGGGCGAAGCCAAGCCCAAGTTCGCCTACCAGGACGTCGTCCGCACCGTCTAATACTTCGGATGCTCTATCATTTATGGTCCTTATCCGCCCGAAATGGGAGCCATAAGTGATAGAGCATCGGTGTTTAAGGGGGGGGGCGGTGGGAGACTGGGGCCATGCCTGCACAGCTCCGGAAGCCACCGCGCAACCTCATTTTCGTGGCATTCGTCGAACCGGTGGCCGGGGATGCCGTCTTCCCGCGCACGGACTGGCCGCTGCACATCACCCTGGTGAGGTTCGACGCCGGCAGTCCGGACAGTGCCGACGCGGCGGATCGCGTCGCCGCCCTTGCCGACGCTCCTGCGCGGGCCGCGCTTGGCGCCCGCCTGGCGGTAGCGGAGGACGCGGCCTTCGGGCGGAACGGTTCCGTGGCCGTCAGCCTGGTGGAGCCGCATCCGGCGCTCCAGGCCCTGCATGAGGCCCTGGTCCAGGCAGTCGCCGCCGTGGAGGGCAGGATCCTTACGCCGCGCCACACCCTTTCCGGCTACCGCCCGCACGTTTCGCACCACGGCACCGGCCCTGGCCTGAAGCGGCTGAACCCGGGCGACGCCGTCGTGCTGGACCGGATCGCCCTGGTGGACATGGCGCCGGATGGTGACCACACCATCCGGCGCGTCCTCCGCCTGTGGACCCTGGATCCGGGGAAGGAAACCGCCTAGGCGATGACGCCGTCCACCAGCGCCTTGGCCTCGGCCTGCACCTGCTTGAGGTGCTCCTCGCCCTTGAAGGACTCGGCGTAAATCTTGTACACGTCCTCGGTGCCGGACGGGCGCGCAGCAAACCAGGCGTTCTCCGTGACCACCTTGAGCCCGCCGATGGAAGCGCCGTTGCCCGGCGCCTCGGTGAGCTTCGCCGTGATCTCCTCGCCCGCCAGGGACGTCGCGGTGACGTCCGCAGCGGACAGCTTGCCCAGCTTGGCCTTCTGCTCGCGCGTGGCGGCGGCGTCGATCCGGGCGTAGACCGGCGAACCGAACCGGTCCGTCAGGCCCTTGTACAGCTGGGACGGGGACTTGCCCGTGACGGCGGTGATCTCGGACGCGAGCAGGGCCAGCAGGATGCCGTCCTTGTCGGTGGTCCAGACGCTGCCGTCCTTCTTGTTGAACGAGGCGCCGGCCGATTCCTCGCCGCCGAAGGCGCCCTCGCCGGACAGCAGGCCGGGCACGAACCACTTGAAGCCCACCGGGACCTCAACAAGCTTCCGGCCCAGGCTTTGTGCCACGCGGTCGATGATGGAGGAGGACACCAGGGTCTTGCCCACCACCGAGGCAGGGTTCCAGCCGCTGCGGTTCCGGTACAGGTAGTCGATGGCGACGGCGAGGTAGTGGTTGGGATTCATCAGCCCGCCGTCGGGGGTGACGATGCCGTGCCGGTCGGCGTCGGCGTCGTTGCCCGTGGCCACGTCGAAGGCCGGCTGGCCGGAGGAGGAAGCGTCGGACATCCGCTGGATGAGGGATGCCATGGCCGACGGCGACGAGCAGTCCATCCGGATCTTCTCGTCCCAGTCCAAGGTCATGAACGCCCACTGCGGGTCCACGGTGGGGTTCACGACGGTCAGGTTCAGCTGGTGCCGCTCGCCGATCTCGCCCCAGTAGTCAACGGACGCCCCGCCCATGGGGTCGGCGCCGATCCTGACGCCGGCCTCGCGGATTGCGTCAAGGTTGAGCACGGACGGCAGGTCGTCGACATAGCTGCTGAGGAAGTCGAACTTGCCGGTGGTGTCGGCGGCCAGGGCCTCGGCGACCGGGATCCGCTTCACCCCGCGGAGGTCGTTTTCGAGCAGTTCGTTGGCGCGGTTGGCAATCCAGCCGGTGGCGTCGGAGTCGGCGGGGCCGCCGTGCGGAGGGTTGTACTTGAAGCCGCCGTCCGCGGGCGGGTTGTGGCTGGGGGTCACCACGATGCCGTCAGCCTGCGGTGCCCCGGGTGCGGCCTTCCGGTTGTAAGTGAGGATCGCGTGGCTCAGGGCCGGCGTGGGGGTGTAACCGTGCCGGGCGTCGACGAGGACCTGGACACCGTTGGCAGCCAGTACCTCCAGCGCGCTGTTCTGCGCCGGTTCGCTCAGCGCGTGCGTGTCCTTGGCCAGGAACAGGGGACCGGTGACGCCCTGCGCTGCCCGGTACTCCACGATGGCCTGCGTGATGGCAACGATGTGCTTTTCGTTGAACGACGCCTTGAGGCTGGATCCGCGGTGCCCGGAGGTGCCGAACACAACGCGCTGCCCCGGATCAGCGAGGTCCGGCGTGATGTCGTAGTACGCGTCGAGGAGCGCAGTGATGTCAACAAGGTCCTGGGGTTGGGCAAGTGTGCCCGCGCGGCTAGCCATGGCACCAGCATGCCAGAACCTCGCGGCAGTCAAAACGAACCGCCCACATTCCGGCCCCTGTGACGGCGGCACGTCATCAACAGCAGGGCCGTGAACCAAGTAGCCAACCTGAGTACACGGGCGAAAAGTACTTATATACCGGCCCCTGCACGCCCTGTTACTTTCGGAAAATCCGGAAGAACATCCGCAGGCAAGGACGACGGCGGCCTGCCGCCGCCGTCGCGACGGCAGGGAAGCAGGGACCAACCATGGGGGCAGGAGACGGAGCGGCCGAGCAGTCCCGGCTGGCTGCTGAGCGGGTTGCCAGGCTCAAGCGCCAGCTCGACCAGGCCGAGCGTGCCACGAAGGCGTGGGACGCGGGGGCCGCGGGCGAACGGGTGGTGGCGGACAAGCTGAGTGAGCTGGTTCCCCGCGGCTGGTACGTCCTGCACGACGTGCACTGGCCGGGGCGCCCGAAGGCCAACCTGGACCACGTGCTGGTCGGCCCCGGCGGCGTTGTGGTGGTGGATGCCAAGAACTGGACCGGTGAGGTGCGGGTGGCATCCGGGGTGCTCTGGCAGGGCCGCTACGCACGTACCCAGGCGGTGGAGGGTGCGCTGGCGCAGTGTGCCGCCGTCGCGTCCATCCTTTCTCCGCCGTACCGCAGGCTGGTCCGGCCGCTCATCTGCATGGCCGCCCAGCCGGACCTGTTCGGCGTCACCAACTCCGACGTCGCCGTCGCCGGGGCGCAGCGCGTCGTGGGGGCCATCGAGTCGTTGCCGGCCGTGCTGGACCAGAAGGCGGTGGTGGGGCTGTACGAGCACCTCGGCCAGCAGCTCACGCACGAACAGGAGCCCGGCATCACTGCCTTCCGGAATGTGCGGCCTGGAACCGTGGTCCGCCCGGCGGGAGGGTTGCCACCCGGAGGCGCGCATACGGAAAGCCAGCGCACGGAAAGCCAGCGTACGGAAGGCCCGCGCGCGGAGGGGGCCAATGCGGGCGGCAACCGGACCCGCAGCGGCAGCATCGCGCGGCATCCGGCCGGGCGTGGACTCCCCGGCGGCAGCCAACCGGGAACCGCCCGGCCCGGCAGGAGCATCAAGGCACATCCGCACGGCGGAACAAGTGCCGGCAGGCTGGCACTCCTCGCTGCTTTCGTTATCTTCGCCGTGTACGTCCTGCCGTACTGGACCCGCTAGGCCCCTTGCCCGTCCTGCGCTCCGCCGCGGCGGGCAGCAGCCGGTGACGGCCGGCGTCCCGGATGGTCCGGGTGATCCGGTGCAGCCGCGCCGAGTCGAGGGTCCAGGACTGCCAGTAGAGGGGCACGTCCTCGTGGACGTCCTCTTGCAGCAGCACCAGTGACCCCTCGGACAGCTCATTACCAAGCTGCAGTTCCGGAACCATGCCCCAGCCCAGCCCGGCTTTGATGGCTGCCAGGAAGCCCTCGGACGAGGGGACGGTGTGCGTCGGAGGCGACTGTTCCACGCCCTTGGCCGCCAGCAGCTGGCGCTGGAGGTTGTCCTTGGCATTGAACTTCAGCACCGGCATGTCCGCCCAGTCCGCACCGCCGGCACCTCCGAACTGCCGGTGCAGGCCGGCGGCGGCCACCGGGATGTACCGCATATGGCCCAGCAGTTCCACCCGGCAGCCGTTGACGGGGACGGGATCGGAGGTCACGGCGCCCATGACGTCGCCCTGGCGCAGGAGCTGGCTGCTGTAGCCCTGGTCTTCGACGTGCAGGTCGAGCGTGGTGTCCTGCCAGCCTGCGGCTTCGTGCAGGACCGGAACGAACCAGGTGGCCAGCGAATCAGCGTTGACGGCGACCGGCAGCTGGGCGCGCGACGCGACGCCGTTGCCGAGGGCTGCCGAAGCTTCCGCTTCCAGGACCTGCACCTGGCGCGCCATCCGAAGCAGCACCACCCCGGCGTCGGTGGCGGTGCAGGGCACACGGCGGCGCACCAGGACCTGGCCTGTCGAAGCTTCCAGTGCCTTGATGCGCTGGCTGACAGCCGACGGCGTGAGCCGCAGGAGGTCTGCAGCAGCCTCGAAGGTGCCTTCATCGATGACAGCGGTGAGGGCGCGGAGGTGTTCGAAGTTCATGAAGTAATTCTAATGATCCCTAAGAATCAATCGTTTGTCTTCATCTTCTTACCTCCGTACCGTCGGAGGCATGTGGATGACAGGAATCATCGGAATGCTGACGGGCTTGGCTCTGATCGTGGCGATCGGCGCGCAGAACGCCTTCGTCCTGCGGCAGGGGATCCGCCGGGAACACATCGGCGCCGTCGTGGCCGTGTGCATGGTGGGCGACGCCGCCCTCATCCTCGGCGGCACCGCCGGGATCGGCGCCCTGGTCACCCGCTTCCCCGAGGCGCTGGAGGTGCTGCGCTGGGGCGGCGCCGTCTACCTGGTGTGGTTCGCCATCAGGTCGTTTGCCGCTGCGCTGAAGCCCTCCGGCCTCCACGATGAACCGCCCCGGTCAAAGGGATCCGTGGTGGCCACAACGGTGGCGCTGACTTTCCTGAACCCGCACGTGTACCTCGACACCGTGGTGCTGGTGGGCAGCCTCGCCAACCAGCAGGGCCCGGACCTGCGGTGGGTGTATGCCGGCGGGGCGGTAGCGGGCAGTGTCCTGTGGTTCTCGGCGCTGGGCTACGGTGCGCGCGCGCTCGCAGGCGTCCTGGGCAGCCCCCGGACCTGGCGCGTGGTGGACCTGGTGATCGGTATCGTCATGCTCGCCCTGGCGGTGAAACTCGTCCTGCATTGACGGGTCCGGGAAGCGGGGCAGGCGATAGGCTGGAACCAAAATTCCAGGGGGAAAACCATGACTGACCAGCCTTCCCAGCGCCCTGATTCCCAGTGGCCCGACTCCTCGCGCAAACCCGCCTCCGAGCCCGGGGTACCGCCGTCGGGCGCTGAAACCCCGTCCGGGTACGAGCCGCCCCGCTTCGTGCCGCCGTACGGATCGGACGCGCCGTCCGCGCCGTACGGATCGGACGCGCCGTCCCAGCCGGCCTATGGCCAGGGACCCTACGCCCAGGGCAACCAGTACGGCGGACAATACGGTGGAAGCCAGTACGGCGGCGGCCAGTACGCGCCGGGAACCGCGCCATACTCCCAGCCGGCAGGCCCCTATGGGCAGCCTTCCTACTACGGTGCGCCTGCCGAGCCCAAGACGCTGAGCATCGCCAGCATGGTGTGCGGCATCGCCTCCGTCATCATGGGGTGGCTGCTGCTCCCGCAGATTGCGGCGATTGTGACCGGGCATATGGCGCTCAAGCGCGAGCCGTCCGGCAAGGGTATGTCCATCACGGGACTGGTGCTGGGCTACCTGTGCCTGCTGGGCTACGGGGCGTTCTGGCTGCTGCTCATCATCGGGCTTGCCTACGCCGGCACCAGCGGATCATATACCTACTAAAATCCAGATTGCTCTATCACTTGTGGTCCCTAAACCCGGGGCTTAGGGACCACAAGTGATAGAGCAACGTAGGTTGGTGCGCTGGCCTACCTGCGCTGGCCGGTCCGCGCGCGGCGGGCGTTGGCGCGGAGCTGAAGAATGCGGGCGCCACCGGCCACCGCCACCAGGACCCCGCCGGTAACGCTGGCGATGAACAGGGCCATGCCCAGCGGGACGGCACCTTCGAAGCCAAGGAACCGGACCAGCACCAGGTCCTGGTTCTGCAGGATGAAGACGATGAGCAGGATCAGCAGGACCAGCGCTGCCACCACGGCAGCCCAGACGACGCCGGCGCGCGTCACCCGCGGTTCGACCGCCGCGGGCTGGGAGGCTGCAGGGCCGGACGTCACGGGACTTGTAGGCGCGGGGCCGGTGGGCGCACCTGCCCGCCCCTGGTTCGGAGCTGCGGTTCCGCCGGCGCGTTCAGCCTGGTAGTTCTTGTCGGGCCCCGGCTCTGGCTGGCCCCCGGTCCCCGGTGTGTACTGTCCAGCACTCATTACCGTCCCCTTCCGCGATCATAAGCATGCTTACCATGCCACCTTAGCCGGAGGGTTTCGGCCGGCACAACACTGCTACGTGCCGGCGATGCGCTCCACATGCTCGCGTTCCGCCGCCGTGAGTTCGCCCGGTGCAGCTTCCAACAGGGTCCACCGGGAGGATTTTCCGTCCGGGCCGGCCATGGATCCGCGGCCGAGGGCCGCCCCGATCCGACGGCGGACCTCGCCTTCCTGGGCATCCTCCGCCGCGAAGATGGTCCGCAGCCTCAGCGTGCCGGCGACCAGCTCGGTTGCCGTGTGGTGGGCAGCGAGCGGGCAGGGCGGAGGGTGCTCCCAGCTGCCGCACAAAGCTTCTGTGATTGCTGCCCCCGGCGCTGCTGGATCGGCGTCGGCGTCCATTCGAAGGGCGGCCACGTGCACGAACTGTCCCTGCATGCGTCAATTCTCCTGTCTCCGGCAATTCTCTCGGGTACGGGCCGGCCCGGAAGCGCCTTGCACGGCAGAAGGGCCTCCAGTGGAGGCCCTTCTGTGGTCAGCGGCGCGTTACACCCGTTCCCTGCTCCGTTCAGCGGAGGGGGTGCGGGGAGTTGGCGTCCTGCGCCAGTTCGGGAAAGCCCAGAACGTGTAGTCCTGCGCCTTGATCCGCGGCTCCGGGGTCTCCGCCGGAGTGTCCTGCTCGGCTTCAGGCCGGCGGTCGGCTTCCTTCTTGCGTTCCCACCCGAAGTCCTTGTTGTATCCGTAGCACATCACAGACCTCCTCATAGTGACTGCCCTTTAATCGTCCTCCTGATCCGCGGGGGAGTCGACACTCTGCGGCTACATTCGGGATCCGCGTGAGGGCTGTCAGGAGGAAGCGCCGGCCACCGACTCGGCCTCCTGCGGTCCGTGGAACTCGCACGGTCCCTGGTGGCGGAGCGGGAGGAGGCAGGTCCTGCCGGTCGGAAGGTGCACCAGGGCGCAGCGGCCGGTCATGGCGAGGTCTTCCCGGACCGTGGCATTGCTCAGGTCCGGCCGGGAATCCCCGAAGGAGCGGGTTTTGCCGGTGGCAGGGGCGGGGATTTCAGCGTTCATGCGGGCAACTCCTCGTCGAGCATTGGCCAGGTGGAGGATGCAATGGGTGACGCCCTTAAGAGTCTGTACCTGCCGGGTTACAGGAGGGTTAAAGCTGCGTTAGGTGCAGGTCAACATCAGGCCGGCTAGAAGCCCAGCTGGCGCGCCACCTGCAGGAGCAGCAGCTCCGAACCTGGCTGGCCCACCAGCTGGATCCCCATCGGAAGGCCCTGTCCGGGGGCCGTGCCCGTCCAATGCACCGGAATGGTGATGGCCGGCAGTCCGCACACATTGACCATTGAAGACCATGGGGCGAATTCGCACTGCCGCCGGTAGTCGCCGTCGGCATCCCCCGGCCACTGCGCGGCAGGCCAGCGGTCACCGCCGTGTGCGGTCCCGGTGAACCAGCCCACCGGACGCGGCGTCTGGGCTAACGCCGGCATCAGCATCAGGTCCCACTGCGCATACTGGGCCACTGTGTCCTGCTGGAACTTCCGCAGGAATGCGAGTGCTTCGGCAAGCTTGGCCGGGCTGCGCTGCTGGGCCCGGCGGCGGAAGGTGCGCGTCAGCGGGGCAAGCAGGGCTTCACGCTGCGGGCTGATCCGGGCAGCGCCCACTCCCGCGGTCCAGGCGGTGGTGAAAGCCTCCGGGTAGCGGTTGTCATAGCGGACGGCGGCGTCGGCAACCGCATGCCCGGCGTGCGCCAGGAGCCTTTCCCCGGCCTCAAGGGCGTCCAGCGCTTCCCGCTCCGGCGTGAACGGGTACGTGCCGGACCAGGGGCTGTCCAGGGTGACGCCGATCCGCAGCCGGGGCGGCTCCTGCCCGATCGCCCGCAGGTACCCGCCGCCGGGCACCATGGCATCCAGCAACAGCGCTGCGTCCGCGGCGCTTCTGGCGAGTGGCCCCGGCACCACCAGCCGGGCAGGATCCCCCTGGCTCTCCCCGGCGGGCACCAGGCCCCTGCCCGGCTTCAGTCCCACCAGCCCGCAGGCCGCCGCGGGGATGCGGACGGAACCGCCGCCGTCGGTCCCGGGAGCGAAGGGGAGCAGGCCTGCCGCCACGGCGGCAGCGCTGCCGCCCGAGGACCCGCCGGAGCTCCTGCTGGGAGCGTGGGGATTGCGCGACGGCGGCGCGATCCGGTTTTCGCTGTAGGCCGTCAGGCCGAACTCGGGAACCTGCGTCTTGCCCAGGCAAATCACGCCGGCTTCCTTCATCAGCGCCACCAGGGGCGCGTCCGCCGGTGCGGGCTTGTGCTCCAGGGCGGCGCTTCCGTGGGTGGTGACGACGCCCGCAACGTCCGTGAGGTCCTTGAAGGCCAGCGGCATGCCATGCAGGACGGGCAGTTCCTCCCGGGCCGTGCCGGAACGCCGGGCATCCGCTGCACGCGCCTCCGCCATAGCTTGGTCCGCCGTGACGGTGATGAAGGCGCCAAGCATCGGGTTGCGCTGCTCTATCCGCGCCAGGAAATGGGCGGTAACGTGCGCTGCCGAAACGTCTCCATCCCGCAGGCTGCCGCGCAATTCGACGGCGGACAGTTCGTGGAGCTCAGCCACCGTGCTTCGGTTCGGTGCGCTGGCTGGCGGCGCCGGTCCGGGCGGTTGTGGAGCCGGCCGGGATGCCGGGCTTGTCTGCGGGCACGCGTCCTCCTTTGGATTCCCTAGAAGAGTAACTTGCCCGCTCCGCAGGGCCCGGCGCCGGCCAAAGCACTAGGCTTTAAGCTGACTCCGATCCGCCACGACAGGACTTGCCATGAGTGATTTCGATACCGTTCCCGTCCACGACATCCCCGACGGCGCCGTGGTGCTGGATGTCCGGGAGGACTATGAATGGGTGGCGGGGCACGCCGAGGGGGCAGTGCACATTCCCATGGACCAGATCCCCGCCCGGCTCGACGAGCTCGACCCGGACGAGGACCTCTACATCATCTGCCGCACCGGCGGACGCTCGTTCCGGGTGGCGCAGTGGCTCACCGGCCAGGGCTACACCGCCATCAACGTGGCCGGCGGCATGGACCAGTGGCTGGAGCTCGGAAAACCCCTGGTCTCGGACAACGGGCTGAAGCCGATCGTCCTCTGATGCCCGCCATACCGGCCACCTACGCCTTCCTCGGTCCCGAGGGAACCTTCACCGAGGCCGCCCTGATGCAGGTTCCGGACGCCGCGGCGGCCACCCGGCTCCCGGCGTCGAACGTCAACGCCGCGCTGGACCTGGTTCGCGAAGGATCCGCCGGCGCCGCGATGGTTCCCATCGAGAACTCGGTGGAGGGCGGCGTCACCGCCACCCTGGACGCCATCGCCGGCGGCACCGAACTGCGGATCATCAGGGAGGTCCTGGTGCCCATCAGCTTCGTCCTGGTGGCCCGGCCCGGTGTCCGGCTGGAAGACGTGCGGCGGGTCTCCACCCACGGCCATGCCTGGGCGCAGTGCCGGCTGTGGATGGACAGGCACCTTCCGGCTGCGGAATACGTGCCCGGATCCTCGACGGCTGCCGCAGCAATGGGCCTGCTGGCCGAGGACTGCCACTACGACGCCGCGATCTGCGCGCCGCTCGTGGCCCGGGAACAGCCGGGGCTCTCCGTGCTGGCCGAGAACATCGGGGACAACCCCGGGGCCGTGACCCGCTTCGTCCTTGTCAGCCGGCCCGGCCTGCTCCCCGAGCGGACAGGTGCTGACAAGACCACTGTGGTGGTTCCCCTTCCGGAAGACCGCCCGGGTGCCCTGATGGAGATCCTGGACCAGTTCGCCAGCCGCGGCGTGAACCTGAGCCGGATCGAGTCCCGCCCCACGGGGCAGTACCTGGGGCACTACTTCTTCAGTATCGACGCCGACGGCCACGTAGGCGACGCCCGGGTTGCCGATGCCCTCGCCGGCCTGCACCGGATCAGCCCCAATACCCGGTTCCTCGGCTCCTACCCGCGGGCCGACGGACAGGAAACCGCAGAGGAAGCCCACACCTCCGACGCCGCGTTTGCTGCGGCGCAGGCATGGGTGGCGTCCCTCCTTGATCCGGCATCAGAAGCGGCGGAAAACGCTTCCGCCGCTTCGCCCACAGCGTAGGCAATTGGCGTTCCGGGTACTTCCCGGGGCTGTGGACAGTGCGTATGCTTACTTGATCCATACGGATGGCCCCTAACGAAGGGAGCGGGTCATGACCAGCAGCAGCACCGAGAACGATGGCCAGGGAATGATTGTCAATCCCCGGCCCACCGCCGATAACCAGGACTGGGACGGTGACGATGCAGACCGTGCTGACCGCCTGCGCTTCGAAGAGGAACAGGCCATGATCCGCGAGCAGTCCGAAGCCCGCGCCGCAGCAAAGGCCGCCGCCGAGGCCGCCAAGGACTCAAGCGACTAGGACCCCGCCAGCCGTTTCCCCACTCCGGACTACCCAACACAAAACGTATCCGTCCCCAAGGCACCCGCCGGACCCGCCGGCGTCGTCCTTACATCCGGCCTTTGACCCTGACCAGCAGCGACCGTGGATCCACCTGCACGGTGAGCCGCGTGGCCTCACCTGACGTGTCGCCGTCGAGCTGGGTGGGCATGGGCTCGGGGCAATCGATCACGATCCTGCCGGAGCGGTAGACCGTCATGATCGGCAGCTTTCCGCTGTGCTTGAACATGATCTTCATGTACATCAGCAGCCAGCCGAGGGCACTGCGCGGGCTCATGACCACCACGTCCAGCATGCCGTCGTCGATCATCGCCTGCGGGATGAAATCGATGCCGCCCGGGACCAGGCCGCAGTTGGCAAAGAGCACGCTGCGGATGTTCCGGACCTGTTCGGGGCCGCCGTCCAGCGAGATGGAAACCTTCTTCCGCCGGCCGGGAAGGTGCCGCATCCCGGCCTCGGTGTAGGCCAGCCAGCCCACGGCCTTCTTCAGTCCGTCATTCGTGTCGGCAAGCACCTCGGCGTCCATGCCGATTCCAGCGATGACCAGGAAGACGTGCTCGGAGGAGTGCCCGGTGCGGGAATTGGTGATTCCCATCCGCGCCGTGTCGATGAAGCGCTGCCGGCCAAACAACGAAATCTGGACGTTGCCCTGCAGATCGTTGACGTCCAGCTCCAGGTTGCGTGCCAGCAGGTTTCCCGTTCCCAGCGGAACGATGCCCATGGCCACGCCGGTGTGCGCCAGGGACTCGGCCACCACCCGGACCGTGCCGTCACCGCCGCCCACCAGGACGACGTCGGGCTTGGTTGCCAGGGCGGCCCGCGTCTGGGAGTAGCCGGGATCATCCGCGGTGGTCTCGAAAAACGCCGGCTCTTCCCAGCCTGCAGTCTGGCAGGCACGCCGGATGGCGTAGGTGGCGTCGTCGGCCCGCGCCTTAATGGGGTTCAGGATCACCGCCACCCGCTGCCGGGTGAGCCCGGATTCATGGGCGTCCCCGCCCACTGCGCTGCGCACGTGGAGGGCCTTGAGCTTGCGCACGCCCCACCAGCTGGAGATGGCGAAGGCAAGCGCCACCCCGATCAGTAGGTAGAGAATCCAGTCGCTCATGGTGGTTCAACAGTAGCCCGGCGGAAGGCGGCCCGTTCCGGCACGCTCCGTAACCGCCCGACGTCGTGCATTCTTTTGGATACCCTTGGATGGTGATCGACGTAAAAGACCTCAGCGAAAACCCGGACAAGTTCCGGGCCAGCCAGCGCGCCCGCGGCGCGGACGAATCAGTGGTGGACGCGATCATTGCCGCGGATTCCGCCCGCCGGGCAGCGTTGATCCGCTTCGAAAACCTGCGGGCCGAGCAGAACGCCTTCGGCAAGAAGGTGGCGCAGGCCAAGGGCGAGGAGAAGCAGGCCCTGCTGGCAGAGGTCAAGGAACTGGCCAACTCGGTCAAGGCGGCGTCCGCCGAAGCCGATGCCGCGCAGACCAAGCAGGAGGAACTCCTGCGCACCATCCCCAACCTCATCGAGGACGGCGTTCCCGAGGGCGGCGAGGACGACTACGTTGTGGTCAAGACCGTCGGTACGCCGCGCGAATTTCCCGACTTTGAGCCGCGCGACCACCTGGAGATCGGCGAGCTGATCGGCGCGATCGACATGGAACGCGGCGCCAAGGTGTCCGGCGCACGCTTCTACTTCCTCCGCGGCGTGGGCGCCCGGCTGGAGATGGCCCTGCTGCAGATGGCCATGGACCAGGCCATCGAGAACGGCTTCGTCCCGATGATCACCCCCACCCTGGTGCGTCCCGAAACCATGCAGGGCACCGGCTTCGATGTGAAGCACGACGCCGAGATCTACCGTCTCGCCGAAGACGACCTTTACCTGGTGGGCACCTCCGAGGTTTCCCTGGCCGGCTACCACGCCGACGAGATCCTGGATCTCTCGGCGGGCCCCATCCGCTACGCCGGGCAGAGCTCCTGCTACCGGCGCGAGGCGGGATCGCACGGCAAGGACACCCGGGGCATCATCCGCGTGCACCAGTTCAATAAAGTGGAGATGTTCATCTACACCACGGTTGAGGAAGCTGCCGCCGAGCACCAGCGGCTGCTGGCGTGGGAAGAGGAAATGCTGGCCAAGTGCGAGCTGCCGTACCGCGTCATCGACACCGCCGCCGGCGACCTTGGCACCTCCGCCGCCCGCAAGTTCGACTGCGAGGCGTGGGTCCCCACGCAGGGCGCCTACCGCGAGCTGACCTCCACCTCAAACTGCACCACGTTCCAGGCCCGCCGCCTCAACATCCGTGAGCGGGCTGTTAATGCGGATGGTGTTGCCAAGGGCACCCGGGCTGTTGCCACGCTCAACGGCACCCTGGCCACCACCCGCTGGATCGTGGCGCTGCTGGAGCACCACCAGAACGCTGACGGCTCCGTGAACGTCCCCAAGGCGCTGCAGAAGTACCTGGGTGGCCTCGAGGTGCTTCCGGTTCTGTAGCCCGGGTTTGTTTGGTCGCTCCCAGGCTTGTCCGCGGATCAGTGCCCTCAAGGGCCGGATGTGCGAACAAGCCTGGGACCGATGCGCAACTCTATGGTTTGCCGGTGCCCTTCGTTTTCCCCGGCTATCCACATAGCAGGGCCGTCCCCCTGACCGCCGGCTGTCCGGCCATCATTCTGGAGGGATGGACGTTCCGCCTGGACTGATCGACTCTGCCGCTGTTCTGCGCACAGGATCCGGCACCGACCGCATCCACCGGGAATTCCGGGCCGGGAAACTGGTACGGATCCGGCGCGGTTTCTATGTGCCCACCAATGACTGGGTAGCGGCCCAACCGTCGCACCGCTTCGCCTGGTCGACGGTGGCAATCACCAGGTCAATCAACGGTGCAGTACTGACCGGACAAACAGCTGCCCTGGCCAGCGGGCTGCCCACTCTCGGCACTCCGGCTTTCGTTGAGCTTGCCACCACACAGCCGGGACGCAGCGGTGCCAGGAAGTCGTCACTTCAGGTGCTGGGCGAGGACAGCACGGCCTTGGAGGCGCGGAAGATTCGCTCATATCCGCTCCGCTACTGCCTCAGGTCGGGTATGGAGCCGGTGCGCCACGGTGAATTCCTCTGTGTGGGACTGGCCCAGGTGACGGCCGACATTATGGCTTCCGCAGCGCTCAGCGAGGCGTTGGTTGTGGCGGACGGAGCCGCGCGCAGGCTAAGTGGCCAATGGACGATTGCGCCGGGGTCAGGTTTGATGTCCGTGCCTGAAATGGCAGCCGCCATCTCGGCGCAGCCTAATGAAGCGGCCCGGCAACGGGCAGAGTTCGTGGCATCGCTGGCAAGCCCGCTGCCGGAATCGGTGGGCGAATCCTACAGCCGGGCTGCATTTGAGTTCCTTGGATTCGAGCAGCCGGTCCTCCAGCAGGTATTTAACGACCGGAACGGCTTCATCGGCAGGAGTGACTTCTGGTGGCCGCGGCAAAGAGTCGTAGGCGAGTTCGATGGCAAGGCGAAGTATGTTGACCCGGCAATGCGGAGCGGGATCTCGGCAGACGAAGCTGTTTACCGGGAGAAACTCCGGGAAGACCGGATCCGCGCCTTGGGGTATACCTTCGTGCGGTGGGCTTGGAGTGATGTCCAAAGCCCGGACCGCCTTAAGCGCAAGCTCCTGGCTGCCGGCCTCCGTCCACGACAGAAACGCTGAGGCCCGGCGCCGTTCCCGGGCTTGTTCGCGACTCCTAACCATCAAGGCACGGAACGGCGAACAAGCCAGGGGTTGAGGCGGTGGAGCTGCCAAGGTAAACACTCACACGGGGGACAACCTGTGAGTATTAACCCGGTGTTCAGCCAACCTGTGGCGCGCGTCCTACCCGGTGTCATGGCCTTCTGCTCTACTAGATGAATGACAACGCTGACTGAAAACACAGTCGCCGGCAACGATGACCGGCGAGAAAACCAGAACAACACCGAGGGCCAGAATGGCCGGAAGCTCATGATCGCCCTGGACGTGGACGGCACGCTCGTGAACCATGACGGCCACATGTCGCCGGGTGTCCGGGAAGCTGCGCAGGCCGTAGTGGGCGTGGGACATGAAGTCATGATTGCCACCGGCCGGTCCCTGAATGCCACCCTGCCCATCATCGAGAAGATCGGGATCGAGCGCGGCTACGCCGTGTGCTGCAACGGCGGCGTGACCCTGCGCCTTCACCCCGAACTGGAGGACGGCTACGAGGTCATCCACAAGGCAACCTTCGATCCCGCCCCCGCACTCCGCGCCCTCCGGGAACGGCTGCCGTCCGCCAAGTACGCCCTGGAGGACGCTGACGGCAACTTCCTCTCCACCGAGCGGTTCCAGGACGCCAGCTTCGGCGTGGAAGCCGTTGGTGTGGATTTCCACACCATGCTCGAAGCCACGGCAGTGCGCGTGGTGGTGTTCAGCACCGAAAACACCCCGGAGGAGTTCAACGAGGCCATCCGCCACATAGGACTCGCCGGCGTCACCTACTCCGTGGGCTGGACCGCGTGGCTGGACATTGCCGCAGCAGGGGTCACCAAGGCCAGCGCCCTGGAGAACCTCCGCCTCCAGCTGGGCATCGATCCGGACCTCACCGTTGCCATCGGCGATGGCCGGAATGACATCGAGATGCTTGCCTGGGCAGGCCGGGGCGTGGCCATGGGCCAGGCTCCGGAGGAAGTGCTGGCCGTGGCTGACGAAGTCACCCACTCAGTGTTCGACGACGGCGCCGCCCACGTGCTGCGCAGCCTCCTTTAGGGATACGTCCGGATGGCCCGGTGAACCGGCTGCGGGCGGACGGTGAGGGCTGCCTGGTCCTGACCCCGCCGCCAGCCAAGGCAGAATAGGAACCATGACCCTTACGACGTTCGCCCTCGTCCGCCACGGCCAGACTGACTGGAACGCCGAGCGCCGGCTGCAGGGAGCCACTGACATTCCCCTGAACGACGTCGGCCGCGGCCAGGCGCGTGACGCCGTCGCCGTCCTCGCCCCGTACCAGTGGGACGCCATCGTCTCCTCGCCGCTGAGCCGTGCGGCCGAAACAGCAGACCTGATCGCCGAAGGCCTGGGCCTGGCAGTGGCCCGGCGCGTACCGGAACTGACCGAACGCAGCTTCGGCCCGGCCGAGGGCATGCAGGCAGGGCCCGAGCTGGAGGCCCTGCGCGTCCCGGGCGGCTTCAAGGGCGCCGAGAGCGAGGACGAGGCAGCAACCCGCGGCCTCGCCGCGCTGGAAGCCCTCGCCGACGAGTTCCGCGGCCAGCGCCTCCTGGTGGTCACGCACGGCACGCTGCTCCGCGTCACCCTGAGCCGCGCCACCGGGCAGACCCTGACGAGCGTCAACAATGCCGTCCTCAACCTGGCGCACCACCACACCATCGACGGGTGGCAGCTTGAATACTTCAACGGGGAGCCTGTGCTGGCGGCCACCTCAAGCTAAATACAGTCCCGACGGCGGCCGGCGGCTTTGCCGGTCAGCGCACCTCGAGGATCAGTCCCAGCAGCCGGGCCGCCGCCGGCCGTGCTGCGTGCTCCTCGTTCCACTGCGCCCGCGCCACCGCCTTGCTGACGGCCTGGGTGGTGATGCCCAGCTCCTGCGCCACGGCCTTCTGCTGCCCACGGACGCCGGGCGTCAGCAGGTCGAGCACCCGCCACTCGGCGCCGGACCTGTCGCGCACAATGTGGCCGAGCAGCCGGAGCACCGCCTCGGCGTCGTGCGCCACGTCAGCCAGCGGACCCTCCACCGCCACAGGAACGCGGTCCTTGCTGCTGCGCAGCCGGTCCACTGCCCGCCGCGCGTAGACCAGGCCGTGTCCGGAAGCATCCTTGATCTGGTTGGGCAGCGGCTCGTTCACCGGTCCCACCCCGATCCCCACATACCATAAGCCGCTGCGCAGGGCGATCAGCGCCGCATCCACCGCCTGGTGCGGGCAGTCGACGATGCCCTGAACCTCGTCCTCCACGGAGCGGTCAAAGTCCAGGCGCGCCGGAATATGCCGCAGGTCCTTGAGAAGCTGCGGAACCCGGTCCCCATCGCGCCGGCTGTCCGTTTGATTGATAGTCAGCGTGAACATTCTGGCTACACACTACCCGGTGGTAGGAATCCCGGAACTCGTGTGTTACGGCTGGTCAAGCCGTAAGACGGACCCGATCCTGCCGCCGGCAGTTGCCTCGGCCCGGCCCATCTGTTGCGATGGAGTGACGGCTGCCGGAAGGCGGCGGACGCGACGTGAGGATGGCTATGACCGGCAGCATGGGGCAGGACGACGCAGTGCAGGACGATCCAGTGCAGCACGACGCAGGGCATGAAGAACTCGAACTGGTGGACCGCTGGTGGCGGGCCGCCAACTACCTTTCCGTTGGCCAGATCTACCTCCGCTCCAACCCGCTGCTGCGTGAACCGCTCACGGCGGAGCACACCAAGTCCAGGCTGCTGGGACACTGGGGGACCACCCCCGGACTTAATTTCGTCTACGCCCACCTGAACCGCGTGATCCGCCGCGACTCCACCGAGATGCTTTTTGTGGCCGGACCCGGCCATGGTGGTCCCGCCGTCGTCGCCAATGCCTGGCTGGAAGGCACTTACTCGGAGATCTACGCCCACGTGGGCAACGACGCCGAGGGCATGGCGGAGCTCTTCCGCCAGTTCTCCTACCCGGGCGGCATCCCCAGCCATGCCGCGCCGGAGAGCCCCGGCTCCATCAGCGAGGGCGGTGAACTTGGCTACTCGCTTGCCCACGCCTACGGCTCGGTGTTCGACAACCCGCAACTGGTCACCGCCGTGGTCATTGGCGACGGCGAGGCTGAAACCGGGCCGCTGGCCGCCAGCTGGCACTCCCACAACTTCCTGGACCCGGCAGCCGACGGTGCCGTGCTGCCCATCCTGCACCTCAACGGCTACAAGATCGCCAACCCCACCGTCCTTGCACGGATGCCGGAGCAGCAGCTGGAACAGTTGCTGCGCGGCTACGGCCACGAGCCCTATTTCGTCACGGTGGACGATCCCGACGCCTTTGAAAAAGCGCACCGTGACTTCGCCGAAGCGCTGGACCGTTGCATGGCGGAGATCCGTGCCATCCAGGACGCCTGCCGGGCCCCCGCCGAAAACTCGGAAACCCGGAATGCCACGGACCAGGCCGCACCCCGCTGGCCCATGATCGTGCTGCGTTCGCCGAAGGGCTGGACCGGGCCGCGCAGCGTTGACGGGAAGCAGGTGGAGGGCACGTGGCGCAGCCACCAGGTCCCGCTCTCGGAGGTGCGGACCAACGGGGACCACCTGCGGCAGCTTGAGGAGTGGCTGAAGTCCTACCGCCCCGGGGAACTGTTCGACGGCGACGGCCGGCTCCGGCCCGACGTCGCCGAGGGGGCGCCAACCGGGAACTTCCGGATGAGCGCCACGCCCCACGCAAACGGCGGCCTGCTCCGGCGCGCACTGAAACTGCCCCAGTACCGGGACCACGCAGTGGAAGTTCCGGCCCCCGGCACGGAGCGGGTGAGTCCCATGATCACGCTGGGTTCATGGATGCGGGACGTCATCTCCCTGAACATGGAAAACTTCCGGCTCTTCGGCCCGGACGAAACGGCGTCGAACCGGCTGCAGAACGTCTACGAGGTCACGGACAAGGTGTGGCAGTACCGGATCGACGACGTCGACGAGCACCTCGCCCGGTCCGGCCGGGTCATGGAGGTCCTGAGTGAGCACCTGTGCCAGGGCTGGCTCGAGGGTTACCTGCTGACCGGACGCCATGGGGTGTTCAGCTGCTACGAGGCGTTCATCCACATAGTCGACTCCATGTTCAACCAGCACGCCAAATGGCTCAAGGTCCACCGCAAGCTGCCGTGGCGCCAGCCGGTGGCGTCACTGAACTACCTGCTGTCCTCGCACGTCTGGCAGCAGGACCACAACGGCTTCTCGCACCAGGACCCGGGGTTCATCGACCATGCGGTGAACAAAAAAGCCGAGGTGATCCGGGTGTACCTGCCGCCGGACGCGAACACCCTGCTGTCCGTCATGGAGGGCTGCCTGGCGTCCACGGACTACGTGAACATCGTGGTCAGCGGCAAGCAGCCGTCCCCCACCTGGCTGGGACCGGCCGATGCCGCCCACCATTGCCGGCGCGGGCTGGGAATCTGGGGGTTCGCCGGGTCCGAAGTCCCCGGTGAGGAGCCGGACGTGGTCCTCGCCTGCGCGGGCGACGTCCCCACCGTGGAAACCGTGGCCGCGGCGGAACTGCTCCGCGATGGCGTTCCCGGGCTGAAGGTCCGGGTGGTCAATGTGGTGGACCTGATGCGGCTGCAGGACGAGAGTGAGCACCCGCACGGGCTCCCGTCACGGGATTTTGACGGGATCTTCACCACGGACAAGCCGATCATCTTCGCCTACCACGGCTACCCGGCGCTGATCCACCGGCTCACCTACCGCCGCACCAACCAGGAAGGCATGCACGTGCGCGGGTACAAGGAGGAGGGAACCACCACAACGCCCTTCGATATGGCCATGCTGAACGGCATCGACCGTTTCCAGTTGGCGATCGATGCGATTGACCGCGTTCCGGGGCTGGCCGAGAAGCACTCGCTCCTGCGGCAGGACCTGCAGGACCGGCGCATGCGGGCGAGGGACCACACCAGGGAGCACGGTGAAGACCTGGAGGAGATCCGGGACTGGAAGCTGGGGGTTGACCGGCTTTAGTCCGCCAACTCTTCCAACGAGCAGGCCGGCAGGTGGATCCACCCCTCCGTCAGCGCGGCGGCGGCCTGGGTTTCGCCGGGCAGGAGCGTGCGACGGCGGGCCACGGCGCGGGCGGTGAGCGAAGCGACGACGGCGTCGAACAGGTCGTCCGATCCGGCCAGTTTGTCCCCGTACCCGGCCAGGTCCAGCCAGGGCGCCTGGCTTCGCAGGGCGTCCAGCAGCACCCCGAGCCGTTCCGCCTCGGGAATTCCGCGTCCCTTGTAGCCGCGCCCGTTGAGCCCCCAGATCTTCAGCGAAGCCGCCGGATAGACCTCCGCCAGCCGGCCGGAGCCGTCCCTTGCATGCGGTCCATGGAGCGCCGCGACTTTTGCCTGGATCACGGCGCAGCGCATGGCCGGATGGGCCAGCCGGTCCGCGGAGACGCTCAGCGGGATGAGGCCCGTGCGTGCGGTGACGAACCGGTCGGTGTCCCGGTAGGCCAGGAGGCGCCGCCCGGCTATGCCGTCGTGCGCCAGGACCGGTCCGGCGTCGAACGCTGCGTGCCCGGTGAGGAACGGGACCAGCGCGTCCGGCCAGCCCACGGGACAGTCGACGCCGGCCATGTCGCAGGTGCCGAACAGGTCCACGATCCCCTGGTCGTCCACATCGAGTTCAAGGTGCACCAGTTTCGCTGCACCGCCGCTCCACTCGATGACAGCCACCGCGGTCTTCTTCGTGGCCGCAGCCAGGTCCACGCCGAGCGTCTTCACGTGACCAGACTCTACCTTCGGTTGGTCCGGCCGGCGCCGGACACCACGTGACTCCCTGCCCGGGTTCTGCAACTCTGGTGCGTGGTGGGCTGCCCGGCCGACCCTGCGTGAAAGGACCCATCCCCGTGCCATGGCTTGACGTACTCGGCAACGACATCCACTACACGGACTCCGGCCGCGGCCGCCCTGTGGTGCTGCTCCACGGCCATGCCTCGGGGGCAGCATGCTGGGAGCCGATCATCAGCGAACTGGAACAGGACTTCCGGGTCCTGGCCTATGACACCTACGACCATGGCTGGTCCTCCAACTCCCCACGGCAGGGGCCGCTGGTGGACAGGGTTGCCGAGCTGGACGCCTTCATCACCGCCCTCGGCCTTGAGCGGCCGGTCATCGTGGGCCAGTCAATGGGCGGCATGACGGCACTCCGCTGGGCCATCCGCCACCCCGACGGTGCTGCTGCGCTGGTGGTGTGCGGGATGGGCTGGCCGCTGGTGGTGCCGCCTCCCGGACAGGCCGGCCAGCCGGAAAAATTCGAGGTGTTCAGCTCACTGGACGACGACGAGCGGATCTGGCTGGGCGTCGGAAACTCTTTCACGGAGCAGTGGGTCGCCGACAACCCGCGCGACTATGCCCGCTACATCCGGGTCCGTTCCACTGCCACCGCCATCGAGGCCGCCAGGCATCCCCGCAGCCTTGAGGAAAGCCAGGGGGAATTCCTCAGCGCCGACCCGGCCGACGTCGAGTGGTTCCAGCAGGGCCTGGAATCAGTAGCCAGCCCGTTGCTGGTGCTGATCGGGGATGAGGAAAGGCCGCGGATCCGGCGCGGAGCCGAGCACGTTGCCGCAACAGTGCCCGGCGCCCGGCTCCTGGTGGTCGAGGATGCCGGGCACAACGCCTACTTCCAGCGCCAGGACATCCTGGTGGAGGCCATCAGTAACATAGCCGGCGCGGCCTGAACTCCGGGATTCAGGCGGCGTGGTAGGTGAGGGCCCCCGGGATTCCGCCCGCGTCACCCAGCACATCACCGCGGGCGAAGCCTGCCCAAAGCGCCCGCACCTGCCTGCCCACCTCGTCCACCTCGTCCCAGCCGGCACCGGCGATCAGGCCGACGCCCTCCCACGTGCTGCGCGTGCCGAAAAGCAGCGGAAGGTCGATGGTGTGGGCAGCGCCAAAAATGTTGTCCGGCGCGTGCCAGTGCAGGATGTAGCGGTGTGCACGGCCGCCTGCGCGTGCGTGGCGGCGGGCAAACCTCCGGGCCGCCCTGCCGTACACGGTTTCGGTGACCACCCGGTCCACAGCGCGCACCGCCGCGGCTCCCACCACGGGAACGCCCTGCACCCGCATCAACAGCCGGTTCCGTGGCAGGAACAGCCGCGCTTCTTCCGAGGTATGCCCAATCAGCACGTCAATGCCCGGGGCGGAACGGTTCCAGGCTGCCTCGATGTCCTCTTCTTCGGGCAGCGGCGCGTGACCGTACTGGGTACCGAAGGGCATCGCCGCCAGCATCCCGAACCTGCGGGCCACCTGGGCAACATGCGCTTCCCGCTCCACCACCTCCATGGCCGGAGTGTCCTCGGTGACCGCATCGGCCGCGATGCCCATGGCGTGGTTCATCTTCGCGCGGCCCCGG
Organism: Arthrobacter nitrophenolicus; assembly: GCF_045833485.1. Classification (NCBI taxonomy): domain Bacteria; kingdom Bacillati; phylum Actinomycetota; class Actinomycetes; order Micrococcales; family Micrococcaceae; genus Arthrobacter; species Arthrobacter nitrophenolicus. The sequence goes on from NZ_CP174504.1 coordinate 1,964,486, forward strand.
GCAATGCCCAGCGGTGCGCTCTGGATGATGGCCCGTTGAAAGAGCGACGGCGCTTCCGGCGTCGCCATGAGGTGGGCGATGGCATCACCACCGGCGGACTGGCCGAACGCGGTCACCCGGCCGGGGTCGCCGCCGAAGGCAGCGATGTTCCGCCGCACCCACCTGAACGCTTCCAGCTGGTCCAGCAAACCAAGGTTTCCGGGCCGGCCGTTGTGCGTGGCCAGGAATCCGAACAGCCCCAGCCGGTAGGTCACGGAAACCACCACCACCCGGTTCTCGGCCACCAGCACGGCAGGATCGAAGATCGCGAGGTCGCCCGAGCCCGTGGTGTAGGAGCCGCCGTGGATCCACACCATGACGGGCAGGCGTTCAGCGGCGGCGATATCCCCGGGCATGGTGATGGACAGGTTCTGGCAGTCCTCGCTGCCGGGAAGTTCGCCGTACCGGGTGCCCAGGACGTCGTCGAGGAAGGGAACCGGGCCCTGCGGGCACGCCGGCGCCAGCGAGGTGGCGGAGAAGGGCTCCGTCCAGTCCGGAACCGGGACGGGCGGCTGGAACCTGGCGGCGGTGGCGTAGGGGATACCGGTGGCGCGGAGGACGTCCCCGTCGCGCCAGCCGAGCACGGGACCGCAGGGGGGACTGAAGATAGCCTCGGAAATCACAGGTCCACGATTCCACATCCTGCCTTTGACTTTTTGTCCACGTATGGCGACTTGCGGGCTTGGGAAGCCGCCATACGTGGACAAAAAATCCACGTTAAGGCCGACGGCGGGTGCCCGGCTCTTGCGAACCAGGCACCCGCCGTCGGTCCTATGACTGGGCCCACGCCGTCAGGGTTCCCTGGCCGAGCGAAGCGAGGCTAGGGGGCGGTGGGGACTAGTGTGCGGTGGGCACGTAGCGCTTGATGGACGCTTCCAGCTCTGCCTCGGCGGCGGCGCGGTCGCCCCAGCCCTCGGCCTTGACCCACTTGCCCGGCTCCAGGTCCTTGTAGCGGGTGAAGAAGTGCTCGATTTCCTTGATCAGGAACTCGTTGACGTCGCTGACTTCCTGAATGTGGTCAAAGCGGGCATCCACCGGAACGCACAGGATCTTGGCGTCTCCGCCGCCGTCGTCGGTCATGTTGAAGACGCCGATGGGGCGGGACTCAACGATGACGCCGGGGTGCAGGTCGAAGTCCTGCAGCAGCACCAGGGCGTCCAGGGGATCGCCGTCCTCGCCGAGGGTGTTTTCGAAGTACCCGTAGTGGGTGGGGTACTGCATGGCGGTGAAGAGGACGCGGTCCAGGCGGACGCGGCCGGTCTCGTGGTCAACTTCGTACTTGACGCGCGATCCCTTGGGGATCTCGATGGTCACGTCGTGCTTCATGGAATGCTCCTCGGCAATTGCAGGGGGTGCGCGGCACACTTGACGGGCCCACAAAAAGGAGTGTCCGTGCCGCCGACTACAATTGAGGATATAGCGAGAGGCCCTGGAATCAGGAACTTGTGGGGAAATTTCAGGACTTGAGGACCAGCACCAGCATGACCAAAACAACCGGCACGGATCCGTGGCCTGACCGCATCCGCCGGGGTGTCATGAGCGGCGGGGAGCGTGCGCGCCGCACCTGGCCGCAGGCCGTGCTCATCGCTCTCCTGGTGGTGCTGGCCATCCCCGCGGTACTGCTCGTGGCCCCCGGATTCCTTGGCCCGGAGCCGCCCGCCCCGCCGCCTGCCGCTCCTGAGTGGCAGCAGGCCCCCGCCACTCTTTCCCCGCACCAAGGCCTTGTGTCTTTGGACGCATCCGCCGCGGTTCCGTCCCGGGAATCGCTCACCGCCCAGGTGGACCCCCTGTTAAAGGCCGACGGCGGCGGCGGGTTCACGGGCATCGTCCAGGATGCGCTCACGGGCCAGGTCCTCTTCGACAGGGGTGCCTCGGAAGGCCGGGTGCCGGCGTCGAACATGAAGCTGCTGACGGCGATGGCCGCGCTGCGCACCCTGGGCCCGGAGCATCGATTCAGCACCACCGTGACGGCAGGACCGGCCGCGGGCCAAGTGGTACTGATCGGCGGCGGGGACGTCCTGCTGGGCCCCGGGGAATCCGACGCGGAGCAGGTGCTGGGCCACGCCGGCCTTGCCACCCTGGCGGCCCGGACCGTGGAGGGGCTGCAGGCACGTGGAACAACCGGCGAAGTCAAAGTCCTGGTGGACGATTCCCTCTTTACCGGGCCTGCCCTCAACCCCGCCTGGCAGGAGGGCGATGTTGCCGCCGGCGAGGTGGCGCCGCTCTATCCGCTGGCACTGAACTCGGCACGTTTCGATCCTGCCGTCACCACCGGACCGCGCCCGCAGGACTCGGCCATCACCGCCGCCCAAGAGTTCGCCGCCCGGTTGCGGGAAGCGGGTGCGGCCGCGGGACTTACTGTGGCGGCCGGCGTCGAACGTTCACCGGGGGCGGCCCAAGGCGGGGTGGACGGCGGGTCTGGCGCGGACCCTGCTGTCCTGGCGGAAGTGGAATCGGCCACGGTGGCCCAGCAGGTCGACCTGATGCTGCGGGAATCGGACAACTACCTGGCCGAGGCACTGGGCCGGCTGGCTGCCCTTGCTACCGGCCAGCCCGGCAGCAACGACGGCGCCACGGCGGCTGTCCGGGCCCAGGTGGCAGAGGCCGGCATCCCGGCCGACTCCATGAAACTCGTTGATGTGTGCGGGCTTGCGATGGGCAACCAGGTCTCCGCCCGCCAGTTCGCCGAGGTGGTCCGTGCCATGACGGCCGGCACCGACGCCAGGCTTCGGGAAGCGCTGGACGGGTTCCCCGTGGCCGGCCTGACCGGCACCCTGGACACCCGGTACGGGGAAGGCACCACCGCGGGCGGCGCGGGGCTGGTGCGGGCCAAAACCGGCACGCTGAACACCGTGCTGGCGCTGAGCGGCTATGTGGTGGATGCGGATGGCCGCCTCCTGGTGTTCTCCTTCATCGGCAACGGACTCACGCCCGGTGCTGCCGGCAACAAGGTGGCGCTGGACAGGGCGGCCACGGCCCTCGCCGCCTGCGGCTGCCGCTAGGACTCTGCCGCTAGGCCTCGCGGCGGACCGGTTCCGTTGCCGCAAGCTGCGGCGCCACGCTGGCGGACACCACGCCCGACGGCGGTGCCGCCTCCGCTGCCACGGCGGCAGGGGCAGCGGTACCCAGCAAGGCGGCCATGACGACGGCGGCAACCACCGATGTCCAGCCCTTGCGCGGACCGGCGGTCAGGGGAGCAATGGGGCGGTAGGGAATCATGGTTACCTCCTGGGGACATGGGCTCAGCGGATATAAGCGGCCGCGGACCGCATAACCGGCGCGGGCGAGCGCCGGTTATGCGGGCCAGGGCCGTTCGTGGGGACCGGGCCACCGAGCTTGATAGCAACAACATTGCCGGGCCCTCTTAGGCGAGGGCTTTCGGGATCCTGTGCGCGGACTGTGTGAAGCGGACTGTGTGAAGCGGACTGTGTGATTCCCCGCCGGCAGGAAAGCCCCGTGCGGTTCGCCGGTCAGCGAACTTAAGGACGATCCACGGCCTGCTGTGTTCTGATGGGACCTATGGAGTCCACTGCACGCGAGTCCGCATCGACCTTGCCCTCATCGGACGGGTCGGAAGCCCTGTCCACGAACGGGCAGTCCACCAGTGCGCAGCCGAACACTGCCCAGCCAGGTTCAGCCCAGCCAGTTTCTGCCCAGTCCCTGATCAACTGGGACCTGGCCGCCTCAACCGCGGCGCGGCTGGCTCCTGCCGGGCCGGTCCTGGACCAGGCGGAAATCGCGGAAGCCGTGGACAGCCTGCGCCGGCTCGCCGACGCCTCCGTATCCCATGTCCACGAAATCACCGGGCTCGAAGCCGCGCGGGACTTGCGGGACTCCACAGTTCTCGTGGTGGACAGGGCATCCTGGGCGAAGGCCAACACCCAGAGCTTCGCCGTGATGCTGAAGCCCGCCATGGAGAAGATGCTTGAAAGCCGCCGCGGAACCTTGAGTCCTGCGGCAGCCAGCGTCAGCGGCGCCATCACCGGAAGCCAGTTGGGCGCCGTCCTTGCCTTCCTGTCGAGCAAGGTGCTCGGCCAGTACGATCCCTTCGCAGCGATGGCCGAAGGGTCCAACGCGCCGTCGGGCGGCAGGCTCCTGCTGGTTGCGCCCAACATCGTGTCCGTGGAGCGCGAGCTTAACGTCACGCCGGAGGACTTCCGTCTTTGGGTGTGCCTGCACGAGCAGACCCACCGCGTTCAGTTCGCCGCTGCCCCCTGGCTGCGGCACCACATGCTGCAGCAGATCGACGAACTCAGCGGGCACCTGCTGGGCAACGTCGACTCGCTGATGGAGCGGGCCACGGCGGCCGCCCGCTCGCTGAAGGACCGCACGGCCACCGGCACCACCCCCGGCCGGGGCGCCATCCTGGACCTGCTGCAGGACCCGGAGGAAAAGGCCGCCATCTCGCACCTCACGGCCGTGATGAGCCTGCTGGAGGGGCACGCGAACGTGGTGATGGACGCCGTCGACGCCAGCATTGTGCCGTCCGTGAAGACCATCCGGCAGCGCTTCAACGACCGCGGCAAGGACCGCGGCGTGATCGAGAAGTTCATCCGCAGCCTCCTGGGACTCGATGCCAAGATGCGCCAGTACTCGGACGGCGCCCGGTTTGTCCGGGCCGTGGTGGATGTTGCCGGGATGGAAGGGTTCAACCGGGTCTGGGAGTCGGTGGACCACCTGCCCACCGAGCCTGAGATCCACGACGCCAAGCTGTGGCTTGAGCGGATGGGACTGTAATTGCCCGAGGCTGAAGTTGTTCCTGCGGCTGCCGCTGCCGCAAGCGTCCCCGGCAGGACCATCAGCACAGGCAGGACCATCAGCACAGGACGACGGCGGCCCGGCAGGCTGGCGCCCGTCGTCGGCACCGCGCGCAAGATGTTGGGCGACGCCCTGGCACAGGCCGGGTATCCCCGCCACGTCCTGGTGGCCTGCAGCGGCGGGCCGGATTCACTGGCGCTCGCCGCCGTCGCAGCCTATTTCGCCCGCCGCGGGCACGTTGACGGCCACCCCGTGACGGTGGGTGCGGTGGTGGTTGACCACCAGCTCCAGGAAGGTTCCGGACACGTGGCCGCACGTACCGCAGCGGCGCTGACCGACCTGGGACTGTCACCGGTGGAGGTCCGCGCCGTGACCGTGGCAGGCGCCGGCATGGGCCCGGAGGCTGCGGCCCGGGAAGCGCGGCACGAGGCCCTGGAAGCGGCGGCCGCCAGCCAGGGCGCGGACGCAATCCTGCTCGGGCATACGCTCGATGACCAGGCCGAACAGGTATTGCTGGGGCTTGCCCGCGGCTCGGGAACCCGTTCCCTCGCCGGCATGCGGCCTGCCCGCCGGGGCCAGGGAAACAGCATCCTGCTGCGGCCGTTCCTGGGCCTCCGGCGCGCGGACACCGAGGAGATCTGCGCCGTGGAGGAACTGGAGCCCTGGCACGATCCCACCAACGCTGACCCGTCCTTCGCCAGGTCCCGCACCCGGGTGGAGGTCCTCCCGCACCTTGAGGAGAAGCTGGGTCCGGGCGTTGCCGAATCCCTGGCCCGGACGGCAGCCATCCTGCAGCTCGACGCCGACTACCTTGAGGATGTGGCCGAAAGCACCTACGCCGCCCTGGCCGAGCGGACCGGTGCCGACGTCGCCCTCCCCGAGGAGGCGTTGCGCGCCCTGGCCCCCGCCATCCGGTTCCGCGTGATCGCCAAGGCAGCGGCCGACGTCGGCGGGCAGCAGCCCAGCTACCAGCGGCTTCTGGCGGCGGAGGCGCTGCTGCGGCGGCAGGGCTCCGCAGGTCCCGTCCAGCTTCCCGGCGGGGTAGGCGTGTACCGGTTGTCGCTGGCTGAACTGGAAAGCGCCCCGGAAGCTGCCGGGCCGGATCAGCCCGGATCCGTTCCCCGCGGAGGGCCGCGCTGTGGGAAGCTAGTGTTCCGGCATCAAAAGCCGCCCACAAAATAGTCGCACCCCGCATCTACACAGGAGCCATTGGTGGATTCAAACGACGTCCAGGCAGACCTCAAGCACGTTCTCTACACCAAGGAACAGATCCAGCAGCGGATCACCGAACTCGCAGCCCAGATCGACAAGGACTACGAGGGACGCGAAATCCTGATCGTGGGCGTGCTCAAGGGCGCTGTCATGGTCATGGCCGACCTGGCCCGGGCGCTGCACAGCCACATCTCGATGGACTGGATGGCTGTCTCCTCCTACGGCTCCGGCACGCAGTCCTCCGGCGTGGTGCGCATCCTCAAGGACCTGGATACGGACCTGATGGGCAAAGACGTGCTGATCGTCGAGGACATCATCGACTCCGGCCTGACCCTGTCCTGGCTGAAGACCAACCTGGAATCGCGCGGCACCGCGTCCGTGGAAATCTGCACCGCGTTCCGCAAGCCCACCGCAGCCAAGGTGGAAATCGACGTCAAGTACGTGGGCTTCGACATCCCCAACGAGTTCGTGGTGGGCTACGGCCTGGACTACGCCGAGAAGTACCGCAACCTGGACTTCGTTGGCACGCTGGCCCCGCACGTTTACGAGTAAGCCATGGACCTCGGCGCTTTTTCGGTAGGCCTCGCCGTGGAGGACCTTGCGGCGTCCATGGAGTTCTACGGGAAACTGGGCTTCACGCAGTACGCCGGGGATCCGGCCCAGAACTGGGTGATCATGAAGAACGGCCACGCGAACATCGGGCTGTTCCAGGGGATGCTCGAGAAAAACGTGCTGATCTTCAACCCCGGCTGGAACCAGGACGCCGAAGCGCTCGGCTCGTTCACGGATGTCCGTGAACTCCAGCGGCAGCTGAAGGCCCAGGGCGTCAGGTTTGACGCCGAGGCGGACGAGGCAACAGCGGGCCCCGCAAGCGCGATACTGGCAGACCCGGACGGCAACCCCGTCTACCTGGACCAGCACGTGTAGGTGCCGCGTGTGTACCCAGCAGTCCCCGGGCCGGCCCCGGCGCCCGTACGCCCACAGGGAACTTTTGCTTTTCACCATGCGTGATCTACTCCGGACGGTGTATAGCTAGAAGCTGACGCAGCACCATCACGCGCGCAAACTACTCGCCGTGCAGCACTACCAGAAGGGACGGGGCCAGCCCCCGAACAGATGAAAGCTAAGAACTTTTTCAAGGGCCCGGGCATCTGGATCGTCGTCGTGGTCGGTCTGCTCCTGGTGGCTTTTGCGACGCTGGCTCCCGGCGGTGCCGCACGGATCGACACTGACAAGGGCCTTGAACTGCTCGCCGGCGACCAGGTGGAGCAGGCAAAGATCTTCGACGGCGAGAACCGGGTTGACCTGACGCTGCGGGACAACCTGAACCTTGACGGCCAGGACAAGGGCAAGAGCGTCCAGTTCTTCTTCGTGGATGCCCGCGCGGAAGACGTGGTTAAAGCTGTCACCGATGCCCGTCCGGCCCAGGGTTACACGGACCAGCCCATCGAGAGCAACTGGTTCTCCGGCCTGCTTTCCCTCCTGATCCCCGTCATCCTCCTTGGCGCACTCTTCTGGTTCCTCATGACCCGCATGCAGGGCGGCGGCTCCAAGATCATGCAGTTCGGCAAGTCCAAGGCCAAGATGGTCAGCAAGGACATGCCGCAGGTGACCTTCGCGGACGTCGCTGGCTCCGACGAGGCCGTCGAGGAACTGCAGGAAATCAAGGAATTCCTGCAGGAACCCGCCAAATTCCAGGCCGTCGGCGCCAAGATCCCCAAGGGCGTGCTGCTCTACGGCCCTCCGGGTACCGGTAAGACCCTCCTGGCCCGCGCCGTCGCCGGTGAAGCCGGCGTCCCCTTCTTCTCCATCTCCGGTTCCGACTTCGTGGAAATGTTCGTCGGTGTGGGTGCCTCCCGCGTCCGCGACCTCTTCGAGCAGGCCAAGGCCAACTCCCCGGCCATCATCTTCGTCGACGAGATCGACGCCGTCGGCCGCCACCGCGGTGCCGGCATCGGCGGCGGCAACGACGAACGCGAACAGACCCTGAACCAGCTGCTGGTTGAGATGGACGGCTTCGACGTCAAGACCAACGTGATCCTGATCGCCGCCACCAACCGTCCCGACGTGCTGGACCCGGCGCTGCTCCGTCCGGGCCGCTTCGACCGCCAGATCGGCGTGGATGCCCCGGACCTGATCGGCCGCGACCAGATCCTGCAGGTACACGCCAAGGGCAAGCCGATGGCCCCCGGCGTCGACCTCAAGGCAGTCGCCAAGAAGACCCCCGGCTACACGGGCGCGGACCTTGCCAACGTGCTCAACGAGGCCGCGCTGCTCACGGCCCGCTCCAACGCCAACCTGATTGATGACCGTGCGCTGGACGAGGCCATCGACCGCGTCATGGCCGGCCCGCAGAAGCGCAGCCGGGTCATGAAGGAACACGAGCGCAAGATCACGGCGTACCACGAAGGCGGCCACGCCCTGGTGGCGGCCGCGCTGCGCAACTCCGCACCGGTCACCAAGATCACCATCCTGCCCCGCGGCCGCGCCCTCGGCTACACCATGGTGGTCCCGGAGAACGACAAGTACTCCGTAACCCGCAACGAACTCCTGGACCAGATGGCCTACGCCATGGGTGGCCGCGTGGCCGAGGAGATCGTCTTCCACGACCCGTCCACCGGCGCATCGAACGACATCGAGAAGGCCACCGGCACCGCCCGCAAGATGGTCACCGAATACGGCATGAGCGAGCGCGTGGGCGCCGTCCGCCTCGGACAGGGGGGCGGCGAGCCGTTCCTGGGCCGCGACGCCGGGCACGAGCGCAACTACTCGGACCAGATCGCGTACGTGGTGGACGAGGAAGTGCGCCGCCTGATCGACCAGGCCCACGACGAGGCCTACGCCATCCTCACCGAGAACCGCGACGTCCTGGACCGCCTGGCCCTCGAGCTGCTGGAACGCGAAACGCTGAACCAGGCCGAGATTGCCGACATCTTCCGTGACGTCCGCAAGCGCGACTTCCGCGAGGTGTGGCTGTCCAAGGAGACCCGGCCGGTGCAGATGGCCGGACCCGTGGAAACGCCGCGGGAACGGGCCGAACGCGAGGCGCAGGAGGAAGCCAAGCAGGCCCGCCTGGACGAGCCGCTGGATGCCCAGCCCCCGCATCCGCAGGGCGTCCCGGAGGATGCACCTTTCAAGGGCGGGGTCACGGACTCGGGGCCTGACGCCCTTCGCGGCTAAGCTTTCTTCGTGACTTCCTTCGACGACGACGACGTTCCCGCTTCCGCCGACACCCTGGCGGAGGATGGTTCCTCCCATTCCAAGCACCAGAAAGTGGACCGGCCAAGGATCGAGGCGGCCGTCCGCGAAATCCTGCTGGCCATCGGCGAGGACCCCGACCGCGGCGGCCTGGTCGACACCCCGAAACGGGTGGCCAAGGCCTACGCGGAAGTGTTCGCCGGGCTGCACCATGACCCGGCGGACGTCCTGTCCACCACCTTCGACCTGGACCACGAGGAACTGGTCCTGGTCAAGGACATCCCCTTCTACTCCACCTGCGAGCACCACCTGGTGCCGTTCCACGGAATGGCCCACGTTGGTTACATCCCCTCGCATGACGGAAAAATCACCGGGCTGAGCAAGCTGGCCCGGCTGGTGGATATCTACGCCCGCCGCCCCCAGGTACAGGAGCGGCTCACCACTGAGATTGTCGAAGCACTGGTCCGCCACCTCAACCCGCGTGGCGCCATCGTTGTTGTCGAATGCGAGCACATGTGCATGTCAATGCGCGGTATCCGCAAGCCCGGAGCGAAGACCGTCACCAGCGCGGTCCGCGGGCAGCTTCATGACCCGGCCACCCGTGCCGAAGCCATGAGCCTCATCCTCGGAAGGTAACCAAACAGACCATGGACTCACTAGCTGCAGCCCCGGGAACCGGGCCCGCAACCTCGCCGCTGCCCATCCTGCGCAAACCGCGCCCGGCAGCGCGCTTCGAAGACCTTCCCACCGACCGCACCCTGGTCATGGGAATCCTGAATGTCACGCCCGATTCCTTCAGCGACGGCGGCAAGCATGCCACCGCGGACAGCGCCATCGCCGCCGGCCTGCGTATGTTTTACGCCGGAGCGGACATCATCGACGTCGGGGGCGAATCCACCCGCCCGGGCGCTGAGGACGTCAGCCCGGAAGAAGAACAGCGCCGCGTCATTCCCGTCATCGAGGCCCTGGTCAAGGCGGGGGCGCTGGTCAGCATCGACACCACCCACGCCTCCACCGCTGCTGCCGCAGTGGCCGCCGGCGCGGCGATCATCAACGACATCTCCGGCCTCAGCATCGAACCTGAGATGGCCGAACTCGTGGCCGCTTCCAAGGTCCCGTACATCCTCACCCACCGCCGCGGCGACGCCCGGACCATGAATTCCCTAGCGGAATACACGGATGTGGCCGGGGAAGTGGTGGCCGAACTCGCCGGCGTGCGGGACAAGCTCTACGCCGCGGGCGTCAGCCAGGAGCAGATCATCATCGATCCAGGCCTCGGCTTCGCGAAGAACGACGCGCAGAACTGGGAGCTCCTGCAGAACCTGGACCAGCTGGACAGCCTGGGCCACAAGGTCCTGGTAGGTGCTTCCCGCAAGCGGTTCCTGGGAACCCTGCTGACCGTGGCCGGCAAGTCTGCCTCTCCTGAGGAGCGCGACTCCGCCACCGCCGCGATCACCGCCATCTGCGCCTACCGCGGCGCCTGGGCGGTCCGCGTGCACGACGTCGGCGCCAGCCTGGACGCCGTCAAGGTCGCCGCCCGCCTCGCGGCCGCCTCCACAACGACGTAAGGGCCGGGGGACCCATGGACAGGATTACGCTGACCGGTGTGACCGCCGTCGGCCATCACGGCGTTTTTGATTTCGAACGCCGCGACGGCCAGCCTTTTGTCGTGGACGCAGTCCTGTACCTGGACTTCGCCAAGGCGGCGGAATCCGACGACGTCGCCGACACAGCGCACTACGGCGAGGTTGCGCAGCGTATTACCGAATGGGTCTCGGGTGAACCGCTGAATCTGATCGAAGCCCTGGCTGTCAGGATTGCCGACAGCCTGCTGGCGGAATTCCCGCTCCGGGCGGTGGACATCACCGTGCACAAGCCGCAGGCACCCATCGAGGTGCCCTTCGGCGACGTGGCAGTCTCTGTCCACCGCGAGAAGCCCGTGCACCGGGAACCGCCGGCCCGGCGGGAACGGCCCGTGCACGCGGAGAGGCCCGTGGAGGGGGATACGGCGTGAATGCCGGCTATGCCAAGGTGGTGCTGGCCCTTGGCAGCAACCTGGGGGAGCGGAACGACACATTGTCCGAAGCGGTGGGGGACCTCGTTGACCCGCCGGAGGTGCGGCTCCTGGACGTGTCCCCGATCGTCCAGACCAAAGCGGTGGGCGGCCCGCCCGGCCAGCCCGACTTCCTGAACATGGTCATCACGGTGGAAACCAGCCTTTCCCCGCTCGAGCTGCTGGCACACTGCCATGCGGTGGAGAACAAGCACCACCGGGTACGGGAGGTGCGCTGGGGGCCGCGGACGCTCGACGTCGACATCATCACCTATGGCGACCTCCGCAGCGATGACCCCGTGCTCACGCTGCCGCATCCCCGCGCAGCCAGCCGGGCTTTCGTCCTGTACCCCTGGTCCCTGATTGAACCCGCCGCAACGCTGGAGGGTGAACGCATCAGCGCATTGGCTGCCCGGGCTGACGACTTCGAAGACCTGGCGCCGTTCGACGGCTTCGGGGATTTCGACGGCATACCAACGGCCGGGGCGGTGGAGGAACGATGAAGCCCATCAGCCCGCTGCGCCTCCTGCTCATCGGCGTCATCCTGGCCGTTGCCGGCTGGTCCGCCACGGTGGTCACCAGCCGGTACAGCATGGCCACTCCGGTCCTGCCTGCCACCGCCCTCGCCACCATGGGCGTGATCGTGGCCATCACCCTCATCCTGGGGATCCGGGTCCTTCGGTGGCGCAACAGCCTCAAGGACAGCACCAAAAAGAAGACCGTGCTGGATCCGCTCCTGGCCGCCCGCACCCTGGTCCTCGCCCAGGCATGCGCCTACGCAGGCACCGTACTCCTGGGCTGGCACGTGGGCATTTTCCTGGACCAGCTGCGTATCTGGAGCCTCCGCAGCGACCAGGGCATCACCTGGCTGGCCCTGGCCATGGCCGGCGGCGGACTGGTGATGATCGTGGTGGGCCTGCTGGTGGAGCGCTTCTGCCGGATCCCGCCGGAGGACGGCGACACCAAGGGCGTGGACGGCAAGCCCGGCCGCGCGGTCCGCGGGGAAGCCACGGGGGAAGGCGAATATGCATACCGAGGCGATTGATCCGCCGGGCATCGTCTGGCAGCGGGTCTCGCCCAAGTACGTCACGGTCCGCTTGGTGGAGTGGGCCCTGGGCAACGTGGTTGCCGTGCTGCTGCTGTCCCTGCCCCTGGTGTTCGTGCTCTTGGGCTGGTGGATCTGGCCGCCGCTTTGGCTGGCCGTCTCCGTTCCGGCCGGGATGCTCGTGGTTGCTGTCTGGCGGCTGGTGCTGATCCCGCGCCAGGTCCGCGCCATTGGCTATGCAGAACGGGGTGACGACCTCCTGATCCGCACCGGAATCTTCTTCCAGCGCACCATGGCCGTTCCGTACGGCCGGATGCAGTACGTGGACATCGGGGTGGGGCCGGTGGAACGCGGGCTTGGCCTGTGCACGCTCAAGCTGCATACCGCGTCGCCCGGAACCAACGCCAGGATCCCGGGCCTGCCCGCAGCCGAAGGCGCCCGGCTCCGTGAACAGCTGGCAGCCCGGGGCGAAGCCAGGCTGGCAGGGCTGTGACCGCTGACGGGCGGATCCCCGGCCCGGACGGGCCTGCAAACGCGCCCCTGCCGGCCGCCTCCCCGCCGCCCGCTGCAGGCCAGTTGGCGCCCGACGGCGAGTGGCTGCGCGTGCACCCCGCCTCGCCGTTCGTCCGGGGCTGGCTGGCGCTGGTGGCCATCGGTTTCTTCTTCGGCCGCGACATTTTTGAGCGGTCGCTCCAGGGCCGGCCCGTGTTCGAGGAAGAGCTGGCAGGCCGGGCGCCGTTCCTGCTGGCCGGCGGCGGGACCGTGCTGCTGCTCACCGTGCTGGGTTTCGTCCTCACCTGGTACTTCACCAAGTACCAGGTATCCGGCGGCTACGTCAGGGTCAACACCGGCTTCCTTTTCCGCCAGCAGCGGCAGGCGAGGCTGGACCGGGTGCAGGCCATCGACATCGTGCAGCCGCTGCTCGCCCGGATCTTCGGCCTGGCCGAACTGAGGTTCGAGGTGGCCGACGCCGGGGAGTCAGCCGTGCGCCTGGCCTACCTGAAGATCGACGAGGCCCGGCAGCTCCGCGCCACCATCCTCGCCCGGGCCGCAGGTGTGGACCTCGGCCCGGAAGGGGCGGGGGAGGCCGCGCCCGAGGCTCCGGAACTCCCGGTGCTTGCGGTGCCGCCGTCGCGCCTTGTCGGTTCGCTGCTGCTCAGTGAGCAAAGCTTTTTCGTGGCGTTGGGCGCCGTGGTGTCCGTGGTCCTGTCCGCCGTCACGGACAACCAGGGGTTCTACCTGTACCTGATCCCGGCGGCACTGGGCCTCGCGGCCAGCTACTGGAACCTGTTCAACAAGGGCTACAACTTCACGGCCGCCATCTCTCCGGACGGCATCCGGCTGCGGTACGGACTGCTGGACACGCAGGCGCAGACGCTCCCGCCCGGCCGGATCCAAGCCCTGAAGATCACCCAGCCGCCGCTGTGGCGGCCGTTCGGCTGGTACCGGATGCAGGTCAACGTTGCCGGCTACGGCCTGGCGGAGAACGCGGGGGAGGGGACATCGCGCACCACGCTCCTGCCCGTGGGGAAGCTTGAGGACGTCATGGACATGCTCGCGCTGGTGCTGCCGGATCCCGGCACGGACCAGCCGGCTGCTGTTTTTGGTGCCGGCCTCACCGGACTGGATTCCGAGGGCGGCTTCGTCACCACGCCGCGGCGCGCACGGCTTCTTGCCCCGCTGGGCTGGCGCCGGAACGGTTTCACGGCCACCGGCACTGCCCTGCTCATCCGCTCCGGCCGGTGGTGGCGGGAACTTGTGGTGGTGCCGCACCAGCGAACCCAGTCCATGGCGCTGCACCAGGGACCTCTGGCGCGCCGGTTCGGTGTTGCCGACCTGGTCCTGCACACCACGGCGGGCCCGGTCACTCCCCGGCTGGCCCAGGCGGACAGCCACGAGGCACTCGCGCTGTTCGACGCCCAGTCAGCCAGGGCCAGGCTCGCCAGGAAGCGGCAAACCACAGAACAATGGCTCCGGCAGGTGGCACCGGCAGGGATTGAACCGCAGCCGGGTGCTGTTGAACCGGCGCCGGGTGCAGTTGAACCAGCACCGGCCGCAGCTGAACCGGGGCCGGTGGTCCAGCCCTCGGAAAGCCCTGCCCACCGTCAACAGGAAGGCCGCCAGCATGGCTAAGCCCGGACGCCTCGGCGTAGGAATTATTGGTGCAGGGAAAGTGGGGGCGGTCCTTGGCGCCGCCTTGCGCGCGGCGGAACACGCCGTCGTCGGGGTGTCTGCGGTGTCTGACGCAAGCCGTGAGCGGGCTGAATCGCTGCTTCCCGGCGTTCCGGTCCTGCAGGTGCAGGAAATCGTGGAGCGCGCGGAACTGGTGCTGCTCGCAGTGCCGGACGATGCCTTGCCGGATCTCGTAGACGGGCTGGCCACCCTGGGTGCATGGCAGCCGGGCCAGCTGGTGGCACACACGTCGGGCCGGTTCGGGGTGGGCGTCCTGCATCCCGTGCGTGCCGCGGGTGCGGTTCCGCTGGCACTGCATCCGGCCATGACCTTCACCGGGATGAGCCTTGACCTTACCCGGCTGCTTGACTGCACCTTCGGAGTCACCGCGGACGCGGCCATGCTTCCCATTGCCCAGGCACTGGTGGTGGAGATGGGGGCGGAACCGGTGGTCATCGCCGAGGCAGACCGCACGCTTTATCACGCAGCGCTGGCGCACGGTTCGAACCACCTGGTGACCCTGGTGGCGCAGGCCTCCCAGCTGCTGGGCGAGGTGGGCGTGGAGCAGCCTGAGCGCATGCTTGGCCCGCTGCTGCGCGCCACCCTGGAAAACGCACTGGCCTCGGGCGAATCTGCCCTGACCGGACCTGTGGCGCGTGGCGACGTCGGAACCGTGCGCGCGCACGCGGAAGCTTTGCGCGAGTACGACGGCGGCGGGCAGGGCGACGTGCTGGAGGCCTACCTGGCGATGGCACGGGCCACGGCGCGGCGGGCCGAAGGGCGTGGACTGTTGAAACCCGATCAGCTGGACGGGCTGCGACACGCCCTGGAACAGAGGGAGGACTGACGATGCCCATCAAGCTCGTGACCACTGTGGCGGAACTGCACGCTGAGAGTGCCCGGCTCCTGGCCGCCAAGCGGGGCGTGTCCCAGGCCCTGGTGCCCACCATGGGCGCGCTTCACGAGGGCCACGCCGCCTTGGCGCGTGCCGCCGTCGCGCAGAACGACGTGGTGGTGGCCAGCATTTTCGTCAACCCCCTGCAGTTCGGCGATGCAGTGGACCTGGACCGCTATCCGCGCACGCTGGACGCTGATCTTGCGCTGCTGGACGCCGAAGGGGTGGACCTGGCTTTCGCGCCTTCGGTGGAAGAGGTCTACCCCGGCGGGGAACCGCTGGTGCGGATTACGTCCGGACGGCTGGGGGAGAAGTGGGAGGGCGCGTCCCGCCCCGGGCACTTCGACGGCGCCCTCACCGTGGTGGCGAAGCTGCTGCATTACGGCATCCCTGCCGCGGGGCTCCCCGGTTCCGGTCCGGAGATAGCCGATGCCGCCGGGACCCGGCTCCCGGCCTACCGCGCATACTTCGGGCAGAAGGACGCCCAGCAGCTGGCGCTGGTGCGGCGCATGGTGGCTGACCTGAACTTCCCGGTGGAGATTGTGGGGGTTCCCACCGTCCGGTCGGCGGAAGGCCTCGCGCTGTCCAGCCGTAACCGGTTCCTCTCGGACGATGAGCGGGAGGCGGCGCTGGTGCTGTCCCGGGCGCTGCGGCTGCTGGAGGCGCGGGCCGCCGCGCGGGAGCCGCTGGACCTGGAATCGGCCGTAGACCTGGTGAAGTCCCAACCGCTCGTGGAGCTGGACTACGTCGATGTTGTGGATCCCGCCACCCTGGAGCCGCTTGCCGAGAACTGCCGCGAGACCCCGTTCCGTGGTGAGGCGCTGGCACTCATCGCCGCAAAGGTGGGGCCGGTACGCCTGATCGACAACGCGCCCCTGAATTCGTGACCGGCATCCCTGGATCCGCGACCCGGCGCAGGGGCCTTTCCGTTGGCTACAGTCCGGGGTGCTCGCGGTTGGTCATGAGCTGTTCGAGGAGTGCCCGCTCGGGGCGGCCGGGGTTCCGGGCCACGCACCGTCGTAGCCTCGCGCGGGAGAGCTCTTCTCCGGGGTCCTTGCTGCAGAGCAGTTCATCGATGATTTCCTGTGCCTGCCATCGGAGGGATTCGATGGCGAACTGCCTGATCTCGGCAGGGGTATCGCCGGCCATCCAGGGGTCGGGATCCGAAGGCACGCTTTGGAACAACCGCTCTGCTGACATAGGGGCCTCCTTGCACCAATCCGAAGTGGCCGGTGTGGCTGGCCTCCACGGTGTCCGTAGCACTGCGCGTAGGAAAAACATTACAGCGGGAAAGACCGGTCTGTCTTCCCCACGATAGACTGGAATTGCGATGAATCCCGAGGCAGAATTCACACCGCCTGCCGCCCCTCCGGCGGCAGATGCGGCGATCAGTCCTGCCGGCTCCGTGGAGAAAATCCTGACGGTCGCCTATGACCTCTTCTCCAGGCGGGGTGTCCGCGATGTGGGGGTCAACGAGCTGATCGAGAAGTCGGGCGTGGCCAAGGCGACGTTCTACCGGCACTTCCCGTCCAAGGATTCCCTGGTCCTGGCCTTCCTTGAGCAGCGTGACAAAGAGTGGACCGTCAAGGCCATTGTTTCCGAGGCCCGCCGCCGCGGCAGCACTCCCGAAGAGCAGCTGCTGGCCATCTTCGACGTTTTTGGGGACTGGTTCCTCCGGGAAGACTTCGAGGCCTGCTCCTTCATCAACGTCCTGCTGGAGATGGGTCCGGCCCACCCGCTGGGCCAGGCCAGCATCGACTACCTGGCGAAGATCCGGGGCCATGTGCAGGTGCTGGCGGAGGAAGCCGGGCTAGTCCGTCCGGAGGAGTTTTCCCGGTCCTGGCACATCCTCATGAAGGGGTCCATCATTTCCGCTACCGAGGGTGACATGAAAGCCAACAAGCGCGCGCAGCAGATGGCGGGCTGGCTGATTGAGCACCACCGGCCCGGTTCCTGATTCGCTAACCGTCGTACCGCAGGTTTGCGTGGCTTCAGCCGTAGCTGGGTTCTTCGGGCGCGTTCAGGTGTGAAGCAAGGATGGGACGCCTGAAGCCCAATCGCTAAGGGTCCTGCCCCTGAGGGTTAGGTCCTTTTCTGGATCCGGTGGGAGTTCGATGGGCATGTTGTAGAAGTCGTCCCAGACGGGGTCGTAGGGTGCGATGTCGTCGGCGTCGATGAGGTTGTCGTCTTCTGGTTCTTCCCAGGATGGCTCTTCACATGGGGGATCCAGCAGATGCGGCACAGTATTCATCTCCTTGAGCAGGACGTTGTCTGGCCAGGTGGTTGGTTCCCGGTCGGGTTGTTCGGCGGGGTAGGTGCGGCCGGTGGGTGAGGTCCAGCTTGGTGGTTCGTTTTTTGTTGCTTGGGTGGGTGTCCAGCCGCTGTTGTGTTTAAGCCGGTGGTGCTTTGGGCAGAGTTGTGCCAGGTTGCTGATTCCGGTGGTTCCGCCGTGTTGCCACGCTCGGAGGTGGTCGGCTTCGTTGTCGAGGGCGTTGTTGTTGCAACCGGGGAAGGTACATTTGCCGTCCCTGAGGGCCAGGGCTTGCCGCATTGCTTTGGTGAGCCGGTAGCTGGTGCGGCCGATTTCCAGTGGGGCGCCGTCGCGCGGGTCGATGAGGACGCGGGTGAAGGACTCTGCTCCGTCGGCGAGGAGTTTGCGGGCCATCGACGCGGGGATCGGGCCGTAGCCGTCGAGGGTGGCCGGTTCGTCAGTCATGCCGAGCAGGGCGAACACGGGGACGGTGACGAGGACGTCGGTGCGGGGTGTGGGGACGTTCCCGGTTTCGGGGCTGGCGTCAGGGGACGTGGTGGTGATGCTGGTTCCTGCCTGGCCGCTGGTGTTGGTGCTGGTTCCTGCTTGGCCGGCGCTGTTGTCCTGGGTGGCAGGGTTACTGGTTGCGTCGATGTGACTGTTGGTTCCGAGGTGAGTGTTGTCGGGGATGCCGAGGTCCGCTGCTGGTTCGTCTGATCCGACGAGTGTGGCGAGCCCGAGGAATTCATCCGGGAACTGTTCCTCCGCAACATGTTGAACCTCGTCGCCTTCCGTGTCCCCGCCACCGGCGCCTGTCGTGTCCCCGCCGCCGGCCGGGGAGGCCATGCTCAGCCCGGAGCCGGAGCCGGAGCCGGTGCCGGTGCTGGCGTCTGTGGTGGTTGTTGTGGCTTGGGCGGGGGCGAGGAGGCGTCGGGCGACTTCGTCGGCCCTGATTTGGGAAAGAGTGCGGGTTTCGTTGGGGCCCTGGAGGCCGCGGGCGATGGCTGTAGTTTTGTTCCAGGCCGCCAACGCGCAGTCTGCCCGCATATAGATCGCGAACCAGGCCATGCCGTCGCGGTCGGGGGTGAATTCGACCCGCCGGTCGGCTGCGGATTTGGTGTGGCGTTTTTCGATGGAGTCGGGGTGGTGGCGTTCGCGCCAGGCTCGGACCTTGGCCCGCAGCCGGGACGGTACAAGGTTCGCGGCGGGGCAGCCGCGGGCCGGGTTCGGTGCGTCGGGGTCCAGGAAGTGGTCCGCCAAGGCTACGGCGGCGGGATGGTCCAGGGCCTCGGTTTCATCGGCGATGATCCTGGTCTGCTGCCACGACAAGGACCCGGTAAACAGGGCCTCGTACACGGATGGGAGGGCGCAGACCCGACGGGCCTGGGTGATGAACGCCCCTGCTGCTCCGGAGCTGATGGTCAGGACCCCAGCGATTTCTTCCACTGTTGATATTTCCGCATACGTACGGTCCTGGGTGGAGGCGTCGGGCGGGGTCATGGCCTGCTGCAGGTCAAGGCACTGGGCAGCGTCCCTGGCCTTGAGCGCGGTGGTCTGTGCCTCAAGCTTGGATTCCAAGCCCAACCGGTCCAACCGAAGCTCATACAGTCGGCCGAGAACATCAACCCCGGATCCGTCCGCATCTCCATTGGCATGCACGGTCTTCAAGGCTGCTTCTTCAAGGAACAGCGCGTTGATGGCAGCTGTGGTGGCAAAAACGCCCTCCATCGGTGCCGCTACTACTGCGCTGTTTCCCATACCTAAATCATCGTGGGAGGGTACGACATTCTTTCGGCGCCCGGCACAGGATCGAGGCCAAGCCACGCCAGCCCGCCGCCGTCGTCATTCCCCAATCCCAGCCGAGGGGATAGTCAGCTTGCTTATTACTTTCGCGCTTCCTAGGCTGGTAACTGTCAGGCAATCAACTCTCGCTGCGGAACCTGGCGCGCCAAAAGCGGGCCCGGGCCGCCTCAGATGAGGAGGAACAATGTCAGAACACAACATCGCAGGCAAGAAGGTTGCATTCCTGCTGACGGACGGCGTGGAGCAGGTTGAACTTACCAGCCCCTGGCAGGCCGTGAAGGACGCCGGCGGACTGCCCACGCTCGTGGCCCTCAAGAGCGGCAAGCTGCAGGGCTTCAAGGGCACGGAAAAGGGCGACACCTTTGACGTCGACCTCACTGTTGCCGAGGCCAACGCATCAGACTTCGACGCACTGGTCCTGCCGGGCGGCGTTGTCAATGCGGACCACCTCCGCGTGGACAAGGATGCGCAGAGCTTCACCCGCAGCTTCTTTGAGCAGCACAAGCCGGTCGCCTCGATCTGCCACGGGCCGTGGATGCTCATCGACGCCGGCGTGGTGCGCGGGCGGAACGTCACGTCCTACCACACGCTGGAAACAGACCTGAAGAACGCCGGGGCAAACTGGACGGACCAGGAAGTGGTGGTTGACCAGGGCCTGGTGACAAGCCGCAACCCTGACGACCTTCCGGCATTCAACAGCAAGCTGGTGGAGGAAATCTCCGAAGGCCAGCACGCAGGCCAGACGGCCTGACACCTTCTGTTCCCTCAGGGTTTGAAAAAAGATCCGGTGCGGAGGAATTACTCCAGCCGGTAGAGTGTTGGCATCTGCAGCGGCCATGTTCGCGCACCACACTCATCACTCCCTGAGGGAACACTCATGTCTACCGAAGTCTCGCCGAACGCCAGCGGCCAATCCGTCCAAGCAGAAGGAACACAGCCCGCCGCGCCGGAGAAGATGTCCCGGGAGTCCGTGACCATCATCAGCACGCTGCTGGTGGCCACGTTCGTGGTCATCCTCAACGAGACCATCATGAACGTCGCACTCCAGCGGCTCATGGTGGACCTGCAGGTGGACGCCCCCACCGTCCAGTGGCTCTCCACCGGGTTCATGCTGACCATGGCAGTGGTCATCCCCACCACCGGCTTCATCCTCCAGAGCCTGTCCACCCGCAAGGTCTTCATGCTGGCCATGGGACTGTTCGCCGGCGGCACCGCCCTGGCGGCCGTGGCTCCCGGATTCGAGATCCTGCTGCTCGCCCGCATCATCCAGGCCGGCGGCACGGCGATCATGCTGCCGCTGCTGATGACCACCATCCTCACGCTGGTGCCGATGGCCAAGCGCGGCGCCGTGATGGGCAACGTCAGCATCGCCATCTCGGTGGCGCCCGCCATGGGGCCCACTGTTTCAGGCCTGATCCTGGAGCACTTCACCTGGCGCTTTATGTTCGTGTTCGTCCTGCCGGTGGCCCTGGCCGCCCTGGCAATCGGCGCCAAATACCTCACCAACGTTGGTGAAGCCGAGCGGACCAAGCTGGACTTCCTCTCCGTCCTCCTGACGGTTCCCGCGTTCGGCGGACTGGTCTACGGCCTGAGCCAGATCGGCGGCGGCCACGGAGGTCAGGCCGGCCCGGGTGCGGGCGCCATCACGGCCCTCGTGATCGGTGTTGCCAGCCTGGCAGTTTTCGTCCTGCGGCAGCTCCGGCTGCAGAAGGCCGAGGCGCCGCTGCTGGACCTCCGGGCGTTCAACTTCCGGATGTTTACCGTCTCGGTGCTGCTGATGGTGGTGGCCATGATGGCGCTGTTCGGCGGCGTCATCCTGCTGCCGCTCTACCTGCAGGAAGTCCGTGGCCTGGGATCCCTGGAAACGGGCCTGGCGCTACTGCCGGGCGGCCTGGCGATGGGCCTGCTGGGCCCGGTTATCGGCCGCCTCTTCGACAAGGTGGGCCCACTGCCGCTCACGGTCACCGGTTCTGTTCTGATGGTCGTTACCCTCTGGCAGTTTTCAATGCTCGACGCCGGCACGGCAGTCTGGTGGATCGTCACCCTGCACGTGGGGCTGAGTTTCGGGCTGGCGCTGCTGTTCACTCCCGCGTTCACCACCGGCCTGAACCCGCTCCCGCCGCACCTGTACTCCCACGGGTCGGCGATCATGAGCACCACCCAGCAGGTGGCCGGCGCCGCCGGAACCGCCCTGCTGGTGTCCATCTTCGCGGTGGTGTCCGCGACGTCGGGCCTCGTCGCCGGGATGAGCGCCGCCTTCCTGACGGCAACCGTCATAGCCTTTGCCGCCGTCGTGCTTTCGGCGATGATGCGCAAGACGGAAGGCGCCACGGCAGGCCACGGCGCCGGGCACTGACGCGGCGGTTGAGCCTGTCGAAATCACAGGAGGTTTCGACAGGCGGGTTTCGACAGGCTCAACCGCCGATGGGCCGGCGTAGAACTCCGCTGGCCCAACCGCCGATCAGCCGGCGTAGAACTCGGCCAGTTCCTTGATGAGGACGTCCGGGGCCTTGATGGCGCCGTCATGCCCGAAGCCGGGAAGGATGGTGTAGCTGGACCCGGAGAGGACGTCGTGGATCTGGCCGCACGCCACCCCGAAGTAGGCCGGGCTCTTCTCGCCCACCACGATCAGGGTTTCCAGCGGAAGCGCGAGGAACGGCTCGGCCGGCATGTCCGCCGCGATGATCGCCTTGATTTCCCGGACGCCGGTGCGCATCAGTTCGCGCTGCTGCTTGCCTTCGGACGTGCCGGCGGTCAGCTTGTTGGCGAGGGTCAGCATGGACAGCGGCATCCGGGACGAGAACGGTCCGCCTTCTTCGAGCCCGCGCTGGATCACGGCGAGGGCCCGGTCGTCATCACCGGCGGCAGCCGCGGCCTCGTATTCGGCGATCCACTCCGCCTTGACGGAGTGGTTGACGGAGACGGCGGGGTCGTACACGGCGAGCCGCTCCACCGGCAAGGTCCGCGCCGCGTGCAGGGCCACGGCGCCGCCGAAGCTGTGGCCAAAGACATCCGTGCTGGACGTGTGTTTCATGACGGTGTCCAGGTCGCGGATGTCCACATCCAGCGTGTAGTCCTCCGGCTGCGGCGACGACGATCCCCGGCCGCGGCGGTTGAACGTGTGCACCGGGCGGCCCAGGGCTGCGCTGAGCTTCTGGGCGAACTTGGTGTAGTCGGCTGCGGTCACCATGGAGGGCGGGATGACCACCACGCCCGAACCGGCGGAAGCCAGTTCGGCGCCGGTGGAGAAGAGCTCCAGAGTGCCGCCGTCGGGGGTCCTGATGTTCTCGCGCGTCATGGTCCGAGCCTAGCCGAGCAAGCTGGGCGTCAGCATCACGGACACCGGGCGGAAATCAGGAGAACCGGGCGATGAGGGCTGCGCTTTCGGCCCGGATGGCCCGCAGTTCCGGGCCCCGTCCGCAGAGGATAAGGCCCGCATCCGCGGCCTGCAGCGGGGAATCACCCGTAACCAGGCCGTCCGCGCGGAGGCTGATCAGCGACTCAACCAGCCGGAAGGTGACATCCCCGCCGCCGGCTTCCTGCATGCCGGTTTCGCCGGCAGCGGAGCCGCCCAGCCGCCGGTACAGTCCGCGCAGCTCCTGCCGGTCGGCAAGGAACCGGGCAAAGCGCTCATTCCGGACCTCGGGCAGGTGGTACAGGATCCCCAGGTTCCAGCGGGCGCTGCAAAGCTGGGTGCCGTCATAGAGTGCGACGGCGTGAAGCCGGCTTCCAGGGGCCGCCTCGCCTTCCGCGCCGGCAGCGACAGCCCGGGCGAACGCCAGCCCGCCGGACACGGTGCCGTCCAGGAGGTCCTCGAGGATGTCGTCCTTGGTTTTGAAGTGGTGGTACAGCGATGACTGCCGGATGCCCACGGCGTCCGCAATGGACCGGGTGGAGGTGCTGGCGTAGCCCTGCGTGGTGAAGAGCTCGGCTGCGGCGTCCAGGATTTCATCCCTGGCTGTGGCTCCCGGACGGGAGGGCTGTTGGTGGCGGGGGCGTCCCGGGCCGGCTGAAGTCACCGCATCATTCTTGCATTACCGTCGGGGCCGGTTTGGCCCGGACAGGATGGTGAGGGGCCGGAAATACAACGGAAACAAGATGTCTATCCGCCTTTTACAGAAGTGAAACTGTTTGGGGACATGGCGCTGGAAAACTATCAATTGACCGGTAATCAGCAGCCATCGGCCGAGTGCTGCGCTGCCGGGAGGCTTTATTCCCCCCGCCGTTCCAGCCCCGGAGATTCTGATGACATCAACTGTTCTCCCCACCGTCCACCAGGACGATGCGGACCTGACGTCCCTTGGCTACCAGCCCACCCTCCACCGGAAACTCGGCCGCTACGCTTCCTTCGCCGCCGGCTTTTCGTTCGTCTCCATCCTCACCACCATCTTCCAGCTGTTCGCGTTCGGCTACTCCTTCGCCGGACCGGCGTTCTTCTGGACCTGGCCGGTGGTGCTGGTCGGGCAGCTCCTGGTTGCCCTGAACTTCGCCGAACTCGCCGCCCGCTACCCGCTGTCCGGCGCCGTGTACCAGTGGGCCCGGCGCGTGGGGGGAGAGGGCGTGGGCTGGTTCGCCGGCTGGTTCATGGCCATCGCGCAGGTGGTCACCGCCGCGGCAGCCGCCATCGCCCTGCAGGTGGTGCTGCCCCAGCTGTGGGACGGATTCCAGGTGGTGGGTGGGGACCCGGCGCTGAACACCGTCACCGGCGCCGCCAACGCGGTGATCCTCGGGGCCGTGCTCCTGGTGGCCACCACCGTCATCAACTCGCTGGGCGTGAAGCTCATGGCGCACGTGAACTCGGTGGGCGTTACCTGCGAGATCGTGGGCGTCATTGCCGTGATCCTTGCGCTGATCACGGCCGCGCAGCGGGGTCCGGACGTGGTGGCGGACACTACCGTCCTGCAGACCTCCGAGCTGGGGGCGGTAGGCGCCTTCCTGGTCTCGGGGCTGATGGCCGCCTACGTCATGGTGGGCTTCAACTCCGCAGGTGAGCTGTCCGAAGAGACCAAGGACCCCCGCCGCACCGCACCCCGCACCATCCTCTCCGCCCTCCTCATCTCCGGCATCGGCGGCGCACTCATGATCATCACCGCCCTGATGGCCGCACCCAGCCTCGACGACGGCCGCCTCGCCACCGAAGGCCTGCCCTACGTCCTCACCGCCGTGCTGGGCACCTTCTGGGGCAAGGTGCTGCTGGTGGACGTCGCCATCGCCATCTTCGTCTGCACCCTCGCCATCCAGACCGCCGGCTCCCGGCTGGTGTTCTCCATGGCCCGGGACGGCAAGCTCCCCGCCCCCGCGCTGCTGTCCTCCGTCCACCCGACCCGCGGGACCCCCATGTGGCCCTCGATCGTGATCGGCGCCCTGGCAGTGGGCGTGCTGGCCATCAACGTGGGCAACGCCGCCCTGTTCACCACCCTGTGCAGCGTCTGCATCGTCATGGTCTACCTCGCCTACCTCCTGGTCACCGTGCCGCAACTGGCCAACCGCATCCGCGGCGACTGGAACCGCGTGGGCCAGACGATGCCGGAAGGCCTCTTCTCCCTGGGCCGCTGGGGGCTGCCGGTCAACATCCTCGCCGTGCTCTACGGAGCCGTGATGGTGGTCAACCTCGCCTGGCCACGGCCCGAGGTCTACGACCCCAGCGGCGAGAACGGCATCCTCCTCTACTCGGCGCCCCTGATGGTGACGGCAGTCCTGCTGGTGGGCCTCTGGGTCCGCCGCCGGAACCTGGCTGCCAGCGCCTGACCCGCACCGGACCAATTCTTCGCCTTCGAAACAACACAGGACTGACATGACCCAGACGATCGAAACACCAGCCACAGGTACGGCCACCACCGCCGGTGCCCGCGCCCACGCCAGGGAGCAGCACGGCAGGACCGCGGAGACCATGCGCTTCGTGCCGGGCACTTCCGCCCCCGCCCGCCTGACGGACGGACTGCCCGACGGCGTCCGCCCCACCTGGGCCGAGTCCCTCGCCTTCGGCCGGTACACCACCATGACCCTCGCCCGCGGCACGAGGATCCGGCTCGCCGACACCGCCGGTGACGCCTGCGTGCACACCCTGCTGTACCGCGCCGGTGCCCTGCACGAGCGGCTCAACGTGGCGGACACCGTCAAGATCCCGTGGCAGGCCTACCCCGGCGCGGGCCACCCCTTGCTGTCGGACGCAGGCCGGCTGATGGCCACCATCGTCGCCGATACGTCCAACCGCCACGACTCCCTCACCGGTGCCACCATCCTGGCCGGGAACACGGCGAAGTACGGCGCCGGAACGGCGCACAGCACCTCCCCGGCCGCCCGCGAACTGCTCACCCTCGGTGCACTGAAATGCGGGCTGGGTCCCAGGGACGTGGCGCCGTCGCTGTCCTTCTTCAAAGGCATCAACGTCGACCCGGCCGGCACCATCACCTTCACCGGAAGCGCCGGCCCGGGAGCCGTCGTCGAACTCCTGCTCCAGATGGACGCCGTGCTGGTGCTGGCCAACACCGCCCACCCGCTGGACCCGCGCCCGGAATTCACCGGAACGGCCGTGGACATCACCGCCTGGCATGCACCGGAGGACCTGGCCGCACTCGAAACCGGCCGCCTGGCCGGACCACTGGCCCCCGAGCACCTGCAGGCGCTCCGCTATACCGAACACGACCTGACCGCGAGGAACGCCCGATGAACACCGCCACCTTCACCAAATCCCCTGCGGACACCAAGTCCGTCCCGGCAGCGGGCGAAACCGCCCTGGCGGCAGGCCAGGTGATCCTGGACGAATACGTGGAAGCCCGCGGCCCCTGGTCCGCCGTCGTGGCAGCCGGCGACGTGCTGACCATCGTGGACCTGGAAGGAAACCAGGCCGTGGACTGCCTCCTCTACTCGGCCGCCGATACCTCCGTCCGCTATTCCGCGGCTGCCACCATCGCCGCACAGCAGTCGATCGTCCTCACCACCGGGTCCGTGCTCCGGGCGGACACCGGCGCCCCGCTGATGACCGTGGTGGCGGACGAGGTGGGCGTGCATGACACCATCGGCGGCGCCTGCTCCCAGGAGTCCAACACCCTCCGCTACGGCCAGCACACCCGCGAACAGCACGCCTGCGTGGAGAACTTCCTGATCGAAGGCTCCCGCTGGGGCCTGGGCAAGCGGGACCTGGTGTCCAACATCAACTGGTTCATGAACGTCCCCGTGGACCCGGACGGTGCGCTGGGCATCGTTGACGGCCTCTCTGCCCCCGGCAAACGGGTGGCCCTGCGCGCCGAGGCGGACACCCTGGTCCTCGTCTCCAACTGCCCGCAGGTCAACAACCCCTGCAACGGCTTCAACCCCACCCCAGTCCGCATGATCGTCACCCGGCCGGAGGCAGCGCTGTGAGCACCACAAACCTGAGCACTTTCGACACCCTGCTGATCGCAAACCGCGGTGAAATCGCCTGCCGCATCATCGACTCCTCCCGGAAGCTCGGGCTGCGCACGGTGGCCGTCTTCTCCGAAGCGGACCGCGGCGCCCGCCACGTCCGCCTGGCTGACGAGGCAGTGCTCCTGGGCCCGGCACCCGCGAAGGAGTCCTACCTGAAGGTTGATGCCCTGCTGGCCGCCGCCGCGTCCACGGGCGCCGGCGCCATCCACCCAGGGTACGGCTTCCTGTCCGAGGACGCCGCCTTCGCCGAGGCCGTGGAAGCGGCGGGGCTGGCCTTCGTCGGTCCCACCGCCGAACAGCTGCGCATCTTCGGCACCAAGCACACAGCGCGCGACGCCGCCCGTGCGGCCGGGGTACCGATGATCGCCGGTTCCGGGCTGCTTGAGGACGTGGACGCCGCCGTCGCGGCCAGCCAGGCGATCGGGTTCCCGCTGATGCTGAAGGCCACCGGCGGTGGCGGCGGGATCGGTATGACCGTCTGCCGCACCGAGGCCGAACTGGTGGAGAGTTTCCCGCGCGTGGCCCGCCTGGCCGGCGCCAGCTTCGGCACGGCCGGCGTTTTTGCCGAACGGTATGTCGAGAACGCCCGGCACATCGAGGTCCAGGTCTTCGGCGACGGCGAGGGGCGGGTGGTGAGCCTGGGCGACCGGGACTGCTCGCTGCAGCGCCGCCACCAGAAAGTGCTCGAGGAGGCACCGGCCCCGGACCTGCCGGGCAGCCTGCGGCAAGAACTGCACCGCACCTCCCGCGCCCTCTGCGCCTCCCTTAACTACCGCTCCGCCGGCACCGTGGAGTTCGTCTACGACTCCGCCCGCCAGGAGGCGTCCTTCCTGGAGGTCAATGCCCGCCTCCAGGTGGAGCACCCCGTCACGGAGTCCGTCACCGGGGTGGACCTGGTGGAATGGATGCTCCGGCTGGCGCAGGGCGGCGGGGAAGCGAAGAGCGTCCTTGCCGGTCTTCCGGACGGCCTGCCCGTTTCCGGCAGCGCCGTCGAGGCCCGCGTCTACGCTGAAGATCCCGCGCGCAATTTCCAGCCCAGTGCCGGGACTGTCACGAACGCAGAATTTCCAGCCACGGATGGTGTCCGAGTGGACGCCTGGGTGGAGACCGGCACCGAGGTGTCCACCAACTACGATCCGCTCCTGGGCAAGGTCATCACCTCCGGGGCAACCCGGGGCGAGGCCTTCGACCGGCTGGCCGCCGCGCTCGCAGGCACCCGGAT
Organism: Arthrobacter nitrophenolicus; assembly: GCF_045833485.1. Taxonomy (NCBI): domain Bacteria; kingdom Bacillati; phylum Actinomycetota; class Actinomycetes; order Micrococcales; family Micrococcaceae; genus Arthrobacter; species Arthrobacter nitrophenolicus. The sequence goes on from NZ_CP174504.1 coordinate 1,992,541, forward strand.
CGACGGGATCGAGACCAACCTGGGGATGCTGCGCGCCGTAACGGGCCTCGACGTCGTCCGCAGCGTCGGGCACTCCACCAGCACCCTGGACAGCGTGGGGGACCCCGAACCGCGCATCACCGTCAACCGTCCGGGCCTGCAGACAAGCGTGCAGGACTGGCCGGGCCGCACCGGGCTCTGGCAGATCGGGGTTCCGCCGAGCGGGCCGATGGACGATCTTTCGTTCCGGCTGGGCAACACGGCCCTGGGCAATCCCGAGGGCGCCCCGGGCCTGGAATTCACCATGACCGGACCCAGCCTGACCTTCACCTCCGCCACCACCGTCTGCGTCACCGGCGCCGACGTCACGCTGACGGTTGACGGGACGGAGGTGCCCGCGTGGACGCCGGTCACGGTTCCGGCGGGAGGAACGCTCGACGTTGGCACCGCGGCAGGGCACGGGCTCCGCGGCTACATCCTGTTCCAGGGCGGCCTGGACATTCCCGAGTACCTCGGCAGCGCCTCCACCTTCACCCTGGGACAGTTCGGCGGGCACGCCGGACGGGTCCTGCGCGCCGGCGACGTGCTCCGCGCCGTCCAGTCCCCCACCGGCACAGTTGCGGGGGCGGTGCCGCTGGACAGCCGTCCCGCCCTGACATCTGTGTGGGCACTGGCAGTGACAGAGGGCCCGCACGGTGCCCCTGAATTCTTCCAGCGCGAAGACATCGATGAGCTGTATGCCGCCGAGTACGAGGTGCACTTCAACTCCGCACGGACCGGTGTCCGCCTCACCGGTCCCAAGCCGCGCTGGGCCCGGACCGACGGCGGCGAGGCAGGCCTGCACCCGTCCAACATCCACGACACCGCCTACTCCGTCGGCGCCCTGGACTTCACCGGCGACACCCCCATCCTGCTCGGCCCGGACGGCCCCAGCCTGGGCGGCTTCGTCTGCCCGGTTACGGTCGTCACGGCCGACCGGTGGAAGCTCGGCCAGCTCCGGCCCGGCGACAAGGTCCGGTTCGTTCCCGTCAAAGCCAGCCAGGCGCCGTCGGCCAAGGATCTGGGACCCGGCCGGCAGCTGATGCTTCCGGGCAGCGCCGGGTGGCAGGCCGGCCTGCCGGCGGAAAGGGACGGCGACGACGGCGTACTGGGCCGGGTGCCGGAAGGTTCCGGCCGCCCTGCAGTCACGTACCGCCGCTCCGGCGACGACAACCTGCTGGTGGAGTACGGAGACATGGTGCTTGACCTGGGCCTCCGCGCCAGGGTCCATGCCCTGCACCAGCACATCGAACAGCTCAGGGTGCCCGGAATCGTGGACCTGACGCCGGGAATCCGTTCCCTGCAGATCAAGGTGGACCCCTCGGTCCTGCCCACCAGGAAGCTGCTGGGCATGGTCCGGGAAATTGAAGCGGCGCTGCCCGCAAGCTCCGAACTGGTTGTCCCCAGCCGCACCGTCCGGCTGCCACTGTCCTGGGACGACCCCGCCACCCGGGAAGCCATTGAACGTTACATGGCAGGTGTCCGGGACGACGCCCCCTGGTGCCCCTGGAATATCGAGTTCATCCGCCGCATCAACGGCCTGGACTCCGTCAACGACGTCTTCGACACCGTCTTCAACGCGGAGTACCTGGTCCTGGGACTGGGCGACGTCTACCTCGGCGCCCCGGTGGCCACACCGCTTGACCCGCGGCACCGGCTGGTCACCACGAAGTACAACCCGGCCCGTACCTGGACGCCGGAGAATGCGGTGGGCATCGGCGGCGCGTACATGTGCATCTACGGCATGGAAGGCCCCGGCGGCTACCAGTTCGTTGGCCGCACCACCCAGGTGTGGTCCCGCTACGCGGACTCCGCACCGTTCGAGCCAGGCTCACCGTGGCTGCTCCGCTTCTTCGACCGGATCTCCTGGTACCCGGTCAGCCCGGAGGAACTGCTGGACCTGCGGGCGGACATGGCCGCCGGAAGGGGCCGCGGCGTCGAGATCGAGGACGGCACGTTCTCCCTGGCCGACCACGAACTGTTCCTTGAGGAGAACCGGGAGTCCATCACGGCATTCCGCGAGAAGCAGGGGGCGGCCTTCGCCGTGGAGCGCCAGGCGTGGGCCGACGCCGGCGAGTTTGACCGTGCGGAGGCGCTCGCCGCCGTCGTGGCCCCCGCTGCGGACGAGGTAGTGGTTCCGGAGGGAGGGTCCCTCGTCTCGGCACCCTTCGCCGCCAGCGTCTGGAAGGTGGACGTGGCGGAAGGCGATCTCGTGGTGAAAGGCCAGCCACTGGTGTCCCTTGAGGCCATGAAGATGGAAACAGTGCTGGAAGCCCCGTCCGACGGCGTGGTGCTCCGCGTCCTGCCGGCCGCGGGTTCGCAGGTGGTGGCGGGCGAGGCAGTGGTTGTCCTCGGCGGCTCGGACCTCGAGCCCGTTGGCATGGAATCCCCGGAACTGGAAGAGGCAGCAGTATGAGCACCCCAGCCGCAGGCGCCGCCACGGCCCGGGTCCGTGCAGCCCTGGCTGCCATCGAAACAATCGACCGGCCCGAAATCTGGATCACGCTGCGCGGCGGTGAGGAGCTCCTTGCCGAAGCAGCCGCCATCGATACGGCAGTTGCCGGCGGTGCGCACCTGCCGCTGGCGGGGCTCCTGCTGGCAGTCAAGAACAATGTGGACGTGGCAGGGATTCCGACGACGGCGGCATGCCCCGGCTTCGCGTACACCCCCGACAAGGATGCTGGGGCGGTGGCCCGGATGCGTGCTGCCGGTGCCCTTGTGCTGGGTGCCACCAACCTGGACCAGTTCGCCACCGGGCTGGTGGGCACGCGCAGCCCCTATGGTGCCGTCCGCGACTCCCGCCGCCCCGACTTCATCTCCGGCGGGTCCAGCTCCGGCTCCGCCGTGGCGGTGGCACTGGGCCTGGCTGACATCGCCATCGGGACGGACACGGCCGGTTCGGGCCGGGTGCCGGCCGGACTGCAGGGGATCGTGGGGATCAAGCCCACCCTGCACGTCGTATCCACCGCCGGGGTGGTTCCTGCCTGCCGGTCCTGGGATGCCGTCACCATCTTCGCCCGGCACCTTGCCACCGCGGAACTGGCCATGGGTGTCATGGCAGGCAACGCCCGCGACTGGCCTTCGGATGTCCGGCTGGCGGCACCGGCGAGGCCGCGGGTCGCCTACCCGGCAAGCCTGCCGGCCCTGCCGGCGGCATGGGCCGCGGAGTTCCACCGGAACATCCAGCTGCTCCAGGACCTGGGCGTGGACGCCGAACCCATTGAGTTCGACGCCTTCCTCGACGCTGCCCGGCTGCTGTACGACGGCGCGCTGGTGGCCGAGCGCTACGCCGCCGTCGGGGACTTCCTGGCGGAGTGCGACGGCGGCGCGGGCCTCGATCCCACCGTGGCGGGCATCATCCGGGCTGCCGGGAAAGTGCCCGCACACCGCTATGTCGCGGACACTGCAAGGGTGGAGGAGCTGAAGCACACGGCCATGGAGCGGCTGCACGGCTTTGACGCCCTGCTGGTCCCCACCGCCCCGTTCCACCCGACGCTGGCCGACGTCGCTGCCGATCCAGTGGGCGTGAACTCCCGCATGGGCACCTACACGAACTTCTGCAACCTCTTCGACCTGTGCGCCGTGGCCGTTCCGGCCGGGGAAGTGGACGGCGCGCAGTTCGGCCTGACAGTGGTGGCCCGGACCTTCGACGATGCGGTGGCCGCGGATATTGCCCGCCTGCTGGAGGTTACCCCTGGGGTGCCCGCCCTCTTCGCCGCGGGAGCGTCGCCGTCGGCCGGGCAGCCTGCCGGGGTGCCGGCGTCGTCCGCTCCCTGGCCGGTGGCGGCAGGTGCGGCAGCTGTGCCGCTGGTGGTGGTGGGCGCGCACCGCAAGGGGCAGCCGCTGGCGCACCAGCTGGAGGAACTCGGCGCCGCCTGGGACGGGCCCGTCCGGACGGCCGCCCGCTACCGCATGGTGTCGCTGGACACGGTGCCGCCCAAGCCGGGGGTGTACAGGTCCGACGACGGCGCGGAGTTGGTGGGGGAGCGCTGGCTGCTGCCGCCTGCCGCGCTGGGTTCGTTCCTGGCGTCCCTGCCCGAGCCCATGCTGCTGGGGTCCATGCAGCTGGCGGACGGCACATCCGCCGTCGGCTTCGCCTGCGACGCCGTGGCCGCCGCCGGCGGGGAGGACATCACCGCCTGGGGTGACTGGCTGGCGGACCGCAGCGGCGGGCGGAAGGAAAGGAGCCTCTGGCAGGATCTCGGCGACGCCGCCCTGGCCGGATTTACCCGGGGCGAACGCACCTGATCCCCACCCCCATCGAGTTTTTGTCCACATATGGCGACTTCAGGGCGCTTCAGCCCACCATCTGTGGACAAAAACTCCGGTTTCCGGTCAGCCTTTGAAATACTCCGAGATGTCCGTCACGAGTTCGTTGACCGCTGCCGGGATCGAGCCGTGGAAGCCCTTGGGGGAGAGCTCGAACGTGCTGCCGGGTACGGCCGCGTGCAGCCGCTCCGCCGTGACCTTGTAGTAGCCGGGACTCTTGCCGCCGGCCATGAAATGGGTATTGGCAGGCAGCACGCTGAAGTCCCTGGCATGGTCGGCCTCCTTGTACGCGGCCCGCAGTTCGCCGACGCCGCTGGGCATCACTTCACGGAACATCCTGTTGACCTTGGTCCGTGAGAGCAGCGCCATCAGCCCGGCAAGGACGGGTTCGGGGATGCGGGCCAGGGCCGACCCCGGGGACGTTGCTCTCTTCATGTGCGCCAGGGCGTGCCCCACCCTGCCGTTGTTGACCGCATCCTCAAACCCGTCCAGCCACTCAGTGTCGATGCTGCCGTCGATGTTCACGGCTGCGTCGTACACGGCGAGCTTGTCCGGAACATACGAGGTCCCGGTGAACTCCTGGACGGCGTTCAATGCCACGGAACCGCCGAGGCTGTGGCCCAGGATGTTCCTGGCGCCGGTGGCGTCCATGACCGTGCGGACGTCCGCGATCTCGGTGCCCATGCAGTAGTCGGCCGGCTGTTCTGTTGAGCGGCCGCGTCCCCGGCGGTCGTACACGTCCACGGCCCAGCCCTCGCCCAGGCCCTTGGCAAGGGCGATGGAGAACGGCCGGTAGATCAGGGCAGTCAGGAACGCCCCGCCGATCAGCAGCACCCGGCGTTCCCCCGGGGCATCCACGGTGCCGTAGCTGTACAAGGCCAGGCGGCCGCCGTCGTGTGTTGGAAGGAACCGTTCTTTCACCCACCCCATCCTAGGCGGGAGCGGGCACGCGAAGTCCCGGTAAACTTGATGACTGTGACTTCCCAAAACACCCCCGCCCCCAAGAACGCCCCCGAGCCCCTCGATGCCAGCGAGCAGATGCGGATCCGCATGGAGAAGCGCGCCAAACTGATCGAGCGCGGCACGGAGGCCTACCCGGTGGGTGTGGAGCGGACGCACTCGCTCGCCGAAATCCGGGAAAAGTACGCCCACCTCGAGGCGGACGACACCACCGGCGACATCGTTGGCGTCACCGGCCGCGTGGTGTTCATCCGCAACACCGGCAAGCTTTGCTTCGCGACCCTGCAGGAGGGCGGCACCGACGGCAAGGGAACCCGCCTCCAGGCCATGCTCAGCCTGGCCAACATCGGTGAAGAAGCGCTCGCCGACTGGAAGGCACTGGTTGACCTCGGTGACCACGTCTTCATCAAGGGCGAGGTCATCTCCTCACGCCGCGGTGAGCTCTCCATCATGGCCGACTCCTGGTCCATGGCCTCGAAGGCGCTGCGCCCGCTGCCGGTGCTGCACGCCGAACTGAACGAGGAAACCCGCGTCCGGCAGCGCTACGTGGACCTGATGGTCCGCGACGAGGCCCGCGAAATGGTCTACACCCGTGCCGCCATTACCCGCTCCATCCGCGAGACGCTCTTCCGCCACCGCTACGTGGAGGTTGAAACCCCCATCCTGAACCTGGTCCACGGCGGGGCCCTGGCCCGCCCGTTCGAGACGCACATGAACGCGTTCGACCAGAAGATGACCCTGCGCATCGCCACGGAGCTGTACCTGAAGCGGGCCGTGGTGGGCGGAATCGACCGGGTCTACGACATGGGCCGCGTGTTCCGGAACGAGGGCGTGGACTCCACCCACAGCCCCGAGTTCACCACCCTTGAGTGCTACGAGGCGTGGGCTGACCAGTTCGTCATGGCGGAGCGCATCAAGGAGATCATCCTGGACGCCGCTGACGCCGTGGGCGCCGGCCGCACCATCCAGACCGAGGCCGGCGAGATCAACCTCGACGGCGAATGGGCCTGGCTCGCCGTGTACCCGGGGCTGTCCGACGCCGTCGGGCAGGAAATCACTCCGGACACCCCGCTTGAGGTGCTTCGCGAAGTGGCGGAAAAGCACGAGGTCAAGGTGGACCCCAAGTGGGACGCCGAAAAGCTGGCCGTGGAGCTCTTCGGCGAAATCGTGGAACCCACCCTGCTGAACCCCACGTTTGTCTACGACTACCCGCCCTCCGCCCAGCCGCTGGCACGCCCGCACCGCAAGGACGGCCGGCTCATCGAAGCCTGGGACCTGATCATCGGCGGCATGGAGCGCGGCACGGCCTTCTCCGAACTGATCGACCCCGTCATCCAGCGCGAACGGCTCACGGAGCAGTCCCGCCACGCCGCGGCCGGCGACGACGAGGCCATGCAGCTGGACGAGGACTTCCTGCGGGCACTGGAATACGGCGCACCGCCCATGGGCGGCATCGGGCTGGGCATCGACCGCCTGGTGATGCTGTTCACCGGCGCCGGAATCCGGGAGACCATCCTCTTCCCGCTGCTGAAGCCCGAAGGGCACTAGGCATGGAATATGTAGCAGTCCTGCTTCCCTCCATAGTGGTGGGCCTCCTTTTCTGGTTTGCCATGAAGGCGATTTTCAATGCCGACAAATCGGAACGGCAGGCAGAAGCCCGCGCCCAGGCCGAGGCCGACGCGCGGGCGGCACAGTCCGCCGAACGCAGGCAGGCCGACGAACCGCCGTCCGGCCAGCCGGGCCCCGAAGCCAAATAAAAATCCCCTAATGTTCTGCGGTTATCCCCAAGGAACCATTAGGCGCTTTGACGCGTTGCCATAAAGAGAGTCATACTTTTTAGGGAAACATCCTGCTTTTCTGAAAAAACCACCCTTTCCAAGAGGAAGACGTTAAATGGCACAGAAAGTAAACATCATCCTCGTTGATGATCTGGATGGGGGATCCGCAGACGAGAATGTGAAGTTCGGCCTTGATGGGACGAACTACGAGATTGACCTTTCAGCGGCCAATGCCGCTGAACTCCGGTCTTCGCTGGAGCGCTTCATAGCCGCTGCACGGAAGGCGTCGGGAGGCCGCGCCGCCGCCCGCACGCCCAAGGCTCCGGCCGCAGGCCGCAGCAATGATTCAGCCCAGATTAGGCAGTGGGCCCGGGATAACGGGTACACCGTAAACAGCCGCGGCCGAATTCAGGCGGAAATCCAGGAAGCCTACCAAAAGGCAAATTCCTAGCAGCAGCCAGGACCTGGTTAAAACCCCGCTTCCCGTCGCCGGGAAGCGGGGTTTTTTCGGTTTCCCGCACAAAATGTGCGGGATCGGCACCGCCCTCGGGGGAATTTAGGCGCGGCCTGCAGAGGGATGCCTGCGGCACTTTTTTATAAGCCCGGCGCCAGCTTCGCCATTTGCTTCGTTATCAGCAGGGGAGGGCAGCACTCCGCCTTGTCCCCGGCCGCCCGTCCGGGCCGGGAGGTATGCCTGCGGGATATTCCCGAACGGTGCGGGTTTCCCCTGTGGCGAACATGCTCCACAAGTCCGGGCCCGCCACGTAGCATCAAAGTACGTCGTAGCTAGGAGTGTGGCGAAATGTTTGAGCGATTTACGGACCGTGCCCGTCGCGTAGTTGTGCTTGCCCAAGAAGAGGCACGCATGCTGAACCACAATTACATCGGTACCGAACACATCCTCTTGGGTCTGATCCATGAGGGTGAGGGCGTTGCCGCCAAAGCTCTTGAGTCCTTGAGCATTTCGCTCGACGGCGTTCGCGAGCAGGTGCAGGAGATCATCGGACAGGGCCAGCAGGCGCCGTCCGGGCACATCCCCTTCACCCCCCGTGCCAAGAAGGTACTGGAGCTCTCGCTGCGCGAGGCACTCCAGCTGGGCCACAACTACATCGGCACGGAGCACATCCTGCTCGGCCTCATCCGCGAGGGTGAGGGCGTTGCCGCCCAGGTGCTGGTCAAGCTCGGCGCCGACCTCAACCGCGTGCGCCAGCAGGTCATCCAGCTGCTCTCCGGCTACCAGGGCAAGGAAACCACCGGTGCGGGCGTCGGCTCAGGCCAGCCCGAGGGCGCGCCGGCCGGCTCCGTCGTGCTGGACCAGTTCGGCCGCAACCTGACCCAGGCTGCCCGCGAGAACAAGCTGGATCCGGTCATCGGGCGCGAGCAGGAGATGGAACGCGTCATGCAGGTCCTCTCCCGCCGCACCAAGAACAACCCGGTCCTCATCGGCGAACCCGGCGTCGGCAAGACCGCCGTCGTCGAAGGCCTTGCCCAGGCCATTGTGCGCGGCGACGTCCCGGAGACCATCAAGGACAAGCAGCTGTACACCCTGGACCTCGGCTCCCTGGTGGCAGGCTCCCGCTACCGCGGTGACTTCGAAGAGCGCCTGAAGAAGGTCCTCAAGGAGATCCGCACCCGTGGCGACATCATCCTCTTCATCGACGAGATCCACACGCTCGTTGGTGCCGGCGCCGCCGAAGGCGCCATTGATGCCGCGTCCATCCTGAAGCCTATGCTGGCCCGCGGCGAGCTGCAGACCATCGGTGCCACCACGCTGGACGAGTACCGCAAGCACATCGAGAAGGACGCCGCGCTGGAGCGCCGCTTCCAGCCGATCCAGGTCAAGGAACCCTCCGTGGCGCACGCCATCGAGATCCTCAAGGGCCTGCGTGACCGCTACGAGGCACACCACCGCGTCACCATCACCGACGGCGCCCTGGCCTCTGCCGCCAGCCTCGCCGAGCGCTACATTTCGGACCGCTTCCTGCCGGACAAGGCGATCGACCTGATCGACGAGGCAGGCGCACGGCTGCGCATCCGCCGCATGACCGCTCCGCCGGAGCTCAAGGCCATGGACGAGCGCATCGCCAAGCTGAAGATGGAGAAGGAATCCGCCATCGACGCGCAGGACTTCGAAGGCGCAGCTTCGCTCCGCGACAAAGAGCAGAAGATGATCGCCGAGCGTGCCGAGAAGGAACGCCACTGGAAGTCCGGCGGCATGGACGACATCTCCGAGGTGGACGAGGACCTCATCGCTGAGGTGCTGGCCAACTCCACCGGCATCCCCGTCTTCAAGCTGACCGAGGAAGAATCCTCGCGCCTGCTGAAGATGGAAGAGGAACTGCACAAGCGCGTCGTTGGCCAGGACGAGGCCATCAAGGCACTGTCCCAGGCCATCCGCCGCACCCGTGCAGGGCTCAAGGACCCCAAGCGCCCCGGCGGCTCGTTCATCTTCGCCGGCCCTACCGGCGTCGGCAAGACCGAGCTGGCCAAGGCACTCGCGGAGTTCCTGTTCGGTGAAGAGGACGCCCTCATCACGCTGGACATGTCCGAGTACTCGGAGAAGCACACGGTCTCGCGGCTGTTCGGTGCCCCTCCGGGCTACGTCGGCTACGAAGAGGGCGGGCAGCTGACCGAGAAGGTCCGCCGCCGTCCGTTCTCCGTGGTGCTGTTCGATGAAGTCGAGAAGGCCCACGCGGACCTCTTCAACTCGCTGCTGCAGATCCTGGAAGACGGCCGCCTGACCGACTCCCAGGGCCGGGTGGTGGACTTCAAGAACACCGTGATCATCATGACCACCAACCTGGGCACCCGGGACATCTCCAAGAGCGTTGCCACCGGCTTCCAGTCCGGCACCGACACCCAGACCGGCTACAACCGCATGCGTGCCCGTGTGACCGAGGAACTCAAGCAGCACTTCCGCCCCGAGTTCCTGAACCGCGTGGATGACGTTGTGGTGTTCCCGCAGCTCACCCAGGACGAGATCATCGAGATCGTCGACCTGTTCGTCACCCGCCTGGAGAAGCGCCTCAAGGACAAGGACATGGGCATCGAGCTCACCAAGGCCGCCAAGGTGCTCCTGGCAACCCGCGGCTACGACCCCGCAATGGGTGCCCGGCCGCTGCGCCGCACCATCCAGCGCGAGATCGAGGACCAGCTCTCCGAGAAGATCCTCTTTGGCGACATCCACCCCGGCGACATCGTGGTGGTGGACGTGGAAGGCGAAGGCGACGACGCGAAGTTCACGTTCGCCGGCAACGCCAAGCCGCGCATCCCGGAGATCGCTCCGAGCGTCTGACCCGAACCCCACAAAAGGTACAGCTCCACAAAAGCCCCGCCGCTCCGCAAGGAAACGGCGGGGCTTTTGCGTTCCCCTGCACGGCATGCCGAAAAGGCCGCGGGTGCTGTGATGCGGGACACAAAGCGTGTTGAATCGGAGGCATGGCTATTTTGAACCCGGCGATCCCGGGCGATCAACCACAGACCCCTTTCCACGACCTCGACCACTACCTGTCCATCCCACGGGTCAGCGGGCTCACCCTCAGCCCGGACGGATCCCGCCTTGTCACAACCGTCAGCACCCTGAACGGCAAAGGGACTGAGTTCGCCACCGCCCTGTGGGAGCTGGACCCGGCCGGCCAGCGGCACGCCCGGCGCATCACCCGCAGCGCCAAGGGCGAGGCGGGTGCCGCCTTCGCCGCCAACGGAGACGTCTACTTCACCTCAGCCCGGCCCGACCCTGACAGCCCGGACGAGGATCCGGTCAATGCCCTCTGGCTGCTTCCTGCCGACGGCGGGGAAGCCCGGGTGGTCCTCAACCGGCCGGGCGGCGTCGCCAGGGTACTGACGGCCAGGGGCGCGGACGCTGCCTTCGTGACCGCCGAGGTCCTGGCTGGCTCCACCGACGAGGAAGACGACGCCCGGCGCCGCAAGGCCCGCAAGGACAACAAGGTCTCGGCCATCCTGCACAGTGAATATCCGGTGAGGTACTGGGACGCCGACCTTGGACCCGGGCAGCCGCGGATCTTTGCCGTCGAACCGGGAGAGGACAAGGGACCGGGCAAGCCGACAACGGTGGATGCGGCCGCGCCCCTGGTGCTGCGGAACCTGACGCCCGGCGCGGGGCCCCGGCTGCGGGAGGCGGAGACGGTCGCCAGCCCGGACGGCAGGACGATCTACACGAGCCTGACCAAGCCACTTGCCCGCACGGACAGCCGTTCCGTCCTGGTGGCCGTGGACGTGGCGTCCGGCAGCATGACGGTGCTGCTGGACCATGAAGGCATGAGCTACTTTCCCGGCCCCGTCAGCCCGGACGGCAGGACGCTGGTGGTGGTCAGCGAGAGCGACTCCACGCCGCGCCAGGCGCCGGAGGTCAAGCTTCACCTGCTGGACGTCACCAACCCCGCCGACGGGACGGCGCGCCTGCAGCCCCTTGCGCCCGACTGGGACCGCTGGGCCAAGCCGGCCGCCTGGCTGCCGGACGGGTCAGCCATCCTGGCCACGGCGGACGACGACGGCGCGTCGCCCCTTTTCCGGATCAGCGTTCCGGCGTCTGCCGCTGAAGTGAGTGTCTCCCGGGTGACGCAGGACGCGGCGGCGTACACCGACGTCGTGGTTTCGCCGGACGGGCGCGCCGCCTACGCGCTGCGCAGCTCCTATGCCTTCCCGCCCGAAGCGGTACGCATCGACCTGGCGACAGGGGAAACCACACGGCTGCCGGCGCCCGCGGAACGGCCCGTGTGTCCGGGAAGCCTGCAGCGCATCGCAGCCACGGCCCGGGACGGGTCACGGGTCCCGGCCTACCTCGCCCTGCCCGGGGAAGCGTCCGCCGGCAGCCCGGCGCCACTGCTCCTCTGGATCCACGGCGGGCCGCTTGCATCGTGGAACGCGTGGACGTGGCGCTGGAACCCCTGGCTCCTCACCGCCCTCGGCTATGCGGTGCTGCTGCCGGATCCCGCACTGTCCACCGGCTACGGCCAGGCCTACATCCAGCGGGGATGGGGCGCCTGGGGGAAAGCCCCCTTTACAGACCTGATGGCCGTGACGGACGCCGCCGTGGAGCGGCCGGACATCGATGCCTCGCGGACGGCTGCCATGGGCGGCTCCTTCGGCGGCTACATGGCCAACTGGGTGGCCGGCCAAACGGACCGGTTCGACGCCGTCGTCACCCATGCCAGCCTGTGGGCCCTGGACCAGTTCGGCCCCACCACGGACGCGTCCCAGTACTGGCTGAAGGAAATGACGGAAGAGATGGCGCTGGAGAACTCCCCGCACCTGCACGTGGAAAAGATCAGCACGCCCATGCTGGTCATCCACGGGGACAAGGACTACCGGGTGCCCATCGGGGAAGGGCTGCGGCTTTGGTACGAACTGCTCTCCAAATCCCAGCTGGCCGCCGATGCCGACGGCCAGACCGCCCACCGGTTCCTGTACTTCCCCGACGAGAACCACTGGGTCCTCCAGCCGCAGCACGCCAAAGTCTGGTACCAGGTGGTTGAATCATTCCTGGCCAAAAACGTCCTCGGCGAGGACGTCGCACTGCCGCCTGAGCTGGGTCTTTAGCCACTTCGCGCATGTTCCGTGGCTAAATACGGTGGCGGCCATCAGAGGTTTCCCGGCGCCGGCAGCAAGAGGCAATGGCTCCGGCGCCGTAGCGCTCCCGGGCCGGTGGACGAGCCCCTGAGTGCAGGCCAACTAGGATTGGCGTGTGAGCGACTCCTTCCACATCCGCCCGGCCCGTACAAGTGATGTGTCCGCCATCAAGAAGCTGGTAGCGCCGCTGGCGGACCAGCGGATCCTGATGGCAAAGGAAACGGTGGCCTACTACGAAAGCCTTCAGGAGTTCAGGATCGCAGAGTCCAGCAACGGGGAGGTCATCGGCTGCGGGGCCTTGCATGTCATGTGGGAGGACCTGGCTGAAGTACGCACGCTGGCCGCTTCCGAGGACTGGCGCGGCCGGGGCGTGGGCCACGTGCTGGTGGAGAGCCTGCTTGATGAAGCACGTTCCCTTGGCGTGGCCCGGGTCTTCTGCCTCACCTTTGAGGTGGACTTCTTCAAGCGGCACGGGTTCGAAGTCATGGCGGACCAGTCGGCGGTGGATCCGGAGGTCTACTCCGAGCTCCTGCGCTCCCACGACGAGGGTGTTGCGGAGTTCCTGGACCTCGCGCGGGTCAAGCCGAACACTCTCGGAAACACCCGCATGATCCGCTTCCTTTAGGAGGCATGCCGCCTTGCGCCTTCCGTTGCGCACCGGGTACCCGCCGCCAGTGGCACTGTCCTGGCTGTCTCACGCTTAACACACGCGCGTTGGCTTAATTCGATTTGATGGATAAACTGGCTGGGCCGGTATGGGGACCCGGGAAAGGGACAGTCATTGGGGGCTGTCCCTTTGCCGCACTCGCCTCCCACCAGCGGAAACCTATCGTTCAGGCGTGCCCCGGTAGTAGGGTCGAAAAGACATCCTTCAGCAGCACAGCCGGGAGCCGCCGTGAAGAAACTCATCAACGACCCCAAGTCTGTGGTTGACGAATCCGTCCAGGGCTTTGGCCTGGCCCACGCAGACCTTGTCACGGTGAGCACGGATCCCACGTTCATCAGGCGCCTGGACGCTCCGGTCAGCGGAAAAGTGGCCCTCGTGTCCGGCGGCGGAAGCGGGCACGAGCCCCTGCATGCCGGGTTTGTGGGAAAAGGGATGCTCGATGCCGCCGTACCCGGGGCAGTGTTCACCTCGCCCACCCCGGACCAGATCCTGCCTGCCACCCTCGCAGTGGACTCGGGCGCCGGCGTCGTGCACATTGTGAAGAACTACACCGGTGACGTCCTGAACTTCGAGACGGCGGCGGAACTTGCGGAGGCGGAAGGCATCAGCATCCGCACGGTCCTGGTCAACGACGACGTTGCCGTGGAGGACTCTCTCTACACCGCAGGAAGACGCGGCGTGGGCGGCACCGTGCTGGTGGAGAAAATCGCCGGCGCTGCCGCCGAACGGGGCGATGACCTGGATACGGTGGCATCCACTGCCTCGCGCGTCAACGCCAATGTCCGCAGCATGGGTGTTGCCCTCTCGGCCTGCACCGTCCCGCACGCCGGTACGCCCAGCTTCGACCTGGCGGAGGACGAGGTGGAGATCGGCATCGGAATCCATGGCGAGCCCGGCCGGCACCGCATTCCGCTGGAAAGCGCGGATGCCATCACGGACAGGCTGCTGGAACCCGTCCTCTCCGACCTCGGCATCAGCAGGGGCGACAGGGTGCTGCTCTTCGTCAACGGAATGGGCGGCACGCCGCTGAGTGAGCTGTACATCGTCTACCGCCGTGCGGCGCAGGTCCTCGCGGACAGGGGCGCCGTGGTGGAGCGCTCGCTGGTGGGCAACTACATCACGGCGCTGGAGATGCAGGGCTGCTCCATCTCCGTCCTCCGGCTGGACGACGAACTGACGGAACTGTGGGATGCGCCAGTCCACACCGCAGCCCTGCGGTGGGGTGCTTAGCCGTGGTGCTGGACGTCAACTGGGCAGTGAAATGGCTGACCCTCTGCGCGCAGGCGATGGCCGAACACCGGGTGGAGCTGATCGAACTGGACCGGGCCATCGGCGATTCCGATCATGGCGAAAACATGGACCGGGGCTTCCAGGCCGTCCTGGACAAGCTGGCGGAAGCCCCGCCGGCCACTCCGGGTGCGGCGCTGAAACTCGCGGCGATGACCCTGATGTCCAAGGTGGGCGGGGCCGCGGGCCCGCTCTACGGCACCGCTTTCCTGCGGGCCGCCGGAACCATGGGCGACGCCGCTGAAATCGACCCCGCAGGCTGGGCCGCGGCGGTCAGTGCCGCACGGGACGGGATTGTTGCCCGCGGGAAGGCTGAGCCGGGGGACAAGACCATGGTGGATGCGTGGGCGCCCGCCGCCGACGCCGCGAAAGCCGCCGCGGACACCGGCGGCCCGGAGGTCCTGACCGTGCTGGTTGCCGCCGCCGAGGCGGCCGAGGCCGGGGCGGTGGCCACAGATCCGCTGGTGGCGCGCAAGGGCCGTGCCAGTTACCTGGGCGAGCGGAGCGCGGGCCACCGGGACCCCGGCGCGGCATCCAGCGCGCTGATCCTGCGTGCTGCGGTGGGGGCTGCTGCGTGACGGTCAGCATTGTGGTGGTGTCCCATAGTGAAAAGATCGCCGACGGCGCCGCGGAGCTGGCCGCGCAGATGGCACCCGACGTCCTGGTTTTGACAGCCGGAGGCACCGCCGACGGCAGGATCGGCACCAGCCTGGAAAAAGTCCTTGCTGCCCTGGACCATGCGGCCGGCGGTGACGGTACGGTGATTCTCACGGACCTGGGATCGGCGGTGATGACAGCGGAATCCGCCCTGGAGTTCGCCGATGATCCGGCAGGCGTGCTGCTGGCCGACGCCCCGCTGGTGGAGGGACTGGTGGCCGCGTCCGTGGCCGCGCAGGGCGGGGCGGACGTGCAGGCGGTAAAGCGTGCAGCGGAAGCTGTCCGCGGACCCTCCCGGAATAGCGGGCCGCCGCCCCAGCGGGAGGTCTCGGAAGGGTCCGTCACGGGGCAGGGCCCGGACTTCACCGGCGACTTCGAGCTCATCAACCAGGCAGGCATGCATGCCCGGCCTGCTGCAAAGATCGCCGGCGGACTGTCCGCCCTGGATGCCGAAGTAACGGTCAACGGAGTGGACGGCGCATCCATGACGGCGCTCATGACGCTGGCAGCAGGCAAGGGATCCGTCCTGCACGTGGAAGCCCGGGGAGTGGATGCCGAACGTGCCGTGAACTACGTGGGCGGGCTTGTGCAGGCGGGCTTCGGCGAGCCGTAGCGCCTGCCAAATCGCTGCCGTGCGGTGTGTTCCGAAAGGCTTCACCGCCTCCTGCGAATAAGCTCGATGGCATGGAACGGCAGGATCCCGAAGGCAGCCACCCGGCAATTGAAGTGCTTGACGGGCAGACGTCTGTGGAGGATCTGCTCGCGGACCTGGGTTTCGAATGGCGCGTCGAATCTTCGGATCCGGGCAGGGCGGACGAGCCCTTCAGCCAGCCGGCGTTGTTCTGACAGCACCCCGGCCGCTTTGCCCTCAGCTCCGTTCGTGAAGGCCCGTCCCGTCCAGGGTCACGGAGGCGGAAATGAACTTTCCGCACTGCGCCCCGAACGGATAGTTGGCCTTCGGCCGGAAGTCCAGGGTGTGCACGGGCAGCGGTGACCCGTCAGCCGCATGTCCGGAGGACGTCACCGTCATCAATGACTCCGTGAGCGTGTCCAGCATGAGCATGCCCACCTTGGTCCCGTCCGGCGAGGCTGTGGCGGAACAGGCGCCTTCCGGGGTGCAGCCCTGGTCGATCGAGGTGCTGCCGGCCTGGAGTTCGACGTCGGCTTCCTTGCAGGTGCCGTCCTGGCAGGCCTTCACATGGAGGGATCCGACGTGGGGGACGTAGTCCGCTGCGACCGTAACGGAGACCACCGTGGCCTGGGCTATGGCCGGGCAGGCAACTGCGCCCGGCCCGCAGCCGGAGGCGAGCCCCGCCGTCGTCATCAAAGCCAAAAGCAGTCCCTGCCTGCGCATACTTCAGCGTAGGACGGTGCCGGGGCCGGGTGGGCCTGAAGGCGGCAAGTGGTACCGCCATTGTTATGGCCCGGACGCTGCTGACACCCGAAAGGAGACCGAAGGCGCCGTCAGTCGAGCGGGAAGATGCTGATGAACCAGAACAGCGCAAGGGCAAAGACGGCGAAGAACGGGACCAGGCAGCCGAGCGTGGTCCGGGGCACCGGGGAGACCTGCAGTGATTCGTTCGGATTGTCCGGGTTGTAGGCCACCTCGATCAGGGATCCGGGTACCGGCTCTGCCGCCCGGGAGATTTCCGATTTGCCGGTGTACAGCGTCCCGGCGGAATCGCTGAACTGGTAGGTGGGGAAGAACCGCCGGCTGCGGCTTGAGCCGCCCCCGCCGCTGGTCCAGCCGGGAACGCTGCCGGTAACAGTTGCCTGGGCCTTGGGCCAGGCTGCCATCAGCTGCTCCTGCCGCCGGGTCTTCCGCGCAGCGTGAACCATGGCAAAGGCAGCTGCGGCGACGAAGAGCGCCCACACAACGTACAAGATGATTCGCATGCATCCCCCGGTTCCGGTCACCAGAAAGTATGCCATCCCGGGCATGATTCGGATGCACCGCTGCCGGCCGCACCGTGCCGGCGGGCGTCAGGCAGGCAGGCGGTAGCCGCCGTCGTGCAGTTCTGCCAGCCCGTCCGCCAGCAGCCCCGCCAGCGACCGCTCCAGCTGTTCCGGGGGCGGGTTCAGCCGGTGCAGCGCGGCCAGCGGCACGCCGATACCCCCCGGCGCGAAGCCCAGGTCGGCCGGGGCATGATGGAACATCTCGGCCGGCACAGGGGCCTCGGCCAGGCGCAGCACCGCCACCACGGCTCCCCGCACCTGGCGGTCGGTACCGTGCCAGGCCTGGCCCTTGGGAACGTACGACGGCGGCGGCTCACCGGCCGCGAGCCAGGCGCAGGAGTCCTTCACCGGGCACGCGGGACACTTGGGCACCCGGGCAGTGCAGACCAGGGCGCCCAGTTCCATGACTGCCGCGTTCCAGCGGACCGAGGTGGCGTCGTCGTCGGGCAGGAGCGACGCCGCCAGGCGCATCTCGGCGGCGGTCAGTGCGGGTGCAGGCAGGGCGGACCCGGTCACCAGGCGGGCCTGGACCCGGCGGATGTTGGTGTCCACCACGGTTTCGCGGCGGCCGTAGGCGAAAGCCGCGACGGCGGCCGCCGTGTAGCTTCCCACGCCGGGGAGGGCGAGCAGTTCCGGGTAGGTGTCGGGGACCTTGCCGGCATGCTCGCTGACTATCGCTGCGGCAGCAGCGTGCAGCCGCAGCGCGCGGCGGGGATAGCCGAGCCTGCCCCACGCGCGTACGGCTTCACCGGCCGGTTCGCCCGCCAGGCCGGCGGGAGTGGGCCAGCGTTCAAGCCACTCGTGCCAGACGGGCAGAACCCGGACCACGGGAGTCTGCTGCAGCATGATTTCACTGACCAGGACTCCCCAGGGGGAGCACGACGGGTCCCGCCAGGGAAGGTCGCGGGCGGTCTCGGCGAACCAGCCGGTGATGCTGTCGTGGAGCTGCTGGAGCCCGTCCGCGGCGCCCGGCACGGCGGCGGGGGGTGCTGGAGCGGGAGTCTTGGTGTCGATGCCAACACTGTAATGGATGCGTTTCGAAGGCCGGAAACCGGATGTGACCAGACCGATGGCTGCCCGGCGGCGTGGTGGCAAGGCAGAACCCGGGCGGTTCCCTAGCCTAGAAGGATGGGCAAGCAGGGCACTCCATCAGCACGCGGCAAGGCATCGGCCTCCGGCTCCAGCAGCGTCCGGAAGCCCAGCCCAGCCGTGTACCGCCGGCGGCGGCTGGTGGTTGGCGGTGCGCTGCTGATGGTCCTGGCCATGGTGGTGGGCGGGTTTGCCCTGGCCGGAGCCTTCACCGGGGGCTCGGAGCAGGCCTCGTCCACTGATCCGGCAAGCAGCTCCGCTTCCGCCGTTCCCTCCGCCCGGACAACAGAATCTGCGTCAGCCTCAGCCGCCCCCACGCCCACCGCCTCTGCAACGCCAAGCTGCAACCAGAACCTCGTGACGGTCTCCGCGTCCACGGACAAGGCTGCCTACGGGCCCGAGGAAAACCCGCTGCTGACCCTCAAGGTGACGAACGGGGGAGAGGTGCCCTGCCAGGTGAATATCGGCACCTCGCAAATGGAGTTCCTGGTGACCAGCGGCCCGGACCGGGTCTTCTCTTCCAGGGATTGCCAGGCAGCCAGCGAGGACCTGGTGAAGGTGATCGCTCCGGGCGCCAGCGAAACCGCGAACTTCCCTTGGCCACGGAACCGGAGCGTTGAGGGGTGCCAGGTGGTGGACGCCAAACCGGGCGCCGGCGGGGCGTACTACATCTTCACGGCCAAGCTGGGGTCGAAGGCAAGCCCGAAGGCCGTCTTCCAGCTGAACTGACGTGCCCGGTGTGCCTTTAGACGTGCCGGGGGTGCCTTTAAAGGAACCGGTCCAGCAGGCTGGCTTCAGCCATCCGGCTCAGGCCCTCACGGACCGTGCGTGCGCGCTGGTCGCCGATGCCGTCTACGGTCATGAGGTCGTCAATGGTGGCGGCCATCAGGAACTGCAGACCGCCGAAGTGGTCCACCAGGCGGTCGGCAACAGCCTTGGGGACCGCCTTCAGGCCGGACAGCAGCCGGTAGCCGCGGGGCTGGACCACGGCGTCGAGGTTTGCCTCGCCGCCGGCGAACCCCACTATGCCCGAAATCTTTCCCAGGTCGATCAGCTCGGTGGGGCCGAGATTGACCAGCGCGCTGACGGCCTTTTCGATGTCCTCCGGCGAGGCGTCCGGGCTGGCGTAGTCGCGGATGATGACGTCGCTGCCCGGTCCACGGCCCACTGTCAGTTCATCGAGCTGGAGGGACAGGAGCCGGCCGTCTTCGCCGAGTTCCAGGACGTACTGCGAGATTTCCTCGGAGATCCGGCGGACCATTTCCTGCCGCTGCAGGGTAACCGCCACGTCCCGGACGGTCACCATCGCCTCGATCTCCAGTGCGGACAGCGAACTGGTCACCTGGTCAAGGCGGGACCGGTAGCGCTCGAGGGTTGCCAGGGCCTGGTTGGCGCGGGCCAGGACCTTCTCCGAGCCCTCGAGCACATGCCGCAGGCCGTTCACGTACAGCGCGATGATCTGCATGGACTGGCTGACGGAGATGACCGGAACACCGGTCTGGATGGCAACACGCTCGGCGGTGCGGTGCCGGGTACCGGACTCCTGGGTCTCGATGCTGGAATCGGGCACCAGCTGGACGGCCGCGCGGAGGATGTTCCCGGCGTCCCGGTCGCAGATGATGGCACCGTCCATCTTGGCGAGCTCACGCAGCCGGGTGGGGGAGAACTCGATGCCGATGTCGAAGCCGCCGGAGCAGATGGAGTCCACCGTGCGGTCCGACCCCAGGACGATCAGCGCCCCGGTCCGGCCGCGGAGGATGCGCTCCAGTCCGTCACGAAGGGGAGTCCCAGGTGCCACTCTGCCCAGAGTCGCCCTGAGTGATTCTTCGGGGCTCCGCGCCATAGGTATTCCCTTCAAAGGTGCGGACCGCCGCCCGCAGGATGCCGGCTTTCCGCACGTCGCCGGCAGGATGAAAAGTGCTCATTTTCCCGCAAGCTCAATGATAGGGGCAAGAACTCCAACTTCCGCACGGGCAAGCCCCAAAGTGCCCCATTAGGGGGTTCCCGGAAGTACCGCCAAACCGGTCCGTGCTGCAGCCCGGAACCGGCCACTTTGCTCTCTGGCTAGCCCGGGACCCGGGGAAGTTCCTGGCCGAAGGGTCCCAGGGAGGTGATGGTCCTGGTGGTGCTGTCCCAGTGCCGGGCGGCCGTGCACTGGCCCTCCCCGCGCAACTCAAGCAGGTCCAGTGCCGTCCCCAGGAGATGCCCGGGAACCCGGCGGGCGAGGGTGACATGCGGTGTCCAGGCATCAGGCATGGTCAACGGGAGCGCACCGGCCACCCGTTCGTGGAGGGCCCGGTGCAGGTCAAGGAGCGCAGCCGTGACCACAACCGAGCGGGCAAGGACATACTTGCCCGCCCCGGAAGTGAAAACCTGGATACCGGAGAACTCGAGGGCCAGCGGCAGCCCCTGCCAAAGGTCATCGGCGTTGTCCGGCACCGTCGGGTCCTGCACCGTCAGGTACTGCACCGTCAGGTCCGGGCCGGCGGCAAGGGTGATGTGCGGGCTGTTGCTGGGTGACGTATGGCCCGCCTGGCTGGGAACGCCCGCAGCGGCGAGCCTTGTCCAGTCGGCCCTGATGAGGGAATCGGAGGAGGCGTCCAAAACCAGTTCGATGCTGCGCATGGACACATCATGCCGCTACCGCAGCTTCGTCAGGCACTTGGCTAGCGTGCGCGCTCCCGGAGCATGCGCTGCAGATCCTTGCTGACGGCGGTCAGCGATGCAGCCCGCAGCGCCTTCAGCTCCGCTACCGTCTGCCTGCCGCGGCCGTCGGCCGCGCCCCGGCCTGCATTGCGGTCCTGGTCCCGTGCGGAGTCCGGGCCGGTGGTAAGGGGATCGAAAAACAGCTTGCCCTGCGTCGTCATGGGGCCACGCTAACCGCCCGCCGTTTCCCGGTTTTGAACGAATGGTTTCACGGGCGTTAAGCGGGCACGGAACCGGTTTGCGGCACTGCGATAAACTTGTACCTTGGCTGTCCGCCGGCCCGTCCACCGGCCCCGCGGCCCGCCGTTCCGTGAAGCGCAGCGCCTGGAGTGCAGTGCTTTGAAAGGCGCCGCCAGCGCCTGGGCAATCCCAACCGCAGCGAAAGTAGCACCGTGTCCCAAGATGTCCTGACCCCCGCCCGGATCTCCGCGATTCACAAAGAGGCGGGCCGCCGCAGGACCTTTGCTGTCATCTCGCACCCCGACGCCGGCAAGTCCACTCTCACGGAAGCGCTCGCGCTGCACGCCAAGGTCATCGGCACCGCCGGCGCCTCCAGCGGCAAGGCGAACCGCAAGGAAACGGTCTCCGACTGGATGCAGATGGAAAAGGACCGCGGCATCTCCATCAGTTCCGCAGCCCTGCAGTTCTCCTACCGGGATACGGTCATCAACCTGCTGGACACCCCCGGCCACGCCGACTTCTCCGAAGACACCTACCGGGTGCTCGCCGCCGTCGACTGCGCCGTGATGCTGGTGGACGCCGCCAAGGGCCTGGAAACCCAGACCATGAAGCTGTTCGAGGTCTGCAAGCAGCGCAACCTGCCCATCATCACCGTCATCAACAAGTGGGACAGGCCCGGCCTGGATGCGCTGGCCCTGATGGACGAGATCACCGAACGCACCGGCCTGCAGCCCATGCCCCTGACCTGGGCCGTCGGCATCTCCGGCGACTTCCGCGGCGTCTGGGACCTCCGCAACGACCGCTTCGCCCGCTTCCAGCGCAACAATGCCGGCGCGCAGATCGCCATCACCGAATACTTCACCCCGGAGGAAGCCGCGGAAAGCCAGGGCAGCAACTGGTCCGACGCCGTGGACGAGGCCGGCCTGGTGATCGAATCGAACCTGGAATTCGACGTCGACGCCTTCCACGCCGGCAAGGCAACCCCCATCCTGTTCAGCTCCGCCGCGCTCAACTTCGGCGTCAAGGAGCTGCTGGACGCGCTGGTGGACTTCGCCCCGCCGGCGGCACCGCGGCCGGACGTGGACGGCAGCCCGCGGCCCGTCGAATCGCCGTTCTCCGGTTTCGTGTTCAAGGTGCAGGCCGGCATGAACAAGGCCCACCGTGACCACGTCGCCTTCATCCGTGTCTGCTCCGGCGTGTTCGAGCGCGGCATGGTGGTTACCCAGACCCGCACCGGCAAGTCCTTTGCCACGAAGTACGCGCAGCAGGTGTTCGGCCGGGAACGCGAAGTTATTGACGAGGCGTACCCGGGCGACGTGGTGGGACTGGTTAACGCCTCGTCCCTGCGCGTCGGCGACAGCCTGTTCCTCGAGGAGCCGGTGGAGTACCCCGCCATCCCGCTGTTCGCACCGGAACACTTCCAGGTGGCGCGGTCCAAGGACCCCTCCAAGTTCAAGCAGTTCCGCCGCGGCATCGAGCAGTTGGAGCACGAGGGCGTCATCCAGGTGCTCCGTTCCGACGTCCGCGGGGACCAGGCGCCGGTGCTTGCCGCCGTCGGCCCCATGCAGTTCGAGGTGGTGGAGGACCGCATGGCGCACGACTTCAGTGCCCCCATGCGCCTGGAACGCCTGCCCTACTCGTTGGCGAGGATTTCGACGGCGGAGGCCATGCCCGCGCTTGCCAACGTGCCCGGCGCCGAGGTGCTGCTGCGGTCCGACGGCGAATACCTCGCCCTGTTCAACGACGTCTGGGCGCTGCGGCGGATCGAAAAGAACCACTCTGACCTCACCCTGGTGCCCATCGGCACGCACAACCCCGCGAAGTAAGGCACCATGACCCCGAACCCATCACCTGTCCGCGCCGTGGTGACCGGCGCCGGTACCGTCAACCCGCTCGGCTCGTCGGTTGCCGACACCTGGGCCGCCCTTGTGGCCGGAAAATCGGGCATTGCCGCCCTGGACGCCGACTGGGCGGAGCAGCTTCCGGTGAAGATCGCCGGCCAGGCCCCTGCCGACCTTTCCGGCCATCTCAGCACCCGCGAAATCAAGCGGATGGACCGTTGCGGCCAGCTGGCGCTCATCGCCGCGCGCGAAGCGTGGGCCCAGGCGGGTACGCCCGAGGTGGACCCCGAACGGTTTGCCGTGGTGATCGGCTCCGCCTACGGCGGCCTCGGCTCCACCCTTGAACAGGACCGCACGCTGGCGGAGTCGGGGCCCCGCAAGGTGTCGCCCCACACCCTGACCCGGCTCATGGTGAACGGCCCGGCGGCCTGGGTGTCCATCGACCTTGGCGCCCGCGGCGGCGCCCGCACGCCGGTCAGCGCCTGCGCCTCCGGGGCCGAGGCGATTGTGCAGGCGGCGGAGATGATCCGCTCCGGCGCGGCCGACGTCGTGATTGCCGGCGGCGTGGACGCCTCCGTCAACGACCTCGTGATTACCGGTTTCTCCCAGATCCGCGCCTTGTCCACCCGCTCCGATGAGCCGCAGCGCGCCTCCCGCCCGTTCGACGGCGGCCGGGACGGTTTCGTGCTGGCCGAGGGCGCCGGCGTGGTGGTGCTGGAGAGCGAGGAGCACGCGCGTGCCCGCGGCGCGGCGGTGCTGGGTGCGGTGGCCGGCGGAGCAGTCACTTCCGACGCCAACGACATTGTGGCGGCGGACCCGGCCATGCAGCGGCGTGTGATGCAGAAGGCCCTGGAGTCGGCCGGTATGCAGCCCGCGGACATCGGCTTCGTGCATGCCCACGCCACGTCCACCCCCGTGGGGGACCGGCTGGAAGGCCAGGCCATCAACGCGATCTTTGGCGCGGACGTGCCGGTGACCTCCACCAAGGGGCACACCGGCCACCTGCTGGGCGGCGCAGGTGCGCTGGCCGCCGTCGTGGTCCTCGAGGCGCTGCGCACCGGCCAGCTGCCGGGGACCCTCAACGTCGAAGAACTGGACCCGGAAGTGGACCTTAACGTCGTCACCGAAGACGTCCACACCCTCCGGCCGGGTTATTCCCCGGCCGGCCTGGTGAACGCCTTCGGCTTCGGCGGGCACAGCGTCGCCCTGGTCATCACGGGCTCGTAGCCAAAACGCCCGAATCGCCGGAACCTGACACAGAGACGTTTCAGGTACCCGGCACCGTTCCGGCGATCTGGATGTAGCGGGCGGGCGTGGAGAGCCGCGCGTCAGGCCCGGCTGGGAACCGGAGCCTCCAGGACACGCTCCTCCTGGGCAACCTCGCCGCCGTCGGTCCGGCGTTCCTTCAGGAAGTAGACCAGGCCGGCAGCGATGGTGGATGCGGCGGCCAGGGCGAACAGGCCGGGGATGACGCTGCCCGTCTGTTCCTTGATGATGCCGAAGCCGAAAGGTGCAACGAAGCCGCCCAGGTTGCCCAGCGAGTTGATGATGGCGATCGCCGGGGCCAGGACCAGCGGGTGCAGCCCGGACTGCGGAATGGTCCAGAACAGCGGAGAAGCGCTCTTGAAGCCCATGGCCGCGATGGCCAGGAACACCAGGGCCATGACCGGCGATGCGACGGCGGCCGCGAAGGTGCCGACGGCGGCCACCAGGAGCGCAACCACCAGCAGTGGGCGCTTGGACTTTGCCTTGTCCTGCAGCTTGGCGGCAAAGTACATGGCGAACACGGCGCAGACCCACGGGATGGAGGACAGGAATCCGACGGTGAGGTCCGTGGTGCCGGGGATCTGCTTGATGATGCTGGGCAGCCAGAAGGTGTTGGCATAGATGGACAGCTGCACCGAGAAGTAGATGCCGCACAGCAGCAGGATCTGCGGGTTCAGGAGCATCTTCCAGCGGTTCGCCGTGCCGGCGCCGGCCTTGGCGTGCCGGGCGTCCTCGTCGGCGATTGCCGCTGACAGTGCGTCCTTCTCGGCCGGGGACAGCCACTTGGCGTCCCTGATTGTGGCATCCAGGACAAAGAACACTGCGCAGCCCACCACAACGGACAGTGCGCCTTCAAAGCCGAACAGCCACTGCCAGCCGCGCAGGCCCAGGGCGCCGTGGAGGCTGAGGAGCATCCCCGCGATGGGGCCCGAAATCGCCGCGGCGATGGAGGACCCGGCGATGAAGATGGCCGTGGCCTTGCCGCGCTGCCCGGCCGGGACCCAGCGGGCGAAGTAGAAGATGACGGCGGGGAAGAAACCGGCCTCGGCGGCGCCCAGCAGGAAGCGCAGGACGTAGAACATGGCTTCGTTCTGCACGAAGGCCATCAGGAAGGAAACAGTGCCCCAGCTGATCATGATCCTGGTGAGCCACACCTTGGCACCGTACTTTTCCATCATGACGTTGCTGGGGAGCTCGAAGATGGCGTAGGCGATGAAGAACAGTCCGGCGCCGAAGCCGTAGGCAGCTGCCCCGATCCCCACGTCAGCCTGGAGGTGGTCCTGGGCGTAGCCGATGTTTGAGCGGTTCAGCTGGTTGCAGACCAGCATGACCAGCATGATGGGCAGCACCCGCTTGAAGAACTTTTTCGTGGCCGAGGCCACGTCCGAGACAGCATTGTCCACAGACATCATTGAATGTTTCCTTTGGGGGTTTGGTAACGCAGGCCGGCCGCGGGCGCAGGAAAGCAGTGGGGCCCGTCACAGCGGACCCCACTACTTTACCGGACAGCTGCCGGCGGAGGTTTCTATCGAACGAGGCAGGGCCGCTTCGGGTCGAAGGACCAGCCTTCGATGTAGTACTGCATGCCGATGCTGTCATCCCGGGCGTCCAGGCCGTGCTCGAGGTACAGCTGGTGCGCCTTGTCCAGGGCGTCCCGGTCCAGTTCAATGCCCAGGCCCGGGGCATCGGGCACCTCGATGGCGCCGCCCTTGATCTGCAGCGGCTCCCTGGTGAGGCCCTGGCCGTCCTGCCAGATCCAGTGGGTGTCCAGGGCCGTGATCCCGCCCGGAGCCGCAGCGCCGGTGTGCGTGAACATGGCCAGCGAGATGTCGAAGTGGTTGTTGGAGTGCGAGCCCCAGGTAAGGCCGAACTCGTTGCAGAGCTGGGCCACCCGGACCGAGCCGTGCATGGTCCAGAAGTGCGGGTCCGCCAGCGGGATGTCCACGGCGTTGCTGCGGATGGCATGGGACATTTCCCGCCAGTCCGTGGCGATCATGTTGGTGGCCGTCTTCAGGCCCGTGGCCCGGCGGAATTCCGCCATCACCTCACGGCCGGAGAACCGGCCTTCGGCGCCGCAGGGGTCCTCGGCATAGGCCACGACGCCCTGCATCCGCTTGCCGAGGCGGATGGCGTCCTCGAGGAGCCAGCCGCCGTTCGGGTCCAGTGTCACCCGCGCGTCAGGGAAGCGTTTGGCGAGGGCGGTGACCACATCCACTTCCTCGTCGCCGGACAGCACGCCGCCCTTGAGCTTGAAGTCGCTGAAGCCGTAACGCTCCTGCGCGGCCTCGGCCAGGGCGACGACGGCTTCCGGAGTCATGGCCTCCTGGCGGCGGAGCTTCTCCCACCGGTCGGCGGGCGCGTCCTCCACCAGGTAGGGCAGGTCCGTGCGGGCGTGGTCCCCCACGAAGAACAGGTAGCCGAGCATCGGCACGGACGTGCGCTGCTGGCCGTCGCCGAGCAGTTCCGCCACCGGGACGCCGAGGAACTGGCCGTGCAGGTCCAGCAGGGCTGATTCGACGGCGGTGACGGCGTGGACCGTGGTGCGCAGGTCGAAGGTCTGCAGGCCGCGCCCGCCGGCATCGCGGTCCGCGAACTCAGCCGCCACCTCGCGCAGGAGCGAGCGGTAGCGTGCCACCGGCTTCCCGCTGATCAGGGCCCCGGCCTCCTCGATGGTGGTGCGGATCTTCTCGCCGCCGGGAACCTCGCCGAGGCCGGTGCGCCCGTCCGAATCGGTGATGATCACAACGTTGCGCGTGAAGAAGGGGCCGTGCGCACCGCTGAGGTTCATCAGCATGCTGTCGTAGCCGGCAACCGGTACTACCTCGACGCCGGTGATGGTGGGCTGGCCGCTCATGCGCTGACCTCTGCTTTCTCTGCGGCGGGAACCACGTCGCCGTTGATGCGGCGGTTGAGGTGCCACGGGTTGGTGTCCTGGAGGGCCTCGGGGAGCAGTTCCTGGGGAATGTTCTGGTAGGCGACCGGGCGGAGGAACCGGTTGATCGCGAGGGTGCCCACGGAAGTGGTGCGGGTGTCGGAGGTGGCAGGGAACGGGCCGCCGTGGACCATGGCGTGTCCCACTTCGACGCCGGTGGGCCAGCCGTTGACGATGATGCGGCCCACCTTCTGTTCGAGGACAGGGATCAGGGGCGCCGCCGTCGGGTAGTCCGCCTCGGTGAGGTGCAGGGATGCGGTGAGCTGGCCTTCGATCCGGCCGGCGGCCTTGAGCAGGTCCTGGACGTCCTTGTACCGGATGACCAGGGAGGCGGCGCCGAAGATTTCCTCGTGCAGGACGTGGTTGCTGACGAACTGGTCCACGCCGGTGCCGAAGATGGTGGGTGCGGGGGCGTTCCGGGTGTCGCCGGGCCTGCCCTGGCCGAGGAGTTCGACGCCGTCGGCCTTGCCGAGCGCTTCGGTTCCGGCGGTCCAGGACCCGGCGATGCCCTCGGTGAGCATGGTCTGCCCGGCGCAGGCTGCCACGGCGCGGGCGACGGCGGCAGCGAGTTTGTCGCCTGCCTCGCCTTCGGGGGCGAAGAGCAGGCCGGGGGAGGTGCAGAGCTGGCCGGAGCTGCCGGTGACGGCGGTGACGTAGGCGGCGGCGAGGGCGTCGACGTCACCCTTCAGGGCGCCGTCGAACACGAAGACCGGGTTCAGGGAGGACATTTCGGCGTAGACCGGAATGGGCTCGGGCCGGGCGGCGGCGGTCTTCATGAGCGCGGTGCCGGCGGCGCGGGAGCCGGTGAAGCCGACGGCCTTGATGGCGGGGTCGGAAACGAGGGCCTGGCCGATGCTGGCGCCGGGGCCGTAGATCAGGGAGAACACGCCGGGGTGCAGGCCCGCGTCCTTGACGGCCTTGGTGACTGCCTGGCCGACGAGTTCGCTGGTGCCGGGGTGGGCGTTGTGGGCTTTGAAGACCACGGGGCAGCCGGCGGCCAGCGCGGAGGCGGTGTCACCGCCGGCGGTGGAGAATGCCAGCGGGAAGTTGCTGGCGCCGAACACGGCCACGGGCCCGAGCGGGATCTGGCGCTGGCGGATGTCCGCGCGGGGCAGGGGAGTGCGGTCCGGGATGGCGGGGTCGATGCGGACGCCGCGGAAGTCGCCCTGCCGGACGACGTTCGCGAAGAGGCGCAGCTGGCCGGTGGTGCGGGCGCGTTCGCCCTGCAGCCGGGCCGCGGGCAGCCCTGTTTCCTGGCCTGCCCGGATGATCAGTTCGTCGCCGATGGCTTCGATGTTGTCCGCGATGGCGTCCAGGAAGGCGGCGTGGGTTTCCGGGTCAAGGGTGCTGAAGGACGGGAAGGCCTCCTTCGCCGCGGTGGTGGCGGCCTTGAGCTGCTCTTCGGTCAACAGCGTGTATGCGGGCTCCAGCGCCTCGTTGGTGGCGGGGTTGAAGCCGAAGGTTGTCTTGCCGTCGCCGACGACGTTCTGTCCGGCGATCAGGGAGTGTCCGGTGAGGGTCACGTGGGTTCCTCCTGTGTAGCGGGTGTCTGGGGGACGGTCAGGAAACTTTGGCGATGAGGGCTTTGAGGTCCGCCAGGTCCTTTTCGGCCATGTTCTGCAGCGGGGGACGGACCGGTCCGGCGGAGCGGCCGATGGCGTCCAGGCCGCCCTTGACGATGGAGACGGCGTAGCCCTTCACGCGGTCCCGGATATCCAGGTAGGGGATCACGAAGTCGTTCAGCTTCTGGTTGACGGCCGCGCGGTCGTTGTTGCGGACATCCTGGTAGAAGTCCAGGGCAAACTGCGGGACGAAGTTGTACATGGCGCTGGAATAGGTGCTCATGCCCAGCTGCAGCAGCGGCAGGGCGAAGGTTTCCGCGGTGGGCAGGCCGCCGAGGTAGAACAGCCGGTCGCCGAGCTTGGCGTAGACGCGGGCGTCGTGTTCGAGGTCGCCCACGCCGTCCTTGAAGCCGATCAGGTTTTCGTGGCGGTCAGCCAGGGTGGCCACGGTGGTGTCCTTGTAGATGGCGTTGGCGCGGTTGTAGATGATGACGCCGAGGGAGGTGGAGCTGCAGACGGCGCTGACATGGTCGATGAGTCCGCCCTGGTCCGCTTCGGTCAGGTACGGGGGGAGCAGCAGGATGCCTTCGGCGCCGGCGGCCTCGGCGGCCTGGGCGTTCTCGATGGCCTGCGCCGTGGATCCGCCCGCGGAGGCCAGCACCGGAACCTGGCCACCCACCTCGTCGACGGCGGCAGCAACCACGCGCGCGGATTCAGCCGGGGTCAGGGAGAACCCTTCGCCTGTGCCGCCTGCTGCGAAGAGGCCGGCCACCGGGAAGCTTGCCTGCCACGCAAGGTGCTTGCGGTAGTTCTCCTCATCGAACTGCAGCCGGGCGTCAAAGGATGTCACCGGGAACGACAGCAGGCCGTCCTTCAGCGTGTTTGCCAGTTCCTGCGGGGTGTATTTTGCCACGGTGTGTCCTCCATGTGATCGCCGTGTGCGGCGGCTGGTGTTGGGTTCCCGTTCAGGTTAGGCAGCGGACATCATGCCTGTCTAAGTGTATTTATGTATCTATTGATGCCGTAACGGCATCGTACCGTCTGGGTCCTGCTTCTACTCCGCGCGGAATTCCAGGTCCTGCAGGAGGCGCCGCAGGGCCGGGTTCTCCAACTTGCGGTTCCAGATCGCGTGCAGCTCAACGGGTTGTTCCGTATCCATCCCTGCGATGGGGAGGAACTCGACGCCTTTGAGCCCCAGGAGCGTGGCCGAGTGCGGAACGAACGCGACTCCGCGGCGGGCGGCCACCAGCGAAACCATGGTGAGGACCTGGCTGACCGTATGCACCACATTGGCGTGCTGGATGGGGAGCAGCTTCACCACCAGGTCGTAGAAGTACGTGGCCTTGGTGGGTGAGTGCATGATGAGCGGTTCATCCTTGAAGTCCGCGTCCTCCACCGGCCGGGTCAGCCGGGCAAGCCGGTGCCCCTCCGGGACTGCCAGCATCATCGCTTCCCGGTACAGCAGGTGGGAGTCGAAGGTGTCCCGGTCGAAGGGCGGCCGTGCCAGGCCGAGGTCCAGCCGGCCGGTGAGGAGCCCCTCGATCTGTTCGCCGGTCACGAGTTCCTGGAGGTCGACGTCCACGTCCGGGATGATTTCCGCAACCTCCTCGAGCAGCGGCCCGAGGATGCTGAAGCCGCTGGCTGCCGTGAAGCCGATCCGGAGGACACCCGAGCGGCCGGTGGCGATCCGCCTGGCAGTGACAGGGGCCCGGGCCGCCAATGCCATCAGCCGTTTCGCCTCCTCCAGGAAAGCGCCGCCTGCCGGGGTCAGCTGGACCTTCCGGTTGTCGCGTTCCAGCAGTTCCGTCCCGATGGCCTTCTCAAGTTTCTGGATCTGCCGGCTCAGTGGAGGCTGGGTCATGTTCAGCCGCTCCGCAGCCCTGCCGAAGTGGAGTTCCTCTGCCACCGCGATGAATCCGGCCAACTGGTCAAACGTAAACATGATGCCTTTCGGGTATTACTCGATGCTTATCTGGGCTTAGACAGGCATCATACTCCTCCCTAAACTCGACCTAGCGAGCCCGAAGTGATTCGGTTCACAAGCCATCCGGGCCAGTCCGGAGCAGTATCAAGGAGTCCCAATGAAGCACTTCCCCTCCCGCCGCACCGTCCTGGGTGCGGCGTCCGCCATCACGCTGCTGGCGCTGACTGCGTGCGGCAATGTTGCCGGCGGCGCCAGCAATTCCGCAGAGTACCCGTCCGGGCCCATCAACCTCACGGTCGGCCAGGCGGCTGGCGGCAGCACCGACCTCATTGCCCGTGCCCTCGCCGAAGGCGCTTCCAAGACCCTCGGCCAGCCGATGCCCGTAGTCAACAAGCCCGGAGCCAACGGTGCCCTGGCCACCAAGGAAGTGGCCGGCAAGCCGGCCGACGGGCAGGAACTGGTCCTGTTGACCGCCTCCCTCATCACCATCACCCCGCTGGCCGTGACGCCGGATGAAGCTGTCAACATCGACGACCTGGACATCATCGCCGGCCTTTCCCAGGATGACTACGTCCTGGTGGCCAGCCCCGAGTCCGGCTTCAAGAGCTTCAAGGACGTCACCGACGCCGGCCGCAACGTCACCTTTGGCACCACCGGAGTGGGCACCGGCAGCCAGCTGGCCCAGACCGTGCTCTTCAAGCAGGCCAACGTCACCGGCACCGACATCCCGTTCGACAGCGGCAAGCCCGCCCTGACCGCGGTCATGGGCAACCAGGTGGAGCTCGCCACGATCCAGCTCGGCGAGGCCATGCCGCAAATTGAAGCCGGCAAGGTGTCCCCGCTCCTGGTCTTCTCCGAGGACCGCAACAGCTTCCTGCCGGATACCCCGTCTGCGAAGGAAGCCGGTTACGACGTCCCCGTTGCACAGTACCGCGCCGTGGCAGCCCCCAAGGGGACGCCGCAGGAGGTCAAGGACAAGCTCCTCGAGGCCTTCCAGGAAACCTTCAAGTCGGACGCCTACAAGGAGTTCAACGAGAAGAACATGCTGACCCCCAAGGAACTCTCCGGCGAGGAAGTTGTTGAGGAATGGAAGGGCTACGCAGCCAAGTACAAGGAGCTGGTGGAGAAGTACGACATCAGCCTGAGCGGAAATAAGTGATTCCTGTGAATGGAACACCCGCAGTACCCGCCGGGGGAGGGAGGACCGCTGCCTCCCCCGGCGGGGACACCCCCCGCACCGGGAGCGGCGAAGCCCTGGAGGACCTGACCCCGGAACAGCTCGCGGCCCAGTGGGAAGCGGAGAAGCCACCTGCGGCAGGGGCCCTGGCCAACACGGCGTCCTCGCTGGTGGTGGTCGGGGTGGGGATTGCCGCCGTCGTCCTTTCCATCGCGATGGGGCTGGGAACGCCGGACAAGCCGCAGCCCGGGCTCTGGCCCTTCCTCATCAGCTGCGCCATGGTGGCCCTCGGCCTCTTCCAGCTGGTCATCGGCCGGCACAACCGTGACGCTGAAAAGTTCACCAGGATGTCGACGGCGCCCCTCACCGGCCTGGTGACGCTCGCGGCCATGGTGGCCCTCATGCCCCTGATCGGATTCGAACTGCCCGCGCTGGTGCTCTGCATCATCTGGATGCGCTTCCTGGGCGGCGAAACCTGGCGCTCCACGCTCCTGGTCAGCGCGCTCGTCGTCGTTGCCTTCTACGGCATCTTCGTCCTGGCGCTCCGCACTTCCATTCCCCACCTCTTCTAGGAGAACGCCGTGGACTTTTTGAACCCCGTCATTAACGGGTTTGCGGTTGTCCTGGAGCCGACCAACCTGCTCTACTGCCTGGTGGGCGTCGTCATCGGCATGCTCATCGGCGTGCTGCCCGGGCTCGGCCCGGCGGCAACCATCGCCATCCTGCTCCCGCTGACCTACGGCGTGGAACCGGTCACCGCCATCATCATGCTGGCCGGCATCTTCTACGGCGCCCAGTACGGCGGCACCATCACCTCCGTGCTCCTCCGCCTCCCCGGCGAGGCATCCTCCGTGGTCACGGTCTTCGACGGCTACCAGCTGGCGAAGCAGGGCAAAGCCGGTACCGCCCTGGGGCTGGCCGCCATCGGCTCGTTCGTCGGCGGCACGGCCGCCATCATCGGCCTCACTTTCCTTGCCCCGCTCGTGGCCGGCTTCGCCCTGGACTTCGGGCCTCCGGAGTACACCGCCCTCGCCCTGCTGGGCATCCTCCTGGTGGCAACCATCAGCAGCGGCGCCAAGGCCAAAGCCCTCATCGCCGCCGCACTGGGACTCCTGCTTGCCACGGTGGGCCGGGACATCTTCACCGGCGAAAGCCGCTTCACGTTCGGCAGCCTGCAGCTGGCGGACGGCATCGACTTCGTCCCCATCGCCATGGGCATCTTCGGCCTGGGCGAGATCCTCTACAACCTGGAGGAACGGCACCGTGCAGCCAAGGCGCCGTCGAAAGTCGCCAACGTCTGGCCCTCCCGCGGCGACCTCAAGCAGGCCTCCGGCGCTGTTGGCCGCGGCTCCGTCCTCGGCTTCTTCCTGGGCATCCTCCCTGGTGGCGGCGCCACCATTGCCTCCATGGCGTCCTATGCCATGGAAAAGAAACGGGCCAAGCAGCCGGAACGCTTCGGCAAGGGCGCGCCGGAAGGCGTTGCCGGGCCGGAAACGGCCAACAACGCCGCCGCCACCTCCTCCTTCATCCCGCTGCTGACCCTCGGCATCCCGGCCAACGCAACCATGGCGCTGATGTTCGGTGCGCTGCTGATCCAGGGCGTCACGCCCGGGCCGGGACTCGTTGAGGAAGACCCGGAGCTGTTCTGGGGCGTGGTGAACTCGATGTACATCGGCAACATCCTGCTGCTGATCATGAGCCTGCCGCTGGTGGGCATCTTCGTCCGGATCCTCCGCGTCCGGGCTGCCATCCTGGCGCCCATCACGGCGCTGATCACCCTGCTCGGTGCCTACACCATCAACAACAGCATGTTCGATGTCACCCTAGTGGTGGTCTTCGGCGTTGTGGGTTACCTGATGAAGAAGTTCGGCTACGAACCCGGCCCGCTGGTGCTCGCCTTCGTCCTCGGCGAACTCCTCGAAAGCTCCATGCGCCGTTCCCTGCTGACGTTCGGCGGCGACCCGTTCGGATTCTTCGGCCGCCCCATCTCGGCCACCCTGCTGGTGGTCTTCGTCCTGGTGGCCGTGCTGCCGTTCATCCGCAGCGCCATCGCCAAGCGCAGGACCGTCTCCACCCCAACAGCCGCCAGGCCGGACATAAAGGAAAAGGTATGAGCATCGTCGTTGGATTCGTTCCCACCCCTGCCGGAGAAGCGGCCCTCGCGGCAGGCATCGCCGAAGCGCGGCTGCGGAGCGAGGACCTCCTGATCGTCAATTCCGCCCGGGAGGGCGCGCTGGTGGACAAGTCGGTAGCCCCGGACGTCCTGCTGGAGCAGGCGGCCCGGCGCGCGGCAGATGCGGGCGTGGAGGCGCGCGTGATCCAGCCGCCGTACCAGCACGACCTCGCCGACGAGTTCCTGGACGTGGCCCGGGAGGCCAACGCGTCCCTGATCGTCATCGGGCTGCGCCACCGCACCCAGGTGGGCAAGTTCATCCTGGGCAGCCACGCCCAGCGCATCCTGATGCAGGCGGACCGGCCGGTGCTCGCGGTCAAGGCCGACGGCGGCAACTTCTAGCAGCGGAAGGACCGAGGCAGCATGTACAGGCACAATCCGGTCCGGCGGGCAGCGGCACTTCCCCACGCGCCGGTACCCGACTGGTCAAAGCTCGCCAGGGACGACTACGTGGAGGTGCGGACCTCCAGCGGGGCGGTGTTCGCCGGAACCATCGACATGATCGCCGCCAACCGCAGCGTCTTCTGGGTGATCCGCAGCGACGGTGCCGGCCGCACCATGGTGTACTCCGGCGACGACGTTTCAGTCACCAAGGTGGCCAGGCGGCCGGAGTTTGCCGCTGCCTAACCGCGCGGAAGTGCCGGAAAAGCCGGTGGTCCCAGCAGGGGCCACCGGCTTTTTTACGTCCGACGGCGGACATGGTCAGCAAGTGCGTCGAGCGCCGGGATCTGCCCCTTGACCAGCTTCAGGCGGGCCTCGTGCTCGGGGAACCAGCGGGCGTCGTCGACCTCGGGGTAGTCCTGGATCCGGCCGGAGCCCTTGGGCCATTCCAGCGGAAAGGTGTTGCTGGTGATCTGCCCGGGCTGGAAGTCCTGCTCGGCCGTAAACACGGTGATGATTTTGCCGGAGGGCTGCTTGAAATCACCAAGATGGCGGTAGTCAGCGTCCGGCGCCGCGGTACCCATCTCCTCCGCAAATTCACGCAGCGCGGCCACCAGCGGGTCCTCATCATCCGTGTATTCGCCCTTGGGGATTGACCAGGCGTGCGTGTCCTTGCGGGCCCAGAACGGTCCGCCCATGTGGGCGATCCAGACCTCCAGTCCCTCGGTCCCGCCCTGCCCCCTTCTGTACAGCAGGATTCCTGCGCTTCGTACCGGCATATCTCCTCCAGTGGTGCGGCGAAAAAAGTTCCGGATCCGCCGTCCGGTGTTAACCCGCAGTTCACGGTGCTGCTTTAGGTTATTCCTTCAAGCACTCTGCTCGAAGGGGACCCGTCATGGCCAATATTGCTGAAGTGTTGGGTCGGCTGACGCCGGAAGAACTTGATGAACTCCGTGGCCTGGGCCCCCAGGGCCACTTGCCGCGGCATCTCCAGGATGCTTTGGACCGCGCTGCGGGCGGCCCCGGCTCAGGACGGGGATACTACGTCCCGACCGGCAACGTCAGCGCCACGGGCGGTCCGCTGCTGGCGCTGCGCAGCGACGTGTCCAGCTGGCTCTTCAATTCGCACCGCGACGACCCGGACCAGCTGCCCCGGCACCAATAGTTCCACTCTGTCCCGGCCCGTATATTGAGAGGCCGGGCGCACGTCATCCTGCCATCCGCGACAAGACCCGGCAGGCAGCGAGGCTGAACCAGAGCTGAAGGTCGTGGTACCTGTCCCGGAACAGATGACCTGTGAAGAGACCGGTCGGTTCCTGGTGTCCGGAGAGCCAGTCCCGGGCATGGTCTGTCTTCTCCGACGTGAAGCCGGGCAGGATGATGGTGATGGTGTCGAGGGCAGAGACGAGGTCCGTCATCCAGAAGGGGAAGCTGAATTCGGTCCAGTCGGCGACCCGCCCCTTATCCGGGTAGGCGTCCGGTTCGAAGAGCCGGCCTGCCAGAAGTACAGCGGCCATCCTGGCTGTGGGGCCGGTTCGGTGCCGGGGATGGGCTGCGTACGCCCTGAGCACCACTCCTGTAATGAGGTGTGAGAACGGCTGCGTGGGGTCGGCGGAAATGGTCTGCGATTCTCCAAGGGCGTCGAGGTTCCTTCCACGTGTACGGAGTGGGAGGGCCCAGCCGCCGTCGTCCTGCCGCATGGCCTCGAGCCAATTGAATGCGAGTTCCACGCGTGGGTCCTCCGGGTACCCGGCTTTGACGAGTAACTCCAGGAAGCCTGCGGTGTAGTTCGGAGAATACTGGTTGCCGTAGATCCCCCGCAGGTCACCCTGGGCTGACTGGTGCGAGAACACGAATTCGGCGGCCGCGGCGAGGGCAGGATGTTCCCTTGTAAGCCCGAACATCTCCACGAGGAACCCGAGCTGCCGGTAGGTCTCCAGGAGGTTGTAGTCCGTTCCGGCCCGGGGGCGCTTCCCCGGATAAGTCCATGACCCGTCAGTTGCCTGGCGCCGCACGATCCCTCTCGGGACCGGAAGGTCCCAAAGGACTTCTGCAGGCGTCCCTACGGAGCCGTGGGTAAGATCCCGGATTGCCCAATACCGCACGGCCGGATTCCTGCCCGCCACCAGGGGAGGGATCGGGTCGAAGCGAAGGCTGTGCAGCCATGCCATGAAACCATGATCCCCTTCATCCTGCCCTCGGGTCAGGATGCCGCCGGGAGGGTGAACGTTACGGTGGTGCCTTTCCCGGGTTCGCTGGCAAGGGTGATGGCGCCGCCGTGACCTTCCACGATGGTCTTGCTCACCGGCAGTCCCAGGCCTGCCCCGGGGATGGCCGTTGCCCGCGACCGGGCCGAGCGGAAGAACTTGGTGAAGGCCTGCTCCTGCTCGTCGGCATCCATCCCAAGGCCGGTATCGGTAACGGAACAAGTGAGCTTGCCGCCGCTCTTGCGCGCGCAAACGGTGATGTGGCCTCCGCCCGGCGAGTACTTGACCGCATTGGAGAGCAGGTTCTGGACAACCTGACGTATCCTTTCCGGGTCGACGCGGGCCGGCAGCGGCTGTTCAACATCGAGGTCGAGCCGGAGTCCGTTCAGGGACGCCTTGGGAACCTCCGCTCCAACCACTTCGGTTACCAGTTGCGCAAGGTCTGCCTCTTCCAGTGACAGGTCCACCCGTTCCGATGCGACGGCTATGAGGTCGTTGACCAGGGCCAGCAGGTGCCCGGCATTCCGGTGGACCACCAGGAGTTCCTCCCGGATGTCCTCGTGGCCGGGCTCTTCCAGCACCAGCTCGAGGTAGCCCAGGATCGACGTCAGCGGTGTCCGCAGCTCGTGGGAGACAGTTGAGACAAAGTCGTCCTTGGCGGCCAGGGCGCGGATCAATGTGGTCACATCAACGAACGTGACAACTGCGCCGCCGTCCTTCCCGTCGCGGGCGGGTATGCCGTGGGCGCTGACGGAGTAGGCGTGCTGTTCCTTCGGGCCGCCCGCCCAGTACAGCTCGTCCCGGAACTCGACGCCGGCGGCGGCGCGGGCAACGGGCGTCGCGTCGGCGGGCACGGAAGTTGCGCGGTCCGGCAGGAGGAGGCCGTTGCCGGCATTTCCGGGAAGGGCGGCCAGCGCCGGGTCCGCCTGCAGCGCCTTGTTGGTCAGGACGGTGCCACCGTTCCGGTCCACCACCCAGACGCCGATGCCGACGGCCCCCAGCACCGCGTCCAGCAGCCGCTGCTTCCGGACGCTTTCGGCGAGTGTCACTTCCAGTGCATGCTCTTTGTCCACCAGCCGTTGGCGCTGCCGGCGGATCGTTCCGGCGACCAGGTGGGCGGTCACTGCGACGGCGGACAGGATGAGAGGCAGAAAGATGGTGCGGATCATGGACGCTGACGTGGGGGGCGAACCGGCGACGACGGAAGGCACCACCGTGCTGAGCACAGTGCCAAGGATCGCCAGGACAACCATGTACCGGCGCGGCTGCGCTGCCAGCCAGACCACCGGGAACACAAGCAGCAGGCTCATGACGTTGAAGGGTGGGCCGCCCGCCTCACGGCTGAACCCGATCGCCAGGCAGTCCAGAACGGCTATCACCGCAAAAGCTTCGGTACGCAGCCTGTTCCACGGCAGCACCAGGCAGGCGGCAAAGAGCACAGCATGCGCAAGCAAAGCCAGCTGGAACTGCCTGTCATCCAGGGCCGAGGGACTGAAGACCGCGGCGGCCAGCACCACCAAGACCACGGTCACGGTAAGCGGCAGATGGCTCAGCACCATTCGGCTGCGGACGCCAAGCCCGCCGAACAACCCGTCGAGCTGGCCTGTAACAGGCAGGTCCGGCGGCGCGGCGGCAGTGCCTTGCCCGGCCGCGTTGACAGTGGCTTCCCCGGCTTGTTTCATTTCCGCCCCCCAGCGCAAAGACAGAAACCCCCGTCTGCATGAAGGCGCTTTTCCTCAGGCTACCCGCGAACCGGCGTGCGGTGAACAAGGAATTGCTTTGTGTCCTGGACAGCGCGCAGGCCGCCGCTGCTTCGCGCAAGGCAGAAGCAGTGGAGAAGCGGGCTTGGACGAAGGGGAGACCTAACCGATCAGGAGACTGAGTGCCTCCGTCAGGTGGGACACTTCGCGCACCGAGAACCCTGCCGGCACGGGACCCGGACCTGTATGGCTGGCCGGGACCACCGCGTGGGTGAACCCCAGCCGGTGCGCCTCCTGGATGCGCTGGTTGATGCCGGGCACGGGCCGGACCTCGCCCGCGAGCCCCACCTCGCCAAACGCAATCAGGCGGACCGGCAGCGGTTTGCGTGCTTTTGCTGACGCGACGGCCAAGGCAACGGCGAGGTCCGTGGCGGGCTCGCTGAGCTTCACCCCGCCCACGGTGGCGACGTAGGAGTCGTCCTTGTGCAGCAGGGTTCCGGCGCGCTGCTGCAGCACGGCCAGCAGCATGGATACGCGGGAGCTGTCCAGCCCGCTGGTGGCCCGGCGCGGCTGCGAGTTGGGGCTTTCGGCGAGCAGCGACTGCACCTCCGCGAGCAGCGGACGGCGGCCCTCCATGGTGACGGTGATGCAGGTGCCGGAGACCGGGTCCTTGGTGCGGCTGACGAAGAGCCCGCTGGGATCGGCAAGGCCTTCAATGCCGTTCTCGTTCAGGTCGAAGCAGCCGACGTCATCAGTGGGCCCGTACCGGTTCTTGACCGCGCGGAGCAGCCGCAGCCGGGAGTGCCGTTCGCCTTCGAACTGGCACACGACATCCACCAGGTGCTCCAGCAGCCGGGGCCCGGCGATGGAACCGTCCTTGGTCACATGGCCCACCAGCAGCGTGGTCATGTTGCGGCGCTTTGCGGCGGCAATAATCGATGCCGCCACTTCCCGGACCTGGGACACGCCGCCGGCACTGCCGTCCACGTCCGCGCTGCTGAGGGTCTGCACCGAGTCCACGATCAGGAGCCGCGGTTCGATCTTCTCCACCTGGCCCAGTGCCTGGCCGAGGTCCGTTTCCGCGGAGAGGTACAGGGATTCCGCGACGGCGTCGATCCGCTCCGCACGGAGTTTCACCTGCGCAGCGGATTCTTCGCCGGTGACATAGAGGACGTCCTGGGCTGTCCGGGCGAACTTGGCCGCGACATCGAGCAGCAGGGTCGACTTGCCCACGCCGGGTTCGCCGGCCAGCAGGATGACGGCGCCGGGTACCAGGCCGCCGCCGAGTACCCGGTCCAGCTCATCCATCCCGGTGGGCATGAAGGCAGCCGTGGTGGCATCAACCTCGGCAATGGGCCGCGCGGGTTCGACAACTGTTGTTGCCGCCGTCGTACGAGCCACGGCGGTGCCGGTCTCCTCAACGGTGCCCCACGCCTGGCACTCGCCGCAGCGTCCCACCCACTTAACGGTGGTCCAGCCGCACTCAGCGCATTTGTAGCCGGGCGCCTTGGACGCCCGGGAAGTCTTTGTTGCCATGCGTTCAACCCTAAAGGCGGCCACCGACATTACCCGCCAGCTCCGGGCGCGAGTGGCTGAACCCGGAGGGGCGGGCCAGGTCACGGGCGCTAAAGTGCAGGCAGGATGTCCCTGGCCTCGCGGGCGTCCATGCCGGTGGCCTCCAGCAGGTCCACCATCAGCGGCCGGTACAGCATCACCACTGTCTCGCCCTCCAGGCGCTGGACTTCCAGGAGTTTCGGATGCAGCCGCAGCGCAATTTCGCTGAGCTCCCGGCGGGCCGTGCGCAGGTGGGCGCGGCGGACGCCGTCGTGCGTTTCCGCCAGCCCCAGCGACAGCTCGTCAATCGCGGCAGCGGTCTCCTGGAGCACCTCCGCGATGTTTTCGGTCGCCTCGTCCGACAGTGCCGCGTGGTTGATGGCGCTTGTGAGCCGCCGCGCAAACACCCTGCTGTTGCGGAGGGCGAGGTCAATGAAGTCCAGTGACTGCTGCAACTGGTCAAGTTCATCCCGGTGCCGGCGGTACGCGGGGGCCAGCCTCGCCACCTCGCCCGAGGCCCGCAGGGAATGCCGCATGCCGTCCACCAGCGGCTGGCAGTTCCGGCCCCGGACCAGCGCGTGCCACGCCCGGGTGGAATCACTGTCCACCAGCGCCTCGGCGCATTCACGCAGCACCTCCGCAAGCTCATGCAGCAGCTTCCGGACGTCCTTGCGCGGTTCCCGGCGCGGGTCCTTGGGCGCCACGATGGTGACCAGCAGGGCGAACAGGCCCCCGATGACGGCGTCGATGCTCCGGGTGAACGGCCCGCCGGACGGTGCCGGCAGCAGCACCACCAGCAGCGACTGCAGCGCCAGCTGCGTGGTGAAAATATTGCCGCTGTCCAGGAAGCGGGCCAGCAGGATGGAGAACAAAAGGACGACGGCGGCCTGCCAGATCCCGCCGCCCAGCCAGTGCAGGAGCAGGTCACCCACCGCGATGCCGATGGTGCAGCCCAGGCCCACCTCCAGCACCCGCCGCAGCCGCGGCTCTCGCGAGAAGCCCAGGGCAATCAGCGAGGAGGTGGCGGCGAACAGCGGGCCCGAATGCCCCAGCACGTACTCGGCAAAGGCATAGGCACCTACCGCGCACACTGTCATCTGGATGGCCGGAACCAGCGAATTGCGGCTGCGGATCAGCCCGGTGCGGACCCTGCCGCGCAGGAACCGCCTGCCTGCTGAGAGTCCTGGTGCGGGGGCCATGCCGTCCAGTCTATTTGCTGCCCGCAGCCTTTTATTTGCACCCGGCCCCCTACGACTGCGGATGTGATCTGCGCAATGGGAACCCGGCAGTTGTCAGCGAAAATCCCGTCGTCGTTAATGTTCCGTTCACCTTGGGCAGGGCATCCCGTTACCTGCGGCCCTTAACTTCGATGAAGGTACACAACGTACGCATCGCGCTGCAGGGTTCTCCGTCCCTGTCCCGCACTGAATAACCCTGGAAGGGGTACATCTAAGTGAAGGCACTCCGCATCGGCCGCCACGCGGCTATCGCTGTTATCGCAGCCGGCGCACTCGCGCTCACCTCCTGCGGTTCAGATAACGCCACGGGCACCGCTCCCGCAGGTGGCCAGACCTCGGGCACCAAGGTCACCGGCACGCTGACCGGCATCGGCGCCTCCTCTACCGGCGCAGCCATGGACGCCTGGAAGGCAGGCTTCGCCGCCGCAAACTCCGGCGCCACCGTGCAGTACTCCCCGGACGGCTCCGGCGCCGGCCGCAAGGCCATCATCGACGGCTCGGCCCAGTTCGCCGGCTCCGACGCCTACCTTAAGGACGAGGAGCTTGAAAGCTCCAAGGCTGTTTGCGGCCCTGACGGTGCCATCAACATCCCGGTGTACATCTCCCCGATCGCCGTGGCCTTCAACCTGCCGGGCATCGAAGAGTTGAAGCTCGATGCCGCCACCGTGGCCAAGATCTTCCGCGGCGAGATCGCCAACTGGAATGACCCCGCGATCGCCGCCCTCAACGAAGGCGTTGACCTTCCGGACCTGAAGGTCACCCCGGTGAACCGTTCTGACGATTCGGGCACCACCACCAACTTCACCGACTACCTGGCCTCCGCCGCCCCCGAGGTCTGGACGGACAAGTCCTCCGGCGTCTGGCCCGCCAGCCTCCAGGGCGAGAACGCCAAGGGCACTTCCGGCGTGGTCAAGACCGTCACCGACACCCCGGGTGCCGTAACTTACGCTGACGACTCGGCTGTGGGCGGCAAGCTGGGCACTGCATCCATCAAGGTGGGCGAGGAATTCGTCAAGATCTCGGCTGAAGCGGCTGCCAAGGCCGTCGAGGCCGGCTCGCCGGTTGAAGGCCGTTCCGCCAACGACATCGCGATCAAGCTGGACCGCAAGACCACCGCTTCCGGGGCATACCCCATCGTCCTGGTCTCCTACCACGTGGTCTGCAGCGCCTACGACAGCCAGGAAACCGTTGACCTGGTCAAGGCCTTCGAGAGCTACGTAGTCTCCGAGGAGGGGCAGCAGACGGCCGCGGATTCCGCCAAGTCGGCACCGCTGTCGTCCGCCCTGGCCGAGAAGGCTGCCACGGCAATCGAGTCCATCAAGGTCAAGTCCTAATCAACGCGCCAAAAACCGGGTTCCCCGCCTGCCGAAAGGCAGTGCGGGGAACTTCGGTTTGGACGCACCATTATTCAGTGTCAGTTAACGATCGAAGGGCCGTCGAATGACCGCCACCTCCCTGACCAGCACCCAGGGCGCCGGCCGTGCCGGTGACAAAGTCTTTTCCACCGCCGCGCTGGCCGCCGGCTGCTTCATCCTTGCCGTCCTGTTCGGCGTGGCGCTGTTCCTGGTGGTCCAGGCCATTCCGGCGCTGACCGCCCCGGCCGCGGAAATCCAGGGCGGCGAAGGGTTCTTCGCCTACATCTGGCCAATCGTCATCGGCACCATCATCGCGGCTGCCATCGCCCTGGTCATCGCCACCCCGATCGCCATTGGCGTCGCCCTGTTCATCTCGCACTTCGCGCCCCGCCGCCTCGCTTCCGGCCTGGGCTATGTGGTGGACCTGCTCGCCGCCATCCCGTCCGTGATCTACGGCGCCTGGGGTGCGGCGTTCCTGGCCAAGGAAATCTCACCGGCCTACAACTGGCTTGCGGCGAACATGGGCTGGCTGCCCATCTTCCAGGGACCGGCCTCCGCCACGGGCAAGACCATCCTCACCGCAGGCATTGTCCTTTCGGTCATGGTGCTGCCCATCATCACCTCGCTGTCCCGCGAAATCTTCCTGCAGACCCCCAAACTGCACGAGGAAGCCGCGCTGGCGCTCGGGGCCACCCGCTGGGAAATGATCAAGATGTCCGTGTTCCCCTTCGCCCGTCCGGGCATCATCAGCGCCGTCATGCTCGGCCTGGGACGTGCACTCGGCGAGACCATGGCAGTGGCCCTGGTCCTGTCCTCCGGCGCCCTGACAGCCAGCCTCATCCAGTCCGGCAACCAGACCATCGCCGCGGAGATCGCCCTGAACTTCCCCGAGGCAAGCGGCCTCAAGGTCAGCACCCTGATCGCCGCCGGCCTGGTGCTGTTCATCATCACCCTGGCCGTGAACATGATCGCCCGCTGGATCATCAGCCGGCACAAAGAATTCTCGGGAGCCAACTAAATGACCTCCACGCTTACCCCGGTTCGCAGCAAGCGCTCCGCACTCACCAAGGGCCAGCTGCCCAAGTACGCCCCCTACGTGGTCTTGGCCGCCGCGCTCATCGTCGGCGCGGCCATCCTGGCCCTGCTGGGTTTCAATGCCTTCGGCTGGGGCATCGTTTCGGCGCTCCTGTTCGCTATCGGGCTGGTGTCCTGGAGTGCCGCAGTGGAAGGATCCCGCAAAGCCAAGGACAAGCTGGCCACCTGCCTGGTGGTCGGGTCCTTCCTGGTGGCGCTGCTTCCGCTGGTCTCGGTGATCTGGACCGTCCTGGTCAACGGCGTTCCCGGACTGCTGACCCCCGGCTTCCTCAGCACCTCGATGAACGGCGTCACCGGCGTCTACGACAACAAGGCGGTGGAGGAGGGTGCCCCGGTGGTGGGCGGCATCTACCACGCACTGCTGGGCACCGTGCAGATCACCCTGCTGGCAACCCTCATCTCCGTTCCGGTCGGCCTGCTCACCGCCATCTACCTGGTGGAATACGGCAATGACGGCCGCCTTGCCAGGGCCATCACCTTCTTCGTCGACGTCATGACCGGCATCCCGTCCATCGTGGCCGGCCTGTTCGCCGCGGCCTTCTTCTTCGCCGTCGTGGGCCCGGGCACCAAGACCGGCGCAGTGGCGGCCGTCGCCCTGTCGGTGCTGATGATCCCCGTGGTGGTCCGCTCCAGCGA
The DNA here is from genome assembly GCF_045833485.1 of Arthrobacter nitrophenolicus. Classification (NCBI taxonomy): domain Bacteria; kingdom Bacillati; phylum Actinomycetota; class Actinomycetes; order Micrococcales; family Micrococcaceae; genus Arthrobacter; species Arthrobacter nitrophenolicus. The sequence goes on from NZ_CP174504.1 coordinate 2,036,738, forward strand.
GGAAATGCTGAAGATCGTCCCTAACGAGCTGCGCGAAGCGGCCTACGCCCTGGGCGTCCGCAAGTGGCGCACCATCCTCAAGGTGGTCATCCCGACGGCGATCTCCGGCATTGCCTCCGGCGTCACCCTGGCCATCGCCCGGGTCATCGGCGAGACCGCCCCGATCCTGGTCACCGCGGGCTTCGCCACCAGCATCAACTCGAACGTTTTCGGCGGCTGGATGGCTTCGCTGCCCACGTTCATCTACACCCAGATCCTGAACCCCACGTCGCCGGCCAACCCGGATCCGTCCTCCCAGCGCGCGTGGGGCGCGGCCCTGGTGCTGATCATCCTGGTGATGATCCTCAACCTGGCGGCACGGCTCATCGCCCGCGTCTTCGCGCCCAAGACCGGCCGCTGACGCACGCTTCAGGGACTGTCCCTACCGCCCCGGCGGGCGGAAACCTAGACTCATTACATACCCAGCAAGTGAAGGAACACCATGTCTAAGCGCATCGACGTCAAGGACCTGAACGTGTACTACGGCGATTTCCTCGCCGTGGAGGACGTCACCATCAACATCGAGGCCAAGTCCGTCACCGCTTTCATCGGCCCGTCCGGCTGCGGCAAGTCCACCTTCCTGCGGACCCTGAACCGCATGCATGAGGTCCTTCCCGGCGCCCGCGTGGAGGGTGAGGTCCTGCTCGACGGCGACAACCTGTATGGCCCCGGCGTCGACCCGGTCACGGTGCGTTCACAGATCGGCATGGTGTTCCAGCGCCCCAACCCGTTCCCCACCATGTCCATCCGCGACAACGTGCTGGCCGGGGTGAAGCTGAACAACAAGAAGATCTCCAAGGGTGAGGCTGACGTCCTTGTGGAACGCTCCCTGAAGGGCGCCAACCTCTGGAACGAGGTCAAGGACCGCCTCGAGAAGCCCGGCTCAGGCCTGTCCGGTGGCCAGCAGCAGCGCCTCTGCATTGCCCGCGCCATCGCCGTGGAGCCGCAGGTGATCCTCATGGACGAGCCGTGCTCCGCCCTGGACCCGATCTCCACCCTGGCCATTGAGGACCTCATCAACGAGCTCAAGGACCAGTACACCGTGGTGATCGTGACGCACAACATGCAGCAGGCCGCCCGCGTCTCGGACAGGACTGCGTTCTTCAACATCGCCGGCACCGGCAAGCCCGGCAAACTGATTGAGGTGGGGGATACCCACACCATCTTCAGCAACCCCACCCAGAAGGCCACCGAGGACTACGTCTCCGGCCGCTTCGGATAACCCGCGGACCTCGCTGGCCTGCGGGCCAGCGCTGCCAGGCTGGCATCCCAGAATGCGCTAGCCAGCAACGGAAGTATTTAGTACGCTGAACTAGATACTTTCAGGGCTAGTAATAAGCACGCTTAGGAGTTTTGCCATGACGCAGATTGCCAGCAACCCCAGGAGCCACCAGCTTCACGGCTCCGGCCACGGCCCTTCCTTAGCCTCCCAGCCGGTGGACCCCTTCGCCCGTGGCCTGTCCGTGCTGCCGGATACGGCTTCCGAGCAGGTGGCGGTGGAAGCTGCGGACTCGGGGGACAGTGATCTGCTGGCAGCTGTTTGGCGCACCAGCTCCTACCTTGAGAGCATGCAGTGGGAGCTGGATGCCGCGCAGGGGGCACTGATGCAGGCCGTGCGGGAGGCTGCGGGCGCCGGCGTCGGGCAGGACCAGCTGTGCAAGGCTGCCAACCTGACTGCCGAGGAACTGGCGGAGGCCCTCGAAGAACTGCCGCCCGCCTTTCCGGCAGCCCTATAGCGCGTGCAGCGGACGTCCCGGGGCTATTCCGGAACTTCCAGCTGGAAGCCGCAGCGGCAGCGCAGGACCCGGGTGGGCAGGCATACGGCGCTGAGGCCGGTTCGGCTGTTGCTGCTCCGGTAGCACAGCCGCTCAATCTCGAACTCGGCCTCCTCCATGGGGAAACCGCAGTGGATGTAGTCATCTCCGAACATGATCACCTGCGCCATCCAGCGCACCTGGTGCAGGGCGGCCGCGACGTCTGACGCATAGGCAAGGTGTTCCTGGAACAGGCTGCAGTCGTTGCAGGTGTAGGAGACCGTGACAAGGTCACCGCCCGCCGCCCCTATTGCCGTGATGGCATGGATGGTGAGCTGGTGTTCGGTTCCGCAGGTCTCGCATTGGAGTTGCCGCGGCTGGGGCGCAGGGCGGCGCGAATCCGGAATGGGCATGATGCCTGCTCTTTTCCGCGATGTGCATCCAGGCCGCCGATAGGCTGCAGCGGCGAACGCCCGCGGGGCCTGCACGCGGCGGCGGGCGGCTGTCCCCGGCAGAGCCAGTAGACGTACTGTTGAATTTACGTCACCCCCGCCGGGCTGTACAGGGCTGGGCTGCCGCGGGGAAGCCCCTCAGCCGGCCAGCGGCGACATGGCCAGCGCCAGCACGAAGGCCGCGGCGGCCGTGGCGGCGGGCGTCAGGGCCCAGAGCCCCAGGATCCGGATGACCAGCTTCCGGTTGGTCACCGAAAAGTGCTGGTTCTCGCCCGCGCCCAGGACCGCCGAAGTGACGGTGTGGGTGGTGGACAGCGGCCAATGCAGGGCGATGGCGCCCACGAACAGCATGACCGAACTCCAGATCTGCGCTGTTGAGCCGCGCAGCGGATCAATGCGTGTGACCTTGTAGCCGATGGTGTGCGAGATCCGCCACCCGCCGCCCAGGGTGCCGGCCGTAATCATCACCGCAGACACCAGTGCAACCCACAAAGGGATGGTCCCGCCGTCGGTATAGCCGGCGGCCAGCAGGGCAAGCAGCAGCACCGCGCTGACCCGCTGTCCGTCCTGCAGCCCGTGGCCGAAGGCCACGGCGCCGGCGGCAATGGCCTGGCTGCGGCGGAACCGCTGGTTCACCACATTCGGCTGGGTGTACCGCGCCGCCCACGTGGCCGGAAACACCAACAGGAACGCCCCGCTGTAGGCCACCAGCGGGGACAGGACCAGGGGGAGGACCACCTGGAACAGCAGCGACTGGTCCACGCCGCCCACGCCTGTCCCGCCCACGGCGAGGCTGGCCAGCCCGGCGCCCGCAAGGCCGCCCACCAGGGCATGGGTGGAGGACGCGGGAATGCCGCGCCACCACATCAGCAGCCCCCAGGCGGAAGCGCTGGCCAGCCCCGCAACCAGGATGCTCAGGCCGTCCGTTCCCGGCGGCAGCGTGATCCAGCGCTGGCTGACCGCAACAGCAAGGGTTGCGCTTAGCAGGGCGCCAATGAAGTTGAAGAAGGCTGCCAGCAGCACCGCCACACTGGGGGTTAGTGCCCGTGTGCGCGTAGCAAGTGCGACGGCGTTCGAGACATCCCGGAAGCCGTTGAGGAAGGCAAACACGGCGGTCAGCAGGACCACCGCGCCGAAGATGGCCGCCACCACCTCAGGATTCCTTGACGATGATGCTGCCCACCTGCGTGGCGATCCGCCGCATATCCTTGGTGACCTCCACCAGCTGGTTGGCGACGTCCCGGTTACGGGAGTACTGCGCCCATTTCATGTCCGTGATCATGTCCGCCACCCACAGGCGGTGGGTCCTTTCGGCCCGCTTGGCCAGGCGGAGGATCTCGATCCAGTAGTCCTCGAGATCGTCCAGGTTGTCCAGCCGGCGCATGGCGTCCACGGTCAGCTCGGCCTGCCTGCTGATGATCTCCAGCTGGTCCGCAGCGCGCCGGGGCAGCCGGTCCAGTTTGTACAGCGCCACCAGCTCCGCGGCGGCGTCCATCTTTTCCATCGCTTCATTGAGGTAGCGGGAGAGTGCGTACATGTCCTCGCGCGGGAGGGGGTTCACGAAGCTGGTACGCATGTGGGTGAGGAGCGCGAACTGCAACTCGGAGCACTTGGCCTCGTGGTTGTGCATGTCCTCGACCAGCCTGGAATGCTCGTTCGCGGGGACACCGAGGATCTCGGCCAGCGTGCCCCCGGCCAGCACAATCTGCTGCGCCATCTGCGAGAGAAGGTTCAGTCCGGCGGGCTCCTGGGGAAAAAGGCGCAGCTTCACGTGGTTCCGTTTCCGGGGAAAGTACAGGGCGGGGATTGCCGCCGTGTGACTTGACCCCGGCAGGCAACTGACGCTAACTCTACCGGGCCGTAACTGCACCCTTGAAATGGGAAAACAGGAAGAAAACGCGAAAAGGGCAGAAAAATGGTGCCGAACCGGATACGCCTCTCGGCGGTAGGCCGCTCTAGGCGGCTGAGTTTTGAAGCCCGGGGGTTTCGCGGTTCGACACCAGTTTCAGTTTTCTACGATGCCGCTCCCAAGTCAATCTTGACAGCGGCGGCCTGGTAGGCAGTGCGGCACGAATGGCCGGCTGGCGGGCCGGAAGGTTGGGGGAGAGGTGCAACGGCAGGTTCAGTCCAGCTCGCCCAGCCGCCACGCGTTGGCGGCATGCTCCAGGTCCTCCGCAGTCTTGACCAGCTGGTGCGAATTGCGGGTCAGCTTGCTCGCGTGCGCCTCGTTGGCGTGTTCGGCACCGTCGGCGATGGTCGCCTGGCCGAGTGCCACCACGCGGCAGAAGGCCGCGGACCGTTCCAGCGCGACGTCGAACTCGCCGTCGAACGCGCCGGAAAGGATGGCGTCGGCCATGGCTGTCATCTCTTCGGCGCCGGGAGGCTCGGCCGCGCCGGCGACCACGTTGGAGACCTGGGCCGTGTCCCTGCCCGCCCGGAAGTACACGGAAATCCGCTCGGGGTCCTGGACCGTGGCCGCCCGCAGCGCGTAGAGCCGCCACAGCGCACCCGGAAGCGAACGGGCCGGGCTTTCGGCCCACATCTCGGCGATGGCCTCCAGGCCCTGTTCATCGGCGAGCTTGACCAGCCGCTGGGTAACCACGGGGTCATCGCTGTCACGGCCATGGCGGACCAGCGCCTGGGCGGCAAGGTGGGCGGCCTCGGAGACCCGGGCGGGATCAGCGCCGCCGGCGAAAGGCTCAAAGTCGATGGGAGCGAAGGGTTTGGGCTTGTGGTGCCGGGGCGCGCCACCGTACTTACTGGGTCCTGCTTGCTCACTCATGCCCCCACGCTACTCCTGTGCCGTGCCGGATACGAGCGCCCCCGTCCCCTTCGGAAAAAGCCCGACGGCGCGGCCCGGCGGGCGTGCGAAGCCGCCGCAACCATGCGCTAGAGTATTTAACGTCCAGAAATGGATTGGGGCCGGACAGGTGCAACATTTCGATGTTGGACCGGCCGGCAGGGGCCTTTAGCTCAGTTGGTAGAGCATCGGACTTTTAATCCGTGGGTCGTGGGTTCGAGCCCCACAGGGCCCACCCGCACAGCAGGCCGGAGGCAGTTCGCCTCCGGCCTGCTGTTTTGTCCGGGGCAGGGACAATAGGCACATGGCAAAAAGCAGCAAGGGCAGGATGCCGCGTCTTGAAGACGTGGCGGACGTCGCCGGGGTCTCCCACCAGACAGTCTCCCGCGTGGTCAACAACCACCCCAACGTCAGCAAGGCCACCCGCGAAAAGGTGGAGGCGGCCATCGCGGAACTGGGGTACCGGCGGAACACCGCGGCCCGGAGTCTGGTGACCCGGCGCTCGCAGACCATCGGGGTCCTGGCCAGTGAGCTGTCCCAGTACGGCCCGGCCAACACCCTCCTCGGCGTGGAGCATGCTGCCCGCGACGCCGGCTACTTTGTCAGCATCGCTGCCCTGCGGGAGGTCAGCCGGGAGGCCATCGCGGACGCCATCAGCCACTTCATGGACCAGGCCGTGGACGGGATCGCGGTGCTGGTCCCGCACTCGGACACGCTGAAGGCCCTCGATGAGATGACACTTTCCGTGCCCGTGGTGGCCGTCGGATCCCTCGGCAACAGCAACGTCAGCGGCACCATGGTGGACCAGCGGCGGGGCGCCCGGCTCGCCGTCGAACACCTCATCGGGCAGGGGCACCGGCAGATCGGCCACGTGTCCGGCCCCCCGGACTGGACGGACGGCGCCGAGCGTGCCGAGGGCTGGCGCGACGCGCTCCGCACCGCCAACCTGCCGGAGGGGCTCCTGGTGGAAGGCGACTGGAGCGCCGGCAGCGGCTACCGGATCGGCCGGAAGCTGGCGGAACAGCGCAGCGCCACGGCAATCTTCGTAGGCAACGACCAGATGGCCCTGGGCCTGCTGCGGGCCTTCGCCGAGGAAGGCGTGCGCGTGCCCGACGACGTCTCCGTGGTGGGTTTCGACGACCAGCCGGAGTCGGGGTACTTCACCCCGCCCCTCACTACCGTGCGGCAGGACTTCGAGGAGCTGGGCCGCCGCTGCATGGACATCATGCTGAAGGAAATCGAGGCGGGGGCGCCCGTCAGCTCCACCATCGTCACCCCGGAACTGGTGCTGCGGGCCAGCACTGCCCCGCCGGCCGCGACGAACTAGGGCCGGCACGCCAGGGTCAAAATAATTTGCCGAAGAATTTTCCATGAATCTGCATCCAACTCCGGGCCTGCACCAGTAGTTAGGGGTGTAAGCAAAAAACGCCCGCACGGCGGGCCGATGAAGGAGAAGGACATGCGCAACAGGATCTTCACAGCAGGTGCCGGTGCAGCGGCAATTGCGGCAGCAATCGCTCTCGCCGGCCCCGCCCAGGCAGCCGAAGGGGACGCCCAGCTCTCCGTGCTGCACGGCGTTCCCGGACTCACCGTTGACGTCTGGGTCAACGGCGAACGGACCCTGGACGATTTCACCCCCGGCACCCTGGCCGGCCCCCTGGCACTCCCGGCCGGCGCCTACGAGCTTGCCATCACTGCCTCGGATGCCGCCGACGCCAGCGCGGCAGTGATCGGGCCCGTCAGCGTCACCCTGGCCGCCAACGGAAACTACACCGCCGTGGCCAACCTCGACGCCGGAGGCAACCCCACCGCCAACCTCTACACCAATGACGTTTCGCAGATTGCAGCAGGCAAGGGCAAGCTGACCGTCCGGCACGCAGCGGCAGCTCCCGCCGTGGACGTCCTGGCTGGCGGCACCGCCGTCATCTCCAACCTGGCCAACCCGAACGAGCAGACCCTGACCCTTGACCCCGGCACCATCCCGGCAGCCGTCGCCGCCGCCGGCACCACAACCCCGGTCATCGGACCTGCGGACGTCACGGTCGCAGAAGGTACGCACACCATCGTCTACGCATGGGGCAGCCTGGCCAACAACAACCTGCAGCTGGCCGTCCAGACCATCGAAGGCCTGCACTCCTCGCCGGGTTCGGTCCCGGGTGCACTTGACGGCTCCGCCAATGCCTCAGCGGCACCGGCAGAACCTGCCGCTCTCGCCCTCGGCTTCGGCGCAGCAGTCCTGGCCCTCATGCTCGCCGGCCTGGGCGCCGCCCGCGCCATCGGGGCAGCCCGCGCACAGCGGTAACCAGGAGCAGCACAACAACCAGATACACAACAACTGCAGCAGGAAGCAGGCCGCCCGGTTCCAGCCGGGCGGCCGGCGCCTGATCCACACCACAGCGGTCCTCGGCGGCCGCGGGGAAGGCGGACCGATGAACAGCACTCCGACGACGGCAGGGGAGTCCCGCCGTCGTTCTTCCGGTTTTGCCGGGGCTGCCTTCCTCGCGGCGGCCTTGCTTCTCCCGGCCTGTGCGCCGGCAGCTTCCGCTCCGGATCCGGCGGCCACTGCCAGCCAGGCAGCCGGACCGGCCACAGCCCCGCCCGTTACCTCCCCACCCGCCCCCACTGTTGCTCCGGCTTCCCCCTCGGCGCAGGCTCCAGCGATGGACGTCCCGGTCCGTGCCGCCACCCTGGGGCCGGCCGCCCCGGCGCAGCCGGCCCCGACGTCACTCACCGTTGCCGGCACCGCCATCAACATGCCCGTTATTCCGGGCGGGGTGTCAGCCGAGGGTGCCATGGAAATCCCGGACGCCTTCGACAAGGCTGCCTGGTACCGGTTCGGCCCGGCGCCGGGAGCAGCTGAGGGAACCGCCGTGATTGCGGGGCACATCGACACCACGTCTGACCGGGCACCGTTTTCGCAGCTCAAGTCCGTGCCGGCCGGGACTGCCATCCAGGTCGGCCGGGAGGGTGCCGCGGCGCTGACCTACCGGGTGGTCCGGGTGGAACTGATGGCCAAGGACAAATTCGACGGCGAAGCCCTCTTCCGCAGGTCCGGGCCCCACGAGCTCAAAGTGGTCACCTGCGGGGGAACATGGCTGGACGAGCGGATGGACTACAGCGACAATGTGATTGTCACCGCGGTCCTTGAATGAGCGGTGATGCAGCCGTGATTCTCGCCACCGCAGCCGGGAAGGAGTCCTCCGTGGCACTTCCTGGGCAGGCCACCGACCGGTGGGAAGACGGGTTGACCGCGTCCTTCCTGGCCGGTGATGAGCAGGCGCTGGCCACGGCCTACCGCGAGTTCGCCCCGCTGGTCCATACCCTGGCCCTGCGCTCGCTGGGTGATCGTGCGGCGGCGGACGACGTCACCCAGGAAGTCTTCATCAGGGTGTGGCGGTCGCGGACTTCGTTCAACCCGCACACGGCCCGGCTGCCGGCCTGGATCGTGGGCATCACCCGGAACGCCATTGCCGATGCCAGGTCCGTCTCCGCAAAGGAAGTCCGCAAGGCGGTGGCGGCAGCCGGCGCCGGGATGGCGGACGAGCCGGGCACCGGAACCGAGGCGGCAGAGGTCCTGGCGGACCGCCTGCTGCTCGACGGGGAGCTGGAACGGCTGGGCGAACCCCAGGGCTCCATCATGAAGCTCGCCTTCTACGACGACCTGACGCATGAACAGATCTCGCGGAAACTTGGCCTTCCGCTTGGTACCGTCAAGAGCCACATCCGCCGCAGCCTGACGCACTTGAGGAAAAGATTGGAGGTAGACCATGCCGCACCTTGATCCGGAAGAGTTGAGCCTCCTTGCCCTGTATGACGACTGGGACGACGCCGTCAGCCGGAAGCACCTGGAGGAGTGCCCCGCCTGCGCCTCCGAGTTTGCCGCGCTGCGCCGCACCGTGGATGCAGTGAAAACGACGCCGGACACCAGCCGGCTCTCCGTTCCCGGACCCCAGGTGTGGGACGGCATCCACCGCAAACTGGGACTTTCCGCCTCAGTGCGGGAGGATCCGCTGGCCGCCGCCGGGCAGCAGGGCCACCTGCCGCCGTCGGCCATTGCTCCGCCGTCGAACATTGCTCCGCCGTCGAACATTGCTCCGCCGTCGGCCACTGCGCCGACGCCGGCCATTGCCCCGCCAACAGACTTATCCCAGGCCCGGGCCGCCAGGAAGGGCCGTGCATGGTGGCAGCGGAGCGGAACCTGGCTGGTGGCAGCGGCCGCTGCAGTGGTGGTGGCCCTCGGCGGGATCTGGGCGCTCAACCGGCCGGCCCAGCCACTGCCGCTGGCGGAGGCCCAGCTGACCCCGCTGGCATCGTTCTCGGCAACGGGCTCCGCCCGGGTGGTGGAAGCGCAGGACGGCGCCCGCACCCTGGAGGTCCAGCTCAGCAAGGACGAGGCGCAGGGCTACCAGGAGGTGTGGCTGATCGCGCCCGACCTTTCCCGGCTGGTCAGCCTGGGCGTGATGAACGCGGACACCGGGACGTTCCAGGTGCCGGCGGGACTCGAACTCTCCGAGTACCCCATTGTGGATGTCTCGGACGAGCCGGTGGACGGAAATCCCGCGCACTCAAGCGTCAGCATCGTCAGAGGCACGCTCACTTCCTGACGTCCGTTTCCTCTCCTGCCGGCGCTTCCCGCCTGCGCCATTTGGTGAGTTTCTCCCACTGGGTCACGGCAAGCGCGGTCAGCAGTGCGGCCGCGGCGTGCAGGTACAGCAGCAGGTGCAGGTCCTCCGCGGCCTGGCCCGGCTCCGCTGCCGCACCAGGGGATGTGGCGTTCCCGTGGCCGTGGCCCGGCAGGGCGAAACCGCTGGCGGAGGAAAGCGCGCTGAAGGCGAGATGCAGGAGTTGCTGTGCCAGCCCTGCCCCCACGAGGACTGCCCATGGCGGAAGCCGCCGCGGCCCCGCCATGGCCGCCGCCATCCCGAGCAACGCTGCCAGCGCCACGACGATAAGGAGGGCCGGGGAACGGCCTCCCCCCAGCACATGTGCCATCCAGCCCAGGCCCGTTGCGAGGGGGCCGGCCAGCCATGCCAGGGAGCGGCTGCCCGCGCGCAGCGGTGGTTCGGCGTTGGCCATGCGGTCTCCCGGCTGGTGGAAAATTCTGTCACTTCTGTCCTTACCCATCTAAGCGCCGCGTCCCTGTGCTGTCCCGCTCCGGTGTGCAAGTTCTGGAATGTTTGCTGTTGACTTCAATCTTGTTAGCGCTCACAATTAACAGCAGGCCGCAGTGCTGCGGCAGCTATCTGGAGGATTTTCAATGAACGCAGTTGACGGCTCGGACGTCTTTGTTATCGGCGTGGATTACGGAACGCTGTCCGGCCGCGCCGTTGTGGTGCGGGTCCGGGACGGCAAGGAACTGGGCAGCGGGGTGTACGACTACCCGCACGCCGTGGTCACCGGCGCGCTGCCCGCGGACACAGCAGGCGACGGCGCCGCGCGGCTTCCCGGCGAATGGGCCCTGCAAGTGCCCAACGACTACCGGGACGTCCTGCGGAACGCCGTTCCCGCCGCGATCGCTGACGCGGGGATCGACCCCGCCGCCGTCGTCGGGATCGCCACGGACTTCACCGCCTGCACCATGGTGCCGGTCAAGGCCGACGGTACGCCGCTGAACGAGGTGCCCGGGTTTGCGAACCGCCCGCACGCCTACGTGAAGCTCTGGCGCCACCACGCTGCGCAGCCGCAGGCGGACAGGATCAACCGGCTCGCGGCCGAGCGCGGCGAGGACTGGCTGCCCCGCTACGGCGGACTGATCTCCTCGGAATGGGAATTCGCCAAGGGCCTGCAACTGCTGGAGGAGGACCCGGAGGCGTACGCCGCGATGGACCACTGGGTGGAAGCGGCCGACTGGATCGTCTGGCAGCTCTGCGGCACCTACGTCCGGAACGCCTGCACCGCCGGCTACAAGGGCATCTACCAGGACGGGCGGTACCCGTCCGAGGACTTCCTGGCCGCGCTGAACCCGCAGTTCAAGGACTTCGTCAGCAGCAAACTGGAGCACACCATCGGCCGCCTAGGCGACGCCGCCGGGTATCTCACCGCCGAAGCAGCGGCCTGGACCGGCCTGCCCGAGGGCATCGCCGTGGCGGTAGGCAACGTGGACGCGCACGTCACCGCTCCCGCCGCGCGGGCAGTGGACCCGGGCCAGCTGGTGGCCATCATGGGCACCTCCACCTGCCACGTCATGAACGGCACCGAGCTCCGCGAAGTACCGGGCATGTGCGGCGTGGTGGACGGCGGCATCGTGGACGGGCTGTGGGGCTACGAGGCCGGCCAGTCCGGCGTCGGCGACATCTTCGGCTGGTTCACCAGGTACGGTGTGCCGCCCGAGTACCACCAGGCTGCGGATGCCGCGGGAATGGGGATCCACGAGTACCTCACTGAACTGGCTTCCTCGCAGGCCATCGGCGAACACGGGCTGATCGCGCTCGACTGGCACTCCGGCAACCGTTCCGTGCTGGTGGACCACGAACTCTCCGGCATCGTGGTGGGCCAGACCCTCGCCACCAGGCCAGAGGACACGTACCGGGCGCTGCTCGAGGCCACGGCGTTCGGCACCCGCACCATCGTTGACGCCTTCCGCGGGGCCGGCGTCCCCGTCAAGGAATTCATCGTGGCCGGCGGGCTGCTCAAGAACCGTCTCCTGATGCAGATCTACGCCGACGCCACCGGGCTGCAGCTCTCCACTATCGGTTCCGCCCAGGGACCCGCGCTGGGCTCCGCCATCCACGCCGCCGTGGCCGCCGGGAAGTATGCGGACATCCGGGAGGCCGCCGCCGCCATGGGTGCCGAACCCGGTGAGGTGTACACGCCCATTCCGGAAAATGTCGCCGCCTACGAGGAACTGTTCCAGGAGTACAAGGCGCTGCACGACTATTTCGGCCGGGGCAGCAACGACGTGATGCACCGGCTCAAGGCCATCCAGCGAAGGGCTTCCGGCTCGCTCCTGGCTTCCGGCCAGGCCGCCGTGGAGGTGCAGGCATGAGCGGCGCGATCCTCGAGACGATCGCCCGCATCCGCGAGGAAGTGTGCGCCCTGCACGCCGAGCTGACCCGCTATGAACTGGTGGTGTGGACGGCCGGCAACGTCTCCGCCCGCGTGCCCGGCAAGGACCTCATGGTCATCAAGCCGTCCGGCGTCTCCTATACGGACCTGACCCCCGGGCAGATGGTGGTCACCGACCTCGACGGGGTGCCCGTGGCGGGAAACGACGACGGCGAGTGGGGCAACCCGGTGCTGTCGCCGTCGTCGGACACGGCAGCGCACGCGTATGTGTACCGGCACATGCCCGAAGTCGGCGGCGTGGTGCACACCCATTCCACCTACGCCACCGCGTGGGCGGCCCGCGGCGAGGCCATCCCCTGCGTGCTCACCATGATGAGCGACGAGTTCGGCGGATCGATTCCAGTGGGCCCGTTCGCGTTGATCGGTGACGACTCGATCGGCCACGGCATCGTGGAGACGCTCAAGAACTCCAACTCGCCGGCGGTGCTGATGCAGAACCACGGACCGTTCACCATCGGCAAGGACGCCCGCTCCGCGGTGAAGGCGGCGGTGATGTGCGAGGAAGTGGCCCGCACGGTGCACATCTCCCGGCAGCTGGGCGAGCCGAAGCCCATCGACCAGGGCCACATCGATTCGCTCTACGCCCGGTACCAGAACGTCTACGGCCAGTAGCACCCTTTTCAGACTTAGATTCCCCAGGAGAACCCATGAGCACCGCAGCATCCACTTCCCTTGACGGCTATGAGGTCTGGTTCCTCACCGGCAGCCAGCACCTCTACGGCGAGGACGTCCTGAAGCAGGTGGCGGCCCAGTCGCAGGAGATCGCCAACCAGCTCAACGCCAGCTCCGCCGTCCCGGTCCGGCTGGTCTGGAAGCCGGTCCTGACCGATTCGGACGCCATCCGCCGCACCGCGCTGGAGGCGAACTCGGACGATTCCGTCATCGGCGTCACGGCCTGGATGCACACGTTCAGCCCGGCGAAGATGTGGATCCAGGGCCTGGACCTCCTCCGCAAGCCGCTCCTGCACCTGCACACGCAGGCCAACCGCGACCTGCCTTGGGCGGACATCGACTTCGACTTCATGAACCTCAACCAGGCCGCCCACGGCGACCGCGAGTTCGGGTACATCCAGTCCCGGCTCGGCATTGCCCGGAAGACCGTCGTCGGGCACGTCTCCAACCCGGAGGTTGCCCGGCAGGTGGGCTCCTGGCAGCGCGCCGCGGCCGGCTGGGCCGCCGTCCGCACGCTGAAGCTGACCCGCTTCGGCGACAACATGCGCAACGTGGCCGTCACCGAAGGCGACAAGACCGAGGCCGAGCTGCGTTTCGGCGTCGCGGTGAACACATGGTCCGTCAACGAGCTCGCCGACGCGGTGCACGCGGCCGCGGTGTCCGACGTCGACGCCCTGGTGGCCGAGTACCAGGACCTCTACGACGTGGTTCCGGAGCTCCGCGCAGGCGCGGCCCGGCACGAGTCGCTGCGGTACGGCGCCCGGATCGAACTGGGCCTCCGAAGCTTCCTGGAGGCCAACGGTTCGGCGGCGTTCACCACCTCCTTCGAGGACCTTGGTGCGCTCCGCCAGCTTCCCGGCCTGGCCGTCCAGCGGCTCATGGCCGCGGGCTACGGCTTCGGTGCCGAGGGCGACTGGAAGACCGCCATCCTAGTCCGCGCCGCGAAGGTGATGGGCGGGGACCTGCCCGGCGGCGCATCCCTGATGGAGGATTACACCTACCACCTGGAGCCGGGCTCGGAGAAGATCCTGGGCGCCCACATGCTGGAGGTCTGCCCGTCCCTGACTGCCGGCAAGCCGCGGCTGGAGATCCACCCGCTGGGCATCGGCGGCAAGGAGGACCCGGTCCGCCTGGTGTTCGACGCCGATGCCTCCCCGGGCGTCGTCGTCGCGCTGTCCGACATGAGGGACCGCTTCCGCCTGGTGGCCAACGCCGTCGACGTCGTTCCCCTGGACCAGCCGCTGCCCAACCTGCCGGTGGCGCGCGCCCTGTGGCAGCCGAAGCCGGACTTCGCCACCTCCGCCGCCGCCTGGCTCACCGCCGGCGCCGCGCACCACACCGTGCTGTCCACCCAGGTGGGCATGGACGTGTTCGAGGACTTCGCGGAAATCGCCAAAACCGAACTGCTCACCATTGACGAAGACACCACCATCCGCCAGTTCAAGAAGGACCTGAACTGGAACGCCGCCTACTACAAACTTGCTGGCGGCATCTAGCGAACTCACAGAGTTTTTGTCCAGATATGGCGGGCTGGAGTCCGGCGGATTCATATGGTGGTTGCAACGCTTTGATTGATGGAGCGTTTGATGCCGAAGTTGTTTCCTGTCCATGTCCGTGATGATTTTCTCGATCTGGTGTGTGCCGGTTTGTCGGTCAGTGCTGCTGCCCGGCGTGTCGGGGCCTCGCGCGGCACGGCGAAGAAGTGGTGGGCCGAGTCTGGTCAGATGACGCTGAGCATTTCGGCCCATGGTGGCCTGGCAGATCCTGGCCCGTCCGCGGAGCTTCCCTGCGGGCGGGCACTAACCGAGGCGGAGCGGGGGATGATCCAGATGGGCCGGCAGGCCGGGATGAGCTACGCGAAGATCGGTGAGGTGATCGGGCGGGACAAGTCCGTAATCTGGCGTGAGGTCAACCGCAACTGTGATGCCGAGGGCAGGTACAACGCTCAAGTCGCGCATACCAGAGCCCATCAGGCGCGGCGCCGGCCCAAGCCCTTCAAGCTCATCGAAGACGAGGATCTGTGCCGGCTGATCGGAGTGTGGATGGATGACGGGTGGAGCCCGAAGCTGATCTCTTCGATGCTGGCGTTTTACTTTGCCGATGACCAGACTATGCAGGTGAGCCACGAGACGATTTACCAGGCCCTGTACGTCCAGACCCGCGGGAAACTGCGGGCAGACCTGGCCGAAAATCTCAGCCTCAAACGCAAACAACGCGTTCCCCACACCAGCGACCGGCTCAAGAACAGCCCCTACAAGGAGGCTTTCAAGATCAGCGAACGCCCCGCCGAAGCCCAGGACCGGGCCGTCCCGGGACACTGGGAAGGAGACCTGATCATCGGATGCAACGGGACCGCGATCGGCACCCTGGTCGAACGCTCCACCCGGTTCACGATCCTGCTCCACCTGCCCGGGGACCACACCGCCGAGACGGTCGCCGCGGCGATGATCCAGGAGATGGGAAAGCTCCCGGAGCACCTGCGCCGCTCGATCACCTGGGACCGCGGCACCGAGCTCGCCGACTACGCCAAGATCCAGACCGCCCTCGAGACCACGCTCTACTTCTGCGACCCCCACTCGCCCTGGCAGCGAGGCACAAACGAGAACACCAACCGGCTCCTGCGGTTCTGGTTCGAGAAAGGCTCCGACCTCTCCGCCCACACCCCCGACGACCTTGACCGCATCGCAGCCAAGCTCAACCGCCGCCCCCGGCCAACCCTGAACCTCGACACCCCAGCCAACCGGCTAAACCAGCTGCTGCACGCGGCCTAACCACCCCACGTTGCTCCCACCACTTGACTTTGCCTCCCCTGAAGCCGCCATATCTGGACAAAAACTCCTGTGCGGTGGGGGCTGGCCGAGGTGTGCGGTCAGTGACCGAAGTGGGCGCGCGGGGCGCCCTCCGGCAGCCGCTCCAGGATGTCCTCCGCGATCCTGCGCACCTTGACGTTCCGGTGGCTGGAGGCCTTGGCGAGGATGGAAAAGGCTTCGTGGTACGAGCATCTGTTCTGCGCCATGATGACGCCGCAGGCAACGTTGATGGAGGTGCGGCTGTCCAGGGCGGAACGCAGGTCCGTGGCCATGGAGCGGGCGGTATGCAGGTCGATGGCCATCTGCAGGCTCTTGGCCGCCAGCCCCGCGAACGAGCGGGCTTCCGCGATGACCTGCAGCGGGAAGGCCTTCGCATCCTGGGCGAAGAATGCCAAAGCGGCGGGCCTGTCTTCCCGGGGCCGGGCGCCGGCGCTCCCGTCCGGACCCCCTGCGAGGGCGCCGATTGCAGCGCCGCCGTCCTTCGCCCCCTGCGCAGGTGCCTCACTGCTGAGCGGCAGCCGCACGCCCAGGACGCTGCCGAGACCGGCCTGCTGCAGCTGGTCGCAGTAACGCGGCCAGCGGAAGTCGCCGTTGCGCTGGAGGACTGCCACGGGCTGGCCGCCGGCGAGCACCTCGCGCACGGGTCCCTCCGCTTCCCGGTGCTCCCAGTCGAGCAGCCGGACAACCTCCTCCGAAGTGCCTGTGATGGCGGGCGGCTTCTTGGGCTGGTGGACTATGACCCCGCATTCGATGCGGAGGCCTGCAGTCCGGACAACGGCCTGGGCCGAAGCTGTCACCAGGCGGGTGAGGGATTCCCCCAACGTGCCGGTGCCGGTCACCAGGTCCAGCAGCAGGTCCTGGCCGCCGGGATCAGGCGTGGACACCCCGGCGATGACGGCTGCCGGGCGCGAGCCCGGATTTCGAGGCGGCACAAGAGGGCCGGCGACGGCTGGGGGAGAGGCCTTGGTCTCAAAGGCCTCCTCGTCGCCGGCCCCGCTCAATACCCGCGTCCGTTGGACCGGGAAGCCTGAGGTTATATGTCGTGCATGCATTGCCAGTCTCACACCCCCTCGTGAGCCACGTACCTCGAGCCACGTCACTTCTTCTCTGGTAAGAAACCTAGTTCCGCTGCTGTGGGGGATGAACGCGTAGGAGGTACTCGTTTTTGAGATTAGGTAGTACCTGCTTTGGCTTCGCCCGTGCCGCCGGATCCCATCACCGCAGGTGGGTGGCTTGAGGCTTGCCGGATCCCACCGGAACAGCTTCTGAAGGACTTTCTCCCAACCGCTTGACTGCTGCTGCGGGAGTGCCAAAGAATGTATTTCTATAACGTTGTAAAAACTGGAGTGAGGAATCTTTCGTGACCACAGCAGAATCAGCCGCGGCGAAGATCACCATGGATCCCGCCTTCGTGGTGGGGCCGGTCCGGCGGCGCACTTTCGGCGCCTTCGTGGAGCATCTTGGCCGCTGCGTGTACACCGGCATCTTTGAGCCGGAGCACCCGACGGCGGACCGGGACGGCTTCCGCGGGGACGTCCTGGAACTCACCCGCGAACTGGGGGTATCCACGGTGCGGTACCCGGGCGGCAACTTCGTGTCCGGCTACCGCTGGGAGGACGGCGTGGGCCCGGTGGAGCAGCGGCCGGTGCGGCTGGACCTCGCCTGGCACTCCAGCGACCCCAACCTGGTGGGCGTGGACGAGTTCGCCAAATGGTCCGCCAAGGCAGGCGTGGAGACCATGATGGCCGTCAACCTCGGCACCCGCGGAACCCAGGAGGCGCTGGACCTGCTGGAGTATTGCAACATCGACGGCGGGACGGCCTTCTCGGACCAGCGCCGGGCCAACGGCGCCGAAAAGGGCTACGGCATCAAGATGTGGTGCCTGGGCAACGAGATGGACGGCCCGTGGCAGATCGGCCACAAGAGCGCCCACGAGTACGGCCGGCTCGCGGCGGACACCGCCCGGGGAATGCGCATGCTGGATCCGGACCTTGAACTGGTGGCCTGCGGCAGCTCCGGGCCCACCATGCCCACGTTCGGCGAGTGGGAGCGCGTGGTGCTCAGCGAGACCTACGACCTCGTGGACCTGGTCTCGGCCCACCAGTACTTCGAGGACTTCGGCGACCTGCAGGAACACCTTGCCGCCGGACACAAGATGGACGCGTTCATCCGCGACATCGTTGCCCACATCGACCACGTGAAGTCGGTCAGGAAGTCCGGCAAGCAGATCAACATCTCCTTCGACGAGTGGAACGTCTGGCACATGAGCCGCGGCGAGTCCAAGGCACCCAGCGGCAAGGACTGGCCGGTGGCCCCCGTGCTGCTGGAGGACATCTACACGGTGGCGGACGCCGTGGTGGTCGGGGATCTGTTGATCACGTTGCTCCGCAACACGGACCGGGTGCACTCGGCAAGCCTGGCGCAGCTGGTGAACGTCATCGCCCCCATCATGACCGAACCGGGCGGGCGTGCCTGGAAGCAGACCACCTTCCACCCGTTCGCCCTGACCTCCCGCCACGCGTCCGGCACCGTGCTGCAGCTCGCCGTCGAATCCCCCCTGGTCAGCGGGGGCAAGACGACGGACGTTGCCGCCGTGTCCGCCGTCGCAACCTACGACGCCGAAAAGGGGGAGGCGGTGGTGTTCGCCGTCAACCGCTCGGCGACGGACGCGCTGCGGCTGGACGCCGCGGTGTCCGCGCTCGGCAACGTCCAGGTTGTGGAGGCCCTCACCTACGCCAACAAGGACCCCTACTGGCAGGCAACGGCGGACGATTCCACCTCCGTCCTGCCCGCGGAGAACGTCACGGCAAAGGCCGACGGCGGCCGCCTCACCGCGGAGCTTCCTGCCGTGTCCTGGTCGATGATCCGGCTCGCCGTCGGCAAGTAGCAGCAGGCGGATGCCCCCAGCGGGGCGCGGAAGGCAACAATTCCGCGCCCCGCTGGCGTCTGCGGCAACCTCTGGGAGGATGGACGGCATGGAACTGCACATCACGGGTGATCCCGCCGCCGATAAGTTGTTGAGCGAGGATGACTTTGCGCTCTTGACCGGAATGCTGCTGGACCAGCAGGTGACCATGGAATCCGCGTTCGCCGGGCCGGAGAAGATCAGGACCCGGATCGGCTCCCTGAAGCCGGAGGCCATCGCGGCGCACGATCCGCAGGCCTTTGTTGAGATGTTCAAGGAGCGGCCGGCGGTCCACCGGTTTCCGGGCTCCATGGCCGCACGCGTCCAGGCGCTGGCCGAGGCGGTGCAGAACGACTGGGGCGGTGACGCCGCCGCGATCTGGACGCAGGGCAATCCGGACGGCGCGGAGGTGCTGCGCAGGCTGAAGGCGCTGCCCGGCTTTGGCGACCAGAAAGCCAGGATTTTCCTTGCCCTGCTCGGCAAGCAGCGCGGCCTCCAGGCGCCCGGCTGGCAGGAAGCGGCAGGCCACTACGGCGAGGAGGGTGCCTTCCTGTCCGTCGCGGACATTGTGGATCCGGAGTCCCTGGTCAAGGTGCGCGCCAGCAAGCAGGCCGCCAAGGCTGCCGCGAAGAAGGCGAAGGGCTGACCTTCCCTCCTTCGTGGCGGCGGGTTGCCGTACCCGCGCTGTTTTCTGCAACGATGTATCGCAGAACCCGGCAGAACCACACGAAGGAGCCATGATGGCGGTCACCATGAACGACGTTGCAAGGGCGGCGGGGGTGTCGCTGAAGACGGTCTCCAACGTCCTGAACGACTATGAGTTCATCCGTCCTGCCACCAAGCAGCGGGTGCAGGACGCCATCGCCGAGCTGGGCTACGAAGCCAACCTGACGGCCCGGAGCCTGCGGTCCGGCAAGACTTCCATGCTGGGGCTGGTCCTGTCCGACCTTGCCGCTCCCTACTATGCCGAACTGGCGGCAAAGCTGATGAAGGCTGCGTCCCGGCGCGGCTACCGTGTCCTGGTGGAGCAGTCCGACGCGCAGTCCGAGGCGGAACTGAACGCCCTCCGCGGCCCGTTCCGCCAGCTCACCGACGGACTGCTGTTCACCCCGCTGGCCATCGACGCCGACGCCATCGCCGAACGCGCGGGCAAGAAACCCCTGGTCATGCTCGGCGAGCACATCATGGACCCGCGCTTTGACCTGGTCACCATGAAGAACGAGGAAGCCGCCGCGGCACTCACCAAGCATCTGCTGGACAGCGGCCGCCGTCGCATTGCGGTGCTCGGGGCCAGCCCGGAAGAGTCGGCCGGCAGTGCCGGGCTGCGGCTCAACGGGTACCGGCGGGCACTGGAACAGGCAGGGGTCGCCTTCGATCCCGCCCTGATAGCCTCCGGTGTGTGGCGCCGGGACGGCGGGGCCGGTGCTGTGGCCGGCCTGCTGGACAGCGGGGTGCAGTTCGATGCCGTCTTCGGCCTGAACGACGTGCTGGCGCTGGGGGCCCTGCACGAACTGCTGATCCGCGGGCTTCGGGTACCGCAGGATGTGGCCGTGGCGGGCTTTGACGACATCGATGAGGCGCGGTTCGCCTCGCCGTCCCTGACCACCGTTTCGCCGGGTATGGATGAGATCGCCGAGCGGTCCATCACCCTGCTGCTGGACCGCCTCGCCGGCCGGGAAACCGCCGGGCAGGGCGTTCACATTGAGGCCGGCTTCGAGCTGAAGATCCGGGAGTCTGCTCCCTAACTACAAGTTTCATCAGCGCCGCCCGCGGGTACGGTTTTGGCACCGGTTCAACAGACGGAAAGGTGTCCCATGATTGCCCTCCTGGTCATCGACATGCAGAACGCATACTTCGAAGCACCGGAACTGGCCGCCCGGCAGGACCGGCTGGTTGCCTCCTGCAACCGGTTGTTGGAGGCTTTCACGTCTACCGGCCACAAGGCGTTGCTGGTGGGCACGGAGCATGAGCGCGACAAGTCCACCTGGACGCTGAACATGCTCGACGACGACCAGGGCTTCATCTTCCGCGGCAGCAAGCAGGCCGAGGCCGTTCCGGGCCTGGCAAAGGACGGCCTGCCCCAGCTCAACAAGACCCGCGACAGCGCCTTTGTGGGCACCAACCTGCTGTCCCGGCTGCGGAACTGGGGTGCCAACGAAGTGGTGCTGGCGGGCGTCTCCACCCACAACTGCATCGCCCAGACCGGCGCGGACGCCTTCGCCCACAACATCCGCGTCACCTACGCCAAGGACGCCATGGCCTCCGAGGACACCAAGGACGCCGAGGACATGTTGCGCATCCTCTCCACCACCTACCGCCAGCCCGTCCAGTCCACTGACGAGATCGTGGCCAGGCTGCAGGAAGCGTCGGCAGAGGGGCGCACGAGGTAAGGCGCGACGGCGGCACGTCCGCGCGTGCCGCCGTCGCGCCTTAACAGGGTGGTCAGGCCATCAGCCCGTGGAGTGCGTCGGCGAGGGTTTGGGCGCCTGTTTCGGCGTCCTCGTCCAGCACGTGTTCTTCGGGCGAGTGGGATACGCCGCTGGGGTTGCGGACGAAAACCATGGCGGTGGGGACGTGGGCTGCGAGGACGCCGGCGTCATGTCCTGCCCCGGTGTCCAGGACGGGTGCGTCCGGCAGGGCGAGCTGGAGGTCCTTCTGCAGTCCTGGATCGAAATGGACGGTGGGGCTCAGCGACTCCTCGCGGAGTTCCACGCGGCAGCCTTCCTCGGCGGCGATGACCCGGGCCTGCAGGTGGATGCTTTCCACGAGGGCGGCGGTGACGGCGTCGTTGGGGTGGCGGACGTCCAGCCAGAAGTCCACGCGGGAGGCGATGACGTTGGTTCCGCCGGGGACGGGCTGGAGCCTGCCGACCGTGGCGCGGGCGTGGGGCTGTTTCCGGGCAATGTCGCGGACGGCGACGACCATGCGGGAGGCCGAAACCATGGGGTCGTACCGGTCGGCCATGAGGGTGGTGCCGGCGTGGTTGCCCTGGCCGTGGACGCTCAGGCGCCAACGTCCGTGTCCGAGGATGGACGAGGCGATTGCCACGGGCTGGTCCAGGTCGATCAGTCCCCGGCCCTGTTCGACGTGCAGTTCCACGAAGGCGCCGATCCGGCCCAGGAGTTGTTCGTCTTTGCCGACGTGGCGCGGGTCCAGTCCATTGGCGCGTGCGACGTCGGCGAAGGTTGAGCCGTCAGGGTCCCGCAGGTTCCGGGCTTTGTCCGGGTCGATGGCGCCGGTCAGAAGCCGGGAGCCGAGGCAGGCGACGCCGAAGCGGGAGCCTTCCTCCTCGGGGAACACGACGACGGCGAGCGGGCGCGGCGGGGTGGCGATCCGGGCTTTGAGGATGTCCACGGCGACCAGGGCGGAGGCGATGCCGAGCGGGCCGTCGAAGGGTCCGCCGCCGGGGACGGAGTCAAGGTGGCTGCCGGTGACCAGGCTGTTGCTGCGGTCCCCGCCGGGGATGTCCCACCAGGCCCAGATGGCGCCGTTGCGGTCGGTTTCCACGGACAGGCCGCGCTTTTGGGCCTGCTCGGTGAACCAGCTGCGCAGGTCCAGCTCTGCGGTGGAGTACACCGGGCGGGTGTAGCCGCCGCGGAGGGCATCCGTACCGACGGCGGAAATTTCAGCCATC
This sequence comes from Arthrobacter nitrophenolicus, assembly GCF_045833485.1. Taxonomy (NCBI): domain Bacteria; kingdom Bacillati; phylum Actinomycetota; class Actinomycetes; order Micrococcales; family Micrococcaceae; genus Arthrobacter; species Arthrobacter nitrophenolicus. The sequence goes on from NZ_CP174504.1 coordinate 2,058,869, forward strand.
AGGCCGGTCACGGTTGCCGCCGGAACGGTGGCCAGCGGAGTGGTTTCGATCGTGCGCGCCATCAGTGGGCCGCCACTGCCGTGCCGTGGGCCTGGGCCGCGAGCCGGAACTGGTCCGGGACTTGTCCTGCGCCGGTGGCGAGGTCTGCCGCAAGTTGCCCGATCAGCGGGGCGAACTTGGCGCCGTGGCCGGAGCAGGGGGAGAGGATGGTGATGCCGTCCGCCCGGTCCAGGATGAAGTCTTCGGTGGGGGTGTTGGTGAACAGGCAGGTGGTTTCGGCGTACGGTTCGGGCGCCAGGCCGGGGAGGTATTGTGCGACGTAGTCGATGACCCGCCGGCGGTTGTCCGGGCTGATCCTGCCGTCCTGGTCGGCGGCGGAGGGCAGGATTTTGCCGCCGTTGTATTCGGCGACCTTCTGGCCGCGGAAGCCGGCGTCGCGGCCGCCGGGCAGGCCGTAGGCCTGCCAGCCCTCGCGTTTGTGGATGAAGGTGGGCCACGTTGAGGTGTCTGTGCCGTCCACGTAGGGGAAGTGGTAGGCCTGTTCCTGGCGGACTTCGATGGGCGGCATGCCGGCCTGGAAGGATGACGGCAGCGCGAGTGATCCGAGCAGCTTGGGCAGCCAGCCGCCGGCGGCGACGATGACGTTGGCGGCGCGCAGGGTCCGGCCGTCCTCGGAGGTCAGGAGGTAGGCGCCCGCTGCGCCGGTGATGGAGGCGACGGCCCAGTTGGTGTGGAGTGCCGCGCCATTAGTGACTGCCTGGTCCACCATGGCGGCGACGGATTCGTGGGCGTCGATCACGCCGGCGTCCGGGTGCCACAGCACGGGGGTGTCGAAGGCGATCTGGGGCCAGCGGCGGCCTGCTTCGGCGGGGGTGAGGAGTTCGTGGTCGATGCCGCGGCTGGCCAGTACTGCGGCGAGGCGTTCGGGCTGGCGGATGGCGCCGTAGTCGACGGCTCCGGTGGGGGTGATGAGCTGCTTGCCGCTGAGGCGTGCCAGTTCGTCCCAGCCGGCCTTGGCCTCCTGGACCAGGCCGGTGTAGAACTCCTCGGGGTAGGCGTAGCGGAAGATCCGGGCGGAGCCGTGGGAACTTCCGGCGTCGTTGGCGGGGGTGGTGCGTTCCAGCAGGGCAACGCCGTGGCCGCGGGCGGCAAGGTGCCAGGCGGTGGCTGCTCCGGACAGCCCCGCCCCGACGACGGCGTACTCGATCGAGTCCATTGGATGGCTCCTTGATGCAGTGACGGTGGTTCGTGCTCTGCGTCCAGTAACCCATCCGGAAAGACGCTGCGTCCAATATCATTTGACAAGTAATTATTAGCGTCTATCGAAAGAATCCTCATGGAGTTCCGGCAGCTGCGGTACTTCCTCGTCGTCGCTGACGAGCTGCACTTCGGCAGGGCGGCCGAGCGCCTGCACATCACCCAGCCGCCCCTGACCGTCGCCGTCAAGGGCCTGGAACGTGAGCTTGGCGTGCAGCTGTTCGACCGCACCACCCGCCGCGTCACCCTGACAGCCGCTGGCGAGGCGTTCAGGGACAGGGCCCGCGCGGCCGTGGCGGAGTTGGATGCCGCGGCGGGCGACGTTGCCGACGTCGCCGCCGGAAAGAGCGGCAAGGTCAAGGTGGGCTTCGTCAGCTCCGCGAGCTACACCACCGTCCCCGAGGCACTGCGCGCCTTCCGCCGGCACCGGTCACGGGTGGACCTGGTGCTGCACCCGCTCACCAGCGGCGAACAGATCGAACAGCTGCTTGACGGCGATCTCGACGTCGGCCTGGTCCGCGACCCGGGGGACGTGCCCGGCCTCCACCTCGAACTGCTCGGCACCGAGGACCTGGTGGCGGTCATCCCGGAAAACCACCCCCTCTCCGGGCAGGAGGAGATCCGGCCGGAGGACCTTCAGGGCGAGCCCATGATCCTTTTCCCGTACCGCCTGATGCCGGGCTTCGTGTCCAGGGTCCTGCGGCTGTTCGAACCGCTCGCGGTGCCCCCCGCCGTCGTGCAGCAGGCCATCCACCAGGAAACGGTCCTTGGCCTGGTGGCCGCCGGGCTGGGCATGTCCGTGCTGCCTGAATCCGTGGAGCGGTTCCAGATGCCGGGTGTGACCACGCGCCGGCTGGCTGGGCGGCCCCAGACGGAACTCCACGTAGCGCGGCCCTTGCGCCCTTCCCCGGTGGTCGACGACTTCGTGGCATGCCTGAAAGGGCATATGTCGGACTAATCGAATGCCAGCCATGACATGGCTGAAACGTGGCGGAAACGTTCGCCGCCTACTCTGGGTCCCACGCCGTCCTGAAGGCCGTTGAAGGGAACCCTATGCATCTGATGCCCCGTGAGCAGGAAAAGCTTCTGATCGTGGTGGCGGCCGACCTCGCCCGGCGGCGGCAGGCCCGGGGGCTCAAGCTGAACTACCCGGAGGCGGTGGCCATCATCAGCTATGAGCTGATCGAGGGCGCCCGGGACGGGCGCAGCGTGGCCGAACTCATGAGCTACGGAACCACCCTGCTCACCCGCGAAGACGTGATGGAAGGCGTTCCCGAGATGATCCATGACGTCCAGGTCGAGGCGACATTCCCGGACGGCACCAAGCTCGTCACCGTCCACGACCCGATCCGTTAGGGGCGCCCCATGATTCCCGGAGAATACATCCTGCAGCCCGAGCCGGTGACGGCCAACGCGGGGCGTCATGCCATCGACGTCGATGTGGTGAATACCGGCGACCGGCCGGTCCAGGTGGGCTCGCACTTCCACTTCGCCGAGGCAAACCCTGCCTTGGCCTTTGACCGGCAGGCAGCCTACGGCCGCAGGCTGGACATCCCGGCCGGAACCGCGGCCCGGTTCGAACCCGGCGACTCGCGCACCGTCCGGCTGATCGAACTCGCCGGCACCCGCGAGGTCCACGGGCTCAGCAACGCGGTCAATGGGAAGCTCGACGGCGGCACGCACCTTGGCAGCCCGGCCCGGCCGGGTGCCGCAGCGGAAGGGGACCAGCAGTGAGCTTCGAGATGCCACGACGGCAGTACGCCGACCTTTACGGCCCGACGACGGGTGACGCCGTCCGCCTGGCGGACACGGAGCTGTTCCTCGAGATCGAGAAAGACCTCACCGTCTACGGCGAGGAGGTGGTGTTCGGCGGCGGCAAGGTGATCCGGGACGGCATGGGCCAGAACGGCCAGGCGGTCCGGGATGACGACGTTCCGGACACCGTCATCACCAACGCCGTGATCCTGGACTACACGGGCATCTACAAAGCGGACGTTGCGCTCAAGGACGGCCACATCTTCAGGATCGGCAAGGCCGGCAACCCCCAGATGACGGACGGCGTGGATATCGTGATCGGCGCCAGCACCGAGATCATCGCCGGTGAACGCAAGATCCTCACCGCAGGGGGAGTGGACACCCACATCCACTTCATCTCCCCGGACCAGGTGGCCGCCGCACTCACCAGCGGCGTGACCACCATGATCGGCGGCGGCACCGGCCCGGCCGAAGGAACCAAGGCCACCACCGTCACCCCGGGCAAATGGCACATCCAGCGGATGCTGCAGGCGGCCGAGGGCTTCCCCATGAACATCGGCCTCTTCGGCAAAGGCCACGCATCCGCCGTCGAACCGCTCGCCGAACAGATCCGCGCTGGCGCCATCGGGCTGAAGGTCCACGAGGACTGGGGCGCCACGCACTCCTCCATCGACACCTCCCTGAAGGTGGCGGACGAGTACGACGTCCAGGTGGCCATCCACACGGACACCCTCAACGAGTGCGGCTTTGTGGAGGACACCATCCGGGCCATCGGCGGCCGTGTTATCCACACCTTCCACACCGAAGGTGCCGGCGGCGGCCACGCCCCGGACATCATCAAGATCGCGGGCATGCCCAACGTCCTGCCCGCGTCCACCAACCCCACGCTGCCGTACACGCGCAACACCATCGAAGAGCACCTGGACATGCTGATGGTCTGCCACCACCTCAACCCGGATATCCCCGAGGACGTTGCCTTCGCCGATTCCCGCATCCGGGCCGAGACCATCGCCGCCGAGGACGTCCTGCAGGACCTGGGCATCTTCTCCATCACCTCCTCCGACTCCCAAGCCATGGGACGCGTGGGTGAGGTGATCACCCGCACCTGGCAGGTGGCGGACAAGATGAAGAAGCAGCGCGGTGTGCTGGCAGATGACGACGGCGGCGCGCACGGCTCCGCCGGCAGCGACAACTTCCGGCTCAAGCGCTACGTGGCCAAGTACACGATCAACCCGGCCATCGCCCAGGGCATCGCGGACTCCGTCGGCTCCGTGGAGGTAGGCAAGTTCGCGGACCTGGTCCTGTGGGATCCTGCCTTCTTTGGCGTTAAGCCGGAGTTGGTGATCAAGGGCGGGCAGATCGCGTATGCCCTGATGGGCGACGCCAACGCGTCCATCCCCACACCGCAGCCGCGGACCATGCGGCCCATGTTCGGGGCCCACGGGAAGGCGGTGCAGCAGTGCTCCATCACGTTCCTCCCGCAGGCGGCCATTGACGCCGGAGTGCCGGCGGAGCTGGGGCTGGAGAAGGTCATCCGGCCCGTCTCCGGGATCCGCACCCTCACCAAGGCGGACCTGAAATACAACGACGCGACGCCCGACATCCAGGTGGACCCGGAGACCTACCTGGTAACGGTCGACGGCGAGGACATCACCTGCGAGCCCGCCGACGTTCTGCCCATGGCCCAGCGCTACTTCCTCTTCTAGCCCTTCCCCTTCGCGCCCCGGAGAACCACGTGATAATCGACAAAGTCCTCGGCAACCTGCACGAGCTGCCCGAAACGGACCTCGCAGCCTACGCCAGCCTGCACCGCGAGAAGGTGGTGCTGCCCAGCGCCCAGCTGGTCAAGCGCATCCAGCGCGCGACGACGGACCACGGCAAGGAAATCGGCATCCGCCTTCCCGCCGGCTCCGGCGACCTCCGCGACGGCGACATCCTGCATGTCGAAGACTCCAACATGATCGTGGTGTCCGTCCTGCCCACCGACGTTCTGGTCATCGCCCCCCGGTCCATCCACGAGATGGGGGTCGCTGCCCACTCCCTCGGCAACCGGCACCTGCAGGCACAGTTCTTCGACGCATCGTCTGAATATGAAGCCGAGGTCATGGTGTGCGCCTACGACCACACCGTCGAGGACTACCTCAAACACACCGGAGTGCCCTACTCCCGGCAGGAACGCGTCATGCCCGTACCTTTCCGCCATGCTGAGCACTCGCACTAGTACTTCGCCTTCGGCTCCAGCGATCGGGTGCGCCTTGGGGGCTTCGGCGGGAGATAGGGGCCGTGCCCGTCCCCAGGCGCTCCCAACCCTCGCAAGCTCGGGTCGGGGCCCTCGCGCCAGTGGGCCCCCCGCGCGGCCCGCCACGCCGCGGCCCCTATCTCCCGCCTCCGCCGATTCGAAAGGTCACCAGTCGTCGAGGTGCCTGCAATGAGTTACCAGCTTGCTCTGCAGCAATTGGTTGATTCTGCGCTTCCTACTGGGGCTTTTGCTCACTCTTTTGGGTTTGAGACTTATCTCGAGCGGGGGCTCGTTTTTGATGAGGCTGGTTTTGGGGTGTGGTTGTCGGCTTTTGTTTCGCAGCAGCTGACGTATTCGGATGGGCTTGCCATCCGGTTCTTGTATGAGGGTGGTGATGTTGTTGGGCTCGATGCTGCGTTGTCGGCGTCTTTGTTGCCGCGGCAGGTCCGGGAGGCCAGCACCAAAATGGGGCTCCGGCTGCTTGAGATCGGGGCGGAAGTCTTTCCGTCGGCGGAGCTGGAACTGTACCGGGACCTGGTGACCACCGGCAGGGCCGCCGGACACCAGCCGCTCGCGTTCGCCGTCGTCGCACGTTCGCTGGGAGTGCCGCTGCAGGAGGCGCTCGCAGCCTACCTTTTCGCTACCGCCACCTCGCTGACGCAGAACGCCGTCCGCGCCATCCCGCTCGGCCAGAACGCCGGGCAGCGCGTGCTGCGGAAGGCGCACGACGACGTCGCTGCCGCCGTCGAGCGGGTCGCCCACCTGACGCCGGACGACTTCGGGGCCGTCATCCCCGGACTGGAAATTTCACAAATGCGGCACGAACGCCAGCGTGCCCGGATGTTCATGAGCTGACCGTGCCCATGGATTCACAAGGAGGACAGCATGACTGAACCCATCAAGATCGGCATCGGCGGGCCCGTGGGCGCCGGTAAAACGCAGCTCGTGGAACGGCTCACCCGGCACATGAGCGGTGACATCTCCATGGCCGCCATCACCAACGACATCTACACCATCGAGGACGCCAAAATCCTTGCCGCCAACGGCATCCTGCCCGTCGACCGGATCATCGGCGTCGAAACCGGCGGCTGCCCGCACACCGCCATCCGCGAGGACACCTCGATGAACACCGCAGCCATCGAGGAACTCAAGGCCCGGCACCCCGACCTGCAGGTGATCTTCGTGGAATCCGGCGGCGACAACCTCTCCGCCACCTTCAGCCCCGAACTCGTGGACTTCTCCATCTACATCATCGACGTGGCCCAGGGCGAGAAAATCCCCCGCAAAGCCGGCCAGGGCATGATCAAGTCCGACCTCTTCATCATCAACAAAACCGACCTCGCCCCCCACGTCGGCGCGGACCTCGCAGTCATGGAACGGGACTCCAAAGAATTCCGCGGGGCAAAGCCGTTTTGCTTCACCAACCTCAAGACCGACGAAGGGCTTGAAAAGGTCATTGACTGGATCCGGCACGACGTCCTGATGCTCGACCTGGCCCAGTGAGCACGACGGCGGCCCCCGCGCCTAAGGCGTTCATCGCACCTGGGCCTGCGCCCGCGGGTGATAGGGGCCGTGCCCGCTTCGCGGTGCCCGCCACGCCGCGGCCCCTATCACCCGCGTCCGCTGATCGGCCCGCGATGGGCCGGTTGGAGCTTCGGGTCGCCGTGCGTGGCCAGCGCTCGGTTGCCGTGCACCAGTATCATCAGGGCGCCCTGAGAGTTCTTCGGCCGCACTACCTGGATGGCTCCGGGCAGGTTTGTTATGTCATGGTCAATCCTGGCGGGGCGTATTTGGGGGCGGACCTGTACCTCGTTGATGTGGAAGTTGGGGATGGGGCTGACCTGCTGTTGACTACCCAGTCCGCCACGAAGGTCTACCGGACTCCGGGGTCGTTTGCCGAGCAGCGGATGGACCTGCGGCTGGGGGAGGGGGCGCGGCTGGAGCTGATGCCGGACCAGCTCATCGCCTACCGCGAGGCCAGCTACCGGCAACGCACCTCCGTGACCGTCCGGCCGTCGTCGTCCCTGGTGATGGCCGAAGTGGTGACGCCGGGCTGGTCGCCGGATGGAGCGGGCTTCCGGTACCAAGAGATCCGGCTGAGAAACGAGATCCGGGTCGAAACGGACGAAGGAACCGACCTGCTGGTGCTGGACAACCTGCTGATCCGTCCGCCCGCGGGCGATGTGACAGGCCTGGGGTTCATGGAGGGCTACAGCCATCTGGGATCGCTGGTGGTGGTGGACGCCCGCGTGGACCAGGCGCTCGCCGACGAACTGCACGCGCTCACAGCCGGACACCACGCCCTGGCCGGTGTCTCCCTCACCCGCCCCGCCGCCGGAACCACCGGCCTGGTCCTGCGTGCGCTGTCCAACAGCACCGGGGAACTGAACTTCCTGCTTGCCGGCTGCACCAACCTCCTGCGGGAACGCTGGCAGGGGCAGGGACCGCTCAACCTGAGGAAGCACTGATGACCGCCCTGACAACCATCACCGCGCTGTATCGGGAGCGGGAGACGCTGCCGCTGCGGACCCGGATACTGTTCACTTTCGGTGCCGTGGCCGCCCTGCACGCCGCCGCCGTCGTTCTCCTGCTCTCCGGAAACGCCGGCGCGGCAGGGACGGAGGCACTCACCTGGGGCCTGGTCTTGACCGCCTACCTGGCCGGCGTAAAGCACAGCTACGACTGGGACCACCTGGCCGCCATCGACAACTCGACGCGGAAGTTCGTTGCGCAGCGGCAGGACCCGGTCAGCGTCGGCTTCGCCTTCAGCCTGGGGCACAGCTCGGTGGTGGCGCTGGCCGGGGTGCTGGTCATCGCGGGCGCGGCCGTGGTGGGTGAATTCATGGCGGAGGGGTCCACCGGGAACCTGGTCCTCGGGCTGGTGGGCAGCGGCGTGTCCGGCCTGTTCCTGCTGGCGATGGGCCTGTTCAACGGCTCCGCGTTCGCCCGGACCGCGAAAGCCTACCGACGGGCACGCAGGGGCGCCGCCGTCGATCCGCGCGACCTGGAGCCCCAGGGACTGGTGGCCCGGCTCCTTGCCAGGCCGCTGTCCCAGGTGCGCCGGCCGCGGAACATCTACGTGATCGGCTTCCTCTTCGGGCTCGGCTTCGACACCGCCACCACCATCGGGCTGCTGATGATGACGACGGCGGCATCGCTGGCCGGGGTGCCGGCGTTCACCCTGCTTGCCCTGCCGCTGGCGTTCGCTGCCGCCATGACGCTCTGCGATTCCCTCAACGGCATGGCCATGATGCGGATGTACCGCTCGGCACTGGACGACCCCCAGCGGAAGCTGGGCTTCAATGCGCTGGTGACCGGGATTTCGGCCGTGTCCGCGCTGTTCATTGCCGTGGTCACGCTCGGCGGCTTTGTCCATGCCGCGTTCGCGCTGGAGGATCCGGTGACCGTGTGGCTCGGCTCTATTGACCTGGGCGACGCCGGCCTCCTGCTGGTGGCGCTGCTGCTGGCGGTGTGGGGTGCGTCGGCGCTCCGGGAGCAGGGCATTCGGAAAGGGTAATAATTCTCGGTGATCCCGGAACTGCAAGGTGCGGTGCCTGCCGGATGGCCTGCACCGCACCTTCAGAATTCCGGCTCAGAAGCTGCCTAGCCGCCGAATTCCGGGACGTAGCTGGGAACCCCGACGGCGTCCGTGGAAACCGGTGCGCCGGTGTCATTGATGACGTGGTCCAGCGTGCCGGCTCCCAGGTTGACCGTCAGCAGGCTGTGCAGCTTCACGCCCGGCGTCACCGGCACCTCGAAGCCGCGGGTCGCGTGGATGGTGGGGTCCACGTTGTTGTAGACATAGCTACCGCCGCCCCACAGTTCGTGGGCTTTGACGGTGTCTGCGATCTTGTAGCCGGCCCAGCCCAGGACCCCATCGTGCTGCCAGGCGGCCTGGTTGGGGGCGTCATAGGGAAGTTCATTCTGGAAGAAGATGGTCTTGCCGTTTTCGCCGTTCCAGATGACGTTGTACTCCTGGTAGTGCTCCACGAACAGGCCTGTGGCAGTGACGTTGTCGCCATTGATGATCACGCCGTTTTTACCGGTGTTGGTGGTCCATCCCACGCCGTTGCCGTGGTCTGCACGCCAGGCCCAGATGTGGTCCAGGAGGACGTTGTCGCTGTTGACCTCGAGGCTGTTTGACGCCTTGCCCACGTGGGGACCGCCGATGCGGAAGAACACGTCGTGGAGCGTGGTGGGGTTGGCCGGATCGCTGCGCACGGAAGAGTTGGCGGCGCCGCTGCCCTCACCGTCGCGGTCCTTGCCGATCCGCAGCAAGGCGGGTGAATTGACCTCGCCGGCATCTATCGTGACTGCGGCGATGTCCACGCCGGGAACATCCGCGACAGTCAGCGGGACGGCTCCGTTGAGCGCCGTAAGGGTGGCGATTCCCATCCCGAGGACGACGGTGTTCTCCCGTTTGACTTCGATGCTCTCAGCAATGCCGTAGACCCCCGGGGTGAGCAGGAGATTCTTGCCGCGTGCCAGCTGGGCGTTGATGGTCTTGGCCGAGTCCGAGGGGGTGGCCACGTAGAACTCGGACAGTGGGAGGCTGCGGCCCGCCGTCGGGCCGTTTTCCCAGGTGGTTCCTGACGAGTCCGTGCGGACGGACGGAACGAACACACTGTACCGGCCGTCGCCGTCCACCGTGAGGTAGGGCTTCTCACGGCTGATGGGAGTGCTGGCCAAGGTGGTGTACGGCGGGTTTGGGAAAGACTGCGCCGGCGCCCCGTCCACTCCGGAGAAGACCTGGTTCCAGACCCCGTTGGACCAGTTGCCGATGCTGCTGTCGCGCACGAAGTACTGCTGCTGCGACCCGTTGATGACGTCGCCCGTCTTCGAATCGGAAATGAAGCCGCCGCTGGCGTACTGCGGTCCGGCGGTGCAGTAGTCCATGAGGGAGAGGTTGCCGCCGGTGATGTTGACCCGCCGCATGGGCGACGCCTGCGAGGCCGCCCAGAAGTTGGCCGAGCTGCGGCAGCCCTCGAGGCCCATGACGTTGATGGTGAGGTTGGACAGGGACCGCCAGAAGTTGTTCAGTGCGATGCAGTTCTCCGCGGTGAGGCAGCGGTTGTACACGTCCACGTGCCCATTGATGGTGACGTCCGTGGGAGAAGCCCCCAGGCCCGCAACCTCCGTGGAATAACCCACCTGGATGATGAGCGGCTCCGCCGCGGTGCCGTAGGTTCCCGGCTTGAACAGCAGTGAGTAGCGTTTTGAGCCCATTTCGTCGTCCGCCTGCTGTGCGGCGATGGCATCAACAGTTGCCTGGATTTCCGCCACGGGCATGCTGGGGTCGAAGATCCGGACGTTGGGGCCGAAGTCCGGCTCCGTGCCCTCCGGAACAGCCGGAGGAGCAGCGGGAAAAGCAGCCAGTGCGGGGGCCTGGGGTGCCGATGCCTGGGTTGCGGCCGGTGCTTGCGGCGCGACCGGCGCAGCGGCGGCCAGGCCTCCGCCGCTGCCAATCAGCCCTGCAAGGAGGACCATCGTGCCGGCGGCCCGGCGGCCCTTCGTACGCCGCACGTGGGGGTGGTCCGGGCGGTCGGCGCGTGGCGGATGGGGAGGGTGGGCTAGCGGCATTGCTGGTCCTGTTCGTCGGTGGGATGCAGTGAGACGGCTGGACGGCGGCGAAAATGATGGGCCGTGGGAGCGCTCTCGTCGGGGAAGCGTAACACCGTGACGAAGCACCGGCAAGGGTAGGGTGGGAGCGCTCCTACTCTTCCTTGACAAGTCGCTGTGAGGTGGGACACCATGTGGTGAGAGCGCTCCCACCATGGACTGCCACCCTGTCCAGCCCGGCTGCTCCCCCTCCCGCCTCCGGCCGTCCATGCGGACCGACGGGGCATCTTTTGACGAAGGAGTCTTCCCCTGTGAAAAACCCCAGTAAGTTCTCCGTGCTCTCGGCTGCCGCCGCCTGCCTGGCCCTGTCCCTGACGGGCTGCGGATCCTCATCCGCAGAGAAGGCCGGCGTGAACGGCGCCACCGGATCCGAGCCCGTGACGCTCACGGTCGGAACGTTCAATGAGTTCGGCTACGAGGCGCTCTTTGAGGAATACGAGGCGCTGAACCCGAACGTGACCATTGAGCACAAGAAGGCGGCAACCACCAACGAAGCACGGGACAACCTCACCACCCGCCTGGCCGCCGGCTCGGGGTTGTCCGATATCGAGGCCGTGGAGGTTGACTGGCTCCCCGAACTCCTGCAGTACCCGGACCGTTTTGCGGACTTGAGCGACCCTGCAGTGGAAGGCCGCTGGCTGGACTGGAAGGCCGAGGCCGCCACCACCGACGATGGCAAGCTTCTTGGCTACGGCACCGACTCCGGCCCCGAGGCCGTCTGCTACAACGCCGAACTGCTCAAGAAGGCCGGCATGCCCTCCGAACGCGGGGAAGTGGCCAAAATGCTGGGCACCACCTGGGACAGCTACTTCGAAGCCGGTAAGGCCTTCAAGGCCGCCAGCCCGGATTCCGCCTGGTTCGACTCCGCAGGGGCAATCTACCAGGGCATGAGCAACCAGCTGGAAAAGGTCTACGAGGAGGAAGACGGCACCGTCATCGCCACGGAGAACCAGAAGGTCAAGGACACTTATAACCAGGTCCTGAAAGCCTCTACCGAGGACGGGTTGTCCGCCCACCTCAGCCAGTGGAGCGATGACTGGGCTTCCGGCTTCCAGACGGGTGCCTTCGCCACAACCCTCTGCCCGGGCTGGATGCTCGGTGTCATTGAGGGCAACGCAGCCGGGGTCACCGGCTGGGACGTGGCCAACGTCTTCCCCGGCGGCGGCGGAAACTGGGGCGGCTCCTACCTGACGGTTCCCACCCAGGGCGAGCACCAGGCGGAGGCCAAGAAGCTGGCAGGCTGGCTGACAGCCCCCGAGCAGCAGATCAAGGCCTTCACCGCCAAGGGCACCTTCCCCAGCCAGAAGGAGGCGCTGGAAAGCAGCGAGCTGCTCGGCCAGACGAATGCGTTCTTCAACGGCGCGCCCACGGGCCAGATCTTCGCCGAACGTGCCAAGGCTGTTGAGGTCACGCCTTTCAAGGGAACCAAGTACTTCGCCATCAATGACGCCATGCAGCAGGCCCTTACGCGTGTGGACGTTGACAAGTCGGACGACGCCGCTTCCTCCTGGGAGAAGTTCGTCGCCGCCGTGAAGTCCCTCTAGGCATGGCTGTCACCGACCGGGTCAAGCCCCGGAGCGCCGGGCGTCCGCCCCTGCCTCCGGCGGACGCGAAGGGTGTCCGGCGCCTGGCTTTCTCGCAGCAGGCCTCCAAGTGGGACGTGAAAGTGTCCCCCTACCTCTACATCTCACCGTTCTTTATCCTGTTTGCGCTCACGGGGCTCTTCCCGCTGGTGTACACGGCATGGGTTTCCCTGCACAACTGGAACCTCATTGGCGGGCAGGGCAAGTTCACGGGCCTGGAAAACTACGCCTTCGTTGTGGCCCAGCCCTACTTCTGGAATGCGGTGGGCAACACCTTCAGTATCTTCATCCTGTCCTCCGTTCCCCAGGTTGTCATCGCCCTGGTGATCGCGGCGGTGCTGGATGCGAACCTGAGGGCAAGGACGTTTTGGCGGATGGGTGTCCTGGTCCCGTTCGTCGTTGCGCCGGTGGCGGTGGGCCTGATCTTCAACAACCTCTTCGCGGACCAGTTCGGGCTGATCAACGAGATGTTGAAGGCGGCAGGGCTGGACCCGGTCCGGTGGCATTCCGACTCGGTGGCCAGCCACCTGGCCATCGCCTCCATGGTCAACTTCCGCTGGACCGGCTACAACGCGCTGATCTTCCTCGCAGCGATGCAGGCCATCCCGCGGGATGTATTCGAGGCGGCAACGATCGACGGCGCCGGCCGGCTGCGGCAGTTCTTCTCCGTCACTGTTCCCATGCTGCGGCCCACGGTGATCTTCGTGGTGATCACCTCCACCATCGGCGGCCTGCAGATTTTCGACGAGCCGCGGGTCTTTGACCAGTCCGGCCTGGGCGGCGCGGACAGGCAGTGGCAGACGCTGACCATGTACATATGGGAACTCGGCTGGGGCCAGCGCAACTTCGGCAGGGCTTCTGCCGTGGCGTGGCTGCTCTTCCTGATCATCGTCCTGATCGCCCTGCTCAACTTCCTCATCACCAAGCGCATCGCAAGCCAGGGAGGCCGCAAGTGAGCTCCATTCCCATGATCGAGCAGACCGCCGGGAAGGGGGCCGCCCGGGTGGCAGCGCGGCGGGGACCGGGTGCCAGGGGTGGCAGGTCCGCCCACGGAAGTGCCCGCGGGCCCGGCTTCCTTACCTACGGATTCCTGGGTGCCGTCCTCCTGGCGTCCCTCTTTCCGCTCTATTGGTCCTTCCTGGTGGGCAGCCATGACAACACCGTGCTGAGCCGCGGCATCCCGCTGCTGCCCGGCGGGAACTTCCTGGCGAACGCAGCGAAAGTCTTTGACAGCATTCCGTTCTGGAAGGCGATGGGCAACAGCCTCATCGTCTCGTGCGTGACCGCGGCATCCGTCGTCGTGTTTTCCACCCTTGCAGGATTCGCCTTTGCCAAGCTCCGCTTCCGCGGCAGCAAGGGGCTGCTGGTGTTTGTCATCGCAACCATGGCTGTTCCTACCCAGCTCGGCGTGGTCCCGCTGTTCATCGTGATGTCCAAGCTCGGGTGGACCGGCTCGCTTTGGGCCGTCATCGTCCCGGGCATTGTTACGGCCTTCGGCGTGTTCTGGATGACCCAATACCTGCGTGACGCCCTTCCGGATGAACTCATCGAGGCCGTGCGGATGGACGGGGCGTCCATGATCCAGGCGTTCTGGCACATCGGATTTCCGGCGGCCCGTCCGGCTGCCGCCATGCTCGCGCTGTTCACCTTCGTGGCCACCTGGACGAACTTCTTCTGGCCGTTCATCGTCCTTGACCCGTCAAACCCCACCCTCCCGGTGGCCCTGCAGTTGCTGCAGGCGGCCCACTTCGTGGACTACTCCGTGGTCCTGGCCGGCGCCGTCCTGGCCACCATCCCGCTCCTGCTTCTGTTCATCGCGGCAGGCCGGCAACTCGTATCTGGAATCATGCAAGGAGCAGTCAAAGGATGAGTCCCACCCAACGTACGTTTCCGGAGGGTTTTCTCTGGGGCGCGGCAACAGCCGCCTACCAGATCGAAGGCGCAGCACACACCGATGGCCGGCAGGACTCCATCTGGGATGCGTTCGCGCGGCTGCCCGGGGCCGTGGCGGACGGCCACAACGGTGACGTGGCCTGCGACCACTACGTGCGCTACAAGCAGGACGTGGCGCTCATGGGCCAGCTGCGTATGAAGGCCTACCGGTTCTCCACGTCCTGGGCCCGCTGCATGCCTGACGGCGTCACGCCCAACCCGGACGGGATCGCGTTCTACTCCCGCCTGGTGGATGAGCTGCTGGCTGCCGGAATCACACCATGGCTGACCCTCTACCACTGGGACCTGCCCCAGGCACTGGAAGACCAGGGCGGCTGGGCCAGCCGGGACACGGCATACCGCTTCGCCGACTATGCGGCCCTCATGAACAGCGTGCTGGGGGACAGGGTCCGCATCTGGACCACCCTCAACGAGCCGTGGTGCTCCGCGTTTCTCGGCTACGCGGCGGGAATCCACGCGCCGGGCCGGCAGGAACCCCGGTCCGCCCTTGCTGCTGCACACCACCTCCTGCTCGGCCACGGCCTGGCAGCCGGGGAACTTCGCCGGCGGGACGCCGAGGCATCGCTGGGCATCACCCTGAACCTGACCGTCGCCGATCCACGCGACCCGGCCAGCAACGGTGACCGGGACGCAGCGCGGCGGATCGACGGCCAGTTCAACCGGATCTTTCTCGACCCGCTGTTCCGGGGGGAGTACCCGGCCGACCTCCTGGCGGACGTTGCCCACCTGGGAATGGCTGACCTGATTCAGGAAGGGGACCTGGACATCATTTCCACGCCCCTGGACCTGCTCGGCGTCAACTACTACCACGGGGAATCCCTCACGAAGGACCGGGCAGACCCCCGGGAACAGGCGGCGCCGGAAACGACGTCGGTTCCGGGACAGGCAGCCCGCCCGGTGTCCTCCCCGTTCGTGGCTGCCGACGGCGCGCGGTCGGTGCCCCGTGGCCTTCCGGTGACGGGAATGGGCTGGGAAGTCCAGCCGGAGGGGCTGCGGCGCCTGCTCAACCGGCTGCAGGCAGAGTACACGGGCCCCGCCGGAATCCCCGTCTACATCACCGAGAACGGTGCAGCCTACGATGACGTCCCGGACGGAGCGGGCTTCGTGGACGACCAGGACCGGCTGGGGTTCTTCGCAGCCCACCTCGATGCTGTCCATGGCGCCATCGCGGACGGCGTGGACGTCCGTGGATACCTGGCCTGGTCCCTGCTGGACAACTTCGAGTGGTCCTTCGGCTACCACCAGCGCTTTGGCCTGGTCCGCGTGGAATATGCCACCCAGGAACGCATCCCGAAGGCCAGCGCCTTGTGGTACTCCGAGGTGGCGGCTTCCAACGCCATTCCGGCCGGCAGCAACGCCGTGTCGCCGGCAGGGCAGGGTGTCGTATTGTCGGTGTAATGAACGAAAAGTCCCGCCGCTCCGCCCTCCTGCAGGCAGGGCGGCCCAGCCCCACGCTCGAGGACCTCGCCACGGCGGCCGGAGTGTCCCGCTCCACCGCGTCCAGGGCGATTAATGGCGGACTGAAGGTCAGCCCGGAGGCCCAGGCCGCCGTCGACGCCGCAATCGTTGCCCTTGGTTACACACCAAACCGTGCGGCCCGGAGCCTGGTCACCAGGCGCACCGGATCCATTGCGCTGGTCATCCCCGAACCCGATGCAAGGGTGATGATGGACCCCTTCTTCGCCGCCGTCATCACCGGCGTCAACGAGGCCCTCAGGGACACTGACATGCAGCTGGTGCTGCTGATGTCCCGGGCGGGGGACGATTCCGCCCGGACCATGCGGTACCTGCGCGGCGGGCACGTCGACGGCGCGATCGTGGTTTCGTTCCACGAGGCGGACGGCTGGGCGGAGACCCTCGGCACCACCGGCCTGCCCACAGTCTTCATCGGCAGGCCGTGGGCCGCGGGCTTCGGTGTCCCTTACGTGGACCTGGACAACCGCGAGGGCGGCCGGCTCGCCGCCCGGCATCTGGCAGCCATCGGCCGCACCCGGCTAGGTACCGTGGCAGGACCCGCCGACATGACCGCGGCAGTCGACCGCCTGGACGGATGGATGCAGGGCATCCGGGAAGCGGGACTGCAGCCCGGTCCGGTCATCCACGGGGACTTCACGACGGGGGGTGGCGCCGAAGCGGCACGCAACCTTTTGGCGGACGCACCGGAACTTGACGGAGTTTTCGCCGCCTCGGACCTGATGGCGCTGGGTGTCATTGAAACGGTGCGGGGAATGGGCCGGAGGGTTCCGGAGGATGTCGCCGTCGTGGGGTTCGACAACCATTCCCTGCTCGCCGCCAACGGCTTGGGCCTCACCACGGTGACCCAGCCGATGGTGGATATGGCCGTGACGGCAGGGCAGCTCCTGATCCGCGCGATCGAAAACCCGGACCAGCAACTGGAACCGGTGATCTACCCCGCCGAGCTGGTAATCCGGGAAAGCACCCGGGCGTGATGCGAGATCGATGATTATTACGCGAGGAGTTGCTTCTATTGCAACAGTCCTGAGGCGGACTAACCACGCGGAAAATGGAGGCTCAGGTCACAACCGGGGTGCCGGGGCGGCCGGGCTGCCTTTGCCTTTCTGGCACAATACTTACCAGCCTCCCCTGGGGGATTCCGGTGTCACCGCCGGTACTCCTGCCGATCCGTCATCCGGTACATAGACAGGACGAAGATGCTCGAACCGTCGAAAGAACAGCGCTCAGTGCGCCCAAAAACTGCCCGAAGATTGAGGGTGGATGACTGCATCGTGGTTGATAAGGGCGAACTGCGGAAGGCCCAGGCGGGCGCAGGCGTCGGAAACTTCATCGAGTGGTACGACATCGGGGTCTACGGCTATCTCGCGGTGACCATGACTTCTGTCTTCACGGAGGGCATGGACGAGCGGATGGGGCTGCTTGTCACGCTGCTGGGTTTCGCAGTCTCGTTCATCGTGCGTCCCCTCGGCGGAATGATCCTTGGCCCGCTGGGCGACAGGATCGGCCGCCGCAAGGTGCTCTTCGCCACGATGGCCATCATGGCCGCCGCCACCACCGGAATTGGGCTGTTGCCCACCGCAGGCGAGGTGGGACTGTGGGTCATCATTCCCCTCTACTTTCTGAAGATGCTTCAAGGGTTCTCCACCGGCGGAGAGTATTCCGGTGCCGCCACGTACATCTCCGAGTTCTCGCCCGACAAGAACCGGGGTTTCATGACCTCGCTTCTGAATTCGGGATCCATGCTGGGGTTCGCCGCAGGCGCCAGCATGGTGGCCGTCACCACGGCCGTCACCACTTCCATGTGGGGCAGTTCCGCCATGCTGGACGGGGGCTGGCGGATCCCGTTCCTGATCGCCCTGCCCCTGGGCATCGTGGCGATCGTCCTCCGCCGCCGCCTGCCGGAATCGCCGAGCTTCGAAGTGGCCCACGTGAAAGCCGGTACCCAGGAGGTCGACCCCATTTTTGTCCGGCATAACCTGCCAAACATCATTAAGCACTACTGGCCGCAAATCGTTATCGGCTGTGCCCTCATTGCCGCCGACGGCAGCTCCGGCTACATGCTTACGAGCTACATGCCTACCTACCTGGAAACGCAGGTTGGATCGGACGCTGTGCATACGGCCATTGCCGCTGTGGTGGTGCTGGTCCTCCTGGCCGCCATGATTCCACTCGTGGCACGCCTTTCTGACCGCATCGGCCGGCGGCCCATTTATGCCGTGGCGACTATCGGCAACCTGGTCCTGCTGGTTCCGGCGTTCGCCCTGATGCAGCTAGGGACGCTGTGGTCGATTTACCTGGCAATGTTCATGGTCGCGCTGCCGTGCGCCTTTTTCCTGGCGCTGACCGCCGCCGTCATGTCCGAGCTGTTTCCCACCGCGTCGAGGTTCGGTTCTGTGGGCGTCACCCACAACCTCTCCATTTCCATCTTCGGCGGTACTACGCCCCTGGTCAGCCAGATCCTGGTCGAAACAACGGGCAACCTGTACGCCCCGGCGTTCTATGTCATGTTCTTTTCCGCGGTGGCGCTGGTGGCCCTGGTGAAGATGCGTGAGACCGCGGCACGCCCCCTCCTGGGATCGGTGCCTGTGGTCACCAGCCGGGCCGAGGCGGAAAAGCTGGTGGCGGGCCAGGACTCCGATGACCGGATCGACACCTCCACCATGATGCTGACCCAGGAACCTGCGCCGTCCGAGCCTGTCGGCGCCCGCTAAGCTCAGGCGGCGACACTGCCTTTGCTCCTGCGGTGTTGCCGGTGCCTGGCACGGGCTGCGGCCGGCGTGCGGGCGTCAACGAGCACCTGCTCGCCGTCCGCCACCATGGCGTCAGCTTCCAGGTGGACACCATGCTCGATGAGCACGCTGGATCCGATCCGGGAGTGGCTGCCAATGTGCACGCGGTTTCCGATGACCGTGCCGCGTCCGATGCGCACG
Source organism: Arthrobacter nitrophenolicus (assembly GCF_045833485.1). Classification (NCBI taxonomy): domain Bacteria; kingdom Bacillati; phylum Actinomycetota; class Actinomycetes; order Micrococcales; family Micrococcaceae; genus Arthrobacter; species Arthrobacter nitrophenolicus. Next base: position 2,077,681 of record NZ_CP174504.1, read on the forward strand.
CCGTCGCCGATCACTGTCCGGTCGCCGATGGTGGCATCACGGTCAATCCAGCTGCCGTGCCCGATCCGGCACCCGTGTCCGATCCGCGCACCGTTCTCGACGTACGTCATGGATCCGATGCGGGTGCTGTCGGCAACCGTGGCGCCCGGAGCCACCAGGCCGCCACCATTGGCACGCCGGACGTAGCGGGTGACCTTGCCGGCGTCGTCCTCAACTGATTCAAACTTCGCGTTCATGAAATCCCTCAGTACCGTGCGGTAACTTACCGTACAGTCAGTTAACGGTCCGGAACCCAAACAGATTCCCGCGCTAGCCGTAAGCACGCCGGCGCCGGTATCAGTCGTCCGCTGGGGCCGGCTCTGCTTCCGTCAGCAGCAGTGCCGTCCCCTGGAAGGCCGGCAACTCCAGGAAGAAGCTGCCCAGGTCATCCACCTGGCCGATGGACTCGCCGCTGAACAGGTCCTGCACCGTGGAGCCCGGCACCAGGTGGCTTGACTGGATGCTGCCGGCCACGTCCTGGTCGGAGAAGTTCAGCACCGTGACCTCAAGCGCGCCGCTTCCCAGCCTGGTCACCTGGACCAGCAGCCCGCGGTGGGACACGTCGGGGACGTCGACAAGGGTGCCGGTGGCGATGCCGTGCTCCTCCCGGACAGCCAGGACCCGCTGGAGCCGCCGGGCAAACGAGTTGGAGTCCTGCAGCTGCTCCGGCAGCCCACCGTACAGGCTGCGTGCCCGCGGCATGCCCGAGGATGACGACTTCGCATCCGGGCTGGTGCCCATGATGTCGTGGGCGCCGCGGTTGATCCAGCGGGTGTCGCCCTGCGCCGTCAGCTCGGCAACGCTCTCCCGGTCAAGGGCGGTGATCCCGGCAAGGTCCCAGCCGGACAGGGCAAAGACGCCGGGCTGCAGGGCGTTGTACATCGCCAGCAGGATATGGGCGTCCCGGACCTTCGCTTCCTGCTCCGGCGTGATGGACTCCGGATCCCGGATTCCCAGCGCCGCCATGATGAAGCTCACCGTGGTGCAGGCAATGCCGTTGGTGGTGAACACCGCGTTGTAGGGGCCGTTCTCCCCGGTCAGGCGCTCGCGCATGGTCTGCTGGACCTTCTCGGCCAGCTCGGCGCCCGTGAGCTCCTCGCCGGCAAGCTCGAACATCTCGTCCCGGTGTCCCGAGGCGAAGTGCATCAGCTCATAGGTGAGTTCGTCATGGTTCTGCAGCGCGTGGACCAGTGACGCCTGGTCCACGCCGATTTCCATGGACAGCCGCATCGTCAGCCGCAGCAGCTCGGTGTCTGCCGTGACCAGCGCGTAGTGGTAGGCGGGCCGGGTGATGAAGTCGTAGGACAGGTCAGGGCCGGCTTCGGACGTTGCCTTGATGTCGTCGATGGTCAGGTTGAGCTCCTGGAAGGAGAACCCGCCCACCTTGCGGATCATGGAACCGATGAGCTGGTTGGCAGCCTCGGACAGCGGGTGTCCCTCGGACCAGCCGGGCTGTTCCTCGGCACTCTTTTCCACGCCCAGGAATCCGTTGGCATCCAGCCGCAGCGCCCCGGTGCCCAGGTCGAGCAGCGAGTGCAGGGCATCGCCCACCACCAGGCGCATCCCGGCGAAGGTGGGGTCCAGCCAGTTGATGGACGGCTGGCCGGCCTTGAAGTAGTGCAGGTAGACCCAGCGGCGGGTCTTGCCCGTCGTGTCCACCACCGGGCGGGTGGCGCTCCAGTTGGTTTCCTTGACGCCGGGCTCGTAGAAAATCACCCGCTGCAGCCGGCCGATGATGTATCCGGCCTTCTGCAGCGCCTGTTCGGATTCCGGGCTGAGGTTGACCGAGTCCTGGCCGTCGGGGACATCCGGCAGCAGGTGCCAGTCCTCTTCGGGGATGTCCACCATGTGGTAGATCCCCGGGTAGTCCCGGAAGTTCATTTCGGCGAGGCGGAAGTCCGCGCCCTTGCCGGTGTGGCCCGGCACGATGTCGTCGATGATGGTGCCGCCGTGGTCCGCGGCCACCTCGCACATCCGGCGGAATTCCTCCTCCGTCCCGAAGACGGGGTCGATGGCCATGCTGATCCGGTCGAAGTGGCCGTCAACGCTGGGCGTCTGGGTCCAGCCGCTGATGCCGCCGGCCAGCTTGACCGGGCCGGTGTGGATGGCGCGGATACCGATCTCGCTGAAGGCGTCCCACATGTTCTTGTCGCCGAGGGCGCTGAGGAAGGATTCGCCGGGCCGCGTGATAAAGGACAGCGGATACGCGGTGAACCACACCGGCGCGCGCTCGACGGCGGCACGCGGGTTCGGGTGCGCATACGAGTTCTGCCACATGCTGGCCTGCCCGGAGAGCTGCCGCGCAAGGGTATTCGCGTCGCCGAGCATTGCCTGGTTCCGCAGCCACTCCACGTAAGCGGTGTTGCGGCCGTCGAACTCGAAGGACGGCCGGGTGGCGAGGTACTGCCGCCGGCGGGCAATCGGCCGGAGCGCCTTGGGCCGGGCAGGGTAGAACTGTTCGTCGTAGGTGATTTCCGGCTCTGCTGCCGGTTCGGCCTCGGCCGGAACTGCCTGTTCATCCTCGCCGGCAACGGTGTCCGCTTCAAGAAAACCGTCGCTGGCACTGACTTCCCGCATAGATTCCTCCTACAGGTTGTTCCCGTGGTCCCTGGGCATCATTCCAGGTCACCCTGCTCCTGCCAACGTACCCCAGAGGGCCGGGAGTATTCGCGCGGAGGGAGCAGCCGGCGCCAAAAAAGACGCCGGCACACCAGGCCCGCGGGAGCTAGGAGACGAGGTTTGCGGCCGCCGTGTCCATGTGCTCGAGGATGGTTTTTCTGGCCAGCGCGGCGTCCCCGGTGTCGATGGCGGTGACGATGTCCCGGTGCCGGTCCACGCTCATGTTGCTGACGCCCTTTTCCAGCCCGGCGAACATGATGGACATCCGGATGGAGCCTTCCAGGGACTCCCAGGAGTGCAGCAGCGTCTCGTTGCCGGTGAGCCGGCAGAGGGTGCGGTGGAATTCGAGGTCGGACTCGATCCGCTCCTCCAGGGTTCCGCTGGCGGCCGCGCCCATCGCGTCGATGGCCTGGTGCAGGGAGTCCGTGACCTGCTGCCGGTCAGGCAGTTCACACAGGGTCCGGGCGGCGAGGGACTCCAGGGCGGCGCGGACCGCGTAGATGTCGCGGATTTCCTTTTCGTCCAGGTGGCGGACGGAGAGCCGGCCGCGGGGACCTGCGGATACCAGGCCTTCCTGCTCCAGCTGGCGGAGGGCTTCGCGGAGCGTGCCGCGGCTGATCTGAAGCATCTCGGACAGCTCGGTTTCCACCAGGTGGCGCCCTGGTTCCAGTTCGCCGCTGGTGATGGCGGTCCTCAAGGCCGAGAGTGCCTGCTCGCGCAGGCTCTTCTTTTGCAGTCCCAGCAGCGGGGCGGTCAGTCCGGCCATGGTCTCTGTCCTCAATGTTGTACGTTGACTGTTTACAGTCGGTGGTCTGATAGTACGGCAGAAAGCACGGCTCCGGCCTGGACCGGAACCGTGCTTTTGCCAGGGCAATGATTCAGCCGAGTTCGGCGAGCACCTTCGCCACGATGCGGTCGGTGGCCAGGCCGTAGCGGTCGTGCAGGGTGGGCAGCGCGCCGGCGTCGAGGAACTGGTCCGGCAGCGCGACCGGCACCACGCGCTTGCCAAGGCCTGCGGTGACGACGGCGGAGGCGACCGTTTCGAACAGGCCGCCCACCACGGAGTGGTTCTCCAGGGTGACGGCGAGCCGGTCCGTGTTGACCTCCTTGAGGACGGTTTCGGCGTCGAACGGCTTGATGGTGGGGGTGTGCACGACGGCGACGTCCACGTTGTGTGCCGCCAGCACCTTGGCCGCCTGGAGGGCGCGCATGGTCATCAGCCCGGAGGAGATGAAGACAACGTCGTTGCCGCCGCGCAGCACCTTGGCCTTGCCGAGTTCGAACGTGTAGCCGTATTCGTCCAGGACGGTGGGCACGTTGCCGCGCAGCAGCCGCAGGTAGGTGGGCCCCTCCGAGGCTGCGAGCTGCGGCACGGCCTGCTCGATGTCCACCGAGTCGCAGGGGTCCACGATGGTCAGGTTGGGCATGCCGCGGAAGATCGCCATGTCCTCGGTGGCCTGGTGGCTGGGACCGTATCCGGTGGTCAGGCCGGGCAGGCCGCCCACGATGTTGACGTTCAGGTTCGGTTCCGCCGCGTCCAGGCAGAGGAAGTCGTAGGCGCGGCGGGCGGCGAACACGGAGTAGGTGGACGCGAACGGCACCAGCCCGGTTTCGGCCAGGCCGGCCGCTGCACCGAAGAGCAGCTGCTCGGCCATGCCCATCTGGAAGAACCGCTCCGGGAAGGCCTTGGCGAAGATGTGCATGTCCGTGTACTTGCCCAGGTCCGCGGTGAGGCCAACGATCTTGTCGTTTTCCTGCGCGGCCTTCACCAGGGCGTGGCCGAACGGGGCAGGCGCGGTCTTCTGGCCGGGATCGGCGAAGGACGCGATCATCGCCGACGTCTTCAGCTTCGGCTTGGCAGGTGCTGAAGCGGCTGCTGTGGTGTTGGGTGCCTCCGTGGTGGTGCTCATCAGGCAGCCTTTCCTTCATATCCGGCGGTGAGCTGCTCGCGGCAGATCTGCCATTCGTTCTCTTCGATGCGCATGAAGTGCGCCTTCTCGCGGTTCTCGAGCAGCGGCACGCCGCGGCCCACCTTGGTGTCGCAGAGGATCACCGAAGGACGTCCGACGGCGGCGGCCTGGGCGGCTGCGTTGTCGAAGGCGGCCAGCAGCGCGGCGACGTCGTTGCCGTCCACCCTCTGGGTGTACCAGCCAAACGATTCCCACTTTTCGGTGACCGGTTCTGTGCGGAGCACCGTGTCAGTCTTGCCGTCGGCCTGCAGGGCGTTAATGTCCACCATGGCGGTGAGGTTGCCCAGCTGGTGGTGGTGCGCGCCCATCGCCGCCTCCCACGTGGAGCCCTCGTCCAGTTCGCCGTCGGAGAGGAAGTTGAACACCCGCGAGCCGGAGCCCTGGTAGCGCAGTCCCAGGGCCATGCCGACGGCGATGGTCAGCCCGTGGCCCAGGGAACCGCCGGAGATTTCCATGCCCGGGGTGTAGGTGGACATGCCGGACATCGGCAGCCGCGAATCGTCCGAGCCGTAGGTTTCGAGTTCCTCCACCGGGACGATCCCGGCCTCGGCGAGGGCGGCGTAATGGCCGATGGCGTAGTGCCCGGTGGAGAGCAGGAACCGGTCCCGGCCCTCCCAGTGCGGGTCTGCGGCGCGGAAGCGGAGCTGGTCCCCGTACGCCGTGGCGAGCATGTCCGCGGCGCCGAGAGCCTGGCCCACGTAGCCCTGGCCCTGCACCTCACCCATGTTCAGGGCGTGGTGCCGGATCCGGTACGCGGCTGCGCTGATCTTTTCGATGCGCTCCTGCGTCACCTGGCTTTCCGCAGCCCGGTCCTGGACGGTCTCTACTGGCATTGCTGACTCCGTTGATGTTTCGTGCGTGACGGTCATTAGACGCTTACGGTGTTGGGCGTGCTTTTGGTGGCTTCATCCGCCAGCTGCCGCTCCCGCTTGCCCCAGGTTTCCCGCGTGGCGACGGCGGCCCACAGGCCTACAGCGGCGTAGAGGCCGAAGAGCAGTGCCGGGCCCATCCAGCCGAAGCTGACGAAGAGCAGGGTGGTGACGAACGGGGTGAAGCCGGAGACCATGGCGGAGATCTGGTACGCCAGGCTGGCACCGGAAGCGCGGGTCTTGGCCTGGAAGAGCTCGGGGAACCAGGCACCCTGGGCGCCGGCGAGGGAGTTCTGGCAGACGGCGTAGGAGATGGCGATGGTGGCGATGACGAAGAAGAACAGGCCGGTATTGACCATCAGGAACATCGGGACCGCGAACAGGACGGCGAACGCGCAGGACCAGATGTAGACGGGACGGCGGCCAATCCTGTCCGTCAGGCGGGCCCAGGCTGCGGTGGCGAAGATGCCGATGAAGGATGCGATGCAGAGGGCGACGAGGGTCTGGGTCTTGTCCGCCAGCTGCTCGGTGTGCAGGTAGGAAATCATGTAGGTGATGGACACGGCGTAGCCTGCAGTCTCGGCGACGCGCAGGCCGATGCCGCGGACGATGTTGCGCCAGTCGGTCTTGATGACCTCGACGATGGGCGACTTGACGATGTCGCCGCTGTCCTTGACCTCGTCGAAGACCGGGGACTCGGGAACCTTGGAGCGGATGATCAGGCCGACCACCACCAGCACGATGCTGGCCAGGAACGGAACGCGCCAGGCGAGCTCGCCGCCAAGGTTCACGCTGACCAGGAAGACCAGGTTGGCCAGCAGCAGGCCTACCGGGAAGCCGGCCTGGACGATGCCGGTGTACTTGCCCTTGGCCTTCCACGGTGCATGCTCGTAGCTCATTAGGATGGCGCCGCCCCATTCGGCACCGAACGCCAGGCCCTGCACGATCCGGACGAACACCAGCAGGGCGGGGGCCAGCAGCCCGACCTGGCTGTAGGTGGGCAGCAGGCCGATCAGGAAGGTGGCCACACCCATCAGGATCAGCGACGTGACCAGCACGGGCTTGCGGCCCACCTTGTCGCCGAGGTGGCCGCCGATGATGCCGCCCAGTGGGCGGGCCGCGAAGCCGACGCCCAGCGTGGCGAAGGCGGCCAGCGTGCCCGTGACCGGATCGCCGGTGGGGAAGAAGGCAGTGCCGAAGTACAGCGCGGCGGCGGTGCCGAAACCAATGAAGTCATAGGTTTCGATGACTGCGCCCACACCGGAGCCAATGGCAACGCGCTTGGCGTCCTTGGTTCCGTGAACCGGACCGCGCATGTTCAGAGCATCTTTGCTCATGGTGGTTCCCTTTCGGAGAGCGGCTGAAGGGGGAGTCGCCGCTGTCGACGGTTAACAAATGATAGACCCAGTGTGACCGTCGTCATGCTCAATGTCAACAGTCGACTTCAGGGGTTGACTGTTGACAGTGAATCCGCATACTGTGGTCGGCATCACTACTGCACGAACCAAGGGATCAACGATGTTCCATTCCAGACTCGGGTGCTCATCCATCAGCTTTCGGCACCAGGAGCTCGCCACTGCGCTGTGCACCATGGCCGGACTGGGGTTCGAGGAAATCGACCTGGGCGCCCTGCCCGGTGTCTGCGACCACGTCCCGTACCAGCTGGACGCAGCCGCCGTTGCCGCCGTCTCGGAAACCGTCCGGGCATCCGGCCTCCGGGTGCGTTCGGTGAACGGAGACATCGGGGACCTGAACGCCGTGCTCGACGGCGACGGGCGGGCAGCACGGCAGGGCCACCTTGACGCCCTGCTCACCCTGGCGGCAAACACCGGCGCCAAGGCCCTCGTCCTGCCGTGCGGCGCGCTGGACCACAACCCGGTGCGCAGCGTCGAAGCGGACCTCGACCGCATTGCTGCCGAGCTCACGGGTGCGGAACGGCGGGCGTCGGAGTTCGGCGTCGAACTCTGGACCGAGTCGCTGCACTTCCTCCGGTTCTGCTGGAACCTGGACCGCGCGGGACAGCTGGCCGACCGGCTGGCGGGATCCAGCGTCGGAATCGTGATGGACTTCAGCCACGTCACGGCCGCCGGCGAAGACATCCAGGCCTACCTGGACCGGCACCGCGGCCGCATCAGCCACGTCCACCTGCGCGACGCCGTGCCGGGAAACATCAACCTCAGCATCGGCAACGGCGTAGCCGATTTCGCCGGCGGCCTGAAGCGGCTCGCCGCGGACGGGTACACCGGCCACTACTCCCTCGAACTCGAGACGCGGGACGTCACGCACGACGAGCGTCCCGCCGCGGCAGCGAAAGCTGCCAGCTTCATCACCGACCTTCTCTAAGGCACAACCCACCACCAGCCACAAGGAGTACCACCATGAGCACCATCCAGCGCACCGCAGTCCTCACCGGGGCCACCTCGGACCGGGGCATCGGCCTCACCACCGCACGCCGCTACGCCAACGAAGGCTGGGCAGTGGTAATCCTGGACCTCGACGGCGAGAAGTCCGCCAAGGTCGCCGCCGAAATCGGCAACGAATTCAACGTCCCCGCCTTCGGACACGAGATTGACGTCGCCAGCGAAGCATCCGTCACGGCTGCCCAGGCCGCCGTCGCAGCCGAAGTCGCCGCAGGAAACCTGCCGCCCGTCGGGGCACTGGCGAACATCGCCGGCATCACCTCGCCCGTGCCGTTCCTGGAGACCACCCTCGAGCTGTGGCACAAGGTCATGGACGTCAACGCCACCGGCACCTACCTGGTCACCAAGGCCTTCCTGCCGGGCATGATCGACAACGGCTGGGGCCGCATCGTCAACATGTCCTCCGTCTCCGCCCAGCGCGGCGGCGGCGTCTTCGGCAAGGTTCCCTACTCCGCCGCGAAGGCCGCCATTCTTGGCTTCACCAAGGCCCTGGCCCGCGAGCTGGGCACCACCGGTGTCACCGTCAACGCCATCACCCCGGGCGCGGTGGACACCAACATCCGCGTGGGCAGCACCGAGGAACAGGAAGCCGCCATCAACGCCGGCATTCCGCTGGGCCGCAACGCCACCACCGAAGAGGTCGCCGCAGCCATCACCTTCCTCTCCTCCGAGGACTCCGCCTACCTCACCGGCACCACCCTCGACATCAACGGCGGAAGCCACATGCACTAACAGCCCTGCCAGCGAAACATCCGGACGCCAGAGAGCCCACCATGACAAAGATTTTCAACGACCCCTCCGACTTCGCCGAGGAAGCCCTCGCAGGTTTCTGCGACGTGCACGCCGGCCTGGTGCGCCAGGTCCCCGGCGGCGCCGTCCGCCGGTACCGGCCCACGCAGCCCAAGGTTGCGGTGCTGGCCGGCGGCGGCTCCGGGCACTACCCGGCTTTCGTCGGACTGATCGGACCCGGCTTCGCTGACGGCGCCGTGGTGGGCAACATCTTCACCTCACCCTCCGCCCAGCAGGCCTACTCGGTGGCCAAGGCGGCCGAGTCCGGAGCCGGCGTCGTCTTCACCTACGGCAACTACGCCGGCGACGTGATGAACTTCGGCATGGCCAGCGACCGGCTGGCCGCCGAGGGCATCGCCGTGGAAAACGTGCTGGTCACGGACGACATCGCCAGCGCCCCGCCGTCGGAAGCCGGCAAGCGCCGCGGCATCGCCGGGGACTTTCCCGTCTTCAAGGTGATGGGTGCCGCCGCCGAGCGCGGTGACCGCCTTGCGGAGGTGGTCCGGCTGGGCCGCAAGGCGAATGACCGGACCCGGACCATGGGCAGCGCCTTTGCAGGCTGCACCTTCCCGGGCGCCGAAACGCCGCTGTTCACCCTGCCGGAGGGGCAGATGGGCCTTGGCCTGGGCATCCACGGGGAGCCCGGCCTGCATGACACGGACCTGCCGTCCGCCAGGGAGCTGGGCCAGGAACTGGTGTCGCGGGTCCTCGCCGAAACTCCGGCGGGGGCGGGGGAGCGGATCGCCGTCATCCTCAACGGGCTGGGCTCCACCAAGCACGAGGAGCTTTTTGTCCTGTGGGGCACGGTGGCGCCACTGCTGCGCTCGGCCGGGTACACGCTGGTGATGCCCGAGGTGGGGGAGCTGGTGACCAGCCTGGACATGGCGGGCGTTTCGCTCACCGTCACCTGGCTGGACGACGAACTGGAACCGCTGTGGGTTGCGCCGGCCGAGACCCCGGCCTACCGCCGCGGCAACGCGGCCCGGGTTTCCGGCGCAGACACCGCGGCGGAAGCGGCCGACGCCGGAAAGGCCTCGGCGGCGTTCACCGCCACGGACGCCTCCCGCAGTTACGCCTTCCTGTGCGCCGCGGCCATCGACGCCGCGCGTGCTTCGCTGCACGAGGCTGAGGAGCGGCTGGGCCGCATGGACGCCATCGCCGGCGACGGCGACCACGGGCGGGGCATGGTGCGCGGGGTGGATGCCGCTGCGGCAGCCGCCTCCGCCGCGCTCGGCCAGGGCGCCGGTGCCGGCGACGTCCTGGCTGCCGCCGGGGACGCCTGGGCTGACAAGGCCGGCGGAACCTCGGGTGTCCTGTGGGGCGCCGGACTGCGTGCCTTCGGCGAAACAGTGGGGAATTCGGCTGTTCCTTCGGCCACGGACCTCGCCGCCGGTGTCACCGCGTTCGCTGACCGGATTGTCCAGCTGGGCAAGGCCGAGGTGGGCGACAAGACCATGGTGGACGCGCTGCTTCCGTTTGCCGGCAGCCTTGCCCGCCTCGTCGGCGAAGGCATGGAACCCGCTGCCGCCTGGCAGGAAGCTGCCCGCGTCGCCGCCGCGGCTGCCGCGGCAACGGCGGACCTGCTGCCGCTGAAGGGACGCGCCCGGCCGCTCGCGGAAAAGAGCCTGGGCACCGCGGACCCCGGAGCAACATCGCTGGCCATGGTCTTCGGCGTGATGGGTCCGCACTTCACTGCCGTTCCGGCAGCACAGGAAACCGTTGGAGCAAAAGCATGAACAAGGAAGGACACAGCATGGGACTGCGCGTCATTGTCGGTGCCGACGAGGCAGGGGTGGACTACAAGGACCGCGTCCTGGCAGACCTCCGGGAGGACCCGCGGATCAGCGAAGTCATCGATATCGGGGTCAACCTGTCCGACGCCCCGGACGCCTTCACCAGGCCCTACCCGTACGTGGGCATCACCGCCGGCGAAATGATCCGCGACGGCGCCGCCGACCGGGCCATCCTCTTCTGCGGAACCGGAATCGGCGTGGCCATCGCTGCGAACAAGGTGGAGGGCATCCGGGCAACGGCAGCGCACGACTCGTTCTCCGTGGAACGCTCCGTCCTGTCCAACGACTGCCAGGTCCTCACCATGGGCCAGCGGGTGGTCGGCATCGAACTGGCACGCCGGCTCGCGAAAGAGTGGATCGGCTACACGTTCGACCCGGCCTCGGCATCCGCGGGCAAGGTCAAGGTCCTGACCGACTTCGAGGCCTGCTAGCCGGGCACGCGGGACGGGAAGTACAGCATGAAGTGGATGCGCTGCCACGACTGGAGCCGCCTGGTGGGGATTCCCGTGGAGATCCGGAAGGACTTCACGCTGGTCCGGGCGGGGATGGTGGAGGACGTCATGCCTGATTCCTCGGCCTTATGGCTGGCCGCGGACGCCATGGCGGGGAGGGCCCTGTTTGCGGCCGCCGAGGGCTACGAGGTGTGGATCAGTCCGCGCGAACTGGGCGGGAAGCTGTGCTACAAAATGGCCGCCGTCCGCCTGCCCGTGCCCCTGCCGGGTCCGTAGCGGGCACATATTGGGGGTGTGCTTGCCGCGGGTGCCTTCCTAGACTGGGGTGATGATCACAGTCACCGGAAGCGTGGAAACCAAACTGTCCGCCGAGAAGGCCTTTGCCTTCATGAAGGAGTTCGAAAACACCAGCAAGTGGGACCCCAACACTCCGGTGATGGACAAGCTGACCCCGGGACCGGTGGCGGTGGGCCACCGCTACCATGCGGAGTCCGAGTTCCGCGGGAAGCGGCAGACCCTGGAGTACGAGGTCATCGAGTTGACGGACAACCACATCAAGCTCCGCGGCGAGAACAAGAGCGTCACGGCGTTCGACTCCGTGGACGTGAGCCCGTCCGGCTCCGGCTCGGTGGTCAAGTACACGGCCGAGTTCAGCATCAAGGGCCCGGCCAAAATCATCCAGCCGCTGCTCAAGCCCGCCTTCATGCAGCTCCGCGACCCGGCACTGAACGGGATCCGGGATACCCTCAACGCCCAGGCTGCCGGCTGACCTGGTTCGCGGCGAAGAACTCCCGGATCTCCCGGCGGGGATCCTGCTCCACCCGGGGCGCGGCGTCGAGGACCATGGTGTTGCGCTCCGGCCCGTACTCCGGCCAGTCCAGCCCAGGCAGGCCGGGTGAGCCGGTGCGGGCGAAGGCAGCCCAGGCGCCGCTCATGGCGTCGCTCAGTTCCTGGGGTGCCTGCCCCCGGGTGAGGAAGGCGGCCTCCGGCGAGTCCAGGTGCCGGAAGACGAACGGGATTTCCAGCGCGTGGCACGCCCCGAGTTTCCCGCCCATGGCAGGGCTGCGCCACGTGAAGAGGTAGGCGAAATTCCGCCCGGTCGATCCCTGCCGCGCCGAGTCCTCCCGGGCATCGAGCAGGTTGTTGCTGGGCTGGCGGTACACAGAGTCAGCCACGGCGGCTTCCAGCAGTACCTTCCCGCCGGGCTCCGCCGACAGGACCCGCGACAGGGCCTCCGCGTAACCGGCGGTCCGCCCAGGGGCGATGCCGGCTGCCGCAAGCACCGCCGCTGCCCGCTCGGGATAGCCGGGGTCAGCGGGATCGGCCGGGCGCATCTCCACGCTGAAGGACCCCTCGTTGAGGTTGGTTCCGAGCAGCAGGTCCACGTCTCCATTCAGCCCCTGCCGCACCGCCTCCAGCGGCGGCCGGGGCAATGACGGGATCCCCGCCGTCGGCTGGAACGGCAACGGAACCGCAAAGGTCTCCCGGGCCGTGCGCCGTCCCAGTTCTTCCTGTGCCTCGAGCAGCCTCGCGATCGGGAGCGTGAGGATGTCCCGGGCTGACCCGGCGTCAAGGCCGCACAGGGTGAGGAACTCCCGTGCGATGCGGGCTGAAACTTCCGGGGTTCGGAACCGTTCGGCGGTGCCGCTCTGCAGGATGGCGCGGCGGAAGAGGCCTTCCGACGCGGGCATGCCCAGCAGGGTGCCGATGGCCGCCGCCCCTGCCGACTCCCCGAAGACCGTAACGTTCCCCGGATCCCCGCCGAACCCTGCGATGTTGTCCCGCACCCACCGCAGCGCCTCCAGCTGGTCCAGAAGCGCAACGTTGGAAGAGTCCTCGTAGCCCGGCCCCAGGAGTTCTGCCAGGTTCAGGAAACCGAGGGCTCCCAGCCGGTAGTTGATGGCCACCACTACGGTGCCGGTGGCTGCTGCCAGGGCGCCGCCGTCGTACATCGCGTCACTGTTGGCACCGCTGAGGTAGGCGCCGCCGTGGATCCACACCAGCACAGGACGGCCAGGCCCTCCCGTGCCCGGAGTCCAGATGTTGAGGTTGAGGCAGCCGTCTTCGCTCCAACTGCGCGGCCGGGAGCCCGGTGGAGCCGGGGACTCGGGGTTCTGCGGTGCAGCCGGTCCCGGTCCGGTGCAGTCCAGCACTCCTGCCCACGGAGCGGCCGGAACAGGGGGCCGAAACCGCTCCGGCGCCTCCGCATAGCGAATCCCCAGGAAGCGGTGGATTGCCGCGCCATCAACGGCAAGGGTGGTGCCGGCTGCCGTGCCGCAGCGGCCGGTGGCAAGTTTCATGATTGACACGTTACGGCGTCCGCCCGGGTAGGGTGGAACGTACCGTCTGGCAGTGGGCGGCCATGATGCTGTGGCCTAACTGTGTCCGGAAGGGAGCCTTGCAATGAACAGCGACGTTTGTGACGGCACCTCCTTCGCCGATGTTGCGGTACGCCTGCAGGACCTGATGCTGGGTAACCAGCCGGTACCCCAGATGCTCGACGACCTGGCGGGATATACGGCGCAGAGGCTTGGCGGGCCGGGCCGCGAACTTGCCTGCAACATCACGCTGGCCCGCCCCAAGAAGCCGGTGGCAAGGGCAGCCAGCAGTTCCGTTGCCAGGCTGATGAACCAGCTGGAAGGCGCATACGCCGACAGCCCGGGTGCCACTGCGGCGCGGCTTTCCCAAACAGTGGTGGTTCCGGACCTGCGCCGGGAAGGCCGCTGGCCGGAGTACGTCCTCGCCGGCCGCAGGCAGGGCGTGCTCTCTGTGGTCAGCCTTCCGCTGCTTCTCGACGGCGACCAGGGACTCCTCAGCCTCTACTCCCCGCAGCCCGCGGAGCCCGGCAGCACGGCATCTGCGGAGGCCTTTGTTGCGCAGGCATCGAAGGGACTGAGGCTTGCCCTGCGGATGGCCAAGCTCCAGGACACCAAGGACGGCCTGAGCGCCGCGATGCAGACACGGACCGTCATCGACCTGGCGACCGGAGCCATCATGGCGCAGAACCGGTGCGGCCAGGCGGCCGCGTTCAAGGTACTGCGGGAGGCGTCCAACACCCGGAACATCAAGCTGCGGGAGATCGCCTCCGGAGTGATCTCCACCGTGACCGGAGGCGCAGAGACCTTCACCTACTTCGACGAATAGGGATCCTGCGGCTTGGAATCCAACTGTTCCAGTGGCGAGTCGCTGAACGGTGCCCGCACGCCAAGACCGGCGGCGGCGCAGTGTTCGTTGACAGCCTGGGACAGTGCGTCCCGTTCCTTCTCCGAGAGCCCCGCCGCGCCTGCAGTGTAGTCCCGGATCTGCTGTTCCGAGGCGTCGCCGCCCAGTGCCACGTAGTCCAGCCACAGTTCGCCCAGGTCCAGGTTGTGCCTTTTGATCACAGCGCCGGTCAGGGCCTGCTGGTCCACCTCATCCATCGTCCCTCCCGCATTCGTGATGATCTTCCTGAGAGGACTTCGTAGCGGGACGGGTGATGGATGGCCCGGGTGGAAAGAAATTTTTCTTCCGCCGGGCGGTTAGGGAAACTGCTGGGACTTTTGCCTCTAGCCGGCAGCTAACGGAGCAGCGACGCTGAGTGTCTGGAGCAACGGGATCAAGGAGGGAATGATCATGGACACCTGCGATGTCTGCGGCAACCACGAGGGCCGCATGTTCACCGTGACCATGGCCAGCCAGACCGGGACGTTCGACAGCTTCGAATGTGCCATCCATATGATGGCGCCCGCGTGTGAACACTGCGGTTGCCGGATCCTGGGGCATCCGGTTGAGAGCGAGCCCGGCATCTACTGCTGCCTGCACTGTGCAAAGGAAGCAGGGAACCCGCACCGGGCCGCGAAGCCGCAGCATTCAACTGTCGCGGTGCCGGCGCCGGGTGCCGCCGGGGGCCAGGGCTAGCACGGTAACAGCTTTACCCGGGCACGGCCTGAGATCACGGGGTGTGCGGGAGAGACGCCGGCGCCATTGTCCGGTGCTGGTGCCCGCACAGAAGCGGGGCAGAGCCGTCACGCTGAGGGCCGGAGCGCGGGGCCCGTGCCGTGGTGATGGAGAATCTGTCCATGACCAATGACGCTCCACGCCCCGTGTACTTTCTTTCGGACAGCACGGGCATCACTGCGGAAACGCTCGGAAACACCCTGCTGACGCAGTTCCCCGGCAACAACTTCGACCGCATCACCGTCCCGTTCATCACCACGGCCGAGCAGGCGAGGGCCGTGGTGACCACCATTGACGCCGTTGCCGACGCGGGCCTGCGGCCGCTCGTCTTCTCGACGGCGGTCAGCAGCGAGATCCGCTCCATCCTGGAGACGTGCAAGGCCGCCGTGGTGGACCTGATCGGCACCCACGTCCCGCAACTGGAGGCTGCCCTGGGCACCCGGGCGAGCGGGGAACCGGGGCGCGCGCACGGCCTGGGCAACGCTGCGCGCTACCAGTCCCGGATGGCCGCCGTCGAATACGCCATGGAGCACGACGACGGGCAGAGCCTGCGTGCCCTCGAAAAGGCCCAGGTGATCCTGGTTGCCCCTTCCCGCTGCGGCAAGACCCCCACCACCATGTACCTGGCGCTGCAGCACGGCATCTTCGCCGCGAACTTTCCACTGGTGGACGAGGACTTCGAGCGGGAAGGCCTGCCCAAGCCGCTGCGGCCGTTTGTGTCGAAGTGTTTCGGCCTCTCCTCCAACCCGTTGCGCCTGAGCCAGATCCGCACCGAGCGCCGCAGCGGCTCGCCCTACGCTTCCCTGCGGCAGTGCGGCTACGAACTGCGCAGCGCCGAGCAACTCTACATGGCGCACAGGATTCCGTTCCTGAATTCGGCCACCGTATCGGTGGAGGAGATGGCGGCAACCATCCTGCAGCGGATGAACCTCAAGCACTAGGGAAAGCCGAGCCGCCGGCCCTGTGGTGCAAATCATATGGAAAGAGCCACCAATACCTGTCACGGTGGACAGGATTTGCGCCCATAAGGCAGCAAAAGCCACACGGCGACGGGTACACCACTGCCATTAACTGCGAAGGAGCAGCGACATGACACAAGACATCCTCTGGTTCTCAGAGCTCGGACTGAAGGACCTCGAACGGGTGGGCGGAAAGAACGCCTCCCTCGGGGAACTGGTCCAGAACCTGAGCTCAGCCGGGGTACAGGTCCCGGACGGGTTCGCCACCACCGCGGATGCCTACCGCACCTTCCTTGCGGACCCGGGCCTGGACCAGACGATCGCCGACCGGCTGGTCGGGCTGGACACCGACGACGTCACCGCCCTGGCCGCGGCCGGCCACGACATCCGGGACCTGATCCGCCAGACCCCCTTCCTCCCAGGCTTCGAAGCGCAGGTCCGGGACTTCTACCAGCAGCTGGTGGACAAGCACGGCGGGTCCGATGACCTGTCCTGGGCCGTCCGTTCCAGCGCCACCGCAGAAGACCTTCCGGACGCGTCCTTCGCCGGGCAGCAGGAAACCTTCCTGAACGTCCGCGGTATCGAGAACATCCTGGTGGCGATCAAGGACGTGTTCGCCTCGCTCTACAACGACCGGGCCATCGCCTACCGCGTCCACCACAAGTTCGAGCACGCCGACGTGGCACTCTCCGCCGGCATCCAGCGCATGGTGCGTTCCGACGTCGGGGCCTCCGGCGTCATGTTCACCATGGACACGGAGTCCGGCTTCCGCGACGCGGTTTTCGTCACGTCCTCCTACGGCCTCGGCGAGGCTGTGGTCCAGGGCGCCGTCAACCCGGACGAGTTCTACGTCTTCAAGCCCGCGCTGGAAGCCGGCCGGCCCGCCATCCTCAAACGGGGGTTGGGCGAAAAGGCCCTCCAGATGACCTACACCTCCAGCCGCGAGGTGGGCCGCACCGTCGACTTCGTGCCCGTTGAGGCATCCCTGCGGAACAAGTTCAGCCTCAACGACGACGACGTGGAGCAGCTCGCGCGCTACGCCGTCGCCATCGAAAAGCACTACGGCCGGCCCATGGACATCGAGTGGGGCAAGGACGGCGTGGACGGCGGCCTGTACATCCTGCAGGCCCGGCCGGAGACCGTGCAGTCCCGCCGCTCCACCGGCAGCCTGAGCCGCTTCCGGCTCAACGGCACCAGCCGCGTGCTGGCCGAGGGGCGCGCCATCGGGCAGCGGATCGGTGCCGGCAACGTCCGCATCCTCACCGGCATTGAGCAGATGGCCGCCTTCAAGACCGGCGATGTGCTGGTGGCCGACATGACCGATCCCGACTGGGAACCGATCATGAAGCGGGCCGCCGCGATCGTGACCAACCGTGGCGGACGCACGTGCCACGCAGCCATCATCGCCCGTGAACTGGGCATCCCCGCCGTGGTCGGCACCGGCAACGCCACGGAAATCCTCGCCGACGTCCCCGCTGTCACTGTTTCCTGCGCCGACGGCGAAACCGGTGTGATCTACGAGGGGATCCTGGATTTCACTGCCGAGGAAACGGAGATCGCCCAGCTGCCGGACGCCCCGGTCAAGGTCATGATGAACGTGGGCACCCCGGAGCAGGCGTTCACGTTCGCGCAGCTGCCCAACCAGGGCGTGGGCCTGGCCCGGCTGGAGTTCATCATCAACCGCCAGATCGGCGTCCACCCCAAGGCGCTGCTCAACCTGGACGACCAGCCGGCGGACATCAAGGCCGAAATCAACGAGCGGATCGCCGCCTACGGCAGCCCGCGCGACTACTACATCAAGCGCCTGGCCGAGGGCGTGTCCATCATCGCCGCGGCCTTCGCCCCGGAGCCGGTCATCGTGCGGATGTCCGACTTCAAGTCCAACGAGTACGCCAACCTCATCGGCGGCCCGGCCTACGAGCCGCACGAAGAGAACCCGATGATCGGCTTCCGCGGCGCCTCACGGTACCTGGACCCGTCCTTCCGGGACTGCTTCGATCTGGAGTGCGAGGCCCTGGCCTATGTCCGCAACGAGATGGGGCTGACGAACGTCAAGCTGATGATCCCGTTTGTGCGGACCCTGGACGAGGCCCGCGGCGTCATTGAGCTGCTGGCCGAAAACGGGCTGAAGCGCGGCGAGAACGGCCTGGAAGTGATCATGATGTGCGAGCTTCCGTCCAACGCCCTGCTCGCCGACGAGTTCCTTGACTACTTCGACGGGTTCTCCATCGGATCCAACGACATGACCCAGCTGACCCTGGGCCTGGACCGTGACTCCGGGATCGTGTCCGGCGGCTTCGACGAGCGGGATCCCGCGGTCAAGAAGCTCCTCAGCATGGCCATCAGCGCCTGCAACGCCCGCGGCAAGTACGTGGGCATCTGCGGCCAGGGCCCCAGCGACCACGCCGACTTCGCCGAGTGGCTGGTCCAGGAAGGCATCAGCTCCGTCTCCCTGAACCCGGACACCGTGGTGGACACCTGGCTCCGGCTGACAGGAACGACGGCGGCCGAGCTCACCGCAGTGGGCTGACCGCTGGGGCAATAGCGTTCAAAACTTACGGGCTGGTTGGGACCTGCATTAAGGTCCCGGCCAGCCCCTTTCCTGCCGGCGGCTGCCAGGCCTTGTGGGCGTTGAAACCCAAACCTGGCCGGCCTCCGCCCCCTTTACCCCTCGCACTCCTTGCAGTACTTCTTGCCGTCCTTTTCCCGCGCCAGCTGGCTGCGGTGGTGGACCAGGAAGCAGGACATGCAGGTGAATTCGTCCTGCTGCACAGGGACCACCTGGATCAGCAGTTCCTCGTTCGACAGGTCGGCGCCGGGCAGCTCAAAGCTGTCCGCGAGGTCAGTCTCGTCAACGTCAGGGGTGGCCTCCCGACGTCCCGGCTTCTCGGTCTTCAGCTCCTCCAGGGCGACGTTCGGTTCTTCTTCCGGAGTCACCCGCGGAGCGTCGTAGTCAACTGCCATTGATGCGTTCTCCTGTACGGCTGTGGTTTGCCCAGATTGTTCTGGACAGAGCGAAAACCCAAAGCGGCCGGAAGTTATTCCCGCCAGTTCCGGAGGGCCAATATAGCTTCAACACCGGTGCTCCGGCTACTTGTGCACGCCGTCCCATCCGGCCAGCCGCGAGCACTCGGCCCAGAGCCGGTGCCGGGCCTCCACGTCCGACCCCATTCCCGGGGTGGGCAGTTCCTTCCGCTGTGCCCACAGCTTGCCGGTAACGGCGGCTGTCTCCGCGGCGGTAGCCAGCCACAGGGGCGTGTCCGCGGCCTGCTCCGCCGTCTTCCCGAACCTGTTGGTGATCCACCGGAACGGCCCGCCCACGTCCTTCAGCAGCCCGGTATTCCTGACCAGCCCGGGGTGGACCGCATTGGCCACGACGCCGGTGCCGCGCAGGCGCTCCGCGAGCTCCTGGGTGAGCAGCACGCGGGCCAGCATGGTGGGCGGCGTGGAGCGCAGGTAGCTGTATTTGCCTTTGGCGGTCTGCAGGTCGTCGAAGGCCAGGCGCGTGTTGCCGTACCTGGAGGCCACGTTCACAATTCGCGCCGATCCCGCGGACGCTGCGGCTTTCTTCAGGGCATCCAGCAGCAGGTTGCTGAACAGGAAGTAGGACATGACGTTGGTGGCGAACGTCAGCTCCAGCCCCTCCGCCGTCACATGCCGTTCCTTCCGGAAGACGCCGGCCGCGTTCACCAGCACATCGAGCTGCCCGTAGCGGGCGCGGACCTGGTCCGCAGCCGCCTGGATTGACGATTGCAGGGACACGTCACAGGCGAGGGGCTCCAGCGTGGTCGCCGGGACGCGCGCACGGATATCCTGCACCGCCTCCTGGGCGCGGGCGTAGTTCCGGCCAATGACGACGACGGCGGCGCCTTCCCTGGCGAGGCCCGCGGCAACTGCCTTGGCCAGGCCTCCCGTTGCTCCCGTGACCAGTGCAATCCGGCCATCCATAGCTGCCACGGCTACCGCCTCCTGACGCGTCCTTACGTTAATCCCAGCACGGAACTCCGGGCGTGACCATAGCGGGCAAGAGCCGCGCTCGCCGTGAATGGCAGTGGTAGGTAGACTGGTCTACCTACCACTGTTTCGAGGAGTGCCCATGCCTGCACCGGACGTTTCAGTCCCGCCCCGGCGTCCAGCGCGCCAGCTGCTGCTGGACGCAGCCGCACGCCTGTTCTATGCGAACGGGGTGGCCGGCACCGGCATCGACACCATCACTTCGGAAGCGGGAGTGGCAAAGAAAAGCCTGTACAACAACTTCGCTTCCAAGGCCGACCTGGTGGCTGCATATCTGGAAGCCCGGCACGCGGAATGGCTTGAGCTGTACCGCAGCCGTCTGGAAACCGCGGGGAACGCCGGGGGCCGGGTCCTGGCTGTCTTCGATGCCTACCTGGACCATGCCAATGCCGCCTATGAACACGGATTCCGGGGCTGCGGGCTCCTGAACGCCGCCGCCGAACTCCCGGCGGGGGACGCAGGCCGGGAAGCGGTGCGGCGGCACAAGGAACAGGTGGAGGAACTGCTGGCAGCGCATGCACTCGAGCTTCTGCCCGGCCAGAAGGCCCGCGCCGCAGAGTTGGCACGCCACCTGTCATTCCTCCTGGAGGGGGCCATGGCGCGGGCAGGGCTGGAAGGCGGGGATGCCCGGCTCAGGGATGCGAGGCTCATTGCTGCCCGGATGCTGGCGGAGCTGTGACGGCAAGAACCGCGGCGGCCGATGCACCGCTCTGGGGAGCCCTGTTCGTGGCGGCCGCGTCCGTCCTGTGGGGAACCACCGGGACGGCCGCCACCTTCGCGCCGTCCGTCAGTCCGCTCGCCATCGGTGCTGTCGCCATGGGGATCGGCGGGCTACTGCAGGCGCTGTATGCCGCCCGATCCATCACCGACCACCGGGGCGGACTGGCGGAAAGGTGGCGGCTGGTGCTCCTGGCCGCAGCAGCGGTGGCCGTCTATCCCCTTGCCTTTTACAGCTCCATGCATCTGGCAGGCGTAGCCATCGGAACCGTCGTCTCCATTGGCTCGGCCCCTGTGGCCGCAGCTCTGGTGGAGCGGTTCGCGGACCGCAAGCCGCTGACCCGGCGGTGGGTTGCCGGTGCGCTGCTGGGAGTGGGCGGTGCTGCCCTGTTGTCCTTTGCCGGGCACAGTCCTGCAGGCGCGGGGCCGGGCCTGGAAGGCGGAGATTCTGGAGCGTCCGCCGCCGGCATCCTCCTGGGCCTGGTAGCCGGTGGCACGTATGCCCTGTATTCGTGGGCCGCGCACCGGCTGATCAGTGGCGGGATCCCCTCACGGGCGGCGATGGGAGCGGTGTTCGGGCTGGGCGGGGTGCTGCTGATGCCGGTACTCGCCGTGACCGGCGCCCCGCTTCTGCAGTCGTGGACCAACTTTTCGGTGGGCGCCTACATGGCGCTGGTTCCGATGTTTGCCGGCTACGTCCTGTTCGGCTGGGGGCTTGCCCGGATCCGCGCCAGCACCGCAACCAGCATCTCCCTGCTGGAGACGGTGGTGGCCGCCGTCCTGGCCGTCCTGGTGGTGGGGGAGCGCCTTCCGGCGCTCGGCTGGCTTGGCGCCGCCGTCGTCCTGGCGAGCCTGTTCATCCTGACGCCGGGCACTCCCCGGGGATCGGGGCGCCAGCAGCATCCGGCCCTAGCCGGTGGGCTGTTCTCGCCGCCGGCTCCTGCCTGGGAAGGGCCGGTCCAGGAAGACAAAGGCCCCGGCGCCCAGCAGCAAAAGGCCGAGGACGACGGCGGCGGCCGCCTGGCTGCCGATTCCCACCAGGAGCACGACAAGTCCGGGCAGGCACGCGGCTAAGCCGGCGAAGAGCCTCGCCGGGAGGCGGCGGGCGGGATAGCCGGAGAGCAGTTCCATGGCCAGGTGGGGATCGTCGGCGATCAGCCGCAGTTCCAGCTCGTGAAGCAGCCTCCGCTCCTCTTCGGACATTGGCATGGCATGCCCCTGAATTCCATGAAAGCGGGTATCGGTACTGACCGTAGGAGCCTTGTCTCACTTAGTCAAGACCCGCCTTGCGGCATGCCGCTAGGGTAAAGGCATGACTTTGGGGGACAGCAGCAGTGGCCGGTCCGGCGGACGGATTTGGCGGGGATTCCTGGTGCCGCTGATCGCGGTGGCCAGTGCCGTCATCGGCATATTGGTGGTGCGGGTCCCGCGGCAGGACGTGGGCTGGTTTGCCTACGCGCCGCTGGCGAACGACACCTTTTCGTCGAACAGCCTGGTTTTCATGGACGGCACGGCAAGGCTCGGCTACGCGCTGATCCTCGCCGGAATGCTCCTGCTGGCATTCTGGGCAGGCTACCGGTTCGCCCTCCGCCGCACCGGGCGGCAGAGGTAGCCAGGGGCACGAGGCCGGCTACCGCCGTCGTAATTCCGCGAACTCAATGGCCGGGACAATGGCGCCCGCGTCCCGCTCCACGAAATTGGTGCCCGGCGGGACGATGTCATCGATGGCGTCCAGCACGTCCTCACCCAGCCGGATCCCGGCGGCGCGGAGGTAGGCGTACAGGTGCTCCTCGCTGCGCGGGCCAATGATCACGCTGCTGATGGCCGGATGGGCCAGGGCAAAGCCGACGGCGAGATCAACCAGCGGGAGCTCCAGCTTGTCTGCCAGCCGGGCCAGGGCGTCAGCCGCCAGCAGCTTCCGCTCACTGGAGGGGCCGGAGATGTCGTACCGCCCGGGCAGGGAATGCACCCGGGTGGCCGGCCGGCCGGACTCCAGCACGAAGCTTCCGGACAGCCAGCCGCCGGCCAGCGGTCCATAGGCAAGGACACCCAGCCCGTACTGCTGCGCGATGGGCAGCACGTCCCGCTCGTTGCCGCGGACCAGCATCGAGTACGGCACCTGGTTGCCGAGCGGCGGGATCAGATGGTTGGTGGTGGCCAGCCACTGCGCCTCCACCAGCTGCGCCGGCGTGAAGACGGACGTGCCGTAGTAGAGGATCTTGCCCTGCCGGATCAGGTCGTTGAGGGTGGTGATGGTTTCCAGGACGTCGGTGTTGTAGTCGGGCCGGTGCGCCTGGTAGAGGTCGATGCGGTCCGTCTGCAGCCGGCGGAGGCTGCCTTCCACTGCCTGGGTGATCCAGCGGCGGGAGTTGCCGCAGTGCGCGGGGTTGGCGCTCATCTGCCCATGGAACTTGGTGGCAAGGAAAACATCATCGCGGCGTCCGCGCAGTGCCCGGCCCACCACCTGCTCGGACTGGCCCTGCGAGTAGACATCGGCGGTGTCGATCGCCGTGATGCCTGCGTCCAGTGCGGCGTGGATGATCCGGATGCTTTCCTCGGCGCCGGTGGGCGCCCCGGACGGTCCGCCGGTCCCTTCGCCGAAGTTCATGGTGCCCAGCGTGAGTGCGCTGACGGGGGTTCCCGACCGCCCGAACACCCGCAGTTCGTTGAGGCTCATCCCCGGTCTCCTCCCGTTGGCTTGCTTGCCCTTGACCCGTCATGAGGCTACCCAGATCCGCCGGTTGCCTGAAGATTCCTGCCTTAGTCCTTCGCTTTTCGACGCACGAAGTAACGGAGGGGGCCCGGATGACGTTTTGTGGCGCGCGCGCAGCCCGCGATCTCGCTTATATTGAGGGATGGCCACCCCCAGTAAAGACGAGCAGTTCGTAAAGCTGCACGACCTGATTATTGGCAGCACCAATGTGAGCGATTTCCTCACGGAGCTGTCCACAGTGGCGGCCGCGACCCTGAGCGAGTCTGCCGGCACGCACATTGAATGCGGGGTGACCCTCCGGCGGCGTAAACGCAGCACCACGGTGGCGGGCAGCAGCGAGCGGGCAAGGGAACTGGACGCGCTGGAACAGGACCTGGGGCAGGGGCCGTGCCTCACTGCCCTGGAGAGCATGAGTTTCGTTGTCCTGCCCGACGTGGAGACCGATACCCGCTGGCCGGAGTACCGGAAGGTCCTGGCGGAGAACGGCTGCCGCAGCGTGCTGGGCGTCCCCCTTGCCCTGGACCAGAACCAGAGCGCCGCATTGAACTTCTTTGCCAACCAGCCCGGCGTCTTTTCCGAGGCTGTGATCAGCCGGGCCGAAGGGTTTGCCGACCTGGCCGGCCGCGCGCTGCGGCTTGCCCTGCGCATCGCGGATGCCCAGAACCTCGCCGAAGACCTCTCGGCCGCGATGCAGAACCGCACCACCATCGATCTCGCCTGCGGCGTGATCATGGCACAAAACCGGTGCTCCCAGGACGAAGCCATCGCGCTGCTGACCAAGGCCTCAAGCCACCGCAACCAGAAACTGCGGGACCTGGCGGCGGAAGTCCTTGCCCGGGTGAGCGACGGAGCGGTCAACACGCACTTCGAGCCGTGAGGCGGGCGCCCACCCATGTGACGGCAGCCGCATTTCGCCTCTGCCCCGCCCTGCAATAATCTGAACCAACGGTTGTGCACGGGGGTGCGAGCGCCCGGTACAACAGGCAGCACTGTAAGTTCGATCCCTTCACACCAGACGAGGCGGACACGCATGACGGCTTCAGACCAGCAGCACGCACCACGGCCAGCGATGCCGGCCGATCCACCGGGCTTCGTTCCGGCTGCGGGGGAATCTGCCCCGGGAAGTGCTGCCGGCGGGCCCGTCACAGGGGCACGCGTGGACCCCCACCTGCTCCAGCAGTTGGCGGATGCGCACGGCGTGGGAACTTCGTTCCAGGGCTGGGATGGGCTGCCGCACTCGGTGGCCGAGGAAACACTCATCAAGGTTTTGGCTGCCTTGGGCGTCCAGGCGCACACCAACCAGCACATCCAGGAAGCGCTGGCGGAAGCGGCACTGGCGCCGTGGCGGCGGATGCTGCCACCCGCCGTCGTAATCCAGCAGGGCGAGCCGGCGCAGGTCCCCGTGCATGTGCGGGAAGGAGCCGCTGCCAGCCTGGCCATCACGCTGGAAGGCGGGGCCGGGACGCGGGAAGCGGAACAGCAGGACGTCTGGGTGCAGCCCGTGGACGTGGACGGTGTGTCGGTGGGCCGGGCAACCTTCGCCCTCCCGCAGGACCTGCCGCTGGGCTGGCACACGCTTGTGGCCGAGTCGGAAGGCACCACCGCGTCCGCCACGCTGGTGGTGGCTCCTGCCCGGCTTGAGACGGCAAAGGAACTGGAGAAGCGCCGGGGCTGGGGCCTGGCAACGCAGCTGTATTCCGTCCGGTCCAAGCGGTCATGGGGCATCGGCGACTTCTCGGACCTGGCCGACCTTGCCGCGCTGAGCGGTGCCCGCGGCGCCGACTATGTGCTGGTCAATCCGCTGCATGCGGCGGAGCCCGTTCCGCCGGTCCAGCCTTCGCCCTATTCGCCGTCCACCCGGCGGTTCTTCAACCCGCTCTATATCCGGATTGAGGCCATTCCCGAACTGGCCTACCTGAAGCCGCGCAAACGTGCCCAGCTGGAAAAACTGCACGAGGAAGTGGCCGGACTCAACAAGGACGGCGGGCGGCTGGACCGGAATTCCGTCTACGCCGCAAAGCTGCAGGCACTGGAACTTCTGTACCACACCCGCCGTTCGCCTGCCCGGCAGGCAGCGTTCGACGAGTTCTGCCGGATTTCCGGCAGCGGACTCGACGATTTCGCCCTGTGGTCCGCCATCCGCGAGGACCTCGCCCCGGATGCTCCGCTGTGGACCGACCCCGCCACCGCCTTGGGCACCCCTGAAGCGGAAGCGCTCCGGGAAAAGCTTGGCGACCGGATCGGCTTCCACCGCTGGCTGCAGTGGATTTGCGACGAGCAGCTCGAGAATGCCCAGCAGGCCGCGCTGAGGTCGGGCATGCGGCTGGGTGTGGTCCACGACCTTGCAGTCGGCGTGGACCACAGCAGTGCCGACGCCTGGACCCTCCGGAACGTGCTGGCGCCGGCCACCAGCGTGGGTGCGCCGCCGGACATGTACAACCAGCAGGGCCAGGACTGGGGCCAGCCGCCGTGGCACCCCGTTCGGCTGGCGGAGGCCGGCTACCAGCCCTTCCGCAATATGCTCGCCACCGTGCTGCGGCACGCCGGCGGCATCCGGGTGGACCACATTCTCGGACTGTTCCGGCTCTGGTGGATTCCGGTGGGCAACGCCCCCGGCGACGGCGCCTACGTCCGCTACGACCACGAGGCACTGATCGGCATCCTGGCCCTTGAGGCGCACCGCGCCGGGGCCGTGGTGATCGGCGAGGACCTCGGCACCTTCGAACCGTGGGTGCGGGACTACCTGGCCGCGCGCGGCATCATGGGCACGTCCATCCTTTGGTTTGAGTACGACGGCGATTCCCCGCTTGCGCCCGAAAAGTACCGTACGCAGGCGCTTGCCAGCGTGAACACCCACGACCTTCCGCCCACCGCCGGCTACCTGGCCGGCGACCATGTGGCGCTGCGGAGCAGGCTGGGCCTGCTGGAACGCTCCGAAGCCGAAGAGCGGGCCGAGCACAACGCGTCCTTGGAAAAGATGCTCGCCATGCTGCGGGAGCGGGGCTACCTTCCGGAGGACGGGACCGGCGGCTCCGGTGGTCCCGGACCATCCGGCTCCGAGGAGCGCACCATCGAGGCCCTGCACCTGCTGCTCACGCAGACGCCGTCGGTCCTGCTGGGCGTGGCCTTGGTGGACGCAGTGGGGGAGCGGCGCGTGCAGAACCAGCCCGGAACCACCGAGGCGCTGTACCCGAACTGGCAGGTCCCGTTGGGCGGCCCGGACGGCAGTCCCGTTGTCCTTGATGACCTCCCCGCTAACGCGCGGTTCAACAGCCTGCTCGCTGCGGTGGAGGAGGCTCTGCACGGCTGATCAACCCTGAGGAGGGCGCCATGAATCCCCACCCGTTCCCCGACGCCGCAAGCCCGGCCAAGGAGCCGGACGGGCGTGGGCCCATCCTGCTGGTTGGCGGCACCGGGTTCCTGGGGAGCCAGGTGGTCACCGAGCTGCTGAAACGTGGGAAACAGGTGCGCGCCCTGGTCCGGCCAGGTTCGGATGCGTCCCGGCTGGAGGCCGCCGGCGCAGACATAGCCCGCGGAGACATGATGGACCCCGACTCGCTCGACCGCGCGATGTCCGGTGTGGATGCTGTGGTTACCTCGGCCGCCGGCTACACCAGGCACAGCAAGGGGGATACGCCCGATATCGATACGAGGGGCAATTCCAACCTGGCCGAGGCCGCGCACCGCGGGGGCGTCCGCCGGTTCGTCCTCACCAGCATCCTCACCTGCGACCAGACCCCGGACGTCCCGCACTTCTGGCACAAAAAGCTCATGGAGGACAGGCTCGAGCAGCTTGGTGTTCCGTTCGTCGCGCTGCGGCCCGGCGCCTTCCTGGACCAGGTCACCCGGTTCGGCGGGGACCCCATCGCCAAGGGCAAGCTCATGTGGATGGGCTCGCCCCGCGTCCCCACCACGTTCGTGCTGACCCCGGACCTTGCCGGTTACCTGGCAGAAGCCGTGGACGCTCCCGGCGTTGACGGGCAGCGGATCGATATCGGCTGGGACCGTCCGCTCGGCATGCAGGACGTCGCCGAAATTGCCGCCCGCCTGACCGGCAAACCCATCAAGGTCCGCTCCATCCCCATGCCGGTCCTGAAGGCGGCGGGATTGGTAGTGGGCCGCTTCAATCCAATGGTGAAGGACCTCGCGGCCATGATCGCCTGGTTCCAGTCCGGGCGCTATGTTGCCGACACCAGGCGGCAGGCGGAGGTCTTCGGGCCGCCGCCATCGGCCGAAGACGCCGTCCGCCGGTTCATCGGCATCCTGGGCCACCCCGTCAAGGGCTGACCGGGAACGAAGGAAGGCTCCCCGCCCCGTCCCGATATCGGGAACAGGGCGGGGAGCCTTCCACATGGTGATTGTGGCTAACCCGCCGTGATCACGTGGTTGAAGTGGTCGTAGCGGAAGGTGACCGGGCCGCCGTCGTGCTCAAAGGCGATGTTGGCACCTGGCGAGGCGCCGCCCGCCCCGTAGCTGACGTCCCAGGAGCGGTTCAGCGCCGCCTTGAACTCGTAGCTCCCGGCGGGCAGGTCCGGAACGCTCAGCTTCCACACCAGGTCTGCCGGGTCCAGCACCAGCTGGGCCTGGTCACAGGCGGGCTCCCAGTCGGCGGTGCAGCCAAGCTCGCTGTTCATGCTGCCAGCGGCGGCAACTGCCCCCGGCTGCTGGGAGGCGTAGACCGCGCTGAGGACGTGCGTGCCGTTGTCGTAGCGGAACGTGACGGGTCCGCCGGGGTGGTCCAGCACGAGGTTAGGCCCGTTGAACTGGCCGCCGTCCCCGTAGTTTTCATCCCAGCCGCCATTCAGTGCTGCCTTGTACTCGTATTTGCCTGCCGGCAGGTCCACCGTCAGGCGCCAGATGTTGTCGGCCGGGTCCAGGGCCATCATGGCCTGGGTGCAGGCCGGCTGCCATGCTTCAGCGCAGCCCATCGCCTGGTTCAGCGATCCGGCAACGGTCACCGAGTCAGGCTGCGGAGCATCGCCCACGGTGACCGTGCGCACCCCGCTGGCAACAGTAAAGCCGGGGCCGCTCATCGAAGCACGGTACTTAACCTCGGTGCCGTCCGCCAGGCTGGAGACGTCGTCCGTAGCGGAGTACACGGGCGAAGAAGCATCAGATCCGACGGCCGTCCACTCGCCGCCCGCCACGCTGCGCTCAAACGACACACTGTGGCTGGCCTTCTCGGGATCGGCCGTGGCGCTGAGTTCCACCATGCCCTTGACGCTGCTGCCCTCTTCGGGTTTCTGCAGCGTGAGGACGGGCGCCGGGACGTTGGCCGAACGCGTTTGGCTGGTGGCCGTGTGGCCGCCATTGTCCAGGACGGTTGCGCGGTACTCCACCGCGGTGCCGGCGTCGAAGCCCGCGACGTCGTGGAAGACCTGGTAGGGAGCGGTGTCGTCAGTGCCGATCGGTTCCCAGTTGCCGCCCGCTGTCTTCGCTTCGAAGGTGACCTCATAGAATGAGGAACCGTCGACGTCGGCCGTCACATTAAGGCGTCCATTGTCACCGGGTGCCGCTGCAGGCTCCTGGAGCACGACGCCGGGCGCGGCCTTCGAATGCGGGATCCGGCCCGAAGATTCGTAAACCACGGCGGACAGCGGCGGGACGGTGACCGTCAGCTTTCCGTCCTCCGACGTCTTGGTTTCTGCTGCCGCATCGCCATAGATGCGGGTGTAGTTCCGCTTGGCGATATAGGTGGGAACCTCGGCCGTCTGCGCCTGCTCACTGTTGTTCAACGCCACAACGTATTCGCGCTGGTCCTCAGCGTCCGTCCGGGAGAAGGCGTAGATGCCCGCGCCCTCGGACGCGTAGCGGTGCTGGTGCGCGCCGTCCCGCAGGGCGGGGTGTTCCTTGGTCAGCGCCGCCAGTTCGCTGATCTTGGCATACAGCGGGTGGCCGGTGTTGAAGTTGTCCTGGGCGTGGGTGGCGTCAGTCCCCAGCAGGTCATCGTCCAGGTACTCAGGCACCTTGCTTGCGAACAGGGTCTGCCGCGCGTCCTGGTCTCCGCCGGGGCCGGTGAAGCCCTGCTCGTCGCCGTAGTAGATCACCGGGTTGCCGCGGGAGAAGTACATCAGCTCGTGGGCAAGCCGGTCGCGGGCCACCTGCTCGGCGTCGTCCGAGCCCGGGTTGTCTGCCGCAATGAAGCTGCCGATGCGGCCCATATCGTGATTACCGAGGAAGGTGGGCAGCTGGTAGACGTTGGAGTCCGCATCCGTGTACCAGTCATCGCCGGCGAAGAACGTTGCCAGGTTGCGGGTGTCCTGGCTCTTCGAGGCAAAGTTGCGGGCGGCGTCCTGGAACGGGAAGTCCAGTACCGCCTGCATCTGGTTCCGCGTGGTGAACTGCGAGGTGAAGCTCTTGGTAGCGTCGAAGACCTCGCCGAACATGAAGAATTCTTCCTTGCCCTGTTCCTTCGCGTAGGCGAGGACGTCCGGGCCGAATTCCTGCCAGAACTCGTTGTTGACGTGCTTCATGGTGTCGATCCGGAAGCCGTCCACGCCGAAGTCGCCGATCCAGGTCTTGTAGATGTCCTTCATGCCTTCCACCACCGTTGGGTGCTCCGTGAAGAGGTCATCAAGGCCGAAGAAGTCGCCGTAGTAGGCGTCCTCGCCCGCGAAGGTGGTGTCACCGCGGTTGTGGTAGAGGGTGGGGTCGTTCAGCCAGGCCGGAACCTTCAGGTCCTTTTCGCTCTCGTCCAGGACGGGCTTGTAGGGAAAGGAGGTGGTGGCGTCCAGTTCCGGGAAACTGCCTGTACCGGCATAGTCGCGGTCATCGAATTCCTGGCCATCCGCCGTCTTGTACGGAACTGCATCCTTGGAGACGTAGCCTTTGCGTGCACCTTCCTCATAGCCGATGACGTCTGCCGTGTGGTTGGTGATTATGTCGAAGTAGACCTTCATGCCCCGGGCGTGGGCAGCGTCGATGAGCGCCTTGAGTTCGTCGTTGGTGCCCAGGTGCGGATCGATCTGGGTGAAGTCGGTGATCCAGTAGCCGTGGTAGCCAGCTGATTTGTCTTCAGGCTGGACGGCCTTGTTCTTGAAGCTGGGAGTAAGCCAGATGGACGTGGTGCCAAGCCCCTGGATGTAGTCGATCTTGTTGAGGAGCCCAGCCAGGTCGCCGCCGTTGTAGAACCCCTTCCTGGCTGGATCGAAGCCCGAGACCATGGGATCCGGGCCAAGCCCGCCCTGGTCATTGGCCGTGCTGCCGTTGCTGAAGCGGTCGGCCATGACGAAATAGAAGTTCTCGTCCGTGACCGGGGCCCGGAGTGAGTGGAGGGCTGATGACGCTCCCGGATGCTTTGGACCCTCTGTGGTGCCGGGGGCGGCGGCTGCGGGTAGGACTGCTGCGGACACGGCAACTGCTGCTGCAACCACTCCCGCCGCGGAGCGGATGCCCGCCGACCGGATGGAGGACGGGGTTGTTCCTGTTCCTGTTCCGGTTCGTCTGCGATTCTGGCTGGTGGTTCTGGCGCGCGACAAGGCGCTATTAGGGGTGCGGGATATCAAAGGGTGAGACCTTCCTGGTGTAGCGGCGCTGCTGTTCAGGCTTGCCGGAGGCAGGGCGTTCTGCTGGGTGCGGGTTCACCAGGCGGCAAGCCCTGTGAACCACGTCACAACTGTAAGCGCTTGCACTGAATAACTCCAGCGTTTGGGTAATGTCCGTGCGGGGTCGCTGGAGCCATTGCCGAAAGCACCCGTCGAGTGCCCGGGCGGCGTCAGCGTGCGTACCCGGGGGCGACAGTCCGTGGTTCCGGGACGGCGCCAGCCCGAATGCCCGCAGCCGTCAGCCCGAGTGCCCGGGGCGTCAGCCAGCCGGGATGAGGGCTGTGGGTGAGGGGGTCCGGACGTCGTGGAGGAGTGGGCCCGGCAGCCCGGTGGCAGGATCCAGCGCGAACGTGGCGACATTGTCCGACCGTTCATGGGCCACGTGAAGCCAGTTTCCCCTTACCAGGTGGTGCCGCGGCCAGTCACCGCCGCTCGGCATGTCGTGCACCGGCAGGAGCTCCGTCCCGCCACCGGCCACCTCCAGGGTGCTGACGATATTGGTGCCGCGGACGCCCACATAGGCGTAGCGGCCGTCCTTACTAAGGGAGATCTCGGCCGCAGAGTCCCCGGACTGGCTGCCGCCGGAGGTGGCCGGTCCACGGAACACCAGCTCAAAGGTCCCGGCCTCCGGCCGGATGATAAAGACCTCAACGGAGTATTCAGAGACGACGAAGACGTTGCCGCTGGCATGCTGCACCAGATGGCGGGGACCGCTGCCGAACGCCAGCGCCACCTCGTGGTCGGCAACAAGCCCCGTACCCGGGACGTAGTTCCAGACACGGAGGGTGTCATGCCCAAGATCGGTGGTCATGATGCGGCCGTCCTGAAGCATCAGGCTGGCATGCGCGCGGCTTGGCCGCGGCCGGCCCGGTGACAGGCTTGCGTGCGGGTCCGCCGAAGGTGGCGCTGCGAACCGCCCTGTCATGCCGCCGTCGGCATCCAGTTCGTACAGGAGGACCTGGCCGTCACCCCAGCAGGCAGCGGTAACAAAGCGGCCCCTCGGGTCAACGGCCACATGGCAGGTGGCCTCACCGGCGGGCTGCGGCGGACCGAGCGGTTCCAGGCCGAACTCGCCGGTCCTGCGGTACGCCTGGACCATCTGGCGTTGCTCAGCCACCGCATAAACGACCGGCAGGGACGGATGTACGGCAATGAACGACGGCGACTGCGCCTGCACGGCCGTGCCCAGCCACTCCAGGCTGCCGTCCTGATGCGCGCGGAGGGCACCGATGCCCTCGGCGCGGCCGCCTCCGTCCGATGTGTAGGTTCCGGTCCAGATGATGGTGTCGCTAGTGGCGGAGGTCATGCCTCCATCCTGTCAAGGATTTGGCTTCGCTCCATGGCGACCCGGCCTCAGCTAGCATGGAATTTCCAGTCACGGCACCAGGAGGTGAATCCGATCAACGCGTTACCTGTTTCGGGTTCATCCTGGTGCTGCTGTCCGGGCCGTCTGGCCTGACTGGCGCATGCAGGGTGCCCACCGGCTCACCGAAAGGCGTTCCCATGCCACCTGCTGAATGGTCTACTGCTCCTGTTGCATTACCTCCCGCTTCCCTGACTTTTGCTGGAATTGTCTCCGCCCTGCGGGGAGCCGGCTGTGTTTTCGCTGAGGAGGAGGCCGCGCTCCTGATGGCCGAATGTTCCGGCCCCGCGGAACTGGCCCGCGGGGTGCAGCGGCGCCGCGCAGGCATTCCGCTTGAATATGTCCTGGGCTGGGCCGAATTCTTCGGTCAGCGGATCGAAGTAGGGCAAGGTGTCTTTGTGCCCCGTCGGCGGACCGAGCTGCTCGTCCAAACGGCTTTGGAACTGCTTGCCCCGACCGACCCCGTTCCCGTCAGCACCGTTCCGTCCAGCCCTGTTCCGGTCGGCCACGCTCCGTCCGCCCACGCTCTGTCCAGCGTTGTAGTCGATCTCTGCTGCGGGTCCGGGGCCGTGGGTGCCACCCTGCTGGCTGTGCACCCAGATCTGGAACTCCACGCCTCCGACCTAGATCCCGCTGCTGCGGCCTGCGCCCGGCGGAACGTCGAAAAGATGGGCGGCCGCGTGTACGAGGGGGACCTGTTTGCTGCCCTTCCCGTTTCGATCCGGGGCCGCGTGCAGGTGCTTGCAGTCAACGCTCCGTATGTGCCCAGCGACGCGATCAGGACCATGCCTCCTGAGGCGCGGCTTCACGAACCCCGCCTTTCCCTCGACGGCGGGCCCGACGGGCTCGACATCCACCGCCTTGTGGCTGCTTCCGCCCCCGGATGGTTGAGTGCTGACGGGCATCTTCTCATTGAAACCAGTGAGCAGCAGGCAGCGGGAACAGCATCAATCGTTGCATCGGCTGGCCTTGCTGTGAGGACCGTTCGATCGGAAGAACTGGACGGCACCTTAGTGGTCGGGACCAAAGGAAGCTAGCACCGCCAAGATCTGGCATCATGCCGAGCTGGCACTGACAGGGGAGCCGCCCGCGAGGTATGCCACGCGGGGGAGGGCGAGAAGTGGGCCAAACAGGGTAGGGCACCAAGCTGAAGGGACGGTACGGTTCACTCCCGCAGGTGGGGGAGTGGTGGGGGTTTGAAGTAGTTGTTTTGCCGGGGGCTTTGGTTGGGGTCGACGTGGGGCGGTGGAATGAAGCTTGGGGTGCCGTGCTGGATGGCGATGGCCCACTGTTCTTTGTGGATCAGGTGGTGGTGGAAACTGCAGAGCAGGACGCCGTTGTCGGTGGTGGTTTCGCCGCCGTGTGACCAGTAGGTGATGTGGTGGGCTTCGCACCACGGAGCGGGGATGGTGCAGTCCGGGAAGGCGCATCCTTGGTCGCGGGCCGTGAGGGCGAGGCGTTGGGCGGGGGTGAACAGCCGGGTTTTGCGTCCCAGGTGCAGGATTTCGCCGTGAGTGCCCAGTACTGCGGGGATGATGTCGGCGTCGCAGGCTATTTTGCGCAGCGTGGTGGCGGCCGCTGGTCCTGTAAAGGCGAAGTTTCCGGTTCCGTGCCGGTCGGGCGTACGGTCCTGGCCTGGGCGCGCGCGTGTTCCTGACCCGTCCGTATGGGGCCCAGCCAAACTAGCTCCACCAGTACTAGCCCTACCCGCAGTGGTACTGCCTGCACTGTTTCTGTCCGCATCGGCTGCACCGGTGCCGGTAGCGGCGGCGGTGGTGGTGGGGAAGAGGTCCTGGTAGTTGATGGTTGCGATGATCTGGGGACGGTTGCCGCCTGTGGTGGGCAGCTGGTTTGTGGTCAGCCCTGCTTTGACGGCGGAGACAAGCCCGTCCAGCTGTTGCTGGGGGCGGGAGCGCCGTTCCAGGCTGATGTCCAGGTCCCGGTGCGGGTCCACGGTGGCATCCGGGTTGTCTGCCGGGACCTGAGCCTGGCTGCTGCTCGTGAGGTTTTCCGTTGTCTGGCTGGTGCTGGTGTTGGGGGTGGTGGTGCGGGGGTTGGTGGCGGTGTTCATGACGGTGGCGAGGTATTCGTACTGGTCGGTGGTGGCGAAGATTTCGACGTGGTGCAGGCCGTGGCGGGGTTTTCGGATGAAGGCTCCCTGGGTGTGGCGGAGCGCTTCTTCGGAGGGTTCGGCACCGTCGGCGTCGATGGTGTCAGCCCATCGGCGGGCCAGACGGGCGAGGAAGTCGGGGTCGGTGGTCCTGGCGGCGGTGGTGAGGTGGTTTTCGATGTGCTCGAGGATTTCCGGCGTGGCTTGATGTTGGAGCCGGTCGAGGGTTGCGGTGATGATGGTCGCGGCGTGAGAGGACACTGCCGGTGCTGCGGCTTCACCGCCTGTGGGAGCAAGCGCGGCGGCGAGGTGGGTGCGCAACGGTGGGACGGGTTGTCCGGTGAGGCTGCTGGCTGGCAGGACCTGGTGGGCGAGGGCAAGGCGGCGGCGGGCTTCGCGGATGGGGATCCGGAGCCGGAGCCTGAGGAACTCGGCAGTGTTCCGGCAGCCGTCGTCGGCCGGGGATGTCACCGGCGGATCCTGTTGACCTGCTGCGGGCGCGGCTGCGGGTTGAAGAGTGCTGGAGGCGGGCCAGTCAACGTCGGTTTCGTTCAGTGTCTCGACGCCGTTGGCGTCCCAGCCGGTCATCCAGCCCCGCCCCGGCCGGTCCGTTGTTGCGGCGCTGGTGCGGGTCCGGCTGGTTCGGGCGGCCGCGGCGGCGGCGATGGCTTGGGTGCGGGTGCGGTCCACGGCTCCGGCGGACTGAACCTGCAAAGACTCCAGACGCCGGGAAAGTTCCTCAATGTGGGCCGCGTAATGAGCTGCTTCGGCATAGTCCGCGGCTGCCAGGGCTTCCGGTGCAGCGGCTGCCGCCGTGGTGAGCAGTGCACCGATCGCGGCCAGCCCCAGCGGGTCCTCGGCCGGGCGGGCAACCGGACCGGCGGTAGCCTGGTGCGCCGGAAGGTGACTCAGCCGCCCGGGCCGCCTGCCGGCGTCGTGCGCAATAAACGGGCGGCGGTGCTGCGGCGCAACCAGCGGAAGAGTGCCGGCAGTACTGCCGAACTCTGCAAGCTGCTCCCCAATGGCCTCCATGGGACAACTCTCCCAAAGACCACCGACAAAACAGCCGGTTCGAGAGGGCTATGTGGAAAACCCGCTGAACGGGGGTCGCATGCTGTTCCGGAATGGGGAAGGGAAGCCACGAGATTAGGGCGGGACGGTCCGGGGCGTCGTTGCGCCGGGTGGCTATTACGCGGACGATGGAGCCATGGGCAGAAACCGCGGCCGGTTGGGCCGGCGATCGAAGGTCATCCTGGCGGTTCTGGCAGCCGCAGCCCTGGTCGTGGGGCTTGTCGTATTCAAGCCGTGGCTGCTTTTCATAGATGTGCGGGTGGACGAGCAACTACCGTTTGTAGCCAGCCAGACCACGCCGCCGCAGCCTTCTCCTTCAGGCCTTCCGGGCGGGGATGCCATCGAACCCCAGGCTCCTCCGGCGACGCCTCCCGGGCCCCGGCAATTGGCCGTGGGCACGCTGATCAGCCACGAACACGCCACCACAGGCACTGTCCGGATCGTTGAACAGCCCGACGGCAAAAGGCTGCTGACCCTGGAGAACCTGGACACGTCGAACGGTCCGGATGTCCACGTCTGGTTGAGCGCTGCCAAAGTAGTTGAGGGCACAGCCGGCTGGTTTACCGCGGGTTCCGCCGAGTACTACGACCTGGGCCTGATCAAGGGAAACCAAGGCAACCAGGTCTACGACATTCCCGCGGACGTTGATCTTGCGCGGTACAAGTCAGTGGACCTGTGGTGCGTGCAGTTCAGCGTTTCCTTTGGCGCCGCGGACCTGGTGACCTGAGCCCTGAACACCTGACCGCCAAGGCCTGCCAGCACCGACCAGCAAAAATGCCGGCCGCCGCGTCCCCCAAGGATCGCGACGGCCAGCATGGCGATTCAGTTTTAGCACACGGAAGTCAATGCCCCATTGTCAAGGGTGCTTCCCGTGTCATGATCTGACGCAGAGAGTGCCTCAGGCCTTCGAACCACCCTCATCGGATGTGGTTCCCAGGTTCGTAGTTTCCGGGTGGGTGCTGTGCGCGGGGATGTGGTCCTCGCCGAGGTCACCCGCATCGCTCAGGGTTCCGGACGTTCCCGCTGCGCCTCCCGTGGTGCCGGATGTTCCAGTCGCCGCGGTTCCGTAACTGCCTGGGGCGCCGTTGCCTATGGTGCCAGTACCTGTGCCGCTTGCGGTGGCAGCCGTGGAAGTGCCGGCGTCGGACGTTGCGGGTTTGCCGTCACCCGAAGACCCGGACGCGCCTTCACGATGCATTGCGGAGCCAAGCACGGTCCCCGCCCGGCGTGCCGCCTCGGTCAGCTGGTCGGCCACTTCGGGGGCCTTTTCCTTGATGGCATCCGTGGCGACATGCACTTTGTCCTGGACGGGCTTGCTGTCCCAAATTCCTGCGGCGCGTGCCTTGAGCTTGTCGTACGCAGCGCGCCCGGACCGGGATCCAAGGACGTAGCCGGTGGCAATTCCGATACCCAAAAGAAGCTTGTTTTTCACGATGAACTCCTGCTCCGTGAGAAGGTTTTCAAATCCGGCCAGCCGGACGGCGTATGGCCGGGAATATGAAAACCGGCCCGGGGGATTTTGTCCCCGGGCCGGTTTCCTGGCTTGCGGGCTAGGTTAGCCGCGAGCGCTGCGCTTGGTGACCATGCCGTAGACCAGCAGCACGATGAGAGCGCCGCCGATGGCCAGCAGCCACGTCTGCAGCGAGAAGAACTCCTGCAGTCCGGTGCCGAAGACCATGCCGCCGATCCAGCCGCCGAGGAGTGCTCCTACGACGCCCAGAACCAGGGTGATGAGCCAGCCGCCACCCTGACGGCCCGGAAGGATCGCCTTAGCGATCGCACCAGCAATAAGTCCGAGAATCAGAAATGCAATAAATCCCATTTTTTCGTTCCTCTTCCTAAGTAAAGGAGGCCTCCGGATTCCGGAAGCACTTCATCCTTCTGACTCAATAGTAATCATGCTTACTATCTGTTTGCCAACCCCGTAAGTTGGAAAAAGTGCATTTCAGGGCGTTTTAGTGCCCCGTGACGTCCGAATCGTTGCCGGCCCCGGGACCCTCGTCCAGGATCGCCAATTCCGCTAGATCCTGCGGATCCAGGGTGAAATCGAAGATGTCCAGATTCTCCTTCATCCGGTCCGGATTAGCGGTCTTGGGAATCGTTACCAGTCCGTGTTGAACGTGCCACCGCAGTACCAGCTGGCCGGGCGTTTTGCCGTGCTTTTCGGCCAGTTGGGTGAGGATGGGCGCGTCCAGCAGACCGGCCCCGGACCCGCCCAGGGGGCTGTAGGATTCGGTGACGATTCCGTGCTTCTGGTGGAACTCCCGCTCCACGGTCCGGGTCACCGCCGGCGTCAGCTGGATCTGGTTGACGGCAGGAACCACGTCGGTTTCTGCCATCAACCGCTCCAAGTGGGCGGGCTTGAAGTTGGACACTCCAATGGAGCGCACCTTTCCTTCCGCCTGGAGTCGCTCGAACGTCTTCCATGTGGAGATGTACTCATCCCGGGCCGGCAGCGGCCAGTGGATCAGCAGGAGGTCCACGTAATCCAGCCCCAGCCGCCGCAGCGAACCCTCGAGCCCTTCCACCGCCCTGTCGTTGCCCTGGAACTGGCCGTCGAGCTTGGTGGTGATGAAGAGCTCGCTCCTGTCCACGCCGCAGGCGCGGACGCCGTTCCCCACCCCTTGCTCGTTGCCGTACTTCACGGCCGTATCGATGTGCCGGTACCCGGCTTCCACGGCCTGGACGACGGCGGCAGCGGCCTGGTCGTCGTCCAGCGGCCAGGTGCCAAGACCTACCTGCGGGATGGAGTAGCCGTCATTGAGTTTGATCAGCGGTGCAAGTGTCATGAGAACAGTCTCTCCCGTAGGGTGCCGTCCTAGCTCCCAAAAGCCCGGAGAATGTTTCCGGCGTTGTAGTCCAGGACCGTCCGGGCGGTGTCCGAAACCGTGTCCGGTCCGTTCTGCTGGGCCAGGAAGTCCACGAACCGCTCCAGCGTCCTGGCAGCCTTCTCCGGGTCGCCGTCTTCAACGGCCTTTGCTGCCTGCCGCACGTTTTCCGTGAGTTGGCTGGCCACCGGGCCCGTGACATCCCCTGATTCCGTCAGGTCCTCCAGCGCGTGCTGCAACGCCTTCACGCTGCCGGGGAGCCAGGCTGCGCGGAGCGGCACATCGCCGAACTCCATGTCCGAGGCAAAGTAGAAGTCGGTGTAGGAGGGCTGGTTGTAGGTGGTGTTCTGCCGGGCAACCTCCGCGCGGTACTGGGGATCGTGCATCAGCGTGTAGAGCTTGTGGTTGGTCACCTCGGTGCTCAGGTACATCCGCAGGGCGGTGCTGTCCGCGGTCCGGACGAGCATCTCCTCGCGCCAGTCACCCACGACGTCCGCCACCAGGCTGGGTGTTCCCTTGGTGCCGTTGTTGGTGCGGGTTCCCTCCGCGGTCAGCAGCCGTCCGCGCTTCCAGTCGTCGATGGTGGGGGTCTGGTCGCCGGAGCCGTTGACGATCTGCGTGGTCATGTCCGCTGCCCACTTGATGCTCATGTTGGTGCCGGGCTGGGATGTGGAAAGCTTGGTGCCGTCGGCGGACTGCATGCCGATGGCCCAGTTCTCGATGCCGGGTACGGCGGGGTCAACGTCGCCGATCATGCCGCGGCCGGTGTCCTTGCCCGAGTAGGCGCCGAACAGCACCTCGCCCGTGCCGGCGTCGCGCATGGCATAGCCGTAGGGTGCCCACGTGCCGCCCTCGTGCACCGTGAAGATTTCCTTGCCGGGCCGGTTGGGGTCGATGTCCGTCACGTGCATGGCGTCGCCGTGGCCCAGCCGCGCCTCTTCACCCGGTGTGGCGCTGCCCTCCGGCATGGTGTCGAAGGAGCTGTACAGGACGGAGCCGTCGTCGTCGATGGTTGCGGCGCCGTAGACGATCTCCTGCCTGCCGTCGCCGTCCACGTCCGAGGCGCTCAGCGAATGGAAACCCTGCGTGGTGAGCTTGCCGTATTCCGGATCGGTGCCGTCACGGCCGTGCGGGGAATCGTTGAACGGGTTGGTCATGGGTGCCCAGCCCGAGTCGATGTTCCAGGCCGGGGAGAGGTTGGTACCGTCCCAGGTGTAGGTGGCCAGGGTGGTGCGGGTGTAGTAGCCGCGGGCGAAGACCGCTGCGGGCTTTTGCCCGTCCAGATAGGCGACGCCGGCCAGGAACCGGTCCACGCGGTTTCCCGGCTCGATGCGTGCCATGGCGTAGTCGCCCCACATCAGGCCGTCGTCGTGCCGGCCCGGCTCGTAGGCCACCGTCTTCAGTTCCTTGCCCGTGGCGCCCTCGAAAACGGTGAGGTATTCCGGGCCGGAGACGATGAAGCCCTCGAAGGCCCGAAGGTTGTTCCGTGCGCTGCGGGAGGGGGCGTAAACGTCCATGAAGTAGTCGGCCAGCGCTTTGGCGTCGGATGTGGACAGCGGGTACTGGTACTCCGGCGCGATGCCGAAGGCTTCCTCGAGGGTGGCGGGCCAGTTGCCGGCCTTTACCTCGGGGTGCTGGCTCCAGCCCTGGAACATCTCCACGACGTGCTGGTAGTAGTCCGCGGCGCTCATCCGGTAGTCGTCGGTGCTGGCGTAGCCTGCTTCGATGTCGGACTGAAGCAGCGTGATGAACTGCTGGGATGCGACACTGCCGTCCGCGTTGTAGTTGGTGCTCTTTGTCCCCGGCGCCGTCTTCATCATCATCTCGGCGCGGCCGTCACCGTCGAAGTCGTTAACGAGCAGCTGCGTGTAGTGCGCGCCCGAACGGACGTTGACGCCCAGGTCGATCCGGTGCAGGAGCGTGCCGTCCGCCTTGTAGGTGTCCACGTAGGTGTTGCCGGTGTAGCCCACCTGCGAGACGTCCTTGGAGTTGTTGGGGTCCCACTTCACGATGAACTCGTACTGGCCATCGCCGTCCACGTCGGCCACCGAGGCATCGTTGGCGGAGTAGGTGTAGGCCTGGCCGGCCGGGGTGACGCCGTCCGCCGGCTTCCGTAGCGGAATGTCCTTGAAGTTCCCGCCCCAGGAGGTGGCGGTGGCGCTTTCGTCCAGTTCAACGCCTTCGACGACGGCGCGCACCTGGTACTTCGAGGCGGCGGTTCCGGAGGTGTCCAGGTAGTTGGTGCTGTCCGTGACCGTTGCCAGCTTCTGGCCGTCCCGGTACACGTTGAAGTCGGTGCCGGTCAGGCCTGTGGCGGACGAACCGGTGGCTTCGTGGCCCAGCAGCCGCCAGCTGAGGAAGACGCCCTCGGACGTGCCGGCGGCCACCAGCCCCCGGTCCAGGTGATCCAGCTGGACCGCCGGGTTGCCCGGCTCAGGGGAGGGCCCGACGGCGGAGGCCGGGGCTGCAAGGCAGCCGAATGTCAGGGCAACGCCCAGGGTGCCGACCGACAGCAGGCGCAGGCTTGTCTTGGTGGGATTCATCGGTGAATCCTTTCAATTTTGTATCGGGAAAACGCTTCCCCAGTAACCTAGGGTAGGGGGTGGGGGTAAAACAAGCCTTGAAATCGCGCCAGAAGCGCGCTATTTAGAACGTTGTAGAATTGGGTGCTCGCCGGGCACGCTGGAATGCTTCGGGAACGCCGATCCTGATCGGCGTTCCCGAAGCATTCCGGCGATTTCGCGGACAGTGGCTAACGAAGGCAGGCTCAGCTCCGCTTTGCGCGGAGGTTCACATGCTGCCGCGGGCCCACGCAGTGAGCTTGTCCGTGAGCTCCATGTAGCCCTGGTCCACCACCTGCAGCTCAGGGTGGGAGTCATGCCACTGAACGATCTCCCGGGCACCGTCGGCGAAGGGGATGGTGGCCGCGTAGTCCGGCACGAGGGCTTTGATCTTGCTGTTGTCGAAGATGACCGAGTGGGAGCGGTCGCCCAACAGATTGGCGCCGATCTCGGGGTTCTGTGCGGCGATGGTCTCCGATGCCACGTGGACAAGTTCCGGTTCCGCCACGCCCGCGGCCCTGGCAAAGAGCCGGTAGACCTGGTTCCAGGGCAGGTACTCGTCAGACGTGATGGTGTAGCTCTCGCCCACCGCCTGGGGCAGGCCGAGCAAGCCGACGAAGGCCTTGGCGAAGTCCCGGCTGTGGGTCAGGGTCCAGAGCGAGGTGCCGTCCCCGTGCACCATGACGGGCAGGCCTGCGCGCATCCGGTGGATGTCGGTCCAGCCGCCCACCATGGCAATCTTGGTGCGGTCGTAGGTGTGTGAGGGGCGGACCACCGTCAATGGAAAATCGTCATCCCGGTAGGCGCGGAACAGCAGTTCCTCGCAGGCAATCTTGTCCCGGGAGTACTTCCAGAACGGGTTCTTCAGCGGCGTGGACTCAAGGATCGGCAGCCGGGCAGGTGGCTTCTGGTAGGCGGACGCGGAGCTGATGAAGACGTACTGCCCGGTCCTGCCCCGGAACAACTCCATGCTGGCCTGCGCCTG
Organism: Arthrobacter nitrophenolicus; assembly: GCF_045833485.1. Lineage (NCBI taxonomy): Bacteria > Bacillati > Actinomycetota > Actinomycetes > Micrococcales > Micrococcaceae > Arthrobacter > Arthrobacter nitrophenolicus. The sequence goes on from NZ_CP174504.1 coordinate 2,119,433, forward strand.
GTCCGGCGTGTAGGTGATGAAATCGGCAACGGCGTCGAACTCCCGCCTGCCCAGCACCTCCCGGACGGACTCCTGGTCCCGGACGTCCGCTTGCAGGGTCTCCACCCCTTCCGGGACCGGCCTGGTGGACCGGCCCCGGTTGAGGATGGTGAGCCGGTGTCCCAGCCCGACGGCGCGTTCCGCTGCCGCCGTGCTGATTACCCCGGTGCCGCCGATGAAGAGGATGTTCCGCGGCGCCACCGGTCCGGCTTCAGGGTGCGGGATCACCACGCGTAATCCTCCGGGGCTGTCCTGTGGCCCGGGAAGATGGCATCCAGTTGCTTCAGTGCATCGGCGTCCAGTGTGACGTTTAGTGCCCGGATGGCGGCGTCCAGCTGTTCCTGGGTCCGCGGGCCCACGATCGGGGCCGTCACTGCCGGCTGGTGCAGGAGCCATGCCAGGGCGATGTCGCCCGGCTCATGGCCCAGCTCGTCGGCAAAGTCCTCGTACTGGCGGATCTGGCCTTCGTGCTTCTTGAGGGTCTCCGCCGCACGGCCTTCGGTGCGCCGGACGCCGTCGCGCTCCTTCTTCAGCACCCCGCCCAGGAGTCCGCCCTGGAGGGGTGACCACGGAATGAGCCCCAGCCCGTACTCCTGGGCGGCGGGGATGACCTCCAGCTCCACCTGCCGCATGAACAGGTTGTAAATGGACTGCTCGCTGACCAGGCCGGTGTAGTTCCGCCGCCGCGCGGCCTCCTGCGCCTGGGCGATATGCCAGCCGGCGAAGTTGCTGCTGCCGGAGTAGAGGATCTTGCCCTGCTGGACGGCAACCTCAATGGCCTGCCAGATTTCGTCCCACGGGGTATCCCGGTCGATGTGGTGGAACTGGTAGACGTCGATGTAGTCCGTCTGCAGCCGCTTGAGGCTCGCGTCCAGGGCACGGCGGATATTGAGGGCGGACAGCCTGGACTCATTGGGCCGGTCCGTCATGGTGCCGTAGAGCTTAGTGGCCAGGACCGTGTGTTCGCGGCGCTCGCCGCCCTTGGCGAACCAGCGCCCGATGATTTCCTCGGTCCAGCCGCGGTGCCCCGCGCCGCCGTAGACGTTGGCGGTGTCGAAGAAGTTGATGCCGTTCTCATGGGCGGAGTCCATGATGCTGTGGGCATCGGATTCCTCTGTTTGCGGTCCGAAGTTCATGGTGCCAAGGCAGAGGCGGGAGACCTTGAGGCCGGACCGGCCCAAGTGGGTGTATTCCATGGAAAGTCCTTTCAGCGATTGTGCCCGGGTAGCGCGGCGGTTGGGCCGGCCGGGATGCGGCTAGAGCTGGGTGAAGGATGCGACGGCGGGATCGGAACCCAGGCGGGCGCCCGACTCGAGGGCACTGATGGCCGCGAGTTCGTCGTCGGAAAGCGTCAGGGACGACGCGGCAAAATTTTCCCGGATACGTCCGGGGTCCACGGACTTGGGGATGACGATGTTGCCGGTCGCCAGGTGCCAGGCGAGCACCACCTGCGCGGTGGTGGCGTTGTGGGCGGTGGCGATGGACGTGACGGCGTTTCCGTTGAGGTCCGCGCCCTGTCCCAGCGGACTGTACGCCTCCACCTCGATCCCCAGGCTCCGGCACTTCCCGGCAAGCTCTGCCTGCTGGTAGCTCGGGTGGAGTTCGATCTGGTTGACGGCCGGGACGATTTCGGCGGACTCGAGCAGCGTGTCCAGGTGGTCGGAGAGGAAGTTGGAGACGCCGATGGCCCGGATTTCCTTGTTCTCGTAGAGCCGCTCCATCTCCTTCCAGGCCTGGACGTAGAGGCCCTGCGACGGAACCGGCCAGTGGATGAGGTAGAGGTCGACGTAGTCCAGGCCAAGTGCCTTGCGGCTGTTCTGGAAAGCCTCCTGTGCGCGCCCCTGTTCGCCGTTGCGCAGCTTGGTGGTGATGAAGATGTCCTCGCGGGCAATGCCGGTGGCCGCAATGGCGGCACCGACGCCTTCCTCATTCTGGTAGGCGGCGGCAGTGTCGATATGGCGGTAGCCTGCCGCCAGCGCATCCTCGACGGTCCGCTGCGTGTCTTCCGGCGGGACCTGGAATACGCCGAAGCCAAGCTGGGGGATGGTGACGCCGTTGTTCAGTGTCAGCTCTGACATTGGTGCTCCTTGCAGGTGCTGGTGCTAATGCTGGAATGGGGTGCCGTGTGCTTGACACGGAGAAAGCGGTTTCCGCTGGCTCTGTTCCGAGCCTATGCATTTTTTGCCGCCAAGTCAGCAGCTAAGGATGATCCTCTTTTTCCTAGGACTGCCAGTCCTACCTTCGTTGTAGAAGTTGGCGGGGAAGGCCGGGCACAATGGTCACCATGGGTCAAAGCGCCGAATTCGGAAAATTCCTCAAAGCCATGCGGTCACGGCTCAGTCCGGAAGTAGCCGGAGCAGGCACTACCCCCGGGGCGCGCAGGGTTCCCGGGCTCCGGCGCGAGGAAGTGGCGCGTTTGGCCGGAGTCAGCACTGACTACTACGTCCGGCTGGAGCAGGGCCGCAACATCCACCCCTCACGGACAGTGCTCGACGCCGTGTCGCGGGCGCTGCGGCTGGACAGCAGCGAGCACGCCCACATGCTGGATTTGTTGGAGAACTGCGCCGGAACACCCCGGCCGTCCGGGTCCACGGTGCAGGGCGTCCGGCCGGCGCTCCGGAACCTCCTCGACGCCGTGGGGGACGTGCCCGCCATGGTCCTGGGCCGGCGCAGCGATGTCCTGGCCGGGAACCGGATGGCGTTCCTGCTCTTTACTGATTTCCCCGCCCTTCCGGCCGCCGAACGCAACCTCACCCGCTGGCTCATCCTCGATTCGGGGGCCCGGGACCTGTTCCGGGACTGGAAAACGGTGGCGGCGGAGGCAGCCGGAGCGCTCCGGCTGGACGTAGGGCGGCACCCCAACGATCCCCAGGCCAGCCAGTTGGTGGGCGAGCTCGCGGTCCACAGCGAACACTTCCGGCAATGGTGGGCCGGACACCGGGTGGCGACGAGGGCAGCGGGGACCGTGCGGCTGCACCACCCGACAGTAGGGGACCTGGAACTGAACTTTGAAAACCTGGCTCTTCCGGACGACCCCGACCAGACGCTGCGGATCTATTCCGCCCGGCCCGGCTCGCCGTCGTCGGACGCGCTTGCGCTGCTGGGCAGCCTTGGTGCGCCCGGGGCGGGGCAGCAGCGGGAGGGGATTGACGTCGTCGCAGCACCCCAGGAGACCGGGAAAGCGTAGCGGCGCCGGGCCGGCTGTACATTTGTCCAGAGGAAGGCGGCGATTCTGGCCAGCCGCCCATTGGTGGGGTGGGGCGCTGTTCCTAGGCTGGAGGAACATACTCTTCGCCCACCAAGGATGGTCTCAAAGATGAAACGCATCGCCCTGCTGAAGGAACGCCAGGCAGGTAACGCCGGCAACGCCTCGTCCACCGCCACCGGCTCGCACTGCCCGGTGTCCGGACTGTGGAGCCCCGACCACGATCCCCACACCGTGCTGTCCTTTTTTGAAGGACATGTGTTTCCCGCGTTCGACGGCGTCCCTACAGTGTGGCGGCGGCGTCCGTCAGGTTTCGCCTCGGCCAACTAGGGCCAACCTTAAACGCGGACTGGCCCGCAGCTGGTGCCTAAACCATTGGTTTCCGGGCACCGGCTGCTGGCCAGTCGCGAGGGTTTTAGTGTTCCTCGAGGCGGAAGCCGATCTTCATGGTGACCTGCCAGTCGGCGATCTTGCCTTCCTCCAGGTGTCCGCGGATCTCCTTCACCTCGAACCAGTCAAGGTTCCGCAGCGTCTGGGAAGCCTTGGCGATCCCGTTCCGGACGGCGTCGTCCACACCCTGATCCGACGTGCCGACAATTTCAGAAATGCTGTACGTGTGGTTGGACAACTTCGCTCCTCGTGATCATCGTTGCTCCCGGTTGCGGGCCGTCCTTGAAGACTAGTAGGACAACGATGGGCTGACCAGCCCTTATCCGCATCCGCCCGCCCAGGCCGGTTCAGGACCGCAGGCCGGAACCTGCATCACGCTCAACCCGTTCCCGTGCCGCCGGGGCAGGTTCAATCGGCAGGTGCGGCCCTGGCGATCCCGAAACTTCCGGTGCCAGCATTTGGCCCGGATTGGCCGAGTTGTAGGCGTCGAGGACGCTGATGTGCCGTCCATTGACCCACGTGCCCTCTTCGTCGATGCCGGTGCCGCCGAAGTCCCGGAGGATCCGGTCAGGAGAAATGCCCTCAGCCAGCTCAAAGGTATTGTTGCGCGCGATGATACTCGACTCCACCCCCACGCCCCACGAGTACTGGTAGCGGCCAGGACTGGTCACCCGGTACACGTTGTTATAGACGTGCGCCTGGCCAAACCGGACCCGGGGCGCACGCTGCTCGAGATCAACCAGTTCGTTGTGGTGCAGCGTGACCCGGAGCTTTCCCCGGTCCCCGGTGGCACCGTCCCCGTTGCCCCACAGCAGCGATTTGTCATGCCCCACCATCCTGCTCCACGAAACGGTCACCAGGTCCGCCTGCCGGACGACGTCCAGCAGGCCGTCGTGCCGCAGGAAGGGCTCGCCGAAATATCTCGGCTGTTCGGCGTCAGCCGTCGCGCCGTCATCCAGGGTTAAGTGGTCCAGCCACACGTGTGTGGATCCCGACACCACGAGGTTGTCCCACTCGGTCTTCCAGGTCTCCCCGTTCCAACCGGGGAAGCAGTCATAGGCGTCGGAGATCCGGAGATTGCGGACGATCACGTTGTCCACCTGGTCGATGTTCACGGTAAAACCCGTGAGCTGGACGTTGCCCAAGCCGATGATGGTTGTATTGGCACCGACGTCCATCCGGATCTGTTTCTGCTGGTTGGCGCTCGATGCCTTGCGGGCATCTTCGAGGGGTCCGGATGCCTTCCCGTTCCAGTGGGAAGGGTCGAATGCCGCGAGGTAGGCATCCAGGGAATAACCGTTGGCGGCGTAGTCCTGGCAGGTGATGGGAGTGCCGTCAGAGGCGGTATTCGCGTTGATGTCCGCCTTGACGTAGACGATCTTGGGCTTGTTGCCCGCCACGGCTGCGGCGAGCTCATCCCTCGTCGAAACCTCGTGCACGTCGTCGGGTGCTGCATTGGCACCGCCGGTGGTGCCGCCGTCAAAGGACGCCCAGCCATCACGCGGTGCCAGGGTCTGCCGCCCGGGATCGGATGTGGAAGTGGCTTCCATGCCTTGAGGTGCCGGCGCCGGCGCGGGTACGGGCACGGTGAGGGCGACTGCGGCGGCGATCGCGATGGACACGGGTGCGGTAATCACTCTTGGACCCCCTTGGAGTTGTGCGTGCCGGCCATCTCAGCGCAATCCCGCCGGGGTCCAGCCACCCAGGAAGGCTTCCTTGGTGAACCTGGCCGCGTCTGCGTCCGAAAGCTGCGGGTGGAACTCGTTGATAAAGGCGCCGGGCCCGGTGTTCCTGTACTCGGCAAACCGGCCTTCGGTCCACACGTGGCCACCCATGTCGGCCCAGCCCTGGACGGCGATGTGGTTGCCCAGCACGGAGTCGCGGATGACGGCCATCGGGTGTGCGTCGGGGTCGCTGCTGGCGAACCAGGGCCTGCCCAGGCTCACGGTGCCCGGAGCGGCATCGGAGGTGAGGGTGCTGTTGGTGATCAGGAATCCGTAAGGATTGGAGTTCTTGGTGCTGGGGGCAACGATGTAGCCGTTGTTCGTGTCGCTGCCGCGGTCCACGGAGTGGATGGTGCAGCGATCGAAAACTGCCGTTCCCCGGCCGTAGAGGAAGTCCACGTCGCCTTCGATGTAGCAGTTCTTCAGGTACGTCCGCGCGGTGGCGTCCCGCCCGGCAGTATCGGCGAGGTAGGTGTCCTGGTTGCCGAGGAACCGGGTGCCGTCGAACACCACGCGGTCGGCGACGCTGCGGACAGCCAGCGCCTGGCTGTTGCCGTTGGCTGCCTCGTCGTACGCGTTCTCCACTGTCAGGTTCCGCACGGTGGTGTCCGTGGCGGAGATGGTCATGGTGGCGGAACCGACCGCGCCCCAGGTCCCGCCGAAGAATTTCGCACCGTTCGAGGGGGTGTCGTAGGTGATGACGACGTCGGCCGGGTTGGCTGTTGCGCCCTGGATGGTGAGGTTGGGGCGGTCTGCCCAGACGTTCACCACCTCGCGGTAGGTGCCGGGTTTGACGGTGATGGTGCGCGGCTGGGTGTTGCCGGCGGGGATGGAGCCGATGGCGGCCTGCAGGCTGCCGAAGTCGCCGGTGCCGTCCAGGGCGACGGTGATTTCCGCCGTCGTCTGGGCTGCGTTGTTTGTCCGCGGTCCGGCGCCGGCACTGACGAGGTCCGGGATGCGGGCGGCGTCGTCTTCCTGGTACGGGTAGAAGGCGGCGGGATCGAAGGCGGAGCCCACGTTGTCCTTGCGGCCGCGGGTGGAGTTGAAGATGTTGTCCCGGTTGACCACCTCGGTGCCCGGGTCTTTGGCCACAATCGGGTCCTGCACGGCTGTGAAGTAGTTGCCTTCCAGGACCACCTTGGCCGCATTCCGGCCCATCATGCCGTACTGGCCGATGTCCTGCAGGTAGTTGTTGTAGACGTGGGCGGCGGCGGTGTTGTCCAGGCTGAAGTTCCGCTGTGTGGTGTTCCGGATCCAGTTGTGGTGGATGGTCATGCGGGTGACGGCGTTGGCGGACCAGCCCACGCCCAGGGCCTTGTTGTTGTCCGCGAAGACGTTCCAGGAGTACGTCAGGAAGTCCGAGTCCTTGCGCGTGTCGATCAGTCCGTCGCCCATCCGTTCGAACTTCATGTGGTCCACCCAGACGTGGTGGCTGGTGTCCAGCTGGATGCCGTCCCGGTCATTGTCCGGGCGCTTGCCGTCCCAGTCGCCGGGAATGTACGAATCACGGACGGTGAAGTTCCGGAAGATAACGTTGGAAACGTTGATGAGCTTGAACCCGGCGTTCACCACCTCGGCGCCGGCGCCGGCCCCGATGAAGCTTTTGTTCGCCGCGACGGGGATCTTGACGTACTGGGCGGCGTGCAGGGAACCGTCGATGAAGATGACCAGCGGCTCGGGGGCGGAAGCAAACTCCTGCAGCTGGGCGATGGTGGTGGCGGTGACAATCTTTCCCGCCTGTCCGCCGGTGGTTCCGGGAAGCCCGTGGCCGGGCAACGAGGCGAAGCCGTCCGGAGTCCCCTTCCACAGGGCTGCGGGATCAAGCGTAGCGGGGTCCTGGGCGGACGGCGCGGCGGGCACCCGGGTGCCGCCGGCCGGAAGGGCAGGGGCGGCGGTTGCCGGGGCGGGGGCAAAACCGCCAAGGATGACGACGGCGGTTGCCGCGCCTAAGAGACGTCGCAGACTCATGCAAAACTCCTTTGTTTTGTGCCCGGGCAGCCTCCGGCCAGGGCGGTTTCACTCGGGGTGTCAGGTGATGCGCGCGGAAAACGGGGCGGCCTATTTAAGGCCGGTGGTGGCGATGCCGTTGATGAGGTACTTCTGCCCGGCGATGAAGAAGCCGATGATCGGGGCTATGGAGACCACGGACATGGCGAACATGGGCCCCCACATGCTCTGGCCTTCCGAGTCCATGAAGGCCCGCAGCGCCAAGGGAACGGTGTACAGGTCCTGGTTCTGGATGTAGAGCAGGGGGCCGAAGAACTCGTTCCAGGTGGAGATGAAGGTGAAGATGGCGGTGGTGGCCATGGCGGGGACACACAGCGGCAGGATGACCCGGAGGAACGTGCGGAAAGGGCCGCATCCGTCAATCTGCGCGGCATCGTCCAGTTCCTTTGGCAGCGCCTTCATGAACTGGACCATCAGGAAGATGAAGAACGCGTTGGTGGCCATGAAGTTCGGCATGATCAGCGGCAGGTAGGTATCCAGCCAGCCGAGCTGGGAGAAGATGATGTACTGAGGTACCAGCAGGACGTGGCCCGGCAGCATCAGGGTGCCCAGCATCAGCGCGAAGAACAGCTTCCTGCCCGTGAACTCCATCCGCGCGAAGGCGTAGGCCGCCAGGGCGCAGGAGAAGATGTTGCCCACGATCGAGAAGACCACCACGATCATCGAGTTGAAAAGGTAGACGTGGAAGGGCTGGTCCAGGGCCGTCCAGCCCTGGGCATAGTTGCCGAAATCCCAGTTCTCCGGCCATAGTCCCAGCTGCCGGAAGATGTCGTTGCTGGGCTTGAGGGAACTGGAGATCAGCCACAGCAGCGGATACAGCATCACCAGGCCCACCAGGCAGAGGATCAGGTGCCGGGAGAACCGGGTGCCCGGCGTTCCTGCCAGGGCGTCTTCCGGATCCGCCTGCCTGGCCCGCTTGTCTTGCTTGCGCTTTGTCGGTAATTCGATGAGTGCCATGGGATTGCCTTAGTTGTCGTAGAAGACCCAGAACTTGGATGCGATGAAGTTGACGGCGGTGAAGATCGCAATGATCATCAGCAGTAGCCAGGCCATCGCCGAGGCATACCCCATCTCGAATTCGGTGAAGCCCTTTTGGTAGAGGTACAGGTTGTAGAAGAGCGTGGAGTCTGCTGGCCCGCCCGTGCCGCCGCTCATCACGTAGCCCTGCGTGAACGTCTGGAACGAGCCGATGAGCTGCATGATGAGGTTGAAGAAGATGATGGGGCTGATCAGCGGAATGGTGATGCTGCGGAACTGCCGCCAGCGGGACGCACCGTCAATCGAGGCGGCCTCGTAGTACATGGTGGGGACCTGCCGCAGGCCTGCCAGGAAGATCACCATGGGCGAGCCAAAGGTCCAGACGTTCAGCACAATAAGGGTGCTCAGGGAGAAGTCCGGGTCCGTGACCCAGGCCGGCCCCTGGATACCGAAGAGGCTCAGGAATCCGTTGACGATGCCGTCATTGCCAAAGATGTACCGCCACAGCATCACGATGGCCACGCTGCCGCCCAGCAGGGACGGCAGGTAGTAGACGGAGCGGTAGATGGCAAGCCCCTGCAGGCCGCGGTTGAGGACCAGGGCAATTGCCAGGGCAACGGCCAGCGAAATGGGCACGGAGACGAAGGTGTAGATGAAGGTGACCTTCAGGGACTGCCACAGCCGCGGGTCCCCGGCCATCGCCTGGAAGTTGGCCAGGCCCACGAAATTGGGCTCCATGAAAAGGTTGTAGTCCGTGAACGCGAGGTACAGGGACGCGAAAAACGGGATGATCGTGAACAGCATGCCCAGAAACCACGGCAACAGGAACAGGTAGCCGGAGCGCTGGTTCTTCCGCCGCGGCGTTCCGCGGGACGGGCGTCCCGGTGCGCCCGCGCCGAGGGCTGCGGCCGCACCGGGGGCTTGCTTGGTCAGCACTGACATCCGTCAGGCTCCTATCTGGTGTGGGGGTGCCGGCAAGCGGACGGACCTACTTGTTGATTGCTGCATTGCTCTTCTCAAGGAAGGTTTTGGCGGCATCCGCGGGGGTGATCCGGCCGAATTCGACCTCGGTGGCGAGCTGCTTGAGGGTGTCCGCCACAACGCTGGCACCCTTGGGGTAGACGTATGCCGGGGCCAGTTCGTCTTCCTGGATGGCGGCCACCATGTCCACGAAGGCGGTGTCGTCCTTGCTGAGTTTCGGCTTGATGGCCTCAGCAATCTCCGGATTGATGGGGACGCCGCGCTGGGTGAGCGTTTCGGCGGCTCCGTCTGCATCGTTCACCAGGAAGTTCAGGAGTTTTGCAGCCTCCTTGGGGTGCTTCGACTTGGCTGCGATGGACCAGAGCATGCTGGGGTCCGCAGAGTAGCCACGGCGCTCCAGGGTAGTTTCACCGGGCATCCGGAGCAGCACCACGTTGCCGCCGGCAGCCTCGTTGTAGGCCTTGTAGTTGTTAATCGGGATGATCTGGGAGGCGACGGTTCCCTTGGCCAGGTAGGACTGCGCGGCGGAGCCGCCAATCTGCTCGAAGAAGCCTGCCGGCGGATAGCCGCCGGCTTCCCGCAGGTCCACGCTGTACTGGAACCAGTCCCGGATGGTTTCCTCGCTGACCCCGAGCTTGTTGTCCTTGGTGTAGAAGTCCTCGCCGCGTTGCCTGGCGAACAGGATGGGGCCTGTTTCCGTGGCGACGTCGTAGCCTGCCCCGTAGACCTTGCCGCCGGTCTTCTGCGTGACCTCGGTGGCGAACTTAGCGTAGTCCTCCCAGCTCCACGTCTTGTCGTCCGGGATGGTGACGCCGGCCTGGTCCGTGATGGTCTTGTTCACCACCATGCCGATGGTGGTCACGCCGGTGGCAAGGCCGAAGAGCTTGCCGTCCACCTCACCCCGGCTCTGGATGGTGTCCGGGATGTTCGCCAGGTCGAGTTCCGGCATGGATCGAAGGTCTGCCAGGGTGCCGCGCTGGGCGTATTCCAGCAGGCTTCGGTTGGCCATGTTGAGTACGTCAGGTGGATTGCCCCCGGCGAAGCGGGTGGCGAGCTTATCGGCGTAAGGGCCGCTGTCCTGGTATTCACTCTTGACGGTGATGCCCGGGTTCTTCTCTTCGAAGACCTTGATGGCCGCGTCGGTCATCTTGGCCCGGTTGGCGTCACCCCAGTAAACGAAGTTGAGTTCCACGTTGCCGCCGGCCGCGGGGGCCGCACCTCCGCCGCAGCCACTCAGGGCCAGCCCGGCTGCCGTTACGGCTGCGCCCAGGAACATCCTGCGGGGCATCCCGGCGGTTGTTGTCTTCTTCATTGAATGACGCCTCTCTTTTGCTGTCCGCGGACGGAGCGTGATGTGGAGTTGGCCCGGAAACTTTCTGTTTCCGGAAGAAGTGCATGCGATTGGCTTTTCTTATAGAGGCGAAAAGCAGCAAGCAGAAGAAACAAGTGAGTAAACGATTTCTAGCAAGGTGCGAGTGTGACTGTCAACACCTTTTTAGAAACTCGCATACAGAAAAAACAGAAATTTTCTTTAGGTATTGCCGTTTTTTTCCGGAGTGCCTAGGCTGATCTGCATTCCGCAAAACCATCACCCGGGAGGAGGCCCCATGTCGCGTGGCGCACCTGATTTCGACGCCCTGGTGGGCCACCGCAGCGGACGCGGCCTTCCGCCGTCGAACTCACCGCGGCCGTATCTCCATCCGGTCCGCTCGCTGGCGGGCACCACGCTGACCGCGGCGGGGCCGGAGGACCATCCGCACCACGCCGGGTTGTCCATCGCCTTCTCGGACGTCAACGGCACCAACTTCTGGGGCGGCTCCACGTACACGTCCACCCATGGCCCGGCCATGCTCTCCAACCACGGGTGGCAGGAACCGTCCGGCTGGAGCCGGACAGCCGGCGGCGCAGACGGTTCCGTCACCTGGTTTTCCGGGCAGGGCATGGAGCTGGCCACTGAGCACCGAAGCATCCGCTGCTTTCGGCACCCGGCCCCGGGCACGTGGAGCCTGTCCATCCGCTCGGCGCTGCTTCCCGCAGGCGGCGTCGCGCAGCTGGAGGTTTCGTCGTCGGCCGTCAAGGGGCGTGTGGGCGCAGGTTACGGCGGGATCTTCTGGCGCTTTCCCGAGGACTGCGCCGGGCCAAGAGTCTTCTCGGCATCGGGGGACGGCGTGGCGGCAGCCCACGGAAGCCAGTCACCCTGGCTCGCCATCAGCACAACCTCAGGCGGATCCCCGGCCAGCGTTGTCCTGGCCCAGGAAAACAACCGCCCCTGGTTCGTAAGGACGGACGGCTATCTTGGTGCCGGCCCGGCCGTTGCCTGGTCCGAAAAGGCCGTCGTCAACGCTGCAAATCCCCTGGTGCAGGCACTCCACGCCGTCATCCACGACGGCCACCTTTCCGCCCCGTCCCAAGCCCTTGAACTCCTCGAGCAGCACCCCGACCTCCAGACCTCCCGCCCCGACAGGACGCCATGACATCCCGCAACGCAGTCCCCGTGTACACCAACCCCGTCCTCAACGCCGACTGGCCGGATCCTGACGCCGTCCAGGTCCGCGGCGTCTACTACCTCATCGCCTCCAGCTTCAACCGCGTGCCGGGACTCCCCATCCTGAAGTCCCGGAACCTGGTGGACTGGGAACACGCCGGGCATGCACTGCCGCACCTGCCCCAAGGCAGCCACTACTCCCTGGTCCGGCACGGCAGCGGCGTGTGGGCTCCTGCACTGCGGTACCACGATGGCCGCTTCTGGATCTTCTATCCGGATCCGGACCACGGCATCTTCGTCCTGAGCGCCGAAAAGGCGGAAGGCCCCTGGACCGCCCCGCACCTGCTGTATCCCGGACGTGGGCTGATCGATCCCTGCCCGCTGTGGGACGACGACGGCCAGGCATACCTCGTCCACGGCTGGGCGAAGAGCCGGATCGGCATCAAGAACCGGCTCACGGTCCACCGGATGAGCCCGGACGCAAGCCGGCTGCTGGACAACGGAACCCACGTCATCGACGGTGACGAGCTTCCCGGCTACACAACGCTGGAGGGGCCGAAGTTTTACAAGCGGGACGGCTGGTACTGGATTTTCGCCCCGGCCGGCGGTGTGGCCACCGGCTGGCAGTCCGTGTTCCGGTCCAGGTCGCCCTTTGGTCCCTACGAGGGCCGGCGCGTGCTGGAGCAGGGCAGCACCGCGGTCAACGGGCCCCACCAGGGTGCATGGGTGACCTCGCCCCGGGGCGAGGACTGGTTCCTGCATTTCCAGGACCGCGGGCCGTACGGGCGGGTGGTCCACCTCCAGCCGATGGGCTGGGACGAGGACGGCTGGCCCTGGATGGGTACACCGGCGTCCGACGGCGGCCCGGGCACCCCGGTGACCAGCCACCCCTACCCCGCGGGTACCTCGCCCCGGGATGTGGCACCGCCCGCGAGCGACGACTTCACGTCACCCTGGTTGGGGCCGCAGTGGCACTGGCAGGCCAACCCGCGTGACGCCTGGTGCTACCAGGGCGGTGGCGGGCAGCTGGAGCTGCGGCCGCAGGCCAATGATCCCGTGAACCTGCGGGAGCTGCCCAATGTGCTGGCCCAGATCCTGCCCGGCACGCCCTCGACGTTCACCACATCCCTTGAACTGCGGGACGTTCCGCCCGGAACGCGCGCCGGCGTGGTGGTGCTGGGACAGAGGTACGCCTGGCTGGGCATTGTGCGCACAGCCGACGGCTACGTCCTGGGCGGCGGCACCGGGGGAGAGGAGCCCGCTGAACAGGCGATGGGACGGCGGGTCCTGCTGCCGGGCGCCAGGATCGAACTCCAGATCCGGACGGACGGTACGCCGCGGTCAACCTTTGCCTGGCGGTCGGGCCCGGGCGAGCCCTGGGAGGTCCAGGGCTGGAACTTCGACGTTGTGGAAGGCCGATGGATCGGCGCCGAACTTGGCATTTTTACGGCGTCGCCGCTGGGTTCCCGGGAAAGCGGCAGTGTTATCGTGGGACCCGTGCGGGTGGAGACCGCGCCCGTCAGGCGCGCGACTGCTCCGCAACTCGCCGCCGCAACCACATGACCCCAAGGATTGCTCCGTTGACAGCCACCCCGCGACCCAAAATTGCCGACGTCGCGGCGGCCGCCGGGGTTTCGGTGCCCACCGTGTCCAAGGTGCTCAACGGCCGCACCCACGTTTCGGAAGCCACCCGGGCCAAGGTACAGCAGGCGCTGGAAGAACTGGACTATTCCAAGCGCAGCACCCCTGCCTCCCAGCCCGGCATGCTCCAGCTGGTGGTCAACAACTTTGACTCCCCGTGGATCCTGGAAACCATGGCCGGCGTCGAGGCCGCCGCGGACCGGCTGGGTTACACCGTGTCCTACGCCCGGGCTGACCACTCCACCCCTGACCGCTGGCGGAAACTGCGTGAGCCGTCGGTGAACCGCCTGGACGGTGTGCTGCTGCTGGCTCCCCGCAAGGGGTCGCGGCTGGTCGGCATGGTGCGGACGCTCAAGATCCCGGCGGTGGCCATCGACCCCGAAAGCGCGGGGGACCTGCCCATCCCCAGCGTCAGTCCGGCGTCGTTCTCCGGCGCACTGACCGCCGTCGGGCATCTGCTCTCCCTGGGGCACCAGCGGATCGGCATCATCACCGGCCGCAAGCACAGTCCGGGCCACGGGCGTGCCCGCTACGCTGCCTACGCGGCGGCACTGCACGAGGCGGGCCTGCCCGTCCTGCCGGAGCTGGTGCGCGACGGCGACTTCAGTATCGAGTCCGGCATGCGGCTCGGTGCCGACCTACTGGACCTCCCCGAGCCGCCCACGGCGATCTTCACGGGGAGCGACCTGCAGGCCATCGGGGTGATGAACGCGGCGGGGCAGCGTTCCCTCCATGTGCCGGGGGACCTCAGCATTGTGGGTTTTGATGACATCGCACAGGCGGCGCTGATGTCGCCGCCGCTCACCACGGTCCGGCAGCCGCTGGCGCAACTGGCATCCATGGCCGTGGGCATGCTCACGGAACAGCAGGACCAGCCGGGTGCCATGGCGCCCACCGCCCTGGAAGTGGCCACTGAGCTGGTGGTCCGCGGGACCACGGCCCCGCCGGCCTCCTGACCTTCTGCCTGGGGGTTACTTGCTGCCCAACACCAGGGTTTTCAAGTCGTCCAGCGTCTGCTGCATATGCGCATCCATGGCCTGGCGCGCCTTTGTGGCGTCACGTGCCTGCAGCGCATCCGCGATGTTCTGGTGGTGTCCGATGGCGTGCACCTGGATTTCCGGCACCGCCGATGTTTCCGCCCGGCGCTTCTCCAGGACCCGGTGCAGCGGTTCGAACAGCACGGACACGAAAACGTTGCCGGACGCGCGCAGTATGACGTCATGGAAGGCGAGGTCGGCCTCGACAAACGCTGCGACGTCGTTGACTTCATGGGCTGCCTTCATGGCCGAGATGTAGGCAAACAGCGCCTCGGTGTCCGGCTCCGAGATGCGGCCGGCCGCCAGCTCGCATGCTCCGGTTTCCAGCATGCGGCGGAGTTCGATGAGCTGGACGGAGGCTTCGGCCTCGTTCTTGCCTTCCGATGCTGCCCGAAGGACGGCTTCCAGGGACGTCCAGCGGCTCAACGGGTTAACGAACGTTCCGCGGCCGCGTTCCACACTGAGGATGTGCTGGGCCTGGAGGGTCTTCATGGCCTCGCGCACGGTCATCCGGCTGACTTCGTGGCGGGCGCTAAGCTCGTGTTCGCCGGGGACGGTGGCCCCGGGCGGAAATTCGCCCTCGATGATGCGGTCCAGCAGCTCGTCGGCCACGACGCCGACCAGCGATTTCCTTGCCATTCCTGCCCCCGATCCTTGCCGTGGCCTCTGCCCGGCGGATATGTCTGACAAGTCTACTTGCGCGTCTCTATGTCGTATGCCACACTAGCATTCAAATGCAAGATGTCAGACATCTTACAGATTCGAAAATTGACGATCCGCCGCCCGGATTACTACACAACGGAGTGCACTGTGACGCTTGAAGCAGATGTTCTGGCCGCCTACCCAGCGGAAGTACAGATCCCCGCCAGCCTCGTGGCAGACACGCTGGCCGCGTCCAACGCCGAGGTTCCCCGCGTGCTGGTGGTGCTCGACGACGACCCCACCGGGACGCAGTCCGTGGCCGATCTCCCCGTGCTCACCCGCTGGGACGTGGAGGACTTCACCTGGGCTTTTGGCCAGTCCAAGCCGGCCGTCTACGTCCTGACCAACACCCGCAGCCTGGACCCCGCCGAAGCAGCCGCCCGCAACGAGGAAGTGGTCCGCAACGCGCTCGCCGCTGCCGGCTCTCCGGACACGCTCCGGCTGGGGTTTGTCAGCCGCAGCGATTCGACCCTCCGCGGCCACTACCCCCTGGAACCCGACGTCATCGCCACCACCGTTGCCAAGGTAAGCGGCGAGGGCACCGACGGTGTGGTCCTGGTCCCGGCATTTCCCGACGCCGGCCGGGTCACCATCGGCGGGGTGCACTACATGCGCGGCACCGGTGAATCCGCAGGAACGCTGACGCCTGTCTCCGAGACGGAGTTCGCCAGGGACGCCACCTTCGGTTTTGGCACCTCCGTCATGGCGGACTACGTGGCGGAAAAGTCGCAGGGCCGCTTTGCAGCGGACTCCGTCATCGTCCTGGACCTCAACACCATCCGGGCCGGCGCCGCGGCACAGGACCCTGCGATTTCCGCAAAGGCCATCGCCGACGCCATCGAAGGAGCCGCCGATTCCACCCCGATCGTGGCCGACATTGTGAGCGAAAACGACCTCCGCGCCCTGGCCCTGGGCCTTGAGGAAGCGGAACGCCGGGGCAAGAAGCTCCTCTACCGGGTAGGCCCTCCGTTCGGCCGCGCCCGGATCGGACAGGAAATCCGTACCGAGCTGACCGGCGCCGAAGCCTACGCCGGCAACACCCCGTCCGAGGCCGGCGGCCTCATCGTGGTCGGTTCGCACGTGGGCGTTACCACCAGGCAGCTCAAGGCCCTGACCGAACAGCACAGCGCCGCGCGCATCGTCGAGATCGACGTCGAAAAGCTCCTGGCCGGCGAGGCGGAAGCCGCTTCCCACCTGGACCTGACCGTGGACACGGTGGTCGAAGCCCTCCGCGGCGGCGACGTCATCGTCCACACCAGCCGCCTGCTGATCAAGACAGACGACCCCGCCGAAAGCCTGCGGATCGCGCGCACCGTCTCCGCCGCCGTCGTCGCCGTAGTCAACCGCACCCTGAAAACCTTCCCGCCGCGGTTCGTCATCGCCAAGGGCGGCATCACCTCCTCAGACGTCGCCGCGCACGGCCTGGAAATCCGCCACGCCATCGTCCGCGGCCCCATGCTCCCAGGCATCGTCAGCCTCTGGGAACCGGTGGACGGCCCCGCCAAGGGCATCCCGTACATCGTCTTCGCCGGCAACGTGGGCGACGACCAGTCCCTCGCCGACGTCACCCGCAAGCTCAGCAACACCTTCTAGTCCTTCCGGTGGTTGAGCCCGTCGAAACCGGATTTCGACAAGCCCAATCACCGAACCGCCGTCAACCTTCAACGGAGAACACCATGACCAGCAATTACACCGTCACCGTCCTGGGCCTCGGCGCCATGGGCCTGCCCATGGCCACCCGGCTCGCCTCCCAGCTGACCGTCCACGGTTTCGACATCGCCGAACCGCGGCTGAAGCTCGCTGAAGAAGCCGGCATCGCCACCTTCGGCAGCGCCCGCGAAGCCGCCAAGGGTGCCGACGCTGTCCTGCTGGCCGTCCGCAACGGCGACCAGCTCAACGACGTCCTCTTCGGCGAGAACGGCGTGGCCTCCGTGCTGGAGGCGGGCGCCGTCGTCATCCTCGGCAGTACGGTGGGCAC
This sequence comes from Arthrobacter nitrophenolicus, assembly GCF_045833485.1. Lineage (NCBI taxonomy): Bacteria > Bacillati > Actinomycetota > Actinomycetes > Micrococcales > Micrococcaceae > Arthrobacter > Arthrobacter nitrophenolicus. The sequence continues at coordinate 2,136,600 of NZ_CP174504.1, forward strand.
CGATGCCATCCCCGCCACGGTGGAGAAGCTTGCCGAATACGGCGTGGAACTGGTGGACGCCCCGCTGTCCGGCGGGCCCAAGCGCGCCGGCGAAGGCGACCTGCTGATCGTCGTCGGGGCCTCCCCGGAGGCTCGCGAAAAGGCAGCACCCGCGCTGGAACTGCTCGCCTCCACCCTGACCGTGGTGGGCGACAAGCCCGGCGACGGCCAGGCCCTCAAGACCGTCAACCAGCTTCTCTGCGGCGTCCACATCGCGGCCGCAGCGGAGGCCATGGCCCTCGCCGACGCGCTTGGCCTGGACCAGGCCAAGACCCTCGCCGCCCTCGAAGCCGGCGCGGCCGGGTCCTTCATGCTGTCCAACCGCGGCCCCCGGATCCTCGAGGCCTACAACGAGGAAGGTGCCGAGGTGCTGTCCCGCCTGGACATCTTCGTCAAGGACATGGGCATCGTGGGCAAAGCCACCCGCGCGGCCGGGCTCGCGGCCCCGGTTGCCGCGGCCGCCGAGCAGCTCTACCTCCTGGGCCAGGCCCAGGGACTCGCCGCCGCCGATGACTCCGCCGTCATCAAGGTGGTCGCCCCCACCAAGCGGACCAAGTAACCCGTTCCACCCCCATCGAGTTTTTGGGCAGATAAAGCGGCCTAACGTCCGTCCAAGTCGCCATATCTGACCAAAAACTCTTCCCCCAAGAGGTACGACGACGGCGGTCCCCCCTCCGCCGTCGCCGCACCTGCCAAGCTCGCTAGGCTTAACTGGCGATGTCAAAGGAGACGCACGATGAGCGCACTGGCTCTTCTGGCCATAGCAGCAGCAGGGGTCGCCCTGCTCCTGGTGGCCGTCATTAAATTCAAGATTCCGGCATTCCTGGCCCTGCTGGTGGTCAGCGTTTCCGTGGCGCTGGTCGCGGGAATTCCGCTGCCGGATGTCATCAAGACCGTGACCGAAGGCATGGGCGGAACGCTCGGTTCCGTGGCCATCCTGGTGGGCCTCGGCGCCATGCTGGGCAAGATGATCGAAATTTCCGGCGGTGCGCAGTCGCTGGCCGGGAAATTTACCCAGCTGCTCGGACCCCGCAGGGTTATCGCAGCCCTGACCGCGGCCGCGTTCCTGCTGGCGATCCCCGTCTTCTTCGACGTCGGATTCATCATCCTGATCCCCATCATTTACGGCTTCGCCAAGGCGGCAGGCGTCAACCCGGTCAAGATCGGCCTGCCCGTTGGTGCCATCATGCTGGCCATCCACGTTGTTGTTCCGCCGCACCCGGGCGTGGTGGGCGGCGCCGGCATCCTCGGCGCCGACATTGGCTGGACCACCATCCTCGGCCTGGTGCTGTGCATTCCGGTGGGTGTCCTGGGCTACTTCGTTGCCCGCAAGCTCAACCGCCGCGAGTTCTCCATGCTGCCCGCCACCGCCGAGCAGTTCCGCCTCTTCGGCACCGGAAACTCGCAGATTGAACAGGAAGCCGCCCAGGGCACGTCCAAGGTTGCCGTCAAGACCGAGGTCCGGACTGCCCCCAGCCCGGCCATGATCATCACCCTGATCGTCCTGCCGATCCTCATGATCATGGTGGGCACCGTCGGCGCCGTCATCCTGCCCAAGGACTCCTTCCCCGCCCAGCTGGCTGCATTCATCGGCGCCCCGCTGATCGCACTGCTGACTGCCCTGGGCCTTGCCTACTACTTCCTGGGCATCCGCCGCGGCTGGTCTTCCCAGCACACCGGCGAAGTGATGGATTCGGCGCTGGCCCCCACGGCCATCGTCATCCTGGTGACCGGCGCCGGCGGTGTCTTCGGCAAGGTCCTCACCGTCTCCGGCATCGGCAAGGCACTCGCCGAGGGGCTGCAGACCGCGGGCCTGCCGGTCATCGTGATGGCCTTCATCCTTGCGGCAATCCTCCGCGCTTCCCAGGGCTCCGCCACGGTTGCCATCATCACCACGGCAGGCCTGCTGGCCGCCTCCGTGGCCGACGGCGGCTTCTCGCCCATCCAGACCGCGCTGATCCTCATCGCCATCGGCTTCGGCGCCTTCGGCCTCAGCCACGTCAACGACTCCGGCTTCTGGATCGTGACCCGGTACCTGGGGCTCTCGGTTGCTGACGGGCTCCGCACCTGGACCGTCCTGACCACCATCCTGGGCCTGGCAGGCTTCGCGCTGACCTTCGTCGCCTGGATCCTGGTGGGAGGCCTGGGCGTCTGATGCGCACCCGTCTGGACCACCTGGTCACCTCCGCCCTGCAGCAGGGCTCGGCCGTCCCCGCGTTCACCTGCTACGACTTCACCACCGCCTTGGCAGTGGTGGGCGCCGCGGAGGAATCCGGCTTGGGCGCCATCCTGCTGGTGGCGCCCAAGACCGCCGCCACCCCCAACGGCCTGCGCCTCATCTCAGCACTGCGCGGGCTGGCGGACGCCGCGTCCGTGCCCGTTGCAGTGCAGCTTGACCATGCCATGGACTTGAACGTGATGGCCGACGCCGTCGCGGCGGGGGCGGATTCCGTCCTCGCTGATGGTTCCTCGCTTCCCTACGAGGACAACATCGCGCTTGTGGTTTCCGCCCGCGCGTTGCTTGGTCCCGACGTCGTCTTGGAAGCGGAACTCGGCGACCTCGCCGGCGACGAGGACCGTGCCTTCGGCGCCGACAAGTCCGGCGCCTCCGTGGCCGGCCTCACCGATTCCGCCCAGGTGGAGGACTTCGTCGCCCGGACCGGTGCCCAGCTGCTGGCCGTGGCGGTCGGCAATGTCCACGGCAAGTACAAGGGCGATCCGCAGCTGCGCTGGGACGTCCTGCAGGACATCGCCGTCAGGACGCACATCCCGCTGGTGCTGCACGGAGCGTCCGGCATCCCGGCGGAGGAGCTGGTGAAGGCGGCCGCCATGAACGTGGGCAAGGTCAACTTCAACACCGAGCTCCGCACCGGCGTCCTGGCCACCCTGCAGAAACAGCTGCCCGGCCACCGCGCCGACGGCGAAAACCTGCAGGCGCTCCTGGGCCACTGGACCAGGACCGCCAAGGACTTCGCCGCCGGAACGCTGGCCACGCTCACGCGGTAGCCGTGGGGCTGGCCGGTAGCCGGAATCGGGGGAGGCTAGGATCAAGCAATGATCCTGGCCTCCCTCCTTTTTGCCTTCCTGGCGGCGGCGCTCCACGTCTTCATATTCACCATGGAGTCGCTGACCTGGACGCGACCGGCCACCTGGCGGCGTTTCGGCGTGGCTTCGCAGGCCGACGCCGAGACCACCAGGCCGCTTGCCTTCAACCAGGGTTTCTACAACCTGTTCCTGGCTGCCGGGGCCTTGATCGGCATAGCCTGCGTGGCGCTGGGGTCCGAGGGCTCGGCGCAGTCCGTGGCGGGCTGGACCCTGATTTTCGCGAGCTGCGGTTCCATGCTGCTGGCCGCGCTGGTCCTGGTTTCCACCGGCCGGAAGTACCTCCGGGCCGCTGCCACCCAAGGGACCCTGCCGCTGTTCGCCGTCGTCCTCGGCCTGCTCGCATTGGCGCAGTAGAGCCGCTCCTGCCCGCTCAGTCAGGAGTTTTTGTCCAGATCTGGCGGGTTGGGAGGCGCGGAAGCCACCGTATCTGGACAAAAACTCGTGACCCTTTAACACCACACGCAACAGGCGCACAATGGTGCTGTGAGCAGCGGGAAGCCTCGCCCGGCTCCGGCTGAGGGCCGCGACGCCGCCATCGACCTTGTGCGCTTCGTCTGCCTGGCCCTGGTGGTAATGGGCCACTGCATGATGGTGAGCCCCGTCCTGCACCCCGACGGCACGGTGACAACGCAAAACACCCTCGCTGAGCAGGACTGGTTTGTTCCGGTCATCTGGATCTTCATGGTCATGCCGCTGTTTTTCGTGACCGGCGGCATTACCGGCCTGCAGTCCTGGCGGCGGCTCAGCGAGGGCGGCGGAACTGCATCCCAATTTGTCCGGGCAAGGCTCCTGCGCCTGGTCCGCCCCGCCACCGCGCTGCTGGCGGTAATGTTCGTGGCACTGGGCGCGGCAGCGCTGCTGGGTGTGCATCCGCAGGTGGTCCAGCTGATGGCGGCCGGCGCGGGCATGCCCCTGTGGTTCCTGGCCGCATACCTTGCCGCCCAGCTGAATATTCCGCTCCTCGCCGCCCTGCACACCCGCGCCCCCTGGCTCACGTTCATGGCGTTGACCGCGCTGGTGGTAACCGTTGACTGCCTCCGCGGGGCGCTTCCCGGGCTGGCGCACGCCAACCTGGTGTTCCTGTGGTGCGCCGTCCAGCAGGTGGGCTTCCTGCTGGCTGGCGGGCACTGGTCCAGGGTGTCGCGTTCCGGGCTGCTGGCCGTTGCCCTGGGTGCCAATCTGGTCCTCGGCGCAGTTACGGGTTTGGGACTCTACCCGGGCAATATGCTGGTCAACCTCAACCCGCCCAACCTCTGCCTGCTCCTGCTGGGCATCACGCAGGCGGCCCTCCTGGAGCTGGCGCGGCCAGTGCTGGTCCCGGTGTGCTCCGTGGGGTGGGTCAGCAGGCTCATGACGGTGGCAGGAAGCCGCTCCCTGACGGTGTATCTGTGGCACCTGCCGCTGCTGGTGGGGATGTCGGGGCTGCTGCTCCTCACCCCGTTCCCCAAGCCCGCCTCCGGCACGGCGGAGTGGTGGTGGGCGCGGCCCCTGGTCCTGCTGGCGCTGGTCCTCCTGCTGCTGGCCGCCGTGGCGGCCTTTGGCCGGCTGGAGGAACGTCCGACGACGGTTCCCGGCACCCGCTGCCGGCCCGCCAGGGTGGTCGCCGCCGTCGTCGTGGTCTTCCTTCCGGTGGCGGCCGCGGCCTTCAGCGGCCTGACGCTGGGACTGCTGGGTGCGGGCGCAGCCTGCTTCGCCGCTGCCCTAATGCTGCTGCTGTGGCATTGCCAGCGGGGTGAAGTAGTGCCAGTGTCGAACCATGACCGAGAACACGATGTCCACCGAGGATAGGTTCGCCCCCGATGTCACCCTGCGGCGCAACGATGCGCAGCACCGCTACGAGCTACTGGTAGGGGGCAAGCTGGCCGTGCAGTCGTTTTTCCGGGACCTGCCCGGGCATATTGACTTCACCCATACCGAAACCAGCCAGGACTTCGAAGGCCGGGGCCTGGGCAGGGTGCTGGCCCACTTCGCCCTGGACGACGTGGTGGCCACGGGCAAGCGGATCATTCCGCACTGCCCGTTCATCTCCGGCTACCTGCGCAAGCACGAGGGGTACGAGCAGTTCGTCGACTGGCCGGAGGGGTAGCAGCCGGACCAGTAGATCTGTGCGCCTGGACGCAGGTCAGCTGGCGAGGGCCTGCGCGCTTGCGCCTGCGCCGACGCCGGGGTCATCGATGGTGAAGCCGCAGGCGCAGCGGTACGTCACTACGTTCCCGGGAACAGTTGACATGCCGATGGGTACAACGCCCGTTCCGTCAACGTAGACGGGCTGGCGGACGGGAAGCTCATCGGGGTCAATGCGCTCCATGGGCATGCGGCAATGCATGCGCGAATTCAGGGTGACCATCAATTCCATATCCAGGGGCTGGAGGGGTTCCACGGGAGAAAGGTCTCCCAGCGTGCGTTCCCCAAACGCCGTCAACTGGTCTTCGGTAGCGGTGGCCATGATGTTCATCCTTGGGCTTCTTCACGAGGCTGCCGGCGTTGGCAGCCCCGCCGCGAACTGCTTGCGGAGGTTCATTTACCCCATTACCTAAGCATGCTTACTAATGAACGGGCAAATCCGCTGTGGCCCGCGACACATGCCGGGGAGGCCGGTTTCCTGCCCTTGCCCCGCTCGGAAGCTGCTGCCTACGCCCGCTTGCGCTGCCACTGCAGCGCGTGCCATAGCAGCAGGCTGATGAGCGCTGCAATCCCCGCGAAGACCGCATAGGGTGCAAAGGTAAACACCAGGAACTGCGCCGGCATGCCGCCGCTGCCCGGGCCCGCGAAGGTGTCCGCGTTGGCGAAAATCCACGCCCCGCCGCCAATGAGTATGACGGTGAGGAGCCATAGGGCGGCGATGAACGGGTTGATGGCGGGCGTGCTGCCGCCTTCGGTGTTGCGGGCTGCCTGTTCGTTGTCCTCAGGCATAGGATTCCCGTCCCGGTCCACTTCCCGAAAGCCGATGGCTTGCGACGGTGCCTGCTCCATTGCTTCCCCCAAATCTCGACGCAGCGGTCAGTGCTGCCGTGAGTCCACCCTAGCTGCAAGCCCGCCAGGCCGCGCCCTGCCCGCCTCCGGCCGTCGGAAGGGGCATTTTGCGCTAGATCCCCCTCTGCGTGCCAGTCAATGACGCACGAAGGAGCGGCGGAACCCTTGAAATTCCGGGGCTGAAGAGAAATAGAGCACAAAAGTTTGATTAAAAGGGTCACCTAAGTAAGGCTTACCTCTGTAATTCCCCCAGCTCCTGACCGAAGGAAGACGAGTGTCGCTGATGCCCCGCCTTGACGAGTTACCCGTGGATGACCACCGCAGCAGCGGTGTGGACACAAAACCCGAGCCGCCGGGGCAGGACTTCGGCTCCCGGGTGGAACTCGCGCTGGGGGCAACCAACCACCTGTTCAACGCACGGAACTCGCCCCGCTATGTGGCGCAGGTGCTGCAGGGCGTCAACGCGGTGGCCACCAAACTGGAGCGCACCACCAGGCCGTTCACCGGCGTCGGGCCTTCGGAAATGAAGGCGCGCGTGGGCGCCGTGGACCTGGATGCACCGCTCCCGGACACCGCGGCCGCGCTCCAGGAACTCGAGGCCGTCTACCTCCGGGACGCCATCTATTTCCACGATGCCAAGTACGCCGCCCACCTCAACTGCCCCGTGGTGATCCCCGCCCTGGTGGGCGAGGCCATCCTGTCCGCGGTGAACTCCTCGCTGGACACGTGGGACCAGAGCGCGGGCGCCACCATGATCGAGCGCCGCCTCATCGACTGGACGGCGGAGCGCCTGAACCTGGGCGACAACTCGGACGGCATCTTCACCTCCGGAGGCAGCCAGTCCAACCTCCAGGCGCTGCTGATCGCGCGGAACCACGCGGTTGCCGGGCTCCGGCAGGATCCGGCCCGCAGCGGCCTCCGCCTCCCGGCCCTGCTGGACACCCTGCGGATCTTCACCTCGGCGGACAGCCACTTCAGCATCCAGAAGTCAGCCTCCATGCTGGGCCTCGGCTTCGACGCCGTCATCAGCATCCCCTGCACCCCCGACCACAGGATGGACCCCGCGGCCCTCGCCGAGGCCATGGCGGAAGCCCAGGGTGCCGGCCTGACCGCCATGGCGGTGGTGGCCACCGCAGGGACCACGGACTTCGGCGCGGTGGACCCGCTCGCAGACCTCGCCGCCCTCGCCAAGGCTTACGGCGCATGGTTTCATATCGATGCCGCGTACGGCGGCGGACTGATGGTCTCCGGACGCTACCGGCACCTGCTGGACGGCACCCGCCTGGCGGATTCGGTCACCGTGGACTTCCACAAGACCTTCTTCCAGCCGGTCAGCTCCAGCGCGCTCCTGGTCCGCGAGTCCGCCATGCTCCGCCACATCACCTACTACGCCGATTACCTGAACCCGGAAAGCGCCGCCCTGGCCGACATCCCCAACCAGGTGGACAAGAGCATCCAGACCACGCGCCGGTTCGACGCGCTCAAGCTGTGGCTCACCCTGCGGATCATGGGTGCGGACGCCGTGGGGGCCCTGTTCGACGAGGCGATCGACCTTGCCGCCCGCGTGGGCTCCCTCCTCGAGGCCGACGACGACTTCGAGCTCGCCGCCGCACCGCAGCTCAGCACCCTGGTGTTCCGCTACCGGCCCGTCCTGGACACCGGTGAACGGCTGTCCGAGGACACCGCCGACGCCATCAACCCCGCCATCCGGGCGGCCGTCTTCGCGTCCGGCCAGGCCGTGGTTGCCGGCACCAAGGTGGGCGGCCGGCACTACCTGAAATTCACCCTCCTCAACGCCGAGGCAACGCTCGAGGACATCGCCGAAATCATCGGACTCCTCCGCACCACCGGCGCCGGACTGCTGCAGAGCGAGGTATCCGCATGAGCACCCATGACAACCGCAGGATCTACGACTTCGCCGCCATCGGCGTCGGGCCCTTCAACCTGGGCCTCGCCGCACTCACCGAGCCGGTGGAGGGGGTGGAGGGCATCTTCCTGGAACAGCGCGAGTCCTTTGACTGGCATCCCGGGATGATGCTGGAACCCGCCCATCTTCAGGTGCCCTTCATGGCAGACCTGGTCACCCTGGCGGACCCCACCTCGCCGTACTCCTTCCTGAACTTCCTGAAGCAGACGGGCCGGCTGTACCGCTTCTACATCCGGGAAAACTTCTACCCCCTGCGTGCCGAGTACAACCAGTACTGCCAGTGGGTGGCGGGCCAGCTGGCCTCCGTCCGTTTTGGCACGGCTGTGCTGGATACGGCGTACGACGGCGGCGTGTACCGCCTGACGGTGTCGGGTCCGGACGGGACGGAGGTGCTGTTCGCCCGGCGGCTGGTGCTGGGAACCGGAACGTCCCCGTATGTGCCGGAAGCAGGCGCCGACATCGTTGCCGGTGCTGCGGACAGGAGCGGGGGAGTGGCCTTCCACAATGCCGACTACCTGGCCCGGAAAGCCGAGCTGCAGCAGCGGCGCAGCATCACCATCCTGGGCAGCGGCCAGAGCGCCGCCGAGATCTACCACGAGCTCCTGCAGGAAGCCGACGTCCATGGCTACCAGCTGAACTGGGTGACCCGCTCCGGCAGGTTCTTCCCGCTCGAGTACACCAAGCTGACCCTGGAGATGACCTCGCCCGAGTACGTGGACTACTTCCACGGACTGCCGCAGGAGCGCCGGGACCACCTCAACAAGACGCAGAAGAACCTCTACAAGGGGATCAACTCGGACCTGATCGATGCGATCTACGACCTGCTCTACGCCAAGAGCCTTTCCGGCATGGTCAACAGCCAGCTGCTGACCCACTCCACCCTGACCGGCGCGCAGTGGGACCCGGCCGCCGGCACGCACACCCTGCAGTTCCACCACGGCGAACAGGGCGCCTCCTACACCCTGGACAGTGAAGCGGTGGTGTTCGCCACCGGCTACGGCTACCGGGAGCCGGCGTTCCTGGCCGGGGTGCAGGACCGGATAGCCCGGGACAGCGCCGGCAGGTTCGACGTGGACCGGAACTACAGCACCGGTGTGGTTCCCGGTGAGATTTTCGTTCAGAACGCGGAGCTGCACACCCACGGCTTCGTGACCCCGGACCTGGGCATGGGCGCCTACCGCAACTCCTGCATCCTGCGGGAAATCACCGGCCGCGAGGTCTATCCCGTGGAGCGGAGCATCGCGTTCCAGCAGTTCGGTTCGCCGGCCGCCGCAGTGCCGGCCGGTGGTTCCCCGGCCGGTGCTGCCGTGCCGGGTACGGTTTCGGGCGTTGAAGCGGAGGTGCCCGCATGAGGTTCACGTTCCGCTGCCTGGACGCGCAGGCCGACGCGCCGCTCCTGCACAGCTGGGTGACCCGGCCGTACGCCTCGTTCTGGGGGATGCTGTCCGCCAGCGTGGCTGACGTGGCGGAGGAGTACGCCAAAATCCAGTCGAGCGGCCACCACCACGCCCTGCTGGGGCTCGACGGCGGCGTCCCCGCCTTCCTGATGGAGGAGTACCTGCCGGAGTCCTCGCCGCTGGCCGGCCGGTACGCCGTCCAGCCCGGCGACGTCGGAATGCACCTGCTGGTTGCGCCGCCGTCGGGAAACCCCGAATCCGGCTACACCACCGCGGTGATGGACGCCGTCCTCGGCCGCTTGTTTGACCGGCCGGAGGTGGAGCGGGTGGTGGTGGAACCGGATGCCCGGAACACCAGGATCCACGCCCTCAACGAACGGCTCGGGTTCCAGGCCGCCGGGCTGGTCACCCTGCCGGACAAGGAAGCCCTGCTCAGCTTCTGCACCCGCACCGACTACCTTGCCGCCAGGGCGGCACTAGACACTCTTTCCACCCCCGTTCCGCAGGGAGCATCACTGTGACTGTCCAGGCCAACACCTTCGCACCCGCCCGCCGCCACACCCCCGGCGCCGGCACCATGAACGCCGCTCCGCACCTGGATGCGGAGCGCTGGAGCAGGGCCAACCGGCACCTCCTGCGCAAGGCGCTCGCCGAGTTCTCGCACGAGCGGATCCTCACGCCCGAACCGGTGGACGGCGAGCCCGGCAGCTACCGCCTGCGCAGCGGCGACGGAACCCACGAGTACCGGTTCGCAGCCCGCGTCCTGGAGCTGGAGCACTGGTCCATCGATGCCGCTTCCATCCGCTACTTCCAGGACGGCACCGAAGCGCCGCTGGACGTGCTGGGCTTCATCACGGCGTTCCACGGGCACCTGGGGATCAACATCCAGATGCTCCCCGTCTACCTGGAGGAAATCAGCAGCACCCTGGCCAGCCATGCGTACAAGCAGTGGGCCGGCCAGCCGTCCGCCGCGGAACTCGCGGCCGGAATCACCGGCGGGGCAGACGTTGCCGCCGACTTCCAGGCCATCGAGCGGAGCATGACCGAGGGCCACCCCTGCTTCGTGGCCAACAACGGCCGGCTGGGTTTTGGCATCAGCGACTACCACGCCTTCGCCCCGGAAACCGGCGCGGCGGTGCAGCTGGAATGGATCGCCGTGCACCGCAGCCACGCGGTCTTCACCTCAAGCGCCGGGCTGGATTACCGGGCGCACCTGGACGCCGAGCTCGGCCCGCTGGCAGTGGACTTCACCAGCGAACTGCAGCTGCAGGGCCTCGACCCGGAGCAGTACTTCTTTATGCCTGTCCACCCGTGGCAGTGGGAGAACAAGCTCACCGTGACGTTCGCGGCTGAAATAGCAGGCCAGCGCATCGTCTACCTTGGGACGGGGACGGACCAGTACCAGGCGCAGCAGTCCATCCGGACGTTCTTCAACACCAGCGCCCCGGCGCGGAACTACGTCAAGACGGCCATGTCCGTGCTGAATATGGGCTTCATGCGCGGGTTGTCGCCGCAGTACATGAAGGCCACACCCGCCATCAACGACTGGCTGCGGAACCTGATCGAGGCGGACGGCGCCCTGCAGCAGCGGGGCTTCACCATGATCGGCGAGATCGCCGCCCTCGGCTACCACAACGGCTACTACGAGGCCGGCTCGGCCAGCGGGTCGCCCTACCGGAAAATGCTGTCAGCCCTGTGGCGGGAAAGCCCGCTGCCACTGCTCCGGGACGGCCAGCAGCTGGCCACCATGGCCTCACTGCTGCACGTTGATGCGCAGGGCCTGCCGATGGTGTCCGCACTGATTGACCGCTCCGGGCTGGCCCCCGCGGACTGGCTGCGCCGCTACTTCGAGGCGTACCTGGTGCCGCTGGTGCACTGCCTGTACAAGTACGAGCTGGCCTTCATGCCGCACGGCGAGAACGTCATCCTGGTCCTCCAGGACGGGGTGCCGGTGCGGGCCGTCATGAAGGACATTGCCGAGGAAATCGTGGTGATGGGGGACCGGCTGGACCTTCCGGACGAGGTGTCCCGGATCAAGGCCGCCATCCCGGACGGCGAAAAAGTCCTGGCCATCTTCACGGACATCTTCGACTGCATCTTCCGGTTCATGGCGGCGCTGCTGGAGGATGCGGGAACCCTGGACCAGGAGGAGTTCTGGCGGACCGCTGCCGCGGCCGTCAAGGAGTACCAGGAGCAGCATCCGGAGCTTGCGGACCAGTTCGCCCGGCACGACCTCTTCGCGGCGGACTTCGAGCTGTCCTGCCTGAACCGGCTCCAGCTCCGGAATAACCAGCAGATGCTGGATCTCACGGACCCGTCCGGAGGACTGCAGATGGCCGGACGCCTGGCGAACCCGCTGGCCCGCTTCGCCTGAGGATGCCCCGGCAGGTGGCTAGGCTTGCAGCATGACGGCTAGAACCTCCGGAAACACAGCACTGATCACCGGGGCCAGCGCGGGCCTGGGCGCCGAGTTTGCACGCCAGCTCGCCGCCCAGGGCACCAACCTGGTCCTGGTGGCGCGGAACCGGGCCCGCCTCGAGGAAGCCGCGGCGGGCCTGGAACGGCGCTACGGGATCACCGCTGAGGTGCTCCCCGCCGACCTGACGGACGACGCCGGAGTGGCCGCCGTCGTCGCACGCCTCGCCGATCCGGAGCGGCCGGTGGGCTTCCTGGTCAACAACGCCGGAATCGGGCTGCTGCACAACTTCGAGGACAACCGCATCTCGGAGGAGAAGAAGCACCTGAAACTGCACGGCGAAACCGCCATGGTGCTGACGCACGCCGCACTCAAAGGCATGCTGGAACGCCGCAGCGGCAGGATCATCAACGTGGCCAGCATCGCCGCGTTCCTGCCGCGCGGCACCTACTCCGCGGCGAAAGCCTGGCTGGTGAGCTTCAGCCGCTGGGCCAACCTGGCGTACCGCAAGCAGGGCATCAAGGTCACCGCCGTCTGCCCCGGCTTCACCCACACCGAATTCCACGACCGGATGGGCATGGACAAGTCGGTGGCCCCCTCCTGGGCGTGGCTGCACGCGGACCGCGTGGTGCGCGAGGGCCTGGCGGACAACGAACGCGGCCGGCCGGTGTCCATCCCGTCCAAGAGGTACAAGCTGGTGGCTGCGGTGGCGCGGGTGGCGCCGGCGAAGCTAGTGGCGGGACCCGCGCGGAAGCCGAAATAGGGGCGGAAGCCGGACGTGGGTCCCCAGGCCCAGCAGGGCGGCGGGGCTCCGGGTGCCGGACCGGCGCACCGCAATGACCACCAGGATTCCCACCAGCGCCCCCACCAGGGTCTCCACGCCGCGTTCCAGGATCAGAAGCGCGGGGTCGATGGGTGACGCGAGCTGGGTCATCAGCAGGATGACGGGCGTGAAGGACACCATGGCGAAGCCGTAGTGGCGGGCCATGAACAGCTCGGTGGTGAACTGGAACAGGATTACCAGCACTGCCAGCAGGATGGCCTGCTGCCCGGGGAACAGCCCGGTGAGTGTCCACGGCTCCGGGAGAATGACGACGGCGGTGACCGCCAGCCCGACGAACGTCCCCACAATCCGGTGGATGCCGCGGCGGACACTGCTGGGGAGGTCTGCACCCGCCAGGGGAACGGCGGCCGCAGCCATCGCCCAGTGCGGGTGGCCGCTGCCGCTGAGGACGCCGAGTGTTCCGGCCGCTCCCACGGCCAGCACATACCTCGCCGCGTGGGTAAGCATCTCCCGGCGGCCTGGCCCGGCCTGCCGGTTCCTTGTGGCGCCCGGCTGCCAGGTGCGGCGGCGGAACCAGCCGCCGAAGCCGATAACCATGGAGAACGCGGCGGAGCCGGCCGCGATCAGCAGCGCGGCGTACCAGGGAACCGCCATGGGAACGGATGCGCAGGCGCCCAGGGCGAGGATGCCAAAGAACGGGCCGTTGGGCCGGAGCCGGACCCGGTCCGAATAGGCAGATCCCAGTCCTGCGAGCACGGCCTCCACCGCCACGAGCCACCAGGAGTGCAGGTGGTTGACGGACAGGACAACGCCCACGGTGACGCCGCCCAGGAGCACGAGTGCAGCCTGGGCCTGGTGGATGAGCCGCAGCTGGTGCGGTTCGGCCCGTCCATACATACCGGTCAGTGCGCCGAACACCGCGTACATGATCAGGTCCGTCCGGCCGGCAGCCAGGAGGAGCAGCGAGGGGATCGCCACCCCCGCGGCCACCCGCAGCGCCGCCAGGTGGTCATTGCTGGCGGGTTCCAGCCGGTGGAGGGCGCGCACCTGCTCCGCTACGCGCTTCATGTCCTACCGTCCCTGTCTTTTCCGCTGCCTGGTTTTCTCCCGGTCCCCCCGGAAATTATCCCGGGCCCTTGCCCGGGAGTCATGTCCGCGGGCGGCGGGCGGTCATACAAGGACATCCGCGTGCCGCAGTCCCCGGACACGGCGAAGGCCCGCCCTGCATGCCTCCCCCAAGGAGGCATGCAGGACGGGCCTTGTGAGCGCGGGCTACAAGAGGGGCTAGACCCCGGCAGGAACCTTCTTCTCCGTGGAGTTGTCCGGGGAGTCCTTGCCGGCGGCAACGGAGTCCTGGATGTCCTGGGTTTCGAACGGCAGCTCGTCCAGGTCGATCAGCGGGTTCTCGTCCTGGGTTGCCACCAGTTCCTTGGCCTCGTCCTGGGTGTCCACGCTGGGCATGGAGCCCGGGAGCGGACGCTGGGCTGATTCCTTCAGGAAGTAGATGGCCACGGCGCCCACCAGGGAGGTGCCCATCAGGTAGTAGGCAGGCATCATGTCGTTGCCGGTGGCGCTGATCAGGGCCGCCACGATGAACGGGGTGGTGCCGCCGAAGATGGCCACCGAGAAGTTGTAGGCGATGCCCATGGCGCCATAGCGGCTGGACGTGGGGAACTGCGCCGGCAGCGCCGAGGCAAGGTTGGCCACGTAGAACGTCACCGGGAAGGCGATCAGGGCCAGGCCGGCCAGGGTGGACCAGACTTCACCGATGCCGATAAGCATAAAGGCCGGAGTGGCCAGGATGACCGTGCTCAGCGCGCCGATCCACAGCACCGGCCGGCGGCCGATCCGGTCGGACAGCTTGCCCGTCAGCGGGATGCAGAGGCTCATGACCACCAGTACCGGAATGGTCAGCAGGGTGCCGTGCACCTCGTCATAGCCCTTGGACTCGGTGAGGTAGGTAGGCATGTAGGAGGTCAGGGCGTAGCCTGCCGTGTTGGCGGCGGCCACCAGGATCATTGCGACGATGATGGAGCGCCAGTAGGCCTTGACGATTCCCACCGGACCCTTGGCAGCAGCGTCATCGGAGGCGGCAGCGTTCTTGGCGATGTCCTCCTGGGCGTCCAGGGTGGCCTGGAACTGCGGCGACTCCTCGATCTTGCTCCGGAAGTAGATAGCGATCAGGCCCAGCGGACCGGCAACCAGGAACGGGATACGCCAGCCCCATTCCTCCATGGCGGCCTGTCCCAGCCCCAGCTGCAGGGCAGAGACCAGTGCGGCGCCGAGGGCGAAGCCCAGGTAGCTGCCCATGTCCAGGAAGCTGGCGAAGAAGCCGCGGCGCTTGTCCGGGGCGTACTCGCTGACGAAGGTGGTGGCACCGGCGTATTCGCCGCCGGTGGAGAAGCCCTGGACAATCTTGAGCAGGACCAGCAGGCCGGCAGCCCACAGCCCGATCTGCGCGTAGCCGGGCAGCAGGCCGATGGCGAACGTGCTCGCGGCCATCAGCATAAGGGTGGCGGCAAGGATCTTCTGCCGGCCCATCTTGTCGCCCATCCAGCCGAAGATCACGCCGCCCAGGGGACGGGCGATGAAGGTGGCAGCGAAGGTTCCGAGCAGGAACAGGGTCTGCGTGGTGGGGTCGGACTCCGGCAGGAAGACAGGCCCCATGGTGGTGATGAGGTAGCCGAAGACGCCTACGTCGTACCATTCCATGGTGTTGCCCACGATGGTTCCGCCGAGTGCTTTCTTGAGCATCGGCTGGTTCACCACGTTGACGTCGGATTCCTTGAGCCGGCGGCGCGGCAGCCGGCGTGGTTTTTTCGCAGCTTTGTGGGCTGTCAGGTCTGTTCCGCTGGCGTTCCTGGCGCCTGCTGAAGAGTCGGTCATGCTTCGGTCTGTGGGCATTTGGGCAACTCCTGTGGAGGTCATTTGCTTGCGACTTGTAGCTGCCCCGCTCTGGGCAGGCCTTCAATTTTACGGGATTTCCATGGCGCGCGGCCCCCGAATGCCGTAGGATCGACCCTTTTGGGCCCGTTTGAGCGCGCTGTTTGCGGTGCCGTTTCCCGGCTTTTCCCGCGCCATTACAGGGAATATGCGCCCATGTGGCCATCGTTACCAAATCTTTTTCCGCGCAGGGGCCTTTCCAGCCGCTTTTGACGGACGTCCCCACTGTGAGTGTGACCGGGGCCACGCTCTCCTGCCCGCCCTAAAGGCTGCGATTCCGGCCCGGCCCGGACGCCGCCGTCGTGCTTTCCAAAACCGGGTGCAAAGGGGTTCACAGGCGGCTGCCGGGTGCCTATGGTGGAGCAATGGAAAAACCTTCTTCTTAAGCAGGCGGACCCGTGTGCCCGGACAGAGTCCGGCTGCACCCCGCCGTTCCTTTCAGGCCTGCGCACCGTGAGCCGGGGATGTCCCGGCAGCAGGCCGGCTGCGCAACTCCGCTGGCACGTCCAGCGGTTCCCCGGGGGCCGCCGGGCCGCCGGGCAACACATCAGTTCACTGCGGAAAGGAAGATCACATGGCTGACAACCGTGAAACCCACATCAAACCCGAGTTGGCAGACCACCTGGCGGCGGCCATGAACGCCCCGGACCTGCCCGGACCGGCGATGGCCGGCAGGACCGCAATGCCCAAGCAGGCCTCGTGGCCGGACGGCAACGGGAAGCGCCGGCACCCGAAGGAGCGCGGCTCCGGACAGGGACGGATGGGCCACGAGGCAGCGGTGACGGCCGTGCACCGCACCAGCAGGCCGCAGATGCCGCACTCGTCCTAGGGCCGGCCGCAGCAGCTATCGACACGGAAATTGCCTGGCGATCCCATTATTTGGGGGCGCCAGGCAATTTTCGTGCCGGGGACAAATTTTCGTGTCGCGGATGATTCTTCGCGTTGCCGGTTCGCCTCACGCCTCGCGGACTACCTCGGACGGATCCTTGTCCAGCCGCCAGCCGCGCCACCGTGGATGCCGCAGCCGTCCGGGGCCGGTCCACTCGCTGTACGTCACCTCACCCACCAGTTGCGGCGCCACCCAGTGCGCGTCCGCGGCATCGGGGCGGGGGACCTCGTGGAAGGGCGACGTCTTCCTGGCCAGCCGCTCCACCGTCTGCCGGAGTTCGGCGAGCTCGCGGGTGCTGAACCCGCTGCCCACCCGGCCCACGTACTGCAGCTTGTCGCCGTCGGGGATGCCCACCAGGAGCGATCCCACCGTGTCCTGGCGGCCGCCCTTGCCCGGGCGCCAGCCGCCCACCACCACTTCCTGGGTCTGTTCGATCTTGAGCTTGATCCAGGTGCGGGTCCGCTGCCCGCTCACGTATCGGCTGTCCGTCCGCTTGGCCATGACACCCTCGAGCCCCAGCTCGCGCGCGCTCTCCAGGATGTGGTCAATCCGGTCGTCCAGCACGAGCGAGAGATCCACGGGGCAGCCGGACGGGCGGTAAAACCCCTCCAGCCGCTCGCGCCGTTTGCTGAGCGGCAGCCGGCGGAGGTCCGTTCCGCCGTCGGACAACAGGTCGAAGAGGACGAGCCGGACCGGGATGGCAGTGCGGGCTTTTGCGACGTCGGCAGGCCGGTTGAGTTTCATGCGTCCCTGGAGCAGCCCGAAGTCGGGCCTGCCGTCCCCGCCGACGGCGACGATCTCGCCGTCGGCCACGAAGGGCTGCTCCGGCCAGCAGGAACGGTCCGTGAGCTCGGGGTAGGTGCGGGTGACGTCGTTGCCGTTGCGGCTGAAGATGCGGACGCGCTGTGCGTCGGCCACGAGGATGGCCCGCACTCCGTCCCACTTGAGCTCGAACTGCCAGTTGCTGCCCTGCAGGTCTGCCTCGTCGCCGGCAGTGGCCATCATGGGGCTGAAATCTGTGGGGGAGGGGGCGGCGCTTGCCTCGGTGATGGCGTCCGCGGGGGCCGCGTACCGCCGTCGTCCGCCTGCCTGCTCCTTGTCCATGAGGTGGATAAGCCACTGCCCCTCGGCATCCTTGCCCTGGCCGCGGCCGGTGTGGATCAGCGCGAACTTCTTTGGACTGCCCAGCCCGCCTCCCTCCGAACCGTGGAGGGTGACGATGACCTCGCGGCCGTTGATCCACTTATGCAGCTCATAGGTGCCGGTATCCCAGATGGTCATCTCACCGGCACCGTATTCCCCCTTGGGGATGGTGCCGTGGAACGTGAGGTAGTCCATCGGGTGGTCCTCGGTCTGCACGGCCAGGTGGTTCTTGCCCCCGGATTCGGGGACGCCCTTGGGGATGGCCCAGGACACCAGGACGCCGTCGTGCTCCAGGCGGAGGTCGTAGTGCAGCCTGCTGGCGTGGTGCTCCTGGATGACAAAGGCGTCGCCGCTTCCCGCCGCGCCGCTGAAGGGCTCCGGCGTGGCCTTCGGATCACGCATGGACCGGTACTTGGCCAGGCGGGGATTCGCGTCGTGCCCGTCGGAGCCCGCCGCTGACCCGCCCTGCGTCGGCCTGCTGTGCTTGGACCCGCCGTGCTTCGATCCTCCGTGGGCACCGGCGCCCGAGGGGGAGTTGGCCGGCTGCCCGGACGCGCTGACGACGGCGGCGAACGGGTCCTTGCCGTCCTGCACCCGGCGCAGGACCTCGTGGTAGTCCAGGTGCTTCAGCCGGCTGGAGCTGATCTCCCGCCACGTCCGTGGCGCGGCCACCATGGGCGTGGGCCGGCCCCGCAACGAGTACGGCACGATGGTGGTCTTGGCGGCGTTGTTCTGGCTCCAGTCCACCAGCACCTTGCCCTTCCGGAGCGTCTTCTTCATGTCGCTGACGGCGAGGTCCGGATGGTCGGCCTCCAGGGCGCGGGCGAGTTCCCGGGCGAAGGCGGAGATCTGGTCCGAGCTCTGGGTCCCGTCCAGCGGCGCATATAAGTGGATGCCCTTGCTGCCGCTGGTGACGGGCACAGGGTCCAGCCCCACGTCCTCCAGGATGGACCGGGCCAGCAGGGCCACCTCGCGGCATTCGGGCAGGCCCGCGCCCTCACCCGGGTCCAGGTCCAGGACCAGGCGGTCCGGGTTCAGCTGGTTGCCGTGCGAATCCACGCACCACTGCGGCACGTGGATTTCCAGCGAGTTGATCTGGCCGAACCACGTCAATGTGGCTGCGTCGTTGACCAGCGGGTAGTAGATGGTCCGGTCCTTGTGCGTGACGGCGGCCCGCGGCAGCCAGCCTGGGGCCGAATCCTCGAGGTTCTTCTGGAAGAACACTTCGCCGGGATGCTCCGCGGTGCCCACCCCGTTGACCCAGCGTTTCCGGGTTGCCGGCCGGTTGGCGGCGGCGGGAATCAGGACATGGGCCACGGCGGCGTAGTAGGCCAGGACGTCCGCCTTGGTGGTTCCGGTCTGCGGATAGATGATTTTGTCCAGGTTGGTGAGCGTGAGTTCGCGGCCCGCCACCCGGACACGCTCCTTACCCGCGGGCATGGGTCTTCACCTCCGGCCCGGACTGATGTTGACTGTAGGAATGAGAGCCATCTGGAAGGGTGCCATTGCATTCGGGCTGGTCAACGTGCCCGTCAAGGTCTATAGCGCCACTGAGGATCATGACATCAGTCTGCACCAGGTTCACAATGCCGACGGCGGAAGGATCCGCTACCAGCGCCGGTGCGAGGTGTGCAGCGAGGTCATCGACTACTCGGACATCGAGAAAGCGTACGAGGAAGACGGCCGGACGGTGATCCTCACCAAGGATGAGCTCAAGTCCATTCCTGCGGAGAACAGCCACGAGATCGAGGTGGTGCAGTTCGTCCCGTCCGAGCAGCTGGAACCCATGATGTTCGAGAAGAGCTACTACCTGGAGCCGGATTCCAAGTCGCCCAAGGCGTACGTGCTGCTGCGCCGGGCGCTGGAGGACACGGACCGGGTGGCCATCGTGCAGTTCGCGCTGCGGGAGAAGACGCGGCTGGGCGCGCTGCGCATCAAGGACGACGTCCTGGTCCTGCAGTCGCTGTTGTGGCCGGACGAGGTGCGCGAAGCCAACTTCCCCGCCCTGGACACGTCCATCAAGATCTCCCCCCAGGAACGGGAGATGTCCGCCGCGCTGGTCGAGTCCATGGCGGCGGACTTCGATCCCGAATCCTTTACTGACGATTACCAGGTCCAGTTGCGCACGCTCATCGAGGCCAAGCTTGAGCAGGGGGAGTCGCTGGATACGGAAGCAACCTTCGGCGTGGAAGCGGGCGAAGGCGGCAAGGGCGAAGTCATCGACCTGATGGAGGCGCTGAAGCGGAGCCTGGACAAGAAGCGCGGGGGCGGGGCAGCTGCCGCTGCCGGGGACTCGGACGGGGAAGAGGAAGAAGAGGTGCCGGCCAAGCCTGCCCGCAGGGATTCGGGATCGCGCGCGTCTTCCGCCGCGAAGTCTGCGGAATCCGCAACCACCAAGTCCGGCACTGCAAGATCCACGACGGCGAAGACCACCGCCTCGAAGTCCACCGCCTCGAAGTCCACGGCGTCCAAACCGGCCGCCACGAAAACGTCCGGCACCAAGGCTGCAGCCTCGAAGACGACGGCGGCCAAGGCCGCGGGGACCAAGAGCACGGGCACCAAGACGTCGGCAGAAAAGACCACGGCGTCGAAGCCCGCCGCCAGCAAAGCCCGCAAACCCGCATAATCCCGCAGGTCCCTTTACAGCCAGTGCCCGCACGTCCACAATGGCTGAATCGCAGCCTCCGCTGTGCACACAGCGTGCTGCCAGTCATCCCGAACGGAACGGCAGAGGGGCGCGGACATGAACGACCAAACGGAAGCGGCGGAGGCGGACCGGGCTCTCAAGCAGAAGCAGCGGGCCATGTGGGCGTCCGGGGATTACCCGGCCCTGGCGGATGAGCTATTACTGGAACTTGGCGCCATCCTGGTGGAAGCCTGCGGAATCACGTCCCGCCACCGCGTACTGGACGTGGCGGCAGGCTCCGGCAATGCCGCCATTCCGGCGGCGATGATGGGCGCCAAAGTCGTGGCCAGTGACCTCACCCCCGAGCTGTTCGAGGCTGGCCGCCGGGAGGCGGCGAACAGGGGAGTGAGCCTGGACTGGCAGGAGGCCGACGCCGAGGCGCTGCCGTTCGGGGACGCCGAGTTCGATGTGGTGATGTCATGCCTGGGCGTCATGTTCGCGCCCAACCACCAGAAAGCCGCCGACCAGCTGGTCCGTGTCTGCAAACCCGGCGGGACCATCGGACTGCTGGGCTGGACGCCGGAAGGATTCATCGGCCGGATGTTCGCCACCATGAAACCCTTCGCGCCGCCGCCCCCGCCCGGCGCGCAGCCCGCGCCCCTCTGGGGCACCGAGGACTACATCAGGGAGCTGCTGGGCGGCAGCATCACCGATGCCAAGGCCCGCAAGCAGACCCTCGCAGTGCGCAGCTTCCACCAGCCGGCCGACTTCGTCCGCTACTTCAAGTCCCACTACGGCCCCACCATCTCGGTCTACAAGTTCATCGGAGAGGACCCGGACAAGGTCAAGGCACTGGATGCCGCGCTCACGGAACTGGCCGACTCCTTCGGCGACGCCCACGGCGACACCCCCTTCCAGATGGAATGGGAGTACCTCCTGTTCACGGCGAAGAAGGCGCAGTGATGGCGGGCGGCCATGTAGCCACCTCGACCGTCACCATCGACGCTCCTGCCAGTCGGGTCTGGGACGTCATCACCGAACCTGCCGCCATCAAGGAGTTCATGTTCGGCGCCGACGTGGTCACCGACTGGACCGTGGGCGGGCCCATCGTGTGGCGCGGCCGGTGGGAGGGCAGGGACTACGAGGACAAAGGCTTCATCCTGGAAGTGGAACCCGGGCAGCGGCTGGTCCACACCCACTACAGCCCGCTCAGCGGCGACGCGGACATCCCGGAGAACTACCACACCCTTACCTGGACCCTCGAGGCGCTGGACCAGGGGACCCGGCTCACGCTTGCCCAGGACAACAACGCCACGGAAGAGGCAGCCGCACACTCAAAGGGCATGTGGGACAAGCTGGTAGGCGACGTGAAGGCGATCGCCGAGCGCGGCTGACCGCCGTCCCCGCCAGGCGGGCAGGCGCGTTAAACCAAACGGCCGCCGTCGGACTTTCCCAAAGGGAAGGCCCGACGGCGGCCGCCGGTTCAGTGCTTGAAAGCAGCGTGTCTGCTACTCGGCGTCGTGGTCCGTTTCCAGGATCTGGACCAGGCGCTCCAGTGCAACGTCGGCGCCGTCGCCCTCGGCGCGGAGGACCACCTTGTCGCCGTGGGAGGCGCCCAGGCTCATGAGCGACAGGATGCTGGCCGCGTCCATGGCCTCGTCGGCGGGCTCGCCTTCCTTGGCGATGGTGATGTCAAGGTCGAACTCTCCGGCAGCCTCGGCGAAAATCGCGGCAGGGCGGGCGTGCAGGCCCACGCGGCTGGCGACGGTTGCGGTGCGTTCTGGCATTGTTGCTCCTTTGTCTTGCGGCTTGCTGTGTTGCTGTGCCGGGGTAGTAGTGGGTGGACCGGATCAGACCGTTGCTGGAACGGTTTCCACCGTAGCAGTGGACTTGGGGGCTGCCCAGCGCTTCAGCGCGATGACGGCCAGTGCACTGACGATGGCTCCGGCGATGATCGAGACCACGAACATCAGGACGTTGCCGATCGCGAAGAACACGAAGATGCCGCCGTGCGGGGCCTGCGAGGTGACGTTGAAGGCCATGGTCAGCGCGCCGGTGAGGGCGCCGCCCAGCATGCTGGCGGGAATGACGCGCAGCGGGTCGGCAGCGGCGAACGGGATGGCGCCTTCGGAGATGAAGGAGGCACCCAGCAGCCAGGCGGCCTTGCCGTTTTCACGCTCGGCCAGGGAGAAAAGCTTCTTGTCCAGAACGGTGGCCAGGGCCATTGCCAGCGGCGGAACCATGCCTGCAGCCATGACGGTGGCCATGATCTGCCACGGCGCCTGGTTGTCTGCGCTGCCGGCGCTCAGGCCGGCGACGGCGAAGGCGTACGCCACCTTGTTCACGGGGCCGCCGAGGTCGAAGCACATCATGAGGCCCAGGATGATTCCGAGGACGACGGCGGACGCGCCGGTCATGCCGGACAGCCAGCCATTGAGGGCGGTGGTGAGTCCGGCGATGGGGCCGCCGAGCACCAGGAACATCAGGCCGGAAGCCACGATGGAGGCGAGCAGCGGGATGATGACCACGGGCATCAGGCCGCGCAGCCAGCGGGCCACCTGCCAGGTGCCGATCAGGTGCGCGATGTAGCCGGCCAGCAGGCCGCCGACGATGCCGCCCAGGAAGCCGGCGCCCATGAAGCCTGCCACTGCGCCTGCGACGAAGCCGGGGGCAATGCCGGGCCGGTCGGCGATGGCGTAGGCGATGTAGCCGGCCAATGCGGGCACCAGGAAGTTCATGGACAGGGCGCCGATCTTGAAGAACACGGCGCCCAGGTAGGCGGCGAGCCCGCCCTCGGGGAGGTTGCCGAAGCTGTTCTCCAGGACCACCTTGTCCGCAACATCGGTGATGTCGTAGCCGCCCAGCAGGAAGCCAAGGGCGATCAGGAGGCCGCCGCCGGCAACGAACGGGATCATGTAGCTGACGCCGGTGAGCAGGGCCCTCTTCAGCTTCTGGCCGATGTGCTCACCCTTTTCGGCCTCGGCACGCTCGGCCTGCTCTTCGGCGCCGAAGTGCGGAACGCGGCGGGCGTGCGGATCGGTGGCCGCTGCGAGTGCTTCCTGGACCATCTTGGCCGGCTCGTCGATGCCGCGCTTGACCGGGGCGTTGATGACGGGCTTGCCGGCGAAGCGCTCCTTGCCGCGCACGTCAACGTCCACCGCGAAGATCACGGCGTCGGCGGCAGCAATTACGGCCGGGTCCAGCGGCTTGGCGCCGGAGGAACCCTGGGTCTCCACCTGCAGGTCCACGCCGGCTTCCTGCGCGGCGGCCACCAGGGAATCGGCGGCCATGTAGGTGTGGGCGATGCCGGTGGGGCAGGCGGTGACGGCAACCAGGCGCTTGGGTCCGGAGGCAGCGGCCGGCGAGGCGGCACCTGTGGCAGTGGACCCGGCAGCAGCGGCACCCGCGGCGCCGGCACCGGCTGCAGCCGCTCCGGCCGTCGCGGCGCCGACGGGGGCAGCGGCGGCCTGGGCTGCCGGCTTGTCAGCCAGGGCGCCGTCCACCAGCTCCACGATCTCCTGCTGGCTGGTGGCGTTGCGGAGGGCTGCCGTGAAGTCCTTCTTGATGAGGGACCGGGCCAGCTTGGAGAGCAGCTTCAGGTGCTCCTGGTCCGCGCCGTCCGGGGCGGCGATGAAGAAGATCAGGTCCGCCGGGCCGTCCTTGGCGCCGAAGTCCACCTTCGGGTTGAGGCGGGCCATGGCCAGGGTGGGTTCGGTGACCGCGGCCGAGCGGCAGTGCGGGATGGCAATGCCGCCGGGGATACCGGTCGCGGTCTTCTGTTCGCGGGCGAAGGCGTCGGCGAAGAGGCCTTCAACCTCGGTTGCGCGTCCGGCGGCAGCTACCTTGCCTGCCAGGTGCCGGATCACCGACTCGGGCGCGTTGCCCAGGTTCTGGTCGAGCTCGACCAGTTCAGTGGTGATGAGCTGAGTCACTGTCAATCCTTTCGAAGGGCCGTGATGGTTACGGCATCCGGGGTTGTTTGGTGGACTGCCGGAACCGTTGAACCGGGCAGGGAGGCGGCAGCGGCACCGTGGGCCACAGCCTGACGAAGGCAATCGGCCGGGGACGCACCCTGGCCGTGGGCGAGCAGATAGCCGGCCAGCGCGGAATCACCCGCGCCCACCGTACTGACCGCGGAGACCGGCGGATGCGTGGCCAGCCACGCGCCGTCGGCCGTTACCAGGACAGCTCCCTTGGAACCGAGAGTTGCCAGCACAGCACCCACACCCGCTCGAACGACGGCGGCAGCGGCTGCCGCTGCGGCCGCCGGGTCCGCTTCCAGTTCGTCAGCGGTGGCCGGGGCAAAGCCGGCCGCGGTGGCCAGCTCTGCCAATTCTTCGGCGTTGGGCTTGAGGAGGTCCGGCATGCCGGCCGCGCCGCCGGTGAGGGCTGCGGCGAGTGGCTGGCCGGACGAGTCGACGGCGATCAGCGGCGTCCGTTCCGGAGACGCGCCGTCGGCGGATGAACGCAGGCGTTGGGCCGCCGTCGCGTAAAAATCAGCCGGGAAGCCCGGCGGCAGGGAACCGGCCAGGACCACCCAGCTGGCACCGCGGGACGTCTCCAGGAGCAGCTTGAGCAGGGCCTCCTGCTGGTTTGCATCCAGGATGGGGCCGGGCTCGTTGATCTTGGTGGTCACGCCGCCGGGCTCGGTCAGGGCAACGTTGGTGCGCAGCGGCTCGTCGATGGGCAGCGAGGCGAACGGCACGGCGCTCTCACGGAGGCCGGCAAGGACGGGATCGCTGTCCGCACCCGGGAGCACAGCCATGGATTCGAGGCCGGAGGCCACCAGGGCGCGGGAAACGTTGACGCCCTTGCCCCCCGACTCCTGGCTGACGGAGACGGCGCGCTGCACTTCGCCGCGTTCCAGCGGGCCGGGCAGGGCCACGGTGCGGTCCAGGCTGGGGTTGGCGGTGAAGGTGACGATCATGCGATCACCACGTCTACGCCGGCTTCTTCCAGTGCGGCTGCCAGTTCAGGTCCGGGTTCGCTGTCTGTAATCAAGGTGTCCAGGTCTTTCAGGGAGGCGAACTGGACCAGGGTTTCCGTGTCCAGCTTTGAGGAATCGGCCAGCACCACAATGCGGCGTGCCGAATGGACGAAGGCTGCCTTGACGGCGGCTTCTTCAGGATCGGGAGTGCTGAGGCCAAAATCCGCGTGGATGCCGTTGGTGCCCACGAAGGCGATGTCCGGGCGGATTCTTGCCGCGGCGTCGACGGTGGCCTGGCCCACGGCCACCTGGGTGATGCCGCGCACCCGGCCGCCCAGGATCTGCAGCGCTATGCCGGGGACGTTGGAGAGTTTGGCCGCGATGGGGACGGCGTGGGTGATGGCCACGAGTTCGGGCCGGGGTTCTGCTGAATCGGTTGGCTCGGCAGCGGGGCGGCGGGAAAGCATGTCCGCCAGGACTTCGGTGGTGGTGCCGCCGTCGAGCAGGACGCTGGCGGCCTTATTGCGGGGGATGAGGGCCAGGGCGGCCTCTGCGATCCTGATTTTCTGGTCGGGCCGCTGGATGGCGCGCTCGGTGATGCTTTCCTCGGTGGTGCTGAATCGGTCTGCCGCCACGGCGCCGCCATGGACGCGGCGTACTGTGCCTGCGGTCTCAAGGGTGGCCAGGTCCCGGCGGACGGTTTCGGTAGTGATGCGGAAGCGCTCGGCCAGGTGGGTCACGCTGACCCGGCCGCTGCCGGCAACAAGCTCGGCAATCTTTTGCTGGCGCTCCTCGGCGAACACATACCCTCCGTTGCGTAGGTTGCTGGTGCTGGGATTTTCGGTGCCGCTGCCCTGGGCTTCCGAAGCCTGGGGTGACTGGCATCACATGATGTTGGGTTACTTGACTTTATCTTTGCTTCTGTTGGTTTGTCAATGGAAACCAACATGAAACAAAATGCCGCCCTTCCACTCGAGAGTTGCCGCCCTCCCGGTCAACGCTCCAAGGGGAAAGCCGGGCCGGACCATGACGGTCCGGCCCGGCTTTCCGGGAGTGAAGGGCACTCGGTGCCCGGACATTTCCTGCTGTTTGCGCTTCCGCTGGGCTAAAGCCCGCCGTCCCGGCTTTCGTTGCGGGTGATGCGCTCGCCGGTGTTCGGATCCACCACCGAGCGGGTCTCACTGACGCGCCGGCTGCGGCCCGGGGGGGCGAGGATGAGGGAGGCAATCAGCCCGATAACGCCCACGGCCATCAGGATGTAGCCGATGAGCACCTGGTCCACGAAGGGGATGAGGCCGGGGGCTACCGCCCAGGCCAGGATGGCGCCGAGGGCGATAAGGAAAATGGAGGATCCGATTCTCATGTCTTGCTCCTTCTGGTCGAGGATGGGCGTTGGCTTAGCCCGCGACAGATGCTAAGCATGCTGTCAGTTAATTCGAACGCTACAGCCCGGCGGGACCCTGATCAACGGTTTGGGGGCCGCTGCGCGTCTCATCTGTGTAACGGCTGGCTAGGCTGGTGCGATGGAAACGGTTGTGTGGTCCAAGCCCGAGGACCAGCGGGCAGGCACGCCTTTGCTGGTGATGATGCACGGCTACGGCACGGACGAGTCCCGCATGGTCCGGCTCTTCGACTACCTTCCCCCCGAATTCACCTGCGCCGCCCTTCGCGCGCCCATGCCGATTGGCGACCATTACGGCTGGTTCCTGCTGGACTATTTCCTGGTCAACGACTTCGCCGATGTCATCTCCGCCACCAATGCCGTTCACGGGTGGGTCAATGCCGTCAGGGGCCAGCACACGAGCGTCAGCCTGATGGGGTACTCGCAGGGCATGGCCATGGCGAGTACGCTGCTGCGGCTGCACCCGCAGGCCTATGCGTCGGTGGTGGGACTGTCCGGCTTCGTCCTGAACAATGAACTGCTCGCCCTGACAGACTCCTTCGACCCAAAGCCGCCCTTCTTCTGGGGCCGCGACAAGGCGGACCTGGTGATCAACGACGACGCCACCGCCTATACCGCTGACTGGCTTGAGAAGAACACCCTCCTGACCAGCCGGACGTATCCCGGAATGGGGCATGCGATGTCAAAGGCCGAGATGGTGGATGTCAGCGCCTTCCTCCGCCACTACATCCTCCGCTGAGCGCGGAAACCCGGCGTTCAGCCCTGCGAATTCCGTCACATCCAGGCTGGCGCCAGCAGTTGCAAAAAAACAGTTGCCAGCCAAATTTGTAAGCGCTTACACTCGTCTACGGCCCTTAGTGTGGCCTTGAACTGGGCGGACAAGGAGGCGAAGGACATGCAGGCAGCAAGCCGGGGCGATGCGCCGGTGCCGTCCCGGCCCGGGCGGGCACCCCACGGCAGCATGAGGCTGAAAGTTTCCGTTCCGCCAAGTTGTCCTTCACTGGCAACGGGCACATGATGGAAGACGTATCTGGACCAGCAGGGACCTGCGCGCCGCAGCAATTTTCGCCGGCAGCCGCCTGTGCTGGTCATCCGGGCGCCGAAGCCACCTCCCCCACACTCCGTCTTCACGGCTGCCTGCCGTCTGAAAGGACAAACCGCCCATGACTGCATTGCCTGCAACAGAGACTGCCGCCTGGACCGGCGCTTCTGCCATCCTGTTCGACCTGGACGGCGTGCTGACCCCCACGGCCACCGTGCACGAACAGGCCTGGCAGGAACTGTTTGAAGGCTACCTCGCCTCACAGCCGGAGGTGGCGGGCTACCGCGAAAGCGACTACTTCGACCACATCGACGGCAAGCCGCGCTTCGACGGCGTCCGCGACTTCCTGGCCTCGCGGGGCATCGTGCTTCCCGAAGGTCCCCTGGACGATGATCCTGCAAACTCCACCGTCCAGGGCCTGGGCAACCGGAAGAACCGCATCTTCAACGACATCGTCAGCGGCGGCGTCGAACCGTTCGAGGGCTCGGTGCGCTTCCTCCAGGCCGCGCTGGAACGCGGGCTGAAGGTCGCCGTCGTCTCTTCCTCCCGCAACGCGCCGGCGGTCCTGGAAGCCGCCGGGCTTAGCCACCACTTCGCCGTGGTGGTGGACGGCGTGCTGGCTGCCAAGGAGGGCCTGCCTGGCAAACCCAGCCCCGCCACCTACGAATACGCTGCCCGGCTGCTGGGCCTCCCCACCGAGGAATGCGTCGTGGTGGAGGACGCCGTATCCGGGGTCCAGGCGGGCCAGGCAGGAGCGTTCCACTCGGTCATCGGTGTGGACCGCGGCGCCGGCCGGCAGACCCTCCTCGACGCCGGGGCAACGCTGGTGGTCCAGGACCTGCAGGAACTGGTTCCCTAGCCACTGGCGGCAGGACGGCAGCTGTTCCCCCGCAGCAGCCATCCAGGCGCCGCACCCCCTTCGAATAACATCTGCCGGCACAGCCGGCAGCTCAGTAACGCCAAAAGGACCCCAACACCATGGCACTCATCACCGCGGACCGCGAGCGGTTCCCGAATAACCCCTGGCAGCTCGTCGAAGCCCGCCACGAGCCGGGCGACGCCGGTACCCTGGAGACGCTTTTTGCGCTCGGCAACGGGCACCTGGGAATCCGCGGCGCGCACTGGGCCGCCGCGGACGCCGAGCTGCCGGGCAGCTTCATCAACGGGCTGCACGAAATCTGGGACATCAAGCACGCCGAAAACGCCTTCGGCTTCGCCCGGACGGGCCAGCGCATCCTGTACATCCCGGATGCCAACAACTTCACGGTAGTTGTTGACGGAGAGGCCCTCAGCCTCGCCGAATCCGAGGTGGTCGACTACCGGCGGACCCTCGACTTCGCCACCGGCGTGTACGAGTGCCGGATCACATGGCAGTGCCGCTCCGGCGCCACCGTGACCACCACCGAACGCCGGGCAGTGGGCTTCGCGTCCCGCGGCAGCCTGGGCATCTCCCTCTCCGTCGCCACGGACCAGGATGTGTCACTGGACGTGACCTCCTCCGTCATCAACCGGCAGGACCAGCCGGTCGAGGACCACTCCGTCCATGATCCGCGCCGCGCGGGCCGCCACGCGGGGCGCGTGCTGCTGCCGCTGCGGCTCGACGGCGGCGACGGATCGCTCCGGCTCGCCTGGGAAGCCGCGGAATCCAAGCAACGCGTGGGCATCGCCGTGGACCACTGGACCTCCACCGGCTACCAGCCGTTCGAGACCGTGGTGGACCAGGATGACAGCACCGTCAGGTATGTCCTGGCGGTGAGCCCGGACCAGCCGTTCACCCTGGAGAAGAGCGTCAGCTACGCCGCGGGCGCCGCGGTCCAGGACCCCGCCGCAGATGCTGCCGACGCGGCTGAAGCGGGGCTGCGGCCGGTCCAGGACATCTTTGCCGAAAGCGAAGACCACTACCGCCGCTACTGGGCCACCTCGGACATCGTGGTGGACGGCGGCACCCCGCAGCTGCAGCAGGCCATCCGCTGGAACCTGTTCCAGCTGGCCCAGGCAACCGCGCGGGCAGGCGTGGCCGGCATCCCGGCCAAGGGCGTGACCGGTTCCGGTTACGAGGGCCACTACTTCTGGGACCAAGAGGTGTACCTCCTGCCGTACATGACGTACACCAACCCCGAGGGCGCCCGGCAGGTCCTGGAATTCCGGCACGGCATGCTGCCTGAGGCGAAGATCCGGGCCAAGGAACTCAGCGTGGACGGGGCGCTGTTCCCATGGCGCACCATCAACGGGCTGGAAGCCAGCGCCTACTACGCCGCGGGCACCGCCCAGTTCCACATCGCGGCCGCTATCGCCTTCGCCACCAACCGTTACCTGTGGGCCACGGGCGACACCGCGTTCCGCGACGGGATGGGCGCCGAGTTGCTGATCGAGACCGCCCGCATGTGGATCTCACTGGGCTTCTTCGGCAAGGACGGGCTCTTCCACATCCACGGCGTCACCGGCCCGGACGAGTACACGGCAGTGGTCAACGACAACCTGTACACCAACGTCATGGCCCGTTTCAATCTGCGGGCCGCTGCCGCCCTGGAGCACGCCGGCATCACCCAGGAGGAACGCCAGCTCTGGGAGGCCGCCGCCGACCTGATGCAGCTGCCGTTCGATGACCGGATGCAGGTGCACTCCCAGGACAACGACTTCATGACCCTTGAGGCCTGGGACTGGACCACGCCGCGGTCCAAGTACCCGCTGCTGCTGCACTTCCACCCGCTGGTGATCTACCGCCACCAGGTCCTCAAGCAGGCGGACACGGTCCTGGCCATGTTCCTCCAGTGGCAGGACTTCACGGCCGAGGAAAAGCAGCGCGCCTTCGACTTCTACGATCCCATCACCACCGGCGATTCCACCCTGTCCGCCTGCGTGCAGGGGATCATGGCGGCCGAGGTGGGCTACTCCAAGGAGGCCCTGGAGCACTTCACGAACGCCGTGTTCATCGACCTGGACGACACCCACGGGAACACGATCGACGGCGTCCACATCGCCTCCACCGGTGGGGTGTGGAGCTCGCTCGTGTGCGGCTTTGCCGGCCTGCGGGACCAGGGTCCCGCGCCGTACTTCGATCCGCGGCTGCCGGCCGAATGGAACGCGCTGACCTTCCACCTCAAGATCCGTGGCCGCCTGCTGCTGGTCCAGCTCACGGCCGGCTCCATCACGCTCAGCGTCCAGGAAGGCGAACCGCTGGAGGTGGACGTCCGCGGGCAGGTGCAAACCGTCGGCGACGATCCCGTCCGGGTAGCCCTGGATCCGGTCACCGAGCCGGAGCCCACCGTCTTCCCGAGCGGCCTTCCCACGGCAAGCATCCCGGTAGTGCGGGGCAAGAGCTGACGTCCGACGGCGGGAGGAGGCGGCGGCCGGACGGCCGCCTTAGTCTCCTGCCGCCGTCGAGCGTTCCACTTCCGGTTCCCGGTCCAGGGGGTGGGTGAGTTCGTCGGCCTGCATCCTGGCGACGGCAAAAGCGATGACCGCCATGACGGGGCAGACGCCGCCGGCCACCAGGAAGATCAGCCAGATGGGCAGCACCTCCGCGGCCGGGCCGGCCAGGGCCATGGACACCGGCATCAGCGCCAGCGAGACGAAGAAATCGAGGCTGGAGACCCGGCCCAGCAGGTGCGGCGGAACCCGCCGCTGGAGCAGCGTTCCCCAGATGACCATGCCCACGCTGCCGGTCACGCCCCACACGAACAGGGCTGCCGCGATGACCCAGAAGTTGTCCATGAGCCCGACGGCGGCCAGCGGCATGCTGCCGGTTCCCCAGGACACCATCATCACCGTGAGGTAGCGCCTGGGCAGCCGGAGCGAGGCGGTGACGAGGGAACCCAGCGCCGCGCCGACACCCATGATGGCCAGCAGGAAGCCGAACATGCTGGAATCGCCGCCCAGCTGGTCGCGCACCACGAACGGAAGCAGCACCTCGATGGGGCCGATCAGGAAGAGCACCGAGATGCATGCCCAGATCAGGGTCCACAGCAGCCACGGCGTCCGCAGCGTGTAGCCGACGCCCTCGCGCAGGTCATGGAAGAAGGACTGTTTCCGTTGCGCCCCATCGGGATGCCCGCCGGGGTGCCCCGCCAGGGTATGGCGGGCCAGGAAGTTCAGCACGATGAAGGCCAGCAGGTGGCACATGGCCACGCCCGTCACCGCGTGCGACGGCGAGAGCGCGGCCACCAGGATGCCAGCGACGGCGGGGCCCGCCGCCTGCTGGAGGACCGGGCGCATGGTGCCTTCCATGCCGTTGGCAGCCAGCAGGTCCTCGGCAGGCAGGATGCGCGGCAGGATGGCCGAATAGGCCGGGAAGAAGAAGGCGGCACCGACGCCGAGGACGAACGCGCCTGCAGCGACATGCCACAGCTGCAGCCAGCCCGTCATCGCCAGTCCGCTGATGGCGGCGATGACTGCCAGGTTGGCGCCCTCGACGGCGATGATCAGCTGGCGCTGCGGGATCCGGTCGGCTGCGATGCCGCCGGCCAGAACGAAGGCCACCAACCCGACGCTTCCGGCGGCCGCCACCAGGGAGAGCTCGAGGGGCCCGCCGCCGAGCTGGATCACCTGGTAGACCATGGCCACGGCCCACATCCCGGACCCGAAGATCGAGATGGCCAGCGCCGCGATCAGTACCCGGTACTCACGGTGGGCAAAGGGGCGCAGGGCTTTCGGGGCGGGCATAAGCCCCAGTTTAAGCCCGCCCTTGCCGGCCTGGTGCCCCCAACCTGCACCAGGCAGGCGCTTATCCCGCGAGGAGGCTGGCGGCTTCCTGGCGGGTGGTGCCGGAGTCCTGGATGCCGTCGGCGATGTGGGCGAGTTCGGCGGGGATGTCGCGGCCTTTTTTGCGCATGGCGGTGGCCCAGAGCCTGCCGGCGCGGTAGGAGGAGCGGACCAGGGGGCCGGACATGACGCCGAGGAAGCCGATTTCTTCGGCTTCGTGCTGGAGGTCCAGGAATTCCTGGGGCTTGACCCAGCGGTCCACGGGCAGGTGCCGTTCGGAGGGGCGCAGGTACTGGGTGATGGTGATCAGGTCGCAGCCGGCCTGGTGGAGGTCGCGGAGGGCTTCGCTGATTTCTTCGCGGGTTTCGCCCATGCCCAGGATGAGGTTGGATTTGGTGACCATGCCCTGGTTCCGGCCTTGGGTGATGACGTCCAGGGAGCGTTCGTAGCGGAACGCGGGGCGGATGCGCTTGAAGATCCTGGGCACGGTTTCGACGTTGTGGGCGAAGACTTCGGGTTTGGAGTCGCAGATCGCGGTGATGTGCCCGGGGTTGCCGGAGAAGTCGGGGATGAGCAGTTCGACGCCGGTGCCGGGGTTCAGTTCGTGGATTTTGCGGACGGTTTCGGCGTAGAGCCAGACGCCTTCGTCTTCGAGGTCGTCGCGGGCGACGCCGGTGACGGTGGCGTAGCGGAGTTGCATGGATTGGACGGAGCGGGCCACCTTGGTGGGTTCGAAGCGGTCCAGGGGTGAGGGTTTGCCGGTGTCGATCTGGCAGAAGTCGCAGCGGCGGGTGCATTCGGAGCCGCCGATGAGGAAGGTGGCTTCCTTGTCTTCCCAGCATTCGAAGATGTTGGGGCAGCCGGCTTCCTCGCAGACCGTGTGCAGGCCTTCTTTTTTGACGAGGTTCTTCAGTCCGACGAACTCCGGGCCCATCTGGACCTTGGCCTTGATCCACTCGGGCTTGCGCTCCACCGGGACGACCGCGTTGCGCTGCTCGATCCGCAGCATCTTCCGGCCTTCGGGTGCCAGTGTCATGGTGTTGTTTCCTTTGTTGGGGTTCAGCATTCGACGACGTTGACGGCGAGGCCGCCCATGGCGGTTTCTTTGTATTTGTCGCTCATGTCCTTGCCGGTTTCGCGCATGGTGATGATGACTTCGTCGAGGGAGACGCGGTGGGTGCCGTCGCCCCAGAGCGCCATTTTCGCGGCGTTGATCGCTTTCGCGGCAGCGATCGCGTTCCGTTCGATGCAGGGCACCTGGACCAGCCCGCCGATCGGGTCACAGGTCAGGCCCAGGTTGTGTTCCATCGCGATCTCCGCGGCGTTTTCCACCTGCGCCGGGGACCCGCCCATCACCTCGGCCAGGCCCGCCGCGGCCATCGACGACGCCGACCCGACCTCGCCCTGGCAGCCGACCTCCGCCCCGGAAATCGAGGCCTGTTCCTTGTACAGCACCCCCACCGCGCCCGCGGCCAGCAAAAACCTGACCACCACACCGTCCCGGTCCTGCCGGGTGGCTTTGTCCATGCCCGGCGCGAAATGCAGCGCGTAGAACAGCACCGCCGGGATAATCCCGGCCGCCCCGTTCGTCGGCGCCGTGACCACCCTGCCGCCGGTCGCGTTCTCCTCGTTCACCGCCAGCGCCACCAGGTTCACCCACTCCTGCCAGTACCTGGGATCGAACGGGCCCGCGTCCCACGCAGCATCCCGGTCCTGGCTGTCGCCGCCGGGGTTTGCGCTTTCCTTCTTGAGCCGTTCGTACCAGTCCGGGGCGCGGCGGCGCACGTTCAACCCGCCCGGCAACACCCCGGACCGCTTCAGCGACGTGGCCACGCAGTTCTCCATCACGGACCAGATCTGCAACAGCCCGGCCCGGATCTCCTCCCCGGTCCGGGAGGCTTTCTCGTTGACCAGCATCACATCGGCGATGCCCAGCCCGGTGTCCCGGCAGTGCGCCAACAGTTCCGCAGCGGTCCGGAACGGCAACGGCAGTTCCTGCTTGGAGGCCTCAAGTTCCTGCTGCGCGGCGTCCTCTTCGCCTTCCCGGACGATGAACCCGCCACCGACCGAGAAGAACGTCGCCGCATGCAGCACCTCCCCGGCCGCGTCCGTGACCGTAAACGTCATCCCGTTCGTGTGCCGCGGCAGCACCGTCAACGGCCGCAGGACCATGTCCTTCACCCCGTACGGCAACGGCACACCCTGCCCGCCGGCCCCGGCGAGGTTCAACACCCCGGTCTCCGCAATCGAGGCCAGCCGCTCCTCCACCTCACCGGGCAGGATCAACTCCGGATGGAACCCCTCCAACCCCAGCAGGATGGCCGTCATCGTCCCGTGCCCGTGCCCCGTCGCCGCCAGCGACCCATACAAATCAACCCGCAACCCCGCCACGGACCCCAGCCCGCCCGAAGCCTTCAGCTCCTCCGCGAACACCGCAGCAGCCCGCATCGGCCCCACAGTGTGAGAACTTGAGGGACCAATGCCAATAGAGAAAAGGTCGAATACGCCGACTGCCATGAGGGGATTCCTTACTGGAGATGTGAAAGGGGTTTCGACGGGCTCAACCACCGGTGGTTGAGCCCGTCGAAACCGGGTTCAGGACAGTGGTGCCACGTCCGGGTAGAGCGGATGCGCCGACGCCAGGACCTCGACGCGGTGACGCAGCCCCGAAAGGTCCGCGTCGGCGTCGGCCGTCAAAGCCGCGGCGATGATGTCCGCGACCTCGCGGAAGGCGTCCCCGCCGAAGCCGCGGGTGGCCAGTGCGGGGGTGCCGATGCGCAGGCCGGAGGTGACCATCGGCGGGCGGGGGTCGAAGGGGACGGCGTTGCGGTTGACGGTGATGTCGATCGCGGCGAGCCGGTCTTCGGCCTGCTGGCCGTCGAGTTCGCAGTTCCGCAGGTCCACGAGGACCAGGTGCACGTCGGTGCCGCCGGAAACCACGGTGATGCCCTTGGCGGCAACGTCGGGCTGGACCAGGCGCTCGGCGAGGATCCGGGCGCCGGCGAGGACGCGCTCCTGGCGCTCCTTGAACTCGGAGGACGCGGCGATCTTGAACGCCACGGCCTTGCCGGCGATGACGTGCTCCAGCGGCCCGCCCTGCTGGCCCGGGAACACAGCCGAGTTGATCTTCTTGGCGATGTCGGCGTCGTTGCTGAGGATGATCCCGCCGCGCGGACCGGCGAGGGTCTTGTGCGTGGTGGACGTGGTGACGTGTGCGTGCGGCACGGGGGAGGGGTGCAGCCCGGCGGCGACCAGCCCGGCAAAGTGGGCCATGTCCACCATGAGGTAGGCGCCCACGGAATCGGCGATGCGGCGGAACTCGGCGAAGTCCAGCTGCCGGGCGTACGCGGACCAGCCGGCCACGATCAGCGCCGGCTTGGTTTCCTGGGCCAGGCGCTCCACTTCGGCCATGTCCACGGTGTGGGTGTCCTCGCGGACGCCGTACGGCACCACGTTGTAGAGCTTGCCGGAGAAGTTGATCTTCATCCCGTGCGTCAGGTGGCCGCCGTGGGCCAGGTTCAGGCCCATGATGGTGTCGCCGGGCTTGATCAGCGCGTGCATCACCGAGGCGTTCGCCTGCGCGCCGGAGTGCGGCTGCACATTGGCGAAGTCCGCGCCGAACAGGGCCTTGATCCGGTCGATGGCGAGCTGCTCGATGACGTCCACGTGCTCGCAGCCGCCGTAGTAACGCTTGCCCGGGTAGCCCTCGGCGTACTTGTTGGTGAGCACGGAGCCCTGTGCCTGCATGACGGCGACGGCGGTGTGGTTCTCCGAGGCGATCATCTCCAGGCCGTCGCGCTGGCGGCCCAGTTCGTCGTCGATCTTGGCCGCGATCTCCGGGTCCAGGGCGGACAGGTCCGCATTCAGGCTGGGGGAGGCCACCTGTTCGAACGCGCCCACTTCTGCCGGGGCGCTCACAGCTCGCCGCCGTTTGCTGCCGCGTACTCTTCGGCGGACATAAGCGGGCCTTCCTCGGTGACGGCGACCTTGAAGAGCCAGCCTGCGCCGTAGGGGTCGGTGTTGATCAGCGCTGGGTCGGAGACCACGCCGTCATTGATTTCGGTGACCTCACCGGTCACCGGGGCGTACAGGTCGGATACGGACTTGGTGGATTCCACCTCGCCGCAGGTTTCGCCGGCGGTCACGGTGGAGCCGACCTCGGGCAGGTCCACGTAGACGATGTCGCCCAGGGCATCGGCGGCGACGGCGGAGATGCCGATTCCGGCAGGCCCGGATCCGTCAGCAGCCACCCATTCGTGCTCGGCGGAGTACTTCAGTTCAGCAACAACTTTGCTCATTATTTTCGGTCTTTCTGTTGGTGTAGGGGTTTCGACGGGCTCAACCACCGGGACGGTGATCGAGCCTGTCGAGATCCAGGCCTGGTTACTTGTTGCGCTTGTAGAAGGGGAGTTCGACGACTTCGAAGCGCTCGGGCTTGCCGCGGAGGTCGATGTCCAGGACGGTTCCGGGGGCGGAGTGTTCGACGGCGACATAGGCCATGGCCACCGGGTAGCCGAGGGTGGGGCTCGGCTGGCCGGAGGTCACCTCGCCTACCAGGGTGCCGTCCTGCAGGACCGGGTAGTGCGCGCGGGCTGCACGGCGTCCGGTGCCTTTGAGGCCCACGAGCTTTTGGCCCACGGTGGAGCCGACGCCTGCGGCCTTGATGGCAGCCAGCGCCTCCTTGCCCACGAAGTCGCTTTCCTTGGCAAGGGAAACCACCGGACCGAGTCCCGCAGCGTAGGCGTTGACGTGGCGCGAGAGTTCGTTGCCGTAGAGGGGCATCCCGGCTTCGAGGCGGAGTGAGTCGCGGGCGGCAAGGCCTGCGGGGATCAGCCCGTGTTCTTCGCCGGCAGCGAGCAGTGCCTCCCAGAGCGCGGGTGCGTCCACGTTGGGAATGTAGATTTCGAAGCCGTCCTCGCCGGTGTAGCCGGTGCGGGCAATCAGCAGGTCCTGGACAGAGCCGTTGACCGCGACGCCGGCCTCCACGGCAGCGTAGTACTTCAGCTCAGTGACCAGGGCGTGCTGGTCGGCCGGGACGAGTTCCAGCAGGATGGCCTGGGCTGCCGGGCCCTGCACGGCAATCAGCGAGGTTTCCGCTGAAGCGTCCTCCACGACCACGTCGAAGCCCGCGGCCCGGTCACGCAGTGCCGCGGCAACCACGGTGGCGTTGCCAGCGTTGGGGACCACCAGGTAGCGGTCATCTGCTCGGCGGTAGGAGATCAGGTCATCGATGATGCCGCCGTCGGCGTCGCAGATCAGCGAGTACTTGGCCTTGCCCACGGCCACGGCGGACAGCTTCCCCGCAAGGGCGTAGTCCAGGAATGCTGCGGCTTGGGGGCCGGTGACCCAGACTTCGCCCATGTGGGAGAGGTCGAACAGCCCCGCGCTCTTGCGGACCGCGTGGTGTTCGGCCAGCTCGGAGTTGTATTTGAGGGGCATCTGCCAGCCGCCGAAGTCGGTGAAGGACGCGCCGGCTTTCTTGTGCTGCTCGTAGAGAGCGGTGTAGTTCTCGGTCATGGGGATCCTTTCGGGCCGGAGGTTGAGCTTGTCGAAACCCGGGTTTCGACAGGCTCAACCACCGAAATCAGTTTTCGAACTCGGAGAGCGGCGGGCAGGAGCAGATGAGGTTGCGGTCGCCTGCGGCGCCGTCGATCCGGCCGACGGGCGGGAAGTACTTGTCCTGCCGGAGGTGGTGGACCGGGAACGCGGCCTGCTCACGCGGGTAGGCACGGTCCCAGTCGGAGGACACGACGGCGGCTGCCGTGTGCGGTGCCCGGCGCAGCGGGGAATCGGCCACGGCGAAGTCACCGGCGGCCACCTGGTCGATTTCCTTGCGGATGGTGATCATCGCCTCGATGAACCGGTCGATCTCGGCCAGGTCCTCGGACTCGGTGGGTTCCACCATCAGCGTCCCGGCCACGGGGAAGGACAGGGTGGGGGCGTGGAAGCCGAAGTCGATGAGCCGCTTGGCCACATCCTCCGCGGTGACCCCGGTCTTCGCGGTGAGCTCGCGCAGGTCCAGGATGCACTCGTGCGCCACGAGCCCGCCCTCGCCGGTGTAGAGCACGGGGAAGTACTCGTTCAGCCGGGACGCCACATAGTTCGCCGCCAGCAGCGCCGACTTGGTGGCCTCGGTCAGGCCCTGCCCGCCCATCAGCTTCACATACGCCCACGAAATGGGGAGGACACCGGCAGAGCCAAAGCGTGACGCCGAGATGGCAAGGCCGTGGCCTTCCTCATGAGCGGCCTTATTGGCATCACCGGGCATAAACGGCGCCAGGTGCGCCTTCGCTGCGACGGGTCCGACGCCGGGTCCGCCGCCGCCGTGCGGGATGCAGAATGTCTTGTGCAGGTTCAGGTGCGAGACGTCCCCGCCGAACTTGCCCGGCTGCGCCAGGCCCACCAGGGCGTTCAGGTTCGCGCCGTCGATGTACACCTGCCCGCCCGCGGCGTGCACGGCATCGCAGACCTCACGGACATCCCCGTCGTACACCCCGTGCGTGGACGGGTAGGTGATCATGATCGCCGACAGGGCATCCTTATGCGCCTCGATCTTCGCGTACAGGTCAGCATGGTCGATCGTGCCGTCGGCCGCCGTGGCCACCACGACGACCTTCATCCCGGCCAGCACCGCCGACGCGGCGTTGGTGCCGTGCGCGGAGGCAGGGATCAGGCACACGTTGCGCTGACCCTCACCACGGGAGCGGTGGTAGCCGCGGATCGCCAGCAGGCCCGCGAGCTCGCCCTGCGACCCCGCGTTGGGCTGGATGGACACCTGGTCATACCCGGTGATCTCGGCCAAATCAGCCTCCAGGCCCGTGATCAGCTCACGCCAGCCCTCGGTCTGCGAATCCGGGGCGAACGGATGGATCGAGGCGAACTCCGGCCACGAAATGGCTTCCATCTCGGCCGTAGCGTTCAGCTTCATCGTGCAGGAACCCAGCGGGATCATGGTGCGGTCCAACGCCAGGTCCCGGTCGGACAGCTTCCGGATATACCGCAGCAGCTGGGTCTCCGACCGGTGCGTGTTGAACACCGGATGCTGCAGGAAGTCCGAAGTGCGGAGCAC
This sequence comes from Arthrobacter nitrophenolicus, assembly GCF_045833485.1. NCBI lineage: Bacteria > Bacillati > Actinomycetota > Actinomycetes > Micrococcales > Micrococcaceae > Arthrobacter > Arthrobacter nitrophenolicus. Next base: position 2,175,983 of record NZ_CP174504.1, read on the forward strand.
GGCTGCGGGCAGCTCGAAGCCCTGCGCGTCCCCGACGGGACCGGCGCCGAAGGCGACGGCAACGGCGGACAGCGTTGCCGCCGTCGTCGTCTCATCGATGGAGACACCCACGGTGTCCTCGTCGATGAAGCGGAGGTTGATGCCCCGGGCCTCTGCGGCGGTCAGGACCTTGCGGGCCTTGCCCGGCACGCGGACGGTGAGGGTGTCAAAGAACGAATCGGTGACGAGTTCCCGGCCCACGGCCGCCAGCGCTGTGGCGAGGATCCGGGCGTTGTGGTTGACCCGCTCGGCGATGGCCTTCAGCCCGTCCGGGCCGTGGTAGACGGCGTAGAAGGACGACACGATGGCCAGCAGCGCCTGGGCGGTGCAGATGTTGGACGTGGCCTTCTCGCGGCGGATGTGCTGTTCGCGGGTCTGCAGGGCCAGACGGTGGGCGGGGGCGCCGGCGTCGTCCTTGGAGACACCGACGATGCGGCCGGGAAGCGTGCGTTCCATGCCGGTCCGGATCGCCATGTACGCGGCGTGCGGGCCGCCAAAGAACAGCGGGACGCCGAAACGCTGGGTGGAGCCGACGGCGATATCCGCACCCTGCTCACCGGGAGGGGTGATCAGGGTCAGGGCCAGCAGGTCGGCGGCAACCGTGACAAGTGCGCCGCGCTCCTTGGCCGCCGAGATGGCCGCGGACTGGTCCCAGACCCGGCCGGACACGCCGGGCTGCTGGAGGACGATGCCGTTGATGGCGCCGTCGGGAAGGCCCTTGGAAAGATCGGCGACCTCCACGTCGAAGCCCAGGGCCTCGGCCCGGCCCTGCACGATGGCGATGGTCTGTGGCAGGCAGTCGGCGTCCAGCACCGTCTTGCCGTCCTTGGCGTCCTTGTTTTTGTTGGCCCTGCGCATCAGCAGGACGGCCTCGGCAACCGCGGTGGCCTCGTCCAGCAGCGACGCGTTTGCGACCGGAAGGGCGGTCAAGTCCTGGACCATGGTCTGGAAGTTCAGGAGGGCCTCAAGCCGGCCCTGCGAAATCTCGGGCTGGTACGGGGTGTAGGCGGTGTACCAGGCCGGGGATTCCAGGATGTTGCGGCGGATCACCGGGGGTGTCACGGTGTCGTAGTAGCCCTGCCCGATCATCTGGACAGCAGTCTTGTTCCTGGCGGCGAGCCTGCGCAGTTCGGCAAGGACCTCCACCTCGCTGAGGGCCCCGCCAAGCCGGAGCGCGTGCTCCTGGCGGATGGCTCCCGGAACGGCAACGTCCACGAGCCCGTCCACGCTGTCGTAGCCGATGGCCTTGAGCATGGTGTCGACGTCGGCCTGGCGGCGCGCGCCGATATGGCGGTCGGCAAAGGCCGATGGGTTGGATTGAATCGTCATGAGGAACTCCAGGTCTGGCCGGCCACGAATGGCACGGCATGGATGGGTTCCTCCCCGCTCTGTATTGGACCTGAGAGATTCCGAGGACACCTGCTCTTGGCAGGGCACTCTTGCACCGTCGGTGAGTCCGGCAGGAAACCGGACTGCTTTCCAGAGTCGCCTCGCCGTGACGGTACATGGGCCTGAGAGATTCCTGGGGAGGATTTGCTCCTACGGCGCCTGTCCGGTGGTGGTCCGGGAGGGCTCTCCCGTCACAGCTCGAAAGGCAGTATTCAAATGTGGGTGATTCGGCTCACAAGGTACACGCTGTTGCTGGCCGCTGGCAAATCGGGGCGCGGCAGCACCGTTGCAAAGGCGGTTCGGGCGGCGGGCCACGGCGCAGAAGTTAAGCATGCTTAGTGTTGATCCACTTAGGATGGAGGAGCACGGCAGCCTTCCCGCTGCAGGTCGATTTGAATGAGGTGACCATGGCCAGGCGCAGCAATCCCGCAGTACGAATCGCACAGGAAACCGCCCACAACGCGGTGTTCGACGCCGAGGGCAATCCCAAGCCCGGTGTCCACAACATGCTGCTGAAGGCGGTGGAAATCCAGCGTCCGTTCGTGGTGGCCTATGTCCGGCGGCTGCAGAAGAGGCATCCGCGTGCCACCGCCGCCCAGCTGGCCGACATCCTGGAGCGCGACTACCTGCGCGCCGTCACCGGCGGCGGGGCGGTGGTGGGTGCCACCGCCGCGGTGCCCGGTGTGGGGACGGTGGCGTCGCTGGGGCTTTCCGCTGCAGCCACTGTCGGATTCCTGGAAGCCACAGCCCTGTATGCCACCTCGCTGGCCGAACTCCACGGCATCCGGCTGACCAACCCGGAGAAGGCCAGCACCATGGTTATGGCCATCATGCTGGGTGAGGAGGGGACCGCACTCCTCAGCACACTGAGCGGCCAGGTGGCAGGCCGTGAAATGAACCCCACCAGGGCCTGGGGCAGCGTGCTGTCCAAATCGTTGCCGATGCCGGGCTTCAGCAGCATCCGGAACCGGATCCAGAAGGCCTTCCTCAAGAACCTGCTTAAACGCCAGGGCACGGCGCTGTTCGGCCGGGCCCTGCCCTTCGGGATCGGGGCGGTGGTCGGCGGAGCGGGTAACCTCATGATGGGCCGCGCCGTGGTGTCGAACGCCAAGGAAGCGTTCGGCCCGATGCCGGACACCATCCCCGGGGAGCTGACGGCAGCCGCAGCTCCTGACAAGCAGACGCTGGAAGGCAACACCTTTGGATCTCAACGCTGACCTCGGCGAATCATTCGGCTCCTGGAAGATGGGGGACGACGCTGCGATGTTCCAGCTGGTGACCAGCGCCAACGTAGCCTGCGGGTTCCACGCCGGCGACCCCATCACCATGCTGGACAGCTGCCGGGCAGCCTACGAGCTCGACGTCACTGTCGGTGCGCACGTGGGGTACCGGGACCTGGCAGGCTTCGGCAGGCGTTCGCTGGATGCCAGCTTCGATGAGCTGTTCGGCGATGTGCTGTACCAGCTGGGGGCGCTCGACGGTGTTGCGCACGCCGTGGGTGCCTCCGTGGACTACGTGAAGCCCCACGGGGCGCTCTACAACCGGCTGGTGCACGACGCCGGGCAGGCGGAGGCCGTGGTGGCAGCCGTCAGCGCCTACGATCCCGGGCTGCCCATCCTGGGGCTGCCGGGTTCGGAACTGCTGAAGCAGGCGCGGGAGGCCGGGCACCCGGTGTTCGTCGAAGCCTTCGCTGACCGCGCCTACCAGGCAGACGGAACGTTGGTCCCGCGCTCGCAGGAAGGCGCCGTCCTGCACGACGTCGATGCTGTGGTGGAGCGGGCGGTCCGGATGGCCACCAAGGGCGAAGTGGTGGCCGTGGACGGCACAGTGGTGCAGGTCCGGCCCGATTCGCTGTGCATCCACGGCGATACCCCGGGCGCCGTGGAGATGGCCGCGGGAGTGCGGGCAGGCCTGGTTGCTGCCGGCGTTGAACTGGAGTCGTTCGCCTAAGCGGCACTAGGCGGCAGGCCTCCGCCGGCAGCGGCGCTCAGCCGAAGACGAGATGCGCCGCCGTGAAGATCGCCAGCCCGGCCAGTGACCCCACCACCGTGCCGTTGATCCGGATGAACTGCAGGTCCTTGCCCACCTGGAGCTCGATTTTCTGCGACGTTTCCTCGGCGTCCCAGCGCGCCACGGTGTCGGTGATGACCCCGGCGATATCCGAGCGGTAGGTCCGCACCAGGTATCCGGCGGCGTCGCCGATCCAGGCGTTGACCTTGCCCGCGAGTTCGGGATCATTGACCAGCCGGGAACCGAAGTCCCGGACCGCTGCCTTGAACTTGATGGTCAGGTCGCTGTCCGGATCCTCCACGGCACCCAGCAGGGCGTTCTTCACCGTTCCCCACGTCCGGGAGGCGAGTTCGCGGACCTCGGGGTCCCCCAGGACCTGGGCCTTGATCTCCTCGGCGCGCGCGATCATGGCCGGATCGTGCTGCAGGTCCTGGGCGAGGTCGTTCAGGTACTTGTCGATCTGCTGGCGCACCTGGTGGTTCGGGTCCGCCTGCACGGCCCGGACGAACTTCAGGATTTCGACGTACACCTTGTCGCCCACCAGGCCGTCCACGAACTGCGGCACCCAGGTGGGGGAGCGGTCCGAAACAAGCCGGGTCACGGTTTCGTGGTTGTCGTCCACCCAGTCCGCTGCCCGGTCCACGAGCAGGTCAACGAGCTTGTGGTGGTGTCCGTCGTGGAAGATCCGCTCAGCCATCCTGCCCACCGGAGGTCCCCACGGCGGAGCCAGCAGGTGCTTGCGCACCATGCCCTCGATGACCGCCTGGACGTCGTCGTCGTTCAGGACCTTGAACGCGCCGCGGATGAGCGCCGCGCCTTCCTTGGCCACCCGGTTGGCACCGGCAGGCGTGGCGAGCCATTCGCCGGCCCGGCGGGCGATGTTGACGCTGGCCAGCTTCTCCTGGACCACCTGTTCGGACAGGAAGTTGGTCTCCACGAATTCGCCCAGCGAAGCGCCGATCTGGTCCTTCCGCCGCGGAATGATTGCGGTGTGCGGGATCTTGATGCCCATCGGGTACTTGAACAGCGCCGTCACGGCGAACCAGTCCGCCAGGGCGCCCACCATGCCGCCCTCCGCGGCCGCCCGCACGTACTGCAGCCAGGGGTACTCGTCCTGCAGCGCAAAGGCGATGACAAAAACCACGGCCATGGCGACCAGCAGGCCCAGGGCCACCAGCTTCATTTTCCGCAGCGCTGCCGCCTTTTCGGCATCGCCCGGGCTGAGGTGATGGACGACGGCGGCACGCGCCCTGGGGCGTCCTTTCGCCTGAGGCGGGGGCCCGGTGAGTGCTTCCTGGGTAGTTGGCTCAGAGTTCACCTGCATGTGCCAAGCCTAGCCCCGCAGTTCGGTCCGGGTCGGCTACCGTCTCTGCATGACGATTGAGGAGCCACTGCCGCAGCGGCCGCTGGTTTTTGCGCACCGCGGCGCGAGCGCCGCTTTCGCCGAACATACCCGGGCCGCCTACCTGCAGGCACTGGCGGACGGTGCCGACGGCGTTGAGTGCGATGTCCACCTCACCCGCGACCAGCATGTGGTCCTGCTGCATGACGCCAACCTGGACCGCACCTCGGACGGCACGGGGCCGGTGGCCGAGCGGACACTGCGTGAACTGCGGCACCTCGATTTCTCGTCGTGGAAGGGCGTGCGGATCCCGGAGGCGTACGGGGCCCGGTCGGCGCAGTTCCTCACCCTGCCCGAACTGTTGGACATCCTCCGGGGAGCCGGGCGGCCGGTCAGGCTCGCCATCGAACTGAAGCATCCAAGCCCGTACCAGCTGAAGCTGGAGGACAGGGTCCTGGAGCTGCTGCGCCGGGAAGGCTGGGACCCTGCCGGCTCCACCGTGGACAACGTGGCGGTGACCTTCATGAGCTTCAGCCCGGACTCCGTCCGGCACCTGCTCCGGTCCGTCCCCGCCCAATACATCTGCCAGCTGGTGGATGACATCAACATCCACGAAATCCGCGGCGGGCTCGGCCTGGGCCCCATCACCGGCGGGGCCATCGCCAACCTGATGAAAGCCACGCAGCTGGAAGGCGAGCGGATCCTGGACAGCCGCGTGGCAGGGTTGGCGGGGCCGGGCATCGATTATGTCCGCGGGCATCCGGCAACCATTAAGCGCTGGCTGGCTTCCGGCCGGCGGTTCCGCGTCTGGACGGTGGACTCCCCGGAGGATGTGGCCCTCTGCCAGGAACTCGGGATCCACGAACTCACCACCAATGTGCCCGCCCGGGTCCTGGGCCAGCTCCAGCTGGCCTCGCCGCAGGGACGGTAGGCCGGCCGTGGGCAAGCGGGCGGACGACGCCGGGCCCCGCCGCTGGTGGGCCGGACCCTTGGACGTGGAGGGCCTCGCCGTGGGCGCCGTTTCCGCCGCCGCCGCGGCCCTTGACGGGTACACCGGCGGGCGCGGAAGGTTTTCCACCACGCCGGCGCTGACCGCCGCCGCCTTCAATTCGTCCGGGCACCTGCGGATCGCCGGGCGGAAGCTGCAGGGGTTTGCCCCGCTGTCCGGCTTCCGGCGCACTCGGGACGGCTGGATCCGGCTCCACGCCAACTACCCGCACCACGAGCAGCGCCTGCTGCAGGCCCTCGGCGCGCGCTCCCCGGCCCAGGTGGATGCCGCGCTCCGGACCATGGCGACCCTTGAGGCGGAGGCAGCAATCCAGTCAGCGGGCGGAATCGCTGCTGCCGTCCGGACCCGCAGCGAGTGGCTGGCCTCCCCGATGGGTGAGGCTGCCGGTTCCGGCCCATGGATTTCCCTGACGTCCTCCGACGGCGAAACCACCCCCATGGGCCTGGCCGGGATACTGACGCCGGAGCCGGTGCCGGCAGGTCCTCCAGCCGTTAACGGGAAAACCACCCGGCCCCTTGCCGGCGTCCGTGTCCTGGACCTGACCAGGGTCATCGCCGGCCCGGTGGCCACGCGCCTCCTGGCTGCGCTCGGCGCGGACGTCCTGCGGATCGACCCGCCCCGGCTGCCGGAACTGTCCGACCAGTTCGTGGACACCTGCTTCGACAAACGCAGCGCCGAGGCGGACCTGGCCCTCCCGGAAAACCAGGAGCGGCTGCGCGACCTCCTTGCGGCCGCCGACGTTGTGGTCACCGGCTACCGGCAGGGGGCGCTGGACCGGTTCGGACTGGGGGCCGGGGACCTGCTGGAGGCCCGCCCGGGGCTGGCCGTGGTCACGCTGAACAGCTGGGGTGCAACAGGGCCGTGGAGCGGCCTGCGCGGCTTCGACAGCATTGTGCAGGCGGCTGCGGGCATAGCAGACCTGTACGGCCGGACCGACGACGACGGCTGGCACCCGGGTGCCCTGCCCGTCCAGGCGCTGGACCACGCCACCGGGTACGGAGCGGCAGCCGCAGCTGTCACGCTCCTTGCCCGCCGCCGTCGTACCGGCCTGGGCGGGACCGCGCGGCTGTCACTGGCGAGGACCGCCGCGGAGCTGTTCTCCCTGCCCGGAACCGACGACGCGGCAGCAGGACTGGCGCCGCCGGACTGCCGGACCATGGACAGCTCCTTCGGGGAGCTCCGGTACGTCCCGCCGCCGTTGCTGCTGGACGGGCAGCCCCTCGATTACCGCAATCCGCCCCCGCCCTACGGCAGCTCCGCCCTGGCCTGGGCCTGACCCCGGCAGCTGCCGGCCCGGTTTCAAGCGTCCACCCTCGCTGTGGTTGAGTTGGACCATGCTTCTCCTGGGATCACCGGCCGTCCGGGTAGGTATCTCCATCAGCATCGCCACCGGGCTGTACGGGCTGTCCTTCGGGGCACTGTCGGTCACGTCCGGGCTCAACTTCTGGCAGACCATGGCCCTCAGCCTCCTGCTCTTCAGCGGCGGCTCCCAGTTCGCGTTCATCGGCGTGGTGGGAGGCGGCGGTTCCGGCATCGCGGCCATGAGCGCGGCAACGCTGCTGGGCATGCGAAACGGCATCTACGGGATGCAGCTGAACGCGCTGCTTCGGCCCACCGGCTGGCGGAAATACGTCGGTGCTCAGCTGACCATCGACGAATCAACGGCCACCAGCACCGGGCAGGCTGATCCCGCAGAGCAGCGCCGCGGATTCTGGGCAGCCGGCATCGGAATCTACGTGCTGTGGAACCTGTTTACCGCCGTCGGCGCCCTGGCCGGCGCAGGCCTCGGGGACCCCAGGCAATGGGGCCTGGACGGCGCCGCGGTGGCCGCCTTCCTGGCCTTGCTCTGGCCCCGGCTCAAAGGCCGCGAGCCCGTGGCCATTGCCGTGGTGTGCGCTGTTGCAACGGTTATTGCCGTTCCCTTCGTGCCGGCGGGCGTGCCCATCCTGGTGGCCGCCGTCGTGGCGGCAGTCATTGGCTGGTTCAGTCACGGACGCAGCGACGAGGGCCTGGAACCCGACGTGGATCCTTACCGGGAGCACCACCGGCATGACGGGGGCCACGGCGGCAGGCACGACGGCGGCCATCACGGGACTGTTCCGGGAGCAGGCGCATGAGCCTCTGGTTCTGGCTGCTGGTGGCCTGCGCACTGGCCTATGCCTGGAAACTGGTGGGCTACCTGGTGCCGGCCCGCTTCCTGGAGAATCCGCGGATGTCGCGCATCGCAGGAACCATGACCATCGGGCTGCTCGCCTCCCTCACCATGGTCAATGCCGTGGCATCGGGCCAGTCGCTGGCCGCCGACGCACGGCTCGGGGCGCTGGCTGCGGCAGCGGTGGCCCTGGCGCTGCGCGCCCCGTTCCTGGTGGTGGTGCTCGCCGGAGCGGGAACGGCGGCGCTGCTGAGGCTGTTGGGCTGGAATTGACCGCCCACCGCCGGGGCCGCGCCGGGTGACGTAGGTCACTTCCAATGGCTGTCCCCGGCTGTACTATGGGAGCGGCTATGCAGTTGGCCACTGAATTCCCTGTGAACGGCGACCATGGACAATCAGCTGCACGCTGCCGGAGAAAGAGCCGGCCGACCCCGAAAAGATGCCCGGCGGCGGGCGGGGCTTCCTGCCAAACGCTTCTACACACGATTTGCTGCCCTGTCCGACGTCCCGCCGGAGGATCTTGAGCTGCTGGCCGAGAGGCTGCGCGCCGGCCTGACGGCCGATCCGTCGTCGCCGGTTCCAGCGCTGCAGGCCCTGGTGCGGCGGGAAATCCGCAAGAGGGGGGACGCGGCCAGCGGATGACCCGCAGCCCGGACAGCCAAAGTCCGGAGAGCGGCTGCAACGCCCCCTTGGCGGCCAAAGGAGGAACCGAGATGAACGCAGAATCCCAACCCGCGGGGGAGCGGTCAGGCAGGCGCTGGCCCGGCTACCGTGAGCCCCGGGGCGCCGAGTCCACCCGGGAAATGCGGGACACCGCGCGGCGGCGCAGGGACGCCGAGGAGAAACTGCAGCAGCATCTCCTGGAAGCGAAGGGCCATGTCCCCAACGAACACCGTGGTCATCGGGGGCCGGGCGGCGGGCGGGAATAGGTGCGGAAAGTCCCGGTGCTACGCCACTCCGTGGGCGGCGCCGTCACGCAGTGCGGCCCTGCGGCAGCTTTCTTCGACGGCCATGTCGTACCAGGCCTGGGCGCCGAATTCGGGTTCCGGCGTGTCAAGGTTCTGGTAGAGCGCGTCCAGCAGGTCCGCGAGTTCATTCGCGGTTAATGTGGGCAGGACTTCTTCCGGATCGCGCGGATTATTGAGGTAGTGCGAAAGCTTTGAACTGTTCATCGCGCCGCTGCCAGTGGGCGCCGGAAATGCAGGAACTGCATCATTGAGATCGCTCCATCTCGAATGTCCAGAGGCTGGCTGCGTAACCCTCTTGAAGTGTATTGCACAAGGCTGGAGGCCACAATGGGTCCCCCGGCGAGGGGACCGGCGGCCGCCAGGTCAGGGCAAATCCAAAAACCTACCCCAGCTCAGGGTCCTCCAGCGCGGCCAGGGGCGGCGCGGCCGGGGTGGTTGCGGCCGGCACCGGGACGTGCGGCGGCAGGGGCCGCGCGGGCCGGGTGGTGCGGATAGCGTCCTCCACCAGGGCCAGCGGCCGACGCCACGCGTCGGATCCTGGTTCCATGGTGTCCACCACGCCGATCAGCATGGCGAGCAGCCGGAACATGTCCGTCATGGAGATGTCGGGCCGAAGGCTTCCCTGCCCCTGCCCGCGCACCAGCAGGACGCTGATGGATTCCATGAGGGACCCGGTGATGCCCGTCAGCAGTTCCCGCCTGCCCGCCACGGCGCCCAACAGGTTGGCGTCGGCGCTGGAGGCATCCATGAGGGACTCCATCACCCGGAACAGGCCGGCGGCGGCGTCAATATCGGCCAGCGCGCCTTCGATCACGGGATCGACGGTGAGCCGGAGCTGGCGGTTCAAGGCCGCGAGGACGAGCTCCTCCTTGTCCGCAAAGTTCCGGAAGAGGGTGGCTGGGCCTACGCCTGCGGTCATTGCGATGGTCTGCAGGGGTACGTCCGGGCCGAATTCCCGGAAGCACTGGCGCGCCGCCGTGATGATCTTGTCCACGTTCCGCGCTGCGTCGGCGCGGAGGGGCTTGCGGGCGACTGCGAGGCTCATGCCCAAAAGGTTAGCAACGCGGCTGCGCACCTTCACCGTTACTGAAGGGTAGGAGCTTATGTGACGGCGGCGCTGCCCGCGCTGCCCGTTTCGCGGGCTGGCGGCGTGGCAAACTGGCACCATGTTGCTTGCGTTTTCTGTTGCCCCGTCCGGCACCCCCGCTGAAGGTTCCCGCCCGGGTGACGCCTCCGTCCACGATGCCGTTGCCGCCGCCGTGAAGATCGTCCGCGAGTCGGGACTTCCCAACCAGACGGACTCGATGTTCACCACCATCGAAGGCGAATGGGATGAGGTCTTCGACGTCGTCAAGCGCGCCACCGAAGCGGTAGGGCGTTACGGCAGCCGGGTATCCCTGGTGATCAAGGCAGACATCCGGCCCGGATACACAGGAGAGCTCACCGCCAAGGTGGAGCGCCTGGAGGGCGCCCTGGCGGACGGTTCCTGACACTTCCGTTGCGGTGCCCCGCAGTCCGGCTGATTCTCTGGACCAGCAAGTCCGCCCGTGCCAAACTGTGGCAATGTTCGAGCACAAACCCCGGCCGGAGTGGACGGCAGCTGAAGAGTTCCTGACACGCGTGGTGGTCCATCCGGACCCGGCCCTGGAGCAGGCCATCAGTTCCGCCGCGGAGGCGGGGATGCCAGCCATCGAGGTGGCGCCAAATGCCGGTAAGCTCCTCAAGCTCCTGGTTCAGCTGTCCGGTGCCCGCCGCGTCCTCGAAATCGGGACGCTTGCCGGTTTCAGCACCATCTGGATCGGCCGGGGGCTTCCCGAGGACGGCACGGTGGTCACCTGCGAATTCCTTCCCAAGCACGCGGAAGTAGCCTGGGCCAACATCGATTTTGCCGGTCTGGGCGAGAAGGTGGAGATCCGGCTGGGGCCCGCGCTGGAAACCCTGGCAGCACTCGCAGAGGAGGGCCGCGAGCCGTTCGACTTCATCTTCATCGACGCGGACAAGGAGAACAACAGCCGGTACCTGGACTGGGCGGTGCGGCTGGGCCGGCCCGGCGCCACCGTGGTCCTGGACAATACCGTCTGGGAGGGTGCCATCCTGGATCCTGACCTGGACCCGGTCAACGCCCCGGGCATTGTGGACGCCCTCAAGCTGCTGGGGGAGCACCCCAGGCTTGATGCCACCGTCATCCAGACGGTCGGTTCCAAGGGATGGGACGGCTTCGCGCTCGCGAGGATCAGCTAGCTGTATTGTCCCGACAGGCATGGGCAGCAGCCCGGCAGCGACATCCTGGCAGCGGCAGTGGCTGGCCCATTACTAAGTATGCTTAGAATGAGGTCCGGCTGAAGGGCAGCCGGCCAGGCCGCATCGGAGGTACTTGATGAAAGCGTCACCCACCCTTGCCAGCAACCTGCAGATGGTCCTCACCGACCTGATTGAGCTGCACCTGCAGGGAAAACAGGCCCACTGGAACCTCGTGGGCACGAACTTCCGCGACCTTCACCTGCAGCTCGACGAGATCATCGCTGCGGCCCGGCTTTTCGCGGACCAGACCGCCGAACGGATGCGGGCCCTGCACGCCCTGCCTGACGGGCGCAGCAGCACGGTCTCGGCCGACAACAGGCTGGACGAGTTCCCCGAGGGCCTCACGTCCACTAAGGACACCGTCAAGCTGATCACCGCGAGGCTGGAGCGCACGGTGCAGACGATGCGCGACGTCCACGACGACGTCGACGACGAAGACCCCACCAGCGCTGACCTGCTCCACGCAGCCATCGAGCGACTGGAACAGCTGGCCTGGATGGTCAACGCGGAAACCATGTCCCCCACCGCCTCCGTCACCGAGCCGGCCGCCAAATAGGTGGCAGTCGGGCAGGCGGTCCACAAAAAAGCGGATCAGCTCCACAGCGAAGCCGGCGGACCGGACGGAACCGGAGGCCCGCTCCGTCCGGTCCGCCTGGCGTCCCCGCCGGAAGATCTTGCAGGATGGACGCCGCTGCTCCAGGCCGTGCAGCGCAGCGTGGGCGACGTGCCCGCGCTGCTCCGCCTTGCTGCTGACGCGGGCCGCAGCTGGCCTCGGCCGGGCGAAGGGAACACTGCCCTGCTGTGGGAACTGCTGGCATCCGTCACCGCTGTGGACGTGGCGGCAGGCCGGGTCTTCGAGCCCCACCTTGATGCCCTGGCCATCCTCCACCAGGCCGGGGCGCCGTACGGGCTGGACCGCACTTGGGGCGTCTTTGCGGCTGAAGGGCCAGGGATGCTCCTCCGGGCAGAAGGCTCCGGCCCCGGCGTCCTCCTCACCGGCTCCAAGCCGTGGTGTTCCCTGGCGGGTCTGCTGCAGCACGCCGTCGTCACGGCACACACCGGCGACGGCGGCAGGGCAGCTTTCGCCGTGGACCTCAAACACAGCGGAGTGGCCTGTGACGAGCCGGGGTGGATTGCCCGCGGGCTCCGGGAGATCCCCAGTGGCACAGTCCACTTCGACCAGGTCCCCGCGGCAGCGGTCGGCACCGCCGGCTGGTACTTCAGCCGGCCCGGCTTCGCCTGGGGCGGCATGGGCGTTGCCGCGTGCTGGCTCGGCGGAGCGGTTGGGGTGGCCCGGGACTACCGCCGCGCCCTGCTGGCCGGGGCAGATGCGGGACGCGAACCGGACCAGCTGGCGCTCGCCTCCCTGGGCGAGGTGGACCGGATCCTGGCCTCGGCCCTCCAGTACCTTGCCCGGACCGCCCACGCGATCGACGAGGGAAGCCTCGGCACGGAGGAAGGCCGGAGCGCCTGGAGCGAGGCCTTGCGGGTACGCGGCACCGTTGCGGCAGCGGTGGAGCGGGTCCTGCACCTCGTCGGTTCCAACCGGGGACCGGCCCCGCTGGCCTTCGATGAGCAGTACGCCAAGCGCACGGCGGACCTTGCCCTCTACGTCCGGCAGCACCATGGCGGCCGCGACGACGCGCACCTGGGTGCGCTCACGCTCAAGGGCGACTGCGCGTGGTGACCTTCTCCCACACCGACCAGGGAACGGAAGAAGCCGCCTGGGAGGCTAGCGGCCTGCCGGTGGCGCCCGAACTGCCCCTCGGGCCGGACGAACGCGCAGCCCTGCGCTTCGTGGTCCTCGCTGCCCATCCCGATGATGAAACCCTTGGCGCCGGCGGCCTGCTCGCCTCCCTGCAGGCCACGGGCGCAGCAGTGGAAGTCCTGCTGTGCACAGCCGGCGAAGGTTCGCACCCTGACTCCCCGACCCATACGCCGGAGGAGCTTGCCGCTGTCCGGATCAGGGAGTTTTCCGAAGCCATGGCTGCCTTGGGCCTCCAGGACCGCTGGCACTTCCTGGGGCTGCCGGACAAGGGATTGGGCATGCACGCGGACACCATCGCCGCGGCCATCCGCGACGCCGGCCGCAGGCTTCGGGGAAACCCTGGCTCGCTGGTCCTGGTTGCTCCCTACCGTGCCGACGGCCACGCCGACCACGACGCCCTGGGCGCTGTCTCCGCTGAGGTTGCCCGCCAGGACGGCCACGGCCTGCTCGAGTACCCCATCTGGTACTGGCTGTGGGCCACTCCGGACCACGCGGACTGGCAGGACTGGCTGCGGTTCCCGCTGGACGCGACGGCCCGGGCGGCCAAGAACCAGGCCCTGCAGGCGCACTCATCCCAGGTCCGTCCGCTGTCGCCTGCAGCGGGGGACGAGGCCCTGCTGGGCGAGGGATTCCTGGGCCACTTCACCCGTGGCTACGAAATGTTCGCCTGGACGCCGCCACGGGAGACCCCGGCAGGCTCCCGCCGAAGCACCGACGCCGAACGGGTTTTCGATGACGTCCACGGGCGGTCCGAAGACCCGTGGAACTACACGTCCAGCTGGTATGAGCGGCGGAAACGTGCCCTGACGCTGGCCGCACTGCCTGCGGAGACGTACGGGTCGGGGCTGGAAGTGGGATGCTCGATCGGAACCCTGACCGCGGAACTCGCAGGCCGCTGCCGCAACCTCCTGGCTGTGGACGCGAGCGGGACGGCCCTGCAGCTGGCAGCCAGGCGGCTGGCCGGACTGCCTCATGTCGGGCTCCGCCAGCTGGTGGTGCCCCAGGCCTGGCCCGAAGGAAAGTTCGACCTGGTGGTGGTGTCCGAGGTGGGCTATTACCTCGCCGCCGATGAGCTTTCCGTGCTGTGGGACAGGATTGAAGCATCCCTCGAGCCTGGCGGGACACTGCTCCTCTGCCACTGGCGGCACCCGGTGGACGGCTGGGAGCTCGACGGCGACACGGTCCACGCCTTGGCAAGGAAGAGGCCCGGATGGAAGCCCGCCGGGCTCCACCGCGAACGCGATTTCGTCCTGGAAACGCTGGTGGCGCCCGCCAGTATCCGGCCGGGGGAGCGGCGATGACCACCGTGGGCTGCGAATGCGCTGCTTCCCTTTCCTTCGCCTGCCCGGACCATCCCGACGTCGGCTCCGTCATGGTGGTTGTCCCCGCACACAACGAGGAGTGGCACCTGGAGGGCTCAATCGCCAGTGTCCGTGCCGCCGTCGACGTCCTGCAGGCCGAGCAACCCGGCATCATCGTCCGCGCCATGCTGGTCCTGGACTCCTGCACGGACAACTCGTCCTTCCTCGCCCGGAAGTTCACGGCCGGCGACGGCCGGTTCGGCACCATGGAGGTTGCCTACCGCAGTGTCGGGCGGAGCCGGCGGGCCGGAATCCAGGCACTCTGGGCCCAGGCCGTGCCGGACGCCAGGGCGGCCTCCGGAACCTGGATAGCAAATACCGACGCCGACACGCGCGTCCCAGCGGACTGGCTGGTGCGCCAGCTCCAACTCGCGGCTGCCGGCGCGGATGTTGTCCTGGGCGCCGTGGAACCCGATGCGGACGGAATGGATCCGGAACTGCTGAGGCGCTGGCACCTGCGGCACCCGTTCGTGGAAAACCATCCGCACGTGTACGGGGCCAACCTGGGCGTCCGGGCCTCCGCCTATCGGGCAGCCGGAGGTTTTCCGCGTCACGAGTACGACGAAGACCGGACCCTCGTGGCCCGGCTCCGGGCGGCCGGGGCAGCCATCCATGCCACGGACAGCAACCGGGTGGTGACCTCGGGGCGGACAGCGGCGAGGGCTCCCCGCGGCTTCGCAGCCTACCTGCGGACCCTTGCCGGGGACTGCGGGGGAGCGGTGGGGGTTGCGGCGTTGTGAAGCACGCGCACTGGACCCCGGGCAAGCGAAAGGGTGCTGCCGCACCATGCGGCAGCACCCTTGCGCGTGGACCTAGTCCTTCTTGAAGGCGTCCTTGACCTTCTCGCCCGCCTGTTTCAGGTCGGCCTTTGTCTGGTCCATTTCGCCCTCGGCCCGGAGGTTTTCGTCGTCCGTGGCCCGGCCGGCGGCCTCCTTGGCTTTGCCGCCCATCTTCTCGGCGGCGTTGTCGATCTTGTCATCCAAACCCATGGCATTGCTCCCTTCGGCTGGTGGCCGGCGGACCATGATGCCCGCCGGCCATAATCCCATGCTAGCCAGACTCGGGACGCTCCAACAGGGGCTGTCCCGCCCTTGACCTGCACATACGTGGAAACCGGAAGGATCAGACCAGCGGCGGTGCGCTGGCCACGATGTAGTCGGCGGCCGCCGGCCCGGTCATGGACAGGTTGTTGCTGTCCGGGTTGATTCCGTGTTCCGCGAGGGCGTCCCAGAGTGCATCCGGTGACTGAAGCTGTGCTTTATGGATGAGGCACCAGCTGGTGTAGAGGCCGTAAAGTTCGTCGCGTCCAAGGCCCAGGCCGGGCTCCCTGTCCGGAACAACTGCTTCGGCAAGAAATTCTTCAAAGTGGTTAGCAGGCATGTCCGCTCATTAGGGTCGACCGTGATGCCGCCGTATCTGCTTCAGCGGCCCTGCCGGCACCGGGGACCGGGGCCAGCAGAGTAATCAAGAAAGTATTGCAGTACGGATCACTTTGTCCAGTTAGGCCACCGAATTGAGGCGCTGCCAAGTGCGCGGATCGAGGGGGCCGACGGCGACTGGGGGGACTGGCCTCGGTCTCAGAGGAGGCCATCTCACCGCCGGCCCCGCCTTGCCCCGGGCCCTTGCCAAACCCGGGATCTTCAACTGGACCTACCTATAATTTTCCCCCATCTTGGAGGTCCTGCCTAGTACCTGCGGCGCACGCCCTGAGCGCGCCGCACGAGGAACGGCCGTCAAGCACAAAGAGGGGTACAGCGCCCTGCAGCGGACGCTGTACCCCTCCGTTGGAAGCAGCCGGTTGTGACTACCGGTTGCCGTGTTCCCCGCCGCCGGGGGACTCCCGGTGGCTGGCGCGGTCCCGCACCTTGTCCTTTACCCGGTCTCGGTGCGGCTCCGTTTCCTGTTGCCGGTCGTTGTCATCCTCATCCTGGTTTTCCGTGCCGTCGCCATGTTGCGCGCTGTACTTCTCACGCAGTTCGCGGCCAACCCGGATGTCTTCTTCCTCCTGCGCCTGGAGCTTTTCGCTCTTCTTGGTGTCCCTTGGCGGCAGCTGGATGGTTTCTTCCGCCTCGATGCCGGCCTCAAGCTGGCGGCCGCGTTCGAGTTCGGCATCGAACTCGGCGCCAAACAGCAGGGACAAGTTCAGGATCCAGAGCCACAGGAGCATAACGATCACGCCACCCAGGGCGCCGTACGTCTTGTTGTAGTTGCCGAAGTTGCCCACGTAAAACCCGAAGCCAAGGGACGCAATCAGGAAGACGAACAGGGCAATGCCCGAGCCCATGCTCATCCACTTGAACTTGGGCTGCTTGACGTTGGGAGTGGCGTAGTAGAGCACGGCGATGATGACGATGATGAGGGCCACCATGACCGGCCATTTAGCTATATTCCAGACGGCGAGGAAGACGCCGCTCAGCCCGATCAGGCCGCCCACTGCCTCTGCTACCGGACCGCTCAGGACCAGCATGCCGGCGAGGATCGCGATGATGACAATTGCCAGGAGGGTGACCACCAGCATGGTGCCGCGCAGCTTCACGAACGGCCGGCCTTCATCCACCTCGTACACCCGGTTCATGGCCCGCCCAAACGCGCCAACATAGCCCGATGCCGACCACAGGGCGGTGGCAAGACCGATGACCAGGGTCAGCCCTGCCGCCGGCGCGTTGGCCAGGTCTTCCACCACGCCGCTGACCGTATTGACTGTCTCCGCGGGGGCGAAACCGCGGACGATGTCCAGCAAGGCAGTGGTGGTCTTTTCCGGATCGCCGAAGATCCCGACCAGTGACACGAGGGCCAGGATGGCCGGGAACAGCGACAGGACGGCGTAGTACGTCAGCGCTGCGGCGAGATCGGTGCATTGGTCCTTGTTGAACTCGCGCAGTGTCTTCTTGAGGACGTATTTCCAGGAGGGCTTGTCCACGTCCCGGAGGTTGTCCGGTTTCCTGGAGTCGTTCGGATCCGGCGCCTGTCCTGCCTTGGCTGTGCTGGTCTCGGATGCGTCGTGAGTGGCCATGATGTGTCCTCTCGATCAGGGGCTGAAACGGACAGGCCGGTTCCGCGGGGTGCGGAACCGGCCTGTCTTCTGGTGCAGTTGCCTTGCGTTGCCGCGGGGCCCGGGCTCAGGTGTTTTGGACGTTGGTTTTGGCGTCGGTGGCGCGGTCCTTGACGTCGGTGGCGGCGTGTTGGCCTTCTGTTTTGACGTTTTGGGCTGCGTCGGTGGCGGTGGCTTTGACGTTTTCCATCGCTTCGCGGGCGGGTTCCTTGAGGTCCTGGGCCATGTCTTTTGCGGCCTCGGTGACCTGGTTGGCCAGGGGCTGGGCTGCGGTTTTGAGCTGGTCCGCGGCTTCGCGTTCTTTCTGGCTTGGCGGGATCAGGGAGGAGACTAGCATCCCGGCGCCGAAGGCGATCAGGCCTGCGGCGAGGGGGTTGCCCTGGGTTTTGGCTTTGACCTGGTCCGGTGCGTGGGACACGGCGGTGCCGGCGTCGGAGAGCCGGGCGGCGACGTTGTCCTTGGCGTCGTGGAGGGTGTCGCCGGTGTGGTGCAGGGCGTCGCTGGTGTGTCCGGTTCCGGTGTGCATGGTGTTCTGGACGCGGGTGGTGGCGTGGTCTGCTGTTCCCATGATTTTCTCCTTGACCCCGGTCACGGCGTCCCGGACTTTGTCGGTTTGGCGGTGGACGATGTTGGACGGGGTGACTTTGTCCGCGACGGCGTCCACGTTGGTGCCCAGCCGGGCGCGGGTGGCTTCGATGTCTTGGCGGATTGCGTCGGGGTTCTCGCTCATCGGTTGACCTCACCTGGTTTTAGGGTTGGGGGGATTTCGGAGAGTGTTTCGCCGGTCTGGGGCAGGCCTTTGATCTGCTTGAGTTCCTTGCGGCCGATGCTGGCCAGGACCGCGGCGATGATGGCCCAGAGGACGGCGACGATCACGGCGGCCCAGCCAAGCGGCATCAGGGCGCCGAGGGCGAACATGAGGGCAAGGGACAGGAAGACCAGGACGAAGTGTCCGGCCACGCCGGCGCCGGCGAGCATGCCGGAGCCTTTCCCGGCGCGGGTGGCGGATTGTTTGAGTTCGGCCTTGGCCAGTTCCACTTCCTGGCGCATCAGGGTGGACAGGTCCCGGGTCACATCACCCAGGAGCTCGCCAAGGGAGGCGTTATCGGCCTTCTGATGCGCCTCACTCGGCGGCATCTCAGGAATCTGGCTACTCATCACAAGCCGCCAGTGTGGCCATCCGCCCTGCGGTCACGGGTGAGCGGGTCTCCCGGCATGGGGTCGTCCGCAAGGTCGCGGTCGCGGAGGGGATCGTCAGCAATCCGGTTGCCCGACCATGGTTCTTCCACCAGTTGCGGGCTATCCAGGGCGCTGGCGGGACGCACGGGTTCGGCGTAACCGCCGCCGGGAGCGCCGCCGTCGTACCCCGCCGTGGTGGTGGCGGGGCCGGGGAGCTGGACCGGAGGTGGCGGAACGGTACCGCCGGCAGGTGCGTACGATTCGCTGTACTGGTCGCCGTACGGGGTGCCGGAGTACTGCCCGGCAAGGCCGGCACTGCGGCGTGTTCCGGACGACGATTCCGGGGCGCCTGCGGTGAGGCCGCGGGTGAGGCGGCCGGCCAGGACGCCGGCCCCGGCTGCCAGCAGCAGAAAGGTCCCGGGACGGTTCCGGGCGAACCGCTGGACCTCTGTCAGAAGGTCACCCGGCTCCCTGTTTTCCAGCCACGTGGCCATGGAGGAGGTGCGCTCGGCGGCCTGCCGGATGAGGTCGCTGGCCATGCCCTGCTGGTCCGGGGCGTCCGCCATGCTCCGCAGCTGGCCGGAGATAGAGCGCATGCCCTCGGCTGCCTTCTGCTGCTGCGTGCCGGCCTGGCTGGTCAGGCCCGTCTTCGCCTGGTGCAGCAGGTCCTGCGCGCTGTACTTCGCCTCCGCAGCAACGTTGGCAGCCTCGCTCTTGGCCGTCTGCGCCACGCTTTGGGCCGAATCTTTTGCCGTGCGGGCTACGTCCGCTGCTTCTTCCTTTGCCGCGTCCTTGCGGGACGCCCCGGCGGTGTCACCGGTTTGCGTCACCCCGGTCTGCGTCACCCCGGCCGGCGGAGTGGCGGCGGCTGGAAAGGTAGTGGCGGTCCGCTCGCCCGGTACACCCGTTGAGGCCGGGGGAGCCGTGTAGGCGGGATCCTCGGGCCATTGGTTCTCTGTCATCTTCGCTCTCTCTTTCCAAGAAGGCCGGCTGTTGATCAAGAACCAGCAATACTGGCCGTAAAATAATAAGCATGATTACTAATGGAAAGTAAGTACCCTTGCTAAGCGAGTTATAACGGTTCCAGAAACGTCAGCCGGAATGGCGCAGGCCTGCCCGGACATCGAAGTGGAAAGTGGTGGGTAGTTTGGAAACAGCTCCATGGGTTTGGGTGGTAGTGGCCATTGTTGTGCTCGTCCTTATTGTGTTGCTGCTGGCAACCGGAAGGCGCCGGAAGGCAATGCAGCAAAAACGCGATGAAGCCCACCGGGAACAGGCAGCCGAAATCCGCCGCGAGGCAGAAAATGTGGAACTTGATGCCCGGGAGCGCGAGGCCAAGGCTGCGCGTGCCCGTGCTGACGCAGAGCAGGCGCAGGTAAATGCCGCACGGCTCAAGCAGGAAGCCGACGCGACAGCCCGGGAAGCACAGTCGCTCCGCGCCGATGTTGCGGACCATACCCGCAGGGCGGACGAGGTGGATCCCGACGTCGGACGGGACGGAGCTGCGCGGGACCGGGATACCCGTGGTGACGGTGTCCGTGACGACACTGTTCGTGATGACGCCGTCCGGGATGACGCCGTCCGGGATGACGCCGTCCGCAGCGACGGGGTCCGCCGGGACGCCGTCCGGGATGATGCCCGTGGTGCCGCCGGCCCCGTCGGTGCCGCGGCCGGCGACGCACGCGCTGAGCGCCAGGAGGGTACGCATGTGGACCGGGACCGGATGGATGCTGCCCGTGAGGAAGCGGCACGCCGGGATGCTGCCCGGGAGGATGCGGCACGCCGGGACGGCGAGAACCCGCGGACCGGTATCTAGCCCGCCAATGACCTCCGGCTGGCCCCCGATAGGGCTCCCGGTCAGGGTTTACGCGGCTTGAGGACAGGGGAGGGGCTAATGCCCTTCCCCTGTCCCATGCCTTCGAGGACTTCCTTGACGGCGTCGACAGATGAGGTTCGCGCTTCCCATCCCAGGATGCGGCGGGCCCGGCTGGTATCCATCACCGGTGCCCCGGCTGCCATTTCCACCCAGCCTGAATCGGTGGGCACGAGGCGCAGCCACCAGGCCAGCCCCACCAGCCTGTGAAGCAGTCCCATGGGAATCGGAAGGATCCTGCGGGCGCCCAGGATGCGGGCCAGTTCCCGGGGCGTGAGGACGGGTTCGGCCGCGATGTTGAACGCCCCGCTGGCCCGCTGGTCGATGACCCGCCAGTAGGCCTCCGCCACATCGTCGGCGTGGACCGCCTGGAAGATGAGATCGTCAGGTGCGGGCAGCAGCGGAATCCGGGGCCGGGCCGGCAGGAGCCGCGGGTATACAGGTCCCAGGAAATACCTGCCGATTTCGCTGCCCGCGTCGCGCTGGAAGATCAGCCCCGGCCGGAGCCTGGCCACGGAGATCCCCGGCTCGGCCGCCGCGAACTCATCCAGCAGTTTTTCCTGTTCGGCCTTGTGCCGGCTGTAATGCGAGCCCGGCATGCCCTCTGCCGGCCACGATTCGTCCGTGCGCCTGTCCTTGGGGGCTTTGCTGTAGGCGCCAACTGAGGAGGCGCAGACAACCTGCTTGGCCGCTGCCGCCTTGGCTGCCGCCAGAACATTTCTGGTGCCCGTGACGTTGGTGCGGTAGAGCTGCTCGAGGTCCCGGTTGGGCTGGATCTGCCAGGCGAGGTGGACCACGGCGTCCACTCCGCGGAGCGCTGCCTCCAGCAGTGGCTTGTCCCGCTCCAGGCCGACGTCCAGGGTGTGCCAGTCCACGCCCGAATACGGTTCCCTGGTGGTGTCCGGAAGCCGCCTGCTCATGCCAACCACCTCCAGGCTTCCCGGTTTTTTGGACAGGTGGCCCTGCAGGTTCCGTAGCAGCGCTGTTCCTGCGTTTCCACTGGCTCCGGTGATGGCGATGCGCATGAAAAGGCTCCTCCGGCGGGGGGTGTGCTGATTCCGCTTACGTGTTGAGCCTATAGGGGGAAGGATTGTTTTATAAGCAACCTTATGATTTCCTACTTCTAAGTCTTGCCGCAGGCTTTCGGAACCAGACCGAGGGAACCATCGACAATGCCCGAATACTTCGCCGCGCTTGCCGTGGATGCTACGCCAGTCCGCCGGGAACAACCAGAACTCCCGCATCGAAACCCCTCAACCACCGCTTCCGGACAACTGCGGGAAACGTTTGAAAACGACCTGGTCCTCAGCTACCTGGATCTCGCGGAAGCCCTTGCCGGCCGGTTCGAGGCCCGCGGACGCGAACGGGCGGACCTGAACCAGGTGGCCTACCTTGGCCTGGTGAAGGCAGCCCGCGGGTTTGACCAGTCCAAGGGCGAAAGTTTCCCCGCCTACGCCGCCCCCACCATCACCGGTGAGCTGAAGAGGTACCTGCGGGACCGGACCTGGGTGGTCCGGCCGCCGAGGCATATCCAGGACCTCCGGACCAGGCTTTTCCGCGCCGAGCCGGAACTGACCCAGGCGCTGGGAAGGAACCCCAGCGTGGAGGAACTGGCCGGAGAGCTGGGGACGGACCCGGCGGAAGTCCAAGAAGCCATCTCGGCATCCAGCAGCATGCACCCGGATTCCCTTGACGCCGTCAACCCCAACTCGGACGCGCCGCCCATCGGCGACGTGCTGGCCTGCCCGGAAACGCCGCTGGAGCGGCTGGAGGACCTTGCCTGCCTGCGTGAGGCGATGCAGGACCTGGACGCCGCGGACCGGGAGCTTCTGTACCGCCGCTACTTCTGCGAGGAAACCCAGGTGCAGTTGGGGAAGCGGCTCGGCATGTCCCAGATGCAGGTTTCGCGCCGGCTGGCCCGCGTCCTGGTGGAACTCCAGCGGCGGCTTGAAAACAGCTCCCGTCCCGGCACTGCCCAGGACGGCGGCAACGCAGGATCATTGCGTGCCGTCCGCGGTGGCAGGGCTTCCGGCCCGGCCTCCCACACCCGCCGGTTGGGTGCCAAGCCAAGGACCGTTTAGTCCCCTAATGACCGTACGCCTGCCATGGAAAGTGTCTCCGCGGCGGGGCTGAAGGAGCAGCAGCAAACCCGCGAATTTCGTATCTTGCCTGTTCAGCGGCTCGGATCTTTCCGGTCCGAAAGCCGGGAAAAGCCTGCGGCCCTGTTTAGGAGCAGCAGGAGGAGGGAACAGGGTGCTTATGGAAAGCCCCGAAACGTCCAAGTTCCGCGCTGTCCTGTTCGACCGGGACGGAACCCTGGTGGTCGATGTGCCCTATAACGGGGACCCGGCACTGGTCCGGCCGGTGCCGGGTGCCAAAGCCGTGCTGGACGGCCTCCGGGCCGAGGGCATCGCCACCGGCGTCATCAGCAACCAGTCCGGCATCGCCCGGGGCCTGATCACTGAAGCCGATGTGGCGGGCGTGAATGCCAGGGTGGAAGAACTGCTGGGGCCTTTCGATGTGTGGGAAGTGTGCCCGCACTCGGAGCAGGACGGCTGCGCCTGCCGGAAGCCGCAGCCCGGAATGGTCCACAGCGCCTGCCGGAAGCTGGGCATCGCCGAATCCGAGGCAGCACTCATCGGCGACATCGGGGCGGATGTCCGTGCGGCGGAGGCTGCCGGAGCAACAGGCGTGCTGGTTCCCACCCCGGTGACCCGGGCTGAGGAGGTGGCAGCGGCGCGGCTGGTCGCCCCTGACCTGGCGGCCGCCGTCGGCCTGCTGCAGGGGACGCCCTGATGGGCCGCGTGCTGGTTGCACGCCTGGACAGCATGGGCGATGTCCTCCTGGCCGGGCCCGCGGTCCGGGCCGTGGCCCACGGCAGGGTTCCGGACGGCAGCGGCGCCAACCACGTGGTGATGCTGTGCGGCCGGCAGGGGGAGGCCGCGGCTGCGCTGCTGCCCGGCGCCGCGGAGGTGTACAGCTGGGACAGCCCGTGGATCATGAACCCCGCCCCGAAGATGACCGGCCCCCACGCGGACCGGCTCATCGATTTCGTCCGCAACTCACGGATCACCGAAGCGGTCATCCTCACGTCCTTCCACCAGTCCCCGCTGCCGCTGGCCCTGCTGCTGAGGCTGGCCGGCGTGGAGCGGATCACCGGGGCGTCCACCGATTACGCCGGGTCGCTGCTGGATGTCAGGCTCAAGCCCGGTGAGGATTTCCCGGAGGACCAGCCCGAGGCCGAGCGGGCGCTGGGCATCGCGGAGGCCGCCGGGTTCCGGCTGCCGGCCGGGGACGACGGCAAGCTCCACCTCGCGTCCGTCCCCGATGTACGGGACCTGGTGGGCACCGAACCCTACGTGGTGGTCCATCCGGGGGCTGCCGTCCCGGCCAGGGCGTGGCCGCCGCTGCACCACGCCGCGGCCGTCGAACTGCTTCAGGGCGCGGGACGCCGGGTGGTGGTGACGGGCGGCCCCAACGAGGCCTCACTGACCGCCACCGTGGCCGGCCCTTCCGCGCTGGACCTCGGCGGACGGACCGACCTCTCAACCCTGGCGGGTGTCATGGCGGGGGCCGACGCGGTAGTCACCGGGAACACCGGCCCCGCCCACCTCGCAGCCGCCGTGGGCACTCCGGTGGCGTGCCTGTTTTCGCCCGTGGTGCCCGCCATCCGCTGGGCGCCGTACGGGGTGCCGCTGGAACTGCTGGGCGACCAGAACGCGGCCTGCCGGATGACCCGCGCCCGCGTCTGCCCGGTCCCGGGCCATCCCTGCCTCGACTCCGTCTCGCCCGAGGAGGTGGTTGCCGCCGTCGAACGGCTGATCGGCGGAGTGAGCTCCTTCAGCACCCATGTCAGCACCCGTAGAAAGGCCCGTAACAGATGAGAATCCTGCTATGGCATGTCCACGGTTCCTGGACGGACGCGTTTGTGCGCGGACGTCATGAGTACCTGCTTCCTGTCCTGCTGGAAGGTGGTGCCTGGGGACTTGGCCGTGCCGGCAGGGACTGGCCGCCTTCAGTGCGGGAGGTGGACCTGGCAACGCTCGACGCCGACGCCGTTGACGCCGTCGTGCTTCAGCGCCCGGAAGAGATTGCGGAGGTGTCCCGGCTGCTGGGGCGGACCCCGGGCCGCGACCTGCCGGCGGTGTACGTGGAGCACAACACCCCCAAGGGCAATTTTCCGAACACCCGCCATCCGCTCGCGGACCAGGACAGCATCCCGGTGGTCCACGTGACCCATTTCAACCGACTGGCCTGGGACAACGGCTCGGCTCCCGCCACCGTCATTGAGCACGGGATCCCGGACCCCGGGCACCTGTACACGGGGGAGCTGGCCGAGCTGGGCGTTGTGGTTAATGAGCCGGTGCGCCGCGGCCGGGTGACCGGAACCGATCTGCTGCCGGCCTTTGCCTCGGTGGCGCCCCTTCAGGTCTTCGGCATGAAGACGGACGGGCTCGCCGCCGCCACCGGCATCGATGCGTCCCGGCTGGCGGCCCGGGGCGACCTGAAGACGCAGGAACTGCACCGGGAACTGGCCCGCTGCCGGGTCTACGTGCACCCCATGCGCTGGACGTCCCTGGGCCTGTCCCTCCTGGAAGCCATGCACCTGGGCATGCCGGTGGTGGCGCTGGCCACCACCGAAGCGCCGCGGGCGGTGCCGCCGGAGGCCGGCGCCGTCTCCGCCGACATCGACGAGCTGCTCCGCTGTGCGCAGAGGCTGGTCGCCAATCCGGATGAAGCACGACGGCGGGGCGCAGCCGCCCGTGAGGCGGCGCTGGAACGCTACAACCTGGGCACGTTCCAGGACCGCTGGGATGAGCTGCTGGCGGACCTGCGGAGCCGGCCCCGTCACTCCGTCAACGAGCACCCGGACGAGCGGATCCTTGTCCCGGCGCCAGAGAGGAAGACCCCATGAAAATCGCCATGATTTCCGAGCACGCCAGTCCGCTGGCGGCCCTGGGCGGAGTGGACGCGGGCGGACAGAACGTCCATGTTGCCGCGCTGTCCGAAGCGCTCGCCAAGCGGGGCCACCACGTCACCGTCTACACCCGCAGGGATGCAACGGAGCTTCCCGCCAGGGTCCGGGTGGGTCGCCGGCTTGAGGTTGTGCACGTCGATGCCGGCCCCGCCCGGCACGTGCCCAAGGATGAGCTGCTTCCCTACATGGGGGAGCTCGCGGACGGTGTGGCCAGGGACTGGGGACAGCGGCCGCCGGACGTGGTGCACGGCCACTTCTGGATGTCCGGTCTTGCCGCGCTTGACGCTGCGCGCCGGCCCGACGCGGGATACCGCGTCCCGGTGATCCAGACCTTCCACGCCCTCGGCACGGTGAAACGCCGGCACCAGGGCGCAGAGGACACCAGTCCCACCGAACGCCGCTGGCTGGAGCCCGGCGTGGGGCGCTCCGCGGACAGGATCATTGCCACCTGCTCGGATGAGGTTTTTGAGCTCAAGGCCATGGGCATCACCACGGGCAAGATCTCCATCGCCCCCTGCGGCGTGGACCTGGGCTTCTTCTCGGCTGAGGGACCCGCTGCCGCCCGGAAGCGGCGCCACCGGGTCCTCTCGGTGGGCCGGCTGGTGCCGCGCAAGGGCGTCGACCTGGTGATCCGCGCCCTGCCGCACCTGCGTGCCGCGGGGTTCGACGACGTCGAGCTCCTCATTGTGGGCGGCGGCGGGGATTCCGGCGTCCTGCACGCGGACCCGGAGGTGCGCCGGCTGCTGGCCCTCGCTGCCGAGCTGGGCGTCGCGGACCAGGTCTCGCTGCAGGGGCAGGTGTCCCGCGCCGAAATGCCCGGGATCTTCCGCAGCGCCGACGCCGTGGTCTGTGCGCCCTGGTACGAGCCGTTCGGCATCGTCCCGCTGGAGGCGATGGCCTGCGGCGTCCCCGTGGTGGCGGCTGCCGTGGGCGGCCTGCGGGACACCGTGGTGGACCACGCCACCGGCCTGCACGTGCCGCCGCGGGACCCGGAAGCGATCGCCTCGGCGCTCGCGCTGCTGCTCGGAAACCCGGACCTGCGCACCGAACTCGGCAACGCCGGCCAGGTGCGTGCCCGCACCAGGTACTCGTGGGAGCGGGTGGCCGCCGAAACGGAGAAGGCCTACCAGCTCGCCGTGGCGGAGACCCCGGCCGGCGCCATACCCATGGAAGGAGCAGCGCTGTGACTGCTGAATGGTCCCTGAGGGAAGCCGACCTGCGGGTGCTGGCCACCGCGCCGGCGCTGCCCGCCGTGCTGCCTGGGGCGGCTTTTGTCGACCCGGACAGTGCCGATGCCGTGCGCAGCCACCTGGACAACGTGGTTCCGGCGCTGGAATCGCTCCGCAGCCAGTCCGGCCGCCTCGCCGCCTGGGGAGTTGAGCTCGCCCAGCGGCTGCTGCGCGGCCAGCGGCTCCTCGCCGCCGGCAACGGCGGGTCCGCCGCCGAGGCACAGCACCTCACCGCCGAACTGGTGGGCAGGTTCGACGGCGAACGCGTCCCGTTCTCCGCCATCTCCCTGCACGCGGAATCCTCCGCCGTCACGGCCATCGCCAATGACTACGGCTACGACGAGGTGTTCGCCCGCCAGGTCCGGGCGCATGCCCGTTCCGGCGATGTGCTGATGCTGCTGTCCACCAGCGGCAAGAGTTCCAACCTGCTGCGCGCCGCGGAGGCGGCAGCGCGGCTCAACGTGACCACGTGGGCGCTGACCGGAACAGGCCCCAACCCGCTGGCCGATGCCTGCGACGAGGCCGTGATGGTCGACGCCCTCAACGCCAATGCCCAGGAAGGGCACCTGATCGCGCTGCACGCCGTGTGCCGGGCCTTCGACCTCGAGGTGGCCCGCCGCAGTCCCACGGTGGGAGGTGGCCGGCCATGAGGATCGTGGTGGTGGGCGACGTCATGCTGGACGTTGACCTTTCGGGTGAGGCCACCCGCCTCAGCCCCGATGCTCCGGTTCCCGTGGTGGATGTCTCGGGCGTCCGCCGTCGTGCCGGGGGCGCCGGGCTGGTGGCCCGGATGCTGGCCGAGGACGGCTGGCCGGTCACCCTGGTGACGGTTATTGGCGACGACGACGCCGGGCGGCAGCTAAGGGAGCACCTCGCCGGAGTGCGGCTCGTGGCAGGCCCCAGCGGCTACCCTTCGCCGGTGAAGACCCGGGTGCGGGCAGGCTCGCACCCCCTGGTGCGCTTCGACCAGGGGTGCGAAAAGACGCCGGTACCCGACGTCAACCCCGCCATGCTCAGCGCCGTGGAGCAGGCGGGGGTGATCATCGTCGCGGACTACGGCAGGGGAGTGGCCGCCAACCCGCGGCTCCGCGAACTCCTCACCAGGCTGGCCCGGAAGGTGCCCGTCATCTGGGATCCGCATCCGTCCGGTCCGGACCCGGTGCCCGGCGTGGCAGTGGCCACGCCCAACCTGTCCGAAGCGGTCAGGGCCGCCCAGGCCTTGGCACCCAAGGACCCGCAGCCAGCAGCGGACAAGGGGGCAGCCGGCGGAAAGGACGGGTCCGGGGACCATGCCGCAGAGGCGGGCCGCATCCTGCTGGACCACTGGCAGAGCAACGCGGTGCTGGTCACCCGGGGAGAGCAAGGCGCCGTCCTGCTGCGCCGCGATGGCCAGGAGCCGCTCACCGTGCCTGCTCCCCGGGTGGAAGCGGGGGATCCCTGCGGCGCCGGGGACCGGCTCGCAGCGGGCCTGGCCGTGCACCTGCTGGCCGGGCGGAGCCTGGAGGAGGCCGCCGGCCTGGCGGTTCACGACGCCGCCGATTTCCTCGCTGCCGGCGGGGTGGCGGCGCTTCCCGACCGCACCACTGGTCCTGCCGGGCAGGACGCTGAAACGGACGGCGCAGCATCCGACCCGCGGTCCCTCAGGGCGAAGCGCCGCCCCACCGAGCCGCTGCTGCTGGCCAGGACGGTCCGGCAGAACGGCGGAACCGTGGTGGCCACCGGCGGCTGCTTCGACCTGCTCCATGCAGGCCACGTCCGTTCCCTCACCGCGGCCCGCGAGCTGGGGGACTGCCTGATCGTCTGCCTGAACTCGGATGACTCGGTGCGGCGGCTCAAGGGCCCGGAACGTCCCATTATCGGCCAGCTCGACAGGGCCGAGCTGCTGCTCGCCATGGAGTGCGTGGACGCGGTGCTGGTCTTCGACGAAGACACCCCCGAGGCCGCCCTGGAGCGGCTGCGCCCGGACATCTGGGTCAAGGGCGGCGACTACAAGGGCGCCCGGCTCCCGGAATCGGACCTGGTGGAAAGCTGGGGCGGCCGCTGCCTCACGGTTCCCTACCACCCGGCGCGGTCCACCACCGGACTCGCCAACGCGCTCGCCAAGGTGGGCTGACCGGCCCTCCCCGCGCTACACGACAACGTATTTACCCATGTGAAAGGAACACCATGACCGCAGAATCGCATGCACCCGGCCGCGTCCTCATTACCGGAGGGGCCTCCGGACTGGGCGCCGCCGTCGTCGAGGCCGTCCTCAACGCGGGCGGCACCCCGGTGGTGCTGGACCGCGACATCAGCAACGTCTCCGGCGTGAAGGCCTTCGAAGTGGACGTCGCCGACCGCCTGGCGGTGGAAGTCGCGGTGCGCGAAGCCGCCGAGACGGTGGGCGGGCTGGACGCGGTGGTCACCGCCGCCGGGATCGACCGCTGCGGCAAGCTGGCCGACGTGGATGCCACGGAGTGGGAAAAGGTCATCGGCGTGAACCTGATGGGCACCGTGTCCGTGGTCCGGGCCGCCCTGCCGTACCTCAAGGCCACCCACGGCCGGGTTGTCACGGTCGCTTCCACGCTGGGCAAGCGCGCGGTGGCTGACGCCACAGCCTACTGCGCCTCCAAGTTCGGCGTGGTGGGCTTCAGCCACGCGCTCGCCGCCGAGACTGGCGGGGAAATCGGCGTCACCACCATGATCCCGGGCGGGATGAAGACCCGCTTCTTCGATGACCGCACCGAACAGTACAAGCCCCAGGACGATTCGAGGCTCAACGATCCGGCGAACGTGGCCAAGGCCATCCTGTTCGCGTTGTCCCAGCCGAAGGGCTGCGAAGTCCGCGAGATGCTGGTCTGCCACGAGGAGGAGGGCTCCTGGCCCTAAGCCCCAGACCGGCCCTGCATGAACCGACGGGAGGAACCCCATGCCTACAACAGCCACCGAAACCATCAGCCAGGACACCGCCAGCGGTTCCGGCATCACCATCCGGGATCCACGCACGGGTGACATCCTGTGGACGGTGCCCGAAGCCGGGCCGGGTGCAGTGGACCATGCCGTGGAAGTGGCCCGCAGTGCCACCGCCGAATGGGCGGCCACGGCCCCGGGAGAGCGGGGTGCCGCGCTGCGCTCCGCTGCCCGTGCACTCGATGCCGCAGCGCAGGAGCTGGCCGGCCTCAACGCCAGCGAAACCGGCCGGCCGGTGGAGGAAGCGCTCGCCGGCATTGCCGCCGGGGTGTCCACCCTGGAGCAGTACGCCGAGCTCGGCCCGGTGCACCGTGGCCACAGCCTCCGCGGAAACCGGCTCGCCTCCGACTACACGGTGGCCGAACCCCGGGGCGTGGCAGTCCTCCTGACGCCCTGGAACGATCCGGTGGCGGTGGCCTGCGGCCTGATCGGCGCAGCCCTGGTCACCGGAAACACCGTCATCCACAAGCCCAGCGAGCGGTGCCCGCGCCTGGGCGAGGCGCTCGGCGAGGTCCTGGCGCCGGCCTTTCCGCCAGGGGTGTTCCTTACGGTCAACGGCGGGGCGGAGGTGGGCGCCCTGCTGTCCCAGGCCGACGTGGATGTGCTGGCCCACGTGGGGTCCAGCGCCTCTGGTGCCCGGATCGCCCGGGCCGGGGCGCTGACCGGAGCCCACGTGATCAGGGAGAACGGCGGCAACGATCCGCTGCTCGTGGACAGCGATGTGGATCCCGCCTGGGCCGCCAGCCAGGCCGCCATCGGTGCCTTCAGCAACAGCGGCCAGATCTGCACAGCGGTGGAGCGGATCTACGTCCACAAGGCCATCGCGGAGGAGTTCTGCGCCGCCCTGCAGGCAGAGGCCGCGCAGCGCAACAGCAACGGCAGCGTGGCGCCGCTGGTGGACCTGCGCATGCGCGACGAGGTGCACGCCCAGGTTGCGGACGCCCTGGAACAGGGTGCCCGGGCGGTTGAGGGCGGCACCCTTCCGGACGGGCCGGGGTCCTTGTATCCGGCCACCGTGCTGCTGGACTGCACGGACGGGATGCAGGTCATGACAGAGGAGACCTTCGGCCCGGTTGCCCCGGTGCAGGTGGTGGACACGTTCGACGACGGCCTGCGCCTGGCATGCAGCGGCAGGTATGGCCTGGCCGCCACAGTCCTGAGCGGCAATATCGCGCACATCCAGCAGGCGGTCGCGGCCCTGCCGGTGGGAACCGTCAAGGTCAATGAGGTGTTCGGCGGCGCCCCGGGCGGCGCGGCACAGCCGCGCGGCGACAGCGGGCACGGGTTCGGTTACGGCCCGGAGCTGCTGGACGAGTTCAGCCAGGTGAAGGTGGTGCACATTGCTGCCCCGCCCGCGACGACCCCCCGGAAGGACCAGCCATGAGCACGTCTCCCGAAGCCGTGGACCTCTCCAGCCAGCGGGCGCTGTCGGAGTGGCTGCCCGGGCGGCTGGCGGCGGAAGAACCACGCATCCTGGTGATTGGCGACCTCATGCTGGACGGCTGGTGGAGCGGCACCATCGAGCGGCTCTGCCGCGAGGCCCCCGCCCCGGTGGTGGACATCCAGGTCCGGGAGTCCGTCCCCGGCGGTGCAGCCAACACCGCCATGAACCTGGCCGCCCTGGGCGCGCGGGTTTCCGTGGCCGGGATCATCGGCACCGACGACGCCGGCGTGGACCTGCGGAACCAGCTGGTGGCTGCCGGCATCGACGTCCGGCACCTGCAGACCCACCCGGACATGGTGACCACCACCAAGACCAGGATCAGCAGCGGCGGGCAGGTGATGCTGCGCCTGGACGACTCAGCCAGGACTGTGCCGGCCGACGCGCTGGCCGCGCTGGCCGCCTCGGTGCGCGCCGCCGTCGAACGCCAGGATGCCGTCCTGGTCTGCGACTACGGCAACGGCGTCCTCGCCGGGCCGGTGCATGACGGACTGGTGGCGGCGCTGGGGTCCCGGGAGGGCGTGGCGCGGCGGCCCCTGGTGGTGGTCGATTCGCACGATCCCCGCCCCTGGGCTCCGCTGCACCCTGACCTGGTCACCCCGAACGCGCAGGAAACGGCGCGGCTGCTGGACCGGCGGCTGCCCGACGGACAGGAACGCGTGGACGCCGTGGGTGCGCACGCCGAAGCCCTGCTCGCGGCCACCGGCGCCCGGGCGGTGGTGGTCACCCTGGACCGCGACGGCACGGTTCTGCTGACGTCCGACGGCGTCCGGCACCGCACGTGGGCACGGCCGGCGGCCGAGAAGCAGGCCTCCGGGGCCGGCGACACGTTCGTTGCGGCCCTCACGCTGGGCCGCTCGGCCGGGCTGCCCCTGACCGCGAGCCTGGACCTGGCGCAGTCCGCAGCGGATGTGGTGGTGCACCAGCCGGGCACGTCGGTGTGCAGCACAGAACAGCTGGGCCGCTACCTCCGGGCCTTCGCGGACACCGCGCTGGGTGCCGACGAACTGGAACGGCAGCTCGACGTGCACCGGGCGCAGGGGCAGCGGATCGTGCTGACCAACGGCTGCTTCGATGTGCTGCACAGCGGGCACACCCGCTACCTCAACCAGGCCAAGCAGCTGGGCGACATCCTGGTGGTGGCCCTCAACAGCGACGACTCGGTCCGCCGGCTCAAGGGCGCCGGCCGGCCCATCAACGCCGTGGGCGACCGGGCCGCCGTGGTGGCCGCCCTCAGCTGCGTGGACTACGTGACCGTCTTCGACACCCCCACCGCCGGGCCGCTCATCCGGCAGCTCCGCCCGGAGGTCTACGCCAAGGGCGGGGACTACACCCCGGAGATGCTGGCGGAGACCCCGGCCGTGGAGGAATACGGCGGCCGGGTGGCCATCCTGGACTACGTGGCGGAACGCTCCACCACCGCCGTGGTCAACCGGATCAGGGACGGCGAGGGTGCCGCTTCGGCCATCTAGCTGTTTCCGCAGGCCCGCCTCTGTCCGCGAAGGACCGGAGGCGGGCCATGGATTCAACTAGGGTTGAAGCATGACTGAGGCGCGGCACGGGTAATGGCGAAACGCGGAAAGTCAGGGGGCCGGGCCGGCCGGACGGCGGCTGTCACGGCCGAACAAACCAAGGGGACAAAGCCTGGCGGTCCCGTGGAAGGCGTCTACTACATCGATACCGGCGACTGCGAGCTGATCGCGGACCAGGACAACTCCACCGGCTGGCTCCTGAAGATCAACGGCGTCATGAGCTCGCACATCGACCTCGCCGACCCGCTGTTCCTCGACTTCGAGTACATGCGCTGGATGGCGGCGCTGATCGAGTCGCGCTGGCCGCCGTCGGGCATTGCTTCCGGAGGCTCCGCAGCGGGCACCGGCACAACCTCCCGGCTGCGCGGGCTGCATTTGGGCGGCGGCGCCTGCTCGCTGGCCCGCTACTTTGCCGCCGCCTACCCCGACGCGCGGCAGGTGGTGGTGGAGCTCGACGGGAAGCTGGCCGAATATGTCCGCGGCTGGTTCGACCTCCCCAAGGCCCCGCTGCTGCGCCTGCGGGTGGGGGAGGCCCGCCAGGTGACGGAGACCCTGACCCCGGACACCCGGGACTTCATCATCCGGGACGTCTTTGCCGGTGCCCTGACCCCGCGCCCGCTGACAACGGCCGAGTTCAACCAGCACGTCCGCCGGGTCCTCGCCCCCGGCGGGGTGTACGTCGTGAACTCGGGCGACGGGCCGGACCTCAAGAACGCGCGTGAAGACGCCGCCACCATCGCGGCCGCCTTCGCGCACACCGTCATCATCGCCGACCCCGCCATGCTGAAGGGCAGGCGCTACGGGAACATGGTGATGGCCGGCAGCGACGTTCCCTTTGGGGACGATCCGCAGCTTGCCCGCCGGCTCCTGGGCGGCGCGGTCCCGGCACACCTCTGGGACGACGCCCAGGTCCGGGCCTTCGCTGCCGGCGCCCCGGTCCGCCACGACCCTCCCGCACCGGTGGATGGGCCCGGTCAAACCAGTCACCCATCGATTGCTGAGTAACTGCCGTTATCAGGGCTCATAACGGCAGTTATGGAGCAGTCGATGAGGAGGAAGCCCGGCCCAGGAGCGCCTCCCGGTGGGCGGCCACCTGGTCCCGCAGCGCCTGCACCACGGCCGCGACCGCCGGCCGTCGCAGTGACTCCGCACGCAGGACCATCCAGTAGGGGAGCAGTTCGGCGATCTCATCCGGGAACAACCGGACCAGGTCATCGTGGAGGTCGCCCATGAAGCAGGGCAGGAATCCCACACCTGCGCCCGCCCGCGTGGCCTCGACGTGGACGAAGACGTTGGTGGACGTCAGTCCGTCGCGCATGGCGGGGACCAGCCGGCGCGGCGCGTCCAGGTCGTCCACCTGCAGCATCGAGTCCACGAAATACACCAGCGGATGCTCGTTGAGCTCGGCCACGCTGCCGGGCATCCCATGCTCGGCAAGGTAGGCCCGTGAGGCGTACATGCCCAGCATGTATTCGCCCAGCCGCACGGCCTCGGCACGGTGCACCTGCGGCTCTCCCACCACCACCTCGATGTCAAGCCCCGAGCGCTGCTGCAGAGCCCGCCGGGTCATGGTCACCACCTCCACGCTGAGGCCCGGGTGGTCACGGCGGAGCCGGGCCACTGCAGGAGCCGCGATGTAGGCGCTGAACCCGTCGGTCGCCGTCATGCGCACGACGCCGGTTATCGGGTCCGGTGCCTTGCCCGCCGGTCCCAGCGTGCCCAGGACGGCCTCCACCTGCTCGGCCACAAGCACCGCCTGCTGGCCCAGCTCGGTCAGTTCCCAACCGCCCGCGGCGCGGGCAAGGACCCGGCCGCCCAGCGCTTTCTCCAGCGCGGCGATCCTGCGCGAGACGGTGGTGTGGTTCAGCCCCAAGGCCTGGGCCGCCGTCGTAAATTTTGCCGAGCGGGACACTGCGAGCAGGACCAGGAGGTCATCCGGATTGGCGTTCATATCTGCAATTCTGCACATGGCGGGTGCCGGTTTGGTTATTGAAGCCGCATCTGTGTGCAGCAATACTCAGGGTAGCCGTCAGTGCTGGAGACCAGCACGTGTCAGTGAAGACACCAAGGAGAAACAGTGAGCGCAGAGCAACGCCCCGCAAACCAGGCAGCCGGGTCCGGCGGTGATTTGAACGGCCGGAAGGCGCTGGTTACCGGAGGTGCCAGTGGAATCGGAGCGGCGTGCGTGCGGGAGCTCGCGGCGCGCGGGGCCAAGGTGGTGGTGGCCGACGTCGACTCCGCCGGCGCCGCCGCGCTCGCCGACGAGGTGGGCGGCACCTCCTGGGCTGTGGACCTGCTGGATGTGGACCGGCTCGCCACCCTGAGCCTGGACTGCGACATCCTGGTGAATAACGCCGGGATCCAGCGCATCAGCCCCATCGAGGAGTTCGATCCCGCCGATTTCCGGCGGCTCCTCACCCTGATGCTGGAGGCGCCGTTCCTGTTGATCCGGGCGGCACTGCCGCACATGTACGCCAACAATTTTGGCCGGATCATCAACCTTTCCTCGGTTCACGGTATTCGGGCTTCGCCGTTCAAGAGCGCCTACGTCGCCGCCAAGCACGGGCTTGAGGGGCTCAGCAAGGTGACGGCGCTGGAGGGCGGGGAGCACGGGGTGACTTCCAACTGCATCAACCCCGGCTATGTGCGCACGCCGCTGGTGGAGTCGCAGATCGCGGACCAGGCCAAGGTGCACGGCATCCCCGAGTCCGAAGTCCTGGCCAGGGTGATGCTTACCGAGTCCGCCATCAAGCGCCTGGTGGAGCCGGAGGAGGTAGCATCCCTGGTGGCGTGGCTGGCGTCGGCCCCTGCGGGAATGGTCACCGGTGCCAGCTACACCATGGACGGCGGCTGGTCAGCGAAGTAGCCCCCCTCGAGTTCTTGTCCTTTGGGGGTTAGTCAAGGCGTTTGAGCTGCCGGTGGTCGTAGAAGAACACGCCCTGTGCTGTGTCCACACCGGCGGCGGTTCCCTGCAGGAACACCACCACCCCCTCATGCCGGCCCTTGAAGGGATCGTCACCCACTACGGCGTCGCCGATCTTGAAAGGGGAACGTGGGGCGAAGGACCTCCGGACCCGGGTCCAGGTGTGCTTTGCGGCTTCGGCCAGGCTGACGGGCCGGCCCATGCTGTAAGGGTCCTGGACTTGGGCTTTGACCATGCGAACCAACTCCTCGAAAGCGGCAGGGGCCGCTCACTGGCGGTGCAGGTCAACCGGAACGCTCCCAGCAGAGGGCGGCCCTCCCATTCCGGCTGGGCACCTTACCCCAAGGCTATGCGCTATTCACACCAGTCACACCAGTAACAGGTACTCGTCTTTGCTTGGGCCGCTACTTGCCCGGCACTGCTCCGCGACTGCTCTGGCCGTTGATGATGTCGTCAGCGTTGTCGAAGGCCCAGGCAACCAGGGGCACCAGCAGTCCGCTGAGTTCGTACCCCTTCCCGGTGAGGCTGTAGTCGACGCGTGGCGGAATGACCGGCTGGGCGTGCCTGCTGACCAGGCCGTCCCGTTCCAGGGTCTTGAGCGTCTGGGCCAGCATTTTTTCGCTGATGCCCTCGGCCCGCCGCCGCAATTCGCTCCACCGCTGCTCCCCTTCGGACAGGGACAGCAGGATCAGTACGCCCCATTTGCTGGTGATGTGGTCCAGCAGGATCCGGCTGGGGCACCCGGCCGGGAAGACGCCGTCGGCAAAGCTCCGGGGCAGCGGGGACGGATGCGTGGTGGCTTCCATGGACCCAGCTTACCGTGAGGTCAGTACCTTACCTTCAAGTGCGTACTCTCTATTGGGAAGTAAACCCGGCGGACCATGGTTGTGCCCTTCGACAGGCTAAAACCAAACGAAAGGACCCATTGTGAGCATCGTCGTAACCGGAGCCACCGGACAACTCGGCCGCCACGTCATCGAGGCACTGCTGGAGCGCAACGTTCCCGCCCAGGACATCGTGGCAGCCGGGCGCTCCGTCGACAAGCTGGCGGACTTCGCGGAGCAGGGCGTGCAGGTCCGGCGCTTGGACTATGCGGACGCGGCATCCGTGGCTGCGGCCTTGCGGGGTGCCCGCCGGGTGCTGCTGGTCTCCGGCAGTGAGGTGGGCCAGCGGGTGGACCAGCATCGCACTGTTATTGAGGCGGCCAAGGCCGAAGGCGTGGAGCTCCTGGCGTACACCAGCATCGCCAATGCCGATACCACCGGCATGCTGCTGGCCGCCGAGCACAAGGAGACGGAAGCCATCCTCCGCGGGTCCGGTGTCCCCTTCGTCCTGCTGCGCAACGGCTGGTACCTGGAAAACTACACGGAGCAGCTGCCGGGAACCCTCGCGCAGGGTGGGCTCGCCGGTGCCGCGGGCTCGGGCAGGGTCAGCGGTGCCTCCAGGGCTGACTATGCGCACGCGGCCGCGGCCGTCCTGGTTGCCGACGGGCAGGCGGGCAAGGTGTACGAGCTGGGCGGTGACGAAGCTTTCACCATGGCGGACCTGGCCGCGGAGATCACCGCCGCTACCGGCAAGGAGATCAGTTACAACAACCTGCCCGCCGAGGATTACGCGGGCCTGCTGGCGGGCGCCGGCGTTCCGGCTGCCTTCGCGGAAATCCTTGCCGACTCGGACCTGGGCATCGCCCGCGGCGACCTGCTGGTCAGCACGGGCGACCTGCGGAAGCTGATTGGACGGCCGACGACGTCCCTCGCCGAGGCGGTGCGGTCGGCGGCCGCCGCCGTCTGACGAACGCGCCGCACTCCCGGCGCTCCCGCACATCCTGCAGGTTTTGGGGGATCCCTCTGTCACCCGGTGAGAGAGGGATCCGACATACCGTGCATTAAGTGAGCGAGCGCCGGGAGGGGGTCAGGACTTGCTGCCCGTGAGGGCGAGGGTGCCGCCCAGTCCGATCATCAGTGCTCCGCCCGTGGCCTCCACAGCGTCCACCCTGCGCGGAGACCGGGCGAACCACTGCCGGGCCGTGCCGGCGGCAATGGCCCAGAGGCTGTCCGAGACCAGGGCGATCAGCAGGAACACAGCGCCCAGCAGGCCCAGTTGCAGGGGGATGGCGCCGGACGCATAGTCCACGAACTGGGGCAGGACGGCAACGAAGAAAACGACCGACTTGGGGTTGGTGGCACCCACAACGGCTCCCTGCCCCACCAGCCGCCAGGGCGCGGACGGGGCAGGGTTCCGGTTCGGCGCGGCCGGCCCGCGGTGATGCCGGATTGCCTGCACGCCCAGATAGACGAGGTAGGCGGCACCGGCAAACTTCACGATGCTGAAGAGAACCACGGACTGCGCCACCACGACGCCCACCCCCAGGGCCACGGCAGCCACCTGGAGCAGTTGCCCCGCCGCATTTCCCAGGACGGTGAGGACACCGCCCTTCCAGCCCAGGGCCAGGGAACGGCCGATCACGAAGAGCACGCTCGGCCCCGGGACGGCAATGAGCACCACCGAGGCGAGCGAAAACGCCAGCAGGTTGGAGAGGGGAACCATGCCTGATTTTAGTCCCGGGACGGGGCGGGCGGCACCGGTCGGGCCTAACCGGATCAGCCTTCCCGGGCAGGCTGGACCGCGGCCAAGGGCGACGTTTCGTCCACAAGGTGGGCCCGGCGTCGTCCGTTGCTGCAGTCACTGGCGATGTCTGGAATGCCAGACAACGGTTCTTGCTAGCGGCGGTCTGTTCTTCCCCTAAGGGCGCATCCTTGTGTATGGGATACCGGACAGTTCCGGTTTCCCGGAGGGAGGAGTACCAGTGGCAGTGACGGAAACCCAGCCGGCCCCCGGGCGCGAAGCAAAGGTGGCATCGAAAGTTCCCGCGGCCGAAAACACGCTGCGCATTTTGAAGCTGCTCGCGTCCCGGCGGGGGCCGATGGCAGCGTCCCAGATCGCGGCAACACTCGGACTGCCGCGCTCCAGCGTCTACCACCTGCTGGGGGTCATGGAGGCCAACGGCTTTGTGCTCCACCTGCATGAGGAGCAGCGCTACGGCCTGGGGATCAGCGCCTTCGAGCTCAGTTCCGCGTACTCCCGGCAGGAGCCACTGTCCCGGCTGGGCCGCCCGCTGCTGGCGTCGCTGGTGGACGCCATCGGCGAGAGTGCGCACCTGGCCGTGCTGCACGGCCGCGACGTGCTGTACATCGTGGAGGAGCGGGCCAAGAACCGCCCGTCCCTGGTGACCGACGTCGGCGTCCGGCTTCCGAGCCACCTCACCGCCAGCGGGCGCGCCATCCTCGCCGCACTGCCCAAGTCCCAGGTCCGCGCGCTGTACCCGAACGCGGCTGCGTTCACGGCCCGTCATGAGACCGAGACGCCCATCATGAAGTATTCCGCGCTGTCCTCCCACCTGGACCAGGTCCGGCAGCGCGGCTATGCCACCGAGCACGGCGAGGTGACGCCAGGGTTCGGGTCCATCGCCGCCGCCGTCACCGACCACCTGGGCTGGCCCACGGCCGCCGTCGCCGTCACCTTCCTCGAGGACAAGCTGGCGGCGGACGAGTGGCCCGCGCTGGCCGCCCGGGTCCAGAAGGTCGCCGACGAACTATCGGTCCGGATTCACGGACGCCCCGGCAAATAACCCTCGTTGCTCCATCACTTACGGCTGCTAAAACCCCGGAATGGGAGCCTTAAGTGATAGAGCAACCTGGCCGGCCGTGGGTGTCTGGAATGCCGGACAGCACCCTCGCAAAACCCCTGTGAACCCCCTTCCCAAAGGGCTTTAGTTGTTACAGAAGTTCTTTCCCACCACAGACACACATGAAAAGGAGCCATCATGGCACCCGCCGATTTCACCACCGGTGCCCGCCCGGTCAAAGCTGCCCGCGGCACCGGGCTCACCGCCAAGTCCTGGCAGACCGAAGCGCCGTTGCGCATGCTGATGAACAACCTGGACCCCGAGGTCGCCGAGCGCCCGGATGACCTGGTGGTCTACGGCGGCACCGGCCGTGCTGTCCGGTCCTGGGCCGCGTTCGACGCCATCACCCGGACCCTGGAAACCATGGAAAAGGACGAGACCCTGCTGGTCCAGTCCGGCAAGCCGGTGGGTGTGTTCCGCACCAACGAATGGGCGCCCCGGGTGCTGCTGGCCAACTCCAACCTGGTGGGGGACTGGGCCACGTGGCCGGAGTTCCGCCGGCTCGAAGCCGAGGGCCTGATGATGTACGGCCAGATGACCGCCGGGTCCTGGATCTACATCGGCACGCAGGGAATCCTGCAGGGCACCTTCGAGACCTTCGCCGCGATCGCCCGCAAGCTCACCGGGGACGAGAACGGCACCCTCGCCGGCACCCTGACCCTCACCGGCGGCTGCGGCGGCATGGGCGGCGCCCAGCCACTGGCTGTCACGCTGAACGAGGGCGCCTGCCTGATTGTCGACGTCGACGAGACCCGCCTGCGCCGCCGCGCCGGCAAGCGCTACCTGGACGAAGTGGAAACCGACCTCGACGCCGCCATCGCCAAGGTGCTCAAGGCCAAGGAAGAGCGCCGCGGCTGGTCTGTGGGTTACGTGGGCAACGCCGCCGAGGTCTTCCCCGAGATCCTCCGCCGCCACAAGGCCGGCGAACTCACCGTGGACATCGTCACTGACCAGACCTCCGCCCACGATCCGCTAAGCTACCTGCCCGAGGGCATTTCCGTGGCCGAATGGCACCGCGAGGCCGAGGCGGATCCGGAAGGCTTCACCAAGAAGGCCCAGGCCTCGATGGCCCGGCACGTCCAGGCCATGGTGGAGTTCCAGGACGCCGGCGCCGAGGTCTTCGACTACGGCAACTCGATCCGCGACGAGGCCCGCAAGGGCGGCTACGAGCGCGCTTTCGAGTTCCCCGGCTTCGTCCCGGCATACATCCGGCCGCTGTTCTGCGAGGGCCTGGGCCCGTTCCGCTGGGTGGCGCTGTCCGGTGATCCCGAGGACATCCGGGTCACCGATGAAGCCATCAAGGAACTGTTCCCGGAGAACCAGCACCTGCACCGCTGGATCGACGCCGCTCAGGAACGCGTGGAGTTCGAAGGCCTGCCCGCCCGCATCTGCTGGCTTGGCTACGGCGAACGCGCCAAGGCCGGGCTGCTGTTCAACCGGCTCGTCAAGGAAGGCAAGGTCAAGGCCCCCATCGTGATCGGCCGCGACCACCTCGATTCCGGCTCCGTCGCGTCCCCGTACCGCGAGACCGAGGCCATGGCAGACGGCTCCGACGCGATCGCCGACTGGCCCCTGCTGAACGCGCTGCTGAACACCGCCTCCGGTGCCACCTGGGTGTCCCTGCACCACGGCGGCGGCGTCGGCATCGGCCGCTCCATCCACGCCGGCCAGGTCTCCGTCGCAGACGGCACCGACCTCGCCGCCGAAAAGCTGGAACGCCTCCTGACCAACGACCCCGGCATGGGCGTCATCCGGCACGCCGACGCCGGCTACGACCGCGCCCTCGACGTCGCCAAGGAACGCGGCGTCCGCATCCCCATGAACGAGAACCGGTGATTGAGCTTGTCGAAATCAAGGTTTCGACAAGCTCAACCAACGCCACAGGCTCGACCACAGAAGTAGGAACCACAATGACCCTTACAACCCATGAACCGCTGACCGTCACCCTCGGCTCCAGCGGCGTCACGCCCGAGGATGTGCTCGCCGTCGCGCGCCACAACGCCAAGGTTGCCGTTGCGCCTGAGGCCCTCGACGCCGTCGCCAAAGTCCGCGCCCACATCGACAGCCTGGCCGCGAGCGACACCCCCGCCTACGGCATCTCCACCGGCTTCGGCGCCCTCGCCAACCGGCACATCCCCAACGAGCTGCGAACCCAGCTCCAAAAGAGCCTGATCCGCAGCCACGCCGCCGGGATGGGGCCGGCGGTGGAACGCGAAGTGGTGCGCGGCATCATGTTCCTGCGGGCCAAGACCCTGGCATCAGGCCGCACCGGCGTCCGTCCCGTGGTCCTCCAGACCATGGTGGACGTGCTCAACGCCGGCATCACCCCGGTGGTCCGCGAGTTCGGGTCGCTCGGCTGCTCCGGCGACCTCGCCCCGCTCTCGCACTGCGCCCTGGTGCTGATGGGCGAGGGTGAAGCGGAAGGGCCCGACGGCGTCCGTTACGGCGGGCAGGGACAGCGGCCTGTCGCCGAACTGCTTGCAGGGCACGGCATCGAACCCGTCATCCTCGCCGAGAAGGAGGGCCTTGCCCTCGTCAACGGCACCGAGGGCATGCTGGGCATGCTCCTGATGGCCATCGCCGATCTCCGCCAGCTGCTGACGACGGCGGACATCACCGCCGCGCTCAGCGTCGAGGCACTGCTCGGCACCGACCAGGTGTTCCTCCCGGAGCTGCACGCCGCCCTGCGTCCCCATCCGGGACAGGCGGCCAGCGCGGACAACATGCTGCGCGTGCTTTCCAGTTCGCCGATCGTGGCCTCCCACCGGGTGGGCGATTCGCGCGTCCAGGACGCCTACTCGCTCCGCTGCGCGCCGCAGGTCGCCGGTGCCGTCAGGGACACCGTGGACCATGCCGAACTCGTGGCCACCCGTGAGCTGGCGGCCGCCATCGACAACCCCGTGGTGCTGCCCGACGGCCGGGTCAGCTCCAACGGCAACTTCCACGGCGCCCCGGTGGCCTACGTCCTGGACTACCTGGCCATCGCGGTGGCTGACCTGAGCTCCATCGCCGAGCGCCGGACGGACCGGATGCTCGATCCCGCGCGCTCGCACGGCCTGCCGGCCTTCCTGGCGGCAGACCCCGGCGTCGACTCCGGCCTGATGATCGCGCAGTACACCCAGGCGGGGCTGGTCTCGGACAACAAGCGGCTGGCAGTCCCGGCGTCGGTGGACTCCATCCCGAGCTCCGCCATGCAGGAGGACCACGTGTCCATGGGCTGGCATGCTGCCCGCAAGCTGCGGAAGGCCGTGGACAACCTGCGCCGCGTCCTGGCCATTGAGCTGGTCACCTCGGCCCGGGCCCTGGACATCCGCACACAGCTGTCCGGGGGCGTCCTGACGCCGGGGCCGGCGGGTGCCGCCGTGGTGGCTACCCTCCGCGAGGTGGTGGACGGGCCCGGAACGGACCGCTTCCTGTCTCCGGAACTGGAAACGGCTGACCGGCTGGTGGCGTCGGGGGAGGTGCGCCGGGCGGCCGAATCCGCAGTCGGCCCCCTCGCCTGACAGCGAAGGATCTTCGGCTTCTGCTGCCTCTGTGTCCACCTGATGGAATTTTGGCCGACACGGACGTCAGGGGCGTACAGAGTGTAGTAGAACTGAAGGTGTAGTGAAAGTCACATCAACGAGGCTGTGGCGCAGAACGTATACAAAGGGGTAGAAGTTCACATGAAAGCACGTGGGGCAGTCCTATCGAGGCGCAATGCCCATTCCGCCGTGGTATCCGACTGGAAGAGCCTTTCCGTCGGTGACCGCGTCGAGATCATCAAGCATGCGCATGTTGTAGCGGCCGGGGAGGTGGAAGAGGTGTCGCAGAGCGGAAACGTCCTGTGGCTTGTGCCGGCGGGCCCGGCGGAAAAACAGCTCTTCCTGAAGTCCGACGGCGTGCAGGTCCGCCGCGGCTAGCAGCCCCTGGAGAAACAGCAAAATCCCCGTACCGCCTTGGGCGGTGCGGGGATTTGTGCTTAAGCGGCTTGTGCCGGAAGGGCCGTTCCTAGGCGGCGATGGCCTCATAGGTTTCGCCGAACGGCACTGATTCATCCAGGGCCACGGTGTAGCGGCCCGGGTGGAGCCTGGTCACCAGGATGCCGCAGGAGGCGTCCTTGCTTGCCACCTCGATCAGCTCGGCAACAGCCTCTTCCAGCCCGGCGTGCACCTCGAGGGCACTGGAGAATTCCAGGTCGATGGACCGGGCGGGCGCTGCTTCAGCGGGCTCCGTGGTAGCCGGGTGGCGTTCCAAAGTTGCTGTCGTCATGTGCTGAACTTTCTGTGTTTTCGTGCCGGAGGGCTGGTCCAGTTTACCCGCCTCATCCAAAGATGTCAGATGACTGCTGTTTTGGCGGCCTGAAGGCCAGTCACAATCGGTACGTTTGGCGGGAGCCTGGCCGCATCGGCCACTATGAAATCCAGCAAACCGGGACCACGGAATAAAGGAGACCCACCATGAAGCTAATGCGCCTGGGCGAGAGCGGGCACGAGCAGCCGGTGGTCCTGGTGACGGCGGACAATGGCTCCGGCCAGTACTTCAGCCTTCTCCCGCTGACCCGCGATGTGGACGGCGCCTTCCTGGCGTCCGGCGGCGTTGCGAAGGTCCGTGCCGCGCTGGAAGCCGGGACATTGCCGGCCGTTGAAGACGCGCCGAACCTGCGCGTGGGGTCCCCGGTGGCCCGGCCGGGAGCGGTGGTGGGTATCGGCATGAACTACGCGGCCCATGCGGCGGAGTCGGGCGCCACCCCGCCGGAGGTACCGGTCATGTTCCTCAAGCCCAGCAATACTGTCACCGGGCCCTTCGACCGGGCCGCAGTTCCGCCGCTGTCCAGCAAGTTCGACTGGGAAGTGGAGCTGGGCATCGTCATCGGACGGGAAGCCAGCTACCTGGAAAGCACCGCAGAG
The DNA here is from genome assembly GCF_045833485.1 of Arthrobacter nitrophenolicus. Lineage (NCBI taxonomy): Bacteria > Bacillati > Actinomycetota > Actinomycetes > Micrococcales > Micrococcaceae > Arthrobacter > Arthrobacter nitrophenolicus. The sequence continues at coordinate 2,220,052 of NZ_CP174504.1, forward strand.
GCGGCGGCATGCATCGCCGGCTACGTCACGGCGAATGACCTTTCCGAGCGGGCGTACCAGCTTCCCGGCGCGGCGGGGCAATGGACCAAGGGCAAGTCATTGCCGGGGTCCACACCCCTGGGCCCGTGGCTTGTGCCGGCAGAGGATATCGACGGCGGGAACCTGCCGCTTCAGAGCTGGGTCAACGGGGAGCCACGCCAGGACTCGGACACGGCGCAGCTGATTTTCGACGCACCCACGCTGGTCCACCACTGCAGCCAGTACATGCGCCTGGAGCCCGGTGACGTGATCCTCACCGGAACCCCGGAGGGGGTGGCGCTGAGCGGCCGCTACCCCTACCTCCAGCCTGGTGACGTGGTGGAGGTAGAGGTGCAGGGGCTGGGCCGCCAGCGCCAGGAGCTGGTCCGCTCCTAGCCTGCCTTCACGGCAAGGACCGGGCAGTCCGCTTCCAGCAGGATCCGCTGGGAGACGCTGCCCATGATCAGCTTGCCCACCGGGGTCCGGCGGCGCAGGCCGATCACGATCAGCTCGGCGTTGTGCTCCTCCGCGGCATCCAGGACCTCGGCTGCGGCATCGTGCCCACGGACCGGCTGCTTGATCTCGTGGTCGATGCCCTGGGTTGCCAGGCGGTCCTCGATGCTCTGGATGTCCGGCTCCTGGGCATAGCGGTTGTCCACCAGCGCGTCCCCACGGGACGAATTGATGACCAACAGTCTGGTGTTGCTCTTCCGGGCCTCGGTGATGGCCTGGGTGAGGGCTGCTTCGCCTTCGGGGGTCGGGACGTATCCCACCACGATGGTCATGGTGTCTCCTTCTTGTCTGAGCGGACAGTGCGGTCCTCGTGGCCTGAACCGGGTGCATGGACAGTGGTTTCGGTGCGGGCTGCAGGCTCCTGGCGGCCGGGGAGTTCTGCCGGCGCTGAACTGCCTGACGGGGCGGAACTGCCTGACGGGGCGGCCGGGGCCGACGGGGCGCCGGCAGCCTGCGGCCGGTTGCGGCGGATCAGCTTCAAGACAAACGGCCACACCAGGATGAGCGCCACGATGATGTAGACGACGATGGCAATCGGCTCGCTGAAGAGCCCGGCCGGGTCGCCGGCACTGAGCTGCAGGGTCTTGCGGAGCTGCCCCTCGATGCGCGGGCCGAGGATGACGCCAAGGATCAGCGGCAGGACCGGAAGGCCAAAGCGGCGCATCATGAAGCCCAGCGCACCCAGGACCAGCAGGACCACCAGGTCGAACGCCTGCAGGTTCACCGAGTAGGCGCCCAGCGTGGCAAAGAACAGGATGCCGGCGTAGAGGTACGGACGGGGCAGCTGCAGCAGCTTGGCCCACAGCGGTGCCAGCGGCAGGTTGATCAGCAGGAGGAGCAGGTTGCCGATGAACAGGCTGGCGATCAGCGCCCACACCAGGGGTCCCTGGCTGGAGAAGAGCTGCGGCCCGGGCTGGATGCCGTAAGTGGTGAAGGCGGCCAGCATGACGGCGGCGGTTGCGTTGGTGGGCAGGCCCAGGGCCAGCAGCGGAGTCAGGGTACCGGCGGCAGCCGCATTGTTCGCCGCCTCAGGTCCGGCCACACCCTCGATGGCGCCCTTGCCGAATTCCTCGGGGTGCTTGGAGAGGCGCTTTTCGGTGACGTAGGACAGGAACGTGGGGATCTCGGCACCACCGGCGGGCAAGGCGCCGAACGGGAAGCCGAAGGCGGTTCCACGAAGCCAAGGCTTCCAGGAGCGCCCCCAGTCCTTCCGGCCCATCCAGGGCCGCCCCACGGGAATGACATGCAGGGGATTGCGGCGCAGGTGGGCGGCCACCCAGAGGGCTTCACCGACGGCGAAGATGGCCACGGCCACCACCACGATGTCCAGGCCGTCCGCCAGCAGCGGCTGGCCGAAGGTCAGGCGGCGCTGGCCGGTCACGGAATCGATGCCCACCAGGCCGATGGCCAGGCCGAGGCCCAGTGAGGCGAAGCCGCGCAGGCGGGACGAGCCCAGGACGGCCGTCACAGCCAGCAGGGCGAGCACCATGATGGCGAAGTAGCTGGGGGCACCCAGGCTGACGGCGAACTCCACCACGATGGGTGCGAAGACGGCGAGGAGCGCGGTGCCGATGGTGCCGGCAACGAACGAGCCGATGGCCGCCGTCGCAAGTGCCTGCGCCGCGCGGCCCGCCTTGGCCATCTTGTTGCCTTCGATGGCCGTCACCACCGACGACGATTCGCCCGGGGTGTTCAAGAGGATCGAGGTTGTGGAGCCGCCGTACATGCCGCCGTAGTAGATGCCGGCAAACATGATGAAGGCGCTGGTGGGTTCCAGGGCGTAAGTGACCGGAAGCAGCAGCGCCACGGTCATGGCCGGGCCCAGGCCCGGAAGGACGCCGACGGCGGTGCCCAGCAGCACGCCGATGACGGCGTACAGGAAGTTCATGGGGGTCAGGGCGGTGGCAAAACCGTCCATCAGTGAGGACCAGACGTCCATCAGAGGATTCCTTCCAGGAGTCCGGCCGGGAGCGCGATGCCGAGGCCGAGGTAGAAGCCGTAGAAGGTCAGCAGCGAGAGGGCCACGGAGAGGAGCCCGTCCCGGATGTAGTGGCGGCTGCCCAGTGCCAGGACGCTGCCCCAGAACAGGACAGTCCCGGAGATGACCCAGCCGGCCCAGTCGATGAGCAGGATGTTGAGGACGAACGCGCCGGCCAAGGGCAGGACGGTTTTCCAGTCGGCGGGGTGGCCAAGTTCAATGTCCTCGCCGCCTTCGGCTTCACCCTTGCCGCCGCGCATGACGTTGACCGCCAGCAGGATGGCGCACACTACCAGCAGCCCGGCCACGATGAACGGGACGGTCTTGGGCCCTACCGGATCCGACTGGGAATAGGGGACGGACAGGCGGCTGGCGTCAAGGAAGACCAGGACGCCGGCCGCGCCGAGCAGGAGGGCGACCCCCAGCTCGGCGCGGCCTTTCAGGCCGGTTGGCAAGGAGCTCACGCCAGGCCCAGTTTCGTCAGGACGTCCGCCACCCGCTTGTCCTGCTCGGTAAGGAAGGTCTCGAACTCATCGCCGGTGATGAACGCATCGGTCCAGCTGTGCGTCTTCAGGGCTTCCTTCCAGCCTTCGCTCTCGTGCATCTTCTCGAGGGCGGCGATCAGGGATGCCTTGTCCTCGTCGCTGATGCCGGGAGGGGCCACGACGCCGCGCCAGTTGGTGAACACCAGGTCGATGTTGGATTCCTTCAGCGTGGGTGCATCCACGCCTTCGAGCCGCTCTTCGCCGCTGGTGGCCAGCACCCGGACTTCGCCGGACTGGATCTGCTGGAGGAACTCGCCGGCGCCGGAGGCAGCGAAGCCCAGCTTGTTGCCGAGGATCGCGGGCAGCAGGTCGCCGCCGCCGTCGTAGGAGACAAAGTTGACCTTGGTGGCGTCAATGCCCACCGCGCCGGCCAGCTGCATGGGAAGCAGGTGGTCCGGGCCGCCGGGGGAGGAGCCGCCGCCCACGGAGATGGAAGCGGGGTCCGCCTTCCAGGCTGCCACGAGGTCGTCGATGGTCTTGTACGGGGAGTCCTTGCTGACCATGATGGCGCCGGGCTCTTCGATCAGGCGGGCCAGCGGGGTGGTCTCCGTCAGCTTCGACTCGGACTTGTTGGTGTAGCTGGCACCAACCACGCCAAGGCCCATGAGCATGGCAAGATCGCCGTTGCCCTTTTCGTTGACCACGCGGGCCAGGCCCACGGTGCCGCCGGCACCGGCGAGGTTGAAGACTTCGGTGTTGCTGGTGATCTTCTCGTCCTCGAGGACCTTCGCGGCTGCACGGGCAGTGGTGTCGTACCCGCCGCCCGGGGTGTTGGGGACCATGATCTGGAGGCCGGTGATGGGGCCGGCGGCGGCGCCGGAGGTTTCCGAACCGTTGGAGCTCTTGCCCGTGGCACCGCAGCCGGTGGCCATCAGGGCGATGCCGGCAGCGACGGCGGCGATTCGCAATGCGCGGATCTGGCGCATGGTGTTCCTCTTCTCTGAAAAACGATCAGCAAGACTGACTGGTGATTCGATGCTAGGTGCCGCCGTGATGCCGGTCACTCTTGTGTACGCAGAGAAAGTTGAGTTCATTAAGTTCACGTGTCAGGCAGGCAGCGCTGCCGGTGGTGTAGCCAGACGCCGGGAGGGCGACGGGGTTTAGGCGGCGGGAGGTGAGAAAGCGTCTGAGGTGGTCGGCCCGGTATAGTTCCCGGTAATTACGGCAGGGACCAGGCCGGCATGGGAATCAAAGGGAAGCAACCACAGTGACTCGACGAAGAGGGATGTCCCTCGCGGGGCAGTACCTCCTTTTGCAGTTGCTGATTGTCCTGGCAGTCCTGGTGGCCGTGGTGGCCATTTCCCTGGCCCAGTCCGCCGCCACATTTGAGCGGGTCGAGGGCCGCCGCGCCCTCTCCGCCGCAGAGGCGCTCGGCAGCAATCCGGCCGTCCGCGAGCTCCTGCCCACCGCCGAACCCAGGGCCGGAGCTGCCCTGCCCGCCGTGGCAGAATCCGTCCGCACTGTTTCCGGCTCCTCGCACGTCGCACTGGCGAAGATGGACCGGACGGTGGTGGCGTCCTCGGACCCCGGCCTGCTCGGACAGCCCCTGGAACTGGGGGCCAGCCGGGTCCTGGAGGGCCGGGCCTGGACCGGCGTGGTGGCCGGCAGCGGCAGCGCCGTCCTTTCCGCCCACGTCCCGGTGCTGGACGACACCGGGAAAATGATCGGGATCGCCTCCATCAGCAGGGACTACCCCACCACGTTGGAGCGGCTGGGTGACGCCATTCCCAACCTGGTCACCTATGTGGGCGTGGCCAGCGTCCTGGGCGTTGCGGGATCCTTCCTGCTGTCCCGGCGCGTCAAGCGGCAGACCCTGGGCATGGAGCCGAGCGAGATCACCGGGCTGGTGGAAAACCGCGAGGCCATGCTGCACGGGCTCAAGGAAGGCGTGGTTGCCCTTGACCCGAACGAACGCATCACCGTGGCCAATGACAGCGCGCGGGAGCTGCTGGGCCTGCCGGAGGACTGCGTCGGAAAGAGGCTGAATTCGCTCCCGGTGGATCCGGCGCTGAAAGTGGTGCTCACCCGGGACCAGCCGGACCCGGACCAGCTGGTGCTGGTGGGGGAGCGCCTGGTGGTGCTGAACCGGGTGCCCATCCGTTCCCGCGGCCGCGAGATTGGATCCGTCACCACGCTGCGTGACCGGACCGAGCTGTCCTCGCTGGAACGGGAGCTCGGCGCCACCCGGACCGCCACCGACACGCTGCGCGCCCAGGCGCACGAGTTCGCCAACCAGCTGCACGTCATCTCCGGGCTGATCCAGATCGGCGACTACGATTCCGTGGTGCAGTTCGTCAACGGCGCCACCGTGGACAGGACCCGGCTCAACGACGAAGTCACCGCCAGGATCCAGGACCCGGCCCTGGCCGCGCTGCTGATTGCCAAGTCCAGCCTGGCCGCGGAACGCAATGTCACGCTCCAGCTGGACCCCGCCTCCGCCCTGGCTCCCGTCAGCGATGAGCTCTCGCGCGACCTCGCCACGGTGGCGGGAAACCTCGTGGACAACGCGTTCGACGCCGTCTCCGGGGTTGGGCAGGCGACAGTCCGGGTGCTGGTGAAGGACGGCGGGGACCAGGTCACCCTGACCGTGCGGGACAATGGGCCCGGCGTTCCGCCGGAAGCAGTGGAGGACATCTTCCGGCAGGGCTTCACCACCAAGGCCTCCGTCCGGGAAGGCGGCCGCGGGTTCGGCCTGGCCCTGTCCCGCGTGGTCTGCCGCCGGTCCGGCGGCGACCTGACGGTGGACAATGACAACGGGGCGGTTTTCACCGCCCGCTTTACGCGAGGTGTACATCATGATTAAGGTCCTGATCGTCGATGACGACTTCATGGTGGCCAAGGTCCACGCCGGTTTCATCCAGCGGACCCCCGGCTTCACGGTGGTGGGAGCGGCGCATACCGGCGCCCAGGCCGTCGTCGAAACCGAACGCCTGCAGCCGGACCTGGTGCTGCTGGACATCCACCTTCCGGACATCAACGGCCTGGACCTCATGCACCGGCTGCGTGAGGTGGCCCCGGAGCTTGACGTGCTGGTGATCAGTGCCGCCCGCGAAGTGGAAACGGTGCGGAAGGCGCTGCGCGGCGGCATCGTGCACTACCTCATTAAGCCCTTCTCCCAGAAGGACCTGCAGGAACGGCTGGAGCACTACCGGAGCGCGTACCAGGCCCTCGACTCGGCCAAGGACATCGCCGAGCAGTCGGACGTCAACCGGGTGTTCGGGCTGGACAGGAGCGAACGGCCGCTGCCCAAGGGCTGCAGCGTGGAGACCCTGAAGCTGGTGGAGGACGCGCTGAAGGAGGCCGACGGCGACCTGTCGGCTGCCGAGGTTGCCGAACAGCTGGGCACGTCCCGGGTCAGCGCCCGCCGCTACCTGGAGTATCTGAACGATGAGGGCCTGCTCGAGGTGCGGCTGAAGTACGGGGTGGGCCGGCCGGAGCGCAGGTACCTGCTGAAGGCCTGAGGGCTCCGGCGGGCTGAAAACCCCTAGCGCTCACCGCCCGTCGTCGGGCCGGGCAGGAACTCGGAAGGCAGTTCAGCCACCGGGACGATCACCATGTCCTGCACCTTCCAGTCCATCGCTATGCAGGCCTCGCGGGCCTGCTCCAGCTGCTCCAGGCTGGGCATGCTGCCGGCGGCGGGCACCACGAACGATTCCACGTGGAACACGTGCCCCTCGTCCCGGATGCGGGACCGGGCCTCCCGCGTCCAGGGCAGTCCGCGGAGGTAGGCGTCCAGCCGTCGGGCCAACGGGTGCGGGGCGTCGTCGTCGTACGTCATGGCCCTTTTGTCCATCAGCGCCGAGACCGCTCCGCGGGTGTTCCGAATGCCGTCATGAAGGATGCTGCCGGAAATGAGGATGGCCGCGGCGTAGTCTGCCCACCACCAGCCCAGCCCGATCCCGGCCACGCCCACCGCGGCGGCCGCGGCCGTCATCCAGTCGGCCTTGTTCATGTCCGCGTCGGCGTACAGCACCTTGTCGTGCAGCTTCTCCGCGAGCTTCATCTTCACGCGGCCCAGCCAGATGGGCGGCCCGGCCGTGAGCACCATGGCCGTGATCATCAGCCAGCCCAGCCAGATGGTCTGGCCGAAGAAATTAAAGCCGCCGATGGTGGGATGCTCGGCGCTGAGCAGGCCGATGGCCGAATCCACGATCAGGTAGGCGCCCATGACGGTGAGGGCCACCGCTGCGACCACGTGGGCGATGCCCACCGCGCGGTGGTAGCCGTAGGGATGGTCCTCGCTGGGCCGCTTGCGGATGACCCTGGCCGCGAGCAGGAAGGACAGCGGCGGCAGGAAGGACAGGAGATCCTCCACCCAGGCGGCCTTCATGGCCTGGGAGTTGCCGAGCACCGCGTAGACCAGCGCGGTGGAGGCTGCCAGGAAGGCGATGGTGATCCACTCATACTTGCGCGCTTTGCGCAGGGCTTCCTGCTGTTCGGGCGGCAGCTCGGTATGGCCGAACCGGACGGTTTGGGTGCTGTTGGTCCGGATCATGCCTGCCCGCTTTCCAACAGGAACCGGTCCAGCTCAAGGAGGAAGGCGTTCTCGCCCAGCGGGACCAGCATGACGTGCCTGTGCAGGGAGCCGCGGCTGTCGCGGGACTCCGTGTATGGCCGGGTCAGTCCGGCATGGGTGGACCACGGTGTCTTGTCGTCCAGGCCGCCGATCACCAGATCCAGCCCGCCGTGCTTGAGCTCATCGGCCAGGACCTGTTCGGTGCCCGTGACCCACTCGATGTCCGCCCCCAGCCGCTCAGCGAACTGCTGGACCAGCTCGGCCTCCTTGCCCTCGACCCTGGCCGCGCCGCCGCTGCCGGACGGAAGCCGGACCCAGTCGCGGTTGGGGCTGGCGCCCACGCGGAGCGTTCCGCCGCGTACCCGGTCCAGCGTCCCTTCCGGGTCTGCCGGATAGCTGGTGCCGCAGCCGGCCAGGGCCAGCAGCGCGGCCAGCAGCAGGAAAAGTACTTTGCAACGCCGCATGCGCAACTCCTTCCAGCTGAAGATCCACCTCCATAATAGACAGCATGCTTATCACTTTGGCGATTCCGGCGCTGGCGGAGCGTGCAGCGTCAGCGCAGCAGGGTGTCCAGAAGCCGTGCGGCAACCCTTGCCGTCCGCCCGTCCACGTCGAAGGCAGGGTTCAGCTCGGCGATGTCCAGGTGCAGGAGTTTGCCGCTGGCGGCCACCTGCCGGCACACGGCGCTGACGACCGGCAGGGGCACGCCGAACGCGGCGGGGGCGCTGACGCCGGGCGCAACGGCGGCGGGAAGCACGTCCAGGTCGATGGTCAGGTAGAGGACGTCTATGTCGGCCAGGAAGGACGCCACAAACTCCCGGACCCGGTCCGTTTCGCAGTCCTCGTCCAGCAGGTACTGCACGCCGAGGTGCCCGGCGGTGTCGAACAGGGCCCGGGTGTTGTTGGCCTCCGAGACGCCGGCGACGGCGTACCGGAACCGGCGCCCCGCGGCAGCTTCGGCGCGGGCCATCTGGAGGAACGGGGTCCCGGAGCTGGGAACCGGCTCGTCCCGGAGGTCGAAGTGCGCGTCCAGGTTCAGCACACCCAGGCGTGCACCCTGCTGGAGTGCCTGCGATCCGCTCACTCCCAGATAGCTGGCATAAGCGGTCTCGTGGCCGCCGCCGAGTACCGCCGTGAGGTGCCCGGCGTCGAGCAGTTCCGAGACCACGCTCCCGAGCCGCGCCTGGGCGTCTTCGAGCGCCCCCTCGGAAACGGCCACGTCGCCTGCGTCCGTCACGGAACGGTCCAGGTGGAAGGCCAGGGGGCCCAGGGCTTTGCGGATTGCGGCCGGTGCCGCGGCGGCGCCGGTCCGGCCCTTGTTGCGGCGCACTCCTTCATCGCTGGCAAAACCAATCAGCGCGGCAGGCTTGGCGGCGGAACCGGACGTTGCGGCGCCGGTGGAAGGCACCACCGCCTGCCACCAGCGGCGGTGCTCCGGCGCATCGCCGTCGAACCTTCCCGTCCAGGGCGCGGGCGGGACATCGACGGAAGGGGTCATGGAGGCCATGCCTCCAGCTCACCGCATGCCGGCCGCGAAAACCAGCAGCGCCGCCGCGGAGGTGTCTGGAATGCAAGAACCCCGTGTAGTTTTTGTCCACATACGGCGACTTCGCCCGGCTGGAGGTCTCTTTATGTGGACAAAAACGCCCGGCTGCACCGGGAGCCGGCAGAGGCTATGGTGGAGCAATCCCTCCCGGGACCGCACCACGCTGCTTGCGCCGGACCGGCGCAACGAACAGGCCGGAGAACAGCACGTGTTTGAAGCCCCCAATATCCTGTTTGCCGCGGCAGGACTGGCGGTGTTTATCGCCGCGGTGTTGCCCAAACTGCTGCGGAACATGCCGTTTTCGATGCCCATGGTCTTCCTTGGGGCGGGGATGGCAGCCTTTGCCCTGATTCCCACCCTGCCCAACCCGGACCCCCTCGCCCACGGCGACTTTGCCCTGCACCTTTCCGAGATCTGCGTGATCGTCTCGCTGATGGGTGCCGGCCTGGCGCTGGACCGGCCGGTTAGCCGGAGCGGCTGGTCCACCACCTGGCGGCTGCTGGGAGTCGCCATGCCGCTGTGCATCGTGCTCCTGACAGTGCTCGGAATGGGATTCCTGGGACTGGGCCTGGGTGCCGCCCTGCTGGTGGCCTCGAGCCTTGCACCCACGGATCCTGTCCTTGCCTCGGAGGTCCAGGTGGGTGAACCCGCGGATAACGACGACGATGCCAACCAGGAGGACGAGGTCCGGTTCGGCCTCACCTCCGAAGCCGGACTCAACGACGGCCTGGCCTTCCCCTTCGTGTACCTGGCCATCGCCATCAGCATCGCCGGCCCGGACCCGGCCGGCTGGTTCCCGGAGTGGTTCGGGGTGGACGTGCTGTGGCGGCTTGCCATCGGCCTGCTCCTGGGTTTCCTCACCGGAAAGCTGCTGGCACGGCTCTTCTTTTCGGCGCGGAAGGAAAGCCTGCGGCTCTCCAACCACTCAGAAGGGTTTGTCGCCTTGGCCGCGACCTTCCTGGCCTACGGGCTGACCGAGATGGTGGAGGGCTACGGGTTCATCGCTGTGTTCGTCTGCGCCGTCACCATCAGGGCCGCAGAGCACACGCACGGCTACCACCGCGTGCTGCACTCCTACGTGGAACAGCTGGAACGGCTCCTGACGGTGGTCATCCTGGTCCTGCTCGGTGGTGCCATCGCCCGGGGCCTGCTGGCCGGAATGGGGCTGGCAGAGGTGCTGGTGGCGCTGGTGTTCCTGCTGCTGGTCCGCCCGCTGGCAGGTTGGCTGGGACTGCTGGGCGGGAAGACCGGTCCGCGGGAAAGGATTGCCCTGTCCTTCTTCGGCATCCGCGGGATCGGCTCCCTCTATTACCTCTCCTACGCGCTGGGCAAGGGCGAGTTCCCGGACCAGGCGGAGTGGCTCTGGGGCTTCGTGGGGCTGGTTGTCGCCATGTCCATTGTCATCCACGGCGCCACCACCTCGCCGCTCATGAACCGGCTGGACCGGCTGCGGGAAAAGAAAGCCCGGGCGGTGTCCGGGGACGAGGGCCTGGCCCCGAACACGCCCGTGTAGGGCTACATTCCCAGGGCCGCCTCAATGGGGCCGACGGCGAAGAACAGCAGGAACGCGCCGGCCACGGCCCACATCAGCGGGTGGATGTCCTTGACCCGGCCCTGGACGGTGCGGATGAGCACGTAGGCGATGAAGCCGGCACCCAGGCCGTTGGCGATGGAGTAGGTGAAGGGCATCAGGGTGAAGGTCAGGAAAGCGGGGATGGCGATGCCCCAGTCCTGCCAGTCGATCTTGCCCACCTGGGACACCATCATGAAGCCCACCACCACCAGCGCCGGTGCCACGGCCTCGAACGGGACCAGGTTGATGAGCGGGGTGAAGAACATGGCAACGAGGAACAGCAGGCCCGTGACGATCGAGGCGATACCGGTCCGGGCGCCCTCGCCGATGCCGGCGCCCGCCTCGACGTAGATCTGGTTGGAGGACACGGACGCGCCGCCGCCAACAATGGCACCCAGCGCGTCCACCTGGAGCACGCGGTCCACGTTCGGAATGTTGCCGTGCTCGTCCACCGTGCCTGCTTCATTGGCCAGTCCCACCATGGTGCCCATCGCATCGAAGAAGATGCTGAGCAGGATGACGAACGCCAGTAGCGTGGCCGCCACGAATCCGAGGCGGTCGAATGCGCCGAATGGGTTTGCCTTGCCGATCAGGGAAAGGTCCGGTGCGGCCCACTCCGAAAACGTGGGGGCCACCAGCGACCAGCCCTGCGGGTTGTACTCCTTGCCCGGGACCACGCTGGGGCCGATGCGCAGCGTCAGTTCCAGGATGACGGAGATGACCGTGGAAGTGATGATGCCGATCAGGATGGCGCCTTTGACCTTGCGGACCACCAGCGCGATGGTGAGGACCAGGCCGAAGACGAACACCGCCGTCGGCCAGCCCAGGAGCTTGCCGTCAAAGCCGAGGCCCACCGGGACCGTGGTGCCGGCCACGTCCGGGATGCGCCGGACAAAGCCTGCATTCACGAGCCCGATCAGGGCGATGAACAGCCCGATCCCCACCACGATCGCGGTCTTGAGTCCGTCCGGCACGGCCTTGAAGACGGCGGTCCGGAATCCCGTGAGGACCAGGATCAGCATGGTCACGCCGGACAGGACCACCAGTCCCATCATGTCCGGCCACGTCAGCCCGGGGTTGGTGGCCACGGTGACGGCAACGAAGGCGTTGACGCCCAGGCCGGTGGCAAGCGCGAAGGGATGCTTTGCCCAGGCGCCCATCAGGATGGTCAGGATGCCAGCAACGAACGCCGTCACCGCTGCAACCGCGGTGAACCCGAGCGTGGTGCCGGTGGAATCGGGGCCTGAGAGGATCAGCGGGTTCAGCACCACGATGTAGCTCATGGCGAAGAAGGTGGCGAAGCCGCCGCGGATTTCGCGGGAGAGGTTGGAGCCGCGCTCGGTGATCTTGAAATACCGGTCCAGGGCAGAGCCTTGCTTAAGCATTAGTCCTCCGGGGGAGTATGTGGGGATACCTGCATCCTATGGCGGCGGCGGCGGAAGCCCCGGCAAATTCGCCTAGTCTGTAAGGAAGCCAACACAAGGAGCAGTACCGCATGCGCCCCATCCGCCGCCGTCCGCTGAACTTCCTGCTCGGATTCCTCGTCCTTGCTGCCGCAATGCTGGGCCTGGCCGGTCCGGCCGCCGCCCACGACGCCGCCGAATCCAGCAGCCCGGCGCAGGGCGCGTCTGTCCCCGTCCCGCCGGAACAGGTGTCGGTGACGTTCAGCAACAAGCCCCTGGGAATTGGCGCGTCCGTCTCCGTGAAGGACGCTTCGGGCACGGAGTGGGCCGACGGGCAGGTCCAGATCGTTGACAACGTGGCATCCCAAAAGCTCCGGCCGGGAGCACCCGCAGGCGCGTACACCGTGTCGTGGCGCGTGGTCAGTTCGGATTCACACCCCATCGAGGGCACCTTCGGCTTCACCGCCGCCGCCGCTGCCGCAGCGGGAACGGCTCCGGCCACGGGCCCGACGGCGGCCGCCACCGTTCCGGGAATGGGCACCGCGGAGCCGGGAGCCACGGCTGAGCCGTCCGTGCCCGCGGACTCCGGCGAGCCCTTCCAGTGGAGCATCGTGATCTTCGCTGCGGTGGCGATGGGCCTGCTGGTAGCGCTGGCTGTCATCGCAAAGCGCCGGCTGTCCGCCGGCGAAGAGCCGGACGCGGGATAGCCCGTCCCCAACGGGAGGCTTCGGGCAGCAGCGCCGGCGCACACGCTAGCAGGGCAGCATCGCGAGGCTGCCGGTTGACGGCGGGGCCAGGGGAGCCGGGTGGACTTTGGCCGAAATGGCCAGCCCCACGGTCTTGGCCTGGCGCAGGACTTCCTTGGGGGAGGGCGTAATCAGCTCACCGACGCCCACCAAATAGATGCCGATGGCCCGCATGGCCGCAGCCAGGTTCCGCCCCACGGCGATGCCGAACTCGTTGATCATCCGCCGGAGCTGGCTCTGTGCGCAGCGGGTCAGAACAATGTGGTCTGCCAGGAGGACACCCGTGGCCGTGTGGACTTCCCACTGCGGGGCGGGTGCGGCATCCACCTTGGTCAGTTGCACCGCGCGGGTAGTGTTCCGAATGTCCACCTGGTGGCTGGCGGCATAGTTGCGCAGGTGCCGCAGGATCTCGTTGCGCTCCCTGAGGGTGGCGGGGTCCGCCGCGTCGCAGCGCTGCAGTGACGCCGTTGCGGGCTGGGCGGCGCCCAGGACGTCGAGGCCGTCCACCACGATGGAGTCCACCCCGCGCCGGCGCAGCTCGGCCGCTACGGCAAGGCCGGAAAGCCCCGTGCCAATGATCACGGTGGTGGTCTGTTCGGTCCCGGCACTCCCAGGCATGCTTGACACTACAGTTTCCCTCCTTCGAAGTTTCGGCTGGTGCCGGCATCCTCGCCGGCGCGCGTTCCGTGCCCCCCAAAGTCCGGCCGCAGCACATTGGAGGGCAGCCCTGGCAGGCAGTGCCTGCGGGCTTCCCGGACCAACAATGTCCTGAAGACTACAGAACATTTCCGGCCAGGGATAGCCCAAAACGCAAACATTCTTCTGCGGGTGAACGCGCTTTCCGGAGGGGTGTGGAAAGGCTGTGGATAACATGTGGATTTCCGCGCTGATCAGGCTTGCTAAGGCATCCCGGACGGAGAATAGTGAGAAGCGGAGGCGGGTTGTTCCGCCGGCGCCCGCGACGGCCCGCCGGGTGCGGGAAACGCTCCCCGCTTCTGGCAGAATAGCCGCAACATCAGCGGCAGTAGCGCAAGGAGGCGGCCCCATGGGCGCACACGAGTTGCATCCGGACCCGGCCCGGGACGGCGGCGGCACTTCCGCCGCGCCTGAGGGGATCGTGGTTGGCGTGGACGGCTCGGACCATGGCCAGTGCGCCCTGGTGTGGGCGGCCCGTGAAGCCCAGCGCCGCCGTCGTCCCCTGCACATCGTGACCGCATACTCCGTGCCCATCTTCGCTGCCTCCGGCCTTGACGGCGGCTACGCCACAGTGGACGACTCCGTCATCCGTGAGGGCGCCGAGGCCGTGGTCCGGCAGGCCCTGCAGAAGGTCTCCCAGTACGACATCGAGGTGACCTCGTCCGTGGAGAACGGTGACGCCTCGGGAGTGCTGCTGGACATGTCCGAAACCGCCGAACTCCTGGTATTCGGCACCCGCGGCCGCGGCGGCTTCGTGGGCCGGCTCCTGGGCTCGGTCAGCAGCGCCCTGCCCGCCCACGCCAAATGCCCCACGGTGACCGTGCCGCTCATCTGCTCCGACCGGCTCGGCGAAACCACCGAGGACCGGCGCATCAAGGCAGAACAGGCGAAGGCCGGGCACCAGCGCGTAGAAAATGTGGTGGTGGTGGGCGTGGACGGATCGGAACAGGCCCGGGTAGCCGTGCTGGAAGCAGCAGACCAGGCTGAACGGCTGGGCGCCACGCTGCGTGTGGTGTGCGCCGTCCCCCAATACAGCGGCTCGCTGGCCTGGGTTCCGGCACCGATGGACCGCAAGGCCCTTTTCGCCGACATCCAGGTGACCCTGGACGCCGGCATGGCCTGGCTGCGGAGCCATTACCCGGCCCTTCCCGCCGAATCGCAGTTGCGGGACGGATCACCCGTGGACGTGCTGGTGGAGGAAAGCCGCCACGTGGAGCTGGTGGTGGTGGGAACCCGCGGCCGGGGCGGCTTCACTGGAATGCTGCTGGGTTCCACGTCCGACGGCGTGCTGCACCACGCCAAGGGTCCCGTCATGGTGGTCCCGGACCGGGAAGACCCCCGGCTGGCGGACCGGGCCAGGTTCGGGCCCATCCTCGGTGACGCTGCCTGATCCCGTAGCCCCGCCACGAGGGACGCCAGGACATGCAGCCGCACGCCGAGCCCGGCGGAAGCCCCGCGGTGGACACTCCCGGACTGGTCCGGGACCTGTCCTCCCTGGACACCGCCATGCTGGACCTGGCCGGAGGCAAGGCAGCCAACCTGGGCGAACTGATGTCCGCGGGCCTGCCCGTGCCGGACGGCTTCTGCCTCACCACTGAGGCGTACCGCCGGGCCACCGGCGCGCCTGCTTCTCTGCTTCCCGGTCTCGCCTATGTCCAGGCCGCCCTGGAGCCGGCGCCCGGCCCTGTGGATCCTTCGGCCCTGGCGGATCTTGCCGCGGGGGCCCGCAGTGCCATCCTTGCTGCGCCGATCCCCGCTGACATTGCCGCCGCCGTCGAACAGGCCTACCGCGGACTGGGTCACGACGTGCCGGTGGCGGTGCGGTCATCGGCCACCGCGGAAGACCTGCCGTTCGCAAGCTTCGCCGGGCAGCAGGACACGTACCTCAACGTGGTGGGTGTGGCCCCCGTGCTGGAAGCGGTGCGTAAGTGCTGGGCGTCGCTCTGGACGGACCGCGCCACCATCTACCGCGCGGGCCTGGGCATCGATCCTGCCGGCGTCGCCCTGGCCGTGGTGGTCCAGCGGATGGTGGAGGCCGAGACCGCCGGGGTCATGTTCACCGCCAACCCGCTCACCGGCCGCAGGGGCCACGCCGTCATCGATGCCAGCCCCGGCCTGGGCGAGGCAGTGGTGTCCGGTGCAGTCAACCCGGACCATTATGTGGTTGATGCCCTGACGGGGAGGGTCCTGGAACGGAAACCGGGGGACAAGAAGGTGGCGGTCCGGGCAGTCCCGGGAGGCGGGACCCGGACCATTGAGGCGCCGGACGCCGCAGCGGGCGAGTGCCTCGATGACGCCCAGGCCACCGCCCTGGCACGGCTGGGCCGCCAGGCAGAGCAATACTTCGGGGCGCCGCAGGACATCGAATGGGCCATCGACGGCTCCGGAACCCTGTGGCTGACCCAGTCCAGGCCCATCACCACCCTCTACCCGGTCCCGCAACGGACCGGCGCGCAGGGCGGCACCGGTACCAGGGTCTACCTCTGCTTCAGCCTCGCGCAGGGCCTGACCCGGCCAATCACACCCATGGGCCGGGCGGTATTCCGGCTCATTGCCTCCTCGGTGGCGCAGGCGGCACGGTTCCACGTTCCCGATCCCCGCAAGGGGCCGTCCCCCTATGCGGAGGCCGGCCAGCGGCTGTACTTCGACCTCACCACTCCGCTGCGGAGCACCGTGGGCCGGTGGATCCTTCCCCGCGTGTTCGACATCATGGAGGCCCGCTCGGCGACCCTGCTCAGGCAGCTCTTCGACGAGCCCGCGTTCTCCGTGACGCGCAGGACGCCGCTGGCGCTGCTCCGCCATGTTGTCCCCGCCGCCGTCCGGGCAAGGGCCCCGGAGTCGCTCCTGCGGGGGATGTTCAGGCCGGCTGCTGCACTCCGCCGCCTGGACCGCTTCACCCGCGACTTCGAGGCTGCCCTGGAAGCGCCGCCCGCTGCAGGACCCGCCGCGCGCCTTGAGCACGCCGAAATGCTCCTGCGGACCCGCCTGTTCACCATCGTGCCCGCCATCCTGCCGCTGCCCGCCCTGGGGTTCGCCATGCTCGCCGTTGCAGGGAAGGTGCTGGGCGGGGCCCGGTGGGACGAACTCGAGCCGGTGCTTCGCGGCCTGCCCAACAACGTGACCACCGAGATGGACCTGGAACTGTGGCGGCTCGCCGTTGCCATCTGGGACGACGCCGAATCGTACACCGCCCTCACAACGCAGGACCCGTCCCGCCTGGCCAGGGAGTTCCAGGCCGGGCGCGTCCCCGCCAGGCTTGAGGCCGGCCTCACCCGGTTCCTCGACCGGTACGGCCACCGGGCAGTGGCGGAGATCGACGTCGGGATGCCGCGCTGGTCCGACGACCCCGCCCACATCATCGGTGTCCTGGCCAACTATCTTCGGCTGGAGGTCCCGGACCTGGCGCCCGACGTGCAGTTCAGCAAGGCGGCAGAGGACGCCGACGCGCAGGTGGCAAGGCTGGTCGCCCGTGCAGGGGCACGAAGCCCCCTGCACGCCGTCGTGGTCCGGGCTGCCCTGCGAAGGGCACGGCTCTTTGCCGGGCTGCGTGAGCTGCCGAAGTACCAGCTGGTCCTGGGCCTCGCGGAGGTCCGCAGGCAGCTGCTGCACGTCGGCAAGGAGCTTGCCGAAACCGGAATCCTTGAACAGCCTGACGACATTTTCTTCCTCGACTTCCACGAAGCGCACCAGGCCCTTCCGGATCATCCTGGCGGCGCGGTCCCGGACCTGCGGGAGCTGGTGGCGGAGCGGCGGGCAGCGTACGAGTGGGAAGTCGGGCGGCGGCGCATCCCCCGGGTGCTGCTGTCGGACGGCACCGAGGTCGAGGCGCTGCAACCGGCGGCCGCAACAGCGTCGGACGGTGCACTGACCGGGAGCCCCGCCTCCACAGGATCCGTGACAGCGGCTGCCCGGGTCATCCTGGATCCCGTGGGCGCGCACCTGGAGCCCGGCGAAATCCTGGTGGCCCCGTCCACAGACCCCGGCTGGACCCCGCTGTTCCTCACGGCGGGCGGACTGGTGATGGAGATGGGCGGCCCCAACTCGCACGGCGCGGTGGTGGCCCGGGAGTATGGCATTCCGGCCGTCGTGGGAGTTCCCGATGCCACGGGCAGGATCACCACCGGGCAGAGGATTACGGTCGACGGCGGCGCGGGAACCGTGACGCCTGCCTGACCAGTCCCCGGGGTACCAAAACCCCTTCCGGGAGGGGGCTTCCGGCCCGTGTCTACGTGCCTGCGCAGGCGTAACCTTGAGCTATGGGCTCAGAAGCAGCGGGCTCCGGCACCACCGGCTCCGGCAGTTGGCTCCAACGGCGGAACGCGCCGGGCGCCAGGCGTGCCTGGCTGCGGTGGCTGCCTGCCATGACAGTACCTGCAGTGATCGCGGCCGGGGTGCTCGCGGGATCCATCCCGGCCCGGGCGGGCGACCCCCTGCCCGAAAAGTCGCCGGCGGAAGTGCTGGCCCTGCTGGGGCAGCACAAGGTCTCCACGTTCTCCGGCACCGTTGAGCAATCGTCGGATCTGGGACTGCCTGAACTTCCCCCTGCCGGGCCTGCGTCCGGGCCCGCCTCGGCAGGCGGCGCAGCCTCCCTGTTCGAGCTGCTCTCCGGCGGGCACACCGCACGGGTTTACATGGACGGCAAGGCCAAAGTCCGGGTACAGGTGGTGGACCGGCTGGCCGAACGTGACATTGTCCGCCGGGGCAATGACGTCTGGTTCTATTCCTCCAAGGACAACTCCACGGCGCATCTGACCCTTCCGGCCTTTGCCAGCGACCTGCCGCTGTACGTGCCGCCGACCGCCGGGCCGCAGGACCCGAACGTGCCGCCGGCCGAACCGGACAAGCCGGGCGCCATGCACACGCACACGCCCGCGGACATCGCCGGACACCTCCTGGCCAAGGTGGAGCCAAGCACCGCCGTGTCAATTGGTGAGGATGTGGACGTTGCAGGGCGCACCGCCTACAACCTGGTGCTTGAGCCCCGCACCGATGCCACGCTCGTGGGCAAGGTGGCCATTGCCGTGGACGGGGAAACCGGGATGCCCCTGTCCGTCCAGGTGACCGCCCGCGGTGCCTCCTCGCCGTCGTTCCGTGCCGGCTTCACCAGCCTTTCCCTGGACGCGCCGGACGACTCCCTCTTCACCTTCGCCCCGCCGCCCGGCAGCCCCGTGAAGGAACTGCAGTTCCGTGACCCGGACCGGTGGCCCCTCAACTTCCGTGCGCCCGGCATGATCATCACCCCGGAAGACCTGGCAGCCCTCAGGCAGCATCCGGCCCGCCCCTCCGTGACCGGAACGGGCTGGGAGACGGTGGTGGGGATCCCGGCCGCTGCCGCGGGCGGAACCCTCGCTGACTCGCTGCTGCGGGATCCGCTCCTGTCCCAGGCCGCCGTCGCTGTCCCCGGCGGGCGGCTGCTGTCCACCACGCTCCTGAACGTCCTCATCACCGATGATGGCCGCATCTTCGCCGGCATGGTGCAGCCGGACAGGCTGCAGGCCGCTGCGTCGGCGGCTCCGTGATCCCGCAGGGCGGAAGCGGGTCCGGGAAGTACAACCTTGCCATCGAGACGCGGGGCCTGACCAAGCACTTTGGCCGGCAGGTTGCCGTGGACGGCGTGGACCTCGCCGTGCCGCCCGGTTCCGTCTTCGGGTTCCTTGGCCCCAACGGATCCGGTAAAACCACAACCATCCGTATGCTGCTGGGCCTCGCGGCGGCGTCAGCAGGAACGGTGAGCCTGCTGGGGATGGAAATGCCGGGCAGGTTCCGGGACGTGCTGCCGCGGGTGGGCGCGCTGGTGGAAGGGCCCGCCTTCTACCCCTTTCTGTCCGGTGCAGCGAACCTTTCCCGGCTGGATGCCGCCGGCCGCAGCACCGTGCCCGCCACCCGGAAGGGCCGGGTGGACCGTGCCCTGGAACGGGTGGGGCTCTCACATGCCGCCGGCAAGAAGGTGCACGCCTACTCGCTGGGGATGAAGCAGCGGCTGGGCATCGCCAACGCACTGCTCGCCCGCCGGGACCTGCTGGTGCTGGATGAGCCCACCAACGGACTCGACCCCCAGGGCACGCGGGAGGTGCGCAACCTGGTCCGTTCCCTTGCCCATGACGGGGCCACGGTCTTTGTCTCCAGCCACCTGCTCGCCGAGGTGGAGCAGATGTGCACGCACGCGGCCATCATGAGCGCCGGCCGCCTCGTGGCGCAGGGACCGCTCGCCGAACTGCGCCGTGCCGGCAGCGCACGGATCCGGCTCCTGACACCCGACGCCGGTCAGGCCAGGTCTGTGCTTGCCGGCTTGGGCCTGGCGGCGGACGCCGGCGGATCCCAGCCCGACGGCGAGATCCTCCTCGCCAGCCTGTCCGCCGCTGCCGACGGCCGTCTGCCCGAGGATGTTGTGGGGCAGCTGGTGGCGGGCGGCGTGCGGGTCCGGGGATTCGCCGTCGAACGCGAAAGCCTGGAAGACCGCTTTGTTGCCTTGACCGGAGAGGGGTTCGACGTTGCCCAGTAGCGTGCCGGCGGAAGTCCCCGGAACAGCCGCGCCGGCGGTCCGGGAGGCGCGGGAATCCGCGTCCTCGTTGATGCTCTCGGAACTGCGGGTCCTGTTCGGCCGCCGCCGCACCTGGGCGCTGCTGCTTGCACTGGCAGCCATTCCCGTGCTGATCGCCATCGCGGTGCGGGTTTCGTCCGCCGTCCCGCCCGGCCGGGGCCCGGCCTTCCTGGACCGGATCAGCCAGAACGGCCTCTTTGTTGCCTTCACCGCCATGCTGGTCTCGGTGCCGCTGTTCCTGCCGCTCACGGTGGGGGTGGTGGCGGGGGACACCATCGCCGGCGAGGCAAACCTGGGCACCCTCCGGTACCTGCTCGTGGCGCCCGCCGGGCGGGTCCGGCTGCTGCTGGTCAAATACGCAGGGGCGCTCGCGTTCTGCATTGTCGCGCCGCTCACCGTCGGCCTTGCCGGTGCCGCAATTGGCGCGGCCCTGTTTCCGGTGGGGCCCGTGACGCTGCTGTCGGGGGACGTCATCCAGCCGCCTGAAGCCGCGGTCCGCATCCTCCTGATTGCCGCGTACCTGGCCGTTTCGCTGGCGGGCCTTTCCGCCGTCGGGCTCTTCCTGTCCACCCTCACGGTGGTTCCGGTGGGTGCCATGGCTGCCACCGTGGTGGTGTCGGTGGTGTCCCAGGTCCTGGACCAGCTGCCGCAGCTGGAATGGCTGCACCCGTGGCTGTTCAGCCATTACTGGTTCGGGTTCGGCGACATGCTGCGCCAGCCCCTGCTGTGGGACTCATTCACCAGCAACGCCCTGCTGCAGGGCGGCTACATTGCAGTGTTCGGGGCGCTGGCGTACGGACGGTTCGTCACCAGGGACATCCTGAGCTGATGCCGGGGCAGGGCCGGCCACGCTTATGCGTGCTGGTGCGCCTCATGCTCCGAGTGGCTGGCCGGCTCCAGCTGGAAGGTGCAGTGGTCGGTGTCGAAGTGCGAGCCCAGGCAGGTGATGAGCTTGTCCAGCAGCTGGTCGGCACCGCGCGCATTCAGCACCCCGTCCTCCACCACCACATGGGCAGAGAACACGGGCACACCGGAGGTGATGGTCCAGATATGGATGTCGTGCACGTCGGTGACGCCTGCCACGGACAGGATGTGCTCACGGATCATCTGGACTTCCACACCCTTGGGGCTGGCTTCCAGCAGGACATCCACCACGTCGCGCAGCAGGCTCCAGGCCCGCGGCAGGATCAGGATGGCGATCACCACCGAGGCGATGGTGTCCGCGGCGTTGAAACCGGTCAGCATGATCACAACGGCGGCGGCAATAACGGCGAACGAGCCCAGGAGGTCGCCGAGGACCTCCAGGTAGGCGCCGCGCACGTTGAGGCTTTCATGGTGGGCGCCATGCAGGATCAGGAGGGACACAACGTTCGCCACCGCGCCAAGGATGGCGGCGAAGAGCATGATGTCCGTGGCCACTTCCGGGGCGGAGCCGATCCGGCGGATGGCCTCGGTGAAGATCACCACGGAGATCACGATCAGGATGAGGGCGTTGGCCAGCGCTGCCAGCACCTCTGCGCGCTGGTACCCGTAGGTGCGCTGGTCGCTGGCGGGCCTGCCGGCAATCCAGGCGGCGAGGAGGGCGATTGTCACCCCGGCTGCGTCGGAGAGCATGTGCCCGGCGTCAGCCAGCAGGGAGAGCGACCCGGACAGGACGGCCCCCACCACCTGGACCAGGACAACGGCAAGCGTGATCACCAGCACGGCCACGAGCCGCTTGCGGTGCTGGCCGGTAGCGGTGATGCCGTGGGTGTGGCTGTGGTCGTGTCCCATGCCTACAAGGCTAGCCCCAGCCCAGCTCGTGCAGCCGGTCATCGGAAATGCCGAAGTGGTGCGCGATCTCATGGACGACGGTTACCGCCACCTCATGGATCACGTCCTCCCGGGACGAGCAGATTTCCAGGATGGGTTCCCGGAAGATGGTGATCCGGTCCGGCAGGGACCCTGCGTCCCACCAGGAGTCGCGTTCGGTCAGCGGGACGCCTTCGTAGATTCCCAGCAGCACGGTGTCCGGATCTTCCCCCGGCCCGGGCACGTAATCGTCGTCGATGAAGACGGCCACGTTGTCCATGGCACGGGCCAGCTTGTCCGGGATGCTGTCCAGCGCGTCGGACACCGCGGCCTCGAATTCATCCGCGGACATCCGGAAGCCCAGCGGCTCATGCGGACCGTCGGGAATGATCGGAAGGCCGGGTGGAAGGCTGGGAGGCATACTTCGACTTTAGCGCCGAACAGCCGCCGGAGCCCCTATCCCTTGGCGGCTCCGGCGGCGGGTCAGCCCTACGCCCAGCAGGCAGATGACGCCGCCCGCCAGGCCCCAGGCCGTGGGAACCTCGCCGAGCAGGAGCCAGGAAATGAGCACGGTAACTCCGGGAACCAGGTAGGTGGTGGCTGCCAGCTTGCCGGCGTCCACGAGCGAGAGTGCGTAAGCCCAGGTTGTGAAGGCGATGGCAGTGGGGAAGACACCCAGGTACACCAGCCCGGCCGTGGCTTCGGGCGGTGCGGCCTGCAGCTCGGAGGCCAGTTGCCCGGCAAAGGGCAGGCAGCACACCGATCCCACCATGATGCCGAACCAGGTGGCCTGCGCCGCGGGGAATTTCCGCAGGACAGGCTTCTGGATGATCACGCTCACCGCGGCGAGCACGGCGGCAAGGAGGCACAGCGCAACTCCCGCCAGGTCCGCCGTCGCGCTTTTCCCCGGGCCGGGCGCCGTCCCGGCAGCCGGTCCGGACCCCAGCGCGATAAGCGCCACCCCAACAAAGGCCACGGTGCTGCCGATCAGCAGCCACCGCGGAAAGCCCTCCTTGAGGAAGAGGCCGGCCATGATGGCCACCAGGATGGGGCTGACGTTGATGAGCAGGGCGCTGGTGCCCGCATCAAGGACATGCTCGGCGGCGTTCAGCGCCACGTTGTAGCCGCCGAACCACATGACCCCGTAGGCCAGGATGGGCCACCATTCGCGCCCCCGCGGCAGATTGCGGTTCTTCAGCAGTTGCGGCAGCACCACGAAAGACAGCACGACGGCGGCAACCGCCAGCCTGCCGAGCGTCAGGGATCCGGGGGAGAAGTGCGGCCCGATGGCCCGGATTCCCACGAATGCCGAGGCCCAGAACACCACGGTGACGGCCATCGCCGCGACGCCCAGGGCCCTGGCCCGGGACGCTGCCGGAGGAGACTCGGAATTGGGTTTGCGGGCGGGGGCGGTGAAGGGCATGCAGCCAATGTATCCGGACGGGACGGGCCGGGGCTGGCGGAAATCGGCCACGTCTGGGCAACTTCCTGCCAAAGTTGCACGACCCTTGAGCCGGCGGCGCTCCCGGCCTCCGCTAGGATGCGGATTATGGTCTCAAACCCTGCTCCACCCCGCGATAACGCACGTCTTGCCAGGATCATCATTTGGATCGTGCTGGCGGTCATCGTGATTGGCGGGGCGGTGTGGTTCGCGCTCTCGGTGGCAGGGAGGCAGCAGCAGGCGGCGCCCCCCGCAGCGGGGGCTGAGCAGCTTGTCCGGGCGGACAGCCACCGGCTCACCACCCCGGCGGTGGAGAAAGCCCAGCTGGTGGAGTTCCTCGACTTCGAGTGCCCGTCCTGCGGTTCCATCCACCCTGTGGTGGAGGAGCTCAAGGCGGAGTTCGGGGACCGGATCACGTTCGTGCACCGGCACTTCCCGCTGTCGATGCACCCGAACTCGGGCCAGGCCGCACTCGCTGCCGAGGCCGCCGGGCAACAGGGCCAGTACCAGCAGATGGCCAACAGGCTTTTCGAGACCCAGTCCCAGTGGGCCGGCAGCCAGCAGTCCCAGGCGCCGCTGTTCCGCAGCTATGCGGAGGAGCTGGGGCTGGACCTGGCCCTGTATGACGCCGCCGTCGCCGACCAGCAAACGGAGGAGCGGGTCCTGGCGGATATCGCAGACGGAAAGGCGCTGGGTGTCAGCGGCACTCCAACCTTCTTCCTCAACGGCGAAAAGCTGGTCCTCTCCACGAAGGCGGACTTCCGGCAGAAACTCGCTGACGCCGTCGAATAGCTGCGCCGTGGGCGGCTGCCGCGGCCGCAGTGGCAACGGTTACTTCGCCGCGGCCCACTCCAGCAACCGTTCCACCGGCCACGTGGTGATGATGCGGTCCTGCGGGACGTCGTTCCGGGCAGCACGCTCGGCGCCGTACTGAAGGAAGTCGAGCTGGCCGGGAGCGTGCGCGTCACTGTCGATCGAGAACAGGCACCCGGCCTCCAGCGCAAGTTGGATCAGCGGATCAGGCGGGTCCTGCCGCTCGGGCCGGGAGTTGATTTCCACTGCCACGTTGTTTTCGGCGCAGGCGGCAAAGACCTCCCTGGCATCGAATTCCGACGGCGGGCGGGTACCGCGCGAGCCCTCCACCAGCCGGCCGGTGCAGTGGCCAAGCACGTTCGTATGCCGGGCCTGGATGCCGCCGAGCATCCGCCGGGTCATGGTTTTCCGGTCGGCGCGCAGCTTTGAGTGGACGCTGGACACCACGATGTCCAGGCGGTCCAGCAGCTCCGGGTCCTGGTCCAGCTCGCCGGATTCCAGGATGTCCACTTCGATTCCCGTCAGCAGCCGCACTTTGCCTTCCGGCTGCCCTTTGGACCCGGCCTGCCCGTCGGCGTTGATCGCCGCCACCACATCCAGTTGCCTGGTGAGGCGCTCCGCTGACAGCCCGTTGGCGATGGTGAGGTTGGGCGAGTGGTCCGTCAGCGCCAGGTACTCCCGGCCCAGTACCCAGGCGGCCGCCACCATCAGCTCGATGGGGGAGCCGCCGTCGGACCAGTCGCTGTGGCTGTGCAGGTCGCCGCGGAGGGCGCTCCGAAGTTCGCTGCCGCCGGTGGCCAGCGGCTGGGCGCCCTTTTCCCGCAGGTCGGCCAGATAGTCGGGGACGCCGCCCGCCACGGCCTGCTGGATGACCTGGTAGGTCCGGTCTCCGATGCCCTTCATGGATTTCAGCCTGCCGGTCCTGGTCCGCTCAGCCACTTCTTCGGCCGGCAGCGGGCTGATGGCCGCGGCGGCCTTCCGGAAGGCCTGGACCTTGAAGGTGGCAGCGCGTCCGCGCTCCAGCCAGAAGGCAATCTCATTGAGCGCTGCAACGGCATCCATCAGTCCATCTTCACCTGTTCTCCCTGTTCAGGCACGGGGTTTTTGGCCGATTTTGGATTATCAGGAACTAGGCCCTATAGTTTTAGAGTCCAGTTCGGAGAACGCAAAGGACAAAGACGGAAAGCCTCGCTTTACGCCTTTTATTTTGCTCCGAACGGGTTCTGGCCCCCATCGTCTAGCGGCCTAGGACACCGCCCTTTCACGGCGGCGGCACGGGTTCGAATCCCGTTGGGGGTACGCAAGGAACTGGTCAAACAGACTAAAAAAGTCTGGTAGGCTGGAAGCCTTGAAAAAAGCGGTAGAGATACTGCGAAAGCAAGAAACGCAAGGCCCTGTAGCGCAGTTGGTTAGCGCGCCGCCCTGTCACGGCGGAGGTCGCGGGTTCAAGTCCCGTCAGGGTCGCTCTGATTGTTGGAAGCAATTCCGGCTCTCATGGTGACTAGTCACCTAGGCTCTGTAGCTCAGTTGGTAGAGCGTTCGACTGAAAATCGAAAGGTCACCGGATCGACGCCGGTCGGAGCCACCACTGGGAAGCATCAGTTCTTCGGAACTGGTGCTTTTCTGCTTAACCAGCTTTTCCCATCCTGGCCGTCAGCATGCAGCTTGGCACCCAGGCCTGGCATCTGCCGCCGCACCCGCCGGACCCGCACCCAGAGCAGCCCCTCCTCACTTCTTCGGCTGGCCGCTGCCGGAGCGACGGGCGGAGTCATTTTCGACGCACACAAGCACTTCCGCGGCGCCCGCCCATTCCCGACGCGCCCGCCCATTCCCGACCCGCAAGGAGTTTTGCGCGGCCCAAATCCGGGGTGCGGGGAGGAAGATGCGCGTCGCCATTAATTTTGCGTGGCCCTGGCGGTGTAATTCCCGCCTCATTTTGGCCGCCGCGCAGATGTGGGCAACCCAACAGCGGGCTGCTCCGCAAGAAATAATTTGTCTGACATCTGTAACATTTGACGCTGCAAAACCGATATGGCACGCGCGCGCATTGGGATGTGTAAGCGCTTGCACAATCGGGTGGAACTCGGTTTTCGAGGCCGCGAAACACGGTTTGAAATGCCGTGAAAGGCCTGCCTAGCGTGGAGACCGGCCCGGATATCCCCGGTATCACCACGGGCCGCATGTGGGACCCCACCCAGGTCCCGCCCCTCGACACGACGGCGTCCTCGATGACGCCTGCCAAGGTGTCGAGGCTCGCCGGAGTGCGGGGAACCAGGGCATCCGCCCGTCTTCCACGAACAGTTTCAACTCCGCGAGAAGAGCAAACATGCACAAGCACCCCCAAGCACCCCGGATGCTGCGGTGGCGGTCCGCCGCCGCAGCACTGGCAACAGCCGTGGCTGCCTCGACCTTCCTTGCCGTGCCGTCGGCACAGGCCAACGAGCCTGCCGATCCGCCGGCCGCAGAGCAGATGCCGGCCCCCACCCCCGGCTTCCCCCTCCCCACGGAACACACCCAGGAAGCTTTCGACCCGGCGTCGGACTTCACCTCCAAGTGGACCCGCGCCGATGCCAGCCAGATCATGGCGCAGAGCGACACCACGGTGGCTCCCGGGCAGAACTCCATGAGCCCGGACGTCACCATGCCGGAAATCCCCGAGGATTTCCCCACCATGAACGAGGACGTCTGGGTCTGGGACACCTGGTCCCTGACGGACGAGCACGCCAACCAGATCAGCTACAAGGGCTACGACGTCATCTTCTCGCTCGTCGCTGACCGCCACGCGGGCTACAACTTCGACCAGCGCCACTGGAACGCCCGCATCGGCTTCTTCTTCCGCAAGACCAACGCGGACCCGGCCAAGGACAAGTGGAACTACGGCGGGCACCTTTTCGTGGACGGTTCCTCCATCGGGAACACCGAATGGTCCGGCTCCACCCGCCTGATGCAGGGCAACCACGTGAACGTGTTCTACACGGCCACCACCTTCCACGATGTGGCCGAGCGGAACGCCGGCGGCGGCGGCATCGCCCCGGACGCGGCCATCGCCAAGGCCCTCGGCAACATCCACGCCAACGAGGAACGCGTCTGGTTCGACGGCTTCGAGCACACCAAGCTGCTTGAGCCGGACGGCAAGATGTACCAGACCAAGGAACAGAACCCCGGCTTCGCGTTCCGTGACCCGTTCACCTTTGCCGACCCGGCGCACCCCGGCAAGACCTTCATGGTCTTCGAAGGCAACACGGGCGGCAACCGCGGCGAGTACCAGTGCACCGAGGAAGACCTCGGCTACCGTGAGGGCGATGCCAACGCAGAGTCCCTCGACGAGGTGAACAGCAGCGGCGCCTACTACCAGACCGGCAACGTGGGCCTCGCGGTGGCGGACAACAAGGACCTCACCAAGTGGTCCTTCCTGCCTCCGATCCTCTCCGCGAACTGCGTGAACGACCAGACTGAACGTCCCCAGATCTTCATCCAGAACGAGGACGGCAAGAACAAGTACTACCTGTACACGATCAGCCACCAGTTCACGTACGCAGCAGGCATGCGCGGCCCCGACGGCGTCTACGGCTTCGTGGGCGACGGCGTGCGCTCCGACTACCAGCCGGTCAACAACTCCGGCCTGGCACTTGGCTCGCCCACCGACCTCAACCTGCCCGCCAACAACCCGAGCGGCACCATCTCCGGCCAGCAGAACGGCCGGCAGTTCCAGGCCTACTCGCACTACGTGCAGCCCAACGGACTGGTGCAGTCATTCATCGACAACGTCAACGGCGTCCGCGGCGGCTCCCTGTCCCCGACCGTGAAGATCAACTTCAAGAACGGCATCACCCAAGTTGACCGCAGCTTCGGCCAGAACGGCCTTGGCCCCTTCGGCTACCTGCCCACCAACGTCAAGGTCGGCGGCGAAGGACTGTACAAGTAGACCGCGGCATAGCCGCACCGCCGCTGCTGCAGCGGCACCGCCCAGGCGGGGATGCTCTTGGGGGCATCCCCGCCTGGGCCTTTAACTACTGCCCCTCAGTTAACAGCGCAGCACCGCAGGCTAGGTGTACTAACCCGGTTGGTTGGTGACACGGCTGACTGGTGAGGCGCCTTTGAGTGCGGTGTGGGGCCTGCGGCGATTGTAGTACTGGATGAAGTCCGGGTAGCAGGCTTGCCGTTCGGCTTCTGAGCCGTAGGCCCTGGCGTAGGCCCATTCCTCCTGCAGGATGCGGTTGAACCGCTCAACCTTCCCGTTGGTCTGTGGCCGGTATGGTCTGGTGCGTTTGTGCCTGATCCCGGCCTCGGCCAGGACAGCGGCGAAGGCACGGGAGCGGTAGCAGGAGCCGTTGTCGGTCAGGACCCGCTGGATCCTGACGCCCTGGGCGGCGAACGCGGCGATGGCGTTGCGCATGAATGCCGAGGCCGTCTCCTTGGTCTCGTCCGGCAGGATCTCGGAATAAACGAACCGGGAATGGTCGTCCACCGCGTGGTGCAAGAATGTGTAGCCGCGGACCTGGCCCCGGCCCCTGGTCCGGCCTTCAGCGAGGTTCCGGGCCCGGGCATTCGCTTCGCCCTGCACCCGCCCATGGATGCGGTGGCCGCCACCGTTCGGGATCCGGCCGAGTTTCTTGACGTCCACGTGGATCATCTCGCCCGGCCACGCGTATTCGTACCTGCGGGCGCGGTCCCGGCCACGGACTCTGATCCCTGTTGCCGGGTCGGTGAACCGCAGCGGAGGGCAGAGATAGCGGGCCAGGATGCGGTGAACCGTGGAGACGTTCAGGTGCAGGTGATAGGCGATCCGGGCAGGGCCCCACCGCCGGTTCACCCGCAGTCCGAGCACACGCCTCTCGGTGCGCACCCGGGTCCGGTGCGGGCAGGTCAACGGCCGGCTCCGCCGGTCCTGCAGCCCAGCCTCTCCCAACTCCCGGTAGCGGCGGGACCAGCGCGCGGCCGTCGGAACGGAAACGTTGAACCGCTCAGCAGCCCGGCGCAACGGCCACCCATCAACCACGATGCAACGGGCCAGCTGCCGACGCCCCGAATGAGCCAAAAACGCGTTACGGTGGGACACGAGGACCTCCTGGTTTGTGTTCGCTCTCGACAAGCACCACACAACACCCGGAGGTCCTCTTATTGCTTCAAATCAATCCCCGTGTCACCAACCTGCCGGGACAATACAGCTAGGGATAGGGTTGGATCAACAGAAGGGGGAGTGCCTGATGGAATACCAGAACCCACAACCCGAGCCGGGCATCCGCAGCGGTGCCGCGCCGGTACCTGTCCCGGCGCCCGGACTGGGACGGACCGTAATTTCCGAGACCGCTGTTGCCAAGGTGGCCGGGATCGCCGCCCGCGCCGTGCCCGGCGTCTACTCCCTGGGATCGGTACCGTCCCGTGCCCTGGGGGCCATCCGCGACGCCGTCGGCAGCTCCGACCATGCGGCCGGGGTCCGCGCCGAAGTGGGCGAAACCCAGGTGGCAGTGGATATCAGCCTCGTGGCGAGCTACGGCACGCCCTTGCATTCCCTTGCCAACCAGGTGCGCGCCGCCGTCTACCGGGCGGTGGAGGAACTGGTGGGGCTCCAGGTCATCGAGGTGAACGTCGAAGTCACCGATGTCTATGTGCCGCCGCCCGTTAAACCGGCCGCCGCCGGAAGCCCTGAAAGGGAGGCACTGCTGTGAACCTGACACTGGCAGGCGCCGCCATGGGCGCCTTCGTAGCCTTCATGTCCCTCCAGTTCGGGCTGTGGGGGTTCCTGGTAGCCCTGCTCTTCATGGCCATTGGGGCACTCCTGGGCCGCGCCGCCGAAGGGAAGCTGGACCTCCGCGGTGTCCTGGACGCCATCATCGGCCGGCGCTCATCATCATGAGCACGCCCGCCCCGGCGCTGCGGGGACAGGCGCTCAGCGGCCATAACCGCATCAGCACGCAGGCGCTGACAAGCCTTGCCAAGGCAGCGGCTGCTGCGGCGCTCGACGTCGACGCCCAGGACGTGCGGGCAGACTGGACGGACGACGACGGCCTGCTGGCTTTGTCCCTCGTCACGCCCATCAGCATCCCGCCTCTAAGAAGCGTTGTCCAGGATCCTACGCGGGTGGAGAGGTTCGGCGGTTCCATCTGGGACCGGACTGTCGAGGCTAAAACCCGTATCCTGGAAACCGTCACGGAGCTCAGCGGTGCCCGGTTGAGCAGGGTGGATATCCGCATCAGCGGTGCAAGGATCAGTGAAGGGGGCCGGGTCCGGTGAGCAGCAGGGTGGACGCCGGAGCCAGGCGGTCGCGGCGCGAGGGGGACCGCCGTGCCGCAGGCCAGGGGCCGGACATGCGCCGGGTGGCGTACCGGGAAACGCACTCCTCGCGTGCCGCGGTGGCCATCGTCGCTGCCGTCCTGGTCATGGTGCTGGCGGCCTACGGACTCCTGGAAGCAGCGGTTCATGCCATCGGCCAGCCTGCCTGGCTGATCGAGCCCCAGGTTGCCGCGCAACGCATCGTGGAGCTCCCCGCCGGGATCCCGCCGCTGCTGCTGGGCGCTGTCGGCGCGGTCCTGGCGATGGCCGGCCTGATCTTCGTGCTCAACGGGATACTTCCGGGACGGCGGGCACGCCACCTCCTCGCTGGCGCCGGGCACGCATCCGGTGGCCCCGCCGTCGTGGTTGACGATGAAGTCATCGCCTCATCGCTTGCCCGCCGGGCCCGCCTGGCGGCGAACGTGACCCCGGAGCAGGTAATGGTGGTTGTTTCCCAGCGCCAGGTGCTGGTGAACGTCAGGCCCACGTCCGGAGTGCCGGTGGACGGGGGGACAGTCCTCGCCGCCGTCCAGGATGAGCTGGACCAAATGGAACTGGAACCGTCACCCGAAGCCCGGGTCAATGTAACGCCAACGGGAGTGATCGGGGCATGAACAGCACACCAAGCCTCCTCAACCGGATCCTCCTCACCGTTTTGGGGCTGATGCTCCTTGCCGCCGGCATCCTGCTGGTGCTTCTGGCGACCGTCCCGCCCGTGGGTGCCTGGTGGCAGTCCTGGTCCCCGGGGATCTGGGACGGAATCAACCAGGCCTTCAACGCCACCAGGTTCCCGGGACGCACCGAAAGCTGGCTGTGGATTGTGGTGGCCCTGGTCCTTCTGCTGCTGATCGGGCTTATGGTGGCCTGGATTGCCCAGCAGGGCAAGGGCCGGTCCAACCTGTTGGCCGCCGAATACGATCCGGGCGATGTTCCCGGTGACGTCCGCATCGGCGGGGGAGTCGCGGAACAGGCCCTCAAGCATGCACTGGCGGGACGGCCGGACCTCGCCGGTTCCACGGTAGCCACCTATGACGTCAAGGGGTCACCCGCGCTGAAAGTCCGGCTGCTGCCGCGCCAGGGCGTGGCGCCGCACCTGCTGGCAGCAGAGATCGCCGGCCTGCTCGCTGCGCTCGAAGCGGTAGTCGGCAAGGAAACGCCGGTCCTGATCCACATTGGTGCGGGGGCACGGACACGCTTCGGCCGTGCCGAGCGCGTCCGCTGACCGCCCTATACCCGCTCCAGGTAGACAGCACAGTCGACCGGTACCTCCTGCACCGCAGCCAGCTCTTCAGCGGGAACAGGTCCACTGGCCAGAGCCACCCTGTATCCCGCGGGAATGGGAGCCGACGCGAATCCCATGTTCGCCAGGACCAGGACATCCCCGTTGCGGAACGCCAGCACCCCGGCGTCCGGTGCATGGAGGTCGTCCCATTCCAGGCTGCCCAGGCCCAGCCTGCGCCCCGAGCGGAAGGCCAGGGCAGCTTTGTAGAGCTCCAGGGTGGAGCCCTCCTCTCCTTCCTGCTGGTCTGCAGCAAGGGGTCCGAAACTCTCCGGCTGCGGCAGCCATGGCTGTGCCTGGCTGTGCCGGGACGAGAAGCCGTAACCGGGCAGGTCGGCGGCCCAGGGCAGCGGCACCCGGCAGCCGTCCCGGCCAATCTCGGCACCTTTCGTGCGGAAGAAGGTGGGATCCTGCCGCGCTTCTGCCGGAAGAGTGGTGTGTTCCGGAAGGCCCAGTTCCTCGCCCTGGTACAAGTACGCGGAACCCGGCAGCGCCAGGGACACCAGCGTGGCGGCACGGGCCCGGGCCAGTCCCAGGGCGGAGTCCGGCTGCTCATCATCCGCGGCCAGCCCCTTGGGAAATGTCGTGGGGTCGGAAAGCCCGAACCGGGTGGGATGCCGCACGGTGTCATGGTTGCTCAGCACCCAGGTGCACGGTGCCCCCACTGAGGAGGCCGCTGCCAGGGAAGCGTCGATGGCGGCCGCCATCCGCTCCGCATCCCAGCCCGCGAGCAGGAAATCGAAGTTGAAAGCCTGCTGCATCTCGTCCGGCCGCACGTAGCGGGCCAGCCGTTCCGCCGGTTCCACCCAGGCTTCGGCCACCATCATCCGGTCGCTGCCGTACTCCGCCAGCACCCGGTGCCAGTTCCGGTAGATGTCGTGCACGCCCTCCTGGTCGAAGAAGGGCGACGGCGGGTAGACCGGGGAGACGGCACGGTGCGGTTCCTCGGCGTCGGTATGTGCGCCCGGCGCGTCACCGGGCGGCAGCGCCAGGCTGTGCGTTCCTTCCACCATGGACGCCGCTCCGTCCCAGTCGGGAAGGCCCTTTTCCTTGACCATGCCGTGGGCAACGTCCACCCTGAAACCGTCCACGCCGCGGTCCAGCCAGAACCGGAGGACGGAACGCATCTCCTCGTGGACCTCGGGATTCTCCCAGTTGAGGTCGGGCTGCCTGGTGTCGAACAGGTGGAGGTACCATTCACCGGGCGAACCGTCCGGTCCCGCAACGCGGCTCCACGCCGGGCCGCCGAAAATAGACTTCCAGTTGTTGGGTGCCCGGTTGCCGTCCCCGGACCCCGGCATACTGTCCTTCCCGGGACGGAAGATGTAACGGTCCCGTTCGGGGGAGCCGGGCGCAGCCCTGAGAGCAGCCTGAAACCAGGCATGCTCATCGGAGGTGTGGTTGGGAACCAGGTCCACGATGACCTTCAGGCCCCGGCTGTGAGCATCCTGCAACATTGCATCGAAGTCGTCGAGGGACCCGAAGAGCGGGTCCACCTGACGGTAGTCCGCAACGTCGTACCCGCCGTCGGCCTGCGGCGACTTATAGAAGGGGGAGAGCCAGACGGCGTCCACTCCCAGCTTCTCGAGATAGGGCAGGCGTTCTGTCACACCGCGCAGGTCACCCATGCCGTCCCCGTTTCCGTCAGCGAAGGAACGCGGGTAGATCTGGTAGACGACGGCGTCTGCCCACCACTCCGGCCGGGGCTGGCCGGAAGCGCGAACGGCCTGGTTGGACATTTGGTTCCCCTCAGATAACTTTTTGATGTAAACGCTTGCATTGCACGCAGCAACCTTACTAGTGTGACAGTCACCACATCAACCTCACCTAGCAAGCGCACTGTCGACTTACTTGTCACTCAGCGAGGAGCTTCAAGCTAATGAAAACCCCTAGATTCCTTCTTCCGGTCGCCACTGCCGGCGTCCTGGCCCTGTCCCTGTCCGCATGTGCGGGCGGTGGCGGCGGAACCACGGGCGGTGGCGGCGGCGACGCCGAGGCAAACCTTGACAGCCGGGGTCCCATTACCTACGTGCAGGGCAAAGACAACAGCAACGTGGTCCGTCCGCTGATCGAGAAGTGGAACGCTGCGCACCCGGACGAGAAAGTCACGTTCAAGGAGCAGACTGACCAGGCTGACCAGCAGCACGATGACCTGGTGCAGAACTTCCAGGCCAAGAATGCTGACTATGACGTCGCAAGCGTGGACGTCGTCTGGACCGCCGAATTCGCCGCAAAGGGCTGGCTGCAGCCGCTCAAGGACAAAATGGCGATCGAAACCACGGGCATGCTTGAGCCCACGGTTGAGGCTGGTTCCTACAAGGGGACCCTGTATGCAGCCCCGGTTTCCTCCGACGGCGGCATCCTCTACTACCGCAAGGACCTGGTTCCCGAGCCGCCCAAGACCTGGGACGAAATGATGGAGATGTGCTCCATCGCCGAGGCCAACAACATGGGCTGCTACTCCGGCCAGTTCAAGCAGTATGAAGGCCTGACGGTCAATGCTTCCGAAGCCATCAACTCAGCCGGCGGTTCCGTCCTTAACGACGAGGGCAAGCCGAACCTGAACACCCCCGAGGCCGAGGAAGGCCTTAACAACCTGATCGAAGCCTTCAAGAACGGGAACATCCCTGCTGAGGCCATCACCTACCAGGAAGAGGAAAGCCGCCGCGCTTTCCAGGAAGGCAAGCTGCTGTTCCTCCGCAACTGGCCTTACGTCTACAACCTGGCCACCACCGAAGGCTCCTCCCAGGTTAAGGACAAGCTGGGAATGACTGCCCTCCCCGGCAAGGACGGCCCGGGCGCTTCGTCCCTGGGTGGCCACAGCGCCGCCATCAGCGTCTACTCGGACCACAAGGCCACGGCCCTGGACTTCGTGAAGTTCCTGATCGAGGAAGAGCAGCAGAAGTTCTTTGCAACCCAGGGTTCCCTGGCTCCGGTCTTCGGCTCCCTGTACGAGGACCAGGAACTGGTCGCCAAGCTTCCGTACCTGCCGGTCCTGAAGACCTCCATCGAGAACGCTGTGCCCCGTCCGGTCACCCCGTTCTACCCTGCAGTCACCCAGGCAATCCAGGAGAATGCCTACGCGGCCCTGAAGGGTGAAAAGCCCGCCAAGGACGCACTGTCCGACATGCAGAAGTCCATCGAGTCCGCTGGCGCAGGATCGCAGTAAATCATGGCAACCGAATTGGGCCCGACGCCGGTCAAGAAGCCGGCGTCGGGCGCGCCCGATGTACACCACGGTCCCAAGGGCGTAGGCGAAGACAACGCCATCCTCAGCCAGGGCAAATGGGCCTCCTGGCTGCTGGCACCCACCATCATCGCCCTGGGCATCGTGATCGTTTACCCGATCATCAGCGCCATCGTGATGTCCTTCCAGAAGGACGCGGGACTGGACCCTGCCACCGGCCTCTTCACCGCAGGCGGGCCGGCCGGTATCCAGAACTACGTGAACTGGCTTGGACAGCAGTGTGCAGCACCGGGCGGCGGCACCGTCGCCTGCCCGCCGGGCACCCTGGGCGGCCAGTTCTGGACCGCCACGGGCACCACCTTCCTCTTCACGGTGATCACCGTAGCCTTCGAAACCGTCCTCGGTTTCTGGATGGCCATGATCATGGCACGCACCTTCAAGGGCCGCAGCCTGGTCCGTGCGGCCGTGCTGGTGCCGTGGGCCATCCCCACCGCCGTCACCGCCCAGCTGTGGCTGTTCATGTTCGACTTCAACGGCATCATCAACAAGCTGTTCAACGCCTCCATCCTCTGGACCGGCAGCGAATGGCCGGCCAAGTGGGCAGTGATTATTGCCGATACCTGGAAGACCACGCCGTTCATGGCGCTCCTGATCCTTGCCGGCCTGCAAATGATCCCCGCAGAGGTCTACGAGGCATCAAAGGTTGACGGTGCCAGTGCTTGGCAGCGCTTCCGCCTGATCACTTTGCCGCTGGTGAAGCCGGCGCTGATGGTTGCCATCCTGTTCCGCACCCTGGATGCCCTCAGGATGTTCGACCTTCCGTACATCCTGACCGGTGGTGCGAACAACACCACCACGCTGTCCATCCTGGTGATCAACCAGATCAGGCAAGGCTTCAACTCTGCGGCCGCGCTCTCCACCATCACGTTCCTGATCATCTTCCTGGTGGCGTTCATCTTTGTCCGCTTCCTTGGCGCGAATGTTGTGGAACAAAGCGGAGCCACCGGTAAGGGGAAGAAATGACAACCACAGCCGCTTCCGCCAATTTACGGGCGCAGCAGGACAAGGGCCGCAAGGCTTCGCAGAACCGGGAAAAATGGGCGAGCGTCCGGACCTACATCAGCGCTGCCGTCATCCTGATCTGGTGCCTTGCGCCGGCGTACTGGATGGTCGTAACGGCCTTCCGTGAAGTCGGGTTCACCTACGACACCACGCCCTGGCCCACGCACGTGACGCTTGACAACTTCATCACGGCGTTCGACACCTCGTTCGGCAACAAGTTCGGCCAAGCACTGCTGAACAGCATCATCATCGGTGTGACCGTCACCGTGGTTTCGCTGATCATCGGCG
Organism: Arthrobacter nitrophenolicus; assembly: GCF_045833485.1. NCBI lineage: Bacteria > Bacillati > Actinomycetota > Actinomycetes > Micrococcales > Micrococcaceae > Arthrobacter > Arthrobacter nitrophenolicus. Next base: position 2,256,261 of record NZ_CP174504.1, read on the forward strand.
TGTTCGCGGCGTACGCCCTTGCACGCCTGAACTTCCGGTTCAAGTACCTGGTGCTGGGCTTCATCCTGGGCGCGTCCATGTTCCCGGGCGTTGCCCTTATCACCCCGCTGTTCCAGCTGTTCACCAACATCGGCTGGATGGGCACCTACCAGGCGCTGATCATCCCGAACATCTCCTTCGTCCTGCCGCTGACGGTCTACACGCTGACCTCCTTCTTCCGCGAGATGCCGTGGGAGCTTGAAGAATCAGCGCGCGTCGATGGCTGCACCCAGGGGCAGGCGTTCCGGAAGGTGATCATGCCGCTGGCCGCACCGGCCATCTTCACCACCGCCATCCTTGCTTTCATCTCCTCCTGGAATGAGTTCCTGATCGCCAGCCAGCTCTCCAATGAGGCCACGAAACCGGTGACGGTTGCCATCGCCAGCTTTGCCGGCGCGCAGCCCAACCAGATTCCGTACACCGCGATCATGGCCGCGGGCACCATCGTCACCATTCCGCTGGTGATCCTGGTGCTTGTGTTCCAGCGCAAGATCGTGGCCGGCCTGACTGCGGGTGCAGTCAAGTGACCCGCGATGCTTCCCGCTCCCGCTCCACGGGGGCGGGAAGCGACCGCAGGCGCGTCCGGTCCGGCGAGGACTTTGACATCATCATCGGATTCCTTGGCTTTTGGGCCCTGGTCCTGCTGGTGGTCACGGTCTGGATGGAAGTGACTGCGCAGCCTGCGCTCGGCTGGGCCCTGGGGCTGCTGGCCACACTCCTGGCGCTCTACGGCATGATCCGTTTGCGCCGGAAGCTCCCCGAACGCAGGTAGCCGGGGGAAGGCCATGACCGTCACGGTTTAACGCTGCGTGGCCGGGGAGTGCGAAGATACGAAGGCTCGGAGGGCCAGCGCAGGGCGAGCGGCAGCTTCATGCTGCATGGAGTTATTGAGGGGACACGGTGGCACGCACAACAGAAAGATCCCAAAGGGGCGGCCACTCGGGAGTCAGCATCGAGGACGTTGCGGCAGCCGCCGGTGTCTCCACCGCCACAGTTTCCCGGGCCGTCCGTGGCCTGCCCCGCGTATCGCCGGCCACCCGCGAACGTATCCTTGAAGTAGCCGGGAACCTGGGCTATGTCGCCTCGTCCTCTGCGTCCGGGCTCGCTACCGGCCGCACCAAGACCATCGGCGTGCTGGCCCCATTCGTCAGCCGCTGGTTCTTTTCCAAGGCCATTGAAGGGGCTGACCGGGAACTCCATGCCCGGCAGTACAACCTTTCCCTGTTCAACCTCGGCGGCCACGGCAGCAACCGGGAGCGGCTCTTCAGCAAGACCATGGTCTACAAGCAGATTGACGCCCTGCTGGTCCTCTGTATGGCACTGACGCATGAGGAGCTGGACCACCTTCAGAAGATCGACATCCCGCTGGTGGTGGTGGGCGGACACGTCGAGGAATGCGCCTACATCGGCATTGACGACTACGCCGCCGCTTCCACTGCCGTGCGGCACCTGATCGACCTGGGCCATCGCGATATCGCACTGCTCCACGGTGACGACGAGACGGACCTGAACTTCGACGTTCCCAGGGTCCGGATCCTCGCCTTCAAGGACGTCATGACGGCCGCCGGCCTGCCCACCCGTCCCGAGTGGGACGAATGGGGCGACTTCACGGTCCGCAGCGGGCAGGAGGCCTTCCGCCGGTTGTGGGCACGGCCAGGTGCCAAACCCACCGCCATCTTCTGCGCCTCCGACGAGATGGCCATGGGCGTTATCTTCGAGGCCCAGCGCATCGGCGTCCGCGTACCGGAGGAACTGTCGGTCGTGGGGATCGACAACCACGATTTTGCCGACGCCATGGGCCTGACCACCGTGGGGCAGCGGCCCGACGAACAGGCCGAGCTGGCCACCAAGATGCTCCTTGACGAACTGGACGGGCAGGTTGGTGCCGTGAAGTCCGCCGTAGCGCCCCATGAACTGATTGTCAGGAGGACGACGGCGCCGCCCCAGTCGTAGGACTGCGGCACCTGCGGCATGCCCACCCCGGCAGGGGCGGGCGGCGTCAGGACGCGCGCGCCAGCTGCCGGATGGGGATCCAGCGCGAGGCCAGGCGCCGGTAGGCCGCCGCAGCCCCGGTCATGTCGCCCTCCGCGAGGCATTCGATGCCCAGCCGGATGTCCATCGGGGATTCGTCCGGATACACCTTGTCCGCCACGGCACCGTAGTCCAGCTCCACCATCGATTCCACATGGAACTGCTCGAGCCACTCGGTGAGCTGGGCGAGGTCGTCCAGCATGTCCAGGTCCGGGGCCGCCAGGGCCAGGTTGGCAACCGCGTAGCGGGCCCGTTCCAGGGCATCGGTGATCGAAGCCCAGACCCGGACGGTGAGGATGCGGCCGGCCGCCTCCACCACGTCCTTGTGGTCAGACTCCATGAAAAGCGAAAACCAGCTGAACGGGATCCCCCAGGTTGACGCCCGGGTATGCACCCTGATGGAGCCGTCCCGGGCCTTGACCTGGTCGATCCGTTCCTGGTGCTTGTCCCGCTGTTCCTCGGGGATCAGCAGTTCCGCGAGCGGGCCGTGGATCCCCTCCATCAGCGCGTTGGCTGCCAGGCCGGCACGGAGGACCAGCTGGCTGGGGCAGTACAGCAGCACCGGCTCGGCGTCAGCGCCGTCGTCGGCGGCTCCGCCCTGGGACGCCGGGGCGGTGGTGACCCGCACCAGGTCGGTGCGTCCGGTGGGAAACGGGTCACCGCCTGAACGCGTGATGCGCCCCAGCGAGGCGAGCAGTTCGGCGTTTTCGACGGCGGCACGCGAGGCTGTGCGTGCACCCGCCGCCTGGATGGCGGCGCGCTGCTCTTCCGGGAACGCGTCCAGCGGCTCGTAGACCCGCAGCGTGGAGGAAAAAGGCAGGCCTGCCTGGCCCCGGTAGAGGTTTCCCGTCATCGCGGTCTCCTTGTCTGGGTCCAGGTGGCTGTCATCAATCCGCCAGTTCCACCAGTACGGGGGCGTGGTCCGAGGCGCCCTTGCCCTTGCGTTCCTCGCGGTCAATGGAGGCGCCGGTAACCCGGCTGGCCAGTGCGGGGGAGGCGAGGACAAAGTCGATGCGCATGCCCTCGCGTTTGGGGAAGCGCAGCTGGGTGTAGTCCCAGTAGGTGTAGACGCCGGGGCCGGGAGTGAAGGGGCGCACCACATCGGTGAAGCCCGCTGATTCGAAGGCGTGGAAAGCGGCACGCTCGGGCGGGCTGACGTGGGTGTACCGGTTGTTCACGAACAGGTCGATGTCCCAGACGTCCTCGTCGAAGGGTGCGATGTTCCAGTCGCCCATCAACGCCACCTGGGCCTTCGGGTCCTCGGCCACCAGCCTCTGCGCGTGCGTCTTGAGGCTTTCCAGCCATTTGAGCTTGTAGGGCATGTGCTCGTCGTCCAGCGACCGGCCGTTGGGAACGTACAGGCTCCAGATCCGGATGCCGGCGCACGTGGCTGCCATGGCACGGGCCTCCTGTACGGGATCCTTGCCGGCCTTGCCGAAGGAAGGCTGGTCGAGGAAGGTCCGTTCGACGTCCTCCAGGCCTACCCGGGACGCGATGGCCACGCCGTTCCACTGGTTCACACCAAAGTGGGCCACCTCGTAGCCCATCCGCTCAAACAGTTCCCACGGGAAGTTATCGTCCTTGCACTTGGTCTCCTGGATGGCCAGGACGTCGCAGTCGCTGCGCTGAAGCCAGGCTTCGACGCGGTCTGCGCGGGCACGGAGCGAATTTACATTCCAGGTAGCTATCTTCACAGTTCCTAACTTACCGTGGCAGCACTGCAGCAGGTAAAGCAGGACGGGGCCTGCAGGAGTGCCGGCGGAGCGGATGCCCGGCTGATGGAACTTAGTTGGAAGTCCGAGTATATTCGCAACCAGAAATGACCTGGGCCACAAACCGGAACACTGCGAAGGAGCATCAGCCATGGTGCGCGAGCTGTCCCATTACGTCGGAGGCCGGCATGCCGAGGGGAGGTCCGGACGGTTCGGGGACGTCTTCGACCCCTGTACGGGCCGCGTCCAGGCCCGGGTTCCGCTGGCCGGCCGCGACGAGGTACAGGAGGCTATAGCAGCCGCCGCCCATGCACAGCCAGCCTGGGCGGCCATGAACCCCCAGCGGCGGGCACGGATCCTCCTGAAGTTCGTCGACCTGGTGAACTCGCAGATGGACGAGTTGGCGCGGTTGCTGTCCTCCGAGCACGGCAAGACCGTTGCCGACTCCAAGGGGGACATCCAGCGCGGCCTGGAAGTGGTGGAGTTCGCCGCCGGGGCTCCCCACCTGGTCAAGGGCGAATTCTCCACTGACGCCGGGGCCGGCATCGACATCCATTCACTCCGCCAGCCGCTCGGCGTCGTGGCCGGCATCACGCCGTTCAACTTCCCGGCCATGATCCCCCTGTGGAAGTCCGGCCCCGCCCTGGCCGCGGGCAACGCCTTCATCCTCAAACCTTCCGAGCGGGACCCCTCGGTACCGCTCCGGCTCGCGGAACTCTACAGCGAGGCGGGCGTGCCGGACGGCGTGTTCAGCGTGGTCAACGGGGACAAGGAAGCCGTGGACGCCATCCTCGAGGACCCGCGGATCAAGGCGGTCGGCTTTGTTGGTTCCACCCCGATAGCCCAGTACATCTATGCGACGGCGGCCGCGCACGGGAAGCGGGCGCAGTGCTTCGGTGGCGCCAAGAACCACATGGTGGTCATGCCGGACGCGGACCTGGACCAGGCTGCGGACGCCCTGATCGGTTCGGGTTACGGCTCCGCCGGCGAACGGTGCATGGCCATTTCCGTGGCAGTGCCGGTAGGCAGGGAAACCGCGGACCGGCTGGTGGAAAAACTCCAGGAACGGATCAAGGACCTCCGGGTCGGCTCCAGCATGGCGCCGGATTCGGACTTCGGGCCCGTGGTGTCAGCCGCTGCCAAGGAACGCATCGAGGGCTACATCAGGTCAGGCGTGGACGACGGCGCCACCCTCCTGGCCGACGGCCGCGGGTTCACGGTGGAAGGCTATGAGGACGGTTTCTGGGTGGGTCCCACCCTCTTCGACAACGTCACCCCGGACATGGCGGTGTACCGCGACGAGATTTTCGGGCCGGTCCTCAGCGTGGTCCGGGCGTCCGGCTACGAGGAAGCACTGCGGCTCTGCACGGACAACCCGTACGGCAACGGCGTTGCCATCTTTACCCGCGACGGCGACGCGGCCCGGGATTTCGCCACCCGCGTGGACGTCGGCATGGTGGGCATCAATGTCCCCATCCCGGTGCCCTTGGCCTATTACACGTTCGGCGGCTGGAAGGCGTCCGGCTTCGGCGACCTGAACCAGCACGGCGCGGACGCCTTCCGGTTCTACACCAAGACCAAGACCGTCACCACGCGCTGGCCCTCCGGAATCAGGCAGGGATCCAGCTTCGTCATGCCGGAAGGAAGCTGATGGCAGAACGTGCAACGGACGGGCCGGAGGTGCTGTTCGAACGGCGGGGCGCGCTGGCGGTGATTACCCTGAACAGGCCTCGGGCGGTTAACGCATTGACCGCGGGCATGGTGGGCATGATGCTGGAGCAGCTCACCGCGTGGGCGGACGACGACGGCGTGGCCACCGTCCTGGTCCAGGGCGCCGGAGAGCGGGGCCTCTGTGCGGGCGGGGACATCGTGGCCATCTACGAGGACATCCCGCACGGCGGCCACCGGACTGCTGACTTCTGGCAGTCTGAGTACCGGATGAACTCCCTGATAGCGCGCTACCCCAAACCGTACGTGGCCCTCATGGACGGCCTGGTCCTCGGCGGTGGGGTGGGCATTTCCGCCCATGGTTCCGTCCGCGTGGTCACCGAGCGGACCAGGACCGGGATGCCGGAAACCACCATTGGCTTTGCCCCCGACGTCGGCGGGACCTTCCTGCTCGCCCGTGCACCGGGGGAGACGGGAACCCATGCGGCGCTGACGGGAGCGCACCTGGACGGACCGGACGCCTTGTACCTGGGCCTCGCGGACCATTACGTACCGTCCGCCCGGTTGCCCGGCTTGGTGGCGGCGCTCGAAAGCGAAAGCCCGGAAGCCGCCGTCGGACGCTGTGCCGGGGAGGCCCCGCCCTCCGCCCTGGCGGCCCAGCGGGAGTGGATTGACGCCTGCTACGCGGAACCGGACGCCGGGGATATCGTCCGCAGGCTCCGCTCCTGGCAGGGCAGCGGCGCTGCGGAGGCGCAGCAAGCCGCGGAGGCGATTGAGGCAAAATCGCCGACGTCGGTCAAGGTGACGCTGGAATCGCTCCGCCGTGCCCGCGGATTGAGCCTGGATGAGGCCCTCGCCGAGGAATACCGCGTGGGCCTGCGCTTCCTCGCCGGCGCTGACTTCCGGGAGGGCATCCGCGCCCAGGTGGTGGACAAGGACCGTACGCCGCGCTGGCAGCCGCCCACCCTCGGCGAGGTGCGCCCGCAGCATGTTGCCCGCTACTTCCAGCCGCTGGACGGCGGGGAACTGGATCTTGGTAAGGCGTTGGACAGGGGTTCAGCGATGGACAGCGGTACAGCGTTGGACAGCGGTACAGCGTTGGACAGGGTTACAGCGGCAGACCGGCAGTTAAAGGAGACGGACCATGCCTGACAAGTACACCGTGGCGTTCCTGGGCCTGGGACACATGGGCGTTCCGATGGCCGCGAACCTGGTAACGGCAGGGCACACCGTGGCCGGCTACGACGTCGTGCCTGCCGCGCTCGAGGCAGCCCGGTCCAGGCAGATTCCGGTGGCAGCCGGCGCCGCCGACGCACTCGCCGGTGCCGACGTGGTGTTGACCATGTTCCAAAGCGGCCAGCAGGTGCTCGATGCCTACCGCGGGACCGGCGGCGGGCCCGGCCTGCTGGCGGCAGCCGCGCCGGGCACCATGTTCCTGGACTGCTCCACCATCAACGTTGACGAGGCACGCGAGGCGGCCCGGCTGGCAATCGAGGCAGGACACCGCTCCGTGGACGCCCCCGTTTCCGGCGGCGTGGTGGGTGCCGAGGCGGGAACCCTTACCTTCATGGTGGGCGCCGGGGACGATGACTTCGAGGCCGTCCGGCCCCTGCTGGAGGTGATGGGAAAGCGGGTGGTGCACTGCGGTGCCCACGGCGCCGGCCAGGCAGCGAAGGTCTGCAACAACCTCATCCTTGGCGTATCCATGATCGCAGTCAGCGAGGCCTTCGTCCTGGGGGAGAAGCTGGGCCTCAGCCACCAGGCACTGTTCGACGTTGCATCGGCGGCCTCCGGCCAATGCTGGGCCTTGACCACCAACTGTCCCGTCCCCGGCCCCGTCCCCACCAGCCCGGCCAACCGCGACTACCAGCCCGGATTCGCCGGTGCGCTGATGGCCAAGGACCTCAACCTTGCCGTCAACGCCCTGCGCAGCACCGGCGTGACAGGGCGGATGGGGCAGCTTGCAGCGGAAATCTACGATACGTTTGCCGCGGAAGGCGGTGCCGGCCGCGACTTCTCAGCGATCATCACAGACATCCGGGAAAAGTCCGCCACAGGGGCTCCGGCGGCGTACGGAACGGCTCCGCCACCGGATGCCGCCGGGCCGGGCGCAACAACGGCGGGTACAGCAACGGGTAATGCGCCAACAGCACACGACGACGGGAGTCCTGAATGACGGAGTACCACAACATCCTGGTGGAGCAGCAGGGGCGGGTGGGGCTGGTCACCCTCAACCGGCCGCAGGCGCTGAACGCGCTGAACAAGGCCACCATGGAGGAACTGGTCTCCGCGGTCACCGCGATGGACTCGGACCCCGGGGTGGGCGCCGTGGTGATCACCGGATCCGGCAAAGCCTTCGCCGCCGGCGCCGACATCAAGGAGATGGCGGCGCAGGGCTACATGGACATGTACGCGGCCGACTGGTTCCGCGGGTGGGAGGACCTCACCCGCCTGCGGATCCCCACCATCGCCGCGGTCTCCGGTTTCGCCCTGGGCGGCGGCTGTGAGCTGGCCATGATGTGCGACCTCATCATCGCCGGCGACAACGCCAAGTTCGGCCAGCCCGAGATCAACCTGGGGGTGCTGCCCGGCATGGGCGGATCCCAGCGACTGACCCGCGCAGTGGGCAAGGCCAAAGCCATGGACCTGATCCTGACGGGCAGGTTCATCGGGGCCGAAGAGGCCGAACGCAGCGGCCTGGTGTCCCGGGTTGTCCCCGCCGAGGACGTCGTGGGGGAAGCCCTCAAAGCAGCCGAGGTCATCGCGTCAAAGTCGAAGCCGGTGGCCATGGCAGCCAAGGAGGCCGTGAACGCCGCCTTCGAAACCGGGCTCGCACAGGGCGTCCTGTTCGAGCGCCGGCTCTTCCACTCCCTCTTTGCCACGGAGGACCAGAAGGAAGGCATGGCGGCATTCACGGAGAAGCGCCAGCCGGCTTTCAAGCACCGGTAAGGGCCTGCGACTCCCGGTAGGCCGCGAGATCGCGTTCCATTTCCTCCGCCATCAGGTGGTTGTTGATGACGACGGCGGTCCACGCTGCTGATGCGGCAGAGGCCAGCACCTGCGCCTTCATGTCCGTGACGTTGCCCGCGGCCCAGACGCCGGGAACCGCCGTGGCGCCGTCGGCATCCGTTTCAAGGTAGTCACCGATGCCCATGGGGTGCGGTGACGGGGACAGGCCAAGGCCGGTAAAGGCATGGAGGCGGGCGGAGGTCCGCGCACCCACCACCAGGGCGTCCAGGGCAACCTCGGGACCCCCGGCCAGTGCCACTCCGCGCAGGGCGTCGCCTTCCACCCGAAGGGTTTCCACGGCGCCGGCGACGACCTTGACGCCCCGCGCTGCCAGTTGTTCGAGCTCCGGTTCCGAGGGAATGGTGCGGTCATTGAGGAACAGGGTGATGTTGCTGCTCCATTGCCGGAACAGCAGTCCCTGGTGAACCGACCACGGCCCGTTGCCCAGGATGCCGATCGCCTGGTCCTGCACCTCCCAGCCGTGGCAGAACGGGCAGTGCAGTACGTCCTTGCCCCACCGCTCCCGCAAGCCGGGAATGTCCGGCAGTTCGTCCACCAGGCCGGTGGCAATGAGGAGCCGCCGGCCGCGGAGCCGACTGCCGTCGTCGAGCGTTACCCCAAAGCCCTGCCGCACGTCGCCGGTGGCGGCAGTTGCCTCTCCGCGGAGGATCACTCCGCCGTAGCTCGCCACCTCCGCCCGTCCGGCGGCCAGCAGGGCTGCGGGGCTGATTCCGTCACGGGAGAGGAAGCCGTGGACACCTTGTGCCGGTGCGTTCCGCGGATCACCGCTGTCCACCACCACCACGGACCGGCGGCTTCGACCCAGCATCTGGGCTGCACTGAGGCCGGCGGCACCGCCGCCGACGATGACGACGTCGTAGAAGGGATCACGGGAGCTGGATGGGGCATTTTCAGTCATGGGTCCATGGTCTGGCGAAGGCGTCGGTTTCCGCAAACAACTTTGCCGTTATGGCAAAATGGCTGAATGGATGAAAACCTTGACGACGTCCTGGCGGCCGTGGGCCCGCGGCTGAAGGCCCTCCGGGTCAGCCGCGACGTCACGCTCACCGCTCTGGCGGAGGCCACCGGAATCTCGGTCAGTACCCTGTCACGGCTCGAATCCGGCCAGCGGCGGCCCAACCTCGAACTGCTCCTGCCCCTGGCCAAAGCGCACCAGGTGCCGCTGGACGAACTGGTGGGGGCGCCGGAAACGGGCGATCCGCGCGTGCACCTCCGCCCTATCGAGGCCCGGGGGATGACCATCATTCCGCTGACCCGGAAACCGGGCGGCATCCAGGCCTACAAGCACATCCTGCCCGCCGGCCGGCTGGAAGAACCCAGTCCGCAGGTACACGAGGGCTACGAGTGGCTGTATGTCCTGAACGGGAAACTGCGCATGGTGCTGGGCAGCCAGGACCTGGTCCTGGGGCCCGGCGAGGCGGCGGAGTTCGACACCCGCATCCCCCACTGGTTCGGCAGGGCCGACGGCGGGGCCGTGGAATTCCTCAGCCTGTTCGGCACGCAGGGCGAACGGATGCACGTGCGGGCAAAGCCCGCCGCCAAAAGATAGGGGCTTGCCGGGCTGTCAGGTTTCCCCCAGCCCCGTAGGGTAGACAGGACCGCAGGAAGTTTGCAGCGGAAATGGGGGAGAATCAGATGCAGGTACCGGCGGCGGGCGCGGCGGACGGACTTGGTGGCCTTGTTGGTGTTGCTGCGCAGGCAATTGACAGGCTGGGGGAGTGGGGTGTGGGAGCCTTCACCCTCGCCGAAACAATACTTCCGCCCATTCCGAGTGAGGTGATCCTGCCGCTGGCGGGCTACCTTGCCAAACAGGGGGCCCTCAACCTGCTCCTCGTCTTTGCCACCAGCCTGCTGGGCGCCTACGCCGGGGCACTGTTCCTCTACTGGCTGGGTGCCAAGCTGGGGCTGGAACGCTCCATCCGCGGGCTGTCCAAACTGCCCCTGGTGGACCGGGAGGATTTTGAGCACGCCGCCGAATGGTTCCGCCGCCATGGCCGGTCTTCCATCTTCTTCGGCCGGCTCCTTCCCGGCGTCCGCAGCCTCATTTCGCTGCCAGCCGGGGCCTCCGCCATGCCGCTGGGGACCTTCAGCCTCTACACCCTCGCGGGGAGCGGGTTGTGGAACGGCGCCCTGATTGGGTTGGGGTATGCCCTGGGCACCCAGTACCGGCTCATCGAGCAGTACTCCCGGTTCCTCAACTACGCGGTGTACGTGGCACTGGCCGTCACGGTGGTCCTGCTGGTGGTCCGGAGGGCGAAGCGGGCCAAAGCCAACCGCTGACCGGCTGCCTCCCCGCGTTCAGTCCGCGAAGTCCCCGGCATTCCTGCGGAAGTCGCCCAGGATCCGGATCAGGAGGTCCACGTCCCCGGGGCTGAAGCCGGGATCGCTGAACACCTCGCTGTTCAGCGCCGCCGTGGAATGCCTGGCCAGGCTGCGTCCCTCGCCGGTGAGGGCGATCAGCGTGGTGCGGCCGTCCGTGGGATGGGGGGACCGCGCCACCAGTCCGGCGCGTTCCAGCCGGTCCACGGCGTTGGTGACCGACGTCGGATGGACCTGGAGCAGGGCGCTCGCCTTCTTCATGGGCAGCGAGCCCTTCCGCGAAAAACTCAACAGTGCCAGGAGTTCGTAGCGGGCAAACGTGAGGCCGAACGGCTTGAGGGTGGCTTCAATCCTGGCAAGGAGGATCTGCTGCGTCCGCATGACGGCCGTGATGGCTGCCATGGGCGCGGCAACATCTTCCCACCCGTGTTCCTCCCAGTTGCGCCGGGCTTCGGCAATGGGATCGCGGGGCAAATGCGTACCCAAACCAGCCCCTTTCCGGAAAATCCTGTGAATATACTAGGACATCCAACGGTTTGGCGAGGGAGGAATTCCGTGCAGCCTCAGGAGCATAACGGCCGGCCGCCCTTTCCGGACGCGGACCTGATCCATGTGGTGGAGCTCCTTCCGGCCGCAGAACGACAACGCTATGCGCGGACGCGGGAATTCCTGCAGGCATCGGTGCGGCCGGCATCCCTCGGCTACTGGAACCGCGAGGAGTTTCCGTTCGGCCTGCTGCAGGACATGGCCGGCCACGGCCTGGGGGCCCTGCAGCTGGATGGCAGCTCCGCCCTGTTCAAAGGGCTGATGTACGCGGAACTGGCCCGCGCAGACGTCTCCCTTTCCGCGGTCGCCGGCATCCACAATGAGCTGATTGTGGGCATGATCAGCCAGCTGGGCTCCGAGGAGCAGAAGAGCCGCTGGCTGCCCGGGCTTACGGGCTTCACCGAACTGGGGGCCTTCGCGCTGACGGAGCCCGGCCACGGTTCGGACATTTCCCGGGGGCTGGAGACATCCGCCAGGCTGGAGGGCGGTGAGTGGGTCCTCAACGGGGCAAAGCGCTGGATCGGCGCCGGGACCATCGCCGACTTTGCCCTCGTCTGGGCGCGGGACCAGGCGGACCAGGAGATCAAAGGCTTCATCGTGGAGACCGGCCGTCCCGGCTTCACGGCCACCAGGATCGCCAACAAAATCGGACTGCGCATCATGCAGAATGCGGACATCACGCTGGAGGATGTCCGGATCCCGGCCGGCAACCTGCTCCCCGGGGCGGCCCGCTTTGCATCGGTCCAGGGGCTCCTGCGGGATTCCCGGGCGTGGGTGGGCTGGCAGGCGGCCGGCATCCAGTTCGCCGCATTCGACGTCGCCCGGGACTATGTCCTGGGGCGGCACCAGTTCGGCCGTCCACTCGCGGGATTCCAGCTGGTCCAGCAGCAACTCGCCGATATCCTGGGCAACGCCTCCGCATCCCTGGCGCTGATGGTGCAACTGGCGCGGCTCCAGGAGGAAGGCCGGCTGGAAATGGCGCAGGCGGCCATGGCTAAAGCCACTACCACGCGGCTGGCCCGGGCAACGGTTGCGATGGGCCGCTCGCTGCTGGGCGGCAACGGCATCAGCGGTGACTACGGCATGGCCAAGCTGTTCGGTGATGCCGAGATCCTTTATACCTACGAAGGCAGTTACGAAATCAATTCACTGCTCGTGGGGCGGGCCGTCACCGGGATTTCCGCCTTCACCTGAATCCCGTTCGGACGGGGACGCCGCCGGCAGGCGTTGTCCCGCGCCCCGCCCCTCGATAGCATCGAAGAGGTAAGCCTACTTACTGTTGGTCTGCCCCCCTGGGGATGCGGGAAGGGAAGCCCGATGCGCGTCAAGAACTCCGTCATTGTGATCACCGGTGCCTCGAGCGGGATTGGCCGGGCCACCGCGCTTCGCTGCGCATCCAGGGGCGCCAGCCTGGTCCTGGCATCGCGTGGAACCAAAGCCCTTGAGGCAGTGGCCCGGGAATGCAGGAAGCGCGGGGCGAAAGCAGTTGCCGTAGCCACCGACGTGACGGACCCGGCTGCGGTGGAGAACCTGGCCGCGCGTGCCGTGGCGGAGTTCGGACGCCTTGACGTATGGGTCAACAACGCGGCAGTGGGCGCCTTCGGCCGGCTCCTGGACGTTCCGCCTGCTGACTTCCAGCGGGTCCTTGACGTGAACATTTCCGGCTACGTGAACGGTGCGCGTGCTGCCCTGGCCCGCCAAACTGCCCAGGGTTCAGGGGTCCTGGTCAATGTCGCGTCAGTAGTGGGGGAGACCCCGTTGCCCTACTCCGCAGCGTATTCCATCACCAAGGCCGCGGTCCGGTCCCTCAGTGTCAGCCTGCGGTCGGAACTGGCACTGGAAGGACTGTCCGGGGTGGACGTGTGCACAGTCCTGCCGGCCACCATCGACACCCCGTTCTACCAGCACGCTGCCAACTACACCGGCCGGCGGGCACGTGCCCTGCCCCCGGTCTACACCCCGGAACGCGTCGCGAGGGCAATCATCAAGGTCATCGAGCACCCGCGCCGCGAAATCGTGGCGGGCGGTCCGGTCGCCCGCCTGCTGGTTCTGCAGCACAGGGTCACGCCGAAACTGGTGGAAGGGTCAGTCGCCCGCCAGGTGGACAAGAAGCAGCTTCCCCGCCGCAAGTCCGCCGCCGTCACCCCGGGCAACCTGCACCGTTCTTCGGAATCGATCAGGAAAGGCTCCGTGAGCGGCGGCTGGCATGGCCGGCGTGGGACGGCCAGGCGCAGGTTCTTCACCGCGGCGGCAGTGGCCGGCGCCGTGATGGCCGCCGGCAGGCTGCGGGGCCGGCAGGCTTACTGACGTCCATCCGGGCCCCGGGCCCGGATGGAATGCAAGCCCTAAAGGTTCCTGTTCGCGTAGGCGTGCAGCGCGTCCCGCACGAAGCCCGCGCCGGCCTCTCCGCCGTAGTTGGCAGCGAACCGGGGGTCGGCGACGTACATGTCCGCGAGCCCGGTGACGTATCCCTTGATGTCTCCGCCGCTTTCCGTGGCCGGGGTGCCGGGGATGGACTTCAGCCATTCAACGTGGCGCCGGGCCAGTTCCTGGGCTTCGGGACTGGCGGGAGAAATATCTGATCCGGCTGCGGCCAGCCAGTCCTTCCCCAGCTGTTCGGAGCGCGACTTCCACTCCCTTTTCTCCGCTTCGTCCATGCCCCGCCACCACGAGTCACCCTTCGCGTAGGCGTCCTTGCCCCACCGCTCCTCGACCTCGTCTTTGTACTGCGTGTGGTCGAATCCGTCGAACATTTTTTCTGCCATGAGCTCTCCTCCTTCTTTAACCGTTTCGAGTGTTTGCCGGACGGATGCGATCTGGCGGGACAGCCTGTCCTGTTCCTGCCGCAGCCAGTCCAGGTGGCGGGTCAACGCCTTCACCGCGTCCGTCTGCTGCTGGAAGACCTCCGCGATGGCCGGCAGCCCCAGGCCCAGTCCGCGAAGCAGCAGGATCCGCTGGAGCTGCAGGAGGGCGGTGGCGTCGTAGTGCCGGTAGCCGTTGCTGCCCACCCGGCTGGGCTTGAGCAATCCGATGTCGTCGTAGTGCCGGAGGGTGCGGCTGGTGGTGCCCGCCATCCGGGCGACGTCCTGGATGGACCAGTCCCTCGCTGCCCCAGCCGTGGTTTCTTCCATGGACTGAGCGTAGGGGTTGACGCAGCGTCAAGGTCAAGGGGCGGAACCGGTTCAGGGGCGGAGCAGGTTCAGGGGGTGGGGCGGTTCCGGGGTGACCGGTTGCGTGCCTGGGCCACGAGACGGCGGAAGGCCAGGATGAAGATGGCTTCAATCAGGAGCATCAGGCCCACCAGCAGCCACTGCTCCCCGGCAATAAAAACAACGCAGCCGGTCAGTGCCAGGACTGTGCCCAATGCCAGCGTGTACGTTGCGAAGCCCACGGCAACCCGGGCGCTGCGAACTCCGGTGCGGAACCCGAAGCCGTGTGGTTCACCACCAGGGTAACCGGGAACGCGGTCCGGCGCGGCGGGTCCCAGGGCATCGAATTCTTCCCAAGGATCCTTGTCCTGCGCTTCTGCGGCCATGCTCCAATTATCCCAAAAAGGGGTTCCCGGATGGTCAAGGCCGGGAAGCAACGCAAAACAGCGGCCCCGCCAGCTGTCGCTGGCGGGGCCGCTGGACGGGTTCTCCGGTGCAGGCGCCGGAGGCCCAAGCCTTAGAGGGGGCGGATGTTCTCTGCCTGCGGGCCCTTGGGGCCCTGGGTCACATCGAATTCGACCTTCTGGTTCTCGTCCAGGGAGCGGTAGCCGCTGGTGGCGATTGCCGAGTAGTGGGCGAAAACGTCAGCGGACCCGTCATCGGGGGCAATGAAGCCAAAACCCTTTTCGGCGTTGAACCATTTAACTGTGCCTGTTGCCATGGCTGCATTCCTTCATGTGACTCTGATTCTCTCCCCGGGGTGTCAGCCCGAAGTGTGCGGAGAACGTCCCCCGCTGTTCCCCAACGTACGGGGACAATGGCCTGCGTGCAAGGGTTGGCCCGGCATGGCGTGCTCAGCGCATGCCTTCACGGCGGATTGCGGTGGCTATCGCAGCCGCCCTGGTCTCCACTCCGAGCTTGGCGTAGATGTGCGCGAGGTGGGTTTTGACAGTGGCTTCGGAGATGAAGAGGCGCTGGCCAAGTTCCCTGTTGCTGAGCCCCTCAGTGAGCAGGCTGAGCAGCTCGGCCTCCCGCGGCGTGAGGATCTCGTCCGGGTTGCGCAGCTGCTGGAACAACCGGGACGCCACGGGCGGGCTCATGACGCTTTTGCCCTGCACGGCGCCACGGATGGCAGCGAAGATTTCCTCCGGCGCCGCATCCTTCAGGAGATAGCCCATGGCGCCGGCATCCACGGCGCGCACAATGTCCGCATCGGAATCGTAGGTGGTGAACACCAGGATGGCCTGCCGCTGGTTGAGCCCGCGGATCCGGCGGATGGCCTCGATGCCGTCCATGCCCGCACCCATGGCCAGGTCCATCACCACCACGGCGGGGGAGTGCTCGCGCACCTGCACCAGGGCTTCCTCGCCGGAGGCTGCCTCCGCCACCACGGTTATGTCCGGCTGCGTCCCCAGCAGGGCGCGGAGGCCGCTGCGCACCACCAGGTGGTCGTCCACCAGCAGGACGGTAATGGCGCTCATCCCTGGCCTCCAGGGTCTTCGCCGCCGGCAGGAGCCGCGGGCAGCTGGGCGGCCACGATGGTCCCTTCCCCGGGTGAGCTTTCCACGGAGAAGGTGCCGCCCAGCTGTTCCACCCGCTGGCGCATGGCCCTCAGCCCGTACCCTCCGGCGTCCGACGGCGGTGCTGCCGCCGCCGGATCAAAGCCGGCGCCCTCGTCGTAAATGTCCAGCGTGACGGCCTCCGGAAGGAATCCCAGGGTCACGGTGGCGGCCGTTGCTGACGCGTGGAGGTTGATGTTGGAGGCGGCACTCTGCACGACGCGGAGCAGGGCATGGCGGACCTCCCCGGACACGCCCCGCGGCTCGCCGGTAACGAGGAGCCGGGCCTGGGGCACGTACTGCCTCGCGGCGACGAGGAGGGCTTCGGGCAGGGGAGATCCGTCCAGCCCGGGGGAGGCCAGCTCGTGGACGAGGCTGCGGGTTTCGGACAGGTTGGTGCGCAGGAGCCCGGTTGCCTGCCGGAGTTCGTCCCGGGCGGCAGCGCCTGGCCAGGCACGTCCGGCGGCCTCGAGCAGGAGCAGGCTGCTGGCCAGTCCCTGGGTGACGGTGTCATGGATTTCCCGGGACACGCGTTCGCGTTCGGCGATGGTGCCGGCGCGGCGCTCGCTGGCGGCCAACTCGCCCTGCGCCCGCGAGACCTCCGCGTGCAGGCGGCGCTGCTCCTCGGCGTCGTGCTGGATGCGGTCGTAGATCAGCGTCAGCATCAGTCCCACCGCCAGCGGGCCCAGGAGCATGGCGAGGTCCGTGCCGTCACTCATCCGGAACAGCCCTGCCGCGGTGGCGGCCGCTGTGGTGCCTGCCGCCAGGTAGGCGGCGGTTCCGGCCAATGCGCTGCGGCAAAGGAAGAAGAGCGCGAACGAGCACCAGGCAAAACTCGGCGCCGCGACCACCAGGACCGCCCAGACAACCACCAGGGTGAACATCCACGGGATGCCCGGCCTGCCCCGCGCCGCGAGCACGGCCACGGCGGCATAGAGCAGGCTCGCCGCGGCAGCCAGGCCCAGGATCAGCAGGTTGTCGGCGGGGCTGTGCCGCATGACGTAGCGGACCAGCGAGGCCACCAGGAGCACCGCGAATCCCAGGTGTACTGCGGTGCCGATGCTGCCCAGGCCGGTGCGCGGTGCGCTGGTCCGGGGCCGGGTTCCCGGGGCGGCAGCGGTGGCCGGGGCGGTGCCGGCGGCTCGGGTAGGCATGGGATGTCCCGTTCTGGCTGGTGGGAAACGCTCCCTTCCATGCTATTGCCCCCGCCGTTGCTGGTCTCTCAGCCATTTGGCTGATACGGCTGGCCTTCCGGTGGAGGGTTCAGCAGACGAAGGCCCGATGCCGGCGGCGGCCGCCCCCGGAAGGATTGGGGCGTACCCACCATGACCCTCCAAGGAGACACCGTGAAGAAGTCGCACAAAGCCTTTGCCGCCGCCGCAGCCGGCGCCCTCGCCCTGACCGCCGGAGCGACGGCGGCAGCCAACGCCGGGACCAGCCCGGCACCGGCAGCCGTCCCCGCCGTCGACGTCCAGGCCGTGCCCGAAACCGTGGTCCAGCAGAACCGCATCAGCGTGGGGGCCTCGGCCACAGCCGTCAGCGCTGCCCTGGCGAAGTGCCAGGCGGACAAGCTGCCCTTCGTCACGGTTGCGCTGGTGGACCGGTTCGGTACCGTCCAGGCGCTGCTCCGCGGTGACAACGCTGCCGAACACACCATCGAAGCGGCCAGGCAGAAGGCCTATACGGCTGCCGCCTTCGGCGCTCCCACCAGTGAACTGGCCAAGCGCATCAACGGCACCGGCCCATCCATCGCCGACCTCCCCGGCACCCTGTTCCTGGCGGGTGGTGTCCCGCTGAAGGTCAACGGCGTCTCAGTGGCGGGCATCGGCGTCGGCGGTGCTCCCGACGGCGCACTGGACGAGGCCTGCGCCACGGCAGGGGCTGATGCCGTCGCCGGCACTGCCAAGTAGGCTCCGCGTATGAAGCGATTCCGGGCGGCCCTGGTGCTTGCCGCCGTCGGGCTTTTGCTCAGCGCGTGCCAGGCCGGTCCACCCGCCCCGCAGGCTGAATCTGCGCCAGCCCCGGCATCCTCCGTCCCCCAGCCCAGTCCGGAACAGCCCACTCCCGAACTGCCCAGTCCGGAACAGCCCCCGACGGCGGCGCCCGCCCCGCTAGCCGCGCCGGCCCTGTCCGCCGCGGAACAGGCGCAGCTGGACCAGGAACTGATCGCAGCCGCCAAAGCCAACAACGCCCCACTCGTGGCCGCGCTGATCGGGCGCGGCGGGAACGTCAACGCCAAGGACGCCATCCAGGACTCCGCGTTCCTCTATGCCGGTGCCGAAGGCTTGAACGAGGTCCTCCGGCTGACGCTGGCGGCGGGTGCGGATGTTTCCAGCATCAACCGCTACGGCGGGACGGCACTGATTCCCGCAAGCGAGCACGGGCACGTGGAGACGGTGCAGATCCTGATCGCGGCCGGTGTGCCGGTAAACCACGTCAAC
This sequence comes from Arthrobacter nitrophenolicus, assembly GCF_045833485.1. Lineage (NCBI taxonomy): Bacteria > Bacillati > Actinomycetota > Actinomycetes > Micrococcales > Micrococcaceae > Arthrobacter > Arthrobacter nitrophenolicus. The sequence goes on from NZ_CP174504.1 coordinate 2,274,755, forward strand.
AACCTTGGCTGGACGGCCATGCAGGAAGCCATCCTGCTCAACAACGGCGGCCCGCGCCAGCTGGAAGTGGTGCGCCTGCTCCTGGACGCCGGTGCGGATCCGGACATCCGCGATCCGGAGGGCCGGACCGCCCTCCAGAACGCCGATCGGCTGGGGTTCGCGGAAATCGCGGCCCTCATCCGCTCCCGGGGCTAGCCGCGGCCCCTGCGCACTACCGTTGTGGGGCACAATGGCGCGGACACGCCGTCGGCCATGGCCTTAACGGCTGGCCGGGGCTTCAAAGTGCCCCACGACGGCGGCTCCAAGCTCTGGACTCAGACAGCCTCGAGGATGCTGACGTAGTTGGCGATGCCCACGCCGCCCATGTTCTGGACGGCGGCGCGGCGGGGGTTTGCCAGTTGCATGTCGCCGGCGGTGCCGGTGAGTTGCATGGCGGCGAGGACGTGCTGCGAGACGCCGGTGGCGCCCACGGGATGGCCCTTTGATTTGAGGCCGCCGGAGACGTTGACCGGCAGCTTCCCGTCCTTGAACACCCAGCCTTCCTCGAGGGCCAGGGCGCCCTGCCCGGGCTCGGTGAGGCCCATGGCTTCGTACATGAGCAGTTCGGCGATGGTGAAGCAGTCGTGCACTTCCGCGAGGTCCAGGTCTGCGATTCCGACGCCGGCCATCGCCAGGGCGCGCTGCCAGGACACACGGGTGGCTTCGAAGGCCACGGGGTCCCGGCGGGAGGCGGGGAAGAAGTCGTTGGCTTGGCCAAACCCGGCCAGCCGCACGGGCGACGCCGTGCCGCCTGTTGGTGAGGTGGACAGGACGACGGCGGCGGCGCCGTCGGACACGGGCGAGCAGTCCGTGCGGCGCAGCGGGTCGGCGACCATGGGGTTCTTGTCCGAGACGGTGCGGCAGAACTCCTCGCCGAGGTCCTTGCGGAGTTGGGCGTAGGGGTTGTCCACGCCGTTGCGGTGGTTTTTCGCCGCGATGGTGCCCAGGACGTCGCCGAGCTTCCCGTCGGCGTCGTAGCGTTTTGCGTAGTGCTTGGCGACGTCGGCGAAGAGGCCGGTGAAGCCGGTGGTGGAGGACTTGCCGGCCATATCGTAGTCGGCGCCCAGCAGTCCGGCGCCCACCACGTCGGCCCCGGCGTGGGTCATCTTCTCGGCACCGATCACCAGGACGGTCCTCGCTGTGCCGGCGAGCAGGGATTTGGTGCCCTGCTGGAACGCGGCGGATCCGGAGGCGCAGGCATTTTCCACCCGGGTGGCGGGTACGTTGGCGAGGTCGGGAGAGACCTGCAGCGCCAGCGACGACGGGAAGGCCAGCGGCATCATCCCGGAGTTGAACTGGCCCACGTAGACCTCGTCCACCTGTCCGGGCTCGATTCCCGCGGTGTTGATGGCGTCGGTGGCCACCTGCACGATCAGGGACTCCAGGGTCTCGTCGGTGAGCTTGCCGAACTTGCTGTGCCCCCATCCGGTGATCAGGATGTCCTTGCCGAACTGTTCTTTGAGGCTCATGCGATGGCTCCTTCGCGCTCGAGGGCGATGTCGAATTCTGCGTCGGTCTTGTCGTGGATTTCGCCCAGGGTGACGCCGGGCGCGAGGCGGGTGAGCGTGAGCCGCCGCCCGCCGCCGTCCTTTTTCACGAGGTCGAAGACGGCGAGGTCGCTGATGATCCGGTCCACGCAGCCCAGCCCGGTGAGCGGCAGTGTGCATTCGCGGACGATCTTGGCGGTGCCGTCCTTGGCGTTGTGCTCGGTGAGGACCACCACCCGGGGTGTGCCAGCCACGAGGTCCATGGCGCCGCCCATGCCTTTGACCATCTTGCCCGGGATGGTCCAGTTGGCGAGGTCGCCGTTGCCGGAGACCTGCATGGCGCCGAGGATGGCGACCTTGACGTGGCCGCCGCGGATCATGCCGAACGAGGTGGCGGAGTCGAAGATGCTGCTGCCGGGCAGGACGGTGACGGTCTGCTTGCCGGCGTTGATCAGGTCCGCGTCCTCTTCGCCCTCGTAGGGGAACGGGCCCATGCCGAGCAGGCCGTTCTCGCTCTGCAGGACCACGCGCACGCCCTCGGGCAGGTTGTTGGCCACCAGTGTGGGGATGCCGATGCCCAGGTTGACGTAGTCGCCGTCATTCAGTTCCTCGGCCGCGATGGCGGCCATTTCATCCCTGGTCCAGGCCATGGGGTTTCTCCTTCGAAAGTGGTGGGGGTTCAGAGGGCCAGCGCTTCGGCGGCGGGCTCGGTGCGGGGCCGGACGGTGCGCTGTTCGATGTCCTTGACCCGGGCGGCGGCCTGCACCAGGCGCTGGACGAACACGCCGGGGGTGACGATGTGGTTCGGGTCCAGGGTGCCGGGCGGGAGGATGACCTCGGCCTCGGCGATGGTCAGCTTCCCGGCGGTGGCCACCACGGGATTGAAGTTGCGCGCGGTGTAACGGTAGATGAGGTTGCCGTCCGTGTCCGCGGTGTGGGCGTGGACCAGTGCGACGTCGGCTACGATGCCGCGCTCCCGGACGTACGTTTCGCCGTCGAACACCTCGTGCGGCTTGCCCTCGGCAACCAGGGTGCCCACGCCGGTCCTGGTGTAGAAGGCGGGGATGCCGGCGCCGCCGGCGCGCAGCCGCTCGGCCAGGGTGCCCTGCGGGGTGAACTCCACCTCGAGGTTTCCGGCGAGGTACTGCTCGGCGAACAGCTTGTTTTCGCCTACGTAGGAGGCGATGACTTTGCGGACCTGGCCCGCCTCGATCAGGATGCCCAGGCCCTTGCCGTCCACGCCCATGTTGTTCGAGACCACCGTCAGATCCTGCACCCCCGAATCCCGCACGGCCTCGATCAGATCCGCAGGGATACCGCTGAGGCCGAAACCGCCGACGGCGAGGGTCATCCCGTCACTAAGCGCCCCCTCCAGGGCGGCCGCGGCCGAGGGCTGGACTTTGCTCATGGTGTCTCCTCGTTGAGAGTCAGGGTATCCACTTTGTGGACGCGTGGTTGTGACTTCGAGGCTAGGGAGGTGGGCTGGGGGTGTCAAGGCCCGAAATTGTGGGGAGAAACTGTGTATCTACACTGTGGACGGTAAGCTGATACATATCCATAATGTGGACAAAAGGAGTGGGGATGGGTGCAGTTCCGATGCAGGGGGCGCAGGTGGTCAGCAGGATCGCCGGTTTGTTACGCCTGGTGGCGCGCAGTGCGGACGGCATGCCGCTGGCCGGCATGGTCCGCGAGTCGGGACTGACCCGGCCCACGGTTCACAGGCTGCTCGCCTCCCTGGCAAGCGAGGGACTGCTGGACCACGACCCGGCATCCGGAAACTGGGTGCTGGGGCCGGAAATCCTTCTGATGGGATCGGTCGCGTCCGCCCGGTTCCCGCTGGAGGACATTGCGCGCCCCAGCCTCCGCCGGCTTGCCGAGGCCACCGGCGAGAGCGCATTCTTCTCGATCCGCCGCGGCTCGGAGACTGTCTGCCTGCTGCGGGAGGAGGGCAGCTTTCCGGTCCGGTCCTTCGTCCTCCACGAGGGTGTCCGGTTCCCCCTGGGTGTGGCCTCCGCGGGCACGGCGATCATGGCGTTCCTGCCGGAGGCCGAGCAGGAGGAGCTGCTGGCGGACTGGGAAAAGCATGCGGGTGCCTTCGCCGCGAACCACACGCGGGAGCTGGTGCGGGAAAACCTCGGCACCACCCGGATGCAGGGTTATGCAGTGAACCCCGGTTTGGTGCTGGAAGGCAGCTGGGGGATGGGCGCGGCCGTGTTCGACAGGTCCGGCCGGCCCGCCTGGGCGCTGTCCCTGACCGGTATCGAGCCCCGGTTCCGGCCGGACCGCCAAGAGGAGCTGGGCGGGCTGCTGATGGCAGAGGCCCACCGGATCACCCAGCAGTTGGGCGGAAACGCCGCGGGTTAGAGCCCGGTGCGTGCCTCTTCGGGGCCCTCGCCTTTCCACCAGGTATCAAAAATCGTGACAGGGACGGTCCGCTTGTGCCGGGTGCGCAGGTACTTCTGTTCGATGCGTTCCGCGACGTCCGCGGGAACGTCCCGGCCTTCCAGGTAGTCGTCGATCTGGTCGTAGGTCAGGCCCAGTTCGTCTTCATCGGTGCGGCCCGGCTGGTCGTCCAGGAGATCGGCTGTGGGCACCTTTTCCCAGATCCGCGCCGGAGCGCCAAGCTCCGCCAGCAGGGCGCGGTTCTGCCGCTTGTTCAAGCCGAAGAGCGGAAGGATGTCCGCGCCGCCGTCGCCGTATTTGGTGAAGAATCCGGTGACGGACTCCGCGCCGTGGTCGGTGCCGATCACCAGGTAGTTGTGCTCGCCTGCCAGCGCGTACTGGGCGATCATGCGCGTCCGGGCCTTGGTGTTTCCCTTGTGGAAATCCGAGATCCCGTTACCCACAGTCTTTTCGAACTCGTCCTCGAAGCCGTCAACGGCAGCGGAAATGTTGAATGTCCACTCCGTCTTGGGCCGGATGAAGTCAAGGGCGGCCTGGGCATCCGCCTCATCGTGCTGGACGCCGTAGGGAAGGCGCACCGCCACGAAGTTGGCTTCCACGCCCTCGGCCTCCAGTTCGTCGACAGCCAGCTGGGCGAGCTTTCCGGCCAGGGACGAATCCAGGCCGCCGGAAATGCCCAGGACAAAGCCCCTGGTCTGTGTTGCCTTGAGGTAGTCCTTGAGGAATGTGACGCGCTTGCACACCTCCCCGGCAGGATCGATCCGGGGCTGTACGCCCATTTCCTTGATGATGGAGGCCTGGAGTTCGCGCATGTGCCCCAGCCTAGCCAGCGGCGCCGACACTGCTCAAGCATGTCCACCGGCCTGTCCCGACTAAACTGGAACCCATGACTTCCCCCAGTGAAACTGCAGTGGACGCTGCAGCCGCCCGTGCCCGCCTGCTCGAACTGATCAAGGAACTTGCCGTGGTCCGCGGCAAGGTGATCCTCTCCAGCGGAGCGGAGGCTGACTACTACATCGACCTCCGCCGGATCACCCTGCACCACGAGGCCTCCAAACTGGTGGGCCAGGTCATGCTCGCGCTTGCCGACGACGCCGGGATCGACTTCGAATGCGCCGGCGGCCTCACCATGGGCGCCGACCCCGTGGGTACGGCCGTCATGCATGCAGCTGCCGACGCCGGCCGTGCCGTGGACGCCTTCGTGGTCCGCAAGGCGCAGAAATCCTACGGCATGGGCCGCCAGGTGGAAGGCCCGTCCGTGGAAGGACGCAAGGTCCTGGTCCTGGAAGACACCTCCACCACCGGCGGATCCGCCCTGACCGCCGTCGAGGGCGTCCGCAACGCCGGCGGCAATGTTGTAGCGGTGGCAGTGATCGTGGACCGCGACACCGGGGCCAAGGAAAAGATTGAAGCCGAAACCGGTGTTCCCTACCTGTTTGCGTTCAGCAAGGACGAGCTGGGTCTTTCCTAGCCATCCGCCGCCGCCCCGCAGGCCCGGGGCGGCGGCCTGCTGGAGCAGCCTCCCGGGGACTGGGGCTGCATTCTGTTGGATGACCGGCTGAGGCTGGCCTATCATTTGCGTTAACCCCTTAACTCCCCCTACGGAGAACGTGCAGCATGCTCCCCTCTGAACAGCCCTTGAACACCAACGAGCAGATCCAGAACCTCATCCTGGAAAGTGCAGACTTCGAGGATTTCCTCAACGAGCTGGCACGGTTCTCCGCGCACCAGGTGGCAGGTGACGGGGATGATGCGCTGTGTGGCATCACCCTTCTCCGGGACCGCAAGGCAGCCACCATCGGCTGGAGCAGCGACTCGGCGCGGGAAGTGGATGAGATCCAGTACTCCCTGTCCCAGGGGCCCTGTCTCACTGCGGCCGAGGAAGAACGCGAGGTCCACGTGCCGGACCTCCTCAAGGAGAACCGCTGGGGGCCCGACTACGCCAACGCGGTGGCTTCGCATGGCCTCCGGTCCGTGCTCTCGCTGCCCTTCAACCTGCAGGGCGAAGCCAAAGCGGCACTCAACCTGTACTCGGACGTTCCGCACAAGTTCGATGAAAAGGCTGCCGCGAAAGCCCGCGGCTACACCCGGGAGATCTCCCAGGCGCTGCGGCTGGCAGTGCGGTTCTCGCTGCACACGGACAGGGCGGCCAACCTGCGTGCCACACTGGAGTCCCGCACTATTATCGATATCGCCGTGGGCATCGTGATGGCGCAGAACCGGTGCAGCCAGCAGGCCGCCGTGCAGATCCTCACCGAAGCTTCCAGCAACAGCAACACGAAACTGCGGGACATCGCGCGGTCCCTGGTTGATTCAGTGGGCGGCAGCGGCACCAGGACCCACTACCAGGAACCCAGCCAAAGGCAGTCCGACCAATCTGCCTGATGCCCGGCGTTGTTACTGGCGGGTTGTGCCCGGCTGGAACTGGGAGTTACGCTTACCGAGGTTGAGCCGTCGGCCATAGACACCCTTTTTTGGAGTACCTATGGACCGCGCACTGAACGCCCTCGTTAACCTCGACGTCCCCGCCGATACCGTCCGGATCGACGTCCGGGGGAGCCTGAACCACGAGTCGCGCCCCGACTTGGTTCACATCATCCGCCGGGTCCGCCGCATGGGCATCCGCTCCCATATCCGCGTTGACCTTTCCCAAGCTGCGCTGGTGGAGTCCGCCGCGCTGGCGGGACTGCGGAGCGACCTCAACGCCATGGACATCACCGCGCTGGCCGGGATTGACGGCGCCGGCGTCTCTCTCCAGATCTCCACTTCCACCGGCAGTTGGACATCTCCCGGCAGCCCGGCCGGCCGGACTGTTCCAGCTTCCGACGACGACGCCCTCCTTCCGGACGTCAGCCGGGAATTCCTGGGCGTCCCCGCAGCCCGGCTCGAGGATCTGTTCTCCCGGCCGCTGCAGGAATACTCGGGTGAAGAGCTCCTGGCGGCCAGCGACACCCTGTTCGCCCTGCTGGACAACCCCAGGGCACTTGCCGGCTCGGACCTCCTGGGCCGCTACAACGACATTGGCCGGGAAATCCTCCGGCGCCGTCAGGATCCCGAGGCGCCGTCCACCGCGGCAGAGGGCCAGACCGCCAGCTGACCCGGCGTCACTGAATGGTTACACCCCGCTCCTTGCGGGGGTGTCTTCGGTTGTGCCTACGGTAGAGGCGTGCCGTATGAGGGGGAGGTAAGTCCGCAGGACCGGCGCGGGTCTTCCGCGGCCCGCCTGCTGGCGGAAGCCGCTGCCCTGAAACGCTTTTCCCGGCGCACGTTCCTCACCGGCGCCGGGGCCTCGGGATTGCTGGCGGCGGACATGCTCCTCACGCGGGAGGTCCAGTCGCAGCGCCGGACCAACAAGATCCTGCCCGTGCCGGACAACTTCGCGGACGCCTACTACCCGGACGCCAGCTGGTTCCTCTTCCCCGGCTACAAAACCAGCTGGGAAGAGGCGCAGTGGATCCTGAACTCGCTGCGCGGGTCCCTGAACAAGCGGGCCCGGCTGGCCGCCGTCGGGTACTCCAACCAGGGGCTGGACATCGACGAGGTGGTGATCGCCGTGATCGAGTACGTCCGCGCCCGGAAGCTCACCAAGCTCTTCTTCTACGGGCACAGTTTCGGCGGGATGGTGGCAACCCAGGTGGCCGCCCGGCTTTTGGAGCTTCACGGCGTGGAAGTGAAGTTCATCGTCCTGGACTCCAGCCCGTACAGCAAGCATGACGTCCTTGACCAAAGCTGGTTCGACGGCGTGGTGTTCCTCTACGAGCGCGGCTTCCGGTTCCCGTCCACCCTGCGCGGCGGTTACGAGCTGGGCGAACGGGTGATCCACAAGGACGAGCGCAGCTGGCGGCAGATCCTGGACCAGACCCTGGAACAACTGTCCCCGATCGCCCCGTCCAGTGTGCTGATCCAAACCGAATCCGCCTACATCTACTACTTCGATGGATCCCGGTTCGCCGGGCGGATCGGCAACGCCAGGATGGCCTACATCGGCAACCCGAGGGACCGCACCGTGCGCTACCAGACGGCCGCCGAGGCGTGGGCGGTGGCGTTCAAGGACAACATGGTTTCGACGGGCCTGCAGACCACCGGAGCCGCCCCCGCCCACGCTAGCCCCGGCTGGAACCCGAACGTGTACAACCCCCTCCTGGAGGAACTGCTGAACGGGTTCTTCCCGCTGCCCCGGGGCGGCTCCAGGGTGAGTGTGTTCTAGATCTGGTTCTTCAGGTCCGCCACGGAGTTCAGGACCTGGTTGGGCCGGAACGGGTAGGCGGCAATATCGTCCTTGTGCGTAATGCCGCTGAGAACCAGGACGGTGTGCAGCCCCGCCTCCATGCCGGCAATGATGTCCGTGTCCATCCGGTCACCGATCATGGCGGTAGTTTCCGAGTGCGCGTCGATCTGGTTCATGGCGGAACGGAACATCATGGGGTTCGGCTTGCCCACGATGTACGGCTCCCGCCCCGTGGCCTTGGTGATCAGGGCAGCGATGGCGCCGGTGGCCGGCATGGGGCCGTCTTTCGACGGGCCCGTGGCATCCGGGTTGGTCGCGATGAAGCGGGCACCGGCCAGGATCAGGCGGATCGCGGTGGTGATTGCCTCAAAGGAGTAGGTACGTGTTTCGCCGAGCACCACGAAGTCCGGGTTCTGGTCGGTAAGGATGAAACCAGCCTCGTGCAGCGCCGTCGTCAGCCCGGCTTCGCCGATGGTGTAGGCGCGGTTTCCTGATTCCGAGCCGCCCGCGGACACCTGGTCCTTCAAGAACTGGGCGGTGGCCAGCGCCGAGGTCCAGATGTTCTCCTCCGGAACCTCCAGGCCTGAGGCCCGCAGCCGGGCGGCCAGGTCGCGCGGGGTGAAGATGGAGTTATTGGTCAGCACCAGGAAGCGCCTGGAGGTGTCCACCCAGCGCTGGATCAGTTCGGCTGCTCCCGGGATCGGCTGGTTCTCATGGACCAGGACCCCGTCCATGTCCGTCAGCCAGCACTCGATTTCCTGGCCGCTGCGGTATACCGCGGGATTTCCTGCTACCTGGTCTGCTTCTGCCACGCTTACCTCCACCGGTGATGTTTGCTCCAGTGGACCAGTCTAGTGTTGAGGGGTGAACCAAACGCCCGGCCTTCCCGACGACCCCAACGCACACCCCGAGGAGGCCGCGGCGCCCAAGGCGGAGGTCGGCGTCGGGCCCTGGGAAGGCGAACTGCCGGAAGGCGACCACTGGGACCCGGACCTGCTGGCCGACGGCGACCGCCGCAACGTGCTGGACAAGTACCGCTACTGGAAGCACGAGGCGATCGTGGCGGAACTGGATTCGCGCCGGCACAACTTCCACGTGGCCATCGAGAACTGGCAGCACGACCTCAACATCGGCACGGTGGTGCGGACCGCCAACGCGTTCCTCGCCAAAGAGGTGCACATCATCGGACGACGGCGGTGGAACCGGCGCGGTGCCATGGTGACCGACCGCTACCAGCACGTCCGCCACCATCCCACCGTTGAGGACTTCGTGGCGTGGGCGCAGGGCGAGGGGCTGGCGATCATCGGCGTCGACATTTTCCCGGACTCGGTGCCGCTGGAAACCTACGACCTGCCCAGGGACTGTGTGCTGGTTTTCGGCCAGGAAGGCCCGGGCCTTACACCCGAAGTCCACGCGGCGGCGGAGGCCACGCTATCCATTGAACAGTTCGGCTCCACCCGGTCCATCAACGCCGCCTCAGCGGCAGCCATCGCCATGCACGCCTGGGTCCGGCGGCACGTCTTCAACCAGCACGTGTAGGGCGCGCGCTTCTGCTTGCGGGAGTGTTACCGACGGCTGACCCGAATCGGCGGCGGTGTGGCGGATATCGCTAGGATGGAGCTAGCCGTAAAGCGGTCTACGGGTTACCAGCCCTCAGACGAAACTCAGCATAGGAGTCAGCATGCCCATTGCAACCCCAGAGATCTACTCCGAAATGATCGACCGCGCGAAGGCAGGCGGCTTCGCTTACCCGGCCGTGAACGTCACCTCCTCGCAGACCCTGAACGCCGCCCTGCGCGGTTTCGCCGAGGCTGAGTCCGACGGCATCGTCCAGGTTTCCACCGGCGGTGCGGCCTACTGGTCCGGCGCCTCCACCAAGGACATGGTTGCCGGTTCCCTGGGCTTTGCAGCCTTCGCCCGCGAGGTGGCCAAGAACTACGGCGTGAACATTGCGCTGCACACCGACCACTGCCCCAAGGACAAGCTGGACGGCTTCGTCCTGCCGCTGCTGGCCGCCTCCGAGGCTGAGGTCAAGGCCGGCCGCAACCCGCTGTTCAACTCCCACATGTGGGACGGCTCCGCCGAGACGCTGCAGGAAAACCTCCGCATCGCCCGCGAACTGCTGGAGCGCACCGCCGCCGCCAAGATGATCCTCGAGGTTGAAATCGGCACTGTGGGCGGTGAAGAGGACGGCGTTGAGAACGAGATCAACGAAAAGCTCTACACCACCGTTGAGGACGCCCTGGCCACCGTTGAGGCCCTGGGTGCCGGCGAGCACGGCCGCTACATCACCGCGCTGACCTTCGGCAACGTCCATGGCGTGTACAAGCCCGGTGGCGTCAAGCTCCGCCCGGAGATCCTCAAGGACATCCAGGCCCAGGTGGGCGCGAAGATCGGCAAGGAAAACCCGTTCGACCTGGTGTTCCACGGCGGTTCCGGCTCCTCGGACCAGGAGATCGCTGACGCTGTCTCCTACGGCACCATCAAGATGAACATCGACACCGACACCCAGTACGCCTACACCCGCCCGGTGGCCGACCACATGTTCAAGAACTACGACGGCGTCCTGAAGGTGGACGGCGAAGTGGGCAACAAGAAGACCTACGACCCCCGCGTCTGGGGTGCCTCCGCCGAAGCCGGCCTGGCAGCCCGCGTGGTCGAAGCCACCAAGCAGCTCGGCTCGGCCGGAAAGACCTTCTAGATGTCGGACGAGTTCCGCAAAAACCTCATGGGTCCGGAGCCCACGCTCCTGCCCGCCGAGACCGAGGTGTACCAGCACCTCGCCCTCGGCCAGGAAGCGGTGGACCTGGTGGCGAAGAACCCCACGTCCTCGCTCCTGTGGGCCATCCTGGCTGAAGAGGCGTGGGCAGAGGGGCGAACCATCGACTCCTACGCCTACGCCCGGGTGGGCTACCACCGCGGGCTGGATGCGCTGCGCCGCAACGGCTGGCGCGGCGCCGGCCCCATTCCCTGGGAGCACGAGCCCAACCGCGGCTTCCTGCGCGCCCTCTACTCGCTGGGCCGGGCCTCGGCAGCCATCGGCGAGCCGGAGGAACCCGAGCGCATCGAGAAGTTCCTCAAGGACTCGGATCCCGCGGCCAAGGCAGCCATCGAAGGCCAGTAGTACAAGCATTCGCTGAAAGAACGACGGCGGGCGGCCACCTTCTCCACGAAGGTGACCGCCCGCCGTCGTTCCCCACCCGCACCCTCGCCTCGCAAGCTCGGCCAGGGAACCCTGCGGGCGTGGGCCCGTTCTTTGGTTATGCCTTCTGCAGGCCGGTCCGCGCCATTGCGTCGGCGTAGGCAACGCGCATGTCCTCCAGGTATTCCGCCTGGCGGGCCGGGGAACCGGCGAACGCGCGGCCGCTGAGGGAGCGCACCTTGTAGGTCTTGAGCCCCCGGCGCCAGAGAAGGGGCACCTCGGTCTTCAGCAGCAGGTTTGCCAGGCGGTTGGCTTCGGTGCCATGGGCCACGATGACGGACGCCCGCGGGACCAGGGCCAGGAATTTGAGCAGCGGCTTGAGCCCGGACTGGATCTGGTCCGGGGTGAACTTCCCGTTGGCCTCGCCGGGGACGTGCCAGGGGTGGACATTCCAGGGCATGACGAACTCCGGGCGGAGGCCCAGCTTCCACTGGATCCCGAGCATGCGGGTGGCGGCGTCCTGGTCGCCGGCGGTGATGAAACCTGAGGGATCTGCTTCGCCGATGTTCGAGAACAGGCTGATGATGCGGCATTCTTCGACGTCGTGCATGGGGTCGACGTAGGGAACCACGGTGCCGGGCCTGGTCTCCTGCAGGGAATCGCAGAGTTCGTTGACGGCGGCGACGTTGGGCTCGTAGCGGCGGCTCAGGAGCTGCTCATGGAATGATTCGGGGGCCAGTGCTGTCATGTACTGCTGGGTCTCCTGCGGGGATTGGCGGTGCATCCGCAGCTGAAACGGGCGCACGGGGGCGCGGCGCATCAGCGGCGGCAATTGGGGGTGGGCCGGTTCCTGGCCGGCCTTGCCCAGTCTACCAAGCCGCGCGAAACGAAACGCCGGTCAAGTACCCCAGCGCGCAGGTATCAGGGTTTGTCGAATTGATTGACAGAAACCGCTTACGTTGGTTGGCTGTTGTCACAGTCCGCAATGGGGGACATGGCGGCTGGACGCACCTAATGCACTCGAAAGAGGTAACGCGCTGTGAAGAAATCCTTGAGGACCCTTGCTGTGTCCGGAGCCCTGGCACTCGCCGTCGTCGCAGGACCGGCCCCGCTGGCGCAGGCCGTCGGCGAGGGACCGAACTATGACGGCAACGGCCAGGTCACAACCTCGAAGCTGGCCACCTATGACCAGATGGTTTCCTTCCTGAAGGACCAGGACGCCAAGCAGCAGGCGATGGAACTGGAAGTCATCGGGCAGACCGTCAAAGGACGGGACATCCACCTGGTCAAGTACATCTCGGACCCGGACAATCCCACCATCCTCTACCTCACCCAACAGCACGGCAATGAACAGCTCACCACTGAGGGCGCGCTGGAATTCGTTAAGCACCTGGGGACGGGCAAGTCAGGGGACATCCTGGCCGGCGTGAACATCCTGATCGTTCCCATGCTGAATGCAGACGGGGCCATGGGCGACGTGAACTTCCCGCTGGACGATTACGTGGCGAAGGGTGACCGCAACCTGACCCGCTACAACGCCGAGGGCGTGGACCTGAACCGCGACCATGTTGCCAAGGTCCAGCCCGAAACGCAGGCGCTCCACAACAATGTGATGCGCAAGTACGACATCGACTACATGATCGACCTGCACCACCAGGGCACCCGCAGCGAGCGTGACGGCGAGCTGGTGTCCGGCTCCATCCTGTACCCCACCACCCCCAACGCGGACCCCGCCGTCGTCGAAAGGTCCAAGCAGCTGGGTGCCGTGGTGTTCGACAATGTGGACTCCACAGGCTGGGGCCACCTGGGCAAGTACCAGGGCGGCAGCGCCGAAACCATCAGCCGCAACGGCATCGCAGTGGAATACGGGATCTCCACCCTGCTGTTCGAGATGCGCGGCATGTCGGACCACTACCTGGACGGCTACGCCCTGGGGCTGCGCAGCAACGGCTACCTGATCAAGCAGACGGTCACCACTCTGACGTCCACCGCGGCGGCCATCGCTGACGGTTCAATCGCCGACGCCGACACCTCCTTCTGGGACAGCCTCGCCGAGCAGACGTCCCGGCCGGGCGGGGAAGCTGACGACGAGTAGGGCACAGGCCCACCGGTTGCGGCCCTCCTTTGCCTTGCGTAAAGGAGGGCCGCGGCCAAACGGGGGACAAAGGGCACCATCGGCTAAACTTGGGTGGTAAGGGCCCCGGGGCCATCGCGCCGCAGTCCCGCCCGCGGGACAACGGACGCCGGTCCACTCGGGGCATTCTCATGAACGGCGCTGCACCAGGGCCGCCACGATGTGGCGGGCTGCTGGGGAGCCCGAACGAATGGGGGAGGATCCCATGCCAGCAATTGTGATCGTAGGAGCCCAGTGGGGCGACGAAGGTAAAGGCAAAGCCACCGACCTGCTGGGCGGCCGCGTCGATTACGTCGTCAAGCCGAACGGCGGCAACAACGCCGGGCACACCGTCGTCGTAGGCGGTGAAAAGTACGAACTCAAGCTGCTCCCGGCAGGTATTCTCAGCCCCAACGCGGTTCCCATTATCGGCAATGGCTGCGTAGTGAACCTCGAGGCACTGTTCCAGGAGATTGACGGCCTGCAGGCGCGCGGCGCCGACACCTCCAAGCTCCGCGTCTCCGCCAACGCACACCTCGTTGCCCCGTACCACCAGGTGCTGGACAAGGTGACCGAACGTTTCCTCGGGAAGCGTGCCATCGGCACCACCGGCCGCGGCATCGGCCCCGCCTATATGGACAAGGTGGCCCGCCTTGGCATCCGCGTACAGGACGTCTTCGACGAATCCATCCTCCGCCAGAAGGTGGAAGGCTCGCTGCACCAGAAGAACGAGGTCCTGGTCAAGATCTACAACCGCCGCAGCGTGGTGGTGGACGAGATCGTGGAGTACTTCCTGTCCTTCGCCGAGCGTCTCCGGCCGCTGGTCATCGACAGCACCCTGGTCCTGAATACCGCCCTTGACGAAGGCAAGGTGGTCCTTATGGAAGGCGGCCAGGCCACGTTCCTGGACGTCGACCACGGCACCTACCCCTTCGTCACCTCGTCCAACCCGACCGCAGGCGGCGCCTCGGTGGGCTCGGGCATCGGCCCCACCCGCATCTCCCGGTCCATCGGCATCATCAAGGCCTACACCACGCGCGTCGGTGCCGGCCCGTTCCCCACGGAACTCTTCGATGACATGGGCTTGTACCTGCAGAAGACCGGCGGTGAGTTCGGCGTCAACACCGGCCGCCCGCGCCGCTGCGGCTGGTACGACGCCGTCCTGGCCCGGCATGCTTCCCGGGTCAACGGTTTCACGGACTACTTCGTTACCAAGCTGGACGTCCTCACCGGCATCGAGCAGATCCCTGTGTGCGTGGCCTACGACGTCGACGGCGTCCGCCATGACGAGATGCCGATGACGCAGACCGAGTTCCATCACGCCAAGCCGATCTTCGAGTACTTCGACGGCTGGACCGAGGACATCACCGGTGCCCGCACCCTGGCGGACCTGCCGGACAATGCGCGCAACTACGTCCTCGCCCTGGAGAAGCTCTCCGGCACGCGTTTCTCCGCCATCGGCGTGGGACCGGACCGGGACCAGACCATCGTGGTGAACGACCTCATCAACGACTGACCCTCCAGGCCAGCCAGTCCTGATACGGCGGCGGCGGACCACCATTTCCAGGGGTCTGCCGCCGCCGCTTTTAAGGTGGCAGGCAATTTACACAGGGTTAACGGGGCTGGTCTTGTGAGGGCGCGGGCGGGGGCCGCAAACTTTTTTAATACTTGGTGTACCGATCACCTGCAGTTCACACAACCCGCGGAAAGATCGCAGCGATGCGTACGTGCCGGCCGGCGCGAGGGCGTCGCCAGCATGATTTCCCTCTGGAAGGATGTCGCTATGGCCGGGAACTTCGAAGTGTTTGTCGACGCGGACTCGCTGTACAGGTTCCGGTTGCTGGGGCCTGACGGCACGGTCATGGCCGTCTCCCAGGCGTTCAAGGACAAGCCTGCCGTGAAGGCAGGGATCGACGCCGTCCGCGAATGCGCCGGCACCGGACTGGTGACCGATCTTTGCCCGGCCGGGGCAGCTGCTCCGCCGGCGCCTCTTCCCGTCCACGAGCCTGCGCCGGCCGCTTCGCAGGGCGACTGCGGGCCGCGGCCCGCGACGAGGCTACACATTTTCAGCCTTGCCAAGGGACCGCGCGGGCTGGCGGCCGCCCCGCGCTGGACCCGCGCCGTGGCACCGTAACCGCCCCACCAAAAGATTCTTAAACTTTTTCCGGAACCGCGTAACCCTTCCACCGGCTCCGGCGATTACCTTTATGTAGCGCCGGCCTGGAACTTGTCCCCCATCACGTTCCAGGCCGGCTCTTCCATTCATCCGGCGGCAGGGGCAGCTGCTTTCACACCGGAGCCGGTACCGTCCGTGGCGGTCCCGGCGCAGCGGTTACTGAGGGGTAAAGTTAGCCGGGGAAAAGGCATTCCGTCCCACGGTCAGGCCTTGAACCGAGCGTTCCCCTCTTTGACTGAAAGCACTACGTCCGTGACCGATGCACTGACTGACGAGGCGCTCCGGGACCAGTCCCGGCAGCCCGCCGTTTACAGCCTCGTGTACCGGACTTACGCGTCACAGGTCCTGGGCTACCTCACGGCCCGTGGAGTCGAAGATCCGGAGGCGGCAATGCAGGAAGTGTTTCTCTCCGTCCTGCCCCGGCTGGACTCGGTGCATGGTGGTGCGGCAGGACTTCGCACTTTCATTTTCTCGGTGGCCCACGCCCGGATGGTGGACGATCGCCGCCGCCAGAGCCGCACTCCTGCCCAGGTGACGTTCGAGCCGGAGCTCGACCGCCGGGAGGATGCGTCGGCTGAATCCGAAGCGCTGGACCGCATTTCGCCGCAGGAAGTCCTCCGGCTGCTTGATGACCTCCCCGATGACCAGCGGGAGGTCCTCTCACTGCGCCTTGTAGCCGGGCTCACCGTGGAGCAGGCAGCGGAAGCAATGGGCAAGAGCGCCGGCGCGGTCAAGCAACTGCAGCGGCGGGCGCTCCTCAAGTTAAGGGACCTTGCGGCAGTGAAGGAGTACCTCAAACCATGACCCCCCACGCCACCCGCCTGCCCGCACTGGTCGAGGACATGCTCGCCGACGCCGGCCATCCCGAAGATACGGAACTCCGCACCGCCCTGTTCTCACTGGGATCCTTGGCATCCCTGCCTGCGCCCGCGCCGTCGGCGGAACTTGCCAGGCTGATGGCCGGCGCGGGAAAAGTCACCCCGTCCGTTGCTCCGGCCGATGAACTCGCCCGCCGCCGTCGTCGCATCCACAGGCCTACGGCGCTGGGGCTTGCCCTGGTGGCGGGAATGGCAACAGGGATAAGCGGAGTCGCAGCCAGTTCCCAGGCTCCTGTGCAGGCAGGCAGCTCCTCCGTGCAGGAACTGCTTGAAGACTGGCGGCCGTCCTGGAACATTGCAGCCCCGGGGGACCAGGAAATCCGGCTGCCGGACACGTCAGGCATTGATCCCGGTGCAGTGGCAGCGGACCCCGTTACTGATGGTGCAACCGTCCCTGCCGAGGCTCCTGGCGGGCAGCCTGCCGCGCAGCAACCTGCTCCCCGCAAAGTACCGGGGACACCCGCTCCTGATCAGCAAACCCGGCAGGGAAACGGTGGCGTGACAGGCGCTGGCCGCCAGAATAATCCCCAGGCGCCAGCCCAGGAACGTGTCACATCGGATGGCCCGGGTACGGACCTCCCCGGCGCTGGACAGCCCGGCGGAGACAGCTTGCCCGGCGGGGAGAAGCTGGTGGGAGAAGGCAGCCTCACCGAGGAGGCGTTGAAGCCGCTGGCGGAAGTACTCCAGTCCGTGAACGGCGCCCCCGCAGCGGCCGGCACGCCGGCGCCCGGTGACAGCTGGCTGCAGAAGTTCAACCGATGATGTGCAGCCGAACGCTGGCGTGCAGCCGTGGCCATCTGCGGACACGCAGGTAGGCTAAGGCCATGGGCCACACTAACGATCCAGCTGTCATCGAACGCTTGATGCGGACCAAGGGCCGGTGGGCCATCGTCGGCCTCACAACCAACGAATGGCGCGCCGCCTACGACACGTCCCTGTTCATCAGGGACAGGCTGGGGATGGACATCATTCCCGTGAACCTGCCCGGCGATCCGGTGCACGGCGAACAGGGATACCGCAGGCTCAGTGATATTCCCCCCGGGAAGCATCCCATCGACGTCGTGGATTGCTTCGTGAACTCGCAGAAGGTGGGTGCGGTGGTGGACGAGGCGATCGCCGTGGGGGCGAAAGCGGTGTGGCTTCAGCTTGGCGTGATCGACGAAGCGGCGGCGGCGCGGGCCAAGGCGGCGGGCCTGGACGTGGTGATGGACGTCTGTCCCGCCCAGGTGGCCTGGCAGTTCAATCTCTGACGCCGGCCGAGGGGTGCGGCACCGGCTTACCGCTTCATCAGCTCCGGATAGTGCCGCTCGGTGACATCCGGATGGGCGCGCATCCGGCCCTTGAGCATGTTCATCCCAAAGGACGCGAGCAGGGGGTTGGCGGGATCATCGGTGATGCCGCGCGCAGCCGCCTTGAGCTCCGGCGGCAGGGGGACAGGGCCGATGACGGCGTCCAGCCGGGGCGACCAGAAGAACGGCACCGAATAGCGGTCCACGCCGGGCGGGGGCGCCTGTACCCTGTGGATGGTGGCCGCAAGATACCCTTCAGTGGCCACTTCCAGCATTTCGCCGAGGTTCACCACCAGTGCGCCGGGGATCGGTTCCACCGGTATCCATCCCGTAGTACCGGGCGGCTGTACTTCCAGCCCGCCCACCTCGTCCTGCAGCAGGAGGGTGACGAAGCCGTAGTCCGCGTGCGAACCTACCCCCTGGTCCCCGGCCTCCTCCACTACACCGCCGACGTAGTGGACCAGTTTGCCCATCCATGCGGGCGCATCACGGAACGGCTCGTCAAAGTAGTCCTCAGGCAGCCGGAGTGAAACGGCAATCGCACGGAGGAGCTCCATGCCTACCGAAGACATCAGCCCGGCCCACTCCATCGCAGCCGGCTTGAGCTCAGGAAAGGATTCGTCAGGCCACAGGTTGGGGCCCTGGAGCAGCCAGTATGGCTCGTCCGGCGGATAGTCGCTGACCGGCTCGCGTTCGGGGGAGTAGTCAATCTGCTCGCGCGCGTCCGCCCTTCCCTGGGTCACCTCGGTGCCCATGCGCGTGTATCCGCGGAAGTGGGGCGACAGCCGGTTGTCCAGCTTGAGCCGTTCCTCCAGGGGCAGGTCGAAGAAGCGCCTGATCACGTCCAGGAGATGCTCCGCCTGTCCGGGCGCCCCGCCGTATCCCGTGATCTGGAAGAAACCGACGTTGTGGGTGGCGTGCCGCAGTTGCTCGATGAATTCCGGACTGAAAGACCCGTAGGGCTGCCGTGCGGTGCTTAGGTCCAGAACAGGAATGCTGCCCTGATCGTCTGACATCCTCGCAGACTAGCACCGCTGCGGCCTGCTTTATAGGCTGGCTTCATGGACCCCGACGCACTACGGATAATCTGCCTGTCCTTCCCGGGCGCCTATGAGGATTACCCGTTTGGGCCGGAAACGGCAGTATTCAAGGTCCGGGCCCTTAGCGGCGGTGGAACTGCGTCCGGGGGCAAGCTTTTCGCGTTGTCCTCGATGGATCGCCGGGATTTTTACGTGAACCTCAAATGCGAGCCGTCCCTGGCCGTTCAACTGCGTGCTGCCCACCCGGAGATCACCGGGGCTTGGCATATGAACAAGATGCACTGGAACGGCGTGCGCCTGGACGGGGCGCTGCCCGATGACATGGTCCGGGACATGGTGGAAGACTCCTACGACCTGGTGGTGGCTGGCCTCAACCGCAAGCAGCAGGAACAGCTCGGGTGGTCGCGGCTGTCGGCCGCCGGCGGGGCACAGCCGTGACCGGGAAGCCCCTGGTGAAGGGCATCCTGAACTATCCGGGCGTGGGGAGCACGGAACGGGGTGCGGCTCCTGCGGGATTCACCGGCGTCCTGGAAGAAGTCCGGCTGGGCACCGGCATGGACGCCTACCGGCGGCTGGCGCAAGGCATCCTGGCGTGGGAGCTGCACAGGCGGGCAGGGCTGCGGGTCAGGGCTGATTCGCCCACAGCTGTGCCCGGGGCCCGGGTAGTAAGCGGGTTCGGTGCGGGACCTTTCCGCCTCAATGCGCCGTGCGAGGTGGTCTGGGTCCATCAGCCCGCCCCGGACGGCGTGCCGCAGTCGGCCGGTTTCGGCTACGGGACGCTGCCGGGGCACCCGGCCCGCGGCGAGGAGTCCTTTGAGGTGGAGATCAACGAGGCCGGCGAGGTGCTCCTTCGGATCCGGGCCTTCAGCAAGCCGGGAAACTGGTTCTACGCCGCGGGCGGACTGGTGACCAGGGCCGCGCAGCGCTACGTGACTTCCCGGTACATTGAAGGGGCACGAACACTCGCCGCGGAAGGAACGCCCCCGTGATCTTTATCGTCGTCAAATTCAAGGTGAAGCCGGAATGGTCGGAGCGCTGGCTGGGCCTGGTGGATGGCTTCACCAAGGCCACCAGGGAGGAACCGGGGAACCTCTGGTTTGACTGGTCCCGCAGCGTGGACGACCCGAACGAGTTCGTCCTGGTGGAAGCCTTCAAGGACGATGCCGCAGGCGACCACGTCAACAGCGTCCATTTCAAGCAGGCCATGGCTGACATGCCCCAGGCGCTCGCCGAGACCCCCAGGATCATCAGCCGCCAGCTCGACGGCGATGGCTGGGACCGGATGGGCGAGCTCACCATCGAGTAGGAAGGTCCGGGCCCGTGTGGATCGGCTGGATTGAGTTCGACATCCTCCTGGGCGACGTCCACAGCCTGAAGGGGAAGCGGTCCGTCGTCAGGCCCCTGCTCGCCGAACTCAAGCGCCGCTTCGATGTCTCGGTGGCAGAAGTGGGCGACCACGACCAGTATCGGCGCTCAAGGGTGGGCGTTGGCCTGGTGGCCGCGGACCGGGCGCACCTCGTGGAAGTGCTCGACGCCGTCGACCGCTTCGTTGCCGGGCGCCCGGAAATCGAACTGCTCAGCGCCCGGCAGCGGGAGATCCACAGCGAGGACTGAACACATCGATTGCTCCACAACCGCCGTTTTGAAGGCCAAAAAGGGCCGTTACGGAGCAACCGATGAGGGATGTGGATAACTGGGAGGGAGCCGGGCCAGGTTCTGCTCTTATAGAGCAATGAAGACAGCGCGCCCGCTTCCTGCAGCCCTCAAGGGGCGTCCCTTCACCGCGGCCGAGGCGGCACAGGCGGGAGTTTCCGCCAAACGCCTGCGGCACCGTTCCCTGACACGCCTTGGCAAGGGCATCAGGGAAGACGGTCCGACGGATGAACTTCCCCTGAGCGTCAGGGTGCGGCCGTTCATCGAGGTCAACGAGCGGTGTGCTGCCTCCCACCAGACTGCGGCGGAGCTCCTCTTGCTGCCACATAACCAGCGAAAGGAGCCAGCCGGGATGTTTCACATCATCCGACCCGAGGGTGCAGCAGATCTCAAGCGGCCGCACGTGATCGTGCACCGGATGAAGTTGTATGAGGACGAAGTCACGGTCCATCAAGGGATACCCGTCACCACTCCTGAACGGACATGGCTGGATCTCGCTGAAGTACTGAGCTTGGATGCGCTTGTGGTGGCGGGGGACAGCTGTGTTCGTGTCCCCCGGCCGGAATACGAGGGGAGAGATCAGCCGCTGTGCACAATTGCTGATCTTCAGCGGATGATCGACAGGCACAGGGGTAAACGTGGTCTCCGCAAGGCGAAGGAGGCCCTCAGGCTCGTGCGGGTAGGTTCCGATTCGCCCCAGGAAACATTGCTCCGGTTGGCGATTGTCTGGGCAGGCCTTCCTGAACCCGAACTCAACGTTCCCATCCTGGATACGGAAGGCGTCGGGCACCACGCGCCCGATCTTTCCTATCGGAGGTACCGCGTCGGCATCGAATACGAAGGGGAGCACCATGGGGAGGAACTTCAAGTGGTCCGGGACATCACGCGATCCGAGCGGTACTCCGCCCTTGGCTGGACTGAAGTAAGGATCTCGAAGCGGCACATGATGGACGACGGGAAACAGGCCGTAGCCAAAGTCCGCACTGCCTTGGTTCAGGCAGGCTGGCGCCCGGGCCGTTAAGCATCGAATGCTCCGTAACTGCCGTTCTGAGGGACCAAAAGGGCGGTTACGGAGCAATCGATGGTGTGATGCTAGCCGAAGTACTTCGGCAGGGTCCCTTCGTGGGCTTCGCGGAGGGCGTCCAGGGACAGGCTGTCCACGCCGTTGATGTCCAGGGTTCCGCTGGCTGCGTCCACCACGCCGATGCGGGTGTGGGCAAAGCCGCGGGCCTTGCACATGTCGGTGAAGCGGACTTCCTCCGAACGGGGAACGCCAACGATCGCGCGGCCCTGGGACTCGGAGAACAGCGCCGTGAACAGGTCCACGCCGTCCCGGTCCAGGACGTCCTGCAGTGCGATCCGGGCACCCACGCCGTAGCGCAGCGAGGACTCCACCAGGGCGGCCGCGAGGCCGCCCTCGGAGAGGTCGTGTGCCGAGTCGATCATGCCGTCACGGGACGCGTTGATCAGGATCTCGCCCAGGGCACGCTCGGCGTCGAGGTCCACCTTCGGCGGCTGCCCGCCCAGGTGCCCGCGCATGTTGGCCCATTCGGAACCGTCCAGCTCTGCAGCTGTGGTGCCGAGCAGGTAGATCGCCTGGCCATCCTCGCGCCAGCCCGACGGCGTGCGGCGGGCGACGTCGTCGAGCTTGCCCAGCACTGCCACCACCGGGGAGGGATGGATGGGCGTGGTGCCCGTCTGGTTGTACAGCGAGACGTTGCCGCCGGTGACCGGGATGCCCAGCACCATGCAGGCGTCCGACAGGCCGCGGATGGCCTCGGCCAGCTGCCACATGACGTCCGGGTCCTCGGGGGAGCCGAAGTTCAGGCAGTCACTGACGGCCATGGGCACGGCGCCGGAAGTGGCGACGTTGCGGTAGGCCTCGGCCAGCGCCAGTTGTGCGCCGTGGTACGGGTCCAGGTAGGTGTAGCGGCCGTTGGCGTCGGTGGCCAGGGCAACGCCCAGGCCCGTTTCCTCGTCCACGCGCACCACGCCGGCGTCGTCCGGGAACGCCATGGCGGTGTTGCCGCCCACGTACCGGTCGTACTGGTTGGTGATCCAGGATTTGGAGCACATGTTCGGCGATGCCACGAGTTCGGTCACGGCGGCAGCCAGGGAAACCGGGGAAGACGGGCGGCCGGCGTCCTGCACGGAACCGGTGAAGGTGTCAGCCTGCACGCGGTCCTGCCATTCGGGGCGGGCGTACGGGCGGTCGTAGACCGGTCCGTCGTGTGCCACGGTGCGGGGGTCGACGTCGACGATCACCTCGCCTTCCCAGGTGATGATGAGGCGGCCGGTGTCGGTCACTTCGCCCAGCCAGGAGTACTCCACGGCCCACTTGTCCATGACGGCCTCGAACGCTTCCACGTTCTCCGGGGTCACCACGGCCATCATGCGTTCCTGCGACTCGGACATCAGGATCTCGCCCGGGGTCAGGGTGGGGTCGCGCAGCAGGACGGAGGTCAGCTCAACCTGCATGCCGCCGTCGCCGTTGGAGGCAAGCTCCGACGTCGCGCAGGAGATGCCTGCGGCGCCGAGGTCCTGGATGCCCTCCACGAGGGAGCCCTTGAACAGTTCAAGGCAGCACTCGATCAGGACCTTCTCGGCGAAGGGGTCGCCCACCTGGACGGCGGGACGCTTGGACGGCTTGGTGTCGTCGAAGGACTCGGAGGCCAGCACTGAAGCGCCGCCGATGCCGTCACCGCCGGTGCGTGCACCGAACAGGACCACCTTGTTGCCCTTGCCGGAGGCGTTGGCGAGGCGGATGTCCTCGTGGCGCATGACGCCCACCGCGAGGGCGTTGACCAGCGGGTTGCCCTGGTAGACGGAGTCGAACACCATCTCGCCGCCGATGTTCGGCAGGCCCAGGGAGTTGCCGTACCCGCCGATGCCGGCAACGGCACCGTGCATCACGCGTGCGGTGTCCGGGTGGTCGATGGCGCCGAAGCGCAGCGGGTCCATCACGGCAACGGGGCGGGCGCCCATGGAGATGATGTCGCGGACGATGCCGCCGATGCCGGTCGCGGCACCCTGGTAGGGCTCAACGAACGACGGCGAGTTGTGCGATTCGATCTTGAAGGTCACGGCCCAGCCGTCCCCAAGGTTGGTGACGCCGGCGTTCTCGCCGATGCCCACCAGCATGTCCTTCTTCATTTCCTCGGTGACCTTCTGGCCGAACTGGCGCAGGTGGTTCTTGGAGGACTTGTAGGAGCAGTGCTCGCTCCACATGACGGAGTACATGGCCAGTTCCGCGCCGGTGGGGCGGCGGCCCAGGACCTTGACGATTTCGTCGAATTCGTTCCGCTTGAGGCCAAGCTCAGCCCAGGGCAGTTCGGTGTCCGGGGTCTTGGCGGCGTTCTCGACCGTGTCGATGTTGAACTTCTTGGTGGTGTCGATGCTCACTTGTCGCCTCCCACAATCTTGGTCAGTACGGAGGTGAAGAAGCCCAGTCCGTCGGTGTCGGAACCGCCGATGCCGTCCAGGGACTCCGGACCGAAGCCCTGTTCGGTGGCGTGCTCCGGGTGCGGCATGAGGCCCACCACGTTGCCGGCGGCGTTGGAGATGCCGGCGATGTCGCGGCGGGAACCGTTGGGGTTGAAGCCCACGTAGCGGAACACCACGCGGCCCTCCGCCTCCAGCGCGTCGAGGGTTTTCTCGTCCGCGATGTACTGGCCGTCCTGGTTCTTCAGCGGGATGGTGATTTCCTGGCCCGCCTGGTAGTCCAGGGTCCAGGCGGTGGTGTTGTTCTCCACGCGCAGGACCTGGTCCCGGCACAGGAATTTCAGGTGGTCGTTCTTGATCATCGAGCCGGGCAGCAGGTGCGATTCGGTGAGGATCTGGAAGCCGTTGCAGATTCCGAGGACGGGAAGCCGTGCGTCGCTGTTGGCAGCGTCGATGATCCGGGACATCAGCGGGGCGAATCGGGCGATGGCGCCGGCGCGCAGGTAGTCGCCGTAGGAGAAGCCACCGGGGATGACGACGGCGTCCACGTCACCAAGTTCGGTATCGCCGTGCCAGAGTTCGACGGCGGTGCCGCCGGCGAGGCGCACGGCACGGGCGGCGTCACGGTCATCAAGGGTTCCGGGGAAGGTGACAACGCCGATCTTCGCGCCCGCGAGCCGCGGGTTGGCGGCGACGGCCACAGCCTCGCCGATCAGGGGGAGTTCAGTCATCTCAGGCCTCGACGACCTCGACGTTGACGACGTCCTCGATCACGGGGTTGGAAAGGAGGGTCTCGGCAGCGTCGCGTGCCTGGGCCAGGATGGCCTCGGTCACCTCTCCGTCGACCGTCAGTTCAAAACGCTTGCCCTGGCGGACAGAGCTGAAGCTGGTGAAGCCCAGCCGGGGGAGAGCGCCAACGATCGCCTTCCCCTGCGGGTCCAGAATCTCGGGCTTGGGCATGACGTCAACAACGATCCGGGGCATCCGGTAACTCCTGTGCGTGAGCTTGGGTAATGGCGCAGCGGAGTGGTGCCGTCTCACGCCGTGCCGGGGTGTTGAGGGGCATGGTGGTCCTGCCTTGGACAACGTTGAGGACGGGCGCTCCGCGAGCTTGCTCTATCATTCTACCGGCCGGAACGGGCCTGCCTGTATTCGGTGGTTTCGGAGCCCGGAAGCGGCCCTCAACCAGGTATCGCCGGGCTGTCCGCGGGAGGTTCTGGAGTTGCCGAACCGGCTTCACTAGGATTGCTGGATGGCAGAGAATTCGAAGTCCGTCCTGTTGCCGGTAGTCGCCGCGGCCGTGTTCGCCGGACTTGGCCGGATGGTCCTGCAGAAACTGAAAGCGGACCGCCTTGCCAGGGAAAACCGCGTGGCCGGGCCCGTTGACGAGAAGACCCGGCAGTGGATCAGCGAGGTGGTCAGGACGCCGCGGCAGTAGCCGGTCCCTTCCTGCCGCGGTGTATTGGGCGTCCTTCGGGATGCCCTTTTTTATGCCCCGGCGTACGCCGGGACGGCTTTGTGACAACCGCAAAATTTCCCTCTGTGGCCTATGTCATATTGGGCTCTCACTCTGTACTGTTTGAACCGGCTGGTCTCATCCATTACAAGATCTGTAAATCGATGTGCCATGCCAGTCGTTTCTGGCCCGCACCCATGGCTGGGCCGGTACATCGTGAAAGGGTTGCACGTGAGATCAACTGGAAGAAGCCCCATGCGGGGCGGGGGGCTCCGGAAGGCGGCGGCCCTGGCTGCCGGGTTGCCGCTTCTCCTGGCGTCGCTGGCCATACCTCCTGCCACCGCGGCGCCGGCCGGCCTGGACAACGGGACTGCCACCAGCCCCGGAACCACGCAGTTCAAGGACGGCCCCTACATCGTGGTTCTGGCCGGTGCCGCAGCAGCAGCCTATGAGGGGGAAACTGCCGGCCTGGGCGCCACCCGGCCCGAGACGGGCAGGAAGCTGGATGCCGGTAGTCCAAACTACAAGGCTTATGACGCGTACCTGCGCCAACAACAGCGTGATGTGGCGGCGAGCCAGGGTGTCACTCCCGCAAAGCAGTACACGGCAGCCCTGAACGGCTTCAGCGCCCGGCTCACCGCTGCGCAAGCCACGGCACTCGCCAAGGACAGCCGGGTCCTGGCTGTGGCGCCGGATGTGGAGAACGCTCCTGACTACACCACCACGGATTTCCTCAAGCTCACCGGCCCGGACGGCGTGTGGGCCAAGCAGTTCGGCGGTGAAGCCAATGCGGGCAAGGGCGTGGTGGTGGGAGTCATCGATTCCGGTTATGCGCCGGACAACCCTTTCCTGCAGGGCGAGCCGGTGCAGCCGCTGCAGGGCCCCGCCCAGGTGGGCGTCCCCTACCGCACCGCCGACGGCAAGATCGCGATGCTTAAAGCAGACGGCACCACCTTCGAAGGCGAATGCCAGAAGGGCCAGAAATCCGGAGCAACCTTCGACGGATCGCAATGCAACTCGAAGGTGATCGGCGCGAGGTACTTTGCGGATTCGTTCCTGCAATATGTCGCTCCGCAGGACCGTGCGCGCGAAGAGCTTATCTCACCGGTGGACGTCGGCAGCCATGGAACACACACGGCCACCACGGCAGCGGGAAATGCCGGCGTCCTGCAGGTCATCGACGGTGCTGACTTCGGCAGGAGTTCCGGCGTGGCGCCCGCAGCGAAAGTTTCCGTCTACAAGGTGTGCTGGGAGGACAACAACCCGGATACGGGCGGCTGCTATTCATCCGCGTCAGTGGAGGCAGTGGAAGCGGCGATCAAGGATGGGGTGGACGTCCTGAACTACTCCATCTCAGGAAACAACAACAGCACCGTCGATCCGGTGGCGCTTGCATTCCTGAACGCTGCTGCCGCCGGTGTCTTCGTCTCGGCCTCGGCCGGCAACTCCGGGCCTGCATCCTCCACGGTCAACCATGCCTCACCCTGGCTCACCACCGTCGCCGCCTCCACGTTCCCCAGCGACCTGGTGGGCACGGTCAAGGTCTCTGACGGCTCGCTCTACCGCGGCGCGTCCATCATGAAGACAGAAGTGGCGGACAAGCCAGTGATCATTGCGGCGGCAGCAGCCGCGGCCGGAGCAACGAACGCCAACCTCTGCGCTCCCGGGTCGCTTGATGCGGCGAAGGTGGCCGGGAAGGTGGTGGTTTGCGACCGGGGTGTTGTGGACCGGACAGCCAAGAGCCAGGAAGTCCAGGACAAGGGCGGAGTCGGCATGATCCTGGTCAACCTGACCAGCAGCTCCGAGGATGCGGACAACCACGTGCTCCCCACCGTGCATGTCAACGCCCCCAGGAGCCTGGAGCTGAAGTCCAAGCTGGAGGCAAACCCTTCCCTGACGGTCAGCCTGGTGAAGGGTGACCTCACCGGCCAGCCACTGGCCCCGGCGCCGCAGATTGCCGGGTTCTCCTCCCGCGGGCCTTCCCTTGCGTCCGGCGGGGACCTGCTCAAGCCGGACGTCGCAGCCCCCGGGGTTAACGTCCTGGCCGGCGTTTCCACCATCGGCAACGACGGCGACCAGTTCGGCTTCATGTCCGGCACCTCCATGGCTGCCCCGCATATTGCCGGCTTCGGCGCCCTGGTGCTCAGCAAGCAGCCCACTTGGAGCCCTGCCATGGTCAAATCCGCGATGATGACCACCGCCTACCCGCTGGTCAATCCGGACGGCTCCGCGAACACCGACCCCTTCCAGGGCGGCGCAGGCCACATCGACTCCACCCGCGTCCTGGACCCGGGACTCGTCTACAACTCCGGCGTCAGGGACTGGCTGGGCTTCCTCAACGGGCAGGGGGTGGACACCGGCGCGCCGCAGGCCGGAAGCATAGCTGCCCGCGACCTGAACCTGCCGTCCATCGCGCTGGGAAGCCTGGTGGGGGAAGTCCAGGTGAAACGCCAGCTGACGGCACTGGTGCCGGGAACGTACCGGTCCGAGGTCAGCATGCCGGGCTTCAATGTACAGGTGGAGCCGAAGGCCTTGAACTTCACCAAGGCAGGCCAGACCCGCGAAGTGACGCTCACTATCAGTAACGCCGGCGCGCCCACGGGCAAGTTCAGCACCGGAACCCTCACCTGGAAGGGGCCGCGCACCGTCAGTTCCCCCCTCGCGGTCCGCCCTGTCGATGCGCAGATTGCACCGTCGTTCTCCTTCAGTTCCACGGCCGGAAACGGCAGCGGAACCATGGAGCTGGTCTCGGGTTCGGACAATCCCATCACGGTGGGTGTGGAGGGGCTTGCCCCGCTGAGCCAGACCGCCATCACCAAGACACCCGGCGGGTTTGAACCCGTCAACAACGAGCACAATGCGCTGTTGCAGGTGGCTGTTCCTGAGGGGGCCTCCTTTGCCCGGATGGGAATCCAGGCCCAGTCCGAGGACGTCGACTGGGACATGGTGGTGTACGCACCGAACGGTTCCGGAGGACTGACGGCCACCCAGGTGGCCACGGCCGCCGCCAGCGAGTTCCTGGACCTTGAGTCCCCGCGGGCAGGAACGTACTACATCGTGGCAAACCTTTACTCCACGCCGGACAACGGGCCCGCCAGCGCCTCCGTGCAGTCGGCGGCCTTCACCGGCGACGCCGGCAACCTGACGGTGGAGCCCAACCCGATCGTGGCGCGGAACGGCACTGCCACGTCCGCCACGCTGTCCTGGACCGGGTTGACCGCGGGCGCGCACGTGGCGCGCCTGAGCTTGGGGGAAAACGGGATCCGTACGTGGGTGAATGTCCAGGTGGGCGCGCCGGGCGCTGCGGCACCGGCCGCAGGTCCCTCCATATCCCTGGCCCAGGCCGTTCCCGCGGCCTGACGGACATAGCCTGAGAAGACGTATGGCCCTGGCGGTTACCAACCGCCAGGGCCATTTCGTCCTGCAGGGAGATCAGGTGGCGCGGCCGCCGCCCAAGGGACCCCCGCCCAGGAGGGGTGCCATGGCATTCCACCGGGAAATTTCGCAGCCGTCCGTCCGGGTGAACACCGATTCCACCTGGCGGCCATGGAAGCTTCCGGTGACCACGGCGACCTGTGGTCCGCCGTACTGCTGGGTACACAGCCGTGGCGGTCCCGGCTGCGGAAAGAACACCTGCTCACCGAACTGCTCCACTGCGGCAAGGGCCGCCGTCGGGTCGGGCAGGGTGGAGTCACCGGACAAAACCCCGTCCCGGGCCCTCAGTCGGAACACGTACTCGACGCCGGCAGGGTCCTCCTTGAGCCTGATGGTCAGGTCAATCATTGTGGGACCTGAGCCGAGGCCGCGGCCAGTTCCAAGGCCAACCTGTCCCGCAGCACAGCTGCCTCGGCGGCGAAGGAGCGCTGGTGCTCCACATAGGCGGCCTTGCCGTGCGGCGTCTCGATGGGGATCGCGGGATAACCCCATGCCGCAAGGTCATACGGGGATGCCTGCATGTCCATGGCCCGGATCCGCCAGGACAGTTCAAAGCAGTCCATCACCAGTTCACTGGGAAGCAGCGGGAGCAGCTTGTAGGCCCACTTGTACAGGTCCATGTTGGCGTGCAGGCAGCCAGGCTGTTCCATGAGCCGCTGGGTCTCGCGGCTCGGCGCGACCTCGTTCAGGGGCACGGCATCGGGAGTGTAAAAGCGGAAGGCGTCGAAATGCGTGCAGCGGATCCGGTTGTCCTCCACCACCTTGTCCGTGCCCTCCGGACCGAGGCGGAGCCGGAGGTACTCGTGGCGCAGGTCGAACCTGTCCTGGTGGTAGACCATGGCCCATTCGTGCAGGCCGAAGCAGCCAAACTGCGCCGGCCGTGCCGCGGTGCCGCGCAAAATGATGCCGGCAAAATCCACTGCGTCCCGCCGGTCGTCAAGGAAGGCGGCCACATCGACGGTCACCGCGGTGCTGTCCGGCGGCAGCCCAAGGGAGGCGAGTTCGCCGTCGTCGAGCGTCCGGTAATGTTTCCAGCCGCTGCGGGCGGCCGCGTCCGCCCCCGTCAGGACCATCCCGGCGCCGGGATGCCAGCGCCGCAACTGTCCGGGTTTCTGGGTGTAGTACGTGAAGAGGAAGTCCTCAACGGGGTGCTTTTGGCCGGCGGAACGTCGTGCCAGGTAGGGGTCGGCGTAGCGGCTGACACGCTGCTGGTGGGCTTCCTCAAGTGCCCGCCATTCGTCGGCCGCCAGCAGCCTAAGCTGCTCCACCGGCAGCACCCAGGACATCCTTCGCAGCGTCCCAGGCGCTGATTTCGCAGCCGTTGGTGCGGAAAAATTCGGCCTCCACGGGCACGCCGTCCACCACCCCGGTAACAATGGCTGTCTGCGGTCCGCCGTACTGCTCGGTGCACGCCTGGTCCGTCGCGCGGGGTTCGGGGCTCAGCAGCGCGGCGTTCTCCTTCAAGGCGGTGCAGGCAGCCTCGGCGGTCGGGTGGCTGCTCTCGGCGGCAGGGACGCCTGCCTGGCACACCAGGGTGTAGTTTACGGCGGGTTCGCCTTCAGCTGGAGTCACGGTGATGGCCAACTCCGCATTGCCCTCGCCTGGCCCGCCAGCCGGGCGGGAAGTTCCAGGCGACGGCGCGGGAACGGAAGTTTCAGTGTCCGGGGACGGCCCGACCGCCGCGCTGGTGGTCGGGGACTGGGACGTAGGCTCAACCGACGGCGTGGCCGGGCTGCCGCCGTCCGGCGTGGGGGAGCAGGAGGACATCAGCAGCGCAGCAATTGCCAGCCCTGCCATCTGCAGCCGTGTCCTGCGCACCGCCCTAGTCACCCTTCGATTCTAGCTCCACTATCGCGCCTTCCCGGTGGTTCCGTCCGTACGGTACGGGCCGGCCCGTCGGCTACGGCGTCCCGCCGGAGGTGGCAGCAATGAGCCCCATCATGGAGGCATGCAGTTCCATGACCTGGCTTCGGGTCAGGCCAAGCCGTTCCATCATGGTCCCGGGAACTTCCAAAGCCTGTTGCCTCAGCGCCGCCCCTGCAGGCGTAAGTTCGACGGCGAGTGCCCGCTCATTGCCGTCCGCCCGGCGGCGGGTGATGTATCCGGCGGCCTCAAGCCGGCGGAGCAGCGGCGAAATGGTGGCAGGCTCCTGGGCCAGGGCATCGCTGATGTTCCGGACCGTCCTGGGACTGGTTTCCCACAGGCTCAGCATCACCAGGTACTGGGGGTGGGTCAGGTTCAGCTTCTCCAGGACTGGCTTGTACGCCCCAACGACGCTGCGGGCTGCAACCGTCAGTGCGAAACAGAGCTGGTGTTCCAGGAGCAGGTCGTCATCCTGGCTGGTATCTGCCGGAGCTGCGGCGTTCATAAGTCCTCCAATTATTAGTACGCTAACTATTAGCGTACACTTGCTGACGGAAGACCAGGGCAGAGGAGGAGCCGGGCGTGGCCAAGGGCAAGCCGGACAACAAGGACAACGCGTCGCAGCGCTTCATGCGCGCCACCGGCAAGCTGAGGGCCATCTTCGGTCCCGCGAACCGCTCCTCCCTGGTCCACGACATGACGGAGGAAAACCGGAAGCTGCTGGCGCAGCGCCAGGCTGAAAGCCAGCAGTGGGAAACCATCACGCGGCCGGACGGCAGCACCTATGTGGTGCCCAGGAACCCGGAAGATAAGTCCCTGCGCTGACATGTTCCAACCCGCGTAGCGCCCTTGCCTCTGGCTCCACGGACTGCCCTTCGGCCCGCTCCTTTTCCCGGCTTCGGGCGTAAAATGGGGGCACTGGCTCCCGCAGGAGGCAGCAGCTCTTTGCCCCGATCAGCGGGAAGGGGGTGGGAAACAATGGCACGCATTGTCAGCGGATTCATGGGCGCGACAGACAGGCTCCGCTTCTTCTTTGGACCTGCCACCCGGCTGGACCCTGATGCGCCGGTGGTGCACAAGCACGATGCATTTGAACAGGCTTCCGAGGAAGACCTCTCGCACTTTGTAGTGGAATCCGATTCGTCCGGCCATCACTACGCTGTCCGCCGCGAAGACCTTGAGCGGGAGAGGCCATGATGTAAGACCTGTCTGCCCGCGGGACAAGCGAAAAGCCGGGCCGGCCTCCGAATGAACGGAGGCCGGCCCGGCTTTGCTGCGGCGCTTTTCTGCGGAGGTCCCGGTTTAGCGGCCGGTTCCGCCGTAGACGGTGGCTTCGTTGTCCGCATCCAGGTCGAAGGCCTTGTGGATCACGCGCACGGCCTCGTCCAGCAGGTCGGCATGGGTGACCACGGAGATGCGGATTTCCGAGGTGGAGATCATGTTGATGTTGATGCCGGCGTCGGACAGCGCCTTGAAGAAGGTGGCGGAAACGCCGGGGTGGGAGCGCATGCCCGCACCGATGAGGGAGAGCTTGCCGATCTGCTCGTTGTATTCGATGCTCTCGAAGCCGATCTGGTCCTGCGCCGAGTGCAGTGCCGCCAGGGCGTCCGCCCCTTCCACGATGGGCAGAGTGAACGAGATGTCCGTCCGGCCCGTGCCATGCGTGGACACGTTCTGCACGATCATGTCGATGTTCGAGTGCGCGTCGGCGATGACCTGGAAAATGGCGGCGGCCTTGCCGGGGATGTCCGGGACGCCAACAACGGTGACCTTGGCTTCGGAACGGTCGTGCGCAACGCCGGAGATGATTGGCTGCTCCAAGGCAACTCCCTCTTGAGTGGTGATCTTGTCTTCGGCGCTGGGGATGACCCAGGTGCCTTCATGCTGGCTGAATGAGGAGCGGACGTGCAGCGGGACGCCGAACCGGCGGGCGTACTCCACGCAGCGCAGGTGCAGGATCTTGGCGCCGGACGCGGCAAGTTCGAGCATCTCCTCGCTGGAAATGGTGTCGATCTTCTGGGCCGAGGGCACCACCCGGGGGTCTGCGGTGTACACGCCGTCCACGTCGGTGTAGATCTCGCAGACGTCGGCCTCAAGTGCCGCAGCCAGTGCCACGGCGGTGGTGTCGGAGCCGCCGCGTCCGAGCGTGGTGATCTCGTTGGTGGCGCGGCTCATGCCCTGGAAGCCCGCCACGATGGCGATGTTGCCTTTGTCGAGGGCTGTCCGGATGCGGTGCGGATCGACGTCGATGATCCGGGCCTTGCCGTGGATGCCATCGGTGATCATGCCGGCCTGGGAACCCGTGAAGGACTGGGCGGAGGCACCGAGCTTGTTGATCGCCATGGCCAGCAATGCCATGGAAATGCGCTCTCCGGCGGACAGCAGCATGTCCATTTCACGGGCGGGAGCGGAATCGGTCACCTGCGCGGCGAGGTCCAGGAGCTCATCGGTGGTGTCACCCATGGCAGACACCACAACCACCACTTCATTGCCGGCTTCCTGTGCGTCAACCACGCGCTTGGCAACGCGTTTAATGCCGTCGGCGTCAGCCACGGAGGAGCCACCGAACTTCTGCACGATGAGCTGTTTGGTCACCGCACTGCCGGCGGACAGCCCTTGCTGCTGTGTTGCGTTGTGCACTTCGGTAGTGGGCGTACTCATGCGCGTACCTTCGTTGGATCGGTTCTTGAGGCGGCAGCCTGACGCCGGAACGGCGCGACTTTCCCGGGACAGTTTATCGCCGCCTGCTGCGAGGCGTTGAATTGTGACCGAATTTCAGCCCGCAGGAGGACCGCTGCGGAGGGACCCGAGGCGTACGCTCAAGGAGTCAACGTGCTCAGGACTGTGGGGGACAGGTGCGCAAAACATGGCAATAGCGCCGGAAACATCAGAACAGCCGGACGCCCCGGCCAACGCCGGCGGGATCACAGCCCGGGCGGTGAGCAGGAGCTTTGGGGTGGTGCGCGCCGTCGAGCATATGGACTTCGACGCCCCGGCCGGCAAAGTGACGGCCCTGATCGGCCCCAATGGTGCGGGCAAGACCACGCTGCTGCTGATGCTGGCATCGCTGCTGGCACCGGACGGCGGCACCATCAGCGTGGACGGGCTGGATCCTGCCCGGCACCGGGCGGAAGTCCGCAGCCGGCTTGGCTGGATGCCGGACACGCTGGGAGTCTGGGAGTCACTGACCGCTCGTGAAATCCTCACCCAGATGGCGCGTTTCTACCGGCTTCCCGCTCCCGGGATAGGGCAGCGGGTGGCGGACATGCTGGAACGCGTCCGGTTGTCCGACCTCGCCGACCAGCCTGCCCGGGTCCTGTCCCGGGGCCAGCAGCAGCGGCTCAGCCTGGCGCGGGCACTGATCCACGATCCCTCTGTGCTGCTCCTCGATGAGCCTGCTTCAGGCCTGGACCCGGGGTCCCGCGTGGAGCTGCGAACCATGCTGAGGCAGCTTGCCGCGGAGGGCAAGGCCGTGGTGGTTTCTTCCCACGTCCTCAGCGAGCTTGACGAGATTGCGGACGGTGCCGTCTTCGTCAACAGGGGGCGGACCGTGCGGCAGCAGACCGTCGAGGAAGCCGCGGCGACCGGCCGGCGGTACTCGATCTCGGCGTCGGACATGGCTGTGCTCGCCGCCAGGCTCACCGAACTGCGGCTGGTGTTCCGCCAGGAGGACGGGCGCCGGCCGGGCGTGAGCCTGCTGCTCCTGAACGACGCCGATGCGGAACGGCTGCTGCGCGACCTGGTGCTTGCCGGCGTCGGCGTCACGTCTTTCGCCCCGGCCTCCGGCGCCCTGGAAGAGACGTACATGAACCTTGAGGGGGAGCGGCAGTGAGCACGGTGGCACAGAAGCGGCAGGACCCTTCCCGATCGGGAAACGCCGGGGCCTACCTGGCCGGCATCGGCCATGTGGTGGCCCTCGAACTCAAACAGCGCCTGCGTTCGCGCGGCTGGTACATCATGCTTGCCATCTGGTTCGTCCTGACGGCACTGGTCACGTGGCTGACTTGGGCCAGCTGGAATGCCCAGCAAGCGGCCCAGCGGGCCTATGGCAGCTACATGCCACCGGGATCCGCCGGCCCGGGGTCAATGATTTTCGAAGTGGTGCTGGCGTTCGTCCTGCTCTTTGCCTTGCTGGTGGCCCCGGCCTTGTCAGCCAATGCCGTGAACGGGGACCGGGCCGGCGGAACGCTTGCCATACTCCAGGTAACGCTGCTGGAACCCGGCCAGATCCTGTGGGGAAAGTTCTTTGCCGCATGGCTGGCGGCCCTGGCGTTCCTTGTCGCCAGCACACCGTTCCTGGTGATCGGGGTGGCGCTCGGCGGGCTGACGCCGGGCCACGTGCTGGTGTCCCTGCTGATGCTGGCCGTGGAGGTGGGTGTTGTCTGCGCCCTGGGTGTTGGCATTTCGGCCCTCGCCGGCCGGCCGCTGTTTTCCATCGTGGTGACCTACCTTGCGGTGGCCGGGCTGGCGGTGGGAACGCTGATCGCCTTCGGCCTGGGCACCGGGCTCGCCCAGGGGACGGTCATGGCCAATAATGCGCAGTACAGGGCTTACGAGCCGCTGGCCAACGGGCCGGTCCAGCCGGAGTACACCTGCGTTGGCCCGCTGCGGGAACAGCCTGCCACCCGGACCGAACGGGTGGCCTGGCTCCTGGCAATGAACCCCTACGTGGTGGTGGCGGATGCGATTCCCTACCCGGACCGCGTCATGCAGCAGGGCTTCCCCACCTCGGGTGCCATCGAGGGCATCAGCCAGGGCGCCCGCTACGCACTCGCCGGACCTGAGGGGACCTACCCGTGCGCCAACGGGGTTGTCCAGCCCACGTACCTGAACCAAAAAACACCTCTGTGGCCGCTTGGACTGGGGCTGCAGCTTGCGTTGTCCGGGCTCCTGATGTTGCTTGGGCAGCGTGCGCTCCGGACACCCGCCCACCGGCTGGCCCGCGGCACGCGGATCGCCTAGGAACCGCCGGCAGGCGCGGCGGGGCGGGGATCTGGACAGCCCTCCGTCGCTGGACCACCATTGAGGCAGTTGCTATTCAGGTGGCCGGTTACCTCCCGGCCACAGCCGGGGCTGGGGCTGTCCTTGGAAAGGTGGCTCCCGTGGCCGATGACCAGCAGTACGGCGCCAAATCCATACCGGAGCCCTACTTCGAGCCGATAGGGCCGAGGTCTGCCGAGTGGTTCCAGCCCGCAGATGATGACGACGGCGGAGCCCGGCGCCGGGGGCCCGGCCTCCGGGCAGAGGTACGTGCGGGTGCAGCCGACTGGGCCGCCAGCTTGGGGACCCTGCGTTTCTGGGCTATCGCAGTGGGGTCGTTGTGCGCCACCTGGGTGGCCGTCGCGGGACTGGTCCTCCTGCCCGGACCCGGCGGGGACTCAGCCGAATGGATGCCGGTCCCGATACTCACCTACGTGCTGGCGTCGTCGTTGCTTCCCGCTACGGCTGCCCTGACGGCGGTGCATTGGGGCATGTCCGCCCAAGGAGGGGCGGCCGGCCCCGAACATGGCGGCAGGCTCCCTGCGGCAGTGCTCTCCGCCGCCCTCCGGAACCTGGTGTTCGCCCTGCTGATCCTGCTGACGCTGCTGATGCAGGCGGCTGCCGCCGGTCTGCCCGGGGCCCTGGCGGCCACCTCGGCCGGCCTGGCGGCGGTGGAAGGTGCCATCTTCGCTGGCATGGGAGTGGCGGTTGCCGCGCTGGTGCGCCACCGGTTCCTGCGCCGGCTCTTGGGATGGTCGCTGGCTGTGTTCATGGTTGCGGGGACGGTCGCGGCCGCGTCCTTCCTGGTCCCGGCCGTGCGGTCGGAGGAGCCGGTGACAGTGGCCCTCAACGTGGTGCGGGCGGCTGACGGAACCCCCGTGGCCTATGACTGCAGCAGTATTACCCTTGGGACCGTTGAGCTGTACCGGACGGAACGGGTCACGTGGCTGGCTACTGCCAGCCCCACCGTGGTGTTCGTTGCGCTGGCCGGCGGGTCGGGCGCCGGCGCCGATCTTCTCGGATGGCTTTCAGCGGCCCTGCAGCAAGCGGCGGACGGTACCGCGGTTCCCTGTATCAATGGTGAAGCGCGGAGCCAGGATTCCCCGCGGTTGCCGTTGCCGGCGCTGGGCCTTCTCCTGCAGACAGGCGTTGCTGCCGCCCTTTTGGCCACTGCCGCCGCGGCTGCAACCCGCCGTCGGAACCCTTCTCGGGGGGCCTAGCGCCTGATCCAGCCGGTGCGGATCAGGTCAGCGCGTTGCGGCGGCCTTCGAAGGCTCGTCCCAAGGTGACTTCATCCGCATACTCAAGATCCCCGCCCACGGGGAGGCCGGACGCCAGACGGGTGACCGTGATGCCGATGGTCTTGAGCATGCGCGCCAAGTAGGTGGCGGTCGCCTCTCCCTCGAGGTTGGGGTCGGTGGCGATGATGACTTCCTGGATGGCGCCGTCGTTCAGCCGGGTCAGCAGTTCACGGATCCGGAGTTGCTCGGGTCCGATGCCGGCGATCGGGTTGATGGCACCGCCCAGCACGTGGTAGCGGCCGCGGAACGAACGGGTGCGCTCCACCGCCAGCACGTCCTTGGACTCCTCCACCACGCAAATGACGGCGGGATCCCGACGGGGGTCGCGACAGATATTGCAGAGTTCCTGCTCGGTGACGTTGCCGCACACGGTGCAGAACTTGACCCTGTCCTTGACGGTGGTGATCGCCTCCACCAGCCGCTTCATGTCCTGGGGATCCGCTTCAAGGATGTGGAACGCCAGCCGCTGTGCGGACTTTGGCCCCACGCCTGGAAGGCGTCCAAGCTCATCGATCAGCTCCTGGACAGCACCTTCGTACACAGTTTCCTCTTTAGCTTGGAATGGACAGCGGGTCATGCAACAGCGGTTCCATCCGGTTCACGCCGGATGGCGGGTCAGTACCGGGGCGGGAGGGGGCTTCCGTCCGCGGACCGCTCCTCGATCAGCTTTCCGCCCAGAATACGCTCCACCGCTGCACGGCCGAACACTCCGGATTCCTCGATGGTCTCATCGTCGGCGCTCGGAATGTCCTGCACGTAGGTGGACGCCGCCACGGCCGCGCGTGCCGGGGCCTTGGCGCGGCCGGCCTCAGCCTCCGGGCTGTTGGACAGCCGCTGGTAGAGGCTTTGCCGGGTACCGGTTCCCGGTGACGGGGCGGCGGCGGGAGAGGCTGCGCCGGCCTTGGAAGGAACGGCGGCGGGAGCAGCCGCGGGAGCCTGTCGCACCGGGGCAAGCGTGGCCGGGCCGGCACCGGGCGCAGCAGCCGCCATTGCGTACTCCGGGGCGCGGACGCCTTCCGGATCCGCTGCAGACGGCGCGGCAAATTCGCGCCCCTGCTGGATAGACGGTTCCTGGCCGGCATCCGGGTGGCCAGGAACCGTGGCCAGGCCCCAGTCGGGCTCCGTGGCTGCACCCGCCGAGGAGACCGGTATGGACGGGGGAACCTGGGCCGTGGCCGGTTCGTAGCGGGGAGCGGGTGCGGGCGATGGGGTGTCCGCAGCGGTTGAGGCGGGGAAACGTCCTACGTTGCTTTCGTTTCCGACCACCCATACACCCGGTGCCTGCTCGACTGCCCGGGCCCAGGGGTCCTGGACGGCGGTATCCGCTGCCGGCTTTCGTGCGGCTGCCTGTGCAGCGGCGGCAGGGGCCGCGGCCGGTGCCGGTGCATATGCCGGTTCCGGCGTAACTGCAGAGGTGCGGCTGACCGTACGCGCAGCCGAAGGCTCCCAGTCTGCCGGAGGTTCTTCATCCAGCGGGGGAGCGTCCTCATCCCGGGGCGGGCCCCAGTCGTCATCCGAGTAGGAGTAGTCGCCCTCCAGGGGCGGGTAGGAATTCCGGCCGCCTGCGGCGCGGGCAGGGGTCTCCCGGGACGGCGCCGCCGTTTGGCGTCCTCCAGCCTGGTGCGCCGGGCTGCCCGGTGCGGGTGCGGGGGTCGGTGCCGTATTGCCGGCGCCCGTTACCGGCGTGGAAGGCGCGGGAGCCGGTGTCCGGGTGGACGCGGCTGAGGGCGCTCCCTGTTCGGCGGACGCCGGAGCAGAAGCGGGTGCAGGCGCGGAAGGGCTGGTCGATGCCGACGCCGGGGCAAGCGCTGCCGGTGCAGGCGCGGAAGGGCCAGGCGATGCCGACGCCGGGGCAGGGGCTGCCGGTGCGGGCGCAGGGGCCAGGCCCCACGCCACATCAGCTGAAGTGGGGGCCGCCGCCGGACGGGCTGGTGCTTTTGGGTTTGGTTCAGAGCTCGCCTGGCTGGCGCCACCGGCAACTGCGTTGATCTGGCAGTCGATCCCCACCGTTTTGTGGATGGCCTGGCGCAGGTTGTCCGAATGGTCGGCCCGCCCGAAGGCGCCGGCGAGACCGGAGGTGGTGAACGAGAGGGTCAGGACGGCGCCGTCAAAAGCGCTGACCTGGGCGTTGGGCTCCACAAGTGCCCAGGTGCTGCGCTTGATCCTGGATAACGTCTGCAGCACGTCGGGCCAGGCGCGGCGAAGAACCTCCACGTCGCCCATGGCCGGGGGAGCAGCAGGCGGAGCTTGTTGGGGAGCAGTATCCGCTGCTGGAGCCACGATGGCGGCTGCCGGAACCCGCTCCGGGGCAGGGCTTTCCGGTGCGCGCTGTTCCGCGCCCGGGCGAGCAGCAGCCGGGGGCTCGGGTGCAGCGCGTTCAGGCAGTGGGCTCTGGGACGTTGGCCGTTCCACTACCTGCCGTCCAGTCGATTGCTGGCCCGGTCCTTCAACCGGCCAGTCGTTGGTGCTCACGCGTGGAGGGGTCAGGGGAGACCTGCCACCTGATTCCGGGGATCCCTGGCCGGTGGGTGATGGGACGGCGGGACGAGGTTCAACTGCAGTGGACTCCGGTCCAGCCGGCTGGACCGCGGCGACCGGCTGGGGCTGCTCGCGCCGCGGCGCGGGTGTCACGCTCTCCTCAGGGGCAGGGGCAGGGGCAGGGGCAGGGGCAGCAGGTGCGGCGGTGGTCACCGGCGCGGCTGCGGCGGCGGGAGCATCGACGTCGTTCCCGGCATAGCTGAAGCGGCGCTCCACCCGGTCTATCCGGGCCGCCAGGCCGCGCTCGTTCTGGTCGGACGTGGGCAGCAGGATTCGGGCGCAGAGCAGCTCAAGGTGCAGCCGCGGGGACGTGGCCCCGGTCATCTCCGTGAGTGCCGTGTTGGTGACGTCCGCGGCCCGCGACAGCTCGGCCGACCCAAGGTTGTGCGCCTGGTTCTGCAGCCTGGCAATCTGGTCCGCGGGCATCCCGCGCAGGATGGTGTGGGCGCTCTCCGGCATGGCCTTGACGATGATCAGGTCGCGGAAGCGCTCCAGCAGGTCCTCAACAAAGCGGCGGGGATCGTGGCCGGTCTGGATGACCCGGTCCACCGCGCGGAAAACGGTGGCGGCATCGGAGGCGGCTACCGCCTCCACCACGTCATCCAGGAGTGATGCGTGGGTGTAGCCAAGCAACGCGACCGCGAGTTCATAATCCAGCCCGTTGGGTCCGGCCCCAGCCATCAGCTGGTCAAGAACGGACAGCGAGTCACGGACCGACCCGCCTCCGGCGCGGATCACCAGCGACAGGACGCCGGGGGCGACGGGGACGTTCTCCTGGTTGCACAGGAGTTCCAGGTACGCCATCAGGGGTTCGGGCGGTACCAGGCGGAAGGGATAGTGGTGCGTCCGGGAGCGGATGGTCCCGATGACCTTGTCCGGCTCGGTGGTGGCAAAGATGAACTTGATGTGTTCCGGCGGTTCTTCAACGATTTTCAGCAGCGCGTTGAACCCCGCGGACGTGACCATGTGGGCCTCGTCAATGATGAAGATCTTGTAGCGGTCCCGGACGGGGGCGAAGGTGGCCCGCTCGCGGAGGTCACGGGCATCGTCAACACCGCCGTGGCTGGCGGCGTCGATCTCGATGACATCCAGCGAGCCGGAGCCGCCGCGGGCCAGTTCGATGCAGCTGGGGCATTGGCCGCAAGGGGTGTCCGTGGGGCCCTGCGCGCAGTTGAGGCAACGGGCAAGGATGCGGGCGGAGGTGGTCTTGCCGCAGCCCCTGGGGCCGGAAAAAAGGTAGGCGTGGTTGACGCGGTTTTTCCGCAAAGCCGTCATGAGCGGCTCGGTGACATGCTCCTGACCGATGACGTCGGCGAACGAGTCGGGACGGTATCTGCGGTAGAGGGCGGTAGTAACTGTCACAGAGAAAACCCTACC
The DNA here is from genome assembly GCF_045833485.1 of Arthrobacter nitrophenolicus. Taxonomy (NCBI): domain Bacteria; kingdom Bacillati; phylum Actinomycetota; class Actinomycetes; order Micrococcales; family Micrococcaceae; genus Arthrobacter; species Arthrobacter nitrophenolicus. The sequence goes on from NZ_CP174504.1 coordinate 2,315,594, forward strand.
AATCCGGGCCGACATCCTGCCGCCCTGTGGGGGAATAGTAAAGACCCCCCATGCACCCGCCAGAGCCCGCCTACCCTTGCTACCTTCCGGTCCTGGGGGAGTTCAACAGGATGACGCCACATGAGGGGCCGTCAGATACTTTACCCGATCATCCGGTACGGTTCGAATCGGGCCCCGGCCGCCAGCCCTCCACGCGCCAGCTCATGAAAGCCGGCTCTTCGTAGGGATGCGCGGCGCGCAAAGCGGCCACGACCCGTGGCAGGAGCGGCTCCTCGACCACGCACTCAATCCGGTCCTCCGCCACCTCTTCCGGCGTCCCCGTTGAGCCGAGGAAAGGGCGGGCGCCTGCTTCCGGCGTGAACCGGCCGGTTCCGGGAGTCGTGAAGGAACAGTGGGAGTAGTTCCCGATCCTTCCTGCACCGGCGTCGCCGATGGCAGCCAGGACCTGTTCCGTGTGGGTTCGGGGTGAGTAGATCACGAGGGCATGCAGCTCGGTCATGATTCCACTGTGCGCCGAAGTTCCGCTGATTGCCCGCATTTCCATTGCTTATCCCTCCGGCACCCACGATCATGGGTATGTACACCGATTGGGGCAATCTCCAGATTGTGAGCTGTGTGGCCTGGCAGAACGGGGCCGGACCCGGCAGCTCAACGGCGTACCAGTGGAATGGGCGCGTTGGGGGCGTCCATTTCCGGTTAAGGCGGGATTGCGGGGAACGGTGCGGGCAGTCCCTGGTGCGTGCCGGGCGCCGAAGCCTTACGAACCCCAATTTGGGTGATGCGCGAAACGTCAGGTAGTCTAGTACCTGCTTTTGATTCAGAAGCAGTTGGAGAATTCGCCTAGCGGCCTATGGCGCACGCCTGGAACGCGTGTTGGGTTAACGCCCTCGGGGGTTCAAATCCCCCATTCTCCGCCGGTCGAGAACCCGGTCCCGCAGCTGCGGGATCGGGTTCTTGCATTTAATACATTTTGCCGGGCCTGACCACGTTGTTAGAGATCGGCTTCGGGATACCCCAGGCGCCGCAGCCGTGCACGTGCGGCCATTTCGCTGGGACCGCGCGGGCCCAAGGCAAGGCGGACGACGCCGAGCACGGCCTTGGTGGCAAGCCTCACCGGAAGCGGAAACGGGCCCAGCCGGGGTACCTCGAGCCCGAGCATCGCCCGGTACCGTGGCTCCAGGCTGTACACCGCGCCAGCAAACAGGATGCGGTAGCCGGGCCGGAGCATCGGATGCAGCGGCGCGTTGCGGATGAAGTCCACAGTCTCAGCCACCCGGGCGTCGACGCGCAGCTCGTTGCCCGTGTACCAGCGGTCCAGCTGCTGCCGCATCTCCGCTTCGGTCAGCGGCGGATTGTCCACGCCCATCAACCTGCCGGCCTGCGCCCACTCCCTGACATAGGCGTCGGGTCCGCCGGGGATGCTGCCGCCCCAGATTTTGTGGGCAGTCAGGAAGGCGTCGGTGAATGCGATATGGATCCATGCGGCCAACTCGGGATCGTTGGCACTGTAGCTGCGCAAGGTTCCCTGGTTGTCGCTGTAGCTGCCCTGCACAGGTTCATGCAGACGGCGGACCATGCGTGAGGCCTCCTCGGCAGCGGCCCTGGAACCGTACGTCACTGTGAAGATCCAGCGGATGGTGTGCGCCAGCCGGCCCAGCGGATCTTCCCGGAAGTTCGAGTGCTCGTGGACCCCGGCCAGCGCGCCGGGGTGCAGGGATTGCATCAGCAATGTGCGTATTCCAGCCACGATGGGGGACATGGAACCGTGCACCGCCCACACTGCAGAACCCGGCAGGTGGTAGCCGGGGTCGTCTCCCTCCGACAGCCGCAGTGCCCAGTCCGGCGGCGCGTCCGACTTTCCCGTGAACGTCTTCTTGAGTTCGTCCTGCCATTTCCGGAGGAAATTCCGCATATCCCATTGTTGCCCACTGCGGGCCGCCGCGCGCCGACCTGGATGAGACTCCGAAGATATCGGCGAAAACCCCCTATTTCGTGATTCAGGGGTTCACAGGGCATCAGCCGTATGGTCCCATGGGTCTACCGTCAAGACAGCGTGCGGGTGGGACATCTCCGGGAGTCAATCCATGGGCAAGAATCGGGGATCCGGTGCGGGCACAAAACCCCCGGGTACACGCCGGCCCACTGTCCGCGTCCTGACGGCTGCCGGTGCTTTGGCCGTGTCATTCTCCACCTTGAACCTGTCGGATGGCCGCGAGGCGCAGCTGTTGCCGGCGGTCTCCGGGACGCCTGCGGAAAGCCCTGCGGATCCGGCAGGGAAAGCTGTCCCTCCCGGTCCTGGAGGCCAGGCCGCCGAGCCAGCGGGAGTGGTGCTCCGGGGAGCGGAAGGCCCGGACCTGGACTCCCTCCCGCATTCCATACCCGCCAACCCGCAAGCCGTGGTGTCGTTCCCGCGGCCGGTGGTCACCGGTTCAGGTCCCGAGCGGCCTTTGCCAGTGGAAGTTGGTTACAAAGGGGTTGGAAGGCCCGCTGCCGGATATCTTATGGCACCCTTGGAAGTCTTGAATCCCAGCTCACCCTTCGGGTTCCGAATTAGCCCACTGACCGGAACGGCCGGCGACTTCCATCTGGGACAGGACTATGCTGCCCCCTGCGGAACCGGAGTTTACGCTGCAGACTCCGGTGTGGTCCGGGCCGCGGGCTGGCATCCTTGGGGCGGTGGCAACCGGGTGGAGATCGACCACGGCAACGGCCTGGTGACCACGTACAACCACCTCGAATCGCTGGCGGTCCGCAGGGGCGATAGCGTGCAGGCAGGCCAAGTCGTTGGGCGGGTGGGCAGCACAGGCTGGTCAACCGGCTGCCATCTGCACTTCGAAACCATCTTGAACGGCTGGCATGTAAGCCCCTTGAAGTGGCAGTTCGTGGGCCTCACGGCGCTCGCTGGTGGTGGCCTCGAAGAGTCCTTGTCCTATGTCCCGGGCTCTGGTTCACCGGCTGATTGGCTTGACTGGACCCTGCCTGGAATCAAGGACACGGAGCCGACGGTGCAGCCAGCCGAGCCGGAGCTGCCGACGCACTCCGAGGCGGAAACCCCTTCAACTTCGCCCACCGAGCCTGCGCCGTCACCTACTGAGCCGACGCCGGCCCCCACCGAGCCGACCCCGGCGCCCACTGAGCCGTCTGCCTCGCCGACCGAGCCGTCAGCGTCTCCCACCGAGCCGACGCCGGCGCCCACTGAGCCGTCTGCCTCGCCGACCGAGCCGTCAGCGTCTCCCACCGAGCCGACGCCGGCCCCCACTGAGCCGACGCCGGTGCCCCCGGAGCCGTCTGCCTCGCCGATCGAGGCAGCACCGACCGAGCCAGTGCCGACGGAGCCAGTGCCGACGGAGCCTGTGCCGGCTCCGGTTGAGCCTGCACCGACCGAGCCTGTGCCGGCTCCGGTTGAGCCGGTGCCCACCGAACCTGTGCCCACTGAGCCTGTGCCAGCTCCGGTTGAGCCGGCACCGACCGAGCCTGTGCCGGCTCCGGTTGAGCCAGTGCCGACTGAGCCGGTGCCCACCGAACCCGCGCCGGCCCCCGTCGAACCGGCACCCACCGAGCCCGTAACGCTGGAACCAGCGACGCCGGAACAAACCGCGGCACCAGTCCCCTAGAAGAGGGCAGGTCCGCGGAAAAGTCGGCAGGCCAACCCGTACAGGGGCTGACCTGCTCCGAATTACAGGTGTGAACAACTTTGTGCGGACCACATCCCCGGTGTCCCTGTACCCCATCCCGCTGACCCTGAATGACGGAACCGAGACGGAGTTCGGACGGTTCAAGGGGAAGGTGGTGTTGGTGGTCAACGTCGCCTCCAACTGCGGTTTCACTCCCCAGTACGCCGGGCTGGAAGCCCTTTATGGGAAGTTCCGCGACCGCGGCTTCGAGATCCTCGGCGTCCCGTGCAACCAGTTTGCCGGCCAGGAGCCGGGCAGCGACACCGAGATCGCCGAATTTTGCCAGCGGAACTTTGGCGTGACCTTTCCCCTGACGGAGAAGGCCAGGGTGCGCGGCAAGAGGCAGCACCCGCTGTACGCGGAGCTCACCAAGTTCAAGTCCGGGCTGCTGCCCGGGCTGGTGAAGTGGAACTTCGAGAAGTTCCTGGTGAACCGCGACGGCGAGGTGGTGGACCGCTTTGCCCCCACTACGGAGCCGGACTCGGCTGAAATTATCGACGCCATCGAGAAGGCCCTTGGCGATTGACCGGCCCTGGGGCGAATAAAATGCGCAGAAGCGCAGTTCTTTTATCTTTTTCCACATCGGCTACGGCGATTTGCCCAAAGTTTGCCAAATGTCTGATTGGATAAATATTACTGAAGGGTACCAGGGAAGAGCGGCTTCCCACCGACCACAGAGGTAGCAATGGAGCACATCGAGGCCGAACATCCCCGGCCACGCCACTTCCTACTCCACTTGAGTGATCCCCACCTGTTGGGGGGTCCGGACCCCCTGTACGGCGTTGTTGACAGCGAAGCCCGCCTCATCCAGCTCTTTGACGAGGTCAAAGCATCCGGGGCGCGCCCTGAGGCTGTCATCTTCACCGGCGATCTCGCAGACAAAGGCCATCCCGAGGCGTACCGGAAGCTGCGGGCCATCGTGGAGCCCGCGTGCGACGAGATGGGCTCGCAGGTTATCTGGGCCATGGGCAACCACGACAACCGGGCGAACTTCCGGAAGGGCCTGCTGGACCAGCCAGGGAATGACGCGCCCGTGGACCAGAGCTACTTCATCAACGGACTGCGCGTCATCACCCTGGACACCTCGGTTCCCGGGTTTCACCACGGCGAGCTGAGCCAGTCGCAGCTGGAATGGCTGGCCCGCGAACTGGAGACCCCGGCTCCCGACGGCACCATCCTGGCACTGCACCATCCACCTGTCCCGTCGGTCCTGGACCTGTCGGTGCTGGTGGAACTGCGGGACCAGGCCTCGCTGGCCGCGGTGGTGCGCAACTCGGACGTCCGGACCATCCTGGCCGGCCACCTGCATTACTCCACCACCGGCACCTTCGCCGGCATCCCTGTCTCCGTGGCTTCGGCGAGCTGCTACACCCAGGACCTCAATGTCCCGGTGGGTGGCACCCGCGGGCAGGACGGCGGGCAGGCCTTCAACCTGGTGCACGTCTACGAGCACACCATCGTCCATTCGGTGGTTCCGCTGGGCAGTTCGACGACGGTGGGCGAGTACGTGACCCCCGAAGAGACCGCGCGGCGGCTGGAGGCCGCAGGGGTCCGGATTCCCGAGACCACCAAGCAACGCAGCGGAGCCCGGCTGGGCGCGTCCTCCAGCAGGTAAAACTCGGGCAGGTAGAAGAAGCAAACAGATGGCCGGTCCCGTTGACGTCGGGGCCGGCCATCTGTTTGTGCCGTGCAGGGAGTGCGCGTGCTACTTCTCCCAGGGCGCCTTGACGGGGAAGTACTTCTCCAGGAAGTCGGTCACTACTTCGGCCCGCTCGTCAGCGTCCACCTCGGGGAAGCTGCCGTCGTTGAGGCAGAAGAAGTCCATGTTCCGCTTGGCCAGCAGCTTGGGAAGGTAGTTCAGGCCGGCGCGCATGGTGGTATCCACGTAGCGGACCTTCGCGGCCGTCTGGGTGACCGCGCGGCCGGTCAGCAGCGCGTAGTAGTGGTAGAACGAGTTCGTGACGGAGATGTTGTCCGCGGCGCGGAACCGGCTGGCCGCAGTCTTCCGGAACTCCTCGGGGAACTCGTGCTCCATGGTGGCCACGACGCTCCGGCGGAGCGGTGCGGCGCAGTGCTCGAGGTGCCGCGTGGTGATCCGGCCGAACCGGTTCCACAACAGCTTGCGGTTTACCCGGGCGGCGTTCTCGAAGCCGCTGCGCTCTGCCGCGTTCTCGCCCAGGCCGATCCGGGTTTCCGCCTCAATGAACTTGGTGATCCCGCCGGGGGTGAAGAACAAATCCGGGCTGACGGGCCGGCCAAAGAACATGTCGTCATTGGAGTAGAGGAAGTGCTCCGAGAGCCCCTCGATGTGGTGCAGCTGGCATTCCACAGCCTGCGAGTTGTGCGTGGGCAACACTGTCGGGTCGCTGAAGAACTCTTCGCTCCGGACGATCGTCACGGAGGGGTGGTCCGCCAGCCATGCAGGGGCAGGGGAGTCCGTGGCGATGAAGATGCGGCGGATCCAGGGCGCAAACATGTAGACGGACCGCAGCGCGTACTTCAGTTCGTTGATCTGCCGGAAGCGTGCCTCGTGGTCGTCGCCCTCGCCGAGGACATGGCCTTTTTGCTGGGCGCGGCGGGCAGCAATGTACTCCGGGGAACTGCCGTCCACCCAGGAGAACACCAAATCGATGTCGAAGCTGATGTCGCTGGCGTGGTCCGCGAACATGTTCTCGATGGTGGGCCAGGTGTGGCCGTAGCGCTCCACCGTCCCGCGGACCGCGTCCTGCCGCAGCAGGGTCCGGCGCGTCAGGGAGTTCTCGATGGGCAGGATGATCTCCTCGCCCTCGAAGGACCAGAGCTCGATCTGCACGCCGGCCGAAGCGCCGAACTCGAAGCCGCCCCCGGGTTCCACCCGCGGCCGGTACAACCGGAAGATGCGTGCCTGGCGGCTGGTGGAAAGCTCGCCGTCGGCTACAAGGACGGCGGTCTTCTTCTTGGCATCCACCGTCATGGAGTAGAAGGGCTCGTCCCGGCAGGCCTCAACCAGGGCAGCGCGCAGCTTCTTCCTGTCCTTCCAGTCCAGGGCGATGACCGGGCGGTCATTGTTGCCGCGGACCAGCAGGTAGGCCAGGCCGGACTCCGCGAGGACGTTCCGCAGAAACAGCAGGTCCTCCACCATTGCCTGGTAGTGGGTCCTGTTGTAGTTGAGCAGGGCATAGCGGCCCTTGTGCCTGATGACGTCGGGGCGGTGCTTCAGGCGCCGTTCCGCAGCAGCGGAGGTCGCCTCCTCGTGGAATTGTTCCTCTACGGACGCCTGGCCACCGAAGTAGATTTCGTCCTGAACCGGTGCTTCTGTAATGGTTATCTCCGTGCTGGTGAAGTATGCGTTCCTACCTGCATGATAGCCCCGCCCGGGAAACGGCATGTTTCGGCCGGCCGGCGGCCACGGCCCTAGACGCCCAGCGCCTCCCGCCAACTGCGCAGGAAAGCGCCGCCGGCGTCGTCGTGGATGACCGTGGCTTCGAGCCCCAGGTCTGCCGCTGTGAGGACTTCGTACGGTTTCGCCGGAACACCGTCCGCGGGACGGACATCCACGTGCTTCACGGCATGGTCGTTGTGGTGCAGCCAGTCCGCCATGGCGTAGTCCGTGCGGGAATCGCCCACCGTTCGCCAGGCCTCGGGGGTGATGCCCTGCGCTGCCAGCAGTTCCACGGCCCGGCTGGCACCGAGGTCCTTGCCGAGGCGGACGGACTCGATGTCGGTGGAGATGATGGTGGGGTCCACGCGGTAGTCCACCTCGTCGTCGGAATTCGGTGCATGGTGGTCCAGCCGGACCACGCCCAGCCCGTGCCGTGCCATCAGGTCCATGGCATCGGCGTCGAACAGCTTCTGCTCCGCGAGGTACTCGGCGCTGGGGACCTCGATGTGCTGCTCCACGGACACCATGGCCCGCTTGGTCTCGTCGAAGAACATGTGCGCGGCGTAGTCCTCGGCGACCAGCCGGCGGACGTCGTCCCCGTAGGCCGCAGGTACGGCGAGCTCACGGTCCACATGGATGGGGCCGGGGCCGGCGGAGGTGTAGCTGAACCAGACCGCGCCCTTTTCGCAGACGGCGTGGATGATGGTGCCGCCGGGGATTCCGGCCTCGATCATCGGCGCCATGACCTGTTCCCGGATGAAGGCGTCCGAGCGGCCCGTGTTGAAGACGACGGGGATCCCGGCGGTGGCAAGGGCCACCAGGTCGCTGATGATCTCCGGTTTGACGTCCCGCGTGACCGGGCTCGCCACCGGACCGTCAACGTCCAGCAGGAGCGCCAGCGGCGGGGTGGACGGCGTGCGGACGCCGGGCACGGGCATGGCAGGGGACTCGGATGCTGTCATGGGGCCTATTCTTTCAGCAGCGCCCGGCAGTTCCTGAACGGGCGACCGAAGATCACCGGTTGTGACATGGTCACTGTTTGGCCACAACCTGCCGGGGGCGCGGCCGGGCACTTTCGCTCCGGTTGGCGGGATGCCTAGGGTTGCAGGGTGATATTCAAAGCTGTGGGCGAGGGCCGCCCTTACCCCGACCATGGTTACAGCACGCCCAAGGAGTGGGCGTCGCTGCCGCCGCGGCCGGTGCGGCTGGACGAGCTGGTGACCACCAAGCGCACCCTTGACCTGGAGGCCCTGCTGGCAGAGGACTCCACCTTCTTCGGCGACCTCTTTCCGCATGTGGTTCAGTACCAGGGGACCCTGTACCTGGAGGACGGCCTGCACCGGGCCGTCCGGACGGCACTGCACCAGCGCACCGCGATCCACGCCCGGGTCCTGGTGCTCGATGGCTAGGAAGAGGCAGGTGCAGGATGCCAGCATCCTGCACGGCCATCACGTGGTGAGCGGTCCGGAACTGCGGGCCACATTCGACGCGGCGGCCCTGGACGCCGACGATACCGCCAGGGTGCGCCGCAGGGTGCTCCACGGCATTGTGCTGGTGCTCCTCATCGGCGTGATCGCCGCGGGCATCATCACGGCCCTGGCGATCATCAACGGCCGGTTCTCCATTCCAACAGCCGAACCGGCCGAGGAAAAAGTCTCCACCTGCCCCGCGGCCACGTTTGACTACACGCCGCCTGAGCAGATCAACCTCAATGTCTACAACTCCACCAGCAGGCCGGGCCTTGCCCGGTCCGTGGCGGACGAGTTCCTGGCGCGCAAGTTCGTGGTGGCGGACGTGGGCAACATCGATGCAGGCTACCGGGGCGTGGCGGCCGTGATCTCGGGTGCAGCCGGACAATCGGCCGCCTTCAGCGTGCAGCGGAACCTGCCGGGTTCGGACTACTTCCAGGACGGCAGGACAGACGGCAGCGTGGATGTGATCCTTTCCCAGGATTACCGGGCCCTGGCACCGCCCGACCTCGTGGACCAGACACCCGGCACGCTCAGCTGTCCGCGGGAAAGCCGCCGTGTTGCGGATGACGACAGGTGGCCGGTCATGCCGTCCGCGGCGCCGGTGTCCTGAAGTGCCGGCGTCCTGAAGCGCCGCTCCTGAAAGTTAGCCCGCCACGGCGGGAAGCTGGGCGATCCGCACGGGGTGGCCCTCGTCGTCGAACCTTGCCCCGGCGCCCAGCTGGATGAACCGCACAGTCCTGGCCACGCGCGCTTCCAGCTCAGCCGGCTCGTCGCTGCCCCTGGCGGCACTGGAGGAGAGCGTCCCCAGGATCAGCTGCGCCTGCTGCCCGATGTCCGCCACCGGGAGGTAGCCCTGGTCCATTCCGTCGCGCAGGATGCCCTGCAGCAGCACGCTCAGCTCGCCCACATGGTCGGCAAGTTTTGCAAAGGACGACGGCGACAGCACGGCGCCCATGGCGGGTCCCGGAGGCAGGTGGCGGCGGCTGAGGTCCACCACCTGGGCGCGCACGTAGAGCGCGAGCCGCTCCACCGGGTTGTCCAGCCGGTCCAGGGCCTCGCGCAGCTCCGTGAGGAACTTCTCCGTCTCGTCCAGGGCGTACGAGATCAGCAGTTCCTCGATGTCCGCGTAGTAGTTGTAGACGGCGGTCCGACCCACACCGGCGTGCCGGGCCACGTCCGTCATGGTCAGGCCGGGAAGGCCGTGCGAGAAGAGGAGTTCACCGAAGGCCGTGAGGATGCGCCGCTGGGTGTCCGCCCGCTGCTCGGCGTTGCTGGCCGCTGAAATCCTTGGCATACAGACACTTTACCGCTGTGTGTCAGTAAACCAGTTGCGGGACGTGCCCGAATTCAGACCGTGCAGCCGTCGGGGCCGCAGGCGTCGCCCTCGCCCGAGTTCACCAGTACCAGCGGATTGGCATCCTGCCAGGCCTGGTCCAGCGCAGCAGTGAAAGTCGCTGCGGGCTGGGCCCCGGAAAGTCCGAACTTCCGGTCGATGACGAAGAACGGGACGCCGCTGATGCCCAGGGACCGCGCCTCTTCAACATCGGAGCGGACATCGTCGGCGTATTTGTCCGTGGTGAACAGTTCCTCGAGCTCGCCGGAGGGAATGCCCAGGTCCTTGCCCAGCGAGGCCAGGTACTCCCGGCTGCCGATGTCCTTGCCGTGCTCGAAATGGTCGCTGAGCAGGCGCTCCTTGGCGGCGTCCTGCCGGCCGTGGGCGGCGGCGAGGTGGATCAGGCGGTGCGCCATGAAACTGTTCGCCACCACCACCTTGTCGAAGTGGTAGTCCAGGCCCTCGCCGCTGGCCTGCTGCGCGACATGGTCGAACATCTGCGAAACCTGCTGCAGCGGCATCCCCTTGCGCGTGCTCAAGTACTCCAGCTCCGTGCCGTCATAGTGCTCCGGAAGGGTGGGGTCCAGCTGGTAGCTCCGCCACGTGACCTCCACCGCGTCGCGATGGGGGAACTCGGCCAGCGCGGCCTCGAAACGGCGCTTGCCAATGAAACACCACGGGCAGGCCACATCTGACCAGATCTCAATCTTCATGGTGTGAACAACCGCCCGGCTGGAGCAGCCATTCCGGAAGGTGCGTGTTAGATACCCCACACTGGGTCTTGTGGCCGGGCCGATCCTGGGCAATAGTCTGATATAGGTCAAGCAGAGGCCATTGTTCTTCCAAACACCGCCGGATGGATTGCAATGCCCCCTGCGGTGTCACGTGTCTGGTTAGCTGGGGAGCCCGGCCACATCACCTGGAGGCCAGGAATGCGGATTGGACTTATTGCAGGACCGTGGATTCCCATTCCACCGGTCACCTACGGCGGAATTGAAAGGGTTGTGGACAGCCTTGCCCGGGGCTTCACGGCAGCCGGGCATGAGGTGCTGCTGGCGGCACCCGCGGAAAGCACCTGCCCCGTCCCGCTGGTCCCGGGAATGAGGCCGGCGCTCCGCGACGCGCTCGGTTCCACCATGTCAGAACTCAGCCATGTGATCCGGGCCTACGAGGGGCTGGGCGGCGTGGACATCATCCACGACCACACGCTGGCGGGGCCGCTCTACGCCCGCCGGGCCAAGGACATTCCCGTGGTGACCACCATCCACGGCCCGCTCAATGCCCTGGCTGTCGACCTTTACCGCGCCATGGCCAGGGACACCGCCATCATCGCCATCTCGCGTGACCAGTCTTCCCATGCCCCGGACGTCCCGGTCACCCAGGTCATCCACCACGGCATGGACGTCTCCGCCGTTCCGGTCGGAAGCGGCAGCGGCGGCTACCTGTGCTTTGTGGGCAGGGCATGCCCGGACAAGGGCCTGCTGGAAGCCATCATGATCGCCCGGCAGGCAGGGCTGCCCCTGCGGATTGCCCTCAAGATGCATGAGCCTGACGAAATCCGCTACTTCCGCCAGGAAATCGAACCGCTCCTGGGACCCAACGAAGAGTTCGTGGGGGAAGTGGACGACGCAACCAAGTACCGGCTGATGGGCGAAGCCGTGGCCTTCCTCAACCCGATCCAGTGGTCGGAGCCGTTTGGCCTGGTGATGATCGAGGCCCTGGCCACCGGAACCCCCGTCATCGGCACTTCGATAGGATCGGCGCCCGAGATTGTGGAACACGGCAGGACCGGTTTCCTGGGCAGCACGGAAACTTTGGCCGGGTTCGTCGAGGCTGCCGCAGGGCTGGACAGGGGCCGCTGCAGGGCCTCGGTGGAACAGCGGTTCAGTGCCGGCCGGATGGTGGCGCAGCATTTGCGGCTCTTCGGTGAACTCCTTGGCGGCAGATCGCCGTCGGGGGTTCCGGATGCGGCGGGCCTGCACCAGAATCGTTAAGGGCGGGCGGGCAACCGGTCCCGGCAGCACCCGCCGCTGGAGATAGGGAGTCCGTCCATGACCGCCTGGAACGAAGACAACGAGGCATCCGTCTCCGACTCCGGTTCCGTGACCATCCTTGAAGGCTCGTCGTTCTGCATCTCGTCCGGAAGCGGTGACATCAGTCCCGACGGCAGCGCGAACGGCGTGTTCTTCCAGGACACCCGCATTATTTCCGGCTGGGTCCTGCGCATCAACGGCGCCCTGCGGGAACCCCTGGTGGCTCAGCGGCCGCATCCTTTCGAGGCAACGTTCGTGGGCAGGGCAACCTGGCCTGGGGGACGGTTTGACAGCCCCTTGGTGGTCCGGCAGGTCCGCCATATCGGGCCGGGACTCCAGGACGACATCACGCTGGAGAACTTTGCCGCCGAACCGGTGGAATGCGATATCGAGCTCCTCGTGGATGCGGACCAGGCCGACCTCTTCGACGTGAAGGGCGCCCGGACCAGCGGTGTTGACGACGCGACCCGTGAGGTGGTGGACGGCAGGCTCGTCATCGAAGCCAGCCGGCACGGCCAGCAGCGCGGAACGGTGGTCAGTGCCAAAGGCGCGGCCGTCAGCACGGACGGGCTCCGTTTCCGTGCCACCGTCCCGGCCCGGGGCAAGTGGGCCGTCAGCATCATCGTCGTGCCGCTGGTGAACGGGCAGCCGCCCGAGAAACCGTTCCGTGACGGGCAGTTGCCCCACCACCGTGAGGGCGTCCGCCGGCACCTGGACTGGGAAGAAGGCGTACCGCGGCTCAGCATCGAGGACGTCAAGCTGCAGGAACTGCTGAACCGGAGCCAGCGGGACCTGGGTGCGCTGCGCATCTTCGACGCCCACCATCCGGAACGCGCGGCAGTTGCCGCCGGCGCCCCGTGGTTCATGGCCTTGTTCGGCCGGGACTCCCTGCTCTCGTCCTACATGAGCCTGCTGGTCAACCCCCACCTGGCCGCAGGTACGCTCCAGACCCTGGCGGGGATCCAGGGGAAGAAGGTTGACCCGGACTCCGAGGAGGAACCCGGCCGCATCCCGCACGAGGTCAGGCTGGGCGTCACCGCCGGACTGTCCCTGGGCGGTACCGCCTACTACGGAACGGCTGATGCCACGCCGCTCTTCGTTGCCCTTTTGGGCGAACTGAGCCGCTGGGGGCTTTCCCGCGACGTGATCCGGCCGCTGCTGCCGCACGCGGACCGGGCACTGGACTGGATTGAACAGTACGGCGACCGGGACGGCGACGGGTTTGTGGAGTACTGCCGGCCCAACGCCCACGGCCTGGTCAACCAGGGCTGGAAGGACTCCTGGGACGGAATCAACTTTGCCGACGGCACCATGGCCGAAGCCCCCATCGCCCTGTGCGAAGTACAGGCCTACGTCTACGCCGCCTACATCGGCAGGTCACTGCTGGCCCGCTGGGACGGCGACGTGGCGCTGGAGAACCACTGGGCGGACCGTGCAGCCGAACTGAAATCTGCCTTCAACGAGAAGTTCTGGCTGCCTGACAAGGGGTACTTCGCCGTCGCGCTGGACAAGGACAAGCGCCAGGTGGATGCCTGCACCTCCAACATGGGCCACTGCCTCTGGACCGGGATCGTGGACGAGGACAAGGCGGCGTCCGTTGCCGAACACCTGATGTCACCGCAAATGTTCACCGGCTGGGGGATCCGGACGCTGGCCTCCGACATGGGGGCCTACAACCCCGTTAGCTACCACAACGGCTCCGTCTGGCCCCACGACACCGCCCTGGCGGCCACCGGCCTGATGCGCTACGGCTTTGTGGACGAAGCCAAGCGGGTGGCCAAGGGGATCTTCGACGCCGCCGAGCATTTCGACGGCCGGCTGCCCGAGCTCTTCTGCGGCTTCGACCGGGGCGAGTTCCCCGGGCCGGTGCCCTATCCCACTGCCTGCTCGCCGCAGGCCTGGGCGGCGGCCGCGCCGGTCCAGCTGGCCCGCGTGCTGCTCCGCTTCGATCCCGTCTACACCCGTGGTGTGGTGCACTTGTCACCGATCCTGCCGGAATCCGTAGGCGAGTTCCGGGCCGAGAACGTGCTGCTGGACACGTCCCGGATCACCATCAAGGCCCGCGGGGCTGAGGGCAGCATCGACGGGCTGCCGCCGGGCGTGAAGCTGCTGCCGGTTCCGCGCCCGCCCTTGGCTTACCCGCCCGAAGGCTACTGAGGAACTACGGGACTTCGCGCTCCAGCACGAAGTCGTGTTCCACGGTCCTGCCCAGCTGGAAGGACTTGGTGCCCACCTTGCGGAACCCTGACTTCTCATAGAAGCGGATGGCCCGGGCGTTCTGGCTGTTGACGCCAAGCCACGCCCCGGCGCCGCCGGCGTCGGCGGCTGCCTGGAGGCTGGCGTGCATCAGCTCGGCCGCCGCACCCAGGCCGTGGTGCTCGGGGTGCACGTAGCACTTGCTGACCTCTACGGACGGCAGCAGGGTGAGCGCGGAGGCCACGTCCGGGTCAGCAGCCGGGCGGTTGACCAGCAGGCTGTACCCGTTGAGCCGGTGGCCGGAGTCCAGCACCAGGATGGTGACGTCCGGGTCGGCGAGGTAGCCGCTGAAATGCCGCTCGGTGAGCGTGTTGGCCAGGTGGGCGGAGATGTCTTCGGGTGACGACGACGGCGGGCAGGCCAGCGGGAAGGTGACGGCCGCCAGCGCGGCCAGCGCCCCGGCGTCGTCCGGTGTTGCCTTGCGGATGGTGTGGCTCATGGTGCCCTCCATCCTAAGGGTGCCCTCCATCCTAAGGCTGCCTGTCGGCGTCGTAGGTGAGCCCGATCTGGCGCCGGACCTCGTCCAGGGCGGCCATGATGGCCACGCTCTCGCCGGGCGGCAGCATGGTGCCCGCGGTCAGCCCTTCGCGGACCAGCCGTTCGAGTTCCGCGGCCTGGTACTGCATGCCCCGGCCCTGCACGGGCTCGTTGAACTGCTCCAGGATGTTTCCCGATACGTCATACCGGGTGAACGGGGTGGGGGTGTACCAAACGGATTCGATCTCCACCCAGCCGCCGGTGCCGATGATGGCTGCCCGGTTGTTCCCCGCAGTATCCAGCGCGCAGTCCACGAGGGCCTGCTGCCCGTCCGCATACTCAAAGATGGCCGCCGTCTGCCGGTCCACCCCGGTTGCGGTCATCGCAGCGCTCGCAAGTATCCGGTGCGGGGCACCGAAGACGTCGAAGGAAAACGACACCGGATAGACGCCCAGGTCCAGGAGGGCGCCGCCGCCCAGTGCAGGATCATTGAGCCGGTGCGCGGGGTCTTTGGGAAGGTCCTGGTTGTGGCTTGCCACCACCTTGCGGACCTCGCCAAGGACCCCGCCGGCCACGATCTCGCGCAGCCGTGCCATATGCGGCAGGAAACGGGTCCACATCGCCTCCAGCGCAACCAGGCCCTTCCCGGCGGCAAGGTCCACGATCTCCTGCGCCTGCCGGGCGTTGATGGTGAAGGCCTTCTCCACCAGCACATGCTTTCCCGCGTTCAGCGCCAGCAGGGCGTTTTCGTGGTGGAACACGTGGGGAGTGGCAACGTACACGACGTCGACATCCGGGTCGGCCGCCAGGTCCTCGTAGCTGCCGTGGGCTGTGGGAATGCCGAACCGTGACGCGAATGCCTGGCTCGTTTCCAGGGAACGGGAGCCCACCGCCTGGACCGCGAACCCGTTGTCCACGAGGTCCCGTACCTGCAGGTCGGCGATGAAGCCGGTGCCGAGGATTCCCCAGCGGAGCCGGCCGTCGGAGGTGCCGCCGCTGTGGTTCGGCACGGCCTAGTCCTTGCTGCTGAAGGCGGCGTCGAAGGATGCGGTGGAGGCGGGGAAGTCGTATTTTTTGAGGTTGGCGAGGGCTTCGGGGGCGCCGTGGAGGCGGTCCATTCCGGCGTCTTCCCATTCGACGCTGATGGGGCCGTTGTAGCCGATTGCGGCGAGGGCGCGGAAGGATGCTTCCCAGGGGACGTCGCCGCGGCCGGCGGAGACGAAGTCCCAGCCGCGCCGGGGGTCGCCCCAAGCCAGGTGGGAGCCCATGACGGTGTTCCGGCCGGTCTGGCGGACCTTGGTGTCCTTGCAATCCACGTGGTAGATCCGGTCTTTGAAGTCCCAGATGAAGGAGACGGGGTCGATGCCCTGCCACATCATGTGGGAGGGGTCCCAGTTCAGGCCGAATGCTTCGCGGTGGTTGATCGCTTCGAGGGTGCGGACGGTGGTCCAGTAGTCGTAGGCGATTTCGGAGGGGTGGACTTCGTGGGCGAAGCGGACGCCGCATTCGTCGAAGACGTCCAGGATGGGGTTCCAGCGGTCGGCGAAGTCCTGGTAGCCGGCGTCGATGACTTTTTGCGGGACGGGCGGGAACATGGCCACGTACTGCCAGATGGCGGAGCCGGTGAAGCCGACGACGGTGTCCACGCCGAGGGCTTTGGCGAGCCGGGCGGTGTGTTTCATTTCCTCGGCGGCGCGGGTGCGGACGCCTTCGGGGTCGCCGTCGCCCCAGACTTTGGAGCGGACGATGCCCTGGTGCCGGAAGTCGATGGGGTCATCGCAGACGGCCTGGCCGGTGAGGTGGTTGGAGATGGCCCAGACCTTGAGGTTGTATTTGTCCAGGACCTCGAGCTTGGAGTCGACGTAGCCGGGTTCGTCCCAGCGCCAGGCGTCCAGGTGGTCGCCGGAGACGGCGATCTCGAGGCCGTCGTAGCCCCAGCCGGAGGCGAGTTTTGCGACTTCCTCGAAGGGCAGGTCGGCCCACTGGCCGGTGAACAGGGTGAACGGGCGGGGCATGTCAGGCTCCTTTGGAGGTTCTGTCGGCAACAGGGACGAGGGCACTCTTGGCGGCGGCGGATTCCTCCACGGCGTTGAGGATGTACTGGACGTTCAGTCCCTCCTCGAACGACGGCGAGGGCTGGTTTCCAGCCTGGATCGCGGTGAGGAAATCGCGGATCTGGTGGGTGAAAGTGTGTTCCCAGCCGATGATGTGGCCCTGCGGCCACCACGCGTCCAGGTAGGGATGGTCCGGTTCGGTGACCAGGATCCGCCGGAGACCCTGTTCGCGGGCCGGGGCGGTGGCGTCCAGGAAGCCAAGTTCGTTCAGGTTTTCCAGGTCGAAGTGGATGCTGCCCTTGTCCCCGTAGATCTCGAGTCTCAGGCTGTTCTTCTGTCCCGTGGCCACCCGGGACGCCTCGACCGAGGCGATGGCTCCGGAGGCGAGGGTCAGTGTGGCCCAGGCGGCGTCGTCGACTGTCACGTCCTCGGGGCCGTCCGGACCGGGGCGGCGGTTCACGAAGGTCTGAAGCCGGCCGGTGACCTCGGTGACCTGGCCGCCGAGCAGGAACAGGACCTGGTCCACCGCGTGGGAGGCGATGTCCCCGAGGGCCCCGGACCCTGCGGTCTCTTTGCGGAGCCGCCAGGTCATGGGTGCCTGGTCGTCCGCAAGCCAGTCCTGCAGGTACGCCGCGCGGACGTGCCGGACCGTTCCCACCCGGCCTTCGGCGATGAGTTCCCTGGCCAGGGCCAGGGCGGGCACGCGGCGGTAGTTGAAGCCGACCATCGACTGGACACCCCGGGTGCGGGCGGCCGCCGCGGCGCCGGTCATGGCCTCGGCCTCGGCGAGGGTGTTGGCCAGGGGCTTTTCCACCAGGACGTGCTTGCCCGCCTCGAGCGCGGCGATGGCGATCTCGGCGTGCATCCAGCCCGGGGCGCAGATGTCAACGATGTGGATGTCGTCCCGGGCAATCACCTCGCGCCAGTCCGTGGCGGATTCTGCCCAGCCGTACTTCGCTGCGGCGTCGGCAACCTGCCCTGCATCCCGGCCTACCAGGACCTTCTGCTCGATCGCCGGGACGTCGAAGAAGCTGGCAACGTTCCGCCATGCGTTCGAATGGGCCTTCCCCATGAACGCATAACCGATGGCGGCGACGCCCAGCGGACCCTTGGCGCCCGGCTTCAGGGTTCCTGGTGCCTGGCTCATGCGGTGCCGCCAAGGGTAGAGGTTTCCGGTGCCCAGTCTTCGGGCAGGGGAGCGGAGGCCGGGGCGGAGCTGTCGACGTCGACGAAGGTCCCGGATTCGATGGATTCGGAGATGGAGACCATGCTGTCCAGCACGTGGTAGGCCAGCTGGCCGGTGGCGCGGTGGGGGACGCCGGCGCGGAGGGAGCGGGCCATGTCCAGGACCCCCATGCCGCGGCCGTTGGCCGGGCCGGTGGCCGGGATGGTGGTCCAGTCCTCGTCACCGGCGCGCCAGAGCCTGATGTCGCCGTCGAAGTTGTTGGGGTCCGGCAGGGAGATGGTGGCCTCGGTGCCGGTGATTTCAACGAAGCCCATCCGGACCCGGGGGGATTCGAAGGAGAAGACGCTGTGCGAGGAGGCGCCGGACTCGAACTGGGCCATGGCCGAGACGTGGGTAGGCACTTCCACGGTGAACTCCTCGCCGGCTTTGGGGCCGGAGCCGATGACGCGGACCTCCTTGGCCTTGGAGCCGACGGCGGCAACCTTGCGGATGGAGCCGAAGGCCTGGACCAGCGTGGTGAGGTAGTACGGGCCCATGTCGAACAGCGGGCCTGCCCCGGACTGGAAGAGGAAGGCCGGGTTGGGGTGCCATGATTCCGGGCCCGGGGTCTGGAACGTGGTCATCGCGGTCAGCGGGGTGCCGATGTCGCCGCGCTGGATGAGCCGGAGGGCGGTCTGCAGGCCGGCGCCCAGGAACGTGTCCGGTGCGCAGCCGAGCCGGATCCCGGCAGCGTCGGCGGCCTTGAGCAGGCCCAGCCCGGAGTCCCGGTCCAGGCTGATGGGTTTTTCGGTCCAGACGTGCTTGCCCGCGTTCACGGCCGCGGTGGCCACCTCGACGTGGGCCGCCGGGATGGTGAGGTTGACGATGATTTCGACGTCGGGGTGGTTCAGCGCCTTCTCCACGCCGCCCCACCCGGGGATCCCGTATTCGGCGGCCCGGGCTTCCGCGGCCTCCTCGAACAGGTCCGCGATGACGTGGACTTTCAGGTCGGGGAAAACCGTGAGGTTGTCCAGGTACTGCTTGCTGATGTTGCCGGCGCCGATGACGCCGACCCCCACCGGACCCCGGCGGGAAGAGGCTGCGGGGCGGCTCATGCCTTGATCCCTTCGCCGGAAGCGGTCAGGAAGGACAGGCTTTCGGTGATGCCTTCGAAGATGTCGCCGGCGTAGTCGTCGAACTCCACCACGCCCACCTCCAGGGACTGTGCCGCGGCGATCACGTCCATGACCGGGACCTTCCCCTGCCCGGCGGGCTGCTGGGCCTTGGTGTCAGCAGTGAGGGGGCCGTCCTTGATGTGGATGAACTTCACCCGGTCGCCCAGCCTGGCAAGGATGTCCACCGGATCCTGCCCGCCGACCGCCACCCAGTAGGTATCCACCTCCAGGACCAGTTCCGGATCGAGCAGTTCCGTGAAGTATTCCAGTGCGGTCCTGCCGTCGATGATGGACTCCAGCTCCCAGGCGTGGTTGTGGTAACCCACCCGGACACCGTATTCCGCGCCTTTCCGGGCGGCGGCGTTGAGCGCGGCGGCTGTGGCCTTGATGGCCTCGGCATCCTGCCAGCGCTCCGCCGGAATGAAGGGTTCGATGACCGTCCGGATGCCCAGTTCCCTGGCCGCTGCGAAAATCCCGTCCTGGTCCTGGCTGAGCAACGGGGCGTGGCCGGAAGGCGCGGTGAGCCCGTTTTCCCTCAGGGCGGCGCCCAGTTCCTTGGCCGTTGCAACGAAGTTGTACGGCTCCACCTGGGTGAAACCGATCCCGGCGACCCTCCTGATGGTGCCCGGCAAGTCCTTCGAGATTGCGTCGCGGACGGTGTACAGCTGAAGTGCGTAGGACATGGTGCTCCTGGCTTCGGTGGCGGGCATCGGCATGAAAAAGCGGCCTGACGGTCTAGTGCAAAGCTAGAAGGACTTTTGACGAACGTCAAGCAAAAGTTGGTGAAGTGACAGGAGGAAGTCCCCGTGTTATCTATGGTTGATGACCAAAAGCCACGGAGAAGGAGCTTCCCTCCTCGAGTACCCGGCGTCCCAGGGGCGGGCCGGAGACCTTTTCCAGCTTTTGCGGGACGGGAAGGCGCGCACCAGGGCCGAGCTGGCCGGAAGCACCGGCCTCGCGCGTTCCACCGTGGCCTCCCGGATCGAAGCGCTGATGCTGTCCGGCCTGGTGGGGCCCGCCGGTGAGGCCACCTCCAGTGGCGGCAGGCCGCCGTCGCGCTTTGCCTTCAACCCCTCGTCGCGGGTGGTCCTGGCCGTCGACGTCGGGGCAAGCCACGTGATCGTGGCCGTCACCGACCTGGGCGGGAAGATCCTGGCCGAACAACGGCTGGCCCGGGAGGTGTCGGACGGCCCGGAAACTGTCCTGGACCAGGTGGTGGCACAGGGCAGGAAACTGCTCGCAGCGGCGGGGCGGAAGGCCGGCGACCTGGCCGGCGTGGGCATCGGCCTGCCCGGCCCGGTGGAGCACGACACCGGAAAGCCGGTGAAGCCTCCCATCATGCCGGGCTGGGACGGCTTCGACGTGGTTGGCTACGTGCAGCAGTCCCTCCGCGTCCCCGTGCTGGTGGACAACGATGTGAACATCATGGCCCTGGGGGAGCGGACCGCCCATTGGCCGGAGCACGGCAACTTCTTTTTCGTGAAGGTGGCCACCGGCATCGGTTCCGGCATCATCAGCAGCGGCGAACTGCAGCGCGGCGCCAACGGCACAGCCGGAGACCTGGGGCATGTCCAGCTGGCGAGGGGCGCGGACGTGCAGTGCGCGTGCGGGAATTACGGCTGCCTCGAAGCCCTGGCGTCAGGTCCCGCCATCGCCCGCGCTTTGCGGGAACAGGGGCTGGACGCGGCAAAGGGCTCTGATGTCCTTCGGCTCGCCTCGGACGGAAACCTTCAGGCCATCCAGGCCCTGCGCCAGGCAGGCCGGGATATCGGCGAGGTGCTGGCCACCGTGGTGAACCTCCTCAATCCGTCCGTCATTGTGGTGGGCGGCAGCATCGGTGTATCCGGCGAACACCTGGTGGCCGGCATCCGGGAAGTGGTGTACCGGCGGTCGCAGCCACTGGCCACTTCGCATTTGCGGATCGCCGTCTCCATTGCCGGGGACCAGGCGGCAATATTGGGTGCCAGCCGGATGGTCACGCAGTACGTTCTCTCGCCGGCGGTCATCGAGGCAACTCTGGCGGGAACAGCCGCGGCAGGGTGAGCGCTGCTAGGGCGCCATCAGCACGTCGATGAACTGTGACAGACCGTCTGCCACGTCCACTTCCTTGTCGTAGAGCCACTGCAGCTGCAGGCCGTCCGAGATGGCAACGACCAGCCGGGCAAGGTCCTTTGCCGGCAGGTCCGTGCGGGCCTGGCCGGCGGCCTGGCGCCGCTCAATGTCCACTGTCAGGACGTCCACCACTTCCGCGAAGCGGTCCTTGAAGTAGCCGTGGGAGTCATGTCCGGGATCGTTCGCGGTGGCTGAGGCAACCGCGTACAGCGTGGTCAAGCCCGGTTCCGCCCGGTTGCGCTCTGCGGAGCGCACTATCAGCGGCAGCCCGGCGTCTGTATCCATGGCCGCCATGCTCCGCCGGTCGCGCTCGGCCAGGACAGCGGTCAGGAGCTCCTGCTTGCCACGGAAGTAGTGGAAGAGCGTGGCTTCCTTCACGCCCACCAGTTCAGCCACGCGCTTCAGGGCCGTGCCTTCGAAGCCTTCTGTTGCAAAAACGTCGGTTGCTGTCTGGATGATCTGCTCGCGGCGTTCGGCTCCCTTGGCGTACTGTCCGCGCGGCTTTGATGAAGGCACCAAGACAGTGTATTTCACGCTTCGGCGCGAAAGCCTAGTCAGACTCGGTTTTTGTAGGTACCATTTTCTGCAGGACCCAACGGAGGGTCACTTTCTGTCAGGAGGCACCGTGGCCGTCACGACCAACACCGGGGATTCCGCAGGGCTGACAGTGCCCGCAACCCCGTCCAGCACCACAACTTCATCCGTTCCCGCTCCGGGAAGCCCCGTCACAACACCCCGCGCCTATGTCATCGGCATGCCCATCGCCAGCGCAGGCCTGTGGATGGCCGTCCTGGCGCCGGCCCTGGTGGTGCTGGCCATCAAGGTTTCGGAAATCACCACGCCGGAAACCCGGGCCGGGGCCCTCAGCCTCGTTGCCGGCGTCGGCGCCCTGATCGCGCTGCTGGCCAACCCCTTCTTCGGACGCTTGAGCGACCGCACCACCTCCCGCTTTGGTATGCGCAAGCCGTGGATTGTCGGCGGCTCCATCGTGGGCATGGGGTCGCTGGTCCTGCTCGGGTCCGCCACCGACGTCGCCGGCGTGCTGGTGGCCTGGGTCCTCGCCCAGCTGAGCTTCAACGCTGCGCTGGCCGCGCTGGTGGCCACCCTTCCGGACCAGGCGGCGCCGGCCGAGCGCGGTCGCCTGTCCGGCCTCATTGGGATGACCCTGCCCATCGGCCTGGTTGCAGCTGCCTACTTCGCCCAGCTCTTCGACAACGCCTTCCAGATGGCGGTGGTCCCGGGAGCTGTGGGAACAGTCATTGCCCTTGCCTTCGCCTTTACCTTCAAGGACCGTGTCCTCACCGAAAAGCCGGCACCGCTGAATCTCAAGGAGATCGCGGGATCCTTCTACTTCAACCCGCGCACCTATCCCGGCCTGGGCTGGGCCTGGTTCACCAAGTTCCTGGTCTACGTTGGCTACTGCGCCGGGCTGCTCTACCTGCCGTACTTCTTCGCCGACCATCTCCGCGTGGCCGAAACCGAAGTGGCGTCGCTGGTCTTCCAGGCCACCCTCGTCAGCTCCCTGGGAACGGTCGTCACCAGCCTCGCCGGCGGCTGGATCAGCGACAAGATCGGCAAGCGCAAGGGCATGGTCATCGCCTCCGCCATCATCATGATGGCCGGCCTGGTGGTCATCGCCACCAGCACCACCACGGACCAGGTCCTGGTGGGACAGGCCATCGCCGGCCTGGGCCTGGGCTGCTTCGGCGCTGTTGACGTCGCCCTCATCACCGACCTGCTGCCCGGCAGCCAGACCGAAAACGCCAAGACGTTCGGTGTCTTCAACATTGCCCAAGCGCTGCCCCAGTCGCTTGTCCCCGCACTGGCATTCCCGGTTATCACCCTCGGCGGCTACCCCGCCCTCTTCATCGGCGGGGCCGTCGTCGGCATCATCGGCGCCGTCCTCGTTACCCGCATCAAAGGAGTCAAGTAGATGAATCCCACCCTTTCCCCGGCCGTGACGGCACCCGCTGCCGGGTCCCCGGACGCAGAAGCCCGTATCCGGGAGCTGGCCGAAGGCCTTTCCCTGGAACAGCAGATCCAGCTCCTCACGGGCGCGGACGTGTGGGCCACCCACGCGCTGCCCTCGATCGGGCTCTCCCGGGTTGTCCTCTCGGATGGTCCGTCGGGCGTCCGCGGCGAGGACTTCGATGAACGCCATGACTCGGTCTCGCTGCCGTCGTCGTCCGCCCTGTCCGCAACCTGGAGCGTGGAAACGGCGCACCGCTACGGCCAGGTCCTCGGCCAGGAGGCCCGCCGCAAGGGCGTCCATGCGGTCCTCGGCCCCACCATCAACCTGCACCGCTCCCCGCTGGGCGGCCGGCACTTCGAATGCATGAGCGAGGACCCGCGCCTCACCGCCACGCTGGCGGCGGGCTACGTGGCCGGCGTCCAGTCGATGGGCGTCGGTGCGACCCCCAAGCACTACCTCGCCAACGAGTCCGAAACCGAGCGTTTCACGTCCGACTCCGTGGTGGATGAGCGCCCCCTCCGCGAGCTGTACCTGGCCGCCTTCGAGGACGCCATCACCGAGGCGCGTGCCTGGCTGGTGATGAGCTCCTACAACTCCATCAACGGCACCACGGCCAGCGAAAACGAGCTGCTCAAGACCCCCCTGTCCACCGAATGGGGCTTCGACGGCGTGGTTGTTTCAGACTGGACCGGTGTCCGCTCGGTGGAGTCGGCCAACGCCCACCAGGACCTGGAGATGCCCGGGCCCGTAGGCCACTGGGGCCCCAAGCTGCTGGCAGCCGTTGAGGACGGCCGGGTCAGCCGGGCCGCCATCCTCGAAAAGGTCATCCGCATCCTCCGCCTGGCCGCCCGCGTCGGTTCGCTGGACTCCGTCGCCCCGGCGGTGACCGAGCTTCCGGAACAACTCAATGCCGCCGCCGTCGCACGTGAAGTGGCAGTCCGCGGCGCCGTGCTGGTCCGCAACAAGGACGGCCTGCTGCCCCTCGACCCGTCGGCATTGACGAGCATCGCGGTCAGCGGCCACAACGCCGAGGAGGCCCGGACCCAGGGTGGCGGCAGCGCCACCGTCATGCCCAAGTACACCGTCTCGCCGCTGGACGGACTCCGAGACGCGCTGCCGTCCGGCGTCAGCGTCAGTTACACCCGCGGCGCCAAGGTGGCCGAGGGCCTGCAGGCCTTCCCGCGCACCTCGCTGCACAACCCGGTCTCCAATGTCCCCGGCATGCGGGTGACCTTCCTGGACGCGGACGGCGCGGACATTTCGGGTGAGGACCGGCTGGCATCGCACCTGATCTGGTTCGGCGTCGGGATCCCGGAAGGGTCTGCGGCCATCCGAATGGAAGCGGACTGGACGGCCCCGACGGCGGGCATCCACCACCTCGGCGTCGGCACCGTGGGACGGATCCGGCTCTCGCTCAAGGGAGACGAAGTGTTCAACGGCGAGATCGAGGACGACACCGACGTCCTCGGCGCCGCCCTCTTCGACCCGCCCAAGACGGTCCACGCCGTCGAAACCGCAGCAGGCGAGCGGGTCCGGATCGAGGCCGTCTACGAGCTGCCCAAGCAGCAGGTCATCCCCTTCACCGCCATCCTGCTGGGCGAGGAAACCGTGGTTGAGGACCCGCAGGCCGAGATCGAGGCAGCGGTGGAAGCCGCGAAGGCTGCGGACGTGGCCGTGGTGGTGGTAGGCACCAGCGCCGCCATCGAGTCCGAAGGCTTCGACCGCAAGGACCTGGACCTGCCCGGCTACCAGGACCAGCTGGTGGAGGCCGTGGCCGCCGTCAACCCCCGCACCGTCGTGGTGGTGAACTCCGGTTCGCCCGTGCTGATGCCCTGGCTCGACAAGGTGGGAGCGGTCCTGCTCGGCTGGTTCGGCGGCCAGGAGTTCGGCCGGGCCATCGCGGACATCCTGCTGGGTCAGGAGGAGCCGGGCGGACGCCTGCCCACCACCTGGCCGGCCGCGCTCGGGGACGTTCCGGTGCTCAATACCGCGCCCGTGGACGGCAAGGTGGTGTACTCCGAGGGCATCCACGTGGGCTACCGGGCCTGGCTGAAGCAGCAGGCTGAAGGCGGCGCGGCTCCGGCCCTGCCGTTCGGCTACGGCCTGGGCTACACCACGTTCGAGCTGTCCGCCCCGCATGCCCCGCAGTCCGTCACCGCCGGCAACGACGTGGTGGTCCACGTTCCCGTCCGCAACACCGGCAGCCGCTCCGGCCGCGAAGTGGTCCAGGTGTACCTGGAGCGTGCGGAGTCCGCCGTCGAGCGGCCCGTCCGCTGGCTGGCAGGATACGCCGGAGCCCACCTGGCCCCCGGCGGCACCGACAGCGTCGAGGTGCGGATCCCCGCCCGCTCCTTCGCGCATTACGACGGCGGCTGGCAGTTTGAGCCCGGAACGTTCCGGATCCTGGTGGGCCGGCACGCGGCCGACGACTTCCAGGCACTGGAGATCGAGTTGCGCTAAGGCGCTCTAGACGACGGCGGCCGGGCCGGTTCCCTTTCCGGGAAGCCGCCCGGCCGCCGTCGTCCGCGGTACTTCGGCGTCAGCCGCTGATGGTGCGGATGGGGGAACCGGCCAGCCACGCCGTCACGTCCTCGAACGCCCCGCCGTAAAACTCCCGGTAGCTCTCCTGCGTCACGTAGCCAAGGTGCGGCGAGAGGACGGTATTGGGGGCGGCCAGGAGCGGATGCCCGGCGGGCAGCGGTTCCTCGTCGAACACATCCAGCGCGGCGCCGCGGATCCACCCCTGGCTGAGCGCCCGGATCAATGCATCCTGGTTCACCAGCGGACCCCGGGCGGTGTTCACCAGGATCCCCTCCGGGCCCAGCAGCCGCAGTTCCGCCTCCCCCACCGTGTTCTCGGAGCGCGGGGACAACCGCAGGTGGAGCGTCACCACGTCGGAGGCCCGGAACAGCTCTTCCTTGGACACCAGCCGCGCCCCGGCCTCTTCCGCCGCCCCGGCAGTGAGGTTCTGGCTCCACGCCACGATGTCCATTCCGAACGCCCGCCCGTACCCGGCCACCCGGCGCCCGATCTTCCCCAGGCCCACAATGCCCAAGGTCTTGCCGGCCAGCTCAAATCCCACCGTTGACTGCCAGGTTCCGGCGCGCAGCGAGTTCTCCTCCGCCGGCAGGTGCCGCGCGGCGGCGAGCAGCAGGGCCCAGGTCAGTTCGGGGGCGGCCGTGGGCGAGCCGGGCGTGCCGCAGACCGTTACCCCGTGGTCCGTGGCGGCGGCAACGTCAATGGACGCGTTGGCCATCCCCGTGGTCACCAGGAGCTGCAGTGCCGGGAGCTTCTCGAACACCTCGCGCGGGAAGGCCGTCCGCTCACGCATGGCGATCACGATGCTGACGTCGGCCAGCGCCGAGACCAGGGCGTCCCGCGACGCAAAGGGTTCCCGGAACGTGGTGACCTTGACTCCCTCGGCTTCGAGCGCTGCCCAGTCCGCGAAGCCGTGCGCCACGTCCTGGTAGTCGTCAAGAATGGCAAGGCGGTGCTGCATGGAGGTGTCCTTAATCCCGGAGTTCCTGGCGTGATGTTCATCGTATGGCAGGGCGCCCTCCGGAACGGCGGAAACGGCGCGCGGGTGGGGCGTGATAGCAATGGGAGTGATGAAACCCCCGGTTAACCAGCACGCCGCCGCATGAGCGGCCGGTCCCTCGCCCGCCTCCCCGCCAGCTGGATCCTGCTCGCCTGTATCGGCCTGCTGGCCCTGAATCTGCGGGGCCCGTTCGTGGCGGTCGCCCCGGTAGTCGGGCTGATGCAGGCGGAGCTTTCATTTTCACCGGTCATGCTGGGGCTCCTGACCAGCATCCCCGTCCTCTGCTTTTCGCTGGCCGCGCCGCTGGCTTCCCTCGCGGCGAGGAAGTTCGGCGCCGAATTCGCGGTGACCCTGACCATCCTCGGGGTCCTGGCAGGCGTCCTGGTCCGCTCGTCCGGCGGCCCGGCGCTGGTGGTGGCTGGAACGGTGCTGATCGGCGCCGCCATCACCGTGGGCAACATTGCGGCGCCCCTCATCATCCGGCGGGACTTTGCTCCCGCCCGGCAGGGAACGGCGATGGGGATCTACACCGCGGCGCTGAACATCGGCTCGTTCCTGACGTCCGTGGTGACGGCGCCGCTCGCGGACCTGGCCGGGTGGCGGTTCGCCCTGGGCTCGGTGGCCGTCCTGGCCGTGGCGGCGATCGTCGTCTGGACCCTGGCGGTGGGGCCCCGCAACGCCTTCCTGGTTTCCGGCGGGGACGGCGCGGACACCAAGCGGCCGCCCGTTACCGGCCTGGGCTGGATAACTGCCGGACTGACGGCCGGGTTCGGCGGCCAGGCCTTCTCCTACTACGGCGTCACCGCATGGCTGCCCAGCTACCTGCACGACGAGCTTGGCATGTCCGTGGCCGAGGCCGGCGCAGCTTCCTCCATCTTCCAGATTCTCGCCATCGTGGGCGGGCTGGGTGTCCCGTTTGCCGCCAAGTACTGGGGCCCGACGGCGGTTGCGGTCACCGTGGGTGCGCTGTGGCTGACCGTTCCGGTGGGGCTGCTGCTGGCGCCGCAGCTCTGGTGGCTCTGGTCCGTCTTAGGAGGCGTCGCCCAGGGCGGCGGCATCACCGTCATCTTCATCGCCATCATCCGGCTGGCACGCGACCAGGCTTCGGCGGGCAAGATGTCCGCCACGGTCCAGGGCCTGGGCTATGCCCTCGGCGCCGTGGCACCGCCCCTGGTGGGCTTCGTCCACGATGCCTCGGGTTCCTGGACGCCCGCGCTGCTGGTCATCCTGGCCTCCGTGCTGACGTTCTTCGCCGGTACTACCCTCTCAGTGCGGAAGGTGCCCAAGGGACGCTGACGTGCCAAGGCATGTCCCGCCGCCGGGTCCGGCCCTCCGGATTTCGGAGGTGCCTGTTGCGATAGAGCGTGCCGGCCCGGCGGACGGAAACTTGTCAGGCGGCGGCGAGTTCCTCGACCGTGGCTTTCTCGCGGGCCTCGGTCAGGTACCGCGCATAGGCGGGCAGGGTGAGGAAGGACGGGAAGTCCTGGGCGAGGGTGACTTCCTCGAAGATGTCGCGGGCGTCTTCGAAGCGGTCGCCGTCGAAGCGCTCCAGCCGGGCGAACTCCTCGTCCAGGAGCTCTTCGACCCAGTGGTGGGTGATGATCTCGCCATGGTCGGTGATGGCCCGGGCGTAGATCCACTGCCAGAGCTGGGAACGGGAGATTTCGGCGGTGGCGGCGTCTTCCATGAGGTTGTGGATGGCCACTGCGCCGTTGCCGCGGAGCCAGGATTCGATGTAGCGGATCCCGACTTCGATGTTGTTCCGGATGCCCTGTTCGGTGATGGTGCCGTGGAGTGAGGCGATGTTGATCAGGGCGCGGTCGTCCGGGGTGACGTCCTCGCGGAGCTTGCCGAGCTGGTTGGGCTTCTCGCCGAGGATGCTGTCGAACACCTCTCGGGCGACGGGCACAAGGTCGGGGTGGGCCACCCAGGAGCCGTCGAAGCCGTCGTTGGCTTCGCGCGTCTTGTCCGCGCGGACCTTGTCGAAGGCGTTGGCGTTCGCTTCCGGATCCTTGCGGTTGGGCACGGCTGCGGCCATGCCGCCGATGGCCATGGCGCCGCGCTTGTGGCAGGCCCGGACGAGCTGTTCGGTGTAGGCGCGCATGAAGGGGGCGGTCATGGTCACCTGGCCGCGGTCCGGGAGGACGAAGCGGGGGCCGCGGGTGCGGAAGTTCTTGATGATGGAGAAGATGTAGTCCCAGCGGCCGGCGTTCAGGCCTGCGGCGTGGTCGCGCAGTTCGTAGAGGATTTCTTCCATTTCGAACGCTGCGGTGATGGTCTCGATCAGCACGGTGGCGCGGATGGTGCCCTGGTTGATGCCGAGCAGGTCCTGGGCGAGGATGAAGATGTCGTTCCAGAGCCGGGCTTCGAGGTGGTTTTCGATTTTGGGCAGGTAGAAGTACGGGCCCTTGCCCTGGGCCAGCAGGCGGCGGGCGTTGTGGAAGAAGAACAGGCCGAAGTCAACGATGCCGCCGGCGACGGGTTCGCCGTCGATGAGCATGTGCTTTTCGGGCAGGTGCCAGCCTCGGGGGCGGACCACGATGGTGGGCAGGTCCCCGGCGGGGCGGAGCTTGTATTCCTTGCCTTCTTCCGTGGTGAAGTCGATCCGGCGTTCCAGGGCGTCGGTGAGGTTCAGCTGGCCCTTGATGACGTTGCGCCAGGTGGGGGTGGAGGAGTCCTCCATGTCCGCGAGCCAGACTTTGGCGCCGGAGTTCAGGGCGTTGATGGTCATCTTCTTGTCCACCGGACCGGTGATTTCCACCCGGCGGTCCTCCAGGCCCGGGGCCGGGGGAGCGACCCGCCAGGACGGGTCGTTGCGGATGTGCTCTGTCTCCCGCAGGAAGCGGGGATCGGCGCCGGCGGCGATCTCCGCCCGCCGGGCCCGCCGTGCCTGCAGCAGTTCCTTGCGCCGCTCAGCAGTGGCCCGGTGCAGCTTGCCGATGAACTCGAGTGCGTCCGGGGTGAGCACCTCGTTCTGCCGGCAAATCGGCTGCGCAGTGAGTGTGATTCCGTTGATCGTGAAGCTGTCAGTGAAGCTGTTCATTTCAGTCTCCTTAAAGACGAAAGGGAAGTTCGACGGCGGGACTTGCCTGGTTGGGGCCGGGAAGGGAAATCCTCCGCGTGCTATCCCCATCCCCGTCGTAAGACCTCGCAGAGCTCGGTCGACGCCGGGGACAGGGCCCCTTTACGCACGCTTCCGGATTCCCCCTCCCGACCCGGCGACGGTCACCTCAGATGCGTACCGCCGTCGTGCCTCATCGGTGAGCGAAGCGAACGGCTCACCTTGGGCGGAAGTTGTTAGTGGAACTGGCCCTCTTCGGTGGATCCCACGAGGGCGAGGGTGGACGCGTTCGGGTTGAGCGCGGTGGAGATGGTGTCGAAGTAGCCGGTGCCGACTTCGCGCTGGTGCTTGGTTGCGGTGTAGCCGCGGTTTTCGGAGGCGAATTCCTTTTCCTGGAGTTCGACGTAGGCGCTCATGCCGGTCCGGGCGTAGCCGTGGGCGAGGTCGAACATCGAGTAGTTCAGGGCGTGGAAGCCGGCCAGGGTGATGAACTGGAACGTGAAGCCCATGGCGCCGAGTTCGCGCTGGAACTTGGCGATGGTGGCGTCGTCCAGGTGCTTGCGCCAGTTGAACGAGGGCGAGCAGTTGTAGGAGAGCATCTGGTCCGGGAACTCGGCCTTGACGGCTTCGGCGAACTTGCGGGCCAGTTCCAGGTCCGGGGTGCCGGTCTCCATCCAGATCAGGTCCGAGTAGGGGGCGTAGGCCTTGGCGCGGGCGATGCAGGGTTCGATGCCGTTGCGGACCTTGTAGAAGCCCTCGGCGGTGCGCTCACCGGTGATGAACTCGCGGTCGCGTTCGTCGACGTCGGAGGTGATGAGGGTTGCTGCTTCGGCGTCGGTGCGGGCGATGACGACGGTGGGGGTGCCGGCGACGTCAGCGGCCAGGCGGGCGGCGTTCAGGGTCCGCACGTGCTGCTGGGTGGGGATCAGGACCTTGCCGCCGAGGTGGCCGCACTTCTTTTCCGAGGCGAGCTGGTCCTCCCAGTGCACGCCGGAGGCGCCGGCCTGGATCATGGATTTCATGAGTTCGTAGGCGTTCAGCGGGCCGCCGAACCCGGCCTCGGCGTCGGCGACGATCGGGACCAGCCAGTCCTGGACGCTCTGGACGCCTTCGGCGAATTCGATCTGGTCGGCGCGCAGCAGGGCGTTGTTGATCCGGCGGACCACGGTGGGGACCGAGTTGGCCGGGTAGAGGGACTGGTCCGGGTAGGTGTGGCCCGAGTTGTTGGCGTCCGCGGCGACCTGCCAGCCGGAAAGGTAGATGGCCCGCAGGCCGGCCTTGACCTGCTGCACTGCCTGGTTGCCGGTCAGGGCGCCCAGGGCGTTGGTGTAGCCGCCGGTCTTGTGCTCTTCGGTGAGCTGCTTCCACAGCTTCTCGGCGCCGCGGCGGGCCAGGGTGTGTTCTTCGGAGACGCGGCCGCGGAGGCGGACGACGTCGGAACCTGAGTAGTCACGGGTCACACCTTCCCAGCGCGGGTTGGCGGCCCACTCGAGCTCCAGTGCGGCGGCCTGCTCTTCGGGCGTCTGCTGGGTGGGCTCAAATGCTGCAGTCATCGTTGATCTCCTTGATTGAGCTCCGGAAGTGGTGGGTGGGAACCGCGTCGTTGAGGTTCCCACCGGCTTTCCGGTGCGGTGTTCTTTCCGTGTGAACTACTTTTCAGCACTTTCAACCCCCTTTCTAGAGAAAAGGGGTGGAAAGAAATGCAGTTCTTCGCGTATTCTGCAGAAATGTCGCCTTCAAGCTGGAACAGGGACGTTTCCCAGCCATCCTCCGCCGCAACGACGGACCTTGACGTCATCTCGCTGGGCCGCCGCGTCCGCCATCTGCGCAAGCAGGCCGGGCTGACGCTCGATGACCTGAGCGCCGCCGTCGGGACCGCGCCCAGCCAGCTGAGCCTGATAGAGAACGGCAAGCGCGAACCCAAACTCAGCTTGCTCCAGCACCTTGCCGGCGCCCTTGGCGTGAGCATCGACCAGCTGCTCGGGGCGGAGCCCCCGAGCCGCCGCGCTGCGCTGGAAATCGAGCTGGAACGGTACCAGCGCGGTCCCCTGTACGAATCCCTGGACCTGCCCAAAATCCGCATCAGTTCACGGCTGCCGCTGGATGTCCTGGAAGCCCAGGTGGGCCTGCTGCAGGAGCTCGAGCGCAAGATGAACGAGCAGGTGGCAACCCCGGAGGAAGCGCGCCGCGCGAACGGGGAACTGCGGGCGATGATGCGGGAGCGCGGAAACTACTTTCCGGAGTATGAAGCTGAAGCGCAGAAGGTCCTCAAGGAGGTGGGCTACACCACCGGTCCGCTCAGCCAGCACGTCATTGCCGACATCGCCGCGCACCTTGGTTTTACCCTGCACCACGTCAGCGACCTGCCCCATTCCACGCGCTCCGTGACCGATTTGAAGAACCGCAAAATTTACCTGACGCAGAGCCAGCGGCAGGATCACGATCCGCGCTCGGTGCTGCTCCAGGCCCTGGGACATTACGTTCTCGGCCATGAAACGCCCCGCAACTACGGGGATTTCCTGGCCCAGCGGGTGGCGACCAACTATTTCGCCGCCGCCCTGCTCCTGCCCGAGCAGGCAACGGTGGAATTTTTGCAAAAAGCCAAGGCCGCCAAGGAAATCGCCGTGGAGGACATCCGTGACGCCTTCGCCGTCTCTTATGAGACAGCTGCCCACCGCTTCACCAACCTCGCCACAAAACACTTGGGCATCACCACGCATTTCCAGAAGACGCACCAGAGCGGCATCATCTACAAGGCCTACGAGAACGACGGCGTGAACTTTCCGCAGGACCACACCGGCGCCATCGAGGGTCAGCCGTCCTGCAAGGCCTGGACCTCGCGCGCCGTGTTCGACGTGCCGGACAAGTTCAGCGCCTACAGCCAGTACACCGACACTCCATCCGGCACCTACTGGTGCACGGCGCGCACCGAGCGCTCAGCCTCCGGGGAGTTCTCGCTGAGCATCGGGGTGCCCTACCAGCACGTGAAGTGGTTCCGCGGGCGCGAAACCACGGCCCGCGCCACCTCCAACTGCCCCGACCCCACCTGCTGCAAGCGTCCGCCGGAGGCCCTGACCGCCGAGTGGGCCGGGAACGCCTGGCCCTCGGCCCGCGCCCATTCGCACCTCCTGGCCGCCATGCCTCCCGGAGCTTTCCCCGGCGTGGACGAGACAGAGGTGTACAGCTTCCTGCAGGCGCATTCGGGGATTTGAGGGACGCTCTCTCACGTTTTGCGGCTTCCCCGCAACGCTCTCTCAGCGTGTGCATGAGGGTTCGGCTCATCCCGTGAAAGGTGAGAGAGGGTTCCCACTATCGCTGCAGGATGTGAGAGGGCGTGCCGGTTCAGCCGTGGAGCTTCCGGTAGGCGTCGGCCGCGGCCGGATGGAGCGGGATGCCGGCCGTGTTGATCAGGGTTTCCGGGCTGAGGAACTGGACGCCCATGCTGGATTGCGGAATCAGTTCACCGGCGTGGTGCACCAGCAGCTGGACGGTCCGTTCCACCGTGCCGGCGTCCAGGTCCGCCCGGCACAGCAGCAGGTTCGCGGCGCCGACCGTCCAGACCGCGGGCACGCCGGGATAGCTGCCCTCTGGAATGAGGACGCGGTCATACTGCGCTCCGTGCCGCGTGCGCAGCTCCGGCAGCAGCGCCGACAGGTCCAGCAGTGCCAGCGGCACCTCCTGCTGGGCGGCGGCAACGGCGGCGGTGGGCACACCGCCCGACCAGAACAACGCATCCACTGTGCCCGCCTTCAGGGCGGCCAGGCCGTCGTTCAGGCCAAGGCTTACGACGGCGACCGTCCCGTCAGCGGTTGCGCCACCCGCGGTCCGGGCATTCAGGCCTGCTGCCGCAAGGATCCGCGGGGTGGTCAGGGACGTTCCGGATCCCGGCTGGCCGACAGCCACGGTCCGGCCGGCCAACTGGGACAGATCCACGATTCCGCTGTCCCGGCGCACCACGCAGTGGACGTAGTTCTCGTAGACCTTGCCCAGGGCCGCCAGCGGTACCGCCTCCGTGCCGGGTTCCGGGGCTGCGGCTGCCGCATCGGCAAGAGCGACCGCGAACGTGGCCCTGCCGCCACGGAGCTCGGCCAGGTTGTCCAGGCTGCCACCGGTGGCCACCGCTTCGGCCCTGTCCGCCACCCCATGGCGCTCCAGGGACGCCGCCAGGAGGGTGGAGAACTCAAGGTAGAACCCGCCCGGCTCGCCGCCCGCTACGGTCAGCAGCCCGGGACGCTGCCCGGTGCAGGCGGTCAGGGCTGCCGGCAGTCCGGCGGCCGCCGCCGCTGCCAGGACGGTCCTAAAAAGCGCCCGCCGGGTAGGAACCAGCGCCGGACATCTGTCACCCATCGGCCAGCCCTCTTTCCGCGCCGGAAGCCGGTCGGTCAGCAACCGAAGGAGCAGCAGGGAATTCCAGCCGGGCGGACAGGCCGTGGGGCGCAGCCTCAGCCAGCACCAGCCGGCCGCCGTTGGCTGCGGCGAGTTCGCCCACAATGGTCATCCCCAATCCCGTCCCGGGCACCGGGGTATGGCGTGGCGCGCGCCAGAACCTCGTCGCGGCATTGGTTCGTTCCTGCTCCGACAGGCCCGGCCCGTCGTCGGAAATTTCGACCAGGACCCTGCCCTGATGCCGGCGGACAGCTGCGGTAACAGTGGCCCCGGGGGCGTACTTGATGGCGTTGGCAAGGAGTTCCCCCACCATCTGGCCCAGTTCCGCGGGGTGGCAGGCGACCTCCGCCGGCGGCACGGGCGCCTCGGCCAGGAGCAGCCGGCAACCGGCACGCCCTGCGGCAGGAGCGGCACGCTCGACTTCCCCCTGCAGGACCGGGAAGGGGTCGGCCGGCTGCGCGGCGGGCCGGGAACCACCGCTGAAGGGCCGCGCCGAATCCTCGGAAGCCCGGTGTTCCGCGGCCGCCAGCTTCAGCACCCCGTCGAGGATGTCCTCCACCCGCTCCAGCTCCGCCATCACATTCTCCGCCGCTTCGCGCTCGCGGGTGGTCTGGAGCTCGAGCTGCAGCACATCCAGCCGCAGCCGCAGCGCCCCGATGGGATTCCGCAACTGATGCGAAGTGTCCGCAATCAGCTGGCGTTGCGACTCGATGCTGGCGCCCATCGTGCGCGCCATGGCGCCGAAGGACCGGCTCAGTTCCCGCAGTTCGGGCGGACCATCCTCCGGCAGGCGGCCCGCACGTCCCGTCCGTGCCAGCTCGGTCACGGCCGAGTTCAACCGGAGGACAGGCCGCAGCACCCAGGAGGTGACCCGGGCGGCGGCCAGCAGGAGGACCGCAGCCAGCGCGACGGCGGCAGCCCCCACCAGGAGCCAGCGCTCGCGAAGCTTCTGGCGCGCCGTATCCAGGTGGACGTCCAGGACCACCCCGCCCAGGACCTGGCTGGCGCTGCCGAACGGCCGGAAGATCAATTCAGAGCCGGACCCGAAGGGCTGCAGTGGGGCAAGGGCCGTGTCGGTGACGTTGAGTCCGGCCCGGGACAGCGCGTCCCGCACATCGGGCCGGTCGCCCTCCAGGCCGCCTGACGCCAGGATTCCCTGCTGCAGCCGCACTACAACCCCCTCCCCGTAAAGGCCGGAGTAGGTGTCCATCTCGCGCTGCAGCCGCACCGTGTCGCCGTCGGCGGCAGCATCGAAAGCCACCTGGGCCAGCCGGTTCAGGGAGGCGGCCCTGGTGATCTGGACTTCCTGCGTGAGTTCACGGGCGGCGGATCCCAGGATGGTGCCGGAAACCAGGAAGACCACCAGCAGGCACAGCACGCTGAGGACGCCGAGAACCCGCAGCCTCACCGGCCCTCCGCTTCCACCCGGTAGCCGACGCCGCGGACGTTGATGATGAACCCGGGCTTCTGCAGCTTGGCGCGGAGCCCGGTGAGGTGGACATCGAGTGACCGCGAGGAAGCCAGGAACGCGTCGCCCCACAGGGCATCCAGGATCTGTTCGCGGGTGACCACCGATCCCGCATTCCGGGCGAGGAGGGCCAGCAGGCCGAATTCGGTGGCCGTCAGCGGCAGCAGGGACCCGTCCTTGGCCGCGGTCCGCCGGTCCAGGTCGATCTCCAGGTCATCCAGGACGATGGTGTGCGGGGTGCTTCCGCTGCCGCGCCGCATGCGCCGGGTCACGGCTTCGATCCGTGCCAGCAGTTCCACGAGTTTGACCGGCTTGACCAGGTAGTCGTCGGCGCCGGAGCGAAGTCCCAGCACCACGCTGCGTTCGTCGTCGCGCGCCGTCAGGATCAGGATGGGGCAGTCGGTGACCTGGCGGAGCTTCCGCAGTACCTCCAGCCCGTCCATGTCCGGAAGGCCCAGGTCCAGGAGGATCACGTGGTAGTCACGGTGGGCCAGCAGGGCGTCCGCGCCACGGGACACCCTGGTCGCCTTCAGGCCCGCCGTCGCCACACCGGCCGTGAGGGCGCCGGCCATGGCGTCGTCGTCCTCGACGATCAGCACGTCCATTGCCATCTTCCTTGTCCTTTGCCGGGGTTGAGCCGTCCCCCGCCTTTGGAGACTACCTCCTGGCGGACATTTTTTCCCCGGCGGGCCTGAATCCTAAGGAAGTGTTAGGAAAGCGCCCGCCGCGTTGGTTGTGCCGTGGGTCACCCATAGTTTGGTGGGGGTCCTCCGCGCTTTCGGATGACTGTTCACGCAAGGAAGGTTCACTGATGAGCACCGAACAAGCAGCGCCGCCGGACAGTGCGGCCCACCCCGGGGCACCCCTCACCGACGCAGCCCAGACCCGCCGGGCCGTTGGAAACATCCTCAAAGGCTCCGCCGGCAACCTGGTGGAGTGGTACGACCTCTACGTCTACACCGTCTTCGCAGCCTACTTCCAGGCCCATTTCTTCAACTCCAAGGACGATCTGCAGGCCGGGCTGGAGGCAATGGCTGTCTTCTCGACGTCGTTCCTCATGCGGCCCATCGGTGCCTGGTTCTTCGGCCGGTACGCCGACCGCAACGGCCGCAAGGCAGCCCTGACCCTCAGCGTGACACTGATGTCCGCGGGCTCGTTCGCCATCGCCGTGCTGCCCACCCAGGACGTGATCGGCATCTGGGCCATGGTGCTGCTGGTGCTGGTCCGCCTGCTGCAGGGCTTCTCGGTGGGCGGCGAGTACGGCACCAGCGCCACCTACATGTCCGAGGCCGCCACATCGCGCCGCCGCGGCTTCTTCTCCAGCTTCCAGTACGTGACCCTGGTGGGCGGCCAGATGCTGGCCCTGCTGGTCCTGGTGATCCTGCAAAACACCTTGGGCGGCGACGCGCTCAACGAGTGGGCATGGCGCATCCCGTTCGCGCTCGGCGGCGTGGCGGCCCTGGTGGTTCTCTGGCTCCGCCGGTCCATGGAGGAAACCGTCTCCGCGGACCAGATCCGCGCGGCCCACGTCCAGGCTGCGGGCGAAGCCCAGCCGGGAACCCTGAAGCTGCTGTTCACCAGCCACTGGCGGCCGCTGCTGGTCTGCATCGGCGTCACCCTGGGCGGCACCGTGGCGTTCTACACCTACACCAACTTCATCCTGAAGTTCATGAACGATACGTCCGGCATCGCCAAGACCGACACCTCGGTGATCAACTTCTGGGCACTGTTCATCTTCATGCTGCTGCAGCCCGTCTACGGCCTGATCTCGGACAAGATCGGACGCAAGCCGCTGCTCGTCTGGTTCGGCGTCACCGGCGTCCTGTTCACCTGGCCGCTGCTCTCCACGCTCTCCGGCACCAAGGACCCCTTCACGGCGTTCCTGCTGATGATGGGCGGACTGCTGATCGTGGGCGGCTACACCTCCATCAACGCCCTGGTGAAGGCAGAACTGTTCCCGGCCTCCATCCGTGCGTTGGGCGTGGGCCTGGGCTACGCGATCGCCAACTCGCTCTTTGGCGGCACCGTCCCGCTGATTGGCGCGGCGTTGCAGAAGGCGGGCCAGGTGGAGCTTTTCTTCACCTACGTCACCGCCGCCATCGCCATTTCGCTGGTCGTCTACATCTTCGCGCTCAAGAACAAGAAGGCCACGCACCTGGACAGGGAACAGGGCGACGCCTGGGCTGCCTCCAGGACGGACGACGCCGGCACCCCGGCAGGTGCCAACCGCTAGGTGTAATTCCCATGGAGGTTGTGAACGCGGCTGATGGGGGTTTTGCCTCCGATGCCGGTATGGGTTCTGTGGTGATTGTAAGCGTGTAGCCAGTCGGGGTAGGAAGCGGCGCGTTCGGCTTCTGATATGTAGGGTCTGGCGTAGGCCCATTCGGTGGCAAGGGTCCGGTTGAAGCGTTCTACCTTGCCGTTGGTCTGCGGCCGGTAAGGGCGGGTTCGCCGGTGCTTGACCTGTGGGCCCAGGGCGGCTGCGAAGGCTTTGGAGCGGTAGCAGGCTCCGTTGTCGGTGAGGACGGCTTTGATGGTGATGCCGTGGGCCGCGAAGAACGCTGCGGAGCGGAGCCAGAACGCGGCAGCGGTTTCCTTTTTCTCGTTGTCGAGGATCTCTGAATAGGCAAGTCGTGAGTGATCATCAACCGCATGGTGCAGGTAGGCGTACCCGACGCCGGCGTGGCGGTTGCGCTTACCTCTGGCCCGTCCAAGGGTGCGGTGCCCGCCTCCGGTCGGTATGCGGCCGAGCTTCTTGATGTCGACGTGGACGAGGTCCCCGGGTTTGTCGTGTTCATAGCGCTGCGGTGCGAGCTTTCGGACGGGCAGGCCGGTTCCCTGGTCAAGGCAGGCTAGCCGCGGCATCCGGTACCTGACCAGGACCTTGCCGACGGTTGAGCGGGCCAGGTGAAGGTGGGCCGCGATCCGATGGGGACCCCATCGCCGATTGAAACGCAGCGCCAGAATCCGCCGCTCCGTGCGTGCGGGAGTCCGGCGGGGACTGCGCCGTGGTCGGGACGATACGTCAACCATTCCGTCCTCACCCCGGGCCCGGTACCGGTCCACCCATTTCTTGGCCGTCGCTGGCGAGCACTGGAACCGGTCAGCTGCCCGGCGGAGCGTCCATCCCTGCTCGATGACCAAACAGGCGAGCTTTCCCCTGGCTTTGGGTGTGAGGTCGGCGTTGGCATGGGTAACGTAGGACACGAGGGCCTCCTGGCATCGAGATGAGTGTGGTAACCCAAATCGATACCGGAGGCCCTCGCCCTTTACATCACGCCACGCTGTTCACAACGTCCGTGGGAACTACAGCTAGGCCAGGTGCCAACCGCTAGGCAAGGTGCCAAGCGCCAGGCAGGGCGGCGGCGCCGGTGGGGTTCGACGCCGGCGCCGCGTGCCGCCGTCGGCGGTGTGACCGAAACGACCGCAAACCGTAACCCTTCCGGCATCGCCCGGCGGCCGGCCCGCTGCTTCACTGGAACCATCCGGTCCTTGGATGGCGGTACGGCGGCGGCCCTGCCTGCCGGGGAATCACAGGGGAAGAGATGAACGTTCCACGGCGTGCGGTGCTGGCTATGCTCGGCCTTGTGGCAGTGCTTCCCGCCTGCGCGGCCGCGCCCCCGGAGCTGGTGACGGCGCCGGGAGTGGAGCGGGTCTCGCTGGATGCGGACGCCTATCGGGCTGAAATCGATGTCCTGCGCACCTCCGCCTACACGCTGGGTGCGGCCCTCCTCGCCGACGGCGGGGACGGCGCCGCCGGCGGGGACGGCGCCGCCGGCAACGTCGTCGCATCACCCGGAAGCCTGCTGACAGCGCTGCTGATGCTGCGGTCCGGAGCGG
The DNA here is from genome assembly GCF_045833485.1 of Arthrobacter nitrophenolicus. NCBI lineage: Bacteria > Bacillati > Actinomycetota > Actinomycetes > Micrococcales > Micrococcaceae > Arthrobacter > Arthrobacter nitrophenolicus. The sequence goes on from NZ_CP174504.1 coordinate 2,354,971, forward strand.
GCGGCGGGGCGGCCGCGGAACTTGACCGCGTCCTCGCCCTTCCCGGAACCACCCGCGATGAGGCGGCGAACGCAATGCTCGCTGCCGTCGAAAAGTACGACGGCGACCCCGGCGCCGTCGACGAGGACAACCCGCCACGGAAGCCCGTCATCCACCTGGCCAACGGACTCTTCCTGGACAGGAACACCCCGGTGGGCGAGGGCTACCTGGCCGGCCTGGCACGGCACTACGGCGCAGGCGTCCACCTGGTGGATTTCCGTGACCGGGCCGCCGCGGAACCCGCCATCGACGCGTGGGTGGACCGGAACACGGGCGGGCGCATCACGAAAGCCCCGGCCAAGTTCGATACCAGGAACACCTTCAGCCTCCTCAACGCGCTCTATTTCGCCGCCGCCTGGAACACCCCCTTCGACCCTGCCGACACCACGGACCGGCCATTCACCACCGGAAGCGGCGATGTGGCGAGTGTCCCGACCATGAGCCAGGCAGGGGGAGCGAAGTACGCCGGGGGGGAGGGGTGGCGGGCGGTGGACCTTCCCTATGCGGAAGGAGCCGTGATGCGCCTGGTACTGCCGGCGCCCGGCGCCCCCGCCACACTGTCCGCGGATCAGCTGGCCCGGATCGGCGCGGCGCTGGAGTCCGCATCGGTCCAACCCGTCCGCATCACGCTGCCCCGCTGGGACCATGAGAGCAGCTTCGACCTTCGGAAGGTCATGGAAGCCATGGGCCTGTCCCGCACGCTCACCACGGAAACGGACTTCGACGCGATCCAGCCGGGGCTGAAGCTGACGCAGGCCGCCCAGGCCGCAAACATCACGGTGGCGGAGAAGGGGACCGTGGCGGCGGCCGTCACGCAGCTGAACGGACGTGCGGTCAGTGCGCCGCCCGAGCCCGCCATCTCGATCGCCTTCGACCGGCCGTTCCACTACCAGATCGTCCACAGCGGGACGGGGCTGCCGCTCTTTATGGGCAAGGTGGCGGACCCGCGTTCGTGACCGGGCGTGCCCCGGGCCCGGTGTGCGGTGGTTAGCGCGGGCCGCCCTGCCAGAGGGCGTCAAACGGCGCCCCGGACGCCACGCGGTTCCGGATTCCGGCGGTCACGAATTCCTTCGCGGCGCGGGCGGCTTCCAGCGGGGAAGAGCCCTTGGCCAGTTCTGCGGTGACGGCGGCGGCAAGCGAGCAGCCGGCACCGGACACGGCCACATCGCCCACCTTCGGCGCGCTCAGGACCTCCAGCGTGTTGCCGTCGTAGAAGACGTCGACGGCGTCAGGGCCGTCCAGCCGCACCCCGCCCTTAGCCAGGACTGCCGCGCCGCTGAGCTCGTGGATGCGGACGGCGGCTGCCTTGAGGGATTCGACGTCGGTGATCTCCAGCCCGGACAGCGACTCCGCCTCGAAGTGGTTCGGCGTCACGAACGTGGCCAGCGGCAGGATCTGGGCCTTCAGGGCCTGGTCCGTGTCCAGGGCGTGGCCTGGCTCCTGGCCCTTGCAGATCAGGACCGGGTCCAGGACCACATTCCCGAAGTTGTTGTCCTGCAGGGCACCGGCAACAGTGGCGATGGTGGCCGGGCTGCCGAGCATCCCGACCTTCACAGTGTCCAGGACGGACGGCGCGCCCGAGGCCGGTCCGTAGGCTGCGGTGGTTGCCTCCAGCTGGTCGGCGATCACCTGCTGTTCCACCGGCACGAAGCGGTGGTTCCAGCTGTCGTTCGGGTTGAACGAGGCGATGCAGGTCACGTTGGCGATGCCGAAGACGCCCAGCTCCTGGAAGGTCTTCAGGTCGGCCTGGGCCCCGGCACCGCCGGTTGCTTCGGAGCCGGCGATGGTGAGCACCACGGCCGGGCTGGTGACGTGCGGCATTGCATCAGCGGAAACGGAAGTCATGCACCCATCCTGCCATCCGGCGTCGGGCATTTTCCTTGTGTGGCAGTACAGCAGAGGCTGACCGGGGGTGTTCAGGGCAACAAGGCATGCCCGCTGGGGCGTGCCGGGGTGGGAGAATGGGGCGACAGTGCTAATACAGCCGGTGTCCCCTGCAGTTCCGGACCCGAGCGAACCACTATGAAACGGACTTCCCCATGTCATCTGCCTCCGGCCAGAATGCCCTGCCCGAAACCTCCGCCGCTTCGGGCGCCCCACGCTTTGCCTCCATCGGGTCACCGTACTTCGGCGTCATGCTGGCCATCATGGCGGTGGTGCTGATCCTGTCCAACATCGGCGCCTCCAAAGGGGTGGTCCTGGGGCCGGTCATCACCGACGGCGGCTTCTTCCTCTTCCCGCTGGCGTACATCCTGGGCGATGTCATCAGCGAGGTCTACGGCTTCCGGGTGGCACGGAAAGCCATCCTCACCACATTTGCGCTCTCCGTGTTCGCCTCGCTCTGCTACTGGGTGATCATCGCCCTTCCCGGATTCGACGACGAGTTCGGCGCCTCCAAGCAGGCCGCCCTTGAGGGTGCCCTGGGCCCGGTGCCGCAGATCGTGCTGGCCTCGCTGCTGGCGTTTCTTGCCGGCCAGACCATCAACTCCTGGATCCTGGTGCGGATGAAGGCCCGTACGGGGGAGAAGTCCCTGTGGGCCCGGATCATGGGCTCCTCGGTGGCGGGCGAGTTCGTGGACACCCTGATCTTCTGCAGCATCGCAGCGTCCGTCATCGGGATCACCGACTTCGGGATGTTCGTGAACTACGTGGTGGCGGGCTTCGTGTACAAGACCCTGGTGGAGTTCATCCTGGTCCCGGTCACGTCGCTGGTGATCGGCTGGATCAAGAAGCGCGAACCGAGCTACGGGGCAGGCGCGCTGGCCGCCTGATTCGGCGAGATCGCCGGAACGCGACCAGCCCGCCGGACGGGCGCTCCAGCGGGATGGCAGCATACCGGCGATGTCGATACGGGGAAAGCGGGAGGGCAGCTCGTTCGGGAGCGTCAGGAGTAGTAGCGGGCCAGGGTTTCGGCCTTGAAATCGAAGAACGTGCCGGCCTCGATCGCCAGCCGGGCGTCGTCCACCATCTTCACCACGAACCGTTCATTGTGGATGGAGATCAGCGTGGCGGAGAGCATCTCCTTTGCCTTGAAGAGGTGGTGGATGTACGCCCGGGAGTAGTTGGTGCACGCATAGCAGTCGCAGCCCTCCTGCAGCGGCCCGAAGTCGCGCCTGTACTTCGCTCCGGACAGGTTGAACCGCCCGTGCGGCGTGTAGAAAGCGGAGTTCCGGGCCACCCGGGTGGGGGAGACGCAGTCGAAGGTGTCGGCACCGTTCTCGATGGCGGTGAAGATGTCGTCCGGCTCGGAAATGCCCAGCAGGTGGCGCGGCTTGTCCTCCGGCAGTTCCTCGTTGCACCACCGGACGATGGTGCCCAGGTTCTCCTTCTCCAGGGCGCCGCCGATCCCGTACCCGTCAAACGGCATGGCGCCCAGGTCCCGGCAGGCCTTGCGGCGGAGGTCCTCGTACTGGGCGCCCTGGATGACGCCGAACAGGGCTTGGTACGGCTTCCCTACCCGTTCGGTGGTGAGCCGGAAGTGCTCGTCGAGGCAGCGCAGTGCCCACAGCCGGGTCCGTTCCAGGGACTCCTCCTGGTAGCCGCGGGAGTTTTGCAGCGTGGTCAGCTCGTCGAACGCGAACATGATGTCCGCGCCGATCTGGTGCTGGACCTGCATGGAGATTTCAGGGGAGAACCGGTGCCGGTCCCCGTTCAGGTGCGACTTGAACCAGACGCCGTCGTCGTCAATATGGGCCAGCCGCTCCTTGCCGGGCGCCACCGCGTCGTCGGGGCCGGGCGCGCCCGCGGCGGCAACGGTCTTCATGTCGATGACCTTCTTGAACCCCGAGCCGAGGCTCATCACCTGGAACCCGCCAGAGTCCGTGAAGGTGGGGCCGGACCAGTTCATGAAGGCGCCCAGCCCTCCGGCCTCATCCAGGATGTCGGCGCCGGGTTGCAGGTAGAGGTGGTAGGCGTTGGCAAGCACAGCCTGCGCCCCGAGGTCCGCTACCGCTTCGGGCAGCACCGCCTTGACTGTGGCTTTGGTTCCGACGGCGATGAAGGCCGGCGTCTGGATCTCACCGTGGGGGGTGGTGATGGTGCCGGTGCGGCCCAGGAATTCGCCGCCGTTCTCAGCTACCTGCGCAGCAGTGGGCGGGCAGGATTCAGCCAGCCGGGTGCCCACCGTGAAGGAAAACTGGGACTGCGCGGGAACAGCAGGCTCCGCGGAGGCAGGAGACGGAACGGAAGCGGGTTTGGCTGGCACCGTACCAGTGTGCCAGCAATCGTTACAGTGCCAGCAATCGGTACGGGGCCAGAAAACCAGGCAGCCCCGGTCAGCTCACCGGCTCGGACGTGGAGTAGTTCTCGGCCCGCCAGGAGTCCCAGGACGAACGGATGGAGTCAAGCTTCGCAGCCCCAAGGTCGTAGGTGGAGGCTATGACCAGCGACCCGTCCCCCTCCTCGCGCACGTCCTTAATGGCGGGATGGTCGGCCACCACCAGGAGCCCCTCGCCGTGTTCGGCGTAGTCGTGGACCGTGAGCCCCACCTGGTGGCTGGTCCGGTACCAGACCTTGCCGCTGATTTCCTCACCGGTGCCCAGGCGCAGCTGATAGGGCTCGCCGGGCGCCGGCAGGTCCGCCAGGCCGAGCTTTTCGATTGCCGACCCCTGGCCCTCGGTCAGGTGCAGGAAGAGGGTGTGACGCTTGCCGTGCGGGTGGCGTTCCAGGGCGAAGCGGAGCTGCTGGAGGAACGTCAGCCAGCCCTGGGTGATGTCCTCGTCCCAGGCCGCCCATTCCGAATCGTGGTCCAGCGCCCCGCGCGTCACGCTGACCCGCGTGCCGCCCGGAACGGGGTGCAGTTCGAAGGTGTCGCCGCCGTGCACGGTCAGGCTGGTGTGGTCCGGGGCTTCCTCGACGTCGCCGGAAAAGTAGATCTCCTTGATCTCGGCATCCAGGTCCTCGGCCTGCCAGCCGTGCCATTGGGCCACCTTGGACGGTTCGCGCAGCATGGTCCAGACCTGCGGTGCGTCGGCGTTAATCACTACGCTGAGATTGTTCGTCATAGCCCCGAATGTACAACTCCGGCCCCGCCCCGGGTAGGGGTAATTTGCTCAGGAGCGGACGGCCTCAAGCTCGTTGCTGATCCGTCGCTCCAGCTCGCCCATCCCGATGGTCTCGGACCCGCCGTGCGCCCGCAGGAACAGCAGGGATTCGAGCCGCAGCAGCCGCCATTCCCGCTCGGCGTCGTGGTTCGAGTTGTCGATGGAGCGGAAGATTTCCTTGTCGTACAGGTTGGGCTCGTTGAGCGAGCGCTGCCGGACCTTGGCGGCCATCCGTGCCTTGAACGGGTCGGTCTCATGGCTTTCGGGCGTCCGGATCAGCTTTTCGTAGACCGCAGCCCGTTCGTTCTGGCCGTCCTGCCGGCAGATATAGCTGGCCAGGGCCAGGGAGGCCTCCACCGATGCCCAGCGCCCGGGGTTTCCGTCGTAGGGGAGGACGGTGAGGAGGTCGGCAACCGCCAGGGCGCCCTCGGCATCCTTGAGCGTGACAAACAGTTCGTGCGCCAGGTCGCTGAGGTCCTTCAGGCAGCTGCCGGACTTGAAATTGACGCCTTTGGACAGCCGGTCGGTCAGCAGCTGGACACCGGTGGCGTCCGGATGCGCCTGCGCGGCAGCTTCCACCACGGACTCCGGTGTGCCGTCCGGGGCCGGGATCAATGCGAGTTCCTCCTCGCTGGGAACGTTGGCGGCAGGCGGAACCGGCGGCAGGGGAGGTACGACGACGGCGGGCGCCGCAGCGGCCGATGCCGCCTCGCCGCCGGGCTGTTCCTGCCCGTGCCCCTGCCCGGCTGCTTCAGCCGGCGCGGTTTCAACCGACGCGTCCTCCGCCGGCACGGAAGCCAGCGAAAGGTGCGTGACGGCGTCGGACGCTGCTGCGGAATCTGGCTCGATGGTGGTGACGGTGGCGCCCACGGCGATCCGCAGCGTGCCGCCGCCGGCCAGGCTGGCGAGCACCAGCGCGGGAGACCCGAAATCGTCCCGTTCCAGCTCAACCGCCTGGATTTCCGCCGTCCGTTCACCGTCCGGCAGGAGGATGAGGCTGCCGGTGGTCAGGGATCCAGCCTGCAGCTCACTATGGTTCCGGGCGGCTGGTGTTTCGGTCATGGGAGTCCTTAAGTTCTCTTGCGGTCCGCCGTCCAGTCTACAAAGACGGGCAGCTTATTCCGGGGACCCCCAGGTTCCGGCGGGGTTGTCAGGAGCCGACGCCGGCGAATGCCAGGGCTTGGCGGATCAGCCCGCCGCGGCCGCCGGAGAACTCCATCTGGACTCCCGGACTGAGGACTTCCGCCGGGGTCATCCAGGTCAGTTCCAGGGCGTCCTGGCGCGGTTCGCATTCGCCGGTAACGGGGATGACGTAGGCCAGGGAAACGGCGTGTTGCCGGTCATCGGTGAAGCCGGTCTGGGACGGGGCCGGGAAGTATTCGGCCACCGTGAAGGGGACCGGGCTGATGGGCAGCTGCGGGAACGCCAGCGGTCCCAGGTCCTTTTCCATGTGCCGGAGGAGGGCGGCGCGGATGGTTTCGCGGTAGATGACGCGGCCGGACACCAGGGAGCGGACCATGGTCCCGTCCTCGTCGGCCTGCAGCAGGGTGCCCACTTCGTTCACGTAGCCAAGCGGATCCAGCCTGACCGGTACGGCCTCCACGTACACCATGGGCAGCCGCCCGCGCGCCTCAAAGAGGTCCTCTTCGGAAAGCCAGCCGGGATTCGGGTCAGGTGTGCGCACGTTCATGGTCTATTTCTACCCCATGGGACGGTGCTGCGAGATCCAGACCGTGGCGGGCACGGAGGGCGCGGCGGGCCCGGCCGCGTCCGGGTTGGCCACGTGGAGGGTGCTTCCGAAAGCCTCTTCGGTCAGGGTTGCCTCGAGTCCTGCGGCGGTGAGCCGGTCCCGGAGCGGTGCCAGGCCGCCGTCGTACTCGAAGCCCAGGCCGGAGCGCGGAGGACCGGACGCCGGGCGCACCAGGAGGACGCCGCCGTTCTTGGCGGTGAAGTCCGCGGTTTCGTCGTTGTCCGGCACCGGACGCGGCCGGGCGCCAATGTGCCGCAGGGTGCGGGCGGCGGCGTCGGCGTCCTCCGTGAACCAGACCCCGACGACGGCGAGCGCCGGGTCCGCGCCGGTGTCACCATCGACGGTGGCGGCTTTGTCCGCAAGAAAGGTGAATCCGTCAGGTCCTGTAATCCGGCAGGCTTCGCCGTGGGATTCGGTGACCAGCTCCGCGGGCGTTGTGCCCTCGTCCTGGGCTGCGAGGTTGGTGCGGCGGCCGAACTCGGCCAGGTCGCCCACCTCGACTGCCAGTGCCGTTGTCCCGTCCTCCGCAGCCCCTGCCGGTACCTCGTGCAGGGCCAGTCTGCCGGCCCCGGCGTCGTAGACGCGGAAGCCGCCGTCGCCCTCGGCGAGGACCAGGCCCAAGGCGGTCAGCAGCCGCTCCCAGGACCCGATGTTGGACGTGTAATGCAGGGGACGGACGCGGAGCATCGGTTTGTCCTTCATCTCGGCAACTGGAGCTTTAGGCCATGATGCCACGGGGCGGGCCGGAGGGGGATAGCGCTTGTGCACCCGGGTTGCAGGGGCAGAATAGGCGCATGGCCGTCGAACTCGAGGAACTGCTGGTGCCCGATGCTGCTGCCTGGCGCAGGTGGCTGGAGGCCAACCACGGCACGGCCCGGGGTGTGTGGCTGGTCCTGCATAAAAAGGGCGGGCAGGTCACCGGCCTGGATTATCCGGCGGCCCTGGACGAGGCGCTCTGTTTCGGCTGGATCGACGGACAGGCCCGGCGCCGGGACGACGGGAGCACTTTCGTCCGCATGACGCCGCGCGGTCCCCGCAGTGCGTGGTCGGCCCGGAACGTGGCCCATGTTGCCCGCCTGGAAGCCGCCGGAAAGATGACCGATGCGGGCCGGGCCGCCGTCGACGCCGCGAAGGCCGACGGCCGCTGGGAGGCAGCCTACGGCGGGCAGGCGACGGCGGAAGTTCCCGAGGATCTGGCGGCCGCCATCGCTGCCGTTCCTGCGGCCCAGGCCATGTTTGACGTCCTGACCAAAACCAACCGGTTCGCCCTGATTTACCGGACCATTACGGCCAAGCAGCCCGCCACCAGACAGCGTCGGATCGAGGGCTTCGTGGACATGCTGGCACGCGGCGAAGCCCTGTACCCGCAGAAGAAGCGCCCGGTTGAGCGGCCGTAAGGACACCTTGGCCGCGGGAGTGTCCGGCGCAACATAATTGAGGTTCCTGATAACGAACCGGTAACATTGATGGCTCACTTGCACTGGTGCCGTTCCCCGAGCCGGGGGACGGCACTTGCGCGTTCAGCGACGGATTGAATTCAATGCCCCGACATACCCTCGGACCTGTACTTCCCGCCCTCAAACGCTTCGCCGCCGGCCGCCGCCTCCTCGTGTGGGCGGTAGCCGCCGCGGCTGTCCTCGTCCTGGCAGTTTCACTGGTGCTCGCCGGTAGCGCCCGGTCCGGCCCTGCCGCCACCGCCGGGGCCGTGCTGGAAAATGTATCAGCCGCGCAGGCCGCGGCCATGGACCGCACCGGCGGTTACGCCTCGCTGTGGCTCAGCGGCAATGATTCGACCCTGGCTGAACGCGGGGCTGACATTGCTGCAGACGGCGCGGAGGACGTCCGCGCCATCGAGTGCAGCACGGGGTGGCTGGCGGGTGTCCGGGTGGAGGGCAAAGTCTTCCTTCGGAGCAGCACCGCCCCTGATGCTGTGGAAGAGGGCGCTGATGCAGTCAGGCTTCCGGAATGCATCAGCCCGGAAGCCCGCGATGCCCTGCTCACGGACCTGGGCGCCGGCAAGTCCTGGCCGAAACAGGACGCTGCGGCCCTGGCGGCGCCGGCGGAGGACCCCGGTTTCCGTCCCGCCTACCACCTGACCCCGGACCAGCGCTGGATGAACGACCCCCAGCGGCCCTTCTTCCTGGACGGGCTTTGGCACTACTACTACCTCTACAACGTGGACTACCCCGAGGGGAACGGCACCGAGTGGTTCCATGCCACCAGCACCGACCTGGTGCATTGGAACAACGAGGGCGTGGCCATCGAGAAGTTCCGCAACGGCCTTGGCGACATAGAAACCGGGTCCGCCGTGGTGGACACGGAGGGCACCGCCGGCTTCGGCAAAGGGGCCGTGATCGCGGTCCTCACCCAGCAGCACGACGGCGTCCAGCGCCAGTCGCTGTTCTACTCCACGGACAACGGCTACAGCTTCCAGAACTACGAGCAGAACCCGGTCATGGAGAACCCCGGCGCCGAGCACTGGCGGGACCCGCGGATCGTGCGGGATGAGGCCAACAACCAGTGGCTGATGCTGCTCGCCGAGGGCCACAAGATCGGCTTCTACACGTCCAAGGACCTCAAGGACTGGACCTACGTTTCAGCTTTTGAGCGGGACGGCCTCGGCATCCTTGAATGCCCGGACTTCTTCCAGATGGACGTGGACGGCGACCCCGCCAAACGCACCTGGGTGCTGGCTGCCAGCGCCAACGGCGCGGACGAGGGCCGCACCACCGGCCTGGCGTACTGGACCGGCAGCTTTGACGGAAAGGGCTTCACTCCGGACGGCGGGCACCAGTGGCTCGACGGCGGATCGGACTTCTACGCGGCCGTCACCTGGGACGATCCACGCCTGACGGACGGGCAGCGCAAGTCCTCACGGCATGCCATCGGCTGGATGAACAACTGGGCCTACGCCCGTAACCTGCCCACGGACAACTGGTTCGGGGCGGCCTCCGTGGTGCGGGACCTCCGGCTGGAGTCCGACGGCGGGCGCCCGGCCCTGGTGTCCACGCCCACCCCCGCGCTGCAGTCGCTGGAGGGCGACACGGCGCAGGTGCCGGCCGGGCCGCTGGGGGAGGAATCCGTGCTGGCTGTCCCGGAGAGCGGCGCCTACAAGGCCGAGCTTGAGTTTGAGCGGCCCGACGCCAACACGGGTGAGGCACGGATGCTCCTGCAAAGCGGAGGCAGGACCTACGCCACCGTGGGCTACGACTTTGCCGGCGGCAAGGCCTTCGTGGTCCGGGACGACGCCGTGTCCGAAACCGTCAAAGACAGCGGCGCCGCACCGAAGGGCGCGGTGGATCCCGTGTACCGGGACGTCCAGGCGGTTGAGGGTCCTTCCACCGGCGACACTGTCCGCCTCACGGTCTACGTTGACCGGTCCTCCGTGGAAGTCTTCGTGGACGGCGGCCGGCAGACCCTGACCTCGCTGGTGTTCCCGCCCGGCGGCGCGAAGGAAGCGCGGCTGGCAGCCGGGAGCGGGCAGGTATCACTGAAGAACGGTACCGTGACGCCGCTGGCGGGGATCCGCTAGGATCCTGTGATGGCCGCGGCCGCCTCCAGCGTCATCCAGGCCTGCAGCTGGGTGGAAAGCTCGACGACGGCACCCTGCGGATACGTCTGGTCCGCCGGCTGTGCGGCGTGGAGGGAGAAGACGCTCCGGCCCGGGTGGCTGCCGGCAGGTGTTCCGGCGTCCAGCGTGCGCCGTCCGTCCCAGAACGCCTGCGCGGTATCCGTTACCAGCCGTGCCGCTGTTGCCCGGGCTGGCTCCGGAAGCCGGCCGTCGGTGGCGGCTAGGGCCAGGTAGCGGCAGAGGATCCCGGTGAACAGGCCGCCGTCGCCCGTCCCGTCGCAGCGGAGCACCGTGCGGGGTGCGGCGTCGCCTGCACCCGGTGCCGGCACGGTCAGGTGCCGGTCCACGGCGTCCACCAGTTCCGCCGCCCGGGCAAGGTTGGCCTCGCCACCCAGTTCCAGGAGGGCGCCCAGCACGGGCCCCTGGTTGTAGGTGTAGACAGCCCGGTCCACCGTCACGGTCCCGGCGGCATCAAGCCGGGCCCCGTCCAGGTACAGGCGCTGCTCCAGGTCGAAGAGGGTGCGGTCCAGCCAGTCCAGCAGTGACTGCGCCTTGGCCCGCTGCCCGGTGCGGGCGTAAAAAAGCGCCACCGGAGCCGTGGCGGGCGTGTTCTTGAAGTCCCGTTTCTTGCTCCAGAACACCCCGCCGCCCAGGTCATCGGTGCTGGCGGCATCGAACTGCAGCACGAGGGTTTTGCGGACCCTGGCATTGCGGCGGCGGCCCGGCTTCCGTGTCTCCTCGGCCAGGGCATCCAGGCGGAGCGTGGCCAGGGCCAGCCAGGCCATATCGTCGTAGTAGTTGTTGACGAAGGTGAACGCGTTGCGCAGCCGGATTCCGGTCACCAGCCTGGACGCGAGCTGCCCGGCACTGGGGTTGCCCGGACCGTTGAACCGCGCCGCCGGTGTGGCCCCGCTGCCCAGTTCCCGCCGGCCGGTGTCCACCAGGCAGTCCACGTAATGGGCCTGCCACCAGTAATGCCACGGGTGGGCCAGGGCAGAACCGGAGGCCAGCCGCCGCAGCGCATGCAGCCAGGCCGGACCGGACTGGACCGGCTCCCCGGGATTCCACGCCACCGCAGCCAGGTGCGTGCCCGGCAGGAACAGCAGCTTTCGGCCGAAGAGCGCGGTGACGGACCGGGCGGCGTGGGAGGCACGGCCGTGCCAGACGGAACCGGCGGCGGGGCGGGAGGTCATGGCTTCCACCCTAGCGGGGCGTACATGGACCGGGCGGAAGCGGCACGTGGTGCGCACCGCCCGCTCTTCAGTTAACATTCACTAACTGATACGCTGCGGCTGCACCCGCGGTTGACGGGCCACATCAAGGAGGATGGATGGACATTGCAGGCAGCGTCGCGCTCGTCACCGGAGGTGCGTCCGGCCTTGGTGCCGCCACCGTCCGCACCCTGTTCGACGCCGGCGCCTCCGTCGTGATCCTTGACCTTCCGTCCTCCTCCGGGGCCGCCCTTGCGGATGAACTGAACGGGACTGCTGCCACGGCGGACTCGAGCCAGGCCGGACCAGTCTCCGGCGGTACGGGCGGCACCCGGAAGTCCGCCGTCTTTGCCCCCGCGGACGTGACCAACGAGGCTGAGGTGCAGGCCGCCGTCGACGCCGCCGTCGGGCTCGGGCCGCTGCGGATCGTGGTGAACTGCGCAGGAATCGCCACGCCCGGCAAGGTGTTGGGGCGCGATGGAATCCTGCCGCTGGACGCGTTCAACCGCGTTGTCCAGGTCAACCTGCTGGGCACCTTCAACGTCCTGCGCCTGGCCGCCGCCGCCATGGTGGCCACCGAGCCCGCCGTCACCGAACTGGGCGGTCCCGAGCGCGGCGTCATCATCAACACCGCCTCGGTGGCCGCATTCGAGGGCCAGATCGGCCAGCCTGCCTACGCTGCCTCCAAGGGCGCGGTGGCCGCGATGACCCTGCCCATCGCCCGGGAACTGGCGCGCTCGCTGGTGCGGGTGGTCACCATCGCACCCGGAATCTTCGAAACCCCGATGATGGCCGGCCTGCCGCAGGAGGCGCAGGACTCGCTGGGGGCGCAGGTTCCGCATCCTTCCCGGCTTGGCCGGCCGCAGGAATACGCCCGGCTGGTGGCGCACATCGTGGACAACGCCATGCTCAACGGCGAGACCATCCGCCTGGACGGCGCCATCCGGATGGGGCCAAAATGACCGCCCCCGCAGGACGCAAGGTGGAGCTCCCCGGAGCCGACTTCTTCGACGTCGAATCCCTGCTCAGCCGGCCGGAACGGAACAAGCTGGCTGAATTGCGGGCGTTCCTGGCCGCCGAAGTCGCTCCCTACGCGGTGGACTGGTGGAACAGGGCGGAATTCCCCGCCCACATCCTGCCGAAACTGGCCGCCCTTGAACTGAGCACCCCGGCCCAGCGCGGCTACAGCAACCTCTTCGCCGGGCTGGTCATCGCCGAGATCACCCGCGTGGACACGTCCATCGCCACGTTCTTCCTGGTCCACCACGACCTCTTCGTCGAGTCCCTCTATGCGTTCGGCAGCCCGCAGCAGCAGCAGCGCCTGCTCGCCGACGCATCAAACCTGCGGATCACCGGGGCCTTCGCCCTCACCGAACCGGACCACGGCTCGGACGTCGCGGGCGGGATGGAGACCCGGGCCCGGCGGATATCGTCGGCAACCGGCAAACCCGACGGCGGCGGGGACACCTGGGTGCTGAACGGCGCCAAACGCTGGATCGGCAACGGGACGTTCTGCGACTACATGCTCGTGTGGGCGCGGGACGAAGCGGACGGGGCCATCCGCGGCTTCATCGTGGACGCCACCCTGCCCGGAATCAGCCGCACCAGGATCGAGAACAAGATTGCCCTGCGGACAGTGCAGAACGCGGACATCGTGTTCAAGGACGTCCGGGTGGCCGAGGCGGACCGGTTAGCCGCCATCAGCAGCTTCGACGACACCAAGGAGCTCCTCCGCAGCTCCCGGATCATGGTGGCGTGGCAGACCGTAGGGCAGCAGCTGGCCGCGTTCGACGTCGCCCGGCAGTACGCCGTCGAACGCCACCAGTTCGGCCGCCCGCTGGCGCAGTTCCAGCTCATCCAGCAGCAGCTGGTCACCATGCTGGGCAATACCGTGGCCAGCATGGGGATGATGGCGGGGCTCGCCCGGCTGCAGGACCAAGGTGCCGCGGACATGCCGCAGGTTGCCCTGGCGAAGTCCTACCTCAGCGCCCGGATGCGCGAAACCGTGGCGCTGGGCCGGTCCATCCTGGGCGGCAACGGCATCGTCACGGACTACCGGATGGCGAAGATCTTCTCCGACGCTGAGGCCATCTACACGTATGAGGGCTCATTCGAGATCAACACCCTGATCGCCGGCCGCGCTGTCACCGGGGTATCCGCCATCGCCTAGGATCCCGGGGGATAGGGCAGCTTCTCGCCTGCCTCCACGCGGATGTCCAGGCTGTTGTTCTTCACCGGCATGGGGCAGGTGCCGTAGGGGGTGAAAGCACTGGGGTAGTTGATGGCCCGGTTGAAGTCGAGCACCACGGAGCCGTCCGGCCGCGGCCGGGGCGTGGAGAGCTTGCGCCAGTCGTCGGTGGTGTCCCCGTTGGTCTCGTCGTGGAACGTGACGGTCAGCGCGCCGAGCTTTTCCTCCTCGGCCTGCAGCCGGAACTCGTGGGGGCTCCCGGGAAGCCGGAACACCACCTCACCCACACTCCGGTGGATCCCGTCCACCAGCGGGTTGGCGGTGCCGATGGGCACATCCACCGGCCCGGGGTAGGGCTCGAACCGGCCCGTCACCTCCCAGTCCGGGTTGTAGTCGTAGGTGGGCACGCCGTCGAATCCGGTGAGCACCGGGGAACCCGAGTCCCTGGTCCGGATCGCGTACCGGCCGGCCCGCATGGCCAGCTCCACCACCACCTGGTCGCCGTCCGGTCCGCCGAACTGGACCCACATGAGCGATTCCTCGTCGGCGAGCGCGGCAGTGACGGTGCCGTCCACCGGCTCCCCGGTCTCCACGAGCGTCAGCCCGTCCGCGGGCACCGCGGTGAGTGACGCCGTTGTACCGTTTGTTGACCACAGGCCGGGGGCCAGTTCGACGGCGGACGGCGCCTCCTCCAGCCACTGGAAGGACGTGAGCGTCAGCCAGCCGTGGCGGGCCGCCAGGGCCTTGTTGCGGTTGGCACGGAAGCGCTGCCAGCGCTCGATGGAGGCGGTGGGGATGTCCATGGTTCCTTCCGGTTGTCCTGCCCCGGCTACAACTGCGGCAGGCTCCCGTTCATTCCGGGGCCGGGGGACCATCCTTGCTTGCCGCGGGCGGCGGGCGGAGTACCCTCGGAACCAGCACTTACCGGGCAAGTGCCGGGCCGCCCGGATCGGCCCGCAAAACAGTAGGGAGATGACATGCGGATTGCCGTTTTTGGCACCGGAACGGTGGGACGCGCACTGGCGGGCGCGCTGGCTGAACGGGGGCATGAGGTGACGGTGGGGACGCGGGATCCGGGCGAAACGGCCTCCCGCACCGGGCCGGACCGGATGGGCAGGCCCCCTTTCAGCGAATGGCAGGCCGGGCATCCGGAGGTTGGCCTGGCCGATTATGCCGGCGCTGCAGGGTCCGCCGAACTGGTGGTGAATGCCACCAGCGGGGCAGGCTCCCTCCCGGCGCTGGGTGCTGCCGGAGCCGCGCGGCTGGCCGGCAAGGTCCTGGTGGACGTGTCCAATCCGCTCGACTTCTCGCAGGGGATGCCGCCGGTCCTGAACCCGGTCAACACGGACAGCCTGGCCGAACGGATCCAGCAGGCCTTCCCCGGCGCGCGCGTGGTGAAGACACTCAACACCATGAACGCCGCCCTGATGGTGGACCCGGGCAGGCTCGCCGGCGGCGACCACTCGGTCTTCCTGTCCGGCGATGACGCCGCGGCCAAGGACACTGTCCGGGAGCTGCTCGAATCCTTGGGACACCGGGACATCATCGACCTCGGCGACATCACCAGCGCCCGGGGAGCGGAAATGTGGCTCCCGCTGTGGCTGCGGCTTTATGGCGTCCTGGGCACGGCGGACTTCAACATCAAGGTGGTCCGCGGGGTTGAATAGGCTGCGTGGACATTCTTGCCGGAATCAACAGTGAGTGGCTGAAAGCGCTGACCTGGATCGCCGCGCTGGCGTGCGGTGTGGCGGTGCTGCTGTGGCGGCCGCGCCGGCCGGACCTGGCCGCGCTCGCAGCCGTCGTCGCGTTCCTGGCCGCCAGCACGGGCGCTGGCATCTACGTGCTGAACCACCTGGGTGACGGCCGCTGGGGCGGCGACCAGGAAGCCCGGCTGCAGCCGCCGGAGCTCTCCGGTACCCCGCTGGTGGGGGAGTTGCTGGGCCCGCTGGACGGGACGCTGAACGCAATGGCGGACGGCGTGAACGACTTCGTGGACTTCCGGGCCGCGCTTCCCGTGGCGCTGGAGTATTTCGCCGCGGCCGGCTGGGCGCTGGCCCTCCTGGTCCCGGTGGGCGGGGCCGTGCTCGCCGTCAACGCGGCGGTGTCCCGCCGTCGTAATGCGCAGGCCGCTGCTGCCGGCTCGGAATTGGCGGATCTGCGCGCCGAACTGGAGCGCGTCAAACGCCACGTAGGTTACCCGGCGGATGACATTATCTGAGACGGATTCCCCGGTGGGCGCACCCTGCGGGTACCATCTTTAGCTAGTAACGTGGCTCACAGTATCCAGCGCAGTGTACGAGCCAAGTCCGAAACCCTCGAGAGATTGCTTCCATGGCTCACACTGCAACAAATCCCGAAACCGACCTTGCCGCCGAACTGAGGGCGGACGTCCGGCGTGTGTCAACGCTGCTGGGTGAATCCCTGGTCCGCCAGCACGGGCCCGAACTCCTGGACCTCGTGGAGCAGGTCCGGCTCCTCACCAAGGAGTCCAAGGAGGCCGCCCGCGGCGGTGCCGACGCCACCGGGCCCTGGAGCGCGCACGACGTCGTTGCCCAGGTCCGCGAGCTCCTCGGCTCCCTGCCCATCGAGCAGGCCACCGACCTGGTCCGCGCCTTCGCGTTCTACTTCCACCTCGCCAATGCCGCCGAGCAGGTCCACCGCGTCCGCGGCCTCCGGACCCGCGCGGAGAAGGACGGCTGGCTGGCCAAGACCGTTGCCGAGATCGCCAGCCAGGCCGGGCCCGCCGTGCTGCAGGAAGTGGTCAACGGCCTGGACGTCCGGCCCATCTTCACCGCCCACCCCACCGAAGCGTCCCGCCGCTCCGTGCTGGACAAGATCCGCAAGCTCTCCGACGTCCTGGCCCAGCCCACCGCCGAAGGCACCACCGCGCGCCGCCGCCAGGACCGCCAGCTGGCCGAAATCATCGACCAGATGTGGCAGACCGACGAGCTGCGCCAGGTGCGGCCCACCCCCGTGGACGAAGCCCGCAACGCCATCTACTACCTGGGCGGCATCCTCACCGACGCCATGCCGGAGATGCTCACCGAACTGTCCGAGCTGCTGGGGGACCACGGCGTCACCCTCGCGTCCAAGGACGCGCCCATCCGCTTCGGTTCCTGGATCGGCGGTGACCGCGACGGCAATCCCAACGTCACCGCGGCCGTCACCCGGGAGATCCTGCAGATCCAGAACCAGCACGCCATCCGCATCAGCATCGGCATGATCGACGAGCTGATCTCCATCCTGTCCAACTCGACGGCCCTTGCCGGGGCGGACCGGGAACTGCTGGAGTCCATCGACGCGGACCTGAAGAAGCTGCCCGGCCTGGACAAACGGGTCCTGGAGCTGAACGCGCAGGAGCCGTACCGGCTGAAGCTGACCTGCATCAAGGCCAAGCTCATCAACACCGGCAAGCGGGTGGCCGCCAACTCCAACCACGAGCACGGCCGCGACTACAGCGGCACCGGTGAACTGCTGGCCGACCTTGAGCTGGTGGAACTCTCGCTCCGCAACCACTCGGCCTCCCTGGCCGCGGACGGCGCGCTGGCCCGGGTCCGCCGTGCCATCGCCTCCTTCGGCCTGCACCTGGCCACCCTGGACATCCGCGAGCACGCCGACCACCACCACGACGCCGTCGGCCAGCTGATGGACCGGATCGGCGGGCCCGGGCTCCGCTACGCCGAGCTCAGCCGCAAGGAACGCTTCGAGGTGCTGGGCTCCGAGCTCGCCTCCCGCCGGCCGCTGTCCGGCCACCCCATCAAGCTCGACGGCGCTGCGGACGGCACGTACGACGTCTTCCGTGAGATCCGGCGTGCCCTGCGCATGTACGGCCCGGACGTCATCGAGACCTACATCATCTCCATGACCCGCGGCGCGGACGATGTCCTGGCCGCCGCTGTCATCGCCCGCGAAGCCGGCCTGGTCAACCTTTTCGGCGACAAGCCCTACGCAAAGATCGGGTTTGCGCCGCTGCTCGAGACCGTGGAGGAGCTGCGCGCCTCGGCAGAAATCATCGACCAGCTGCTCTCGGACCCTTCCTACCGCGAACTGGTGCGGCTGCGCGGCGACATCCAGGAAGTGATGCTGGGCTACTCGGACTCCAATAAGGAATCGGGCGTGCTGACCAGCCAGTGGGAGATCCACAAGACCCAGCGCAAGCTCCGCGACGTTGCTGCCAAGCACGGTGTCCGGGTGCGCCTGTTCCACGGCCGCGGCGGCTCCGTGGGCCGCGGTGGCGGGCCCACCTATGATGCCATCCTGGCCCAGCCCAACGGCGTCCTGGAGGGTGAGATCAAGTTCACCGAGCAGGGCGAGGTCATCTCGGACAAGTACTCCCTGCCCGAGCTTGCCCGGGAAAACCTGGAGCTCTCCCTGGCCGCGGTGCTGCAGGGCTCGGCCCTGCACCGGGACCCGCGCACGTCCGAGGACCAGCGGGAACGGTACGCGCATGTCATGGAGACCATCTCCGACGCCGCGTTCGACCGGTACCGGAGCCTCATTGACCACCCGGACCTGCCTGCCTACTTCATGGCCTCCACCCCGGTGGAGCAGCTCGGTTCCCTGAACATCGGCTCCCGCCCGTCCAAGCGCCCCGACTCCGGTGCCGGCCTGGGTGGCCTGCGTGCCATCCCGTGGGTCTTCGGCTGGACCCAGTCCCGCCAGATCGTTCCGGGCTGGTTCGGCGTCGGTTCAGGCCTGAAGGCCGCCCGGGAAGCCGGCAACGCGGCGCAGCTCGCGGAGATGATGGAGCACTGGCACTTCTTCCGCTCCGTGCTGTCCAACGTGGAGATGACCCTCGCCAAGACGGACCTGGACATCGCCGGCTACTACGTGGACACCCTGGTTCCCAAGGAGCTGCACCACATCTTCCGCACCATCCGGGAGGAGTACGAGCTGACGGTGGCCGAGGTCCAGCACCTGACCGGCGAGCACGTCCTGCTGGATGCCCAGCCCACGCTCAAGCGTTCCCTCGAGGTCCGCGACCAGTACCTGGACCCCATCAGCTACCTGCAGGTGGAGCTGCTGCGCCGCGTCCGGGCCGAGAGCGGAAGCATCAGCGGGGCGGAGATCGACGAACGGCTCCAGCGCGCCATGCTCATCACGGTCAACGGGGTGGCCGCCGGCCTGCGCAACACCGGCTAAACCCAGTTGCTCTATCATTTATGGTCCCTAAACAGCAGGAATAGGGACCATAAGTGATAGAGCAACAGGTTGGATAGGCTGGAGGGCATGCCTTCGTTCCAGACCCGCCTCAAGATCACCGGGCTCCGGCCCGGCAACCCGCCGGAATCGGTCATGGAAGCCGCGGTTGAGGCGCTGGGCACGCGCCACCATGTCGAGTCCCACCAGCTGCAGATCTCCGGCGGGGTGCCGCAGCTGAACCTGCGGTTCCTCGTGGAGGCCACCGAGGACAGGGGCGAGAACCAGCAGGCGCGGGAATCGGCAGCGATGATGCGCGACGCCGTCGAACGCGTCGCCCTCACCGGCGCGCTCAGCGTGCTTCGCCGCAACCGCGGGAAGTGGCTGCCGGTCTAGGCTCTGCCGGCGGGCACCAGCGTCAGGCCAGCGGTCCGGGTTCCTCCACGGGGGACCGGTTGCCGCGGCGGCGGGTCACGATTATTCCGACGACGGCGCCGATCACCAGGCCCAGCACCACGCCGATCAGCGAGCTCGCCCAGAACGGCAGCCTGGTTGCGGACCCCGTGAAGTACCCCAGGCCCACCAGCCAGCACGCCCACAGCAGGGCGCCGAGTCCCGCGCAGAGGCTGAAGCCCCGGACCGAAACGTCAGCGATCCCGGCTGCCGCCGAGGTGGCCAGGCGCCCGCCGGGAATGAACCTGGCGCCGATGATGGTGCCGTAGGTCGA
The DNA here is from genome assembly GCF_045833485.1 of Arthrobacter nitrophenolicus. Taxonomy (NCBI): domain Bacteria; kingdom Bacillati; phylum Actinomycetota; class Actinomycetes; order Micrococcales; family Micrococcaceae; genus Arthrobacter; species Arthrobacter nitrophenolicus. Next base: position 2,374,638 of record NZ_CP174504.1, read on the forward strand.
CGACCGCCCCGCCTTGGCCAGGGCGTCGTGGATGCCCTTATGCACGCGCCGGCCCCACCGCCAGCGGTCAAGGACATGGCTGAGCCTGCGCCGGAAAAGCTGGAACACCACCATGTCGCCGATCCAGGAGGCCAGAGCGGAGAGCCCGCCAACCAGGAACACGTTGGCCCGGCCGTCGGCGGACAGCGCGCCGCCGGTGATGACCACCATTTCGGAGGGGACCGGCGGAAAGATTGCATCGCCAAGGACTACGGGGATGATCCAGAAATAGATCGCAGCCCCCCAGCTGTCAGCGCTGCCGAAGTCCATGGCCACAACGTACCGCACTCCGGGCCGCTGCCGAAGGGGAGCTTCCGAAGAGGGTGCAGCGAACGGGAGGTGCCGACGAGGGCGCAGCTTATAGGACCCGGCCGGTGGGGCCTCAACTCAGCCCGTGGGCCGCAGGGGACGGAACCGCCGCGTCCGCTTTCCGGCCGGGACGTGGCTCAAATGCCTGCCCGCCAGGAAGTACCAGTACGGCCAGGCGGTCCAGGCAACAGCCACCACAGTCACACCGGCACCGCCAACCCCGCGGCGGAGCCAGGCCGGAAGCTGCTCCGCGAAGGCAAGGCCTGCCACGGGCAGTGCCCCCAAGAGGCCGGCCCCGATGGCGGTTCCCAGCCTGGCGAGGTCCTCGGGGTAGCCTTTCGACGAAAGCAGGGCACGGTTCGCGAGCAGGAGCCAGCCGCCCTGCACCGTCATCGCCGCCAGCGATATTGCTGTGGAGGGCTTGTACTCCAGTTTCCTGGCGATGAGGAGGAATGAGCTCGCGGAGCCGGCGGCGCAGGCTGCCGGCACCAGCCACTTGCCCGCGTCCGCGGCGCGGCCGGGCGGTATCCTGCGGTGGATCTGGAGGATGACGGGGATCACCGCCAGGCTGAAGACTCCGCCCACGGCGTCGTTGATGGTTCCGAAGACGAAGGGGCCGCCCTTGGGCACCTCCACGGCGTACATCGCCCCAAGGCTGGCGACGCCCATCACGCCGAGGCCGGCGGCGGCATACGCGAATTTGGCGGCCGTGCGGTCGCCCGGAATCTCGGTCATTCTGTCCATGATCGCCACGCTCCTTCACGGACTGGTCTACCCCTCATGGGACGCGGACGCCAGCTCCCGGACTGCCGTTCCCGCCCGGGGCAGCAAGTGGCGTGCCAGCAGTCAGGAGCGTGCCCGGACGGCCTCGCTGAGTTCCAGCCCGCTGCGGTACTCCACGGGCTTCCCGGAGACGGGGTCCACGAATTGGATGACACGGGCCAGGAGCTGGAGGGGCCTGGCGTAGTCGTCCGGGGCCTTGTCCAGCAGGTCCGGGTAGAAGGCGTCGTTGACGATTCCCAGTCCCAGGGACGCCATGTGCACCCGCAGCTGGTGCGTCTTGCCGGTGTGCGGTTCCAGCCGGTACCTGGCGAGCCGGCCGCCGCCCGTGGTGCCCGGAGCACCCGCCGCAGGGCCGCCGTCGAACGTTTCCAACCGCTCAATCCGCGTCTCGGCGTTGGGTTCGCCCTCAATAACCTCCGCGAGGAGGTAGCTGCGGGACTTGGTCATGCGGTTGCGGACCACCACTGGAAAGTCGACGGCGGGATGCCCGGGAGCAGGCTCGGCGGCGGACACGCACTCGTATTCCTTCTGGACCTGCCGCTTCTCGAAGAGCACCTGGTACCTGCCGCGGGTCTGCGGATTGGTGGAGAACAGCAGCACCCCGGCGGTCATCCGGTCCAGCCGGTGCATGGGAATGAGGTCCGGCAGGCCAAGCTGGTTGCGCAGCCGCACCAGGGCCGACTCCTGGATGTAGGTGCCGCCGGGGGTGGTGGGCAGGAAGTGGGGCTTGTCCACCACCAGCAGGTGCTCGTCCTGGTACAGGATGCCGATGTCCACGGGAATCCGGGTCTCCGGCGGGAGCGTGCGGTAGTACCAGATGAAGGTGTGGTCCTGCAAGGGGGTGCCGCGGTGCAGCGGAACACCTCCCTCGCCGACAATCTCGCCGGCGTCGAACCGGTTCTCGATGCCCTGCGGGTCGATGTGGCCCCACCGGTGCATCATGTAGTCCATTGCGGTCTCCCAGGGACCCTCCTCGGGGAGACGCAGGCGGGTGGCGTTGACGCCGTCGCGCACGGGGAGGGGGGATTGCATCACCGGTCCATTCTACTTTGCGGGGCCAGGCCCCCTGGCGCTTCCGACGACAAAAAAATTCTTGACAATAAAATTTGTCGGTTGCAGGATGGAACCATGTTGGACATCGAAGTGATTGAGGACCCCGCGGCGGCCGAGGCGTCACTCGATCCCATCCGGACCCGGATCCTCCGGGAGCTGGGTACGCCCGGATCCGCCACGCAGCTGGCCGTGAAGGTGGGGCTGCCCCGGCAGAAGGTCAACTACCACCTCAAGGCCCTCGAGCGGCACGGACTCGTGGAGCTGGTGGAGGAGCGGCGCAAGGGCAACGTGACCGAGCGCGTCCTCCAGGCCACGGCCGCGTCCTACCTCATTTCACCCTCGGCGCTCGCCTCCGTTTCCCCGGACCCCCGCCGCTTCGCGGACCGGTTCTCGGCCTTCTGGCTGCTCGCCCTCGCCGGGCGGATGGTCCAGGAAGTGGGAAAGCTCATCGCCGGGGCCGCGGCCGCCCGCCAAAAGCTGGCAACGTTCGCCATCGACGGCGAGATCACCTTCCGCAGCGCGGCTGACCGTGCCGCCTTTGCCGAGGAGCTCGGCGTGGCGGTCACGCAGCTGGTGGACAAGTACCACGACGGCGGCGCCTCCTCCCGCGGCCGGCGGCACCGGCTGGTGGTGGCCCTGCACCCGGCACTCAAGACAACCAACCAGACCCCCTCAGGCAAGGAGCAGGACAATGACTGACAACCGCAACTTCGAGATCGTCTACGACACCGAACTGCCCGGCACACCGGAGCGGGTGTGGGAGGCCGTCACCACGGGAACCCCGGCATGGATGTTTCCCACGGACCAGTGGCCGGACGTCAAGACGGTGAACGAATACCCCACCCATCTCGTGTCCCGGATGGACGGCCCCGACGGCTGGTTCAACCAGCTGGAGCATGTCCTGGAACCGCTCGACGGCGGGCGCGCCCGGCTGCACTATGTCCACAGCGGCATCTTCGCGGACAACTGGGACGAGCAGTACGACGGCGCCAGCCGCCACACGGAGTTCTACCTGCATACGCTGGGCCAGTACCTGCGGCACTTCGACGGCAAGCCGGTGGTTTTCACCGATATCCAGGGGCCGGCCGCGTCCCAGGTCCCGGACGGGTTCGAGCGGCTCCGGAAGGCGCTGGGTGTTGAGTCCGCACGGCAGGGTTCCGCCGTGGATGTGGAGCTCGACGGCGTGGGGCGGCTCACGGGCGAAGTGGACTTCGCGAACGAGCACTTCCTGGGCCTCCGCACCGCCGACGCGATGTACCGGTTCTTCGGCCGCAACGTCTGGGGCGCCCCCGTGGGGATGACCGTCCACGACTTCAGCGGAGCGGGGGACCCGGAGACCACCGCCAAGGCATGGAGCGGCTTCCTGGAGCGCGTGTACGCCTGAGTTGTCCTCGCTGGCCGACGCGCTAAACCGTGTTCGACGCGCACATTACCTGACGCGCCAATATTTGGCCTGCATCAGGTAATGTGCGCAGCGCGGGCGGATTTCCGGGTCGAAAAGTGGGCTGCTCAGGCGGCCCAGCCGCGGCCAATGGCGTCGAGGGCCAGGCGGTAGACGTCCTCCCAGGGAGCGTCCGGCGGGCCCATCTGGTCCAGTTCCAGGCTCATCAGCCCGTGGACCTGTGCCCAGATGGCCACGGCCACCAGCTCCGCGGGTGCCGGACGCAGCGTGCCCGCGGCCTGCGCTGCGGAGACTGCCCCGATCAGCGGGTCCATCGCCCCGGCCGCGGCTTCCGGACTGGGCTTGCAGTCGGCGTAGGCCGCCATGGCTCCGCCGAACATCAGCCGGTACAGCGCAGGATGTTCCAGTGCCCAGGTCCGGTAGGCGATGCCAAGCCCCTGGAGGCCTCCGTGGGCCGCCTGCTCCTGGGACTCGCGGAAGGACCGGAATCCGTAGTCCATGACAGCGGTCAGCAGCTGGGACTTTCCGCCGAACAGCGCGTACACCGCGGTGGTGGAAGTGCCCGCGGCGGCTGCCACGTCGCGGAGGGTTACGCGCGCCGGGCCCTCACGGTCCACGAGGCCGGCAGTCACTTCCAGCAGTTGCTGTTTGAGGGAATCGTCATGCATCACGGGCCTTGCCATGGAACCGATTGTCTCATAACGTTGTTACATAACAGTGTTATGAAACGTGGCCGGGCGTGAAATGCCCTGCGTTTCCCCACGAAGGAGCCCCCATGGCACAGGAAGTCTTCCCGGGCCGGTATACCGCCGACCCCGCCCGTGATTCCGTCACCGTGTTCCTGATCGGCATGCGGGCCAACCGCTGGTGGAAGATCCGGGCCGTGGCAAAGGTCGCCTCGGCGATGCCGCCGATGCTCCGGCACCTGGCGTCGGACCCGGGGTCCGGGATGCTTGGTTTTGAGCAGTGGCTGGGGCGGACCACGGTACTGCTCAGCTACTGGGAGAGCCCGGAGCATCTACGGAAGTTCGCGGCTGACCGGGAGGCCCCGCACCTGGAACCCTGGCGGCGTTTTATGAAGGAGATGGCTGGACGCGGCGACGTGGGCGTCTGGCACGAAACCTACCAGGTGCCCGCCGGCGGGATCGAGGCGGTCTACAGCGGCATGCCGCTGTTCGGGCTGGCCAAAGCCACCAGCCATGTTCCCATCGGGCCCGGAACCAATACCGCAAAGCAGCGGATGGGCCGGGCTGCCATGCGGAATGGCAAGGCGTCTGACCGGGCGGCAGCAGGAGCCTAACCGCTGCGTGCCTCCCCGGATGGCACCAACTGTCGCTATGGGCGCCCACAACGGCAGTTGACGCTGACTGGTTGTGTGGCGCTCAGGCAATCGCCACCGCGGGGGCAGTGGTGAGGGTGCGCCGGAGCTGGGGAGCGGCATTGAGCTTGTCCTGGGCGGCCCGCAGTGCCAGCACCGAGGTTTCCAGCTGCTCGGGCGGCAGGGTGAAGGGCACCCGAAGGAACCGTTCGAACGCTCCGCCGATCCCGAACCGCGGCCCGGCCGCCAGTCGGATACCGAACTCGGGCGCCAGTACTGTCAACGCGGTGCTGGATGGTGCCGGCAACCGGCACCATACGGACAGCCCGCCGGCGGGCACGGGGGTCTGCCAGTCAGGCAGATGCCCGCGCAGCAGTTCAAGCAGCGCCGCCCTGTTGGTCCGCAGCGTCGCCAGCCGCGCGGGGAGCGGTTCGTCAAGGGCCCGGACCAGGTGCGCGGCCGCGAGCTGCTCCATGACCGGCCCGCCCAGGTCAACGGTGGTGCGGGCAGCGGCCAGCCGCCCGATCATGGCTTCGGAAGCCCGGATCCAGCCGGTCCGCAGGCCGCCCCAGTGCGATTTGCTGAGTGAACCGATGGTGACCACGTGGGGGCTGAAACCGGCCAGCGGGGTGGTGGCGACGCCGTCGAGGTTCAATTCGCGCAGCGTCTCATCCGCCACCAGGACCGTTCCGGCGGCAGCGGCTGCACGGACCAGCCGCCGGCGCTGGGCATCGGGCATGGCCATGCCGGTGGGGTTGTGGAAGTCCGGCACCATGTACGCGAGCTTGGGGCGCTGCTGGGCGAGGGCGGTTTCCAGCGCCGGCAGGTCCCAGCCGCCGTGGGCAAAGGCGACGGGAACAGGCCGGCACCGGGCGGCCCGGATCGCGTCCAGGGCGTTGGGGTAGCTGGGGTGTTCCACCAGGACCCGGTCCTGCCGGTCCGCCAGGGTGCGGAGCACAATGGTCAGTGCGTGCTGGGCGCCCGACGTGACCATCACCTGCCCCGCATGCGTGGGCACGCCGGCGGCCGTGTACCTGTCAGCGATCGCCTGGCGGAGCGGAAGCAGGCCGATGGCGTCGTAGCCGAAGCCCGGCAGCAGGGCCGGAAGTTCGGTGAGCGCGGCGGCGAAGGCACGGTGTACGAGTTCGCCGCTGGCCGGAAGGGCCGAGTACGCCAGGTCCAGGATCCCTTCGGGCGCTGCCAGGCCCGGAGCGGACATGGCCCCGGCCCCTGTCCAGCCCTGCCCTGTGCCACCGGCTTCCTTGGCCTTGGCAGGGCCGAAAATCGCTGGCCCGAACGGGTTCAGGTCGGGGATCCGGGTCCTGCCGCGGCTGCCCTGCCCGCTGCTGAGGAACCCCTGTTCCCGGAGGCTCGTGTATGCGGCCGTGACGGTGGTCCGGCTGACGCCCAGTGCCGCGGAAAGGGCGCGCTCGCTGGGCAGAGCGGTTTCCAGGGGCACCCTGCCGTCCAGGATGAGCAACCGGACCACATCTGCCAGTTCCCGGTATGCCGGGCCGGCCCCGCGGTTCCAGGGGCCCAAGAGACGGGAGAGTGCTGCAGCGTTCAGGGAAGGGGCCATGTAGCCAGTGTTTCAAACTGGCTATGTAATCAAAAGCCAGTTGAGTGGGAGGGTTGTTCCCATGATGACCCGCAGATTGATCCAGCTCTTCACCGGCCTCGCCATGTACGGCATTTCCCTCGCCATGTTCATCCGGGCCGGGCTTGGCCTGGACCCGTGGGACGTCTTCCACCAGGGCCTGGCGAACCGGACCGGGATGAGCATCGGCCTGGTGGTCATCATCGTGAGCTTCCTGGTGCTCCTGCTGTGGATCCCCCTGAGGCAGTGGCCCGGCTTCGGAACCCTGTGCAACGCCATCCTGGTGGGCGTTTTCGCCGACATTGGACTGGCCCTGATTCCTGCCGTGTCCCAGCTCTTCGGCCAGGTGGCGATGCTCGCCGGCGCAGTCCTGCTCAACGGCATCGCCTCCGCCTGCTACATCGGTGCCCGCTTTGGCCCCGGGGCCCGGGACGGGCTGATGACCGGCCTGGCCCGGCGCACCGGCTGGTCCGTCCGCCTGTCCCGCACACTGATCGAGGTGACAGTCCTGGCCATCGGTTGGGTGCTGGGCGGTTCGGTGGGCGTGGGAACTGTTGTCTACGCGCTGGCCATCGGACCCCTGGTGCAGCTGCTGCTGCCGCGGTTCATGGTTCCGGCCGCGCTGCCGGAGACCGCCGGTGCTGCTCCTGCCACCGTTCCCTGACGAATGATTACGCCGGTTCCGGCTGGCACCTCGGGCAGAAGTAGATATCGCGTTCCTCGTCCCCGTTTGGCTTGCCCAGCAGTCCGCGCCGGACTGGGGTCCCGCATTTCAGGCACGCCTGGTGCTCGCGGCGGTACACCCAGTAGCCCGGCCGGCCGGCCATCCGCCCCACGGGCATGCCGCGGGCGTTGAGGATGGTGACGCGGCGGCCGGGTCCGAGGTTTACCTCCAGCAGCTGCTTGGCGTCTGTCATCATGGTCCGTACATCCGCCACGTCTGCTACGGGAGTGGCGGGGTGGACGCCCGAGAGGAAGCAGGCCTCGCAGCGGTAGATGTTGCCAATGCCGGCCAGGTTCCGCTGGTCCAGCAGCGCCACCCCCACCGGGACATCGGGCGACGAGCGGATCCGGCGCTCGGCCTCGTCCAGGTCCCAGTCCGGACCCAGGAGGTCCGGGCCGAGGAACCCCACAATGGAGTCCTCGTTGTCAGTGGCCACCACTTCCACGATGCCCAGGGAAAAGCCGACGGCGTCCGCGGCCGCCGTGCGCAGGACACACCGGGCCGTGTAGCCGGGTTTCCGCCACCTGCCGCCCGGAGGATAGATCTGCCAGGTGCCCTCCATCTTCAGGTGCGAATGGATGGTGAGCCGCTTGCCGCCGGGCCCCGCCACGCGCATCAGGAGGTGCTTGCCGCGGGGCACCACCTCGGCCACCGTCCACCCGGCAAGGTTCAGGGTGGCGAACCGGGGGACGCGGAAGTCGGACGCCAGCAGGGTCTGCCCGGCCAGGGCCTTGTGCAGCTGGTTGGCGGCCCGCCAGACGGAATCACCCTCAGGCACGGATCCTCAGCCCCTTCGGGGTGGAGTATGCTCCGGCGGAACTGAGCGCGGCCGCCACCGGGGTGTCCAGGATGCCGTGCCCGTTGACCTTTTCCATGACCAGTTTGTCCACGGCGCCACGGGTCGCGACGCCCACCAGGGCGGCGCCGGCGGCGGCCAGGACGGCCTCGTCGTCGCTGAAGGCGAGCAGCGTCTTGCCGCCCCGTTCCACGTAGAGGACCAGCGCTCCGTCCACCAGGACCACCAGCGCCCCTGCCTTCCGGCCCGGGCGGTGGCCTGTTCCGGCGTCGTCCTGCAGGGCGGGCCAGGGAAGGGCCGCGCCGTAGGGGTTGGCGGGGTCCGTGGCGGCGAGTGCCAGGGCGACCGGATCCGGTTTGGCGAGCTGGGTGTCCTCGGCGTAGGAGCGCAGGCGGTCCACAGTGGCCGGCACGGCGAACTGGGCCGCCCCCAGATGCTCGATGAAGTAGCCCCGCCGACAGCGCCCCGCTTCCTCCAGCCGTGCCAGCACCTTGTACATCAGGCCGAAGCCGCCCAGGATCTGCTCGGCCATGACCGACCCCCTGGTGACAACGCCATAGCGGTCCAGCAGGAGCTCGGCGGTGGCGCGGGCGTGGATGGTGGGATCGAGTTCCGGTTCCGGCAGCGCGGACCAGCGCCCGGCTGCCAGGGGCGGGGTTGCCGCGGCACCCGAGCCGCCGTAGCGCCCGCCGGCAAGGCCCGGCGACCCCATCAGCCCGGTGCCGTGTGAACGCCCCAGCCTGCTGAGCCGTGGCGCCCTGGCCCGTGGTGCGCGTGCCACCTGCCGGTGAGCCGTATGGCCGCCGGCGATCAGCGCGCGGACGGGGGCGAAAGTGTCCCCGGTGATCCGGCCGGCCCACGCCAGCTCCCAGAGGGCAGTCACCACCTCCTGGTCACTCAGCACCGAGTCCATGCCGCCCGCGATGTCCGTCAGCTGGCGGAAGAAATAGCCGCCGCCGTTGGCCCGGAGGTGGTCCAGCAGGCGTTGCCCGGCGTCACCCGGCTGGTACTCCGGAGCGGGGTTCAGGGTGAGCTCTGCCGAGTCCGCAAGGTGCAGGCTGATCCAGCCGTCATTTCCCGGCAGGGCTCCGGCCCCGGACCACAGGACCTCCCCGGTGGCCATGAGCTCGTCCAGCATGGCCGGCTGGTAGTTGGACACCCGGCTGGCCAGGATGAGCGGCTCCCACGCTGACGCGGGGACAGGCACCCCGGAAAGCTGGTCAATGGCGGTAATGATGCCGTCCAGGCCGCGGAGCGAAGGCTGGCCGCGGCCGCCGCCCGGAACGCGGACGTGCTGCCAGGAAGGAAGGAACCGGCCATAGGCGGCGGCGTCCACCGGTTCCACTTCAGCGCGCAGCGCCGCCAGTGAGCGGCGGCGGAGCTTGCGCAGCACCTCGGCGTCGCACCATTCGCTGACGGCGGCATGCGGGACTTCCGGTGCTGCCTGCCCGGCCGCCGGCAGGTGCGCTGCCTCGGCCGGAGCCAGCTCCTCTTCCTCGTCTTCGCCCGCAACATCAAGGTCGTCATCGCCCGCAACCTCGTCAGCGCCCGCAAGATCATCGCCGGCGACCTCGTCGCCTGGCCCAAACGGTCCGCCGTCGAATTCTTCGGCGCCGGCACCATCGGCGCCGGCACCATCGATTCCTGCCGGCATGACGGCACTGCCCGATGGGGCTGCGCCGTCCGGCAGGACTGCACTCCCCGGCGGGGCCGCGTTCGGCCGGAACTCGCCCTCCACCACCCGGCCGTCTGCCGCGAGCCGCTTGAGGGCAGTGCCTACCACCGCCACGCCGAGTCCCAGCCGCGCTGCCGCTTCACCCGCCGTGAACGGGCCGTGCGTCCGGGCATAGCGGGAGACGAGATCCCCGAGCGGATCGGCTACCGGCTCGATGAAGGCCAGGGGAACGCCCATGGGCAGCGGCACCCCGAGGGCGTCGCGCAGCCGGGCGGCGTCCTCGACGGCGGCGAACCGCTCCACCCCGCCGATGTTCACCTTGATGGCCCGGTTGGCGCGCTGCAGCGCTGCCAGGTGGGCTGCCGCGGATTCAGTGCTCCCGTGGGCTGCTTCAGGCGCAGCCCTGCGGCCGTCCAGTGCGGCTGCGAGCTCGGCGTCCGTCGGTTCAGCGTCACTATCCGCGGCAGCCGCGCCGGCGGCAATGTCCCCGGGTGCGTTGTCCTCGCCCTGAAGCCTGTCCGCCACTTCGTCCGGCGTCAGCGGCCCGAGCAGCCGCAGCAGGTCCGCCACGCCCTCGAGCCCCCGTGCCCTCCGGTCCGGGGCCAGCCGCTGAAGCTCCCGCTCCGTGGCTTCAATGACCCTTGCATCCAGCAGTTCCCGCAGTTCCACGCGGCCCAGCAGCTCATTGAGGAGCGTGGAGTCCAGTGCCAGGGCCGCGGCCCGACGTTCCGCGAGGGGTGAATCGCCCTCATACAGGAACTGGGCCACATAACCGAACAGCAGGGACTTGGCGAACGGCGACGGCTGGGAGGTGGTGGTCTGCACGATCCGCAGTTCGCGCCGTTCCACGGAGGCGGCGATGTCCTTCAGGGCCGGGAGGTCGTAGACGTCCTGCAGGCACTCGCGCACCGTTTCCAGCACGATGGGGAACGTGGGGTATTTCCGGGCAACGTCCAGCAGCTGCGCCGAACGCTGCCTTTGCTGCCACAGCGGCTGCCGTTTGCCGGGCGTCTGGCGGGGGAGCAGGAGCGCCCGCGCAGCGCATTCCCGGAACCGCGACGCGAACAGTGCGCTGCCGCCCACCTCGGCCGTGACGATCTGTTCCAGCTCTTCGGGGTCGAAGAGGAACAGCTCGGCGCCCGGTGGCTCGTCCTCCATCATGGGCACGCGCAGCACAATGCCGTCGTCGGCCGCCATGGCGGAGCCGTCCAGCCCGTACCGCTGGTGGAGCCGCTGCCCCACGGCGAGGGCCCAGGGTGCGTGCACGGGCATGCCGAACGGGCTGTGCAGGATGACCCGCCAGTCACCCAGCTCGTCGTGGAACCGCTCCACCACCAGTGTGGTGTCGCTCGGCACCACCTCGGTGGCCTGCTTCTGCTCCGTCAGGTACTGGATCAGGTTGTTGGCGGCGAATTCGTCCAGCCCGCTCGCCTTGCAGCGCTCGGCGGCGGGTCCGGCGTCGGACGCTGACAACTCGCGGACGAACGCGCCCAGCGCACGGCCCAGGTCCACCGGCCGGCCCAGCGAATCACCCTTCCAGAACGGCAGCTTGCCCGGCTGGCCGAAAGCCGGCGATACCAGCACACGGTCGTGGGTGATGTCCTCGATCTTCCAGCTGGTGGCGCCCAGCGCGAAGACGTCTCCCACCCGGGACTCGTACACCATTTCCTCGTCCAGCTCGCCCACGCGCCGGCCGCCCTTGGGCGCCGGAGCGGGTTTGCCGTCACCGGCGGGGGAGGCGGAGCCTTCCACCTCGGTGCCGATGATGTACACGCCGAACAGGCCGCGGTCCGGGATGGTTCCGCCGGAGGTCACGGCCAGGCGCTGGGCGCCGGGCCTGCCCTCGATGGTCCCGGCGTTGCGGTCCCTGACAATCCGGGGCCTGAGCTCGGCGAATTCATCCGACGGGTAGCGCCCGGCCAGCAGGTCGAGGGTGGCCTCGAACGCCGAGCGGGGGAGCGAAGCGAAGGGGGCGGAGCGCCGGACGGTGGCGAACCACTCCTCGACGTCGATGCTGCCCAGCGCGGCGGCCGCTACCGTCTGTTGGGCCAGGATGTCCAGGGGGTTGGCAGGGATGCCGAGGCGCTCGATCTTTCCACCCAGCATCCGTTCCACGGTAATGGCTGTGTGGACGAGATCTGCCCGGTGCTTGGGGAACAGGACGCCCTGGGACACTTCGCCCACCTGGTGTCCGGCCCGCCCCACGCGCTGCAGGCCGCTGGCCACCGACGGCGGCGACTCCACCTGCACCACCAGGTCCACGGCTCCCATGTCGATGCCGAGTTCCAGGGACGAGGTGGCCACCACGCAGCGCAGCCGGCCGGACTTCAGGTCGTCCTCGATGAGTGCCCGCTGGTCCTTGGAAACCGAACCGTGGTGCGCCCGCGCGAGCACGGGATCCGCGCCCGCCGAGCTGCCCGCCTGCGCCATCATGTGCGCGGGCGTCGCAGTGGACGCGGGAACGCCCGACGCCGGAACGCCCGACGGCGGGACCGCCGCCCCGGAGCCGGCAGCTTCCAGCCCTTCCGCCACGGGGTCGTCCCACCCGCCGCCGGCCGCCACCAGTTGCCGTTCGGCGTAGATCTCGTTGAGGCGGGCCGTCAGCCGCTCGGACAGGCGGCGGGAGTTGGCGAACACGATGGTTGATTGGTTGGCCAGCACCAGGTCAACAATCTTCTCCTCCACGTGCGGCCAGATGGAAGCCTGCGGCTGGAGCCCGGAAGCCGGGCCTGAATCGAAAGCCCCGGCGGCGCCCTGCAGATCGGACATGTCGTCTACCGGCACGGACACCGTGAGGTCCCAGTTCTTCTTCGCGGGCGGGGCAACGATTTCCACCGGCGCCGAACCCGCCAGGAACTGGGCCACCAGTTCCCGAGGCTCAACCGTGGCCGAGAGCCCGATCCGCTGGGCCGGCTTGGGCAGCAGGGCATCGAGCCGTTCGAGCGATACGGCAAGGTGCGCGCCGCGTTTGGTTCCGGCCACGGCATGGACCTCGTCAATGATGATGGTGTCCACCTCGGTGAGCGTCTCGCGGGCCCTGGAGGTAAGCATCAGGAACAGCGATTCCGGGGTGGTGATAAGGATGTCCGGCGGGTTGCTCAGCAGCGCACGGCGGTCCGCCGCGGTGGTGTCCCCGGACCTGACGCCCACCGTGATCAGGGGCGCCGGAAGGTCCAGGCGCTTGGCGGTCTGGGTGATGCCGATCAGCGGGGAACGCAGGTTGCGCTCGACGTCGACACCCAGGGCTTTCAGCGGCGAGATGTAGAGGACGCGGGTCTTGCGCTTCGGGGCCCGCGGCTTCCTGCCCTTCGCCGGGCGTGTGGACGCAGCCGCATCCTCGAAGCCCGGCAGCTCCGGGGCCGCCGCGGCGGAGCCCAGCAGCCTGTCCAGGGCCCACAGGAAAGCGGCGAGCGTCTTGCCGGAACCGGTGGGCGCCACCACCAGTGCGTGCGAACCGGAGGAGATGGCGTTCCAGGCCCCGGCCTGGGCAGGGGTGGGTTCGGAAAAAGCGCCCAGGAACCAGTCGCGGGTCGGCCTGCTGAACTGGGCCATGGGCGCAGCATCCGCCGGACGCCTGCCGCCCGGGGAGGGCTTTTCCTGGGTCATGCCTCCATCATGCCCCAGGCCACCGACAGGACCGCCGGCGTCCCCGGAACCCGGGCTCAAGCCTTCCGGTCCTGCGGCAGGTCCCTGGTGGCCGGACCTTCCAGCAGCGTGCCGTCACTGCTGAAGCGGGAGCCGTGCAGGGGGCAGTCCCAGGTCCTCTCATTGTCGTTCCAGTGCACGATGCCGCCCAGGTGGGTGCAGACGGCCGACAGCTTGCAGGTGGTCCCGTCAACGGTGGAGACGGCCACGGGGCGGGTCCCTTCGCGGTACACCCTGCCCTCGCCTTCGGCGGGAACAACGGGCGCGGCCGCAGGAACATCCTTGCCCCGTTTCAGTGCCCTGGTGCCTTCCGTTTTCAGGCCTTCCGCCGCCAGCTGCCCCCATCCGGAGGCAAGCCTGGCTGCCACACCCGTATTAAGGGCGACGGCGGAGAAGGCTCCGGCGGGGGAGGTGACCCGGTGGTGGATGGTGTCCGCCCAGGGCACATTGCCGCCCAGGATGTCGGCGGAGATCGCCAGTGCCGCGGCGACGGCGTTGGTCATGCCCCACTTGTTGTAACCGGTGCCGAAGTAGACATGCCCCCGGCCGCGGGGAAGCTTGCCGAAGAACGGCATCAGGTTGGTGGCCATATAGTCCTGCGCGGACCAGGCGTGCGTGGTCCTCGCCCCCGGATAGTGCTGGCGCGTCCAGTCGAGCAGCCCTTGCAGATGCGCCTTCTCGGACTCCGCCCGGCCCACATGGTGGCCATGGCCGCCCACCAGCAGGAGCCTGCGGCCGTCGTGCTCGTAATCGCGCAGCGAGTGCGTGGGCTGTTCCACCGAGATGTACATCCCGGCCGGCGGTTCCTGCCCCTCCTGCAGCTCAAGGGCCGCGGCGTAGGACCGGCTGGGCTTCAGCTTGGCGAAGTACAGGCCGCGGTCCAGGACCGGGATGCCGGTGGCAAGCACCACCCGCTCCGCGCGCACGCTGCCCCGGCTGGTCCGCACAACTGACGGAAGGTCCCCGGCGACGTCCCGCAGCCGCACGCCGCCCACTACCGTGCCGCCCCGGCCGCGGATGTCCGCCACCAGTGTGTCCACCGCCTCCATGGGATGGATCTGCGCCTGGTCGGGGAGGCGGACGGCGCCGTGCACCGCGAACGGCAGGCCGGCGTCGCGCACGTATTCCATGGCGAGCCCCGCGGTGGTTCCGGCGCTCACCTCCTCGCGCAGCTTTTCCGTGCCTTGGGCCGTTGCCGCGTAGGTGTAGGCGTCGCGGCGCTGGTACGCGACGCCGTGGTCGTCGAGGTAGCGCAGCAGCCAGGACTGGCCTTCGCGGTTGCCGTCAACGTAGGCCTGGACCTGCTTTGGGGAGTACTGGCGGGCGAGCTGGGACAGGAAGGTGCCCTGCAGCAGGGTCACCTTGGCCGTGGTGTTGCCGGTGGTGACGGCGCCCGGATACCGCGCCTCAAGAACCAGGACCTTTTGGCCTGAGCGGGCGAGCAGCAGCGCGGTGACCAGGCCGGTCAGCCCCGCGCCGGCCACCACAGTGTCGTATGTGGTGTCGGGCTCAAACGGATCGGAAGTGAAGGCCGCGCTGCGGTCCAACCAAATCGACGTCATGCCAACTCACCCTGCCTCCGGTCTAAGTGGCCCGGTGGGGCCAGTTGTAATGGGTCCGTTATAGACCTGACCTATCAGTTCCGCAGTTGCTAAGTATACTTACTTTGTCGGGGTAGTCTATGGTCAGGCGGAGCCCGGCAGCCATGGAAAACGAAAACGACAAACAGCAGGAGTAATCATGACAAGCATGAGTTCCGACGGTCGTACCGTAGGCCGGACCAACATTCAAACAGCAGCCCTCGCCGTGGGAGCAGTCTTCCTCCTGGTGGGTGTGCTGGGCTTCATTCCTGGCATCACCACCAACTACGAAACCATGGGCTTCGCCGGACATGAATCCGGAGCCCTGCTGCTGGGCATCTTCCAGGTATCCGTGCTGCACAACATCGTCCACCTGCTGTTTGGCGTGGCCGGTGTCGCCATGGCCCGCACCGCAGCGCAGTCCCGGAACTTCCTGGTGATTGGCGGTGCCATCTACCTGGTGCTGTGGCTTTACGGCCTGCTGATCGGCCTGGACACCCCGGCCAACTTCGTCCCCGTCAACATGGCGGACAACTGGCTGCACTTCGTCCTGGGCGTTGGCATGCTTGGCCTTGGCCTTGCTCTCTCCCGCGGAACTGCCCGCGCCGGCCGCGCTACCACGGCCCACTAACAGGTACTGAAACACCAGCCGCGCAGCCACAGGTTCGCGGCACAGATAAGAAACTGCAGGCGGCCCGGCACTAGCCGGACCGCCTGCAGTCGTCTGTAGGAAGGGCCCCACGGACCCGGAGCCTACGCGGGCTGGAACGCCCCGATGGTGAGCAGAGTGATGCCGGCGTTGCTGCATGCCTTGGTGGGCTGCGGCAGGAACAGCGAGGCAGTGTCCTCCGGCGGGTAGATGCGGTAGCCGGCTGCGTCCACCATGGCGCAGTCCATGTAGTTTCCGGCCTGGGTATAGCGCAGGACGGCCGTGCCGGTCTGGCCGGGTGCCAGGAGGACGTCCGTGACGGGCGTGGATTCATCACGGGAGGCGGGCGCTCCGATGGGGGCACCGGCGTTGTCTGCCGCCAGCGAGACCCCGGCGAAGCCTTTGAGCAGGCAGGGCTCCGTGCCGCTGTTGGTGAGGTTGAGGTTCATGTAAACGCTGCCTGCAGCGCCACCGCCGGATGCGTCGGTGGCCGCGGTCAGCCCTGCGGCCTTGCACAGGCCGGGGGCCGCAGGAGCGGACGTGGCCGGCGTGGTGGAAGACGGTGGAGCGGACGACGGCGGCGCAGACGTCGCGCTCGGGCTGGGCGTGCCGGTACCCGGCGCCGTCGTGGTCGCCTGGGTCTGCGGCTGGCTTGGACCGCAGGCGGTGAGCAGCAGGGCAGCCGCTCCGGCCGCCGTCGACATGGCTATCCCCTGGAAGATTTTCTGAGACCTCATGCCACAACCTTCGCGGCAGCGCCTGCCGGCGTCAACGATGCCGCAGGCCTGGCGGCTGTTTTGATGCCCGGATCGTGATGATCCGGGCATCAAACCTTGGCTACCTGGTGGCTGCGCTGTCCGTGGCCTTGCGCCGCGCGCCGCTCCGCAGCAGGGCTGCGCCGCCCAGGACCAGACCGCCTATGCCGGCAGCGAGGCCTGCCCAGCTGCGTTCTTCGGCTCCGCTGTCCGAGACGGCTGCGGCCTGCCCGGTTTCTCCGGCGCCCTCCTGCGTTGAGTGCGCTGCGGCTTCCGTCCCGTGGCCGCGACCCTCAGCCGCCGTCACGGTGATGGACGGGGCCGGTGCCTCCAGGGAATGCGGATCCTCGCCGTCCTTCGCGATCTGGGACCAGTCGGTCTGGCCCGTCTCGCAGGTCTGGAGCGTGGGGAAGTGCAGCGTGCTGCCGGCCGCGTCAGGGAGCTTCACGGACAGGACCAGGGCGTCGCGGAGGTCGTGCGGCAGGGGTTCCTTGGCGGTGTAGACGATCTGGCTGGTCCGCTTGGTGATGGACGATCCGTCCGCGAGTTTCTTGGGCTCGGGGAGCGTCTCAGTCACCTTTTCAACCGTCCAGTTGGGGTTGACCGTGGGCTGGGCGTCGTTGAGCTCGGCGGGCAGTGTGATGGCCACCTTGGTGGTGCCTGATTCGTCACAGCCGTGGGGAATCCCGAAGGTCAGGAGGGCGTAGGAGTTGGCGTCGGTTTTGTCGGGCGTGACGCCGACATGTGCCGCGGCGCCGCCCGCCGCTGCGAGCATCAGGGCTGCCGCGCCGCCGGTGGCGGCGGCGGTGGTCAGGGTACGGCGAAGAATGGACGTGGTCATGGGGTTGCCTTTCTGGCGCACGCCCGCCCAGGGCGTGCAGGAGTTTGAAATGCCCCGCCGGCAGTGGATGCGGCGTGGGGTTAGGAACAGAGCGCGACGGCGGAAGGCGGGCCGCGTCGGCTGTCCTGCCGCAGGTTCCGCCAGGGACGGCGGGGTGCGGCGGCGGGCGGGAAGACTGCGAAAACCGGGGGAACGGCGTCGGGCGCTTCTGCACGGGGGAGCCCCGCGAGCGGACGAAGCCAGGCGGCCAGGGCCCACAGCGCATCCTCGCCCTTGGCCAGCAAGAGCGCGCAGCCCAGGGTGGCCAGAGCGTGCGCGGCCAGCATCAGCGGTGCCGAACCGGGATCGCCGGCGGGTGCGTGTCCGGCGACGGTGACCAGTTCGGGCAGCACCGGAGTGCCTCCGCCGTGCTGGTGGCCGGAATGCAGGCTGGCCGGACCCAGCGCGAGGGCCGGGGCGCTGAATGCAGTGAACGCTTCATGCAGAACCAGCTGTCCGGCGCCAAGGAGCGCCCCCACAGCGGGAAAGGTGAGCCGCAGCCGGGTGGCGGCCGTACTTGCGAGCCCGGTCAAGGCCAGGACGGCCAGCAGGATGCCGGGAGCCGGGAGGTGGCCGCCGCCCGCCACGTGGGCTCCCGCCGCCAGGGCAAGGATTGCAGCGGCGAGGGCCGAGGAGCGGAGGAAGTGGAAGGGCGCGCGCGGCTTGTGTGACGGCACGGCTCCTCCTCTCCCCGTAGCGGTTGCCGGCGGTATCCCGGGCATGGTTCCGCCGGTCCAGATTCTATCGGTGATTGGCGCGCCGGCAGGTGCCGCTGCCTCCCGCCCGTCCTGCTATCCGACGCCTGCCAGCAGTTCAGCGAGGACATCCGCGGCGGTGTCGTGCCGGATCAGGGGAGCGGCCTGGCCGGCCCAAAGGGACATGAGTCCGGTGTTCCCGCGGGCGGCGGCCTCCGGCCGGAAACGCCCTGTCAGCCAGTTCTGGATGGGGAACGGCGCGATGGGCCGGGCATCGGCCAGGTCGGTGGTGACGCGGTTGGGGATGCCGCGGGCCAGCCTGCCGCTGAGCGCCCGGGTGAGGACCGTCCGGCCGGCCGACGGGCTGAAAAGCAGCGAACGGTAGGCCGGGACCGCCGCCGACTCGCGGGTGGCCAGGAACGCTGTCCCCACCTGCACGGCTTCCGCGCCAAGGGCGAACGCAGCAGCAACCCCGCGCCGGTCGGCAATTCCGCCGGCAGCTATCACCGGGATGCGCACGGCGTCGGCGACCTGCGGGACCAGGGCGAAGGTCCCAACGAGCGATTCGTCTGCCGGCCGCAGGAAGGACACGCGGTGCCCGCCGGACTCCATGCCGCTGGCCACCACGGCGTCCACGCCGCCGGCCTCCAGCGCCACGGCCTCCTCCACGGTAGTGGCGGTGCCGAGCACCTTGATACCGCGCCGGTGGGCGTCCTCCACTACCTGGGGTGCGGGGACACCGAACACAAAGCTGACGACGGCGGGAGACGCTTCCAGCGTGGCCTCCACCTGTTCGCCGTAGTCAGGCAGGTACCGCGAGGGCATCTCCGGCAGCGGGATCCCGAGTTCCTCGAAGTACGGCTTCAGCAGACCTGTGAAACGGTCAAAATCGGCCTGGTCCACCGCCTCGGCCTCATCGCCCGTGGGGATCCACAGGTTGAGGGCGAACGGCCTGTCCGTTGCCTCGCGAAGGTCCGCCGCTGTCCTGCGGATGGCACCGCCGTCGTAGCCGTACAGGCCGTAGGAACCCAGGCCGCCGCCGTCGCTCACTGCTGCCGTGAGCTGCACGGAGGAGACGCCGCCGAAGGGTCCAAGGACCACGGGCGCGTCGATGCCGAGAAGTTCGGTGATGGGGGTGCTGCGGAAAGCGGTGAAGTCCGGCGGGGTCATGGCTGTCTCCTGGCTGGTTGCCGTTGGCGGGTCCGTCCCTAGTCTTGCAAAACCTGGGACGTGCAAAGCTGGGCTGCCGTTCCGGTCTCTTTATTGCGCGCCCTACTGCGGTGCCGGTGACTCCACCAGGTCGTAGCCGTCGCAAATGTGGAACAGCCGCCGGCCGCCGGCGGGGGCGATCACCCACACCACGTCGCCGTCTGCGGTGCGGGCATCCACCAGCCCTGCATGGATGCGGGCGCCGTTGCGCCGGAGTTCCACGGTGTCGCCAATTTCCACTTCGTCCCAGCGGGTGGGGCTCTTGACGCGGTTCGCCATTGAAGTCACGGGATTTTCCTTAGGTGGTTGGGCGGCTGTCCAGCCGTTCCTGCTATCAAACAGGCGCGGACCCGGTGGCTTCAATGGAGGACTGACCACGCCGGCCGCCGGCCGCTTGTGCAGCCCTCCAGCACAAGCGCTGGCCCTGGCCACGGTTCCGTCTTCCGGCCCGGGGCCTAAGCCGGGCACTGGGGGCGCAGCTGCGCGCGGCGTTAGACTGCGTTCGTAAGTGCCAGACGATCCAAGGAGATGTTCATGGACTACACCGGAAGCCAGTCGGAGAAGGTTGTTCCCGCTGGTGAGCTTGGCCGCAACCACATCGGCCAGACCATCAGCTTCCAGCCCAACGAATTCACAGTCGTCTTTGGGAAACTCGCCGGCGTCGCCCGGACGGAAGCGATGGTCTACCTTTCCCTGCAGGGAGTCGGAAACGGCACGCACCTGAAGGACGAATACGACCTGCCGCTCACCCATGACGTCTACGTGCCGGTGGACGTCATCACCAACGCCGAATCCACCATCAAGGACCTGTTCGGCAAGGTCCAGGAAAACCTCCGGGGCGCAGGCCACAAGGGCGAGGACCGTACCGACAAGCTGTAGCGACCCCCCGAGCGTTGCGGACGGCGGCGGGATCTTCCCGCCGCCGTCCAGCCTGCCCGGCACTAGTTTCCTCAGTACGCCTTGACCCGCTGCTCCACCACCAGGTGGATCAGGGCGAAGGCGTTGTCCTGGTCGATGGCCTCCAGCGCAGCGTCCAGCGCCGCCGGAATATCCCTGTCCTCCGTAACCGTGATGCCAAAACCCCCGAATGCCCTGGCCATCAGCCCAAAGTCGGGGTTCTGCAGCTGGGTGCCGGAAATTCGGGCGGGGTAGTGCCGTTCCTGGTGCGTACGGATGGTGCCGTATTCCTGGTTGTCCATCACGATCACCAGCGGTGTTGCACCGTACTGCGCTGCGGTGGCTAGTTCCTGCCCGTTCATGAGGAACTCGCCGTCGCCCGCGATGGTGACGACCCGCCGTCGCGGATCAGCCAGGGAAGCCGCGATGGCTGACGGCACGGAGTAGCCCATGGAGCCGTTGCGGGCGCTGATCATGGACACGTACCGGCGGGTGGGGAAGTAGCGGTGCGCCCAGTTGGTATGCTCGCCCGCTCCGAAGGTCACCATGGCATCGGCCGGCAGCCTGGGGACGAGGTTCGCCATCAGGGTGTCCATCCGGGCCTGGCCGGCTGCCGGAGCAGCCGGAGGAAGCGCCGCGAACCGTTCCTGCTCCGCCCGCATCCTGCCTGTCCAGGCCTTCCACTCATCCTTCACTGGCAGGTGGATGTTCCGAAGATCGCGCACAAAGGCTTCCGGCTTGGCCAAAACTTGGCGGGACACCGGGCCGGAACGGCCGCGCAGTGACGGATCTGCAGTCACCAGGAAGTTCTTCTTGTTCCAGTCCTGCCGGCAGACAAAGCCGTCCGTGATCACGTCGCCCGGCACGGTTCCAACGAACACCAGCAGGTCGGTTTCCTCAAGCAGGTCGTACGTGGGGCGCGGCCGGCCGTACCCGATGGGCCCCACGTACGAGGGGGAATCGAACGGCACTGTTCCCTGCGTCCGCCATTCCGCCGCCGCCGGGATCCGGTGCTCCTCCAGCCAGGCGGTGAGCTGGTCTGCCGCCTCCTGGGTCCAGTCATTGCCGCCCGTCACGAAGAGCGGCTTGCTCGATTCCGCCAGGGCCTCCTCGAGGGCCTCCGCGTCCGTCCTGGCCATGCCGCCGGCAGCAACCGGGATGGCCGGGTGCAGCACCGGGCTGATCTCTTGCCGGATGATGTCCTCCGGCAAGCCCACCACCACCGGCCCGGGCCGTCCGCTCATGGCGGCGAACATCGCCTCCGCCACGATTTCGGATGCCCGCTCCGGATGGTCCAGGGTCATGACCCGCTTGGCGCCGGTATCGAACCACGCCTTGATGTCGAACTCCTGGAACGCCTCCCGGTCCCGGTGGGCGAACGGGATCAGGCCCACGAAGAGCAGCATGGGAGTGGAGTCCTGCCACGCCGTGTGCAGCCCCACGTGGGCGTTGGCCGCGCCGGGGCCGCGGGTCACCATGGCAACACCCGGGCGCTGGTGCATCTTGCCGTCCGCCTCGGCCATGTACGCGGCGCCGCCCTCGTGCCGGCAGACGACGGTCTGGATCCCGGAACTGTGCAGCCCGTCCAGCACGTCCAGGAAGCTCTCGCCGGGAACCACATATGTGCGTTCCACGCCGTGGGCGACGAGGGAATCAACAATCACGTGCCCGGCGGATTTCAGGGCCGGGGCGGGCGCGTCCGGGCGCGGTTGCTCCTCCGTCCGGGCGTTGACGACGGCGGCAGGCGCTTCTGCGGCGGGCGTAGTGGGAGAGGTGGCCAGGGTGGATTGCGGCTCTGGTGTCATGTTCTTTCTTCAGCTAGGTGTTCTGGCGGTGGATTTGCGGCTGCGGCCCGTGTGGCGTGGGCTACCGGATGGGGGTCCGGTTGGCGATGACGGGAGATACTCCGGTGTGGCCGTCGCGGGTTGCGGCGATTTCGTGGATGCGGGTGCGGCAGGCGTACCAGCCGATGACCATGAGGATGGATGCGATGGCGGTGACGAGCATGGTGAGGGGGGATTCGATGAAGACCATGGCCAGGACGCCGGCGAGGAAGAGCAGGGAGAGGTAGCCGGTGTAGGGGGCGCCGAACATGCGGAAGGAGGGGCGTTGCAGCCAGCCTTTGTCTGCCCAGCGTTTGAGCTGGATTTGGCACAGGACGATGGTGGCCCAGGTCATGATGATGCCGACGGAGGCGACGTTGAGGACGATTTCGAAGGCTTGGGCGGGGACGAGGTAGTTCAGGGGGACGCCGAGGAGGGAGACGGCGGCGGTGATGGCGATGCCGCCGTAGGGGACGCCTGCTTTGTTCATGCGGGAGGCGAATTGGGGGGCGGAGCCGTTGACGGACATGGAGCGCAGGATCCGGCCGGTGGAGTAGAGGCCGGCGTTGAGGGAGGACAGGGCGGCGGTGAGGACGACGAGGTTCATGATGACGTCCACGCCTTGGATGCCGATGGAGCCGAAGAAGGTGACGAAGGGGCTGACGCCTTTTTCGTAGGAGGTGTACGGGAGGAGCAGGGCCAGGAGGATGACGGAGCCGACGTAGAACACGGCGATGCGGAAGACGACGGAGTTGATGGCCTTGGGCATGATTTTTTCGGGGTTTTCGGTTTCGCCGGCGGCGGTGCCGACGAGTTCGATGGAGGCGTAGGCGAACAGGACGCCTTGCATGAGGATGATCATGGGCAGCAGGCCGTTGGGGAAGATGCCGCCGTTGTCGGTGATGAGGCTGATGCCGACCTGCTGGCCGTCGACGGGGGTGCCGAAGATGACGAAGTAGGTGCCGACGATGAGGAAGATGACCAGGGCTGCGACTTTGATCAGGGCGAACCAGAATTCCATTTCGCCGAAGACTTTGACGGAGACGAGGTTCAGGGCGAGGACGACGACGAGGGCGATCAAAGCCCAGGCCCATTGCGGGACGGCTGCCATCCAGGGGATGTAGTTGCCGAAGAAGTTCATGTAGAGGGCCGCGGCGGTGATGTCCACGATGGTGGTGGTGGCCCAGTTGATCCAGTAGAACCAGCCCGAGACGAAGGCCGCTTTCTCGCCGAAGAATTCGCGGGCGTAGGAGACGAAGGAGCCAGAAGAGGGCCGGTGCAGGACCAGTTCGCCCAGGGCGCGCAGGATCAGGAACGCGAAGAACCCGCACACGGCGTAGGCGATGACCAGGGACGGGCCGGCCGCGTTGAGCCGGCCGCCGGCGCCCAGGAACAGGCCGGTCCCGATCGCACCGCCGATCGCGATCATCTGGATCTGCCGCGGCTTCAAATTCTTGTGGTAACCCTTATCCTCCGCGTGCAGGGCCTGCTCCGATGCATGGGCGTGCCCGCCGTCGGCCTGGGAAATGCCAACCTCGTCATTGGGGTTTTTGGGCATGGTCGATCCTTTCGATCCGGGAAAGATCTGTCTGGGTGGGGGGATTAAGGTGGGAGCGGGCCTAGAAGACGGACCAGCCGGTGAGGTCGGACAGTTCGGCGAGGGCGGCAGTGCCGGCCAGCGAGTTGCCTTTGGCGTCCAGGCGCGGGCTCCAGACGCAGATGGTGCATTTGCCTGGAACGATCACCAGGATTCCGCCTCCCACCCCGCTTTTGCCCGGAAGGCCCACGCGGTAGGCGAACTCGCCGGCGGCGTCGTACATCCCGCAGGTCAGCATGATGGAACCGATCCGCTTGGCTTCGCTGGGGGACAGGACCGGTCCCCGGGCGCCCTGGCCGTCCCGGGCCAGGAAAAGCCCGGCCGTGGCGAGTTCAACGCACGACATCATGATCGAACACTGGCGGACATAGCTTTGCACCACCGCTTCGGCGGGCCGCCGGAGATTACCGAAGTCCTTCAGGAAATGGGCCAGTGCCAGGTTGCGGCTGCTGCGGGCCAGCTCGCTGGCGGCCGCGGCCTCGTCGATGAAGGGCCCGGGCAAGGTGTCCTCGGCCCCGCGCCCCGCCTGTTCGGTGACGAACCGCAGAAGCTGCGTGGCGGCGTCGGGCGCTTCCTCCATCAGGTGGTCCGTGACCACCAGGGCGCCGGCGTTGATGAACGGGTTGCGTGGAATGCCGTGTTCCACCTCCAGCTGCACCAGCGAATTGAAGGACGTTCCGGACGGTTCGCGCAGCACCCGCTGCCAGAGCGCACCGGCCTTGCCGCCCTGCAGTGCCATGGCCAGCGTGAAGACCTTGGAAATGCTCTGGATGGAAAACGGGACGTGTGCGTCCCCGGAGCTGAAGACTTCCCCGGAGGTGGTGGCCACCGCGATCCCGAACCTGTCGAACGGGATCTCCGCGAGGAACGGAATGTTTCCGGGGACGGATCCCGCTTCCCGGCGGGGACGGTGCTTGCCGACGATGTCGTCGAGGAGGCCACCCAAAGGTGGTGCCTGGAGTGTTGCGGTCATTTCCTGCCTGGCAGATCGTGGTGGTTGGCCGCCCACTCCTGGATGTGGAGCAGGGCGACAAGGGAATCGCGGGGGTTGCCGAAGTCCAGGCGGGTGACCCGCGCGGCCTTGCTGACCCGGTAGTAGACGGTGTTCTTGTGGAGGTTCATGCGCTTGGCGCACTCGGCGACGTCGAAAGACGCGTCGAAATACGCACGCAGGGTCCCGGCGAGCTCGGCATCCTGCTGGAGCAGCGCCGCCAGGCTGCGGTGACGGAAGGGGGACGACGTGAAATTGCGGACCGCCTCGCGGAAGAGGATCTCCTCCTCGAAGTCGTCCACCGTGGCAACGGCACCCGCGTCCGCACTCCCCACGCAGGCCAGCAGGGCTTCGGTGACGCGGGTGGCCGTATGGATGGACAACAGATCCGGGACCACGGGACCGACGGCGGCAAAGGGGGTAAGGCCGAGGTGCTTGCGCGCATCCCGGACAATGGCCTCGGCCAGGGTGCACAGCCCCGGCTCGGAGGCGGTGGACTGCAGCCCGGGGATGATGATGGCGGTATCGCCATTGAACTGCCCGACGACGGCGGAGGCCTTGTACGCGGCGGCGTGGATGGATGCGAGGTTGGCCAGTTCGCCGTGCTTGAGTGCCGCGTCGTCGGCCTGGGAGTCCGCGGCGGACATGCCGAGCAGGACCAGGGCGGCCGGCCGGTCCGCCGGGATCTTCTCGCTGTGGGCGCTGGCCGCGGCTTCAGCCGGACCGGACAGGAGCCGCACGATGCGGTCCTCCCGCATGTGCACGGACTGCTGGTTGCGGTAGCGGATCAGCTCGGCGGAAACCCGCGCGGCGGATCCTGTCAGGATGTTGTCGACGTCCGGGCCAAAGCCTTCGCCGGTTTCCTGGAGCCAGATGTAGCCCATGATCCGGTCGCCGGCGAACAGGGTGATGGCCACCCGTTCACGCAGCCCGTCCTGCGGCCTGGCCGGGACGCGCACCGGCAGCCGGGTGCGGTGGAGTTCACGGTAGGCGCCCAGGTCCTTGAGCAGCAGTTCGTATTTCCGCGGACCGCGCCGGGCCAGGATGGAGGCTTTCCGCAGTTCGTCGATGTCGTTGGTGACCGTGGAGTAGGCGAGGACCTTGTTGGCGGCGTCCTCGATGACCACGTGGCTGGAGGTCAGCCGGGCCGTGGTCTGGGCGATGGCAAACAGGTCCTCCTCGAGGAGGGTCAGCACCTCGCTCTGGTAGCTGCGCGGCTGGATCCTGTCCTTCGCAATGGACAGCAGGCGGTCCCAGTCGGCTCCGGGGTCCACCAGGAGCAGCCCTGCCCCGGCAGTGTGCAGGAGTTCCTCCGCCTCGGCAACGTCTTTCCGGTTGCCCTTGATCGCCACAACCGGCGGGGGACTCTGCAGGAGCCGGCGCAGGGCAGGCAGGGCAGAACGGCCGCGCACGCCGATCAGCAGGACAAATGCCCCTGTTGCATCCGCCGTCCCGTCATCGGCGTCCAGGATGAGGAGCCGCTCGATGGCCGACCGTTCAGGGGCGGGCCGGAGGATGAGGCTGGCGGAACCCAGGGGGAGATCCGAGAGGATGTCGTCCACCGTAACCGCGGCCATGGGTTTCCTTTTGCGTTGATTCCGCCGGACGGCTCTGTCCGGTCACCTCATCGTATCCAGCGCAGCGGGCCCCAATTATGGAATGTGAACCAAGCCTGCAGTCCCCTTTTTGGATTCCGGCCCATGGAAGGGGCAGCGCCGAAAGTCCCCGTCTCGGCGTGCTGTTTCGAAAAAGTTGTTCAACAATACCTTGCCAAGATTGTTCAACAACCTGTATCGTCACTGGGGACGATAATTGTGACTCCAGTCACCTTAGGCAATGGATGGAAACCATGGCAGAACCCGGCATCAAACTGAACCTGAGCACTTCCGCCCGGCGCACCGCGCTCCTTGGCGCCATGTTCCTCATGGCTACCAGCGCCATTGGACCGGGCTTCATCACCCAGACCACGGTGTTCACAGCCCAGATCGGGGCCGCATTCGCCTTCGCGATCCTGGCCTCGATCCTGATCGACATCGCAGTCCAAATGAACGTCTGGCGGGTCATCGGCGTCACCGGGCTCCGGGCGCAGGAGCTTGGCAACAAGGTCCTTCCCGGCGTCGGCTGGTTCCTCTCCGGCCTGGTGTTCCTTGGCGGCGTTGTCTTCAACATCGGCAACATCGCCGGTACCGGCCTCGGCGCCAACGCCATGATGGGTGTGGACCCCAAGATCGGCGGTGCGGTCTCGGCCGCCGTCGCCATCCTGATCTTCATCAGCAAGAAGGCCGGCATGGCGCTGGACCGGATCGTGGTGCTGCTGGGTGCCGTCATGATCCTGCTGATGATCTACGTGGCCATCGTTGCCGCCCCGCCGCTGGGAGAGGCCCTGAAGAACACGTTCCTCCCCGAAACCGTGGACTTCCTCATCATCACCACCCTGGTGGGCGGCACCGTGGGCGGCTACATCACCTACGCCGGTGCCCACCGCATGCTCGACTCCGGCGCCACCGGCATCCGGCACGTCAAGGAGATCACCCGCAGCTCCGTCCTGGGTATCCTGGTGACCGGTCTGATGCGCGTGCTGCTCTTCCTGGCCATCCTCGGCGTCGTTGCCGGCGGGACGGTCCTCAGCAGCAACAACATGGCGGCCGAGGCCTTCGGCGCGGCCGCCGGTGAAATCGGCATGCGGATGTTTGGCGTGGTTCTTTGGGCCGCTGCCATCACCTCGGTCATCGGCGCAGCCTTCACCTCTGTCTCCTTCATCACCTCCTCCCGCACTCCCGAGCGCAAGCGGAACCTCATCACCGTTGCGTTCATCGCCGGCTGCGCCATCGTGTACATCTTCCTCGGCCAGGCGCCCCAGCAGCTGCTGATTTTTGCCGGCGCCTTCAACGGCCTGATCCTGCCGGTGGGCTTTGCGGTCCTGCTCTGGGTGGCATGGCGCCGCCGCGACCTGATGCACGGCTACGCCTACCCGAAGTGGCTGCTGCTGGTTGGTGCCGCAGCCTGGATCCTCACCGTGTTCCTCGGCTGGAATTCGGTCATGGGCCTGGCAAAGCTGTGGGCATGATGGACCGCTCCAGCATCACCCCCGCCGCGGCGCGCGAAGCGTTCCGCGGCGGGCTGGTGGAACCGACGTCCGGCTGGTCCCGGGGGTACGCGCAGGCGAATGTGCTTGCCATCCCCCGGGAGCACGCCTTCGATTTCCTGCTGTTCGCCCAGCGCAATCCCAAGCCGTGCCCCATCCTGGGCATCCTCGAACCGGGCGAAACCAGCGGTCCGCTGCTGGCCGGCGGTGACATTCGAACCGATGTGCCGAAGTACACGGTGTACCGCGACGGAGAGAAAGTGGACGAGCCCACGGACATCACCAGCCACTGGCGTGATGACCTGGTGACGTTCCTGATCGGCTGTTCCTTCACGTTCGAGGCCGCCCTGCAGGACGGCGGCATCGGCATAGCCCACATCGAGCAGGGCGTGAATGTGCCGATGTACCGCACCAACCGCCAGTGCGCCCCCGCCGGCACGATGGCCGGTCCCATGGTGGTCTCGATGCGTCCCGTCCCGGCCTCGCAGGTGGCCGACGCGGTCCGCATCACCTCGCGCTACCCGGCCGTGCATGGCGCGCCAGTCCACGTGGGCAATCCGCACGAACTGGGCATCGGCGATCTTGCCCGGCCGGATTTCGGCGACGCCGTGACCATTCCGGATGGCCATATTCCGGTGTTCTGGGCGTGTGGCGTCACGCCGCAGGCCGCCGTGATGCAGTCCCGGCCCCCGCTGGCCATCGGCCACGCGCCCGGCCACATGCTCATCACCGACGCGCGGGACAGCGACTACCTGGTTCCCTGAACCTGGCGCCTTTGAAGCGGAGAGGGCCTGCACCGGTTGGTGCAGGCCCTCTCCGCTTAACAGTTGCCGGTCAGTGCCCCGTGCCGGTCAGTGCCCTGTGGCGATCAGTGTCCCGTGCTGGCCAGGTGGCCCAGCAGCTCGGCTTCGGCGGCATCGAGGTAGGCGCGCAGCCCGGCCGCCGCCTCCTCCCGCTCACCTGCGCGGAGCCGTTTCACAAGCTCCACGTTGCGCTCCACGTAGTGGCTGTGGAAGTCGGGGGCGGAGGCCATGGCATGGAAGACCAGCCGCATTTCGGCGAGCACTCGGTCCATCAGCTCCTGCAGCGTGGCGCTGCCTGTCAGGCCCACCACCGCGCGGTGCAGGGCCTGGTTGGCATCCGCCATGTCCGTGACGGAGCCGGCGTTCCGGGCAGCCTGGGCGCGCTGGACAATGGCTTCCATCTCGTCCAGCGTTTGCGGAGTGAGCTCACCCCAGAGCACGGCGGCAGGTTCGATGGTCCGGCGGATGCGGTAGATCTCGCGCACCTCCTCCTCGCCCGGCGACGCCACGAAGACGCCCCGGTTGGGGATGTGCGTGACGATCGACTCGCCGGCAAGGATGGTGAACGCCTGCCGCAGGGTATTGCGGGAAACGCCCAGCGAGGCGGACAGTGATTGTTCGGACAGCTTTGACCCGGGGGTCAGTTCGCCGGCCGCGATGCGGTTCCGCAGCACGGAAGCGATCCATGCCGTCGTGTGTGCGTGTTCTGCTGCGCCGTGTGTCCCGGTATCCATGTCCGCGCCCCCAATCTCCAAGTCAACATCCGATGTTAGCCGACCGTGCCCAGCACTTCGCCGCGCACGACGACGGCCCCCGGCTCCTGCGCACCGCGGCGGAAGGTGCCGGCACCGGACGCGGCCACCACGGTTTCCATCTTCATCGCTTCCACGACGGCGAGGGGCTGGTCGGCGGCCACCTCGGCGCCGTCCTCGGCCAGCCATTTGACCAGGTTGCCGCCCATCGGCGCGGTGACCCGGCCGTCGTCGGCGGCGTCTCCGCTGTGGGTGCCGGCACCGGCAGAACCTGCACCGGCCGAAACACCGCCACCGCCGTTCATCAGGGCCGCATAAACCTGTGCCGGGAGTCCCAGCTGGACGGCCTTCCCGTCGATTTCCACGGTGAGGGTTTCGCGCCGCGCCACGGGCCCGGCAATTCCGCTCTTTAGCGAGGCCGCGAGCCGGCCGGAGAACTCGGACTCAATCCACGTGGTGTAGACGCCCAGTCGGTCCGTCGCCGTGAAGTCCGGGTCTCGCACCACGGCCCGGTGGAACGGGACCACCGTGGGCACGCCTTCGATCCGCAGTTCGTCCAGCGCGGCACGCGCGCGGCGCAGCGCCTGCGCGCGGTCCTCGCCGCGGACGATCAGCTTGGCCATCAGGGAGTCGTATTCGGCCGGGATGACGGAGCCGGAACGGACCCCGGAGTCCACGCGGATGCCGGGGCCGGTGGGTGCCTCAAAGACGTCCACGGGGCCGGGGGAGGGCAGGAAGCCGCGGCCGGCGTCTTCGGCGTTCAGCCGGAACTCGATGGCGTGGCCGGTGGGCTGGGGGTCCTCGGTGATGGAGAGCGGCAGGCCTGCGGCGATCCGGAACTGTTCGCGCACCAGGTCGATGCCGGAGGTTTCCTCGGTGACCGGGTGCTCCACCTGCAGCCGGGTGTTGACTTCGAGGAAGGAGATGACGCCGTCGGGTGCCACCAGGTACTCCACGGTGCCCGCCCCGGTGTAACCGGCTTCCCGGCAGATGGCGCGGGCGGACTCGTGGATGCGGCTGCGCTGCTCCGGCGTGAGGAACGGCGCCGGTGCTTCCTCCACGAGCTTCTGGTTGCGGCGCTGGAGGGAGCAGTCACGGGTGCCCACCACCACCACGTTTCCGTGCGTATCGGCGATGACCTGGGCCTCGACGTGGCGGGGCCGGTCCAGGAAGCGTTCTACGAAGCATTCGCCACGGCCGAAGGCTACGGTTGCCTCACGCACCGCGGAGTCGAAGGCGTCGTCGATGTCCTCCATCCGGTAGGCGATCTTCAGCCCGCGGCCGCCGCCGCCGAAGGCCGCCTTGATGGCCACTGGAACGCCGTACTGCGCGGCGAACGCCCGCACCTCGTCGGCGTTTGCGGCGGGTCCGTCCGACCCGGGGACCAGCGGGGCGCCGGCGCGGACGGCGATTTCCCGGGCGGTGACCTTGTTGCCCAGGCTGCGGATGGCTTCCGGTGACGGGCCCACCCACGTGAGTCCGGCGTCGAGCACCGCCTGCGCAAAGTCGGCGTTCTCGGACAGGAAGCCGTAGCCGGGATGCACGGCGTCGGCACCGGCGCGGGCTGCCACGGCCAGGAGCTTCCCGATGTTCAGGTAGGTTTCCGCGCTGGCGGACCCCTCCAAGGCGTAGGCCTCGTCGCTGAGGCGCACGTGCAGGGCGTCGGCATCGGGATCCGAGTAGACGGCGACGGACGCCAGGCCTGCATCGGCGCAGGCGCGGACGATCCGGACGGCGATTTCGCCACGGTTGGCGATCAGGACTTTTTTCATGGCTGCTTCTTTCACAGGCTGTTCGTGGCAGGCGTGGGGGCGGTGGGTTCCGGCTGCTGCAGGGCGCCGGGCCGGAGCGGCTCCATGGTCCCTGGGTCCACGGCCTGGAACCGGACGGTGGTTCCGGGCGGGAGCTGCGCCGCCACCGGCAGGTCTTCGGGAACGACGACGGCGATCACGGGGTAACCGCCGGTCACTGGGTGGTCGGCGAGGAAGAGGACGGGAAGGCCCGACGGCGGCACCTGCAGTGAGCCGGCAACCACTCCTTCGCTGGGCAGTTCCTCAGTCCGCGAGCGTTCCAGCGGTGTCCCGCCGGCTGAAGTATCCAGCCGCACGCCGATCCGGTTGGACTCGGCAGTGACCGCCCAGTCCTGCCCGGTCAACGCGGCGAGGGATTGCGGTGTGAACCAGTCGTCGCGGGGACCGGGGGTCACCCGAAGCACCACCGGGGCGCCGTCGGTCCCGCCCTGGCTGAGGGCCGGATGCAGGGTTGGCGGTTCCGGCTGGCCCACCACACGGCCGCGGTCTGCCGCGCCTACGGGCAGCACCGTTCCGGCGTCCAGCGGAGACGGTCCAATCCCGGACATCAGGTCCGTGGACCGGCTGCCCAGCACCGGGGGAACGTCGATGCCGCCCCGGACGGCAAGGTAAGTGCGCAGGCCGGCCTCCGGCGTGCCAAGGTGGAGGCTCTCGCCGTCGTGCAGCGGGAAGGGGGCGTACAGCGGGGCCGGGCGGCTGGCGCTGCCTGACCGGATCTCCGCGTCCGCGGGAGCGCCGGTGAGCGCGGCGGTCAGTTCGCCGCGGGCGCGGACGGACAGTCCGCCCAGGACGGTTTCAAGTACGGCATCACCCGGTGGGTTTCCCACCAGGCGGTTCGCCTGGCGGGCACCGGCGGCGTCGGCAGCGCCCGCGGGGGAGACGCCCAGGTCTCCGAAGCCGGGACGGCCAAGGTCCTGGATGAGGGACTGCGGGCCGGGGGTGATGATCTCCAGGGCGGGAACCCCGGCAGCCTGGACCCCGGCAGGGGTGTCCGGCTGTGCGGCGGGTCCACCCTGTCCGGCGGATTCACGCTGTCCGGCGGGTTCCGCGACCGTCACGACTTCCACGACTTCCCGCACTGCGACATACCGGACGGTGCTGCCGGGCCGGAGCAAGGCAGGCTGTTCGCGGTCCAGGTCCCACATCCGCGCAGCGGTGCGTCCGATCAGCTGCCAGCCGCCGGGGGAGCGCCGCGGGTACACGGCGGAGAAATTGCCGGCCAGGGCCACGGAACCTGCGGGAACGGCGGTGCGCGGTGAGCTGCGCCGTGGAACATTCAGTGCGTCATGCTCGCCTACCAGGTAGGCGAAGCCGGGGGCGAACCCGCCGAACGCGGCCGTCCACAGCTGCCCGGTGTGCGCGGCGATTACGCCGTCGGCACCCAGCCCGGTCAGCCGGCCCACTTCGGCGAGGTCGTCGCCGTCGTACACCACCTCGATCCGGACCGGTTCGGCGCTGCCGGCGTTCACCGCGGCCGCGTCCCTGTCCAGCGTGGCGACGGCGGCACGGGCCGCCTGCGCCGAGGCGCGGGAATCGAAGACCGCAAGGACGGTCCGTGCGGCGGCCAGAACATCCACCTGCCCCGGCAAGGGCGTCTCCTGCAGCCGGGCGTGGACGGCCAGGACCGTTTCCAGGGAGTCGAGTTCGAGAAGGAGGGCGCGGGGCCCGGCCCAGCGGATGCGGGGGGAGCTCACACGAAGCTCCGGATTTCCACGCCGGCGGCTTCCAGTTCACGACGCACCGCCGCGGCCATGGAAACGGCGCCGGCGGTGTCGCCGTGCAGGCAGATGCTCTCCGCTTCCGCCTTGATGGCGGACCCGTCGCGGGCAATGATGGTTCCCTCGGTGGCCAGCCGGACCATATTGGCGGCCACGGCGTCCTCGTCGTGGAGGACAGCCCCGGCTTCGCGCCGGGAGACCAGGGTTCCGTCAGGGTTGTAGGCGCGGTCCGCGAAGGCTTCGGCCACGCCCCGGAGGCCGGCGGCCTCGGCGCGGGCCAGGGCTACGGAGCCGGGGAGCAGGAGCAGCGGCAGGTCGCCGCCGAAGGCCTTGACCGCGTCCACGACGGCCTGGGCATGCGTTTCGTGCGTGACGATGGTGTTGTAGAGGGCACCGTGCGGCTTGACGTACTGGATGCGGCCGCCCGCGGCCGTGGCCAGCGCGCTGAGGGCACCCATCTGGTAGAGGACGTCATCCGCGAGTTCCGTGGCGGAGCAGTCCAGGAAGCGCCGGCCGAAGCCGGCGAGGTCGCGGTAGCCCACGTGCGCGCCGATGACGACGCCGGCCGCAACGGCGTCGCGGCAGGTACGGGCGATTGTGGACGGGTCTCCGGCATGGAAGCCACAGGCGACGTTGGCGCTGGACACCGAGCGGAAGATTGCTGCGTCATCGCCCATGGTCCAGTTGCCGAAGGATTCCCCGACGTCGCTGTTGAGGTCAATGAAGGCCATAGTGATTCTCGTCTCGTTGAAGTGGTCTCTCTAGGATGCACGAGAATCTAAGATTGTTCAACAATCCTGGGGTATTTTTTACCGCGCCCGAGTGCTGCGGAACATGCTCTTCAAGAGCCGTGGCGATAACAGCTTCCAGTACAACGACTGGCTGTACGGCCGCAACCAGCCCGGCGTCCCGGCTGAAACGGGCGCGGGAGTCCCCACCGGGGCCTAAGGGACCTCTGCGCTGAGGAAGGGCGGACAACGGCGGGTGCTTCCCGCCGTCGCCCGCCCTTCCTGTGTTCGGGCCGGAACCTCACGGGCTCAATCAGGTGCAGGCCCGGTGGATTGGCGGATTGTGAGATGAGTGGGCATAACAGCAAGCTTCCGGTTTGCTCCGCCGGGCACCGGATTGAGCTGGGACAGCAACATGGCCACTGCAACGCGTCCAGCCTGCTCGATGGGACTTGAAATTGTTGTTAGAGGGGGGTTGCAGAAGTCCGCCCCGAAAATGTCGTCTGATCCGACAATGCTCATGTCTTCCGGTACGCGAATGCCCCGCGCCTGGAGTCGCTGCAACATTCCAATAGCCAGCAGGTCATTGAAGACAACGCACGCTGTTGCCCCTGTTCTCAGCGCTGCATCTGCTGCTGCCGCCCCTGACGTTGTCTTGGGGATGAAAGGACCAATGCGGTGGGTCTCCATGCCGCGCCTCCTGGAGTCCTCCTCAAAGACTTTCCAGCGCATTTCGTTCGACCACGATGTGGGCGGACCTCCCACGTAGCAAACTCTGTTATGGCCCAGTGAAGCCAAGTGGTCCAAGGCCTGGATGATGGCGGACGGGGTGTCGATTACTACTGACGGTGCATCAGCGGATGCCCGGTTGATGGTCACCAAGGGCTGGGACCCGGCCACCTCCGCAAGTTGCGCATCGGTGAGGCGTGAGGCTGCAAGGACGAAGCCGTCGGCCGAGCGCCGCATCTTGTGGAGTGCATCCAATTCCATCTCACTGGACTCTTCTGTATCCACCAGCAGTTGGGTAAGGCCGGCGGCTTTGAGCTGGTGCTGTGTTCCTCTGATGATGTCGAAGTAGAAGGGATTGGTGATATCCGGCACCAGGACCGCAACCGTGCCCGTCCGGCCCGAACTGAGGCCCTTTGCTTGTGAACTGGGAACATAGTTCAACTGGGCGGCAGCTTCCTGGATGCGTTGCCGGGTGTGCTGGTTCACCCGGTCAGGCTTGGAGAGGGCCCGTGACACGGTGGACGTTGCCACCCCCGCGAGTTCTGCAACGTCTTTGATTGTTGGCATCCGGTCCGCAGGCGCGGGACCTTTGCGGGCTTCTTCATGTGCCGGGCCAGTAGCAGGAGTGATCATGGGGCGTTCCTTTCGCGCTGACGCGTCGGATCCCGTTACCACTGCGGAAAACGCCAACAGAAATATTTCATCAGTTTTGGCAACTTATGGCAATCGCTTGCCGCAACATTGCTGCGCTCCTAAGCTGGTCGATGAATCGCCTGCAGTGACGTGCGCCACTTGTCCTTGTGGCCGTGTGGGCGTCCCAGAGGAGAGAACAATGAGGTTTAGATCGTCTACAGGGGTCGCAGCAATCGTTACGGCGGCAGCCTTGGCACTGACTGGCTGCGCCGCTGGTTCAGAATCATCCGGCACTTCAACGAACGCGGACGGGAAGGTGGACGGCACCGGCAAGACCCTGAATGTCCTGGTCGGGGTCCTTCCCCAGTACCCGGAACAGCAGAAACAGTGGCAGAGCGAGATCGCCGAGAAGTTCAAGGCTGAGACCGGGGCTGAAGTGAAGTTTGAGACCTTCGCCTCGGCGAATGATGAACTCACCCGCATCCAGACATCAGTGGTGTCCGGCCAGGGCCCGGACGTGTACGGCCTCGGGACGACGTTCACACCTACCGCTTATGCCACAAATGCGTTCGTCAAGCTGTCAGATGAAGACTGGGACAAGGTGGGTGGCAAGGACCGTTTCAATCAGGCCACCCTCGGCATTTCAGGCCCTGATGAGGAGAACCAGGTAGGCATCCCCTTCGTGAGCCGCCCCTTCGTGATGGCCTACAACAAGGACCTGCTGGCTGCGGCCGGCATCGAAAAGCCCGCCACCAGCTGGGACGAACTCGCCGAGCAGGCAAAGAAGATGACCAAGGACGGCACCTACGGGATCGCCACCGGATACAAGGACAACTTCGACCCCTGGAAGTTCATCTGGGCCATGTCGGTGCAGGCCGGAAACCCGCTGGTGGACGGCGACACATTCAAAATGGATGATCCCGCCGTCAAGAAGGCCTACGAGACGTACTTCGGCTGGCTGACGGAGGACAAGGTTGTGGACCCCGCATCAGTCGGGTGGAGCAACAGCAACGCTGTGGCCGCTTTTGCCAGCGGAAAGGCCGGTTACCTGATGATGACCACGTCCAGCTCGATCCCGACTCTCGAGAAATCGGAAGTCGCCGGAAAGTACGAGTATGCCCTGATGCCCACCGTCGCCCCGGGGGAGACGGAGTCCAAGTCCGAGGATGACGCCGCGAGTATCCTCTCCGGCGACAACCTGGTGGTGGCTGACTACTCCAAGCAGAAGGATCTCGCCTTCGCCTACATCAAGCTGGTCACCTCCAAGGAAGAGCAACTGAACTACCAGAAGATCTTCGGTGACCTCCCGGCCAACGCCGAGGCTCTTGCCAGCCTTAGCGACCCTAAGCTCAAGCCTCTCGCCGAGGCAGCCGAGAAGTCACAGGCAACGCCTTTCACCGGCGCATGGGGTGACATGCAGCTCGGCCTCCTCAACGTTACTGTCCAGTCGATTCCCGACCTTGCCGCCGGCAAGGTGGACAGCTCCGCCCTCGAAGCAAGGATCAAGGAGGCCCAGGAGAAGGGCCAGGCATCCCTGGACCGGGCCTCCAAGGGATAAGTTCTGATGTCAACCGACGCCTCCAACGAAATCCGGCTTGCGGCGGAGTCCGCCGCAAGCCGGGCGGCAGAGACTGCCGCTGATGTCCCCGGCCAGGAGCCGGGCAACCAGAGCAGCCCGCGCCGCAAAGGCCTGAGCGAACGGGACCGGCCGCTGTGGATGCTTATCCCGGGCGGGTTCCTGATGATCATCATCATCGTGGTACCGCTCGTCCTGGGCATCTACATGTCCGCCCTCGACCTGGACCAGTACACCCTGCGGAAGTGGATCAGTTCCCCGTTCATCGGCGTGGAGAACTTTGTCGAAGCCGTGACTGCTTCGCCGCTGCTGAACGCAGTCTGGCTCAGCGTGAGCTACTCGCTGATAGCAATGGTCGTGACACTGCCGCTGGGCATAGCCGCTGCAGTTGCAACCCAGAACGCGTTCAAGGGCCGTGCAGTCATCCGCTCGGTTTTCCTGATTCCGTACGTCCTGCCCTCCTTCGTTGTGGCAACAGTCTGGCGGACGATGTTCCAGCCCGAGGGAATTATCGACAGGGCGTTGGGCACTTTCGGAATCGACGCGGGACTGTGGCTGAACGGTCCCCAATCGTTCTGGACCCTGGTACTCGTCCAGATCTGGGCGTCCTGGCCATTCATCTACCTGCTGGCGCTCTCCGGGCTGCAGGCCGTGGACCACGAAGTGCACGAGGCCTCAGCCCTTGACGGGGCGCTCTGGTGGAACAAGCTCCGGTATGTCGTGTTTCCCTACCTAAAGGGCCCGCTGGCGCTGGCGTTCCTGATCGGAATGCTGCACCACATCAACAACTTCACGCTTCCCTTCGTGCTCTTCGGTGTACCGGCGCCCGCTGATGTGGAGGTTCTCCCCATCCTTACCTACGTCACGAGTTTCCAGAGCTTCCGCTTCGGCCTGAGCGCGGCCATGGCTTTCATCTCCCTGGTCCTCATTGCCATTCCGCTGTTCATTTACCTCCGCGCCGTTAAGCTCGACGACGCCGAATCACCAGGAGCCAAGAAGTGAGCACCTCGACCGCCAGCCGGCATTCGGCAGTACACCACGACATCCCCCGACCGGGTTCGAAACGACAGCACGAAGTGCTGCGACTCCTGCCGGCGCCCCTGCTGATCATCATCCTGGTATTCCTGGGCGCAGTGGTCCTGATTCCTGTGCTGTACATCTTCCTTGCGTCAGTGAACTCCGATATCGGCGTGGCCAACGGGGAGTTCTGGCCTTCATCGGTCACTTTTGAGAACTACGCCAAAATCTGGACCAGCGTGGGCCTCGCCACCGGCCTCACCAACAGCGTGCTGGTAGCGGGGGCCACGGCGGTAGTCTCTGCCGCCTTGTCCGTCTCCACCGCGTTTGTCCTGGTCCGTTACAGCTTCCGTGGCAGGCTGACCATCCTCCGGGGCCTGTTGGCGCTGCAGTCCGTCCCCGGAACGCTCATGGTGCTGCCGGTCTTCGTGCTGTTTTCCTCGGCCGCAACCTATCTTGGCATCCAGGTCATCGGAACGCAGTGGGGTCTTTTTGTCACCTACCTGACCTTCGCGATGCCGTTCTCCACCTGGGTGATGGTCACCTACCTCCGCGGGCTTCCCAAGGAACTGGAAGAAGCCGCACGGATCGACGGCGCATCCAACCTGGGAGTTCTTTTCCGGATCATCCTGCCCCTCAGCTGGCCCGGCATCGTTGTTTCCGGCATCTTCGCTTTCCTGCTCGGATGGAACGACGTGCTGTTCGCATCGGTCATGACCCGGCCGGAGAGCCAGACAGCTGCCGTGGCACTCCAAATTTTCGGGGCGTCGCAGGAGGGCGGTGCCATCCCGTCCTACGGCCAGATGATGGCCGCAGCCCTGGTGTGTGCCGCGCCAGTGGTCATTCTTTACCTGATTTTCCAGCGCTACCTAGTAGGCGGGCTGACCGCCGGAGGAGTTAAATAACCATGGTTTCCAGCACTCAGGTCACCTGGCAGCTGTCAGGCTTCGGAGACGAAATCGACGACGACCCCGCAGTCCAGATTGCGGTGTTGCAGGCCCTCGGCGCCAACCACATCGAAGTCCGCAGCGCGTGGGGCACCAACATCGTGGACCTGAGCGATAAACAGCTCCAGTCCCTTGCGACGCTGCTGGCGGAGAAAGGCATGAAGGTCTCGGCTATCGCTTCCCCCATCGGCAAGGTGGACGTCACCCTCCCGGTGCAGCACGAAGTGGAGCGGCTGCGGCGGGCAGTGAATGCCGCCACGGTCCTGGGCGCCAAATACATCCGCATCTTCTCCTTCTACTACGGCGGTTCGGTGCAGGTGGAAAGCATCCGAGACGCCGTGATGGAGCGGATGCGGGCACTGGCCGATGTAGCGGAGGAAGCCGGCGTCGTACTACTGCACGAGAACGAAAAGGACATCTTCGGCGACGTCCCCGACAGGGTCCTTGACATCATCCAAACCGTCAATTCGCCGGCCCTGAAGGTGGCCTGGGATGCCGCGAACTTCGTCCAGGTGGGGGTCAAGCCCTTCGACGAGGGGTATGCGAAACTGCGCCCGCACCTTGAGTACCTGCAGGTCAAGGATGCTTTGTTCGAGAACGGGCATGTGGTTCCGGCCGGGGAAGGGGACGGGGATGTGCTCCGCACCGTAGAGGCACTCAAAGACGACGGGTACGAGGGCTTCGCCTCCCTGGAGCCGCATCTTGCCGGCGCCCACGGGCTCGGCGGATTCTCGGGTCCCACAGCCTTCGGTATCGCAGCACGCGCGTTTGCAAAAGTCACCGCAGAAGCAGGAGTCCAGACGGCATGAGCACCCTGAACGTAGCCATCACCGGATGCGGAGTCATCGGGCGGACCCACGCCGTAGCCCTCAGGGAGTTCCCGGAGGTGCGCATTGCCGCCCTCGTTGACGCCATCCCGGCGGCAGCAGAATCCCTCGCAGACTTCATTGAAAAGAACGGCGGCGAGCGGCCGCCACAATACCCCACGCTGGCGGAGGCATTCGCCGCCGAAGACATCGACCTCGTGGCCCTGGCAACCCCCAGCGGCCTCCACATCCAGCAGGGCCTGGAGGTCCTGGCTGCCGGCAAGCACGTGGTGATCGAAAAGCCCCTTGACGTTGACCTTACCCGGGCCCAGGAAATAGAAGCCGCGGCCAAGGAGGCCGCGGCTAAAGGGATTGTCGCTTCAGTCATCAGCCAGCACCGGTTCGACCAGTCAAGCGTCGCGGTCGCCGACGCCGTCACCAAAGGACGCTTCGGCCGGCTCACGTCCGCCATCGCCTCCGTTGCCTGGTGGCGCAGCCAGGGCTATTACGATTCCGGCGACTGGCGCGGCACGTGGTCCATGGACGGCGGAGGTGCGCTGATGAACCAGGGCGTCCACACCGTGGACCTGCTCCTGTGGTTCATGGGACGCCCCGTGGAGATCCACGCACACACCGCCCGGCTTGCCCACGAACGGATCGAGGTGGAAGACACAGCGGTGGCCACCGTCACCTTTGAAAACGGCGGACTGGCAGTCCTGCACGCCACCACGGCGGCCTACCCGGGCCTGACAGTCCGCGTCCAGCTGATGGGATCCGAAGGATCCGCCGTGGTGGACAACGACCGGCTGGAGTACTTCCACAGCAAAGACGCCGGCGGCGAATCGGCGGACATGGGCCTCCAAGGTGGTGGCAACCAGGCGGAACAGGAACGGGCCAGATATCCGGAGGAAGACTACAAAGCGGCGGACCCCACCGTCTACCCCGCCGGGCATGTCCGGCAGTACCGCGATATCCTGTCCGCCATTGCCGACGGAAGGCAGGCCGGCGTCACCGTTAGTGACGCCGTCAATGCCCTCGCGGCGGTGCGCTCAGTCTACGTTTCAGCAACCCTCGGCCAGCCCGTCCTCTTCGACGACGTCCTGGCCGGCAAGTACAACGACCTTGAAGTCCGCACCGGCAGCTCCGCGGCAGAAAGCGCCTAAAGCCATGAAGTTTTCCGTGTTTACCGCATCCACCCCGCAATGGACCCCCGAAGAAGCAGTGCAGCACCTGGCCGACCAGGGCTGGGACGGCATTGAGTGGCGCATCACGGACCAGGCAGACGCCGCAGAGCCAGGCTTCTGGGCCGGCAACAAAGCCACCGTCCCGCTTACCGGAATGGAAGACCAGCTGGAAAGGATCGCCGCACTCACCTCCGGTGCCGGGCTGGAATTCTCCGGCATAGGGGGGTACGCACGCTGTGACAACCACGCGGACGTAGACCGTATGCTGGCCGCTACCGCCACGCTGGGCGCCGAAAGAGTCCGGGTGACCACACCTGCGCTGGGAACCGCGGCATGGGGCGGCGAACCGGCCAGTGGCACGCCCTACCCCGAGCTCTTTGATGGAGCCCGCCGCGATTTCGAATGGATCGCCCAACGGGCAGCGCACCATGGCGTCAAGGCTCTCGTGGAACTGCACCACCGGACCATCACCGCCTCGGCGTCGTCAGCACTCCGGCTGCTGGACGGCCTGGATCCGCGGCACGTGGGAGTCATCCACGACCTGGGCAACCTGCTCATCGAAGGCCAGGAGGACTACCTCCCGGCCTTCGAGCTCCTGGGCGACTATCTGGCCCACGTGCACGTGAAGAACGCGGTATGGGTCAACAGCGGTGAAACCGACGAGTCCGGCGCAGCTGTCTACCGGAACGAGTGGGCTCCCCTGCGTTCGGGCCAAGGCAGCGTGTTGCAGTACTTCAAGGCGCTCGCCGCCCATGGCTATGACGGGTGGGTGACCGTAGAGGACTTTTCCACCGAACGGCCGTTGGCCGAGCGGACGGCGGACAACCTTGACTACCTCCGTTCCGTAGCGGAACTGGCAGGGCTTTCCGTCCCGGCAGGGAGGCGCTGAACCATGGGCCAATTCATAGCGGACCATCCGGATCGGCTGCTGCCGGCCGATCCCGGTGTCCGGGACATCGCTCGGTCACTGTACAAAGAGGTGGAGGGGCTGCCGATCATCTCCCCCCACGGTCACGTGGACGCGGCCGTCATCGAACAGAACAGCCCATTCCCGGACCCCGCCGCCCTCTTGGTCACTCCGGATCACTACGTCACCCGGCTGATCCATGCCGGCGGGGTGCCGATGGACCAGTTGGGCCTCGGCAGCCAACCGGCCGGCTCCCGGCAGGTTTGGCGGCACTTCTGCGAAGCCTGGCCAGCCTTTGAGGGGACCGCGTCAGGGTACTGGATCCGGCAGGAGTTCGCCCACGTGTTCGGGTTGCAGGAGGAGCCGACCGCGGACAACGCGGACCGTCTATACGACGCCCTGCAGGCCAAGCTTTCCGAGCCCGGTTTCCGCCCGCGTGAGCTGTTCAAGGAGTTCAACATCGAGGTGCTGGCTACCACGGATGACCCGCTGGACTCCCTGGACAGCCATGCAGCCCTGCAGGCGGACCCTGCCTTTGCGGGCCGGGTGCTGCCCACCTTCCGGCCGGACCAGTACCTGAACATGGCGCACCCGGCGTGGCAGGACAACGTGGAGCGTCTCATCAGCGCCGCGGGGGAGGGCGCCACCGGTTACGCCGGGTATATCAAGGCGCTGGAGGCGCGGCGGTGGCACTTCGTGGAGCGCGGGGCGGTGTCCGCTGACCATGGCGTGTTCACGCCTGCCACGCTGAAGCTGGACGACGGCGAGGCGGAGCGGCTTTTCGAGCTCGGCCGCTCCGGCAAGGCAGGGCCCCGGGAACGGGATGCCTTCGAGGCGCACATGCTGTACCAGATGGCCAGGATGTCGGTAGAGGACGGCCTGGTGATGACCATCCATCCAGGCTCGTTCCGCAACCACCACAGGCCCACGTTTGAGGCCTTCGGGGCCGATACCGGGCATGACATTCCGGTTGCGGTCAATTACACGGAGGCCATCCGGCCGCTGCTGCAGGACTTCGGGACGGCCAAGGACTTCCACCTGGTGCTGTTCACCCTGGACGAGACGGTGTTCTCCCGGGAGTTGGCGCCGCTGGCCGGGTTCTACCCGGCGGTGTTCCTGGGGGCACCATGGTGGTTCCTGGATGCGCCCGACGCAATGCTGCGCTTCCGGTCGGCGGTAACGGAGACGGCGGGTTTCTCGCGCTCCTCGGGCTTCATCGACGACACCCGGGCGTTCTGCTCCATTCCTGCCCGGCATGATACGTCCCGGCGGATCGAGGCATCATTCCTGGCACGCCTGGTGGCCGAGCACCGGATCAGCGAAGAACGGGCCCAGGAACTGATCATGGACATCGTGGATGCTTCTCCCCGGCGGGTGTTCAAGCTGTGAGTGCCGCGCCGCCTGTATTGAATCGCAGCCTAAAGCCGCTGCCTAAGGCGCCGGTGCGGATCGTGCACCTTGGGTTGGGTGCGTTCCACCGCTCGCACCAGGCCTGGTATACCCAGCATGCATCGGACGCGGCGGAGTGGGGGATCGCAGCGTTCACCGGTCGCCGCCCTGATGCGGCGACGGCGCTTTCCACGCAGGACTGCCTCTATACCCTGGTTGAACGGTCAGCAGGTGGTGACAGCTTCGAAGTCATCGGCAGCATCGTCGAAGCCGTGGACGGCGCCAATGTGGACAGGCTTTGCGAGCTGATTGCGGCCAGTGAGACGGCAGTCGTCATGTTGACCATCACCGAGGCGGCCTACGGGCTGGCAGCGGATGGGACGTTCGACGCCGACTCGCCGGCTGCCGCGGATGATCTCCGTGCGCTGTCGGCAATCGCAGCCGGGGGGACAGGGGTGCCTGGGTCGCCGTTGGGACGATTGGTGCTGGCCCTTGCGGGCCGGAGGGACAGCGGCGGGGGACCACTCGCCGTCGTCA
Organism: Arthrobacter nitrophenolicus; assembly: GCF_045833485.1. Lineage (NCBI taxonomy): Bacteria > Bacillati > Actinomycetota > Actinomycetes > Micrococcales > Micrococcaceae > Arthrobacter > Arthrobacter nitrophenolicus. The sequence goes on from NZ_CP174504.1 coordinate 2,417,677, forward strand.
GCTGCGACAACCTATCGGCCAATGGCGACGTTGCCCGCCGCGCCGTCCTGGGCCTGGCGGCCGCCTTGGGCACGGGCCTCGGGGAGTGGATCGGGACGAACGTCAGCTTCGTCAGCACCTCCGTGGACAGGATCACCCCACGAACCACGGCTGAGGATATTGAAGAAGTGGCAGAGCAATGCGGCTACAGCGACAGCTCGCCGGTGGTGGCCGAACCCTTCCGGAACTGGGTCCTCAGCGGCGATTTTCCTGCCGGACGCCCGCGCTGGGAGGAGGCTGGCGCCGTCGTCGTTGACGATATAGAGCCCTATGAAAACCGCAAACTGTGGCTCCTTAACGGTTCGCACTCGCTCCTGGCGTACGCCGGGCAGCTCCGCGGTCACAGCACAGTTGCCCAGGCCTTGGCCGACCCGGTGTGCCGCAAAGCCGTGGAGGATTTCTGGGACGAGGCGGCAAACCATTTGAACGCTGATGGCCTGGCCATCCCGCAGTACCGGCAGGCCCTGCTGGAGCGGTTCGGCAACGCCCGTATCGCCCATCGGCTGGCCCAGATCGCGGCAGATGCCACCACCAAGCTGCGGATGCGCGCCGTGCCCGTCCTGATGGCCGAACGGGCTGCCGGCTGCACCGGCGCCGGGAGCGCCCTCATGCTTGCCGCCTGGATCGATTATGTCGCCACCTCCCAGGACTTCCAGGATCCGCTGGCTTCCGAAATCCAGGCGGCCAACACGCTGGAGGGCGGCGAAAGGGTCCGGGCCCTGCTCCGCCTGGTCAGCGCCAGCATCGGCAATGATGCCGCGATAGTTGATCTGGTGCAGGGGCTCTGCGGATCCCTTACAGCCAACAAGGCGGCTGCTGCCGTTCCCACACGTCCCTAGACCCCCGCTTTCACTTCCGGAAGGAACAGTTGATTTCCATGAAAATCGTTGCCGCCGATGTCTTCGTGACCAGTCCGTCCCGTAACTTCGTTACCCTGCGGATCACCACCGAGGATGGTGTGACCGGTATTGGTGACGCCACCCTGAACGGTCGGGAGCTCGCCGTCGCCGCGTACCTGAAGGAGCATGTTGCGCAGCTGCTGATCGGCAAGGACCCGCACCGGATCGAGGACACGTGGCAGTTCCTGTACCGGTCCTCGTACTGGCGCCGCGGCCCGGTGACCATGGCGGCCATCGCGGCGGTGGACATGGCATTGTGGGACATCAAGGGCAAACTGGCCGGGATGCCCGTCTACCAGCTGCTGGGCGGTGCGTCGCGCACCGGGCTGCGCGCCTATGGGCATGCCTCGGGCGCGGATATCCCGTCGCTGTTCGATTCGGTGCGGGAGCACCTGGAACTGGGCTACAAGTCGATCCGGATCCAGACCGCCGTGCCGGGCATCAAGGCCGTCTACGGTGTCGCCGCCCAGGCGCAGGCCTCGGGGGAGCGGTACGACTATGAACCGGCCGGCCGGGGCGCGTTCCCGGTGGAGGAGGACTGGGACACCCGCGCCTACCTGCGGCACCTGCCCACCGTGTTTGAAGCGGTCCGGAACGAGTTTGGCCCCGAGATCCCGCTGCTGCACGACGGGCACCACCGGATGACCCCGATCCAGGCCGCAAAGCTCGGCAAGGCACTGGAACCCTACGACCTGTTCTGGCTCGAGGACTGCACCCCGGCCGAGAACCAGGAGGGCCTGCGCCTGGTCCGCCAGCACACCACCACCCCGCTGGCCATCGGCGAGATCTTCAACACCGTGTGGGACTACCAGACCCTGATCAAGGAACAGCTGATCGACTACGTCCGGGCCGCGTCCACCCACTTCGGCGGGATCTCCCCGTTGAAGAAGGTCATGGACTTCGCCGCGCAGTACCAGATCAAGTCCGGCTGCCACGGCCCCACCGATATTTCCCCGGTCGGGTTCGCCGCGCAGCTGCACGTGGGCCTGGCCATCCACAACTACGGCATCCAGGAATACATGCAGCACTCCGACAAGACCAACGAGGTCTTCCACCAGTCCATGACCTTCAAGGACGGCTACCTGCACCCCGGCGACAACCCCGGCATCGGCGTCGAATTCAACGAGGAAGCCGCGGCTGCGTTCCCGTACCAGCAGGCCTACCTGCCCTACAACCGCCTGGTCGACGGAACGGTGCATGACTGGTGAGTACGATCGACCCTGCAACAACCGGCAAGCTCCGTGTGGTGGTGATGGGCGTGTCCGGCTGCGGCAAGACGACCATCGGCGACCTTGTCGCCCGCGAACTCGGCGTCCCCTTCCTCGACGGCGACTCGCTCCACCCGGTGGAAAACGTCGCCAAAATGGCGGCCGGCACCCCGCTGACCGACGACGACCGCTGGCCCTGGCTCGCCACCGTCGGCGCCGCTCTGGCCCAAGCCGGTGACGGCGGGCTGGTGCTCGCCTGCTCGGCGCTGCGCCGCAGCTACCGCGACGCCATCCGGGAACAGGCCCCGGACACCGTCTTCCTGCACCTGCACGGAATCAAGGAAGTCCTGAAAGCCCGCACCGAAGGGCGGACGGGGCACTTCATGCCGCCCGCACTCCTGGACTCCCAGCTCGCCACGCTGGAACCGCTCGAAGCCGACGAAGCCGGATTCGTCGTCGACATCGCCGCCCCCGTCGCGGACGTTGTGGCCGCGGCACTGACAAACCTCGCCGCCGTCGTACGCCCTGCCCCTGATCGGGCAGGCACCAAGCCGCGGCAGCCCGGCGTCCACCTGGCTGCTCCGCCGTTCAATCTCGACGACGACGCCATCGCCTGGGTGGAAGGCACCATCGGTGCCATGACGCTTGAGGAGAAGATCGGGCAGCTTTTCATCAACCACAACAACAGCTACGCGCCGGAGTACCTCGATGGCGTGCTGGACACCTACCACGTGGGCGGCATGCGCTACCGGCCGGGTCCGTCCGCGGCCGTGCAGGAACACATCCGGTACGCCCAGTCGAGGTCGCGCATTCCGCTGCTGGTGGCTTCCAACCCGGAGATGGGCGGGGCCGGAAGCTGCGACGACGGCACGTTCGTGTCCACGCACCTGCAGGCGGGGTCGCACCCGGACAAGGGTATTGCCCGGCAGATGGGCCAGGTGGCCGGCGTCGAAACCGCGGCTTTGGGCTGCAACTGGGCGTTCTCGCCCATCGTGGACATCCACTACAACTGGCGGAATACGGTCATCTCCACGCGATCCTTCGGCAATACGCCGGAGATCGTGGTGGAGCGGGCAAAAGAGTACTTCGACGGCATCAGCGAGTCGCCCACCGTCTGCGCCATGAAGCACTTTCCCGGCGACGGTGTTGATGAGCGTGACCAGCATGTGGTGACGTCCTACAACACGTTCAGTTATGAGGAGTGGAACCGGACCTACGGCCACGTGTACCGCGAGATGATCGCACACGGGGTGCAGTCCATCATGGTGGGGCACATCGGGGCGCCGGAGCTGTCCCGGCACTTCCGGCCGGGGCTGCCGGATTCCGAAATCCTGCCCGCCACGCTCGCACCCGAGCTGCTGCAGGACCTGCTCCGCGGCGAGCTGGGTTTCAACGGGTTGGTCCTTACCGACGCGTCGCTGATGGTAGGCCTGACGCAGGCGATGAAGCGCAAGGACCTGGTGCCTGCCACCATTGCCGCGGGCTGCGACATGTTCCTGTTCTTCCGCAACCCTGCGGAGGACTTTGGCTACATGATGGACGGGTACAAGTCCGGCGTTATCAGCGAGGAACGGCTGCACGATGCCCTGCGGCGGATCCTTGGGCTGAAGGCTTCGCTGGGGCTGCACCGGAAGCCTTTGGACGAGCTGGTGCCGCCTGTTGAGGCGCTGTCCGTCATTGGTTCCGAGGCGCACCGGGCCATTGCGGCCGACGTCGCGGACAAGACGGTCACCCTGGTCAAGGACACTGCGGGAAACCTGCCCATCACCGCCGAAACCCATCCGCGGATCCGGCTGTACGGCATCTCCGGCGGTGCTGACTTCACCCGGGCCGATCCGCTGGCCTACCTGGACACCGTCAAGGAGGAACTCGAGGCGGCCGGTTTCGAAGTCCATGTCTTCCGGACCGCCGAGCAGCGTGAAGCTGCGGGGGAGGCGGACGTGAACTTCATGACCGTCCTGGCAGAGGAAGCCACGGGGGACTACCCGGAAAAGTACGACGCCGCTTTCGTGTTTGCCAATGTCAAAGGCTTCGCGCAGGAGGCGGCCATCCGGATCAAGTGGTCCTCACCGATGGCGGCCGAGATCCCGTGGTATGCCACGGAGGTCCCCACGGTGTTCGTGTCGCTGAACCAGCCAAACCATTTGATCGACGTGCCCATGGTCCGTACGGCGATCCACGCGCACGCCGGTTCACGGGAGGCCATCCGGGCAGCCATCGAAAAGATCCAGGGCAAGTCTGCGTTCCAGGGGACGTTCAACGACAACGTGTTCTGCGGGTCCTTCGACACCCGGCTCTAGATATCGCGCTGGCGGCCGGGACGCCGGGCGCGGGGATGAATCCCTGTGTCCGGCGTTCTTGCGTTGTGTCACAGGGGACGTTCGTCAGGCGCGGCCGGAGGCGTCACGGGCGGCCTTCTCGCTGGCGGCCAGCATGTCGGTGAAGGTGGCTTTCAGCATCCTGTCGATCAGTGGCCCGGTGAATCGGCCGATGGGGCCGCCGCGGGGGACGTAGCGGTAATCGAAGGTCGCCAAGGTCCCGTCGTCCACGGCTACAAGTGAGAGTGAAGACTTGGCACTTTTGAACGGAACCAGCGCGTTCGGATGATTCTCTGTGTCCATCCTGCGGCCTTTATCCCAGACAGTGACGGTTTCATCCATGGTGCCCATGGGCTTGAGCTCGACGCGCCGGCGGGCACCCACTCCGCTGGACTGGTCGCCAATGGCACAGGTTGCCCTGAGGCCGTGCCAGTGCTCGGCGAGATGCGGGAAATCGGAGTAGAACTCCCACACTGAATCGGCGGGAACGGGCATTCGACGCTGCACGGTGATATGGCGTTCCGGCATGTGAACCACTTCGAATCTGCGCCTGGCGGGAGGGTGTGCAGTTCCATGATCCCGCTGGCAGAAGCAGCCCGCAATCCTTTTCGAAGCCTTCTGCCCAGTATGCAGAACCCGCGACATCCCAGGACTGGAACCCAGGAAAGCAGAAGGTCCCGGTTCCTTTGTCTCAAAGGAACCGGGACCTTCTCATCTGGCGGTGACGGTGGGATTTGAACCCACGTTGGCTTTTACACCAAACAACATTTCGAGTGTTGCACCTTCGGCCGCTCGGACACGTCACCAACCTCAATAGGGTACCGGAGCGGGGCGCACATCCCCAAAACGGGAGATGATCCCCGGTGGTAGGGCTGCTCACCCCCGCGACCTTTGGGGCAGCTGGCGGGGGTGAGCAGCCGTGCAGAGCTGCCTGCCAAAATGTCATACCCCCATTAGAGGATGTCTTTATGGGAACCGGCACGCGCACGGCGTCAGCGATGGAGGGCATTCGGTCCTCCATGGCTGCCCTCGAGGCGCTGTTCCTCGAAGAGGAGGAACTGGAGGCTACGGCCGCAGACGGGAATGCCGACGAATCCGTGGTGGATGTCATGGGGCGGTTGTATCGGCTTCGGTTGGCGCGACTGGAGGTGGAGTCGACACTGGAAGCCCAGAACGCCGCACTGAAAGCCCGGGACTCGGCCGAGGCCTTCGACCTGCAGCAGGCCATGACACCACCCGACGCCTCCACTCACGACCGCACGTACGCGGAAATATCGGCAGTGGAAGAAATCGCCGGGGTCCTGACCATCAGCTCCGGGGCAGCAGGGGCGTTCCTGTCCCAGTCCCGGCGGGTCTGCTCCCTCCCCTCGGTCTACGGGAACCTGTTTTCAGGGGCGTTGTCGTGGCAGGGCGCCAGGATCATCGCTGATGAAACAGAGGCCCTGGACCATCCCGCAGCCGTAGCCCTCGCGGACCATTTCTTGGACCCGGACGCTCCGAATCCTGCGCGCGGATGCCCCGCCGCGAACCTTGTGCCGTCGCGGCTGCGGGCCAAGGTCAGGGCCTGGCGGGAGCGGCAGCATCCGGAGTCGATCGAGAAACGGCACGCCAAGGGTGTTGCGGACCGGAGGGTCGAATTCACCCCTGACCGGGACGGCATGGCCTGGATCTCCGCCTACCTCCCGGCCGACAGCGCGTTGGCGGCCTGGAACAGAACCACGGCCATCGCCCGCGGCCTCCAAGGACCCAACGAAACCCGCACCCTCACCCAAATCAAGGCCGACGAAGTTGCCCGCCGCCTCCTCGCCCCCGCCCACGCCATCACCACCACCACAGACGCCGGCACCGGCACCGGGCCGAGCATAGCCACCCCGGCCGGCGGCGGGGACACGGAAGGCAGCCAGGGACAGTTCCCGAAAGACTTCATCGGGCTTGCCGCGCTCGATGGTTCTGACGAGCCCGCTGCGGACCTTGGCATCCCCGACGCCCTGGCAGCGTCCCTGGAGGCGAGCAGCGCCGGCGACCATGGAGACAGCAGCCTTGGGGATTCCCCAACCTGCGCGTTTCTCAGCGACCCGGAGGTCGGGAAGATTCCGACCCCGCGGGCGGACGTCATCGTTACAGTCCCCGTGTTCGCCCTGTTAGGCCAAGCCGACGAACCGGCCATCCTCGACGGCTACGGCCCCATCCCCGCATCCATGGCCCGCAAACTCCTCGCCGACGGAGCCGACTCCTTCACCCGGGTCCTCATCGACCCACGCGACGGCGCCCCGCTGGAAATCGGCCGCACCAGCTACCGGCTCACCAAAGCCATGCGACAAGCCCTCACCCTTCGGGACGGCAAATGCACCTTCCCCGGCTGCAACAACAACGCCCTCGACAACGAAGCCGACCACCTCCAAGCGTGGCAACACGGCGGAACCACCGGGATCAGCAACCTGGCACAACTCTGCCCGAAGCATCACCGCCTGAAACACAACAGCGGCTGGACACCCACCCAAGCAACAAAAAACGAACCACCCGGCTGGAAATCACCCACCGGCCGCACATATCCCGCCGAGCAACCCGACCGGGAACCACCGTGTCTGCCCGAGGGAATCCTGCCGCCCGGAATTTTGCCACCGGCAGTCCTCCCGATGAAACGAAGCCTCCTTGAGGATGCCGTTGTCGCATATCTGTCAGGCTGACAACACATGTGGCGTGCCCCGCCCGCCGTATTACCTCATGCCTGGACGGCTGCACACCGCCGCCAACCGGCGCACGGTGACGCCAACCGCCGTCGGACTTTCCCCGCCCGCTCCTGTCCGGCTAGATTCATCAGCAAGATGACTAATGCGAATAACCCCGTCCACGCCACCGCCTACTGGACCACGGCCCGGGAACACGGGGAGCTCCTGCCGGAGGAGCTCCGGGCTCCCGGCCCCGGCGAAGCCCTGGTGTGTGCCCTCTATTCCGGTATCAGCAAAGGCACGGAGATGGTGGTCCACAGCGGCGCTGTCCCGCCCAGGGTGGCCCAGGAGATGCGGGCACCCCACCAGGAGGGGCAGTTCCCGGGTCCGGTGAAGTACGGCTACCTGTCGGTGGGCGTGGTGGAGGAGGGCCCGGAGGAATGGAAGGGCCAGCGGGTCTTCTGCCTGAACCCGCACCAGGACCGCTACGTGGTCCCGGTGAACGAGCTGACCCGGATCCCGGACGACGTTCCTTCGCAACGCGCAGTCCTTACTGGAACCGTGGAGACTGCTGTCAACGCACTGTGGGAGGCCGGACCGCGCCTGGGGGACCGGGTGGCGGTGGTCGGCGCAGGGCTGGTGGGCGGCATGGTGGCGACCCTCCTGCGCACTTTCCCCCTGTCCCGTCTCCAGCTGGTGGACCTGGACCCAGGCCGGAAGAACCTGGCGGACGCGCTGGGCGTCGACTTCGCCCACCCGGATGACGCGCTGGCCGACTGTGACATCGTCTTCCACTGTTCAGCCTCGCAGGAAGGCCTGGAGAGAAGCCTGCAGCTGGCCGGCGATGAGGGGGACGTCATCGAGATGTCCTGGTACGCCAACCGCGAAGTCACCCTGCCGCTCGGCGAAGACTTCCACGCGAGGCGCCTGTCCATCAGGGCCAGCCAGGTGGGCGTCGTGGCCCGCGCCCGCCGCCACCGCCGCACCAACGCGGAGCGCCTGGAGCTTGCGGTGTCCCTCCTGAAAGATCCGGTGTTCGATGCGTTCCTCACCGGGTCGTCGCCATTCCAGGACCTGCCCGAGGTGGTGCAGGGCCTCGCCCACGGCACCATCGAGGCCCTGTGCCACGTCATTGAATACCCGCAACACAACGCAGAACCGCAGCAGTCAGCCCCCAGCCATCCCACAGACCAGAGGTAACGCATGTTCAGCCTGACCGTACGCCGCCACTTCATGATCGCCCACAGCCTGCCCCGCGAGGCTTTTGGCCCGGCCCAGGCCCTGCACGGGGCCACCTTCGTCGCTGAGGTTTCGTTCCGCCGGCACACGTTGAACGACGACGAAATTGTCCTGGACATCGGCGCCGCCGGAACCGTCATCGAGGAGGTGCTGGCAGGGCTCAACTACCGCAACCTGGACGAGCACCCGGACTTTGCGGGCAGGCTCAGCACCACCGAGGCGCTGGCGCAGTACATCGCCCAGGAGGTCGCGGGAAAGATTGAAAACCACGACGACGGCCGGCACCTGCAAGGGATCGACGTCACCCTGCGCGAAAATCCGGACGCCTGGGCCACCTACTCGCTGGACCTGTCCGCCTAGACCCATGCGCCGCATCCGCCTGCTGGTTCCCGGCAATATCCACCACCACTCCGGCGGCAATGCCTATAACGCCAAGCTGGTCCGCGGGATGACGCAGCTCGGGGCCGACGTCGAGGTGGTGCCCGTCGACGGCGCGTGGCCGGAACCCTCAGCCAAGGACCGGCGCCGGTTCGGTGGCCTTATCGGCGCCTGGGGTCCGGAAGCGGAGCAGGAGCCTGCCGTGGACATCGTGGACGGACTCGTCGCCGTCGGCGTCCCGGACGAATTGGAGTACGCGGCCAAGGCCGGGCAGCATGCCTGGGTGCTGGCGCATATGACAGTCGATGTGACGGAGGATCCCGGTCCGCTGAAGCGGGAGGCGCGGTCCATGCGGGCAGCTTCCGGAATAATCTCCACCAGCACCAGCACGGCGGCCATCCTGCGGGAGCGCCATGGGCTCGCTGGCATCCGCGTAGCCCTCCCCGGCGTCGATCCAGCACCGGTGGCGTCCGGGTCCCGGCCGCCCCGCCTGATTGTCGTGGCGGCCCACCTGCCCAACAAGGACCAGCTGCTGACAGTTGAAGCACTCGCCTTGCTCAAGGATCTTGAATGGAGCGCCGCCATGGTGGGATCTGACCAGGCGGACCCGGCGTACGCGGCGGAGGTGCGGGCCGCCGTCGCTGCTTCCGGGCTGGACGACCGGCTCCGGATCACCGGCGAACTCCTGGGCGACGCCCTGGAAAGGGCGTGGGACGCCGCGGACCTGAGCCTGCTGGTGTCCCGGGTGGAGGCCTTCGGCATGGTGGTCACGGAGTCGCTGGCACGGGGAATCCCGGTGGTGGTGCGGCAGGGGACAGGCGCCGAGGAAGCGCTGGGGCTGGCAGGGTTGATGAACGACGACGGCGGCGCCCGGCTTCCCGGCGCGGCCGTACCGCTTGTGCCTGGAGACCGGGAGAACCCCGCGAGGCTCGCCGGCGTCCTGCGCCGCTGGCTTCAGGACCAGGCCGCGAAGGACGAATGGCGGGCGGCGGCACTGGCTGCCCGGGACCTGCTGCCCGGGTGGGACCAGACGGCACGAACCGTCCTCGACGCGGTGGAGCCAGGGAGGGCAACCGGCTAGGACCGCGACAACATCCTGCTACAAGCGGCTCCGGTGCCCGGCGAAGAAATCGCGGAGCAGTTCCGCGCATTCGGCTTCCCGCACCCCGGGGTAGACCTCTACCCAGTGGTTGAGGCGGCGCTCGCGCAGGACATCGAACACCGATCCCGCGGCGCCGGCTTTCTCATCCCAGGCACCGAAGACAACCCGGGGAATCCGGGCGAGGACGATTGCGCCGGCGCACATGGCGCACGGTTCAAGGGTGACCACAAGCGTGCAGTCGGACAGCCGCCAGCCGTCTGCCTGCCCGCCGCTGCGGGCGGCGAGCTCGCGCAGCCGCTCCGCTGCCTGGCGGATTGCTACCACCTCGGCGTGCGCCGTCGGATCCCCAAGCTCCTCCCGCTGGTTGCGCCCGGAACCCAGCACGGCGCCGTCGGGCCCGAGCACCACGGCGCCGATCGGCACGTCCTCTGTCGCAAGGGCGCGGCGGGCTTCCGCAAGGGCAAGACCCATCCACGTGTCGTGTTTTCCAGCGGAGACCATGGCTCAATGATAGTTTCGAAGGATACCCTGAGCCCGTGACGACCAGCGCCGGGAGGCACAATGAGCACCGTCCGTGACCGTGTGGACAAATGGTTCAAACCCTACGCCGCCCTGTGGCTGACCCTGATCATCGGTGGAGCCCTGGTGCTCTCCATGGCACTGCTGGGCGCCGAGGTGTACTCGGACGTGGTGGATGAGGAAGGCCTGGCAAGCCTCGACATTCCCGCCCTCGAGTATTCGCAGTCACTGCGGAATCCGGAAACGGACGCCTTCGTCACCGCCTTCACCAACATCGGTGGCGGGGTCGGGATGCCCATCCTCGCGAGCATCCTGACCGCCTGGCTCACGTTCCTGAGCCGGTCCTGGCGGCCCCTGATCCTGGTTGGCGGTGCGGCCGCGGTCTCCACCACTGCCACCACCATCGGCAAGCGCCTGGTGGGCCGGACCCGTCCGGACCATACGGAGGCCGTGCCACCGTATGAAACAACGCCGTCCTTCCCCAGCGGCCATACCCTGAACACCACCGTGGTGATCGGCGTGCTGCTCTACATCCTGTGCCTGCATTTCTTCCAGCTCTGGGTGCGCATCACCGCCATCACAACGGGCGTGATTTTCATCATCGCGATGGGGTTGAGCCGGGTATTCCTGGGGCACCACTGGCTCACTGACGTGATGGCCGGCTGGCTGCTGGGCCTCGCGTGGGTGCTGATGGTGATACTGGCCCACCGGCTGTTCCACCTGATCAGGCGGCGGGAGCATGTGGGACCGGCACCCGATTTCGAGCATCCGGTGGTGCGGGATGTGGTGGTCGAGGCCATGCATCACGACGGCCCCGGCGGGCACGGGAAGGACAACGCCGGGTGATAGTTTTGACCCATGCGAACTCTCGTTGTGGACCACCCGCTCGTCGCCCATAAGCTCACCGTCCTGAGGGACAAAAACACCCCGTCCCCGGTGTTCCGGCAGCTGACCGAAGAGCTGGTGACCCTCCTCGCTTATGAGGCAACCCGCGAAGTCCGCACCGAACCCGTCACCATTGAAACGCCCGTCAGCACCACCGTGGGAACCGCATTCACCAAGCCCACCCCGCTGGTGGTTCCCATCCTGCGCGCAGGCCTGGGCATGCTCGAGGGCATGACCAAGCTGGTCCCCACCGCCGAAGTAGGCTTCCTTGGCATGGCCCGGGATGAGGAAACCCTGGACATCATCACCTACGCCGAGCGGCTTCCCGAGGACCTCACCGGCCGCCAGATCTTCGTCCTGGACCCGATGCTCGCCACCGGCGGAACCCTGCGCGAGGCCATCAAGTTCCTGTTCAAGCGCGGCGCCTCGGACGTCACGTGCATCTGCCTGCTGGCCGCACCCGAGGGCCTCGCCAAGCTGGAAGAGGAGCTTTCGGACGCCAATGTCACCATCGTCCTGGCCTCCATTGACGAAAAGCTGAACGACAAGTCCTACATTGTTCCCGGCCTCGGGGACGCGGGCGACCGCCTGTACGGCATCGCCGGCTGAGGTTCAAGCCTTCCAAGACAAGGAGCGCAGCCGTAGCCTGTGCCCATGGACTGGAAACTTGAACTCGTGTTTGTCCCTGTGTCCGACGTGGACCGCGCCAAGGATTTTTACGTCAACAAGGTGGGCTTCAACGCCGATTTCGACCAGCGGCCCACTGAGTCCATCCGCTTCGTCCAGCTGACGCCGCCGGGCTCGGCCTGCTCCATCTGCATCGGGGAAGGACTCACGGACGCCCCTCCGGGGACCGGCTCCAACCTCCAGCTGGTGGTCAACGACATCGATGCCGCGCACCGCCACCTCAAGGAGAACGGCGTGGACGTCAGCGACGTGGACGTTCAGGACTGGGGCCACTTCGTCTACTTCGCCGATCCGGACGGCAACAGGTGGGCGGTGCAGTACATCCCCGGACGGGATTCTTAACACAAACGGTGGTTGAGCCTGTCGAAACCCGCCCGGGTTTCGACAGGCTCAACCACCGTTCTGTACCTCAGCTGCGGTTTAGTACCAGTTGTTGGCGTAGTGGAAGTTCAGCGCGCCACAGGGGGACTGGTAGCGCTCCTTGATGTAGTTCAGGCCCCAGTTGATCTGCGTGCGGTAGTTGGTGAGGTAGTCCGCACCGGCGCTTGCCATCTTCTCGGCGGGCAGGGACTGGACGATGCCGTAGGCACCGCTGCTGGGGTTGGTTGCCGTGGTGGTCCAGTCGGATTCCTTGGTCCACAGCGTCACCAGGCACTGCATCTGGTCCTGGGCCCAGCCGTAGGAACCGAGCTGGCCGGCCGCGTAGGCCTGGGCGCCTGCCGGGTCATTGACCGCGACGACCGGAGCAGGCTCCGGTGCAGGAGCGGGCTCGGGTGCCGGAGCCGGTTCTGCGGCGGGGGCGGGCTCCGGTGCGGGTGCCGGGGCGGGCTCGGCGGCCTGCGGAACAACGTTGATTTCGGCGGGGGCGGGGGACTCGGCAGGGTTGGACCGGATCTCGCTCTTTTCGATGCTCATCTGCGCATCGGAGGACGCCGCCGAGGTGCTGGTGGTGGTTGCGGCCGGAATCAAAGCATTCGTCGCCTGGCCGGCGGCGCCGATACCTACCAGCAGCGCACCGGACGTTGCGAGGACCGCGGCGCGCTTGCCGAGGGTGAACTTCTTGCCTTCCGGACGCTGGGAATCGCTGCCTGAGCCCTTTTTTGGGCGCGGTTTAGCCGGGAATGTAAACATGATGAATCGCCTCTCACACCTGCGGAGTTAGCTGTCGGGTTCGGATGAGGGCATCCGGCCGCACGGAAAAATCACGTGCTGGCTTAACCCCAAGGGCAATCAGTGCCCGGGACGGTGGGTCCCCCGCCTCTGCCTTCGATCAAGCGGAATCCGGGAAGTGGCAGAGCTTGGCGTCATCCGGATATACGGCCCGAACGGGAACCGTACCTAATCGACGGTACAGGAGATGGGCGCATAAGTCACATTTAGGTAACGGACATCACGGCATCGGCGCGTCGAGTTGTGCAATCTAGCGCATCAGGGGCAGTTGGAGGGCGAACTCTGTCCTCCCGGGCTGTGACGTCACCGTGACCTTGCCGCCATGCGCCTCGATGATGGATTGCACGATGGACAAGCCGAGTCCGCTGGTTCCCTCAGCGGCCGAGGCCCCCGCCTGGTCACCCGCACCCTTCCGCGCTGCGTCTGCGCGGGCGAACCGGGAAAACACGTGGTCCACGAACTCCTCGGGGATGCCGCCGCCGTCGTCCGTTACGGTCACCACCGCAGCGCCCTCGGATGTGGTGCCGACGCCGGTGACCACCGTGGTTCCCGCCGGCGTGTGCTTGCGTGCATTCGACAGCAGGTTCATCAGGACCTGCCGCAACTGAGCGGCGTCCCCGTTGACCAGGACCGGTTCGTCGGGCAGTTCCAGCCGCCAGGTGTGGGCAGGGGCCATGACCTTTTCGTCACTCACGCTCTCCACCACGAGTTGCGTGAGATCCACCTCGCTGAGCTTCAGGGGCTGCCCCTCGTCCAGCCTTGCCAGCAGCAGCAGGTCTTCCACCAGTGCCGTCATCCGCTCGGACTGGCTCTGCACCCTGGCCAGCGACTTCTGCCCGTCCGGTGTGAAGTCCTCGGTCATCCGCATCAGCTCGGTGTACCCGCGGATCGCCGTCAGCGGCGTCCGCAGCTCGTGCGAGGCGTCGGCAACGAACTGCCGCACCTTGGTCTCGCTCTTCTGCCGGGCCTGCAGCGCATTCGCCACGTTGTCCAGCATGAGGTTCAGCGCGTGCCCCACGCTGCCCACTTCTGTTCCGGGGTTGGAGTTTGACGGCGGCACGCGGACTGCCAGCGCCACCTCGCCGGCATCGAGGGGCAGTTGCGACACCCGCGTGGCAACCTCGGACAGCTGCTCCAGGGGCTTCATGGTGCGCCGGATCAGGACGGTTCCCACCAGCCCGATCATCAGCAGCCCCGCCAGGGACACGAACACGAAGGTCCAGACCAGGGAGGCAAGGGTGCTTTCCTTGCCGGCGAGCGGCAGGCCGGTCACCAGGACATCGCCAAAGTTGGTCTGCACGGCAACCAGGCGGTATCCGCCATTGGACAATGTCCGGTCCACGGGGCGGCCATCGGCGGGCAGTTCCAGCAGGATCTCCTTATCCTCTGTGGACAGTGGGGCCCGCGTGGTGTCGGAGGCAAGAAAGCCGCCGCTGTTCACCTGGCCACTGACGATTCTTGCGTTGACGGTCCCCACGCTCTGCCCGCGTGCATCCAGCGGATCCCTGCCGTTGAAGCCGCCCATGGGAGGGCGGCCGGGATCGTTGGCCCGGTCCGCGGCCTGGTTGAGCTGGTCGTCCAGCTGGCGGGTAAGGAAGGCATCCATGGAGGCATAACTGGCCACGCCCACGGCTCCGCAGATGGCGATCAGCAGCGCCATGGCCAACGCGATAAGGCGGGTGCGCAGGTGCCAGGTGGCGGGCTTGAACCAGCTCCGGGGGTGGGCTGCCGGAGCTTGAGGGGTGGCCATGGCTTCCTACTCCGCCGGCTTGATGACGTAGCCAGCACCGCGCACGGTGTGGATCATCGGCGGGTGGGCGGCGTCGATCTTCTTGCGGAGGTACGAGATGTAGAGCTCCACGATGTTGGCCTGGCCGCCGAAGTCGTAGTCCCAGACCCGGTCCAGGATCTGCGCTTTGCTGATGACGCGCTTGGGGTTCTCCATCAAATAGCGGAGGAGTTCAAACTGGGTGGCGGTGAGCTGGACGTCTTGGCCCGCCCGTGTCACCTCCCGGGTGTCCACGTTGAGCACCAGGTCGCCCACCACCAGTTCGGAGGTGTCCATGGCGGCCACGCCGGAACGCTGCACCAGCCGGTGGAGCCGGAGCAGGACCTCTTCCATGCTGAAAGGCTTGGTGACGTAATCGTCGCCGCCCGCTGCCAGTCCTACGATGCGGTCCTGGATGGCGTCCTTCGCGGTGAGGAAGAGCGCCGGGACCTCGGGTGCGAATGCACGGATCCTGCCCAGCAGCTCCACGCCGTCGAATCCGGGGAGCATGACATCCAGCACCAGGACGTCCGGGCGGAAGTCCTTGGCGAGCTTCACTGCCTCGGGGCCGTCAGCGGCAACAGCAACGGACCAGCCCGCCATGCGCAGTCCCATGCTCATCAGTTCAGAGAGGCTGGGCTCGTCGTCCACCACCAGGGCGCGGATAGGGGAGCCGTCCGGGTGTGAGAGCTTGGGCAGGTTGTTCGTGGTGGAGTGCGGTGTGGCCATGGAACAACTCTCCGATCCTTCGGTATGGCCCGGCTAAGGGATTCCTGTGACCGGGCTGTGAATCCCAGCCTAGCCAGCTGGATACCGCGACGGCCCCGGAACGGGCGGCATGGAGCAGTAACGCTGAACCAACTTGAGGCATTTGAGGTGATTCCAGGCGTCTCCCGGCCGATTCAGGTGGGTCCGTCGGGAAAATTTTCTTCCCTTGCTCCGCGCGCCGCTGGACACGTGCCCGGGGAGTAAGGGGCAATTTTGGCATTTCGCACTCAGTTGAATAAAAATGGCCAGGAAGCCCCGATGGGCGAAGGAAATTCTGTGGGCAGCGCTGTGCGGGTCGCAGAATCGGATAACGAATGTTATTCTTTGGCGTCCGCCAGAATCGTGATCTGCGCCACAATAGAGCATTTCGTCTCACAATGCGGACGATCTGGTCCATTGTTACTTGCAAGTTGCCATTGTTACGCTGCACACTTCCAATGTGAACAAGAACTCAACAGCACCTGCAGCCGCAGAATATTGGCCCAGCACATCAGCTGCTGCCGACATGCGCTGTTGTCGAATGCACGCCTGACCTTCTCCACCCCTCGAAGTTCTTAGGCATTCGCCCCCAAGCCCAGCGTCGGGCGCCCCTCCCCAGTTCGCATTGCGGGGAAACCCAGCATTCGAGCCGCGATGGCGGCCATTCACATTGAGGTAAGCAATCCATGTCAGTTGCATCCGGATACGTCCACATCTCTGTCCGTAACGCCGCCAAGGCGGGCCAGCCCTCCGGCCTCCGCCCCGGCTTTGGCCCCCGCCCGTCAGTCTCGCCGTCTTCCGGAAGCAGCTTTCCTGCCCAGGGCTACGCGCCGCAGGGCTACAACCCCAACTCCTACGGGCAGCTCCGCGCCGTTCCCGCGGCTGAGTCTGCTCCTGTCACGGCACCCACGCCGGTGGTGGCAGGACCCAATGCCGTCCGCCCGGTGGCCAACGACAATGTTGCCCGCGGGTTCGTCCTGTACATGGGCATCGACGAGGAAACGGCCGCGGCGGCCGGCACCTCCATCGCCAAGCTTGCGCAGGAAATCCGCGCCTACGCCCAGTCCCTGGTAACCGGCGCCGAAAGCTACGCGGCGGTTGCCGTAGCCCCCGCCGGCACCCCCGGTTCCGCGCTCGACGTCGTCCGGTCCACCTTTGGCGACCCCACCGTAAACTCCCGCCAGCGCACCGAGACGCCCCGTCCGCAGCAGCCGCAGGAGCCGCGCCCGTCCGGTGTCCTGATCGACCTTGCCCGGCGCGAAGTCCACCTCGACGGCGAATCGCTCAACCTGACGTTCAAGGAGTTCGAACTCCTGAACTACCTGGTGGAGAATGGCACCCGCACCGTGGGCCGCGACGAACTGCTCGAAGGCCTGTGGCGGAACGCCGAGGAAGTGCCCAACGAGCGCACCATCGACGTCCACATCCGCCGCCTCCGCTCCAAGCTGGGCCGGCTCGCCAACACGGTCCGCACCGTCCGCGGCCAGGGCTACCGGTTCTACGAGCACCCGGAGGTCGTGGTCTGGGCCGCTCCGGAATACTCGATCTGATCTTTCAACGTCCGCCAACGGCGGCACGATCCCTCTGCGCCTGCGCTCGTACCTCACGCAACAACGGCGCTTTCGGGATATGCCGCCTTTGGCATACGGGGTCAGCCGGCATGTGCCTCCGCGGCTGGGGGTTTGGCTAGGCTTGGGGCATGAGTGAGCACCATCTTCGCCGCCTTGTGATCATGCGTCACGCCAAGGCTGACTGGCCCGGCGGTGTGCCCGACCATGAGCGGCCGCTGGAGGAGCGCGGGCACCGGGAAGCGCCGCTGGCCGGGCGCTGGCTGCTCAAGCACAACATCATCCCTGACTTCATCCTCTGCTCCAGCGCACTGCGCACGCGCCAGACCTGCACCTGGGTGTGCTCTGAGCTGGGGGACAAGGCACCCACGCCGAAGCTCGAGGACGGCCTGTATGCCGCTTCCGCCCTCCGCATGCTCTCAGTCATAAACCACGTGCCGGACACCGTGACAACGCTCATGCTGATCTCCCACCTGCCGGGCGTGCAGGACCTTGCGATGCACCTGGCTTCCCGCGATTCCGACCATGACGCGTACATGGACGCTGCCACCCGTTTCCCCACCAGCGCCCTGACCGTGCTGGAGACGGAAAAGCCCTGGGCGGAGCTGGACGGGCAGGACGCCAGGATCACCAGGTTCAAGGTGCCCCGCGCCCACTAGCCAGGGTTCCGGCAGAGCGGTTCTGGCATAGCGGTTCTGGCAGAGTAGGGAGCGTGAATCTCCGGGACTCCCTGCTTGCCGTGCTGGTTGCCGTGCTGTGGGGCCTGAACTTCGTGGCGATCGACATCGGCCTGCACCCGGGCGGCGGTGATGTGCCCCCGCTCCTGTTCGTGGCCATGCGGTTCGTCCTGGTGGTCCTGCCCTGGATCTTCTTCATCAGGAAGCCGGACGTAGGCTGGACGGCGGTCCTCGGCGTCGGGCTCTTTATGAGTGCGGGCCAGTTCGGCCTGCTCTACCTGTCCATGGCGCTGGGCATGCCGGCCGGCCTTGCGTCACTCGTCCTGCAGGCACAGGTGCTGCTGACCGTCCTCCTCGCCGCCGCGTTCCTCGGTGAGCGGCCGAACCGGAGGCAGCTGGCCGGCGTCGTCCTGGGCGTGGCAGGCCTCGCCGTCGTCGCCGTGGGCCGGAGTGCCGTTGCGCCCCTGCTGCCGTTCCTGATTGTGCTCGCCGCTGCCCTGTCCTGGGCGACGGGAAACGTCATCGCCCGGAAAGCGAAAGCAGCCTCGGGGCTGGGCCTGGTGGTCTGGTCCGGGGCCGTGGTTCCGGTACCCCTCACCGCCCTCTCGCTGCTGGTGGACGGCCCGGACGCGGTCCTCGCCACGCTCGCCAACCTTCAGGCGCCCACCGTCCTCACCGCGCTCTACACCGCCGTTTTTGCATCACTGGTGGGCTACGGCATCTGGAACCGGCTCCTGGCCAGCCACCCGTCGTCGGCCGTTGTCCCGTTTACGCTGCTGGTCCCCGTGGTGGGGATGACGGCCGCCTGGCTTGTGCTGGGGGAGGTGCCGACGCCCACCGAGCTCGCCGGCGGCCTCCTGCTCCTGGGCGGAGTGGCGACGGCGGTGCTGACCCTGGGCAGGCGGCGTCAGCGCCGCGGGGTGGAACCGGGGCCGGGCTTGGCCGCAGGCCTGCGGGCGGGAGCAACGGGCGACGACGGCCGCTTGGCTGCCGGGGGTACGCGCGACGTGGTCCCCGGCCCGGAAACGCGCTGAACCGCCCCGCTTCGTGCTGTCCCGCTTTTTGCAGCGCTGCCCTTTGCTGCGCTGACCCGTGCTGCGCTGCCTTTTGCTGCACCCGCTTTCGGTCCGGCGCCTCTGGATGCGGCTCCTTGGGCCGCCGGCCGGGAAGGTGCCGGCCGCCGCTTCGCCGGGGGCCGCCGGGCCGGCGCAATCCGCCTGCCCGCAGGCCAGGCGGCACCGATGAACAGGACCAGGAACGTTGCCACATAGGACACCGCCGCACCGACGAAATAGTTGTCCGGATCATCCGTGGGCAGGGGCGTGCCCAGGAACGAGGACTGGCCGTCAAAGGCCAGTTCCCAGGTGCTCAGGAATGCCAGGGCAAAGCCGACGGTGAGGCTGGTGCCGGCCCCGACGCAGAGCAACACCAACCGCCGGCCACGCACCAGGACCTCGCCGATGGCGGACAGATACGCCAGGGCAAGCACGCCAAGGAACGCGACGAATACCGGCTCGGCGAGGGTCATCCCCGTGAGCACGAGCAGCAACGCGGCAACGATGCCGGCGACAACCGCAAACTTTCCGCTGTTCCCCATGTGGCGCATGTGCACCATCATTCCCGAGGAGCGGGCAGCTTCAGGACGTAGCCGCGCATGATGGCCATGATTGCCGCAACGCTTTGGTCACGGCTGCGCTCCGGGTTGTAGGTCTGCCGGTCGAGTCCCACCACAAAGCAGGCACCGAAGATTGCCGTCTCCAGGCTTCCCCGGGACACGGACTCGTCCACCGGGTAGGCCTTCGCCACATCGTCCACGGCCTGGGCAATGACAGCCAGCAGCTCGCCGCGGAGCACTGCGAAGGTGCCCTGCCATTCGCTGGGCGTCCGCCAGTTCTCGCTGACCCAGAGCCGGGCGAAGGACGGGTACTCGGCCATGAAGTCCATGGCCTGGCCGATCATGGCTTCCATGGCCGGCAGCGGATCCTTGGCCGGCTCTGTCCGGGCCTCGAGCAGCCGGGACTTCAGGATGTCCACGCCGTGCCGCAGCAGCTGCGCGATGAGTTCGGACTTGCTGCCGAAGTTGTAGTAGACGGTGCCTTTTGACACTCCCGCGGCGTGGGCGATCTCGTCCACGGTGACGTTGGCGGCCCCGCGCTGGCCGATAAGCTCCATGGACGCGTCGAAGAGCTTCTGCCGGGTAGCAGTGGTCCGTCCTGGCCGCTGCCCCTTTGCTGCCGCCGGCGGGCCGGAGGTCATGCTGCAATCTCCGGTTTGAGGGCTTTCAACGTCCAGTACTTGTTCCTGCGCACGGCCAGCGTGGACAGGACGGCGCCCAGCAGGGTGTAGCCCAGGAGCCCGAGGACGGTGGGGACGATCATGGACAGGTCGGCACCGTAGATCAGGTGCCGCATGCCGGTGACCACGTATCCCATCGGCAGGACCTGGTGCACCACGTGGAGGGGCTCCGGAGTGGTCTGCCATGGGAACGTGCCCCCGGAGGACACCAGTTGCAGCACCAGCAGGATCAGCACCACCAGTTTGCCCGGCGAACCCAGCAGCGCCACGATGCCCTGGATAAGGGCGCTGAATGCCGTGGCCGCCGCCAGCATGAAGAGCCACATGAGGACCGGGTGCACCGGGTTCAGCCCCAGTGCGAGGTTCACCACGAGGGTGAGCAGGGTGGCCTGGACCGCGGACACCGCCAGGAACGGCAGCCAGCCGCCGACGGCGATTTTCCAGGACGGCGCGTTGGAAGCCAGGGCCCGCTGCGTTATGGGCCGCATGACCTGCACCAGCATGAAGATGCCGATCCACAGCGCCAGGGTGAGGAAGAACGGCGCAAGCCCCGCCCCGTAGGAATCGGCCTTCGCCTGTGACACGTTGCTGACTGCAACAGGATCAGCCATCACCCGCGACAGGTTGCTCTTCTGCGCGTCATCCGGGTTGGGCACCTGTCCCGCACCCTTGCCCAGCTCGTCCGCCAGCGAACGTGAGCCATCGGCAGCGGTGGCAGCCCCCGAGGCAAGCTGCGCCGCGCCGGCATCCAGCTTCCGTGCGCCTTCCGCAAGGCCTGCAGTGCCGTCCAGCGCTGCCTGTCCTCCAGTTGCCAGCGTGGCGGCACCGGTGTGCAGCTGCTCCGCGCCGCTGGACGCCTGCTGGACGGCGTCCTTGAGTGCCGGCGTTCCGGCGGCGAGCTGAGCTGCACCGACGCTGACGGACTCGGCACCGTCAGCCAGTTGCTGGACCTGGGCGGCGTCCGTCTGGACCTTGGCCTTCGCCGCCGCCACCGGGCTGGAGGCCGCCGTCGCGTCGAAGTCGGCCAGGACACTGTCGGCCTGTTCCTGGGTCAGGACGCCGGCGCTGACCAGCCGGGTGTTCGATTCAATCACACGGGTACGGAGTCCCTGGTCCGCCGTTTCCAGCTGGACGGCCACATCCTGGAACTTCGCGTTCAGCTGGGCGTTGCCGGCTGCCACCTGCGCAGCCCCCGTGGCGAGGGTCTGTGTGTCGGTGGGCAGGGACGCGGTCTTGTCCTTGAGGACGGACAGGCCGCTGCTGAGTTGTCCGGCGCCGTCGGTCAGCTGGTTGGCGCCGTCCCGCAGCTTCAGTTGGCCTGCGTAAAGGTCGTCAGCGCCGGCGCTGAGGCTGGACGTTCCCTCCTGGAGCCCGGTGGCACCGTCCCGAAGCTGCACCACGCCGTCGGCCAGCCGGCCGGCGCCATCAGCGGCCTGCACCATCCGCGTATGGATGGTACCGAAGCCGGTCAACAGCTGGTTGGCCGTTTCCTCGCCCACCTCCGTGGCTACGGTGCTGTGCACGGACGTGGTCAGCTTGTCCACGATGGTGCTCAGGAGATAGTTGTTCGCGTCGTTCGTGGTGACGTTCAGCATCGCCTGGCTGGCCGAATCGAAGCTGCCCGGCGATACGAGGTTGGCGGAAAAGTCTTTCGGGATCTTCAGGGCGAACGCATACTCACCGTCGCTGACCCCCTGGTCGGCTTCCTCGGTGCTTGCCACCGGAACCCAGTGGAAGACGTTGCCCTCCACCAGGCTGTCTGCCACTTTGGTCCCGGCGGCAAGCCGGGTGCCGTCGCTGGCGGTGGCGCCGGTGTCCTCCACAACCAGCGCCGCATCCAGGTGGTCCAGGTTCCCGTACGGGTCCCAGTTGGCATAGAGATAAACGGCGCCGTACAGCAGGGGAACCATCGTCAGCGCCAGGATGGTCAGCTTGGGCAGCAGGCCGCCCGTCATGCGCTTGAGTTCGGAGCGGGCCAGCCGCAGTACGGTCACTTGGCAACCTCTGTTTCGAAGTGGGTGTGCTGGTGGTCCGGGCGGCGGTCCGCGTCGCCTTGCGCCCCTGCTTCCTCCCGGGGCCCTGCTTCCTCCCGGGACCCTGCATCGTCCCCAAGATCCGCCGCTTCCCGTGGCAGTGCGTGGCCCCCGGATTCGCGGGCCGCCTCGGCGTTGCCGATTTCCACGGCTGGACCGGTCCATGACTGCGGGAGGGCACTGACCGTGGCTACGACGGCGAGCGGCCGCCCGGCGTCGGACGCCAATTGCCGGAGCTGCGGCAGCCAGTCTCCTTCATCCACGCTGTGCCTATCCGGTGAGTCCACTACCAGCAGGTCCGTGCGGGGGTTGGCAAGGGCCAGGGAGGCGAGGAGCCTAAGCCGGCGGCGCGGCTCCAGCTGCTCGGTCCAGAGGCCGGCAATATCCTCAAAGCCGTTGACCTTGAGCCAGGGCCCGCTCAGCAGCGCTCCCCGGTAACGGCGCGGGACCAGGGCCAGATCCTCCGTCACGAGGTCGCGGACGCTCAGGTGCTGCTCGGGTTCGTTGACGCCGGGGGAGTCCACCAACGCGCTGGCAAGCCGAAGCTGGCGGATGCGCTGGTGGCTGTCCCAGCTGAGCATCCCGCTGCTGGGCTTCATCCTGCCGCTCAGGACCAGGGCAAGGGCTGTCCTGTGGTCCTGGCGCCTGCCGGCGGCGAGAAGCAGTTCGCCCCGGCTGACGCTGAGCGAAGTGGGTGGAAGCAGGGAATCGCGGCGGCCTTTGACGTGGAGCTGGTGCGCTGAAAGCAAGAATCGCCTTTCACGGTGAATGCGGCTGCTTCCAGCTTAACAAAACTGACCGGTCAGTTCAAAAATCTTGTCACAGGCCGTACTTCTCCAAGAGACGCAACCACACCTCGCTGATGGTCGGATAGGACGGCA
This sequence comes from Arthrobacter nitrophenolicus, assembly GCF_045833485.1. Taxonomy (NCBI): domain Bacteria; kingdom Bacillati; phylum Actinomycetota; class Actinomycetes; order Micrococcales; family Micrococcaceae; genus Arthrobacter; species Arthrobacter nitrophenolicus. The sequence goes on from NZ_CP174504.1 coordinate 2,440,759, forward strand.
CGGCATGCCACAGGCGGTCCAACGGAACTTCGCCCACGACGGCGATGGTTGCGGCGTGCAGCAGTTCGGCTACGTCCGGTCCGGCGAACGTGGCCCCGAGGAGGACCTTGCGGTCCTCGTCCACCACCAGTTGCGCCCAGCCCTCGTAGTTTTCGGAATGGAGTGAGGACCCGGCCACCTGGATGGGAAGCTCCACCGAGGAGGCGTTATATCCTTCCTCCCTCGCCTTCTCCAGGGTGCGCCCCACGGAGGCCAGTTCAGGGTCGGTAAAGACCACGCCCGGCACTGCATGCCGGTTGGCGGTCTGGGCGTAACGGCTCCATTCGGCCGGCGCGCCTTTCAGTTCCCCTTTTGCACGGGCGGCGATGGCGTCGCCCGTGGCGCGGGCCTCGTACTTTCCCTGGTGCGTGTAGAGGTTGTTGCCGGCGGCGTCACCCACCGCATACAGCCACGGCTCGTCTCCCGGCGTTCCCACTACCAGGCCGGTGGCGTCGGTAGCCAGGACGAGGTGGCCGTCCTTGTCCGGCTCGAAGCCAAGGCTTTCCAGGCCGAGCCCCTCCAGTGCGGGGTGCCGTCCGGTGGAGACCAGGACCTTGTTGGCCGTTACGGTGGACCCGTCGGACAGCGCCAGGCCGAACGTGCCGTCGTCGTTTTCGCTGATGCGCTCGGTAGCCGTGTTGAGGCGGAGTTCGACGCCGTCCGCGCGCAGCCCCGCGGCCACAAGCCGTGCGGCCTCCTCCGGAAAGTTCCGCAGCAGGCCGCTGCGCGCCACGAGTGTTACATCGGATCCCAGGCGGGCGAATGCCTGGGCAAGTTCGGTGCCCGCCACGCCGCCGCCAAGGACAGCCAGCCGCTCCGGGACCTCTTTCGCCGACGTCGCTTCGCGGGTGCCCCACACCTGGAGGTCCTGCAGTCCCTCGATGGGGGGAGTGTTGGGCATGGAGCCGGTTGCCAGGACTACCGCCTGCCGCGCCCGGAGCCGGTGCGAGGTTCCGTCCAGTCCGGCCACCTCCACGGACTTGGCCGCCGTCAGCCATGCGTGGCCGCGGACCAGTTCGATGCCCGCCTCCTTGACCCATGACACCTGGCCGTCGTCCTGCCAGTTGGCGGTCATGTAATCCCGGCGCTTCAGCACGGCTGCAGCGTCCAGCGTGCGCGTGACGGCCTCTTTTGCGCCCGGCGTTGTCTGTGCGCCATGCAGTGCAGTGCCCGGCCGGAGCAGTGCCTTGGACGGCATGCAGGCCCAGTAGGAGCACTCGCCGCCTACCAGTTCTGCCTCCACCAGGACTGCCGTCAATCCTCCCTGGACCACCCGGTCCGCCACGTTTTCCCCTACGGCGCCTGCGCCGATCACCACTACGTCAAATTCGCGCTCAACAGCGTCCGGCATCATGGGGAAAGCCTACGCCCGGGCGGTGACAGGACGGGGCGCCGGCAGGTGGGGTACCGGCCGGATGGATGCTCGCCGGACGGGGCGCTGGATAATGTAAGGCGCTGGTTAACGCAAAAGGTCCGCACCGGCGAACCGGTGCGGACCTCATCTGTGCGCCCAAAGGGATTCGAACCCCTGACCTTCTGTTCCGTAGACAGACGCTCTATCCAGCTGAGCTATGGGCGCATCTCGTGTCCCTGGAGAAGAACCGCTCTCCCTGAACCTCGAATTACTTTACGCGAGGTTGGCCGCCGTGCCAAATCGAAAGCGGTGTAATCTGCACGACTAGACCGGTATAGGTGACCTTAGTCACTTAATCCTCGATTTTCGCGCTGCTTTTCCTTGAATTCTCGCGGAATCCGGTTTTTCCAGGGTCATTTGCCCGACATCCCGCTCGAAACCGCCGGTGGTCCGGACCATAGCATTTAGTCCACACCGATGAACCCGAGGAAGGGAACCGAAATGGGCGATCTGGCGCAGAAGCCGCTGCTTGAGAAAGCACCCACCACACATGCCGGTCTGCTGGCATGGGTCGAAGAGGTTGCTGAGCTTACGCAGCCGGACCGCATCTACTGGGTTGACGGATCCGAAGAGGAAAACACCCGTCTCACCGATGAGCTTGTTGCAGCCGGAACCCTGACCCGGCTGAACCAGGAGCTGTTCCCCAACTCCTTCGCCGCTTTCTCGGACCCGGCTGACGTGGCCCGCGTGGAGGAGCAGACCTTTATCTGCTCCGAGAACAAGCGCGACGCCGGCTTCACCAACAACTGGATGGCCCCGGCCGAGATGAAGGAAAAGCTGCGCGGCCTGTTTGCCGGTTCCATGCGCGGACGCACCATGTACGTCATCCCGTTCGTGATGGGCCACCTGGATGCCGAGGACCCGAAGTTTGGCGTGGAGATCACGGACAGCGCCTACGTTGTTGCCTCCATGCGCATCATGGCCAACATCGGTACTGCCGTACTGGACAAGATCACGGCAACGAACGCATTCTTTGTGCCGGCCCTGCACTCCCTGGGCGCTCCGCTGGAGCCAGGCCAGGAAGATGTGCCCTGGCCCTGCAACCCCGACAAGTGGATTGTCCACTTCCCGGAGGAGCGCTCCATCTGGTCCTTCGGCTCCGGTTACGGCGGAAACGCGCTGCTGGGCAAGAAGTGCTACGCCCTGCGCATCGCCTCAGTCATGGCGCGCGACGAGGGCTGGCTGGCCGAGCACATGCTCATCCTCAAGCTGACCTCGCCGGAGAAGAAGAACTACTACGTCTCCGCGGCCTTCCCGTCAGCCTGCGGCAAGACCAACCTTGCCCTGCTCGATCCCACCATTGAAGGCTGGGAGGTGGAGACCCTCGGCGATGACATCACCTGGATGCGGATCGGCAAGGAGGGTGAGCTGCGCGCCACCAACCCTGAGGCCGGCCTGTTTGGCGTGGCCCCCGGCACCGGCTGGGGCACCAACCCGAACGCCATGCGTGCCATCGCCAAGGGCCACAGCATCTTCACCAACGTGGCATTGACCGACGACGGCGGTGTCTGGTGGGAGGGCATGACCGACGAGGTGCCTGCGCACCTGACCGACTGGCAGGGCAACTCCTGGACGCCTGACTCCGACAAGCCGGCCGCACACCCGAACTCCCGGTTCTGCACCCCGATCTCGCAGATCGACATGCTGGCCGAGGAGTACTACAGCCCGGAGGGTGTGGAGCTCTCCGCCATCCTCTTCGGCGGCCGCCGCAAGACCACTGTTCCCCTGGTCACCCAGGCGCGCAGCTGGACCAACGGCATCTTTATGGGCTCCACGCTCTCGTCAGAGACAACTGCCGCCGCTGCCGGGCAGGTCGGCGTGCTGCGCCGCGACCCCATGGCCATGCTTCCCTTCATCGGATACGACGCAGGTGACTACCTGAAGCACTGGATCAGCGTGTCCGGTAAAGCCAACCCTGCGCGGCTGCCGCACATCTTCCTGGTCAACTGGTTCCGCCGCACAGCCGACGGCGGCTTCGCCTGGCCCGGTTTCGGCGACAACGCCCGCGTCCTGAAGTGGGCCATTGAACGCATCGAAGGCAAAGCTGACGCCATCGAGACCCCCATCGGGTTCGTCCCGACCGGGGACTCGCTGGACCTCACCGGCCTGGACCTGACCCACGCCCACGTGGAGGACGCAGTCCGCGTCGACCGCGAGGAATGGGATGCCGAACTGGCCTCCATCGAGGAATGGTACGCAAAGTTCGGTGATTCGCTCCCTGAGGCGCTGCGCGCTGAACTCGAGTCGCTCAAGGAGCGGATGTCGAAGCACTAGCATTCGGTTGTACCAACGACGGCGGCCCCGCACCTTTGAATGTAAAGGTGCGGGGCCGCCGTCGTTACTGTATCGATTGCTCCGCAGGCGCCCCTTTCACCCTTCACAAGGGCCGCTGCGGAGCAATCGATGAACAGGCCTAGCTGGCCAGCCAGATGTCCGGGCCGAAGACTTCGTAGTGGATGCTGGTGGCCGGGACGCCGGCGTCGATGGCCTCGTTGCGGATCTTCTGCATGAAGGGCAGCGGACCGCACAGGTACAGCGAGGCATTGGCAGGGAGATCCACCTCCCGCAGCGACATAAAGCCCTCGCGGGCACCCGCCTCGGGCTGTTCCAGCCACAGCTGCAGTTCGGCACTGTCCAGGCGCTCGACGTCGTCCGTCATCTGGCCGCGCAGCGCCCAGCTGTCCAGGGTGCTTTCCGCATGCAGCACCAGGACCTGCCGGTCGGTTCCGGCCTCGGCCAGCGAACGCAGGATGGAGGCAGTGGGGGTGCAGCCGATGCCGGCAGATGCGAGGACAACCGGACCGTCACCCTCCTTGAGCGTAATCTCGCCATACGGGTTGGAGATTTCCAGGATGTCGCCCACCTGCACGTCACGGTGCAGGACCGGGGAAACTTCCCCGCCGTCGTCAAGCTTGGTGGTGAAGGTGCGGCTGGTCCCGGCGTCTGCCGACAGGGAGTACTGGCGGACCTGGCGGAGCCCTTCCGGGAGGACCACCTTGACGCTGATGTACTGGCCGGGAAGAGCCGGCGTGACCGGGGTGTCGTCCGCAGGCTCCAGGGTGAAGGTCATGGCACCGGTGCCGGCCGGGGTCTTCGCAGCCACGCGCCAAGGCATCCACATCCGGTCGTTCGCCTGGCTGGCGTACAGCCCCTTCTCGAGCTTGATCAGGGCGTCCGCCATCAGCCAGTAGACCTCGGTCCAGGCTTCGGCGATCTCGGGCGTGATGACCCCGGCGAGGTCCTCGGCGATGGCAGCGAACAGGTGCTCGTAGACCACCTGGTACTGCGGCTCCGTGATGCCCAGGGAAGCGTGCTTGTGGGCGATCCGGGACAGGACCGCCTCCGGAAGCGTGCCCGGGTTGTTCACCAGGTGGGTGGCGAACGCCGCGATGCTGCCCGCCAGGGCCTGCTGCTGGTTGCCCGAACGCTGGTTGGAGCGGCTGAACAGCCCGTCCAGCAGTTCGGGGTGGGCGGCGAAAAGGCGGGAGTAGAACTTGGGCGTGATCGCGCCGATCCGTGACCCGACCAGCGGCAGGGTGGCTTCGATGACGGGGCGGGACTTTTCCGAGAGCATGCGGACTCCTGAGATAGCGGCCGGGGCCTTCGTCCGGCCAGATGCGAATACATGCATTTCAAATGCATGTTTTCATACCTCAAGTTCTACAGCTCGTAGAAGATGAAATCAAATTGTGCGCAGATGTTGCGGGCGCACGCCAGGAATGCTGTCCGGTAACCCGTTTACAGTCCGGGCCGGAGGCCGATCATCTCGAAAACCGGGGCCATCTGCCGCGACCCGGGCAGGTCCGCGATCACCACGGAATCCAGCTCCCGGTAGAACGCCTCCCGGGCCCTCGCCAGGGCTGCCCGCAGCTTGCACTCATTGATGAGCGGGCAGTTGCCTGTTGTCGCCATGCACTCGGCAGGGTCCGTGCGGGTATCGAGCTCGCGCAGGATCTGGCCGACCGTTGCCGTGCGGCCGGCATGGCTCAGCCGTGAACCGCCGGTCCGGCCCCGCACCACTTCGATCAGCCCAAGGCTCCGCAGCTTTGCCATTGCCTTGCTGACGTGGTTGTAGGGCGTCCCCACCGAATCCGCGATGTTCTGCGTGGTCAGGAGCTCGCCACCGGGAACGGCGGCGAGCACCATCAGTGCACGCAGGCTGACGTCGGCGAAAGCGTTGATCTTCATGGCCGGCGCGGTCTAGTCCACCCAGATTGCAGGTTCGTTGGTATCGGCACCCAGTTCACCGAATTCCCACGTCCGGGTGGCTGTGTTGGCCGCGTAGGGCAGAACCGCGGCGAAGACTGAACCGTCGCGGTGTTCGGCGGCCACATGGATGGCGTCCGAGTCTTCCTCCACCAGCATGATGTCGCATACGATGGCGGCCGCGCGGAAGTCATCCCGGTTCTGCCGCAGCAGGGTGTGCAGGTCGCTGATCATCGCATCGGCGTCGAAGTCCGCATCCGGATCATCCGCCGCATCGGCGGGGGAGACGGCAACAAGCCGCACCTCGCCGTCGTTCTGGACCGTGAGGGCGAAGGGCAGGAAGCCGCCGTTGCGCTGCAGCTGCTCCTGGGCGGCGCTGACGCCCGTCCCCAGGAGATTCTCCAGGTCGGTTGCAGTGCTGTCCGGCACAGAATCGCGCCACGCGCCCTGTCCTTCAGCTCCCGGCAGCGTCCCGTCAGCCATCGCGCCCTAGGCCCGGACGATCGACAGGACGCGGTCGCGGATGCGTTCCATGGTGCCGCGGTCCGTGGCCTCTGCGTTGAGCCGGAGGAACGGTTCGGTGTTGGAGGGGCGCAGGTTGAACCAGTAGCTGCCGTCGTTGGCGGTGAACGTGCTGCCGTCCAGGTTGTCGATGGTGAGGTCCTCGCCGGCGAAGGCGGCGCGTACGCGTTCAACGGCGGCGGGCTTGTCTTCGACTTCCGAGTTGATCTCGCCCGAACTGACGTAGGGCTCGTACTCGCGGGCAAGCTCGGACAGCGGGCCGTCCTGCTCGCCCAGGGCAGCCAGGACGTGCATGGCGGCCAGCATGCCGGTGTCCGCGTTCCAGAAATCCCGGAAGTAGAAGTGGGCAGAGTGCTCGCCGCCGAACACTGCGCCTTCCTCTGCCATGACGGCCTTGATAAAGGAGTGGCCCACGCGCGTGCGGACGGCACGGCCGCCGTCCTGCTCCACAAGTTCGGCCACGGCGCGGGAGCAGAGGAGGTTGTGGATGATCGTTGGTGTGGCCTCGCCCTGCGCCTTCGCGCGGGCGATCTCCCGCCGGGCCACCATGCCGGTAATGGCCGACGGCGACACCGGCTCGCCCTTCTCGTCCACCACGAAGCACCGGTCGGCGTCGCCGTCGAAGGCCAGGCCGATGTCCGCGCCGTGCTCGACCACTGCGGCCTGCAGGTCGCGGAGGTTCTCCGGCTCCAGCGGGTTGGCGGGGTGGTTGGGGAAGGAACCATCCAGCTCGAAGTACAGCGGAATGATGTCGAACGGCAGCTTGGGAAGCAGGGTGTCGCCCAGGACCGCAGGCGTGGTGAGGCCGGCCATGCCGTTACCGGCGTCGACAACGACCTTGAGGGGGCGGGAACCGGACAGGTCCACCAGCTTGCGGAGGTACTCGGCGTAGTCCTTGAGCACGTCGCGGACACTGATCTGGCCACGGGTGCCGGCGGCGGGGATGGAACCGGTGTTGAGGTGCTGCTCGGCGAGGGTCTGGATGTCCTTGAGGCCGGTTTCGGAGGAGATGGGAACGGCGCCGGCCTTGGACATCTTGATGCCGTTGTAGCCGGCGGGGTTGTGGCTGGCGGTGAAGGTGGCGCCGGCACGGTCAAGGAAACCGCACGCGAAGTACAGCTCATCGGTGGAAATCAGGTCCAGCAGCTCGACGTTGGCGCCGCGGGTTGCTGCACCGTCTGCGAAGGCCTTGCTGAATTCGGGGGAGGAGGGGCGCATATCCCCGCCCACCAGGATGGTCTGGCCTTCGAGCTGCAGGACGTCCACGAACGCGGCCCCCACGGCTTCGACGATTTCGGCGGTGATGGACTCGCCCACAATGCCACGGACGTCGTAGGCCTTGAAGGATGCCGAGAGATCAAAAGTCGTTGTCTGTTCGCTAGTCACGGGCTTTATCTTACGATGGCGCGGAAGGTGCCTGTGGAGGAGGGGCGGCGGCAGCCCAATGTGACGGGGCTGGTGTTGGCCCGCTTTCCACATACAGTCCCCGCATGTGCCGGCTGTCGGAGGTGGCTGGGATACTGAATCAATGGTCGATAACCAGCATGCCGCCGCACTGATAGACACGCCCCCGACACCTGCCACAGCAACCGACGGGTCCGGCCCTGCCTCCGCCACCCACCAGCAGGCGCTGGAGGTCCTCCGGGAACTGGTGGGCCACCCCGAAGCCGGTTTTCACGAGGGGCAGTTCGAAGCCATTGAGGCGCTGGTCGACGGCGGGCGGCGGGCCCTGGTGGTCCAGCGCACCGGCTGGGGAAAGTCCGCGGTGTACTTCGTGGCGTCCCTGCTTCTCCGGCGCCGGGGTGCAGGACCCACGCTCATCGTCTCGCCGCTGCTTGCCCTGATGCGGGACCAGGTGGCCGCCGCGGCAAGGGCAGGCGTCCGCGCCGTCGCCATCAATTCAGCCAACCAGCTGGAGTGGGACGCGGTCCGCGAGCAGCTGGCCGCGGACCAGGTTGACGTCCTGCTCGTCTCCCCGGAGCGCCTCACCAACCCGTCCTTCCGCGAGAACCAGCTGCCGGAACTGATCCGGCGCACCGGCCTGCTGGTCATTGACGAAGCACACTGCATCTCCGACTGGGGGCATGATTTCCGCCCGGACTACCGCAGGATTGCGGACCTGATCACCCGGCTGCCCGAGTCGGTCCCCGTGCTGGCCACCACCGCCACCGCAAACTCCCGCGTGGTGCACGATATCGAGGAACAGCTCGGGGCCGGCGTCCTGACCATCCGCGGTGCGCTGGGCCGGGACTCGCTCCGGCTCGGCGTCCTGTCCCTGCCGGACTCGAAACAGCGCCTGGGCTGGCTCCTGACCCACCTGTCCGATCTTCCCGGCAGCGGCATCATCTACACGCTGACGGTCTCCGCCGCCGAGGACACCGCCCGGCTCCTGAAGGAGGCGGGGCACGAGGTCCTGGCCTATACGGGCCGCACCGATCCCGCGGACCGGGAACGCGCCGAGCAACTGCTCAAGGACAACCAGGTCAAAGCCCTGGTGGCCACATCCGCGCTGGGCATGGGCTTCGACAAACCGGACCTGGGCTTCGTGGTCCACCTGGGCGCGCCCTCCTCGCCGGTTGCGTACTACCAGCAGGTGGGACGTGCCGGCCGTGGCGCCGCGAACGCCGATGTCCTCCTGCTTCCAGGCTCCGAGGACCGGGAAATCTGGCAGTACTTTGCCACCGCCTCCATGCCCTCCGAGGAAAAGGCGGCCGCTGTCCTCACCGCGCTCGCGGAGGCCGGGACTGCGCTGTCCACGGTGGCCCTCGAAGCGCGGGTGGACCTGCGCCGCACCCCGCTGGAGCTGCTGCTGAAAGTCCTGTCCGTGGACGGCGCCGTCGAGCGGGTAGGGGGAGGCTGGCGGTCCACGGGGCAGCCCTGGGTCTACGACGCGGAGCGGTACCAGCGGATCGCCGAGGCCCGGGTGGACGAGCAGGACTCCATGGTGATCTACCAGGACACCGCGGGCTGCCGGATGGAGTACATCACCTCCGTCCTGGACGACGAAACGGCGCACCCCTGCGGCCGGTGCGACAACTGCGCCGGACGCTGGTTCCCGGCAGAGGTAGCGGAGGATGCCACCGCTGCCGCAGGCCAGACCCTGAGCAGGGCGGGCGGTGTCCTTGAAGCGCGCCTGCAGTGGCCCAGCGGCATGGACCGCCTGGGTGTTCCGGTGAAGGGAAAGTTGAAGCCTGGCGAAGGACTGGCAGAGGGACGCGTCCTGGCGCGCCTGACGGACCTTGGATGGGGCGGTGCGCTGCGGGAGCTGTTCGCTGCCGGTGCCCAGGACCGGCCCGTGGATCCCGGGATGCTGCAGGCCTGCGTGCAGGTCCTGCGGGAATGGGGCGCCGGCGATGCCCGCACCCCGGGCTGGAGCGGTGCCGGCAGGCCGGCCGCCATCGTGAGCATCCCGTCACGGAGCAAGCCGCAGCTGGTGGGCTCCCTCGCCAGGGGAATCTCGGAGATCGGCCGGATTCCCTACCTCGGCGAGCTGCAGCTGGCCCACGGCGGCCCTACCGGCAGCCGGGGCGGCAACAGCGCCTACCGGCTGGCCGGGGTGTGGGACCGCCTGGCAACCGGGCCCGAGCTTGAGGCGGCGCTGGCAGCAGTCCACGGGCAGAGCGTGATGCTCGTCGATGACCTCGCGGACAGCAGGTGGACGCTTACGGTCGCGTGCCGCGCTCTTCGGCAGGCCGGGGCCGGCGCGGTTCTTCCACTGGTGCTTGCCCAGGCCGGCTGACTTCCGCGCCGGCGTGCCGGGGCAGCAGGAGGCTGTCGATGGTGCTGGCGAGCATCAGGGCGGCCATGGCCAGGAACGCGCCGCGGAATGGTCCCGCGGCGTCCTGGAAACCTGCGGGATAGCCGTCGAAGATCCGGATCAGCAGTGCCGCCACGGCGATGCCCGCTCCGGTGGCGAGCTGCACAAGGGTGGCGGAGACGGTGTTCGCCGATGTCAGCTGGGCCGGCATGATGTCTGCGTACTGGACCGAGGCGTAGGCCGAGAAGCCGATCGACCGGAACGCTCCGCTGCAGACCAGCAGGGCGAACGTCAGCGCCTGCGGTGTTTCGGGCGTGAGGAAGGCGCAGGCGGTGAAGGTCGCCGCGGACGCAAGGGACGCGAAGACCAGCATTGCCTTGAAGCCGAAGCGGCGGATCAGCGGGGTGGTGGCCGGCTTGATGCCGATGTTGCCGATGAAGACCGCGGCCACCATGATGCCGGCGTGGATGGGGGACCAGCCGAATCCTGTCTGGAACATCAGGGGCAGCAGGAACGGTACCGAGCTGATGGTCAGGCGGTAGACGAAACCGCCGGTGGCCATGGCGCGGAACGTTCGGGTACGGAAGACGTCCAGGTCGAACAGCGGGTTCCTGGCCTTGCGCATCCACAGCACGGCGGCCGCGAGGCAGAGCGCTCCGGCGGCTGCGCTGACCGCCGCCCAGGGGGTGTCGGGGTGGGCGCTGGCCAGTTCGAGGCCGGTCACCAGTGCGCCGACGCCCAGGGTGGTGAGGAACAGCCCGGGCCAGTCCAGGCGCCGGCCCGGGTCTCCGGCTGTGCCGGGTACCAGCCGCAGCGCCGCGATCAGGGCGGCCACGCCGAGCGGAAGGTTGATCAGGAAGATCCAGTGCCAGGACAGGTAGGTGGTGAGTGCGCCGCCCACCAGGGGAGCGAGGACAGGGGCCAGGAGCCCGGGCCACACCAGGAAGGCGGTGGCGCGCAACAGTTCGGATTTGGGGGTTCCGCGCAGCACCACCAGGGTTCCGACCGGCACCATCATGGCACCGCCGGCGCCCTGGACGATGCGGCTCACAGTCAGGGTGGTCAGGTCCTGGCTCAGCGCGCAGGCGAGCGAGGCGGCCGTGAAGACGGCGATGGCGAGGCAGAACACCCGGCGGGCTCCGAAGCGCTCGGCCAGCCAGCCGCTGATCGGGATGCCCACGGCCACTGTCAGGAGGTAGGCCGTCATCGTGATGTTCACGTCGGCCGCCGGAACACCGAAATCGGCGGAAATGTTGGGGATGGCGGTGGTCAGGACCGTGCCGTCCAGGAATTCCATAAAGAACGTTGCCGCCACCAGGAGCGCCAGGTGCGGGTTCCACACCTGCCCGGTGCTGCCGCTTCCGTCCACCTGAGTACTTGCTGCCATCCGTTTATGGTGCCATCGGGAGGGGCCCGCCGCAGTGCGGTGTCCGGTCCCCGGACGGTACCCACAGGCGCGGTCGCTGGCCGTCCGGACCCCACTCCTTCAGAAGTTTGTTCGCGGATCCGTACCCAAAAGGCTCCGATCTGCGAACAAGCCCGGAAAAGTCCCGGGAACGCAAAAGGCCCCGGTCCTCAGACCGGGGCCAAACGCGGAGACGGGGGGATTTGAACCCCCGGTCGAGTTTAACCCCGACCCTTCATTAGCAGTGAAGTCCATTCGGCCGCTCTGGCACGTCTCCAATTGCTATTCCTAGCCCACCAAGGATACGCAGATCCGGGCACCCAGTGCAAAACGCCGGCGTGAGCCTTGTACAGCGCAGCAGGCACGGCGCACCAGGGAACTCAGGCGGCGCGCTGTGCGGGGCGCACCATCCGGATCTCGCGGAGGCTCTCCCATTCGGCCAGGACGTCCTCGGCGCCGTCAGGTTCAAAGCCGAACCGGCGGTAGAAACCGATGGCACGGCTGTTGTCGGCCGCTACCCACAGGCTCGCCGCTTCATTCCCAAGCGCCGCTTCCAGCAGCCGCCGCCCCAGGCCCAGCCCCTGGTGCGAGGCCAGCAGGTAGAGTCCCCACAGCTGGAAGTCTCCGAAGACCGGCGGCGGATGCCCTTCCGGGGCGCCGGGGGCAGGATCCCGCCGCACGCCCGCGAACCCAACCACTGTCCCGCCGTCGCAGGCCACCCATGCCTCGGCAGGCTCGGGACGGTCCAGCAGCATCCGCCACAAGTCCACCCGGCTGGCAGGGTCGACGCCGGACAGGAAGGCGTCGGAGAGCATGCCGCGGTACGTTTCCCGCCAGCAGCGGATATGCACCTCAGCCAGTGCCTCCACGTCAGCCGCGACTGCCCGCCGCACCGACAACCCTGGCGTCACGACAATCCGCCCGCCAGTGCCTTCCACAGGAAATGCTGGCTTCGGGCCTGCAGCGCGGCGGCCTGCCGGTTGTCGGACGCACCGGCGTGGCCGCCCTCCAGGGCTTCGTGGAACCAGACGTTCGGGATGCCCATGGCCAGCATGCGGGCTGCCATCTTCCGGGCCTGGACCGGTCCCACCCGATCATCGGAGGTGGCGGTCCAGATGAACGTTTCGGGGTACTCCACGCCGTCCCGGAGCAGGTGGTAGGGGGAGAAGGTCCTGATGTATTCCCACTGCTCCGGCACATCCGGGTCGCCGTACTCCGCGATCCAGGAGTGGCCGGCGGACAGCCTGGTGTAGCGCCGCATGTCCAGCAGGGGCACGCCGCAGGAGACGGCCCCGAACAGGTCCGGGTACCGCGTGAGCATGTTCCCCACCAGCAGCCCGCCGTTGGAGCCGCCCACGCACCCGAGCCGCTCGCGGGACGTGACGCCGCGGCTGATGAGGTCCCGGGCCACGGCCGCGAAGTCCTGGAACGCCTTGTGCCGGTTTTCCTTGAGTGCGGCCCGGTGCCAGGACGGACCGTATTCGCCGCCGCCGCGGATGTTGGCCACCACGTAGACCCCGCCGCGCGAATGTCCGTCGCTGCCGCCGGCGGGGCCCGCGGTCCTGCGCTCCAGCCACGCCCTGCCCACGGTGCCGCTGTACGCAGGCGTCCGGGAGATCTCGAACCCGCCATATCCGGACAGCTGGGTGGGGTTCTGGCCGTCCAGCGGCAGGTTCCGGGCGGACACCTGGAAATAGGGGACGCGTGTTCCATCCTCGGACACGGCGAAATGCTGCTGCACCTCGTATTCGCTGTCCGCAAAGAACGACGGCGACGTCTTCACCACGGCGTGCCGGCTCGCCACGCCTGGCTGCGCGCCGTCGTCGTGGTTGCGTTCCAGGGTTCCGCGCATCAGGGTGCTGGGGGTGGTGAATCCGGTGGCGACGAGCCAGAAGTCGTCGCCCGCACCGCCGTCGGCCGCGGTTTCGTCCTCGTCGTCCACGGCGTAGGCGTTGACGTCGTGCAGGGGCGGGCAGGCGTCCAGGGGCGTGGACGCCCAGGCGCCTTCAGCGCTGTCTGCGCCTGCCACGGGGCGGGACGGGTCGAGGACCCGGATTTCGGACGAGACGTCCCGAAGGAGGTTCAGCAGCAGGAAGTTGCGCGTCCAGCTCCAGGACTGCAGGGAAGTGCGGGCATCCGGGGTGAACAGGACGGACAGGCTGCGGCCGCCGGCCAGGTAGTCCTCGAACCCGGCGGCGAGCAGCGAGCCGGCCGGGTACGTGGTGCCGTCCAGGACCCAGTCCTGCTGCGGGCGGAACAGCAGCCATTCGCGGTGCGCGCTGACGTTGACGTCGGTGGGGACGTCGATCGCCACCCACTCCCCGCCGCGGAGCACCAGGTTGGTGCGGTTGAAGAAGTCGATGTAGTCCACGGCGAAGGTGCGTTCGAAGCCGGGCGTGGAGTCGTGGGCCACCACTGCCATCATGTGGTTTTCGGGGACCTCGAAGAGCCGGGGAGCGGACGCGAGGCTGGTGCCGCGGGTGAGGGTGACCGCCGTCCGGGCGTAGGAGGACGCCGTCCTGGGCAGCCCTTCAGCGGTGGAGGAAACGAGCAGAGTGTCCGCATCCAGCCATGACACGTTGCCCTTCGCGGTGGGCAGGTCGAGGCCGCCCGCGGCGGGGTCCACGAAGGACCGGGTTTCGACGTCGAATTCGCGGTAGCGGTTGGCGTCGCCGCCGTCGGGGGAGAGCGCCAGGAGGGCCAGGCGGTAGGGGTCGCCGGGTGCCGGCCGGAGGAACGTGGCGCCGTGGAACACCCACTCCTCACCCTCGGTGGCGGACAGCGCGTCCACATCCAGCAGGACGTCCCACTCGGGGGAGTCGGTGCAGTAGCTCTCCCACGTGGTGCGGCGCCACAGGCCCTTGGGGTTCTGCTGGTCCTTCCAGAAGTTGTAGTACCAGTCGCCGCGCTTGCCCACCATGGCGATGCGGTCCGTGGAGTCCAGGACCTCCAGGATGCTGCCCTCAAGCGCCGCATAGTCCGCATCCTCCAGCAGATCCTCCGTGCGGGAGTTCTGCTCCTTGACCCAGGCAAGCTGCTCTTCGCCGTAGATATCCTCGAGCCACACGTTTTCGTCGGTGGGCTCGGGTGCGCTGCCCGCAGGCGCGCCCCCGGGACTTGCCTCGGAACCCGGAACGGACGCGGAATCAGCTGCAGTGGTGGTCATCCGCCCATCCAAACAACATCGGTGCCCGCGGGCAAGGCGTTCAGCTGGCAGCGGATAGTCTGGATGCCGTGGAAAATACGCAGAGCATCCGGGCCGCCATCATTGGTGCCGGCCCCCGCGGCACCAGCGTGCTGGAACGCCTGCTCGCGCGCTCCGCCGCCCACCGCGCCGGCTCAGCCGGGGCTCTCAAGGTCCACATCGACGTCGTCGATCCCTACCTGGCCGGGCCGGGGCACGTCTGGCAGCCGCAGCAGTCGCGGCTGTTCCTGATGAACACGCAGTCCTTCTACCCCACACTCATCCCGGAGGACCCGTCGCTTCCGGCGCCGCTGGCGGGCACCTCCTTCGACAAGTGGCGGGAGCGGCAGCAGCGCGACCCGCTGCCGTCCCTGACTGCGGACGAGCGCGCGGAACTCGCGGTGCTGGAATCCAACGACTTTCCCAGCCGCGCCCTGTACGGCAGGTACCTGCGCTCCACCCTGGAAGACCTGCTGGACAAGGCGCCCGACGGCGTCACCGTCCAGTTCCACGAAACGTCCGCCGTGTCGGTGCGCCCCGCAGGGGACGGAACGTTCGACGTCGGCCTGGCCACCGGGGAGACGCTCCGCACCGGATCGGTGGTGCTGGCGCTGGGCCACATCCCGTCCAGGCTCAACCCCGAACAGCGCGAGCTGCAGGCCGCGGCGGAGCACTTGGGGCTGCAGTACTTTCCCCCGGCGGCACCTGCCGATGTGGACTGGTCCCGGATCCCTGCCGGTGAATCCGTCCTGGTCCGCGGCATGGGGCTGAACTTTTTCGACACCATGGTGCAGCTCACCGAGGGCCGCGGCGGAAAGTTCGTCACCGGCGGCGGACGGCTGGAGTATGAACCGTCCGGCCAGGAGCCGCTGATCATCGCGGCCTCCCGGCGCGGAACCCCCTACCGGGCCAAGGCGGCGCTGGACGGCTACTACCCGGCGTCGGTCACCCTCCGCTACCTCACCGAGGCGGCGCTGGAGCGGTTCCGCAGGGCCGGCATCCGGCCCGGGTTCGACCACGACCTGTGGCCGCTGCTGCACCGCGACACCCTGTGGGCCTACTACTCCACGCTGGTCCGCGCGCAGCCCGCCGCCGTCCCGGACAGGGCTGCCTTCCTCGCCGCCCTCGAGGAGGCGCTGCACCCGCACGCCCATTCGGCGGCCAACTGGGAGGACAGCGTGGAGAGCGTGCTGGCTGTCCATGTGGGACCGCGGCACCGGCTGGACCTTCCCGCGCTCGCGGCACCACTGGCAGGCAGGACGTTTGGTTCCCGGACGGAACTCGACGCCGCAGTGGTGGAGTACCTGCTGGACGATGCCCGCCGTTCAGCCCTGGGCGAGGACGACCCCGTCAAGATGGCCATCGGCGCCCTGCACCACGGGCGCGCTGTCCTCAAGACCGCAGTGGCCGACGGCGGCATCACCGACGCGTCCTGGGTGGCCGGACTGCGTGGCTGGTTCGAGTCCTTCGTGGAGGGCCTGGCCAGTGGGCCGCCGGCCCTGCGCTCGGAGCAGTTGGCCGCACTGGCCCGGGCGGGGGTGGTCAGCTTTGTGGGCCCGGACCCGAAGTTCGGAGTTGACCGCCGGACCCGGCTGTTCACCGCGTCCTCGCCGTGGGTGGAAGGTCCGCCCGCTGCCGCGCGCACCATGGTCGAAGCCCTGGCACCAGGCAACCGGGTCTCGGCCAACGATTCACCGCTCCTCGGGCAGTTGCTTGCGGACGGCGCGGTCCGGCCACGCCTGATGATGACCGCCGAGGGTGCGCCCGTCCAGTCCACCGGCCTGGACGTGGTGCCCCACCCGTACCGGCCCGTGGCGGCAAACGGCGCCGTCACCGAGGGCATGTACGTCCTGGGCCTCCAGCTCTCCTCCAACCAGTGGGGGACGGCCATTGCTGCCGAGGCCGTCCACCCCGGATACCCGGCGTACCGGAGCGGCCAGCGGACCCTCCGCGACGCCGACGAAATAGCGGCCGCCATCCTCGCTGGTTAGTTTCCGGTGCGGAAACTCCTTATCGACGCGCATATTCCCTGACGCCGCGATATTTGGTCCGCGTCCAGCAATCCGCGCGTCGAAATCCAGTAGCGCAAACGGTGGGCGTGGTGGATGTGCCCCGTAACAAGGCCCCGGTCCAGGGAGAAATATTTGCCGCTTGTTTTCGTGCCCAGGGGCTCCCGGCCGGGACATGACTTGACGGCGTAGCCCGAAGGAACCTGGAAACGGGAGGTTTGGGCGCAGAAATCGGCTCCCGGAACCAGCCGAACACTTCGCCATACTGCTCCCGGTGACCAACGGTGACGGCTACACCGTGATGTCGGGCAGGAACGTGACGTCGGGCGTCGGTATCGGTCGCCCGGCGACGCCGGCAGACCCTGCATGACTCCGGAAAACCTGAAATTTCCTGCCGTTTCTCGCCGTTTCCCGCCGTGAAGATGCCCCTTCTGCTTCGGATTCCGCTCTGTTCTAGTGGTTGCCACGAGCCAGCCGGCCCGGACCCAACTGATTGCAGAAAGACCCTCCGATGAGAAACCGACTCCTGCCCGCAAGAAGAATCACCGCCGCAGGCAAGGCAGCCGCAGTGGCCGCCGCTGCGGCACTCGCGCTGGTGCTGTCCGGGTGCGGCGGCAGCGCCACCGCCGAATCGGCGGGAGGCGGCGGCACCGAAGTGAAAACCGTCAGGTACCAGGGCTCACCCAACACTGTCTCCCTGCTGGAGGTGGCCGAGGACCTGGGGTACCTCGGCGACGTCAAGCTGGAGTGGGTCAGCAACACCACCAGCGGTCCGCAGAGCATCCAGTCCGTTGCCACGGACCAGACGGACATCGGCGGCGCCTTCACCGGAGCGGTCATCAAACTGATCGAAGCGGGCGCCCCCGTCCAGGCCGTCATCAACTACTACGGCGAGGACAAGGACACGTTCACCGGCTACTACGTGGAGGAGGGCAGCCCCATCACCAGTGCCCGGGACCTGATCGGCAAGAAGATCGCGGTGAACACCCTGGGCGCCCACCATGAGGCAGTCATCACCACGCACCTGAAGAACAGCGGGCTGACGCCCGAAGAAATCAAGCAGGTCCAGCTGGTGGTGGTGCCGCCCAACGAGACCGAGGTGGCCCTGCGCAAGAAGCAGGTGGACGTGGGCACCCTGGGCGGCGTGCTCCAGGACCGCGCGCTCGCCGAGGGCGGCATCCGGGCCCTGTTTACCGACGTCGGGGTCATCGGGGGACCGTTCGACGCCGGCCAGTACGTCCTGCGCAAGGACTTCCTGGCGAAGAACCCGGAAACCAGCCGCACCCTGGTGACCGGCGTGGCCAAGGCCATCGAGTGGGAACGCACCACACCCCGTGAAGAGGTGATTGCCAAGTTCGAGGAAATCATCGCAAAGCGCGGGCGGAACGAAAGCACCGAGGCGCTCAAGTACTGGAAGAGCGTGGGCGTGGCCTCACCCGGCGGGCGCATCTCGGATAACGACTTCACCCGCTGGTCCGACTACCTGAAGTCCGCCGGCATCATCAACGGCGATCTGGACACGGCAAAGCTCTACACCAACGAATTCAACCAGCTGGACACAACCACTCCGGCCGCAGAGTCCAAGGGATAACCGATGACCGCCAAAATCAGCCTTCAGCACGTCACCAAGGAATTTCCCGTCCGGCAGGGAAGGAATAGCCGCAGCCAGCCGGAGGCCGCCGTCCTGACCGCCCTGGATGCCCTCAGCCTTGACGTGGCAGCCGGTGAATTCCTCACCCTGGTGGGGCCCAGCGGTTCCGGCAAGACCACCCTCCTGGACCTGCTGGCCGGCCTGTCCCGCCCCACGTCCGGAAAGGTCCTGGTGGACGGGAAGGAAGTCAGCGGGCCGGGCCAGGACCGGGCCGTCGTGTTCCAGCAGTACGCCCTCTTTCCCTGGCGGACAGCGTCAGCGAACGTCTCGATCGGCCTTGAAAACCGCGGGCTGTCGCGGAAGGACCGGGCGGCGACCGCCAGCAAGTACCTGGACCTGGTGGGCCTGGCCGGGTTCGAGGACCGGTATCCGCATGAACTGTCCGGCGGTATGAAGCAGCGCGTGGCCATCGCCAGGAGCCTCGCCTATGAGCCGGATGTCCTCCTGATGGACGAGCCGTTCGCGGCGCTGGACGCCCAGACCCGCGAGCAGCTCCAGGACGAACTCCTGCGGATCTGGCAGGCGACGGGAAAAACCATCGTCTTCATCACCCACGGGATTGACGAGGCGGTGTACCTCGGCCAGCGGGTGGCGGTGCTGAGCGCCAGGCCCGGCAGGCTCAAGGAGATCGTGGACATCAACATTCCGGACCGCGGCGGCGAGGCGGACATCCGCTCCCATCCCGCGTTCGTGGAGCACCGCCACCAGGTCTGGTCCCTGCTGCATGACGAAGTCCGGGTGGCCCGGGACTCGGGCCACCGCAAGATCCTCCCGGACGGCACAGCCCCGGATGAACACCCCCACGAAAGGAACGCCGCCTGATGAGCACCGTCCTGAGCCGGCCCCCGCAGGGGAGCGCCGCCGTCGAACCCGCACCGCATCCCGCCGGACCACCGGCGGCACACCCGGGTCCCGCCCGGAGGGAACGCCCGACGCCGGCAGGAAGGCTGGGTGCCGCAGCGAACGCCGCCGCGCGCGCGGCCTGGAAGTCGCTGGCAGTCCTGCTGTTCCTGGCGCTGTGGGAGTTTGGTCCGCAGTACTTTGCCGGCCCATCCACCCGGGTGTTCCTCCCGCCGCTGCACGAAGTCCTCGCGGCGGGCGCCAGGCTGGTGGAAACCGGGCAGCTGCAGAACCACCTGCAAGCCAGCCTCACCCGGTCCGTTTCCGGGTTCGGGATCGCGGTGGTCATCGCCGTTGCCCTGGGCCTCCTGATCGCCTGGTACGGGTGGCTGAACTCGTTCCTGAACCCGCTCCTGGAACTCTTCCGCAACACTGCAACCCTCGCCCTGCTGCCGGTCTTCACGCTCCTGCTGGGCATCGGGGAGGAATCCAAGATCACCATCGTGGCCTACGCCGCCTTCTTCCCGGTGCTGCTCAATACCATCGCCGGCGTCCGCACGGTGGACCCGCTGCTGGTCCGGGCGGCCAGGTCCCTGGGACTGAACAGCTTCCGGCTCTTCCAGAAAGTCATCCTTCCATCGGCGGTGCCCACCATCTTCACCGGGATCCGGATGGCCGGCACCTCCTCGATCCTGGTGCTGATCGCCGCG
The DNA here is from genome assembly GCF_045833485.1 of Arthrobacter nitrophenolicus. Lineage (NCBI taxonomy): Bacteria > Bacillati > Actinomycetota > Actinomycetes > Micrococcales > Micrococcaceae > Arthrobacter > Arthrobacter nitrophenolicus. The sequence continues at coordinate 2,460,496 of NZ_CP174504.1, forward strand.
GAAATGGTGGGTGCCAAGGCCGGGCTCGGCTACCTGATCGTCAATTCCCAGATGAGCTTCCTCATTCCGGACATGTACGCAGGCATCCTCACCGTCTCCGTGCTGGGCCTCCTCGTCAACATCCTGCTGGTGGCACTGGAACGCCACTTCTCCCGCTGGCGCACCGCCGTCGGCGCCGGCAACTGACCCGCAATTCCACAACCCGGCAAGAACCCCGAAAGGACACCACCCATGACCACCATCACCGAAACGAAGCTCGAATTCACCAAGCTCGGCTCCCGCATTGGAGCTGAAATCCGCGGCCTGGACCTGGGCGCGGAGCTTAGCCCGGATACCATCGCCCAGATCCGCGAGGCCCTCAACGTCCACAAGGCCCTGGTCTTCCGCGAGGCGAACGTCCGCAGCGACGAGGACCAGGTCCGGTTCGCCGGCTACTTCGGCCCGCTTACCAAGGCGCACCCCACCGTTGCATCGGTGGATGGCAAACCCGCCGTCCTGCCGGTGGACAGCGAAAACGGCAGCGCCAACAACTGGCACACGGACGTCACGTTCGTGGTCAACCCGCCCCAGGCATCAACGCTGCGCAGCATCACGCTGCCGGCATACGGCGGTGAAACGCTCATCGCCTCCTCGGCCGGGGCCTACCGCGACCTGCCCGACGAGCTGCGGAACTTCGCCGACACCCTCTGGGCCATCCACACCAACGATTACGACTACTCCGTCCCGAAGAACCTGGAGCACGCCAACGCGGAGGAGCGGCGCAAGGAGTTCACCAGGATCCACTTCGAAACCGCCCATCCCGTGGTCCGCGTCCACCCGCTGACCGGGGAGCGCGGGCTCTTCATCGGCGGCTTCGCGCAGCGCCTGCGGATCGTGGGGCTGTCCAACACCGAGTCCAGGGACATCCTGCGCCTGCTGCAGGCCTACGTCACCCGGCCTGAAAATGTGGTCCGGGTGGACTGGGAACCGGACCAGCTTGTGCTTTTCGACAACCGGATCACCCAGCACTATGCCCCGGATAACTACGACGGCCAGCCGCGGAAGCTGAACCGGGTGACCATTGCGGGGGATGTCCCGGTGGGGGTGGACGGCCGCAGCAGCACCGCCATCAAGGGCGATTCCTCCACCTACTCGGAAACTGTGGTCCTCCACTAAATTCCCAGCGAAAAGCGCCCCACGTTCGGTGCCGGAAGTCCGGGACCAACGTGGGGCGCTTTCGTGTTCACCCAGGTATCAGCCGCGCAGGCACTGCTGGTACTGCAGCCAGGCGATGCCGTACCGGATCCAGCCCAGGATGTCGTACCACTGGGCGGGCTTGGCCGGGGCGGTGCACACCGGCGGGACAGGACCCTCAGCGGCCACCTGCACGCCAACCGTCACCACTGTGCCGGACTCGGCGGCGGTCAGCACCAGGGATCCGGTGCCGGCCGCCGCACCTGCCGGGACGGCCAGGTTTACGCTGGCGGACCCGGACGCGACCGGTACGGCGCCCAGCTCCGTCACCACACCGGCGGCATCGGTGAAAACGGCCGCCAGGGCGGTGTTGACCGGGCTGCCCAGCGACGTCAGGTCCAGCTTGGAGACGGTCAACGTGACGGCTTCGCCCGGCTTGACCTCTGCGGGAGTGCTGTTGGTGACGGCTGCGGAGCGGCGTGCGAAGTCCGGCGCAACCGGGCTGCTCTCCTGCAGGTAGCTGATCCACGCGTCCCGGTCCACCAGCCCGGAGTCCCGGGTGTTGGCGCCCTCGGTGAAGACCCGGAAGTTGTCCCCGCCGGTGGCCAGGAAGCTGAACGTGCCCACCCGGTAGGATTTCGCCGGATCCAGCAGTTCACCGTTGACCCGGACCGAGGTGATGCGGTCACCGGCAGCGCGGGCGGCGTCGTAGGTGTAGTTCACGTTCTTTGACAGGCCCAGCTGGATGTACGCCCGGCTGGGAACCGTGCCGTCCGGGTTGGTCTGCCACTGCTGCTCCAAGAGCGTCTTGAACTGGGCACCCGTGAGCGACGTGGTCCACAGGTTGTTCACGAACGGCAGCACCGCGTTCGCCTCGGCATACGTGATGGTGCCGTCCGGGGCGTAGTAGAGCTCGTTCCGCAGTCCGCCGGCGTTGACCACGCCGATTTCCGCGCCGCCCAGTTCGGCCGGCTGCAGCGAAGCAAGCAGCGAGTCGGCCACGAGGTTGCCGAGGGTGGACTCGCTGGAACGGTCGTCGCGCTTGGGTGCACCGGTGGCGTCGGTGGTGAATGCCGTGGTGATATCGGCCGTAACGGCACCGACCGGCTGGTTTCCGACGACGGCGGCCCCGGCGAGTGCCTTCTGGACGATGGCGTCGACGGCGGCGACCCGCGGGTAGGCGGCGATCAGGCCGGCGGCGGGATCGGTGGTGCGCTTGACGTTGCTGCCCTTGGACGCCGTGACCTCTTTGGTGGCGGTGTCCACCGTCAGCTGGATGAGGCCCACGTTCTCGCCGTAGTTGCCGGTCTGCACAATGGGACGGGTCTTGCCGTCGGTGCCCGGAACAGGAGCGTCCCAGGCGTATTCCTTGTGCGTGTGGCCGGTGAAGATGGCGTCCACGTCGGCGGATGTTTCGGTGACCAGCCTGGCGAAGGGACCGCCCGCTGCCACTTCCTCCGCCAGGGTTGAGCCTTCCACCACGCCCGAGCCGGCGCCGTCGTGGTTTTCCACGATGATGACGTCGGCCAGGTTCCCTGCGGTGATCCTTGCGGCTGCCCGGTTGATGGCATCGACGGGGTCCCCGAACTCAAGGTCGGCGATGCCGGCCGGGGTCACCAGGGAGGGGACCTCCTGGGTGACCGTGCCGATGACCGCCACCTTGATGCCGTTCATGTCCAGCACGGTGAACTCGGGCAGCGCCGGCTCCGTGGTTCCCTTGCGGTAGACGTTCGCGCCAAGGTAGGGGAACTTCGCGTTGGCACCGCCGGCGATGACCCGGTCGCGCAGGTCCGCCCAGCCGCCGTCGAACTCGTGGTTGCCCACGGCCGATGCCTGCAGCTCCAGGGCGTTCAGCACGTCGATGGTGGGCTGGTCCTTGGCCACAGCGGACGCGAACAGCGACGCGCCGATGTTGTCGCCGGCGGAGAGGAATGCCGTGGCGCCGGGGGCGGCAGCGGCACGGAGCTTCTCGATGGTTCCGGCGAACTGGACGGTGTTGGCGTCGATCCTGCCATGGAAGTCGTTGATGCCCAGGAAGTTCAGGTCAACGGTGGCAGGAACGGAGCCAAGGTCCAGGCCCACCACCACGGGGTCGTGGTCGCTGGCACGGAACTGGTCCGGGGCGTAGTAGTTGGTGATGTTGTAGTTGTGGCGGCTGTATTCCAGGGCCACGGACTCCACCGAGTTGATGTTCCAGATGTCGGCGCCGGACACCACAGCATCGGCGGCGGGGGAAGCCAGGATGTGGTCCAGGGAGCCCACCATCCCGCCGAAGAGGTAGGAATGCTTGGCCGAGCCGTCGGCGTTCCGGGCCTTCTCGTCCTGGTTGACGTAGCCGGCGGACGTGAGGACGTTGAGCGGGTCTTCCTTGGCGTAGGCGTTGAAATCACCGATCAGGAACACCTTGTGTGTGCCCTTGCTGGCCTGCAGCGACGTGGCAAAATCCAGCAGCGACCTGGCCTGGGCAGTGCGCGCCAGGTTGGAGGCGCCCTGGCCCTGGTCCGTGTCCTCCGGTGTTGCTGCCGAACCCTTGGACTTGAAATGGTTGGCGATGGCGATGAACTCGGTGCCGGCGGCACCGCCGGCGGGCTTGAACATCTGCGCCAGCGGCTTGCGGGCAGAGGCGAAGGCAACGGTGTCATTGTGGATGATGGACTCGCCCACCGGCTCGGCCGCGGCCTTCTTGAAGATGAAGGCGGTGCGGATCATGTCCTCGTCACTCAGCGGCGGGGCGTTGGCCGGCGAACGGACGTAGTCCCAGACTCCGGGTGTGGCGACGTTCAGCGCGTCCACCAGCCGGGCCAGGGCGTCGTCGCGGTTCTTGCCGAACTGCGCGGAGTTCTCGATCTCCATCAGGGTGACCACGTCGGCGCCGGCCTTGGTGATGGCGGACACGAGCTTGTCCTGCTGCCGCTGGAAGTTCGCCGCATTGGCTGCGCCGCGGGCGTTGCAGCCGCCCCGGACGGTGACGGGGTTCCCGTCCCGGTCCGTGTAGTAGGTGCAGCCGGTGAGCTGGTCACCCGTGGTGGGGAAGTAGTTGAGGACATTAAACGAGGCAATCTTCAGGTTGCCGCCCACCGGCCGGGGCGCCTCCGTGCGCGTGGCGCCGAACGTGGCCGGCTGGACCGTGGCCGCATTCGCGGGCGTCAGGTGGGTGAGCGGCTGGAATTTCCAGGCGTTGTTGGCGTAGCCCAGGACCACATTCGTGGTGAACGCCGCCGGCGAGCCCACCCGGACCGGATCCGTGCCTGTGAGGTACGGCAGGGGGAGGGCCTTGGTGGCGCTGCTGCCGAGGAAGTTGGTGGTTGCGCCGTCGTCGAGCTTGATGCCCCGTGCGGCGTTTTCCTGGACGACGGCGGCATGTTCGGCCGTGCCGTACGGAGCCACCGCGGTGGGCTGGACCAGGGGAGTGGTGCCGCCGGCCAGGCCGATCTCGCCGTACTGGTTCAGGCTGTAGTTGTCCGTGACAGTGAGCGGTCCCTGGGGTGCCAGGAGCATTCCTTCGAGCGACTCGCGGAAGGCCTCGTTGGCGGGCAAGGTGAAAGCGGTGGGCTTGACCTCCGGGGCGGCCTCGACCAGCTTGGTGAGCCCGGCGGCTGCGCCGACGTTGAGCTGGGTCATCCCGTAGTACTCGGCCACGGTGCCTGTCAGGCGCACGAAGTCGCCCGGCTGCACGGAACCCGCGGTGGCAGGGGAATAGACGAAGATCCCGTCCGATGCGGCGTGGTTGGTGGCCGTGAGGTCCCCGCCGGTGCCGGCCGTCTGGATGTAGTAGCCGTTCAGGCCGCCGGTGGGGAACACAGCGGTGACCTTGCCCGTGGTGGTCACCGTGGCGCCCGCCAACGGGCTCTCGGTACCCGTGCCCTGGATTTCGGCAATGGTGGCCAGGGCAGGGTTTGGCGTGGGCTCCGGGTCAGGTGCGGGATCCGGGTCCTGGGATGCGCCGCCAGAGGAGGTGGGCGTGATCGTGGCGCTGAGGGTGAAGTCCGCGGCGTTGCTGTTGCTGTCCGCTCCGGCTGTCCTGTTCAGGCTCTTGACGTCGGTGTTGCCCGAGGGGGCGGTGGCAGCCAGCGTTTCAAAGGTGTTGGACGTGCCGTAACCAAGGAGATCGGCCACCCCGCCGGGCTCCACCTGGGACCCGGTGGACAGCGCGACGGCGGTGGGCTGCTTTGCGAGCACCACCGTACCGGCGCTGCCGCTCGGGTTGAGGACGCCTGCCACCAGGTCCGGGGCGGGAAGGTCGGCGCCGTTGGAGCCGTTGCTGCCGCCCTGAACCAGGTAGTGCCCCTTGGCCGGGATGGACCCGGACAAGGCCGCCACGCCCGAAGGCGCAGCGGTTCCGGTGGCAGAGCGGTACTGCAAAGACCAGCCGTCCAGCGGGACCGGGGCGTCCGATGTGTTGTAGAGCTCCACGAACTTGTTCTTATACGCAGCGCCGCTGCTGCCGCCGCTGAGGTAGGCCTCGTTGATCACAACGGGTGAACTCCCGGCCGCGGCTGAGACCTCCGCGGCCGGATCATCTGCAACGGCGGGAAAGGCTGCCAGGGGAGCTGCGATGAGCCCCGCTGACAAGGCTGTTCCCAGCGCCAGTTTCCAAGGTGTCTGATGCATCCGCTCTTACTTTCATAAGGATGTCCCCGGTAGGGGACCCGATGGGAAGTGTCCGGGTTGTACCAACGGACAAGTGGCCCGGACCCTGCTCCTGGTCAAGTGGGTGTTCCGGCACATCACAGCAGCGCTGAATGAACGCAAAGTGGCTAGAGCGTGCATTCGGCGGGACGTCCCCCAGCGGAACGGACCGCCCACCGGCCTGGAGCCCCCGTAGCCTGGTTCCGGTGATGCTGCTGGTGGTTTATGGCCGGCCCGTACCCCCACATGTGCCGGCCATCACCAAAGAATACCGGCCGGTAGCTTTGCTGGAAGGGCGCGGCTGCGGATTTGTCCAAAGAATTTACATGCGCTCCACCAGATGCCGGGAAGCCGCAGGCGAAACCCGGCGTGCGGAGCTGCTGGGCAAAACGAAAGGCCCCTGCCGGCCAGCGGACTGGCGGGCAGGGGCCCTCTTTGCGGAAGGTAAGAGATTCGAACTCTTGGTACGGGGTTACCGCACACTGGTTTTCAAGACCAGCTCCTTCGGCCGCTCGGACAACCTTCCTCAGCTAGTAGTGTTTCATAGGCGCTTGCCTGCAACAAAACAGAGCCCGGAAGGTGTCCGGTGCACACTGGTTGCAGCCAGTATTGAGTCAGAAACGGAAGTGGTCCATGAAAGCCGTCTATATTTCGGAGCCGGGCGGCCCGGAGGTCCTGGAGGTCCGCGAGGCCGATGCCCCCGTGCCCGGCCCCGGCGAGGTGCTCATCGACGTCGTTGCCGCGGGCCTGAACCGTGCCGACGTGCAGCAGCGGCGGGGTTTCTACCCGCCGCCCCCGGGCGCGTCCGAGATTCCCGGGCTTGAAGTGTCCGGCAGGATCGCCGGGTTCGGGCCGGGGGTCACCAAGGCTTTCTCCGTGGGCGACAAGGTGGTGGCGCTGCTCGCGGGAGGCGGCTACGCCCAGCAGGTGGCAGTGCGGGCCGAGCAGGTCCTGCGGGTGCCCGAAGGGGTGGACCTGGTGACGGCGGCCTCGCTGCCGGAGGTTTCGGCCACGGTCTACTCCAACTTGGTCATGACGGCCCAGCTGCAGCCGGGTGAGACGGTACTCATCCACGGTGCCACGGGCGGGATCGGCACCATGGCCATCCAGCTGGCAAAGGCCCTCGGTGCCCGGGTGGCCACGACGGCCGGCACGGACGAAAAGGTCAGCACCGCGAAGGCCTTCCTGGGCGCGGATATCGCCATCAACTACGCGGAGGAGGATTTCCCCGAAAGCCTGCGCCGGCAAAATGGCGGAAAAGGCGCGGATGTCATCCTCGACGTCGTTGGGGCCAAGTACCTGCCGCAGAACGTGGACGCGCTGGCGGACTACGGGCGATTGGTGGTCATCGGGCTCCAGGGCGGCACCAAGGGCGAGCTCGACCTGGGCCAGCTGCTCAAGAAGCGCGCCGCCGTGGTGGCCACGGCCCTCCGGCCCCGCCCCGTGGAGGAAAAGGGCGCCATCATGAATGCGGTTCGGGACGCGGTGTGGCCGCTCATCAGCGACGGCAGGATCAGGCCGCTGGTGGCTAAGACGTTCCCGCTGGACCAGGTCCAGGCTGCCCACCGGTACTTCGACAGCGGCGACCATGTAGGCAAAGTCCTGCTGCTCATGTAGCCGGTAGATACTCAGTATTGTCTAATCCCGGGACTGCAGCTAGGCTTCCGGTATACGCGGTATGCACGGGTCTTGGGGGTCCGTGCACGCCGCTGCCACCAGCGAAGGAGCAGCATGTCCATCCGTCACAGCCTCCTCGCCCTGCTGCAGGACCGGCCGCGCTACGGCTACCAGCTCAGGGTCGAGTTCGAGAACCGTACCGGGTCCACCTGGCCCCTCAATATCGGGCAGGTCTACACCACCCTGGACCGGTTGGAGCGGGACGGCCTGGTGGCGAAAGACGGCGACGACGGCGAGGGCCACGTGGTGTACAGCATCACCGCTGAGGGCGCGGCGGAGGTGCGGAGCTGGTTCGCCGCCCCCGTGGAGCGCACCAACCCGCCGCGTAACGAACTGGCCATCAAGCTGGCGCTTGCCGTAACGCTGCCGGGAGTGGACGTCCAGGCCATCATCCAGGCGCAGCGGGTGGCTTCCATCCGTGCCCTGCAGGATTACACCAAGGCCCGCCGGGACACGGCGTCCAACCAGCGCAGTGGCGACACCGCCTGGCTCCTGGTCCTCGATTCCCTCATCTTCCAGACGGAAGCGGAGGTCCGCTGGCTGGACCTCTGCGAAGCAAGGATGGTGCAGCTGGCCGCCGCCACTGCCGCGCGCAAGACGTCCAACGGGGTCACGGAAGACGCCGCCTCGCTCAATGCGGACAGCCGCCGGTGAGCGTCCGGGGGCCGCAGCAGGTCCTGGAGCTTGCCAAGGTCAGCAGGACCTTCGGGGAGGGCGCGACGGCGGTTGCCGCACTCCGTGACGTTGACCTCACCATCGGCGCGGGCGAGTTCGTTGCCGTCATGGGGCCGTCGGGGTCCGGAAAGTCATCCCTGCTTGCGCTGGCCGGCGGACTGGACCGGCCGACGTCGGGCGGCGTCTTTGTGGAATCAACCCCCCTTGCCGGGCTGGGGCTGAACGAACTGGCCCGGCTGCGGCGGCGGGCCGTGGGGTACGTCTTCCAGGACTTCAACCTCGTCCCCACCCTTACCGCGGCGGAAAATGTCGCCCTGCCGCTGGAGCTGGACGGCACCGCGACGAAGAAGGCCCGCCGGCAGGCGGCTGACGCCCTCCGCCAGGTGGGGATCCCTGAGCTGGCAGACCGGTTTATGGACCAGATGTCCGGCGGGCAGCAGCAGCGGGTGGCCATTGCACGCGCGGTGGTGGGGCAACGGCGCCTGATCCTCGCTGACGAGCCAACCGGCGCCCTTGACTCGACCACTGGCCAGGGCGTCATGGAGGTGCTGCGCTCGCGGGCGGACGCGGGCGCGGCCGTCATGCTGGTCACCCACGAGGCCCGGCACGCCGCCTGGGCGGACCGGGTGGTGTTCCTCCGCGACGGGCGGATCGTGGACCAGGCCACCGCCATGCATGATCCCACCATGCTCCTGGCGCAGGCCGGCCTCTGATGCCCCTTGACCTTACTCCGGCCCCGGGCGGGCGCCGGAGCAGCTTCCGTGTTGCCCTGCGGATGGCCCGCCGGGACATCCGCCGCCACCGGCGCCGGTCGTTCCTGATCGTCCTGCTGATCATGCTGCCAGTGGCGGGGATGACCGGAGCGGCCACCCTGTACCAGAGCTCGCTGCGGACACCGGAGGAAATTGTCCGGTACGAGCTGGGCAACGCCCAGGCACGGTTCGTCGCCCTGCCGGTGGTGAACGGGAAGTCGCTCCAGGACCCGCTGAACGATGCCGTGACGGCTTCCAGTCCGGGAAACGTGGATCCCGCATTCGTTGCGACGCCGCCTGAAGAAGTGCTTCCGGACGGCTACGAGGTGCTACCGCTGCGCCAGCTACAGCTCACCACGCGCGTCGGGGAAGCGCTGGTTTCGCTGAACGGGGTGCAGGTGGACGCGCTGCACCCCGCCTTCGCCGGCAAGTTCACGCTGCTGGATGGCAGGGCTCCCGAATCGGGCAGGGAAGTCCTCGTGTCGCGGGGCATGCTGGAACGCTTCGGCCTGGACTTCGGCGGGGAATTTACGACGTCGGCAGGAACGTTCGTGCCGGTGGGTATCCTCCGTGACTCGAGCGCCTCCGACAACAACAGCGTCGTCTACCTTCAGCCTGGGCAGGTGCCTGCGACGGCCCTGGCAGCTGAACGTCCCCACTCGCTGTCCTACTACCTGGTGGGGCCGGAACCGATCGGCTGGGAGCAGGTCCGGGAAGCCAACAGCCGGGGCGTCGGGGTGCTTTCACGCAGCGTTGTGATGGACCCGCCGCCAATGGAGCAGCGGGTGGTCCCGGGGGCCCAGACCTGGGATACGTCCGCCGAGACCTGGACCCTCTACGGCACCTTCGGCCTCCTGGGAGCCCTGGCCCTGCTGGAAGTGGGCCTGCTCGCCGGTGCGGCCTTCGCCGTGGGCGCCAAAAGGCAGGTGCGGGAGCTGGCGCTCCTGGCTGCCTCCGGCGCGGAAGCTCCCACTGTACGTTCGGTGGTCACGGCGGGAGGCCTGTGGCTGGGTTCCATTGCCGTTGTGGCAGGAGCTGCCCTGGGCTTCGCTGGCGCGGCTGCGGCCGTGCTCTGGGTGCGGGCCGCAGGGTCGGCCCGGCTGGCAGGAGTGCACCCGGACCCGTTGCTGACGTCGGTTGCCATGGTGATGGGGCTTTGCGCGTGCATCCTTTCAGCATTGGCCCCGGCCAACTTGGTTGCCCGCCAGGCACTGCTGGGCGCCCTCAAGTCCGGCCGCGCTCCTGCCGGAAGCGGACGGCGGGCCAGCATCGTGGGCACCGTGCTTTTGGCTTCGGCGGCCGGGCTGCTGGCCGCCGGCTGGCTGCTGGGGCAGTCGGCGAAGGACCCTGACCGCCAGGCGGAGCAGCTGCCCCTGGTGGCGGGCCTGCTGATTACCGGGGCGGTGCTGGCTGTTGCGGGACTCGTGCTGCTGACCGGCTGGCTGGTGGGCGTGCTCACCTCGCGGACACACTGGCTTTCCCTGCCCCTGAGGATGGCTGCCCGCGACTCCGCCCGGAACCGGGGCCGGACCGTACCAGCGGTAGCTGCGGTGCTTGCTGCCGCCACGCTGGCAAGCGCCGGCCTGGTCCTGGCCGCCAGCCAGCAGGCGGCCATGCGGGAGAACCACTGGTGGAGCGCGCTGGAAAACCAGGTCCGCCTGCCCCTGGAGGTGGACGCCCCCTTCCTCGCCGGCGGCGGCCGCCAACCGTCGGTGGCGGTGAACCCGGCTGAACTTTCCTCCCGCGTGGGGCAGGCGGTGGACGCCGTTGCCTGGACGGCGACCATCACTTCGCCGGCATCCATTGACTGCGACTTTGGCCCGGGTGTGGATATGTCGGTTCCCGCCCGGACGGAGGATTCGAACTGCTTGATGTATTCCCTCGCGGTGCCGGAGGAGCACCGGTGTCCGAAGACGCCGCAGCGAAGGGTGGTGGACCCGAAGGACTGGCGCTGCCGGGGTTCGATGATCCGTGAATCCGTTTCGCCGCGCGGAATCGTGGTGGGAGGCGAAGAGGAGATCCGGTTGTTGCTGGGCACCGATGCCGACGCTGAAGCCCTCGAGGTACTGGACGCCGGCGGCATGGTGGTGACCAACCCGGTGTTCGTCCGGGACGGAAAAACCACGCTGCTGGGACAAGACGTCCGCACGCAGCTGCGGTCGCCGTCGGACGGTTCCATGGTCCACGAAACGGTCACCAGCACCGTCCTGCCCGCGGTTGCGGTCGAACCACTGGAAGCAGTGCCCTACTACGGCTTCATATCGCCGCGGACCGCGGAACGGCTGGACCTGCGTGCGGAACCGGCTGAACTCCTGGTCCAGCTGGACCGGCGTCCGACAGCGGCCGAGGCTGATGCAGCCGCGGCGGCAGTGGCGGGGGTCTATCAACAGCCCGGTGCCGGATTCTGGGTGGAACCGGGGATCTCCCGGGACAACCAGTGGATGTTCTGGCTGATCGTTGCGGCCAGCGCGCTCATCACACTGAGTGCCGCCGGCGTCACCACCGGCCTGGCACTGGCTGACGCACGGAATGACCACATGACACTGGCCGGCGTCGGAGCCTCGCCCCGTCTCCGCAAGGCGCTTGCGGCGGCGCAGGCACTGTTCACCTCCGGCCTCGGCGCCGCGCTCGGAACCATCGCCGGAGCCGTGCCTGCCGTCCTGATCGCAGCCTCGACGGAAATGCGGACAGCGGTGGAGGTCCCCTGGCTGCAGCTGCTGGCACTGATGCTCGCTGTTCCCACAATGGGATCGGCGCTGGCATGGGTGTTCACCCGGGCTGCCCTGCCGGCGTCACGGCGGGCGCTGGGGGCGTAGCAGCCAGTCGGGCGGCGGCAGCCGCACGTTCGGCGCCCCGGGGCTGCCGCTCACCGCACCGTCCTGCCCGCGCACGTGCAACCCATCCCCATCGCCGACCGGCATTGGTAAGGTGCCTTAGTAAGGGGAGGCTCGCACCCATCTCAAGGAGGAGACATGGCCGGAACGCCTGACGACCGGAACGGTTCAGCGCGGAAGGAAGGTGCGGTCACCACCGATGCCGCCCTTCCCCCCGCCGCCGTGGACGAGAACGTCCGCGAGGCGGAAGAACGGAAGTGGACGCCGCGCAAGATTGCGCTGTGGGCCGCGGTTGCCCTGCTGGGCGGCGTGGCCTGGTTCATGCTCGCCATCATCCGCGGGGAGACGGTCAACGCCATCTGGTTCGTGTTCGCTTCGGTATGCACGTACCTGATCGCCTACCGCTTCTACTCGAAGGTGATCGAACGCTACATCACCAGGCCGGATGACCGCAGGGCCACGCCCGCCGAGTACAAGGCGGACGGCAAGGACTACGTCCGGACGGACCGCAACGTCCTGTTCGGCCACCACTTCGCAGCAATCGCCGGCGCCGGCCCGCTGGTGGGTCCCGTACTGGCGGCCCAGATGGGCTACCTGCCCGGCACCATCTGGATCATCATTGGCGTCGTGCTGGCCGGCGCGGTCCAGGACTACCTGGTCATGTTCTTCTCGATGCGCCGCGGCGGACGTTCCCTTGGCCAGATGGCCCGCGAGGAGCTCGGCGTGGTCGGCGGCACTGCCGCCCTGATCGCCACGCTCCTGATCATGGTGATCATCGTCGCCATCCTGGCGCTCGTCGTCGTCAACGCCCTGGGTGAAAGCCCGTGGGGCGTCTTCTCCGTGGGCATGACCATTCCGATCGCCCTGTTCATGGGCGTTTACCTCCGCTACCTGCGGCCGGGAAAGATCATGGAAGTCTCCATCATCGGCTTCGTGCTGCTGATGGCCGCCATCATCGGCGGCGGCATCGTGGCCGAAACCTCCTGGGGAGCGGAGATCTTCACCCTGGACCGGGTGACCATCGCCTGGGGCATCATCATCTACGGTTTCATCGCCGCGATCCTGCCCGTGTGGCTGCTCCTGGCACCCCGCGACTACCTGTCGACCTTCATGAAGATCGGCGTGATCGTGATGCTGGCGGTGGCCATCATCGCGGTCCGGCCGGAAATCACCGTGCCGGCCTTCAGCGAGTTCGCCAGCCGGGACAACGGTCCCGTCTTCCCGGGGGCGCTCTTCCCGTTCCTGTTCGTCACCATCGCCTGCGGTGCGCTGTCCGGCTTCCATGCCCTGATCTCCTCCGGCACCACCCCGAAGCTGGTGGAGAAGGAGCGGCAGACCCGCTTCATCGGGTACGGCGGCATGCTGATGGAGTCCTTCGTGGCCATCATGGCCCTGGTCGCCGCCATCTCCATCGACCGCGGCCTGTACTTCGCCATGAACTCCCCGGCGGCGCTGACCGGCGGGACGGTGGAAACCGCGGCCACATGGGTGAACAGTCTCGGCCTGACCGGCGTGAACATCAGCCCGGAGCTGCTGTCCCAGACAGCCGCCAACGTGGGTGAGGAAAGCATCGTCTCCCGCACCGGCGGCGCACCAACGCTGGCACTGGGCCTGGCGCACATCATGCAGCAGTTCATCGGCGGGACAGCCATGATGGCGTTCTGGTACCACTTCGCCATCATGTTCGAGGCCCTGTTCATCCTCACGGCCGTGGACGCCGGCACCCGGGTTGCCCGGTTCATGCTCCAGGACTCCATCGGCAACTTCATCCCCAAGTTCAAGGAACACGCCTGGCGGCCCGGCGCCTGGCTCTGCACCGCCATCATGGTCGGCGCCTGGGGCGCGGTACTGCTGATGGGCGTCACGGACCCGCTGGGCGGCATCAACACGCTGTTCCCGCTGTTCGGCATCGCCAACCAATTGCTGGCGGCCATTGCCCTGTCCGTGTGCCTGGCCATCGCCGCCAAACGCGGCACGTTCAAGTGGTTGTGGATCGTTGCCCTGCCGCTGGCGTTCGCCGCGGTTGTCACCATCACCGCGAGCTACCAGAAGATCTTCTCGCCGACGCCGGCGGTGGGCTACTTCGCCAACAACGCCGCGTTCAGCAAGGCCCTTGCCGAAGGCAAGACCGAATTTGGGACGGCCAAGACCGCGGCGGCCATGGAGGCCGTGGTCCGCAACACCGCCATCCAGGGCTGGCTGTCGGTGATCTTCGTGGTCCTGAGCATCATCGTGATTGCCACCGCGGTGCTGGCCACCATCAGGGCATTCCGCAGCCACGCGGCCGGCACACCCGTCACGGACACCGAGGACCCCGCCCGGCCATCGCGGGTCTTCGCCCCCGCCGGGCTCATCCCCACACCCGCGGAACGCCAGCTGCTGGCCGAGTGGGAGAAGGTCCCGGCCGAACTCCGCTTCGAACGGGCAGGGCACCACTGATGAGCGCGGGACTTACGGCGCTGTCCACCGGATTCCAGGGGTTCGCCCGGTACCTGGGCGGCCTCCTGGGCGCCGATGCGTACACGAAATACCTGGAACACCACCGCGCCTCCGGGCACCAGGAACCGCCGCTTACCGAGCGGGAGTTCTGGCGCGACCGGACCGACCGGCAGGACGCAAACCCGCAGGGCAGGTGCTGCTGATTGAGCCTGCAGCGTACAAGCGTGTCAGGTGGGTTCATCGAGTGGACCCCGGGCGGATCGCTCGTGAGAGTATGAACGCATGAGCGATCCGAACGACACTCAGGCAGCTGAGGACCTCCCGGTAGAAGGCACACCCGTTGATGACAGCCAGGTGCCGGTAGCGGCTCAGCCGGTCCAACCGAATGGCACCAAAAAGGGCAGCAACCTGCAGGACCTGGTGGACGAGCCGGCCAAGGTGATGCGGATCGGCACCATGATCCGGCAGCTTCTCGAAGAGGTGAAGTCCGCCCCGCTCGATGACGCCGCACGCGGCCGGCTCGCCGAGATCCATGAGCGTTCCATCAAGGAACTCGAGGACGGCCTGGCTCCTGAACTCGTGGAGGAACTGGACCGGATCAGCCTTCCCTTTTCGGAGGAGGCGACCCCCTCCGACGCCGAGCTCCGGATCGCGCAGGCCCAGCTGGTGGGCTGGCTCGAAGGGCTGTTCCACGGCATCCAGACCGCCATCGCGGCGCAGCATGCTGCGCGCGAGCATGCTGCGGCCCAGATGCAGCTGCGCCAGCTTCCGCCGGGCACGATGATCGCGCCCGGCGTCGTGATCGGCGAAAACGGCGAGCCGCAGCGGGCCCCAGCCGGGCAGCGGCCCGGAGCCCCCGCCCAGCATGGCAAGCGCGACGACCCGGACCACGGTCCCGGACAGTACCTGTAGGTTGCGCTTGGGCTTTCTCAGCGCCGCCAGGCAGGGGCGCAAGGACGATGCGGAACTGGGGAAGGGGTTGTGGCGCCGCGCGCACGACCGCTTCCATCGGGGACTGGACCGCTTCCACCAAGTGCTGGAAGGCGTGGAGGACGACCAGCTGTACGGGGAGCTCGTGGAGATCGCCAACGAGCTCGCGGCCCTCCTGGAACGGGTGCGGGCCGTCTGCGTGGAAGCGCAGCGGCGCTCACCCAGCGAGGGGCTGGACATCCCCGTCGCCCTGTCCGGCGTGCACCGTGCCCTGTCCAAGGCTGGAAACTCGCTTGCCACCACTGCCGAGGCGGCCGCGATGCTGCGGCTCGCCGTCGGGCCTGTGCCCGTGGGGGCCGCGTCAGTGCGGCGCCGTGCCGAGGCCGTCTTCCAGCAGGTGGCCGACGCCGAGCAACACCTTCACGAGGCAGCCTCCTAGCTGCAGGGGCTGGGATATTCCTGGTTAAGCGCCTGGCTTACTCCGGCCCAAAACGGGCAGTTGGCCAGCAGGGGTTTGGCAGGATGAAGGAATGACTCTTTCACCTACCCTGACTTTCAATGACGGAAACACGATTCCCCAGCTTGGCTACGGCGTGTGGCAGGTTGAGGACGGCGTGGCGGAGAAGGTAGTCCGCCAGGCCTTTGAGGCGGGCTTCCGCCACATCGACACGGCAAAGATCTACGGCAACGAGGCAGGCGTGGGCCGCGCGATCGCCAGCTCCGGACTTTCCCCCGAACAGATCTTCATCACCACTAAATTGTGGAACTCGGACCAAGGCTACGAATCCACGCTGGCAGCCTTCGAAGAGTCGATGGACCGGCTGGGCCTGGAGACGCTTGACCTGTACCTGATCCACTGGATGCAGCCCAAGCAGGACAAGTACGTGGACACCTGGAAGGCGCTGATCGAGCTCCAGAAGCGTGGCCGCGTCAAATCCATCGGCGTATCCAACTTCACGGTGGAAGGCCTGCAGCGGCTGATTGACGAGACCGGCGTGGTTCCTGCCATCCACCAGATCGAACTGCACCCCTACTTCAGCCAGCGTGAGCTGCGCGAGTTTGGTGCGTCCAACGGAATCCTGACCCAGGCCTGGTCTCCACTGGGCCAGGGCGGCGAGCTGCTCGAGGATGCAACCGTGACGGCCATCGCCGCGAAGCACCAGGCCACCCCCGCGCAGGTGGTCATTGCCTGGCACCTTGCCATCGGCAACGTGGTGATTCCCAAGTCCGTCACGGAATCCCGGATCCGCGAGAACTTCGCGGCACTCGAGGTTTCCCTGGACGCGGAGGATGTCGAGGCCATCAACGCCCTGGACCGCACTGCCAGCGGCGAAGGCCGGATCGGGCCGGACCCGGCAGTGTCCGACTTCGCCTAACGCTGATTTCGCCTAAGCCGTACCCTGACCGGCTGACGGCGGTACCGGACCCGCGCTGCCCTGCATTGAGGGCAGTGCGGGTTCCTGCTTTAAGGCGGGTACCGGATCAGGCGGCGAGGCGGACGTGCTCGACGGTGACCTCGTCAATGACAGCCCAGCCGTCTTCACCGCTGCAGTACTTGTTGGCGAAGCGCTGGGCCTCGGCGTAGGTGTCGAAGATTTCGGCCCGCGACCGGCCGCAGTCAGCGTCGAAATACGTGACGTGAAATTCCTGAACGGTGTGGTTTTCCATGAATCCAGTCTGCAACCGGGGTCCGACAATTCCTGGAAACAGCCCCGCGTGTTGTGGATTGGAGGAGCCGGCGGCGGCTGGGGGAGGCGTCCGCGGTCTCAGACGGACGCCCTCGTCGCCGGCTCCGCTCACTACGGTACGGTCCGGGCGCGCCCGGCACCCGAGTAATCGGTACGTGATTCTGCCAGGGGGGTGCACCTGCCCGCAGGGCGGTGCCAGCCGGCAGGCTACGAGCCAGGTTCTGGATGCACGCGCCCTGGCGTGTACCTCCGGCTGCCGACGCCGGCTTCCCGGGGAAGCATGAAGGCCAGGACCGAAATGATGATTCCGATGGCCCCCACGAGCGGGTGCATCACAGGGTGGAAGACCTGCATCCAAACCAGCTGCACGAGGATCCACGCCACCAATCCGAGCCCGGAGAAAATCGCCACCGCGCGGGCGTAGCGCCACCGGACCAGTACAGCGGTGGCGGCGAGCAGCTCTCCTGCCCCGGGCAGAAGGAGCAGTGCGATGCCGGGCACTGTCCAGTTAGTGAAGGGGGTGTGCTGCAGCCAGTCCTGCTGCAGCTCCATGGCGCCGGCCAGCATGAACCAGCCTCCCGCGACAGCGAAACATCCCACAAGCAACTGCAGGGCGACCAGCGGTGCCTTTATTTTCATGGTCCCTCCAAGAGTGCTGTGTCCAAGCGGGCACCCTTACACACTCGCAGCTGACGGCACGCAGTGGCAGGGGCATAGGTCCCCAGGGATTTGGACGCCGCCGGTGCACGACAGTCCCGCCGCAAAACCTGCTAGCTGCTGAGCCGGAGGACACGTTCCCGGGCGAGCATCACGGTCCGGCCTGCCTTGTCCGCCTCCCGCAGGGCTTGTTTCGCTTCCGCCGCGGTGGCCGCAAGCTGCTTGCGGGCACGGTCCAGTTGCTCCTCCGCAGCCTTTAACCTTTCGCGGAGTTCGGCAGCCTCTTGCACCAGGGCGTCAATTTCGGAGCGGGTTTCCTCCACCTGCTCCTGCAGTTCCTCCGCCAGGCCGTTCGTCCTTGCTTCTTCCGCCTGCGCTTCGGCGAGGGCGGCCTTTGCCTTTTCCAGCGCAGGCGGCGAGGCGGGCCGGGGAGTTTGCCGGACCGCCTCAAGCCGGGGTTTGGTGGCCTTTGGCCGGGAGGTGCGCTCCGGCGTCGGACGTTCCTTCCTGGCCGGTACGGACGCCAGTGCAGGCCGGCGAGGCGGGGAAGCCGATGGCGCAGGCAGGGCATCGGGTACGGCCACCGTGCCCTCCAGCTCCGCGGCGCTCACCCCGTCCGCCGAGAGTGTCTTCAGGAGCCGCCCGCTGCGGACGGCCTCCGCTGCACCTTCGTCCGCGGTCAGGGCACGGAGCGTTTCCTCCACGTCGGCGGCAATGGTGTCGCTGATCACCCGGCCCTGCTGCTGGACGACGGACCGGGCAGTGTCGACGGCGGAGGCGAGCATGGTGCGGCGTTCGCGTCCCAGTTCCCGGAGGGACTGTGCGTCGAGTGACGCCTGTGCGTCCCGCATCCGGGACCCGAGGTCGGCCAGTTCCGCCAGGACGTCCGGCTCGTGCTGGGCAAGCATGTTGACCGCCCAGGCAGCGACGGAAGGTTTGGGCAATCCTTTGACGGCTGCAGCCAGCTCCTTGTCGGCCCCGGCAGCCTCTTTTGCCGCGGCCGTGCGTGCCGCCACGAATTCCTCGAGCGGCACGGCGTAGAGCTCGTTCGCGATGTCCGCCAGGGCCTGCTCATCCATGTCCGCCATCATAGGCGGCGGCCCCGGCAGTCCGGACACAAACGGGAGGTACAACCCTCAGTCGGGAGGGGAAGCGGTGGAGGAGCCGACGGCGGCTGGGGGAGGCATACGCGGTCTCAGACGTACACCCTCGTCGCCGGCTCCGCTCACCACTTTAGGTCCGCGCACCCGGCCGGCGCCCGAGTATCCAGTACCTGATTCAGCGCGGGGCAATACGTGCCGGCTGCCACGCGCCGGGGCGGCCTTGCACAACCCCGCTGGCGGATGTGGCGTGCTTGACTGGGGGCGTGATCAGAAAAGCCCGGCTGGAGGACGTTGAGCGGCTGCGGAACATCGAGACCGCCGCCGGTGAGGCCTTCCGTACCCTCGGGATGCACGCCATCGCAGATGACGACCCGCCCAGTGTGCAGGAGCTCAGCCGGTATGTAGCCGCCGGGACGTGCTGGGTCAGTACAGCTGCGGAGCAACGGCCTGTCGCCTACATTCTGGTGGACCAGGTTGACGGCAATGCCCACATCGCACAGGTCACGGTGCACCCGGTGTACGCGCGCCACGGCATTGGCAGTGCCCTCATTGATGAGGTTGCCTCATGGGCCGCGCCGCAAGGGTTCGAGGCACTGACCCTGACAACGTTCCGGGACGTCCCCTGGAACCGGCCCTATTACGAACGGCTGGGCTTCACCGTTGTGCCGGAGCGGTTGTGGGCGGCGGGGATCCGGCGGTTGGTTCTGGTGGAAGCTGCGGACGGCCTGTCTGCATGGCCGCGCGTGGTGATGAGGAGAGCCCTGGGGGAGTAGGGCTGGCCTGGGCTGGCCGTGACGGATACCATCGTGCGATTTGACCGGCACCCTATCTGGACCAAGGCCTGACGTGCTTCAGGCGGCATCTGCTATGTCTGAGAGTGCTCCTTCATCCGAGCTTTGGCTCTCCCGGCTCTGGCCTTCATCCGTCTGTCGGCGGGCCCTGGCCAACGCGATCAACAGAGTCAGGACGGTCACCGTCCAGGCAAGTCCGGTGAGGAACACCAGGCCGATCGCCGCTAAGGGGTGCATGGCCAAAGTCTAGGACTGCAGCACCGGGAGGCCCGGGTGAAACTCCGCACCGTCAGCGCCGGAATTTTGCAGAAGATGAAATCTTCAGGCGGTGCCCAGAGACGCGGAAAGGGTGCGCCCGTTCGCAAGGCGCACCCTTTCCGACTCCCCTCACAGCCAAATCCCCATTCGACTGAAACCATAATAAGCATGCTTAGCAATGTGTACAAGCCGCTCACGTATTTATGGGCAGAGGTCATCGCCTGAGGCCTGGAAGTCGTCCATGGATTCCAGGCAGTATCTGCTGCTTAACCAGCGAAAAACCCCGGAAACCCCTGCATTTAGGGGCTGTCCGGGGTTTATCCCGAGCTTCCTATCAGAATCGAACTGATGACCTTTTCATTACGAGTGAAACGCTCTACCGACTGAGCTAAGGAAGCATACATGAAGCTTCCGGCGGAACCGGGTCCCTCATGCAAGAGTCAACTGTAATAGAGTCCCCGCGCCCGGGTCAAAATGGCGCGGGGGCCGCAGCTGAGGTGTTCAGCACACGGTGTTGTCGGCGGGTACCTCTCCGCTCACCAGGTACCTGTCGACAGGATCCTCCAGGCAGCTGTTGGCCCGGCCATAGGCAGTGTGCCCCTCACCCTCCCAGGTCATGAGCGTGGCATTTCCCAGCTGCTTCCGCAGCGACGACGCCCATTCAACGGGGGTGGCGGGGTCGCCGGTGGTGCCGATCACCACAATGGGCGATTCGCCGGTGTACTCAACCGGGGCGGGCGTCCGGACGTTCTTGTGCGGCCAGTCCTGGCAGCTGGTCCCGCCGTAGGCGAAGAAGTAACCAAGCGTGGGTGACTCCTGCATCAGGCGCTGCTGTTCGGCGCGCATGGCTGCCGGGTCGGACTCCATGGGGTAGTCAAGGCAGTTGATCGCGTTGAAGGCGAACGTCGAGTTGGATGTGTACGAGCCGTTGGACGACCGGTCGGCGCCGAGGTCCGCGAGGCGCAGCATCAGGCTCACATCGCCTGTCATCGCCGCTTCAAGTGCCTGGGTGAGGGCCGGCCAGCTCTGGTCATTGTAGAGCGGGGTGATCAGGCCGCTCACGAACATCGTGGCGTTAACAACGCGGCCGTCCTTAGCGGTCCGCGGCGTCTCCTTGACTGCGGCGATGAGATCGCGGATCTGCTCCACGCCGGAGTCCACGTCACCGCTCAGCGGGCAGCCGTCCTGCTGCTGGCAGCTGGCAACGTAGGCCCGGATGGCCTTTTCGAAGGCGCGGGCCTGTCCGCTGGTCAGCTCCTCGTTGCTGATGGAGGGATCCAGGGCACCGTCCAGGACCATGCGCCCCACGTTGTCCGGGAAAAGGGAGGCGTAAGTGGAACCCAGGAATGTGCCGTAGGAGTAGCCCAGGTAGTTCAGCTTGGTGTCATTGACCACGGCGCGGAGGATGTCCAGGTCCTTCGCTGCGCTCTGGGTGTCGATATGTGCCAGGACTTCGCCGGTCTTCTCGGCGCACTGGTCCGCGATCGCCTTGTTGTCGGCCCGGGCAGCTGCCAGTCCCTCATCCGTTTCCAGGTCGTAGATCTTGGCCCGTGCGGCATCCCGCTCGGCATCGGTCAGGCAGGTGACGGGCGCGGAGCGCTTCACGCCGCGGGGATCGAAGCCCACCAGGTCATACGCGTCCCGGACCGGCTGCGAGAAGTGGGTTGTGGCTGCGTCCTTGACGAAGTCGTAGCCGGAGGCCCCGGGCCCTCCAGGGTTGACCAGCAGGCTGCCGGTCTTCTTGCCGGTGCTGGCAGCCTTCAGGGCGGCTATCTGGATGGTCTCGCCGTCGGGATCCCCATAGTTCATGGGAACGGTGACCTTGGCGCACTGGAACTCGTTCTCGCAGGGCTCCCACACCACTTCCTGCGAGTAGAAGCGCTCCAGCCCGGAAGGGGCGGAGGCCACGATGGAAGGATCGGCCTTGGCGGTTGCCGTCTCCTGGGTGCGGTCTCCGCCGTTGAGCAGGCTGCACGAAGCCAGCACCATGGCAAGAACCAGGGCGCCGGCGGCACGGAGCCCGGTCGCCAGGGACCGGGGGCGTGCGGGCAGGGGGCGGGCAGTCATCGGGTCTCCTTGGAGGGCTAGATCAGGCTGGCTGCCATGGATTCAATGGTCAACAGCGGGGCAACGTTGGTGGTGGTGATGCGTTCACGGGCTTTGTTGATTGCGTCCATCCGCGCCAGGGTGGTTTCCGGCGTTGAGCGGCTGGCGAACTCCTCCAATTCGCTCCTCAGCTCAACGTTTACCAGCTCCACAGCATTCCCGAGCTGGATAATCAGCACGTCGCGGTAGAACGACAGCAGATCGGTGAGGGTCCGGTCCAGGGAGTCGGTGATGGACCGTTTCGCCCGGCGTTTCTGGTCGTCCTCAAGCTGTTTCACCTGGCTTCGCATGGCCGGGGGAAGGGTTCCGGACTCCGGTGCGCCCAGCGTGGCTAGCAGCGCGGCCTTCTCCGCGGCGTCGCGCTCCTCATTGGAGCTGGCGGCTTCCGCGGTGGCGATTTTCACGAGCTTGTCCGCCATCATCACGGCCGCCGTGACGCCCCGCAGTCCGAGCGGGAACCGGACGGTTTCGAGGCGGCGTTCCCGGGCCGCCTCATCCCTGGCCAGGCGGCGGGCAATGCCGACATGGCTTTGCGCGGCGCGGGCCGCGCGCTCGGCAAGGGCAGGATCGACGCCGTCGCGCTTAACCAGGAGGGCGGCAACATCCGAGGCGGGCGGCAACCGCAGCGCCACGCTCCGGCAGCGGGAACGGATGGTGACCAGCACGTCCGCGGGGGAGGGTGCGCAGAGCATCCATACGGTGCGCGGCGTGGGCTCCTCAATCGCCTTGAGGAGCACATTGGTGGTCCGCTCCGCCATCCGGTCCGCGTCCTCCACCACGATGATCCGCCACCGCCCGGACGACGGCCGGTTCCCGGCGGTGGCCACCAGTTCACGCGCCTCGTCGATGGTGATGGTGACCTTCTCGGTCCGGACGAAGGTTACATCCGAATGCGTTTCGCCCAGGATGGTGTGGCAGGCCTGGCAGGTGCCGCAGCCGCGCAGGTTCACGTCCTCCTGGTCGCAGTTGAGCGCAGCGGCAAACGCCTTGGCCGCATTCGAGCGTCCAGATCCCGGAGGGCCGGTGAACAGCCAGGCATGGGTCAGGCTGTCACCGCTGGACGCCTGGCGCAGTTGTTCGACGACGGCGGGCTGGCCCTGGAGGTCGTCCCACACGGTCATGGGTTACCGCCGCCACGGGCGCCAAGGGAGGAAACCGCACCTGCCGGGGCGACTGGGCTGACTGCCAGCAGGGCGTCCACCCGCTCCAGGATTTGTGCCGCCAGATCCCCGACCGGGAGCCGGGCGGGCAGCACCAGGTAGGCGTCCGGGCGGCTGCGGGCAAGTCCGAGGAATGCCTCGCGGATGCGGCCGTGGAATTCGTCCGCCTCGGACTCGAGCCGGTCTTCAGCGGCGTCACCGGCGGTGCGGCGCTGCCGCCCCACTGCCGGGTCAACGTCCAGCAGGATGGTGAGGTGCGGTTGCAGCCCGGACGTGGCCCACTCGTTCAAGGACCGGACGGCGTCCGTGCCGAGATTGCGCCCTGCGCCCTGGTAGGCGACGGAGGAATCGATATAGCGGTCCGTCAGGACGATCTCGCCACGTTCCAGTGCCGGCCGGATCACCTGGGTGGCATGCGCCGCCCGCGAGGCGGCGAAAATCAGCGCTTCGGTGTGGGCATCAATGTGCCCGTGGCCATGGTCCAGGACCAGGGAACGCAACTTTTCACCGATGGCGGTTCCGCCCGGCTCCCGGGTCCGGAGTACCGTCAGCCCCCGGGATTCAAGCGCTTCCGCGAGCCGGGCCGCCTGCGTTGATTTGCCGGCACCGTCGCCGCCTTCAAACGCGATGAAAAGTCCGGACCCTTGTGTGCTCACACCTCAAGACTACCGACCGCCAGGGCCAATCAACGATTGCGGAACCGCGCATGTGGACAGGCCTGCCGGCCCTGCCATGCCCTTCCGGGAACATGGCTGCCGGGCCAGTACGCTTTTGACCATGAGTCTTTCCGAACAGCACGCGGCCGACCTGTCAGCAGAGACGGTGGTGGTTGCGGCCGGACGTCCCCCGCGGGAACGGGACATGCCCGTGAACCCGCCCCTGGTCCTTTCATCCACCTACTTCGGCACGGGTTCGCTCGATACCGGCGACCGCGGCTACGGGCGCTACTCCAACCCCACGTGGGATCCCTTCGAAGAGGCACTCGCCCGGCTCGAAGGAGCCGAACTGCCCGGGCTGCTGTACTCCTCGGGCCTCGCCGCCGTCAGCTCCGCCCTGTCGCTCATTCCCGCCGGCGGAGCGCTGGTCATGCCCACCCACAGCTATTCGGGGACCCTGGTGATGGCCTCGGAGCTGGCCCAGAAGGGCTTTGTCGAACTCCGCGCCGTGGACATCGCCGATACCGCCGCTGTCAAGGCTGCGCTGGCACCGGGCGGTCCCGGAGCGCGCCCCGCGGCGATGCTGTGGCTGGAGAGCCCCACCAACCCGATGCTCGGCATCGCCGACGTCGCGGCACTCACGGAGGCGGCGCACGCGGCAGGTGCCATCGTGGTCACCGACAATACTTTCTCCACGCCGCTGGTGCAGCAACCGCTGGCCCTCGGCTCCGACGTCGTCCTGCATTCGGTGACCAAGTACCTGGCGGGCCATTCCGACGTCGTCCTTGGCGCCCTGGTGACGTCAAACCCTGACATCCGCTCGGCCCTGCTGCACAACAGGACCATCCATGGCGGCATTGCCGGCCCCTTCGAAGCGTGGCTGGCCCTGCGGGGCCTGCGGACGCTCGCGCTCCGGGTGGAACGGTCACAGCAGTCCGCAATGATCCTCGCGGAGCGGCTCAGCAACCACCCCCGGGTCGAGTCCATCCGGTTCCCGGGGCTGCCCGCTGACCCGGGGCATGAGCGGGCGAAAGCCCAGATGAAGGGATTCGGATCCATCGTCTGCATCCAGGTGGCCCCTGCCGGGGGACTGGACGGCGCCGGGGCAGCGGACAAGCTTGTCCAGGCCCTGGAGCTGTGGCTGCCGGCCACGTCCCTCGGCGGCGTCGAATCCCTGATCGAACGCCGCCGCCGGCATGCTGCCGAGCCGACGAGCGTCCCGGAGAACCTGGTCCGACTGAGCGTGGGCATCGAGAACGTCGAAGACCTTTGGGCCGACCTGGAGCAGGCGCTGGACACGTTGGGAGGCTAGGCTTGGGTTGTGGACGGTGAACTGATTATTCGGCCTGTTGAAACGGCAGTGTTCTTTATCCTTGCCCTGGTGGCACTGGGCCTTGAGCTCTGGGCCGTGGTGGACTGCGCGCGGCACCGCGCCAACGCCTTCGAGGCAACCGGCAAGCGGACCAAGACCTTTTGGCTGGCACTGACCGGCGGCGCGGCCTTTGTTGGCGTCATTTCACTGTTCGGCAGCGGCGGCGGTATCTTCGGCACCCTCGGCCTCTTCGGGCTTGCCGCTGTGGTGGCCGCCTCTGTGTACCTTGCTGACGTACGGCCGGCGGTCAAGGACGCAGGCCGTGGCGGCAGCCGCAACATGGGCCCCTACGGTCCCTGGTAATCCCCGCCGGCCCCCAGGCTCGCAAGCTCGCCCAGGGACCCCTGCCGGCGTGGGCCCACCGCCGGCCCCCGGGCTCGCAAGCTCGCCCAGGGACCCCTGCCGGCGTGGGCCCATCCGGCTAAGGCCGCGGAGCCACCGCTTCCCAGTCCACCGTCACTTCGCCAAGACGCCACCGGGCCGGTCCGTCCTGCACCGGCCAGCCGGCGTCGCGCAACGACCGGCACATGCCCTGCCAGCGCTGCCGGTTGCCGAACGACGCCAGGGGAGCGGCTTCCAGCCAGGAGCGGTCCATCGCCTGCAGCAGCCCGTGCACCCGCTCGCCGGGAACGTTGCGGTGGATGAGCGCCTTCGGCAGGCGTTCGGCCACGTCCGAGGGCAGGTCGAAGCTGCCGAAGCGGACTGAAATGCTCAGTGACAGGGGCCGTTCGGCGTCCAGCGCCACCCACGTCACCCGCCGCCCGATCTCATCGCAGGTCCCGTCAATGAACAGGCCGTTGTCCGGGAGGCGGTCCTGGACCAGCCGCCAGATGCCCGCCACGTCCGCCTCCTCGTACTGCCGCAGCACATTGAAGGCCCGCACCAGGACGGGGCGGCCGGGGATGGGAAGTTCGAAGCCTCCCACGTGGAAGCTCAGGCCCGGCCGCTGAAGGGGCAGGGCGGCCTGGACGCGTGAGGGTTCGATCTCGATGCCGCGGACCTGGACGTCCGGCCGGACGGCGGCCAGCCGTTCATACAGTTCGACGGCGGTGGCCGGCGTGGCCCCGTAGCCCAGGTCCACCACCAGCGGGTCAGCCGCGGACCGCAGGCGCCAGGCCTGGGGTCCGGTCAGCCAGCGGTCGAGGCGGCGCATGCGGTTCGGATTGGTGGTGCCGCGGGTAACGTTGCCCACCGGCCGGCCCTGCCGGCCCGCGGTGTTCCTGCCGGTGATCTGCGGGGCGGCCACCCGTTCAGCCTTTTGAACCACCGACCCACCTTACCGTTGCCACGGCAGCGGAGGCTCCTCCGCCGTCGGGTTGTAACGCTGGGCGGGCGGCAACGGCGCTCGGCTAGGATGAAAATCATGACTTACAAGCTGATTCTGCTGCGCCACGGCCACAGCGAATGGAACGCCAAGAACCTGTTCACCGGCTGGGTGGACGTTGACCTGAACGACCAGGGCCGCGAGGAAGCAGCACGGGGCGGTGAGCTCCTGGTGGAGAACAACGTGCTCCCGGATGTGCTCTACACCTCCCTGCTGAAGAGGGCCATCAACACGGCCAACATCGCCCTGGACAAGGCTGACCGCGGCTGGATCCCGGTGAAGCGCGACTGGCGCCTGAACGAGCGCCACTATGGCGCCCTGCAGGGCAAGGACAAGGCCCAGACCCTGGCCGAGTACGGCGAGGAGCAGTTCATGGAATGGCGCCGGTCCTACGACACCCCGCCGCCGCCCCTGGACGACAACTCCGAATTCTCCCAGGCCCACGACCCGCGCTACGCGGACCTCGGTGACGCGCTTCCCCGCACCGAGTGCCTGAAGGACGTGCTGGTCCGCCTGCTCCCGTACTGGGAATCGGACATCAAAGAAGACCTGAAGGCCGGCAAGACCGTCCTGGTCACCGCGCACGGCAACTCGCTCCGCGCACTGGTCAAGCACCTCGACGGCATCAGCGACGAAGCCATCGCCGGCCTGAACATCCCCACCGGCATCCCGCTCGTGTACGACCTGGACGAGAACTTCCAGCCCATCAAGCGGGGCGGCACCTACCTCGATCCCGAAGCTGCCGAGGAAGCCATCCTGGCGGTCGCCAACCAGGGCAAGAAATAGGGCAGCAAACAACGACGGCGGGCTGGTCACCCTTGGTGGCCAGCCCGCCGTCGCTCTTAAGGACGTGGCGGTCAGCTGTGCTCGATGCCGTTCGGCTGCCATGCGCCGGTCACCAGATAGGTAACCTTCTGGGCGACCGAAACGCCGTGGTCCGCGAACCGCTCGAAGTAGCGGCTGGCAAGGGCCACGTCCACGGTGGTGGCGGGCGACTCTTTCCACTCCGGCGCGGCGATCGCCTTGAAGACGCTCAGGTGCAGGTCGTTGATGACCGTGTTGGCCTTCAGGATGTCCCGGGCCACTTCGAGGTCGCGGGTCTCCAGCAGGACGGTGAGCTTGGCAGCGATTTCCTTGTCCAGCTCGGCCATCTGCTTGAACGTCTCCGTCATGGACGCCGGAATCACCGTGGACGGGAACCGGAGGCGGGCCAGCTGCGCGACGTGGCGGGCGAGATCGCCCATCCGCTCCAGCGATGCACTCATGCGCAGGGAGCCCACGATCATCCGCAGGTCGCTGGCCACCGGGCCCTGCAGCGCCAGGATGTCGATGGCCCGCTCATCCAGGCTGTTCTGCAGGAAGTCAATGCGCGCGTCGGCGGCAATGACATCCTGGGCGAGGTCCACATCCGCCACTTCGAAGGAGGTGGTGGCTTTGTCCATCGCTTCGCTGACCAGGCGGGAGATCTCCACCAGCTGGTCACCGACCGCGGTGAGTTCTTCCTGAAAAACCTTACGCACGTAGGCGTCCTTTCCTTGAAACCCCTGCCGGGCCCGCTTCCGGGCAGCAGGAATCGTGTGGCCGTTCGGCACTCCAACTGGTTACTCTGCCAGTATCCGGTAAACGGTTGGGCCCTTGAAGGTGAACGTTAGTTGAACCGTGGTCGCAGGGGGTCCGGACGCGCCGGATGGGCCCCGGCAAGCGCATAAGGTGGACCTGTGGATCCTATGCTCATCGGTCTGGTTGCAGGCCTCGTCGGCCTGGCGCTCGGCACCTTTGGCGTGCTCGCCTTCCGGGTCAGCGAGAAGCAGCGCCAGCTGCTGGACATCGACGCAGAGGAGCTGGCACTGCCTGCCGGGGCCGCGGAAGTACTTGCCATCATCGGGCGGGCCTTCGTGGTGGTTGACACGGTGGACGGCGTGGTCCGTGCCAGCCCCGCAGCCTACGCCTACGGCCTGGTGCGCGGACATACCGTGGTCCACAAGGAGCTGCTGGACATGACGGCCGGTGTCCGGCGCGACGGCGTCATCCTGGAGAAGCAGCTGGAACTGCCCCGCGGGCCGCTGGGACAGGGAA
Source organism: Arthrobacter nitrophenolicus (assembly GCF_045833485.1). Lineage (NCBI taxonomy): Bacteria > Bacillati > Actinomycetota > Actinomycetes > Micrococcales > Micrococcaceae > Arthrobacter > Arthrobacter nitrophenolicus. The sequence goes on from NZ_CP174504.1 coordinate 2,488,796, forward strand.
CCATCATCGTGCAGGTGCGGGCAGCCATGCTCGGCGAGGAATACATTCTCCTGCTCGCAGACGACCGCACCGAGATCACCCGCACGGAGGAGATCCGCAACGACTTCGTCGCCAACGTCTCCCATGAACTCAAGACGCCGGTGGGCGCCATCTCGCTGCTCGCCGAGGCCCTTGAATCCTCCGCCGACGACGAGCAGGCAGTCCGACGCTTCGCCAAGCGGATGCACAAGGAATCCGGCCGGCTTGCCGCGCTGGTGCAGGACATCATCGAACTGTCGCGCCTGCAGGGAGCCAGCGTCATCCAGCAGGGCGGCCCCGTGGACGTCAACACAGTGATCGCGGAGGCGGTGGACCGGTCCCAGCTGCCCGCGGAAAGCAAGAACATCAGGATCGTGGTGGGCGGCCGGACCGAGGGCAAGGTGTTCGGCGACCAGGACCTGCTGGTCACCGCCCTGCGCAACCTCATCGACAACGCCATCCGGTACTCGCCGGCCAACACCCGGGTGGGCATTGGTGTCCGGTCCCGGGACGGGCTCGTCTCCATCTCCGTCACGGACCAGGGCGAGGGCCTCACTCCGGAAGAACAGGAACGCGTCTTCGAACGCTTCTACCGTGTGGACGCGGCGCGGTCCCGCCACACCGGCGGTACCGGCCTGGGCCTGAGCATCGTCAAGCATGTCGCCTCCAACCATGGCGGCGAGGTGACCGTCTGGTCCCAGCCCGGCCAGGGATCCACCTTCACCCTCCGCCTGCCCGAGATGGAAGGGCACGACGGCGGTGACGACGTTCCGCCCGCGGCCGCCCCTGGGCAGGAGCAGCCAGGACAGCGGACCGACCAGCCAACACTTACCCAGGTACCCCGCGCCGCCGGCGCAAAAGAACGAGGAGCTAGCGCTTGAGCAGGATCTTGATTGTGGAGGACGAGGAGTCGTTCAGCGATCCCTTGTCCTATTTGCTGGGCAAAGAGGGTTTCGAAGTGGAGGTGGTGGACAACGGCCTGGACGCCATCACCGAATTCGACCGCAATGGCGCCGACCTGGTGCTCCTGGACCTGCAGCTCCCGGGCCTGTCCGGGACGGAGGTCTGCCGCCAGCTCCGGCAGCGATCCAGCGTCCCGGTGATCATGCTGACGGCCAAGGACTCGGAAATCGACAAAGTGGTGGGGCTGGAACTGGGGGCTGACGACTATGTCACCAAGCCCTATTCGTCCCGCGAGCTGGTGGCCCGGGTCCGGGCGGTGCTGCGCCGCCAGGGCGAGCCCGAAGAACTGATCTCCTCCACGGTGCAGGCCGGCCCGGTCCGGATGGACATCGAGCGTCACGTGGTGAGCGTGGACGGCGAGCAGGTCCTGCTTCCGTTGAAGGAATTCGAGCTGCTTGAGATGCTCCTGCGCAACTCCGGCCGGGTGCTGACCCGCGGCCAGCTTATAGACCGGGTGTGGGGCTCGGATTATGTGGGCGACACCAAGACCCTGGACGTCCACGTGAAGCGGCTGCGCGGCAAGATCGAACCCGATCCTTCCGCACCGCGGTACCTGGTGACTGTGCGCGGGCTCGGCTACAAGTTCGAGCCGTAGGGGCGCCGCGGGTCCATGACCGTATCACAGGACATACAAAAGGGAGGGGCCGGCAGGCCCCTCCCTTTTGCATGTGGCTTGCTGTGCGGCCTAGTGGCCGGTGCCGCCGCCAAGCTCGGAGGCCGTGGGTGACGGCGTGGGGGAAGGCGACGGGGTGCTTCCGGCCGGCAGGTATTCCTTGTACTCCGGCAAGGTGGTGTCCAGGACCGGAACCTTGACGGTGTTGCTGACGTTGGTGCCGCTTTCGGTGATCTTGATATCCACCAGCGAGCCCGGGATGCCGCCGGTGGTGCTCAGGACCGCTTCATCGGTTTCGTTGTTCAGCAGGACGTAGGAGTTCGCCTTGACCGGAATCTCGGTCTGTGAGCCCTCGGCGCCGTTGACCGTGAGCTTCACGTCCTGGGACGAAGAGTTGTACACGGCACCGATGACCCGGCCCGGCTCGTCCTCGCCGTTGGAAACGATCAAGAAGTTGCTCAGCTTGAGGGGGCCGAGGTCGGTGACAATGCCGTCCGACGCCTGGTACTGCTCGTTTGTCTGCTGGGAATTGATGTACCCGCAGCCCGACGTCAGCAGCCCGATGCCAAGGGCGGCAGCCGTCAGTGCCAGTTTGCCGCGCTGGGCCCGGTTCGTCGCAGTGAAACGCACGTCACGTACTCCTCGAGAGTCTTGAAACAGATTTAGGCATAGCCTATCCGGAAAGCCGCCGAAACGAGGATTCGGCGGCGTCACATCGCCCTTGGCAGCGCACCGGCGATGCACTATTATCCGCATCCGTCAAGGGGTCCAAGGGGGTTGATTTGGGCCAATTTCCGCGTATTTTCGCGGTTCCAGGGCCTCTCCGCGGCCGGGCATATGCCTGAATCGTGATAAACTGGTCTGCGGGAAAGGGGAAATGTCCACATGGTATTTGAGGTCGGCGAGACAGTAGTTTACCCTCACCACGGTGCTGCGAAGATTGAAGAAATCAAGATGCGCACCATCAAGGGCGAAGAGAAAATGTATCTCAAGCTCAAGGTGGCTCAGGGTGATCTGACCATTGAAGTTCCAGCAGAAAACGTTGACCTTGTTGGGGTCCGGGACGTAGTGGGCAAGGATGGCCTGGAGCACGTGTTTGATGTGCTCCGTGCCGAGTTCACCGAAGAGCCCACCAACTGGTCACGCAGGTACAAGGCAAATCTGGAGAAGCTTGCTTCCGGTGACGTCATCAAGGTAGCAGAGGTCGTGCGCGACCTGTGGCGCCGTGATCACGACCGGGGCCTTTCCGCAGGCGAGAAGCGAATGCTGGCCAAGGCCCGGCAGATTCTGATCTCAGAACTGGCGCTGGCCGAAAAGACCGACGAAGAGAAGGCGGCAAGCGTTCTCGACGAGGTTTTGGCTTCCTAAGAATTAAGCCCCGGCGGCACGAAAGTGCGCCGGGGCTTCTTTTTTTCTCCGCACCTTCACAGCCAACACACGGCAGGGACCGCGCCGGGCACTGCGGCCCGCGGCGACGTAGGCTAGTCCGCATGAGCGAAACACCTAACCGCCTGGTCACCGCGGTGATCCTGGTGGCCGCAGGTTCGGGGCAGCGCCTTGGTTATGGCATGCCCAAGGCTGCAGTGCCGCTGGGTGGAGAACCCATCCTGATGCATGCCCTGCGCGGCATCGTCGCGTCCGGAATCAGCAGCCAGGTATGCATTGCGCTGCCCGCCGGCAATGACGGGCTGCGCCGGCTGTGCGAAGACTTCCGCGAAGAGCTTGCCGACGGCGGTCCGCTCCTGACGATCGTTGACGGCGGAGCCACCCGCGCAGACTCCGTCCGGGCCGGACTGGACGCACTGATGGACGGGACGGACGCCGTCATGGTCCACGATGCTGCCCGCGCCCTGACGCCGGACTCCGTCTTCCACCGCATCGCCGACGCCCTCGCTGCCGGTGCCGAGGCGGTCATCCCCGCCATCGCCGTCGTGGACACCGTCAAGACAGTGAAAGCCACCGCGGGCGGCGGTTCGCCTGCGCCGGAGGTCGTGACCGGAACGGCGCCCCGTGAGGACCTGCGCGCGGTCCAGACGCCCCAAGGGTTCCGCTTGCCCACGCTCCAGCGTGCCCACGAGGCCGCCCGGTCACTCGACCCGCAACAGTCGGCAGCCGTCACCGATGACGCCATGCTGGTGGAAATGACCGGCACCCCGGTCCACGTGGTCCGCGGTTCCACCCAGTCGCTGAAAATCACCACGCCGCTGGACCTGATCCTGGCCGAAGGGCTGCTCGAAGGCCCGCTGGGTGCCCGCTGGGTGGAAGGCTAGGAATGAAAGACCCGCAAATGATCATTCCCCGGACCGGCATCGGCCTGGACGTCCACGCCTATGCCGCAGAGGATTCCCCGCGCCCCCTGTGGCTCGGCGGACTGTTGTGGCCGGGTGAACGTGGCCTGGCCGGACACTCCGACGGGGATCCCGTTGCGCACGCGGCGGCGGATGCGCTGTTCTCGGCGGCCGGCATCGGGGACCTCGGCACCCACTTCGGCACTGACCGGCCGGAATTCGCCGGCGCCTCGGGAGTGACACTCCTGGCCGAAGCCGCGCGGATCGTCCGGGCCGCCGGCTTCGAAATAGGAAACGTGGCAGTCCAGTTCGTGGCCAACCGGCCCAAATTCGGGCCCCGCCGGGAAGAATCGCAGCAGGTCCTCAGTGACGCCGCGGACGCCCCCATCAGCGTCACCGCCACCACCAGCGACAGGCTCGGATTCACCGGACGCGGTGAGGGCATCACCGCCGTGGCAACCGCCCTGGTCTACCCGCGGCCTGCCGGCGCCATCGGCTAGTCTGGAGCGGTGACCCTGCGCTTCTATGACACTGCCTCCGCTGAAGTCCGGAACTTCGTCCCCCTGGTCGAAGGAAAGGCCAGCCTGTACTACTGCGGGGCAACGGTGCAGGGCATGCCCCACGTGGGCCACATCCGGTCCGCGATCGCCTTCGACCAGCTCACGCGCTGGCTGGCGTTCCGGGGGTTCCGGGTAACGGTGGTCCGGAACGTGACGGACATTGACGACAAAATCCTGGCGAAGTCGGAGGCGTCTTTCGCCCCGGACTTCGTGCCGGAGCCCGGGGACGTGGCACAGGAAGAGTGGTGGGCGCTGGCGTACCGCTACGAGCAGGAGTTCCTGCGGGCCTACGACACCCTCGGCGTTTCCCGGCCCACCTACGAGCCGCGGGCCACCGGCCACATCCCGGAGATGCACGCCCTGATCCAGCAGCTGATCGACCGGGGCCACGCCTACCCGGCACTGGATGACTCGGGTGACGTGTACTTCGACGTGCGCTCGTGGAGCAAGTACGGCGCCCTGACCCGGCAGAACATCGACGACATGCAGGCTGCCCCGGACGCCGACCCGCGCGGCAAGAAGGACCCCCGCGACTTCGCCCTGTGGAAAGGCTCCAAGGAGGGCGAACCCGCCACGGCGTCCTGGGCGTCGCCGTGGGGCGCGGGCCGTCCCGGGTGGCACCTGGAGTGCTCCGCGATGGTCACCAAGTACCTTGGCACGGAGTTTGACTTCCACGGCGGCGGGCTGGACCTGCGCTTCCCGCACCACGAGAACGAGATGGCTCAGTCGCAGGCGGCAGGGCATCCCTTCGCCAGCTTCTGGATGCACAACGGCATGGTGACCTATGAGGGCGAGAAGATGTCCAAGTCCATCGGCAACACCATCAGCCCCGCCGAAATGCTGGAACTCGCCCCGCCGCGGGTGGTGCGCTACTACCTCGGCCAGGCCCACTACCGCTCCGTCCTTGACTACCGTCCCACGTCGCTGCAGGAGGCGGCGGCCGCCGTCGAACGTATTGACGGGTTCCTGGGCAAGGCCGCGGCACGCCTGGGCCAGGATGCCGGGCCTGATGCGGACGGCGGCCGCACGCCCGGAAGCCTGGAAGCATTTTCCGAGGCCATGGACGACGACCTGAACGTGCCGCGCGCGCTGGCTGCCCTGCACGAGGCCGTCCGGACGGGCAATACAGCCCTGGCGGAGGGCGACGACGACGCCGCCCGGGAGGCGATGCGCGCCGTCACCGTCATGACGGGCGTGCTGGGGCTCGACGCCGTTGCCGGTACCGACGCCCGGAACAGCCGGGAATCGGATGCGCTCGGCGTCCTGGTGGAGGCGCAGCTCGCTGCCCGGGCCGCGGCACGGGCCAACAAGGACTGGGCTGCCTCGGACTCCATCCGCGACATGCTCAACGAGGCCGGCGTGGTGGTCGAGGACGGCCCGGACGGCGCCACCTGGAGCCTGAAGCGCGACTGACCCGAAGGATTCCCGTCGCGGTCCGGCGATTTTTCTTCGGTCAGTAGACTGGTATGCAGACTCAGTCAACACAATCAAGGGTGGAACATCATGGCCAACAATGGTCGCCGATCGGTTAAAGCGAAGAAGGGCCCAACCATCGGAACCGGTGGCCATGGCCGAAAGGCCCTGGAAGGCAAGGGGCCAACGCCCAAGGCGGAGGACAGGCCGTACCACAAGGCCCACAAGGCCAAGCAGCTTGCCGAGCGGTCCGCCGCGAAGCGCGGCACCGGTGCCCGCAGCGCGGGCGCGGCGAAGTCCGGACCCAAGGGACGCGCCACCGAGGAAGTCGTCACCGGCCGCAACTCGGTGGTGGAGGCGCTCCGCGCCGGCATCCCCGCCAAGGCGCTGCACGTCGCCATCCGGATCGAAATGGATGACCGCGTCAAGGAGTCCCTGAAGCTCGCGGCCGAGCGCGGCATCCCGCTCCTGGAAACGGGCAAGCCCGAGCTGGACCGGATGACGGATGACGCGGTCCACCAGGGGCTGGTCCTGCAGATCCCGCCGTACGACTATGCGGACGCCTATGAGCTGGCCGAAGAAACGGTGGACAAGTGGAAGAAGGGGCACGTCGCCAACGCCCCGCTCTTTGTGGCCCTTGATGGCATCACCGATCCCCGCAACCTCGGCGCCATCATCCGCTCCGTGTCAGCATTCAGCGGCCACGGCGTCATCGTTCCCGAACGCCGCTCGGTCGGAGTCACCGCCTCCGCCTGGAAGACCAGCGCCGGCGCCGCAGTCCGCGTGCCCGTGGCGCGCGCCTCCAACCTCAACAACGCCCTCAAGCAGTTCAAGAACATGGGCATCTTCGTCCTGGGCCTGGACGGCGACGGCGACGTTTCGCTGCCGGACCTGACGCTCGCAAAGGAACCGGTGTGCATCGTGGTGGGCTCGGAAGGGAAGGGACTCAGCCGGCTGGTCCGGGAGAACTGCGACCAGATCGTGTCCATCCCCATCGATTCGGCGATGGAATCGCTGAATGCCTCCATGGCAGTTGGGATCTCGCTGTACGAGGTCTCGCGCCAGCGGGCAACAAAGTAGGAAACGCTCAACAAAGTTAGAAATGTGAAGGGACGGAGCCCGCGTTCTGCGGGCCCTTCCCTCCCCGGCGCCATGTCCGGCGTCGGGGCAGGTCAAATGCCCGTGGCGGCTACTATTTAGGTGATGGTCATGCCGCTTTTCGACACCGCTTCCACCATGGACTCCTCCACGGCAGTTCCCCTCGGTGTCAGCGTTCCGCGTGGAGATTCCGGCGGCACGCGGCACCGCGCCGGGGGCCGGGCCAACGTCGCCTGCTACGCCCCGGGAGTTCCCAGCCTGGAAATCGTCTACATCGCACCCGGCGGGGACTGGCGTGTCCAGGCGCTCCCCAACGTTACCGACGGCGTCCACCACGGCATCGTGGAGGACCTGCCCTATGGCGCGCGGTACGGGTTCCGTCCCGCCTCCCATGAGCAGTCGCTGCCGCTTGCCATGCCCACCAGGGAGGTTGAGGACGACGGCGGCCAGCCCCTGCTGCTCGATCCGTACGGCCGTGCGGTGGACCAGCGGGACGGGGTGCTCACCAGCGTCCGGATGGCCGGCGACTTCAGCTGGGACGGCGACGAACGGCTGCGCCTGAAGTGGCGCGACACCATCATTTACGAAGCCCATGTCCGCGGGCAGACCATGCTCCACCCGGATGTTCCCCGGGAGCTGCGCGGCACCTACGCCGGCATGGCACACCCCGCCGTGGTGGAGCACCTCACCAGCCTGGGAATCACTTCGGTGCAGCTGCTCCCGGTGCATTTCCACCTCGACGAACCGCACCTGCAGGACCTGGGCCTGACCAACTACTGGGGCTACAACACTGCGGCCTTCTTTGCCCCGCACCCGGCGTATGCCACAAAGGCGGCCCAGGAAGCCGGGCCGAAGGCTGTCCAGGACGAATTCAAGGAAATGGTCAAGGCGCTCCACGCCGCCGGCCTCGAGGTCATCCTGGACGTCGTGTACAACCACACGGCCGAGGGCGGACCCGACGGCCAGACGGTCAGCTTCCGGGGCCTGGGGGAGGACAAGTACTACCGCACGGACGGGCACGGCAGGTACGTGGATACTACCGGCTGCGGGAACAGCCTGAACTTCGGCGAGCCCCGGGTGGTCCAGCTGGTGGTGGACTCGCTCCGGTACTGGGTGGACGAGTTCCACATTGACGGCTTCCGTTTCGACCTCGCGGTCACTCTTTGCCGCAACGCTGCCAACGAATTCGACCCACGGCATCCGTTCCTGCTGGCCGTCGCGGCGGACCCCGTCCTGTCGGACGTAAAGCTGATCGCCGAACCGTGGGACGTGGGCTACGGGGGCTGGCAGACCGGACGGTTCCCGGTGGGCTGGGTGGACTGGAACGACCACTTCCGGGATTCCCTGCGCTCCTTCTGGCTTGCGGACCGGGCAGCCCTCGAAAACGGCGGCCACGGCGGATCAGTCGCCAGGCTCGCCGACTCGCTGTCAGGCTCCGCGGCCCTCTTCCAGGCCTCCGGACGGTCCCGCCTGGCATCGGTGAACTACATCACCGCCCACGACGGTTTCACCCTGAACGACCTCGTTTCCTTCGACCGGAAGCACAACGAGGACAACGGTGAGCAGAACCGGGACGGCCACGGGGACAACCGCAGCTACAACCACGGCGTGGAGGGCCCCACCGAGAACGGCGAGATCCTCGCCAAGCGGGCACAGTCCCGGCGCAACCTGATGGCCTCGCTGCTCATTTCGCTCGGCGTGCCCATGATCACTGCCGGCGACGAACTGGCGCGGACCCAGCTGGGCAACAACAACGCCTATTGCCAGGACAACGCCATCACCTGGGTGGACTGGACCCGCACGCCGGAATCCCACGAAATGCTCCGCAGCACCAAGCGCTACATCCGGCTGCGCAAGGAGTTCCTCGCCGCCCAGCCGCACGACTTCCCCGTCCGCGACGAGCAGTCCTACCTTTACTGGTTCGACCAGGACGGCCGGCCCATGTCCACCGAGCGGTGGAATGATCCGCACCACCGGGTGGTCCAGCTCCTGCTCGGCACCGACGACGGGGAGTTCGCAGGGCTGATCGTGGTGAACGGCGGAACCTCGGACGTGCAGATCACGCTCCCGGAGGTTGCCGCCGAACAGGCCGCCCCGCGCAGGTTCGAGCTCCGCCTGACCACCTCGCCGCTGCACGAGCAGCGGCAGGGCGGTGTGGTGGCTGCCGGGGGGACGGACGTGGCCGAGGCCAACTCCATCAGCATTTACCGCACGTAGCCGGGATCCAGGAATGCGCAACCGTACCCTCCTGCCCCTGCTGCTGGGCGCCCTGGCAGTGCTCGCCCTGGTCATGTTCGGCGGCCCCGGACTGCTGGATCAACCGTCGCAAACCACGACGGCGGGAGCCACCACGACGGCGGAGGCCACTTCCCGCGTGACGGCACCCGGTCCCGGATCACCGTCCGGCCCGGTGGCGCCGGCCCCGGCCGAAAACCCGTCGGGGCTGGCATCCATCCGGGAATCGGAGCTGCCGCCTGAGGGACGCAGGGTCCTGGCACTCATCCGCGCAGGCGGCCCGTACCAGTACAGCCAGGATGACCAGCCCTTCGGCAACTTCGAACGCCTCCTGCCCCGCCGGGACCGCGGATACTACCGCGAGTACACGGTGCCCACACCCGGGGAACCAGACCGGGGTGCCCGGCGGATCGTGGCCGGCAGCGGCGGAGACAAGTACTACACCGAAGACCATTACGAGTCGTTCACATTCATAGCGGAAGGCAGCTAAGCAAGCCATGAAGATCTACTCCGGCGATACCTGGACCCTGGAGGAACTGCAGGAACAGGTGGCCGATGCCGGACGCCGAAGCCTGGTTGTCCCGCCGGCTGACAGCAAGCGTGCCGTCCTGGAAACGTTCGGTGAAGTCCTCAGTTTCCCGGAACACTACGGCGTCAACCTCGATGCCCTGAACGATTCCCTGCACGACTTCGCGGACTCCATCACGGACAACGGCAATGCCCCGGTCACGGTCCTCTGGCAGGTGGCCGCGCCGTTCCGGAGCGACAGGTCCTTTGGGATCATCTGTGAGATCCTCCAGGACGCGGAAAGCTACGCCGGCAAGGACCTGGCCGTCACCGCCGTCCTGCTCTAGCAGCAGTCAGCCGCCGGCAGGCTCCTCCTGCGACAGGTAGGTGTCGAGCAGTTCGGAGGCCCGGCCGCCGTCGTCCTCCGCAGCCAGCCCCTTGCGCATGCTCTCCGCCTTTTCCCTGCCGGCTGGGAACGGGGGCAGCAGCGGAATTTCCGGGTCCGTCAGCACCTCGATCACCACGGGCCGGTCCGCGGCAAAGGCCTGCTCCCAGGCGTCTCCAAGGAGCTCCGGGTCCTCCACCCGGATGCCTCCAAGGCCCAGCAGCTCGGCGTATCCGGCGAACGGGAAATCCGGGAGCTCCTGGCTGGCAGCGAACCGCGGCTCGCCTTCCGACTCGCGTTGTTCCCAGGTGACCTCCGTCAGCTCCCGGTTGTTGAAGACGCACACCACGAACCGCGGGTCCTCCCAGTCCTGCCACCGGTGGGCCACCGTGGCCAGCTCGGCGACGCCCGCCATCTGCATGGCACCGTCCCCGGCCAGGGCCACCAGCGGCCGGTCGGGGTGGGCCAGTTTCGCGGCAATCCCGTAGGGGATGGAGCACCCCATGCTGGCAAGGGTTCCGGAAAGGTGCGCCGGGACCCCGGGCGGCAGCACCAGCTGGCGGGCGTACCAGTACACGCAGCTTCCGACGTCGACGCTCACCTGCGCGTTCGCCGGGAGCCTGCCGTTAAGCTCGCGGACCACGCGTTCCGGATTGACGGGAAGGGCAGGCACGGCGGCACGGTCCGCGGCGAGGATGCGCCAGCGGCTGACCTCATGTTCCACGTCCGAACGCCACTGCCCGCGCGGGCGGTGCTCGAGCCTCCGGCCCAGGGCGGTGAGGGCGGATGCGGCGTCACCGGCCAGGCCCACCTCCACCGGGTAGCGGTTGCCGATCTTCTTCTCATCGATATCGATCTGCACGGCGCGCGCTGCCCCGGGCGGCGGATAGAACTCGGTCCACGGATCATTGGAGCCCACAATCAGCAGGGCATCGCAGTTGCCCAGCAGGTGGGCGCTGGCAGTGGTGCCCAGGTGGCCCATGGTCCCGACGGCGAATGGAAGGGTCTCATCCACGTACGGCTTGCCCAGCAGGCTGGTGGCGATGCCGGCACCCAGTTTCTCCGCCACCGCCACCACCTCGTCGAAGGCATGCCGGGCACCCTGGCCGACGAGCAGGGCCACCCGTTCCGAGGAGTTCAGAAGGGCGGCCGCGGCGTCCAGGTCCTCATCCCGCGGCGTTTTGGCGGCGGAACTCCACGAGGGGCTGGTGACCACGATGCCATGCTGCTGCCCAAGCTGCGGTGCCGGCGCGGACTGGATGTCATGCGGGACGATGACGACGCAGGGTGAGGACGTGGCCTTCGCCGTGCGGAACGCCCGGTCCAGGACCATGGGCACCTGCTCCGGGGCGCTGACCAGCTGGACGAACTGGGAGGCGACGTCCTTGAACAGTGCGCCCAGGTCAATCTCCTGCATGTAGGCCGAACCCAGCACAGTACGGCTCTGCTGCCCCACAATCGCAACGACCGGCACGCCGTCGAGCTTGGCGTCGTACAGTCCGTTGAGGAGGTGGACAGCGCCCGGACCCTGCGTTGACGTCACCACCCCCACGCCGCCCGTATACTTCGCGTGGCCCACGGCCATGAACGCTGCCGTTTCCTCATGCCGGGCCTGGACAAACTCCACGCGCCCGCCGGACCGGCGCAGCGCCCCCATGAACCCGTTGATTCCGTCACCGCTGTACCCGAAAACCCGGCTCACGCCCCAGGTGCTGAGCCGGTCCACGATCACGTCGGCCACGGTTTGTTCGGTCATGGGTCCTCCTGCGTCGGTTCGGGCCGGTTGGCGAACGGGTCAGGCGTTGACGATCAGGCCCAGCTCCGCCTTGGATGCCAGGGCTTCATGCCGTGGCAGGACCCTGACCGTGTAGCCGAAGGAGCCCGAGCGGTCGATCACCAGCGAGCCGCTGAAAAGGTGGCGGCCGTTGCCCAGGTCCTCCTTCACCTGCAGCTCCATCAGGGTGATGTCCGCCAGGGTGTCGCTTTCCTCGGCCCGGCCATAGGCCACTTCCACGCACACGTCATCGGGGGTGAGGCTGTTCAGGGCAACATAGGCGTTGACCTGCAGGGTGTCGCCGATCTGCGGATCCTCGGAGACGCCCACCGAGTCCACGTGCTCCACGTGGACCTGGGACCAGTTGGAACGCACCTTGGCCGACCACGATGCGAGCGAACGTGCCTGCGAGTACGAGTTGGCGATGGCCCTGCGTCCGGCCTCTGCGGCGGGGCGGTAGAGGATGTTCACATAGTCGCGCAGCATGCGCTCGGCGGAGACGGCCGGGCCCAGGTGCGACAAGGTGTGCTTGATCATGGACACCCAGTGCGTGGGCACCTTCTCGGCCGCCGACGTCGACGGCCCGGCCGCGCCCGCAGCTTCCGAGACGGTGCTGCCGTAGAACCTCGGGGCCACCTGGGTTTCGAGCAGCTCGTACAGGGCTGCGGCCTCGATGTCGTCGCGTTCTTCCGGTGATGCGCCGTTATTGGCGGTGGGAATCGCCCAGCCGTTCTCGCCGTCGTACATCTCGTCCCACCAGCCGTCCAGGACGGACAGGTTCAGCGAACCGTTCAGCGCCGCCTTCATGCCGGATGTCCCGCAGGCTTCCAGCGGACGCAGCGGGTTGTTCAGCCACACGTCGCAGCCCGGGAACAGGGTCCGCGCCATGGCGATGTCGTAGTTGGGCAGGAACGCGATCCGGTGCCGGACCTCGGGGTCGTCGGTGAACCGGACCAGGTCCTGGATCATCTTCTTACCGGCGTCGTCGGCAGGGTGGGACTTGCCGGCGATGACCAGCTGGATGGGATGTTCCTTGTGCAGGAGCAGTGCCTTCAGCCGTTCCGGTTCACGCAGCATGAGCGTCAGCCGCTTGTAGGTGGGGACGCGGCGGGCGAAGCCGATGGTCAGCACGTCCGGGTCCAGGACGTTGTCCGTCCAGCCCAGCTCGGCGTCGGCGGCGCCGCGCTTCTTCCAGGCGGCACGCAGCCGTTTGCGGACGTCGTCCACCAGCGCCGAACGCATCTCCCGGCGCAGCGCCCACACATCGGCGTCGCTGACGTTGTAGGCCAGGTCCCAGCGGCCGTTGGCCTCGGCCTCGCTGCCGAACTGGTCGCGGGCCAGCTTGGCGATCCGGCTGTCCACCCAGGTGGGCACGTGCACGCCGTTGGTGACCGAGGTGATCGGTACCTCGGAGGGGTCGAAGCCGGGCCACAGCGCGGAGAACATGCCCCGCGATACTTCGCCGTGCAGCTTGGCCACACCGTTGGCGCGCTGTGCCAGGCGGAGGCCCATCACCGCCATGTTGAACACAGCCGGGTTGCCGTCGGCGTAGTTCTCGCGGCCCAGTTCCAGGATCCGGTCCACCGGCACGGCGGGCGCCAGGCCGGCCTGGAAGAAGTGGCTGATCTGCGAGATCTCGAACCTGTCGATGCCGGCCGGAACAGGCGTGTGGGTGGTGAACACGGTGGAGGCGCGGCCGGCCGCCAGGGCCTCGTCGAAGGTGAGCGCCTGGTCCCCGGACATGAGCTCCTGGATGCGTTCGATGCCCAGGAAGCCTGCGTGGCCCTCGTTGGTGTGGAACACTTCCGGTGCCGGGCAGCCGGTGAGCTGCTGGAAGGCGCGCAGCGCCTTGACCCCGCCCATGCCCAGCAGCAGTTCCTGCTGCAGCCTGTGGTCACCGCCGCCGCCGTACAGCCGGTCCGTGATGCTGCGCGCCGCGTCATCGTTGCCGGGCACATTGGAGTCAAGGAGCAGCAGGGGGACGCGTCCGACGTCGGCCCGCCAGATGTGTGCCAGCAGCCGGCGGCCGTTGGGCAGCGGCAGGGTGATCTGCAGGGGCTTGCCGTTGCCGTCGGGGGCGGGCTCGCGAAGCAGGGTGAGGGGCAGGCCGTCCGGATCCAGGACGGGGTAGGTCTCCTGCTGCCAGGCGTCCCGGGATAGTGACTGCTTGAAGTAGCCAGCCTGGTAGAGCAGGCCCACGCCGACCAGCGGCACGCCGAGGTCCGATGCGGCCTTCAGGTGGTCGCCTGCCAGGATCCCCAGGCCGCCGGAGTACTGGGGCAGCACTTCGGTGATGCCGAACTCGGGGGAGAAGTAGGCGATGGACGCCGGTGCTTCCGGTCCCAGGCCCTGGTACCAGCGCGGTTCCTCAAGGTACCGGTCAAGGTCTTCCTCCGCTGCCCGCACCCGCTCCACCACCGACCGGTCTGCGGCCAGCTGCTGGAATTCTTCCCGGCTGACCATGCCCAGGAAGCCAACCGGGTCCTGCTCGCTTTCCTCCCAGATGCGCGGGTTCAACCCGGCAAAGAGTTCCCGGGTGGGGCGGTGCCAGGACCAGCGCAAATTGCTCGCGAGCCGTGCCAGCGGACGGATGGGTTCGGGGAGGACTGTACGGACCGTAAACCTGCGGATTGCCTTCACCTGCGTCACACTAACGGACAACATGGGCGGCTGGAACCAGCTTTGGGTTTCTTTTGGGTAAATGACAAGGGCGTGGAGGAAATGACGTACGGCACGACGAAAATAGTGAGCAGCCTTAGCAATCTCGGACTTTTCTCGCTAACGTCGAGCCTGTGACGACTAACTCAGGAACCAGTGCCGTAACAGAGAAAATGCCAAGGGGATCCATCACGGAGGGACTGCGGTTCGGACGTTTTCCGATCACGGCCGTGCAGCCCGTCGTCGAGGGTGGAAAGTTCCCGGCCAAGGCCCTGCCGGGCGAAGGCATCGTTGTGGGTGCCACCTGTTTCAGGGAAGGCCACGACCAGCTCGGCGTAAGCGCAGTCCTGCTGGACCCGTCGGGCGCTGAGCGCCAGCGCGTCCGGCTCGCGCCGCCGCGCGGGGAACGCGGCATGGGAACCGACCGCTGGGAGGGCATCCTCACGCCGTCGGAAACCGGGCACTGGTCCTTTGTGATTGAAGCCTGGCATGACCGCTATGGCACCTGGCACCACAACGCCGAGGTCAAGATCGCTGCCGGGATCGATGTTGAACTGATGCTCGCCGAAGGCGCTGCGCTGCTGTCCGAAGCGTCCGACGACGACTCGCGGAACGAGGCGGACAGGGCCACTTTGCGCTGGGTGGCCGAGAGGCTGGCGGACCAGTCGCTGAGCCCGGAGGACCGCCTCGCCGCCGGGTTCAGTCAAGGAGTGGCTGACATTGTCGCCCGCCAGCCCATCCGTGAGCTGGTGACCGTTTCGGAGAAGTTCCCGCTCAACGTTGAGCGTGACCGTGCCGGCCGCGGTGCCTGGTACGAGTTCTTCCCCCGTTCTGAAGGCGCGGTCAAGGACCACTCCACAGGCATCTGGACCTCCGGAAACTTCCGCACTGCAGCCAGGCGGCTGGACGCCGTTGCGGCCATGGGCTTCGACGTCCTGTACATGCCGCCCATCCATCCCATCGGCGTGAAGCACCGCAAGGGGCCCAACAACACCCTGGTTGCCGGCCCGCATGACCCCGGTTCGCCTTGGGCCATTGGTTCCGAGGAAGGCGGGCACGACGCCATCCACCCCGACCTCGGCACCTTCGAGGACTTTGACGCTTTCGTGGCCATGGCCAATGAGCTGGGCCTGGAAGTTGCCCTGGACCTTGCCCTGCAGGCCGCCCCGGACCACCCCTGGGTGACGTCGCACCCGGAATGGTTCACCACCCGCGTTGACGGCAGTATTGCCTACGCCGAAAATCCGCCCAAGAAGTACCAGGACATTTATCCGCTGAATTTCGATAATGATCCTGAGGGTCTTTCCAATGAAATTCTGCGGATTGTCCTGCTCTGGGTCAGCCACGGCGTAAAGATTTTCCGGGTAGATAACCCGCACACCAAACCTGTTTGGTTCTGGGAGTGGCTCATTGCCGAAGTCAATAAAGCAGTGCCGGGAGTGGTGTTCCTCGCCGAGGCGTTCACCCGGCCCGCGATGATGCACGCCCTGGGCCGGGCCGGCTTCCAGCAGTCCTACACCTACTTCACCTGGCGCAACACCAAGAAGGAGATCGAGGACTACTTCCAGGAGGTGAGCCACGAATCGCCGGCGTTCTTCCGGCCCAACTTCTTCGTCAACACCCCGGACATCCTCACCCCCTACCTCCAGTTCGGTGGCCCGCCGGCATTCCGGATCAGGGCAGTGCTGGCCGCAACGGCCAGCCCGCTGTGGGGGGTCTACGCCGGCTACGAGCTGTATGAGCACGTTGCCCGGCCGGGTGCCGAGGAGTACATCGACAACGAGAAGTTCGAATACAAGGCGCGAGACTGGAATGCGGCAGCCGAATCCGGACGCACCCTGGCACCGTTCATCACCCGGCTGAACCACCTGCGCCGGGACCATCCTGCGCTCCAGGACCTGCAGAACCTTACGGTCCACCAGAGCACGGACGCTTCCACGGTGGTGTACTCCAAGCACAAGACCTTGCCTGACGGTTCCAAGGACACCCTCATCGTGGTGGTCAACGTGGACCCGCACGTTACCAAGGAATGCACCGTGACCCTGGACCTCGCCGCACTTGAACTGGACCCGCAGGACCTGACCGCCAACGGCGGGTTCTACGTGGACGACCTCATCTCCGGCGAAAGCTGGGAGTGGGGCGAGTACAACTACGTACGCCTGGACCCGCACGTTGAGCCCGCACACATCCTCAGCGTGAGGAGAATGCATCAGTGAGTTTTACTCCGCAAAGTTCGGGCCAGCACTTCACCCCCAAGAGCACATTCGAACTCAACGCCCCGGGCCTCCAGCATGATCCGCTGTGGTACCGGAAGGCCGTGTTCTACGAAGTACTGGTCCGGGCTTTCGCGGATGCCAACGGCGACGGGTCCGGAGACTTCTCCGGCCTGATCGACCGGTTGGACTACCTGCAGTGGCTTGGCGTGGACTGCCTCTGGCTGCCGCCCTTCTTCCAGTCGCCGCTGCGGGACGGCGGCTACGACATCTCCGACTACAACTCCGTGCTGGACGAGTTCGGCACCATCAGCGACTTCAAGCGCCTGGTGGCCGAGGCGCATGCCCGGGGCGTGCGCGTGATCATCGACCTGCCGCTGAACCACACCTCGGACCAGCACCCCTGGTTCCAGGAGTCCCGCAAGGACCCCGACGGGCCCTATGGTGACTTCTACGTGTGGAGCGACACGGACGAGAAGTACCAGGACGCCCGGATCATCTTCGTGGACACCGAGGAGTCGAACTGGACGTTCGACCCCATCAGGCGGCAGTTCTTCTGGCACCGGTTCTTCAGCCACCAGCCCGACCTGAACTTCGAAAACCCCAAGGTGATCGACGCGCTCTTCGACGTGGTGCGGTTCTGGCTGGACCAGGGCATTGACGGTTTCCGGGCTGACGCCATCCCCTACCTGTACGAGGAGGAAGGGACTAACTGCGAAAACCTGCCGGCCACCCACGAGTTCCTCCGCAAACTGCGGGCCATGGTGGACGAAAGCTATCCCGGCCGGGTGATCATCGCCGAGGCCAACCAGCCGCCCAACGAGGTGGTGGAGTACTTCGGCACGGAAGCGGAACCGGAGTGCCACATGGCCTTCCACTTCCCGATCATGCCCCGGCTCTACTACGCGCTCCGGGACCAGAAGGCAGCGCCCATCATCGAGACCATGAAGGACACCCCGGACATTCCGGAGGGCGCGCAGTGGGGCACCTTCCTGCGCAACCATGACGAGTTGACCCTCGAAATGGTCACCGCGGACGAACGGGCCGCCATGCTCGGCTGGTATGCCCCCGATCCGCGGATGCGGGCCAACATCGGCATCCGGCGCCGGCTGGCGCCGCTGCTGGACAACTCGCGTGCCGAGATCGAACTGATCAACGCGCTGCTCCTGTCCCTGCCCGGCAGCCCGTTCCTGTACTACGGCGACGAAATCGGCATGGGCGACAACATCTGGCTCGAGGACCGGGACGCCGTGCGCACCCCCATGCAGTGGAACCCCGACCGGAACGCCGGTTTCTCGCATGCGGACCCGGGCAAGCTGTACCTGCCTCCCATCCAGTCGCTGGTGTACAACTACAGCATGGCGAACGTGGAGGCCGAGGCCGCCCACTCCGGCTCCCTGCTCCGGTGGACCCGGCAGATCCTGAGCGTCCGCAAGAACCATCCCGCGTTCGGACTGGGCGGCTACAAACACCTGGAGGCCGACCACGACGCCGTCCTTGCCTACCTGCGTGAACTGCCCTACGGCAACCCCGCGGGTATGGACGGCGAAACCATCCTGTGCGCCTTCAATCTTTCGCAGCACCCCGTGGCAGCCCGGCTGCGGGTACCGGAGTACGCCGGCCGCGGACTGCGGGATGTCTTCGGGGGACAGGTGTTCCCCGGAATCAATGACGACGGCACGCTGACGCTGACCCTGGGCAGCCACGATTTCTTCTGGCTGCGCGTCCGGTCGGCGGCATCCAACCCGTCGTCGCCCTACACCCAGGCCATGCCCATCCTGTCGATAGAGGAGTGACATGAACCAGCCTATTCTCACGCCCGCCCTGACCGCGCTGCTCCAGGAATGGCTCCCGAAGCAACGCTGGTTTCCCATCAAGTCGCCGGACTTCGAAATGTCCCAGGCCGGGAGCCTGGGGCTTGAAGACCCGGCCAGGCACGCAGCCCTGTCCGTGTTCCTGCTGAATGTCAGCACGCAGGGGCCCGACGGCGCCAGGCGGACTGCCGTGGTCCAGGTTCCGCTGAGCTTCCGGCCGGCACCCGCGGCAGGAATGGAACGCGCGCTCGTCGGCGAAGCCGCCGGGACGGATCCGTCCCGGCCCTGGGTCTACGACGCCGTCCATGATCCCGACTTCGTGGGCAGCTGGCTGGAGCTGATCCGGAATGAGGAGAAGGCTGCCAGCGGCACGGCAGCGGGCTTCAAGGTCTCCGGGAGCTACCGGCTGCCCACCGCGCGGGGTGTGGTGAAGGTCCTGTCCGGCGAGCAGTCCAACAGTTCAGTCATTGTGGACGACGGCGAATCGGCCGCGATCGTGAAGTTCTTCCGCGTCTTGTCCGAGGGCGCGAACCCCGAAGTTGAAGTGGGGTCGGCCCTGACCTCGGCCGGTACGTCCGAGGTGCCCGCCACCCTCGGCTGGGTGCGGGGCGAGTGGCTGGCCTCGGGCAGGACCGCGTCCAACGGGAAGGGGAACCGCCAGGTCCAGGGCGAGCTGGCCGTGGCACACGAATTCCTGGCCGGCGGCAGGGATGCATGGCGCCTCGCCGTGGATGCCGCCCGTTCCGGAGCCGATTTCACGGCAGAAGCGCGGGCCCTCGGCGCTGCCACCGCAACAGTGCACCGGCGCCTTGCCGAAGCGCTGGGACAGTCCGCCGAAAGCGAACCGGGCAAGGTGATCGGACCGGGAGTAGCCCAGCGCGTCCGGCAGGCATGGGCGGAAGCCGGTCCCGCCGTCGGGCCCTATGACAAAGAACTGGAAGCGCTGCTGCAAGGCCTCGACGGCGTGCCCACCGGGCCGCTGCAGCGGATCCACGGCGACCTCCACCTGGGCCAGATCCTGCAGGTCCCGGCGCAGGACGGCCCTGCCCGCTGGGCCATCCTCGATTTTGAAGGCGAGCCCCTCCGGCCCATCGCCGAACGGAATGTCCCCGATGTTCCGCTGCGCGACGTCGTCGGAATGCTCCGGTCCTTCGACTACGCGGCCGGTGCTGCCCAGCGCGAACAGGAAGGCGCCCAGGTGCCCGCCACGTGGGTGGACGACTGCGCAGACGCTTTCCTGGAAGGCTACGCCAGTGTCACGCCGGGAACCGTGGACCGGAACGCGCCCCTCTTTGTGGCATTGTGGCTGGACAAGGCACTGTACGAAGTAGTTTATGAAATGCGTAACAGGCCCGACTGGCTGGCGATCCCGGTGAACGCCTCCAGGCGGCTCCTTAGCGGTAACAGCGCCGGCGACCATGCCGGGGCAGCATCGGAAGGTAACGAAATGACAGGCTCAGCACGAACTGACCGCCCGGGCGCACCGCTGCAGGTGGACGACGGCACCTTGGGCAGGATCGCAAACGGCGAACACCACGCCCCGCACTCGGTCCTGGGCGCGCACCTGGACGACTACGGGCACGTCACTATCCGCACGGTGAAGCACCTCGCCGAAGCCGTCAGCGTCATCACCTCCGCAGGCGAAACTCCCATGCAGCACGAGTCGCACGGCGTTTGGGTTGCCGTCCTGGAACCGCTGCAGCACGGACATGTGCCCGATTACCGGCTGTCGGTCACCTACCCCGGGGCTGAGCCGGTGACGGTGGACGAACCGTACCGGTACCTGCCCACCGTCGGCGAGGTGGACCTGCACCTGATCGGCGAGGGCCGGCACGAAAAGCTCTGGGAGGTGCTGGGCGCCCACGCCCAGCACTACAAGTCCCCGCTGGGTGACGTGGACGGCGTTTCCTTCGCCGTCTGGGCTCCCAACGCGCAGGCTGTCCGGGTCAAGGGTGATTTCAATGCCTGGGACGGACGCGAACACTCCCTCCGCTCCCTTGGCTCCTCCGGGGTGTGGGAACTCTTCATCCCCGGCGTCCCGGCAGGCGCGTGCTACAAGTTCGAAATCCGGACCAAGGCCGGTCACTGGGTGGAGAAGGCCGATCCCCTTGCGTTCGGTACCGAGGTGCCGCCGCTGACGGCTTCGAGGGTGGTGGAATCCTCCTACGCCTTCAAGGACGACGAGTGGATGGAAGCCCGGGCCCAGCGGGACCCGCACAATTCCCCGATGAGCGTCTACGAAGTACATCTCGGCTCCTGGCGGCTGGGACTGGGCTACCGCGAGCTCGCCAAGGAACTGGTGGACTACGTCAAGTGGCTGGGGTTCACCCACGTGGAGTTCATGCCGGTGGCGGAGCACCCGTTCGGCGGCTCCTGGGGCTACCAGGTCACCTCCTACTTCGCACCGACGTCCCGCTTTGGGCACCCGGATGAATTCCGGTACCTGGTGGACACCCTCCACCAGGCCGGCATCGGTGTGCTGCTGGACTGGGTCCCTGCCCACTTCCCGAAGGATGCCTGGGCCCTTGCCCAGTTCGACGGCGAGCCGCTCTACGAACACGCAGACCCCAACCTTGGCGAGCACCCGGACTGGGGCACCCTGATCTTCGACTTTGGCCGCACCGAGGTACGCAACTTCCTTGTGGCCAACGCCCTCTACTGGCTCGACGAGTTCCACATCGACGGCCTGCGCGTGGATGCGGTTGCCTCCATGCTCTACCTGGACTACTCCCGTCAGGACGGCCAGTGGCAGCCCAACCGCTTCGGCGGACGGGAAAACCTGGAGGCCATCTCCTTCCTGCAGGAAGTCAACGCCACCGTCTACAAGACGCACCCGGGTGCTGTGATGATCGCAGAGGAATCAACAGCCTTCCCGGGGGTAACCGCCCCCACCAGCCACGGCGGGCTGGGCTTCGGACTCAAATGGAACATGGGCTGGATGCACGACTCCCTCAAGTACGCCTCCGAAGATCCCATCAACCGCAAATGGCACCACGGCACCGTCACGTTCTCCATGGTGTACGCGTTCACGGAGAACTTCCTGCTGCCCATCAGCCACGATGAGGTTGTGCACGGCAAGGGATCCATGCTGCGCAAGATGCCGGGCGACCGCTGGCAGCAGCTCGCCAACCTGCGCGCTTTCCTGGGCTACCAGTGGGCGCACCCCGGCAAGCAGCTGATCTTCATGGGCACCGAATTCGGCCAGGAAGCGGAATGGTCCGAGCAGCACGGGCTCGACTGGTGGCTTGCCGACATCCCCGCGCACAAGGGCCTGCAGCTTCTGACCAAGGACTTGAACGAGCTGTACAAGACCACACCAGCGCTCTACACCCGGGACAACGAGCCCGGCGGGTTCCAGTGGATCAACGGCGGCGACGCAGACCACAATGTCTTGTCCTTCATCCGCTGGGACAAGGACGGCAACCCGCTGGTGTGCGCCATCAACTTCTCCGGCGGTCCGCATGTCGGCTACACGCTGGGCGTACCGACGGCGGGGCCGTGGACGGAAGTCCTCAACACGGACCACGAGACCTATGGCGGGTCCGGTGTCCTGAACAAGGAAGGACTTAAGGCCGTTGACGAAGGCCAGGACGGCCAGCCCGCCACGCTGACGGTCACCCTGCCTCCGCTCGGCGCCGCCTACTTCAAGCCAGGTGCGGCTGCACCGAAGGTAACGGGAAGTGGGGCCACCGGCACCGCCTAGCCTGCCGGTGTGACCCGCATGGAACGGCCCGGGATCCTTGTGATTCCGGGCTTTTCCATGCCGCAACGCGTCCGTGGTGGGAACCGGCTCCCGGGGGAGTTGGCCATCCCGGCCGAGTGGTGGTAGAGTTTATTTCCGCGCTGGTCCACAGAGTCAGCCGGAAAACCCGACCAAAAAGCTTCACGCTGATGAAGGTCGCGGCCGCCGGTTTGACAAGAGTGAAGCCAGCCGGTAAGTTTGAAAAGTTGCTCCGGAGCGATCCTGAATGTTGGTTTGGGTGGTGCCGGGTGTGTCTGTTGTTTGAGAACTCAATAGTGTGCCAAGTTTGTTGATACCGATTATGTAATGTGATTGGTTGAATTGCCGGATCGTGCCGCCCCTGTGGCATTGGTTTGGTTTTACAGCTGGTTTCAAATTTTGTGCAGCCTTCGCTGGTGTTATTTCCACTGGTTTTGGTTGTGTCTGTTTTTGTTTTACTTCAACGGAGAGTTTGATCCTGGCTCAGGATGAACGCTGGCGGCGTGCTTAACACATGCAAGTCGAACGATGAAGCCCACTTGTGGGTGGATTAGTGGCGAACGGGTGAGTAACACGTGAGTAACCTGCCCTTGACTCTGGGATAAGCCTGGGAAACTGGGTCTAATACCGGATATGACCTTCCATCGCATGGTGGTTGGTGGAAAGCTTTTGTGGTTTTGGATGGACTCGCGGCCTATCAGCTTGTTGGTGAGGTAATGGCTTACCAAGGCGACGACGGGTAGCCGGCCTGAGAGGGTGACCGGCCACACTGGGACTGAGACACGGCCCAGACTCCTACGGGAGGCAGCAGTGGGGAATATTGCACAATGGGCGCAAGCCTGATGCAGCGACGCCGCGTGAGGGATGACGGCCTTCGGGTTGTAAACCTCTTTCAGTAGGGAAGAAGCGAAAGTGACGGTACCTGCAGAAGAAGCGCCGGCTAACTACGTGCCAGCAGCCGCGGTAATACGTAGGGCGCAAGCGTTATCCGGAATTATTGGGCGTAAAGAGCTCGTAGGCGGTTTGTCGCGTCTGCCGTGAAAGTCCGGGGCTCAACTCCGGATCTGCGGTGGGTACGGGCAGACTAGAGTGATGTAGGGGAGACTGGAATTCCTGGTGTAGCGGTGAAATGCGCAGATATCAGGAGGAACACCGATGGCGAAGGCAGGTCTCTGGGCATTAACTGACGCTGAGGAGCGAAAGCATGGGGAGCGAACAGGATTAGATACCCTGGTAGTCCATGCCGTAAACGTTGGGCACTAGGTGTGGGGGACATTCCACGTTTTCCGCGCCGTAGCTAACGCATTAAGTGCCCCGCCTGGGGAGTACGGCCGCAAGGCTAAAACTCAAAGGAATTGACGGGGGCCCGCACAAGCGGCGGAGCATGCGGATTAATTCGATGCAACGCGAAGAACCTTACCAAGGCTTGACATGGACCGGACCGCCGCAGAAATGTGGTTTCCCCTTTGGGGCTGGTTTACAGGTGGTGCATGGTTGTCGTCAGCTCGTGTCGTGAGATGTTGGGTTAAGTCCCGCAACGAGCGCAACCCTCGTTCTATGTTGCCAGCACGTGATGGTGGGGACTCATAGGAGACTGCCGGGGTCAACTCGGAGGAAGGTGGGGACGACGTCAAATCATCATGCCCCTTATGTCTTGGGCTTCACGCATGCTACAATGGCCGGTACAAAGGGTTGCGATACTGTGAGGTGGAGCTAATCCCAAAAAGCCGGTCTCAGTTCGGATTGGGGTCTGCAACTCGACCCCATGAAGTCGGAGTCGCTAGTAATCGCAGATCAGCAACGCTGCGGTGAATACGTTCCCGGGCCTTGTACACACCGCCCGTCAAGTCACGAAAGTTGGTAACACCCGAAGCCGGTGGCCTAACCCCTTGTGGGAGGGAGCCGTCGAAGGTGGGACTGGCGATTGGGACTAAGTCGTAACAAGGTAGCCGTACCGGAAGGTGCGGCTGGATCACCTCCTTTCTAAGGAGCGCCTCACAATTATCATTCTCTGCTGTATGGCGGGGTGTGGTGTTGTCAGGAGTACGCCCGTTGCGCAGACGCTAGTTCTGCGGCGGGTGCTCATGGGTGGAATATCAACAAATAGCGGCTGCCTGGTTCTGGTTCTTGTCTAGTACGGATGCATCCCCCTTGGGGTGTGTGTCCTGGAACGGCGGGGCCGGGGGTTGGGTGGTTTCGTGTTTGGCACACTGTTGGGTCCTGAGGCAACAGGGCCGGGGGGTTTTGGTTCCCCGGGGTTTGTTTGTTTCTGGTTTCCCTGCCACGTCGTTTCATGCGCTGTTGGCCTCCTTTTTTGTGGGGGGTTGGTGTGTGGGGTGTGTGGTGTGGGGTTGTTGTTTGAGAACTACATAGTGGACGCGAGCATCTTCCATGAGGAGCCCTTTGGGGTTTTTCGTGGATAAGCAATTTCCAAGAATTGGAACCTGGATCTGGCCGCATTGTTTGAGACTCTTTCGGGGGTTGATGGGGTGTGGGCGGTTTCTGTGGTTCTCTCGAGTGTTTTTGTTGTTGATCTTTTGTGGTCAAGTTTTTAAGAGCACACGGTGGATGCCTTGGCATTAGGAGCCGAAGAAGGACGTAGGAATCTGCGATAAGCCTGGGGGAGTCGATAACCGGACTGTGATCCCAGGGTGTCCGAATGGGGAAACCCCGCCAAGCGCGCGAGTGACTTGGTGACCCGTACCTGAACACATAGGGTGCGTGGAGGGAACGCGGGGAAGTGAAACATCTCAGTACCCGCAGGAAGAGAAAACAATAGTGATTCCGTTAGTAGTGGCGAGCGAACGCGGATCAGGCTAAACCGTTCCATGTGTGATAGCCGGCGGGCGTTGCATGGTCGGGGTTGTGGGACTTTCCATACCAGTTCTGCCGGGCTGGTGGGGTGTGATGTGCGCGCATAGGTGAACGGTTTTGAAAGGCCGGCCAGAGAGGGTGTTAGTCCCGTAACCGTAATGCGTTTGTGCCGCCTGTGAGAGTATCCCAAGTAGTACGGGGCCCGAGAAATCCCGTGCGAATCTGTCAGGACCACCTGATAAGCCTAAATACTCCCTAATGACCGATAGCGGACCAGTACCGTGAGGGAAAGGTGAAAAGTACCCCGGGAGGGGAGTGAAACAGTACCTGAAACCGTGTGCTTACAATCCGTCGGAGCAGTCGCGAGTAATCGCATAGTAACTGTGACGGCGTGCCTTTTGAAGAATGAGCCTGCGAGTTAGTGTTACGTCGCGAGGTTAACCCGTGTGGGGCAGCCGTAGCGAAAGCGAGTCTGAATAGGGCGTGTGAGTGGCGTGATCTAGACCCGAAGCGAAGTGATCTACCCATGGCCAGGTTGAAGCGACGGTAAGACGTCGTGGAGGACCGAACCCACTTCAGTTGAAAATGGAGGGGATGAGCTGTGGGTAGGGGTGAAAGGCCAATCAAACTTCGTGATAGCTGGTTCTCCCCGAAATGCATTTAGGTGCAGCGTTGCGTGTTTCTTGCTGGAGGTAGAGCTACTGGATGGCTAATGGGCCCTACAAGGTTACTGACGTCAGCCAAACTCCGAATGCCGGTAAGTGAGAGCGCAGCAGTGAGACTGTGGGGGATAAGCTTCATAGTCGAGAGGGAAACAGCCCAGACCACCAACTAAGGCCCCTAAGCGTGTGCTAAGTGGGAAAGGATGTGGAGTTGCTCAGACAACCAGGAGGTTGGCTTAGAAGCAGCCATCCTTAAAAGAGTGCGTAATAGCTCACTGGTCAAGTGATTCCGCGCCGACAATGTAGCGGGGCTCAAGTACACCGCCGAAGTTGTGGCATTCACACGTGTTCTAAGCCTTTGTGGTTCAGGAGTGTGGATGGGTAGGGGAGCGTCGTGTGGGCAGTGAAGTCGCGGTGGAAACCAGCGGTGGAGCCTACACGAGTGAGAATGCAGGCATGAGTAGCGAAAGACGGGTGAGAAACCCGTCCGCCGGATGATCAAGGGTTCCAGGGTCAAGCTAATCTGCCCTGGGTAAGTCGGGACCTAAGGCGAGGCCGACAGGCGTAGTCGATGGACAACGGGTTGATATTCCCGTACCGGCGAAAAACCGCCCATGTTGAACAGGGGATACTAACTGCCCGAGACCTGCCCGACACCCCTTGTGGGTGAAGGGTTTTGGTGGAGCGCAGGACCTGATCCTGGGAGGCAAGCGTATTAACAGGTGTGACGCAGGAAGGTAGCCGAGCCGGGCGATGGTTGTCCCGGTCTAAGGATGTAGGGCGAGTGGTAGGCAAATCCGCCACTCATAATGCCTGAGATCTGATGGGACCCCCGTTTGGGGGGATTTGGTGATCCTATGCTGCCGAGAAAAGCATCGACGCGAGGTTTTAGCCGCCCGTACCCCAAACCGACACAGGTGATCAGGTAGAGAATACTAAGGCGATCGAGAGAATTATGGTTAAGGAACTCGGCAAAATGCCCCCGTAACTTCGGGAGAAGGGGGGCCCCAACCTTGAACGGACCATGCGTCCGGGAGGGGATCGGGGCCGCAGAGACCAGGGGGAAGCGACTGTTTACTAAAAACACAGGTCCGTGCGAAGTCGCAAGACGATGTATACGGACTGACTCCTGCCCGGTGCTGGAAGGTTAAGAGGACCGGTTAGCCGCAAGGCGAAGCTGAGAATTTAAGCCCCAGTAAACGGCGGTGGTAACTATAACCATCCTAAGGTAGCGAAATTCCTTGTCGGGTAAGTTCCGACCTGCACGAATGGAGTAACGACTTCCCCGCTGTCTCAACCATAAACTCGGCGAAATTGCAGTACGAGTAAAGATGCTCGTTACGCGCAGCAGGACGGAAAGACCCCGAGACCTTTACTATAGTTTGGTATTGGTGTTCGGAGTGGCTTGTGTAGGATAGGTGGGAGACGTTGAAGCCCGGACGCCAGTTCGGGTGGAGTCATCGTTGAAATACCACTCTGGTCACTTTGGACATCTAACTTCGGCCCGTAATCCGGGTCAGGGACAGTGCCTGATGGGTAGTTTAACTGGGGCGGTTGCCTCCTAAAAAGTAACGGAGGCGCCCAAAGGTTCCCTCAGCCTGGTTGGCAATCAGGTGTCGAGTGTAAGTGCACAAGGGAGCTTGACTGTGAGAGAGACATCTCGAGCAGGGACGAAAGTCGGGACTAGTGATCCGGCGGTACATTGTGGAATGGCCGTCGCTCAACGGATAAAAGGTACCTCGGGGATAACAGGCTGATCTTGCCCAAGAGTCCATATCGACGGCATGGTTTGGCACCTCGATGTCGGCTCGTCGCATCCTGGGGCTGGAGTAGGTCCCAAGGGTTGGGCTGTTCGCCCATTAAAGCGGTACGCGAGCTGGGTTTAGAACGTCGTGAGACAGTTCGGTCCCTATCCGCTGCGCGCGCAGGAAATTTGAGAAGGGCTGTCCTTAGTACGAGAGGACCGGGACGGACGAACCTCTGGTGTGTCAGTTGTACTGCCAAGTGCACCGCTGATTAGCTACGTTCGGATGGGATAACCGCTGAAAGCATCTAAGCGGGAAGCTCGCTTCAAGATGAGATTTCCATACACCTTGTGTGTGAGAGGCCCCCAGCCAGACCACTGGGTTGATAGGCCGGATGTGGAAGCGAGGACTAACGACTCGTGAAGCTGACCGGTACTAATAGGCCAACAACTTACACCACAAACAAAACACAACTGCTTGCGTCCACTATGTGGTTCCCAACCAACAACCCAACACAACGGGAAACGGTTGAAGGAACATAATTGAATACAACACCACAGCTCCCTAACCGGAGCCTGTTGTAACCACAAAAGATTTCCCCACCCCATAACAGGGTGCGGGTCGAAGGGTTACGGCGGTCATAGCGTGGGGGAAACGCCCGGTCCCATTCCGAACCCGGAAGCTAAGACCCACAGCGCCGATGGTACTGCACCCGGGAGGGTGTGGGAGAGTAGGACACCGCCGGACATAACATTAGTAGGGCCCTGACAGCGAATGTCAGGGCCCTACGACTTTAACCACCACACACCCCCCGGCACCGACGCCCAGGGCCACCCCGGTAGAGTTGATCACCATGAACAGCCTCTTCAGCCATGGCCAGGATTCCTGGGACGCCGACACCCAGCCCGCATCGGATCTGCTCGAGCCCGTCGTGAACACCGTCGTGGTACCGGGGACCATAGCCCACGCCTTTGCCGGCTTCACGGACCATACACACTTGTGGTGGCCGCTTGAAGCCCATGGTGTATATGGGGCTGACTCGTACGTTGAGTTTGAAGAGAACCTCATCCTCGAGACGGCTGACGACGGCCGGACAAGCATCTGGGGAACACTTGATGACTGGCAGCCGCCATTTTCCTTCCATGCCACCTGGCACCCAGGCACCACTGCCCTGTGGTCCACCGAGCTCCTTGTTGTCTTTAGAACGGTGGAACAGGGAACGGAGGTACGCGTATTCCACGACGGGTGGGAAGGCGCTGAGGACCCTGCTGCAGTACGTGCCGAATACGCCGGCGCCTGGCCGGAAATCCTGACGAGGTATGCACGCTTCATGGGCGCTGAATGACCAAAATCCGTCGACTGGAACAAGGGGACTGGGCGCTCTACCGGGATATTCGCCTGGAAATGCTCGCAGACACACCTACGGCATATGTTGAGCCGCTCGAATCGGCGTCACGCCAGACCGACGGGCAGTGGCAGGCACGCACGGCGTCGATGGTCAGCCCGGGAAACATTGCTTTCGTTGCTTGCGACGCTCCGGGCCGTGGCCGCTTTGAGGCGCTGATGTGGGTGGCACTAAGAAAACCCCAGGACCCGCAACGGCCCCGCCAGGCGATACTGCTCAGCGTCTTCGTGGCAGGCCGGCAGAGAGGCACCGGACTGGCTGACTCAATGCTGCGCGGGTGCATTGCCGCAGCCAGGGATGAACTGCAGGCGGACCTGCTGGAGCTTGGAGTGCATGAGGACAACATGCGTGCCCAGCGCTTCTACCTGCGCCATGGCTTCAGGGACACGGGAAGGCGGGAGCCCTACCCTTTGGATCCGGCAGCCCGGGAACTGGTGATGGAACTGCAGCTAAAGCCGGCAGCTGATGGCGGCGCAGCTACGCCGTACCGGTAGAGGCCTGCACAGGCGGGACAGCTGTACTCGTCCGGATGATGAAGTCCGTCGGGTATTCGTGGTCGGTGGCACTGTGGGCAGCACCGCCGTCGGACTTCCCCCTGCCGTCGCCCAGCAAGCCAAGAGCGGTACGTGCGGCCAGCCGGCCCTGCCCCCGCGGGTCCTGGCTGATGGTGGTCAGCCCGAACGTCTCACCAAGCTCGTGCCCGTCCATGCCCAGCACGGAAAGATCGTGCGGAACCTGCAGGCCAAAGTCGCGAGCTGCGAGGATGATGCCAACAGCCATTTCATCGGAA
Organism: Arthrobacter nitrophenolicus; assembly: GCF_045833485.1. NCBI lineage: Bacteria > Bacillati > Actinomycetota > Actinomycetes > Micrococcales > Micrococcaceae > Arthrobacter > Arthrobacter nitrophenolicus. The sequence continues at coordinate 2,518,472 of NZ_CP174504.1, forward strand.
GCAGCGAAAACGGCCGTGGGCCGCTCCGCTGCCGTCCCCAGCAGGCGGCGCGCACCCGCGTAGGCTCCCTGGATGGTGAAATCGGCCGGTACCAGCCACTCCTGGCGCAGCGGCAGGCCGGCAGCTGCCATCGCCTTTTCAAAGCCGCTGCGGCGGATTCCCGGCAGCTTGAAGTCGCGGTCGAGTGCGGCGTCGCCTGTCATGTGCGCTATCCGGGTGTGGCCAAGCCGGATAAGGTGGTCCGTCGCCTCCCGTGCCAGCCGCTCATCGTCGATGCGGATGGTGGAAGCACCCGGCAGCGCACCACCGATGCCCACAATCGGCCGGTGAACGGCCAGCAGTTGCCGGATCTCCTCTTCGCTGAGCACCAGTGCAACCGCAATTACAGCGTCCAGTCGCTTCCGCAGGAGGAAGTCGTTGAGCACGCTGCTGCGCCGTTCAGGCTGCTCGCCCACGTTGTACAGCGTCAGGTCGTAACCGGCGTCCAGCAGTGTCTCCGAGACGCCTTCCAATACCGAGGAGAAGTACCACCGGTGCACGTGTGGCACGACTAGCCCGATGTTGTGGTTGCGCCCCGAAGCGAGGCTGGAAGCGTGGTAAGAGGGGACAAAGCCCAGCTCCTGCGCAGCCTCCTGGGCGAGCCGGCGGGCCCGCGCCGACACGTTGGTCTTCCCGCTCAACGCCCGGGACACGGTGGCAACGGACAGGCCCGCCTTGGCTGCTACCTCCTTGATGCCCGCCATGCTCAGTCTGCTGCGGCGCCGGATCCAAGCTGGATCCAGGCAGTCTCGCCAGAGGCGAGGCGCGTGCCGGACTCCGAGGGAAGGCTGCGGACGATGACCTGCCCGGCGGGCATTTCCAGGGGCTCGTGGTTGAGGTTCATAAGCACCAGCGTAGTGCCGTTCACGTACCCCAATGAGGAGCCGGTGCACCAGTTCTCCGCCCAAGCGAGTGAGCCCCGGCCCAGGTTCAGGTCGCGGCGGATCCGAAGGATGTTCCGGTACAGCGAGAGGTGCGACGACGGCGAAGCGGCCTGGACGTCCCGCGCCAAGGCCGGGAACGACGGCGGAAACGGCAGCCAGGGGGTGTCTCCGGCACCAAAGCCGAGATGCTTGTCCGCGGCACGCCAGGGGAGTGGAACGCGGCATCCGTCACGGCCCAGGCGTTCCCCGCCGGTCCGCGCGAACGTGGGGTCCTGCCGTTGGTGCTCGGGGATGTCGACGCCGTCGGGCAGCCCAAGCTCCTCCCCCTGGTACAGGTAGGCGGCGCCGGGCAGGCCCAGCATGAACAGCGAAGCGGCGGCTGCACGGCGCCTGCCGAGGTCATGGTCCGGCTGGGGGTCCGCCGGGCCAATGCCGTCGCCGTCACGCGGGCCAAGCCCGTTATAGCCAAAGCGGGTGGCGTGCCGGACGACGTCGTGGTTGGACAGCACCCACGTGCTGGGTGCGCCCACCCCGTCCAGGACCGTCAGAGAATCCGTGACCACCGAGCGCAGCCGGTATAGGTCCAGGCCTGCGTGGAGGTACGGAAAGTTGAATGCCTGGTGCATTTCGTCCGGGCGGACCCAGTGGGCCAACCGGTGCAGGTCCACGCTGGCCTCGGCGCACAGGATCCGGTCCGGTCCGTACTCGTCCAGGATCCGCCGCCAGTAGCGGTAGATGTCATGGACAGCGGGCTGGCCGAACATGGGTGCCTCGTGGCCTGGGAACCCGTCGCTGCTCCCGCCATCCGCACGTCCGCCCCAGGCCGGCAGCCCGGGAGCCTTGACGAGCGCGTGGGCAACGTCAACGCGGAAACCGGAGACGCCACGGTCCAGCCAGAACCTGAGGACGCGTTCGAACTCGGCGTGCACCGCGGGGTTGTCCCAGTTGAAGTCCGGCTGGGACGAATCGAAGAGGTGAAGGTACCACTGGTCCGGCTGGCCGTCGGGTCCGGCAACACGGGTCCAGGCCGGCCCGCCGAAGTGGGACTGCCAATTGTTGGGCGGCTCGTGGCCGCCGGGGCCGGTGCCGTCGCGGAAAATGAACATCTCGCGCTCCGGGCTGCCGGCGGGCGCCGCCAGGGCAGCCTGGAAAGCGGCGTGCTGGTCGGAGCAATGGTTGGGAACCAGGTCCACGATGACCCGCAGTCCCAGCCGGTGGGACTCGGCCATCATGACGTCAAAGTCGCCGAGGGTGCCGAAAATCGGATCCACGTCGCAGTAGTCGCTGACGTCGTAGCCGGCATCGCGCTGCGGAGAGCGGTAGAAGGGCGAGAGCCAGACCGCGTCCACGCCGAGGTCCGCCAGGTGCGGGAGCTCCTCAGTGATGCCGGCAAGGTCGCCTATGCCATCGCCGTTGAAGTCCCGGAACGATCGCGGGTACACCTGGTAGATCACGGCAGAGCGCCACCAGCCCGGCACGGCGTCCGGAGCGTGGATCAGCGTCAGCGGGCCCGCATCGAGTGAAGTGCCGGGGGTCACAGTTTCGATAGACATGATTGACAGCTTAGACAGGTGAACGCAAAAAATGAAAACGCTTCCATGTGGTTACGTATGGAACCAGCTCCCATAATCTTGTTTCTGCAGGTCACAAGTGGAAGCGCTTGCAAGTGCGGGGGGAAGGTTACGAAGTGCGTGCGCTGCTGCCCCTAGACTGAGGAGACGGATCCGACGCCGGATGGAGGCTTTTGTGGGCAGCGTGGTTGATGAACTCGAGGGCATGCTCGCCCCCGGACAGGTTGACGTCAGGGAAGCCGCGCTTCGCCGGTACGCCGTGGACCAGGCGCCCGTCATCGACTTCCACCTGCCACTCGCCGTCGTATTCCCGCAGTCCGTTGCAGACGTCCAGGCCGTGGTGCGCAGCTGTGCGGCCAGGGGCGTGGCGGTGGTGGCCCGGGGAGCTGGGACCGGCGTATCCGGAGGCGCCCACGCCACGCGCAACTGCATTGTCATGTCGCTGGAGCGGATGGACCACATCCTTGCGCTGAACCCGGATGACGAAACGGCCGTCGTGGAACCCGGAGTGGTCAACGCAGTACTCAATGAGGCCGCCGCCGTACATGGCCTCATGTACGCACCGGATCCTGCGAGCTTCCGCACGTCCACGATCGGCGGCAATGTGGCCACGAACGCCGGCGGGCTGCGCTGCGCAAAGTACGGGGTCACCAGGGATTCGGTGCTGGCCCTCGATGTGGTGCTTGCCGACGGTTCCCTTCTCCATACCGGCCACCAGACCTTCAAGGGCGTGGCGGGCTATGACCTGACGGGCCTGTTTGTCGGCTCGGAAGGGACGCTTGGCATTGTCGTCGGCATCACCGTGCGCCTAAAGTACCTGCCCCACGAGGTGCATACGGTGGCAGCCTTCTACCCCGACTTCCGGGTGGCCGCCGCAGGGGTCCTGGCGGTCGGCAAGGCGCGGGTCCAGCCCGCCATCATGGAACTGCTCGACGGCGGCACGCTGGCCCAGCTGGACGACATCCACGGGTCGAACCTCACCGCCCGGGGCGGCTCCCTCCTCCTGGTCCAGACGGACGGGTTCGGCGCCGAAGCCGAGGCGGAGGTGGTGCGCAGAGTCCTTCGGTCAGGCGGTGCAGTGGTGACTGCGGAAGCCAACGCCGAGGCTGAACGGCTGGTGGAGCTCCGGCGGCACAGCAGGGGCGCCGAGGTTGACGATGAGTACCGGGTAGGCGAGGACGTGGCCGTGCCGCGTTCGCGCCTGGTGGATTATGTCGGCGAGCTGGAGAACATGGCCGCACGCCACAACGTGAACCTCAAGGTGGTGGCCCATGCCGGGGACGGCAACCTGCACCCCACCTTCTGGATTGAGCGGGACGGCCAGGGCGTGGATGCCGGGGCAATGGAGCGGCTCCAGCGGGCCCTGGACGAGTCCATTACGGCAGCATTGGACATGGGCGGCACCATTACGGGCGAACACGGCGTGGGCCAGTACAAGCTGCGGTGGCTGGGGCAGGAGCAGCCGGAGCCGCTGCGGCAGCTTCAGCGCAGGATCAAGGACCTGTTCGACCCTGAGGGCATCCTGAACCCGGGCAAAGCGATCCTGCCTTAGTCGTCCGCGTCCGGGTATTCGTCGATGGACTCCTCGTCGCCATACCGGGACTCCTCGGTCTCCACCTCAAGGATCTTCAGCAGCCCGGTGTCCGGATTCAGCATGATAGCTGCTTCATCCCGGCGGTGGCGGAGGATGGAGTCGATGTAGGACTGGACCGCCTCGGCCAGGGGAATGTGGCGTTCCTGCTTCTCGGACATGTACCAGCGGTGCTCCAGGACTTCGTGGACCACCTCCGCCTGCTCCAGCTTGCCGGACATGTCGCGCGGAATGGAACGGACGATCGGCTCGAAAACCTGGCTGACCCACAGGTGGGCACTGTATTCCTCATCCATGTCCGGGTTGTTGTCGGCCCGGAAGGAGTCCATGTCATTCAGGAGGCGGCGCGCCTGGTTTTCCTGTGCGTCCAGGCCGGTGAGGCGGAGCAGGCGCCGCTGGTGGTGCCCGGCGTCCACCACCTTCGGCTGCAGCTGGATGGTGGACCCGTTCTGCGTGGTCTTGATGGCGTATTCCTCGACGTCGAAGCCGAGTTCGTTGAGCCGGCGGATGCGGGCACCCACACGCCAGCGCTCGCCGAGTTCGAAGGACTCCTTCTCGGTCAGCTCCGCCCAGAGGCGGCGGTAGCTGTCCATGATGAGTTCGCTGGTGGCCACGGGGTCCACCTTTTCCTCGATCAGGCCGCCGTCCAGGAGGTCCATGAGTTCGCCGGCGATGTTGACGCGCGCGATTTCAAGATCGTATTCGCGCTGGCCGGTGGAGAGGTCCGGGTACAGCTCACCGGTTTCCGCGTCCACCAGGTAGGCGGCAAAGGCGCCGGCGTCGCGGCGGAACAGGGTGTTGGAGAGGGACACGTCGCCCCAGTAGAACCCGATCAGGTGCAGCCGCACCAGGAGCAGCGCCTGCGCGTCGATGAGGCGCGTCAGGGTGTCCTTGCGGAGCATCTGGGAGAACAGCGCGCGGTACGGCATGGAGAACTTGAGGTGCCGGGTGACCAGGACCGGGTTGAGCGGCCGGCCGTCCGGGGTTGCACGGCCTGTAATGACCGCCACCGGCTCAACGCAGGGCACGTCCAGCCGGGCGAGCTTGCGGAGCATGTGGTATTCGTGCCGTGCCACGTGCTCGGAGGTTTCCTTGATGGCGATGACGGAGCCGCCGAGGTGCGCGAAGCGGACGATATGCCGGGAGATACCGCGGGGCAGCGCCGCCAGGTATTCAGCCGGCCAGTCCTCCAAAGCGATGTGCCACGGCAGGTCCAGCAACTCGGGGTCCGCGGCAGCGGCGGTGATGTTGAGCGACGAGACCGAGGCGGCTTTCCCGTCATCGGCACTGGCCGCCACGAACCGCGGCAGTTTTCCGATCTGCGCGTAGTCGGTGGGTTCGTCGTGCCACTGGGCGCTGTATTCCTCGGTCATGGTTCAATTCTTCCGTACTTGGCGGTGGGCGCCTAAATCGCCGGCAGGTGCAGTTAAAGGCCGACGGCGGCCCACACCGTTTCCTAAAAGGGTGTGGGCCGCCGTCGGTTAGGACGCGATTTAGTCGCCGAGGCGCAGGCCGGTCTTGGTGTCGAACAGGTGCACGTGGCCCGACTGCGGGCGAACGTAGATGGCCTCGCCCTTCATCGGGGGACGGCGGCCGTCGACGCGTGCCACGATGTCGTGGTCCTTGCCGTCCAGCGTGGTGTGGCCGTAGACGTAGGCGTCGGCGCCGAGCTCTTCGACGACGTCCACCTCAACCTTCAGGCCCTCGCCGTGCGGCGCGGTTTCCAGGTCTTCGGGACGGCTGCCAAGCGTCACGGTGGAGCCGTGAGCCTCTTCGAGAACGTCGCGCGGCACGGGGTAGACGGTGCCGCCGAACTGGACGCCGCCGTCGACGACGGGCAGTTCCAGCAGGTTCATGGCGGGGGAGCCGATGAAGCCGGCAACGAAGACGTTCTTGGGACGGTCGTAGAGGTTGCGCGGGGTGTCAACCTGCTGCAGCAGGCCGTCCTTGAGCACAGCCACGCGGTCACCCATGGTCATGGCCTCGACCTGGTCGTGGGTCACGTAGACCGTGGTGACGCCGAGGCGCCGGGTCAGGGACGCGATCTGCGTACGGGTCTGGACGCGCAGCTTGGCGTCCAGGTTGGAGAGCGGTTCGTCCATGAGGAAGACCTGCGGGTTACGCACGATGGCGCGGCCCATGGCAACACGCTGGCGCTGACCGCCGGAGAGTGCCTTCGGCTTGCGGTCCAGGTACTGCTCGAGGTCGAGGAGCTTGGCTGCTTCGCGAACGCGCTCAGCGCGCTCTTCCTTGGAGACGCCGGCGATCTTGAGGGCGAAGCCCATGTTGTCGGCCACAGTCATGTGCGGGTACAGCGCGTAGTTCTGGAACACCATCGCGATGTCGCGGTCCTTCGGCGGAACATCGGTGACGTCGCGGTCACCGATCAGGATGCGGCCGGCGTTGACGTCCTCGAGGCCCGCGAGCATGCGCAGGGAGGTGGACTTACCGCAACCGGAGGGTCCCACGAGGACCAGGAATTCGCCATCGGCGATGTCGATGTTGAGCTTATCGACGGCGGGCTTTTCTGTGCCCGGGTACAGACGCGTAGCGTTATCAAAAGTAACTGTAGCCACAGTTATCAATCCCTTCACCGGCAGGTACGTGCCGGACGATCCGTTGTGAATGGTTCATGTTTGTTCAGTTTTGTGTTGCAAGGTGAACTGCGGACTGGCCGCAACGCACCGAGTGACGCCGCACGGTGTCTGTGCGCCACATCACAAGCAAGAGTATGTCAGACGCCTTGTTTATTGTTGCAAATGTTACGGACGTCACATGTCGTCCTGGACACCTTTTACCCCTGCGCCTCTTGCGGATCCTCTTCCGCCACGGCAAGGCTCCGCTCCTGGAGCAGCGCCTCAAGCAGCTCCGCCACATGTACCGGCGCCTCCACGCGGTACTGGGCCTGGGTGAAGTCCAGGCCCACTTTCACGCCCACATCGCCGGGCTCCAGCCGTGCCAGCGCGTCCTCGTCAGTGGTGTCGTCGCCCGCGAACAGGACTGCCGTGGCTCCTGTGACCTGCCGCAGGAATGTGACGCCTTCGCCTTTTGAAGCGTTGACGACGGAGGTCTCCAGGACCCGCTTGCCGTCCTTCAGGAACACGCCCTTGCGGTCCTGCAGCAGTGAGCGCGCGGCAGCCACGGCGTCGGCGGCAACGTCGTCCGCTGCCTGGCGCGTGTGCAGCACCACCCCTGCCGGCTTGTCCTCGAGCATGGTTCCGGGGGCGTTGGCCACAATTTCAGCAAGGATGGCGCGGACCTCGGCCAGCAGTTCCTTTTGCTGAACATCAAGCGTGAGCCCGGTGGAGCCGGGCCCCAGCCAGGCTTCCGCCCCGTGGCTGCCAATGAGCAGTGACTCCACCGGCGGCGAAGCGACGGCGCGCAGGCTGGCGAGGGCGCGGCCTGAGATGAGGGCCGTCGTCGTCCGCGGCAGCGCGGCCAGCCCCGCGAACGCTGCGGCCGCACGGGGAAGGGGGCGTGCGTCGTCGGCGTGTGCCACGATGGGCGCCATGGTCCCGTCGAAGTCCATGGCCACCAGCAGATGATCGGTGCCGGCCACGCGCCGGACGGCCTGCCGGAGCTCCGGGGAGAGCGCCAGGAAAGTTCCGGTGCTGCCGTCAGGAGTCATCCCGGACCACCTTTTCGTTCAGGGCCCGGAGGAAATCGGCGGACCAGGCGTCCACGTCGTGTTCAAGAATCTGCTTCCGCATGGCGCGCATCCTCCTGGCGGCGTCGCGGGGCGGCAACTCCACGGCACGCATGATGGTGCTCTTGAGGCCGTCGATATCGTGCGGGTTCATCAGTAGGGCCTGCTTGAGCTGGTCGGCAGCACCCGCAAATTCGCTGAGGACCAGGGCGCCGTCGTTATTGGTCCGGGCGGTCACGTATTCCTTTGCCACGAGGTTCATGCCGTCCCGCAGGGCGGTGACCAGCATGACATCGGCGGCCAGGTACAGGGCCACCATTTCCTCCACCGGGTAGCTGTGGTGCAGGTAGCGGACGGCGGTGTTTTCGATGGTGTCGTAGGTGCCGTTGATGTGCCCCACCGTGCCCTCCACCTCTTCGCGCAGCAGGCGGTACTGTTCCACGCGTTCACGGCTGGGGGAAGCCACCTGGATCAGGGTCGCGTCGCCCACCTTGAGCTTGCCGTCGGCCAGGAGTTCCTCGAATGCCTTGAGCCGGTGCCGGATGCCCTTGGTGTAGTCCAGCCGGTCCACGCCGAGCAGGATGGTCTTGGGATTTCCCAGGTCCTGGCGGATCTGCCGTGCCCGCTCGATGATTTCAGGCTTGGCCGCAAGTTCGCTGATCTGCTGGACGTCGATGGAGATGGGAAACGCCTGTGCCCGGGCGATGTGGGTGATCTCGCCGTCCTGGCCTTTGACATGCACCTGCTGCTGCTTGACGCTGGCCCCCAGGAAGCGCCGTGCCGAGCGCATGAAGTTCCCCGCGTCGCTGACCCGCTGGAAGCCAACCAGGTCGGCGCCGAGGAGGCCGTCAATGATCGCGTGCCGCCAGGGCAACTGCGCGAAAATCTCCGGTGGCGGGAAGGGGATGTGGTTGAAGAACCCGATCCGCAGGTCCGGCCGGGCCCGGCGCAGCATCCGGGGGACCAGTTGCAACTGGTAGTCCTGCACCCACACGGTGGCGCCGTGGTCCGCATGGCGGGCGACGGCGTCGGCGAACCTCTGGTTGACCTTCCGGTAGGTGTCCCACCAGGTGCGGTGGAATTCCGGCGGGGCGATGACGTCGTGGTAGAGCGGCCAGAGGGTGGCGTTGGAGAAGCCCTCGTAATACAGCTCCACATCGTCGGTGCTGAGCTGGACGGGCACCAGGTCCATGCCGCCGTGGCTGAAGGGCTCTACCGTTTCATCGGGTGCACCGTGCCAGCCCACCCATGCGCCGTCGGTCTTTGTCATCATCGGGGCCAGCGCGGTCACCAGGCCGCCCGGCGAGCGGCGCCAGCCTGAACCGTCATCCCCGCTTTCGCCGGCGGCGCAGCGGTCAACGGGCAGCCTGTTGGAGACCACCATGAAGTCGTATTTCGTCACCCTGCCATGGCTCCTGCCGGCGGCGCCGGCCTCAGCTTTAGCGGCGGGTTTTTCCTGGACGGGTGTTTGCATTGCGGCCCCCTGGGGTTGCTTGTGCCTCTTTCCCCACCCTAACGGGACGGAATCATCGGTGCTATTCGTCCGTTGGTCAAGCCGTAGGAATACTTGAAGGGGCAAGCTCTCAGGTTTCTCCCCTAAAATGGGGGTGTGCCACGAAGTGGACCCCCTACGTCGATCGACCCAAGGAACACATGAGCCCTGCAAACGAAGTACGCAAGTCCAAGGCTGAGCGAACCGCGGAGGCGCGCGAGAAAGCGCGCCTGATCCGGGAGGCGCAGCTCAAGAAGGACAAGCGCAACAAGCTGCTGATCGGCTGGGGCATCGTGGCGGCGGTGGTGGCCATCCTGGCGGTCGTGGCCCTGGTGGTTACCACCAGCATCCGGCAGAACACGCCCATCGCAGACCAGGGCCCGGTGCCGGCAAACGGCAACGTCAACGGCGGTGTGACGCTGCTGGCCAACACCGAGGTGAAGTCCACGGATGCGGCCACGGTGGACATTGCCAACGTTCCGGCCAAGCAGGACGCCCCCAACCCGGTGGTGGCCCCTGGTGCCGAGGCCGAAGAAGGCCAGCCGGTGAAGATCGTTGCCTACATCGACTTCATCTGCCCCGTCTGCAAGCGCTTCGAGGACACCTACAACGACTCGCTCACCGGGCTCCGCAACGAGGGCAAGATCTCCCTTGAATACCGGCCGCTGGGCTTCCTGGACCGCCAGTCCAGCACCAATTACTCTTCCCGCGCAGCGAACGCCGCCGCGTGCGTGGCTGACCAGGCGCCCGACAAGTATGCCGAATACGTCGACGTCCTGTTCACCAACCAGCCTGCCGAAGGCGGTGAGGGCCTCTCGGACGACAAGCTCAAGTCACTGGCCAGTGACATTGGTGCGGACATCAACAGCTGCGTTGATGACAAGACCTTCCGTCCCTACGTGAAGTACTCCACCCAGCTGGCGTCCAACACGGGCATCACCGGCACGCCCACCATCTTCATTGACGGCAAGCAGTGGGACGGCACCACCGACCTCAACGCCGACATCCAGGCTGCGATCGACGCGAAGGCGTAGCACCGCCGGACTGTTGCACGCCGTCGGACTGTTGCACGCCGTCGGACTGTTACAGAAGGGGCCCGTTCCCGGAACATCAAACTGTTCCGGGAACGGGCCCCTTGTTGTCCGCTTCGGTGCGGCCTGCCCCGGCCGCCGGCGTTTTTACCACCGGCGGGAGTTGGGCTAACCTTATCTAGCGCCGTCACGGCGCCCGCCCGCCAGGGCATGCCTCCTTAGCTCAGTTGGCCAGAGCACCGCTCTTGTAAAGCGGGGGTCGTCGGTTCGAATCCGACAGGGGGCTCCACGAGAACCCGCCGAGGGGCCAACTCCTAGCTCCCGGACACCCGGGGGTTGTCAGCCTCCTGAAGTTCCACCTCGGCCGTCGCCTGGATCAGTGCCAGGAGTTCAGGGTCCAGCCCCGGGGAGAACTCCTCCCGGCGTTCAGGCGAAATGGTCATCGGGGCGCCCTCCGGCATGACATCGGTCCGCAGTTCCGTTCCGTCATTGGACGGGGACGCGCCCCGGAAGAGCTTGCCGGCCTCGCTGAGGTTGTCCGCACTGAACGTGTACTGGATGCTCTGGAGGCCCTGGTCCAGCAGCTTCTTCACCTCCGGGAATTGTTCAGCCTTGGTCTTGGGGATGGGCAGGACCTTGCCCCAGTTCACGCCGAGGCTTTCGAGGGCCTTGGCGAAGGCGTTTTCATGGGCCTGGTCCCGGACGATGAGGTAGGCGATGGTGGACCGGGCGGTCTTGTTGTCCGTCATTTCGTAGATCCGGCACTTCTGCAGCCGGCCGGTGGATTCAAGCATCAGGTTGTACAGCAGGTCCAGGACCAGGTTTCCGCTGTTGTACACGTAGGAACCGCTCCAGGGGTTGCCGACGGAGTCGACCGGCAGCGCACCCTGGGCCCCCACGAGGTAGTGGTGGATGTTGCCTGTGTCGAGGGCGATCTTCAGCGGGGTGGCTCCCTTTGCGCCCGGCTCGTCCACGGGGTCGGTCTTCTTGCCCTGGTATCTCGGGGAACCGTCCAGCAACTGGGAAATCGTGGTTCCAATCAGCTCGACGTGGCTGATCTCCTCCGTTCCAACGCCCTGGAGGAGGTCCTTGTAGGGCTTTGCCGCCGCGTCGCCGCGGAAATTCATGCTCTGGAACAGGTACTGCATCATGGTGCGCATTTCGCCGAATTGCCCGCCAAGGCCCTCCTGGAGGGCGTTCGCTGCGGCGGGGTCCGGCTCATCGGCGGCGATTTCATTGATCAGGAGTTGGGTGTGCAGGTACATGGGGCCGTTTCCTCACTGTTGCTCTGATACTGAATGCTGCAGTTCATCGGTTCAACGGCCCTTGGTTCCACGGCCGCAGTAACTCCCGGAGCGCTGTGGCCGTCCGCCCATGGACCCGATGGACAACCAGTGCCCCCATACCATAAGCATGCTTAGTATCTGGCTGGCAAGGGTTCCGGGAAAAGTTGGGGGCATGCTCCTCGGCCGGGCTTAAGCTGGTGTCATCTTCAAATGATCAGCCTGCTGATAAAAGGAGGATGGGTGCCATGCCCAAGACCGGAAAAAACCAGCACGCACGCAAGGACGAGCTTCCGTCCACGCTGCAGCGCTCGGAGCAAAAAGCCCAGGACACGTTCGCCAAGACCTACGATTCGGCGTTGGAGTCCTACAGCAACGATGAGAGCCGCGCCGCCCGCGCCGCCTACGCGTCCCTGAAGCACAGCTACGAGAAGGTGGGGGACCACTGGGAACCCAAGGGCAAGAAGGGCCCTTCTGACAAACGGGCCGAGGAGGGCGTCAAATCCTCCAAGCCCACCGCCGGCGGAGTGGATGCCAATGCCTCCAAGGAGCACCTGCTCCGGCTCGCCAGGAAGCTGGATGTCAAAGGCCGCTCAAAGATGGACAAGGGCGAACTGGTCAAGGCGCTGCAGAAGGCCAATGACGCAGCCACCCGCAAGGCCAGGGAGTAGCCTCTGTACGCATTCATGCCGTAACAGGGCACATTGCGGGTTCCGGGCCGCCGGCGCTCTTGCCGTAACGCGTCCCAGGGTGTCGAATCAGAGGACACGCTAGGACGGGTTGCAGGGCAAAGACGCCAGGAGGATCCCATGTCGGTGAAAGGCACGAAGGACACAGCGAGGACATCCGGCGGCAGGACCGGCCCGGAAACACGCCGCTTGGACGGCTCCGCGGGAATTGCGGCCGAGGATCCGGCCAGGATCCGCAACATTGCGCTGGTCGGCCATTCCGGTGCCGGCAAAACTATGCTCATTGAAGCCCTGCTTGCCGCCAACGGCATGATCACGCGGAAAGGATCCATCGCCGACGGCACAACCGTAAGTGACTCCGATCCTGCCGCCGTCCACCAGCAGCGCTCCGTCACGCTCTCGCTGGTGCCCCTGCTCGTGGACGGCATCAAGGTCAACCTGCTGGACACTCCCGGCTACCCGGACTTCATCGGCGAGATGCGCGCCGGGCTGCGGGCCGCGGATGCCGCACTCTTCGTCGTCTCGGCCGTCGACGGGATCGACGCCACCACCACTGCCCTGTGGGCGGAGTGCGAGCAGGCGAGGCTGCCACGCGCCGTCGTGATTACCCGGACGGACCATCCGCGGGCTGATCACGACGGCGCCCTCGCCGAGTGCCAAAAGGCGTTCGGCGAGGGCGTCCTTCCGCTCTACGTCCCGGTCCGGACGGGCGGCGACGTTACCGGGCTCTTAGGGCTCTTGTCCCGTACCGTCACCGATTATTCGGCAGGGGAGACTCCCGGCAACCGCGAGGCGGACGACGGCGAACTGGCAGGCGTGGAGGCGGCCAGGGGCGAGCTGATCGAGGGAATCATCGCCGAGAGCGAGGATGAGTCCTTGATGGACCGCTATTTGGGCGGCGAGGACATCGACACCGGAGTGTTGATCGATGACCTGGAAACCGCTGTGGCCCGGGGCTCCTTCTTTCCGGTCCTTCCGGCGTCGGCGCTGACCGGCCTGGGAACGGCCGAACTGCTGGAAGTGCTGGTCCGCGCTTTTCCGCCGCCAACGGAGCGCGGCCTGCCGGGGGTGACCGACCTGGCGGGACAACCGGAGGGGTCGCTGGCCTGCGACCCCGCCGGACCGCTGGCCGCCGAGGTGGTCCGGACATCCATCGACCCGTTCCTGGGGCGGATCTGCCTTGTCCGGGTCTTTTCCGGGACGCTGCGTGAAGACTCACCAGTGCATGTTGGCGGGCACGGGCTTGCGGACCGCGGCCACCAGGACCACGACACCGACGAGCGCGTCACCCACATCTACTCGCCTCTCGGTGCAACCCTGCGGCCCGTGCCGTACTGCGTTGCGGGGGACATGTGCGCACTGGCCAAACTGGGAAGCGCCGAAACAGGGGACACCATCTCCTCCCGGGACAAGCCCCTGATCCTCGCCACCTGGGAGATGCCGGAGCCGCTGCTTCCGGTGGCGGTGGAACCGGATTCCCGGAGCGACGAGGACGCGCTGGCGCGGAGCCTGGGCAAGATCGCGGCCGGCGACCCCACCCTTCGGGTGGAACGGAATGCCGAAACCCACCAGCTGGTCCTGTGGGTGATGGGCGAGGCACACGCCGAGGTGGTGCTGGACCGGCTGCGCGAGCAGGGCGTGAAGCTGCACACGGTGGACGTGGTGACCCCGCTTCGGGAAACATTCGCGGCACCCTCCGCCGGGCACGGCCGCCACGTGAAGCAGTCAGGCGGCCACGGGCAGTATGCCGTCTGCGATATCGAGGTGGAACCGCTCGACCGCGGCGGAGGGTTTGAGTTCCTGGACAAGACAGTTGGCGGGGTGATCCCCGGGACCTTCATCCCGTCCGTGGAGAAGGGTGTCCGGGCACAGATGGAGAAGGGAGTATCGGCAGGATTCCCGGTGGTGGATGTGCGGGTAACGCTGGTGGGTGGCAAGGCGCACAGCGTTGACTCCTCCGACGCCGCATTCCAGGCCGCCGGCGCGCTGGCGCTGAGGGAGGCGGCTGCAGCCGGAAAAATCCAGCTCCTGGAGCCAGTGTCATCCGTGGGCATCACCGTTTCGGACGAGCACGTCGGTTCCGTCATGAGCGATCTGTCCGGCCGGCGGGGAAGGCTCACCGGCACCACCTCCACCGGGGACGGGCTGACCGAAATCAGCGCGGAGGTGCCGGACCAGGAACTGCTGCGCTACGCCGTCGAACTCAGGGCGCTGACCGCCGGAACCGGCCGGTTCACCCGCCGCTACCTGCGGCACGATCCCGTTCCCGCCAGTTTCAGCCCCTCCTAAGCCTTTCCTCCCGATGAACGCGGCCGCACGGAAGATCCAGCGGGTCTACCTGACCCTGACACTCGGCAACACCCTTGCGACGTCCTTCATCTGGGGGATCAACACCCTGTTCCTGCTCGACGCCGGGCTCAGCAACCTCGAAGCCTTTGCCGCCAACGCCTTCTTCACGGCCGGCATGGTGCTCTTCGAAGTGCCTACCGGCGTTGTGGCGGACAGCTGGGGCCGGCGGGTGTCATTCCTGCTCGGCACCATCACCCTTGCCTCGTCCACATTCCTGTACTACCTGCTCTGGCAGTGGTCAGCGCCGTTCTTGTGGTGGGCTGTTGTCTCCGTGCTGCTGGGCCTGGGCTTCACCTTCTTTTCCGGCGCGGTGGAAGCCTGGCTGGTGGATGCCCTGCATTATTCCGGCTACGACGGCGGCCTGGAAGCGGTGCTCGGGCGCGGACAGATGGTGTCCGGGGTGGCAATGCTGGGCGGTTCCGTGGCAGGCGGCGTGATCGCCCAGGCCACCGACCTCGGTGTGCCGTTCCTGATCCGCGTGGGCGTCCTGGTGGCCATGTTTGCCGTGGCGTTCCTGCTGATGCGCGACGTCGGCTTCACGCCGGAGCGGTCGGCGCACCCCCTGCGGGCCACCCGGTCCGTCCTCAAGGCTTCGATCGACGGCGGCTTCAAGCACCCGCCGGTGCGGTACATCATGCTGGCAGCCCCATTCACCGAAGGCGTGGGCTTCTATGTGTTCTATGCCCTGCAGCCCTACCTGCTCCAGCTGTTCGGTGACCCCCGGGCCTACGCCGTTGCAGGGCTGGCGGCTGCCATCGTGGCGGGGGCGGACATCGTGGGCGGCTGGATGGCGCCCCGCGTGCGGCAACGGGTGCGCAGGCGCACCACCGTGCTGATCGTGAGCAACGTGGTCAGCTCAGTGATCCTGGTGGTGCTGCTGTTCACCACTACTTTCTGGCTGGCCCTGGTCCTGCTGGCACTGTGGGCAGTGGTGGGCGCGGCAGGCACGCCGGTGCGCCAGGCGTACCTGAACGACATGATTGCGTCCAAGCAGCGCGCCACTGTCCTCAGCTTCGATTCCCTGATGGGTTCCAGCGGCGGCGTGGTGGTGCAGCCCCTGCTCGGCCGGAGCGCAGACCTTTACGGCTACCCGGCATCACTGGCAGTCAGCGGCGCCGTGCAGCTGCTGGCCGCGCCGTTCATCCTGCTCAGCCGCCGGCAGCGCTCGCAGGCGGATACGGCGTCGGACCTCACCGCAGCCACCTAGCCGCACACCGCTCTCTGGCCAGCCCGGAACCGCCGCAGCCTCAGTCCCCGTCCATCAGTTCCAGCAGCTTCCGCGCCGCATCGCGGATGTCGTCGTGGCCGTACTGGGCGGCCCTTCCCTCCAGCGAGATGACCGCGCACCGGTGCACCTTGCTGAAGTCCCCGTAGGGAAAGCTGACGCTCCCCTTGGTACCCTCCGACTTTTCGTCGTCGCGGCCCAGGTGCCACGCTGCGAAGTCCTTGAAGCCGTGCTTGTCGATGAACGAATTTTCCTGGTCCGTGGACGGGGCGTGCTCGCTCCAGTCATCCCGGATGTCCCGCTCCACCTTTCCTTCCTTGATCAGCTGGCGGGCCTGGGCAAGTGCCGTGCGGTTGAGCTTCGCTGCCATGATGCCTCCTTCAACGCTGTACTCCGGCTGATGGGGCCGGCGCGCTTTCAGCGTAGGACCACGCCCGGTAAACCGCCACGGATTAACGGCTGCGAGACCGGCGGGAAACGTGCCCACAACAATCGCCGCATAGGTTGCAGGCATGACAGCTGACCTTCTCCTGCGGCTTCGCACCTGGCTGACCGGCACTTTCACCTACGAGTCGCCGGACGAGGCCGCCGGCGCCATGGCCGATGCCACCCGCTGGGGCTGGCTCCCCGCGCTCAGCGGCGTGGCTGTTGGAGCAGGCCAGGCCCGCGCCGCGCACGGCGAATCCGTGGCGGATGCTGCGCCGGCGTCCGAATGAACACACTATTGCGCTGGTGACGGGATCATGCCCTAAACTGCTTCACTGAGGTGCCGGAAATGGCGCTGCGCAGCAACGAAAGTGAAGGCTATGGCTACCGATTACGATGCTCCACGCAAGCAGGAAGAAGAGTCTCCGGCTGACTCGCTCGAGGCCCTCCAGGCGTCACGGGGCGGCAATGCGCAGACCGCGGTCATAGACCTCGATGAGAACGACACCGCCGAAGGTATCGACCTGCCCGGCGCCGACCTTTCGAATGAGGAACTGACCGTCATCGTCGTTCCCGAGCAGCAGGACGAGTTCACCTGTTCATCGTGCTTCCTGGTCCGCCACCGGTCCCAGGTGGCGCTTGAGAAGAACGGCCTGAAGTACTGCATTGAATGTGAAGGCTGACCGCCGTTACCGCCGGTAACGGCCTGATGCAGAAACGGCACCGGAAGGGTCAAGAAAGGCCAGGAATGGGTGCCGCTTTTATGGCCTCTTAATGCTGGCCGCCGGAGGCTAACGGTTGCGCGCCGAAGCGGCCACAGGCCTCGTTTCGCGCGCCCGGGGCTCCTAGTCTTGAGCTATCCAATCGCTCCTTCCCTGGGTGGCTCCACAATGAAAAAACTCTCCATTTGGCTCACGGCTATCCTCATGGCCGTCGGGCTGGGAATCCTGGTTCCGGGGCCCGCCTCGGCAACCACCTCGTATTGCGGGCTGGTGTGGGGGTCACTGGCCAAAGCTGAAGACTCGTTCGGCAAAGCATCCGTCACCAACGTCCGGACCGGGCAGCACTACTGCTTCGACCGCTTGGTGGTGGACCTCAACGGCCCGGAAACGGGCTACAACGTGCGTTACGTCGCGAACGTGGTCCAGGACGGTTCCGGCTTCACGGTCCCCGTCCGGGGCGGCGCCCGGCTGCAGGTCACGGTCAATGCCCCCGCCTATGATCCGGAAACCGGGCAGCCCACGTACAACCCCGCCAATCAGGCTGAACTCACCAACGTTGCCAATTACCAGACCTTCCGCCAGGTGGCTTGGGCCGGCAGCTACGAGGGGTACACCAACCTCGGACTCGGCGTCCGTGCCCGCCTTCCGTTCCGGGTGTTCACCCTGGATGGCCCGGGTTCCGGTTCCCGCCTGGTGGTTGATGTGGCGCACTTCTGGTGACACGTCCGCCGTCGCAAGGCAAAAAGGTGCCGTACTCCCGGATCCGGGGGTACGGCACCTTCTTTAGTGCTGGATGCGGATTCCTACTCGGGGACCACCAGGGCGGGGGTGTCCCGTTTCAGGGTTTCGCCCCGGAAGAAGCCGGGCCGCACCTTGGACATCACTAGCATGAATACCGCGCCCATGGCCAGGATCCCGACGCCCAGCACGAAGACCAGGCCGACGCCGAAGACCTCCGAACCGCTGCCGAACTCGGGTGCGAGGCTGTCCACGGCGGTCTGGAGGAACACCACGTACAGGCCCACCCCGCCAAGAACGGGGCACAGCAGCCGCAGGATGAAGTTGCGTGCGCTGCTGAAGACGCTGTGCCGGAAGTACCAGGCGCAGGCCAGGGCAGTCAGGCCGTAGTAGAAGCAGATCATCAGGCCCAGTGACACGATGGTGTCGTTCAGGACGTTCTCGCTGACCACGTGCATGACGGCATAGAACCCGGCAGAAACAACGCCCGCGATAACGGTGGCGAAGCCCGGCGTCGCGAACTTCCTGCTGACCTTGCCGAACCGCTCCGGCAGGGCCCCGTAGTGGCCCATGGCCAACAGGCCGCGCGCCGGGGACATAAAGGTGGACTGCAGGGAGGCGGCTGAGCTGGACAGCACGGCAAGGGACATCAGGATGGCGAACGGGCCCATGATGGGCGAGGCGAGGGCCGTGAAAATGTTCTCGTGGTTGTCTTCATTGTTCAGCCCGTTGCCCGTATCTCCGAGGCCGGCGAACATCATGGTGGCGATGCTGACCAGGAGGTAGATGGCCAGGACGATGATGGCGGTCAGGGTACCGGCCACACCGGCTGTTTTCTTGCCGTTGGCCGTTTCCTCGTTGAGGGTCAGGCAGACGTCCCATCCCCAGTACACGAAGATGGACAGCGAGATCCCGGCGGCTATCTGGCTGAAGGTTTCGACCTTGGTGATGTCGAACCAGTCCCAGCTGAAGGGGATGGCCGTTTCTGAGGCGGACCAGTTGGCGAATGCCATGGCCACGAATAGGCCAAGGACCAGCAGCTGGAACCCCACAAGGCCGTACTGCACCAGCTTGGTGGCGTGCAGGCCGCGGTAGCTGACCCAGACGGCCAGGGCCACGAACACGAAGCAGGTCAGGACGTTGATTGCCTTGTTGTCGGCAAGGTCGGCCAGTTCGGCGGAGCCTGTGAGCTGGGAGAGGAAGAGGTAGAAGAAATCGACGGCCACGCCCGCGAGGTTGGACAGGACGATGATGCTGGCGGCGAGCAGGCCCCAGCCGCCCATCCAGCCGACCCACGGGCCAAAGGCCTTGGTAACCCACGTGAAGGTGGTGCCGCTGTCAGGGGAGTCGGCGTTGAGTTCCCGGTAGGCGAGCGAGACCAGGATCATGGGGATGAACCCGATCAGGAAGATGACAGGCAGCTGGAGTCCGACTTCATTGACGGTGGGTCCCAGTGCGCTGGTGAGGGTGTAGGCGGGGGCAATGGTGGAAATGCCGAGGACGACGACGGCGAGGAGCCCCAGCTGGCCGCCTTTCAGTCCTTTGGCGGTGATTCCGCCGCTGCCGGGAGTGTGTTTGCCGGAGCCGGCCGGGGACGTGCTGGTGCGGAGTGTCTCTGTCATGGCACCACTTTCTGGAAGACTTTATGACCGCGGTCACTATATGAATGACGTTCATTTAGTATGGGGGCACCGGCGTGGAAGCGCAAGGGGAAATATGAATCACATTCGTTTATGACCGCTGGCGGCAAATTAGTAAGCTCACTGAGAAATCTTCCTTCGGCCCTGCTCCAGCCTCCGGCGGGACTGGTACCGTCGCAACTACTGGACCAATCGAGGAGGACCCATGAAAGCTTCACCGACACTGACCAATAACCTGCAGGCTGTGCTCGCCGACTTGATCGAGCTGCACATCCAGGGCAAGCAGGCGCACTGGAACATTGTGGGCACCAACTTCCGTGACCTCCACCTCCAGCTTGACGAGATTGTCGACGCCGCGCGCCAGTTCGCCGACGATACGGCCGAGCGCATGCGAGCCCTTCACGCCCTTCCGGACGGCCGCAGTTCGACGGTTTCGGCCTCCACCAGCCTGGCGCAGTTCCCCGACGGCCTGATCAGCACCAAGGATGCGATCGAACGGATCGTCGCCGCCTTGGAAGCTGCCGTGGGCACCATGCGCAAGGTCCATGATGAGGTGGACGAGGAGGATCCCACTACGGCCGACCTGCTGCACGAGTTCATCCTCAAGCTGGAGCAGTTCGCCTGGATGGTGAACGCCGAAACCATGAAGCCCACGGCCAGCGTGACCGCTCCGGATTCCAAGTAGTCCGTCGGCGCGGAGCGCCGGCCCACAGCAAGCGCCCGGCGCTGGAGGTTCATCTCCGGCGCCGGGCGCTTTTTTGTACCCTCCAGGCCTTCCGCCTTAGGCGGCTGTTGGGACTTTGCGAAGTACGACGGCGGCGAGGACCGCCGCCGCGGCCATCAGTACCAGCCCGATTGCCGCGGTGACGTGGACACCGGAGTCGAAGGCGGCCGCCGCGGCCTGTCGCACCGCGTCCGCCAGGGGTGCAGGCAGGGCGGCGGCCACATCCATGGCACCGGCGAGGGTTTCGCCGGCGTTGTGGATGGCGCCCGCGGATGCCGACTCCGCCAGGGCGTCCGGCAGCCGGAGATTGTGCTGGTAGGAAGCCGTCAGGATCGAGCCCAGTACCGCGGTGCCCAGGAGTGCGCCCACTTCGTAGCCGGTCTCCGAGATGGCAGCGGCGGCACCGGACTTCTCCGGCGGCGCGGCCCCCAAAATGAGGTCATTGGAAATGGTCTCGGCCGTGCCTACTCCCAGGGCAAGCACCAGCAGGGCTGCCAGCAGCAGTGAAGGGCCGCCGTCGTGGTTTCCGAAGCTGACCATGCTGTAGCCCGCGGCGCTGAAGGCCAGCCCGGCGGCCACCACGAACCCCGGCCGAACGCGCCGCACGAGCGGAACTACGGCCAGCCCGGCCACCACCGTGGCCACGAGGGCCGGGATCATCGCGATGCCCGCTGCCGAAGGGGACATGCCCTCAAGCAGCTGCAGGTGCTGGGCCAGGAAGAGGATGAATCCGTTGAAGGAAAAGAGGGCCAGGACGTTGGCCGTAATGGCCATGCTGAACACCCTGTTCCGGAACAGGGGCATATCCAGGAGTGGATTGGCCAGCCGCAGCTGCCGGCGCACGAAGACTGCGCCCATGGCCAGGCCGAAGGCGATGCCCGCGATGGCCGCCGGGCCGGCGCCTTCCGTGGCCAGTTCCTTGATGCCGTAGACCAGGGGAACCATCACCAGCAGGGACAGCAGGATACTGGGCACGTCCACGCGGCCCGGGGCGGGATCCTTTGACTCCGGAATGAAGGAAGGGCCGAAGGCCAGGAGGGGCAGCATGAGCGGCACGGCCACCAGGAACACTGCGCCCCACCAGAACTGCTCCACCAGCCAGCCGCCGAAGATCGGTCCCAGGGCCGCGCCGCCGGAGAAACCGGCGGCCCAAATGGCTACCGCCAGCCTGCGGCGGCTGGGCTGCGGAAAGATGTTGCGGATCAGGGAGAGCGTGGATGGCATCAGCATCGCGCCAAAGAATCCCAGGGATGCCCGGCCGGCGATCAGCCAGGCGGGGCTTGGGGCGAAAGCCGTGGCCGCGGACAGGGCGGCAAAGCCGATGCTGCCGATAATCAGCAGCTTCCGCCGGCCGATGCGGTCACCGAGGCTGCCCATGGACACCAGCAGGCCGGCGAGCACCAGCGGGTAAGCGTCCACGATCCAGAGGAGCTGGACGCCGGTGGGTTCCAGGGCGCGGGCGATGGCGGGCAGGGCAAAGGTGAGTGCCGTGTTGTCCACGGCAACCAAGAGGACCGGGAACATCAGTAAGCCCAGGGCCAGCCAGTCGCGCCAGGGCGCCCGGACGGCCGGGCCGCCGGCGGGTGCCGTTGGGGTCCTGGTGGTTGCTGCGGAAGTTGTCATGCGATAACTATACCGTCCAGACGGTATAGTTACGAATCCGGTCCGGTTGGAGGGGCCACCGCTCCAACGGGCATGATTAGACGCATGCCCCGAAAGCCCGTAGCCCGTGAAGCGGTCCTTGACGCCTTTGAAGCCCTCCTGATTGAGGTGGGGGAGCGCGCGGCAACCCTGGACGCCGTCGCGGCGAAGGCCGGAGTGTCCAAAGGCGGACTGCTGTACCACTTCCCGAACAAGGAAGCCCTGATCCAGGTGCTGCTGGACCGGCTGGACGGGCTGGCGGGAGCCGACGCCGATGCGATGGCAGCCGCCGGGGAGGGGGCTGCGGCCTACTTCATCCGCACATCCGTCTGGGCCGACACCCCGCTGGACCGCGCGATCGTCGCGGCAACCCGCCTGGCGGAGGTGGCGCACGAGGAAACGCGCCGCCGGTTTGCAGCGATCCAGCAGCGCTGGCTCGACGAGATCGCGGCCGACGTCGGCCCGGCCCTGGCCAAAGCAGTGCTGTACATGGGGGATGGGCTCTACTTCAACGCCATGCTGTCTGTGGGGCCGGTACCGCCGGGCGGTGCGGCCGCGGATGTGGACGAATTGCTGGCAGCCTTGGAACGCCTGCGGCGGTAGCCGGCCATTTGCCCCAGCCGCGGTGGCGTAGGACAATTGGGGGCTGTGGGAGCTGTCACCGGCCCCCGCACAGCAACCCAAATGAATAGCCCTTGATCTGCGGCGGGAGAGTTCTGCCGGATAGTACAGCAGGCGCCGTAGGAGCAAACCCTCCCCAGGAATCTCACAGGCCCATGTACCGCCGCGGCGAGGCGCCTCTGGAAAGCAGCAGGCAGTCCGCCTGGGTGACCCGCAGTGCGGGAAACCCGGGGCTGTTGTGTTCACCGACGGTGCAAGCGGGGCCATGCGCAAGCTGGCAACGCGGAAACTCTCAGGTCCAATACAGAGCGGGGAGGAACCCGAATCGCTGCGGCGTACCCTGCGCCGCCTGACTCATGGAGTTCCCCGTGACCGTTTCCCCGGCCCCTGCCACCGCCACTTTCGTTGACCGGCACATTGGTGCCCGCCGCCAGGCCGATGTCAGCGCCATGCTCAAGGCCGTCGGTTACGACACCGTGGATGCCCTCGTTGACCGGGCCGTGCCCAAGGACATCCGGCAGGATACGCCGCTGAAACTGTCCCCGGCACTGAGCGAGGTGGAGGCGCTCGCCGAGCTGCGCAAGCTTGCGGCCAAGAACAGGACTGCCGTCCAGATGATCGGGCAGGGCTACTACGACACCGTGACGCCGCCGGTGATCCGCCGCAACATCCTGGAATCCCCGGCCTGGTACACCGCCTACACCCCGTACCAGCCCGAGATTTCGCAGGGCCGGCTTGAGGCGCTCCTGAATTTCCAGACCATGGTCCAGGACCTTGTTGGACTGCCCATCGCCAACGCGTCCCTGCTGGATGAAGCCACCGCCGTGGCCGAGGCCGTCCTCATGATGCGCCGGGCCAATAAGAACAAGGATGCCCGGGACGGCAAGACTGTCCTGGATGCCGACTGCCTGCCCCAGACCATCGCCATTGTGAAGGGCCGCGCGGAAGCCCTGGGCTTCGAGGTGGAAATCGCCGACCTGTCTGCAGGCCTGCCGGACGGTGCCATCAACGGTGTGGTCCTGCAGCAGCCTGGTGCCTCGGGCCGGGTGTTCGACCACTCGGCAGTGATCGCGCAGGCCAAGGAGCGCGGCGCACTTGTCACGGTTGCCGCCGACCTGCTGGCGCTGACCCTGATCACCCCTCCCGGCGAGCAGGGTGCGGATATCGCCGTCGGCTCCGCCCAGCGCTTCGGCGTCCCGCTGTTCTATGGCGGCCCGCACGCCGCGTACATGGCAGTCCAGAAGGGCCTGGAGCGTTCGATGCCCGGCCGCCTGGTGGGGGTCTCCAAGGACGACGCCGGTGTCCCCGCCTACCGTCTGGCCCTGCAGACCCGCGAACAGCACATCCGCCGCGAGAAGGCCACGTCCAACATCTGCACCGCCCAGGCGCTGCTGGCCATCGTCGCTTCGATGTACGCCGTTTACCACGGTCCCGAGGGACTGAAAGCGATCGCGCAGACCGCGCACCGCCACGCCCGCACGCTGGCAGCTTCCCTGAAGGCTTCCGGCGCGGAGGTCCTGCACGGTTCCTTCTTCGACACCGTCACGGTCCGCGTCCCCGGCAGGGGAGCGGAGGTTGTCGCTGCCGCGGAGGCCAAGGGCATCAATCTGCGTTTCATCGACGCCGATACCGTGGGTATTTCCGTGGACGAAACCACGACGACGGCGACCGTCGCCGCCGTCGCGTCGGTTTTCGGCGGCGAGGCAGTGGGCTCCACCGGAGCCTTTGCACTCGACTCCGCCGTCGAACGCACCTCCTCCTTCCTGCAGCATCCGGTGTTCAATACGCACCGCTCCGAGACGCAGCTGCTGCGGTATATCCGGAAGCTGTCGGACCGGGACCTGGCGCTTGACCGGACCATGATTCCGTTGGGCTCGTGCACGATGAAGCTGAACGCTACGGCCGAGATGGAGGCCATTTCGTGGCCGGAGTTCGCCTCGATCCATCCGTTCGCCCCGGATTCGCAGACCGAGGGCTGGCGTGAGCTGATCACGGGCCTGGAGGCTGATTTGGCCGAGATCACCGGGTATGACCAGGTGTCCATCCAGCCCAACGCGGGGTCGCAGGGCGAGCTCGCGGGCCTGCTGGCGATCCGCGGCTACCACCGCTCCCGCGGTGAGGGCCAGCGCAACGTGTGCCTGATCCCTGCTTCCGCGCACGGCACCAACGCCGCCTCGGCGGTGCTGGCCGGGATGAAGGTCGTCGTGGTGGCCACCGCAGCCGACGGCACGATCGACCACGCTGACCTGTACGCGAAGATCGAGGCGCACAAGGACGCCCTGTCGGCGATCATGATCACCTACCCGTCCACGCACGGGGTGTACGACGGGGACGTCCGTGAGGTCTGCGATGCCGTGCACGCCGCCGGCGGGCAGGTGTACATCGACGGCGCGAACCTGAACGCCCTGGTGGGCCTGGCGCAGCCGGGCAAGTTCGGCGGGGACGTCTCGCACCTGAACCTGCACAAGACCTTCTGCATCCCGCACGGCGGCGGCGGGCCCGGCGTCGGACCCGTCGCAGCGAAGGCACACCTCGCACCCTTTATGCCCGGCAACGCGGCCACCTGGACCGAAGGGAACGATGTCCCCATCTCGGCGTCGAAGTTCGGTTCCGCGGGCGTGCTGCCCATTTCGTGGGCGTATGTGAAGCTGATGGGCGGTCAGGGCCTGACCGAGGCCACCAAGTCGGCGCTGCTGGCGGCGAACTATGTGGCGTCCCGGCTGAACGAGTACTTCCCCGTGCTCTACACCGGCGAGGGCGGGCTCGTGGCGCACGAGTGCATCCTGGACCTGCGCGAGCTCACCGCGAAGACCGGGGTCACCGCGGAGGATGTGGCCAAGCGGCTGATCGATTTCGGCTTCCACGCCCCCACCCTGTCCTTCCCCGTGGCCGGGACGCTGATGGTGGAACCCACCGAGTCCGAGGACCTGGCCGAAATCGACCGGTTCATCGAGGCGATGATCACCATCCGCAAGGAAATCGACCAGGTCGCCGCCGGCGACTTCGCCGTTGCCGATTCCCCGCTGCGCCGGGCACCGCACACGGCAGCCGCCGTCGTGTCCTCCGACTGGGACCGCGCCTACCCGCGCGAGCAGGCCGCGTTCCCGGTCCACCACCTCCGGCAGGACAAATACTTCCCGCCCGTCGGCCGGATCGACGGCGCCGCAGGCGACCGCAACCTCATCTGCTCCTGCCCGCCGCTCTCCGAGTTCGAAAACTGATTTCGGTGGTTGAGCCTGTCGAAACCCGGGTTTCGACAGGCTCAACCTCCGGCCCGAAAGGATCCCCATGACCGAGAACTACACAGCTCTCTACGAGCAGCACAAGAAGGCCGGCGCGTCCTTCACCGACTTCGGCGGCTGGCAGATGCCCCTCAAATACAACTCCGAACTGGCCGAACACCACGCCGTCCGCAAGAGCGCGGGGCTGTTCGACCTCTCCCACATGGGCGAAGTCTGGGTCACCGGCCCCCAAGCCGCAGCCTTCCTGGACTACGCGCTGGTGGGCAAGATTTCGGCCATGCCGGTAGGCAAAGCCAAGTACTCGCTGATCTGCAACGAGGACGGCGGCATCATCGACGACCTCATCACATACCGGCGGCCCGCTGCCGCGGACGGGACCGACGTCTTCCTGGTGGTCCCCAACGCCGGCAACGCCACCGTGGTTGCCGAGGCGCTGGCCGACCGGGCGGCATCCTTCGACGTCCAGGTGCGGGACGCATCAGCGGAAACCTCGCTGATCGCAGTGCAAGGGCCCAAAGCCGAGGAACTGCTGCTCCGCCTGGTCCCCGCCGCCAGCCACAACGAGGTCACGGACCTGAAGTACTACGCCGCAGTGGAGGTCCCGCTCCTGGTGGGCGGTGCAGGGCAGGAACTCCTGGTGGCCCGCACCGGCTACACCGGGGAGGACGGGTTCGAGATTTTCGTGCCCAACGATGCCGCACCCGCCTTGTGGCAGGCCCTCATCGCCATCGCCGATGAAGGGGAGCTCACCCCGGCCGGCCTGGCATCCCGCGACTCACTGCGCCTTGAAGCCGGCATGCCCCTCTACGGCAACGAACTCTCCCTGCAGGGCGACCCGTTCGCCGCCGGCCTGGGACCCGTCGTCGCGCTGTCCAAGGAGGGTGACTTCGTGGGCAAGGCCGCGCTGGCCGCCAAGAAGGAAGCCGGTGCCGGAACGACCTCCGGCCGCCGCCTCGTCGGACTAAAGGGACTCGGCCGCCGTGCCGGCCGTGCCCACTACCCGGTCCTTAAGGACGGCGTTCCCGTCGGCGAGGTCACCTCCGGGCAGCCCTCACCCACCCTCGGCTACCCGGTGGCCATGGCGTACGTCGACGTCGAACACACCGCCCCCGGTACGGCACTGCACATCGACCTCCGCGGTAAGGCAGAGCCGTTCGAAGTAGTCGAACTCCCGTTCTACCGCCGAGCCAAGTAGCACCGAAAGCCGGTGGTTGAGCTTGTCGAAACCCCTCGGCTGGCTCCGGGGCGGCCAGACCGGCACTGCCATGCGCTCCGTGGTTGCCTTTGGCCCGGTGGGACCGGCATCCTCCGCGTCGGCGGTCACCTTCGGGACCGGCGGACCGGACATTTTCACGCCTGCTGCTCGTTCCTCGCTTTGACGCAGGCTTTCGAAAAGTCCGGCTCCGCCGGCCCTGGTGCGCACGTCGCCTGGTGACGTGCCCGCTCCATCCCGACCACTTGTTTAGTTAGGAACCACGCACATGGCTGTTGGCGTTTTTGATCTCTTTTCGATCGGGATCGGTCCGTCGTCGTCCCATACTGTGGGGCCGATGCGGGCTGCTGCGGTGTTCGCGGAGGAGTTGAAGGCTTCGGGCGGGCTGGGGTCCGTGGCGGGGTTGCGGGTTGATTTGTACGGGTCGTTGGCGGCGACCGGGCACGGGCACGGGACGATGACCGCGATCCTGCTGGGGTTGGAGGGCTACCATCCGGAACTGATCCTGCCCGGTGAGGTGGAGGAACGGCTGGCCTCGATCGCGGAAACCGGGGTGTTGAACCTCGCCGGCGCCGGCGGCAGGGTGTGCCGTTGCCGTACGGGGTGAAGGACATGGTGCTGCGGCCGTTGACGGTGCTGCCGCGGCACACGAACGGGATGACGTTCACGGTCACCGACGCGGCCGGGGAGGTGCTGCATGCGGCGACGTTCTTCTCGGTCGGTGGCGGGTTCATCGTCCGGGAAGGCGAAGAGGACGCCGCGCAGCAGGAACTTGAGGCCTCCAAGCAGGAACTGCCGTTGCCGTTCCGGACCGCTGCGGAACTGTTGGCGCACTGCCGGGACACCGGGCTGGGCATCGCCGACGTGATGCTGGTCAACGAGAAAGCCTCCCGGACCGGGGAGGAGATCCGGGCCGGGCTGCTGCAGATCTGGTCCGTGATGGAGAACTGCGTGGCCACCTCGCTCAAGCGTGAAGGGGTGTTGCCGGGCGGGTTGAAGGTCCGCCGCCGCGCCCCGGACTGGTACGAACGGCTCAAGAAGGAAAGCGCAAACCCCGGCGGCGACAGCCAGGACCGGGATGCTGCGTGGGACGCGGGCCCGTTCGATCCCAGGTACTGGCAGGAGTGGGTGAACCTGGTGGCGCTGGCGGTGAACGAGGAGAACGCGACCGGCGGCAGGGTGGTCACGGCGCCGACGAACGGGGCGGCCGGGATCATCCCGGCGGTGCTGTTCTACGCCCTGCATTTCGCGCCGGGCATGGACAAAGCCACCCGGCAGGACCGGGACGGTGTGGTGGTCAGGTTCCTGCTGGCCGCGGGCGCGGTGGGGGTGCTGTACAAGGAACAGGCCTCGATTTCCGGGGCGGAGGTCGGCTGCCAGGGCGAGGTCGGCTCGGCGTCGTCGATGGCCGCGGCGGGCCTGGCAGAGGTGATGGGCGGGTCCCCGGCGCAGGTGGAAAACGCCGCGGAGATCGCGATGGAACACAACCTGGGCCTGACCTGTGACCCGATCGGCGGGCTGGTCCAGGTGCCCTGCATCGAACGGAACGCGATCGCTGCCGCGAAAGCGATCAACGCCGCGAAAATGGCGCTCTGGGGCGACGGCACCCACCGCGTCTCCCTCGACGAAGTCATCATCACCATGCGCGAAACCGGCAAGGACATGAGCGACAAATACAAAGAAACCGCCATGGGCGGCCTCGCCGTCAACGTCGTCGAATGCTGACCTGGGACGTCTCGATCCCGCCGGCCGCCCGCAGCTAGTTGTGGACGGCGGCCCACCAGTTCAAGGAGGCGGCGAACACCAGCCACGCCACGTAGGGCAGCAGGAGCAGGCCGGCAGTCCTGCTGATCGGGCCGAACTGCAGGACAGTAATGGTGACCGCGGCAATCAGCGCCAGGATGATGGCCAGCGCCAGCCACAAGGCAGCGGTGCCCAGCGTGGGATACAGGCCGAAGAACACCGGCGTCCAGACGAGGTTGAGTACGAGCTGGATGGCGTAGGCGGTCAGCGCGGGCCTGGTCTTCGCTGTCCTCTTCCGCCACACAAGCCATGCCGCAACGGCCATGGCCGTGTACAGCACGGTCCACACCGGTCCGAACACGAAGTTCGGCGGCGACCAGGGTGCTTTATCCGCCGTGGAGTACCACCCCTCCACGTTGTTGATGGTGGCCAGCCCGCCCAGCGCCGCGACCAGGAAGGACGCTGCCAGCAAGCCGGCCAGCACGGCCGCCTGGACCCCGCCGCGATACGGCACCGCGTTTTCTTCCGGCGGCGGCTTCAACTGTTCCCGGTCTTGCTGCATCCTTCCACCCTTGCGAGCCCCGGTGCCGGAGTCAAGGCGGAAGGCCGGTCCATCCGCAGGCTTTAGACTTGAGGCTGCATGTCCGCACACATCCACGAGTACCGAAACCGCGCATCAACCCGATTGGACACGGCCCCCTTGCGAGAATTCACCGCACGTTTTGCCACCGCCGAGGAAATTGAAAACTGGGACAAGCACGTCACGGCCAACCCGAACGGCGGCAACATGCTGCAGTCGGCCGCTTACGCCACGGTGAAAAACGGCAGCGGCTGGAAGGTCCGCTTCCTGGTGCTGGAAAACCCGGAAACAGCAAGCTACAACCTGGTACTGGAAAAGAAGTTCCCCGTGCTCGGCCGGCTGTGGTACCTGATCAAAGGCCCGGACCTTGCCGCGGCGGAAGATCTGAAGGCTGCGCTGCAAGCCTGCGCCGCGCTTGCCCGCGGGCGCAAACTCAACGTCTTCACCATCAAGATCGAACCGGACATTATCGACTCCACTGATGCCCGGGCGCAGCTGGCCACCGCCGGACTGGTCAAGGCGCCGAACATCCAGTCCAACGACTCCACCGCCCTGCTGGACATCTCCGGATCCGAAGAAACAGTCTTCAAAAACATCTCCTCCCGCGCCCGCAATGCGATCCGGCGGGCCGAACGGGAAGGCTGCGAAGTTGTGCGCATGGAACAGGGGCCCGAAACGTACCGCGCCCTGTACGACCTCATGGCGGACACGGTCAAGGCCAAGGGCTCGATGCCGCTGCGCAGCTATGAGTACTACGCCGCCTTCTGGGACGAATTCTGCAACCGGGGCCAGGGGAACTTCTTCTTTGCCTACGAGGACGGCAAGCCCAGTGTGGGCGCCTTCGTGATCAATTACGGCGCCAAAGCGACCTACAAGGACGGCGGCTCCATCCAGAACCGCAAACAATACGGCGACTCGCACCTGGTGCAGTGGGCAGCAATCCGGCGCATGCAGGAACTCGGCTGCATCGAGTACGACTTCTGCGGCACGCCACCGGCCTCGAGGATCAAGGACAAGAGCCACAACCTTTACGGCATGGGCATGTTCAAAACCAGCTTCACCAAAACGGTTACGGACTTCGTGGGCTGCCACGACTACGTGCTCTCGCCACTGCGGCACCGTCTCTGGGTCAAGGGCGCAGAAAGGGTGTTCCGCCGGATTGAAACGGCGCGGACCGGCCAGCAGTTCTACTGACCCCCACCTGTCCCGCGGCGCCGGCACCGGCACTGCGCCGCCCCAAGCCCCTCCCGCACCGCGGCGCACTGCCACGCCGCGAGAACACCGAAGAAGGTAACCCCTTGAATCCAGTCCCCACCGCCACCGGCCTTGAGTTCGCGGTCCTCAGCGATGCCGAGTTCGAGGCCTTCGCCCTGAAGCATCCGCAGAACAGCTTCCTGCAGTCCGTCGACTTTGCCCGGTTCCAGCGTGCCCGCGGCCAGGAGGTGGAACTCTTCGGCGTGCGCAGTGGCGGCGAACTCGTGGCAGCCGGCAAGCTGAACTACACCACGACGCGCCTTGGCTACACGGTCTGCGAATGCGCGAAGGGGCCGCTGGTGGACTACGCGGACACGGAACTGGTGCGCGCCGTCGTCGAACTCCTGCGGAAGCGAGCCGCCGAACGCAAGGCCGCCGAGCTGCGCATCTTCCCGAACGTCCACTACATTGCCCGGGACGAGGACGGTGCAGAACACCCCGAAGTGCTGGACAACCGTCCCCTCGTGGCGCAGCTGGAGGAGCTGGGGTTCCGGCACCAGGGCCTGGACATGGACTTCGTGAACGTGAACTGGATGTTCATCAAGAGCCTCGAAGGCATCCGGGACGCGGAAGAGCTGATCATGAGCACCAGCTACCGCACCCGGAAGGCAATCCGGAAGGCAGAGAAGAACGGTGTGTTCCTCGAGCAGGCCACGCTGGAAACGCTGGACGAGTTCTACGCCGCCCTGAGCCGGGCCGGGGACGAAAAGGGCTTCGTATACCGCGAGCGGGCCTACTACGAGCACCTGCTCCGCACCACGTCCCCCGAGTTCACCAAGCTCATGATGGCCAAGATCGACATCCCGGCCTACCGCAAGTCCATCACCGACCGCCTGGCCACTGAGTCCGCCACTGCCGCCGACCTCCGGCGCGAAGTGGAAGAGACCGGCAGCAAGAAGAAAGCCAACCGGCTCAAGGTGGTCCAGGACCTGGTGGACAGCTACGAGCGCAGCCTCAAGGACATCGAGCGGTTCCCGGACTCCGTGGGCGTTGCCACGGTGGCCGCCATCCACTTCGTCTGCTACGGCGACGAGGTGGTCTGCGTGATCGGTGGCACCGTCCAGGACTACATCTACTTCAACGGCGCCACGTCACTGTACTGGGGCATGATGCTGCACGCCCTGGAAAAGGGCTACCCGCGCTACAACTTCTACGGAACGTTCGGCATCTCCGGCCAGGACCAGGAGGGCCACGGCGGCTACGAGTTCAAGAAGGGCTTCGGCGGCGAAGTGGTCCAGCTGGTGGGTGGCTTCGCGATGCCCGTCCGGCCAGCCGTGTTCCATGCCAACCGGCTTGCGCGGGCGGCCGTCGCGGCGGCCCGCACCGTGCTGGGCAGGCTGCCCGGCAAACGCACATCCTGACCGGCACTCCGCACCGTATCCACACCGCCCCGGGAGGAGGGAACCCATGACCGACCGGCCCGAGCGCCCCGCGGCAGACCGCCCGCAGCGGGCAAAACCTGAGCCCGCAAAGCCTGAACCGGCCACCACAGGACCGGAACGCGCCGGAGCCGGACGTTCCGGCGCCGGATATCCCGGGGTCCGGCCGCACACCGACGGGCTGCCAAAGACGCAGCCGCTGACGGCTGCCCAGATGAGGCAGAACGCTGCGGCCAAGAAAATGCTGCGCCGGCTGGTCCAGGGCGAAAACCCGCCGACGGCGCCGCTCAGCATCGTGGACCGTCTGGCCGGCAGTCCCTACGCAAACCCCACCATCCAGGTGGGTGGCGTGGACACCTCGGCGCGCAAGACGCTCGACTTCGCCCTGCACCTGGCCGAGACCATGTTCCGCTACGGCGCCGGCGCGCTGGAGGTGGAAACCAGCATCATCGCGGTCACCGCGGCACTGGGGCTGAAGAACATCGAGGTGGACATCACCAACCAGTCCGTGGGCATCAACTACGCCCCCAAGGACCAGACGCCCATTGCGCTGCTGCGCGTGGTGCGGTCCTGGACCAACAACTATGCGGGCCTGGCCAAAGTGCACCAGCTGGTGACTGACATTGTGGCCGGGGGAGTGGGCCGCGACGAGGCCATCCGCAGGCTGAACGAGGCAATCACCAGCCCCAAGCCCTTTCCCCGCTGGATGGTCACAGTGGCCTTCGGCATTTTCGCGGCGGCGTTCGTGGGCGTGCTGGGCGGCGGCCCGGTGTCCTCGGCCATCGCGTTCGTTGCCAATATCGCCATCAGCCTGCTGGCGCGCCAGCTGGGACGGTGGCGCGTGCCTGACTTCTTCATTACCGCCAGCTGCTCCTTCGTGGTGACCCAGCTGGCCCTCCTGCTCTGGCAGTTCGGCCTGACCACCTCGCCGGCGATCGTGGTGGTGGGCGGCATCCTCCTGCTGCTTCCGACCGGGCGCCTGGTCTCGTCCGTGCAGGACGCCATCAACGGGTTCCCCGTCACGGCTGCCGGGCGGTTCCTGTCAACGCTGCTGACCTTCGGCGCCATCGTTGCGGGCATCGCCGTCGCGTTTGTCGTGGGTGAACTGACGGGGATGCAGCGCATCGACGTCACCCAGACGTTCCCGCCGGCCTATGACCTGTGGGTCCTGGTGATCCTTGTGGCGGTGGCTGTGATGGCCATCGGCATCACGGAACAAACCACTTGGCAGCTCCTGCTGCCCACCGCGGCTGTGGGCGTCGCCGGCTACTTCGTCCTGCTGGGCGGCGGGCTGCTCGGCATCGGTGACCGCTTCTCGCCCGCCCTCGCCGCAGTGGTGATCGGCCTGCTGGCGCGCGTGGTCGCCCTCCGCCTGGGGGCGCCGCAGCTGGTGGTGGCAGTCCCCGCGGCGCTGATCCTGCTTCCGGGCCTCACCATTTTCCGTTCCATGTACGTGCTCACCATCGAGGAGGCCGAGATCCTGCTGGGCGCCGGCGGCATGCTGAGCGCGGGCGCCATTGTGCTGGGAACGGCCGGGGGAATTGTCCTGGGCGACACCCTTGCGCGGCCCCTGACCCGGAGCCTGGCGAGCAACGAGCGGCGCCGCGCCCGCCGCCGGTAGTCCGGCACGCGGGCGGTTCCGGGCTGCGGGGCCGCGGGTCAGATCTGGCCGACCGGGAGCTTCTTTTCGGCCTGGAACACGTCCTCCACGCGTCCCTGCGCCCAGTAGCCGGACAGCGACACCTGCCTGCGTTCCAGGCCGCGCTGGGCGAAGAAGATCTCCCGGAGAGCCTTCATATAGCCCCGCTCGCCGTGTGCAAAAACGTCCACCGTCCCGGCCGGCCACTCGGCGCCGGCCACAGCGCTGACCAGCTGGTCGCTGGACCCGGCAGGTACGCCGTGACGGAACAGCCAGGTGATCTTCACGCCGGCGGGTGCGGAGAGCGGCTGCACGTCGGCGTCGGAATCCACCTCGAGGAAGGCCAGGCCTGTCGCCTCCGGAGGCAGCGCCTCCAGGCTTGCCGCGATGGCAGGCAGTGCTGCCTCGTCGCCGGCAAACAGGTACCAGTCAGCCTCCGGGTTTGGGTTGTAGGCGCCACCCGGACCGGTGAAGGTCAGCGGATCGCCGGGCTCGGCCTTGGCCGCCCAAGGGCCGGCCAGCCCCTCATCGCCGTGCACCACGAAATCTATGGCCAGTTCCCGGGCAGCGGGATCAACCCAGCGCAGAGTGTACGTGCGGGTGTAGGGCCACTGCTCGCGCGGCATGGTGTCCCGGATGCTCCACAGGTCAAGGGGAGCGGGGTATTCGACGCCGGGCTGCGGAAAGACAATCTTCACGTACCGGTCCGCGAAGCCGTTGTTGACGAAGTCGGCAAAGCCCGGCCCGCCGGCCACGATGCGCACCATGTGCAGCGAGAGCTGTTCCCGGCGGAGCACTTCAAGGCTGATCTGGGGACGGCTCTTTTTGGTGGCGGTGGTGGCGGCGGGAACAGTGCTCATAAGGCAAGCCTAACCTTAAGGAACCGGTGGAAGCTCCCAGGTTACGTCCCCTGCACCCTGCTCCCGCAGGAGCCGGTTCACCTGGCTGAAGGGCCGGGAACCGAAGAAACCGCGCGACGCGGACAACGGGCTCGGATGGGCGCTGGACACCACCGGCGTATCGCCCAGCAGCGGCCGGACGGACTCGGCCTCCTTGCCCCACAACAGCGCCACCAGCGGCATCGGTGCGCCGTCCGGGGACTGCCGGGCGGCAACTGCGGCGACGGCCGCCGTCGTGATTTTCTCCCAGCCCTTGCCCCGGTGCGAGCCCGCGGCACCGGCGCGTACCGTCATCACCCGGTTCAGCAGCAGCACGCCCTGCTCCGCCCAGGCGGACAGGTCGCCATGGACCCGGGCCGGGATGCCGAGGTCCGCCTCCAGTTCACGGTAGATGTTCGCGAGGCTGCGGGGGATGGGCCGGGTGCGCTTGTCAACGGAGAATGAAAGGCCGACGGCGTGACCCGGCGTGGGGTAGGGATCCTGGCCCACCACCAGGACCTTCACGCCGGCAAGGGGCTGGCGGAACGCGCGCAGGACGTTCGACGGCGACGGCAGCACCTGGTGCCCCGCCGCCACCTCATCCGCCAGGAAACCGAGGACGGCACGAAGCTCGGATTCCACTCCTGCCAGCGCCCCGGCCCAGTCCGGAGCCACGAGGTCCGCAAGCGGACGCCGCGCGAGTTCTGCGAACCCGTCCGTTCCGGCAGGGTCCTGGTCCAGTTCGAACAAGGCGTCTGATTCAAGCACCGTCCCATTCTTGCAGGGGAGTTGAGTCGCCGGGCCACGGACAGGACTCCGGCGCAAATGACAAGGCTGTTATTCGTCCGTAGCATGGGGGTAGGACATTTTCCCCTAGACCTCGAAGGAGTGTGCCGTGGCGGAACCGGCCCGGGAACATCTGCCCGAGGAATTGCCGGAGCAGGAACCACGGAACACCCTGCTGGCGGACTTCAGGCTGCGCGAGTCACCGCTCAGCGAACGCGAGCAGCAGATGCTGGCGCTTGAGCGCCAGTGGTGGAAGTACGCAGGGGCCAAGGAACAGGCCATCCGGGAGCACTTCGACCTCTCTGCCACCCACTATTACCAGCTGCTGAACGCCCTGATCGACCGCGAGGATGCACTCGCCCACGATCCCATGCTGGTCAAGAGACTGCGTAGACTACGTACGTCCCGCCACCGGGCCCGGACTGCCCGGCGCCTGGGCTCCGACGCCTAGGACCCCCGCGCCCCCAGCAGCAATTTCCCAAGGAAGTCAGCCATGACCAGATACGCCCGCGACGAATTCGACAAGGTCCCGGAAAACCCGCAGCGGCAAGGTGTGCACCGCACTGCTTCCGCACCCTCGCGGGTACGCCTCTGGCCCATCCTGGCAGTAGGGGTGGCGGCGCTGGCCATCGGGCTGGTGTCGTTCCTGATCCTTCCCAAACTTGGCTTTAACGGCACTGGCGCGCAGGTATCCTCCAGCCAGGAAGCGGCCCCGCTGGCGGAAACGGGCACAACGCCTTCCGCTACTCCCGAGAGCACGCCGGAGCCCACCACGGACGCCGTGCCATCGGCGTCAACCGGGCCGTCGCCCAGCCCCGAGGCAGTACCGGAGGTCACCACGGCGGCGCAGGCGCAGGTGGTCCTTGACCGGACCCAGCCCGTCGCCGTCTTCAACGCCACCGGAACGGCAGGCCTGGCCGGCCGGGTGGGCGGAACCGTCCAGGCGGACGGCTGGACCCTGGGGCAGGTTGGCAACTGGGCCGGAGCGCCGCAGCAGGGTTCCACGATCTTCTACGCAGGACCTGAACAGCTGGCCAACGCCCAGGCCCTTGCGCGGCTGCTGGGCGTCAGCACGCTGGTCAGCAGCACCGACTTCCAGGTTCCCCTGGTTGTGGTGCTGGGTCCCGGATACCGCTAAGCATTGCCGTTCGGCCGGTTACGCGTGAATAACTATTCCCGGCCCCACTCCGGGACACCTGCAGGGCAAACCCGGCATTGGCTAAAGTGAAGTCCAGGGTCCGGTCCGGGGCAGGCAAGCGCAATTCGGGCTCCTGGGTCCCCGGTCTCTACGGAAAGAGTTGGTCAGCATGGCACAGGGAACCGTGAAATGGTTCAACGCGGAAAAGGGCTACGGCTTCATCACCGTTGACGGATCCGGAGACGACATCTTTGTCCACTGGTCCGCCATCCAGGGTGAGGGCTACCGCGCGCTGGATGAGGGGCAGCGCGTTGAGCTTGAAGTCGGCGAAGGCGAGAAGGGCCCGCAGGCCGAAAGCGTCCGGCCCGCCGAGTGAAGCTTTTTCCCCTTTCCGCCGTCCATGTCCGTCCGGCGCTCGCCCTCTCCGCGTGCGCCCTCCTGGCTGCCACCGCTTGTTCCGGTGTCACCGGCAACGCCCGGGTGGAATCAGTCGAGGCGTCCGGCGATGGCATCCTGCGGGTTGGCCTGGTCCTGGACAGCACCGGTGACAGCAGTTTCCTCAATGACTCCCAGCTTGCCGCGGCGAAGCTCGCGGTCAAGGAGATCAACGCGACCGGCGGGCACAAGGGCAGGCCGGTGGAACTGCTGCCGGTCGAGGCGGGCCAGGATGCTGCGGCACAGGCACATGCATTGGTGGCGGGCAAGGCAGACGTTGTCATTGGACCCACCGATTCGAGCCACGCGCCCGCCGTCATTGATGTTCTCTCCCGTGCCAGGACGCCGCTGATCTCGCCGGCCAACACCGCAGCAGGACTTACCGGGACGGACTCCGGCGGCTACTACTTCCGCACTGCCGCCGCGGACGTCGCCCAGGCACCCGTCCTGGTGAAGCTTGCGAAGAATGCCGGTGCGGCCTCCGTTTCCGTCGTGTACCAGGAAGGGGCCTACGGCAAGGACGTTGCCGATGCCATTTCCGAGGCGGCGGCCCAGGCCGGATTGGAGGTGGCGGCATGCGAGGAGTTCCCGTCGGGGGAGGCGGGCAAGGCCGCCGGCGCGGCAGGGGAAGCCGACGCCGATGCCGTCATCCTGGTGGCCCGCGAAGGAGCCCAGGGTGCACTCGCGGAACTGGACAATGCCGGGATCGACGGGCCCCGCATCATCCTCAGCGACGGAGCCTTCGCCCGCTACGGGTCCAAGCTGGGCGCCAAAGCACTGGAAGGCGCCCGTGCAGTGGTCCCCGGCCAGCTTCCCTCCGCCGGATTCCAGGAACGGCTGCTCGCCGTCGACGGCCAATTGAAGGATGTTTCCTTCGCCGCAGAGACCTACGACGCCGTCACCCTCGCGGCCCTGGCCGCGGCCAGGGCCCAGGACGACGCCGGCCGTTCCATCGCCGCCAACCTTCTCAGTGTGTCCGGCGGCAGCGCCGGCGGGTCCGCCGAGGCCCCCGCCTGCTCCACCTACAAGGACTGCGTCACCGGGCTGGCGACGGGCGCGGGGATCAATTACGACGGCGAATCCGGCCCCGTCGCGTTCGACGCCAACGGAGACATCACCACGGCGAACTTCTCGGTCTTCACCTATGGTGCGGACAACCTGCCGGCCCCCAGCGGCAGCGAGACAGCGGGCCGCCCTGGGAACTGACGAGCTGATCGCCGTCAGCGAATAGACCCCGCCGCCCCGCCGCTTCCGGCGCCTTTCGCTTGCACTCTCACGTAGGGAGTGCTAATTATTGACTTAGCACTCTGACGTACCGACTGCTAACGCAAAGCCTGCTTCAAGCCGGCGGCGCGCGGCACCGGGCAAAGAGCGAAGAAACACCTGACTGGAGTGAGGTCCGCACCCGGAGGCATACAGAGGCCGCCGGCAAAGGACCGTCCGTCGCGGGCACTGCAGCGAAGGTTCATTCTTAACGACCGTCCCGAAAGGACCACTGCCGTTATGGCCAAGATCATTGCATTTGATGAAGAGGCACGCCGCGGCCTTGAGCGGGGCCTGAACACCCTCGCCGA
This sequence comes from Arthrobacter nitrophenolicus, assembly GCF_045833485.1. Classification (NCBI taxonomy): domain Bacteria; kingdom Bacillati; phylum Actinomycetota; class Actinomycetes; order Micrococcales; family Micrococcaceae; genus Arthrobacter; species Arthrobacter nitrophenolicus. The sequence continues at coordinate 2,556,645 of NZ_CP174504.1, forward strand.
CGCCGTTAAGGTCACCCTCGGCCCGCGTGGACGCAACGTCGTCCTCGAAAAGAAGTGGGGCGCCCCCACGATCACCAACGATGGTGTTTCCATCGCCAAGGAGATCGAGCTGGATGATCCCTACGAGAAGATCGGCGCTGAGCTGGTCAAGGAAGTTGCCAAGAAGACGGATGACGTCGCAGGCGACGGCACCACCACCGCTACCGTGCTGGCCCAGGCCCTGGTCAAGGAAGGCCTGCGCAACGTTGCCGCCGGCGCCGACCCGCTGTCCCTGAAGCGCGGCATCGAAAAGGCCGTTGACGCTGTCACCGCCGAGCTGCTGAACTCCGCCAAGGAAATCGAAACCAAGGAAGAGATCGCCGCCACCGCCTCGATCTCCGCCGGTGACGACGAAATCGGTGCCCTGATTGCCGAAGCCCTGGACAAGGTTGGCAAGGAAGGCGTCATCACGGTCGAGGAATCCAACACCTTCGGCCTGGAGCTCGAACTCACCGAAGGCATGCGCTTCGACAAGGGTTACATCTCCGCTTACTTCGTCACCGACGCAGAGCGCCAGGAAACGGTCCTCGAGGACCCGTACATCCTGATCGTCAACTCCAAGATCTCCAACGTCAAGGAACTGGTTGCTGTCCTGGAAAAGGTCATGCAGTCCAACAAGCCGCTGCTGATCATCGCCGAGGACATCGAGGGCGAGGCCCTGGCCACCCTGATCGTCAACAAGATCCGCGGCACCTTCAAGTCCGTTGCCGTCAAGGCTCCGGGCTTCGGCGACCGCCGCAAGGCGCAGCTGGCCGACATCGCCGTCCTCACCGGCGGCCAGGTCATCTCCGAAGAGGTTGGCCTCAAGCTGGAGAACGCCGGCCTGGAACTGCTGGGCAAGGCACGCAAGGTTGTTGTCACCAAGGACGAGACCACCATCGTTGAAGGTGCCGGCGACGCCGACCAGATCGCTGGCCGCGTGTCCCAGATCCGTGCCGAGATCGAAAACTCCGACTCCGACTACGACCGCGAGAAGCTGCAGGAGCGCCTGGCCAAGCTGGCCGGCGGTGTTGCAGTCATCAAGGCCGGCGCCGCAACCGAAGTTGAGCTGAAGGAGCGCAAGCACCGCATCGAGGACGCCGTGCGCAACGCAAAGGCTGCCGTTGAAGAAGGCATCGTCGCCGGTGGCGGCGTGGCCCTCATCCAGGCCGGCGCAAAGGCATTCGCCAACCTGCAGCTCTCCGGCGACGAAGCAACCGGCGCCAACATCGTCCGTGTTGCCATCGACGCCCCGCTGAAGCAGATTGCCTTCAACGCAGGCATGGAGCCCGGCGTTGTGGTGGACAAGGTCCGTGGCCTGCCCGCAGGCCACGGCCTGAACGCCGCCACCGGCGAGTACGTCGACCTGCTGGCTGCCGGCGTGAACGACCCCGTCAAGGTGACCCGCTCTGCCCTGCAGAACGCGGCCTCCATCGCCGGCCTGTTCCTCACCACTGAGGCAGTCGTGGCCGACAAGCCGGAGAAGAACCCCGCTCCTGTCGGCGGCGGCGACGACATGGGCGGCATGGGCGGCTTCTAGCCTTCCTGCCGGGCCAGTCCCGCAGCTACAAGAAATGCGGCCCCTCTTTCGAGGGGCCGCATTTTTGTTGTCGGGTGATGCCAGGGGGAGGTTACTTCCGTGCGCTCGAGAGCATCCCTTCCACTTCCTTCTTGAAGGCTTCGGCGGCAGCCTGGGGAGTGAGCCGGTCGTAGAGAACTTCGTCCGTGTACCGCTTGATGACGTTCTGCACGCTGCCGGCACCCACCGGCGGGACCGGCGGTGCGTCCTTCATGTCCGGAGCAATGTCCTTGAGGAAGGACACCACGGTTGTGTCTGCGGGCTTCAGGTCAGGCGTGATGCTTTCGACAATCTCCGGGTTGGTGGGCACGCCACGGTCCGTCATCAGGATGGCGCCTGCCTCGGGACTGTTGGTCAGGTAGTTGATGAAGGTGGCGGCCTCGTCGGGGTGCTTGGAGCGGGACGAGGCGGACCAGAACATGGTGGGCTTGTAGTACATCCCGTTGTCCGCGGCGGATCCGTCAATGCTGGGAGCGCGGAGCATCTTGATGCTGCTGCCCGTGGTGGACTCCAGCGAACCGAGCTGGTTGGTCCACCACCAGGCCATGCCGACCCTGTTGGTGCCGAACAGGCTTTCCTCCAGGCCGGCGCCCGAATCCTCGGTGGCCACGGTTGCCGGCGGGCTGGCCTTGGAATCGCGCTGCTCCTCCAGCCGCTCCCAGAAGGACGCAGCTGTTGCCGTGTCGAAGTCCAGTTTGCCGTCGGCGGAGTAGAGGTTCTCGCCATGTTGGCGCAGCCAGATGATCAGGTCCGCCTCGTTGCTGCCGTACGCGGCCCCGTAGTTCTTCCCGTCACCAGCCGCGCTGATCTTCGAAGCCGTCTCCATGAAGTCGTCCCAGGTCCAGGTGGTGTCGTCCGGGAGGGGTACGCCCGCCGCCTCGAAGACCTTGGTGTTGGCCATGATGACATAGGCATTCTGGCCGGTGCTCAGGCCGTACTGCGCACCGTCGTACTGGCCTGACGCCAGGGCTTCCTTGTCCAGCTTTGAGGTGTCGATCCCGTCCTGCTTTCCCAGGTCCAGGAGGGCACCCCGCCCGCCGTACTCGGCGATGTACTTCTGGTCCATCTGGATGACGTCGGGAGCATCATTCGCGGCAGTCTTGGTGGCGAGCTTGTCCCAGTAGCTGGACCATTCGCCCGGTTCTGATTCGATGTTGATGTTGGGATGCTTCGCCTCAAAAGCGGTGATGACCTTTTCGGTCTGGGCATTGAGGTATTCGTTGCCCCACCAGGCGAAGCGCAGGGTGACCTGCTCGTTGCCGCCTGAGCCGCCGGGCGCACCGCAGCCGGTAGCAAGGATGGAGAGGGCCAGGGCCGCTGCGCCGAGCTGGAATTTCCGCCGGCTCACAGTCCGAATCGTCATTGATGTGCCTTCCTGAATGCCGCCTTCCTCCTCTGAAGCACCCATGCCCAGGAATAAGAAAGCGTTTTCTCGAGTAGTACTGCGATTGTTTCCCGAATGGCTCCCGCCCGTCAAGAACTTTCGGTAAACGTTTTCCCACTTGTCTTGGCTCCGCGCTGCGCAGGGGAAGCTGGCACGTGCCGCCATTGTCGCGCCGGTCTGGCAGGATGGACCGGTGACGATTACTGCAGCGGCTGACGGTTCGGCCTTGGGAAATCCCGGCCCGGCCGGCTGGGCCTGGTACGTGAATGACGACTGCTGGCGCGCTGGTGGCTGGCCCCACGGGACCAACAACCAGGGTGAACTGATGGCGGTGCTGGACCTTCTGCGCGCCACAGCCCATCTTCCGGGGGAGGACCTGCGGATCCTCTGCGACAGCCAATACGTCATCAACTCGATTACCAAGTGGATGCCGGGATGGAAGCGCAAAGGCTGGCGCAAGGCCGACGGCAAGCCCGTCCTGAACGTCGAGCTCCTGAAGGAGCTGGACCGGGAGCTTTCCGGCCGAAAGTACACGTTCGAATGGGTCAAGGGGCACGCCGGGCACGAGCTGAATGAGGCGGCTGATGAACGCGCCCGTGCTGCGGCCACGGCCTATCAGCAAGGCGTTGCCGCGCGCTCAGGTCCGGGTTTCCCCGGCGGACACCACCCCTCTTCCGGAGCTGCCGCTGCGGGATCCCGGCCAGCACCGGAATCCCGGCCCGCAGAGGCAGCTCCGGAAGCGCGGCAGGGTGCGGGGACGCAGCCGGTTGCCACCACTCCCGGTGCCGCCGGATCCGGCCGGACACCGGGGTCCCTTCCTCCGGGAAGCGTGGACGAACCTGACCTGTTCAGCCAGCTCGAAAGCGACGCTTTCGACGTCGCTGAAGCCAAACGTCAGGCCTCGCTGCCCGAAGCCCTCGTCGAGGAGCTGGAGCGTGAGCTGCTGGGCCCGCTGGTGCGCGGTGACATCGGCCGCACGGCCGTCCTGTTGCACCCTGATTTTATGGAGATCGGCAGCTCGGGGCGGGTGTGGACGCGCGATGCCATGATGATGGCGCTTGAGGAGGATCCCGGGGAGCGGACCGATATTGAGATCCTGGGCGCTGACCGGATCGGGACCGGCGCCGTCCTGCTGACCTACCGGAGCTTTACCCGCTCCGGAACCGTCCTTCGGAGTTCGCTGTGGGTCCTGGACGGAGACCGCTGGCGCCTCCGGTTCCACCAGGGGACACCGGAAGCCTAAAACGCACGCCGCGGAGGCACAACCGCCCGCCTGGCTGGCTAGCTGAAACGCTGGGTGTTGCCCTGTTCGGCCTGGGCGTAGGTGGCGGCAGCGGATGCCAGGGCGGCGTTGATGGATGCCAGGGCGGCCTCGACCCGGCCCTGGGTCATTGTCCACTCGGCGATCAGGGCCTGGAAGTTGGTGGCGGCAGAGCCGCGCCAGGACCCCTGGAGTTCATCCAGTCCGTGCTTCATGGCCTGGACGTCAGCGCTGATCCTGTCCACGGTTGCCTGCACGTTGGCGGACTTCAGCTGCAGCAGGTCGGTATCGACGGAGATGATGCTCATGGCAGTGCCTTTCGCGATGGTGGGCAGCAGAAGCTTCCCCGCCCGGCCTTTCCGGGTACTGCAACGAGCCTAGGGACGCCCGTGCGCCCCGCGCCAAGGGCGAACGCTATATGTGGATAACCTCGCCGTCGCTGCCTTGGGCATCGGCCTGCTCCGGGTGGTCCTCACGGCAGGGCAGGCTGACCACCAGGGTGGCACCGCCGCCGTCGGTCTGGGCCACCCGGACTGAACCGCCGTGGGAGCCCACGATCGCGGCAACGATGGCCAGGCCCAGGCCGCTGCCGCCTGTTTCACGGGTCCGGGAAGTGTCCGCCCGGTAGAACCGTTCGAACACCTTGGAGGCGTCCTCGTCCGATATCCCGGGCCCGTGGTCACGGACCTCGATGACGGACAGGGATTCACCGTTCGCGCGCCGGACGCCCACGGCGAGTTCGATGGGGCTGCCCTCGGGGGTGTAGCGGAGGGCGTTGCCCACCAGATTGCCCACCACCTGGCGAAGCTTGGCTTCGTCACCGAGCGCTGGCGCGGGGGAGGCGGGGCCGCCGTCGAGCCCGGTCAATGAAATGACGCGCGAGCGGTCGCTGGCCTGGGTGTCCACTACGGCGTCGTGCGCAATCAGCTGCAGGTCCACCGGCTTTTGCTGCAGCGGACGCTGTTCATCCAGCCGGGCCAGCAGCAGCAGGTCCTCCACCATGGATCCCATCCGCTTGGCTTCGCTTTCGATCCGGCCCATGGCGGTGGCCACGTCCTCGTCGGTGGCCAGGGCACCATGCCGGTACAGCTCCGAAAAACCGCGGATGGTCACCAACGGCGTCCGCAGCTCGTGGGAAGCATCGGCGGCGAACCGCCGCATCCTCGCTTCCGAGGCTGTGCGGGCCGCGAACGCTGTTTCAATGTGCGCAAGCATGGCATTCAGCGAACTGCTGAGCCTGCCGAGTTCCGTGGCTGGATTCTCCACCTCCACGCGCCGGGACAGGTCGCCGGCGGCAATCGCTGCCGCCGTCTTTTCCACCCTGGCCAGGGGCCGGAATGCCCGGGACACGGTCCAGGAGGCTATCAGGGAAGCCAGGAGCAGGGTAAGCAGGCCAACGCCCGTGACCACCAGGCTGGCATGTTTGAGGACGTCGTCCACGCTCTGCAGCGGCAGGCCAATGACCACGACGCCGGCGCCCTGGTTGGTCTGGACCGGAACGGCGACGACCCGCCAGTTTTCGCCGTCCGTTCCGCGGACCTGGTACGGCACCACGCCCCGTGCCTGTGCCGCCACCACTGACATGGACTTGATGTCGGGGTGGATATTGGGGTCGCCGCCGAACGGTATGGGGTCCTCGCCGGGGGCGAACAGGAGCAGGGAGTAATCCGTGGGCACCGGATTGGGTGCCTGCAGCTGGCTGAACGAGCCCTGGTTCCGGGCCACGCCGACGGCCGCGTTCAGCTTCTCATCCACCTGGCCCTGCAGGTAGCTGTGCAGCAGCGCGAGGGTGCCGGCCCCGGTCACCGTCAAGGCCACAATCAGCAGGGCCATGATCATGGCCACCAGCTGCGTCCTCAGGGAGGAGGACTTCCACCGATCCAGCAAGGTCAGCGCTTTTCTGCCGTCCGGAGCACGTAGCCCACGCCGCGTTTTGTCTGGATCAGGGCCGGCGCCTCGGGATCGATGTCCACCTTCCGGCGGAGGTAGGAGATGTAGGACTCAACGATCGACGCATCGCCGTTGAAGTCGTACTCCCAGACGTGATCGAGGATCTGTGACTTGGACAGCACGCGGTTGGGGTTGAGCATGAGGTAGCGGAGCAGCTTGAACTCGGTGGGGGAGAGTTCAATAACGGTGCCGCCGCGGCGCACCTCGTGGGCGTCGTCGTCGAGCTCAAGGTCTCCTACCCGGATGACGGCGTCGTCGTCCAGCAGCGGCTGCGTGCGGCGCAGCACGGCGCGGATCCGGGCCACCACCTCGTCCAGGCTGAAGGGTTTGGTGACGTAGTCGTCGCCACCCACCGTTAGTCCCGTGACCTTGTCCTCGGTGTCGTCCTTGGCCGTGAGGAAGAGGACAGGGAAGTGCTTCCCGGAGGCGCGGAGCTTCCGGGTCACCGTGAACCCGTCCATGTCCGGCAGCATGACGTCCAGCACGGCCAGGTCGGGCGCGTGCGTATCCGCGGCGGCCAGCGCGTCCCGGCCGTTGGCGGCGGAGACAACCTCGAACCCGGCGAAACGCAGCGAAGTGGAGAGCAGCTCACGGATGTTGGGTTCATCGTCGACAACGAGGAGCTTGGCTTCGGGGCCGGTCTTGTTCATGCTCCCATCATGCTCCCAGTCTCTGGGAGTTGTCTGGACGTTGACTGGAAAGTGGCTACCAGCCCATGGTGCCCGGGCCGCCCTTGAACGGGCCCGCCACGCGGTGCGTGATCCACCCGCCGTAAAAGCCGCCCGCCTGCGGGCGCACGCGCTCGCCGTCCACCTCGCAGTAGTCCATCTTCCCCGGATACACAGCCACCCGGTCCGCCAGCTCCTCGTAGCCGGCCATGGGCTCCGGATAGAACCAGGCTGCTCGTTCCGCAGCAATTCCGCCGCCGACGACGGTCAGGTAGCTGGCAGGCCCCTTGAACTCGCAGAAACTGCTGCCGTCGGCAGGGATGAGGGACCCCGGCCGGAAGTCTTGCCGGCGGAAGTAGTAGACAGGCGGGTGGCTGGTTTCAAGAACCCGGAGAGAGTCCGTGGTGTCCAGGACCAGCTCCCCGCCCAGGACGATCCGGACCCGTTCGTTGCTGGGTTCAACCCTGGGCGGCCGTGGATAGTCCCAGACCGATTCCTGGCCGGGAAGGGGAACCTCAGGGGTTTTGCGTGGGTGCATGCCTCCAGTTTCCACCCTGGATGGGCGGAATGGAGGTGGCCTGCACGAGAGGGCGGGGTCCCCGACATCCGCCGGAAACCCCGCCACTAGGGTCGCGGGTTAGGGGACGCTGTTGTCGATGGTGAACTGCTCAACACCACAAGCAGACGTTGCCGGGTCGTTGAAGGCATCGCCGCTGTAGCTGGATGCCCAGCGCCAGGTTCCCTCTGCGGTGGCATGGAACGTGGTGTTCGTGGTGGCTGCGGTCCCGTTGGAGACATTGACCGTTTGCGTGTACGCCGGGGTACCCGCGCAGGTCGCATCACTCGGGGAGTAGAGGTTGAACGTTACGGTTCCCGTTGGTGTGCCGATTCCTCCGGATAGTGTCAGGTTGTCGTTCGGGATCAAGTCTTGGGCGGTGGTGATGGATGGCTGGCCTTTGGTGAACTTATTGGTGTAGGTGCAAGTGACGTTCTGGCCAGGGCCGAGCACGATCGATACCTGCTGTCCTGTGATAGTCACGCCGGTGGCCGTGCTGCAAACTAGGGACACAAAGCTCCACGGTGCAGTCTGGGCACCCTCCGTGACGGAGTACGTTCCTGCAGCAAGTCCGTTGTAAGCCTGGGAGCCACCGTTGACCAAGGAGAAGCTGGCAGGCGTCAGGTTGGTCGTTGTGTAGTCGAAGGACTTCGTTCCGGGCACGGGCTCGTCTTGAGTCACCTTATTGATGGTGATGCTTCCGCAGTTGCTGATGTTGACCGGAACTGGCGCAATGAAGTCCTTCAGCTCCGCGGGGAACGACGAGGAGGACCGGCTCTTAACAAATGCGCTGCCGAATGCCTCACATTCGCCTTCCTCGAACACGCCGGCGTCGGTCAGGTTGATGGCGGCTTCACCAAACAAGCCGATGCCGAGAGTACCGCCCGCGATTGGTTCAGTGACTGAGACTGTGTTTACGGCAGCTTCAGCAACTGGAGGTACGCCGGCCGGTGGGTTTGTCAGGTTTTTGTTTTCGCCCCAACAAGGCAGAGTATTGGCGGCAAAGCAGTCGTCCGCAGAATCGCCGTTACCCGCCGTGAGCCAGGTATTGAGTCCAATCGTCGGTGTGCCGCTGCCAGCGAAATCATAGGTGACCAATAGATCGCCCGCGGTACGGTTGAGGTCTACGTCTCCCGTGGACGCCGAAGTAAAGCCCGCTGTGGGATTCTTGCTGATCTCGAAGTCCAGGTTGGCGTTGCCGATGTTGACCAGTCGCTCCCAAGCCAGGTAGAGGAAGATATCCCCGTTCGCTGCTTGCTCAGACGCCTCGTAGAAGCGGGTGAGGTCGTTCTTGTTCGGAGGAATGGAACCGGTGACTACCGTAGTGGCTGGATCATCCTCTTTGGTGCCCTGGCCGAACGAATTATCAGTCCGCCCGGGGTCCCGGTCTACACCTGTGCTGCGGCCGGGTACGTTGGCCCAGTCAATATTCCCTGCGGTATTTACAACAAGGTTTCCGTCATTGCCTTCGAAGGTGCTGTCCGGAAGCACAGCCTGTGCCCCGGTCATTCCAGCAAGGACAAACCCTAGACAGGCGAGTCCAGCGCCCCAGCGGGCGCGCGTGATGTTTTTCATGGGTGACGCTCACTATCTAAGTGGCCGATGAAAACCAGGCGTGACCCGGTGGTCCGCCCGTTGATCCCCCAGCAACTCTCCCCAATATTGGATCGGCCGTCGCCCCTGGAAGGGGTGACGGCCGGACTACTCCGGTCGTCGCTTCTTCGCGGCGGATCGAAGTCGGCTGGGCAGCACGGAGCCAGCCGTCATTGCTGGAGGTGCGCCGTGGATAAAGCTGGGCAGTGCGTGCATGAGTGCAACGTTCTGTGAGGCGGACCAGGCAGCGGAAGCCAAGCCCTGGTCCTGATCTGAGCTCAGGACCTGTTACCGATATGTAACCCAGCGCTTTGAGTGTACGCCCGGGACCATACCGTGACAACGACGTCCCGCTGGAAATGTGGGTCACCGCAGAAGGATGTTTTGGGACACCTAAATACTGGGTTCACTTCGACTGATGCCCACCATGGTCACCGGTAGCTAGCCCGGCTGGCCGACGTCCTTGGCATCCATGATCCGGTACGCGTAGCCCTGTTCTGCCAGGAACCGCTGGCGCTTCGCTGCAAAATCCTGGTCCAGGGTGTCCCGCGCCACCAGCGAATAGAAGCGTGCTGCCCGGCCGTCCTTCTTCGGCCGCAGCAGCCTTCCCAGCCGCTGTGCCTCCTCCTGCCGGGACCCGAAGGAGCCGGACACCTGGATGGCCACGGAGGCCTCGGGCAGGTCGATGGAGAAGTTGGCGACCTTGGACACCACCAGCGTCTGGATGTCGCCGGCGCGGAATTCGTCAAAAAGCCGCTGGCGTACCTTCACGGAGGTGTCGCCCTTGATGACGGGAGCCCCCAGGCGCCCGCCGAGGTCATCCAGCTGGTCGATGTACTGCCCGATCACGAGCAGTTGCTCCCCGGCATGTCTGGCCACGAGTTCCTCCACCACCTGGGTCTTGGATTCGGAGGTGGAGCACAGCCGGTACTTGTCGGCGTCGTCGGCCATGGCGTAGGCCACCCGCTCATCCTTGGACAGGTCCACGCGGACCTCCACGCAGTCCGCGGGGGCGATGTACCCCTGGGACTCAATGTCCTTCCACGGGGCGTCGTAGCGCTTGGGCCCGATCAGGCTGAACACCTCGCCTTCCCGGCCGTCCTCCCGGACCAGCGTGGCGGTCAGCCCAAGGCGGCGCCTTGCCTGCAGGTCGGCCGTCATCCGGAAGATCGGGGCCGGCAGCAGGTGCACCTCGTCGTAGATGATCAGGCCCCAGTCGTGGCCGTCCACCAGTTCCAGGTGCGGATACAGGCCGCCCCGCCGGGTGGTGAGGACCTGGTAGGTGGCGATGGTGACCGGCCGGACTTCCTTGACCGCACCGGAGTACTCGCCGATCTCGTCGGCGGTCAGGGATGTGCGCTTCAGCAGCTCGTCCTTCCACTGCCGGGCGGCAACGGTGTTCGTCACCAGGATCAGGGTGGTGGTGGAACCGGTGGCCATGGCTGCCGCCCCCACCAGGGTCTTGCCCGCACCGCAGGGCAGCACCACCACGCCGCTGCCGCCGGCCCAGAAGTTTTCGCTGGCCAGCCGCTGGTATGGCCGCAGCTGCCAGCCGTCCTCGTTCAGCGCGATCAGGTGCGGGGTCCCGTCCACATATCCCGCCAGGTCCTCCGCCGGCCAGCCGATCTTAAGCAGGAGCTGCTTCAGCTGCCCCCGCTGGGACGCGTGCACAACCACCGTTTCGCCGTCGATCCGGGGCCCCAGCAGGGGCTGGATTTTCTTTGCCCGGATCACTTCCTCGAGGACCGGGTAGTCGTCCGTCCGCATCACCAGGCCGTGCTGGGGATCCTTTTCCAGGCGGAGCCGGCCGTACCGCGACATCGTCTCCTCGATATCGATCAGCAGCGAATGTGGCACGGGGAACCGGGAGTACTTCAGCAGCGTGTCCAGCACCTTCTCCGCGTCGAGTCCCGCGGCCCGGGCGTTCCACAGGCCCAGCGGCGTGAGCCGGTAGCTGTGCATGTGCTCGGGCGCCCGTTCCAGCTCTGCGAACGGGGCGATGGCATGCCGCGCCTCGGTGGCCAGCTCGTGGTCCACCTCAAGCAGGATGGTTTTGTCGCTTTGGACGATCAGGGGTCCGTCGTTCACGCGGGGGAGTCCTTCACTGGCGCAGTTCCTCTGCGGCCTCAACATCGATGATCCGGTGGATGGACAGGACGCGCTCCGTCTCCTTTGCAGGGTCAAACACCCGGACGCGTCCGCCGCTTACGGAGAGGGGAACAACAACTTCAAGGTTGGCATTCCCCAGGCTGTCCACCACGTTCATGCTGATCCGCTGCTTCAGTCTGATGGCCCGCTGCAGTACCTCCAGCCCCAGCTGCGTGGCCGCTTCGCCGGCATGGTCACCGCCGGGCTGGCGTACGACGGCGGCGCCCGCCTGGCGCAGTACCGCCAGCTGGGCAGCCACGTCCTCGTCCGCCGGAGCCGAGCGGGGCGGCGTGTAGACGGGACGGAGGCTTTCCTGCGGAACGGGGTTCCGCCGGAGCCTGATGGCAGGGTCCTCAGTCCCTTCCACGGCAGGCGACAGTCCCAGGCTTCGCAGGACCTGGGCCGCCTGCCGCGGTGGTGCCGTGGAGATGAGGACCGTGGGCGCAATCCTGACCAGCCCCAGCCCGGCCGCCTTGGGCCCGGACAGGAGCTCGAGCAGGGCCGCCTCGTCCTCGCTCTGGATAAAGCTGGCCGCCTGCCCCACCCGCACGCGGCCGTGCCGGGAGGCGGTGTCCTCCACCAGATATTGCAGCGGCTGGGGCACCGCGGTGGCGGAGTGCTCCCGCAGGAACTCCAGCAGCCCCGGGGCGTCATAGCCGGAATCAAGCGCGCGGCGGACGGAGCTGTCCGTGAACCTGTAGATGGTGGCCGGCCCCTGGCCTTCGGCGTCGGCCATGACCAGGAGCTTTTCGGTCAGTTCAGGGGCAAGGTAGCCGGGAGCGACGGCCGTGAGGTCCGCCTGCAGGAGCACGTGGTTCAAGGCAGCAGGAAGGTGTTCACCCAGGATCGCCAGTGCCGCGTCCGGGTGGTCCTCCGCGAAGGCGCTGCCCAATTGCGTCAGCGCCCCGGACCCCACCAGCCCGAGCAGTTCGGCCTCCGCCAGAACCCCGCGGATCAGCGAACTGAACCGCCGCGCCATCCGGGGCTGGGCCCACTCAGCGCGCTGGAGGACGGCGGCGGCGTCCAGCACGGGAGCCGCGCCGTCCTGCGCCACGGCTTCAGTGGTGAGTTCGTGCAGGATCTCCAGGATGCGCTTGCGGATTACCGGGGCGTCGGGGCGCTGCGGCTCGGCGGACAGCGGCACAATGGTGCTGCCGGCAGCGGTGCGGTGTCCAGCGGGCAGTCCCTGCGCGCCGTTGACAGGCTGGCCCACCATGGAGGGGACCCTTTCGCTGGCCAGCCAGGCGTTCACCAGCCACAGCCATTGTTCCTGCCGCGGCAAGCCAAGCCACTCGAGCTCCGGCGGCTGGACCCAGGACGACGAGTCCACGTCCAGCCGGATCAGGCCCGCCAGCCCGCACAGTTCCAGCAGCAGCCCAACCCGGGCCTGCTCAACACGGAGCAGCTCGGCAAGCCGGCGGGTTTCCCGGACCCCCACCCCGCCGCTGCGCAGCGTCACCAGGGGCTGCTCCCGTACTGCATGCAGGAGTTCACCCACCAGCCTCAGCGTCTCGGAGATGGCGCTCATCGCCGCGTTCCTCCGCAGCACGGCAGTGGTCCAGCCCAGTTCCGGGACAGGCGGTGAAAGGGCGAAGTCATCGATGATCACGCCACCACGCAGGGACAGTCCCACGCTGTGCGGCAGCTCCACGTGTGCCGCATCGAGCGGCACCAGCAGGCCGCGGGCCAGGAGCCAGTCAATCGGCCCGACGTCGGAGCCTTCCGTCGTGACGGACGCCTTGCGTTGCGCCTGGGGGACGGCACCCATGGCCCAGTTCCGGAACCTGCCGAGCAACGCCGTCGTCCGTTCCGGCGCACCGGCGAGGATGCCTTTCAGCGCCTCGGGAGAGGACGTCCAGTGCTGCAGTGCGAGGGCTGCCTCCATGGGGGTGGTGGCGTCCTGGATGGCGGCGCCGCTGTGGTGCAGCTCGGAAACCAGTTGGACGGCGCGCTGGGCGAACGCCGGCTGGAGGCGCACCAGTTCCGTGTAGCTCCGGCCCAGGCCCGCCGGGTAAAGCCCCACAACGTCCTTGAGGCACCCGACCGGCAGGTAATAGTGCTGCCGCGAGGCGGAGGCGGGCGTCCCGTGCGGAGGTGCCGCCCGGTGCACCAGTGCCATTTCCTGCAGCCCGGCCAGGATCTGCTCGACGGTGGCCACGGTGGCACCCGAGATCATCTTGCGCAGCCCAGCGGCAGAAGCACTGTGCTCGGTATCCGTGTTGGTGCACAGGTGAAGGGTTTCCAGCACCTGCATCTGTGGCCGGTTGAGCCGTTCAAGGGCCCGCTGGACGCTGACCCGGGAACTTGCCCGGGCAGCGAGGGCGGAGAAATCGGGAACAGCGGGGGAGAGCAGGTCCGGCCGCGCGGCGAACAGCGCACGCAACGAGTCGTCGCTGCGTGACTCAAGATCCTTGCCGAGCGCGCGTATGAGGGACATCAGTCCCAACGTTACCGCTGGTCCGGCTTTCCTGCCCGGCGCCGCCCGGCAACACTGTCGAGGACGAGGAAGAGCATGAGGAGGAACGCCACCGGCAGGCCGTACAGCGCCGCGTAGGTCACCCATGACGGCGCCACCGAGCCGGCAAAAGCGAGGGCCATCACTGCTCCCACTGCCGCCAGGGAAAGCACTGCAATGACTGCGGCCGCGATCATGATGGGCCGCCGGTAGCGCGAGGGTGTCATGGACGTAACGCTACAGCGCCCCGGGCGCCCGGCGTGAACGCTGTTACCCGGCCCCTGTTGAAAGCGTGAATAGGGCACCGGGCAGGATAACCTTGAAGGATACAGACCAACACGGTTAGAGCGGCCATACCTTGAACCCGCACAACAATGCGGATGCGGTGGCGGCTGGCTGTGTCTCATGACAGTAGAAGAAGAAGGTTGATTACGTGCCTACCGGCAAGGTCAAGTGGTATGACAAGGACAAGGGCTTCGGGTTCCTCGCAGGCGAGGACGGCCAGGAGGTTTTCCTGCCCAAATCGTCGCTGCCTGAGGGCGTGACGGAGCTCAAGGCCGGCACCCGCGTGGAGTTCGGAGTGGCCGACGGCCGCAAGGGCGCCCAGGCCCTGGGCCTGCGGGTGCTGGACAAGACGCCGTCCATCGCCAAGGCCAAGCGGCCCTCCGCCCGGGACCTCGCGCCGCTGGTCCAGGACCTGGTGAGCGTGCTGGACAACCTGTCCGGCACGCTGTCCAAAGGAAAATACCCGGAAGGCAACAAGGGCAAGGCCATCGCGGCTGCCCTGCGTAAGGTTGCCGACGAGCTGGACGTTTAGCAGCCGATGAGTCCGGAAGCTGAACAGCCGCAGACGCAGGTGCAGGACACTGCAGGCGCCGCGACCGCTCCTGCCGCGGGAACAGCCCCGGCGGTGGCCAGGAACGCGCCCAAGCGCCGGGCCGGCGTGCCAGTATGGCGGACCGGCAAGCCGGACGCCTTCCTCGCCGGTGCCGTGGAGACGGCCCGCACCGCGCTGGAAGGCATCACCGCCGCCGCGGACATCGGACGGCACCTCGCAGCCAAGAGCGAAGGCGACCGCCTGGTCACGCACCTGTTCGAGTCCAAGCTGGCGGGCTACGTGGGCTGGCAGTGGTACGCGGTGGTGACGCGCAACTCCCGTTCCAAGGTGGTCACCGTCAGCGAGCTGGGCCTGCTGCCGTCCGAGGACTCGATCCTCGCTCCGGAGTGGGTGCCGTGGGCTGAGCGTGTCCGGCCGGAGGACGAGCAGCAGCAGGAGCCGGAAGCCACCGAAGCTGACAGCGAACCGGCGTCCGGCGCAGCGGTTGCGGAACCTGACGCTGATGCCGGGTTCACCGGATCCGACGCCTCCGATGCCGATTACACGGATGAACCTGCCCCGCAGCCTTCGGCGAACGACGCCGGCAGGGAGTAACTGCTGGACGTCCCCTTGACGGGAAACACAGACGGCGCCGTCCGGGCGAAACCCGGGCGGCGCCGTCCTACTTAAGGAAAGGCTACTTGCGGAGTTCGCCCACCACGTAGTCGATGCTGGCCAGCAGTGCGGAGACGTCATCCGGCTCGATGGCAACGAACGTCGCAATCCGGAGCTGGTTGCGGCCAAGCTTCCGGTACGGCTCAGTGTCCACGATGCCGTTGGCGCGCAGGACCTTGGCTACAACGGCGGCATCCACGGATTCATCGAAGTCGATGGTGGCAATGACGTTGGAGCGCTCATCCGGGTTGGCCACGAAGGGCGTGGCGAACTCGGCGGCGTCGGCCCAGCTGTAGATGCGTCCTGCCGAGTCGGCCGTCCGGGCGGCAGCGAAGTCCAGCCCGCCGTTTGAGTTCAGCCACTGCACCTGGGCGTCCAGGGTCACCAGGGTGGACAGGGACGGGGTGTTGTACGTCTGGTTGAGGCGCGAGTTGTCAATGGCCGTCTGCAGGTCCAGGAAGTCGGGAATCCAGCGGCCGCTTGCCTTGATCCGCGCGGCGCGCTCCAGGGCAGCGGGGGAGAACAGCCCAAGCCACAGGCCGCCGTCGGAGGCAAAGTTCTTCTGCGGGGCAAAGTAGTAGACGTCGCTCTCCGCCACATCGACGTCCAGGCCGCCGGCCGCGGAGGTGGCATCCACCAGCACCAGGGAACCCTCATCCGCACCTGCCACCCGCTTGACCGGAGCGGCTACGCCCGTGGAGGTCTCGTTCTGCGGCCAGGCATACACGTCAACGCCGGCTTCTGCCTGCGCCGCGGGCCGGGTGCCGGGCTCGGACTTGATGATGGAGGAGGCGTCCAGGAACGGCGCCTTGTTGGTGGCGGCCGCAAACTTGGAACCGAACTCACCGAAGGACAGGTGCTGTGCCTTCTTCTCCACCAGGCCGAAGCTGGCAACATCCCAGAACGCAGTGGAACCGCCCACGCCCAGGACAACCTCGTATCCTTCCGGGGCGCGGAAGAACTGGCTGAGGCCCTCGCGGACTGAACCGACAAGGTTCTTGACCGGTGCCTGCCGGTGGGAGGTGCCCAGGATGTTCTTCGATGCGGCGGACAGCGCATCAATCTGCTCCTGGCGGACTTTGGAAGGTCCGGCGCCGAACCGCCCGTCCTTGGGAAGGAGGTCGGCAGGAATAGTGATGCTTGGTTCGCTCACGGGGGCTCCAATTTCGGCGTGGACGCGGCTGAGGTCCGGACGGGTGGATGGTCGCTGGCGCGCAGTCGGCGATGACTGCATCGAAGGCCTTTCCCATTCTGCCTGAACAGCTGTTTGGGCGGGAACCGGAACCGTCATAGTCCAGCCACTGAGACGGCCTCGCGGGCGGCTTCCAACTATTCGGACTAAGTCAAAATAGGCTAAGCTAGCCAACGGACTACGTCGCGGTGAACAGCGATACGGTGGGACAACGCAAGGTACTGCGCTCGAGGAGCTGAGCTGGATGACGGATCTGATCGACACTACGGAGATGTACCTTCGGACCATTCTGGAGCTGGAAGAAGAGAACATCGTCGCCCTGCGGGCCCGTATCGCGGAACGCCTGCGCCACTCGGGTCCCACGGTGTCCCAGACCATCGGCAGGATGGAGCGTGACGGGCTGGTGGTGGTCTCCGGCGACCGCCACCTGGAGCTCACCGAAATCGGCCGCAAGCGCGCCACCGAGGTCATGCGGAAGCACCGCCTGGCGGAGCGGCTCCTGGCCGACGTGATCGGGCTGGACTGGGCCTATGTGCATGACGAAGCCTGCCGCTGGGAGCATGTGATGAGCGAACGGGTGGAGCGGCGCATCTACGAGATGCTGGACCATCCCACCGAATCGCCATACGGCAACCCGATTCCGGGCCTTGCCGCGCTTGGTGGCCAGCCCTCCCTTGCCTCCACCGATACGGTGACCAGCCTCCTGGAAGCCATGAAGTCCTACGGGCCTGCGTCGGAGGTCACGGTCAGCCGGCTGGCGGAGCCCATCCAGGTAGAGCCGGAACTGCTGTCCCAGCTTGATGAGGGCGGCATCCGCCCGGGCGCCGCGGTAACCCTGGAGCGCGTGGGGGACTACATCTCGGTCCGGGTGCCGGGCATTGAAGGCGCCCTGGAACTTCCGCCTGAAGTTGCCGCGCACGTGTTCGTTCACGTCCGCTAGGAAGTCTTTCCGCCGCAGCGTGACGTCGGTAACGCCAAGATAACGGAATTGTTACCAAGGGCCTTAAGCCCCTATAGTTGAACCGAGCGTTGATACAAAAGCGTTACCTGATCCGGAGCCGAGCTCTGCCAGCGGATCGGGAGCACGAGTCAATAACTGGCAGAGGCGGGGGAACCACAAGCGGCAGCGGGGGACTGCCTTGGGGTGAAGTCCGTCAGCAGCAAGCCTCTTCCAGTGAAGGAATCCCTCAGCGGGATATCTCTGTGCCGAAGCTTGCTTACGGCGGACCGGGTCTTTGAACTCTCTGACCCGAATCCGACAGCTAACTTCGCAGGCTTTCCAGAGAGGAATCCTTCTTGTCCATGCAGACCTCCAGGGGGCGCCGCCGCGCGGCAGGCCCCGCTTCGGCGCCGCGTGTCGTCGAAGTCATCCACACGGAG
The DNA here is from genome assembly GCF_045833485.1 of Arthrobacter nitrophenolicus. Lineage (NCBI taxonomy): Bacteria > Bacillati > Actinomycetota > Actinomycetes > Micrococcales > Micrococcaceae > Arthrobacter > Arthrobacter nitrophenolicus. Next base: position 2,574,321 of record NZ_CP174504.1, read on the forward strand.
CGCCCCCGCGATCTCCACCGTGATGCGCGCCGCCGTCGGGGTCCGTTCCGGCAGATCACCGAGTTTGCCTCGGCGAGCGGTATTGGCCAGAAGGCCGGCGTGGCCCTGGCTGCCACCGGCCTGGTGCTCACCGTCACTGTCCCGGCCACCAGCCCGGTCATGGCCACCGATGAGGCGGGCATAGCTCCAGTTGCAGCCTCGGCCGTCACCCCGCAGCCCGCGATTTCTGCCGAGGCCGGGGCCCAGATCGACTTCAGCCGCTCGGCCGTCGTGACCCAGGCAGACCCGGACGGCAAGCTCAAGCAGCTCCTGAGCGCACAGTCCGCCGGCGCCGTTTCCCGGGCCGCTTCCGCAGGAAGCCTGGGCGCCCCGCTGGCGTCGATGAGCACAGCCTCCCCCTTCGGTTACCGCGTCAGCCCCATCACCGGCGGATCCGGCGACTTCCACCGCGGTCAGGACTATGTTGCCCAGTGCGGCACCTCTGTCCTCGCGGCCGCCACCGGCACCGTAACGTTCGTCGGCTGGCACCAGTTCGGTGGCGGCAACCGTGTGGTGATCGACCACGGTAACGGCCTGGAGACCACTTACAACCACCTCTCGTCGTTCAATGTGTCCGAAGGCCAGACGGTCTCGCGCGGCGACGTTGTGGCACTGAGCGGCACCACCGGAGCCTCCACCGGCTGCCACCTGCACTTCGAAGTGCAGGTCAACGGCGAAGTCGTGGATCCGACAGGCTGGCTCTAGTCAAATGATGGCTGACTCTCGAATTAGCGTGACCAGTCGTGACCTGAATGTGACATTCGCTCGAAACTCCTGTACCGTCTAACTCGCGTCAACTTTTCCGAAGTTGACGCTCTTGTGCGGATTGCCTAACTCTGCCACCGCTCAAGGTCCGTTCGCATTTCATCGTCTGGCAGGGGCGGGGGAACCAATTTTGGCCTTCTTCACGGAAGGCCTTGGGGTTAAGTCGCAAAGCTTCCTTGAAGCGGCGCGGCCGGGTGACTCCCATCCGAATCCGACAGCTCACCTCGCAGGCATTGGGAGAGGCTACCTTCGTGTCTTCACGCCAGAATTCTGCGCGCCACCGTGCGCAACCGGTTCGTACCAACCCTTTGGACGCAGTGTCCAAGGCCGTTAGTGCCAACGCCGGGACAGTGGGTCGCCAGGCTGCTGTAGTTGCAGCCGCGTCCGGCCTTGTCCTTGGCATGGGACTGCCGGCCACCGCCGCGGACACCACCGCCGGCATCTCCGCTTCCACCGAGTCCGGTTCCGCGCAGACCGCCCTTGCAGTCACCGCAGCACCCACCGCCACCGTGTCCTTCGAGCGGCCGGTGGTCACCACCGTCGCCGCTCCCGTTGTCGAACGGGTGACCCCGCAGTCCACCTCTGACGACGAGGACGAGGCCGCCGCTTCCACCGCATCGACCGTGGCGGAAAAGGCTGTTGCTGCCACCGCTTCTGCGGCAACTTCCGGCCTCGCCGCCATCGCCTACACCGGCATCGGCAGCCCCTACGTCTGGGGAGGCACCAGCCCCACCTCCGGTTGGGACTGCTCGGGCTTCACCCAGTGGGTTTACGCCCAGGCCGGCATCAGCATCCCCCGCGTGAACGCATGGACCGCCATGACCCCCACCTCCACCCCCCAGCCGGGTGACCTGGTGATGCAGAACGGCGGCGCGCACGTCGGCATCTACGTCGGCAACGGCATGATGATCAGCGCCCTCAACCCTTCCCAGGGGACGCTTCTGCACTCCGTAGCCGCCACCGGCTCCTCCTCCTTCTACACCCTCGCAGGCTAATAGTTCTTGGGGCTTCGGCCCCGGGAACTATTTCTTTGCCCGCAATTTTTCGCTAGATCACCATCCCCGTTCGGGGCGCGCCGACGTACCCCCAAGATGCCGGCGCGTCCAAACTCTCGGTTGCCCACAGGCCCGAGGAAATCGAAAGAGAGAACTGATGACTACTCGTGCTACCGCACGGCACCGCGCCGAGGTCACTAAAACCAGCTCGATCGCCATCATTGCCAAGGCTGTGGGCGACAACGCCGGCGGCGTAGGACGCCAGGCCGCCGTGATCGCCGCGGCTTCCGGTCTCGTCCTGACCAGCGGCATCGCGGCCAACGCTGCCGACGCCAACTTCCAGCGCGACTCGGCCCCGGCGTCCGCCCTGGAAGTTGAATCCGCTATCGAAGCGCCCATTTCCGCGGCTTCCACCATCGCCATCACCTACGAGAAGCCGGCCGTGACCACCACGCCTGCTCCCGTGGTTGTGGAAGAACCCGAGGTTGAGGTGGAGGAAGCCGCGCCGGCCCCTGCCCCCGCTGCCCAGCCGGCTGCCGCTCCCAAGGTCACCGCCACCGTTTCCGCTGCGTCGGCCCCCGCCGCACCGGCTTCCGCCAGCGGCAAGGGCGCAGCCATCCTGTCCGCCGCGTACGCCCAGCTTGGTGTCATGCAGGACTGCACGATGCTGGTTACCAACTCCCTGGCCGCGGTCGGCATCAACTTCCACGACTGGCCCGCAGGTTACCTGTCCCTGGGTCGCACCGTGAGCGCGGCCGAGGCCCAGCCCGGCGACCTGATCTACTACGCTGACGGCGGCGCCGGCATGGCACACATCGCTGTTTACGCAGGCAACGGCCAGGCAGTCCACGGCGGCTACAACGGCAACCAGACTGTTGTCTTCAGCGCCAACGTTGGCTCCGGCCCGGTGTTCATCCGCGTCGACTAGAACCCTCCGTTTCCGGCCGAAGCCCCCGACGGCCGGCGATGGAGCAAGGACCCCTGCCCGCAAGACAGGGGTCCTTCCCCTTTTAAACTGCAGCGGCAGCCGCCTCGGGCAGGCGCGTGCTTGCGCCGTTGGCGGTGGCCTGCTGGCGGGTCCGGGACAATTCTTCCGGGACGGCGATTACCTGATAATGCGCTTCTGTGTTTACTCTTGTGATGTCGATCCATAGCCCGGACATGCCGAGGGCAGCCGGCCCTCGTGCCCCTGACGGGTGCGGCCGTGAAGAGGTACGTGCATGCGCACTCTCGTTCTGAATGCTGGATATGAACCGCTGGCGGTTGTGACTTTCCGCCGGGCGCTGGTGCTTGTGCTCACGGGCAAAGCGAGCGTGGTGGCCGAAGGGGACGACCCCGTGGTGGGTCCACAGGAAATACTGGGCCGCCCCTCGGTAATCCTCCTCAACCGCTACATCCGCCCGCGCTACAACCAGGCCACCGCCGTCAGCCGCCGGGGTGTGCTGAGACGCGACGGGCACAAGTGCGCGTACTGCGGCAAGGCTGCGCACACGATCGACCACGTCCACCCAAAATCACGCGGCGGAGCCGACTCCTGGGAGAACCTCGTGGCAGCCTGCCTCCGCTGCAACAATGCCAAGGGTGACCACACTCCCGCGGAAATGGGCTGGAAGCTCCGGTTCGTTCCGGAACCTCCGCGCGGCACCATCTGGCAGATCAAGGAACTGGAGAAGCCCACCCCCGCGTGGGACCCGTTCCTGCTGCCGGAGCGCGCTGCCTGACGGGTCCTTTCCTGTTTATGCGTCCCTGCCTGCGCTGGCTAGGCTGGAACCGTGCAAGATCCGCTGCCGCATTTTGATGCCCTGATCCTCGCCGGAGGCCGGTCCTCCCGGCTGGGCGGAGTACCCAAACAGCACCTGCTTTTCCGTGGCGCCACCTTGCTGGAACGTTCCCTCGATGCGGCGTCCGGTGCCCGCCGGACTGTGGTGGTCGGACCGGATCCGGGGCGCCTGCCGGAAACCGTCCTATCCTGCCGGGAGCAGCCCGAATTTTCCGGTCCCGCCGCCGCCATCGCTGCGGGGCTGGAGGTACTGTCCCGGGGCGGGGGAGAAGCCGAGTACACGTTGGTGCTTGCCTGCGACATGCCACTGGTGGCCGACGCCGTGGTCCGGCTCTCCTCCGCACTGTCAGCGGAACCGGCTGATGGCCCCGGCAAGCCGGACGTGGTCATGGCCGCAACCGACGACGGCACGCCCCATGGCAGGGCCCAGCCGCTCGCCGGTTTTTATCGCACGGCTGGGCTAAAAAACGCCGTGGAGGATCTCGCTGCCCGGGGAGCCTTAATCAACGGCTCCGTCCGCTCGCTCCTTGCTAGTCTGGACGTGCAGCTTGTCACCGTACCCGCCGCGGCCACAGCCGATGTGGACACATGGGACGATGCCGCCGCGCTAGGGATTGCCGCCGGCCACCAGGACGATGACCAGGGCCGGCGCAGCCGCAGTTAACTTGGGAGGCAGTTCATGAAAAGCCAGGAAGAGACGCTGGAGGAATGGTGCAGGTCACTGCTCCAGGCCTATGAACTCGAAGACGTCCAGGTGGATGTCAATGCCATTCTCTCGCTTGCCGGAGTGGCCGCCCATTCTGTAGTGCGCCCGGCCGCGCCGCTGACCACCTTCATTGCAGGCTACGCCGCCGGCCTCGCCTCCGGGGCAGGCCATGCAACAGACGCCGCCTCCATGGACTCGGCCCTTGCCGTGGCCCGCTCCCTGGCCGCCGACTACGATGCTGAAGCCGCCGGGACCCCCGGCGAATGACCGAGGACGCCCCCTCAGGAGCTGGCGAATCCGAAGGGCAGGAAGCGCACCACCATCTGGCCCACACCTGGGAAGAAGCCCGGCAGGCAGCCTTTGATGCCGCCACGCCGATCCCTGCCGGGCCTGTAGCACTCGGGCTGGCCCTGGGACGCAGGCTGGACCAGGACATTGTGGCACTGCAGGACATGCCGCACTATGCCTCCTCCGCGATGGACGGGTGGGTCGTCAACGGGACAGGGCCCTGGATTCCCGCCGAGCCCGGGACCAGGCTGGCGCCGCACCAGGCCAGCCCCATCGTGACCGGCGGCCTCATACCACCCGGAGGGAAGGCCGTCCTCCGCAGCGAGAATGCCGTACTCGCCGAGGACGATGACGGGCTGCCCATCCTGACAACGGGCGGCAGTGCCCGCCCGGGTGAGCCCCGAACAGGCCAGCACATCCGGAAGGCAGGCGAGGAAGCCTTGGAAGGCGACCTCCTGGTGGCTGCCGGCGTGGAGTTGAACCCGGCCCATCTGGCCCTTGCGGCCCTCGGCGGATACGACGAGCTGCGTGTCCAGGGCAAACCGCTGGTGCGGCTCCTGCTGACAGGCTCCGAAGTGGTGGCGCAGGGGCTTCCCGTTCCGGGCCAGGTGCGGGACACGTTCGGTCCGCAGCTTCCCGCAGTGGTCACGATGCTGGGCGGCATCCCCGGCGGCCAGCAAAAAATCGGTGACTCCTATCCCGAATGGCTCGCGGCCCTGGAGGACGTGGTTCCGGAGGTGCCGGGCGTGCCGGACCTGCCTGCCGACGTCGTGATTACGACCGGCGGGACCGGACCTTCCGGCACCGACCACCTGCGCAGGGCGGTGGCCGAGCTGGGCGGGCGGCTCCTGGTCGACGGCGTGGCCATGCGGCCAGGCCACCCCGCCGTGCTGGCCGAGCTGCCGGACGGCCGGTTCGTGCTGGGGCTGCCGGGCAATCCGCTGGCCGCGATGATGGCGCTGTGCACGGTAGGTGCTCCGCTGCTCGCTGCACTGGGTCACGGGACCATGCCGGCCGTGCAGCAGGTACCCTCCGGCACAGTAATCGAACCGGATCCCGGCCGCACGCGGCTGATGCCGTTCCGCCTCCTGTACGGCATGGCGTCGCCTGCCCAGCACACGGGGCCGGGGATGATGCGTGGGCTGGCCTCGGCTGACGGGGTAATGGTGGTGCCGCCGCACGGCGTGCAGCTGGGCGAACCCGTGCCGGCCTTTGCGCTGCCCTGGGGCCCGCCCATTCCCGCGCCTGAGGCAACCCCCGCCAAAGCGAAGCCGAAAAGCGGCCGGGCTGCAGCCAAGCCGCCTGCGGGTCCGGTGGACTGGAGTGCCCTGCTTGGGTAGGCAGGATGTCCCCGCCCCGCAGGAGTCCCCGAGCGTTCCGGGCAGCCGCCCGCTTCGGTTGAGCGGGGGCACTGCGGTTGCCATGATGGAGCTATGAACAGGCAGGAAGCATGGGACGCGTAACCCAGCGCCGCAAGGTGCACAAGTATTTGCTGGACGGCTCGCCAAAGGCCCTCGAGTTTCCGGTCCGGCACCGGGAGGACGTCCTGGCGGTGGAGGAACCGCTGGAGATCCGGCTGGGACGGATGTCCTTCTCCGTCACCATGCGTACTCCGGGCGACGACTTTGACCTGGTGGCTGGATTCCTGGTGTCCGAGGGCGTCATCTGGAGCGCCGACCAGCTGGTGTCCCTGCGGTTCTGCGCCGGCGAGGACGAAAACGGCATGCAGACCTTCAACGTGGTGGAAGCCCAGCTGCGGCCCGACGTCCCCCTTCCGGACACGGGACGCAACGTCTATACCTCCAGTTCCTGCGGCATCTGCGGTACGGACTCCATAGACTCGGTCCGGAAATCCTCGCACTACAGCCCCCAGGACGATCCCGTCACGATGGACGCGCACGTGCTTGCGTCGCTGCCGGCGCTGTTGCGGGAATCCCAGCGCGTCTTTGAGGAGACCGGGGGAGTGCACGCGGCCGGGCTGTTCAGGATCAATGACGACGGCGGCGCCCAGCTTCTCTGCCTCCGTGAGGACGTGGGGCGGCACAATGCCGTGGATAAGGTGGTGGGCTGGGCCCTGCGCGAAGGCCTCCTTCCACTGCGCGGCACGGTGCTGCAGGTCTCCGGGCGGGCATCCTTTGAACTGGTGCAGAAAGCCGCCCTGGCCGGAATTCCCGTGCTCTCCGCGGTCAGCGCGCCGTCCAGCCTGGCGGTGGAACTCGCGGAGGCGAGCGGCTTGACGCTGGCGGGCTTCAGCAGGGGAACCAGCCTCAACGTGTACGCCGGCGACGCACGGGTGCTCAGGCCGGTGGCTGAGGTTCCGGCGTCCTGAGGCGGTTGCAGATGCCCACGGATGATCCTGGAGGGGTTGGATAAGAGGCTACTAGCGGGTAGATTTGTCCATCGAATGGACACCATGGTCCACTTCCACACTCTAAAAGAGGGCACACATTGCATGATGACCGCCGGATAACGGAAGTCCGCCTCCACAGGTTTGTGCGTGAGCGCATCACCCCTTCCGTCTACGGCCGGATCCTCCCCCTTGCCTTGAGCAGCTGCGATGTGCCGGACGAACCGGTCCCTGCACTGGAGGCCATGCGGCAGGAATTCCACCCGCAGGAGCATGGCGCCGCCTGGGGCAAACCGTGGGGCACCAAGTGGCTTCGACTCCAGGGTGAGGTCCCCGAATCCTGGGGCACAGAACCGGACACCACGGTGGAAGTGCTGGTGGACCTGGGATTCACCATCGAGACGCCGGGATTCCAGTGCGAGGGCATCGCCTGGCGGCCGGACGGAACCATCATCAAGGCCGTCTCGCCGCGGAACCAGTACATCCCGTTGAAACTGCTGGGCGGCGGCATGGCGGTGGACTTCTATGTGGAAGCTGCGGCAAATCCCGACGTTGCCCAGGGCTGGACCTTTGCCGCAACCCCCTACGGGGACAAGTCCACTGCCGGAACGGCGCCGCAGTACAGGCTGGGGACCATTGCGATCGCTGAACTGAACCAGACCGTATGGGAGCTCCAGCAGGACGTCTGGACCCTGGCAGGACTAATGGAGCAACTGCCGCTGGAGCTTCCCCGCCGGCACGAAATCCTCCGCGCCCTTGAACGCATGATGGACGTCATGGACCCGGACGACGTTGCCGGAACGGCAGCTGCCGGCCGCGAAGCCCTTGCCGGCGTCCTGGCCAGGCCTGCCTATGCATCCGCCCACCAGCTGGTTGCCACCGGCCATGCCCATATCGATTCCGCCTGGCTGTGGCCGGTCAGGGAAACCATGCGCAAATGCGCGCGGACGTTTTCCAACGTTGTGTCACTGATGGACGACAACCCGGACTTCGTCTTCTCCTGCTCATCCGCGCAGCAGCTGGCATGGATCAAGGAGTTCTACCCTGAGCTCTTCAGCAGGATCCGGGAAAAGGTATGTTCCGGCCAGTTCGTGCCCGTAGGGGGCATGTGGGTGGAATCGGATACCAACATGCCCGGCGGCGAGGCCATGGCCCGCCAGTTCGTGGAGGGCAAGAGCTTCTTCTTGTCGGAGTTCGGCATCGAATGCCGTGAAGCGTGGCTGCCGGATTCGTTCGGATACTCCGCAGCACTTCCGCAGATCGTGAAGTCCGCAGGCAGCCGCTGGTTCCTGACCCAGAAGATCTCCTGGAACCAGACCAACCGGATGCCGCACCACACCTTCAACTGGGAGGGCATTGACGGTACCCGCCTCTTCACGCACTTCCCCCCGGTGGACACCTACAACTCCGAACTCAGCGGCCGGGAGTTGGCCCACGCCGAACGGAACTACCGGGACCACGGGCGGGGAACAGTGTCACTGGTTCCCTTCGGCTTCGGCGACGGCGGCGGCGGACCTACCCGGGAAATGCTCGCCGCTGCGGCCCGCACCGCCGACCTGGAGGGATCGCCGAAGGTCCGGATCGGGTCCGCGGAGAGTTTCTTCCGGCAGGCCGAACAGGACTACACCTCGCTGCCCGTCTGGGTGGGGGAGATGTACCTTGAGCTGCACCGCGGAACGTACACCAGCCAGGCCCGTACCAAGAAGGGCAACCGGCGCAGTGAGCACCTGTTGCGGGAAGCCGAACTGTGGTGCGCCACGGCAGCGGTCCGGACCGACGGCGCCTACGCCTACCCGGCCGCTGAGCTGAAGCGCCTCTGGCGGCTGGTGCTGCTGCAGCAGTTCCACGACATTCTGCCCGGCAGTTCCATCGCCTGGGTCCACCAGGATGCCGAGCGCAACTACCAGGCGATCGAGGCCGGACTGGAAGCGCTGATCGGCCAGGCCGCTGCTGCGGTGCTCGGCTCGGGGGAGCGGGAGTTCCTCCTCAATGCCGCGCCGCATGCCAGGGATGGCGTGCCCGCCCTGGCGGCGGGAGAACCGGCCTTTTCTTCCGAAGCCGTCAGCGCAACGGCCGAAGCAGGCGGATACGTTCTGGACAACGGCGTCATCCGCGCGGTGCTGGACGCGAACGGCCTCCTGACATCCCTGCGTGATTACGCCAGCGGCCGGGAGGCCATCGCCCCTGACCAGTACGGCAACCTGCTGGAACTGCACCGCGACACGCCCAATGAATGGGATGCCTGGGACATCGACGAGTTCTACCGGCGCAACGTCACTGCGCTGACCGGTGCGGAATCTGTCCGGCTGGAAGGCGAAGGCGGGGCCGCCGTCGTGGTGGTGGAACGGCTGGCCGGAGCCTCTTCGATCACGCAGCGGATCACGCTGGCGCCCGAGAGTCCGTCGCTGTCGATCACCACCTCGGTGGACTGGCAGGAACGGGAGAAGCTTCTGAAGCTAGGGTTCGCCCTGGACATCCGGGCCGACCGCTCGGCTGCCGAGACGCAGTTCGGGCACGTCTTCCGGCCCACCCACATCAACACGTCCTGGGAGGCGGCGAAGTTCGAGATCTGCGCGCACCGCTGGATCCACGTTGCCGAACCCGGCTACGGGGTGGCGGTCTCCAACGCGTCCACCTATGGCCATGACGTGGCCAGGAACGTCAGGGAGTCCGACGGCGGCACCACCACCACCGTGCGCCTGTCCCTGCTGCGCGCTCCCAAGTTCCCGGACCCGGAGGCCGACCGCGGGCTTCATGACCTGACCGTCACCATTCGTCCCGGCGCCGGCATTGCCGAGGCTGTCCAGGAGGGCTACCGCACCAACCTCGCACCCCGGATGGTCCGCGGGGCCGCGCCCGTTGAACCGCTGTTCTCGGTAACCAACCCAGCCTTGGTGATTGAAGCGGTCAAGCTGGCTGAGGACGGGTCGGGCGATGTGATCGCCAGGCTCTACGAGTCACTGGGGGAGCGCTCCACCGGGAGGGTCACTGCCAACTTTGCGTCAGCGGCTGTCCGCGCCGTCGATCTGCTGGAGCGGGACGTCCAGTCACCAGGGGTAGAGGCCGGGGCCGGTGGTGCCACCCTGCAGCTGCGCCCGTTCCAGCTGGTCACGCTGAGGTTCACCCGCGCATAAGTTCCACAGAATTTCTGGGCTGATATGGCGACTTCAAGGCCCCTGAAGTCGCCATATCTGGCCAAAAACTCAAGCGAAATGGGCCTTAAATAGGCTGAGTGGGGGCGGTCCCCAACGGCCGCCACCACTCATCCCCCCAATGTGTGCAAAGGCCCCCGGGACAGGGAGCGTTCAAGAATTTATCCCCGTTCGTAAACGCCCCTCGGTCCCACCTTCACACATTCATGATTGTTTCACATTCTAATGATTTTGTGAAAGCCGCTTGGTTACTTTTCGGTAGATGTCCTTTGCCTGCCCATGCTCTTGCCGTTTTGCACCCTTGCGGCCCAGATCAGCGCAAGCCCGATCACAAAGCACAGCACCGCCGTGTAGTTCACCACGAACTCCACGGCGTCCCAGGACCGGGGAATGAACGGGAACAGCAGTGAGAGGGCGATGGCGACTCCGCCCAGCGCCAGGAGCCCGGCCGCTATCCGCACGAGGACGGGCAGGCGGCTCCGCACTGCACGGACCATGGCAGGCAGGAGCACCAGCGAAATATAGGACGGGTAGGCCCGGCCGGCTGCCCCGTAGTACTCCACCAGGACGGCGTTGCGGGCGTCCCGCCGGGCCGGTCCCACGAGCCCTGCCGACGATCCTGCGGTGTCCATGAGGAAGAACACGGCCACCATCGCCACGGAGATGGCCAGCAGTACGATCATCCCCGCCCTTCCGGTGATGAGCCGGTAGGCGCCCTCGGCACCGAACCCCTTGGTGACGCGGATGCCCAGGAAGAAGATGGTGGCGAAGATGACGAACCGCAGGAGGAGGTTTGCCAGATTGATCCCGCCTAGCGCCTGGTCGATCACCACGTAGGGCGCCTCGATGCTCAGCAGGATGGCGAGGGTCATCAGGGCGAAGATATAGAAGGGCGACCGGTTCTCACCCCGCAGCAGGCTGGGTACCCGCGCTATGGCGGTCAGGCCGCAGACGGCCAGCGTGGCCCATTGAAGGATTTCAATCATCCCAGGTTCTCCCAGATCTTTTCTGTCTGTGCTTGGTCCTGCTCTTGGCGCCGCAGTACTTTCCCCAGCGCCTGGAGCCGGTCCCCGGCAAGGGTGGTGAGGTCGCCGTCGGACATGCTGTCCAGGGCCGCCTGGCGCGCACCCGGCGGCCAGCCTGCCTCTTCCTCCGTGATCAGCCCGGTGGCCACCAGGCCCCCTGTGGGCCCCACCCCGGCTGCCCGCGAGGTTGCGAGGGCAAGTTCCGGGGAGAGCCGGTTGGCAGTCAGCTGGGCGGAGTAGTTCTGGGGCGCCACCCCGGTGGCAGCCGAGACGCGGTGCCGCACCTCGCCGTCGTCAATGGCGTCCACCCAGTTCTTCACGGAGGTTGCATGCGGGGCGGGGCTGAGGGCGGGCGGCTGTGGTCGTGGCCTCCCCGCGGGGTCCATGGCGGGGCGCGCAAGCGCTGCCTGCAGCAGGTCCGGGGTCGAAATCTGGCTGATCAGCTCGCAGCGGGTAGGCGGCGGGAGCGGGCCGGCCAGTTCGCGGTAGTCATCGAAATACGCCAGTGCGGCGACCGGATTGACGCTGTAGGCCCGGGCGATGCTGACCACGGTGGTAACGGAGACCTTGCCCCTGACCAGCTGCTGGGCGAGCGTTGTCCTCTTTATCCCGGAGACCCTGCAGACGTCTGCTGTGCTGGCATCGGGGGCGATGCCTTGCAGCCAGCGCTGGAACGCCTTGGCGGGAAGGATCATGGGGTGCTCTCTGCAGAACGGACGGTGAATCAATTTTAGCGTGCCGCCAAACCTCGCCGATTTTACCGCCGGTGCTGTTTCGACTATGCTTGATGGTCGAGCCCGTTGGTCCGTACACCCCCCAAGTCCGGACCAGCGGGTTCTTTCATGCCCTGCGCCGGGATCCCCGGGATCCGTACGGCGGCGCCGGCCCTGCTCCGGCAGGAAACCGGGCTGGACCGGTGAAAGGATGGACCAATGACTGCAACCCTTGTTGCCAAGGACATCGCGGGCGGACATGACCACCGCCAGCTCTTTGCAGGACTTTCCCTGACCGTCGCTCCCGGCGATGTTGTGGGCGTGGTTGGCGCCAACGGCGCTGGCAAGACAACCCTGCTGCGGATCCTCGCCGGTGCGGACCAGCCGCAGGCCGGGACTGTCAGCATGGCTCCGGCCGACGCGTTTGTGGGCTGGCTTCCCCAGGAGCACGAGCGGGTGCCGGGGGAGAACGTGGCAGCCTACATTGCCCGCCGCACGGGCTGCGCCCAAGCTACCGCCGACATGGAATCCACTGCGGAGGCACTGGGCGGCGGCGCACCGGGCGCCGACGATGCCTACGCCAGGGCCTTCGACCGGTGGATGGCCTCCGGCGCCGCCGACCTCGACGACCGCATCCCGGCCGTCCTCGCCGATCTCGGCCTGGAAGCGGGCGCCGACGCCCCCATGACCGGCCTCTCCGGCGGCCAGGCCGCCCGGGTGGCGCTGGCTGCCCTGCTGCTGAGCCGGTTCGACGTGGTGCTCCTGGACGAGCCCACCAACGATCTGGACCTGGCCGGGCTCGCCAGGCTGGAGGACTTCGTAAAGGGGCTGCGCGGCGGCGTGGTCCTGGTCAGCCACGACCGCGAGTTCCTGGCCCGGTGCGTCACCACCGTGGTGGAGCTGGACCAGGCACAGAACGCCGTCTCGGTGTACGACGGCGGGTATGACGCCTACCTGGAGGAACGTGCAGTCGCTCGCCGCCACGCCAGGGAGAAGTACGAGGAGTTCGCCGCCACGAAGGCCGACCTGGTGTCCCGTGCCCGGACCCAGCGGGAGTGGAGCTCCCAGGGTGTCCGCAACGCCATGCGGAAAAGCCCGGACAACGACAAGATCCGCCGCGCGGCCAGCACCGAGTCCTCGGAAAAGCAGGCGCAGAAGGTCCGGCAGATGGAATCCCGGATCGCGCGGCTGGATGCGGTGGAAGAACCGCGGAAGGAATGGCAGCTGCAGTTCTCCATCGGCCAGGCCCCGCGGTCCAGTTCCGTGGTAGCCACCCTCCGCGACGCCGAGGTCCGCCAGGGCGGGTTTACCCTGGGACCGGTCAACCTGCAGCTCAACGCGGGGGAGCGGATCGGCATCACCGGTCCCAACGGTGCAGGCAAGTCCACGCTGCTCCGCCTCCTCCTCGGCGCCGTTGAGCCCGACGCCGGCAGCGCGTCCATGGGCGCCTCCGTTGCCATCGGCGAAATTGACCAGGCACGCGGGCTGCTGCAGGGGCACCTGGCCTTAGCTGACGCCGTCGGGGAAGTCCTTGGCGACATGACCCCGGCGGAGGTCCGCACCCTGCTGGCCAAGTTCGGCCTAAAGGCCGACCACACCGGGCGGCCCGTTGATTCCCTCTCGCCAGGGGAACGCACCCGGGCCGCGCTGGCCTTGCTCCAGGCGCGCGGCGTGAACCTGCTGGTCCTGGATGAACCCACGAACCACCTCGACCTGCCGGCCATCGAGCAGCTCGAAGAGGCACTGGACAGCTACGAGGGTGCCCTGCTGCTGGTGACCCACGACCGCAGGCTGCTCGAGAACGTCCGGCTGGATGTACGTTGGGAACTGGACAACGGCACGGTCACCAAGCAGCACATCTCAAGCAGCATGAGGACCGACAGTTAGGGAACTACTTTGACCGCGGAGCAGTATCGATGAGCATGGAACAGGTGGCCCGGGGTTCCCTTTACAACCTCGTCAGGGCCAAGAGCGGATCCAAACCGTTCTCCAAGGAAACCCTCAAGCGGGTCCTGGCCTTTGCCCGGCCGCACCGCGGCAAACTGCTGGCCTTCGTGGCCATGTCCGTTGCGATGGCCTTCCTTGCCGTGGCAACCCCGGTCCTGGCCGGCCAGGTGGTGGACGCCATCGTGGCACGCGCCAGCGAGGGCGAGGTCATCCGGCTGGCCCTGCTGATCGCCGTCGTCGCTGTGGCCGAGGCGGGCCTGGGCCTGGTCAACCGCTGGCTGTCCTCCACCATCGGCGAAGGCGTGATCCTCGACCTGCGCACCCGCGTCTTTGACCATGTCCAGAAAATGCCCATCGCCTTCTTCACCCGCACCCGCACGGGCGCCCTGGTCAGCCGCCTGAACAATGACGTCATCGGCGCCCAGTCCGCATTCGCGGGGACCCTGTCCGGTGTGGTCAGCAACGTGGTGGCCCTGGTCCTGACCCTGGCGGTCATGCTGGGCACCTCGTGGCAGGTGACGGTCCTGGCCATGGTCCTGCTGCCGGTGTTCCTGGTCCCCGCCCGGCGGATGGGATCGAAGCTGGCGGACCTGCGCCGCGAGGCGGCCGAACACAACGCGGCCATGGGCACGCAGATGACCGAACGCTTCTCCGCCCCGGGCGCCACCCTGGTCAAGCTGTTCGGCCGGCCGGCCGACGAATCCCGGGAGTTCGCCGTCCGCGCCGGCCGGGTCCGTGACATCGGCATCCGGACGGCCATGCTGCAGTTCACCTTCGTGACGGCACTGACGCTGGTTTCCGCCCTTGCCCTGGCACTTGTCTACGGCCTGGGCGGCTGGTATGCCATCACCGGCCAGCTGGCCGCGGGCGACGTGGTGGTCCTGGCTCTGCTGCTCACCCGGCTGTACGCTCCGCTGACGGCGCTTTCCAACGCGCGGGTGGAGATCATGAGCGCCCTTGTCAGTTTTGAGCGCGTGTTCGAGATCCTGGACCTCAAACCGCTGATCCAGCAGAAGCCCGGCGCCGTTCCGGTACCGCCGGGTCCCGTGTCCGTGGAATTCGACGACGTCCGCTTCGCCTACCCGTCCGCGGACAAGGTGTCACTGGCCTCACTGGAGGAAGTGTCCACCCTGGACACCCGCGGCGGCGAGGAAGTGCTGCACGGTATCAGCTTCCGGGTGGAACCCGGGCAGACGGTGGCGCTGGTCGGGTCCTCCGGCGCCGGCAAATCCACCATCGCCCAGCTGCTGGCCCGGCTGTACGACGTCGATTCCGGCGCCGTCCGGCTGGGCGGCAGCTTGCCGGGTTCCGGCCTGGACCTGCGGGACGCCACCTTCGACTCCCTCCGGGACACGCTGGGCATGGTCACCCAGGACGGCCACCTCTTCCACGAGACCATCGCCTCCAACCTGCGCCTGGCCCGGCCCGACGCCACCGAGAAGGACATGTGGGACGTCATCCGGCAGGCACGGCTGGAGACGATGATCCGGTCCCTGCCGGATGGGCTGGAGACCGTGGTGGGGGAGCGCGGCTACCGGCTCTCGGGCGGTGAGCGCCAGCGCCTCACCATTGCCCGGCTGCTGATCGCCCAGCCCCGGGTGGTCATCCTGGACGAAGCCACCGCGGCGCTGGACTCCACCAACGAGGCAGCCGTGCAGGCAGCCCTGGGTGCCGCACTCGAGGGGCGCACCGCCGTCGTGATTGCCCACCGGCTGTCCACCATCCGCGCCGCCGACGCCATCCTGGTGGTGGAGGACGGGCGGATCGTGGAGCGGGGCACCCACACCGAGCTGCTCGCCGCCGACGGCCGCTACGCGGAGCTGTACCGCACCCAGTTTGCCGAGGCGACAGCCGTGGCGCAGGAGGCAGTCCCCGAGCTGTAGGGGTTCCGCCGGCGGCGCGGACTATGCGCCGGCTACGCGCCTGCGTCCCGCGCCGCCGCCAGTTCCGGAAGGATATGGTCCGTCAGCAGCGGGGCCAGGTTCGCCGGCAGCGTGGCGCCGTTGTCGAGGGCAGCCAGGTCCAGCCAGCGGATCTCGGCGATTTCGGCGGACGGGTGCGCCTGCCAGGTGCCGGGTGCCCGGAACACGGTGGCCTCGATATCCGTCGCGGCCTCGTTCGCGGCGTCCGCGATCCAGACGCCCATCAGCTCCAGGTCCTGCGGATCGATGACGATGCCCACTTCCTCGGCGAGCTCACGGGCTGCCGCCTGGACAGCTGATTCGCCGGCCTCCGGTTTGCCGCCGGGATGCATGAACATTTCCGTGCCGCGCTTGCGGACGGTCAGGAGCCGGCCGGAGGGGTCGAAGACGCAGACGGCGGACACCACGATGCGGGCTTTCATGCGGCCCCGCCCCGGACCAGGTGCGATGTCAGCAGCAGGTCCTTGCGCGGTCCGGTCACGTCCCAGCTGTAGCTGAAGCGGTCAGGGCCATTAAAGGTGTAGGCCACGCGGTAGGTGTCGGGATCGCACCAGTGGTTGTCCAGGTTGGCTTGCGGGGTGAAGCTCATCCGGTGGAAGGGCCGCCCGTCGGGAAAGAACACGTCCAGGGCGTCGGGCCGCCCGGCGGGCCGCAGCAGGTATTCCCGGAAGGCGGGGCCGGTGAAGGAGGGCCAGCGCATGGTGCCTTCTTCGCGGAAGGCCAGGCCGCCGTCGTCGTCGGGGACGAAGCGTACGACGCCGGTGAAGGTTCCGCGGGTGCCGTTGGCCCGGTCCAGCATGTCGCGTTCGACCGTCCACAGGCCTGCTTTCTGGGCAGTACCCGCAGCGGGCCCCAGCAGGTAGGCGCGGAGTTCGAACTCCGGGGGAGGAACGTTCAAGTGCCCTCGATTGGAATCGAACCAACGACACCGGCTTTAGGAGAGCCGTGCTCTATCCACTGAGCTACGAGGGCTTGCATCCGACAGGACCGGCAGGGCCGTCCGAACGGACACGCATACCAGCATACAAGGTGCCAGGCCGTACTACGCTCAAGGCATGACTCCAGCACCGTCCACGGCGCCCGCGGCGGCGTTCATTCCGGATACCGCGTCCACCCGGCAGTACATCGGTGCGTGGTCGGTGTTGAGCGTGCTGCAGTATTTCGCCGCCGAAGCTGCGGTGATCGCGGCATGGGCCGGCCCCCGTCCCTATGACCTGCGGACCGGCTACATCAGCGACCTGGGTGCCCTGAACTGTGGCATCTTCGACGGGCGGGAGGTCTGCTCCCCGCTGAATTGGCTCATGAACGCGTCGTTCGTGGTCCAGGGCCTGGGAATGCTGCTGGGTGCCATCCTGCTGAGCTCGGGCCTGCTGTGCGTGGCGGCGCGGGCGGGGGCGCGGGTACAGCCTGGCCGCAGCAAGCCGTGGCTCGCAGCGGTCTGGGTGCGGATCCTGACCGGAACAGCCGGGGCGGGCACCGTCATTGTGGGTCTGGTTCCCGAGGACGCCGGCTCCGGCTGGCACTTCACCGGTGCCATCATGTACTTCCTGGCCGGTGCCGCGGCATTGCTGGTGCTTGGCATCCTCTGGCTGCGGAAGTCGGCCATGGCCTGGTTCATCCTGGCCTGCGGCGGCGTGTCCCTGGCCGCGCTGGTGACCGGCGGCCTGACCAGGATGGACATTCCCGAGCCCGGAACACTCGAGCGCATCATGGGCTACCCCGTCACCGTGGGCATGGCGACGGCGGGCCTGGTGATTGCGCAGCGGGTGCACCGGCACCGGAAGCAGGCCCGGGCGGCAGCAGCCGTCAGCTAGCAGCCTTCTTGCTCCGCGCCTTCAGCAGCACGGCCGCGCCGCCTGCCACCAGGCTCAGGACCAAAAGCACCCACCCGGCAATGGTGAGGCCGGACGCCAAGGCAACCTGGCCGGCGTCGGGCGCTTCGGCAGCCAGGACGCCGTCAATGGCAACGTTGCCCCAGAGCCGGACCACCACGAACAGCAGCGGCAGCGCCCACAGCGCCCAGCGGAACGCCTTGCGGGCGACGTTGGTGCCGATCAGCAGCAGCCACGTGAAGCCGAAGATCAGCGGGAACAGCGTGCCGGCGGTCTTGTGAACGTAGTTGAGCTGGCCGAGCGCGTCAGCGTCCATCACCGCCTGAAGCTGGCCGATGTAGGCAGGGTCAAAGCCGCCGATGAGCGAGTCCGGCATTGCCAGCCCGCCGGTCAGCTGCCGGAGCTGGTCCAGGGTCAGCAGGTGCAGGTACCAGAACAGGAACAGGCTGGCCACGACGCCGGCGATCAGGATCAGGTTGCTGTTGCTCTGGGCTTTTTCCGGTGTCCGGCTGGTGGTCGGGTTGATCACCGGCGGCAGGTGGTGCTGCGGCACCGCCGCCTTGGCGCCGTGCTTCTTGATCCGCTGGGCAGGGGTCTTGGCCATGGCACCATTATTCCGCCCCATACACTGAAGCCATGACCATTGGCCGGCACAGCGCTGTTGAACTTGACCCTTCGTTGGACGACCACCAGCTGGCGGCAGCCCTGGTGCGGGAGGCCGGGCAGCTGGCACTCCTGATGCGGATGGCCGGGCTGCAGTCCCAGCAGAAGACATCCATTTCCGACGTTGTGACGGCCGCGGACCACGCCGCCGAGGCCTACGTGCTGGAGCAGCTGCAGCGCTGCCGGCCGGAGGACGGAATCCTGGGTGAAGAGGGCGCATCCGTGCAGGGCAGCAGCGGGCGGACCTGGGTCATCGACCCCGTGGACGGCACCTACAACTTCCTGCACGGCTCCACGTACTGGTGCTCCGCCATTGCCCTGAAGGACGAAACCGACGTGCTGCTCGGGGCCATCTACCAGCCGGAGGAGGACAAGCTCTGGCTGGGCGGGCGCTCGCACCCGGCCACCCTCAACGGGGAACCGCTCACGGTCTTCCACGACAACCGCGGCCAACGCAACGGAACTGCCGTCGCCGAACTGGGCGCCGCCACCTACATCCATCCCCGCTGGCTGATGGACCCGATGTGCGCCATGCCGTGGCACGCCGCCGCAACCTCCGCGGCAACCCTGCGCATGCTGGGTTCGGGCTCCTGCGACCTGGGCAGGGTGGCGGACGGGCAGCTGGGCTGCTGGTTCCAGCACAGCTGCCCGGAATGGGACTGGCTGCCGGGCAAGGCCATCGTCCGCGCCGCCGGTGGCGCCGTGGACACCGTCCGGGTCAACGGCCTGGAATGGTTCATGGCAGGAGGCACGACGGCGGTGCGGGAGTTGCGTGCGGCCCTCGAGTCGGCCTCGGTGGCCTAAGCCGGGGAGACGGGGCAATGCCGGCAGATTCCGTGGCGTAATCCACAGGCCGGAAGTGGGTGTCGGTCCCACCGCCTAGACTTGTAGGCACCATGGATATGTTGTTTGACCCGTACTCTGACGGACCGTTCAAGGCCGCTCCCGCAGCTGCTGCCCGCACCAAGGCGCACCCGGACGGCCTCGCCACGGCGGCCGGTCCAGGTGGCAGCGTTCCCGCCGGGGACCCTGCCGGAATCCATGAAGCAGGCGGCGGGCACCCGGGTGCCGGGCCGGACCGGCAGCACCATGGCAGGCCCCGGCTCGATGCCGCCAAGCTCCTGGAAGGGCTCAATCCGCAGCAGGAGGAAGCGGTCAAGCACGCCGGTTCCGCGCTGCTGATCGTGGCCGGTGCGGGTTCCGGCAAGACCCGCGTCCTCAGCAACCGGATTGCCTACCTGATTGCCACGGGCCGTGCCCACCATGGCGAAATCCTGGCCATCACCTTCACCAACAAGGCCGCCGCGGAAATGCGGGAGCGCGTCGAGGCGCTGGTGGGTGGCCGCGCCAAGATCATGTGGATTTCGACCTTCCACTCGTCCTGTGTGCGGATCCTGCGCCAGGAGGCTGCCAATGTGGGCCTGAAATCAAACTTCTCCATCTACGATTCAGCGGATTCCCTGCGGCTGGTCACCCAGGTGTCCAAGGCCCTGGACCTGGACCCCAAGAAGTTCGCCCCCAAAGCCATCCAGCACAAGATCTCGGCGCTGAAGAACGAGCTCATCGACGCCGATTCCTACGCCTCGGCCGCGAACTACAACGATCCCTTCGAGCAGGCCGTTGCCGAGGTCTACAAGGGCTACACGCAGCGGCTCCGCCAGGCCAACGCCATGGACTTTGACGACCTCATCGCCGAGACCGTCTTCATGTTCCGCGCGTTCCCGGCGCTCGCCGAGTCCTACCGCCGCCGGTTCCGGCACGTCCTGGTGGACGAGTACCAGGACACCAACCATGCTCAGTACGCGCTGGTGCGCGAGATCGTGGGGGAGGGGCCCGGGGCGTCGGAGCTCACCGTGGTGGGCGACTCGGACCAATCCATCTACGCCTTCCGTGGTGCGGACATCCGCAACATCGTCGAATTCGAGAAGGACTATCCCGAGGCCCGCACCATCAAACTGGAGCAGAACTACCGCTCCACGCAGAACATCCTCAGTGCGGCCAACTCGGTCATCTCCCGCAACCCCAACCGCCCCGAGAAGCGGCTGTGGACCGCGGAAGGGGAAGGCCACAAAATCATCGGGTATGTGGGCGAGAACGAGCACGACGAAGCCCAGTTCATCGCCAAGGAGATCGACCGGCTCCAGGACGAGGACAACCTGCGCCCGGGCGACGTCGCCATCTTCTACCGGACCAATGCACAGTCCCGGTCCATCGAGGACGTCCTGGTCCGGGTGGGCCTGCCCTACAAGGTAGTGGGCGGCACGCGCTTCTACGAGCGGAAGGAAATCAAGGACGCCCTCGCGTACCTCCGGGTCCTGGTCAACCCCGACGACGACGTCAACCTCCGCAGGGTCCTCAACGAACCCAAGCGGGGGATCGGCGACCGCGCCGAAGGCGCCGTCGCCGCCCTTGCCCAGCGTGAGCGGATTTCGTTCATGGCCGCAGCCCGCCGTGCCGAACAGGCCCCGGCCATGGCCACCCGCTCCGTCAACGCCGTCCTTGGCTTCGTGAAGCTGCTGGACGACCTCGCCGAGGTGGCTTCCGGGTCCGGCGCGGCCGCCGCACTTGAAGCGGTCCTGGAGCAGACCGGCTACCTGGCGGCACTGCGGGCAAGCACCGATCCCCAGGACGAGTCCCGGGTGGAGAACCTGGCCGAACTCGTCGCCGTCGTCCGTGAATATGAGCGTGACAACCCGGAAGGGACGCTGGAGGCGTTCCTGGAGCAGGTGTCCCTGGTGGCCGACGCGGACCAGATCCCGGACGCCCCGGGCGCCGACATCGACTCCGCGGTGGCCGAAGCCAAGCGGCTGGGCGTCGTCACCCTGATGACTCTCCACACTGCCAAGGGCCTCGAATTCCCCGTGGTGTTCCTGACCGGCATGGAGCACGGGCTGTTCCCGCACCAGCGCTCCGCCACGGACCCCAAGGAACTGGCCGAAGAACGCCGGCTGGCCTACGTGGGGCTCACCCGCGCCAGGAAACGGCTCTACGTCACCCGGTCCGAGGTCCGGAGTATGTGGGGACAGAGCCAGTACAACCCCGCCAGCCAGTTCCTCGAGGAAATCCCCGCCGAGCTTCTGGAGTGGAAGCGGGAAGGCACCAGCAGGCAAGCGGCCTGGAGCGGCGGCGGGTCTATCGGCTCGGGCAAGTACAGCGGATCGTTCTGGGGTGCGGGCACCTCCCGCGGAGCCAATGCCGACCCCTCGGCCGGGTTCAACGCCGACGTCCCCGCAGTCATCGCCCGGAACCGGGTGCAGCCGCAAAAGGAAATCATCGCCGTCAGCGTGGGGGACAAAGTCAACCACACAAGCTTCGGCAACGGGACCGTCCTGGCCCTGGAGGGGGCCGGGGACAAGACCGTGGCCAAGGTGAAATTCGACGGCGGCGAGAAGCGCCTCCTGCTTCGCTACGCGCCGCTGACCAAACTGGACGCCTAAGAGCCCTGCCAAAACCTGATGCAAGCTCGGTGCTTAGGCGCGCCAGAAAAGACCTTCCGACTTAAGGTGGCCCCGCCGTCGTGGGCCACTTTGGGCGGCGAAATTCGCAAAACGGGCCCGGACTGCGGCGTGTCCGTGTCGAAGTGCCCCAGTAGGGCGCGGGCTGGGGAAGATGACTTCGGGCAGCGCCACTGGCGGGCATAATGGAGCGCATGCGACGGACTGTTTGGGGGATGCTCGCCGCCCTTTTCCTGGCCACTGCCACCGGGTGCACTGTCACCACTGAGGATCCCGGCTACGTGCCGCCGCCCCCGCCCGCGCCGATGGACCAGCTGGAACAGGCCGCCCTGGCCAGCCCCCAGGATTTCTCGAACGGTGAGGACACCCTCTCGTTCATCACCGAAGACCGCACTGTGGCCTGCTCCCTCACGTCCGCCCGCGGGGAGCACATCAACCTCCCGTACGAAACAAACGGCTACAGCGATTCAGCAAACAACAGGCTTGCCATCGTCCCGGTTGCGCACTGCGAACTGGCAACCTACCCCAAGCCCGACGCGGACGACGTCAGGGACGACTGTGCCGGAACCGGGCTGGGCTACCTGGGCGGGGTCGCGCTGCTCACTCCGGACAAGGCCTGGTACGGGGAGTGCCGGTCCGGCGTCACACAAATGGAGGCAACCTACGGGCCCAACGGTAGCCGCACAGGTCCGCTGGCCCAGCTGCCGGTCCTGGCCGAGGGGCAGAACCTGGAACGCAACGGGCTGCGGTGTTCGGCCTACAACGGCGGCGTGGCATGCGGAAACGTCTCTGCCGGCGTCGGATTCTTCGTGTCAACCGAGCGTTACGAACTGATTCCCGGACCCGGTGAAGAGGCCTCCCCGGCGCCTTCCGAGGGCTCAAAAACCCCGTAAATCCGCGGTTTTTCTACGCCTCATAGAATAGTGTCCTTACTCACATAAGCGGTAGTCTGGGACGGGCCGGTCCCCATAAAGGACTAGAGTTCCCAGAGGAGCATTACGCCGCGTGGCTCGTTTCCAGACAGGCCGCCGGTGCGTGCAATCCGCAGCCCGGTCATCGTCTATCGATGGTGTCCGGCTGTATAGAAACTACTTCGACGTAGAAGGACACTAAACCGTGGACCTGTTTGAATACCAGGCGCGCGATATGTTCGAGGCGCACGGTGTACCCGTGCTGGCCGGCATCGTGGCGTACACCCCAGAAGAAGCAAAGGCAGCTGCCGAAAAGATTGGCGGCGTCACCGTCGTCAAGGCACAGGTCAAGATCGGCGGCCGCGGCAAGGCCGGCGGCGTGAAGGTCGCAAAGTCCGCTGACGAGGCACTTGAGCACGCCACCAACATCCTGGGCATGGACATCAAGGGCCACACCGTCAAAAAGGTGATGATTGCCCAGGGTGCGGACATCGCCGAAGAGTTCTACTTCTCCGTCCTGCTGGACCGGGCCAACCGCAACTACCTGGCCATGTGCTCGGTTGAAGGCGGCATGGAAATCGAGCAGCTCGCCGTCGAACGCCCGGAGGCGCTGGCCAAGGTCGCCATCGACCCCGCCGTCGGCATCGACCAGGCCAAGGCGGACGAGATCGTCGCCACGGCAGGCTTCGCTGAGGAACTGCGCGGCAAGGTGGCCGACGTCATCCTCAAGCTCTGGGACGTCTTCAAGAAGGAAGACGCAACCCTGGTGGAGGTCAACCCGCTCGTCCGCACCGGCGCCGGCGAGATCATCGCCCTTGACGGCAAGGTCTCCCTCGACGAAAACGCGGAGTTCCGCCACGCCAAGCACGCGCTGCTTGAGGACAAAGACGCTGCCGATCCCCTTGAGGCCAAGGCAAAGGCGCAGGACCTCAACTACGTCAAGCTCGACGGCGAAGTCGGCATCATCGGCAACGGCGCCGGCCTTGTAATGTCCACCCTTGACGTCGTTGCCTACGCCGGTGAAAACCACGGCAACGTCAAGCCCGCAAACTTCCTGGACATCGGCGGTGGAGCCTCCGCCGAGGTCATGGCTGCCGGCCTGGACGTCATCCTCGGTGACGAGCAGGTCAAGTCCGTGTTCGTTAACGTCTTCGGCGGCATCACCGCCTGCGACGCCGTCGCCAAGGGCATTGTCGGTGCACTGGCCGAGCTGGGCCACACCGCGAACAAGCCGCTGGTAGTCCGCCTTGACGGCAACAACGTCGAGGAAGGCCGCCGCATCCTGAACGAGGCCAACCACCCGCTGGTTACCCTGGCCGCCACCATGGACGAGGGCGCCGACAAGGCCGCCGAGCTCGCCAACGCAGCTAAGTAAAGGGACGCACCATGTCTATCTATCTGAACAAGGACTCCAAGGTCATCGTCCAGGGCATCACCGGCGGCGAAGGCACCAAGCACACCGCCCTGATGCTGAAGGCCGGAACCAACATTGTTGGCGGCGTCAACGCCCGCAAGGCCGGCACCACGGTCCTGCACGGCGACCAGGAAATCAACGTCTACGGCACCGTCAAGGAAGCCATGGCGGAAACCGGCGCCGACGTCTCCATCGTCTTCGTTCCGCCGGCATTCACCAAGAACGCTGTTGTTGAAGCTATCGAAGCAGGCATCGGCCTGGTAGTGGTCATCACCGAAGGCGTGCCGGTCCAGGACTCCGCCGAATTCTGGGCCCTGGCCCAGTCCAAGGTGGACGCCGACGGCAACCAGGTCACCCGCATCATCGGACCGAACTGCCCCGGCATCATCACCCCGGGCGAGGCGCTGGTGGGCATCACCCCCGCCAACATCACGGGCAAGGGCCCCATCGGACTGGTTTCCAAGTCCGGCACCCTGACCTACCAGATGATGTACGAACTGCGCGACCTCGGCTTCTCCACCGCCATCGGCATCGGGGGCGACCCCATCATCGGCACCACGCACATCGATGCGCTGGCCGCATTCGAGGCTGACCCCGAGACCAAGGCAATCGTCATGATCGGCGAGATCGGTGGCGACGCCGAAGAGCGTGCCGCCGACTTCATCAAGGCCAACGTCACCAAGCCGGTTGTCGGCTACGTGGCAGGCTTCACCGCGCCGGAAGGCAAGACCATGGGCCACGCCGGTGCCATCGTCTCCGGTTCCGCCGGTACCGCCCAGGCCAAGAAGGAAGCCCTGGAGGCCGCAGGCGTGAAGGTCGGCAAGACGCCGTCCGAGACCGCCAAGCTGCTGCGCGAGGTTTACGCAGCCCTCTAATAGATCCAGATATCGACGCGGGGTCACTCCCGGCCCAATATTCTCCTTGGGATGGGCCGGAAGTGACCCCGCGTTTGTTTTAAGTACGACGACGTCCGGCGCCTTGGCGGTTTCAAGGGGTCGTTGCAACACCTGCTGGTTAGGTGGTTAGTAGTAAATCACGTAAACGCTCGGCTGGAGTTTTCCAGCCGAGCGTTTTGCGTGGGCGGCCGTTGAGTTCCTGGGCGACGTGTTCGAGGTCCTCGGGTCCGAAGACAGACAGATCGGTGCCTTTGGGGAAGTACTGGCGCAGCAGGCCGTTGGTGTTCTCGTTCGAGCCGCGTTGCCACGGGCTTGCGGGGTCGCAGAAGTAGACCTGCATGTCGGTGGCGAGAGTGAAGGATTTGTGGGCAGCCATTTCCGATCCCTGGTCCCAGGTCAGGGATCCCCGAAGGTGCGCCGGAAGGGTGGCCATGGTTTTGATGAGGCCGTCACGGACGGTTGAGGCAGAGTGGTCCTTTGGCAGGTGGACGAGCATTAGGTAACGGGTGGTGCGCTCGACCAGGGTCGCGATCGCGGACTGGTTGTGGGCGCCAGTGATGAGGTCCCCCTCCCAATGCCCCGGTATGGCGCGGTCCTCGATCTCGGGCGGACGTTCGGAAATCATGATCATGGGGTCGGTGAACCTGGGAGTGCGCTGATCAGCGGTGGCATGGGGTTTTCGCCGGGTCCGGCCGGTCCGCAGAGCTGCTTGCACCTCACGTTTAAGTCCGCCTCTGGCTTGGAGGTAGAGGGCCTGGTAAATCGTCTCTGGGCTCACGCGCATCTCCGGGTTGTCGGGGAACTCTTCGACCAGCGTGTGGCTGATCTGTTCCGGAGACCAGCGTAGGAGCAGCTTGTCCTTCACGTACTTACGCAGGTCCGACTCGCCCGCGAGTTTGGCTGTCTTGGGCCGGGCCCGCCGGGCAGTTGCCTTCCGATGTGCACCGTGGGGAAGGTAGCCCATCCGCGGATCGGTGTTTCGGGCCAACTCGCGGCTGACTGTTGAGGGCGATCTGCCGAGGGCGTGGGCGATCGCCCGCACCGAGGATCCGGCGGCCTGCAGGTCCCGGATAAGTTCCCGTTCCTTGACGTTGAGGTACCGCGGGTGGATAGGTTTCTCCAGCGCGGCCACCGGGACCTGGACCGTTTCTGTTGTGCCGGCGGCAGAGGTCATAGTGATCACACCACGTTTGTAGTCGACCACCCGGCCATCCGGATAAATGCGTCGTCCGCCGGACTTCCGGATTCCCTGGTCCCACTCCTCAGCGGTCCGTAAATGAATACCAACTGCCGCGGCAGCTTTCCGTCGGCTCACGCCGGCGTTGCGCAGCCGGGAGAACTCGTCCCTTCCAGGGTGTGGACCTGTCCCCGGCTTTCCCTGACCCTTCAGCCCGGCTTTCCGCACCCACGCGGCGCACGTATTGGGATTCAGCCCGAGTTCCTTTGCAGCCTCCGTGGTGCTCTTAAGACGGTCGAACACGGCGAAGAACTGCTCTTTCTGCCTAGCCGTGTACTTCCGGTGCACCGACTGCTTCCGTACTTTGCCCCGGGGCAAACCAGCCTTGCGGATCCATTGGTGACAGGTCATCACATTGAAACCGAGTTCCCTCGCGGCGGCACTGACATTTTGAACCCGATCGAGGGCCGCAAAGAACTGATCCTTCTGCTCCTGCGAATATCTCCGCCGCCCAGCGGGCTTCTCCCTTAAAGACGACACGGTCGTTGCAACTCCCAAAAATTCTGGGTGTTGCAACGACCGCTAGAACCCGCCCTTCTCCACGGAAGGCGCCGGACGTCGTCGTACTTCTGCTTGCTAAACCTTGGCGCTGCTCAGCAGTTCGTCGAGCCGCTCGTAGCCCTCGCTCAGGCCGCCCTCCATGCCGGACTGGGCCATCCCGTCCCGGGCTTCCTGGCTGGGGTAGACCGAGTGTCCGCGCAGCCGCGTCCGGCCGTTGCCCAGGTCCTCGAACGTCATGAATTCCAGGCTCACGACGTCTGGGTAGCCGCCGAACTCGAAGGTCTGGATGGCGAATTCGTTCTCGCGCACCGTATGGAAGATGCCCTTGAACTCGTAGGGGACACCTTCCGGTCCCGTGTGCAGGTAGCTGTAGCTGCCTCCGGTCCGGAAGTCGTAGTGGTCGATGTCCATCTTGTAGCCCCGCGGGCCGAGCCACTGCACAATCAGGTCCGGCTCCTTGTGGGCCCGGAACACGTCCGCGACGGGGAAATCGAACTCGCGCTCGTAGTCGATGAAGGGGACGCCTTCGGGGACGGAGAGCTTCAGTGCGTTGGTCATTTCTTGTCCTTTGCCTTGGCGCCGTCATGCCCGGCGCTGGATTGAAGCACGGCATCCAGGCTGCGGAACTGCCCCTCGCGGACCAGCCTGTACTGGTCGATCCAGGCGGTGAGCGCCTCCAGCCGTGCGGGATTCAGGTGGACGGGCCTGCGCTGGGCGTCCCTGGTGCGGGTGACAAGCTGCGCCTGCTCGAGGACCTGGATGTGCTTCGAAACTGCCTGTTTGGAAATTTCGAATGGTTCCGCCAGTTCATTCACGGTGGCCGGGCCCCGGCTGAGCCGGGCAATGATGCTCCGCCGGACAGGATCGGCCAGGGCCATAAAGGCCGAGTCCAATGCCATGTTGTCGGAGTCCATAGCGGCTTTCTAATCAACTAACTGCTTTATCAACCTATTGGTTGTTTAAGACTACGCCTGGCGGTTCGTGGATTCAATACCCAACCCGTCGATTTCTGGGGGATCCTTGTTCCATCTTCCACAGCTTTGTTAGTATGTCAGGACAAATAAATGAAGGAGATCAACGTGCCTCTTGTCCGCATTGACGTCAATGAAGGGCGCACCGCCGCGGAACTGCAGACGCTCAGTCGCGGAATCCACGACGCCATCCTGGCAGAGTATGGAATTCCGGAGCGGGACTACTTTCACATCCTGACCGAGCATCCGCAGGGGCAGATCTTCGCCCAGGATGCCGGCCTCGGGTTCGAGCGCACCAGGGGAGTGGTCATGATCCAGATCTTCACCCAAGGCGGCCGCTCCCAGGAGGCCAAGCAGCGGCTCTTCGCGGCGGTGGCAGAAAAGCTGGCCGGCGTGGGCGTTTCCGGCGAGGACGTCTTTATCGGGTATGTCGAAAATACTGCCGGCGACTGGTCGTTCGGCTTCGGGCGGGCGCAATACGTCACGGGCGAGCTGGCGGTTCCGAAGAAATGCGGCCCCGCCGGAAGAACCAAATAACGCTTGTTGTAAGTATGTCAGTACAAACTTTTGACAGGACATTGGTTTTGGGGCAAAGTATTGCCATGTGGTCTCCACCACGGCATCCCAGCCCCGGAGTTCGTGTCCTGTCGAGGACAAGAGTTCCACACCAGAAAGGTCCGCGATTACCGTGACCCACGAGCTTCTCACGATCGGGCGCATCAGCGTTGATATCTACCCGAACGATATCGGGGTGGACCTGGAGGACGTCACGTCCTTCGGGAAATACCTTGGCGGTTCACCGGCGAACGTGGCTGTCGCCGCTGCCCGGCACGGCCGCCGCACCGGAGTCATCACCCGCACGGGTGATGATCCCTTCGGCACGTACCTGCACCGTGAACTTGCAAAGTTCGGCGTGGACGATTCGTTTGTCTCCCCGGTGCAGGCACTCCAGACGGCGGTCACGTTCTGCGCAATCAAACCCGCTACGGACGAGTTCCCGCTGTACTTTTATGGCCGTTTCCCAACAGCTCCGGACCTGCAGATCAAGGCCGAGGAGTTGGACCTGGACGCCATCCGCGAAGCCGGAATTTTCTGGTCCACAGTGACGGGCCTCTGCCAGGAACCCAGCCGCAGCGCGCATATTGCCGCGCACGAGGCGCGCCCGCGGACCGGCCTGGCTGAAGGCCAGTTCACCGTCCTGGACCTGGACTACCGGCCGATGTTCTGGGCGTCAGAGGAAGAGGCCCGCGCCGAGGTCGCCAACGTCCTGCCGCACGTCACGGTGGCCATCGGCAACGATAAGGAATGCGCGGTTGCCGTTGGTGAGGGCACTCCGGACGAGCAGGCGGACCGCTTGTTGGCCGCCGGCGTCGAGATCGCTGTCGTCAAACTCGGAGCCGAGGGCGTGATGGCAAAGACACGCAGCGAACGGGTGGTGTCCGCCCCGGTTCCGGTAGAAACCGTCAACGGGCTGGGCGCCGGTGACTCCTTCGGCGGCGCGTTCTGCCACGGTCTCCTGTCCGGCTGGCCGCTGGCCCAGGTCCTGGACTACGCCAACGCCTCGGGTGCCATCGTCGCATCCCGGCTGTCCTGCGCTGATGCCATGCCGACGCCGGACGAGGTCACCTCGCTGCTGGCCGAACGCGGCCGCGCTGTCCCGGGCACGGTTCCCGGTGTTGCCATTCCTGAAGGAGCTTCCCTGTGACCCTCACCCCGATCGCCTCGAACAATGCCGTGGATGATGACCCGCGCCGTTATGAGCACCTGAGCACCATCCGCCTTGAGGATCCGGAAGCCATCGCCCGGGCTGCCACGTCCCGCCGCCGCCACCCCGGGCTGAAGTCCGGCCGGCAGAACTTCATCGTCGCCGCTGACCATCCGGCCCGCGGTGCCCTCGCGGTAGGAAATGATCCGGTAGCGATGGCGGACCGCCGCCAGTTGCTGGACCGCCTGCAGATTGCGCTGGCCAACCCCGCCGTGAACGGTGTCCTGGCGTCCCCGGACATCATGGACGACCTGCTCCTGCTGGGCGCCCTGGACGGAAAACTGGTGTTCGGCTCGATGAACCGGGGTGGCCTCGCCGGCCTGGTCAACGAGTTCGATGACCGCTTCACCGGCCACACAGCGGCCGCCCTGGAAGCGCTTGGTGCTGACGGCGGAAAGATGCTGACCCGTATCTGCCTGGGAGATCCGGACACCGTGGTGACGCTGGAGGCTACCGCCAAGGCCATCGACTCCTTGGCCGAGCGTAAGCTGATCGCCATGGTGGAACCCTTCCTGTCGGTCCGGGAAAACGGCCGCGTCCGCAATGACCTGTCCACCAACGCGGTCATCAAGTCGATCGCCATCGCCGAAGGCCTCGGTTCCACCAGCGCCTACACGTGGATGAAGCTGCCGGTGGTCGCTGACATGGAACGCGTCATGGCCGCCACCACCATGCCCACCGTGCTGCTGGGCGGCGACCCGGAAGGAACCCAGGACGAGGTCTTCTCCAGCTGGCAGGCTGCCCTGGCGCTGCCGGGTGTCCAGGGCCTGACCGTCGGACGCACCCTGCTTTACCCCCAGGACGGGGACGTCGCCGGCGCCGTCGCCACGGCTGCCTCGTTGCTGCACCACACCACAGAAATCCCGGAGAACTAGCCATGGGAACAAAAACAGGAACCCGCAGAATAACGGTGGCCCAGGCCGTCGTCGAATACCTCTCCAAGCAGTACACCGTGGACACGGTCAACGGCGTTGACTACCGGGAGCGGCTGATCCCGGGAACGTTCGGCATCTTCGGGCACGGCAACGTGGCCGGTGTGGGCCAGGCGCTGAAGCAGTACCAGCAGCTTGACCCGACGATCATGCCGTACTACCAGGGCCGGAACGAACAAGCCCAGGTCCACCAGGCCGTCGGGTACGCCCGGCACACGCGCCGCCGGCAGACCTTCGCGATCAGCACCTCGATCGGCCCGGGTTCGTCCAACCTGCTGACCGGTGCTGCGCTGGCCACCACCAACCGGCTGCCGGTGCTGCTGCTGCCCTCCGACACGTTCGCCACCCGCGCCGCTGACCCTGTGCTGCAGCAACTGGAGCAGCCCTACGCGTACGACATCACCGTCAACGACGCGTTCCGTCCGCTGTCGAAGTTCTTCGACCGGGTCAACCGGCCGGAGCAGCTGTTTTCCGCGTTCCACCACGGCCTGCGCGTCCTGACCGACCCGGCCGAAACCGGCGCCGTGACCATCTCGCTGCCGCAGGACGTCCAGGCCGAGGCGTTCGATGTGCCCGATGAGTTCCTGGCCGAGCGGGAATGGCGGATCCGCCGGCCCGACGCCGACGATCAGGATATTGCCCGCGCCGCAGCAGCCATCAGGGCTGCGAAGCGGCCCCTGGTCATCGCGGGCGGCGGCGTCCTGTACGCCTACGCCGCGGATGAGCTTGCCAGGTTCGTGGAGCTGACCGGGATCCCGGTAGGCAACACCCAGGCAGGCGTCGGCGTCCTGCCCTGGGACCACGCCCAGTCCCTCGGCGCGATCGGCTCCACCGGCACGACGGCGGCGAACGCCATCGCCGCCGAAGCGGACCTGGTCATCGGCATCGGCACCCGCTACGAGGACTTCACCACCGCGTCCCGGACCGCGTTCCAGAACCCGGACGTGAAGTTCATCAACATCAACGTCGCCGCGATCGACGCGTACAAGCACGGCACCACGCTGCCGATCGTCGCCGACGCCCGCAAGGCCCTGGCCAAGCTCAACGCAGCCCTGGGCGGCTACCGGGTCGGCGCCGACCTGGAGCAGAAGGTCGCGGCGGAGAAGCAGCGGTGGAACACCACCGTGGACGAGGTGTTCGACACCCGCCACACCCCGCTGCCGGCGCAGAACGAGATCATCGGCGCCACTTCCCGCGCCATGGACGCGAAGGATGTGGTGATCTGTGCAGCGGGGTCACTGCCTGGCGACCTGCACAAGATGTGGCGGGTCCGTGACCCGTTCGGCTACCACGTGGAATACGCATACTCCTGCATGGGCTACGAAATCCCCGGCGGCCTGGGCGTCAAGCGCGCG
Source organism: Arthrobacter nitrophenolicus (assembly GCF_045833485.1). Taxonomy (NCBI): domain Bacteria; kingdom Bacillati; phylum Actinomycetota; class Actinomycetes; order Micrococcales; family Micrococcaceae; genus Arthrobacter; species Arthrobacter nitrophenolicus. The sequence goes on from NZ_CP174504.1 coordinate 2,605,932, forward strand.
GCGCTGGCTGAAGCCGCCAACGGCGGAACCCAGCGCGACGTCGTCGTTATGGTGGGGGACGGCTCCTATCTGATGATGCACACCGAACTGGTCACCGCCGTCGCCGAACGGATCAAGCTGATCGTGGTCCTGATCCAGAACCACGGCTACGCCTCCATCGGATCCCTCTCCGAATCCCTGGGATCGCAGCGGTTCGGCACCCAGTACCGCGCGCTGAACCAGGAACAGCACAGCTTCGACGAAGGCGACACCCTGCCGGTGGACCTGGCCCTGAACGCCGAGTCCCTGGGTGTGAAGGTCATCCGCGTGGAGCCGGGGGAGAAGGTCATCGCCGAACTCGAACAGGCGATCCGCGATGCCAAGGCCGCACCCGAGGGCACCGGGCCCATCCTGATCCACGTCGAATCCGACCCGCTGCTGGACGCCCCGTCCTCCGAGTCCTGGTGGGATGTTCCCGTCTCCCAGGTCTCCGAACTGGACTCCACGAAACAGGCCTTCCAGACCTACACCGACCACAAAGCCCGCCAGCGCAAACTGCTCGGCTGACCTCCTTTCCATCACTCAAGGAAGAGCCCCATGACTGCCACCACCACCGAAACCACTGTCATCAACCACTTCATCAACGGCGCCGAAACCGCCGGCGAGGGCGACCGCACTACGAACGTGTACAACCCGGCCACCGGCCAGGTCAGCGCAGAGCTGCGGCTGGCCAACCGTGCCGACCTCGAAACTACGGTCGCTGCTGCCCGCAAGGCCGCCGACATCTGGGGTGATATCTCCCTGGCCAAGCGCACCGCCGTGCTGTTCAAGTTCCGCGAACTCGTCGCCGCCCACGTCGACGACCTCGCCGCGCTGATCACCGCAGAGCACGGCAAGGTCCTCTCCGACGCCAAGGGCGAGATCGGCCGTGGCCTGGAAGTCATCGAGTACGCCTGCGGCATCCCCACCCTGCTCAAGGGCGACTACTCGGACCAGGTCTCCACCGGCATCGACGTCTTCAACTTCCGCGAGCCGCTCGGCGTCGTCGCGGGCATCACGCCGTTCAACTTCCCCGTCATGGTGCCCTTGTGGATGGCCCCGATGGCCATCGCCACCGGCAACGCCTTCATCCTCAAACCCTCCGAACGCGACCCCTCCCCGTCGCTGCTGCTCGCCAGGCTCTGGAAGGAAGCCGGCCTGCCCGACGGCGTGTTCCAGGTCCTGCACGGCGACAAGGAAACCGTCGACGGGCTCCTGACCCACCCGGACGTGGACGGCATCTCCTTCGTCGGCTCCACCCCCATCGCCCAGTACGTCCACGAGACCGCCACCAAGCACGGCAAGCGCGTCCAGGCCCTGGGCGGGGCGAAGAACCACGCCATCGTCCTGCCCGACGCCGACCTGGACAACGCCGCCGACCACCTCGCCGCCGCCGCCTTCGGCTCCGCCGGCGAACGCTGCATGGCCATCTCCGTCGCCGTCGCCGTCGGGGACGCAGCGGACCTGATCGTCAAGAAGGTCGAAGAACGCGCCCTGGCCGTGAAGGTCAACAACGGCACCGCCCCCGACGCCGAAATGGGCCCGGTCATCACCCCCGCCTCCAAGGAGCGCATCGTCCGGATCGTCACCGAAGCCGAAGCCGCCGGCGCGGCCATGGTCGTGGACGGCCGCGACCTCGTGGTCCCCGGCCACGAAGATGGCTTCTGGGTGGGCCCCACCGTCCTCGACCACGTCAAAACCGAAATGACCGCATACACCGAGGAAATCTTCGGCCCCGTCCTGGTCGTCGTCCGCGTCGACACCCTCGAGGACGGCATCGCACTGATCAACGCCAACCCCTACGGCAACGGCACCGCCATCTTCACCTCCTCCGGCGCCGCAGCCCGGAAATTCCAGCGCTCCGTGACCGTGGGAATGATCGGCATCAATGTGCCCCTGCCCGTCCCGGTGGCCTACCACTCCTTCGGCGGCTGGAAAGCCTCCCTCTTCGGCGACAAGCACATCTACGGCCCCGAAGGCGTCTCCTTCTACACCCGCGGCAAGGTCATCACCTCCCGCTGGCCCGAAACCCACCACGCCTCCGGCGCCTCCTACAACTTCCCCTCCAACTAACGGCTTCCGGTGGTTGAGCCTGTCGAAACCCTCCTAAGGAACTGACAATGACTGAGAACAAGCTGATAATCGGTACCGCTCCGGACTCCTGGGGTGTCTGGTTCCCGGACGATCCCAAGCAGACGCCGTGGGAGCGGTTCCTCGACGAGGTGGCCGAATCCGGCTACAAGTGGATCGAGCTCGGCCCCTACGGCTACCTCCCGACAGACCCCACCCGCCTGGCCGAAGAGCTGAAGCAGCGCGACCTCAAGGTCACGGCAGGTACAGTCTTCACCGCCTTCCACCGCGGCCTGGACCAGTGGGAAACCGCCTGGGAACCAGCCCGCAAGGTCGCCGAACTCACCGCGGCCATGGGCGGTGAACATATGGTGGTCATTCCGGCGATGTGGCGGGACGACGTCACCGGCGAAGCAGTGGAAAGCGGCACACTGAGCGACAAGGCCTGGAGCGACCTGTTCGCAGGCCACAACCGCCTTGGCAAGACCCTGCTGGAAGACTTCGGCCTGAATCAGCAGTTCCACTCCCACGCCGACTCCCACGTCGGCGCCCAGGCCGACATCGAGACGCTGCTGGGCGCCACCGATCCGCAGTACCTGAACCTCTGCCTCGACACCGGACACGCCGAATACTGCGGAGCGTCCAGCCTGGACCTGATAAAGAACTACCCGGACCGGATCGGCTACCTGCACCTGAAGCAGATCAACCCGGAGATCCTCAAGAAGGTCAACGAGGAGAACATGACCTGGGCGGCAGCGAACCTGGCCGGCGTCATGACCGAACCCCCGAACGGGCTGCCGGACCTGCGCGCCGTCATTGAAGCGGTGGAGGCGCTGAACCGGCCCATCTTCGGCATCGTGGAGCAGGACATGTACCCCGTCGCGTTCGATGTGCCCATGCCCATCGCCAAGCGGACCCGGAACTACCTGCTCTCCTGCGGATCCCGTACTGCGGTCAACTGACCTCACCCACCACAGACATCGAAGGACAGAACAATGACTGAAACCCTCCGCGTAGCCGTCATCGGTGCCGGACGCATGGGCGCCGACCACATCCAGCGCCTCAACAAGCGCATCCACGGCGCCGAAGTTGCCGCCGTCGTCGACGTCGACCTGGCGCGTGCGCAGGCCGCCGTCGAAGGCATCCCGGGCGCCGTCGCCCTGGCCGACGCCGAGGAAGCGCTCAACAACGGCGACGTCAACGCCGTCCTGATCGCAACCCCCGGATTCCTGCACGAGGACATCCTGCTCAAGGCCATCGCCAAGGACATCCCCATCCTTTGCGAAAAGCCCCTGACCCCGGACGCCGAATCGGCCTGGAAGATTGTCCAGGCCGAGGTTGAGCTCGGCCGCAAGCGCATCCAGGTCGGCTTTATGCGCCGCTTCGACGCCGAATACGCCTCGCTGGGCAAGATCATCCGTGACCACGAACTCGGTGAGCTGCTCATGCTGCACCACCAGCACCGCAACCCCTCCACGCCAGAGGGCTTCACCAACGAAATGCTGATCAACGACTCCGTGGTGCACGAGTTCGACGCCATCCGCTTCTTCACCGGCGAGGAAATCACCAGCGTCCAGGTCCGCCTTGGCAAGGCCAGCAGGAACGCCCCCTCCGGCCAGCACGATCCCCAGCACGTCCTGCTTGAAACCGAATCAGGTGTCCTGGCCGACGTCGAAATCTTCGTCAACGCCAAGTTCGGCTACGAGGTGGCCACCCAGGCGTCCTTCGAGGACGGCATTGTCAGCATCGGCGGGGACCAGGGTCCTTACACGCGCAGCGCCGGCCACTGGGGCGGCAACGTCACCCCCGGCTTCGAAGAACGCTTCGGTGCCGCATACGACGTCGAAATCCAGTCCTGGGTGGACGCGGCACTGAACGGTGAAATCGGCGGACCCTCGGCCTGGGATGGCTACGCCACCGCCGCCTGCTGCGAAGCCGGCGTTGAAGCGCAGAAGAACGGCGAAAAGGTGGCCGTGAAGCTGGCTGCCAAGCCGGACCTGTACAAGTAGCCGCCGCTGGGAGTTTTTGTCCAGATAAAGCGACTTCAGGGCGTTGCAGCCCGCCGTATCCGGACAAAAACTCCTTCAGTCTTACTGTTCCACGATGGAGTGTTTTACGTGAAAATAGCCCTTGACCCCACACCCTTCCACCACTCGCACAGCCTGCTCGAGTTTCCCAAGGTGGTAGCGGATCTCGGCTACAAATACATGCAGATGACGCCGCATGCGGACTTCATCCCCTTCTACAACCACCCCAAAGCGGACGATGAACTGGTGGGCCAGTTGAACAAGGCCTGCAGGAACGCGGGGATTGAAATCGCTTCCGTACTCCCGGTGCTCCGCTGGTCCGGCCCGGACGAGGGCGCCCGCGAGGCGGCGGTCCGTTACTGGAAGCGCGCCATCCAGATCACGGTTGACCTTGGCGTCAGCACCATGAACACCGAGTTCAGCGGCCGCCCGGAAAAGGCCGAGGAATCAGAACGCGCCTTCTACCGCTCCATGGAGGAACTGCTGCCCATCATCGAGCGGGAAGGCATCGACCTGCTCATCGACCCGCACCCTGACGACTTCGTGGAGGAAGGCCTGGCCGCCATCCGCGTGATCCGTGGTGTGAACTCCAAGAACGTGGGCATGGTGTACGTCGCCTCGCACAGCTTCCATATGCGGAACTCGCCGCTGGATATCATGCGCGCCGCAGGGGACAAACTGCGCCTGGTCCACGTGGCGGACACCATGGACCACCATGCCTCCCACGGCCTTCGCTACATCACCAACCCGCCGGGCAACCCGGTCCGGGTACACCAGCACCTGAAGATCGGCGACGGCGACGTCAACTGGGATGAGTTCTTCGGCGGTTTGAACGAGATCGGTTTCCTGGACCGGGACGACACCGTTATGGTCTCCAGCGTTTTCGCCGAGGACGAGAACGCCGAAGAGGTGTCCCGCTACCAGCTGGAGACCATGAAGCAGTACGTCCAGAAGGTCACTGCATGAGTGAGGCGCACCCCTTATCCGCGGCGCCAAAAGCAGGGAAGCAGCCCGGCAACCACAAAAAGGCGCTCCGGACCGTCACCATCATTTCCACGTTCGGCGGCCTGCTGTTCGGCTATGACACCGGCGTCATCAACGGAGCCCTGCCGTATATGCAGGAGGACCTGGGCCTGACGCCGCTGACCGAGGGCCTGGTGACGTCGTCGCTGCTGTTCGGTGCAGCCTTCGGCGCATTGTTCGGCGGCCGTCTCGCTGACCGGAATGGCCGGCGCAAGATGATCATGGTCCTGGCCATCATCTTCCTGGTGGGCACCCTTGCCTGCACGTTCTCACCCAGCACCGAGGTGATGATCGCCGCCCGGTTCGTGCTGGGCCTCGCCGTCGGCGGTGCCTCGGTGACCGTCCCCGTGTACCTCGCGGAGGTTTCCCCCAGCGCACGCCGCGGACGGATCGTCACCCAGAACGAGCTGATGATCGTCACCGGCCAGCTGCTCGCCTTCATCTTCAACGCCTACCTGGGCAACACCTTCGGAGAGTCCGGCGGCATCTGGCGCTGGATGCTCGTCATCGCCACCCTGCCGGCCATTGCCTTGTGGATCGGCATGAACTTCATGCCGGAGAGCCCGCGGTGGCTGGCCTCGATGGGCAGCTTCGGCGAGACCCTCAGCGTGCTGCAGCGCATCCGCTCGCAGGAGGACGCGCGCGCGGAGTTCGAAGAGGTCAAGGCGATGGCCGTGGAGGACTACAAGTCCAAGATGGGCACGTGGAAGGACCTGGGCATCCCGTGGCTTCGCAGGATTTTCTTCGTGGGCCTGGGCCTGGCGGTCATCCAGCAAATCACCGGCGTGAACTCCATCATGTACTACGGCACCCAGATCCTGGCCGAGTCCGGGTTCGGCCGGGAGGCGGCGCTGACGGCCAACATCGCCAACGGCGTGATCTCTGTCCTCGCCACCTTCGTGGGCATCTGGCTGCTGGGCAGGGTGGGGCGCAGGCGGATGCTCATCACCGGGCAGGTGGGAACGACGTCGGCCCTGCTGTTGATTGGCCTTTTCTCACTGATCCTGCCAGAGGGCGCTGCCCGCGGCTTCGTCATCCTGTCGCTGACAGTGACGTTCCTTGCCTTCCAGCAGGGCGCCATCTCTCCGGTGACCTGGCTTATGTTGTCTGAGATCTTCCCGCTAAAGATCCGCGGATTGGGCATGGGAGCGTCCGCCTTTGTCCTGTGGATCGTGAACTTCCTGGTGGGCTTCGGTTTCCCCCAGCTCCTCGCCGCGATAGGGCTGTCCAACACCTTCTTCGTGTTCGCAGTCCTGGGCGTGGGGGCCATTGCCTTTGCGGCGAAGTACGTTCCGGAGACCAAGGACAAGAGCCTTGAGGACCTGGAACACTACTTCAAGAACCTGGCAGGTGCCCCAGCGGAAGTCCCCGCAGGTGGACGCGTGTAGCGGACAGACTCCTGTCCCACCACGCCCCGCAATGCCCCGTTGAGAACTCTCTCAGCGGGGCATTGCGTGTTTAAGACACAAGGCTTTTCCTACGTAAGAACATGCTAATGACAGGACAAAGTCTTGACTTTTGTGAACCGGGTCACCATGATCGAGGGGAAGGCAAAAGAATGCACGTAAGGAAGCGTGCGTGAGGGCCTGAATCAAAGGAGATTTATCGTGAAGAAGTTTTCCTGGCGGAAAGCGGCCCTGGTGGCAGCGGTTGCACCCATGATGGCTTTGAGCGCCTGCTCCAGCACCGGCGGCAGGACTGAGCAAGCCGGCACCACGGGCGGCGGCCAGGTTGCCACCACTGAACGCATGAAGATCGCCCTGATCACCCACGCCGCTCCGGGGGACACCTTCTGGGACATCGTCCGGAAGGGCGCGGAGGAAGCCTCCGCGAAGGACAATGTGGAGTTGCTGTACACCTCGGACCCTGAAGGCGGACGCCAGGCACAGCTGATCCAGCAGGCAATCGACCAGAAGGTCGACGGCATCGCAGTAACACTGGCAAAGCCGGACGCCCTCAAGGACGCCCTGCAAAAGGCGACCGACGCTGGCATCCCGGTTGTCAGCCTGAATGCCGGCGAATCTGTCTCCGCCCAGCTTGGCGCCTTCACCCACTTCGGCTCCAACGAGAAACTCGCCGGTGCCGCCGTCGGATCCAAGCTCAGCGAACTGGGGCTCGACCACCCCATCTGCGTCATCCAGGAACAGGGGCATGTGGGCCTCGAAGCCCGATGCGCCGGTGTCAAGGAAAAAGTGGCCGGAACAGAAATCCTCTACGTGCCCGGCACCGACATGGCCCAGGTTTCCTCAACGGTCACCGCCAAACTCCAGGCAACCGCCGACGCTGACGCCATTATCGGTCTCGGCGCACCCTACACACTCACCATCCTGAAAGCCGTGACCAGCGCCGGGAGCAAAGCAAAAGTCGCCTCCTTCGACATGAATGCCGAACTCGCCCAAAAAATTGTTGACGGCGAGATCGCTTTCACGGTGGACCAGCAGCCGTGGCTGCAGGGCTACGGCGCCATTGATGCGCTCTGGCAGGCCAAGCGCGGCGGCTTCCAGGTCGGCGGCGGCCAGCCTGTGTTGACCGGTCCCTCGATCGTTGATCAGGAAACCGCTCCCGCCGTCCTCGAATTCGCCAAGGAGGGTGTCCGCTAGGGACACCCCTCCCGCCGGGTCCGCGGCCCCGGGCCACGGACCCGGCCCTAGGTAGGAGAACCATCATGACCATCACCCAGAGCGTGACAAAGCCCCCGGCGCTGCGCGACGAGCGACTCATCAAGCGCAACCCTTTCCAGAAGCTCCTGGCACGTCCCGAAGTGGGCGCCCTCGTCGGCGCCATCGTCCTCTTCGTCTTTTTCGCCTCCGTCTCACAGACGTTCATCCAGCCGAACGCCTTTGCCACCGTCCTGTACGGCAGCTCCACCATCGGCATCATGGCAGTTGGGGTGTCACTGCTGATGATCGGCGGGGAGTTCGATCTCTCCACCGGCGTCGCCGTCATCAGCTCCGCCCTCACCGCCTCCATGTTCAGCTGGTACTTCAGCATGAACGTGTGGGTGGGCGTGGTCCTGGCGCTCGTCGTGTCCCTGGGCATCGGCTTCATCAACGGCTGGATCCTGATGAAGACCAAATTGCCGAGCTTTATCGTCACCCTCGCCACATTCCTGATGCTGACGGGCCTCAACCTCGGACTGACCCGCATGATCGGCGGGGGCGTGTCCTCCCCGTCGATTTCCGACATGGACGGCTACCAGGCAGCCCGGGCGGTCTTCGCCTCCTCGGTCAAAATCGGCGGCGTGGACGTCAACAACACTGTCTTCATCTGGATCGCGCTTGTCGCCGTGGCATCCTGGGTGCTGCTGCGGACCAAGGTGGGCAACTGGATATTCGCCGTAGGCGGCGACGCGAACGCCGCACGTGCCGTGGGCGTGCCGGTCAAGGCAACCAAGATCGGCCTCTTCATGGCCGTCGGTTTCTGCGGCTGGGTCCTTGGCATGCACAACCTGTTCGCCTTCGACGCCGTGCAGTCCGGAGAAGGCGTGGGCAACGAGTTCCTTTACATCATCGCCGCAGTCATCGGCGGCTGCCTCCTCACGGGCGGCTACGGCTCGGCAGTGGGTGGCGCGATCGGCGCCTTCATCTTCGGCATGGCCAACAAAGGTATCGTCTACGCCCAGTGGAACCCCGACTGGTTCAAGTTCTTCCTGGGCCTGATGCTGCTCCTGGCCACCATCGTGAACCTGATCGTCAAGCGGCGCGCAGACGCAAGTAAGGGCTGATAACCATGAGTGCCAATCAAATCGACCAGCAGCAGCTCCTCAAGGATGAGAAGGACCCGCTGACCCACACCCCCGTCCACCTGCTTTCCCTGGAGAGCGTGGGCAAGCACTACGGCAGCATCGTCGCCCTCACCGACGTCACGATGGCCGTGGACAACGGCCGGGTCACCTGCGTCCTTGGCGACAACGGTGCCGGCAAATCCACCCTGATCAAGATCATCGCCGGGCTGCACCAGCACGACGAAGGCGTCCTGAAGGTCATGGGGGAGGAGCGCAAGTTCAGTTCGCCGCGGGACGCCCTGGATGTCGGCATCGCAACCGTCTACCAGGACCTAGCCGTGGTTCCCCTGATGCCCATCTGGCGCAACTTCTTCCTGGGCTCGGAGCTGACCACCGGCTTCGGGCCCTTCAAGAAGCTGGACGTCCAGACGATGAAGGACGTCACCAAGAAGGAACTCGCCGACATGGGCATCGACCTGCGCGACGTCGAGCAGCCCATTGGCCAGCTCTCCGGCGGTGAGCGGCAGTGCGTCGCCATTGCCCGGGCGGTGTACTTCGGCGCCAAGGTCCTGATCCTGGACGAGCCGACGGCGGCCCTCGGCGTGAAGCAGTCAGGCGTGGTCCTGCGCTACATCCTCCAGGCGCGGGACCGCGGCCTTGGAGTCATCTTCATTACCCACAACCCCCACCATGCCTTCCCTGTCGGGGACCGCTTCCTGCTGCTCAAGCGCGGAAAGTCGATCGGCTACTACGACAAGAAGGACATCACCCTGGACGAGCTCACCGCCCAGATGGCCGGTGGCGCCGAACTCGCCGAACTCGCCCACGAGCTTGAACAGCTGGGCGGACACGGCGACGTGGTCAAGGAGGTCCAGGCCGAGGTTGCCCACACCTCCGAGTCGCTGAAGGAAGACAGCCCGCGGCACGTGTAGCAGGACACCTGCGCCGGGCCCGCCGGAGAATCCGGACGGGCCCGGCCGCCTGCGGGTGTCCTCCGTTCTGGATTCCCGGGACGCTCACCCGACTGAACTTCCACCTGTTCTGACTACTTGAAAGGACGAGCCAATGGCTTACATCATCCAGGATCCACCACAAGGCGCGGCCCCGGTCCGGATCGGGCTCATCGGCTCCGGCTGGATGGGCGCCTTCCATGCGGAAAGCATCGCCCGCCGTGTCCCGGGCACCATTCTGGCCGCCATCGCAGACCCCAACGTCGAATCCGCCCGTGCACTGGCCGGGGAACTTGGCACCTCAAAGGTCACGGCCAGCGCAGACGACCTCCTGGCCGACCCGGACATCGACGCCGTCGTCATTGCCAGCCCTGCACGCTTCCATGCCCCGTTGATTGCGCAGGCAGCTGCTGCGGGGAAACACGTCTTCTGCGAAAAGCCGGGCGGGCAGGGACTGGAGGAGCTCGACGCCGCACTCACCGCGGTAGAGGAAGCGGGCGTGCACTTCCAGATCGGTTTCAACCGCCGGTACGCGGACGATTTCCGGGCCGCCAAGAAAGACCTGGCGGACGGTGTTGCCGGGACACCGCAGCTCCTGCGCTCGCTGACACGGGATCCCGGCAACGGAAGCATCCCCAATGCAGCAAGGGTGCCCGCCTGGACCATCTTCCTGGAGACCCTCATCCACGACTTTGACACCCTCAACTGGCTCAATGAGGGTGCCGAGCCCGTGGAAGTCTACGCTGTGGCCGATGCGCTCGTGGAGCCGTCCCTGCGTGACCAAGGTTTCCTGGACACCGCCGTGGTGACCATCCGGTACAGCAACGGCGCCATCGCAGTGGCCGAGGCCAACTTCAGCGCACTTTACGGGTATGACATCCGCGGCGAGGTCTTCGGCTCGAAAGGCATGGTGCAGGCCGGACGTTCCACGGAAACAGCAGCACGCCGCTACACCGCGGACGGGCTTTCCGCAGATACCCCGCGGCTCAACATCGAGCTCTTCCGCCAGGCATACACGGACGAACTCGCCGATTTCGCCGCGGCAGTGCGGGCAAAGCGCGACGGCGGGCCCGTACCGTCGTCGGGTGTCACCCTCACCCCGGGGGCTGCCGACGCCCGCCGGGCGCTGGCCATGGCGCTCGCCTGCATCGAGTCCGTCAAGAGCGGTGCCCCGGTTCCCGTCGCTGAGAAGGCAGCCGTCTGATGCGCCTCGCGGTCTGCGCGGAAATGGTCTTCACCGACCTTCCGTTTGTTGAGCGGGTCAAGAGGATCCACGAGGCCGGATTCGACGTCGAGATCTGGGATTCGCGTGGCAAGGACCTCCAGGCACTGAAGGCCACCGGTGCCGTCTTTTCCTCCATGACGGGCTACTCGGCCGGCAGCCTGGTGGACCCGGACACTGCCGACGACGTGGTCCGCACCGCCGAAGCGTTGATTCCCACTGCCCTGGAACTCGGGGTCAGCCGCATGGTGGTGCACCCCGGCGAACTGGTGGACGGCCGGGCCGCCCGCCCCGTGTACCGTTCCACCGGCCGCATGTGGGCCACGGGTGCGCGGACCCTGGAACGGCTCGGGAGGTTGGGCGAAAGGCACGGCGTAACCTTTTGCCTGGAAAACCTCAATACGATCCTGGACCACCCCGGGATCCCCCTGGCGCGGGCCAAGGACACGCTGGCGCTGGTGGAAGCGGCCGCCCATCCGCATGCCAGGATGATGCTGGACCTGTACCACGCCCAGTTGGGGGAGGGAAACCTGATCGAACTGGTGCGGTCCGCCCTGCCGTACATCGGTGAGATCCAGGTGGCGGACGTGCCCGGCCGCTGTGAACCCGGCACCGGGGAGATCAATTACGGGGCAGTGGCCCGGGCGCTCGCAGACGCCGGCTATGAGGGAACCGTTGGCATGGAAGCCTGGGCGAAGGATGACAGCACCGCGGCCCTTGACGCCTTCCGGGCCGCCTTCAGCGTCTACGCAGAGGAAAAGCCATGAGAAGCGTAGTGCTTGGCCTGGTCGGTGTGGGCCGGATCGGGGTGATGCATACCAACAACATCGCAGCGCTCAATGGACTCCTCCACGGAATCGACGTCCGGCTCCGGCTGACGGACGTCGCGGAGGAGCACGCGCGCAACGTGGCGGCCGAACTTGATGCCGAGTTCCTGCCGTCCGTGGAGGCGCTGCTCGCCTCGGGGGTCCAGGGGCTCGTGATCGCGACCGGGACCGGGACCCACCCCGAGCTGATCCGCGCCGGGGTGGATGCGGGGATTCCCGTCTTTTGCGAGAAGCCGGTCGCCATGAACGTGGAGGACGCCCTGCCCGTGCTGGACTACATCCGCAGCAACAACGGAGTGGTCCAGGTCGGCCACCAGCGGCGCTTTGATGCCGGCTATCTTGAGGCCAGGCGCGCCTTCCGGGCCGGGGAGCTGGGCTGGATCCATTCGCTCCGGGCCGTCACCTGCGACGTGGCGCCGCCGCCTGTCGAGTTCCTGGCCACGTCCGGGGGTTTGTTCCGTGACTGTTCGGTCCACGACTTCGATATCCTCCGCTGGCTGACCGGCCGCGAGATCGTGGAGGTGTACGCCAAGGGTTCGAACAACGGTGACGCGGCCATCGGGTCCGTGGGAGATGTGGACACCGCGCTGGCTTTGGTGACGTTCGACGACGGCACGGTAGGGACCGTCTCCGCCAGCCGCTACAACGGGGCGGGCCACGATGTCCGGCTGGAGATCCAGGGCTCGGCCGCATCGCTGGTGGTGGGGCTGGACGACAGGTCGGCGATGGTTTCCGCCGAACCCGGTGTCGCCTTTCCGGCGGGGAAGCCACACAGAACGTTCGCGGAGCGCTTCGACCAGGCGTACAGATCGGAAATGCAGGCATTCGTGGAGCTGATTTTGGGGCGCAGGAAAAACCCCTGCACCCCCGAGGACGCCGTGGCAGCATCGCGGGTTGCCGACGCCGCCCAGGAGTCGCTGGCGAGCGGCTTGCCGGTAAGGGTGGCAAGCGCGGTGCCGAGCCGGATGCCCTGATACGCAGGGAAAGCCGGTCAGCTCACTGCGTGCAGTTTGGGGAGGGCGTCCACGAGGGGTGCCAGTTCGGGGATGTCCTGCGCTTCGTTAAGTGCCTGTTCCAGCGTTGCGTCATGCACGGGACGGGCCTCCGCCAGGAGGCTGCTGCCGTTTGCCGTCAGCTCGGTGTATATGCCACGCCGGTCATCGTCGCACAGGATCCGGGTGAGGAGCCCCCGGTCCTCGAGCCGGTTGACCAGGCGGGTGGTGGCACTGGGGCTCAGGGCTGTGGCGCGGGCCAACTGCTGCATCCGCATGTGCCAGCCGTCCTGGCGGCTCAGTGCGTCCAGGACCGTGTACTCCACGACTGAGAGCTTCGATCCGGCCTGGAGGGCACGCTCAAGTTCGCCTTCAATCAGGCCGTGAAGTGCCGCCAGGGTCCGCCATCCTTGCGCGCGGACCTCGACGGCGTCGTCCTTGATGCCCATGGTGTTTACTCCTTTTGGCTGGGAGCCGGGAGGCGGCCGCCAGCGGATACGGAAATAGTTGCTTGCGCGGGATATTTGCATGTGCAACAATAAATCCCGCGCCTGCAACTATTCTAGGCGCGTTCCCCCGACACGTACAGCTCAAAGGAGCGTCCGCATGCCTCTCGGCCTTCTAGCCCTAGCCCTCGGCGGCTTTGGGATCGGTCTCACCGAATTCGTCATCATGGGCCTGCTGCCCGAGGTGGCAGCAGATTTCGGCGTCAGCGAAGCTTCCGCCGGCTGGTTTATTTCCGGCTATGCGCTGGCTGTGGTTGTGGGAGCCCTCGGGCTGACCGCCGCTGTGACGCGCCTCGACCGCAAGCCCGTGCTCGCCGCCCTGCTGGTCCTGTTCATTGCCGGCAACCTGCTGTCCGCCACTGCCGCCGACTACTGGCCCATGATGCTTGGCCGGGTCATCGCGGCACTCGCGCACGGAGCCTTCTTCGGCATCGGAGCCGTGGTGGCGGCCGATATGGTGGTTCCCAGCAAGAAGGCAGGCGCCATCGCCCTCATGTTCACCGGCCTGACGCCGCCAATGTCCTGGGTGTGCCCTTCGGAACCCTGCTGGGACAGGCTGCTGGGTGGCGCGCCACGTTCTGGGCCATCGCCGTCATAGGACTGGCGGCACTGGCCGGAATCCTGTTCCTGGTGCCGAAGGCTGCCGGAGCCGAGGCCGAGGCGGGCGGGCTGCGCCGCGAGCTGGCGGCTTTCCGCTCCCGCCAGGTCTGGCTCTCCATCATCGTGACCATCCTCGGCTTCGGCGGCATGTTCGGTGCCTTCACCTACATCGCCTATACGCTCACGGAAGTATCCGGCTTCGCCGCCACTGCCGTTCCCTGGCTTCTGATCCTCTTCGGCGTCGGGCTGTTCGCCGGCAACACCCTTGGCGGCAAAGCTGCAGACCGTAATGTGGACCGCACCCTGCTGGTGGTGCTCGCAGCCCTCTTCGTGGTCCTGGTGGTCTTCGCGCTGACGGCGGGCAGCCAGGCGCTGACCATCGCCTCACTGCTGCTGATGGGCGGCTTCGGATTCGCCACGGTGCCCGGCCTGCAGATGCGCGTGATGAAGTACGCCAGCAACGCTCCCACCCTGGCCTCCGGCGCCAACATCGGTGCCTTCAACGTGGGCAACGCCCTGGGCGCATGGCTCGGCGGCGTCACCATCACGGCAGGACTGGGCTACACGTCACCGATCTGGGCGGGTGCCGGCATCACCCTACTGGGCCTGGGCCTGGCAGTCATGGCCTGCGCGGCGGCAGCCGCGAAGCAGACCCAGGCTCGTGCCGAGGTCCCCGCACCCGTACCCGTGAAGGAAGCGGAGCCCTCCCCGGTCTGAGTTTTTGGCCAGAGGGATGTCAGCGCCCGGCCTATCCCGGCGGCGGCAGGTGTGTCAGCCGCCGAACGGCAGGCGCGGGTCGATGTCCTGGTTGTCCCAGCTTTGGCGGACCCAGCCGTGGTGCGGGTCGTCGCTGATCAGCCACTCGCGCACCGGGCCAGGCCCCGCCATGACGTTGAGGTAGTACAGGTCGTAGCCGGGTGCAGCCATCGCGGGGCCGTGCCAGCCGTAGGGGACCAGGACCACGTCGCCGGTGCGGACTTCTGCCGAAACGTCGATGGGCCGTTCATCCGAGGCGTAGACGCGCTGGTAGCCGATGGCATCGGCGTCCTCCGGTGCTGCAGCTCCGGCAGCCACCTGGGTCTCGAAGTAGTAGATCTCCTCGAGGCGCGTCTCGCCCTCTTTCTCCTCGTCATGCTTGTGCGGCGGGTAGGAGGACCAGTTGCCGGCAGGGGTGAGGACCTCGCACACGATGAAACGGTCCGCCTCCAGCGCGGCGGGCGTGCCGAAGTTGTGGACCTGGCGGGAGCAATTTCCTGCACCGCGCAGCTCTACGGGAGTCTCGGCGGCCGTCACCAGGCGGGTGGGGTAGGAGTTCCTGGCGGGCGCGGTGGCAACGGCCACACGCCCGCCGGCGGCGGAACTGATGGACACTGCCCTGCCGGTTCCCGAGTACAGGACGTCGCTGGGGCCGGAAAAGACGGAGGCGCGGCCGCCAAGTTCATAGCCGGTTCCGTCGACCGTTACGGTGAAGGATCCCTGAAGCGGCACTACGATGCGTTCCTCATCCGCGGCGGGAAGGACGACGTCGGACCCTGCGGCGAGGGTGGCGACCTTCAGTCCCGTGTGTGCCCAGCCGTCCACGGTGAGGGAGGAATCGGAGGTGCCGATCGAGACGTCCCACTTGCCGTCGGCGGCGGTGCCAAGGGGGTAGACCCAGTTGGTCATGGAGTGTGCTCCTTGCGGGTTAGCGCTGTACGAGTGTCATTTCAAAGCTGTAGGAATCGGCGCGGTACACGTGCTGGCCCGTTTCCACCCGGCGTCCGGTGTCGTCAACCGCTGTGCGCTCCATGGTCACGAGGGCCGATCCTTCCACGGTTTCGAGCATGGAGGCCTGGTATTCGTTGGCGGTCATGGCCCCGATCCGCTGCGTGGCTAGCCGGAAGTTGACGCCGCCGCGGCGGAGGATGGAGTAAAGGCCTTCGGAGGAGAGCATGGCCTGGTCCATCTCCGCGATGTCATCACGGACCCAGTTCTCCATCAGGGCCAGGGGTTTGCCGCCAACCTTCCGCAGCCGGGTGAAGTGGTAGACCTTCGATCCTTCCGGAAGCTGGAGTGTTGCGAGGATGGCGTCGTCCGCCTCGATGTGGGAAAAACTCAGGACGTCTGTGGTGGGTTTCTTGCCGTTGTTGGTGAGGTCGTCATACAGGCTGGACAGCTCCAGTGGACGGCGCACCTGGCTGGATACCACCTGGGTTCCCACTCCGCGCTTGCGGACCAGCAGGCCGGAGCGGACAAGCTCATCCATGGCTTTGCGCATGGTGGGGCGGGACAGGTTCAGCTGGGCCGCGAGGTCGATCTCATTGTCCAGCCGGCTTCCCGGCTCAAGGACACCGCTGTAGATCGCGGCCTCGATGCCCTGCACCACCTGGTGGTAGAGGGGTACGGGGGAGGATCGGTCGATATTGAGACCCAGCTTGTTCGCCACGTTTCGTTCCTGTTCTACAGTGCGGTTCCAGCCTGCCCCGTAAGGTGTTTCGGCCGCTTTGCCGCCATATGTTCTCTTGATAGGACATACTTTCTTCCCTGATCGTAGCAGGCGCGATAGCAGGGTCAAGGGTGGCAGCGGCCGGGGCAGCGGTCTCGGGCGCTGCTTTGTGGGTGGCCTACGCTGTGGGGATAAGCAGTGGAAGGTGGCGGTGCGCATGAATCTGTCCGGGAACCTTGGACCCAATCCCCACAGCCTGGAGGTGGAGGACCTCGAAAGCTTTGACCGGCTGGTGTCCGCCGGCGCGGTGCACCTGCAGGGCTGGCATGCGCAGTCCCTGGACCTGCGGGGCAGGTCCGCTGTCCTGGACGGGCTGGATGTGGCGGGCGCCCTGTTTATGGGCTGCACATTTGACGACGGCGTGGAGGACGGCCTGCGGCGGCGCGGGGCGCTGATCTTTCCCCGTCTTGCGGGGGTGCCTTTCAATCCGTACCGTTCCACGCTGTACACGCCCGGGGAGCTCTATGCGGGCCTCGCGGAAGCGCGCTACGAGGACCTGCCCGATGCCCGGATCTACCAGTGGAGCATCCAGCCCGGGCTGCGGCACCGGGTGGACGCGACGCTTGCCTCTGCCTTGCACGACCATGCCATTGGCGACGCGCTGGAAGAACTGGCAGCATCCCCTCCCTGGTCAGGGCGCCGCATGGTGGGCGTCATGGGCGGGCACGCGGCACAGCGTGGCAGCGAGGACTACGCGGCGGCGGCAAGGCTCGGCAGGCTGTTGGCACAGAACGGATTCTCCGTTGCCACCGGCGGGGGACCGGGCGCCATGGAGGCGGCCAACCTTGGCGCCTACCTCAGCCAGGCGGACGACGGCGCGCTCCCGGCTGCGCTGGACATGCTCGCCGCCGTTCCCGGTTTCCGTCCCTCGGTCTCGGCGTGGGCACGCGCGGCGGCGGCCGTCGTCGAACGCTATCCGGGCGGAACGCCGTCACTGGGAATCCCCACCTGGTTCTACGGCCATGAGCCGCCCAACTATTTCGCCACCGCCATTGCCAAGTACTTTGCCAACGCCATCCGCGAAGCAATCCTGCTGGAACTGTGCCAGGGCGGCATCGTCTTCCTGCCCGGAGCGGCAGGCACCATCCAGGAGATTTTCCAGGACGCATGCGAGAACTACTACGGGGCCAGGGAAAAGGTCACGCCGATGGTCCTGGTGGGCAGGCGCCATTGGGAACACGAGTATCCGGCGTGGCCCCTGTTGCGGACCATGGCGGCAGGCCGGGCGATGGAGGAGCGGATATTCCTGGTGGACACGGTGGACGACGCCGTGGCGCTCCTGCGGGGCTAGCCGCGCCAAGTCCCGCTGCTCAGAGGTCCTTCCGGCACTGCGCCTTGCCTAACTCGTAAAGGCCGTTGAGGTCACCGGCGGACAGCCCCTCCGGTGTGCCGATTTCCGGGTACATCAGCTGCCGGGGATCCTCCACATGGTCAAGGCCCATGACATGGCTCAGCTCGTGCAGGATCACGGCGGTTGCGTAGAGGTGGCCGTCCGGATTCAGCAGTTCGTTGGCCATCTGCGGCGCATCCAGGTCCAGCCCGCCGGTGACGAACGTCTTGGGTCCGCCGTCGTAGCTGAAATGGGTGCTGCCGCCGGTGCCGATCACCTTTCCCGCGAGCTGCGGGGCCACCTCGGGCGTGGTCCAGGCGATGAGCAGCGGCGCCCAGCGCTCGCCGTAGGCGTCAGGCTGGTAGGGCGGCCGCTGCGGCGAGGGCTGCTCTCCCGTGGTGCCGTCATAGATGAATGAAATCCCGGTTGCTGCCGAGATGGTGGCGATGGCGTCAGGGACAAGCTGCTCCGAGCCGGCCGGGGCAAGATCCGCATTGACCACGTAGTGGAGCGGACGGCAGGGTGAATACCCCACGGGGCTGCCGTCTCCGTTGACGGCCAGGAAACGGTAGGAGTCGCTGCCGACGGCGGGCGGGACGGGGGTACCCAGCGGGGAATCTGCTTCCTCATGGCCCGGGGGAGGAGTGCCAACGCGGGCTTCGGCAGGTTGTGGCGCACCGGCGTCGCCGGACGGGTTGCCGCCTTCCCTCGGCTTGGCTTGCTGATTGCCGGGGCCGATCCGGACGTCCAGGAGATGCTTGACCCGGGGATCGTCCAGCGCCAGCGCGCCGCCGAACACTGCCGCCAGCAGGAGTGCCCCGGCCAGCACGGACCGGTATCCCAGCCCCGTGCGGGGTGCGTCGCCGGCGTGGCGCGGCGGACGGGACTCTGTCATAGGGTCCGCGCCCAGGCCGCGATGCCTGCCATCAACCCACCACGGTGCCGAAGACAAGCCCCAGCAGGTAGGTGATGGCGGCTGCTCCCAGCCCGATGCCGAGCTGGCGCAGTCCCCGGGTCAGGGGGGACGTGCCGGAGAGCAGGCCCACGATGCCGCCGGTGCCCAGCAGGGCGAGGCCCACCAGGACGCCGGCCACCACCAGGGCCGCCACCCCGGTCAGGCCGAAGATGAACGGCAGGATGGGGACGATCGCGCCGGAGGCGAAGAAGCAGAAGCTGGACAGCGCGGCGCCCCACGCGGTGCCGACGGCCTCGTGCTGGTCCTCGTCCTCGGGCAGTTCCGGCTGCAGCGACAGGCTCGGATCGCAGTCGCAGGACAACAGCCCCATGCGTTCCTGGACGCGGTGCTCGGCCGCTTCATGGGACATACCCCGGGCCAGGTAGACCAGGAGGAGTTCGTTGTGCTCGATATCCAGTTTGGGGGCGGCGGCCAGGGTGACCTGGGTGGGCCGGGTGGCAGCCAGCAGCTCGCGCTGGGAACGGACCGAGATGAATTCCCCGGCGCCCATGGACATGGCTCCCGCGAGCAGGCCTGCGATGCCGCTGAGCAGCACCACGCTGCTGGCAACCCCGGAGGCGGCCATACCCATCACCAGGGAGAGGTTGCTGACCAGTCCGTCATTGGCGCCGAAAACGGCGGCGCGGAAACTTCCGGCGAGGCGGTTGCGCCCGCGCGTCGCCAGGCCGCGGACCACTTCCTCGTGGATCTGCTCGTCGGCGGCCATGGCATCGGTGGCGTTGGGATCCTTTGCGTACGGGGATCGGCCCTCGGCCCGCTGGGCAAGTGCCAGCACGAACACCGAGCCGAAATGCCGGGCCAGGAAGCCGACGAACCGGCTGCGGAACGAGGCCTGCGTGGCCTTGCCCGCCTGGTCGCCCAGCAGTGCCAGCCAGTGGGCCTCATGCCGGCCCTCGGCCTCGGCCAGTGCCAGGAGGATCTCGCGTTCCTCGCCCTCCCGGTTCTGCGCCAGGTCGCGGTAGACGGCCGCTTCGGCGCGTTCGTCAGCAAGGTACTGGCGCCACCGTTTGATGTCCGCAGCCGAGGGTTCCCTCTGGGCACCCTGCTGCCGTGCCGGGCCCGACCCGGAGGCCGGCATGGCGGCAGCGGAGGGTACGGGGGAGGGGCGGGGTGGGTTCGGCTGGGCGTGCTGTGACACGGAAACTCCTGGGCTGGACAGGGCATGGTGCGGCCCCATTGCAGAGCCCAGCTTACTGCGAATATCCGGGGTTTTTTGGCCGGTAAACCTCGCTGGAAGGTTTCGGTCCGCCTCAATCCGAACCGGTTCCGCAGGCCCGCGAAGGGCTCCGCAGGACTATTGACCCGCCTGCCGCGCGGTGTTGTGATGAAGGTGTGGCGCAGCCAGCGCCCTCACGAAAAGAGCACGTCAGGCGAACAAACGGAGGTTGGATTATGAGCACCACCGGACAGCACCCGGACATGCCGCACCTGGACGCCGTCGAAGCGGACCCCGCCTACGACTACGCCGAGGATGCACCGGTAGATGAGGACGACTGGGATGCAGAGGACGAATTCCTGGACGAGGAGGAGCCGGTGGTCCAGGCGCCTCCGGTCATCATCGACGCCGAGGATCGGCCCGTTCCGTTGGACGACCCTGACGAGGTCCGCGAAACCGAATAACGACTGACGACGGCGGCGCCTCCCTTCGCTGGATTGCGAAAGGAGGCGCCGCCGTCGTGCGTGGCTAATGGGTCAGGGGGCGGTGACAGCCTCGGCCGGGGCTTCCTCCGACTCCTGCCCGGAGACCCGGCGCTGCCAGTTGCGCATCACCTGCGGGTCGGTGGGCGGGGTGGCGAGCGAGACAGCGATGTAGACAACGGCGGAGGCGATCAGGCCGTAGTAGATGGGCTCGTTGGCGTAGATGCCGTCCAGCGGTGCCTTGGCATTGATTTCCAGGATGATCATGGTGCCCAGCGTCACCACAGAGCCGGCTGCCATGGAGGCGGCTGCGGCGATGCCGGTGCCGCGCTTCCAGACCAGGCCGCCGAGGATCGCCACGAGAAGGCCGCCCACCAGGATGTCGTAGGCGATGGTCAGGGCTGCCACAACGTCCTTGGTGATGATGGCAATGACAATCGCGATGATGCCCAGCGTAAGGACCCAGATGCGGTTGGCCTTGACGTCGTGTTCCGGGTTGTCCGTGTCCTCGGTGTTGATGTCCTTGCCGAACCAGCTGGCCACGAACGGCAGGACGTCGGCCCGGGCCACGGTGGCGGCGGCGATCAGTGCACCGGAGGCGGTGGACATCATGGCGGCAACCGCGGCGGCCAGGACCAGGCCGCCGATGCCGACGGGCAGCAGGTTCTGGGCCACTTCCGCGTAGACGTCGTCCTTGGCAGCGATCTCGATGTTGGACAGGGCAACGCTGGCGGCCATGCCGATGAGGGCGCCGGCAACGCCATAGAGGATGCAGTAGATGCCGGCGGTTGCTCCGCCCCAGCGCGCCACGCCGGGGGTCTTGGCGGTGAAGACGCGCTGCCAGATGTCCTGGCCGATGAGCAGGCCCAGGGTGTAGACCACGAAGTAGGTGATGATCGTCTGCAGGCCGATGCCGTCGATCTGGAAGAAGCTCTCGTCCACGCGGCTGCGGATCCCGTCAAGGCCTCCGGCGGCATTCATCGTGAAGGGCAGCATCAGGAAGAAGATGCCCACGGTCTTGATGACGAACTGCACCTGGTCAGCCAGCGTGATGGACCACATGCCGCCCACCGTGGAGTAGACCAGGACGATGGCGCCGCCGATGGCAATGGCGAGTGCCCGGTCCAGGCCGAACAGCACCACGAAAATGGTGGCGTAGGCACCGGTGGAGGTGGCGCACAGCATCAGCGTGTAGGCGAGCATGACGATGCCGGAGGCTTCCGTCGCCCGGCTGCCGTACCGCAGCGTGAGCATCTGGGAGACCGTGTAGATCTTCAGCTTCTGGATGGTTCCGGCGAACAGGAGGCTCAGGAGCAGAACGCCCGCGCCGATGGCGACCACCAGCCACATGCCGGAGATGCCGAACTTGTAGCCCAGCCCCACACCGCCCACCGTTGAGGCTCCGCCCAGGACGACGGCGGCCATGGTGCCTGTGTAGAGGAACGGTCCGAGGCGGCGGCCTGCCACCAGGAAGTCGCTGTTGTTCTTGGTGCGGGACTTGCCCCACCAGCCGAAGGCCAGCATTGCGAGCAGGTACACCACCACGATGGCGATGTTGATGACACTTACGTCCATGTTGGGTTCCTTGGAGCTGTTCGGCAGCCGTGGCTGTATCCGGAAGGGGACGGCCGGAGCCGCTGCTGAAAATTGGCGGGAGGGGGTTCCCGTAATTGCCTGAGAGGCAACGAATGTTTTCCAAAGGTTAGGCTGTGACGGCAGTAACAGTCAAGGGCGGAGCCTTGGGCCGACGGCTGGCGCGCCTTGGAGGCGTCACAGTGGAGACCGGCCATTAGTATTGCTCCAGAGTGGGCCGGGGCTGCCGGCAATGAAAGGTTCGTACATGAAGGCACTGCCAGTTGAGCCGAGCAACGTTCCCGTTGCCATCGGGTCCAGGATCCGGGCCGCCCGGCAGTCCCAGCGGCTAACCATCGAGC
Organism: Arthrobacter nitrophenolicus; assembly: GCF_045833485.1. NCBI lineage: Bacteria > Bacillati > Actinomycetota > Actinomycetes > Micrococcales > Micrococcaceae > Arthrobacter > Arthrobacter nitrophenolicus. The sequence continues at coordinate 2,628,254 of NZ_CP174504.1, forward strand.
AGGTTGCCGACGCGACGGGGCTGACCAAGGGGTTCCTCAGCCGCGTTGAGCGTGACCTTACGTCCCCGTCCGTTGCCTCCCTGGTCACCCTGTGCCAGGTGCTGTCCATCTCCATCGGGGACCTTTTCGCCGCACCGGAAACCCATTTGACCAAGCGCAATGACGGCCCGCGGATTTCCTTGGGCGGCCAGGGCATCGTGGAGCGCCTGCTGACCGCCCGCTCGGAACGGCGCCTGCAGATCATCCAGGCCTGCATTGAGCCGCACGGCCGCGGCGAGTCGGAGCTTTACGCCGTGGACTGCGACGTGGATGTGCTTCACGTGATCAAAGGCAGCATCCGGCTGATCCTCACGAACGAACAGTATGACCTTGAGGCCGGAGATACGGTGACTTTCCCGGGCCGTGAACCGCACACCTGGATCAACCCCACCGACAAGCCGGTTGAGGTGCTCTGGGTGCTGGTTCCGGCGGCGAGCCGCTAGCCCCTTCCGCGCGTTCCTTCCCGTAGCCACGCGGGCCCGCCGCGTCACGTGAGGCAGCCTTTTGCCGCAAGCCTCCCTGCGGATTCCTGAAATCACGCGCTTCGGCCTGTCTGTGGCTACCAAAAGCATGCCGCGCGTGACGTTGCCCCCCTTTGTTGCGCGTGCCGTCCTGGAGTGCGTCGCGTCAAAGGCCGCTTCGGTAAACACTTGATGCGCATAGGAAAACCGAGGTGTATGATGGCAGTCACATCAGTTACACGACTCCTTGAAGGAGAGGCCTCCCATGGAAGAGCTGCGCATCGAAGCCAACGGCAACCTTGGACCCATCGACTCATCCCGCATTCCCCGTTACGCCGGCGCCGCCACCTATGCACGCCTTCCCCGGCTGGACCAGGTAGCCAAAGCCGACGTGACGGTGGTGGGCGTCCCCTTCGACTCCGGCGTCTCCTACCGGCCGGGCGCGCGCTTCGGCGCCAACCATATCCGCGAGGCAAGCCGCCTGCTCCGTCCGTACAACCCGGCCTGGGACGTCAGCCCCTTCGAAAATGTCCAGGTGGCAGACGCCGGCGACATGGCGGTCAACCCCTTCAACATCAACGAGGCCATCGAGACCGTCCAGCAGAATGCGCTGGACCTCACGGCGACCGGCAGCAAGCTGGTAACCCTCGGCGGTGACCACACCATCGCGCTGCCCCTGCTCCGCGCCGCGGCTGAGCGGGCCGGCGAACCCATTGCCATGCTGCACTTCGACGCCCACCTGGACACCTGGGACACCTACTTCGGCGCCGAGTACACCCACGGCACGCCGTTCCGCCGCGCCGTCGAGGAGGGCATCCTGGACACCGAGGCCATCAGCCACATCGGCACCCGCGGCCCGCTTTACGGCAAGAAGGACCTCGACGACGACCACCGCTTCGGTTTCGGCATCGTCACCTCCGCGGACGTCTACTACCAGGGTGTCCTGGAGACCGTGGCCAAGGTGCGGGACAGGATCGGCAGCCGCCCCCTGTACATCTCAGTGGACATTGACGTCCTTGATCCCGCGCACGCGCCGGGCACGGGCACCCCCGAGGCCGGCGGCATCACCAGCCGGGAACTGCTGGAGATCATCCGCGGCTTCCGCGGCATGAACCTGGTGGGCGCCGATGTTGTGGAGGTGGCCCCCGCCTACGACCACGCGGAGATCACCGGCGTCGCCGCCAGCCACGTCGCCTACGAACTGGTGACCCTGATGGCAGACAAGGCGGTGCCCGGCGACCGGTTCGGCGCGGCCACCGGCTATGCTGCCCAGGCGCTGGGACAGGACATCCGCCGGCCGGCGGGCTTCGCGGCCGCCGGCAAGGAGTAGGGCCATGATCGATTTCGACCCGGGAACAACAGCCCCCACCAAGGGAACCGGTGCCCGCAACGGAGGGGACCTCGTCGTCGAGACGCTGGAGGCGCTGGGCGCGAAGACCGTCTTCGGCATTCCCGGCCAGCATGCGCTTGGCCTCTTCGACGCCATGGGCCGGGGCAACCTGCAGTTCGTCTCCTCCCGGGTGGAGAACAACAGCGCCTTCGCGGCGGACGGGTATTCCCGTGCGACCGGTGAGGTGGGGGTCCTGTTCCTCTCCACCGGGCCCGGTGCGCTGACCTCGCTGGCCGGCCTGCAGGAGGCCTATGCAACGGGCGTCCCGATGGTGGTGGTGGCGAGCCAGATCCCGCTCGAAGGGCTGGGTGCCCGCCGCAAGGGCATGCTGCACCAGCTCGATGACCAGAAGGCCTCGGCGGCGAACGTCACCAAGAGCCAGCGGCTGATCCAGCATGCTTCCGGCATCCCGTCCGCCATCCAGGACGCCTGGACCGAGGCGATCTCCTCGCCGCAGGGGCCGGTCTGGATCGAGATCCCGCAGAACGTGCTGCTGGACCCGATCATGGTCCCGCCGGTGGAAGACGCCCTGGCTGAAGCCGCGGACAACCCTCCCCGGGTGGAGCTGGTCCGCGAGGCGGTGAAGTGGCTGGAAGCGGCCGAACGTCCGGCGATCATCGCAGGCGGCGGAACCCGCCGTGGACGTGCCGAAAAATCGCTGCTGTCCATCGCGGAGAAACTGCGCGCGCCGGTGATCTGCACCCCCGGCGGGAACGGCGCATTCCCGTGGAACCACGAGCTGTCCCTGCAGTCCTGGATCGAGGACCGCCACATGACGGACCTGCTTGAGGATGCGGACGTGCTGGTGGTCATCGGCTCGTCGCTGGGCGAGGTCACGTCCAACTACTTCACCTTCGAACCGCGCGGCAGGATCATCCAGATCGACGCCGAACCCCGCGTGCTGGAGTCCAACCGCCCCGGCCTGGGCATCCGTGCCGACGCCGGCCAGGCGCTCGCCGCCCTGGACGAAGCGCTGAGTCCGGAGAGGGCAGTGGAACCGGGCTGGCACGGGGTGCCGCCTGAGGAGCTGGTCAAGGAATCACTGGCTAAGGTCAAAGCCCGGCTGGAGTCGCAGGACCTGGGCAAAGAGCTGAAATTCATGGCCGATATCCGCGAGGCGGTGCCGGCGGACATGCAGACGTTCTGGGACATGACCATCGCGGCGTACTGGGCCTGGTCCTGCTGGGATGCGCGGGAAGGGCAGTTCCATTCCGCGCAGGGTGCCGGCGGCCTGGGCTACGGTTTTCCCGCGGCAATCGGCGCGGCGGTGGGACTGGAAACGCTCGGCAAGCCGGGGCGGGTCCTGGCCGTGTCCGGCGACGGGTCCTCGATGTACTCCATCTCCGAGCTCGCCACGGCCCGGCAGCACAACGTGCCGGTCACCTGGCTGATAGTGGACGACGGCGGCTACGGCATCCTGCGCGAATACATGGTGGGCGCCTTTGGCAAGGCCACCGCCACTGAGCTGGCCCGCCCCGACTTCGTCAAGCTCGCCGAAGCCTTCGGCGTACCAGCAATCAGGGTGGCCCCCGAGGATGTGGGGGACGCGCTCAGGGCGGGCTTTGCCGCCGACGGGCCGAACGTCGTCGTGGTTGAAACCCTCCTCAAGATGTTCGCGCCCACCCACCTGGACGGCTGACCAGAAACAGAACCGGCACCAGACCCCGGCTCCATCACGGAGCCGGGGTTTTTCTTGTCTCAGAAGCAGATAGTTTCCTAAAGCAATCAATTTCGTATATAGTTGCTTCAGGCAAACAAGTAAGGAGTGCCTGGGTCATGGCAGTAGCACCGGACACGGCAGCAGACCTCGTCTACCAGATCTTCGACCTGCAACGCGCCGTCCGCTGCATCGCCGCGGCCGGTGTCCGCGGCCAGGACACGGGAGTGGCCCTCCAGGGCGTCCTGCGCTTCGTGGGGGAGGGGGAGTCCCGGGCCACGAAGCTCGCGGAACGGCTGGGCGTCAGTGCCCCCGTGCTCAGCCGCCACATCGCCGACCTCGAGGAGCAGGGCCTGGTGGTCCGGCGGCAGGATCCGGAGGACGGCCGCGCCCAGCTGGTGGCCCTCACACCGGCCGGAAAGGACAAGCTGCGGCAGATCGAGGAGCAGCGGACCGCAATCCTGCAGGACTACCTGCGTGACTGGAGCGAGGCGGACGCCGGCAACACGGCGAAAACCCTGCACAAGCTCACCGAATCACTCAAGAAATCAGCCCGGGCAACGGCGGCCGGCATCCCATCAACTCCAGAGGAGCAGAAACATGGTTAGCCAAGCCGCAGCCCCCGCCCACACCGCCGCCACGCCACCTGTGGCAGCGCCGGAGATGTCACACCGCCAGATCATGGAGGCCCTCACCGGGCTCCTGGCAGCCTTCTTCACCGCCATCCTCAGCAGCACCATCGTGGCCAACGCGCTGCCCACCATCATGTCCGACCTGCACGGCACCCAGACCGACTTCGCCTGGGTGATCACCGCCGCCCTGCTGGCCAACGCCGCCACCACACCCATCTGGGGCAAGCTCGCCGACCTGTTCAACAAGAAGGTCCTGGTCCAGCTCAGCATCGTCATCTTCGTCGCAGGGTCGGTCATGGCCGGACTCTCCGAAACCATCCCGCTGCTGCTGGGTGCCCGGGTGATCCAGGGTATTGCCATGGGCGGCCTCACGGCCCTGGCCCAGGCCATTATCGGCACCATGATTCCGCCCCGGAACAGGGGCAAGTACTCCGGCTACATGGGAGCCGTCATGGCCGTGGGAACCGCGGGCGGTCCTCTCCTGGGCGGCTTCATCGTGGACAGCCCGCTGGGCTGGCGCTGGACATTCTTCGTGTGCGTGCCGCTCGCCGTCGTCGCCCTCATCCTGCTGCAGGTCACCCTCAAGATCCAGCACGTCCGGCGCCCGGCGAAGATCGACTGGCTGGGATCGATCCTGCTGACCACGGGCGTGAGCCTGCTCCTGATCTGGGTGTCCTTCGCGGGCAACCCCGACTACTACGACTGGATCTCCTGGCAGTCCGCCCTGATGGTGGGAGGCGGCGTCCTCCTCCTGGCGCTGCTGGTGCTGGTGGAGTCCAAGGTGGAACAGCCCATCATTCCGCTGAAGATCATCTCCGAACGCACAACGGCGCTGGCCATCCTGGCCTCCGTGGCAGTGGGCGTGGCCATGTTCGGATCCTCCACCTTCCTGGGCCAGTACTTCCAGGTGGCCCGCGGCGCCACGCCCACCGAGGCAGGCCTGCTCACCCTGCCCATGATTGCCGGCAACCTTGCCGGCTCCGTGGCCTCGGGGCTCCTGATCACCCGGACGGGAAAGTGGAAGGGCTACCTGATTGCCGGTTCCGTCCTGCTGATCGGCGGGCTGGGGCTGTCCGGCACCATGGACCACACCACCGAACTGTGGCACGCAGGCGTCTTCACCGCAGTCCTGGGCCTCGGCCTGGGGATGCTGATGCAGAACCTCGTCCTGGCTGTGCAGAACACCGTCCGAGCCTCCGACATCGGAAGCGCCAGCGCCTCGGTGGCCTTCTTCCGCTCGGTGGGCGGCGCCATCGGCGTCTCGGTCCTGGGTGCCGTCCTCGCCAACAGGGTCAGCGAACTGGCCACCCGGGGAATGGCCGCCGCCGGAATCCCCGTCCAGGGCGGCAGCGCCGGCAGCAGCCTGGACCTGGCACACATGCCCGAACCGGTCCGCGAGATCATGCGTGCCGCGTACGGTGATGCCACGGCAGAGGTGTTCCTGATTTCCGCCGCGGTTGCCGCGGTGGCACTGGTAGCAGTCCTCTTCATCAAGGAAAAGCCGCTGCGCCGCACCGTGGACATCCAGCCTGCAGTGGAGGCGGAAAGTACGACGCCGGAACTTGCCCCAGCGGCCAGGTAACCTGCCGCGGTACTCCCCGCGGATGATCTTCTGTACGGTTTGTTCCCCGCCGGGGAGGAGTTTCGTAGAGTGAGAAGGCTAAGGATGTCAGCCCCGGCTGCTACTACTTAACCCCTCTTCTTACCGAACTTTATCCCTAAGGATCCGCGGGCATGCTCCTCACCCTCATACGGAGGTTTTCCAGGCCGTACACGCCCTACCTGGTGGCGGTCATCGCCTTCCAGCTTGCCTCCACCATTGCCGCGCTCTATCTTCCCAGCCTCAACGCGCAGATCATTGACGAAGGGGTGTCCCGCGGGGACACGGACTTCATCTGGCGCACCGGCATGGTGATGCTGCTGGTGGCGTTCGTCCAGGTGGGGACCGCCATCGCCGGCGTGTACTTCGGCTCCAAGACAGCCATGGCCCTGGGCCGGGACCTGCGCCGCGCCGTGTTCCGAAAGGTCACCAGCTTCTCGGCCAAGGACGTTAACGCCTTCGGCGCACCCACGCTGATCACCCGCGGCACCAATGACGTCCAGCAGGTGCAGATGCTGATGCTGATGGCCCTGAACTTCATGGTGGCCACGCCCATCATGTGCATTGGCGGCATCATCATGGCCCTGCGCGAGGACCTCAACCTGTCCTGGCTGGTGTGGGTTTCGGTGCCGCTCCTCACTGTGGTGGTGGGGTACCTGGTGGTCCGGCTGATGCCGCTGTTCCGTTCGATGCAGAAGAAAATCGACCGCATCAACGCGGTCCTCCGCGAGCAGATCATCGGCATCCGGGTGGTGCGGGCCTTTGTCCGGGAACCGTACGAGACGGAGAGGTTCGGCGAGGCCAACCGGGAGCTCACCGATGTGTCGCTGAAGATCGGCGCCCTGTTCGTGCTGATGTTTCCTGCCATCAGCATGATCCTGCACCTGTCCACCGCCGCGGTGCTGTGGTTCGGGGGCCAGCGGGTGGACTCCGGCGACATGCAGGTGGGTGCGCTGACTGCCTTCCTGCAGTACCTGCTGCAGATCCTGGTAGCCGTCATGATGGGCACCTTCATGGCCATGATGATCCCGCGCGCCTCGGTCTGCGCCGACCGCATCGGCGAGGTCCTCGCCGTCGAACCTTCCATCCATGATCCCGAACAGCCAAAGGCTCCGGCCGCGCTGGCCGGGGTGGTGGAATACCGCAACGTCACTTTCGCCTACCCGGGCGCCGAGTCGCCGGTCCTGAGCAACATCAGCTTCACCGCGAGGCCCGGCCAGACCGTGGCCATCATCGGATCCACGGGTGCGGGCAAAACCTCTCTGCTCTCGCTCCTGCCCCGCCTCTACGACCCCGTCGAGGGCGAGGTGCTCCTGGACGGTGTCCCGGTCAGCAGGCTGGACCGGGCGGAAATCACCAAGCGGGTGGCCCTGGTGCCGCAGCGGCCCTACCTCTTCTCCGGCACCATCGAGCACAACCTGCGGTTCGGGAAGTCAGAGGCCACGGACCGGGAACTCTGGGACGCGCTGCGGGTAGCCCAGGGCGAATCGTTCGTCCGGGACAAGAAGAACGGCCTGGACGCCAGGATCGCCCAGGGCGGAACCAACGTTTCCGGCGGCCAGCGGCAGCGGCTCTGCATCGCCCGGGCACTGGTCACCAAGCCGCGGGTATACCTGTTTGACGACTCGTTCTCCGCCCTCGACGTCGCCACCGACGCCCGCCTGCGCGCCGCCTTGAAGCAGACCACCGCGGACGCCACGGTCATCATCGTGGCCCAGCGGGTGTCCACCATCACCGAGGCAGACCAGATCCTGGTGCTGGACAATGGCCGGATCGTGGACCGTGGAACCCATGAGGAACTGCTGGAAACATCACCCACCTACCAGGAAATTGTTGAATCGCAGCTGAGCGTGGAGGAAATGGCATGAGCCCCCGCAAGAAGGACTCCACGTCCATCAAAGAAACGCCAGGACCGGCTGCATCCGCCCCCGGTGCGGGGGTGCTGCAGGACGACGACTTCGTGGAGGAGGAGTACAAGCCCTCCGAGGCCGACGGCGACATGTTCGGCGGGATGCCCGCCAAGAAGGCAGAGCACTTCTGGCCGTCAGCAAAGCGGCTGATGGGGTTGCTGAAACCCGAGGCGCTGGGCATCTACGTGGTGGTGGGCATGGTGATCGTCGCCGTCGTGCTCAACGTCATCGCCCCCAAGATCCTGGGCCAGGCGATGGACGTCATCTTCGCCGGCGTGGTGGGCAAGCAGCTTCCCGCCGGCGTCAGCAAGGAACAGTTCGTGGACGGGCTGCGCCAGCAGGGCCAGGACAATTTCGCGGACATGGTCGCCCGGATGGAACTGGTGCCCGGTGCCGGCATCGACTTCGACAAGCTGACCATGCTCATCGCCGTCGTCCTGCTGATGTACTTCGTGGCGAACATCTTCCTTTGGCTGCAGGGCTACGTGCTGAACCGCATCGTCATGAAGGTGATCCGCCGGCTTCGCGACGACACCGAAAAGAAGCTCAACCGCCTGCCGCTGAACTATTTCGACACCCGCCAGCGCGGCGACGTCCTGTCCCGGGTAACCAACGACATCGACAACATCCAGCAGGCGCTCCAGCAGGCCTTCGCCCAGCTGATCAATTCCGTCCTCACCGTGCTGGGCATCGTGATCATGATGTTCATCGTGTCCTGGCAGCTGGCCCTGATCGCGCTCATCGCACTGCCCCTCTCCGGCGTTGCCGCCGGCATGATCGGGGTGCGCAGCCAGAAGCTGTTCGCTGCGCAGTGGAAGAACACCGGCACGCTCAACGGCCAGATCGAGGAGTCGTTCTCCGGGCACGACCTGGTGCGGGTCTTCGGCCGGGACGCGGACATGCTGGAGCGGTTCGAGGAACGCAACGAGGCCCTGTACAAGGCCAGCTTCGGCGCCCAGTTCGTGTCCGGCATCATCTTCCCGGTGATGCAGTTCGTTTCCTACCTCAGCTACGTGGGCATCGCGGTGGTGGGTGGCCTGCGGGTTGCCTCCGGGTCGATGTCGCTGGGCGACGCCACCGCGTTCATCCAGTACTCCCGAGAGTTCACCCAGCCGCTGGGCCAGATGGCCGGGATGGCCAACATGCTCCAGTCCGGCGTGGCCTCCGCGGAACGAGCATTCGAATTCCTGGACGCGGACGAGCAGGACCCGGAGACCCCCACCGAACACCTGCCCGCCAAGACCGACGGGCACGTGGAATTCCGGAACGTCACGTTCAGCTACACCGAGGACCGGAAGCTCATCGAGAACCTGTCCTTCACCGCGGAGCCCGGAAACACGGTGGCCATCGTGGGGCCAACCGGTGCCGGAAAGACCACCCTGGTCAACCTGGTGATGCGGTTCTATGAGCTGAACTCCGGCTCCATCACCCTGGACGGAGTGGACATCACCCACCTCAGCCGTTCCGAGCTGCGCTCCAAGGTGGGCATGGTGCTGCAGGACGCGTGGCTGTTCGGCGGGTCCATCTACGACAACATCCGCTACGGCAACCTGGACGCCACGGAGGAAGAGATCATGGCCGCTGCCAGGGCCACGTTCGTGGACCGCTTTGTGCGTGCCCTGCCCGAGGGCTACAACACCGTCATCGACGAGGAAGGCAACAACGTCAGCGCCGGCGAGAAGCAGCTGATCACCATTGCCAGGGCGTTCGTGGCCAACCCCTCCCTGCTCATCCTCGATGAAGCCACGAGCTCCGTGGACACCCGTACCGAGCTCCTGGTGCAGAAGGCCATGGCGGCCCTCCGTTCGGACCGGACCAGCTTCGTCATCGCGCACCGGCTTTCCACCATCCGGGATGCCGATACCATCCTGGTGATGGAAGACGGCAAGATCGTGGAGCAGGGGAACCACAAGGTGCTCCTTGCCGCCGAAGGCGCCTACCACCGGCTGTACATGTCCCAGTTCGCTGGGGCGGACGCCGGCGAGGTGCCGGAAGACGATTCGACGGCGGTACACAGCTGAGCGCGCAGGAAGGCCACGTGGGGCAGGACAACAGCAGGAACGGTAATGAGCGGATCGAGGTCCTGGTACCGATGCGCTGGGGCGACATGGATGCCTACGGGCACATCAACAACGTGCAGATCGTCCGGATGCTGGAGGAAGCCAGGATCGGTGCCTTCGGCCCGCCGAAGGGTGCGGGGCTGCCGGGCATCGAGCCCAAGGTTTCGCTGTTCAACGCCGTCCCGGACGGCACCATGGCCCTGGTGGTGGACCACAAGATCCGCTACGTGCGGACCCTCGAGTACCGGAACGTCCCCGCAGTGGTGCAGGTGTGGATCGGCTCCGTCAAGGGTGCCAGCTTCGACATCCACTACCTCATCCAGGACCCCGTCACGGGGGAGGACTGCGTGAAGGCCAGCAGCCACCTGGCGTTTGTGGATGAGGCCACCGGCAGGGTGCAGCGGCTGACGCCCGAGCAAAAGGACAGAATGGCCCCCTACAGGCACTAAGCCTCTGGACAACACTCCAGCGGGCAGACTGGACTGGAACCACCCGAGCGAAAGGAAACCCAGATGGCCAAGAACAAGACCAGCCCCGCCAGGAAGAAGAAGACCTGGAAGGAGATGTCCCCGTCGGCAAAGGCGGGCACCATCATTGTGGGCATCGCCCAGATGTCGCTGCTGGTGGCAGCGCAGCGGGACATCTCTCGGCGGCCCGCCGCCCAGATCAACGGACCGAAAGCCGCATGGCGGGCCGCGTCCTTCATCAATTTCATCGGGCCCATGGGCTACTTCATCTTTGGCCGCAAGCGGCTGCCCGGGGCCAAGTAGCCAAGCGGCAGGAGGCGGGGTGCCGGTGGTTCCGGCCAGCAGTATTGCGTAGGCGTGGAGCGGCCGTCCAGCTTCACCCTGTAAATTTGGATCCATGACCCCCGCCTCCACTGCTGCCATGACCCGCGCCCCCGGCATCTCCCGGGAAATCGAGGACGCGGCCTGGTTCGTCCTCGGCCCCGGGCTGCAGGGCAAGCCGTCGGCGCTGGACGGGCGGACCCTGACCTGGACCTCGGAGGCGGCGGCGGAGCTGGCGGAGAGGCTGGAGCGCGGCGCGCCGGACCCCAAGGCGCCCATGATGACCAACCTCCGGCAAAACCTCGACGGCGCGTCCCGGGAAGCCAAGCAGCTGGCAGTCGAACTGCTCTTCCTGCAGTCCCTGCCGCTGGCCCACGAGGTGAAGTCGCTGAAGGTCAAGCGCGCCCGCGTGGCAGAGGCTGCGTCATGGCTGGAGCCTCCCCTTGAGCTGCCCGAAGAGCTCTACCAGGGCATGACGGACCACGGCGTCATCAGGGACCGGACAGCGGAGTTCAACTGGACCATCTGGGACCACCTGAAATGGCTGTGCCGTTTCGTGCAGCACGTGGACCAGCAGCCGCCCACCAGCATCACCGCGGCGCTGCTGGACCCGCTGAAGTTCCATGCCCTGGCGGCCGGCACCCCGGACGACCAGCCCGCCATCCGCCGCAGCATCGAATTCCTGGCCTGGCCCAGCTACTTCGAGCCCGTGGTGGCCGACGTCGAGCGGCAGGAAATCCGGGATGCTTTCGCTTCGCTGGTGGGCGGGGCAAAGGGCGACAGCGAAGAGGACATCACCGCCGATATCCACCGCATCCGCCTGCACCTCGACGAGCAGGCAGGACAGCGCATCGACTGGTACGCCCGGCAGCTGGTCAGCCAATGGCGCAAGGTGGGCGACCCCGGGCACCGGGCCTGGCTGCTGCGGACCCACGGCGACAACACCGAACTGCTCACCGCCTGGCAGGGCGAGGAGAAGGTGACGCTCGACGTCGAACACCTCCGGCTGCTGGACCCCGGCGTCACCGCCGGAGTGGTGCAGCACGCGGTGGACGAGGATTACAAACACCTTGGCTATGTGGAACGCGAGGACACCAAGACGGCCGTCTTCGCCTTCCTGACCGTCATGAAACCGGGCGACCTGGTCCTGTACCAGCACGCCGGCGCCGTGCGGCTGGGCGGCGTGCTGGGCGAACCCGACTACAACGACGACAACCGGCGGCTGCGCCGCAAGGTCCGCTGGTTTGACGAGGGGCACGCTACGGCGAGCCTGCCCCGCCACGTCCAGCGCCAGCTGGCCACCGCGGGCATCGTGGTCGACGTGACCCGCGTGATGCCGGCCCTGCAGGCCCTCCTGCCGCCGGAAGCCGAAACGGAACCGGACAGCGACACGGAAGGCGCCGCCGTCGTACCTCCGGTCCAGGAAGGCTTCCGCCGGCTGACCCCCGAATTCGCCGACTCGCTGCACATGGGGCTGGAACCCCTGCAGGAGATCGCGGACCTGCTGGAGGAGAACCGGCAGCTGGTCCTCTACGGCCCGCCCGGCACCGGAAAAACGTACCTGGCCAAGCACCTCGCCGCGGAGCTGGCCGACGACACCACCGACGAACGGGTCAAACTGGTGCAGTTCCACCCGTCCTACGCCTACGAGGACTTCTTCGAGGGCTACCGGCCGGACAAGACAGACGACGGCCAGGTGTCCTTCAAGCTGGTGGCCGGACCGCTGCGGCGCCTCGCGGAGGAGGCCGCCAAGCCCGGCAACGAAAAGAAGCCCTACTTCCTGATCATCGATGAGATGAACCGGGCCAACCTGGCCAAGGTGTTCGGCGAGCTGTACTTCCTGCTGGAGTACCGGGACGACCGCATCTACCTGCAGTACAGCCCCAACGAGCCGTTCACGCTGCCGGACAACCTCTACATCATCGGCACCATGAACACCGCGGACCGTTCCATCGCGATGATGGACGCAGCCATCCGCCGTCGGTTCTCCTTCATCGAACTGCACCCGCAGACCGAACCGGTCAAGGGCTCGCTGCTCCGGTTCCTGCAGGCCCGGCAGCTGGATACCACCCCGGCGCTGCTGCTGGATGCCCTGAACAGTGCCATCGACGAGTGGGACCGTGACCTGATGATCGGCCCGTCCTACTTCATGAAGCCGGCGGCCCAGACTCCCGCCGGGCTGCGCCGGATCTGGAAGTACGAGCTGATGCCGCTGCTGGAGGAGCACTACCACGGCCAGCTCACCCGGGCGCAGCTGGAAGAGCGCTTCGGGCTGGACCAGCTGCTGGGACGCCTTGCAGCAGGGTAGCCGCGCAGCATCACGGCGGCATCTGGTCCTGGACGAACTGTCCCGGGGCATCGTGGAACGTCTGGACCCTGCCAGCGCCTCGTTCGTGAATTCGAGCGGCCTGGCGAAGGCCTCTCCCATGGGCATGGGCCTGTACCGGATCGAACCGGTGGGCAAGGTGGGCTCGGTCCGCACGCCCACGGTCCAGCTGGATGTGCGGCCCAAGGACCGGCTGGGGCTCAGCCGGCTCCTGTTCCTGCTCAGCTACGCGGCTGACCAGGGTTTCCGGCCTGACACCGTTGCCGCCGCCGAGGAGGGCGGGCTGTGGAGCGCGTTGGCCGAGTCGCTCGCACAGCTGGCGGAGCGAGCCCTGGGCCGCGGCGTGCTGCAGGGCTACCTGACAGTGGACGAGTCGCTGCGGACCGTCAAGGGCCGGATCCGGATTTCGGACCAGATCTCGCGGCGGCCGGGCATGCTGGTGCCCCTTGAAGTTTCCTATGACGAGTTCACCGAGGACATCGCCGAGAACCGGATCCTGCGCGCCGCACTTGAGCGGATGGGGCAGGTTCCGGGGGTCCGCCCGGAGGTGCTGAGCCGGCTCCGCCAGCTGAAGGGAAAGCTCGACGACGTCACACGGCTTGCCGCCGGCGCCCCGCTGCCGCCGTGGAAACCCACCCGGATGAACCTGCGCTACCACGCGGTGCTCCGGCTCGCCGAAGTGATCCTGCGCAACGCATCGGCAGAAGCGGGCGAGGGCGGGCAGCAGACGGCCTCGTTCGTGGTGGACATGGCCCGGGTGTTCGAGGACTTCGTCGGCGCAGCCCTGCGGGCGGCCATGGCGGAATACCCGGGGGAGCTGCGGCTGCGGTACAACGCGCTGCTGAGCGAGGCCGTGCGGGACACGGACAGGCTGCAGGTCCGTCCGGACGCCGTGCACCTGCTGGGCGGACGGCCGGTGGTGGTCTACAACGCCAAGTACAAGGCGGCTTCGGATGCCGGCGCCTCGCTGACGGCCGACCACTACCAGATGCTTGCACACTGCACCGCCCTGGCCGTGCCCACCGCCTGGCTGGTCTACGCGGGTGCGGGGGAGATGAAGCTCCGCCGGATCCTCAACACGGACATCGACATCGTGGAGTTTCCGCTGGACCTTTCCCTGCCACCGTCGGACATCCTGGCCTCCGTCCGGGAGCTGGCCCGGCAGTCCTGGGGAGAAGTGGTCCGGCAGCATTCGGCGGTTGAGCCTGTCGAAACCACCACGGGTTTCGACAAGCTCAACCAACGGTGATTGAGCCTGTCGAAATCTAGACCGGGACCCGGAACGTGAAGGTGGTGCCCTTGCCCAGCTGGCTGTCCACCTCGATCGTCCCGCCGTGCGCTTCGACGATTGCCTTGCTGATGGGCAGGCCCAGGCCGACGCCGGGAATGGCGGTGCGGCGCACGTTGCTGGTGCGGAAGAACTTGGCGAACACTTCGGACGTGTCCTCCGCGGTCATCCCCATGCCGGTGTCCGAGACGCTGCAGGCCAGGTGGCCGTCCTCCTGTGCCAGGCTGACCAGGACGTTCCCGCCGTCGGGGGAGTACTTGATGGCGTTGGACACCAGGTTGTCCAGGACCTGGGAGATGCGGGCGCCGTCCACATGGGCTTCCAGCTTGTCCGGCGTCTCGGCCGCCAGGACCACTCCGGCCACTGCGGCCTTGGGCAGCGCGGAGGACACGCTGGCACGGACCAGCTCGGCAACATCCACTGTGTGCGGAGTGACAATCAGCTGGCCGTTGCGGCTCGCCAGCAGGTCGGACACCAGGGTCAGGAGACGCTCGGAGTTCCGCCGGATGATCTCCAGCATCTCCCGGTCTGACTCCGCCTGGTCGTCGGCCAGCAGGATCTCCACGTAGCCCAGGATGGAGGTCAGCGGGGTGCGGAACTCATGGGAGACGCTGGAGACAAAGTCGTCTTTCGCGGACAGGGCGTTCACCAGGTCCGTCACGTCGCTGAAGGCGATCACCGAGCCGGCAAACTTGCCGTCCGGATCCTTCATGGCACGCGCCGTCGTTACGAAGGCGCGCTGCTCCATGCCGTCACCCAGCCACACGAGGTAGTCCGTGAAGGTTTCGCCCAGCACGGCGCGGCGGACCGGGCGGTCTTCCACGGGAACCAGGGTTTTGCGGTCTGGTCCGAACACCAGGAGCTGGGATTCGTTCGGGTCCGGGTTGTCCTTGGGACTGGCCAGGACGTGGTTGGCACGCTGTTTCCGGTTCATGAGGACGTCATGGCCGTCGGCATCCACGGCGAGGACGCCCAGATGCGCGGTGTCCAGGACTGTATTGAGGAGCGATTCCTGCCGCTGGCTGGTGCGGAGGTTGGCCTGGAGCTGGGCGTCTTTTTCCTCCAGCTCACGCTGCTGCCGCATCATGCTCAGCGTCAGCACGCTCACGGACACACCGATTCCGAGCGTGATGACGGGAAGGAGCAGGGTCCGCGCAAAGTCCTGCGCGGTGAAGGTCCCCTTGATGAGCAGGGGCGCCCACAGGATGGCCAGCGGGGCGAGGAACGCCAGCCACAGGGCCAGCCTGGGGTAGTAGCCGGAGGCGCACAGCCAGATCACCGGGAGCACTGCGAGCAGGCCGATGCTGGTCAGGCTCTCCAGGCCGCCTTCCCGCCCCAGACCGATGGAGACGAAATCAAGCACGGGAATGGCCAGGAAACTCGTGTACGGCAGCCGCTCCCACGGAACGAGGTAGCAGGAAGCCATCAGCACGAGCTGGGAGACCAGGAACGCGACGAAAAAGGGGTTGCCCATGCCCTGGGGAAAGAACACCCACACCAGGAAAGCCGTCAGGCACGTTGTCACGAAGAGCGGCATCTGGCTCAGTGCTACGCGGTCCCGCAGCCGGTACTCGTGGAAGGGACGCCGGAAGAATCGCAGCCGTCCCGAGGACCAGGCGACGGGATCAGTCATTGCGTGGCGACTTTCGCGCGAGGGTGTAAAGGGCCATAGCAGCAGGATATCCGCAGGCAGCTATACTTCTGACGTTGGCTGCTGAGGGGGCACTATGAGTGATGCACGCGTTGGGCTGGTCATCGAGGATGACCATGATATCCGGGAACTGGTCCGCACGGTCCTGACCCAGGCCGGTTTCGAAGTGACAGTGGCAAGCAGCGGCGCGGAGGGCGTCCTCATCGCGAAGACCCTGAACCCGGACGTCATCACCCTGGACCTCGGCCTGCCGGACATCGACGGCTTTGAGGTATCGCGGCAGATCCGCGAGTTTTCCGACGCCTATATCGTGATGCTCACGGCCCGCACCGAAGAACTGGACACCCTGATCGGGCTGGAGTCCGGCGCGGACGACTACCTCACCAAGCCGTTCCGTCCGCGCGAGCTGCGTGCCCGTATCGCCGCCATGATGCGCCGGCCCCGGTCAGGTGCGGATACCGAGGCGTCCACGGTGGAGGCTGCGGAGGGCAACGGGCACTCCGAACGCGGGAACTACAGCCACAACGGCCTGGAACTCAGCTACGCTTCCCGCACCGTCGTGGTGGACGGCAAGGAAATGAACCTCACCCGCACCGAGTTCGAACTGCTCCATGCCCTGCTCGAGGCCGGCCGGACGGTCCGCACCAAGGCGGACCTGGTGCGCAGGCTGCGGGACGAGGATTACGACGTCGGCAGCTACATCAGCGAGGCCGACGAACGCTCAGTGGAAGTCCACATGGGCAACCTCCGCAAGAAGCTTGGCGATTCCCCCCAGCAGCCGCGCTGGCTGCAAACCGTCCGCGGCGTGGGCTACCGGCTGGCTCCAAGCGAGCACTGAGCCTGCAGCCGGTGCGTCGTCAGTTCGCTGCACAGGTTGATGGGGCGGAGGAACGTG
Organism: Arthrobacter nitrophenolicus; assembly: GCF_045833485.1. Taxonomy (NCBI): domain Bacteria; kingdom Bacillati; phylum Actinomycetota; class Actinomycetes; order Micrococcales; family Micrococcaceae; genus Arthrobacter; species Arthrobacter nitrophenolicus. The sequence continues at coordinate 2,644,951 of NZ_CP174504.1, forward strand.
GCGGCCAGCCGGGGAAGGACGACGGCGGCATCGGACGTGCGTGCGTCGGTGCGGATTGCGCCCTCGAGGTCCAAGGCAAGGCCGGCGAGCCGCTCGGCTCCCACCATTTGGCTTGACGTCTTCAGGCTGAGGACTGCATCCACCGAGCCGTCCAGGTCCCCGGTGGTCAGGGCCAGCCGAAGGCGGTCGATGCGCTCCGGCAGGCACTCGATGAAGTTGTCCACGAAGACCCTGCAGTACCCCTCGTCCTCCTCCAGTTCCTCCAGGAGCCGGTCGAGTACGGACTGGTCCACCAACGGCCGGGGGGCATCATCTGAGGCGCTCACGACGCTCCTTTCAGCTGGGAAGAACCATTGACGGAAACGTCGCGGGTTGGTGGTGCTGTGCCCTTTCAGGTTAGGTCTGCGGCCATTTTGCGGCGGGCTTTCCGGGGAGAATTGTGGGTTTCTTGATGGGAGGGCGGGACCTGCGCCCAATACTTGAGCCAGTGCTTCCTGCACGAAAACATCGCGGCTCCGGCCGCCCGTCAGCTGGGGATGGGTGCCTTGTTTCGAATGCTCAGGACGTTAGTTGTCGCTGTCTTCCTTGGGACCGGGCTCGCTCTGTCCGGCGTGCAGCCGGCCGCAGCCGGCGCTCCTGCCGCACAGGTGGCAGTCAACCCGGGGACCGGTCCGGCGGGATCCGCCGTCACGGTTTCCGGTACGGGGTTCAAGGCCTCCACCACGGGAACGGTGATCGTCGGTTCTGCCACGTTCCAGTTCCGCACCACGGCGACCGGTGCCTTCAGCGCCGGCATCACCATTCCCGCTGGCGCCGCCGGGAGCACCACCATCACGGCCAAGACCTCTTCCATCAAGGCCTCCACCGTTTTCGTCGTGCAGGCAGCGCCTGTACCCGCGCCCCAGCCACCCGCCGTCAGCACTGACCCGCTGCGTTTCGGCGTTGGCACTGCCGGGGGAGCCATGGCAGCGGCGGAGTTGGATGAGGTGGCCAATCTCGCCGGGGAGAGTCCCTCGCTGGTCCTGATCTACAAGGACTTCCGGCAGGCCCCGCCCCTGGCAGAGCTGGACGCGGTGCACGCACGGGGGGCGGAGCCGCTTGTGACCTGGGAGCCGTGGGCCTGGGGCGGCGGCGTCAACCAGCCAGCGTACTCGCTGGACCGGATTGCGGCCGGGGATTTCGATGCCCGGATCACCGAGTGGGGCCAGGCCCTCGCTGCCTGGGGCAAGCCCGTGATGATGCGCTTTGCCCACGAGATGAACGGGAATTGGTACCCCTGGTCCGAAGGGGTCAACGGAAACCAGTCCGGCGACTACATTCCGGCCTGGCAGCACGTGCACGATCTTGTGGCGGCTGCCGGAGCAGGCAACGTGCAATGGGTGTGGTCGCCGAACGTTCCCTACTGGGGATCCACAGACCTTGCCGGCCTTTACCCGGGCGCTGGCTATGTGGACGTGGTTGCCCTGGACGGCTACAACTGGGGCACGTCCCAGACGTGGAGCAGCTGGATCATGCCGCAGGACCTGTTCGGCCCCGGCATCGCCCAGCTCCGGACGCTGGCTCCAGGCAAGCCCATCCTCATCGCGGAGACGGCTTCCACCGAGCTGGGCGGTTCCAAGGCCGCCTGGAACACCGAACTGGTGTCCTACCTGGCAGCCCAGCCTGACGTGGTGGGCTTCGTATGGTTCCACCTGCAGAAGGAGGCCGACTGGCGCATCAACAGCAGTGACTCGTCCGCGTCCGCACTTCGAAACGCCTTGCTGGCGCGGCGCAGCTGAATACCGTCAAGAGGCCGGCCGATCAGTGCCGCTTTCCAGGAAGCGCACCAGATGGTCCTCCAGCGCTGAGCCGTCCTTGAGCTCGCACTCCCAGACGGTGAGGACCTCCCACCCGGCGTCCTCAAGCTGGCGGCGCTGGCCGGCGTCGCGCTCCCTCGTCCTGGAGCGCTTCGCCGCCCAGAATTCCGCGTTGGCCTTTGGGGCGTGCTGCCCAACCCGGCAATCGTGGAAATGCCAGAAACAGCCGTTCACGAAGATGACTTTGCGGCGGCCTGCGAACACCAGGTCCGGGTTGCCGGGCAGCCGCGACGTACCGGACCTGCCGTGCAGGCGGTAGCGGTAACCCTTGGCATGGAGCAGCCTGCGCACCAGGAGTTCGGGCTTGGTGTTCTTGCCCCGGATCCGGGACATGTTCCAGCTGCGCCGCTCCGGAGTCAGCTTGTCCGCCATACTCCAAGTCTAGGAGCGGTCAGATCTCCCGCTCGGGCTGTTCGCCGAACACGAAGTGGCGGCCGCTGACCGACTTCGGCTCGATCTCCACGTAGAAGTCCTTGAGCGTGGGCACCCAGGTCTTCAGGCCCAGCGCCTCCACGGCCTCCAGCTCTGCCGATTTGTTCAGCACGCGGGCGGTTCCGCGCAGCACCACTGACCAGGCCTCGTCCGAGACGATGCCGTCCGCCTCGAAGAGCACCGTGGAATTGATGGTCAGCTGTGCCAGCTTGTTGCCCGGCGCCGTCCGGAGGTAGATCTTCCGCTCCGCCGTGACGTAGTTGACCGGGAAGATATCCGGCTCGCCCGCAACCGAGACCACCAGCCTGCCGTGCTTGGTGTTCTCCAGAAGGTGCCATGACTGCTCGTCGGTGAGTTCGAGTACGGGTTGGCCGTCTGCGTGTTCAAACATCATGAAGCCATTCTTCTACTCATTGTAGAAACGCGCCAGAGGGTTGCCGGTTTTGCCTCAGCCGCTTTCAGCGGGAGCGGACGTTTGGCCGTGGCGCGAGCAGCGGGCCCACCAGCCCAAAGGGGAAACCTGGACCTTGAGCCGCCGCCCGCACTGGACGCAAAAGCGCGGGGGCTCCAGCTCCAGCCTCGCCGCGCACGCCGGGTGAGGGTACGACGGCGGGGTGCTGCCGCCGTCGTACGCTTCCTTCTCGGTGGATACGCCGCAGTGCCCGCAGAAGGTGCGGAAGGTTGGTGTAACGCCGGTGGTTGAGCCCGTCGAAGCCCGGTTCATAGCGTCTTCTGGAGTTCCTTGATGGGCATGTTGAGGTCCACCAGGAGGTTGCGGTCGGCGGTGGCGGGCCGGCCCAGGGTGGTGAGGTAGTTGCCGACGATGACGGCGTTGATTCCGCCCAGCAGCCCGTCGCGGGTGCCGAGGTCGCCGAGGGTGAGCTCCCGGCCGCCGGCGTAGCGCAGGACGGTGCGGGGCATGGCGAGGCGGAAGGCGGCGATGGCGCGGAGGGCGTCCTTGCCGTCCATGACCTGCTGGTTCTCCAGCGGGGTGCCCGGCCGGGGGTTGAGGAAGTTCAGCGGGACCTCGTGCGGGTCCAGGGCGGCCAGCTGCGCCGCGAGTTCAGCACGCTGCTCGAGTGTTTCGCCCATGCCGATGAGGGCCCCGCAGCACAGTTCCATGCCGGCGTCCTTGACCATGGCGCAGGTTTCCAGCCGCTCCTCGTAGGTGTGGGTGGTGACCACGTGGGGGAAGTAGCTGCGCGCCGTTTCGAGGTTGTGGTTGTAGCGGTGGACGCCCCAGCTGGCGAGTTGGTCAACCTGCCGGCGGGTCAGCATGCCCAGGGAACAGGCGATGTTGATCTCCACTTCCTCGTTGATCCGGTCGATGGCGAACTTGATCTGGTTCATGAGTTTGATGTCCGGTCCGCGGACGGCGGCGACGATGCAGAATTCGGTGGCGCCGGTGGCGGCCGTCTCCTTGGCGGCCTTGACCAGTTCCGGGATGTCCAGCCAGACGCCGCGGACGGGGGAGTCGAAGAGGCCTGACTGGCTGCAGAAGTGGCAGTCCTCGGGGCAGCCGCCGGTCTTGATGGAGATGATGCCCTCCACTTCCACGTCCTCGCCGCAGTGCTTCAGGCGCACCTGGTGGGCGAGGTCAAGGGCAGCGGGAAGGGCTTCGTCCGGCAGGCGCAGGACTTCCACCAGCTGGGCTTCGGACAGGCCGCGCCCCTGTTCCAGGACCTGCTCGCGGGCGGTCTCAAGGATTGGATGCTTCAGGAGTTGCGGTTGAGTCGTCATAGGTGGTCCTCCGGCTGGCTTGGATAGCTTCCCTGCCGACGCTAGTTCTGCACTGCCCGCGTGTTTTTGTGGGATGGCCACAACGGCTGGCCGCCGGTTTTGTTGACAGCTTTGGTCAAGACTTAACACAGCGGAAACAGGTCCGTGACTGGACTGTCTTTCCGGCTGGATAGCGTCGCACCGGACCCCCTCCCCGGACGAAAGCGACCCTGACAGATGAGCAACGACCAACGGACACCGCAGCTTCTGGAGGCGCCGGCACCGCCTGCCGCCGCCGTCGTCGGAAGCGCCCCGCCAAACACCGCGGGTGGCAACACCGCGGCACTCAACGCCACGAAGGAAAGCCTGGAGGACTACACGCTGAGGTTTGCTCCGCGGTCCTACCGGAAGTGGAGCGCGGGCGTGGTGGCCACCAGCGCCCTGGGCGGGATCGCCTACCTCGCCGACTTCTCGATCGGGGCGAACATCGGAATCGCCTACGGCACTGTCAACGCGATCCTTGGCATCCTGGTGGCCGCGGTGATCATCTTTGCCACCGGATTCCCGCTGGCGCACTACGCGGCGCGCTACAACATCGACCTCGACCTGATCACGCGCGGCTCCGGCTTCGGCTACTACGGATCAGTGGTCACCAACGTCATTTTTGCCACGTTCACCTTCATCTTCTTCGCGCTTGAAGGCTCCATCATGGCGCAGGGACTCGAGGTTGGCCTGGGGATCCCGCAGTGGCTGGGATATTTCGCGTCCACGGTGATCATCATTCCGCTGGTGATCTACGGGATGAACACGCTGGCCAAGCTGCAGGTGTGGACCACTCCGCTGTGGCTGCTCCTGATGGTGGTGCCCGTGGGGTATCTCCTGGTGTCCCACCCGGAGAGCATCGACACCTTCTTCGCCTACACCGGTGAATCGGGCGACGGCGGGCCCAACCTTGCCTCGGTGATGTTGGCTGCCGGCGTCTGCCTGTCCCTCATGGCGCAAATCGCCGAGCAGATCGACTACCTCCGCTTCATGCCGCCACGGACCGACGCCAACCGTGGCGCCTGGTGGCGGGCGGTGATCCTGGCCGGGCCCGGCTGGGTGATCTTCGGTGCCATCAAGCAGATCGTTGGCCTGTTCATTGCCATCTACCTGATCGCCACCCTCGATCCTGCCGCCTCCGCGACGGCCAACGAACCTGTCCACCAGTTCCTGGGCGTCTACCGGGAGATGATGCCGGCCTGGCTGGCCATGGCGCTCGCGGTGGTGCTGGTGGTCATTTCGCAGATCAAGATCAACGTGACCAACGCCTACTCCGGGTCGCTGGCCTGGACCAACAGCTTCACCCGCATCACCAAGACCTACCCCGGGCGGATGGTGTTCGTGGCGGTGAACCTTGCCATCGCGCTGGTCCTGATGGAAGCCAACATGTTCGACTTCCTCAACACCATCCTGGGCTTCTACGCCAACTGCGCCATGGCCTGGGTTGTGACGGTGGCGTCCGATATCGCCATCAACAAGTACCTTCTGAAGATCTCCCCGAAGGTGCCCGAGTTCCGCCGGGGGATGCTCTACGCCGTGAACCCGGTGGGCTTCGTGTCCATGCTCCTGTCCGCCGGAATTTCCATCGCTGTGTTCTTCGGCGCGTTTGGGGCGGCCATCCAGCCGTACTCGCCGATCTTCGCGGTGGGCCTGGCGCTGGTTCTTCCGCCGCTGCTGGCCGTGCTGACCCGCGGCCGCTACTACCTCCGGCGCACGGACGACGGCATCGACCTGCCCATGTTCGACGCCGACGGGAACCCCAGCGACGCCAAGCTCCTTTGCCACGTGACGGGGATCGAGTTCGAGCGTCCGGACATGGTCCGGTCCGCCCAGGACGCGCCCGACGGCGGCCCGCAGTACGTCTCGTCGCTCGCCCTGTCCACGGACAAGACCGGGAAGCTGGTCCTGCCTGCCCAGCGGTGACGGTCTAGTGCGCTGACGGCCGTTCGCCGATAAGGAAAGCCGGTGCCTGCCTGCACCGGCTTTCCTTATGGGCTTTGCCTGTGGATAAGTTTGGTCGACTAATTGTGACGTGGGCTACCCTTAAGGCACTGTCCGGAGCACGCCGTCTTATAACTACTGGGGGAATAGCGGCCCATGGCTTTACACAACGTTGTTATGTCGCGTGGTTTCCGGGCTGGAGCGCTCGGCCTGGCAGTTGCTCTTTCCCTTGGACTCGCCGGATGCAATTCCGGGGAGTCGCCCGGACAGGGCGGGACCACCACTCCTGCGTCGACCAGCCTGGCCACCACCAGCGCCTCGCCAACGCCTACCCCGTCACCCACCGCCGCTTACAAGCCCGCCGACGCCTCCGGCCCAGCCCAAAACGTCCCGGTTCCCGTCATGCCCGAGGTGGCTAAGACCGAGACGAAGGAAGGCCTCGAAGCTTTCGTTCGATACTGGTATGAGGTTTTGGATTATGCCTACGAAACGGGCGATACGGAAAGCTTGGCAATCATCAGCGGGCCGAATTGTGTTTTTTGTACAGGTTTGAAGGACGGGGTGGAGGAAGCCTGGGGCGAGGGTCGTTGGATATCAGGAGGCGGGATTGATACGCCCGCAATTACCGCGACTATTGAACCTGACGCAGAGCCGTATGCCGTAGTTCAAGTCATTCAACAAGCCATCGAAATCAGAAATCCGGATGGCAGTCTGCACCAAGCTCCCACTGCAGCCACAAACACGGGAAGCCGTGCAGCGGCCACCTTTGCGCCTCAAGGCTGGACAATGACAGACCTCGGTCTAATTAGATAGTCCGAGATGAAAGCCAGGGGACTGGAAGTTGTCTGTCTAACAGCGCTGATAAGTGTGCTCGCCCCAATAGTTGCGCACGCCGATATTTCAGTCGGATACGAAGATAGGGGCCTGTACGTCGGCGCTGATCAATGGGTGAAAGATAACGAAACCGGCAAGTTAGTACGCGCTGAACCCGGCGCCGTGAACACCGATCCCAACGAGTACAAATACGAACTACAGTGCCATCTTGGCGGGGGAGACTTCGATACCCCTTGCTTGGGCCGGCAGTTGGAGTGCAAGGACGGCGCCGACGGTGAAGACGGGATCCCGGTCATGTGGTTGTCCCGGCCGAGGGGAGTGCCGGGTGCCGTCTGGGCGCACCACTCCGGGCCCACCTGCCTCTACGACGCAGCGCCGGAGGACCTGCTGCCGCGCATAGCCGCAGACATCCAGCGGGAATTCCAGAACCTGCCCATCAACGCGGGAACCGTCACAGCGCAACCAAGCCCGCACACGCTCCGCGGCGCTGAAACCAACTTCTACGCCGAGGCGGTAGAGCAGCAGTTCGACATCACGATGTTCGGCCAGGCCGTCCATGTGGTCGCCACCCCGGTCCAGTACACCTGGAACTACGGCGACGGCACGGTGTTCGGTCCCCAGCCCTCCATGGGAGGCCCGCTGCCGCAGGACCGCTGGGGTGAAAAGACCCGGACCAGCCACGCTTATGGACAGACCGGCGACTTCCAGGTTGTCCTGACCACGTCCTTCCAGGGAACGTACTCCGTCAACGCCGGCCCGCCGCTGCCCATCCCCGGCCAGGGCCAGTTCAGTGCACCGCCCCAGACCGTCAGCGTCTGGCGTTCGCTGACGCGCAACTACGCCGACGACTGCAACGCCAACCCGCAGGGCCAGGGCTGCCCCGGCGCGGCTGCATCCCGTTAGCCCGTTCCGCAGCATCCAACAGGTTGTGATTCCGGTCGCATCCGGAATAGTTGCACGCGCGCCCCAGTTGGCATGGGCAGTACGTCTTTAGCCTTCGAAAGGAACTGCGCATGCTGTTTTCCCCTCTCACCCTCGGCGAGCTTGAACTTCCCAACCGCCTGGTCATGGCGCCCCTGACCCGGCTCCGCTCCGGCGAGGAAGGCGTCCCCGGTCCGCTCGTCGCCGAACACTACCGCCAGCGCGCCTCCCTGGGCCTCATCGTCAGCGAAGGCACCTACCCCAGCCCCGCGGGCCGCTCCTACCCGGGCCAGCCCGGTATCTTCACCCAGGAACAGATCGCCGGCTGGAAGAAGGTCACCGACGCCGTGCACGCCGAGGGCGGCCGGATGTTCGCGCAGATCATGCACGGCGGGCGGGTTTCGCACCCGGACATCACCGGGGGCGTCCCCCTGGTCGCGCCGAGCGCCGTCGCCATCGAGGGTGAAGTCCGGACACCTTCCGGAAAGCAGCCGTACCCCGTCCCGCACGCCCTCACCACCGACGAACTGCCCCTGCTGATCCAGGAGATCGTCGACGCCTCGGTGAACGCCATCGAAGCCGGTTTCGACGGCGTGGAGCTGCACTCCGCCAACGGCTACCTGCTCCATGAATTCCTGGCCCCCAACTCGAACGTCCGCAATGACAGCTACGGCGGCTCGCCGGAAAACCGGGCCCGCTTCGTCATCGAGACGGTCAACGCCGTGGTGGCAGCGCTGGGCGCCAACCGCGTGGGCATCCGGATCTCCCCGGAGCATAACGTGCAGGGTATCGCCGAGACCGACCCGGCCGATGTGCGCGCCACCTACGAAGTCCTGGTGGACAGCGTCGCCCCGCTCAACCTCGCCTACCTGAGCATCCTGCACCACGAACCCACCGGTGAACTCGTGCAGGACCTCCGCGCCCGGTTCGGCGGCACCTTCCTGGTCAACACGGGCTTCGGCGTGGTCACCACCCGGGACGAGGCAGTGAACCTCGTTGCCGACGGCCACGCGGACGCTGTGGTGGTGGGCCGGCCCGCGATTGCCAACCCTGACCTTGCCCGGCGCTGGAAGGAAGCCCTTCCCCTCAACGAGCCGGATCCGTCCACGTTCTATGCAGATGGCGCTAAGGGGTACATCGACTACCCCGCCTACCAGGGCTAGTCAGCCCGGACACATGGCGACGGCGGCACCTGCAGTGGGTGCCGCCGTCGTTGCTGCGCGGTGTGCTGTCCCGGCAGCGGAGCCGGAAGCCATCCGACGACTTCCGACTTACGTTTTTGATGTGGCCCGCCGGACCCCTCTGGAAGCCGGCGGTGATCAGATGCTACTCCATCGAATTTACTTTTACCAGACCCCCGCCACCGGCAGTTGCCGCACCGGCTGAACAGGCCTACAAAACGGCTTCCCGGCCGGTTCCTTCCTTCATCACCAGCTTGCCGTCCTCGATCGATACGAGCACGCTTTTCGGCTTGCCGGTCACCTTCGTGATCGCCTTGAGCCCGCGGTTGGTCACCTCCACGCCCACCTGGGCGCCCTTCGCCGGCAGCTCCACGGAGACCTCGGACGCTATGCCAAGGATCGGATTGGTGGACACGCCAAGGTCACGCCGCGCCTGTTTACCATTCACCGTCACGGTGATATTGGCTTCCTCGAACCCCTCCTGAAACACAATCAGCAGTTCCCGCATGGCGGCCTCTTCCTCGAGCTTTGTCCCAGTGACGGCACCTCCACTACAGCACTTTGCGGGCCTGATCGGAATACCCGCGCCGGGCCCAAACCACCCCAGCTCCGGGGCGCTGCGCCGGCAGCAGTGGAGCGGCGCAGGCGGGTAAGGCAAGATGTTCTGGTGACTCAACTGCCGCAAGCACCCTCTTCCGTTCCCTCTGCAGCGCCCACGGGCGACGATGCTATTTACGCTCAAATCGCCACCGAGCTGGGCGTCAAGGCTTGGCAGGTCAAGGCCGCGGTGGAACTGCTCGACGGCGGATCCACCGTCCCGTTCATCGCCCGGTACCGCAAGGAGGCCACCGGCACCCTGGACGACACCCAGCTCCGCGACCTTGAGGAGCGCCTGCGCTACCTCCGCGAGCTCGCCGACCGCCGTCGCGCCGTCCTGGAAGCGGTGGAGGCGCAGGGCCAGCTGACCCCGGAACTGAAGACAGCGATCCTCGCCGCGGACACCAAGTCCCGGCTGGAGGACATCTACCTGCCGTTCAAGTCCAAGCGGCGCACCAAGGCACAGATCGCCCGGGAAGCGGGCCTGGAACCGCTGGCCGAGGCCCTCCTCAAGCGGCCCGACCTCCAGCCCGAGCAGGAGGCGGCGAAATACCTCAACACCGAGCACGCGATCGGCGACGCCGCCGCCGCGCTCGCGGGTGCCCGCGCCATCCTGGTGGAGCGCGCGGCGCAGGATCCCGACCTGGCCGCAACCCTGCGCGAGCGGCTCTGGACGCAGGGCCGCATGGTGTCCCGCGTGAAGAAGGGCAAGGAAGCGGACGGCCAGAAGTTCGCGGACTATTTCGAGTTCGCGCAGGCCCCCGCCGGGATGCCGTCGCACCGGGTCCTTGCGCTGCTGCGCGGCGAGAAGGACGGCATCCTCGAGCTCGACCTCGCCGAGGCGGATCCCGCGGACGACGACGCCCTCGCCGCCGCCCGTTCCCGGTACGAGTCTGCGGTGGCCAGGTGCCTCGGGGTCGCCGACCGCGGCCGGCCCGCCGACGCGTGGCTGATGCAGACCGCCCAGGTGGCGTGGCGGTCCCGCGTGCTGGCCCGTCTCACCGCGGACCTCCGCGGCAGGATGTTTGCCGAAGCGGAGGACGAAGCTGTCCGCGTTTTCGCCGCCAACCTGCGCGACGTGCTCCTGGCAGCCCCCGCCGGCAACCGTGCCACGCTCGGCCTGGACCCGGGCCTGCGCACAGGCGTGAAAGTCGCAGTGGTGGATGGCACCGGCAAAGTGGTGGCCACCGACACCGTGTACCCGCACGCCCCCGCGAAAAAGTGGGACGAAGCCCTGGCCACCCTGGTGAAGCTGGCGCGCCAGCACGCCGTCGAACTCGTGGCCATCGGCAACGGCACCGCATCCCGGGAAACGGACAAGCTCGCTGCCGAGCTGATCAAGCTCCTGCCGGACGTGGACCGGAAGCCGCAGAAGCTGGTGGTGTCCGAAGCCGGCGCATCCGTGTACTCGGCATCCGCGCTCGCAGCCGCCGAGCTGCCGGGCATGGACGTTTCGCTGCGCGGCGCGGTGTCCATCGCGCGCCGGGTCCAGGATCCGCTCGCGGAACTGGTGAAGATCGACCCCAAATCCATCGGCGTGGGGCAGTACCAGCACGACGTGACGGCGTCGAAGCTGGACCGCAGCCTGGACGCCGTGGTGGAGGACTGCGTGAACGCCGTGGGAGTGGACGTCAACACCGCTTCGCCCGCGCTCCTCAGCCGGGTGGCCGGCGTCGGGCCCCTGCTGAGCGAAAACATCGTGGCGTACCGGAACGAGCATGGCCCGTTCGCCCGGCGCACCGACCTGAAGAAGGTCCCCAGGCTGGGAGCCAAAGCCTTCGAACAGTGCGCGGGCTTCCTGCGGATCACCGGGGGAGCGGAGCCGCTGGACGCGTCCAGCGTCCACCCGGAGTCCTACGCGGTGGCGCGGAAGATTCTGGTGGCCGCCGGATCTGCGTCCGCTTCCTCGCTGGATGCCAGGGACTTTGTGGATGACACCTTCGGCCTGCCCACCGTCACGGACATCCTGGCCGAACTGGACAAGCCCGGCCGGGACCCGCGCCCTGCCTTTGCTGCCGCCACCTTCTCCGAGGGCATTGAAAGAATTTCCGACCTGAAGCCGGGGATGGTGCTGGAGGGCACCGTGACCAACGTGGCGGCGTTCGGGGCCTTCGTGGATATTGGCGTCCACCAGGACGGCCTGGTCCACGTGTCCGCCCTGGCCAACCGGTTCGTGTCTGATCCCCGCGAGGTAGTGAAGTCCGGCCAGGTGGTCCGGGTGAAGGTTCTGGAGGCGGATCCGGAGCGGAAGCGGATCTCCCTGACGTTGAGGCTCGACGACGGACCCGCCGGAGGTGCGAAGGGCTCCCGGGGTGCCGGCGCGGGCAAGCCCGCTGCGGAGAGGTCAGGCGGACGGCCGCAGCCTGCCGAGCGCGGGGCGCGGCAGGACGCCGCCCGCAGGCGGCAGGACCCGCAAAAGACCGGTGGCCGGAACACCTCCGGCGGCGGCCGTGGATCGTCGCTCAGGCCGGAACCGGCGAACACGGCCATGGCAGAAGCGCTCCGCAGGGCGGGACTGGGGAAATAGTCCGGTAGGGCCTAGGCCAAGGACAGGGTGAAGGCCAGGACGAACCCGGCTGCCGTGCTGAGGGCCACCGCCGGGCCGCCGTGTTCGTAGGCCTCCGGCATGAGGGTATCTGCCAGGGATGCGATGACGGCGCCGGCGGCGAACGCCAGCGGTATCGAGATGGCCTGAGGATCCGTCCCGGACAGCGGCCCTGCGCCGACAACAACGGCGATGACCAGCAGGGCCGCGCACCCCAACCAGAGAGCCAGGATGCTGCCCGTTGAGCGTCCTTGGCTCCGCATGGAGGCTGAACCAACCAGGGCTTCGGGGAAGTTGGAGACAAAGATAGCGGCGAGCAGGGCCAGCCCGCCGGTGCCTTCACCAAGCGCGATCCCCAGGGCGACGTTCTCCGGCACCCCATCCAGGGTGACCGCGGCCAGCAATGCCAGCCCTGCCGCTCCTCGTGTTGAGGCAGAAGTGGCACGTTTATCGGACGCGGCAGCATCCGTATCGAGCTTGGCGCTGCCTTGGAACTCGTCCGCAGGTGTCGCCTGCTCCGGCTTTCCGGGCTGCGCCCAGCGGTCCAGAAGTGCGCTGAGGACCGTGAACACCACCGCGCCACCTATAAGACCGATGGCCGCGCGGATGATCCCGCCATGTTCATAGGCATCTTCGAACAGTTCGAAGGCCAGTGCAGTGATCAGCGCCCCGGCGGCGAACGCGAGCAGCATAGCCAGGAGCCGCTTGGGCAGCTCAAACCGGACACCGATAAAGGCACCCAGAACCAGTGCACTGGATGCTATGACGCCGAACCACAGCGACATCAACATGCGGCAAGTATAGGAGGGCCTTGTTGACGTGGGAATACGTTGTGCTTGGGGCGCGCGCGGCGGACTTTCGGCAGCGCAGGCTTTTCTGCAATGGTGGATCATGACCTATTTCCTGGAGTACACCATCCCCGCCGCGTCCGATGATGCCGAGTTTGAGTTTCCCCATGATGAGATCAACTCGGGTACCACCGTTCCGCTGACCCAGACCGGTGCCGAGGTGGTACACACCACCGAGCTCCCCGCCCGCACCGGCATCATCGGTGCCACTGTGCCGGAGGCCAAGCTGGAAGCGGAACAGCTGATCTCGCACAGCCGGGCCGCCGAGGCATCCTTGTACTTCGATCCCTCCAACTCACTGCAGCCGGGCGTTGGCACGCTGGTGGCGACCTTCAGTGAGGGGCAGGGCTGGCGCGATGCCTGACCTGCCAAGGGCCCGAAAATTGCCTCGGGCCCGAGGTTACCGCCGGCCCAGGGTACGCATGCCGTTACTGCCGCTTCCCCGTAACGACTCGCGGCCGCCCGAACCGGCTGCGCACCCCCGAAGAATAGAGGACTGACTCCGGCGGGCCGCTCACTCTGATCCCGGCAGCTTCCACGATGCCGTCGTCCAGATCATGCAGTTCCGCCGCGTACAGCGGCCACGGTTCGTGGGAGTTCGGAATGTAGATGGTCCGGCCCCTGAAAGTGCCGTGCATGCCGAAACGCGCCGTGAGATGGACCGATAAGGGATCGTCCACTGCCGCATTGAAGTGCGGCACCACACTGAACCTGCTCCGCGCGCCCTGCCTGAAGCGGCGGACGGTGTAGCCTTGGGCGCCGTTGCCCGTGGTCCCTGGCGCACTCCAGCGGTGGTGGTGTATCCGCGACCAGACGTAGGGGATTTCCGCCGCCCTTGCCGCCAGGACCACCGGCAACCGGTCTGCGTCCAGGCTGAGGAACACTACGCCGCGCGTGCCGTCCGCTTCCCGGGAGTAGAGGCGGACGTTGACCTCGTTGAAAGTGCCCAGGTACGGAATCGCCGGGCCCCGTCCGATGCCCGCTTTCCGCATGCGGAATCCAATGAGGCCCACCCATGACGACCCGTCGAACACGTCCGGCCGGGTTCCCGCCGGCATGAAGCGGGCAGCCTCTGGCTCCGGGATACGCCAGTGGAGGAAGATTGCGTCTGTCCAGCGCTGGTCCATAATGGTGGGCAGTGGCAGTTCTGGCGGGCTGGGCCAGAGGGATCCGGCGTTCGAGTGTTCGTCCACAGCAAGATCCCTTCACATGGCCCACCCTCGCCTCAGCGGCGGGGTACCCACCCTACCTAACGTGCTCATGGGACGGGTTACCCAACGTACCGCATGGATCAAACAGCCTTGCCCCCGCCCTCCTAGCTTCTGGAAGAGGCATTTCCCTCCAGTAGGACGCGACTAAAAAGGCGAGTACTCATTACTGGTGAATACTCGGGTTGGCCGACTCTATGCTCGACCTACCCCGGGCCAAGGAACTGCCAAGGCCCAACAAGCGCTGACTCAGCAGTGCTTCCCCATTGGCCAGAGTTTTCCACACGCCAAGAAGAGGTGAGGCATATGTCTATCTCCACTCAGCCCCCCATTTCGCTCTCTAAGCTCGCAGCAGCGCCGGTGCGGGCGTCGATCAGCGTGGTCATCCCGACCTTGAACGAGGCCCAGAACATTCCCTGGGTCCTTCGGCGTATGCCTCTGTACGTCGATGAGGTGGTAATCGTCGACGGCCGGTCCACTGACAACACCGTCGAAGTGGCGCGGGCAGTGCGCCAGGACATCAAGGTGGTGGACGAAAAGCGCAAGGGCAAAGGTGTGGCGCTCAGGTCCGGATTCGCTGCCGCGACCGGTGACATCATCGTCATGCTGGACGCCGACGGAAGCATGGATCCGCAGGAAATCGGCTGGTTCGTTTCTCCACTGCAGCACGACTATGACTTCGTCAAGGGTTCCCGCTATGTCACCGGTGGGGGGTCGGAGGACCTGACATGGCTGCGGCGCACCGGAAACCGGGCGCTGACCGGGCTGGCCAACGCGGTTTTGCACAGCAACTATTCCGACCTTTGCTACGGCTACATCGCCTTCCGGCGGGAGTGCCTGGATGTCCTGCAGCTCGAGTCCGACGGGTTCGAAATCGAGACGGAGCTGATCGTCCGGGCCGCCAGGGCGGGCCTTCGAATCGCCGAGGTCCCCAGCTTCGAACTGGACCGCATCTCCGGAGTGTCCAACCTCCAGACCTTCCGGGACGGCTGGCGGGTCCTGGGGACGATGGCGCACGAATGTCTCCTGTGGGATTCACCCACCGCCGGTGCACGGCCGGAGGCCCTGCGCCGCGTGAAGTACGCCTACGCCAGTGTGAGTTTCCCGCGGACACCCACGGATCCGCAGAGCGTTCTTCCTGTTGTGAGCGTGGCCTGACATGGAGTACCTACCTTCCCCAACCGTCTCAGTGATCATCTGCGCTTACACCGCAGAGCGCTGGGACTGGCTGCTGGATGTCATCGAGTCGCTCCGGGGGCAAACCCTTGCACCGAAGGAAGTCATAGTGGTCATCGACCACAACGAGGAACTTTACGAGCGGCTGGCAAAGACGGCCGACGATATCACCGTAGCGAGGAACACCGGCCCGCGTGGGCTCTCCGGGGCCCGCAACACCGGTGTGGGCCTGGCGGACTCGGACGTCGTCGCCTTCCTCGATGACGACGCCGTGGCGGCGCCGGACTGGCTTGAACGCCTGATGGCCCTTTATGACGATCCCGAGGTGCTGGGCGTGGGCGGCCGGGTGGAACCTCTCTGGGAAGCGGGGCGGCCTGGTTTCTTTGGCGAAGAGCTCGACTGGATTGTCGGCTGCAGCCACCGGGGCCTGCCACGGGTGGCATCCGAAGTTCGAAACGTCATCGGTGCCAACATGTCCTTCCGGCTTAATGTGATCAGAACGGTGGGCGGTTTCAACCACTCCCTCGGCCGGCGGGGCTCGACGCCTTTGGGGTGCGAGGAGACGGAGATCTGCATCCGGTCGACCATGGGCTCCCCCGGGAGCCGGATCGTCTACGAACCGGCGGCGCTGGTGCGCCACCATGTTCCGGCAAGCCGGGGAACCATCCGCTACATGCTTTCACGGTCCTGGTCGGAGGGGATCTCGAAGGCCCAGGTCAGCCAGGTCGTGGGGCATAAGCGGGCCCTCGGCCCGGAACGCAGGTACGTCCGCAGCATCCTTCCCCGGGCGTTCTTTGCAGGGATTTACGACTGGACCCGCGGAGATCCCTCGGGACTGGGCCGCGCGGCTGCTTTCGTTGCGGTAGTGGCCTATACATCGGCAGGCTACCTCCGCGGACGCCAGCTTGGCCGTGTGCCTGGTCGCCCCCTGAACCAGCCGGTCCTGGCCGGAGTGAGTCCATGGCGGGACGTGCAGTGAACGGCGTCGGCAAGGCTCGGGGGCCGACACCGTCCAGTCCAGCAACACCATCCGACCAACACATCATCTAGACAGGGGACGAACATGCGCACTAGACAGACCAAAGCACTCAACTTTGACATCCACGGCCGCATCAACATCAGCGTTGATGCACAGGCGCCGGCAGCCCACCAGCTCAAGACCATGTTGGCGTGTTTCGCCACCGACTCCGAACGGCCAGCCCACATCGTGGTGGATGACCGGCCGGAGCCGATGCCGGATGCGGGCCACCTTGAGCACGAGCTCGCGTACACCGAGAACGCCGTGCGCTTCAATGCCGACCGGGTCCAGGTGGTCCGGGACGCGGAGCAGTGGCGCATCCACGGCGCAGGCGAACTGCTCACGTCCGTAGTGCCCGTCCTCGATGCCGCCATGGTTGAGCGCGGAGCCGCGATGATCCATGCTGCAACGATGGCTTACCGGGGCCACGCGATCGCGCTTCCTGCCGCCGGAGGCACCGGCAAGACGAGCACCGCCGCGAAGCTGATGCGGCGCGAAGGATGGTCGTTCATGGGGGACGACTGGGCCTTCCTCGCCGAGGACGCCACCCTGCTCGGCTACGCCAAGCCGATGTTCATCAAGCCGCACCACCGGAACATCTACCCGCACCTGTTTGAAGGTGTCCGGAAACCCCTCGTCCCGTCGTCGCTCTCGCAGAGCGTTGGCCGCCTGACCACGCTGGTGCACCCTTACGTCATCCGCTATCCGCGGCTCGCGGACTTCTCCCGCAAATGGTCCCCCGAGCACCGCATGGTTGACGCCGGAGCAGCGTTTCCCGGACGGCAAGTGACCACCTCGGCACCACTCGCGGCCTCCATCTACATCGAGCGGTACGAAGGCAGCCATACACAGATTCTGGAGAAGAGCACCGACTGGATGGTTGACCGGATGATGGGCAACTTCCACATCGAAATGGCAAGCTTCTCGCAGCGGGTGGTGACCGGCCTGGCCGCCACGTCCGTCGTTCCCTGGCGCGAGCACTTCGCGGCCAAGGGGCTCGTGCTGAGCAAGGCGCTCGACGGACGTCCCTGCCACCTGCTGCAGGTGCCTGCCGCGTGGTCGGCCGACCAGGCATCCGATGACATTGTCCGCCATCTTGAGGAGCTGCTGCCGGCGGTCCTCGACGAGCAGGCATAAGGGGTGGGGGCCGTGGGTCACAGCACTGCCGACGTCACCGCTGTTGTTCCGGCGCGCAACGCAGAACACCTGCTCCCGCGCTGCCTGGAGGCCCTGCGCCAGTCAGGGGTCGCCGAAATCATCGTGGTGGACGGACTCTCCACCGACCGCACCGTCGAGATCGCCCGGGCGGCAGGAGCCCGGGTGGTGAGCGACGAGGGGCGGGGCCTGCCTTGGGCCCGCACGCTTGGTGTCCGAAGCAGCAACACGCCCTGGGTCCTGCTCGTCGACGCGGACGTCGTCTTTGGACCAAACGGCGTGGCCGACCTGCTCGATGAACTGGTGGAGGACAGGTACGACGCCCTCCAGGCAGGACTGGAAAGCGTCGCCGGACCGGGCTACTGGGGGCAGGCGCTGGCCCACCACCACCGCACTGGCCGCAGCCGCAACTGGTTCGGCCTTGTGGCGACAATCGTCGACCGGGAACTGATGATGGGCGTGGGCTTCGACGACTCCTTCAAGTCCGGCGAGGACATCGAACTGCGCTGGCGGATGCGGCAGTCGGGGCTGCGGACGGGTGTGTCACGCAAAGTCTTCGTCGAGCACCGTTTTGCCGCCGACGACTTCGACTTCGCGCTGGACCAGTTCCTCATGGACGGAACGGGGCTGGGAAAGATGATCCGCAAGCACGGCTGGCGCGGTGCCAGGCTGGCCCTGCTGCCCGCTGCCGCGGCGGTCCGCGGCAGCGCCCTCAGCCTCGCCGCCGGCCAGCCGCGCTGGCTGCGGTACTACGCCGCCTTCTGCTGGTACAACTACGCGGGATTGGTAAAGGGTTTCGCATCGTGAGGGGCGAGCGGGGGGCTGCTGCAACGGACATCTCGACCCTGGTCCGGCACTCCGCGCTGCGCAGCTCGCTCGGCCTCATCCTGGCCAAGGCCGCCCAGACCGGCTCGGGCTTCGCGTTCTGGATCGTGGCCGCGCACGCGGCCGCCGAGCGTGAGGTCGGGCTCACCACGGCAGCCGTGTCCGCGGTGCTGATCTGCGCGCAGTTGGCGATCCTGGGCGCCGGGTCTGCCGTGATCGTCTCGGTGGGGCGGGGTGAACCGCCTGCCCGGGTGCTGGATGCGGCGTTCGGCATCGTGGCGGTGGCCAGCACCGTGCTGGCCCTTGGCTACCTCGTGCTGGAGGCGACCGTGGCGCCGGAGACTGCCTCGGTCTCTGTTCTCTTCTGGCTCATGTTCCTCCTGGCTGCCATCACGGGGACAATGGGCACGGTCATGGACCAGGCCCTCGTGGCGCTGGGGCGGGGCGCCAGCGCCACCCTGCGGTACACCGTGGGCGGGTTGGTCTCGCTCGCGGCCATTGCCCTCGTGGCCTGGCAGGCGCATCCCGCCCCGGTGGACATGCTGATGGCCTGCTGGACCCTCGGGACCGCCGTGACAGCGGTCATCGGGGCGGTACAGCTGAGGAGGCTTATCGGCTACAAGCCCCGGCCAACGCTGCGTCTTGTACATGGCCGCTCAGTGCTGATGCTGGGCATTCCGAACCAGCTTCTTACCCTTAGCGAGCGCGCACCTGGACTGCTGCTGCCGCTCCTGCTCGCCCACATGGTGGCACCGGAGGCCGCCGCTTACTGGTATCCCGCATGGATGATGGCGTGGGCCGCCTACACCGCTCCGATGCTGATGGGCATCGTCCAGTTTTCGGAGGGCGTGCGGGAACCTGACCGCCTGGTGGCGACCACCTGGGCCACTCTGCGGTGGTCGCTCGCCGTGGGCGGACTGGCCGCCGTCGTCCTTGTCCTCTTCGCACGCCCGCTGCTCCACCTGCTGGGGGAGCAATACGCGGACGCATCAGCCGACGCCCTCCGGCTCTTGGCGGCCGGCGTGGTCGCGTATGCAGTGCTGCAGGCCTACAACGCTGTCTGCCGGGCACGTGGCCGGTACATGGAGGGAATAGCGGTGGGGGTGACGCTGGCTGTCGCGCTCTGCACCGCCGCGCTGTGGGCCGCTGAAAAAGGCTCGACCGCGATGGCCCTCGCCTGGCTCGTGGTACTGACCGTTGGGGCCGCAGCCGTGGGCCTTCGGCTCCTCGCGATCCTGCGGGGCGTGACGAGAGAGGTGCGATGATCAGCACGCTCGAGCTGCCCGAAGAGACCAAGCAACGCTGGAAGCCCCGAGACATCTGGTGCGCACTGGCAGGCCTCGTGTCGCTGGCCCTCGCCGTGGGGGCCGCCTCAGCGGTGACCTTGCCCGTCACCAGCGACTTGGGGCTCGTGGCGATGCTGCCCTGGCCGTTCTGGGTGGGTGTCGTGCTGCTGAACGTTGCCTTCGTCGTGGCGCTTCGGGGGGACGCCGTGGGTCCGGCGCACCGCGTGGTCATGCTCTGGCTGGTGGTGGTGCTCGTCCTCGTCCTCTTCGGGACAGCACTGTTCGTGACCGACGTACCGCGGGGAGAGGTGGCATTCCGCCACCTTGGCATCGCCGACGCGCTGTCCGATATGCAGCGGGTTGATCCGGGCATCGACGCGTACTTCAACTGGCCGGGCTTCTTCGCACTTCTGGCCACGGTGCTGGCGGCGACCGGCCTTGATCCGGTAAGCGTTGCCCTGTGGGCCCCGGTGCTCAACGTCTTTCTGTGGCTTGCCGCCGTCGGCGTAGTCATGCGCTACCTCACGAATGACCCGAGGCGTCGCTGGCTGGTGCTCTGGATCTTTTGCCTCGGCAACTGGCAGGACCAGGACTACCTGTCTCCGCAGGCCTTCGGTGTTTTCCTGTACCTTGTGATCGTCGCGCTGCTCGTCGGCCCGTTGGCCGCGCTGCCGCCCAGGTTCCGCGGTTTCAGGCGCGCCGACCTGGCGGCCTGGTGGCAGGAGCGGCGGCCCGCTGATTCCCGGCCGGGACACCGGGTGGCTGCCCTCGCGATGGTCCTCTTGCTCGTTGTCGTGATCTTCGCGAGCCACCAGTTGACTCCATTCATGGTGCTGTTCGCCATCACCACCCTCACCCTGAGCGGCCGTGTCTGGCCCAGCCAGTTGCCCCTGATCACCGCGGTGGTGCTGGTGCTGTGGTTCGTCTATCCCGCGAGTGCCTACCTCGCTGGCCACCCTCCGATAGAGGACGCAGGCTTCCAGGGCGCGGTGGCGACGAACGTCGTCGAACGTGTGGGCGGTACCCCCGGACACCTGCTGGTGGTGCAGCTCCGGGTGGGTCTCACGGTCGTGTTGTGGCTGCTTGCTGCGGCCGGGGCGGTGCGCGAATGGCGCAGAAGGCGGCTGGACATCCGGGTGGCCATCCTCGCGGCTGCGCCGTTGATGCTCTTTCCCGTGCAGTCCTATGGCGGGGAAATGCTGATCCGCGTCTCGTTGTTCGCCTTGCCCTTCATTGCCCTGCTGGCCTGCTCAGCCCTGCTGCCGCCCGACGGCAGCCTTCGCCTCTCCATCCGCAGGGCGGCGGCCTTGGTGCTCACCTTCGTGGTCCTGGCCGTGCTCAATGTGACGGGCCGGTTCGGCAATGCAGAGTATGACCTCTTCAGTGACAGTGAAATGGCGGCCGTCACCGCCGTGCAGAGCCTGGCCCCGCCAGGCTCGGCGATCATTTCGGCTGCGCACCCAACACCTTGGCGGGACCAGACATATCTGGAGCACCAGTACCGGACCATCGACGACCTGTGCTCTCCCGACTTGTCGGCGGCGACGTGCGGGCCGATCGTCTACAACTTTGTGCGGCATAATGCCCAAGGCGGCTTCCTGATGTTCCTGCGCTCGTCGGAGGCCAGTATCGTGCTCCAGGGCGAGAGCACCACGGAGGGCTTCGCCGAGCTGGAGGAGTGGCTGGATGCCCAGAACGGCGTGAGGCTCGCATTCAGCAATGCGGAGGCACGCGTCTACCGGATGACACCATGAACGGCGGAATCAGCCGGCCCACCCTGGCGCTTGGCCTCGCTGCCGTCGCACTGTCAGTGGTGACCCTCGTGGGGCTGCCCGGACCGCTCCAGGCGCTGGTGGCTCTTACCGTCCTCGTCCTGCTCCCGGGGCAGGCACTGGTTCGGCTGACGCCGGTGACCGACGCCGCGCTTGCAGCGCTGCTGGTCGTGGCGCTTGGCATCGCCGCGCTGACAGCCGTCTCCACGGCGATGTTCTACCTCACCGTGTGGTCGTGGCAGGGGTGCGTGGTCGCGATGGGTGCCATCACTGTCCTCGCCTGCTTGGCCCGGGAACGCAAGGAGGCCCCGGCATGATCGATTTCCCCGGAGTGCTTGCTGCGGCCGCCCTGCTCACCACCCTGATAACGCTTGAGGTGCGCCATACCGGACAGGATCCGGAGCAATCCGCAGGCCCGCGGCACGCGAACCGGACCGTCAGCCGGATCGCGGTCGCCGCCGTCTGGACGGTCTTCCTGCTTCTTTTCGTTCCGCGCGTATGGGAGCTGATCACGTGAGCCGCGCGGCGCGGTGGTGGCTCCTCAGCGACCTTCACCTGGATGACTCCGACGACGATCCCCGCCACCCCGGCAGGGAGTTGCCCGGGTTCCTCCGGCGCGAGGTGCTGGCGGCCCGGGGGCGGGAGCGGCACGTGGTCTTCGTCGGTGACACGTTCGAACTGACCGGGTTCAGCGAGGACGAGAGCCTGGCCCGGCTCAAGTCCATCCTGGACCAGCACGTGGACACGTTCCGGACGCTGCAGGAGTGCGCGGCCCTCGGCGTGCAGCTGCATTTCGTCTGCGGCAACCATGACGTGGAGCTGGCCCGGCCCTCCGTGGCGGCCAGCCTGGCGGAACTGCTGTCACCCGTGGAGCCCGGGCGGGTCCGTGTCCACCCGTGGTTCCTGCATGTTCCTGGCGTGCTCGTCGCGGAGCACGGCCACCAGCACCATGCCCTGCACCGCATCCCGGAATTGCTCCGCACGGCGGTCAACGGCACCGACGGGCTGGATTTGCCTCCGCTTGCGGCCTGGCACGCCCAACCATCGGGGTCACGCCTGAGCCGTGCCGGCGCCGTTGCCCGTGCCTGCCTGGCGTCCGAGCGGGCAGAACGGCGCGTCCGGTCGGACGCCTACGACGTACTGCTGCAGTCTGAGTCCCGGCGCCTTGCCCTCGACGAGGACCTCGTTCGGGAACTGGCGCGCCTGTCAAGGTTCCGGACGGTGTCGGCTGTCCCGCGCACCGCTACCCGCATGGTCCTTGCGGCCGCCGGACGCAGCATCGCCAGCGAGCAGGCCCCTGCCGCTGCCGGCCGGTTCGCCCGTACCCTCGAGGCTTCGCGCTCCGGGGTCGCCTGGTACATTTCAGCCCACACCCACAGGGCGCTGGAGTCCCCGCTGGAGGACTGCTCCACCCGGTACATCAACACCGGTACGTGGTGTTCGGACGTCCGCGGCCGCGGACCTGACGAGTCGGACCGCCGGGCGTTCCCGTATGCCATGGTTGACGTCACGCCTGCCGGAGAAACCAGCGGCGGCCTGCGGTACTGGCACCCGACCGCGGGATCCTAGCGCGGCCGCCGGCTAACCCCGGGGCGGGGGAGCCGCCGTCATTTACGGATGACGGACGCCGTTGCCGGCCAGGATGTCCCGGTAGCCCTCGCGGAAGGACGGGAACGCGTACGTGAAGCCGGTGCCCCGCAGCAGGCCGTTGCTGCAGCGCTTGTTGCCGCCGCGCGCCGGTCCGGCATCACCCACGGGCGGATGCGGCAGGTCCATGGCGGCAGCCAGGAACCGCAGCACACTGCCCAGGTCGGCGGGATCGTCGTCCACGCCGATGTAGACCGGCGCAGGGTCGGCCGGCATGGACACCAGGTGGACAATGGCTGCGGCAGCGTCGTCGCGGTGGATCCGGTTGGTGTAGCGGACATCTTCCGGGATTACGGCTGAACCGCTGCGCACCTGGTCGATCAGCCGCGTCCTGCCCGGGCCGTAGATGCCGCCGAGCCGAAGGGACACAGCCGCCGTTCCGGTTCCCGCCAGCCGCGCCCGCAGCGCATCTTCGGCTTCAACCAGCACACGCCCGGAGAACCCACCGGGGGCCGGGACCGTGTCCTCATCCACCCAGCCCCCGCCGGCATCGCCGTAGACCGCCGTGGAGGAGACAAAAAGCACCCGCGCCGGCCGCACGCCGTCGCGCTCCAGGGCGTCCAGCACGTTCGTGACGCCACCCAGGTAGGCCGCGCGGTAGGCGTCCTCCGTGGGAGCATCGGCGGCAACGGCAATCACGACGGCGGTGGTGTCCTTGGGGACGGCGGGAAGGTCCGGAGCGCCCAGGTCAGCCGCCACGCCTTCGATGGCGGCAGGCAGTTTCCCGGGGGAGCGGCGCCAGCCCACCACCCGGTGCCCCAGCGCTGCGAATCGAAGGCCCGCTTCCGTACCAAGGTCGCCGCAGCCGGCCAGCAGGATGGTCATGGCTAGGGAGCCTCCACGGCGAAGAAAACGCGCGGATCCTGGAGGAGGGCCGGGTACGCGAACGCGGAGCGGTCAATAATCTCCGTGACCTCGAAGTGCCGGCCGAACCGGCCGTCCTCGAGCGTGATGGGCCGCCCCACCACTTGGCCCACCGCAAACTTCTGTCCGTGTTCGAACGGGACAGCCACCGGCGTCTTGCCCGGAAGGGTGGAGAAGGCCTCCTCCTGCGCCAGCCGTTTCCGCGTGGGCTTCTTCGCCTGCGGCTTGGCCGGGGCCTTCCGCGGCTGCCTGGACGGGCGGCGCGAAGACTCCTCAAGGTAGACGGGGGAGTAGTCGTCCGCGCCGGCTGCCGCGGCGATGCTGCCGCTCACGGGCGGAAGCGCCACCGTGTCCAGCGACTGGGGATCGACGTCGTCGTGGGGATCGCGGAGGATCCACAGAATCTCGCCCTCGGGTTCCCGGGGCAAGAACTCATGCCGGGGTTCCGGCCACACGTAATCCATGTCCGGCACCGCGTCGGCGAAGACCGGGCTGTAGAACTTGGGTTCCTTGTGGACCAGCTTGGAGCGGTGGCTGAGGTGGACGTCAGGATCGCCCAGCCACGGGGGCATCGGAATCTTGCCGGCGTAGTCCGGATGTGCAGCCTGCGGTGCGAACTCGGTGATGTTCGCGCGGGTGTTGTCCGGGTGGCCGCGGCGGGTCCATTCATCCACCATTGCCAGCCCGTACATGGTCAGCGCCGGCACGTAGCCCATCCACATGCGGATGGCAGGGTGGGTCTGCCAGCCGTATCCGGGAATGACCAGGGCGCGGAGCGTCTGGAGCGCCTCGACCCGTTGTTTGCCGAGCCGGGCGGTGTCCAGTGCTGCGGCGCTCTGCCGGAAGTCAGGGTACGGGAGGAAGGTTTGCATTTATTCAGTCTGACGGCACCCGGCGGATGTTCCAATTGCAGTGCCGCGGGCCACAGGGGCAGCCTTCCGGGTGTCCAAATAGTGGACCCATGCATACGGGGGGAGGTTAAAACCACTAAGATCTCCGCAACCACCCCCGCGTTTTGGAAGCTCCCTCATGACACTAACACCTGAAAAGACCACCGGACACGCCCACCCCAGCATGCCCCGTTTCGGGCAGATGCTGGCTCCGGAAGCAAAGGGCATCCTTGTCCTCGATGAGTTCACCATCGATCCCCACGCCGCCCGCAAGGAGCAGCACCGCTTCCGCGACGGCATCGCCGCCGTCGCCAAGACCATGCGCCGCATCGCAGCGCTCCGCGTGGTGATAGCCATCGTGGCCATCGGCAACCTGCCGCTGTTCCTGCTCTCCAGCGGCTGGTGGATCTACGTGGTTTCACTTGCCCTGGTGGTGGGGGTCCATACCGCGGTCACCCTGCTCAACCGGCACGAACCCCGCATCAAGCAGAAGTCTGCCCTGGAACTGCACATGCACCGGGAACGCAGCGCCAACTACCGCAAGGTCCGGGACGCCGTGAAGTACATGATCGATACCCCCAGCCGCATGAACGAGCACCTGTACCTGGAGCTGCTCGCCGTCAAGCGGGTGGCGCTGAACCTGGCCCACGGCACCGTTGCCCTGCTGGACACGAGCGATGACTCCGCCTGGAAGGTCCGGATCGTCCGCGAGTTGCCTGCCGGCTAAGCCCTGCTCACCGGATTAAAGGAACGACGCCGGCACTCCCCTCGTGGGGGCGTGCCGGCGTCGTCTTTTTGGTCAACGGAATTTGTCTATCGCCGACCTGCTTGGGGAGCCCCGGAGGGCTGGGCAGCCACGGGCTGCCGGGCAGCTTCTATGCGGGAAGCTGGAGGACCTGGCCTTCAAAGACGAGGTTCGGGTCCGAGATGGTGTCCAGGTTGGCGTCCGCGAGCTGCTGCCAGCCGCCCTGGATGCCCAGCTTGTCCGCCACGATACTCAAGGTGTCCCCGGCTTCCAGCGTGTAGGTCTCTCCGCTGAGGGCCACTGCGGTGGCGTGCTTGGCGGCGGGAACCGTTGCCGCCGCCTGGACGGGGGCAGCCTGGACCGGCACCTGCTGGACCGGTGCCTGCTGGACTGGCGCCTGCTGGACAGCTGAGGTCCCGGTGGCGCCGCCGCTCAGGCCGAGTTGGGCAGAACAGGACGGCCATGCGCCCCAGCCCTGCGAGGCCTGGACCTGCTCCGCCACGGCGATCTGCTGCTCGCGGCTGGCGTCCGCCGGCGAGCCGGTGCCGCCGTACGCTGACCAGGTGCTGGCGCTGAACTGCAGGCCGCCCGAGTAGCCGTTCCCGGTGTCGGTGGCCCAGTTGCCGCCGCTTTCACACTGCGCCAACGCATCCCAGGTGGAGGTGCTGGTGGTCGCATTGGCTGCCGTGGCCGAAAGTGCCAGGCCGGCGGCGGAAATGGCCGCCACGGTGGCTCCACGGCGCGCGACAGTACGGAAAGTGGTGTTTTTCATGTGGTGATGCTCCTGAAGGCCACCGGCGCTGGTTCCGTCCCCGGAGATCGTCGCGCCACTGCCCGCCCCTGACGAATAGAGGTCAACTTCGGTGGCTGCCGCTGGGCAGTTCTGGTGGAGGCAGCACCGGGCATTCATGCACCCGCTGGACGGGTATGCATTTCACGCTAGGACATGGCCGTGGGGTTATCAAATCGAGATCTGGCCGGGAGTGTCGAAAGCTCCGGTGTTCCGCCGGTGGGCGGGAAATCTGCCGGGGCACTATCCTGACCGGATGGAAAACATTGCCGGCGCCACCGCCGCGCCCGGAACCGAAGCCGACGAATCAGAAGGCGGCGCCCCGGCCCGGGTCCTCCCGGTAGCCGAACTGCACCTGCACATCGAGGGAACCCTGCAGCCGGAGCTGATCTTCGCCCTGGCCGAACGCAACGGCATCACGTTGCCGTACTCCGGGCTGGACGAGCTGCGGCAAAAGTACGAATTCACCGACCTGCAGTCCTTCCTGGACCTGTACTACGCCAACATGGCCGTGCTGCAGACCGAAGAGGACTTTGCGGCCATGACCCACGCCTACCTTGAGCGCGCAGCAGCCGCCGGCGTCCGCCACGCCGAGATCATGATGGATCCGCAGGCGCACCTCTCCCGCGGCATTTCCCTCGAAACCTGCGTCAACGGCGTGGCATCGGTGCTGGCCACTTCCCAGGAGGACTTCGGCATCTCCACCATGCTGATCGCAGCCTTCCTGCGCGACCTCCCCGAGGACTCGGCCCTGGAGGTCCTGGACGGACTGCTCGCCATGGAGGCGCCCATCGGGGCGATCGGCCTGGACTCCGCCGAGGTCGGCAATCCTCCCGCCAAGTTCGAACGGCTCTACGCCAAGGCCCGCGAAGCAGGCCTGCGGCTGACCGCACACGCAGGGGAGGAAGGGCCGGCGTCGTACATCATCGAAGCCCTTGATGTCCTGGGTGTGGAACGCATTGACCACGGCATCCGCTGCATGGACGATCCCGACCTGGTGGAACGGCTCGTTGCCGCGCGGACCCCGCTCACGGTCTGCCCGCTGTCCAACGTCCGGCTTCGTGCCGTGGACACGCTCGCCGACCACCCGCTTCCGGCGATGCTCGCCGCGGGGCTGAATGTCTCGGTCAATTCGGATGACCCGGCGTACTTCGGCGGCTACGTGGACGACAACTTTGCCCAGCTCAAGGCGGTCTTCGATCTGTCCGATTTTGACAAGGCCCGCCTGGCCGCGAACTCCATCCACTCGTCCTTTGCCTCCGAGGAGCGCAAGGCCGAACTGCTGGAGGAACTGAACAGCGGGGAAGTCGCGCCCTGACGCTGCTGTGTCCCAGGCAACAACTGCAGGGCGGTGCCGCTAAACTGGGTGCCGCAGGCGTGTCCGGGGATTGCAGGGCGGCACCCATGCCGGCGCTATGAGGGTTATGCAACAGCCCTTACCCGAGACCTTCGCCTCACTTTGATGCGGGATCCGCTTCATAGTCGGTCACGACACGCAGAGTTAACCAATTAAAGTCGCGCGATTTTACGGGCAGTTGGCAAGATGCCTATGACCGATCGCTTTCATAAAAGGGGAATCATGGCCAAGTCCACCGCAGAAAACACTTACCTTCGTCTCAAGACCGTCCTGGATGTCCTGACCGAAGGCGTGTGGTCAGGCGATGCACTGAACGCGGGCCAGGTCCTCGCCGAGGCGACCGCGCGCGTGCCGTTCAACGAGCACGAAGCCGAACTGCTCAGCGGCGGAATTCCCCGCGGCCACAAGACGCTCACCACCGCCACCGCCAAACTGGTCAAGGCCGGCTGGCTGGTGAAGGGCCGCTCCGGCTGGACCATCACCGAGGACGGCATGCGTGCCACCGTGGCGTACCCCGATGCGGTTTCATTCGCCACCGCGCTCGACGCCGGCACGCCGGTTCCTGCCGACACCCCGGTTCCCACCGCTCCCGAAGGATTCGTCCGGAAGGTGACCGCGGCTCCCGTTGAGCCCGTGGCCAAGGAAGCGCCGGCCAAGAAGACCACCGCCAGGAAGACCCCGGCCAAGAAGGCCGCCGCTGCCGTGGGCAAGGCGGCGAAGGCACTTGAAGAAGCCGTTGAGCCGGTAGTGAAGGCAGTCAAGGGCAAGACGGCGGCCAAGCAGCCTGTTGCCGCCGGTTCCGTTGCGTCGGAGGGGTTCGAGGGACCGGACGTTGAGACCCACCCGCAGCCCGAAGCCGTGGCCGTTGCCGGTGACTTCAACACCATCCTGGGCGCACCGGAGAACTGGGCTCCCCAGTACGACGAAGCACAGATGGAGTTCGATTTCCTGGACCAGCTCTGGAAGAAGAGCGCCGAGCTGCCGGCCGGCTTCTACACCTTCAAGATCGCCCTGAACCGTTCGTGGGACGAGAACTACGGCGCATTTGGCACGTTCGATGGTCCCAACCACGAACTGCACCACCCCGGTGGCACGGTCACCATCCGCTACAACCACGCCACCCGCGACATCACCATCAACTAAGCGGTCCGCTCCGCCCAACTGGGTCGCAGTAGCTGTCGTTTTGGCCGCCCATAACGACACCTACTGCTACCCGGTTGGGGTAGGGCGACGCTCCTGAGGAGGCTCTCCATGGCCGGCCACGACGGTTCACCGGCGGGTTCAGCGCCGGGTGGTTCCCCGACCGGAACGGTCCGGCTCAGCGCACGCGTGTTCGGCGTGGTGCAGGGGGTTGGCTTTCGTTTCTGGACGATGGGCAAGGCCGAGGAACTGGGCCTGACCGGCGAGGTGCGAAACGTCAGCGACGGCTCGGTTGCCGTGGTTGCGGAGGGGCCTGAGCCGCAGGTCGCTGCGCTCCTCGACTGGCTGAAATCAGACCGGACCCCGGGCAGGGTGGAACGCGTGGAGGAATCCCTCACCGCGGCCGAGGGAGGCTTCAACAACTTCCGGGCACGCTGACCGGCGGCTGCCTCCAGGCCCTCCCGCCGCTACTCCGCGCGCGGGCTGAGCCCAATGAAGGCGCCAAGTTCCTCCAGTGCAGCGGGCCGGTGCGGCATGTAGCTGGTGAGCTCGGGGGAGCGGATGACGACCGCCCGCCACTGGCCGCGGGATACGGCTACGTTGATCCGGTTCCGGTTCAGCAGGAACTCTGCCCCGCGGGGAGCCTCCGCCACGGCACTGCATGCCATCGAAACAAGGACCACCGGCGCCTCCTGGCCCTGGAATTTGTCCACCGTTCCGACACGGACCTCGGGCAGGCCGGCCTCTTCCAGATATTTCCGGATCAGGTGGACCTGTGCGTTGTAGGCAGCAACCACCAGGAGGTCCTGCTGGTCCAGCGGCCGCGCTTCACTCTCCGGACCCGCCGTCCATTTCAGGCCCAGGTGGCGCTGTGCCTGCCGGACCACTTCGGCTGCCTCCTCCCTGGAGCTGGTGGTGTTGCCGGTGTGGTCCACGATCACAGTTTCGACGCCGGGCGGAAGCCCTTCGAGCTCACGCAGCGACGCCGCAGGGGCCGACTGCAGTTTCCCCTCGTAACTGAGCTGTGACACCGCCCGGCACAGTTCGGGGTGCATCCGCCAGCTGTCCGCCAGGAAGTAGCCCAACCATCCGGGCAGGGTTGCGTGGCCGGCGGCGAGCCAGCCCAAAGCGGACTCGTCCACAGGCTCCGGATGTGCGCCCTGGGTCACCTGCGGCAACTGCTGGGGGTCGCCGAGCAGGAGCAGCCGGCGGGCGGCACGGGACACCGCAAGGGTGTTGGCCAGCGAGAACTGTCCCGCTTCGTCAATCACCAGCAGATCCAGGGAGCCGGCGGGAACTTCCTTTCCGGTCATGGTCCACGCTGTCCCGCCCACCAGGCACCCGCCGGACGCTGCCAGCAGGCGTGATACGTCGCCGTCGGACGTTAATGTCCACGGAACGTCATGCGGTGCAGCCAGCTTCTTGCCGACCACCGCCGCGTCAACGCCGCCAACCTCGACGGCCCGGCACAGCAGGTTTTCCACCACGTTGTGGGACTGCGCCACCACGCCCACCTTCCAGCCTTCGGCTACAAGCCGGCCGATCACGTGGGCGCCGACGAAGGTCTTACCCGTACCCGGAGGTCCCTGGACGGCAAGGTAGGACCGGTCCAGGTCCCGGAGCGATGCTGTGATGGCGGCGGCGTAATCGGCAGAACCGTACGGGCCGTGCCGGACTTCAGCGGGGCCGGGCAGCGAGCGGAACCGGGGCGGCTGCTTCCGCAGGATGTCCAGTCCCGGCTGGGCGGGCAGGGACGGGAGGGACGATCCCACGGACCGGGCGATGTCGGCGATGGCTGCCTCGATGCTGGCAGTGGCCAGGGGCTGGTCCTCGGTGAGTGCCACGGGGAGGTGCGGGTAGGCTGCCACCTTCTTCGATTCCCGCTCCGCGATGGTGATCAGGGTATGTTCCGGGTTGTCCGGCGCCGGGGAGAGCTCGTTGATCATGGTGCCGAACGTGTAGGCCCTGGCTTCGGGGGCGGCATCCGGTGCCGCCATGCCGTCCGGCGGTGGAGCATCGTAGAGCCGGCACCAGGTGGAATCCGGACGGAAATCCGAGCCTTCCGTCATGGTGCCGCGCAGCCGCAGAACCCGGGTGCGCATCCGCTCCCGGGGCTTGGCCAAGGCCCAGTCTGATGACACCTCGGCGGACTGCACCACGAACACGTTCCGCTGCTCGGACCAGTTTTCGAGTGGCGCCTCCACCCGGTCGAAATGCTGCCACCAGAATTGCTTGCGCTCCCGGCGGTGGTAGCCGGTGGCCGCTGCCACCATGGCCAGGGCCCGCTCGTCGTCGGTCCAGGGCCGGTTGTCCGGCAGGCCTGCCAGGTACTCGCGGAGTGCGGCCTCCTCGGGTGCCTCGTCCACGGCGTCGCGGCGTTCCCGCCCGGCCAGCGGCTGCGCGGGTTCGGTTCCCGGCCGGTCTTCCGTGGCCCGGGCCCCGGCTTCCCCGGCCGCGTCCCCCGCCCGTGCCCCGATTTCCAGCAGCCAGTCCCGGAGCCGGAGGGTGGACAGGCAGTCGTACTGGTTGTAGTCGGAAATGGAGGCAAGGATCCTGTCCGCCTCCTCCTGGTGGCCAGCGTCCCGGGCCGCGCAGTAGGCGGCGTAGGCGACGACGGAGGCGCCGGCATCCTTGACGTCGCCGGAGCGCAGGTTGTCACCCATGTACAGCGGTTCGAGCTTCTTGATGGAGTATGACGCCTCGGAGATCCGCAGCGAATGCCGGACCGTGGCGTACAGGTCCACCAGGAGGCCGTGCCGGAGCCAGTCGTCCACCGTCTCTTCGCCGGCCTGGTGGGCCAGGGAGAGGTTCCGGAGCGCCGTCTTTTCGTAGGGGGCGTAGTGGTAGACGTGCATGTCCGGGTAGCGGGCCCGGCGTTCCTCCACGTAGGCAAGGAAATCGAGGAAGGCACGGCGTTCCCCGGACCGGGAATGGGCCCAGAATGGGCGGAAGACGGGGGTCCCGGCGGCACCGGGCTCGGGGGCCTCGATGACGCCGAAGAGGTATTCGATGCCCCACACGCCGGTGGCGGGGTCCTGCCAGAGGGGGTCACCCTCAAAATCGAAGAAGATGTCGCCCGGGCTGGGGGCGGGGAGCGACGTGATGGTGTGGTCCGGCAGGACCGTGTAGGACACGGTGTGCGGGTGCCCGTCCTTGGTGAAGGTCCGTGACCCGGCAACCTGGTCCAGTCCCAGCTGCATGCGGGCCTGCCGCCGCAGCCTTCCCACGGAATCAGGGGCTTGTTCGGGCGGTATGGCGGCGAGCTGGTCGATGGTGGTGATGCCTTCGGCGTGCAGCTTCCGGCGCCGCACCACTGACATCCCGGCAACCATCAGCAGGTCACGGTGAACCTGAACCTGCTCGGCACAGTAGTCGCACCGGCCGCAGTGCACAACGCCGGGCTGCTGCCACTCCACGGGGACCGCGGCAGCCCGGTGGGCGGCCGTCAGCTGGCGGAAGCGCCGGCGCCGTTCGCGGAAAACGGGAAGCAGGTCCGGGAGGGAATGGCTGCTGCGAAGCCAGTCCTCGCCCACCCTGGTTCCCAGCACCAGCGTGACGACGGGGGAGGGATCCAGTCCCATGCCGATGAGCTGGTCACCGTATGCGGCGAGCTGCAGCAGGGCGCCCACCTTGGCGTGCCGGGCGAGCTTCGTATCCCAGACTTCGTAGCGCCCGGGGTTCCCGGTTCCTGCGGCCTCGTTCACCAGGAAGTCGGCGTAGCCGAGGAACTCGCCGTCGAAGAACGTGGCCTGGAAAACGACGTCGGCTCCGGACCGGAGCGCCAGCTCGGTCTCCGCATGCTTGGCCTGCAGTTCGCCGCGCAGGTTATCCCCGCGGTCCAGTGAGTACACCCCGGCACCCCGGCTGGCGTCCCACTCGCCGTATTTCCGGATCAGGCTGGCCAGGACCGCCCGCTCGTGCCGGTCGCCCAGTTCACCGGCCCGGACGCGCATCTCATCGGCGGGGAAGTCGGCTTTCGGGACGCGGCCCAGCTTTTCGTCCAGGATGCGGAGCGCGCGGTACTCACACTCGCTTGCGGCCACCAGATCGCTGGCGGAAAACACCAGGTCCGGCGCCGTGCCGGCGCTGGCAGCTTCGAGCAGAAACATGGGGCCTCCCCATTGACAGCCGGGCCGGAGGACGGTTCCTGGGGCCCTGGTTTACACCTGCTTCAAACGTAGCAAGAGGGGCCGACAATACAGCCCTAGGAGAGCCGGGCGACGTTCCTGCGGACGGGGCGGCGGGCGGTGCCGTCGGAAAAGAGGTCGGGGGAGGAGGCCTGGATCCGTTTAACGTCCTCGAACACGCCGCGCAGGTGCAGCCGCAGCGAACTGTCCGCCTCGGCAACATTCCTGGCTTCCAAGGCATCCACCACCGCGGTGTGCTGCTCGATGAGGGTGGACACCGGACGCGTGTCGATCAGGCTGAGCCGTCGTGCCCTGTCGAGGTGCGCTTTTGCCGAGTTGACCGCCGTCCAGGCCGATTCATGGCCGGCCAGGCGCAGCAGTTCGCGGTGGAAATCCTCGTCCAGCCGGAAGAACTCCTCGATGTCCCCCTTGGCTTCGGCATCGCGCTGGCTGGCCAGGATGTCGCGGAGGCCGGAAATTCCCGCGGCGTCGGCTGCAAAGTCGTGCAGGGAAGCACATTCGATGGCTTCGCGGACGAACTGGGCCTCCGCAACCCTGGAAAGGTCCACGAGGGACACAAAGGAACCAATTTGCGGAAAAACCTGCACCAGGCCTTCCTCGCGCAGGAGGATCAGGCTTTCGCGGACGGGTGTACGGCTGACGCCCATCTCCTGGGCCAGCTCATTTTCGGACAGGGGTTCGCCGGGAGGAAGCTCCAGTGAAATGATTCGGCGCCGCAGCGCCTCGAGTGTCTGGTCGCGAACGGACAGCCGTGGAATCTGCCCTTTATCGCTCTTGCCGGTTGCCATGGAACCAGTCTAGCTACCGTTGACAAACTAGAATGGTAGTGCTTGTATGGTAGTCAGCAAACGGCACCTAGAGGTGTCGGGCATCCTAAACAAAACCTCTTTTCCTCCAGCAGAGCGACCGAAATGACGGGCCTGCCGGATCCCCAGCCTCCAAGGAAGAAGGACTGCAAAATAATGGACGTTTCAAGGCCAGGAACCAGTGCGGTTGCCGGCGCGCCGGCGCAGCACGACATCAAGAAGGTGCGGCGCACCGCTGCTGCATCCTTCATAGGCACGATGGCGGAGTACTACGACTTTTTCATCTATGGCACAGCCTCCGCGCTGGTGTTTAACAAGATCTTTTTCCCCGAGATCGATCCCCTGCTGGGCACCCTCGCCGCCTTCTCCACCTACGCTGTCGGCTTCTTTGCCCGGCCCTTGGGTGGCATTGTCTGGGGCATGGTGGGGGACCGGATCGGGCGGAAGAAGGCGCTCGTTTATACGCTCCTGCTCACGGGCCTCGGTACGTTCGCCATCGGGCTGCTTCCCACCTACGAAACTATCGGCCTTTGGGCTGCTGTCATCCTCGTCTTCGTCAGGCTGATCCAAGGCTTTGGCGTTGGCGGTGAACAAGGCGGCGCTGTCCTGCTCACAGCCGAAGCGGCCCCGCCCAACCGCAGGGGTTTTTACGCCAGTTTGGTCCAGTTGGGGTCACCTGCTGCGTACCTTGTGCCTTCCGCACTGTTCGCTTTCCTGACCACCCAGCTCTCTGAGGACCAGTTCCTCGCCTGGGGATGGCGCATCCCGTTCCTCCTGAGCATTTTGGTGGTGGCCGTAGGCCTGTACATCCGGCTTCGGGTGGATGAATCGGAAACCTTCAAGGCCGTGAAGGAGAACGCCGCAGCCCAGCAAGCCCCCATGAAGGTGGTCTTCAAGAACAGCCGGCGTGAGGTCCTCCTGGGTATGGGGTCGAAGTTCGTTGAGGCTGCAGTGTTCCCCTTCTACACCGTGTTCCTGGTGGCCTACTCCAAGCATCTGGGCAATGATTCTGCCTTCGTCCTGCAGGCGATCATTATCGCCATCGTGGCCGAACTGATCATGATCCCCATCTGGGGACACCTCACCGACCGTTTCGGCCGGAAAAAGATCTTCCTCGGCGCCGCAGTGCTGAACCTCGTCCTCATCTGGCCTGCCTTTAGCGCCATCGCCAGCGGCGACCCACTCCCCATCGTGGCGATCCTGATCGCAGGTCTGGCACTCGGCCACGCAGGAACCTACGCCCCGCAGGCCTCCTACTACCCTGAGCTGTTCCCGGTCCAGGGCCGATACACCGGCGTCTCCGTGGTGTGGCAGTTTGGCGCCATGATCGCCAGCGGACCCTTTACCGTGGTGGCAACTGCCCTGCTGGCAGCCTCGGGAGGCTCAATTGGCGGCGTGGCCATCTATGTCTCGGCCCTCATCCTGGTCAGCGTGGTCTGCCTCAGCTTGCTTCCGGAAACCGCACCCCGCCGACTGGGCGGTCGCGAATACGCGGACTGGGCGCTTCCCCAGGCACACGCGGGCCAGAGCGTCACGTCCGACCGCTAACCCAACTGAGTAGCAGTAAGGGCCGTTATGGCGGCTCATAACGGCACTTACTGCGACCTGACTGCCTCTCTCCAAAAAACACTTGAAGGACCAACCAGTGAAGATCACCGACGCACGGGTAGTGGTTTCGTCGCCCGGACGGAACTATGTCACCCTCGTAATTGAGACCGAGGACGGCATTACCGGCATCGGCGACGCCACCCTCAACGGCCGGGAGCTGGCAGTGGCCTCCTACCTTGCCGACCACCTGTGCCCGCTGCTGATCGGCCGCGACGCACGCCGCATCGAGGACGCCTGGCAGTACTTCTACAAGGGGGCCTACTGGCGCCGCGGACCGGTGACCATGACCGCGATCGCCGCGATCGACGTCGCCCTGTGGGACATCAAGGGCAAGGCCGCCGGCATGCCGGTGTACGAACTCCTCGGCGGCGCCGCCCGGGAAGGCGTGATGGTCTACGGCCACGCCAGCGGCACCACCCTGGAGGACCTCAGCGAGGATTTCCAGCACCACCTGGACCTCGGCTACAAGGCCATCCGGGCCCAGGCCGCCGTCCCCGGCCTGGACAAGACCTACGGCATCGCCCCGGTGGACGGAAAGCTCTACGAACCCGCCAGCAGCAACGTTCCGCAGGAAGACACCTGGGAAACCACCGCGTACCTTGACTTCGCGCCGAAGATGATGGCGCACGTCCGGGAGCAGTTCGGCTACGGCATCCACGTCCTGCACGACGTCCATCACCGGCTCACCCCCATCGAGGCCGGCCGGCTAGGCGCCTCCCTGGAGCAGTACCGCCCGTTCTGGATCGAGGACCCGACCCCCGCGGAGGACCAGTCGGCGTTCCGGCTGATCCGCCAGCACACCACCACTCCCATCGCGGTGGGCGAGGTGTTCAACTCGATCTGGGACTGCCAGCAGCTCATCACCGAACGCCTGATCGACTACATCCGCACCTCGGTGTCCCACGCCGGCGGCATCACCCACCTGCGGCGGATCTTCTCGCTCGCGGACCTCTACGGCGTGCGCTCCGGCTCGCATGGAGCCGGTGACCTCTCGCCGGCATCGTTCGCCGCGGCGCTGCACGTGGACATGAGCATCCCCAACTTCGGCATCCAGGAATACATGGGCCACCGGGAGCCGGCGAACGAGGTTTTCAAGACCTCCTATGCCTTTAACGACGGCTACATGCATCCGGGTGATGCTCCCGGCATCGGCGTAGAGTTCGACGAGGAAGCCGCCGCGCGCTTCCCCTTCGACCCCAAATACCTGCCGGTCAACCGCCGGCTCGACGGATCGGTGCACGACTGGTGAACGCAGCAGCAACCCGGGATGACTTTGATGTGGTGGCCATGGGGGAGATCCTCGTGGAAGTCGCCACCGACCAGGCCTTCGGCCACGGGGTTCCTGCGCAGTTGGGTATCTCCGGCGACGCCCTCAACGTGGCGGCGGCCGCAGCGGCCGCCGGCGCACGGGTGGGGCTTCTCGCGGTCCTGACCGACGACGACCTGGGCAAGGCGATCGCCGCCAGGATCGCGGAACTTGGCATCTCCACGGACCTGCTGAAGTTCCGGTCTGGGCAGCAGGGCGTCTACCTGGTGCACTGCGACCCCGACGGCCAGCGTGAGTTCTCCTATGCCCGCAGCGGCAGCGTCGGCTCCACCCTGGCCCCGGACGACGTCGACCCCCGCGTGTTCGAGTCGGCGGGCGCCGTCGTCGCGGGCGGCATCGCCTGCGCGGTTTCGGCCACGTCACGCGCCGCCGTCGTCAAGGCCGCGGGCCTGGCCACGCGTTTTGTCTTCGACCCCAACTTCCGTCCCCGCCTCACCACCGCGGAAGACGCGACGGCGGTACTCGCCGAACTCGCGCCCCGGGCCTTCCTGGTCACGCCCAGCTTCCCCGGCGAAACAAGCACACTCCTGGGGGCTTCGTCGCCCCGGGAAGCAGCCGGCAAGCTGCTGGCGCAGGGCACGGAACTCGTTGCCGTCACGTGCGGGGCCGAGGGCGTCCAGCTCGAGTCGGCCGACGGCTGCACCTGGGTCCCTGCGATCCCTGCCCCGGCCGTGGTGGACCAAACAGGCGCGGGAGACTCCTTCGTGGGAACGCTGACCGCCCGGCTGGTGCTGGGGGACAGTTTCCCGACGGCGGCCCGCTACGGTGCCGCGGCATCGTCACTGGTGGTGGGCGGCAAGGGCGGAACAGGATTCATCCCCTCCTTTGACCAGACGCGGGCGCATGCCGCCGCGGGGGTCTCCGCGGCCGCACATGACTCCGTGAAGGGAGAACTGCCATCGCACGCCTAAGCCTTGAAACCCTGGCCGGACACGGCCGGCAGGCGGCACTGGAACGCGGAAAGCTGCAGCCGGGCATCGTGCACCTGGGCCTGGGCGCATTCGCCCGCGCCCATACGGCGGTGTTCACCGAAGACGCCATGCTCGCTGCCGGCGACTACGAATGGGGCATCATCGGCGTCACCCAGCGCTCGGACACCGTGGCCAGGCAGCTAGCCCCGCAGGACGGGCTCTTCACCGTGGCCGAACGCGGCGACGGCGCAGCCCCGGCGCGCGTCGTTTCCAGTATCGTCGAAGCCATCTCCGGCCGGGACACCCCGGAACTGGTGGTGGAACGGATCGCCGCTGCAGCCACCAAGGTGGTCACGCTCACCATCACGGAAAAGGGCTACCGCTTCGATCCCCGGACCCACACCCTGGACCTCGACGACCCCGAGATCCAGGCTGATCTCGCCGGTCAACCGCCACGGACCGCCATCGGCCAGATCACCCGCGGACTGCAGCAACGCGCCCTGAACGGGGCAGGTCCGGTCACTGTATTGTCCTGCGACAATCTGCCGGGCAACGGCGAACTGACGGGGACACTGGTCCGCGGCTTCGCTGCTTCCCTTCCCACAGCGGAAAGCGGGCCGCTGCTGGCCTGGCTCCAGGACAACGTGACCTTCCCCAGCACCATGGTCGACCGGATGGTGCCGGCCAGTACGGAAGGCGACCTGACCGCCGTCGAACACGAACTGGGACTGCGGGATGAAGCGGCCGTGGTGGCCGAGCCCTTCAAAGAGTGGGTCATCGAGGACAACTTTGCCGCCGGCCGCCCGCGCTGGGAGGACGCCGGCGCCTTCTTAAGCGCCGATGTGCCCGCCTGGGAAGCCGCCAAACTGCGGCTGCTCAACGCCAGCCACTCAATGCTGGCCTACCTCGGCCTCGCAGCGGGGAAGGAAACCATCAGCGACGCCGTCGCCGACCCCGCCTTCCGCACCGCGTGCCGCCGGATGATGCTTGAGGAAGCGCTCCCCACCATTGCCTTGCCTGCCGGGCTGGACGGCGGGCAGTACTGTGCCGAGGTGCTCCGCCGCTTCGCCAACCCCGCACTCGGGCACACCACAGCGAAAGTGGGCAGCGACGGGTCGCAGAAAATCGGGCTGCGCCTGATCCCCACCATCCGGGGAACTTTCGACGCCGGGCGGGAACCTCGCTGGGCCGCCTTGGCCATTGCGGCCTGGATGCGGCATGTGGCAATCACCCCGGCGGCGGATCTCAACGATCCGCTTGCCGCCGGACTGCATGCCGTCCTGCCAGCCACCCGGATGCCGGAGGACGTGGTGCCGGCACTGCTGGGCTTCCGGCCCGCCTTCGACCAAGACCTGGCACAGCACGAGGGCTTCACCGGACTGCTGCTGCACTGGTACCGCATTCTGGAAAACAACGGGCCGGAAGGCCTGGGAAACGAGATCAACCATGGCTGATGCCTCCGCCGTCCTGAACGTCTCACCGGTGATTCCGGTGGTCACCATCGACGAACCCCAGGACGCCGTCCCCCTGGCCCGGGCGCTGGCCGACGGCGGCGTGAAGATCATCGAGCTGACGCTGCGGACCGAATCAGCCTTGACATCGCTGAAGCTCATCGCCACTGAAGTCCCGGAGATCCTGGTGGGAGCCGGCACCATCCTCACGCCGGCGCAGGCCGATGCCGCCGTGGCGGCGGGCGCCCGGTTCCTGGTCAGCCCCGGCGTCACCCCCGCCCTGCTCAGCTCGATGCTCGCCCTGGACGTCCCGGTGCTGCCGGGCGTGGCCACGGTGGGCGAAGTGATGGCGGTCCTGGAACAGGGCCTGGACACCATGAAGTTCTTCCCGGCCGGTCCTGCCGGCGGCCCCGGCTACCTGTCAGCCATCGGGGCACCCATCCCGCACGTCCGGTTCTGCCCCACGGGCGGCATCAGCCTGGCCACCGCGCCTGACTACCTGAAGCTGCCGAATGTTGCCTGCGTGGGCGGCAGCTGGCTGACTCCGGCAGCCGCCGTCGCCGCCAAGGACTGGGCCAGGATCAGGGTACTGGCCAGCGAGGCGGCCCGGCTCGGGCGGTAGCTCAACCGCAGCTGGATACGCCCGTCCCGGCCCCCGGGGCGGGCAAAAACCCGTGGACGCCGGCCGGCAGCAGCAGTACTCTTCTCACGGGCGCGCATTGGTCAGCACGCCCGCAGTGGTAGCCGAAGGCGTTCCCGTCACGGGACGCCGCGTCTGGTCCGCGCACTGGGGGCAACGAAGGTCCGTCTGGTTGTTCCGCCGGACTGCCGGCGGCGGCCGCAGACAATGCCAGCCTTTGATGGGGATCCCCATCGTTGTGAAGAGGTCAAGCCAAGAACACCCACGTCCGCCGTTTCACCCTGCTCTGCGCAGCAGGGCTCTTCGCTTTCACCGCCGGGGCCGCCCCGGCCCAGGCAGCAAATAATCGCGCAAGTTGCGTAGGCATCATCGTCTCCACCGAGGCGACGGCGGGCACGCTGGACGTGAACTACTACAAGGGTGTGGCCGAGGCCTTTGACTATGACACCTTCGGGCACTTCGTCGCGGACGGAGCCCGCCAGCACGCCGGATCGCTGAAGGCATGCGAGCCGCAGTAGACCCGCTCAAAGGGCAGCGGACGACGGCGGGACCTCCCGCCGTCGTCCGCTGCCCCTGCTGTGCCGGGCGGGTCAGCCCTTGGCGTCCGCGCGGACCTGGGCCTTGTCGTGTTCGTCGTGGGCGCTCCGGAGCAGTTCCAGGAACTCGGTCTCGTTGCGGATCAGCCGCTTGTACTTCTCCGGAAGCTTGCGGATCTGGTCCTCCTCGCGGCACATCCGGGCGAAGATCTTGTCCCGCTCCACCATGTCCGTCTCGTAGTTGAGGTCCAGATACTCCACGGCATGCCGCTTGGCTCCGGAGACGGCGTTCTTGGCCTTGCCCTTGGGGCTGAAGATGGAGGCCACCACCGTGACCACCAGGACCCCCAGGATGACGGACAGCGAAACGCCGGTGCTCACCTCCACGACGTTCACGTGCTCGCCGTCGTTGATAAACGGCAGCGTGTTCTCGTGGAGCGCGTGCAGGATGAGCTTGACGCCGATGAAGCCCAGGATGGCGGCAAGGCCGTAGGAGAGGAAGATCAGCCGGTCCAGCAGCCCGTCGATCAGGAAGAACAGCTGCCGCAGGCCCATCAGGGAGAAGGCCGTGGCGGTGAACACGATGAACACGTTCTGGGTCAGGCCGAAGATTGCCGGAATGGAATCCAGGGCGAACAGGATGTCCGTGCCGCCGATCGCCACCATCACCAGCAGCATAGGGGTGAGGACCCGTTTGCCGTTCTCCATGGTGAAGAGCTTGTCGCCGTCGTAGTGGGCCGACGCCGGGAGGTACTTCTTGGCGAGCCGGACCACCAGGCCTTCGGACTCGTCGTCGTCGTGGCTGCCCGGCTTGAGCAGGTTGCCGGCGGTGATCAGCAAAATCAGGCCGAAGATGTAGAACACCCACGCGAAGCTGTTGATCAGCGCGGCGCCCAGGAGGATGAACCCCGTGCGGGCGATCAGGGAGAAGACAATGCCGAACAGCAGTACCTTCTGCTGATCAGCGCGCGGCACCCGGAAGCTCGCCATAATGATGAGGAAGACGAAAAGGTTGTCCACGGACAGCGCCTTCTCCGTGATGTACCCCGCGAAATACTCCGCGCCCATGGTGGTGCCGCCCAGGATGAGCACCCCAAGCCCGAAGAGCACCGCGATGCCCACATAGATGGCGGACCAGACGGCGGCTTCCTTAAGGGACGGCGTGTGGGCCTTCCGGACATGGAAGAAGAAGTCGAAGGCCAGC
Organism: Arthrobacter nitrophenolicus; assembly: GCF_045833485.1. Lineage (NCBI taxonomy): Bacteria > Bacillati > Actinomycetota > Actinomycetes > Micrococcales > Micrococcaceae > Arthrobacter > Arthrobacter nitrophenolicus. The sequence continues at coordinate 2,686,371 of NZ_CP174504.1, forward strand.
AGGCCAACGATTCCTGCGATGGTCAAGATCCAGACTATGGAGGGTACTTCCACGCGGCAGGCCTTTCGTCGTCAGTGTCCTTCAAGCCTACGCGGGCTTGAGCAGTTCATGCTTCACGACGGCCGAACGCGACAAGGTCTTGTATCCCTCCTGTTCGAACAGGACGGTAATGACGTCATCCTCGTGCCGCATGACCAGGCCGGGACCCCATTCCTTGTGCACCACCGTGGACTGCAGCGGGAACGGATCGTCCGCGAGCTTCTTCGCCCCCTGCCGGCCGGACGCCGCGGCGCAGCCATCGCAGTTGCCGCACGGGTCGGGCAGGTCCTCACCGAAGTAGCCCAGCAGGAACTGCCGCCGGCAGCCGTCCGTCTCCGCGTAGGCCCGCATCATGCTGAGACGGGACTGCTCCACCCGCTGCCGCGCCTCGGCAAGTTCGACGGCGTCCTCCACCAGGGCGGGCAGCTTGGCCTTGGAGGCGAGCCGGACGCCCCGTCTGCCGATGGCGACGGCGCCCGCCTCCTCAAGCTGGTTGAGCAGCCCGGTGACCCGGCGGGCGGGGAAACCGGTCAGCTCGGCCAGGGATGACTTCGGCGTGGCCGCGTGCGCGGCCTTGAGGACCTTCAGCACCGCCAGGAGGCGTTCCGGGTCCGGTGAACTGGTGGTGAAGAACTTCCGCAGGCCCAGGTCCTCGGACCGGTAGTGCAGCACCGCCGCGGCAGGCTTCCCGTCCCGCCCTGCCCGGCCGATCTCCTGATAGTAGGCATCCAGCGACTCCGGAATGTCCGCATGGACCACAAAGCAGACGTTGGGTTTGTCGATGCCCATCCCGAAGGCGGTGGTGGCCACCACGACATCCAGCCCGTCATGGAGGAACAGCTCGTGGATCCTCTCCCGGTCCGCGGCCGACCTGCCCGCGTGGTACGCCTCGCTGCGCAGCCCCAGCCCGGCAAGCTTGGCGGCGTACTTCTCCGTGTCCTGCCGGGTGGCGGCATAGAGCAGCCCGTGCCCGTCCCGCGCGAACTCCGCGACCTGCTCAAGCACGGCCTTGCGCTTGCCCTTGTCCTCATGGTGGCGGACCACATCCAGGGAAATGTTGGGCCGGTCAAAACCGTGCACCAGCACCAGCGGGTTCCGCATGTCCAGCCGGGCCACGATCTCGTCCCGCACGGGCGGTGCCGCGGTGGCGGTGAGCGCCGCCACGGGCGGGTTGCCCAGCCGTTCCCGGACGCTGCCCAGGCCAAGGTAGTCGGGGCGGAAGTCGTGGCCCCAGGAGGAAACGCAGTGTGCCTCGTCCACCACGAACAGGGAGATGTCCAGGGCGGCCAGGCGGTCCACCGTCTCCTTCTTGGCCAGCTGTTCGGGGGCCAGGAACACGAAGGTGGCTTTCCCGGACTCGACAGCCTGCCAGGCGGCCTCCACCTCGGAATCGCTGTGCGACGAATTAATGACGACGGCGGCCCCTGGGCCAAGGTCCCCGGCCAAGGCATCCTGCTGGTCCTCCTGCAGGGCTATGAGGGGTGACACCACGACGGCGGGGCGTCCGGTCGTCTTGTGCAGGTGCTGGGCGGCCACCTGGTAGATGGCGGATTTGCCGTACCCGGTGGGCATCACGGCCAGGACGTCGCGGTCGGCCACCAGGGCGCTCATGCCGGCCAGCTGGCCGTCCCGCAATGAGGGCAGGGAAAAGGAAGATGCCGCCAGGGCGGCGAGGGCAAGATCGTCGGACATGTAGAAGGCAGCTCCGCGCAGTGGGTCCCGCAGCCGCTTGCTTCAGCCGCGGGAACCAGCCTACGCCAGGCAGGAGCCGCCGTCGTGCATCCCTTGACTTCCATGACCCGCTGAACAACTGTGGAAGAAGCTGGTCCGCCGGCGGATGCCGTGGGTAATGGGGACCAGGAATCAGCCGAGGAGTGTGCAGCGTGACGCGCAAGAACCCGAAGGTCGAAGAAGCCGACGAGTCCGAACTGGAAGTGACCGGCCATCCAAAATCCTGGGCTGCCGGAGTGCCCGGCGTCTACTACTCCATGAAGCCGGCGCTGGAGCACATGGGGGTGGAGCGGTCGCGGAAGACCCTGCTGGCGCTGAACCAGAAGGACGGCTTCGACTGCATGAGCTGCGCCTGGCCGGACCCGGGCCACCGCAAGACGTTCGAGTTCTGCGAAAACGGGGCCAAGGCGGTGACCTGGGAGGCAACGCCAGTGGTCATCGGCTCGGAGTTCTGGGCCGGACATCCTGTCAGCGAGCTGCGGGACCGCTCGGAATACTGGCTGGGCATGCAGGGCCGCCTCACCGAACCGGTGTACAAACCGGCGGGGGAGGACCACTACCGTCCGGTCAGCTGGGACCAGGCATTCGGCATCATCGCCAATAAGCTGGCGTCGCTCCCTGACCCCAACCAGGCCGCGTTCTACACCAGCGGCCGGACCTCCAACGAGGCCGCCTTCCTCTACCAGCTGTTCATCCGCGCCTACGGCACCAACAACCTGCCGGACTGCTCCAACATGTGCCACGAGTCCTCCGGCTGGGCCATGGGCCAGACCATCGGCGTGGGCAAGGCAACGGTGTCCTACGACGACTTCGCCAAAGCTGACCTCATCATCGTCATGGGACAAAACCCGGGCACCAACCATCCGCGGATGCTCACCGCCCTGGAGGAAGCCAAAGAAGCCGGCTGCAAGATCGTGGCCGTCAACCCGCTGCCGGAGGCCGGGCTGATGCGGTACAAGAACCCGCAGAAGGTGAAGGGCATCATCGGGCGCGGCACGGACCTGGCCGACCAGTTCCTGCAGGTGCGGATCGGTGGGGACATGGCGCTGCTGCAGGCCATCTCCAAGCGCGTCCTCGAAGCCGAAGACGCCCATCCCGGGACCGTGCTGGACCACAAATTCCTCGAGGAGCACTGTGACGGGCTGGCGGAGCTGCGGGCCCACCTTGCCCGGCTGGACGACGCCACCGTGCTGGAAGCCACCGGGCTCCGCCTGGAGGAGATCGAGGAACTGGCGGCCCGCTACGTCGCAGCGGACCGGGTGATCATCACCTGGGCGATGGGCATCACGCAGCAGAAAAAGGGCGTGGCCACCATCAAGGAGATGATCAACCTGCTCCTGCTCCGCGGCAACATGGGCAAGCCGGGCGCCGGCGCTTCACCCATCCGCGGGCACAGCAACGTCCAGGGCGACAGGACCATGGGGATCTGGGAACAGATGCCCCCCGCCTTCCTGGACGCCCTGGGGCAGGAGTTCGCTTTTGAACCGCCCCGTGAGCACGGCCTGGACGCCGTCCAGACCGTGCGGGCCATGCGCGACGGCGGCATCAAGGTATTCATCGCGCTCGGCGGCAATTTCGTGGGCGCCATCTCGGACACGCACGCCGCGGAGGAGGCGATGGAGAACACGGAGCTGTCCGTCCAGATCTCCACCAAGCTCAACCACTCGCACGCGGTCACCGGCGCCGAGGCGCTCATCCTGCCCACCCTGGGCCGGACGGAGATCGACCGGCAGGAGTCCGGGCCGCAGTTTGTCTCCGTGGAGGACACCGTCTGCGCCGTGCACGCCTCGCACGGAACCGTGGAGCCGGTGGCCCCGGGCCTGCTCTCCGAGGTGGCCATCGTCTGCCGGCTCGCCGCCGCCACCGTGGGCGGGCGGACCTCCGCGGACTGGGCCGGCTTTGAAAAGAACTATGACCTGATCCGGGACCACATCTCCCACGTGGTGAACGGCTGCGAGGACTACAACCGGAAGGTCCGGCAGGACGGCGGGTTCATCCTGCCCAACGGCCCCCGCGACTCGAGGACGTTCAACACGCCCACCGGCAAGGCAATCCTCACGGTCAATGAACTGGAGCATGTGGAACGCCCTGCGGGGACCCTGATCCTGCAGACCATGCGCTCGCACGACCAGTTCAATACCACCATCTACGGCCACAACGACCGGTACCGCGGAATCAAGAAAGGCCGCGAGGTGGTGTTCGTGAACCCCGCAGACCTGGCGGAACTGGGGCTGTCTGACGGGCAGCACGTGGACATCCACGGCGTGTACTCCGACGGGGTGGACCGGGTGCTGCGGAACTACCGCGTGGTGTCCTATCCCTCGGCCCGCGGCTGCGCGGCGGCGTACTACCCGGAGGCGAACGTGCTGGTGCCGCTGGAAAGCGTGGCGGAGGGAAGCCAGACGCCGGCGTCGAAGGCAGTTATTGTCCGGCTCGAACCTGTGCCCGTGCTGGAGGAGGAGCCCACCGCCTGGGGCTAACCGGTGGGTTGAGCCCGTATCCGGTGGTTGAGCCTGTCGAAACCCTGATTTCGACAGGCTCAACCACCGGCTGGTTACTGCCCGGTGTCCGCCCAGCCCCGGCTGGCCGGACCGCCGTCGGGCCCGTCCTCACACAGCTGGAAAGCGACCCCGGCGGCCTTCTCCACGGCAGCCGACGACGCCTCCCGCGTTCCGGCGCTGCCCGTCCCCGCGTCCAGCCCGGCGGCGTAGCCCACCAGGAACGTGGTGACCGGCGCTGCCGCGTGGATGACGTTGCCCGCGGACTTGCGGGCCAGGTCCAGGAGCAGCTCGTGGTCCACTTTCAGGTCCAGGATCTGCAGGGCCTGCGCCAGCCGGTTGCTCCACTGGTCCAGTACCTGTGCTTCGTCGTCGTTGACTGCCATGGTCCGCTCCTTGCCATCGAAATCGCCGGGTTTTGCCGTCCGCTGCCGACACTACAAGGCTTGCGGACGGAAGTCACCAGCGATGGTCAGGAGAGCCGGGCGTTCACCGCTGCAGGCGAAAACACCTGGTTGACCAGGAGCGAGGACATGCCCCGGATGCCTGCATCCTCGCCCAGGGCCGCCAGCCGGACGTCCAGGTGCCGGGTGGCCCGGGGGAGGGACATGGGGTACAGCGTCTCGCGGATGCCGCCGATCAGCGACGACGAGGCAAGGTCCCCGGCGATCAGCAGCACGGCCGGGTTGAGCAGGCACACCACGGTGGCCATCACCTCGCCCAGCCGCTGGCCGGCCTCATGGGTCAGCCGCATCGTGTCGAGGTTTCCGGCGAGGAGTTGCTGGCGCACGTCCTTGCCCGACGACGCCGGGATCCCCAGCTCCGTGAGCTGCCGGGCAATCGCGCCGCCGCTGGCGCCGGCCGCCAGGCAGCCGAAGGAGCCGCACTGGCACTGCAATGCCGAGAATGCAGGGTGGCGGACATGCCCGATGTCGCCCGCGCCGCCGTCGACGCCCTGGTAGATCTCGCCGTTGATCACCAGCCCGGTGCCGATGCCGGTGGACGCCTTCACCAGGCAGAGCGACGGCGTGCCCTTGAAACCGGCGGTGTACTCGCCGACGGCCATGGCGTCGGCGTCGTTCTCCACCAGTACCGGAACGTCGAAGGTGTCCTGGATGAGTTCCACGACGGGGTAGGCGTCCCAGCCAGGCATAATGGGCGGCTGGCTGGGACGCAGGGTATGCGGATCCACGGGACCGGGAATGGACAGGCCCACGCCGGAAACCTTGGACACGGGGGTCCTGGTCTGTTTCAGCAGCCGCTGCGCCGCGTCCATGATGGCGCGCAGGACCTTTTCCGGCCCGTCGTCGACGGCGGTGTCCACGTGTTCGTCGGCGATGACGGTGCCGTCGAGGTCCGTCAGTGCCACCCGGCTGGACGTTGTTTCCACCGTTGCCGAAATGGTGAAGGAATGCTGCAGGTTGAAGGCAAGGTGGGTGGGCCGCCGTCCGCCGGAAGGCCTGGCAGCACCGGCCTCGCGGATCAGCTCGGCCTTCAGGAGGGCGTCTACGCGCTGTGCCACCGTCATCCGGGACATGCCGGTCTCTTCCTGGATGTCGCCGCGGGTGACTGCTTTTCCGGACCTGACCAAGTGAAGGACATCCCCGGGTCCCACGTACATTTGCTGCTCCTACGGTCGAAAAGGCACTTTCGCAATCCTATTGGCCGGGCAGCCAATAGGGCACAACTCGTGCATCAACATGTCGAATGAGTCTGCAGCTAATGCTAGACAGCTAGACAACATCTGGATAGCCTTTAGGCACAAGTTCGGTGCCTGTGACTGTGCTCACAGCCCGCGGCGGGTAAGCAGCACCCGCTGTGCCGGACAGCCAAAGTCGGCGGTCCCGGCAGGAACAGGCGCCGAATGCGCGAGGACGCGGCATCAAAAGCGCCGCCTAGGACAGGAGCATCGAAGTGATGAGAACCAGAGGCAGATCCACGGTGGCCGCCGTTGCCACAGCAGCGCTGGCCGTGGCAATGCTGGCGGGCTGTACGCAGGACGAGGGTTCGGACACCGGGCCCACAGGGGGAACCGGCGGGGAACCCATCACCGTCTGGACCGCCGACACCCTGCCCGACCGCGTGGCCAAGACCGAGGCCATTATCGAGAAATTCACCGCGGCCACCGGCGTGCAGGTTGACCTGGTGGGCGTCCCCGAGGACCAGTTCAACCAGGTCCTCACCTCGTCGGCAGCAGCAGGCGACCTTCCCGACGTCATCGGCTCCATCTCGCTGGCGCAGGTCCGCACGCTTGCCGCCAATGACCTGGTGGACAGCGACACGAACAAGGCGATCGTGGAGAGCCTCGGCGAAGGCACCTTCTCCGAGCGTGCCCTTGAGCTGACGCGCGACGGCGACGAGCAGCTGTCAGTGCCGGACTCCTCGTGGCAGCAGCTCCTGTACTACCGCAAGGACCTGTTCGAGAAGGCCGGCCTCACGGCGCCCAAGACCTACGACGACATCAAGGCGGCAGCACAAAAGCTGGATACGCCTGAGCTGGCGGGCATCGCCGCGGCCAACAAGCCGGGCGAGGCCTTCACGCAGCAGACCTTCGAGCACATCGCGCAGGGCAACGGCTGCGAAATGGTCAACGACCAGGGCGACATCACCTTCGACAGCCCCGAATGCGTGGGAGCCCTCACCTTCTACCGCGACATGCTGAAGGACTACTCGGTGCCGGGCGCCCAGGACGTGGACACCGTCCGAGCCTCCTACTTCGCCGGGCAGGCAGCGATGGCCATCTGGTCCACTTTCCTGCTGGATGAAATGGCCGGCCTCCGCAACGACGCCGCCCCCACCTGCCCCGAATGCGCCGCGGACCCCGCCTTCCTGGCCAAGAACACCGGCGTCGTGACCGGCATCCAGGGCCCCGACGGCGACCAGCCCGCCCAGTTCGGCGAAGTGGTCTCGTGGACGGTCACCAAGGACTCGGCCAGCGACTCCGCCCGGAAATTCGTGGAGTACTTCATGACCGAGGGCTACGTTGACTGGCTCTCCATCGCTCCGGAAGGACGCCTTCCGGTCCGTGCCGGCACCGCCGACAACCCCACCGAATACGCGGACAAGTGGAAGACGATGCCCGCCGGCGTGGACAAGAAGGAACCGCTGGGCAACTTCTACTCCGAGGACGTCCTCTCCGTGCTGGAGCAGGGTCCCGATGAGCTGAAGCGCTGGGGCATCACGCAGGGCCAGGGCGACCTGGTGGGCGCTGCCCTGGGTGAGCTGCCCATCGCCAAGGCCGTCAGCGACGTCACCTCCGGCGGCGTTGATCCCGAGACCGCAGCCAAGCAGGCGGCCGATTCCCTCAAGTCCATCAAGGATTCGCTGCAGTGAGTTCCACCCAAAAGGACGCTCCGGCAGGACCGGCGGCATCAGCCGCCGGCCTGCGGGGGCGCCGCAAGCTTTCCCCGATGGCCCGCGAGGAGCAGCGCGCCGGCCTCACCCTGCTGTCCCCAACGCTGGTGCTGGTCCTGGTCATGGTGGTGTTGCCCATCCTCTGGACCCTGGTGCTGGCGTTCCAGCGCGTGCGGATCCTCAACATCCGCACGGCAGGGATCTTCGGCCCGTACACCGTGGCCAACTTCGACAACGTCTTCTCCAGCAGCTTCTTCCAGTCGCTGGCAACCACCCTGGCGTACTCCATCCTGGGCACGGCCGGGGCCATCATCCTGGGCCTGATAGCCGCCCTCGCCCTGCGCAAGCCGTTCAAGGGCAGGACGCTGATCCGGGCCTCCATGCTCATCCCGTACGTCGCCCCGATCGTGGCCGTCACCTTCACCTGGACCACCATGCTCGATCCCCAATTCGGGCTGGTCAACTACTGGGGGAAGCGGCTGTTCGGCTGGGAGGAAGCCATTCCGTTCCTCAGCGAGCGGGTCAGGGACGTCTCCCTCCTGGGCCTGGAGTTCCAGATCCCCACAGCCCTGATCACGGTCATCGTGTTCGAGTGGTGGCGGTCCTTCCCGTTCGCCTTCCTGTTCCTCACCGCCCGGCTCAACGCAGTGCCGGACAGCCTGGAGGAGGCGGCCCGGGTGGACGGCGCCACGCCCATCCAGCGGTTCTTCCACATCATCCTGCCGCAGCTGCTGCCCACCATGGCCATGCTGTCCGTCCTGCGCTTCATCTGGACGTTCAACAGCTTCGATGACATCTACCTGCTCACCGGCGGTGGCGGCGGCACCGAAGTGGTGGCCGTTACCGTGTTCAACTACCTCACCGCCCGCGGCGACATTGGCGCGGCATCCGCCCAGGCACTGGTCCTGGCCCTCATCCTGGGCCTGTTCGTGGGCGTCTACATCAAGTTCTTCGCGAAGAAAGAGGAGGTCTCCTGATGGCGGTTCCCGTCGAAACACGGCGCCCGGCCTCTTCGCCCCGGCCCCCTGAAGGGTCCCGCTGGACGCGGGACGTGATCGAAACCAGGATCTTCGGCGTGCTGCGCTGGGTGGTGATCGTCGGCCTGGTGCTGGTGACGCTTTTCCCGTTCTACTACATGTTCATCCTGTCCATCCGGCCCCTGGACTCGCTCCTGCGGGACCCGGGCTCACTGGTCATTCCGCTCGCCGAACTGGACTGGGGCTCCTACGTGAGCATCATGACGCCGCAGGAGGACGGCGGCCAGGGCTTCCTGAGGTTCATGGGCAACAGTGCCCTGGTGGCGCTGGGCACGGTGCTGATTTCGCTGCTGGTGGCCATCCCGGGCTCCTACGCCATCAGCCGGCTGAACTTCTTCGGCCGCCGCCAGGTCAGCGCCCTGTTCCTGGCCGTGTACCTGTTCCCCAGCATCCTGCTGGCCATCCCCCTGTTCACCTTCTTCACCCGCCTGGGCCTGCGCGGCCAGCTGGTGGCGCTGCTGATTGTCTACGTGGCGCAGGTGATCCCGGTGACCATCTACATGCTGCGGAACTACTTCGACACCATCCCCACCAGCCTGGAGGAAGCCGCCGCCCTGGACGGCGCCAGCAGGCTCGGCGTCCTGCGCCGGATCAGCCTGCCGCTGGCCATGCCCGCCATCATCTCCAACGGCCTGTTCGTGTTCATGATCGCGTGGAACGAGTTCCTCTTCGCGCTGCTGTTCCTGGTCAACACCCGGCCCAGCTGGACGGTCTCGCTGGGCCTGTCCCAGCTGGCAGGAAGCATCGAGGTGCCCACCACCGTGCTGATGGCGGGCTCGGTGATCCTGACCCTGCCCATCATCATCATCTTCTTCGCCGCGGAGCGGCTCCTCACCGAGGGCCTCACCGCAGGCGCGGAGAAAGGCTGATGGCGTCCGCAACAGGGGCAGGTACCAGCGGCCTCCGGGAGACCGTCCGTGGTCTCCTGGCGGCGCACTGGCGCGCGGAGCACGGCTACTCGGTGCCCAACCCCGGAACCTATCCGCACCTGTGGCTGTGGGACTCCTGCTTCCATGCAGTCCTCTGGGCGAAGCTGGGTGACGGCAGGGCGGCCGCCCAGGAACTGGACGCCGTCCTTGCCGGCCAGCTTGCCGGCGGGATGGTGCCGCACATGCGCTACGGCGGAGCGGGGCCGGACACCTGGCTGGGTCCCCTTCCCGGGACGTCCTCGCTGACCCAGCCGCCCATGTTCGGGCACGCCGCAAGGGTGATGTCCGACGCCGGCATCCAGCTGTCAGCCGCCACCCTTGCCAGGGCGCGGGCGGGGCTGGACTGGCTGTGGGAGAACCGGCGCACACCCGAGGGCCTCATCTATGTTGTCCATCCGTGGGAAGCCGGAAACGACCATTCCCCGCGCTGGGATGACTGGGGCGCCCCGGGCAGGACCAGTGACGGCTACAGCCGGTCCGCACGGACAGCCTGGAACAAGGAACGCATGGCGGAGGTGTCCTTCTCGGCGGACGGCGCCGCGTGCTGGTCCACGAGCTTCGTCGCCTGCCCGGCGGCCTTCAACGCCTACACCGCCTTCAACCTCCGCGAGCTCGCCGCCATCACCGGCGACCCGGAACTCGAAGCACGGGCGGCGGCGCTCGCGGAGGCCATGGACGAACAGCTGTGGGATGACAGCGAACAGCTTTGGTCAGACCTTGCGGTGGTGGGCGGCGGCCCGTCCGTCAGCATCCCCATCAGCGACGGCGTGATGGGAGCCCTGGTCACCGCAGACCGTGCCAAAGCCAGGGCCGCCCTCGCGCAGCTGGCAGACCCCGCCCGGTTCGGGGCACCCTACGGTCCCGCAAATGTGGCCAGGTCCCACCCCGCGTACGACCCGGACACCTACTGGCGCGGCCCGGCGTGGCCGCCGCTGAACTACCTGTTCCAGCAGGCCTTCCGGCGCCAGGGCATGGACGATGAAGCGGCGTCGCTGGCGAAGCTTACGGAAGCCGGCGCTGTTGCCAGCGGCTGGGCCGAGTACTGGAACCCGGACAACGGACGCGGCCTGGGTGCCGTGCCCCAGACGTGGGCGGGCCTCGTCATTGCCATGCAGCAGTAGCGGCCGCCACAACGGCGCGGGCCAGGCATTCGTGGCCCGCGTCGTTGGCGTGCACGGTGTCCTCCGCCAGCATGGTGCCCGCGTCCCAGCCGTCGGCCTCCGCAACCACCACGCCGGGGAACCTTTCCGCCACCCGCCGCAGTTGGTCGTTGTACACATTCACCAGGCCGTTCGAGCCCCGGTTGTGGGGAGCGTGGAGGCTGAAGTCCAGCAGCGGAGGCTGCGCCACGGCAACCACCAGCGCCCCCGGGGCCGCCCGCCGGAAGGCGGCCAGGATGGTCCGCAGCGCGCCGGCATAGTTTTCAAGGGACGACGGCGACTCGCCGCCCAGGCGAAGATCGTTCAGTCCCGTCATGAGCAGGTAGAGGGCGGCCGGCGGGGGAGCGGCGTCCCGGACCAGCGCGGCTGTTCCGGTGCTGCTGCTGCCGCCGACGCCCCGGTTGTCCAGCTCCAGTCCCAGCCCTGCTGCTGCCCGGGCGGCCAGGCGCAACGACGGCGCGGACGCGCCATCCCCGTCAATCCACGAGTGACCGTACGAAACCATCCGCCGCATCCCGGCTCCTGCCCTCCGCCAGCTACGCAGCCCCGGGTGGGCCGCCGACGTGCCGGCAACGTTATCAAGACCGCTTTCCCGATCGGAAGTCCATGAGCCCCTTTCCCGCCAGCAGCTACGACAAATTTCCCACCGTCACCGTTCCAGGGCACCATCAGGCCTGGACCGGACACGCAGCCTGGCAGGAAGCGGCCCGTGCGGATAAGCCGGTGGTGGTGGACACCTACCCGGGCGTCCGGCTGGATGAACTGAAAGCCTCTATTGCGGAAGCGCTGCCCGGCCACCGGATCCTGGATGTCGAGGACCTTGCCGCCCTGCCCATCGCGGACATCGACGCCCTGATCGCCGCCAACCTCACGGACGACCGCGTCTTTGGCGTCCTGAGCCATCACACCCTTGCCGACTTCTACGACGCCGGAAGGCTTGCCGGCCTGGCAACCCGGGTGTCGGCGTCGGACGTTCCCGTGGTCCTGGTGGGCTGGGGAGCCGCCCTGGTGCCGCTGCCCGAGCGCACGCTGGTCCTCGCGGACATGGCGCGCTGGGAACTTCAGCAGCGCCAGCGAGCCGGGGCCCCGAACTGGCGCTGCCACAACACCAACGAGGACAACCTGCGCAAGTACAAGCGCAGCTTTTTCGTGGAATGGCGGGTGGCGGACCGGCACAAGCGGCAGATGTTCCCCGCCGTCGACTACGTCCTGGACACCAACCGCAGCATCGCCGGGGCCACGCTGATCACGGGGGAGACGTTCCACCGCGGGATGGCCGCGGCCGCCGCGGCACCGTTCCGCGTGGTGCCGTTCTTCGATCCCGGCGTGTGGGGCGGGCAGTGGATGAAGAAGGTCATCGGACTGGACGCGGAGGCGGACAACTACGCCTGGTGCTTCGACTGCGTTCCGGAGGAGAACAGCATCCTGCTGGACGTGGGCGGACAGGTGGTGGAACTGCCATCCCTGAACGTGGTGTTCACCCAGCCCGCTGCGCTGCTGGGACCGCAGACCTTCGCCCGGTTCGGCGCTGAATTCCCCATCCGCTTCGACTTCCTGGACACCATGGGCGGCGGCAACCTCTCGCTGCAGGTCCATCCGCTCACGGACTACATCCAGGACCGGTTCGGCATGCATTACACGCAGGACGAGAGCTACTACCTCCTGGACGCCGGCCCTGACGCGGTGGTGTACCTGGGGCTCAAATCCGGGACGGACCCGGCGGCCATGGTCAGGGCGCTGAAGGAAGCGTCCGACGGCGGCACGCACTTCCCGGCGGAGGATTACGTCAACGCCTTTCCGGCGCGCAAGCACGACCACTTCTCCATCCCGGCCGGCACGGTGCATGCGTCCGGCGCCAACTCGATGGTGCTGGAGATCTCGGCGACGCCCTACATCTTTACCTTCAAAATGTGGGACTGGGACCGGGTGGGACTGGACGGCAGGCCCCGGCCCATCCACGTGGACCACGCCAGCCGGAATATCCAGTGGGACCGCGACACGGTATGGGTGAAGGAGCAACTGCTGGACCAGGTGGAGGAGCTGGGCTCGGGCCCGGGCTGGACCGAGGAGCGGACAGGCCTGCACGAACTCGAGTTCATCGAGGTGCGGCGGCACTGGTTCACCGGCACCGTGGAACACCACACCCGCGGCACCGTCAATGTCCTCAACCTGGTGGAAGGCCCCGAAGCCGTGGTGGAGAGCCCGGATGGCCGCTTCGAGCCGTTCGTGGTGAACTACGCCGAAACCTTCATCATTCCCGCCGCCGTGGGTGCCTACACCATCCGCCCCCACGGTGCCGGGACAGGCCAGAAGCTGGCCACGGTGAAGGCCTACGTCCGCGGCACCGAAACGGACCTGCCCGCCAGGGTTGTCGGCCGGCCCGCCTGAGGGCTGTGCCTAAGGTTCGGCCCGGACTTCCCTCCGAGCTGCCTGCCTCCGGCCGAACTCCCGGGTCCACGCCCACCAGGCGGCCCCCACCAGCCCGGCTTCCTCGGACCGCGCAGCCTTCCGGAGCGGCAGCGCAGCCAGTTGCGGATGTACCGCCACCAGCCCCTGACGGACCGCCGGTTCCACGATGTCCCAGGAGCCGGCCATGGAGCCTCCTACGATGAGGACCTCCGCACCGAACCGCAACAGAAACGGGCCCACGGCCTCGCCAAGGGCAGCAAAGGCGCGCCCAAGGACTGCCACGGCCACGGCGTCGCCGGCCCGGCACGCCTCCGCTATGGCTCGCACGTCCGGGGCGCCGGCGTCGGGCATCTCCGCAGCGTAGGCGCGGCGGATCGCCCGGCGGGAGACGGTCTCCTCAAGCGGGCGGCCCCGGTACTGCAGCAGGTAACAGCTGCCGTCCGGCGGCACGTCCGGCCCGGCCTTCACCGGAACACCGTCGGCAAGGAACGCCGAACCCACACCTGTTCCCAGCGTGAGGCACACGGCCCGGCGGCTGTCCCCGGCAGCACCCAGGGCCACCTCGCCGATGCCGAACGCGTCGGCGTCGTTAAGGAACCAGGCGCTCCTCATCGCGTCCTGCAGCCGTGACCGCAGCCCGGCCCTGATATCCACGCCGCGGAGTTGGTCGAACTTGCCCACATGCTCATACAGGGCCACCCCGTTCGCATAGTCGAAGGGGCCGGGCAGCGCGACACCCCAGCAGCCGTCATGGCGAGCGCCGATGTCCCGTGCCGCGGCCGCCAGGCCATCCAGGAGGGTGTCCGCGGAAGCGTTCGCGTCAAGGCCGCGCCGCACCACGCTGTCCGGGACCACGGCCCACTGCTGTTCCCTATTGCCAGGGCTGCTCACCAGGGCCGCCGTTACATGCGTGCCGCCGATCTCCAGTACCGGCGTTGGCTTGCCGCCGTTGTCCACCTGTCTCCCTCCAAACCCTGCTGTCCGGCGTTTGGTAACAGCTGACGGTCCGCCGCAACCTCGGCCGCCAGGTGCACGGCCGGCTGTGCTGCGGGACCGAAAGCACGGGATAAACATACTGCAGTTTTTGTATAACAACTAGGCACAAGTGGGCTAGTGCTTATGCTAATGTCAGATAGGTCACAGGATGACAGCCTCCACGAACCGAAGGACAAAACTGAAAGTGTCCCGCTTTCTCCGCATCGCCGCGCCCCGCAGCGTGGCTGTTGTTGACCAGCCGTCCGTCCCCCTCGAACCCGGCCAGGCGAGGGTAAGCACCATCTACTCCGGCATCTCGGCCGGGACCGAGCTCACTGCCTACCGCGGCACCAATCCGTACCTCACCTCCGTGTGGGATCCGGCGTCGCGCCTCTTCCAGCCGGGCCGGGAAGCGCTGAACTATCCGCTGGATGGCTGGGGGTATTCCGAAGTAGGCGAGGTGGTGGAAGTTGCGCCACCGGCAGCGCCGGTGTCGGATGCCGCCGAATCGGACCCGCCCGTGAAGCCGGGCGATATCGTCTGGGGGATCTGGGGGCACCGGGATGAGGGCATCCTCGCCGCGGAGACCCTGCGCGGCCACGTCCTGCCGGATGGGATGGACCCCCTGGCCGGCGCGTTCGTCCGCGTGGGTGCCATCGCCCTGAGCGCCGTGCTCGCCGCGGACCTTGGCCCGGGTTCCACGGTGGCGATTTTCGGCCAGGGCGTCATCGGGCTGCTGGCCACCCGCTTTGCCGTCCTGAACGGGGCGGCCGTGATCGCCGTCGACGGCATCGAGAACCGGCGCGCGCACGCGCTGCAGTGGGGTGCCGGCCATGCCCTCAGCCCGTCACCGGAGCTCGCCGGGGACATCAGGCGGATCACCAGCGGAGCCGGCGTGGACGTGGCCATCGAGCTGAGCGGCAATTACCGCGCGCTGCACGAGGCAACCCGCACCGTGGGCGCGGACGGCACCGTCATCGCGGCCGGATTCTACCAGGGCGAGGCCACAGGCGTCCGCTTCGGCGAGGAGTTCCACCACAACCGTGTCCAACTGCTGGCCTCGCAGATCGGTTCCGTGCCCAACCGGCTCCGTTCCCGCTGGACCGTTCCGCGGCTGCAGCAGACGGTGGTGGACCACCTGGCCAAGGGGCTGGTGGACGCACCCTCCCTCGTCACCCATACCTTTCCCCTGGCGGACGCCGCCAAAGCCTACGAACTACTGGACACGGACCCCCAGTCCGCGCTCCAGGTTGTATTGGAGTTCTCATGACCGTCATCACCGTCCAGGAACAACACCTTCCAGGCGCCAGCCTTGAGGAGAAGTTCGACCACGCGCTGGAATGGGGTTTCGGCGGAATCGAGCTCCGCTCAGCCGGCAACCTCGAGTTCGAGGCGAGGCTCCCGGAGCTGCGCCGCGCCCGGGCTGCGGGTGTCGTGATGCCCACGGCCTGCGTGGAGATGTCCCACTTCATCGGCGCGTTCGACGACGAACTCCGGAAGGACGCTGTCGTGCAGCTGAAATCCCAGCTCAGCGTCATGGCCGAGATCGGCGGCCGCGGCGTCATGACCCCGGCCTCGTACGGCATGTTCTCCAGGCGGCTGCCCCCGTTCGTGCCGCCCAGGACCGAGGAGCAGGACACCGCCGTGCTGGTCGAGGCCCTGGCACACCTGGGCGGGCACGCGGCGTCGGAAGGCGTGGAGCTCTACCTGGAACCCCTCAACCGCTACGAGGACCACATGGTCAACCGGCTCGCTGACGGCGTCCGGCTCCTGAAGTTCGCCGGCCAGGACGCGGTGAAGCTGGCACCGGACACCTACCACATGAACATCGAGGAAAGTGATCCGGCGGAGGCGCTGCAGGAAGCGGCGGACTATATCGGCCATGTCCAGGCCAGCGACTCCAACCGGCTGGAACCCGGGGCGGGCCACATCGACTGGGCACTGTTTGGGGCCACGCTGAAATCCATCGGCTACCAGGGGACGGTGGCGCTGGAGTCCAGGCTGTCCGGTCCCGCGGCCGAAGTCCTTCCCCGCGTTCCCTCGCTGCTGGGGCGGTACCTGTGAGCGGCGGCCACACCCGGGATGCCCGGATGGCTGCCCCGGACGGGCGCGGCGCGGACCCCCGCCGGATTGCCGCCCTCGGCACCGCAGTCCTGGAAGCCAACTGGCGCACCACCCACACGGTTCCGGCGCCGGGACTGTATCCGCACCAGTGGAGCTGGGACTCCTCCTTCATCGCCGTAGGGCTGCGGCGCGTCTCGCCCCGCCGCGCAGGGCAGGAAATGGACGCGTTGTTCGCCGGGCAGTGGGACGACGGCCGCCTGCCCCAGATCGTCTTCGATCCGCACCGGGACCAGGATTACGCGCCGGGCGCGTCCTTCTGGCAGTCCACCAGCATCCCCGGCGCACCCCGGCACGCCGAGACGGCGGGCCTGGTCCAGCCGCCCAACCACGCCTGGGCGGTCTGGAAAATCCACCAGGCGGACCCCGCCGAATCACGCCGCCGGTCCTTCCTCGAACGGAGCTACCCCAAGCTGGTGCGCTGGCACGGCTACCTCACCGGCCGCCGGGACCGCCGCGGATCCGGGCTGGCCTGCATCGTCCACCCGTGGGAGTCGGGCACGGACAACTCCCCACTGTGGGACGACGTGATGGCACGAATCCCCGATGACTGCCGCACACCACTGAACCGGCCGGACCTGCAGCACGCCGACGCCGGAGAGCGCCCCAGCCAGAAGGAGTACGGCAAATACTTCTGGATGGCTGAACGCTACCGGGACCACAGCTGCGACGACGAGGACCGGGACTACCCCTTCCTGATGGAGGACCCGCTCTTCAACACCCTCCTGGCGGTGTCAGAGCTGGCGCTCGCGGATATTGCCGCGGAACTGGGGCTGCCCGCCGGAGTCCACCGCGAGCGCGCGCAGCGGACGGCGGAGGCGCTGGAGCAGCTGTATGTTCCGGAGCTCGGCTGCTACTCCGCGCGGGACGCCATCACCGGAGCCGTGGTGCGGAAGGCCACCGTCAACGGGCTGATGCCGCTGCTGCTTTCCGGCCAGGCCCATGCCGACGAACTAATTGCCACCCTGGACGGACCGCGCTTCCTGGGCGGCGGCGCCCTGATGGTGCCCAGCTACGACGCCACCGCGGAGGACCACAATCCGGCGCTGTACTGGCGCGGACCGGCATGGTTCAACATGACCTGGCTGGTGGCCGAGGCCCTGGACCGGCTGGGACGGACCGGCCAGGCGGACTTCCTGCGCGGCAACATCGGCAAGCTCGCGGCGGAGCACGACTTTCCCGAATACGTCGACCCCTGGACGGGTGCGGCGCACGGCACCCGGAGCTTCAGCTGGACCGCGGCGCTGGCACTGGAAACCACCTATCAAAGGAGCGCCCTGTGACCGCCACCGCACCTCCGTCCGCCGTCTCCGTCCTGGTGGCGCACGGCGCCATGATGCGCGGCGCCCCTGATGGCAGCATCGGGCGCGCGCAGGCCGCCGCCCTCGGCACCGAGGGCCTCTACGTGGCGGACACCCGGCTGCTCTCACGCTGGATCCTGGAGATCGACCGGTCTGCCTTCTGGGAGGTCGGCAGCGTCTCGGAACCGGGCCGCCGGCGCATCGCCATGAGCCCCGAGGGCCGGCGGAACCAGACGCATGACCTCTTCGTCGTCCGGACCCAGGAGCTGGACGCGGGCGGCCTCACCGAGACCCTGGCCATCCGCAACCTCGGTCGGGAGCCCGTCACCGCACACCTGGTCCTGGGCGCCGGCACCGACTTCGCGGACCAGTTCACGGTCCGCACGGACGGCAGGACCTTCGACCTTTCCGCGGCTGCCAGCAGCCTCACCGTGATCGACGACGGTTCCCTGACCTTCGACTACACGCACACCCTCGCGGGCCGCACCTTTGAGGCAGGTATCAGGGTCACGGCCAGCATTGCACCGTCGGTCCGCCGTGAGCCGGTGGCCGGGCGTTTCGTGGGTGCAACCCTGACCTGGGACCTTCCCCTGGAAGCCGGAGGGGAACAGGCGCTGACCATCACTGCCCTGACCACCGCGCCGCTGCGGCCGAAGCCGGCAGCGCCGGAGCCCCGCGTGCCACGCCCCGGTTCGTCCGGAAAGCACGTCCCGCAGGGGAAGTCCGCGCAGCCCAAGGAGGACAGTGCGCTCAGGCGCCAAAGCCTCCGGGACCTGGATTCGCTGCTGATGCCCTGCCCGCTGCGGCCGGACCTGACCATCCCGGCCGCCGGCCTGCCCTGGTTCCTCACGTTCTTTGGCCGGGACTCGGTCCTGGCCTCGCTGCTGGCGCGGCAGGACCGCCCTGACCTGCTTCCGGACGTCCTCCGCGCCCTGGCCGCCACGCAGGGGACCGTCCATGACCCCGCCAGGGTGGAGCAGCCCGGCAAAATGGTGCACGAGCTGCGGGTCAGCGAGCTGGCGCAGCTGGGCGCCGTACCGTATGGCCGCTACTACGGGACGGTGGATTCCACCCCGCTGTTCCTGATGGCGCTGGGCCGGGTGGACGATCCGCAGCTTCTCCGGGACATGGAACAGCCGGCGCGCGCGGCGGTGGAGTGGATGCTGGGTGACGGCGGCCTGCGGGACACCGGGTTCCTCCGCTACGCCCCTGATCCCGGCGGGCTCCTGCACCAGGGCTGGAAGGACTCGCACGACGCCGTGGCCGGGGCGGACGGCCGCGAACCTGTGGGTGCCATCGCCCTGGCCGAGGTGCAGGGGTACGCCTGGCGCGGCCTGCGGGAATGCTCCCGCCTCGCGGCCGAGGTCTGGGGCGACCCCGCCTGGGCAGGGCAGCTCCGGAGCCTCGCGGACAAGCTGAAGGTCCGTTTTCGGGTGGACTTCTGGATGCCGGAGCATGACTTCCCGGCACTGGCGGTGGACGGCGAAGGCCGGCAGGTGGATGCGCTGGCGTCCAACGCCGGGCACCTGCTGTGGGCCGGGATCCTGTATCCGGAGGACGCCCGCGCAGTGGCGCTTCGGCTCCTGCGGCCCGACTTCTTTACCGGCTGGGGCATCCGGACCCTTGCCGAAGGGCAGCACAATTACCACCCGCTGTCCTACCACAACGGCTCCGTCTGGCCGCATGACACCATGCTGGCCGCCGAGGGCATGGCGTCCTACGGTCTGCGCGACCAGGCCGCCACCGTGGCGCGCGGCCTCCGCGACGCCGCAGCCTACTTCGGCAACACACTGCCGGAGCTGTTTGGCGGCTTCTCCAGGCAGGACTTTCCGGTTCCGGTGCAGTACCACCACGCCGGGTCTCCGCAGGCGTGGGCCGCCGCCGCCGGCCTGTCCGCGTGCCGGCTGGCGGGGGAAGGGACTCCGCGGACGGGCCAGCAGGCCGGGGAGAAGCGCGACGGCGATGCGGCACCCGCCGCGGAAGCCGCCGTCGTGCCCGGCATGGGGGCCGCCCGTGGCTAGGCCGGCCCGGGCGGGATCCATGCCCGCCGCGGAGCCAGCAAAGGAAACGCGGTGCACGGGCATGGTGGAAGTCCGGGTACGGGAGCCGCAGGAGGCGTCCGCGGCGCTGGCCGATGCGGTCCGGATGGTGGAGGAAGCCGCCAACCGGTACGGCACCGGCATCATGGTCACGGAGGTCGGCGAGGGAAGCTACGTGGTGCGCGCCCACCCGGCCGTTCCCCACGGGCTGGTGCGCCAGCAGGGCTGCGGAGCCGCGCCTTGAAATAGCGGGGGCAACTCCGGCGTTAGGCTGTGCAGAGGCCACACCGCATCGAAGGAGATCCCCTTGAGTGACATCACCATCCGCCACAACGCCGAACGCGAGCGTTTCGAAATCCTCGACGCCGGCAACGTGATCGGGAAGGCCGCGTACAAGGCGTACGACGGCGGCGGGTCGCCGCAACGGATTTTCTACCACACGGTGGTCAACGAGGAATACGGCGGACAGGGACTGGCCGGCCGGCTGGCCACGGTGGCCCTGGACGAGACCGTGGCCGCCGGAACGGGCATTGTCCCCGTGTGCCCGTTCATCAAGAAGTTCCTTGCCAAGCACCCCGAATACGCCGGCAGCGTGGCTGCGGTGAGGCCGGCGCACCTGGAGTTCCTGGACACGGCGCTCGCAGCCCGGACCAGGGCGTAGCTGCAGGCCTGCGACGCGCATCCTGGGTTTCGACGCGCACATCCTCTTTGACGCAGACTCTGCTTTTCGACGCGCAGATTCCCTGGCGCCCCTGAAATTTGGGCCGCGACAGGGAACCTGCGGGTCGAAAGTGAATTGCCGTGTCGGAATCGACCCGGGCAACACTCCGGCGGGCTATCAGCCGGCTCCCAACAACTGGTGATCTAATCGGCATCACATCGCGTGCTGGGACGTGATGCCCAGATTGTTGAGTTGTGACAGGAGCCCCTATGCCGGTGCACCCAGTAGAGCCTCGGGTAGAGCAGGAAGTTCGTCCCGTCCGCCATGGCAGGAAGAAGGTGGCGCTCCTGCTGTGCGCCGTCGCGCTGGTCATCGTGGCCACCATCGCCCTGGCCGTGGTCCGGTCCGAGCCGTTCGGCGGCACCGCAGCCCCCACGGCCGCCGCCCCGGTCCCGGCCGAGCCGGTGGCTGCCGCGCCCGACTCGCTGCAGGACAAGGTTGAGTCCATCCTCGACGAAGCCGGCGACTACCGTATCGGCGTCGCGCTGGCGGACGTCTCGGGCGACGCCGCTCTGACGTTCGGTGACACAGACGTGTTCACGGCCGCCAGCACCGCCAAGCTGATCACCGCGGCAGCCTTCTACCACCTGGTCGAAACCGGGGAAGCCGGCCTCGATGACCCGATGGGGGACTACGACGCCGCCTTCCAGATGGAAGCCATGGTGAACCAGAGCAACAATGATTCGTGGCTGCTGCTGATGGACGCCGTGGGCTATCCCCGGCTGATTGATTATGCGGCCTCGATCGGCGTCACCTACGATCCGGAACAGAACCTGCTGACCGCCGCAGACATGGCATTGGTCCTCAAGAAACTGCATGCGGGGGACCTGCTCAACGAAGCCAACACGGCCGAGCTCCTGGGCTACATGCAGGACACCAACAACGATGACCTCATCCCCGCCGGGTCCCGCGCCGGCATCGAGGTGCAGCACAAATACGGGGAGATGGACGGGGACCTCCACGACGCCGCGCTCCTGACCTACCGCGGCTCCACCTTCGCGCTGGTGATCTACACCGAAAACCCCGAGGGCTTCGAGGAACCGGAACAGGCGGAGCTCATCCGGGAGCTGACCGGCACGGTTGAGGACGCCCTGTTCCCGCTGACCCCGGCCGGGAAGTAACAGCCCAGCGGCCGGGTGACCCTCCGGACCGCGAAAGTCGCGTCCCGGGCGCACCTTGCACCAGACTGTTACCGTGAGCAACAACCCCCGGACTGCCCTGGCCGTCGCCGGCCTCAGCCTGGGCACGGCACTGAACCCCCTCAACTCCTCCATGATCGCCGTGGCCCTGGTGGTGCTCCGCGCCGATTTCGGGCTCGACGTCGCCGCCGTCACCTGGGTGGTCACCTCCTTCTACCTGGCCTCCGCGGCGGGCCAGCCGGTGATGGGGAGGCTGGCGGACCGGTTCGGGCCGCGCCGGATGTTCATGCTGGGCATGGCCCTGGTGGCCGTCACCTGTGCGCTGGCGCCGTTCGCCCCGAACTTCGCCCTCCTCTGCGTTGCCCGGGCGGTGATGGCGCTCGGCACGGCCACCGCCTACCCAAGCGCGGTGGTGATGGTGGGTGCCATCGCGCACCGCGCCGGGATGGAGCCGGCCCGCCCGCTGGGACGGCTGCAGATGGCAAACACGTCCGCGGCCGCCGTCGGGCCCGTTGTCGGCGGACTGCTGGTCAGCCTGGTGGGGTGGGAAGCATTGTTCCTGGTCAACGTTCCGCTCGCGCTGGCCGCGCTGCTCATCGTGCGGCGGGCGGCGCCGCCGGACGAGGCCCGGGAGCGGGGGAGCGTGGTGGAGCTGCTGCGGGACTCCGACATTCCCGGGATCCTGGCGTTCGTGGCCGCGCTGATGCTGGTGATGATGGCCGCGCTCAATGTGCTGCCAGGGTACCGCTGGTGGATGCTGGGCGCCGGAACAGCGATCGGCGCCCTCTTCGCCTGGCGCGAGCTCCGCTTCAACCGGCCGTTCCTGGACCTCCGTCTGCTCGGCCGGAACCGGCCGCTGATGCTGGTGTACCTGGCCTTCGCGGTGTTCAGCAGCGTCTACTACTTCGTCTTCTTCGGCCTGCCGCAGCTGCTGCAGGAAGCCGGCGGCTATGATCCCGGCGTCGTAGGCCTGCTGATGCTGCCGCTCGCCGCGATGTCCGTGGCTGCCACGCCGTGGGCGGTCAAGGCGATGGGAAGGTTCGGGGTACGGCGCGTGCTCCTGGCCGGCGTCGTCCTGCTAACCGCTGTGGCAGGCCTGATGTGGCTGCTGACGGGCACCTTGGCGATCCCGCTGGTGGTGGTGATGACCGCCCTGATGGGCGTGCCTTACGGAACAGTGGGGATCGCCTCCAACCAGGGCATGTTCGTGTCCGTCCGGCCGCAGGAGCGCGGGGTGGCCGCAGGAATCTACCAGACCTGCCGGTACGTCGGTGCCATCACCGCCACCGTGATGATCGGCGTCTTCGCGGCCGGCGGTGTGGACCAGAAAAGCTGGGGGCGGATGGTGCTGGCCATGCTGGTCCTGTGCGTGGTGACGTTCGGCGTCAGCCTGCTGTGGCGGCAGCGGGAAGCGTAGGAACCCCTAGGAAGCGCTGGGACAGCGTGCCATGCTGGCCCCATGGGAAACATGATGACTCTGGGAAACGCAGCAACGTCGGTGCATGCCTACATCAGCGAACCCCCAGGCCAGCCCAAGGCCGGCCTGCTGCTGATCCACGAAATCTGGGGCCTGGTGGACCACATCAAGGACGTCGCGGACCGGTACGCCGCCGAGGGCTACCTGGTGTTGGTGCCCGATGTCATGACGGACATCGGCATGACGCCCGAGGTGGCCGGGGAGGTGCTGCGGGCCCTCGCAGATCCTGACCCCGAACAGCGCAGCAAGGTCCAGCCGAGGCTCCGGAAGCTGACGTCCCCGCTGGACTCGCCGGAATTTGCCGAACGGACCCTCGAGGCGTTGCAGGTGTGCTTCAACCACCTGGAAGGAATACCGGGCCTGGCCGGCCGGGTGGCAGTCACGGGGTTCTGCTTCGGTGGCGGCTACAGTTTTGCGCTGGCCACCCGCGAGCCCCGGCTGCGTGCGGCGGTGCCGTTTTACGGCAGCGCCGACTTCACCGGGGAAGAGCTGCGCCGGATCACTTGTCCCGTCCTCGCTTTCTACGGCGAACAGGACCGGGCGCTGGTGGACAAACTGCCGGAGCTCAAGAAGAAAATGTCCGCCGCGGGCGTGGATTTCGAAGCGGTCGTCTATCCCCGGACCGGTCACGCTTTCTTCAATGACAGCACCCCCGCCAGGTACAACGCCCATGCCGCGAAGGACGCGTGGACCCGGACCCTGGCGTTCCTGGACAGAAGCCTCAGGGACTAGCCCGCCGGGATTATCGTGGACGTATGGACTCCCCGAAGGTTCAGCTGTACCTGGATATCGCCGCCAAGGGCTTGGGCATCACCGGTGTTGCGCTGATGGTCTTCACCCGGGGCGGCTGGTTCTACGTGGGCGTGGCCGCGGTGGTCCTGGGCGTGCTGTTCATGGGCGGCTCCCTGGTGGCCAGCCGGAAGCTGCGCCAGCGCAGGTGGGACGGCACGCGGCGGACCTAGATCTGGAACCGTTCCCTGCAGGTGGGCTGCCTCGTGGATTCAGCGGGGCCATAAGTGCTACTGCTGGTGTGCCTACGATGCGGCGGGACGGGGCCGCAAGCGCAATGCCTGCATGCCGCCGTCCACTGCGAGATCGACGCCGGTGGTGGAACCCGCCAGGGGACTGGCCAGATAGACGATCGCGGCCGCAATCTCCTCCGGCGTGACCAGCCGGCCATGGGGTTGCCGCGCCTCCAGCGCCGCACGCTCCGCTGCCGGGTCCGGGGCTGTGGACAGGAGCCGGCCGATCCACGGTGTGTCCGCGGTGCCCGGGTTCACGCAATTGACCCTGATGCCTTCGGGCAGGTGGTCCGCTGCCATGCTCAATGTAAGCGAAAGCACCGCCCCCTTGGTGGCACTGTAGAGGGCACGCTGGGGGAGTCCGGCCGTCGCGGCCACCGAACAGGTGTTGACGATGGCAGCATGGCTGGACTCGCGCAGGTACGGGAGGGCGGCCCGTGAAACGCGGACCATCCCCATCACGTTGATGTCGAAGACCCGATGCCATTCGTCGTCGTCGTTCGATTCAATGGTGCCCTGGGCACCCACACCGGCGTTGTTGGCCACAATGTCGATGCCGCCCATCCTGTCCGCCGCCTCCTTGACGGCGCGGCGGACAGAGCCGTCGTCGGAAACATCGCAGTGAATGGCGATAAGGCCGTGGCCCGCCTGCTCCGGTTGCAGGTCCAGTACCGCTACAGCGGCGCCGCGCTCCTTGAGCAGCGCGGCGGTGGCGGCGCCAATGCCCGACGCCCCTCCGGTGACGATCGCCTTAAGTCCCGCAAACTCCATTGTTTGTTCCTTTCGTGTCCCTGGCGGCTAGCCCTGGAAGAATTCCTGCCGCTGGCGTCCGAGCCCGGCGACTTCGATTTCGACGACGTCCCCCGGTTTGAGGTAGGGGAACCTGCCGGACAGGGCAACGCCTTCGGGGGTGCCTGTGCAGATGAGGTCGCCGGGTTCAAGGACCAGGAACTGGCTGAGGTCGTAGATGATCTGCTCCACGCCGAAAATGAGGTCCCGGGTGGAGGAGTCCTGGCGGATTTCGCCGTTCACCCAGCTGCGCAGCGTTAGGTCGGAGGGATCGACTTCGTCGGGGGTCACCAGGACGGGGCCGGTGGGGCAGAAGCCGGCGCAGCTCTTGCCTTTGGACCACTGGCCGCCCGATACCTCGAGCTGGAAGGTGCGTTCGGAGAGGTCGTTGACGGTGACGTAGCCTGCAACGTGGTCCCGTGCCTGCCGTGGCGACTCCAGGTAGGAGGCCCGGCGGCCGATGACGACGCCCAGCTCGACTTCCCAGTCGGTCTTGGTGGAGCCGCGGGGGATGGCCACGGCATCGTAGGGCCCCGCCACGGTGTTGGGTGCTTTGTGGAAAATGATGGGCACCGTCGGGGGTGCGGACCCTGATTCGGCGGCGTGCGCTGCATAGTTCATGCCTACGCAGATGACGGACGAGGGCCGGGCGATGGGTGCCCCGATCCTGGCGCCGTCAACGCTGAGCTCATCCAGCTCCCCCGCGGCGAGGGCAGCGGCGGCACGCCCCGGTCCGTCCGATTCCCAGAAGTCGGTGTCGATATCCTTCGCCACCGGTTCCAGCGAATAGTACTTGTTCTGGTGCAGCAGGGCGGGGACTTCCTTGCCCGGCTCACCTATGCGCGCAAATTGCATTGGTCCTTCTTTCCTTGGTGCTTGTTCGGCTACTGCCGAGGTCAGCCGGGTGTCCCGGTCAGGTGATCAGGCCGCGGTCCCGGAGTTCGTCCCAGAGGGACTCAGGGACGGACTGTGCCGCCAGGTCCAGGTTTTGCTTCACCTGGTCCGGCGTCCGCATGCCCAGGACCACACCCGTTACGGCGGGATGGCGGTAGGGGAACTGAAGGGCTGCGGCCGGCAGCGTGGTCCCGTGCGATTCACAGATGTCCGCCAGCAGGTTCGCCCTGTCCAGGAGTTCCGGCGGGGCGGGGGCGTAGTTGTAGGTGGCATCGCTGGCGGGCCGCTCCTTGGAAAGCAGGCCTGAATTGAAGACGCCAACATTCACCACGCCCACCTGGCGTTCAAGGCAGGCCGGGAGCAGGTCCGCTGCCGCGCCCTGCTCAAGCAGTGTGTACCGGCCGGCGAGCATCACCATGTCTATGTCTGTTTCGGTGACGAAGCGGTGGAGCATGCCGGCCTGGTTCATGCCTGCACCCCAGGCACGGATCACGCCCTCATCCCGCAGGGCTGATAGGGCAGGCGCCGCACCTTCCACCGCCTCGGTCCAGTAATCGTCAGGGTCGTGGATGTAGACGATGTCTATGCGGTCGGTTCGCAGCCGCTTGAGGCTTTCCTCGATGGAGCGCAGCACACCGTCGCGGGAATAGTCGCGGACCCGGATGAGATCGTCAGGGACGTCGAAGCCCTCGGTGTCCTTGCCGTGCGGGAACGGATTTGGCCGCAGTAAGCGTCCAATTTTGGTGCTGAGCACGTAGGTGCCGCGGTCCTGGCCGGCCAGGACCGCCCCAAGGCGGCGCTCCGAAAGGCCGAGCCCGTAGTGCGGTGCGGTGTCGAAGTAGCGGATGCCGCCTTCCCAGGCGGCGGCAACGGCGTCGGCCGCCTCCTGTTCCGGCACCTGCCGGTACAGGTTGCCAATGGGCGCTGCCCCGAAGCCGAGCACCGGCAGGGAAATGCCGGTACCGGGGATGGTGCGGGTTTCTGCCTGCATTCTCAGTCCTTCTCCTGTTTCCTGGCTTCCGTAATGGCCTGTTCTGTTCCCTCCGCCAACCGGTACACCCTGGCCGCGGTCCCGGAGGAGACACTTTCGCGCTCGCTTTCGGACGCACCGGCCAGCGCTGTTTCTGCCGTGGTGATCCACTCCTGGTAGGCGGCCGCTCCTGTCAGTGAGACGGGCCAGTCACTCCCAAGCATGCAGCGGTCGGCACCGAAAAGGTGCAGCGTTTCCCTGATGTACGGCAGTGCCTGTGGCCCGGTTGGCCGGGTCCGGTCGGATTCTGCGCCGGCTCCGGAAATCTTGACGACGACGTTGGGCCGGCGGGCAAGTTCACGCATCCCGCTGCTCCACTCCGTGAAGGCGCCGCTGGCGATGGGTGGCTTTCCCATATGGTCCAGCACGATCTGAAGCGCGGGCGCACGGTCGGCGAACGCGGTCAGAGCGGCAAGCTGGCCGGTGCGGATGCAGGCGTCGAAGGCAAGGCCCGCTTCGGCCACCCGCCGCGCGCCGGCAAGCATGTCCGGATGCAGCACGAAGGATTCGTCCCGGTCCTGCAGGAGCTGCCGCACTCCGCGGACCAAAGGGCGCTGCAGCAGGTGGTCAAGGTCCTCGGCCACGCTGTCCCCGCTGCTGACCGGGGCAAAGGCCACGATTGCGGCCAGAGTGGGCCAGCTGCTGCCCAGGCCGGATACCCAGTCCACTTCTTTCAGCGCCTGGTCGTCCCGGCAGTCTGCCTGCACAAATACGGCCGCCAGGGTGTTGGCTGGAGTGTGCGGAAGGTCCTGCGGAAGAAAGGGCCGGTTCAGGGCAGGGTTGTTGGCCAGCCAGTCGTAGGCGAGTACTGCCGGGTCCCAAACGTGGACGTGCGAATCTATGACCTTCATGCAGGGGCCTCCACTATGCCGTGGCTTCGGGCCGGACACCGATTGTCAGCAGCAGGTTGGCATAGTGCCGGGTATCGCCGCTGGCGATGACGACAGCCACATTCGGTGAACGCGCCGCATCATAAAAATCGAAACGCTGGTACGAGGTGACGGGGACAGCGCCGCCCAGGGACTGACCGTAACCCTTGACCGCCTCCGTCCAGCTCCCGTCGGGCGGCGTCATCACGGCTGCCGCCTCGATGGGGACGGCGTCGATCAGGACGTCAAGGATCTGGTCGATTGTCAGCAGGCCCGGCCGCAGGTTCAAGGCTATCCGTCGTGCCGACGCTGGCGCACCTGTGTTGTGGGGGTAGTTGGCATCAGCAATAAGGATCTGCGAACCGTGGCCGGATTCGGCGAGTGCAGCCAGCAGGCCCGGGTGGGTCAGGGTGTAGTTGATCATGCCTCAGCCTTAGCCCGTGCACCCGCGAACGCAATGCCGCGGCCAGCGCTGCCGGTCCGCCATTCCTGTTCCGCACGTCCTGCGTCCGTTCCGGCCCAATAGTCGCCCCAGGGAAAGGCATAGTCCTGCAGTGTCTGTGCCTTGAGCTCCGCCGAATAGCCGGGGTTTGCCGGCATGACGTAGGCACCGTCCCGGACGATGCACGGATCAACAAAATGTTCGTGGAGATGGTCCACGAATTCAGTGACCCGGCCTGTGAGGTCGCCGGAGATGGCGATGAAGTCAAAGATCGAGAGGTGCTGGACAAGTTCGCACAGGCCCACGCCGCCGGCGTGCGGGCAGACCGGGATACCGAACTTGGCTGCCATCAGCTGGACGGCAAGCACTTCGTTCACACTGGCCAGCCGGCAGGCGTCCAGCTGGCAGTAGTCCACTGCCCCGGCCTGGAAAAGTTGCTTGAAGAGCACGCGGTTCATGCCGTGCTCCCCGGTGGCCACCCCGATCGGCTGGACGGCCCTGCGGATTTCCGCGTGGCCAAGGACATCGTCTGGGCTGGTGGGCTCCTCGATCCAGAGCGGATTGAATTCCGCCAGCTGCTTGACCCAGTCGATGGCCTGTGGGACGTCCCATACCTGGTTGGCGTCGATCATGAGGTTGCCCTGCGGTCCAATTACCTCGCGCGCGATTCCGAGGCGGCGGATGTCGTCCTCCAGTGATGCGCCAACTTTGAGCTTGATGTGCCGGTACCCCTGGTCCACGGCCTCCTGGCAAAGCCGCCGGAGCTTTTCGTCAGAGTAGCCGAGCCAGCCTGCAGACGTTGTGTAGCACGGGTAGCCGCTTTCGGTCAGCTGCTGGATGCGTTCACCCCGGGTGGGAGCCAGCCGGGCCAGGATCTCCAAGGCCTCCTCCCGGGTCAGCGCATCCGAGAGGTACGTAAGGTCTGCGGCGTCGACGATGTCCTCGGCCGGCATATCCGCCAGGAGTCGCCACAGCGGTTTTCCTGCCCGCCGTGCCGCCAGGTCCCATACCGCGTTCATTACGGCGCCCAGGGCAAGGTGTTCCACGCCTTTGTCCGGACCGAGCCAGCGGAGCTGCGAATCCTGTTTCAGGCTGCGGTAGGTCCCTCCAAGGCTTCCACAGACTGCGTCGATATCCCGTCCCAGGAGGGGGCGGGCCCGAAGCTCCATGGCCGCAGCGCAGACTTCGTTGCCTCGTCCGATGGTGAAGGTGAAACCACAGCCGTAAACGGCAGGATCATCCGTGGTGAGGACTATATAGGCTGCAGAGTAGTCGGCGTCGTGGTTCATGGCGTCCGAGCCGTCGGCAGTCAGCGAAGTCGGAAAACGCACGTCGAACACGTCATATCCGGTGATGTGTGGCAAGGTGAGCCCTCCAGGTTCAGGCTATGAAGAAGATGGTCCAGCAACGTTGCGAGCATCATCTGATGTATTTGGAAGTATTTGATGAGAATATAGGACCATCATCCTTTTTCCAAGCAATACATCTGATGAAAGAAGAAATGGGGCGAAGCCCCCTGAAAGTGCACCCAGAAAGGCGGCTGCCATGACCAGTGGTACATCCAACGGTTCGATGTCGCAGACAGACGTTGTGATCTCCGGCGTCAAGCGGATGTTGTCCTCCCGCCGGCTCCGGCCCGGAGACAGGCTGCCCATCGAGAAAGACCTGGCTGCCGAACTGCAGGTCTCCCGCGGCTCGCTTCGGGAAGGTGTCCGTGCACTGTCCACCATGGGCATCCTGGAAACCCGGCAGGGGGCAGGCACCTTCGTGACCCGGCTTGAGCCCGCTGCACTGCTTTCGGCGATGGAGTTCTGGGTGGGACTGCAGGATGGCGAGCGGGCCAACCAGGTGCACACCGTCCGGCGGGCGCTGGAGACCGAGGCCGCGGCGGCGGCTGCCATCCGGATCGGCGAGGAGCAGCTCGATGCAGCTGAACGCATCCTGGAGCGGGCCCACGCCGCAATCCACGCCGCACGGATCGACCATGCCGCTGCCATGCAATGCGACGTGGAGTTCCACCGGCTGGTTGCGGAGGCGTCGGCCAACCATGTGCTCTCCGCGCTGATCGAAACCGTGTCCACCAACACCATCCGGGGACGCATGTGGCGTTCCATCCATGACAATGAGGGGTTGCTCGCCACGCACCGTGAGCACCTTGGCATTCTGGAGGCGCTGCGCCGGCACGACGTGGACCGGGCCAGGACGCGGATGGCAAACCACCTGTACGCCGTCGAGGACTACGTGACCGCCATTCCGGAGTCCGGGCTTGAAGGGCGCGAGGCGGATCCGCTGGGGGCTTTGGCTGACAGTGAGGCTGTTCGATAACCTGCTATTCGTCTGACCTTGTTTACCAAATGCGGATCAAACTGCGACTATTCGACGCGGCAATTGGTTTTGATGCAAAGAAAGATCAGATGATTCCTTGACTTCCGTTGCGGGTGCGGGTCATTCTGTTGGTTATACAAAGGTTGCGGGGATCACATCAGCCAGGCAACGAGGACGTCGCCGGGCAGCCTTTGTCCCCAGCTACGAAAGGACATTCACCGTGTTGAACAAACGCGTTACCGGCCGTCTTCTCGGTGCAGCAGCGGCGGCCGCGGTTGCTGCCACCGCGCTCACTGCCTGTGGTTCTTCAAGTGCAGGGTCATCGGGGGAGAGCAAGGAAGCCTCCTCGATGTACACCTGGATCACCAACGAAAACGACCGGGCGCAGTGGCAGGCGTTTATCGACGCCGCCAAGGAGAAGGATCCCGACTTCAATCTGACCCTCGAGGGGCCGAGCTTCAACGACTACTGGACGAAGGTCAAGACCCGGCTGTCGAGTTCCGGCGCCCCATGCATTATCACCACGCAGGCAGCCCGGGCCCAGGAACTCAAGGACCTGACCGTTCCTCTGGACGACCTGGTCAAGAGCAACAACATTGACGTTTCCATGTACAACAAGGCGATGATTGACGGCCTGACGGTAGAGGGGACCCTCCGGGGCATCCCCTACGACGCGGAGCCCGTGGTCCTTTATTACAACAAGGACCTCCTGGCCGCGGCGGGCGTCAAGGAACCGACACTGAATTACACCACCAGCCAGTTCGTCGCAGACCTGAAGGCGCTGACCAAGGACGGTGTGGCGGGTCTCGCCGTTCCGCCCGGCTTCGGCTCCGGGCCGGGACTGCCAATTGCGTTCGCGAACGGCAACGAGCCTGTCAAGGACGGGCAGCTGGACCTGACCAATGAAGGCCTGGTGAAGGACCAGCAATTCGCCTTCGACCTTGCCGCCAAGGAGAAGGTAGCCAACGCTCCGCAGGCATCCGACGGCACTGACGTCCCGGAGCAGCAGTTCATGAGTGGCAAGGCGGCCATGATCATTGATGGACCCTGGATGTATGACATGCTCACGACCAAGACCCAGGGCAAGGTAGGGATCGCCGTGGTCCCTTCCGAGTCGGGTAAAAGCATCGGCATGATCCAGGGCTCCGCGTTCGCCATTGCCGCATCCTGCAAGGACAAGGAAGCAGCCTTCCAGAACATCATGAAGATCACCACGCCTGAGGTGGTCGGCGCCGTGGGTGCAGCCCGCGGAACAGTGCCGTCCGTGGAATCGGCGGTCAAGGACTGGGCCGGCAACAAGCCGGAAGCTGATGTGGCGGTGGTGGAAGCCCTGCTGGAGAGCGGCCGCCCGCTGGTCACCACGCCCAACTGGAACCAGGTGGAAACAACCTTCACGCAATACTCCGGGGAGGGCTTCCGCGGCAGCAAGACCGCAGAGGAACTTCTCGCCACGATCATGAACTCCGCCAAGTAAATTTCCCCGGGGGCGGGCTCCCTCCGGGAGTCTGCCCCCTTCACGGAAAAGGTCAATGATGACTGCTCTACCGACGCTTGCTGTCAAAAACGGAAGGAAGCCGGCCGGTACTCCCGGGCATGGACGGCTGGCCGCAGCCTACCTCGCCCCCGGGATGCTCGGTTTCCTGGTCTTTATCGTGCTGCCGCTCGTCGCCTCCCTGGTGATCAGCCTGTTCGACTGGCCGCTGTTCGGCGCGCCTGAATTCGTGGGGCTGGACAATTACGCCCGCATGCTCACCGGGGACCCGGTGTTCTGGACAGTCCTGGGCAACACCTTGTTCTTTGCCGTCAGCTACACCGTACTCAACCTCGTCCTGGCGCTGGCCGTCTCCACCTGGCTGCACCACCTCGGCAGCTGGGGACCCTTCTTCCGGGTCCTGTTCTTCATCCCGGTGGTGACCCCCATGGTGGCCAACGCACTGGTGTGGCGCCTGATGCTGACCGATGACGGCGTGGTGAACAGCTTCCTCGCCAACTTCGGCATCGACGGCCCGTCCTGGCTGAGTGACAGCCAACTGGCCATGGGATCCCTGATCGCCATGTCCGTATGGCAGGGCATCGGGTACAACATCATCGTCCTGGGCGCCGGGCTGAACGGCATCTCGCCCAACCTGCTGGAAGCGGCACGCATCGACGGCGCAGGTGCGTGGCAGCGGTTCTTCCGGGTGGTGCTTCCCATGCTCTCGCCGTCGCTCTTTTTCTGCACGGTGATGACGATCATCGGGTCGTTCAAGGTGTTCACCCAGCCCTACCTGCTCACACTCGGTGGACCGGGCGAATCCACCAACACGATCGTGCTCTACCTGTACCGCAACGGTTTTTCCTTCGACAAACTCGGATACGCCTCGGCGCTCGCCTGGGCGCTGTTCGTGATCGTCATGCTCATCACCGCCCTGCAGTTCTCCCAGCAGAAGAGGCTGGTCAACTATGACAACTGAAACGCTGGCCAAGCCGGCCACGGACAAGCCCACCACCCATCGCTGGCACAGCCCAGGTATGCGGAAAAAGAAGCACCCGGGGCACTACATCAGCCGTGCCGGCGCTATCCTCGTGGGGCTGGTCTTCTTCTTCCCGTTCCTTTGGATGCTTGCCACGTCCCTCAAGCCCACCTCGGAAATTTTCTCCACCGGGGCAAGCTTCCTGGCCTCAAGGGTGGAATGGTCCAACTATGTCACCGCCTGGACGGCCATCCCCTTTGGCCGGGTCATCATCAACAGCTTCCTGGTGGCTATTGCCGGCGCAGCGCTGACCACGGTGGTGTCCCTGCTGTCCGCATACGCTTTCGCAAGGATGCAGTTCAAGCACCGGGACAAGCTGTTCCTGGTTTTCCTGGGAACACTGGTGCTGCCCCAGGAAGTCCTGGTTATCCCCTTGTACATCATGATGAACAAGCTGGAGCTGGTGAATTCGCCGACGGCCCTCATTGTCCCCTTCGCGTTTGGGGCCTTCGGGGCATTCCTGATCCGCCAGTTCCTGCTTTCCCTGCCGGAGGAATTTGAGGAAGCAGCCCGGATTGACGGGGCAGGCTCGATCCGCATCCTGTGGAGCGTCATCCTGCCGCTCGTTCGCGCGCCACTTGCAGTGGTGGCAGTCTTCAGCTTCATCGACTACTGGAGCAGCTTCCTCTGGCCGTTGATTGTGATCAACGACGTCTCGCAGGCGACCATCCCGCTGGGCCTGTCCATGTTTTCGGGTGAGAGGGGGACCGACTGGGGACCCCTTATGGCCGCAGCAACATTGGCAGTGCTTCCCAGCCTGCTGGTGGTCATCCTCCTGCAGCGTCAGCTTGTCAAAGGCGTCAGTATGGGCGGTTTCGGCGGACGCTGACCCGCCCCGTCCACTAACCCTGCTTCCCGTTTCCACGACTTTTCCACCTCAAGAATGGAGTTCAGAATGACCAATGAATCGGCCAGCCCTGAAGAATGGCAGCAGCTGTCCCGCCCCACGCCGGAGTGGTTCCAGAACTCTCCGTTCGGCATCTTCATCCACTGGGGTGCCTATTCAGTCCCGGCTTGGGCGGAACCCATCGGAGCCTTGGGCACCATCGACGATGACAGGAAATGGTTCACTCATAATCCTTACGCGGAGTGGTACTACAACACCATCCGCATTGACGGCAGTCCTGCCCAGCAGTACCACAAGGAGACCTACGGCGGCGGGGACTACGACGACTTCCTGGACCAGTGGAAAGCGGAACAGTTCGATCCCGCGGACTGGGTGGAGCTGTTCAAGTTTGCGGGCGCGGACTACGTGGTGCCCACCACCAAGCACCACGACGGCATCGCCCTCTGGGATGCTCCCGGAACGGGGGAGCGGAACACCGTCCGGCGCGGTCCCCGGAAGGACCTGATCGGCGAGATCGCAAGTGCTGTCGAGGCCAAGGGCCTGAAGCTGGGCCTGTACTACTCGGGCGGGCTGGACTGGCACGTGCGGCCCTTCCCCCCGCACATCACCAGCGAAAGCGTCCATGACACCGCCAGGCCCAAAGACGCCGGCTATGCCGAGTACGCATACAACCACGTCGTGGACCTGGTGGACAAATACCGTCCCCATGTCCTGTGGAACGACATCGAATGGCCCGACGCCGGCAAGCACTTTGGCGGGCATGGGCTTGGCACGCTTTTCCAGCACTTCTACTCCACCAACCCGGAGGGCGTGGTCAACGACCGCTGGGGCGCCACGCACAAGGACTACGCAACAAGTGAGTATGAGCATTCCTCCCAGTCGGAGTCCGAATCCCAGTGGGAAAACTGCCGTGGCATCGGCTTCTCGTTCGGCTACAACCAGGTGGAAGGCCCGGAGCAGTCACTCACGGGAAAGCAGCTGGCACGCCACCTGACGGATGTCGTCTCCCGCGGTGGTCACTTCCTCCTGAACGTGGGCCCACGGGCCGACGGCACCATCCCCGAGATCCAGCGCCAGGCGCTCACCGACCTTGGACGCTGGATGGCAAACGCCAAACAGTACCTGGTGGGCGGACGGCCGCTCGAGGACGCTCCGGCAGAAAGCCAGAGTGATCCCTGGATCCGCTGGGTGGACCGGGGGACGGAGGTTGTGGCTTTTGTTGACTCACAAGGCGAGGGAGCTGAGGCTGCACTCGAACTGGGGCCGGACCGGTTCGCCCTGGCGAAGGCCTCACTGGCAGGGCCCGGCGGATCCGTGGATTTCGACGGCCAGGTACTGAAGGTGACGCTGACCGCGGACCGACTCGGACCGGTCATCGTCCGCATCCCCCGGGGATAGCCTGGGACAGATGATTACCTCCGCGACGGCGGCCGTCCCTGCAAAGGGGAGGGCCGCCGTCGTGGGCCCTAGGTGTACATCAGCGAGCCGGGCGTGGTGAGCTCTGCCCGGTGCGCTTACCTTCTCCGCGCTGCCCAACGGATGCTAGGGGGCAGCGGGCGGCTGGCGCGGCTGGATGTTGTGGTTCCGGCTGAAGAGGTTGCCGGGGTCGTACCGCTGCTTGAGGTCAATAAGGTTCTCGTACTTGTCCGCCCCGTAGGTCAGGCGTGCGGCGTGCGGGTCCTGGCGGGTCTCGCCGCCGAGGAAGTTCAGGTATTCACCCTGTTCGGCGAAGGGCTGCATCCGTGCGTGTGCCTGCCGCGCAAACTCGGTGAGGCGCTCGTCGTCGTCCGCGTCGGACCAGAAACCGTAGACGTTCATCAGGAACCTTGAGGACCTGTTGGGGTAGGCGGTGGACTCCTCCGGGACCCGGCTGAAGGCCCCGCCCAGGAGGTGGATGTCGATTCCGGTGCCCTCCCACTGCACTTCGGAGGCAATGCCTGCCACCACGTCGATGACCTCCCCGTCCAGCCGGGAGAAGGAGACGTTCTTCCAATAGCCCCGCGCACCCGGAGGGAAGAGGCTGTCCATGGCGCTTTGCCACTCGAGCCAGGAAACCGGGCCCACCTCCTCCTGGTCCGGCGGCGCGAGCTTCCGCAGCCTGCCGATCAGGTCCAGGCCGGGCTCCTGGTCGGCCCCCGCCCAGGCGCACCCGATGACCATCCACACGGCGTTGCCCAGTCCGAATTCCGCAGGAAAAGCGATGAAGCTGACAATCGGGTTCATCTCGTCCGGCAGGTCCCGGCTCCAGGTCTCGAAACCCGCCAGCGCGTCCTTCCAGTGCTCCGGAGCGTAGAAGAGGTTCCCGCCCAGGACAGGCTGGGGGAGCGGCCGTGCCCGGAACGTGAACGCCGAAACCACGCCGAAATTGCCGCCGCCGCCCCGCACTCCCCAGAACAGGTCCGCGTTCTCATGCTCGCTGGCGCGCAGGTGGTCGCCCGCGGCGGTGACGATGTGCACGGAGTTCAGGTTGTCGAGCGCCAGCCCATCGCTTCGGGTGAGCCAGCCGACGCCGCCGCCGAGCGTCAGCCCGGCGATGCCCGTGGCGCTGATGACGCCGATGGGGACCGCCA
The DNA here is from genome assembly GCF_045833485.1 of Arthrobacter nitrophenolicus. Lineage (NCBI taxonomy): Bacteria > Bacillati > Actinomycetota > Actinomycetes > Micrococcales > Micrococcaceae > Arthrobacter > Arthrobacter nitrophenolicus. The sequence goes on from NZ_CP174504.1 coordinate 2,722,602, forward strand.
GGCCGTGCTCCACGGTCGCCCTGTCCACGTCCGCCAGGGTTGCACCCGGCTCCACGGTGACCAGGCGGGTGACCGGATCCACCGCAACCTCGCGCAGCCTGCCCAGATCCAGGACCAGGCCGCCTTCCACGCTCCCGTGGCCGGCCACATTGTGTCCGCCTCCCCGCACCGCCAGGACCAGTCCTGTGGTGCGGGCTGCTGCCAGGACGGGGTCGATGTCCGCCACAGAACCTGCCAGTGCGATGGCCCGGGGATGCAGGTCATGCATGCCGTTCCAGACCCGGCGCGCGTCCCCGTATCCTGCATCGCCCGGTTGGAGCAGGCTGCCGCTGAGCTGGCCGCGCAACTCCGACAGCGCCGCGTTGATCCGGTCTTCTGAATGGCCTTGTTCCATGGTCTGACCTCGCCAGATAGGGTGCCGGGTCCTCGTTGATCCGGCTGGGTTGGATGTGGAGAGCACGCCTTCAACAGGCACGATTGGCAACGGCACTCCAAGTATCTGGCGGGCTACAAGGGCGGTCAATAGCGTGTGTCAGGAACGCACGAGCACCGGGCGCGGCGGATGACCGGCGTCAGCGCTACCGCGCCGGGTCCGGGTTGCGTAGTGGAAGGGGCGGCTGGACGTCAGGGCGCGGCTTGCCAGGATCCTGCGTGTCCGCCGTGGCCCCGCCGTTCTGGCCCGGAGGCTCCGTGGCGGCCGGCGGCTGCCTTTCGTGTTTGGCGGCTGACCCCGGGTTTCCGGGTTCAGGGTGCTGGTTGGGAATCTCCGGCCGGTTGCCTGCAGGATCGGGAAGGGCGGCGGGTGGCTCCGAACGGAACTCCGGCGGTCCGGCCGGAACGGGATGGGCGGGCACGGCTTCCGGTCCCGCGGCGGGCAGTTCGCCCGACTGGACGGGTCCGTCGTCGGGGACAAGACCGGCAGGAAAGCTTCCCGGCGGAGGCGTCGGAACAGGAGCGGGTACGACGGCGGCGCCTGTGCCGGGTGCCTCCGGGGGCACTGCGGGTGGCGGCTCCGCGGGGGCCGGGGCCAGGAGCCACCCCACGATGCTGCTGATGGTTCCCTCCGCGCCGTGCCGCAGGGTCTCATTTCCCGCCGCTGCACCGCCGGCGATACCGAGCGAAGCGGCTACCGCCAGCGACGTGAAGACAGCCCGGTTCCGTTTCCGGGCAGCGGTAGCAAGCGGCCGGACCACGTCCCCCGGTGATGCGTCCTGATCCATAAGCGCAGCAAGTCCGGCCGACGGCGGCGGAACGTCGAGTGTCCGGAGACCACGGATCTGCAGCAACACGTCCCGCAGTTCCGCGTCGTCCTGGAATCCGGTTTCGGCCAGCAGCGCGTCCACGCTGTGCTCGTCGTCGAGCCCGCGCTGGTGGCGGTGGTCCTGGCTGGTCATGGCGTGCCTTCTCTCAAGGTGGGAGGAAGTTTCCTCAGCCGGCACAGTGCCCGCCGCTGCAGCTGCTTAATTGCTCCCGGCGTCTTCCCCATGATTTCCGCCGTGGTTTCCACGGAGAGGTCCGCCACCACGCGGAGCGCAATGACTTCCTGCTGGTCGTGCTCCAGCGTTCCGAGCATCGCCTTCACGGTGTCTGAGCCTTCCGCCGCCAGCAGCTGGTCCTCCGCCGAGGTGCTGCAGCGGGGGTCGGATTCGGGGTCGTACCCGGTGGTCCAGGGCGCTTTCACCCGGCGCCGGTGCTCATCCACGTAGCGGGCGTGGGCGATGGAAAACACCAGGGACTTGAGTCCCTTGGTCCCGCCGTGCAGGTCGCCAAGCCTGGCATAGACAGCCAGGAAGACCTCCTGGGTCATTGCTTCCGGGTCCTCAACGTCGCGCGAGCGGAGATAGCTCAGGACCGCGGGCGAAAACTCCTGGTAGACAGCACAAAAGGTGCCCTCGTCGGCGTGACCGGGCGTCGCTGCCTCATCCTTGAGCTTGTGCATCCATCCCCCTGCGGCGGCTGCCCGGGCGGGCACCTGCCGGTGGTGCCGCCCCGGGAGCAAATCCCGGAGCGGCACCGTCCCTGCTGACAGGCTACCGCTGGCCGCGGCCGCCCTGGCCACCGGAGTTGCCGCTGGCGTTATCGGACTTGGATCCGTTGTTCGCGTCCTGGCCCTGCCCGGCGCCCTGGCGCTGGTCCTGGACCTGCTGCTCCTGGACCTGCTGTTCGGCCGGTTCCTGTTCCTCCGGAGCGTCGACGGTCTCATCCGCGTCGTCCTCGGGAGCAGCTACGGTGGCGCAGTAGGACTCAATGCCGCTTTCGCCACCCGCAGCCTCCGCCAGTGCCGCGAAGGCGGTGGAGGTCTCGTTCAGGCCGCCGTTGCTGAATGCGTTGCACAGTCCGTACGCAGCCGGGCCGGTGGCGTCAGGTCCGCCGCCATCAGAGGTGGGTTCCGGGTCCGGCTCCTCCGTTTCAGTGGGCGACGGGCTTGGCGAGGCCGTCTCTGTTTCGGTTGGGGTTGGTTCAGGGGATTCGGTTTCCGTTGCCGTGGGGCTCGGTTCCGGAGATTCGGTTTCGGTTGCCGTGGGGCTGGGCTCCGGGGACTCCGTTTCAGTGGCAGTGGGTGTGGGCGACGGCGACTCAGCCGTCACCGAGGGGGCGTCCGGGAGCGAGTCGGCGATGGCCGCCACCCCCGTCCCGCCGACCACCAGCACACCCGCGGCTAGCACGGTGGCGGCCAGCTTGTTGCCGGAATACGTGAAGAAAGACATGAGACCCTCCGTTGTCGAAATTTTCATGGATTGCGATCAACTGCGGTTTTCCCCCCGCTACTGTATGAATCGAAATCCGGGTCACAGAGGTTACGGGTCAGCATGAATTTCTTGACTGATTTGTCATTTCCCTAGTCATAGCGGAGTTAGTCACGCAGCGGTGTGCGTACGTGCTCCGCCACCGGCCGGGGCTCCAGCCACACCTGTTCCCGGGGGCCCGGCGGGTAGGCATGCCGCTTACCCCCAAGGGTGATGGCCAGCGCGGCCACCACCGGTAGCGCTGCCGCAATCGGAACCAGCAGCGGACCGCCGGCAACCAACGCGCCGGAGCCATACAGGGCGCCGACTGTGATGCCCAGCTGGATGGTGAGCACGGTGAGGCCGTTCGCCGCCTCCTGGTACTCGCCGCCGGCGCGTAGGATGGCCGCCTGGTTGTAAATGCCGATGGCCCCCAGCCCCGCACCCCAGACCGTCATCAGCGCCAGGGCCAGCGGAAGGTTCCCCGAAGCCAGCGGCAACAGGAACATCGACGCGGCGATAGCCGCCGTCGTGATGATCAGCGAACGCCGCGGATGCGAGTCCACGGTGAGGCCCGCCACCCAGATTCCCAGCAGGCCCGAGGCGCCCAGGACGGTCAGGGAAAGGCTGATGGCGTAGTCCGGCAGGCCGGCTTCGCGGACGAACGGGGCGATGTAGGTGAACAGCGCAAAGTGCGCCAGGACCAGCAGCGGCCAGGCGGTGGCCACCGCCTTCACCCCGGGCTGGGCGACGGCACGGCGCATGGAGGGGCGGGCAGCGTCGGAGATCCGCCGGACCCGCGGCAGGAGGAAGAAGGCCAGGACCGCCAGGACCAGGCCGAACCCAGCCAGCACCAGGAACGCGGCCCGCCAGCCGAGGAACCCGCCCAGCGCGGTGCCCAGCGGCGCACCGATGGCCAGCCCCAGGCTGTTGCCGCTGAAGACGATGGCCAGGGCCTTGCCCACCTTGTCCGCCGGAACCACCCGGGTGACGAACGGCGCCATGGTGGTCCAGAGCAGGCCGTGCGCCAGGCCGCCCACCATCCTGGCGATCATCGCCGTCGTAAAGTCCGGGGCAAGGCCCACCCAGGCGTTGCTGGCCGCGAACGTGACCACCAGGCCCACCAGCAGGGCATGCCGGGGGATCCCCGCCAGCAGCCGCGCGGCCGGAACTACCGTGACCACTATGACGGCGGCGTACGCGGCGGCAAGGTAGCCGGCCACGGGCTCGGACACGTTCAACCCGCTGCTGATCTGCGGCAGCAGGCCGGACGGCAGCAGCTCTGTGGTGATGGCGGTGAAGGCGATGGTGGCCAGGACCGCCATCGCGGCATAGGGGAATCGGGCAGGGGCGGGCGCGGGCATCGCGGAAGGCATGCGAAAGGGATCCATTCAAGGGGGAGGGGGCGGAACGCGGCGTTATCGGCCGGACAAATTCCTCCCTTAAATTTACAGGATCGGGGCCGTTGTCACGTACATGACAACGGCCCCTTCACGCGCCTTTCCGGCTATGTCCCGGCTGTGCCTGCCAGCCCGTTACCTGCCCGCCCCCGGTGCACTGATCCGGGCGTCCAGCAGGCCTGCCGCCACGGCCGGGGCGAGCCCGGGCGCCAGCGGAAGGCGCGGGACCACCAGGCAGTGCCAGAGGTGGTAGATGTCCGCCTTTCCGGACCAGACGGTGGAGGTGACGTTGCCCTTCTCGTCCAGTTCCTGCTTCCAGGATCCGTGCTCGTAGTCGATGAACCAGTCGCGGGCGTGGTCCCAGATCAGCTCGTACCAGTCCGCATACTGCTGTTCACCCGTGGCGATGTAGAGGGCTGCCGCTCCGCCGATTGCCTCGGCGGGCACCCAGCGGATGCGGGTGGTGACCACCGGCTTGCCTTCCCAGTCCACCGTGTAGACGAAGCCGGGGTTCCCGTCCGGCTGCCAGGCGTCACGGATGGCGGCGTCGAACAGGCCGCGGGCGTCTTCCAGCAGCCAGTCCGGGACCGCCAGTCCGCGGGCTTCGAGCCCGGCACGGAGGTGGAGGAGCAGCCGCGCCCACTCAACCCAGTGGCCGGGGGTGCCGCCGTACGCACGGAACTGGCTGGCCCGGTCATCGGTGTTGTACTCCGGCATCGGGTTCCACTCCGGGTCGAAGTGCTCGAACACCCGGTAGTTGTTGTTGCGTGCGAACTGGTGGATGAGCACCTCGGCGATGTGCAGGGCCCGTTCCAGCCAGCGGTTCTCCCCGGTCACGTCGGCGACGATCAGGTACGCCTCCACCGAATGCATGCTCGCGTTCCCGCCGCGGTACGCCTCGGTTTCGGTGAAGTCCCGGTTCCAGGAGTCGAAGCACATGTTGGCCTCGTGGTCCCAGAACTTCGTGTCGGCGATATGCAGCGCCTTATCCAGCAGTTCCTGCGCGCCGGGGCGCCCTGCGGCAACGGCGCTGGCGGCGGCGAGGAGCACGAAGGAGTGCTGGTAGCCGGACTTGGTGTCGTTCACCGGTCCGTTGTCGTTGACCTCGGCATACCAGCCGCCGAACTCGTCATCATGGAAGACGCCGTTGAGCGCCGCGATGCCGTGGTCCACGAGGGTCCCGGCACCGGGCCGTCCCAGCAGGGCGGCGACGGAAAAACTGTGGACCATCCGAGCGGTAATCCAGAGATGGGTCGGCTTGTCGGCGAACACCTTGCCGTAGTTGTCGAGCCAGCCGAATCCCGTGGGCACCTTGGATGCCGCAGCGAAATTGATCAGCCGGTCCGTCTCGGCCTCGAGCCATCGTGCGTGAGCGGCGCTGTTCAGCCACGTCATGTTGTTTCCTCTCTCTGGTGCAGGTGCGAAGTGGTTGTGTCGGTGGGAGGGGCTACCCGATGGCGTCGAGCACGCCGCGGATGATGGTGGCGGCCGCGCCCAGGTAGGCCAGGATGATCAGCAGGATCTGCGCTGCGCGGGCGGGGACGAACTTTGCGGCCACGTCGCCCAGGACCAGCCCGGCCAGGCAGGCGGCGGCGACGGCCACCCACATGCCCCAGGGCAGGACGGGGAAGGTGGCCGGGGCGGTGACCGCCTTGGAGATCAGGGACAGCGCGCCGATGGTGAAGAAGTAGGGCTGCATGGTGGCAGCGAAGGACTTGTGCTGCCACCGGGTGGCGATGGAGTACATGCTGACCGCCGGGCCGCCCACGCCGGCGGCCGTGTTCATGAAGCCGCTCAGGCCGCCGGCGGTGAGCAGGTAGCGCCGCCGCGGCGGAAGGGTGGCGGACTTGAGGACCAGCAGGACGGTCAGCCCGACGGCGAGGATCACCCCGATGGAGATCTCCAGGACCGCTGCCGGGATGAGCCGGATCAGGAACGCCGCCGGGATGATGCCGAGCAGGGCCGAGGCCGCCAGCCACAGGTACCGGTGCCAGTCGACGTCCCGGACCACACGGAAGATGATGGCGCCGGCCGTCACGGCCCCGCACACGTTGACCAGCACCACCCCTTCCACCGGGCCCAGCAGCAGGACCAGGAACGGGGCGGCCACCAGGGCAAAGCCCATGCCGGTGATCCGCTGCATCCCGGCCCCCACCACCACGGCGCCCAGCACCAGCCCGGTCGTCAGCACCTTACGGCCTCCAGGCCACGTACTGGACCTCCTCGAATTCCTCCAGGCCCAGGCTTGATCCTTCCCGGCCCAGGCCGGACTGCTTGGCGCCGCCCATGGGCGCGAACGCCACGGACGGCAGGGGGTCGTTGACGCCCACGATGCCGGCCTCGAGCCGTTCCGGGATTTCCCAGCCGCGCTTCGGGCTGCCGCTCCACACGTAGGCGGCGAGGCCCATTTCGGTGGCGTTGGCCTTCCGGATTGCCTCGTCCTCCGTGGCGAAGGTGACGACGCCGGCAGCCGGGCCGAACACTTCCTCGCCAACCAGCGGGGCGTCGTCGGGAACATCCGCCAGCAGCGTGGGCGCCAGGAAGGACCCCGTGCCGGGCACGTCGGTCCGCTGCGTGACGCGGCGCGCGCCGCGGTTCAGGGCGTCGTCCACCAGCGCCTGCACGGCGGACACCCGGTCCGCGTCGATGACGGGGCCCAGGTCCGGGACCGGTGCGCCGCCGTCGGGAACGCCGTGCCCGATGCTCATGGCATCAAAGCGCGCACCCAGCTTTGCGGCGAACTCGTCGGCGATGCTGTCCTGGACCAGGAAGCGGTTGGCCGCGACGCAGGACTGGCCGGTGTTGCGGAGCCGGCCCAGCACTGCACCCTCGACGGCGGCGTCCAGGTCCGCGTCCTCGAAGACGATGAACGGGGCATTGCCGCCCAGTTCCAGCAGCGGCCGGACCACGCGTTCGGCGGCGGAGGCCATGATTTGCCGGCCCACGCCGGTGGAACCGGTGAAGCTGACGGCCCGCACGGCGGGGTGGGACAGCAGGGTGGCGGTGATCTGGCGGGAGGGACCGTGGACCAGGTTGACCACGCCGGCCGGGAACCCGGCGTCGTGCAGGACCTCGAACAGGCCGGTGGCGGCAAGCGGCGCCTTCTCGGACACCCGGCCCACCACGGTGCAGCCGGCGGCGAGCATGGCGGCGAGCTTGCGGGCCTGGATGGACACCGGGAAGTTCCACGGCGTGAGGCTGAGGGCCACGCCGATGGGCTTGCGGCTGCTGAGGTGGCGGCGGCCCTGCAATTCGGGCGGGCTGATGGTGCCCGTGGCGCGGCGGACTTCCTCGGCGAACCAGCGGAAGTATTCCACGGAGAAGTCCACTTCGCCCTGGGCTTCGGGGAGCCGTTTGCCTGCCTCCAGCGCCAGGGTGTGCGCGAGTTCGTCGCGGCGTTCGGCCAGCAGGTCTGCGGCGTTGCGCAGCAGGTCGGCCCGGGTCCGGGCCGTGGTGCGGGACCAGGACCCGAATGCCTGCGCCGCGGCGTCCGCGGCCCGGGTTGCGTCCTCGCCGGTGCCCCAGGCCACCTCGCCCACGGTGCTGCCGTTGCCGGGGTCCGTCACGTCCTTGGTGCTGCCGGCGGAGTGCCAGGTGCCGTTCACCAGGTGGCCGGCTGATTTCAAATTCACGGATGGTGCCTTTCGTTGGGCGGGCAGGGGGCCGGGGTGCTCAGCCCTTGCTGGCGCCGGCGGTGATACCTGCAACGAAGTACCGCTGCAGGAAGACGTACGCCACCACCACGGGCAGGGAGGCCAGGATGACGCCGGCGAAGAGCAGCGGGTAGTCGGTCTGGAACTCGCCCTGGAAGCTCAGCAGTGCCAGCGGCAGGGTGCGGTTGCCCGGGGACTGGATAAACAGCAGAGGGTAGAGCAGCTCGTTCCAGTGGATGACGAACAGGAAGATCGCGGCGGCGGCGATGGACGGTGCGGACAGCGGCAGGGCGATGGAGGCGTAGGTCTTCCAGGGCCCGCTCCCGTCAATCGAGGATGCTTCATAGAGCTCCTTGGGCAGGGTCCTCATGAACCCGCCCAGGATGAAGACGGCGATGGGCAGGGTGGACACCACGTTGGCCAGGACCAGGCCCGCCAGGTTGTCCAGCAGGCCCAGCCGGCCGAACAGCACATAGAGGGGCACCATGTTGGCCTGCGCCGGGATGGCCATGCCGAGGACCAGGAATCCGAAGATGGCCCAGGACACGAACCCCTTCAGGCGGGACACCGCGTAGCCGGCCAGGCTGGCCAGGAACAGGGTGAGCGGCACGGAGATGGCGGTGACGATGACGCTGTTCCAGAACGACGTGCCGAGGTCCTGGCCGCCGATGACCTCTGCGTAGTTGGCGGGGGACAGGGACTGCGGCAGGCTGAAGGGTCCGGCGAACAGTTCCTGGGTGGACTTGAAGCTGCCGAAGCCGACCACCGTCAGTGGAACGATGATGATGATGGCGTAGATGCCCAGGATGGCACGGCGGCTGATTGAGGCGAGCATGCTGTCATTCCCCCTTCGGGGTCAGCCGGAGCAGCCGGCGCTGGAGCCAGGTGACCAGGGCGATCATCGCCATGAAGATGATCGACTGGGCCGCGGCGTAGCCGAACTCCGAGTTGGCAAAGGTGCTGTAGATACGCGTGGAGAGGATGTCCAGGGACTGTTTGGGCGGGTTGCCCGCGATGCCCAGGATCAGGTCGAAGGCCTTGAACGACTGGACCGTGGTGTAGGCCACCACGATGGCCGTTGCCGGGGCCACGAACGGCCAGGTGATGGACTTGAACTGCTGCCACCGGCCGGCGCCGTCCATTTCGGCGGCCTCGTAGAGTTCACGCGGGATGGACTGCAGGCCGGCGATGTACACCACCATCATCTGCCCGGCGTGGAACCACACCTGGGTGACGGCCACCCAGTACAGGGCCTGGGCGTTGTTGCCCAGGTAGGAGCCCTGCAGGGCCTCCAGGCCCACTGAGCCCAGGACCGAGTTGGCCAGGCCGAAGTTGGGGTCGTAGATGAACTTCCAGATGAAGGCCACGGACACGGAGGACAGGATGGTGGGGAAGAAGAACAGGGCGCGGAGCAGGATGCTGCCGCGGGAGTTCTTCGTCAGGAGCAGGGCGAGGATCAGCGAGAACGCCGTCTGCGCGATGACCACTAGCAACATGAACTTCAGGTTGTTGGTCATTGCGTTGATGAACAGCGAGTCGCTGGTGAACGCCCGGACGAAGTTGTCCAGCCCCACGTAGTTGAAGGCCGCGGAGAAGCCGTTCCAGTCCGTGATGGCGTACTGGAAGGCCTGCAGCGTGGGCATCACCAGGAAGAAGGCAATGACGGCGACGGCGGGCAGCGGGAAGAGGTACAGCGCCGGATTCACCCGGGTGGGGGAGCGGCGGCGCACCTTGGCCTCGTCGGCGCCGGTATGGCGGTGCGGCGTCTTCCGCTTGGCCGCCGTTCCGGTGGGGGTGCTCATAGCCGCTCGTCAACAATCTTCTGGGCGGCTTCGGCTGCCTGCTCCGGGCTGGTGCCGGAGATGACGGCCGTGGCGCTGGCCTCCACCGCGTTGCGGACATCCAGGTTCAGGAACTGGAACCGGGCGGCCAGGGCGGTCTTCTTCTCCAGCCACGGGCTCAGGCGCTTGAGGTCCGGGTTGGTGTACTCCACGTCCTTCACGGACACGTGCTGCGCCGTCTCGTTGGCGTAGTAGGCGGCGTTCTCCGGCTCCGACAGGAAGTCGATCCACGCCGCCGCGGCGGCCTGGTTCTTGCTCGCGGAGTTGACGCCCAGGATGAAGGTGGCGTTGTAGACGCCTTCGTACTTGGCGTTGCCGTCCGAGGTGTTGGGGAACACCAGCTCGATGGGGAACTGGGCGCCCAGGCCGCGGACCGCGGCGATGTGGTAGGAACCGGTGGCCAGCATGGCGGCCTTGCCCTGCGAGAACAGGTTCTGCGCCGGCTCCACGGCGGTGCCGGTGGCGTTGGGCTGCAGGAACGGAACCAGGTCCTTGTACTGGTTGAGCATCTTGATGAACCAGTCGTCGGTGGCTTTGAGCTTGCCCTGTTCGATCTGGGCGCAGGCGTCGTCCACAGGCGCGTTGTTGGCGACCATGCAGTTGAACAGCTGCCCGCCGTTGCCCACGTCGCCGCCCGGCCAGGAGATGGGTACGACGCCGGAGGACGCCAGCTTCTCGCACATGGCCAGGAAGGAGTCCCAGTCCTTGGGGGCGAGGTCGGCGCCGGCCTTGTCGAACAGGTCCACGTTGGCCATGGGCATCGGGAACACCACCTGGTAGGGCAGGCCGAGCACGTTATCGCCCGACTTGCCTGCGGAGAGCAGGCTGTCCTCGTAGTTGGAGACGGCCTTGCTGCCCTTGAGGTCGGTGTAGATGCCGGCTTCGGTGAAGTTCTTGAACTGTGCGCCGCGGAAGGTGGCGAACGCGTCGCCGATAGAGCCGCCGCGCAGCTTCTGCAGCGCCTGGGCGTTGTAGTCGTTGGAGGTGGAAATGTCCTGGGCCACCTCCACGCCGTCGTGCATCGCCGCGAACCGCTTGATCAGTTCGTCGAACACTGCCTTGTCCTCGCCGCGCCAGTGGGCGAAGGACACTTTGCCCGTGATGTCGCCGGTGGCCGGGGCAGCCGGGCCGGTGGCACCGCCGGGGGTGGTGGAGCCGCCGGGTCCGGCGCACGCTGCCGCGGTGGCGCCGAATCCCAGGGCTCCAAGGACGGCCATGGCCTGCCTGCGTGAAATCTGACTCACAATAATCTCCTCGTTGAGTGTTGCTGTGCCTTATTTGCTGGCTGGATGGGGGGTCACCGGGCGGTGACGGGAATCCCCGGGAGGTTGAAGGCTGGGCTCATGCATTCGTCCGCTGGCTGGAGACGACGTCGTCAACCACCGCGCAGAGGCGCTGCAGCCGGCGGACGGCGTCGGTGGACAGGGACTCGACGACGTCGGGGGCGCCGATGCAGGACGCCCAGACAGCGCGTCCGGAGAGGAAGCCGCTGGCGCCTTCCAGGCAGGCCCACCGCACGGCGTCCGGGAACACGTCCTCGGGGACCCCGGAGGACAGGACCACCCAGGGGCCGTCGATGGCTTTGGTGAGCTCGGCGCAGGCGGCGCGGACCTCGGCTTCGGAGGCCTGGCCCTTGTAGGGGACCTCGGCCTTGTACAGGTCGGCGCCCAGGCTGCCCAGTTCCTTGGCGGCGGCCAGGATGCCGGCGTTCCAGTCGAAGTCACCGCCGGCCAGGGGCTTGCGGGAGACCGGTTCGATGATGCTGATCAGCCCGGCGGACTTGCACCGCTCCACAAACTCGCGCACCATCTCCACCCGGCCTTCGGCGGGCTCGTCCGGACGGTACAGCACCAGCAGCTTCAGCGCCTTCACGCCCAGGGCCGCGTACTTCTGCGGATCCACCAGCCGGTCGATGGTCACCTCACCCACGAGTTCGTCGTGTGCGGATTCGAAGTGGTCGGCGGAGGCGATGAGGCCGCAGTTGGGGTCCACCACGCCGGCCTCGATGGCCTGGTCCAGGGCGAACTGCCGGTCGATCAGGATGCCGGAGGCGTAGGGGGTGAGGATTCGGGCGGCTTCGAGCTTGAAGTTCCGCAGGTCCTCGTCCGTGACGGGCTGGTCCGTGTGCTCGGCGAACATGTTGCGCATGGCTTCGCGCTGGTCCACGGCGAGCATGGCGAACGCGCCGGACGGGCGTTGCAGCGGGGAAAGGTCTGTGGGGCTCATGGGCTGCTTCTTTCAGCTAGGCGTTGTGGTGGGAACGATGGTCAGGCAGGGACAGGACTGATGGTCTGGCGGGGGATCATGGAACGGCCGTCCAGCCCCGCGCAGGATGCGGCGGCGGTACGCCCGGCGAAAGCGGCGGCGTCCACCAGGGGCAGGCCCGCCGCGACGGCGGCGAGGAGGGCGCCGTGGTACACGTCGCCGGCGCCCAGGGTTGACACGATGGTGGCCGGTGTGGCGGGAACGTGGACCGACTCGCCGCCGCGTTCCAGGACCCAGGCGCCCTCGGAGCCGGCGGTGGCGACGACGGCGGAGGCGCCGTCGTCCACAGCCTTCCCCAGGAGGTCCCCGGGGGAGAGGTCCTCGCCGTACTCGGCGCGGAGCCTTTCGATGGTGGGGACGTACAGTGCCACGCCCCGCGGGCTGAAGGACGGGATGGGGTTTCCGGCGTCCACGCTGATCTTCAGGCCGTCCGCGCCAGCGCCGGCCACGGCGTTCCAGCCCAGGTGGTCCACGTGGACCCAGGCTGCGGACGCCAGCAGTTCGGCGAAGCGGCTGCCGGCGGGGAAACTGACGGGCGGGACAGGCCGGGTGACGATGGCGCGGCTCTCGGTGGCCCGGCTGACCACGATCACGCTGGCGCCGGTCTTGACGCCGGCGTCGCGGATGACGGCGGAGGTGTCCACGCCCTCGGCCTCGAGGCCGGCCACGATCCGGTCGCCTTCCTCGTCGGTGCCCAGGACCCCCGCGAAGGCGGTCCGGGCTCCGGCCCGCGCCGCCGCAACGGCGGCCGTTGCCGCCGGGCCGCCGCCCGCCGTCGCGAAGTCGGATGCGACCGTACGGCTGTCCGCCGCGGGGTAGTCCTGCACCAGGGCGATGGAGTCCAGGGTGGCGCAGCCTACGAAGAGCAGGGTTCCAGTTGACGGTTGGGGCACGTTCCACCTCGTTGTAGTTCCGGCTGGTACTGAAGAAATATACACACGCTATGTTGGAATAACAACACTTTCTGTATAGTTCTGTTTGGGATGCAACGCCGCGGTCCCGCCCACTCAACGTAGAGAAACGGAGCAGCTCATGTCATTGCCTTCTGCGGAAACGGTCCGGACCATCCGTTATGGCCTCATCGGGGCCGGCCACATGGCCCGCGAACATGTCCGGAACCTCGCACTGATCCCGGGAAGCCGGATCACCGCAGTCTCCGACCCCACGCCGTCCTCCCTGGAAGAGACCGCGAAGGAGATCGGCTATGAGGTGCAGACCTTCGCCTCCCACCAGGACCTGCTTGCCTCGGGCCTCGTGGATGCGCTGGTGATCGCCAGCCCCAATGACACCCACCTGGGCATCCTCAAGGACATCTTCGCCAGCGGGACCAACCTGCCCGTCCTGGTGGAAAAGCCCGTGTGCACCAGCGCCGCCCAGGCGGACGAACTCGAACAGCTGGCTGCCGACTACACCGCACCTGTGTGGGTGGCGATGGAATACCGCTACATGCCGCCGGTGCAGGAGGTCATCCAGGCCGCGCACAACGGCAAGCTCGGCAACATCTACATGCTGTCCATCGTGGAGCACCGCTTCCCGTTCCTGCACAAGGTGGACGCCTGGAACCGCTTCGCCGAGCGGACCGGCGGCACCCTGGTGGAAAAGTGCTGCCACTTCTTCGACCTGATGCGCCTGATCCTGCAGGACGAACCCACCCGCGTCTACGCCAGCGGCGGGCACGACGTGAACCACATGGACGAGGTGTACGACGGCCGGGTCTCGGACATGGTGGACAACGCCTACGTGATCGTCGATTTCAAGGGCGGCAAGCGGGCCATGCTGGAACTGTCCATGTTCGCCGAAGGGTCCAAGTTCCAGGAGCGCATCTCCATCGTGGGTGACGCTGCAAAGATCGAGACCCTGATCCCGGTGGCCGGGAGCCACTGGATCCCCGGTGACGAAGCCGAAGCCACCGTGGAATTCAGCCCGCGCTCGCCGCTGGGCCCGGAAAAGCACGAGGTTCCGGTGGACGAGGCCGTCCTGGCCGCCGGCGCACACCACGGCTCCACCTACTACGAGCACCTGGGGTTCCGGAAGGCCATCCTGGGCGAAGGCCCGGTGGAAGTCACGGTTGCCGACGGCCTGCAGTCGGTCCGGATGGGCCTGGCGGCCGAGCGCTCCATCGTGGAAGGCCGCCCCGTTGAGCTTACGAATGCCGGTGCCGGGGTAGGTCATTAAGTAGGTTTGGTGTTGGAAGTGCAACACCGGGCCGGGCAGGTGTCCGGGATCTAGGCAGGAAAGAAGGGGCCATGAGCATCGCACGCGAAGAGGCGCCGCTGACGTCCCGTCAGCGCAGCATCTTGGACGAGCTCGGCCGGCGGGGGTTCATTTCCACCACTGACCTGGCAGAGAGGTTCGCCGTCTCGGACATGACGGTGCGCCGGGACACCCGGGTGCTGTCCAAGCTGGGGCTGGTCCGGGTGGTCCACGGTGGTGTCAGCGCCGTGCAGGGGCACGGGCAGAACGCGGACTTCGCCGCCCGGGTCCGGGAGGATGCCGACGCCAAGCTGCGGGTGGCCCGGGCGTGCCTGTCCATGATCGGTGAGCGTGACGCCATCATCCTGGACGCCGGCACCACCACGTACCAGATTGCCCACGAGCTGCCCGCGTCCTTCACCGGCACCATCATCACCCACTCGGCACCTGCCATCCAGCGCTGCCTGCAGCTCACCTCCGCCCGGACCATCTGCCTTGGCGGGGAGCTGCTGCTGGACAGCCAGGCGTTCAACGGCCCCATGACGGTCACGGCCGCCGCCGGGCTGCGTGCCAAGACGGCGTTCATCGGCGTCAGCGGCATCCATGACGAGGCGTTCTACATCGAACGGGACGTGGAGCGCGCCACTAAGATCGCCCTTATGAATTCGGCAGAACAGGTGGTGGTGGTGGCTACCCACCAGAAGATGCTCCGGTACGCGCTGGCCCGGCTGGCGGGTTTCGATGCGGTGGACGTGCTGGTGACCGATGCGCCGCCGCCGCGGGAAATCGAAACGGCGCTGACCGCTGCAGGCGTGAAGCTGATGGTTGCCGCGTGACCGCGCGGCTCCGGGTGTGCCTGCCCGACCAGAAGCTGCTGGACGCTCTCGAGCCGACGGACGGCGTCGACTTTGTCCTCTGGGACCTGGCCGGTCCTGCCCCGGAGGGCCGGCTGGACCTGCTGGTCCCCGGCTATATGGGCAAGCCGGCGGCGCTGGCCGCGCTGGAGGGCGTGGACGTCGGGCTGGTGCAAAGCCAGTCCATCGGGTACGACGGCGTCGCGGACGTCCTGCCCGCCGGCTGCGTTTTCGCCAACGCGGCAGGCGTCCATGAGACGTCGACGGCGGAGCTCGCCGTGGGCATGATGATCGCCAGCCAGCGCGGGATCCCGGACTTCGTGCGGAACCAGGCGTCCGGCACCTGGGACAACACCCAGCGCGCCAGCCTGGCGGACCGGCGCGTGCTGCTGGTGGGCTACGGGGGAGTGGGCAAGGCCATCGAGGCCCGGCTGCTGCCGTTCGAGGCCGAGGTCACCCGGATGGGAAGCCGTGCCCGGGAGGACGGCCGCGGAACGGTGTACGGCATCGACTCGCTGTACGAGCAGCTGCCGCTGCACGAGATCGTGGTGGTCAGCGTCCCGTTGAGCGAGCAGACCGCGCAGCTGGTGGACGCGAAGTTCCTGGCGGCCATGCCGGACGGCGCGCTGCTGGTGAACGTGGCCCGTGGCCCGGTGGCCGATACAGACGCGCTGCTGGCGGAAACCTCGTCCGGGCGGCTGCGGGCGGCGCTGGACGTCACGGACCCCGAACCGTTGCCGGCCGGCCACCCGTTGTGGACCACGCCCGGCGTGCTGATCACACCGCACGTGGGCGGCGCCAGCTCGGCAATGTTCCCCCGGATGGTCCGGCTGATCAGGAAACAGATCGGGCTGCTGCTGGACGGCAAGGAACCCGTCAACGTAGTTCTCCGCTGATCTATCCAGGCATGGCCCCGGCTCCTAAGCTGGGGCCATGTCCTCATATGAAGTCCGGCGCAGCGCCGTCATACCCGCAGCCCCCGAAGAAATCTTCCCGCTGGTCAACAACTTCCATGAATGGACCGCCTGGTCCCCCTGGGAGACCGTGGACCCCGGCATGAGCAGGCGCTACTTCGGCCCGGACTCGGGCGTGGGCGCCGGCTACGAGTGGAGCGGCAACCGCAAGGCCGGCAGCGGGAGCATGCAGATCGTCGAGTCGGTGCCGTCCAACCGCATCAACGTCAGGCTGGAATTCACCAAACCCTTCAAGGCGCTGAACCCCACCACCTTCACGTTCACGCCAGCGCCGGGCGGCACTGAGGTCCGCTGGGTGATGACCGGGGAGAACAAGGGACTCCCGGCCAAGCTATTCGCCCTCTTCGTCAACATGGACAAGATGGTGGGGTCCGACTTCGAACGCGGGCTGGCATCGCTGGCCGCCGCCGTCGCCGCAAAGAAGAAGAGCTAGGGCCGTGGGCGTCATCGACGATGCAATGGCGGAGCTGCCGGAAGCGGACCGCGAGTGCCTGCAGCACGTCATTGACATTGCCCGGCAGCTGGTGCCGGAGGCCACCGAAGGCATGAGCTACGGCATGCCCGCCCTCAAACTGGACGGAAAGCCCCTGCTGGGAGTGGTGGCCGCCGCGAAACACCTCTCGGTATTTCCGTTCTCGCCCGAGGTGGTGGAAGCAGTGGCCGGCAAGCTGGCGGGCTTTTCGCTGTCCAAGGGAACCATCCGCTTCACCGCAGAGCATCCCCTTCCGGACGACGTGGTGGAGGACGTCGTCCGGCTGCGGCAGGCGGAAATCAGGAAGTAGGGACCCATGGGAAAGATCATCCTGTCCAACGCCGTGTCCGTGGACGGGTTCTTCGAAGGCCCGGACCGGGACATCAGCTGGCACCGGGTGGACGAGGAACTGCACCGGCACTTCAATGACGAGATTGGTGCGATGGGTGGGATCATCGAGGGCAGGGTCACGTACCAGCTGATGGAGGAATTCTGGCCGACGGCGGACCAGGATCCGGACAGCACCCCGGCCATGGACGAGTTCGCGGGCATCTGGCGCCGCCTGCCCAAGTTCGTGTTCTCCCGCACCCTCGCCACGGCGGGCCCGAACGCGAAGGTGTTTGCCGGCGTCGTTCCCGAGGAAATCCGGGCATTGAAGGCGGAAGCCGGCGGCGACCTCATTATGAGCGGCGCCGACCTTGCCGGAACGTTCATGCGCCACGGCCTGGTGGACGAGTTCCGGATCTACGTCAATCCGGTGGTGGTGGGCCAGGGCCGGCGGGTGTTCCAGTCGCCCGACTTCACCGCGGACCTGGACCTGGTGGAAAGCCGCCGTTTCGGCAACGGGGTGGTCCTGCTGCGGTACCTGAACCGCGGCTGACGCTACGTAGGCAGCAGGGATGCCGGCAGTAGCGGAGCCGGTGCGGGTTCCCCGGCTGCAAGTGCGGCGCCAATAATTCCTGCCTCATTCTGCAAGCGGGCGGCCACGATCGGACTCCGCAGGTTTAGCAACGGGAGGTACTGGTCTGCGCATGCCGATATCCCGCCGCCCACCACGAACAGTTCAGGGGAGAAGATGAACTCCAGGTGGGAGAAGTAGCGCTGCAGCCTGACGCTGTACTCCGCCCATGTGATGCCGTCGCGCTCGCGGGCCACGGCCGAGGCAGCAATTTCCGCCGCGAAGCCGTCAATGGCGAGGTGGCCCAATTCCGCGTTCGGCACCAGTTTGCCGTCGAACACCAGGGCGGAGCCGATCCCCGTCCCAAGGGTGATGACCAGCACTGTTCCCGGGATTCCCCGGCCCGCACCGCACGTGGCTTCGGCAAGCCCTGCGGCATCGGCATCGTTTAACACCACGACGTCCCGCTGGAGTACGGCGGAAAAGACTGCAGCCGCGTCGACTCCTATCCATGAGCTGTCCACGTTGGCCGCCGAGCGGGCGATGCCGTTCTGGATGATACCGGGGAAGGTGATTCCCACCGGCTGGCTGCTGCGGGGACAGCCAGGCATGTCCTCGAGTGCGGCAACAAGGATGGACACCACGGCGGCCACAGCGGAGGGGGTCGCGGGCCTGGGTGTCTCCATCCGGATTGAAGGTCCAGTAAGGGTGCCGGAGGCGACGTTGACAATGCCGCCTTTGATGCCGGTTCCGCCTACGTCGATGCCAATGAGATGGCCGGCCGTGCCGGGCTTGAAGGTCATGGTGGTCCTTTCCGTAGGGAGGCTTGAGCGGAGATCAAAGGGGGGGCGGTCAGCCGTTTGTTCGGCTAACCGCCCCCGAGACGCTGTTGGAACCAGACCGTTAGGGCGTGGACTTAGAGGCGTTCCAGCTGTCCCAGTTCTCGCCGTCGAAGCCGAGCCGGCCCAGCTGGTAGTCGGCCCAGTTGCCTGCAGATTTCTCGATTACTTCGCCGCCTATCGAGTAGTTCTCCAGGGCAAGGCCGTTGCCGGCAGGAACCTCGTTGCCGATGGTGACCTTTTCACCGGCGGGGTTGGTGTAGCGCTTGAGGTGGCTGACCTGGGAGGTCCAGTCGAGTCCGTTCCAGCTATCGATCTTGAGATTCTTGATGTTGATGTTCTCGGTGTTGGACAGGGCGTAGACGCGGATGGCGCAGTTGGCCATGCCCTCAACCGTGAAGTTTTCGAACGACATGTTCTTGACCGTGGTGGTGGGGTCCGCCTTGGTGGTGGATCCCATGTCCTCCCAGTGAGAGGAGGAATTGAAGATGCAGGTGTTGTACTTGACGTCCTTCCAGTACATCCGGTTGTGGATGACTGAGGTGTTGGTGACGTTCACGTTGTCGATGTTCCGCGGCGTCCAGCCCCACTGGACCACGGGTCCGTTCTCGTTTTTCCAGATCACGGTGTTATCGATGGTGACGTCGCTGTGGTACATCTTCAGTACGTCGTCGTTGGAGTTGAAGAACGTGTTCTTCATGCTGCTGCCCTTGTACAGCTCGATGCCGTCCGTTTGCCAGTACCAGCTGCCCACCTGCTTGTAGTTCTCCACGTTCATGTGGAAGGTCTGCTCGTTCCCGTAGACCACAAAGGAGTGGTAGGGCGGTTCATTGATGGTGACGCCCTGCAGGTCCAGCTTCTGCTCGGCGTCGGCTGACGCGAACTGCAGCATCTTCACGCACGATGAGTGGCAGTTGGACGCCCCGCTGAGATGGTTGTAATTGTTGTTCGTGTCCGCCTCGTACACGTATTGCTCGCCGGAGAGGACGCCATAGCCGGTGACTTTGTACTGGCTTTGGTTGTCGTGCAAGAACCGGAAGGCTCCCTTCACATAGGCGCCTGGGGCCAGATACACCCACTTGACGTTGGGCGGCAGGACGGCATGGTAGTCCGAGCCCATGCTGTAGGTGCCGGGCTTGAAGTAAATGATGTCGTCGGTAACGGTGTTGAGGTTGGTTACCTCACCTTCAGCCGGGTAGTGGATGCTGCCTGACTCCTCCGTGGGAATCAGCCGCTCCTTCTGCTCGCCCCGGAGCTTGGGCTCGGCGAAGATCATCATCGAGTTGCGGGGCTCGGTGTGGATGGCGCGGTTGCCCTCGGCTTCGGTGGTGAGCTTGCCGCTGTCGCCGCTCATGTCGTTGTACGCCGTGTACAGCTGCGGCTCGAACTCCACCGAGAACCGGTATCCGGCGTCGGAGTATGGCACCTTGATCTTTACGGTGTCCGCGTCCACGAGCTGCTTTTCGAAGTTGTAGCTGCTGGGCCGGATCTGGACCTGGTCGGCCGACGTGATGGTCTGGCCGGTCTTGAGATTGACGTCCACCCAGACGTCCTTGGCATATTCGAAGCTGGACCAGCTCATGGACAGGCCGGCCTGGGAGGAGAACTCGGCGCCGTCTTCCTTGGTATAGCCGACCTTGTCCTTTCCGCTGCGGGGGATGCTCATGTAGGTGAACGCGTCGTAGGCCTTCTCCGGTTGGTTGGCCGAGGCTACCTGGACGTCGTAGATGGAAGACTGGCGCACCTCGTTGTCCCCGGTGGGACCTTCGGTGTTGAAGACCCCGTTGTCATGCCACCAGGTGTGCAGGTTGCCGTTGTCCGCTGTCTCGATTGGCCGCTCGGCGGATGGCGCTGCTGGTGCCTGCGAGGCCGGATTGGTGCGTGCCTGAGCCGGCATCGCGGTGGACGTGCTGGTGATGACGACGGCGGCTGCCGCAGCAATGCAGTATGCCAGTCGTCCGAGCCCTGTTCCGGGCATGATGGTTCCTCTCGTTGGATGGGACCGGTAGAAGGTGGTGCCTTTAGGAAAGGCGGCGGAGCACAACGGCCTCCCAGGGCAGCAGTTCCTGCCTGTTCCAGTCGTGGCCGGGCCGGTTGTGAAGGAGAACCTCTGCCTGTGCCCATGCCGTGGCGATATCCCTGGCAAGGGTGAAGTCCAGGGCCAGCGGTTCACTGGAGCAGTTGGCCAGGACTAGCAGGGTGGCGTCCGGGCCGGTGCGGGTGTAGGCGAAGAGTTGCGGGTCCTGCAGGTAGAGCAACGTGAACAGCCCGTCGATGACGGCGGGTTCCTCATGGCGCAGGCGGACCAGGCTCTGGTACCAGGCGAAGACGGAGTCCGGATCGGTGCGCTGGGCGGCGGCGTTGAGCCAGGCGTGGTTGGGGTTCACGGGGATCCAGGGCTCGCCCGTGGTGAAGCCGGCGTTCCTGCTGTTGTCCCACTGAACCGGGGTCCGGGCATTGTCCCGGCCGCCCGCGGCGAGGCCGGCCAGGATGTCGCTTGCCCGGCTGCCGCCGCTGCGGGCAATGGCCTCGCGGTAGTAGTTCAGGCTTTCAAGGTCGCGGAAGTCGCCGATGCCGGAAAACTGCATATTGGTCATGCCCAGCTCTTCACCCTGGTAGATGTAGGGCGTGCCGCGCATCAGGTGCAGGACCGTGGCCAGGGCGGTGGCGGACTCGTACCAGTACGCGGAGTCGTTGCCGAAGCGCGAGACGGCCCGCGGCTGGTCATGGTTGTTCCAGTAGAGGCTGTTCCAGCCCACGTCCGCCAGGGCATCCTGCCACTTCGCCAGCGATTGCTTGAGCGCCACCAGGTCCAGCTGCTTGCGGGTGAACTTTCCGCCCGGACCGTGGTCCAGGCCCACATGCTCGAACTGGAACACCATATCCAGTTCCTTCCGGTTCGGGTCCGTGTACAGCCTTGCCAGTTCGGGGGTGGCGTCCACCATCTCGCCCACGGTCATCAGGTCCGCGTCCCGGCCGGCGAATACCTCCCGGTGCATTTCCTGCAGGTACTCGTGGACCCGGGGGCCGGAGCCGTAGAACGGGATCCCGTCGCCCCAGGCCTGGCCGTCGCCCACCGGCCCGTCCGGCAGGCCGGGGTGTTTGGAGATGAAGCTGATGACATCCATCCGGAACCCGTCCACGCCGCGGTCCAGCCACCAGTTCATCATCCGGTACACTGCGTTGCGGACGTCCGGGTTGTCCCAGTTCAGGTCCGGCTGCTTGCGGGAGAACAGGTGCAGGAAGTACTGCCCGGTGGTTTCGTCCAGATCCCACGCGGGGCCGGAGAAGAACGAGCCCCAGTTGTTGGGCTCCGCCCCGGGACCCGGCACCGCACCGTCGCGGGGGTCGCGCCAGATGTACCAGTCGCGCTTGGCGCTTATCCTGCTGGAACGGGAATCCTGGAACCAGGCGTGCTCGTCGGAGGTGTGGTTGACCACAAGGTCCATCACCAGCTTCATGCCGCGGGCGTGCAGGCCGGCGATCAGTTCGTCCAGGTCCTCCATGGTGCCGAATGCCGGGTCCACGGCGTAGTAGTCGCTGATGTCGTAGCCGTTGTCGTCCTGCGGCGAGGCGTACACAGGGGACAGCCAGACAACGTCGACGCCCAGTTCCTCAAGGTGATCCAGGCGGCCGATGACGCCGCGGAGGTCGCCGATGCCGTCGCCGTTGGAATCGGCGAAGCTGCGCGGATAGACCTGGTAGACGACGGCGGCCTTCCACCACTCGTCGTTCGGACGGAGGCTGGGATGCCGCAGTGCGGGCTGGAGGGTCACTTGATGGCTCCGATGTTGACGCCGCGCATGAGGGTGCGCTGGAAGAGAAGGAAGAAGATCAGTGCGGGCAGGATGCCGGCCATGGACGCGGCCGCCAGGGCCGTGGGGTCGGAGGTGTACTGGCCGCTGAGCGCGCCCAGGGATACCGAGACAGTCTGGTTGGCGGCCGAGGGCAGCAGGACCAGGGGAAGGAAGAAGTCGTTCCAGGTCCAGATGAAGAAGAACGTCACCAGCACGGCCAGGGTGGAGCGGGTGAGAGGCAGGACGATGAGCCGCAGGATCTGGAACCGGGTGGCACCGTCCAGGCGTGCCGCTTCGAGGACCTCCAGCGGGAAGGAGCCCAGCACTGAGGCGAGCATGTAGGTGCCGAAGGCGCTCTGGAGGACGGCCAGGATGATGGTGACGCCGAGCAGGGAGTCGTAGAGGTTAAGTTCCCGGGAGAGTACGAAGAGCGGGTAGACCAGCGCCTCCTGCGGGATGGTGAACGCGAGCATGAACACGGCCAGGATCCACACCCTGCCGCGGATCCTGCCGATGCCGATGGCGAAGGCGCTCAGCAGGCTCAGGGTTGCGGCGATCAGGGCCACGCTGCCGGAGAGGATGACGCTGTTCAGCAGCTTCTGGTTGAAGTTGACGCCCGCCCAGAAGTCGATGATCGCCGTGAAGTCCAACTGCGTGGGGATCCCGATCGGGCCGCCGTCGATGTATTCGCCTGAGGGTTTGAACGCGTTGACGAGGGCCAGCCAGAAGGGGAAGACCATCAGGAGGGCGGCAACGGCGAGCAGGGCCAGGATGATCCAGCCGTTGACGCCGCGCCGGTTCCTGGCGCTCCGGGTGCTGTGAGCCGGTTTTTGTTGCGGGGTTGAGGCGGCGGGTGCCGTGTCTGGGGCGGGGGCTGTGGTGGTCACTTGTCGAATCCCTCGGCGTTGCGGGTCTGGTAGCGCAGCAGCACGATCGCGATGATGGTGACCAGCAGCGCCAGGAGGGAGGCGACGGCGGCGCCGTAGCCCACCTGGGTGGTGGTGAAGAAGTTTGAGTACGAGAAATAGGCCGGAACGATGGTGCTGGTCCCGGGCCCGCCTCTGGTGAGGACGTAGATGGGGGCGAAGACCTTCAGTGCTGCCACGGAGGTGGTGATCAGCACCACGGCGATTTCCGGGCGCAGCTGCGGGATGGTGATGCTCCAAAAGCGCTGGAACCAGCCGGCGCCGTCGATCTCGGCTGCCTCGTAGAGGGCAGGGTCAACACGGGAGAGCCCGGCCATGAACACCACCACGGTGTAGCCGATCTGCAGCCAGATCAGGACATTCATCACCGCGAGCATGCTGGTGTCCGCGTCGCCGAGCCAGTTCTGCTTCAGCCAGCCCAGGCCCACCCCGTCCAGGACTGTATTGAGGATGCCGTACTGCGGCTGGTACAGCCACTTCCAGAGGACACCGGCCACCGCGATGGGCAGGATCTGGGGCAGGTAGAACGTGGCCCGAAGGATGCTCGCCGTCCTGGCGCCGAACTTCGGGGCGATGTAGTCGAACAGGACAGCCGCGACGAAGACGCCCAGCGCCGTCGGCACCACCGCCATCGCCACGATGAAGGCGGTGCTGTGCAGGAAGGACGCCCAGAACGCCGGGTCGGCCACCAGGCGCGCATAGTTGTCCAGGCCCACGAACTTCGGGGTGCCCACGCCGCGCCAGTTGGTGAGGCTGTAGTACAGGTTCATGCCGAAGGGGATGGCCACGATGGCGATGAAGCCGATGGCCCCGGGCAGGAGGTAAATCCAGTAGCCGCGCGGGTTCTCCTGCGCGGATCTGCGCCGGGGGACGCGGAGGGGCAGCTGTCGCGGCGCTTGCCGGGTTCGGGCGGCCGGGGCCGGGGGAAGTGCTGTCATGATGTTTCCTTTGCGGTGGCGGCGCACCTGGGTGCGCCGCCACGTGCTGGTGCGGTCGTGCTTGCGGGTGCCGGGCTACTTGCTGGGCTTGCCCTGCTCGTAAGCCGCCTTGATGTTCTCCACGGCCTTCTGCGGGGTCACGTTGCCCTGGACCAGGTCGCTGGTCTGGGCGACCAGGACGTCGTTGAGGCCCGCGACCGGCCAGTCGGGGTACCAGCCCAGGCCGCCGTCGTCGTCATTCAAAAGTTCGTTGAATCGCGGCGTGGTGAGCTTGCCGATCGGGCTGGTGATGGCGTCCGCTTCGGCGGCCACGGGGACCGCGCCCTCGTTGCCCAGCAGGTTCTGGATCTCCGGGCTCATGGTGATTTCCATGAAGTCGTAGGCCAGTTCCTTGTTCTTGGCCTTCTCGGGAACAACCCAGAGATTGCCGCCGGAGCCGGGGTGCAGGTCGGTGCCCGGGAACAGGAACTGGTCGAACTCGAAGTCCTTGATCTCGTCCGCGAAGCTGCCGGCCCACCAAGTGCCGGAGACGAAGATTGGGTACTGGCCGGCCACGAACGCGTTTCCGGCGTCCTGGGCGGCGATGCCGGTGGAGTCCTTGCTGATGTAGCCACGGGCGGTCCAGTCCTGCACGGTCTGCGCGGCCTTCTCCCACGCGGTCCAGTCCACGTCGCCCTCGAACTGCTGGTAGGCGGACCAGGAGTCCTTGTCCATGTTGGCCAGCGCCAGTTCATAGAGCAGGTGCGTGCCGGGGTAGTCCTGGGAACCCAAAGCCAGGGGAGTGATGCCCACCCCGGCGAACTTGTCCATCGCCTGCTCCAGTTCCTGCACGGAGGAGGGGACCTGGATGTTCTGCTGGGCGAAGAGGTCCTTGTTGTACCAGACCGACACGTACTCGCCGTAGTTGGTGATGCCGTACCGCTGGCCGGAGCCCATCACGCCGTCCTGATACAGGCCCACGTCCTGGGCGGTGCTGTCCAGGTCCCAGTTGCGTTCCTTGGCGACGTCGGTGAGGTCGGTCAGGAGCCCGGCCTGGGAGACGACGCCTGCGGTGGCATTGCCCTTCAGGTATTCCAGGACGTCCGGTGCGTCGTTGGAGTCGAGCAGGAGCTGGCCGGACTGCTGCATCTGCTCATAGGTCTTGAGTTCAAACTCCACGGTGACGTCCGGGTGCTTTTCCTCGAAGATCTCGATGGCCCGGTTCCAGCCGGTGGCCAGGGCACTGTCGTCGTTCTCCCACCACCAGACCTTGAGGGTCTTTCCGTCGGGCTCGTTTGCGGGTGCCGAGCACCCCGAGATTCCCATTGTCGCGATGGCCGCCGCCGCGAGAATCGCCGACGCCGCCTTCCACTGCTTGTTCATGCTGACTGACCTCCATTGGTCCACGTTTCAGTTCCCGCCTCCGGGCTGGCATTTATTCTGTTCCAAAACTATTAGGGCCGTCAAGAGGGCCCGAGTAACAAATATTGAGCAGTATTAGTTGTGTAACAAAACTAAAATGGCATGCCAAGATGGAGGAGTGAAAAGTCCATCAGCGTGGTCGGTGCCGCCCACAGACGCGTCCCTTCCGGTAGCCATTGAGGTGTTGCGCCGGGGACCCATTTCCCGGGCGGCCGTGGCCCGCCGGCTAAAGCTCTCACCCGGGTCGCTGAGCCGGCTGAGCGCGCCGCTGCTGGAGGGCGGATTGCTGCGCGAGGTGGGCGAACACAACGACGGCCGGGTCGGCAGGCCCACCCGGCTCCTGGACGTCGACATCGACGCGAAGCACTTCGTGGGCATGAAGCTGCGCGAGAACGAGATCATCGCGGCCCGCACCAACCTGCGGGGGGAAATCCAGAACCACCGTACCCTTGCCATCACGGACCGGAGCCCCGAGGTCGTCGTCGGGCAGATTGCCGGCCTGGCGGCAGACCTGGGCGAGGGCCTGCAGATAGACGGCATCGGCCTCGGCATCGGCGGCCTGATCCGTGACCGGCAGTACGTGGTGGACGCAAAATTCCTTGGCTGGACCGAGTTGCCCCTGGCGAAGCTGGTGGGCGCGGCCACCGGGATTCCCACGCTGGTGGACAACGACCTGGTGGCCTTCACCGAGTACGAACACTGGTTTGGTGAGGGCCGCGAGGACGACCGTTTCGCCGTTGTCACCCTTGGCGTGGGAACCGGCTTCGGGCTGGTGGCCAACGGCGCAATCGTCACCGGGAAGGACTACGGCATCGGGCTCGTGGGGCACTGGCCGCTCGACCCCGCCGGACCCGTCTGCTACGCCGGGCACCGCGGCTGCGCCACGAGCGTGCTGAACTCCGATTCGATTGCCCGGCACGTGTCCGCGGCGCTGGGCCGGACGGTGGGGTACGAGGAAGCCCTGGATCTTGCCGAGGCAGGAGACCCGGCGGCCAGGCGCGTGGCGGACGACGGCGGGCGGGGCCTGGGCAGGCTCCTCGCCGCCATCTGTAACCTGACGCTTCCCGAACGGATCATCATTGCGGGGGAGGGCGTACGGCTCGCCTCGGTGGCCGAGGACGCCGTGCGCGAGGGCCTTGCCCTGGACCGCGATCCGCGCGCCAGCACCCCGCCCATCGTGCTGGGCACCAAGGACAACGTGGACTGGTGCCGGGGCGCAGCCGTCCTGGCCATCCAGGCGTTCGTGCACGGCAAGTTGCCCGCGGTGGCGGCCGCGGGCAGCTGATCCCCTTATCTACCAGGCATTCCAGTTGTCCCAGTTCTCGCCGTCGAAGGCGATCCTGCCGGGCTGCGTATCGCTCCAGTTGGACGTGGTTTTGTCGATGACGGTGCCGCCCACGCTGTAGTTCTCCAGCTTGATGCCGCGGCTGTCCACGGTCTCGTTGCCCAGCGCCACCTTGGCGCTGGATGTGTCCGAGTACCGCTTGAGGTGGCTGGCCTGGGAGGTGTAGTCCAGTCCGTTCCAGCCGTCGATCTTCAGGTTCTTGATGTGGATGTTCTCGGTATTGGCCAACGCATAGATCCTGACGGCGCAGTTGGTGGTGCCCTCGACGTTGATGTTCTCCAACCGGAAATTCTTGACCGTCTTGGCGGTGTCCGCCGTGTTGGTGGCGCCCATGTTTCCCCAGTACGAGGACGAATTGATGATGCAGGTGTTGTACTTGGCGTCCTTCCAGTACATCCGGTTGTGGATCACGTCCGTGTCCGTGACCACCACATTCTCGATGGTGTGCGGCTCCCAGCCCCACTGGATCACAGGGCCGTTCTCGTTCTTCCAGATCACCGTGTTATCCACCGTCACGTTGCTGTGGTACAGCTTCAGGACGTCGTCATTGGCATGGAAGAAGGTGTTGTTCATCCGGCTGCCCTCGTAGAGCTCCAGGCCGTCCGTCTGCCAGTACCAGCTGCCCACCTGCTTGTAGTTGTCCACCCGCATTTCCATGTCGTAGGCGTTCGGTGGCCCGTAGATCACGAAGGAGTGGTAGGGCGGCTCGCTGATGGTGATGCCTTCGACGTCCAGGTACTGCTGCATGCTGGACGAGGACGAGAACTGCAGCATTTTGACGCAGGTGTTGTGGCAGTTTACGCCGCTGCTGTGGTTGAAGCCGTTGGCGGTGTCCGCCTCGTAGACGTACTGCTCGCCGGAGAGCACGCCGCGCCCCGTGACCTTGTAGACGCCTTGAGTGGAGTTGCCGAAGTAGAAGGCACCCTTGACGTAGGCTCCCGGCGCGAGGTAGATCCACTTGACGTTGGCCGGAAGTTCGGCCCGGTATCCCGAGCCCATGTAGTAGGTTCCGGGGCGGAAGTAGATGATGTCTTCGGTGACCTGCTCCAGGTTGTTGACCAGGCCTTCCTCCGGGTACTTGACGGTGCCCGAGGCGGCGGTGGGAATCACCCGCTCCGCCTCGGCGCCGGTCAGGACCGGCTCGGCGAAGATCATCATCGAATTCCGCGGTTCGGTGTGGATGGCGCGGTTGTCCCCGCCGGGGTCTTCCGTCAGGACCCCGCTGGTGCCGGACATATCGTTGTAGGCGGTGAAGTTTTGCGGGGCAAACTCGACCGAGAAGCGGTATCCCGACGCCGCGTAGGGCACCTTCACGCGCACCGTGCTGCTGTCCACAAGCTGCTTTTCGAAGGCGTACTTGCTGGGGCGGATGGTTACCTGCTCCGTGGAGGTGATGGCCTGGCCGGTGAGGAGCTTTACGTCCACCCAGACATCGGTTGCGTATTCGAAACTTGACCAGCTCATGGAAAGGCGGGCGGACGAGGAGAACTCGGCCCCGTCCGGTTCCGTGTAATTGATCTTGCCCTTCCCGCTGCGGGGGATGCTCATGTACGTGAAGGAGTCGTAGCGGGTGGTGGGTGCGGCGGCTGTGGCCACCTGCACCTCATAGGAAGACGACCGGCGGACTGCACCGTTCGAGGTGGGCGAGGTGGTGTTGTATTCGTCGTTGCTGTGCCACCAGGTCCGCAGGTCGGCGCCGGTGGCGGTAAAGCCGGTCTGTTCTGTCGCGGCGGCAGGCTCCTGGCCCGCTGCCGGCAGCAGGAGCAGCAGCGCGAAGGCTGCCGCCACAAGACGGAGGTAATGCTTCATTGCTTTTCCCCTGTTCTAAATCATTCCGGTTACAACTGGTCGGATTTCTCCGTCGAATTTCTGTGTCTGGTTTTTCCTTCCGGTATTTATGCGGGCATGGCAAGAAAAGGCGGGGCCGGATATTTCCGGCCCCGCCTTGGGGATCATGCCTAGGGTGTGAGCCCCACCAT
Source organism: Arthrobacter nitrophenolicus (assembly GCF_045833485.1). Classification (NCBI taxonomy): domain Bacteria; kingdom Bacillati; phylum Actinomycetota; class Actinomycetes; order Micrococcales; family Micrococcaceae; genus Arthrobacter; species Arthrobacter nitrophenolicus. Next base: position 2,751,103 of record NZ_CP174504.1, read on the forward strand.
CGGGACCACCACAGGTGAGCCCGCCAGCCAGTCCAGCACGTTGGCCTGGCTTTGGCCCTCACGGACGATTACGTCCAGTGCATTGGGATCGCTGGTGTCCGTGTCCCGGGAGGCGATGCCGCCGTCGAAGACGCCGGCGCCGCCGCCGAAACGCCACTCCTTGATCCAAGACGGGTTCCCGGCTGCCCAGTAGGCGCCGTCGTAGACAGGCCGGACGTTGCCGATGCCTTCGCCGGATTCGGCGTTGCCGAACATGGCCACCGCGAACTTCGCCGACGCCGGATCGAGGGTTCCCAGCGCCTCCTTGGGCACCATGGTGACGATCTGCTTCGCTTCCGGCACCGCCAGCAGGCTGACAGCCGAGGTGCGGGTCCCGTCTGGGCCGTAGACGCCGGCGCCGTCGAACCGCCCATCGGTGACGACGACGGAGTCCCAGGCGTGCTCGACGTTGACGTTGGTGCCGGGCAGCGCCGGGGTGGCCGTTGCATCGCCGTTGCTGAGGTAGACGTTGATCCGCTGGTGCGAGATCCCCTGGCCGCCCCACGGGTTGGTGACGTTGCCTGCGATGGTGCTGACGAACGCGTACTTGTCGCCGGCGTCGTATACGTCGACGGCGGTGAGGTCGAACGCGCCGGGCACGTAGACCGGGTTGGTCGGGTACGTGTAGGTGCCCGGGCCGTTGTCATCGCCGGCCGGGTCCTGCAGCCCTCCGATGCGGGTGCCGTAGTGCAGCACGGTCCGTTCCTCGACGGCGGTGCCTCCGTCGGCGCCCACCGCGGCTACCGTCACGTTGTTCTTGGTGCCGGGCAGGGCGACGTCCACGGAGAAGGTGGAGCTGCCTCCGGCGGCCGGGGTCAGCGGGGCTTCCACCACCTGGCCGTTGACGGAGATGTACACCTTGGCTGCGGAGGTGGTGCCGGAGACCGTGGTGCTGTCCGAATCCGAGGTGCTCAGCTGCGCCGGGGACGCGATCTCCAGGGCCGGTTCGGCGATGGCGCCGTTGGCGTAGCGGCTGGCGACGTTCTGCGGCGTTTCCACCGGGGCGCCGTGCTTCACGCCGGCGGCGAGCCGGACGTACTGGGCCATAGCCCAGGACAGCGGGGAGGCCGAGCCGGTGCTGCGGCCCAGTTCGTGGCCGTAGGAGGTGGGCTCGTCCTGGTCCCAGACCTGTTCGGGGATCATGAAGCCGTCGTTGGCCGCCGAGTGCATGGTGGCCAGGTAGGGCAGCGCATCCTCACCGTTCGCCAGGGCATACTCGCCGCGTTCACCCGTCAGTAGGGGCCACAGCCGGCCGATGCCGGTGCCGTCCCAGGGTGAACCGTCGGCCTTTTCGCCATAGCCGTCATAGGTGTAGCGGTGCCACATGCGGCCGCCGGGGGTGTCCTGCGAGATGGAGGCGTCGGTTTCGGCGAGCGAGTCTGCCACGTGCGGGTCGGCCGGCGGCTTCACGCCGAGCCGGACGAACTCCAGGAATCCGGCGTCCAGGACGGCGTTCTCGGGATGGACCCCCGCACCGTTGCCCCAGTCGCGGACGGCGCCGTCGTTCGGGTTGCCGCTGGCGCTGATGCGGAGGTAGTAGTTGCCGTCACCCACCGGGCCGTTGGTGGTGAACATCCACTTTTCGGTGCTGCGCTGCCATTCGTCGGCGGTTGCCCGGTAGATGGCGGCGGAACCGGCGTCGCCGTTCTTCTCGGCGATGTCGCCGGCCGCGGCGAGGGCGGCGATCTGGGAGGCCAGAGTGGATGTGGAGTACCCGCCGGTCTCCTCCCAGCGTTCCTGCGGGGTCTTGGGCCCGGCGGCAACGAGGTAGTCTGCGGCGGGCTTGAGTTCGTTGGCGTAGAAGTCGGCGTCGGTGCGGCCGATCTGGTTGGCCAGCAGGATGGGGAACGCCGTCTCGTCCAGCTGGATGCCGTTCTGGCCCACGGTGCCGTCCACCTTGGATGTCTGCGGGAAATGCCCATCGGGCAGCTGCTGGTACTTGAACAGCCACTCGACACCGCGCCGGGCCGCGTCCTCGTCGCCGGCGGCGAGCAGGGCTGTCACGGACTGGTACATGTCCCGCGCCCACACGGCGTGGTAACCCTCGCGGTGCTGTTCGGCACTCGCGGCCTGGCCCCACGGCGTGGTCAGCGAGGCGATGAACGCGCCGGGGAAGGTCTTGTCCTCGTGGGACTTGACGGTCATCAGGGAGACGTCGTACTGCGTCCGCAGGTCACCCTCCAGTGTCTTGGCGGGCTTGTCCAGGGAACCCAGGTACTGCTTCCACTCCTTGGTGTAGTCCTTGGACACCTTGGCGTAGCCGCGCTTGACCGTGGCGTTGGCGGTATGCAGCGCTTCGTCGGTTGTGGCGCCGAAGCCGAGGGCCAGGGAGAACTCCGTTTTCGCGCCGGTCAGCTGGATCTGGCCGGTCTGGGCGATGTTTCCGGTGCCCGCGGCGGGGTAGGTGGCATCAAGCCTGCCGTCGGCGGCCAGGTCCGTGCCGCCGTCGCTCGTCCCGACGTATCCGGTGCTGGTGGCGCTGAAGCCGGCACTGGACACCAGGGCCGAGGCCACGGGGGTGTCAGGGATGGACAGGTCCTCGGCCACCAGGGCGCCGCCTGTGGTGCTGCCGGTATCCCCGCCGGACGTGCCGGCCAGCGACGGGTCGAACAGGGTGAAGAGCTGGTACTCGCCGCCGTCGAGCACTTCGAAGGTGACGCCGAGCATGACGGACGAGCGCTCCGGGTCCGTCACGTAGGTCTTGGTGAGCCGCCAGCGGCCCGCGCTGTCCTCAGTGATCTGCCGGTAGGTCAGTGCCTGCGGGTCGGCCAGTTCCACGCGGCGGGTGGTGCCTTCATTTTCCAGCTGCCGGTGCGAACCGTCGCTGATGGCGAACTGGAGCTCGCGGGTGTTCGGGGTATCGGCGCGGGGGTAGTAGACCTCGCTGAGGGTCCCCTCGGTCAGAGTGTACCAGACCTTTGAGGCTGTGCTGACGGACGTGCCGACGCCTTCCTTATCGCCCTTCGTCCACGTGGCGGAGGCTCCCGGTGCCCCTGGTGGCTGCTCCACGTCCGCAGTGGCGGGGGCGAGGGCGACGGCCGACGCCGCTACCGCGAGGGCTGCGGCGGCGCAGCTTGTTTTGAGGTGACGCTTCATTGCTCTCCTGGTGATGTGGCTGGGGTGTGCATTCGCCGGAACTAAATTTATAAGGGCCTTTAATAATTCCATGACTAGTATTGGTACCGGCGGTGCATCGGTCAAGGGGTGGGGCATGGGAAGCGGGACAAAAAAGACGGAAGCCACGGTTCCCGTGCTGCGGAAGATTTCCGCGTCCGCTGTGCTTGACGCCGTGATTGCCGGGCCCCTGCTGGATGCCTCCGGCCTGATGGAGGCAACCGGTCTTTCCCGGCCGACGGTTCTGGCCGTCTGCGACGAGCTGCTCGCCCTCGGCTGGCTGGAAGAAGTGGAAGGAACCGGCTCCACGCGGGCCGGACGACCGTCGCGGCGCTTCGGTCTGAAGGCCTCCGCCGGGTACGTCGTGGGAATCGACCTTGGCGCAACCAAGCTGCACATCTGCTTATCCGACCTTGCCGGAACGGTGATTGCCGAGCACCTGGAAAGCTGGCGCGATGAGCATGTCGCCGCCCCCGAGCGGCTTTTGACCGTCCGGCAGCGGATACACAGCATCCTTGATGAGTCCGGCGTGGAGCCCGACCGCGTCCTGGCGGCCGGCATGGCGGTTCCCGCTCCGGTCCGTACGGACGGGCATGCCGTGGCCCTGGAGTCCTACCTGCCCGGGCTGGCGGCCCTGGATCTGCGATTGGCACTCCGGCCTGATTTCGACTGGCCCTTGCTGGTGGACAACGACGCCAACCTTGCCGTCGTCGCCGAGCGCTGGCTGGGGGTGGCACAGGGCATCGACGACGTCGTTGTGCTCCTGTCCGGCGAACGGCTGGGCGCCGGCATCTTCCTGGGCGGGAACCTGATCCGTGGGTGCGGCGCCGCCGGTGAAATGCGGTTCCTGCAGCTTGTGGAAGGCGTGGGAAACACTGACGCCATCGGCGGCATGTGCCGTGAGCTGGGAGCAGTTGCTGCCGCCGAGGTCGTGGATGGCGAGCGTCCCGCAGCGCCGGGCGGGAGCGACCTCGTGCGTCTCTGTGCCGGTGTCCCGGCCGACGTCACAGCCGAAATGGTGCTCACTGCCGCCCGGAACGGCGATGCGGCGGCGCGGGATGTGGTGGACGTCGTGACCGAGCGGACTGCGCGGGTGGTCGCAGTCGTCGCCACCCTGCTGGACCCCCAGATGGTCGTTCTCTCCGGCGGTCCGGCAGGAGCAGGCGACGTCCTCCTACCCCTGCTCGATCAGGCCTTGGACCAGTTCGACGCCCAGCATCCCCGCCTGGCGGCCTCGACGCTGGCAGACCGTGCGGCCCTGCACGGAACGGTGCGGATCGCTTTGGACCACGCCTTCGGGGCGCTGATCTGACGCTACGCGCCGCCCTTGATCTTCCGCCAGCCGCCTGCCCGGTTGTCCGCGATCACGGCCCGGAAGATGTCCAGCAGGGCTTCCTCGTTGACAGGATCGCCCTGGTGGAAAGCGATGGTCCGCCCCGTCTGGTTGCCGTGCCCGCCGGTGATGATGTGCTGCGGGTCCGGGGCCAGGCCGCCGTCGTACAGGAACACGTTGACGTGGTCCTTCGCGGCAAGGAGCGCACAGATATTGCCGTTCAGCACGAAGTAGGGCTGCACGGTGCGCTTGATGGTCTCCTCCACCTCGGGATCCGCGGCATGCACCAGGTCGCGGACCTTTCGGCAGACCTCCTGCTGCCACTCGGGGAGGGCGTCAATGTACTGGTCAACGCGCGGGTCCTTGGCGTAGTCCATGGCCAGGATCATCTCCTGAATTCGATGCGGACGGAGTTGTCGTCCGGAAGGACGATCACCGTTCCATTCTGCGGCGTCCAGCCGTCATGGAGGAAGAAGAAGCGCCCGCCGCTGAGCACCAGCAGGCGCAGGCCGTCATACCGGTAGAGGGCCGCGTCCGCGGTGCCAACGTTCACCTCCGAGACCGCGGCCGAACCGATGCCCAACGGCGTGGGTGAGTACACCTCGGCGCGGGGCATGAACTGCACGCCCTGTTCGTAGTCCACCGCCAGCCGCCGGCCCAGTGCTTGGGCGAAGTCGGCCGTGCCCCAGAAGAGCAGCAGCGTCACGATGCTCAGGACCAGAGTGGTTTCCACCGCGTGCTGCTCGGTGGTGAGGGCCGGACGTGTATCCTCCCGGCCCAGGCGGCGGAGATGGACGCACCAGGTGGCAACCAGCACGCCCAAAGCCATCAGATACGGCGTGTAAAGCGCAGCCCTGGCACGCTCCATGATGGCCACCAGCAGGCTGATGCCCACCAGGAGCCCGCTCAGCAGGGCCGCGATCCCGGCCGCCCGGACAATCACCGCCCTGCCGCTGTCCTCGGCGATGTGCCGGCGCAGCCAGCGGTCGAGTGCCAGCCACACCACGGCCAGGACCAGGATGGACACCAGCGGCACAAAGAGCGGGTTGATGCTGATCAGGAGGTAGTCCTGCACCGAGTACCCGAACAGGCTCACGTTCAAGCCCATGTACGCGGCCTGCGCCTCCGCCCGGGCCCAGCCGAAGTAGAAGAGCAGCGCCGTTGCCACCGTCAGCGGCGGGCCGACGGCGGAGATCACGCCAAAGGCGCGCGACCAGGAGGACCGCTCGTCGCCCTTGTCCTCGGTCATGATGCCGTGCCCGACGGCGGCAGGCACGTCTGCGGGTCCGCGTAGTCAAGGGTGACGGTCCCCTGCACCGTATAGTCGGCGTCGGCCACGGCGATGCTGACCGTGACGGGGCCCGCCGCTTCGATGGGCGGGGCCAGGAAGTAGAGGTCGCCGGGCGGATAGTTGAAATCGTCCGGGCTGTTCCTGAATCCCACGGCTGCGATGGCCGTTCCCACGCTGACGGACCGGACCGAACCTGCCGGCAGGCCTTCAAGGGTTCCCACCAGGACCACCGGGGCGCCCGCGCACATGGGGGCGGGCGGGGAGTTCCGCGCATCGTCCTCGAGGAATTTGAGGTCCGGCGGGCAGGCCGTGCCCGGCCTCGGGGCCAGGGTGAAGGGGACGGCCGGGTTTTGCCGCCGGAACCCGGCGATGTCCTGCAGCACTTCAAAGGCAGCCACGGACCAGCAGTCGGATGTGGCCAGGGTTGGTGCGGGGATCGTGGCGAGGGCCGCCGCGCCGCTCTCCCAGGCGGCCTGGTCGCCGTTGAGACCCAGGCACAGCGTCGGCGCCAGTTCCAGCATGGTGGTGGCTGTGGCGGGATCTCCCTGGCTGGTGCAGTTCAGGCCTTTCAGGTCTACGTACCAGACGGGGTCGCCGCGTCCCACCGGGCCGATGGGAAGCCAGTCGAGGACCACGGCCTCCGGTGCGGGCGGCTGGTTGGGCGCGGGTGGACCGGGCGGCTGCGGGGGTGGCGGGTTCGGCGCCGGAGCGGCGGGCGCCTGGCCCGGCGCCGGGGGACCGGGCGGCTGCGGGGGTGGCAGGTCCGGGGCGGGAGCGGCGGTTGCGCTCGCGGATGCCGGTGAGCCTGCGGAACTTGTGGAGCCTCCGGACGCCGGGCCACCGCCGTCGTCATTGCTGCCGGCGAAGCACCCGGACAGAAGCAGCGCGAGGACCGCCGCCCATGCTGGGGCGGCCGCGCGGCGCAGGCCCTCGTTCACTGCGGCATTATGCCGCGGAAGGCGTTACTGCGCCGTTACTGGGTGGCGGCCGGTGAGTGGCGTGCCGTGAGCCGCCGGGCCAGGAGGGCAACGGGGATGATCAGGAACCACAGGAACGGGGTGTTACTGCCCAGCACGAACGCGGCCGGAATGCTGAGCAGGAACACCGCGGGGGCAGTGAGCCTGGCCAGGAACACGCGCCGGTGCTCGGTCTCGTTCACCGTGTCATCGGTCAGGCCCTTGCGCCACGCGTAGGTCCACATGCCGGCAAGCGTCAGGTAGACGCCGGAAATGGTGGCCGCATACAGCACGCTGGGCCACGGACTGGGGTTCCCGCCGTAATCGCTCAGGACGGCGGTGGGCGCGGGGAGCATCACGATGAAGAAAAGCAGCGGCATGTTCAGCCACGCCAGCTGCGGGTTGAAGTCCCGGATGCGGAAGAAATCGTTGTGGTGGGACATCCATACCCGCGCGATGATCAGGAACGAAAGGGCGAACGCCAGCAGCTCCGGAACGGCGCCCGCCAGCTCGGCGGTCAGGCGCTCGGAAGGGATGCCCAGGGGCAGTTTCAGGTCCAGGGCCAGGAGCGTGAGGGCGATGGCGAACACCGCGTCGCTGAAGAAAACCATGCGTTCGAGCGGCACCGATTTATCCACGCCAAGACCCCCTGAGCCGAAACACCGATGGCCACATTTTGCCCTATCCCCGCCGCCGAATCGGTTCCATAATGGCTACGTAAGCTTCGGGGACTCCCGCGCTGATGATGGCTGGCGCAGCGGTTCGGATCCCAGGTGGCCGCCCCGGCAGTCGGCGCAAAGGGCGGGCACGCGGCCTGTTCCGGAAACGGCACGGCCGGCACAGGGGGAGAGCATCGCCATCAAAAGCGCAGCAAGGAGATTCGCCATGCTCAAGGATCTGGACGCAATGGCTGTACTGCCCGCGAAGGACATCAGCCGGGCCCGGGAGTTCTACCGCGACAAGCTGGGCCTTGAACCGGTCCAGGAGATGGGCCCGGAGAACCTGATCTACAAGTCCGGGAACACCACGTTCCTCCTTTACCAGACGGACAATGCCGGCACCGCAAAGAACACCCAAATGGGCTGGGTAACGCAGGACTTCGACCGCGAGGTGGAGGAACTGCGCAGCCGCGGCGTGGTCTTCGAGGAGTACGACCAGCCCGGGCTCAAGACTGAAAACGGCGTCGCCACCATGGAAGACGTGGGCAAGGGCGCCTGGTTCCTCGACAGCGAGGGCAACATCCTCAACATCTCGTCCATGTAGGCATCCCGCCGCATAAGAGACGTACGACGCCGGCGCCTCGGGCCCGCAGCACCTCCCACCCAGGTGCCGGGCCGCGGAAGTCCGGCGTCGCCGTCGTGCGTTGAAATGTGTGCGGGCAGATGCATAAGCGGCCCTGCCCCGCACAACCGTTGCTTGGCAGCGCCGGTTATGCGGGGGAGGGCCGCTTTTGTGACCGGCCGGTGCTAGACGGCGGGCTCGCGCCTGCCGCTGAATGCGACCCGGAGGGCGCCGCGGAAGGTCAGCCGGCTCCTGCGGCTGACCACCACCACCGCGGCCAGCCCGGTCAGCAGGACCACAATGCCGCCTGCGGCCACGGACCAGCGGGCGCCGAATTCGCTGCCGATCCAGCCCATCAGCGGCGCGCCGACGGCGGTGCCGCCCTGCAGGATGGCCAGGTAGAGCGCCAGCACGCGGCCGCGGAACTGCGGCTCCACGGAGAGCTGGATGCTGGTGTTGCAGCTGTTCAGGAATGTGATGGACGCCAGGCCCACGGGGATGAGCACGGCGGAGTAGAGCCAGAACGACGGCGACACGCTGCCCAGGAGCGTGAAGGCACCAAGGCCCAGCGCCCCGCCCAGCAGGAACCGCAGCCGGGGGCCGGACCGGCGCGCGGCGAGCAGTGCGCCGGCCAGCGTGCCCACCGCCATGATGGAGCCGAGGAGGCCGAATTCTCCCGGCCCCACTCCGAACTCGGTGGTGGCCATCAGCGCGTTGGTGATGGGGAAGTTCATGCCGAACGCGCCCAGGATGCCCACCAGAACCATGATCAGCATCAGGTCCGGGCGGCGCCGGACGTAGTTGACCCCTTCGGCCACCTGGTGCTTGCCGCGCTCGGCCCGGACGGACGGGACCAGCGCGGAGGTGTTGATCAGGAACAGCGAAATGATGACGGCGGCGTAGCTGGCCGCGTTGAGCAGGAAGACCGGTCCGGTGCCCACCCAGGCGATGAGGACGCCGGCGATGGCCGGGCCGGTGAGCCGGGCGGTGTTGAACGAGGCGGAGTTCAGGGCCACGGCGTTGGAGATGTTGTCCTGGCCTACGAGTTCGGACACGAAGGATTGCCGGGCGGGGGCATCGATGGCGCTGGCGATGCCCAGGCACAGGGCGGCCAGGTAGGCGTGCCAGAGTTCCGCGGTGCCGGTGACCACCAGGAGCCCGATGGCCAGGCCGGTGAGGCCCATGGCCAGCTGGGTCCAGAGCAGGATCCTGCGCTTGCGGTAGCGGTCGGCCAGGACGCCGCCGTACGGGCCGAGCAGCAGCACCGGCAGGAACTGCAGGCCCGTGGTGATGCCGACGGCGGCGCCGTCATGGTTGGTGAGGACGGTCAGGACCAGCCAGTCCTGGGCGATCCGCTGCATCCAGGTGCCGATGTTGGACACCAGCGCGCCGCCGGCCCAGATCCGGTAGTTGCGGTTTTCGAGGGCACGGAACACGGCGCTCATCGGCCGCTCATCTCCTGCATGATGAGGGCGGCGCGGCTGAGGATCCCGCGGTCCTCTTCGCTGAGTCCGGCCACGCGCTGCGCCAGCCAGGCGGTGCGCTGTTCCCGCGCCTCCGCGAGGACTGCCCGGCCGGCGTCGGTGATGTCCACGCGGACCTGGCGGCCGTCGTCGGGATGCGGTGTCCTGGTGACGAATCCCTGGTCGGCGAGGGCGTTGACGATGCGGGTCATGGACGGTGCCTGCACGTGTTCGCTGTCCGCGAGGGCGCGGAGGGTGCTGGGGCCGTCGCCATTGAGGAGGGCCAGGACGGTGTACTGGCCGGGGGTGATCACCTCGCCGGTTGCCTCAACGCGGAGCCGGCGCGAAGTGCGCATCACGGCGGTGCGGAGGTCGATGGCGAGGGTGTCGGGGGAGGTGTGCTGGGCGCGGTTTTTCGTTTGGCTGGCGGTCATCTGGTCGGGTGCGCCTCCTGGCGGTGATCGTTAGCAGTGCTAATTAGTTCTGCTAACGATTATGCTCCTGGTTGGTTGCGCAAGGCAAGCATTCTGGAGTTGACGTCCGTCACCTGCGGGTCTGCCTGCTTCTGCCGCGCGGGCGTAGGCTCTGGAGGACCATGACCGAGCAGCAGCCCTACGAACTTGTCCGGCGCTACCCGCATTTCGAGTTGCGCCGCTATCCCGATTATGCCGTGGCCGAGGTGAGGGTCAGGGCAGCCTTCGACCGCGCGGGCAACGTCGCGTTCCGCCGCCTCTTCAACTACATCAGCGGGAACAACAGGGCCGGCCAGAAGCTGGCCATGACCGCTCCGGTGATCCAGGAGGGCGGGGCGCCGCAGAAGCTCGCGATGACCGCCCCCGTGCTGCAAAGCGGCCCCTTCGTCGGGGAGCCCAACGCACCCGCGGAATACGTTGTGGCCTTCGTGCTCCCTGCGGGTACGCAGGCGGAAACGGCTCCCGCCCCCACGGACCCCAAAGTGATAGTGCGGGCAGTGCCCGGGTCCCTTGCTGCGGCGGCGCGCTTCTCCGGCAGCGGCTCACGCCGTGCGTTTGAACGCCATACGGAGGGGCTGCTGGCAGCGATCGCCCTGGCCGGGCTGGCTCCGGTGGGCCCTCCCCGGTTCGCCCGCTTTGATCCGCCGTTCAAGCCCTGGTTCCTGCGCCGCAACGAGGTGGTCCAGGACGTCGCGGGACCCTAGGCGGGGCGCGCTCCCGGGCGGGAAGAACCCTGCGAGACTTGAAGCCGATTCACCGACGAAAGCAGGATCCGTTGATCACTCTTCAGCAGGACGCGGACGGCTTCGTCCGGATGACCCGGCACTACCCGGCCAGCGTCCGCATCCGGATTGACTTCGCCGACGGCAGCACCGGGGAATTCTCGGGGCAGGCACTCAACAAGGCCTATGACGCCGCACTCGCGGAATTCAGGGCGAAGAACGGCCTCGACGCGCGGGGATTCGACCGGACGAAGGCCGGGCGCAAGAACCCGGGCAACAAGGTGGACTTCGTTCCGGTGCATCCCGGCATGGGGGAGTAGGGGAACGTGCCGCCGGTCCTCAACCAAGGGAGTAGCCATGGCACCAACCGCCGCTGCTGTCCTGCATGACGGCAGCACCATTCCCGTCACCATCCAGGGGACCGGGCCGGACCTCCTGCTGCCGGTGCCCCTGGCTGGACACTCGGCGGAGGAAGCCGAAACCATCCGGCAGTGGGGCGCGGACCCGGACTTGGGGCCGAACCTGGTCCAGGGGCTTTCCGCGGCGAACCGGGTGATCGCCGTGGACTACGAGGCGCACCGGATGGCCTTCCCGGCCCCGGACACGCTGACCCCTGGGAACGTGACCGCCGACCTTCTTGCCATCGCCGACGCCGCCGTATCAACCACCTTCGCCTACTACGGCTACTCCTGGTTGGGACTGTGCGGCCTCCAGCTCGCCCTCCGGACCGACCGGCTCGGCGCTCTTGCCATGGGAGGGTTTCCGCCCCTCGACGGGCCGTACAAAAGCATGCTGGCCGTGACCCGTGCCGCCCACCAGGCAGCGGTACGGGACGCCGCGGCGCGGACAGCCGGGGAGCCGCCGGTGCCCGCCGCGGAGGTTGAACCCGGCGACTGGGACTCGGCCTCCATCCAAACCAACGCGGACCAGACCCGCCAGTTCCTCACCCTCTACGAGGCCCTGCAGGATTTCGACGACGCCGCGGCCCCGGTCCCGCGCGGCCTGCCGCGGCTGGCCTTCGCCGGAGCGGAAGACCGGATTGACTACTCGCCGCAGTGGGGCGGGGTGCAGGTGCGGATCGGTGACCCGCTGGCCACCCATGAGCACGAGCTCGTCCAGGCCGGCTGGGACGTCCGGGTCCTGCCGGGCCTGGACCACCTCGGGGCGATGCAGAGCTCGGTTGTCCTGCCGCTTCTCACGGACTGGCTCCGGAAAGTGGGCTGGGCAGCCTGAACCGCCCCCGGCCCGCCGCCGTGGAACGCGCCAGTCCACTCGGTTTTGGTCAGGCGCGTTGCACCGGCATCCACAGCTCGCAGGTTGCGGTGCTGAAGTCGGCGGCGCGCTCCAGGACAGCCACGATGGAGGGTCCGGGCCTCAGCTGCCACGGGTTGGAGGGGAACCAGTCGGCGGCGGTCGCCGCCCACGCGGACTGCAGGGCCGCCGGGTAGGGGCCCGCAATGCGGAACACCGCCCAGGTGCCCGCTGAAACCTCGATTGCATCAAGGTCCTCCGGTGCAGGAGTCGCAGTGCCCACGGCGACGCCGTGGAGGTAGGTCAATTCGCTGCCCTCCGTGTAGTCGGGGTCCACGTCCGCGCTCACCTGGAGCAGCCCTGCCGGCTCGGTGTCGCTCAGTGCCTTGAGGCGGAGGTGCTCGGATGCTGGCAGTGAAGCGATGTGCTCCTGGATCCGCGGATTGACGCCATGGTGGATGAGCGGAACGCGGGCCGAGTGGCCCACGAGCCGGAACGCGGGCCGGTCTGTGATGCGGGTGTCCATGGGGTTGTTCCCTTCTACGGTCAGGCGGAACCTGAGCTGCGGTTGTGTGCGAAGGGGGCCGCCGTTCCGGCGGACCTCGCCAGGGCCGGCACCATGTACCGCCCGGAAGGCCCGGCTGAATGCCTCCGTTGAGCCGTAGCCATAGCGGACGGCGATGCCCAGCAGGTCGCCGTCGCCCAGGACCTCGGCGGCGGCGACTGCCATCCGGCGCCGCCGGACATACTCTGACAGAGGCATGCCCGCCAGTGACGAGAACATCCGGCGCAGGTGGTACTCGCTGGTGCCGAGGCTGCCCGACAGGCCGGCGAGGTCCAGTTCCTCGGTCAGGTGGTCCTCAATGAGTCCTACCAGCCGGTTGAGAATTCCGATCACGGTTACCCCTTTCCCTTCAATCCTGTTCACCGGCATCGGCTTCCGCCCGACTATCCGTGCCCGATTCAATCGGGTGGGCTCCTCGCCGTCCACTGTGTTGCAGCCCACAGGAAGTTATTGCGACGGCGGGTGGTGGTTTGGGGGTTGTGGTGGGTGGTTTTGGCGCGTGTTTGCGGGGTTTTGGTGGGGTGGTGGGGTCGGGTTGCGGTGGGGTTCGGGGGCGTGTATTGTTTTCTGAGTCGCCGCGGGGGAGACAGCGAAGAGCTGGTTACCGCGGGCGGCCAAACCCCCTAAAACTAAGACCAATACTGGTGGCTCGTCAGGGCGCCGGAAACTGGTTGGGGCGGTTTGAGAGGGACGCGGATCGCGGAAACGCTGATTTGCAAAGTTCTTTGAAAGCCGGTAACTTTGAAAAGTTGCTCCGGAGCGATCCGCTGGCTGTGATGCTGGTGGTGGTGCCGGGTGTGTCTGTTGTTTGAGAACTCAATAGTGTGCCAAGTTTGTTGATACCGATTATGTAATGTGATTGGTTGAATTGCCGGATCGTGCCGCCCCTGTGGCATTGGTTTGGTTTTACAGCTGGTTTCAAATTTTGTGCAGCCTTTGCTGGTGTTATTTCCACTGGTTTTGGTTGTGTCTGTTTTTGTTTTACTTCAACGGAGAGTTTGATCCTGGCTCAGGATGAACGCTGGCGGCGTGCTTAACACATGCAAGTCGAACGATGATCCGGTGCTTGCACCGGTGATTAGTGGCGAACGGGTGAGTAACACGTGAGTAACCTGCCCTTGACTCTGGGATAAGCCTGGGAAACTGGGTCTAATACCGGATATGACCTTCCATCGCATGGTGGTTGGTGGAAAGCTTTTGTGGTTTTGGATGGACTCGCGGCCTATCAGCTTGTTGGTGAGGTAATGGCTTACCAAGGCGACGACGGGTAGCCGGCCTGAGAGGGTGACCGGCCACACTGGGACTGAGACACGGCCCAGACTCCTACGGGAGGCAGCAGTGGGGAATATTGCACAATGGGCGCAAGCCTGATGCAGCGACGCCGCGTGAGGGATGACGGCCTTCGGGTTGTAAACCTCTTTCAGTAGGGAAGAAGCGAAAGTGACGGTACCTGCAGAAGAAGCGCCGGCTAACTACGTGCCAGCAGCCGCGGTAATACGTAGGGCGCAAGCGTTATCCGGAATTATTGGGCGTAAAGAGCTCGTAGGCGGTTTGTCGCGTCTGCCGTGAAAGTCCGGGGCTCAACTCCGGATCTGCGGTGGGTACGGGCAGACTAGAGTGATGTAGGGGAGACTGGAATTCCTGGTGTAGCGGTGAAATGCGCAGATATCAGGAGGAACACCGATGGCGAAGGCAGGTCTCTGGGCATTAACTGACGCTGAGGAGCGAAAGCATGGGGAGCGAACAGGATTAGATACCCTGGTAGTCCATGCCGTAAACGTTGGGCACTAGGTGTGGGGGACATTCCACGTTTTCCGCGCCGTAGCTAACGCATTAAGTGCCCCGCCTGGGGAGTACGGCCGCAAGGCTAAAACTCAAAGGAATTGACGGGGGCCCGCACAAGCGGCGGAGCATGCGGATTAATTCGATGCAACGCGAAGAACCTTACCAAGGCTTGACATGGACCGGACCGCCGCAGAAATGTGGTTTCCCCTTTGGGGCTGGTTTACAGGTGGTGCATGGTTGTCGTCAGCTCGTGTCGTGAGATGTTGGGTTAAGTCCCGCAACGAGCGCAACCCTCGTTCTATGTTGCCAGCACGTGATGGTGGGGACTCATAGGAGACTGCCGGGGTCAACTCGGAGGAAGGTGGGGACGACGTCAAATCATCATGCCCCTTATGTCTTGGGCTTCACGCATGCTACAATGGCCGGTACAAAGGGTTGCGATACTGTGAGGTGGAGCTAATCCCAAAAAGCCGGTCTCAGTTCGGATTGGGGTCTGCAACTCGACCCCATGAAGTCGGAGTCGCTAGTAATCGCAGATCAGCAACGCTGCGGTGAATACGTTCCCGGGCCTTGTACACACCGCCCGTCAAGTCACGAAAGTTGGTAACACCCGAAGCCGGTGGCCTAACCCCTTGTGGGAGGGAGCCGTCGAAGGTGGGACTGGCGATTGGGACTAAGTCGTAACAAGGTAGCCGTACCGGAAGGTGCGGCTGGATCACCTCCTTTCTAAGGAGCGCCTCACAACTATCATTCTCTGCTGTATGGCGGGGTGTGGTGTTGTCAGGAGTACGCCCGTTGCGCAGACGCAAGTTCTGCGGCGGGTGCTCATGGGTGGAATATCAACAAATAGCGGTTGCCTGGTTCTGGTTCTTGTCTAGTACGGACATCGTTTTTTCCTTGGGAATAAGCGGTGCTCCTGGAACGGCGGGGCCGGGGGTTGGGTGGTTTCGTGTTTGGCACACTGTTGGGTCCTGAGGCAACAGGGCCGGGGGGCTTTGGTTCCCTGGGTTTGTTTGTTTCTGGTTTCCCTGCCATGACGTTCCGCGCGCTGTTGGCCCCTTTTTTGTGGGGGCTGGTGTGTGGGGTGTGTGGTGTGGGGTTGTTGTTTGAGAACTACATAGTGGACGCGAGCATCTTCCATGAGGAGCCCTAGGGTTTTTCATGGATAAGCAATTTCCAAGAATTGGAACCTGGATCTGGCCGCACTTTTGGTGTGGTTGGTTTCTGTGGTTCTCTCGAGTGTTTTTGTTGTTGATCTTTTGTGGTCAAGTTTTTAAGAGCACACGGTGGATGCCTTGGCATTAGGAGCCGAAGAAGGACGTAGGAATCTGCGATAAGCCTGGGGGAGTCGATAACCGGACTGTGATCCCAGGGTGTCCGAATGGGGAAACCCCGCCAAGCGCGCGAGTGACTTGGTGACCCGTACCTGAACACATAGGGTGCGTGGAGGGAACGCGGGGAAGTGAAACATCTCAGTACCCGCAGGAAGAGAAAACAATAGTGATTCCGTTAGTAGTGGCGAGCGAACGCGGATCAGGCTAAACCGTTCCATGTGTGATAGCCGGCGGGCGTTGCATGGTCGGGGTTGTGGGACTTTCCATACCAGTTCTGCCGGGCTGGTGGGGTGTGATGTGCGCGCATAGGTGAACGGTTTTGAAAGGCCGGCCAGAGAGGGTGTTAGTCCCGTAACCGTAATGCGTTTGTGCCGCCTGTGAGAGTATCCCAAGTAGTACGGGGCCCGAGAAATCCCGTGCGAATCTGTCAGGACCACCTGATAAGCCTAAATACTCCCTAATGACCGATAGCGGACCAGTACCGTGAGGGAAAGGTGAAAAGTACCCCGGGAGGGGAGTGAAACAGTACCTGAAACCGTGTGCTTACAATCCGTCGGAGCAGTCGCGAGTAATCGCATAGTAACTGTGACGGCGTGCCTTTTGAAGAATGAGCCTGCGAGTTAGTGTTACGTCGCGAGGTTAACCCGTGTGGGGCAGCCGTAGCGAAAGCGAGTCTGAATAGGGCGTGTGAGTGGCGTGATCTAGACCCGAAGCGAAGTGATCTACCCATGGCCAGGTTGAAGCGACGGTAAGACGTCGTGGAGGACCGAACCCACTTCAGTTGAAAATGGAGGGGATGAGCTGTGGGTAGGGGTGAAAGGCCAATCAAACTTCGTGATAGCTGGTTCTCCCCGAAATGCATTTAGGTGCAGCGTTGCGTGTTTCTTGCTGGAGGTAGAGCTACTGGATGGCTAATGGGCCCTACAAGGTTACTGACGTCAGCCAAACTCCGAATGCCGGTAAGTGAGAGCGCAGCAGTGAGACTGTGGGGGATAAGCTTCATAGTCGAGAGGGAAACAGCCCAGACCACCAACTAAGGCCCCTAAGCGTGTGCTAAGTGGGAAAGGATGTGGAGTTGCTCAGACAACCAGGAGGTTGGCTTAGAAGCAGCCATCCTTAAAAGAGTGCGTAATAGCTCACTGGTCAAGTGATTCCGCGCCGACAATGTAGCGGGGCTCAAGTACACCGCCGAAGTTGTGGCATTCACACGTGTTCTAAGCCTTTGTGGTTCAGGAGTGTGGATGGGTAGGGGAGCGTCGTGTGGGCAGTGAAGTCGCGGTGGAAACCAGCGGTGGAGCCTACACGAGTGAGAATGCAGGCATGAGTAGCGAAAGACGGGTGAGAAACCCGTCCGCCGGATGATCAAGGGTTCCAGGGTCAAGCTAATCTGCCCTGGGTAAGTCGGGACCTAAGGCGAGGCCGACAGGCGTAGTCGATGGACAACGGGTTGATATTCCCGTACCGGCGAAAAACCGCCCATGTTGAACAGGGGATACTAACTGCCCGAGACCTGCCCGACACCCCTTGTGGGTGAAGGGTTTTGGTGGAGCGCAGGACCTGATCCTGGGAGGCAAGCGTATTAACAGGTGTGACGCAGGAAGGTAGCCGAGCCGGGCGATGGTTGTCCCGGTCTAAGGATGTAGGGCGAGTGGTAGGCAAATCCGCCACTCATAATGCCTGAGATCTGATGGGACCCCCGTTTGGGGGGATTTGGTGATCCTATGCTGCCGAGAAAAGCATCGACGCGAGGTTTTAGCCGCCCGTACCCCAAACCGACACAGGTGATCAGGTAGAGAATACTAAGGCGATCGAGAGAATTATGGTTAAGGAACTCGGCAAAATGCCCCCGTAACTTCGGGAGAAGGGGGGCCCCAACCTTGAACGGACCATGCGTCCGGGAGGGGATCGGGGCCGCAGAGACCAGGGGGAAGCGACTGTTTACTAAAAACACAGGTCCGTGCGAAGTCGCAAGACGATGTATACGGACTGACTCCTGCCCGGTGCTGGAAGGTTAAGAGGACCGGTTAGCCGCAAGGCGAAGCTGAGAATTTAAGCCCCAGTAAACGGCGGTGGTAACTATAACCATCCTAAGGTAGCGAAATTCCTTGTCGGGTAAGTTCCGACCTGCACGAATGGAGTAACGACTTCCCCGCTGTCTCAACCATAAACTCGGCGAAATTGCAGTACGAGTAAAGATGCTCGTTACGCGCAGCAGGACGGAAAGACCCCGAGACCTTTACTATAGTTTGGTATTGGTGTTCGGAGTGGCTTGTGTAGGATAGGTGGGAGACGTTGAAGCCCGGACGCCAGTTCGGGTGGAGTCATCGTTGAAATACCACTCTGGTCACTTTGGACATCTAACTTCGGCCCGTAATCCGGGTCAGGGACAGTGCCTGATGGGTAGTTTAACTGGGGCGGTTGCCTCCTAAAAAGTAACGGAGGCGCCCAAAGGTTCCCTCAGCCTGGTTGGCAATCAGGTGTCGAGTGTAAGTGCACAAGGGAGCTTGACTGTGAGAGAGACATCTCGAGCAGGGACGAAAGTCGGGACTAGTGATCCGGCGGTACATTGTGGAATGGCCGTCGCTCAACGGATAAAAGGTACCTCGGGGATAACAGGCTGATCTTGCCCAAGAGTCCATATCGACGGCATGGTTTGGCACCTCGATGTCGGCTCGTCGCATCCTGGGGCTGGAGTAGGTCCCAAGGGTTGGGCTGTTCGCCCATTAAAGCGGTACGCGAGCTGGGTTTAGAACGTCGTGAGACAGTTCGGTCCCTATCCGCTGCGCGCGCAGGAAATTTGAGAAGGGCTGTCCTTAGTACGAGAGGACCGGGACGGACGAACCTCTGGTGTGTCAGTTGTACTGCCAAGTGCACCGCTGATTAGCTACGTTCGGATGGGATAACCGCTGAAAGCATCTAAGCGGGAAGCTCGCTTCAAGATGAGATTTCCATACACCTCGTGTGTGAGAGGCCCCCAGCCAGACCACTGGGTTGATAGGCCGGATGTGGAAGCGAGGACTAACGACTCGTGAAGCTGACCGGTACTAATAGGCCAACAACTTACACCACAAACAAAACACAACTGCTTGCGTCCACTATGTGGTTCCCAACCAACAACCCAACAAGGGTTCACCGTTGCAGGAACATAACTGAATACAACACCACAGCTCCCTAACCGGAGCACGTTGTAACCACAATAGATTTCCCCACCCCCATAACAGGGTGCGGGTCGAAGGGTTACGGCGGTCATAGCGTGGGGGAAACGCCCGGTCCCATTCCGAACCCGGAAGCTAAGACCCACAGCGCCGATGGTACTGCACCCGGGAGGGTGTGGGAGAGTAGGACACCGCCGGACAACACATCACGGTCGAGGCCCCAACCACCAGGTTGGGGCCTCCCACATTTAACACCACCAACCCACCGGCGAGTAGGTTTTGAAACCCGCCCGCAGCGCAGGATTGGCGCAGGAGTCGGGAAGATTTGGCTGAGGTCAGCGGAAATGGGCCCTTGCAGCCAATGCAGGCACGTAGGCTCGTCGCTCGCGTGAGCAGTCAAGCGAACTCCGCCGACCATCATCGCGCACACAACCTGGGGAATCCATGTCCAGCCACACCACCTCGCCCGCCGCCACGCTGCCGTCGACAGCGCAACGCGGCTGGGCCGCCGTCGTGCTTGCCCTTGTCCTTGCTTTCCTCACCCCAGGGGTGCCGGCCGTTGCCGTCGACACCCAGGACGCCACCGCCGCGCAGCCGGCGGAGGGCGTTGACGCTGCGGACCTCCTCGCTACCCTGCCCGTCAAAGGCAGGGCGCCGAAGACGGGGTACGAGCGCTCCCTGTTCGGGGCCACCTGGGCGGATGTTGACCAGAACGGCTGCGACACCCGGAACGACATCCTCAACCGGGACCTGACGGACATCACTTATGTGAACAGCGTGCCGTGCAAGGTGCAATCAGGACTGCTGGCCGACCCCTACACCGCAACCCTCATCAGCTTCGTGCGGGGGACAACCACCAGCAGCGCCGTCCAGATCGACCACGTGGTCGCGCTCAGCGACGCCTGGCAGAAAGGTGCCCAGCAGCTCACCACGGAACAGCGGACAGCCTTCGCCAATGACCCGCTGAACCTGCAGGCAACGGACGGCGCCACCAACCAGCAGAAGGGCGACGGCGACGCCGCCACCTGGCTGCCGCCCAGCAAGGACTTCCGGTGCGAATATGTCGCGCGGCAGGTGTCGGTGAAGGCGCGGTACAGCTTGTGGGTGACACAGGCTGAACACGACACGATCGCCGGTATCCTTGCCGGCTGCCCCGGCCAGCTGGCACCCACGTCCGCCGGGACCGGCCCCGCTGCCATCTACTACGCCAGCTGCGCGGACGTGGTGGCTGCCGGAGCAGCACCGCTGTACGCCGGTTCCCCCGGCTACCGTTCCGGACTCGATGGCGATTCCGACGGCGTGGCCTGCGAGGGGTAGCGTTTGGCTGGCCCACCGACTGCTGCCACTGGCCGCGATAGCTTGAGCAGCAGCAGTGTCCGCGGGACGGGCCAGGCGATGGCCAGGGCGAGCGCCGGCACCAGGAAGAGTCCGACGTCGGGAAACTGCCGGATGACTACCAGCAGGTGCGTATCGAACCTGGCAGGGGCGTAGTCCAGGCACAGCCAAAGGACGAAGGCGTCGAGGGCGAGGGCGGCCACCACGTAGGCGACGGGGAAGCGCGCAGGTCGCTGCCGCAGCAGGTACCGCGCGCCCAGCCACAGGGTCAGCAGCTCCGCGAGCAGCAAGGCAAGGGCCACCGCCCAGCTGTACCGCTGGAGCCAGTCCTCGTGGATGACGGCCGGCACCGGCTCCTGGCCGTGGAGGATCCGCAGGACATTGGTGTCGATCGCCTTCAGCCGTGACGGTGCGGCGGCGTCGTTGGCATTGATAACCAGCGCGACCCCCAGGCCCGAGGACGGGACCATGCCCAGATAGGTGTGGCTGTTGCCCCACTCGCCCTGGTGCTCAAGGAGCCGGGGCAGCGCCGTCTCGGGTACGGCCGAGCCAGGGCCGGCCGTCTCCACCAGCGGACGGGTGTACCAGCCCATCGCGTACTCTTTGGACCCTTCGACCTGCACGCGCGGCT
This sequence comes from Arthrobacter nitrophenolicus, assembly GCF_045833485.1. Classification (NCBI taxonomy): domain Bacteria; kingdom Bacillati; phylum Actinomycetota; class Actinomycetes; order Micrococcales; family Micrococcaceae; genus Arthrobacter; species Arthrobacter nitrophenolicus. The sequence continues at coordinate 2,771,831 of NZ_CP174504.1, forward strand.
CGAACATCGTCTCCACGCTTCCGGGCCGGAGGACCTGCGCGGTACCGTAACGGCCGCCGTCGAGCAGTGCGATCAGCTCATGGCCCAGGTCCTCCGCGGATGAGTACAGCGTGGAGGAGGGCATCCCGGACGAGGGAGCGGGCACGTCCGTCTGGCGCCAGGAGGAGCCGAACCAGCGTGAGTAGCCGGCTGCGGCGTTTCCGGCGCGGGCGGCGGCGCGGGTCGGGTGGCTGTTCGCCATGTCCAGCGGCCCGAAGACGTGGTCCTCCAGGTACTGCCCGAACGGCTGGCCGGAGACCGTCTGCACCAGCAGGCCCAGGATGTTGTAGTTGGCGTTGGCGTAGTGGAAGGTCTCGCCCGGATTCCTGGCCAAGGGGGCATCGGCCAGGGCCCGGACGCTTTCCTCCAAGGCCTCCGGGCCTTGGTCGAGGTAGGCTTCGAAGGCGGTGTCCCTGGACGCCATGCCGCTGGCCTGGTGCAGCAGGTGCCGCACCGTGATGGACGCAGACCGGCTGTCATCAACCGTGAACCAGGGCAGGTAGGTCTGTACCGGCTCATCCAGCCGCAGCCGGCCGGCCTCCACCTGCTGCATCACCGCGATCGCGGTCAGGGACTTGCTGGTGGACGCGAGCAGGACCGGCGTCCAGACTGTCATGGGCCGTCCGGAGTCATCGGCGCGGCCGAATGCGGCCGAGTGCACCTGCTTCCCGTCCTTTACGACGGCGACGGCGGCACCGGGGATTCCGAGGGCCTCGATCTGTTCCCGGAGGAAGGCATCGAGGGTTTCGCGGGTCTGTTCCCAGGTGGGGGACTCCGCGGCGGGAGCCGAGGCAGGAGGGGAGGGGGCGGCGGCAAGACCAAAACCCAGCAAGCACAGGAGGAGGCAGCGTGACCACGCCCCATGAGTCCGCATGCCCGCACCTGCACTTCGGCCGCTTTTCCCTTCACGGTAGGGCGCACCAAAGGCGAAGACAAGCATTACCCGGCCGAGCGGATACCCCAATTGTTAAGCCCAAAAACCCAAGTGCGACAAGCAGGATCAAGATCAGCTCAAGGGCTGCTCAATCTTCAGCGAGGAAAGCCGGAATACGGGAATTACTCAGGGCCGGGCCAATAGGCTCAACGGCGAATCATTTGTCGCGTTTAGCAGCAAGCCCGGCAATTGCGGGGCCTTTTCGGGCTCAGATAAATGGGGAAATGATGTCCGAATACCAGACCCTAAGGGGTCCTTATCAACCTGCGCCCAGACCGCCGCGCAAACCGCTCGCCTCCACGATCATTGTTGGAGTCATTACCGCTCTTTTTATGCTGTTGGGGGCGCTGAGCAGTGGACTTGGCGGTGCGCTGGTGTTCCTGGCCATCTCGGCCGGGCTCACAGGCCTGTACGTCCTCCTGACCGGACGCCGTTCCTGGGCGTGGCTGCCTGCCACACGGAAGGCCGGCGCCGTCGCACTCGCCACGTCCTTTGCCCTCCTCCTCGCCGGCGGCGCAACCATGCCGCGTGTTTCCACCGCGGACCTGGAAGCTGCCGCCTCGGGAAGCACCGCGTCGGCCGCCGCAGCCACGGCGAGGCCAACCGCCACAGCCAGCGCGGCGCCGTCGTCCGTTCCCACTGCCCAGGAGACGGGCGCACCGCTGGATCCGGAGACGCCGTACCTGGTGGCGCACGGCGTGCCTGTCACCGCTCCGAAGGAGCAGCCCGCGTTCGCCACCCGGGCGATCGACCTGCTGGCCACCCTTCCCATCAAGGGCAGGGCGCCGAAGACGGGGTACGACCGGGCGCTGTTCGGCCAGGCGTGGGCGGACGTGGACCGCAACGGCTGCGACACCCGCAACGACATGCTCAAGCGTGACCTCACGGCCGTCAGCTACTTGAACAGCGTCCCGTGCAAGGTGAAGTCGGGCATGCTCGATGACCCGTATACGGGCAGGAGCATCAGTTTCCTGCGCGGGCAGGCCACCAGCAGTGCCGTCCAGATCGACCATGTGGTGGCACTCAGCGATGCGTGGCAGAAGGGCGCCCAGCAACTGACCACGGAACAGCGGACTGCGTTCGCCAATGACCCGCTGAACCTGCAGGCGACGGACGGCCCCACCAACCAGAAAAAGGGCGACGGCGACGCCGCCACCTGGCTGCCGCCGAACAAGGGCTTCCGGTGCGAGTACGTCGCCCGGCAGATTTCCGTGAAGGCCACCTACGGGCTGTGGGTCACCCAGGCGGAGCACGACGCCATGGCCCGGATCCTGGCCGACTGCAGCGGACAGCTGGCGCCGACCAACGCCCAGCCTCCAGCCCCTTCACCGGCACCGGTTCCGGCGGAGCCTGCACCGGCGGCTGCGGCACCAGCTCCCGCGGCCCCGGCTCCCGCACCCGTTGCTCCGGCTCCGGCTGCACCCGCACCTGCACCTGCCCCGGTTGCTCCGGCCCCCGTTGTTCCGGCGCCCGCTCCTGCTGCCGCTTACTACGCCAACTGTGCCGCCGCCAGGGCAGCCGGCGCCGCGCCGCTGTACGCCGGCCAGGCCGGTTACCGCGCCGGGCTGGACCGCGACCTCGACGGCGTGGCCTGCGAGTAGCCGGCCCATCTGTTGTGGGGTTCCGCTCGCCCCAACTGCATCACCATCACAAACATTCCTAGGGGGAAATATGACACTCAATCCGCAGGCTCCGCGAGGAGCCGTGAAGAAGACGCTGGCAGTTGTTGTGCTTGCCGGCCTGATGCTGACGGGCTGCGGCAGCAAGCAGGAGGCAACAGAACCGGCGTCGGCGGCAACTGCTGTGGCCACGGCTGCGGCCAAAGTCACCGTTCCCGGAGTCGTGGGCATGACCCTCGACAAGGCAACGGCGCAGTTGGAAGACCTCGAGTTTAAGGTCGAGGCCAAGGACATCGTGGACGGCAAGTCGATCTTCAAGAAGAGCAACTGGCAGGTCATCTCCCAGGACCCGGCTGAGAATGCCCAGGCTGAAGAGGGCTCCACCGTGAAGCTCGGGGTCAAGTCCCTTGAGAAGATCGAGGCCGAGAAGGCCGCCGCAGACAAGGCGGCTGCAGACAAGGCGGCTGCCGAGCTGGCTGCGGCCCAGAAAGCAGCAGCCGAAAAGGCTGCCGCGGACGCCGCCGCTGCAGCGCAGGCGGCAGCGGAGCAGGCTGCACGGGACGCCGCAGCCCGCCAGGCCGTCCCGGTACCGGCACCTGCCGCTCCGGTTGCACCCGCCCCGGCACCGGCTCCGGCGGCTCCGGTAGCTCCCGCTCCGGCTGCCGTCTACTACGCAAACTGCACAGCTGCACGGGCTGCAGGAGCGGCACCTGTCTATGCAGGAACACCCGGCTACGGGAAGCACCTGGACCGCGATGGGGACGGCATCGGCTGCGATAAGTAAGCAACCCGGACACACGAATGCCGTGGATACCCGCAAAGGGTATCCACGGCATTCGTGGCTTAAAGCCCGTTCCGCACTACCGCTCCCTGGGCCACCACCACCCGCACCTGCTCCAGCGCCGAGGCAGTGGCCAGCGGATCGGCGTCGACCACGATCGCATCGGCCTGTGCGCCGCGGACCAGGCGGCCGACGTCGCGCACGCCCAGCAGGTTGGCCGCATGGGTGGTGGCCGCCCGCAGCGCCTCCAGCGGTGACAGCCCGGCTTCGGCGAGCAACCGCGCCTCGGTGCCAATTGGGGTGACGTCCGTGCCGAAGGAGTCCGTACCGGCCACGATGGTCACGCCCGCCTCCTTCGCCGCCAGCACGGCCGCCTGCAGGATGGGCGTGTACTCCTGGCCGCGGGCCGCCAGGATCGGGTTGGGCGAGGACGCCATGCTGGTGATCGCATCCATCGTGGGCGTGAAGTACGTGCCGCGGCGCGCCATCTCCGCGATCGTTTCCTCGGACACGAACACGCCGTGCTCGATGCTGCGCACCCCGGCCCGGACGGCGCCGTCGATCCCCTCGGCACTGTACGCGTGGCACAGGACGCCCGCGCCGTTGGCCGCCTTGACCACGGCTGACAGCTGCTCCTGGTTGTACACCAGCTCGCGCGGGTCCTGCTCGGGAAGGCCTGCGCGCGGATTGGCGCGGGTCTTGATGACCTGCGCCCCGCGGGCGAGGTTCACCCGCGTGAGGTACGCCAGGTCGGCCGGCTGGCGGACGCCCGCGGGCAAGGTGGCGAGCGGGGCGAGGTCCGGATCGGCCAGCAGCGAGTCGCCGAGGTCGGGGGAGACGAAAAGCCCGGCCGGCGTCATCCGCGGTGAAATGCCCGGTGCCCAGCCCGGCAGCGCCGCCAGCGCCACGTCCTGGTAGAAACTGCTCGAGCCACTCCGGACGCTGGTCGCGCCGCCCTGCAGGATGAGCCGGGCGTCGGCCAGTGCGTTCGCGTGGACGTGCACGTCCACCAGCCCCGGCAGCACCCAGCGGCCGGTGGCGTTCAGCACCTGGGCGCGGCCCGCGACGGCGGCAACGGCCTTCCGCGTCTCGTCGCGCGTTCCGACGGCGGCCACCTTGCCGCCGTCGAGCACCAGCACGCCGTCCTGCACGGCGTCGCCGGTCAGGGGGTCGACGACGGTGCCGCCTTCGATGACCAGCGGCGGCTGGGCGAGGGGCCGGCCGTGGTAGTTGGGACCGGCCGGCCGGCCGGTGGCGCGGGCGGCGGAAGCACCGCCAAGCTGGGCAGCGACGCTGGCGACGGAAATGCCGGCGAGGGCCGCGGCGCCGGCGAGGATGCCGCGGCGGGGAAGCTTCGATGACGGCGTGGGCGCGGAAGTGTGGTCATGAAGGCACATCGTTGTCTCCTTTGGTTTGCCACGGGGAAGGCTGCTCCGGACGATGCTACTGGCTGGGCAACGGCGGCTGAAGGCCTACTCCCCGGTAGGCGGCCGAAGTCCGGGATACCAAACACCGGTTCTCTCCGGACCCGCCGGCCGCAGGTGCAGTGAACCCCGTACAGGGCTACCGCGGGCCCGGCGGGACTCCTAGGGTGGGAGCCATGGCTGATACATTCGCGTCCCTGATCGAATCGTTCAAGAACATCGGCGTCTCCCGGGCGTATGGAGCCCCGGTCCAGCTCGGAGGGGAGGAGGTCATCCCGGTGGCCATGGTGTCCTTCGGGTTCGGCGGCGGCGGTGAGGCCGGGCAGGAGGGCGCGTCCGGCGGCGGGGGAGGAGGCATGGTCCTGCCGCTGGGCGTGTACCGGAATGTCGGCGGGCAGGTGTCGTTCCGGCCGAACACCGTGGTGGCACTGGTCTGCCTGGTGCCGGTCATCACCGCGCTCGGCGGTGCGGTCCGCAGGGCAATCCGCGCGGCCAAGTCATAAACATGGCCACCTTCAACGGCTCCGGGGACCTTGAAGGTTCCGAGTTCCTGGACGTGGACCTGCGCGGGGCCCGCTTTGTCCGGTCCAGTCTGTCCGGAGCGGTAATGCGCGGCGTGGACGTGGACCAGGCGGACATCGACGCGCCGTGGCTCCTGGAAGGCGGCGGCTCCCTGCTGGTGAACGGCGTGGACGTTGCCCCGTTTGTGGAGGCCGAACTGAACCGCCGCTTCCCCGGCAGGGAACTGCGGCACGCCGGGGATCCGGAGGGGCTCCGCGAAGCGTGGGCGGAGGTGGAGCGGACGTGGTCCGCCACCCTGAAACGGGTTGAGGTGATGCCGGCCGGCACCGTGGACGTGAGCGTCGACGGCGAGTGGTCCTTCGCGCAGACGCTGCGGCACCTGGTCATGGCAACAGACAAGTGGCTCCGCGGCGCCGTGCTCGGGTACGGGCAGCCCTACCACCCCGCCGGCCAGCCGAACACCGAGTACGAGACGGACGGCCTGGACATGTCCGTCTTCTCGCCGGCCCCGCCGTCCTATGAGGAAGTGCTCGAGGTCCGCGCCGGCCGCGTTGCCATGGTCCGGGACTACCTGGCCGGCGTCACCGCAGAGGAACTGGGCAGCATACGAAAGAACCCGGACGATCCCAGCTACGGGGAAACCGTCCTCTCCTGCCTGCACACCATCCTGCAGGAGGAATGGGAGCACCACCGCTTCGCCGTCCGCGACCTGGACGCCATCGCCGCCGGGATCAAACAGAAGAAAGTGGGGACCGATGAAAACCAGTGAGCTGCTGCTGGACGCGTTCGGCAGGATCCGCGAGACCGTGGAAGCCACGCTGGAGGGGCTCGACGGCGGTTCCCTCGCCCGGCGCCCCGCCGGGACCGGGAACTCCATCGCCTGGCTCATCTGGCACCTTGGCAGGGTGGAGGACGCGCAGGTCGCTGACGCGGCCGGGCTGGAGCAGGTCTGGACGGGGCAGGGGTTCGTGGAGCGCTTTGGCCTGCCGCTGCCGGAACGGGACACCGGCTATGGCCACTCGAGCGGACAGGTGGACGCGGTGCTGGCGGAACCGGAGCTGCTGCTGGAGTACTACGACGCCGTGCACCGGCAGACCAGGGGCTTCCTTGAAGGACTCAGCGACGGGGACCTGGAGCGCGTCGTGGATAAGCGCTGGGATCCGCCCGTCACGCTAGGCGTCCGGCTGGTCAGTACGCTCGCCGACTGCCTCCAGCACGTGGGCCAGGCGGCCTATGCCAAGGGGCTCCACTAGCTCTGGTAGGCCGGCGGCATCTACAAACAGCAACCAACCCCAGGAGATGTACATGGCAGCGATACGGCGTTTTGACCACATCGGCATCACCGTTGCCGACCTGAAGAAAGTCACCGAGTTCTTCGTCGGGCTGGGCCTCGAGGTGGAAGGCGGGCCGATGGAACTGGAGGGCGAGTTCCTGGACACGGTGTGCGGCATCCCCAACTCCCGCACCGAGATTGTCATGCTGCGCCCGCCCGGCGGCGGAACCATGCTGGAGCTCGGAAGGTTCATCCGCCCCGCCCACCAGCCCGGCACACCCGACGCGATGGCCAACGAGCTGGGGCTGCGCAACATCTCGTTCGAGGTGGAGGACCTCAGAGGGACGGTGGACCGGCTGGCCGCGGAAGGCTACGGGCTGGTGGGCGGAATTGGCGAGTACGAGAACACCTGGCGCATGGCGTATGTGCGCGGGCCGGAGGGGCTCATCGTCTCCCTCGCCGAACGGATAGGCTGAACTAGCCCTGAACCGCGTACGCCTTCGGCAGCTTCAGCCCGCGCTCCTCCATGAGGGCGCGCAGCCGGGTGGGGTAGTCGGTGATGATGCCGTCCACGCCCAGGTCCATCAGGCGCTCCATGTCCGCGGTGGTGTTCACTGTCCACGGGATGACGGGCAGGCCCAGTTCATGTGCCTCGGCGATCATCCCGGGGGTGACCGAACGGAATGTGGGGGAGACGACGTCGTACCCCTGGGCGGCTGCCGCCTTGGGAAGGGAACCGTCGTAGTCGTCGATGTCGATGCCGCCCAGGTTGCGGCTGGCGCCGGGCTGGCCGACGCCCATCCAGGCGTCGCCGCTGGAGAGTGCCACGAGCGGCAGTTCGGGCGCCAGTTCCTTGGTGAGGTTCAGCGAGGACCAGTCGAAGGACTGCAGGGTGGTGCGGTCGGCCATGCCGGAGGCCTGGATCTCGGCCACTACGGCGCGGGTGAGGGACTCCATGCCGGCGCCGCCCACCTGGCTGCTCTCCACCTTGGTCTCCACGTTGAAACGGACCTTCGCGGCGCCGGCGGCCTCGACCAGGTGGTAAACGTCCCGAAGTTCGGCGATCCGGTTGCCCTCGATGACCTCCTGCTCGGGGTAACCGGCCAGCTGCACGTAGCCGCAGTTCAGGGTCCGGACCTGTGCCAGGGACAGCTCGGCCACGCGGTCGCCGACGTACGGGAATTCGGGGTCGCCCGCGGTGGCCGGCGCGGTGTCGATGCACTTGGCGGCCTGGATGGCGTCGTCGTGCCAGACAATCACCTTGCCGTCCTCGGTCAGGTGCGTGTCCAGCTCCAGGGTGGTCACGCCGAGCGCCAGCGAGTTGGCGAACGCGGCGAGCGATTCCTCGGTCCATTCGCCGCGGCCGCCGCGGTGGCTCTGCAGGTCGAACGAGCCGTTGCGTTCGTTCACCTGTACTGCGGACGTGGCTGCTCCGGCAGCGTTCGACGACGGCGCGCCGGCCTCGTCGCCCGGGGCGGCGACGGCGGGGCCCGCCATGGCGGCGATCAGCGCGGCGGCTGCCGCTGCGGTCAGGACTGTGCGCATGGGTGGTTTCCTCCAGCAAGAAACGGGGTCGGCCTGCAGGGCCGTTGACCCGTCCACGCTAGGGAGGGCAGGTGGCTGTTGTGGTGCAGCGAGTTGGAGCGGAGGTTAACGCCGGGTGCCGGGGTGACGCCGGCCGGGGACGGCGAGGGGCCCCGCCGGTTGCCCCGGCGGAGCCCCTCGGAGCCGGAAGGGCAGGTACTGTCAGTGGGTGGACAGCTCCGGCATCAGCCCCAGCTGGGACAGGAACTCCACCTGGTCGAAGTAGAAGTGGTGGGATGTAACCTCACCGTTTTCCACCGTTGCCACATCGCAGCTCCTGACCCGCAGCTCCTTGCCCGTGGGCTGGAGGGTATCGCCGGGAGACAGGTGCAGCGGCCCGGTGTTGGTCCCGACGATGATGCCTTCGTCAATGGCCACGTTTCCGGACTCATGCCTTGCCGTGTGCTCATAATGGACGTCCGGCATCGCTTCCCAGAAGTCGGCGAAGTACCCTACAATCGCGTCGCGGCCGCGCAGTTCCCCTTGGTCGGGGCCGTAGCCAACGGCGTCGGAGGCGTAGCACCTGGCCAGCGTCTCCCTGTCTTTTTGGTCCATGGCCGTGGTGATGCGGTCCATGACTTCGCGTGCCTGTCCCATTTCGACCTCCAAATTTTGGGCGGCCTCACGGAAGCGGGGGCCGCTTCGAGGATCGGCTTCTGCTGCTGCGGGAGCCACTTCCATTCCACCCCCGGGGTTCACGCGAGTCAACAGCCAAAAGACACCTGTGGTGGGGTGCGACGCCCTTGTTCGGCGCCAGCGGTGTGCGTGCCTGTCTTATGTCAGGCTGGCCGGCGGGCTGTGGCCGGGAGATGCCGGGCCGGGTCAAAGGTGTCGTACGACGACGCGCCAATGAGGAAGATACCGCGCTGCGGGATCCAGAAGTCCCCCAGCCGGGACTGGACACGGAGGGGTGCGGGGATGCCGAAGTCCTCGCCCGCCAGTGATGCTGAGCTGCGCGCGACGAACCACAACCGGCGCGGTTTGGCCCGGAAGCCCTGCCCGTTGGGCACGCTTCCGGTGAGCCCGAGTTTGCCGGTGCGGAGGACCGGGCCCGCTGCGGCGCCCATGGCGCCGAGGAATGCCTTCCGCTCCAGCAGGGACTCGGGCATGGCAGTAAGCATCCCCGTCATGGCGCTGCTGATGGAGGTCGGCTCCAGTTCAAGGTCCCAGGTGAGGGCGGCATCGGCGACGGCGACAGTCAGGGCAGCGTCGCCGGTCCAGGTGACAGTAACGGGGCACTGGACGGATGCTTCCAGCGCAGCGCCAAAGTAGCGGGCGCAGGAGAGCTCGGGCGGCGCGTCGGCGTAGACGGTCCAGGCGCCGGTAGGACGGCGCAGCCACACGGACGTGTAGCCGGGCCCAACGCTGGTGACGGGGAACCGGCGCATGGCCAGGACATGCCCTGAACTGAAGGGCAGCCCCATCACGCCGTAGCCGGAGAAGCGCTCGCCGTCACCGCTGCCAAGGGTGGCGTTCTGTTCGGCTTCGAGGACCTGGGCGCGGATGCTCTTCATGGATTCCTGACTCCCGGTCGGCGGTGCGGCCCAGTCTACGCCCGGCCCCCTGCAGCGACAACGGAGCCGGCATGGGTGGGCCCCGGGACCCAACAGTATGGGTGCCCCGGGGCCGTGCAGCAGGGGTTATGCCCTACTTATGGGAGCGTCGACTAGCCGGTGATCAGGATGGCAGGCTGGGTGAACCCCGCGAATGTCAGCGAGTACCTGAAGCTGATAGCCGTTCCAGTGACTTCCGGTGTCCAGTTGGGGTTGGGGCATGTGAAATCCGCGAGGAAGTCCGCAGTGCTCGTTCCGGTCGCGCTCTGCGCCGGGACGACGAGCCTGCCGTTCTTGGTCGAGGTAATCACACTGGACGTCGTGGTGGTTTCGGATTCCGTGAAGGGTTCGACGATCTTGCTGTTCACACCCGGGTTGTGGCATACCCCGGTGAATGTGCTGGTGACTGCCAACGTGACAGTCGCGTTCGTGTTCCCGACGCCGGCAATCTGCGTACCAGTGCAGGTTACGGTGAGGCCACTGAGGGTACAGACGGGCTCACTCGAGCCTTGGGCGTAGTGCGCCCCCTGCGGAGCGTTACCAAAGTTCGTGGCCGCCTGTGCGGCGGTCATGCCCGCTGCCAACGCGACGAACAATGCCGCGAACAGGGCCAGGATACGGCGAAGTGATTTCTTCATTTCTGACTTTCTGAAGAGGCCAGGGGCAGAACGCCGGTGGCTGGTGATAACAGGAATTCGCGGATACGGCTTTCGCCGGTCCGTGTGTGCTTTGGAAGCCCTCTTCAGGCTCCAAGAGCCACCCGGCCGCAGGACCTCCCAGTTCGAACTGCGCCTTTCAAATGGCGAGCAGCAGCAACGTGATTTGTTGCGCTGTTCTCGCCGCTGACTAGAGTAGGGCCGTGTCAGGCCAATTCTTCGTTTTGCTGATGGATTCCTTCAGTGCAAGTGCTGCAACTTGAATCCGCCGATGCCCAGCTCGTGGCGATGAGAATGCCGTCGGTGAAAGGCGACACGGAGGCCATTTCATCACCTCCCGGCGGGTACATTTTACGTCCTCACGCCTTAGAGAGGGCCGGAGCGGCGCCAAGTAGGGGAGGCCGGAGGGGGCATTAGGTAGGGGTTGGCGTCACCCGGATCCGGGCAATCCGCAGCCGGTCCATGGCGGTGACCGTCAGGACGTGCCCGTCCGCCTCCACCCGGTCGCCCACGTGGGGCAGCCGGCCCAGCCGGTCGATCATGAACCCCGCCACCGTCTCGTACTGCCCCTCCGGCAAGGCAATGCCGCACGCCGACTCGAACTCCTGAAGGATCAGCCCGCCGTCGACGTCCACTGAACCGTGCCCCACGGTGACGCTGTCCTCATGGTCCGCGCCGGCGTCGTACTCGTCGTAGATCTCGCCCACCAGCTCCTCCACCAGGTCCTCAAGCGTGACGATCCCGTCCGTGCCGCCGTACTCGTCCACCACCAGGGCGATGTGGTGGCCCAGACGCCGCATCCGGGACAGCGTGGGCATCACCTTGTTGGTGCCCGGCAGCGGGAGGATCTCGCGGACGATGGTCCGGACCGGGGCGGCGTCGTCGGTGCCGTTGCCCGGCATGAGGTCGCGGATGTGGACGAAGCCCAGGACCTCGTCGGGGCTGCGGCCGATCACCGGGTAGCGGGAGAACGGGCCGTTCCGTGCCAGTTCGCGGGCCTCCGCGACGGTCAGGCCGCCGTCGATGAACGCCACCTCGGTGCGCGGCCGCATGACTTCCTGGAGGGAGCGGTTCCGGGCCCCGAACACGTCGGTGAGGATGTCGCGGCTCTCGTCCTCGAGCGTGTCGCTTTGGGCCACCATGTCCCGCAGTTCCTCCAGGCCTACGCTCTCCTGCGTGGCGCGGGGGTCGCCGCCGAAGAGCCGGACCACGGCGTCGGTGGACACGGAGAGCACCCAGACGGCCGGCCGCATCAGGTTGGACAGGACGTGCAGGGGAGGGGCCAGGACCCGGCTGAAGCCGACGGCGCTCTGCATCGCCAGCCGCTTGGGCACCAGCTCGCCGAGCACCAGGGACAGGTAGGCCACCAGCAGCGTCATGCCGATGAACGCCACCGGTTCCGCGGCGGCACCGAAGCCTGCGGCTTCGAGGAGGGGCTCGACGTCGGGCGCCAGCGTTGACGCGCCGTACGCGGCGGAGAAGAAGCCGGAGAGAGTGACGCCGATCTGCACCGTGGAGAGGAACCGGTTGGGGTTGCCGGCCAGGGACGCGATCCGGGCGCCGTGCTTGCCGGCCTTTTCCATCCGGCGCACCTGGCTTTCGCGCAGCGACACCAGCGCCATCTCCGTGCCGGCGAACACCCCGCCCAGCAGCACGAAGAAGAGGACCAGCAGGAAGTTGACCAGGGTGTCGGCGTCCATGGTCAGACACTACCGAAAAGCCGGCAGGACGCTACGCCGTGCTGCGCTTCCTGAGCCTTGACTTCAGGACGGTGGCCGTCAGCCAGGTGACGATGCTGCACGCGGCCGCGCCCCACAGGATGTCGGTGATGACGACGACGGCGGTGAAGTCCTTGAGCACGGCGAACCCGGTCAGGGCCCAGGTGGCGTAGGTGAAGACGCCGAACAGTGCCGCTCCCGTGACGCGCTGCCGCAGGGTGGCGTCCGGATCGTTGGGCCGCACGCCGTAGTGCACCACGCCCGCCACGAAGATGAGGTAGAAGAGGACGGCGCCGGCCAGGTTGGTGCTGGGCGCCAGCAGGTGGCCGATCTGGTTCTTGTACAGCGGGCTTGCCACCGTCAGGATCCACGCGACGTCCAGGACGGCGAAGATCACGGCGCCCACCACGTAGGCGGTCAGCCAGTTTTGAAGGCGGGTGTTCATGCTGCTCCTTGGCTCGGCGGGGTAGGCGCACACTTGGTGCGTCCTACTCTGCGTTCGGAGCCGGAGGGGTGGGCAGATGGCCCTGCCCGCCGTCGCCTATGCCCGCGGCAGCCCGAGGTACCGCGGCACGTTCCCGGCGTACTCCCGGTAGGTGTCCCCGAAGAGCCGGGCCAGCGTAGCCTCTTCGTCCAGGACAACGGGGTGTTCCACCAGCAGTTCGGCCGGCATGGTCACCAGGACCCAGGACGAGCCGGCGAGCGTTCCCGCGCCCAGTTCGATGAGCCACCAGCCCACGTACATCGGGTGCCGGGTGAACGCGTACGGGCCCGTGGTCACCAGTTCCTCCGGCCGCTCGAGCGCGAAGGGGCCCGGCGAGCGGCGCCGCCGTTCAGCCAGCGCCCAGGCGTTAAGCCCGACGCCGGCCATCACCAGTGCGGCCCCTGCCGCCCGGTGCAGGGCCCGCGGCCCGGGGAGCGGCAGGGGACGGACCTTTGCGAGGAGGAGGTCCGCGGCTATCGCGGCCACGACCGGCAACGGCAGCGGAAGGTTGTCGTACGTCGCCTTGGCCCGGCGGGCCAGGGAAGTGATGGCGTTGCCCGTCATGGTCAGGACGGTTCCGGAGCGAAGCCGAGCCCGCGTTCGGCCAGGGCCGCTTCGAGGAGGCGGATGGCCCTGGGCCCGACCCCGTGCATGGCCAGGAGTTGGCCGGAAGGGTGTTCCGCCACCTGGGCCAGGGTGGTGATACCGGCCAGGAGCAGGGCGCTGTTGGCCGGCCGGCCGAGGGGCGGCAGGTCGCCGATCTGCGCGGGCGTGTCACGGGTGCTCATGGGGATCAGAGTACTCGCGGATGAGCGGGGGTGCGCATGCGGCATGCACACCCCCGCCTGGTTACCTGGGCCCGCTCAGCCGAGGTCGGGGATGAGGAGGACTTTGCAGGCGTCCCCGGTGAGGAGTTCCACCGCTTCATCGATCTGGCTGAGTTTCATGCGGTGCGTGATGAGCCAGTCGAGGTCCAGTTTTCCGGAGTCCAGCAGCAGCAGGCTTTGTTCCCAGGTTTCCCAGAGCCGGCGACCGAAGATTCCGCGCAGGGTGATGCCTTTTTTGTTGATGTGGGCTGCGATGTCGACTTCCGCGGGGCGGCTGGGGTGGCCGACGGTGATGACGGTGGCTTCGCGGCGGACGGCTTCGAAGAGGGTTGCCAGGGTGCCGGGGGCGCCGGAGCATTCGAAGGCGACGTCGAAGCCGCCGCGGCGGCCGGTGAGTTCGCGGCAGCGTTCGACGATGCCGTCGTTGGGGTGCAGTGCGATGGCGCCGAGCTTTTCGGCCTGGGCGCGGCGGTAGGGGTTGGGGTCGACGGCGATGACGTGGGAGGCTCCCATGAGCAGTGCCAGGTTGACGACGACGAGGCCGACCGGTCCTGCGCCGCTGACGAGCACGGCGCGTCCTGCGACGGAGTAGTTCGCGCGCTGGATGGCGTGGACGGCGACGCCGGCGGCTTCGAGCAGGGCGCCGGATTCCAGTGACAAGCCGGTGGGGAGTTTGACGCAGATGTCCTGGGGGACCGCCGCGTATTCGGCGAAGACACCGTCGATGTGCATGCCGAGGATGCCGGTCCGTTCGCAGGTGTGGGCGTCGCCGGTGCGGCAGGGGAAGCATTGTCCGCAGGTGAGGTGGCTTTCGAGGGCTACCTGGTCGCCGACCTTCAATCCGGTAACGCCGGCGCCGACTTCGACGACGGTGCCTGCGCCTTCGTGGCCGAGGATGACGGGGAGGTTGAGGTTGAAGGCCTGGGCGGAGGGGGTCCATTCGTAGAGTTCCCGGTCGGTGCCGCAGAGGGACGCGGCTCCTACCTGGATGACGACTGACCCTTCCGTGGCTTTGGGGTCTCCGGCGTCGGTGACGTACTTGACGCCTCGTTCGGCCGCGTTCTTTACTACTGCCCGCATTGGGGGCCGCCTTTCGTTGGTTCTGGTGATGCGTGAAGCAATTGCTTGTGGTTGTTACCCGGCGGTTTGGCCGGCGAAGCGGCGCAGGATGTCGGTGGGGCCCACCTGTCCGCCCTTGAGGACGAGCCGGCAGCCGGCGACGGCGGAGGAGCCGTCGGGCTGCAGGATCGGCCCTGCGGTGACGAACTGGTCGGAGACCCGGAGTTCGCGGACACCCATGGCGATGAGTGCGTGGCTGGAGGTATCGCCGCCACAGACTGCGATGTCGCGGGTGAGCCCGGCGCCGGCCATCCGTGCGGCGACGCCGCCGATCAGCGCGCCCACGTAGCCGGCGTCCAAGGGTGCGGCAGTTCCGTAGCGTGGGTCCGCCGCGCCGCGGGTGGTGTGGACGACGACGTTCCGGCCCTTTTGCAGGGCTGCGGAAACGCGCCGGTCCATGGCTGCCACGGCCGCCGGGTCGTGGCGCTGCAGCAGCCCGGCAGGGACGGGAACATCTTCCCAGCCGTTGGTGAGGGCGTCGTTGATCTGCTCTGCTGTGGTGCTGGACGCTGAGGCGCTGACGGCCAGCACGGGTCCCGAGGGCCGCTGCGGTCCTGGGGTGCGTGGGGCGTGGTCGGAAACAGTCCGCGCCAGGGCCGCCATGATGCCGCCGGATCCTACGACGATGGAGGGCCCGTGGCCGTGCTCTTCCCGGGTGAGGGCTTCGGCGACGGCGTCCATGTGGTGTTCGTCCACGGCGTCGACGACGAAGGCCTGCGCGCCGGGGTCCCGCCGGCGGTCCGCCCAGGCGTCCTTGAAGGTGCCGTCGTCGTAGGCGGGCAGGTGGATCGCGTCCGGTTCCCGGGCGCCGCCGAGCTGTTCGGCGAGGACCCGGCGCAAGTCGGCTTCGGCCATGGGGGTGGAGGGGTGCCGGGACATGACGGGATGGCGGTCCAGCCGGTAGGTCTTTCCTGCGTGGGTCGCGTAGTGGTTGCTGAAGGCGGTGTACCGCCCGAATCCTGGCTGGGCCGGGACCACGGGGATGGGGCCGTGGAGGGGGAACTGCTCATGGAGAAGCTGGATGCCGCGGCCGATGCTGCCGACGGTGGTGGAGCTGTCGAAGGTGGAGCAGACCTTGTAGAGCAGCACCTCCAGGTTCAGTGGTGCGATGCCTGCCAGGTCCCTGCGGACCAGGGTGTCGAAGGCTTCCCCGGCCAGGGACCTGGAGGGCCCGGCGATTCCGACGACGTCAGCATCGCCGGGCAGTGGCGCGTCCCCGATAACGAGGACAGCTTCGAGGCCGTAGCGGTGGGACTGGGCCAGGACGTCGGCGGCTCCGGTGAGGTCGTCGGCGACGAAACCGAAAGCGGGCATGTCAGGCACCTTTCGCGAAGGCTTGGACTGCGTGCAGGAGTGCATTGTCCCCCGTTGAGGAGAGTTTGTCGGCTGCCGTCTTGAGGGGGATTCCGTCCACGGCTGCTTCCCAGGCCTGGCGCAGGCTGCGCACCCCGGCGCCGGGGCCGTCGGGGTGGGCGGCGACGCCGCCGCCGGCGAGCATCATCAGATCCGTGGAGCCGACGGCTTCGAAGGTGGGTCCGGGGGTGGTGACGTTCTGTCCGGAGGACAGGACGGGCAGCGGGGCGATGGTCTGTCCGAGGGGTTCGAGCAGGCTGCGGATGTTCGCGGCGACCTCTTCGTCCAGTTCGTAGAACTTGCTGCCCAGTCCGCTGGCGTGCAGGTGGTCGGCGCCGGCGAGGCGGGCCATCTGCTGCCAGACCCGGTAGTCCATGCCCAGGCCCTTGGACCGCATCGAGGCCGCGAGGCCGGCGCGGTGGCCGTGGATCGGGACTTCGGCGAAGCTACGCAGCATGGCCAGGGCGGGCAGGCCCATGACCGGGATGTTCAGCATCACGCAGCGGCCGCTGGCTTCGACGACGAGGTCGTGGCGTTTGCGCAGGCCGGCAAGGTCGCCGGTGATGTTGAAGGCGTACATGGTGGAGTGGCCGGTGACCTGCTCGGCGGCGCGGATTTCTTCGGTAGCTACGGCTACCCGGCGTTCCAGGGGCAGGTAGGCGGGGTCGGTCATCAGTTCGTCGTCTTTGATCAGGTCGATGGAGGCCATCGCCAGGTCGCGGACCACGAGCCGGAATTCCTCTTCGGAGAGCCCGACGTTGGGCTTGACGATGGTGCCGACCATGACGCCCTGGACGTCACTGATGAGTTTGCGGGTCCCTTCGATGCCGAAGGCCGGGCCGGGGTGGGCGGCGACGAAGTCTTCGGGCAGGGCTATGTCCTGCAGGCGGCAGGCGTAGAGATCGCCCAGTTCGAAGAGGTTGCCGGCGATGGCGGTCTGCAGGGTGGCCAGGTCCGTGCCGATGTTCTCCATGGGGAAATCGACGGTGACAAGGGCAGCCCGGACCTTTTCCGGGGTTGACCGGGATGGCAGGGAGGGCCGGCAAAAGCCGAGCTCCTGCACGTTCGAGATGCGTGCGGCATGCCGCTCACGGATCCGGGCTGACTCGCCCGGCACCGGCAGGAACGTGCCGCTGGACTGCTCGCCGGCCATGATGGCTGCGGCCTTCTCGGGATCGATTTCGGACTCAAGGTAGTAGGTGCAGCGCACCGAGCGCGGGTCGCGCATGGTTTCTCCGTCCAGGAAGGGGATGTGCAAGGAATGGTTCAGACTGCGGCGGGGACCGGGTCGGCCGGCTGCAGGCCCCCGGCCCGCTTCAGGGCCCAGGACGCGACCATCGGGGCGAGCAGCGCTGTCACGAGGACGGCGGTGGCGGCCTGGGCTGAGGCGGAGGCGACGAAGGGTTCGAACCTGGGGTCGGCGACGGCGACTACCGCGGGGACGGCGACGGCGTTGCCGGCCGTGGTGCCGGCGGCGAATCCGATACCGCTCTTGGAACCGCGCCGCAGGACGAACCGGTACCCGAGATAGGTCAGGCCGCCGGTGAACACGACAACGATCAGGCCGAGGAAGATCCCGGCGGTTCCGCCGGTGAGCACGGTCTTGAGGTTGATGCCGGTGCCAACGGCGAAGGACATGAAGGGGATCACAATGTTCGGCACGTGGTCCAGGGCCTTGGTCCACTCGCGGTCCACGGCGCCGATGATCAGGCCGATGATGAACGGAATCAGTGCCGCGGCGAAGGCAAGCAGAGGGATGTCGCCCAGCCCGGACGCGCCCAGGAAGAGCAGGGCCAGGAACGGCCCGTCATCAAAGGCGCTGGCGACGTAGGCGCCGGTGTCCCGCTCGTCGCCGTACTGGCCGGCGAAGGCCAGCCAGAGGGCGCCATTGCTGTTGCCGAAGATGGCCAGCATCGCCAGGATCGAGACGCCTGCAATGCCTTCGATGCCGACCACCAGGCCCAGGGTCACCGCGATGGTGGCGGGGATCAGGGTCTTGCAGACCAGGACAACGGTGGTGGTGGAGGCGGCGGCCTTGCCGCTGTGGCTTCCGGTGATCTGGGCGCCGGTGGCGAGGATCAGCACGGCGATCAGCGTCAGGGTGCCCTCCTTGAACAGCGCCGTGGTGAAGCCGCCAATTTTGAGGGCTTCGGGAGCGAAGGTGTTCATCAGCACGCCCAGCATGAGCGGTATCAGCATCATGCCTGCGGGGACCTTCTGGAGGAAGGCGAACATCGGTAGGCGTGAGCGCCCGCCCTTCAAGTGCAGCTGCGTCATTTCTCGACCTTTCTACGTCTTTGTATGTTCCAGTCGCCGGATCAAGTCCGTACAATTAGTACGTACATTACCTGTGGTTCAGATCACCCGTCAAGAGGGAGATGCAACGCCCCGGGGCTAAGATGTGCTCAAGCGGCAAAGGAGTCAGTGTGAGTGTGCAACCAGCCGGGGCAGAGCCCCGGGAGCGGGCCAACGGCCTGAACCGGGAGGAAGGTCCGCCCCTTCATGCGCAGATCCGGGACATCCTGCACCGGCAAATTGTGGAACGGCCGCTGCTGCCCGGGTCGCCGCTTCCCACCGAAGAGGAACTCCAGAAACAATTCGGTGTTTCCCGCAGCGTCGTCCGCCAGGCGTTGTCCGGACTGTCCGACCTTGGACTGATCCGCCGCCAGCGAGGCCGCGGCAGCGTCGTGGCCGCCGCCCCGGTCCTCCGCCGGCATCTGCAGCGGGCCGGCGGGCTGGACGAACAGGCGGCCGCGCACGGCCAGCGCTTGCGGACGCACGTCCTTTCCGTCGAGCACGAGGCCCCGCCCGAGCCGGCGGTGAATGCTCTGAACACCACAAACACGTGGAAAATTGAGCGCGTCCGCTACCTGGAGGACGTCCCGGTGGCCTTCATGAGGACCTGGGTGCCTCGCGACCTCTTCCCGCACTTCACCAGGGAACTGCTGGAGAACGCTTCACTGCTTGGCCTCATGCGCGAGCACGGCTACCATCCGGCGGGCGGGCCCCGGCAGGTCCAGGCCGTGTCAGCAGATGCCGACCTGGCCCACAAACTCAGCTCGAACGTCCGCGAACCCCTGCTCCTGCTGCAAGGGGTGACACGCGACGCGCTTGGCCACGGCCTCGAATGGTTCAACGTCTGGCACAGCCCCAACACCGTCTTCGACGTGGATGCGCAGGTGACATCGCAACCCGGACGCGTATCCGAGGAACACATCCGGCGCCTGCGGAACCTGACCCGGCAGCTTGAATCGGAACTGGCTGATCTCGAGCGGGGCGCCGGGTAAGGCACCCGGCGGGCGCCGCCGTCGTCGTACCTTCCCGCAACGGGCCATACAAGAGCGTTCCTGCTCCGAAGACCTAGTGGGCGATACGCTTCGCCGAGACTTGGGAAGAGGACGGATCGTATGAAGGACGCAGACCGCAAGGCGCTTATTATCCTGCTGGTTGCGGTGGTGGTGGGGGTGCTCGTCGCCGTCGCGGGGAGCCAGGGCGGTGCCGCGGTGGGCGGCTTCCCCCTGTTCGCGCTGGGGGTGGCGGCCGCGTTCCTGATCCAGTGGCTGGCGTTCATCCCTGCCTTCAAAGCGCAGACCGAGACGTACTACGACCTCACCGGCGCCCTGACCTACATCTCCATCACCGTCCTGCTGGTCCTGCTGACCCCCGGCGTGGATACGCGGGCGCTGCTGCTCGCGGCCATGGTGGTGGCGTGGGCGGCGCGGCTGGGAAGCTTCCTGTTCCGCCGTGTCCGCAGGCACGGCAAGGACGACCGGTTCGACGAGCTCAAGCCCTCGTTCTTCCGCTTCCTGAACACCTGGACTCTGCAGGGGCTCTGGGTGGTCCTCACCGCGGCAGCAGCCTGGATTGCCATCACCTCGGCCACCCGCGTGGCGCTGGACGGGTGGGCGCTCGCCGGCTTTGTGGTGTGGGCCGCCGGCTTCGGCGTCGAAATCGCGGCGGACAGTCAGAAGCGCCGGTTCAAGGCGGACCCGGCCAACGAGGGGAAGTTCATTTCCACCGGCCTCTGGTCCAGGTCCCGCCATCCCAACTACTTCGGTGAAATCGTGCTCTGGATCGGCGTGCTGCTGATTGCCGTGCCGGTCCTGGAAGGCTGGCAGTGGGTTGCCCTGCTGTCCCCAGTGTTCGTCGCATTCCTGCTCATCAAGGGCAGCGGCATCCCGCCCCTGGAGAAGAAAGCCGACAAGAAGTGGGGCGGCCAGCCCGACTACGAGGCCTACAAGAAGAACACCCCGGTGCTGGTCCCGGCAGTCCGGTAGTCCGGCGCCCCGGCGCAGATCCCAAGTGCCGGACGGGCAGCCTCTGGCCCCCGCCCCGCCACATGGGTACGGTGTCCGCATGCAGAAGATATCGATTGACGCCCTGGCCCGCCAGCAGCTCGAGGCGGCCGTGGCGGTCTCCAGCGGGCGGGCGTCCGACACCGTGTTCGGCGGCCACGAGAAGAGGCTGCGGCAGACCGTGATGGCCTTCCGCGCCGGCACCCAACTGAGCGAGCACCAGAACCCGGGCGAGGCCACCGTCTACGTGATCAGGGGATCCGTGTGGCTGAAGTCCGGCGGCGAGGCCTGGCAGGGCAAGGCCGGGGACCTGCTGATCGTCCCGGACGGGCTGCACAGCCTGGAGGCCGAGGAGGACTCGGCGGTCCTGTTCACGGTGGTCAAGACGGACCGGTGACTTCAGTACGACGGCGGCGCCGGGCGTTCGCTTACTCCGTCACCGCTGCCGGGACCTTGCCTCTGTCCTTGACGGCAGGGGTGCCGCGGCGGCGCCAGTAGGCGGCCAGGAGCGCACCGGACACGTTGTGCCAGACGGAGAAGATGGCGCCGGGCAGCGCCGATTCGGGGGTCAGGTACTGCCGCGCCAGCCCCGCGGCCAGGCCGGAATTCTGCATGCCGACCTCGATCGCCGTCGTACGCCGGGACGGGACCGGCAGCTTGAAGAGACGGGCGGCGGCGTACCCGAGGGCGTAGCCCAGGCCGTTGTGCAGGATGACGGCGGCCAGGACCAGCAGCCCGGCGGCGAAGATGGCTTTGGCGCTTGCGGACACCACGGCAATCACCACGACGGTGATGGCGAGGACCGAAATCCAAGGCAGGGCGGGCAGGGCCTTGCTGACCATGCGCGGCAGGAAGACGCGGATGACGAGCCCCAGCAGGACGGGGAACAGGACAATCTGGACGATGGACCAGGCCATGGAACCGGCGTCCACCGGCATGTACTGGCCGGCCAGCCACAGGGCGAGCACAGGTGTCAGCAGCGGGGCGATCAGCGTTGACACGGTGGTCATCGCCACGGACAGGGCAACGTCACCCTTGGCCAGGTAGGACACCACGTTGGATGCCGTCCCGCCGGGGCAGCAGCCCACCAGGATGACTCCGGCTGCGAGCGCCGGAGGCAGTCCGAGTGCCGCGGCCACCAGCCAGCCGAGGAACGGCATGATGGCGTACTGGGCCACCACGCCGATGACCACCGGGACGGGCCGCTTGGCGATGACGGCGAAATCCGGGGGAGTGAGCGTCAGCCCCATGCCGAACATGATGAGCCCCAGGAGGGGGTTGATCCAGGGGCCCAAGCCGGAGAACGCGGCCGGCGCGGCAAGCGCGACGGCACCGCCGGCAAGGATGAGAAGCGGGAAAAGCGTGACGGCGATGCGGGCGCTGCGTTCTTCGGCTGATGACGTTGTGGCGGGTCCGGATAAAGGAGGCATACCTACCGGATTATCACGGGACGGGCCCGGTTCCAGAATCAGCCGTTCCCCGCCGTAACGGTTTGGCAATTCGATGGCGTTTGTGGACCGGATGCTTAGGGGTGGACGGGTACTCCGTTCTGGTCCACGGGGAAGCTGTCGATGACGTGGCCTGTGGCTGTCTCGATAATGACCACGGAATCCGCCGGCCAGGCAGGGTCGGGGACAACGGTATAGTCCACATCCGAGACATTGGTGACCTTGCCGGCGTCGTTCAGTGCGCGGTTGAAGGCGTCGACCACTTTGCCGGTCCTGACGTTGACGGCCACGGTTTCCTGCGGCAGTCCCGTGGCGTCACCGGACAGCGGCGTCGCATTCCACCAGCCCTCGTACCCGCCAATGGTCGTCGGCTGTTCAGGCACTGCCGCCGCTGCCGGCGCGTGGGCGGGTGCGGCGGTCTCTCCGCCGGCGCAACCCGCCAGCGCGATGGCTGCAACAATTCCTGTGAGCCCCAGTCCAACTTTCACAACTTCCCCCAGAGTTGGTGCGACAAAGTTTGCACCGGCCGCAGAGCCGGGCCGGTGCATATGCTCCTAAGCCTAGGGGAAGCTATTCAGCGGCCCGTCCAGCCACTGCTCCACCTCACTCTGCGGGCGCTAGCCGCAGGCCGGGTAGGATCGAACGGTTGCCGGACTGCGGCCACAGTTTTGGGGGAAACACGTGAAAACAATGTCTTTAAGGCGCGCCGCGAAGCCGCACCGGAAACCAGGCCGACGCCGGATGCGCCCGCCGCTGCGGGCGGCGGCCACCACGCTGTCAGCCGCCGCCGCACTCCTGCTGGCTCCCGCCGTCGTCGTGCTTCCTGCCCACGCCGACGCCGGACTCGTGGTAGGCCCCGGCGTCCAGCCGCTGGGCATAGCCGAAGGGCCGGACGGCACCCTCTATGTCAGCGACTACGACTTCCATGGCAGCATCAGCGTCTACCCGCCCGGGGAGACCAGGCCGTCCCGCACCATCGCGGCCCACTTCCCGACGTCGCTGGCCGTGACGCCGGACGGGACGCTGTATGTGTCCCAGTCCGGTGGATCCGGCAAGGGGGAAATCGGGATGGTGGCCCCTGGATCGGACAAAGCCACCCTGGCGATCAAGGTGTCCGGCGGGTCGCATTGGCTGGCGGTCGGACCGGAGGGCTCCCTGTACATGGTGGACTCGGCCGAAAATTCGGTGTCCGTCGTGAAGCCCGGTGATGCCCGCGTGGAACGCCACATCCAGGCCGGGCCGTCCCCGGTGGAGGCGGCCGTGGCCGTGGACGGGACCGCCTACATCACCAATCAGTTGGCCGGCACCGTCAGTGTGGTTCCGGCCGGCGCTCCGGCACCTTCACATACCATCGACGTCGGCACCAAGGCCCAGCCCCACGGGATTGCGGCAGCGCCGGACGGGACCGTGTATGTGGCCGGCATCCTCACGAATGACCTGGCGGTGATAGAACCCGGCGGCACCGCCGTGGCACGGCGGATTCCCGTGGGCACTGCGCCGCAGGAGGTGGTGGCCGGTGCCGACGGGACGGTGTATGTCACCAACAGCTTGGACGACACGGTCTCCGTCATTCCCGCCGGAGCGGCCGCTGCCTCCCAGACCGTACCCAGCGGGGACGATCCCGGCCGGATGGCTGTCCGCCGCGACGGATCTGTTGTGGTGGTGAACAGGGGCGACAAGTCATTGACGGTGATAGAGCCTCCGACGGCGGCACCCGCCACAGCGGCTTCGCTGGAGCAAGGCGCGGCAGGCGGTGCCGGTCCCGGTGGCGCACCAGCAGCGGCAGAACCAGCCAACCCGGGTGCCGTGCTTAGCCTTCCGGTGATGGCCGGTGTGGTTGGCGGCCTGGTGCTGTGCGCCTCAGCCGCCGTTGTCTTGCTGCTGCGCCGCCGGACAGCGCTCTGACAGCAACGGGCAATACGGTTGGGCTCGAAGAGCATATGGGCGATTCAGGCTCCGCCGGTGATGACCGGCGGAGCCCTCAGGCCCTGCTCACGGGTTACTGCTGCGCCGGGCCCAGGGGATCGGGAGTGACCGGCTGGTCGTTGGCCGTCAGGTCGATGCCGAAGTCCTTGGCGAAGACCAGGCGGGTGGACTTGTAGATGCCGGTGTGGTTCTCGTCGAGCTCGAAGACGCGGGCGCCGCGGAGCCGGTTCCGTTCGGCGCCGGGCAGGCCGTACGCGCCGAAGCCGGTACCCGGGCCATAGCCGAGTTCAACGCCGTAGTAGTTGCCGACGTAGGTGTTGACGTGGTCGTGGCCCACAAAGTAGCCGCGCACGTCGCCGCGCTCCAGGAAGGCGTTGAACAGGCCTGAGTTGAAGGGGCCAGGGCACTCGTCCTCGTTCCGTTCACCCACGATGCTGTGTTTCTTCACGGCACGCTGGTGGTCGGCGTCCGTCCGGGAGTCCAGGCTCGCGAACCACATGTTGCGGTGCTCGTGCAGGGCGATGTGGCCCCACATCAGGGACGGGATCTTCCGGCCGTACTTCTGCTCGGTGGCGATGGAGAGGTTCCGGTACCAGGTGACCTGGTCCATCCGTACCCAGTCCCAGTCCGGGTACCCCTCGAAGTCCTGCCCGTTGATGCTGTCCGGGGCGTAGCGGCCGGTGTCGATGAGCCACAGTCCGAAGGCAGGATCCTTGGACTTTGAGGACTGCACCAGCAGCAGCGAGTTGGAGGTGCCGGTGACGCCATCGGTGGTGTCGCCGTTGACGTTGTACTCGTAGCTCTGCAGGAACTGCAGCATCCTGGCTTCGGTCATGCCGGTCTTCGCCGCGGAGTCCTCGTCGTGGTTGCCGAACGTGACGGCCCAGGGGATCTTCCGGCTCTCCATCGGCTTCACCACCTGGTTCAGCGCCTGCTTGACCTCCAGTTCGGTGTCGCAGCCGCCGTTGATGACGTCCCCGTTGATCACCACGAAGTCCGGCTTTTCCGCGTCAAGCGTGCGGTCCATGAGCTCGATGGTGCGGCGGTCGGTCTGCTCGTCGTCCTGCGTGTCGTTGAACTGGACCACTTTGAACCGGCCGTCGGGCCGGAATGCCAGGGTGGGTTTGGGGGCCTTGGCGCCCGGGGCGGCGGTGGCTCCGGTGCCCGCAGCCACTGCGGCGCCCAGGGCGCCGAGGGCGCCGGCGGTCGCCAGGGCAGCCCTCCGGCTGAACGTGTGCTGGTCGATCTTGATGGTCATCGCTGCCTCTTCCGCGTCATGCGCGGCGGGATTCCCGCCGCCGTCCCAGCGACTCTAGGAAGCCGCGGGAACCGGTTCCCAAACGCAGGGTGAACAGCTGCGGCCACTCGCCCAAAGGGACACGGGATGCCGCCCCGCTGGAGTGATCCTACGACGGCGGCGGGCGGCTTCAGTCGATCGCCTCGATGCCTTGGCGCTTCAGATCCTCCAGGTGGTTCAGCATGTGCTGCAGCGCCTCGGGGGAGTGCGGCTGCCAGTCCTTGACTTCGTCGAGCACCCGGAGGGGGTCGCGGGTGCGGTAGGACCGGGTGGGGTTGCCCGGGAACTTCTTGTCCGTCAGGTTGGGGTCGTTTTCGAACGGGCCGGTGGGCTCCACCTGGTAAATCCTGCCGGCTCCCTCGCCCGTGCTGAGTTCGGCGCCCCAGGTGGCCGCATCCAGGGTGGCCGTGAAGTAGATGTGGTTCGCGGTCTTCCGTCCCCCGTAGTTGGAGGCGTAGCCGGGAACCAGCAGGTCGCCGGGCTGCAGGTCTGCCCTGGTGCCGTGGAAGAAAGGTCCTGCATCATTGGGGTTGGCCGGGTGGGATTCCATGCTGCCTCCTTGAGTGCGGGCTTCCACCCTAGCCAACCCCGCACCAAACGTCAGCGAAGGTCCGCAGGCCGGGTGCCGCCGTCGTGCGCTGCATTTCAAGGGTGATGCGGGAGCAGTGCCCTTGCGAAAGGGGCCTACGCCTGGTGCTGGTTGCGGCGTAGTCTTCAGCGCATGACCAAGGACGGGGAACGGGCGGCGCTCATCGCGTTTCTGGTCCAGGCCGTGCTCGCCGGCGGAAACGCCATTGGCATCCGCTTCAGCAACCGCGAGCTCGAGCCATTGTGGGGGGCCGGCCTGCGGTTCGCGCTTGCCGCTGCAATACTCCTAACTGTCATGGCGGTGCTCAGGCTGGCGCTGCCGCGCGGACGGGCGCTGGCCGGTTCCATGTTGTACGGCCTGTTCAACTTCGGCCTGTCGTTCGCCCTGATCTACTACGGCCTGGTCCGCGTGCAGGCCGGCCTCGCCCAGACCTTGCTCGCGATTGTGCCGCTCGCCACGCTGCTGCTTGCGGTCCTCTGGCGGCAGGAGCGCGTCCGCGCCGCGGCAGTCATCGGCACTCTGCTCGCGCTCGCGGGGGTAGCCCTGATGTCACGTGATTCCCTGCAGCGTGACGTGCCCCTGACCTCTGTCCTCGCCGTCGTGGGTGGCGCGTTCTGCTTCGCGCAGGCCCTGGTGCTCGTGCGCCGGTTCCCGGGGGCGCACCCGGTGACCATGAACGCAGTGGGCATGACCTCAGGAGCAGCCGTCCTGCTCACCGCCGCCATGGCCGCAGGCGACCCGCTGGTGATCCCGCAACGTATCGAGACGTGGCTGGCATTGGGCTACCTGGTGGTCATCGGGTCGGTTGTGGTGTTCCTGCTCTACCTCGTGGTCCTCCAGTCCTGGCCGGCCACGCGGGCTGCGTACGGGTTCGTCATGATCCCGTTCGTAACCGTCCTGCTCTCCGCATGGCTCGACGATGAACCGGTCACCACCAACCTGGTGCTCGGCGGTCTGCTGGTCCTTGCGGGTGTGTATGTCGGCGCGCTGCGCCCGGGAAGAACGCCGCCGCCAGAGGGGCAGAATTCCGACACTGACCGGTCCGATGGCCATTGAGGGCGACGTCTGCGGGGAAGGTTCGATTCCATCTCCCACCGTGCCAGCCGCAAATCAGCGTGTCACCGCGGGCTTCGAATGCCGCTGTAGGCCACCGCCACCCCTGCCAGGAAGACCAGGACGGCGAGGTAGACCGGACCCAGGTGCCCGAGCGTGGCCAGGCCCCACGGATAGTGCGCGGGAAGGGCGACGGCGAGCCCGACGACCGGGACGGCAACAGCGGTCGCGAACGCCCACCGTTCTCCCCGGCGCACGCCGTACCAGGAGAGGCCGGCGATGGCCAGGCCGGTCGCCGCGATAAAGCCGGCAAGGGCGATATGGATATGGCTGATGTAGTGCGACAGCTGCGGGCTGAACGCCTCGATCTCCGCTTTCCCCTTGTCCACCTGCTCCGGGCCGATGCCCAGTTCAAGGAAGGCGCCGGCGAAATTGAGTACCAGGAACACCGCGGCGTACCCCACGAAGGCCAGCCCGCCCAGCGTCATGAGGGCGGCTCCCGTCCGGAGGCGGGACTGGTTCGCGGGAGGATTTTGGATGGCGGCCATGGCCACCGCCTTCTTTCGGATGGACGCAGGTACTGGCATAAGACTCCCTGGCCGTGGGGCTGTCAAGAGAGATCTTTCGGCCGCGTGCCGCAAGCCGGGCGCCGCCGTCGTACGCTGAAATCCGGACCGTAATGGATGGGGAGGCAGACGTGGCGGAAACGACGGCGGACACGCAGCTGGACGAGGTGCTGGCTGAACTGGCCGGGCTCGAGGACGCGAAGATGCGCGCGGTGAACGAGAGGCACGGCGACGACCACGGCGTGAACCTCAGCCAGCTGCGCGCGGTGGCCAAGCGGCTGAAGACGCAGCAGGACCTCGCGGTAACGCTGTGGGGGACGGGCGATACCGCGGCGCGGCTGCTGGCACTGCTCATCTGCAAACCCAAGGCGTTTGGGCGGGACGAGCTGGACGTAATGCTGCGGCAGGCGGGCGCCCCCAAGGTGCAGGACTGGCTGGTGAACTACGTGGTGAAGAAGAGCCCGCACGCCGAGGAACTGCGCGTCGCGTGGCTGGCCGACCCGGACCCGGTGGTGGCCAGCGGGGGCTGGGCACTGACGTCTGACAGGGTCGTGAAGAAGCCCGAGGGCCTGGACCTGCCGGGCCTGCTGGACACCATCGAGGCGGAGATGAAGGACGCCCCGGACCGGTTGCAGTGGGCGATGAACACGTGCCTGGCGCAGATCGGGATCGAGCACGCCGAGCACCGGGAGCGTGCGCTCGCCATTGGGGAGCGGCTGGAGGTGCTCAAGGACTATCCGACGCCGCCAGGCTGCACGTCGCCGTTCGCGCCCGCGTGGATCGGGGAGATGGTGCGGCGCAAGGGGGAGTAAGGGGGCTCTTGCCCGTGCCGCGGTCACCCAAGCGCGCGCAGGAACGCCGTGGCGTCCGCGGCCACCCGGTCGGGGTGCTCCCACAGGACCAGGTGCCCGGCGTCGGGATAGACCTTCAGTACGGCGCCCGGAATCCGGGCCGCCAGGACCTCCTGGTCCTGCAGCGGCAGCAGGTCGTCCCGGCCGCCGTAGATGATCAGTGTGGGTGTCCGGATGGCGCCGCCTTCCGTGGGCGGGGCCGCTGACGTCAGTCCGGCCAGGATCTTCTTCCACGCGTGGGCGGGCATCCGGACGCCGTCTCGCACCCGATCCTCCAGGTACCAGGCGGGAACAGGCTGGTGCATCGTGAACCAGGAAAGCGACCCCCGGACCCAGTCCTCGTCGATGGGGTCGGCCAGCAGGTCCACCTCGTCGGCGAAGGCCGGCCGGCCCTGCAGACTCAGCGGTGATCCCACCAGGACCAGCCCGGCCACCCGCCCGGGATGCGCCGCGGCCAGCTGCTGGGCAACGTAGCCGCCGCTGGAGGACCCGAGTACATACGCCCTCTCCACGCCCACGGCGTCCAGGATGGCGGCCGCGTCCTCGGCCTGCTCCGCCAGCGAGTAGCCGTCCTCGGGTTTGTCCGCCTCACCCTGCCCGCGGAGGTCCGGTGCGTAGACCCGGAAGCCGGCCAGCCCGGGCAGCATGCGGTCGAAGCAGCGGCGGGATTCGCCCCAGGCGTGCAGCAGGAGCAACGGTTTCGCCTCCGCGCCGCCCTGGATGAGGCACGGCACCGTGATGCCCGTGCGCAGGGACAGGCTCCGGACCTCGGACTCCATGGCATCAGGGTACGCCGCCGGTGACCTCAGTGCGGCGACAATGCGGGCAGCAGTCCGAGCTGTGCCAGGAACTCCACCTGGTCGAAGTAGAAGTGGTGGGAGGTGATCTCCCCGGCCCGGACCGTGATCACGTCGCAGCTCCTGATCCGGAGCGTCTTACCGGTGGCCGGCAGGGTTTCGCCGGACGGCATGCGCAGCGGCCCGGTGTTCGTTCCCACCACAAAACCCTCATTGACCGCCACGTCCCCGGCTTCATGCTTGGCCACGTCCTCGTACCGGACGTCCTTCATCGCCTCCCAGTAGGCGAGGAGATGGCTGGTGATGGCATCACGCCCACGGAGTTCCCCCTTGTCCGGTGTGTAGGCCACGGCGTCGGCGGCGTAACAGCGTGCCAGCGCCTCCTTGTCCTTTGAGCCCATGGCCGCCATGAGGCGGTCAGTTACTTCGCGTGCCTGTCCCATTGTGGACCTCCAAATTGTTGTCAACGGATGCGGCTACCCTGCTTAGAACGGCAGCGCAAGCAGGGCTACCAGGGCGGGCACGGTGGCGCCGAGCGTGCCCGGGATGCTGCCGCCTTTCCGGGGGTAGTGGCCCTGCATGTCCGCAAGGAACATGGCCGGAGCGGTCAGCACCATGTTCGCGCAGCAGTAAATCACCAGGGTGTAGCCCACCACCATGTAGCCGGTATTCACAGCCACCACCCCGGCGAGGACCCCCAGGCCGATCACCAGGTTGCGGAACCCGGTGGGGATGGCCCACATCATCACGGCCGGAACGTTCTGCGGCGGGGTGCTCAGGAACTTTTGTGCCCCCGGCCGGTGCATCAGGAAACTCTCCAGCGGGAACACCGCGATGTAGATCAGCGCGGCAAGCACCGCGAACAGCTGGGATACGGCGTTCATGAGGGAAAAGTACGACGCCGGGACCACCGGCCGCGATCCCCGCCGCCGGGGGTCGGGGGTGCTTCGGGAATCCCCGATTTGGGGGATTGCGCCGGCGCCGGGCGGGCGGATACTGGACCTATGTGGGAGGAGCGTGCCGAGCGCACCCGGCGGGAGATCGCCGCCCTGGCCGCCAGCGGAACCAGCCTGGCCGACCTTTACGCGTCAGCGCTTGCCGTGGTGCAGCGGACGGTGCCGTTCGAGCAGGGGTGCTGGGCCGCCGTCGACCCCGACTCGATGGTGATGACCTCCATCACCAACTGGAAACCGTGGCTGGTGGGGGTGCGGGAGTTCGAGGAGTACTCGGCGCGCTTCGCCGAGTGTGAGTACAGCGGCACGGAACCGAACAACTTCGCCGAGCTGCTGCGCCGGCCCCGGCCCATCGCCCGGATGTCCGACGCTCCCCACCGGGAGGTGGTCCGCAGTGTCCGGATCAACGACCTCCTCAAGCCCCAGGGCCTGGAGCACGAACTGCGGGCAGCCTTCAGGGTGGACGCGGCGTGTTGGGGAGTTGGCAGCATCTTCCGGGACGGCGGGCATGATTTCACGGACCGCGAGGTGGAATTCCTGGATGCCGTGACCGCAACACTGGCCGCGGCCACCAGGATCGCCGTGTGCGCCGCGCACCTGCGGGGCCCTGCCGCCGTCGGACCTGTCATTGTCCTCGCCGGGCTGCACGGCGAGCTCCGGGCGGCCACGTCCGCCGCCGCGGCCTGGCTGGCCGAGCTGGAGGACGCGGCGCCCGGCCGCTTCAGCATGGCGCTGTACTCGCTGGTGGCCCGGGCCCACGCCTCGAGTTCCGGGACGGCCCGGGCCAGGATGCGCGACGCCGGGAACGGCTGGGTGGTGCTGCAGGCCAGCCGCCTGATCACGGGGGACGACCCTCAGCAGATGGTGGTCACCGTGGAGCCGGCCACCACGCATGACGTCGCCACCCTGCTGCTCGCGGCGTACGGGGTCACCGCGCGGGAGCGGGAGGTGTGCCTGGAGGTCCTGTCCGGCAATCCGACGGCGGACATCGCCCGGCACCTGTTCATCTCCGCGCACACGGTGCACGACCACCTGAAGTCACTGTACGAAAAAGTGGGGGTGGGCAGCCGGGGCGAACTGGTGGCCAAGCTGGTGGCGTGATGAGCTTTGTGCCCGCCGCCGGGGACGAGAGGCCATAGACTCGGAGGCATGTCAGCTCATGGGGGAGTGCCGGCACGGCGCATAAGAGTGTTCATGGTTGCGGCCTTTCTGGCCATGTCGCTGGTGGGGTGTGAGTACAGCGGCCCGCCCGACAAGCAAGCACAATCGTCCCCCGCTTCACCGGCCCCTCAGCAGCGGTCCCTCGAGGAGAACATGGCTGACGTGGCCCGCCTGCTGAAGGCTTCACCAACGGATCCAGGCATGCCGTCAGAGGCAGAGCCAGCCGGGACGCTGTCCCTTGATCTGGCGCCGGGGGACTACATGGTTACCGGCGCTTGTGCCGGCGCATACGGGTCAAAGCTCACCATCGTGCGGGAAGACGGTGTGCCGGAAGCGGCCAGCTTCGAGTGCGAGGCTGCACTGGACCGGTTTCTCCGGCACGACGGCGGACCTGTCACCATCAGCGCGGTTCCGCCAACGGGCAAGCCGGCGGCCACCGGAGTGAAGGTGCAGGCCAACACCGATGCCAGGCTTTCCGAACTGGAGGACTTCGCCGACTGGTCCGCGGCCCAATTGAAGCCGCGCATCCCGGGAGAATTCTTCGGGAGCCGCAGCACTGATGCCACCACCGGCGACACTCTCATGGTGGAGCCCGGCCGGTACAACCTTGAGTTCGTCTGTTCCGAGGCGCCGTGGGCAGAGCTGTCCGTGGCCACGGCCGCCGGCGTTGAAGTCATCGCCCCGGTCCGGATCCAGTGCGGGGAACCCATCACAACGCCGGTCACACTGCCCGGGCAGGGCGCAGACCTCACCATGCGCCCTGTCTTCGGACTTGAAGGCCGCTTCGCCTACCGGCTCGTCCCCGCAGGCCAGCCCTGATCCAGGGTGCGGGGGCTACGCCTCCCGCTCCTCCCGTTGGAACGCCCGCACCGCCTCGCTGGTGGTGGGGTAGAAGTGTTCGGGGGAGAAGCGGGCGCCCATGCCGTACCGCAGCAGCCTGTCCTTGACCGGGCCCTTCATCTCCGCGAACACCAGGTCAACGCCGTGCCGCTCCAGCCATTCGTCCAGCTGGATCAGCTCGTCCAGGGCGGTGGTGTCGATGCCGGTCACGGGCTCGGCCGCCAAGACCACGCGTACGGTGCCGGGCGGGGCCTCGTCCATTGCGTTGCGCACGAAGGACCCCAGCAGCGCGCCGTTGCCGAAGAACAGCGGTGCGTCGAAGCGCAGGATCAGCAGGCCGGGGACGCGCTCGCCGTCGGGGTGGCGGGTCACGTCGTGGTAGCCGGGCATGCCGGGCACGTCCACCAGTTCGGCACGGTAAGGGTCCCAGGCCCGGCGCAGGAAGTCCAGGATCGCCAGGCCGA
This sequence comes from Arthrobacter nitrophenolicus, assembly GCF_045833485.1. Lineage (NCBI taxonomy): Bacteria > Bacillati > Actinomycetota > Actinomycetes > Micrococcales > Micrococcaceae > Arthrobacter > Arthrobacter nitrophenolicus. The sequence goes on from NZ_CP174504.1 coordinate 2,803,957, forward strand.
CGGCGACGACGATGCCCGGGAGGACGCCCAGGATGGCAACCCCCAGGAACGCCGCAAGCATCACGAGTGATTCGCTGCGGCTCATGCCGAGAAGCCGGCGCACGCCTGCGGGGTCGGCGATGCCGGCGGCCGCGGCGATGACGATGGCGGCGAGGGTGGTGGACGGCAGGAACTCGGTGACCCCGGGCGCCGCGAGCATAAAACCGAGCACCAGGACCGCGCCCACCACGCCGGTGAGCTGGGATTTCGACCCCGACTCCACCGCCACCGGTGTGCGGGAGGTGCTGGCCGAAATGGGGAAGCCGCCGAACAGGCCGCTGGCCGCATTCGCCGCGCCCAGGGCCGCCATCTCATGGTTGCCGGAGACCTTGCCGTTCCGGGCCGCGGCCAGGGACTGGGACAGGGTTCCGGTGTCGACGAAGACGATCAGGGCGATGCCCGCGGCGGCGGGCAGCAGGGCCAGGACGTCGGCCCAGCCGATCCCGCCGAGGGCCGGCGCCGGCAGCCCCTGGGGCAGGGCGCCGGTGATCTTGACGTCGTCGCGGAGCCCCAGCAGCGCCACGGCCAGGCAGGACACGACGACGGCGATCAGCACGCCCGGGACCTTCCACTTCAGCCACCGCGGCACCAGGATGAGTGCCAGCGAAGCCAGCCCTAGGAGCAGCGCCGTCATGTTCGTTTCGCCGGCGAGCACCTTGGGCACCGCGGCGAAGAGCTTGTCCCAGGGCGATTCTCCTTCAACGGAGATTCCCAGGAGCGTGGGAACCTGCGAGGCCACCACCAGCAGGGCGATGCCGTTGAGGTAGCCCAGCCGGATGGGCTTGGACAGCAGGCCGGTGACGATGCCCAGCCGCAGCACAGAGCCGACCAGCATGATGGCGCCGATCAGGATGGCCAGCAGGCCCGCCAGCGCCACGGATCTCTGTTCGTCGGCCGCGGCCAGGGGCAGCAGGGCGGCCACGATCATCGGGGCGAGGGCCGAATCCGGGCCCAGCACCAGCACCCGCGAGGGCCCCACAGCCGCGTAGACAATCAGCGGCACGATGGTGGCGTAGAGGCCGGTGACCGGAGGGAGCCCGGCGGCCTGGGCGTAGGCCATGCCCGCGGGAACCAGGACCGCGAAGAGCGCGGCGCCCGCCACGAGGTCGTGCCGCAGCCACTCGGTTTTGTACCCGCGAAGCGACGGCGGGACCCACCAGGATCGGGGCATTCCGGAGCGGCGCATGTTCAGATTCTGGCCCATCCAGTGCTTGCCCGCCATCCTGCGCTGGCTGTCTGGCTAGGCGTCCTGGTCGACGGCGATGACGATTTTGCCGCGGGTGTGTCCCTCCATGTTGGCGCGGAAGGCATCGGCGGCCCTGTCCACCGGGAAGACCTCGGCCACTTCCACGTGGAGTTTTCCGCCGTCCACCAGGTCGGCGAGTTTCTGCAGGTCAGCGCCCACGGGGCTGACGCACATCCACTCCCCGCCGTGCTGCTCAACATTGCTGTTTGCGATGGAGGCGTGGCGTCCGCCGTCGGCCAGCACGGCCAGGGTTGCCTCGAGGTTACCGCCGACGAAGTCAGCAATTACGTCACCGTCCGGACGGAGCGCGCGCACCCGCTCCGCTAGTCCGTCGCCATAGGTCACCGGCTCGGCGCCCCGGGAGCGGAGGAAATCGTGATTCCTCTCGGAAGCGGTGGCGATGATGCTGGCGCCCATGGCGGCGGCGATCCGGATGCCGAGGGACCCGACGCCGCCAGCGCCTCCGTGGATCAGGACGGTTTGCCGGCCTTCAGGCCGAGGCGTTTGAGGGGAGCCGGCGCAGCCGCTGCTGCTGCCCCGGAAGCTTGCCGGTGGCGAGGGTGGTGAGTGTGCCGATGCCGAGGTCGCACTGTGTTTAGACGTTCCTCCACAGGTCCATGGTCCGCGGATGGGACAGTGAGGCCTGCTCACTGAGGAGGTCCAGCAGAGAGGACTTCATGAGGTTGCGCAGCTCGCGCGGGATCTCGCTGTCCGCGGTGCGGTTGGCGATGCTGTCCGGGTTGAGGTCCAGCCAAGCGAGCAGATGGTCGTGCCCGACGAGGGCTATCAGGGAACGCCAGACCCCGGCATCGTCCTTCAGCATGTAGCCCACGGAGGCGCAGTGCGATGCGAACAGGGGAGCGCTGTGAGGTCATGCCATGCGACCACCCCGCCGGTCTGCTCCGCGAGCCGTTCCAGCACGCCGGTGTGGGTGAGCCTGTTCGTGGGGTCAATGCCGTGGCCGCGTCCTGCACCGAACACGGGCTGGAGCTCGACCCGCCAATGAACGGGGTTTCCAGGGCCCTCATGACGGTCGAGGGTGGCTACGATATGTGCCCGAAACATGGCCGGAAGCAGGTGCTCGAGCCAATCCATGTGGGCCATCACGTTGGGTATGGGGATACCACCGGTTTCGGGTTCGACGACAGCGCTAGGGGGAATGCAAGCCTATGGGCCCGATGACACTTGGACGCTAAAGAGCGCAGACTTCGGAGGACGGGCATTAACGTCCGGAAGCACACGGACTCATCCGAGAGCTACTGTGCAGCTACGAAAACCGTGTCGCCCAGCATGCCCGCTCTGACAGCAATGACGCCTTGGCCAGCAGTCGCACTTGGCACTTCAAAGGCGGTGTTTCCTGTTGCAGTTCCACCCGTGTAAAGAGTGTTCGAGTTGATCGGATCAGGTTCAACAATAGATTTGTCATGACTGGTTATTGTTCGTCCGTCCGCAGTGACGTAGTCGACCGAGACAGAAATGGGGCTTTCCCCGTTAGGGTCATCGCCTATGTAGGTGACGGAGTAGTTCACTAGGATGTATTGAGATCCTTCAGCTGGTGGGTCATTGAATGAGTTGGCTGCAATTACAGCATCCGTCGCGGCAAGAGTGACGGAGTTAATCACAACTCTCCAATCGTCAGACTCGATAACCGAACCTAGAGGTGAAGGGTTTTCTCTAGTCCCAGCTTCGGCGCCTGCATCGTTCCCTGATGTTTCGGGACTGGAACCCGCAGCGCTGGACGGCGGTGCCACCGTGGTGTCGCCGCTGCCGAATGCGTTGTCGAATGATGATCCAACAACCGCAAAGAAAACGACGAATCCGACGATGGTTCCCACGACCGAGACGATAAGAGCCGCGATGCCCATCCCCTTGGGCTTGTCTCTGACGAAGAGGGAGACAATAGCCAGGATGAACGCGATCGGCAGCAGGACCCAGCCTACAATGAGCGCCCCGGGCATACAGCTGAATATAAACCCTAGAACCGCTGCAATGAGCGCGATGAGCGCGACAACATTTAATTGTTTCTTTGTCTTCTGCTGGTGAGGTGCACTTTGCTCCGAACTTGCCCCCGAAAGCCCTGGTGTTGTCATAAATTAACTATGCCAGAGAACAGCGGTTGGGGCACGACTAATCGGTCTAATTTAAATGGCATCGCCATGAAGAATTACGTTTGTACGGCGGGGTGTGACATTCCGCGGGCACGTGGGTGGTCACTTGGGGTGGGCCCCTTGCTCTGGAGTGGTGAAGCCTTTGCTGGATGGTCGACCGAGTGTCAGAGGGGATCGGATGCTCAGGCGGCTGCGGTAAGAAGGGGCGCCCACCGCGCAGTATCCGGCACCGAAATCCTTAGCCGGCCACCACAGCTTGAGTCGCTTTGGAAGCCATCCACTCCGTCAGCCATGGGGCCCGGACGGAAGACGTGATCCGGCAGTCGGCCACGAAGGTGCCCTTGGCGCCGGCGTCGATCCAGTCCTGCAGCGCGGCCAGGTCGGACAGGGATCGGATGACCGCGGATTCGGCACCCAACGCCCGGGCGACGCCGCTGAAGTCCACCTCCGGAATCAGCATCGGCTTTTCGGTCAGGCCCTGCGAACCGTACTGGTGGATCTCGGCCCCGTAGGCGGCGTCGTTGTAGATCACCACGATCGCGCTCCGGGCCGTGCCGATCAGCGACTCAAGGTCGGCCAGGCCCATCAGGAACCCGCCGTCGCCCGAGGCCAGCACCAGGGTGCGGCCGTCCTCCAGCGCGCGGGCTGCACCGACGGCGCTGGCCAGTCCCAGCCCGATGGATTGGAACGCGGTCCCCACCATCACCAGGTCCTGCGGCCGCGGGATGTTCCAGTACATGGGCGCCCAGCCGATGAAGTGCCCGCCGTCCTGGACCACCGTGCGGCGCTCCGGCAGCACAGCATCAAGTGCCGTGGCGAGGGCGCGCGGGTCCAGCCGGCCGTCCCCGGTCACATCGGAGCCGGGGTGGTGCGCCGGCCCCTCGGCCAGGCGGCGGCGGGCTTCCGCACGCCAGGAGTCACCCGAAGCGCCGACGTCCAGCAGCTGGAGCAGCCCTCCCGCAGCAGTTTTCACGTCCGCGCTGACGAACAGGTCCACCCGCGGGTTGGTCGGTTGCAGGGCGGTGTCGATCTGGATGACCGTGGCATCCGGGCCGAGCAGGTGGCCGAACCGCAGGGTAAACGGGCTCAGGCTCGCCCCGGCCACCAGGACCACGTCGGCCTCGCCCATCAGCCCGGCCGCGGTGTCGGTGCCGAAACCGCCGGCCACGCCCAGGTACCCCTCGCCATTGAGGAGATTGAGCGCCAGGGCGGTTCCGGCGGTCAGTGCGCCGAGCCGGTCGGCGAGTTCACGGAGTTCCGGGCCGGCACCGGCGAGGTGCGCGCCGCGGCCGGCGAGGACCAGCGGCCGCCGGGCCCCGGCGAGCAGGCGGGCCACCTGCCCAAGGTCAGTGCCGCCGTCGTGCGTCACCTGCGGTGCCGACGGCTCGGGAAGTTCCTCATCTGCAGCCTCGAGTGCCCCGAGGTCGTACGGGATGGCAAGTACGACGGCGGTGCGCCGGGTGAGTGCGTACTCCACCGCCTGCCGGGTGATGGCTCCGGCGGCATCGCGGGTGACGGTGAAGGTGGCCGCGCCGAGGCCCGCGGCGATGGCCGCCTGGTCCACGTCCTGCTGCCGGGCGCCGCTGGTGGGGGCGTCCCCGGTGACCAGCAGCACCGGGATCTGCGCCTGGACCGCCTCCGCCAGGGCGGTGAGCGCGTTCGTGTAGCCGGGGCCGTAGGTGGTGGTGCCCGCGGCGAGGCGTCCCGAGGCCCGGTAGTAGGCGTCCGCCGCGGCGATGGCGGCGCCCTCGTGCCGGACGGGGGAGAAGCGCAGGCCCAGCTGCTCCGCGGCGTCCAGGAAGTAGGCGTTGCCGTTACCCATGACGCCAAAGACGTCGCTGACATAGCTGCTGAGAACTTGTGCCACGCGGCCGGAGACGGTAAGTGAAGTCATGCAGGAATCGTGTGGGACAGCCCCAGGATAGGCAACACCCGAAAATTCTGCTGGGACTTTTGGCAGCAGAAGCTGGAGGAAGTGACAATTTGCCAACCTGTGGCCTGCATCACCTGCTTCTAGTCGGAGGAGCGGCCTTCCTGCTCCGACAGGCGGCTGATGAGGCCGTCGTACCGGGGCGGCATGAGTTCCATGACGGAGATGGCAGTGCTGGTCCGCTGAATCCCGTCGATCTCCAGGATCTGGTTGGTGATGCGGTAGAGGTCGGCGGTGCCGCGGGCCACCACCTTGGCCATGAGGTCCGCGTCGCCGGTGGTGGCGTGCACCTCGATGACCTCGGGGATCGCGGCGAGGCCGCTTTCCACGGAGCCGAACCGCGTCTGGCTGATTTCCAGGGAGAGGAAGGCCATCAGCTCGTAGCCGAGGGCGGCGGGGTCCAGCCTGCGGCTGAAGGAGCGGAGCGCGCCGCTGCGCTCCAGCCGTGCCAACCGGGCGTGGACGGTGTTGCGTGCGACGCCGAGTGTCCGGGAGAGTGCCAGGGCGCTGGCTTCGGGGTCCTTGTCGAGGGCCAAGATGATCCGGCCGTCGAGCGAATCGAGGGTGCGAGCATTCGTGATGGTCATATTTTCACCAGAGCTACTAGAAGTTGAGCAGAAGTCCCAAGCACAAAAGAGTATCTTGCTATGTGGGCCGGGTCACAACCATGATCGGTGACCATGACCCCTGAACAACTCCTGACAAGGCCGGACACCGCGCTGCCCACCCTTCGCGGCGCCGTGGCCGGGCTTCCGTCCTACGTCCCCGGCCGCCGGGGTGCCGGCGCGGACATTGCGGCCCTCGCCAGCAACGAAAGCCATTACGAACCGCTGCCCGCTGCCGCGGCTGCGGTGGCCGAAGCGGCCGGCACCATGAACCGCTACCCGGACAGCGCCGCCGTCGAACTCCGCGAACGGCTCGCCCGGCACCTGGGCGTCACGGCGGGGGAGGTCGCGGTGGGGCCCGGCAGCGTGGGCGTCCTCCAGCAGATCATCACCGGACTGTGCGACGCCGGGGACGAGGTGGTCTTCGCGTGGCGCTCCTTCGAGGCGTACCCCATCCTGGTGGAGCTGGCGGGCGCCCGGCCGGTCCGCATCCCGCTGGACGAGGCCGAGGGCCACGACCTGGACGCGATGGCCGCGGCCGTCACCGACCGCACCAAGGTGATCCTGCTCTGCACCCCCAACAACCCCACCGGGGTGCCGATCAGCCACGACCGCGTCGAGGCCTTCCTGAAGGCCGTGCCGTCCAGCGTCCTGGTGGTGATTGACGAGGCCTACGTGGAATACGCCGACGCCGGCAGCGGCCCCGACTCCCTGGCGCTCTACCGCCGGTATCCCAACGTCTGCATCCTCCGCACCTTCTCCAAGGCCTACGGGCTCGCCGGCCTGCGCGTGGGCTACGCAATCACGACGCCGGCCATCGCCGAGGGGCTGCGCCGCACCGCCCTGCCCTTCGCCGTCAGTGCGCTGGCCCAGAAGGCGGCCATCGCCTCGCTGGACGCGGGGGAGGAGATGGAAGCGCGGGTCGCCGCCGTCCGGCAGGAGCGCGCCCGGATGGCCACTCAGCTGGAAGCGCAGGGCTGGAACCTGCAGCCGAGCCAGGGCAACTTCCTGTGGATCCGCGCCGATGAAACTCTGCGGGCACGGCTGGTGGAGGCTTTTGATTCCGCCGGCATCCTGGTCCGCGCCTACCAGGGCGACGGCGTGCGGATCACCATCGCAGACCCGGCCTCCAACAACCGCGTGCTCCGGCTCCTCGCAGCCCACGCGGCCTGAAACTACCTGCTCCAAAATCCCCAACCCCGTTCCACCTACACATAAGAGGAATCCCCATGGAACACCAGACAAAGACGTCTGACCGCGCCCTCGGCGCGGCCCTCAAGCCCCGGCAGCTCACGATGATGGGCCTGGGCAGCGCGATCGGCGCGGGACTGTTCATCGGCTCCGGCGCGGGCATCCAGGCCGCCGGCCCGGCGGTGCTGATCTCCTACCTCGTGGCCGGCACGCTCATCATCCTGGTGATGTGGGCGCTTGGCGAGATGGCGGCCGCCAACCCGGACAGCGGCGCGTTCTCCGTCTACACCGCCAAGGCTTATGGGCCGGTGGCCGGCGCCACGGTTGGCTGGCTCTGGTGGCTGCAGCTGGTGGTGGTGATCGCGGCCGAGGCGCTCGGTGCTGCGGGCCTGTTGGCCACCATTTTCCCGGCGCTGCCGGTGTGGCTGATGGCCTTCGTGTTCATCGTGGTGCTCACCGCCGTGAACCTGACCAGCGTGAAGAACTTCGGCGAGTTCGAGTTCTGGTTCGCCCTGCTGAAGGTGGCGGCGATCGTTGGGTTCCTGCTGGTGGGCGCCGCGCTGCTGTTCGGCTGGCTGCCGGGCGTGCAGTCGCCCGGCCTGGCCAACTTCATGGGCGAGGGTTTCGCGCCGAGCGGCTTCGCCGGGATAGCGACGGCGCTCTTCGTGGTGGCGTTCGCGTTCGGCGGCACCGAGATCGTGTCCGTGGCGGCAGCCGAGACTGCCGAGCCTGCGCGTTCTGTGAAGAAGGCAGTCCGAACCGTGCTGTGGCGCATCCTGGTGTTCTACATCGGAGCCATCTTCGTGATCGCAGCCGTGGTGCCTGTGGGTTCGGAGGGGCTGAAGAGCCCGTTCGCCGCAGTGCTCGAAGCTGCCGGTATGCCCGGCGCAGCGACCGTCATCACCCTCGTGGCCGTCGCGGCACTGCTCTCCGCGCTCAACGCCAACCTCTACGGCGCCTCCCGCATGGCGTACTCCCTTGCCGAGCGCGGTGAGGCGCCGCGTGTGCTTGCATCCGTGTCCAAAGCCCGGGTTCCGGTGGTGGCGGTGCTGGCCAGCGTCGCCTTCGGTGTTGTCACAGTGGTGCTGGAGATGGCGTTCCCCGAGATGGTGCTGGGCGTCCTGCTCAACATTGTGGGTTCCACATGTCTGCTGGTGTGGACGTCCGCGCTCCTGGCCCAGCTCGCGCTGCGCCTCCGCGCCGATAGCGAGGGTACTGAACTTCCACTGCGGATGCCCGGCTTCCCGTGGCTTACCGGTCTTGGTCTGCTGATCCTGGCGGCGATCTTTACAGTGGGCTTCATCGGCGAGGACTCCCGGCCGCAGCTGTTGAGCACGTTCGGACTCGTGGCGCTTCTGGCGGTGGCGAACTGGGTGAATCACCGAAACCGGAAGGTTGCGCCTGTTGTTGAAGCATCGGACGGGGCCAAGGAGCCGGTGCTCATCGACTGAAGCGCGAGCTGTGGTCAGTTCGTAGAACTGCCTAATGAAGAGGGCGCGTCCGGCTTTGGCGGGGCGCGCCTTCCGGCCAGTTTTGCCGAGCGGCCATGGGGAAAGCATGAACTGGCTCGGTGGGGCTATTTATTCCGGGTAGACGGTCGTCGCTTTGTTGAGGAGTTTGCACGCGCCGCGACCTGCTAGCCCTAGATCCATGAATACAATCGCCATAGATTCAAGTTCGGCGCTGTGGCATTCCCGCCTGCGTGTCGCGTTCACACCTCCTGAGAGGTGCAACCCTGAGGAGTAGGCGATGACCGATATCGAAAGCATCACGCTGGAGGCAGAGCTCGTTGGTGAGGACGCCACGCGTGACATCGCGAAGGCGGTCAGCGCTCGTCACACCATTGCTCGCAAGTACGTCATGAGGCTCCGTCGGCGGCATCCGGAGGCGACGCCGGCTGAGGTTATACAGATGCTGGAGCGTCACTACGCAACGTCGATCACCACTGCTGGTGCCCTTATCAGCGCCGGCGCCATCGCGGCTGATATTGGTATCGCGATGATCCCTGGAGTCGGGGCGGCAGCAGCAGGCATGAAGAGCGCAGGGCAACAGGCCGCCAAGAAGACTGGCAAGGAAGCCGTCAAATTTGCCGCGAAGAGCGCTGCAAAACAGGCAGCGAAAAACATGGCGATGGGCACTGCGAAGAACGGTGCACAGCGCGTTGCTGCTCTCCTGCCCGCGGGCGATGAGCAGCTGCAGTTCGAGATCACGGCGGTGTTTGCTCTCGCTATTGCCGATATTCACGGAATGGATCTCGATAAAGACCAGGCCCTCGCCCTTGTCTATGGACTCTCGAATGAACGAGTGAGCCAGAAACAAATCGCGGAGATGGCCACCGACCTGTCGAGCGCGTCGGTTGAAGGTGCCGTCGGTGTTGGCAGTAGGGTCGCTGCAGGCCGCACGGATTGGTCGCACTGGGCGAACACGCTCGCGGATACCCTCCCCGGAGGCGCAGCGCAGAGTTTGGTTCGGACCATGGAGACCGGTCAGCTGGAGACAGTGCGCCAAAATTTGAGCGGAAAGCAGCAGGCAACGATCGAATACGGAGTCGGAGCGTTGGCGGGAGGTGTCACGCGCTTCGTGTTCGGTCGCGAAGTCGTGACCGCGGCCCGGGCTGCGTTCGCTGAAGCCCCGGACGCGTTTCCCGAACATCTTGCGGTCAATTCAAAGGATGAACCGAGCTCCGAAGACAGCGAGTTCGAGCAGAACCGAGCGCTCGCTGCAATGGAAGACGCCGCGAAGGCGACTGGTAGCTGGATTGCCGGCACTGCTAATACCGTCGGAGGCGGCGTCGCAACGGGCGCTACAGCAGTCGGCACCGGGGTAGCAACCGCGGCGGAGACAGTGACGCGGGTCTTCCGTAGTGTAGACATCGACGGGGACGGAATCCCGGATGAGCCCCAAGCCCTCACCGCGGTCAAGGGCGTCGGTGGCGCCATCGCTGGCACGGCGGGCTCGGTCGGCGGGAGCGTCGCAGGGCTGTTCAAACGGAAAAAGCGTGACGAAGCGACTGCGGGCGCGTCTGAAACCAGCATTGAGGGAGCGGTCGAGGAATAATCCCCGAGGTTAGCCACCTGCGAAACACGGGAGAGTTACTGTTTAGCGTTTCGACATTGTCTTATTCTCAAGCCAGTGGCCTCGTTTTCATCAGGGGGATGACGTCGTGTCAGATGATTTGGTAACTGGGCTCCTGCCAGTGCTTGGCAGGTCCCTAAAGCTGGGTTTCAACGTCTTTGACGTAATGCACCACGGACTCCACGAGAAGCAGATCTCGAATGTTTTCAGATGGTTATTGGACACTGAGCAGACGCACGATCTGGGCGACCGTTTTCTGCGAATCTTTATCGACGAGTTGAACCTGGCCTTGGTGGGTAGCGAACCCCTTCCGCATGGCAGCTACTTGGTGCGTCAGGAGGTGAATATCGCGGTGGGCGGGGCCGGCGCGGACATCGCCGACCTTGTCCTTGAGAGCGAAGATGCGGTCGTCGTCATCGAGAACTACTTCACCTCTGACGGTCACGGTCACAGTTACAGCGGTTATCTGGCGTTCAGCGTCAGGGACGGCAAGCGTGGTGTCGTCGCTCTTTTGTGTCGCGATGAGGATGCGTCCTTGCAGACCTTGGGGTGGGAGGACGCCGCAGTCCTCCCGTATGGCAGGTTAGCTGAGCGACTGCTGGAACATGTTGTTGGCGACAGGGCTTACCAACGGAAGAATCCCGATGCCTATGCGTTCATCGAGCAGTTACACCGCAAGTTCGTTAGGGGAAGGGGTCGCGTGGGTGATCAGGAAGTGCTCAATTTCGTTGTTGCCATGTGTGATACCGGGGAAATTGGCAGATACCAGGAGCAGCCGCAGGATGTAGCCGCCAAGCGCTTTGCTGATGATCTTGCGGTGCAGGCGAAGGAACGGTTTGGCGAGGGCCGCGACCTCCTCCAGCGAGCCAAGGGGCGCCTAATTGCCTTCAGCGAGGGTCCCCTTAAACGCCAACTCAACGCGACTCGGGGCGAGGGGTTTGTCCTTGGAGTCAACGCCAGACTCGCGGGGATATACCAGTGGACCATCAACATTGACGTGAAGGAAGAATCGAACGACTTCGGCCAGCCGCGGCTCCAGCTCAAGTTCGGGCCGTCTGCGTGGCATGCCAACGAACGGGATCCGAGCTGGACCCGGACCGTCGATTCGAGCCAGGCGGACTACTCGCGATTGTTTCTTACGCGGCCAGGCGTCAAAGAAGTCCGTCAGTCGACTGTGAGTATCTATGACGTGCTCGAGGGCTTGGAACCCGCCGACCCTAGGCTCCACGACGAGATTATTGGGTTGCTTAGTGAAAACTGAAGCTGTCGGACGGGAGCGCACTCGGCTGGCTGCAATTTTCGGTGAGTCAGCCAAAGGGGAGGTTTGGGTTACATAAAACGCTTAGCGGCTAAGAGATTTTTGTAACTCGAGGAATGTCTGTTGCCGCGGCTAAGTTGCTTGCATGACTAAGGAGAGAAAGACAAAGAGAGCTGCAACAACGGAGTGCCCTGTATGCGGGTACGAGTCTTGGCGAATCATCTACGGCATGGTCCTGCCGGACGCTAGGGAACAGTACCCGAAGGCAGAATTTGCCGGCTGCGTCATCTTGGAGGAAGAACGCTTTTATCCTTCTACCGGTCAGGTTGAAAGAGGCATTGCCAAGTGGGCTTGCCAAAATGACGAGTGCCGCCACCGTTGGTGGTAGACGGCACCCGCCACTCTATGATTCGATCTCTGCTTTCGTGTGCCGTGCCTGACGGCGGATTTCAGCATCCCCAGTTCGGCAGAAGATCAAGACTAGTTCACTCACTTCTTGACCGGTGATGCTCTCCACCATTCCTGCATAGGTCGACAGCTGGTACCAGTAAGCCGCGAAGGTCTCCTGCGTGACACTGATGTCAGTCTTGAAGTCCGCGATGACCAGCGTTCCGTCGTCCTCGCGGTACATGAGGTCAATGATGCCCTCAAGGGTCATTCCGTTGTTGGATGTGACCACGGGAAGCTCAAGCCAGTGCTCCCGGTCAGCCGCGCGCTGTACAGGCGTGCTGCGTAGAGCAGAACGGGCACGTTCAGCCAGGCCAGCGGGATCTGCCAGTCCGGCCGTACTGGCAATCCTTTCAGCGAGAACGTCGAGGTTCTCGTTTTCTTTTAGGTCATTCAGCTCAAGCAGGCGGTGCAGGGCCGTACCGAACTCCTTGCCATGTTCCCCGCCTGTCGCTGCCGAAGTCGGCAGCGAGCCGTCCTCATCAATGCTCACAAAATGCGGGGTCCCGTCCACCTCGGCCGCGGCAAAGCCGTTCGCTCCTTTGGCAATTGCCGTGACGGAGGTGGACGATACGAGGGCCGAATTCTTCTGCCAGACATCGCGCTGCTGCTGCCACTCTTCAAGCGCTTTGACTGGCTGGACTTCGTGAGCCGACGTCGCATGAAGTGGCATGTCCTCTGGAATGCTGAGATCTGGCGCGGGAACAGCATCGGCTGCATCCTTGAGCAATTGCCCGAGACTGTTCTTGGCATTCACGTAATGGGAAATGACAAGGTGGCTTTCCGCCCGTGTGCAGGCGACATAGAGGAGACGGCGTCTCTCAGCGTCGTCGAATTGCTTCTCGATGGCCTCGGCTTCTCCGTACCCCGCGGACCGTATGTCGCCAATGAAGTGCACTTGTACTTGTGAGTTCTGATCCCATAGAGCAGCAGCCTTTTGATTGTTAGGTCCGGAACCCGTGCCCGCGAGAATCACCATGGGGAATTCGAGCCCTTTAGAAGCGTGGATGGTCATGATTCTGACGGCCTGGACGTCCGTTTCCGGCACTACGGCTTCTTTGACCCGTGAGTTTTCCTCCTGCTGCACGGCGGCCCACACCAGGTAGTCACGCAGTCCGCCGTGCGTGGCTTCCGTCCATGCCCGGGCCTGGTCTATTACAAAGCGCAGCCGGCGCCAGACGTCCCGGTAACGGGGGGCATCGACCGCCGCCTCCAGCATGCGGCGGTCGGTAGCAAAGCGCTCCATGATTTCTGCCGGTGTCAGCACCTCAATCTCCCGGCACAGGGCGGCAAGGTAACCAAGGGAGTGTGCCACGTTGGAGTCTCTGAGTGCGTCGGGTGCGGGGGAGAACAGGTTCCAGTGGCCCCCGGCCTGCTTCCACTCGAACAGGTCGTCATCACCACAGCCAAACATCGCCGACCGCAGGCAAAGCACCAGCGCGGCTTCATCCGCTGTATTGGAGATGGCCCGCATCGCCAGCAGCAGGTCGGTAACCTCCTGAGTGGAGTAAACCAAAGACGATGCCTCAGCCCGGTACTCAATGCCGGCGTCGTCGAGGGCATCCTCAAGAGCGGCGAGGGACGTCCGGGTTGGGATCAGGACACAAATGTCCTTCAGCTCAACCGGCGAACTTGTAGAACCGTCACCCGATCGCTTGCTCTGCTTCTGCCAAGCTGAAAGACCCGCGGTACCGGTCGCGACTCTGATGGCTGCAGCAACGTCCGCGGCTTCCTGCCGGCGCATCGCATCGGCAGAAACCTTTCCCGCTTCGTCGGGCTGCGCACCGCCGCGACCAATGATTGAGACTGCCGGGCCGTGTTCGTCGCTCCATTCGGGACGCCGGGGATCAGGCACCAAGGCCTGGTATTCCGGCTGAACCGTGCCGTTGGCCGTAATGAGCTCGCCGAACGTGCCGTTGATCCACTCAAGCAGCTTTCCGGTGGAACGGAAGTTTGTCTGGAGCGAAGCGATTCTGGAATCCGCGTCGTGTGAGAACCGCTGCTGTGCCGCGAGGTAGGTGGCGATGTCGGCCCTGCGGAATCGGTAAATGGACTGCTTCGGATCCCCGACAGTAAACAGCCGGCCCGGAGGTATGCTGAGATGCTCCCAGCCGTCGGGCCCGCAGACGTCGCTGGCGGCTATCCGCGTGGCCAGTTCAGCCTGAATGGGGTCCGTGTCCTGGAATTCGTCCAGCATGATGCAGCGGTAGCGATCATGCAGGGCAGCGTGGACGCCCTGTTTGTCCTTGCCGATGAGGAGGTCCCGCGCGTGAACGAGAAGGTCGTGATACTCAAGCTCGCCGCTCCGCTGGCGTTCGCGAGCCGCTTGAAGAAGGACCTCGGCCATGGCAGCGGTAACGGTCTCAACGGCGGGCTGTACAAAGCTGTTGCGCAGGGCTATCGCCTGCTGGGCCAGATCTTTACAGGAGCTTCGCACCTCGGCGACGTTGATGGACCAGTTGCCCTTTTGCCCCCCACTAAAGCCGGATTGCGGAACAGCGTTGAGCAGCTCGAGGACGAGGCCCAGTTCGCCGGATTCTGCCTCGGAGAGGCGACCGTGCCAGCTTTTAATGTGTTCGAAGGCGGTCAGCAGCTTGTCCGCAGGGTCAGTGCAATGGTTGGCACGTGCGAGGACGTCTGAAGTTTGGCGGAGAAGCGGACCAAGATCTACGGCCGGGATATGCCGTCTGCGGGGAGGATGACTTTCCAACCGGTCCCAGTTGGCATCCAGGTCTGCCGCAACGTTTTGCAGGTGGTCAAGCGAAACGCCGACGGCGAGGAGTATACGGAGTGCGTCGTCCAAGGACGCGTCGGCGAACAGTTTCTGGCGGGCATCTTCCCACCGCCGCGTGAACGCAATCTGGGACCGCAATTCATCCACCACGGTGATCAGGGGAGGGACTCCAGCCTCGATAGGATGTTCGCTGATGATGCGCGCCGCGAAAGAGTGGATGGTGCCGATGGGAGCCGTGTCCAGCTGGTCGAGCGCCCGCTGGCGCAGGTCTGTGGGGCCGGCGTCCGCCAGACGCCGACGTACCCGTTCCCGCAGCTCACCTGCTGCCTTTTCGGTGAAGGTGATGGCTGCCACGCTCTTGAGTTCGACGCCGGCGTCAACCATCGCGCAGATACGCTCGACGAGTTCATGCGTCTTGCCGCTTCCTGCACCCGCTTCGACGAAGATGTTTGCTTCGAGCTCCTGCTCGATCAGTGTTCGGTCGGTTTGGTCTGTGAGTTCCAGGAGTTCCGGGTTCATTTCTCCGCCTTCAGGAGCTGGGCATAGGGCTGCAGTTCGAGGGCGTTTTGAAGCTTCAGCCACTGCTGGCCGAGCTCTTGGGCGCCCATCATGGTGGTGAAGTTGACGTATCGGTCCGACTCAGGCCGGGGCGGGAAGATTCCGTTCCGCAGGGCAGAAATGATCAAGCCAACATCTGTGCGCAGTTGCTCCACGACCTCGTCAGTCACTGTGTAGCCGATTTTGGCGAAGGCACCTGCCTTCGAGATGAACCAGTACTCTGCCGCGACGTCGGACGAAGAGTCCGCGAGTGTCCGGGCAAACAGGCCATAGACCGGAAGCTGATAGCGGGTGCCCTCCGCGGTGGGGTGGTCCCGGAGCGGTTTGTACTTGTCGGCCTTGCCTGTCTTGTAGTCGATCACACGGACACTGCCGTTGGACTGTTGGTCGATCCGGTCCACCTTTCCCCGGAAGCGAACCGTAGTGCCGTCGTCGAGAGTCAGTTCAACAGGCGGATGGCTGTCCGTGTCCTCGGGCCCAAAGCTCGCCTCTTCAGCCAGATACTTCCAGCCGGCGGCAAACCTGTCCTGGTCGTCCGCCAGCACACGCTTTAGGTCTTGGCGCAGCATGGCCTGGTTGCGTTCCCAAACGTGGCTAAGCCATGCCGGGTTTGCGACGTCCTCAAAAGCGGCGTCCGCTAATTCCATAAGGCGGTCCAATGAAGGCGGAAGGCCGTCTTTCGTGATGCTGCGAACATAGTCTTCAAGAACTCGGTGAACCAGGATGCCCCGTTGCTGCGGCGAGATCTGCACTTCGAGTGCCACGTCCTCCAAGATGCTGACTTTCAGGACGTGTTTCATGAAGTAGCTGAACGGGCTGGTGACCCATTCCTCAAGTCGGGTGGGGGACAGCGGCTTTTCGGGGTCCACTAGGATCCCTGCATATGCACCGAGGTTGCCGTTGAACCTCGAGAAGATGCCATCCCGCCTGTCCCGGGTGGCAGCTAACGCACGCTGCAGCGCCTCGTCCTCTTCCAATACGGAGGTGCCCTTCTCAGCGGTGAGGATACGACGGAGCCGCCATTCCTGAGCTGTTGGGGGCAACGCATCGGAGGCGGGTGCGCCGTTCTCAATGCCGTGGGCGAAGGACCGCAGTTGTTCCTGGGGGTCAGGCTTGCGGTCGATCCAACGTGACAATTCGTAACTCCCGGAGCCGCGCAGGTCCCCGCGGGGGCTGGTGATGAACCGTTCCGATCCTGTAGCGAGGGCAGCAAAGAACTGCTTCTTGTGGGCCTCGGCACGCTCTTCAACCGTGGGGAGACTCCCGCCTAGCATGGTACGGGCGCTGTCCGGCAGCAGTGGGTTCTCCCTTGTCCGCGCTGGCGCAAGCCCTTCCGCAACCCCCATGAGGAAGACGACATCAAGGTCCCTGGCGACCGCATCAGCAAAACTGCCCACGACGACACCCGTGCCGCTCTTCCCGGTCCAGCGGCCTTTTGAAGCTAGGCCGTCTTCCAGGGCGCTTTGTAGGAGTGCCGGGCGGGGCAAAGGGCCGACAAGATCCAGATGCCGGAGATCCGAGGCGGCTTCGATTAGCGCGTTGCGGGCAGCGCTTTTCTCCGGAGGTTCGCCGGCGCCTCTGGGGCCCATGAAGTCCTCAAGAAGTGATATCAGCGAGGCGGACGCGTCACTCCATGTGGCAGCAGCATGGACCTGGCCTAGACGTGCCGCAAGGGCCTCCTTGAAGGACTGGAATATACGGAACTTCTCGAGGTAGTCCGCGTGGGCGGACGTTTCTGCTCCTGCATAATCCTCTTCGGCGGGTGGATTTGCATAGAACCTTTCACATGCTGCGCTGGTGGGCAGCTTCTGCTCACGCCAGGAGAAGGCACCTTCCGCATGGATGTTCAGGATGATGCGTGCGTCGAGATCCTGCGGGTCCAGCTTCAGCAGTTGAAGGAGGCCACGGGCCAGTGGCGAGTCCATGAGCCGGTGGGCTGATGGACCGACGAAAGTGACTCCCGCCTGGCTGAGGCGCTGGGTGAGCAGCGCGGCGTAGGGCTGGGCGGCCGAGTGGAAGATTCCGATACGGTGGCCCGGGGTGCCTGTTGAAAGCCGCTCGACGACGAGGCGCACCACCGCGCGGGCTTCATCGTCGGCATCGGACGCTGTCAGAAGTTTTACACCGTTCTCAGCCGAGCCGGCCGCTGCAAGATGCTGCATTCCAGCCGCTTCGAGGCTCGCTCTGAAGAGTGCCTCGGCGGGACGTTTTTCCGTACCGAGCATGAAGCCGATGATGGTGCCGAGCCGCTGCGTCACGGACTTGGTCCCGAGCTTCTTGGAGGCAAGGGTAAAAGCATCATGGTCCGTGTACCACTGCCAGCGAAGAGCCTCCTTTGAGGCGCCGTGAAGCCGCAGCACTTCCTGCATCAGCTCGGGGAGCTCCGGATCGGCGGGAGCCGGAACCGCGTCGAGGAGCTCCGCTGTCCTGGCGATAGCGCGGGCGGTCGAAGGCTGGTCGGCGACATCCTTGAAAAGCCCTGGCTCGTCCAGCAGGACCCGGCTCACGGCTCCGAGCCGGAGGACGGGGAGAAGGGGACGTCGCCCGTTCACAGCGCCGTCGTCGGCGATCAGTTCGGTTGCAAGGTCCTTGAGTGTGAACGCCCTGACCCCTACACTCCCAGCACCCCCGTTGAGCGTCCTGCCCAGGTAACGGGTCACGTCCAGGCCCGCGGCATGGGAAGGGACCAAGATAGTAACTGGAGCCAGCGGATCGGCGGCCTGGGCATCGCTGATCATTACTTCCAGCTCGGCCAGAGCGACACTCACCGAAGGGAAAATCGTGCAGGTCATGCAACACCACCATAGTTGTACTCGCGAAGGGACTGGGATCGTTCTGGTTCTCTGAGCAGAGCCATGGTCTTCGACTCGATCTGGCGGATACGCTCTCGCGTGACGCCGTAGACCTTGCCGATGGCATCGAGAGTCTTTTCCTCGCCGTCGTCCAGGCCGAAGCGCATTGCAATGACGCCGGCCTCCCGTTCAGTCAGCGTGTCCAGGACTGCATGAACTTGTTCCTTCAGCTGTTCCTTCGCGATCTGCTCAAGAACATCCACGTGCCAGGGATCGAGGAGCTGGTCCGCCAACGGCTCCAGGCCGCCCCTGCCGTCCGGTGCAAGGTAGTCCAGCGAACGCACAGGCTGGTCCAGTGAAAGAAGATGCTCCACTTTTTCAGCCGACTGATCAGTGAGCTTGCCGAGTTCCTCAAGGCTGTACTCGAGGCCCTTCCGGAACGCATCGCGTTGGATCGTCTTCACTTTATTGATCTGCTCCACCATATGGACCGGGAGCCGGATGACCCGGGCCTGGTCGGCCAATGCCCGAGTGACGGCCTGCCGGATCCACCACGTAGCGTACGTGGAGAACTTGTTGCCCAGGGTGTAGTCGAACTTGCAGACTGCCCGGTGGAGGCCGATGTTCCCTTCCTGGATCAGGTCCAGCAGGTCCATGCCCTGATACACGTATTTCTTGGCGATGGAAATGACCAGCCGGAGGTTCGCCTCGAGCAAGGCGTCCGCGGCGCGCTCGCCGAGCGAGGCAATTGTGCGGAGTTCCCGAGCTTCACGGCGCCCGCGCGGAGTACCGTCAGCCAGCAGGTGCGCAGCGTAAAGGCCGGCCTCGATGTCCTTGGCGAGCTCCACTTCCTGCTCGGCTGTCAGCAGATCCGCGCGGCCTGCGCGCTGCAGGTAGTCCGATACGCCGTCGTCGCTGAAGCCCTCGAGCCCCTGAAGTTCTTCGACCCGGCCGGAATCCTCAAGATCGAACGACGTCGGTGCGCTTTCGCCGTCGTACTCCACCGAAGGTTCCCCCACAGGCTCGGGCGCGCTGCCGCTCTCCGGTCCGGCGCTGTGACCGGGCGAACCCGCTGTCGGCTCACCATGCTCGGGCTCCGAAGCCTCCTCAGGTTCGGCCTGGCGGAGGAACTCCTGCAACCCGTCAAGGTCCGACTTGATGTCGAAGAAGCCAACGTTACGTGCGAAAGGCAGCACCTTGCCGAGGAATTCCTCGCCCTGGACGTTCGGGTCTTCCACCGTGCCCTTGGAGTAGAGGACAACCAGCCGGCCCGGCCGTCCGTCGGCCTTCTTTCGGATGACACGGCCAAGGCGCTGCACCATCTGCCGCTGGCTGCGGTTGGCGGCAACGATGATCCCGAGGTCGGCCTCAGGCACGTCGATGCCCTCATCGAGGAGCCGCGGCGCGGCCAGAATCTGCGATGCGCCGGTACGGAAGTCTTCCATGCCCTGCCGCCGGTCGTCCTTGGCCATCCCGCTGAACACGGCCGATGCCGAAGACCCGAGGGACGTATACAGCTCCTGCGCCCGCCGCGCTGACTCCTGGGTCTGGGTGAACACCAGCGTCCCGCGGGATTGGTCGACAGTCTCCTTCAGGGCTGCCAGCGCCAGGTATTTCGTCTTGGCCTCAGCAAGCAGGGTGAGCCGCGAGGACATGGCACGCATGTACTTCCGCGCAATCGTTGCTTCCCGGCTGGGCGAATCAGAGGCGGCGAGAGCAGCCACAGCGGCAATGAACTGCGGGAACGGCCGCCGCGGAATGCCAGCGTAGGACTCAAGATTCCGTGCCGCCTCCACCATCACAGTTGAGAACTCGTCGTAGTCCGCCTGCTCCGAGGGCACAAGGTCAACGCCAACAAGGGCGATGTCGAAGGGCGCAATGACCTGGTCTTTCAGTGCCCGGTCGTACCAGAGGTTGTAGATGACGCCGCCGAAGTAAGGCGTCAGGAGGTTCTCGTGCTCGCCGTCCGCCCTTTCGAACGTGGCTGTCAGCCCAAGGCGCCAGGCATACCCTTCCTGCAGGGCGCCGGTGAACATTGGTGCCGCGTAACGGTGACACTCGTCGGCGATAATCAGGCCGGCCTTGTGCGAACGCAGTGTTTCCCGGTTGGACGCCGAATGAACGATGGCCACGAGGATGTCGACGTCATCAAGGGAATCGGAACGGCCATCGCCAAGGGCGCCACGCCGCGCAGCGGGCAGGTCGCGGCGCAGGGACACCAGCCATTGGCGCTGAAGCTCCGCTGTTGGTACCAGGATCAGGACCTTGATGCCCTGCCGGACTGCTTCGAAAGCCGCGGCGATCCCCACGCGTGTCTTACCGGAACCGGTGACGGCTTCCACGACGCCGCGGCGGGCGTTCGAGTGCCACGCCTTCAGCGCTTCCTGCTGCCAGGGATACAGGAAGGTGTAGTCGTAGGAGGCAGGCACCGGTGCGGGCGAGGCCGGGACGGGAACCTGCGGAAGCGTCGCGACCGGGTGGGACCCGGCGTCGGCTAGTTCTGGCATTTCATCCCCCACTGGACGGTTCTGATCTGGTGCCTGAAGACTATGCGGAGGCACCGACAATATAAGTGAGCGCCGCCACTACCCGCTTGCAAGCACCGGCTTCCACGCCTGCGTGCGCGCCAGCGCGAGCTTGAGTTCCCGCCCGCCTGCCTCCTCCAGCAGCCCGGAATCACCCACAACCACCAGCAGGCTCCGCGCCCGGGACAGCCCGACGTACAGCTGCTCCGGAGCCCGGCCCATGTCCTTGAAGCCGTTGACGCACAGAACAACCACAGACCGTTCCAGGCCCTTGAAGCCCAGGACATGGCCGTAGAACTCGGCTTCGTTAGCGTGGAATTCCCGCCAGTATTCCTCGGTGGCGTCCCGCTCGAAATAGTCCAGGTGGATGGGGTGCCGGTCCTTGGTGGTGAGGAGCGCGATCTGGTTGTTGGCCCAGCCTTCCTCAATCAGTGCCTCGACACAGTCGCCCGCGACGTCGAGCGCGTCCTCCGTGGGGCAGTCCACAAACCGTACGGGCAGTCCCGTGCTGCCCCGCGGGGTGAAGTGCTCGCCCGCAAAAGGCCGGAAGGACTCGGCGATCTTGCGGGTGTTGCGGAGGTTGTCGTCGATGTGGATGGGCACCAGCGTGGCCATCGGACCGCTGGTGAGATCCGCCGTCGCGCCTCCCCAACGCTGGTAGACGTCCTGACGGTCATCCATGAAGGCGTACACCTCGCCCGCGGAGGGATCCGTGGTGCACGCGAGCAGCGCATCCCACCAAAGAGGGGCGAAGTCCTGTGCTTCATCGACCACCACGGCGTCCAACCGGTCCCGCGGGTCCATTTCAGCCGCTAGTTGTAATTCCCATGGAGGTTGTGAACGCGGCTGATGGGGGTTTTGCCTCCGATGCCGGTATGGGTTCTGTGGTGATTGTAAGCGTGTAGCCAGTCGGGGTAGGAAGCGGCGCGTTCGGCTTCTGATATGTAGGGTCTGGCGTAGGCCCATTCGGTGGCAAGGGTCCGGTTGAAGCGTTCTACCTTGCCGTTGGTCTGCGGCCGGTAAGGGCGGGTTCGCCGGTGCTTGACCTGTGGGCCCAGGGCGGCTGCGAAGGCTTTGGAGCGGTAGCAGGCTCCGTTGTCGGTGAGGACGGCTTTGATGGTGATGCCGTGGGCCGCGAAGAACGCTGCGGAGCGGAGCCAGAACGCGGCAGCGGTTTCCTTTTTCTCGTTGTCGAGGATCTCTGAATAGGCAAGTCGTGAGTGATCATCAACCGCATGGTGCAGGTAGGCGTACCCGACGCCGGCGTGGCGGTTGCGCTTACCTCTGGCCCGTCCAAGGGTGCGGTGCCCGCCTCCGGTCGGTATGCGGCCGAGCTTCTTGATGTCGACGTGGACGAGGTCCCCGGGTTTGTCGTGTTCATAGCGCTGCGGTGCGAGCTTTCGGACGGGCAGGCCGGTTCCCTGGTCAAGGCAGGCTAGCCGCGGCATCCGGTACCTGACCAGGACCTTGCCGACGGTTGAGCGGGCCAGGTGAAGGTGGGCCGCGATCCGATGGGGACCCCATCGCCGATTGAAACGCAGCGCCAGAATCCGCCGCTCCGTGCGTGCGGGAGTCCGGCGGGGACTGCGCCGTGGTCGGGACGATACGTCAACCATTCCGTCCTCACCCCGGGCCCGGTACCGGTCCACCCATTTCTTGGCCGTCGCTGGCGAGCACTGGAACCGGTCAGCTGCCCGGCGGAGCGTCCATCCCTGCTCGATGACCAAACAGGCGAGCTTTCCCCTGGCTTTGGGTGTGAGGTCGGCGTTGGCATGGGTAACGTAGGACACGAGGGCCTCCTGGCATCGAGATGAGTGTGGTAACCCAAATCGATACCGGAGGCCCTCGCCCTTTACATCACGCCACGCTGTTCACAACGTCCGTGGGAACTACAGCTAGTTCCTTGAGGAGGCGGGGCATTTCGACGTCGAAGTAGTCTTGCCCCTTGCCGTCGGGCACGCCCAGCCCGCGCACGTACTCGTGGAACTCGCCCGTGAACACCGGCTTCGCCTGGCGCCACGTCGCCACCCGGTCCTGAAGGTACTGCCCAAGGCCCTTGTTGTAGCAGAACAGACCCACGCGCTTTCCCTGCTTGCTGAGCAGCTTGGCCTTTTCGACGGCGAGCCACGTCTTTCCGCTTCCCGCGCCGCCTGTGAAGCGGATCCGGGGGAGTGAGCGGGTTGCCTGCAGCAGCACGGACTGGCGCTCCGTGAGGTGGTCCTGGGCTGCCTCGTCCTCCTGGGACGTGGTGGAAGGCGCGACGGCGGTGTCCAGGTTCCCGCCCAGCTTGCGGACGATTCGCTCGAGGAAGACCGGTGCCAGAGGGGCGGCACCGCCACCTTCGTTTTCGATAGCCTGGCGGACGAGATCGGCGGGCGACTTGCTGTCTGTCTGGTCGAGGATCAGCGACCGCGGGCACCCGGCCATGGTCCAGTCCCTCGGTACATCGGTGTAGGGCAGGCTCACCATGTAGACGCTGCGGCTGCTGATACGGGAGCCGAGCTGGTCCTCTAACCAGTTTTTAAGGGCATGCAGTGAGCTCTGTGACTGCGCTACTGGGCTCTGGATCTTGCGCTTCTGGCTCCGGTCCGACAGGTACCACTGCCCGTCATTGATGCTGACTTGGCCGCCCTTGACCTCAATCGCAGCCATGCCCACAGTGGGCCAAAGGACCAGCAGGTCTATCTCATGCTCGCTGCGGCCTTCACGAATTTGAACGGAGTGGGCCAGAACGCAGTCATCGGGCAGGCTACTTTTCAGCGCCTCCCAGACGGCCTTCTCGGCGTGAAAACCTTCGCCAAATTCCGGGTCGTCCGGAATGCACCTCATCGTGCCCCGACTCTGGTGTCATGAAAGGGGGCCAGCCCGAATTGGGCACGAATATCAGCCAGATCCCGCGTGTTCCGGTCGATCTGCTTCATCTGGTCCTTTTCGATAATTGAGGAAAGAATGCGATTCGCGATCGCAAAGCCCACCAGTGCGAAGGATGCCCAACCCGCGGCGATGATAAATTCCGGCATGGTGAGGAACGCGTTCTTCAGGGCAATGACATTGTTTAAGTTGCCCGTCAGGCCGTCCAGGATGTCGTTCAAGGTTTCGGTGACCGGCTGGAAGAAGGGTCCTGCAGACAGTTCAGGGCTCTGAAGCGTTGCATCTCTCCCGACGGACCAGCGCGGATCCATGAGGTGCGCAAGGATATAGAAGACAACCGCGAGATTGGCCGCGGCAAAGGCCGCGGTACCTGCGGTGGCGGCGGTGACAAGCCTGGCGGTGACTGTCAGGGGAGTGGACACACGGCTTCCGAGTAGAAACAGGAAGCCGACAATCACGGCAGCGGACAATACGAGATTCCTGAACGTGTCTACGCTGGCTCCGCTGAGCATTTCCATCACTGGTATCAATCTTTCCACTGCTGCGCATTTGCACGCGCACGGTCTTAGGCTCCGGCCACCGCAGCGTGGGGTTGCTCCTCGCTGAGTTCAGAAGATGTTTCAGATCATATTTGTATCAGCACTGTCCGAGATTATTTGTTCTGGACGGATCGCGGCTCAAAAGTGTCTTGAACTGGTGCTTCCCCCGGCCGCCTGAGGCACATTCAGGAATACGGATCTGATGACTCTTGAAAGCGTCGATGCACCTCAGGCCGCTACCCCAACTGCGAAGCGGGTTGGAGCGGACGAAGCCCGGCCAAGACTTGTTCGACTTGCTTTGCATTCAGCCGTTGGTGCTGGAAGAACAGTTTGTCCTGCCCCGTATCAAAGACTTCATACCCATCTGCCCTTTTGGTTCGCTGCAAAGCTACTCGAGGCATCTTCGCGAGGCCTTGGAAGCATTATGAATAACGGGCGGACAAACGTTGTGACTCAGTGTCGGTTCTTGGGCAATACACTTTCTTCCAGTCCTCACCACCGATCGGAGCCTTGCCCATGAATAACCTTCCGATAGTGCTCGGGACGATGCCTGACGGCCGTCGTCTCCACCTCCTTGACGCGGCTGGACGTTGGCCAGCAGGCGGAGGTGTTCTACTGATCCGCGGGGATGGGCCAGTTACGAGGGGGAAGACGTACCTCGACGAGCTCGTCAGTCAGTTTTGCCGTACGAGTGCGACACACGTCATCGACCTCGTCGAAGGTGACTACAGCTGGATGCTGGAAGGCATGAGGACACTTTCCAGATCGATGGGGGAAGCCTGTATGAAGGTCGGGGAGATCTTTGGGGGAATGCATGAGGATCCTCGAGGTACAACGGTCATCGTCAATGGCGCTGAGTTTCTCCATGCTGAGGCCCATCAATACTCATCACTGCTTGCCGAAAAGCTCGACAGGCTAATCGCTCGCCCCCCACAAGGGGGAGCGTCCTTGGTACTGGCCGGCCGCGACTTGGATGTAGACAAGCTTTTGGTGGGCGAATCCAATGGTGCCCATCGTATTCAGTTCGGCAGTCGCGGCCAGACGAATACCGATCAATATATGCTCGGTGACCTGCGGGATGCCTTCATCCCTGAGGGAACGGCCATTTATGAAAGCACTGCGGGATCCCAGTCAACCTATTTCAGCCCCTTTATAGGGTCGGATGGCAGATCCTTGGAAGATGGTCTTTTGGAGCTGCCGATCGGGATTGGCGGGGCCAATTTCTCGACAGCGTGGGCACAAAACCTGGTGGTTTGCGGCGGTTCATGGTCCGCCAGATCACGAGTGATTGCAGGAATGGCTCAGGTTGCTCAGGAGTCCGGAGTGCATACTTGGGTTGCTACGGCGGTCCCAGATTCAGCTCTCAGTGCCAATTGGCGACACCACCGAGGAAGGCTCGCTACCGGAGTGGTGCAGGCGCGTGAACTCCTGCGGCTCGTGTGCGATCGGGTGTTTCCTCGCATCGATGCCTGCCGCACGTTGAACACCACGAATGTAAGAGATGTTCGAATACCGGTCGACTTGGCACTTCCCCTGGCGATCTTCATTGACGACCTTGATGCCCTCACCGGAGACAGTACAAACCTGCCGGAAGTCCTGGAGGCAGCCAAGGCGGTGGAAACCCTGCTCGATTTCCTTGCCAAGACCGCCAGTCAAACTAACGTCACCCTGGTAATCGGCAGTGCAGCTACATTGGCAACAATTTCTGCGCATCGAGCGCTTTGGAACAGCGCCGCACAGCTACAGCTCGGCTCGTCCACTCCTATTCCCGGTTCCGACGAGGCGGCGTTGTATTTTCCCGCACCTGGCCTTCCTGCCGTGACGCTCGAGAAGGCCGAGGTGCAATAGCCGCCGCGGAGATGGTTCTCCGGGTCCTTCTAGCTCAGCTCGCATTTCGCAACGTTTGAACTTCGCCCTCCAGCGCTCGGTCTATTGTCACGCCGCCGTCAGGGCCTGGGCCGGAGGGAAACTCACCTGTGCTCCAGCGCAGTCTTTTTGCGTCCTGACAGCGCCGCCCGTGCCTTAGGCCCCG
This sequence comes from Arthrobacter nitrophenolicus, assembly GCF_045833485.1. Taxonomy (NCBI): domain Bacteria; kingdom Bacillati; phylum Actinomycetota; class Actinomycetes; order Micrococcales; family Micrococcaceae; genus Arthrobacter; species Arthrobacter nitrophenolicus. The sequence goes on from NZ_CP174504.1 coordinate 2,829,907, forward strand.
CACGACTGCGTGTCCTGCCTCACCCAGTGAAACCCGTTCCTTGAACCAGTTTGGAGCCGCCTCATTCGGTGCTGACCAGCCGTTTTTCTCGAAGTAGCGCGTGTCTATAGGCCACTCGGCCGCGGACAGATATTGCTCTGAGACGATCTCGCACCACACACCGTCGGCACTTGGTGTTGCTTGGGCATAGGGCCTGGTCGTGACCTCCTCATCTCCGTCGTATTCGACGCGCAGGAAGCTGTTCCATGGCATCTTTGCTAGGAGCTGACCGATGAGTTCGCCTGCTTGGTGCCACTCCTCGGCCTCACGTCGGGATTCCGCTTCGTTGATCGCCAAGCTTTCATCCTCAAATCCAAATGGAAAGCCCCAGTAGAAATGGTGGGTGTCCGGCTCTTCGTCGCATTCTTGTTCCTGTGGCAGTACAGCTTCGATCGCTTCGTCCCAGCTGCCATAGTGGGCGATCAACTCCAGAGCGGAGGGGCGATCCTGGCGGATCGACATCTCCGCAAAAACCCACCGGTCATAAACGTTGATGTCCGTCGGGTACTCGAAGTCGATGCACTCCTCGGTGAAGTCGTCGAGAGCTTGGAAATAGTCATCTTCGCTGAACCTGTGGTCGGCGGAGAGTAGCCCCAAGCCCAGAGAACTCAGAGCGTCCTCCCAAAACCCCTGGCCATACCGCCGAATGAGCTGGGGCGCCGGAACGGGCCACGGGTTACTCTTTTCGCCACTGACATGCCCCAAGTCGCGGCGGGCTTTCTCCGCCGCATCTTCATAAGCAGCACAGGACAAGGTTGTGATCTTTCCCGTCCGAATAGCCAGCGCCGTGGGCTCAACAACCGCCAAAACCTCCGCCGTACGGAGGTAGGGGACGGTTGGGTGAAACAACTCGCGCAGCTCGCCGATAGCCTCAAGCGACATCTTTCCCAAGGCCAAGGGATAGTCCGGTGCGATTCCGTGATGCTTCCCCATCACGTAGAGCAGGCTCAGTTTGTCACCAACTCGCCGCGGGGAATTCTCCAGGCCGGGCTCCTCACTGGGGATGCCTGGAAGATGCAAAAGTTCAGCTGCCACTTGGACGTCGATACTTTTTCCGAGAGCGTCGAGAATCACCGGTATTTCGGAGGATTCAATGCCCGAGTCGTCCAACCTTGTAATCAATTCCCGGTTAGTCCACATGGAGTCCATGGTTGCCTGGGTCCTTCGCCGAACTGATCGGTACCGTTCAAGCTCGCCTCTGGACGTGGTGGACCGCTTGACGAGCGCCTGACAGATGTCATCTGCCGTGCCCTCGAAGTTCTCCGCCATTGCCCGAAGTGGATCACCCCTTCGGTAGGCCTCCAACAATGCTTCTGGCTCAAGCACGTAAGCCGGCGGCATTTTGATCCCAGGTGTGAGCGACTGTTCACGCATTACGGCCCCCTCCTCCAAACGCCTACTCCTGTATCGAACGGACGGCGTTCGACCACGAGCCGTAGATTCCTCGTACCGCGGCTATGGATGGTCTTTCTCGGCCCTCAGCGCGCTCTGCCCTTGCCCAGGCGTCATATCCCGCGTTCGTCGCCTTCGTATTGGCTGCCCGTGCAGCCGAGCAATAGTCTCGAACAGCATTGTCATAATCTTCGCGCTTGAATTTGACCAGACCCTTCGGCCGGCCCTGTTTTGTGGTTCCAATTCCCATGGCTTCAAGCGCGTCATTCCAGCTTCCGAAGCGCTTCATCAAGGTTTGGCCCGTTGGTGGCCAAGCGTTCGAACCTTTGCGAGAGACCAAGCCCAGGGCGGGGATCAGCTCCCCACGCAGCCGGTGATAGCGCTGCGCCGTGATGCTGGCAGACGGGTTTTCTTCGACGTGCTTCTGCGCCGCTCCGATGACCCCGAGGATGGTGGCCACATCATCTGGTGTCACTTCTGCTGCTTCAAGCGCGCCACGGAGCTCGGAAATCAGGGACAGTTCAAGATGTACAGCGGCCCACTCCCTATCCGGGGGGAGGCCCAAATCAGAACCCAGCAAGTACCAGATGCCGGCAGCTACCGCTTCCTTAGAGAAGATATCGTCCGTTTGGCTGGAGTCAAAGACGATGTCGGAGGACCTAAGTGCGTCTTCAGCGAGTTCTCTATTGATGCCCGGATAGAGACTTTCAAGCCTGTTGATAGCGTCTACACGGGTGCACCCACGGCGTGCCATATGCCGGGCGAGTTCCTCATAACTAACGAGGAAGGCTCTGTAACTGTCCTGAACGAGAGCTTCTCGATCGGCGGCCCTTTTTTTGCGGGATTCCTCGGCGTTCGTGCCGCCCACTTTGGCGATGATCTGCCGGACCCGCTCACGGGTAATGCCGAAGCTCTGGCCTATGGCGTCCAGCGTCTCACCGTCGGCGTAGCGCTCAACCATTGCAGCGTCGCGCTGCTCCCGGCTGAGTTCAGGAGTTGTTGTCATGGTCATATTCCTATCAGCAGCATCGGACATTAGTGGGCACCTGCGCCCGTGGCACCGCCGGCTGCCGGACCGGAGGTGGTTTCGGCATCAATCAGCACCTGCATGAAGAGAGGATTTGGCCGCGCGTTGGGCAGTGCCCGCCGCACATCCTCCAGCGCCTCCAGCAGAGAAATCCGAGCAACGCGGGCACCGTATAAGGCAGCCACAGTGGGCGTCCTGGACTCAGCCAGAACACAATGCAGCAACACCGTCTTGCCCTCCGCCCGGTAACGTTCGACGGCGGCGGCCGCCTCCCGAAGGACAAAGGCCACATGCGCGTTGTCGCCTTCAACAGGGGAGTCGACGACCCAAAACGTCGCGTGGTCTTCAGGAGCTACGCCCGGCACATCCAGCGTGCCCAGCCGGCAGAGCGACACTACGGCGTCAATTCCCAGCTCAGCCACCCGCTGAAGCGAGCCGACCCCACCGAGCCACACGCCCTCGTCGTGCGGGTGCCGGACCAGCGCATCCGTGCGGCCCCACATGCTGTAGTCGTGCCGTTCGGCGCGCGGCCAGGAGGTGGACCGGCTGCCCTCGCCTCGGCCAAGCTCCATGCCCAGCATCATCAGGTCGCGGGCACGCAGACCCGGCCAGCCGTGCAGGCGCTGCCGCCACTCGAAGGGCACCGCGGTGTAGCCGTACGCTGCGCCGAGCAGCCCGCCGGCGATGGCCGCGACAGTATCGGTGTCCCGGCCGCCACGCACCGCTTCCTCAAGGGAAGCCCGGAGGTGGGCAGGTCCTGACGCCGTCCGGCCGGCGTAGTGGATCGCACTCCATGCGCCCTGGAACGCCTCAACCACCCACCCGTTGCGGACGAAGTCGCGGGGACGTGACCGCTCCGCCGCCTCGATGCGCTTCAGCCACAACGCCGCCCGTTCGGAGGAAAGCAGCGGCAGGCCGGCCCGCACATCGAGCTGCCCGGTGAGGACGGCGTGACGGACCGCAAGACACCACAGCCCGCAGGCCTCCTGCGCGTCGGGATCCGCGTGGGTCAGTGCGCTGAGAGTTCCGGCGGCAGCCAGAAGTTCCGCGGGATCCCGGCGGAGGTAGGCCAAGGCTAGTGGCGCCGTCCGCATCAGGGAACCGTTCCCGGCACTCCTGCCGGTGCGGGTGTGGAAGTCGGCTGCCGCGGCGGTGAAGTCGGCAGCTGTAACTTCAGGGCCGCCCGCGGAAGCGAGCCGGCGCGCGGCCGCGATGAGGCTGCTGGTCTGCGCGCCCACGTCCTTCGCCTCGGCCGCCCATGCAGCCCAGGACCGGACAATCATGGTGAGCGCCGCCGGGGAGGAGGCCCCGCCGTCGGACGGCTGCTCCAGCAGAGCTTCGGCTATGGGGATGGCCATGGAGGTGTCGTCCGTCCACTCGGCCGGCGCGAACCCGAAAGGGCCCCCGCCTTTCATGCTGACTTCGGTCCCGTCCGGCAGCGGGGCACCGAACTCGTAGCCGGCACCGAGGGCGTCGCCGGCAGCCAGAGCGACCAGGACGCCGGCGGCACGGTCATTCTGCAGGGGGTTCAGGTTCATGCCATATCCATCAGGGGGTGTTGTGTGTTCCAGCCGGTGAGGTGCGCCAGTTGCGGGCGGCGCTGGGGGAGCGCGACGGCGATTCCGGCGGCGGTTATCCGTCCCGCGCTGCGGGAGACGTTGCGGCTGCGGAGGGAGCCGTGGTCCCGGACCTCCAAAGCTGCCGGGCCGTCGTCGAACATTCCAAACTCCATCGCCTGAACCTGGGCGGCAAAGTCGCGGGCCCGCTGGCCGGACATCGGGCCCGACGCCAGCGCCTGGGGCGGCAGGAGTTCCAGATCCAGCAGTACCGCCTCGACCAGCTGCCGGTAGTGGCGGCGGAACAGCGTGCTGGTGCCGAAGACTTCCAGGAGCAGCGGCTGGTGCCCGAGCCCGATCACCACGCCGCGCTGGCCCTCGAGGGGTTGCGGGGCATCGGCGGGGTCGAAGCGGTTCCGGTCCTCCTTGTCGTCCGCGAACCAGTCCAGGTGCTGAAGCAGTGAGCTGGTGGCGGAGGCACCCCGGGCATTGTCGAAGCGGTTGACCCGTTCCCAGATTCGGTCCTGCCGGTTGCTTCCGCGCCCGCTGCCGGCGCCGGTCAGCTCGGCCCGGACGTTGAGCGGGGCACGGCGTGCCTGGCGGCGGTGGCTGCTCTGGCCTTCTTCCCAGCGGCCGGCTTCGACGCAGAAGGTGTCGATGTCGCGTGTCTCACCCGTGCCGAGGACGACGTCGCGGGCGCAGGTTCGGTGCTGCTGGCCGCCTTCGAGCAGCTCGCCTTCCAGCAGCAGTGCCGGGTTGGGGCCGTTGTTGGTGACGGTGAGGCGGGACACCTGGGCGCCGCTGGCCAGTTCGGTGACGGCGACGCTGGCGTGGGCGCCGGTGCTGATGCCGAGGCTTCCGGGGGCGGAGGTCCAGACGGGGAAGATGCTGAGCGGGCCGAGGCTGGTGCCGGCGCCGACGTGAAGCTGTGGAACTTTCATGGTGACCTCCTGGAGATTTATCGCATTTCTGCGCTAATTGACTCCAGTATGCATATGTTGCTTCTTTAGCGCAATACTGCGATAAATAATGATGTGAAGGATTCCAAGAACCGTCCAGGCGCGTCCCTGCTCGACTATCCGCGCCCGTCGGTGGCGGTGGATACCGCGGTGCTGACTGTTGCTGAGGGGAGCGTGTGCGTGCTGCTGGTGCGCCGCGCCGAGGACCACCAGCACGGAAAGTGGGCGCTGCCGGGGACGTTCCTGCGGGAGCGCGAGACCCTGGCGGATGCGGTGCTGCGGTGCCTGCGGGAGAAGGCCGGGATCTCGGGGCGCGTGCCGCGGCAGCTGCAGGTGTTCGACGAGCCGAGCCGCGATGACCGCGGCTGGGTGCTGTCGGTGGCGCATGTGGACGTGGTCCCGGTGGCGGAATTGGAGGAGGCGTTGAGGTCCGACGGCGTCCGGCTGGCTTCCATGGACAGGGAACCTGAGCTGATCGTCCAACTGCCCTATGGGCACGCCGACATCGTGGTGAAGGCGGTGGAATGGCTGCGGGCTGTTTACGCGGAGGCGCCGGATCCTGGCGCGCTGCTGGACGAGCCGTTCACGCTGAAGGAGCTGCGGGAGCTGCACGAGGTGGTGGCAGGCGCGCCGCTGATGCGCGACACCTTCCGGCGGTTTATGGAGCCGAAGCTGGCCGGGACCGGGCAGACGTCCGATGGGACGCGGGGGAGGCCGTCACGGTTGTGGGTGCGGGTGGAAGAGTAAGTCAATCCGCCAGGCTTCAGTTCGGAGCAGGGTCCAACGCGCCGATAAATCGGGACTCGCATCGGCATGGAACTATATTCCTGGCTGGTCAGGCCGCAGTGACCATCCTGGTGGTTAAGAACCGTTGGTGCGCGGTTGGGGTTGCTCCCAATCACGGGCGAAGTCATCCTTCACAAGGGGCCAGACCAGATGGAATCCGTCTTCTACGGAGCTGACTTTGGCAGACAGTGGAGGAAAAAGCACAAATTCGTGGGGGATCACCCTGCCTGCTGAATCGCGACGTTCCTCCGGATCTAGAAATCGAAATGCAACTGTATCTGCGATTCCTTGGAAGGCCTCCGGGGTGTCCTCGACTCCAGAAAACGCGGCTTCATAAACTTCAAGCGGGTTAGACCGACCTCCAGTGCGCAGGAACCGGAAGCCCCAGTTCTTCCCGCGAGTAGCCCAAATTAAGGCAATCTCAGGCTGGGCGGAACTACCATCGGAGGTCACGCGCGGCTCCGCAGTAGGACCTTCTCACCATCACCGCGGTCCAGCTCCAGTTGGAAACCGGTCAACGTTTCGGCGAGGAAATCGTGTCTTGCTTTCGCCTCCTCATGCATGTCCAGCACTCTGTTCCCCACGAGATCGAGCACGGTCTGCATAAGGAAAGGGCCTACCAAGGCCACAACGTTGTTGATCGGGCCAGGAAGTCGTGCTAGGAGAGGGCGCAGTCTATCGTTGCCAATGAAATCGGCCACCGGTTTGGCGTTACGCAGCAAATGCTCGGCCACCTTTGCGCCTTTTCGCATTGCGAGGGCCCAGCGCACGAACCGAGAGAAGGGAAGCATCGCCGCAATCGGCAGGATCAAGTCCAACCCCACACGCTTGGTCACCTCAATTTTCCCCGGCTCGAACTGGGCAGAGGAGAGCAGCACAAAATCGTCCCCCACAGACAACGCCTCAGGAACCTCCACGAACGTTGCAATCACCCCTTGCAGTTTATTCAGCTCTGCTCCGGCTTTTTCTACGAGCAGGTCCCGGAAATCGATCACATCCATTTCCGGCAGAAGATCCGCCTTCGAAAGCGCCATCAGCCAGATCCGCGGGAAGGTCACCAGTGGTTTGCCATCTTGCAGAAGGTTGTCACGCAGCTTGAGCAGCTGAGTGCTGAAGCCGGTCAAAAGATGCTTGAGGTACCGCTCCTCTTCGCCCGCGTTGTCGAGAAGCTTCTGGCCATCTACCAACACGAGCGCGACATCGGAACTTAGCAGAGCTTGGAATGTGTTGATCCGCCGCTTCGCTTCTTCCGGCTCGCTCGGCTCCTCTTCGAACCAGTCACCGGGGTAGTCGTGCCACACAAGGCGCAGTTCCTCGGGGACGTTCCTCCTGACCCTGGCAGCCGCTCCCGGTTTACGTTTGATCGAAAACGCGTACGAAGTGGCAGAGAACCTACTTGTCATCGGTAGCGCGGCTGAGTTTTTCATACCGAGGTAGTTCTGATGCAAACGGCGACCTTGGGCGCTATCGACTGCGAGAACGTCAAACTGTTCCGTGCCGGAGAGTAGCTGCTCTACCGCTAATCCGTAAAAGGAGGACAAAAGCACCGTCTTGCCGCTTCCGCTCTCTCCGAATACGGCAATCTGCTGCTCTCGTGCGACCTTGTGCTGTTCCATGGAACGAACTTACGGCGACGAGTGATAGTTGGGCCCCTCTAAACCGGAGTGTGTCGATACCCACGCGATGATTGACGTTCTAAGGCCTGAGACGCGACATTTTTCACGAGGCCGCAAGGGGAAGCAGATATCTCAGCGTTTGGTGCCTTCATCGAATCCCAGCTCACCCAGGGCTTTGTCAATCACGCCCCACACTTCCGCCGTTCCGGCCGACCGTTTCTGGCCGGCAAGGGCGAGGAGTTGCTTGCGTAGGTCGAGTTCGTCGTCGGCCAGGCCTTGGTTGTAGGCCGGGGCTAACAGATACGAGTGGTTGTCGGTTGCGTACGCGGCCAGCATGTCGAGGAATATTTCAAGGTCCCGTCCAGCTGTCGCGAGAGCCTTGCGCACTTCCTCTTCGCTCGCGTCCTGCGCTGGTGCACCGGACATGGGAAGGATATCCAGCTTTCCAGACCAGACGAGGCTTTGCAGCGGATCACTGAAGAGTGACAGCACGGTCCCCATCTGGTGCTCCTTGGAGCCCGTTCCCGGAAGCGCCCGCCTGACATCGTGGACAATCTCATGGAAGTGGTCATCGGCGAGCCCGAACCCCACAAACAACAAGTGGTGGGTCAGCAGGTGTGCCTTGACCAGAGCGGATAGCGCTTCCCGGTTGCTGTTGTACCCCAGGTAGTCGTCACGGGTCAGCACAATACTTTCGGGCGCACTGACAGAACCATGGAGTTTGAGCAGCCAGTCATTGCCAACCGCAGGGATGTTCTCGGGCATGACCGTTCGCGGCCGTTGCGCGTCTGCGCAAGCCATTTCGAAAAGCCGGTCATAGTTCAAAGTAATCGCCCCGGCAGAGGGCAGCGCCGCGAGAAGCGCGGGTGCAAGCCCGTACCTCGGCAGATCCACGGCAGCGGCCACCGCTTTACCAAAGGCGGCCCGCGATCCATGCTGATCGGCATAGAGCTGCTCCAGCACTCCGGCTTGGTCCAGGACATCCAGCCTGTCAAAAGCCGCTGCCTCGCCTGCGGCGAGACGGACACCACTTCGCAGCCTGTCCAAAAGCTGGCTCCAGCTCGGGGCGCCGGCGCTGACGCTCACTCCAGCGCCCAGGAACGGCACAAGGTGCCCGGTCCGTGCAGCCTGCCCCAAGGACGCGGCTTTCTCCTGTAGGCCATTCCCGAGAGAAGACCAGGGGGACCCATCAGCGGCCTCACGCCGAAGTTTCTGGGCCAACGAGAAAGCTGACTTGTCTTTGAGCACCAGCACAATGTCGACCCGGTACTGGTTGGCCAGCCTAAAGGACGCATCGAGAATGGCGCGCAATGCAGCGCCAAGATGGTTCCCGGCACCGCCGCCGGCGGTTCCGAAGAAGGGTAAAGCAAGGAGACGGTTGGGTCGGTGGTCCAGTGAGCCAGGCAAGGCCTTAAGCGCGTTGAGCACGAACGCTTCAAGACGTTCTGCTACGACGGATGGGCTCCAGGTGCCGTCCTCTGGGACAGCCGTCATCACCGGAAGCGGCGCCGCGGCATCCCATGGATGGAGCGGCTGGGCCAAGGCATTGCCGTTACGGAAATCGTCTGACGCCGACGCCGCGGCGAGCGCACTCAGGTCCGGATGGGCCCGCAGCCAGTGGCTCTCAATCTTGACGGAGGAGTCTGTCGGCAGGAGCCAGGCGTCACACCTGAGGTTCAGGATGTCGGCCAGGGCTACGAAAACGTGCGGCTGCGTCATACAGCTTGTCTATCAGATTGGGCCAGCGCCCCATGCCGGTCGCTGGTTAAAAGATGGCGTGCAGTATCCGGTCGCGGTTTCGCTCGAACGCAGCTTGACCATTGCCGTCGGGTGCCGGTACCCGGATTACGGGAGGAAGCCCCATCGCTGGCACCGCCAGATCGCGCAGAGCGTCATAGTAAGCGCGCTGCCTCTGGCGACCGCCAGGGCCAAAAGCTGCAGCCGTCTTCGACTGTCTGTACTTGTCAGCAGTCGGCGCAAACCGTCGGCAGAGTTCTTGGTATTCGTTGAGGTCGAATCCCAAAGGATAGCCGGTTGGATAATTATCGAATGATCGCAGCCGAAAGCTGGTGAAGTGCTGCAATTCGTCGATCTCAATGATCGTTCCGGTCTGCGTGTGCAAAAAATCCCCTGGTAGGGCTGTAGTTCGCTTGGCCGCCTGCTCTACAGGGCTACCGCCAAGGGACAAGAAGATGGAATTTAGCGGACCGGTCACCCCGAAAGCTTGATCGGGCAAACCGAAGTGTCCTCTTTGGTTGAGCCATGGCTTCTTATACCGAACCAGTTCCACACCTTCACGCCGGGCAGCTTTCATAAAGGCATTTTCACAGTCTCCAACGGGCATACGGAAAGTGTAGTGGCTCCATTCTTTGCAGTGTTTAGGTTATGTCTTCAGTCATCGAACAAATACCCTGACCCAGTGACTAACTTCAATGGGGGAGTGGCGGAGAAGCATCTGCCCGAAGGCTTGTATGAACTTCTCAAGACGGACGCACTGGACAAACAGCTGAACGATGAGGCAGAACTTCAGCCAGTCTTCGCGGACGTAGAAGACGATGACATCCCGGATATCCTCTCCCGCCATGTCGCAGCTGCTGTACAGCTAAGCCTGGCGACAGCCAAACCCGCCGAACGTGTTGCCCTGGCCAACCGGTTGCTCGAAGCGTTGCAGCAAAAGGATCGCATAGCAGACGGCCCAACGGTGCTCCACTCCCTCCACCGCCCCACTACGCTCAAGCGCCGCCAACTCCGCCGCCCCACAACAAGACTAAGCGACTCCGCGCTCCTGACCAACAGCAACGAGGACCCCAACCTGGCCGCAGAACTGCGCGCAGAAATCGAGTCAGCGGACACAGTAAACCTCCTCTGCGCCTTTGTCCGCTGGACCGGCCTCAGACTCCTCGAACCGGCACTTGAGCAGCTCAGAGACCGCGGCGTGAAACTTCGCGTCATCACCACCACCTACATGGGCGCCACGGAACGCCGGGCCATCGACGAACTCGTCAACCGGTACGGGGCCGAGGTCAAGATCAGCTACGAGACCCACTCCACCCGGCTCCATGCGAAGGCGTGGCTGTTCCGCCGCAACTCAGGCTTCCACACCGCCTACGTGGGCAGTTCGAACCTCAGCAGCGCGGCCCTCCTAGACGGCCTGGAATGGAACGTCCGGCTTAGCTCGGTAGCCACGCCCGCGCTCCTGCAGAAATTCGAGGTCACGTTCGACAGTTACTGGGAGCAGCGGACCTTCCAGTCCTACGACCCGGAAACGGACGGGGACAAGCTGGACGTGGCCCTCGCCCGCAATGGCGGCAGGACCACCGGCGCGCCGGATTCAAGCACCGGCCTGGAAGTCCAGCCCTTCCTCCACCAAATTGAGATGCTTGAAGATCTCGAGGCCGAGCGCGCAAAGGGCCACCACAGCAACTTGCTCGTCGCTGCCACGGGCACCGGCAAGACCGTCATCGCGGCCCTGGACTACAAGCGGCTTAGTGAAGCCGCCGGCCGGGACCTCAAACTGCTGTTCGTCGCGCACCGGCAGGAAATCCTGAAGCAATCGCTGCAGACTTACCGACGGGTACTGCAGAAGGGCTCCTTCGGCGAACTGTTCGTCAGTGAACACAAGCCACGAGATTGGAAGCACGTCTTCGCCAGCGTCCAGTCTTTGGCGTCCCTTGGACTGGCCAAGATCGCGCCAGGTGACTTCGACGTTGTTGTCATCGACGAGTTCCACCATGCCGAAGCGCCCACCTACCGCAAGATCATTGACCACCTGCGCTCACAGGAGCTCCTCGGCCTGACCGCCACCCCCGAACGCGGTGACGGCGTCGACGTCGCCAAGCAGTTCTTCGACGGCCGTCGGGCCAGTGAACTGCGCCTCTGGGACGCGCTGGACGCGGACCTCCTGGTGCCGTTCCACTACTTCGGCGTTTCCGATGACGTGGACCTCAGCCGCCTGGAGTGGAAGCGCGGCAGCTACGACGTCGCTCAGCTGGACGCCCTCTACACCGGCAACGAGGCACGTGCCGGCAAGGTGATCCGTGAGCTCCGTGACAAGGTCACCAGCACAGCAGACATGCGGGCCATCGGCTTCTGCGTCTCGGTGCAGCATGCGCTCTACATGGCAGAGGTCTTCAACCGTGCCGGGATCCCGTCCGTCGCCGTCTCCGGAAAGACCGACGACGGCGAACGCGCCAAAGCGCTGCAGCAGCTGCGGGATAGGACCATCAACTGCATCTTCGCTGTCGATCTCTTCAACGAAGGCCTCGACCTGCCCGAAGTGGACACCATTCTGCTGCTCCGGCCTACGCAGAGCGCCACCATTTTCCTGCAGCAGCTGGGTCGTGGATTGAGGCGGGCAGACGATAAGTCCGTGCTGACGGTGCTGGACTTCATCGGCCAGCAGCGCCGTGAGTTTCGCTTTGACCTGCGCTACCGGGCGCTGACCGGCTACGGCCGCAAGGAGCTGGAGAAGGCTGTCGAGGACGAGTTCCCGTACCTGCCCTCCGGCTCGCAGATCGTGCTGGACCGGGTGGCGCAGAAGGTGGTCCTGGACAACATCAAGGCACAGCTCAGGTTCAACCGGGCACAGCTGGTCCAAGACATCGCCTCGTACGCCGAGACCGAGCTGGAGGCCTATCTGGAGCGGTCGGGGAATGAGGTGAAGACGGTCTACCGGTCCACCAGGGACTCGTGGACCGGTTACCTTCGGCAGGCAGGACTGATCGAGGGGCTTTCGCCCTTGGAGACCGTGTTGCGCTGGAAGCTCGAGGAGCTGTCGGATGCGGAGGAGAAGAAGCTGCTGGGCCGCATGGCGGCGCTGATTCACGTGGACGATCCGGAACGTGCTGCAGCCTATTCCATGCTGGTCGCTCCCGACGCGCCCCGCTACGCGGAGCTCGGCATCCGCGAGCAGGCTTTCGCGCGCATGCTGTTTTACACGCTGTGGGATGACGGCGGTGAATTCAAAACGTACGACGACGGCCTGGACCACCTGCGCGGCTACCAGTTTGTGTGCAGCGAAATCCGTCAGGTGGTGAAGCTGGGAGTGGCGGCATCGAAGCATGCTGCGAAGAGCCTTGGTGCAGGGTTGCAGCACATCCCGCTGCTGTCCCATGCCACCTACAGGCGCGAGGAGGTGCTGGCGGCGTTGCAGTACGGATCACTGGAACAGGGAAAGAATGTGCAGCACCGGGAGGGCGTGGCATGGTGTCCTGCAACTTCCACAGACGCCTTCTTTGTCACGCTCAACAAGGACGACAAGAAGCACTCGGCAACCACGATGTACAAGGACTATGCCATCAGCCCCGAGCTGTTCCATTGGGAATCTCAGAACGCGACGTCACCAGCGAGCCCGACGGGACGGCGCTACCTGGACCGGGCTTCGCACGGTTCGAGGGTTCTGATCTTCACCAGGGACACCGCGGACGACGAGACCGGGCTGACAGTTCCCTACACGTGCCTTGGGCAGGTTGACTACGTGCAGCATGCGGGCGAAAAACCAATCGCCATTACCTGGAGGCTGCATCGGCCGATGCCTGCCGATGTGTACGCCACAGCCGCTGCCGTTGTGCAGTGAATTGAACTCTGATGCCTTGGGCAAGCGAAGCCAGGACTTAGCCCACACGGAATACTGCGGACGGAGGGCATCCGTGCGGCCTCGGCCGCCTGGGATTAGTAGCGGTGATCAGCACTGGATGAAGGATGGTGCTATATTCTGACGCCATGGTCATGGGGGAGACGGGAAAACCGTGGACTGAGGACGAAGTAAGGGCAACTGTTACCAAATATTTTGACATGCTGGTGATGGACGTTCAGGGGCAGCACTTCGTCAAAGCCGCTATTTATAGAGAACTGTCAGCCCGTTATTCGGCGAGAAACGTCAATTCAATAGAACGAAAAATGAGCAATATCAGCGCGGTATTGGTCGGGCTGGGCTACCCGCATCTGCGGGGATTGTCGCCCCTGGCAAACTATCAACGAAGCTTGGTGGAGTCCGTTCTTGAGGAATTGACCCGCCGGAAATCACTCGACGCGATTATTGAAACTGGGCTCTTGGACAACGCTCCGGTGGGGCCGGTTGACATCGTGCGCGAGGCCGGTGTGCCGGCCGAGATGATCACCGACCTTCTGCACGGGCAGGGGATGTCGCGTCCGTTCAAGCGAGACTACCTTGCATTGGAAGCAGCCAATCGAGCGCTGGGCATTGCCGGCGAGCTGGCCGTGGTCAGGCACGAGCAGACCCGCCTCCATAGGATAGGTCGAACGAAGTTAGCCGACCGCGTGGAGCACGTGGCTCAGACACATGGGGATGGCCTTGGCTATGACGTGCTTTCTTTCGATCCTGACGGCAAGGAAAAGTGGATTGAGGTCAAGACCACAAGGTATGCGATCGATGTGCCATTCTTCGTCACTCGAGGAGAGGTTCGCGTCTCCAGCGCTTCCCCGGAGCATTACCACCTCTACCGGCTGTATGGATTCGGATCTCCCAAAGGGACGGGCCTGTACCGACTCCAAGGAGACCTGGAAAAATCCTGCAAGCTGGACGCAATTTCGTTCGAGGCGGCGCCAAGGAGTCAGCTTAGGCATTCACTAATTTGAACGGACAAGTGATCTCCGCAGGCATAGCAAAAAGCCGCTACAGCCTCTCAGATCAGTGGCTTAGCCTGCAGCTTCTTGGCGGCACGTGCCAAAGCCGCGGGGAGCGGCTTGTCGTGAACGACGACGAGTTCCAGGTTCGCGCGGGTGAGGGATGTGTACAGCCGTCCGTTGGTCCCGGAACCGGCACGGAAGGCGGCTGGCTCCATGACTACCACCGCATCGAATTCGAGCCCGCGAGCCTCCTCTGGTGAGAGAAGCTGAAAACGACTTCGTTCCCCCGTGGCATATGCGTGTCGTCCATCGGCTTTCCAGCCCGCCAGCCTGGCCGCTGTCGCCACGCCCTCAAGGTTAGGCGTGATGACAGCTACCGTTCCTTCCGAATGGTCGGCTGACAGGCGAAGGCATTCGTCGACTGTCAGCGATTCCACCGTGCGACGGCGCTCTGCCACGCTGATGACCAAGGGCGGCTTGCCCTCACCCAGAGGGGAGGCGCCGCGGCGACGCTGGGTGATCGGCAGAAGTGACGCTGCGAAGTCGGAAATTGACTGCGTTGTCCGGAAACCGCTGTTTATTGTGTGCTCCGCCCAGCGACTACTCGGAAGATCCTTATAGAGCTCGCTCCACTTTCTAAACGTCCGGGGAGAATGCCTTTGGTTCATATCTCCAACCAAGCTCCACGTACCGGAGTTGAGGCGCATCAGTGTCTGCCACTCAAACGGTGACAGGTCCTGAGCTTCATCAACGATAATGTGCGAGTATCGCTGAGGCGGATTGACCAATACCTGGATGTATGCGAGAAGGGGCCAGAGGGATGGTCTGGAACGTGCCGTCTCGTAGGTACGGGGAAGTGTGTTTCTCCATGCGTAAAAATCTCGCGACCGAGCCGATGCCTTCGTCGTTTCGAGGACCAAGATCGCTTCGTAGGCAGCGCGCAAACTTCCACTTCTTCGAGACGATTTGTACGAGTCGACTAAATCCGCGACGACTCGCTCTGAACCTTTCGGTGGAGCGGAGGCCTCTTCCACTCGTTGGCCAAGAACTTGTTTTGGATCCATGTTCAGCACGTCCATGAGCACGCGTTGGATTGACACAATTCGTACGAGTCCAGCTCCATCGTGCAGGTCGGCTACCGCTAGGGAAATGTGTTCTTCCCATGCCTCGGTGGGGCCCACCAACAGCACATTGTCTATGGCCTTTCCCCTGTTGCTGTCCACCAGCCAAGCCGCACGGTGCGTAGCTATGATCGTTTTTCCAGTGCCGGCATGGCCTTGCACCACAAGAGAAGTAGAAGGATCTGCCGTAACTAGCCCGTATTGTTCTGGCTGGAGAGTGGACAGGACGGCTTCCAGCCCGCCCGTCCTTGGGGCAGCCAGCGCCGCGCGCAGGAGATCTGCTGATGTAGAAGGACTGAACTCAACCTGGGCTTCGGCATGCGAGAAAAGATGGCTGCTAACTGAAGGCGGTCGTGGCGGCAGGTCCGGAATTAGCGGCTGGGCATCCGGAGCTTTCTCTGCGCGAGTTTTGGATAACCAGGACTTTCCACTGCCGGGAGCGGGGCGAGGTGCTTGTTTAGTCTCTGTACGAGCGGAAACGAAAGGATCCCCCTCCGGGCGGACGACCCTGGTGCTGTGGCTCGCCAACCACCTGCGCGATTCGGCGTTCATCCAAAACGAGACCTCCAAGGTAGCCAAGCTCGTCGAAACCGGTTCGGGGCAGATGGCGATCCCTATGATCTCGTTCGTCGCGCGGCAGCGAGCACTGAAGGAGTTCCTGGGCGGCGGCAACGTCGGCGCAGAACAAGTCGCTCTGGAAGATTCGTTTCAGTGGTGGGAGGACCGATTCGACAAGATCACCCTCGCCGCCGCCGACCTTCCCGAAATCGTCAATAAACGCCTGCTCTCCCCGGCGTCCGAGAGCGGCAAAATGTCGCTTGCCGCCGCAGTTGCCCGCGTGCGGGCAAATCCGACAGACTGGAAGCACCTGCTGACGGATTCAGTCGGTTCAGGAGCCGTGGACTTCGAAAAGGTGTACCCGTTTTCCCCCGCGCTCGTGGACGCGATGGTGGCGCTGTCGGCAATCATGCAACGCGAACGCACTGCGTTGAAGATCATGAGTGAGCTGCTGTACCGCGGGCGTGATGAGCTCACTGTCGCAGACGTCATTCCGGTCGGTGACCTGTTCGACGCCGTCGTGCTCGGTGACGCCAAGCCTTTGACCGACGATATGGTCAAGGTTTTTGAAGCGGCATCGTCCTTCTACCGGGGAAAGATGCGCCCGTATCTGCTGGACAAGCACCAAGTCAGCGACGCGGACGCCCGAAGCCTTGACCGCAACCACCCGTTCCGCCGCGAGGACCGCCTCGCCAAGACTCTTCTTGTCGCGGCCATAGCCCCGGGGGCCACATCGCTGAAGGACCTGACGGCGTCCAAGCTCGCTGCGCTCAACTTTGGCAGCGTCGTGTCAATGTTCGGCGGCAATGTCTCTGGGCAGGTCGTGACCCTGGCCAATGAGTGGCAGGCGAAGTTTTCAGAAATCACGGTCGGCTCGACGGCGGACCCGGTAATCAACCTTCAACTGACGGGTGTGGACTTCGACGCGATCCTCGCGCATGTCACGCAGGAGGACTCCCACGCTAACCGCCGCCGCCTTATCCGTGACACGGTAATCGCTGAAATCAACGCCGTTACCACAGGCTCATACGCGGGCGAATACGCGCTCGACCACATTTGGCGAGGCCAGAAACGGACAGTCGACGTCGTTTTCGGTAACGTCCGCGACAAAGCCGCGCTTCCCGTCGAGGCGCTCAAAGCGTCGGACGGGAGATGGAAGCTGGTGATCGACTTCCCCTTTGACGACATGGATGACCGCGGACCGTCGGATGATGTGGAGCGTATTTACACGCTTCGGCAGGACGGCGTAGTCAGCGACACGATCGCGTGGATTCCGCATTTCCTGACGGCACAGCGGATGGAGGACGTGGGCAAACTTGTCCAGCTCGAGTACCTACTGACTGGTGACCGGTTCGACCAGTACGCCGCAAACCTGCCGGTCGGCGACCGGGAGCCGGCCCGACGGCTTTTGACGGGTCAGCGTGACTCGCTGCGCAGTCAGCTTGCCGCGCTGCTGCGTCAGGCCTACGGAGTGGACGCCAGGAACGAGGAGAACCTCGGGACCTTCGTTTCTGGGCCCAATTTTGCGACCCTTGCTGATGGGTTCACCCCGACCCAGCCCTCGGTAGCGACCTTACGGGACGCCGTCACGAGCGTGCTCGGATCGGCGTTGACCACCCGGTACCCCAAGCACCCCGAAATTGAGCGGGGCATGGAGGAGGTCCGCAGAGCGGAGCTGAACGCCGTCCTGGAACTGGCACGGAAGGCCGTGGACGCTGGAGGTCGATTGCCCAATGTTGACCGGGCTGCCGGAACCCGCGTACGCCGCATAGTGACTGCTTACGGTGTGGGCGCACTGCGCGAGACTACTTATGCGCTTGACGCACAGCACTTTGGGTTCTTTGACGAGTTTACCCGCGCCGCGGGCACTGGCGATGTGACTGTCGGGACTCTGCGCGGCGTACTGGCCGAGCGCGGCATGACGACGGACACCATGGACCTCCTTGTCCTCGCGTGGGCCAAGATCACCGACCGCGAGTGGTATCGCGCGGGTGCCCGGACAACCGAGCCTGGCATTGGTGGGTTGGCTCCGGACATGCTGCTGCGTGAGCCCCTGCTGCCGTCGGAGGAGGAGTGGCAAGTCGCACTCACTCGGGCCAAGACGCTCTTCGGAGTGGGTGCAGACGAATATCACCTGTCGACAGCAGCCTTGGAACGTGTAAGTGACGGGCTGGCGAGTAAGGTCCGTCCGGCGGTCCAGGCTACCGAGAACGCGGCAACGGAGTTGACTGCGCGCTTTGAGACTCTTGGGCTTACCGAGACTGCGCCGCGATGGCAGAGCGTTATACGCGCGCGGGACTTAGTCGCTGTCCTTTCGGCGGCCAACGGACCGGTGGCGAGAATTGAGGCTCTTGCCCAGTTCGACCTGCCAGCCGAGCCGCAGACCATTGCCAAATCAATCAGCGCTGCCGGTGACGTGGCCGCGGCAATACGTGGTGCGAACTGGGGGCTCATCGACAAGCTGCCGTCGCTGGGTAGCGAGCGAGCCGCCCGGGCCCTGGCTCAGCTACGGGAGGCGGCGTCGCAAGCGGAGCTGCATGTCCCTCTGAAAGAGGCCCTCGACGCTGCAGCGCAGGCAGCGACCGAGGCTCTCCTTGAGGATCCCGACGAAATCGAGCGGCGCCAACGGGAGGAAGATGAGCGGCGCCGTCGGGAGGAGGACGCCCGACAGCAGCGGGAAAAGGCCGAACGCAAGGCGGCCGAGGAGCGCGCCACCCGCGAGGCGGAGCTGCGGCGCGAGCGCGAAGAACTCGATGCCCAGCGCCGGGAGCAGGAGGAGCGAGAGGCGGAAATCGCTCGTCGAATCGCCGAGCTGGACCGAGTCCGCCTCGAGGAGGAGCGCAAGCGGCGGGAGGAGTCTGAGGGTAGCGAAGTCATTGCGGGAGAAGCCGAAGTTCAACAGATACGGCAAAAGATCAGTGCTGCGCTGGCCAATCCGGTTGAGGGCAAAAAACTGCGGGTTAGCTGGAGGTGGGAGTGATCAGCACTGCAAACGAAGCGACCCGCGCCGTTGCGGTTTCGGAAGCCCTGGTGCGCTCGCGTGCTGCTGAGCTCGTAAGCAAAGGCGGCGAGGCACGGGTGCTCGTCATGCGTGCTCAACCGCGTTGGCATGGCGGTAACTTGGCCATCGACGGTCGGAGCGTCAGAGTAGTGGAGGGTATCTCCCAGCTCGCGATACTTGACGCCTACGCTGCTCAGGCTGACGACGAGTACCTAGTCGTGCTCACCGACCGGCCGCGCACCGACCTCGGCGACACGGTGCTCGCCCGCGCCTACCGGCAGCAAGTCGAAGACCCCGATGAGTGGGGGAGTATCCCTGCCCTGTTCGGCGGGGCGCGGGAAGTCAGCCGCGAGCTGCGCCGACTGGAATGGGCAGCTACGTCTTTGCTTGACCATGAGCCTGTTGGGGGGTGGTCGCCGTCGCCTGATCTGGCCGTTACGGCCGAGCACGCCATCGGCGGCCTGCTCGCACACCTGCTGGAGATCGGCTCAGGCGACCTCGATGGGGTTGTCATCCTCAGTGCGTTGAGCAGTGAGTCCCGGGCATCCTGGGCTGCTGTGGATCAGAAATTGCAGGGCCACCTGGTCGAGTGGGCTGAGCAGGAGTACGGCACTGCCGCCGGGTTCGCGCTGCGCGCCTCCGCAGCGCCTTCCGGGCTCGTTAAGCCTCTCGCGCTCGGGCTGGCCATCGATGTGCTGTGGCCTCATCCCCCTGGGGATCTTACTGAGGAGCAGGTTGCAGCCCGCACCCGGTTGCTCGAGCGATACGCGGGCGGCAGATCCATTACTCCGCTGCAGGCACGGGAAATTGCCAACACCTCGGCTGCTGCTGTTCTACGCCTGTCTCGAGAGGGCGATCCTGAAGGGCGGCTGGGAGTGGTCCTAGACCAGGCCGAGGCCCTGCTCCGCGAAAATCTTGGCTGGCCCGGCGGGGCCGACCGGTCGGCGATCCTGCGTCCCGGATTCATCAGCCGGTTACGGGCGCTTGGCAAGGCACTTGATGACGGTTCCGGTGCTGAGGAAGCCTTGGCGGCGGTGCTTGACCACCGCGAGGCCACCCTAGATGGTCAGGATCTTGCGCCGCGGATGGCCGTGCGGCTTTCAAGATGGTTGGCATCGCCGGAGTCAGAGCTGCACAGTCTCGCGGCAGATCTGCAGAGACAACTTGACGATGGCGCGTGGGTGGACGCCGCGCTCGGTGTGTTGTGGAGCGGCTCGTCAGATGCCGAGGTGGGTGCTGCTTACGGGAGGCTAATAGAGCGGGTTCGCGCCCGCCGCCGTCGGCGTGATGAGGTAGCCGCAGCACACTTGGCGGATTCGCCCGCCGAGCATTCCATCTCAGAAGCCTTGAGCAATGGACCAGCGCTCGGAATCGAAAATGTTCTTCGCACCGTGGTTGGCCGCTGGAAGTCCCAGGGTGGGGTGCTTCTAGTGGTGCTGGATGGGATGAGTGCCGCTGTGGCCATCGATCTGGCCACAGAAGTGGGTCGTTCGGGTCTTGTCGAATGGGTGCCCGCGTCTAAACGCCGACTTGCCGCGGTGGCCGCATTGCCGTCGATGACGGGTATCTCGCGCACAAGCCTGTTGTGCGGCGAAATTCGCAACGGAAATTCGGCAGCGGAGAAGGCCGGCATTGCAATGGTGTTTCCAGGCGCCAAGATGTTCCATAAGGGTGAGTTGCGCGCTGCCGGGGGATCCCAACTGGAAGAGAGTGTCGCCTCGGCGATTTCAGACCCAAGCGTCCCTGTAGTGGGAGTGGTTATTAATGCGATCGACGACGCGACGCACAAGAACGACACCGCCGGCCGGGCTTGGGTAATGGCAGACCTAGAACCCTTGCGTGCACTGCTGAATGCCGCAACAATCGCCGGACGCGCCGTAGTGCTCACTTCCGACCATGGCCACGTCGTGGAGCGGCGGACGGAAATGCTGCCCGCCGTCGATGGGGGTGACGCTCGTTGGCGACCCGCAGCGTCAGGTTCGATCCAAAATGGCGAGGTGCTGGTCAGCGGCCCGCGGGTGGCACTTGACGCCGGGAAAGCAGTACTGCTGTGGCGTGACGACGCCCGGTACGGCCCTGCCAGGGCCGGATACCATGGCGGTGCGTCACTGGCCGAGCTGACCGTCCCAGTGCTGGTGTACCAGCGGTCGCTCGCGCAGACGGCACCAGACGGCTGGGAGCCAGCACCACCCCAGGCGCCCGCGTGGTGGAATGATCCGGTCACGGAGACCAAGCCTGCGCCCACGGGCGTCCCGGTGAAGAAGCCTCGCAAAAAGCCTGCCGTAAATGGGACCGCCTCGACGTTATTCGATTTCGACGAGCCGAAGGCTCCTGCGGCGGCGACAACGGGCGATCTCGTTACCCGAGTACTTGCCTCAACGATCTATGGCGCACAGATTAAGCTCGGTGGGCGTGCAGCTGCGGGAGCCGCACCGCTTGTGGAGGCAGTGTTGCGTACCTTGCTTGATCGAGGTGGGCGAGCGCACCAGGAGACAGTAGCGTCCGCCGCCGGGCTGCCCTACTCCTCAATAGGCCAAGGGCTGGCAGTGGTTAAACGGTTGTTGAACGTTGAGGGTTACGACATCCTGTCCTACGACAGCGACGGCGAAACTCTACGGCTCGACGTCGATCTGCTCAAGGATCAGTTCGGAGTGGCAGGATGACGGATGTGGCGATCAGTCCCCGGCGGCGTCGGGAAATCATAGACGCTTTGCGCCGTGGCACCGTGCCCCAACAAGGGCTTGAGGTCATGGCCGTAGGACTCGGAAGCTTCAGGTCTGCAATCGACGAAGAGTTGAGCGCAGTCAAGCAAGGAGCAGCGCAATTTAAAGCGGTGCGCGGTGAATACGGCTCCGGAAAGACGTTTTTCTCCCGCTGGCTCACCGAACGCGCCAAGAGAATGAACTTCGCTACTGCCGAGATTCAAATTTCGGAGACCGAGACCCCGCTGTACAAACTGGAAAAGGTGTACCGACGCGTCGTCGAAAACCTTTCGACGCCGACTGTACCGAGCGGAGCATTCGGCGATGTCGTCGATGGTTGGCTGTACGTGCTGGGGCAGGATCTTCAAGCCTCCGGCTCGGCTGAGGCTGCTGACCTCGAGAGTCGAACTGACGCGTTGCTCGAAAAGCGCCTCGCAGCGGTGTCGAAGGAAGCGCCTGCGTTTGCCCTGGCGCTGCGTGCCTACCGGCAGATGAGTGCCACAGCGAAAAATGCCGAGGCAGATGCTCTTCTGGCCTGGCTTGGGGGACAGCCGCATGTCTCTGCCGGTGTCCGCCGTGCCGCTGGCGTGCGAGGCGAGCTCGACCATTTTGGCGCTCTCGGGTTCCTTCAAGGGCTCCTGACAGTGCTGCGCGATTCGGACTACGCCGGGCTCGTTATCGTTCTGGATGAAGTCGAGACGCTGCAAAAGATGCGGTCCGATGTCCGAGAGAAGTCTCTCAACGCGCTGCGTCAACTCATGGACGAAGTAGACAGCGGGCGCTACCCGGGCCTGTACCTCCTAATGACGGGCACGCCCGCGTTCTATGACGGGCAGCAGGGAATCCAGCGTCTGGCTCCACTAGCCCAGCGGTTGCAAACGGACTTCGCAACCGACGCACGATTCGACAACCCGCGGGCAGCACAGATCCGGCTGCAAGGGTTCACACCGGACTCCTTGGCCGAGCTCGGCAGTCGGGTTCGTGATATATACGCCGCGGGAACCGGGTCGTTCGACCGTATTCACTCTGTGGTAGATGACGCTTACGTCGCCGACCTCGCGGTGGCAGTAGCGGGGGAACTGGGCGGCCGGACGGGGGTAGCCCCTCGAGTGTTCCTCAAGAAGCTGGTTGCCGATGTCCTCGATCGCGTCGATCAGTTCCCGGATTTTGACCCGCGCAAACACTACGAGCTCACTCTTAGCGTCTCCGAACTCACCGACGTGGAGCGGGAGGCCCAGACACGCGGGGATCTGCGGGCGGCGTCGGTTGACGACATCGACCTAAGTTTCTAGCGGGCAATGGCAGGGGACTCGGCCCTCGATGAGGCTATTGAATATCATGTTGTCAATTCTTTGGGGTGGTCCAACCTGCGCCCTCTTCAGGCGGCCTCCGTTGAACCGGTCCGCTCAGGCGCCGACTGCGTGCTCATCGCACCGACCGCCGGAGGCAAGACTGAAGCTGCCGTCTTCCCATTGCTCTCCTCTATGGTTCAAGAGCAATGGAGCGGTCTCTCCGTCCTATATGTGACTCCGCTCCGCGCGCTACTCAACAACCTGCACCCACGCATCACCAAGTACGGTGACTGGCTTGGCCGCCAAGCGGGGCTATGGCACGGCGACGTCGGCGACACTGCGCGCCGGCGGATCTTGGCTGACCTGCCGGACATCCTTTTAACCACGCCAGAGTCGCTCGAAGCGATGCTCGTGTCACGTCGGGTTGACCACAACAGACTGTTTTCCGGACTGCAGGCCATCGTTGTTGACGAGCTGCACTCATTCGCGGCCTCTGATCGTGGATGGCACCTGCTTGGGGTACTGGCTCGCCTCGAACGGATAGCGGGACGGCCAATCCAGCGCATCGGTCTCTCAGCTACAGTCGGCAATCCTCAAGAGATCGGGCGCTGGTTGCAAGGGGGAGAGGCGGCACTCGAGCACAGGCAACGTGAACTTCGCGTGGTCTTCGAGGAGACCCCCGCAACTGCACCTGAACCAGAGGTGATGCTGGACTACGTCGGCTCCGTTGCCAACGCAGCAAAGGTCGTCGCGGCACTGCACCGAGGTGAGAAGCGACTTGTTTTTTGTGAGTCACGCCGCGTCAGCGAGCAGCTTGCCTTTGAGCTCCGGGCTCTGGGCGTGGCGACGTTTGTGTCCCACTCATCTCTCTCCGCGGAGGAGAGGCGCAGATCCGAGCAGGCGTTCGCCGAAGCTCAGAATACCGTCATTGTCGCTACCTCAACCCTCGAGCTGGGCATTGACATAGGAGACCTCGACCGCGTCATCCAGATCGATGCGCCCAGAACCGTCGCATCGTTCCTTCAGAGGTTGGGGCGAACGGGACGGCGCCCCGGGTCGAGGCGTAACACGTTGTTCCTGGCCACCAGCCCAGACGCGTTCCTCGAGGCCGCAGGGCTTCTGCTGCTGTGGAAGCGCGGCTTTGTTGAGCCCATCACGCCTCCACCACACCCGCGGCACCTCACCGCGCAGCAGCTGCTTGCGCTCGCGTTACAGGAAGGCGCCTACGGAACCAGCACCTGGCGTGAGTGGTGGGGGTCCCTGGAACTGATGGACGACGGCGAAGAAGTGCTTAAGTACTTGCGCAACGAAGACTTGCTCGTAGCGGACGGCGGGCTGTTGATGATCGGGCCGGCCGCCGAGAAGGCCTTCGGCCGCCGTCACTTCATGGATCTCCTCAGCTCATTCGACGCCGAGAAGGAACTGCGCGTTATGAGCGGGAACAAGGAGCTCGGGTTCATTTCCCCACTCGCGTTGCCACGCGAAGGATCCGAAAAACTGGACGCCAAACCCATCCTTATGAACGGCCGGGCCTGGAACGTCGAGCACGTCAACTGGGAGCGGTTCGAAGTCGTCGTCAGCCCAGCGGCATACAAGGGCGACGTGCGGTGGCATAGCAATGCAATCGACCTCTCATTTGAGATGATGCGCGCGCAACGAGATGTGCTTCTCGGTGAAACCCCAGATGTGCCGCTGTCACGGCGAGCGACCAAGCGGTTGGATATTCTCCGCGAGTCGCGGTCGGGCCAAGCCTCGCGGAGCGGGCTGGTCGTCGAACAGTCGGGGCCTGATACCCATCTCTGGACATGGGCGGGGCTCAAGGCGAATGAGACGTTGCGCGCCGGGCTGGGAGGACTGGAGGGGCGGTCGTATAACGACGTCATGGTGCTACGTGGTGCGGGGGATCTGTCACGGCTCGCAGAGATCTCGTTCGACGAGGTGGTGCCGAGCATCCCTGTGGAGATGGTTGACAGCTTGAAGTTCTCGGCAGCGCTGCCAGAGTTTACGGCAATTAAAACGCTCTCGGAACGGTTCGCCGATAGGGCAGGTGCAGCAACGGTTGCCGCAGCGAGTCTTGTCACACTCGACTGAATGATCCTGTTGATGACCGTGAGCGACACCCGTCCCGCATGATCCAGGTTGGCCCGGCTGCTCGCAGGCCCTCGTCGGGGGCGCCCCTGAGTGTCAACATGGCCGACTTACAAAGCGGGCGCCGGCCACCGGCTCTTGAGGGTGTCGACGGTGTGATGAGGGGACACATGTGAAACGGGTTCAAAGTTTATCTATCCAGGTATCTTCTTCTCTGAGGTCCCAAGCAGAAGCACCTTCCGGACGAGGCTTCGCGTCCGCGACCTCTTTGATTCGCTTCAGAACGCGATGAGCTTCAGCAGCGGTGAGTTGCCTCAGCGCTGATAGTGGCCGCACCACACAGCTTTGGGCTATCTCTTGCCGGCGTTCCTGGTTGTCTATCCCAGCAGCGGCGAATGCTTCGCGAATTGCAGCGACCTGTTGGTCCCGGATTGGAGGCTCCGCGGAACCTTCGCTCATTGTTTCCGGTTCCTCAGGTTGCTGGAAATCAAAAAGGGCGTCATGCACAAGTAACAGAGTACAGGCGTGGACTCCACCTCCGCGTATGGCGCCGGTCAGCTTGCCAAGACCAGTGGACCTTCTGAAGACCTGCACGCTTCAGAAAATGTTGTCTAATTTGGTTCGCCAGCAACAGCAGTGACGGAGTCTGAGCGAGTGCGTAGGCACGGGTCACCCTGCAGAAGACCTTAAACCACATCACTAAAGTCAATATGGGTTTCACCTTCGTCGAAGAGGTCGCAGTTGCACGGCACCTCCCGTTCAGTGACTCCTAATCCGGGGAAGTCTTCCTCGTACACGATCTTGGTGTGCCATCGGTCCTCCGGGGCCTTGAACCAAGGACCTTTTTCCACGTCACCGACGGGACATGTCCGGATATTGTGCCCTTCATCGCCGCAGTGGCTGCACTTGCTCATAGGTCCCCAGTTCCTCGGTGCCGTCCGATTGCCCGCCTCATTGAATCCTGTTCTTCTTCACAACGGTTTCGCAGTTTGTGCATTTGAGCTGGTTAGTCGTGTACGGCTGGAGCGTATGCCTGCCGCAGTTCGGACACTCGTGTCCCTTCGCCATGATCTTCCCCTCGGCTACGCAGTACGCCCCCCATGGCGTCACCAGCAGAAAGCGTACCGGCAAACATTCATTGCATCCGCAAAGTCCTCTTGACGTGCAGTTTTACACGTAATCATTCCAAACGGAGGAACTCAGACGCTGCGCCCTCAGGCCCTCACAAAGATCCTGCACCGAAGCGCTTCTCCTTCCCTGCACCGCGGTCGACGTCGCCGGAAGGCGAATGGCCATTCCCGACTCACGTTGGAGGCGCTGTACCGGGCGGCCGAGATTACCACCCGGCCGGCCCAGTTTTGTGAAGCTTGTCGAAGCACTAAGCCGCGCCGCCTGCGGATCCAACTGCCGCCGTCGTACTTCCCGGCGACGCAACCAAACTCTCAGGCCGCCGTGCCGCCGCGCCGCCCTGCTGATCTCCTCGCTGCTGCTGGGCGTGCTGTCCTTCCAGCTCAACGCCAGCATGGTCACCCCGGCGCTGCCGCAGATCGCCGCCAGCTTCGGCCGGGGCGCCGACAGCACCGCCCCCGTCCAGTCCATGTTCGTCCTCGCCGGCGCCATCTCCGGCCCTGTCATCGGCCGGTGCAGCGACTTCATTGGCCGCCGCGCCGCGCTGCTGCTGGTCTTGGGCATCATGGGCGCCGGCACCATCCTCTGCATCACGGCACCGTCGCTGGAGCTGCTCATCGCCGGCCGGTTTTTGCAGGGCGTCTCCAGCGCCGTCTTCGCGCTGGCCTACATCGTCCTCAGCGAGAACTTGCAGGCCAAGGTGTTCGGCACCTCCGTGGGCATCATCGCCGCCATCAACGGCGGCATCGGGGGAGTGGACGACTGGGTGGGCGGGCTGATGGCCGAGACCCTGGGCTTCCGGTCCATCTTTGTGGTGGTGCTGGCCCTGACCGCGGTGGCCGCCCTGTGCGTCCTCCGCCTGGTCCATGCCGGCTGGCCGGTTGGCATCCGCGGCGCGATGGACTGGTAGGGCTTCACCTCAAGCGTCTGGCCGGCGTCGGCGAGAACCTCCTCGAAGGGGCGGATGAGTTGGATGCCGATGGGGGGAAGTGTGTCCGAGATGAAGCGGCCGAGGCCACGGCGCGCCCTGATGAGGCCGTCCCCTCGAGGAGCATGAGGGCTTCGGGGACTTGGTACGGCTGACCTTTATGTCGGCGCCGAGTTCGGTCTCCGTGGGGATCATGGAGCCGGGAGCAACTAGGCCGTTGCGGACGGCCTCGGCAATCCGCGAGTACACGGCCACGCGCAGCGGTGAGCCGGTCTGGGCGGCCACCGGCTCCTTCCATCAGCTGTCTTCTACTGCCCCAGTGTCCATCAGTTCAACGAGCGGAGGATGCGCGAAACGCGAGGTACCGGGCATCGGCGCGTCCGACAAGCTGGCCGAAGGCTTCCACTGCGTGCGGATCCCCAGCCCCCATATCCGTAGACAGCCAGCGGACCAGCAGCCCGGCATCCCCACTGGCCCGCACCGCGGCACCAACCGCCAGGTCCAGCTGGTCCCGCAGCAGCTGCACCGCCAGGACACCGGACCGCGAAAGCAGGGGAGCGGTGTACGCCTCGAGCGCGTCCGCCACCCGCCCATCGCGCAGCAGCCGCAGTACCCGCCCAGAATCCGAACACCCCGCCAGCCCGGCAGCCAGCCGGTACGGGTTCGACTCCACTGCATCACCCAGCATCGACCGGACCCGGAACATCTCCGTGCGGATGGCCTGCGGCGTGCCCGCGTCGCCGTGCAGCTCGTACGCCAGTTCCTCGGCGCTCCACCCCTGCGACCGGGAATCCAGCAGCGCCAGGATCTCCGCCCGGCGCAGCGTCAGCGGCATCCGGCTTCCGTCGGCAAGCACCGCGGCAGGCTTATCCCCGAGAAGCTCCAGCGACGAGACCGCAACTGAAGGCCGGCGCACGCCCTGCCCGGACGCACGCCTGGAAGACGACGCACCCAGGGAGGCGCCGCCGTCGGACGTTCCCAGCAGCGACTCCGCCACCCGGACCGCGCACCGCACCATCCGCAGCGTGTCCGCGCTGATGGTGTCCAGCGGCCCGGAAACATCGAGCACACCCAGCAGCGCTCCCGTCAAAGGGTCCGTAATGGGCGCCGCCGTGCAGGCCCAGTCGTGGTGGGTGCGGACCAGGTGCTCGGCGGAAAACAGCTGCACCGGGCCGCCGGTGACCAGCGCCTCGCTGATCGCGTTGGTGCCGATCCCCGCCTCGGACCAGTCCGCGCCCTCGGAGAACTCCAGCCGGTCCGCCCGGCGGAGCGCCCCCTGGCTGCCCACCCGCCACAGGATCTCCCCAGTGGCGTCAGTGAGCACCAGCAGGTGCCGGCCGGAACTGGAATCGTCGGCCAGCAGGTCCTGCAGCGCCGGCACCACCCGCTGCAGCCGGTGCTCCCGCCGCAGCTGCAGCACCTCGGACGGATCGTGCAGGTGCCGCGGGCTGTGCTGGTCGGGGCTGATGCCCAGCGCCATGGACCGCCGCCACGACTCCGCCAGCGGCACGGGGATCTCCGGGCGCGGCACACCGGAGATGACCAGCTCGTGCGCGCGGCGCAGGGCACGCGCGTACTTCGCCGGGTCCGAAAACCTCAGGCCGTAGTCCACCGTCTCCTCCTCACCGCCGGCGTACTTGCCGGCAGTGCCCGTGTAACGCGGTTGTTACCCCCGCCGCGTTCCAATAGTGATGCAGCTCACGCCCGCCCCAGCATACCGCAGGGACCCCGGCGGGCGGGGGCCGCCCGGACCACCTGAGGGACCGCACACAAAGGAGTGGAGATGACCGAAACACCCACCGCCGCCGCGCAGGCCTGGCTGGCCAGCCTGGACGGCGCTCTGCAGCGCCGCGACCTGGACGCCGCGCTGGACCTCTTCGAGGACGACAGCTACTGGCGCGACTTCGTGGCGTTCACCTGGAACCTGAAAACCCTGGAAGGCAAGGCCGACATCCGCCGCATGCTCCAGGCCACGCTGGACCACGTGCAGCCCGCCAACTGGGCGCTCGCCGAGGACGCCACCGGCAGCGCCGACGCCGACGGGACCGTGGAAGCCTGGATCACGTTCGAGACCGGCGCCGCCCGCGGCTACGGCCACCTCCGGCTGCGGAACGGCAAATGCTGGACGCTGCTCACCACCATGCAGGAGCTGAAGGGCTTCGAGGAGAAGAAGGGCCCGTGCCGCGAGCAGGGCGTGGCGCACGAAATCATCCGCGGCCGCCGCTCCTGGAAGGAGCTCAAGGAGGAGCAGGAGGCGCGGCTGGGCTACGAGGAGCAGCCCTACTGCGTGATCATCGGCGGCGGGCAGGGCGGCATCGGCCTCGCGGCGCGGCTACGGCGGCTGGGCGTGCCCACCATCGTGATCGAGAAGAACCAGAACCCGGGCGACTCCTGGCGCAACCGCTACAAGTCCCTGCACCTGCACGACCCCGTCTGGTACGACCACCTGCCCTACCTGAAGTTCCCCGACGACTGGCCCGTTTTCGCCGCCAAGGACAAGATCGGCGACTGGCTGGAGCACTACACCCGCATCATGGAGCTGAACTACTGGTCCGGCACCGAGTGCGTGGGCGCCGAGTACGACGACGGCACGCAGGAATGGGCGGTCAGCGTCCTCCGCAACGGGTCGCCTGTGACCCTCCGGCCCAAGCAGCTCGTCTTCGCTCTGGGCGTCTCCGGCTACCCGAACATCCCCGCGTTCGACGGCGCGCAGTCCTTCCTGGGGGAGCAGCGCCACTCCTCGCAGCACCCCGGCGGCGGGGACTGGACCGGGAAGAAGGCCGTGGTGATCGGCTCCAACAACTCCGCGCACGATATCTGCGCCGACCTCTGGGAGCACGGCGCAGACGTCACCATGGTGCAGCGCTCCTCCACCCACATCGCCCGCAGCGAATCGCTGATGGACCTGGCGCTGGGAGACCTGTACTCGGAGCGGGCCTTGGCTGCCGGCGTGACCACCGAGAAGGCCGACCTGCTCTTCGCCTCGCTGCCCATGCGTATCCTGCCCGAGGCGCAGGTGCCCGTGTACCAGGAGATGGCGAAGCGGGACGCGGAGTTCTACTCCCAGCTGGAGGCCGCCGGGTTCGAACTGGACTTCGGCGTGGACGGGTCCGGCCTGTTCCTCAAGTACCTGCGGCGCGGCTCCGGTTACTACATCGACGTCGGCGCCTCCCAGCTGATCATCGACGGCCGGGTGAAGCTGAAGAACGGGCAGGTCGCCAAGATCACCGGCAACGCCGTGGTGATGGACGACGGCACCGAGCTGGAGGCCGATCTGATTGTCTACGCCACCGGGTACGGGTCCATGAACGGCTGGCTCGCGGACCTGGTTTCGCCCGAGATCGCGGACCGGGTGGGCAAGTGCTGGGGCTACGGCTCGGACACGCCAAAAGACCCTGGCCCCTGGGAGGGGGAGCTGCGCAATATGTGGAAACCAACCAATGTCCCCAACCTCTGGATCCACGGCGGCAACCTGCACCAGAGCCGGCACTACTCCTCCTACCTGGCCCTGCAGCTCAAGGCCCGGATGGAAGGGCTGGAGACACCGGTGTACGAACTGCAGCCCAGCCACCACACCCGCTGACCGCCGTCGACCCTCCAACGTTCTCGCACGTCCACCACCAAAGGTCCCTACCGGGCCGGCGCAGCCGGTGCGAGGATGTTCGCCTGCGGCCTGGCCGGCACAAGGGCAGGGGGCTTCGAAGACCATGTTCACTGAATGGAAGGACCATCATGAAGGCAGCACGTTTCCATGGCCGCGAGGACGTCCGGATCGAGGACATCCCGGAACCCGAGCTCCGGGCAGGGGCGGTGAAGATCGACGTCGCGTGGTGCGGCATCTGCGGGAGCGACCTGCACGAATACCTGGAGGGCCCCATCTTCGTCCCCGCCCCGGGGCACCCACACCCGCTCTCCCACGAGGAAGCGCCGGTGACCATGGGGCATGAATTCTCCGGAACCATCTCGCAAGTCGGCGAGGGCGTGGACGGGCTCGCGGTGGGGGACAACGTCGTCGTCGAGCCTTACTTCGTGGACGGGACCTGCGACATGTGCCAGGCGGGCAGCTACCACCTGTGCCGGCAGATGGGCTTCATCGGGCTCTCCGGCGGCGGCGGGGGCCTGAGTGAAACGATCGTGGTGGACAAGCGGTGGGTGCACCCGATCGGGGACATCCCGCTCGACGAGGCCGCCCTGATCGAGCCGCTGTCCGTCGCGCACCACGCGGTGGAGCGCAGCGGCGTGGAGGCGGGCGATGTTGCCCTGGTGGGCGGCTCGGGGCCGATCGGGCTGCTGACCGCTGCTGTGCTGAAGGGCCTGGGCGTGACCACGATCGTCAGCGAGCTGTCCCAGGCCCGCAAGGAGAAGGCCACGTCCAGCGGGGTGGCGGACCATGTGCTGGACCCCAGCCGGGAGGACGTCCCGGCGCGGGTGCTGGAGCTGACCGGCGGGCGCGGGGCCGACGTCGCGTTCGAATGCGCCGGGGTGAACGCGGTGCTGGACACCATGCTCGACGCCGTCCGGCCCGGAGGAGTGGTGGTGAACGTGGCCATCTGGGGTGCGCCGGCCACCGTGGACATGCAGAAGCTGGTGCTCAAGGAGATCGACCTGCGCGGCACCATCGCCTACGTACGGGATCATCCCGCCGTGATCAGGATGGTGCAGGAGGGCAAGGTGGACCTCAAGCCCTTCATCACCGGCCGGATCGCGCTGGAGGGCCTGGTGGAGCAGGGCTTCGACACCCTCATCAACCACAAGGACACGGCGGTGAAGGTGCTGGTGCACCCGTAGGGGCACGACGACGGCGGGCGGCAAGTCCGCCGTCGTTCCTTCTATTCGGAATGCCTGTCCCCAGATAGACCTGCTTTGAGCCACAGAGTGTCGTCCTCCACCCGGTCCAGGTCGTCCGCCGCAAAGTAGGCGTGGCCCGTCAGCAGGCCAGGCCTGTCGACTTCCACATAACCGACCCGCAGCAGCCTCTCCGCGGTATGGTGGGGCAGCTTCGACGTCGCGGCGAAAGCGGCAATTCCGGTGTTGACGAGGCCGCCGGTTTCCGGGTCGGTCTGACCTTCCGCCGTAATGGCCTCCGGATCACCCATCTTCAGGTCCTTGACCTTGCCGACCTTCTTCCCATCAGACGCCACGACGTGCATTCCTTCACGCACCTGTTCGATGACCTCCATGGCTTCTCCTTTAGCCGCAACCAATGGGGTTAACAGCCAGTGTAGGACTGCCGGGTCACCAGAAACAGGGGCGCGACGACGGCGGCCGGCGAGTGCCGCCGTCGGCCGCTCCCTTCCTTCGGCAGGGAGCGCCGTTGTAGGGTCGGGGCGTGATTGTCCCCGATATCTCCCAGGACGCCGTGGCGGTGGCGGACCACTACGACGCGCTTGATCCCGTGTACCGCCGGGTGTGGGGGGACCACGTCCATCACGGGCTGTGGGTGACGGGCCGCGAGACGCCGGGCGAGGCCGTCGAGGCGCTGGCGGACACTGTCGGCGACCGGCTGCGCCTGGTGCCCGGCCAGGCGTGCGTGGACATCGGCTGCGGCTACGGCGCCACCGCCCGACGGCTCGCGGCGGCACGCAGGGTCAGCGTCACCGGCTTCACGCTGTCCGTCGAGCAGGCCCGCTACGCCGCCGCGCATCCGGTACCGGACGTGGAGATCCATGTCCGCGACTGGCTGGTCAACGGCCTGGCCGACGCCTCGGTTGATGCGGCCTGGGCGATCGAGTCCAGCGAGCATATGGTGGACAAGCCCAGGTTCTTCGCCGAGGCGCACCGCGTGCTCACGCCCGGCGGCCGCCTGGTTGTCTGTGCCTGGCTGGCCGAAACTGGCGCCCGCGGCTGGAAGGTCCGCCACCTGCTGAAGCCGATCTGCCGCGAAGGGCGGCTGCCGTCGATGGGCACGCGCGAGGAGTATGAGGCGATGGCAACGGCGGCGGGCTTCACGGTCACCGGCTACGAGGACGTCAGCCGCCGCGTTGCCCGCACCTGGTGGATTTGTGCCGGCCGGCTGCTGAAGGCCTTGCTCGTCGACGGCGGGACCCGGCGCGTCGCCCTCGGCGCACGCAACCGCGGCGCCGTCCTGAGCATTCCCCGCATGATCCTTGCCTACCGCACCGGTGCCATGCGCTACGGGATCTTTACGCTGCAGAAGGCCGCCACTAATTAGGGCAACCCGGCGGACGGTTTAGCCGCTGCCCGGGGTGATCGTATGGAGCCCCACTTGAGTTGCTGCCCTTACGAGCTCCTTGTCGAAGGCGACGAGGGTCTGCGTTTCAAGTCTGATTGCAGCGGCGAGGTGGATCGCGTCGGCGCTGCGCAATCTACCAGGGAGGGCGGCGGCGTAGAGGAGATCCGAACGCGTCAGGTCTACGAGGTTGATTGCGTTCAGCACAGCGTTGACCAGTTCCGGCGGCAGTCCGCGGCGGTTGGCGGCACAGTGCAGCTCCGTGTGGAGAAGCATTGAGGCTACAAGCCTGTCACCCCTCTGTCCGGCCGAAGAGAGGAACTCCGCGGTAGGACCGGACTCCGGTTCCTCGACCACCAGCTTTAAGGCGGCCGAAGTGTCCACATAAACGATCACCGGTCACCGCGAAGGTCGTCGATTATCTCCGCTGTGCCGACATCAGAGGTTACGCGCCGGAGCGACCGGAAGTCGACCGGGTTTTCCGATGCCTGCCGCACGCTGCCGGACCTCATTAGACGCTCGAAGGGTGAGGCTGCAGGCGGGATCAGGGTGGCGGCAACCTCACCATTGTTGGTGACATCTATGGTTTCGCCGTTCTTGACCCGTTCCAGGATCTTGCTGCTCTGGTTTCGGAGCTCGCGGTGGGGGATTGTTGTCATTCCTGCACCTCCGTAGCAATCGTAGCACTCACACGCCGGGACCTCGCTTCGCGTGTGGGTGCGCGGACCAGAAATGGGGTCTTTCCCCCTATCCAGCCGGTGCCCGGGCGCGGAAGATGGCCTTTATGAAAAAGCTCGTGCTGGCAGGCTTCGCCGCTCTTGTCATGGTTGTTGGCACCCTGCTGGGCGCCGTCGTCCCGGCTCATGCCGCGGCCGACCCCGCAATTACGGCGGGGCAGATCCTCGTGAAGTTCCGCGACGGCGGTGCGGCCGCAGGAGTGCTGCGCCAGCACGGCCTGGTGGAGGGGCCCGGCGTCGGCAGCACCGGCGCGCACGTCATCACGGTGCCGACCGGGAAGGAGCTGCAGCTCATCGAGGCTTTGAGTCGGAACCCCGTGGTGGAATATGCCGAGCCGGACTACGTGGTAACAGCGGCTTCAGACGACACCTATTTTTCCAGGCAGTATGCACTTCAGAACGACGGACAGACCTTTACCAACACCGCCGGCACCATCCCCATCAAGGCTGGCAAGGCGGACGCTGACGTCGACGCCGTGGAAGCGTGGAAGGTCACCAACGGCAACGGCACCAAAGTAGCTGTCCTCGACTCCGGCGTCGCCACCGACAACCCCGACATCCATCCCAAGGTCGTTGCACGGGCCAACTTCACCACGTCGAGAAACAACGAAGACAACTACGGCCACGGCACGCACGTCGCCGGCATCGTCGCTGCGACGGCAGACAACGGCATTGGCGTCGCCGGCGTTTGCCGGGGCTGCACGATCCTTGACGGGAAAGTCCTCACCGACTCCGGGATGGGGTCCAGCTCAGGGCTCGCGAACGGCATCAACTGGGCGGTCAAGAGTGGAGCGAAGGTCATCAACATGAGCCTCGCTGTGGGGTCCTCAACCACTCTGCAAACTGCTGTCAACAACGCCTGGAATGCTGGTGTGGTGCTGGTCGCCGCCGCCGGCAACGGGAACAGCACGACCATGATGTACCCGGGGGCCTACGTCAACGTTATTGCTGTGGGGGCGACCGACAACGAGGATTTGAAGGCATCGTTCTCCACCTATGGCACATGGGTGGATGTCGCAGCGCCGGGGGTCAGCGTCTATTCCACTTTCCCCAACCACAGGTTTGTCATTGCGAGGGAGTACAACCGTTCCCAGGGTTACGACATAGGCAGCGGCACGTCGATGTCTTCGCCGATTGTCGCTGCTGTTGCCGCACTCGCCTGGAGTGCCAACCCCGGCGCGAGCAATTCGGAAGTCCGTGCCAAAGTCGAGTCCAGCACCGACCCAGTTGGTCGCATCGGGACTGACTGGGCGAATGGCCGGGTGAACGCGGACAAGGCTGTACATTGGTGAGGCTGCAGCTCACCTCCTACGCGCTTCCCTGCCAGGTTCCTACTTGCTCGGGGTCGCCTGGCGGGCGCTTTCGCGCACGACAAGGGTCGGCGGGATCGGCGTGCGGTCCACGTCCCGCCCCTCCATGGCACCCAGAAGCACCTCGGTGCTCATGAGCGCCAGTGCTGTGAAGTCCTGGCGCACGGTGGTCAGGGGAGGCAGGAAATAATCTGACCCTTCAATGTCATCGAAGCCGACAATGCTGACATCGTCCGGAACCCGGATGCCGTTCTCGG
Source organism: Arthrobacter nitrophenolicus (assembly GCF_045833485.1). Taxonomy (NCBI): domain Bacteria; kingdom Bacillati; phylum Actinomycetota; class Actinomycetes; order Micrococcales; family Micrococcaceae; genus Arthrobacter; species Arthrobacter nitrophenolicus. Next base: position 2,865,182 of record NZ_CP174504.1, read on the forward strand.
CAAAAGCGCGGATCAGCCCGAGCGCGGTGTGGTCGCTCGCGGCGAAAATTGCCTGCGGAACCCTTCCCTCACGTACCAGCCGGAGACCCGTTTCGTACGCCCACTTGGGGCTCCAATCACCTTCGATGCACAGCCCCTGCTCGAGTCCCGCATCCCGCAGCGCCGCTTCCCAGCCCCGCTTGCGGACCCGGCCATCGAACCAGTCCATGGAGCCGGCAATATGGGCAATGTCGGTATGGCCCAGGTCGATGAGGTGCTGGGTGGCGAGCCTCGCTCCCAGCTCCTGGTTCTCGGAGTAGGTGAAGACATTGGGAGTTGACGAGGCTCCGGCGGCAATCATTTCCACCGGCACACGGCATGTGGCATTCCAGACGGCTGCCGCCATGTCCACCATGGGGGCAATGACGATAATTCCGCCCACGCCGGTATCGTCCAAGGTGTCGAGCGCTGCCTGGACCGACTCTTCGTAGGGCTTTTCGACGCTTATGACTGTTGTGGCGTAGCCCTTCTTGCGTGCAACGTTCTCGAGGGCCATCAGTGTGCCCACCGGGCCGAACCGGGGGGAGCCGTCGGAAAGTATGCCGATGGACGTCGACTTGCTGGTGACGAGCGCCGTGGCTGCCCGGTTCCGCCGGTACCCGATGTCCTTGATGATCTGAAGAACGCGTTCTCGGGTTGCGGCGCTGACATCAGGAGCGCCGTTGAGGACCCGCGAGACCGTGCCGAAGGAAACCCCGGCCATGCTTGCCACATCGTTGATGGTGGGCTTCCGGCGCCGCGGCGGGGCATCCGGTGACCGCTCGTTCGTCTCAGGGGGAACAGTTATGCCTGCCACGCTCTCTCCTGTCTTGCACCTCACGCCCGCAACCTCGAGGTTCCGTGCCTTTCGATCTTACGTCGGCCCCGACGTCCACGCCGCCATGAATAGCCCAAGATGTGATGCTTGACACCTTTCTCCGTGAACGTTTACGATGATGTCCGTAAACGTTCACGATAAATCCGTAAACGCTAACGGAGCAACATTTCAATGACGAAAGGAGCGGGATGCCCCACCGCATCGCCCACGCACTCGCGCTCGATCCGGCTGCCGGGCTTCGGGACGTCGACCAGGCCCAGTGGGCACATCTCGAAATGCTCCTGGAGGATGCGGCGCCCGGCGAGCTTGGAGCCGCTGTCAATGCGTTTGTGGCTGCCGGCACCTCGGCGGTCGTCGGAATTTTCGATGACGATCTTCTGTGGGCGAGCCTGGTCGTCTCAGTCGACAACTCGGGCAAACCCGTGTCAGTGTCCACCGTTCGCGGCCCGGCCGCGGAACCGGGCAGTGACATGGCGAAGGCGGCCGGCGAGGCGGTGAAGTGGGTTCAGGCCCACCACGGGCCGTGTTCGCTGGGCTTCTTCGTCGACAAAGCCCATGCAGAGGAGCTCCTGAAAGCTTCAGACAAGGCCGCTGCAATCCGCACAGCCTCGGCCTCCGGCCGGCTCGTGCTTTCCCCGGTTCCGGCCGCCCTGGCCATAGCCCTCGCCTGATCCACCCAGGCATCCACCCCTACCCATCCACCCAAAGCACTGGAGAACAATGATGATCCGCAGGCTTCCCATTGTGGCACTTGCCGCAGTCCTGTCACTTTCCGTCGCTTCCTGCAGCAGTTCGACAACAGGCACGTCGAACGCTCCCGACGCCGGTGTGTCCGAGAAGGCCCAGCAGGCCCTTGAGGAGATCAAGGGACAGGTCCTGAGCAAGGGACCCAACGGCGAGACGCCCTCCCCGGCGTCCGCAGCAGAGCTGACTCCCGAAGAGATCGAGAAGGTCAAGGCATTCAACGCAAAGGCCGCCGTCGTGATGCATTACGGCGGCAACGACTGGGCTACGGCCCAGGTCAACGGTCTGAAGAGCGAGTTCGAAAAACTCGGCATCAAGGTCATCGCCACAACCGACGCGAACTTCAAGCCGGACAAGCAGGTTTCGGACATCGAAACTGTCATGACCCAGGACCCTGACATCATCGTCTCCATCCCCACGGATCCTGTGGCCACGGCCTCCGCCTACAAGAAGGCCGCGGAAGCCGGCACGAAACTCGTCTTCATGGACAACGTTCCCCAGGGGCTGACCGCCGGGCAGGACTACGTTTCTGTTGTTTCCGCCGACAACTTCGGGAACGGCGTCGTCTCTGCCCACCAGATGGCCAAGGCGCTCGGTGGCAAGGGGAAGATTGGGCTTGTCTTCCACCAGGCCGACTTCTTCGTGACCAAGCAGCGCTACGAGGGCTTCAAGGAAACGATCACGAAGGAATACCCGGAGATCCAGATCGTCGAGGAGAAGGGCATTGCCGGTCCGGACTTCGCCGGAGACGCCCAGGCTGCCGCCAACGCAATGCTGAGTAAGTACCCTGACCTGTCCGGCATCTGGGCGGTGTGGGATGTTCCCGCAGAAGGCGTGATGGCAGCAGCACGCGCCGCCGGCCGGCAGGACCTGAAGATCGCCACCGAGGACCTCGGCAAGAACGTCGCGATTGCCCTCGCCAAGGATGAACTCGTCGTCGGCCTGGGAGCGCAGGTTCCGTTCGACCAGGGTGTCACGGAAGCCCGGCTGGCCGCAGGGGCGCTCATCGGCAAGGAAGCGCCCGCTTATGTGGCGCTGAGTGCCCTCCCGGTTGACCACTCCAACGTCCTGGAAGCCTGGAAGCAGGTCTACCACGAGGACGCCCCCAAGGATATCCAGGACTCCTACAAGCAGTAGCCAAAACCGGCGGTGCGGGGGCCTACCCCCGCACCGCGCCGAAAGGGCAACGATGAACACCGCAGACAATGTCGTCGAGATGCGCTCGATTTCCAAGGGCTTCAACGGCGTCCCCGTATTGAAGGACGTAGATTTCGACGTCCGCAAGGGCGAGGTCCACGCGCTCGCAGGCGGCAACGGCGCAGGGAAGTCCACGCTCATGAAGATCCTCCAGGGCGTGTACCAGGCAGACGCCGGCGAGATCCTCATTGGCGGCAAACCCGCCGCCATCAACTCCATCCACGACGCGAAGGCAGCCGGGATAGGAATGGTCTTTCAGGAGTTCAGCCTGGTACCGAGCCTGACTGTTGCAAAGAACATCTTCCTTGCCTCGGAACCGCTCGGCACTGCCGGACTCATCGATGACCGTGCCGCGGTGCGCCGGGCAAGGGAAGTCTTCAGTGAGATGGAGGTCGACGTCGACCCCCGCGCCGAGGTCTCGCGGCTCGGCACCGCATACTGGCAGCTGACCGAGATCGCCAAGGCACTCGCCCAGAACGCCCAGGTGCTGATCATGGATGAGCCCACTGCAAGCCTGGCCCGGCATGAGTCCGAAGCACTCTTCGAACTTATTGACCGCCTCAAGCAGCGTGGGATCTCGATCATCTACATCTCACACCGCATGGATGAGGTGTACAGGCTCGCGGACAGGATCACCATCCTCCGCGACGGCCGGCACCTCCTCACAGCCCCGCTGACGGACGTCACTCCCGAACAGATCGTGGAAGGCATCGTCGGCAAGAAGATCGAAGGCCAGCTTTCCTATCGTGCCCGTGACCACGCGGTGCATGACGGGGCGCCGCTGCTGGAGGTCCGAGGGCTCAACGCGGGGCCACGGGTTCGGGACGTTTCCTTCGCGCTCCGGCCCGGCGAAATCCTCGGGCTGGCAGGGCTGATGGGAAGCGGTCGAACCGAACTCGCCCGCACCCTCTTCGGCATTGACAAGGCGGACAGCGGCGAGGTTCTCCTGCGGGGCAAGAAGGTCACGCTTGGCTCGCCCCAGCAGGCCATCGACGCGGGCCTCGCCCTCATCCCGGAGGACCGCAGGGCCCAGGGCCTCGTCCTGGAGCACTCGGTCCAGGACAACCTGCTGCTTCCCCTCCTCGGGAAGATCCAGCGGGGACCCCTCCTGGACGGCGCCAAGGGCAAGGAATTGTCCTCCTCCCTGATCAAAAGGTTCGCAGTGAAGGTGGCCCACCCGCACCGCCCGGTACGGCTCCTCTCCGGCGGCAACCAGCAGAAAGTGGTGATCGCCAAGTGGCTGGGAACCGATCCGGACATCCTGATCCTGGACGAGCCAACGGCGGGCGTCGACATCGGCACCAAGAGCGAAATCCTGGACATGATCCGCGAGCTGGCCAGCGCCGGCAAGGCTGTCATCGTCATCTCTTCCGAGTACCCGGAACTACTCGCGGTCAGCGACCGCGTCCTCGTCCTGAAGGACGGCTCCATCATCCGCGATATACCCCGCAGCGACATCGCTGACGAGGAATATCTCCAACTCGCAGTACAGGGAGTCTGAAAGTGAGCAAGGCAAACACCATCGCGCCCCGGGACACCGCGGCATCCCGCAATTTCGGCGCCATCCTCAAAGACCTTGACTGGCGTCGCTACGTCATCTACATCGGCTTCGTCGTCGTCTTCCTTTTCTTCGCCGTCCTGCTCCGCGACCAGGGCTTCCTGTCGCCGAACAACCTGCTGAACATCTTCCGGCAGACCGCCACGATCACCGTCATCGCCGTCGGCATGACCTACGTGATCGCCTGTGCAGAAATCGACCTCAGCGTCGGCTCCGTGGCCGGGCTCTCAAGTGTGTGCACTGCGATGGCCCTGTCCCAGTTTGGTCTGATCCCCGGGATCCTGGCAGGGCTCGCCGTCGGACTGGTGGTCGGCTCGATCAACGGTGCCCTGGTAAGCCTCCTTGGCATACCGTCCTTCCTGGTGACACTAGGCATGCTGGGGATAGCCGTGGGCGTTGCGCAGTGGATTACGGCGTCGGCGCCCCAGCCCATCCTCAACGACACGTTCAACATGCTGTTTGGATCCGGCAACTTCGGTCCGATTCCGGGCCTCGTGGTCTGGAGCGCGATCTTCGTGGCCATCGGCGCCGTCGTGCTGAACCGCACCAAGTTCGGCCGCCAGGTCCTGGCCACGGGCGGCAACCGCAACGCCGCGGAGTTCACCGGCATCAACACCAAGCGCATCAAATTCCAGGTGCTCCTCATCTCAGCCATGGCGGCAAGCGTCGCCGGCATGCTGTACGCCGGCCGTCTCCAGTCCGGTCGTTTCCAGTGGGGATCGGGAGACGAACTCTCCGCCATCGCGGCCGTCATCCTGGGTGGAACCAGCCTCTTCGGCGGGTTCGGCTCCATCATCGGCACCCTCTTCGGTGCCCTGCTGATCGGGCTCATCAACAACGGCCTCATCCTCGCGGGACTCGACAGCAGCCAGCAGCAGGTGGTCCGCGGCGCAATCATCATCCTGGCCGTCGCCCTGGCCCGGAAGAAGTAGCACACATGCCACCCACCTCCTCTTCGGCTCCTGAAAGGCAGAAGCAATGAAACTCGGTTACTGTTCCATCACCTGGGGCGGCGTCGTCGGCCACCCGCAAGGCGTAACAAGCGTCAAGGACCTCTTCTACCTGACCCACGGGTCCATGCGGGACGCCGTCCAGGACATCGCCTCAGTCGGCTACCAGGGTGTTGAAATGTTCGACGGCAACCTCGCGGAATACGCGGAAAAGCCTGAAGAACTCAAGGAAATCCTGGGTACAGCCGGTGTCGAACTGACAAGCGTCTACACCGGGGCGAACTTTATCTACGCGGACATCCTTCCCGACGAGCTGCACCGGATCCACCGGGCTGCCGAGTTGGCCGCAAACTTCGGGGCGGAACGCCTGGTCGTCGGAGGCGGCGCACGGCGCGCGGCCGGCACCACCGAGGAAGACTACCGGCGGCTCGGTGAGGGGCTGGACAAGGTAACTGACATTGCAGAGAGCTTCGGGCTGACGGCGAGCTACCACCCGCACCTGAGCACCATCGTGGAGAGCCCGGATGAACTGGACAAACTGATGCCGCTCACCCGGATCGGCTTCTGCCCGGACACCGCCCATCTTGCCGCCGGCGGGGCGGACCCGGCCGCAGTCATCCGGAAATACCCGGACCGTATCCGGCACGTCCATCTCAAGGATTTCCAGCAGGCTCCCTTCACTTTCCTCCCTCTGGGGCAGGGCGAGCTGGACTTCCCGGACATCATCGCTGCGATCCGGGAAAGCGGGTATGACAGCTGGCTCATGGTCGAACTCGACAACTACGACGGCGACCCCCGGGAAGCAGCCGCCATCAGCAAGAAGTACCTGGAAGAGCTCCTCTCCAACTAATTTTTCAACCGCAGGGCACTGCCAAGGACGGCATCTGCCCTGCCTTCCGGAAGGAACAGGATTCACATGCAGAACCTCAACGTCGGCCTCATCGGAGGCGGCTTTATGGGCAAGGCCCACTCCCTGGCGTACGCCGCCATGCCCATGTTCTTCTGGCCTGCACCGGCACTGCCGGTCCGCAAGGTCATCGCTGAAGCCAACGAGGACCTTGCTTCGGAAGCGGCCCGCCGCTTCGGCTTCGAAAAGTCCACCTCGGACTGGCGCAGCATTATCGACGATCCGGACATCCACGTCATCGACATCGCAACGCCCAACCACCTCCACGCCGAGATTGCCATTGCCGCCGCAGAGGCCGGCAAGCACATCATCTGCGAAAAGCCGCTGGCCCGTACGGGCGAAGAATCCAAGGCGATGTATGACGCGGTCAAGGACAAGAACCTCGTCCACATGGTGGCCTTCAACTACCGGAGGACCCCTGCTGTTGCGCTGGCGAAGAAGTACATCGAGGAAGGCGCCATTGGCCGCGTCCTCAGCTTCCGCGGGACCTACCTGCAGGACTGGAGTGCGGACCCCAACTCCCCGCTCTCCTGGCGCTTCCAGAAATCCATCGCAGGCTCCGGCGCCCTCGGCGACATCGCCACGCACGTCATCGACATGGCGCGCTACCTCGTGGGCGAGTTCAGCGCCGTCAATGCCGTCCTGTCCACCTGGATCCCCGAGCGGCCGCTGCAGTCCGGTGGCGCCGACGCACTCGGCACCGTCCGTGGCGGAGAAGGCCCCCGCGGCCAGGTTGATGTGGATGACGAAGTGATGACCATGATCCGCTTCGCCAACGGAGCCGTGGGGTCCGTGGAAGCGACCCGCAACGCCTACGGACGGAACAACTACATCACCTTCGAAATCCACGGAACCGAGGGCAGCATCGTGTTCAACTACGAGCGGCGCGACGAGCTGCAGGTTTGCTTCGCGTCCGACCCGGGTGACCGCCGGGGATTCCGTACCGTCTACACCGGACCCTCGCACCCCTATGGTGATGGGCTCTGGCCCATCCCTGCGCTCGGCATCGGATACGGCGAAACGAAGATCATCGAGGCCTACGACTTCTTCAAGGCCATTGCAGAAGGCGGCAGTGTCAGCCCGAGTTTTGCCGACGGCTACCAAGTGGCCCTCATTGACGACGCAATCGTCGAGTCCGCTGCGAAGGAATCGTGGGTCGAGGTTCAGCAGATCAACAGTTGACCAGACGGGAGGGGCGGCCGTGCCGCCCCTCCCGTCCCGGCACAGGGACAGCGGAGGACGCACAAATTGCCAGATACAACTGCCAGCCAAGAAGAAGCGCAAGTCTGGCTCATGCCAGTGTTTATCGCAAAACCAGGGCAGGAAGCGGAGCTTCAGGAAGCACTCGCCAGGCTGCAGTCAGCGAGCAGAAAAGACGCCGGATGCCTCGAATACACTGTCTTCGCTGACGGCCAGAGGCCGGGTACGTTCGTCCTCTTTGAAGGCTGGGCCCGGCACGAGGACCTTGAGGCCCACAACGAAGAAGACCATGTGAAGGAATTCGTGAAAAGGGTGCAGTCACTGCTGGCCGTACCGTTCTCCGTCACTCCCATCACGCCTCTTGCCTGACCGCGGCGAAGTCTCGGTGAGGGCGCCTTGGCCACATGCCTGTTACAGTCAGGCTCCATGACCGAACTTGGCCCCGACACTGCCCCCACGGTCGGCTTCCTCCATACGGCGGAGGTCCACGAGGCGACGTTTGAGGCCCTGGCCCGGGAGCTCATGCCCGCGGCCGCAACGGTCCACAGAGTGGATCCCGAAGCGCTGGAGGTTGCCCGGCAGGACACGACGGCGGAGAGCGTACGGGCCGTCGTCGCCACCCACCTCGCGGCACTCCGCCACGGCGGGTGTGAGGTAGTCCTCTGCACCTGCTCCACCTTGGGCGGGATCGCGGAGGAACTCGCGGGGGACGGCCTGAAGGTCATCCGGATCGACCGGCCGATGCTCCGCCGGGCCGTAACCCTCGGACCGCGGATCGGCGTCCTGGTGGCTCTTACCAGCACCGTCGAGCCAACCACCCGCCTCCTCGCCGAGGAGGCTGCCGAAGCGGGCGCCAACATCACGGTCGAAGTCAGCGTCGTGGAAGGTGCGTGGGAGTCGTTCCTGGCCGGCGACGCGGAGGCTTATCAGGCAAGCATCGCCGAGGCTGTGCGTGCGCTCGCAGGCCGTTGCGACGTCGTCGTCCTCGCCCAAGCCAGCATGGAACCTTCCGCCGCGCTCCTGACCGGGCTCGAAGCACCTGTCCTCACGAGCCCCCGATCCGCCGTCGAAGCCGTTGCGGCCGTCTTGCGGCCAGCCCCCAGTCTGTGAACCCGCAGTCGGCCTAACGCACGCGGATGTTCGACGGCTGGCCTGGGACGTCCAAGGGGTTCATTCCCACGGCCCGTGCCTGCAGCACGCACCACTTGCGCAGCTGCATGCCAAGCACCTTGGGGAGTGATCCGTGGTGCTGCTTAACTAGCGGTGCGCCAACTGCTCCGAACATGGAAACGCTGATGCCGGTGTCCCCGTGAAGATGCGGATCATTAAGCACCGACCGCCATGCCCGTTCGAGCGCCTTGGCCGCGGCGTCTTTGCTGCCGTTGACACCCTTGAAGGTCCTGTCGAGATGAGCCTGCATCCGCTGCTGCTCGGTCAGCCCGGGAGCTTGGGCCGTTGCCGCCGGCGGGGTTGCGGCTTTGGCCGGTGCGGGTGCCGGTGCGAGTGTGGGAGCAGCGGGATGCCGGGCACTGTGGTCATCTAATGGGGCGCCCGCGAGCATCAGGTCCGCAAGCTCCTCGTGCAGCGCGGCGATCTGGCGGTGGATGGCACTGATCCGTTGGGCCCGGCTCGCGTTCTCGCTCTGCTTCGACCCCTGGAGCTTGGCCTTCACATCAGCCGGGAGGCTGGTGCGGAACAGCGCACACAGTGCGGCTGCGAGGCCAAGCCGGGTGCCGCCGTCGGGCAGGATCAGCGGCGCGGGACTCGTGGCGGCCGAAAGAACGGTGGCCAGGTCCGGGAGGCTGCCGTAGACCCTGCCCCAGCGGATGCGCTCAATGACGGTCCGCTCGTCCACCTGCGGGGAGTACACGCTCTGCATGAGGCGCAACTGCACGGGGTCGAAGCCCGGGAAATGCTCCGGAAGGATCGAGATCCGCAGGGCTGACCGGACGGCGTCGAGCTGGCGCGATACCTGCTCCACGGGGTTGGCCACCATCAGCCCGCCCTCCAGCTCCCACTTCGCTCCCGTGTCCGCCGCACACACGACCCGCTGGGGGAAGCCCTTCCACTCGCTGACCATCAGTGTCCCGTGCCGGGCGTTGTAGAAGAACCAGTCCACCTCCGCCACCGGCCTGCCCGGTGCGTCGACCCGGCAGTTACTGAACGCCCAGACGTCGTCGTCGAGCAGTTCGCTGAGCTTGGCCACATCGCGAGGGGAGGGGCGGTGGGCAGCTGAATTGGCGGAAGGAAAGTGCAGCAACGATGGCCTTCTGGGGAGCTCAGCCAGCCAAGGGACCCCCACGCCCAAAACCAGTCGCGCCTCGTGCGCTACGTCATCATCACCGGAGCGGCGGTCCGGCCGCAAGGCCTGTCCGGCATGAGTCGTCCCGCCCAGCCAAGTGCAATATTGGGCTTTTTAGGCTCGAATCAGTCCTCCTATCCCAATGCCCTTCGTGGAAGACTTCGCGTATGGGCATCGAGCAATGGTGGACAAGGCTGCAGCCATCCACGCGGGAATGGCTGATTGAGAACAACGGCGGCGTGGTGCCGGAAGACGTGGTGGCCGAGATCGCCCGCGCCGGGGGACCGGCCGGCACCGATCCGTGGTGGGCAGGCCAAGACGAGGAACCGGGCCACTATTTCCCGGACGAAACCATTGATTGGGTCGAAGCGATGGCGAATGATGAAAATCCTGCTTAAGAAGATGCTGCCTGCTGCAGCCCCGGGAGGTGGCCTTGAACGGAGTCTCTGGTCTGAGCGGACCGCACTGGCGCAGGGTCATGGCCGCGCTTGCCAGCCGGGAGGCGCGGACAGCGTACGCGCAGATTGTGCTGGGTGAAGACGTCCTTCCCGACGCGAAGGAACAGCGGCGCTCCAAAGCCATTGGGATGCTCCTGGAAGCCGGCCTGGTCGAGTGGTCCGGGGACAAGGGGCTTGAGGCTTCGGACGCGGTCTTCCGCGGTCTCCTGTCGCAGCACCCGAAGCGCCAGCCGAAGACCGGGGTGGACCGCTTCCTGCGGCTTGGCCGGATCGACCGGTACCCGGCCAGCCCTGCCGACCGGCGTGAGCTTCTAGCCTGGGTGGCGGGCCAGGCCATCCGGCCGGGGGAGGACCTCACCGAGCGGCAGGTGAACGAGCGGCTCCTGAACTACACGGACGACGTCGTGCTGTTGCGAAGGTATCTTGTCGACTTCGAGCTGCTGGAGAGGACGGCGTCCGGGTCCTCATACCGGCGGGTGGCCGACGAGCCAGCATAAATGACCCCATGCGAGAATGGCGCCATGACCCACGAACAGCACCACTCCACCGCGCCGCAGGCCACCGTCGACACCGGGTTTGAAGCCGCCTACCAGGCCGCGCAAAAGAGCCTGGCCGAAGGCGGCATCCCCATCGGCGCAGCGCTCGCCCGGGACGGCATGATCGTGGCCAGCGGGCACAACGAACGGGTCCAAAACGCGGACCCGATCGCGCACGGCGAAATGTCCGCGCTCCGCGCCGCCGGCCGGCAGAAAAGCTACCGGGACACCACGCTCTACACCACACTGGCCCCCTGCGCCATGTGCGCCGGCACCATCATCCAGTTCAAGATTCCCCGCGTGGTGGTGGGGGAGGCACGGACGTTCGACGGCGAACTTGAGCTTCTGCGGTCACGCGGGGTTGAGGTTGTGGTCCTGGATGATCAGCGGTGCGTGGACATGATGCGTGCCTTCCAGTCCGCCCACCCTGAACTCTGGTCCGAGGACATCGCCGAGTAGGTCCGCGGGCGGTCAGCTGCGGCTCAGCATACGTCATCCTTCACCCTGCGCGTCTCGCCGTTTGCTTCGACAAACACCGTGGTGGTGCGGCACGTCTCGCCATTCTCGGTGGTTGTGTATTGGCTGCCCAGCTTCGTCACGTTCCCGAGCTCGACATAGTGCTGTTTCCAGTCGAGCGAGTACTGGGTGCTCTCATCTGGAGAGTCCCACTGGTCACGGGAATTGGTTGTGTTGTAGTAGCCGCCATGATGCCGCACTACGTGGCGGTACTCGTAGGTGGTTCCATCATCGAAGACGAATTCGTTGTGTTCCACGTGGGCTCCGGCACCGTCGTCGCTATGCGCGGCAAGCGCTGGGGAGGCAGTAAAGGCAAGTGCGACGCCTGCACAGGCGGCGACAAATAAGCGCGAAATCCGGTTCATCCTGGGGGTCCTTTCGTTTCCTCGTCGGGCTCCCCAGCGCGCGGTGAGTGAAGCGTAGCGATCAGTGGTCGCCCCGTCAATCACCTGTTACTCAAGGTATTACGCCTTGGTGACGCTAGGCCGTGTTGCGGCCGCCGCTGAGGTCCAGCACCTGCCCCGTGGTGTAGCTGGCTTCGGAAGACAGCAGCCAGGCCGCCAGTGACGCGAACTCGGCAGGTTCACCCACCCTGCCCATCGGCACCCTGGCGAGCAGTTCGGCGTTGCGCTCCGGTGACAGGTCGTCCAGGAGACGGGTCCGGAACATGGACGGCGCCACCGAGTTCACGGTCACCCCGTCCGGGGCGGCTTCCTTAGCGGCTGTCTTGACCAGCGCGACGACGGCCGCCTTGGATGCCGAGTACGCGGCCATGTTCGCGTTGCCCTCGCGGGCGGCGATGGACGCCAGCACGGCAATCCGGCCGTAGCCGGCGGCCCGCATGACGGGAAGCAGCGCGGCAAGGCCGTGAAAGCACCCGTCCAGGTTGATGGCGAAGGTCCTCGACCAGCCTGCAAACGGCATGTCCTGGACCGCAGCTTCAGGTCCCTGGACGCCGTGGGCGAAGAGCGCGCCGTCGATCCGGCCGTGCTGCCCCAGCACCGCGTCCAGTACCGCATCCCACTCCAGCCGTTGGGTAACGTCGAAGCGAAGGGATGCCGCAGGCGACTCTCCGTTGCCCCTGCCCAGCGCATCGGTGTTGACCACCGTTGCACCCTCGTCCCGGAGCCGGGTGCTTGCCGCGGAACCCAGGCCGCCGGCCGCCCCCGTCACCAGAATCACCCGGCCACGGAACCGGTCAGCCCAGACGGACGAGGGAGCCTGATGAATGGGGCGGTGCGTGTCCGGGGCTGCGGATTTCCCGTCCGCGGAGGCTAAAGTGGCCATGGAATCTTCCTCTTATCGAGTCAGCGACTTGTGCCGGCTTCGTACCCATGGGTCCAGTGGCACCTGTCCTTCCATGGTGGAGACCGTATTGAGACATGTCCAACACTTATTTGGTCAAGGACAAAGTGTGATAGTCACATAATCCGGCAGGGGAAGGTTAGTGTAATTTCACAACACTGTTTGCAGCCGAGGGAACCGGGCAGCACTTCGGAAGTCTGCTGCCAGCAAGGGCGAGTGAATGACCGAAATCAGGTGGCTTGAAGCCTTCGTTGCGGTTGCCGAAGAACTCCACTTCGGGCGCGCAGCGCTCCGTTTGCACACGTCGCAGTCCCCCCTGAGCCAAACGATCCGGAAGCTCGAGAATGACCTCGGCACGCGCCTCTTCGAGCGGAACACCAGGAGCGTGGCGCTCACCCCGGCGGGGTACGCCCTCCTGCCGCGTGCATACCGCGTGCTCCAGGACATGCGCCTGGCGCGTGAAGCTGCCCTGGCCGAGGTGGAGGGCATCCGCGGCACGATCCGCATCGGCTTTTCCGGCGCGGTGAACCATCTGACCCTTCCGCCACTGACGCGGGCGCTCCGCCGGCGCTACCCGGACCTGGAGCTGGATCTCACCAGCCGGGTGCGTACCGCGGACGGACTTGCCAGTGTTGCCAACGGAACCCTGGACCTCGCGTTCGTCGGCCTGCCCGAATCCCCGGTGCCCTCCGTGGTGACCCGGCTTGTTGCCCGCGAGGAAATCGGGGCCGTGCTTCCCCTGGACCATCCGCTGTCCGGGGAGGCGTCGATCCCGCTGCAAAGCCTGGCCGGCGACGATTTCATTTCGCCGCCCGTGGACGGCTCGTCCTCCATGACGGAGGCGATGCTGGCCGCCTGCACGGCGGCGGGATTCCGGCCGCGCATCGTCCAGGAACTCTCGGACCCGTACATGGTGCTGACCTTCGTGGCTGCAGGCGTGGGGGTCACGCTGATGAGCAGCGGAATTGCGAGCATCATTCCCTCCGGGGCGACATACGTGGCGCTGGACAAGCCGCACCACTACATGAACCACGCCATTGCCTGGTCGGCAGACAATGATTCCGCGGTCCTGAAGGCCGTGCTCGACGTCGTTGAAGAGATCTTTCCGCCGGTCGGCACCTGAACCTGATCATGCTGATTTGAAGCATAGTGCTAGACCAACTTAGTCGTGGACTAGCTAAGTGATCGCACCCACACTGGATGGAGAAGCCGCTCGTTGCGGCGCACCGGTTGCAGCGGACGCACAGTCCTGCGAACGGTCCCAGTCCATGAAGGGAACACCATGTCAGTGTCGACATTGGCGCCAGAACGCCCCAAAAACAACGCCAAGATCGCAGCCGTCTCCGGATTCGTCGGCAGCGCCCTGGAGTACTACGACTTCTTCATTTTCGGCTCGGCCGCAGCCCTGATCTTCGGAAAGCTGTTCTTCGCCCCCGGCCCGTCCGCCATGCTCCTGTCCTTCGCAACGGTAGGCGTGGCCTACGTTGCCCGCCCGCTGGGCGCCGTGATCTGCGGGCACCTCGGCGATAAATTCGGCCGGAAGAAGGTCCTCCTGCTGACCCTCCTGCTGATGGGAACCTCCACCTTCCTCATCGGCTGCCTGCCCACCTACAACCAGATCGGCATGGCAGCCCCGATCCTCATCGTGGTTTTGCGGCTGCTTCAGGGCCTATCGGCCGGCGGCGAATCGCCGGGTTCCAGCTCCCTGACCCTTGAGCATGCCCCCGACAGGAAGCGCGCCTTCTACACCAGCTGGACCATGAGCGGGATCATGTTCGGCATCGTGCTCTCCACCCTGGTCTTCATCCCCGTGGCCTCCATGCCCGAGGACCAGCTGCTGTCCTGGGGCTGGCGCATTCCGTTCCTTGCCAGCGCCGTAGTCACCGTCATCGCGTTTGTACTCCGCCGGCTCCTCGAAGAGCCCGCGGTGTTCGAGGAAGTCAAAGCCCATGATGAAGTGGTCAAAGTGCCGCTGGTTACGCTCTTCCGCCACCACTGGGTAACAGTCATCCGCGTCACCGCGATGTCCCTCTTCACCATCATCAACACCATCATCAACGTCTTCGCCCTCAGCTACGCGACCTCCGTCGTCGGCGTGGAAAAGGGGCTGATGCTGACCGTGATCGCAGTGGCCAACCTCGCCGCCGTAGCCATGGGACCGCTGGCCGGCATCCTCTCCGACCGCATCGGCCGGAAACCTGTCTTCATCACGGGACTGGCACTGCAGATGGGCATGATCTTCGTCTTCTTCTCGGCGCTGACCACGGGGAACGTACCCCTGATCTTCCTCACGGGCATCGTCCTGATCGGCCTTGCCTACACCGCAACCAACTCGATCTACCCCGCCTACTTCCCGGAGCAGTTCCCGGTGAAGGTCCGCTACTCCGGCATGGCCGTCAGCCTGATGTTCGGTCTTCTCCTGGCAGGCTTCGCCCCGGTGATCTCCGAGCTGCTGATCGGCGGCGACAAGGCCAACTGGGTTCCCGTTGCCACCTTCGCCGCCCTGGCCTGCGCCGTCTCCGCAGTGGCTGCCTTTACCGCACCTGAGACGTTCAGGACTCCGACAGCACTGCTGGGAGTGAAGAAAACCGACCCCCGCCGCCACTCGCCGTCGTCCGCAACGCCCGCGGCAACCGCCCCCGATTCCAGCAGCACTGATGCCGCGACCGCCAAGGTGGAGGCGTGAGCCAGCAAACCCTGGCGCCGACGCGGGCAGTCCAGTCCCGTCCCGCCGATCTGAAGCACCGGTTCCTTGTGGGATTGCTGGGCGCCGGCATCGGCGGCTCGCTCACCCCGGGGCTCCACGAAGCGGAAGCGGACCGGCTGGGCCTTGCGTACACCTACCGCCTCCTCGACCTGGACGTCCTGGGCCGGCACCCCGGGGAATCCGCAGAGCTGGTCAGGGCCGCGGCGGACCTCGGATACGACGGGCTCAACGTCACCCACCCGAGCAAGCAGCTGGTACACGAAAGCCTGGACGAGCTGTCGCCGGATGCCCGGATCCTCGGCGCCGTGAACACCATCACCTTTCGCGGAGGCACGGCTGTTGGCCACAACACCGACCACATGGGCTTCATCGGCGGCCTCCGGTCCGGCCTGCCATCGGCGGACACCAACTCCGTTGTGCAGGTCGGAGCCGGCGGGGCCGGTGCGGCGGTGGCCTTCGGTCTCCTGGGAGCCGGCGCCCGGCGCCTGGTCATTGCCGATATTGAACCGGCGCGGGCAGAAAGCCTCGCCGCCCGGCTGGCCCCGCATTTTCCCGGCAGCGAGATAGTGGCCACCCGGACGGACTCGATCAGCGAAAGCATCCGGAAGGCCGATGGCCTGGTCAACACGACGCCCGTCGGGATGACCGGCCACCCGGGTATTCCCGTGGATCCGGACCTGCTCCACCCGGGCCACTGGGTGGCAGACGTGATCTACCGGCCGCTCGAAACCGCCCTGATCGCCGCCGCGCGCGGGAAGGGCTGCGCGGTGCTGGACGGCGGCCGGATGGTGGTGGGGCAGGCGGCTGCAGCCTTCGAACTCTTCACCGGCGTCCCCGCCGATGCGGACCACATGCTGGCCACGTTCCATAAGGCACCATCCGTTTCCCACCTCCACCGGAAGGAAGGCATTCCTCAATGACCACCCCACCATCCGTCACCTCCCGCCGGCTGCGCATCGGAATCGCCGGCTGCGGCGCGATTTCCCGCAACCACCTGGAAGCGTTCCGCTCTGTCGACGACGCCGAAATCATTGGCGTTTGCGACATCGATCCAGCCCGTGCCCGGGCCACGGCACAGGACTGGGGGATCCCCAACGCCGTCGACACCGTGGCCGCACTCCTGGCACTGGACCTGGACATCGTCTCGGTCTGCACCCCGCACCCCACGCATGAAGACGTGGTGCTGCAGGCTGCGGCAGCGGGAGTCCACGTGCTCTGCGAGAAGCCGATCGCCGTCGAGCTGGAATCGGCTGACCGCATGGTGAAGGCATGCGACGACGCCGGCGTGCAGCTGGGCGTCCTGTTCCAGCGCCGTTTCTGGCCGGCAGCCCAGCGGATCCGGGCCGCCATCGCCGACGGGACCCTGGGCAGGCCGATCATCGGCCAGTGCTCGGTCATGCTGCACCGCGGCCACGAGTACTACTCCCGGGATACCTGGCGCGGGACCTGGGCCAACGACGGCGGCGGCGTCCTGATGACCCAGGCCATCCACTACATCGACCTGCTGCAGTGGTTCATGGGCGACGTGGCCGAGGTCTACGGCAGAATCAACACCTACAAGCACGGCGACCACATCGAAGTGGAAGACTCGGCCGCCGCCGTTATCACCTTCACCTCCGGTGCCATGGCGACGCTTGAAGCGTCGACGGCGGTGTCCCCGAGCCTGGGCGTGCAGGTCCGGATCACGGGGGAGACCGGCGCCTCCGCGTCCCTGACCGAATTCCCCGAGGGCAGCGACGGCCGGGTGGACCTTTGGGCGGTGGAGGGGAAGGTCACCACCGAGCCGGCCTACCCCGCGGGCGTTGAGCCCAACGTCGACCTGGCCACCATCAACGGCCAGCTCATCCCGCACCACGCGGCACAGGTCCGCGACTTTGTGCGTGCCATCCGGGAAGGCCACGACCCGGCCGTCACAGGCCGGGACGCCACCAGGGCCCTGCAGATCCTGCTGGCCGTCTACGAATCATCCCGGACGGGCAGCCCCGTCCGCTTCACCCCGCTGCCGGAAGGTACACGACCCCTCACGCAGGTTGGGGCTTAAGGAAAAAGCAATGGAACACAACACCCGGCACGCCGGCCGCCGCCTGACACTGGGGCGCAACGGCCGCACCCCAAAGACGCTCCGCAACCGGCTTGCCTCCGCTCCGATGGAACGCAACTACGGCACCGCTGACGGCCGCATCACCGACCAGTACATCGACTACCTCGTGACCCGCGCCAAAGCCGGCCTGGGCATGGTCACCACAGAAGCCACCTATGTCCGCGCCGACGGCAAGGGCCGCACCCACCAGCTGGGACTGCACAGTGATGCCACGATTCCCGGGCTGCGGAAGCTCACGGACGCCCTGCACAAAGAAGGTGCGCTGGCCGCCGTCGAACTCAACCACGGCGGCCGCACAGCACAGCGCACCGTCTCCGGGTTCAGGAACGTGGCACCTTCGCCGGTACCCTGCGAGGTTGCGGGCGGCGAAGTCCCGCACGAACTGACCGGCGGAGAGTGCGATGAGCTCGTTGACGCCTACGCCCAGGCCGCGCGGCGCGCGGTGCAGGCCGGCTTCGATGTCATCAACCTCCACGGCGCCCACGGCTACCTGATCCACCAGTTCATGTCGCCCATCTCCAACCACCGCACCGACGAGTTCGGCGCGCCGGAGTACTTCATGAACAGGGTCATCGACGCGGTCCGCGCCGCCGTCCCCGACACTGTCGTGGGGATGCGCGTCTCCGTGCTGGAAGGCCCCGCCAACGGCATTTCCGCCGACGAGCAGGTGGCCATCATCGCCAAGGCCCACCTGGACAAGCTTGACTTCCTGGACATCTCCGCAGGCAGCTACGAAGCGGGCGAATGGATCGTCCAGTCCGGCGAATGGCAGCCCGGCATCCTCGCCGGGTACGCCAAGGCCTACCGCCAGTTCGGCATCCCCCTGGGAATGGCCGGCCGGCTCAACTCGCCGGCCATCATCGAGGAAGTCCTCGCCGAGGGAACCTGCGACTTTGTCAGCCTCGCCCGTGCCATCCACGCCGACCCGGCCTTCGCCGGGGGCGTCCTCCGCGGCGAGCGCTACCGCCCCTGCATCGCCTGCAACGTCTGCATCGACAACCTGGGCCTCGGCCAGGTCACCTGCACGGTCAACCCTGCCGTGGGACGCTCCCGCGTCCCGGTTCCCACCCCCGCCATCCGGGGCGCCGCCCGGGTGGCGGTAGTGGGCGCCGGCCCGGCCGGCCTTACCGCCGCCCGCGAGCTCGCCGAAGCAGGGGCGAAAGTGACAGTGTTCGACGACGGCGCACGGCCCGGAGGCCAGTTCGCGCTCGCGGCGCGGATGAAGTCCACCCCTGACTTCCACCGCTTCACGGAGTGGTCCGCGGCGGAAAACGCGCGGCTGGGCATTGACCTCAAGCTGGGCTCGCACGTGGATACAGACCGCCTGGACGGCCTGGTCCGCGACACCGCGGCAGACGCCGTCGTCCTTGCCACCGGCGGGCTCCGGCCGGGCGCCGGTTTCATTGGTGCAGATTCCTCCAGCGTCATGGACATCCGCGACTGGCTGGCGCGCCATCCGGAGGTACTCGCCGGCTCACCGGACAGCGCTGCAATTCCTGCGGCCGTGACCATCTGGGGGGCGGACTCCGTTGCCATGAGCGTTGCGGACACCCTGGCGGCCAAGGGGACATCGGTCCTGCTGCTCGGGCCGCAGGAGGCGATCGCCCCGGAATCCGGCCGCAGGGCGAAGATCCTGGCCGTTCCCCGGCTCAACGCCAACCCACGGGTCCGGATCCGGCTCAACACCGTCATCGAGGAGTACGACGGCACACGGGTCCGGGTGACTGGGCCCGGCTGCGCACCGGCCGGAGAATGGCTGGATGCACCCGGGCCGCTGCTGGTCTCCCGCTCGGTGGTCCCGCTGGACGGCTCAACCACCGCGGAAGCCCGCGAGGCGGAACTGAGCCGCGCCGCCGGAGTGCCCGTGGCACTGGCCGGAACCGTGGCGGACCACAAGCCGGCAATCGCCTCCAACGCGGTGAAAAGCGGCTACGACGCGGCACAACGGATCGCGGCCCTGCTGTCCCTTGACTCTTCCGGCACCACAAAACCAAGCCTGGACGGAGCACTCCGATGACCCACCACACGCCCCGGCCTGTTGGCCTCGCCCAGCTCTCACTGCTGAACACCGCCCCGCCGGACCTCGTCCGTATTGCCGCCCGTGCCGGGTTTGACTTCGTCGGGGTGCGGGTCCGCCCGGTCACCCCCACGGAACGGCCCTATGACCTGCAGCCGGGGTCTCCGATGCTGACGGAGACTCTGGCGCGGATGCAGGACACCGGCGTCACGGTCCGGGACATCGAGTTCCTGCTGCTGGACGGCAGCGACCAGCGGGACCACTGGCTGCGGATGATGGAAGCGGGACAGGCCCTGGGCGCGAGCTCGCTCACTGTTGCGGGCGGGGACCAGGACAGTGCCCGGCTGCTCAACACCCTAGCCACCATGGCCGAGGACGGCCGCAGTTTCGGGATCACCCCCACGCTGGAAGCCATTTCCTACCAGCCAGTCGCGTCCCTGGCCCAGGCAGCTGGGATGGCCCGCGAGGCAGGCTGCCGGATCGTGGTGGACACGCTGCATTTCAACCGTTTTTCCGGTGGCGGTGACGCGGGCCAGTGGGATGCCCTGCGCGCGAACGCGTCCCTGGTGCCGCTACTCCAATTGTGTGACGGTCCGGTGGCGCGGCCGGCCAGCCGTGACGCGCTCGTGCTCGAGTCCCGGTCAGAGCGGGATGTGCCGGGCGAGGGCGGGTTCGAGCTTGCGGAGGTGGTGGCCGCCCTTCCTGAGGGTCTGCCGGTCAGTGCGGAGGCGCCGTCGGACCGGCGCGTTTCCGAACTCGGCGAACTTGGGTGGGCAGTGCGGCTGAAGTCCGGCGTGGATGCCGTGCTGGCGAAGGCCGACGCGCTGCGCGAATCAGTAACGCAGACGAAGTCGGGTGTGCAATGAGCGCAACCACCGCTGGCGGCACCACCACCGAGCTGGTTCCCGGGGTGCACATCCCGCGCATTGGGCTGGGGACGTGGCCCCTGGTGGGGGAGGATGCGGCCGCCGCCGTGTCCCAGGCCATCGCCAATGGCTACCGGCATCTTGACACCGCCGAGAACTACGGCAACGAGGAAGCCGTGGGTGAAGGAATCCGCCGCAGCGGCATTGACCGCGGCCACCTTTTCCTTACCACCAAGTTCAACACCCGGTGGCACGGCCGGACCGGCGTCCGCCAGGCATTCGCGGAGGCAACGCGGCGGCTCGGCACGGACTACCTTGACCTGTTCCTGGTCCATTGGCCCAACCCCGCGCAGGGACGGTTCGTGGAAGCCTGCGAGGGGCTCCAGCAGCTCATGGATGAAGGGTGCATCCGTTCGTGGGGTGTCTCCAACTTCAAGCCTTGCCACCTGCAACAGGTGCAGGACGCGGGGCTCCGGGTTCCGCTGAACCAGGTCCAGGTGGACCCCGAACACGGCCAGCCGGCGCAGCTTGCCTATCACGCCGGGCAGGGGATGGTGACCGCTGCCTACAGTCCGCTGGGCCGCAACGGACACTTCCTCAGCAATCCCGCCATCACCGGCCCGGCCCTGGACCTTGGCAAGACCCCTGCGCAGATCGTCCTGCGATGGCACGTGCAGCACGGCCGGGTGGCCATTCCCAAATCGGCGGACCACCGCCGGCAGCGCGAAAACCTGGACGTCTTCAGTTTCGCCCTGACGCAACCGCAGCTCGAGGCGATTGACGCGCTCGAAACCGGTGCGCCGCCACGCCTCGACTCCGACACCTACTTCCACTAAGAAAGCTTTGGCATGATGTCCCCTTCACAAACTCCTTCTGAACGCCCGGGCCTGGACTGCGACGTCCTGGTGATTGGTTCCGGCGCGGGCGGCCTGTCTGCCGCCGTGACCGCCGCCTACCACGGATTGAAAGTCGTGGTCGTAGAGAAGGCCGCCGTCTGCGGCGGCGCCACCTCCTGGTCCGGCGGCTGGGCCTGGACCCCCGGAAACCCGCTGGCCAAAGCCGACGGTGTCAACGAGGACCGTGAGCTCTTCCGGACCTACCTGCGCCACCGCCTCGGCCGGCACTACCAGGAAGACCGGGTGGACGCGTTCCTGGAAGCGGTTCCCCACATGGTGGGCTTCTTCCATAACAAGACCAGCCTCCAGTTCGTGCCCGGGGCCAGGATCAAGGACATCTACGGCGACACCCCCGGCGCCGGAACGGGGCACCGCTCCGTGGGTCCAAAACCGATCAATGCCCGCCGGATCAAGCCCGCGCTCCGGGCCAAGATGCGCCACCAGCTCTACGAAACCTCATTCCTGGGCATGGGCATCATGGCGGGACCGGACCTGGCCGGATTCCTCTCCGCCTCCCGGGGGGACATCCGCGGCATCGTCCACGCCGGCTGGCGGGTGGGACTCCACCTCCTGGACCTCCTGGCCTACCGGCGCAACATGCAGCTGGTCAACGGCACCGCCCTCACCGGCCGGCTGCTCAAATCAGCGGACGACCTGGGAGTTGAGATACGCGTCTCCACCCCCGCGAGGCACCTGCTGACCGATGACTCCGGCAAGGTGACAGGCGCCGTCGTAAGTTTCCCGCAAGGAGACCTCCGCATCAATGCGTCCCGCGGAGTGGTCCTGGCCGCCGGAGGCTTTCCGAACGACGCCTCCCGGCGCAAGGCCCTTTTCCCCCAAACCCCCACCGGCCGGGAGCACTGGACGCTGGCCCCGAAAGAAACCACGGGGGACGGGATCACCATGGGCCAGGAAGTGGGTGCCCGCTTCCAGACCGATGTGGCATCCCCTGCCGCCTGGTGCCCGGTTTCGCTGGTGCCGTACCGGAACGGGCGCATCGGCACTTTCCCGCACATCATGGACAGGGCCAAGCCCGGCAGCATCGGTGTGCGGCAGGACGGCAAGCGTTTCGTCAACGAGGCCAACGGCTACTACGACTACGTGGAAGGCCTGCTGGCCGCCACCCCTGAAGGCGAACCCGTGGAGGCCTGGCAGATCGCCGACGCGGAGTTCGTGCGCAAATACCCGCTGGGCATGGCCAAGCCGCTGCCGGTACCGCTCTTTCCGTACCTGCGCTCCGGCTATTTGAAGAAGGGCAACACCATCGAAGAGCTTGCCGCAGCCTGCGGCATCGATCCCCAGGCCCTGGCCAGGACTGTTGCGGACTTCAACGAGAACGCCCGCAAGGGTATCGACCCCGACTTCAACCGTGGAGCCACCGAATTCAACAAGTACGGCGGTGACCCCAGGAACACACCCAACCCCTCACTGCGCCCCCTGGAAAAGGGACCGTTTTATGCGGTGAAAATCGTCCCGGGATCCTTCGGGACTTTCGCCGGGCTCGCGGCCGACTCGCGGGCCCGAGTCCTGGATACCGAGGGCCGGCCGATCCAGGGCCTGTATGTGGCGGGCAATGACCAGGCCTCGGTCATGGGCGGACACTACCCGGCAGGCGGGATCAACCTCGGCCCCGCCCTTACGTTTGGTTACATCGCCGGGCGGGATCTCGCCAACGCCACCCACTACGAGGACGACGGGTCCCCGGCAGTGGGACAGATACCGGATTCAGCCGCATCCGGTCCTCGCCTGGCGCGGAGCTGACCCCGCGACGCCGGGGGCGCTTCCGCGGCCTAACCGCCTTCCGAAGTCTTCGGCGCCTGCTGCTGGCTGGTGGTCCACTTGGCGTGCTCCTGGGAGATCAGGCCCTCGATCCGCTCCGCCAGCTGCCGGTGCCGGTCCGCGCCGAGGTAGGGTCCGGCCTTGGCCAGGTACAGGTAGCGCTCGTGCTTGAGCGCCTCCGCGGTGGAACGGTACGTGATCCAGCGCTCCTGGAACTGGTAGAGGTGCTGGGCGCCCTCCAGGACCACTATGACGGCGGCCAGCGCGCCGGTCGCCAGGGCCGGGCTGCCGATGCCGGCCACCACCGGCAGCGACGCCGCGACCGCCAGTTCCAGGAGCTTCAGCCACTTGTAGCGCCGCTGGTTGTCCCCGCTCCTGCCGTCGTACCAGGTGATCTGGTCCTCCAGCCGGTCCCACGTGGGATCCGCCGTGGCCGGCGGAGGGACGGCCTTGATCCGCCGCGCCCGCACGGGTCCGTTCTCACGGTGCTCCATCCGTACCCCCTTCGACCGACGCCGGCTATTCGGCCAGGACGAAGAACTCCTGCCACCTGTCAGGGCAGAAGCGTTCCCCGGCCAGCACATAGCAGGGCCAGATTGTCCACGAGCCGGCGCTGTCGATCAGGACCCGGCCCTGGGCGTTGACGGTTTCGCCGGGCTCAAGGACCTTTCCTTCGTTCATGTCCTCGGTATCCCGGTGTTCGTCAGACGGGTCCCGCACCCCCACAAACGTGTATTCCAGCTCCAGCCGCTGGTCCGTGGTGTTCGTCAGGGCATAGCTCACCGTGACGGTGTCACCCACCCGGGGAGACCCGGGATCGCGCCGGCTTGCCGCCTGCAGCCCCGTCAGGCGCAGCCCGTCTTCGCTCGTCACCGGCGAGGAGTCGATTTCGATCCCGCCGCCTACCCCGACCGGCGCCCCGCCGCCCGAGTTGGCATCCGGCGACGATCCCGGCTGCAGGTTCGCCACGAGCAGGACCACCAGCAGGACCACGACGACGACGGCGGCCGCCCCGGCCAGGACCAGCGCCCGCCTGGGGAGGGGCCGGCGCTGCCTGTCCCCGGGCTGGGGTGCGGCCGGAACCGGCCTAGGCGCCTCCCGGTCCGGTACAGCGGCCGCGGCGCTTCCCGCCCCGGCGGCCATCCCGCCGTCGTCTTGGTTTCTCCGCACCTCGGCGAGGGTGGTGTCCAGGACCTTGAACAGCCGGCTGGTGTCGAACTCGAAGCGGGCGGGGCTGAACTCCAGGGCCTGCCGGCGCGTGAGCCGCGCCAGGCTCTCCGGCAGCTCGTCGGCCCGCGGCATCCTCGCCTTGTCCACCAGTATGGGGATCACCCGGACGTTGCGGGTGAGGGCGGCCTGGACTTCGAGGCGCACAAAGTCGTCAGGGTCGTCGAGCCGCCGCCGGCCGTGCTCATCGGCTGTGGTGAGCCACTCGTCGCCGATCAGCACCAGCACCACGTCGCAGGACCCGACGGCCCTGGTGATCGCCTCGACGAAGTCGTCGCCCAGCTGGATGGAGTCGACGTCCTTGAAGACCTGCCCGCCGCCGTACCGGTCAGCCAGCCGGTCGTACAGCCAGCCGGCCGGGTACGCGGTCTCTTCCCGCCTGTAGCTGATGAAGATCCGGCCGGTCGCGTTCGGGGGAGAATCTGCCATTGCCCACGCCCTTATGACCGAGCCAGACCCCCGACGGTATTACACCGCCGGGGGCGTTACTGGGGCGTTACCGGCGGGTGGGGCATCCCGTCAGCCTTGGCCGGGCTGTCAGCTGATGGCGGTCATGACGTTCCAGCCGTCGCCGACGCTGGTGCGCCAGCCGAAGAGGCCGTTGCCGGTGCCGGGGTAGGTCCAGAGGGTGCCGTTGGTGTCGCGGGCGACGAGGTCGGGTTTGCCGTCGCTGGTGAGGTCGCCGGCGGCGCTGATGGCGGTCATGACGTTCCAGCCGTCGCCGACTTTGATGCGCCAGCCGAAGAGGCCGTTGCCGGTGCCGGGGTAGGTCCAGAGGGTGCCGTTGGTGTCGCGTGCGACGAGGTCGGGTTTGCCGTCGCTGGTGAGGTCGCCGGCGGCGCTGATGGCGGTCATGACGTTCCAGCCGTCGCCGACTTTGATGCGCCAGCCAAAGAGGCCGTTGCCGGTGCCGGGGTACGTCCAGAGGGTGCCGCCGGAGTCCCGGGCCACGAGGTCCGGCAGGCCGTCACCGGTCAGGTCGCCGGCGGCGCTGATGGCAGTCATGACGTTCCAGCCGTCACCGACTGCGACGCGCCAGCCGAACAGGCCGGTGCCCGTGCCCGGGTAAGTCCAGAGGGTGCCGCCCGAATCGCGGGCCAGCAGGTCCGATTTCCCGTCTCCGGTGAAATCCCGGGCTGCCGGGAACGGGGCGGGCACCGCGCCGATGTTGAGCAGACGGTTTGGCGTTCCTGCCGACGCGTTGCTGATGACGCCGGGGGTGGCCGTGGAGGACAGCTCGGCTGTCACCTCCGCCGGTGTGGCCTCGGGAATCCGGGACAGGATGACGGCTGCCGCGCCGGTGGCGTGGGGAGCCGCCATGGACGTGCCGCTGACTGTTGCCGCGGCGGTGGTGGACGAATGGATGGCGGACGTGATGCCGACGCCGGGCGCGTACAGGTCAACGCAGCCGCCATGGTTGGAGAAGGTGGCCTGCCGGTCAGAGGAGTCGCTCGCTGCGACCGTGAGTGCTTCGGCAACCCGCGCCGGGGAACTGTTGCAGGCGTCCACGCTGGAGTTTCCGGCGGCCACTGCAGCGGTAATGCCGTCAGCCATGACGCCGCGGACGGCGGAGTCCACCATGGTGCTGGCGGGACCGCCCAGGCTTAGGTTGGCGACGGCGGGGGTGCCCGCGCGGTGATGGGACACGATCCAGTCAAGGCCAGCCACGATATCGGACATGTAGCCGTTGCCGTTGCAGTCGAGGACCCGGACCGGGACGATGGTGGCGGCCTTGGCCACGCCGTAGGTCTGGCCGGCGACAATCCCGGCAACGTGGGTGCCGTGGCCGTTGCAGTCGCTGCTGCCGCGGCCGTCGGCGACGGCGGTCCAGCCCGCCGCTACCCGTCCCCCGAACTCGGTGTGCTGGGCGAGGACGCCGGAATCGATGACGTAGGCCTGGACGCCGGCACCGGAGGACGGGGGCGTGAAGGTGCCGGAGAGCGGAAGGTTGGTTTGGTCCACCCTGTCCAGGTTCCACGGCGCCGGCTGCTGCGTATCGAAAACCTGGACCGGCTCATCCGGTTCGACGGCGGCCACGCGGGGCGAGCGGGCCAGGGCAGCTGCCTGTGCCTTGGTGGCTGTCACCGCGGCTCCCCGGACCGCCGCGGAGAAGGTCCTTCCTACCTGCACACCTTGGGACCGCAGGGACGCGGCCTCCTGGGCCACGTCGGTTCCTGTGCTGAAGCTGACGAGGTACCTGCCGCTGTCCGCAGGCGGCGGCACCACCGGTTTTGCCGCCGTCGGGGTGGCTGCGGCGGCGGGCTGGGCTGCCAGGGCCACGGCAGCAGCGGCCGCCAGCACCGCGCCTAGAGAGCTTCCAAATCGCTGAGGGAATGACATTGGGATCTCCTAATAACCGATGCGTCCTGGGGTGAACAGGCGCGCACGGATACGCAGGATGTGCCTGGCCGGGCCGGCAGAAACTTCCCCCCGGCCACGTCCTCTGTCTATTCCCCCCAGCGGCTCCGGCTGAGCCCGGAGCCTGTTCCGCAGCGCAAGCCCCTGGTGAGGAAAACCAGCGCCGTGAACGCGGCCATCTTAACAAGGCGGACCTCGTGGGCACTACCCGGGAGTGCCCGCCTACCGCCGTCCAATCACAACGCTCTCGCACCTTTTGTCGGTTTTCCCCCCACCCTCTCGCAGGTTCTGCTTCTTCCCCGCCGTCCCTCAAGCGTTACATGCAACCATTGACATATGAGCGCAAGGGATCGCGTTGCCCGCCACCGCATCGCCATGAAGCAGCGGGGTTTCCGGCAAATTCAGATGTGGGTTCCTGACGCGCGCACGGAGGAGTTCAAGCGCGAGGCGCAGCGCCAGGCGCGGGCGGTCGCGGCGTCAGACCGCGCCGGGGACGACCAGGACTTCATCGAACAGATATCGGAAGACTGGCCGGAGTGAACCGTGGTGAGCTGTGGACCGTGTCCGGCGGAACTTACGCACAGAAACCGCGCCCGGCCCTCATCATCCAGGACGACCTTTTTGCCGCCTCAGAGTCGGTGACGCTCCTCCCGCTGACCTCGTTCCTGACGGATGCCCCACTGCTCTGACTGACGGTAAACCCCAGTCCTCTGACGGGGCTGGAACGCACCAGCCAGATCATGGTGGACATGCTCACCACAGTCCGCCGCACCAATCTCGGGCAGCGCATCGGCCGGATTGATTCCGAAACCATGGTTTCGGTTGAGCAGTCACTCGCGGTCTTTCTCGGCTTGGCCCGCTGACCTGAGCGAAAGGGCGGATGTGACGCCGCAAAGCCGGCCGCCCGCCGTGGCCATGCCCCGTTTGCGTAACTTTTCGCCGGGCCTACCCACCCGGTCCGCGCCAACTCCGGCGACAGCAACGCTTTGGCCACAAAAGTCACGCATTCTTGCCCATGCTTGACAGCCTGTCCGGAGCTTACGAGGATCAGAGTGCCGGCGTAGACGGCAGTTAGTCCGGCTTTTCGGAGGGTAACGGATGCGGTCAGCACTTCCCCGCGGCAGACGCTTCCGGAGTGCGGCCGCGGCCGCAGTGCTTCTGGCAATCACCCTTTCGGGGTGCACCGGCGATCCTGACCCGCCCCCGCCAACTACCGCACCGGTAGATGTCCGCATCGCTGCGGTGGGTGACATGAACGGTGAGGAGAACATCGACCCGGAGAGCCCGTCAGGCCGGAACGCCGCGGCGATCACCGAACTGGTGGAGAACAACGAGATCGACGCGTTCCTGGGGCTCGGGGACTTCCAGTACGACACCGCCTACTGTGAGGACCTGGTGGACTACTGGACACCGCTGTGGGGCGGCACGATGAGCAAGCTGTACTGGGTGGCTGGCCCCAACCATGACTGGGAACCGGGCCGGAACGAGGACCTGGACAACTTCATGAACGGCCAGTGCCCGGGGTCCACGGCGAAAGCCGCCATCAACCAGGAACTGGGGTTCATCGGCAACGGGAAGGCGTACTCGAAGGACTTCGGGAACTGGCACTTCGCCTTCCTGCCGTCCGGGCAGTGGCGGTACAACCCCCGGGAGGCCCGGGCGCTGACGAGGTGGCTGGACAGGGACCTCGCTGCCGCGAAGGAAGCGGGCAAGCACCTGGCCGTGGTGCACCACGAGCCCTACTTCACCTCGGAGACGGAGGCGCATGAGCGGGCCGAGGACCACAAGCCCTGGATCGACGTGATGTGGAAGCACCGGGTCCGCCTGACCCTGTCCGGGTCGCAGCACAACTACGAACGGTCCTGTGCCGTGAACAACCGGGACCGGTGCGATGATGACGGGATCACGGCGTTCCAGGTGTCCACGGGCGGCATCGAACTCCGCCCCTTCACCAGCAGCCCGCAGTACATCGAAAAGCGGTTCAGCGACACCCACGGTTTCCTCCGGCTGACACTCCGGACCGACGGGTCCTTCGACTGGAACTTCGTCCCGACAACGGGGGAGGGCACGGACGAGGGGACTCGCCCGGCGCCCGAGCCGGACAACTAGCAGGACAACCAGCGGCACGACGACGGCGGGGCGCGGCAGGTAAGCCGGCGCCCCGCCGTCGTACGTCACGTTCCCGGTGGTTACCCCTGTGCCGCCAGGCCGGGCACGCCGTCCTGGATCCGGAAAGAGGCCTTCGTGGATACGGGGGCGCCCGGCGTCGTGACGTAGTCCAGCACCCGGAAGTCGGCGGTCATCGCGTCCCTGGTGATCTTCGTGTTCACGTAGCCGCGGTTGTCGTTGAAGAACTTCAGGTGCGGGTTCCAGGCCATGACCGGGTCCGTGGTGGAGCCGGTGCCGTTGCCGGTGGAGGTGATGGAGGTGCAGACCAGCTCCGAGCCGACTACGGGGGAGGCCGGGTCCTTGTAGTCCACCTTGAGGTCGCAGGCCCAGTTGCGGTGCACGTCGCCGGTAAGGACGACGGCGTTGCGCACGTTCGCGTCGATCCAGCCCTGGGTGATGCGGCGGCGGGAGGCGGCGTACCCGTCCCAGCCGTCCATGGAGACGTCGTCGATCTCGGGGGCGGCGTTGCGGTCCCGTTCGGCGAAGAACACCTGCTGGCCCAGGATGTCCCAGCGCTGGGTGGAGTTCCGGAACCCGTCCAGCAGCCACTTTTCCTGTTCGGCGCCGGTGATGCTGCGGTCCTCGGCGAGGCGCTCGGCCACGTTCTTCTTCCAGCCGTCGCCGGCGAGCTGGTCGTCGCGGTACTGCCGGGTGTCCATCATGTGGAAGTTGGCCAGCTGGCCCCACTGGATGCTCCGGTAGATCTTCATGTCGAACCCGGCCGGCACCGAAGACCTGCGCAGCGGCATGTTCTCGTAATAGGCCTGGAACGCGGCGGCACGGCGCTGCCGGAAACGCTCGGTGGTGTCATTCATCTGGCCCGCGTCCGTGTTTTCCGGGACCTCGTCCGCCCAGTTGTTGTCCACCTCGTGGTCATCCCAGACCACCAGCCACGGTGCGATCGCGTGCGCTGCCTGCAGGTCGGCGTCGGATTTGTACTGGGCGTGCCGCTGCCGGTAACCGGCCAGCGTGACCGTTTCGGGGCCCTGGTGGTCGCGCGGGTTGCCGCCGCCGATCACGTAGCTGTCCTTCTTATACTCGTAGAGGTAGTCGCCCAGGTGCAGCACCAGGTCCGGGTGGTCCTCGGCCAGGCGGGTGTAGGCGGTGAAGTAGCCGTGCTCGTACTGGGAGCAGCTGGCGAAGGCCATCGCCAGCGCGGCTGGCGTTTCGTGCGGCGCGGGGCTGGTGAGGGTGCGGCCCACCTCGCTGATGTGGCGGCCGCTGCGGAACCGGTAAAAGTATTCGCGGCCGGGCTTGAGGCCCTTGAGCTCGACGTGGACCGAGTGCCCGGTTTCGATCCGGGCCTGCTCGACGCCGCGGGCCACCACGGTGCGCATGTTCCGGTCTTCGGCTACTTCCCACGCGACGGGGACCTGCCGCGATGGCATGCCGCCCAGCCCGTCCTCGGCCAGCGGGTCCAGCGCCAGGCGCGTCCAGATCACGAAGCCGTCCGGCCACGGCTCGCCCGAGGCGATGCCGAGCATGAACGGGTCGGTGCGGAGTCCGGCGTCGTCAGCGGTGGAAACCGCGACGGCGGCACCCGGCAGGGCGGCGACCAGGCCTGCCCCGAGGCCGGCGGAAATGAGGGATCTGCGGGAAATGTTGTCCATGCCTCCGACCGTAGGAAGGCCGGTTGGACAGGTTCCGAGAAGGACGTGAATGGCCGGTGAACAGCGTGGCAAGGCTGGCCGACGAGGCCCTACAGCCTGCGGCGGTGGGGCCTATAGCCTGCGGCGGTTCAGCGCGTCGAACTTCTCCTGCCAGTCGGCCAGGTCCCAGTCCACATAGCGCCGGTGCGCCGCGTTCCACTTGGGCATGATGTCCGGCGTGAGTTCAGGGGCCGCCGGTTGCGGCGCGGGTGGTTTTGGCGCCGGCAGTTTGCGGGCCGGCGTGGCGTTCCGTGGGGGAGCAACCGGCCTGGGTGCTGGCCGGACGTTGCGGTTTGGGCCGGCAACCGCCTTCGGGCGGGTCGCAAGGCCGACGAGGGACACAATCCCGATGATCGTGTGGCCGACGACCCAGATGACTCCGAAGAGAACCGCAAGGGCGAGAAGGAAGCCGACCCAAAGCAGGATACCCATAGCTGAGAAGAGCACAACCATGGCCTATTTTATCTTCTGAACCCCCGCTTTGGGGCGGGAATCCGGGCAGCGACCGGGTCGGTTTCGACAGGCTCAACCACCGGGAGGGCTCTAGAACTCCAGCCGGAACACCCACAGCAGCACGTCTTCGCCCGGCACGTACCAGTCCCGCTCCGGGACACGGCGGAAACCCAGGGACTCGTACAGGGCGTGGGCGCGCTCCATGAACGTGGCGCTGGTAATGCTGATGGCGCCGATCTCCGGCAATGACCGGGCATGCTCGATGACGCGGCGCACCACAGCCCGCCCTACTCCGCCGCCTTGGATCGCAGGGTCCACGGCGAGCATGCGGAACTCCAGCTCGCCGTCCACCGCGATCTCGCTATAGGGCTGGCCGGCGAAGGTCAGCGTCACCGCTGCGACCACAGCATCGGATTTCTCGGCCACCCACACTTCGGCATGCTCGGCCCGGTGTTCCACGTCCTCGAGTACGCCCATATACGGGTGGTCGGCCGCGAAGTGCCCGGCGGAAAGGTAGGCGTCCCGCGTGACCCGCCGGACGTGGTCGTAATCCGCCGGGGCCGCCGGCCGGAACGTCAGGCTCATTGTCCGGCCACGTCCGCCGGCGAAACCCGCGCCACGTACGCGGCCAGCGGGGCCAGCGCCGGCTGGGACGACGGGTCGCCCACGGCGTCCGCACCCACGGCGTTGGCAACGGCAAGCGCCGCCGCGTAGTCCAGCCCGGATCCGAGCGCCAGCACCAGGGCTGCGCAGAACGCGTCGCCCGCGCCAACGGTGTTCACCACAGTCGCGGCGGCTGCTGGAGCCTCGGCAACCTTCCGGCCGCGCTCAAACATGGCGGACCCCTCGCCGCCGTACGTCACCGCCACCAGCTTCGCGCCGGCGAGGGCGGGAATCAGGGCGTACTCGCTCTCGTTGACGATCACCAGGTCGCAGCGCTCCAGCAGTTCCGCCGGCAGGTCCATGGCCGGTGCCGCGTTCAGCACAAAGACACCCTGCGCCTTTCGGGCCGCCTCCAGCACCACGGGCAGGCCCACCTCCAGCTGGCACAGCACCGTCTCGTCCGGGCCGAACTCCACGGCATCCACCGAGAGGTGCGAGTTGGCACCCGGGCACACCACAATCTGGTTTTCGCCGTCGCTGTCCACGACGATCAGCGCGGTGCCGGTCGCTTCGGACAGGACGGCAACATCGGCGGTGTCGACGCCGGCACCCGCCAAGGCGTCCAGCATCCGCTGGCCCTGGGCGTCCTTGCCCACGGCGCCCACCATGCGGGTGGTGCCGCCGAGCCGCGCCACGGCTGCGGCCTGGTTGGCGCCCTTGCCTCCGGGCTGCTCGGAGAGTAAGCCGCCGCCGATGGTTTCACCGGCGGTGGGAAGCCTCTCTGCGGTGGCGATCAGGTCCAGGTTGATGCTGCCGACCACGGTGACGGCAGGAAGTCGATTGCTCATGGAAAGTCTCTTTCGGAGGGGTGCCGGGAGCGGCAGGAACAAAATTCAGTGTACGGCATGGGTTGTACTTGTTGGTCATACATGGTTGTATAACAACTCGAATCTTGCCAAACCAAGATGCAAGAACCCCTGCTCGAACAAAGGAGTTTGATGTGAACACCCCAGCCCCGGCGGCCGCACCTCCCGCGGACGCCGCCTCCGCCGTCGTCCTTCCCGACGGCGACGCCAAATTCTCCGGCCGGCGTGCCGCCCTGCTGATCTCCACCCTGCTGCTCGGTGTGCTGTCCTTCCAGCTCAACGCCAGCATGGTCACCCCCGCGCTGCCGCAGATCGCGGCCAGCTTCGGCCGGAACGCCGACGCCGCGGCCCCGGTCCAGTCCATGTTCTTCCTGGCCGGCGCCATCGCCGGGCCGGTGATCGGCCGGTGGAGCGACTTCATCGGCCGCCGCGCCGCCCTGCTGCTGGTCCTCGGCATCATGGGCGCCGGCACCATCCTCTGCATCACCGCGCCCACGCTGGAACTGCTCATCACCGGCCGGTTCCTGCAGGGCGTCTCCAGCGCGGTCTTCGCCTTGGCCTACATCGTCCTCAGCGAGAACCTGCAGGCGAAGGTGTTCGGCACGTCGGTGGGCATCATCGCTGCCATCAACGGGGGAGTGGGCGGCGTGGACGGCTACGTGGGCGGGCTCATGGCCGAGACGCTCGGCTTCCGGTCCATCTTCGTCGTCGTCCTGGTCCTGACCGCTATCGCCGCCGCCTGCATCATCCGCATCGTTCCGGCCGGGCGTCCGAGCGGCATCCGCGGCGCCATGGACTGGTGGGGCGCCGGCTCGCTCTCGCTGTTCCTCGTATTCACCACGTACTTCGTCTCCGGCGGATCCGCCGCGGGCTGGACCGCGCCCGGCACCCTGGCGCTGCTGGCCGCCACCATCGCGTCCTTCGCCGCGTTCTGGTTCATCGAAAAGCGGCGCAGCCACCCGCTGATCGCCGTCCACCACCTCCGCTCCCGCCAGGTGTGGCCGGTCATCGCCACCACCGTCCTGACGCTTGCCGGCATCTTCGCGATCATCAACTTCACCGTGGTGCTGCTCAGCCAGGATCCCGACGGCGGCTTCGGGCTTTCGGCGTCCGTCTCGGCCCTGCTGTTCCTCACCCCCGCCGCGCTGATCGGCGTGTTCGCCGCGCCGCTCGCCGGCTGGCTGGCCGACCGCCGCGGCTGGATCAAAACCCTGCGCGCCGGAACCGGACTGAGCCTTGCCTGCGCCATCGCCGCGGCCGCGTTCTCGGAGAGCCAGGTGGCGGTGCTCGTGGCCGTCGCGGCCCTCGGCATCTTTTACAACGGTTTCTTCCTCACCGCCATCAACGGGCTCTCGGTGCTGCTTTCGCCCAAGGAAGCCCCGGCCGCGCTGCCCGGCATCAACGGTGCCTCCTTCGGCATCGGGGCGAGTCTCGGCGTCGTGCTTGTGGCACCCTTCGCCGCCCTGTCCACGTCCGCCGGGTACGCCACCGCCCTCTGGATCTCGGTGGGCATCACGGCCGCCGCATTCATCGTCAGCCTCTTCGTTGCCGCCCCCAAGGGCGAGACCGTCTGATCCCTCATTCCCTTCACCGAACCTGAAAGAAGACCCATGACTGCCACTGCCCCGTTCTACCTGGACTGCGACACCGGGATCGACGATGCCCTCGCCCTCGCCTACCTGCTCGCCGCCCCCGCCGCCGACCTGGTGGGGATCGGGGCTGTCAGCGGCAACGTCAGTGCCGCCGTCGGGGCCCGCAACACCCTGGACCTGCTCCAGCTCGCCGGCGCCGCGGACATTCCCGTTGCCCTTGGTGCGCATGATCCGCTGGCCGGCTCCTTCGGGGGAGGGGCGCCGTGGGTGCACGGGGAGAACGGCATCGGGGAGGTTTCGCTGGCCGCCTCGCCTGCTCCGCTGGCTTCCGAGTCCGCGGCGGAGATGCTGGTGCGGCTGGCCCGGACGTATCCCGGGACGCTGCGCGTGCTTGCCATCGGCCCACTGACCAACATCGCCGAGGCCCTGCGGCTGGAGCCCGCGCTGCCTTCCCTGGTGCACTCTGTGACGGTGATGGGCGGGGCCGCGCTGGCGCCCGGCAACATCACGCCCGTTGCCGAGGCCAATATCTGGAACGATCCCGAGGCCGCCGCCCTGGTGCTCGCCGCAGACTGGGACATCACGCTGGTGCCGCTGGACGTGACCATGGGGTCCGTCCTCGAGGATCACCACCGGCAGGAGCTGCTGGCCTCATCCGCGCCCGTGCCGCGGGCGCTGGGGGAGATGCTGGGCTACTACTTCCGCTTCTACGAGGGCATCTACGGCCGGCCCTGCTCGGCGATGCACGATCCGCTGGCCGCGGCGCTCGCCGTCGGCGCTGTGCAGGCGGCGGTGGCGCCGGTGGTGCGTGCCGCCGTCGACACCTCCACCGGACCCTCCCGCGGGCAGACGGTCTGCGACATGCGCGGGCTGTACGCCGGCTACCCGGAGGTGCGGGGTGCACGGTGCCGCGTGGTGCTGTCGCTGGAACAGGACTTCGCGCCGCACCTTGTGGAGACGCTGCTTGGGCACTTTTCGATGGTTGAGTCTGCCGGATCCCTGGTGGTTGCGCCGGTCTAAACCTCGAGTGATGTGGAGGGGAGGGCCAGCTCCCTTAGCCGGGACTTCCGCCCAGCACATCCACATGCACATGGTCGAGATGGCGAAGGATCTCGTTACCGGGTTCAGGTGCGTCGTAGTCCCGCCACTGCGCCCGGGAGCTGTGTGCGCTCCAAAACCGGTCGTCGAGGATCACGTACTGGATGTCCAGGTCCTCGGCGTGGGCGACGAGCCAGTGAGCCAGGATCCACCCCTGACGGCGGTTCTCCTCAGTCACCGGGCGGAAGAAGACGTCGATGGCGCGGCCGTCGTAGTGCGTGGAGTCCGCCCCGTGGCCCTGGTCAACACCGCCCGGGGCGAACCCGCCCAGGCTTTGGTTGCCGAACGCTTCGGTCAATGCTCCGCGCAACTGCTCGGCGCGGGGTGTCAGGCCGGTGGCGCCGATGTCTTCTACCGGCAGGTCCCTGGCGGCCGAGCCCCGGCAGGCCAGGGAAGGGCCGGCACCGCCGGAAGGACCGTCGGCCAGCCGCTGCAGCACCGCCGAGTCGATGCCGGAGGTGTCCGGCGCCGCAACTCCCCGGGCCTGGAGTGCCACCGCAGTTGTGGCCAGCTTCGCTTGGTCCCGGCTCAGCCCCACTTCCCCCTCCGGCGTGTCGACGACGCACTCCGGCCGCCAGAGCAGAGAGCCGTCCCCGGTGCGCAATCCACTGAGTATGGCGGGGCCGAAGACAGCCAGCAGTGTCGCGAGCCCTACGAGCAGAAAAATGCTTAAGAGCAGCCGACGCGAGCCGTGCTGGCGCCGATGGGTCTTGTTGCCGTTCATCGGCAGTCTCTTAGGACGGGAACGACTGCATGATGGACAGATGCCCTGCCCGGGCGGCGATCAGGCATTTGGCCAGGTAGAAGGGCCGGTTGTTCTGGCGGACGTACTGGGTGAGGACCAGGACCGGGTCCGAGCCGCGGAGGTCCAGCAGCTTGGCGCGACTGGGACCCACCTGGCTGAGGCTGATCTGGCACTCGCCCGGGCCCGGAACCCGGCCCAGCTGGGCGGTGAGCGCGGCAAGCAGGGTCGCGCCGCCGTCGTCCTCTATCTCGAGGGGTGCGGCCGGGCCCCTGCCGAGGCTGACCGGCTGGGCGGTGACGTTTTCCTGCAGATGGGCGATGGCTTCGCCGTCGCGGAGGAGGACGGATTCCCAGAGCCAGCATTCGGTGCCGGGCTCGACGCCGATGCCGGGGGCGACGAACTCGGAGGCCTCCTGCCGGACCACCTGGACGCGTTTGACCTCGATCTGCTGGCCGGGGCTGCCCAGGACCTCCTCGAACGGGCGGATCCGTTCGATGCCGATGCGGGGGAGGGTGTCCGAGACGAAGCGTCCGACGCCGCGCCGTGCCCTGATCAGGCCGTCCTCCTCGAGGAGCATGAGGGCTTCGCGGACAACCGTGCGGCTGACCTTCATGTCGGTGCCGAGTTCGGTTTCGGTGGGGATCATGGAGCCGGGCGTGAGGAGGCCGTTGCGGATGGCTTCGGCGATGCGCGAGTAGACGGCAACGCGGAGGGGCGAGCCGGGCTGGGCTGCCACCGGCTGGGACAGGAACCGGGCGGCGTCCTGGTGCACGTTTGCCTCGCTTTTCATGGTGAATCCGGGGATTCCAGCCTAACAAGTGCTACGCGTTTGTTGGACAAGCCAGTTCTGGAGCAGCCGCCATTAACGCAGCAGGCCGTGCACCGCGCATGGGCGCGGCACACGGCCTGCTGCATCTGGGGTGTGCGCTAGCTGCGCGCGGATTCCTTCTCGCGCTCGGCCGTCTTGTAGGACTCCCAGAAGGTGGCCCCGGTGATGCCGAGGGGCCGCGGGTCGAAGACGGGGTCGAGGCCGAGCTTCTGCTGCCGCTCAAAGTCCTTGAGCGCCTTGAAGGCGGGCTTCTGCAGGACCAGGATGCCGACGATGTTCAGCCAGGCCATGAGCCCGACGCCGATATCGCCCATCACCCACGCGTCGGCGGCCGTGTTCACGCAGCCGTAGGCGGAGGCAACGAGGATGGCCACCTGCAACGCGACGGTGGTCGCGCGGCCGAGGCTGGTCCGCAGGCCCGGAATCATCTTGGCCGACGAGCTGCCCAGGAGGAAGCGCAGGTTGGTCTCGGCCATGTAGTAGTAGGCGATGACAGTGGTCAGGCAGAAGAAGACCAGCGTGATCGCGATGAACGCGGCACCGACGCCGGGGAAGACGGAGTCGAAGCCGGCCTGGACATATTGCGGCCCGACGACGGCGCTCGCCGAGAGCAGCCCGCCCTCGGCAAGGACCTCGCCGTCTTCGCTGCCGCCGGAGAAGACGCGGTAGGCGCCGGTGGAGAGGATCAGGAAGCCGGTGGCCGAGCAGACAAACAGTGTGTCGATGTACACCGCGAAGGCCTGGACCAGGCCCTGCTTTGCCGGGTGCGAGACTTCGGCGGCAGCGGCCGCGTGCGGGCCCGTGCCCTGGCCGGCCTCGTTCGAGTAGACGCCGCGCTTGACGCCCCACATGACGGCCAGGCCGATGATGGCGCCGAGGGCGGAGTCCATGCCGAAGGCGCTGCGGAACACCAGCGAGAGGATTTCCGGCAGCTGGGCGGCGTTGATGACGACGACGATCAGGGCGAGCAGGATGTAGCCGGCGGCCATGAACGGCACCACGAACGATGCCACGCTGGCGATGCGCTTTACGCCGCCCATGACGACAAGTGCCAGGAGGATGACGGAGCCGACGGCCACGACCCACGACGGGATGGTCCAGGCGCCGCTGATGGCGGTGGCCATGGAGTTGGTCTGGACGCCCGGCATCAGGACGCCGCAGGCAAGGACAGTCACGGCGGCGAAGACGTAGCCGTAGACCTTGAAGAAGCCGGCGCCCTTGGTGTGGGCGAAGGCGCGGGAGAAGTAGTAGGCCGGGCCGCCGCGGTACTCGCCGGTCAGCGGGTCGCGGGTCTTGTACATCTGGCCGAGGGTTGATTCGACGAACGACGTGGACGCGCCCAGGAAGGCGACGGCCCACATCCAGAACAGGGCGCCCGGTCCGCCGAAGGCAATGGCGGTGGCGACGCCGGCGACGTTGCCGGTGCCGACGCGTCCGGACAGGGACATGGCCAGGGCCTGGAACGAGGAGACGCCCGAGGCGGACTTCTCACCGTGGAGGAGCTGCTGGAACATGCCCTTGACGTGGCGGACCTGAAGGAAGCGTGTCCGGATGGAGAAGTAGACTCCGGTGGCAAGGCAGAGATAGACGAGCCAGTCGCTCCAGATCACGTTATTGATGGCTGATAAGGCATCGCTCATAAGTGTGGGTTCCCTCCATAAAGAGCGTGTCAGATGCGGGTGGTGCTTCTGCGCCGCCGGTGGATGTCGTGGCGCGCACCACACAAAACCTGTGAAGCTTCTCACAAAGCGCCGGGGGAGTCCATTTGGCCCACCCCAGGCGAATAATGGTGGGCAACCAGGAAAGGAATGGTCATGGAACCTGGGATGCGCCGCTTTCAGCACCCCTGCTTTGCGCGTGCATTCGCACGGGGGGTGGAAGGGATGGACCGCCGCGGGGCAACTGAGCACCGCCGGCGCATGCTGGCAGGCCTGCACGGTTCAGTCATCGAAATCGGTGCGGGGACTGGATCCTCTTTTGCGCTCTACCCGCCCGCTGTCACCCACGTTTTGGCGCTGGAACCCGACGACTACCTGAGGAGCCTGGCACTGGAACAGGCTGCCAATGCCAGTGTCCCCGTGACTGTGGTCTCGGCTGCAGCGGAGCATATCCCGGCCGAAAGCGGAAGCGCCGACGCCGTGGCTGCGAGCCTCGTCCTGTGCAGTGTCGAGGACCAGGCCGCCGTTCTCGCGGAAATCCGGCGCGTCCTGCGGCCCGGCGGAACTCTTGCCTACTACGAGCACGTCCGTTCCGACCGCCCTTTCCTTGCAGCAGTGGAAGACCTGATCACGCCCGTCTGGCGGCGTTTCATGGGCGGGTGCCACCTCAACCGGGACACGATGCAGGCCATCAACGCAGCAGGTTTCACGGTCCAGGACAACGAGCGGTTTAGGTTTGTGGTGCAGCAGCTGAACCCGCCCCTGACCCACATCCTGGGTACCGCCACGAGCCCTGGGCCGCCCGGCTGACACCACCGGTGCGTCGCAGTTCAGCAGCGGCCGGCCGACGAAGACGGGGGCTTTGGACCCTACTTCAGGTTCCGGCGCCGCCCCTAGCCTGAAAGAAGAAGGGCGGCGCACGGCCGCCTGCCGGACTCCGGGAGGCACAGGGTGAAATCGGCAAACACAAGCATCGTCGGAGGCATCGTCCTGATGGCGGTGGGTGTGCTGTGGCTCCTTGACCGGCTGGGCGTGGTGGAGAGTGCCGCCCTCCTGGCGCCGCTGGTCTTCGCCGGCGCAGGGGTGTTGTTCCTGTCCCTGTTCGCCCGACGCCGGGAAAACTGGTGGGCGGCCATCCCCGGCTCGGTCTTCCTGGGCCTGGCCGCCGTGGCCACCGCCACGCAGTTCACCGGGAACAGCGCGGCGGGCGCCTTCCTGTTCCTCTTCATGGGCGGGGGCTTCGCCGCCGTCTACCTTCGGGAACGCGGCAATTGGTGGGCCCTGATCCCGTGCGGGGTCATGTTGACACTGGCACTGATCGTGACGATCCCGCAGCAGCTGCAGGGTACGCCCGTCGCGGCCGTCCTGTTTTTGGGGCTGGCGGCCACTTTCGGGGCGCTGTCCCTCGTCCCGGTCCGGACTGCCGACCGCGTGGAGCGCATGAAGTGGCCCCTGATTCCGGCTGCCGTCCTTGCAGTGCTGGGAGTGATTTTCGCGCTGCAGTCCATGGCGGTGCTCATCCCCCTGGACTTCGCCGTCCCCGCGGTCATGATCCTCGCCGGGATCACCCTGATCGTTTACGCCTACTTCGCCCGTCACGACAGGCAGCACAACATCCAGGGACCCAGCGCCGGCTGACCCTTGGATTCCCGCTGGCTGGCATGCCGGTGGGGCCGCGACTTACCCGGTCCGGGATTCCTCGGCCACC
Source organism: Arthrobacter nitrophenolicus (assembly GCF_045833485.1). Classification (NCBI taxonomy): domain Bacteria; kingdom Bacillati; phylum Actinomycetota; class Actinomycetes; order Micrococcales; family Micrococcaceae; genus Arthrobacter; species Arthrobacter nitrophenolicus. The sequence continues at coordinate 2,905,032 of NZ_CP174504.1, forward strand.
TGCCGTCCACCGGTTTCCGCCTCGGCCAATTCCCAGTGCCGCCGGAGCCCGTCGGCGAGCCGCTGCGGCTCTATCCGGTGCGGCGGGTCGAAGTGGTGGCGCCGGGGGAAGACCTCAAGGTGGAAGTCCGGGAAGAAGACCCGGGCAAGCCTGGCCGCCATGTCACCGTAGTCATCCGGATGGCTCAGGCCGCCGAGGGCAAAGAAGACCGGGTGGCTGAAGGCGGCCAGCCGTGACCTGTCCAGGTCGTAATTGTCGAAGTTCCTGAGGAACGCTTTGATGCCCGCGGGACGCTTGGCCATCCACGGCGGCTGGGGACCGGGCTTCGGGGGCGGAAGGACGACGTCGGGCCTCACTCCCAGCCGCATGAAGGCGGGCAGGAACTGCTCGGGAGGGAGGGATTCCAACTGCCTGTACCCCTTCCGGTGCTCAGCGTAGGCCGGACTCCAGTCCCAGTTCCCCGCCCAGGCCGGCTCGAGCAGGGCCAGGCTCTGCAGCCTTTCGGGGTGTTTGGCGGCCACCGCCAGTGCTACGGAGCCGCCCCCTGAGTAGCCCGCCAGATGGAACGTGTCCCAGCCCCGCGCGTCCGCCTCGCGCAGGACACCAGCAACCTCGGTGTCCAGGGTCCAGTCCGCTGGCGGTGCATCGCCCGTGTAGAGCTCGAGGTCTTTGGCGTCCGCCTGCACATCGGGCCCGAGGGCCTCGATGAGGGCCGTGTAGGCCAGGTCTGCGGGCAGGATGGCACCGGGTAGCAGGATGGCCCGAATCGGTTGCATGGGAAAACCCTACGCCGCAGCCGGCAGTAAACAAGGGGGCATGAGACGCGGCTGCCCGGCTACTTCCTGGCGGCTTTCGGGGCGCGGGCCTTGGGTTCCTTTGCCGGGAGCGTGGACACGAATTCGTACGCCTTGGTGACCCAGGCCTTGGCCCGGGCGTCGTCGCCGTCGCCCTCCTCGTTCCACACCTCGGGAAGCCCGGAGTAGCCGGCCATCGGGCGGTCTGCCGGGCCGAACGGGACAGTGCGCTCAGAGGATTCCAGCAACACCCGGTCCTCGTCCGAGAGCTTCACGCCGATGGTGGGGCCGAAGAGCCCGGCAAACATGTTGCCGTTGACGAAGGCGCCCAGGTTGCCGAACATCGGCTTCACCACGACGCCGGGATGGTCCGGCACCACCGACCGGAAGCGTTCCTTGTCTTCTTCGCTTGCTTTGGGCATCTCCATGGCTGGTTCCCCCGTTCAAAGAGTGCTGCTCGATGTGAGTGCAGACTATGCCCATTCGCCGGGCTGGTCGAGGGGTCCTGCCGGTGCCCTGTGACGTACTTGGCTAGGCAAATCTGAAAAGTCCTGTAGTGTTGAGCCTGTTGTTGTGTTTGCATTTGGTAGTTCAGGCAGTACGCGCGGTCGAAAGTCCGCGTTCTTCTGAAGTAGCGGTTTTGAACACCCCACACCGGAGGGCCCGAAAGTCGGGACTTTCCCTCCACCTTCACGAAGGACAAAAATAATGGCTACTGGCACCGTCAAATGGTTTAACGCTGAAAAGGGCTTCGGCTTCATCTCCCCGGACGACTCCTCGCAGGACGTTTTCGCGCACTACTCCGCGATCAACTCCAACGGCTTCCGCTCCCTCGAAGAGAACCAGAAGGTTTCCTTCGACACCGAGCAGGGCCCCAAGGGTCCCCAGGCCACCAACATCCAGGCTCTCTAATTTCCTAGAGTTCCGGGACCGTTAGGTTTCTCGAAGCAGGGCTTGCCGTCATGGCAGGCCCTGCTTTTGTTAACCCAGCTGTGCTGCTTCTTCCTTCATCCCATCCTCCTGACAGAATGGCCAGCATGGACAGCACCGAAACCGTTCCGGCCCTCAACCTGCGGATCAGCATCGAAAATACCGAACCGCTCATCTGGCGGCGGCTGCTGGTTCCTGAAGCGCTGACACTGGAGCAATTCCACCTGGTCGTCCAAGCCGCCTTCGGCTGGGAAAACCGCCACCTATACGGCATCCAGACCACGGACAGAACCGGCAGGAAGCGGACAATCACCGATCCCGACGACGGCCAGGACGGTTTGCGCGCAGAGGCCCCATCCCGCGTCGTACTTTCCGAGCTCCTGGACCCGGCAAAGCCGGGCACGGCCTTCGACTATGACTACGACTTCGGCGACAACTGGACACACCATGTGGAGCTGGTGGGCAGCGGCAAGCTTAATCCGGCCGAGCTACGGTTCGTGGATGGGGCCAACCGTGGCCCCGTGGAGGACTCTGGCGGACCGTTCGGCTACAGGCAGTTGGTGGAGGCCTTGGCGGACGAGCACCATCCGGAGCATTCCGAGGCACGGTCCTGGACTTTTCAAGTGACAGGCGAATTTGGGCCCTTCGATCCCACGGCTCTGGACCCGGAGGCCATCAGCCGCCGGCTCCGGATGCTGAGCCTGCAATGGTGGCCACAGCCACTAACGGATCAGGATCGCAGCACGGTGCTGGGCCCCATCTTGTGGTTCCTGCACGCTGCCTCCGGCGACGGGCTGGAGCTGACCAAAGACGGCTACCTGAAGCCTGCTGTGGTCCGACAGGCTCTGGAAGAGCTGGGGTGGGACAGCAGGATCGTCGGCAAAGGCAACCGTGAGAGCCAGACCCCGCCCATCCTCGAACTGCGGCAGCACATGCTTGACTGGAAGCTGCTGCAAAAACGGAAGGGCCGGCTGCTCCTGGCGCCGCGCGGGCGCCACTACATCGGCCGCCCGGACGAGCTTTGGGACTACATGGTGGAGACCATCGCGCTCCCGGAACACCCTGCCGTATACCTGACCACCCGGCTCTATCTGGACTGGCTCATCAGCGGCATCGCACCGCCGCTGACCGAGCGGGTTGACGTGATCCGCAGCGAACTGGAAGCGGCAGGCATGGTCACCCGGTCCGGTCATCCGATACCGGCGGAATGGGCTATCGAAATCGACCGGACGGTCCGCTGGAACCTCAAGTGTCTGCAGCTCATGGGTCCAAAGAAGAACTACTTCGACCGGGCACTCGTCACCGACGGCGGCCTGAAGTTCGCCCTGCAGGCCCGGGAGTTGGCCGGGCAGCATGTTCCCGAGGGTCTGCTGCTCCCAAGATAGCTTTCAGCTATTCGTCGGGGTTTGGACTGCGGACATCCTTCTCGCCGATGTCGGCCGCACCCAGGGCGGCGGCTGCGGGGCTGTGCGTGGTCTCATGCTCGCGGACGCGGATTTCCGGGTGGTGCAAGTCCAGGGCAGGACGCTCCGAACGGATGCGCGGCAGCGACGTGAAGTTGTGCCGCGGCGGCGGGCAGGACGTGGCCCACTCGAGCGAGGCCCCGAAGCCCCAGGGATCATCCACCGCAACCTTGCGGGTGCTGCGGGACGTGATGAAGACGTTCCAGAAGAACGGAATCAGCGAGGCACCCAGCAGCATCGATGAAATGGTGGAGAACTGGTTCATCCAGGTGAAGTTGTCCTCCACCAGGTAGTCGGCGTAGCGGCGGGGCATGCCCTCAACGCCCAGCCAGTGCTGGATGAGGAAGGTGCCGTGGAAGCCCAGGAAGAGCATCCAGAAGTGGATCTTGCCCAGGCGCTCGTTCAGCATCCTGCCCGTGAACTTCGGCCACCAGAAGTAGAACCCGGCGAACATCGCGAACACCACGGTGCCGAACACCACGTAATGGAAGTGGGCCACCACGAAGTAGGAGTCGGAGACGTGGAAGTCCAGCGGCGGGGAGGCCAGGATGATGCCGGTCAGGCCGCCGAACAGGAACGTGATCATGAAGCCGATGCTCCACAGCATGGGCGTTTCGAACGTCAGCGAGCCGCGCCACATGGTGCCGATCCAGTTGAAGAACTTCACCCCGGTGGGCACCGCGATCAGCATGGTCATGAACGCAAAGAACGGCAGCAGGACCGAACCGGTGACGTACATGTGGTGCGCCCACACGGTCATGGACAGCGCGGCGATGGAAATCGTGGCATACACCAGCCCCTTGTAGCCGAAGATCGGCTTGCGGCTGAAGACCGGGAAGATCTCGGACACGATGCCGAAGAACGGCAGCGCGATGATGTAGACCTCGGGATGGCCGAAGAACCAGAACAGGTGCTGCCACAGGATGGGCCCGCCGTTCTCCGGATTGTAGATGTGGGCGCCGAAGCGGCGGTCCGCGCCGAGCGCGAACAGGGCTGCCGCCAGGGGCGGGAACGCCATGATCACCAGCACGGAGGTGATCAAGGTGTTCCAGGTGAAGATCGGCATCCGCCACATGGTCATGCCGGGGGCGCGCATGCAGATGATGGTGGTGATGAAGTTGACGGCGCCCAGGATGGTGCCGAAGCCGGAGAGGGTCAGCCCGAAGACCCACAGGTCCCCGCCCAGTCCCGGGCTGAACGTGGTGTTGGACAGCGGTGTGTAGGCGAACCAGCCGAAGGACGCGGCGCCCTGCGGGGTGATGAAGCCGGACACGGCGATGGTGGAACCGAACAGGAAGAACCAGTATGCGAGCGCGTTGAGCCGCGGGAACGCCACGTCCGGGGCGCCGATCTGCAGCGGCATGATGAAGTTCGCGAACCCGGCAAACAGGGGCGTGGCGAACATCAGGAGCATCACGATGCCGTGCATGGTGAACAGCTGGTTGTACTGTTCCTTGGTCTGCAGGATCTGCATCCCGGGTTCGAAGAGCTCCGCCCGGATCAGCAGCGCCATCACACCCGCCAGGCAGAAGAACACGAACGACGTGATCAGGTACAGGAACCCGATGGTTTTGTGGTCCGTGGTGGTGATCCAGTTGACCACCACGCGGCCCTTGCTCCGCGGAACGACGGCAGGCGCCGTTACTGATCCTGTACGTGACTGTCCGGTGATGGCCATTGTGCACCTCACAGCTGTTCCTGCACGGCAGGGCCGCTTGCATGGGCCCTACTAGCAGGCTACTCAGGATCGGGACAACCGGAAAGAGGCCAGACGGGCCTTCCTGTTGCCTAGTGCAGCCCCATCGCCTCGCGCACTTCGTCCAGGATGTGGTGCATGGCCCGTTCTGCCACTACGGTGTCCCCGCGCGCCACCGCAGCCGCCACATCCTCGTGGGCCTGCAGTGCTTCATTCCGCGGCTTGAACGGCATCAGCCCCTGCCTGGTGCGGCTGGTCAGCACCTCCGCCACCATGTCCTCCAGTGCCCGGAACATCTCGTTGCCGCAGCTCCTGAGCAGCAGCTGGTGGAACTTGATGTCCGCGGCAAGGAATGCCTGCAGGTCGCCCGCCTCGCCCAGCCTGCGCAGCTCGGCACCCAGGGCAACGAGCTGGGCACGCTCCGCCGCGCTCGCCCGGCGGGCGGCCCCGGCAGCGGCGATGGGTTCGACGGCGATGCGCAGCTCGGTTAGGCTGCTGTACTGTTCGGCACGCCGATCGGAGGCAAGGCGCCACCGCACCAGCTTGGGATCGTAGACATTCCAAAGATCAGGCTCCTGCACCACGATGCCCACCCGGCGGCGCGAGTAAACCAGGTTCATGGATTCCAGGACCTTCATGGTGTCCCGGGCAACCGTGCGGGAAATGCCGTATTCCTGCTGCAGCCCCTCAAGGGTCAGCCGGCTGCCGGGGGTCAGCCTGGCGGAGGCGATGGCTATGCCGACCGCCTCCAGGACACGCTCATGCATCGCGGGGGAGGCCCCGCCGTCGTTCGCGTCATCCGCGTCCTGTACTGTCGCCGTCGACATTGTTTTCCGCCTTCCCGCGCCGGAGCGCAACCTCAGGATAGCCAAGAATGCTGAAAAGGTATGACTTGTGACACGGAAAGATAGTACCTATCGATCAAAAAGGTGATACCTTATGGCGTAGCCCACTTCATCACGGGCACGCAGCGAGCTTCTTCGAAAGCCAACGACGTCTTCTCCGGAGGTATGACCATGCAGTATCCACCCACGCACCTCGTGGTGATGGGCGTTGCCGGATCCGGCAAATCCACCCTCGCAGCAGCCCTGTCCAAGCAGTTGGGCTGGGCCTGCGCCGAGGCGGACGAATTCCACCCCCAGGCCAACATCGCCAAGATGACGCAGGGCATCCCGTTGCAGGACGAGGACCGCTGGCCGTGGCTGCGCGAGATCCGCGACTGGATGACCGCGCAGGCCCAAGCCGGCTGCAGCACGGTCCTGACCTGCTCGGCGCTCAAGAAGAGCTACCGAAACCTGCTGTCCGAAGCCGAGGGCCGGGTCCTCTTCCTCCATCTCGACGGCGGCGCGGACCTGATCAGCCAGCGCATGCAGGGCCGGGAAGGCCACTTCATGCCGCCCACGCTGCTGCCCAGCCAGCTCGCCACGCTCGAGGCGCTCAGCCAGGAAGAGCTCGACGCCGGCAGCCTCCGCCTCGATATCTCCCGCTCGCCGGAGGAGCTGGTTGCCGCCGTCGTGCAGGCACTGAAGCTTCCCTCCGGACAGGCGCCCTGCGCCTCCTAACGCCCCAAACCCAACCCCAACACAAAAGTTCTGTTTCAAAGGAGAACCATGACCATCGAAGGATGGACCCAGACGCTGGGAGCAGGTCCCCTGCTGCTCATCGCCGCAGCCGCGATCCTCGCGCTGCTGTTCCTGATCATCAAGCTGCGCGTGCACGCCCTGATCGCCCTGATCCTGATCAGCCTCGCCACCGCCTTCGCCACCGGCATCCCGGCCAACCAGGTGGTCCCGGTGCTGATCAACGGCTTCGGCACCACACTTGGCACCGTGGCGCTCCTCGTGGGCCTGGGCGCCATGCTCGGCCGGATCGTGGAAACCAGCGGCGGCGCCAAGGTGCTGGCCGACTACCTCATCGGCGTGTTCGGTGAAAAGCGCGCCCCGTTCGCACTGGGCCTCGCCTCGCTGATCTTCGGCTTCCCCATCTTCTTCGACGCCGGCCTGGTGGTCATGCTGCCGGTCGTCTTCGCTGTCGCACACCGCCTGGGCGGTGGAGTGCTCCGCTACGGCCTGCCCGCGGCCGGCGCCTTCTCCGTGATGCACATCTTCCTGCCGCCGCACCCGGGCCCCGTCTCCGCCTCCGCGTTCTTCGATGCCAACATCGGCCTGGTGACCATCGCCGGCCTCATCGTGGCCATCCCCACCTGGTACGTCACGGCCTACCTGTACGGCCTGTACACCGGCAAGAAGCTGGTCCTGCCCGTGCCCGAAATCCTGGGCCACGCCTCCGCAGAGGCCGAATCCCACCCGCCGCGCTTCCGCACCATCGTGGGCCTGCTGCTCCTGCCGCTGGTACTGATCTTCATGAACACCGGCCTGAACACCCTCGCTACCTCCGGCGTTCTGCCTGAGGGAGTCAAGGACGAGCAGTGGTACCAGGTGCTGCGTACCCTCGGCGAAACCCCGGTTGCCCTGCTGATCGCTGTCCTGGTTGCCCTGTTTGTGCTCGGCGCCAAGCGCGGCAAGGACGCCGGTGCCCTGGAGAAGCTGCTCGAGTCCTCCCTCGGCCCGGTCTGCTCCGTCATCCTGATCACCGGCGCCGGCGGCATGTTCGGCGGCGTGCTCCGCACCTCCGGCATCGGCCAGGCACTCGCCGACGTCCTGGGCAACCTGGGCATCCCGCTGATCCTGGCAGGCTTCCTGATCTCCTCCATCCTCCGCATTGCCCAGGGTTCGGCTACGGTTGCCCTCACCACCACCGCGGGCCTCATCGCCCCCGCAGTGGCAGCGGCCGGGCTGAACGGCATGCAGGTGGCTGCCATGGTCCTGGCCGTCGCCGCCGGCTCCGTGGTGGTGTCCCACGTGAACGACTCCGGCTTCTGGCTGGTGGGCCGGTTCTTCGGCATGGACGTCAAGACCACGCTGAAGACCTGGACCGTCATGGAAACCCTGATCGGCGTGATGGGCTTCGCCATCGCCGCGCTGATCTTCCTGCTGGCCGGGCTGGCGGGCTGACCCTTCCCAACCAGGTAGCGCCAACTGCCGTTTTGGACTCTCAAAACGGCAGCTGGCGCTACTTGCTTTTGCAGCGGCGGTCCGGCGGCGGGAACACCGGCGGGTTCTAGCGGTCGTTGCAACACCCAGAATTTTTGGGAGTTGCAACGACCGTGTCGTCTTTAAGGGAGAAGCCCGCTGGGCGGCGGAGATATTCGCAGGAGCAGAAGGATCAGTTCTTTGCGGCCCTCGATCGGGTTCAAAATGTCAGTGCCGCCGCGAGGGAACTCGGTTTCAATGTGATGACCTGTCACCAATGGATCCGCAAGGCTGGTTTGCCCCGGGGCAAAGTACGGAAGCAGTCGGTGCACCGGAAGTACACGGCTAGGCAGAAAGAGCAGTTCTTCGCCGTGTTCGACCGTCTTAAGAGCACCACGGAGGCTGCAAAGGAACTCGGGCTGAATCCCAATACGTGCGCCGCGTGGGTGCGGAAAGCCGGGCTGAAGGGTCAGGGAAAGCCGGGGACAGGTCCACACCCTGGAAGGGACGAGTTCTCCCGGCTGCGCAACGCCGGCGTGAGCCGACGGAAAGCTGCCGCGGCAGTTGGTATTCATTTACGGACCGCTGAGGAGTGGGACCAGGGAATCCGGAAGTCCGGCGGACGACGCATTTATCCGGATGGCCGGGTGGTCGACTACAAACGTGGTGTGATCACTATGACCTCTGCCGCCGGCACAACAGAAACGGTCCAGGTCCCGGTGGCCGCGCTGGAGAAACCTATCCACCCGCGGTACCTCAACGTCAAGGAACGGGAACTTATCCGGGACCTGCAGGCCGCCGGATCCTCGGTGCGGGCGATCGCCCACGCCCTCGGCAGATCGCCCTCAACAGTCAGCCGCGAGTTGGCCCGAAACACCGATCCGCGGATGGGCTACCTTCCCCACGGTGCACATCGGAAGGCAACTGCCCGGCGGGCCCGGCCCAAGACAGCCAAACTCGCGGGCGAGTCGGACCTGCGTAAGTACGTGAAGGACAAGCTGCTCCTACGCTGGTCTCCGGAACAGATCAGCCACACGCTGGTCGAAGAGTTCCCCGACAACCCGGAGATGCGCGTGAGCCCAGAGACGATTTACCAGGCCCTCTACCTCCAAGCCAGAGGCGGACTTAAACGTGAGGTGCAAGCAGCTCTGCGGACCGGCCGGACCCGGCGAAAACCCCATGCCACCGCTGATCAGCGCACTCCCAGGTTCACCGACCCCATGATCATGATTTCCGAACGTCCGCCCGAGATCGAGGACCGCGCCATACCGGGGCATTGGGAGGGGGACCTCATCACTGGCGCCCACAACCAGTCCGCGATCGCGACCCTGGTCGAGCGCACCACCCGTTACCTAATGCTCGTCCACCTGCCAAAGGACCACTCTGCCTCAACCGTCCGTGACGGCCTCATCAAAACCATGGCCACCCTTCCGGCGCACCTTCGGGGATCCCTGACCTGGGACCAGGGATCGGAAATGGCTGCCCACAAATCCTTCACTCTCGCCACCGACATGCAGGTCTACTTCTGCGACCCCGCAAGCCCGTGGCAACGCGGCTCGAACGAGAACACCAACGGCCTGCTGCGCCAGTACTTCCCCAAAGGCACCGATCTGTCTGTCTTCGGACCCGAGGACCTCGAACACGTCGCCCAGGAACTCAACGGCCGCCCACGCAAAACGCTCGGCTGGAAAACTCCAGCCGAGCGTTTACGTGATTTACTACTAACCACCTAACCAGCAGGTGTTGCAACGACCCCTTGAAACCGCCACCTGCCGGGCCGCCGTCGTTGTTTATCTTTGTGCGTCTCCGCCAGGAGCGCCGTCCGCCAGACCAAAGGAACTCCCTTGACTCCTCGCACCATCGTGATCACCGGCGCCAGCGACGGCATCGGCGCAGCAGCCGCCCGGGCACTCGCGAAGGCGGGGGAGCAGGTTGTCATCGTGGGCCGCTCCGCCGAGAAGACCCGCGCCCTCGCCAGGGAACTGGACGCGGATTACTTCCTCGCCGACTTCGCCGAGCTGGACCAGGTCCGCACCCTCGCCGCGCAGCTGAAGTCCGACTACCCGCGCATCGACGTCCTCGCCAACAACGCCGGCGGCATCATGGGCAAGCGCACCCTCACCGTGGACGGCAACGAGTCCACCTTCCAGATCAACCACCTGGGCCCGTTCCTGCTCACCACCCTCCTGATGGACACCCTCACGGCCAGCAACGCCAAGGTCATCAACACCGCCAGCGCCGCGAACGGCTTCGGCAAGCTGGACCTCTTCGACCTCACTTCTGAGCACGGTTATTCCACCAACCGCGCCTACGGCACCGGCAAGCTCTCCAACATCCTCTTCACCTCCGAACTGCACCGACGCTACGGCGATCAGGGAATTACGACGGCGGCATTCCACCCGGGCGTGGTCCGCACCAACTTCGCCGCGGAGTCCACCAGCCCCTTCCGGCACGCCTACAAGACCCTGCTGAACCGGTTCATGCTGAGCCCGGAGCAGGGCGCGGACACCATGCTCTGGCTCATCAACGGCACCCCGGGCACCGACTGGATTTCGGGTGCCTACTACGCCAAGCGCGCCCTGGCCAAGGCCAACCCGCAGGCCTACGACGCCGAGCTGGCCCGGGGCCTGTGGGAGAAGAGCGCAGAGCTGGTCCGCGCCGGCGGCTAGAGGTTTCGGCCTGACCGGAATGCGTGACTTTTAGTGTGTCAGCGTTCCAAACCGAGTCGATCCGGGGATTCCCGTCAGCCCATTGAGTCAAAAGTGACGCATTTTGGTCAGGGATCAGTAGATCACTCGCACCCGATGCCGTCGTTGTCACGGTCCAGCCCGTACGGGTCGCCGCCGATGACTTGTACAGGACCCTGGACGTAGGCCGGCCCGTTTCCGCTGCCACCGGCACAATCCACGTCGAAAGCGACAGGTACGCACTCGGAATAGTTTGGGTCGCAGCCGGAGGGGGCCGAGGGAGCGGCGGACGTGGCTGGCGCCGGAGGAACGTACTGCGGTTCAGAGGGCGTCGCCGGGGAGGGGACAGGGGTCTGCGGAGGTGCCGGTGCAGCAGGCTCAGGTGCGGGCGGTGTCGACTCGTCCGGCTGGGGTGCCGAACGGTCCGGTTGGTCAGCGACAACCGCACTCATGAAACTCTGGGAATCGCCGCAACCGGTCAGCAGGAAGGCTGCAGCACAGGCGGCGGACAAAACTGCACTAAGCGGCCATCGTCGAAGGATTGCAGGTGCGGCGGGTGGGGCTGGCCTCCGTTGGCTCGGCCCGAAGCGGTCTCGGCTTGTATCCATATCTGCCCCAAACTCCTGCCGGCTACCAATTGCACGGCCAGCGTAGCTCTGGCCCACATCTGGAAACGGAATCCGGTCGAATCTTGACCGATTCCTGCGGCGGCAGCGGGGTCACCTCTGCCTTGCCAGGGCCTCGCCAAGGAGTCGGGCGCCCTCCGGATAAGCGCCCGGGTTGGGCCCGGCGAAGTTCAGCCGGACAAACGCCCCGGGGGGTTCCGCGGGGAACCACTCGGTGCCGGCGGCGATGATCACGCCGGTGTCCTCGCAGTCGCGGGTCAGCCGGGGCAGGTCCGTTCCGTCCGGCATACGCAGCCACAGGTTCAGCCCGCCCTTGGGCAGGAGCTCGACGTGGGCCTGCGGAACGTGCTCGCGGATGCTGGTCACGAGGAGGTCCCGCCGCGACTGCAGCTGCTGGCGCAGGCTCCGCAGATGCGTCTGCCAGCCCGGCTGCGTCACCACATCCAGCGCCGCGGCCTGCAGCAGTCCGCTCACGTACATTGACTCCGCCGCCCGGTGGGCCAGGATGCGCTCGCGGGCGGGACCGCGGGCCACCACCGCCGCGACGCGGATGGCCGTGGAAACACTCTTCGTCAGCGACCGGATGTAGACCACGTGCCCCGCATCATCCCTTGTGGCCAGCGGCACCGGATCCGAGGTGATGCCGAAGTCGTGCGCCCAGTCGTCCTCGACCACAAATGCACCGTGCGCGCGGACCACCTCCAGCACCTCCTCCCCGCGCCCCGGCGCCCACTGTGCACCGGTGGGGTTGGCGTAGTTGGGCTGCGCATAGAACACCCGCGCCCCGGTCTCCGCAAACGCCCGGGCCAGTTCCGCCGGATCCGGTCCCTCCGGTCCGCTCGGCACCGGAACCACCCGCACCCCGGTCTGGGCCGCGGCAAGGATCGCTCCCCAGTACGTGGGCGATTCCATCAGCAGCGGCTGGCCGGCGCCCACCAGCGCCCGGAAAATCGAGCTGAGCCCGCTCTGGCTTCCCGGCAGCACGATCACATCGCTCGGCGTCGGAGGAGTGAACCCGGCAGGAGTAGCGGAACCCAGTTCATGGGCGAACCATTGCTGCAGTTCCGGCATCCCGGCTGCCGGCGGGCGGGACAATGCGGCGGTGCCGCGCGCGGCCCGGGCCAGCGCGCCCCGGACCAGCCGCTCGGGCAGGAGTTCCCGGTCCGGGTATCCGGCGTGGAACGAGATGGCGCTGTTCGGTACATCCCGCATGGTGCTGGAGGAGGGCAGGACCGACGACGGCGACCGCAGCGCCGCCGTCTGCCAGCCGTAGTCGGAGGGCCGGGCCGTCCGGACAGCACGCACGAAGGTCCCCACGCCCGGCCGGCTCTCGATCAGCCCCTGCGCCGTCAGCGCCTGCAGCGCCTTCTGCACCGTCACCGGGCTGGCCTGGTACTCGGCCACCAGTTGCCGGGTGGAGGGCAGCCGGGCACCCGGGGCAGCACCCGTAATCCGGTCCCGGAGTGCCAGGACGATCCGCGAACTGCTATCGTTGTTCATGAAAGACAATAGTAGCGCTACTGTCCAAGTCCGCCCACCGGTACCGCCCGGTGCCCAGCCGCAGACCGGCCTCTGGTGGGGACTCCTGGGCGTGGCGGCATTTTCCTTCACGGTTCCCTTCACCCGCGTGGCCGTTGAGGGCCTGGATCCGCTGTTCATCGGCTCCGGCCGCGCAGTCATCGCCGCCGGTCTGGCAGGCGCGGCCCTGGCACTAACCCGGCAGCGGCTTCACCGGCCGCGGACCTGGGCCAGGCTCGCGCTGGTGGCCGGGGGCGTCGTCGTCGGCTTCCCCCTCCTCACCTCCTACGCCCTGACTGCAGTACCCGCCGGGCACGGTGCAGTGGTGATCGCGCTTCTGCCCGCCGCCACGGCCACTGCAGCCGTGCTGCGGACGGGCGAGCGGCCGCCCCTGGCGTTCTGGCTGGTCACCGGCCTCGGCTCGCTGGCGGCACTCGGCTTCGCTTTCCTGCAGTCCGGCGGCATCGGGCACCTGCACTGGGCCGACCTCCTGCTGCTGGGCGCCGTGGCCTGCGCCGCCGTCGGCTATGCGGAAGGCGGCCTCCTGGCACGGGAAGTGGGCTCCTGGCAGACCATTGCCTGGGCCCTGGTCCTTGCCGCCCCGCTGATGCTGGCCCTCGCCGCCGTGTCCGCCGCGGCCCAGCCGCAGGCCACACCCGTCCAGTGGGCCGCCTTCGCCTACCTGGCCGTGGTGAGCATGTTTCTCGGATTCTTCGCCTGGTACCGCGGGCTGGCCGTCGGACCCATCGCCCAGGTCAGCCAGGTCCAGCTCCTCCAGCCCGTCATGAGCATCTGCTGGGCCGCACTCCTGCTCGGCGAGGCCCTCACCTGGAGCACCGCCCTCGGCGGCCTTGCCGTGATCGCATGTGCCGGCGCGGCCGTGCGCGTGCGGCTCAACAGCCCCGCTTCCTGATAACCCCCAAACCCGTAAGGACCAACCCATGTACATTCCCGCCCACTTCGCCGCCGGCCCCGACGCCGTCCGGCACCTCCTGGCCCGCCCGGCGGCGGCCAACCTGGTCACCATGACGGAGCAGGGCCTGCAGGCCACACTGCTGCCGTTCGTCTACGAACCGTCGGTGGGGGAGCACGGCGCGCTGCACGCCCATGCCGCGCGCAACAACCCGCAGTTCTCCAGCCCGCCCGATGGGGAGGCGCTCGCCATCCTCCAGGGTCCCGACGCCTACATCTCGCCGTCCTGGTACCCCTCCAAGGCCGAGCACGGCCGCGTGGTGCCCACCTGGAACTACTCCACCGCCCATGTCTACGGCCGGCTGGTAATCCATGACGACGCCGGGTGGCTGGCACGGCACGTCCGGAGCCTGACGGATCTGCACGAGGAAAGCCAGGACAAGCCCTGGAGCGTGGACGATGCACCGGAACGGTTCATCACCGGGCAGCTGCGCGCCATCGTGGGGGTCGAGCTGCTGATCACCCGCATCGAGGCCAAGGAAAAGCTGAGCCAGAACCGCTCCGCAGCCGACGCCGCGGGAGTCGTCACGGGCCTGCGGGAGGCCGGGCAGGAAGCCAGCGCCGCCGCCGTCGAACGGGTGCGCGGCTGACGGGAGGTCAGCCGGCGCGCTCGAGCAGGACCATCACCTCGTAGTGCATGGTCTGCGGGAACATGTCCAGGACCCGGGCACGCCGGGCCGTGAACGAGGGGAGCGCGGCCAGGTCGCGGGCCAGTGACTGGGCGTTGCAGCTGGAGTAGACAACATGCTGCACGTCCGAGGACTCCAGCCAGCCGCAGAGCTCCTTGCCGATGCCGCGCCGGGGCGGGTTGACGATGACCAGCTCCGGCGACTGCTCTGCACCAACGGCAAAGGCGGTGGCGTCGCCGGCCTGGAAGCCCACCCGTTCCAGGCCGGCCTCTTTGCTGCTGAGCTTGGCTGAGACGATGGCTTCACGGCTCGTTTCGATCCCGGTGACGTCCCGCCCGGGTCCGGCGCAGTGCAGGGCGAAGCCGCCCACGCCGCAGTACAGGTCCCAGACCGACGCCGGATCCAGCTCATCCACCCACTCGCGGCCCTGCCGGTACAGCGCAGCGGCCATGGGGGTGTTCGTCTGGAAGAAGCTTTGCGGCCGCAGGTGCAGGTCCAGTCCGTTGACCCGCATCCGCAGCGTGGACTGCTCCGTCAGCAGGATCTCCCGGTCTCCCTCCAGCACCGCCTTGTGTTCAGGGTGCAGGTTGACCGAGACCACCTTCACCTGCGGCAGCGCGGCCAGGAGCGAGGGGAGGTGTTTCCGGATCCGCGCCAGCAGCTGCTCGGAGCGCAGGACCAGGCGGAGCATCACCTCGCCGTCGGGGGACTCGGTGATGATGATGTGCTTGAGCTCGCCGCGGCGCTGCGGAACATCATAGGGGGTCAGCCGCGCCTGGCTGATGAATCCGGCCAGCACCGGAAAGCAGGCCAGCAGCCCGGGCGAGCAGACGCCGCACTCCCGCAGGTCCACGCCCTGGCCATCGGCATCAAGGATCCCGATGGTCGGGTTTTGCGCCGTCCCGCCAACCACCATCTTGGCTTTGTTGCGGAAGCCGGACTCCTGGCTCCCGACGGGCAGCAGCCACTCCAGCTCGGTGTGCGGTGCCAGGAGCGTCTCGCAGTGCCTCTGCTTGCCGGCGAGCTGCTCCGCATAGGGCACGCCCATCTGGGTACAGGAGCGGCAGGCGGCGGCGTCGAAGTAGGAACAATGCATGACCGGACAATTTTACCCGCCCGCGGAAACGGCGACGGCGGCACCCGGCTGAGTGCCGTCGTCGTACGCCGTCCCGGGGCACGTTGAGGCCGAAAAGTGCTGAAGCTGCCCTGGCCGGCGGCGTTTCCGTGTCAAAGTGCCCCGGTTCCGCAGCCCCAACACGACACCGCGTAATAGCGTGCAATATAAGCATGAAGCCATGTATTTAGTGACTGTTTCTTCGGTGGTCGTGCTAGTTTCGGCACTGCCGCCGTTCACTTCTTCGGTGACCACTGCCGCAGGCGCGCGGTGCCCCACATCCCTACTGGAGACGCCCATGGAACCCTCTTCACCGCTGACCCTGGCCCCGCCGCCGGACACATCCCCAGCTGAGCCGGGGCTCCGCCGTTCCATGGGGCCGCGGCACCTGGTGATGATCGCCATGGGCGGCGTGATCGGCTCGGGACTGTTCCTGAGCTCGGGCTACACCATCTCGCAGGCAGGTCCGCTGGGCGCCGTCATCGCCTACCTCATCGGGGCCTTCGTGGTGTATCTGGTGATGGCCTGCCTGGGCGAACTCGCCATCGCCTACCCGGTGTCCGGCGCGTTCCACATCTACGCCGCCCGCTCCATCGGTCCCGCCACGGGATTCGCCACGGCTTGGCTGTACTGGCTCTGCTGGGCCGTGGCCATCGGCTCCGAATTCACTGCCTCCGGCCTGCTGATGCAGCGCTGGTTCCCGGACGTGGAGGTCTGGGTCTGGTGCCTGGTGTTCGCCGCCGTCCTGTTTGGCCTCAATGCCGTGTCCTCGAAGTTCTTCGGCGAGGCCGAGTTCTGGTTCGCCATCGTGAAGGTGGCCGCAATCATCGGCCTCATCGTCCTGGGCGGCGCGGCCCTGTTCGGCTTCCACCCGCTGAGTGCGGACGGCAGCCACCCCCACCTGTTCGAGAACTTCAGCACCGAAGCCGGCCTCTTCCCGAACGGCTTCACCGGCGTCCTGGTCACCGTGCTCGCCGTCTTCTACGCCTTTTCCGGTTCCGAACTCATCGGCGTCGCGGCGGGCGAAACGAAGGATCCGGCCACGAGCATTCCCAAAGCCATGCGCACCACGGTGATCCGGCTGCTCATCTTCTTCGTCGGCGCCATCACCGTCATCGCCGCCACCATCCCCTACACCGAGGTGGGACTGGACGAGAGCCCGTTCGTGACAGTGTTCTCCGCCGTGGGCATCCCGTTCGCGGCCGACATCATGAACTTCGTCATCATCACCGCACTCCTGTCCGCCGGCAACAGCGGCCTCTTCTCCTGCGGGCGCATGCTCTACTCCCTCGCCGATGAAGGCCACGCACCCCGCGCCTTTAAGAAGCTGACCAGCCGCGGCATCCCGCTGGTGGCACTCGCCGTCAGCATGGTGGGCGGCCTCGCCTCCCTGGTCAGCAGCGTGGTGGCACCGGAGACGGTCTACCTGGTCCTCGTCTCCGTGGCCGGCTTCGCCGTGGTGGGCGTGTGGATGTCCATCACCGCCTCGCACTTCTTCCACCGCAGGGCATTCGTCCGCAGCGGCGGCAACGTGGCGGACCTCGCGTACAGGGCGCCGCTGTTCCCGCTGGTGCCCATCCTGGCGTTCACCCTGTGCGTCGTTTCGCTGGTCGGCATCGCCCTCGACCCCACCCAGGTGGCCGCGCTCTACTTCGGTGTCCCATTCGTGGCCGCCTGCTACGCCTGGTTCTACGTCCGGCACGGGCGCAAGGCTGCCGCTGGCATCCAAGGCTAGGCGCGGACGACGGCGGCCGCGCGGCAGGTGCGGTTCCGGCACCTGCCGCAGCGGCGCCGTCGTTCCTTGTCCCTTTGTTCCGCGTCGGACGAGGCGCGGCCATGGAAGAATGGGGCGGGATTACCGGCCGGGAGGGGCATGAGCGTGGAATCGTCCGCCGAGGCGTCTTCGATGGCGCAGGGGCTGCGCCTTGTGCGGCTGGTGGCGGACCGGGAGATCCGCGGCCGGCAGCTGCTCGGTGTTTCGCAGCTCGCCGCCGAGCTGGGCATGGACCAGAGCCGGGTCTCGCGCCTGGCCCAGGAACTGTGCGACCTTGGCCTGCTGGAACGGGCGGACCGCGGCCCGTTCCGGACCGGCCCCCGTTTCTTCACCCTCGCCGCGTCACTCAACACCGGCTGGGTCCGGCAGGCGAAGACCGAGCTCGAGGCGCTGGTGGCCGCCCTGGGCCTCCGGGCCAGGCTCTCCGTCCGGGACGGCTTCCGCGTGGTCCTGCTCCGAGCCTCCAGCAATGACGCCGTTCCCGGAAGCTTCGTGAAGCCCGGGATGGTGACGCCGGTGTGGTGCACCGGTGCCGGCCGGGCGCTGTTGTGGGATCTTGACCGCCCCGGCTTGGACGCGCTGCTGGGCGGGGTGAATTTCGTCGGGATCGGCGGTCCGGGGGCTGCCCACACCGCGGCCGAGGTATGGGAGCTGATGGAACGGGACCGGGCGGCCGGGTATGTTGCAGCCGACCAGGAATTCGAGCACGAGGTGGTGGAGCTCGCCGTGCCCGTGCGGGCTGCCGGCGGACGCATCATCGCTTCGCTGAGTGTCCTCGGGGGCCGGGCAGAACTGGGGTCCGGTGCTGCGGCCGCCGCCGTTGCCTTGCATGAGGCGGCGGAACGGCTCGGGGCTTCGCCGGCCGCACGCTGAGTCTGCGCGGCAGCCTGTAACTAGGCCTGTTGCCGGTAGCCGAGCCGGGCTTCGAGCCACCGTCCCTGCGCCACCAACGATGAGGCGCAGCTGTCCCGCTTCGGTTCCAGCCGGTCCTTGATGCCCACAACCTGCAGCGCCGCCACCACGTCGCCCTTGAAGTCGCGGACCGGAACCGCCAGTGAGTAGAGTCCCGGCTCGGCCTCCTCATCAACGATCGAGTAGCCGCGGTCCCGCGCTGCCTCCCGGCGGGCAAGGAAGTCTTCAATGCCGGTGGGAGTGGTGGGGCCGTGGCGGACAAAGTCGACGCCGGCAAACACCGTCCGTACCTCCGCCTCCGACGCTTCCCACAGGATGGCCTGTCCGGCGTCACTGCAGTAGGCGGGGTACGGGCGTCCCAGCCAGGATCCCACCAGGTTGCTGCTCGCGGGGACGCTCTCGCCGATGGTGACGGTGCTGTCGCCGTGCAGCACGCCCAGGAAGCAGGCCTCGTCGACAGCTGAGGCGAGGCTGTCCAGCGCTGTGCCGCCGTCGGCCTGCAGCCGGCGTTCGGTCAGGAGCTGGGCACCGGTGAAGAGCGACCAGTCAAGGGCGTAGGTGCGGGACGTGCGGGCGAGGAACCCCTCGTGCTCCGCGCTGCGCAGGTTGCGGGAGACCTGGCTGCGGTCCCTCCCCAGGTCCGCCGCGATGTCCGCAACGCTGCCGCCCGGAAGCCCTGCTGAATGCCGTGCCCCGACGGCCAGGACGGCCTGGATTCCGCGGCCCATGCTGGAGGTTTTCGACATGGATTTGAGTCTAGTGGAGGCGCCTTCCTGGCCCCCGGCTCAGCAGATGGCAAACACCCGCGCCGGGAACCCGCTGCCTTCCAAAGGCTTGGCCCAGGTTGCGACGACGGCGGCTCCGGCCTCCGGCAGTCCGTCCAGGTTGGCCAGCAGTTCGATCTGCCAGCGGTCCTGCTCCAGCACATAGGTTTCCAGGCTGAAGTCCTGCCGGGAGGTGGCCAGGCCCGGGTCCGTGTCGGTCTGCTCGTGGCCGACAGCGGCAACCGACCGCTCGTTGAGCAGCAAGGCCAGCACTTCCCGTGACCAGCCGGGCGTGTGGCTCAGCCCGTCAGCGTCGCGGTTGGCCATTGCGTCGACGTCCGGCCAGCGGCGGCTCCAGCCGGTGCGGAGGGCCACGAAGCTGCCCGCCGGGATGGTGCCGTTGCGGCTTTCCCAGTTGTGCACGTCCTGCAGGGTGGGGGTGGCATCCGGATCGTTTGCCACCCGATGGGAGATGTCCAGGACCACCAGGGGCAGGATCATTTCCTGCACCGGAATCCGGTCCAAGGTCCTGCCGCCCCGGATGTAGTGCGACGGAGGGTCCACATGGGTGCCCCACTGGCCCACGATCGAATACCGGTGGGCGGTGAAGCCGTCCCCCTTTTCGAGGTCGAAGAGGGCTTCCCGCTCTTCATCCGGGAACGCCGCAAAGTGGGGCTGGCCGGGGTGGAAGGCGTGGGTCAGGTCAACGAACCGCCGGCCCGCGAGAACCTGCTGCAGTCCTTCCCACAGGGAGGTGGTGAGGGTGTCCGTCATGATGCTGAAGCTCCTTTGGTGATCGGTGCCAGTGCCGTGCTGGTTACGCTGAGGGGTCCTTCCAGCTCAATCACCGGAACCTCCCAAGGGTGGATGTCCACGATCTGCCGCATGAACCGTTCAACGGCTGCGTCCTCCAGGGAGGCAGCGAAGTAGGTGGTGAAGACGAAGGTGGGGGACAGGGTCTGCTCTCCGACGCGTCCCAGCGTTGGGTTGGCTCCCTCTGCGGTGGTGAACCCTTCGAAGCCAAGGCCGGATTCGAACACGTGCTTGTAGTTGCCAAAATCGCCCAGTTCCTGGAACTGGGCCAAGGCCTGGAGCAGGGCTGCGATGCCCGGATCGTTCCGGAAGGCGTCCGCTTCCCCCTTGGCCAGCTGCGCAAACGTAGTGCCGCTGATGGGCCAGTGGACGCGCAGCTTGCGCACCGCATGCAGTTGAACGTCCAAGAACCAGTCCTCTTTCCTTCCGCCGGGCTGGCGGATGCCTGCCATCGTGGCAGAAAGAAACAATCATTACAAGCATAAGAAAATGCGTATTATGACTACCATGCCTGTGAATGCGCTGTTGTCCACCCTGCTGGAATCCGGGGAGCTCCTTCCCGCCGACGGCGCCCTGGCGACAGAGCTTGAGGCCCGGGGCTGCAATCTTGATGACCCGTTGTGGTCTGCCAAAGTCCTGCTCGAACAACCCCACCTGATCAAGGACGTCCACCGCGACTACTTTGCGGCGGGAGCGAGGATCGCCACCACAGCCAGCTACCAGGCCACGCCGCAGGGGTTTGCCCCGCGGGGAATGAGTGAGCGGGAGGCGCTGGAGCTGGTGGCCCTGTCGGTCCGGCTTGCGGACGAGGCCCGCCGGGAGCACCTTGCCGCCCATCCGGAGGCCAAGCCGTTGCTGGTTGCCGGCTCGGTGGGACCCTACGGCGCCTACCTTGCGGACGGTTCCGAGTACCGGGGGGACTACTTCCTGGCTCCCGCAGAATTCCGCGACTTCCACCGTCCGCGGATCGCAGCCCTCGTCGGCGCCGGTGCCGACGTTCTCGCATGCGAGACGCTCCCGTCCTTCACCGAGGCTGAGGCGCTCCTGGCACTCAGCAAGGAGTTCGGCGTCGAGGCCTGGTTTTCCTTCTCGCTCCGGGACGGCGGGCACATCAGTGACGGCACTCCGCTGACGTCGGTGGCCACACTGCTCGACGGCGAGGCCACCGTGGCCGCCGTCGGCGTGAACTGTGTGCCGCTGGAGCTGGTCACCCCGGCGCTCGCCGCCCTGGGGGCGGCCACCAGCAAGCCGCTGGTGGCCTACCCCAATTCAGGCGAGACGTACGATCCCGTCACCAAGACCTGGAGCCCTGCCCCACCGTCCGACAGCGCAGGGCTTGGGCATCCGGCCAACCTTGCCGAGGGCAGCGCAACCTGGCAGGACTTCGGTGCCCGGATCATCGGCGGGTGCTGCCGGACAACCCCCGGCGACATCGCGGCCGTCGCCGAACGCCTGCGGGCGTAGCTCTGGCGGTACGCCCGCGGCATACTTACCAGGCAGCATGTTCCCATGCTTCACGGTTACCCAAGCAGGGCACACAAGTCCGTCACCCGGCCCGTGCCCGTGAACATACCCCCAACCTCCTCTTCGTTCTCATCCAAGACCCAGCTGACCGTCCCGATTGTGAGGAAGACGCCCACTGGATGGTCGTTTGCGTCCGGCACCGTGATGAAGTTGCGGCCGGTTGCAGTGAACAATTGATTTCCATTGCTGAGGGGCGTTGTATGCGTTAGCCCCGCCGTGCCTTCGAAGGTCACAGACTCTCCGGATTCACCGGTGACTGTGATGCTCACGCCAGGCCATATGGTCTTCGTGCGGCCACCCGGCAACTCGATGACTGCGTACTTCCCGGCCGCAGCGACGGTCAATTCGGAGTCCGGACAGGGTACGGCGAACGTGCCGGCGGGAATTTCTTCAAATGAACGTTCTGCAAGCGCAGGCTGGGCCGGCGCCACGAGTGCGCCAGCTGCAAGGGCGGACAACGCCAGGCTGCGGGTAATGCTGGTGGTTTTCATCGGACGTCCTCTCGGATATGGCTGATGGTGAGCCAAGGATTGCCCCCCGCACTTAACCGGCCCTTAATTGGGGGCCCCCTTTATTGGTGCAAACCATTGGTCCCCTGACCCCGGGGGAGCATGATGAGGGTGATGCGGCTGGCTTCCGGGCCAAACCGGATCACGGGCAGGCGCTCTGGGGTCGCTCGTCGATGAGTTCCGCGGAACCGGCTGGAAAGTCCGGGGCTGCGGCTGGTCGGTTGAGGAGTGCTGTGCAATGGTTGCGTTGCGGATACGGGCCTTGGGACCCGTCGATGTCGTCATTGCCGGTGAACCTGTCCCCGTGCATGCCGCGAAGCTGCGGATAGTCCTCGAATGCCTGGCGTTGCGGGCGAACTGCGTGGTGAGCCCCGATTTCCTGGCCGAGGCCCTTTGGGACGGCCATCCCCCCGCGCAGCCGGGCCCGCAACTGCAGGTCTACATTGCCAACCTGCGCCGCATCCTCGAACCCGACCGGCCCAAGGGAGGAGCACCACAGCGCATTGCGAGCCGTCCCGGCGGGTATTCCCTGTCCGTAACGGCAGACGAACTGGACATCCTGCAGTTCCGCGAACACATTGCTGCAGGGGAACAGGCTGTCGAGGCGGGCGACCTGGTTGGCGGTGCGGAACACCTCCGCGCGGCCGTGCAATTGTTCACCGGCCTGCCGTTCCCGGACCTTGCCGACGCCGAGCTGTTCCGGCCGGAACTGGACCAGTTGGAGGAAGCACGGCTGGATGCCTACCAGGACCTCGCCGACGTCGAACTTGCCCTGGGCAGGCATGGAAGCCTGGTGGGGGAGCTACAGCGGTTGGTGCAGGAGCATCCGTACCGGGAACGGCTGTGGGCAGCGCTGGTCGTTGCCCTGTACCGCTGCGACAGACAGGCCGACGCGCTGGCCGCCTGCCGGGAAGCACGGCGGGCCTTCACAGCCGGCCTGGGCATCGACCCGGGCGCGAGACTGCGTGAGCTGGCGGCGCTGGTCCTCCGGCAGGATGCATCGCTGGACGCCCCCGCCAGCAAGGGGAACCCGCGGGCACGGCAGCGGGTGGACAACCTGCCCAACGAACTGACGCCCTTGGTGGGCCGGGAAGCGGAATTGGGGGAGGTGTGTTCGCTCTACCGGAAGGAAGGCTGCCGGCTGGTGACTGTCACGGGGCCGGGCGGAACGGGTAAGACCCGGCTGGCTTTGGCCGCCGCCGTGCAGCTTCGCGAGCGGATGGCCGACGGCGTGGGCTGGGTCAACCTGGCACCACTCACCCAGGTGGAACAAGTCCCGGGTGCCATCGCCGCCACCCTGGGCCTGGCGGACCGGGCAGGGGAGGACCCGCTCAAAGTGGCGTCCCGCTTTCTCCGGTCCCGCCGGCTCCTGCTTGTACTCGATAACTTCGAGCACCTTGAGGAGGCCTGGCCGGTGGTGCTCGATATGCTCACGGCGGCCCCTGACCTCCGGATACTGGCCACCAGCCGCCGGCGTCTTGGACTCCGTGCCGAGTATGAGTATGAGCTCGCACCGCTGGCTTTGCCGCCGATCGACCCGCCGGCGCCTTTGCCGGAACTGCGTGAGATCCCGGCCCTGAAACTCCTTGTCGCACGCGGCCGGGCAGCCCGGCCCCATTTCGATATCGACCAGGACAACGCCGGTGTACTGATCCGGCTGTGTCATCGCCTCGACGGGCTGCCGCTGGCCATCGAACTTGCGGCAGCCCGGCTCCGGGACCGCAGCGAGGAAGACCTGTTCCACGACCTGGAATTCAACCTTGCGGAACTGCCCGAAGCCTTCCATGACCTCCCCGACCGTCAAAGGACACTCACAGCCACCCTCGCCTGGAGCTACGAGCTGCTGGGTCCGCAGGAACGGCGCCTCTTTGACCAGCTCGGCGTCTTCGCGGCCGATCCGGCCGAAGTTGCTGTGGGCGGAATATGCAGCGGGGTTGCGGATACGAACACTTCGCTCGGGGTTCTTGCGCGCCACAGCCTGCTGCGCAGGTACAGGGATTCCATGGGAACGAGCCGCGTGTCCATGCTGCATTCGATCAGGGAGTTTGCCCGGAACCGGCTGGCACAGCTGGCGGACGAGCAGCCGCTCCGGTGCCGGCACGCAGACTTCTATCTCCGGCTTGCCCGGACGCTTGCGCCCCGGCTGTGGGGCCACGGAGAGCATAAGGCCTTTCGGCTGTTGACGGCCGATGCCGCAGAGCTGCGGTCCGCACTGCTGTGGGCTGCCGGACCGGGCGGGTCGAAGGACATTGGGCTGCAACTGGTGGGCGAGCTGTGGCACTACTGGGAGCTGACGGGTGATGTTACCGAGCAATACCGGATTGCCGTGGAGTTGGTGGAGGAAGCTGAAGGAGTCCCGGCCGCCGTCCTGGCGCCGGCGTTCAGCGGCGCGGCCACGCTGTGCTGGACGGTGGGCAGGAACGATCAGGCGACCCGGTTCCACGCCAGGGCTTATGATGCGTTCGGCGAAGCAGGCAACAGCAAGGGTGTCGCCTGGACGGTAATGTGCCTTGCCGTCCAGGAGGCACAGCGCAGCGAGATGGCAACCGCGGAGCGGCTCGCCACGGACGCCTTGTCGGCTCCAGGTGCCACTCTCCGCACGCAGGTGGCGGCCCTGGTTCTCCTGTCGCGGATCGCTTTCTACTCCGGTGACCATCCCCGGGCGCTGGAACTATCGCGCCAGTGTGCCACCCTCGCACGGCCCATGGGGGACAAATGGCTCCTTGGCATCGCACTGACCAACTTCGCCGAAAGTCTGCAGCACACCGGAGACTACGATGCGGCGGAAACCCTGCTGACGGAAGCAATTGCGGGTGCGGTGGAGCTCGGGGCCCAGGGAAACCTGGTGGGCTACCTGGAATCCCTTGCCGGAGTCCACGTGGAGAATCAACGGATCGAACCTGCCATCCGGCTGCTGTCCGCTGCCGACGCCTACCGTGCTGACCATGGGCTTCCGCTGGTAACCGACGAGCGGCGCCGCGTCGAGTCCATTATCGAAGCCGCACGGAACGGCGCCGGTCCCGTCAGGTTCGGCCTGGCATGGGCTGCAGGACGGTCCCTGACCTTGACGCAGGCTGCGGACGAGGTGCTTCGCGGCAGGAGCAGGCGGGATGGCCCCCTGCCTGTCGATGGCCATGCGGACCCGGTGACCTACGCCGTCGACGATCCTCCCGACACGGCACCCTGGTAGCCCCGGCGCTCTATCCCTCCAGCCGGCCGTAGGTGCTCACCACGTTGCCCTTGCTGGTCCGCCTTTCTTCCTGCAGCACCAGACGGGTTGTCGGGTCGCCGTCCTGGAAGAGCCGGCGGCCGCTCCCGGCGATCACCGGGTGGGTCATCAGTGTCAGCGAGTCCAGGAGCCCGGCGAACAGCAGTTGCCGGGTCACGGAGATGCTGCCGCAGACGGCGATCTCGCCGCCGTCGTGCTCCTTCAGCTTTGCCACGAATTCTTCCAGCGGGGCATCCATCAGGTGGGAGTTCTGCCAGGCGAGCGGTCCGGTGAGGGTCCGCGAGGCCACGTGCTTCTCCACCGGGTTGATGAAGGCCGCGAAATCCTCATCCACTGACGCGTTCGGCCAATAGCCGGCCCACTCCTGGTAGCTCACCCGGCCCAGCACCACGGTGTCCACAGTGTCCATCATCCTGGTGAGGCCTTCACCAAGCTCGTCATCGAAGCTGTCGAACTGGAATTTGTAGGGATCTGACACCACGCCATCCACGGAATGGAACAGGCCGGCAGTAACTTTGCGCATACGGAAGCCTCCTAAAATCGGGCGGACAAAATTCACCGTAACGGGGCTGCCCGCAGCGGGGAAGATCCAGCACAAAACAACCGACGGCGCGGCCGCCAGTTATGTTCATCACTCAGTGCGGTGTCTTGCCGTGTTTCGCCTTAATCCAGCCCCATACTTGTGTTGATGCGGCCACTTTCCGCAGCCCCCGGCCAGGCAGGAGGAAGTGCATGGAAACCCTGAAAAAAGTCGTGACCAACCAGTATTTTCCCGCCGCTGCTGTTTTGACGGCAGTGATCCTTTTCTGGGCCGTGGGACTCCTGGGAGGTCTGTCCCTGCTGCATAACAACCAGCCGCCGCTGACCACGCTGACCTGGATGCTGTTCGTTTACGGCGCTGCGGTCCTCACGCCCCTCGCCGGCATGCTGGCCGCCGCGGACCTGCTCCGCCGGTGGCGCCTCAACCGTGCGGCCGCCGCTGAAAACGCCACTGAAACCGACGACGCCGGTGCCTACGTCAGTGCGGCAGTTCCGGACAGCGCCGCTGAGGCAGCGCTCCCCGCCGAAGCGGCCGGTGCACGCTACGAGCCGAACCAGTACGCCGAAGGGCCGAACCAGTACGCGGAGCGGCCGGCCCAGCGCCAGGCGGCCGCGAAGAGGCCCGGCATCAAAAAGCCCGCCCTGAAGAAGGCCGGCAGCAAGAAGGCAGCCTGACCGGAGCGCAAACCGGGGTCAGCCTGCCAGTTCCACCCGGTTCCTTCCGGCCGCCTTCGCCGCATAGAGTGCCGTGTCCGCTGCACCCAGCAGTGCCTCCGGCTCCCCGCCCTCGGCGGGGGAAAACGTCGAGATCCCGGCGCTGAGCCGCAACTGGCCTGACGGGTCGCCCCGGTGGGGGATGGCAAGATCCCGCACGGCGTCCAGCGCCCGCTCCATGCAGGCCTTCGCGCGCAGCAGGCTTTGGTGCGGGAAGACCAGCAGGAACTCCTCGCCGCCGAACCGGTACACCCCATCGGACTTCCTGGCCTGCGCCCTCAGGGCCGCGGCCACGGCGCGCAACGCAAGGTCGCCGGCCTGGTGCCCGTAAACGTCGTTGTACCCCTTGAAATTGTCCACGTCGCACAAGGCCAGGCTGTACTGCTCCCCGTAGCGGACGCTGCGGGCATGCAGTTGCTCCAGGTCCTCAGCCAGCTTCAGCCGGTTGTGCAGCCCGGTCAGGGGATCGGTCCGCGCCTGCTGCGACAGCACCTTCCGGTAATGGGCGAGGTCCGCATGCAGGGTGGTGATCCGCAGTGCCACCAGCAGCCGGGCCCGCAGCACGAAGGGATCCAGCGGTTTGGTGACGTAGTCGTCAGCACCGGCCTCGATCCCGGCCAGCACGTCATCACGGGAGTCCTGCGATGTCAGCATCACAATGTACGTGTACAGGTCCGCGCCCCGGGACCGGATGGCGCGGCAAAGGGCCAGCCCGTCCATGCCGGGCATCATCCAGTCCGTCACCACCACATCCGGCTGGTGCTCAAGATACAGTCCCCACGCCTCGTCGCCGTTTGCGGCGGCCAAGCAGTCATGCCCGGCGCGCTCCACGGCGGCCTGGGCCACCAGCAACGAACCCGGATCGTCATCGGCAACGAGGACTTTCATCCGTCCACCTCCAGCGCCGCGTCCAGTGCCGCAACCACCCGCCGCAGCTCTGCCTCAAGCCGGCGCACCAGGTCAATGCCGCCGTCGTGCTTTCCTGCCCGGCCCAGCCCCTCCAGCTCCGCGCAGATGGCAGCGGCCCTGCCGGCGCCGATATTGGCCGCCGAGCCCTTCAGGGCATGCGCCGCCCTCACCAGCGCCTCGCCGCCGCCGTCGTCCAGCGCGGCCTGCAGCGCAGCGATCCGGCCGGGCACGTCCTTCCGGAACGCTTCCACCGTGGCGGGCAGCAGCCCCCGGCCGTCGTCGGGGCCCAGGCCGCGGAGCATGGCAAGCCGGTCCTGGTCAACAGCCCGGCGCTCTGTCGCGGCGCGGACGGCGCCGGTGACCGCCAGGGCCTGCGCGGCAGGTTCAGGAACCCACCGCGCCAGCGCAGCCTGCAGCGCTGCCGCATCCACGGGCTTGGCCAGGTAATCATCCATGCCCGCGGCGAGGCACCGTTCCCTGTCCCCGTCCAGTGCGCCCGCGGTCATGGCGATAATGGGCAGGCGGAAAGTTCCGCCGCGGCTGCGGATCACACGGGTGGCCTCAAACCCGTCCATGACGGGCATATGGCAGTCCATCAGGACTGCTGAATAGCGGGTGGAGGCGGTGGCGTCCACGGCTTCGGCCCCGTTGGAGACGACGTCCACCGCGTAGCCGAATTTGTTGACCGTCGCCTGGGCCACCAGCTGGTTGACCTCGTTGTCCTCCACAATCAAGATGCGCCCGCGGTGCTGGCTGTCCCCTGGGGCCGCGGCCTGCAGGAGGCCGGACGCGGCGGCAGGCTGGACGCTTTCGCTGGTGGACATGAGGCGGACCAGCCGGTTGTAGAACTCGGAGCTGCGGACGGGCTTCATCAGCCACTCGCGGACCCCGGCCCCGGTGATTTCGGCCGTGTTCACCTGCATGGTGGAGGTGAGCATGATGAGTTCGATGTCCGCCAGGCGGGCATCGGCCTTCATGCGCCGGGCAAGCTCCAGACCGTCGGTGTCCGGCATGCAGAAGTCCAGCACGGCCAGATGGAAGGGCTCTCCGGCGGCGCTCGCCTGCCGGGCCCGGTCCAGTGCAGTGGCGGCGTCCGGCACGGCCTCGGGCTGGAGCCGCCAGCCGCGCAGCTGGGACTCCAGGACCAGGCGGTTGGTGGCGTTGTCGTCCACCACCAGGACGCGCAGGCCGTTGAGGAAGCCGGCAGCGGGAACGGGATCGGTGGACGGCGGAGCCACGGGCAGCGGCAGCCGGAACCAGAAGGTGCTGCCCTTGCCGGGAACGCTGTCCAGCCCGATGTCGCCACCCATCGCCTCGGTGAGCCGGCTGCTGATGGCCAGGCCCAGTCCGGTCCCCCCGTAACGCCGGGTGGTGGAGGCATCCGCCTGCGAGAACGATTCGAACAGTTTCCGGTGGTGGGCGGGATCGATGCCGATGCCGGTGTCCCGGACCTCGAAATGGACAGCGGAAATGCTTCCGGGGGCAGCCTCGGGATTCTGCGTCGTCACCCGGATGGAAACCTCCCCGGACGCCGTGAACTTCACCGCGTTGGAGGCGAGGTTCAGCAGGATCTGCCGGATCCGGCCTGAATCGCCCTGCAGGCGCGCCGGCACATCCGGCTCGCAGTAGCCGATCAGCTCCAGGTTCTTGGCGAGGGCCGGCTCGGCCAGGAGCCCGGCCACCTCTTCCACGAGGACCCGGGGGTCGAACGGACGGATATCCAGGTCCACCTTGCCGGCTTCCAGCTTGGAGAAATCCAGGATGTCGTTGATCAGGGCCAGCAGCGATTCGCCGGCACCCCGCACGCCCTGGGCGTACTGCTTCTGGGTCTCGTCCAGCGGTGTTTCGAGGAGGAGGGCGGTCAGGCCCACCACTCCGTTCATCGGGGTCCGGATCTCATGGCTCATGGTGGCCAGGAACTCCGATTTGAGCCGGCTCGACTCCATTGCCGCTTCCCGTGCCGCCCCCAGTTCCCGGGTCCTGGCCGCCACCTCGTCCTCCAGGCCGCTGGTCAGCCGGATGTTCTCAAGGACGATGAGCACCTGCCGGACGAGCACGCACACCAGCAGCGCAGCCCCCACCACAACCAGGAACGGTTCAAGTCCGGACAGGTGCGGGACCGCGAACAGGAGCACGGCCAGCACCAGCGGGGCATACGGGAGCAGCTCCAGCGCCAGGGTGTACCCGGTACGGGCCGTGCCGGCGCTTTCCACGTACGGTGCCATGGGCGCCAGCGCGATCAGGAGGAACGCGACAATCCATCCCAGGGCGAGCGGCGAACCCGTGGCGCCCGTGACGCCGTCGAACGTCATGCGCACATAGATGCTGTCTGTGACCGCGAGGACGAGCATGCCGCCGCCGAAGCACAGGAAAGGCAGGCGTTCGCCGGGCTGCCGCCGCATGGCCAGGACCAGCACCAGTGAGGTGATCACCAGGTCGACTACCGGATACGCCATTCCGGTCAACCGGGTCAGCGGATCACCCACCGAGTCGAAGGCGGGCCCCAGCGCGGTGTACCAACTGACCACCAGCACAGAACCTGCCACCACGGCGGCGTCCATCACCGCCCGGTACAGCGCCACCCGGTTGCCGGCGCGCCTCTTGAACGCGAACAGCGCGACGACGGCGGGCACCGAGTAGCCGATGAATCCGGCGTCGGCCAGGGACGGGAAGGGGTAGACGTGGTTGAAGGCCAGCCCGTAGTACGCGTACACGGCCATCCCGGCCGCCCAGACGAAGACGGCAATGGACATGAAGGTCCAGGCCCGGGCGTTCACTCCGCCCAGCCGGGCGGCCCGGGCGCAGCTTGCCCCGGCCAGCAGCGATGCCGCAAGGATCAGGACATCTCCCGTCACCAGCGCATGGGGCGTGCCGCTGTTCGCGGCGAAGTACAGTGCGAGCGCCGCAAGCCCTGCGGCCGCCAAGAGGCCCAGCATGCCCAGGCGCGCCCTGCCCGCGGTGGGACTTCGTTCCAAGAGACCAGCCTGAGACACGGACGAACCCTTCCCCTACCGGCGCCCTGAGCCCCCAGCCGGGCCCACCCGAGACCTGGGTGGAGGCGCCTCCCTATGATATCCCTCACACCTCAAGGGCTGCTGTCCGGCTGCACCGGAAACTACCTTCCCTTGAGGGCCTGGAGGGCTTCCTCTGCCCGCCGCAGGGCGTGGTCCAGCCGTTCACCGGGCTCGGGGAGCGAGAACAGGTACCCCTGCAGGGAGTCGCACTCCAGCGCCGTCAGGTAGTCCGCCTGCGCCGCCGTCTCGACGCCCTCCGCCGTCACCGTCAGCCCGAGGCTGTGGGCCATGTTGATCATTGAGCTCAGGATGGGCAGCCGTTCCTCGCCGGTGCGGACCATGGACACGAAGGACTTGTCGATCTTCACGGTATCCACGGGAAGGTCCTGCAGCCTGCCCAGGGAGGAGTAGCCGGTTCCGAAATCGTCCAGGGCCACCCGGGCGCCCGCGTCCCGCAGTGAGCTGAGTTGCTTGATCAGGCTGCAGTCGGCGTCGAAAAAGACGCTCTCGGTCACCTCCAGCACCAGCTGGTAGGCCGCCACGCCGCTGGCCTCTGCAAGGTGGAGCACCCCCTGGGCAAAGTCCGGATCCTGGAGCTGGACCCCGGAGACGTTGACCGAGAGGGACCGCGAGGGATCCTCGCTGAGCCACCCTGCCAGCTGCACCATTCCCAGCGCCATCACCTCCGCGCCGATTTCGTTGATGAGCCCGGTGCGCTCAGCCAGCGGGATGAAGATCGACGGCGGGATGCGCTCGCCGCCGCGGTCCCACCGTGCCAGCGCCTCGAACTTCACCACCTGTCCCATGCGGTGCGAAACGATGGGCTGGAAATCTACGCTGATCTGGCCGCGCGGAACCGCGAGCTGCAGGGCGCTTTCCATGTCCGTGCGCTGCACGAGCGCAGTCATCATGTCCGGGTGGAACCGCAGGAACCGGTTCTTGCCGGCCGCCTTCGCCGCGTACATCGCGATGTCCGCCTGGCGCAGGAGTTCGGACGGGCCCACGCTGTCCTGGGCCAGCGACGCGAGCCCCAGGCTGAGGCTGGGGCGCAGCACCGCGCCGTTGATGGTCAGCGGAACATGCAGGCAGCGGACGATGCAGGCAGCGATCTCATCCGCGTCGGGGCAGGCGGTGAGCAGCACCACGAATTCATCGCCGCCCAGGCGTGCGACGACGTCGGCGGTGGGGACGCAGCCGCGGAGCCGGCGGGCCACCTCCACCAGCATGTCGTCGCCCGCCTGGTGGCCCAGGATGTCGTTGACTTCCTTGAAGTCATCAAGGTCCAGCAGGAGGACGTCCACGGCCTTCAGCCGCGGCTCCTGCAGCGACTCGGCCAGGGCGTCATTAAACACAGCCCTGTTGGCCAGCCCGGTCAGGGGATCCTGGAATGCCATGGCACGCAGTTTCTCCGCCTGCGCCGCGAGGTCCAGCATGGCCTGCTGGGCCTGTTCCTGGGCCTTCCGCCGGGGCGTCACGTCGCGGAAGCTCCACACCCGGCCCACAACATTCTCGCCCACCCGTTGCGGCCGAGAGTACCGCTCGAAAGTCCGGCCATCCTTGAAGTCCAGGACATCGTGGCTTTCGGCTTCCGGGTCCTCCTCCAGTTCCGTCAGCCGGGCCATGAAGGCAATGGGGTCCGCCACCTGCGAAACGATGAGCCGCATGACGGGTTCCTCGCTGTCGCCCTTCAGGAGCTCCGCGGGGATGTTCCACATGGTGAGGAACTGGTCGTTGTAGCCTGCCACGTGGCCCTCGGAACTCATGACCAGGATCCCGTCGGCAGTGGACTCCAGGGTGGCCGTCAGCAGGGACATGGCCTCCCGCAGGTCCGCGTCCGCGGCCTGGCGGTGTGACGTACCCCGGACGGACAGGAGCAGGCGCGTGCCGGCGGGGATCCCGTCGTCGTGCCCTGCCTGCCCGGCCTGGTCTGCCTGGCCTGGTGCGTGATCGCGCCCGCCGGACGGCACCAGGGAGCACGCCACCTCCGCAGGGAACTCCGTGCCGTCCCGCCGCAATCCCCGGACCTCCAGGGGCGGTGGATAGCCGCCGGGCTCGAGGGTGATCCGGCGGAGGAGCCGGTCCACGTCGTCGCCGAACCCGGCCGCCAGCAGCGTCCGGTAGTTGCGCCCTGCCAGTTCCCCGCGTGGAAACCCGAAGAGCCGGGCCGCCGCGGCGTTGGCGATGGTGATGGTGCCGTCTGCTGAGAGCGCCAACAGGGCGTCCGGATTCGCGTCCAGGATCGCGCTGAATGCCCGGACCGCCAGATTTTCCGTGTGGCTCGAATCAGCCATGACACCACCCCCCTCGCACATCATAAATGCGGACCCGGGACTTTCGCCCGGGAGGGGGAAATCGGTTCCCATTAGTTATCCGGAAGTTTGCTCCCGGAAGGACGGGACGCAAAAAACGCCGTCCCCCGATGGAGGACGGCGTTTTTGCGTTGGGGAAATATGGTGCGGCTACACCCTGCGGTGGCTGCGGTTGGTGACTGCCCCGTAGACCAGCAGGACGATGACGGAACCGAGGATGGCCAGGAGCCAGGTGCGGATATCGAAGAACTCCGCCAGCCCGCCGCCGAAGATCAGTGAACCGATCCAGCCGCCGAGGATGGCCCCGACAACCCCGAGGACCAGGGTGACCACCCAGCCGCCGCCTTGGCGGCCCGGCAGGATTGCCTTCGCAATAGCGCCAGCGATCAGGCCCAAAATGAGAAATCCAAGAATGCCCATGTTGTCACTCCTTAATCAGTAAGTTGTGCCGGGCCCCCATATTCCGGTGTGCTAATTCAATCAGTGTGCTTACATGCCTGCAAGGCCTCAAAGATCACAGGATGACTGTCACTTTTCCCGCCGCATGCCGGCTTTTCCAGCCCGGGGACGGCAGGAAATGCTGCGGTTGCCGCCTTGGATAGGATGAAACGGTCCCCGCAACAGACCAAGGAGTCCGGCATGTCCAGCCAGCGAACCATCCGGCCGCGTGCCATATTCCTCGACATCGATGGTACGTACGCCGACCATGGGCTGGCCCCGGAAGCCCACGTTGAGGCCGTCCGGATAGCGCGCCGGAACGGCCACCTGGTGTTCGTGTGCACCGGACGCCCGCTGTCCATGGTGCCCGGCCACATCCTCGCGGCGGGGTTCGACGGCGTGATCACCGGCGCCGGAGCCCGGGTGGAAATGGACGGCGAGGTGCTCAAGGACTCCCGCTTCGAACCGGACGTGGCCGCCCGGATCGTCGAGACCCTGGATGCCCACAATGCCGCCTACATCCTGGAAGCGCCCGAGGCGCTGCACGGGCGCACCGGCGTGGACCGGCGCCTGCGGGAGGTGCTGGGACCCGTCTTTGCCGGACGCCCGCAGCACGACGGCATCCTGAGCACCGACGTTGATCCGCTTGAGGACATCCTGGGGCCTATGCAGTACAGCGACGACCTCACGTCGGTTTCCTTCGCCAAAATCTCCTGCTTCGACTCACCGGTGCCGCTGACCGGCCTCATGCACCACTTTGGTCCCGAAGTGGGGCTGATCCCGAGTTCCCTCTCCGCGCTGGGCGACCGCGCCGGGGAGATCTACATGGCCGGAACGCACAAGGCCGTGGGCATCCAAGTGGTGGAGCAGCGGCTGGGGCTGAAGCGCGAGGACATTGTGGCGATCGGGGACAGCGCCAACGACATCGAGATGCTGGAGTACGCCGGCACGGGCATCGCCGTGGAGGGCGGCCACCCGGGCGTGCTGGCCGTCGCGGACAGGGTGACCCCCGGTCCCGCCGGCAACGGTGTGGCGCTCGCGTTTGCCGAACTGGGGCTGCTGACGTAGGAGGTCCTACCGTGCCCGGGAGGCCGGGACGCGGTCGGTGGCAGGAGCGGTGGTCGCGGATGCGGCGCCGCCTGTAGGCATCCCGGCATTCGTGCCGAGGCCGCGCACAACCCAGCCACCGGCCCGCCAGGCATCGGCGTCCAGCACGTTGCGTGCGTCCAGCACCACCCGCCGTCGGACCAGCCCGCCCGCAACGCTGGGGGAGAGCTGCCGGTATTCGTCCCATTCGGTCAGAAGCAGCACCAGCTCCGCCCCCTCCAGCGCGCGTCCGGTGGAGGTTTCGAACCGCAGCCGGGGGTACCGCCGCCAGGCCTGGTTGACGGCTTTGGGATCCGTCACGGTCACGTGTGCCCCTGCGGCCGCGAGCCTGTCCGCCACGTCAAGGGCTGGCGAGTCGCGGATGTCATCCGTGTCCGGTTTGAAGGACGCCCCCAGCACGGTCACCGACCGGCCGGCCAGGGTTCCGCCGCAAAGCTCCGCTGCCAGGTCCACCGTCCGGGACCGCTGCCCGAGGTTCACCGCATCCACCAGGCCCATCCAGTCCTCCACGGCGGTAACGCCGTGACCGGCGGCCTGCGACCGGAAGCTGCGGATGTCCTTGGGCAGGCAGCCGCCGCCAAAGCCCAGACCGGCATGCAGGTACCGGTTCCCGATCCTTGGGTCCAGGCCCATCGCCTCGCTGAGTTCGCCCACGTCCGCCCCGGAGGCGTCGCAGAGTTCGGCCACGGCGTTGATGAAGCTGACCTTGGTGGCCAGGTATGCGTTCGCTGCCGACTTGATGAGTTCCGCCGTCGCGAAGTTGCAGACCAGCCGCGGAATCCCGGCACGGAGCAGCGGCTCATACACCGCGTCCAGCGCGGCTGCCACGCCCAGCGGCGCGCCGGTTGACGGATTGAAGGCGGCGCCCCGGCCGCCGTCCACTCCATAGACCAGCCGGTCCGGCACCAGCGAGTCCTTCACCGCGGTGCCCTGCCGGAGGAATTCGGGGTTCCAGCCCAGCAGCACGTCCGGCCGCCGGGCCAGGACTCCGCGGAGCATCTCCACCGTGCCCACCGGCACGGTGGATTTACCGACGACGACGGCGCCCGCGGCCAGGTGCGGCAGCAGCGTTCTCGCGGCGGAGACCAGGAAGGTGAGGTCGGCGGCGTCGGACGTTTTGTCCTGGGGAGTCCCTACACAAAGGAAGTGGACCTGCGCATCCTTCGCGTCGGCGGCATCGCTGGAGAAGCGCAGCCTGCCGCTGCTGCGCCCGTCCCGGAGCAGTTCGTCCAGTCCCGGCTCATGGAAGGGGGCGGCCCCGCGGCCCAATTGTTCAACTTTGGCGGGATCGACGTCGATACCCACCACCGTGTGGCCCATGGATGCCAGGGTGGCGGCGTGGACGGCACCAAGGTAGCCGCAGCCAATGACCGAGATTTTCACTGAGCTGCCCCTGTCTTTGAAACGGATGTCCATGAACCGGATGCCCGTCCTGCCGGTGCTTCCGCCAGCACGTCGTTGTAATGGTTGACCAGTTCGGCGCAGAGGGCAGGCCAGGTCCTGTCCTGCACCGCTGCGTGGGCCATAGTGGCGAACGCCCGGCGTTTGGCGTCGTCACCCATCAGGTCCAGGACCCGGGCGCGCAGGGCGGACAGGTCGCCTGGTTCGTAGAGCCAGCCCGTCCGGGAATTCTCCACCAGGTCCAGGGGGCCGCCGCGGCCCGTGGCCACCACCGGTACCCCCGATGCCATAGCCTCCTGGATGGTCTGGCAGAACGTCTCGAACTCGCCGGGATGGACGAACAGGTCGAAGGACGCCACGGCGCGTGCCAGGTCCTCGCCGCCCAGGAACCCGGTGAAGGCCGCGTCCGGCAGGGCCTCCTCCAGGGCGGCCCGCTGGGGACCGTCGCCCACGATCACCAGTTTCGTGTTGGGAATCCCTGCCAGGGCTGCGAGGTCCTCAACCTGCTTCTCGACGGCGAGCCTGCCCACGTAGCCGATGATCCGCTGGCCGCCGGGGGCCACCGAAGCCCGCCACCCGTCGTCGCGCTTTGCCGGCGAAAACCGGGCGGTATCCACCCCGCGGCGCCACATCTGCACGCGGGGGATGCCGCGGCCGCGCAACTGGTTCAGCGCGAACGTGGACGGCGCCAGGGTGCGGGAGGCCAACAGATGGATGTTCTCGACCCGGTTCCAGGCCCAGTTCTCCAGGAACGGAACCCCATACCGGGCGGCGTAGCTGGGAACTTCGGTCTGGTAGATGGCCACGGTGGGGATCCCCAGCTGGTGCGCTGCCTGCGCCGCCCGCCAGCCGAGGACAAACGGCGAGGCTAGGTGGACCACGTCCGGTGCGTAATCGGCAAGGATTCTCTTGACCCGGTACACACCGCCCATCGCCACCCGGACGTTCGTGTATCCCGCCAGCGGCACGGCGGGCAGGCGGTGGACCGCGGCACCCTTGACCTGGTCCGGTGTTTCCCCGTCCTGGGTGGATGGCGCAATGACCAGGACGTCGTCGCCCCGGTCCTGCAGGTGGTCCAACACCCTAAGGATGGAGTGCGTCACACCGTTCATCAGCGGCAGGAATGATTCAGCAACAATTGCGATCCTCACCCCTCCACCGTGGGTGCCGGCCCTAACGTAGCGGGGGAGAACGCGTGACCCGGAGGGAAAGCTTGGGTGAACGGCAGAAGGTCCGGTTCAAAAAAATTACTAAGTAGGCTTTGCAATTGATGATAAGCATGCTTACGGTAGTGGGGCAGCCAGTACTCACAGCCTCAAGCAGCCGGGGCGGTGTCCGGCACGGGAACCCCCGTGCCGGACCATCCACAGCTGGCGAGACCCAAGTGCAACGACACATCCAAGGAGACGTCATGCTCAACCGGGAAAACATTGAAGACCTGCTCAACAGGAACGGCAACGTCGTCGGCTCCGACGGCGAGAAGATCGGCTCGATCGGCCAGCTGTACGCGGACGACGATACGGGTGAACCGACGTGGGTCACCGTAAAGACGGGACTTTTCGGCACCTCCCAGTCCTTCGTTCCCGTTGAAGGCGCGCACACCCAGGGCGATGACCTGGTGGTTCCGTACACCAAGGAACACGTCAAGGACGCACCGCGCGTGGACGTGGACGGCCACCTCACCCCCGAGGAAGAGGACCGCCTCTACACCCACTACGACCGCGGCGCCCGCACCTACTCCGACGCCCGGGACGACGTGGACCTCCAGGGCGACGCCGACCTCAACGCCGGTACCCCGACGGCCGGCATCGGCCGGGACCGGGATCTCACTGACCGCGACCTCACTGACCGCGACAGGGGCACGGTGGGCCATGACACCTCAGGCCCCAATACCGACGACGCGATGACCCGTTCCGAGGAACGGCTCCACGTTGGCACCGAGCGCGAAACTGCAGGCCGGGCGCGGCTGCGGAAGTATGTCACCACGGAACACGTCACCAAGACCGTCCCTGTGCAGCGTGAGGAAGTCCGCCTGGAGCGCGAACCCGTCACCGACGCCAACCGCGGCGATGCGATGCGCGGACCGGACATCAGCGAAGAAGAGCACGAGGTGACCCTGCACGAGGAGCGCCCCGTGGTCGAGAAGGAAACCGTGCCGGTGGAACGGGTCCGCCTCGACAAGGACGTTGTCCAGGACGAGGTCCGGGTCGATGAGGAAGTCCGCAAGGAACACATTGACGCTGACGGCGTGGACCGCGACCGCCGCCTCTGAGTAACGGAAGTAAGAACAGTCGACGCCGGGAGCCTACTTGGAGGCTCCCGGCGTCGCCGTGCTTGCAGAATTCAGAAAAACGCTGGTGCAGCCTCCGCCGAAACGGCGGCTGCACCAGCCAGTAGGACGAATATCTTCAGAACTTAGTGTTCATCTCTCATTCGCGGCTCCTGTTTCCCGGCTTACGGTTTCCGGGCCCTCGCCGGCCTGCTCTCGATGCCGCTGTTCGTTCACCGGACGGAGACCAGCCGTACTCTCGAGGCACCCTGGGGGTGCCGGTGTTTGCAGTAAATCCCATTTTACGGCGGACCCTGCTAAAAAGCGCCGGGAAAAGCCGTGCAACCAGCGGTTGATGCTGGCCGCAAGCCTGTCGCTTCCAGGCCTGGCGGACCCGCCGTGACACCATGGAACACGATGAAACTGCGCGCCGACCAGACCGGAGACCGTGGCCTCCCCATGCCCCTGTGGCTGCAGGGTGCCCTCGAAACAGCCCAGGCGGCTGTCATTTCCGCGCTGGTGGTGATCGCGCCGATCATTGCCGTCTGGGCCACCGCAGGCTTCCAGGACGGGCATTTCGACACCCTGGCCCGGCTCGCCGGGCAGTCCTGGCTGCTGGTCCACGGTGTGCCGCTCGCGCTCACGGCCGCGGGGTCGGACACCGCCGCGCACGGTGACGCCGGCCTCCTGACACTCGTTCCCCTGGGGCTGACCCTGATCCCGTTCCTGCTGGCGTGGCGTGCGGGCCGGCGCCTGGCGCGGGCGTCCTACACGGACCAGCTCTGGCAGGCGCTGCTGGGATCGTGGCTTGTCTACTCCGCCTTCGGTGCGGCCACCGGATTCGTATGCCGCACAGCGGACGTCGGCATCAACCTGGGGCACGCCATGCTGGTTCCCCTGGTTCCCTACGCCCTGGGAATGGTGATCGGCGCCCGCCGCGAGGCCGGGTCCTGGAGCCGGCTGATCAGCGTCGACGCTGTGGACTGGATCTCACGCACCAGCCAGCATTCCCGCTGGGCGGGCTCCTACTTGGCTTCCGCTGCCAAGGCCGGCTTTGTGGCCGTGGTGTCCGCCCTGGCGCTTGCCTCGGCGCTGCTGGCCGTGGACTTGTTCATCCACTGGAACCTGGTGGTCGCCGTTTATGAAGCGCTCGACGCCGGCGCCATCGGAGGTGCGGCCCTCACCGTTGCGCAGCTTGGCTACCTGCCCAACCTGGTGGTCTTCGCCCTCGCATGGACGTCCGGGGCGGGTTTTGCCATGGGGGTCGGCTCGCAGGTGGGTCCCCTCGGCACCGCCGTCGGACCGCTGCCCTCCATCCCCGTGCTGGCGGCCATTCCGAGCGGGCCGCTCGATTATGCCGTCGTTGCCCTGATCGTCCCGGTGCTGGCCGGCGTCCTGGCGGGGTGGTGGTTCCTCCGGGAAGGCGAGAACCATTTTGACGAGTGGCTTGCCATCAAGATCCGGGCGCGCTGGTTCACGGCCTCCATCTCCACCCTGGTGCTTGGCGTGCTGACCGGGCTGGCTGCCGGGCTGCTGGCTATGGCGGCGGCCTGGCTGGCCCGTGGTTCGGCAGGCATCGGGCGGCTGACGGAGATCGGCCCGGACCCGTTGTGGACGGGAGTCTGGGTGGCCGCCGAGGTGGGTGCCGGCGTCGTGATTGGCTATGCAGCGGGTCCCTGGCTGGAACGCGAGCGGGCCGCCAAAGAAGAGGACGCCGAACTGGTCCACTGAAGTGGACGCCCGGGGTAGATGCTAGGGAAGCTGCGCGGGCAGCGACTTCTCAAGCTGTATGCGGCAGGCAGTCTGGGCCTGGTCCGTCAGCGCCCGGCCCACGCACGCCTGATATTCGCGGATCTCGTCGAAGAACACCGCCGTCACGACGATCAGCAGCACCAGGATGGCCGAGACCACCATCCCCGAGATGGTCCCGATGAGGACGAGCTTGGACTCCCGCAACCGCACTGCCCGGACCAGCAGGACCACGCCCAGGGCCAGGCTGGCGGCCGTGAGGATGGCCGTGAGCCAGAGGTAGTTGACGTCCAGCTGGTAGACGAAGAACGCGCCCAGGACCGAGACGACGAACATCCGGAACAGCGTGTGGGTCCTGGCGAGCGAGGCTTTTGCCGCCTCGCTGAGCGGAGCTCTGGTCCGCTGCTGCTGCGCCGGTTCGGGGTTGCTGTTCATGTTTTCCAGCCTACGCGAGGCTGCCCATAAGCTAGACCAATGCGCATCGTAGTCCTCGTTTCCGGCACCGGGTCCAATCTCCAGGCAGTAATTGATGCGGTGAAGGCCGGCGAACTGGACGTCGAAATCGCCGCCGTGGGGGCCGACCGCCCGGGGACCTACGGCGTGGAACGCTCCGCAGCCGCCGGCATCCCCACGTTCGTGGTGGACTTCAAGGCCTACCCGGACCGCGCGGAGTGGAACAGCGCGCTCACCAAAGCTGTGGCTGCCTTCGAACCGGATGTTGTGGTGTCTTCCGGGTTCATGCGGATCGTGAGTCCTGAGTTCATCGACGCGTTCAACGGCAAATACCTGAACACCCACCCGGCGCTGCTGCCGGCGTTCCCCGGGGCCCACGGTGTGCGGGAAGCGATGGCGTACGGCGTGAAAGTCACCGGCTGCACGGTGCACTGGGCCGACGCCGGCGTGGACACGGGCCCCATCATCGCCCAGGAAGCCGTGGCCGTCGAGGACGGCGACACTGAGGAAACCCTGCACGAACGCATCAAGGTGGTGGAGCGCCGGCTCCTGGTCTCCACGCTGGCAGACCTCGCCGCCGCCCAAGCCTGACCCGGGGACCTGACCCGGACCCCTGACCCGCCGTCGACGCGCAGGTTACTTTTCGACGCTCACATGCACGGGCGCAACTGAAATATACGGTGCGCACATGCATATGCGTGTCGGCAGCGGATTTGCGCGTCGAAGGCAGCCTTTACTCGAGGCGGCGCTGCTTGGTCTCGGGGGAGAAGAACGCCATCCACAGTACGGCCAGCAGCACCAGTCCGCCGGCCAGGGCGAAGGATGTTGCGAGGCCCAGCTCCGGCCAAAAGTAGTTGGCGAAGATGAGCGGTCCGAAACCTGCCCCAAGCCGTGAGAACGTGGACGCCCAGCCGAAGCCGGAGCCGCGCAGCTCGGTGGGGTAGAGCTCGGACACGTAGGCGTACAGCACCGGGATGGCCACCTGCACCACGAACCCGAACACCAGCAGCCAGAACACCGCCGCCGTGGGGATGTCCACCACGAACGCCACGATCACCAGGGTCAGCGCGGACAGCGGGCCGGTGATGGCAAGGATCCACTTTCGGCCCACCCGCTCCACCAGGAGCGCGGCGACGATGACGCCCAGCAGTCCCACGGCGGCCATGGACGCGGTGGTCACGAACGCCTTGTACTCGGCGAAGCCGGCGCCGATCAGGATCCGCGGCATCCAGGTCAGGGACAGGTAGTAGACCAGCAGGATGCTGAAGAACAACGCCCATGCCGCAGCGGTGATCTTCCAGTTGAACTGCCACACGGACCGCAGCTGGGTCCACGCGCTGCCGGCCGAGAGCCGCGGGACGTCCTTGGCATCCGGCAGGCTGTAGGCGCGGGGCTCGGCCCCGGTTGCTTCCACCAGGCCGTCGATGACTTTTGCGGCTTCCTCCCGCCTGCCCTGGCGGATCAGGAACAGCGGCGACTCGGGCACGCTCCGCCGGACCCAGAAGACGAGCAGTGCGGGCAGGACCATCACCAGCATGGTCAGCCGCCAGTCGCCGTACAGGGCCACCAGGCCGGCCGACACGAAGCCGGCGAGGGCGGCTCCAATGGGCCACCAGCCGTCCATGGCCGTCAGCACCTTGCCGCGCTGCTTCCGCGGCGTGAACTCGCCCACCAGTGCATAGTCCACGGGAATGCACCCGCCCAGGCCAAAGCCGGCCATGAACCGGAACACGCAGAACCAAATGAAGTCGGGGGAGAAGGCGCCGAACACGGTGAAGAGCGAGAAGATCAGCAGCGTGGCCGTGAATGCCTTCTTGCGTCCAATGGTGTCCGCGATGGTGCCCCAGACGAAGGCGCCGAGGGCCATGCCGATGAGGTTGGATGTTCCCACCCATGCCACTTCACCCGGTGTCAGTGCCCAATGCGTGGAGAGCAGCGGAATGAGGATGCCGTTCAGGGTCACATCCCAGGCATCGAACATGAACCCGAGCCCGCCGATCAGGAAGATCCTGCCCTGGACTTTCCATCGCCAGGGCAGTTCCTGGACCACCTGTTCGCCGCTGGGCACAGTGGTGTAAGTATTCATCGCAGCCTCCTGGGAAAACTCTAGCCGCGCCCGGGGGCGTTCACACTCAGGCGGACACGCGGGGCAACCTGCGCTTCGCGATAAACTGGGCCTATCCCCACCAACCGCGGCACTGTTCCGCGAGATAAGACGGAGACATTTGTGAGCTTCACGCAGCATGAGCGCGTATCCATTGACCGTGTTCCCATCCGCCGGGCGCTGATCTCGGTTTACGACAAGACCGGTCTGGAGGAACTCGCCCAGGGCCTGCACGCAGCGGGAGTGAAGCTGGTCTCCACCGGTTCCACGGCCAAGAAGATCGCCGCCGCGGGCATTCCCGTGCAGGAGGTTGAGGAAGTCACCGGTTCACCGGAGATGCTGGACGGCCGCGTCAAGACGCTGCACCCGCGCGTCCACGGCGGTATCCTGGCGGACCGCCGCGTCCCCGCCCACATGGAAACGCTCAGCCGCATGGAGATCGAGCCCTTCGACCTGGTGGTGGTGAACCTCTACCCGTTCGTGGAAACCGTCAAGTCCGGCGCGGCCCAGGACGACGTCGTCGAGCAGATCGACATCGGCGGCCCCGCCATGGTGCGGTCGGCAGCGAAGAACCACGCCGCCGTCGCCATTGTGGTGGACCCCTCCTTCTACGGCCAGGTGGTTGCCGCAGCCGCTGAGGGCGGCTTCGACCTGAAGACCCGGCGCCGGCTCGCCGCCAAGGCGTTCGCCCACACCGCTTCCTACGACAACGCCGTGGCCACCTGGACGGCCAGCCAGTTCCTGGACGAGGACGGCGACGGCGTCATCGACTGGCCCGCCTACGCCGGCCTCTCGCTGGAGCGCTCGGAGGTCCTGCGCTACGGCGAGAACCCGCACCAGCAGGCCGCGCTCTACGTGGACAAGGCCGCCCCGGTGGGCATCGCCCAGGCGGACCAGCTGCACGGCAAGGCCATGAGCTACAACAACTTCGTGGACGCTGACGCGGCCCTGCGCGCAGCCTTCGATTTCAGTGAGCCCGCAGTGGCCGTCATCAAGCACGCCAACCCCTGCGGCGTGGCCGTGGGGTCCGCGGACGCCGCCGACCCCATCGCCGATGCGCACGCCAAGGCGCACGCCTGCGACCCCGTTTCCGCGTTTGGCGGCGTGATCGCAGCCAACCGTCCGGTCACCGCCGGCATGGCCAACACCGTCAAGGACATCTTCACCGAGGTGGTCATCGCGCCCGGCTTCGAGCCGGAAGCCGTCGAGATCCTGTCGAAGAAAAAGAACATCCGCCTGCTCTCCCTGCCCGAGGGCTACGGCCGGTACCCCACCGAGTTCCGCCAGGTTTCCGGCGGCATGCTGGTCCAGGTCACCGACAAGGTGGACGCCGACGGCGACAACCCCGCCAACTGGACCCTGGCCGCCGGTGAGGCGGCGGACGAGAAGACCCTCGCGGACCTCGCATTCGCGTGGACCGCCTGCCGGGCCGCGAAGTCCAACGCCATCCTGATCGCCAATGACGGTGCCGCCGTCGGCATTGGCATGGGCCAGGTCAACCGCCTGGACTCCTGCCGCCTGGCGGTGGAGCGGGCCAACACGCTGGGCGTGACGGTGGAGTCCGACGTCGACGGTGCGGGCGGCGCCTCCAACGCCAGCGGATCGAACGCCCCTGAGCGCGCCCGCGGCGCCGTGGCAGCCTCCGACGCGTTCTTCCCATTCGCCGACGGGCTACAGATCCTGATCGACGCCGGCGTCCGCGCCGTGGTGCAGCCCGGCGGTTCCGTCCGGGAT
Organism: Arthrobacter nitrophenolicus; assembly: GCF_045833485.1. Classification (NCBI taxonomy): domain Bacteria; kingdom Bacillati; phylum Actinomycetota; class Actinomycetes; order Micrococcales; family Micrococcaceae; genus Arthrobacter; species Arthrobacter nitrophenolicus. The sequence continues at coordinate 2,948,759 of NZ_CP174504.1, forward strand.
GACGAAGTGATTGCGGCAGCCAACGCGGCCGGTATCACCATGTACTTCACCGGTGCGCGCCACTTCTTCCACTGATCCCCACCGGCCCCCTAACGGCGTGGGCCCAATTAAACGAACGACGGCGCCTGTCCCCGCGTAGGGGGCAGGCGCCGTCGTTCGTGTTGGGGCACATGTCCTAGGACCCGGCTTTGTCAGCGTCCGCGTCCCTCTGCTTGAGACGCGGACCCTCCGCCGGGAGCCGGAGCTCCCGGGGCCTGGCTTCTGCCATCCGCTGCTTTGTCCAGTACTCGAGGATTTCCTCGTGGGTCTGGGCTGCGTCTCCGTGCGTGACGGAGCCCTCCCCGGCTGGCTCGCTGCTAGGAGATCGCTGCACTTTGGTACGTCGCCTGGATGACCGTGCCCCAGTACGGGCCGTACATGACGTTGGAGCCGCTGTAGCCGTAGCTGTTGATCGAGTTCTGGACGCCGGAGGAGCTGGTGCCGATGAACCACGGGCCGCCGGAGGAACCGCCGGTCATGTCGCAGGGGATGCCCTGGGTGCCGAACTGCGGGTTGTTGGCGTCGTTGCTTGCCGTTCCTGTGCAGCTCTTCAGGGTCTCGCCGTTGAAGGGGCGGGCTGCGGGGTAGCCGAAGGACTTGTAGGTGAGCCCGCGTGCCTGGTTGAAGGCGACGCCGGAGCCACCGACGACGTCAGTCAGGTTCTTGCCGCCTAACTGGTTCATGACGGCGAAGCCGGTGTCGTAGGCCATGTCCCCGTTTGCGCTCCACTGGGTGGGGGCGAAATACTTCCGCGCCGTCCACTTGCCGTAGGGGGCAGCACCATTTTCATAGGCAGGAACGAAGATGAAGTTCGTGGCGAATGCTCCCGGGCCTTCATTGAGGCAGTGCCCTGCCGTGGCCACCGTGCTCTCGTTGACCGAGGAGACAGCGTTGCCGGAGCATACGTAGTTCGCGCCGCCCAGGGTGAAGAAGACCTTGCCGATGTGCTTCACCGGGGCTTCGCTGGCTGCGATGGTCTGCTTGCCTCGAGTGGGGCTGACCTGCGAGCCCTTGCCCTTTTCGACGGGGACGGCGGAGCGGTTGCCGCGCTCCAAGGCCTTGCCGGCCAGGACGTCGCCCGGGATGGCTGCCTTCATCTTGTCTGCTGTCCAGTACTCTGCCGCGCCGGTGTCCTCGACGGTGACACTGGCAGTGGCCGGCGTGTTTTTGTCATCTGTGGCGTCCGGCGCGGCCGAGGCTCCGCCAGCCGTGGCAACTGCCAGAACGGCTGCGGCTGAAAGGCTCAGGAGGCCCGAGGCGAGAGACCTGGTGCGTGTCATTGGTGTCCTGTCTGAACGGGGTAGCGGCCCCGGTGCGGGCCGGAGAGTGACGTAGCGAATTTACCCGTCACATGACAAGTTTGTAAATAGTAGTGACGTATCATGTAGGGCTTCCCGCCGAGTGCGCCGGCGGGATGGGGCAGGGATTACGACGGCGGGATGGCGCCTTGGTGCGTGCCGCCGTCGGGCATTCTGCATCGCTGTAATCCTGCTCACCGCGGGGTAATCAAGCGGCTCCAGTAAGGTTCAAACCCGCGTCCTCGGGTAAGTTGTAGATGGTGAAATAGACCGACATTTCACAACCAAGCCGACCCACAGGGAGACGCCCGCGCATGTCCAAGATTATCTACACCCACACCGACGAAGCGCCGATGCTGGCTACCTATTCGTTCCTGCCCATCATCGAGGCGTTTGCTTCGACCGCAGGTGTGGAGGTGGAGACCCGCGACATTTCGCTCGCCGGCCGCATCATCGCCGTGTTCGGTGACTACCTCACCCCGGAGCAGCAGATCGGTGACGCCCTTGCTGAACTGGGTGAACTGGCGAAGACGCCGGAAGCGAACATCATCAAACTGCCGAACATCAGCGCATCCATCCCGCAGCTGAAGGCCGCCATTGCAGAGCTGCAGGGCCAGGGCTACGCGCTGCCGGACTACCCGGACAACCCCTCCTCGGACGAGGAGACGGCCATCCGCTCCCGCTATGACAAGATCAAGGGCTCCGCCGTGAACCCGGTCCTGCGCGAGGGCAACTCGGACCGCCGCGCACCGCTGTCCGTCAAGAACTACGCCCGCCAGAACCCGCACTCCATGGGGGCCTGGACCGCAGACTCCAAGACCAACGTGGCCACCATGGGCAAGGACGACTTCCGTTCCAACGAGAAGTCCGTGGTTGTCGAGTCCGAGGGCACCGTCGCCATCCAGCTGGTCCGTGAGGACGGCTCCGTGAAGGTCCTGAAGAAGGCGTTCCCGGTCCTGGCCGGTGAGGTCATCGACGGCACCGTGATGCGCGCCGCCGCCCTGGACGAATTCCTCAAGGCCCAGGTTGCCCGCGCCAAGGAAGAGGGCGTGCTGTTCTCCGCACACCTGAAGGCCACCATGATGAAGGTTTCCGACCCCATCATCTTCGGCCACGTGGTCAAGGCCTACTTCTCCGAGCTTTTCGAGACCTACGGCAAGCAGCTCGCCGCCGCCGGCATCAGCCCGAACAACGGCCTGGCCGCCATCCTGAGCAGCCTCGAGGACCTGCCCGAGGACGTGCGCGAAGGCGTCCAGTCGCTCATCAAGAAGGGCATGGAGGATGGCCCCGCGCTCGCAATGGTGGACTCGGACAAGGGCATCACCACCCTGAACGTCCCGTCCGACGTCATCGTGGACGCGTCCATGCCGGCCATGATCCGCAGCTCCGGCCACATGTGGGGCCCGGACGGCAAGGAAGCCGACACCCTGGCCGTGCTGCCGGACAGCTCCTACGCCGGGATCTACCAGGTGGTCATCGATGACTGCCGCGCCAACGGCGCCTACGACCCCACCACCATGGGCACCGTTCCGAACGTTGGCCTCATGGCCCAGGCCGCCGAAGAATACGGCAGCCACGACAAGACCTTCGAAATCCAGGAACCGGGAACCGTCCAGATCGTTGACGGCTCAGGGAACGTCCTGGTCGAACACCAGGTTGCCGAGGGTGACATCTGGCGCGCCTGCCAGACCAAGGACCTCCCCATCCGCGACTGGGTCAAGCTGGCCGTCACCCGCGCCCGCGCCTCCCAGACCCCTGCTGTGTTCTGGCTGGACGAGGAGCGCGCGCACGACGCCAACCTCATCGCGAAGGTGAACGAGTACCTGAAGGACCACGACACCGAGGGCCTGGACATCCAGATCATGTCCCCGGTCAAGGCCATCGCCTACACGCTCGAGCGGATCCGCAAGGGCCAGGACACCATCTCCGTGTCCGGCAACGTCCTCCGCGACTACCTCACGGACCTGTTCCCCATCCTGGAACTGGGCACCAGCGCCAAGATGCTCTCCGTTGTTCCGCTGATGAACGGCGGCGGCCTCTTCGAAACCGGCGCCGGCGGCTCCGCACCCAAGCACGTCCAGCAGCTGCTGAAGGAAAACCACCTGCGCTGGGACAGCCTCGGTGAATTCCTGGCCCTGGCCGTGAGCTTCGAGCACCTGGCCACCACCGCAGGCAACGCCCGCGCACAGGTCCTGGCAGACACCCTGGACCGTGCCACCGGCACCTTCCTGCTGGAAAACAAGTCCCCGAGCCGCCGCGCCGGCGAGCTCGACAACCGGGGCAGCCACTACTTCCTGGCCCGCTACTGGGCCGAGGAACTGGCCAAGCAGACGGACGACGCCGACCTTGCCGCCGCCTTCAGCTCCGTCGCCCACGAGCTGACCTCCAAGGAGGACACCATCGTTGGCGAGCTGGCCGAGGTCCAGGGTTCGCCCGTGGACATCGGAGGCTACTACCACCCGGACGACGCCAAGGCTTCGGCAGTGATGCGCCCGTCGGCCACACTGAACAAGGTCATCGCCACCCTGAACTAGGTGACGACCTCGCTGCGGCAGGCGTAAATGACAAAGGAGGCGGTGTCCCGGTAACCGGGCACCGCCTCCTTTAGCATTTCAGGTGAAGGGCTTGCCGTCGGCCGCATGCCAGCACGGCCTGCGGCCGCTTAATCGTTGCCCTTGCCTTTGTCACCCCTTTTGTCGTCGTCCTTGCCGGCCTCCTGCGGCTGGGGCTCCGGCACAGGAGATGGCGCCGGCTCCTGGACGGCCGGGGGAGGAGTCTGGGTCGCGGCCTGTTCGGCTGCAGCTTTCTCCGCTGCCGCCTTTTCCGCAGCGGCAATCGCATCCTCGATGTCCGCACGCACAGCGGTGGCGATGGTGGTGATGCTTCGCCGCCGCTCCTCGGAAATACCGCCCCTCGCTTGGGCGGCCTCCAGCTCGGCCTCGAGCCCGTCCAGCGCCGTCAGCGCTGCCGCGGGGTCGCTCTGCGATGAAGCCTGGGTCACCTCCAGGACCCTGGCCTGGAGCTGGCGGGCGGTGTCACGCTGCAGTCCCGTCTCCGCGGCAGCGCAGCCGGTGAGCAGGCCTGCTGCCACTAAAGCGGCCGACCAGCCCAGCGCCAGCCGGTTGCCGCGGCTTAACCTCACGGTTCCACGCTTTTCTGCAGTTCTTCCAGATGCTCGCCCAGGACGCCGGTCACCTCGGGATAGGGCACGACGTCGGCGGGAGACTGGGCGTTGAGCGTCATCATGACCGCGGCTACAGCTGCGGCAACCACCACCAGCCCCAGGATCACAGCCAGCCAAAAGCGCTTGGTCCGGGTTTGCGGGTGCAAGGAGGATGCCAGTGCAGGATCATCCGCCGGTGCCGGTGCGGGTCGCGCGGCGGATGGCCCAGTTGGGGATGCTACGGGTTCCTTGTGTGCTGCTGCAGGAGCGGGCTCTTCGGGGGAAGCAGCGGCCTCGCGGATTTCATCCACCGATTCCTCGGCGGTGATCGACGGCGGGTGGAAGGGCATGGCGGGCAGCACCCTGGTCGTCTCCGGCGCCAGTTCCCCGGGGGTGGAAGCCGGCGATACCAGAGCCTGCCGCAGCGCGATCTCGATGTCTGCCGCGGCCGGCCGTTCCAGGGGCTCGATGGCGGTCATGGAACGGATGAGGTCAGCCCATTCGGAAGGGACGTCGTCCGGGATCTCCGGTGCGCGGTGCAGGCGGGCAACCGCCGACTCCACCGCGCCGCCCGGGTACTCCACCGCGCCCTTGATGCATTCCAAAAGAACGAGGCCCAGCGAGTAGATGTCGGAGGCGGGGGAGAGGGGCTGTCCCATGGCCTGTTCCGGACTGAGGTATGCGGCCGTGCCCACCATGGTTCCGGTAGCTGTGAGCCGGGTCGAATCGGCGATCCTGGCAATGCCGAAGTCTGTGAGCTTCGGGCGCAGCGGTTCGCCGGGACGGATCTGGACCAGCAGGATGTTGGCTGGTTTGATGTCCCGGTGGATGATGCCGAGCCCGTGGACATATGCCAGGGCGTCGGCGATGCCCGCGCCGATGACTGCCAGCTCCTCCAGCGGGACCGTGCTGTGCCGGATCCGGGTCCGCAGGTCCTGGCCCTCAACCAGTTCCATGGTCAGGAAGGGCCGGGGCTCGTCCGGTATGCGGTCATCGATGCCGGCGTCAAAAAGAGTGACCAGGCCCGGATGATTCAGCGTGGCCAGCAGCTGGATTTCCGCTTCCTGGCGCTTCAGTTCATCGGCGTCCGGCGCCTGTGGTGCGAAGAGCTTGAGGGCTACATCGCGGCCCAGGTTTTCGTCCCGGGCGCAATAGACGGATGACATTCCGCCACGGCCAATAACTTCACCCAACCGATAACGTCCGCCAACCACTTCATTCGTAATGGAGCTAGGCGATTCCGCCACCATGACCGTTCCTCCCGGTGCGCTGCCGCACTGTCGTACTCAAAATTATACGGGGGCTACGGCAGAACTAGCGATCGGCCCGGACGTGCCGGCGCGGGCACACCGGCGGTCCGGAGGCGAACTAGGAACGTTCGCCACCGGACCGCCAGCCACAAGGACATGTGTGCTGAGGACATGTTTGCGTCGAATTTTGGTGCGTCTAGGCGGTCCTCCTCTCCCTCAGCCTGCTGGTTGCTGCCGTGTCAGGCGCAGGGGTGCAGGCGTTGTCAGATTCCTAAGGGAGCTGCTAGGACACCTTGCGCTTGCGAAGCATCAGGAGTCCGGCCACGAGCAGCAGCAGGGCGAGCGGGACCAGGGAGGCGTCCATGCCCGTGTTTGCCAGGGTAGAGGCGCTCCCGGACTGCATGCTCCGCTGCGTGGTGTCCGCTGCGATGGCTCCGCCAACAGCGGTGGAGCCCGCCGGTGCTACGGAAATGCCGCCGGTACCGGAGGTGGCAGTGCCTCCGCTGTTGCCGCCGTTGTTCGTGCCCGTGGTGCCGTTGTCGGAACCATCACCGTTGCCGGCGCCGTTATCGGTGCCAGGGTTGTCCGTGCCGGGATCGACGGTGCCGACACCGCCGGTGTTGCCGTCACCCGGAGTGCCGGTGCCCGGGGTCTCAGTGCCCGGGGTCTCAGTGCCCGGCGTTTCGGTGCCACTACCTCCACCGATAACGCCGATACCCAGGTCAATCCCGATGTCGACACCTGCGTCGAGGCCGCCGCTGCCGCCGGTGGTTCCGTCGGTGCCGGTGCCGGTGCCAAGGTCGAGGCCGAGGGCCGCGTCAACCGCAGCGTCGAGGCTGCCGTTGCCGCCGGTGGTTCCGTCGGTGGTGCCGGTTCCGAGGTCGACGCCGAGGTCGGCGTCTACGACGGTGTCGAGTCCGCCGGTGGTGCCGTCGGTGCCGGTGCCGGTTCCGAGGTCGACGCCGAGATCAGCGTCTACGACGGTGTCGAGTCCGCCGGTGGTTCCGTCAGTGCCGGTGCCGGTGCCGGTGCCAAGGTCGACGCCGAGGTCGGCGTCTACGACGGTGTCGAGTCCGCCGGTGGTTCCGTCAGTGCCGGTGCCGGTGCCGGTGCCGGTGCCAAGGTCGAGGCCGAGGGCCGCGTCAACCGCAGCGTCGAGGCTGCCGTTGCCGCCGGTGGTTCCGTCGGTGGTGCCGGTTCCGAGGTCGACGCCGAGATCAGCGTCTACGACGGTGTCGAGTCCGCCGGTGGTTCCGTCAGTGCCGGTGCCGGTGCCAAGGTCGAGGCCGAGGGCCGCGTCAACCGCAGCGTCGAGGCTGCCGTTGCCGCCGGTGGTTCCGTCGGTGGTGCCGGTTCCGAGGTCGACGCCGAGATCAGCGTCTACCGCAGCGTCGAGGCCGTTAGTGGTTCCATCCGCATCCGTCACGCTGTCAACGCCCAGGGCCACGTCCGCAGCAACGGCTGCATCCGTTGCCACGCCGTCTGCATTTCCGGCGGCCAGCGTGATGTCGGCTGCCGCAGCCACATCAGTGGTGCCTGTGGTGGTTCCGGTGCCGAGGGCGAGGGCGGCGTCTGCGGCTACTGCCACGTCCGTGGTGCCCGTGTCCGTGCCGCTGGTGCCAATGGAGCCGAGGCCGAGATTCACGTCCGCTACAGCGGCGACGTCGGCTGTGGTGTCTGAGCCGGTTCCGGTGGTTCCGGTGCCGAGGGCGAGGGCGGCGTCTGCGGCTACTGCCACGTCCGTGGTGCCCGTGTCGGTGCCGCTGGTGCCAATGGAGCCGAGGCCGAGATTCACGTCCGCTACAGCGGCGACGTCGGCGGTGGTGTCTGAGCCGGTTCCGGTGGTTCCGGTGCCGAGGCCGACGGCGACGTCCGCTACGACGGCGGCATCTGCTACGGCGGCGACGTCCGTTGAGTCGGACGGCGTTGGGTCACCCAGCAGGCCCAACGACGTCGTGTCAGCGGACGCCGCCGCCGAGATGAGGGCGGAGGCGGAAAGATCCGATCCGCTGGTGGTGTCCGCAGCGTTTGCCGCGGTGCAGCCGAGGGCTAGGAGCCCGCCGGCAAAGAGGCTGCCGAGCAGCCCCCTGCGAAGGTTGGAACTCATGGTGATGTCTCCTGAAAGAGTTGAGGTTCGGGCGGCAGTGAGCTGCCCGTATGGCCACGTACTGCCCAAAAGGGCAGGGTGGACTCAACTAGTCAGGAGAAGAACCGGGGTCGAAGGACACCGGTGCGGGAGCGTGCTCGGAAGCCTCGCCGGCGCGTACCGGGCCAGCATCAGGAATGTTGAAGTTGAAGGTGTTCAGCCATGCGGCCGAGCCCGCGGAATTGGCGGAGGAAGCGCCGCTGCCGGTGCCCGAACCGGGCGCAGCCGGGACCTGGGCAGGGTGCGGCGAGCCATCCGTCGTTTCGGACTGGTCACCGCTCATGGCGGGCAAAGCTTGCCCGGCCGGTGGACCGGCGGATGAGCGCGCAAGAGTAGTTGCGTCCGTGCCAGGAGTTGCTGCTGTAAACAGGGCTGGAGCAGCGTTAGCAGACAGGTCACCGGCAAACGCCGCATCGGTTACTGCAGATTCAATTCCGGTATCTGCGGGAACGGCCTGAAGAACGTCCGCTGCCGGTTCCGCGGACGCCACCTCGGCCAGTTCTGGAACTGGAACAGGAAGCGGAGCAGCGCCGGTCACGACATCCGCGACTGGCTGCACGACCGGCTCAAGCACAGGGAGAGTCGCCACGACCGGCGGGACAACAGTCTCCACCACGGCCGAGGTTGCGCCGTCTGCAATCTGCGCGACGGGCTCGGAAATTGCAGTAACGGTGCCGGCCGGGACAACCTGGTTAACTACCGGTACAGATGCTACGAGGTTATCCGCCACAGTTGAGACCTGCTCCGCCACGGGTTGCAGCAGGCCGGCCGCAGGTGGTGCGGCGGGGGCCTGGACAGGCGGTGCGGGCACTACCGGCACAAGATTCTCCGTCACCGACTGCGTAGAGCTAGTGACGCCCCCCAACAGGGATGACGTGTCCGGAAGCAGGTCTGCAGAGGCCGACGTGGCCGAGAATGTCAGCCAGGTAAAGGCAGCGGCACCAGCAAGAAGGACCGGCCGCAGGGCACGCCACGGTGAACGAGATTCACCCATGCGTACCACCCCCAGTACTGCTGCATTCGACGATGCCTATAGCGTAAGACCGGATATTGCAGAAAGTCTAGGGACTTCTAAAACAAATCGACAAAATCAAAACATTCACAGGCCTCATCATCACAGGGGCATTTAAGTCCGTCATGCAATTGATTCCGCATGAAAAACAGGCGTATGAGTCATGAGGATCTTGACTGCTTAGTCATGCCCTTCAGTGGCTGTCATTCGGGTAGCTGACGCCGAGCTGGGCACGCACGCCGTCAAACAAGCGCATGACGTTCAAAGAATCCTCGAGAGGCATGACGGGGCTTTCGGTGAGGCCCTGCTGGATGCAGCGCGTCACCTCGCGCAACTCATAGGTGTAGCCCTTGCCCACGACGTCGAAGGTCTCGGTCCTGTGGTCGGAACGGCCCGTGACAATGCTCAGTTTGTGGGGGTTGTTGATGGATCCGACGCTTTGCAGGAAGCCGAGGTTGCCGGCCACGGTGGCGGTCCGTGGCCCGTGGGACAACAGCGACGAGGTGAGTTGTACCTGTGCGCCGTGGCTGTAGCCAAGGGTCATCGCATTTTGGGCGTCCACGCCGTCGTCGTTGACGACGCCCATGGCGCTGACCGTCTGCGGAAAGCCAAGGGTTCCCAGCGCCCACAGGAGGGGGTAGACCGAAATGTCCAGGAGCGCTCCGCCGCCGTCCCCGCGCGCCCAGAGGCGGGAGGTGGGGGAGTAGGGGGCGGGGAAGCCGAGGTCGGCCGACACCCAGTGAAGGTCTCCGAGCTCGCCGGAGGCCGCGATTTCGAATGCCCGCTGCATGCCCGGCAGGAAGCGGCTCCAGACCGCCTCCATCAGGAACAGGTTGCGGCTCCTGGCGACGTCGATGAGCTCCCTGGCTTCGCGCGCATTGACAGTGAAGGCCTTTTCGCAGAGGACGTGCTTGCCGGCGTTGAGGGCTGCGAGGACAATCTGGTGGTGCTGGGCATGGGGCGTGGCGACATAGACGACGTCCACCGCCTCGTCGGCGAGCAGTCGCTGGTAGCCGTGCACGCCGTCGTCGTCCCCGTACGCCGTGGAGACGCCATAGGCTGCGGCGAAGGCATCTGCAGTCTCCTGTCCGCGGGAACTGACAGCGTACAGTTCCGCGTCCCCCAGCAGGGCAAGGTCCTGGGCCACCGACCGGGCAATGCCGCCGGTGGCAATGATTCCCCAGCGCAGGGAGTTCCCGGTGGCGGAGCGGGGGTCTGTGTTGGGCTGGTTGGACAGCCACGGCGTGGCGATGGGCGCGGTCATGGCCCAATCCTGTCACAGCAGTGCGCAGGGGTTTGCTGTCTATCCGCTGTAAGTGAGCGGGCGTTGGGGAATTGGGTGCTAAAAGTGAGCGGGCGTTGGCGGGGAGGGCCCGACGCCGGCCCTCCCCGTCCGCTCGCGGCCTGCGGCTTAGACGGGGGCTGCCGCCGCGGTGGCCCGGTTCCGGACCGGTTCCTCCGTCAGCCTGCCCTGCTGCAGCCGGAAGCGGCGGTCGGTCTTGTTCGCCAGGGCCCGGTCATGCGTGACCACCAGGATGGTGGTGTTGTGGTCGCGGCACAGCGCACTGAGCAGTTCGATGATGTGGTCGCCGGTCTGTTCGTCCAGGTTGCCGGTGGGTTCGTCCGCCAGAATGAGCTTGGGCTCATTGGCGAGGGCCCGGGCAATCGCCACGCGCTGCTGTTCGCCGCCGGAGAGCCGGTTGATCCGCCGGTCATGCTTTTCCGGGACCAGCTGCACCTGTTCCAGCAGCTCTTTGGCGCGCTGCAGCCTGGCCGCCTTCCTCATCCCGGCGAACTCCATGGGCAGCATGACGTTATCCACGGCGGACAGGTTGGGGATCAGATTGAACTGCTGGAACACGAAGCCGATGTCCCGGCGCCGGTACTGGGTCAGCTTCGCGTCCGGCATGCTGGCCAGGCTGACGCCGTTTACTGCGACGTCTCCGCTGGTGGGCTTGTCCAGCGCGCCCAGGAGGGACAACAGGGTGCTTTTTCCGCTGCCGCTCTTACCCACGATGGAGGCAAGGGTCCCCTGCTCCAGTTCGAAGCTGACATCGTTTACTGGCTTGATGGTGCGGTCACCGGAGTTGAAGGTGCGGACCAGGTTCTTGACTTCAATCATGGTTATTCTCCTCGCAGGACTTCGATGGGCCGGATACGTGCGGTGAGCAGGGCCGGAACAAGCGCGCCGATGGTGGCAACGCCGAACACGGCCGCGATGCCGGCGACGATAACGTCGGGGGAGGCGCTTGCCGTGACCGAAGTCAGCAGCTGTGAAGCCCCGCCGAACGGGCCTCCCGGGCCGCCCCCAGGGAAGCCGGTGCCTCCGGGCATGCCCCGGCCGGTGGTGGCGGCCGCCGTCGTGGTGGTGTTGGTTGAGATCAGGGCCGAGGCGATGCCGCTGCTGGCAAACGCGGCGATGACAGCACCCGCTGCACTGCCCAGCGCGGCGAGGACGAGGGCTTCAAGGACGAACTGGAGGCCGATGGTGCGGTTGGGTGCGCCGATCGCCTTGAGCACTCCGATTTCCCGGCGGCGCTCGCGGACCAGCATGACCATGATGAGCAGGATGATCAGGCCCGCCGTGCCCAAAGCGGCAATGAACGCGATATAGGAGATGTTCTTGACGCTGTCCAGGGAGCTGACGGCAGTTTCAAGGTTCTGGCCCTGGGTGACGTCCGCCTTATCCGTGCCGAGTGCCTCCTGGAGGGCGGCCTTGGCTGCCTCGACGTGTTCGAGTGAGTCGACGGTGACGATCATGCTTGAAAGTTCACCGGGGAGGCCTGCGAGGGTCTGCGCCGTGGGGAGCGTGACGTAGACGGCGTTATTTCCGAAGGTCGTCCCGGCGTCAAACAGGCCGGCCACCGTGTAGGTCTGGTCGTTGATGGTGAAGGTGGATCCGACGGCCAGTCCGTTCTTCTCCGCGAGCGTGGTGCCGAGCAGCGCATTGGTGGACTCGGCGTTGTAGTCGCCCAGGCCGTTGCCTTCGGTGATGGCCAGCGCCTTTCCAGTGGTGTCAACCTCCGCGCCGATACCTGTTGCGGTGATGGGCAGCGAACGGACTGGCTGGGTTGCTGTGGTGCCCGTGGTGCCGTTGGCGGCCTGGTTGCGGTTGCCCAGTGTCCCGGCGTCGACGGCGGCCGTGAGGCTCGTGGTCAGCGTTGCCGCGGCCTGTCCACCGGATACGCCCTGGCCGCCACCGGGGCCAGTCTGACCACCGGCTGCCTGTGCCGCAGCTTCGGCCGCGTTTCGCAGCCGAAGGGAGGAAATCCCGACAACGGCACTGACGTTGGGGACGGCAGTAGCGGTTGCTGCCTGCTCGCTGGTCAGGGGCTCGCCGCCGCCCTCGAACCCTTGGCCGCCTGCCGGGTTCACGGTGAGCACCGTACCCACCGAGGCATTCAGCTCCTGGACCTTGGCTCCGACGGCCTGGTTGGCCACAAGCATGGCCAGGGCCAAACCGATGGCGACTGCCAGGACTGCCACGACGGCAGCCGTTCGAACCTTGTTTCTGAAGGCATTGCCAACACTGCGGGCAAGGACGCTCACTGTACTCCTAGGAATCGGTGCAGGCCGGCGGGCCCGCTTTCAAGCTCCACAGTTGTTGGGCAGCCTGTGCGGGCATCGGGCCGGACCTATGTTTCAGCTGTGAAATGCCCTTGACACCCGGGTGACAGCGCACGTAAGAATGAAGCACCGCTGAGAAACCGATTTCTCAGCGGTCATCAATGTTTATCTTTATCCACACCCAGCAAGGCATGTGGTTTATTTGGCATGCCGGAAATAAGGCCGATGACGTCCCTGAAACGCGATAAGACAGGCACTTCCACCCCCAGCAGGCTCCGACGGACTGCAGGAATGGCAGCCGCTGCCTCGGCACTGGCGCTCGTTGCCGGGTTGTCCGTTGCAGTTCCCGGAACTGCCAGCCCGGCTCCTACAGGCGGCGGGACCATCCGGCCTGATGATGCGGCACCTACTGGTTGGGCCGCCGTCGGACGCGGGACAAACGGCGGTGCAGGCGCGCCGGTGGAAAGCCGGTATGAGGTGGAGACGCTGGCAGACCTCAAATCCGCGCTGGCCAACAACGGCCAACCGACGGCGCCCAAGATCATCTTCATCAACGGAACCATCAACGGCAACCAGGCGGCGGACGGCCGGATCCTTGGCGAGCAGGACTACGCCGCCGGCTACGACATCCATAAATACATCTCCTGCTTCGGGCCTGACGGAAAGGTGTGGAGCGACCAGACCTTTGATTACTGCAAGAAGCAAAGGCAGTTGCGGCAAACCGGCAGCAACAACATGAAGCGGCAGATCGAGGTGAGCATCCCCAGCAACACCACGGTGATAGGGCTGGGCGCCGACTCCGGTTTTGTGGGCGCGAACATCGTGTTCCTGAGCGCCACGAACGTGGTGATGCGCAACCTCAGCGTGGAAGCTCCGGTGGACTTCTTCAGCACGTGGTCGCCCGACGACGGGGACGGGGCCTGGAACGCCCGGTTCGACGCCGTCTCCTCCGTAACGTCCAACCACCTGTGGATTGACCACGTGCGGCTGACTGACGGCCGGTACCCCGACAGCGAAGCGCCGCTTGGACCGAACGGCAAGCCGGCCAACCGGCACGACGGCCTGCTGGATCTCAAGGACGGCACCGACTACGTCACCATTTCCGATAGCAAACTCACCAACCATGACAAGACCATGCTCCTGGGCTCCGGTGACGAGCACGTGGACAAGGACGGCGGCAAGCTGCGCGTCAGTTACATCGGCAACCACTTCGAGAACATCCAGCAGCGCGGACCGCGTGTGCGTTTCGGCCAGGTCCACGTCCTGAACAATTACTTTGTGGGGAGCACCGACCATCCGCAATACCCAATGGTGAGTGAAGGCCAGGGCGGCAACAGCTACTTCCTGGGCGCCGGCTACGAGTCACGGATCTTCTCCGAGGGCAACGCCTTCGACTACACGGGTCCCGGAGCTGATCCGACCATCATGGTGAGCAGCTACAACGGGCACCGCTTCAGCGATACCGGTTCCTGGTTCAACGGGGAGGCCGCGGACCTGAATGCCGTGGCGAGGGCCTCCTTCGAACAGAACCGGGCGGAGGCGCTCGCGGAAGCGGAACTGTCCGGCACGACGGCCCCTGACTGGACCGGGTGGCAGTTCACCACCGACGTCGGCTGGGACCCGGCGGATGCCTACAGCTACAAGGCGTTCACCACCCCGCAGGCAGTGCAGAACCACGCCCTGCAGTTCACCGGCCCGGGAGTGCTGGCTGTCAAGCGCTAAAACGCCTGCGACTTAAGAAAAGCCCGGCCCTCCGAAAAGGAGGACCGGGCTTTTCCGGAGTGAATTACTTGGTGATGGGTTCGAGAACCGGATCGCCGACGTAGGCGGTCTTCACGTTCTCGGCCGTGACGATAACCGGCTCCAGCAGGTATGCCGGGACAGTCTTGACACCGTTGTTGTAGGAGTTGGGATCGTTGATCTCCAGTTCCTTGCCAGCCTGGAGGTCCTTCACCATGGTGATGGCGTGCTCCACGAGCTTGCGGGTGTCCTTGTTGATGGTGGAGTACTGCTCGCCGGCCATGATCGACTTGACCGACTCAACCTCGGAGTCCTGCCCGGTGACAACCGGAAGCGGCTTGCCGGCGGCCTTGACCGAGGTCAGGACTGCGCGGGCCAGGGTGTCGTTGGGGGAAAGGACGCCGTCCAGCGACTCGCTGGTGTAGCTGCCGGTCAGCAGGGTGTCAGCGCGGCGCTGGGCGTTCTCGGCCTTCCAGCCCTGGGTCACAGCCTGTTCAAAGCTGGTCTGGCCGGAGACGACCTTGAGGGTGCCGTCGTCGATCTTCGGCTTCAGGACGCTCATGGCGCCGTCGAAGAAGACCTTGGCGTTGGCATCATCCGGGGAACCCGCGAACAGCTCGATGTTGTAGGGGCCGGACGGCTTCTTGGCTTTGAGGCCTTCCAGCAGGGCCTGGCCCTGGAGCTCGCCCACCTTGAAGTTGTCGTAGGCCACGTAGTAGTCCACGTTCTCCGTGTTCAGCAGCAGGCGGTCGTAAGCGATGATCGTGGCGCCGGCGTCCTTGGCCTGCTTGAGCTGGGTGCCCAGCTGCGAGCCGTCAATTGCGCCCACAATGATGACCTTGGCACCCTTGGTGACCATGGCGCTGATCTGGTTCTGCTGTTCGGATACGCCGCCGTTGGCGAACTGCACGTCAGGCTTGAACCCTGCGTCGCTAAGGCCGTCATTGAACAACTTCTCAGCAAGGACCCAGTTCTCACTGGTCTTCTGCGGAAGCGCGACGCCGATGGAGGAGTCCTGTTCGAACCCCCCGGCGCCTTCGGTCCCGCCGCCGGTTGTGGTCTCGGAGCGTCCGCAGCCCGTCAGCGCCAGTGCTGCGATGGCAGCTACCGCTGCGGCCTTTCCTGCTTTACCAAACATTCGCATTGTTGGTTCTCTTTCTCTTTGTGGTGAAACGCTATTCAGGCTGTAAGGCTCAGGCTTCCCGCGCGATGGCTTCCTTAGTGGAAGTGGTTTCGTCGGGCTGGAGGGGGTTGCTCGGTCCGCCGCCGGGGCCTCGGCCGCCGCCGGCATTCCGCATCAGCAGGCCGATGATGGACTTCTTGCCCTGGCTCTTGTTGTAGACGTCGAAGGCAACGGCGATCAGGAGCACCAGGCCCTTGATGATCTGCGTGAGGTCGGCGCCGACGCCCAGCAGCTGCAGGCCGTTGTTCAGGACGGCCATGACCAGGCCACCAATGATGGATCCGACCACAGTGCCCACACCGCCGGTAACAGCGGCGCCGCCGATGAAGACTGCGGCGATGGCGTCAAGTTCCCAGCCGACCCCGTCAAACGGGCCGGAGGCAGTGGACCGGCCCACGAAGATCATGCCTGCCAGGCCGGCCAGGATGGACATGTTCATCATGACCAGGAAGTTGACCTTCTTGGACTGGACGCCGGACAGTTCGGCTGCGTGCCGGTTGCCACCCACTGCGTAGACGTGGCGGCCGAGGATGGTGCGGGAGGAGATGAAGCCGTAGATCAGCACCAGGACGGCCAGGATGAGGCCGGGGATGGGGAAGGAGGTGCCGGGCCGGCCGGTGGCGAAGAGGTAGGTGGCGTACAGGATGGCGGCGGCGATCAGGACGAGCTTCAGTGCGGTGACCCACATTTCCGGGACTTCGGCGCCGAGGGCTTTGGCGCGGGCCCGGGAGCGGAGTTCGCCCCATACAACGAACGCGGCGGCGGCGATGCCCAGCAGGAGGGTGAGGTTGTTGTAGCCGGTGTCGGGGCCGACTTCGGGCAGGTAGCCGGCGCCCAGGTACTGGAAGTCGTTGGGGACCGGGATGGTGTTGGATTTGCCGACGAACTGGTTGAAGCCGCGGAACAGGAGCATGCCTGCCAGCGTGACGATGAAGGCGGGAATGCCCACGTAGGCCGTCCACCAGCCTTGCCATGCACCGATCAGTGCACCCAGCAGCAGCCCGAGCAGGACGCCGGCATACCAGGGAATGCCCCAGTCGCGGATGGCCAGGGCCACGGTGACGCCCACGAACGCTGCCACGGACCCGACAGAGAGGTCGATGTGGCCGGCGATAATGACCAGGACCATGCCGATGGCCAGGATCAGGATGTAGGAGTTGCCGTTGAAAAGGTTGATGACGTTGCCGGGGGTGAGGGTCCGGCCGTCGGTGGCGATCTGGAAGAAGATGATCAGTGCCACCAGGGCGAAGATCATGCCGAACTGGCGGCTATTGCCGCCAAACAGCTTCTTGAGGGCGTTCATGGTGTCAGTCCTTGTGTCCGGAAGGTTCTGGGATGATCCAGAGGGTCAGGCGGCTTCGGCTTTTCGTGCTGAGGTCATCAGTTTCATCAGGCTTTCCTGGCTGGCCTCGTCTTTGTTCAGGACGCCCGTGATGGCGCCTTCGAAGATGGTGTAGATACGGTCGGACAGGCCCAGGAGTTCGGGGAGTTCCGAGGAGATGACAATGACCCCCTTACCCTGGTTGGCGAGTTGCTGGATGATGCCGTAGATCTCGTACTTGGCGCCAACGTCGATGCCGCGGGTGGGTTCGTCAAGGATCAGCAGGTCCGGGTCGGTGAACATCCACTTGGCCAGGACCACTTTCTGCTGGTTGCCGCCGGAGAGCTTGGCAACGCCTTCCTCCACGGACGGGGTCTTGGTGCGCAGCGACTTGCGGTACTGCTCGGCCACCGTGAATTCCTGGTTGGGGTCCACCACGTAGTTGCGGCTGATCTTCCGCAGGTTGGCCGATACCGTGGTGGTTTTGATGTCATCCAGCAGGTTCAGCCCCAGGGACTTGCGGTCCTCGGTGACGTAGCCCAGCCCGGCGTCGATGGCCTGGCGGACGGACTTGAGCGTGATTTCCTTGCCGTCCTTGTAGATCTGGCCGCTGATGAACCGGCCGTAGGAGCGGCCGAATACGGAGCGGGCAAGCTCGGTGCGGCCCGCGCCCATGAGCCCGGCGAACCCGACGATTTCACCCTTGCGGACGAAGAAGCTGGAGTTCTTGCAGACCAGCCGGTCCTGCACGTTGGGGTGCCCCACGGTCCAGTTCTTGACCTCGAAGAACACCTCGCCGATCTTGGGGGTGTGGTCCGGGAACCGGGACTCGAGGGTACGGCCCACCATCCCTTTGATGATGCGGTCCTCATCCACGCCGTCTGCCTTGACGTCCAGCGTTTCGATGGATTTGCCGTCCCGGATGATGGTGATGGAGTCTGCGATCTGCTCAATCTCGTTGAGCTTGTGGGAGATGATGATGCTGGTGATGCCCTTAGCTTTGAGGCCGAGCATCAGGTCCAGCAGGTGCTGGGAGTCGGACTCGTTGAGCGCGGCAGTGGGCTCGTCCAGGATGAGGATCTTCACGGACTTGTTCAGCGCCTTGGCGATTTCCACGAGCTGCTGCTTGCCGACGCCGATTTCCTTGATGGGCGTGTCCGGGTCTTCCCGGAGGCCCACCCGGGCCAGCAGGTCCAGCGACCGGAGCCGTGCTTCGGCCCAGTCGATGATGCCGCGCTTGGTGGGTTCGTTGCCCAGGAAGATGTTCTCCATGATGGAGAGTTCCGGGATCAGTGCCAGCTCCTGGTGGATGATCACGATGCCGGCGTGCTCGCTGGCCCGGATGTCCCGGAACTGCTGGACCTGCCCCTGGTAGACGATGTCGCCGTCGTAGCTCCCATAGGGATAAACACCCGAAAGGACCTTCATCAGGGTGGACTTGCCGGCGCCGTTCTCACCGCAGATCGCGTGGATCTCGCCCGCCTTCACCCGCAGGCTTACGTTGTCCAGGGCTTTGACGCCGGGGAATTCCTTGGTGATGGACCGCATCTCGAGGATGATCGGTTCGTTTTGCGTGGCCTGGGACGTCATAAGCCCTAACCCTCCAATGCAATGACTTCTTTGTCCGGCCGGCAAAGCGCAGGGCCGTCTGATGAAAAAGTAAACTGGATCACAGCTGTTGTCGTCAAGTCTTGAACGCAATTGCCGGATAACGAAACGGTCTAGGTTTTCCTGATTCCGGCGTGCTGGAAGACGAGCGCTGCCGCGCCCAGCGCTTCAGCGCGGTCCCCAAGGGACGACATGGTGAGGGTGGTGGTCTCCCCAATCACCGGAACCGCATGCCGCACCAGGCCGCGGCGGATCGGGTCCAGCAGCAGGTCACCCAGGCCCGCCAGGGGCCCGCCCACCACGATCACCTCGGGGTTGATCAGGTTGGCAACGTTGCCCAACGCGCGGCCCACGGACAGGCCCGCATCGTCCACCACGCGAAGCGTTGCCGAATCCCGGTTCAGGGCCTTCCGGACAATGTCAGCGGGCGTCAGGGGCCGGTCCTCGCCGCGGCTCAGGAGCTCGATCATGGTGGTAGTGGAGGCGATGGTTTCCAGGCATCCACGGTTCCCGCACCTGCAGACGAGGCCCTGCTCGTGGATGGTGGCGTGGCCTATTTCGCCGGTGATCCCAACGTTCCCGTAGTAGGGGGCGCCGTTGAGGATCAGCCCTGCGCCGATACCCGAACCGATCTTCAGGAACATCAGGTTGCTGACCCCTGTGTGCTGTCCCCAGGTGACCTCTGACCAGGCTCCCAGATTGGCGTCGTTGTCAACAAACACGGGGATTCTCAAGGTTTCCTCAAGGTGCTGGAGGATGTTGATTCCCACCCATTCGGGAAGGATGGCCCCCTGCGCCACGGTCCCGGTCCGGCGGTCGATGGGCCCCGGAATTCCGACGCCGGCACCCACTACGGCGGACCGTTCAATGCCGCTGTCCTGCAACAGTTTGTCCAGGAGGACGACGGCGGCCTGGATCCCTTCCTCAGCCTGGTGGCCGAGGGGAAGCATGACCGATTCCTCGGCGATGATGTGGTAGCTGAGGGAGGCCAGGACCACCCGCAGATGCCGGCGGCCGAAGTCGATCCCGACCGCCACGGCACCGTTGCTGTTGAGCCGGACGTTGAGTGCCCGGCGGCCGGAACTGGTGATCGGTTCCGTGGATGCCAGACCTGAATCGAGCATGATTTTGACGATGTTGGACACCGTTGCGGTGGAGAGGCCCGTCTGCCGGGCAAGCTCCGCCTGCGTGGAAGGACCGCCCATCAGGCTCTCGATGATCCGCTGCTGGTTCAGCTGCCGCAGGGCGGACTGTGAACCCGGATTTTTGGGCTTGCTCCTCGTTGAGCGCGGGGTTGCGGACATGCTAAGAAGATTGCCCTATTCGCGGTCTTGGCGTCAAGAAGTTAACGCATGAGGCCGCAGCCCCCCATTGCCTGGACCGGGACGATCCGGCCGTGAACGTTCGTCCCGCGGTGCAAATGGCCCCGGCCCGCCGCCGCATACTCTGGCTACGCTGGGAGGAGCGGCCCACCAGGCGGCCGCTCCAACGATGGAAGGTGGTAGCGGTGCTGCTGGCACTTCTGCAGGCCAACTCTGCAGTCCTTGATCCTGAGGCCAACTGTGCCGTCATCGATGCCGCCGCCCGGGAAGCGGCAGCGGCCGGAGCCCGGGTGCTGCTCACCCCGGAGCTTTTCCCGGTGGGGTATGCCCCGCGCAAACTGCGGTCCGGGCTGGATCCGGAAGTCCTCCCCACGCTGCGCGCAACACTTGCCGCCACCGCCCGCCGCCACGGCATCGGGCTGGTCTACAGCCTTCCGCGTGTCATGGCTGAGGGGGACTGGCAGATCAGCGCCACCCTGCTGGACGCGAACGGGGAGGTGTTGCTGGAGTATGGAAAAGTCCATCTGTTCGGGCCGGACGAGCGTGCTGCTTTCAGTCCGGCAGCAGAGCGTCCCGCCGTGGTGGACTTCCAGGGAATCCCCACGTCCATGGTCATCTGCTACGACGTGGAATTCCCGGAAGCCGTGCGGGCCGCGGCGGCCGGCGGCGCCGAGCTGCTGCTGGTGCCCACGGCGCTGGCCCACGGGTTCGACGACGTCCCCCAGGTGCTGCTCCGGGCCAGGGCACTCGAAAGCCAGCTGACCGTCGCCTACGCCAACCACTCCGGAGTGGAGGACGGCTGCAGGTTCCTCGGCGGCAGCGTCATCGCCGGCCCGGACGGGAAGCTGCTCGCCGCAGCCGGGGAAGGACCGCAGTTGCTCTTCGCCGACGTGGATGCAGAAGCGGCAAAACGTGAGCGCGCCGCCGTGCCCTACCTGGACGAGCGCCGCCCGGACCTCTACCGCGCCTGGGAAGACTAAGCACCTGTACCGCCGTCCGGCGCTGCGCCGGGCGGAGCTGCGGAATCGGCAAACTGCAGGGCGATCCACAGCTCCGCCCGCGTTCCGGCCTGCGCCAGGTCCACGTCCAGGATCTCCGCCAGCGCATTGATCTGCCGGCGAACGCTGTTCCGGTGCAGACCTGTGTCCTTGGCTGTCGCGTCCCAGTTGCCGTTGGCGCCCAGCCATGCGCGGAGGACCTGGAGCTGGGCTTCGCGGCGCTCGGGCTCCTGTCCAAGAACAGGCGCCAGCAGGCGGGAGGCCAGCATGCCGCCTGCCGCACCGCCCAGCAGGCCGGTGACAGACCAGGTCAGTTCCTCTTCGCGGACGGTGGTCCCCGTAGCCTGGACCCGGGGACGCAAAGCCGACGCGCTGCGGTAGGCAGCGGCAAGGGCTGGCAGTTCCGCGGCGCCGCCCACCACCAGACGCCAGCCCAGCTGCTCCACCCCGGCCAGCAGTTGGTCGTCAACCTTCAGCCGGGTCACGGCGGCGAAGCCGTAGTCGGTGAGTTCCACCATTTTTGTGTCGAACAGCCGCCGCCATTGCAGCAGTTCGCGCACGGGACCGTCAGCCGCAGGCGCTGCATTGGGCCGGATGCCCTGGACCACCCGGACCAGCCCGGTGCGGGTGCCCCCGACGCTCTGCGCCAGCAGGTCCCGCAGTGTGTTCAGCTCTTTGGTGCTGGCCCCTGCAATGCTTTCCGGATGCAGGAGCAACGCCGTGGCCAGCTGGCTGGGCGCCAGGGAACCGCTGGTCCGCTGCCGGACCAGGAGTTCCAGGAGGCTCACCACCGAGGAGACCACGTTGTTCTGTGCGGGGGTCAGCGGCTTGTCCGTGCCGAGCAGCAGGCCGCCCAAGGTGGCATCCCTGGTGCTCCGCAGCGGGTGGCCGAACACCAGCGCTGACCCCGGAACGTCAAAGGCTTCAGTTTCCACCCGCGGGCCGCTGCCCGCGAGGAGCCTTTTGAGCAGCGGCTGGAGCGTGGAAAGCTCGACGGCGGTACCGGCGCGGGCGCGTACCCTGCCGTCCGCGCCAACCAGGACGGCCCAGGCCGGAACCCGCTGCGCCAGGGCCGCCAGCAACTCGTGCTCCGGGCGGGGCGACAGGACCGCCCCCATGAGGTGGCGGTTGGTCTCGGCGAGCTGGCGGAATACCTGGGCGTTCCCTGATTCGAGCAGCTTGGAGAACTCGAGTCCCAGTGCGGCGAACGGGATGCTGGCGGGTACCGCCACCAGCGTCAGGCCGTGGTTGCGGCAGGCCGCCACGACATCAGCGGGCACCTCATCGAAGTACGGCTCAAGGCCGAACCCCAGCGCCGCGACGCCCGCGGCGACAAGGCGGCGGACGTACGCGTCGGCGACGGCTGCCCCCTCTGCGGCTCCCTCGCCACCCCTGCCGCTGCCGGCGTCGTCATCGGCGCCGTTGACACCGCGCCGGAATGGCAACCCGGCGGTCAGCACGAATTCGCCGTCAAGCAGGTATGGCGTAGGGTCTTCAAGTTCGCTGGGCTCCACCCACCGCAGGGGAGTATGGCCGTTGCCGGCGTCGTGCAGCATCGCCACACCCGCGGGCAGCGAGGCAAGGAACTGGTTCAGCGTCACGGCGTTCAGCTGGGCCGGAAGTCCCACTGAAGCAGACTCGCTTGCTGGTGCATTGCGTCTCATGAGTGAAGACTATAGGTCATTTTGCACAGCTTGAGATGCGGCTCACACCCCTACGCTGGGGGAGGGGAAACCAGTCCAACCATTCAACGACACGAACGGACGTCAACGATGACTGTGCCTACACTTTCGGGCCAGGTACCTGCCCGCGCGGCCGCCCGGCCCACCCTTGGAGCGCAGCTGCTGCGCCGCAAGCCCATCGCGCAGATGGTCAACGAGGCCGAGGCCGACCAAGGCGGACCCCGCCTCGTCCGCAGCTTCGGCGTCCTGCAGCTGACCATGATCTCCGTGGGCGCGACGCTGGGCACGGGCATCCTGGTCATCCTGGGTGAATCCGTGCCGCTGGCCGGTCCCGCCATCTGGATCTCGTTTGCGATCGCGGGGCTCGCCGCGCTGTTGTCCGCGGTATCGTACGCGGAAATGGCCGGCCTGGTGCCCGTGTCCGGCTCCAGCTACTCCTACACGTACGCCACCATGGGCGAGGGCATGGCATGGATCTGTGGCTGGTGCCTGGTCCTTGAATACGCGGTGTCCGTAGCTGCCGTGGCCGTTGGCGCCGGTCAGTACGTGAACGAGAGCCTGGCCGTGTTCGGCACAGCGCTGCCGGACGCCCTTTCGCAGCCTCCGGGCGACGGCGGCATGGTCAACATTCCCGCGATGGTCATCGTGGTGCTGGCCACCGTCCTGCTGGTCCGCGGCGCCAAGGAAAGTGCCTGGATCAACACCGCCATCGTGGTGGTCAAGGTAGGCATCCTGCTTTTCTTCTGCGCCGTCGCCTTCACTGCCTTCAACGCAGGCAACTTCGAACCGCTGCTGCCGATGGGCGCCGCCGGTGTTTCCGCCGCCGCGTCCCGCGTCTTCTTCTCCTACATCGGCTTCGACGCCGCCTCCACCGCCGGCGAGGAAGCCCGCAATCCCAAGCGCGACCTGCCGCGCGCCATTATGCTGTCCATGCTGATCGTCACCACCATCTACGTGCTGGTGGCAGTGGCCGCGATCGGTGCCCGCCCGTGGGGCTGGTTCGACGGCACCGAGGCCGCCCTGGTGAAGATCCTGGAGGAGACCACCGGCCAGCCCTGGATTGCCCTGGTCTTCGCCGTCGGCGCCGTCCTGGCCATCGCCAGCATTGTCCTGACGGTCCTCTACGGCCAGACCCGCATCCTGCTGTCCATGTCCCGCGACGGCCTCATCCCTGCCGTCTTCGGCCGCGTCTCCCGCCGCACCGGCACCCCCGCTGCCGGAACCCTGCTGGTGGGCATCGCCGTCGCGCTGACCGCCGGACTGGTGCCGCTGGGTTCGCTCGCTGACGCCACCAGCATCGGTACCCTGTTCGCTTTCGCACTGGTGAATGTGGCGGTCATCTACCTCCGCCGGACGCGGCCCGAACTGGAACGCACCTTTCGGGTCCCGCTGTTCCCGCTCACCCCCATCCTTGGCGCCCTGATGTGCGGCTACCTGATGGCCAACCTCGGCGCGGACACCTGGGTGACCTTTGCCGTGTGGATGCTGGTAGGCCTCGCCGCCTACCTCGCCTACGGACGGCGCAACTCCAGGGTGGCGGCCCTGGATGAGGGGGAATACCGTGAATTGTCCGCCATGTCCCTCACCAGCAAGCCCTGACCGCTCCCAGCCACGTACCGACGCCCCGAACCAACAAAAGGCAGACCTTCAATGACCATCGCCACCGAACTTCCGGCCTCCGACCCGTCCAGCACCTCCACGTTGACCGAGGAAGGCGCCAGCCGGCGCCCGGAAGAGCAAACCGCGCCCATCACCATGCTCAATCCGGACTTCCCGTTCAGCTACGACCACTACCTGGCACACCCGGACGGCCTGGGATCGGTGCCGGAGGACATGCTGGGCACCGAGGTGGCGGTCATTGGTGCAGGGCTGTCCGGGCTGGTGACGGCGTATGAACTGATGAAGCTGGGCCTGCGTCCGGTGGTCTACGAGGCGGACCAGATCGGCGGGCGGCTCCGCACCGCCGCCTTCCCCGCTGCCCCCGGCGTCGTGGCGGACCTGGGCGGCATGCGGTTCCCGGTCTCCGGCAGGGCGTTCTACCACTACGTGGACCTGCTGGGCCTGGAGACCCAGGATTTCCCCAACCCGCTGGCCGCGGCCACCTCCAGCACCGTGATCGAGCTTGCGGGCAAGAAGCACTACGCCGAAAAGCCCAGCGACCTTCCGGCCTTCTTCCGCGAGGTTGCGGACGCCTGGAAGTCGGCAGTGAACGACGGCGCGAAGTTCGCGCAGATGCAGGACGCCATCCGTGCACGGGATACGGCCCGGATCAAGGAGCTGTGGAACGAGCTGCTGCCGCTGATGGACGAGCAAACGTTCTACGGGTTCATCGCAGCGAGCGAGTCCTTTAAAAAGGCAGGCTTCGCGCACCGCGAGGCCTTCGGGCAGGTGGGCTTCGGCACCGGCGGCTGGGACACCGACTTCCCCAACTCCATCCTGGAGATCCTGCGGGTGGTGTACACGGACGCGGACGACCAGCACCGGCTCATCCGCGGGGGAGCGCAGCGGCTGCCCGAGGCACTGTGGCAGCACGCGCCGTCGGGCATGAGGCACTGGCCCGAGGGCACCTCGCTGGCGTCACTGCACTCCGGCTCGCCCCGCGGCGCCGTGGGCAAGATCAGCCGCGACCAGGACGGCAACCTGCGGGTCCGCGAACGGTGGGGCCGCGAAGCCAGCTACCCGGCGGTGGTGACAACGTGCCAGTCCTGGCTGCTGTCCACCCGGATCCACACCGAGGAGGCGCTGTTCCCGGCGGAGCTGTGGACCGCCATCGAGCGCTCGCACTATATGCAGTCGTCCAAGACGTTCGTGATGGTGGACCGGCCGTTCTGGAAGGACATCGACCCGGAGACGGGCAACGAGGTCCTGTCCATGACCCTGACCGACCGGCTCAACCGCGCCACGTATCTCCTGGACAACGGCCCGGACCAGCCAGCAGTCATCCTGCTTTCCTACACCTGGAATGATGATGCGCTGAAATGGCTCGCCCTGGACGCTGATGAGCGCGTGGAACTGATGCTCCACTCGCTGGAGCAGATCTACCCGGGCGTGGACATCGCCAGCCACATCGTGGGCCAGCCGATCACCGTGTCATGGGAGGCGGACCCCAACTTCATGGGCGCTTTCAAGGCCAACCTGCCCGGCCAGTACCGCTACCAGCAGCGGCTGTTCACCCACTTCAAGCAGGACCGGCTGCCGGAATCCCAGCGCGGCATCTTCCTGGCCGGCGACGATGTGTCCTTCACCGCCGGCTGGGCCGAAGGCGCGGTCACCACGGGCCTGAATGCAGTGTGGGGCGTGGTGAACCACCTGGGCGGCTCCTCGGCGCCTGCCAACCCCGGCCCGGGCGAACTGCTGGACGCGATCGGCCCGATCAGCCTGGACTGACGTGTTCTATGGGGCGTGAAGTTCGCGGTGCTTTGCCGCGAGCTCCACGTACCGGGCAGCATTGGCGCGCACGCCGTCGTACTCCTCATCGGTGAGTTCACGGCGCACCTTTCCCGGAACGCCCGCCACGAGCGAGCGGGGCGGGACCACGGTTCCTTCCAGGACCACGGCGCCGGCCGCCACCAGCGAGCCGGCGCCGATCACCGCGCCGTTGAGGACGGTGGCGCCCATGCCGATCAGGCAGTCGTCCTCCACCGTGCAGCCATGCACGACGGCGGCGTGCCCCACGCTGACGCGTTGGCCCACCGTGCAGGGGAAGCCGGGATCGGCGTGCAGCACCACGTTGTCCTGCAGGTTGCTGCCCGCGCCCACCGAAATGGCGGCGGTGTCCGCCCGCACGGAGACGCCGTAAAAGGCGCTGGCGTCCGCGCCCAAGCTGGCGTTGCCGATGATGGACGCCGTGGGAGCAACGAAAGCTGATTCATGGACTGCCGGGCTGCTGCCGGCGAAGGGGTACAGGGGAGCCATGGCAACACCCTAGGCCACTCCCGGGTGCGGCTGCTGCCCCCGGCCCAATGTGACCGGCGGGTCAGGCGGGGGAGCCCGGGGTGCGGAAGACCAGGAACTGGTAGTGCTGCGTCCAGGCGCCCCGCCCCGGCCCCGACTCGTCCCCTGTTCCCTCCGGCCAGGTGCGGAAGTGTTCCACCTGGCCGTGTTCGCCGAAGATCCCCCGGACGGAAGCGTCGCTCCGGCGGCTGAAGAACCGGCGCGGCTCCTCATCGTCTTCCGGGTTCAGGACCTCCTCATCGTCCCCGGACCATAGTCCGACGGCGATGGGCGAGCCGGGCGCGCACACCCGGACCAGCTCGCCGGCCACCTCGTGGATGAGGGTGTTGGGCACGTGCAGCAGCGTGCTCATGGTCCAGCCGGCAGCGAAGGAGCCGTCCGGGAACGGCAGGCTCCGCCCGCTGGCAACACGGGCATTCAACCCCTTGGCGGCGGCAAGGCGGACGCTTTCCCCGGACAGGTCCACGCCGCAGTAGTGCAGGCCGGCACGGACAAACTCAAACCCCTCTACGCCGGTGCCGCACCCGAGTTCGAAAACGGACTGCCGGTGTTCGCCCTTGAGCAGCCGGATGAACCACTCCCGGCATTCCACCCGGTGGGGCGTGCCAGCCCGGGTGTTGCGGAGCGGGGCCTGCCGGTCATAGAACAGGGCGAGGTCAGCCTCATGGTCCGCGTGCCCCGGTGCGTCAGCCATGGCTTCAGCCTAAAGCCGGACGGCTGGTTCCGGAGCTAGTTGGAAACCGGCTAGTTGAAAACCACCGTCCGGTTGCCGTCCAGCAGCACCCGGTGCTCAGCGTGCCACTGCACCGCCTGGACCAGGGTGCGGCCCTCAACATCGCGGCCCATCTGCACGAACTGCTCGGCGGTGCGGGCATGGTCCACGCGGATGACTTCCTGCTCGATGATGGGGCCCTCGTCCAAGGCAGCTGTCACGTAGTGTGCTGTTGCGCCGATCAGCTTCACGCCGCGCGCGTGGGCCTGGTGGTACGGCCTGGCGCCCTTGAAGGACGGCAGGAAGGAATGGTGGATGTTGATGGCCTTGCCCGTCAGCTCGGTGCAAAGCTCATCGGAGAGGATCTGCATGTAACGGGCCAGCACCGTCAGTTCGATGTCATGCTCGGCGATGAGCGCCCGCAGCTTGTCCTCGGCCTGGACCTTGGTGTCCTTGGTCACCGGAATGTAGTGGAACGGGATGCCGTAGAAGCCGGCCAACCCGGCCAGGTCCTGGTGGTTGGAGACAATGGCCGGAATCTCTATCGGCAGGGTGCCGGAACGCTGCTGGAACAGAAGGTCGTTCAGGCAGTGGGCTGACGTGCTGGCCATGACCAGGGTCCGCACCTTCTGGCCCACGGCGTGCAGGCCCCACTGCATCCCGAAGGCCTCAGCAACCGGCTCAAGCGCCGCACGCAGCTCGGCCGCGGATGCCGCGGTCGTCACTTCCACGCGCATGAAGAAGTTCCCTGTGGCGGGGCTGCCGTACTGCTGCGAGTCCAGGATGTTGCAGCCTGCGACCAGCAGGGCACCTGCCACGGCGTGGACGATTCCGGGGCGGTCCGGGCAGGACAGGGTCAATACATACGCTTGGTTCAGCTGCTGTTCACTCACGCGTACAAGCCTACCCGCGCGGCGGGCGCCGGTTTTGGTAGGCTGGAAGGGTCGCAACTGGCGTTGGGTGGCTAACCACCAGGGAGCGGCAACCACGAAGACCACGGATCGTACGCCTGGGCCGAGGGTCATGTTTTGCCGGAGAGTGGGGCTGCACTGCGTCCAGTGCTGCAGCGCCATGCCCCCGCGCTTTCACGCCCGTTCATCAACGCGGTGCGAAGACGCGCCAGCCGGTAGCCTGACCTAAGCAGTGCCCAATCCCTAGCCAGGAGTTCCCCGTGACTACCACAGCCACCTCAACCACAGCCGTCAGCAACCAGCCGCTGGCCGAGCTGGATCCCGAAATCGCCGCAGTCCTGGACCAGGAGCTTGGCCGCCAGCGCGGCACCCTGGAGATGATTGCCTCCGAAAACTTCGCGCCCCGCGCCGTGATGGAAGCCCAGGGCTCCGTCCTCACCAACAAGTACGCCGAAGGCTACCCGGGCCGCCGCTACTACGGCGGCTGCGAGTACGTTGACATCGCAGAGCAGCTGGCCATCGACCGGGTCAAGGCCCTGTTCGGCGCCGAGTACGCCAACGTCCAGCCGCACTCCGGTGCGCAGGCCAATGCCGCAGCACTCTCCGCCATGATCACCCCCGGCGACAAGATCCTGGGCCTGTCCCTGGCCCACGGCGGCCACCTGACCCACGGCATGAAGCTGAACTTCTCCGGCAAGCTCTACGAGGTAGCGGCCTACCAGGTGGAGGAAGACACCTTCCGCGTGGACATGGACAAGCTCCGCGAACAGGCCATCAAGGAAAAGCCGCAGGTCATCATCGCCGGCTGGTCCGCCTACCCGCGCCACTTGGACTTCGCAGCCTTCCGCTCCATCGCGGACGAAGTGGGTGCACTGCTCTGGACGGACATGGCGCACTTCGCCGGCCTCGTCGCCGCCGGCCTGCACCCGAGCCCGGTCCCGTACTCCGACGTGGTCACCTCCACCGTGCACAAGACCCTGGCGGGTCCGCGCTCCGGTGTGATCCTGGCCAAGGAGCAGTGGGCCAAGAAGCTGAACTCCAACGTTTTCCCGGGCCAGCAGGGCGGGCCACTGATGCACGTCATCGCTGCCAAGGCCGTGGCCTTCAAGATCGCCGGCACGCAGGAATTCAAGGAGCGCCAGGAGCGTGTCCTGGAAGGCGCCAGGATCATCGCTGACCGCCTGAACCAGGCCGACGTCGCCGAGGCCGGCGTCTCCGTCCTGACCGGCGGCACCGACGTGCACCTGGTCCTGGTGGACCTGCGGAACTCCCAGCTGGACGGCCAGCAGGCCGAGGACCTCCTGCACTCGGTGGGCATTACCGTCAACCGCAACGCCGTGCCGTTCGACCCCCGCCCGCCGATGGTTACCTCCGGCCTCCGGATCGGCACCCCGGCGCTGGCCACCCGCGGATTCGGCGCAGCCGAATTCACCGAGGTTGCCGAGATCATCGCCACCGCCCTGAAGGCCGGCAGCAGCGCCGACGTCGAGGTCCTGCAGGCGCGCGTCGACAAGCTGGCAGCGGACTTCCCGCTCTACCCGCAGCACGAGCAGTGGTGACCCATGCCTGAAACCACAACTGCACAGATCCTCGACGGCAAGGCTACCGCCGCTGCCATCAAGGCCGAGCTGACCGAACGCGTGGCCGCACTCAAGGCCAAGGGCGTCGTTCCCGGCATCGCTACTGTGCTGGTGGGTGCGGACCCGGCTTCGCAGCTGTACGTCTCCATGAAGCACAAGCAGTCTGTGCAGATCGGGATGAATTCGATCCAGCGCGAGCTTCCGGCAGATGCAACCCAGGCGCAGGTGGAGGCCCTCATTGATGAACTCAATGCGGATCCCGCCTGCCACGGGTACATCGTGCAGCTGCCCCTGCCCAAGCATTTGGACACCGATGCCATCCTGGAACGCATCGACCCCGCCAAGGACGCGGACGGCCTGCACCCCACCAACCTTGGCCGCCTGGTGCTCAACGTCAACAGCGAGATCACCTCGCCGCTGCCCTGCACGCCCCGCGGCGTGATCGAGCTGCTGGAGCGCAACGGCTACAGCCTTGCGGGCAAGCACGTGGTGGTGGTGGGGCGCGGCGTCACGATCGGCCGGTCCATCGGGCTGCTGCTCACGCGCCGGGACGTCAACGCCACGGTCACCCTGACGCACACCGGCACCACCAACCTCTCGGAGCTGCTCCGGCAGGCGGACGTGATCGTGGGCGCCGCAGGCGTGAAGCACATCGTCAAAGCCTCGGACGTCAAGCCGGGCGCGGCCCTGCTGGACGTCGGGGTCACCCGGGAAACCGATCCCGAAACGGGCAAGAGCAAGGTCTACGGCGACGTTGATCCGGCCGCTGCCGAGGTGGCGGGCTGGATCTCGCCGAACCCCGGCGGGGTGGGTCCCATGACCGTGGCGCTGCTGATGACCAACGTGGTGGAAGCTGCGGAACGCCAGGCAGGCATTGCCCGCTAGTCTTCCGCTTCCCCAACCGCCGACGGCGGCACGCCACCTTTCCGCGAAAGGCGCCGTGCCGCCGTCGGGCGTTTAAACGGAACTGCAAGTCCCCTTCCACATCCCCGGGCCCTCCACTAGTCTGCGGAGGGTGCACAACGAAGCCATCCTGCCTGCCGGAACGCGTGCCGGCAGCCCGCCGCCGCGCGGCACGGTCATCGCGGCCGAAAACCTGACCAAAAGGTACGGCGACGTGGTGGCGGTGGACGGCATCTCGTTCACCGTGCCGGCAGGCGAGTCCTTCGGCCTGCTGGGCCCCAACGGTGCGGGCAAGTCCACCACCATGAAGATAATCGGCGGGGTCACCGGGCGCACCTCCGGCAGCCTCAGCATCATGGGCCTGGACCCGGATTCCTCCGGGCCCGAAGTGCGGGCGCATCTGGGGGTGGTGCCGCAGCAGGACAACCTTGACGAGGAACTGCGCGTCCGGGACAACCTCATCGTGTATGGGCGCTACTTTGGCCTGCCAATGAGCTACCTGCGCCCCAAGGCCGACGAACTGCTGGAGTTTGCGCAGCTGACGGACAAGGCAAAGTCCAAGGTGGACGCCCTCTCCGGCGGCATGAAACGGCGCCTGACCATCGCCCGTTCGCTCATCAACGAACCACACATCCTCCTGCTGGACGAACCCACCACAGGCCTGGACCCGCAGGCCCGGCACGTCCTGTGGGACCGGCTGTTCCGGCTCAAGGAACAGGGCGTCACGCTGATCCTCACCACGCACTACATGGATGAGGCGGAGCAGCTCTGCGACCGGCTCATCGTGGTGGACAAGGGACGCATCATGGCGGAAGGTTCCCCGGCCAGGCTCATCCGGGAACATTCCACCCGCGAGGTGGTGGAACTGCGGTTTGGATCGGAACGGAACGCCACTATCGGCGCGGAGCTGGACGGCATCGGGGAACGGCTGGAGGTGCTGCCGGACCGGGTGCTGATCTACGCGGACGACGGCGAGGGCGCGCTTGAGCAGGTAGCGTCCCGCGGCCTGCGGCCGCTGACCTCGCTGGTCCGCAGGTCATCACTGGAGGACGTCTTCCTTCGGCTGACAGGCAGGAGCCTCGTTGACTGAGCAGGGGCTGCCGGGCCTGCCAAGCCCTCCCGCGTTGCGGGCGCACGGCCCTGCAGTCGCCGCCGCGAAAGCCCGCTGCTGGGGTGCCTTCTACTTCGCCGAGCAAGTGCTCCGGGTCATGAAGAACTACGGCTGGTCCATCCTGATGTACAGCGTCGGCCAGCCGGTGGCCTACCTTTTCGCCATGGGGGTAGGGCTTGCCACGCTGGTGGACGGGCAGGGCGCCGCCGCTTTCGGGGGAGTCAGCTACCTGACCTTCATCGCGCCGGCACTGCTGGTGTCCGCCGCGGTGATGACGGCCGCCAACGAGTTCACCTTCCCGGTGATGGCCGGGTTCAAGTGGCGCCGGACCTACTTTGGCCCGCATGCGTCCCCGCTGACGCCGGCCCAGATCGCGGCGGGCCACATCATGGCCGTGACGCTCCGACTGCTCCTGCAGTCCGCTGTCTACTTCGCCGCCGTCGCGCTGTTTGGCGCCGCCCCGTCCGGCGGCGCATGGGCAGGCATTCTGGTGGCAACACTCGCCGGGCTGGCCTTCGGGCTGCCGCTGATGGCCTATTCCGCGTCCATCACGGAGGACAAGGGCCAGTTCGCACTGGTGATGCGGCTGATCGTGATGCCGCTGTTCCTGTTCTCCGGCACCTTCTTTCCGCTGGACACACTTCCGCTGGCCGTCCGCTGGATCGGCTGGATCTCACCCATCTGGCACGGCACCGAACTCGGGCGCGTGGCCAGTTACGGCTACCAGGAACCGCCGCTGCTGACACTGGTGCACGTCGCGGTCCTGGCCGCACTCGCCGTGGCGGGCTGGGTGCTGACCCGGCGCCGGTTCGCGGCAAGGCTGGGCCAATGAGCCGGACGGTGCCTCCGGCGGCGGGGCGCAGCGCCACCGAGGAAGCCCTCGACAGGCCTTTCGGCAGGCTCTATTCACGCAACGCCAGAGCCGTGATCTCGCGCGGGCTGATGGCCACCCGGAGCAGCAACTGGCTGGTGATGCTGTCCGGGTTCTTCGAGCCGGTCCTGTTCCTGGTGTCGATGGGTGTGGGCCTGGGGGCCATCGTGGGGACGGTGGAGGGCCCGGGCGGCGGCGAGATCAGCTATGCGGCCTACATCGCTCCGGCCCTGCTCGCCGTCTCGGCCATGAACGGGGCGGTGTACGACTCCACGTGGAACGTCTTCTTCAAGATGCACTTCGCCAAGCTGTACCAGGGCATGCTGTACACCTCGCTGGGACCGCTGGATGTTGCCCTGGGCGAGATCTTCCTGGCGCTGCTGAGGGGGATGCTCTACGCCACCGGCTTCACCGCCGTCATGGGGGTGATGGGGCTGATCACCTCGCCCTGGGCGCTCCTGATGGTCCCGGCCTCCGTGCTCATCGCGTTTGGATTCGCCAGCATGGGGATGGGCATCACCAGCTTCCTGAAGACCTTCCAGCAGATGGACTGGATCAACTTCATCCTGCTCCCCATGTTCCTGTTCAGCGCCACGTTCTACCCGCTCAGCGTCTACCCGGAGCCCATCCAGTGGTTTATCCAGGCCATGCCGCTCTGGCACGGGGTGGAACTGCTGCGCCAGATCAGCGTGGGGACCTTCACGGCCGCAACGCCGCTGCACGTTGGCTACTACCTGGCGATGACCGCCGTCGGCATGCTGCTGACCACCCTGCGCCTGCGGCAGCTGTTCCTCAAATAGGGGCCGGCCGCAGGGAGGGGCGGGCTGTTCGCCGGAGGTGGAAGCGGGCGGAAGCATACCCGGGGGTTTGAGAGAATAGCTTCATGCAATCTCTGGGCAGCTCCAAGTCATCCGCAAAACCCGCCAGGGGCGGCTTCTCCATGTTCCGCATCAGCGGTCCCGGGCTGATGGTCCTGGTGACGGCCTTCGTTGTGGCCGTCATCTTCGCAGCCAACCAGAACGACGTGGTGGGCTGGGTTGTTGCCGTGATCGCCCTCTTCTGGCTGCTGCTGGCCTGCTTCGTGGTGTTCAGCATCCAGAAGGCCGCCAAGAAGGCCGGAGCCAAGTTGACCGAAGCCCAGAATGCCTTCACCGGCCGCGGCGCCTACGCCCCGGCCGACCAGGGCGGAACGCGTGTTGTTGCCGAGCGCAGCGAAGCGGACGAGGTCCGCGACCTGAAACTGGACCACTCGTTTAAGATCGTGCAGGTGCAGGTGCGCGTGGTGAACGATGAACGCGCCAAGGGAGCTGCTGCCAACCAGGACACCATCATGCGCGCCTTGGAAACCATCGAGATTACCGCCACCAACGCACGTGACATGATCAAGTCCTCGGGGGGCAGCGGGGACCCGGTCACCGGCACCATCATCGACTAGAGTGGAGCGGGTGAGCTCGGCATTGAAGAAGGACCACCTTCGCATCGCATCCGTAAACGTGAACGGCCTCCGGGCTGCCTACAAGAACGGTATGGCGGCGTGGCTGGAGCCGCGCGAGGTGGACATTCTTTGCCTCCAGGAGGTCCGCGCCCCGGACGCCATCGTGCGGCAGCTGCTGGGCGATGGCTGGCACATCCTGCATGCCGAGGCGGAAGCCAAGGGCCGGGCAGGGGTGGCCATCGCCTCACGCGAAGAGCCCCTGGCCACCCGGAACGGCATCGGTGACGACTACTTCGCGACCGCCGGGCGCTGGGTGGAAGCCGATTTCCGGCTGACCGACGCTGCCGGTGAGCGCGTGCAACTGACCGTTGCCAGCGCCTACGTGCACTCGGGCGAGGCGGGCACGCCCAAGCAGGACGACAAGTACCGCTTCCTTGACGCCATGTGCACCCGCCTGCCGGAACTGACCAAGCACAGCGACCATGCCTTGGTGGTGGGGGACCTGAACGTGGCCCACACGCCTTTGGACATCCGGAACTGGAAGGGCAATCTCAAGAAGGCCGGCTTCCTCCCGGAGGAACGCGCCTACTTTGACCGGTTCTTCGGCGAGGACATCGGCTGGCACGACGTCCACCGCACCATGGCTGGCGAGATGGACGGGCCCTACACCTGGTGGTCCTGGCGCGGCAAGGCGTTTGACAACGACGCAGGCTGGCGCATCGACTACCACATGGCGACGCCCGCGCTGGCAGCCTCGGCGGTCTCCGCCGTCGTGGACCGCGCTGCCTCCTATGACACCCGCTTCTCCGACCACGCACCCCTTGTAGTGGACTACCAGCTCTAAACCCGCAGCTCCCAGCCCCGAAAGTTTCCTCCCCATGACTAGCCAGACTTCCCCGGCCGCCAAGAAGCGCATCCTCTCCGGTGCCAAGCCCACTGCGGACTCGCTGCACCTCGGCAACTACATCGGTGCCGTCCGCAACTGGGTGGACATGCAGGCGGAGTACGACGCCGTCTTTTTCATCCCCGACCTGCACGCCATCACGGTCGACTTCGATCCCACGGACCTGGCCAGGCGCACCCGGATTGTTGCCGCGCAGTACATCGCTGCCGGCATCGACCCGGACAAGAGCATCTTCTTCGTCCAGTCCCACGTGCCGGAGCACGCGCAGCTGGCTTGGGCCCTGAACTGCATCACGGGTTTTGGTGAGGCCTCCCGGATGACGCAGTTCAAGGACAAGACCCAGAAGTCCGGTGCGGACGCCGCCACGCTGGGGCTGTTCGCGTACCCCACCCTGATGGCAGCGGACATCCTGCTCTACCAGACGGACCTGGTCCCGGTGGGGGAGGACCAGCGCCAGCACCTGGAGCTGACCCGCAACCTGGCCCAGCGCTTCAACACACGGTTCGGGGCAACGTTCACCGTTCCGGAGGCGACGATCGTCAAGGAAAGTGCAAAGATCTACGATCTCCAGAACCCCAGTGCCAAGATGTCCAAGACCGGCGAGTCGCCCAACGGGGCCATTCAGCTGCTGGAGGACCCCAAGATCGCGGCCAAGCGCATCAAGTCCGCAGTGACGGACGCCGGCACCGAGATCAGGTTCGACCGCGAGGAGAAACCCGGCGTTTCCAACCTGCTGACCATCTACTCCTCGCTCACCGGCAAATCCATCGCCGAACTGGAGGCGGAGTACCAAGGCAAGATGTACGGCCATCTGAAAGTTGACCTCGCCGACGTGGTGGTCGAGTTCGTCACCCCGCTGCGCGACCGCACCAACGAGCTGATGTCCGACCCGGCAGAGCTGGACCGGCTGCTGGCCCTCGGCGCCGAACGCGCCCGTGAAATTGCCTCGGTCACCCTTGGCCAGGTGTATGAGCGCATGGGCTTCCTGCCCTCCCTGAGCCTCGCGGGAGTCCGCTAGCGCCATGGCATCCAGCGTAGGCGTCATCCTGGGGTTCCCTCCTGACATTGCGGAGGAGCTGCAGCGCTGGCGGGCGTCCTTCGGTGACCCGCTGGCGGACGTTGTGCCTGCCCACATTACGCTGGTGACCACCACGCCCACGCACGACTGGGACGCCACGTGTGAGCATGTCCGCGAGGTGGCGCGCCGGCAGAGCCCGTTCATGGTGACGATCGCCGGCACCGGGACGTTCCGTCCCGTTTCCCCGGTGGTCTTCATCAACGTGGAGGAAGGGTTCGAGGACTGCGTTGAGCTGCACGAGAAACTCCAGCAGGGCCCGCTCCAGCGGGAGCTGCCTTTCGCCTACCACCCTCACGTCACCATCGCCCACGACGTCGCCCCGGAAAGCCTTGATGAGGCCGAAACGGCGCTGAAAAACTACAGGGCCACCTTTCCCGTGGTTAGCATGGGTCTGTACGAGCACGATGCAGACGGCATTTGGCAGCTACGGGAAGAGCTGGACTTTGGGACCGAAACTGACAACCACGCCGGCACCAGATTCGCGGAAGCCGCCGCGGAAGCAGCACCCAAAGCAGGCGGAGCAGCAGCCTCTTCCCACTGAACGTGCCCAGCTGAAGCTTGCCGTCATCCAGAAACGGATTGACTGGGGTAAGGCCCGCAGGTCCGGCGGCGGCCCGATCTCCGCGCTGATGGCCATGTTCCAGTGGATCCTGGCCCGGCTCAACGCTTTCCGGCCGATGCGCGCCTTCCGGCACTACACCCTCCAGCGCGGCCCGCTGATGAGCGCCGGCATCGGCTTCAACATGTTCTTCTCCATCACAGGCCTCCTCACCACCGGCTTCTCCGTCGCCGGCCTGGTCCTGCGCGGCCAGCCGGCCCTGCTGGACACCATCATCAGCAGTGTGGCATCGAGCGCACCCGGGCTCCTGAAGCTCAACGGCGGCGCCGGGCTGGTGGACCCGCAGGACCTGTTGAATCCGGACGGGCTGGGCTGGACAGCCGTCATTGGCTCGCTGGTCACCGTGGTCACCTCGCTGCGCTGGATTTCCGGGATCCGGGAGGGGCTCCGCGGGGTCCTTCAGCTGCCCCCGCTCACGGTCAACCCCGTCCTCCTGAAGCTTCGCGATGCCGGAACGCTGCTGCTCCTGGGTGTTGCCCTGGTGATCAGCGCCGGGGCGTCGCTGGTGTTCGGAGCAGCTGCCGGATGGGTCTCGGACTTCCTGCGGCTTGATGACGCGCTGGCGGGTCCGCTGGCCACCTCCGTCAAGATCACCGTTCCCCTGGTCCTGGGCTGGGCCACCGCCTTCATCATGTACAAGTTCGCTGCGAGCCTTAAACTGTCCCGCCGGGCACTGCTGGAGGGCACCGTCCTGGCGGCCCTCGGCACCGGCCTGCTTCAGATCTTCAGCACCGAACTGCTCGCCGGCGCCAGCCGCAACCCCATCCTTGCGCCGTTCGCCATCATCATCGGCCTCCTGATCTGGTTCAACCTGGTGAGCCAGGTGTACCTGATCTCAGCGGGCTGGGCTGCCATCCGGGAGGCGGACCAGCACCTGAATGCGGCGCCCGGCAAGAAGATCCTGGGCGCCCGCAGGGCGACCCCGAAAACCTGACGCAGCTTTTACTCCGGCAACGCCATAACCCTTGACCACGGCCGGAGGGGCTTGATACGTTTCACGAAACCGCTTTCTCACGAGGAAGAAGCTTGCCCAATGACGCGTACCTGCCCCGTACCCTCCTCAAGTCAGTCGCAATGCTTTCCGCGGCAGGCATGCTGGCCCTGACTGCCGGCTGCTCCAGCCCCTCGTCCAGCGGCGGTGGAGATGGTCCCGTCGAAATCCGTTTCTCATGGTGGGGCAACGCCGCCCGGGCAGAGATAACCAATAAGGCCATAGCAGAGTTTGAGGCGGCGCACCCCGATATCAAGGTGAAGCCGGAGTACGGGGACATCAGCGGCTACTTTGACAAGCTGGCAACCCAGGTGGCGGCCAATGACGCCCCGGACGTGATCACCATGGGCGGCGCCTACCCGGCGGAATACGCCAACCGCGGGGCCCTGCTGGATCTTTCAGAGGTCAGTTCTTCATTGGACCTGTCCGGGATGGACCAGGGAGCGCTGGAAAACGGCCAGGTCCAAGGCAAGCAATATGGTGTTTCCACCGGCGCAAACGCGCTTGCAATCGTCGCGAACCCGGCGGTTTTCGAAGCCGCTGGTGTGCCCCTGCCGGACGACAGCAGCTGGAGTTGGCAGGACTTCGCCAGGATCGCCGCAGACATCACGGCAGGAAGTCCCAAGGGAACCTACGGTACAGCTACGGTCATGACCCATGATTCCCTCGACGCTTTCGCCCGCCAGAACGGTGAATCGCTGTACACGCAGGACGGCCAACTCGGCCTCAGTCAGGACACGGTCCGGAAATACTTTGACTACTCACTGGAACTGAGTGAATCGGGGGCTGCCCCGAACGCCTCTGAAACCGTGGAGAAGCTCAGCGTCAGCACCGAGCAGACCCTGATGGGTACCGGGCAGGCCGGCATGATGCTCACCTGGAGCAACTCGCTGACCGCCCTCAGCAAAGCTTCCGGGGCCGAACTGAAACTGCTCAGGCTTCCCGGCGAGACGCCCACGCCGGGAATCTGGCTCCAGTCCTCGCAGTTCTACACCATCTCGGCACGCAGCAAGCACACCGAAGCTGCGGCAAAGCTGGTGAGCTTCCTCGTGAACAATGAGTCGGCTGCCAAAATCATCCAAAGCGACCGCGGCGTCCCGAGCAACTCCGACATGCGGACCGCGGTCCAGGACCTGCTCACGCCGCAGGGGAAGGCGGAGGCAGCCTACATCGACCAGATCGGCACGATGGACTTCGCCCCCACCTTCATTGGCCCCACGGGTTCCACGGCCGTCTCCGAGATTACTGCCCGGATCAACACCGACGTCCTGTTCAAGCGGCTGACGCCGGAGCAGGCGGCCGCCCAGTGGATGAGTGAAAGCAAGGCTGCGATCGGCCGGTGACCCTGCCGGCGGGCCATGGCGTAAGCGCTAGGAGATGTTCCCGGCGTCGAGGTACTGGTCCGCCCACGCAGCGATAATCCGTGCTGCGCGTGCCGCCTGTCCCTTTCCCGTCAGCAGATGGTCACTGCCCTCGAGCGAGACAAAATTGCGCGGGTGGCGGGCCGTCTGGAAGATGGTGCTGGCATTCTCGATTCCCACGGTGTTGTCCGTGGGGGAGTGGAGCACCATCAGCGGCTTGTGCAGCTGCCGGATGCAGTCGGTGAGGTCGGCCCTCTCCAGGTCCTCCACGAAGTGCTTGCGGATCTCCACCCGCTTGCCGCCGAGGTCCACCTCGGCGCTGCCCTCACTCAGGATCTTGTCCAGCGCAGCGTCAAAGACATGGGCCACGTGCTTGGGCGAGAAGGGGGCGCCTACGGTTGCGACGGCGTCGAGCTCCGGAATTTCCCGGGCCGCGGCGAGCACTGCGGCGCCGCCGAAGGAGTGGCCCACCAGCAGGGAAATCGCCTTTCCCTCGCTCCGCATGAACTCGGCAGCCTTGACCGTGTCCGCCACCTTGTGGCTGAACGAACCCGCGGACCACTCCCCGGCGGAACCGCCAAGGCCCAGGTTGTCGAAGCGCAGCATGCCTACACCGCTGTCCGCCAGGGCCTTGCACATCCGGGAGGCCGACGGTGCGTCCTTGCCCAGGGTGAAGCCATGCGAGAAGACGCCCCAGCCCTTGACGGGGCCATCGGGCACATCGATGATGCCGGAGAGGATCTCTCCCGTGGAGCCGGCGAACGAGACTTTTTCCGTGCGGGACACCGCGTCCCCTTTCTGTCGTTGATACGACGACGGCGCCGCTCACCGTACGTTTCCGTACAAGGTGGGCGACGCCGTCGTCCGCTTGATCCCTGGTCAGATCTTGCGGGAAAGAATTGCCTGCTTGACCTCGGCGATCGCCTGGGTCACCTGGATGCCACGGGGGCACGCCTCCGAGCAGTTGAAGGTGGTGCGGCAGCGCCACACGCCTTCCTTGTCGTTGAGGATCTCCAGGCGCATGTCACCGGCATCATCGCGCGAATCGAAAATGAAGCGGTGTGCGTTGACGATGGCCGCGGGGCCGAAGTACTGGCCGTCAGTCCAGAACACCGGGCAGGAGGACGTGCACGCGGCGCACAGGATGCACTTGGTGGTGTCATCGAACCGCTCGCGGTCCTCGGCGGACTGCAGGCGCTCCCGGGTGGGCTCGTGGCCCTTGTTGATGAGGAACGGCATGACCTCGCGGTAGGACTGGAAGAACGGCTCCATGTCCACGATGAGGTCCTTCTCCACCGGCAGGCCCTTGATGGGTTCCACGGTGATGGGCTTGGACGTGTCCAGGTCCTTCAGCAGGGTCTTGCAGGCCAGGCGGTTGCGGCCGTTGATGCGCATGGCGTCGGAGCCGCACACGCCGTGGGCGCAGGAGCGGCGGAATGACAGGCTGCCGTCCATCTCCCACTTGACCTTGTGCAGGGCATCCAGCACGCGGTCCGTGCCGTACATGGTGAGGTGGAAGTCGTCCCAGGTTGCCTCTTCGGAGACCTCCGGGTTGTACCGGCGGACGCGCATGTGCACATCGAACGTGGGGATTTCGCCGCCACCGCCGACGCCGGCAGGCAGTTCAATCTTTGAGGCTGGCTCAGCGATTTCAGCGGTCATCTTAGTACTTCCTCACCATCGGCTCGTAGCGGGTAAAGACAACCGGCTTGGTGGCGAGGCGGATGCCGGCAATTGACTCTGCCGATCCGTCAGCCGGCGCGTGGTCGTCCTTGTACGCCATGGAGTGCTTCATAAATTTCTCGTCGTCGCGGTCCGGGAAGTCCTCGCGGAAGTGTCCGCCGCGGGATTCCTCGCGGTGCAGGGCGGCCACGGTCATGACCTTCGCCAGTTCCAGCAGGAAGCCCAGCTCTACGGCTTCCAGCAGGTCCAGGTTGAAGCGCTTGCCCTTGTCCTGGACGTTGATGCGCTTGTACCGCTCCTCGAAGGAGGCGATGTCGCGCAGGACCTGGTTCAGCGTGTCTGCCGTACGGAACACCTGCATGTTCGCGTCCATGGTGTCCTGCAGCTCCTTGCGGATCTGGGCCACCTTCTCATCACCGTTGCCGTTGCGGGCAATGTCCAGCAGTTCGGTGGTGTACGCCACCGGGTTCTCCGGAAGCTCAACGAACTGGGCGGTCTTGGCGTATTCGGCGGCGGCGATGCCGGCCCGCTTGCCGAACACGTTAATGTCCAGCAGCGAGTTGGTGCCCAGGCGGTTGGAGCCGTGCACGGACACGCAGGCCACCTCACCGGCGGCGAACAGGCCGGGGACCACGGTGTCGTTGTCCTGCAGGACTTCGGTCTCGATGTTCGTCGGAATGCCGCCCATGGCGTAGTGCGCCGTGGGGAACACCGGAACGGGCTCGGTGTAGGGCTCGACGCCAAGGTAGGTGCGGGCGAACTCCGTGATATCCGGAAGCTTCGCGTCGATGTGGGCCGGCTCCAGGTGGGTCAGGTCCAGGAGAACGTAGTCCTTGTTCGGGCCACAGCCGCGGCCTTCACGGACTTCGTTGGCCATGGACCGGGCCACGATGTCACGGGGCGCCAGGTCCTTGATGGTGGGGGCGTAGCGCTCCATGAAGCGCTCACCCTCGGAGTTACGCAGGATGGCACCTTCACCGCGGGCAGCCTCGGAGAGGAGGATGCCCAGGCCGGCCAGGCCGGTCGGGTGGAACTGGAAGAACTCCATGTCCTCCAGCGGAATGCCGCGGCGGAAGGCGATGCCCATGCCGTCACCGGTGAGGGTGTGGGCGTTCGAGGTGGTCTTGAAGACCTTGCCGGCGCCGCCGGAGGCGAACACCACGGACTTGGCCTGGAAGACGTGCAGTTCACCCGAGGCGAGGTCGTAGGAGACGACGCCCGCCACGCGCTTCTGCTTGTACGGGGTGCCGTCCTCGCGGACCGCGTCCTCTTCGACCGTCAGGAGGTCCAGGACGTAGTACTCGTTGTAGAACTCCACGTTGTGCTTGACGCAGTTTTGGTACAGCGTCTGCAGGATCATGTGGCCGGTGCGGTCCGCGGCGTAGCAGGCGCGGCGGACAGGCGCCTTGCCGTGGTCGCGGGTGTGGCCGCCGAAGCGGCGCTGGTCGATCCGGCCTTCGGGCGTGCGGTTGAACGGCAGGCCCATCTTTTCCAGGTCAAGCACGGCGTCGATGGCTTCCTTGGCCATGACCTCGGCGGCGTCCTGGTCAACCAGGTAGTCGCCGCCCTTGACGGTGTCGAACGTGTGCCATTCCCAGTTGTCTTCCTCGACATTGGCAAGGGCTGCACACATGCCACCCTGGGCCGCACCAGTGTGCGAGCGGGTGGGGTAGAGCTTGGTCAGTACTGCTGTGCGCGCACGCTGACCTGATTCGATCGCGGCGCGCATGCCAGCGCCACCGGCACCGACGATGACGACGTCGTACTTATGGACCTGCATACCAGATGCTCTTTCTCTCAAAATTCGCTATGGAACAACGGGGCGGCGTTGCCTGCTCCGCAAAACAGGGCCCGCGGAAAAGCCCGCGGGCCCGGGGTGGTGCCGGTGCTAGGCAGGGCAGAAGCCGCCCGGCAGGGGAACGCCGTCCACGACGGGGCACGGATCGAAGGTGAAGATCACCAGGGTGCCCAGGACGATGATGACCACGGTGGCGGAGTACAGGACCGTCTTCAGCCAGCGGCGGGTGGTGTCCTTCTCTGCGTAGTCATTGATGATGGTGCGCACGCCATTGGTGCCGTGCAGCATGGCCAGCCACAGCATGGCCAGGTCCCAGAACTGCCAGAACGGATCCGCCCACTTGCCGGCCACGAAGCCGAAGTCGATGGCCTTGATGCCTTCGCCCACCAGGAGGTTCACGAAAAGGTGCCCGAAAATGAGGACCACCAGCACCACGCCGGAGAGGCGCATGAACAGCCAGGCGATCATTTCGAAGTTGCCGCGGCTGCCGCCGTTGCGGCGGTACTGGGGGGCGATCCGCCCGCTGCGGGGGCTCTCGATGGTTGCAGACATGGCTTAGTGGCTCCCGAGGGCGAGGGACAGGTGGCGGATGGAGAAGGCGACCATGGTCACGACCCACAGGCCCAGGACTGCCCACAGCATCTGCCGCTGGTACTTGGCGCCCTTCTTCCAGAAGTCGACCGCGATAATCCGCAGGCCGTTAAAAGCGTGGAACACGATGGCAGCGACAAGGCCGGTTTCGCCCAGGGCCATCAAGGGGTTCTTGTATGCACCGATCACGGCGGTGTAAGCCTCGGGAGACACACGCACCAAGGAGGTGTCCAAAACGTGGACCAACAAGAAGAAAAAGATCACTACACCGGTAATACGGTGTCCTACCCAGGACCACATGCCTTCACGGCCGCGGTACAAGGTGCCAGCTGGTTTTGTCGGCACTGATAAACCTCCCTGCAACACAGCGGCGCTGGCATGAGATCCACGCGGGGGGAACGCCTGCTGCGAGAGCACTCGTAGCTCAGGCCTAAATCTAGGCTCAGCTAACAGCTTATTCAATTTAGGAACGCCTTGGTGCCCTGTAGTGGCGCGGATTTCCGAAATTATGAGACAAACACCACACTGCCC
The DNA here is from genome assembly GCF_045833485.1 of Arthrobacter nitrophenolicus. Lineage (NCBI taxonomy): Bacteria > Bacillati > Actinomycetota > Actinomycetes > Micrococcales > Micrococcaceae > Arthrobacter > Arthrobacter nitrophenolicus. The sequence goes on from NZ_CP174504.1 coordinate 2,992,121, forward strand.
GACCCCTTGTTGGCCACACTGTGTCAGCGCTGCGGTGCGCGCCGGAGGCTCCAGCAGCCCGTCAGCTAAAGTAGGCGGTGATGAGTACAGACAAAGTGACAAGCCCGGCATCACCCCTTGACCGCTTCATCGCGGTGATCCCGGCCGGCGGAGTGGGGACCCGCCTCTGGCCCCTGTCACGAGCCGCAGCTCCCAAATTCCTCCACGACCTCACGGGTTCGGGCAGTACGCTGCTGCGCGCCACCTATGACCGGCTGCACCCGCTGGCCGGAAACCGGATGCTGGTTGTTACCGGCAAGGCGCACCGCGATGCGGTGTGCCGCCAGCTTCCCGAGGTCACGGACTCCGACCTGGTACTCGAGTCCGAGCCCAAGGATTCGGCGGCAGCCATCGGGCTTGCCGCGGCCATCCTGCACGAGCGCGATCCCGGAACCATCATGGGGTCCTTCGCCGCCGACCAGGTGATCAGCCCGGACGACCTTTTCCAGGCGGCCGTCCGCGAAGCCATCCACACCGCCGCCGCCGGCAAGATCGTGACCATCGGCATCAAGCCCACGCACCCGTCCACCGGATTCGGGTACATCCGTTCAGGCCAGGACCTCCACATCGAGGGCGCACCCAGCGCACAGGATGTTGTGGAGTTCGTTGAAAAGCCGGACGAAGTGGTGGCCCAGCAGTACGTGGACAGCGGCAACTATGTGTGGAATGCCGGCATGTTCGTTGCGCCGGTTGCGCTGCTGCTCAAGCACCTCGAAGCCAACCAGCCGGAACTGTTCAAGGGCCTGCAGGAAATCGCGCGTGCCTGGGACACCCCCGACCGGGACGAGGTCACGTCCCGCATCTGGCCCACGTTGCCGAAAATCGCCATCGACTACGCCGTGGCAGAGCCCGCCGCCGAGGCCGGGGACGTCGCCGTTGTGCCCGGAACCTTCCGCTGGGACGACGTCGGTGACTTCGCTTCCGTGGGCCGGCTCAACTCGGCCAAGGAAGTGGATGACGTGACAGTCCTCGGTGAAGGCGCGCGTGTCTTCACCGAGAACTCCAGCGGCGTGGTAGTCACGGATACCAAGCGCGTGATCGCCCTGATCGGCATCGAGGACGTGGTCATCGTGGACACCCCCGATGCCTTGCTGGTCACCACTATGGCCAACTCGCAGCGGGTCAAGGCAGCCGTTGACGCACTCAAGGCCAGCGGCGACACGGACGTCCTGTAACCCAAAATTCGCCTGCAGTTCCAGCCGTCACGGTTGCCCGGGATGTAACGCGGTAACCGTGATGGCCTGTATTGCGTCCATCCTCGCTAGAGTGATGAAGTGCGTAATTACACTACTGAAGCCGAGCCCACCGCCCTGGTGTCGCCCTGGCTCGAGCCGCTCCTGCCGGAACTGATCGAATTCCGCCGGGACCTGCACGCGCACCCCGAACTCTCCTTCAAGGAGTACCGGACCACGGACAAACTGGCCGAACGGCTCGAGGAGGCCGGCCTGAAACCCCGCCGCCTTGAGGGCACCGGGCTTACGGTGGACGTCGGCGAAGGCCCCATCGCAACCGCCCTGCGCGGTGACATCGACGCCCTGCCCATCATCGAGGAAACGGGCCTGCCGTTCGCGTCGAAGAACCACGGCGTCACCCACGCCTGCGGCCACGACGTTCATACCGCCACCATGCTGGGCATCGCCCTGGTGCTGCACCGCATGCACCAGGAGACGCCCCTGGGCGGGACCGTCCGGATCATCTTCCAGCCTGCCGAGGAGACCATGCCGGGCGGCGCCCACGCCTGCATCGAGCAGGGCGTCCTGGAGGGCGTGCCCCGCATCATGGCGCTGCACTGCGATCCGCGCATCGAAGTAGGCAAGATCGGAACGCGCATCGGGGCCATCACCTCGGCATCGGACACCATCCGGATCGAGCTTTCCGGCCGGGGTGGGCACACCTCCCGGCCGCACCTGACAGAAGAGCTGGTTTTCGCCCTGGCCCAGATCGCGGTCAACGTTCCCGCGGTCCTGTCCCGCAGGGTGGACGTCCGCAGCGGCGTCTCGGTCGTCTGGGGCCAGATTGCCGCCGGTTCCGCGCCGAACGCGATCCCCGGTACCGGCTACATGGCGGGAACCATGCGCTGCCTGGACCGCGACGCCTGGCACGAGGCCGGCGAGCTGCTGGACGAGGTTGTCCACCAGGTGGCGGCGCCCTACGGCGTGGATGTCAGGCTTGAACACACGCGGGGTGTGCCGCCGGTGGTGAACTCCGAACATGAAACCGCGATCATCGAGGCAGCCGCCCGCGCGGAAATCGGCGAGAGTGCCGTGGTGCTGACCCCCCAGTCCATGGGCGGGGAGGATTTTGCCTGGTTCCTCGCCGAGCTTCCCGGCGCCATGATGCGCCTGGGCACCAAGACTCCCGGGGGCGAGGAATACGACCTGCACCGCGGTGACTACATCGTGGACGAGCGGGCGCTGGGCCTGGGCATCCGGGTCCTCACCGCGGCTGCCCTGCGCACCATCCGCGACCTCTAAACGCTTGCAGGAAAAGGCCCGACGCCGGCACGTGCTGAAGTGCCGGCGTCGGGCCTTTCCATGCCCCGGCCAGGCACCCACGCCCGAGTAAGTTGTGCACAATTTAGTTGTCCGATATTGTTCTTGGTATGAGTGAAGCCCCCCGCCTGGACCGCCAGGTCTGTTTTGCGCTCTATTCGGCCTCCCGCGCAGCAACCGCGGTGTACCGTCCCGTCCTTGAAGACCTGGGCCTGACCTACCCGCAGTACCTGGCAATGCTGGTGCTCTGGGAGAACGAGCCGCGGGGCGTGAAGGAACTGGGCGATGAACTGGGCCTGGACTCCGGAACTTTGTCGCCGCTGCTGAAGCGGCTTGAGGCCCTTGGCCTGGTTGAGCGGCGCCGGTCCGGCGAGGATGAGCGCAGGGTGGCTGTCCACCTCACTCCAGCGGGGAGGAGCCTGAGCGCAAAGGCGTCATCCATTCCGCAACGGCTCGCCGACGCCGCAGGCCTCTCTGCCGCAGAGCTGGAGCAGCTGCGCGAAACCCTGGGCAAACTCACCGCCGCCCTCCATGCTGCGCTCTGACCGCTTTGCCTCCGGAACCACCCCATGAGTATTGATCCCGACAGAACGGATATTTTCATGAAGCCCCTCTACACAGCAGTTGCCGTCGCCTCCGGTGACGGCCGCGACGGCACCGCCCGTACCCGTGACGGCAGGCTGGACGTTTCCCTCGCCAGCCCGGTTGAACTCGGCGGCACCGGCGACGGCACCAATCCCGAGCAACTCTTTGCCGCGGGGTATGCCGCCTGCTTCCACTCCGCACTCCGCCTGGTGGCACGCCAGGAGCGCGCCGACCTGACGGATTCCGCCGTTGCTGCCAAGGTCCACCTTGGCAAACTTGACGGCGGAGGCTTCGGCCTGGCCGCCGAACTGGAGGTCGCCCTGCCCGCACTGGACCGGAAGACAGCCGAGGCCCTGGTTGCCAGGGCGCATGAGATCTGCCCCTACTCCAACGCCACCCGCGGCAACATCAGCGTGGACATCAAGGTCCTGGAGTACGCGGCATGAGCGCCGCCACCCTTCCGGCCGCCACCCGCGAAATCCGGCTGGCATCGCGCCCGGTGGGCCGTCCCACCGCAGAAAACTTCCGGCTCGCAGAGTCGCCGTTGCCTGCACTGGGCGACGGGCAGGTCATGGTGAAGAACCTCTTCATCTCCGTTGATCCCTATATGCGCGGCCGCATGAACGACGTCAAGTCGTACTCGCCGCCCTTTGAGCTGGATGAAGCGCTCGACGGCGGTGCGGTGGGCGAGGTGATTGCGTCCCGTTCCGCGGCACTCAAGGAGGGGGACGTCGTCGTGCATTCGCTGGGCTGGCGGGAATACGCCGTCCTTGACGCGGAAGCCGTAAAGCCTGCCCGCACGGACCTGGCGCCGGCTCCGGCCTTCCTGGGTGCCCTCGGCATGACCGGCCTGACCGCCTACGCCGGGCTGCTCAAGGTCGCCGAATTCAAGCCCGGTGACGCCGTGTTCGTCTCCGGCGCGGCAGGGGCCGTCGGCTCACTGGTGGGCCAGATCGCCAAGGCCATGGGTGCTTCCCGGGTCATCGGATCGGCGGGTTCGCCGGCCAAGGTGGCCAGGCTCCTTGATCTTGGCTTCGACGCCGCCTTCGACTACCACGACGGTCCCGTGCGGGACCAGCTTGAACAGGCGGCGGGCAGCGCCGGCATCGACGTCTACTTCGACAACGTGGGCGGAGAGCACCTTGAAGCTGCCCTGTCCGTGCTGAATATCGGGGGACGGGTGGCCATGTGCGGCGCCATAGCGCAGTACAACGCCACGGAGCCCTCGCCGGCCCCGCGCAACCTTGCGCTGGCCATCGGAAAGCAGCTCACCCTGCGCGGCTTCCTGGTGGGCGGCCAGCGGCAGCATTCGGCAGAGTTCGCAGGCAAGATGGCAGGCTGGCTGGCCGACGGCACCGTCCGCTACGACGAGACCATCGTGGACGGGCTGGAGAACGCCCCGCAGGCATTCATGGACCTGCTGGACGGTGCCAACACAGGCAAGATGCTGGTCAGGCTCTAGCCCTTTCGCCCGCTCCGACTGTGGGGGGTGCCGCCCGAATGCGGCACCCCTACTGGTTGGTAACAACTTGTAAACAATCTCCGGGAAGTTGCCCCGCCGTGCTATTGGACGTGGCGCAGGCCACTAAAGTGGGTGCCATCAGTGCGCTCCGGCGCAGTGCTGCGAGCCCTCAGTGAAAACAGAATTTCAGTGCAGAAACGGACACTCATTGAATTCGAGCCGTAGCGCCACTATCTTCATCCTGGAGGAATCTTGATGTCATCACTGCGTGCACACCTCAAGCGCGGTTCCGTTGCCGGCCTTGCCACGGTGGGCGCCACAGCGCTCGTGCTGGCCGGCTGCGGTGCGCCTCCCGAAGCCGGCAGCGGCCCGACGGCCGGCGCCAGCGACTACACGGGCTGCATCGTCTCCGACTCGGGCGGGTTCGACGACCAGTCCTTCAACCAGTCCTCCTACGAGGGGCTGAAGAAGGCCGAGGCGGACCTGGGAATCAAGGTCAACCAGGTGGAGTCCAAGACCAACAACGACTTCGAGCCGAACCTTCGGGCCATGGTGACCGCGGGCTGTGACCTCACGCTGACCATCGGCTTCCTGCTCGGCGACGCCACCAAGAAGCAGGCGGAGGCCAACCCGGACAGCCACTTCGCCATCGTCGACTACAGCTACAACCCGCCGATCAGCAACGTCAAGCCGATCATCTATGACACCGCGCAGGCCGCGTTCCTGGCAGGCTACCTTGCCGCCGGTACCACCAAGACCGGAACCGTGGCAACGTTCGGCGGCATCAAGCTTCCCACCGTGACCATCTTCATGGACGGCTACGCCGACGGTATCAAGTACTACAACGAACAGAAGGGCAAGGACGTCAAGCTCCTTGGCTGGAACAAGGAAGCCCAGGACGGCAGCTTCACCGGTGACTTCGAAAAGCAGGATGTCGGCAAGCAGCTCACCCAGAACTTCCTGGACCAGGGCGCAGACATCGTGATGCCCGTTGCCGGCCCGGTGGGCAAGGGTGCCGGGTCCGCCCTCAAGGAAGCCAAGGCTGCCGGCAAGGACGTCAAGCTGATCTGGGTCGACTCCGACGGCTACCTCACCGCCCCTGACTACAAGGACATCATGCTGTCCTCGGTCATGAAGACCATGGGTGAAGCCGTGGAGGCCGTGGTGAAGGATGACACGGAAGGCAAGTTCAGCAACGAGCCTTACGTCGGCACCCTCGCCAACGAAGGCGTCCAGCTGGCACCCTTCCACGATCTCGATTCCCAGGTTCCGGCGGACCTGAAGGCCGAGCTGGAGCAGATCGAGAAGGACATCATTGACGGAAAGCTGAAGGTGGAATCCGCGGCCAGCCCCAAGGCCTGATTCCTGCCTGAGCGCCACCGCCCGGCCCGTTACCGACAGGCCGGGCGGTGGCGCTTTTTGCTGGCCGCATTTCGGGCCCGCCGCCCGCTCATCCTCCGGCTGCACCCACTAGGCTGGTGCTGCAGCCTCATATCCCGTCCGGTGGACCACCGGACGCTTCGAGATTGGTCAGAGTTTTGAAACTTGAACTCAGAGGGATCACTAAGAGATTTGGCACGCTGCTGGCCAACGACCACATAGACGTGGTGGTTGAGCCCGGACAAATCCACTGCCTGCTTGGCGAAAACGGGGCAGGCAAATCAACCCTGATGAATGTGCTGTACGGGCTGTATGAGCCCACCGACGGGGAAATCCTCATCGACGACAAACCCGTATCCTTCCGCGGACCGGGCGACGCCATGGCCGCCGGGATCGGCATGGTGCACCAGCATTTCATGCTGGTCCCTGTTTTCACGGTGGCCGAGAACGTCGCGCTGGGCGCCGAGCCCACCAAGGCCGCGGGCTTCCTGAACCTCGACGAAACACGCCGCCGGATCAAGGAGATCTCGGACCAGTACGGGTTCGACGTCGACCCCGACGCCCTGGTGGAGGACCTTCCGGTGGGCGTCCAGCAGCGCGTGGAGATCATCAAAGCACTGGTCAGGAATGCAAAGGTCCTGATCCTGGACGAACCCACGGCCGTCCTGACGCCGCAGGAGACGGACGAACTCCTGGACATCATGCGCCAGCTGAAATCCGGCGGCACCTCGATTGTCTTCATCTCCCACAAGCTGCGGGAGGTCAAAGCCGTGTCGGACACCATCACCGTGATCCGGCGCGGCAAGGTGGTGGGTTCGGCCGATCCGTCCGCCGCCACCTCGGAACTCGCCTCCATGATGGTGGGGCGGGCCGTGAGCCTTAACCTGGACAAGGCGCCGGCGAAGCCCCAGGAGAAGACGTTCGTGGTGCGCGACCTGACCGTGATCGCACCGAACGGCCAGCACGTGGTGGACGGACTCAGCTTCGACATCGCGCGGGGCGAAATCCTGGCCATCGCCGGGGTGCAGGGCAATGGCCAGACCGAGCTGACGGAAGCCATCCTGGGACTGCAGGACAGGGTCTCCGGATCGGTCACCCTCGACGGCAAGGAACTCCTGGGCCGCCCGGTCAAGGAGGTCCTCAAAGCCGGCGTCGGCTTCGTGCCCGAAGACCGCAAGGTGGACGGCCTGGTGGGCACCTTCTCCGTGGCTGAAAACCTTGTCCTGGATCTGTACGACAAGCCGCCGTTCGCCAAGGGCATCAGCATGAGCCCGGCCAGGATCCTCGAAAACGCCAAGGCACGGATCGGCGAGTTTGACGTCCGCACCCCCTCCGCGGCCGCGGCCGCCGGGACCCTGTCCGGCGGCAACCAGCAGAAGGTGGTGATGGCGCGGGAGCTTTCGCGTCCCCTGCGGCTGTTCATCGCCTCCCAGCCCACCCGCGGCGTGGATGTGGGCTCCATCGAATTCCTGCACCGCCGTATTGTCGCCGAGCGCGACCAGGGCACTCCCGTCATGATCATCTCCACCGAACTGGACGAGGTGATGGAGCTGGCGGACCGGATCGCCGTCCTCTACAAGGGCAAGCTGGTGGGCGTCGTCCCCGCCGGCACCAGCCGCGAAACCCTGGGCCTGATGATGGCCGGGATCCCGCCGGAGGAGCACGCGCATGCACCGCAGGCCGGGCCCGCCGCCGCCACAACCACCGCTTCCACTCCAGACGTTGAGGGAGACGACCATGTCTGACAACCAACCTGCCAAGCACGCGGCCGGGGACGGGCATGGCAGCACGCCTTCCGGCAAGCCCCACCACAAGGCCAGCCAGGCGGAAGAGGACACCGCCGCCGTCGTCTCCGTTGACACCGCCGGCGGTGCCATGGAGCCCTCCGCCGTACCCGCCACCGCCCAAAGCGGACAACTTCCGGGCGGCCCGGACACCGTGCTCCGCAGGATCTTCACCGGCAGCGGCATGGTCTCGCTCCTGGCGGTGCTGCTGGCCCTCATCATCGGCGGCCTCCTGATCGCCAGTACTGACGCGCGGGTTGCCAGCACCTCCACCTACTTCTTCGCCCGGCCCACTGACTTCCTCTCCGCGCTCTGGGACGCCGCCACCCGCTCCTACGTGGCTTTGTTCCAAGGCTCGGTCTTCAATCCCCGCGGGAACAGCGTGGCCGCCCAGTTCGCGCCCTTCATGGAAACGCTCACCATCGCCACGCCGCTCATCACGGCCGGACTGGGCGTGGCCCTGGCGTTCCGCGCAGGCCTCTTCAACATCGGCGCCCAGGGCCAGATCATTGTGGCAGGCATCCTCGCCGCGTGGGTGGGCTTCGCGCTGCACCTGCCGTTCGGCCTGCACCTGCTCCTGGTCCTGGTGGCAGGCATCGTGGGCGGCGCCCTGTGGGGCGGACTGGTAGGCGTGCTCAAGGCACGAACCGGCGCCCACGAGGTCATCCTGACCATCATGTTCAACTACATCGCACTGTATTTCCTGCGGTACCTGCTGAACACGCCGGCGTTCCAGCGCCCGGGGGAGTCCAACCCCATTTCCCCCATCCTGGATCCCACGGCCGTCTATCCGCAGATCTTCGGCACCCAATACCGGCTCCACCTGGGCTTCATCCTGGCCATCGGCGCCACCTTCCTGGTGTGGTGGCTGCTGAACCGGTCCACCATCGGCTTTGAATTCCGGGCCGTGGGCGCCAACCCCAAGGCAGCCCAGACCGCGGGCATCAACGTTTCCCGCTCCACCATCCTGGTGATGGCCATGGCCGGCGCACTGGCCGGAATGTCCGGCGTCGCGCAGGTGGCGGGAACCGAGAAAGTGCTCACCGACGGCGTTGCCGCCACGTACGGCTTCGACGCCATCACCGTCGCGCTGCTGGGACGTTCGACGCCGTGGGGCACCTTTGCGGCCGGCCTGCTGTTCGGCGCCTTCCGCGCCGGGGCAGTCCAGATGCAGATCCAGACCGGCACCCCCATCGACATCGTCCTGGTGGTGCAGTCCCTGATTGTCCTGTTCATTGCGGCGCCGCCGCTGGTCCGCGCGGTCTTCGGACTGAACCCGCGGCGGAAGAAGCCTGCCCGTCCGGCCAAGTCCCGGCAGGCAGCCACTACCGGAGGTGCAGCATGAGCACAACAGTTTCGTCCCCCCGCCCGGGAACACCGCAGCCTGCCGGAGCCGACGCCGGTGCCGCCGCCCTCTCCGCCAAGCCGGTGGGCTGGAAGACGCCCGTCCTGCTGGCAGCGTTCGGGCTGGTGGCCCTGGTCTTCTTCGGGTTCCTGGCCCCCGACCAGACGGCAAGCTTCGGCATCTCCACAGGCGAGGACTTCTTCCAGCTGCCTGCCCTTGCGGTGAACGCGTTCGCAGGCGGCATGGTGCTTTCCGTGCTGATGCTGGGGCTGGCCGGTTACGCGGTCTACCTGAAGACCAAAGACAGGCCCGCGCCGGGCTGGCTGCCGGTGACCTTCATCGTCCTGTTCGTCGCAGCATTCCTCATCTGGGTTGTGGGCGGTGCCCGCACGCCCAGCATTTCGCTGGCCGGGCTGATCGCCGGCTCGGTCACCCTGGCCGTTCCGCTCGTGTTCGGCTCGCTTTCGGGCGTCCTCTGTGAACGGGTGGGCGTGGTCAACATCGCCATCGAGGGCCAGCTGCTCGGCGGAGCGTTCACGGCGGCCATTGTGGCCAGCATGACGCAGAACCCGTTCATCGGGCTCCTGGCGGCGGCGGTCGCCGGTGCGTTGGTGTCCATGGTGCTGGCATTGTTCAGTATCAAGTACCTGGTCAACCAGATCATCGTCGGCGTCGTCCTCAACGTGCTCGTCTCCGGCGTCACCGGCTTCCTGTTCAGCACTGTCATGCAGGAGGACAGCGAACGGTTCAACTCGCCGCCCGGGCTGGAGGCCATCGAGATTCCGGTCCTCTCCAGCATTCCGGTGATCGGCCCCATCCTGTTCCGGCAGTCCCTGGTGGGCTACCTGATGTACATTGCCGTGCTGGTGGTCTGGGTGGGCCTGTTCAAGACCCGGTGGGGCCTGCGGGTCCGGGCTGTGGGGGAACACCCGCAGGCCGCGGACACCCTCGGCATCAACGTGAACGCCACCCGCTTCTGGAACGTCACCCTGGGCGGCGCCGTCGCGGGGATCGGCGGTTCATTCTTCACCCTGGTGGCCATCGACAGCTTCACCAAGGAGATCTCCGGCGGCCGCGGCTTCATCGCCCTCGCCGCCCTGATCTTCGGCCGGTGGAACCCCATCGGGGCGTTCTTCGCGGCGCTCCTGTTCGGGTTCGCGGACAACCTGCAGAGCATCGTCACCATCATCGGAACCCCGGTCCCCAGCCAGTTCATGGCCATGCTGCCGTACCTGGTGACCGTCCTCGCCGTCGCCGGCCTGGTGGGCAAGTCCAGGGGACCGGCAGCCAGCGGCATACCCTACGTCAAGGGATGACCGGCGTGGACCAGGCAACCACGGTGGACTGGCAGGCGCTGGAAGCCGCCGCCGTCGCCGCCATGCGCAACGCCTACGCCCGCTACTCCGGGTTTCCGGTGGGGGCGGCGGCCCTCACCGGTGACGGGCGGATCGTCAGCGGCTGCAACGTGGAGAACGCCAGCTTCGGGCTGACCCTTTGCGCCGAGTGCGTCCTGGTAGGCAACCTGCAGATGACCGGCGGCGGACTGCTGCGCGCGTTCTACTGCGTGGACGGCAGCGGCAACATCCTGATGCCCTGCGGCCGCTGCCGGCAGCTGCTCTACGAATTCCGCGCCCCAAACATGGAACTCATGACAACCCGGGGCATCAAGACCATGGACCAGGTACTGCCCGACGCCTTCGGTCCCGAACACCTGGAGGAAACCGGTGACTGACAGCAAAGCCGAAGCATTCGACGCCGTTGACATCATCCGCACCAAGCGGGACAAGGGCACCCTGAGTCCGGAACAGATTGACTGGACCATCGATGCCTACACCCGGGGCGCCATCGCCGACGAGCAGATGGCCGCGCTGAACATGGCCATCCTGCTGAACGGCATGAACCGGACGGAGATTGCCCGCTGGACGGCGGCCATGATCGCCTCCGGCGAGACCATGGACTTCTCCGGCCTTCGGCGGCCCGACGGCGGCCTGAAATACACCTCGGACAAGCACTCCACCGGCGGCGTGGGGGACAAGATTACCCTGCCCCTGGCCCCGCTGGTCGCGGTGTTCGGGGTGGCAGTGCCCCAGCTGTCCGGCCGCGGCCTCGGCCACACCGGCGGGACGCTGGACAAGCTGGAGTCCATCCCTGGCTGGCGTGCCTCCCTCAGCAACGAGGAAATGATGGCACAGCTGCAGGACGTCGGGGCGGTCATCTGCGCCGCCGGTGCCGGCCTGGCACCGGCGGACAAGAAGCTGTACGCGCTGCGCGACGTCACCGGAACCGTGGAAGCCATCCCCCTGATCGCCTCGTCCATCATGAGCAAGAAGATCGCCGAGGGCACCGGCTCCCTGGTCCTGGACGTGAAGGTGGGCAGCGGCGCGTTCATGAAGGACGAGGCCTCGGCCCGCGAGCTGGCCGGAACCATGGTGGCGCTGGGCAAGGACGCAGGGGTCAACACGGTTGCCCTGCTCACCAACATGGACACCCCGCTGGGCCTCACGGCCGGAAACGCCATCGAGGTGGAGGAATCCGTGGAGGTCCTGGCAGGGGGCGGCCCGGAGGACGTGGTGGAGCTGACGGTCCGGCTCGCGGAGGAGATGCTCGCCGCCGCAGGGGTGCACGGCGCCGACCCGGCGGCCGCGCTCAAGGACGGCCGTGCCATGGACGTGTGGAACCGGATGATCCAGGCGCAGGGCGGGGATCCCCGGGCGAAGCTGCCGGCGGCGCGGGAGTCCGAAACGGTGTACGCCCCGGCTGACGGGGTCCTCGTACAGCTGGACGCCCTGGCCGTGGGCATTGCCGCCTGGCGCCTGGGAGCAGGACGTGCCCGCAAGGAGGACGCGGTGCAGGCCGGCGCCGGCGTCAGGATGCACGCGAAGCCCGGCGCGGTGGTCCGGGCCGGGGAACCGCTGATGACCCTGCTCACCGACACCCCGGAGAAATTCGCACGGGCCAAGGAGGCCCTGGAACACGCTGTGGTGATCGCCCCGGAAGGATCAAGGCCGGCGCAGCGGCTGATCCTGGACCGCATAGCATAGGGGATCATGCAAGCCATCAATGACTTCATCCTCGCCGCAGCCGGGCAGCCCTGGGTGCTTTTCCTGGTGCTGGCATGCTGCGTCATTGACGGCTTCTTCCCGCCCATTCCCAGCGAGTCCGTAGTGGTGGGGCTGTCCGCCGTGGCCGCCACGGCGGACGTCCCCAACCCCTGGCTCCTGATGCTCGTAGCGGCGCTGGGTGCCTTCTCGGGGGACAACATCGCCTACCTCATCGGACGCCGCGTAGGCACCACCCGCTGGTCCTGGATGCGGCGTCCACGCATGCAAAGCGCCTTCCGCTGGGCCGGCGGGGAACTGCGGAAACGCCCGGCCTCACTCATCCTCGTTGCACGGTTCGTGCCCATCGGCCGCGTCGCGGTGAACCTGACGGCAGGCGCCACCCAGTACCACCACCTCCGCTTCATCGCCCTCACAACCCTCTCGGCCGTGCTCTGGGCGGCGTACTCGGTGGGAATAGGGCTGTTCTTCGGCCAGTGGTTCGAGGAGAACCACCTGCTGGGAGCCGTCATCGCCATCGTCTGCGCCGTGGCGCTCGGCATCGTGGTGGACGTGGTGATCAACCGCCTCCGGCGGCAGACACCGGTGGTCGAACGGATGCGGGAACCCGAAGCGTAGGTGAACCGTTGTGCAACAAAGTCAAGTCATAGCGAATCCCGTCCCGCCATGGGACACTTAGGAACGATTTCCGCTACGGCAGCGTCGCTATAGCTGCGTCATCATTGTCTAGGAGCAAGACCGCGTGGAGTTTATTAATGAGGCCGTGCTCCATGCAGCGGGCCAGTGGTGGATCTACCCCGTCCTGCTCGTGTTTTTCTTCGTGGACGGCTTCGCCATGGTGGTGCCGAGCGAAACCCTCATCGTGGCCCTGGCAGCCTTCGCCCGGCACAGCGGCGAACCCAACCTCTGGATCCTTGGCACCACCGCGCTGGTCGGGGCCATCGCCGGGGACAACATGGCGTTCATGCTGGGACGCCGGATCGGGCTGGACCGGTGGAAATGGATGCGACGGCCCAAGGTCAGGAAGGCCTTCAGCTGGGCGCGCTACGAGCTGGACAAGCGCGGTGCGGTCCTGATCTTCACTGCCCGCTACATCCCCTGGGGACGTGTCGCCGTCAACTACGTGGCGGGCAGCACCGGCTTCGGCCACCGCAGGTTCTTCCTCCTCGATGCCTTCGCCTGCATCACCTGGGTGGGCTACTCCATCGGGATCGGGCTGCTGGCCAGTTCCTTCCCGTGGCTGCACCACAACCCGCTGCTCAGCGCCGTCATCGCCGTCGTCTTCGCCATCATCCTGGGCATCCTGATCGACCACCTGCTCCGCTGGTGGCACAAGCACCTGGCCCGGAACGACGCCGAAGAGGTGGATGAATGGCTCGACGGCGGGCCCTCCGGCGCCCGCAACGGCAAGCCCGGGTCGAGCGTCCTTGCCCCGTCCGCCGACGGCGGCCCGGCAGCACCCTAGTTCGTGGACTATGCGTCCGGTGCCATCCCCCTGCAACGCTGGCTTTGCGTCCCGGCCCACCCTAAGGTGGGAACGTGACTGAGCCTATTGTTGACGCTGCCCCTGCCATCGATTTTGACCTGAAGAACCTGCCCAAGGTTTCGCTTCACGACCACCTGGACGGAGGCCTCCGCCCGGCAACCATCATCGAACTGGCCGAGGCCGTCGGGCATACCCTGCCGTCCACCGATCCGGTGGCACTGGGCCAGTGGTTCCGGGAGTCGGCCGACTCCGGCTCCCTGGTCCGCTACCTGGAAACCTTCGACCACACCGTGGCGGTCATGCAGACCTCCGAGGGCCTGTACCGGGTGGCCAAGGAATTCGTCGAGGACCTGGCGGACGACGGCGTCGTCTACGGCGAAGTGCGCTGGGCGCCCGAACAGCACCTTCAGAAGGGCCTCACCCTGGATGAAGCCGTGGAGGCTGTCCAGGAAGGCCTCGAGGCCGGCGTTGAGGCGGTAGGGGAGACCGGCCGCGAAATCCAGGTGGGCCAGCTGATTACGGCCATGCGCCATGCCGACCGCGGCCAGGAGATCGCCGAGCTCGCCGTCCGCCACCGCAACCGCGGCGCCGTGGGCTTCGACATCGCCGGTGCGGAAGACGGCTTCCTGCCGTCCCGCTTCAGGGACGCCTTCACCTACCTGGCCCAGCAGAACTTCCCCGCCACGGTCCACGCCGGCGAAGCTGCCGGACTGGAAAGCATCCAGTCGGCGCTCGTGGACGGCCGCGCGCTCCGCCTGGGCCACGGCGTGCGGATCGCCGAGGACATCATGGTGGAATTCGACGACGACGCCGAGGACACGATCGGCCTGGTCACCCTGGGCGACCTGTCGAGCTGGATCCGCGACCGCGGCATCGCCCTGGAAATCTGCCCTTCCTCCAACCTGCAGACCGGTGCGATCGAACCGTTCGGCGAAAGCATCGAAAGCCACCCCCTGGACATGCTGTACCAGCTGGGCTTCAACGTCACCATCAACACCGACAACAGGCTGATGAGCGGCGTCACCCTGACGGACGAGTTCGAGCTGCTGGTGGAGACGTTCGACTACGACCTCGACGACCTGCTCGAGCTCACCCTGAACGCCGCCGAGGCTTCCTTCCTGCCCCTGGAGGAGAAGGAGGCGCTGGTGGAGTACATCAACGACGCCTACGCCAACCTTGGCTGAGCAGCAGGACAACAGCACCCCCGTGGGGGAGCTGTTGTCCGTGATTGCTGCGCTCCGCGAGCACTGCCCCTGGATGGGCGCGCTCACACACGCGTCGCTCGTGGAATACCTCCTCGAGGAAGCCTACGAAGTGGCCGAAACCATCGAGTCGGGCCATCCCGATGCCGAGCTCCAGGGCGAGCTGGGCGACGTGCTGCTCCAGGTGGTGCTGCACGCCCGTCTCGCCGAGGAGCGCGGGGCCTTCAGGTTCGACGACGTCGCCCGCGGCCTGGCTGCCAAGATGGTCCGGCGGAATCCGCATGTCTTTAGGCCCGACGGCTCGCTGCAGGACACCTTCCCGGCCACGGTGGACGAGATCGTGCAGAAATGGGACGCGGTGAAGCGGGAGGAACGGCCCGCCCGCACCAGCCACTTCGAAGGGATCCCGCAGAATCTGCCCGCGCTTGCCCGGGCACAGAAGTCGGTGGACCGCGCAGCCCGCGCCGGGGCGCCCCTGCCCGCAGGGGCCACCGCCCCCGCAACGGAGGAGGAACTCGGGGAGCTGCTCCTCGGCGTCGTACGCTCCGCGCATGACGCCGGATTCGACGCCGAACGTGCCTTGCGCGGGGCTGTGCGGCGCTACCAGCAGGAGAAATCCGCGTCCCAACCCCATCATGACGTCCGGGGCCCGGACAGTTTTCCGTAACCCGGACCACTCTCGACTACGCTGGTCCCTGACGAGTACGTCGAGTCTTTCTGCAAGATCCCCCCGTTAATCGCCCATAAGGAGCAAATTCATGGCGCTTATCGATGCCATCCACGCCCGCGAGATCCTCGATTCCCGTGGCAACCCCACCGTAGAAGTCGAGGTCCTGCTTTCCGACGGCCAGATCGGCCGCGCAGCAGTACCGTCCGGCGCTTCCACCGGCGAGCACGAGGCCGTCGAACTGCGTGACGGCGACAAGGGCCGCTACCTCGGCAAGGGCGTCCAGAAGGCTGTCGACGCGATCATCGACCAGATCGCACCGGCCCTGACCGGCTTCGACGCCACCGACCAGCGCTCCATCGACCAGGCCATGCTGGACCTGGACGGCACCCCGAACAAGGGCAAGCTGGGCGCCAACGCCATCCTGGGTGTTTCCCTGGCCGTGGCCAACGCAGCCGCCGCCTCCGCCGACCTGCCGCTCTACAAGTACCTGGGCGGCCCCAACGCGCATGTCCTGCCCGTGCCGTTGATGAACATCCTGAACGGCGGCTCCCACGCGGACTCCGACGTTGACATCCAGGAATTCATGATCGCCCCGATCGGCGCCGAAACCTTCTCCGAGGGCCTGCGCTGGGGCGTTGAGGTGTACCACAACCTCAAGTCCGTCCTGAAGGAAAAGGGCCTGTCCACCGGCCTGGGCGACGAGGGCGGCTTCGCCCCGAACCTGCCCTCCAACCGGGCCGCACTGGACCTGATCCAGGAAGCCATCAAGAACGCCGGCTACACCCCGGGCAAGGACATCGCCCTGGCCCTGGACGTGGCATCTTCCGAATTCTTCAAGGACGGCGCCTACCAGTTCGAGGGCAAGTCCCTCAGCTCGGCCGAGATGAGCGCCTACTACGCCGAACTCGTGGCCGACTACCCGCTGGTGTCCATCGAGGACCCGCTGGACGAGAACGACTGGGACGGCTGGAAGACCCTCACCGACGCCATCGGCGACAAGGTCCAGCTGGTGGGTGACGACCTCTTCGTCACCAACCCCTCCATCCTGCAGCGCGGCATCGACACCCGCACCGCCAACTCGCTGCTGGTGAAGGTCAACCAGATCGGCTCCCTGACCGAGACGCTGGACGCCGTCAGTCTGGCGCAGCGCGCCGGCTACACCACCATCACCTCCCACCGCTCCGGCGAGACCGAGGACACCACCATCGCCGACATCTCGGTGGCAACCAACGCCGGCCAGATCAAGACCGGCGCACCGGCCCGTTCCGAGCGCGTTGCCAAGTACAACCAGCTGCTGCGCATCGAAGAGGAACTCGACGACGCCGCACGCTACGCAGGCCGCAGCGCGTTCCCGCGTTTCAAGGGCTAGTAGCCGCGTAAAGCATTAAACGGTGGCTATGGTTGAAAGACCATAGCCACCGTTGTTGTTTCGGCAGCATCCGTCAGCCCGGTTGTTGACCAGCGCCGTTTTGTTGTTCAGCACAGACAGTGGCGGCCGCAGGCAGGCCGCGTTCAGGAGTGTCATGGCTACCCGCCGTCCCAAAGTCCCCAAGGTCAGCCCCGCCCGTCCGGAAAGGGAAGCCTCCGACGGCGCCGACGTCATCCAGGCGGATTTCGGCTCGGCCAAGGACAACCCGGGCCCGGCAGGACGGCCCGGCGCCGACAGCAAGCCCCCGAAGGCTCCCGCCGGCAAGGCGCCGGCACCGGGCGCATCAACAGGGCGGGCCAGGCCCGGAAAGGGCAGCAGCGCAACCAGCGGTGCCGCTGACCATCCCGCCGAGGAGGACCAGCAGCCTGTTCCGGCGAAGGCATTTTCCGGGCGGATGCTGGCACTGGCCGTGGTGATGGTGGCCATTACCATCATGCTGGCGCCCACGGTGAAGATCTTCTTCGACAAGAAGGCCGAAATCGACGCGCTGAATGCCGATATCGCCGCGCGAGAGGCCGAAGGCGACCGGCTCCGCCAGCAGGTCTCCCGCTGGCAGGACCCCAACTACGTGAAACAACAGGCCCGCGACCGCATTAACATGGTTATGCCGGGCGAAACCGGCTACTGGGTCTTCGGCAGCGATTTGCCCGCGGGAGACACCAGCAGCCAGACCGGTGCAGCAGCACAAGACCCCGCCGATCTGCCGTGGGTGGATTCCCTGTGGGAGTCCATCGAGCGCGCGGCCACAGACTGAACCGCAAAAGGAAGGACGGCCCGCGACAGTGGAACACAACACGGCAGCCGCCCGGGACGACTCCCGCCAACCATCAGCACACGATCTCGAAGTATTGAGCCGGCAGCTGGGACGTCCGGTCCGCGATGTGGTGGAAATCCCCGCCCGCTGCGTGTGCGGCAACCCGCTGGTGGCGGCAACGGCTCCGCGGCTGAGCAACGGCACGCCGTTCCCCACCACCTTCTACCTGACCCACCCCGTGATCACCTCCGCGGTATCCCGGCTTGAGGCGGCAGGGGTCATGAACACCATGAACGAGCAGCTGGCCGGCGACGCAGAACTGTCCGCCGCCTACCGGTCTGCGCACGAAGCCTACCTGGCCGCCCGGGATGCAATCGGCCGGCGGTCCGGCATCGGTGCTGTTCCGGAAATTGACGGGGTCTCCGCCGGGGGCATGCCCACGCGCGTCAAGTGCCTGCATGTCCTGGTGGGGCACTCGCTTGCTGCCGGACCGGGCGTGAATCCGCTGGGGGACGAGGCACTGCGACAGATCCGCGAATGGTGGACGACGGACAGGTGCTATTGCGAGGGTGCCTGGGACACCACCGGCGAAGCTCCTTCCCGGGACCTCAGCCGGCATGGACCGCAGGGCCTGCCGGACATCGTGGGCCGCCCCGCCCCGGTGCGAAAGTCGGCCAATCCTGCCGAGGCCGCCCAGTGACCCGGGTAGCCGCCATCGACTGCGGCACCAATTCCATCCGCCTGCTCATTGCCGATATCGAGCGCAGCAACGGCACCACCAGCCTTACCGACGTAGTGCGCGAGATGCGCGTGGTGCGGCTGGGCGAAGGCGTTGACGCCACCGGCGAGCTCGCCCCCGCCGCACTGGAGCGCACATTCGCTGCCACGGCCGATTACGCAGAGCTGATCCGGGAACATGGCGCTGAGGCCGTCCGGTTTGTTGCAACCTCAGCCAGCCGGGATGCCCGGAACCGGGAGGTCTTCGTGGACGGGATCCGCAACCTCCTCGGCGTGGAACCTGAAGTCATCTCCGGCGACGAGGAAGCTGCGTTGTCCTTTGCCGGCGCCAGCAGTGTCCTGCCCATCCTGGACGGCCACCAGGTACTGGTGGTGGACCTGGGCGGCGGCAGCACGGAGTTCGTCCTCGGCACCGCACAGGGCGTCACCGCAGCGAAGTCCGTGGACGTCGGCTGCGTCCGGCTGACCGAACGGCACCTGCGGAACGATCCGCCCACCGCGGAACAGATCTCGGCCGCGGAAGCGGACGTGGACGCAGCCATGGCCCTTGCCCAACGGGACGTTCCGCTGGAGCAGGCGACCGCCGTCGTCGGTGTTGCCGGTTCCATCACCACCATCACAGCCCATGCCCTCCGGCTGCCCGAATACCGGCCGGACGACATCCACGGCGCTGAACTGCCGCTGGACACGGTCCGCGCCGCCGCCACGGACCTCCTGGAGATGGACCGGTCCGAGCGCGCCGGGCTGCCCTACATGCACCCGGGACGCGTGGACGTGATCGGCGCCGGGGGACTGGTGTGGCGCAGGATCCTCGAGCGCATGGGGGAACTCACCGGCGGCAGGATCACTACGGCGACGGCCAGCGAGCACGACATCCTCGACGGCATTGCCCTGAGCATCGGCTGAACCCGGATGCGATCCCTAACCCACCCGGCACTGCACAGGACAGCGGCCGCCGCGCTTGCCCTGGTCCTTGCCGCCTGCTGCCTTGTTACCGGCCTCATCACGGCTCCGGCGGCGCGCGCGGACGAGTGGCGGGACAAGCAGTACTGGCTGGCAGACTCCGGCATTACCAAGGCCTGGGAAGTATCCAAGGGCGCCGGCGTGAAGGTGGCCGTCATCGACAGTGGCGTGGACGCGCAGCACCCGGATCTTAAGGGAGCGGTGGCCGGCGGTTACGACGCGTCCGGATCCGGCCAGCCGGACGGCCAGAAGAGCGTCGGGTCCAAGCCCGAACACGGCACCCTGGTGGCCACCATGCTTGCCGGCCGGGGGCACCAGCCCGCCGACAAGACTGCTTCCCCCACGCCGGGCCCCGCTGCGCCGGCACCGGACGGCATCATCGGCGTGGCCCCCGAGGCCCAGATCCTGTCCGTGTCCACCTGGCTCGGCTCACCGAACCCCTCCGGCAAGAGCGACCAGGACCAGATCCCCGAAGCGGTCCGCTGGGCAGTGGACAACGGGGCAAAAGTCATCAATATCTCGCTCGGCAGCACCACCCCGCAGTGGCCGCAAAGCTGGGACGCCGCCTTCCTGTACGCCGAGCAGAAGGACGTTGTGATCGTCGCGGCTGCAGGGAACCGGATCGGCGGCAACACCCAGGTGGGCGCCCCGGCCACCATTCCCGGCGTCCTCACTGTCGCCGGCCTGGACCGCTCTGGAACGGCAAGTGTTGACGCGTCCTCGCAAGGCATCAGCATCGGCGTGGCAGCACCGGCCCAGAACCTGCTGGGCGGCCTGCCGGGCGGCGGATACGCCGAGTGGGCGGGGACTTCCGGATCCACGCCCATCGTGGCCGGCGTGGCGGCACTGATGCGCTCCAAGTGGCCTTCCATGAGCGCCGAGCAGGTCATTAACCGGATCGTCTCCACCGCCAGGGATGCGGGGGCGCCGGGCAAGGATCCCCTGTACGGGTACGGCATCCTCAACGCGGAAGCGGCCCTGAAGGATGACGTTCCCGAAGCGAAAAGCAATCCCCTGGGAACCATTGCCGAGTGGATCCGGGTGCACCGGCGCGGCAACCTGGCCACCCCCACCCCGGTCCCCACGGCGGAGGCGCCGGTGGCTGCCCCGGCGCTTCCGGAAGCAACCGTCCCCGCCGCGGAGCCGCCGTCACAGCGTGATACTGCCATCGGAGGTGCTGTTGTCATCGGATTCGCACTGCTGTTCGTGGCCATCATCGCCGCGGCGGTCATCCAGCTGCGCCGGGCGGCGCGGGACCCCGCGCTGAAGGGGGAGGAGCCGGAAACAGGTGCCCTGGAAAAGGTGCATTCGGTGCGGAAACCCTAGCGTAACGGGCCCTTCGAGCAGTTAGTGAAGATTTTCACAAACTGCGCTATCCTTAAACTATGGCAACCACCCCAGAGCTCCAGGACCGTCCCAGGGTACTCGTCGTCGGCGGCGGGTACGTCGGCCTGTACGTAGCACTCAAACTGCAGAAGAAGATCGCGAATGCCGGTGGCATCGTCACCCTCGTGGATCCACTGCCCTACATGACTTACCAGCCGTTCCTCCCCGAGGTGGCCGGCGGCAACATCGAGGCCCGCCACGCGGTGGTGTCCCACCGCCAGCACCTCAAGCAGACTGAACTGATCCAGGGCCGCGTCACCTCGATCGACCACGCCAACCGCACCGCGGTCATCGCTCCGTCCGACGGCGGCGAAAACTTCGAGATCCCCTACTTCGACGTTGTCCTGGCCGCAGGTGCCATCACCCGAACCTTCCCCATCAAGGGCCTCGCGGACAAGGGCATCGGCCTGAAGACCATCGAGGAAGCCGTTGCGCTGCGGAACAAGGTCCTGGAGCGCATCGAGGTTGCCTCCACCATGACCGATCCCGCCGCCCGCGCCAAGGCCCTCACCTTCGTGGTGGTCGGCGGCGGTTTCGCCGGCATCGAGTGCATCACCGAGATGGAGGACCTGGCCCGCGCCGCGGTCCGCAACAACCCGAGGATCAAGCAGGAAGAAGTCCGCTTTGTCCTGGTGGAAGCCATGGGACGCATCATGCCCGAGGTTACGGCCAAGCAGGCCGAATGGGTCGTTGAGCACCTGCGCAGCCGCGGCATCGAGGTCCTGCTGAACACCTCGCTGGACAGCGCGGAGGGCACCCTCAAGCTCATCAACCTCCCGGACAAGTCCCCTGCCCAGGAGTTTGAAGCCGACACCCTCGTGTGGACGGCCGGCGTCCAGGCCAACCCGATGGTCCGCTCCACCGACTTCCCGCTGGAACCCCGCGGCCGCGTCCGCGTCCTTCCGGACCTGCGCGTCGCCGGCGACGAAGGCATTGTGGACAACGCCTGGGCTGCCGGCGACATCGCCGCCGTGCCTGACCTCACGGGCAAGGGCCTGCCGGATGGCACCTGCGTCCCCAACGCCCAGCACGCGCTCCGCCAGGCCAAGCGCCTTGCCAAGAACCTGTGGGCTTCCCGCTGGGAGAAGCAGCTGAAGGACTACAAGCACAAGAACCTGGGTGCTGTGGCAGGCTTCGGCGAATGGAAGGGCGTTGCCAACATTAACCTGATCGGCAGCATCGGCCTCAAGGGCGGGCTCGCCTGGCTGGCCCACCGCGGCTACCACGGCATGGCCATGCCCACGTTCGAACGCAAGTTCCGGGTGATCTTCAACTGGATCATCAGCTTCTTCGCAGGCCGCGACACCACCCAGCTCATGGACCTGGACAACCCGCGCGGCGCTTTCGTTGCCGCCGCCTCCCCGGCCCCCAAGCCGGCTGCTGCGGCCGCCCCTGCGCCGCCGGCCGCGCCGGCAGCCGGCGGTAACGGCTCCACAGCGGTGCAGTCCAAGGAATCTGTGACGGCACAGGCCAAGTAGCACGTGCAGCGCCCGACGGCGGCTGTCCCCTTCGCGGGGACGGCCGCCGTTTTATGTCCCGGCGGCCGTCCGGCCCGGACGCGCCCCATTCCTGCGCCTGGTCCTGCTGCCGGGACGCCTGCCTCCTAGACTGGGCTCATGACTGCCGAAATGAACCTGCAGGCGCTTCTGGCGGGCATGCACCCCGTTCAGCGCGAAGGGGAATATGTCTACGTCCTCTGGCCGCACGGACGGCCACTGGCAGCCGGCATCGAGGCTGCAGTACGCGAGGCTGAGGGCCTGACAGTTGTGTTGCCGCGGGCTGAGGCGGACCGGCAGGGGCTCAGCTATGACTTTGTCGGAGCGTGGATCACGCTGCAGATCCACTCGGACCTCGAAGCGGTGGGCCTCACCGCGGCAGTCAGCAGGGCCCTTACGGAAGCCCGGATCAGCTGCAACGTCCTGGCGGGGTTCCACCACGACCACCTCCTGGTGCCGGTGGCGGATGCGCCCCGTGCCCTTGAAGTCCTGGCCGAACTTGCTGCCAGGAACCGGGATGCACCGGCCCGGGAGCTGATGCTGCGCAGCGAGAATCCCTCAGACAGGGAGGCCATCCTTGCCTTGACGGCCGAGGCTTTCGCCATTTCTCCGGCCACCGGACTGCCGGCAGGAGGTGAGCCGGTGGAAGTGGGTTTGCTGCGTGCACTCTTTGATGCGGAGGAGTACCTCCCCCACCTCAGCGTAGTGGCCGTCCAGGACGGGGAGATCGTGGGCCACGTCATCAGCACCCGCGGTTGGGTGGGGGACCAGGGACTCCTCGGCCTTGGCCCCATCGGTGTCACTCCCCGGCTGCAGCGGCAGGGCATCGGTTCGGCACTCATGCGGGAGACAATCGACAGGGCAAACGCCGCGGGGGAACACGGCATTGTCCTGCTTGGAAGCCCCGACTACTATGCCAGGTTCGGCTTTGTCCCGGCGTCCACCTTCGGTATCCAGGCGCCCGACCCTGCGTGGGGCGACTACTTCCAGTTCCTGCCGCTCGCGCTATGGTCCGGCGGCGCCCACGGCACGTTCCGGTACGCCGCACCATTCTCACTCATCTGACGGGATACCATTGACCCGGCGCCCCAGTAGCCCAATTGGCAGAGGCATCGGACTTAAAATCCGCGTGTTGTGGGTTCGAGTCCCACCTGGGGTACTTAGAGAAGCAGGAGACTTCGCGGTCTCCGGCAGGAAGCCGCCCGTATCCTACGGGCGGCTTCCGACGTTTAATTCCACATATGCAACGACTGTTATAAGGATGTGACCTCACTCACTTATCTTCGCCTGTGATTTGCATTAGCTTGAAGCTACATCAGGAATCCCTGATTTTTCGTGTCGAAGGCCGTTCGCACCTTTAGATCGAGGAGCTCGTAAATGACTTTATTCCCCCAGGCGGGAGCCCGCGCTGCCAAGCTGACAGCGCTTGGCATCGGCGTTGCCTTCATGGCAACGGCTTGCGGCGGTTCGTCCACACCCACGGCGACCGAAACCACCACTGGAGCAGCGGCGACCGGAATCGCGTGCCCGGCGCCGGGGTCAACCGGCGGAAGCAGCGCGGCGCCCACCAGCGGCGGCGGGGCCGTTCCGCCGTCGACCGGCAGTACCGAAACGCCGTTGAAGCTGGGCTCGCTGCTTCCCACCACCGGCTCGCTGTCCTACCTCGGCCCGCCGGAAATCGCCGGTGTGAACCTTGGCGTGAAGGAAGTCAATGACGCCGGCGGTGTCCTGGGCAAGCCTATCGAAGTGGTCCACCGGGATTCCGGCGATACCAAGACCGATATCGCCACGCAGTCCACCACCGCCCTGCTGGGCCAGGGAGTCAGCGCCATCATTGGTGCAGCCTCATCCGGTGTGTCCAAGACGGTGATCAACCAGATCACCGGTGCGGGGGTCCTGCAGTTCTCCCCGGCCAACACGTCTCCGGACTTCACCACCTGGGATGACAAGGGCCTGTACTGGCGCACGGCTCCTTCCGATGTGCTGCAGGGCAAGGTCCTGGGCAACTACATGGCTACCTGCGGTGCCCAGACAGTGGGCATGATCGTCCTGAATGACGCCTACGGAACCGGCCTGGCCAAGAACATCAAGGCTGCCTTCGAGTCAGCAGGCGGCAAGGTTGTTGCCGAGGAGCTGTTCAACGAGGGCGACACCCAGTTCAGCAGCCAGGTGGACAAGGTCATCGCGGCCAAGCCGGACGCAATCGCCCTGATCACCTTCGACCAGGCCAAGAGCATCGTGCCCCTGATCTCCGGCAAGGGAGTGAACCCCAACCAGCTGTTCATGGTCGATGGCAACACGTCCGACTACAGCAAGGACTTCCAGCCCGGCACCATGCTCGGGGCGCACGGCACTTTCCCCGGAACCTTCGCCAACGAGGCCTTCACGAAGAAGCTGCTGGAAGTCGATCCGGCGCTGAAGGACTTCACGTATGGCGGCGAATCCTACGATGCCGTGAACCTGATCGCCCTGGCTTCCGAAGCCGCCGGCAGCACCAGCGGCCCGGAAATCGCCAAGCAGCTCAAGGCGGTCTCCGAGTCGGGCGAGAAGTGCAACGACTTCGCCTCCTGCGTCACCCTGCTGCGTGAAGGCAAGGACATCGACTACGACGGCCAGTCGGGCCCCATCACCTTCTCCGACGCCGGTGACCCCACCGAGGCCTACATCGGTATCTACGAGTACACCGCAGACAACAAGCTGAAGCCGGTCCAGTCGGAATTCGGCAAGCTCTAGTAATCGGCTAGACGCACACAAAGGAGCCCCCGTCCTGCCGGACGGGGGCTCCTTTGTGTCCTGTCGCCCGCTACTCGACGGTGTCGGCCAGGGTTCCGAGGTAGAGCTGGATGACCTTGGGGTCCTTCATCAATTCACGGCCCGTACCCGTGTAGGCATCGCGGCCCTGGTCCAGGACGTAGCCGCGGTCGCAGATCTGCAGGCAGCGGCGCGCGTTCTGCTCCACCATAATCACGGACACCCCCGCACGGTTGATCTCGTGCACGCGCAGGAACGTTTCGTCCTGCTTGACGGGGGAGAGGCCTGCGGAGGGCTCATCCAGGAGGAGCACGGCCGGGTCCATCATCAGGGCGCGGCCCATGGCCACCATCTGCCGCTCACCACCGGACAGCGAACCGGCGCGCTGGGCACGCCTCTTGCCCAGCTCGGGGAAGAGGCTGGTGACAAAGTCGAACCGCTGCGCGAAGTCCTTGGGCCGCTGGAACATGCCCATCTGGAGGTTCTCCTCGATGGTCAGCGTGGAAAACACGTTGTTGGTCTGCGGGACGAATCCGACGCCGCGCGTCACCAGCTTGTTGGCCTTCAACCCGGTGATGTCCTGGCCCCGGACCACTACCGTGCCCGAGTGGACCTTCACCAGGCCGAACATGGCCTTCAGGAGGGTGGACTTGCCGGCGCCGTTCGGCCCGATGATGCCGATCAGCTCACCCTTGCGGGCCTCAATGCTGCAGCCGTTGAGGATGTTGACCCCGGGCAGGTACCCCGCCACCAGGTCGGTGACTTTTACAACGGCGTCACCGCTGCTGACAGGCTGGGCGGCCGGGGCCGCGCTCGTGCTGCTGCTCATTTGGTGTCCCTTTCCGTGCTGCCGTGCCGGCCGCTGTGGTCCCCGTGGGGGCCTTCCGTGGTCCGGGGGCGGGCTTCCTCTTCCGCCACGGTGTCAAGCGAAATGATGCCCGCGTTTTCGGTGCCAACGATCGACTCTTCATCCGCCACAAGCTCTGCGGCAAGCTCCTTGATGCCCTCGGAGTCGCCGAGATCGACGTCGTGGTGGGCGCCCAGGTACGCGTCGATGACTGCAGGGTTCTTCATGACCTCGCCGGGCGGGCCTTCCGCCACCACCTTGCCTTCGGCCATGACCACCACCCAGTCGGCAATGTGCCGGACCATGTGCATGTCGTGTTCCACGAACAGGACGGTCATGCCTTCGGCCTTCAGGTTCTTGATGTGGTCAAGCAGCGACTGGGTCAGGGCCGGGTTGACGCCTGCCATGGGCTCGTCAAGCATGACCAGCTTCGGCTGCACCATGAGGGACCGTGCCATTTCCAGGAGCTTGCGCTGGCCGCCGGAGAGGGATGCCGCGTAGTCATCCTTTTTGGCGTCAAGCTTGAACTTCTCCAGAAGCACGTTTGCCTGGGCAGTGATCTCCTTCTCCCGGCCGCCCCAGATGCCCTTGAACAAGGCCCTGGACAGGCGCTCGCCGGGCTGGTTGGCCGCGCCGAGCCGCATGTTCTCCATGACCGTCAGCTTGCCCATAACCTTGGTCAGCTGGAAGGTCCGCACCATGCCCATGCGCGCCACCTTGTACGGTGACACCCCGGCGATGCTCTTGCCCTCGAACTGCCACTTTCCGCTGTTGGGCGTATCGAATCCGGTCAGCAGGTTGAACAGGGTGGTCTTGCCCGCCCCGTTGGGACCAATCAGGGCCGTGATCTTGTGCCTGGGGATTTCGAGGTACTCCACGTCCACGGCGTTGATGCCGCCGAAGCTGCGGGTCACGTTTTCCGCGACGACGATGGGGTCGCGTTTCTTGCAGCCGGGACCCACTTCACCGGCGGCGATCGGCCGGGTATCGGTCATGAAGTCCGGGGTGCTCCCGGCGGCTGCCGGTACTTCGCTGTGCATGCTCATGCGAACGCCAGCTCCTTCTTGTTTCCGAAGACGCCCTGGGGCCTGAAGATCATCAGCAGCATCAGTGCGACGCCCACCAGGATGTAGCGCAGCTGGCCCGCCTGGACGGTGTTCAGCCACGTAATGGTGCCCGATTCGATCAGGCCGTAGAGGATGCCCTGGGTCAGTGACAGGACCACCCAGAAGATCATGGCGCCGATGACCGGTCCCAGGACTGTGGCCAGGCCGCCCAGCAGCAGGCACGTGTAAAGGAAGAACGTCAGTTCCGTGCCGTAGTTGGCAGGCTGCACCGCTCCGCGGGGGAGGGTGAAGACCATTCCGGCGAGAGCCCCGAGCACACCGCCGATGACCAGTGCCTGCATCTTGTAGGCGTAGACGTTCTTGCCCAGTGAACGGACCGCGTTCTCATCCTCGCGGATGCCCTTCAGGACACGGCCCCAGGGGCTGCGCATCAGCAGCCATACCAGCGTGCAGCACACGACCACCAGCCCCCAGCCGATAACCCGGATGAAGAAGTCGCGGTTGTTCATGCCGAAGTAGGACCCCTCGGGGAAGGGGTTCATGGCGTAGAAGCCGCCCTCGAACGCTGCCAGGCCGTTGGCGGAGCCGGTGACGGATGTGAGCTGGTTGGTGGTGACGATGTAGCGGACGATTTCCGCGGCCGCGATGGTGACGATGGCCAGGTAGTCCGCCCGGAGCCTCAGGGTGGGGATGCCCAGGAGCAGGGCAAAGATTGCCGAGGCGGTGATTGCTATCAGCAGCCCGACGAAGAACGGCACTCCGAAGGTAAGGGTGGAGATGGCGAACCCGTAGGCCCCCACCGCCATGAAGCCGGCCTGCCCGAAATTCAGCAGGCCGGAGTAGCCGAAGTGGACTGCGAGGCCGAGCGCGGCCAGTGCATAGGCGGCCGTGGTGGGGCTGAAGATTTCACCCGCGGCGCTGGCAAAAATGAATCCAAAATCCATGTCTGTTTCCTAACCCACGCGCTCGCGACGGCCCAGGATGCCCTGTGGCCGGAACAAGAGGACAACGATCATGATGAACAGGGCGCCCACGTACTTCAGGTCGGCGGCAAGGCCAAACACCGTGGTCAGCTCCACGAAAATGCCCACGATGATCGAACCGATCAGGGCTCCGAACACGGTACCGAGGCCGCCCAGCGTGACGCCGGCGAAAATGAGCAGGAGGATGGCCGAGCCCATGTCGAAAGTGACGCCGGGCCGGTAGTAGGCCCAAAGGATGCCGCCGAGCGCAGCGAGCATGCCGCCGGTGATCCACACGAGCCGGATCACGGCGTCCACGTCAATGCCGGAAGCGGCGGCCAGCGCCGGGTTGTCCGCCACTGCGCGGGTGGCCTTGCCCAGCCTGGTCTTGAGCAGCACGATGCCGATCAGGGCGATCACCACCGCGCTGATGCCCAGCGACCAGAGGTTGTTGGGCGAGATGGATACCGGGCCCAGCTGGATTTCGGGGCTCTGGGCATACGGAAGCTGTTGCGTGGCGCCGCCGAAGTAGAACTGGATGACGTAGCGGACGGCCAGCGCGAGGCCGATGCTGACAATCATCATGGGCACCAGGCCGGTCCCGCGGCGCCGCAGCGGCCGCCACAGGCCCCTGTCCTGGGCATACCCGAACAGGGCACCGCCCAGCAGGGACAGGATCAGTGCCAGCCAGAAAGGCAGCCCGGCCGCGTTGAACGCGAACACCAGCACCGCGCCCAGCGTCACCATCTCACCGTGGGCGAAGTTGGTGAGCCCGGTGGTTCCGAAAATCAGGGACAGTCCCACCGACGCCAGCGCGAGGAGCAGGCCGAAGCTCAGTCCTGCCACGAGGCGGTTGAGCAGGTTCTGCCCGAAATCCTGCTCCTGGACCACGATGCCCTTGCCGAAGGCAAAGATCACTGACAGGTTCGAGGTCTGGCTGAAGGTGACCTCACGCGGGTTTTCCTGCCCCTCGGCGAGCTTGATGCCTTCAGGCAGGGTGGATTCGTCCAGTTCCACGGTGTAGGTGCCCTGCTCGGGCACGCCGATGTTCCAGGAGCCGTTCGCTGACGACTTGGCCGTGCCGGTGAAGTCGCCCTTCTTTGCCGTGATGGTCACATCCGCCAGGGGTGCGCGGGTGTCGTCGCGGAGGAAGCCGCTGATGTTGTTCTGGAAGGTCTGGTTCGACGGGGATGGTGTCGGTGCTGGGGAAGCGGCCTGGGTTGCCGGTGCTGCGAGGAGGAGGATCGCCAGGATGGTTGCACTGATGGCTCCCATGATTCCCGGCAACCCCCGGCGTCGTCCGGCCGGCTGGCCGTGGGGTGTACTTCTCAAAATGAAAAACCTCCACTTGGGGGCGGTCTCGGCTGCGCCATTGCAGCCGCTGCGAACGGATGCAGGGCGGGGAGGCGCCATCTCGCCCGGCACCTTCACGCATGTGAGTTCCGTCACCCTGCTTGGCTTATGCTACAGCGCGCGGGATGCCGCAAATGCCGAGGTCCAGGCCTTGTTGGTAGCGATCAGGTAACAACTCCGGCGGCCCGGGCGCGGCAAACGGGAGGAGCGCCCCAAGAAACCTTTGTTGAGCCACGGTATTTTCCAGGCGGCAGGGTGCAGCCGGGCTTGGGCAGCGGCGCCGGTCATCGTCACGGTTGCGTTGCATAGCCGCCCGTTCGGGAACTTTCAGGGGTGTATTGGCGTGGTAATTGGTACCGTAAACCTTAAGGTTCACATCACACCCACACGGAGGAATCCAGCAATGGCACTTGGCGGCAACCCGATCTTCAACGGAAAGAATTTCCGTGGAGCCACCCAGGCACCGCCTGTCCCGCAGGCTCCCTATGGACAAGCTCCTTACGGCCAGGCTCCCTACGGCCAGGCCCCTTACGGCCAGCAGGGCTGGAACGCCCAGCCGCAGGGCATGACGGACGAGCAGCTGCAGCAGATGTACAGCCGGCCCTCCGCCGGCCCTGCTGACACCGGGCGGATGACGTTCGACGACGTCATCGTCAAGACGGCGGCCTGCCTGGGAGTGCTGCTCGCCGGTGCCGCTGTCACCATGGTGGTGGGCCTGAGCCTGGCATCCCTGCTGATGGTCGTCGGTGCGCTCGGCGGCTTCGTCCTGGCGCTCGTCAACACGTTCAAGAAGCAGCCGTCCCCGGCCCTGATTCTTGCCTACGCAGGCCTCGAAGGCCTCTTCCTCGGCGGCCTCACCCGCGTCCTTGACACCATGTACCCGGGCGTTGGCCTCCAGGCCGTCCTCGGCACCCTGTCCGTCTTCACCGTGACGCTTGTCCTGTTCAAGAGCGGCAAGGTGCGCGCCACACCCAAGGCCATGAAGTTCTTCATGATCGCCCTCATTGGCTACGCGCTCTTCTCCGTGGTCAACCTCGTCATGATGCTGACCGGCCTTACCTCGGAACCCTTCGGGCTGCGAAGCGGCATCATCGGCGTCGTCATCGGCATCCTGGCCATCGGCCTCGCGGCATTCTCGCTGGTCATGGACTTCACCAGCATCGAAGCCGGCGTCCGCAGCGGCGCCCCGCAGCGCTTCTCGTGGACGGCCGCGTTCGGCCTGACTGTCACCCTGGTCTGGCTGTACGTGGAAATCATCCGCCTGCTGGCCATCCTCCGCGGCGAGGAGTAACCGGCAAGGCGGTACCGCCGCCGGAACCCGAACAGCAATGGAGGGCCCCACCAGATTCCTGGTGGGGCCCTCCGTCTGCCTGCGCCCGGGCGTCCTGCGGCTCAGGCGATGCGCATCGCCCCGGCGGCGGGTGACACGGTGAAGATGTCCGGCTCCGTGAAGCCGGCCTCGGAAAACGCCCGCACGACGGCGTCGCGCACCTTGTGTTCGCTGGCGGCGGGGGTGAGTGCGATGGCTGCACCGCCGAACCCGCCTCCGGTCATGCGTGCGCCGATGGCACCGGCTGCCCGCGAGGTATCCACCGCGAGGTCAAGTTCCGGACAGGAGATCTCGAAGTCATCCCGCATGGACGCGTGGCTGGCGTCCAGCAGATGGCCGATGGCAGCGGGTCCCCGGTCGCCGAGGAGTTCCACGGTCTGCAGCACCCGGTCGTTTTCGGTGACCACGTGCCGCACGCGCCTGAACGTCACCTCGTCCAGCAGCCCGCTGGCTTCCGCAAGGTCGCCCACCTGCACGTCGCGCAGGGCTTTGACCCCCAGCACTTCAGCGCCCAGCTCACAGGCCGCCCGCCGGGAGGCATAACCGCCGTCGGCATGGGAGTGCGACACCTTCGTATCGATGACCAGCAGGACCAGCCCCGCGGGCTCCGTTTCGAAAGGAACAAGGGTGGCGTTCTGGTCCCGGCAGTCCAGGAACACCGCGTGCCCGCGGGCGCCGCGGAGCGAGGCGGACTGGTCCATGATGCCGGTGGGGGCTCCCACGAAGTCGTTCTCTGCCTGCTGGGTGGCCAGGACCATGTCCTGGGCTTCCAGGCCGGCCCCGGTGAGGTCGTTCAGCGCCGTGATGACGGCGCATTCAATGGCATGCGACGACGACAGGCCGGCGCCCAGGGGGACGTCGGAATCCAGCAGCAGGTCAATTCCCGGGACGTCGATGCCCCTTTGCCGCAAGGCCCACATGACGCCGAGCGGGTATTTTGTCCAGCCTTTGGCCGACCCCGGCTCAAGGGATCCGGTGGTGGTGGTTACCACACCCTGGTCGCCGTAGGTGGAAAGCAGCCGGACGGTCGAATCCGTGCGGACTCCGACGGCCACGCGGGCTGTCCGGTCGATGGCGAAGGGCAGGACGAAGCCTTCGTTGTAATCCGTGTGTTCGCCGATGAGGTTCACGCGGCCGGGCGCCTGCCAGATGCCGGCGGGATCGCTCCCGAACTTCTGGGTGAAACGGGCAGCCAGGTCCCCTGCCGGGGCAGGGGCCGGCGCCGTGGCGGGATCAGGTGCGGTGCTCAAGCAGGGGCTCCTTCGGAGAGGCCGGCCAGGGCCGGGGACGCGGGCGACGCCGGAACGATGACCGAACGCAGGCGCTCCGCCACGCTTTCCGGGGTGGTGTCGTTGATGAACGCACCCATGGCCGCCTCGGACCCGGCAAGGTACTTCAGCTTATCGGCAGCGCGGCGGGGCGATGTCAGCTGCAGGTGCAGGTTGCCGGACGGCCGCAGGGCAGGGTCAAGCGGAGCCTGGTGCCAGGCGGAGATGTACGGGGTGGGGGTGGGATACAGGGCATCCACCCGTTTGAGCAGATCCAGGTAGACGTCCGCCAGTTCGTCCTTCTCTTCACCACTCAGGGCCGCGAGGTCCGGTACATGGCGGTGCGGAACCAGGTGGATCTCCAGCGGCCACCGGGCGGCAAAGGGGACGTAGGCGCTGAAGTTCTGGCCTTCCATCACCATCCTGCTCCCGTCCTCCCGCTCAGCACGCAGGAGCGACCCCGTCAGGGTCTCCCGGCCGTCACAGGCGTCGTGGAACTTCCGGGCCGCGTTGCCCATCACGGCGGCGCGGGGCGTGACGTACGGGTAGGCGTAGATCTGCCCGTGCGGATGGTGCAAGGTGACCCCGATGTCCGCGCCGCGGTTTTCGAACGGGAACACCTGCTGGATTCCGGGCAGGGCGTTGAGGGCGGCGGTCCGTTGTGCCCATGCCTCAATGACGGTGCGGGAGCGGGTCCGGCTGAGCCCGCTGAAGGACCCGGTGTGCTCCGGTGTGAAGGACACCACCTCGCAGCGGCCGTACGCCGGACCTTTCGTTCCCCACGCCGCATCCTCCGGCACGGGGCCGAGCGCCGGTCCCAGGGAGGGAAAGCGGTTCTCGAAAACCACCACGTCGTAGTCCGCGGCCGGTATCTCGGAGGGGTTGCTGTCTGTGGTGGGGCAGATGGGGCACTGGTCTGCCGGCGGGAGGTGGGTCCGGGTCTGGCGGTGCGCTGCGACTGCCACCCACTCGTTCGTCAGGGCATCGAACCGGACTTCGCCCGACTCACCCCGCGGGGGAAGGCCGCGGTGGTCCGTGGTCAGTTCGGCTGCCCGCGAAACAGTAGTGCCGGCGTCGTCGAAATAAATCAGCTCCCGGCCGTCGGAGAGTCTGGTGCTGGTGATCCCTGTCATGCAAAAAGTCTCGCATATCCGATCAAAAAAGAATAGTTAAGAACAAAAAATAACATTGACTATTGGTGCCGCCGGCGATGGCCGGGGTACCGTATGCCCATGACATCGTCTCCACACCAGGAATCCCCGGCCGGTCCGACTCCCCAGGCTTACGCGACGGGGCGGCAATATGAGCTGCGGCGCGGCGATGCCCTGGCCGTGGTTACCGAACTGGCCGCAGGCCTCCGCTCCTTCCACCGCGCCGGAGTGCTCCTCACGGAGACGTACGGCGACGACCAGATCCCGCCCGGGGCCACCGGAATCACGCTTGCCCCCTGGGCCAACCGGGTGGAGGACGGCACCTGGTTCCTGGACGGCAAGAAGCAGCAGCTGGACATCACCGAGGTTGGCCGGAACAACGCCAGCCACGGCCTGCTGCGCAATGCCGCGTACGCCCTGGTTGACGAGTCGGAACACTCGGTCTCCCTGGAGGCCACCATTTTTCCGCAGCACGGCTATCCCTTCCTGCTGCGGCACCGCGTCCAATACCTTCTGGACGACACCCTGGGCCTGGTGGTCCGGCAGACCCTTGCCAACCATTCCAAAGCTCCGGCCCCGTTCGTGCTCGGCGCCCATCCGTACCTCCGCCTGGGCGATGCGCTCATCGAGGACCTGGTGCTGACGGTGGCCGCGGACACCCGGCTGGTGGCCGATGACCGGCTCATTCCCCGCAGCGCAGCACCCGTGGCGGGAGACACCGACTTCCGGTCCGGCCGGCACATCGCCGAACTCAGCGTGGACGTCGCGCTCACCGGCCTGAAGCGCGTTGACGGCAAGGCCCGGCATACCCTGAGTGCCGCCGATGGACGCAGCGTCAGCCTCTGGCAGGATGAAGCCTGCGAGTATGTCCACGTCTTCGTGAGCACCGAGTACCCCGGCCGCAGCCGCGCCGTTGCCGTCGAGCCAATGACCGGCCCGGCAAACGCTTTCAATTCCGGCGACGGGCTCCGCTGGCTGGCACCCGGCGAGGCCTTCACCATCGAGTGGGGGATCGACTACAGCGCCGGGGCGCAAGGCTAGCGGTTTCCCATTAGGGCACGGCTGCGGAAGTATTAGGCTATGACGCCAACCGGGGATGCCGAACCGCCTTCAACCGCAGCCTCCTTGCAGCAAAAAACCGCTCCATCACCACCGACGCTGCGGGTTCTTGCTGACCGTGAACTGGACCGCGACATTCCCTACGGGATCCGCATCGCGGCATCATGGGCCTGGCGGCTGGGCCTGATCCTCCTGGTGGGCGGTGCCCTGGTGTGGCTGCTCAGCCACATCAGTTTCCTGATCATCCCGGTCCTGGTGGCCGCGCTCCTTGCCGGACTCCTCAACCCGGTGGTGGGCTGGCTCAAGAGCTACCGGATACCGTCCGGGCTGGCCGTGGCCATGACTGTGCTGGGCTTTATCGGACTCATTGCCGGTGCATTGGCTCTGGTGGGCAGGCAGCTCTGGGCAGGCTTCGGAGAGCTTTGGTCCGAATCGCTGGCCGGGGTAAAGCAGATCCAGGACTGGCTTTCGGACGGCCCGCTCCACCTCACGGCCGACCAGATGGACCAGTACTTGAAGGAAGCCACGTCGGCCCTGCAGGACAACACCAGCAGCATCGTCAGCGGCGCCCTCTCCTTCGGCAGCACCGCCGGCCACTTTGCCGCCGGCCTGATCCTTGCCCTCTTCATCCTGATCTTCTTCCTGCTGGAAGGCGACAGGATCTGGGTATTCCTGGTGCGGCTCCTCCCCAGGAAGGCACGGGCGGCCGCATTTGGAGCCGGCCGCAAGGGCTGGACCTCAATGGTCAGCTACGCCCGCATCCAGATGTTCGTTGCGTTCGTGGATGCGGTGGGCATCGGGGTCGGCGCGGCAATCATCGGTGTTCCCCTGGCGCTGCCGCTGGCGGTGCTCGTCTTCATCGGCTCATTCATCCCCGTGGTGGGTGCCCTGGTGACCGGTGCCATCGCCGTGCTGCTCGCGCTGGTGGCCAACGGGCCGGTGAACGCCCTCATCATGCTGGGAATCGTCCTGCTGGTCCAGCAGCTCGAGAGCCACATCCTGCAGCCCCTGGTCATGGGCAAGGCCGTGGCACTGCATCCGGTGGCCGTCATCCTCACCGTTGCTGCCGGTTCATACCTCGCCGGCATCCCCGGTGCCCTGTTCTCGGTGCCCATTCTCGCCGTCGCAAATTCCGCCATTCGCTACATTGCCGCCAGAACGTGGGAACATGAACAGGTGCCGGTAATGCCGCTGGCGGCCGGCGCCCCGGCGGACAACACCATCAAGGACGTTGCCCGGCCGGCCATGCGCCGGCACGGCAGGGACGCCGCAGCCGGCACCACAGCAAAAGATCCCGATGTCCGCAGCTTTCCCAAGCCGGGCGCCGGGGACGAATCAAGAGGAGAATAGTCCGTGAATATCCTTGAAACCCTTCCCGTCACACTGGACGATGTCCTGGAGGCGCAGAAGCTGCTTGACGGGATTATTGCGCGCACTCCTGTTGAATCGTCGCGGGCGCTGGGAACAATGGTGGGCGGCGACGTTTACTTCAAGTGTGAAAACCTGCAGCGTGCGGGATCGTTCAAGGTCCGCGGAGCCTACGTGCGGATGGCCAGGCTGTCCCCGGAAGAGAAAAAGCGCGGCGTGGTGGCGGCCTCGGCAGGCAACCACGCCCAGGGCGTGGCCGTAGCCGCCAAGAGCCTTGGAATCAAAGCCCGCATCTACATGCCGCTCGGTGTGGCGCTGCCGAAGCTGGCTGCCACCCGCAGCCACGGCGCGGAAGTTGTCCTGCACGGGCACAACGTCGACGAAGCGCTCGCGGAAGCCCAGCGGTACAGTAACGAGACGGGAACCGTGTTTGTCCACCCCTTCGACAACGTTGACGTCGTTGCCGGCCAGGGCACGCTAGGCCTGGAGATCCTCGAACAGGTGCCCAACGTGGACACTGTGCTGATGGGCGTCGGCGGGGGCGGGCTTTTGGCCGGTGTTGCCGTGGCCATCAAAGCCCGGGCAAAGGAACTGGGCCGGGAAATCCGCATCATCGGTGTGCAGGCTGAAAACGCCGCTGCCTACCCGCCGTCGCTCGCCGCCGACGCCCTGGTGCCCCTGAAGAAGGTATCCACCATGGCGGACGGCATCGCCGTGGGCCGCCCCGGCCAGCTGCCGTTCAGCATCATCCGCGAGCTGGTGGATGACGTGGTCACCGTCAGCGAAGACTCCCTGGCCCGGGCCCTGATCTTCCTGCTGGAACGGGCCAAGATGGTGGTGGAGCCCGCCGGCGCCGTGGGCGTGGCAGCGCTGATGGACGGCAAAATCGAGAACCCGGGAACCACGGCCGTGGTCCTGTCCGGCGGCAATATCGACCCCATGCTGATGCTGAAGGTGATCCAGCGCGGCCTCTCCGCGGCGGGACGCTACATGACAGTCCGGATGATGCTGGACGACAGGCCGGGCTCGCTGGCCACCATCGCCAGGATCATCGCCGAGAACGATGCCAACGTGACCGGCCTGGACCACACACGGGTGGGCGGCTCCATCAGCATGGGAGACGTCTCCATCACGGTGAACCTGGAAACCAAAGGCCATGAGCACGGAGCGCAGGTCCTCAGCGCCCTCCGCGCCGAGGGCTTCCAGCCGATCGTGGTGCACTAGGAGGTGCCATGGAAGGGCTGACCGGGGACGGGGGCATCAGGCAGCGCCAAACCGTGGCGGCGAGGGCAAAGGGCGGCCTGCTGGTCCTTGGCGCTTTCGTGGTCCTGCTGTTTGTCATCGAGCTCTTCAACATGGTGATGCTCCGCTCGCTCAACGCGACGTTCGGGCTCCGGCCCCGCAGCGCTGACGGGCTGCTGGACATCTTCACCTTTCCCCTCCTGCACGCGAACCTGAACCACCTGCTCTCCAACGGCCTGCCGCTGATCATTTTCGGATTCCTGGTGTTCCTCTCCGGCCTCCGGGTGTTCATGACCGCCCTGGCTTTCAGCTGGCTGGGGTCCGGACTTACGGTCTGGCTGATCGGCGACAGCGGCGTCACCGTGGGCTCGTCCGGCCTCGTTTTCGGCTTGTTCTCGTTCCTCCTGGTCCGGGGTTTCTTCAACCGCAGCTGGCGGCAGATCCTCCTGGCCGTGGTCCTCTTCATGGGGTACGGGAGCATCCTGCTCGGGATCCTGCCCATCGTTTCCGGTTTCGTCTCGTGGCAGGCACATCTGGGCGGTGCCGCCGGGGGACTGGTGGCGGCGCTGCTGCTGCGGCCGCGGACGGCCCGCGTGGCCTGACCGGCTGCAGGCAAGGAACGCAAAAGCGCCGGCCCCTTGCGGGTGCCGGCGCTTTTTTGTGTGTGTCTGGAACTAGGCTGCGTACGGCTTGGCGGACAGGATTTCCACCTTGATGTCCTTGCCGTTCGGTGCCGTGTAGCTGAGCGTCTCGCCTTCCTTGTGCCCCAGGATGGCAGCTCCCAGCGGAGACTTCTCGCTGAACACGTCCAGGTCGGAATCGCCTGCGATTTCGCGGGATCCGAGCAGGAAGGTTTCCTCGTCGCCGGCAATCCTGGCGACGACGATCATGCCGGGCTCAACGATGCCATCGTCAGCGGGAGACTCGCCCACGTGGGCGTCGCGGAGCAGGACCGTGAGCTGGCGGATGCGGGCCTCAATCTTGCCCTGCTCCTCCTTGGCGGCATGGTAGCCCCCGTTCTCCTTGAGGTCCCCCTCTTGCCGGGCTGCATCGATCTTCTGGACAATCTCCGCCCGGCCAGGGCCGGAAAGGTGGTCCAGCTCTGCCTTCAGGCGGTCAAAAGCTTCCTGGGTAAGCCAGGCTGCAGCTGCGCTGTTGGTGGTAGACACGGACTTCTCCTCTAATGGTCCTACATGCAAAAGACCCCGCCACAGTGGCCACTTGTGGAACAGTAACCAGCTCAGCGGGGTGAAGGTATTGCTCCATTGTAGTCAATCCTGTGGACTTATCCCAACAGGGGAGCGGCGCACGTCACATCCACTAATCCGCTTTATCCGCTATCCAGCAGTCGTCCACCACACCGGACACGGACGGCGATTCGGTCCGGACGGCCACGCGCTGCGTCACTGTCCTGCCGCCGTCGGACGTTCCCTCCCGGGCGTCTGCCGGGATGTCCACTACCTTCCAGCCCACGATGGCGAACTTGGAATCCAGCGCCTTGACAGCGCACTGCACAGCGGTCCCCGGTTCCCGGGTCACCTGGAAGTCCACCTCGGCCAGCGTGCCGTCAGGGGTGCTGTAGCCGATGTCCTTGAACGAGATATCCGTCAGCGAGTTGGACGTGGAGACCCATGCCATGAAGCCGATCCCACCCGCCAGGGCCACCACGGCGATGGCCCGCTTGGCAGCGGCGGAGAGCCCCCGCTTTTTAGCACCATAGCGATTGGCTAGGCTAGTGTCTGCGGGCGCGGATGGGGCCGGCTGGTCCGGGGAAGTCACCCGTCCAGTTTAGTGCCCATTCCGCCGGTGCCGGTCCTGCACCCGGTGGCGGCAGCGGCCCGCCCGCCGTTGAAACAGCCATAACCAAAGATGAATGAGGAGCCGTCCCTCCATGACAGCGTCCAGCAACTCCCCGGCACCGCTACGGCTGCTTGCAGTCCATGCCCACCCGGATGACGAATCCAGCAAGGGCGCTGCGACGATGGCCAAGTACGCCGCCTCCGGCGTGGACGTCATGGTGGCAACATGCACGGACGGTTCCCGCGGGGACATCCAGAACCCGGCGGTGGAAGGTGAACCGCACCCCAAGCGGGATATGGCCGGGGCCAGGCGCCTTGAAATGGAGAGTGCCGCCAAAATCCTGGGCATCAGGCAGCGATGGCTCGGGTTCGTGGATTCCGGGCTTCCCGAGGGCGATCCGCTGCCGCCGCTGCCCGCGGGCGCCTTTGCCACGCTGCCGCTGCACCGGGCCGCGGCGCCCCTGGTGCGGCTGGTGCGCTCCTTCAAGCCGC
Organism: Arthrobacter nitrophenolicus; assembly: GCF_045833485.1. Classification (NCBI taxonomy): domain Bacteria; kingdom Bacillati; phylum Actinomycetota; class Actinomycetes; order Micrococcales; family Micrococcaceae; genus Arthrobacter; species Arthrobacter nitrophenolicus. The sequence continues at coordinate 3,031,080 of NZ_CP174504.1, forward strand.
ACGTCATCCTGAGCTACGACGAGAATGGCGGATATCCCCACCCGGACCACATCATGGCCCACCGGGTGGCAGTCGAGGCCTTCGAGGCGGCGGGCGACCCTGAGCGCTATCCCGGTGCGGGGGAGCCGTGGGAGCCGAGCAAGCTCTACTACGACAGGGCTTTCAGCCCGGAGCGGTTCCGGGCGCTGCATTTCGCGCTGGAGGAGGCCGGCCTGCAGTCTCCGTATGCCGAGCGGCTGGCCGCCTGGCTGGAGTCCGACGCCGAGGGCCACACGCCGCCGCCGGCAGCGCATCCGACCACCACGCAGATCGATTGCGGCGATTTCTTCGAGGTGCGCGAGGACGCCCTGCGTGCACACCGGACGCAGGTGGATCCGCTGGGGTTCTTTTTTGCCGTGTCGGCGGAGATGCAGCGGCGCGCCTGGCCGTGGGAGGACTACTCGCTGATCCATTCCCGGGTGCCCTCCGAACTCCCGGAGAAGGATCTGTTCGCGGGGCTAAGATAGTAGCGGCAGGCAATTTCTATGCCGCGTAGAAGATAGGCCGGCCCTCCCGCCGCGCCATCCGCTGCCACCCGTTCCACAGAAGGTTTAATAGTGCATCATCTGCTCCTCAGCCTGGCCACCACCCCCACGCCGCTGCCCACCCCTACGCTGCGCGAAGGCATCTCTGAGGACCAGGTGACGCCGGGCCTCCTGGGCTTCATCATGACCGCTTTCTTCGTGGTGGCCACTGCCCTGCTGATCGTGGACATGGTCCGCCGGATCCGCAGGGTCCGCTACCGGGCACAGGTGGAAGAGGACCGCATGGCAGCCGCCGCAGCCGCGGATGTGGCGGCGGCCGACGCGCAGGACGGGCTGGAGTCCACACCCAGGCAGTCCGACGGCGATGGCAACGGCATTGCCCCCGGCCAGCCCCGGCCGCAGGACTAGGCCCCGCGCCGGGCTTTCACAGTGCCGCCGGCTTCCCGCCCCGCCGGCCCTGGATGAGGCCTCGCCTGCTTAGCTGAGGACGGCCATGGCGATCGCCGTGAAGTGGGCCGCAAAGGCGAAGACGGTGAAGGCGTGGAACAGTTCATGGAACCCGAAGTGGTGGTAGCTGAAGTTCGGCTTCTTCAGGGCATAGAACACCGCGCCGGTGATGTACAGGACGCCTCCGACGCAGATCAGCACTGCGGCAGGAACACTGGACTGGAAGAACTGCGGCAGGTAGAACAGGGAACCGCAGCCCAGGGCTACGTAGATCGGTACGTACAGCCAGCGCGGGGCATCCGTCCATAGCAGCCGGAAAAGCACCCCAAGGATGGCGCCGGACCAGATGACCCATAGCAGGAGAACAGCCTGCGGCCGCTCCAGGAGGGTCCAGGCCAGCGGTGTATAACTGCCCGCGATCACCAGCATGATGTTGGTGTGGTCCAGTCGCTTCAGCACCATTTTCACGGCCGGGGACCAGTTGCCGCGGTGGTACACGGCGCTGACGCCGAACAGCAGCACGCCCGTGGCCGCGTAGATGGCCGAGGTGATTTTACGGTCCACGCTGGGTGCAAGGGCCACCAGCACCACGCCTGCAACAAGGGCCAGCGGGGCGGTCACGGCGTGGATCCAGCCGCGCCATTTCGGCTTAATCATCAACAGCTCTGCCAGCCGTACCGCTGCCTCGTCGAGGGCGCCCTGCCCGGCGTCTTTCCGTCCGTTTCCGCCTTTTGGCCGGGGCAGGTTCGGGACGTCGGAGGAGTCGCTGTTCATCCTCCAAGAATAATCTACGGTCCGGTAAGTTACTGGCTGGTAACACGACGGCGGTGCTGCCGCCGGCCGCGGGACGGGACGTCCCGCCGCCGCGCGGGCGGTAGCCTAGGATGTGCAAGTACGTACAGCGAGGAAGTCAGGTGAGTCGACGCGTGGAGTTGCCCGGGTTCCTTTACGGCTTCTACGAGCGGCGGCTCCTCAAAGACCTGCCCCGCGACCGCATTCCCCGCCATATCGGTGTCATGGTGGACGGCAACAGGCGCTGGGCAAAGCAGTTCAACGCCCCCACCAGCCAGGGCCACCAGGCCGGCGCGGACAAGATCCATGAGTTCCTGGGCTGGTGCCAGGAGCTCGGCGTCAAGGTGGTCACCCTGTACATGCTGTCCACGGACAACATGAACCGGTCCAGCGAAGAGCTTGACCTCCTGATGGGGATCATCGCCAACACCCTGGACCGGCTGGACGAGGATGCCAACATCTCCGTCCATGCGATGGGTGCCCCGGAACTGCTGCCCGGCTACCTCGCCGAGCGGCTCAACAAGCTGACGGCGCGGACGCCCGTCCGGGAGAAGATCCACGTCAACGTGGCCGTTGGATACGGCGGGCGGCGTGAGATCGTGGACGCGGTCCGCGAACTCCTGCATGACGCCGTGGCAAAGGGCACCGACATTTCCCGGCTGGCGGATGAACTCTGCGTGGATGACATCTCCCGATTCCTGTACACCCGGGGCCAGCCGGATCCTGACCTGGTGATCCGCACCTCGGGCGAACAAAGGCTCTCAGGATTCCTGATGTGGCAGAGCGCGTACAGCGAGTTCTATTTCTGCGAGGCGCTCTGGCCGGCCTTCCGCAAGGTGGACTTCCTGCGGGCCCTCCGCGATTACGCGGGCCGGCAGCGGCGCTTCGGGACCTGACATCTCCGGTTCACGGGGAGTTCACGCCGGCGCAACAGGAATCGCCGCGTAATGGTTGCGGAAATTACCTGGAGTGGATTTACGTTATATCCATCAGCAGGCAAAACCGCCGGCTGATCGGGGAGGCCAGTACATGGAGCGAAACATCGCACCGGTTGTATGGGAGGCCGGACCCGGCCTCGTGGCCGAGCCGCCTCACCAATAACAATTCCGGGCTTGCCCCGGGGCTGGAGTCGATGTGGCTACTTCTGAACAACTGCCCGAGGTCCTTTTCGACCAGGGAGGGAAAGCTACCTCTCGCGCCACGCGAGCCACTACACAAACCGGCGCAGCAACGGATGCTGCGGCCGGTTTTGCCGTCTCCGGAAGGGAAGCCCTCATCCACACGTTCGTGATCGACACGTCAGTCCTGTTGTCCGACCCGCGCGCCCTGCTCCGCTTTGCCGAACACGAGGTCATTGTCCCGGTGGTGGTCATCACGGAGCTGGAGGCCAAGCGGCACGACCCCGAACTCGGCTACTTTGCCCGCAAGGCCCTCCGGCTCCTCGACGACCTCCGGGTCAAACACGGCGGACTGAACCAGCCAATCCCCATCGGCGACGACGGCGGCACCCTCATGGTGGAGCTGAACCACATTTCGTCGGAGGTGCTGCCGCTGGGCTTCCGCAGCGGGGACAACGACAGCCGGATCCTTGCGGTGGCGAAGAACCTCTCCAACGAAGGCCGGGACGTCACAGTTGTGTCCAAGGACCTGCCGATGCGGGTCAAGGCCTCGGCGATGGGCCTGACGGCCGACGAATACCGCAACGAACTGGTCAAGGACTCCGGCTGGACGGGCGTCGCGGAGGTTGAGGCCAACGAACAGGAAATCTCCACCCTCTACGGCCACGAACCCGTTTTCATCCCCGCCGCAGCAGAAATGCCTGTCAACACCGGCCTGGTGCTGCTGTCCAACCGCGGCTCCGCCCTTGGCCGGGTGGGACCGGACAAGCAGGTCCGCCTGGTCAAGGGCGACCGTGACGTCTTTGGCCTGCACGGCAGGTCCGCCGAGCAGCGCCTGGCCATCGACATGCTGATGGACCCCGCCGTCGGCATCGTGTCCATCGGCGGCCGGGCCGGCACCGGCAAGTCGGCCCTTGCCCTGTGCGCCGGCCTCGAGGCGGTGCTGGAGCGGCGCGAGCACCGCAAGGTCATCGTCTTCCGCCCCCTTTACGCCGTCGGCGGCCAGGAACTCGGCTACCTGCCCGGTTCAGAGTCCGAGAAGATGAACCCCTGGGCCCAGGCCGTCTTTGACACCCTCGGCGCGCTGGTCAGCCAGGAAGTGGTGGAGGAGGTCATGGACCGCGGAATGCTCGAGGTCATGCCGCTCACCCATATCCGCGGCCGTTCCCTGCACGACGCCTTCGTGATTGTCGACGAAGCCCAGTCGCTCGAAAAGAACGTCCTGCTGACCGTCATGAGCCGTATCGGGCAGAACTCCAAGATCGTCCTGACCCACGACGTCGCCCAGCGGGACAACCTCCGCGTCGGGCGCCACGACGGAATCGCCGCCGTCGTCGAAACCCTGAAGGGCCACCCGCTCTTCGGCCACGTCACCCTGACCCGCTCCGAAAGGTCCCCGATAGCCGCACTGGTCACCGAGCTGCTCGAAGGCTAAGCGGGGGTGGCTGGAGGGCCGTGGTTCCGTTCGGCGGGCCACGGCCCTTCGCCGTCGCTTAGCGCGGAGGTCCCTTCCCAAGGCTCGCAAGCTCGCCTCGGGACCCTCGGGACGCCGCTTCCTCCCGGCGCGCCGCTAGGGTCGCTGGGCGACCTGCGCATCGCTCTGGTCGGCGATGCGCTCCTACGCGAAGGACCGTAACCCGCCTCGTGGTCAGTCACCTTCAGGAACTTGGCTGCTGCTTCGTGGCCCTCGACCTGTAACTGCCAGTCGGGGCGCTTGAAGGTGTTTGGGGTGAGACGGACGTGCTGGACAGTTTCGATCTGCGGGCCCCAGGCCTTGCGGGTGGTTCCGTTCAGTTCGTAGCCGAGGGAGCGGGAGACTCCGAGAGAGGCTTCGTTCCAGGCAGCGGCCTCGGATTCGGCGACTTCGGCACCCAGCCAGTCAAAGGCCCACAGGACGACGGCGGCGCGCATCTCTTTGCCAAGGCCCCGGCCCTGCACGGACTGCTTCAGCCAGGATCCGGTGGATACGGTCTTAAGCAGGGCGAACTCTTTGGCCCCGACGTCCTGGCAGCCGATGAACTTGCCCTCGTGCCAGATGCCCAGGAGAAGCGTCCAGGACTCGGGGCTGCACTCAGCCCGGCAGCGCCAGTACCAGCGGGCCATGTTGGTGCCCAGTTCCTCCCCGGGAACCTCGGTCCAGGGAGTGCTGAACGGGCTCTTCGCGGGCTCGTGGATGCCGCTGCGCGCGGCGTCGACGGCGGCCGGAATGTCGTCGTCCCGGATCGGGCGCAGTTCCAGCCGAGGCGTGGTCAGCCTGAGGTCGAAGAGTGGCCAAACGGAACCCAGTGTAGTCATCAGCGAAGCCTAGCGGATGGGTTCTGCCAGGCTCTGTCACATCAGGCGGGGATGTCCCAGCTGATATGTCGCCGCACATCCGTGAGGTTCATGGATTCGGCCAGGAACAGGTCATCGAGCATGTATTCGTCCACGGCGAGGATCCGCAGCCAATGACCGTACTCGCTGGTGGCGGGTTCCAGGGATTGGCTGGCAACGCACACGCCGGTTCCCACGTCCACCCGGATACGGTTGCGCCCGGCAAGGCAGAGTGGTGCAGCAGGATCCGCCGGATGGTAGGCGGGAGTGGGGATTACCACTGCCTCCAGAGCTGGTCTGCCTTCATGGTCAACAGCACGGTGCTCCTCCACCAGCACGGCGTTGCTGCCTGGAAACTCGAGGGGAACGGGAGAGTTACCGGCAAGTTCAACCGGATCCAAGGCAGCGGAGAAGCGGCCGTTTCCGAAACCGGGTTCCCCGTAGGCGGCCTCGGGCCGGCGCTTGACCAGGCCGGAGCCGTCATAGACGGGTGTGACCAGCTGCGGGGGCAGCAGCCATGATTTCCGGGTGGAGCTGACGTAGATCCCGTCGCGGGAATCGTTGATTCCGGTGGTGCTGTGGAGGACCAGTCCGTCCGGGCTTTCCAGGCGGAGGGCGCCGGGCCGGCGCAGCCATGCCCGCACCAGGGGAGCCGTGGGAGACGGGGCCTCGGTGAAGGGTTCGTCCCAGTACTCAAAGCGCAGCGACTGCCACTTCCAGGGCGAGGACCGGCACAGGTTGCGGAACGTGGCGATTGGGTCTGCGGACGATGCGCCGCGGTCCGGATCCGGCCGGTGCCGGGAATCCCATGTCGCCATATCCACAGTTTACGCGGGCACGGTACGGCGGCGACGGGAATTCCAGTAGCATCCGAGGGGTGATTGGTCGACTGGGGGATCTGTGGCAGCACATGCCGGCTGCTTTTTGGCTGGTGCTCGCGGCGTGCCTGTACTTCGCGGTGATGGCAGTCCGGCTGACGGTAATCGACGTCCGGCACCACCTGCTGCCCAACCGGATCGTCTTCCCGTCCTACGCCGTGGCCGGCATCCTGCTGCTGGGCGCCGCCATTGCCGGTGCCGCCGCCCCGGCGGGCGGCAACCTTAGTGCAGCCTTGTTTGCCGTGCCGGCCCTCCGCGTCGTGGCTGGTGCGGCCGTGCTGTGGCTTTTCTACTTTGTGCTCCGCTTTGCCTACCCGCCCGGCATGGGGTTCGGCGACGTGAAGCTGGCAGGCGTGCTGGGAATGTACCTTGGCTACCTTGGCTGGGGGCATCTGTTTGCCGGGACTTTCCTGGCGTTCCTGCTCGGCGGTCTCTGGTCTGTCGCGCTCCTGGCAGCCCGGCGTGGGACGCTGAAGTCCTCCATCCCGTTCGGTCCCTTCATGCTGGCCGGGACCGCCGCCGCCATGCTCCTGCCCGCCTGACGGCGCCACGGGTAGGCTGGCCGTATGCCTGCGCCTGAATACATCCTGAGCCTGCGGAATAAGATCGGCAACGACCCCCTGTGGATTCCGGGGGTTCGCGGAGTGGTCTTCGACGACGCGGGACGCGTCCTGCTCGCGCAGCGGACGGACAACCGGCAGTGGGCGCTGATCAGCGGAATCCTTGAGCCGGGGGAGCAGCCGGCACGGGGCATGGTGCGTGAGATCTTCGAGGAAACGGCTGTCGTGGCGGAAGCCGAGCGGGTGGTGTCCGTGGGAGCGGTGGGCCCCTTCACCTATCCGAACGGGGATGTGTGCGAGTTCCTCGACGTGGTCTTCAGGTGCCGGTACGTCAGCGGGACGGCGAGGGTCAACGATGACGAGTCCCTGGCCGTGGGATGGTTTGCCCTGGACGAGCTTCCCGAGCTCATGCCGGGCCACCTTTCGAGTATCCGGCACGCCCTGGCGCCGGCGGAAGCCGCCCACTTCGAACCCTGACCCGCCGCCTTATACGCCGCAACCCCCAGGATTGTTTTTGTCCACATATGGCGGCATTTGAAGCTCCTAAGCCGCCATATCTGGACGGAAACTCCAAAGGGTTAAAGTGCGACGGCGGCCGGTCACCTTCCGTTTCGAAAGGTGGCCGGCCGCCGTCGGGCGTCCAAGGGGCGGTGCGGCCCTATGCCTTGTGGGCGGGCGCCGTCATGGTGGTGACGTCAAGTGCTTTGTCCAGGTCGGCCTCGGAGACCTTGCCTTCGCCGTCCCCGACGAAGCCCAGCTTCTCGGTTGCCTGGCGGATGGTCAGGCCCTCCGCGACAGCGGTCTTGGCGATCTTGGCGGCGTTCTCGTAGCCGATGTACTTGTTCAGCGGGGTGACGATGGACGGGGAGGCCTCGGCCAGGAAGCGGGCGCGCTCCACGTTGGCCGTGATGCCGTCAATCATCTTGTCCGCCATGACGCGGCTGGTGTTGGCCAGCAGGCGGATGGACTCCAGCAGGTTGGCGGCCATGACCGGGATGCCGACGTTCAGCTCGAAGGCGCCGTTCGTGCCGGACCAGGCGATGGCGGTGTCGTTGCCGATGACCTGGGCTGCGACCATGATGGAGGCCTCGCAGATGACCGGGTTGACCTTGCCGGGCATGATCGAGGAGCCGGGCTGCAGGTCCGGGATGGCGATCTCGCCGAGGCCCGTGTTGGGGCCGGAGCCCATCCAGCGCAGGTCGTTGTTGATCTTCATGAACGAGATGGCGATGTTGCGCAGCTGGCTGGACGCCTCGATCAGGCCGTCGCGGTTTGCCTGTGCCTCGAAATGGTCGCGGGCCTCCGTAAGGGGCAGCCCGGTGTCGGTGGCGAGCAGTTCGATGACGCGCTCCGGGAACCCTGCGGGGGTGTTGATGCCGGTGCCCACGGCGGTGCCGCCCAGCGGAACCTCGGCAACGCGGGGGAGGGAGGCGTTGATGCGCTCGATGCCGTAGCGGACCTGTGCCGCGTAGCCGCCGAACTCCTGGCCCAGGGTCACGGGCGTGGCGTCCATCAGGTGCGTGCGGCCGGACTTGACCACGTCCTTGAACTCAACGGCCTTGCGTTCCAGCGACTCCGCCAGGTAGCCCAGGGCGGGGATCAGGTCATTGATCAGCGCGGAGGTGGCCGCAACGTGCACGGAGGTGGGGAACACGTCGTTGGAGGACTGGGAAGCATTGACGTGGTCGTTCGGGTGGACAACCTTGTCGCTGCCTGCGGCCTTCAGGGCGCGGGTGGCCAGCTCGGCGAGGACCTCGTTCGTGTTCATGTTCGAGGAGGTGCCGGAGCCGGTCTGGAAAACGTCGATGGGGAAGTCGCCGTCGTACCTGCCGGCAGCAACCTCGTCAGCCGCGTCCGCGATCGCCTTGGCCAGCTCGCCGTCGAGCACACCCAGTTCAGCGTTGGCCTGGGCAGCAGCCTTCTTCACCCGGGCGAGCGCCTCAATGTGCGTGCGTTCCAGGGTCTTGCCGGAAATCGGGAAGTTCTCCACTGCCCGCTGCGTCTGCGCGCGGTACAGTGCGTTCACGGGGACGCGGACTTCGCCCATCGTGTCATGTTCAATGCGGAACTCTTCAGTGGAAGTCATGGGGCTAGCTTATGGCGACCAGCCACCCCATCGAAAACCGTGAACAGCATGCTACGGGGCCCTTGCCGGGCCCCGTACAGATGCCTTCTAGAGCTCGCCGATTCCCGAAACAAGGTTCGCACGGCCCTCTGCCAGGCTGTACGAAAGGCCGATGACAGCCGTCCGGCCCTGTTCAATTGCGTCCGAAATCACACGCGAGCTGTCCGCCAGCCGCTGCGAGGTCTGCTTGACGTGCTCCACCACCATGTCGTTGACCTCGGTTTCGTCGTTGCGCAGCGAAGTCAGTACGGAAGGCGTGATGCGCTCGACGAGGTCACGGATGAAGCCGGCAGGCATCTGTCCGGTCTCCACGGCTGACTTGGTGGCGCTGACGGCGCCGCAGCTGTCATGGCCGAGGACCACGATCAGCGGCACTCCCAGCACCCCCACGCTGTATTCGAGGGAACCCAGGACGGCATCATCGATCACCTGGCCGGCCGTCCGCACCACGAAGACGTCACCGAGTCCGACGTCGAAGATGATCTCGGCCGCGAGGCGGGAATCGGAGCAACCAAAGATCACCGCAAACGGGTGCTGGTTCTCCACGAGGGAGGAGCGGCGCGACGCGTCCTGGTTGGGATGGGACGTCTCGCCGCTGACAAAGCGTTCGTTTCCTTCGCGCAGACGGCGCCAGGCAAGTGCAGGAGTCAGGTAAGTAGCCACGCGACTACGTTACGGTGCAGGTGTGCCCGAGGGTGAAACTGTGACGGCCGGGCTGCTTTCCATGGACTTCACGACGGCGTCCGCCAAGGTGGCGAACTCGTCCAGCTGGGCGGCGCCGGAGAGGATGACGGTGGTCCCGCGGTAGTCCAGGACCAGGGATTTCTCGCCCTTGCCGGTGTCCCGGATCTCCCATTCCTGGCCTCCCGCGTTCCGGGAACCCGTCACCGGTGCGTTGCGCGTCTGCTGGAGCAGCCAGGTGGGATTGGCTTTGCTGGTCTGGACAAGGGAGATGAATGAGTCCTTGGGGGTCAGGAAACCCACCTCCCAGGTGGGGACCCCGCTGCCCGTCCCTGCTTCCCAGCGTGCGTAGTTGGGGCGGAAAGTGCCACCGGTCTCCGGGGCAGCCGGTGTGAATCCTGCCACATCCGTGGCGTTGCGGGAAACAGCGGCCACGTCGATGTCGGGGCGGTAGCCTTCGGTCTTGGGCAGCGGATTCATGAGGATGATCGGCAGGAAGGCTGCGATGCTGACCACCAGTGCGATGATCATGCCGATCGCTGAAGCGTTCGCCCGTTTGGCGGCGGCAGCCGGAATGACAGGCTTCACCGGAGCTTCGCCGCCCGGACCGGCTGCCTCCGGGCCGCCTGCCGGGTCCGCTGGCTCGGGGCTGGGACTGGTCTTCTCCTGCATGTCATTCACCCCTCTATAGTCGCCCATGCCGGCGGGCAACTTCCATTCGGCCGGATCCCGCCGCCGGACGCCCCTCCAGGGCACATTGCGCTGCCACGTCATCCGCCGCCCGGCGGGCGGCACCGCGACTATGATCGGAAGTAGAGGAATCACCGTCCACCTGTTCCGGCGGGCGGGTTCAATGATCGCCACTCGAAGAAGAGGTTCACGTGTCACCAGCGTCCATGACCCAGAAGTACTCCACGATCTCACCGTCCCTGGCGGTGGGCAATGACGAACCGGACCGCAACCTTGCCCTCGAGCTTGTCCGCGTCACCGAGGCGGCAGCGATCGCCGGCGGCCACTGGGTGGGCTTCGGTGACAAGAACACGGCGGACGGCGCGGCCGTGGATGCCATGCGCTCCTTCCTGCAGACCGTCCACTTCAACGGCGTCGTGGTGATCGGCGAAGGCGAGAAGGACGAAGCGCCAATGCTGTTCAACGGTGAGCGCGTTGGTGACGGCACCGGCCCCGAGGTGGATGTCGCCGTCGACCCCATCGATGGAACCCGCCTGACCGCACTCGGCATCAACAACGCCCTCGCCGTACTGGCCGTCGCCGAACGCGGCTCCATGTTCGACCCCTCCGCCGTCTTCTACATGGAGAAGCTCGTCACCGGCCCGGAAGCCGCTGACATGGTGGACCTGCGCCTGCCGGTGAAGCAGAACCTGCACCTGATTGCCAAGGCCAAGGGCGTAAAGGTCAACCAGCTCAACGTCATGATCCTTGACCGCGACCGGCACCGTCCGCTGGTGGAGGAAATCCGCGAGGCCGGCGCGCGCACAAAGTTCATCATGGACGGTGACGTCGCAGGCGCCATCGCCGCGGCCCGCTCCGGCACCGGCGTGGACGCCCTGATGGGCATCGGCGGTACCCCCGAAGGCATTGTGGCCGCCTGTGCCATCAAGTCCCTCGGCGGCGTCATCCAGGGCCGGCTGTGGCCCACCAGCGACGAAGAGAAGCAGAAGGCGATCGACGCCGGCCACGACCTGGAACGCGTCCTCTCCACCAACGACCTCGTCTCCAGTGACAACTGCTACTTCGCCGCGACGGGCATCACCGACGGTGACCTCCTCAAGGGCGTCCGCTACTCCAAGGACAAGGTCCTCACCCAGTCCATCGTGATGCGCTCCAAGTCCGGAACCATCCGTTTCGTGGACGGTGAGCACCGCGCAGACAAGTGGGAAGGCTACGCCCGCAAGAGCTGACCGCAAGGCTTTAACGCCGGAGTCCCGGAGCAACGTGCTCCGGGACTCCGGCGTTAAAGCCTTGGTATAGGGTTTAAGCCATGATTCCAGCTGTTGTTCCCTGTACTGACCGCGCCCTTTGGGATGACCATGTCGACCGGTTCCAGGGACATCCGCAACAGCTCTGGGGCTGGGGCGAGACCAAGGCGATGCACGGCTGGTCCGTTGACCGGGTGCTCCTGGAAGCCGACGGTTCCGTCATCGGCTGCGCCCAGTTGCTGGTCCGGCGCCTCCCGGTTCCGTTCCGCGCCCTGGTGTACATCCCCCGCGGCCCGATGTGCTCCGTGGAAGACACCCCGGCCGTGCTTCGCAGTCTGGCCGGGCACGCTGCCTCCCGCCACCGTGGCGTAGCCCTGAGTATCGAACCCGACTGGGACCTGGATTCCCCGTATGCCGCCGCCGTCGAGGGCGCAGGTTTCCACGGGACCACCAACACCGTGCTGATCCCGCGGACCCTCATCCTGGACCTCGGCAAGTCTGATGACGAGCTGATGGCGGACATGTCCAAGACCACCCGCGCGAATATCCGCAAGGCCATGCGCAGCGACGTGGAGTTCCGGAAGGTCAAGAACGAATCCGAGCTTGAGCAGGTGCTGGGCATCTACCACGAGACGGCTGAGCGGGCGGGCTTCGGTATCCACGAGGACCAGTACTACCGGGACATCTTCCGCAACCTGGGTGAGGGGTCACCCATCATCGGCGCGTTCGACGGCGAGCAGCTGCTGGCGTTCGTCTGGCTGGCACGCAGCGGGGCCACTGCATTCGAGCTATACGGCGGCGTATCCGCAGAGGGACAGAAGAAGCGCGTGAACTATGGCGTCAAGTGGGCCGCACTGCAGGCCATGCGCGAGGACGGGTGCTCACGGTACGACTTCAACGGGCTGCTCAACGACGGCATCTCTGACTTCAAGAAGCAGTTCGGCAAGCACGAAAACATGCTCCTGGGAACGTGGGAAAAGCCGCTCTCGCCGTTCTACCCGGCCTACGCCCAAGCCATGCCCCTGGCGCGGAAGGGCATCCAGACGGCGCGCCGGCTGGCGAAAACCGCGGCCGGCCGCGCCCGTGCCCTGCTCCGCCGCTAAAGGCCCGTAGTCACCGCAAACGCCAGGGCAGGCTCCGTGCTGCCTGCCACCGGGTGGACGTTCACCGGCGCTTCGGCGGCAGCCAGGAATGCGCTGCCGCCACGCTCGAGCTGCAGGTCCCCCTTCGGCGAATCAAGGTACACCTCGCCCGCAACCACGATCACCACGGCGGCCCCTGACTGGGCCAGCGGGACGGGGGCGGCGCCGGGCTGCAGTTCAATGCGCTGAAGCTGGAATTCCGCGAAAGGCGGGCGGTAGAGCTCCTGGTCAAGGACAGTCTTCTGGGCGTCGAGCATCGGCACCGCCACCGGGTGGAAGTCGATGGTGCGCAGGAGTTCGGGTACGTCGACGAACTTGGGCGTCAGCCCGCCGCGCAGCACGTTGTCCGATGACGCCATGACCTCCACGCCCAGCCCGTGGAGGTAGGCGTGGACGTTGCCGGCGGGCAGGTAGACGGCCTGGCCCGGCTGCAGGGAAATCCTGTTGAGAAGCAGCGAAATCAGCACGCCAGGGTCGCCCGGATACTTTTCGTTGAGGCTGATGACCGTTCCCAGCTCGGCCTCGTAGGGGGAGAGGGAGCCGTCGTCGGCGAGGAGCGCGGCCACCACCTGGGCAGTGGCGTCGGACACGGCCTGGCCCCCGGTGATGAGGCGTTCGAAGGCCTTCCGCAGGCCCGCCCCCTCATCGGCGTCGTCCAGGTCCGCCAGCAGCGCAGGCACGAGTGCCGGCACGTGCCCCTCCACTGCCTCAAAGGCGGACGCCACGTGTTGCAGGATCATCCGGGTCCCGGCTGCCGGGCGGAACCCGCACAGTGCCTCAAACGGCGTCAGCGCGAAGATCATTTCCGGCTTGTGGTTGTCATCGCGGTAGTTGCGGTGGGGCGCATCGGGGGCCACGCCGTCGGCGTTCTCCCGGGCAAAGCCGGCCTTGGCCTGTTCCAGGCTGGGGTGGACCTGCAGCGACAGCGGCTGGGCGGCGGCGAGGATCTTCGCGAGGAAGGGCAGCCGGGGGCCGAACCGGGCCACGGAGTCCGCGCCCAGGAAGTGATCCGGATCCCGGACGATCAGCGCGTCCAGCGGGGTGGATGTGCCGTCTTCGGGCACGCGGGCCATGGACGGCGAGTCAGGGTGGGCCCCGATCCAGAGTTCCGCTTCGGGGCTGCCGGACTCGGGCCGGCCCAGGAGGGCCGCAATCGCCGTCGTCGAACCCCAGGCGTAGTCCCGGAGGACATTTTCAATCTCGTACAAGACCGGTTCCGTTTCTTTGAGTCGGGTTGCGGAAGGTTACAGCGCTGCGCACTGGCCATTGGTGGCCACGAGTTGGCGGATCGCCTCTTCGTTTCCCGCCCGCTTGAGCTGGGTCAGGAGCTCTTCGGTGATGGGCTCGCCGTCCGGTGTGGTGGTCACCGGGATGAAGTCCGACGGCGTGGGCTGCTGCGGCAGGCTGCCGCCGGCGGCGATGGTGGCGGGCAGTGTCCCTGCCGCCTGGACAGGCCCGGCGCCTGCCGCCGGTACCACCATGACGTCGTCGGCCACTCCTGCCGACTGGGCGCCCTGTGCGGACGCGGAGGCCAGCAGCTGGTCCACGCGCTCGTGGAGCTCGTCGAAGTTCGGAACCGTGGAGAAGGAAGCGTCGAAGTCCGGCGGGCCGATCGTGAGCCGCTTGACGTCCTGGCCTTTCGCCTTGATGGCCAGGTCCAGGAAACTGCCAAGCTGCGAGGCGGAAATGTTGGACTCCACCACCTGGGTGCCGGCTTTGGCGATGTCCTCGAACTTGGCAAGCAGCGTGGCCGGGTCGAGTTGCTTCAGCATGGCCTGCTGGACGCATTGCTGGCGCTGGATGCGGGCGTAGTCGTCAACGTATTCGCGTGACCGGCCGTACCAGAGGGCCTGGTTGCCATCGAGTGTCTGCTCCCCGGCCGGAATCCACCCGAGGGGCATGCCGTGGGTCTGGCTGTAATCGTCGAAGTAGCCGCTCATGGGGACCCAGCCGCCGGCCTTGATCCTGATGCCGCCCATGGCGTCGATGAGCGTGGCAAAACCTTCCATATCCACCAGGACATAGGCCTGGATGGTCATACCCAGCGTTCCGGAGACGGCTTCCATGGTCGCCTGGGCTCCGGGATCGGCCACACCCGGGTAGAGGTCCGCGTATTCGTTGGTGACCTCGGTGTTGATCGCATTGATCAGGCACTCGTCGCCGCAGTCATAACCGTCGGGATAGATGGCCCGCATGGGCGAATCTTCAGTGAACTGCGCGTTCTGGAAATTCCGGGGGACGGAGATGATGGCCGTCTGGCCTGTTTCAGCGTCAACGCTCAGCACCGAGAGGCTGTCAGGACGCCGTCCCGTCCGGTCCTCGCCGGCGTCGCCGCCCATCATCAGGAAGTTGTAGCGCCCGTCAACAGGGTCAATGGCAGGGCCCGAGGAGAAGATGCTGCCGATGGCGTTGCGGCTGACATTGAGCAGGTAGGCGGCGTAGCCAAGCGAGCCGCTGCCCGCCACCAGGGCAAGCACCAGGGCAATGACGACGGCGGGCCGGGCCCGCGGCGCCAGCAGCACGGGACGGATGAGCCGCAGGGTGTTGATGAACAGGAGTGCCCAGCCAACGGCGAGGGCCACCAGGACGACGACAATCACCAGCGAGGCAAACGGGTTGGTGACCAGGGTGGCCAGTGCGGGCCGGTTGACGATGAGGAGAAGGACGGCCAGCAGCAGGGCGGCCCATACACAGAGCGTCACGCGGAGCGCGGCACGGCCCAGTTTACGGTCACCCGCCACCAGCTGGGCGCTGCCCGGGACCAGGAGGGTCAGCAGGATCAGGACGAAGGCGCGCTTGGTCCGGACCGGACCGGAGGCGCTGACCGGGTAGCGGACCGGATCCGTCAACGCGGTGTCGGTGGGCGATTGTGGAACTTTGCTGCTGGACATGCCGGCGGTCCTAACGGCTGCCCCGCTGGGAGCCGTTGCCTTCAGCGAAGACTTCGCTGACTTTTTGCCGGAGGTTGGCCCCCTTGCGGCTGGCCACGGCGTTGAGGTCGGACGCGAAATCCAACAGGTCGGTCCGCAGGGACGCGGCAAACTCATCGGTACCGGCAGCGAGGATCCGCACCGCCAGGAGGCCAGCGTTGCGCGCGCCGGCGATCGATACGGTGGCAACCGGCACACCGGCGGGCATCTGGACAATCGAGAGCAGCGAGTCCATGCCGTCAAGGGTCTTCAGGGGAACCGGAACACCGATGACCGGCAGGGGAGTGACGCTGGCCAGCATTCCCGGCAAGTGGGCGGCGCCGCCCGCTCCTGCGATGATCACCCGCAGGCCGCGCTCATGGGCTGTCTGCCCGTACCGAATCATTTCGGTCGGCATCCGGTGGGCGGAAACCACGTCCGCTTCAAATGGGATTCCGAATTCGGCCAGGGCATCCGCCGCAGCCTCCATCACCGGCCAGTCGGAGTCGGAGCCCATGACCAGACCCACCAGGGGGCTTGCGGCGGGGTTTGCTGTGGCGCTCATGCAGTCTCCTCGAAAGTGTGTGGCGCTTCGTCCGCCGCTGCCCGCCCGTCGCGGATGATGTTTGCCACCATGGTGGCGCGGCGCCGGACTGAATCGACGTCGGCCGTTGACGCGCCTATCAGGTTCACGTGGCCAATCTTCCGGCCCGGCCGCACGGACTTGCCGTAGCAGTGCACTTTGGCGGCCGGTTCGCTGGCCAGCGCCAGCGGGTACGCCGAATACAGATCCTGGTTCCCGCCGCCGAGGAAGTTCTTCATGACCGTCACCGGGGCGAGGGCATCGGTAGCACCGAGGGGCAGGTTCAGGATGGCACGCAGGTGCTGCTCGAACTGGCTGGTCACTGCCCCGTCCTGGGTCCAGTGCCCGGTGTTGTGGGGGCGCATGGCCAGTTCGTTGATCAGGAAGCCGGCACCAACACCGGGGGTTTCGAACATCTCCACAGCCAGCACTCCGGTCACGCCCAGTTCGCCGGCAATCCGCAGGGCTGCGTCCTCGGCAGCCGCGGCAACCTCCACGGGGATGTCCAGGGCAGGGGCGATCACTTCGTCGCAGACACCGTTCACCTGGATGGTGTGCACAACCGGCCAGGCCCGTGCCTCGCCGTCGGGAGTCCGGGCGACCAGCGCTGACAGTTCCCGGGTGAACTCAACCTTGGCTTCGGCCAGGAGGGGGCTCATCGCCTGGAACCAGTCTTCGGTGCCGGCTGCTTCCTCCGCCGAATTGATGACCCGGACACCCTTGCCGTCATAGCCGCCGCGGGGCGTTTTCAAGACCACAGGCCAGCCGGTGGCGTCACCGAAACTGACCAGGTCCGCAACATTGTCCACTGAGGCCCAGGCAGGATTGGGCAGTTCCAGCCTGTCGATCGCGGCGCGCATCACCAGCTTGTCCTGCGCGTGCACCAGGGCGTCGGGCCCCGGCTGGACGTTCACTCCGGCTTCCTGCAGGGCCCGGAGGTGGTCCGTGGGCACGTGTTCGTGGTCGAACGTCAACACGTCCAGACCCTGGGCGAAGTCAACCAGGGTCTGCAGATCCTTGTAGTCGCCCACCGGGGACGTGGACACCGCGGCTACTGCCGACACGTCGTCGCCTTCAGCCAGGACACGGAGTTCGAAGCCGAGTGCAGTTGCTGCTGGGGCCATCATTCGCGCAAGTTGGCCGCCGCCAACCACACCTATTACTGGAAAAGTCACATGGGCCAGCCTACCGAAGACCGCCCGGTATCCCGGCTTCCGGCAGCGGCTGGGGAAGCGATTTTGTGTAACGTGGGGCTGCCCCGGGCATCCTTAGGGGGCTGGCTCCATGTTTTGGGGGCTAAAATGGGCCTCTGGCCAGGTGGCCCATAGTTTGGACGGCCATGGAGGGTCATGTATAACGCATTAGCAGATCGTATCCGGGGATTGGCCTCGCTTTTTTGGCGCGAAGTGGCCAAGTTCGGCGCTGTCGGCGGTGTGGCGTTCGTCATCGACAACGGGTTGACGTACTACCTGATGCATGGCCCCATGTCGGACAGCGAAGCCAAAGCCAGGTTCGTGGGTGCATCAATAGCCACGGTCTTTTCCTGGATTGCCAACCGGTTCTGGACGTTCCGGCACCGCCGCCAGGACAACGTCCTGCGCGAATTCCTCATGTTCATCCTGATCAACGGCATCGGGATCGGCATCTCCACGGGCTTCACTGCGCTGGCCAAGTACGGCCTGGGGGTCACGGACAAGAACCTGCTGTTCTTTGCCGGCGTTTTCGGCATCCTGGTCGCCACAGTGGTGCGCTTCTTTGCCTACCGCTTCCTCGTCTTCAACAAAGAGCTGGACCAGGAGCCCGAGTTCTCGCACGACCACGAACTCATCGAAATCCACCACCACCAGAAGGAACACGCGGCCGCGGCCGAGCGCGAGCCTTCGCCGGACAGGCCAACCCAGCAGTAGGGTTCCGTCCGGCCAACACGTCAGCTGCCGTGGATGCGTTCCGCTGCCAGCAACTTGTCCGTCAGTTCCACATCAGGATGGGTCAGCACGACAGAACCTCCTTGTTTCCAGGCGCCGAGGGCATGGGCCAGGGCTTTCTCCAGGCCGTCAGAGGCAGGAATGTGCAGCCGCACGCCCTCCTCGTGGGCAACAGCGAAGGTATCGAACAGTTCCCCGTGCAGGTGCCCCCTGCCGCGGCTGTCCACGATGGCGCAGGCACGCGGGTCCGGGTCGGCGTGTGACATGAAGACGTCGCCGTGGCTGCGGACTTCGGCCGCGTAGTCAATGCAGCCGGGTGCGAGCTCCCCCGACCAGCGCATAGCGAGGGCGGGCAGCGCAACCGCGATGACGGCGTCGTAGTTACCGTCTGCTGACTGGGGGTCGGCGGTGACCAGGAAATCGGCGTCTGGTTCCGCGAGCACCGCCTCAAGGCCAAGCTGCCACGCGGACAGCGCCCAGACCAGTGCCTTCCAGTGGGCGGGCAACTCCAGCCGCAGGCGCATACCCGGGGCGGCGTCGAGTTCGTCCTGGAGCAGGTTGCTGGTCTTGGCCACCCAGTTGTCCAGGACCCGGCCGGAGAGCTCCACGCGTTCCGCGTCCGGTCCATACCAAGTAAGGCGTGGAGCGGTGGAATTTCCTGAGCGGAGGGTTGCCATCAAATCGAGCGCGGGTGTAGTCATGGCACCATCCTGCCACTGGCGCAGGACGCGGTCACCGGGTGCATGCCATCAGGAGATGCCAAGGCTTAAAGTGATATTTGTCACAGGAGAAGGTAAGCGTGCTTGCTATTTGTCCGGTTTCGGGGTATTTTTCGCGCAATTGCGGGTTTTTTCGGCCCTTTTCCGCAGTCACGGGGGTCCCATGCGGTCTGCTCCACGGATGGGGAGGAAAAATCCCGGGCGTGGCGTGACGGTCGTTGGGGAAGTTCACTGATTATTATCCCGGCAGCGGCTTGACTCGCCCTAGTTACACGCGTGTAATTAGGTATCTAAAGCGACTGCGTAAATACCGGCACACAACCGAGTGCCTGCGTATCCAGGCAGGGGCTGAAACATCAGGAGGGTCGCCGTGGGGCATGTAGAGCGTATCCAGGAAGATGCCGTCGTGGCCGGTCAGGCAACGGCAAAGTACCGTGCACGGGGGGTGCCAGGTGACTGGTTCGTGGACCCTGCGGATCCCGGGGCTGCGGAGCGGTACAACCGTGATGCCAGCGGCCTCCTCGAAGACCAGGCCACGGCATTCCTTGCGGCGCATGAGGCCCTCCTGGCCGGGGGGCAGGACCCCGAAGACGAACTTGATCCGCCCATGGAAGTGCGCGCACCTGAAACCGTGCAGCCCGTCTGGATCGGACTGCCGTTCCAGCAGGACTTCGACGACGAAGGCGAGCTTGGGTGGCAGACTGACGCCTTGTGCGCCCAGACGGATCCGGAAGCGTTCTTCCCGGAGAAGGGCGGCTCCACCCGCGACGCCAAAAAGGTGTGCGGTGCGTGCAACGTCCGGTCCCAGTGCCTCGAATATGCCCTGGCCAACGACGAACGGTTTGGCATTTGGGGAGGCCTGTCCGAGCGTGAGCGCCGGCGGCTGAGGAAGCGAGCAATCTAATTCACCAGGATGTCCTTGTCACTGCCGTTGTGGTCGCCCATAACGGCAGTGACTACCTGCCCAGAACCTTGTCAGCCCTGGCGGACCAGACCCGGCCCGTGGACCGCGCCATTGGCGTGGACACAGGCTCCCGCGATAACTCCCGCGCCCTGCTTGAGCGGGCGATGGGTGCGGCCAGCGTGGTCAGCCATGACCGCGGCAAAGGCGGCATGGGAGCCGCGGTGTCCGCCGGACTGGCGGCGCCGGCCGCCCGGAAGGCCAGCACCGAAGACGGCAGGCAGGAATGGATCTGGCTGCTGCATGACGACGCCGCCCCCGCCCCCGAAGCGCTGGCCGAACTGCTGGGCGCGGTGGAGCGGGCACCCTCCGTCACCGTCGCAGGCTGCAAACAGCTGGACTGGCACTCGGAACGCAGCCTGATCGACGTCGGACTCTCCACCAGCCGCTGGGCCGAGCGGCTCACCCTGATCGATGCCGACGAACTCGACCAGGGTCAGTACGACGGCCGCAGCGATACGTTCGCCGTCAATTCCGCGGGCATGCTGATCCGCCGCGACATCTGGGAGCAGCTGGGCGGCTTCGACCCCGCACTCCCCGGCAGCGGCGACGACGTCGACTTCTGCTGGCGCAACCGCCTGGCGGGCCACCGGGTGGTGGTGGTTCCCGCGGCGCGCATGTTCCATGTAAGCCACAGGCCACACGCTTTGGGCAACCCGGCAGCGGCACGGAAGGCGCAGGTCCACCTGCGGCTGAAGCACGCCCCGGCATGGATGGTTCCCGTCCATGCCGTTGGCGCACTCCTTGGCAGCCTCTTCAGGCTGGTAGTGAGTATTGCGCTGAAGGACCCGGGCCACGGTATTACCCAGTTCCTTGCCACTATCGCTGCCCTGGGCAGGCCCCGGGCAGTGGTCCGCGCACGGCGGACGGCCCGGCAGACGCGCCGGATCCGCCGGTCTGTCATCCGCAAGCTGCAAACACCGCGGCGGGAAGTCTGGAGCCACCGGCGGTCCCTGATGGAAGCCATCGGCTCGGACGGCAGCCAGGCTGACGACCTCGAGCAGGACCCGCTGGCACACCAGCCCAGCGGTGACGCTTCCGACGATTTTGCCGCCCTGGCAACCACCAAACGCGGTTGGGTGGGCAACGGTGCCCTCGCGGCGGTCATCATTGCTTCCGTGGCATCCCTGCTCGGCCTGGCAGGGCTTTTCCGCGCCGATGCGGTAGCCGGCGGTGCCCTGATCCCTGTATCGTCCGCGCTCGGGGATATCTGGAACCACGCGTCCAACTGGTGGATCACGCTCGGCGCTGGTCTTCCGGGCAAAGGAGACCCGTTCGGCTACGTCCTGTGGCTTATCGGCGTCCTCGGCGGCGGCGACGGCAACGCTGCCATGGCCTGGCTGCTGCTCCTGGGTACGCCGCTGTCCGCCCTCGCGGCCTGGTTCGCAGCCGGAGGGCTGACGGTCCGCCGCCGGCTCCGCCTCACCGCAGCCCTTTTCTGGGCGGCCGCGCCTGCGCTGCAGGCAGCCCTGAACCAGGGGCGCGTCGGCGCCCTGGTGGCGCATGTCATGATCCCGCTCTTTGTCCTCGCGCTGCTGCGTGCCACCGGGTCGGCCGTGGGCCATGGGCGCTTTTCCCTCCCTGCGCCGGCTGACCGGCGCGGCGATAAACCCCCGGTCAGGCCTGGAATCAACGGCACGCCGTCGTGGACCGCTGCCGCGGCAGCGGGCCTCGCCATGGCCGTCGTTACCGCTGCTGCCCCCTCACTCCTGGTCCCCGCCGCGGCGGTAGTCGTGTTCTGCGGGGTCGTGCTGGGCCGCCGCGGCCGCACCGTCTGGTGGGCGCTGCTGCCAAGTGCCGCGCTCTTCGTCCCGTTCGGCCTGTCCGTACTGGACAAGCCTCGGGCGCTCCTGGCAGATCCCGGCCTGCCGCTGGGCTTCGATGCAGCGCCGCTCTGGCAGCAGATCCTGGGCCAGCCGCTGGAGTTTGCGCCGGATAAAGGCCTGGATGGACTGCCCTACTTCCAGGACGGGACCCTGCCCTGGGCCCTGCTGCTGGCACTCCTCCTGGCCGTCCCGGTCCTGGCGCTTGCCGTCGCCGGGCTGTTCAGCGGACACCGGGCCACGAAGGCGAAGGTGCTGTGGGCCGCAGCCCTGGTTGCCTTGGCAGGAGGCTGGCTCGCTTCACATGTCGCCGTCGCCATGGACGCTGACACCCTGGTGACGCCCTTTACGGGTCCTGTGGTTTCTGCTGCCTCGTTTGCGTTCCTGGGCGCCGCGCTCCTCGGTGCCGAACAACTCCTCACCGTGGCGGACAAGGCGGCAGCCGGCCCGGCCAGGCGGAGGACGGCCGTGCGCTCGGCCTTGGCTTTTGGCATGGTGCTGCTCCTCGTTGGCCCGTTGGCCGGGATGGCCGCCTGGTCCGCCCGGAACCTGCTTCGCCCGGCAACTGTTTCGGCCGCCGGGTCCCCGGCCGAGCCGCCCGCCGTGACGGGCACTGCCGAGCCCGGGGATTCCGGTTGGGGTACCCACCGGCTTGTCGAGGCTGCCAGCCCGCGCACCCTTCCCGCGACGGCCATTGACCGTGGAACCGGGCCGGAGCAGACACGGACGCTCCTGATCAGCACGGGCGAAAACGGCACGTTTGACGCCGCCCTGATGCGCGGGGCCGGTACCACGCTGGACGGCCTTTCTGCTGTCGCCGCCGCGCGCAACATCCTGGGTGCGCCCGGGGCCGAAACGGTCCGCGATGACGACGACGTCACCACAGCGGTTCGCCGGTCCGTCGCAACGCTGGTGGCCGGGCAGGGAGTGGACCCCCGCAGCGACCTCGAACAGCTCGGTGTGGGCTTTGTGGTCCTCCGGTCCGCTGACACGGCAGCCCAGCTCACCGCAAGCAGGATGGACGCGGTACCCGGCCTGGTGGCTGTGGGGCAGACCGACGTCGGATGGCTTTGGCGGGTCACCCCCCTCAACCAGCCGGTACTGCAGCCCGCTGACATAGCCCACCGGGTCCGGATCGTGAATGCCCAGGGCGCAACGGTCGCGCTGGTCCCGTCCGCGTTCGACGGCGTCGACGCCCCGGTCCCGGCAGGGCCCGAGGGCCGCCTGGCGGTCCTGGCGGAGCGGGCGGACCCCGGCTGGAGCGCATGGCTCGACGGCCGGAAGCTGACGTCCACCACGTCCGAATGGTCGCAGGCCTTCACGCTGCCCGCTTCCGGCGGCCAGCTGACCATCCGGTACGAAAACCCGTGGGCCCCCTGGGCAGGAATTGCCCAGGGCGTCGTGTTCGGGCTGACCATCATGCTGGCCATACCCATGCCCGCCCGGCGGCCGCGGACCGGCCTTTCCCGTGACGAGGGTTCCCTGCGTAAGGAACAGCAGAATGCATGAGCACACCATGTCCGCAGAGACCGCCGGGACTGAACAGATCCCCGGCGGGCCGGAGGCTGAACGTCCCGGCCGCAAGCGCCGTCCCGGTGCCCTCACCGGCGCCGCCACCGCAGCACTCGTCCTTGCCGGAACCGGCGCAGTGGTGGCCGCCGGGTCGGTGCTCCCTGCCCCCGAATCCGCACGCACCATTCCGGCTGCGGTGGCAGCCGTCCCGGCAGGGGAAAGCGTTGGGGTATGTCCCGGGCCGGCCCGGCTGCTGGAAGGCACGGAGGCAGGAACCGATCCGCAGTTCAGCCCGGTATCGGCCACAGCCGCCACCAGCGTGACCGCTGCCGTCCTTGGCGCATCCGGCGTGCTGCCGGCCAGCCGGTTGTCACAGCTGGACGGAAAGACCGCCGCCGATATCGCCGGAGACCCCGGACAGCCACCGGCCGAAGGGACTCGCCAGGAACTGCTGGCAGGCACCGTGGCCAGCCGGTCGGTGGACCAGGTGACAGTGCTGAGTGCCGATGCCCTGGCCAACCAGCAGGCTTCCGCCGCTGGTGCCATGAAGTTCAGTGCCACCGACGGCGACCTGCAGGGAACCGCTGCGGCCAACTGCCAGCAGCCCTCCAACGACCAGTGGCTGGCCGGAGCCAGCACCACGGTGGGTCGCGCCTCGGTATTGCTCCTCACCAACGCCTCCAGCACACCGGCCACCGTCAGCCTGGAACTCTTCGGCGGTGGCGGACAGATCCAGGCGCCCGGCAGCCGCGGCCTGCTGGTGGCTCCCGGCACCACACGATCCGTGGTGCTGGCAGGCCTGGCGCCGGGGGAGGAACAGCTCAGCGTCCGGGTACGGAGCGCCGGTGGTCCCGTGGCGGCGGCCATCCAGCAAAGCGTCCTGCGCGGGCTGACACCCGGAGGCGTGGATTTCATCGCCCCCGGTGCCGCTCCGGCCGTGCGCCAGGTCATGACAGGCGTGGATATCCAGGACCCGGCGGGAATTTCCGCGCTGACCGGAAAGTCAGGCTACGAGGACGCGGGGCCCGCCCTGCACGTCACGGTTCCCGGTGCCGCTGATGCGGTCGTGGAGGTCAAACTGTACGGCCGGGACGGCCAGAAGCCACTTCCCTCCGGCGGGGTAATCACGGCCAAAGCCGGCGCCGTCACCGAAATTTCCCTGGCGGGCATTCCGGCGGGCCACTACACCGTGTCGGCGGAGTCCGACGTCTCCTTCGTTGCCTCGACGCGCATCAGCCGCGGCCTCCAGGAGGACCAGCCGGCCGACGTCGCCTGGGCCGCCTCAGGAGTGCGGCTGGGCAGCCAGCACGTGGTGCCGGTTCCCCGTGGCGGGAGCCGCCAGTTGGTCTTTGGCGCCTTGGGCACCCGGGCCAGCATCAGCTACTCCGCCATCACGGCGGACGGGAAGGTACGCGCGCCGGCCACGGCCGATATTGCCGGCGGAACCACCGCGACCATTGCCGTACCGGACAAGGCCGACGACGCCGACGTGGTGGGCTATGTCGTGTCGGCATCGGGCGATGCCGCCTACGGCGCAGTGCTGGTCCAGCAGGACGGCCGGAACGACGTCGCCACCCTCGCCTTCCAGCCGGCAGCCGCAGGGCAGGAAACCGTGCCGGTCACCATCAGCTACTAGACGTGCCGGCCAGGCCGGCGCCGGTGCAACGGCGGCGGCCCGCCCGAGGGGGCGGGCGTCAGTAGCGGCGCCGGTACACAGGGTCCAGGGTTTCGGGGGCCACGCCCAGCATTTCAGCGGTGTGCTCCACCACGACGTCATGGACCAGGTCCTGCAGTTCCTCAACCCCGGGGCATGCCTGTTCCACCACCCGGCGATACACCGTGATCATCGGTCCATCCTCATCGGTGGCGGGGGAGTAGGACCCCATGGGGACCGGCGCCGAACTGGCAGCCAGGAGTTCCAGGTCCGGGGGGATCTCGTCGACGCCGAACCTGACACCGTCCAGGGTCTTCCCCCAGATGTCGTGCAGCCGCTGTGCGGAGTCCAGGACCATGTCATCAAAGCGGTCCGAGCGGGTCCGGTACCCGGGATGCGTGGGCAGCATCACCTCACCCCGGAGGCCGCGCCCATGGCGGTTCCGCCGGCGCTGCATGAAGCTCCTGCCTGCGGACTCTCCACCCTGGTCCTTGCGGGCATCCGGGTCAGCCAACCGGACCGTAAAGCCTGATTTCTGGTTCGATGACTGCATACATTGACTGTAAACCCGGGAAATGATTAACGCGATAGATTCCCCTTGAGGCGAAGACGCGTCACGTCCGGGGCGGCAATGCGGCGTTTTGGCGGCGGCAGCGAGTAGTCTGGGATGTCGTGGGAGCTATCCGTCAGTGTTCAAGATCTGCCTGCCGCCAGTCAGCGGTGGCTACCCTGACGTACGTGTACGCGGACTCCACCGCCGTCCTCGGTCCCTTGGCCACCTACGCTGAACCGCATTGCTACGATCTCTGCGAGCAGCACGCCGATTCGCTCACAGTGCCCCGTGGCTGGGAGGTGCTGAGGCTGGCCATGCCGTCCACGCCGCAGCAGCCCGGCCCCGATGACCTGCTCGCCCTCGCCAACGCGGTCAGGGACGCGGCGGCACTGCCTGTCCAGGCCCAGCAGCAGCCGGCGCAGCGCGGCCCGCACGCCGCGCTGGAAGCCCCGGCCGGCACCGAGGGTACCCGCCGGGGCCACCTGCGCGTCCTGCGCGAGCCGTCCTGAAGCCGGTCTGGCGGTACGCTGGAACCTGCACACCAGTCCGCTACCGGCGCCAGCGCGCCCGCCAGGGAGCATGAACCCAATGCCAAAGATCAGTCCTGAACTGCTGTCCGTCCTGCGTTGCCCCGTGACGGGTTCACCCCTGGTCCAGGACGGCGACGAGCTGGTGGCCACCGCCGCCGCGGAAAGCGGCGCAAAGCCCCGCTACGCCATCGAGGACGGCATCCCGCTCCTCCTGCCGCCGGAGTTGCTGGCCGCGGCTACGTCGGCGGGCTCGGACCAGCACGATTCCGACCGTCATCAGCCCGGACAGGCCGCTTCCGCCGTCTAGCGCCGCACGGCTTCCCCCGCACCCATTGGCGCCGCAGGCGCCAGAACACCGCGTCGTCCAGCACGGACACAGCAGCACCGGATACAGCAAAGGACCACCATGACTTTCGACTACAAAGTTGCCGACATCTCCCTGGCTGAAGCAGGGCGGCACCAGATCCGCCTGGCCGAGCATGAAATGCCCGGCCTCATGTCCCTGCGCGAGGAATTCGGCGCCAGCCAGCCGCTGAAGGGTGCCCGGATCGCCGGTTCGCTGCATATGACCGTGCAGACCGCCGTCCTGATCGAAACACTGACCGCGCTGGGTGCTGAGGTTCGCTGGGCCTCATGCAACATCTTCTCCACCCAGGACGAAGCCGCGGCAGCCGTCGTCGTGGGCAACGGCACCCCGGAGGACCCGCAGGGCGTGCCGGTCTTCGCCTGGAAGGGCGAAACGCTTGAGGAATACTGGTGGACTGCCGAACAGATCCTCACCTGGCCCGGCGCGGAATCCAACCCCGAGCTGGGTCCCAACATGATCCTCGACGACGGCGGCGACGCCACCATGCTGGTGCACAAGGGCGTGGAATTCGAAGCGGCCGGCAACGTCCCGTCCGCCGGTCCCACGGACTCGGAGGAATACGGCATCTTCCTCGACGTCATCCGCCGCTCGATCGCAGCAGACCCGCAGAAGTGGACCCGCACCGCCTCCACCATCAAGGGCGTCAGCGAGGAAACCACCACCGGTGTCCACCGCCTGTACCAGCTCGCTGAGCAGGGAAAGCTGCTGTTTCCCGCAATCAACGTCAATGACTCGGTCACCAAGAGCAAGTTCGACAACAAGTACGGAATCCGGCACTCCCTGCCCGACGGCATCAACCGGGCCACGGACGTCCTCATGGGCGGCAAGGTCGCCGTCGTCTGCGGCTACGGCGACGTCGGAAAGGGCGCCGCGGAGGCGCTGCGCGGCCAGGGATCACGTGTGATCGTGACCGAAATCGACCCCATCTGCGCGCTGCAGGCAGCGATGGACGGTTACCAGGTGGCCCGGCTCGAAACCGTCCTTGCCCAGGGCGACATCTTCATCACCACCACGGGCAACAAGGACGTCATCATGGCCGAGCACATGGCCGGGATGAAGAACAAGGCCATCGTCGGCAACATCGGGCACTTCGACAACGAGATCGACATGGCCGGACTGGCAAGGACGCCCGGCATCAAGAAGGTGGAGATCAAGCCGCAGGTCCACGAATGGGTGTTCGAGGCCGGAACCGACGCGGAGCGTTCCATCATCGTGCTGTCCGAAGGCCGCCTGCTGAACCTGGGCAACGCCACCGGGCACCCGTCCTTCGTGATGAGCAACTCCTTCGCCAACCAGGTCATCGCCCAGGTTGAGCTTTGGACCAAGAAGGACCAGGCCGACGGCCGCCGCGAGTACGAGAACCAGGTGTACGTCCTGCCCAAGGTCCTGGACGAGAAGGTGGCCCGGCTGCACCTCGACGCCCTGGGCGTGGAGCTGACCGAGCTGACCAAGGACCAGGCCGAGTACCTGGACATCGACGTCGCCGGCCCGTACAAGCCCGAGCACTACCGTTACTAAGAAGTAAAGTACCCGGGTGCCCCGAGCACCCGGGTCGTTACTTCCAACCCCTAGGATCGGAACATGGAGCCGGAAGCCCAGCCGCGCCGCCCGCGGACAGCAAAAAAGATTCTCATCGTCGCCGTCGTCTGCCTCCTCGCAGCTGTGGGCGGCGTTTTCGCTGCCGTCGCACCGGGACTCGCCGGCGCGGTGCTGGAATCGGAAGCCGGCTCCGCCGTCCGGACCTCCCCGGGCCTGGCCGCCCCCGTCGTCGCCCCGGTGAAGTCGGACGCGGCGCCCGCGAACGGTGCCAAGCAGGTCAACCCCGCGGCCCCGGTATCGCTCAAGGTCAGCAACGGCACCATCGAGCGTGTGACGTTGACCAGTACGTCGGGTGAAACGGTGGAAGGCAGCATTGACGCGGCCGGCACCGGGTGGACCGCTGCCGGTCCGCTCAAGTTCAACACCGACTACAGCTACACCTATGTGGTGAAGGACGGCGCGGGCCGCGAAACAAGCACCACCCAGTCCTTCAGCACCGTCTCCAGTTCGCATGAGGCCGACGCCGCCATCTACCCGCTGGACGGCATGAAAGTGGGCGTGGGACAGCCGCTGCAGATTATCTTCAGCGAACCCGTCCTCAACCGGGACGCCGTGGAAAAGGCCATCAAGATCACCAGCAGCGCCGGCCAGGTGGGTGCGTTCCACTGGCACAGCGACAAGATGGTCCGGTACCGCGCCGAGGGTTTCTGGGTTGCCAACTCCACCATCTCGATGGACATGCAGCTGTTCGGCGTGGACCTGGGCAACGGCCAGATCGCGAACTTCAACAAGAAGGTCAACATCGCGATCGGTGACAAGAAGGTGGCCGTGGCTGACGCCGCAGCCCACACCTTCACCCTCAGCATCAATGACCAGCCGGTCAAGACCTTGCCGGTGAGTATGGGGGACAAGCGCTTCCCGTCGGCCCGCGGCTACGGGGTGCTGATGGAGAAGAAGCGCTACGACCATTTCCGTGCCTCCAGCATCGGCTTGAAGCCGGACGATCCCGCGTACTACGGGGACGTGGATGTGGAGTACACCATCCGCCTCACGCTCAGCGGCGCATATATCCACCAGGCCCTCGAGTCGGCCTACCCCTTCATCGGCAACACGAACGTTTCACACGGCTGCATCGGATTCGCTCCCGACGGCGCTGCCTGGGTCTTCGACAACATGGGCACCGGGGACGTGGTGCATATCGTGAACACCGAAGGTGACTATGCAGCGCACGACGACGGCTTCGGTGACTGGAACATCCCCTGGAGCGAGTACGACAACTGACGTCAGCTGCTGAACGGCAACCGGTGCAGGCGCTCGCCCGCCTCCGCGTTGCGGCGGCGCAGCTGCGTCAGCCTGGCGAGTTCGCGGGAACGGCGTTCGGCAACGACGGCGGCAAGGAAGTCGTCCGCGCTGGTCCCCGCCGGCGGGGGAGGGGCCACATGGGCAGCCAGTTCGGTGGCAATCGACGCCGCCATTCCGGCGCGTGACAGAGGTGCCATCCGGTGGGCCTGGCGGATGAACTGGGAAGCCCGTCGGGCCGTTGCGTCGGGAATTCTTCCAATATCCGCATGCGCTGCCCAGGCGTGCAGCCGCGGCGGGACGAAGACGGGAACTGCTTCTTCCACCGGCACCCGGGTGCGGATGGCATGGGTTCCCGCCAGCAGGTCGCCCAGCCGGCGCGATTTGTCGTTGAAGAGTGCCACCGCCAGCGCGAGCCCGCCCAGGGTCAGGTAGACCTCCAGGAACCCGGTGAGGCCGCGGATGAGGGCATGCCGGAAGCGGATGGCACCGCCGTCGTCCCGGACCACCCGCAACCCTGCTGCCAGCTTGCCCAGGGACAGGCCCCGGCTCAGGGTTTCCACTGCCACCGGGAGGATCACCAGGCAGAAAATAACGCTGGACAGGACCAGCGCACGCATGGCTGCCTCATCCAGGTCTTCGCCGGCCGCCGCCACGCCAATGAGGATCACCACCAGCAGCACGGCGTGGAAGAGGACGTCGAGGACAAGCCCCAGCGCACGCGCGCCAAACGAGGCGGGGCGCAGTTCCAGGACCACTGCCTCGCCGGTGACGATCGACCCCACAGCAGGTACCCCCTCGCGGCTGACGGTGCGGACGGTCAAAGTCTAGTGCCGTGCCGCTAGGCTGGTCGCGTGGATATGGACGCCTTCTCCGCGGTGAACGGGGACAAGTGGGCACGGCTGCACGAACTCGCCGCCAAGGGCAGGCTCAGCGGGCGGGAAGCCGATGAGCTGTTGGCCCTCTACCAGTCCGCGTCCTCCAACCTGTCCCTGATCCGTTCAATTGCCCCCGAAAGCGGCCTGTCCGCCTCGCTTTCTGCCACGCTTGCGCTGGCCAGGACCAGGTTCACCGGCGCGCGGTCCAATCCGATGGCCGACCTGGCACGGTTCTTCGTGGTGGCGCTCCCGGCCGCTTTCTACCGGCTCACCTGGCTCACCCTTGCCTGCGGGCTGGCGTTCGTTGCCATCGGTGCCGCCTATGCGCTCTGGATTGGAACATCCCCCGAAGCCCTGCGGGCGGTGGCTTCCGAGGCCGCCGCCAGGCAGTACGTGGAGGAGGACTTCATCGACTACTACTCCGAGAACCCGGCAGCGTCCTTCGCCGGCGCGGTGTGGACGAACAACGCCTGGATCAGCGCCCAGGCGGTGGCGCTGGGCATCACCGGCATCTGGGTACCCATGATCCTGTACGGCAACGCGCAGGGCGTGGGGATTGCGGCAGGAGTATTCGCGGCTGCCGGAAAGTCCGACGTCTTCTTCAGCTACATCCTGCCGCACGGCCTGATGGAACTCACCGCCGTCTTTATCGCGTGCGCTGCCGGCCTGCGGATCTTCTGGGCCATGGTCTCGCCCGGTCCCCGGACCAGGGGCCGGGCGGTGGCCGAGGAAGGCAGGTCGCTGATCACGGTGGCACTGGGCCTGGTCCTGGTCCTCTTTGCCTCCGGCCTCGTCGAAGCGTACGTCACGCCCAGCCCGCTTCCGGTGTGGGCCAAGATCGGCATCGGGGCGGCCGTCCTGGCTGCCTACTGGGTGTACGTCCTGGTGTGGGGGCGGCGCGCCTACCTGGCCGGGGAACGTGGCGACCTGCGCCGCGAAGATGCCGGGTATACGGAAATCGCTGCCTGAATCGTTGTAATCCGGCCGGGGTGGTTCCTCGCTCCGCGTTAGCCCCGGACTGTAGGCTCGTGAACAGATAAAACGTGCGCCAGCAGACCCTGGCGCGGCGTGTCAACCCTACGGAAGTGACGCTGCTGTGAAAGACGAAACACCGGCCCGCGCCAAGAGCGCCGCGCCGCAGCCGGAACCGTTCCTGGATACGTCCGGCGACTCCGACGAGCCCGCCTTTTCCTGGCTGACCCCGGCCGGTACGGACCCTGCCCGGACCGCGGGCGAACCCGGCTCCACTGAAGGCCTGTCCGCCGCTGCCGGTTCAACTGCCGTTCCGGGGAATTCCGGAGGAGAGCCGGAATCCGGAAATCCCCAGCCGGACAGCAGGGCCGGCCGGAAAGCGGCCGAGGCGGCTGTCCTGCCTTCCGACAGGACCGCACCTTCCGGGACTGAACCTTCTCCTGCCACCGCACGTTCTTCCGGGGCTGAACCCTCGGACGACTCCGAAGCACCCGGCCGCGAAAGCACGCCGGTCTTCCGGGAAACCCTCGAAACGTCGGCCCTGCAGGTACGTCCGCCGCAGGAAGAGGTTGAACGGCGCAACGCGGAGCGGGAGAGCGCGGCCAACGCCAAACCGGTGGCCCCGCGGGTCATGCAGGTCCTGCTGGCCATCATCTTCCCGGTGGTGCTCCTGGTCCTCGCCGTGCGCGCGGTGACCAGCCCGCTGTTCCTGTGGGTGGAATACAACCGCCCAGGCTTCCCGGGCGACGGGTACGGTTTCAGCACGGATGACCGGATGACGTATGGCTCCTACGCCGTCGACTATTTGAGCAACTGGTCAGGCCCCCGGTACCTTGGCGACCTGGTGCACCGCAGCGGGGACAAGCTGTTCAAGGACGGTGAAGTCAGCCACATGGCGGACGTCAAGCTGGTCATCCTGTCCACTTTCGGTGCAGGGGTTCTCCTGCTCCTCCTGGGCCTCATCGCTGTCCTCTACCTCCGGAAGCGCAGCACGGGGGGAGTCCGCCGTGGCCTGTTCGCCGGCTCCATCGTCACCCTGGTCCTCATCCTGGGCCTTGGCACACTGGCGTTCCTGGGCTGGCAGCAATTCTTCACCGAGTTCCACCGGATCTTCTTCGCGGATGGCTCCTGGACCTTCAGCCTGGACGACACCCTGATCCGGCTGTTCCCCGGCCAGTTCTGGATCGATGCCGGCATCGTCATCGCCGGCCTGGTGCTGCTGACGGCGCTGGTGACGCTCATCCTCACCTGGCCGACGCGCCGCCGCCGCGGCCTGCCGCCCAAGGAGACGGCGGCCGATCAGGCGTAGAGCCTGGCAATCTCCGCCTGGAAGTCCTGCACGACGGCGGACCGCTTCAGTTTCAGCGAAGGGGTCAAATGCCCTGACTCGACCGTGAACTCCGCGTCCAGCAGTGTAAAGGAACGGATGGATTCGGCCTTGGATACCAGCTGGTTGGCGTGGTCCACGGCATCCTGCACCGCTTCCAGCACGCCGGGATCGGATGTTGCTTCCCGGACCGTCAGGGGCGGAAGGCCGCGCTCGGAACGCCAGTTCTCGAGTCCTTCCGGATCGAGGGTCACCAGCGCCGAGACGAACGGCCTGCCGTCTCCGACAACCACGGCATGGCCCACCAGCGGGTGTGCCCGGATCACTTCCT
This sequence comes from Arthrobacter nitrophenolicus, assembly GCF_045833485.1. NCBI lineage: Bacteria > Bacillati > Actinomycetota > Actinomycetes > Micrococcales > Micrococcaceae > Arthrobacter > Arthrobacter nitrophenolicus. The sequence continues at coordinate 3,063,479 of NZ_CP174504.1, forward strand.
CGAGCGGTCCCGGAGCCACATTCTTTCCGCCCGCGGTAACCAGCAGGTCCTTTTTCCGCCCTGTCACCGTGAGGAACCCGTCGGCGTCCAGCACCCCAAGGTCCCCGGTGCGGAAAAAGCCGTCCACGAAGGCCTCGGCGTTGGCGGCCGCATTCCCGTGGTAGCCCTTGAAGACGCCGATGCCCTTGACCAGGATTTCGCCGTCTTCGGCCACCCGGATGGTGGTGCCGGGGATCGGGATCCCCACCGACCCCACCCGTGTCCGCGACGGGGTGTTGGCCGTGCACGGCGCGGTGGTCTCGGTCAGGCCGTAGCCCTCCAGCACCGGGATGCCCGCGCCGCGGAAGAAGTGGGCGTCATCGTGGGCCAGGGGGCTCGCACCGGACACGGTGTACCCCACCTGCCCACCGAAGGCCTGCCGGAGCCGGGGATACAGGAGACGGTCGAACAATCCGTGCCGTATCCTGCACATCAGTCCCGGGCCGGTACCCTCGCCGCGGCTCTGCTTGTCCAGGTCCCGGGAGTAGGCAATGGCAGCGGCCGAGGCGGCCTGGAACAGCCTGCCCTTGCCGGCCACCACTGCCTTGTGGGCGGCCGTTGCCCGGACCTTTTCGAAGATCCGCGGGACCACCAGCAGGAACGTGGGCTTGAAGGTCCCCAGATCCTCCAGGAGCTGGGCCGCGCCAGGGGTATGTCCCAGCGTTGCGCCCGCCGTCAGGCATACCACCTGGACCGCCCGCGCCAAAACATGGGCCAGCGGCAGGAACATGAGCGTGCGCGCCTGGTCCTGGACCAGCAGTTCCGGAAGGAACGCGACAATATTCTTGGCCACCAGGGCGAAGTTTCCATGGGTGATCTCGCAGCCCTTGGGATTGCCCGTGGTGCCCGAGGTGTATACGAGGGACGCGACGTCGTCCAACCCCGCACGGCTGCGGTGCCGCTCAAGCTCGGCGTCACTGACCCCGGCGCCGGCAGCGGCGAGGCTGGCGAGGTTGGGGGCCTCGCCGTCGCTGTCCATCCGTACCACGTTCACCAGCCGGTCCCGGAGCGGGGGTGAGCCGGCAACAACCCCGGTAACGAGTTCCGCCATCGCCCGGTCCTGGGCGAAAACACGCCGAACGCCCGCATCCCGAATGATCCACTCCACCTGCCGGGTGGATGAGGTCTCATAGATGGGGACGGTCACGCCGCCCGCGAACCAGATTGCGAAGTCCACCAGCGTCCATTCGTAGGACGTGGCGGACATAACGGCCACGGTGTCGCCGGGCTCAAGCCCGCCGGCGATCAGCCCCTTGGCCAGGGCGCTGACATCCTGCAGGAACTTTGCCGCCGGAACATCCACCCAGCCATTGGGGCCCTTGCGCCGGTAGAGGGCGTGGGCGGGATTGGCGGCGTGCTGCTCCAGGAGCAGGTCCGTGACGTTGCTGCCGGCATCGAGCTCCACCAGCAGTTCCGTGCTTGCTTCTCTCACAGCAGGTCTCCGTTCCGCTGCCGGGCCGCGGCAGCGGCTTCGATCGGGTCTGATTGCAATCCTGCCCTAGATCCAGGACGGCATCCACATCCGCACCCGCCAGGCGTCGTAGGGGATGACCTCGGCTGCCCAGATGGGGTAGAAGAAGGACGAGAGCACGACGGCCGCCGCCACGAACAGGGCCACCAGGTACAGGCCCGCGCGGCGCCGCCATGGCGGGTCCCCGGCCCGCCCCAGGACCAGGCCCAGGCAATAGACGAGGGCCAGGACCAGGAACGGCTCGAAGGAGACGGCGTAGAAGTAGAACATGGTCCGCTCCGGGTAGAGGAACCACGGAAGGTACCCGGCGCCGACGCCGGCGAGGATCGCACCGGCCCGCCAGTCACGCCGGCCAGCCCACCAGAACAGCAGGACCACGAGGGATATGACGGCGGCCCACCAGATCAGGGGGTTGCCCACGGACAGGATGGCTGAGGTGCATTTCGCTACGGCACATCCCGGCGTGCCCTGCTCCGGGGATTCATAGAAGAACGACGTCGGCCTGCCGAGTACCAGCCAGCTCCAGGCACTTGCCTCATACGGGTGCTCGGAGCCGAGGCCCTGGTGGAACGTGTAGGCCTCGCGGTGGTAGTGGGCGAGGGACCTGATGGAGTCCGGCAGCCAGCCCCATTCAGCGGACGGATTGCTCTCCGCCCAGCGGCGAAAGTAGGCATCCTCCGAGCGGAACCAGCCGGTCCAGGTAGCCCCGTACACCAGGAATGCCACGGGGACGGTGCTGAGGAACGCCGGAATCCCGTCCTTGATGGCCCCGCCGCTGATCCAGCCGCGGATTCCTGCCACGCGCCGGGCACTGAGGTCCCAGATGACTGTGAGGAGGCCAAATCCGGCCAGGAAGAACAGCCCGGACCATTTGGTGCCCACAGCGAGTCCCAGGCAGATTCCGGCCGCCAGCCGCCACCAGCGGATCCCGAGCCAGGGACCGGTCAACAGCATTTGGGGCGGCGGCTGTCCGCCGTTCCGGGCCGCCGCCTGCGCCAGGCGTGCGGCGAGCCGGCGCCGCCCATCGTCCCGGTCCAGCAGCAGGGCACCGAAGGCAGCGAGGATCCAGAACATCAGGAAGATGTCCAGCAGGGAAGTCCTGGACATCACCAGGTGGTGCCCGTCCACGGCAAGGAGCAGGCCGGCGGCGCCGGCCAGCGGGAGGGACCGGAACAGTTTCAGGGCTATCAGGGCCAGGAGCAAGATGGAAAGGGTGCCGGTGAACGCTGCAGCGAACCGCCAGCCAAAGGAATTGTCCGCGCCGAACAGGGCCATCCCGGCGGCGATCATCCACTTGCCCACCGGCGGATGGACCACGTATTCGGGGGAGGGGAGCAGCACCGACGGATCGCCGGCGTTGAAGGAATCGTTCGCCTTGTCCGGCCAGTTGCGCTCATAGCCGCTGATGAGGAACGAGTACGCGTCCTTGACGTAGTACGTTTCGTCAAAGACCAGCTTGTGCGGGGCGTCCAGCCGGACGAAGCGGAGGATCCCGCCGGCCACCGCCGTCAGCACCGGAACCAGCAGCATCCACAGCCGCAGCGACGGCGGGTAGTCCCGCCAGGAGCGCACTTCCCCGAGGAGCCGTGCGTACAGCGCTTCGCGTGTGAAGGCCTCTGCCGGGCGGCTGATCCATGGCCGGCCCGCCGGGCCGCCTTCCATCGGGGTTTCCCCTCCGCTGGTTGGTGCCTCCGGGGAGTCCTGGCCGGGGGCGGGGGGAGCGGGATGTCCGGCGCTGAGCCGTGCAGCTTCCTGCGGCTGCGTCGAGGTCTGCGTCACGAGCCCATGCTACCTTTTGCGGCTGGCAGTCCCCCCGGCAGTAGGCTGGAGGCGTGGACCCTCACCCCAGCACCCCGCCAGAATCCGGCCCGGCAGCGGCAGGACGCATCATCCTGGCCGCCACTCCGATCGGAAACACGGGCGACGCCTCCGCCCGGCTGGTGGAACTGCTGGCGACAGCGGACATCGTTGCCGCTGAAGACACCCGCCGCCTGCACCGGCTGGTGCAAAGCCTCGGCATCACGGTGGCGGGGCGGATCATCAGCTACCACGAGCACAATGAGGCGGCCAAGACCTCGGAACTGCTGGACCAGGTCAGGACCGGCAGCACGCTGGTGATGGTGACTGACGCCGGCATGCCGTCCGTGTCCGATCCCGGCTTCCGGCTGGTGGAAGGCGCAGTGGCCGCCGGACTGACGGTAACGGCGGTTCCCGGGCCTTCCGCCGTCCTGACGGCGCTGGCCCTCTCCGGCCTGCCGACTGACCGTTTCTGTTTCGAAGGTTTCCTTCCCCGGAAAGCGGGCGAACGGGCAGCCCGGCTGGCCGAGCTTGCCGGCGAACGCCGCACCATGGTCTTTTTCGAGGCGCCGCACCGGCTTGAGGCCATGCTCCGGGCGCTCAAGGAACGTTTCGGGGCGGACCGGCGGGTGGCTGTCTGCCGCGAACTGACCAAAACCTACGAGGAAGTCCTCCGCGGCCCGCTCGGCGAGCTCCTGCAGTGGGCGGAAAACTCCGACGTCAGGGGCGAGATCGCCGTCGTGGTGGCCGGTGCGCCGGAACAGGCAGCGGGCACCCCCGAGGACCACGTCGCGGCGGTGAACGACCTGGTGGCCCAGGGCATCCGGCTCAAGGAAGCCGTGGCCGCTGTTGCCGAGGACGTCCGGGTAAGCAAACGGGAGCTCTATTCCGCCGTGCTGGCGGCCCGCTGACAGGCGCCTGGAAGCCTGCAGGTTCTGCTGTGCAGGTGCACAGCAGAACGCGGGCCGGGCAGTGCGCAGCGGCGTAGACCCCGGGCGAATCCCGGCAGTAGTCTGGCACTTAATCAGCCTGATGGGTCCGGCCGTTCCGGCCGCAGCGGAGGGCTGCCACCAACCCTACTGACGAGGGAGTCATCGTGACTGTCACCGCACAGCCGGCCGTAAGCGCGGACCGCGAAAGCCAGCTTCTGGCCTCTGTTCCCACCGGATTGCTGATCAATGGCGAGTGGCGCGATGCCGCTTCCGGCAAGACGTTCGACGTCGAGGATCCCGCCACCGGCAAAGTCCTGCTGAGCATCGCCGACGCCGGCGCGGAGGACGGTGCCGCAGCACTGGACGCTGCCGTGGCCGCGCAGGAATCCTGGGCGAAGGTGCCCCCGCGGGAACGCGGCGAGATCCTGCGCCGTGCTTTTGAGCTGGTGACCGAGCGGGCCGAGGACTTCGCGCTCCTGATGACCATGGAGATGGGCAAGCCCCTGGCCGAAGCCCGCGGCGAAGTGACGTACGGCGCCGAGTTCCTGCGCTGGTTCTCCGAGGAAGCCGTCCGCGCCTTCGGCCGCTACTCCGTTTCCCCGGACGGCAAGTCCCGCTTGCTGGTCACCAAGAAGCCGGTGGGCCCCTGCCTGCTGATCACGCCGTGGAACTTCCCGCTGGCCATGGCCACCCGCAAGATCGCCCCCGCCGTGGCCGCAGGCTGCACCATGGTGCTGAAGTCCGCGAACCTCACACCGCTGACCTCGCAGTTGTTCGCCGCGGTAATGCAGGAGGCCGGCCTGCCCGCCGGCGTCCTGAACGTCATCCCCACGTCCACTGCAGGCGCCACGACCGGGCCGCTGATCAAGGATGCCCGGCTGCGCAAGCTCTCCTTTACCGGGTCCACGGAGGTGGGCCGCCGCCTGCTGTCCGACGCCTCGGAAACCGTCCTGCGGACCTCGATGGAGCTCGGCGGCAACGCCCCGTTCGTCGTCTTCGAGGACGCAGACCTGGACGCCGCCGTCGCCGGGGCCATGCTGGCGAAGCTGCGGAACATGGGCGAGGCCTGCACCGCGGCCAACCGGTTCATCGTGCACGAGTCCGTGGCCACCGAATTCGCGGAGAAGTTTGCCGCGAAGATGAAGGAAATGACCACCGCACGCGGCACCGAACCCGAGTCCAAGGTGGGCCCGCTGATCGACGCCAAGAGCCGTGACAAGGTCCACGAGCTGGTGTCAGACGCTGTGGCCTCCGGTGCGAAGGCCGTCCTGGGTGGCGCTCCGGTGGACGGGCCGGGCTACTTCTACCAGCCCACCATCCTGGCTGGCGTCACCGAGGGAACCCGCATCCTGTCCGAGGAAATCTTCGGACCCGTGGCCCCGATCATCACCTTCTCCTCGGAAGATGACGCCGTCCGCCTGGCCAACAACACCGAGTACGGTCTGGTGGCCTACGTCTTCACCAAGGACCTGAACCGCGGCATCCGGATGGGCGAACGCCTTGAGACCGGCATGCTGGGCCTGAACGCCGGCGTCATCTCGAACGCGGCAGCACCCTTCGGCGGCGTCAAGCAGTCCGGCCTGGGACGCGAAGGCGGCCTGGAGGGCATCGAGGAATACCTGTACACCCAGTACATCGGCATCGCCGACCCCTACGCGGGATAACAATCAGGGGAGTGCTTCGGCCCGGGCAGGCGAGCCCGGGCCGCAGGCCGCCGCCCGCCCTTACCGTGAACGCACGGGCAGGGCGCGGGAGGCGGCCTTTGCCGTTGCGGCGAGAAGCCGTCCCGCCGCCCGGAAAGGTGCCGCGACCATCCGTCCCAGCCGGCCCATGACTGACGGCGGAAGCCAGGCGGCGCGGAACCGCTGCCACCGGGTGGCGTTGCAGCGCAAGGCGAACTCCAGGGCTCCAATGTGTTCCGCCGGGTCGGCGCCGCCCGCATCCTGCCGCTCCCGCCCAGGGCCGCCCGTGTTCGGCCCCGCCGGCTGGGGCCGGCCGTACCTGTACCGCTCGAAATCCGAGGTGAGAACCCCCACGGCCCGATGGGCAGCCGCATCCATGCCGCCGGGTTCCCCAAAGCGGCTGCGAAGCCGGCCGGCATAGGCCCGCGGGGTCTCGCTTGGGACCGGGGCCACCCCGAAGTCGGTACCCAGGTCCACCACTTCGCTCCACGCCAGCGGGACAGCCTCACCCGGGTTCCTGGGCCGGAGCCGACAGGTCCGGGCAGCGGCCCGGACCAGGTGCGGTGACGCGGCCAGCAGGGCCGCACCCAGGACTGCGCCGGCGCCGATCAGGAACGGCAGGAGCTGCAGGCCGGCGTCCGTGCCGCCGCCCGTGCCCGGAACCGGAACAGGGGCAGCGCTGGGCGCGGGGGCTGGCGCCGGAGTGGCGTCAGGAACCAGGTCATCCCCATTGTCGACTGCACCCGGGGCGGATGGGGACGAGGACTCGCTCGCGTAGCCGGGAACCACGCCGCGGGAGGGGGTGGGCTCGAAAGGCACCCAGCCCACGCCCTGGAAGTACAGTTCCGGCCAGGCATGTGCGTCGCGCGCATCCACCTCGAACTCGGGAAGCGCTCCCTGGCCGGCCACCGTGACAGTGGCTCGGGTCAGCCTTCCCGGAGCGTAGCCCACCGCGATCCGGCTGGGGATACCTTCCAGCCTTGCCATGACGGCCATGGCCGATGCGTAGTGGATGCAGTAGCCGCTCTTCTGCTCCAGGAAGTCAGCCAGGACGGACAGGCCGTTGCCGTCATAGCCGTTCTGGACCGGTGACTGCAGGGAATAAGTGAACTCTGCCGAGCGAAGGTACCGCTGGATGGCCATCGCCTTCTGGTACGGGGTGTTGCCGGGGCCTGCTACGGTCCCGGCAGTGGTCCGCACGATCTCCGGCACGTTGCCGGGGATCCTGGTGAAGTCCTCGGGAATGTTCCGCAGCGGCGCGGAGGACTGCGCCAGGAGGTCGGCGGAAAGGTTCGGCACCGACGACGTGACCACGTATTCCTGCCGCCGGGAGGTGGTGTCCGAACCCTTGATGCTGAGGGTGGCCGGATCCCAGGTCCAACGGCCGTCCAGCCCCCGCACTGATTCGGGAGCGTACGGTGCCGGAAGGTAGGGGCTGTTGAAGGAGCCGGTATCGATGGCAGTCACCTGCTGCACCTGGTCGCTTGCCGGGGCGGCGTAGCCGGGGTCGATCTGCCCCACGAGCGGAAGCCGGGAGGCGTTGCGGTCGTCCGGGCCCCAGGATTCGCCGTCGAAGTTGTCCACCGTGACCGACCGCAGGTAGAGCGGGCTGGCCGCATTGGTGGCGTAGGTGATCCGGCCGCTGCCGTCAGGGGCCCGCAGGCTGTTTCCCAGGGTGATCATGGGGTTCAGTCCGGTGGAGGTGCCCCACGGATTGAGCCGGGAGCCCTGCGGGAATGTCCCCTGGTCGAATCCGGGGATGGCCAGTGCAACCAGTTGGGCGGCAACCAGGGCAGCGGCACCCGTCAACGCTGCCCGCCGGACCTGCCCGGGGGTCCGCGCGGAATCGGCCTGGGTGCGCGGGTCGGGGGCGAACCATTGGCTGAACGCAAGGATCATCAGGTAGCCGGCAACGGCGCCGGTGAAGCCCCAGAATCCGACGCTTTGCGGCTTGATCACGGCCGGAACCACCAGGATGGCGAACAAACCCACCCCGGTAGCGGCGGGCATGCCCAGGGGTACGGCTAGTGCGTCCACGAGGATGACGGCCAGGCCGAGGACGGCGCACATCACCATGACGATTCCGGCGTTCGGCGCCACCGGCGCGGTTTCGGAGAGGACGGTTTCGCTGGCGCGCCGGATGAACCGGCCCAGCTCGGTGAAAGTGGCAGGGGTGGGGATGAACCCCAGGACGCTCGAACCGCGGAAGAACGTGAGGGTCAGGATTGCGGCCAGCGACAGGAAACCGCCGGCAGTCACCAGCAGCGGCTGGGCCCGGATGGCGCGCAGCGATGCCAGGGTGAAGCTTACCGCCAGCACCGTGGTGAGCACGGGCCAGTACCAGCCCCAGCCCCTCAGCACACCGTTCAGGGAGAGGGCAGCACCGCAGACCGCTACCGATACCGCCAGCGCCATCGCCCAGGGAAAGGCACCAACGCGGGACCGGGCGGGGGAGGCTCCCGCAGCCTGCTGATGCTGCCCGGTCTCCGGAGACCGGGCCGGGGCGATGGTCACCGGACCACCCCCGCCCCGCGCCTGACTTCCACGGCCGGTGCCGGGAGCTCCACGTCCTGGTCGAACTGTCCCCACGCCGAGGCCACCGGGACCGACGGCGGTACGGCCACCGCACGCCACCCGCCCTGGCGCAGCGCCTCGAGGACAGGATCGAAGTCCGCAGGCCTGTCCGCCACCACGATGGCGAAGGCGTTCGTGCCGTAACCGGCGGCAGGGGCGAGGGACAGCGCCTCCTCGGGCGAGATCCTCCCCAGCACGGCAATCAGGGGCCCCCGCATGCGGTGGGCTGACAGCTTGTCCATCAGCCGGTCGTCGAAGGATGGAGGCCCGGAATCCTGGCTGGCGCGGTTACGGTGGCCGGAGAGCCCGGGGAGGGAGAACCCGCGGGGCGCCGCGTCCGGGAGCCGGCCGTCGCGGTGCTGGTGGTGGTGTGGCGCGGTGAGCTGGATCGCGGCAAGGCTTTCGGCGATCGACTGGAGACCGGAGGTGCCGCTGTATTCCTCCGCTTCCGGGTCGGGCGCAGACGGGGAATGGAGGAACGCCGGTTCCCCGCGGACATCGAGCAGGCGCAGGCCGTAGTTGCGTTCTGAGAGATGCGCGCTGATGGACATCGCCGCCACCACTGCCCACTCGAACGTGCCGCTGGTGGCCATGGCAGGCCCGTCCTGTGCGGACAGCCCGGCAGACACGGCCGTGGAACCGGAGGAAAACGCCGGAAAGCGGTGGTCCAGGATGATGGTCGCCTCGGGCGTGGTGACGGATTCCTCCTGCCTCACCATGAGGGCGCCGTGCCGGGCGGTGGCCGCCCAGTGGACCCGGCGCATGGGATCGCCGTGGCGGTATTCGCGGGTCATGACGTCGTCGTCGCTCGGGTTGGCCCGGATCCTGGTCGCTGTGACGCCGTCGTTGCCGCGTGCCCCGGCGAGTCCGGTCAGGGGCAGTACGACGGCGGCAGGCGTCACCGTCAGGATGTCGCCGTCGTCGATGGCCTGGCGGTGCAGGGAAAGCCCGAACGGGTCGGTGAACTCAGCCGTGACCGGCCCAATGCGGAACTGGCCCCGCCGGGCAGAGCGCAGGTGGTACTCATAGCGGCTGGTTCCGCCTGTGGCTGACCGGGACGGGAACCGGAATGCGGGGGATTCACCGAACCGTGGCGGCAGGCGCTCCTCCATGGTGGCCCGGCCGCTGCCGTTTCCGGTCCGGGAAACGGCCAGCCGCACAGTGGTGGGGGCCGACGTTTCCACGGGGGAGGGGTTGAACTCCCGGGAGACTCGGAAACGCGGCTTGACCAGGCGGATGCCGGCCAGCGAAACCAGGGGAAGGACCAGCAGCAGGACGCTGAGCGTGAGCAGGTCGCGCCGGCCCATGATGTATGCGGCGGCCAGGGCGGCGGCGCCGGCGCCCAGCATCCCCCAGCCTCGCTGGGTGAAGAGATGCCGCGGAAGCCTGTCCAGCAGCGCCATGGTTCCGCCTAGCGGTTCCTGCCCAGGCCGGCCACGGATGCAGTACTCCTGCCGGCCGGAGCAGCGTTGGAATCCGAGGGCGCGTGCGGAACCGGCAGCTTCGACAGGATGCCCCGCAGGACGCTGTGGGGCGTCTCGCCCGAGCCTGCGGCCTTCCGGTCCAGGATGATCCGGTGCGCCAGGACCGCCTCCCCGACGTGGACCACGTCGTCCGGAAGCACGAAATCGCGGCCGTCAAGGGCGGCAGTGGCCTTGGCAGCGCGCAGCAGCTGCAGCATGGAGCGTGGACTCGCGCCCAGCCTCAGGAGCGGGCTTTCCCGGGTGGCCCTGCCCACCGAAACCGTGTACTCCTTGACGGCCTGGGACACGTACACCTGCTGGACCGTGGAAATCATGGCCGCCACTTCTGCCGTGCTGACCACCGCCGACACCATGGCCAGCGGTGATGCCGCCTGGTGCGTCTCGAGCATCTCGATCTCAGCGTCCTTGTCCGGGTAGCCCATGGAAATCCGCGCCATGAAGCGGTCCCGTTGGGCTTCGGGCAGCGGGTACGTCCCTTCCATTTCAATGGGGTTCTGGGTGGCGACCACCATGAAAGGCTCGCCCAGGCGGTAGGAGGTACCGTCCACCGTCACCTGGTGTTCCTCCATGCACTCCAGCAGTGCTGACTGGGTTTTGGCCGAGGCGCGGTTGATTTCGTCGCCGATGACGATGTTGGCAAAGACTGCCCCGGGCCGGAACTCAAACAGCCGGGAGGCCTGGTTGTAGATGGACACACCCGTAACGTCGGACGGCAGCAGGTCAGGCGTGAACTGGATGCGGTTGACGGTGCAGTCGATGGTCCGCGCCAGGGTCTTCGCCAGGAGCGTCTTTCCCACTCCGGGCACGTCCTCAAGCAGCAGGTGGCCCTGAGCCAGCAGGACGGTCAGAGCAAGCTTGGCGGCATCGGATTTCCCGTCGATCACGGTATTGACTGTTGTGAGGATGCGCTGGCTGGCGGCGTGGAACGACTCACCGTCCATCGCGGCCGCCTGCCGGTGACCGTTCAGCCGGCTGACAGGCTCTGCGACGCCCTTGAAATTACCGGCGGCAGTGCTTCCCTCGGTGGCAATACGTCGGTGGGGTTCCATCGGCAACCTTTCAGCCCGGGTTTCACCTGGACGTGACAGCAAGCCTGCCTTCGCCCCTCGGTGGGCGTTCGCATCTGTTCGTACCAGACTACTAACACAACTGCACCGGCAGACAGAGAGTTCCGACAAAAATGGGGCACCCTCCCGCGGTTAGGCTGGATGGATGTGCACTTCGCTGATTCCCGACGCTTACCGCACCACCGCCGCCGGGGAAGCCCCGGATGACGCAGGCGGCCGGACCAGGGATTTCCCGCCGGCACCGGAACCGCTGCCGGTGCCGGTCATGGACAACCACACCCATCTTGATTTCCCGGAGGGGAAAGCGCCGGTTGGAATCCGGGCGGCCCTTGACGCTGCTGCCGCGGTGGGAGTCCAGGGAGCCGTCCAGGTGGGATGCGACTTGGAGTCCTCCCGTTTCACTGTCCAGGCGGTGGAACAGGACGAACGGCTTCTCGGCGCCGTTGCCCTGCACCCCAACGACGCACCCCGTTATGCGGCCAGGGGCGAACTGGAGGAGGCCCTTGACGAGATCGAGAAGCTGGCCTCCCACCCGCGCATCCGCGCCATCGGCGAAACCGGGCTCGACTTTTACCGGACCAGGGGCGAAGGCCTGGCCCACCAGAAGTACTCCTTCCGGCGCCACATCGACATCGCAAAGCGCCTGGACCTGACGCTGCAAATCCATGACCGGGATGCGCACAGCGAGGTGGTGCAAGTCCTGCGCGAGGAGGGCGCACCGGAGAGGGTGGTGTTCCACTGCTTTTCGGGGGACGAAGAGCTTGCGGAAATCTGCAACCGGGAGGGCTGGTGGATGTCCTTCGCGGGCACGCTGACCTTCAAGAATGCCGCGAACCTGCGCGCGGCGCTGGCTATTGCGGATCCAGGCCTGGTCCTGGTGGAGACCGATGCGCCGTTCCTCACCCCCCATCCCCACCGCGGGCGCCCGAACGCGAGTTACATGGTGCCCTATACCGTCCGGGCAATGGCCGAATTGACAGGATCCGACCTTGGCGCGCTTTGTACACGAATCAGCGAAAATACCGTGCGGGCATACGGATCCTGGTCGTGATAGCTGCGCAATCCTGGGTGTTCAGGGGAATACCTGGTATGCAGATTTGTTGGCCGGTTTATAACGCTACGGTTACAGTGGAAAACTGTTAGCCGGGGTCGGGGAAGGCCATCGGGTAATTCACTTCATCTTGCAACACGCGCGGGTGGGCCTCGGTCCCGCCCAGGCCGTTGCGCGGAGTGTGGCGGCGCAACGGTGCCCGGACTGCTGTTATTCACGGTAGTGCCGGGCATTTTATTGCGCGATCCCCGTGCCCGGAAGGACCTAAAGTTACGGGCAAACGTGGTCAAGTTCTTCACAACGGACGGCAAGATCAGCTTTTTCAAGGTCGGTGCCCAAATGCTGGTGCTCTGTGCACTGGTGGTGGGGCTCGTAGCCTTCGTGGGCAATAACAAAACCGTCACGGTGAACGTGGACGGCAAAGTCACGTCCGTGCAGACTTTCGGCGGAACCGTCGGCCAGGTGGTTAAAAGCGCCAACCTGGAACTCAAACCGACGGACCGGGTTTCCCCCGCAGTTGACGCCACCGTCCAGAACGGCACCGTCATCAACGTGAACCAGGCCAAGGAAGTCACCGTGAGCCTGGACGGGGCGGAAAAGACCGTCAACACCACCGCCCAGGACGTGGAGGACCTGGTGACCGAACTCGGTGTTGCCAGTGCCTCATCGGTATCCGCTCCCAAGGACGCCCAGCTCGCCGTCGAGGGTTCATTCGTGTCCATCTCCACGCCCAAGACCGTCAGCATCGTCGCCGACGGCAAGGTGGACACCACCACCACTACGGCCGCTACCGTGGGCAATGTCCTGGAAGATGCAGGCCTGGCCCTTGGCGCCAACGACCGCACCTCCCAGCCCGCCAACGCACACGTGGTCAACAACATGGTGATCAAGGTTTCCCGTGTTGATAACGCCCAGACCGCTGTGGCCACCGAGGACATTGGTTTTGAAACGGTGACCACCGAAAGCGCCGAACTGCTGAAGGGTGAAAAGGAAGTCACCCAGGCCGGTTCCGCCGGCAGGGTGGAGAAGACCTACAAGCTGGTCCTGGTGGATGGCCGCGAGGCCTCCCGGACCCTTGTGTCCGAGACGGTCACCGTGCAGCCGGTGGCGGAAAAGATCACGGTAGGCACCAAGCCCAAGCCGGTCGCCCAGGCTGCCCCGGCAACCACCGGCAGCAACACCGGTGCTGCCGCGCCGGCGATGATGAACGAGGCCATGTGGGACAAGATTGCCCAGTGTGAGTCCGGTGGAAACTGGAGCATCAACACGGGCAACGGCTATTACGGCGGCCTGCAGTTCGATATCCAGACCTGGATTGGCGCCGGCGGCGGGGCCTATGCCCCCAACGCCAGCCTCGCCACCAAGGCCCAGCAGATCGACATCGCCAACCGCGTCTACGCACAGCGCGGCCTGCAGCCCTGGGGCTGCGGCTGGGCAGCCACCAGCTGACCGCCAGCTGCCCCGCCCTTGGCGCCTGCGGCCGGGTCCGGACTTTCCGGGCCCGGCCGCAGCCGTTAACCGGCGGCCCGGAGTTCCCTTTCCGGACAGGTCCGGGATGTGCGGCTGTCCCGGACGGAATCCCCGCGCGGGATAGGATACCTAGGTGACTGAACCCATCCCCGCCGCGCCCGCACCGCTGTTTGGTGCCTCCGATATACGCCGGCTGGCGGAGGAAATAGGGGTCAGGCCCACCAAGACCCTCGGCCAGAACTTCGTCATCGACGGCAACACCATCCGCCGGATCGTCGCTGCCGCTGACGTGAAGCCTGGCGAGACAGTACTGGAGGTGGGCCCCGGCCTCGGGTCCCTGACCCTTGGGCTGCTGGACGCCGCTGCCGCTGTGGTCGCCGTCGAAATTGATCCCGTCCTTGCGGCGAAACTGCCCGAAACCGTGAAGGAATGGCGTCCCGCCGCCGCAGCTGCCTTCCACCTGGTGCACGCCGATGCCATGAAGGTCACCGGACTTCCGGTCCAGCCCACAGCACTTGTGGCCAACCTGCCCTACAACGTGGCGGTGCCCGTGGTGCTGCACCTGCTGGAGCAATTCCCCAGCCTGCAGCACGGGCTGGTCATGGTGCAGGACGAAGTGGCGGACCGCCTCGCGGCCGGCCCCGGCTCGAAGACCTATGGCGTCCCATCGGTGAAGGCCGCCTGGTACAGCCACATGCGCAAGGCCGGTGTCATCGGCATGAATGTCTTCTGGCCCGCGCCAAAGATCCACTCCGGCCTGGTTGCCTTCACCCGCCGCGAGCCGCCGGCCACCACGGCAACCCGTGAACAGGTGTTCGCGGTGGTGGACGCCGCGTTCGCGCAGCGCCGCAAAACCCTGCGTGCCGCGCTTGCCAGCTGGGCCGGGGGAGCGCCGGAAGCTGAACGCTGCCTGCTGGCAGCCGGCGTGGACCCCACTGCCCGCGGTGAAGTCATTGACATCGCCGCGTTTGCCCGGATCGCCGAGGCCAAGGAAACCGGGGCGTGACGGCGGCGCGGCCGGGCCGGTTCACTGCCAGGACCGTCAGGGTCAAGGCACCCGGCAAAGTCAACGTGTCCCTGGACGTCGGGCCCCTCCGCCCCGACGGCTACCACTCGGTGGCCAGCGTTTACCTCGCGGTCTCCCTGTATGAGGAAGTGGCCGCCACCAGCACCGAGACGCCCGGGATCACGGTCAGCATCAGCCCGGACAGCACACTGGACCTGGACGCCGTCGACATTCCCCTCGACGGCAACAACCTGGCGTACAAAGCCGCCGCCATCATGGCGGACGTTTCCGAACATGCCACCGGAGTGCACCTGGAAATCACCAAGCGCGTCCCGGTGGCCGGCGGCATGGGCGGCGGATCCGCCGACGCCGCGGCGACACTCCTGGCCTGCGACGCACTCTGGAACAGCGGCCTCTCCCGTGAAGAACTGGCCCACCTGGCCGCGGAGCTGGGTGCCGATGTCCCGTTCTCCCTTCTGGGCGGGACCGCCGTCGGCCTGGGCCTGGGCGACAAGCTGTCCCCGGCACTGGCCAAGGCGCAAACCCACTGGGTCCTGGTCACCGCCGACTACGGCCTGTCCACACCAGAGGTGTACCGGACCCTGGACCGGCTGCGTGAAGCTGAAGGGGTGGAAGCAGCCGAGCCCACCGGCGTCGATCCCCAGATCCTGACTGCCCTGCGCGGGGGTGACGCTGAAGCGCTGAGCCGGGTCCTGGTCAACGACCTCCAGCGGGCGTCCATTGAACTTGCCCCGTCCCTGCGCGATACGCTGGGCATCGGCGAATCCCACGGGGCCATTGCCGGCATTGTGTCCGGCTCCGGTCCAACCGTGGCCCTGCTCGCGGATGATTCGGTGGCCGCGGAGGCCCTGGCTGAGGCTTTGCAGCGCTACGGCTTGTCGGCCCTGGCCGTGCACGGTCCGGTTCCGGGGGCGCGCATCGTCTCCGACACCCTGATCTGACCCCTTTTACTCCCACCCGAGCAGCAGAAAGCAGTTCCCTTTGGCACACCTTCTTGGCGGCGAAAACCTGACGGTTTCCTACGCAACCCGCACCGTCCTTGACGGCGTCACCCTGGGACTCGAGGAGGGCGACAGGATCGGCATGGTGGGCCGCAACGGCGATGGCAAGTCCACCCTGATGAGGCTGCTCGCCCTGCGTTCCACGCCGGATTCCGGCCGGGTCACCAAGCGCGGCGACGTTAACATCGGCTACCTGGACCAAAGCGACGTGCTCGACGGCGACCTGACCGTGGGTGCCGCGATCGTGGGGGACCAGGCCGACTACGAGTGGGCACGCAATCCCCGGATCCGCGAAATCATGGGCGGGCTGGTGTCCGACGTCGACTGGCACGCCAATGTCCATGCCCTGTCCGGCGGGCAGAAACGGCGGGTTGCCCTCGCCAAGCTGCTCATCGAGGACCATGACGTCATCATGCTTGACGAACCCACCAACCACCTCGACGTTGAAGGTGTGGCCTGGCTGGCCCGGCACCTGAAATCGCGCTGGCGCGCCAACCAGGGCGCCTTCCTGGTGGTGACCCACGACCGGTGGTTCCTCGATGAGGTGTGCACCAAGACGTGGGAAGTGCACGACGGCATCGTGGACCCCTTTGAAGGCGGCTATGCGGCCTACGTCCTTGCCCGCGCGGAGCGGGACCGGATGGCCGCCGTCGTGGAGAGCAAGCGCCAGCAGCTGGTCAAGAAGGAACTGGCCTGGCTCCGGCGCGGCGCGCCCGCCCGGACGTCCAAGCCGAAATTCCGGATCGAAGCGGCCAACGCCCTGATCGAGGATGTCCCGGAGCCGCGCGACTCCATGGCGCTGAACAAGATGGCCACGGCCCGGCTGGGCAAGGATGTACTGGACCTCGAGCACGTCTCGCTCAACTTCCGCGGCGGCGACGACGGCCGGAAGCTTTTCGACAACATCACCCTGCGCCTGGCGCCGGGTGAGCGCCTGGGGCTGGTGGGCGTCAACGGCGCCGGCAAGACTACCCTCCTCAAGCTGCTCAACGGCGAGATTACGCCTGACGCCGGCAAGCTGAAGCGCGGCAAGACCGTAGTCACGGCCGTGCTCACGCAGGAAGTCAAGGAACTCGACGACGTCTCCGACCTCCGCGTCATTGAGGTCATCGAGCGGGAAAAGCGGTCCTTCAACGTGGGCGGCCGGGAATTCACGGCAGGCCAGCTGGTGGAGCAGCTGGGCTTCACCAACCAGAAGCAGTGGACCCCGGTCAAGGACCTGTCCGGCGGTGAACGCCGGCGCCTGCAGCTCCTGCGGCTCCTGGTGGGGGAGCCCAACGTCCTGATGCTGGACGAGCCCACCAACGACCTGGATACAGACACCCTGGCCGCGGTTGAGGATGTCCTGGACGGCTGGCCGGGCACCCTGGTGGTGGTCAGCCACGACCGCTACCTCCTTGAACGCGTGACGGACCACCAGATGGCCCTGCTCGGCGACGGCAAGCTCCGCGGCCTGCCCGGCGGCGTGGACCAGTACCTTGAGCTCCGTGAGTCCGCCCTCGCCGGATCCACGGTGACCGGCGGCGGCAACCCTGTCACCAGCGCCGGCGGAGCGGCTCCGGCCGCCGCCCAGTCAGGCCCCTCCGAGGCCGAAAAGCGGGAGGCCCGCAAGGCCCTCAACCGGATCGAGCGGCAGCTGAAGAAGCTCGAGCAGCAGGAAAAGAAGCTCCACGACGACATGGTCAAGAGCACGGAGAAGTCCGACTTCGACGCCCTGGCGGAACAGAACAAGCAGCTCAAGGACCTGGGCGAGGAAAAGGACGCCCTGGAAATGGAGTGGCTCGAAGCCTCGGAGCTCCTGGGCGACTGACAAAGGCGACGCGGGCACCAGCGGTGCAGGAGGCCTTCGTGTAGTCGCGCATCGCGGCGCATCGGGCGCCGGAGGTCGCCCAGCGACCGCAGGTGCCCCTATGCGTTGTGTCTAAGCGACGGCGAAGGGCTCCTGTGCCGCGGACGGAACCAGGCAGTTACGCCTCAGACCGCAGCTCCGGGTCCTTCTTGAGGCCGGTCAGGCCGTTCCAGGCGAGGTTGACCAGGTGCGCTGCCACAGTGTGCTTGTCGGGCTGGCGGCTGTCCTGCCACCACTGGCCGGTCATGGCCACCATGCCCACGAGCATCTGGGCGTACATGGCGCCGTCTTCACCGCTGAAGCCGCGGCGGGAGAATTCGTCGGAGAGGATGTGCTCCACCCGGGCGGTGACGTGCGAGAGCAGGGTGGAGAAGGCCCCTTCGGGCTGGGAGGGCGGGGCGTCCCGCATCAGGATGCGGAAGCCTTCCGTGCGGTCCTCGATGTAGGTCAGCAGCGCCAGCGCGGCGCGCTCCACGAGGACGCGGGGCTTTGCCTCCTCGGCCAGGGCGGCGCTGATGGAATCCAGGAGGATGTGGAATTCGCAGTCCACCACTTCGGTGTACAGCCCCTCTTTCGAACCGAAGTGTTCGTAGATGACCGGCTTGGATACGCCTGCGCAGGCGGCGATCTCCTCGATGGTGGTGCCGTCCAGGCCCCGGACGGCAAAGAGGCCCCGTCCGATGCCGATCAGCTGGCTCCGGCGCTGCAGTGCGGTCATCCGGGTCCGCGGGGGGTTGTTGCTCACATTTCCATCATGCCCTACGGCCCTGGCCCGGCTTTCCGGGGCTGCGGAGCGGGCGCGGCGGGCCCGTGTCGCGCCGCGCCCCGAACCCATGGCAAAATAGGGACTTGTGCCCGGGCCTTGCGCCTGGGGCATGGTCCGCTCTGGTGTAACGGCAGCACCCCGGCCTTTGGAGCCGTGGAGTATAGGTTCGAATCCTATGGGCGGAACTGCTGTGCGAGGAGTTCAGTAGGAGGACACCCGGTACCGCGCCAACAGGCTGGCCGGACACCGCAAGCGCCAGCGCAACCCAGGCAAGGAGAGCCCGTACGTGATCCCCGAGAAAACCGGCCCGGCCGCCGTCATCGTCCTGGCAGCAGGCGCCGGTACGCGGATGAAGTCACGTACCCCCAAGATCCTCCACGAAATCGGTGGGCGGTCCATGGTGGGGCACGCGCTCCTGGCGGCCCGCAGTATCAACCCGCAGCAGCTCGCCATCGTGGTCCGCCACGAACGCGACCTGGTGGCGGAGCACGTTTCCCGGCTCGACCCGTCGGCCCTGATCGTTGACCAGGACGACATCCCCGGCACCGGCCGCGCCGTCGAAGCGGCACTCCAGGCCCTTGACGCGGAGCAGCAGCTCACCGGCACAGTGGTGGTCACCTACGGCGACGTCCCGCTGCTGTCCGGCGGGCTCCTGGCCGAACTGGTTGCCACCCATGAGCGCGAAGCCAACGCGGTGACCGTCCTGACCGCGGTGCTGGACGACGCCACCGGCTACGGGCGGATCCTGCGCGGTGAGGACGGCACTGTCACCGGAATCAGGGAGCACAAGGATTCCAGCGAGGCCGAGCAGCTCATCCGCGAGGTCAACTCCGGGATCTACGCCTTCGACGCCGCGGTGCTGCGGGAAGCCCTGGGCAAGGTCACCACCGAGAACGCGCAGGGGGAGAAGTACCTCACGGATGTCCTCGGACTGGCGCGGGAGGCAGGGGGCCGCGTGGCCGCCGTCGTCACCGCGGACCGCTGGCAGGTGGAAGGTGCCAACGACCGCGTCCAGCTCGCAGCGCTTGGCGCGGAACTGAACCGGCGCACCGTGGAAGCCTGGATGCGGGCCGGCGTCACCGTCGTGGACCCCGCCACCACCTGGATCGATGCCTCCGTCACGCTCGACGAGGACGTCCGGCTCCTGCCCAACATCCAGCTCCATGGAGCCACCACCGTGGCACGGGACGCCGTCGTGGGCCCGGACACCACCCTGACGGACGTTACCGTCGGCGAAGGAGCCAAGGTGGTCCGCACCCATGGTTCCGGTGCCGTGATCGGGAAGGGCGCCGCCGTCGGGCCCTTCACGTACCTCCGCCCGGGCACGGTCCTGGGCGAAAGCGGCAAGATCGGCGCCTTCTACGAAACCAAGAACGTGACCATCGGCCGCGGCTCCAAGCTGTCCCACCTCGGCTATGCAGGTGACGCCGAAATCGGCGAGGACACCAACATCGGCTGCGGAAACATCACCGCCAATTACGACGGCGAAAAGAAGCACCGGACGGTCATCGGCTCCGGTGTGCGTACAGGTTCCAATACGGTCTTTGTTGCCCCGGTCACCGTGGGGGACGGCGCCTACAGCGGCGCCGGTGCGGTGATCCGCAAAGACGTACCCGCCGGCGCCCTTGCGTTGAGCATCGCTGCCCAGCGCAACACCGAAGGCTGGGTCCCCGCCCACAGGCCGGGAACCCGTTCGGCCGAACTGGCCCAGGCGGCCACCAAAGACTCCTCAAGTACCCCGGCATCTACAGAAGAGGGCAAGTAATAATGAGCGAAATTACGGCGCACGGCGAGAAGAAGCTGGTGCTCGCCACCGGGCGGGCACACCCGGAGCTTGCCCGGGAAATCGCCAAGGAGCTCGGGACGGACCTCCTCCCGGTGGACGCCTACGATTTCGCCAACGGTGAGATCTACGTCCGCGCGGGCGAAAGCGTCCGCGGCACGGACGCGTTCGTAATCCAGGCGCACCCGGCCCCGCTGAACAACCACCTGATGGAACAGCTGATCATGATCGATTCGCTGAAGCGCGCCTCCGCCAAGCGGATCACCGTGGTGTCGCCGTTCTACCCGTACTCCCGGCAGGACAAGAAGGGCCGCGGCCGCGAGCCCATCTCCGCCCGCCTGGTGGCCGACATGTACAAGACCGCCGGCGCGGACCGCATCATGAGCGTGGACCTGCACACCGCCCAGATCCAGGGCTTCTTCGACGGTCCCGTGGACCACCTCATGGCCATCCCGCTGCTGGCCGACTACATCCGCACCCGGGTGGACGCCGACAACATCACCGTTGTTTCCCCCGACACCGGACGCGTCCGGGTGGCTGAACAGTGGGCCGAGCGGCTGGGCGGCGCGCCCCTGGCATTCGTGCACAAGAGCCGCGACCTGACCGTCCCCAACCAGGCCGTGTCCAAGACCGTGGTGGGCCAGATCGAGGGGCGCACCTGCGTCCTCATTGACGACATGATCGACACCGGCGGAACCATCTCCGGCGCAGTCCAGGTGCTGAAGAACGCCGGCGCCAAGGATGTCATCATCGCCGCCACGCACGCCGTCTTCTCCGAGCCCGCCGCCCAGCGGCTCTCGGACTCCGGTGCCCGCGAAGTGGTTGTCACCAACACCCTTCCGCTGTCCGCCTCCCAGCGGTTCCCGCAGCTGACCGTGCTGTCCATCGCGCCGCTGATCGCACGCGCCGTCCGTGAGGTGTTCGACGACGGCTCCGTCACCAGCCTGTTCGACGGCAACGCGTAGCACTCCTGGTGGTTGGGCCTGTCGAAACCCGGTTTCGACAGGCTCAACCACCGGCGGCCGGGCGCGGTTTAAGGAAACCGGCCCGCCGCTGGTAGGCTTGTCCCCGATACCTTGGCGAGGGAGAGCAGCCGGTTGGGTGTACGCCCGGCAACGGCCTGCAGTCTCCGTTATCGACTGGGTCTGATCTGCCCTTCATTGCGAAGGGCGCCTTCGTGAAGAGCCGCCTCCGGGCCGCCCGGCGTTGAAGGTCGAACCAGACCTCCGCCCTTGCTGAACACCGTTTAGTCTTCAAGGAGATTTCCATGTCTGAGCAGAAGCTCGCAGCAGAACTGCGCACCGAATTCGGCAAGGGCTACGCCCGCCGCGCCCGGATGGCCAACCTGATCCCCGCCGTCATCTACGGCCACGGCGCAGAGCCCATCCACATCACCCTCCCGGCCAAGGCCACCACCCTGGCTGTCCGCACCCCCAACGCCCTGCTGTCCCTGGACATCAACGGCGACGGCCACCTGGCCCTGGTCAAGGACATCCAGCGCGACCCGATCAAGCAGATCATCGAGCACATCGACCTCCTGACCGTCCGCAAGGGCGAGAAGGTCACCGTTGACGTCCCCGTCCACGTTGAAGGTGAAACCGCCCCCGGCACCGTCCACAACCTCGAACTGACCGTTGTGTCCCTCGAGGCCGAGGCAACCCACCTGCCCGAGTCCGTTGAGGTCAGCATCGAAGGCCGCGCCGCAGGCGAGCACATCCACGCCTCCGACCTGGTCCTGCCCAAGGGTTCGGTCCTGCTGACCGACGCCGAGGCCCTCGTGGTCAACATCTCCGAGGAAGTCGCCGCCGAGGAAGAAGCTCCCGAAGAAGCCGAGGCCGCTTCCGAAGAAGCTCCCGAAGCAGCCGAGGAAGCAGCAGCCGAGTAACAACCGCTATGCCCTTGCCAGTGGCCGGATCCCCCTGGGGTCCGGCCACTGCCATGTCCACCGCCGCTGGCCTGCGGCTTGTCCCAACCGCCCACCTTAGGATTGACCCATGACTGACACCTGGCTGATCGTCGGCCTCGGAAACCCCGGAGTCCAGTACCAAGGCAACAGGCACAACGTCGGCCAGATGGTCCTCGACGAACTGGCAGGCCGGATCGGTGCCGGGTTCAAGACCCACAAGGCGCGTGCCCAGGTGCTGGAAGGACGGCTGGGGATTGGCGGCCCCCGGGTTGTCCTGGCCAAACCGATGACCTACATGAATGTTTCCGGCGGCCCGGTGTCCGCGTTGGCCAACTTCTACGGCATCACGCCCGACCATGTGGTTGCCGTCCACGACGAAATCGACATCCCTTTTAACACTGTGAAGCTCAAGATCGGCGGCGGCGAAGGCGGCCACAACGGGCTGCGCGACATCTCGAAAGCGCTGGCCACCAAGGATTACCTGCGGGTCCGGGTGGGGGTCGGGCGTCCTCCCGGCAGGATGGACACCGCCGACTACGTGCTGCGGGATTTTGGCACCGCGGAGCTCAAGGAACTGCCGTTCCTGCTCGATGAAGCGGCGGATGCCGTGGAGGCGCTGCTGCACGAGGGCCTCACGGCAGCGCAGCAGAAGTACCATCCCGCCAAAACCGGGCGGTAGCAATATAGAAACTTAAACCCGTTTCAACCTGTTTCCCTGTGGGTGCCACAGGGTACTCTTCTTGCTATGCGGGGGAGCAATGGGGCTACAACCCGCTATCGGGGATGTAGGGGATAAGTTCATGTCAATCGAGCCACTCAGCTGGGGACGTGGGTCAACACCTCACGACGTTGGGCTGCGCGCCCATGCCACGGAAGCACCGGAGCAGCAATGGTCCGCGCCTGCCCGCAGTGCCAACCTCGAAGCCATCCACACAGCGTTGAC
Organism: Arthrobacter nitrophenolicus; assembly: GCF_045833485.1. Taxonomy (NCBI): domain Bacteria; kingdom Bacillati; phylum Actinomycetota; class Actinomycetes; order Micrococcales; family Micrococcaceae; genus Arthrobacter; species Arthrobacter nitrophenolicus. The sequence goes on from NZ_CP174504.1 coordinate 3,086,321, forward strand.
GAGCGAAAATTCCCTGGGAGCCGTCATCACCGGCAGCCGGGGGGTGGGAAAGTCCTCCCTCGCCCGCGCGGCCGTGGCCGACCTTGGCCCGGACGTCTGGTCGTTGCAGCTCCGCAACGGGCCCGCCGGATCCACCACCCCCTATGGGTGCCTTTCCTTCCTGCTGGCCAGGCTTCCGCAGGCCTACATGGGGTCGCCCACAGCCATCCTCCGCGGCATCACCTCGCTCATCCGCAGCGACGCGGCAGGCAGGCCCTGCATTATCACCCTCGACACCGCCGGCAGCATCGATGACATGAGCGCCGGCGTGCTGTTGAACGTGCTACTGACCGGTACCGCCAAAATCATTGCTGTGGCACCGGGCATCAGCGACCTTCCGGCCGACTTCCACTGGCTGCTCACGGACCACCGGCTGACCGAGGTGCGGCTCAGCAACCTCAACGAGCTGCAGACCCGCCAGGTCCTGCTGTCCCTGCTGGGCCACCGGGTATCGGCCTCACTGGTCAACACCTACCACCGCATGGTGGGCGGCAACCCGCTCCTGCTCAAGGCCCTGGTCACTGAGCAGCAGCTGTCCGGAAACCTGGTGCTGTCCGATTCCGTCTGGACCCTCCGCGACAAGGTGGTGCTCGACGGCGCCGCCAGCCTCGATGACATCGTCCGTTCCCGCTGGTCACGGGAGACCCCGGAAACCCGGGAAGTCATCGAGATGCTCTCCTGCGCACGGCGCGTGGAACTGTCCCGGCTTACCTCCATCTACAGTGCCGACGTGGTGGCCGACATGGAAGACGGCGGCCTGCTCGGGATTGACGACTCCGACCACCGCTGGGTATCGCTGCGCGAAAAGTACATTGGCGACGTCGTACGGACCTGGCTGAGCATCGCCCGGCGACGGGAACTGCGCAGCGTCCTGCTTGGCGGCCAGGAACCCGACCCCGTTGGAATGACGGTCGAGGAGCTGATGGCCTTCGCCGCCTGGACCCATGAATGTGAGGCTGAGCTGAGCCCGGCCTTCGCCCTCGCGGCCGCGGAAGCGGCGGTCCAGCTGTTCGACCCCAAGTTCGCCCTCACCTACGCCGACATGCTGAAGAGGACCGACCCCCAGTGGGTACCCGCACAGCGGCAGAAAGCTGCCGCTTACCTTCAGCTGGACATGCCGGTCCAGGCCCTGTCAGCCCTGGATGAGATCACCCGGCCGGAAATCGATGCGCTGGACGACGCCGAGGAATACGCCCACCTGGTGGCTGCGAAGGCCCGGGTGATGATGCGGCTTCCGAACCAGGCAGGCAAGGTGCCCGCCCTCCTTGCGGAGGCAAGGGAACGCCTCGCCTCCGCTGGAAGGGGTGCATCCTGGCCTGAACCTGGTGCCGCGGCGCTCAACCGCGTTGCCTTGACGGAGTTCGAATACCGGGCGTTTGCCGGCGATTACGCGGCGTTGATTCCCGCGCTCGAATCCGCCGCGGACCCGGCAACGAATCCCGACGCCGAATACCGCATGAATGCCGCCATCATCCTGATGACGGCACTGGCACTGACCGGGCGGGAGATGGATGCCCTGAGCCTGATGCGGCAGCTCGGCGGGCAGATCAGCGATGCCTCCCACGTTGTGGGCCTCCGCGAGCGCTACAACCGTGAGGCCTACCTGGTGCTGCTGATGGCAGGCCAGTGGCGGCGGTGCATCGACCTCCTGGGCACGCACAACGCCGAGGAACCATCCCGGCTGCCGTTCGGCAGCGCCGCAGCAGAACTCGCCGCCGGAATCGCCTATGTCTATTCCGGCCGTGGTGCCGCCGCCCTCGATCCCCTGATGTCCGCCGCCGCCCAACTGGAACTGCAGCCGGTGCAGACCGCACTCCGGTTCGCATACTCGGCCACAGCCCTGGCCCACGCGCAGATCGGCAACGTGGTCCAGGCCAGGAAATACCTCGCCAAACTTCAACGGGTCTCCGGCACATCAGGTTTCGCCACCGACAGCCTCATCGATTTCTGTGCCCTTGTGGCGGGGCGCTGGCTGAACGATCCCGACGCCGTCAGCAAGCTCAAGCAATCGGCCCGCCGGAACATGGATGCAGGGCGGTACACGATTGCAGGGGTGGAGCTCCTCGCGGCCACAGTGAACGGGAGCGATGCCGACTTCCGGCTTCTGGAGGAGATTGCAGGCCACCGGCAGGGACCCCTTGCAGAGGTGTCCCGACTGATAGCGCTGGGCAGCCGCACCAGGGACGCCAAGGTACTCCTCGCCGGCGGAGAGCTCGCCGCCACCCTGGAACTGGACGCCGTCGAGGCCCGGTGCATGGCCCTCGCCGTGGACTTCGCGCGGCAGGACGGGGACTCAATGTCCGCCCGGACCGCCCAGGCCCGCCTGGACATCCTGGCCGCCACAGTGACCAACCTGCCGATCGTGCCCAGCAGCGGCAGCCCGCTGCTCACCAGCAGGGAGCGCCAGATTGCGCGACTGGCCGGCCGGGGCGCGTCGAACCGCGACATTGCCCTGGAAATGGGCGTGTCAGTCCGGACTGTTGAGGGGCACCTCTACCAGGTGTTCACCAAGCTCGGCGTAACTTCCAGGGGTGATCTGACTGGACTCGTCTAATGGACACAAGCCCGGCGCCGCGCACCGGTCACTTACCGGCCGCCGCGAGCCGCTGGACAGGATCTGCAACATTGTCCGGAACCGCACCAGCCAGGCCGTCTTCGTCATGGCCGGGCCGGGCATCGGCAAGTCGTCGCTGACGGAGACGGTGGCAGAGCGGTTCACGGGGGAGTTGAACATCCTGCAGGTCCATGGCAGTTCGGCGCTCGCCGCCGTGCCATTTGGCGTGCTGACCCCCTACACCACCGACCTGACCGCCGAGGAATCAGTTTCGCCCGTGGCGGTCCTGCGTTCCATGTGGACGTATTTTGAGAAGCTGAAAGCCGGGAACGGCAACCCGGTCCTGCTGCTGGTGGACGATGCCCACCATCTGGATGAGGCCTCCGCCGGCGTTCTGGCGGACCTGATTTCGGCCGGCTGGGCCACCGTGGTGGCGGCGGCGAGGCCGCGGCCCGGGCTCCCGCAGCCGCTCGACCAGTTGTGGTACGACGGCCTTGCCGAGCGCGTTGACCTGCGGCCACTGAACCGGGAACAGATCGAGGAGGTCCTGGAACACCTCCTGTCGGGAACGGTCCCGGCGGCCACCATAGACGCCGCCTGGAGCGCATCCGGCGGCAATCCCCGCCTGCTGGACGCGCTGCTCCACGACGCCGCCGAAGCAGGGATCCTGTCCAAGCGCAACGGCATCTGGGTCCTGCTGGGCTCACTGCCCTCTGATGGTGCCCGGCTGACGGCGGTGGTGGCCAAGGACCACCTCCGGCGGCGGCCCGAAGAACAGGAAGCACTCAAACTCATCGCCCTCGCCGGGCCGGTCGGCAGGAAAGTCATCGAGGACATCTGCGGGGCGCCGGTGGTCCGCTCCTTGCTGGACCAGCAGATGGTGGTGGAAACATCCGGCGTTCCGGCTGAACTTTCCCTCTGGAACGGCCTCTTCGCCGAGGCCATCAGGAACACCATCTCCGTCTCGCGCAGCCTCCAGCTGCAGGAAAAAATCCGGGCCCACCAGGACGGCACCCTACTCCGGGGCGAAGGCCGGCTGCGCTCGGTGGAATGGGCTTTGGAGTGCGGACTCCGCGTGCCTGACGCCGACCTGCTTGAATCCGCCGTCGAGGCGCTGTCCCGGTACCGCAACCCCAGCGCGCGAAGCATCGCGGCCCGGGTGCATGCCCCGGACCTCCTGCCGCTGGCCCAGGCGGTCCAGGCCCGCGCCCTGTACAACGAGGGGGCCTATGCTGATGCGGCCGCCCTGCTCGACGAATGCTGGCTTCCGCTCACTGACCTTCCCCAGGGCCCGGCAGTCCTGCTGCTGCGGGTATCGGCGCACCAGGCGGCCGGTCACCAGCTGACTGCCATCGCGGAGGACGTGCGGGAACAGGCAGGTTCATCGGGGGAGGGGATCCGGGCCTGGCAGGAGGATATCCTCCAGCTGCTGAAGGCAGGGTCAGAAGTGGACCACCGTGCGCTGGCAGCGGCCGTGGAGACCATCAGGGACCGTCGGTTGGATGACGGCCACCAGCCAGTGGCGGCCGTTGCTGAAGCGCTGCTGGCCCATGCCCTCACCGCCGCCGGCCGCCCTGCCGATGGCCTGGATGCCGCGCTCCTGGCCGCATCCGAGCTGCCGCCCCTGGACGGCAGCCTGTTCTTCTTCCCCGAGTTTGTGCTGGGCCGGCTGGTCGCCAGTTACCTGGCCATGGGCGAATGGGAATCGGCGGAACGCGAGCTGAACAGCTATGCCGCCCACCACGCCGCCGGTGCTGGAACGTTTGACGGCGGCCTGCAGTTGCTCAGGGGCTACTCGCTGCTGCGTCAGGGCAGGATGGAGCGCGCCTACCAGTTGCTGCTGCCGGCCGTGGAGGCGCTGAGGCTCAATGACCCGCTCCACCTGTTCCGCTTTGGGTCTTCCCTCGGTTTCTACGTCGCGGCGCGGCTGGGGGATGCAGCCCAGGCCAAGCGCCTGGAACAGGACTACAAGGATGCTGTTGCCGGCGGTCCGCAGCACGACCTCCTGGCCGGCGCCTATTCCGCCGCGGCGGGCGAATACCTGGCCCACGACGGTAAGGGCCTCGCCTCGCTGCACACCATGATGACTGCCGCGGAAGCCGCCGGGCGGACCGGACACCTGCTCGAGCTGTTGGCCGTGTGCTGGGACCTGGGGGATCCCTCGGTGATCCCCATGGTGAAAGACACCGCAGGCGCCGTGCAGGGACGCTGGGCTGCTGCGATGCTGACCCTGGCCACCAGTTGGGAAGCTGCCGACGGCGATGCCCTGATGGCAACCGCGGCGTCAATGGAGGAATCCGGCTTCGTCAACCTCGCCCGTGAGGCGTACGCCCGTGCCAGCACAGTCCTGGAGCAGGCCGGGGAACGCCGCCGGTCCCGGCAGGCGGTGGCCCAGCGGGAGAAATGCGACCACGAACTCGGGGAACGGTTCCGCGAGGGACGCTTCATCGCCGCGGCCCCCGCCGTGCACCTTACCCGCCGGGAACAGGACATCGTGGAGCTGGCCGTCCAGGGCCTCACCGACCGTGAGATCGCCCAGCGCCTCATGGTGTCGGTCCGGACGGTGGAAGGACACCTGTACCGGACCTACGTCAAGCTGGGCGTGCGCAGCAGGGACGAACTGGAGTCCGCGCTGCCCAAGTAGCAGCCGCCTCAGGGCGATTGGAACCGCAAAAGCTGCCTCCCGCCGTCGTGCCCCTGCCTGACTGCCGCACGTCGAAACCTGCGCGCCCTGGATGGAGGCGGGCGAATGGCGCGCGATCCGGCAGCCCCTGTCCCGCGCGGCAGCCCAAGTAGTGCCTTCCGGAGGAAAACGAGTACACCCTACTCGTGTATAGACGGGTGCCGCAGGATTTACTTAAGGAGGCAAAGGAGCGGCGGGAAGGAAGCCGCAGAGATTGCCGCAGGACATCAAGGCCTCTTTCGACTTCCGGCCCCAAGGGACCGGGCCGAGACGGGGCCGGCGACGTCAGAGTCTTCTGAGACCGAGACTCTCCCCCCAGCCGTCGCCGGCCCTCCGCTCCGCGGGCTGAAGCCCGGAGCGGCTGTGGCGGCTGCCCCCCTCGGGCGGCCGCCACAGCCGTGCTGTGGGACAATTGAGTGTCATCCGTTGGCATCTCAAGGAGTTCGTTTTGGCCCTAGTATCAACGCCAGCCACACTGGAGCAGGCCCTGCCGGTGATGGATAACGCCGAAGTGATGCGCATCCGGAACGACTTTCCGGTCCTCCACCAGCTCGTCAACGGACGTCCCCTGGTCTACCTGGACTCGGGCGCCACCTCGCAAAATCCCGTGAGCGTCATGGAAGCCGAGCAGGAATTCTATGAGCAGCGGAACGCCGCGGTTCACCGGGGCGCCCACCACCTTGCCGTGGAGGCCACGGAGGCCTTCGAGGACGCCCGGCAGACCGTAGCTGATTTTGTTGGTGCCGACTACTCCGAGACCATCTGGACCTCCAACGCCACCGAAGGCCTCAACCTCATCTCCTATGCGCTGTCCAACGCCGGGCTCTGGGCTTCGCAGGGCCGCGGCGATGCCGGGCTCAGGGACCTCGCGCTGGCTCCCGGGGACGAGATCGTGGTCACCGAGATGGAGCACCACGCCAACCTCATACCGTGGCAGGAACTTGCCTTCCGTACCGGCGCAACGCTCCGCTACATCCCCATCGATGATGCCGGAAGCCTCAGGATGGACCAGGCGGCGCAGATCATTGGCAGCCGCACCAGGCTTCTGGCCTTCACCCACGCCTCCAACGTCCTCGGGACCATCAATCCGGTCCGCGAACTCGTGGCCCTTGCCCGGTCGGCCGGCGCACTGGTGGTGTTGGACGCGTGCCAGTCGGCACCCCACCTTCCGCTGGACGTCAAGGACCTGGACGTGGACTTCGCCGTGTTCTCGGGCCACAAGATGCTGGCCCCCACGGGCATCGGCGTCCTGTACGGCAAGCAGGAACTGCTCGACATCCTGCCGCCCTTCCTCACCGGCGGCTCCATGATCACCACCGTGACCATGGAGCGCGCCGAATACCTGCCGGCACCCCAGCGTTTCGAAGCCGGTACACAGCGCATCTCACAGGCCGTTGCCCTGGCCGCCGCCGCCAACTACCTCACGGAAACCGGGCTGGACCGGATCCACCGCTGGGAAGCCGAACTCGGTGCACGGATGGTCGCGGGACTCGAATCGCTCCCCGGCATCAGGGTCCTGGGGCCTGACGCCGGAAAGGAGCGGATCGGCCTGGCGGCGTTCGACGTCGAGGGCGTCCATGCCCATGACGTGGGGCAGTTCCTGGACTCCCGCGGAATCGCGGTGCGGGTGGGCCACCACTGCGCCCAGCCGCTGCACCGCAGGCTGGGCCTGACAGCCACCACCCGGGCAAGCACCTACCTGTACAACACCACGGATGACGTGGACCAGTTCCTGGATGCCGTGTCCGGCGTGCGGGCCTACTTCGGCGCCTAGCCTGACGATGGAAGGTAACCCATGAGCCTTGACCAGCTGTACCAGCAGATCATCCTTGACCATTCCAAGGCCCGGCACGGCAGCGGCCTGGCCGCGACCGAAGCCCCCGCAGGGGCATCCACCGGGCAGTCCCACCAGCTCAACCCGGTGTGCGGGGACGAAGTGACCCTGCGCCTTGCGGTGGAGGACGGACGGATCGCCCAGGTCTCCTGGGACGGGGCCGGCTGCTCCATCTCGATGGCATCGGCGTCGGTGCTCACCGACCTGGCGGAGGGCATGACCGTGGCGGAGCTGCACGAAGTCATCGACAGCTTCCGGGAAGTCCTGCGCTCGCGGGGAAAGATCCATGCCGATCCGGAGCTGCTCGGGGACGCCGCCGCGTTCGAGGGTGTGGCCCGCTACGCTGCCCGGGTGAAATGCGCCATGATCTCCTGGGTGGCCGCCGAGGATGCCTTGAACCAGGCAGCCTGACCGCCAGCCCACCAACGCGAAAAGGCTCTCCTCCCGCCGGGAGGAGAGCCTTTTGTGCGTTCGAGGTCAGGCGAACAGCCCCATGATGCCGATGAGTGCCGTTGCCGCACCGAGCACCATGGATACGGTCACCAGCACCACGTGGACGCTAAGGAACTTGGTTGCCTTTCCGTCAGCGTCCCGGGCCCGGGGGTCCTTCATGACCCGGCGCAGGAACTGCGGCCAGACCACCAGGGACCAGACGCCGGCCACGATCAGGACCAGGGCTGCGAAAACCGGCAGTTCCACCGGATCAGTGGCTTTCCAGCCAGGCCTGCGCCTGCTGCGCCTGCAGGTTCAGCGCCTTGGCCACCATGGGTTCGGCAGCGTCGGCGATCTTGCCGCCCAGGAACGGCACGGAGGACTTGACCTCGCCCTCGAGCTCAACGCGGGTTCCGCTGGCCTCGGCCACCAGGCGCTGGACGGCGGTGACGTCCACGGGTGCGCCGGCGATCTTCAGGGAAATGTTGCTCTGGCGGGAGCCGTCTGCCGCGGGGGCGTTCCAGCTTTCCACCTGGGTCACCTTCAGGTGCTCGCCCACGAACTTGCGGGCAATCTCGGGCAGGCGGGTGGTGGGGAGGGTGCGCACCGAGGTGGCGCTGAAGGCGCCGGCAACGTCACCGTCCACGGTGAAGGATTCCAGGTTTCCGCCCACCAGCTGGCTGACGTGGCGCTGGAAGTCCTCGTTCACCAGGACAGCTGCGACGCTGTCGACGGAGTGCGGAAGGGAAGTGGTTGCGCTCAGGGCCATGGGTCCTCCTGGGACATTGGGGAACGGATTTAACTCAAGACATCCTACGGGGTCCCGGCCGGCCGCTCCGCATCGATGAGCTTTTGTGCCGCCCCGGTGATGTTCCGGGCCATCGCCGGGAAGATCAGGCTGTGGAACGGCAGGACCGCCAGCCAGTAGAGCCGGCCACTGAGGCCCTTGGGGAAGAAGATGGCCCGCTGGCGGTACAGGCTGCCGGAGCCGTCGGGCTCCACGGACAGCTCCAGCCATGCCCGGCCGGGTGCCCGCATCTCGGCCCGCAGCCGGAGCAGCCTGCCGCGTTCGATCCGTTCCACCCGCCACCAGTCCACCACTTCCCCGGCGGCCAGCATCTTGGGGTGCCGACGCCCGCGCAGCAGCCCGGCCCCGCCGGTGAGCTTGTCCAGCCAGCCGCGCACCTGCCAGGCAAGGGGCAGGGAGTACCAGCCGTTCCGGCCGCCGATTCCCTCGATGATGGTCCACACGTGTTCGGGGTCCACATCCCCGTGGAAGGTGCGTTCGTCGATGTAGACCGTGTGGCCGGACCAGTCGGGGTCGCTTGGCAGGGGATCGGACGCCACGCCGGCATTGGCCCAGGTGGTTTCCACCTGCCCGTCCCGTTCCTTGCCCAGTGCCAGCGCGACGGCGGTCCGGTAGGGGGTCAAGCCGCCGTCGGGCTGGGGGATGTACCGGTCGATGTCATGCTCGCTGGACACGGCGTCGTGCTGCAGGGACTGGACCAGGGGGAACGCCATGGACAGCGGGATGGGGGTGGTGAGCGCCACCCACATTCCCGCGAGCTTGGGGGCCGGGACCGGCAGGGCCAGCACCACCCGGTGGGGCAGGCCGGCCTCGGCGGCGTATTCCTTCATCATCGCGGCGTACGTGAGCACCTGGCGGCAGCCGATATCAAAGCTCCGGTTGATGGGCCCGTCCAGGGATGCCGCGGCCACCAGGTAATACAGAACGTCCCGCACGGCGATCGCTTCGATGCGGTTCCGGACCCAGCTGGGCGCCGGCATCAGGGGCAGCGTCTCGGACAGGTGCCGGATCATCTCGAAGGACGCCGAACCGGAGCCGATCACCACGCCGGCCTGGAAGACGATGGCGTCCGCCTGGCCGTCAAGGAACACCTGGCCCACTGCCTCCCTGGACCGCATGTGGGTGGACAGTTCCACACCCTGCGGATGCAGTCCGCCAAGGTACACGATCCTGCCCACCCCGGCATCAGCCGCCGCCTGGGCCGCGATGCCGGCCATTGCCTTCTCCTTGGCTTCGAAACCCGCCCCGGCAGCCATGGAGTGCACCAGGTAGTAGAAGACCTCGACGCCGTCCAGCGCCTTGCGCAGCGCGTCGCCGTCGTCCAGGCTGCTTTCCACCACCTCCACCTTGTCCCGCCACGGCACCCCGGCAATCTTGTCGGGGGAGCGGACCAGCACCTTGACGGTGTGGCCGGCCTCGAGGAGCCGGGGCACCAGCCGGCCGCCGATGTAGCCGGTGGCTCCCGTCACCAGGACTGTCTTGGGGATCTGCGGTGCATTGGTTCCGGTCATGCTCGCTCCTGTTCGTCCTCAGCGGTTCGGAGCGGCAGCCTGTCCGGACGGCCGCGCCCGTAAATCAGTGGGCCCTGCTGAATCAGCGGCCCCTGTTAATCAGTGGCCCCCTGCCAGCCTAAGCGCAGGGGCGGCTTCCGGGACTTCCGGGGGCCGGAATGTCGCCGGTGCGCGGTAGGCTGGAAGTTACCCGGGATTCGCAGCGAATTTCGGGTTTTCGCGTTGCCTGCGATCCCCTTGAACACCACAGGAGCTTCCGCCATGAGCCTTCCCGGCCCGTCCGCCGCCGGCACATCAACTGCAGGCCCGTCGCTTGATGGCCTGCGGCGCGTCCTCGCCGAGGACCAGACCTTCTCGCGCGTCCGGGCGGAGGCAGCCAGGGGATTCAGCGTCCGCGGCCAGGACTACCAGATCAGCGCACCCGCCGGGCTGCGTCCGGTGCTGCTCGCCGAGATGGCCGACGGCCTCGCAGCCGCCGGGGGAGCAGAGTCCGACGGCGGCGGGCCGGGCGTAGTACTCGCCGTCACCGCCACGGGCCGGGAAGCGGAGGACCTTGCAGCGGCGCTGCGCGCCTACCTGCCCGCGGATGCCGTGGCCGAGTTCCCCAGCTGGGAGACGCTGCCGCACGAGCGCCTCTCGCCGCGTTCGGACACGGTGGGACGGCGGCTGGCCGTCCTGCGCCGGCTGGCCCATCCGGAGACTTCGGCGGCGGGCCGGCTCCGGGTGGTGGTGGCACCCGTCCGGGCCGTGGTCCAGCCCGTGGTGGCCGGACTGGGTGACCTGGTGCCGGTCATGCTGAAGGTGGGCCAGGACATCCCGTTCACGGATGTGGTGCGGAGCCTCGCCGATGCCGCCTACGCCCGCGTGGACATGGTGACGCACCGCGGCGAGTTCGCCGTCCGCGGCGGCATTATCGACGTTTTCCCGCCCACCGAGGACCACCCCATCCGCGTGGAGTTCTTTGGCGATGAGGTGGACCAGATGCGCTGGTTCGCCGTGGCCGACCAGCGCTCGCTGTCAGCCCCCGGAATCCACCATCCCACCGAGCTGCATGCGCCGCCCTGCCGGGAAATCCTCATCACCCCGTCGGTGATGTCCCGCGCCGCGACGCTCAAGTCACAGCTCCCGGCCGCTGCAGACATGCTTGAGAAGATCGCCGGCGGCATCGCCGTGGAGGGCATGGAATCCCTGGCTCCGGTGCTGGTGGATGCCATGGTCCCGTTTGTGGACCAGCTTCCTGCCGACTCCATCGCCGTTGTGATCGAGCCCGAGAAGGTCCGCACCCGCGCCCACGACCTCGCGGCGACCAACGAGGAATTCCTGGAGGCTGCCTGGTCCACAGCGTCCGACGGCGGGACGGCGCCTTTGGACCTCAGCTCCCAGGCGTCGGCGGCGCTGCACTCGGCCAGCTTCCGCTCGCTCGGCGAGACCCGCGCGTCCTCGCTGGAGCACGGCGTGTCGTGGTGGTCCATCACCTCGCTGGCCCAGGACGCGGAACTGCTCCCGGAGATCGACGTCCTGAACCTGCACGCACGGGAGCCCCGCGGCTACCAGGGCGACGTCGCGGAGATGATGGACTTCATCGGCTCGCACGTGCGCGACCAGTGGCGGATCGTCGTGGCCACGGAAGGCCCGGGGCCCGCCCAGCGGCTCGCGGAACTGTTCCACGACGCCGATATCCCCTGTGCCCGGGTGGACAGCCTGGACCACGAGCCCCAGCCGGGGATCATCGAGGTGACCACCGCCGCCGTCGGACGCGGTTTCGTCCTGGACGGCCTGAAGCTGGGGCTGCTCACGGAAGCCGACCTGCTGGGCCGGACCTCCGCAGCCTCCACCAAGGACATGCGGCGGATGCCGTCCAAGCGGCGCAACGCCGTCGACCCCCTGCAGCTGGTGGCGGGGGACCATGTGGTCCACGAACAGCACGGCATCGGCCGGTTCGTCGAGCTCATCCAGCGCAAGGTGGCCGGCGGTGCCGACGGCGTGCGCGAATACCTGGTCCTGGAGTACGCACCGTCCAAGCGGGGCGCGCCGGGGGACCGCCTGTTCGTGCCAACTGACCAGCTGGACCAGGTGACCCGCTACGTGGGCGGAGACACGCCGGTCCTGAGCAAGATGGGCGGCGCGGACTGGGCGAGCACCAAGTCCAAGGCCCGGAAGGCCGTCAAGGAGATCGCCGGGGAGCTGATCCGGCTGTACTCGGCACGGATGGCCTCGCGCGGCCACGCCTTCGGCCCCGACACCCCCTGGCAGCGGGAACTGGAGGAAGCCTTCCCGTACGTGGAGACGCCGGACCAGCTGACCACCATCAACGAGGTCAAGGCGGACATGGAGCGGGAGATCCCGATGGACCGCCTGGTGTCCGGGGACGTGGGCTACGGCAAGACCGAGATCGCCGTGCGCGCAGCCTTCAAGGCGGTGCAGGACGGCAAGCAGGTGGCTGTGCTGGTGCCCACCACGCTCCTGGCCCAGCAGCACTACGAAACCTTTACCGAACGGTTCTCCGGCTTCCCGCTGCGCGTGAAGCCGCTGTCCCGCTTCCAGAGTTCCAAGGAAGCCAAGGAGACGGCGGAAGGTGTCAAGAACGGCGCGGTGGACGTGGTGATCGGCACGCACCGGTTGCTGTCCAAGGACTTCGAGTTCAAGGACCTGGGGCTGGTGATCGTGGACGAGGAGCAGCGGTTCGGCGTCGAGCACAAGGAAGCGCTGAAGAAGATGCGCACCAACGTGGACGTGCTGGCCATGAGCGCCACCCCGATTCCCCGGACACTGGAGATGTCCCTCACCGGAATCCGCGAGACCTCCACGCTGGCCACCCCGCCGGAGGAACGCCACCCCGTGCTGACCTACGTGGGCCCGTACACGGACAAGCAGACCTCCGCCGCGATCCGGCGGGAGCTGATGCGCGAAGGCCAGGTGTTCCTGGTCCACAACCGGGTGTCCACCATTGAACGGACTGCGGCGAAGATCCGCGAGCTGGTTCCGGAAGCCCGGGTGGAGGTGGCGCACGGCAAGATGTCCGAGAGCCGCCTGGAGCAGATCATTGTGGACTTCTGGGAGCGGCGCTTCGACGTCCTGGTGTGCACCACCATCATCGAGACCGGCCTGGACATCTCCAACGCGAACACCCTGATCGTGGACGGCGCGGACAAGTACGGCCTGTCCCAGCTCCACCAGCTTCGCGGCCGCGTGGGCCGCGGCCGGGAACGTGCCTATGCCTATTTCCTGTACCCGTCCGAGAAGCCGCTGGGGGAGGTGGCGCTGGAACGCCTCAAGGCCGTGGCGGCGCACAACGAGCTCGGCGCGGGCATGCAGCTGGCCATGAAGGACCTGGAAATCCGCGGTGCGGGCAACCTGCTGGGCGGCGAACAATCCGGCCACATCCAGGGTGTCGGGTTCGACCTCTACATCCGGCTGGTGGGCGAAGCGGTGGCCGACTTCCGCGGCGAGGCCGAGGAGAAGGCGGCTGAGATGAAGATCGAGCTGCCTGTCAACGCCCACCTTCCGCACGACTACGTTCCCGGCGAACGGCTGCGCCTCGAGGCCTACCGCAAGCTGGCGGCAGCGCAGACCAACGAGGCGATCGACGAGGTCCTCGCCGAGCTGGTTGACCGCTACGGTGAGCTGCCGCTTCCGGCGCAGAACCTGGTGGCCGTGGCCCGGTTCCGGGTGGGCGCCCGCGAGGCAGGACTGTCCGACGTGGCGCTGCAGGGCAACTTCATCAGGTTCTCGCCCGCCCAGCTGCCGGAGTCAAAGGTCATGCGCCTGAACCGGATGTACCCGGGATCGCAGGCCAAGCCGGCACTGGACGCGGTGCTGATTCCCAAACCCAAGACCGCACGGATCGGCGGCCGCGACCTGCAGGACGCGGAAATCCTGGAATGGGCCGACGGCGTCATCCGCAACATCTTCTCCGACCAGCCGGTCACCGTCGCGCAGACGGGGGCCTGACGGATGATGGGAGGACACCACGCCGCGTCGGGAGCCGCGGCGTGGGTGGCTGTTGCCTCCACAGGGCCGTACACACTTGGCTGGTACCCGCTGGATTCCGCCGGCATCCTGATAGGCGGCCTGGCCACCGCAGGAACGGCCCTGGTCTGCGACTGGGACCACCGGTCCAGCACCGTGGCCCAGTCCCTGCCGCCGCTGTCCAATGCGATTGCCCGGGGCATTGAGAACGCCAGCGGCGGGCACCGGCAGGGAACGCATTCAATCCTGGGCGCGGGGGTCTTCGTCCTGCTCGCCGCGCTGGCGTCCCGGTTCCAGCTGGAGACCCCGTGGGGGCTCCTGTCCGTGGGTGCCGGCCTGCTGTGCATGTTCCTGATCAACATCGCTGCGAAGGCGCTGAAGCTTTTTCCCAAAAGCGGGTTCCTGACCAACTGGGCCTTCGCACTGGCCATGGCCGGACTGGTCACGGTGTATGCCCCGGAACAGTGGACGTGGCTTCCCGTGTCCATGCTCATTGGCGTGGTGGTGCACATCGTGGGCGACCTCATCACCACCGGGGGAGTGCCGCTGCTGTGGCCGCTGGTGGTCCGGCCCCCGAAGCCGCTCCGCAGGGTTCCGCTGCTCCGGCAGGTGTGGCGGCCCAACGGGGCACTGTCGGTGCCGCTGCTGGGACGGGCCGGCTCCAAACGCGAGTGGCTGGTGCTGATCCCGGTGAGCGCGTACGCCATGGTGGGCATGACGGTGGCCGGCTGGTCCATTGCGCAGAGCCAGTGGACACGGGTGGCGGACGCCGCCGTGGCCTGGACCAGGCTCTGGTTCTAGCGCACGAAAAGGACCCCCGGACAGCGTCCGGGGGTCCTTTTCGTAAAACGGGCTTCTAGTGCTCGCCGGCGGAGTCCGAGCGGCCCCAGATGGTCTGCGGAATCCAGAACGCCAGGGCGAACAGCACCAGGCAGGCGGCCATCGGCCAGGGGTTGCCGAGTGTGAGGAAGGACAGCGAGTAGATCGCCCCGAAGAACAGCGCCATGATGATCACGAACAGCACGATGCTGCCGGAGAGCTTGTTCTCGTTCTGCGGGGTCCGGACAGTGCGCTGGTCCGATGAGTCCTGGCCGGACGCGTTAATCTTGCTGGACAATTTCGTTCCTCCTCGGCCCCGCAGGGCTCAATCTGTGGCGGCGTCCGGCCCGCAGTCAGTAGGCGGCTGAACCCTGTTCACCCTTGACGATGGCAATGCCGGAGCTGGCACCAATACGTGTTGCACCAGCAGCAATCATAGCCTGCGCGTCGGCCAGGGAGCGCACGCCGCCGGAGGCCTTGACACCGAGGTCCGGGCCGACGGTCCTGCGCATGAGGGCGATGTCCCCGGCCGTGGCGCCGCCGCCGTTGAAGCCCGTGGACGTCTTCACGAAATCGGCGCCGGCTTCAACGGCTGCCTGGCAGGCGAGGACCTTCTGGTCGTCCGTGAGCATTGCGGTCTCAATGATCACCTTGAGAATGGCGCCGCTGGCGTGCACCGCCTCCGCCACGGCACTGATGTCCTCGGTGAGTGCGCCCTTGTCCCCGGCGCGGGCGGCCGCGATGTTGATGACCATGTCCACCTCATCGGCGCCGTCAAGCACCGCGCCGCGCGCCTCGAACGTCTTGACGTCCGTGGGCGTGGCACCCAGCGGGAAGCCGACCACCGAGCAGGTGAGGACGCCCGAGCCTTTGAGGGCATTCTTGACCGTCTTGACCCAGATCGGGTTGACGCACACTGACTTAAAGCCGTACTCGGCCGCCTCCGCGCAGACCTTCAGGACGTCCGCCTCGGAGGCTTCGGGCTTCAAAAGCGTGTGGTCGATGTAGCTGGCAATGCTTCCGGCATCAGCGGCGGCTGGCTGAACGGAAGGGGTGGCTTCGTTGCTCATGATGGTCCTTTCCGGGGGGCCTTGTGGGCCCTGGCACGTCCTGGAACTCGGTCACGTCCTGGAACTCGGTTCGGCACCATCTTGTCACAGCCGGGACACCGGCAAAGTGCGGCCTGTCAGGCGGCCGCCTGCAGGACCGGCCCGGCCGAGGCGGCGGTCAGAAGCTGCGTGGCGCAGGCTCCCGCGGCGGAAGCTGCCGCCACGAGCAGGCCCAGCCGGACGCCGTCGTACGCTGCTGCGTCCCCGATGGCCCAGATGCCGGGGACGGACGTCCGGAAGTCCTGGCTGATGACGATTCCTCCGCTGGCAGCGGTCCGCAGTCCTGCGCTGGCGGCGAGGCCGTCCCGGGCCACGCGCTCTTCAGCCAGGACCACCAGGTCCCCGCTCATGCTGCTGCCGTCCTCGAAGACAACTGCGGAGGCCGCCAGTCCGGACACGGATTGCCCGGGAACGACGGCGGCCGGGCGGGCGGTGGTGCGGATGGGGCGCACGCCGCGGGCACGCAGGACGGCTTCAGCCTGGCCCGCGGCAGTCCCGTTGCCCACCAGGATGCCCAGCGGACGCCGGCCCAGCTCCCGGGTCACCCTCCCCACGGCCTCGGCGATCCGTGCGGCGTCGTCGATGGTGGAGTAGCTCAGGCACTGCGCCGCACCCTCCACGGGGTTGGCAACGGGGGCTGATCCGGTGGCGATCACCAGGTGGTCGTAGGAGAATTCCAGGCCGTCGGCCGTGGCTACGGTCCGGTTCACGGCGTCGATGTGGCTGGCGGGCTGGCCGAACCGCACCGAAACCTGGGGGAGCAGGGCGAGCTCCAGCAGCTCCTCTGGTGTGTCGTCCCGGCTGCTGAGGACCGTGATGGTCCCGGCGAAGCTTGCCCGGTCCAGCTGGCTGACGAGGGCCTGGGCGGCCGGGCCGGCACCGGCGATGACGATGCGGGTGGCGGAGGTGGACGGGGTGGGTGCCGGAGCGGACATGTGCTGGCCCTTTCGCTGGCGGCCTGGACGGCCGGAAGTTCGTGATGGAACCCAGCGTAGGGGGACGCCTTTACCGTTGTGTTTCCCGTCCATTGCTGCTTTGAAGGGGCCCGTTCGCCAGTTTTTACCGGCCGGTAACAGAACCGGTGACGCGGCTCTCATTCGGCCGGCGCCCGACACACGGGACCCCTCAAAGGGCGGCAGCGGGGTGCTAGACGCGGATCCGGTAGCCCCGCTTGACCACGGTTTCCACCAGGCGTCCGTCCGGCAGCGAGGACCGCAGCCGGCTCACGGTCATGTCCAGGGCGTGGACGGATCCCCGCAGTTCCAGCAGCTCGGAGAGCGACTCCCGCGAGAGGACCGCGCCGCCCGCGCCCAGCAGCGCCCGCAGCAGCAGCAGCGGGGCAGGCGCCAGTTCCACGGGCTGGCCGTCGATGCGCAGGCTCCGCCCCCGCAGCTCGATGTTCCCGGACCTGGTTTCCAGGCGGCGGACGTGGTTCAGCGCCAGGTGCTCGCAGACCAGCCGGATCAGGGCACCCATGCGGAAGCGTTCCGGGACCAGGGGCGTCACCCCCGCGTCAATCAGTGGCTGCGCAGTCACGGGCCCCACCACCGCGGTGGTGACGTTCGTCTTCAGGCTGTCGATCAGCTGCTTGTAGACGCCCATCTCGTGCGCCGTGCTCCACATCGCATCCACGGCGGGGGCGCTGGTGAAGGTGAGGACGTCCAGGTTCCCGCTGCAGGCGGCCTCGATGAGGCGCGGAAGCTTGTCCTCGCCGTCGGGCTTCACCCAGCGGTAGGGCGTAACGGTCAGGACGGTGGCGCCGGACATGCGCAGGCGCTCCAGCTGGCGGACATCCGTGTAGCCGTGCAGCTGCACCGCCACCGTCTTGCCGCGGACACCTTCGTTGAGCAGCATGTCCACCAGCGTGGCGGTGGTCTCGTCGCTGCTGATTCCGACGTCGGCGAGTCCGGCCGCGCGCACGGCGCCGCGGGCCTTTGGTCCCCGCACGAACATCCGGCAGGCGCCCAGGGTCTCCAGGAGCTCGTCGCCGATGCCGAAGGAATCCGCGGCCTCGCACCAGCGCCGCATGCCGTAGGCGGTGGTGGCGATGCACAGGTCCGGCTTGGCGGCGATGATGGCCCGGGTGTCCTCGATGAGGCGCATGTCCTCCTGGACGGGGGCGATCTTCAGGGCAGGGGCGTGCAGCACTTCAGCGCCGCGGCGTTCCAGGGCGTCGATCAGGTCCTGGGACCTGCGGTCCGAAGTCACGCCGATGCGGAAACCCTCCAGCGGGGATTCTGCAGCATCGGGTGTTTCTTCGACCTGCGGTGTTTCGGCCGGTGCAAGTGCAGTCATGGGGGTCAATCCTTTCATGAACCCAGCAGCGAGGCCGCCAGCCTGTCCAGGTCGGCGGCGGCCTCAGCATGCCCGCGGTTGGCCTCCGCCACCCGAACCACCTCGCCGATGACCAGCACGGCCGGGTTGCTGCACCCGGCAGCGGCCGAGGTGATGGTGCCCAGGTCTGCGATGGTGGTCCGCTGGCCCGGTCGGTAGCCGCGTTCGACGACGGCCATCGGCATGTCGGGGCGCATGCCTGCCCGGCGGAGTCCGGCGGCCAGCTGGTGGAGGGTGCCGATGCCCATCAGCACCACGATGGTGCCGCCCAGGCCGGCGAGGTGCTGGTGCTCCTTTTCAGTGAGCGGCGCGTGGCCGGAAACCACGGTGAACATGTGGCTGACTTCCCGGTGCGTGACCGGGATGCCGGCAGCTGCCGGAACGGAGATGGCGCTGGTGACACCGGACACGACGTGGACCTTGACGCCGGCGGCCACGCATGCGGCCACTTCCTCGCCGCCGCGGCCGAAGACGTAAGGGTCACCGCCCTTGAGGCGGACCACGTTGTTGCCGGCGAGGGCGCTTTCCACCATGAGCTTTTCGATGTCAGACTGGCTGACCTTGTGGTGGCCCGGCTTCTTGCCCACGTCCACCAGTTCGGCGGAGGTGAGGGACGGCAGCTCCTGGTACGGAGCGAGGCGGTCGTAAAAGACCACATCAGCGTCGCGCAGGGCCTTGACCGCGGCGACGGTCAGGAGGTCGGTGGTGCCGGGGCCGCCGCCCACCAGGGTGACGTGGCCGGCGGCGCCGGCAGCGGGTTCGGCGGCCACGGGAATCCCGGTGATCCGGCAGCGGTCCAGGAGGGCGTCCCAGCCGGGCTGGCCGTCGTCGACCGCCGCCACGAGGAACGGCCGCTCGGGCAGCGGGCCGTCATGGCCCGCGCCCTGCGGGGTGCTCAGGCGATACACGACGGCGCCCGCGGCTTCGTAGCGGCGCACCGCCTGCCGGGCGGCAGTGTCGGAGCCCGTGACCAGGACGTCGCGTCCGGTGAGGTCGATGCTGAGCTGCATGGCTATACCTCGTTCTCGTTGCCGGAGCGTACCGGGATGGAGGCCCCGATCAGGACCTTGCCCTTCTCTTCCGGAGTGGCGGGGCGCATCTGGCCGCGCTCGTCCGGGACGAAGGTGATGGAGTCGTCCTTCTGGTCGGGGGCGTTGACGAAGGAACGGAACCGGCGCAGGCGCTCGGGGTCCTTGAGGGTGTCAGCCCACTCGTCGATGTAGGTGTCCACGTGCTTGGCCATGGCCGCCTCGAGGTCCTCGGCGATGCCCAGGGTGTCCTTGACCACCACGTCCTCGACGTGCTTGATGCCGCCGTCGAGCTCTTCCTGCCAGCGAGCCGTGCGCTGCAGGCGGTCCGCGGTGCGGATGTAGTACATGAAGTAGCGGTCGATGTACTTGATCAGCGTTTCGTCATCGAGGTCCTTGGCGAGCAGCTGTGCGTGCGCGGGGGTTGCACCGCCGTTGCCGCCGACGTACAGGTTCCAGCCGTCCGCCGTGGCGATCACGCCCACGTCCTTGCCGCGGGCCTCGGCGCATTCGCGGGCGCAGCCGGAAACGCCCATCTTGAGCTTGTGCGGGCTGCGCAGGCCGCGGTAGCGCAGCTCCAGCTTGATGGCCATGGCCACCGAATCCTGGACGCCGAACCGGCACCAGGTGGAACCGACGCAGGACTTCACCGTGCGCAGGCTCTTGCCGTAGGCCTGGCCGGATTCGAAGCCGGCGTCCACCAGTTCCTTCCAGATTTCGGGGAGCTGTTCCAGCCGGGCGCCGAACATGTCGATCCGCTGGCCGCCGGTGATCTTGGTGTACAGGTTGTACTTCTCGGCCACGGCGGCAATGACGCCGAGCTTCTTGGGCGTGATCTCACCGCCGGCGATGCGCGGGACCACCGAGTAGGTGCCGTCCTTCTGCATGTTGGCCAGGGCGCGGTCGTTGGTGTCCTGGAGGGTGCCGCGGCCGGCGTCCAGCACGTAGGCGCTGTTCTGGCTGGCAAGGATGTTGGCGATGGTGGGCTTGCAGATGTCGCAGCCTGCGCCCTTGCCGTACTTGGCCATGATCTCTTCGAAGGAGGTCAGTTCCAGGACGCGGATGGCGTCGAAGAGTTCCTGGCGGGACAGCTCGATGTGCTCGCAGAGGGCCTTGGAGACCTCAACGCCGGACTTGGTGAGTTCGGTTTCCAGCAGCTTCTTGAGCATCGGAACGCAGGAGCCGCACTGGGTGCCGGCGCGGGTGCAGCCCTTCAGCTCGCCGAGTTCCTGGACGGGTGCGTTGCCCTCGCAGGCGCCGCAGCCGTTGATGGCGTCGCGGATGCTTCCCGCGGTGACGTTGTTGCACGAGCACAGGGTGGCGTCGTCGGGCAGTTCGGTCTCGGGTGCGTCGCCGCCGCCGGCGGCGCTGAGGAACGCGCCGGGCTCGGCGGGAAGTTCGCGGCCGAGGAGAGGGCGGAGGCTCATGTACGGCGACGCGTCGCCGACGAAGATGCCGCCCAGCAGGGTCTTGGCATCGTCGGTGGTGACGATCTTCTGGTAGACGCCGCGGGCCGGGTCGGCGTAGACGATCTCGAGCGCGTGCTCGGTTTTGGCGAAGGCGTCGCCGAAGCTTGCCACGTCCACGCCGGAGAGCTTCAGCTTGGTGGCGGTGTCGAAGCCGGGGAACGTGGCGTCGCCGCCGTGGAGGCGGTCGGCCACGATCTCCGCCATGGTGTTGGCGGGAGCCACCAGGCCCAGGCACATGCCGCCGTAGTTGGCCACCTCGCCAATGGCCCAGATGCCGGGCACTTCGGTTTCGCAGTAGTCGTTGATGACCACGCCGCCGCGGGGACCCAGGCTGAAGACCTGTTCCTCGCCCTCGGCGGCGCGGAAGAGTTCGTCGCGGGGCCGGACGCCGATGGCCACGATGACCATGTCCGCTTCGATGATGCGGCCGTCCGCCATGAGGACGCCGGTGACCTGGCCGTCGTCGTCGGAGAGCACCTCGGACGGGAAGACGCCACCGTGGACTTCGAAGCCCTTGGCCTTGATGAGCCGGCCCATCGCCTGGCCCGCGCCTTCGTCCAGCTGGGTGGCCATCAGCCACTGCGAGCCGTCAATGACGATGGGGTTGGCGCCAAGCTGTTCCGTGCCGGCGGCCGATTCGAGGCCCAGCAGGCCGCCACCGATGGTGACGGCGTTGACCTTCCGGCCGAGCTTCTCAGTGAGTTCGGCAATCTTCTGGTTGATGGTCCAGACGTCTTCGAGCGTGCGGTAGACGTGGGTGAGCTCGTTGCCGGGGATGGGCAGGCGGGCGGCGTTCGAGCCGGTGGCCACCACCAGTTCGTCGTAGGGGTAGGTGTTGCCGGTGGACGTCTCCACGGTCTTGGCGGCGGCGTTGATCTTCACAACGCGCTCGCCGGTCTTCAGCTCCAGCGAAGGGTGGTCCCACATGGAAGCGGATCCCAGGGTCAGGTCCACGCCGGTATCGGTGAGGGCCTTGGACAGCGCAACGCGGTCGTAGGGGAGGTGTGCTTCCTCGGTGAGGACCGTGACATGCCAGCCATCGAGGCCACGGGCATGCATCGCGTCCGCAAAACGGTGGGCCGCGGGGCCGCCGCCGGCGACGACAATGCGGCGCGTTGTCTCGGTGTTTGAAGTCTGTTCGGTCACTGTGGGCCTTTCGCATGGGCCGCAGCGGTGCTCCGGCCTTCTCTGACGAGTGTCCATCCAGACTAGGTAGAGGCAGTTTCGCCTCAGTTTCCCAATTGTTTCGCGAACTTAACTTCTGCATCACGAACTCATTTCCGGCCGGGTTAGGTGTCTTTTACCCGCCGGACACATTTGCTGCATCCCTACGAAACACCCCGCGCCTAGCGTGGAATCCGGCGGCACAGGCTGCCGCAACCCACGGACAACAAGCACAGGGAAAGGAGCCGGACATGACGGCAACACTGGAACTTGGGGCACTCGACACCGCAACCGCCGAGGCCGGAGCGGCCGCTGCCGCCGGGTGGCACCGCGTCTGCCACCTGGACGACCTGGAACCCTCCTGGGGTGAAGCGGCCCTCGTCGCCGGGCGCCAGATCGCGCTCTTCCGCACCGGGCCCGGTGAAGTCTTCGCCGTGGCCCACGAGGATCCGGCCACCGGAGCGCACGTCATGGCCCGCGGGATCCTTGGCTCCAAGGGGGCCCGGCCCACCATCGCCTCGCCCCTGCACAAAGAGGTCTACGACCTCGAAACCGGCGAGTGCTTCAGCACCCCCGGCCTGAAGCTTGCCGCCTTCAGCAGCCGCATCGTGGACGGCTTCGTCGAAGTGGAGCTGTAACCAGCACAGGATTTCGAACCACGCAGGAAGAGGGGCGCCCAGGCAGGGCGCCCCTTTCGCGGGTTAAAGCCCCAGTGCCTCGCTGACGTCGCGGAGCACTGCATCCAGTGATGCCCGGGCTGACTGCCGGGCTGCGGGCAGTTCGGCGGCGGAGGCAGCGTGGTGGATCACTTCCAGGTAGCACTTGAGCTTGGGCTCAGTGCCGCTGGGCCGGATGATCACCCGGGTCAGGTCCCGCGTGACATACAGGAGGCCGTCCGTGGGCGGCAGCTGGTCCGTGCCCTGGGAAAGGTCGGTGAAGACTTCCACGGCGGATGACCCGAAGGATTCCGGGGGTGACACCCGGAGCCGGTTCATCATCGCGTCCAGGAGCCCCAGGTCGGCGACCCTGATGCTGAGCTGGTCGCTCGCGTGCAGGCCGTGCTTGAGGTACAGCTCATCGAGGGTATCGAAGATGGTTTTTCCCCCGGCCTTGGCTGCCGCCGCGAGCTCGGCGATAAGGACCGCGGCGGAGATGCCGTCCTTGTCCTTCACCAGGTCCGGTGCCACGCAGTAGCCGAGGGCTTCCTCGTAACCGTAGACCAGCCCGGGTACCCGGGAAATCCACTTGAATCCGGTGAGTGTTTCCTCATGCGCGTAGCCGGCGGCCGTGGCAATCCGGGCCAGCAGGCGCGAGGACACGATGGAATTGGCGAAAACGCCGGTCACACCCTGACCCTCACCGCCGGGGGCAGTGGCGGCCAGCCGGGCCACCACATGGGCGCCCAGCAGAGCCCCCACTTCGTCACCCCGCAGCATCCGCCATGCGCCGGTATCCGGGTCCTTTGCAGCCACCGCGGCCCGGTCCGCATCAGGGTCGTTGGCGATCACGATGTCGGCATCCACCCGGGCTGCAGTCTCGAGGGCGAGGTCCAGCGCGCCGGGTTCTTCCGGGTTGGGGAAACTGACGGTCGGAAATCCGGGGTCCGGCTCTGCCTGTTCCGCCACCAGGGTGACGTCGGTGAAGCCCGCGGCCTGGAGCACGGCCAGTGCTGTTCCGCCGCCCACGCCGTGCAGGGGAGTGAGCACGATGCGCAGGTCCCGGGCAGGGAAGTGGTCCCGCAGGGCGAGGGCGGCCGCGGCGCGCTGGTAGTCCCCGGCGATGGAGCCGTCCAGGACGGTCCAGCCTTCCGGTGCCAGCGTGATTGATTCCAGGGGCCCCACGGCGCTGATGCGGGCCGCGATCCCGGCGTCGTAAGGGGTGACGATCTGGGCGCCGTTGCCGCTGCCAGGGACGGCGTGGCGGCCCAGGTACACCTTGTAGCCGTTGTCCTGCGGGGGGTTGTGGCTGGCAGTGACCATCACGCCGCCGTCGCACCCCAGTGCCCGCACGGCGTAGGCCAGCACGGGGGTGGGCAGCGCCGACGGCATCAGGAAGGTTTCGATTCCGGCAGCCGTGAAGATGGCCGCGGTCTCCGCCGCGAAGATGTCCGAGTTGTAGCGGGCGTCGTACCCGACGACGGCGCGCGGCCGGGTTCCCGGGGACGTCTGGCCCACCGCGTCCACCAGGAACGCTGCCAGCCCCGCCGCGGCGCGCCGCACCACCACGCGGTTCATGCGGTTCGGCCCGGGGCCAAGGGCGGCCCGCAGGCCGGCCGTGCCGAACTGGAGGGTGCCGCGGAAGCTGTCTTCGAGTTCCTGCCGGGCGGCCGGATCGCCCTCTTCCACCAGCCTGACCAGTTCAAGGAGGGACGCCGACGTTGCGGGATCCGGGTCTTGGGAGGCCCAGGCGCGGGCTTCGTCGAGCAGGCGGAAATCGGCATCGGAAGACGTCATGGGCATAACGCTATCGTCAATGTTCCCCTACATCGCGCAACGCGGAGCCCGGTTGGGCGGCGCCGCTGTCAGAGTTTGGCGATGATATCGGCGAGGAGTTTGGAGATCCGCGGGCCTGCTGCCTGTCCCGATTCGATGACCTCCTGGTGGCTGAGCGGCTGCGGGCTGATGCCGGCGGCCAGGTTGGTGACCAGGGAAATCCCGAACACCTCCATGCCCGCATGCCGCCCCGCGATGGCCTCCAGCGCCGTCGACATGCCGACCAGATCAGCGCCAATCCGCTTGGCATACTGCACTTCCGCCGGCGTCTCGTAATGGGGCCCGCTGAACTGGGCATAGACCCCTTCGTCAAGGGTGGGGTCCACCTCACGGGCAAGGGTGCGGACCCGGGAGGAATAGAGATCTGTCAGGTCCACGAAGGTGGCCCCCTCCAGCGGGGATGCCGCGGTGAGGTTTATGTGATCTTTGATGAGTACCGGCGTGCCCGGAGCCCAGTCCTCGTTGAGCCCGCCGCAGCCGTTGGTGAGGACCAGCGTGCGGCAGCCTGCGGCGGCCGCGGTGCGGATCCCGTGCACAACGGCCCGCACCCCCTTGCCTTCGTAGTAGTGGGTCCTGGCGCCCAGGACCAGGGCGCGCTTGCCATCCCTGGCGAGCACCGAGCGGATGGTGCCAACATGCCCTTCAACAGCGGGTGCGTGGAAACCGGGGACTTCTTCGGCGGACAGGGTGGCGGTGGTTTCACCGATCAGGTCGGCGGCGGCGCCCCAGCCGGAGCCAAGCACCAGCGCCACGTCGTGGCGGTCCACCCCTGTTTCTTCGGCGATGTAATCGGCAGCGGCGCGGGCCGCGGCGAACGGATCCGTGTTCAGGAAGTCTGTTGTACTCACCAGTACAAGTTATCCTGCCGCTCCTGTTGCACCCGCCACAGGCGGCCGCGGCGGAGCATGGAATTCTTGGTGCTGCGGCAGTGATGGGCGAGAATGATTGATTGTGACTACGCATCCAGATTTCAGTTCACCCCGCATCGCAATCCTGGGAGGTGGTCCGGGCGGATACGAGGCCGCCATGGTGGCCGCCTCGCTGGGAGCGCAGGTCACCATCATCGAGCGTGCGGGCCTGGGCGGCTCCGCCGTCCTGACGGACGTTGTGCCGTCCAAGACCCTGATCGCCACGGCGGACCTGATGACGCGCGTTGCCGAGGCAGGCGAACTGGGCGTGAAGTTCGACGTCGACGGCGGCGATTTCGTTCCGGTGATGCGGGCCGACCTGAAGCACATCAATGACCGCCTGCTGAACCTTGCCCGGAGCCAGTCGAAGGACATCCACGACGGCCTCGAGGGCCAGGGCGTGCGCATCCTGACCGGTTCCGGCCGGCTGCTGGACAACCACACCATCGAGGTCATCACGCTGGACGGCACCGAGATCGTGGAGGCGGACACTATCCTGCTGGCGGTCGGCGCGCATCCGCGCGAGCTGCCCACCGCCCGGCCGGACGGTGAACGCATCCTGAACTGGACCCAGATCTACAACCTGGATGAGCTGCCCGAGGACCTGATCGTGGTGGGCTCCGGTGTCACCGGCGCGGAATTCGCCTCCGCCTACAACGGCCTTGGCTCAAAGGTCACGCTGGTCTCCAGCCGCGACCGCGTGCTGCCCGGCTCCGATGTGGACGCCGCCGTGGTGCTGGAGGAAGTGTTCGAACGCCGCGGTGTCCGGGTCATGTCACGTTCCCGCGCGGAATCCGTGGAACGCACGGAGGACGGCGTGGTGGTCACCCTCAGCGACGGCTCCAAGGTGACGGGCAGCCACTGCCTGCTCTGCCTGGGCTCCATTCCCAACACTGCCGGCATCGGGCTGGAAGAGGCGGGCGTGGCCCTGAGCGAAAGCGGCCACATCAAGGTCGACGGCGTCTCCCGCACCAGTGCGCCGAACATCTACGCCGCCGGCGACTGCACGGGTGTCCTGCCGCTGGCCTCCGTGGCAGCCATGCAGGGCCGGATCGCCGTCGCACACTTCATGGGTGACGTCGTTACTCCGCTGAAGCTGCACCAGGTGGCCTCCAACATCTTCACGTCCCCCGAGATCGCCAACGTGGGCGTTTCGGAAGCCGAGATCGAGTCGGGCAAGTACCAGGGCGACGTGGTGAAGCTTTCGCTGCGCAGCAACGCCCGGGCCAAGATGCGCAACGCCCGGGACGGGTTCGTGAAAATCTTCGCCCGCAAGGGATCCGGCACGGTGATCGGCGGCGTGGTGGTAGGCCCCAACGCGTCGGAGCTGATCTTCCCCATTTCCATCGCCGTGAAGCAGAAACTGCATGTGGACGATGTGGCAAGCACCTTCACTGTGTACCCGTCGCTGACCGGATCCATTTCCGAGGCGGCCCGGCGCCTGCACGTGCACCTGTAACGCCAGGTAACCGGGAGGCGGCGGGGGTCTGGACCCTGCCGCTGCCGCCTGCATAGACTCCTTCAAGGACCGGCCGGGAATTCCCTAACGAATTTCCGGCCGTCCCTGCATCAGCCGACGACGCGAGGAGAATCCCATGGAACTGCAGGACGTCAAATGGAACGGGCAGGCACGCGAGAAAATCCTGCTGGACGCCGACAGGGCGCTGCAGGAAGCGGTCCGTGAAGCAGCATCGTCCCTGTCCGACGCCGGCAAGGACGAGGTGTACAAGTTCCTGTACGAGAAGCTGAAGCCGCAGTTCGTGGACTTCCAGCCGGGACCGGACCTCACCCAGTACGCGGAAGCAGTGGCCGGCGGCGAATTCTCCGCCGCCGAAGCCCGGGCCGAGGGGTAGGCGGAACGATGGCAATGGCTCTTGAACGGCCCCGCCGCGGCAAGATGATCGGCGGCGTCTGCGCAGCGCTCTCGGCCCGGTTCGGCCTTCCGAAGTTCCTGGTGCGGCTGGCGTTCGTGATCTTCGGCCTGGTGGGGATCGGCGAACTGGTCTACATCGCCCTGTGGATCATTATCCCGAAGGCGCCGGCATAGCAAACAAAGCAATGGGTTGGCCCCTAAAAGAGGCCAACCCATTTTGCGTTCATGGTGCCGGCGGGTGGAATGCTTCCGGGTACGGCATCAGATGGCCGTTGCACGCCATGCCTGGGTGTTCACCTATGGACTTGGCGAAAGCGGGATCGAACTCGGGAAGCTTAATGAGCTGGCCGTAGGACTGCACGCGGCCCCCGAAGGGGTACTCCTCGTTGGGGTCGTCGTTGAGCCCCGAGAACGAACAGATGGAGTTGGCGTGTTCGGGGCCCCTCTCGGACTGCCCCGCGGCAGTGGCAGGAGCGGCAACTGATCCGACGAGGGCCAGCGTGCAGACGGCAGCCCCAAGCAAGGATTTCTTGTGCATTGCTTACCTCATTCTGTAGGAGTTCCGCGAAACCGGGACGGGCCCGTGCGGGGACTCTATCCAGCGGCGACAGCCGGTGGAATGAGATCAGCAAATCCGTGTGGAAACCCGCAGCCTGGCACCGCGGCGGTGTACCTTACTCAGGCGGCTGAGACCGCCTGAAAATGTTTTTCGATCAGCCCCTTGATGTCCTCGTGGCACCCGCCGCAGCCGGTTCCGGCGCGGGTTGCCTTGGAGACTTCAGCCACGGTGGAGCAGCCCTCCGCGACGGCGTCCTGGATGGCAGTGCCGCTGACACCTGCGCACCGGCAGACGGTGCCTGCAGGATCGGCCGTTCCGGCTCCGGGCAACTGGTCCGGGCCGTCCAGGCGCAGCAGCAGCGACCGGTCCGCCGGCAGTTCGGCCGAACGCTCAAACAGTCCCACGAGTTCGGCGGCGGTCCGGGGCATGCCCACCGCCACCAGCCCTTCCAGGACACCGCCCCGGGTGGTCATCTTCACGTAGCGGCCGTGTTCCGGATCCGCCCACTGGGCCACCTGGAGCCGGGGACGCCCGTTCACGGCGCCAGCGTTCAAGGCTTCGTCATCCCAAGGATCGGCGCTGTTGTCGCCGGCCACGGCCATGTTCAGGCCGCGGGCCTTCAAAACAATCACGCCGGCCTGTTCCGCCGGCAGTTCCGGGAGGACCTCTGCGTCGTCGAGGGCGCCGGAGGCGAGCAGGGTCAGGTACTCCGCCAGCCATTCGGCCTGGCGCCAGCCGGGACCCACCAGGCCGGACGGACCCTTGGCGTTGCGGCAGGCCGAGCAGTCCGGGTCCGGGCAGCGCACCTCCGCGCAGTCGCCGATGGCGAAGATGTGCGGCTCATGGTGGGCGCGGAGCCGGTGGTCCACGAGGATGCCTGCAGCGGTGGACAGCCCGCAGCCTTCGGCCAGTTCGGTGCGGGGACGGACGCCGCATGAGATGACCAGGAGGTCGCCGTCGATCGCCGAACCGTCATCGAGCAGCAACGCCGAGAAACCGCCGTCGGGCGCGTTGTGTTCAACACCGGTGGATCGCGCGTTTCCGGCCATCCGGACGCCGCAGCGGCGCAGCCCTGCAGCCAGCACGGCGCCGCCGCCGCGGTCGATGTTGCGTCCCAGCGGGTGCGGGCCGTTGTGGACCACCGTCACGGTGGCGCCTTCCTCGGCCGCGGCGAGGGCTGTTTCCAGGCCCAGGACACCGCCGCCCAGGACCACCACGCGCTTGCCGCCGTCCACCGCCCGCCGGAGCACGTCGGCGTCGCGAAGGTCGCGCAGGGCCGTCACGCCTGCCGGCAGGACCGGGGAGGTGGGGTCCGGGTTGATGCCCGTCAGGTTGGGGATGACCGGACGCGAACCGGTGGCGAACACCAGCCGGTCATAGTGGACGGAGTCGCCACCGGACAGGAGGACCTGCTGCCGGGCGCGGTCCACGCGCCGGACCCGGACGCCCAGGCGGACGTCAACGCCCTCGGCCACCAGGGCGGCGGCGTCGGAGAGGGCGAGGGCGTCGGCCGTGGTGCGGCCAACTCCGAGGTCCGCCACCAGGACGCGGTTGTAGGCGGCTTCAGCTTCCTCGCCCACCACTGTCAGTCCCACGTGCCCGGCACGTACGGCGGGGAGGAGTTCGTCAACCAGCCGGGCAGCCACCGGGCCGAATCCAACAATGACAACCTGCTCGCTCATGAGGCCTCCGTCGTTTGAAGCATTTTGCTGGACAGGGGTGCAGCCACGGCCCGCACCCAAACCTTGTTGAATTTGAACTCAGGCATTCCGGATGTCGGGTCCGTGGCGGCCTCTGTCAGCCGGTTTGCGCTGCCCAGGCCGGGGAAGTGGAACGGCAGGAAGACAGTGTCCGGCCGGATGTCGGTGCTGAGCTCGGCCTTGCACACCACCTCGCCGCGCTCGTTCGCCACGGACACCAAAGAGCCGGCCATGATGCCCATGGCCTCGGCGGCCGCGGGGTGGACCTGGACCATCGCCTCGGGCTGGGATGCCAGCAGTTCGGTGACACGGCGTGTCTGCGCACCCGACTGGTAGTGCTCCAGGAGCCGGCCGGTGATGAGGGTCATGGTTTTCGCTGCCGGGTCAGGGCTGGCGGCAGGCGTACGACGGCGGCGGGGGACCACGGCGGTCATCACGGCTTTGCCGTCCGGGTGGGCGAAGCGGTCCCGGAACAGCCGGGGCGTGCCCGTGCTGCCGGCAGGGTAGGGCCAGTAGGCGGCTTCCCCGCGGTCCAGCATCGCGTAATCGATGCCTGAGTAGTCGGCCAGGCCACCAGCGGAGGCGAGGCGCAGTTCCTCGAAGACGGTTTCGGGGTCCTCGCTGTATGTGGACGGGGCGTCCAGCCGCTCCGCGAGCCGCGCCATAATCCACAGTTCGCTGCGGGCACCGGCGGGCGGGGCCAGGGCCCGGCGGCGGCGAAGGACCCGTCCTTCGAGGTTCGTGAGGGTGCCTTCCTCCTCGGCCCACTGGAGCACCGGGAGGATGAGATCGGCCTCTGCGGCGGTCTCCGACATGAAGAAATCGCAGACCACCAGGAAGTCCAGGCTCCGCAGGCCGGCGGTCACAGCGTTCGCGTCGGGGGAGGCCACCACCACGTTGGAGGCGTGGATGAACAGGCACCGGACGCCGTCGGGCTGTCCCAGCGACTTCAGCAGCTGGACCGCCGGCAGGCCGGGACCGGGAATGCTTTCCTCCGGAACACCCCAGACGCGGGCCATGTGGGCGCGGGCGGCGGGGTCGGTGATCTTGCGGTAGCCGGGCAGCTGGTCGGCCTTCTGGCCGTGCTCGCGGCCGCCCTGGCCGTTCCCCTGGCCGGTGAGCGTGCCATAGCCGCTGCGTGCGGACCCGGGCAGGCCCAGCAGGAGGCTGAGGTTGATGGCCGCGGTGGCGGTGTCGGTACCGTCCGTGTGCTGTTCCACGCCGCGGCCGGTGAGGATGTAGCTGCCGCCCTGCCGGGCGCCGGCGGCAAGCCTGCGGGCGGTTTCCCGGATGAGGTCGGCGGGGACGCCGGTGAGGGACTGGACGCGTTCGGGCCAGAAGGAGTTGACGCTGCGGACCACGGCGCTGTAGCCCGCAGTGCGTTCCTCGACGAAGGCCGTGTCCACCAGGCCTTCGTGGATGACCACGTGCGAGATGCCCAGCAGGAGGGTGAGGTCGGTGCCCGGCAGGGGCTGGAGGTGGAGGCCCCCGCCGTCCGCCGTGAAGGCGGCCGTTGCGGATCGGCGCGGATCCACCACAATCAGCCCGCCGGCGTCGCGCGCTCCCTTGAGGTGCTGGACGAAGGGCGGCATGGTTTCGGCCACGTTGGACCCAAGCATGAGGATGGTGCTGGCGGTGTCCAGGGCCTCCAGCGGGAAGGGCAGGCCGCGGTCCACGCCGAAGGCGCGCATTCCGGCGGCCGCCGCGGAGGACATGCAGAAGCGGCCGTTGTAGTCGATGCGCGAGGTGCGCAGGGCCAGCCGGGCGAATTTGCCCAGCATGTAGGCCTTTTCGTTGGTGAGCCCGCCGCCGCCGAACACGCCGACGGCGTCGGCACCGTAGCGTGCGCGCGCGTCCCGGACGGCGGAGGCGGCCAGGTCCAGGGCGTGGTCCCAGCTGATGGGCCGGTGCACGCCGTCGGGACCTTTGAGGAGGGGCTCGGTGATCCGGCCCGGGTGGTTCAGGAGGGTTGCGGAGGTCCAGCCCTTGCGGCACAGGCCGCCCCGGTTGGTGGGGAAATCGCGTCCGCTGACCTCAAGGGCGGCAGGTGCCGCGGCTGCCGGGGCGGAGGAGTGCAGGGTGGGCAGGAGCGGCACGGGGACTGGCCCCGGCTGGGGAGCCGGGGCCAGTTCCGCTGGAGACGTGAGCGTCATGGCGCACTGCAGGGCGCAGTAAGGGCAGTGCGTGTCGGCGCTGTTGGTCATGTTAGACGTGTCCCATCGCATTTCGGTTGGCGTTGCGGATGTAGCAGAACCAGCAGACGGCGAGCATCAGGGCGTAGGCCGCGACGAAGCCGTAGAAGGCCGGGGTGTAGGAGCCGCTGGCCGAGTTCGATGCGTTCAGCACCTGCGGGATGACGAAACCGCCGTAGGCGCCGATGGCGGAAATCAGGCCCAGTGCCGAGGAGGCCAGGCGCTGGGTGGCCACCGAGCTTGCCCCGGATTTCGCTGCCCGGCTGGAAGTGGCGAAGATGACCGGGATCATGCGGTAGGTGGCGCCGTTTCCGAAGCCGCTGGCGGTGAAGAGCATCAGGAAGAGGACCAGGAAGAGCCAGAAGTTCTTCAGCGGCAGGGTCCAGATCATGGTCAGGGTGATGACGCCCATGGCGGCGAAGGCGGTCACGGTCATCCGGGCTCCACCCATGCGGTCTGCCATGCGTCCGCCGTAGGGGCGGGCCAGGGAGCCCACCAGGGGGCCGAGGAACGCGAGCGAGAGGGCGACGGTACCGACGGCGATCGAGGAGAACTCCGGGAAGTAGTCCTTGATGAGCTTGGGGAACACGCCGGCGAAGCCGATGAAGGAGCCGAAGGTGCCGATGTACAGCAGCGCCATGATCCACAGGTGCGGTTCCTTGAGCGCCGCGACGGAGCCGGCCACGTCACCCTTGGCACTGGTGAGGTTGTCCATGTACTTCCAGGCGCCGAAGGCGGCGAGCAGGATCAGCGGGACCCACATCCAGCCCGCAATGGGCAGGTTGACGGTGCCCGCGGCCAGGAGGGTGATGGCGATCGGAACGGCGAGCTGCGCGACGGCGGCACCGACGTTTCCGCCCGCGGCGTTCAGTCCCAGCGCCCAGCCCTTTTCGCGGGCCGGGTAGAAGAAGGTGATGTTCGCCATGGAGCTGGCGAAGTTGCCGCCGCCGAAACCGGCCAGGGCGGCGATCAGCAGCATGACACCGAACGGCGTTTCCGGATTGGAGACACACAGGGCCAGGCCGATGGAGGGGATCAGGAGCAGCAGGGCCGAGACGATGGTCCAGTTGCGGCCGCCGAAGCGGGGGACCATGAAGGTGTAGGGGATGCGGAGCGTGGCGCCAACCAGGCTGGGCATCGAGATGAGCCAGAAGATTTCCGACGTGGAGAAGGTGAATCCGGCGGCGGGGAGCTGGACCACCACGATGGACCACAGCTGCCAGACGACAAAACCGAGGAATTCGGCAAAGATGGACCAGTTCAGGTTGCGCCGGGCGATGGAGCGGCCTGCGGTTTCCCACTGCTCCTTGTTTTCGGCATCCCAGTTGGCAATCCAGCGGCCGGGACGGAATTCAAGGGCGGGGGCGTCAGTGGTGCGGGTAGTGCCGGGCTGTGCGCTGGCGGATGCGGCTGCTGGCCCTTGTGCATCGTCAAGGTCCAGGGAATTGCCGGTGCCGGCATCTGCGGTGCGGTCGACAGTCACGGGTTACCTCCTTCGGGGGGATGTTGTCCTTCCAAGGTAGGGACGGCGCGTTTCACAGACCGACGCCGGATGTTAACGCGTTGTGACATTTGCCTATCGGGCCGTTGCGGCCACCGTTAGGACTTCCCGGAGATCCACCCAATGAGACGGACGACACGGGTCCGTATCGTGGACCTTTCGTCCATTGACTGGACCGCGGGAACTAAGATTGAACTCTAACTATTTCGAGCCGGGGGCTGTCTGCGTCCGGCGGGTTCTCACGAAAGCGTTTACCTTTTATGTCTTCCACCGATACGTCCACGCTGCCGGGCGCACCCCAGCCGGTGAACTCCCGCGGCCGCGTGATCGTCGCCAGCCTGATCGGCACCACGGTTGAGTTCTATGACTTCTATGTCTACGCCACCGCCGCGGTCCTCGTGTTCCCGCAGCTGTTCTTCCCCAGCCAGAACGAGACCACCCAGCTCCTGAGCTCCTTCGCCGTCTTCGGCGTCGCATTCATCGCCCGGCCGCTGGGCTCGATTGTCTTCGGCCACTTCGGCGACAAGTTCGGCCGCAAGGGCACCCTGGTTGCCTCACTGCTCACCATGGGCATCGCCACCTTCCTGATCGGCTGCCTGCCCACGGCGCTGGTGCCCGGCTGGGCATTCTGGGCTCCCGCCCTGCTGGTGGTCATGCGGTTTGCGCAGGGCCTGGCCCTGGGCGGCGAATGGAGCGGCGCGGCCCTCCTGGCCACCGAGAACGCACCGGCGAACAAGCGTGCAATCTACGGAACCTTCCCCCAGCTGGGGGCGCCCATCGGCTTCATCATCGCGAACGTGATCTTCCTGGTGTTCAGCTACGCATTGTCCCCGGCTGACTTCATGGCCTGGGGCTGGCGGGTGCCGTTCCTGCTCAGCGCCATCATGGTGATCATCGGGCTGTACGTCCGCCTGAAGCTGATCGAAACCCCCGCCTTCACCAAGGTGATCGAATCCAACGAGGTGGCAAAGCTTCCCCTGGGCCGCGTGTTCAAGTCCAGCTGGCGCCAGCTGATCCTGGGAACGTTCATCATGCTCGCCACCTACGTGCTCTTCTACCTGATGACCACGTTCACCCTGACCTACGGCACCCGTCCGGCCAGCCTGGAGGCTGCCCGCGCCGCCGCGGAGAAGGCCGGCAAGCCGATGACCGAAGCCGCGGCCGCCGCCTTTGTCCCCGGCCTGGGCTACACCCGCAACGACTTCCTCTGGATGCTGATCGCCGGCGTCGTGTTCTTCGGCATCTTCACGCTCGTCTCCGGACCGCTGGCTGAGAAGTACGGCCGCCGCAAGATGCTGCTGGCGGTTACGGGCGGGATCTTCGTGTTCGGCCTTCTGTTCGTCCCGCTCTTCAGCGGCGGGTTCGTCGGCACCATGGCGCTGCTGGTCATCGGGTTCTCCCTGATGGGCCTCACGTTCGGTCCCATGGGTGCGCTGCTGCCCGAATTGTTCCCCACCAACGTCCGGTACACCGGGTCCGCGGTCAGCTACAACTTCTCCAGCATCCTCGGCGCAGCGGTGGCCCCCTTCATCGCCGTCGCGCTGTGGGAAGCCGCGGACGGCAGCCCCGTCCTGGTGGGCGTCTACCTGACCGCCATGGCCGTGCTCACGCTCGTCGCCCTGTTCGTGAGCAAGGAAACCCGCGACGTGGACTACGAGAACAACGTGGCCTGATATCCCGTCCCGTGCGTTCCAGCCCGGTGAGTGGCTGAAGTGCCCGGCGCGTTCCCCGCCAACAGGGGAATGCGCCGGGCACTTTTGCGTCCGGGCGGGCAGTAACCGGGCAGGAATGCACGACGGCGGGTGTGCTGCTTACCGGGCGTAGCGGGCCACGAAGTTCCGCAGGATCTTCATGGGTTCCGTAACTGTGTACTGCCGGGCCTTGTCCATCAGCTCCTCTGCCGATTCCGGCGGGAAGTAGCCGGCATGCCGGTAGATGTCGATCCGGGTGATGAGCCCCTCCACGTCCAGCTCCGGATGGAACTGGGTGGCGTACAGGTTCTTGCGGATGCGGAACATGTGGACCGGGCACGCGGCGGAACGCGCGAGCAGCACGGCGTGCGGCGGCAGGACGGTGCAGGCTTCCTTGTGCCCCGTGAACGCCGGAAAGCTCTGCGGCATGCCCTCGAGCAGCGGGTCCGCCAGCCCGGCTTCGGTCAGTTCAATCTCCACCCCGCCCAGCGGTTCGCCATAGGTCCTGTCGATGACCGCGCCCTGGTGCCTGCCCAGGGTCCCGACGCCGTAGCACGCACCCAGGAAGGGGAAGTCCCGCGCCACCAGCTCATCCAGCAGCCCGGAAAGCTCACGTTCCACCCGGTGCTGCACGGCAGTCTTCTCCGCCGGCGGGTCACTGGACGTAAACGGGCTGCCGCCCACAATGACGCCGGAGTAGCGGGAGAAGTCAAGGCTGGGCATGGGCGCCGCCTCCAGCCGGATCCGGTGGAGTTCCTGCGGTTCCAGGCCGCCGTACCGGAGGTAGGCGGCGTACTCGTCCTCCGCCGCGGCATCTTCGGCCCTGGACGCGAGCAGCAGGAATGGCAGCATCTGCTAAGTGTGCCTTGCTGCGCGCCCGCTGTCAGCCGCTGGCCGGCTGGCTCAGGGAGCGGCGCGACTGCGGCCTGGCAGCCGGGTCGGCGTGCCGGTGCACCAGCTTCCAGTAGCCTTCCTCGCGGCGGAAAACGCTGGTCACCCGGAGCGCGAACTCCTCGGCGACGCCGGCGCCGTCCAGGCGGGCACGGAAGTGTTCGGTTTCCACCAGGAATGCCGTGTTGCTGGCCTTGTAGGACGTGATGGTGTCGAAACCGAGCATTTCGCCGTCCTGGAACTGCCGTGCGGCCTGGTCGAGCCGTGCCTCCACCTGCGCCCAGCCCCTGGCGATGCCGCCAAAGGGATTGGCCAGGGTGACGTCGTCGAGCCGCGAGTACAGCTCCTTGATGGGTTCCGGGTTGCCCCGGGTGATCTCGGGAACCGCGGCGTGGTAGCGGTCCACTTCTTCCTGAAAGCTGGGTGCGAGCATGGTTGCCTCCGGCGGCTAGTCTTCGATGATGGCGATGACGGCCCCGGCACTGACCGTTTCGCCGGCTGCTGCCGTGAGGCCCGTGATGGTGCCGGAGCGGTGCGCGGTCAGCGGCTGTTCCATCTTCATGGCCTCCAGGACCACCACCAGGTCGCCCTCCACCACGATGTCGCCGTCGGTCACCGCCACCTTCACGATGGTGCCCTGCATGGGGGAGGCGAGGGCGTTGCCGGTCGCGGCGGCCGGGCCGCCGGAGCGGGACCGCTTCTTGGACTTGGCAGGCTTGGATGCCACCGCCGCTCCTGCGCCTGCCGACGCCAGCGACGCGGGCAGCACAACTTCGAGGCGCTTGCCGCCCACCTCGACCACCACCCGCTGGCGGTCCTCCGCGGCTTCGCCCTCGGCGGTGCCGTCAGGGGTCCAGGCCGGGAGGTTGTTGGTGAATTCCGTCTCGATCCAGCGGGTGTGGACCTTGAACGGTCCCTCTGCCGGGGCGAACGCGGGATCGGAAACCACTGCCAGGTCGAACGGGATGACGGTGGGGATGCCCTCCACCACCATCTCCTCCAGGGCCCGGCGGGCGCGCTGCAGGGCCTGCGGCCGGCTGGCGCCGGTGACAATCAGCTTGGACAGCATGGAGTCGAAGTTGCCGCTGATCACGTCACCCTGTTCGATGCCGGAATCGATGCGGACGCCGGGGCCGGTGGGGTTCTTCAAAACGCGCACGGTTCCCGGGGCGGGCATGAAGTTGCGGCCCGGGTCTTCGCCGGTGATGCGGAACTCGAACGAGTGGCCGCGGACCTCGGGGTCGCCGTAGCCGAGCTCCTCGCCGCGGGCCAGCCGGAACTGCTCGCGGACCAGGTCGATGCCGGTGACCTCTTCGGAGACGCAGTGCTCCACCTGGAGCCGGGTGTTCACTTCGAGGAAGGAGATGGTGCCGTCCTGGCCAACCAGGAACTCACAGGTTCCGGCGCCGAGGTAGCCGGCTTCCTTGAGGATCGCCTTGGAGGATTCGTAGAGCCGGCGGTTCTGGTCCTCCGTCAGGAACGGGGCAGGCGCTTCCTCCACGAGTTTCTGGTTGCGGCGCTGCAGCGAGCAGTCGCGGGTGGAAACCACCACTACGTTGCCGTGGGCGTCGGCAAGGCACTGGGTCTCAACGTGGCGGGGCGCGTCGAGGAAGCGCTCAATGAAGCACTCGCCACGGCCGAAGGCGGCAGTGGCTTCGCGGACTGCTGACTCGTAGAGTTCGGGGATCTCCTCGCGGGTACGAGCCACCTTGATGCCGCGGCCGCCGCCGCCGAAGGCCGCCTTGATGGCCACGGGAAGTCCGTGCCGGTCCACGAAGGCCAGGATCTCTTCGGCGGATTCCACGGGATCGGCGGTGCCGGGAACCAGGGGAGCGCCAACCTTTTCGGCGATGTGCCGGGCCTGGACCTTGTCGCCGAGGGCGGAGATGGCCTCCGGGGACGGCCCGATCCAGGTGATGCCCGCTTCGATCACGCGCGCGGCGAACTGGGCGTTTTCGGCCAGGAAACCGTAGCCGGGGTGGATGGCGTCCGCGCCGGACTGCCGGGCGGCGTCAATGATCTTGTCCATCACCAGGTAGGACTCGGCCGCGGTGTTGCCGCCCAGGGCATAGGCCTCGTCAGCGAGGCGGACGTGCAGGGCATCGCGGTCCGGGTCGGCATACACGGCCACGGACGCGATGCCTTCATCGCGGGCGGCGCGGATGATGCGGACGGCGATTTCTCCGCGGTTTGCGATCAGCACCTTTGTGAGGGTCGACTGCGTGGTTCCTGCGGACTGCTCCAAATTTGCTGACAAGGCGTCTCCTTCTTTCCTTCAGGAACCCTAGCGCGCTTTTGGAGGTTTCGCCGATATTACTTGCGGAATCCGCGTGTAAACCGGGACGGCTTTGTAGGGAAGCTACAAGATGCTTCGAATTGGTGATGGTTTATGGCGCGGGCCAGAGATCGGTGATGCGGACGTTCGCGGAGGCGAGCAGGCCCCGGAGCGTGGATACGGACAGCCCGACGACGGCGTGCGGGTCCCCGTCCACCTTGCGGATGAACGCCCCGCCCAGGCCGTCAATGGTGAACGAACCCGCGCAGTGCAGGGGCTCGCCGGTGGCGATGTATGCCTCGATCTCCTCAGGATCCATCTCCATGAAGGCGACTGCCGCGGAGGCAACCGCCCCCAGCGTGGCACCCGAGCCGGGCTCCCCGCCGTCGTCGTCCCCGTCCGTGTCCCGGCAGTCCACCAGCCAGTGCCCGGTATGCAGGACCCCCGCGTTGCCGCTCATCCGGAGCATCCGCTCGCGCGCGATGTCCGCCGTGTATGGCTTGCCGTGTGCCTCGCCGTCAAACTCGAAGACCGAGTCGCAGCCGAGGACCAAGGCCCCCTCGGCTTCGGGCAGCGCCGCCACGGCTTCGGCCTTGGCCCGGGCCAGCAGCAAGGCCGTATCGTGCGGGTCGGTGACGCCGTAGCGGGCCTGGACGGCGGCCTCGTCCACGTCGGAGACCAGGACGGAATGCTGGATGCCGGCCTCGGCCAGGAGCTTGGTGCGGGCGGGGGACTGGGAGGCGAGAATCAGGCGGACCACGGATAAAGCCTAGTGGACCGGCTCGGCCGCTTTGGCGTGCTTGGGGTGGCCGCTGCCCGGCTTCACCAGTTTGGCCCCCTCAACGTCCACGTCCGGCAGGATCCGGTCCAGCCAGCGGGGCAGCCACCAGGACTTTTCGCCCAGCAGGTACATGACCGCCGGGACGATGGTCATGCGGACCACGAAGGCGTCGAGGAGTACACCGAAGGCCATGGCAAAGCCGAGCGGCCGCACCATGGTGAGGTGGCTGAAAATGAAGCCGGCGAACACGCTCACCATGATGATCGCGGCGGCCGTGACCACCGCTGCGGCGTGCCGGAATCCCACCCGCACTGCCTCCTTCGCGGATGAGCCGTGCATGTAGGCCTCGCGCATGCCGGATGCGATGAACACCTGGTAGTCCATCGCCAGGCCGAACAGGACACCGATCAGGATGATGGGCAGGAAGCTCAGGACCGCCCCGGGGTTGGCCACGTCGAACACGCTTCCCAGCCACCCCCACTGGTACACGGCCACCACTGCGCCGAAGGCCGCGGCGAGGGAGAGCAGGAACCCGCCGGTGGCGAGCAGCGGCACCACGATGGAGCGGAACACGAGCAGCAGCAGGATCAGGGACAGTCCGACGACGATTGCCAGGTAGGGCGGCAGGGCCTCGCCGAGCTTGGTGGAGACGTCGATGTTGCCGGCGGTCTGGCCGGTCAGGCCCATGGCCACGTCGTACTCCGCCTGGATCTCATCGTTCAGGCCGCGCAGTTCGGAAACCACCTTGACGGTGCTTGCGCTGGCGGGGCCTTCCTCGGGGATGACCTGGAAGACGGCCGTCCGGCGGTCCTCGCTGAGCGCGACGGGCACGGCGGCCACCACGTTCTCGACCTCGCGCAGTTTGTCCGCGACGTCGAACTGCAGGGCCTGCGCCTGGGCCTCGTCAAGGTTGGCGGGGAACTCGCCCACGGCCACGATGGGGCCGGTGACGCCTTCGCCGAAGCTCCGGGCCGTCAGGTCGTAGGCCTGGTAGGCCTCGGACTCCACGGGCTCCGAACCGCCGTCGGGCAGGGCAAGCTGCAGCTGCGCAGCGGGCAGGGCAAGGGTTCCCAGCAGGAGCACGCCGGCGAGCAGTGCCAGCACCGGATGCCGGGTGACCAGGCCGCCCCAGCCGTGCGTGCTGCGTTCACGGTCGGCCGCCTCGTCCGCTGCTTCGTGCCCGGGCTCGGCGTTATGGGCCTCTGCCTTGGCCCAGGCCCGCCGGGAAATGATCCGGCGGCCTATCAGGGACAGCATGGCCGGGGTGAGGGTGATGGCCACGAGGACAGCGACCGCTACGGTGCCGGCGGCCGCGAGGCCCATCACCGTGAGGAACGGCAGCCCGGGAACCACCAGGGCTGCGAGGGCGATGATGACCGTAAGCCCGGCAAACACCACGGCGTTGCCGGACGTGCCCGTGGCGCGTGCCACCGACTCCTCGGGGTCCATCCCGGCCAGGAGCTGGGTACGGTGCCGGTTCACGATGAACAGCGAGTAGTCGATGCCCACGGCCAGGCCAAGCATGAGGGCCAGCATGGGCGAGATGGAGCTCATGTCGAAGAGGCCGGACAGCGCGAAGGTGGTGCCGACGCCGACGCCAACGCCCACCACGGCCATAAGCAGGGGCAGGCCGGCCGCCACCAGCGTTCCGAGCATGATGATCAGCACCAGGGCCGCCACGGCGATGCCGATGATCTCGGCGGCGCCGAAGAGTTCGGAGATATCCTCGGTGATTTCCTTGCTGGCCAGTGCGGTGACGCCGGCGGCGGACGTCTCGTGGGCGATGTCCTGCACCTGCTGCCGGGTTTCGGGGCTCAGCCCGTTGATGGAGGTGTTGAACTGCACTTGCGCGACGGCGGCCCGGCCGTCCCCGGACACGAACCGGATGGCGGACGATGCCTCGGCCTGGCGCTTGCCCAGTTCCAGCTTCGCCTTGTTTGCATCAAGCTCCTGCTGGCCGGCCTGCAGCCGGGCCTCGCCCGCCGCCAGCTCCGCTTTCTGCTGCCCCAGCTGGGCTTCCACCAGGGCTGCGGGGGCGCCAGCCGCGGCCAACTGCTGCTCGGCCGCCGCGAGCTGTGCCTTGCCGGCCTCGAGTGTGGCGCGGGAGGCGTCCAGCTGCGCCTGCCCGGCGGCGAGCTGCTGCTGGCCGTCGGAGATGGCCTGTCCTGCCTGGTCCACCTGGGCCTGTGTGGCGAAGGGGTCCACGGTCCCGCGGACGTCCGGCAGGGTCTCGAGCTTCTGCAGCACGCCGGTGACGGCGGCCCGGCCCTCGTCCGTGAAGCCGCCCTCCGGGGCTTCAAAGACAATAGTGGCGGAGCCGCCGGAGGCCGAGGGCAGGTCCTCTTTCAGCTTGTCCGCGATCCGCTGGGTTTCCGTGCCGGGGATCTGGAAGTTGTTGGAAAGGGTGCCGTGGAAGGCCGCGGCTGAACCGCCGACAGCCACCAAGGCGGCCAGCCACAATGCGATGACCAGCCAGCGCCGGCGGTAGGAGAACTTGCCAAGGCGGTAGAGGAACAGTGCCATGAGGGAACCGATCTGATCAGGAGGAACGGGAGTCTGACGGGGAAGCGTTGAAGCCGGCGCCCAGCAGGGCCATGGCATCGATGAGCAGCTGGCGCAGCTCGGCGAGGGACGCGGGGGAGAGGTCCGGGCCGCGGCGGCTGAACCAGACCTCCAAAGCCGCCTTGCCGCAGGAGATGACGGAGCCCGCAAGAGCGTGGATGTACAGGTCATCCTGCCCGCCGCGCCGGCCACCCACCCGCTCGCGGGTGATGGCGAAGACCTGCGCCCTGCAGTGGTCCCAGGCCTCAAGCTCGGTGTGCGACATGAGTGGGCTCTGCTGGGTCAGCGTGAACAGCTCGGCAAGGGGTGCGATGGCCTTCGGATCCGCGAGGGCCATCAGGGCCGCCTGGGCTGAATCAAGGACGGGTTCGTCCGCGGGCCGCAGCCTCAGCTGCTGGATGGCGTTGTCCAGGAAGGCGTGCGTGATGGAGGCGAGGGCGGCGTCCGTGCTGCTGAAGTAGTTGAAGAACGTTCGCCGCGAGATTCCGGCGGCCTCGGCGATGTCTTCGGCGGTGAAATTGCCCGGACCGTTGGCGCGCAGGAGGCCAAGCGCGGCGTCGGTGATCGCCTGGCGCGTTGCGGCCTTGTTGAGTTCCCGCCGGGACGGAGGTGCGCCCGGTTCAGCGGTTGTCGGAGTGGCAGCAGTCATGTTCTTACACTACGTGCAAGTTTGCACTCCGGGCAACTTACTTTCACAGCTGAATGAAAGGTTGCCGACAGCCTGCACAGAACCTGCTTTCCGATGCTTGGTATGCCTGAATGAGGCGAACACAGCAGCCGTCCCACGACGGCGGATCCAGGAGACAAGAAATGTCACGCACGAAGAAAATGACCCTAGGCTTGTCAGCCACGGCGCTGGCTCTTGGCGCCGGCATCGGAGTGGCCGGCATGGCCTCCGCAACAACCACGCCCGCGCCCAGCCCCAGCGTGAGTTCCAGCGCCACTCCGGACGGCAGCACCGGCGGCGGCATGGGCAAGCACGGCGGCCGGGGCGGTGAGCGCGGCGTCGCGCAGGCTTCCGCCCTGGCCGAAAAGCTTGGCGTGGAGGAGGCCAGGGTGACGGAGGCGCTTCAGGCCTTCCGCGAAGCCAACAAGCCTTCCACGCCGCCGGCGGACGGGGAGAAGCCTGACGCTGCCGCCCGGGACGCGGCCCTGGCCACATCCCTGGCGGAAGCACTGGGCATCGAAGAGTCCAAGGTGACCGCCGCGCTGGAGGAGCTGCGCAGCGAGAAGCAGGCGGAGAGGGCCGCGGCGCTGAAGTCGCGGCTGGACCAGGCCGTGGCGGACGGCAAGCTGACCCAGGCCGAAGCCGACGCCGTCACCAAAGCCGTGGAAAGCGGTGTGATCGGCGGCGGCAGGCACTGACCGGGAGCCCGGCAGGGCATGACGGGAACGGCATAGCAAAAAGGAAGTCCCCGGGGATTCTTCTTCCCGGGGACTTCCTTTGATCACACCCGGCGCTTAGGCCTTGGCACCCTGCAGCTCGCGCGGAGCGGTGTCCGTGCTGGTTCCGTCAGACGGGGTGCCGGCGGACGGAGCGGCGGCGTCGCTGTCATCCACGAACGGGGTGCCGTTGCGCGGCGCGTTGTACAGCGCCTCGTCCAGGATGCCCTGGCGCTTGGCCACGATGGTGGGAACCAGCGCCTGGCCTGCCACGTTCACCGCGGTGCGGCCCATGTCCAGGATGGGGTCGATGGCCAGCAGGAGGCCGACGCCGGCCAGCGGCAGTCCCAGCGTGGAAAGGGTCAGCGTCAGCATCACCACGGCGCCGGTGGTTCCGGCAGTGGCCGCCGAGCCCAGGACGGAAACCAGGGCGATCAGCAGGTACTGGCTGAAGTCGAGCTGGATGCCAAAGAACTGCGCCACGAAGATGGCGGCGATGGCCGGGTAAATGGCGGCGCAGCCGTCCATCTTGGTGGTGGCGCCCAGCGGCACGGCGAAGGAGGCGTAGCCGCGGGGGACGCCCAGGCTGCGCTCGGTGACCCGCTGCGTCAGCGGCAGGGTGCCTACGGAGGAACGGGACACGAAGGCGAGCTGGACTGCCGGCCAGACACCCGAGAAATACTGCTTGATGGAGAGCCCGTGGGTGCGGACCAGGACGGGGTACACCACGAAGAGCACCAGGGCCAGGCCCAGGTAGATGGCGGCGGTGAATTTGCCCAGCGAGCCGATGGTGTCCCAGCCGTAGACGGCGACGGCGTTGCCGATGAGTCCGACGGTGCCCAGGGGAGCGATGCGGATGATCCACCACAGCACCTTCTGGATCACGGCCAGGGCGGAGGCGTTCAGGTTCAGGAAGGGTTCTGCCGCCTTGCCCACCTTGAGCGCGGCCACGCCGACGGCGATCGCGATCACCAGGATCTGCAGGACGTTGAAGCTGACGGACGTGGTAACGGCGCCGGATTCAGCCACCGTGGAGGTGGCCCCCAGGCCCAGGAAGTTCTTGGGGAACAGCCCGATGAGGAAGGACCACCAGTCACCCGACTTGCCGGAGTACTTCGCCTCCTCGGTGATCCCGGTGTTGGCGCCCGGCTGCAGGAGCACGCCCAGGCCGATGCCGATCAGCACGGCAATCAGCGAGGTGATGGCGAACCAGAGCAGGGTGTTCCACGCGAGCTTCGCGGCGTTGGACACCTGGCGCAGGTTGGAGATGGAGCTGACGACTGCGGTGAAGATCAGTGGAACGACGGCGGTCTGCAGCAGGGAGACATAGCTTGAGCCAATGGTCTGCAGCGTGGCGCCCAGGCCGTTGGGAGCGGCCTTGGTGCTGCCGGTGTACTTGGCCAGCAGGCCGAGTCCGAGGCCGACGATGAGGGCGGCGATGATCTGGAAGCCGAATGAACCAGCCCACTTGGGGAGCTGGAAGCCGGTCTTTCCTGCGGTATCTGAGGGGCGGGTCGATGTGCTCACCCGAATACGCTAGGTCCACCGCACATACCACGTCTAAAGCATGTTGAGAAATATTACGCGCCATCTTTTGCTTGCGTGTCTCATCTTCCGCGCAAAATCAGGGGTTTAGAGGCGTATTGTTACTTATTCCCGGCCGGGATGTGGCATATATCTCCTCCGGCACCGGATTCCGACAAGCTCAATCACCGGTGAGCAGGGCGCGCCTCAGGGTGTCCAGTCCCACGGAACCGACATTCAGGGCACGGGTGTGGAAGTCCTTAAGGTTGAATCCCGGGCGGGCCTCCAGCTCGGCGCGGATCTGCTCCCAGAGCCGCTGCCCCACCTTGTAGGAGGGGGCCTGGCCCGGCCAGCCAAGGTACCGGGCGAACTCGAAGTCGAGTTGTCCCTCGCTGATGGCCAGGTTCTGCTTCAGGAAGCCGTACCCCTTCTCCGGTGTCCAGGTCCCCGACCCCCAGCGTGCCGGCATGGCCAGTTCCAGGTGGACGCCGATGTCGAACACCACGCGTGCCGCGCGCATCCGCTGCATGTCCAGCATCCCCATGTGGTCGCCGGGATCGTTGAGGTAGCCCAGTTCCTGCATCAGCCGTTCCGCGTAGAGTGCCCACCCTTCGCCATGGCCGGATGTCCAGCAGATGTTGCGCCGCCATTTGTTCA
Organism: Arthrobacter nitrophenolicus; assembly: GCF_045833485.1. Lineage (NCBI taxonomy): Bacteria > Bacillati > Actinomycetota > Actinomycetes > Micrococcales > Micrococcaceae > Arthrobacter > Arthrobacter nitrophenolicus. The sequence continues at coordinate 3,131,063 of NZ_CP174504.1, forward strand.
GCAGTTCACGCCGGTAGGTGGCAGTGGCGACCTGGAGGTGGTGGCCCGGAACGCCCTCGTGGTAGACGGTGGTGGTTTCAGCCCAGGTGGTGAAGGAGTCCTCGCCGGCCGGCACCGACCACCACATCCGGCCGGGCCTGCTGAAGTCATCGGAAGGGCCGGTGTAGTAGATGCCGCCCTCGTCCGTGGGTGCGATCAGGCACTCCAGCTTCTTCATGACGTCCGGAATGTCGAAGTGCACGCCGGCGAGTTCGGCCACCGCCTTGTCCGAGAGCTCCTGCATCCATTCCCTCAGCGCCTCAGTGCCTTTGAGCCGGCGGGCAGGGTCGCTGTTGAGGATCTCCTTCGCCTCGGCAATGCCCGCACCCGGCTTGATGGCGGCGGCCACTTCTTCCTGCTCGGCGATGATGCGGTCCAGTTCCTGCACGCCCCAGGCATACGTTTCGTCCAGGTCCACGACGGCGCCGAGGAAGGCCCTGGAGGCGAGGGCATAGCGTGCCCGGCCAACGGCGTCTTTTTGCGGGGCGGCAGGAAGCAGTTCATCGCGGAGGAATTCTACGAGCCGGATGTAGGCGCCGCGGGCGGCGGTCGAACCGGCGTCGAGCTTTTGCCGCACCTCAGTTCCCAGCGGGCCGGCTGCCGTGGCGGCGCCGCCGGCAAGCTTGGCGAAGAAGCCGTCGGCCGCTGCGTACCTGGTGGCCTGGTCGATAACGATCTTCACCTGGCGGGCGGCGGCGACCCGGCCGGCGTCGCGGGCGGACCGCAGGGATTCGATGTAGCCCTCGATGGCGCCGGGCACGTTGTGCGCGCGGCCGGCGATGTTCGCCCAGTCCTGTTCCGTCGCCGTGGGCATCAGGTCGAAAATGGACCGGATGTCCTGGGCGGGCGAGGCGATGTTGTTAAGGTCGGCGTAGTCCCAGCCGGACGCGTGGATCAGAAGCTGCAGGCCGAGCCGCTCCTGCATCGCGTCCAGCGTGACGGTGTCCACCTCATCCTGGGGCTCCAGGCCTTCCAGGTCGGACAGGGCCTTCCGGGCTGCCTCCGCGAATCCCGCGATCCCTGCGGGCGAGAAGTCCTGGAATTCCGTCTCATGCCCCGGTACGCCCAGGGTGGTGGCCAGCGACGGGTTCAGGCTGACGAGCGTGTCGGTGTAGGCATCCGCCACGGCATCAATGCGGGTCTGCGGACGGGCGGCAGGAGCGGTCTCGGTAGTCACCTCCCGAGACTAACGGGGGTCCGGGGCTTAGCAAAGCACCGGGTTGGCAGTGCCGCGGGCCGATCAGCCCCGGCTGCGTTTCCAGGCGCCGGGCCCCGGCGTCGGAGCGAGCCGCAGCTGCTGCCGCCGCACCCAGTGCCGGACCGAGGGCGTGCGCGCCGGAGCAGGTGCCGATCCCCCGAGGGCGAGGACGACGGCGGTCAGCGCCGCCAGTTCCTCGGCGTCCGGCTGGCCCTTGACCACCGAAAACAGGGGCGCGGCGGGCGGTTCAGGGGTTTCGACAGGCTCAACCACCGGGTTCTCCCTGTTCACAGCGGGATGTTTCCGTGCTTCTTGGCGGGGAGGCTGGCGCGTTTGTCACGCAGCGCGCGGAGCCCCTTGATAATCTGCACCCGCGTATCGGAGGGTGCGATGACGGCGTCGACGTAGCCGAGCTCGGCCGCCTGGTACGGGTTGAGGAGTTCCTCCTCGTACTGCCGGATGACCTCGGCCCGGCGCGCCTCCACGTCGCCGCCCGCCTCCGCGACCGCGGCGAGGTCGCGGCGGTAAAGGATGTTGACGGCGCCCTGGGCGCCCATCACGCCGATCTGGGCGGTGGGCCAGGCAAGGTTCAGGTCGGCGCCGAGCTTCTTGGAGCCCATCACGATGTAGGCGCCGCCGTAGGCCTTGCGGGTGATGACGGTGAGCTTGGGAACGGTGGCCTCGGCGTAGGCGTAGAGCAGCTTGGCGCCGCGCCGGATGATGCCCTGGAATTCCTGGTCCTTGCCGGGGAGGAAGCCCGGGACGTCCACGAGGGTGATGATCGGGATGTTGAAGGCGTCGCAGTGGCGGACAAAGCGGGCCGCCTTCTCCGAGGCCGCGATGTCCAGCGTTCCGGCGAACTGCAGCGGCTGGTTGGCAACGATGCCCACCGTGTGGCCTTCAACCCGGCCGTAGCCGATCATGACGTTCGGTGCGTAGAGTGCCTGCATTTCCAGGAAGTGGCCGTCGTCCACGATCTGCTCGATCACGGTGCGCATGTCGTAGGGCTGGTTGGCGGAGTCCGGGACCAGCGTGTCGAGGGCGAGGTCGTCGTCGTCGATCTCCAGCTCCTGCTGGTGGTCCGCCACCGGGGCCTCGGAAAGGTTGTTGGAGGGCAGGAAGTCCAGCAGCTCACGGACGAACTCGATCGCATCGCTTTCGTCCGAGGCCAGGTAGGTGGAGGTGCCGGTGGTGGCGTTGTGCTGGCGGGCGCCGCCCAGGGTCTCCATGTCCACGTCTTCGCCCGTGACCGTCTTGATGACGTCGGGGCCGGTGATGAACATGTGCGAGGTCTTGTCCACCATCACCACGTAGTCCGTGAGGGCGGGGGAGTAGGCCGCGCCGCCGGCGGAGGGCCCCATGATCATCGAGATCTGCGGGACAACGCCCGAGGCGTGGACGTTGTTGCGGAAGATGTCCGCGAACATGGCCAGCGAGGCGACGCCTTCCTGGATGCGGGCGCCGCCGCCGTCCAGGATGCCCACCACGGGGCAGCCGTTCCGCAGGGCGAACTCCTGCACCTTGACGATCTTTTCGCCGTTGACCTGGCTCAGGGAGCCGCCGTAGACGGAGAAATCCTGGCTGTAGACGGCCACGAGGCGGCCGTCCACGGTGCCGTAGCCCGACACCAGGCCGTCGCCCAGGGGCTTCTTCTTCTCCATGCCGAATGCCGTGGAGCGGTGCACGGCCAGCGCGTCGAACTCCACGAACGAGTCCTCGTCCAGCAGGAGGCCGATGCGTTCGCGGGCCGTGTTCTTGCCGCGTGCGTGCTGCTTCTCGATGGCTTCGGGGCCGGAGGGCTGTTCGGCACGGGCCTGGCGGTCGCGGAAATCGGCTATCTTTCCCGCTGTCGTGGTCAGATCGTGGCTCATCAGGTATCTCCGGCTCTGTTGCAGATTTTGTTTCGTGGCGCTCTGGTCTCTGGCGGGCTGCGCCGGGGCGGAGCTTAAGTAGCTTCCACACAAAGGACGAACCCTGCAGGAAAGTCTAGTGACGCTTTGTGCGCCCGCAGCTGTAGGGAACCTACAATTTTCTGCCGTGCCTCCAGCCGCACCACTATGTTACTCACCGGTAACTTGACTGGGTTACAGTAGGCAGATGACTTCGAGCAATGACGCTGCGCATGCCATCCCAAGCCCCTATCGCGCTTCGGGTTCGCTTCAGGGACAGACGGTCCTCATCTCCGGCGGAAGCCGCGGCATTGGCCTCGCCATCGCCGTCCGCGCCGCCCGGGACGGCGCCAATATCGTCCTGATGGCGAAGACCGGGGAACCGCACCCAAAGCTCGCCGGCACGGTCCACACGGCTGCCCGGGAGCTGGAGGCGGCAGGCGGCCAGGCCCTGCCCCTGGTGGGGGACGTGCGCCGCGACGAGGATGTTGCCCGTGCGGTTGCGGCCGCCGTCGAAAGGTTTGGCGGCATCGACGTCGTCATTAACAACGCCTCCGCCATCGACCTTTCGCGGACTGATGACGTGGACATGAAAAAGTACGACCTCATGCAGGACATCAACGTCCGCGGCACGTTCCTGCTCTCCAAGCTGGCGCTGCCGGCGCTGCGTGCGTCTGGGCAGGGCCAGATCCTCACCCTTTCGCCGCCCCTGAACCTCAACCCCTTCTGGGCAGGTAAACACCTGGCCTACACCATGGCCAAGTACGGCATGAGCCTTACCACCCTGGGGCTTGCCGAAGAGCTGAAGGGCGACGGGATCCGGGTGAATTCGCTCTGGCCCTGCACACTCATAGACACAGCCGCCATCCGGAACATGCCCCACGGCGAAGTGATGGTCCAGGCAGCCCGGGGACCGGCCATCATGGCGGACGCCGCCCACGCCATCCTCACCGGCGGCAGCCTGGGCGCAGGTGGCTCGCCGAGCGGCAATTTCTACACGGATGAGGAGGTCCTGGCGGCCGCGGGGGTCAGCGATTTCAGCCCCTACAGCCTCGGCGCGCCCGAGGACCAGCTGGTTCCGGATATCTTCCTCTAGCCGCCGGGCTGGTCCAGCGGACGTGGCGCGCGCCGCGGACGTTTGCGCCGCGCTGCTCCCGGGCGCGTTTGGCTCGCTAGGATTTAGGCATGGATGACGCGCATAACCCGGGCACCCCCCTCAACCGCTGGGACCTGGATGACCAGCGCTTCCTGTCCGCCACCGGGATTCCCCGGATGGAGGTGGTTGACTCCACGGGTTCCACCAACGCGGACCTCCTCCGGGCAGTCACCGTGGAACCCCAGGCCTGGCCGGACATGTCGGTCCTGACCGCGGAATACCAGACAGCGGCCAGGGGACGCCTGGACAGGCATTGGGAGGCGCCGCCGCTGAGTTCCATCTCCGTGTCGGTGGTCCTGCGGCCCGTCAATGCCGACGGCAGGCCGCTTCCCACGCACAGCTATTCCTGGCTCTCGCTCATCGCCGCGCTTGCCCTGCGGGAGACCCTGCTGGAAACCGCCGGCCTTCCCGCCGAACTCAAGTGGCCCAACGACGTCCTGGTCCGGGGCCGCAAGATCGCGGGCATCCTGGCCCAGCTTGGTCCCATGGGGGACGGGTCGGTGCCGCCGGTCATCCTCGGTACGGGCCTGAACGTCACACTGCGCGAGGGCGAGCTGCCGGTTCCCACTGCCACCTCCGTTGCCCTGGAAGGTGCCCGCACCACGGACCGGACCCTGCTCCTGAAAAGCTACCTGTCGCATTTCGCTGTGCTGTACCGCAGTTTCTGCAATGCCGACGGCGATCCGGCGGCGGGAATGGCCGGCGGGCCGTCCCTGCACAAGCGCGTGGAAGCCGTGATGGCCACCCTGGGCAAGCAGGTCAGGGCGCAGCTGCCCGGAGACCACGAAATCATCGGGCATGCCTCGCGGCTGGACGACTACGGCTCGCTGCTGGTGGTGGACAAGGACTCCCGGGAGCACGTGGTGACCGCCGGGGACGTGGTGCACCTGCGCCCCTGGACGTCCCCTGGCGACGCCGGCCAAGGCGGCTATGCGTAAAGACCTCGCACCGGGCGAGCAGGTGATTGTCACCACACGCCCGCAGCCGAGGAAGCTGGCAGGAGCCGCGCTCGCCTTCGTTGTGTCACCCGCGCTTGCCGCGTTTGCTTCCGCCTGGATTATCCGGGGCGAGGCCCGCCGTTATGTGCCGTTCCTCACTCCCCAGTGGACTCCCTGGCTGGTGGCTGCCTGCGCCGGTGCCGTGGCCTGGGTGTGGCTGGGCTATTGCCTGCCCCGCCTGCTGCGCTGGCACGGCACGCGCTACACCCTGACCAGCCGCAGGATGGTGGCAAGGTACGGCCGGCTCAAGCGGCGTGACCAGCAGGTGGACCTGGCCTGGATCCGCAACCTGACCGTCCACGAAACGGTGCTGCAACGCCTCCTTCGCTCGGGGAATATATCCTTGGAAACCGGGTACCAGGGCGTGGTCACATTTCAGGACGTGCCGGAGGTTGCCCGGTTCAGGGAATTCATCCTCGATGCCATCGGGGAATTGCCGGACGAAGGTGATGCCCAGCCGGGCGGCGCAACGCACTACCCCGCCGAAGCTTTGCCGTGGGACATGAGATGAAGGTGGACGGGATGACCGATGAGGACCAGCAGGAACGCGTCGAACCCATAACGCTGCCGCCCGCCACGGACCCGAACCCGGCCACCGGCACCATGTCCGCGGAGCGACTCGCCATGAAGGCGCTCGAAGCCCGGCTGCTGGGCGGGGAACGCAAGCTCCGCCGCCGTGAAGTGGCCGCCGGCGCCGGGCTGTCCCTGCTGTCCGCACGCAAGCTTTGGCGCGCCCTCGGCTTTCCGAACTTCGGCGACGAGGACGTCGCCTTCACCGAACGTGACCAGGCGGCCCTGTCCACCGTCGTGGACCTGGTCCGCGCCGGCAAGCTCACCGAGGAAGCCGCCATTTCCGTCACCCGGGCCATCGGCCAGATGACGGACCGGATGGTGGTGTGGCAGATCGAGGCGCTCGTGGAGGACATGGTCCACGAACAGGGCGTCACCGACGCAGTGGCCCGTAAACGGCTGGTCAACGAACTTCCCGCCCTGGTGGACGCCCTTGAGGAAGTGCTGGTCTACTCCTGGCGGCGCCAGCTCAACGCCGGCGTCCAGCGGCTCGCCGTGCGCGCCGAGGCCGGCCTGCAGGCCAGCGAAGAGGGCCGGGAGGGTGACGAGGATGACGCGCCGCTGCCGCTGGCCCGTGCCGTTGGCTTCGCCGACCTCGTTTCCTACACCAGCCTGTCCCGCCGGATGAACGAGAAGACCCTGGCGCGCCTGGTCCAGCGGTTTGAGAACAAGTGCGCCGAGATCATCTCCGTCGGCGGCGGCCGGCTGGTGAAGACGGTGGGGGACGAAGTCCTGTACATCGCCGAAACACCTGCCGCCGGCGCAGAAATCTCGCTGGCCCTCGCCCAGGCGTTCACGGAGGATGAGATCCTTCCCGAGGCCCGGGTGGCCATGGTCTGGGGCCGGATCCTGTCCCGGCTCGGCGACATCTACGGGCCCACCGTCAACCTTGCCGCACGCCTGACAACCCTCGCAGATCCCGGCACCGTGCTCGTGGACTCCATGACCGCTTCCGCCCTTGAGCACGACGAGCGTTTCGTGCTGGTTCCCCAGCCGCCGGAGAACGTCCGCGGCTTTGGCGAGATCAGGCCCGTGCGGCTGACCCGCGGGCTGGGCAAGGGGCTGGTGCTCGACTAACTGCCGGTTCACCGGGAGTTTATCCATTTGTTGGCCTTACGGGCTATATTAGTTGTGCCCTGCTGCCGCATGGCCGGAAGCCCGGCAGGCGCCGGACTATACTGGGGGAAGTTTTCCATGAATTTTCGCGGACATGCCCGCGCCAAAACTGCATCCTCCGCCGTACCGTTCAGCAGGCATCTCGTCCGTTCCCGCCTCTTTACCGGCACCATCTTCAGCATTGCCCTCACCCTCCTGGTTGTAGGGGCTGTTATCTATCCGGGGTTCAAGACCACCGAGGTGGAGTTGAACGACGGCGGCGTCTGGGTGGTGTCGAAGTCCAAGAACGCGGTGGGGCGGTTGAATTATCCGTCGCGGGTCTTGGACGGTGCGGTGACGCCGGCGTCGACGACGTTCGACATTCTCCAGGATGCCGGGGATGTGTTTGTTGATGATGAGACGGGTTCGACGCTTAACCAGGTCTCGCCGGCGAACATGCGCCTGGGCGGGGACAAACAGTTGCCGGGGGCCGCGGATGTGAGTTTTGGTTCCGAGGTCATTTCCGTGACGGATGCGGCGTCGGGCAAGGTGTGGGCGGTATCGCCGTCCACGATCAACGGATTTGATGAGGAAGCGTCCGAGCCTGTGCTGGTGGGTTCGGAGGGCACGGTGTCCGCGGTGGGTGCCGATGACCGGATCTATTCTGCGGACCCGGAGGCCGGCACGGTGACGGTCACCGGAGTGGACGCGAACGGGGCTGTCACGTCGTCCGAGTCCGAGACCTGGGATGCCCTGAAGGGCGCGGGGGACCTGCAGATCACGGTGGTGGGGGACCGGCCGGTGCTGTTGGATGCGGCGGCGGGGAGCCTGTTCCTGCCGGGCGGTAAGCGGCTGCAGCTGGACAACGCACGGGATGCGAAGCTGCAGCAGACGGGCCCGGGCAGTGATTTTGTTGCCGTTGCCACCCAGAAGGCCTTGTTGAAGCAGCCGCTGGACGGCGGCACCGCGAAGACGGTGACGTTCGACGGCGAGGGCGTGCCGGCTGCCCCCGTCCAGTTGGGCGGGTGCTTGCATGCGGCGTGGTCGGGCGCGAACAAGTATGTCCGTGACTGCCTCAACGACGGTGATGACAAGAACGTGGACGTGCCCAAGGCCAGTGCGTCGCCGTCGTACGTGTTCCGGGTGAACCGGGACCTGGTGGTCCTCAACGACGTGAACTCCGGCAACGTGTGGCTGGTCAACCAGAACATGCAGCTGGTCAACAACTGGGACGACGTCATCCCGCCCAAGGAAACGTCCGACGACGCTGATAAGGACTCCGCCGACGAGCTCCAGCAAACGGTGTTGCCGGACCGCACCAAACCCAACACGCCGCCGGTGGCAAACCCGGATACATTCGGTGTCCGCGCCGGAAGGACGGTCATCCTGCCCGTTCTGGACAACGACAGCGATGCCGACGGCGACATCCTGACGGTCCGGGCGGAGCCCATCAAGTCGGGGGCGCTGGCTCCCATCTACGGTGCGACCGGCTTCCAGGTGACAGTGCCCGCGGACAGGACGGGTTCTGAGACCTTCCAGTACACGGTGGACGACGGCCGCGGCCTCTCAGCGTCGTCCGGCGTCACTCTCAACATCATTCCGCCGGGGGAAAACTCTGCCCCGCGGCAGAAGCCGAACCGCAACACCACTCTGGTACTGCAATCCGGCAAGACGATTTCCCAGAACATCCTTCCCGACTGGACCGATCCCGACGGCGACGACCTCTACGTAGTGGGCGCCACCGGCAGTGACCCCCGCGACCAGGTCAAAGTGCGCCTGGACGGGCTCCTCAGCTTTCAGGACTTCGGCTCTGAACCGGGACGCAAGACTGTCACGGTTACGGTCTCTGACGGCCAGTCCACCACCGAAGGCCGGGTGACTGTTGATATCCGTCCGCCCGGAGCGCTGCCCCCGGTTGCCAACGCCGACCACATCGTGGCCGTCGCGGGCGTAGATACCGTCATCGCACCGCTGAAGAACGACCTGGATCCCCAGGGTGGCGGGCTCCGGCTGGCCCAGGTGACACCGGATGGGAACTCCACAGCAACCATGGGCGCGGACCAGCAAACCTTCACGTTCAGTTCCGCCAGCCCGGGTACGCACTACTTGTCCTATCTCGTGACGAACGGTCCTGCCAGCGCACAGCAGCTCGTCCGCGTGGACGTTGTCCCCGGCAACGGCGACGGTGCGCCCGTGGCAGTCCGGGACACGGCCCTGCTGCCCAGCGGCGGCAGCGTGCTGGTGGACGTCCTCGGCAATGATTCGGACCCCTCGGGAGGCGTTCTGGTGGTCCAGTCCGTCACCACAGCAGACGGGGAGCCCGTCATTGTTTCAGTGCTGGACCATTCGGTGGTCCGGATCAACGACGTCCGGGCCCAAGGCCAGCTCAACATCAAGTACATGACTTCGAACGGCAAAGCGTCGGCCAGCGGCGACATTGCCGTCCTGGTGGTGCCCGCACCGGCCAAGCTCCAGGCACCACAGGCCAAACCGGACGAGGTGTCCGTGCGGACGGGTGACGTGGTCACTATTCCAGTCCTCGAAAATGATACGGACCCCAACGGAGGCGGGCTCACCCTTGAACCGGAACTGGCGCAAGGGCCCGATGAAGCCGACGGCAGGCTCTTCCGTTCGGGCAACACCCTCCGTTTCATGGCGGGCGGGACACCCAAGACGGTCTACGCGATTTACAAGGTCACCAACGAATCCGGGCAGTCAGACTCCCAACAAGTGACCATCCGAATACGCGCCCGGGACGACGAACGGAACACTCGGCCCGAGCCAAGAAACCTCACGGCCCGGGTAATCGCCGGCATGGCAGTCCGCGTTCCCGTTCCTCTGGACGGCATCGATTCCGATGGTGACTCTGTGCAGCTGATTGGTGTGGACAAGGCCCCCGGCATGGGCACCGCATTGGTAAGGGACGGATACCTGGAGTTCACAGCCACCGGCACCGCCGCCGGCACCGACACTTTCACGTACCGGGTCCGGGACCGTATCGGCGCTGAAAACACTGGCACCGTGATCGTGGGAATTGCCCCGGCGGCGGCAAACAACCAGAAACCGATCGCGGTGGATGATGCTGTGGATGTCCGTCCCGGACGCACCGTAGCCGTGGAGGTCCTTGGCAACGACGCTGACCCTGACGGAGACCAGATCGGCCTGGTGGCCGACGCCTTCGAGGCCCGGCCTGAGCTACGCGTTGGGACGGCCGACGGCGGCAAAGTGCTGCTCACGGCTCCCGGGGCCGCCGCCAATGAAAGCGTCGGCTATACGATTCAGGACGACAAGAAGGCCCAAGGCAGTGCGGTCATCCGCGTCCGGGTGAGTCCGGACGCCCCGCTCCAGGCTCCGGTGGCCAAAGACGACGTCGTGACCCCGGCAGAGACGCTCGGCAAGTCTGCTGTGGACGTTCCTGCCCTTAAGAATGACTCCGATCCGGATGGGGTTGCTGCCGACCTCGAAATCAGCCTGCCGGACCGCAACTCCAACGCCCGGGTGGGAGCAGACGGCAATGTGGTGGTCACCCTCGCGCCGGCAGAACAGCTGATTCCCTACACCGTCACCGACGTCGACGGGCAGAGCGCCACGGCCGTCATCTGGGTGCCCGGGCAGGGCGAGCAGCATCCGAGCCTGGCCCGGAGCGACGTTCTTGAGGTCATGGCCGGCAAGGAAGAAACCATACAGCTGCGCGACTTCGTCCGTGTGCGGGACGGCCGTACTCCGCAGATAACCCAGGCCGACAAGGTCAGGGTGCAGGGCGCTGAGCCCGGAAACGTCATTGGAGGCAACGGGGACGAGCTTCGCTATGCGGCCCTGCCAGACTACGTGGGTCCGGGCTCCGTGACCTTCGAAGTCACGGACGGCTCAGGCCCGGAGGATCCCCAGGGCCTGAAGTCCACTCTGACAATCATCACCAAAGTGATACCTGACCCGAACGCCAACCATGTGCCCACTTTCAGTGGCTCCGACCTGCAGGTACCAGTGGCGGAAACTGCCATCCTGGAGCTGGGCAACCTCGCCAAGGACGTGGACCCTGGAGACCAGGATAAGCTCAGGTTCGATATTGACGGGGCGCTGCCGGACGGGTTTTCGGCTGCAGTCGAGGGACAGGCCCTAAAGGTCAGGGCAGAACCGGGCACAGCATCCGGGCGCCAGGGCACCATCCCTTTGAAGGTCACCGATGGCCGTTCCGGACCGGTCAGGGCAGCCATCACTGCCACCGTCGTCGCTTCAATCAGGCCTCTTCCCACCGCCAACGAGGACGTGATCGAGAAGGGCAACGCTGGCCGGACCGAAACCGTCAACGTCCTGGCAAACGACTTCAATCCCTTCAGCGACGCCCCGCTCAAAATCGTCTCGGTTGCGGTGGAAACGGGCTCAGCGGCCGGGCAGCCGGCCATCAACGGTGACGCGATCACCTTTACGCCCGCGGACGGCTTCAAGGGGGTGATGGTCCTTCGCTACACCATCGCTGACAAGACGGACGATCCGTCCAGACAGGTAAACGGGAGGGTCAGGGTTACAGTACGTGACAAACCTGACGCGCCTTCAGCCCCCACAGCTACCGATGTCCGTAGCCGGACCGCCGTGCTCAAATGGGCGCCACCGTCGGACAACGGTTCACAAATCACCAAATACACGGTGCGCTCCAGCGGATTCAGCCAGGAATGCCCCACCACCACCTGCACCTTGACGGGCCTGACGAACGACCTCAAATATGTCTTCACCGTCACGGCGACTAATGAAGTGGGCGAATCCGAATCGTCACCAGCCTCCAATGAGATCCGGCCGGACGAAAAGCCGTCAGCGCCGGATGCGCCCACCGTCAAGGCAGGCGACAAGAACATGGAGGTCAGCTGGGCGCCGGCAAGGACCGAGGGCTCAGCGGTGAAGAGCTACAACCTGGAGATCTCACCGCCTCCCTCCAGCGGCATCGCGGTAAAAAACGATGTAGCCGGCCTGAGCTACACCTGGCCGGGCTTGACCAACGGTGTCCGGTATAAAGTCCGCGTCCAGGCAGTCAACGAACTTGGACCCTCCGACTGGGGCCTCTACTCCAGTGAGGACAACCCCGCCGGTGTTCCCGCGGCTCCGGCCGCTCCCACGTCGGCGGTGGCGTCCGCCGTGGGGACCACCAACCAGTTGCGGGTGGATTGGTCCGAGCCGGGCACTAACGGTGACGCCATCAGGAACTACTACGTGACAATGAGCGGAGGAGGCGTGGCGCCGCAAACCCAAGTTGTCGCCGGTACCGTGCGTACTGCCAACTTCACCGCCAACAACTCCGAATCCGGGTACACCTTCACGGTACAGGCCGAAAACAAAGCCGGGAAAGGGCCAACCAGCCAGCCATCGGCACCACGGCGTGCCACCGGCAAGCTGAGCCAGGTCTCCGGCGTCAGTGCGACTCCTGCCGACACGGGGGGAGCGGGCCGCCAGGTGACCATCAACTTCCGTGAGCTGTCGGCAGCCGAACGGAACGGTTCGGCCCGCGGCGAGGTCAGCTACAGCTACAACTCAAGCACCGGACAGCGTGGCCCGATCAGGCCCGGCCAGAGCGTTGGAGGTTTCGCCAACGGGACGGCCACCACCATCACGGTCATTGCCCACTCCACGGTGGCCCCGAGCTCCGATGCCAGCGCCGGGTCAACAGCCACACCTTACGGTTCTCCGGGTACGCCGTCTGCTTCCGGCCAGGACGGCGCCATGAACCAGAAGTCGCTGACCTTGAGTTGGGCCTCTCCTTCCACCGCGACGAACGATGTTGCCTCCACGCTGATCAGCATCGACGGCGGCGGGTGGGAACGGGTCGCGGCGTCCGGCAGCAGGGTCATCAATACGGGCGCCTTCAACGAGTCCCACCGGATCGACGTTAAGACGGTTAACTCGCTTGGCACCGAGAGCGGTGTTGTGTCGGCGTCCGCAAAGTCGGGTGCGCAGGGGGAATGGATCACAACCGTCGTCAAGGGCACCGACCTGGTCCGGACATGCACGTTCGAGTATGGCAAGGCCAGTTACCGGCCCGCGCCGTACTTCGACTGCCAAGGCATCAATAACGGGGATACACCGCCGTGGTTTTACGTCAACACCGGCGAGCGGATCGTTGTCCGCTGCTACGTGATGATGAATGACCAATGGACCAACACCCCGGACCAGCCGTTCTACCGGATCGAACCGGGATCCAACCGCAACGTCGGCTTCTACATGGTGGCCGGGCACTCACAGCTGGGCCAGCCCTACTCCCACGGAATTCCGCTGTGCTGAGGAGTGGATGGCACGTCCCGGCCGTAGGGGAGGCCTACCCATCGCGGCTAGCTAACGCGTTGGGTAGGCTTTCCCGGGGAAGAGAGAGTCCGATACCGGGTTCTTCCATGTGCCGGCCTGGGGGCCACCGCATCAATTCGAGGGAATTTACGCTGTGACAAGTCTGCTGGGGAAACTTGGGCTCAAACGGCGCCACAAGAAGATCGTCAACGGTACCGCTTTTGGTGCCGCCGTGGCCGTCGTGGTGACCGGTGCCGTGCTCTATCCGGGGTTCAAGACCACCGAGGTGGAGTTGAACGACGGCGGCGTCTGGGTGGTGTCGAAGTCCAAGAACGCGGTGGGGCGGTTGAATTATCCGTCGCGGGTCTTGGACGGTGCGGTGACGCCGGCGTCGACGACGTTCGACATTCTCCAGGATGCCGGGGATGTGTTTGTTGATGATGAGACGGGTTCGACGCTTAACCAGGTCTCGCCGGCGAACATGCGCCTGGGCGGGGACAAGCAGTTGCCGGGGGCTGCGGATGTGAGTTTTGGTTCCGAGGTCATTTCCGTGACGGATGCGGCGTCGGGCAAGGTGTGGGCGGTATCGCCGTCCACGATCAACGGATTTGATGAGGAAGCGTCCGAGCCTGTGCTGGTGGGTTCGGAGGGCACGGTGTCCGCGGTGGGTGCCGATGACCGGATCTATTCTGCGGACCCGGAGGCCGGCACGGTGACGGTCACCGGAGTGGACGCGAACGGGGCTGTCACGTCGTCCGAGTCCGAGACCTGGGATGCCCTGAAGGGCGCGGGGGACCTGCAGATCACGGTGGTGGGGGACCGGCCGGTGCTGTTGGATGCGGCGGCGGGGAGCCTGTTCCTGCCGGGCGGTAAGCGGCTGCAGCTGGACAACGCACGGGATGCGAAGCTGCAGCAGACGGGCCCGGGCAGTGATTTTGTTGCCGTTGCCACCCAGAAGGCCTTGTTGAAGCAGCCGCTGGACGGCGGCACCGCGAAGACGGTGACGTTCGACGGCGAGGGCGTGCCGGCTGCCCCCGTCCAGTTGGGCGGGTGCTTGCATGCGGCGTGGTCGGGCGCGAACAAGTACGTGCGCGACTGCCTCAACGACGGTGATGACAAGAACGTGGACGTGCCCAAGGCCAGTGCGTCGCCGTCGTACGTGTTCCGGGTGAACCGGGACCTGGTGGTCCTCAACGACGTGAACTCCGGCAACGTGTGGCTGGTCAACCAGAACATGCAGCTGGTCAACAACTGGGACGACGTCGTCCCGCCCAAGAACGAGTCCGACGAACAGGACCAGGAGTCCGCGGACAACAACACCATCAACGTCCTGCCGGACCGCACCAAGCCGAACCGTCCGCCGGAAACCAAGCCCGACGCCGTCGGCGTGCGTCCCGGACGCACCACCATCCTCAGCGTCCTGGACAACGATTCGGACCCCGACGGCGACGTGCTTACCGCGGCCCTGTCCGACTCCGGCCCGCAGGCGGGCACCCTCGAAAACATCTACGGCGGCACCGCATTCCAGATCTCGGTGCCTGCTGACGCCAGGCCCGGCACTGAGACGTTCAACTACAACGCCTCCGATGGGCGCGGCCTCTCTGCCGGCGGCCAGGTCACCCTCAACGTGGTGGGCGCAGACGAGAACAAGCCGCCGCAGTTCAAGCGCGGCGACGACACCACCATGCTGGTTGAACAGGGCAAGACCGTCAGCCAGAACATCCTCACGGACTGGATCGACCCGGACGGCGACGACCTGGTCCTCCTGGACGCCAGGGCAGACAACGACCAGGACCAGGTCAAAGTCCGCCGCGACGGCCTCCTGACGTTCCAGGACTCGGGCGCCACAGCCGGCAAGAAGACGGTGGAGGTCACCATCTGGGACGGCCGGGCAACGGTGACCGGCAAGGTCATCATCAACGTCCAGCCGCCGGGCGCGCTGGCCCCCGTGGTCAACGCAGACCACGTCACGGCAGTCGTCGGCCAGGACCTGGTGGTTTCCCCGTTGAAGAACGACGTCGACCCCAACGGCGGTGCCCTCCGGCTCGCCCAGGTCGAGGCAAACGGTCCCGCGGATCTGGGACCCGTCACCGATGGCGGCACCCTCACCTTCCGCAGCACCACGCCGGGGCCCGTCTACCTGACCTACATCGCCAGCAACGGGCCGCAAAGCAGCCAGGGGCTGATCCGCGTGGACGTGGAATCCGGGGACGAGGCAGGCAACCCGGTGGCAGTCCACGACGTGGCCCTGATGCCCACGGGCGGCAGCGTCCTGCTGGACCCGCTCGCCAACGACTCCGACCCCTCCGGCGGCGTCCTGGTGCTGCAGTCCGTCAAGCTGCCGGAAAACTCCACAGCATCGGTCAGCGTGATCAACCACAGCGTCCTGCGGATCACGGACATCCTCGGCACCAAGGACCCCATCCTCTTCGAATACACCATGTCCAACGGCAGGAAGTCCGCCACGGGCAGCGTGTCCGTGGTCCCCGTCCCGGCCCCGGCCGTCGTGGAGGCTCCGCAGCCCAAACCGGACGAGGTCAATGTCCGCGTCAACGATGTGGTGACCATCCCGGTGCTGGACAACGACACCCACCCGCAAGGCCAGGAACTCACCGTTGACCCGGTCCTGCCGCAGGGCGTCGATCCCGTGGACGGCAAGAGCTTCGTCTCCGAAAATACCCTGCGCTTCATTGCCGGCAGCCAGCCCAAGACGGTGCGCGCCATCTACAACGCCGTGGACCCGCAGGGCCAGAAAAGCGCTGCCGCGGTGACCATCCACATCCTTCCGCTGGAAGGCGCCGAGAACACCCGGCCCCAGCCGCGCAACCTCACCGCCCGCGTGGTGGCATCCGGTACCGTGCGCATCCCCGTCCCCCTGGACGGCATCGATCCCGACGGCGATTCCGTCCAGCTCACGGGCATCGACAGCACGCCGGCCATGGGCACCGCCACGGTGGGCAGCAACTTCATTGATTTCACGGCGGCCGGTGACGGCGCCGGAACCGACACCTTCCGCTACAAGGTGGTGGACCGCCAGGGAGCTGTCAACACCGGAACGGTCACGGTGGGCATCGCACCCCGCGGCGAGGTGAACCAGAAACCCACCCCCGTCGACGACGAGGTGCGCGTCCGCCCCGGCCGGCAGATCGCCGTCGACGCCACCGGCAACGACACCGACCCCGACGGCGACCTGATCCGGATCCTCACGGACGGCATGGAGGCGGACCCGGCCCTGCAGGCCAGCGTCAGCAAAGCGAGCGGCCGGATCCTGCTCATGGCCCCGGGCGAGGCCGGCACGGTCAACGTCCGCTACACCATCGCCGACGACAGGGACGCCTCCGCCCAGGCAACCATCCGCGTGGTGGTGGACCCCGAAGTGCCGCTCAAGGCCCCCATCGCCCGCGACGACAGGGTGACCTCCGCCCAGACCATGGGCAAGACCGCCGTCGACGTTCCCGTCCTGAAAAACGACGAAGACCCCGACGGCGTGGGCGAGAACCTGAAGATCAGCACCGAGGCAGCCACGGCGAGGCCGGGTGCCGACGGCAACATGATCGTGGACCTCACCGAGCAGCCGCAGCTCATCCCCTACACGGTCGAGGACGTGGACGGACAGCAGTCCACCGCGGTCATCTGGGTTCCCGGCCTCGGCCAGCAGGTGCCCACCCTGGCCAAGGACGAAGTCCTGGAGGTCATCGCCGGCCAGTCCGTGGACGTGGACCTGGACGAATGGGTGAAGGTCCGTGAGGGCCGCTCACCCCGCCTGACCCAGGCCGACAGGATCAAGCTGATCGGCTCCGACGGCAGCAACCCCATGACCGGCGACGGCGACGGACTGAAGTACACGGCCGGCACCGATTACGTGGGACCTGGTTCGCTGACCTTCGAAGTCACGGACGGCACCGGACCGGACGACCCGGCGGGCCTGAAGTCCACCCTCAGCATCCGCACCAAGGTGCTGCCTGACCCCAACCGCAACAACCCGCCGGAGCTCCTGGGCGCTTCCCTGGATGTTCCCAAGGGCGACTCAGCCAGCACCGACCTGGGCAAGCTGACCTCGGATCCTGACCAGGACGACGTCGAGAAGATGAAGTATGAGCTGGTGGGCGGAGCTCCCGCGGGCTTCAACGCCAGCATCGAGGGCCGGACATTGAAGGTGTCCGCAACCGATTCCAGCGGCACTGGCACCAGCGGCGCCCTGCAGGTCAAGGCAAGGGACCCCCGCGGACTGGAGGCAACTGCCACGTACCAGCTCGCGGTCACGGCCTCCAACCGGCCCAAGCCGGTGGCCAACGACGACCTGGAGCCGAACGCGGCGGCGGGCAAGCCGGTCACGGTCAATGTGCTGGCGAACGACGCCAACCCGTTCCCGGAAACGCCGCTGAAGATCATCGCCGCCGGCACCGAAACCGGCAGCGGCAACGTGGACGTCAACGGTGATTCCGTGGTGGTGACCCCCGCCCCGGGCTTCACCGGCACCATGGTGGTCTCCTACACGGTGGCGGACAAGACGGGGGATACGTCCCGGCAGGCTACTGCACGGGTCCGGCTCACGGTGAAGGACAAGCCCCAGGCCCCCGCAACGCCACAGGCACAAAGCGTGGGGGACCAGACCGCGCTCCTGACCTGGACGGCACCTGCAGACCGGGGCTCGGCAATCACGAAGTACACGGTGTACGGCGAGGGCGGCTTCCAGCAGGACTGCCCCGCCAACACCTGCACGCTCAACGGCCTGACCAACAACACGAAGTACCACTTCCAGGTCACGGCCACCAACGAGTTTGGCGAGTCGGACCGTTCACCGGCCTCCGCGGAGGTCCGCCCGGACGTCAAGCCGGATACTCCGCTCGCGCCGCAGCTGAAGTTCGGCGACAAGGAGCTGTCCATCAACTGGGCGGCGCCTGCCAGCAAGGGCTCGCCGGTCAAATCATATGACCTGGAGATTTCACCGCCGCCCGCCGGCCAGAACGCCCAGGTCCAGAACCTGACCGCCGTGAGCTACGTCTGGAAGGGCCTGCAGAACGGGGTTTCCTACAAAGTCCGGGTCCTGGCCCGCAACGACGCCAAGGAACCATCAGAATGGAGCCCCTATTCGGCAGCCGAGGTGCCGGCGGGGGTGCCGGCCACCCCCGCGGCACCCACCGCCGTGCAGGTCCAGCCGGTGGGCAGCCAAAGCCAGATGAGGGTTTCCTGGACGGCGCCCAACAACAACGGCGACGCAGTCTCCGCGTACACCCTGACCACGCTCCGCGGCGGTGCCGTGGTGGCCACCCAGCAGGTGGCGGACACCATGCAGAACGTCACGGTGGACAACTCGGAGACCAACTACACCTTCACGGTCTCCGCCACCAACAAGGCAGGCACCAGCGGAACCAGCGCGCCGTCGGCAGCTGTCCGGGCTGCGGGTAAACCCGGCCAGGTGAACGGCGGAACCGTGAAGGCCACGGGCACCAGCGGACAGCTGGAAGTAACGTTCACTCCCTTGACGGATGCCCAGCGCAACGGCTCCACCCCGGCTGAAATCACCTACTCCTACAACGCCGACGGCAGGAGCGGGCCAATCAATGCCGGGGGAGGAACCATCGGCGGCCTGACCAACGGCAGGGACATCACGGTCACCATCATCGCCACGTCCACCAAGAACAGCATGTCCGGCGACGCCAAGGCCATTGGCGCCGGCAACCCCTACGGACCGGCGAACGCCCCCAATATCGACGGACGCACGTCAGCCAAGGGCGACGGCGAGGTCCACTGGACCTGGAACGACCCCAATACCAACGGCCGGCCGCTGAGCCACTACGAGGTCAGCTACGAGGGAGGAGGCTGGATCAACGTGGGCAAGGTGAACCGCTACGACCGTTCCGCCGGCGGCTGGGACCAGGCCCGCCAGCTCCGCGTGCGCGCGGTGACCATTGTGAACGGTGCCATTGGCGGACCAGTGACATCCAGGTCCGGCGCCGACCCCACACCGCCGCCGCCAACCTCGTGGAACATCACGGCCACCCCGGTCCGCAGCTGCACCGAACCCCGCAAGGGAACGGACAGCTACGTGGCAGGCAACCCGTCCCAGTGCACCGGTGAGGGCAAATGGCTTGATGCCGGTGCCGCCTCCACGACCGACCGCTACCAGGTCTGGTACAAGACCTCGAACAACCCCAGCGGCATCTGGTACCACCTGACCTCCGGCATGGCGGCCGGCAATTGGATCCGCTGCGATACCTCCAGCCTCGGCTGCAACCCGCCTGCCGGGATGCCCAACCGCTAGTCCGGCGCCGCCACCACAGCAGCGGGGCCGGACCGGCCCCGCAAAAGACCTTGAATCCAGGAAGAGGAAGAGCCACCCATGACCATGACCACCGAGCAGGCCGCCTGGTTTGCCGACACGTTCGAAAAACTCGTTGCCAACGTGGGCCAGGCCGTCCTCGGCAAGGAGCACGTCATCAGGCTGACGTTCACGGCGATGCTCGCCGAGGGACACGTCCTGTTCGAGGATGCGCCCGGCACGGGCAAGACCTCCCTGGCGCGCGCCCTCGCCGCCACCGTGCAGGGCTCGAACAACCGCATCCAGTTCACCCCCGACCTGCTGCCCTCGGACGTCACCGGTGTGACCATCTACGACCAGAAGACGCAGAAATTCGAGTTCCACAAGGGCCCGATCTTCAACAACATCGTCCTCGCCGACGAAATCAACCGCGCCTCGCCCAAAACCCAGTCCGCGCTCTTGGAGGTCATGGAGGAATCCCGGGTCACCGTGGACGGCGTCACCTACTCAGCCGGGCGGCCGTTCATGGTGATGGCGACGCAGAACCCCATTGAGCAGGCGGGAACCTACCGCCTCCCCGAGGCCCAGCTGGACCGCTTCCTGATCAAAACCTCCATCGGCTACCCGGACCACGCGTCCACCGTGCGGCTGCTGGCCGGGTCCAACGTCAAGGACCGGTCCAAGGAACTGCCGGCAGTGATCACCACCCAGGCCGTCGCCGACATGGCCGACCTCGCCGCCACCGCGCATGTGGACACGGCCGTCCTGGAATACATCTCCCGGCTCTGCGAGGAAACCCGCAGCGCGCCCGAAACCCGGCTGGGCGTCTCGGTGCGCGGAGCGCTCGCCATGGTGCGTGCAGCCAAGGTCTGGGCCGCATCCCAGGGCAGGAACTTCGTCCTTCCGGACGACATCAAGGAACTGGCCCCGGTGGTGTGGACCCACCGCTTCGTCATGGACCCGGAGGCGGAGTTCTCCGGCGCCACGGCCGAGGCGGTCCTCACCCGGATCCTCGCAGACGTCGCCGCGCCGCAGCAGCGCACCAACGCCTGACCGGCGCCGGCCCGTCCCGCAGCACCCTTAAACAGCGCAACATAACGAAGGCACACATATGTCCAGCGGCACCCCGTTGATCCGGCTCGCGGAGCGTCTGAAGCAACCCTTCGCCAGGAACGCCCGCCTCCACCCCTCCGCCGTCTGGGCTGAGGCCAGCAGCACGGCCGCCTTGGCCCTTGCCCCGGCCTGGCGGAGGGCACGCGGCGTCTGGCTGAAATACGCCTGGCCGGTCCTCTCGGTGGTCAGCATCCTGGGCTGGTCCGTGCTGGCCGCCGCTGTCCTGCTGTGGGTGACCGGGCAGGCCTTCGGCTGGCAGGAGGCCAAGGCGGCGGCCATCGCGGCGTTCGTCATGTTCGTGGTTGCAGTCGGCTTCATCCTTGGCCGCTCGTCCTACGGGGTTGTGCTGGACCTCGCGCGCACCCGCGTGGCGGTAGGGGACAGCGCCGTGGGCAGCATCGCGGTGTCCAACACCTCCGCCCGCCCCCTGCTGCCGGCCGCCCTGGAACTGCCCGTGGGCAATGCCACCGCCGTGTTCCACCTGCCCCGGATGAAGCCCGGGCAGGTCCATGAGGATCTGTTCACCATCCCCACCGCCCGACGCGCCGTGATCGTCGTCGGGCCCGTGCGGTCGGTCCGGGCGGACCCCCTGCACCTGCTGCGCCGCCAGGTCCTGTGGACAGAACCGGAGGACCTCTTCGTCCATCCGCGCACGGTTGCCCTGGCCGGTTCCGCCGCAGGCTTCATCCGCGACCTCGAGGGCATGCCCACCACCGACCTGTCCAGCGCGGATGTGTCCTTCCATGCCCTGCGCGACTACGTGCCCGGGGATGACCGGCGGCACATCCACTGGAAGACCACGGCCCGTACCAACAAGCTCATGGTGCGCCAGTTCGAAGAGACCAGGCGGGCCCACCTCGCCATCTCGCTGTCCATCAACACGGACGAATACGCCTCCGAAACCGAGTTCGAAATGGCTATCTCCGCGGCCGCCTCCATCGGCCGCCAGGCCATCCGGGAACAGCGGGAGCTGGACATCATCACCCAAAAAGGCCCCCTCCGCTGCGAAACGGGCCGCAACATGCTGGACGACATGACCAGGATCGTGGGCGCACCCATGCGCCGCACCGCCGTCGACCTCGCCAGGACCCTCGCCGACACCGTGCCCAATGCCTCCGTGACGTTCTTCGTGGTGGGCAGCAACGTGACCGCCACGCAGCTCCGCTCCGCCGCCGTATCCGTTCCGCCCGGCGTGCGCAGCCTCGCCGTCCGGGTGGAAGCAGGCGCCGCTCCCAGCAGGGCCAACATCGCGGACCTGACCGTGCTGACGCTTGGCGACCTGGCCGACCTTGCCATCGTGCTGAGAAAGGCGGCAGCATGAGCTCCGCACCGGGCAGAACCTCTCCAACCCACGGGCCCCGCAGGACATCCCGCCGCGCGGCGGCGCCCACCCGGGAGGAGTCCGCCTTCGCCGACGGCCAGCCGCGCTGGCATTTCGTGCTCGACGCCGGCGCGCTCACCGTCCTGCTCGGGCTGGGCCTGCTCGGTTTTGGGCTCAGCTTCGGCGGCGACCCCTACTACCTGCTGTCGGGCTTTGGCGGCATCGTCCTGGGCCTGGCCATCGGCGCTGCCAACGCACACCTGCGGCTCGGGCTGCTGATCACCACGGCCCTGGCCCTTGGGGCGTACCTCATCTTCGGTACGCTGCTGGCCGTCCCCGACTCCGCCATCGCCGGATTCGTTCCCACCCTGGATTCGCTGCGGATCCTGCTGTTGGGCATCGTTTTCGCCTGGAAGGACATGCTCACGGTCGGCGTTCCGGTGGGAACTGCCGGCGGGGTGCTCATCGTCCCCTTCCTCAGTTCGCTGATCACCGCCCTCGTGGCTGCGGTCCTGACCTGGCGGGTTCGGAGCCCCTACTTCCCGCTCCTGCCCGTCCTGGTCCTCTTCGTCACCGGCATCGCGTTCAGCACCAACGCCGCCTTCCTCACCCTCGAGCGCGGCATCGGCCTCACGGTCCTGGGCATCGCCTGGGCAACCTTCCGGCGGGACGCCCTGCGGCGGAACAGCACCCGCAGGGTTGCGGTCAACAACCCGCAGGCCGATTCCTCCGCCACCCGGCGCGCCAGGATCCGCCGGCTGGGCATGGCCGCGGGCGTCATCGCCGTCAGTGTCGCCGTCACCGCCCTGTCCGCGCCGCTGGTGTCCGCCGGCAATGAACGGAAAGTGCTCCGCAACGTTGTGGTGCCGCCGTTCGACCCCAAGGACTACATCACGCCGCTGGCCAGCTTCCGGACCTACGTCAAGGACAAGAAGGACGACACGCTCTTCGTGGTCAGGGGCCTGCCGCGCGACGGCAGGGTGCGGCTGGGTGCCCTGGACGCCTTCAATGGCACCAACTACACCATGGATCCCAACGGCTCCGGCAACTTCAGCAAGGTGGGCGACACCGAGTCCATCAACACCCTTGCGGACACCTCCGGCACCGTTCCCACCAGGGACTACGCCATTGACATCACCATCGAGGAATACCAGGGCTTCTTTGTCCCCGGCGGCCGGAAAACCACCGGCTTGAGCTTCGATGAGGGGGCCTCGGCGGCCGCGTCCGGACTGTACTTCAACTCCGGCACGGATACCGCCGTCACCACCAACGGCCTGACCCGGGGCGATTCCTACAGTGTCCAGGTATCCGACCCCGTCAAGCTGGAACACGGGCAGCTGACGCAGTACGACTTCGCCAAAATGTCCATGCCCGACGCCCTCGAGGTCCCCCCGGTGGTGGCGTCCCAGGCGAACGACCTGTCCGCGGACGCGCCCACGGCCATCGACCGGGTCCGGCAGATCGAAGCCCATTTCCAGAAGACCGGTGCCTTCAGTAACGGCCTGGTCAGCGAAGGACAGCTGCCAAGCGTCTCGGGCCACGGTTCGGCCCGGATCCGGAACCTGCTGACCGCCAAGCAGATGCTTGGCGACGATGAGCAGTACGCCGTTGCCATGTCCCTGATGCTCCGCCACCTGGGCATCCCGTCCCGCGTGGTGATGGGCTTCTACCCGGATCCCACCAGCCCGGAAAACGGCGCCGGCGAAGTCAAGATCACCGGCAAGAACGTCCACGCCTGGGTGGAAGTGGCCTTTGAGCGCGTGGGCTGGGTCAGCTTCGATCCCACCCCGCCCAAGGACAACGTTCCCATTCCGCCGGACCCGGAGAACAAGTCCAAGCCCAAGCCGCAGGTGCTGCAGCCGCCACCCCCGCCGCAGGAGCCGGCCGACCTGCCGCCGGACTCCTCGCCCGACGCCCTGGACGCTGACCAGAAGAAGAACAACCCGTGGCTGTTCTGGGGCGCCCTCCTGGGTGCGCTGGGCGTTGCCCTGATTCCGCTGTCCATCCTGGCGCTGCCGCTGCTGCTGATCGCCCTGCTGAAATCACGACGGCGGAAAGCGCGCTTCCGCGACGGCCACCCCGCCCAGCGGGTGGGCGGAGGATGGAGCGAGGTGGTGAGCCTTGCCACCGACATGGGCGCCGCCGTCGATACCCGCTCCACCCGCCGCGAGAGCGCGGCCGTGCTCGCCGAGGCGTTCCCGGCCAGCAAAGGGACCACCGCCATGCTCGCGCGGCGCGCGGACGCCTCGATCTTCGGTGCGGGCCAGCCTACGGAGGAAGAAGTCAGGGAATACTGGACCATCGTGGACGGCTCGCTGAAGGAAATGACTGCCACCGTTGGATTCTGGCGGCGGCAGCAGGCACGGTTCTCGCCGCGGTCGCTCCTCGCTGACGCCCGGACTCTCCTGAGCCTGCGCGGCACCCGGCTGGCACTGCCCGCCCTGAAGCTGCCGGGGCGCCGCCCGTCCGCCGCCGGCAACGGACCGGACCAGCCTGACACCGCAGCACCCCCAACAGGCCCGTCCCCGACAGACATCCCTCCAACACAAGGACCCAAGCAGCAGTGACCTCCGATCCCGTGCGTTGCCCGCGCTGCCAGCAAACAGTCCGCACCGGGGCGGCGTTCTGCACCGCCTGCGGGGCGCCCCTTCCCAACCGTGCGGCGCGCAGCCGCCACAACCAGGACCATGGAGGGGCCAACGGTTCCAGCGGGGCCATCGACCCCAGGACCGGGCTGCCCGCCGCGCATGTGCCGGCGATTCCCGGTACTATCCCGGTAGTACAAACGCCCCCGGCACAGCAGGCCGCGGGCATCGCGGGCACGGGGCTGGGGAGCGCCGGCGGTTCCACCGGGCAGGTGGGGGCCGCTCCAGGGGGAGGAACGGGAATGGCAACAAACCTTCAGCTGGTTCCTGCCACGGCGGGCAAGCGGCTTGGCGCCGCCGTCATCGACTGGCTCCCGCCGCTGGTCGTCCTGGTGGTGACGTTCGCCGTCGGTTTCGCCGGCATCACCCGTACCCGCAGCGGCGGCTTCATCACCTACGACACGGCGTCGCTGGTGTTGTTCGGCGGCATCGGGCTGGCGCTGACCCTGGCCTACCTGCTGGTGGTCATGGGCCTGGAGGCCCGGACCGGGAAAACGCCGGGAAACCTGCTGATGGGCATCCGCAGCGCTGATAACGACGGCTACGCACCCGGTGCGGGTGCTGTCTTCCTGCGCGGCCTCATCACTGGGGCGGGCATCCTCCTGGCGGTCCTCGCGGCCATCCTGGTGGTGGTCTTCCAATGGTTCGGCGCTGCCCTCTTCATCCTCGGGCCGCTGCTGCTTGCGGGCGCCGGCTGGGCCGTGACAGTGGTGGTCTCGAACAGCTGGGACAAGAACGGCGGGCTGCGGGGCTGGCATGACGCCGTGGCCAAGACACTTGCCTTTGACGTGAAGGCAGGCCGCGACCCCATCACCACCGGCGGCATCCAGGGCCCCTACAGTTTCGCGCCGCTGGACCTGCCGCCCGTGCAGCCGGTGCTTTCCCCGGTTGCGGGTGCCGCGACCCCCAAGATCATCAATGCGCAGGCGCCGCTGCAGGCCCAGCGCGATTCCGGTCCGGGACTGCCTCCGCAGACGACGCCGGCCCAGGCTCCGCCTCGGCAGACTGTGGCTCCACAAACTCCGACGCCGGCCCAGGCTCCGCCTTTCCAGACGCTGCCCTCGCAGACCATGCCGTACACCACCCCGGCGTCCTTCGCGCCGCCCGCCGAGGGCCAGGTGCCGCCCTCCCTAGACGACGACGTCGAACGCACCCAGGTGCGCCCCGGTGCCTCCGGCCCCGCGCCCGTGGCGGTCCTGCGGATCCGGCTCGACGACGGTCGTGACTTCCAGCTGGACCGCAACGTCCTGGTGGGCCGCAACCCCGTGGGCCAGGCGGGGGAACAGCACGCCCAGCTGCTCGCCGTCGACGACCCCGGCCGCTCCATTTCCAAGACGCACCTGCACCTGCTCACGGACGGAGCCGGGATCTGGGTCACGGACCGGAATTCAACGAACGGCAGCGCCGTGACCACCCCCGACGGACACCGCACGGCACTGGTGCCGGGCGTCCCCAGCTTTGTTACCCCCGGCTCCAGCGTCCATTTTGGAGACCGAACCTTTTACCTAGGACAGGCATGAACCAACAGCCCGCCAGCGATTCCTCAACCATGCAACCGGGACGGGGCCTTACCTTAACCGTCGGTTACGGGACGGACCGGGGACTCCGCAGGGAGCTGAATGAGGATTCCTACATCGCCTCCGACCCCGTTTTCGCCGTGGCGGACGGAATGGGCGGCCATGAAGCCGGCGAGATCGCCAGCGGCATCTGCGTGCGTGCCCTGGCCGCCATGCCCCAGCTGACCACCGGCGAGCGGACGGCCACTGCCGCGGTCCTCCAGCAATACCTGGTCCACGCCGACCTCTCCATCCGCGAAGCCACCGGCGCCCGTGCCGGCACCACCCTGACAGGTGCCGTCGTCGTGGAGCAGATGGGTGTGCCGTACTGGCTGGTGATGAACATCGGGGACTCACGGACGTACCGGCTCAGCCAGGGCCGATTCGAGCAGATCAGCGTTGACCACTCCGAGGTCCAGGAACTGGTAGATGCGGGGGAGATCACGCCCCAGCAGGCCACTGTCCACCCGCGCCGCCACGTGGTCACCCGCGCCCTGGGCACAGGCGACGAGACCGAGGCCGACTACTGGCTCCTTCCTGTCGAGGAGGGGGACCGGATCCTCGTGTGCTCCGACGGGCTCACCTCCGAACTGGGCGACGAACACATCCACCGCATCCTCAGCACCGCAGGCCAGCCCCAGGATGCGGTGGATGCCCTCATCCAGGCAGCCCTGCGCAACGGCGGCCGGGACAACGTCACGGTGATCGTGGTGGACGCCCGGAACGTCCTGAACGACGCCGGTGCCGCCACCACCGCGCCCCGGCACGACACCGCGGCAGAGGACGAAGTGACACTCCCGCGGGACCAGGCACCCGCACCCCAGACGGACACCGCGCCGGCCACGAACACCGGTGAAGGACAGGATGCGGCTGACGGAGGGGAACGCCACGATGGCCGGCACTAGCTACATCCCGGGTTCCTGGTTCGGCGTTGTCCGTTCCGGCACCGCTGTCCTCCTGGGTCCCGACACCCCGCCTGCCCTCGCCGGGGCCCTCTGGGACCTGCTGGCGGACGGTCCCGAGGTCCACGAAGTGCTCCACGCCGTCACCAGCAGCTCGGGCGGGTCACTGGCCAGCATCCCCTCCTTCGGAATCCTGGACTTCAACGGGTCCCTGCGGGTTTTCCTCCGCGGCGGGCTGGACCTCACCGTCAGCCAGCCGCAGGGGCCGGTGGAACTCGACGGGCGCGATGTCACCACCTGGACCGAGCGCCGCTTCGCGCTGCCGGGACCCTGCACCCTCACCATTCCCGGTGCCGGGGCCGCCGGCCTGCCTGAACTCCCGCTGCGCGAAGGTGTGGTCCTGCTGCAGTCGCTGAGCCTGGGGCTGGGGGCGGACCAGCCGGCCCTCGCCACCGGGACCTCCGCGACGGCCCTTGTGGTGGACCCGGACGGCAACGCGGATGTGCGGCAGACCATCAAGGATGTTCCCGCGCCCGCCGCCGCCGAACCGGTTGTCGAAGAACCTGCCGACAGTGAGCCGGTAGCCGCCGAGCCGGTTGTCACTGACGAACCGGCCCCGGCCGCCGTCGACCCTGAGCAGGCTGACCCTGAACCGGCTGACACTGGGTCCATCAACCCTGAACCCATCAACCTTGGCCGCGTCGACCCTGGGTCCATCAACCTTGACCCCGTCAATCTTGACCCCGTCAGTCTTGACCGCGTCGACCCTGACCCCATCGATCCCGATGTGACAATCCTTCCGGACCAGGGAGTGTCCTCGGAAACGGTCCTTGGCGTGATTGACGATGAGTCGGACCCCCTGGAAGGGCCGGACTCCGGCCAGGAACCAGCGGGAATGCCGGCGTCCGCGCCTGCCACCGACCACACCAGTTCCTACGACCATCTGTGGGAGCGCACCGTGATGCGGAACATCGAGGATGCCGCCGTGCGGGAGGACCCGGAGGAGGAACACGCCGGGAACGGACCCGCCCTGGCGCCCGCCTTGGGTCCGGTTGCCGGCCGTCCTTCCTTGGAAACCGCCGGGATTGGCCCTGCGGAGCCTGCTCCACCCCCGCCTGCCCCTGGTCCTCCCGCCCCTGTTCCTCCCGTCCCGGTTATTCCTGTCCAGGTTCCTCCCGTCCCGGTTCATCCTGTCCCAGGCGGCGTCCTGATCGACTCCGTACCGTGGCGGACCCCGGACGCCGGGTCTGCTGTGGCGCCGGCGCCCGTTTTCGGCGCAGTCCCGCCATCGTCCGCACCCGGACCGGCCGGGGATGCCCCGGAGGCCGCCGGGGCCGGCTTCGACGGCGACCACGACGGCCAGACAGTCATGAAGAGCAGCCTCGCCGGCACTGCGGCCCGGCCTGCGCCAGCCATGCCGGTGGAGGATGCCGAGGGTAAGGAGCCGGACGGTCCCATGGTGCTGGCCCGGGTGTGCGGCCACGGCCACGCGAATCCGCCCACCCGCGCCCAGTGCTCGGCCTGCGGTGCGGTGCTGCTGCCGGATGCCGTGCAGGTGGCGCGTCCCCGGCTGGGCCGGGTCCGGATGTCCACGGGCGAACTGCTGGACCTGGACCAATCCCTGGTGATCGGCCGCCAGCCGTCGGTGTCCCGGGTGCAGGGCGGCGTCATGCCCCGCCTGGTGCAGGTGGCAAGCCCCGGCGGCGACATCTCCCGTTCCCACGTGGAGGTCCGCCTGGAGGGCTGGCACGTCATGCTCTGCGACCTGAAGGCCACCAACGGCACCGTCCTGGTCCGGGAGGGCCAGCCGCCGCGGCGCCTTGCCCAGAACGAGATGGCCATCCTGCTGGACGGCGACATCGCCGAGCTCGGCGACAACATCTCGTTGCGTTTTGAGGAGATTCCTTGAGTTCCAAACGGCCTGTAGCGCCGCCGCCCCGCATCCCGGGGTTCACGTACATCAGCCTGCTCGGCTCCGGCGGGTTCTCCGACGTCTACCTCTACGAGCAGGACCGGCCCCGCCGGAAGGTCGCCGTCAAGGTGCTCGTCTCGGACCTGAAGACCGAAGGCGCGCGCCGCCGCTTCGAGTCCGAGGCCAACCTGATGGCCCAGCTGTCCTCGCACCCCTACATCGTCACCATCTTCGAGGCGGAAGTGACCGATGACGGGCACTCCTACCTGGCCATGGAGTATTGCTCCCGGCCCAGCCTGGACGTCCGCTACCGCCGGCAGCGGTTCAGCGTGGACGAGGTCCTGGCCGTCGGCATCCAGGTGGCATCCGCCGTCGAGACAGCCCACCGCGCCGGCATCGCGCACCGCGACATCAAGCCCGCCAATATCCTGGTGACGGACTACAACCGGCCCGCGCTCACCGACTTCGGCATCTCGGGCACCCTGGCCGGGGATTCCGACGACGATTCGGGCATGTCCATCCCGTGGTCCCCGCCGGAGCAGTTCAGGGACGGCAGCGTGGACGGGGTGATGGTGGACGTCTGGGCCCTGGGCGCCACGCTGTACACGCTCCTGGCCGGCCGGTCGCCCTTCGTGTTGCCCGGGGCGGACAACTCCCAGCGGGAGCTGATCAACAGGATCAGCAACATCCCCCTGCCCCGCCTCGGCCGGGCGGATGTTCCGGAATCGCTGGAGCTTGCCCTCGCCACAGCCATGGCCAAGTCGCCGCAGTCCCGCTACTCGTCGGCGCACGCGTTCGCCCTGGCCCTGCAGCGCATCCAGGCCGAGCTGAACCTGTCCGTGACTCCCTTCGAGGTACTCGAGGAGCCGCACCAGGAGGACAGCCATCCGGACGAAGGCGTCGAGGAGACGCGGGTCCGGAGCATCGCCGCCATCGACCCGGAACGGACGGGCAGCGCGCCCACCTTCCCGGCACGCACCCGGCCCCAGCCCGCTTCCGCCGGACCGGTCCCCGATGCTGCCGCCACCGCTGCCCGGCAGCATTTTTCCACCGCCGCCGGGACTCGCTCCGGTGCCGGGACAGGCACCGCCGCAGCGCCCGACGGCGGCCCGCAGGACTGGGCGCAGGCCACGGTCCTGCGCGGCAACCAGGACCACACCGGCCCGGCAGCCCCGCCCGCCCATGCTGCGGAGGCCGGCTACACGGGTGCAGCCGACGCCACTATCCAGCGGGCGGCCACGCCGCCGCCCGGAGCGGACGACCCTACAGCGGCACAGGCTCCCGACCACGGCAGGCGCAACCTCTGGCTGGCCATTTCCGGGGGCACCCTGCTTGCCCTGGCCGCCGTCGTGGGCCTGGTGGTGGCCAACGCCGCCCCGGAAACGCCCCGGGCGGCCGAGACCCAGCAGGCCAGCAAGCCGCCGGCGGACGCCCTGGACAACGGCACCGTGCCGGATGTCGCAGGCCTCAAGGGAGTGGTGGACGCCGAAGGGAAAGCAACGTTCACCTGGGAGAACCCGCAGCCCAAGGACGGCGACACGTATAAGTGGCGTGTCTACGCGGTGGGGGAGAGCAGCGAGTACCAGGCCACCACGGGGACCACTGTCCAGGTGGCCCTCAATCCTGCCGTGCCCACCTGCCTCCAGGTGATGATCGTCCGCAGCGACGGGGCATTCTCCCCGCTGGAGGATGACTCCATCGCCTGCATCAACAAATGACCCGGCACAACGGACCGGCGATCCTGTTCACGCGGGGACTGCCCGGAAGGAGACACGGAACATGGGGGATCTAGCAATAGATTTCTGTGGGGAATGGTACGAACCGTCGGACGAGGACGTTTTCAACATCGGCCGCGAAGGCGATTTGGAAGTCGACGACAACCCGTACCTGCACCGGCAGTTCCTGCAGGTGGCCCGCTACGACGGCATCTGGTGGCTGAGTAACGTGGGCAGCATGCTGTCCGCCACAGTGGCGGATGCCTCCGGCGGCATGCAGGCGTGGCTTTCGCCCGGGGCCAGGATCCCGCTGGTGTTCAGCCATACCAACATCATCTTCACGGCCGGACCCACCACCTACGAGTTCGCCGTGCACCTGAAAACCCCGTCCTTCCGCCAGGAGGCGCGCGAGGGCGGCGTCAGCGGCGACACCACCATCGGGCCGGTGGTGTTCACCGATTCCCAGAAGGCCCTCATCGTGGCGCTCGCCGAACCCATGCTCCGCCGGGAAGGCACGGGCTTCAGCGCCATCCCGTCGTCGGCTGCGGCAGCCAAGACCCTGGGCTGGGCACTGACGCGTTTCAACCGGAAGCTGGACAACGTGTGCGACAAACTTGACCGCGTGGGCGTGGCGGGGCTGCGCGGCGGCGGCGGCAAGCTCGCCACCAACCGCCGCGCCCGGCTGGTGGAGCATGCCGTGACCTCGCACCTGGTGACGCCTGACGACCTCTACCTCCTGGAGAAGATGAGGGGCGTGGACGAAGGATGAGGATCCGGCTGACCCTCCGCCGCGAGCCGGCCGAGGCCAAGGACCTTGCCGTCACCGTGGACGGCCTCGCCACCGTGGCGGACATCGCCGCGGTGCTGTGGGCCGCGGACCCGGAGCGCAAGGGCACCCCCGCACCGGACAACCTGTCCCTGCGCATCGACGAGGCATTCGTGGGCGCCGGGATCAGCGGCAATGTCCTGACCCGCACGGACAACCTCCTCGAATCCGGCCTGCGCCCCGGCTCCGTCGTTTCGCTGGCCCAGGTGAGCGAACAGTTCCACGAACCCGGAACCAGCCGCGGCCCCGCCGCGGCGACCCTGCGCGTGCTGTCGGGGCCCGACGTCGGACGGGAATTCCCGCTGCCCACCGGCACCAGCTACATCGGCAGGGACCGGGACGTGGACATCCGGCTCACGGATCCCCTCACCTCCAAACGCCACGCCCGCATCACCGTGGGCGAGGGCGTGGAGATCGTTGACACCAACTCCGCCAACGGGCTCCTGATGGACGGGCTCCCCGTCACCCGCGCAACCCTGAACTCCTCGGACACCGTCACCCTGGGCGACACCACCGTGACGGTGGTTCCGCTGGGCCACAACCATGCGGCAGCGCCGACGTCGCCCATGGTGGACTTCAACCGCTCACCGCGCGTGGTGCCCCGGTTCGAGGAACCCAAGCGGGTGGTGCCGGCCGGGCCGAAACGCCCGGAGGACCAGCCCTTCCCGTACATCATGCTGATCGCCCCGCTGATGATGGGCGCGGTCATCTTCGCCGTGACGCGCAACGCCCTCTCAGTGGCGTTCATGCTGATGATGCCGCTGTTCATCGTGGGCCACTACGTCGACCAGAAGATGCGCAACCGGCGCCTCCGCAAGGACGGGCTCAAGCATTTCCGGGCCTCGATGGCGGCATTCCGTGAGGACATCACCGAGCTGCAGAAGGTGGAACGCGCCGTCCGGCTCCAAGAGGCGCCCTCGGTCAGCGACACCGTGGACGCCATCTACAAACTGGGCCCGCTGCTGTGGACCCACCGCCCGGAGCATGCCTCATTCCTGGGACTGAGGTTCGGCATGGGGACGGCGCCCTCGCGCCTGCAGCTGGAGGAGCCGTCCAACAACGACACCGAGGTGGAGTACACGCGGGAGATCCAGGACTGCCTGAAGCAGTTCCGGGACATCGAGGGCGTCCCGGTGGTGTCCCAGCTGCGTACCTCCGGGTCCCTGGGCATCGCCGGCGCCCGCGGCCTGGTGGACGATGTTGCCCGCGGCATGGTGCTCCAGCTGGTGGGCCTCCATTCGCCGGCGGAAGTCATCCTGACCGCCATCACCTCCGCCCAGTCGCGGGAACGCTGGAACTGGCTCCAGTGGCTGCCCCACGTTGGTTCCGGCCACAGTCCGCTCTCCGGCGACCACCTGGCCGCAGGGTCCGCGGGCGGGTCCTCGCTCCTGGCCCGCCTTGAGGACCTGCTCGACGCGCGGGAAGCCGCCGCCAGGCGCTCCGGCCCGGACCTGCGGCCGGACGTGGATCCGGCCAAACACGAGGTGGACGCGCCGGTCCTGCCGTCCGTGCTGGTGATCGTCGAGGACGACGCGCCCGTGGACCGGGGCCGCCTCACCCGGCTCGCCGAGCGCGGACCGGACTCCGGCGTCCACGTGCTCTGGGTGGCCACGGACATCCAGGCCCTTCCGGCGGCCTGCCGCGACTTCATGGTGGTGGACGGCGACCACGGCACCACCACCGGGCAGGTCCGCCTCGGCCGGCACACCTACCCCGTCAGCTGCGAAAGCGTGGACGCCGAACTCGCCGGGCAGCTGGCCAGGATGCTCGCCCCCGTCCTGGATGTGGGCAAGCCCGTCAACGACGACTCCGACCTCCCAAGGGCCGTCTCCTACGCCACCCTGATCGGCAAGGACTTCCTGGACAACCCCCAGGCCGTCGCCGAACGCTGGACCGAGAACAACTCCGTCCACGCCACCGCCGTGGCCAACCGCAAGGACAACGGCACACTCCGCGCCCTGGTGGGTTCCAAGGGCGTCGAGCCGCTCTACCTGGACCTGAAGAACGAGGGCCCGCACGCCCTGGTGGGCGGCACCACCGGCGCCGGCAAGTCCGAGTTCCTGCAGTCCTGGGTCATGGGCATGGCGGCCGCCTACAGCCCGGACCGCGTCAGCTTCCTGTTCGTGGACTACAAGGGCGGCGCCGCCTTCGCGGACTGCATCAACCTTCCGCACACGGTGGGGCTGGTCACGGACCTCTCGCCGCACCTGGTGCGCCGCGCCCTGACGTCCCTCCGCGCCGAACTGCACTACCGGGAGCAGCTCCTCAACCGGAAAAAGGCGAAGGACCTGCTCGCGCTGCAGCGCGAGGCAGACCCCGAGGCTCCGCCGTACCTCATCATCATCGTCGACGAATTCGCGGCGCTCGCCAACGACGTTCCCGAGTTCGTGGACGGCGTGGTGGACGTTGCCGCGCGCGGACGGTCCCTCGGCCTGCACCTCATCCTGGCCACCCAGCGGCCCGCCGGCGTGATCAAGGACAGCCTGCGGGCCAACACCAACCTCCGCGTGGCCCTGCGCATGGCCGACGAGGACGACGCCACCGACATCCTCGGCGTCCCCGACGCCGCCTACTTCGACCCCGGCATCCCCGGCCGCGGCGCCGCAAAGACCGGCCCGGGCCGGATCCAGGGTTTCCAGACCGGCTACGCCGGCGGCTGGACCACCGACAAACCTCAGCGGCCCCAGATCGACATCGTCGAAATGGCGTTCGGGTCCGGACCCAGCTGGGAACCGCCCGCCCCGGAAAAGCCGGTGGTGGCCGAACCCGCGGGGCCGAACGACATCGCCCGGATGACCGCGAACATTGTCCGGGCGGCCGGCACCCTGGGCATCCGGCCGCCGCGGAAGCCGTGGCTGGACGAACTGGCCAAGACCTACGACTTCTCCAGGCTGCCCAACCCGCGCACCGATGAACGCCTGCTGCTCGGCGTGGCCGACGACCCCGCCCGGCAGGACCAGCCCACGGTCTTCTACGAGCCGGACAAGGACGGCAACATGGCCATCTACGGGACGGGCGGTTCCGGAAAGTCGGCCGCCCTCCGCGGGATCGCCATCGCCGCCGCGGTGACGCCGCGGGGCGGGCCCGTCCATGTGTACGGCATCGACTGCGGCTCGTCCGGGCTGAGCATGCTGGAAGAACTGCCCCATGTGGGCGAAGTCATCGACGGCGACGACGTGGAACGCGTGGGCAGGCTGCTGCGCCTTTTGCGCGACATCGCGGAGCAGCGCTCTGCCCGTTTCGCCGAAGTCCGGGCCTCCACCATCGTGGAGTACCGCAGGCTGGCCAACCGGCCCGACGAAAAGCGGATCTTCGTCCTGGTGGATGGCATGTCCGCCTTCCGGGAAGCCTACGAACACAGCAAACTGTCCGGGCTGTGGGACATTTTCCTGCAGTTGGCCACCGACGGCCGTACCCTGGGCATCCACCTGGTGGTCACCGGAGACCGGCCCAACTCGGTGCCGGCGTCCCTGCTTGCCTCCATCCAGCGCCGCCTGGTCCTGCGCCTGTCCTCCGAGGACGACTACATCTCCATGGACGTGCCGCGCGACGTCCTCAATGCCGGCTCGCCCCCGGGCCGCGGACTGCTGGACGGGCTGGAGGTCCAGCTGGCCGTGCTCGGCGGGAACTCCAACCTCGCCCTGCAGGCGCGCGAGGTGCACAAGCTCAGCGAGGCAATGCTGCGCCAGGGCCTGGACACCGCACCCGGCATCGAACGGCTCCCCGAACAGGTGGACCTGGACGTCCTGCCGGCCGGCGGTCCCGACATGCCCGTCATCGGCGTCGACGACGAAACCCTGGAGCCGGCGGCGGTCATGGCCCGGGGGCCGTTGCTGCTGGCAGGTCCTCCCGGCGCCGGCCGGACCGTGGCGTTGGTCACCCTGGCCTACGCCCTCCGCCGGTCCAATCCGGATACCGAGCTGATCTACCTCGGATCGCGGCGCTCCGCCGTCGCATCGCTGCCCCTGTGGAACCGGTCCGTCGTGGGACCCGACGACCTGGCCGAGGTGGTGGAGGAGCTGGTGGAGCATTCCTCCGGCAATCCGGGCAGGCTGGCCATCTTCATCGAGGGGCTGACCGAATTCACGGACACGCTCGCCGAATCAGGCGTTGCCCAGCTGGTCACAGCCTCCATCAAGGCTGACCAGTGGGTGGTGGGCGAATCCGAAACGTCCACCTGGTCCTCCGCCTGGCAGCTCGCCCAGCCGTTCAAATCCGGCCGGCGGGGCCTGCTCCTCAACCCGGGCGACATTGAGGGCGACAGCCTCCTGAACACCTCCCTGGGCCGGGTCAGCCCGGAATTCATCCCCGGCAGGGGCTACGTGGTGGGACGTGGAAAAGCCCGCAAAATCCAGGTGGCGCTGCCGCCGGAAAACCGCGACTAGCACGCCTTACGCAGGAGGGCCGCACATTCGATGGATTTGCGGCCTTCCGGCGTGTTGTAGAAGACTGCTGGGAGACCAGAAAGCCGCAGACGGGGGACTGCGCGCACCGAAAGGTATCCATGACCCCGTCCACTCCGCTGATCCGCGCCGCCTCGGCAACAGCCACCGCAGCCGTGCTGGCACTCTCGATAACGCTGCCCACAGGGGGCGCAGCACTGGCAGAATCCCCCGAACCGACAGGCTCGGAAACCTCCACCACTGCCCCCGGCTGCGGACAGGAATGTGCGCAGGAACCCACAGAAACCTGGACCCCGGAAGCGCGCCCCACCCGGACGGCCAAGCCCGAGGACGATCCCTCGGAAACGGCCGCACCCGATCCCGCGGCGCCAGCCGCGCCCCGTACCGCAGCCCCCTCCACGCCGGCCGCGAACCCTGCGGCCCCCACTGCCTCCGTGGAACTGATGCCGGCCGAGCCGGCAGCCGGGCCAACGGAAACCGGGGCGTCAGCCACTCCGTCCGCCACGGCCCCCTCAAGCGGCACGCCGTCGTCGTCCTCAAACTGGAACACGCCCGTCACCCGGTCCGCGAAAGCCACCCAGGCAGCCGCTGTCACCCGGCAGGGCGCAGGGTCCGACGGTGCCAACCTCCCGGCCGTCGCGGCCGGAGTGCTCCTGGTGGGCGCCGGCGGGGGAGCATTCGCCTGGTGGGGCAGGAACCGCGTCCGCGCGCACTGACACCTGCCGGGCAGCAGGCGGGCGGCCGCCCGGGCACAGTCCAGGGCAGAGCGCGGATTTGCGGCCCCGGGTCCGGCTGTAGAAGACTGCCGGGGACACCAGAAAAGCCGCGGTGGGGGACTGCGCGCATCGAAAGGTAGCAATGACCCCGACTTTCCCGGCCCTCCGCGTTGTGTCCACCACCGCAGCGGCATTAGTCCTGGCCATGGCCATCCTCTTCCCGGCAGGACCGGCAGGTGCCGATTCCCCCGAACCATCGCCTGCCACCACACCGGGAACGGACGCCCCGGCCGAAGACTGCGGCCTTGTGTGCCTGCCCGTCCTGGGCGGCGGCAGGCCGGAGCCCACCGGCGATGAACGCCCCACCCAAGCTCCGGCCGAGGCCCCTGCGCAGCCGGGAAATCCCGCTGCGGAAGCACCCGCCGGGCCCCAACAACCCGCTGCATCCCCGGCCACTGCGGCGCAGGCCGCCGTGTCCTCCGGGACGGATGCAACCGAAGACGCGGCACCGGAGGGAGCAGTCACAGAAACTGCCGCCGCGGTCACCGGCTCCGCGGCGCCGGCCGTGGCGTCCGGAGCGCCGGACTGGAATACGCCCATCACCCGGTCTGCCACCGCAACCCGGGCAGCCGGCATAACCCCGGCCGCCGGACCCGGCGCCGGAGGTCCCGAGCTGCTTCCCATCGCAGCCGGTACCCTACTGATGGGAGCAGGCGGTGCGGCCTTCATCTGGTGGGGCAGGACCCGCCTCCGGGCGCACTAACCGGCGTCCTGTCACACGTGTAAGGCAAGATAGGTCTGTGAGCACAGGACCAGGCCCCGCAGAAAAGACAGCCCCCAGGAACAGCAGCCCCGGCAGCCCGGACGCCATCCCTTCGGACTCCCTCCGCGAGGAATACGAGAACCTGGCGGACCTCGTCCGGAAGTACCGGTTCGCCTATTACCAGGAGGACGCGCCCCTGGTATCGGACGCCGAGTTTGATACCCTCTTCCGCCGCCTCGAGGAGATTGAGGCGCTCCACCCCGAACTGGTCGCCAACGATTCACCCACCCAGGAAGTGGGCGGCGAGGTGTCCGCCGCTTTCGCGGCAGTCGAGCACCTGCAGCGCATGTACAGCCTGGAAGACGTCTTTTCCATCGATGAGCTCGAAGCCTGGCTGAACAGGGCGGAGGCAAGTATCGAAAAGCTTGGCGACGGCGCGGCCAGGGCCGCCTGGCTCACCGAACTCAAGATCGACGGCCTGGCCGTCAACCTGCTGTACCGGGACGGGAAACTGGTCCGGGCAGCCACCCGCGGCGACGGAACAACCGGCGAAGACATCACCCACAACGTGCTCACCATCAAGGAAATCCCGCAGCAGCTTGAGGGCGGGGGCTTCCCGGCAGAGATGGAAGTCCGCGGCGAGGTGTTCATCCCGTCCAAGGAGTTCGCGGAATTCAACGAGGCACTGATCGAGGCGGGCAAGGCGCCGCTGGCCAACCCGCGCAACGCCGCCGCCGGGTCGCTCCGCCAGAAGGACCCGGCCGAAACCGCCAAGCGCCCGCTGAAGATGTTCGTCCACGGCATCGGCGCCCGCGAGGGGCTTGAAGCCCGCAGCCAGTCCGAAACGTATGACCTGCTCAAGGGCTGGGGCCTGCCCGTCAGCCCCTACTTCGAGGTGCTGGAAAGCCGCGCGGACGTCCTGGCGTTCATCGAAAAGTACGGCGCCCAGCGCCACAAACTGCTCCACGAGATCGACGGCATCGTCATCAAGGTGGACCACTTCGCCACCCAGCGGGCCCTCGGCTACACCACCCGCGTGCCGCGCTGGGCCGTGGCCTACAAGTACCCGCCGGAAGAAGTGCACACCAAGCTCCTGGACATCCAGGTCAACGTCGGCCGCACGGGCCGGGTGACCCCCTTCGGCATGATGGAGCCGGTCAAGGTTGCCGGCTCCACCGTGGAGATGGCCACCCTGCACAACCAGGACGTGGTCAAGGCCAAGGGCGTGAAGATCGGCGACATTGTCATCCTCCGCAAGGCCGGGGACGTCATTCCGGAAATAGTCGGCCCGGTCCTGGCCCTGCGAGACCAGCAGGACCCACCTGTGCGGGACTTCGTGATGCCCACCGAATGCCCCTCCTGCGGCACGCCCCTGGCCCCGGCCAAGGAGGGCGACGTGGACATCCGCTGCCCCAACGCGAAATCCTGCCCTTCCCAGCTCCGTGAGCGGGTGTTCCACCTCGCCGGCCGCGGCGCGTTCGATATCGAGGCGCTTGGCTGGGAGGCCGCCATAGCGCTGACACAGCCGGCCGAGCCGGAGGTTCCACCGCTCACCTCCGAGGCAGGCCTGTTCGACCTGGCCCCGGAAGACCTCGCCCCGGTGAAGATCCGCCGCGAGAAGCGCTCCAAGGGTGTGGGCACCGGCGAATACGAACTGGTGCCGTACTTCTACAGCAAGGGCACGGCCAAGTCGCCGTCCAAGCCCACGGCCACCACTGAAAAGCTGTTCAAGGAACTGGAAAAGGCAAAGGCCCAGCCGCTCTGGCGCGTCCTGGTGGCGCTGTCCATCCGGCACGTGGGGCCGCGGGCTTCACGGGCGCTCGCGCAGGCCTTCGGCACCATGGACGGCATCCGGGCAGCCTCCGAGGAGGACCTTGCCCACGTGGACGGCGTCGGGCCCACCATCGCCGCGGCGCTCAAGGAATGGTTCGCGGAGGACTGGCACCGGGAGATCGTGGACCGCTGGGCTGCGGCAGGAGTCCGGATGGCGGACGAACGCGACGAATCCACCCCGCGCACCCTCGAGGGCCTCACTGTGGTGGTCACCGGGTCCCTGCCCAATTTCAGCCGGGACGAGGCCAAGGAAGCCATCCTGGTCCGGGGCGGCAAGGCAGCAGGCTCGGTGTCGAAGAACACCAGCTACCTGGTGGCCGGCGAAAGCGCCGGCACCAAGCTGGACAAGGCCGAACAGCTCGGGATTCCGGTGCTTGACGAGGACGGCTTCCGGCAACTGCTGGAAGGCGGCCCTGACGCGTTGGCAGGTGATGGTGCGGGGGCGCCGGCAGGGACGGAAACCGACGAGGACACCGTGGAGGCAACGGCATGACCACCCCTGCAGAACTTCTGGCCGTGGCAAAGGCCGCCGCCGCGGCCGGAGCCGAGGTGCTTGCCGCCAGGAACGGGGACACCCTGGCTCCCAGCAACAAGGGCGCCGCGGGGGACTGGGTCACCGCGTTCGACGTCGCTGCCGAGAACGCCGTCCGCGGGGTCATCCAAGCGTCCCGCCCGAACGACAGCATCACCGGCGAGGAACACGGAACCACCCGGCCCGAGGCGCCCAGCGGCTACCGCTGGTCCATCGATCCACTGGACGGCACCACCAACTTCATCCGCAACATCGTCTACTACGCCACGTCGGTGGCGGTTGCCGACGCCGACGGCGCGTGGCTGGCCGGCGTGGTCAACGCCCCGGCGCTGGGCCGCACCTACTACGCCTCCCGCGGCCAGGGCGCCTGGCTGGAGGAGGGCGGCAGGGTCACCCGGCTGGAGGGGCCGGTCCCCGGCCGGAAGGGGCAGATCCTGGCCACCGGCTTCAGCTACGATCCTGCGGTCCGCGCCGACCAGGCCACCGCGCTGGCAGGCCTCATGGACGGGTTCGCGGACGTCCGGCGGTTGGGTTCGGCCGCCCTGGACCTGTGCATGGTGGCCGACGGCACCCATGACGCCTACGGCGAGCGCGGGCTCAACGAGCACGATTTCTCCGCCGGTGCGCTCATCGCGGAAGAAGCCGGCTGTTGGGTGCGTCGGCCGCGGCTGGCCAGTCCGCTCGACGGCGGTCCCTCGGATGCCGAACGGCTGGACGCCTGGACCTGCGCCGCCGGCCTGGAGCTGTCCGGCAAGTTCCCGCTCTAGGCGGACCCGGGCAGGCGGCCCGGCAAGTTCCCGCTCTAGGCGGACCCGGGCAGGCGGCCCGGCAGGTTCCCGCTCTAGGCGGACCGGGCAGGCGGCCCGGCAGCCCGGCTTCCGCCGGTAGTGATAGTTGGTAGTGATAGTTCAGTCACGGAAAGCGCCCTTTCGGGCCGGGGAAGCGGCAGCCGCCACTACCATTGACGGGTGCTACCGCAGATCACCATCCGTGCCGCCGTCGAGGCCGATTACGACGCCGTTGCCCGCATTACGCGCGATTCCTACCTCGCAGCGGGCTACTTCGACGACGCCGAACACCCGTACATGCGCAAGATCCAGGATGTTGCGCTGCGCGCCGGGCAGGCCACCATCTGGGTGGCGGAGCGGAACAGCGAGGTGGTGGGATCGGTGACGCTGGCCACCGCCGGCGAACCGTACGCGGACATCGCGCTGCCGGATGAGCTCGAGTTCCGCATGCTGGTGGTGGACCCCGCCGTGCAGCGCAGCGGAGCCGGGAAGGCCATGGTGGATGCCATCATCAACCACGCCCGGTCCCTGCCCGGGATTACCGGCGTCGCCCTCACCACGGGGGAGACATGGGAGAGCGCGCACGGACTGTACCGCAAAGCCGGGTTCCGCCGGGTGCCGGAGCGTGACTGGTTCGTCCCCGGAACCGACACAAAGCTGCTGGTTTACCGGCTGGACCTGTAGCAGCCCTACAGTGGTGCCGACCCCATTCCGGCATTTGAAAGGCCCCACCATGCGCAAAACCTTCGGCACCGGTTCCGTCTGGGAACAGACGCTCGGCTACTCCCGCGCCGTCCAGGTGGACAACACCCTGTACATCTCGGCCACCGCTGCCAGCGGCGAGGACGGCATCGTGGGCGATGACTTCTACACGCAGACCCAGTTCATCCTGCAGAAGCTCGGCAAGGTCCTGGCCGACGCCGGGTTCAGCTTTGAGGACGTCGTCCAGTCCAAGCTCTACCTGACGGACATCAGCAAGTGGGAAGAGGCAGGCCGCGCCCACGGCGAAGTGTTCGGCGAGATCCGCCCCACCCTGTCCCTGGTGCATGTGCTGCCGTTCCTGGACCCCAAGATGCTCGTCGAAATCGAGCTCGTGGCCCAGAAGAGCGCCAGCTAGGAAAAATCTAGGGCGCGGCGGGCAGGCCGTAGCGGTGCTCCGGCCTGCCCGTGCTCCCGTACCGAAGCTGGATATCGACGGCGCCGTCGTCGGCCAGCGATGACAGGTAGCGTTGCGCGGTGGCCCGGGAAACGCCCACCCGGCTGGCCACTTCGGCTGCCGAATACTGCTCGCCGGGAACCAGGGACTCCAGTACGGCCGCCTCAGTGGCTGAGCGCGGTTTCGCCGACGGCGTCACGTCCCCGGGGATCAGTGACCTCTTGGCGCGTTCCACCGCGTCCTGGTCCAGTGCCCCCGGGGCGGAGAGCAGCCGGCGGTACCGGGCGTAGGACCGCAGCTGCTGCGACAGGGCGTCAGCAGTGAACGGCTTCAGCAGGTATCCCAGCGCGCCGCGGCGGAAGGCCGTCCGGACGGACAGGGCATCCGAGGCGGCGCTGAGCATGACGGTATCGACGTCGAGCTGCTGCAGCAGGTCCAGGCCGGAGGCGTCCGGCAGGTAGACATCCAGCAGCACCAGGTCGGGCCGCAGGCTGTGGATGGCCTGCAGCGCCAGGGACGCCGTGCCCACCGGCGCCAACGCCAGGAACCCGGCCACCGAGTCCACGTACGCGGCGTGGAGCTTGGCCACATGGAAGTCGTCGTCCACGATCAGGACCCGGAAATCCTCAGCCATCGTTGTTGTCTCCCTTCATCTCCGCGCTTCGCGGCGCTGTATCGCTGCGCGCTGTCCCCAAAGTTCCTGGTGTCCCCAAACTTCCCTGTGTCCCCAAAGTTCCTGGTGTCCCCAAAGTTCCCGATGCCTCCGCGCTTCCCGCGGTGGTACGCGGCAGGGTGGCCATGAAGACCGCCCCCGGCCCGCCCTGCCTGCCCCGGTCCAGCACCCTGACGTCCCCGCCGCGGCGCCGGGCCAGCTGGCGCGCCAGGGCCAGCCCAAACCCCTGTCCGCCGCTGCCGTTCCGGGCCAGCGGCCCGGACGCCGTGCTGAAGCCTTCCGCGAAGATCGCCTCCGCGTCCGTCCCTTCCGCCAGCCCGTCGCCAGAGTCCGCGACCACGATGTGGAGGGTGCCGCCGTCGCCGCCCGGCTCGTCCAGCACCTCCACCTCCACCCAGCGTTCCGTTGCGGCGCCGGCCACCGCCGCGTTCACCGCGTTGTCGATCAGGTTGCCCAGCACGGTGGTGACGTCCTGCGCCTCCGTGACGTGCCCGCGGACCAGGGTTTCGGGGCCGATCCGCAGGGCCACGCCCCGTTCCTCGGCCTCCACGCCCTTGGCACCCACGAACGCCTGGAGGTAGGGGTCCTGCAGGAGCTCGGCCTGCTCCACCGGGAAAGTGAGGGGGCCGGTGGCGGCAAGCTGCGCCAGGTACTCGCGCGCCTGCCGGTGCTGGCCGATGCTCATGAACCCGGCCAGCGTGTGCAGCTGGTTGGCGAACTCGTGGCGCTGCGCGCGCAGCGCCGTCGACATGGTGCCCACGGCGTCCAGCTGGCGGGTGAGTTCCTGCAGTTCGGTGCGGTCGCGGAGCATCACCACCCAGCCAAGGTCCTCCCGCCGGTGCAGGGCCTTGCGGGCATTGGCCACCAGCACCCGCCCGCCCGCCACGACTTCCAGGGCGTCGCTGCCTGCGGTGCCGGGCCTGGTCAGGGACTTCACCTGGTCCGGGACGGGGGCGTCCTCCCAGCGCCCGCCGGTCAGGTCGGGCAGGTCGAGGAGGCGCTGCGCGGCGGCGTTGAACACGCTGATCCGGCCGTCGGCACTCACGCCGATGACGCCGTCGTCCACGCCCTGCAGCACCGCCACCTGGTCGTGGACCAGCGTGCTGATCTCCTCCGGTTCCAGGCCCAGCGTCAGCCGCTGCAGCCGGCGGCGCAGCAGGAAGGAGCCCAGCACGCCGGCCAGCAGGGCACCCGCCGCCGTCCCGGCCACGGGGCCGATGTCCCGGGCCACGCTCTGCCCTACCGTCTCCATCGAGTACCCCACGCTGACTTCGCCCACGACGGCGGAGCTGCCCGGCGCGTACACGGGCACCTTGGCTCCGGCGGACGGGCCCAGCGTCCCCGTGTTCCGGGTGGTGACCTCGCGTCCGGCCAGGGCTTCCGAGGGGTCGGTGCTGACCTTCCCGCCGAGCCGCTCCGGTTCGGGATGCGCCAGCCGCAGGCCCGTCTCATCGGTGATCACCACGAACAAGGCTCCGGTCCTGGTCCGCGCGGCCTCGGCCGCCTGCATCAGGGGCCCGGCCGCGAGTTCGGCAGGCGGGGGAGTGCCCTCCCGCGCACTGATGGCCTGCACGTCGGCCCGGACCGAGGGGTCCGAGGCGACGGTCCGGGCAAGGGTCAGCGCCTGGTTCTCGGCCTCGCTGCCCACCCTGTCATAGGTCAGCCACGCATGGACGGCGGCGCTGAGCAGGACCACCAGCAGCACCACGGCCACCTGCAGCAGCAGCGTCTGGGTGGAGAACCGCAGCGGCGGGCGGGGCGCGGAACGCTGCATGATCCTCCTTGATGACGGGCTGTCGGTGCCCTCAGGGGCTACCGGAACCAGTGGCGGCAGCCTGTGAGCAGAATGAGCAAAATGCTCCCAATAAGCAGTATGCCAATCAATTGAGCCAAAGGCACTGCCGTGACGGCGGCCACCCTACAGTCTGTAGCACGCATCACAACGCTGTGGTGCCGTTCACAAGAAGGAGCCGGCTGTGCTGGTAATACTTGGATTCGCCATGATCGCGGTATTCATGGTGCTGATCATGACGAAAAAGTTGACGCCAGTGCTGGCGCTGATCATCGTCCCCAC
Source organism: Arthrobacter nitrophenolicus (assembly GCF_045833485.1). Lineage (NCBI taxonomy): Bacteria > Bacillati > Actinomycetota > Actinomycetes > Micrococcales > Micrococcaceae > Arthrobacter > Arthrobacter nitrophenolicus. The sequence continues at coordinate 3,175,465 of NZ_CP174504.1, forward strand.
CGTTTTCGGTCTTTTCGCCGGTGCCGGGCTGGGCATCGGGGACATGGTCCTGGATTCCATGAAGTCCATGACCTCCACCGCGGCGCTGCTGATGTTCGCCATCATCTACTTCGGCCTGATGATCGACGTCGGACTGTTCGACCCGCTGGTGAAGTTCATCCTCCGCAAGCTGGGCAACGATCCCGCCAAGGTTGTGCTGGGCACCGCCCTGCTGGCAGCCGCCGTGTCCCTGGACGGCGACGGCTCCACCACGTTCATCCTCACCACCGCAGCCATGCTGCCCATCTACCTGCGTCTCAAGATGAGCCCGGTGGTCCTCACCTGCGTGGCCGGCCTCGCCAACGGCACCATGAACATCGTTCCCTGGGGCGGCCCCACCGCCCGTGCCGCCACCGCACTGGAAATCGACGTCAACGACGTCTTCGTCCCCATGCTTCCGTCACTGATCGCCGGCGTTGCCGTGGTCCTCGCCTTTGCCTGGCTCCTCGGCCTGCAGGAGCGCAACCGGCTCCGCGCCACCCAGCCTGAAATCTGGGGCGTCCCGGATACTGCCGAGAAGTTCGACGGCGGCGCTTCCGCCGGCTCCGCGGGCGGCGGTTCCGGAACCGGCCGCGGACGCACCGGCGGCACCCCCGGCGTCACCGCGCCTGGCGGAGCAGCCCCCGCCACCGGCGGCCTTTCCCCGGAAGGTTCATCCGTGGCGGTGCTGGACCGGCCCGAAGACCTGGTGGACGACAGCGACACGGCCATGGCGGACACCGCCCTGGACCCCAACCGCAGCACCCTGCGCCCCAAGCTGTTCTGGTTCAACCTGGCCCTCACGGTCGCCGTCATGGGCATGCTCATCGCCGACCTCGTCCCGCTGCCCTACGTCTTCATGGTGGGCTCCGCCATCGCCCTGCTGGTGAACTTCCCCAAGGTCAAGGACCAGGGCACCCAGCTGGTGGCCCACGCCCCGTCCATCGTCGCCGTCGTCAGCATGGTCATGGCCGCCTCCGTCCTCACCGGCGTGCTGACCGGCACCGGCATGGTGGAAGCCATGTCCGCCTGGCTGGTGCAGATCATCCCGTCCAGCATGGGCCCGTTCATGGCCGTCATCACCGGCGTCCTCAGCATCCCCATGACGTTCTTCATGAGCAATGACGCCTTCTACTTCGGCGTGCTGCCCGTCCTCAGCGAGACCGCCGCGCACTACGGCATCAGCGCCGCCGAAATGGCCCGCGCCTCCATCACCGGCCAGCCGTTCCACATGCAGAGCCCGCTGGTTCCGGCCATCCTGCTGCTGGTGTCCCTGGCCAAGGTGGACCTGGGCGACCACCACAAGAAGGTACTGTGGCGCAGCGCCGTGGTGTCCCTGGTCATGCTGGGAATCGGGATGCTGACTGGAGCCATCGGTATCGGTTAGTCTGTAGCTGCCTGCGGTCACTGCCTCGGCAGGGACCCCGGCATAAAGGTGCCCGTCTGACGCCCGCTGGGGGTCGTCAGACGGGCATCTTTGTTTGCCCACTAGAATGGATCGGAAACCAATCCGAACTTTGCAGGGGAGATCCATGGCTGCGATCAACCGTGACGACGTTGCGCATCTCGCGCGGCTCGCTCACATCGAGATGAGTGCTCATGAGCTGGACAGGATGGCCGGAGAACTCGCCGTCATCGTTGATGCGATCAAGTCGGTCAGTGAAGCCGCCGGAGACGACGTGCCGGCCACGTCCCACCCCATCCCGCTGAGCAACGTTTTCCGCGAGGACGTTGTGGGCCACACCTTCACGGCGGAACAGGCACTCTCCGGTGCTCCGGATTCCGACGACAACCGTTTCAAGGTTCCGGCAATCCTGGATGAGGACTAAACAATGACTGAACAGAACACCAGCGCCGCCACCCTGATCCGGCTCTCCGCCGCCCAGCTGGCCGAGAAGCTGCGCGCCCGCGAAGTTACGGCCGTCGACGTCGTCCAGGCGCACCTGGACCGGATCGCCGAAGTGGACGGCGGCGAACGCGGCGTCAACGCGTACCTGCACATCAACGCCGAGGAAGCGCTCGCCGTCGCAGCCGAAGTGGATGCCATCCGCGCCGCCGGCGGCCCGGAGGCCGAGGCCCTCCACTACCTGGCCGGCGTGCCCATCGCGGTCAAGGACCTCATCGTCACCATCGGCCAGCCCACCACGGCGGGCTCCAAGATCCTCGAGGGCTGGCACAGCCCGTACGACGCCACCGTCGTGGAGCGCCTGCGCGCCGCGAAGATGCCGATCCTGGGCAAGACCAACCTGGATGAATTCGCCATGGGCTCCTCCACGGAGCACTCGGCCTACGGCCCCACCCGCAACCCGTGGGACCTGGACCGCATCCCCGGCGGCTCCGGCGGCGGGTCCGCTGCCGCCGTCGCTGCCTTCGAGGCGCCCCTGGCCCTCGGCACGGACACCGGCGGATCCATCCGCCAGCCCGGCGCCGTCACCGGAACCGTTGGCGTCAAGCCCACCTACGGCAGCGTCTCCCGTTACGGTGCCATCGCCATGGCCTCCTCGCTGGACCAGATCGGCCCGGTATCCCGGACGGTCCTGGACTCGGCACTCCTGCACCAGGTCATCGGCGGGCACGACGCCCGCGATTCCACCTCGTTGCCCGACCCGCTGGCCGACCTTGTTGCCGCCGCGAAGACCGGCAACGTCGAAGGCCTGCGGATCGGCATCATCAAGGAACTGCACGGCGAGGGCTACCAGGCCGGCGTTGAGAACCGCTTCAACGATTCCCTGGAGCTGCTGCGTGAAGCCGGAGCGGAAATCGTCGAGGTTTCATGCCCCAACTTCCAGTACGCCCTGGGTGCCTACTACCTCATCATGCCGTCCGAGGCGTCCTCCAACCTCGCGAAGTTCGACGGCGTCCGCTACGGCCTGCGCGTCCTGCCCGAGGACGGTCCCATGACCATCGAACGCGTCATGGGTGCCACCCGTGCCGCAGGCTTCGGCGACGAGGTCAAGCGACGCATCATCCTGGGCACCTACGCCCTGAGCGCCGGCTACTACGACGCCTACTACGGCTCCGCGCAGAAGGTCCGCACCCTGGTGCAGCGGGACTTCGACGCCGCGTTCACCGTGGCCGACGTCCTGATTTCCCCCACGGCGCCCACCACGGCCTTCCGCCTCGGCGAGAAGCTGGACGATCCGCTGGCCATGTACCTGAACGACGTCGCCACCATCCCGGCCAACCTGGCCGGCGTGCCGGGCCTGTCGCTGCCCGGCGGCCTGGCGGACGAGGACGGGCTGCCCGTGGGCATCCAGCTGCTCGCACCCGCCAGGGAGGACGCCCGCCTGTACCGCGTGGGCGCCGTCCTGGAATCCCTGCTCGAGGCCAAGTGGGGCGGTCCGCTGCTTGCCCAGGCCCCCGACCTTGCCGGTACCGCGGCCCTCGAAACCCAGGAGGCAAAATAATGACCACCGACGCAATCCTCAGCTTCGAAGAGGCCATGGAGAAGTACGATCCCGTCCTGGGGTTCGAGGTCCACGTGGAGCTCAACACCAAGACCAAGATGTTCTCCTCCGCGCCCAACGTCTTCGGTGACGAGCCCAACACCAACGTCAACGAGGTGGACCTCGGCATGCCCGGCGTCCTGCCGGTGGTGAACAAGACGGCGGTCGAGTCCTCCATCAAGATCGGCCTGGCGCTCAACTGCAAGATCGCCGAGAGCTGCCGCTTTGCCCGGAAGAACTACTTCTACCCGGACACCCCCAAGAACTTCCAGACCTCGCAGTACGACGAACCCATCGCGTACGACGGCTACCTGGACGTCGAACTCGAGGACGGCACCGTGTTCCGCGTGGAAATCGAACGCGCGCACATGGAGGAGGATGCCGGCAAGCTGACCCACATGGGCGGGGCCACCGGCCGCATCCAGGGCGCCGACTTCTCCCTGGTGGACTACAACCGTGCCGGCGTCCCGCTGGTGGAGATCGTCACCAAGCCGATCCAGGGCGCCGGTTCCCGCGCCCCCGAACTCGCCAAGGCCTACGTCGCGGCGGTCCGCGAGATCGTGAAGAACCTCGGCGTTTCCGACGCCCGGATGGAACGCGGCAACGTGCGCTGCGATGCCAACGTCTCGCTCCGCCCGCACGGCCGCGAACGCTTCGGCATCCGCTCCGAGACGAAGAACGTGAACTCGCTGCGCGCCGTCGAACACGCCGTCCGCTACGAGATCCAGCGCCACGCGGCGGTCCTGGACTCCGGTGAGCCGGTCATCCAGGAAACCCGCCACTGGCATGAGGACACCCGCACCACCACATCCGGCCGGGCCAAGTCCGACGCCGACGATTACCGCTACTTCCCGGAACCGGACCTGGTTCCGGTGGTCGCCTCCCGCGAATGGGTGGAGGAGCTCCGCGCCACCCTGCCGGAGCCGCCGGCCGAGCGCCGCAAGCGGCTCAAGGCCAGCTGGGGCTACTCGGACCTTGAATTCCGCGACGTGGTGAATGCCGGTGTCCTGGACGAGATCGAGGAAACCATCGCCGCCGGCGCCAGCGCCTCCGTGGCGCGCAAGTGGTGGATGGGCGAAATCGTGGGCCGCGCCAAGGCCGCCGACGTGGACCCCGGCCAGCTGGGCGTCCAGCCCGCCACCATCGTGGAGCTCGCCCGCATGGTGGAGGACGGCAAGATCAACAACAAGATGGCGTCCCAGGTGCTGGACGGCGTGCTTGCCGGTGAAGGCACCCCGGCGGAGATCGTCGAGAAGCGCGGCCTCGCCGTCGTGTCCGACGACGGGCCCCTGCTGGAAGCCATCGACGCCGCCCTCGCCGCGCAGCCCGACGTCGCCGACAAGATCCGCGGCGGCAAGGTCCAGGCCATCGGCGCCATCGTGGGCGGGGTCATGAAGGCCACCCGCGGCCAGGCCGACGCCGGACGCGTCCGCGAGCTGATCCTCGAGAAGCTGGGCGTCACCGTCTAACTGCCGAGCACCCCTACAACCGGGTAGTGCCCCCTGCCGTTGCATTGCATCACGGCAAGGGACACTGCCCGGTTTTGCTTTTAAGTACTCAGGTAGTGGGCGGCGGAAAGTACGCGTTCACACCCGGCGGGGCCGGTCCTACACTTGAGCGCACGGAGGCCGCCGGACGCAGGCCCCGGACAGCGACGCGAAAGGGGCCGCGATGCCACTGCAGGATCAGCCACGGATCCGGAAGGCCTTCATTGCGGGGGCGGTCGCCCTTGCCTTGAGCGGGACGGGGGCCGCCATCGCGTGGTCCGCCGACTCACCGTTCCCCTCGCCATCGCCGTCGCAGTCCGCGCCAGGCCAGTCCGCGCCCGGGCAGGAGAAAAAGCAGGACAAGCCGGGCAAGCCGGACAAGTCCGCCAAACCCGGGAAGCCCGGCAAGCCGGATAAGTCCCAGCGGCCGCAGTTGCAGCACAGCGAAAGCGTGGTGAAGAACGCCGACGGCACGTTCCAGACCATTGTGGAGCAGCGCGGCACGGTGGAGGCCGTCAGCGAAACGTCCATCACCGTCACGAGTGAGGACGGCTTCAGCCGGTCCTACGCCGTCAACGCCGAAACGCGCATCACCAAGGCGCCGGCAACAGGCGAGGACGGCAAGCTGGTCCGGCCCGGCGACGGAACCATTGCGGACATCACCCCCGGTGAAGAAGTCCGGATCTCCGGGGTGAAGAGCGGGGACCAGGCCACGGCCGTGCGGATTGCCGAAGGTGCCGGGGATGTGCCCGGGCTCGGGCTGGGCAGAGGGAACGGCATGGGCCACGGGCACGCCAGAGGGCAATCACAATAGCCCGGCCCGGAGGATCAGCCCTGCTCCACCAGCCCCGCCATGATCTCCTGCAGCGCCTCGCACACCATCCTCACCGACCGGCGCTTGAGGTTTTCCGGTCGTGCCAGCAGGTCGATCCGCCGCCGGGTGCTGATGCCCTCGAGCGGACGCAGGACGATGTCCGGATTCAGGACGGGCCGGGCCGTATACCTGGGCAGCAGCCCCACCACACCGCCGGCGGCCACCAGGGCCGCCACGGTGGAGTAGTCATTGATGCGGTGGACGATGTTCAGTTCCCGGCTGGACACGGCAGCGACGGCGGACAGCACGTCCGCGGGGGAGTAGCCGGCATGGCTGGTCACCCAAGCTTCACCGGCGACGTCGTCCGCGGCCACCGCCCGCTTCTGCGCGAGCGGATGCCCGGCCGGAAGCGCGACGTCCAGCGGCTCGTGCGCGAGCGGGATCACGGTGACCCGTTCGTCCGGCCAGCGGGGGCTGTGGTCCATCCGGTGGGCCAGGACCAGGTCGTAGCGGGCGGTCAGGGCAGGGAAGTCCTGCTGGGCCACGTCCTCGTCGGACAGTTCCACCCGCGGGCGTCCCGGCTCGTCCAGCATCCTCGCCAGGGGTGCGAAGACCGCTTGGCCAGCGCTGTGGAAGCCGCTCAGGGTCACCCGCCCGGCGGGGGAGCCGTGGTAGGTGCCGATGGCGCTCTTTGCCTCGGCCATCGCGCTGACGACGGCGGCGCCCGCGTCCGCAAGGACCTGGCCCGCCTCGGTGAGCACCAGGTTCCGGCCCTCCTTCCGGGTCAGCGGAACCTCCACCGTGCGCTGGAGCAGGGCCAGTTGCTGGGAGACGGCGGACGGGGTGACCATCAAGGTGTCGGCCACAGCCTTGACGCTGCCCAGCGCGCCGAGCTCGCGAAGGATCTCAAGCTGGTGGATCTCCATGGACCCAGTCTAAGCATTAGCAAAAGCTACATCGTCGATTGAGGAAAGGCCGATTGTGCTAAACGGTTTCCGGGGCTGTAATGGGGAGGGCAGCACCTGCCAACGATGTGACAACCAAGAGTGAGGAAGCCGATGAAGGCTCTCTACAAGGCCGGCCCCCAGGCCGGATTCGAGCTGGTGGACCGCCCGGAGCCCACGGTGGGTCCGGACGACGTGAAGATCCGCGTCATGACCACCGGCATCTGCGGCACGGACCTCCACATCCAGTCCTGGGACGCCTGGGCCCAGGGGATCATCGAAGCTCCCCTGATACCGGGCCACGAGTTCTACGGCGAGGTTGTGGAGACCGGAGGGGATGTCCGGGACGTCAAAGTGGGTGACCGGGTATCCGGTGAAGGCCACATTGTCTGCGGCATCTGCCGTAACTGCCGCGCCGGGCGCCGGCAGATGTGCATCCACACCGTCAGCGTGGGCGTGCAGCGTGACGGGGCGTTCGCCGAGTACGTGGTGATCCCGGAAACCAACGTCTGGGTCCACCATGATCCGTCGGTCACGCCCGAACTCGGCGCCATCTTCGATCCCTTCGGCAACGCGGTGCACACCGCCCTGAGTTTCCCGCTGGTGGGCGAGGATGTGCTCATCACCGGCGCCGGGCCCATCGGGCTCATGGCCATCGCCGTCGCCCGCCACGCCGGTGCCCGCAAGATCGCCATCACAGACGTCTCGCGGCCCCGGCTGGACCTGGCCCGACGGCTCGGCGCCGACCTTGCCATCGACGTCTCCACCACCCGCGTCCGCGACGCCCAGCGTGAACTGGGCATGCGCGAGGGCTTCGACATCGGCATGGAAATGTCCGGACACCCCACCGCCCTGCCGGAGATGATCGACAACATGAACCACGGCGGCCGGATTGCGATGCTGGGCCTGCCCAGCCAGGACATCACCATCGACTGGGGCAAGGTGGTCACCCACATGCTCACGCTCAAGGGCATCTACGGCCGGGAGATGTACGAAACCTGGTACGCCATGAGCGCCATGCTCTCCTCCAACCCGGTCCTCCACGCGGGGATCTCCGCCGTGGTCACGGACACGCTCCCCGCATCGGACTGGGAGAAGGGCTTCGACCTGGCCCGCAGCGGCAGCGGCGGCAAAGTTGTCCTCGACTGGACCCGACTCTAAGGATCACCATCATGTATACCTCCATCAAGGACCAGCTCAGCAGCGAGCTGGAGGACATCCGCACCGCAGGGCTCTACAAGACGGAGCGCAGCATCAGGTCACCCCAGTCAAGCCACATCACCGCCGGGCAGATCGGCTCACCGGGCGCGGACGTCCTGAACTTCTGCGCGAACAACTACCTGGGCCTTGCGGACCATCCGGACATCATCAGCGAGGCCAAGGCGGCCATGGATGAGCGCGGCTTCGGCATGGCCAGCGTACGGTTCATCTGCGGCACGCAGGACCTGCACCTGGAACTCGAAGGCCGCGTCTCCCGGTTCCTCGGAACCGAGGACACCATCCTGTTCTCCAGCTGCTTCGACGCCAACGGCGGTGTTTTCGAGTCCCTGTTCGGTGCCGAGGACGCGGTCATTTCGGACGCGCTCAACCACGCCTCCATCATTGACGGCATCCGGCTGTGCAAGGCCCGGCGGTACCGCTACGCCAACCAGGACATGGCGGACCTTGAGGCGAAACTCGTGGAGGCGAAGGACGCCCGCCGGAAGATCATCGTCACCGACGGCGTGTTCTCCATGGACGGCTACCTCGCCCCGCTGGAGGCCATTTGCGACCTCGCCGAACAGCACGGCGCGCTGGTGATGGTGGACGATTCGCACGCCGTCGGCTTCATGGGCGCCACCGGCGCGGGAACACCGGAACATGCCGGCGTTTCGCACCGGGTGGACATCTACACGGGCACCTTCGGCAAGGCGCTGGGCGGGGCCTCCGGCGGCTACGTCTCCGGGCGCGCCGAGATCGTGGCCATGCTGCGGCAGAAGGCCCGGCCGTACCTCTTTTCCAATTCGCTGGCTCCTGCCATCGTCGCCGCCACCATCAAGGCACTGGACCTGGTGGAGAACTCGGCGGACCTGCGGCGGCAGCTTTTCGACAATGCCGCGCTGTTCCGGCGCCGGATGACGGAGGAAGGCTTCGACCTGCTGGCCGGCGAGCACGCCATCGTCCCGGTCATGTTCGGCGACGCCGTCCTGGCCGCCAAGGTGGCTGACCGGATGCTGCAGCATGGCGTCTTCGTCACTGCGTTCAGCTTCCCGGTGGTGCCGCGCGGTGCCGCCCGCATCCGGGTGCAGCTTTCGGCCGCACACTCCGCGGACGACGTCGAGGCGTGCGTTCAGGCCTTCGTCGCCAGCCGCACCGAGGTGGCAGCCTGATCCGGCCGTTGTTTCCGGCCCGCCCTTTCCGCAGCAACTCTGCAAGGATGGACGCATGGCAGCACACTACGATGTCCTGATTGTGGGCGGCGGCATCGCCGGACTGTCCCTGGCGTCCGCGCTGGCGGGCAAATGCAGCGTGGCACTGGTGGAGGCCGAGCAGGAGCTGGCGTACCACACGTCCTCCCGGTCGGCCCGGCAGCTTATTCCCAGCTACGGCCCGCCGGTGGTCCAGGAGCTCACCGCCAGGACGCTGGAGCTGATCGCCGCCCGGGATGCCGAGCTGCCGGAGCCGGTGCTCACGCCGCGGAGCTTTATGCTGGTCGGCAGCGAGGCCGGCGTGGCGGCGGAGGCCAGCGGCTCCATGAAGCCCATCACCCATGCCGAAGCGCTGGAGCTCTGCCCGGCGCTGGTTCCGGAGTCGTTTGCCGCCGCGGGCCTGGACACCGGATCGTTCGGTTCCAATGCCCCGCTGCTGCTGGACGACCACCGGCAGCGGGCAGTGGCCGCCGGGGCGGATATCTATACCGGTGCCCGGGTCCATTCCGCGCAGCGGCTCGGGTCCGGCTGGGAAATCGGCGCGGGCACGGAAGCCTTCCAGGCGGGCGTGCTGGTCAATGCCGCCGGAGCCTGGGCCGACGAGCTCGCCGTCATCAGCGGCGTGGAGAAGCTGGGCCTGCAGCCGTACCGGCGCACCGCGGCGATTGCCGCCGTCGAACGTCCCCTGCCTGAGGGGTGCCCCATGGTGGCGGCCGCCGACAACACGTTTTACTTCCGGCGGGAGGGGAACGACGTCCTGATTTCGCCGTCGGAGGCGGTGCCCAGCGGGCCCGAGGATGCCCGCCCCAGGCCGGGCGACGTCGAACGCCTGGTGGAGCTGCTGAACACCGTGACCACCCTCGGTATCACGGCGGTGCGCCGGGCCTGGACCGGGCTCCGTACCGAAGCGGCCGACGGGGTTCCGGTGGCGGGCTTCGACGCCGAGGCGCCCGGCTTCTACTGGCTCGCCGGGCAGGGCGGCTACGGGTTCCAAACGTCCTCGGCCATGGCCGAACTGGCGGCGGAGCAGATCCTTGCCGGCCAGGCCGGGGCCGGCGCAGCAGGTCCGGTATCCCGGACAGCACAGGCCCTGGCAGCCACGCGTTGGTCCATCCGGCGCTGAAGAATGGTTGCATGAGCACCCTGATCACGAACATTGCCGAGCTGATGACCCAGGACCTGGAACACCGGGTCCTGAAAGACGCGGCGGTAGTGATCGAGGGGGAGCGCATTGCCTGGATCGGGCCGGCTGTCGATGCGCCCGCAGCCGACGACGCCGTCGACGCTGGCGGGCGGGCCGTCCTTCCGGGCTGGGTGGATTCGCACACGCACCTGCTGTTTGCCGGCGACCGGACGGCCGAGTTCGAGGCGCGCATGGCAGGGGAGCAGTATGCTGCCGGCGGCATCGCCGTCACCATGAACGCCACCCGCGCCACCTCTGACTTCGACCTCACCCGCCTGGCATTGGGCAGGGTGGCGGAAGCGGTCTCGCAGGGAACCACTTACCTTGAAACCAAGACCGGCTACGGGCTGGACGTGGAGCACGAGGCCCGCAGCGCCCGGATCGCCTCCACTGCGGCGGACCAGGTGACCTACCTCGGCGCCCACCTGGTTCCCGCGGGCCAGGATCCGGAAGCCTACACGGACCTGGTGTGCGGCCCCATGCTGGCTGCGGTCCGCCCTTTTGTGCAGTGGGCAGACGTGTTCTGCGAGGAAGGAGCCTTCACGGCGGAACAGTCCCGCAGGGTATTGTTGGCCTGCCGGGACGCCGGCCTGGGGCTGCGGGTGCACGGCAACCAGCTCGGTGAGGGCCCCGGGGTCCAGCTGGCGGTGGAGCTCGGGGCGGCCAGCGTGGACCACGTGAACTACCTTTCCGCCGGGGACGTGGAGGCCCTGGCCGGAACCTGGTCCGGCTGGGACGCAGCCCGCGGAACCGGGGAACGGGGTACGGTGGCAACCTGCCTGCCCGCCTGCGACCTCTCCACCCGCCAGCCGCTGGCCCCGGCGCGCGCGCTGCTGGACGCCGGCGTCCAGGTGGCGCTCGCCTCCAACTGCAACCCGGGGACGTCCTATACAAGTTCCATGGCGTTCTGCGTTTCCACCGCTGTCCTGCAGATGCATCTCAGCGTGCACGAAGCAGTACGGGCCGCGACTTACGGCGGTGCGCTGGCCCTGCGCAGGGAAGCCGGCAGGGATGCCGACGGCGAACGCGCGGTGGGCTCCATCGCCGTCCGACACCGCGCGGACCTGCACATGCTCAACGCGCCCTCGGCCACCCACCTCGCCTACCGTCCCGGGATGCCGTTGACGTACGCTGTGTGGCGGGCCGGAGTGCGGGAACGATAGGCCACTCGACACTAGATGACGTTAGTTGATTGTTTAGGGTCTGTTATGATCAGAAAGCGTCATCCGAAGCGGTGGCTGTTGTCTTGAGAGGCCCTGCATGACCCGCACCGACCGACTGACCGCCATTCTCGACCTGCTGGCCAGGACCGGCCAGGTGGAAGTCGACGAGATTGTCAGCACCCTCGGGGTATCGCCGGCAACGGCGCGGCGGGACCTGGACAGCCTGGCCAAGCGCCGGCTTCTCACCCGTACCCGCGGCGGAGCCACCACCGGTGCCCTGGCGTACGATCTTCCCGGCCGCTACAACCGCGACGACCACGCCGAGGCCAAGGAGCAGATTGCCCAGGCCGCCTCCGCCCTGATCAGGCCCGGCGCAGTGATCGGGCTCTGCGGCGGCACCACCAGCACGGCCCTCGCCCAGATCCTCGCCACCCGCGAGGACCTGAACGCACCGTCGAACCAGCCCACCCTGACGGTGGTCACCAACGCCATCAACATCGCGGGCCAGCTGGCGGTGCGGCCCAACATCAAGGTGATGGTCACCGGCGGCATCCTCAATCCGCGGTCTTACGAACTGGTGGGCCCATACACGGACATCATCATGCAGAAGGTTGTGCTCGACATCGCTTTCATCGGCGTCAACGGCATCGACCCGGAAGTGGGGCCCACCAATACCGGCGAGGGTGAGGCGTCGGTCAACGCCCTGCTGGCCAGCCGCGCACGGGTGTCCTATGTCATTGCCGACTCCTCCAAGGTGGGCGTGCGTGCCTTTGCCACCATGGACGGCTATCACTTCACCCGGCTCATAACGGACGCAGGCATCTCGCCGAAGGACAAGGCTGCCTTCGAAGCCAAGGGCACGGAAGTTATCGTCGCGCCTGCGTAGCGGCCCTGGCTGACTGTGCGCAGCTGGGGCGGCCGGCGTTCAGGCAATCAGACAGGATCCAGAAACTGCAGGCAAGATGGGTACATGCTGGTTCCCTCCCGCCGTCGTCTGAAGGTCGAAGTCTGGATCGTCCTGGGCCTCTCGCTTGGGCAGTCCGCCGTGTACTCCGTGGTGCAGCTGCTGGACAAGATGACCCGTGCTCCGCTTGCCGAGGGGACCTCGACACTCAACCGTTCCCAGAGCACGCGTGAGTACTTTGACCTGACGTACCAGCTGCTGGACATCATGTTCGCCCTGGTGCCGGTGCTGCTGGTGATCTACTTCCTGACGGACCAGCGGCAGGCGGCAACGGATGACGGCGGCAATCCGGGCTCTGCCTTCCGGAAGCTCGGCTTCAATTTCGCCCGCCCCGGGAAGGACCTGCTGCAGGGGTTGGGGCTTGCGGCCCTGATTGGAATTCCCTCCCTGGGCCTTTATGCCGCGGGCAGGGCCCTAGGCATCACCACCGCCATCATCCCCAGTGCGCTGGATGCCTACTGGTGGACCGTGCCGGTGCTCATCCTGTCCGCCCTCCGGCATGCGGTGGTGGAGGAGGTCATCGTGGTGGGGTACCTGATGAACCGTTTCGGCAAGTTCGGCTGGAGCGTTCCGCTGTCGATCGCGGCGAGTTCGCTCCTTCGCGGCACCTACCACCTGTACCAGGGCTTCGGTCCCTTTATCGGCAATGTGGTGATGGGCATCGTGTTTGCCTGGCTGTACACCCGGACCAAGCGGGTTATGCCCCTTGTTATTGCCCACGCGCTTTTGGATATCGTGGCATTTGTCGGCTTCAGCCTCTTCGGCCGGGCCGTGGGGCTGGGGTAGCGGCTACGTACGGAGCAGGGCTGAGTCACTCCGGGCCGGACCGCTAAGTGCAGGGTCGCTGAGGGCCCAATCGCTAAAGGCCCAGCCGCTGAGGGTCAGGTCCTTTTCCGGGTCCGGTGGGAGGACGATGGGCATGGCGTAGAAGTCGTCCCATACGGGGTCGTAGGGTGCGATGTCGTCGGCGTCGATGAGGTTGTCGTCCCCCGGTTCTTCACAGGGCGGTTCTTCCCAGGGTGGTTCTTCCCATGGTGGTTTGGCACAGGGTGGTGCTGATTCCAGCCATTCCGGAGGGCACCATGCCTCGGCGGGGGAGTCATCTGCTCCAGTTTGTCCCTTTAGGTGCGGCACGGTGTTGATTTCCTGAACCAGGACGTTGTCCGGCCAGATGGTTGGTTTGCGGTCAGGTTGTTCGCTGGAGTATTGGCGGCCGGTGGGTGATTTCCAGCCGGGTGGTTCGGTTTCCGTTGCTTGGGTGGGTGTCCAGCCGCTGTTGTGTTTGAGGCGGTGGTGCTTCGGGCAGAGTTGTGCCAGGTTGCTGAGTCCGGTTGTTCCGCCGTGTTGCCAGGCCTGGAGGTGGTCGGCTTCGTTGTCCAAGGCGTTGTTGTTGCAGCCGGGGAAGGTGCATTTGCCGTCGCGGAGGGTCAGGGCTTGTTTCATGGCTTTGGTGAGCCGGTAGCTGGTGCGGCCGATTTCCAGGGGTGCTCCGTCGCGCGGGTCGATGAGGACGCGGGTGAAGGACTCTGCTCCGTCGGCGAGGAGTTTACGGGCCATGGACGCGGGGATTGGGCCGTAGCCGTCCAGGGTGGCCGGTTCGTCAGTTAGGCCGAGCAGGGCGAACACGGGGACGGTGACGAGGACGTCGGTGCGGGGTGTGGGGACTTTCCCGGCTCCGGGGCTGGTTGCGCCGGGGGACGCGGTGGTGATGCTGGTTCCCGCTTGGCTGCAGGTGTCGCCGGTGCTGTTGTCTTTGGTGCCGGGGTTACTGGTTGCGTCGATGTGATCGTTGGTTTCGAGGTGAGTGCTGTCCGGGATGCCGGGGTCCGCTGCTGGTTCGTCGGATCCGAAGAGGGTGGCGAGCCCGAGGAATTCATCAGGGAACTGGTCCTCCGCGGCGCCTTGAACCTGATCGCCGGTGCCGGGGTGGCTGTTGCCGTCGCCGGCTGCAGCGTTGATGGTGCCGGGTTGGCTGCCGCGTTGTCCACCGGTGCCTTCCGTGTCCCCGCCGCCGGCCGGGGAGGCCATGCTCGGACCGGAGCCGGAGCCGGAGCCGGAGCCGGTGCCGGTGCTGGCGTCTGTGGTGGTAGTTATGGCTTGGGCGGGGGTGAGGAGGCGTCGGGCGACTTCATCGGCCCTGATTTGGGAAAGAGTGCGGGTTTCGTTGGGGCCCTGGAGGCCGCGGGCGATGGCTGTAGTTTTGTTCCAGGCCGCCAACGCGCAGTCTGCCCGCATATAGATCGCGAACCAGGCCATGCCGTCGCGGTCGGGGGTGAATTCGACCCGCCGGTCGGCTGCGGATTTGGTGTGGCGTTTTTCGATGGATTCGGGGTGGTGGCGTTCGCGCCAGGCGCGGACCTTGGCCCGCAGCCGGGACGGCACAAGGTTCGCGGCGGGGCAGCCGCGGGCCGGGTTCGGCGCGTCCGGGTCCAGGAAGTGGTCCGCCAAGGCTACGGCGGCGGGGTGGTCCAGGGCCTCGGTTTCGTCGGCGATGATCCTGGCGCCCTGCCACGACAACGCCCCGGAAGACAGGTTCCCGTAGACCGAGGGGAGGGCGCAGACCCGACGGGACTGGGTGATGAATGCCCCTGCTGCTCCGGAGCTGATGGTCAGGACTCCGGCGATTTCTTCCACTGTTGATATTTCCGTGAACGTGCGGTCGTGGGCGGAGGCATCGGGCGGGGTCATGGCCTGCTGCAGGTCAAGGCACTGGGCAGCGTCCCTGGCCTTGAGTGCGGTGGTTTGTGCCTCAAGCTTGGATTCCAGGCCAAGCCGTTCCAACCGAAGCTCATACAGTCGGCCGAGAACATCAACCCCGGTTCCGTCCGCATCTCTATTGGCATGCACGGTCTTCAAGGCTTCTTCCTCAAGGAACAGCCCATTCAGCGCGGCCGCGGTGGCATAAAAGCCTTCCATCGCCGCTGCTGTCCCTGAGACGTTTCCCATACCCACATCATCGCGGGAGGCACTGACAATTTGCGCTGGAGCTGTTCCGCATGCTTCTCCCTGCCCGGCGCCGGGAGCCGCGATGGCAGGAAACAGCGCCTTCCTCTTAGCTCCGCTGCCCATGCCGTTTCCCATACAAGAATCATCGCGGGAGGGTGTGACATTTTGAGTGGCTGATGCCAAAAGACCTAAGCCACGGGAAAACAACACCCGCGGGGTAAACAACTTCGGCCGCCATCAGGAGGTGACGCCGTTGTCACATCCTGATGGCGGCCGAAGCCCGCTCGGGCCAAATGCCCGGTCAGGGGAAGGTCAGATGGTGACCGCTCCGTTTTGGGTTTCGAAGGTCACTGAGAGGATGCCGGGCGTACCGTGCGGGGCAACCCACTCAACGGCAACATCCTCCAGCGGCTTTTCCACCGGCTCGCCCAGCCATTCGGTAACCCGGGAGGCCGAGCCGGCGATGGTCAGGCAGCTCATCTTGATGTTGCTCTCGTAGGCGTTAGACGGGTGGAGCGACGGATCGCCCTCCCACTTCAGCATGTAGGGCACCTGAGGATCGGCGATGAGGCCCAGGATTCCAATCTGCTTCCACACCAGCTCGCGGCCGTCGGGGAACTTGCGGTTGCCATTGACGGCGGCCCGTCCCAGGCGTTCCTCGAAGGGAGCAAGGTCGTCAACTTCGACGCACCAGCCCATCCAGCCGCCGCCCGCTGCGGAGCGGGCCCGCACGGCCTGTCCAAAGGGAGCCTTGTCCGACGCCGGGTGGTCCAGGACCTCCACGACCTCAAGGTATTTGTGTCCCGCGAGCGGGATGATCATATTCCGGGTACCGAACCGGGGGTGTACCCCGCCCTTCACTGCCTCAACGCCGAGGGCAGAAGAAATACGTTCGGTGGTGGCCGCGAGGCCATCGTGTTCACAGGCGTAAGAGACGTGATCCATGCGCATGCCATCATCTTGGCACTTTGTGATCGGGCTCTCAGCTAAGGGTACCCTTACTGGGATTTTTCGATTTCAGCACCCCTCGAAACCTGCTCCACGGGCGGAAAGCGGCCCAGGACCATGTTCGTCACAATGGTGTCCGCCCGGCCGGGCGCACTCCTACACTGGGCCCAGGTCATGAGTGCCAGCAACAGCCCCGGCTCGCTGGCCGGCAACCCTCCATCCGCGGTGGGGTGCCCCGGGTGAGGACCTGGCCGTCCGGCAAAAGGCCGGATGGCAAGCGCGGCCCGTGGTGCTTCCAGCATGCCGGGCCCAGTCAAAGGAGCCTTGAATGTCCAACGGATGGTCCTTCGAAACCCGCCAGATCCACGTCGGCCAGGAACCGGATGCTGCCACCGGCGCCCGCGCCCTGCCTATCTACCAGACCACCTCCTTCGTCTTTCCCAGCGCCGAGAGCGCCGCGAACCGCTTCGCCCTCGCCGAGCTTGCCCCGATCTATACGCGCATCGGCAACCCGACCCAGGACGCCGTGGAGCAGCGGATCGCCAGCCTTGAAGGGGGCCTCGCCGCGCTCCTCCTCAGCTCGGGGCAGGCGGCAGAGACGTTCGCCGTCCTGAACATCGCCGAGGCCGGTGACCACATCGTGGCCAGCCCCAGCCTTTACGGCGGCACCTACAACCTGTTTGCCCACACCCTGAAGAAGTTCGGCATCTCCGTCACCTTCGTGGCGGACCCGGACAACCTGGACCACTGGCGCGAGGCGGTCCAGCCCAACACCAAGCTGTTCTTTGCCGAGGTGGTGTCCAACCCGCGACAGGACGTGCTGGACATCGAAGGCGTCTCCCGGACCGCCCATGAGGCCGGCGTACCACTGATCGTGGACAACACGCTGTCCACGCCGTACCTGATCCGGCCGCTGGAATGGGGCGCGGACATCGTGGTCCACTCGGCCACCAAGTACCTGGGCGGCCACGGCGCAGCGATCGCCGGCGTCATCGTCGATTCAGGCAAGTTCGACTTCAGCAAGGACCCGGAACGCTTTCCCGGCTTCAACACCCCGGACCCCACCTACAACGGCCTCGTGTACGGCCGCGACCTGGGGGAAGGCGGAGCACTGGGAGCCAACCTGTCCTACATCCTCAAGGCCCGGGTCCAGCTCCTGCGTGACCTCGGTTCGGCCGTTTCGCCCTTCAACGCCTTCCTGATCTCGCAGGGACTGGAGACCCTGAGCCTGCGCGTGGAGCGCCATGTGGCCAACGCCCAGGAGGTTGCGCGGTGGCTGGAAGCACGGGACGACGTCGAATCCGTCGCCTACGCCGGGCTGCCCTCCAGCCCCTGGTATGAGCGCGGCCGCAAGTACGGCCCCAGGGGCACCGGCGCGATCGTCGCCTTCAACCTGGCCGGCGGCGCAGAGGCGGGCAAGCGGTTCGTGGACGCCCTGGAACTGCACTCCCACGTTGCCAACATCGGCGACGTCCGCTCGCTGGTCATCCACCCGGCGTCGACCACGCACAGCCAGCTGTCCCCGGAGCAGCAGGCCGCGGCCGGCGTCGCCCCGGGACTGGTCCGCCTCTCCGTGGGCCTGGAGCACATCGACGACATCCTCGCCGACCTCGAGGCCGGCTTCCGCGCGGCAAAGGAGGCCTCAGGCGCCTGAGCGCACGGCCCGGGGAGCTGAGCGCACGGTCCGGGAGGCAAGGCCGGGAGCAACGCCCGACGGCGGGGGCCGGCCGGGTGCGCACGTCCGGGGAAGTCACAACCAGTCACACTCTTGGCCCGGGGCGGGTGGTGTTTCGTACACTCGAACCAGGTCATGAGTGCCAGTGACAGCCCCGGCTTGCTGGCCGGCAACCCTCCTTCCGCGGTGGGGTGCCCCGGGTGAAGACCTGGCCTGCCGGTCATTCCGCCGGTGGGCAAGCGCGTAGAAGAGGTCTTGCCATGACGGTTACCGTCACCCGTACCACCGTTCCCGAGCACGGAATTGTCCGTTACGCCTCAATCGGGGGCCTGGAACTGGAAGCCGGCGGCTACCTGCCGGACGTCACGCTCGCCTACGAAACGTGGGGCACGCTCAACGCGGACGGCAGCAACGCCATCCTGATCGAGCACGCCCTGACCGGCAGCACCCACGTCACCCGCGGCGACAGCGACGAACCCGGCTGGTGGGAACAGCTCGCCGGTCCCGGCGCCCCCGTGGACACGGACCGGTTCTTCGTGGTGTCCATCAACATCGTGGGCGGCTGCTACGGGTCCACCGGGCCGTCGTCGCCCGCCCCGGACGGGACGCCGTGGGGTTCCCGCTTCCCCCTGGTGACGCTGCGGGACAGCACTGTGGCGGAGTCCCGGCTGGCGGACCAGCTTGGAATCACCAGCTGGTACGCGGTCCTCGGCGGTTCCATGGGCGGTGCCCGCGCCCTGGAATGGGCCGTCACCTATCCGGAGCGGGTAAAGCGCTGCGCCGTGATTTCGGTCGGCGCCGCCAGCACGGCTGAGCAAATCGCGTTTGCCCAGGCCCAGACCCTCGCCATCCGCCAGGACCCCAAATTCAACGGCGGCGACTACTACGGCGGGCCGTTCCCCGAGGAAGGCCTAGCCCTTGCGCGGCGCATTGCCCACATCACCTACCGCTCCGCCGCCGAACTGGAGGGCAGGTTCGGCCGGGAGCCGCAGGCCCCCGAATCGCCGCTGCAGGCTGACTGCCTGTCGGCCCGCGGCCGCTACCAGGTGGAGAGCTACCTGGACCACCAGGGCAACAAGCTGGTCCAGCGCTTCGACGCCAACAGCTACATCGCCATCACCGAGGCGCTGATGAGCCACGACGTCTGCAGGGGGCGCGGAACGCTGGCCGAGACGCTGGCCCGCTCCGAGGCCCGGTTCTTCATCGCGGCCGTCGACTCGGACCGGCTCTACTTCCCGTCCCAGTCGCAGGAACTGGCACGGGCATTGCCGGGGGACGTGGACGTGCACCTGATCCAGGCGCCGATCGGCCACGATGGCTTCCTGACGGAAATCGGTCAGCTCGGGAACCAGCTCCGCCAGCACCTCCTGCCCTGAACCACTGCGCAGCCCGGGCGCTTTCACGCCGTGGCACGCGGTGTGCCGCCGCGCCAAGTGTGCATTTTTGCAGATGCTTTCTGCACTATTCGGCGTTGAGCTCCCGGCTGTACCAAGCAATACTCGTGTGAACCTGCGGTTTTGTTATGCAAATCACAAAGCCGCCATCCGGTCCCATTGTGGTGTCGACGGAGACGCCAAAGGAGTTCATTCATGAGTACGGAACACTCCGCCGCAGGGCGGCTTGAGGAAACCGACGTCAAGGCCTCAGGGCTGAAGAAAGTCGTCACGGCCTCTATGGCCGGCACGGTGGTGGAATGGTATGAGTTCTTCCTCTACGCCTCTGCCGCCACACTGGTGTTCGGCAAAACGTTCTTCCCCAATTCGGGCACGGAACTGGACGGCATTATTGCCGCTTTCGTCACCTACGCCGTGGGCTTCGTTGCCCGGCCTATCGGCGGAATTGTCTTTGGCCACTTTGGGGACAAGTTCGGCCGCAAGCAGCTCCTCCAGTTGAGCATCATCATGGTGGGCGTTGCCACGTTCCTCATGGGCTGCCTGCCCACCTTCGCCCAAATCGGCTACTGGGCACCGGCGCTGCTGGTCTTCCTGCGGTTCGTGCAGGGCTTCGCGGTCGGCGGTGAATGGGGCGGCGCCGTGCTGCTGGTGGCAGAGCACAGCCCCAGCCACTCGCGCGGCTTCTGGGCCAGCTGGCCGCAGTCCGCTGTTCCCATGGGCAACCTGCTGGCCACGGGCGTCCTGTTCACCCTGTCCTCGACCCTGTCGCAGGAAGCCTTCCTCGGCTGGGGCTGGCGCGTGGCGTTCTGGCTGTCCGCCGTCATCGTCATCATCGGCTACTACATCCGCACCAAGGTCCAGGACGCTCCGATCTTCATCGAAGCCCGGAAGGAAGTCACTGCGGAAAAGAAGGGCTACGGCGTTGCCGAAGTCTTCCGCCGCTACCCTCGCGGCGTCTTCACCGCCATGGGCCTCCGGTTCGCCGAAAACATCCTTTACTACCTGGTGGTCACGTTCTCCATCACGTACCTGAAGGTGGTCGTCCAGACGGACACCTCGCGGATCCTGCTCCTGCTGCTGGTGGCGCACTTCATCCACTTCTGCGCCGTCCCGCTGGTCGGCAAGCTCTCCGACGCCTTCGGGCGGCGGCCCGTCTACATGGCGGGCGCCATCCTCGGCGGAACCTGGGGCTTCTTCGCCTTCCCCATGATGGACACAGCCAACGACATGGTCATCCTGGCCGCCATCACCATCGGCCTGCTCTTCCACGCGCTGATGTACGCCGGCCAGCCGTCCATCATGGCCGAGATGTTCCCCACCCGGATGCGCTACTCCGGCGTGTCCCTGGGCTACCAGGTGACTTCGATCGTTGCCGGCTCGCTGGCTCCGATCATCGCCACCGCCCTGCTGGGCAACTTCAAGTCGTCCCTTCCGGTAGCCCTCTACCTCCTTGCCGCCTGCGTCGTGACGGCTGTGTCCGTGCTCTTCCTCAAGGAGACCAGGGGTATTTCACTGCACGACGTCGATGCCGCGGACGCCAAGGGCACCGCGGACCTCCTGGCTGCCAGCAAGAAGTAGGACGCAGCCAGGCACTACAGGCTAGGCAGCTGCCCGGGCCCGGATTCCGGGTCCGGGCAGCCGCATGACCACCACCCCATAACCACAGCAAGGAACCTTCATGCGAGCCGCTGTCCTTTACAACACCGTTCCTGCGGGAACCAGTTACTCCGAGGCGCGCCCCCTGACCGTGGAGGAGCTGGAACGGCCCGAGCCCCGGGCGGGCGAGCTGGGAATCTCCATCACCTATTCGAGCCTGTGCCACTCCGACCTCTCCGTCGTGGACGGTTCACGCGTCCGGCCCCTGCCGATGGCGCTCGGGCATGAGGCGGTGGGCAGGGTGGTCTCGGTGGGCGACGGCGTCACGGACGTCTCCCCGGGCGACCACGTGGTGCTGGTCTTTGTTCCCAGCTGTGGCGACTGCCGTGCGTGCCGGGCAGGCCGGCCCGCCCTGTGCCACCGCGCTGCCGACGTCAACGGGTCCGGCGACCTCCTGCACGGTGAGGCTCTGCTGCGGACCCGGTCAGGGGAGCGCATCAACCACCACCTTGGCGTTTCGGCCTTTGCAGACTATGCGGTGGTGGCGCGCGAATCGGTAGTGGTGGTCGACGACGACATTCCGGACACGGTTGCCGCGATGTTCGGCTGCGCTGTGCTGACGGGCATGGGAGCGGTGTTCAACACGGCACAGGTCGACGG
Source organism: Arthrobacter nitrophenolicus (assembly GCF_045833485.1). Classification (NCBI taxonomy): domain Bacteria; kingdom Bacillati; phylum Actinomycetota; class Actinomycetes; order Micrococcales; family Micrococcaceae; genus Arthrobacter; species Arthrobacter nitrophenolicus. The sequence goes on from NZ_CP174504.1 coordinate 3,197,111, forward strand.
CGGGCAATCAGTTGCCGTGTTTGGCCTCGGCGCCGTCGGCCTTTCGGCAGTCATGGCCGCCCGCATTGCCCGCGCTGCCTCGATCATCGCCATCGATCCGAACCCCGGCAAGCACCAGCTGGCCCTCGACTGCGGTGCCAGCGCTGCCGGTACTCCAGAGGAAGCAGCCGGGCTGATTGCAGGGGCCGCCGGGGACGGGGTGGACGTTGCCGTGGAGGCCGTGGGCTCTGCCCGTGTCATCGCCTCCTGCCTGGAACTGGTGGCCAGGGGCGGCGCCGTGGTTTCGGTGGGACTGCCGCACCCGTCGGCGGAACTGGTGGTTCCGGCCCTGCAGTTCGCCGGTGCGGGCAAGCGGCTGCTCGGCTCGTACATGGGCGATGCCGTCCCGGACCGGGACATCCCGCGCTACCTGGAGTACTGGCGGGACGGCCGGCTGCCGGTCGAACTGCTGCACTCGGACACGCGCCCGCTCGCCGAGATCAACGAAGGCCTGGACGCCCTGGCGGCAGGAAAGGTAGTGCGCAGGCTCTTCCGTCCCTGAATGCTGCCGCGCCGCGGCAGCGTTCAGGCGGCCAGCAGGTCCTGCCGCGCCGCCACCTCTTCCTTGAGCGCGGCAATAACCGCCTGGACGCGTGCGGACCGCATCGACTCCGGCCGCGCCACTGCCCAAATGGGAAGCTGGCGCTCGAAATCGTGCGGAAGGACGGGGACGAACCCGGAGTCGCGCGCCACCATGAAATTGGGGAGCAGCCCGATGCCGGCGCCCCTGCGTACCGCCTCCACCTGGGCGAAGATGCTCGTGGCCTGGAAGCTGGATTTCGGCGCGGGCAACTGCGAGGACCGGTGGCCGAGCTCTGCCACCTGCAAGGCGGATTCAACGTAGGACACGAAGCCGTGCTGCCCCACGCCGTCGGGCGTTTCCGGCAGTCCGTGCCGGGCCGCATAGGCGGGGCTGGCGTAAAGCCTGAGGTAGTAGTTGGTGAGGAAGATCGTCTGGGCGTTGCTGACGTCGGTTCCGCCCACCACCACTTCCAGGTCCACCCCGGACCGGTTGCGGCTGACCTTGCGGGTTGCGCTGAGCATCTCGATATTCAGCAGGGGATGGCGCTGCTGGAGGCGGACCAGTGCCGGGGCCACAAATTCGGCACCAAAACCGTCCGACGTGCTGATCCGGACCATGCCGGACAGCGCATCCCGTTCCTGGCCGATGGTGCCGGCAAGTGAACCCAGTGTCTCCTCGATGGCCTCGGCGGCGGCCACTGCCGAGGCTCCCAGATCGGTCAGTTCCCAGCCGTGCGGGCTCCGTTCCAGCGTCCTGCCGCCCAGCTGCCGGTCCAGGGCAAGGATGCGCCGCGAAATGGTGGTGTGCGTGGTTCCCAGGCTCTCGGCGACGGCGTTGAACCGTCCCAGCCGTGCCACGGTCAGGAGAATCAGCAGGTCGTCTGGGCTGGGAAGCCGGGCCACTGGTGAAACCTTCCGTCGATGTGCATGAATGCACATACCGTCTGTGATTTTTCCCCTTGATTGCACTCTAGCAGCATGTGACGGTAGTCACTGGACGTTCCGGCCATGGCGGCCGGCCACAGAGCAAAGGAGCCTGGGCGATGGCAGTAATCGGATGGATTGGACTGGGGAACATGGGCGGGTCCATGTCAGTGAACCTGGCAAAGGCCGGACATGAGGTGCGCGGCTTCGACCTCAACCAGGCAGCCCTCGCCGCGGCTGAAGCCGGCGGGGTCAAGCCTGCCGGCAGCATTGCCGAGGCAGTGGAGGGAGCCGACGCCGTCTTCACCATGCTCCCCAAGGGCGAGCACGCCAGGGCCGTCTACCTCGGCGCGGACGGCGTCCTTGCCCACGCAGACACCCGCACCCTGCTGGTGGATTCCTCCACCATCGACATCGCCTCGGCGCAGGAACTGCACGACGCCGCTGCTGCCGCCGGCTTCCGGTTCGTCGACGCGCCGGTCTCGGGCGGCATGAGCGGGGCGAAGGCCGGGACGCTGACGTTCATGGTCGGCGGCGAGGATGGTGCGGTGGCGGATGCCACGGAGTACATCCGGCCGATGGCCGCCAACATCATCCCCACCGGCGGCGCCACGACAGGCCAGGCAGCCAAGATCTGCAACAACCTCATGCTGTTCATCAACCTGGCGTCAACGGCCGAGGGGGCGGTGCTGGCGGACCGGCTCGGCCTCGACAAGCAGGTCTTCTGGGACATTGCCTCTGTTTCATCCGGGGACAGCTGGGCCCTGCGCACCTGGTACCCGGTCCCGGGCGTGGTGGACACCGCCGCCTCGAACAACGGGTTCGCGCCCACGTTCACGACGGAACTGGCCAACAAGGACATTGGCCTGGCCATCAGTGCCGCCGAGGACACCGGCACCCCGCTGGAGATCGGCAGGCACGTGCAGCAGCTCTTCCAGCGCCTCGTCGATGCGGGGGAGGCCGGCAAGGACTGCTCCATGATCATCAAGCTGGTGGACGGCTCGCTCCGCACCGCTGACTGACACCCCGCACGACGACCATTTCGAAAGAGGCATCCATGCAGACCATTCCCCACATCATCAACGGCCAGCGGATCACCGACGCAGAGCGCTTTGGCCCCGTCTTCAACCCCGCCACCGGCCGGCAGGAAAAGCAGGTGGTGCTCGCGTCCGGCGCCCGGGTGGAGGAAGCCATTGCGGCAGCAAAGGCGGCACTTCCCGGCTGGCGGGCCACCAGCCTGGCCCGGCGCAGCGGGATCTTCTTCAAGGTCCGCGAAATCCTGACCAAGCGCAAGCCGGAGCTGGCCGCGATCCTTACCAGCGAACACGGCAAGGTGCTGTCCGACGCCGAAGGCGAGATTTCCCGCGGCCTGGAGAACATCGAGTTCGCCACCGGGCTGTCCCACATGCTCAAGGGCGAGCACTCCGAGCAGGTCTCGGGCGGGGTGGACGTGCACTCCGTCCGCCAGCCCGTCGGAGTGGTGGCGTGCATCACGCCGTTCAACTTCCCCGCGATGGTTCCCCTGTGGATGATCGGCAGCGCGCTCGCCTGCGGCAACACGGTCCTGCTCAAACCGAGCGAGAAGGATCCCTCATCAGCTGTGTTCATTGCGGAGGTCTTCGCGGAGGCAGGCCTGCCTCCCGGGGTGCTGAACGTGGTCCAGGGCGACAAGGAAGCGGTGGACGTCCTGCTGGAGCACCGTGACGTGAAGGCCGTCAGCTTCGTAGGTTCCACCCCCATTGCCCAGTCCATCTACAAGCGCGCTGCGGATCATGGCAAGCGTGTCCAGGCGCTCGGCGGTGCAAAGAACCACATGGTGGTCCTGCCCGACGCCGACCTGGACATGGCCGCCGACGCTGCGGTGTCCGCCGCGTATGGCTCGGCAGGCGAGCGGTGCATGGCGGTCAGCGTCCTGGTGGCGGTGGGCAACATCGCCGACGACCTCGTGGCAGCCATCAAGAGCCGGATGGCGGACCTGAAGATCGGTCCCGGCACGGACCCGTCCTCACAGATGGGGCCGCTGATCACCGCAGAACACCGCGACCGTGTGGCCTCCTATGTGGCCGGAGCGGAAAGCGAAGGCGCCAGCGTGGTGGTGGACGGCCGGGAGCAGCAGTTTGACTCGGACGGCTTCTTCCTCGGCGTCAGCCTGATAGACCACGTCAAGCCGGGCATGAAGGTCTACGACGACGAGATCTTCGGCCCCGTCCTGTCCGTGGTCCGGGCGGAGAGCTACAGCGACGCCGTGCGGCTGGTCAATGAAAACGAGTTCGGCAACGGTACCGCCATCTTCACGCGCGACGGCGGTGCGGCGCGGCAGTTCGAGTTCGACGTTGAGGCGGGGATGGTGGGTGTCAACGTGCCCATCCCCGTGCCGGTGGGTACCTTCTCGTTCGGCGGCTGGAAGAACTCCCTGTTCGGCGACACCCACATGTACGGTCCGGACAGCATCCGGTTCTACACGCGCGGAAAGGTGGTGACCACCAGGTGGCCCGACCCGTCCACCTCGGTGGTCGATCTCGGATTCCCGCAGGTGGACTGACTCCTAGCCGTTCATGATCTCGCCGCGGCGGACCATGTACTCCTCCATGGACAGTTCGCCGTTGCTGTACTGCTGGTCCAGTTCCGCGAGCTTGCGGGCCCGGAACCCCTGCGGTGCCGACGGCGGCGGGGGAGTGGCGGGCGCAGCCGGCTGTTCAGGGGCGGGCTGCTGCGCCGGCGGCTGGCCGTACTGGTTGGGCAGCGGTTGCTGGTTGGGGAACGGCTGCGGGTTGTCCAAGGGCTGCGGGTTGTCCAGCGGCTGCGGCCGGTCCAGCTGGCGGAACCCGCCCGCGAAGTAGTCCTGCTGGGTGTAGCCGTCACGGGGCTGCTTGCTCTGCGGACCGGCGGAGCCGGGAAACTGCCCGGAACCCGGGAACGGCCCTGCGCCGGGGAACTGTTCGGGGTAGCGGCCGGGGAAGCTTTGGTCGTAGTTCCGGCGGGCCACCGATTTCCGGTACATCCGCATGGCCACCGGGATCAGGAGTGACAGGATGATGATCCAGAAAAACATGTTGCTCACGGTGCTGCGCCTCTCATGTGTGTCCTTCAAGCTTAGTCCCGGACGGTACCCGGACGGCCGGGAGCCCGGTGAAGGCGGCGTACCGGTCCACGGCTTCCTGGACTGCGGTGGCCAGCGGTGATCCAGTGGTGGCAGCGGCGGGATCATGCAGGCGGATATCCAGTTCGCAGCGGTCCGGAAGCAGCCGGTGCCGCCACGAGCCTGCCGCCCGGCCATCCAGCAGCACCACGTGGATGGGCTCGCCGGCGGCGGGAAAGGCAGGGGCGCCGCCGCCCATATAGTGCCGGGTGGCGAAGTAGCCCATGATGTATTCGTCGTAGCACTGGACCAGGTCGATCCGCGGTCCCGGAGCCGGAGTCCCGCCGGCCTGACTCCCCGGATCCGCGCCGTCGGCCGCGAAATAATGCTCGACGCCGTCAATCATCGTTGCGGCCAGCGCATTGGGCCGTGCCTCCCTGGCCAGTCGCACCCCCTTCCGGACGTCCGTCACCGTCAGTCCCGACCAGCCGGCGCAGTCCTTGGCCGTGGCAGGGCCGCGGCTGGTGAAATAGCGGAAGGCGAGTTCAGCCAGGGCTTCCTCCCGGTCCGGTGCCGGCTGCGGACCGGCCGGAACCCGTTCGTCGAAGAGGGCGTAGGTCTGTTTGAGCGCCCCGCCCGGGCTGCGGACAGGTGTCCCGCTGGTCAGGATGCCGCTGACCTCGGCCTGCATGATGATGTAGGCAAGCCGCAGTCCACTGGCCTCGAAGCCGGCCGCCAGCAGCTTTTCGGCGAGTTGCTCGCGGGTCAGGTGGTTGCCGCCGGCGACAGCGCCGGCCAGCACTTCGGCTGTCCGGCCGGCCGTGGCGGCGTCGATCCCGGTGCGCCGGTACGTTAAGGCATTGAGCCCGTGGAGCCGCGGGGCGGAGAGGGCCGAAAGCCAGCGCAGGTCCTCGCGGTGCACGAAGTGCCAGGTGGGCCGGAGGATGTGGGTGCGCAGGACCGTCCCGTCGGCCACGGCCTGCTCGATGTCTGCGGCCGTTACAGCGGCACGTCCGGTGGACGAGACGCGCTGAGCCAGGCTCCAGCGGGCATAGGGAAACTCCTGTGCCTGCACCGCCAGGAGCCTGCGGAGGGCCGTCCCGGGGGACCCTGCGCGCGGCTCGCGGAGCATTTGGGCCTGCAGCCTTAGCCGCACCACCTCATCAGGTTCCATGCCCACCGCCTTGGACTGGCCGCCGTCGGGATCGGTCTTCCCGGCCCTATGACCGCAGGGCTGCCCCGGTGTTTCCCGGCGGCCCCTCGCCGGAGCCCAGGGGGACGCCCGGGCCGAAGACGGGACCCGGCGTCGGACGCTTGGCGGTGATGCCGTCACCGGAGGACTGCTGCCGCAGCCGGCGCAGCACCCACGGGACGAAGTATTCGCGCGCCCACACCAGGTCCCCGGACCGCGCCTCCCGCCACGACCGGGGCGGAAGCGGCTTGGGCTGGAGCGGTTCCAGGCCGTGCTCCACGTTCAGGGCGTCCAGCACCATCGCCGCAATGGTGTGGTGGCCGAGTGGTGAGAAGTGCAGGCGGTCCTGGTCCCACATCTGGGGGTCGCTGAGCTGCCGGAGGGACCACATGTCCGCAATGATGGCGTCGTGCCGAGCCGCGACGGTGCGCAGGTTCTCGTTGTAGATGGCCACCTTGCTCCGGATCCGGCCGAGCACCGAGGAACCCGTATCAGGGCCATTAAAGAGGACAACGGTGGCGCCGCCCATGGCCAGGATCTGGACCACGGAATCGAGCTTCTCCGCCAGGGCGTCGGGATCGCCGCCGGGCCGGATCAGGTCGTTGCCGCCGGCGGACAGGGTGACGAGGTCCGGCTTCAGCGCCAGGCACGGGGCCAGCTGCTGGTCCACGATCTGCTGCAGCAGCCTGCCGCGGACAGCCAGGTTGGCGTAGGCAAAGTCCGGCTGGCTGCGCCCCAGCTCCTCCGCCACCCGGTCGGCCCAGCCGCGGTAGCCACCAGGACTGGAGGGTTCGGGGTCGCCGATGCCCTCGGTAAAGGAATCACCCATGGCCACATACCGGGTCCAGGGGTGGGATCCGGCGTGTGCGGGCGGAGTCTGGATGGCACTTGCGTCGGTCACGGTCCTATCCTGCCTTCCGGCCTGCTGGCTACGCGAACGTAGGTTTGCTCCGTTCGGCTACCTGTAAGAATGGAAACCATGACTGAAGCCGAAGTATTTCCTGCCCCTGTTGTCCTGTGGTCCCACCCTGAGGACCAGCGTGACGGGAAGCCGCTGCTGGTGCTGCTGCACGGTTACGGCGCCAACGAGCAGGACCTGCTGAGCCTCGCGGACCTGCTGCCGGGGGACTTCGCCGTCGCCTCCGTGCGCGCGCCCATCGCCATGGGCCCCGGCTTCACCTGGTTCCCGCTCACCGCGTCCATCGACTACTCCCTGGAGCGGGTCAAGGCGGCCTCTGCCTACGTCCTGGAGTGGATCGACGCCATCCGGGTGGGGCACCCGTCGGTGACGCTTCTTGGCTTCTCGATGGGCATGGCCATGGCCACCACCCTCCTGCGGCAGCGGCCCACGGACTTCGCAGCCGTCGTCGGCCTGTCAGGCTTCGTGGTGGACGCCGACGGCGACCCCACCTTCCGGGACGATGAACTGGACGGCACCGTGCCCATGTTCTGGGGCCGCGACCAGCAGGACCCGGTCATCACCCCGGACAAGATCGACTTCACCATGGCGTGGGTCCGCAAGCACGTCAAGCTGACCAAGGTGCTGTACACCGGCATGTGGCACGGCATCAACCAGCAGGAAATCGGGCACGTCGGCGAGTTCCTCACCCACGAGGTCCTGAAGAAGTAAGGCGTACGACGGCGGGCGGCGGCTTCTACGCCGCCACCTCTGCTGCCGTTCCGGCGCCTCAGGCCTCCGGTGCGACGACCCGTATGGTCTGGTTGTTCACCGTGACGGTGTCGCCGTTGCGCAGCTGGCGGCCGCGCCGGTCATCGATCTCGCCGTTGACTTTGACCAGCCCGTTCTTGATCAGCTCGGTGGCCTCCACGCCGTCCTCCACGAGGTTGGCAAGCTTCAGCAGCTGGCCCAGGCGGATCATGCTGTCGCGGATGGGGACGTCCTCAACGGGGTTGCTCATAGAGCAATAATGCCTGACGTAAGGTGGATTCAATGACCTCCACCTCCCGCCTGCCTGTCCTCGCAGGCCTTCCGCTGGCGGTGGGCGCCGGCCTTGCCATCCCGGTCCAGGGCCGGATCAACGGTGCACTCGGGGCGCGCCTTGATGACGGCATTGCCGCCGCCGTAGTGAGTTTCAGCACAGGCCTGCTGGTCATGATCCTCATCTCGCTCCTCCTGCCGCGCGGCCGCGCCGGACTGGCCCGGATCCTTCCCGCGGTCCGGTCCAGGGCGTTTCCCCGCATCTACGTCCTGGCCGGGGGCATCGGCGCGCTCTTTGTCTTCGCCCAGTCCTTCACGGTGGGCCTCCTGGGCGTGGCCCTGTTCACGGTGGCCACTGTCACCGGGCAGACGGTGAGCGGGCTCCTCGTGGACCGGCTGGGCCTCGGCCCGGCCGGAAAGAAGCCGGTCACCGGCATCCGGATCATCGGCTGCGTGCTGACCATCGCCTCCGTCGCCTGGGCTGTATCGCCCCGCTTCGCCGGCTCCGGTGCAACCGGCGACGGCGGCCCGGCCGGACTTCTCCTTCCCCTCCTGCTCCCCGTGGCGGCAGGGTTCCTGATGAGCTTCCAGCAGGCCATGAACGGGACCGCCACCATGCACTACGGAACACCCATCGCGGCCACGCTGGTCAACTTCGTGGCGGGCAGCCTGGTGCTCTGGGCGGCGCTCGGCGTCAAGCTGCTGGTGGCGGGCCCGGGCAATCCGCTGCCGGGGGAGTGGTGGTACTACCTGGGCGGGCCCATGGGCTGCGTCTTCATCGGGCTGGGCGCGCTGCTGGTCAGGAGCCTGGGCGTGCTGGTGACCGGGCTGGGCATGATCGCCGGCCAGCTGCTCGGGTCCCTCGCACTCGACGTGGTGCTGCCGGCCCCCGGCAGCGTGGTGGCACCGGCCACCGTCCTGGGCACCGTGCTGACCCTGGGCGCCATCATCCTCGCTACCCTGCCGTGGCCGCGGGGCGCGCTCCGCGGGCGGCGGCCGGTAGGCTAGGACACGCAGCTTTTTCGCATCCCTTCATCCGCCCCGCCCGGCCGCCGGACGTGCCATACCTCTGGTGTTGCCCGGGGCCTGAATAACGCGGACCGCACCCAGCGGCCCGGTAGAAATTGGAGTTACCCCCATGGCAGCAAAATCCGTTCTCGACCAGGTCATCTCCCTCTCCAAGCGGAGGGGCTTCGTGTTCCAGGCCGGTGAAATCTACGGAGGTTCGCGTTCTGCCTGGGATTACGGGCCCCTTGGCGCCGAGTTGAAGGAAAACATCAAGCGCCAGTGGTGGCAGTCCGTGGTCCGCGGCCGCGAGGACGTGGTGGGCCTGGACTCCTCCGTCATCCTGCCCCGCCAGGTATGGGAAGCGTCCGGCCACGTGGAGGTCTTCTCCGACCCGCTGGTGGAGTGCCTGTCCTGCCACAAGCGCTACCGCGCGGACCACCTCGAGGAAGAGTACGAGGAAAAGAAGGGCCGTCCTGCCGAAAACGGCCTCAAGGACATTGCCTGCGCCAACTGCGGCACCCGCGGCGAATGGACCGAGCCGCAGGAATTCTCCGGCCTGCTCAAGACCTTCCTGGGCCCCGTGGCCAGCGAGGAAGGCCTGCACTACCTCCGCCCGGAAACCGCCCAGGGCATCTTCGTGAACTTCAACAACGTGCTCACCACGTCCCGCAAGAAGCCGCCGTTCGGCATCGGCCAGATCGGCAAGTCCTTCCGCAACGAGATCACCCCGGGCAACTTCATCTTCCGCACCCGCGAGTTCGAGCAGATGGAAATGGAGTTCTTCGTCGAGCCCGGCACGGACGAGGAATGGCACCAGTACTGGATGAAGGAGCGCATGGCCTGGTACACCGGCCTGGGCATCCGCGAGGAGAACCTCCGCTTCTTCGAGCACCCGCAGGAGAAGCTCAGCCACTACTCCAAGGGCACCACGGACATCGAGTACCGCTTCGGCTTCCAGGGCTCGGAGTGGGGCGAGCTGGAAGGCATTGCCAACCGCACCGACTTTGACCTCTCCACCCATGCCAAGGCGTCCGGCACGGACCTGAGCTACTTCAACCAGGCCACCAACGAGCGGTACACCCCGTACGTGATCGAGCCCGCCGCCGGGCTCACCCGGTCCTTCATGGCCTTCCTGATTGATGCCTACACCGAGGACGAGGCCCCCAATGCCAAGGGCGGCGTGGACGTCCGCACCGTCCTTAAGCTTGACCCGCGCCTGGCCCCGGTCAAGGCCGCCGTGCTGCCGCTGAGCCGCAACGAGGACCTGTCCCCGAAGGCCAAGGACCTGGGCGCCCAGCTGCGGAAGAACTGGAACATCGACTTCGATGACGCCGGCGCCATCGGCCGCCGCTACCGCCGCCAGGACGAGATCGGCACCCCGTTCTGCATCACCGTCGACTTCGACACCCTCGAGGACCAGGCAGTGACCATCCGCGAACGGGACACCATGAGCCAGGAACGCGTCTCCCTGGACAAGGTGGAGGGCTACCTGGCCGCACGCCTGATCGGGGCCTAGCCATGGCCATCGAATACCGCGAATGGCGCGAAGGCGACGACCTGGCGCTCCTGGAGATCTGGGGTGGCCCGGAAACCGCTCAGGCCCGCCAGTTCCGCGGCGCCCTCGCGGTCTCCTCCAACGGGGGAGCCGGCACCCCGTGGCGCCGCTGCATCGTGGCCGAGGACGTTCTTGACGGCGTCGGCATCCCCGTGGCGGCCGGCGTCGTCTACGAAGCCTCGCTGCACCCCGAGCGGCTGTGGACCTACATCGAGGTGGCCCGGGACCACCGGCGCGCCGGCATCGGTGCCAGCCTGCTGGCCATGCTGCGGCGGGAAGCCGAACACGCGCCGTCGGGCGTGACGAAGCTGCGCGCCAAGGTGGAGCCCGGCACCCCCGGTGCGGCCTTCGCGGAGGCGGCCGGGCTGTCGCCCATCCAGCGGTCCCGGCTGGTCATCGTGGAGCCGGGTGCCCTTCGGCTTCCCGTCTTTCCGGAGAAGGACTACGGCGGACGGCCGGTCAGCGGCGAGAACGCCGGATCCGACGTGGTGATGGACCTGGCCACCGGATCCGTGGAGCTGACGGACGTTGTGGGCAGGTACTACACGTCCATCCACGGCTGGGATTCGCCCGGCGTGCTGTCCGTGGGGCAGGTTCAGAAGCTGTTCCTGGACGAGCTCACCGGCGCCCACGGCGCCATCGTGCTGCGGGCGCAGCCGGAGTCGGCCTTCGGTGCAGGAGTCGCGCCGGGAAAGAAGGGCCGGATCCGGGCCTTCGCCGTGAGCTATGCGGCACCGGCCACGCCGGAACCCGGGCAGGAGCCGGAGCCGGCACCAGCGGAGGCTCCCACCGACGTGTTTGTCGGCCATGAGCCGGCCCTTGATGCCGGTGACGCTGCCGAGGCGGTGCGCGACATCCTTGCGCTGATCGCATACCAGCACCCGGTCATGCTGGAACTGGACGACTCCATGACGGCCCTGCGCGCCGCCGTCGAACCCCTCCTGGAGAGTGGCAAGGCGCGCCTCGCGGCAGCCGAAACGCTCGTCGTCTCGGACTGACCCCGCCAGCGCGGCTGACCCCGCAGCCAAAGCTCGCGGCGCAGTTCCGCGCTGCCGAGGTGCGGGTCAGCCGGCGCTGCGGCGCCCACGACGGCGGCCGCGGGCTGCGTCGCCGGCGTCCAGCGCCTGCCGCTCGGCTTCCGACGGCGCACCGCCGCCCAGGTGCGAGGGCATCCACCAGGCACCCGGCTCCGGTGCCAGCGGAAAGTCCGCGATGCACCGGTCCACGCCGGCCTGGAGCAGGCGCCGGAGCAGCAGGGTTTCGCGCTCTGCGTCCACGTCCGGCGGAAACCGCAGCGGCGCACCCACGTGGACCCGGACCGGTGCCCGCCAGCCCCGCCGGAGCGAAAACCCGCGCCCCCGCGTCAGCAGCCGATGCGTTCCCCACACCGAGACCGGTATGACCGGGACGCCTGCTTCCGCCGCCATCCGGACTGCGCCGGTCCTGCATTCACGGACCACGAAGCTCCGGCTCACCCCTGCCTCCGGGAACACGGCAAGGTATTCGCCGGCCCGCAGCCTGGCCACCGCATTGTCGTAGGCGCCGGAGCGTTCCGCGTAGCCCACCACCACATGCCCGGATGCTGCAATGGCCGGCCCCGCAAGCCAGTGGTCCGCGGCGCCCTGGTGGATCAGGAACCGCAGCTGGCCGCGTTCGCGTTTCCACAGCAGGAGCTCCGCCGCGGCAAAGTCCAGGTAGCCGAAATGGGTGATGGCGAAGACGGCCCCGCCTCCCGGGACCACCGCGCGGGAAGCGCCGTGATGCGGTCCGGGGCCCGGCAGATGCTCCGTTCCGGAAGTGATGATCCTGACCTGCAGGGCCCACCGGAGGAACAGGCCGGTGCGCACCAGGAAGCGGTAAAACCGGTCGCTGGGTGGGGGACGCCAGGGCATGCGGGGTTCCTTTGGAGGGGTCAGGCAAACGTCAGGCTGCTGGTACCGGGACCGGGGTCACAGGGTGACCTGGACCGACGATTCCGGCAACAGTTCGCTGAAGGCGCGGGACGGCCGGACCTCCGCGCCGGTGCCCTCGCTGAAGGACTTGATGACGAAACCGGTGGCAAGGGTCTGCCAAAGGCGGACCTTCCGGAGCATGAAGTGCCCTGCTCCCTGCAGCGCCACGTACTGCATGCTGGCCGCTTCCGCAGAGGCCCGCCGCGCAAACGCCAGCGACTGGGAAGGGCTGGTCCAGCGGTCGTTGGTGCCGTGCACAATCAGGACCTTCCTGCCCGCCACGTTGACCACGGGAGTCTGCGGGCTGAGCCACGGCGCCAGGGCCACCACGGCCTCCACCTGCGGATGGTCCGCCGCGCAGACAGCCGTCAGCCCGCCCATTGAATGGCCCAGCAGGTAGACGGGCACCCCAGGATGCTGCTCCTCGATCTGCCGCAGGGCCCAGCGGGCGTCCTGCAGCGGAGCCATGTCCGGCCCGTTCCAGCCGCGGACGCTGTTCCGCAGCGACCATACGGCCAGGCCGTGTTTCCGTCCCGCCCGGTGCAGGTGCCTGGCGAACGGCACCATCCGCGCAGGACTCAGGTGCCGGGCCTCCACCGGCTCCCGGCTGTGGGACTTGCCGCCATGCAGCACCAGGGCAACGCCCCGGGTGGGCCCGGATGCTTCCAGGACGCCCAGCACGGCCTGGTGGACGGGCTCAGGACCGCTTCCGGCCGCCTGCCCACTGGTGTCATCGGTGCTTCGGTTGGCCACTCCTGGTACCTCCCACTGATCCATTTATCAACCCTACGGTGCCGGACGTAGAGTTCAACGTATGAGGTTTCACTGCTGATGGGCGCCGGACACTCCCACGCTTCCCAAGGTCATTCGGAGCCGACGCCGGAGGCGATGGCTGCCCGGCGGAAAGCCAACAGGATCCTGGCGGCGGTCTTGATTCCCATCACCCTGCTGACACTTGCGGGCATGGCGATGCTCTGGCCTTCGGGAAGCAAGGAAGGCATTTCCCTGGCCAACCCGTACTCCGCGGCCCCGGGCGTGACGTTCGATACCGGCACCATCCAAAGCGTGGTGACCGAGAACTGCATGCAGGGGGCGGCCCAACAGGGCCCAACACAGCAGGGCCCAACACAGCAAGGCCCAACACAGCAAGGCCAAACACAGCAGAATCCGGGGCAGCAGGGCTCAGACTGCACCTTCGCCTACACTGAGCCGGACAAGGGCGGAAGCCCGGTCAAGGTGGTCATCAACCCGGATGTCGCCAAGTCGCACGGGGTCAAGGCGGGGGACCAGATCCGCTACCTGAACCTGTCCAACGCGCAGGGCGCGGCGTCCTCGCAGGGCGCCCCGGCCTACATCTTCGTGGACTTCGTCCGCACCCTGCCCATTGTCCTGCTGGCACTGCTCTACGCGGTGGTGGTCATCGCCGTCGCACGCTGGCGGGGCCTGAGGGCCCTGATCGGGCTGGTTGGCGCTTACTTCGTCCTGGCCAGCTTCATGCTTCCCGGCCTGGTTGAAGGCAAGCCGCCGCTGCTGCTGGCGCTGGTGGGGTCCACGGTGATCATGATCGGGGTCCTGTACTTTGCCCACGGATTCTCGGCCCGGACGTCCACGGCGCTGCTGGGGACCATCTTCGGCCTTGGCATTACGGCACTGCTGGCGGCCTGGGCCACGGATGCCGCCAACCTGGCCGGGGTGGGCAACCACGATGCCACCACCCTGGTGAACACGTCGTCCAACATTTCCATCACCGGTGTGATCCTGTGCGGGCTCATCATCTCCGGCCTGGGCGTGCTCAACGACGTGACCATTACCCAGTCGTCCGCGGTGTGGGAGCTCTATGAACTCGCGCCGGCCAGCAGTGCACGCAAGCTGTTCACCTCCGCCATGCGGATCGGCCGCGACCACATCGCCTCCACGGTGTACACCATCGCGTTTGCCTACGCGGGCGCGGCGCTGCCCATCCTCATCATCGTGATGCTCTACGACCGGCCGCTGGGGGAGACACTCACCAGCGCCGAACTTTCCGAGGAAGTGATCCGCACCCTGGTGGGCTCCATCGGCCTTGTCCTGGCCATCCCGGTCACCACCCTGATCGCTGTCCTGGTGGTCAAGGCGACCGGCGTCCGGCCCGCGGCGCCCGCCGCCGGAATAACCGAAACCCCGGTGCCGGGACCGGGGACAGCCGACGGCGGCCGGCAACTGGCGGACGACGTCGACGACACTGGTTCGCTCGCGGCCGCGGCACTTGAAGGGCGGACCAGGCGCGCCGCTGACGGGATGGACGGCGCCGAAGGGGATAACGGGGCGCCAACGACGCGCCGCGGCCGGCGGGCGGCGGACAGGGGCTGACCGCTGCCGGCGGCGGTTGAAGGCGTCGGGGGAGCCGATTTGCCCGCCTTTGCAACAATGGAAAGGTGACTGTTGCAGCAACTCCTCCCGCCCCCAAGCTGGAACTCCCGCCCCTGAAGCTGGGTCCCATCACCGTGGACACGCCGGTGATCCTGGCGCCCATGGCCGGCATCACCAACTCCGCGTTCCGCAGGCTCTGCCGTGAGTACGGCGGCGGCATGTACGTCGCGGAGATGGTCACCTCCCGCGCACTGGTCGAACGGACCCCCGAATCCCTCCGGATCATCTCCCACGACGACGACGAGAAGGTCCGGTCAGTCCAGCTGTACGGTGTGGACCCCGTCACCGTGGGCGCCGCGGTGCGGATGCTGGTGGAAGAGGACCGTGCCGACCACATCGACCTGAACTTCGGCTGCCCCGTCCCGAAAGTCACCAGGCGCGGCGGGGGTTCGGCCCTGCCCTGGAAGATCGACCTCTTCACCTCGATCGTGCAGACCGCTGTCAAGGAAGCCGCCAAGGGCAACGTCCCGCTGACCATCAAGATGCGCAAGGGCATCGACGACGACCACCTCACCTACCTCGACGCCGGCCGGATCGCGCGCGATTCCGGCGTCGCCGCCGTCGCGCTCCATGGCCGCACCGCCGCCCAGTTCTATTCCGGCCAGGCGGACTGGTCCGCCATCGCCCGGCTCCGCGAAGCCCTGCCGGACATCCCCGTGCTCGGCAACGGGGACATCTGGTCCGCGGAGGACGCCGTCCGGATGGTCCGCGAAACCGGCGTGGACGGCGTGGTGGTGGGCCGCGGCTGCCAGGGCCGGCCGTGGCTGTTCGGTGACCTGCAGGCCGCGTTCGAGGGCAGCGACGAGCGCCACCGGCCCAACCTGCGCCAGGTGGCCGACGGCGTATACCGCCACGCACAGCTCATGATCGAAACCTTCGGCGGCGACGAGTACAAGGCCCTCCGGGAGATCCGCAAGCATATGGCCTGGTACTTCAAGGGGTACCCGGTGGGCGGGGACCTGCGCGCCAAGCTCGCCACGGTGCCGACGCTTGAGGTCCTGCGCTCGCTCCTGGACGAGCTTGACCCTGAGGTGCCCTATCCCGGCGTCGATTCCGAGGGCCCGCGCGGCCGCGCAGGATCACCGAAGAAGCCGGCGCTGCCCAAGGACTGGCTGGACTCGCGGGCGCTCAACGACGCACAGTCGCAGGACATCGCCGCCGCGGAGCTGGACGTTTCCGGTGGCTGAAACTCCCGTGGCCGAGAGTCCCCTGCCCGTGCCTGCCGCCGTGCCGGGCGCCGCCTACGACGCCGACGATTCCGCCCGCTGGGTGGAGGAACCGCCCAAGAGCACGTACCGCTCCGACTTCGAGCGCGACCGTGCCCGCGTCCTGCATTCCTCCGCCCTGCGCCGGCTGGGGGCCAAGACGCAGGTGGTGGCACCGGACACCGACGACTTTGTCCGGACCCGCCTGACGCACAGCCTGGAAGTGGCCCAGGTGGGCCGTGAACTGGGCCGCGCCCTGGGCTGCGATCCCGATGTGGTTGACACCGCATGCCTGAGCCACGACCTGGGCCATCCGCCGTTCGGGCACAACGGCGAGTCGGCTCTCAACGAGGTGGCGCATGCCATCGGCGGCTTCGAGGGCAATGCCCAGACCCTCCGGCTCCTGACCCGCCTCGAGCCCAAGGTGCTGACCGCGGATGGACAGCCGGCCGGACTGAACCTCACCCGCGCCAGCCTGGACGCGGCCGCCAAGTACCCGTGGTCCGCGCTGGAAGCCCCGGTCATCCACGGCCAGCGCACCAGCAAGTTCGGTGCCTACGAGGATGACCTTCCCATCTTCAACTGGATCCGCCAGGGCGCACCCGAGCGCCGCTCCTGCCTGGAAGCGCAGGTCATGGACCTCGCGGACGACATCTCCTATTCCGTCCACGACGTGGAGGACGCCATCGTGGCCGGGCACTTCCAGCTCCGCTGGATGGACAACCCGGACCACCGCGCCCGGGTGGTGGGCTACGCCAAGCAGTGGTACCTGCCCCACAACGACCCCGCGGCAATTGATGCCGCCCTGGCCCGGCTCGAGGCCACGGACGTGTGGGTCCGGGAGGCTGACGGCAGCCGCAAGTCCATGGCCGCCCTGAAGAACATGACCAGCCAGCTGATTGGCCGGTTCTGCCAGAGCGCGCTGGAAACCACCCGCGCCGTGTACGGACCGGGCAGGCTCACCCGCTACGGCGCCCAGCTCATGGTCCCGGACGAAACGGTCATGGAGATCGCCGTCATGAAGGGCCTGGCCACCACGTTCGTGATGACCACCGAGCACCGGCAGCCCATCTACGAGCGGCAGCGGGAGGTGCTGCACGCCCTCGTCACCGCGCTCAGCGCCACGGGGGACCGGCACCTGGAACCGATGTTCGCCGCCGACTGGCGGGACGCAGCCGACGACGGCGCCCGGCTCCGCGTGGTCATCGACCAGGTGGCGTCGCTGACGGACGGTTCGGCCCTGGCCATGTACGAGCGCCTGGTGGGGAGCCTGCCGTCCCTGTGGTGATGAACGCTGTGGTGATGAACGCTGTGGTGACGTTCGTCTCGGCCTGCCGGCCGCCGTCGTACCCCGACACTAGGATTACCCTGTGGCCGGCCTGATCAAACGCGAAGATATTGACGAAGTACGCCAGCGCACGGACATCAAGGAAGTTGTTGACGGCTACGTCACGCTCAAGGGCGCCGGGCTGGGGACCTTCAAGGGCCTGTGCCCGTTCCATGACGAGCGCTCGCCGTCCTTCACCGTCCGGCCCCAGGTGGGCCGCTACCACTGCTTCGGCTGCGGCGAGGACGGCGACGTCATCGCCTTCGTCCAGAAGCAGGACCACAGCTCGTTCCAGGAGGCCGTCGAGAAACTCGCGGCCCGCATCGGCTACGAGCTGCGGTACGAGGACGGCGGCACCGGCCCCAACCGGGAGGAAGTGGGCCGCCGGCAGCGGCTGCTGGACGCCCACAAGATCGCGGACGAATTCTTCCGCGCCCAGTTGCTGACTCCGGGGGCGGCTGAGGCCCGGACCTTCCTGCACGGCCGCGGCTTTGACCGCGCGGCGGCGGAGCACTTCGGCTGCGGCTACGCCCCGCAAGGCTGGGACGCGCTCCTCAAACACCTGCGCGGGCGCGGCTTCACCGACGCCGAGCTGAAGCTGACGGGCATGTTTTCCGAAGGGAACCGGGGGATTTACGACCGTTTCCGTGGCCGCCTGATCTGGCCCATCCGGGACATCGCCGGCGACACCATCGGCTTCGGTGCCCGCAGGCTCTACGAGGACGACCAGGGGCCCAAGTACCTCAACACCCCGGAAACGGCGCTGTACAAGAAGTCCCAGGTCCTCTACGGCATCGACCTCGGCAAACGCAGCATAGCCAAGGACCGGCAGCTGGTGGTGGTGGAGGGTTACACCGATGTCATGGCATGCCACCTGGCAGGAATCACGACGGCGGTGGCCACCTGCGGCACCGCCTTCGGCACCGAACACATCAAGATTGCCCGCCGGCTGCTGTCCGATGACGGCTCCGGGGGAGAGGTGATCTTCTGCTTCGACGGTGACGCCGCCGGCCAGAAGGCCGCACTGCGGGCCTTCGAGGAAGACCAGCGCTTCACCGCCCAGACCTACGTGGCCGTGGAGCCCAGCGGCGCCGACCCCTGCGACCTGCGCCAAAGCAAGGGTGATGAAGCGGTGCACGCGCTGGTGCAGTCCCGCCGGCCGCTGTTCGAATTCGCCATCCGCGCCACGCTGAAGCAGTTCAACCTGGACACCGTGGAAGGCCGCGTGCAGGGCCTGAAAGCCTCCGTGCCCGTGGTGGCGGCTATCCGGGACACTTCCACCCGGACCGGCTACTGCCAGGCGCTCACCGGCTGGCTGGGCATGCCGGACCCGAACGAGGTGCTGCGGCTCGTGAATGCAGCGGTCAAGCGTGGCGATGCCGGACGCCCGCCCGCACCCGGCCCGCAGCCCCAGGGCCAGCAGGCCGTGCCGGCTCCAGCCGGGGGACCAGGCGTGGCTGCCGGGCCGCCGTCGGGCGCCGTGCCGTCCTACCACCGGCCGGACCCCCGGGACCCCGTGGCCTCCATGGAGCGCCAGGCGCTCGAGGTGGCGCTCCAGATGCCGTCCCTGCTGGAAGGAGGCGTGTGGGACCGGTTCGCGGCTGCCAGGTTCGCCACCCCTGCGTTCCAGGCCGTCCACGACGCCATGCGGGCCACCGGGCCGGGCCTGGTGGTTGATCCCGTGCGGTGGGTGGAGCACGTGATGCATGAGGTGCCGGAACCGCTGCGGCCGCTGGTATCCGAGCTGGCTGTGGTGCCATTGCCCGCGAGCACGGAGGAAGCGGTGCAGAAGTACTGCCGGGACATCCTGTCCCGCCTGTTCGAGCTGCAGATCACCCGGGTCAAGGCGGACAAGATGGGCCAGCTGCAGCGGCTGGATCCGGCGTCGGATCCGGAAACCTACCAGCGGCTCAACCGGGAACTGCTGATGCTGGAAATGGAACGCCGGGCCCTGCGCGCCGAGGCGTAGCCCGCCCG
This sequence comes from Arthrobacter nitrophenolicus, assembly GCF_045833485.1. Lineage (NCBI taxonomy): Bacteria > Bacillati > Actinomycetota > Actinomycetes > Micrococcales > Micrococcaceae > Arthrobacter > Arthrobacter nitrophenolicus. The sequence continues at coordinate 3,216,239 of NZ_CP174504.1, forward strand.
CCTGGCAGAGGTCCGGTTCCCCGATTTCGTTTCCCGGCGGAGTGTTTGCTAGGCTAATACCCGCTTCATTCCTCCTTAGCTCAATTGGCAGAGCATTCGACTGTTAATCGAAGGGTTGCTGGTTCAAGTCCAGCAGGAGGAGCTTCCAATCCCCGTTCCGGTCTTCCGGAGCGGGGATTTTTGTTGCCCCGGCGGGTTGCCGTGCGTCCGGGAGCAGCCCGTTCTGCCGCGGAAATCCGCCGATTTCACTTTCGCCGGGCACCTTTGCTAATGTCATACCTGCTTCATTCCTCCTTAGCTCAATTGGCAGAGCATTCGACTGTTAATCGAAGGGTTGCTGGTTCAAGTCCAGCAGGAGGAGCTCACCAAAAAGTCCCCGTCCTTCCAGCTGGAAGGACGGGGACTTTTTTATGTCAGACGAAATCCATTTCCACCTGCAGGAACCTCTCGGCCTCGGCGATGGCGGCCTCGAAGGCTTCCTTTTCCGTGGGGGACCGGCGCGGCTGCCGCGGGCTCCATTCGTGCGGGGCCGAGTGGATCCGCACAACTCCTGCGTCCGGCGGCGCGTAGAAGATTCCGAACCGCTGCACGGGCCATTCCGGGGAGGTTTCCGGGGCCACCAGCAGGGCCGCCTTGAACGCGGGGTTGAACCATTGGGCGATCGGCCGGCGGCGGTCCTCGGTAAAGAGTCCGGCGGCGTACAGGGCGGCCGACTGCTGTCCCATCTGGGCGCACAGCCGCTCCCACCACAATGGCAGGATCCCGGCGTCGCACCGTTGCCATGTGGCCGGAAGCGGCGGTTGATCCTGCCAGCTGGGCACGGACACATTTTATCGCGGGAGGGGCGCAGCGGGGCAGATGCCGGGCAGGTGGCGCTCCGGTGGCTGCGGGCTAAGGCCGGTCACGGTCCCGGCGCCAGGGCCCCGGGTTGACGCGGTACAGCAGTGCCGCGCCGGCCACCGCGCCGAGCGCGATGCCCATGGCGGGGTTGCCGAGGGCACGCCCCGCGAAATAGCCCACGACGGCGCCCAGCACCACGCCGAGGAAGAGCCCGCGGCCGTTGCGGTGCGGTGTGCGGGTCATGGCTTCCTTCCCGGTACCTGGCCGGACTGGCCGGAGGTGCAGTCCATGGAGTGCTTCAGTGGATTGAGGGTACCGTGCGCGGGCGGACCACCAGCCAGAGGGCCGCGATGGCCAGCAGGATACAGGCGGCCTGCACAGCCCCCATGGGCGTGGCACTGGTGATGCCCAGCCAGCCCACCACCGGCGAAATGAGGCCGGCCATCATGAAGGTGGCTGCACCCAGCAGGGACGCCGCGGTGCCTGCCTGGGAGGCGTGGCCGGCAAGCGCCAGGACCTGGACGCAGGGGAACATGAATCCGGTGCCCATGATGTAGAACCACAGCGGCACCATGACGCCCCACAGGCCAAAGCCCAGCTGGTCGAACAGCACGATCAGCATGGCCATGAGGAACAGCCAGGCCGTGGCTCCGGCCAGGATCCATTGCGGGGGCACCCGGCGGATGAGGCGGGAGCTGGTTTGCACCCCGGCCACGATGCCCAGGGAGTTGATGCCGAACAGCAGGCCGTATTCCTGCGCGGAGAACCCGAACACGTCCTGGAACAGGAAGGGTGAAGCGGAGAGGTACGTGAAGAGCCCGCCGAAATTCAGCCCCGCCACCATGAGCAGGCCCACGAAGATCCGGTCGCTGAAGAGCACGCGGTAACGCTGCCGGACGGTCATGCCGCTCTGGCCGCGCTTTTCCGGGGGGAGGGTCTCGCGGACCAGGAACAGCGCGGCGATGATGACCAGGGTGCCGTAGGAGGCAAGGAAGACGAAGATCCCGGGCCACTCCATCACCAGCAGCAGCTGCGATCCGATGACCGGTGCCAGGATCGGTGCCAGGCCGTTGACCAGGCTCATCCGGGAGAACATCCGCACCATGGCATACCCGGAGAAGAGGTCACGCACCATGGCCATCGCAACCACGCCGCCGCCGGCAGCGCCGACGCCCATCAGCACCCGGAAGATGCCCAGTGTGGTGATGTCCGTGGACAGGGCCGCTCCCAGCGACGCGGCGATGTGCAGGGCCGTGGCCAGGATGAGCGGATACCTCCGGCCGAACTTGTCGCTGAACGGTCCCACCACCAGCTGCCCGAAGGCAAAGCCCACGGTCGTCCCGGCCAGGGTCAGCTGGACCTGCGCCTCGGTAACCCCCAGGCTCGCCTCCAAGGCGGGAAACGCCGGCAGGTAGAGGTCGATCGTGAACGGACCCAGGGCCGTCAGCGCACCGAGAAGGAGGATGTACAGAAGCTTCCGGCGTCGGCTCAGCAAATCGCCCGGATTGGAGGGAGTGGTCACGGATGTCAATCCTAGGCCCGGCGGGCAGTGATTTTCAGCGTTGTAGGCCGCGCCGCCCGGCAAGCCCCGAAAGTTCGCCCTGAACCTGAATGATAGTTTTGTGCCGGGGACTGTGCCGAGCACTTTCCTGCAGGACACGGAAGCCGGATCGAACAAAACCAGTAAGGCGGAACCGATGAGCGGACGTCACAGCGGGGGCACCAGCCCCGGATTGCGCATCACCGCGCTGCCCAGGACGCTAAAACTCCTCTTCCGGCTGGCCCCGCGCCAGCTGAACGACGAGATCGCCTTCGCCAAGTTCGAGCTCAAGCGCAAAGGCGTCCAGGTGGGCGTCGCTGCCGCCTTCTTCGCCGTTGCACTGGTTTTCCTGTCCTTCCTGGTGGTCGGGCTCATCGTCGCGGCCATCATGGGTTTGGCCACCATCATGCCCGCCTGGCTGGCAGCCTTGCTGGTCTCCGCGGCGTTCCTGCTCATAGCCCTCATCGGCGGCCTCATCGGGCTGCGCAAGTTCAAGAAGGCCATGCCCCTGCTTCCGGAAGAAACCATCCGGGGCATCAGGCACGACGTCGGTGTCGCCAAGGAAGGCTCCGCCTTCAACGCCGCGGTCCTCGACCCGGACAGCCCCGAGGCAAAGGCTGCCAAGGCCGCCAAGGAGCAGGCCGCCGCCAAGGCCAAGGCCGAGAAGGCGGCGAAGGCGGCAGAGCACGACAAGGAATTCCCGCACGCTTCCGAACCGGAGCTGGCGCGCCGCCTCAACCAGCGCCGCCACCACCTCACCGAGGTCCGCGACGAGCTCGGCAGCGAGCTGGACGTCAAGACGCAGGCGCAGTACCTGCTCGCCGCAGCCCAAGGCAAGGTCCGGCAGGGCCAGGTCCTCGCCCTCCGCGCGAAGGACGCCGCCGGTGCACGGCTGGCCGCGCTCTCCGGCTCCACCGGGAGACTGCAAAAACGCTGGAAGCCGCTGGCGGCCCTGGCTGCCGCCGGGACAGTGCTGCTGGTCCTGCTCCGGAAGCTGATCCGGACTTACTAGCATTCGGCAGCCGGGCGCCGGCGTGCCCGCCGGCCACGAAAAGACCGCGCCAACCAGGCAGCAGGAAGGAAGGGGGACGGGTGAAGTTCATTGGTGCCGGCTCCCGTCCCGGCCGCCCGCAGGTGGACCACGACGTGGTCTTCACCATCCCCAACCTGCTCACCGTGGTGCGGTTCATGGGCGTTCCGCTCTTCATCTGGCTGGTCCTGGCGCAGAAGGAATACGGTGCCGGAGTGGTGGTCCTTGCCGTGATGGCAGGAACCGACTGGATAGACGGCTATGTGGCCCGCCGGTTTGACCAGGCGTCGAAATTGGGTCGCGTCCTGGACCCGATCGCCGACCGCCTCGCCATGATCGCCGTCGCCGTCACCCTGGTGATTGCCGGCGTCGTGCACTGGCTCTACCTGGCCGCGCTGGTGGTTCCGGACGCCGTCCTGCTGGTCCTGACCCTCTCCCTCTTCCACGGCCACCCGGACCTTCCCGTCAGCGTGGTGGGGAAGGTCCGCACGGGGCTGCTGCTGCTGGGGACGCCGATGCTGCTCCTCTCCCGGCTGGAGACCGGGTTCTCTGACGGGCTGTTTATTGCCGCCTGGATCGTGCTGGGCCTGGGCCTGCTGGGCCACTGGATTGCCGCCTACAACTACTTCTGGGCAATGCTCCGCAAGGGCAGGGCGCGCAGCAGCCACGACGACGGGACCGCCTGATGGTCTGGGTGGCCGTCGCCCTCGCGGTTCTCGGCGCCTTCTGCCTCGCCCTCGGTGCCCAGCGCCAGGGCAGCGCCGTCAAGGCGGACACCGGCGGCCTGGCATTGAGTTCCAACGGCTTCCTCCGCCTGCTGCGGAACCCCCGCTGGGTCTTCGGGCTCCTGCTGCTCGGGGCCGGCATGGCGATGAACGCCGTCGCCCTCGTCTCCGCCCCGCTGACCGTCGTGCAGCCCATCGGGGCCATTGCCCTGGTGATCACCACCATCGTCAACGCCCGCGACCAGGACCTCACCATCAACCGCGCCACGGTGGTGGCCATCACCGCCTGCGTCACCGGGTCCGCGCTCTTCGTCCTGCTGGCGGTCACCGTCACCCAGGAAAACCACCATGTCAGCGTGGAGGACGAGCTCACCATCGTGCTGCTGCTGGCGCTGGCCGTGGGACTGTTCGGCACCCTGGCGGTCATGTTCCGGCACCGGATGAACGCTTTCGTGTACATCCTGGGAGCCGGTGTGCTGTTCGGATTCGTGGCGGTGCTGACCCGGATCATCGGCAAGCACCTGCTGGATCCCAACGGGCTGTTCCTGCTGAACGTGCCCTGGTATTCGGTGGTCGCGATTATCGCCGCCGGCGGACTGGGGTCCTGGTTCGTCCAAAGCGCATACTCCACCGGGCCGCCGGACCTGGTGATCGCCGGGCTGACTGTGATCGACCCCATCGTGGGCATTGCCATCGGCATTGTTATCCTCGGCGAACTCCGGCCGGATGTGCACGCCGTTATGGCAATTGCCATGGGAACCGCCGCTTCCCTTGCTATCGTTGGGGTTATCGCCCTTTCCCGCCACCACCCCGAGGTCACCAAGCGCAAGAAGGACGCGCGGAAGACCGCGGGCAGGCCCTCACACTAGACCGTCCACCGATCCAGCAAGTCCACGAAGCCGGGTACAACCACGCCGGGCCAGCCGTGCTGCCAGTCATCGCTGTCCGCACCGTGACCATCAGGAGCTTTCCACGTGACCACGCCAGCCGACCAGCCGCCACTGACCATCCTGATCGCCGCGGACACCTATCCGCCCCATATCAATGGCGCAGCCCAGTTCGGCTACCGCCTGGCCAAGGGCATGACAGGCCGGGGCCACAACGTGCACGTGCTGGCCTGCCGGGACAGCAAGGGCAAGAGCTACACGGAATTCCGTGACGAGGCCACGGTGCACCGCCTGCGCTCCCACGCCGCCCCCACCCATGAATACTTCCGCATCTGCTTTCCCTGGGAAATCAAGAAGGAAATCAGCCTGCTGTTCGACCGCGTGAAGCCGGACGTGGTCCACATCCAGAGCCACTACATGATCGGTGAGCACGTCCTGTACGAGGCTGTGAAGCGCGGTGTGCGGATCGTGGCCACCAACCACTTCATGCCGGAAAACCTCAACCCCTTCCTGCCGTTCCCGCAGTGGTTCAAGGACATCATCGGCCGCATCTCCTGGAAGGACATGGGCAAGGTGATGGGCCAGGCGGATGTGATTACCACCCCCACGCCGCTGGCGGCCAAGGCCATGCACGAGCATGCGTTCCTCCGCAAAGTCCTGCCGCTGTCCAACGGCATCGACTCCGCAGCCTATGAGCTGCAGCCCGGCGAGGTGATCGAACCGCACCCGTACCCCACCGTCATGTTCGCCGGCAGGCTCGCGGAAGAGAAACACGTCGACGTCCTCATCCGGGCCATCGGCAAGACCCCGGCGGAACTGAACGTGCACCTGGAGATCGTGGGCAGCGGCGAGGTCCGGACCGCCCTGGAGGAACTCGTGCAGCGGCTGGGCCTGGGCAGCCGGGTGAAGTTCCTGGGCCTGGTCAGCGACGAGGACCTGCGGAAGGCCTACATCAAGGCAGACCTTTTCTGCATGCCGGGCACTGCCGAGCTGCAGTCGCTGGTGACCCTCGAGGCCATGTCCGCCTCCACCCCGGTTGTTCTGGCGGACGCCATGGCGCTGCCGCACCTGGTGCGCGACGGCGAGAACGGCTACCTCTTCACCCCCAACGACAGCGATGACCTGGCCAAGAAGATCACCCAGATCCTCCAGCTGCCCAAGGACCAGCAGCAGGCCATGGGCAAGGCCAGCCGGGCGATGGTGGAACCCCACAGCATCCAGGGCACCCTGCAGACCTTCGAGGACCTCTACCGTGGCGCCAGCTATGAGGACAAGGTGGTCTAAAACCGCGCCCGGGTTTTGCTAGAGTGTTTTTGCCCTGCCGCCGCAGTTCGTTTTCGCTGCGGCCGGGCAGCACGGGGCTATAGCTCAGCTGGTTAGAGCGCGGGACTCATAATCCTAAGGTCCTCGGTTCAAGTCCGAGTAGCCCTACTCCAGAAACCGCGGCCGACGATCCACGTCGGCCGCGGTTTCCTTTGTTAAGCGCCCAATGTGCGGTATGTTACTGACCAGTAACTTATCCCGCTCCGCTTCGGAGAGTACCGGCCGCTGAACACCTGGAGGGCAACCATGTCCACGCCTGCTGCAGACCCCTTTGACCTTCCCTACGCCGACGGCGACTTCTTCGCCTTTGAGCAGCTGCTCACCGCCAAGGAACAGGACCGGCTGGCCGAAGTCCGGGACTTCCTGGCCCGGGAAGTGCGGCCTATCGCCGTGGACTTCTGGAACCGGGGCGAGTTCCCGATGGACCTCATTCCCAAGCTCGCCGAGATTGACCTGGTCAGCCCGGTCCGGCGGCAGGGCTGCTCCAACCTGTTCGCCGGCCTGCTCCACGCCGAAGTAACCCGCGCCGACGCCTCCATCGCCACCTTCATGGGCGTCCACGACGGGCTCTTTACCGGGTCCATCGAAACCCTCGCCTCGCAGGAACAGAAGGACGCGTGGCTTCCCGATATCTACGCCATGAAGAAGATCGGAGCCTTCGGGCTCACCGAGCCGCTGGGCGGCAGCGACGTGGCAGGCGGTACGCGGACCACCGCGCGGCAGGACGGCGGCAGCTGGATCCTCAACGGTGCCAAGCGCTGGATCGGCAACGCCACCTTCTCCGACTGGGTGGTTCTCTACGCCCGCGACGTGGATGACAACCAGGTCAAGGGCTTCCTGGTGGACACCTCGCTCCCCGGGTTCAGCGCCGAAAAAATTGAGAACAAGATCTCCCTCCGCACCGTCCAAAACGCCGACATCACCCTGGACAACGTGGTGGTGCCCGACTTCTTCAAGCTGGAGCACGCCAACAGTTTCCGCGACGTCAACAAGGTCCTCAAGGTCACCCGCCTCGGGGTTGCCTGGCAGGCGGTGGGCCAGCAGCTGGCAGCCTTCGACGTCGCCCGGCGCTACGCGGTGGAGCGGCACCAGTTCGGCCGGCCGCTGGCATCCTTCCAGCTGGTACAGAGCCAGCTGGTCACGATCCTGGGCAACGCCGTCAGCTCCATGGGAATGATGGTCCGGCTCTCCCAGCTGGAAGACGCAGGCATGGCCAGGGACGAGCAGTCCGCGCTGGCCAAGGCCTTCACCACAGAGCGGATGCGTGACAGCGTGGCCATCGGCCGCAGCATCCTGGGAGGCAACGGGATCGTGACGGACTACGGAATGGCGAAGATCTTTGCCGACGCCGAGGCCATCTACTCCTACGAGGGAACCGCAGAAATCAACACGCTGGTCACCGGCCGGGCCGTCACCGGCATTTCCGCCATCGTCTGACCCGGCTGCTTTCCATGGCCGGTCGCCTTTGCGTGACCCGGAGGCGCTAGGGTGGGGCGCCCAGGGGCAGGAGGATGGAAGGCCTCATATCCGTGACAAACTGCAGGGGATTGACGTAGGCGTCGCCGCGGCGCACGCCCCAATGGATGCAGGCTGCAGTTCCGCAATGGCCGGGAAGCGCCGTGCCGACAACCTGGCCGGCACCCACTGCGGCCCCGGCAGCCAAGGTGCTCGCCACGGGTTCGAAGCTGCTGCGAAGCCCGTTCCCGTGGTCGATGGTGATCACCGGGCGGTCAACCACGACGCCCACGAAGCTGACCGTACCGGCCGCCGGGGAGGTGACCGCCGCGCCGTCGTGCGCTGCCCCGAGGTCCACGCCCCTGTGTCCGCTCAACCATGGCTTCGGGGGAGGATCGAAAGCCCGCAGCACACGCGGCCGGGGAGCCAGCGGCCACTGCCAGGAGGGTGCGGCGACATCGGGGCCAATGCCCCCGGCCGTCGTCGTCTCCGCAATCGTCCCCAGCGCAGTCGAGGGGGAACCGGGGCTGAACGGCGGGGGCTGTGCTGCGGACCCCACCGAAGCGGGGAGCATCAGCAGTGCGGCCAGGAGGAGCTGGGGTTTCATCTGGCCAGCATGCGCCCGGAAAAGCGGGGCGGGCAGGCGTGGCGGGACCTATGTGGATAAGCCGTTCCTGCGGGCCGCCCCTGTCCGGCGGAAGCGGGTCCCTGTAGTACACTTGGTGGAGCAGTTTGCTGCGCCCTCAACGCTTCCCGTACCAGTGGATCACCCCTGCGGTGCATTTGCCTGTCCGGATTGCGTCGGCACGCCCCATTCAGGAGTGTGGGGGAGCGGCAGCTGACTACGCGCATCCAGCCCTCCACAAGGTGAAAGCCCCGGCCCAGCCTTTGGCGGATCATGCCTCCTGCGGTCCGTGCCCTCCGGCGCGGATGGGAAGCGTGATGGATGCCAGGAGCACGGCCCGAACCGGGCCACGCTAAATCAACCGTCAACTATTGGCAGGGTAAGAAGCCTGAGGGCTCTCTCATGAATGACCTGCCGGAAGGAGCGTCGGCATGCCCGTCGTAACCATGCGCCAGCTGCTTGACAGCGGCGTCCACTTTGGACACCAGACCCGCCGTTGGAACCCGAAGATGAAGCGCTTCATCTTCACCGAGCGCAACGGCATCTACATCATCGACCTGCAGCAGTCGCTGTCCTACATCGACCGCGCCTACGAGTTCGTCAAGGCCACTGTTGCCCACGGCGGTACCGTGCTCTTCGTCGGCACCAAGAAGCAGGCCCAGGAAGCAATTGCCGAGCAGGCAACCCGCGTTGGCCAGCCCTACGTCAACCAGCGCTGGCTCGGCGGTATGCTGACCAACTTCCAGACCGTCGCCAAGCGCATCCAGCGCATGAAGGAACTCGAAGAGATCGACTTCGACGACGTCGCCGGTTCCGCGTACACCAAGAAGGAGCTGCTGCTCCTCAAGCGCGAGCTCACCAAGCTCGAGTCCAACCTCGGCGGTATCCGCAACCTGACCAAGGCACCGTCCCTGCTCTGGGTCGTGGACACCAAGAAGGAACACCTCGCCGTTGACGAGGCCAAGAAGCTGAACATCCCGGTTGTGGCCATCCTGGACACCAACTGCGATCCGGACGAAGTCGACTTCCCGATCCCGGGCAACGACGACGCCATCCGCTCCGTGAACCTCCTGACCCGCGTTGTTGCCGACGCTGTTGCCGAGGGCCTCATCGCCCGCAACAACCGCGGCTCGGGTGCTGCCGAAGCTCCGGAAGAGCCGCTGGCCGAGTGGGAGCGCGAGCTCCTCGAAGGCAGCAAGGCCGAAGAGGCTGCTGCCCCTGCCGCGGCCGAAGAAGCTGAAGCTCCGGCTGCTGCCGAGGCTCCCGCCGACGACGCCAAGTAAGACAACTAAATCCGGATTCTCCGCGCTGCCTGCAGCCGGAGCTGCTGACAGGATGGCCGCCCATGAAAATGGGCAGCCGTCCTGTCGGTCCGTACACCACAACAAATTTCTAGACAGAGGGGTTCACATGGCGAACTACACTGCCGCGGACATCAAGGCCCTGCGCGAGCGCACCGGCGCCGGCATGATGGACGTCAAGAAGGCTCTTGACGAAGCCAACGGCGACGCCGAGAAGGCCATCGAAATCATCCGCATCAAGGGCCTCAAGGGCGCCACCAAGCGTGAAGGCCGCTCCACCGCCGAAGGCCTCGTTGCTGCCAAGGTCAGCAACGGCGTCGGCGTCATGATCGAGGTCAACTGCGAGACCGACTTCGTTGCCAAGGCTGACAAGTTCATCCAGCTGGCTGACAAGGTCCTGGCCGTTGCCGTCGAGTCCGGCGCTGCCGACCTGGAGACCCTGCTCGCCACCGAGGTCGACGGCAAGCCGCTGTCCGAGGTCGTCGTCGAAGAAGGCGCCGTCCTGGGCGAGAAGGTTGTTGTCCGCCGCATCTCCCGCGTTGAGGGTGCCACGGTCGACGCTTACCTGCACAAGACCTCCAAGGACCTGCCCGCCCAGGTTGGCGTGCTGTTCGCAGTCGACGGTGAAGGCGAAGCCGCTGCCACCGCCGCCCACGACGTTGCCGTGCACATCGCCGCGATGGCCCCGAACTACCTGACCCGCGAGGACGTTCCGTCCGAGCTGGTGGAGTCCGAGCGCCGCATCGCCGAAGAAACCGCCAAGGCCGAAGGCAAGCCGGAAGCCGCCCTCACCAAGATCGTGGAAGGCCGCGTGACCGGCTTCTACAAGGGCGAGGTCCTGGTTGACCAGGCATTCGCGAAGGACGCCAAGAAGTCCGTGGCACAGGTCCTCGAAGAGGCCGGTGTCAAGGGAACCGCGTTCACGCGTTTCCGCGTCGGCTCCTAGTCGAAACTGCAAGGGGGTGGCCACTTCGGTGGCCGCCCCTTTTGCATGCACGCAATCTGTGCGAAACGCCGCCGGTACCGGCCTTTGGTGCCGGCAGGATAACCTTTTTTCAGAGTCATCAACGGGAAGGCATCATGGAAGCCGTCAACACTGTAATCCAGCCAGAGAAAAGCAGGCGCCGGGTCCTCCTGAAGCTTTCCGGCGAGGTCTTCGGCGGCGGGAAACTGGGCGTCGACCCGGAAACCGTCCGCGACGTCGCCAAACAGATCGCGGCGGCCGTCCCCGAGGTTGAAGTGGCCATCGTGGTTGGCGGCGGCAACTTCTTCCGCGGGGCAGAGCTGTCCCAGAGCGGCATGGACCGCTCCCGCGCCGACTACATGGGCATGCTGGGAACCGTCATGAACTGCCTGGCGCTCCAGGATTTCCTCGAGCAGGCCGGCGTGGAGACGCGTGTCCAGAGCGCCATCACCATGGGCCAGGTAGCCGAGGCCTACATTCCCCGCCGCGCCATCCGGCACATGGAAAAGGGCCGCGTGGTGATCTTCGGCGCCGGAGCCGGCCTGCCCTACTTCTCCACCGATACCGTGGCCGCGCAGCGCGCGCTCGAAGTGCACGCCGACGTCGTCCTGATGGCCAAGAGCGGAGTGGACGCCGTCTACACGGCCGACCCCAAGAAGGACCCTTCTGCCGAGCGGCTCGAAACCCTCAGCTACGACGACGCGCTCCGCCGCGACATCCGCGTCATGGACCAGACGGCCATGACCATGTGCAAGGACAACAACCTCTCCATGGTGGTCTTCGGCATGGAAGGTGAAGGCAACGTCACCCGTGCCATCCTCGGCGAAAAGCTGGGCACGCTGGTCACTGCCTAGCTGCGGCTAGGATGTTTTCAGGACAGTTCCGCCCCCTGCCTTTCCGGGCGGGGGACGGAAACAGCAACCGAGAACCACGTGCACGGAGCCGGCGCCCCGGACTGCACCACAACCGTCAGGAGAGACCGTGATAGAAGAAACCTTGCTCGAAGCCGAAGAGAAGATGGACAAGGCTGTAGAAGTGGCCAAGGAAGACTTCGCCGCTGTCCGCACCGGCCGGGCCAACCCGGGCCTCTACAACAAGGTCCTGGTGGACTACTACGGTTCCCCCACGCCGCTGCAGCAGCTGGCTTCGTTCGCCATCCCGGATGCACGGACCATCCTGATCACCCCGTTCGACAAGACCGCGATGCGCGATATCGAACGCGCGCTCAGCGATTCGGAGGTCGGCGCCAACCCGTCCAACGACGGCAACGTCATCCGGATCACCATTCCGGAACTGACCAAGGAACGCCGCAAGGAATACGTCAAGATCGTCAAGACCAAGGGCGAAGACGCAAAGATCTCCATCCGCAACATCCGCCGCAAGGCCAAGGAAACCCTGGACCGGCTGGTCAAGGACGGCGAGGCCGGCGAGGACGAAGGCACCCGCGCCGAGAAGGAACTGGACAGCATCACCAAGGCCCACGTGGATGGCATCGACGAGCTGCTGAAGCGCAAGGAAGCAGAGCTGCTCGAAGTCTGATGGGCCAGGCAGATCAGGCCCCCGCACCACGGGCACGCACACGGGGGAAGCAGCCCAGGAGCAATCCGACGCCGAAGGCCGGCCGTAACCTGCCGGCCGCCGTCGTGGTGGGCCTTGCCATGCTCTTTGCGGTGCTGGGCGGACTGCTGTTCCTCCCGCTCGCCTTCGTTGCCGTCACCACGGCCTTCGCCGTCTTCGGCGTCTGGGAAATCTACCGGGCGCTTGAAGCCAACGGAACAAGGATGCCCATCGTCCCGGTGATGACCGGCACGGTGGCCATGCCGTTCGTGGCCTACTTCGGCGGCATCGAAAGCCTGCTGTTCGGCATGCTGCTCAGTTCCGTGGCCGTGCTCCTGTGGCGGTCCATCGAAAGCGCCGCAGGCTCGGCCAACAGTATTTTCGCCGGCGTCTTCACCCTGGGCTGGGTCCCGTTCTTCATCAGCTTTGCCGCGCTGCCGCTGCACGCCACCGGCGGGGCCTCCCCGCTGGGGCTCTGGCCCGGGGGGACCATTCCCGAAGGCGCCTGGCAGATTGCGGTGATGCTCCTGCTGGTCGTGTCCAACGACACCTTCGGCTACCTCGTGGGCGCATCCCTGGGAAAGCATCCCATGGCGCCCAAGATCAGCCCGAAGAAGTCCTGGGAGGGGTTCGCCGGCTCCGTGGGCGGCGCCATGCTCATCGGCATCCTGGCCTGCCTGTTCATCCTCGACAAGCCCTGGTGGGTGGGGGTGGTGCTGGCAGTCGGTACCGTGGCCGCATCCACCGCCGGCGACCTCGCCGAATCCATGGTCAAGCGCGAACTGGGCGTCAAGGACATGAGCAGCATCCTGCCCGGCCATGGTGGAGTCATGGACAGGCTCGACTCCATCGTGTTTGCATCGCCGGTGGTCTTTGTCCTCTACGGACTGGTCGCCGGAGCCTGACACACACCCCGGCCGGACCGGCACCCCTAAACTGGTGCAGCGGCGCTCCGGCCGAAGAGCATTGAAGGAATCACAGTGGCATTGGACATTCATCGGCAGATCCCCGGGTCCTTTGAGCGCGTGCAGCGCGGCGAGTACGGATACAACGCCCGGCAGGTGGACCAGTTCCTGCAGCGCGCGCGGGTATCCCTGGAAACCCCCGAAGCCGCAACCCATCCGGTCAACAGCGCCGACGTCCGCGCCGTCTCCTTTGACCCGGTCAAGGGCGGCTACTCGGCCGCCGTGGTGGATGCTGCCCTGGACCGGCTCGAGGACGCCTTCGCCCGGCGGGAACGGGACGAACTGATTGCAGCCCAGGGCGAGGAAGCCTGGCTGCGGGAGATCGGGAACCTCTCCGGAATCCTCCGCGGGCGGCTGCACCGGCCCGACGGCGAGCGTTTCCGGCGCCCCGCCAAAAAGAAGGCGCGCAGCTACAACACTGCAGACGTGGACCGCCTTTGCCGGGAACTCGTGGCGTACCTGGAGCAGGACAAGCCGCTGAGCGTGGACAGTGTCCGCCGCGCGGTATTCCGGCCCGCCGTCGGCCGCGAAGGCTACGAGGAAGCCCAGGTGGATGCGTTCCTGGACCGCGTTGTGGAACTGATGGCCGCCATCGACTGACCGGCCGGGCCACCAGGGCTCAGCTTTCGCCCGGCGGGGTGGGGGACAGCGGCGCGAACCTGCGCCAGATTCCGGCGTAGCTGCGGTAGCCGTAGACGGACCAGGCAGCCACGAACGCGACGCCACACACTGCTCCCACGATGATCGCCGCGGTCATCCCCGCCCCGAACAACGTAAGCAGCAGGCCGGACAGGATGGCGATCAGGGCCGCGTTGGCGGTGGTCATGAAGATCATGCTGCTCCCGGCCACGTGGCTGAGCGCACTGCGGTTTCCGAAGAAGAAGTACGTGCGCGCCGAGCCTGCCTCGTCGTCGTGGTGTGCCGCCAGGAGGTACGGCGCCACGCCGGGGTCGAGGTCAACGTAGGCAGCCCGCAGCCTGTTCATCGCGGTCACGTACATGAGGTCTTCGTTGCCGACGTTCATCACCCGCACCTGGGTGAGCAGGCCCATCGCCACGTCAATGAAGAGGACAACCACGGCCAGCAGGACGAACGCCTCCGAAAACCTGGTGGCCTGGCCCACGAGGGCCACACTGACGATGCTGGCCGAGGTAAAGGTGAGGAACATGCTGATCCGGGTCAGCACCTCGCTCTGGGTGGTGCTGCGGGATGCCAGCAGCCCCCAGTGCTCAGTGGCGAGCAGTTGCGCCCGCACAGCCGGAGGCACCGGCTCCTGCCGGCCTAACGGACTTCCGCCGTCGGTGGACATGGCGTCATTGTCCACCCATCAGCGTTCCGTGGCCAGCGGCCGCTCCGGGGTGTGGAGGCGGGTCATGACCCGTGCCATGGTCTGCGGCACCCGCCCGGCCGTGGCGAGTGAAACCACCACCATCACGGCGAAGGCTGCGGGAACGCTCCACGCCGCCGGCTGCGCCAGCCATCCCGGGGTATTCCCGGCCCCTGCCACCGCGCTGGTGATCATGGCCCCGCCGCACAGGAGCCCGCCGGTCACCATCCCGGCGATGGCACCGGCGTCGGTCAGGCCCCGCCACCAGATCCCCAGGAGCAGGACGGGACACACGGTGGAGGCGGTAAAGGCGAAGACCAGGCCGACGCTGCCGGCGAGGGTGAAGGAATCGGTCAGAAAGGCAAATCCCAGCGGCACGACGGCGGACACCACCGCCGCGAGCCGGAATCCGTTGACGCCGGCGCCCAGGACGTCCTGGCTGATGACGCCGGCGAGGGAGACCACCAGGCCCGATGTGGTGGACAGGAACGCGGCGAACGCGCCTGCCACCACCAGCGCCGAGAGCAGCTCGCCGGCCGTCCCGCCCACCAGTTTCCCCGGGAGCAGGAGCACCACTGCGTCGGCCTGGCCGGAACGTGCCAGGTCCGGGGCGAACATCCGCGCCACCAGGCCGCAGGCGGTGGGAAACAGGTAGAAGACGGACAGCAGCCCCAGGACGATCAGGGTGGTCCGCCGTGCGGACTGCCCGTCCGGGTTGGTGTAGAACCGGACCAGCACGTGCGGCAGCCCCAGCGTGCCGAACAGCAGCGCCACCATCAGGGACACACCCTGGTAGAGCCCGGCGGGAGGCGCACCGGTGGGATTCACAGCCGGCGGCGACAGTTCGGGGGTGCCGCTGCCGGCCAGCATGAACACGATGAACAGCACGGGCACCGCCAGGGCTGTCAGCTTCAGCCAGTACTGGAAAGCCTGGACGAAGGTGATGGACCGCATTCCGCCCGCCACCACGGTGAGGCAGACGACCACCACCACGGCCACGGAGCCAACCCACGACGGCAGGCCGGTGGTGATCCGGATGGTCAGGGCGGCGCCCTGCAGCTGCGGGACGATGTACAGCCAGCCCACAAGCACCACCACCAGGCTGGTGACCTTCCGGACGGCCCGGGAGTCCAGCCTGGCCTCGGTGAAATCGGGGATCGTATACGCGCCGGAGCGCCGCAGCGGCGCCGCGACGAACAGCAGCAGCATCAGGTACCCCGCCGTGTATCCCACCGGAAACCACAACGCGTCGGTGCCGGACAGCAGGATGAGGCCGGCCACACCAAGGAAACTCGCTGCGGACAGGTATTCGCCGCCGATGGCCGAGGCGTTCCACCAAGGGCGCACCGTCCGCGACGCCACATAGAAGTCCCCCGTGGTGCGGGAAATCCGCAGGCCGTAGAAGCCGATCACAGCTGTGGCCACGGAAACCACGGCCAGTGCGGTGATTGCCACGCCGGGGTTCACTGCCGCGTCACCTGTCCCCGCCCGCCGGCACGATGACCGCGCTCACTGGTCACCGGCCAGGTCCCGGTAGCGGGCCTCGTTGCGGGCGGCCGTCCGGATGTACAGCCACGCACTGAGCCCGATCACCGGGTAGATGCCGGCCCCCAGCAGGAGCCAGGCGAACGGGATGCCCGCGATGCGGGCTTCGGCCAGGCCCGGAACTGTTGCCAGGAGCAGCGGAAATGCGGCAAGGATCAGCAGGAAGCCGAAGGCCACCACCAGCGCCAGCCGCAGCTGCGACCTGATCAGGGACCGGACGAAGACCTGGCCAACGTCCGATTCCAGGGCGGCTTCGCGGCTCTCCTGGGTGGCCCGGGCGGCGGTGGCGGGAGCTGTCACGCGGACCCTGGTCATGCGCTGGGCCTGATCCGGGTGGCCTCCAGCTTTTCCCGCACCAGGGGCAGGTGGCGCCTGCTGATGGGAAGGCTGGCACCTGCCACCATGACGCAGGGACCGTCGGCCGCGAGCTTCATGGAGGCGACGTGCTTGAGCGATACCAGGTAGGAACGGTGCGTGCGGATGAAACCGGCTTCCGCCCACTGCTGCTCAAGATCGGCCAGCGGAACCCGGATGAGGTAGCTGGCGTCGGCTGTGTGGAGCCGGGCGTAGTCTCCCTGCGCCTGCACGTACGTGACGTCGTCGCGCCTGATCATTTTGGTGGATCCGCCCTGGTCCACGGTGATCATCTCCGGCGAGCCGCCGCCGTCGCGCAGCTCTGCGATCCGGCCCACCGAACGGGCCAGGCGCTCCGCCCGGATGGGCTTGAGGAGATAGTCGACTGCGGCGAGTTCGAAGGCCGCGAGGGCATGTTCCTCGTCAGCGGTGACAAACACCACCGCCGGCGGGTTGCTGCTCCTGGAAATGGCGCGGGCGATGTCCAGCCCGGAGACCGCCGGCATGTGGATGTCCAGGAAGACGGCGTCCACTGACCCGGTGGACAGGGCCCGGAGGGCTTCGGTCCCGGATGTCGCGCGGAGGATTTTGCCGATCCGGCCGTCCCTGCCCAGCAGGAACGCGAGTTCTTCCAAGGCGGGCAGCTCATCATCAACGACGAGGACGTTAATCATCTTCCTAGGGTAGCTTTCCGGCGGCGGGCGCCGGATCAGGCATCATGGCCGGGCTGGGACTTGGGCACCCGCATGGTGATCAGGGTGCCTTCGCCGGGGGCTGTTTCGATGACCAGGCCGTGGTCGTTGCCGTAGACCTGGCGCAGCCGGGCGTCGACGTTCCGCAGCCCCACGTGTTCGCCGTCGGTGTGCCCGGCGAGCATTGACTGGAGCTGCGCGGGGTCCATGCCCACGCCGTCGTCCTCGATGGTCACCTCGGCGAACGCTCCGGCGTCTTCCGCGGTGATGCTGATGTGCCCCGGCCCCTCCTTGGCTTCCAGGCCGTGCCGCACGGCATTCTCCACCAGGGGCTGCAGGCTCAGGAAGGGGATCACCGTGCTCAGCACCTCGGGCGCCACCCGCAGGCTGACCTGCACCCGCTCGCCGAACCGGGCCCGCTCCAGCAGCAGGTAGCGGTCGATGCAGCGCAGTTCCTCGGCGAGCGTGGTGAAGTCCCCGTGCCGGCGGAACGAATAGCGCGTGAAGTCCGCGAACTCGACCACCAGTTCCCGCGCGCGCTGGGGGTCTGTGTTGATGAAGGAGGCGATGGCGTTGAGGGAGTTGTAGATGAAGTGCGGGCTGATCTGGGCCCGCAGGGCGCGCACCTCGGCTTCCATCAGCAGCGTCCGGGACGCGTCCAGCTCCGCCAGCTCCACCTGGACAGCCACCCAGTCCGCCACCTCGCCGGTGGCCCGCACCAGTCCGGCGCCGGCCGACGGCGCGAACGCCGCGACGGCGCCCACCACGCGGGAGTCTGCCCGTACGGGCGCGATCACGGCCGCAAGGCTGCCGCCGGTACCTTCCGCACCGGCCGGAAGCACGGCGGTCCGGCCGCCCGCCAGGACGGGGGCCGCAAGGTCCATCAGCCGGGGCTTCAGGTCATCGCCGGCGCCGTCCCAGGCCAGGACTCCGGACGTGTCCGTGATGGCCAGTGCTTCCGAGCCCAGCAGGGTGCGCAGCTGCCGGCTGGCTTTCGCCGCGCCGGCCGGATTCAGGCCGCGCCGCAGGTGCTGGCCCGCCTGGGACGCCGCGTGCAGCGTATGGTAGGTGGCCCGTTCGGCGTCCGTGCCCAGGTCACGGAAGGACCGGAGCACTTTGAGTCCCACGCCGACGACGACGGCAATGGCCATGGCGATGACGGCCACGGCTGCGGCGGTCAGGAGGGGGGAGTCCGGCATGGAGCCCAGCGTAGCGGCGGGTGCCGCTTGCCGCAGCATCCCGACCGCTGAGCGACCACGGCGGCGGTTCCACTGGAAACCTGCCGCGGGCACGCCGCACAGTGATTGGAGTCACACCAATGGTGTCCCTGACCAGGGCCGGCCGGCCGGTGTGTCCCGGCAAGTCTCAACGAGGAGGAATCATGGGTAACGATGCCCATACTCCGGACGCAGCGGCGTCCGTGGACTTTGAACAGGTCCAGTCGACCGGCCAGTTCCAGGAACTGCGCAGGCGTCACCGCAGCTTTGTCTTCCCCATGGCAGTGGCCTTCCTGCTGTGGTACTTCGCCTACGTCCTGCTCGCCGACTACGCCGTGGGATTCATGTCCACGAAGGTCTGGGGCAACATCAACATCGGCCTGATCCTGGGCCTGCTGCAGTTCGTCTCCACCTTCGCCATCACCGGGTGGTACGTCAGCTACTCCAACAAGCGCCTGGACCCCATTGCCTCGGAGATCCGGGACGAGATTGAAGGGCACGAATTCGACAAGCACGGCAACCGGGTGGGAGGAGCCAGCAAATGATCACCATTGCCGCGGCGGTGGACGTCGCCGCCCTCAAGGACACCACGCTGCTCAACATGGGCATCTTCGGACTCTTCGTCGCCGTCACCATGGTGATCGTGTTCCGTGCCAGCCGCAACAACAAAACCGCTGCCGACTACTACGCGGCCGGACGTTCCTTCACCGGCTCCCAGAACGGCACGGCCATCGCCGGCGACTACCTCTCCGCGGCGTCGTTCCTGGGAATCACGGGCGCCATCGCCATCAACGGATACGACGGCTTCATGTACTCCATCGGCTTCCTGGTGGCCTGGCTGGTGGCACTGCTCCTGGTGGCTGAACTGCTCCGCAACACGGGCAAGTTCACCATGGCGGACGTGCTGTCCTTCCGGCTCAAGCAGCGGCCCGTCCGGATCGCGGCCGCCATCTCCACCCTCGCCGTCTGCTTCTTCTACCTCCTCGCCCAAATGGCCGGCGCCGGCAGCCTCATTTCCCTGCTGCTGGGCATCAGCGACTGGGGCGGACAGGCCCTGGTGATCATCGTCGTCGGCGCCCTCATGATCATGTATGTGCTGATCGGCGGCATGAAAGGCACCACCTGGGTCCAGATCATCAAAGCAATCCTGCTGATCGCCGGCGCGGCCGTCATGACGCTCTGGGTCCTGGCCATCTACGGCTTCAACCTTTCCAGCCTGCTCGGCGCCGCGGTGGAAACCGCCAACAACCCGGCAGTCCTGAACCCCGGCCTGCAGTACGGCAAGACCGAAACGTCCAAGCTGGACTTCATGTCCCTGGGCCTGGCCCTGGTCCTGGGCACGGCCGCCCTGCCCCACGTCCTGATGCGCTTCTACACGGTCCCGACCGCCAAGGAAGCCCGCAAGTCCGTGGTGTGGTCCATCTGGCTGATCGGCCTCTTCTACCTCTTCACCCTGGTGCTCGGCTACGGTGCAGCAGCACTGGTTGGTGCCGAGACCATCAAGAGCGCCCCGGGCGGCGTCAATTCGGCAGCACCGCTGCTGGCGTTCTTCCTGGGCGGGCCGCTGCTGCTGGGCTTCATCTCGGCTGTGGCCTTCGCAACCATCCTGGCCGTGGTGGCGGGCCTGACCATCACCGCCGCTGCATCCTTCGCCCATGACATCTACGCCAGCGTCATTGCCAAGGGCAAGGCCGACGCCGACACGGAGGTGAAGGTTGCCCGCCGGACCGTGGTGGTCATCGGCGTCCTGGCCATCCTGGGCGGCATCCTCGCCAACGGGCAGAACGTGGCCTTCCTGGTGGCCCTCGCGTTCGCCGTCGCGGCATCCGCCAACCTGCCCACCATCATCTACTCGCTGTTCTGGCGGAAGTTCACCACGCAGGGTGCCATCTGGAGCATGTACGGCGGCCTCGGCGCGGCCATCGTGCTGATCATCTTCTCCCCGGTGGTCTCCGGCGGCGCAACGTCCATGATCAAGGACGTGAACTTTGCCTTCTTCCCGCTGAGCAACCCCGGCATCGTCTCCATCCCGCTGGCCTTCTTCCTGGGCTGGCTCGGCACGGTGCTGGACAAGAAGCGCGAGGACACCGCCAAGCAGGCGGAGATGGAAGTCCGGTCCCTCACGGGAGTAGGCGCCGAGAAAGCCGTCGACCACTGACCATCCGCCCGCGGTTGCGCTGAACCCGCGGCCGCCCCGCAACGGAAAAGCCTCCGTGCCGAATCACTGGCACGGAGGCTTTTTCACCGCTGGTGGTGTCCGCCGGGCGGGGGAGTGGGTCCGTGTTCGCCGTGCGGCACTGCGAACTGGCCTGCCGTCGAGGCGGCGAGACCCGGCGTCGCGATGCCTGCCACCAGGACCGCGCCGGCGAAGGCCGCCAGCAGCAGCCGGCCGGGATGTGCGCCGGACGTCCCGGCTGCGGACGCCTGGCTCCCGTGCCGGCGCAGCCACGCCAGCGCCGCGATGATCATCAGCGTGAGCAGCAGGGCAGCCAGATGGCTCAGGTTGAGCCCCGCCGCGGCCGGTGCGCTGAAGAGCGCGGCGGCGGCATGGACAGCGGCGGCCGCCAGGAGGGTGGCCCGGGCCGCCCGGTTGTCCGGGAAGGTCCCCCGGGCCAGGTGGATTACAGCGGCCGCCAGCAGGCCGGCGCCCCAGAGCCCGGCGAGTCCGCCCGCGGCGAGCTGCCCCGGCCCTGCGGCTCCCACTGTCCCGGCGAAGAGGCTTGAGGAAATGGCCAGGTTGACGGTGCCGGCACCGAAGCCCGCGAAACCGGCGAAGAGCCGGACGGCGGCGGGTACCGGGCCCTCAGCGGCTTCCGGCGCTGCCCCCGGCTCCAGCGTCCGGGCGGGTGCGGTCCGGTTCATGATGACTAGGCCCGGGCGGTTGCCGGGGACTTGTCCAGCGAGAGGCCCACGCCCAGCAGCAGCACGGCGCTGGCAAGGTGCAGCACGTTGTCGGCGCCGTTCAGGGCGATGATGTTCAGCGGGGAGTTCAGCAGGAACAGCCCAAGCACGCCCACCAGCAGGTAGACGGCGCCGACGGTGGCGTTGACGGAACGGGCGATCGCGGTGCCCCTCAGCCCGGCGAAAAGGAGCGCCGCGCCGATGGCGAGGTGGATGACGTTGTGCAGTGGGTTGACTTCAAAAATGATGAGGTTGGCGCCCTCGGTGGCGGCGAAGCCGACGCCGGACGTGACGGCGAAGCCGAGGAGGCCCACCAGCAGGTAGACGGCTCCGAAGACGGTGGCGACGAGGCGGTTGGGTGAAGTGCGCATGGCCCGAATCCTTCCGGTAGGGCGGGGGAGGTGTTCCCCGCCGGACTGCGGGTCCCCGGCCGGGACCCTCGGAAGCGATTCGGACCACCCGGAAGTGCGGATGGGTAAAAGATCAGCAAACTTCCTAATGCGGATTCCCTGGTCAGGCTGCCGGCCTGAGCTTGATGTTGGTCATCTTCAGCTCGTCCGTGCCCTCGAACCGGTACGCCAGGTCAACGTTCCTGCCCTCGCACGTGATCAGGCCCACGATATCGGCAGACTTCACGCCGTTCTCCGTGGCCACCTGGAGGTCGTTGTACTCCGGCTCGCAGGTGTCGTCCATGTTGAGGCTGGCTATGCCGGAAATGAAGGACTCCTTGGACAGCTGCTCCTGCAGCGCGGGGTCAAGGTAGTCATCGTAGGCCTTGGAGCTGTCCCCGGCGATGACCAGCCTGGTGAAGCCGTCCGCAAGGCCTTTGGCCTGGTTCGTGGCGCTGCCCGCCACGTTGACCAGGATGACGATGCCCAGGCCCACCAGGAGCAGGACGCCGCCAATGGCCGTCAAGACGACCCACAGCCTGGGCCGCCTCCGTGCCGGCGGTTCCTCGCCGGGAAGGCCAAACGGGCCCGCCGCCGCGTACTGGCCCGGCTGCTGGGGGAGCTGCTGCTGGCCCGGGCCGGGATGGCCCGGCTGGTACGGTTCCTGGGGACTGCTCAAGGTGGAGCCTTTCCAAAAGTGGTGCTGCGATGCAGAGGTCCGGTTCCGGTCCCCGGCGGATTTCTGGGACAAGCCTATAACCCTGGCGCGCAGGCCCCCTTGCCGGCCCGCGTTCGCCGTCGTAATGCCCGCTCACTTATGGCGTACTTTCGGCAGACGCCTGCTCACTTGTGGCGCGAAGCAACCCTCCCGGCGGCAGCTGCCTTAACCGCGCGCGGACCCCCGTTCCAGCAGCGGCTGCACCCGGAACGGGATGAGCTCACCCATCGCAAGGGCAGTGTCAGCCCGCTCCACACCGTCACAGGCCAGGATCTTGCCGTTGATCCGGAAGAGGTCCTCGGCGTCCACTGCCACGACGCGCAGCAGCAGGTCTGCTGAGCCGGTGAGTCCATAGCCTTCCAGGATCTCGGGGATTTCCGCCAGCTGCCCTGCCAGCCGGGTGAGCTTCTGCTGCTGGACGTGAACGGAGATGAAGGCCATCAGCGGGTATCCCAGCGAGGCGGGATTGATACGCCGTTCGAAGGACAGGAAGACGTGTTTCTTCTCCAGCTGCGCCAGCCTCGCCTGCACGGTGTTCCGGGAGAGGCCAAGCTGCTGGGCGAGCGCCACCACCGTTTTCCGCGGGTCCTCCGCGAGGGCCGATAACAGCCGGGTGTCCGTGCCATCCAAAGCTTGCATAATGCGCAAAGCTAGCACGGTCCCGGCGCCCCGGACAGGGCATTTTGCTCAAGGATCGGTGTGGCAGTTGTACCTCCTGAGCATTGTGAGTAGGGTCACAATTATCCGGGGCAACGGCGCCCGGGAGGCCGGCAGGCCAGGAGCCATAAGTTCCAAAGCTGCTGGTCAACGACGTGAGAAGGTTGCGGGCTATCGTGTCTACAGACGAAACGGGCCAGGGCGGCGCATCCGCCCCCACCAGTGCCCAGGGCACCTCCGGGCCGGCCGCCAGGCTGGTCCAGCTGATAACTCCTGCAGGGGAGCGGGTCAGCCACCCCGAGTTCGATTTCTGGGTCCGGGACATCACCGACGAGCAGCTCTGCTCCCTGTATGAGGACATGAGTGTCGTCCGGCGCATCGACCTCGAAGCCACGGCGCTGCAGCGGCAGGGCGAGCTGGGTCTGTGGCCGCCGCTGCTGGGCCAGGAGGCCGCGCAAGTCGGGTCAGCCCGGACCCTCCGCAGCGACGACTTCGTGTTTTCCAGTTACCGGGAAAACGGGGTGGCGTACTGCCGGGGCGTCGACCTGGTGGACCTGCTCCGGATGTGGCGCGGCAATGCCCCCTCCGGCTGGGACCCCTACACCGTCAACATGGCCACGCCCCAGATCATCATCGGTGCCCAGACCCTGCACGCCACCGGCTACGCCATGGGCATCCAGAACGACGGCGCCGATTCCGTGGCCATCACCTACTTCGGCGACGGTGCCACCAGCGAAGGCGACGTCAACGAGGCCATGGTGTTCGCGGCCAGTTTCCAGGTCCCCGTGGTGTTCTTCTGCACCAACAACCATTGGGCCATCTCGGAACCTGTCAGGCTCCAGTCGCATATCCAGCTCGCGGACCGGGCGGCGGGCTTCGGAATACCCAGCCTGCGCGTGGACGGGAACGATGTCCTGGCCGTGATGGCCGCCACCCGCGTAGCGCTGGACCGGGCACGGCGCGGAGGCGGGCCCACCTTCATCGAAGCCGTCAGCTACCGGATGGGTCCGCACACCACCGCGGACGATCCCACCCGCTACCGGGACCCCAACGAGCTCGAGGACTGGGCCGCCAAGGATCCCATCAGCCGGGTGGCGGCGCTCCTGGACCGTAAGGGACTGCTGACGGAAGGCCTGCAGCAACAGATTAAGGACAAGGCCGACGCCGTTGCCCGCGAGATGCGCGACGGCTGCACCCGCATGCCGGATCCGGAACCGCTGGACGTTTTCAAGCACGTGTACAGCACCCCCAATTCCTGGCTGGACCGGCAGCAGGACCACTACTCCCGTTACCTGGCTTCCTTCGGCGATCCCGACGCAGCCACTCTTGAAGAAGGTGCACGCTGATGACCCAGATGACCTTTGCCCGCGCCATCAACGCGGGCCTGCGGAAATCCCTTGAGAACGATCCGAAGGTGGTCCTCCTGGGTGAGGACATCGGCACGCTCGGCGGCGTGTTCCGGGTGACGGACGGACTGCAGAAGGACTTCGGGAAGCACCGGGTGGTGGACACTCCGCTCGCAGAATCCGCCATTGTGGGCACCGCCGTCGGCCTCGCCTACCGGGGCTACCGGCCGGTGGTGGAGATCCAGTTCGACGGGTTCGTCTACCCGGCCTTCGACCAGATCGTCAGCCAAGTGGCAAAGCTGCACTACCGGACGCGCGGAGCAGTGAAGATGCCCATCACCATCCGGATCCCGTTCGGCGGCGGCATCGGCTCGCCTGAGCACCACTCCGAATCCCCGGAGGCCTACTTCACGCACACCGCCGGCCTCCGGGTGGTCTCGGTGGCCAACCCGCAGGACGCCTACACCGTCATCCAGCAGGCCATCTCCTGCGACGATCCCGTCCTCTTCTTTGAGCCCAAGCGGCGCTACCACGACAAAGCCGACGTGGACGAGTCGGCCGGTCCCGGCACGGCCCTGCCCATGGACCAGGCGCGGGTCCTGACCCAGGGCTCGGACGTCACGCTGGTTGCCTATGGTCCGCTGGTGAAGACCGCGCTGGATGCCGCCACCGCTGCCGCCGACGAGGGCATTTCCATCGAGGTGATCGACCTGCGCTCGCTGGCACCCGTGGACTACGAAACGGTCGTGGCCTCGGTCAAACGCACCGGGCGGCTGGTGGTCACGCACGAAGCCGGCGAGTCGGGCGGGCTGGGCGCCGAAGTGGCCGCCAGCATCACTGAACGCTGCTTCTACCACCTCGAGGCAGCCCCGGTACGGGTCACCGGCTTCGACATCCCGTATCCCTCCTCAAAGCTTGAGATGCACCACCTGCCCGGCCTGGACCGCATCCTGGACGGCGTGGACCGCGCGCTGGGCCGCCCCAACTCCCTCAGCGGGCTGGAAGGATGAGCGGCACCATGATCAAGGAATTCCGGCTCCCGGACCTGGGTGAGGGACTCACCGAGTCAGAAATCCTCAGCTGGAAGGTGGATGTAGGCGATACCGTGAGCCTGAACCAGGTGATTGCCGAGGTGGAAACGGCCAAGGCGGTGGTGGAGCTGCCGTCGCCGTTCGCCGGCGTCATCAAGGAACTGCATGAACAGCCGGGCACCATCGTGGAGGTTGGCAAGCCCATCGTGTCCTTCGAAGTGCCGGACGACGCCGGGACGCAGCCTTCACTGCCTGCCGACGCTTCCCCGGGTGGTGGGGAAGCGACGGCCGAGACTCCCAAGAGGCAGCCGAACCTGGTGGGGTACGGCGCCGTCGTCGAAAGCTCCGGACGTCCGGTGCGCCGCCCCCGGTACCTTCAGGCTCCGGAGACCGCCCTGTCCACATCCGAGACGGCAGAGCCCAAAGCCCCAACCGTTGAGCCCGTCGAAGCCGGGCCGGCGAACTCCTTGCCCGCGGAAACCCGGCCTGCGGAAACCGAAACCCCTGTGCCGGAGCGCGGGCTCCAGGGCGAGCGGCCCCGCTCGACGCCCCCGGTGCGCAAGCTGGCGAAGGACCTCGGCGTGGACCTGGCGCAGGTTGCCGGAACCGGGCCCAACGGGCTCATCACCCGGGAGGACGTCCAGGCCTTCCTTGACGGCACATCCGCAAAAGGGCCGGACACTGCCCCGGCGGCCGCGGCCACCTCCGTCCAACAGGGGACGCGGGAGACCCGGACTTCCATCAAGGGTGTCCGAAAGTTCATGGCGGCGGCCATGGTGGACAGTGCCTTCACGGCGCCGCATGTCACCGAGTTCCTGACTGTGGATGTCACTCCCGCCATGGAGCTGCTGGCCAAGCTCAAAGCCGGCAATGCGTTTTCCGGGGTAAAGCTCACGCCGCTGACCCTGGCCGCCAAGGCGGTGCTCATCGCCCTGCGGCGCAACCCCGCCCTGAACACGAGGTGGGACGAGGCCAGCCAGGAGATCGTCACCTTCAACTACGTGAACCTGGGAATCGCCGCAGCCACACCCCGCGGCCTGACGGTGCCCAACATCAAGGACGCCCATGCGCTGTCCCTGCACCAGTTGGCGGAAGCCCTGACGGACCTTACCGAGACTGCCCGGGCCGGAAAGACCGCGCCCGGAGACCTGTCTGGCGGCACCATCTCCATCACCAACATCGGCGTTTTCGGCATTGATGCCGGCACTCCAATCCTCAATCCCGGGGAAGCGGCCATCCTGGCCATGGGGGCTGTGCGGACCATGCCCTGGGAGTACCGCGGCGAGGTGGCACTGCGGCAGGTCCTGACGCTCAGCCTGTCCTTCGACCACCGCCTGGTGGACGGCGAGCAGGGCTCCCGCTTCCTTGCCGACGTCGGCGCGATCCTGGCCGAACCCGGCATGGTCCTGACCATGGTGTAGTGCAAAGGCGGACCCCTCGTCAGGCCCCTGGGCTAGGGGGCCTGCGGAATGCGGACAAGGAGGGCGGCCAGGGCCATCCCCTCCAGCAGCGGGCGGGCTGCAGCGGTGCTAATCCTGCGGCCGTGGCTGCGCACCGAGTGCGGGGTGGAGTTGATGAGGCCGAACGTGGCGTGCGCCCGCATCCGAAGTTCCGGGATGTCGACGTCCGGGTGGACGCCGGCGAGGACCTCCACCCACACCTCCACATAGCTCCGCTGGAGGGCGCGGACCGCCGCCTGGTCCTGCTCCGACAGGTTGCTGAAATCGCGGTCCTGCACCCGGATCACGTCCGGCTTGCCCAGGGCGAAGTCCACTTGGAATGCCACCAGCCGCTGCAGCGCGGCCAGGGGATCGGGACTGGCCTCCACCACCTGGCGGCCACCGTCCAGCAGTTCCTGGCTGACCGTCAGCAGCAGGTCGGCCAGGACTGCCTGCTTGCCGGGGAAGTGGCGGTACACGGCCGGGCCGCTGACTCCCGCCGCCGCCCCCAGGTCCTCCAGCGATACCTTGTTGAACCCGTTCACCGCGAACAGCGACGCGGCGGCAGCGAGCAGGGCCTGGCGGCGGTTCTCCTTCGCCTTGCTGCGCTGGGTCGATGGGCCGCGGCCGGCTGGTCTGCGCTCGCCGGTCTGCGTGGCTTCGGTGCTGGGCACTTTTCCTCCTAGGACCCGCAGATTCTAGCAAGCCGGCCCATGTGTTGGACATCACAGTTACGAGAGACTAACCTGAATTTCAGTTATTCGGCACTAACCGAGTTGGATGAATCCGGCTTGGTTCATCGAGGAACGGACCCGTCAATGGAGACCCTTGTCAGCAGGATCAACCCGGCCAGCGAGGCGTTCGGTGCCAACAGCCGGGCCCAGAGGGAGCTGGCCGGGGAGCTTCGGAAACGGCTGGCCGAGGCAGCGCTGGGCGGGCCGGAGAAGTCCCGGCAACGCCATGCAGCCAGGGGCAAGCTGCTGCCCCGGGAGCGCATCGACCAGTTGCTGGATGACGGCAGCCCCTTCCTTGAAATCGCGCCGCTGGCGGCAAACGGCATGTACAACGACGAAGCCCCCGGGGCGGGCGTGATCGCCGGGATCGGCCTGGTACATGGCCGCCAGGTGCTGGTGATCTCCAACGACGCGACGGTCAAGGGCGGCACGTACTATCCGATGACGGTCAAGAAGCACCTGCGGGCCCAGGAGATCGCCCTCGAAAACCGGCTTCCCTGCATCTACCTTGTGGACTCCGGCGGGGCGTTCCTGCCCAAGCAGGACGAAGTTTTTCCGGACCGGGACCACTTCGGCCGCATCTTCTACAACCAGGCGCGCCTGTCTGCGGCCAAGGTCCCGCAGATCGCGGCGGTCATGGGTTCCTGCACGGCCGGCGGAGCCTACGTTCCCGCAATGAGTGACGAGACCGTCATCGTCCGCAACCAGGGCACCATCTTCCTGGGCGGCCCGCCGCTGGTGAAGGCGGCCATCGGCGAAATCGTCAGCCCGGAGGAACTCGGCGGCGGGGAGGTCCACTCCAGGATTTCCGGTGTGACGGACCACCTGGCCGAGAACGACCACCACGCCCTTCAGATCATCCGGGACATCGTGGCCACGCTGCCGCCCCCGGCCCCGCCCGCGTGGCAGGTGGAACCCGCCGTCGAACCTGTTGCCGGCGTGGAAGAGCTGTACGGCGCCGTACCCACGGACGTGAACGCCCCCTACGACGTGCACGAAGTCATCGCACGGCTGGTGGACGGCAGCACCTTCCACGAATTCAAGAAGGACTACGGCACCACGCTGGTCACCGGCTTCGCCCGTCTGCACGGACACCCCGTGGGCATCGTGGCCAACAACGGCGTGCTGTTCAGCGAGTCCTCCCTCAAGGGCGCACACTTCATCGAACTCTGCGACCAGCGCGGCATTCCGCTGCTCTTCCTTCAAAACATCTCCGGCTTCATGGTGGGCCGGGACGCGGAGCAGGGCGGCATCGCCAAGAACGGGGCCAAAATGGTCACCGCCGTGGCCACTGCCCGGGTCCCCAAGCTCACGGTGGTGATCGGCGGCTCCTTCGGCGCAGGGAACTATTCTATGTGCGGCCGCGCCTATTCACCGCGGTTCCTGTGGATGTGGCCCGCGGCCCGGATCTCCGTGATGGGCGGCAACCAGGCCGCCAGCGTGCTGGCCACCGTCAAGCGGGACCAGTACGAGGCTGCCGGGGAGGAATGGCCGGAACAGGCCGAGGAGGAGTTCAAGGCCCCCATCCGGCGGCAGTACGAGGACCAGGGCAGCCCCTACTACTCCACCGCCCGCCTGTGGGATGACGGCGTGATCGACCCCGCAGACACCCGCACTGTCCTGGGACTGGCGCTCGACGTCGTCTCCCGCACCCCGCTGCCGGACACCTCCTTCGGCCTCTTCCGGATGTGAGCACGAACATGACCGCACCCACCGACGTCTCAACACCGGCCGCACCCGTCGCCGGAACCCCACTGTTCGGCACCGTCCTGGTGGCCAACCGCGGCGAAATCGCCTGCCGGGTAATCCGGACGCTGCGCGCGCTCGGCATCCGGTCCGTCGCCGTGTACAGCGATGCCGACGCCGGCGCCCGCCACGTGCGGGAAGCCGACACTTCCGTGCGCATCGGCCCGGCCCCTGCCGCCGACAGCTACCTCAACATCGGGGCGGTGCTCGCAGCCTGCCGCGAAACAGAGGCCCAAGCGGTGCACCCCGGCTACGGCTTCCTCAGCGAGAACGCCGATTTCGCCCGGGCACTGGAAGACGCCGGGATCACCTTCATCGGTCCCGGCGTGGAGGCCCTGAACGTCATGGGGGACAAGATCCGGTCGAAGAACCACGTGGCCGGCTACGGGGTCCCCGTGGTCCCGGGCGTGGCCCGCCCCGGAATGACGGATGCCGAGCTCGCGGAGGCCGCGGCCGGCGTCGGATTTCCGCTCCTCATCAAGCCCTCCGCCGGCGGCGGCGGGAAGGGGATGCACGCAGTGGACAACGCGGAGGACCTTCCCGCGGCCCTGGCCACGGCCCGGCGAGTGGCGGCCAGCGCCTTCGGTGACGACACCCTGTTCCTGGAGCGCCTGGTGACCACCCCGCGGCACATCGAGGTGCAGGTGCTGGCGGACCACCACGGCAACGTCATCCACCTCGGCGAGCGCGAGTGTTCGCTGCAGCGGCGCCACCAGAAGGTCATAGAGGAGGCACCGTCCCCCCTGCTGGAAAACCTGCCCAACGGCGCCGCCATCCGGGCCCGGATCGGCGAGGCCGCCTGCAACGCCGCCCGCAGCGTGAACTACACCGGGGCCGGAACTGTGGAGTTCCTGGTCTCCGACGAGCACCCGGACGAGTTCTACTTCATGGAAATGAACACCCGCCTCCAGGTGGAGCACCCGGTCACGGAGATGGTGGCAGGCCTGGACCTCGTGGAATGGCAGGTGCGGATCGCCGCTGGAGGGGAACTCACCATCCGGCAGTCCGACGTCGCGCTGACCGGCCATGCGGTGGAAGCCCGCGTGTATGCCGAGGTGCCGGAAAAGAACTTCCTGCCCTCCACCGGCAGGGTGCACCTGCTGGACGAGCTGCCCGCAGGCACGCAGGGCAGGGTCCGCGTGGATTCTTCCCTGCTGGAGGGGCTGGAACTGTCTTCGAACTACGACCCCATGATGTCCAAGGTCATTGCCTGGGGAGGGGACCGGGCCGCCGCACTCGATGCCCTGGACACGGCGCTCGCCGGCTACACCGCCCTTGGCCTGGAGACCAACGTCGAGTACCTGCGGCTGCTGGTCAACGACCCCGACGTGCGGGCGGGCCGCCTGGACACCGGCCTGATCGGGCGGAAGCTGCCCGGCCTTGCCTTCCGGCGGGTGGGTGCTGCGGAGTTGGTGGCTGCGGCGCTGCATGTCCTGGCCGGCCGGGATCATGGGATGACTGCCGCCGGGCCCTGGCAGATGCGTAACGGCTGGCGGCTGGGCAAGCCTGCACCGCGCCGCATCCACCTGGGGACCCCCGACGGCGGGATGGCCACCGTGGAGGTCACCGGCGAGGTTGCGTCCGGCCCGGTAACGGTGGCGGTGGACGGCGGCGGCGGCCGTACCGCCTCCCTGCACGTCCAGGGGCCGGGCCAGGTGGAATTGATGCTCGACGGCGCCACCCACCACTATGCGCTGGCGGAAGACGGCACGGGGCAGGTCTTCCTCGGCAGCCAGGGCTGGTCCTGCCGCCTGGACGTCCTGACCCGGGAAGCCCGGCTGGAACGGATCCTCGCCGCCGTCCAACGGGAGGAGGGGGCAGCTGACCCGGCGGTCCGTTCGCCCATGCCCGGCACGGTGGTGTCCGTCCCGGTCAATGACGGAGACGCTGTGGCAGCGGGCCAGGTGCTGGTCTCGGTGGAGGCCATGAAGATGGAACACCAGCTCGTGGCACCCCTGGCCGGAACGGTGCACCTCACCGCACAGCCCGGAGACCTGGTGAAGGCTGACCAGGTCCTCGCCACCGTCCACCCGCATGCTGCGGAACAGGACCACCACAATCCCACAACGGGCGAAGGAGCCTAACAAATGCCAGGCGTAGAACTGACCGAGGAGTACCAGGACCTCAGCGACACGGTGCGCGACTTCGCGGACAATGTGGTGGCGCCGGTCTCGGCCAAGCACGATGAAGAACACAGCTTTCCCTACGAGGTAGTGAAGCAGATGGCGGAGATGGGGCTGTTCGGGCTGCCCTTTCCCGAGGAGTACGGCGGCATGGACGGCGACTACTTTGCCCTCGCCCTGGCGCTTGAACAGCTGGGACGGGTGGACCAGTCCGTGGCCATCACGCTGGAGGCAGGGGTGTCCCTGGGCGCCATGCCTGTCTACCGCTTCGGAACCGACGAGCAGAAACAGCAGTGGCTGCCCATGCTCGCGTCGGGGCAGGCGCTCGCCGGTTTCGGCCTGACCGAGCCGGAGGCCGGCTCGGACGCGGGCGGCACCAAGACCACGGCCCGGCGGGAAGGCGGGGAATGGGTGATCAACGGCAACAAGGAGTTCATCACCAACTCCGGGACGGACATCACCCGGCTGGTGACCGTCACCGCCGTCACGGGTCGGAAGGAACGCGGCGACGGGTCCGTGCAGAAGGAAATCTCCACCATCCTGGTGCCCACCGACACGCCCGGCTTCAAGGCGGAAAAGCCCTACAACAAGGTGGGCTGGAACGCCTCGGACACGCACCCGCTCACCCTCAAGGACGTCCGCGTTCCCGAAGCGAACCTGCTCGGAGCCGAGGGCCGAGGCTATGCCAACTTCCTGTCCATCCTGGATGAAGGGCGCATCGCCATCGCAGCCCTGGCCACCGGCGCGGCGCAGGGATGCGTGGACCTGTCGGTCCGGTACGCCAAGGAACGCCGGGCGTTCGGCAGCGAGATTGGCAAGTACCAGGCCATCTCGTTCAAGATCGCGCGCATGGAAGCCAGGGCCCACACCGCCCGCCTGGCCTACTACGATGCGGCTGCCCGCATGCTTGCCGGCAAGCCGTTCAAGACGCAGGCGGCCATCGCTAAGATGGTCGCAGGCGAGGCGGCCATGGACAATGCGCGGGATGCCACCCAGGTATTCGGCGGCTATGGCTTCATCAACGAGTTCACCGTGGCACGCCACTACCGCGACTCCAAGATCCTTGAAGTGGGGGAGGGCACCACGGAGGTGCAGCTGATGCTTATCGCCCGCGAACTGGGTCTGTAGCACCCGGCGTTGCCGCATGGAACGTAGCCTGCCTGAAAGGATCGATGATGATTGACAAGGTTGTTGCAAGCGCCGACCTGGCAGTGGCGGACATTCCCGACGGCGCCTCGCTGGCTGTGGGCGGGTTCGGGCTCTGCGGAATACCGGTCACCCTGATCGACGCCCTGCATAGGGCCGGCACCTCGGACCTGGAAACCGTCAGCAACAACTGCGGCGTGGACGACTGGGGGTTGGGCATCCTGCTCCGGGACGGCCGCATCCGCCGCACCATCAGCTCCTACGTCGGCGAGAACAAGGAGTTCGCACGCCAGTACCTGGCCGGCGAGCTGGAGGTGGTCCTCACTCCGCAGGGCACCCTCGCGGAGAAGCTGCGTGCAGGCGGCGCCGGGATCCCGGCGTTCTACACCAAGGCGGGCGTGGGTACCCAGGTCTCCGACGGCGGCCTGCCGCAGAAGTACGACGCCCACGGCGGCATCGCGGTGGCCTCCGAACCGAAGGAGGTGCGGTCCTTCGGCGGCGTGGACTACGTCCTGGAGGAATCCCTCACCCCCGACTTCGGGCTGGTCCACGCCTGGAAGGGCGACCGGCACGGCAACCTTGTCTTCCATGCCACTGCCATGAACTTCAATCCACTATGCGCCATGGCGGGCCGGATCACCATCGCCGAGGTCGAGGAACTCGTGGAGCCCGGCGAGCTTGATCCGGAGCACATCCATACGCCGGGCATCTTCGTCCAGCGGGTGGTGGTGGCGCCCGGCGGCGAGAAACGGATCGAAAAGCGGACGGTGTCCCTCACCCGGCAGTCAGGAGCATAACCATGGACCCGAACAGCCCCGAAGCACCCCGGCCCGAAGCGGTCCGGCCCGAATACCGGCGGGCAGCATCCCAGCAGCATGCCGGACCCGGCGAGTCGACTGCCGGAGCAGACACCAAGGGCTGGACGCGCAACGAGCTCGCGGCCCGGGTGGCCAAGGAACTCAGCAATGGCCAGTACGTGAACCTCGGCATCGGGATGCCCACGCTGATCCCCAACTACATCCCGGAAGGGGTGGAGGTGGTGCTCCACTCCGAAAACGGGATCCTGGGCGTTGGCCCCTACCCGGCGGAGGACGCCGTTGACCCGGACCTGATCAACGCCGGCAAGGAAACCGTCACAGTCAACAAGGGTGCCGCGTTCTTCGATTCCGCCGCGTCCTTCGGCATGATCCGCGGCGGGCACGTGGACGTTGCCGTCCTCGGGGCCATGGAAGTGGCGGAAAACGGCGACCTCGCCAACTGGATGATTCCGGGCAAGATGGTCAAGGGCATGGGCGGCGCAATGGATCTTGTCTTCGGGGCCAAAAAGGTCATCGTGATGATGGAGCACGTGGACCGGAACGGGAACCCAAAGATCGTCCGGCAGTGCTCGCTTCCGCTGACCGGCAAAGGCTGCGTTGACCGGATCATCACGGACCTCGCGGTCATCGACGTCGTGACGGACGGCTCCGGATCACGGCTGGTCCTTCGCGAGCTGGCCCCGAATGTCTCGGTGGAGGATGTTGCGGCCGCCACCGGTGCCGAACTGTTCGAGGAAGATATGGAACTGACCGTATGACTGACGGGGTTTCGACGGGCTCAACCACCGGGCCGGCAGGCTCAGCCTCCGCCGGGCTGAAGGTGGTTGAGCAGCGGGGGCTGTACTTCGACGAGCTGGAGGAGGGCGTGCTGTACGCCCACCGTCCGGGCAGGACCGTGACGGAGGCGGACAACGTCCTGTTCACCACCCTCACCATGAACACCCAGGCCCTGCACCTGGACGCCGCGTGGAGCGCGGGCCAGCCCTTCGGCCAGCGGCTCGTGAATTCGATGTTCACGCTCGCCACCATGGTGGGCCAGTCGGTGGGCCAGCTGACCCAGGGCACCATCATCGCGCAGCTGGGCCTCACCGATGTGTCCTTTCCGCACCCGCTCCACCACGGGGACACGCTGTACACGGAAACGCTGGTCACCGGAAAGCGGCTGTCCGGTTCACGGCCGGGCCAGGGGATCGTCACCATGCAGCACACCGGCAGGAACCAGGACGGCACAGTAGTGGCGCTGGCTACCCGGAGCTGCCTGATGTGGACCCTCGAGGCGCACAGGGAAGCGCAGCGGCGCAAATAATCGGAGAATGTCTCTATGACCTTTGTGATGGGACCCGCCCTGCTCTTCTGCCCCGCTGACCGGCCCGAACGCTACCAGAAGGCCGCCACCCGGGCCGACGCCGTCATCCTGGACCTCGAGGATGCCGTGGCCCCGGCAGACAAGCAGCGGGCCCGCGGCGCCATCCTCGCCCAGGTGGGGGCCACCGGCGACGAACCGGAACTGGATCCGAGCCGGACGATCGTCCGCGTGAACCCCGCAGGGACCGAGGAATTCGAAAAGGACCTCCACTGCCTGGCCCACACCCCGTACCGGACCGTCATGCTGGCCAAGGCCGAAAGCGCCGGACAGCTGGAGGCGCTGGGCGACTACCAGGTCATCGCGCTGTGCGAGACAGCCGCGGGCGTCCTGAACGCCCCCGCCATTGCCGCCGCGCCCAATGTGGTGGCACTGATGTGGGGGGCCGAGGACCTGCTGGCAACCCTGGGCGGAACCTCCAGCAGGAAGGACGACGGCGGCTACCGGGCAGTGGCGCTGCACGCACGGTCATCGGTGCTGCTGGCCGCCCGGGCGTTCGGCAAGGAAGCCGTGGATGCGGTCTACGTGAACATCCCGGACCTGGCCGGGCTGGCCGCGGAAGCCGCCGACGCCGTGGCGTCGGGTTTCAGTTCGAAGGCCTGCATCCATCCCAGCCAGGCCGCCGTGGTCCGCGGTGCGTATGCCCCCTCCGAAGCTGAGGTCACAGAAGCCGCAGCCCTGCTGCAGGCCGCCCGTGCCGCCGGCTCCGGGGTCTTCCAATACAACGGAAAGATGATCGACGGCCCCATCCTCAAGCACGCCGAAGCAGTCATCCGCCGCGCGGGCGAACACGCGTAGGGTCTTTACCAGCCGCCACCAGCGCCGCCGGGCCCACCAGGCCGCCGCTTACCTGCGCCGCCCCGGTGACCGGCGCAGCGACAGCGGCGGAATCGGTTCGTACAGCAGCGTCCGCACCCAGCGGTTCCCGGTCTCGCGGAACTCCCGCCGGGTGGCGAAACGGTAGTGGTAGCTGCGGACGCGCACCCAGCGCGGCGCCCCGCCGTCGAACGGATCATGGCGCAGGAGCCGCAGCGTCCGCCGGTCCGCCTCCAGCAGCTTGCCAAGGAACGCGTAGAACCACTCCTCATGCACGGTGCGCAGCGGCAGGAACCACATCAGCCAGTCCAGCCGGAGGTGGTAGGGCGCCCACTGCCGCGGTATCCGCCGCAGGTCCCCGGGCTTGCCCTTGAACCCGTACTCGCGCCAGGAGGAATCGTCCGGCTCCTCGTCCAGGGTCCCCTCCACCACGATTTCGATCCGCTTCTTGGTGACAGAGCCGAACGCGCCGTAGGTGTTAACCAGCTGCCACCGGTTGAAGCTGGCATTCATCAGCTGCCGGCTGGAGAACAGGTTCCGCAGCGGCCAGTAACTGAGCACCACGAGCAGCGCCGTCGCCGCGAGGGTGATGGCCAGCCACCAGGGCGGTGCCTCCTGCGTCCCGCCGTGCCAGTCCAGGGGAATGGCGGGGATGACGGCGTGCGCCACGGGGTCGCTCACCGCTGCGAAGGCAAGGATGATCGCAATCCAGTTCAGCCAGGCGAAGTTTCCGCTGGCCACCAGCCACAGCTGGGTGGCGATGATGATGCCCGCCGCCACGCTGGCCACGGGCTGCGGCGCGAACAGGAAGAACGGGACCACCAGCTGGGCGAAGTGGTTGCCCAGTACTTCCACCCTGTGCAGGGGCTTGGGCAGCAGGTGCGCCTGCCGGCTGAGCGGGCCGGGCATGGGCTGCGTCTCGTGGTGGTAGTACAGCGCCGTCAGGTCCCGCCACTCCCGGCCGCCCCTGATCTTGATCATCCCGGCGCCGAACTCCAGCCGGAACACCAGCCAGGCAACCAGGATCAGGATGGTGCGGGGCGGGTCCGTCTGGTTGGAGCCCAGGAATGCCACGGTGAAGCCGGCTTCCAGGAGCAGCATTTCCCAGCCGAAGCCGTAGAACGTCTGGCCGACGTTGACGATCGACATGTACAGCAGCCAGAGGGCCAGGAAGGCAATGAGCGGCACCCACGGCGGTCCGAGCTGCGGAATCCCCGCCACCAGCAGTGCGGATACCACCAGCCCCGCGGCGCAGACGGCCCGCAGCAGCCGGTCGGAATACCGCCAGCGGAACAGCGTGGGCCGGCGCATCCTGCTGAACGCGCCGACGTATTCCGGGACCGGCAGGAGCCCGCGTTCGCCCAGCAGCGCAGGGAACTGGTTGAGCGAGGACAGGAACGCCACGAAGAAGAGCGCGGCGACGCCCCGCTGCAGCACCTGCCGGGCGAACTCGTATTCCGGCGCATCGAACCATGACAGCCAGTCCACGGGATCCACGTTACGCCGGGCCGTCAGCAGGTCAAGGATGGTGCGGGATACTTAAGCAATGCAGCCACGCAGAGTCGTCCTCCTCGGATCCACCGGTTCCATCGGCACCCAGGCGATTGACGTCGTCGACGGCGCCCCGCATCTTTTCGAGGTCGTGGCACTCAGCGCCGGCGGCGGCAACCTTGAACTCCTGGCCAGGCAGGCGGTGCACACCGGTGCTTCCGCGGTTGGCATCGCCGGGGGTGATCCCCGGCACCTGGAATCGCTGATCGCCGGTGCCGCGGCCGCCGCCGGAAAACCCGGCTACCGGCCGGAAATCGTTGCCGGCCCCGATGCCTCCACCCGGATCGCCGAAATCGAGGCGGACGTGGTGCTCAACGGCATCACCGGGTCCATCGGGCTGGCCCCCACCCTGGCGGCACTGAAATCAGGTGCCACCCTGGCGCTTGCCAACAAGGAATCGCTCATCGTGGGCGGAGAACTCG
Source organism: Arthrobacter nitrophenolicus (assembly GCF_045833485.1). Taxonomy (NCBI): domain Bacteria; kingdom Bacillati; phylum Actinomycetota; class Actinomycetes; order Micrococcales; family Micrococcaceae; genus Arthrobacter; species Arthrobacter nitrophenolicus. The sequence goes on from NZ_CP174504.1 coordinate 3,253,786, forward strand.
TCAAGGCGGCGGCGCGGGAAGGCCAGATCGTGCCCGTCGACTCAGAGCACTCCGCCATCGCCCAGTGCCTGCGCTCCGGATCCGCCGGGGAAGTGGAGAAACTGATCCTCACCGCCTCGGGTGGGCCTTTCCGGGGCAGGAGCCGCGAAGACCTCCACGGTGTCACCCCGCAGGAAGCCCTGGCACACCCCACCTGGGACATGGGCGTCATGGTCACCACCAACTCGGCCACGCTGGTGAACAAGGGCCTGGAGGTCATCGAGGCGCACCTGCTGTTCGATGTTCCGCTGGACCGGATCGACGTGGTGGTCCACCCGCAGTCCGTGGTGCACTCCATGGTCCAGTTCATTGATGGCTCCGTCATCGCGCAGGCGTCACCGCCGGACATGCGCCTGCCCATCGCGCTCGGGCTGGGCTGGCCGGACAGGGTGCCCAAGGCCGCCGCCGCCTGTGACTGGACCAACCCTGTCACCTGGACCTTCGAGCCCCTCGACGCAGCGGCGTTCCCGGCCGTCAACCTGGCCAAGGACGCCGCCCGGCAGGGGAGCACCTACCCTGCGGTCTTCAATGCCGCGAACGAGGAAGCCGTGACGGCCTTCCACGCCGGCCGCATCCGCTTCACGGACATCGTGGATACGGTGGAGAGTGTCCTCAGCGAACATTCAGGTTCTTCCCGGCTGACGCTGGAATCTGTGCTGGATGCTGAAGGGTGGGCACGGTCCCGCGCACACGAACGTTTAGCAGTCAGCAGTCTCTAGGAAGCAGCAGCACCCTCCATGACCCCCGTTCTCCTTTTCGTCCTCGGCGTTGTCTTCGTGGCGATCGGCATCGCTGCCTCCATCGCGCTCCACGAAGTGGGCCACCTGGTACCGGCCAAGCTCTTCAAGGTGCGGGTCACCAAGTACATGATCGGCTTCGGCCCCACGCTGTGGTCCCGGCGGAAAGGCGAAACCGAGTACGGGATCAAGGCCATCCCGCTGGGCGGCTACGTGTCCATGATCGGCATGTACCCGCCCAATAAAGAGGATGGCTCCGTCCGCCCCTCCAGCACCGGAATGTTCCAGACGCTCGCAACGGAAGCACGCTCCCTGGCGCACGAGGAAGTTGGCCCGGGCGACGGGAACCGGGTCTTCTATCGGCTTCCGGTGTGGAAGAAGATCATCGTCATGCTTGGCGGGCCGGCCATGAACATGGTCCTTGGCCTGATCCTCACCGCTGTCCTGCTCATGGGCTTCGGCATGGCAACGGCCACCACCACCATCTCGGACGTATCCAAATGCCAGGTGGCAGAGGGCGAAACGGTGGACCCGGATTCTGCTGACTGCCGGCTGACACCGGCCGCCGCGGCGGGCCTTCAGCCCAACGACACCGTCACCTCCTTCGACGGCAAGGCGGTCACCAGCTGGGACCAGTTGACTGAATGGATCCGCGCCTCCGCCGGCCGGGAAGTGGAAATCACCGTGGAGCGGGACGGCGCCTCCGTTTCCACCACCGTGACGCCAGTCCTGTCCGCCCGGCCAATCATCAGCGCCGACGGCCGGCAGGCAACGGACGACGCCGGCACCCTCCTCTACCAGGACGTAGGCTTCCTGGGCATTGGCGCGCAGACGGAACTGGTGCCGCAGCCGGCGTCGTCCGTCCTTCCGATGGCGGGGGAGAACATCCGCCAGGTGGCCGGCGTCATCTTCAACCTGCCGGCCCGGGTGGTGGGCGTGGCGAAGGCGGCGTTCAGCGAGGAACCGCGGGACCCCAATGGGCCCATCAGCGTGGTGGGCGTGGGCAGGGTTGCCGGCGAAGTGGCCGCGATGGAAGAGATACCCGTTCAGTCGCGGGTGGCCACCCTGATCGGCCTGCTGGCCGGACTCAACTTCGCGCTGGCCGTTTTCAACCTGGTCCCGCTCCTGCCGCTCGATGGCGGCCACGTTGCAGGAGCGCTCTATGAAGGTGCCCGGCGCCAAGTGGCAAGACTGTTTGGCCGGCCGGATCCGGGGGCATTCGATATCGCGAAACTGCTTCCCGTCACGTACGTCGTGGCCGCCCTGCTCATGGGAATGAGCGCACTGCTGATCTACGCCGACATCGTCAAGCCCGTGAACCTCTTCGGCTGACCTATCAGCCGTTTCCGGCTGATTTCAGCGAATCAGCTAATTTCGATTGATTGGCAGCGATCAGCCGTTTACGGTTGAACCATGTACGTCCTCACGATTGACCAACGTGGCAGCACCTCGGATGTGGATCGTGTGCCGGAGCTCATCTCCGACCTGGCAAGGCTCACGTCCGCCACCTTTGAACGCTCCGTAGGTGACGAACTCCAGGGCGTGCTGGACTCCGCCGAGCAGGTGGTGGATGCAGCACTGCATGCGCTGCGCGGCGGGCATTGGTACGTGGGGATCGGACTGGGAGTTGTGCAGCTTGCCCCTGGCGCCAGCCCGCGCGAGGGCTCCGGCAGCGCCTTTGTGGCGGCGCGCAAAGCTGTGGAACTGGCAAAGGGCGCGGCCGGCCAGGTTCCGCTGTCAGTGGTGGCCGGCACGATGGGCGGTGATACCCGGACCCCGGCCCAGGAAGGGGACATGGCCAGCGCACATGCCCAGGCTGTGCTTCGCCTGATTGGACGCCTCGTGCAGCAGCGGACCCCGGCCCAGTGGCGCGTCGTAGACCGGCTGCGCGCCCTGGAGGGCGGGGCCGGCCGGCATGGTGGCCAGAAACAAGTCGCAGGGGAGCTGGGAATTACGGAGCAATCCGTGAGCCGTGCCGTGCTGAGGTCCGGCTGGCAGGAAGAATGGGCTGCCAGGCCGGCAGCAGCCATGCTCCTTGACCATGCCCACGCCCTGGTGGCTGCCGGCGCCCGTGCCCAAGGCACCCGCACTGAACGTGCCCAGACCGAAGGAGACCGATGACCGCATTCTGGATAGCTGCCGCCCTGCTGCTGGCCGGGTTTGCCGGGTGGCCTGTCACGGCGCTCGTCTTCAAGCTCGCCCGCACCATCGACGACAAGGCCGATGCCGCGAAGGCGGCGGAACAGGCGCGCAGGACGGCCGAGGATCCCGCCGCGGATGTCACGGTGGACCCTGCCGCCGGCCACCGGCCGGACACGGCCCACCAGAATGTGGACGGTGAACTCACCGCGGACCCCGGCCGGCCGGCGTCGGGCGCTTCGCCTGCCGAACCGGCGGTCCCCAGCCAGCGGATCCTGCGCGGCGGGGCCATCATCGGCATCCTGGAGCGGCTGGGCGTGTGCCTTGCGATCCTCACCGGCCAGCCGGTCGCCATTGCCTACATCGTGGCCATCAAGGGCCTTGGCAGGTTTGCCGAGCTGAAGGAGACGCCGGTAGCGGCCGAGCGCTTCATCATAGGCACCCTGGCATCCATGCTCTGGGCCGCAGGCATCGCCGCTGTCACCAAGGTCCTGTTCCTTACCTAGCATCCCGCTGCCTTGGCGTCCCGCTGCCTTGGCGTCCCGCCGCCCGTCCGCCGTCCACCCGTCCTCCCGCAGGGCCGGACAGCTTCCGGGATGGGTGGTAGGGCAGGCATGGCGATAGGGTAGCGGTATGACAGTTTTTGCCGTTGAGTACGTTTACGCCGCCGATTCCACCGAAGCCCGGAACGAGGCACGGCCCGCCCACCGCGAATGGACCGGCACCCTTGCCCAGGACGGAGCAATCCTGGCCAGCGGACCCTACGGTGACGGCGCAGGCGCGCTCCTGATCTTCAAGGCAACGGACGAAGCCGCGCTCAACTCGATCCTGAAGCAGGACCCGTTCGCTGCTGCCGGAGTCATCGCCGGAATCCGCATCACTGAATGGTCTCCCGTCACCGGCATGCTCGCCGGGCTCACCGCCTAAGCCGTTTCCACTTTTCACCTTTTAGGAGTCCACGTGACCTCGGTCAGCCTGGGAATGCCGTCCGCCCCGCCACCCGTCCTTGCCCCCCGCCGCAAGACGCGCCAGATCAAAGTCGGTTCCGTCGGAGTTGGCTCCGACTATCCCATCAGCGTGCAGTCCATGACCACCACGCCCACCACTGACATCAACGCAACCCTGCAGCAGATCGCTGAGCTGACCGCATCAGGGTGCGACATTGTGCGTGTTGCCTGCCCCTCCGCAGACGACGCCGAGGCGCTGCCGATCATCGCCCGGAAGTCCCAGATCCCGGTCATTGCAGACATCCACTTCCAGCCGAAATACGTGTTTGCCGCCATTGAGGCTGGTTGCGCCGCCGTCCGCGTGAACCCCGGCAATATCCGGAAGTTCGATGACCAGGTCAAGGAAATCGCCGCTGCCGCGCGGGACCACGGCACGTCCATCCGCATCGGCGTGAACGCCGGTTCGCTGGAGCCCGGGATCCTCAAGAAGTACGGCAAGGCCACCCCCGAGGCCCTGGTGGAGTCCGCCGTCTGGGAGGCGTCTCTGTTCGAGGAGCATGGTTTCCACGACTTCAAGATCTCGGTCAAGCACAATGACCCCGTCATCATGGTGGCGGCCTACGAGATGCTGGCGGAGAAAGGCGACTGGCCCCTGCACCTCGGCGTCACCGAGGCCGGCCCGGCGTTCCAGGGAACCATCAAGTCGGCCACGGCCTTCGGCGCGCTCCTGTCCAGGGGCATCGGCGACACCATCCGGGTTTCCCTTTCGGCCCCGCCGGTGGAGGAAATCAAGGTTGGAAACCAGATCCTGCAGTCCCTCAACCTGCGTCCCCGCAAGCTCGAAATCGTCTCCTGCCCCTCCTGCGGCCGCGCCCAGGTGGATGTGTACACCCTTGCCGAGCAGGTCACTGCCGGGCTGGAAGGAATGGAGATCCCGCTCCGGGTGGCCGTGATGGGCTGCGTGGTGAACGGGCCGGGCGAGGCGCGCGAAGCCGACCTGGGTGTTGCATCCGGCAACGGCAAGGGCCAGATTTTTGTGAAGGGCGAAGTCATCAAGACTGTCCCCGAGAGCGCGATTGTTGAGACACTGATCGAAGAGGCCATGCGTATCGCGGAAGAGATGGGGGAGGCCGATGGCGAAGATGCTGTCAAGGGTAGCCCCGTGGTTAGCGTCTCGTAGGGACATTCCTGATCCGCCCGGGCTCTCCGTCCGTACATTGGACGGCCAGGACACGGCGGCGCTGAAGTCGCTTGCGCAGCAGGACCCGGTGGCCAATGTGTTTATCCTTGCCCATTTGCGGGCTGTCGGCACAGCGGCGCCCACCAGCGGGGGCGCCGGGATTATCGGAGTTTTCGACGACGGCGTGCTGGTGGGTGCCTGCTGGGCGGGCGCCAATTTGGTGCCGGTCCAGCTGGACCCCGCATTGGCCGGGGCAGTCGCCGGCGCAGCAAACAGGTCCGGGCGCCGCTACGCCTCCGCTTTCGGGCCGGCACCTGCCGTGCTGGCCATCTACGCCGAGCTCCTGGAGCTTGGGCACCGGGCGCACGAGGTCCGTGAGGACCAGCCCCTGATGATCATCGACGGGCCGCCGTCCGTGGAACCAAACCCCGGGCTCGGGCTGGGGAGCCTCGCGGACTTCGACCGGATCCTTCCTGCCTGCGCCGCCATGTTCGAGGAGGAGGTGGGGTACTCGCCCTACCTCGGCGGCCGGGAGTTCTACAGCCGCCGCGTGGAGGGCCTCATCCGGCAGGGCCATTCCCTGGTACACCTCAACGAGGCCCAGGAGGTGGTGTTCAAGGCCGAACTCGGGGCGGTCACCTCCGAGGTCACCCAGGTTCAGGGTGTCTGGATGAATCCGCTCTTCCGCGGGAAGGGGCTCAGTTCCGGCTACATGTCTGCGGTGGTGGAGCATGCCCAAAAGGTGGCACCCATCACCAGCCTGTACGTCAACGGCTTCAACGTCCGGGCGCGCTCAACCTACGAACGCGTCGGTTTCCGGCAGGTAGGAACGTTCGCTACAGTTCTCTTTTAGCTGGCCATCGCCTGCTTGAATCTGAATATTGGGGGAAAAATTGAAGACGTCCGTGCTGGGAACCCTCGCGGCCACCGCGTTGCTCGCCATGACAATCACTGCCTGCGGCGGTACGTCCGCCCCGGCCACCGGCTCCCAAGCCGCCACGGGCGCCCCGGCGGCAACCACAGCCTCCGCCCCCACCCCAACACCAACCCCCACCCCGAAGGCCTACACGGCTGAGGAACTGTCCGCGGTCCTGGCACAGTTGCAGGACTCCAGCGGCCGGAAACTGTCCGTCATGGCCAGCTCCGACCTCGCCGGGAGCATCGAACAGGGCAAAGCCCTCATCGCATCCATGGACGTCCAGCCCGCCGAGTGCAAGGAAATGGCCGCCTCCACCGGAGTGCCCGCCCTGGACGGCGTCGTCATGGCAGCGGGCCAGAGCCTGGACGCCGCGGCCGGCTCAATGACCATGCTGACACTCGCGACGGGCCTTGACGAAGCGTTCGTCGCCGGAACCGCCGCGCAGGAGCAGCAGCTCGCGGCCTGTTCCGCCATGACCATGACCGTGTCCGGCGTGACGGCGGACGTCACGCTGACGCCGCTGGACGCAGTGGGCACCATTCCGGGCACTCTGGCCTTCCGCACGGACACATTCCTGCCGGACGGCCAGGTGCAGTCCGTGATCACCGCCCAGGCACTGCAGCAGGGCGTGTTGTTCACAGCTGTCGCCGCCGGCGGCGAGAGCGAGGCGGAAGCTGTAGCCCGCACCGGTGCGCTCCTGGACTCAGCGGCGGCCCTGCTCAAATAGGTCGCCGGTGAGATACCGCTGCACGTTCGGGGCGGCCAGCCGGACCACCTCGTCCTGCCCGGCAGACGCCAGAGGCTCCAGCCGGACCACGTAGCGGACCATCATCAGTCCCACCATCTGGCTTGCCACCAGGTCTCCGCGCAGTGCCACCTCCGCAGGCTGCCCCGGTACGCCGGCCATGATGCGGCTGATGATGGTCCGGCCCACCATCTCCCGCAGGAGTGCCGTCTTCGCACGGGATCCGAGTGTCCCGCGCAGGAACGCCACCAGGCTCGCCTGTGCGGGGCTTTCCCACAGGTGCAGGACGGTACGCACGAGCAGCTCGGCCCGCTGGCCAGGGTCCGTATCCGCCACTCCGCGAAGCACCTCCTCCGGATCGGCCGGCAGCTCCACGCTCAGGGCAAAAAGTTCGTCCTTGCCCTTGAAGAAGTGGTGGATCATGGCCGGGTCGACACCTGCCGCACGGGCAACCTGGCGGAGGCTTGTCCCCTCGAAGCCATGTTCGGCGAACAACCGCCGGGCGGCGTCGAGAATGTTCTCACGGGATACGGCGGCGCCGCGCCGACGTCCCCGCCTGGCCATGGCGCCGCCTTGTCCGGGGGACGTCACGCGCTGCGCCTTCGCAGGGTCAATGCTGCGAGCACCAGCACCGCCAGGACAATGGCGGCCATGATGCCGGCATCCTGCCAGAGTTGTTCGGTGGCCTCCGGATGGGCCGCGATTTCCTGCAGGGCGTCTACGGAGAACGTCAGGGGAAGAACATTGGACACTGATTCCAGGACGTCATTCATCCGGTCCCGGGGCACGAACAGTCCGCAAAGCAGGATCTGGGGGACCACGACCACCGGCATGAACTGCACTGCCTGGAACTCGGTCCTGGCGAAGGCCGAACACAGTAGCCCCAGCGCCACGCCCAGCACGGCGTTGATCACGGCGATCATGACCACGTAGCCCGTCGGGCCTTCGATGTCCAGGTTGAAAATCCAGTAGGCCACGGCGGTCGCCACCATTGATTGCAGGGCCGCCATGATGGAAAACGCCAGGCCGTAGCCGAAGAGCAGGTCGGCTTTGTGCACCGGTGTTGTGAGCAGCCGTTCAAGCGTTCCGGAAGTCCGTTCCCGGAGCATCGTGATGGAGGTGACCAGGAACATCACCACGAAGGGGAAGATCGCCAGCATCATGAGGCCCACCCGGTCGAAGGTGCGCGGCATTCCCGGCGGAAGCACCTCATTCTCGAAAAGGTAGTAGACCGCCGTGAGCAGAAGCGCCGGAACCACCAGAATGAGGGCGATGCTCCGCCGGTCATGGCGCAGCTGGTCCAAAACGCGGCCCGCGGTGGCCAACATCATCCTGGCATCCATTACCGTGCACTCCTGTCATTTCCAGCGCCGCGGAGCCCCTGGTGCCTGCCCGGGTCCCCAGGCGGCGGCTGGTCCCCGTTGCCGCCACCTGATTCGCGGATGATGGACAGGAATGCCTGCTCCAGGTCACTGCTGTGTCCGCGCCTGCCCAGCTCCTCCGGAGTCAGCTGCGCCAACAGCAGGCCCTCGCGAAGAAGCAGCAGCATGTGGCAGTGGCTGGCCTCTTCCATGACGTGGCTTGACACCAGGAGGGTGGTTCCAGCCTCCGCCATGGACCGGAACCTGCTCCAGAGGTCCGCACGGAGCACCGGGTCCAGTCCCACGGTGGGCTCGTCCAGCACCAGCAGCCTGGGGCGCGCCACCAGGGCGCACGCCAGTGAGGCGCGGCTGAGCTGGCCTCCGGAGAGGCTTGCCGTCTTCTGGCGGGCCTCCCGTTCAAGTCCGACGGCGGCGATTGCCTCTGCCGCGTCGGCCTTGCCTTTCCGGTGCATGGCACCGAAGTACCGGACGTTGGCTTCCACCGTAAGGTCCGGATACACGCTCGGCGACTGGGTCACGTAACCCACCCGGTGCCGCAGTATGGGATTGCCCGCTGGCATCCCCAGGACCTGCACTGTCCCGGACGCGACAATCTGGGCCCCCACAATGGCGCGCATAAGAGTTGTCTTGCCGCTGCCGGATGGTCCCAGTAGCCCAGTGATCCGGCCTGCAGGCACGGTGAAATCCAATCCCCGGAGGACCTGCAGCCGGCCCCGTGAGACCATCAGCCCTGAGGCGGCCACGGCCGTGGAAGAATCCGGAAGTTGTGGTCGGGTTGCCGCGTGGGACATGGCCGCCTCCGCCGTCGTACAGGCTGCCCGGACCTTGCTGGACCAGAGAATTCACCACCTGATGAATTAAAGCTAGGCACCGCTGTGCTGCCGGTCAATGGGGCCGGTGCCGAAAAAATACTTGTCAACGTGCGCGCCATCACATAGGTTCGATCTAGCTGCGCTGGAGTGGTTTGGGCGGTCTCACCAGTCCTCACCAGTACTTGGGCGATAACGGCGTTGAGCCACGCCCGGATGCGATGACCAGCCTCAACTGGGGGGCCAGGGGCTTTGTTATTCCGGGCGTGGCTCTACTGTGTCCGGGGCCGGATGTGTCCCGCCGGTGCCGGCCGCAGTCGGGACCGGGCGCCGGGTGCCGGTAGATTAGTACCCAGACGAAAATTGTCCGGCCCTGCTGATCCAGCACTTCTCCAGAAACGGATACCACCCGTGGTCCTAAGACTGTCCCAGCTTTTCCTGCGCACCCTGCGTGAAGATCCCGTCGACGCCGAGGTCGCCAGCCACAAGCTCCTGGTCCGCGCCGGGTACATCCGCCGCGCAGCCCCGGGCATCTACACCTGGCTTCCGCTGGGTCTCAGCGTCCTGCGCAAGGTCGAGGACATCATCCGCGAAGAAATGGCGGCCATCGGAGCCCAGGAAGTCCACTTCCCGGCGCTGCTGCCCCGTGAGCCCTATGAGGCAACCAACCGCTGGACCGAATACGGCGAGGGCCTGTTCCGCCTCCAGGACCGCAAGGGCGCTGACTACCTCCTGGCCCCCACGCACGAGGAAATGTTCACGCTGCTGGTAAAGGACCTGTACTCCTCGTACAAGGACCTGCCGCTGAGCCTCTACCAGATCCAGAACAAGTACCGTGACGAGGCCCGTCCCCGGGCGGGCCTGCTGCGCGGGCGCGAGTTCATCATGAAGGACTCCTATTCCTTCGACGTGGACGACGCCGGCCTGGACGCCAGCTACGCCGCGCACCGCTCCGCCTACCTGAAGATCTTTGCCCGGCTTGGCCTGGAGGTTGTCCCCGTCGCGGCCACCGCCGGCGCCATGGGCGGTTCCAAGAGCGAGGAATTCCTGTACCCCACGGAGATCGGCGAGGACACCTTCGTCCGTTCGGCATCCGGGTACGCAGCCAACGTCGAGGCCGTGACCACCGTGGTCCCCGACGAGATCGACTTCAGCGACGCTCCCGCGGCCCAGGTGCTCGACACCCCGGACACCCCCACCATCGAAACCCTGGTGGCGGCATCCAACGAATTGGCCCCTCGCAGCGAGGCCGACGGCGGCGCCTGGACTGCCGCCGACACCCTCAAGAACGTGGTTCTCGCCGTCACGCTGCCCACCGGTGAACGCCAGCTTGTGGTCATCGGCCTGCCGGGTGACCGCGGCGTTGACCTCAAGCGCGTGGAGGCCAACATCGGTTCCTTCCTGCCCATCGCAGGGGAGATCGGACTGGAAGCAGCTAACGACGACGACCTCAAGAAGCAGCCCCTTATCGTCAAGGGCTACCTCGGCCCTGGCCTGACCTTGGACGAACCGCTGCTGGGCAGCGAAAGCTCCACCAAGCTCCTCTACCTGGTGGACCCCCGCGTCGTCAGCGGTACCACCTGGATCACCGGCGCCAATGAAGCCGGCAAGCACGTCTATGGCCTGGTGGCCGGACGCGACTTCACCTGGGACGGTGTCATCGAGTGCACCGAGGTGCGCGCCGGCGATCCCGCGCCAGACGGCTCCGGCCCCCTTGAAACGGCCCGCGGCATCGAAATGGGCCACATCTTCCAGCTGGGCAGGAAGTACGCCGAGGCCCTGGACCTGAAGGTCCTGGACCAGAACGGCAAGCAGGTCACGGTGACCATGGGCTCCTACGGCGTGGGTGTTACCCGGGCGGTGGCAGCGCTGGCCGAATCCAACCACGACGCCAAGGGCCTGGTCTGGCCCCGTGCCGTTGCGCCTGCGGACATCCACGTGGTGGCCGTCGGCAAGGGTGAGGACATTTTCGCCACTGCTGAACAGCTGTCACTGGACCTTGAGGCAGCAGGCCTGCAGGTCATCTTCGACGACCGCCCCAAGGTATCGCCGGGCGTGAAGTTCGGCGACGCGGAACTGGTGGGCGTCCCCACCATCCTGGCGGTCGGCCGCGGACTGGTGGATGGCGTGGTGGAGATCAAGGACCGCCGCACGGGTGAAGCGGAAAACGTGGCGGTTGATAAGGCCGTTGACTACGTGGTCAACGCCGTCCGCAACAGCTGAACCGCGGCAGTGGAATTTGGGCTTGAATCCCTCCAACTGACAACGCTGCTCCTGCTGGTGCTGGCCGGCTTCGCGGCCGGCTGGGTGGATGCCGTGGTGGGCGGGGGCGGGCTGATCCAGCTCCCCGCCCTCCTGCTGGTTCCCGGCATCACGCCGGTGCAGGCGCTGGCGACCAACAAGCTGGGGTCGATTTTCGGAACGGCCACCAGTGCCACCACGTACTACCGCCGGGTGGGGCCGGACTTGAAGACGGCCCTTCCCATGGCGGTGATCGCGCTGGCGGGAAGTTTCGGCGGGGCAGTGCTCGCGGCCACCTTGCCGGCCAACGTCTTCAAACCCATCATTGTCGCGGCCCTGGTCGCCGTCGCCCTCTTCACGGCGCTTAAGCCCGACGTCGGCGACATCACCGCGCTGCGCCATGACGGCCACAAGCACTATGTGGTGGCCTGCCTGATCGGCGCGGTCATCGGCTTCTACGACGGCCTGATCGGACCGGGCACGGGGTCTTTCCTGGTCATCGCGCTGGTCTCGGCCATGGGCTACGCCTTCCTCGAGGCCAGTGCCAAGGCGAAGATCGTGAACATGGCCACCAACGCCGGCGCGCTGTTGTTCTTCATGCCGCACGGTTCCATCCTGTGGGGGCTTGGCCTGCTGCTGGGCGCGTCCAACATGGCGGGCGGCTATCTCGGTGCCAGGACCGCCGTCAAGCAGGGGAGCCGGTTTGTGCGCATCGTCTTCCTGGTGGTGGTGGCTGCCCTCATCATCAAACTCGGCTACGACATCTGGCAGGAAAACTTCGCCTGACCCGGCTCGCCCAGGAGTGGTTCCGGGCCCCTCGTGGCAGGGTGTTGCCGGGCGTAGCATGCAGGTATGCCCCGGGGTGATGCTGACTACTCCCGTGCACTGGCAAGGGCCGTGCACCACTCCACCGCCTGGCTGCACAGCCTTGCCGACCGCCCGGTGGGCCCCAGCCGCACGGCGCACGACCTTGGTGCCGCCTTCGGGGGCCCCTTGCCGCGGCAGGGAATGCCGGCCGAAGAAGTGATTGATTTCCTTGCCCGGAACGCAGAACCGGGGCTGATGGCCATGCCGTCCGGCCGGTTCTTCGGCTGGGTCATCGGCGGCACACTGCCGGCGGCACTTGCCTCGGACTGGCTTGTCAGCGCCTGGGACCAGAACGCCTGCTTCCGCTACGCCACCCCCGCCGCCGCGGCAATCGAGGAAAGCGCGGGCGCCTGGCTGCTGGAGTTGCTGGGCCTGCCCCGTGAGTCCGACGTCGGATTCGTCACCGGCGCCACGATGGCGAACTTCACAGGGATGGCGGCCGCCCGGTGGCGGCTCCTCACCGACGCCGGCTGGGACCTGGACCGCGACGGGCTGGCCGGGGCTCCGCGCATCCGCTGCTACGTGGGCCGGGAACGGCATGACACCGTAGATCTCGGGTTGCGCTACCTGGGGCTGGGGCAGCCGACGGCAGTAGCGGCCGACCGCGAGGGACGCTTGATTCCTGCGGCGCTGGATGCGGCGCTGGCTGAAGGCGGGGGACCGGCGCTGGTCTGCCTGCAGGCCGGCAATGTGCACTCCGGCGCCTTCGATCCGTTTCCCGAGGCGATCGCCGTCGCAAGGAAGCACGGAGCCTGGGTCCATGTCGATGGTGCGTTCGGGCTGTGGGCGGCAGCAGCACCCGGACTGCGGCACCTGACCAGCGGATACGGGGAAGCGGACTCCTGGGCGACGGACGCGCACAAGACGTTGAACGTGCCCTACGATTGCGGGATCGCCATCGTCCGGGACGCAGCCGCGCTGCGCTCCGCCATGGGCCTGCACGCGAGCTACCTGGTGCATGACGCTGAAGGGCCCGGCGATCCGTTCGAGAAAGTGCCTGAGCTTTCCCGGCGGGCACGGGGCGTGCCGGTCTGGGCTGCGCTGAAAAGCCTCGGCGGGGATGGTGTGGCAGCGCAGGTTCACGGGTTGGCAGCGGCTGCCTCCGACATCGCGGCCGGGCTGGCCGTGCTTGATGGCGTCGAGGTACTGAACGACGTCGGCTACACCCAGGTGTGCGTGGCCTTCGGCGACGACCACACCACCCGCGCGGTCACGGCCCGCATCATCGATGACGGCAGGGTGTGGATGTCAGGGTCCCGCTGGCACGGCCGGGACATCCTGCGGATCTCGGTCAGTAACTGGCAGACGGCCGGAGAAGACGTCGGCACCGCCGTGGCGGCCGTCGGTTCAGCTTTTGCCGCAGTCCGCAGCGGCTGAGCTCACCTGTTGCCGAATGCCTCGCCCGGTTCCGGGAGTTCCTGCGCCGGCGGCAGGTCCGGCAAAGTCCGGCCAGCCAGCGTACTGGCCACCCAGAGCGAACGGGACAGATCGCCCCGGTGCCCTGGCTTCCCGGCATACTCCAGCGCGTTGGCAACCTCCCGCGCGACGGCCCACTGCCTTGCCACCTCGCCGTCCAATGCCGCCGCAGCGCTGAAATCGCTGCACCGGCGCCGCAGTGCTTCGGCCGCCCCACCGGCCGGCAGTTCGCTGATCCGGTTCCACAGCAGCGGCGCCACGGCATATTCGGGTTCGCCGATCATGGGCTGGGGGTCGATGGCTGCGTAGCCTGCCGCCGTCGGCCGTTCGTCCGTCCTGCCCGGCCTGGCCAGGACGTTGAGGAAATGGAGATCAGTATGAACCAGGGCATCCCGTCCGGACCGCCGTCCCACCGCACCCCGGGTCTGGCAGACCTCCAGCGCGGCTTCCAGCAGCCAGCGGGGGAACGGGCGGCCCAGCTGCTCCCAGTCGGCAGGCAGGTCATCGCTCCACTGCTCGGCGCGGGCGGCAATGTGGTCGAACTCCCGCCACTGCGGCCGCTGGTCCGGGCTGAGGCTCAGCTGCCGCACCAGCCCGCCCCACACCTCGGCCGCCGCATCAAAGGGCACGGTGGCAAGCGAGCTGCCGGCCTCCAGCCGCTCCAGGAGCATGGCGCACGTGCCCGCATCCGATTCGAGGAGGGCTACTGCCCCCTGCCCCTGCCACAGCTCCAGCGCGTGCCGCTCGGCCCTGGCTTCATCGTGCGGGAAGGCAATCTTGAGGGCCGCCGGGAAACCATCTGCCTGCCGTACCGGTACCACCACGCCGCCGTGCCCGTTCCAGGGGACGCTGCCGGCGGGGAGGTCCGCTTCGAGGCGCCATTGCTCCAGCCGGCCCTGGATCAGGTCCGGCAGCGAGGCAAGCCAGGCGCGTCCGGAACTGCTGCGGCTGTATCGGGCGGTCAGGTCCTGCGGGATGGGTACTACGGCTGCTGGCGGATTCATCAGGTCCAGCCTAGGCGCCCGGGGCGGGACTTCCGGCCCGGACAAGGCGGGGCAGCCGGAAATCCTGTTTCTACTCCGGCAACAGAGGCAGCCGGGCCTCGTCCAGGAGTATTCCGGGAACAGCGCCAGGGTCCCCGCCCCAGTGAACTGTCCGCTCCGCGGCCGCCTGCAGCCCCGCTATAGCCCAGGTGCGGGCGGAGCCGTCCGTCAGTGCCGCCACGTCTCCATAGGCGGGAAGGGTTGCAGCCTCCAGTTGCGCCAGTCCGGCGGCGGGGGCAGCGAGAAACCCGGGCTCCAGAACGTAGCCCGGCTCCTGCGGCAGCGGAACGGCGCAATGCAGGCGGCTGGCGGCTTCGGCATCCTCCACCAGGTCCTGGTGCCGGCGCAGGAATTCCGACGCCGGCCCGGCGGCATCCTCGGGCAGCCGCGCCAGAGCCGCCTGGTAGCCGTAGACCGCCTCCAGCTCAGCGGCGGCCAGGGCCGCCAGGGCGCTGCCCGGCGCCGCCGGCCCAGGAGGTGGAACCTGCTCCCCGGACTGGGCCGGTTCTTCCGACTGCGCCGGTTCTTCCGACTGTGCCTGCTTTTCCGATTGTTCGTGACGTTCCGACTGTGCCTGCTCGGCGGGGGGAGCCTGCTGTGAGGGGACAAAAGGGCACGCCGCAGTAGTCGTGGCGCCAGGTGATCCTGGTGCTGCGGGTGCGGTGCCACCCGGCGCGGCCTGGCCGGCTGCCGCGGCGAGCTCTTGGGCGGCCAGGACCTGGGCTGTGCCTGCCCCTGCCAGCAGGCGGGCCATCCCGCCGTCGGCCGCTGCCGCGTCCCGGAGCCGCTCCGTACCGCTTGCGGCCAGGGTTGTGGCCAATCCGGCCGCTGTCATCGAGGCAGGAGCAGGAGCAGGGGTCGTGGGGGTGGCGGTGGCTGGCGACGGGGCGGTCGACGCCGCAGCGGCCTCCGGCAGCAGGAGGGCGCGCGCCTGGATGGTCAGCAAGGTCACAACCCGGTCCAGGCTGGCGGCAGCACCGCCGTCGGCTGTCCCGCCGGCAAGCTGAAGTCCCGCGGCTCGGAGTTCAAGGGCGTCCGCAAGGGCGGCCGCGCGGGCCTGCTCGGTGAACGGGGGAGCGGGCGGTTCCGGCGGATCCGCCGGAACCAGGGCGAATCCCAGGCTGAGGACAAGAAGTGCTGCCAGGGAGAGGACGGCGTACCGGAAATAGCGCATCCGCGGGCGGTTTTCCTGGTTGTCGTCGTTCACAACAGACCATGGTGCCACGGCTGAGGGGGATCGCCGTGCACCGTTCTGCCGGTAAAATAGCTACGCTAGTACACACCACATCATCTATAGGGAGGCGGCCGGCATCGTGAGCAATGCAGAAGCCACGGCTTCACCAGACCACACCGGAACGGGCAGGACTGGGACCGCAGCGGCACACAATCCGGAAGCTGCCCGGCTGAGAGCCCTCCTCGAACCCTCGGTCCTGGCCAACAGGCTGTACCTCGAGGACGTGGAAATCAACGTTGCCGGGTCCCACCGGGTGGTCCACGTTGTGGTGGACCTGCCGCAGGAGGAATCGGGCGGCGTAAGCCTCGACGTCATCGCGGACATTTCCAGGGTTCTCTCCGATGTCCTGGACAACGACCCCGCCACGGACAGCCGCCCGTATGACCTCGAAGTTTCCTCACCCGGCGTCGGACGTCCCCTGACCGAACCCCGCCACTGGCACCGGGCCAGGGGCCGGATGGTCACGGTGAACGTCATCCAGGGCGACAATGTCACCGGCCGTATCCAGTCTGTGGACGACGCCGGCGTGACACTCGTCCCGGAGATCGCCGTCAAGAAGGGTATGAAGCCCAAGCAGGGCGACCCCATCAAACTTCCTTTCGACAGGATCCGCAGCGGAAAAGTCGAGATCGAATTCAGCCACCTCAATGAGGGCGGTCTGGAACCTGAACACAATGGACCTTCTGAGGAGGCCTGATGGATATTGACATGAGCGCACTGAGACTTCTGGAGCGTGAGCGTGAAATCCCGCTGGACCTCCTGATCCCCACCATCGAGCAGGCGCTCCTGGTGGCCTACCACAAGTCTCCCGGCGCCTTCGAAAAGGCCCGTGCCGAGCTGGACCGCAAGAGCGGCCACGTGACCATCTGGGCCGTGGAGATCGACGACGACGGCGCGCCCATCGGCGAGTTCGAGCACACGCCGGAGGGTTTCGGGCGCATCGCCGCCAGCACCGCCCGGCAGATCATCCTCCAGCGCCTGCGCGACGTTGAGGACGACAACGTGCTGGGCGAGTTCAAGGGCCGCGAGGGCGAGCTGGTTGCCGGCACCATCCAGCAGGGGAACAACCCGCACATGATCCAGGTCAACCTGGGTTCGGTGGAAGCACTGCTTCCGCCGCCCGAGCAGGTTCCGGGGGAGAAGTACATCCACGGCAACCGGCTCCGTGCCCTGGTCATCGACGTCCACCGCGGCTCCAAGGGCCCGTCCGTCACGCTGTCCCGCTCCCACCCGGGGCTTGTCCGGAAGCTCTTCGAACTGGAAGTTCCGGAGATCGCCGACCGTTCCGTGGAGATCGTGGCACTCGCCCGCGAAGCCGGCCACCGCACCAAGATTGCAGTGAAGGCGAATGCTCCCGGGATCAACGCCAAGGGCGCCTGCATTGGTGAGATGGGTTCCCGGGTCCGCGCCGTCATGAACGAACTCAACGACGAAAAGATCGACATCGTCGACTTCAGCGAGAACCCCGCCACCTTCATCGCCAGCGCCCTGTCGCCGTCGCGTGTGAATTCTGTCACCATCACGGATGAGGCCACCCGGTCAGCACGCGTGGTGGTCCCCGACTACCAGCTGTCGCTCGCCATCGGCAAGGAGGGCCAGAACGCCCGCCTGGCTGCGAAGCTCACCGGCTGGCGGATCGATATCGTCTCCGACGCCGCAACGGCCAAGGAAAGCTGACCCGCTGTCCGGCCGGATCCTGCCACGCCGGAGCCGGCGGGCGGTTCGGGCGGAAGGCCCCGGAGGGGCTAGAATAGATAGGACCGCGCCTTACGGCCGGTAACCGTGTGCCTTGCGTGTGCCCTTTCCCGGATGGGGAGGAGCCCGCGCGTGGCCTGCAGATATGAACGTCAGGACGATTGCCGTGGCAGAAGTACGTACCAGCGGGAGTCAACCGGAACGCACCTGCATCGGTTGCCGGAAGAAGGGGCCGCGGTCTGAGTTACTCCGGCTCGTCGCCGAAGGCAGCGGATCAACCGCTGTCCTGGTGGATGAACGACGCCGGATGGCTGGCCGGGGTGCATGGCTGCATCCCAGCGAATCGTGCCTGGCTCTGGCAGTAAAGCGGCGAGCGTTCGGACGCGCCCTTCGGGGAGCAACCGGAACCGAAGCCGTGGAACGCCGGATCACGTCAGGTCCGATCGTCACAGGCGCCACGGCGGCTGCGACACCAACCGTCCAACCTGAAAGCGGGTCAGAAATCTGATGGAAACCCGATGAGTTCCCAGCGATGAGTGCGTAACGATGACAACTTTGTTGCGCTCTGCAATGGGCCCTTCTGCAGCATTCGCGGCTGGGGCCCGCAGTAAGAAGTAGACGGTTCGTGCCTGGCTCGGTGCGGACCGAGACAGGAGAAATGTGGCCAAGGTCCGCGTACACGAGCTCGCGAAAGAGCTCGGTATTACTTCCAAAGATGCAGTGACAAAACTGCAGGAACTGGGCGAATTCGTTCGCTCCGCCTCATCCACCATTGAGGCCCCCGTCGTGCGCAAGCTGCGCAACGCCTTCCCCGATGCTGCCGCCAAGAGCGCAGCACCCGCAGCTGCCCCCAAGGCACCTGCTCCCGCCGCGGAAGCACGTCCGTCAACCCCGGCTCCGGGCCCGGCAGCTCCCAAAGCTCCCGCACCCAAGGCTCCGGCACCCGCAGCCCCCGCCCAGGCGGCTGCCCCGTCGGCCCCGGCTCCCAGCGCGCCGCCGGCACCTGCCGCCAGCGCTCCGGCTGCTCCCGCGGCACCCTCCACCGGCGCCAAGCCCGGTGCCCGTCCGGCCCCCAAGGCTGACACCCCCGCCGCCCGCCCGGGTGGCTCCGCTCCCGGCTCGAACGCGCCGCGCCCGGGCGGTCCCCGTCCCGGCAACAACCCGTTCGCCACCTCGCAGGGCATGCCCCGCGGCCGTGGCGGCGACGGTGACCGCGCTCCCCGTCCGGGCAACAACCCGTTTGCCACGTCCCAGGGCATGCCCCGCCCGGGTGGCGGCCGCACCGACGGCGACCGTCCCGGTGGTCCGCGTCCCGCGGCCGGTGCCGGTGGTCCCCGTCCCGGTGGTCCGCGTCCAGCGGCCGGTGCAGGTGGGCCCCGTCCCGCAGCCGGTGCCGGCGGTCCCCGTCCCGGTGCACCCCGCCCCGGTGGTCCGCGGCCTACTCCCGGCATGATGCCCAACCGCACTGAGCGTCCCGCACCCGCAGGTGCAGGCCGTCCCGGTGGCGGCGGCCGCGGTCCCGGACGCCCGGGCGGCGCACCCGGAACCGGTGGTCCCGGTGGCGGCGGCGGTGCTCCCGCCGGCGGTGGCTTCGGCAAGGGCGGCCGCGGCCGCGGCGGCACCCAGGGTGCCTTCGGCAAGGGCGGCGCAGGCCGTGGCAAGCAGCGCAAGTCGAAGCGCGCAAAGCGCCAGGAACTTGAGCAGATGAGCGCACCGTCGCTGGGTGGCGTCAGCGTACCCCGCGGCGACGGCAACACCGTCATCCGGCTGCGCCGCGGCTCGTCCATCACGGACTTCGCCGACAAGATCGAGGCAAACCCCGCCGCACTGGTGACCGTGCTGTTCCACCTCGGTGAAATGGCAACCGCCACCCAGTCGCTGGACGAGGACACCTTCGCGCTGCTGGGCGAGGAACTGGGCTACAAGCTGCAGGTCGTGTCGCCGGAGGACGAGGAGCGCGAGCTGCTCTCCACCTTCGACATCGACGTGGAAGCCGAACTCGAAGCCGAAGGCGACGACGAACTCGAGCCGCGCGCTCCGGTCGTCACCGTCATGGGCCACGTTGACCACGGTAAGACCCGGTTGCTGGATGCCATCCGCAACTCGGACGTCGTGGCCGGCGAGCACGGCGGCATCACCCAGCACATCGGTGCCTACCAGATCAGCCATGAGCATGAGGGCACGCTGCGCGACATCACGTTCATTGACACCCCCGGTCACGAGGCGTTCACCGCCATGCGTGCCCGTGGTGCCAAGGTCACCGACATCGCCATCCTGGTGGTGGCAGCGGACGACGGCGTTATGCCGCAGACCGTTGAAGCACTCAACCACGCCCAGGCGGCCAACGTGCCGATCGTCGTGGCCGTGAACAAGATCGACAAGGAAGGCGCCAACCCTGACAAGGTCAAGGGCCAGCTGACCGAGTACGGCCTGGTTCCGGAAGAATACGGTGGCGACACCATGTTCGTTGAGGTCTCTGCCCGCCAGAACCTGAACATCGACGAACTGATCGACGCTGTGCTGCTGACCGCCGACGCCGCGCTGGACCTCCGGGCCAACCCGGACAAGGCCGCCCGCGGTATCGCCATCGAAGCCAACCTGGACAAGGGCCGGGGTGCGGTGGCCACCGTGCTGGTGCAGTCCGGTACCCTGGCGGTCGGCGACACGATCGTGGCCGGTACGGCCCACGGCCGCGTCCGCGCCATGTTCGACGAAGACGGCGAAGCCCTCGACGTCGCGCTGCCGTCACGTCCGGTCCAGGTCCTCGGCCTGTCCAACGTGCCGCGCGCCGGTGACAGCTTCCTGGTCACCACCGACGAACGGACCGCCCGCCAGATCGCCGAAAAGCGTGAAGCCGCTGAGCGCAACGCCCAGCTCGCCAAGCGCCGCAAGCGCATCAGCCTCGAAGACTTCGACCAGGCCGTGGCCGACGGCAAGATCGACACCCTCAACCTCATCCTCAAGGGTGACGTGTCCGGTGCCGTGGAAGCCCTCGAAGATGCCCTGCTCAAGATCGACGTCGGCGAAGGCGTGCAGCTGCGCGTCATCCACCGCGGTGTGGGTGCCATCACGCAGAACGACGTCAACCTGGCAACGGTCGACTCCGCCGTCATCATCGGCTTCAACGTCAAGCCGGCCGAGCGGGTTGCCGAACTGGCAGACCGCGAAGGCGTGGACATGCGCTTCTACTCGGTCATCTACGCCGCAATCGATGACATCGAGATGGCGCTCAAGGGCATGCTCAAGCCGGAATACGAAGAATTCCAGCTGGGCACCGCCGAGGTCCGCGAAGTCTTCCGCTCCTCCAAGTTCGGAAACATCGCAGGCTCGATCGTCCGCAGCGGCATCATCCGCCGTAACACCAAGGCACGCATCAGCCGCGACGGCAAGGTCATCGGTGACAACCTCACCATTGAGACGCTCAAGCGCTTCAAGGATGACGCCACCGAGGTCCGCACGGACTTCGAGTGTGGTATCGGCCTTGGCTCGTACAACGACATCGTTGAAGGCGACATCATCGAGACCTTCGAGATGCGCGAAAAGCCGCGCGTCTAGTCTGTCCCGCGGCGGGACGCCTCCGAGTTTTGGGGGCGCCCCGCCCCTACGCTGGGCGGCAAAGGATCTTGCGATCCTTTGCCGCCCAGCTCCGGTAGGCCCGATGCCACTCCCGGGCGCCCCCAAAACTCTCCGGCATCGTCGTTGGCCCGCCTGGGTGCGTGGTGCAGAACTGAAACGTGCGCTGGCAGCCTCCGCGCCGCCGTCGTACGACCCAAATTTTCTTTTATAGGAGTTGAACATGGCTGATCCGGCACGTGCTGCCAAGATGGCGCAGCGGATTAAGGTTGTTGTTGCTGAGGCCCTGAGCCGGAAGGTTAAGGATCCGCGGCTTGAGGGGATTACTGTTACCGATGCCCGCGTGACCAATGATCTGCAGCATGCCACCGTCTACTACACCGTCTTTGGGGACCAGGCTTTGCAGTCTGATGCTGCCAAGGGACTGGAGAAGGCCAAGGGTGTGCTGCGGCAGGAGGTGGGCCGCAACATCACTGCGCGCCTGACTCCCACGCTCGAATTCGTGGCCGACCAGATTCCCGTGAACGCCTCCAACCTTGAGGAACTGCTGCGGGAAGCCAAGAAGCGCGACGCCGAGGTGGCCGCCCTGGCTGCCAAGGCCAAGCACGCCGGCGACGCCGATCCCTACAAGAGCGATGCGTCACCTGACGTGGAGATCGACGAAGACGATTTCGACGAAGAGGACCTCGACCTCAACGACACCGACGAGTTCGACGAAGACGGCAGCAAGTAGCCCGAAAACGTCAGCAGAAGGCCCGGACCGCGAATGCTGTCCGGGCCTTCTGCTTCCCAGAAACCTGTGTTCGCCTCCTGTGCGGTGCCTACTTGATATCGGCCTTGATGACCTTTCCGGCCGGAGGCCCCGCAGGAGGTGCCGCACCTGGTCCTGCTGGAGGCCCTGGCAGTGCATCAATCGTGGCGTAGAGCGTCCGGCCCTGGATTTCGACGTCGGCGGGCTGGTTCACTTTCAGGAATTGGGTGCGGTGTCCCTTCCAGGCGTGGAACTTCAGGATCTCGTTGCCGAACAATGATGCAACATAAACGTCGCCCGTGTTGGCAACAGCCAGTCCGGTGGGGCTGAGGATGTAGTCCACCCAGAGCCTGGTTGCTCCGGTCCACGGGTTGACCTTGAAGATCGCGCCGCGGTGGCCGAGGGCTTCGCTTTCAGGTCCACCGGGCAGGGACGTCACGTACAGCCAGCCGTCGGGGCCTATCTCGACGTCAGTCGGGACGAACTCGAAGGCGTAGGTGAAGCCGGCGCAGCTGGGCGCCATCAATTCCTTGGCGGCCTCGGCAGGAATCGTGAAAGGCCGGGGCGGCAGGACGGCCAGCGTCGAGATCTCGCCGGTACGGATGTTGACCCTGAGGATGGCATTCATCCCGGCGTCCGCCACGTAGGCCGTATTGCCCTGGACTGCGGTGGCGTACGGATGGGAGTCCACCACTCCCTTGTACTGGGGCGGCGGGCCGCCCTCACCGTCGGGCGGCGTGGTTTCGGCAAGGCAGGCAGCGCCCGTGCCAGGCGCGAACCCGTACTTTTGGTTGCCGTCCGGGTTGTACTTGCGTTCATACTCCGCGAGGTCCGCGATGGTCCGCACGTCTCCTCCCGGACCAATGGCCTTCAGGTAGCCCTCCAGCTTGGCGGGCTCACCGAGGCCCGCCCCGGTGCTTTCCAGGAAGAACGTCGTGGCGCCCCGCGTTTCGACGCCTGCGACGTCCCAGCCTTCAACGCCCTTGGCGTAGATGTCCTCGACGTCGCCGTCCCTGCCGATCCGGCTAAGTGTCGCTGCAAAGTCCTGGGTCACATACAGCGATTTACCGGTGCCGACGGCCAGGTGCAGGGGAGAGACCAGGCCGCCGGCCACTTCCTCGTACGGCCAGCCGTGGTGGTCCCCGCCGGACGCTGAAGATGCGGCGGCCGGGATGATGACGGCCGCCACCGCCAGGGATGCGATCAAAGCGAGTTTTCTCTTCATTGGGTACTCCGGGACTGGTGGCTTGCGGCGGGCCGGGATGAGGGTGCCCCGCAGGGAGGCAGTACAGCTGACGCCCCAGGGCGCCAGACTATTCCTGTGCTGCGCAGATGTCGTCGGGACTTTCCCCCTAATGCGCCCCCTATTTCATCCCCTAACCGGGATGCGGTGGCTAGGATCGAGCTATGACCCAGGCAACTGAGCACCTTGAGGCCGCGCGCTACCTTGAGCAGGCCGTCGAATTGGCCGTCCGGAACGTTGCCGAGGGCGGCGGACCGTTCGGCGCGCTGGTGGTGACGGCGGACGGGCGCGTGCATGAAGGCGTCAACCGGGTCACCCGGGACAACGATCCCACCGCCCATGCGGAGGTGGTGGCCATCCGCGCCGCCGCTACGGCAACTGCCAACTTCGACCTCCACGGCGCGGTGCTCTACGCCAGCTGCGAGCCGTGCCCGCTCTGCCTCGCCTCTGCATTGTGGGCGCGGATTGACCGGGTCCACTTTGCCGCGGACCGGCATGGAGCCGCCGCCGCCGGCTTCGACGATGCCTTGTTCTACGACTACTTCAGCGGCACCCGCCCCGAACTGATGCCGGTCACCCGCGACGACATTCCGACGTCGGCCGCCCCCTTCAAGGCGTGGGACGCCTTCGAGGGCAAGACGGAGTATTAGGCATGGAGCCAACGCTCATCGCCTGCCCCTCCTGTGGCAAGACCAACCGGATTCCGGCGCAGGCAGCCGGGACGCCGCGCTGCGGCAACTGCAAGGCCGGGCTGCCCTGGATCGTCAACGCCGGGGACGCTGACTTCGCCGCCGTGGCTGAACGGTCACCCGTACCCGTGCTGGTTGACTTCTGGGCGGACTGGTGCGGGCCCTGCCGCATGGTGAGTCCGGTCCTGGACAAACTGGCCCGCGAACGGCCCGGCCGGATCAAGCTGGTCAAAGTCGATGTGGACAAGGCGCCCGGCCTGTCGCGGCGGTTCGACGTGCAGGCGATCCCCACCCTGATGGTGCTGGTGGACGGAAAGGTGGCCGCCCGGCAGGCGGGGGCGGCGCCCGCACAGGTGCTGCGCTCCTGGCTGGACGGGGCCCTGGGCGGCGCAGCCCGGTAATCAGCGCAGCCCAGTAAGCGGACGCGGCCCTGGAAGCGGATGCGGCCCGGTAGGCGGATGCGGCCCGGTAGGCGGGCCCGCGGCCAGGTAAGCGGTCGGAGACGTTATTCCAGGCCGGTCCTTGCCGGCAGGCGTGACAGTCCCTCCAGCAGGTCCTGTTTCTGCCCGCACAGCGCGATGCGGACCCAGCCTTCGCCGATCGACCCAAAGGCAGTGCCGGGGGCCAGGGCAACACCGGCGTCCGCCAGGAACCGGCGAACCCATCCGCGCACGTCGCCGCCACTGGCGTGCGACAGATCCGCCCACAGGTAGAAGGCGCCCTGGGCCTGGAGGTACGGGATGCCCTTGGCGTCAAGGACTGCGGAGGCGGCGTCGCGGTTCTCCCGGTAGTGCCGGGAGGCGTGCTGCACATAGTCCTGCGGGCCGGTCAGGGCAGCGAGTGCGGCGTACTGGGGCGGTGCCGCCACGCAGGAGACGATGGATTCCATCACATTGTCCATCTGCTGCTTCAACTCCGGCGGACACACCAGCGCCCCGATCCGGAGGCCCGTGAGCCCGTAGGTCTTGGACAGTGTCAGGGAGGTGAACACCCGCGCTTCGCCGCGCGTCCCGCCGTCGAACCTTGCCGGGCTGATGTGCGGCACGTCGTAGGTGAACGCCTCGTAGCATTCGTCCGAGATGACCCAGAGGTCGTGCCTGCGGGCGAGCTCCATGAGCTCGCGGGTCAGGTCCCCGCCCAGGACGGCACCGAGCGGGTTGGACGGTGAGTTCAGCACCAGCACCCGCGTCCGGTCCGTGATGAGCGCCTCGATATCCTCCGTCCGGGGCTGGAAGCCATGCCCGGGGTACAGCGGATACCCCACGGGTTCGGCGTTCAGGAGCCGGGCGGTCATCGCGAAGGTGGGGTAGCCCGGGTTGGGGATCAGGATCTCATCGCCGGGGGAAAGCAGCAGGCTCATGGCCAGGTGCAGGCCCTGCTGTGCCCCGGCCACGACGTACACCCGGTCGGCTCCCACATCCACGCCCTGCTGTTCCCGGAACCTGGCGGCGAAGGCCTCCCGCAGCCCGGGAATGCCTGCATTGGGGGTGTAGTTCGTTTCATCGCGGTCCAGGCACGCCATGCCCGCATCCAGCACGTGGCGGGGGAGCGGGAAGCCAGGCTCCCCGATGCTCAGGACCAGTGCTCCCGGGGTGCGCCACGCCGCCTCGGTGATCTCGCGGATCTGGTTGACGGGCACGTCGCGGACATGGGCGGCAAGCTCGGGCATGCCTGCCATCCTAGCCGCCGCCGCCCTGCACCGGGGCCCCAACCTGCGCCGATATACTGGTAGGCGTGCTTTCTGGACTGGTGATAGTGGACAAGCCGCAGGGATGGACCAGCCATGATGTGGTTGGCCGGATGCGGCGCCTCGCAGGGACCCGGAAAGTGGGGCACGCGGGAACCCTTGATCCGATGGCCACCGGCGTCCTGGTGGTCGGCATCAACAAGGCCACGCGCCTGCTGACCTACATTGTGGGCACGTCCAAGACCTACACCGCCACCATCCGCCTGGGCCAGTCGACAGTGACGGACGACGCCGAGGGCGAGGTTACCGCCACCGCCGGCACCGAGGGTGTCAGCGACCAGGCAATCCACGACGGCGTCGCCGCACTGACCGGCGACATCCTGCAGGTGCCCAGCAGCGTCAGCGCCATCAAGGTCAATGGCGAGCGCGCGTACGCCCGGGTCCGCTCCGGCGAGGACGTGAAGCTCGCGGCCCGGCCCGTCACCATCCACCGCTTCGAGGTCCACGGCATCCGCCGTGATGCCGGAGCCGGCGCGTTGGACCTTGACGTGACCGTGGAGTGCTCGTCCGGAACCTACATCCGTGCCCTGGCACGGGACCTGGGGAATGCCTTGGGCGTGGGCGGGCACCTCACCGCCCTCCGCCGGACCCATGTGGGCCCGTACTCACTGGACCAGGCCCGCACGCTCGACCAGCTCGCCGAGGAGCTCAACGTCCTGGAAATGTCCCAGGCGGCCCGTGCGCTCATGCCCAACCGCGAGCTGAGTGCCGAGGAAACCACGGAAATCTCGTTCGGCCGCCGCATTGCGGCCGGGGCGGAACCGGGAAGCCCCGCCGCCGCCACCCCGGACCATCCCGCCGCCGCTTTCGCCCCCGACGGAAGTCTGGTGGCACTGCTCGCTGACGCCGGCAGTTACGCAAAACCGGTCCTGGTGTTCGCACCGGGCAACGGCGCACCCGCCGCCGCGGCAGCCGGGGAGGCCTAGGGTGGACGCGTATTTCTGGATCATCCTGGCAGTCGGCCTGCTGTCCACCGCCATCTGCCTGGTGGCGGGCATCATGAAGAAGGCACCCAACGACGTCACCATTCTCTCGGTGGCCGCCGTGGAACTGGCCCTGGTGGTCTACCTTGTGGGTTCGATCGTCCGGGTGATCGCAGGGGAACCCATCGCGGGCGAGGCGTGGGAATTCTGGGGCTACCTTGCCACGGCCATGCTCCTGCCCCCGGCAGCCGTCTACTGGTCCATCCTGGAACGGACGCGGTGGAGCAACTTCGTCCTTGCCGCCGTCGGCGTGACGGCCCTGGTGATGGCCGCCCGCATGAACCAGATCTGGTACTGAAGTGGAAGAAGCACGCAACGTGAATGACCAGCACACACCGGCCGCGGTGGGCAGCGCACCCGCCGGCACCCCCCGCAATACCCGGAACACGGGCCCGGGACGCCTCCTCATCGCTGTCTACGCCGTCTTTGCCATTTCGGCCTCGGCCCGCGCCGGCTACCAGATCCTCACCAAGTTCTCCGAGGCCCCGCTCGCCTACCTGCTGTCCGCCTTCGCCGCCTTGGTCTACGTGATAGCCACGATCTCCTTGGCCAAGGCCGGCAGCACCTGGTTCAAAGTGTCCGTCGCCGCCGTGCTGGTGGAGCTCGTGGGCGTCCTGGTGGTGGGGGCGCTGAGCATCTTCGACGCCGTGGCGTTCCCCCATGAGACCGTGTGGTCCCTGTTCGGCCGCGGTTACGGCTTCATCCCGCTCCTGCTGCCGATCCTGGGGCTGGTGTGGCTGTACCGGCGCCGGCCGTCGCAGGGAAAGTCGCTGGGAAAAGGGGCACGGTGAATACGGGTAACCTTGAAGAGTTCCGCGGCTGGTCCGGCTGCGGAATGTTGATGCTGCAGGCAGTCTAAGGCGAGGGTGATGGTCTACATCTGGAACGATCCGTCCGAGGTCCCGGCGGACTTCGGACCCTCTGTTGTCACCTTCGGGAACTTCGATGGTGTCCACCGGGGGCACCAGCAGGTGTTGTCCCAGCTGATCCGCTCGGCGCGGCTCACCCGGTCCAAGGCCGTGGCGGTCACCTTCGACCCGCATCCTGCGTTCGTACACCGCCCGGAGTCCGCCCCCGAGATGATCATGGGCCTGGACGACAAGCTGGAGGCACTGGGCGAACTGGGCCTGGACGCCATCCTGGTGGTCAAGTATTCACTGGACCTGGCAAGCCTCACTGCCGAGGAATTCGTGGAGCAGTACCTCGTGGACTGCCTGCACGCCAGCCACGTCGTGATCGGTCACGACGCCCGCTTCGGCCGCGGCAATTCCGGGGACCTGGACACCATGAAGGCCCTTGGTGAAAAGTTCGGCTTCGAGGTCCAGGTGATCAGCGAGTTCGGCTCCGAGGGCTACCCCCTGCATGACGACGACGGCGCGGACCGCCGCTGCTCGTCCACCTGGGTGCGTGAAGCGCTCCAGGAGGGCGACGTCGCCACGGCGGCTGCCGTGCTGGGCCGGTGGCACCGGATGCGCGGCGAAGTGGTGCATGGCGCCGCCCGCGGGCGGGCCCTGGGTTTCCCCACCGCCAACCTCGCCTCCAACGCCAGCGGCCTCATTCCTGCCGACGGCATCTACGCGGGCTGGCTTGTGGACCAGGCCGGCAAGCGCTGGCCGGCCGCCATCTCGGTGGGTTCCAATCCAACGTTCGACGGCGTCAGCCGCCAGGTGGAGGCCCACGTCATCGACAGGCCCAAGGAGGCCGTTGAGGACTTCGATCTGTACGGCCAGACAGTAGTCGTGGAATTCGTGGCGCGCCTTCGGGGGATGGTGGCCTATCGTGGGCCTGAAGCACTGGTGGACCAGATGAAGCTGGACGTGGTCCAGGCCCACGACCTCCTGGTCAAACGCTGACCAGACCCTGACCAGGCGCTGGCCAGGCGCTGGCCAGAACGGGGCGCTGCAGCCGATCCGATCCACCAGCCCCGGCGGGAAGCTGCCGGGGTCAGCAGGGAAAGGCAGTACGTGTCCGTCGAAAAGAACACCCGCAAGCTGGATAAAGGCATCGTCCGCGACTTCAGTTCCCGGATGAGCTACGCCTCCTACCTCCAGCTGCCCACCCTGCTCAGTGCCCAGCAGCCGGTGAGCAAGCCCGAGCACCATGACGAACTGCTGTTCATCATCCAGCACCAGACCACGGAGCTGTGGCTGAAGCTGGTGTTGCATGAGTTGCGCAGTGCCGCCGCCTGGCTCCGTAACGATGACCTGGGTTCGGCGCTCAAGGGCATCGCCCGGGTCAAACATATCCAGAAGACCCTCACCGAACAGTGGTCCGTGCTGGCCACCCTGACACCCACCGAGTACTCCCAGTTCCGCGGATTCCTGGGCAACTCCTCCGGCTTCCAGTCCGCCCAGTACCGTGCCGTGGAATTCGTCCTGGGCAACAAGAACCGCAAGATGCTTCCGGTGTTCGAATCCGATCCCGAGGCGCACGCCATGCTGTCCGAACTCCTCGCGGCGCCCAGCATCTACGACGAATTCCTCGCCTACCTGTCCAGGCACGGCTTCGACGTCCCTGCCTCGGTCCTGGACCGCGACGTCAGCCGCGCCCACGAGTTCACCCCGGAACTCGTGCCGCTGTTCAAGCACATCTACGAACACGCGGCAGACAACTGGAGCGCGTACGAGGCGTGCGAGGAACTGGTTGACCTGGAAGACAATTTCCAGCTGTGGCGGTTCCGCCACCTGCGGACGGTGCAGCGGACCATCGGCATGAAGGCCGGAACGGGCGGGTCCAGCGGCGCCGCCTTCCTGCAAAAAGCCCTCGAGCTCACTTTCTTCCCGGAGTTATTCGCAGTCAGGACGGAGATCGGCCAATGACCACCCAGCAGCAGCCCCTGGTGGAAGAGGAAGGCGTAGCCCTGCAGCAGCGCGCCGAAGAACTTGACCGCCAGGACCCGCTGGCCCACTACCGGGGCCACTTCATCGGCACCGATACCCCGCTGTCCTACCTGGACGGCAACTCCCTGGGCCGCCCGCTGAAGAGGACGCCCGGGGACATCGCGGCGTTCATCCGCGAGGGCTGGGGCGGGCGCCTGATCCGCGCATGGGATGAGGAATGGCTGGACTTGCCACAGGCCATCGGTGACCAGCTGGGCCGGGCCGTCCTGGGTGCTGCGCCGGGACAAACGATCATCGCGGACTCCACCACGGTGGTCCTCTACAAACTGATCCGGGCCGCCCTGGCCGCGGTGGCTGACCCGGACCGGAACGAACTGGTCCTGGACACCGAGAACTTCCCCACGGACCGCTACCTCGTGGAAGGCATCGCGCTTGAAGAGGGCCTGACGCTCCGCTGGATCGAGGCCGATCCCGCCGCCGGGGTGACCGCTGACCAGGTGCGCGAAGCGACCGGCCCGCGCACCGCCGTCGTCCTTCTCAGCCAGATCGCCTACCGCTCGGGCCACCTTGCCGACCTGCCTGCCATTACCGCCGCCGTGCACGACGCCGGCGCCCTGGTGGTGTGGGATCTTTGCCACTCCGCGGGGTCGGTGGAGATCGACCTCGACGGCGCCGGCGTGGACTTCGCCGCGGGCTGCACGTACAAGTACCTGAACGGCGGCCCGGGGTCGCCGGCGTTCGCCTACGTCAACCAGCGGCACCTGGCCTCGCTGAACCAGCCCATCTGGGGCTGGATGGGCCGGAAGGACGCGTTCGAGATGGCCAAGGGGTATGAGCCGGCGGCAGGCATCCGGGGATTCCTGAGCGGCACCCCCGCCATCCTTGGGATGCTCGCCAGCCGGGGGACGCTGGACCTGATCGAGGAAGCGTCCATGGCTGCCATCCGGGCAAAGTCGGAGAAGCTGACGGCGTTCGCCGTCGAAATCTTCGACGCGTGGCTGGCACCGCTGGGCGCCGAACTGGCCACCCCGCGCAGTCCGGGGGAGCGGGGCAGCCACATTACCGTGGACCACCCCGGGTTCACCAAGGCCACCGTGGCGTCGCTGTGGGATGACGACGTGATCCCCGACTTCCGCTCGCCCCGCGGCATCCGCATCGGCCTCTCGCCCCTGAGCACCAGCTTCCAGGAGGTGCTGCAGGGAATGGCGGCCATCCGGGACCGGCTGCAGGACTAACACCGACTGTTTCGACAGGTTAGGCCCGGGCCGGTAAACTTGACGATGGATCCGGCTGCAGTCCGTGGCGGCTGGTTCCTGTCGTGTTCGGACCTTCCCGGTTTTCCGGGGCCAGGCCGCGGCGGCAGACCCGGCAGTGATTTTCTGACCGGGCCCTCACGGCACATTTCATAGGAGTTAATGTGGCACTTGACGCCGCTGTAAAGCAGTCCATCATCAAGGAATACGCAACCGCAGAAGGCGACACCGGTTCACCGGAGGTCCAGGTTGCTGTCCTGACCCAGCGGATCAAGGATCTGACTGAGCACATGAAGGAGCACAAGCACGACTTCCACACCCAGCGCGGCCTGCTGGCCATGGTGGGTCGCCGCAAGCGCATGCTGAGCTACCTCAAGAAGACCGACATCGCCCGCTACCGTTCGCTCATCGAGCG
Source organism: Arthrobacter nitrophenolicus (assembly GCF_045833485.1). Taxonomy (NCBI): domain Bacteria; kingdom Bacillati; phylum Actinomycetota; class Actinomycetes; order Micrococcales; family Micrococcaceae; genus Arthrobacter; species Arthrobacter nitrophenolicus. The sequence continues at coordinate 3,284,673 of NZ_CP174504.1, forward strand.
CCTCGGCCTGCGCCGCTAGTCAGACTTCGGGGGCGGCCCTTTCCAGTACGGGACGGGCCGCCTTCTTCAATCAAAACTAAACAGGAGGATCAACCGCATCACGCATTCGCGGTCCTCGGTAGTGATCCCCGGGAAGGCTTCAGCGACTGAAGTCCCGGCCCGTGGGTCTCGATCGATGACCGGGTGCAGGGCCAGTAGACAGATGCTGGCCAGGTTGATGCGGCTGGACTTCCGTAAACAGAAACGGAGGTGACTCTCTTGGAGGGTCCCGAAATCCAGTTCTCAGAAGCAATCATCGACAACGGCCGCTTCGGCAAGCGCGTGGTCCGGTTCGAAACCGGCCGCCTCGCCAAGCAGGCAGCCGGCGCAGCCATGGTGTACATCGACGAGGACACCGCGCTGCTGTCCGCCACCACCGCCGGCAAGCACCCGCGCGAAGGCTTTGACTTCTTCCCGCTGACGGTTGACGTCGAAGAGCGCATGTACGCCGCCGGACGCATCCCGGGCTCGTTCTTCCGCCGTGAAGGCCGCCCGTCCACCGAGGCCATCCTGGCCTGCCGCCTGATGGACCGCCCGCTGCGCCCCGCCTTCATCAAGGGCCTGCGCAACGAGGTCCAGATCGTTGTCACCGTCCTGGCAATCAACCCCGACGAGCTGTACGACGTGGTGGCCATCAACGCCTCCTCGATGTCCACCCAGCTGTCCGGCCTGCCCTTCTCCGGCCCCATCGGCGGCGTCCGCGTTGCCCTGGTCGCCGACGAAAACGGCTCCCAGTGGGTTGCCTTCCCGAAGCACTCACAGCTGGAAAACTCCGTGTTCAACATGGTGGTTGCCGGCCGCGTTGCCGGTGACGACGTCGCCATCATGATGGTCGAAGCCGAAGCCACGGACAACTCCTGGACCCTCATCAAGGAACAGGGCGCCACCGCCCCCACCGAAGAGGTTGTTTCCGAGGGCCTCGAGGCTGCCAAGCCGTTCATCAAGGCTCTCTGCGACGCCCAGGCCGACCTCGCCGCCCGTGCTGCCAAGCCGACGGTCGAATTCCCTGTCTTCCTTGACTATGAGGACGACGCCTACGCCGCCGTGGAGTCCGCAGCCAGCGAGAAGCTGACCGCTGTCTTCCAGATCGCTGACAAGCAGGAGCGCGAGAACGCTGCCGACGCCCTCAAGGACGAAGTGCTGGCCAACCTTGCCGGCCAGTTCGAGGGCCGCGAGAAGGAACTGTCCGCAGCATTCCGCTCGGTCACCAAGCACGTGGTGCGCCAGCGCATCCTCAAGGACCAGATCCGCATCGACGGCCGCGGCCTGACCGACATCCGCCAGCTCACCGCTGAGGTTGAGGTCCTGCCCCGCGTCCACGGTTCGGCGATCTTCGAGCGCGGCGAAACCCAGATCATGGGTGTCACCACGCTGAACATGCTCAAGATGGAGCAGCAGATCGACTCGCTGTCGCCGGTGAAGACCAAGCGCTACATGCACAACTACAACTTCCCGCCGTACTCCACCGGTGAAACCGGCCGCGTGGGCTCGCCCAAGCGCCGTGAAATCGGCCACGGCGCCCTGGCGGAACGCGCCCTGGTGCCGGTCCTGCCGTCGCGCGAGGAGTTCCCGTACGCCATCCGCCAGGTATCCGAGGCCCTCGGTTCCAACGGTTCGACGTCGATGGGTTCCGTCTGCGCCTCCACCCTGTCCATGCTGAACGCCGGTGTGCCCCTGAAGGCCGCCGTCGCAGGTATCGCCATGGGCCTGGTTTCCGACCAGGTGGACGGCCAGACCCGCTACGCAGCCCTGACAGACATCCTCGGCGCCGAAGATGCCTTCGGTGACATGGACTTCAAGGTCGCCGGTACCGCAGAGTTCGTCACGGCCATCCAGCTGGACACCAAGCTCGACGGCATCCCCGCTTCGGTGCTGGCAGCAGCCCTGAAGCAGGCCCGCGAAGCACGCCTGCACATCCTCGAGGTCATCAACTCGGCGATCGACACCCCGGACGAGCTCTCCGAGTTCGCACCGCGCGTCATCGCCGTGAAGATCCCCGTGGACAAGATCGGTGAGGTCATTGGCCCCAAGGGCAAGATGATCAACCAGATCCAGGAAGACACCGGCGCCGACATCTCCATCGAGGACGACGGCACGGTCTACATCGGCGCCACCGACGGCCCGTCTGCCGAGGCAGCACGTTCCGCCATCAACGCCATCGCCAACCCGCAGGTCCCCGAGATCGGTGAGCGCTACCTGGGTACGGTCGTCAAGACCACCACCTTCGGCGCGTTCGTTTCGCTGACCCCGGGCAAGGACGGCCTCCTGCACATCTCCGAACTCCGCAAGCTGGCCAACGGCAAGCGCGTGGACAACGTGGATGACGTCGTGTCCGTCGGCCAGAAGGTCCAGGTGGAAATCACGAAGATCGACGACCGCGGAAAGCTGTCGCTCGCCCCCGTGGTGGCCGAGGAAGAAGGTGCGGCTGAGACCGAGCGCGCCCACACCACCGAACCTGCTGAAGGCGCTGACGTCTAACAGCTCCGGTTTCCGGCAGAAGCAATGAATCGGCGGGGCCGGTGGATGATCCACCGGCCCCGCCGCTGTTACGATGGCAGCCAGATCCGGCTGCCCGTCTTGAAAGGCCTCAATGACTGTTGTACCCCTGCCTCTTGAGCAGAACCACCCCGGCAATACCCTGGTCCACGGTTCCGACGGCGGCTCCGAAGTCCGGCGTTCCGTGCTGCCCGGTGGAGTGCGGGTGCTGACGGAGGCCATGCCGGGGCAGCGGTCAGCCACGATCGGTTTCTGGGTGGGCGTCGGTTCCCGGGACGAGGCCCCGGGCCAGCACGGGTCCACCCACTTCCTTGAGCACCTGCTGTTCAAGGGAACCAAACGCCGCACTGCCCTGGAGATCGCGTCAGCATTTGACGAGGTGGGCGGGGAATCAAACGCCGCCACCGCCAAGGAAAGCACCTGCTACTTTGCCCGGGTGCTCGATACGGACCTGCCTATGGCCATCGACGTGATCGCGGACATGATCACCGGTGCGGTCATCGATCCCACCGAGATGGAGCAGGAACGGGACGTCATCCTCGAAGAGATCGCGATGGACAGCGACGATCCCACGGACGTGGCCCACGAGCACTTTGTGGCCGCCGTTCTCGGCAGCCACCCCCTGGGCCGTCCCATCGGCGGAACGCCTGCCGCGATCAAGGCTGTGGCCCGTGACTCTGTGTGGGAGCACTACCGACGCTACTACCGGCCGGACGAACTGGTGATCACGGCTGCGGGTGGCCTGGAGCATGACGTGGTGTGCGACCTCGTCATCAGCGCACTGGAATCGGCCGGGTGGTCCCTGGAGTCCAACGCTTCACCGGTCAAGCGGCGCTCCACGGAGCCCTCGCTCATCACAGGCACCGCGGGGCTGCATGTGGTCAAGCGCGCCGTAGAGCAGGCCAACATCATCATGGGCTGCCCCACCATTGTTGCCACGGACGAGCGCCGCTACGTCATGAGCGTCCTCAACGCTGTGCTGGGCGGGGGCATGTCCTCCCGGCTCTTCCAGGAGATCCGGGAGAAGAGGGGACTGGTGTACTCCACGTACTCCTTCGCTTCCTCCTACGCCGATGCCGGCTATTTCGGCATGTACGCCGGGTGCACCCCGTCGAAGGTCCGGCAGGTGCTGGACCTGCTGGGTGTCGAGCTGGACAAGCTCGCCGAACACGGCATCTCCGACGAGGAGCTCCGCAAGGCGGTAGGACAGCTGGGCGGCGGCATTGTCCTGGCCCTGGAGGACACCGGTTCACGGATGTCCCGGCTGGGCCGCGCCGAACTGGTTTCCGGGGAATACCAGGACATTGACGAAACCCTTCGCCTCATCAAGGCCGTCACCGCCGAGCAGGTCCAGGACCTTGCAGCCGAACTTGCCGCCGCACCGCGGACCGTGACAGTTGTCGGCCCCTTCGAGGAGACGGAAACCTTCGGGCTCTGACCCCTGCCGCCACATTCGGGCCCGGGCATAGGATGGGCGCATTCGACGTCGGCAGAGGGCTGACGCCTTGCGGTGAGGGGTGAGGGGCGTGGACGGACCCCTGCCGGGTACGGACAACATCGGCCGTGACGATTCCGGCGGCTTCAACCCTGCCGGCATCAACCCTGCCGAGATCAATCCTGCCGAGATCAACGCTGCTGGCATCAACCCTGCTGACATCAGTGCCGCCGGCAGCTATGCCGATGCCCGGGAGGCCGTCGGGGTCCCTCCTTCTGGTGTCCATCCCGCTGACCACCCTGCCCTGCGCGGTCTCCTCGGCCACTGGCGGGGGAGCACGCGCCTGGCTGCCGGCCCCTGGGGGCCGGAGCGTACCGTGGAGGCTGAAGTCACCTACCGGCGGGTGGCCAGTGGCTTCGGCGTTGTGCAAACCTACAGCCACCGTGAGCCGGACGGGACGCACTTCGAAGGCCACGGAATGTTCACGGTTGATCCCGACCACCCCGATGTTCTCTGGTACCACGCCGACACCACGGACCCGGTGCCGGGGGTTCCAGACCGCTGCACCTGGCGAGGTGGCGTCCTTCGGGTCGAGCGCCATGGCAGTGCCGGCTGGACCCGCCACTCCGTGCGCCTCGACGGCGATGTGCTGATCCATGTGACGGAGCTTCGGTCGCGTGCGCCTTCCAGGACGCAGTCCGGCGGGAGCGCCGAAAATGCCGGCGCTGATGGCACAGGATCGGCTTACACCCCGTTCATGACCTCAGCGTTCATGCGGGCCTGACGGCCGCAAGTCGCCAGGACGCTCGTGATTAGCGAGGGGCCCTGGTTCACGCCCGTACGGGATCACATCACGACCGGAACACGGGTTTTCAAGTCCCAGTTTTCCAGGGCCATGTCCTTTTCTGGGTCCGGTGGGAGGACGATGGGCATGGCGTAGAAGTCGTCCCATGCGGGGTCGTAGGGTGCGATGTCGTCGGCGTCGATGAGGTTGTCGTCCCCCGGTTCTTCACAGGGCGGTTCTTCCCATGGTGGTTTGGCACAGGGTGGTGCTGATTCCAGCCATTCCGGAGGGCACCATGCCTCGGCGGGGGAGTCATCTGCTCCAGTTTGTCCCTTTAGGTGCGGCACGGTGTTCAGTTCCTGGACCAGGACGTTGCCTGGCCAGATGGTTGGTCCCCGGTCGGGTTGTTCGGCGGGGTAAGTGCGGCCGGTGGGTGAGGTCCAGCCGGGTGGTGCCGTTTTCGTTGCTGGGGTGGGTTTCCAGCCGCTGTTGTGCTTCAGACGGTGGTGCTTTGGGCAGAGTTGTGCCAGGTTGCTGATGCCGGTGGTGCCGCCGTGTTGCCAGGCTGTGAGGTGGTCGGCTTCGTTGTCGAGTGCGTTGTTGTTGCAGCTGGGGAAGGTGCATTTGCCGTCCCGAAGGGTGAGTGCTTGTCGCATGGCTTTGGTGAGCCGGTAGCTGGTGCGGCCGATTTCGAGTGGGGTGCCGTCGCGGGGGTCGATGAGGACTCGGGTGAAGGACTCTGCTCCGTCGGTGAGGAGTTTGCGGGCCATGGACGCGGGGATGGGGCCGTAGCCGTCGAGGGTGGCCGGTTCGTCGGTCAGGCCGAGCAGGGCGAACACGGGGACAGTGACCAGCACGTCGGTGCGGGGTGTGGGGACTTTCCCGGCTTCGGGGCTGGTTGCGCCAGAGAACGCGGTGGTGGTGCTGGTTCCCGCTTCGCGTGTGCTGGTGTCTTTGGTTCCTGGGCTGTTGGTTGCGCCGATGTGATCGTTGGTTCCGAAGGGAGTGTTGTGGGGGATGCCGAGGTCCGCTGCTGGTTCGTCGGATCCGACGAGGGTGGCAAGCCCGAGGAATTCAGCAGGGAACTGGTGCTCCGCAACACCTTGAACCTCATCGCCTTCCGTGTCCCCGCTGCGTGCGGGGGTGCTGCTGTTGGGCCTGCTGCCGGTGACGGCGTCTGTGGTGGTAGTTGTGGCTTGGGCGGGGGCGAGGAGGCGTCGGGCGACTTCGTCGGCCCTGATTTGGGAAAGAGTGCGGGTTTCGTTGGGGCCCTGGAGGCCGCGGGCGATGGCTGTAGTTTTGTTCCAGGCCGCCAACGCGCAGTCTGCCCGCATATAGATCGCGAACCAGGCCATGCCGTCGCGGTCGGGGGTGAATTCGACCCGCCGGTCGGCTGCGGATTTGGTGTGGCGTTTTTCGATGGATTCGGGGTGGTGGCGTTCGCGCCAGGCGCGGACCTTGGCCCGCAGCCGGGACGGTACAAGGTTTGTGGCGGGGCAGCCGCGGGCAGGGTTCGGCGCGTCCGGGTCCAGGAAGTGGTCCGCGAGGGCCACGGCGGCGGGATGGTCCAGGGCCTCGGTTTCGTCGGCGATGATCCTGGCGCCCTGCCAGGACAACGACCCGGTGGACAGGGCCTCGTACACGGATGGGAGGGAACAGACTTGCCGGGCCTGGGTGATGAACGCCCCTGCTGCTCCGGAGCTGATGGTGAGGACCCCGGCGATTTCTTCCACTGTTGATATTTCCGCATACGTGCGGTCCTGGGTGGAGGCGTCGGGTGGGGTCATGGCCTGCTGCAGGTCAAGGCACTGGGTAGCGTCCCTGGCCTTGAGCGCGGTGGTCTGTGCCTCAAGCTTGGATTCCAAGCCCAGCCGCTCCAACCGGACCCGGTAGAGCCGGTCCAGAAGATCAACGCCGGCGCCGCCATCGGCTCCCGCCGAAGCAGCCGCGAGTGCTTCCTCTTCAAGGAACAGCGCATTCAGGGCAGCCATGGTGGCAAAAACACCCTCCATCGGTGCTGCTATGACCGTGCTGTTTCCCATGCCTAAATCATCGTGGGAGGGTCTGACATTTCCTGCTGTAGAAGAAGTTCCGGAAGCCTCTGCCTGCCCAGTGCCGGCAGCCGCGACGGCAGGAAACAGCGCTGTCCCGTCAACTCCGGTGCCTCCGCCGTTTCCCATACAGGAATCACCGCCGGAGGCACTGACATTCTGGCCGCCGGCACTCCATGGGGCTTATGCCTCGAGTCGCCAGGAGAATCGCGCCGCCACAGAAAATCGTGCCGTTGCGCAAACCGGCAGCTACGGTAATACGGCGCGGTGAGGGCTTTACCCGCCAGCGAACGGAGGGAGCACGTCAACCACATCATCGGGTCCCACAATGGTTGACTGGTCGCGCACCGCCACCTCATTGAGCAGGAAGCTGCTCCGCGAGAGGACGCGGGGGAGGGGAGGAGTGCCGGCAGGAGGCTCGGGTCGTTCCACGCCCAGCACGGCGTCCAGGAGCCCGGCCACCGTGGTGCCCTCTGGAAGGTCGAACTTCTCTTCCTCGAGGCCTGCGGCTGCACGTGCGGCAGCGAAGTAGCGTACTTTCATGAAAGTGTCAGCCCCCGATGGCGCTCATGCTGCGGTCCGGCTGGACGAAGTCCGGAGCGTCCAGTCCCACGTGGTCCATGCCGTGGGCCTTTGGCTTGAGCCACATGGCGTCCTGCCAGCGGCGTGCGAGGTCGTCGTCGCTGGCGCCGGACCGCAGGAGGCCCAGGAGGTCGAATTCCTCGCGTGAGAACAGGCAGCTCATGATCTTGCCTTCGGCCGTGATGCGGGTCCTGCGGCAGTCCGAGCAGAAGGGCTCCGTCACCGAAGCGATGATGCCGACTGTCCCCAGCACGGGCCCGTCCGCAGGAGCGGCATCAGACCCGGCCACCCGGCGTCGTACTTCAAAGCGTTCGGCGGGGGCACCGTCACGGGCCCGCGGATCGGGGGTGAGGACGAAATCGGTGGACAGCAGCTCCCGGATCTCGGCCGCGGTGATCATGTTGCGGCGGGTCCAGCCGTGGTCGGCGTCCAGCGGCATCTGCTCAATGAACCGCAGCTCGTAACCGCGCCCCAGCGCCCACGCGAGCAGCGACGGGGCTTCGGCGTCGTTGATGCCGCGCATGAGGACCGCGTTGAGTTTGACCGGACCAAGTCCGGCCGCCCACGCCGCGTCCACACCGGCCAGGACCTGGTCCAGGAACGGGCGGCGGGTCAGCTTGGTGAATGTTTCCTCGTGCAGCGAGTCCAGGGACACGTTGATCCGGGTCAGTCCGGCGGCCTTGAGGGGCGCTGCCTTCCTGGCGAGCCCCACTCCGTTGGTGGTCATGGAAATCGGCAGGTCGGGATGGTTCCGCCGCAGCTCCGCGATGATGTCCACCAGGTCGTGCCGCACCAGCGGCTCACCGCCGGTCAGCCGGAGTTCGCGGACGCCCAACTGCTCCACGCCAATCCGGACAATCCGGACAATTTCCTCCGCAGACATGACCGCCTGTTTCGCGAGCCATTCGAGGCCCTCTGCAGGCATGCAGTACGTGCAGCGCAGGTTGCACTTGTCTGTCAGGGACAGCCGCATATCTGTGGCACGGCGGCCGTAGCGGTCCACCAGCCCGGCACCCGCGCCGGCAGGACGGGCTGCCGGTACGGACAGCCCGGCATCCTCCCGCGGCTGCGGCATTCCTAGCTGGACACTCATGAAATCAGGCTACGCCACGATGGGCTGTAGATCACATTCGTGTCCACCCCCGGTGCCGAGCCGACCAATCCGGAACGCACCGGCGCTTCCAGCCACGCGCAAACCTATGCTGGACGTGTGGACAGTTCCCGGCAGCAGCAGGCAGCGCACGACGGTGGCACGGGCCGTGGCGGTCCCGCGGCTGCGGACGTGGAGCAGCCGTCCAACGAACGCCAGCGCCGCCGCTTGGCCGCCGCCGCCGGCGTGGTTGCTGTCGGGGCAGCTGTGGTGCTGGGGGAACTCCTGGCGGGACTGCTGAGCCCCTCGCTCTCGCCGATGACTGCTGTTGGCGGCGCCGTCATCGATGCTGTCCCGCCCGGCGTCAAGGACTGGGCGGTCGCCTTGTTCGGCACAGCGGACAAGGCCGCACTCCTTGTTGGCATGGGCCTGGTGATCGCCGTCCTCGCCGGGATGGCAGGGGACCTCGAGGTCCGGCGGCGCTTTGCCGGCGTGGCAATTGTCGCGGTCTTCGGCCTGGTGGGAGTGGCCGCGGTTTTGACGAGGGCGCAGGTGACGCCCGCAGCATTTGCCTTGCCGGTGGTGACCGCTGTCCTCGCAGCCGTACTGCTGCGGTTCCTGATCCGCAGGCTTGAGGCGGCGGCCGAAACTGGAACAACGGATGGCAGCGCGCGCCGCAGGTTCCTGCGGACCCTTGCAGGCGGTGCGCTTGCCACGGCGGCGGGCGGAATCCTTGCCGGGGCCTGGCGCGGCGCTACGGCGGGAGTGAATGACGCCCGGGAGCGGCTGAGGCTGCCGGGAGCGGCATCGCATGCCCCGGCCATACCCGCCGGAGCCGAAGCCGGAGTGGAAGGGATGCAGCCCCTGGTGACTCCCAACCGGGACTTTTACCGCATCGATACGGCGTTGTCCGTGCCGGCGGTTAATCCGGACACATGGGTCCTGAGGGTCACCGGAATGGTCGAGCGCGAGGTGGAGCTGGACTTCGCGTCACTTCTGGCCAAGCCCCTCATCGAGCGGCACGTGACCATCGCCTGCGTCTCCAACCCGGTGGGCGGTGATCTGATCGGCAACGCGCGCTGGTTGGGCTGGCCCGTCCGCGAGCTGCTCGGCCAGGCCGGACCCCGCGCCGAAGCGGATATGGTGCTTTCCCGCAGCGCGGACGGCTGGACCGCCGGCACCCCGCTGGAAGTCCTGACGGACAACCGGGACGCGCTGCTGGCCGTCGGCATGAACGGCGAGCCCCTGCCACTGGAACACGGATTTCCTGTCCGGCTGGTGGTGCCGGGGCTCTACGGATACGTCTCGGCCACCAAATGGGTCACCGAACTCAAAGTCACCAGGTTTGCCGACGACGCCGCCTACTGGACCCCGCGCGGCTGGTCAGAGCGGGGACCCATCAAGACCTCGTCCCGGATCGACGTGCCGCGCGGTGGTCGGTCTGTGCCGGCCGGGACCATCACGTTCGGTGGCGTCGCCTGGGCCCAGCACACCGGCATTGGGAAAGTGGAGCTCCGCGTCAACCGTGGCCCATGGCGGGAAGCCCGGCTCGCACCGGGCATCTCGGTGGACACCTGGTACCAGTGGACGCTGGACGTTGACCTGACTCCAGGGCAGTACGAGGTGCAGGTGCGTGCAACGGATCTGCGCGGCGCAAGCCAGGACGAGGAGCAGCGGCCTGTGGCGCCGGACGGGGCCACCGGTTTCCACACGGTTAGAGTGGACGTGAAATCCTGACGGCCACAACCGAAGGCACCTCCATGACCAGCACGAACCCGCACGGCCACCAGAAGGGCCGGGCCCGGTCCACCGCCAGCCACCTGGCAGCCGTCACGGAACTCCTTCGCCCCTTACGCGGCTCCGCCCGTACTGAACTCCTCCCTCTGTCCAGCGCCCTCGGGCGCGGCCTCGTGGAGGACGTCACGGCACCCGTCAGCCTCCCGCCGTTCGCCAACTCCCAGATGGACGGTTACGCCATCCGCTCCAGCGACGTGCCCGACGGCGGCACGGACCTGCGCGTCGCGGCTCCCGTTCCGGCGGGCGCCGGCGCGGCAACCCTGGAAGCCGGAACCGCGGCGCCCATCATGACAGGGGCGATGATCCCTGAAGGCGCCGACGCCGTCGTACCCATCGAACGGGCCAGCCCGGACCACTTCCTTCCGGCGGGCGATGCGGCGCGGGTGAAGCTGCCTGCCGCCGCCCCCGGCACCTACGTTCGCGTGGCAGGAAGCGATATCGCAGCGGGGGAGCAGGCACTGGCCGCCGGCACCTTCCTCGGCCCTGCCCAGCTGGGACTGCTGGCCGCCCTCGGCCTCCCCGAGGTCACCGTGTACCAGGCGCCCGCCGTCCTGCTGGTCACCACCGGGGACGAGGTTGTGGAGCCGGGCCGCGATCTTCCGGCCGGCAAGATCTACGACTCCAACGGCACCCTCCTGGAAGCCGCCATGACCCAGGCGGGGCTGCGGGTCCTGCGGGCAGGTATCTCAACGGACAACCCCGAAGAACTGCGCACCCTGCTGCGGAGCCAGGGTGCCGGGGCAGACCTGATCGTCACCACCGGCGGGGTGAGCCAGGGCGCTTATGAGGTGGTCCGGCAGGCAATGGCGGACCAGCCGGTGGAATTCCTGCACGTGGCGATGCAGCCCGGCGGCCCGCAGGGGATCGGCACCTTCGAAGGCACCCCGTTCCTCGGCTTTCCCGGCAACCCCGTGAGCTGCCTGGTCTCCTTCGAGATGTTCCTCCGCCCCGCCCTCTCGCAGCTGCTCGGCGCCCCGGCCGCCCGGCTGCCGGTCCGGGCCCGCCTGGGGCACCCGCTCACGTCCCCCGAACACAAACACCAGGTGCGGCGCGGCAGGCTCCGGCCGGATGGAACGGTGCAGCTCGAAGGCGGCGAAAGCTCGCACCTGATGCACGCCCTGGCCGGATCGAATGTGCTGGTGCATGTGCCCGAAGGCGTAGCCGCCCTCGGCACCGGGGATGAGGTGGAAGTATGGATGCTGTGAATGCAGAACAGACCCCCGGCGCCCTGACGCATCTGCGCCAGGACGGCAGCGCCCAGATGGTGGACGTCTCCACCAAAGCAGAGACCACCCGAGAGGCCACGGCCACCGCAACCGTCAACACCACGGCGGAGGTGATGGGCCTCCTCGGCTCCGGCGGACTTCCCAAGGGTGATGCCCTGGCCGTGGCGAGGGTTGCCGGGATCATGGCCGCCAAAAAGACGCCGGAACTGGTTCCGCTGTGCCATCCGCTGCCGTTGTCCAAGGTGACGGTGGACTTTGAACTGGCCGCCGAGTCCGTCATCATCGTGGCCACCGTGAAGACACGCGGGGTCACCGGCGTCGAGATGGAGGCGCTCACGGCAGCTTCCGTGGCCGCCCTGAGCGTGTACGACATGATCAAGGCCGTGGACAAGCACGCCGTCCTCACTGACATCAAGGTGCTCGCCAAGAGCGGCGGCAAGAGCGGAGACTGGGCCCTGTGACCATCCATGCCACGCACAGTGCCCCTGAACCGCACCGGCACGGCGAGGTCCAGGGCCGGAAAGCCGGTGTGGTCATCGCGTCCACGCGGGCTGCCGCCGGGATCTACGACGACGAAACCGGCCCCGTGATCACCGACTGGCTGACCGAACACGGCTTCGAGGTGTTCCCCGCCATGGTGGTCCCGGACGGCGAGCCCGTGGGCGCCGCCATCCGCGCCCTCCTGACCCAGCGCCCCGCCGTCGTCATCACCAGCGGCGGAACGGGCCTGAGCCCGGACGACCGGACCCCCGAAGTCACGCTTCCCCTGCTGGACCGCGAAATCCCCGGAATCATGGAAGCGATCAGGCGCGCCGGCGCCGCGAAGACTCCACTGGCGGCCCTGGGCCGCGGATATGCCGGCGCGGCCAAGAGTACGTTTATTGTTAATCTCCCCGGCTCACCAAAAGGGGTCATGGACGGACTCGCCGTCCTGGACCCGGTGATCGGACACCTCTGCGACCAGCTGGAAGGCGGACATGGGCACTGAAGCATTCGAGGTGGTTTCCGCTGTCCTGAGCGCGGAACCCATCTCCGTAGACCAGGCGATTGCTGCCGTGGAGAGCGATACCGCGGGCGCCGTGGTGAGCTTCAGCGGCGTCGTGCGCAACCACGACGGCGGGAAGCAGGTCAACCGCCTCAGCTACAGTGCGCACCCCACGGCACACCAGGTGATGTCCGACGTCGTTGCGCGCCTGGTTGCCGAGCAGAACGCGGCGTCCGGCACAACCGGGAACGCCGCCACCGGAGACGCGGCGGCTCAGCCCGTCCGCATCTGGGCCGCCCACCGGATCGGCATGCTCGAAATCGGCGACCCCGCCTTGGTCTGTGCAGTCTCCGCCGCCCACCGCGGCCAGGCCTTCGCCGTGTGTTCGGAACTGGTGGACCGCATCAAGGAGCAGGTGCCCATCTGGAAGGAACAGTTCTTCTCCGACGGTACGGTGGAATGGGTCGGCGCCGGCGCCTGACGCCGGGAGGGTCCTGAAAAAAAGCAATCGATTAAGTCACGGACACCGTGACTTGGCGTGACCGTTGGTGCCCGCTTCCTGCGAGGTAACGCACACCCTCCGGTTCCTTGCCCCGGCAGGCCCACCGGTAGGGTTAAGGCATGACCCAACAACACTCCGATCCCAAGCTGGTGGCCGTCCTCGGCGCCAACGGACGCATGGGCGCCGAAGCCGTGAAAGCCGTTGAAGCCGCACCCGACATGAAGCTCGTCGCAGCCTTGGGGCGGGGCGATTCCCTGGACCAGGTCACCGCCGCCGGAGCGCAGTACCTGGTGGACCTGACAGTGCCGGAAAGCACCGAGGCAAACGTCCGGTTCGCCGTCGAACACGGGATCCACGCCGTGGTGGGCACCACGGGCTGGGACGCCGGCCGCCTCTCCGCGCTGGAGGCGCTGCTGGCCGAGCACCCGGACACCGGTGTGCTCATCGCCCCCAACTTTGCCGTGGGCTCGGTACTCGCCTCGGCGTTCGCCGCGAAGGCCTCAAAGTACTTCGAATCCGTGGAGATCATCGAACTGCACCACCCGGACAAGGTGGATGCGCCCTCCGGTACTGCCGTCCGCACTGCGCAACTGATCGCCGCGGAACGCAGCGCCGCCGAGGTTCCGCCCAGCCCGGACGCCACTACCAGCGAATTGGCCGGCGCCAGGGGCTGCGAGGTGGATGGCGTGCGGGTGCACAGCGTGCGGCTGCGCGGGCTGGTGGCGCACCAGGAAGTCCTGCTGGGCGGTCCCGGTGAGCAGCTGACCTTCAGGCACGATTCCTACGACCGCGCCTCCTTCATGCCCGGCGTCCTCCTGGGCGTGCGGAACGTGGCATCCCACCCCGGCCTCACCGTGGGCCTGGACGGCTACCTGGATCTGGGAATCTAGCCATGGGCGGGTTCCTGGCGGCCTTCCGGAAGAACCGCACCAAGATCTGGGTGGGTGCGGTGACCCTGCTGCTGGTCTTTTATCTGGTGGTGTCCTTCCAGCGTTCCATCCTGCTCCTGACGGACAGCAACCTGGCGGCCCAGGCGATCGGCGCCGCGTACCTGGTGCTGCCCGTGATCGGCGCCTGGGCCCTGATCCGGGAACTGCTGTTTGGCGCCCGCACGGAGCAGATGGCAAAGGTGCTGGAGGCTGAGGGGGGCCTCCCCGTGGACGAACTGCCCCGCACGCCCGGCGGCCGGATCGTCCGGGCGGCAGCCGACGCCGAGTTTGAAAAGTACCGGGCCGAGGCTGAAGCCGCACCTGATGACTGGCGCTCCTGGTTCCGGCTGAGCTGCGCCTACGACGCCGCCGGTGACCGCAAGCGAGCCCGGGCATCCATGCGCGACGCCGTCCGGCTGTTCCGCGGCAAGGTCCCGGCTTCCTAGCAGCCTGGGTAGCGGCGGGGGCGGCCGGGGGAAGCCTGGGTCAGCGGAGGGCCTTGAGCTCGCCCCGGCCGGCCTGGCTCGCCGTGTGGCCCAGCCATTCCAGTGGACCGCGCCATTTCAACACCGCAAACACCACGCCGACAATGATGGCCACGGCCGCGTGCGCAAAGTACATGCCGTCCTCCGTCCAGCCGGCCGGCAGCGGCTTGAGGTAGAACCCGGACACCACCCAGACGTGCACCGTGTACAGCGTCAGTGTCATGGCGCCTGGCCCGCGCAGCGGAAGCAGCAGGTCCAGGTCAACCCATTCGGCCAGCCGCCCCAGCAGCAGGCAGGCGCCGATGACGGCCACCGCTACGGCTGACGTGTGCAGCAGGTCCAGCGTGGTTCCCGAGTGCGGCGCAGCGGACGCCAGCCACCACCACGATCCTTCCTGCGGAATGCCGGTCAGGTTCACCTGGAGGACGCTGTCCAGCGGGTAGCCGGGCGAGTTGAGGACCTGCTCAAGTGCGGCACGCCCGCCCCAGCTTTCCATCGCGGTCACGCCCAGGGCCTTGGCTGCCACGGCCACTGCCGACCCCAGCACCAGGAGCACTACCGGAACCAGGGCCTTGTGGAGCATGAGCCGGCCGACCACCAGTCCCACCAGCAGGTAGGAAAGCCACTGGAACACCGGGTAGTAGCCGGTGAAGAACAGGTCCGCCAGCAGCCGGCCTGGCGTGCCGAGGTCTTCCCATTTCGGGTTGTGGCCCAGGCTCAGCGGCGGTTCTGCGGCGAGCAGCCAGGGCCGCAGGAGGTAGGCCAACACGGGGGACGCCAGGATCCAGCCCGCGGCCCAGGCGCAAAGGTGTTTCAGCCGGAGGCCCAGGAACGGCAGGACACAAAGGAACAGCACGGCGTAGTGGACCAGGATGATCGCCAGGTTTACTTCCACTCCGCCGAGCGTGAGTCCGACGGCGGCAATCACCAGGGCGCGCAGGGCAATGCCGCGGCGGGCGGCAGAGAGCCCGCTGCCGTCCAGGGGCTGGTGCTTTCCGGTGGACAGGGCGAGCCCCACCCCGGCCAGCACCGCGAACAACGCGGCGGCCCGGCCCGAAAATGTCAGGCCGATCCACGTGGGCGTGAGGTCAGCGTTCGACTCGAAAGTGGGCAGCAGGTGCGTGGCCATCATTCCCAGCAGTGCCAGCCCGCGGGCCGCGTCAATGCCGTAGAGCCGTGCGGGAACGGAGACGCCCCGGGTCTTCCGGGAGGCTTTGGCCGGGCTGCGGGACGTCATGAGCCGATCGTCTCACACCTGCCTTTGAACGGCCTGTCAAGTGTCAGCGCACATCGGTTGCCGCGGTACGCACTGGTCTGCCGGGGTTTCAAGGACCGGCTGGTACGGATCCTTGTATTCGAATATATGTTCGAATAAGATAGGCGGCATGCAAACCCCAGCACGCGGTATCCCAGGAGACGGGCGGAATGGCGTCGGGCCCGGTTCTGCCGGCGTCCTCAAGGCCATGAGCCCGGGAGTGGTGGATTTCCTCTTCCGGCAACTGGTCGCCGGCCGGCCGGCCGAAGATGTCCAGTGGGAACAGGAAGGCATCAGCCTTTCCAGCCAGCCGGAGGGGGCCGAACTGGCCCGCCGCCTCGCCGAGACTGACATCGACGCACTCACGCCCCTGGAATTGTTCCACTACGTCCGGGCAGCCCAGCGGCTTGCCTCCTGGGCGGAGGGCCTTCGGCAGGCTGCCGTGGGACGCTATTGCGGGTCCCCTGCGGATTAAGCCCGGGCGCAGGTCCCGGCCCGCGCCTAGGATGGAAAAGTGACCGGGCTGCCATCTGTCTCCAGTGAACCTGCCGGGACCCTGACTGTGGCCACCGTCCAGTACGAGGCCGTCGAGGGCGTGGCAGACAATGCGGTCCAGCATGTGCGGCTCATTGAGGATGCCGACGCGCACGGTGCCCGGTTGGTCCTGTTTCCGGAACTGTCGCTGACCGGCTACCGCCTGGACCTGCTCTCCCTGGACGAATCGTGGATTGATCCCGCCGACGCGCGGCTCCGCCCCCTCCGGGAAATCTGCAGGCGGACCGGAATCACGGCCGTGGTCGGTGCCCCGTGCCGGGATGCGGACGGTTCGCCCCGCCTTGCCTCGCTGGTACTGCATCCGGACGGCAGTACGGAGCGTGCCTTCAAGTCCCACCTGCATGGCCACGAAAAGGAGCTGTTCGAGCCCGGGGTCGGGCCGCACGTCATGGTCCTCGACGGCTGGCGGATTGCCCTCGCGCTGTGCTTTGACGCCGCGGTTCCGGAGCATGCAGGTGCTGCCGCCGCCGGGGGAGCGGACGCCTACTGCGTCTCCGGACTGTACACCCGCGGCGAGGAGCGCCGGCTCGACCTCCACCTCGGGGCGCGCGCGATGGATCACCGGATGTTCACGCTGCTGGCCAACCTCGGCGGCAGAACGCCAATCGGTGAGTCGTGCGGGCTGAGCGGAATCTGGAGCCCGGACGGGATGCCGCTGAAGCGTGCTGCAGGAAACCGGACGGAGGTGGTCGCCGGCCTCCTGCAGCGCAGCACCCTCCTGCGCTACCGGCACGGTGGACCGGTATCCGGCGGCGGGCGGCGCGACATTTGACGTGCATCACGCCCGTGGCATTGTCCTAACCAGCGGGGGACAGGGTAACGTTTTTTCCATGGCTGACTCTTCCGCGCACATCCCTGCCCTCGGTACCCTCCTGACCGCGATGGTCACGCCGTTCACCAAGGACGGCGCAGTGGACTACGAGCAGGCGGCTAAGCTGGCCACAAAACTGGTGGACGACGGCTGCGACGGCCTGGTGGTCACCGGAACCACCGGCGAGACGTCCACCCTCACGGACGAAGAGAACCTCGGCATGTTCCGCGCCGTCAAGGAAGCCGTGGGCGGACGTGCGGCCATCATTGCCGGCACCGGAACCAACGACACCGCGCACTCGGTGCACCTTTCCCAGCAGGCCGCAGCCCTCGGCGTCGACGGCCTCCTGCTGGTCACCCCGTACTACAACAAGCCCAGCCAGGCAGGCGTGCGCGCCCACTTCGAAACCATCGCCTCCGCCGTCGACGTGCCCGTGATGCTGTACGACATCCCGGGCCGCTCCTCCATCGCGATCGAGCCGGACACCATGATCCGCCTGGCGCAGCACCCCAACATCGTGGCCGTGAAGGACGCCAAGGCCGACCTCGTCGCCGCCACCCGCGTCATGGCCGAAACGGACCTCCTCTTCTACTCCGGCGACGACGGACTGACCCTGCCCTGGATGGCGCTGGGCGCCGTCGGCCTGGTGGGCGTCACCACGCACGTGGCAACCCGCCGGTTCCGCGAACTCATCGACGCCGTCAACGCCAACGACCTCGGCACCGCCCGGAAGATCAACTTCGAGCTCCAGCCGGTAGTCCGTGCCACCATGACCCGGGTCCAGGGTGCCGTGGCGGCCAAACAGATTCTTAAATGGCAGGGAGTCCTGCCCAACTCGATTGTCCGTTTGCCCCTCGTGGAGCCGGACGAAGCCGAGATCGAAATCATCCGCGGGGATTTGGCGGAAGCCGGGCTGGTCTACTCCTGAAGGTGAAGACCGGCACCCTTCCACCTGGAAAGTAGTGCAATATGACCCAAACCGCCCTAACCGGCCTTGTCACCCCTCCCCGCCTGCCTGCGGGTACGCTGCGGATTGTTCCGCTCGGCGGCCTGGGGGAGATCGGCCGGAACATGGCCGTGTTCGAAATCGACGGCAAGCTGCTGGTCGTGGACTGCGGAGTCCTCTTCCCGGAGGAAACCCAGCCTGGCGTTGACCTCATCCTGCCCGACTTCTCGTATATCGAGGACCGGCTGGACGATATTGTGGCCGTTGTCCTCACCCACGGCCACGAGGACCACATCGGCGCTGTCCCGTACCTGCTGAAGCGGCGGAGCGACATTCCGCTGGTGGGTTCGCAGCTGACCCTCGCCCTGATCGAGGCGAAGCTCCAGGAGCACCGCATCCGGCCTTACACCCTCACGGTGGAGGAAGGCCAGGTGGAGAAATTCGGGCCGTTCGAGTGCGAATTCGTTGCCGTCAACCACTCCATCCCGGATGCCCTGGCCGTGTTCATCCGCACCGCCGGCGGCACCGTCCTGCACACCGGCGACTTCAAGATGGACCAGCTCCCGCTGGACGGCCGCATCACCGACCTCCGCCACTTCGCCAAGCTCGGCGAAGAGGGTGTGGACCTGTTCATGTCCGACTCCACCAATGCGGACATCCCCGGCTTCACCACCGCGGAAAAGGAAATCGGCCCCACGCTGGAACGGCTCTTCGCCCAGGCCAGCAAGCGGATCATCGTGGCATCCTTCTCCTCCCACGTCCACCGGGTCCAGCAGGTCCTGGACGCGGCGGCAAAGCACAACCGCAAGGTCGCCTTCGTGGGCAGGTCCATGGTGCGCAACATGGCCATCGCCGAGAAGCTCGGGTACCTGGATGTGCCGGCCGGCCTGATCGTGGACATCAAGAACATCGACAACCTCCCGGACAACCGCGTGGTGCTCATGTCCACCGGCTCCCAGGGCGAGCCCATGGCTGCCCTGTCCCGGATGGCCAACGGCGACCACCGCGTTGTGGTGGGGGACGGCGACACCGTCATCCTGGCCTCCAGCCTGATCCCGGGCAACGAGAACGCCGTGTTCCGGATCATCAACGGCCTCCTCAAGCTGGGCGCCGACGTGATCCACAAGGGCAATGCCAAAGTCCACGTCTCCGGGCATGCCGCGGCCGGTGAGCTGCTCTACTGCTACAACATCCTTGAGCCGCTCAACGCCATGCCCGTGCACGGCGAGACCCGGCACCTGCTGGCCAACGGCAAGATCGCGATCGAGTCCGGCGTCCCGGAAGCCAGCGTCATCCTCGCGGACAACGGCACCGTGGTGGACCTCAAGGACCACCGGGCGGATGTCGTGGGCCAGGTGGAAGTCGGCTTCGTCTACGTGGACGGTTCCAGCGTTGGCGAAATTACGGACGCCGACCTCAAGGACCGGCGGATTCTGGGCGACGAAGGCTTCATCTCGATCATCACCGTGATCCACCGGGCCACGGGCAAGGTGGTGTCCGGGCCGGAAATCCACGCCCGCGGCGTTGCCGAGGACGACTCCGTGTTCGACGACATCATCCCCAAGATCAACAGTGCCTTGGAGGAAGCGGTCCTCAACCACGCCGACCACACCACTCACCAGCTCCAGCAGGTGGTCCGCCGGGTCGTGGGCACGTGGGTCAACCGCAAGCTCCGCCGCCGTCCCATGATCATCCCGGTGGTGCTCGAGGCCTGATCGGCCCGGGCATGGCGGCAGCCCGCCGCGCCACCGGACATGTCCGTCCACGTCATTGCCCACAGGGCCCGGTTCAACGAACCGGGCCCTGTGGCGTCCCCGGCAGGCATGGCCTGCCGGGCCCTGATATCCCCGGAAAACCGGCCTTGTTCCGGTAGCGTGGCTACTATGGCCACACGTACTACTTCCGCGCGCAGTGGAACAGCCAGGGGCAGCTCCAGCAGTAAATCCGGCAGTTCCACCGGCCGCGGTTCCGGCTCGGCCGCTTCCAAGTCCGGCCGGGGCGGAGGCTCCACCAGCACGGCCCGCACCCGGCAACTCCCCGCCGTCGAACACCACCAGCCATGGCTGCTGCGGGTGGTGGGGGGCGCCTGGCTCGGCCTGGGCCACCTGGTAGGCGGGGGAGTGCGCCGGATCGGCCACGACGTCAGCGACCTCCCCGCCGAGGAGCGGCGTGACGGCGCAGCCCTGTTCAACCTCGCCCTCGGCATCTTCATCGCCACGTTTGCCTGGTGGGGCCTGACCGGCTGGTTCCCGGACGCCGTGTATGCCGTGGTCAACGGCACCTTCGGCTGGATGTCCCTGCTGCTCCCGCTGATGCTGTTCGTGTGTGCGTTCAGGCTCTTCCGCCAGCCCACCGACGGCCGCGGCAACAACAGGGTGGGCATCGGCTTCCTCATCATGACCTTCGCCGGCTGCGGGCTTGCGCACATCCTGGGCGGCCAGCCGACAGTGGCGCAGGGCTTCGACGGCCTGCGCCAGGCAGGCGGCATGCTGGGTTTCCTGGCGGCCACCCCGCTGGCAGCCATCCACCCCGCCGTGCCGCTGGTCCTTTACGGCCTCCTGGCATTCGTCTCTCTGCTGATCATCACCGCCACGCCTTTCACCGCCATCCCGCGGCGGCTGCGCGGTGCCTATGAGCACCTCATGGGCATCGACCTGATGGACCAGGACCAGCAGGACAAGCACGACCGCAGCTACCTGGAGCGCACGGCGCCGGCCGCGCCCAAGAAGAAGAAACGGCGGCTCTTCGGCAAGGACGAGGAGCCCGACGCCGGCCTGGACGGCTATGTGGGCGACGAAGCGTTCGAGCATGCCGTGATCGACGACGACGAGGGCGATTCCCCGGCTCCGCGTCCCGCCCCCGGCGTCCGCCGGCCCACCCAGGCCGAGATGGCCGTCGAGAAGATCAAGGCCGCCCAGGGACTGGGCGCCGCCGGTGCCGCGGCACCGGCAGACGCCACCGAAGCCATCCCGATGATCACCCCCGGCATGGCCGCCGGCGCCGGGCCGGCGCCGGCGAACCCGCCCCAGGTTCCCTCCACCCCGGTGGCACCTGCGCCGCCACCCACCCCGATTCCGCAGCGCACGGAACAGCTGTCCCTGGCCGGCGACGTGACGTACACGCTGCCGGCGTCGGACTTCCTCACGCCCGGCTCCATTCCCAAGGAGCGCACGGAAGCCAATGACGCCGTCGTCGCAGCCCTCACCGACACCCTCCAGCAGTTCAACGTGGACGCCACCGTTACCGGCTTCAGCCGCGGCCCCACCGTCACCCGCTACGAGATCGAGCTGGCGCCCGGCACCAAGGTGGAGCGGGTCACCGCCCTGTCCAAGAACATCTCCTACGCAGTCGCCTCCAGCGACGTGCGGATCCTGAGCCCCATTCCAGGCAAGTCCGCCATCGGCATCGAGATTCCCAACACGGACCGTGAAACCGTGTCCCTCGGCGATGTCCTGCGCAGCCAGAACGCCCGGCGCACCGACCACCCCATGGTGATGGGCGTGGGCAAGGACGTGGAGGGCGGCTACGTGGTGGCCAACCTTGCGAAAATGCCCCACCTGCTGGTGGCAGGCGCCACCGGTGCCGGTAAGTCGTCCTTCGTGAACTCCATGATCACGTCCATCCTCATGCGGGCCACCCCGGACGAGGTCCGCATGGTGATGGTGGACCCCAAGCGCGTGGAACTGACCGCCTACGAAGGCGTACCCCACCTCATCACCCCCATCATCACCAACCCGAAGAAGGCCGCCGAGGCGCTCCAATGGGTGGTACGTGAAATGGACGCCCGCTACGACGACCTCGCCAACTACGGGTTCAAGCACATCGACGACTTCAACAAGGCCGTCCGGGCGGGCAAGGTCCAGCCGCCGCCCGACTCCAAGCGCGTCATCCGGCCCTACCCCTATCTGCTGGTGATCGTCGACGAACTCGCGGACCTCATGATGGTGGCACCGCGGGACGTGGAAGACTCGATCGTCCGCATCACCCAGCTGGCCCGCGCCGCCGGCATCCACCTGGTGCTGGCCACCCAGCGCCCGTCGGTGGACGTGGTGACCGGCCTGATCAAGGCCAACGTGCCCTCCCGCATGGCCTTCGCAACCTCGTCCGTCACGGACTCCCGCGTGGTCCTGGACCAGCCGGGCGCGGAGAAGCTCATCGGCCAGGGCGACGCGCTCTTCCTGCCCATGGGCGCCTCCAAGGCCATGCGCGTCCAGGGCGCCTGGGTCACCGAGTCCGAGATCCACAAGGTGGTGGAGCATGTCAAGACACAGCTCCAGGCCGTGTACCGCGACGACGTTGCCCCCGAAGCGGAAAAGAAGCAGATCGACGACGACATCGGGGACGACCTCGAGGTCCTGCTGCAGGCTACCGAACTCGTGGTCACCACGCAGTTCGGCTCCACGTCCATGCTGCAGCGCAAGCTGCGCGTCGGGTTCGCGAAGGCGGGCCGGCTCATGGACCTGCTGGAATCCAGGGGAGTGGTGGGCCCGTCCGAAGGCTCCAAGGCCCGAGACGTCCTGGTGAAGCCGGACGACCTCGCTGCCGTCCTCGCTGCCCTGAAGGGCCAGGAGACCCCCGCCGCGGCAGACTCCCAGACGGCTGCCCTCAGTGACAACGCCAACGCGAACATCGCGCAGGGCGGCTACGCCGAGGACCTCGTGGCCGCGGACCTGGACCAGCGGAAGCAGAACGTTGAATATTACGACGGCTCAGATACCGCGCCGGGCGGCTACGGCGATGACGAGGACGGGTCCGAAGACGCCTGGTCCCTCACCGGGCGCTAGCCGGGGACTGTAGCCTAGACAAGTGACTAGCACCGATGCAACCGCCGCCGGCCCAGGCCGTGCCGGGGTCTGGAACCTTCCCAACGTCCTGACCATGATCCGCATCGCGCTGGTGCCGTTCTTCGTCTGGTTCCTGGTTGCCGACGCCCCGGGACTTCGCAGCGAGTCCGGGCTCTGGCGATGGGCCGCGGTGCTGGCCTTCGCCGTCGCGATCTACACAGACAAGCTCGACGGCGACATCGCCAGGAGCCGGAACCTCGTCACCGATTTCGGCAAGATTGCCGATCCCATCGCCGACAAACTCCTCACCGGCTCGGCGCTGGTCATGCTGTCCCTCCTCGGCGAGCTGCCCTGGTGGGCAACGATCGTAATCCTGGTCCGGGAGTGGGGAATCACGGGGCTTCGCTTCTTCGTGATCCGCTACGGCGTCATCCCGGCCTCGCGCGGCGGCAAGCTGAAGACCGTGGTGCAGACCGCCGCCATCTTCCTCTACCTCCTTCCGCTGGGAGCCTTCGCGCCCTGGCTGGCCTGGGTGGCGTTCGCCGTGATGATGGCAGCCGTGGCCATCACGGTCTGGACCGGCGTCGAGTATGTCGTTCAAGCCCTCCGCCTCCGGGCCCGGGGCAAGAAGCAGGCCCGCGCCAACCTTGGACAGGAGCAGCCATGACCAACCTCCACCACCTCGCCGCGCAGGCAGTCCGGCAGGCGCTCGAAGCGGGGCGGACGGTAGCCACCGCGGAGTCCCTGACGGCGGGTATGGTGACGGCAGTGCTTGCGGACACCCCGGGCGCCTCCGGGATGCTCCAAGGGGGAGTGGTCGCCTACCAGAACTCGGTCAAGGAGTCCGTCCTCAAGGTCCCGTCCGACCTGCTGGCCCGCGCCGGTTCAGTGGACGGGGACGTGGCCCGCGCCATGGCCGACGGTGCACGGACCGTACTGGACGCCCATGTGGGCCTTGCCACAACCGGGGTTGCCGGGCCGGAAGGACATGACGGCAAGCCGGTGGGCACCGTGTACGTGGGCGTTGCTACTGCCGCCGGAACATCCGCCTTTGAGTATTCGTTCGAGGGGAACCGGGCGGAAATCCGCGGACTGGCGTGCGGGGCGGCCCTCGAACGGCTCCTGGAAGCCCTGTCCGGCTGAGCCGGCAGGCCGACCTCCCGGCTCCTGCCCCTGGCCCCGGAACGGAGCAAGTTACCGGACGTAAAGTTACGGGGAACAAAAGCCGGTACCGATTAGTTATTACATTGTGTCGCTTCCGAAGAGCGGAGGCGCCTAGGATGAAATGACCACAACGGTTCGCTTCAGGGCGGACCGGACCAATGAGGGAGCAAGGCGATACAGATGGTAAAGCAGCCCGTATCCGTAAACGGCGTTGTCCGCTGGAAGGATGTGGGCCTCGCCGATCAGGCTAAGAGCGAACAGAAGGAGCGCAAGATGGTTGTACTTCGTCACGAAATCGGTGATGTCCTGCGCGATGTCCGCCAGCGTCAGGGGCGTACGCTCCGTGAAGTTTCGCACAGCGCCCGTGTCTCCCTTGGGTACCTCAGCGAAGTGGAGCGCGGCCAGAAGGAAGCGTCGTCGGAACTGTTGTCCTCGATCTGCTCGGCACTGGATGTTCCGTTGTCCAGCATGCTCCGGGAG
Organism: Arthrobacter nitrophenolicus; assembly: GCF_045833485.1. Classification (NCBI taxonomy): domain Bacteria; kingdom Bacillati; phylum Actinomycetota; class Actinomycetes; order Micrococcales; family Micrococcaceae; genus Arthrobacter; species Arthrobacter nitrophenolicus. The sequence continues at coordinate 3,309,069 of NZ_CP174504.1, forward strand.
GTCAGCGACCGCGTTGCAGTAGCCGAGGGCGTCACCGTTCCGGACACCGTTCCGCAGGAATTCTCGCAGCGTTACGGCCGCGACCTTGAGCGCGACCTCGACACTGAACTCAACGGCGAACTTTCCGACGGCCTGCTCTCCGGCGCCCGCTAAGGGCAGCCCCCACCCGTTGGCGGGTCCTGGAACGTTGCGAAGCCCCCGGCCACCGGCCGGGGGCTTCCGTCGTTCAACCCGGATTACTCACAGCGGTCAGTCTTCCCGGCCTGCTGCCGCCGCGCCGGGAGAGTCCTTGGGGAATCCGTCCCGCTCGTACGATGCGTTCAGCTTGGCCATGTACCGGGCCAGTTCCTCCAGGTCCCGGACCGGCCACTCGCCGAGCCGCTCGCGGAAGACCTGCCGCCGGGCATCCTGCACCTGGTGCATCTTTTCCTCGCCCTTCGGCGTCAGCCGGATTGACTGGGCGCGCCCGTCAAGCGGATCGGCCTCCTTGCACACCAGGCCGATGCTCTCCAGGAACGCGATCTGCCGGCTCACCGACGGCTTTCCCACTCCGATACTCATGGCCAGGTCAGTCAGGCGGATAGGCCCCTCCCGGCGGATCACGGCCAGCAGGCCGTAGGCGGCCGGCTCCATGTCCGGGTGCACCTGCCGGGACAACTGGTTGGTGATGGCCCGGCCCCGCCGCCAAAAGAGCGTGAGCTGGTGTTCAACCTTCTTCAGCGCGGCATCTGTGGTGGCGTCGGCGCCGTGGTCCGGCAGGGCGTCGGGGGAGTTGCTCATGGCAACAATTCTAGGGTCCGCAGGCGTGAGAGAATTTTCTGATGCGACTCAGTGACTACTGGCGGCTCATGGACGACGAGTTCGGCGTGGGATACTCCCGCGTGCTGAGCAGCACCCTGGTCCTGGCGGGCGTCGGCGGCAGGACCGCGGACCAGGCACTCGCCGCCGGCATCGAACCGCGCAAGGTATGGCTGGCCGTCTGCGACGTCCAGGACGTTCCCGCCGAACGACGGTTGGGCCGCGACATCAAGCCGCTGCGGGACTGACTGTCCCGGCCCCGGTAACTGCCGGTATTTTCCCCTGACACGCCGCCCAGCTGTTCGAATACCTGTTCGGATAAAGCTATGCTTTTTCGTAACGGGTTATCCACATAGCCGCCATTACCCGGCCGGAATGTCAGTGGGTCCCCTTAGCGTCAGAGATGACCAATAAACGGCCGCGAAGGCCACCATCGAGAAAGCATTAGAGGTGTCAACCATGGCGGCAGCCCCGGATCGTGCAAAAGCGCTGGAAGCAGCGCTTGCCCAGATTGACAAGCAGTTCGGCAAGGGCTCGGTCATGCGCCTGGGCGATGAAGTCCGTGCGCCCATTGAAGTGATCCCCACCGGCTCCATCGCCCTGGACGTAGCACTGGGAATCGGTGGCCTGCCGCGCGGCCGCGTGATCGAGATTTACGGGCCGGAATCCTCGGGTAAGACCACCGTGGCGCTGCACGCCGTGGCCAACGCCCAGCGCGCCGGCGGCATCGCAGCCTTCATCGACGCCGAGCACGCACTCGACCCCGACTACGCCGCCAAGCTCGGCGTGGACACCGATGCCCTCCTGGTCTCCCAGCCGGACACCGGTGAGCAGGCCCTGGAGATCATGGACATGCTGGTCGGATCCGGCTCGCTGGACGTCATCGTCATCGACTCCGTGGCCGCCCTGGTGCCGCGCGCTGAAATTGAAGGCGACATGGGCGACAGCCACGTCGGCCTGCAGGCCCGGCTCATGAGCCAGGCCCTGCGTAAGATCACCGGCCGGTTGAGCCAGACCAAGACCACCGCAATCTTCATCAACCAGCTGCGCGAAAAGATTGGTGTCTTCTTCGGTTCGCCGGAAACCACCACCGGTGGTAAGGCCCTGAAGTTCTATGCGTCCGTCCGCATCGACGTCCGCCGGATCCAGACCCTCAAGGAAGGCGCCGATTCGGTGGGCAACCGGACCAAGGCCAAGATCGTCAAGAACAAGATGGCCCCGCCCTTCAAGGTTGCCGAGTTCGACATCATCTACGGCCAGGGCATCTCCCGCGAGGGCGGCATCATCGACATGGGCGTGGAGCACGGCATCATCAAGAAGTCCGGCTCCTGGTTCACCTACGACGGCGACCAGCTCGGCCAGGGTATGGAGAACTCCCGCCGGTTCCTCCGGGACAACCCGGAGCTGGCAGCCGAGCTCGAGCGGCTCATCAAGGAAAAGCTCGGCGTTGGCGTGAAGCCGGCGGAGGAGGAGTCCAAGGACTCCCCGAAGCTGAAGGCAGTCGACGGGTTCTAGCAGTTGGCTGGATCTGACCAGGAGCGGCCCCGCAGCAGCGGTGGCCGCACACGGCGGGCCCGCCAGGCACCCCCTTCAGCAGGGGAGCAGGGCGGGCCCGGCGACCCGAACGCCCCGAATTTTGGCGATCCCGAACCCGATCCCGTGTCCGTCGCACAGGCCATCGTCTACCGCCAGCTGACGGCCTCGGCCAAGAGCAGGCTCCAACTGGCGCGGAAACTGGCCGAACGGAACATCCCCGAAGACGTCGCAGAGGCAGTCCTGGACCGGTTCCAGGAAGTCCGGCTGATCGACGACGCCGAATTCGCCGACATGTGGGTCCGCAGCCGGTCCCAGTCCCGGAAGCTGGCCAAAGGCGCACTCCGCCGCGAGCTCGCCGAGAAGGGCATCGACCAGGACACGGCCACCGCCGCCCTGGAGCAGCTGTCGGACGCTGACGAGGAGGCCGCCGCACGCTCCCTGGTGGAGCGGAAGATCCGGCCGGGAACGGACCTTGCGGACCGCGCGGAACGCGACAAGGCGGTCCGGCGCCTGGCGTCCATGCTTGCCCGCAAGGGCTACCAGCCCTCCCAGGCATTCCGGATCGTCAACGAGGTCCTCGAAGCCCGCGGAGCCCCGGACCCCGACTAGGCCCACAAATCCCTACTTGTAACAGCCGGTACCCTTAACAGGTGAGTTTGACCATTCCTTCCTCCTTTTCCGGTGCCCAGCCCTCCGAAGAGGCCGGGTCCCTGCCGCACGAGGCCGCGCCCAGGCCACGCACCTACCAGGTGCGCACTTTTGGCTGCCAGATGAACGTGCACGACTCCGAACGCATGGCCGGCATGCTCGAGGATGCGGGCTACGTTGCTGCTGACGGCGAGCAGGCGGACGTGGTGGTTTTCAATACCTGTGCGGTCCGGGAGAATGCCGACAACAAGCTCTACGGCAACCTCGGGATCCTCGCGCCGGTCAAGGCGGCGAATCCCGGCATGCAGATCGCCGTGGGGGGATGCCTGGCCCAGAAGGACCGGGAAACCATCCTGAAGAAGGCGCCCTGGGTGGACGCCGTCTTCGGCACCCACAACGTCGGCGCCCTGCCCGCGCTGCTGGACCGCGCCCGGCACAACAACGAGGCGCAGCTGGAGATCCTGGAATCCCTGGACGTCTTCCCGTCCACCCTGCCCACCAAGCGCGACTCGGTCTACTCCGGGTGGGTCTCCATCTCCGTGGGCTGCAACAACACGTGCACCTTCTGCATCGTCCCGGCCCTACGCGGCAAGGAAAAAGACCGGCGCCCGGGGGACATCCTCGCGGAGATCCAGGCCCTTGTGGACGACGGTGCCATCGAGGTGACACTGCTGGGCCAGAACGTCAATTCCTACGGCGTGGAGTTCGGCGACCGGCAGGCATTCTCCAAGCTCCTGCGCGCCTGCGGCGACATCGAGGGCCTGGAACGCGTCCGCTTCACCAGCCCGCACCCCGCAGCCTTCACCGACGACGTGATCGACGCGATGGCGGAAACACCGAACGTCATGCCGCAGCTGCACATGCCGCTGCAGTCCGGCTCGGACAGCATCCTCCGGGCCATGAAGCGCTCGTACCGGTCCACGAAGTTCCTGGGCATCCTGGACAAGGTCCGGGAGAAGATCCCGCATGCGGCCATCTCGACCGACATCATCGTCGGATTCCCCGGAGAGACTGAGGAGGACTTCCAGGCCACCCTGGACGTCGTAGAGCAATCAAGGTTCGCCACGGCCTTCACCTTCCAGTACTCCAAACGCCCGGGGACACCGGCCGCCGACCTGCCCGACCAGCTGCCGAAGGCCGTTGTGCAGGAGCGGTTCGAACGGCTCACCGCACTTCAGGACCGGATCGCCGCCGAGGAGAACCGCAAGCAGCTGGGCCGCCGGGTGGAAGTCATGGTCACCGCCCAGTCCGGCCGCAAGGCGGAGGAAACCCACCGGCTGTCCGGCCGGTCCCAGGACCAGCGCCTGGTGCATTTCTCAGTTCCGGAGGGTGCGCCCGCACCGCGCCCGGGAGACCTCGTCACGGTCACCATCACCGAGGCCGCCGCCTTCCACCTGGTGGCCGACCCCACACCGGGGGATTACAGCCTGCGGCGCTCACGGGCGGGTGACGCCTGGGACAGGTCGCAGGCAGACTCCTGCGGCGCCCCGGCACCCGGTGCAGGCGCCGGCCGCAAGGGCGTTTCCCTGGGCATGCCCTCACTGCCCCTGCGCACTCCCTGACAGGTGGGCACCCCGCCAGTCATCGCCGTCGTCGGTCCCACCGGTTCCGGCAAGTCTGACCTCGCCGTCAACCTTGCCCTGGAGCTGGACGGCGAGGTCATCAACGCTGACGCCATGCAGTTCTACCGCGGCATGGACATCGGAACGGCAAAAATCACCATGCCGGAGCGCCGGGGAGTACCGCACCATCTCCTGGACATCCTGGACGTCACGCAGGAAGCCAGCGTCTCCGACTTCCAGCAGCAGGCCCGGCAGCTCATCGACGAAATCCACGCCCGCGGGAAACGGGCCATCCTTGCCGGCGGCTCGGGGCTCTACGTGCGCGCCGCGCTGGACGTCCTCGACTTCCCGGGCACCGACCCCCAGCTGAGGCAGCAGCTCGAAGCGGACCTTGCCGCCTCGGGCACCGCGGCCATGCTGGCCAGGCTGCAGGCCGTGGACCCCGCCTCGGCAGCCCGGCTCTCCGATGACCGGCGCATCATCCGGGCACTGGAAGTCCACCAGCTCACCGGCCGCCCCTTCAGTTCCTTCATGCCCCGGCGCGAGTACGTACAGCCCGCCGTGCAGGTAGGCCTCGCCGTGGACCGGGACGTCCTCCGGGAACGGCTGGCCCAACGGGTGCACGCCATGGTGGACAAGGGGCTGCTGGCCGAAGTCGCGCGCCTTGATGGGCAGGGCCTGCGCCGCGGCAAGACAGCGTCCCGCGCCCTCGGCTACTCCCAGTTCCTGCAGGTTCTCGACGGTGAATCCACTGTTGCGGAGGCGGCGGAAAGCACCATCGTGGCCACCCGCCAGTTCGCCCGCCGCCAGCTCACCTGGTTCCGGGCGGACCCCCGGATCAGCTGGCTGGACTGGCAGGATCCGCAACTGGTGGACCGCGCCGTGGACCTCTGCCGATGACGGGTTCCGGCCCGTGCGTCAGTACGGAGCAGCCGGTTTCGGGCCTGCCGCACCCGGCCGGTAACCTTGGACGCATGGACGCAACCCTCGCAGAGACCACCGGCCCCGCCTTCCGCACGCTGGGCGGGCTGCGCTTTTCGAAGGGGCACGGCACGGGCAACGATTTTGTCCTGGTGGCCGATCCCGGGGGTGAGCACACCATCACCGCAGAGCAGGTGGCAGGCCTTTGCGACCGGCACCGCGGCATCGGGGGAGACGGCCTGATCCGTGCGGTTCCTTCCCGCCTGCTCCCCGAAGGCCGCGACCTGCTGGCCACGGTCCCCGAGGCTGAATGGTTCATGGACTACCGGAACGCGGATGGCTCCCTGTCCGAGATGTGCGGCAACGGTGTCCGCGTCTTCGTGCATTTCCTCCGGGCCGAAGGCCTGATCGATCTTCCCGACGGCGGTGCGCTGATCATCGGTACCCGCGGCGGGGCCAAGACCGTGGTCCGGACGGGCGATGAGTATGCGGTGGACATGGGTCCCTGGGAATTCATCTTCCCCGGCGAAGCCACGGCCAAAGCCATGGATTCGCTGGTCACCGCGGACGGTCTGGAGGTCCCGCGGCCCGCGCTGTCCGTCAGCATGGGCAACCCGCACACCGTCGTGGCCCTCGCTGAACTCTCCGAACTGGCCGGGACCCGGCTCTTCACGGCACCCACGGTGGAACCCGTTCCCGCCAACGGCACCAACGTGGAGTTCGTCGTCCCGGCTGAACCGCTCGTCCACGACGGCGTGGGTTCAGTCACCATGCGCGTCCACGAGCGGGGCGTCGGCGAGACCCAGTCCTGCGGGACGGGAGCCTGCGCGGCCGCCGTCGCCATCCGCCACTGGGCCGGTGCAGAAGCTCCGGACAGCTGGCGGGTCCACGTTCCCGGCGGAGTGGTGGGCGTGAAATTCTTCGCCGGACCGGCCGGCCACGAGCACGTGGAACTGAGCGGTCCGGCCGTCATCGTGGCTACCGGGACGCTTTCCTGACCTTCAGGATGCGGAAGGACTTGGACGTGGACTCGCGGGTCACGCTGAAGGAGTCGTCCAGCTCCCCGGCCAGCCAGCGCTGCAGGGAATCCGAGCCCAGGTTCTTCTGAACCACCAGCCACGCCGCTCCGCCGGGCGCGAGCCGGGGCAGCCACAGTTTCAGCAGCGAGTGAAGCTCGTCCTTGCCGATCCTGATGGGCGGATTCGACCAGATCGTGTCGAACCTCAGGCCCGGGTCCACCGCCTCGGGTGTGCTGGCCGCAACGTTGGCCAGCCCCAGGGCGGCAGCATTTTCATTGGTCAGCGTGATGCAGCGCTCGTTCACGTCCACGGCGTACACCTGGGCGTGCGGGGCGCGCAGCGCCATGGTGAGCGCGATGGGTCCCCAGCCGCAGCCGATGTCCAGCAGATTGCCGGTGGGCGCGGGCGCCGGAACCTCAGCCAGGAGGACCGCCGTCCCCTTGTCGATGCCGTCAGGGCTGAAGATGCCGCTGGAAGTCTGCAGCCTGCGTGTTTCGCCGGCAAGTTCTACTGTGAGGGGCTTTCTGGTGAAGGGGCCGGCGGGGGATGCGCTGAAATAGTGTGCTGACTCCATAACTGGCCAGAGTAGTTCCCCTTGCAGCGTAAAGGGAAACTGCGGACCCGCGGCCTCTGCTAGGGTGGAGGGCATGTTCCTGATCTTCGAGTAGCCGGCACGGGCAACGCCCGTCCCGCAGCCGTCTTCCAGTGGCGGCCAGTCCCACGGCGACGCAGGTATCCAACACCTTCCGCCTGTGCACCGGACCAGACCCATCCTGTCTGTTCCGGCAGCCGGACAATACTCGAAAGTCAGCATCCCGCTGGTCTTTTCGCCGATTCTCCGGCACGTTCCCGTTCCGCCGCTTCCCGTGACGCGGCATTTGCGCCCGCGCCCGCCTTCGGGCCCGCCCGCGCCCAACATCCCAGGAGAACTGCATGACCGCAGGCCGTCAGCCCAGCGCGAATACTTCCCCACAGACCAGCAATCGGCACTATTCTGGAACTGCCGAAACTTCAAAGGAGACCATGACCAGCCAGCCCAACACCGGATCCGAACCAGCCGCCCAGGACATGAGCCCTGCGGAAATCCAGGCTGTGATCGACCGGATTCTCTCCAAGGACGTACCGGCCAGGAATCTCAGCACGCCCCGCGGAGAAGAACGCGGCAACGGCAAGCCCGTGCTCGGCACGGCCCAGGCTATCTCCCGCCTTGACGAAGAGCACACCACGTACGACGGCGACCAGCAGGACCTCGAGGAACGCCGCGCCCTGCGGCGCACCGCGGGCCTTTCCACCGAACTGGAAGACGTCACCGAGGTCGAGTACCGCCAGCTGCGCCTGGAGCGCGTGGTCCTGGCCGGGCTGTGGTCCGAGGGAACCCTTGCCGACGCCGAAAACTCGCTCCGCGAGCTCGCGGCACTTGCCGAAACCGCCGGATCAGAGGTGCTCGACGGTCTGGTGCAGCGCCGGGACAAGCCGGACCCCGGCACCTTCCTGGGCTCCGGAAAGGCCCAGGAACTCAAGGACATCGTGATGTCCACCGGCGCGGATACCGTGATTGTCGACGCCGAACTTGCCCCGTCCCAGCGGCGCGGGCTTGAAGACATCGTCAAGGTCAAGGTCATCGACCGCACTGCCCTGATCCTGGACATCTTCGCCCAGCACGCCAAGAGCCGGGAAGGCAAGGCGCAGGTTGAGCTCGCGCAGCTCGAATACCTTCTTCCCCGCCTCCGCGGCTGGGGCGAGTCGATGTCCCGCCAGGCCGGTGGCCAGGTGGGCGGCGCGGCCGCCGGCATGGGCTCCCGCGGACCCGGTGAGACGAAGATCGAACTGGACCGCCGGCGCATCCGTACCCGCATGGCCAAGCTGCGGCGCGAAATCGCCGCGATGAAGCCGGCCCGCGAAACCAAGCGCGCCAACCGCCGTCGTAATGCCGTTCCCTCCGTGGCTATCGCCGGGTACACCAACGCCGGGAAGTCCTCCCTGCTGAACCGCCTGACGGATGCGGGCGTGCTGGTCGAAAACGCCCTGTTCGCCACGCTGGATCCCACGGTGCGCAAGGCCGAAACGGCGGACGGGCTGGGGTACACCCTGGCCGATACGGTCGGTTTTGTCCGGTCCCTGCCCACCCAGCTGGTGGAGGCCTTCCGCTCCACGCTGGAGGAAGTGGCTGATGCCGACCTGATCCTGCACGTGGTGGACGCCTCGCACCCGGATCCCGAAGGCCAGATCGCTGCCGTCCGCAAGGTCTTCAGCGAGGTGGACGCGCGCAAGATCCCGGAGATCATCGTGCTGAACAAGGCCGATGCCGCGGACCCCTTCGTGGTGGAACGGCTCAAGCAGCGCGAGCCGCGGCACGTGGTGGTCTCGGCGCGTACCGGTCAGGGGATTGCAGAGCTGCTCAGGGTGATCAGCGAATCCATTCCGCGGCCCAGCGTCAAGATGGAACTGCTTATCCCGTACAACCGCGGCGACCTGATCAGCAAGCTGCACGACTCCGACGCCGAAATCATCAGCCTTGACCACGTCGAGGCAGGGACCCGGGCCGTCGTGATGGTGCGGGAAGGCCTCGCGGCCGAACTGGAACCCTTCGCCGCGAATGACTGACCTCGTGGCCGGCGAAGCCACGGACGCGGCCGGCGGGCAGTTCGTCATCGAGCTGCTCGACCGGGCCGTCGCCGCGATGGGCGGGCAGAGCCGCACCGGGCAGCACGAAATGGCCAGGCAGGTGGCGCGCGCCATCGAAACGGGCAACCACCTGCTGGTCCAGGCCGGAACCGGAACCGGCAAGTCCCTCGCCTACCTGGTGCCGCTGATCGCCCACGCCCTCGAAAGCAACAAGCCTGCCCTGGTTTCCACCGCCACGCTGGCGCTGCAGACGCAGATCGTGGGCAGGGACCTGCCCCGCCTCCTCAAGGCCATCACTCCTGCCCTGGACCGGCCGGTGAAGGTGGCGCTGGTCAAGGGCCGTTCCAACTACGTCTGCCGGCACAAGCTCGAAGGCGGATTCCCGTCTGAGGAGCCCGCCGAGGGGCAGCTGTTTTCGCTGGGGGAGGACACCAGCGTTCCCCACTTCGCCGCCACGGTCGGCGGGCCATCGTCGCAGCTTGGCAAGGAGGTGGTGCGGCTGCGTGAGTGGGCAGAGAAGACCGCCACCGGCGACCGCGACGAACTCCTTCCCGGTGTGACCGACCGCGCCTGGCGGCAGGTCTCGGTGACCTCGATGGAATGCCTGGGTTCACAGAAGTGCCCCATGGCCACCGAATGCTTCAGTGAGCTGGCACGCCAGGACGCGGCGGAGGCCGACGTCGTGGTCACCAACCATGCCATGCTGGCCGTCAGCGCCTTCGAAGGGCTGGCCGTCCTGCCCGAGTATGACGTTGTGGTGGTGGACGAGGCCCACGAGCTGCAGGACCGGGTTACGGGAGCCGTCACCGGCCAGCTCTCCGTGGCCATGGTACATGCCGCTGCCTCCAGCGCGCGCAAGCACACGGCCATCACCGTGGACGCCCTCAACGCCGCCGCCGCCAACCTCGAACTGGCCTTGGCGGGCGCGCCGAACGGGTTGCTGCCCAACGGCCTGAACGACGAACAGCTGGACTGCATCGACCAGTTGCGTGAGGCGTGCCGCGCGGCGCTGTCCGATTCCAAGGGCGACAGCAACACAACGCCCGACGGCGGGAGGCAGCTTGCGCGGTCCCGCCTGATGCTGATCCTGGAATTGTGCGAACGGCTGATCGCGGCCCGGGACAATCGGGAGGTGGTGTGGTTTTCCCGCGCCAGCTCCTTCGATCCCGGCCAGGGGTACTCGCAGCCTGACGAGTCCGCGCCCGTACTGGTCAACATTGCGCCGCTGTCCGTGGCAGGCCGGCTGCGGGAGGGCCTCTTTGCCGATCACACCGTGATCCTGACATCCGCCACCCTGGCCATCGGATCGGCCTTCGAGCCCGCCGCAGGCGGCCTTGGGCTGGTAGGTGAGGGCGCCCCCTCCTGGACCGGCGTGGACGTGGGCTCGCCCTTCGACTACCCGAAGCAGGGCATCCTGTACGTTGCCGGCCACCTGCCCAAGCCGGGCCGGGGCGCATCGCCCGAGTCGCTGGCCGAGCTGGAGGCGCTCATCCGGGCATCCGGCGGCGGGGCGCTCTGCCTGTTCTCCTCGCGGCGTGCCGCCGAGGAAGCGGCTGAGGCGCTGCGTCCCAAGCTCGGCGTGACAGTCCTTTGCCAGGGCGATTCCACCATGACGGCCCTGGTCAAGCAGTTTGCCGACGAACCGGACACCTGCCTGTTCGGCACCATGTCCCTGTGGCAGGGAGTAGACGTCCCGGGCGGATCGTGCCGGCTGGTGGTCATCGACCGCATCCCGTTCCCGCGGCCTGATGATCCCCTGATGACGGCGCGGTCCCGGGCGGTGGCGCAGGCAGGCGGCAACGGGTTCATGTCGGTGTCCGCCACCCATGCCGCCATCCGGTTGGCCCAGGGGGCAGGCCGGCTGATCCGGTCCACCGGCGACAGGGGAGTGGTGGCCGTGCTGGATTCGCGCCTGGCAACCGAACGCTACGCCGGGTTCCTGCGGGCGGCACTGCCCCCGTTCTGGGCCACGACGGACCGGAAGACAGCGATATCAGCCCTTGAACGACTGGCCTCGGAGGCCCACTGAAAGACGGCACCCTCCCGTGACCCGGGAAGGTGCCGTCTTTTTCGAACCCTGGAGTTGTTGGTTCCGCTCTCCCTAGAGGGAGCGCAGGACCGAGACCACTTTGCCCATGATGGTGGCATGGTCGCCCAGAATCGGTTCGTACTGGGTGTTCTGCGGGAGCAGCCAGGTGTGGCCGTCACGCTGGCGGAACGTCTTCACCGTGGCCTCGTCGTCCAGGAGGGCTGCGACAATATCGCCATTGGCGGCATCCGCCTGGCGCCGCACCACCACCCAGTCACCGTCGCAGATGGCGGCGTCCACCATGGAATCGCCCGCCACCCGCAGCATGAACAGCTCACCCTGTCCCACCAGTTGGCGGGGGAGCGGCATGACATCCTCCACCAGCTGGTCGGCCAGGATGGGCCCGCCGGCGGCAATCCGGCCCACCAGGGGAACCATGGCGGTGTCCACGGCGGTGGGAAGCTCCGTCACTCTGGCACCCGCGTCCGGGGGCAGTGAAGCCGAAGGACCGGCAGCCTTTGCCGGTCCGCCATCAAGCGTGAGGGGCGTGAGCACCTCCATGGCCCGGGGCCGCTTCGGATCCCGGCGGAGATAGCCCAGCTTCTCCAGCTGGGAGAGCTGGTGGGTGACGCTGGACAGGCTGGCCAGGCCCACGGTGTCGCCAATTTCGCGCATCGAGGGCGGGTAGCCGTTCTCGTTGACCGAGCGCTGGATGGTTTCCAGGATTTTCTTCTGCCGCGGCGTGAGCCCCTTTGCGGCCCTTTTCGGCTGCGAGGCTGCCCTGCCCCCGGTGGCTGCTGCTGCCATATTCGCCAATGCCTTTCGGTTGCCACCGGGCTTTCCAACGCTCCGGACTGGGTGACTTGCCCTTTTGTCAGACCCTGCTGATCAACTTCAAGGGTGGTTGTTTCCTGTTTCAAAGCTAGGCCAGCCACATGGCTTTTTCAAACATTTGTTCTAGCGAGTCTCGACATTATTCGTTAATAGGTGCTAAAACTGGAGAGGCAAAGTTCGAATATGTGTTCTAGTCAAGTTGCCAGTGTTCGAAAGCCGTTCGAATGCGGAAGCCGGAATGTCAGTGGTGCCGGGCAGGCTGTACCCGCATGGCAACGCAGTACAGGCAGTACAGGCAGTACCGGCACCACGGCACAGGCACTACAGGCAACACAGCACAGGCAGCACAGGCAGTACAGGCAACACAGCACGGTTGTTCCCAGGCAGCACAGTATGGTCCAGGAGGGCTCAGACATGTCAGCTATATCCGCTTCGCAGGCCAACGCTCCGCGGGTCCCTGCCCGGCAGGCTTTGCAGCACGCCCGGCCTGGAACCCCGGACGGCCCGGCGCCCCTGCCTCCCCTTCGGCTGACCCGGCGGGGAAAGATCGTCCTGATCGGTATCCCGCTCGTGCTGCTGGCGGCCCTGCTGCTGTCCCTGGCAGGGTTCTTCAACTCGCCGGCCAAGGCCTCCGATACTGCTGAAGACCTCACGGTGACCCCCACGGTGACCGTGACAGTCCAGTCCGGACAGTCGTTGTGGTCCATCGCCGGAACTGTCGCCCCTGGCCGTGACGCCCGCGATGTGGTTGCTGACATCGTCCAGCTGAACAACCTCCCAGCAGGGGCGGTCCTGCCCGGCCAGCAGTTGTACGTCCCCACCAGCTGAGGCAGCGGCCGCGCCAGTGTGCGCCCAGGCGTGGGTTGCCGCTGGCCGCACGCCCAGCGCGAACACGGGCTGTCACATTTTCCGGTCGCCGGGACGGCCACTAAACTGTTCAGGTGAATGACCAGCTAGAACGTCTGAACCGGCTTCCCCTCCGCAGCAACCTTCGCGGGCTGACCCCCTACGGGGCGCCCCAGCTGGATGTTCCCATCCTCTTGAACGTGAACGAAAACTCGCACGGCGTTCCGGCCGACGTGAGGACCGCCATCACCGAAGCCGTGGCAGAGGCCGCCACCAGCCTCAACCGCTATCCGGACCGGGAGTTCACCGACCTCCGCCGGGCGTTGGCGGAGTACCTGGGCCACGGACTGGACGAGTCCAACCTGTGGGCCGCCAACGGCTCCAATGAAGTGCTTCAGCAGATCCTCCAGGCGTTCGGTGGTCCCGGCCGTACAGCCCTTGGCTTCCCGCCCACGTATTCCATGTATCCGCTGCTGGCCAGCGGAACGGACACCGAATACATCAAGGGTGAACGCGCCGCTGATTATGGACTCAGCGCCGAATCCGCGGCCCGCCAGGTGAAGGAACTCCGGCCCAACATCGTCTTCCTCTGCTCACCCAACAACCCCACCGGCACCGGCTTGGGTCTGGATGTCGTGGAGGCCGTTTACGAGGCCGGAGCAGAAAGCCAGACCATCGTCATTGTTGACGAGGCCTACCACGAGTTCGCGCACGACGGCACCCCCAGCGCACTGACCCTCCTGCCCGGGCGGGAGCGGCTCATCGTTTCCCGCACCATGAGCAAGGCCTTTGCCCTCGCGGGGGCACGGCTTGGCTACATGGCGGCTGCCCCCGAAGTCACGGACGCCCTGCGCCTGGTCCGCCTGCCCTACCACCTGTCCGCCGTCACGCAGGCAACAGCCCTGGCGGCCCTGCAGCACCGCGAAGCCCTGATGGCCGACGTCGAGGACATCAAAAAGCAGCGCGACCGCATTGTCACCGAACTGACGCGGATGGGCCTCAAGCCCGCAGCCTCGGACTCCAACTTCGTCTTCTTCGGCGGCCTGGAGAACCCCCGCGAGGTCTGGAAGGAACTGCTGGATGCCGGCGTGCTGATCCGCGACGTCGGAATCCCCGGCCATCTCCGCGTCACGGCAGGAACTGAGACCGAAACCACAGCATTCCTCACCGCCCTGGAAAGCATCCTTGCCAGCCAGGCCGCGCTTCCCGCCTAGACTTGAAGTACCGGCGCTGGACGCCGTGCCACACTCCTTCTCCCGCAAAAAGGACACCTGACCATGAGTTCCACCGGATCGAACACGGCCGCGGCCCGGACCGCGCGCATGGAGCGCGCCACCAGTGAGTCGTCCGTGCTCGTGGAGATCAACCTCGACGGTACCGGCGTCTCGGACATCGACACGTCCGTGCCCTTCTATGACCACATGCTGACGGCGCTCTGCAAGCATTCGCTCATCGACATGACGGTCAAGGCCACCGGCGACATCCACATCGACGTCCACCACACCGTGGAGGACGTCGCCATCACGTTCGGTGAGGTGCTGCGCACCGCTCTGGGGAACAAGGCGGGCATCCGCCGGTTCGGCGAAGCCACCGTTCCCCTGGACGAGGCACTGGCCCACGCCGTCGTGGACGTGTCAGGCCGGCCCTACCTTGTGCACGGCGGCGAGCCTGCGGGTCAGGAGTACCACCTGATCGGCGGCCACTTCACCGGCTCGCTGACCCGCCACGTCTTCGAGGCCATCACCCTGCACGCCGGCATCTGCCTGCACATGAACGTCCTCGCCGGCCGCGACCCCCACCACATCGTGGAGGCCCAGTTCAAGGCGTTCGCGCGCGCCCTGCGCGCAGCCGTGGAGCCGGACCCCCGGGTGGAAGGCATCCCCTCCACCAAGGGTGCCCTGTGAGCGGCCAGGTCCTGAAGGACGGCGCAATCATCGATCCGTCCGCCAGCCGGAAACTGCCTTCCCCCGAAGGTAAGCCCACCGTCACGGTGCTGGACTACGGTTCGGGGAACGTCCGCTCGGCGGTGCGTGCTTTGGAACGGGCCGGCGCCGAGGTAGTGCTCAGCGCCAAGCCCGAGGACGTCCTGAACGCCGATGGCCTGGTGGTCCCGGGCGTCGGCGCCTTCGAAACTGTCATGCGGGAACTGAAGGCCGTCGACGGCATCCGCCTCATCGGACGGCGGGTTGCCGGGGGCAGGCCAGTCCTCGGGATCTGCGTCGGCCTCCAGGTGCTCTTCGAAGCAGGCGTGGAACACGGCACGGAGGCAGAAGGCATCGGCGAATGGCCCGGCAAGGTGGAACTCCTGCCCGCCGATGTGGTGCCGCACATGGGCTGGAACACGGTCAAGGTCCCCGAAGGCTCGAAGCTTTTCGCCGGCGTCGAGAACGAACGCTTCTACTTCGTGCATTCCTACGGCGTGCAGGAATGGAACTTCGACGTCATCCAGCCCCGCATGGCCCCGCCCCTGGTCACCTGGTCCGAGCACGGCGCCCCCTTCATCGCCGCCGTCGAAAACGGCCCGCTCTGCGCCACGCAGTTCCACCCCGAAAAGTCCGGGGACGCAGGCGCGCGCCTGCTGCGGAACTGGGTCGAGGCCCTGCACCGGCCCGCAGCCCAGCCTGCCGGCGGCAGCCAGGCGGACGCAGCCGGCGGTCCCGCCTAGATGTGGTCCATTGTCCTGATGGGGCTGGCCGGCCTGCTGGTGGGCGGGGCCCTGTCCTTCCGGCAGCAGCACAAGCCGCTCTGGACACAGATTTCGTTCTACGTCCTGGCGGGAATGTCCCTGCTGGCCGCCTACCTGCTGACGCTCCCGGCCGACTGACCGCTGCCAGCCATCCCCTGCACCCAACCCTGAGGAAGAACATGACCACCGCAACTGATCTGCCGGTCCTTGAACTGCTGCCCGCCGTCGACGTCGTGAACGGGCAGGCCGTCCGGCTGGTCCAGGGGGAAGCGGGCAGCGAGACGAGTTACGGCACACCGCTGGAGGCCGCCACCAACTGGCAGCAGCAGGGTGCCGAATGGGTGCACCTGGTGGACCTGGACGCTGCCTTCGGCCGCGGGTCCAACGCCGAGCTGCTGCGGGAAGTGGTTGGCCGGCTGGACATCAAGGTGGAGCTCTCCGGCGGCCTGCGCGACGACGAAACCCTTGAGGCCGCCCTTGGCCTCGGCGTGGCCCGCGTCAACCTCGGCACCGCTGCGCTGGAAAATCCTGACTGGACCCGGCGGGTCATCGAGCGCTTCGGCGACAAGATCGCCGTCGGCCTTGACGTCCGCGGAACCACCCTCGCAGGGCGTGGCTGGACCAAGGAAGGCGGGGACCTCTGGGAGGTCCTGGACCGGCTCGAGGATGCCGGCTGCGCACGGTACGTCGTCACGGACGTCACCAAGGACGGAACGCTGCAGGGCCCGAACGTGGAATTGCTGCGCCAGATGGTGGAGAAGACGGGCAAACCGGTGGTGGCCTCCGGCGGCATCTCCAGCCTGGACGACCTGAAGGTACTGCGCTCCCTGGTTCCCCTCGGCGTCGAAGGCGCCATTGTGGGCAAGGCACTTTATGCGGGCGCGTTCACGCTGCCCGAAGCCCTCGACGTCGCCGGCCGCCGCTAGGCCGCGGACGGCACGGAAGCAGACGCATGGCCAGCGAAGCAGGCACACCCCCATCACGGCAACTGCCGGGGCACATTGCGGCCGCGCTGGCCGGCGCCGGGGGAGCAACGGATTCGGCCGGCAGGCCGTGGGCCGGCCGCAGCCTCGCCGGTGACGACGCCAAAATCCACAACTTCGACGACGACGACGGAACAGCCGACGCCGGCTACCTCGCCGCGGTGGCCGGCCTCCGGGCAGGCACAGGCAGCGAATCGTCCGTCGTCGCCTCCCTCGCCACGGCACGCGTCTTCATTCCCATCGTGGCCCAGCTGGCCGAAGAGGAAGAGTCGGCCCATGGCCTGCAGGCCGACAAACAGGCGGACATGGCCCTGGTCACGCTGAAAGCCGCGGACGGCAGGACCGCCATGCCGGCCTTTACGTCGGCCGCGGCGCTGTCCGCCTGGCATCCCGAGGCCCGCCCGGTTGCCGTCTACGCCGCCCGCGCGGCCCTGTCCGCAGTGGCCAAGGGCGCGGAACTCCTGGTCCTGGACCCCGGCGCCGACGTGACGTTCGTGGTCCGCCGGCCCGCAGTTTGGGCCCTTGCGCAGCAGCAGGACTGGGTTCCCTCGTACCTGGACGCAGACCTTGCGGCGGAAATGGGGCGGGCGGCAGGCAGCTTCCCCGCGGTCCGCCGGATCGAACTGATGCCGGGCAGGGGAGTGGCGTCACGGGCCGCGGACGGGACAGCCATTCCGGGCGGCGGAGCCGGACCCGAACTGCAGGTGGTCCTCTACCTCGAAGACGGGCTGGACGCTGGCGGCGTCCAGCAGCTGGTGGCCGGACTCCAGGCGGAGTGGTCGCGGAATGTATTGTTTGGGGAGCGCGTCGACTCAATCGAGATCAAGCTGCGGCGCGCGGCAGAGTAGCCGGCAGCCCGTCGGGATGATCCCCGGTCCGCTGCGGCAGACGTAAGGACCACCTCGTGAATTTCGCCCTCTACCGGGAGCTGCTGTCCGTCCGGCCCATCCGGAGCCTGCTCCTCGTGGGCATGATCGCCCGGATACCCCACTCGGCCGCCGGCGTGCTGCTGACCCTCCATATCGTCCTCACGCTCGGGCAGGGCTATGCCGCCGCCGGTGCCGCGGCGGCCGTCATGACCATTGGTATCGCCCTGGGCGCCCCGTGGCGCGGTCGCCGGGTGGATACCGCCGGGCTGCGCAAGGCTTTGATCCCTTCTGTCATTTCCGAGGCGCTGATCTGGTCCATCGTCCCGCACGTGTCCTACCAGTGGCTCCTCCCGCTGGTCTTCGTCGGCGGCCTGTTGACCCTTCCCATCTTCAGCGTGGTGCGCCAGTCCCTCGGCGTGCTGGCCGACGGCGACCAGCGGCGGACCGCCTACGCCCTTGACGCGATCACCACCGAGATGGTGTTCATGATCGGACCGGCCGCCGGTGCGGTGGTAGCCACCAGCGGGTTTACGACGGCGGGCCTGACGGCCGTGGGCCTGGCCACGTCGCTGGCGGGGCTTTTCCTGATCTGGTTCAACCCGCCCACCCGAAGCCCGGAACAGGCGCCCGGGGAGGGGCAGAGCGAGGCTGACCAGCGCCATGCAGCGGAGGCCGCCATGGTGGCAGCCGCACCGGCCCACCTGCAGGAAGCGGCCGCCGAACTTGGTCCCGCCGCATCCCGAGCGCCGTCCGGCCTGCGCGGCAAGGTCACCCGCAACTTCGCCTGGTTCACGGCAACCGTGGCTGCCCTTTTCGCTGTTGCCGCAGGCGCGGGAATGGTCCTCAGCGGCACCGACGTCGGCATCGTGGCAGCCCTGGAAACAGGCGGCCGCCAGAGCGAAATCGGCATCGTCTTCCTGTTCTGGTGCGCGGCCTCGGTGGTGGGAGGGCTGCTCTACGGTGCCATGCACCGGCCGGTCCCTCCGATCCTCCTGCTGCTCGGCATGGCCGCCCTCACGATCCCCATGGGTTTCGCCTCGGACACCTGGACGCTGGCGCTGCTGTCCATCCTGCCCGGGCTGCTGTGCGCTCCGGTGCTGTCCGCGGCCTCGGAGAAGGTGGCGGACCTCGTCTCCGAGGAACGCCGCGGTGAGGCCATGGGCTGGTACGGCTCAGCCCTCACCGCGGGCGTCGCGCTCGGCTCGCCGCTCGCCGGGGTATTCATCGACGTCATGGGTTCCTCCGGCGGCTTCGTGTCCGTGGGAGTCGCCGGCGTGCTCCTCTGCCTGGTGGGCCTGGTTCTCCAGTTGCGCCGCCGGACAGTTTCGGCCTGACCCGCGTTCGTCGCATCCCGGAGTTTTTGTCCAGGTACGGCGACTTCCAGGCCGTCCAAGCCGCCATATCTGGACAAAAACTCCTGCTGGAACGAAGACAACTCCGGTGGGAACGACGACGGCGGGCCGGCCCCGGGAGGGTCGGCCCGCCGTCGCGGTGTGCGGAGGGGATGCAGTCTTAGTTGACGGCTCCGGTGTACTTCTCGCCCGGGCCCTTGCCCGGGGCGTCCGGGATCAGGGACTCTTCGCGGAACGCAAGCTGGAGCGAGCGCAGCCCGTCGCGCAACGGTCCTGCGTGCTGTGAACCGATTTCAGGTGCAGCGGCAGTCACCAGGCCCGCCAGGGCAGTGATCAGCTTGCGCGCCTCGTCCAGGTCCTTCAGCTCCGCGGCGTTTTCCTCGGCGGCAAGGCCAAGCTTGACCGCGGCGGCGCTCATCAGGTGGACAGCGGCGGTAGTGATGACCTCGATGGCCGGCACCTCGGAAATATCCCGGATCTGTTGGGAGACATCGGCGCCGGAGCCGGCGGAGTCGAAAACGTATGAATTACTGTCTGGCGTGCTCATACTGGTAAGCTTGACACAGACCAACTGGATGTCGTTATTTCAGAGACCAGGTTCCCACCGGTGCTTTCGGCGCTGACGGGAATTTTTTCTGTAGGATGGCATGCAGTTTGCAAGCGGAGTTCTCTCCCACCCGCGTCAGCCGCTGTTCCGAATGTTCGCTCGAGCATTGTCGGAACTCAAGGTTGCCGGGTACTGGTTGGGCATGGCCCCGGTGTACGCCGGAACCATGCATGTGGTCCCGTTACGGGCCCGCATGTACCAGCCGCCAAGAGGCCTTCGATTGCTCCGGCAATTGGGGGCCTTCTCTATTTGCCGGATTCCACAACAAAAACAGGAGCTTTAACATTAGCGAGCCAAGAATCAATGAGCGTATCCGCGTCCCCGAGGTGCGGCTGGTCGGCCCTGCAGGTGAACAGGTAGGCATCGTCCGTATCGAGGATGCCCTGCGTCTGGCTGCCGAGTCCGACCTTGATCTCGTTGAAGTTGCACCTCAGGCGAAGCCTCCGGTGTGCAAGCTGATGGACTTCGGCAAGTACAAGTACGAGGCCGCGGTCAAGGCACGTGAAGCCCGGAAGAACCAGACGAACACCGTTCTGAAGGAAATCCGTTTCCGCCTGAAGATCGACACCCACGACTACGAGACCAAGCGCGGACACGCACTGCGCTTCCTCGGCGCCGGGGACAAGGTCAAGGCCATGATCCAGTTCCGTGGCCGTGAGCAGCAGCGCCCTGAAATGGGCATCCGCCTGCTCCAGCGCTTCGCCGACGACGTCGCCGAGGTGGGCGTGGTCGAGTCCAGCCCCCGCATCGACGGCCGGAACATGGTCATGGTGGTCGGCCCGCTGAAGAACAAGGCTGAAGCCAAGGCCGAGGCCCGCCGCGCAACGCAGCGTGCTGAAGCAAAGGCGCAGAACGAAGCCAAGGCAGCCGGCCGGATTGACGTTTCCGGCAAGGACCAGGCACCCATGACGCAGTCACTGGCCGACCTGCTGCCTGAAGGTTTCACGACGTCGACTGAAGCGGAAGCACCCGCCGAAGCTCCGGAGCAGACGCCGGCTCCCGCCGTCGAGCCTGCAGCCGCAGCCGAAGCACCCGCGGAAGCACCCCAGGAGGAGGCTCCGAAGCAGGAAGCCCCCAAGGCTGCCGCGCCGGCTCCCAAGCCGGCAGCAACGGAAAAGCCCGAGGCCGCCCCGGCGGCTGCGGCTCCCAAGCCGGCAGCTGTTCCTGCGCCGCCGAAGCCGGTGGCCAGGCCTGCCGCGCCGAAGCCTGCTGCACGCCCTGCCCCCAAGGCAGTGCCGAAGCCGGCTGGCAAGAAGACCACTTAGTTCACAGCTGCCGTAGGTTCCGCCCGACGGCAGACAGCAACCAGCATGCCGCCCTTCGCGGGGCGGCTGCGTGATAGAGCTGCAGGCATAGCCTGCGGAAACGTAAGGAGATCGGTTCCCATGCCGAAGATGAAGACCCACAGTGGTGCTAAGAAGCGCTTCAAGCTGACCGGCAGCGGCAAGCTGCGCCGCCAGCAGGCCAACCGCCGCCACTACCTGGAGCACAAGTCCAGCCGTCTGACCCGCCGCCTTGCCGGCGACAAGATCGTCTTCAAGGGTGACGCCAAGGTCATCCGGAAGATGCTCGGCATCTAATTTCCAAGTTCTTTGGCTGGCACTGACTGGTGCCTGCCACCTGTAAAAAAGCCTTCTCAGGCCGCCGGGACTCCGGCAGTAGATGCTTGGGATCAGATTTTGAAGGAGTACGCACGTGGCACGTGTGAAGAGGGCGGTCAACGCCCACAAGAAGCGCCGGGTTGTCCTTGAACGGGCGAAGGGCTACCGCGGACAGCGGTCGCGCCTCTACCGCAAGGCAAAAGAGCAGCTGCTGCACTCGTTTGTGTACAGCTACGGCGACCGCAAGAAGAAGAAGGGCGACTTCCGCCGCCTCTGGATCCAGCGCATCAACGCTGCTTCCCGCGCGAACGGCCTGACCTACAACCGCCTCATCCAGGGCCTGAAGGCTGCTGAAGTTGAGGTTGACCGCCGCATGCTTGCAGAGCTGGCCGTCTCCGACGCCAACGCTTTCGCTGCGCTGGTCCAGGTTGCCAAGGACTCGCTGCCGGCCGACACCTCCGCCAAGAAGGTTGTTGCTGCCAAGTAGCAACTGGCCCCTTCCCAGGGGGCAGTTCAGGAACCGGTGGCAGCAGCCACTAGAGTTCTTCTATGAACAAAACCGGGCGCCCGCAAGACTTTCCACTGTCCAACCCCCGAGCTGATCGGGTCAGGGACGTGGCAAAGCTTGCAGGGCGCCCGGCACGTTTAAAGCGCGGACACTTCCTGGCCGAGGGGCCGCAGGCCGTGCGCGAGGCATTGAAACTGCACCAGGCACGCCTGGCCGCAGGAGCCCCCGGCGTGGTCTCCGAGGTGTTCGCCAGCGAGGCATGCCTGGACCGCTTTCCGGAATTCGAGGAGCTGGCTACGGGAACCAACGCCCGGCTCGCCACGGACGAGGTCCTTGCCGCAATGGCGGACACCGTCAACCCGCAGGGCATCATCGCCGTGTGCCGCTTCCTGGACGTGGCGCTGGAAGAAGTGCTCGACGCCGGGCCCCGCCTGATCGCAGTGCTCTGCCAGGTCCGGGACCCGGGGAACGCCGGAACAGTACTGCGGGCGGCCGACTCGGC
Source organism: Arthrobacter nitrophenolicus (assembly GCF_045833485.1). NCBI lineage: Bacteria > Bacillati > Actinomycetota > Actinomycetes > Micrococcales > Micrococcaceae > Arthrobacter > Arthrobacter nitrophenolicus. Next base: position 3,330,995 of record NZ_CP174504.1, read on the forward strand.
CGGTGCCGACGCGGTTGTCCTCACCGCGTCCAGCGTGGACATCTACAACCCCAAGGCCGTCCGCTCGACGGCCGGTTCCCTGTTCCACCTGCCGGTGGTGCTGGGGGCTGATGCTGCAGCAGTTGCTGCCGCCTGCAAGGCCAGGGGAATCGGGATCCTGGCTGCGGACGGCTACGGCACCCTGAACCTGGACGCGCTGCAGGACGAGAATGCCAGGCGGAGGCTGACGGGTGCCGGTCCGGAATCCGCGTACGACCTTGCCGCGCCCACAGCCTGGTTGTTCGGCAACGAAGCACAGGGGCTCTCCCCGGACGAGCTGGAACTCGCCGACCACCGCGTTGCCGTTCCCGTCTACGGTGCCGCCGAGAGCCTCAACCTTGGCACCGCCGCCACGGTCTGCCTCTATGCCAGTGCGCGTTCGCAGCAGCCGGCCTCAGTCGCTACCTGATCCGCTGTTGGGGGATAACGGGCACAAATAAAGGCCCCGGGTTGTCCGGGGCCTTGGTGAATGAATCCCAGCTGGGAGCATCAGGGTGCGCGGGTGGCCTTTCCGCGTCCGGTGATGGCTCCGTAGATGCCGGCAACAACAAGGCCGCCAACGATTGCGAGAATCCAGGTGCCGAGGTCAAAGAAGGCGAGCTCGCCCCGGTTGAACAGGAGGCTGCCGATCCAGCCGCCAACGATGGCTCCCACCACGCCCAGTACCAGGCTGGTGACCCAACCGCCGCCGACCCGTCCGGGCATGACCGCCTTGACGATGGCCCCTACGATGAGGCCGAGAATAATCCAAGCAAGAAAACCCATGTCTCCTCCTTATGTTTACCGGGATTTAATAGCCCCGATGAGCCTCAAGCTAACATAACGGCCCCTTGATGTCAGCAGGCTTTTGACCCGCTTCCGGGGAACGCCTTAGCCCGGGCGGCAGGCGTTGGAGGGCCCCGGAGCCCGTAGGGGGTGCCGGGGCGTAGGCTGTTCCGTGACCCTCGATGCGGGGCAGGCTGGTGGGGTTTCCTTCGGGTTACGGCACGGCTTAGGCAGCCAGCGGCTTCTGGCGTTCCAGCATGCCGCTGAGAAGGGCGACGCCGAGTCCCAGGATTGCGAGGACGGCGCCAACCAGGGCAGGTGCCACGTAGCCCCAGCCCAGTGCGATGACCAGTCCGCCCAGGAAGGCGCCCAGGGCATTGGCGACGTTCAGGGCGGCGTGGTTCAGCGACGACGCCAGCGAGGGGGCATCCGGGGAGGCGTCCAGCAGGCGGGTCTGCAGGGCGGGGATCAGCATGGACCCGGAGGCGCCCACCACGAACACCATGGCAAAAGCCGACCATGGCCAGTGTGCGGCCACCGCGTAGACCACCAGGGCCACGGAGATGGCGGGCAGCACCTTGTAGAGGGTGCCCATGACCGACTTGTCAGCGATCCGCCCGCCCACGATGTTTCCGGCCACCATGCCCAGCCCGTAGAGCGCCACCACCAGGGGAATCAAGGAGGACGGGATTCCGGCCACCTGGGTCATGGTGTGCGCGATGTAGGTGTAGGTGGCGAAGAAACCGCCGAATCCCACCACGCCGATCAGGATTGCCAGCCACACCTGGAGCCGCTTGAGCGCACCGAGTTCCCGGATGATGCTCGCGTCGGGATGGGCTGCCTGGAACGGGACGAACCGCCATACCAGGGCCAGGGTCAGCAGGCCGATGAGACCCACCAGGACAAAGAGCAGCCGCCAGCCGTAGGTCTGGCCCAGCCAGGTGGCGAACGGCACGCCAACCACGTTGGAGATGCTGAGCCCCGCCATCACCATTGAGATGGCCCAGCCCCGCCTGGTGGGCGGAACCAGGGAAGCGGCGATCACCGCAGCGACGCCGAAAAAGGCGCCGTGGGGCAGGCCGGCAGCGAAGCGGGACACCAGCATGGTCCCGTAGTCCGGCGCCAGGAAGGACGTCAGGTTCGCCACGGTGAAGAACAGCATCAGGCCGAGGGCAAGATGCTTGCGCGGAAGCCTGGCGCCCACGGCGGCGAGCAGTGGCGCCCCCACCACCACGCCCAGGGCATAGGCGGAGATGAGGTGCCCGGCTTCGGGGGTGCTGATGCCCAGGCCTTGTTCCACTTCCTTCAGCAGGCCCATCATGGTGAATTCGGTGACGCCGATGCCCACGCCGCCCATGGCAAGGGCAATGATGGCCATGGCCAGGTTGTGGGAGGTGGCGGGGGCTGCCGTGGACGTGGAAAGGGCGCTGCTCATGTGCCTGCTTTTCAAAAAGGGTTGCTGACGGAACTGGTGCTGCCACGGCGATGGGGCGGGAAGGACGGGGTCCGGAGGCGGAAACCCCGGAGGGGATAGCTGTATTCCCCGGCCCGGCGGGAGGAACTCCGGGTGCTCCCATTGTCCCCCATAGAATGGGGCGGTGACTGAACTGATACGGGTGGTGGGCGGAGCCATCGTGGACAGCCTGGCTGAACCGGCCATGCTGCTGGTGGCCCGGCGCAGCGCGCCGGAAAGCCTTGCAGGCATGTGGGAATTCCCGGGCGGCAAGGTGGAGCCGGGCGAGGACGCCGAGACGGCACTCGTGCGGGAACTGCTCGAGGAGCTGGGCGTGGGGGTCCGGCTGGGTAACGAGTTGCCCGCCCCGGATGCCAACGGCTGGCCACTGAATGAGCGCGCCGCCATGCGGGTGTGGTTCGCCGAGGTTACCCGTGGAGAGCCGCGGCCCCTGGAAGACCACGATCAACTTCGGTGGCTGCCGCTTGCCGATCCCGCGGCGGTGCTTGGCCTGCCTTGGATCCCCGCGGACTTCCCGATTGTCCGCGCGCTGCTCGAGAAGGTGTCAGTGCCTGCCGGCGGCGCCCGAACCTAGAAACCCGGACCTAGAAAAGGGTTGGCTGCCCGGCCTGTCCGCCGGACCGGACCGGTCCCGGCGCCTGGCTTCCTGGCGCTTCCGGAATGATCCCTGCCGGATACTCGGCTTCTTCGCCGCGGGGATCGTCGAGGTCCCGGTGGCTGAATCCCGAGGAATGCGTGAACCCGTGCCTGGCCTTGAAGTAGCGGACCTTCCCGGCAAGCCAGCCCCGGTACTCCTTGGACGCATAGGATCCGGTGCCGTACAGCTGCCGGTAGCGGCCCACCAGCCCGGGGTGGTTTGCGGCCAGCCATGTCAGGAACCATTCGCGGGTGCCCGGCTTCAGGTACAGGGCTCCGGCGGTCACGCCCGTGGCGCCCGCTGCAGCCAGCGAGGCGAAGAGCGCGTCCAGCGCCTCATCGCTGTCCGAAAGCCAGGGAAGGATGGGCATGGCCATCACTCCGCAGGGGAGCCCGGCCTCACGAAGCCGGCTCACCAGCTTGAGCCGTGCCCGCGGGCCCGGCGTCCCCGGCTCGATTGCTTCGGACAACGCCTCGTTGGTCATGGCCAGCGATATTCCGAGGCCCACCGGAACCTGGGTGGCAGCACTTTTAAGCAGCGGGATATCCCGCGCCAGTAGCGTGCCCTTGGTAAGGATGGACAGGGGAGTGCCTGAATCGGCAAGTGCCGAAATGATGCCTGGCAGGAGCTTGTACCGTCCCTCGGCCCGCTGGTAGGGGTCCGTGTTGGTGCCGAGCGCCACTTGTTGCCGTGTCCACGAGGGTTTGGCCAGTTCCTTGCGGAGGACTTCAGCCGCATTCACCTTGACTACCACCTGGCTGTCAAAGTCCAGGCCGGCGTCGAAATCCAGGTATGTGTGGCTCTTGCGGGCGAAGCAGTAGACGCACGCGTGGCTGCAGCCGCGGTAAGGGTTCACCGTCCATTCAAAGGGCATGCGCGAACCTGCCGGAACCTTGTTGAGCACCGATTTTGCGGTGACCTCATGGAAGGTGATGCCGGCGAATTCCGGAGTGGTCACCGAGCGGACCAGCCCCGCCAGCGGGAGGAGGGCGGGACCGGGCCCCGCGGCCTCCGCGGCCGGAGCCGGAACCAGTGCTTGGGCGTCCCATCTCATGCCCCCATTCGAAAACATGTTCGAATGAATGTCAAGGCCGGCAGGCTCAGGCGGGCGCCAGGCTGGCCAGTTCCCACATCACTGTGACCGCCGTTTCCACCCGGCTTGTTCCGGGCTCCACCGCGATGGCCTCGGCCGCGCTGGCGCGCTGGAACCCAGCCAGGGGAACAGGCACTTGTCCGGGGGCGTGCTCGGTCACGGACAGTACACGTCCCAGCCCGGCCGAGGCCAGGGCGGCGAACTGTCGTGCGGCCTGCAGGGCGTCTTCCCAGGCGGCCGCCCGGGCGCGCTCCCTAACCGCCGAGTCATCGGCAAGGGTGAGTTGAAGACTGTTGAGGCGAACGGCGTTGCCGCCTGCCCGGACAGCTTCCCCGATCAGGCCGGACACGGCGGCGGCATCCCGCAGTCGGACGCCAAGCGAGCTGGAGGCAACATAGCCTGCCACCTGCTGTCCTTCGCCCTCGCGCCACACGTAGTCCGCCCGCACGTTCAGGCCCGTCGACTGGACATCGGCGGCGGCCACGCCCCCGGCGCGCAGGGCCTCCGTAACCGACGCCAGGGCTGCGCCGGCAGCGGAATAAGCGGCATCGACGGAAGCGGCCCGGGTCTCCACCCCCAGGGTAACGAGCGTCAGGTCAGGGGCCGTTTCCGCGCGCCCGGTTCCCGTCACCGTGACAGTTCCGGCAGGCCCGCTCGGTTGAGCGCTGCCCACCGTGATTGTGCCCATGGTGCTCACGCCCGTGCTTCCGGCAGCCGGCGGGACTGGCCGCGCGACGGGTAGCCGCCGGCGGCCAGCCCCGCGTGCCGCTCGAAAGGATTCGCGGTCCCCGGATTCCCGGTCCGCAGGACGGACCAGCCCGCGGCCAGGAGATACAGGGGAAGGAAAGGAATGCCACCGCACCAGGCGTACTGCGTGCAGTGCCGCTCCTCGTGGCCAAGCAGCCCGGGCACGGTCAGGAGGTCCTCTGCCGGTCCGCGGAACAGGACCACGTTTCCAAGGGTGAAGGCCCGGGCGAAGGGCAGGCGCCAGCGGTATCCGCCGGCCAGTACCAGTCCGCGGGGCCCGGGGGCAGGCTGTGTGCGCGCAGCCGCGGCCACCGCGAGTCCCAGCACCGTGCTGCCGTTGGCCAGGTTGACTGCCTTCCGCAGCCGCTGGGCAGCGGTCAGCGGCGGTAGGGATCCCGGGCGCCGCCGCAGTGTCATGAGGCCATGGTAGCCGGAGGGTTCAACTAGACTGGAGGGCAGTGCCCGCAGGTTTTGCCGGCGGGCCCTGACCTGGTCATTGAATGTACTGAATTTGAGGACATTCATCCATGACCTGCCAGTGACGGACGCGCCGCCGGGAAACCGTGCAGGACGCTCTGCTCACCGGCAGCCACGACTCGTAGCTAAGAACAGTAGATGACTGAAACTTTGCCGGGCGCCGCTGCACCGAACCCCACGGATGAAGCCGCCATCAATGCCGCTGTAGACCAGGCCATCACCGCCATTGCCGGTGCGGCCACCCTTGACGAGCTGAAGGCGGTGAGGCTCGCGCACACGGGGGAGAAGTCCCCGCTCAGCCTCGCAAACCGCGAAATTGGCAAGCTGCCGAAAGACCAGAAGGCGCTCGCCGGTAAATTGATGGGCGCGTCCCGCGGACGGGTCAACAAGGCGCTCGCCGACCGCACGGCCGTGCTGGAAGCGGAAAACGACGCGCGGATCCTCCTCGAGGAGACGGTGGACGTCACGGCGGCCCCGCGCCGCCGTCGCGCCGGTGCCCGGCACCCGCTGTCCACGCTCCAGGACCGCGTGGCGGACATCTTCGTGGGCATGGGCTGGGAAATCGCCGAGGGCCCGGAAGTCGAGTCCGAATGGTTCAACTTCGATGCCCTGAACTTCAAGCCGGACCACCCGGCGCGCGAAATGCAGGACACCTTCTTCGTGGAACCCCCCGAAGCGCACCTCCTCATGCGCACGCACACCTCCCCGGTACAGGTGCGCTCCATGCTGGAGCGCGAGGTGCCCATCTATGTGCTCTGCCCGGGCAAGGTGTTCCGGACCGACGAACTGGATGCCACCCACACCCCGGTGTTCCACCAGTTCGAGGGCCTGGCGATCGACAGGAACCTCAGCATGGCCGACCTCCGCGGCACGCTGGAGCACTTCGCCCGGCAGATGTTCGGTGACGAGGCCCAGATCCGGCTGCGTCCCAACTACTTCCCGTTCACCGAGCCGTCCGCCGAGCTGGACATCTTCCACCCCGGCGCCAAGGGCGGTCCGCGCTGGATCGAATGGGGCGGCTGCGGCATGGTCAACCCCAACGTGCTCCGCGCCGCGGGCATCGACCCGGACGTCTATTCAGGTTTTGCCTTCGGCATGGGCATCGAACGCACCCTCATGTTCCGCAACGAGGTGGGGGACATGCGCGACATGATCGAAGGCGATGTACGTTTTAGCGAGCACTTCGGGATGGAGATCTAACAGTGCGTATCCCACTTTCCTGGCTGCGTGAATTCGCAGAGGTACCGGCCGGAGCAACGGCCGAAGACGTCATGGCCGAACTGGTCAAGGTCGGGTTCGAAGAAGAGGACGTGCACCGTCCCACCGATGCCCTGCAGGGCCCCATCGTGGTGGGCCAGGTCCTCAGCCTGGTCAAGGAACCGCAGAGCAACGGCAAGACCATCAACTGGTGCCAGGTCCGGGTTGTCCCCGAAGGGCAGGAACAGAAGCTCACCGGCAAGGGCATCGACCCGTCCGGCGTGCAGGGCATCATCTGCGGCGCCCACAACTTCGTTGAAGGCGACAAGGTGGTGGTCACCCTTCCGGGTGCCGTGCTGCCCGGCAACTTCCAGATCTCCGCCCGGAAGACGTACGGCCACCTGTCCGCGGGCATGATCGCCTCGGTGCGGGAACTGGGCATCGGCGAGGACCACGACGGCATCCTGGTGCTGTCCCGCATCGGCCTGGATCCCGAGGTCGGCACAGACGCCATGGAGCTCTTGGGCCTCTATGACCAGGCCGCCGAAATCAACGTCACCCCGGACCGCGGCTACGCCTTCTCCATCCGGGGCGTCGCCCGCGAGTACGCACACGCCACCGGCACCACCTTCACCGATCCCGCGGCAAAGGTCCAGGTCCCGGCGGAGCTGTCCGGCGGCTACGGCGTCAAGCTGAACGACGACGCGCCCATTTACGGCAAGCCCGGCTGCGACCGCTTCGTGGCACGCACCGTCCGCGGCGTGGACGCTACCCGCCCCACCCCGCCGTGGATGGTGTCCCGGCTGCGGCTGGCCGGTATCCGCTCCATCTCGCTTCCGGTGGACATCTCCAACTACGTCATGCTCGAACTGGGCCAGCCCACGCACTGCTACGACCTGGACAAACTGTCCGGGGACATCGTGGTGCGGCGCGCCGCCGCCGGTGAGAAGATCACCACCCTCGATGACAAGGAACGCACCCTCGACGCCGAGGACCTGCTCATCACCGACGATTCCGGTGCCATTGGCATCGCCGGCGTGATGGGCGGGGCGGCAACCGAGGTGGGCGATTCGACGTCGAACATCCTGGTGGAGGCAGCGCACTTCGACGAGGTGTCCATTTCCCGGTCCCGGCGCCGGCACAAGCTGCCGTCCGAAGCGTCCAAGCGGTTCGAACGCGGCGTCGACTGGCAGGTGGCCGGCGTGGCCGCCCAGCGTGTGGTGGACCTGCTGGTGGAGCTGGCCGGCGGCACGGCGGACACGACCGGCACGGATGTGGGCACCGCCCCGGACACCGTGACCATCGAGCTGCCTGCAGGGTTTGCCGCGGCCCGGATCGGCATCGACTTCACCGAGGAACAGATCGTTACGTCCCTGGAGGACCTGGGCGCGGCCGTCGTGAAGAACGACGGCGGCTGGACGGTGACTGCCCCGAGCTGGCGCCACGACCTGGAGACCAAGGAAGACCTTTCCGAGGAGATCGCCCGGCTGGTGGGCTACGACAAGATCCCCGCCACCCTGCCCGTGGCACCTCCCGGCCGCGGCCTGACCCGCGTGCAGCAGCAGCGCCGCCGCCTGATCCAGGCGCTGGCGGACGCCGGGCTCACCGAGGTGCTGTCCTACCCGTTCGTCTCCAAGGCAGCCAACGACACCTTCGGTGTGGCCGAGGAGGGTGCTGCCCGCAGCGCCGTGAAGCTGGCCAACCCCATCAGCGAGGAGCAGGGCTACCTGCGCACCTCCATCCTGCCGGGACTGATCGAGGTGGCCAAGCGCAACCACTCGCGTGGCTTCCGGGACCTGGCGCTGTTCGAGTCCGGCCTGGTCTTCCTGCCGGACGGGACGGTGGGCACCGCCTCCATCCCGCCGCTGGGCGCCAAACCCGCCGACGATGTGCTGGACGCGCTGTACGACGGCGTTCCGGCCCAGCCGTTCCACGTCGCCGCCGTCCTCACCGGGCACGATTCGCCGGCGGCAGCGGCCCACACCCCCCGGGTCTGGGACTGGGCGGACGCACTGGACGTCGCACGCCTGGCCGGTGACGTGCTCGGCGTCGAGCTGGTGGTGACGCAGGACAGCCACCAGGCCTTCCACCCCGGCCGTGCTGCCCGGCTGTCGCTGCGCAGCGGTGAAGTGGTTGGCTACGCGGGCGAGCTGCACCCCAAGCTGCTTGCCGCCGCGGACATGCCCGCGCGGTCCGTGGCCCTGGAACTCAACGCCGACGCGCTGTTCGAGGCCGCGCCGGATGTCATCGTCGCCCGCCACATCTCCCCGTTCCCGGTAGCCACCCAGGACGTGGCGCTCGTGGTGCCAGCCGATGTCCCCGCGGACGACGTCCTGGCTGCGCTCCGCGAGGGCGCCGGCGAACTGCTGGAGGACGTTGCCCTGTTCGACGTCTATGCAGGCAAGGGGATCGAGGACGGCAAGAAATCGCTGGCCTTCGGGCTGCGCTTCCGCGCCGCGGACCGGACGCTGACGGCTGACGAAGCATCGGCCGCACGCGAAAGTGCAGTGGCCCTCGCAGCGGAACGGTTCGGGGCAGTCCAGCGCTAGCGGCGGCCACGGAACATGTGCCCATGAGGCATCCAAGGGGCGGGGCGGCATGGCACCAGAGCTAGTGGTGCGTGCCGTCCCGCCCTTTGCTGTGCCCGGGGAAGCCGAACGGGTCCGGCGGGACGCCGAAACGGTTCTTGACGGGCCTGAACTGGCCCGGGCCCGGGCCATGGAACCGGAGGCGCGGGACCGGTTCCTGGCCGGGCGGCTTGAGCAGCGGCTGTTCGTGGCCGGCCTCCTCGCGGTGCACCCCGGACGCCTGGCCGCCAGTTACAGCTGCCCTTCCTGCGGCAGCGGACCGGCTGTCAGCCACGGACGGCCGGGCTACCTGCTCGACGGCGTGCCGGCGCCGGTGGCGTTCAGCGCCTCCCGGGCAGCCGGCTGGACCCTGCTCGCCGCCATGGTCGGGGCGGCACCTGGATGCCGGCTGGGGGTGGACCTTGAGGATCCCGCCCGGACGGGCTTTGCCGGGTTTACGGCGCTGGCACTCACACCCAACGAGCAGCGGGCTGTGGGCCACCTTTCGGGGAGTGCCCTGCTGGCGGAGCGGGCCCGGCTGTGGGCCCGGAAAGAAGCCTGGCTGAAGATGACCGGGGAGGGCCTGCGTACCACGCCGTCCGCGGTGGATGTCCTGGCGCGCGCCGGGATCCGGGACCTGGTGCCCGCGGAGACGGGCCTGCCTCCCGGTCTGGCGGCCGCCGTCGCACTGTCCGGCTAGGAAACCCTGGCCAGCGGCAGCGGCGGCAGTGATTCCTCATAAAGCCACGGGTGCAGCAGGGCCTCGGCGTCGACGGCGGTGGCCCGGTTGATGGCGAGGATGAAGTCATGCGTGCCAACGGACCCGTGCCGGTTGGCAGCGGTCCATTCCTGCAGCAGGGCAAAGAATGCCAGGTCCCCGCACGCCATCCGGACGGCATGCAGCGCCAGCGCACCCCGCTTGTACACCCGGTCATCGAACATGTGCTCCGGGCCCGGATCGCCCACCAGGATGTCCTGCGCGTCCGCCTCCAGCCGGTGCCAGGCGGCCCCGGCGCGGGCGGCCACCGTCATGACGCCGGCTTCCTCGGACCAGATCCACTCGGCGTAGCAGGCAAAGCCTTCGTGCAGCCAGATGTCCTGCCAGGTTGCTGCCGTCAGCGAGTTTCCGAACCACTGGTGTGAGAGTTCGTGCGCGATGAGCCGCTGCGACTCCCAGTCCGGGTCCAGGTGGTTCGGCCCCAGGATGGACAGGCCCTGGGCCTCCAGCGGGATTTCCAGTTCGTCCTCCGTCACCACCACCGTGTACCCGGGAAACGGGTACGGGCCAAAGCAACTGGTGAACGTCCGCATCATGGCCGGCTGCAGGGCAAGGCCTGTCCGCGCGCGCCCCGCCAGGGCCGGGGTAACGGCTACATGCTGCGGCACCGCGGGGGCGTGCCGGCCCGCGTCCAGTTCCAGCAGCCCGTACCGGCCGATCTGCACGGTGGCAAGGTACGTGGCCATGGGCTCCGCCTGCTCGTAGACCCAGGTCTCGCGGCTGGAACGGGTGGTCCGCGACTGGAAGACCCCGTTGCAGACTGCCCGGTAATTCGCGTCCGTGGTGACCGTGAACCTGTAGCTGGCCTTGTTCCGGGGGTGGTCGTTGCAGGGGAACCAGGAGGGAGCGCCATTGGGCTGGCCCGCCACCAGGACGCCGTCGGACAGCTCTTCCCAGCCCACCTCGCCCCAGAGTCCGCGCCGGGGTGCCGGGTTGCCCTCGTACCGGATGTCCAGCGTGAACCGCTGCCCGGGCTGGAGGCCTGCCTGCCCGGCCACCACCAGCTGGCCTGCGCGCTGGCTGAAGCGCCCCGCCTTCCGCCCGTCCAGCTGCACCTTGGTGGCACGCAGGTTTCCGGCCAGGTCCAGGACAATGGCCGACGCCGGCGCCTGGGCAACGCCGTACAGCACCGCCCTGCTGCTGAGCCGGTTGCTGCTGACTTTGTAGTCAAGCTCCAGTTCGTAGCGTTCAACCCGATATGCGTTGCTTCCCGCCCCGGGCAGGTAGGGGTCGGGAGCCGCGGGAAGGGTTGCTGCCGGGACGCTTCCGCCGGCCTCTGCTGGAAAACTCATCAATACCTTTGGTCGATCAAAGCTGTGCGGGACCACTCCAGGGACTGACCGGGTTGCCCATCCAGTACGTCGCCGCCGGCACAGTTTCGCCGCGCATCACCAGCGATGCCGGGCCCACTGTGCCGCCGGCCCCGATCGCGGCCTGCGGAAGGATCACCCCGTGCGGGCCCATGGTCGCCCCGTCCTCGAGCGTAACAGCGTCCATGCTCATCACGCGGTCGTGGAAGAGGTGGGTCTGCACCACGCAGCCGCGGTTGACGGTGGCGTTCCGGCCCAGGGACACCAGGTCGGCCTCCGGCAGCCAGTAGCTTTCGCACCAGGTGCCCGCGCCGATTTTGGCGCCAAGGGCACGCAGCCACCAGACCAGTGCGGGCGTGCCCGTGGCCGCGCGTGCAAACCACGGTGCGCTGACCATCTCGATAAAGGTGTCCACCACCTCGTTGCGCCAGATAAAGGAACTCCACAGCGGGTGTTCGCCCGCCCGGATCCGGCCCACCAGCACCCACTTGGCGAGGACGGACGCCCCGGCCGCCACCGCACCGGCCAGGAGCATGACCACCCCGCTGAGGAGGGCAGCCACCCCGTAGTTGAACGCCGTGGCCAGCTGGTCAAAAGCCAGCATGATGCCCGCGGCAATGGCCACCGAGAGCGCCACCGGGACAAACCTGCAGAGCTCCCACAGGGCGCGGGCCACCTTCAGCCGGAGCGGCGGCTGGTACGTGCGGGTGTCGTCCGAGGCGATGGCGGTGCGCCGCAGCCGGACCGGGGGGCTGCCCAGCCATGACGTGCCGGACTTTGCCTTGGCCGGGGTGGCGGAGAGGACCGCCACCAGCGAGTTCTTGGGCACGCTCCGCCCGGCCGCGGTCATGCCTGAGTTGCCGAGGAAGGAGCGCTTGCCGATCTTGGCCGGCGCCACCCGCAGCCAGCCGCCGTCGAGCTCGTACGAGGCGACCATCGTGTCATCCGCCAGGAAAGCCCCCTCGCCCACAGTGGTCATCGAGGGGATCAGCAGCACCGTGGACGCTTCCACGTTCCTGCCGATTTTCGCGCCCAGCAGCCGCAGCCATACAGGGGTGAAGAGGCTGGCGTAGAGGGGGAACAGCAGGTCCCGTGCCAGGTCCAGCACCCGTTCCGTGGCCCAGACCTGCCAGCCCACCCGGCTGCGGACCCGGTGGTAGCCCTCGGTGAGCCCGATGCTCAGGAGCCGGGTGGTGGCCAGGACGAGCAGGGCGTTGGTGAGGAACCAGGCCAGGGCGGCCGGCGGCAGCGCCAGGGCCAGCTGGGGCAGCGCCGCCGAGAGTGACGTGCTGCCCTGGATGAACAGGTACGCCACACCCGCGGCGGCGGCCGCAGATAGATACGGAAGGACCGCCAGGCAGGCGGAGGCGCCGGCAAATCCGGCGAACCACAGCCTGGCCTGCAGCGGTGTCCGGGCAGGGGCGTCAGGGAGGGACCGTTTGGCCTTGCCGCGCCGCTGCGCGGGGGACCCGGCCACCAGATGGCCCGCCTTCACCTTGCCGAGCACGGCGGAACCGGCCTCTACCTGGGCGCCCGCTCCAATGGATGCGCCGGGCATCAGGGTGCTGCGGGCTCCCACCGTGGCGCCGGCACCGATCCGGATGGCGCCGATGTGCACTGTGTCGCCGTCGATCCACCAGCCGGACAGGTCAACCTCGGGTTCCACGTTGGCGCCGCTGCCCAGGGACAGCAGGCCCGTGACGGGCGGCAGCGAGTGGAGCTGGACGTCCTTGCCGATCCGGGCTCCGAGTGCCCGGGCGTAGGAGGGGACCCAGGGTGCGCTGGCCAGGCTGATGGCACCGGACAGGTCCTGGATCTGCTCTGCCAGCCAGAGGCGCAGGTGGACGCGACCGGAGCGCGGATAGGTTCCCGGTGTGACACCCCGGAGCAGGAACCTGGCAGCCGCCACCGAGATCAGCATCCGGCCGGGAGGGCTGACGAAGACCAGCCAGGATGCTGCCACCCACCACCAGGAAACGGTGGGTGCCGCGGTGAACCCGGCCAGCGCGGCAAGAATGTTGTTCCCGGCCATGAGGTACGTCAGCCAGCGCACCCCCACCAGGACGTGCAGCGGCACACCCATCAGGGTCTGGAAAACCTGGGACTTCCGTGTGGTCGGCCGCACCTGGCGGTCGGGTGCGGGGCCGGTGGCGCCGTCGGGAAGGGAGAGCCGTGCGGCCTCCACCAGGGCGCCGACGCGAGGGGTGGCGTAAATGTCCGCCACAGTGATGGTGGGGTAGCGCACGCGCAGCGCGGATACCAGCTGGGCCGCGGAGAGCGAGCCGCCGCCGTAGGCGAAGAAGTCCGCGTCGAGGGAGGTTACTGGACTGCCCAGGACGGCGCTCCACTGGTCCACGATCCAGGCCGCCTCTTCGGGAAGGTTCAGCGGCGCGGCGTCAGCCTCGGCGGCACCGGCACCGGCACCGGCACCGGGAAGGGGCCAGGGCAGGGCATGGCGGTCTACTTTGCCGCTGGTTTTGGTGGGCAGCGAGTCCACCACCGTGAGCATCGGCACCAGTGCCGCGGGCAGGCTGGCGGCCAGCTGCTCCCGGGCAGCGGCCAGGTCAAGGTCCTGCCCGGAGGTTGGGGCCAGGTAGCCCACCAGGATCTGGTTGCCGGCTGCGGTGGTCTGGACGGCGGCAGCAGCGCCGGCAACGTCAGGGAGGGCCTGCAGCGCCGCATCCACCTCGCCCAGCTCAATCCGTCGGCCGCCCAGCTTCACCTGCTCGTCGGCCCGCCCCTGGAAGACCAGGCCGGCCTGTTCAAACCGGACCAGGTCCCCGGAACGGTAGGCCCGCTCCCAGCCCAGGGCCGGCATCGGCGCATATTTCTCCGCGTCCTTGGCAGGGTCCAGGTAGCGGGCGAGCCCCACGCCGCCAATGATCAGTTCGCCCACCTCACCCTCGGCCACCGGTACTGCATCCGCATCGACGACGGCCAGGTCCCAGCCGTCGAGCGGCAGGCCGATCCGGACAGGTCCCGGACCGCCCAGCCGCGCGGCGCAGGCTACCACCGTTGCTTCCGTGGGGCCGTACGTGTTCCAGACCTCCCGGCCCTCCACGGCAAGGCGGCCGGCAAGCTCCGGCGGGCAGGCCTCCCCGCCGAAAATCAGCAGGCGGACGTTCTCAAGGGATTCGGCGGGCCAGAGCGCCGCAAGGGTGGGCACGGTGGAGACGGCGGTGATCCCGTGGTTGATCAGCCACGGTCCGAGGTCCATGCCGGTGCGCACCAGGGCACGTGGAGCGGGGACCAGGCAGGCCCCGTGGCGCCAGGCAAGCCACATCTCCTCGCAGGATGCGTCGAAGGCCACCGAGAGTCCGGCCAGGACCCGGTCCTGGGGGCCCAGGGGTTCGTCCCGGAGCAAGATCCTTGCCTCGGCATCCACGAACGCTGCTGCCGAGCGGTGGCTGACGGCAACGCCCTTCGGCGTCCCCGTGGATCCGGAGGTGAAGATGACCCAGGCGTCGTCGCCGGGGACCGGCGGCCGGGCGCCGGTGAAGGGTGCCGTCCGGCCGGAAGCGGCAAGGTCCACGCCGCGGAGCACGCCACCGGCTTCCAGGACGCCGGCCACCCTGGCTTCCCCGAAGACCAGCCGGGCGCGCTCCTCCGGGTCGTCAGCATCCACGGGGACGTAGGCCGCGCCCACGAGGAGCACAGCGAGGATGGCAACGTACAGCTCGTTGGTGCCGGACGGGATCCGCACCCCTATCCTGTCGCCGGCGCCAAGGCCGGCCTGGTGCAGCCGCCGTGCCGCCGCCCGGACTTCGGCCATCAGCTGGGCGTAACTGAGCGGGCGGCGGCCGTCATCCAGGGCGGATGCCTCCGGGAAGCGGGCCGCGGTGTCCTGCAGGATGTCGATCAGCGTCCGGGCCGGGGGAGCCGCCAGGGATCCCGGCATCTGGGGCTGATGGGTGGAAGGGGCATCCTCGAGGGGGACCTGCTGCTGAGTCACTGGGGCATTCTGCCCGTGCCAGATGAACAGAAGATGTACCGGCCGGCCAAACTCCGGGTTTCCGCGGTCCGGGCATTCGCCTGTTGTTCATTTCCGGCCTGCCGCCGGCCGCTGCGGAGCCGCCCCCGTCCCGGCAGGAGTTTGGCCCGCCGTCCGTGGCGCTTTACGGAACCAGGAGCACCTTGCCGGTGGTGCGCCGGCCCTCCAGGTCCCGGTGGGCCTGTGCCGCCTGTGCCAGCGGATAGCGGGCGCCGATCCGGACCTTCAGGCTGCCGTCAGCGGCCGCTGTAAAGATCTCATCGGAGCGCCAGCGCCGCTCGGCGGCATCCTGCAGGTAGTGCCCCATCGTGGGACGGGTCAGGAACAGCGAGCCTGCAGCATTAAGCCGTTGCGGATCCATCGGCGGGACGGGGCCGGAAGCGGCGCCGAAGAGCACCAGCATGCCCCGGACCCGCAGCGATGCCATCGAGCCGTCGAACGTGTCCTTCCCTACGCCGTCGTACACCACGTCCACACCCTTGCCGGAGCTCAGCTCACGCACGTGGTGCGGAAAGCCCTGATAGCGCAGCACATGGTCCGCGCCGGCCTCGCGGGCGAGCGCTTCCTTCTCGGCGGTGGAGACCGTGGTGATGACCCGGGCGCCCTTCGCCTTGAGGAGTTGGATAAGCAGCAGCCCAACCCCGCCGGCCCCGGCATGCAGGAGGACGTTGTGGCCGGCCTCGACCTTGAACGTGGAATTGATCAGGTAGTGGGCGGTCAGCCCTTGCAGCGGAAGGGCGGCCGCCGTCAAGTCATCCAGGCCGTCCGGCACGGGCAGTGCTGCATCCTCGTCCACCAGGGCGTAGCCGGCATAGCAGTTGATGCCTTCCGCTGTGGCGATCCGGTCGCCGGGCACAAAGCCGGTTACAGCGTCACCCACCGCTTCCACCGTCCCTGCCGCCTCCGACCCCGGTGTGAACGGGAACGGGACCTTGTAGGTGCCGCTGCGCTTGTACGTGTCGATGAAGTTGACGCCGGCCGCCCGCACCTTCACCAGCAGCTGCCGGGGACCCGGCGCCGGGGGTTCCGACTCCTCGTACACAAGGACTTCCGGTCCGCCTGCCTGCCGTGCGACGATTGCGTGCGTCATTGCTCCCCTTTCCAGGACCCGGCGC
Source organism: Arthrobacter nitrophenolicus (assembly GCF_045833485.1). Taxonomy (NCBI): domain Bacteria; kingdom Bacillati; phylum Actinomycetota; class Actinomycetes; order Micrococcales; family Micrococcaceae; genus Arthrobacter; species Arthrobacter nitrophenolicus. Next base: position 3,347,185 of record NZ_CP174504.1, read on the forward strand.
TTCCGGTTCCCGATGCTGTCACCCATCCTAGGGATACCCGGAAGCGGGGAGGCAAGGTCATGCATAAATATCGGACATGATGCATAACTATTGCTGTATAGTCGGTGGCATGACTATTTCTGTTGCAGTGTCGGGCGCCAGCGGTTACGCCGGGGGAGAGGTCCTCCGCCTCCTGGCCGGACACCCGGACGTCACCATCGGCGCCATCACGGCGCACAGCAACGCGGGCTCGCGCCTCGGCGAACTGCAGCCGCATCTGCACGGCCTCGCCAGCCGCATCCTGGAAGACACCACCGTGGAGAACCTGTCCGGCCACGACGTCGTCTTCCTCGCCCTGCCGCACGGTGCCTCCGCCGAAATCGCCGCCCAGCTGCCGGAAGGGACGGTGGTGATCGACGCCGGCGCCGACCACCGCCTCCAGGACCCGGCCGCATGGGAGAAGTTCTACGGCTCCGCCCACGCCGGTACCTGGCCGTACGGCCTTCCCGAGCTCCCCGGCCAGCGCGAGGCGCTCAAGGGCGCCACCCGGATTGCCGTGCCCGGCTGCTACCCGACGTCGGCCCTGCTGGCGCTGACACCCGGGTTCGCCGCCGGGCTGCTGCAGCACGACGACGTCGTCATCGTGTCCGCGTCCGGCACCTCCGGCGCGGGCAAGGCCGCGAAGGTCAACCTCATCGGCGCGGAAGTGATGGGCTCGATGAGCCCCTACGGTGTGGGTGGCGGCCATCGCCACACCCCCGAAATAGAGCAAGGACTGTCCAACGCGGCCGGCGAGCAGGTCACCGTGTCCTTCACGCCCACGCTGGCACCCATGAGCCGGGGCATCCTCACCACCGCTACGGCCAAGGTCAAGCCCGGCATTACGGCGGAGCAGCTCCGCCAGGCCTGGGCCGACGCCTACGACGATGAGCCCTTTGTGCACCTGCTGCCCGAGGGGCACTGGCCCGGCACCAAGAGCGTGCAAGGATCGAACCACGCCGCCATGCAGCTCGCCTTCGACGCCCATGCCGGCCGCGTCATCGTCACCTGCGCCATCGACAACCTCACCAAGGGCACCGCCGGCGGCGCCGTCCAGTCCATGAACATCGCACTCGGCCTGCAGGAAACCGCCGGCCTCGACCTGCAGGGAGTAGCACCGTGACCGTCACCACCCCCCAGGGATTCCGCGCCGCCGGCGTCACCGCCGGACTCAAGGCGTCCGGCAAGCCGGACCTCGCGCTGGTGGTCAATGACGGCCCGTCCAAGGCCGCGGCAGCCGTGTTCACCAGCAACCGGGTGGCCGCCGCTCCCGTCCACTGGTCCCGCCAGGTGGTCTCCGACGGCCGGGTGGATGCCGTGGTGCTGAACTCCGGCGGCGCCAACGCGTGCACCGGCCCCACCGGTTTCCAGAACACCCACAGCACCGCCGAGAAGGTAGCCGAGGTCCTGGGAATCTCGGCCACCGACGTCTTTGTCTGCTCCACGGGCCTGATCGGCGAACAGCTGCCCATGGACAAGATCCTGCCCGGTGTAGAGGCCGCTGCCGCTGCCCTCAGCCCTGATGGCGGGCCGGAGGCCGGCACCGCCATCATGACAACGGATTCCGTCCCCAAGTCAGCGCTGTTCATCGGCACTGACGCGGACGGCCAGGAATTCAGCATCGGCGGCATCGCCAAGGGTGCCGGCATGCTGGCGCCCGGCCTGGCCACCATGCTGGTGGTCCTGACCACCGACGCCGCGGTGGAACCGGAGCTGCTGGACGTCGCCCTCCGGGACGCCACCCGCGTTACCTTCGACCGCGCCGATTCAGACGGGTGCATGTCCACCAATGACACCGTGGTCCTGCTGTCCTCCGGAGCTTCCGGCGCGGTGCCCTCCACCGATGTCTTCACCGACGGACTGACCAAGGTCTGCGCCGAGCTGGCACGCAAACTCATCGCAGACGCCGAAGGCGCCAGCCACGACATCGCCATCCGGACCTTCAACGCCGCCAGTGAAGCCGACGCCGAAGCCGTCAGCCGCTCGGTGGCCCGGTCCAACCTCTTCAAGGCCGCCATCTTCGGCAAGGATCCCAACTGGGGGCGCGTGCTCTCAGCAGTGGGCACCACCGACGCAGCATTCGAGCCGGACCAGCTCAATGTGGCCATGAACGGCATCCAGATCTGCCGCAACGGCAGCATCGGCGACGACCGGAGCCTGGTCAACCTGGAACCGCGCGAGGTCCTGGTGGAGATCGACCTGCAGGCCGGTGACGCGGAAGCGACCATCTGGACCAACGACCTCACCCACGACTACGTGCACGAGAACAGCGCCTACTCCAGCTAGCACCGTTTCAGCCATTGCCGACCGCGGAAGAGACAGCATGAACACCCAGACGCGCGAAACCACCAGCATGTCCGACGCCCAGGCCAAGGCCGGCACCCTGATCGAGGCGCTGCCCTGGATCCAGCGCTTTGCCGGCACCACCATGGTGATCAAATACGGCGGCAACGCCATGGTCAATGACGAACTCCGCCGTGCCTTCGCCGAGGACATCGTGTTCCTCCACCACGTGGGAATCCATCCCGTGGTGGTGCACGGCGGCGGTCCCCAGATCAACTCGATGCTGGGCCGGCTGGGCATCGAATCCGAGTTCAAGGGCGGCCTGCGCGTCACCACGCCGGAGGCCATGGACGTGGTCCGGATGGTCCTCACCGGACAGGTGGGCCGCGAACTGGTGGGCCTCATCAACTCCCACGGCCCCTACGCCGTGGGCATGTCCGGTGAAGACGGCGGCCTGCTGCGCGCCGTCCGCACCGGGACAGTGGTTGACGGCGAAGAGGTGGACCTGGGCCTGGTAGGCGAGGTGGTGGGCGTCGACCCCGCCGGCGTCATGGACATCCTCGGCGCGGGCCGCATCCCCGTGATCTCCACCGTTGCCCCGGAAATCGTCGACGGCGGCGACGGCGTCGCGGGTGCGGCGAGGTTCCAGCCCACCGGCCAGGTGCTGAACGTCAACGCGGACACCGCCGCGGCGGCCGTTGCCTCCGCCCTGGGCGCGTCGAAGCTGGTCATCCTGACCGACGTCGAAGGCCTGTACGCCAACTGGCCGGACAAGTCGTCGCTGATCTCCTCCCTCACGGCGTCGGAGCTGCGGGACATGCTGCCCCGGCTCGAATCGGGCATGATCCCCAAGATGGCGGCCTGCCTCAAGGCCATCGACGAGGGCGTGGAGCGTGCGCACATCGTGGACGGGCGCCTGCCCCATTCCATGCTTCTGGAAACATTTACGACGGCGGGCATCGGCACCCAGGTGGTCCCGGACGAGGAGATCAACGCATGAATACGGTGGACAAGTCCCCGGTAACCGAGTTGGTGGAAACCACCGGCCACGCCGGCTCCGAATGGCTCTCCCGCTATTCGTCGTCGCTGATGGGCGTGTTCGGCACCCCGCAGCGCGTCCTGGTCCGCGGCTCCGGCTGCCTGGTGTGGGACGCCGACGGCAAGGAGTACCTTGACCTGCTGGGCGGCATCGCCGTCAATGCGCTGGGCCATGCGCACCCGTTCGTGACGTCAGTCATCGCCAGCCAGCTGTCCACCCTGGGCCATGTCTCCAACTTCTTCACCAGCCCCACCCAGATCGCGCTGGCCGAGAAGCTCCTGGCTCTGGCCGACGCGCCTGCCGGGTCCAAGGTGTTCTTCACCAACTCCGGCACCGAGGCGAACGAGGCGGCGTTCAAGCTCGCCCGCCGCAACTCGGGCGGCGGCAGCGTGCAGCGGACCAAAATCATCGCCCTCGAGGGAGCCTTCCACGGCCGGACCATGGGGGCCCTTGCCCTGACATCCAAAGAGGCCTACCGGACGCCCTTCGAGCCGCTGCCCGGCGGCGTGGAGCACATTCCGTTCGGGGACATCGAGGCCCTCAAGGACGCCGTGGACGAAACTGTGGCGGCGGTCTTCCTGGAGCCTATCCAGGGTGAGGCGGGAGTGCGCCCCCTTTCGCCGGAGTACCTCCGGGCGGCGCGGGAGCTGACCGCCCGCGTCGGCGCGCTGCTGATCCTGGATGAGGTCCAGACCGGCATCGGCCGGACCGGCAAGTGGTTCGCCAGCGAAGAGGCAGGAATAGTCCCCGACGCCATCACCCTGGCCAAGGGCCTGGGCGGCGGGTTCCCCATTGGTGCCCTGGTGACGATGGGTGAGCAAACGTCGTCGCTGCTCTCCGCCGGCCAGCACGGCACCACCTTCGGCGGCAACCCGGTGGCAACGGCGGCCGCCCTCGCCACGCTGCACGCAATCGAAAGCCAGAACGTCCTGGCCAACGCCACCGCAGTGGGGGAGCACCTCCGTTCCGCGCTGGCAGCCCTGCCGGGCGTCACCGAAGTCCGGGGCGCCGGACTGCTGATCGGCTTCGACCTGGACGCCGACGTCGCGCCCGCCGTGGTGCAGGCGGCCCTGGACGCCGGCTTCATCATCAACAGCCCCGGCCCGCGCACCATCCGCCTGGCCCCGCCGCTGGTCCTCACCACGGCGCAGGCCGACTCGTTCCTCGCCGCTTTCCCGGCAATCCTCCAGACAGCTAAGGACGCCCAGTGACTCCCGCAACCCGGCACTTCCTCAAGGACACGGACCTGACCCCCGCCGAACAGGCGGAGGTCCTGGAGCTTGCCGCGCGCATGAAGGCCGCGCCCTACAGCGTCCAGCCCTTCGCGGCAGAGGGCAGCGGCCGAAAGACCGTTGCCGTCATCTTCGACAAGACCTCCACCCGCACCCGGGTCTCCTTCGCCACCGGCATTGCGGACATGGGCGGCAATGCCCTGGTCATCAATCCCGGCGAGGCCCAGATCGGCCACAAGGAATCCGTGGAGGACACCGCGAAGGTCCTGGAGCGCATGGTCTCCACCATCGTGTGGCGCACCGGCGCCCATGCCGGCCTGGGGGCCATGGCCGAGAACTCCAGCGTCCCCGTCATCAACGCGCTCTGCGACGACTACCACCCCTGCCAGCTCCTGGCCGACCTGCTGGCGGTCAAGGAGCACAAGGGCGAGCTCAGGGGCCTCACCATGAGCTACCTGGGCGACGCCGCCAACAACATGGCCAACTCCTACCTGCTCGCCGGGGTCACCGCCGGCATGCATGTCCGTATTGCAGGGCCCGAAGGGTACCTGCCCGCGGCGGACATTGTGGCTGCCGCCGAGGAACGGGCCGCGGAGACGGGCGGTTCGGTGCTGATTACCACTGACGCTGCCAAAGCGCTCCAGGGCGCAGACGTCGTGGCCACCGACACCTGGGTGTCCATGGGCCAGGAGGCGGAAAAAGAGGCGCGGCTGCAGCTGTTCCGGGAGTACTCCGTGGATGAGGAGGCCATGAAGCTCGCCGCGGAGGACGCCGTCGTGCTTCACTGCCTGCCCGCCTACCGGGGCTACGAGATCTCCGCGGGTGTTATCGACGGCCCGCAGTCGATCGTCTGGGACGAGGCGGAAAACCGGCTGCACGCCCAGAAAGCCCTGATGGCGTGGCTGATGCACCGCTCCGGCCTTGCCTTCGTCGACGGCCTGTCGCCGGTCGAAGGCACCGGGGAGAGCACGTTCTAGTGTCCGCCCAGCCCGTATCCCCGGGCTCCAGCCCGGCCACCAAGACTGCGCGGCAGGCCCGGATCACCGCCATCCTGACCAACCAGTCAGTGCGTTCACAGGCGGAGCTCGCCGCCCTGCTCGCGGACGACGGCGTGCAGGTCACCCAGGCCACGCTGTCCCGGGACCTCGTGGAACTCGGGGCCGTGCGGGTCCGCGGCAAAGAGGGCGCCCTGGTCTACGCCGTCCCCGGCGAAGGGGGCGAGCGTGCCGCCAAGACCGGCGTGAGCCAGGAAATCCTGGACGCCCGGCTCGCCCGGCTGTGCAGCGAACTGCTGGTGACGGCGGAAGCGTCGGCCAACATCGTGGTGCTCCGGACCCCGCCGGGTGCCGCGAACTTCCTGGCACTGGCCATCGACCATTCGGTCATGCCCGCCATCCTGGGGACCATCGCCGGCGACGACACCGTGCTGCTGGTGTCCCGGGACCCGCTGGGCGGCCCCGACCTCGCAGCCCGCTTCCTGCAACTGGCCGAGGAAGCCGGGCAATAAGCTTGAAGACAACATCAAACACCCCCCACTAAGGAGCATCTGAAGTGACTGAACGCATTGTGCTCGCCTACTCAGGCGGCCTGGACACATCCGTAGCCATCGGCTGGATCGGCGAAGCCACCGGCGCCGAGGTCATCGCCGTGGCAGTCGACGTCGGACAGGGCGGCGAGTCGCTGGAAACCATCCGCCAGCGCGCCCTGGGCTGCGGCGCCGTCGAAGCCTACGTCGCCGACGCATCCGATGAGTTCGCCAACGAATACTGCGTCCCCACCCTGAAGGCCAACGCCCTGTACCAGGGCCACTACCCGCTGGTCTCCGCCATCTCCCGCCCGGTCATCGTCAAGCACCTGGTGAAGGCAGCCCGCGAATTCGGCGCCACCACCGTTGCCCACGGCTGCACCGGCAAGGGCAACGACCAGGTCCGCTTCGAAGTGGGCATCCAGACCCTCGGCCCGGACCTGAAGTGCATCGCACCGGTCCGCGACCTCGCCCTCACCCGCGACAAGGCCATCGCCTTCGCCGAGGAAAAGGGACTGCCGATCGAGACCACCAAGAAGAACCCCTACTCCATCGACCAGAACGTCTGGGGCCGCGCGGTGGAAACCGGCTACCTCGAGGACATCTGGAACGCCCCCACCAAGGACATCTACGACTACACCGCCACCCCGGAATTCCCGCCGGCACCCGATGAGGTCACCATCTCCTTCGAAGCCGGCGTGCCGGTGGCGATCGACGGCGTCAAGGTCACCCCGCTGCAGGCCATCAAGGAACTCAACCGCCGCGCCGGCGCCCAGGGCGTGGGCCGCATCGACGTCGTCGAGGACCGCCTGGTGGGCATCAAGTCCCGCGAAATCTACGAGGCCCCCGGTGCCATGGCGCTGATCACCGCGCACAAGCACCTCGAGGACATCACGATCGAGCGCGAGCAGGCCCGCTTCAAGGCCACCGTTGGCCAGCGCTGGGCCGAGCTGGTCTACGACGGCCAGTGGTTCTCCCCGCTGAAGCGCTCCCTGGACGCCTTCATCGAGGACACCCAGAAGTACGTCTCCGGCGACATCCGCATGACCCTGCACGGCGGCCAGGCCATCGTGAACGGCCGCCGCTCGGACACCTCCCTGTACGACTTCAACCTGGCCACCTACGACACCGGCGACACCTTCGACCAGTCCATGGCCCGCGGCTTCATCGAGCTGTGGGGCATGTCCGCCAAGGTGGCTTCCGGCCGCGACATCCGGGTCGCAGGGAAGTAAACATCGGTGGCCGAGCAGAATTCGAATCCGGGAACAAGCCCGGTGGTTGAGCCTGTCGAAACCCGGGTTTCGACGGGCTCAACCACCGGCTCGACAAACACCGGCGCACTGTGGGGCGGCCGGTTCGCCGGCGGCCCCGCGGACGCCCTCGCTGCCCTGAGCAAGTCCACGCACTTCGACTGGCGCCTGGCGCGCTACGACATCGCCGGTTCCAAGGCGCACGCCCGCGTGCTGCACAAGGCCGGCCTGCTGGACGACGGCGAGCTGGAGGGAATGCTCGCCGCCCTGACGCAGCTGGACGAGGACGTGGCCTCCGGCGCCTACCTGCCGGCGGAGTCCGACGAGGACGTCCACGGTTCCCTGGAACGCGGCCTGATCGAGCGGGCGGGCCCGCAGCTGGGCGGCAAGCTCCGTGCCGGGCGGTCCCGCAACGACCAGGTGGCAACCCTGGGCCGGATGTTCCTGCGAGACCACGCCCGGATCATTGCCCGCGGCGTGCTGGACACCGTTGACGCGCTGGTGGATCAGGCCAAAGCGCACCAGGGCGTGGCCATGCCGGGCCGCACCCACCTGCAGCACGCCCAGCCTGTCCTGCTCAGCCACCACCTGCTGGCCCATGCCTGGGCCCTGCTGCGCGATGTTCAGCGGCTGCAGGACTGGGACAAGCGGGCCGGTGTTTCGCCGTACGGGTCCGGCGCCCTGGCAGGCTCCTCGCTGGGGCTCGATCCGGAAGCGGTGGCGGCGGACCTGGGCTTCTACTCTGCGGTCCACAACTCCATCGACGGCACGGCGTCCCGCGACGTCTTCGCCGAGTTCGCCTGGGTGTGCTCCATGATCGGGGTGGACCTGTCCCGGATCTCGGAGGAAGTGATCTTCTGGGCCACCAAGGAGTTCTCGTTCGTCACGTTGCATGACTCCTACTCCACGGGGTCCTCGATCATGCCGCAGAAGAAGAACCCGGACGTGGCCGAGCTGGCCCGCGGCAAGGCGGGACGCCTGATCGGCAACCTGACCGGGCTGCTCGCCACGCTCAAGGGCCTGCCGCTCGCGTACAACCGCGACCTGCAGGAGGACAAGGAACCGGTGTTCGACGCCGCCGACACGCTGGAGCTCCTGCTTCCGGCCGTCTCCGGCATGATCGCCACCCTGACCTTCAACCGGGAGCGGATGGAATCGCTGGCACCGCAGGGCTTCGCGCTGGCCACGGACATCGCCGAATGGCTGGTCCGGCAGGGCGTCCCGTTCCGGGAGGCGCACGAGCTGTCCGGCGCGGCCGTCAAGCAGGCCGAGTCCCGCGGCGTCGAGCTGTGGGACCTGACCGACGACGAGTTCGCGGCCATCTCGGCGCACCTGACCCCCGAGGTCCGCACCGTCCTGTCCACCGAGGGCTCGCTGAACAGCCGCAACTCGCAGGGCGGAACGGCGCCGGCCGCCGTCGAACGCCAGCTGGCCGCCCTTGAAGGCGAGCTTGCGGGCGTCCGGGAGTACGCAGGCTAGTTGGCTTGGTTTCGGCAGGCTCAACCACCGGTGGTGGTTGAGCCTGTCGAAACCCGTCTGTGGCTAGGCTGGGTCCATGAGCGAAACCTTCCGGAAGTTCCTCCGCACCCTGCCCGACTTTCCGGCCGACCTTCCCCGCTTTGATCCGGCCAGCGCCGCCCGGAACCCCGTGGAGCTGTTCAAGCAGTGGCTGGACGAGGCGCTGGACGCGGGGGAGCAGCAGCCCCACGCCTTCAGCCTGGCCACGGTCAGTGCCGGGCAGCAGCCGTCGTCACGGATGCTGATCCTGAAGAACATCGACGGCGACGGCTGGCATTTCGCCACGTCCCGCACCTCCCGCAAGGGGCAGGAACTGGACATCGTTCCGCAGGCCGCCATGAACTTCTACTGGGCCTCCCTGGGGCGGCAGGTCCGTGTGGCCGGGCCGGTGGTCCAGCTGTCCGCCGAGGCCTCCGCCCGCGACTGGGCGGAACGTCCCCGCGCCGACGGCAGCACCAACCCCAACTGGCAGCTGTACGCAGTCCAGCCGACGGAGTTCGAGTTCTGGCAGGGGAGCAACGACGGCGGGCATGTCCGGCACCGCCTCGGGCCGGACGGAGCTCCTGAGGGCTAGGATGAGCGCCATGGCCCCTCCCGCACCCGATGACCTGCTCGCAGACCTCCACAAGGCGGCGGAAGACGTTGCCGCAGACGCCGCAAAATTCAGCGACGCCGACGTACTCTCGCCATCCGCACTGCCGGGCTGGACGCGGGGGCATGTCCTCGCCCATCTCACCGGGATCTCCAACGCCATGGCCCGGCAACTCGAGTATGCGGCCCGGGGCGAAACCATCGAGCTGTACGACGGCGGCATGGACGGCCGGAACAAAGCCATCGACATGGCGGCAGGGCACGACGCCGCCACCCACTGCGCAGACCTAAGCGCGGCACTGGAGCGGGTCCTCAAGGCTTTCGATGCGCTGCCGGGTGTCAAGGATTCTTCGGCCAACCGCACCGGCTGGTGGGCCCCGATCGCCTACCGCGGGGGAGTGGTGCTGGACGGCGGCCTGGCACTCTGGCGCGAACTCGTCATCCACGAGTCCGACCTGGAAACGGGCAGGGGACCGGAAACCTGGAGCCGGCCGTTCTGCCAGCACCTGTTCGACTTCCTCGCCGCCCGGGTGCGGCCGGAGGACAAACTGGTGCTGCAGCCGCTGGGCCTGCCGCCCGTCAGCATCGGCAGCGGCAACCGGTCCACCGTCATCAGCGGGATGCTGACGGACATCGCCGCCTGGCTGGCAGGCCGCGAGCCTTCACTCGGCAGCCTGCGGGCGTCCGCCGCAGCGGACGGGACGGACCTGCCCGGGCTGCTGCCCTGGCCACCGGGAACCCCGGCGCCGAAGTAACCCGCCGGCATTTCGTTGCTCTATCATTTCTGGTTCCTAAAACCCTGGTTTAGGAGCAACGACTGATAGAGCAACGGGGAAACGGGCCGGTCAGGCCGCTTCGCGGGCCAGCAGGCTCTCCTTCACCCGCAGGCCCCAGCGGAACCCGCCCAGGGAGCCGTCGGTCCGGATCACCCGGTGGCACGGCACAAACAGGGCGGCTGCATTGAAGGCGCACGCGCTGGCCGCCGCGCGGACCGCCCTGGCATTGCCTGCCAGCGCCGCGTACTCCGTGTACGTCACCGGGTGGCCGGGCTTGACCTCCCGAAGGACATCCCAGGCATGGGCACGGAACGGACCCGATCGCTGCAGGACCGGCACGGCCATGGCCGGGGCGGGGTCGCCATCGTAAAAGGCCTCCACGGCCTCCGAGATGCCGCCGAGCCCGGCGACGGCCTGGACGGCGTCGGGCCGCAGTGCCGGATGGACCTGGCCGGTCAGGTCGCCGGGGTCGGCGGTCCAGCCGGACGCCAAGACCAGTCCGTCCCGCGCGATGATGGTGAAGGGGCCGTCCGGGGTGGACATTGTCAGCAGTTGGGCGGTCATGGCATCGCTTTCCTGGAAGTGCCGCTGGCGGCAGGGGCTTTGGGTGCGGCGGCGCGCCACAGGTGCATGGTGGCGTAGGAACGCCAGGGGCTGGCTTCCCGGAAGTCCGGGGCCAGGCCGGCGCCGCCCGCCGATAGGGCCCGGATTCCGTTCCGGACGGCGGCATCGTTGGCGAGGAAGACGTCGGGGGCGCCCAGGATCCGCATGGCCGCGTAGCCCACAGTCCAGGGCCCCACGCCGGGCAGCGGCAGCAGTTTGGCGGTGAGGCCGGCCAGGTCATCGCCGTAACCGGGATCGATGCGACCTTCCGCCATGGCTGCGGCGGCAAAAAGGAGCGATTCCGTCCGGCGCCGGGGCCCGCGCAGCAAATGACCGGACTCCGCGATCTGGGCGGACGTGGGGAAGAGCCGGTCAAGCCCGTCGCCCGGAACACTGCTGGGGCTGCCGGCCGCTGAGAGCTGCGTGAGCGCGGTGCGGGCTGCGGCCACGGTGATCTGCTGGCCCACCATGGCCCGCACCAGGAGCTCCTGGGGATCCAGGGCACCGGGCATCCGGATGCCCGGGGCTTCCGCCACGGAGGCGGCCAGCCGGCTGTCCGCTGCCAGGGCGCTGTCGATGGCTTCCGGGTCGGCGTCAAGGTCGAAGAGCCGCCGGACGCGGCTCAGCAGCGCCGGCAGGTCGCGCAGGTCCGCCGCGCCGACGGTGAGGGTCAGCGGCCGCTCCCGTGTGCCGGCGTCGTAATCAACCCTGAAGCGGGCGTCACCGTGGGGCAGCCGCATGGTCCGGGCGTATGAGGTTGCCGTGCCCGCCTCGATGCCCGGGATGGCGCGGACCGCGAGGAACGTGAAGATGCCGGGATCGAAGGGTTTGCGGTAGGGGAGGCTGAGGGTCAGCGCCGTAGCAGCTCCCGCCGCCTGTGCATGCCGGCCGGTGTGCCGAAGGGCAGTGGGGGTCATGGCGAACACATCGAGGATGGTCTCGTTGAACTGCCGGACGCTGCTGAAGCCGGCGGCGAAGGCAACGTCGGCAAGCTTCATTGGCGTGGAGACCAGCAAAGTGCGGGCGGTCTGGGCCCGTCCGGCCCTGGCCAGGGACAGCGGTCCGGCGCCCAGTTCATGGGTGAGGATCCGGTTGAGCTGGCGCGACGAGTAGCCCAGCCGGGCAGCGAGGCCCTCCACGCCGTCCCTGTTGATCACGCCGTCGTTGATCAGCCGCATGGCCCGGCCGGCGACGTCCTGGCGGAGGTTCCAGGCAGGGGTGCCGGGCACGGCCTCGGGAAGGCAGCGCTTGCAGGCCCGGTAGCCGGCGTCGTGTGCCGCAGCCGAGGTTTCGTAGAAGGTGACGTTGGCGGCCTTGGGGGTGCGCGCCGGGCAGGAGGGGCGGCAGTAGATCCCCGTGGTGCGGACCGCAGTGTAGAACTGCCCGTCGAAACGGGTGTCCCGGGCGTCGATCGCCCGGTAGCGCTGCCAGAAGTCCATGACTCCATCCTGCCAGCCGCCGGAAGCGTCTACTAGCGGAAATCGGACATGGCCGTGGCAGTTCCGCCGCCGTGCCTCGGGTGAAGCGGCCGGATGCGGGTAAGGTCTGGCCATGAGTGAAAACCCTGTGCCGGCCGGTCCGCCGCTGCGGGAGATCCTCTCGGGCGATGCCCGCGAGCTGGCCCCGCTGTTCCTGGGCGCCGTCCTCACGCACGAGTCGCGCGAAGGTCCGGTGTCCGTCCGCCTGACGGAAGTTGAGGCCTACCTGGGGCCGGAGGATTCGTTGCATCCGGACCCGGGCTCCCACACGTACCGCGGCCCAACGCCACGCAACGCGCCCATGTTTGGCCCCGCCGGTCACCTGTACGTCTACTTCACCTACGGAATGCACCACTGCACCAATATCGTCTGCGGGCCGGAGGGCGTTGCCTCCGCGCTGCTGCTGCGGGCGGGCGAAATCGTTGACGGCCTTGATCTTGCACGGCGGCGGCGGACCACGTCCAGGAGTCCCGCCGACCTCGCCAGCGGCCCGGCCCGGCTGGCCAAGGCACTGGGACTGACGACGGCGGACAGCGGCCGTGACGCGCTTGCCCCGCCCTTCGGGCTGGTCCTTCCGCCGGGGCCGCCCCCGCAGGTCAGTTCCGGTCCGCGGGTGGGGGTGGCCGGGGCGGGCGGCTCGGACGAGTACGCGTGGCGCTTCTGGATCACCGGGGACCCCACTGTCTCCAGGTACAAGGCCGCCAAAGCCCGGGTCCGGAAACCCTCGGCGGCCGCACCGCGGGCGGCGCAACCCGGCCGGTCCACGTTTCATCAGCGTTAAGGGAAATGGTTGTAGAATGGTAGGTCTGTCTTTTGCGATAGGGGAACGTTAAATGCTTGACGCCGATTTGGCCCACGAACGGGAGTATGTAGCCGGCCTGTATGCCCGGCTGGAAGAGCTCCGCGAGGAAAAGCGCCGGCAGCTGGCGCAGGTCCGGCGGGCCGGGGCAGTGGGCACCATGCAGAACGTTTCCGAACGCGACGCCTTCGCCGCACTGTATGAGGACCGCCTGGCGCAGCTGGACGCCGTGGATGACCGGCTGGTCTTCGGACGCCTGGACCTGGACTCCGGCGAAGCGCAGTACATCGGCCGCATCGGCCTCACCACCGAGGACCTGCAGCGCCTGATGGTTGACTGGCGCGCGCCCGAGGCCGGCCACTTTTACCAGGCCACCGCTTTCGACCGGCAGGGCGTGCGCCGCCGCCGGCACCTGATCCTGCAGGGCCGCGAAGTGAAGGCCATCGAGGACGATGTCCTGGACGCCGGGATGCTTGCGGACAATGAGTCGCTGCAGGGTGAAGGCGCCCTGCTCGCCGCCCTGAATTCCAAGCGCACCGGCCGGATGTCGGACATCGTCAGCACCATCCAGTCCGAGCAGGACCGCATCATCCGGTCCTCCATCTCCGGCGCGCTGGTGGTCCAGGGCGGTCCCGGAACCGGCAAGACCGCCGTCGCGCTGCACCGCGCCGCCTACCTGCTGTACACCCACCGCGACCGGCTCAAGAGTGCAGGCGTGCTCCTGGTGGGCCCGTCGTCGTCGTTCATGAAGTACATCGAACGGGTGCTGCCCTCACTGGGTGAGACCGGCGTGGTCATGGCCAGCCTTGGCCGCCTCATGCCAGGCATCCATGCCGTGCCGGAGCAGGACGCTGCTGTTGCCGCGCTGAAGGGCCGCCTGGACATGGCCGAAATCGTGGCCAACGCCGTCTCCAACCGCCAGCGTGTTCCGGCCCATAACAGGACGCTGGAAGTGGACGGCCGCAAGCTGGTGCTGACGCCCCGGCAGGTCCGCCGCGCCCGGGAGAAAGCGCGCGCCACCGGCAAGCCGTACAACGAGGCACGCGTGACGTTCGTCAAGATCCTGCTGCGTGAACTGACGGAGCAGATGACCGAGCTGGTCGAGGCCGGGAACATCGGCAACAACGCGGACCGCTCCTACCTTGCAGAGGATGTCCGAACGGCCCGGGACGTCCGCATCGCCCTGAACCTGTGCTGGATGCCCATGACGACGGAAAAGCTGATCTCCGACCTGTTCAGCAAGCCGGCCATCCTGGAATTCTGCACCCCCCACCTTTCGCCCGCGGAGCGCGCGCTGCTCCTGCGGCCGGCCGACGCCCCCTGGACCGAGTCCGATATCCCGCTGCTGGATGAGGCCGCCGAACTGCTGGGCGAACTCGACGCCGCCGCCGGCCGCGGACTGGCCCAGCAGGAGCACGACCGTGCCCGCGACCTCGCCAACGCCAAGCAGACGCTCGTCAACATGGAAACCGCCGGCGTTGACGCCCTGATGACCGCCGAAGACCTGATGGAGCAGAACCAGGAACGCGAGGCACGGCTCACCGCTGCCGAGCGTGCCACCAGCGACCGCACGTGGGCGTTCGGGCACATCGTGGTTGACGAGGCGCAGGAGCTTTCCCCCATGCAGTGGCGGCTCCTGGTCCGCCGCTGCCCCCTGAAGTCCTTCACCATTGTGGGCGACATCGCGCAGACCAGTTCCGTCGCCGGCGCCAATTCATGGCAGGGCGCCCTGGCACCGATGTTCGGCGACCGGTGGCAGCTGGAGGAGTTGACGGTCAACTACCGGACGCCCTCCCAGATCGCCGAAGCCGCCGTCCGGATGGCGAACGCCGCGGGCCTGGTGGTGTCCGCCCCCAAGGCAGTGCGGGAGGGGCGCTGGTCGCCCATCATCGACGAGGTTGCCCCCGGCAGCCTGGTGGACCGGCTTGTGGAAGTCCTCCCGGAGGAGCTGGAAGCGCTCGACGGCGGCCTGCTCGCCGTGATTGCCGACGGACCGCTCCTGCCCCAGGCCACCGCAGCCCTGCGCGCCGCCTACGGGCGCCGCATCGGCACCGGCGCGGGCAGCTACGAGCAGGACATCGTGGTCATCAGCCCCCGCGAGGCCAAAGGCCTTGAGTTCGACGGCGTTGTGGTCCTGGAACCCGCGAAGATGCTCAACCATGAGCACGGCAAGGTGGGTGACCTCTACGTGGCCATGACCCGCGCCACGCAGCGGCTGCGGCTGATCGCCGCCGAACCCGTTCCGGCCGGTATCGTCCGCTGATCCGGCGTCCTCCGATACTGCTACCTTAGAAGGCGTGCCAGACATCAACAGCCTCGAATCGCAACACAACGACCCCTCTTTTGCCAACATCTGGCAGGAGCTGAAGTGGCGTGGCCTGGTCCACGTCTCCACCGACGAAGCCGAGCTTGAAAAGCTCCTCGCTGGCGCCCCGGTCACGTACTATTGCGGCTTCGATCCGACTGCACCGAGCCTGCACCTGGGCAACCTGGTCCAGTTGCTCCTCATGCGGCGGCTGCAGCTGGCGGGGCACAAGCCGTTGGGACTCGTTGGTGGCTCCACGGGCCTGATCGGTGATCCCCGTCCCACTGCCGAGCGCACCCTGAACACCAAGGAAACAGTGACGGAGTGGGTGGGCTACCTGCAGGCGCAGGTGCGCCGGTTCCTGAGTTTCGAGGGTGACAACGCTGCCCGGATGGTCAACAACCTCGACTGGACGGCGCCGCTGAGCGCCATCGATTTCCTGCGGGAAGTGGGCAAGCACTTCCGGGTGGGCACCATGCTCCGCAAGGATGCTGTCGCCTCGCGGCTCAACTCCGATGAGGGCATCAGCTACACCGAGTTCAGCTACCAGATCCTGCAGGGAATGGACTACCTGGAGCTCTACCGCGCCTACGACTGCGTCCTGCAGACGGGCGGCTCAGACCAGTGGGGAAACCTGACCAGCGGCACCGAACTGATCCGCAAGGTGGAGGGCAAGAGCGTCCACGCCCTGGGCACGCCGCTGATCACCAACTCCGACGGCAGCAAGTTCGGCAAGAGCGAAGGCAACGCCATCTGGCTCGACGCCGGCATGTGCAGCCCGTACGCGTTCTACCAGTTCTGGCTCAACACTGCCGATGCAGACGTTGTGGACCGGCTGAAGGTCTTCACCTTCCTGACCCGCTCCGAGATTGAAGAGATCGCTACTGCAGTGGCCGAGCGTCCGTTCGCCCGTGAGGGGCAGCGGAAGCTCGCCTACGAAGTCACGTCGCTGGTGCATGGCGTGGAAGCCACCGAAAAGGTCATCGCCGCTTCGGCCGCCCTGTTCGGCAACGGCGATCTCACTGCCCTGGACAAGTCCACGCTTCAGGCGGCCACGTCTGAGCTTCCCTCTGCCACCGTCCAGGTGGATGCACTCGGGATCGTGGACCTGCTGGTGGCCTCCGGGCTGTCGGAGAGCAAGTCGGCTGCCCGCCGTACGGTGGGTGAGGGTGGCGCCTACGTCAACAACGAAAAGGTCCTGGATCCTGAAGCTGTCATTTCCGAGGACGAACTTCTCCACGGCCAGTACCTGCTGCTCCGCCGGGGCAAGAAGAACCTGGCTACGGTTGAGGTCCTGGTCCCGTAACTGCGGCATCCCACCCCTTTTGCACGCCCCTTCACAGCCGATTTGCACGGTCGCGGAGGGGCGTGTATTGTTTTCTGAGTCGCCGCCGCTGAGTGGTGACAAACCCCCAACTAATGAGAAGCAATTCTTCTCAGAGCAGCGCTCTGATAGCAGGAATGCTTCACTTTTTGCTGGGTGGATTCACTTCGCCGAGTGAATTCCGGTAAAACAGCCGGATTTGCAAAAGCGAATATGGATGAAATAAGATTGAAACATCGCAGCGAAGAAATACGAAATACAAATTCTTTTTGAATTTGTTTCGGGAATATTCGAATGTGTCTGTTGTTTGAGAACTCAATAGTGTGCCAAGTTTGTTGATACCGATTATGTAATGTGATTGGTTGAATTGCCGGATCGTGCCGCCCCTGTGGCATTGGTTTGGTTTTACAGCTGGTTTCAAATTTTGTGCAGCCTTTGCTGGTGTTATTTCCACTGGTTTTGGTTGTGTCTGTTTTTGTTTTACTTCAACGGAGAGTTTGATCCTGGCTCAGGATGAACGCTGGCGGCGTGCTTAACACATGCAAGTCGAACGATGATCCGGTGCTTGCACCGGTGATTAGTGGCGAACGGGTGAGTAACACGTGAGTAACCTGCCCTTGACTCTGGGATAAGCCTGGGAAACTGGGTCTAATACCGGATATGACCTTCCATCGCATGGTGGTTGGTGGAAAGCTTTTGTGGTTTTGGATGGACTCGCGGCCTATCAGCTTGTTGGTGAGGTAATGGCTTACCAAGGCGACGACGGGTAGCCGGCCTGAGAGGGTGACCGGCCACACTGGGACTGAGACACGGCCCAGACTCCTACGGGAGGCAGCAGTGGGGAATATTGCACAATGGGCGCAAGCCTGATGCAGCGACGCCGCGTGAGGGATGACGGCCTTCGGGTTGTAAACCTCTTTCAGTAGGGAAGAAGCGAAAGTGACGGTACCTGCAGAAGAAGCGCCGGCTAACTACGTGCCAGCAGCCGCGGTAATACGTAGGGCGCAAGCGTTATCCGGAATTATTGGGCGTAAAGAGCTCGTAGGCGGTTTGTCGCGTCTGCCGTGAAAGTCCGGGGCTCAACTCCGGATCTGCGGTGGGTACGGGCAGACTAGAGTGATGTAGGGGAGACTGGAATTCCTGGTGTAGCGGTGAAATGCGCAGATATCAGGAGGAACACCGATGGCGAAGGCAGGTCTCTGGGCATTAACTGACGCTGAGGAGCGAAAGCATGGGGAGCGAACAGGATTAGATACCCTGGTAGTCCATGCCGTAAACGTTGGGCACTAGGTGTGGGGGACATTCCACGTTTTCCGCGCCGTAGCTAACGCATTAAGTGCCCCGCCTGGGGAGTACGGCCGCAAGGCTAAAACTCAAAGGAATTGACGGGGGCCCGCACAAGCGGCGGAGCATGCGGATTAATTCGATGCAACGCGAAGAACCTTACCAAGGCTTGACATGGACCGGACCGCCGCAGAAATGTGGTTTCCCCTTTGGGGCTGGTTTACAGGTGGTGCATGGTTGTCGTCAGCTCGTGTCGTGAGATGTTGGGTTAAGTCCCGCAACGAGCGCAACCCTCGTTCTATGTTGCCAGCACGTGATGGTGGGGACTCATAGGAGACTGCCGGGGTCAACTCGGAGGAAGGTGGGGACGACGTCAAATCATCATGCCCCTTATGTCTTGGGCTTCACGCATGCTACAATGGCCGGTACAAAGGGTTGCGATACTGTGAGGTGGAGCTAATCCCAAAAAGCCGGTCTCAGTTCGGATTGGGGTCTGCAACTCGACCCCATGAAGTCGGAGTCGCTAGTAATCGCAGATCAGCAACGCTGCGGTGAATACGTTCCCGGGCCTTGTACACACCGCCCGTCAAGTCACGAAAGTTGGTAACACCCGAAGCCGGTGGCCTAACCCCTTGTGGGAGGGAGCCGTCGAAGGTGGGACTGGCGATTGGGACTAAGTCGTAACAAGGTAGCCGTACCGGAAGGTGCGGCTGGATCACCTCCTTTCTAAGGAGCGCCTCACAATTATCATTCTCTGCTGTATGGCGGGGTGTGGTGTTGTCAGGAGTACGCCCGTTGCGCAGACGCTAGTTCTGCGGCGGGTGCTCATGGGTGGAATATCAACAAATAGCGGCTGCCTGGTTCTGGTTCTTGTCTAGTACGGATGCATCCCCCTTGGGGTGTGTGTCCTGGAACGGCGGGGCCGGGGGTTGGGTGGTTTCGTGTTTGGCACACTGTTGGGTCCTGAGGCAACAGGGCCGGGGGGTTTTGGTTCCCCGGGGTTTGTTTGTTTCTGGTTTCCCTGCCACGTCGTTTCATGCGCTGTTGGCCTCCTTTTTTGTGGGGGGTTGGTGTGTGGGGTGTGTGGTGTGGGGTTGTTGTTTGAGAACTACATAGTGGACGCGAGCATCTTCCATGAGGAGCCCTTTGGGGTTTTTCGTGGATAAGCAATTTCCAAGAATTGGAACCTGGATCTGGCCGCATTGTTTGAGACTCTTTCGGGGGTTGATGGGGTGTGGGCGGTTTCTGTGGTTCTCTCGAGTGTTTTTGTTGTTGATCTTTTGTGGTCAAGTTTTTAAGAGCACACGGTGGATGCCTTGGCATTAGGAGCCGAAGAAGGACGTAGGAATCTGCGATAAGCCTGGGGGAGTCGATAACCGGACTGTGATCCCAGGGTGTCCGAATGGGGAAACCCCGCCAAGCGCGCGAGTGACTTGGTGACCCGTACCTGAACACATAGGGTGCGTGGAGGGAACGCGGGGAAGTGAAACATCTCAGTACCCGCAGGAAGAGAAAACAATAGTGATTCCGTTAGTAGTGGCGAGCGAACGCGGATCAGGCTAAACCGTTCCATGTGTGATAGCCGGCGGGCGTTGCATGGTCGGGGTTGTGGGACTTTCCATACCAGTTCTGCCGGGCTGGTGGGGTGTGATGTGCGCGCATAGGTGAACGGTTTTGAAAGGCCGGCCAGAGAGGGTGTTAGTCCCGTAACCGTAATGCGTTTGTGCCGCCTGTGAGAGTATCCCAAGTAGTACGGGGCCCGAGAAATCCCGTGCGAATCTGTCAGGACCACCTGATAAGCCTAAATACTCCCTAATGACCGATAGCGGACCAGTACCGTGAGGGAAAGGTGAAAAGTACCCCGGGAGGGGAGTGAAACAGTACCTGAAACCGTGTGCTTACAATCCGTCGGAGCAGTCGCGAGTAATCGCATAGTAACTGTGACGGCGTGCCTTTTGAAGAATGAGCCTGCGAGTTAGTGTTACGTCGCGAGGTTAACCCGTGTGGGGCAGCCGTAGCGAAAGCGAGTCTGAATAGGGCGTGTGAGTGGCGTGATCTAGACCCGAAGCGAAGTGATCTACCCATGGCCAGGTTGAAGCGACGGTAAGACGTCGTGGAGGACCGAACCCACTTCAGTTGAAAATGGAGGGGATGAGCTGTGGGTAGGGGTGAAAGGCCAATCAAACTTCGTGATAGCTGGTTCTCCCCGAAATGCATTTAGGTGCAGCGTTGCGTGTTTCTTGCTGGAGGTAGAGCTACTGGATGGCTAATGGGCCCTACAAGGTTACTGACGTCAGCCAAACTCCGAATGCCGGTAAGTGAGAGCGCAGCAGTGAGACTGTGGGGGATAAGCTTCATAGTCGAGAGGGAAACAGCCCAGACCACCAACTAAGGCCCCTAAGCGTGTGCTAAGTGGGAAAGGATGTGGAGTTGCTCAGACAACCAGGAGGTTGGCTTAGAAGCAGCCATCCTTAAAAGAGTGCGTAATAGCTCACTGGTCAAGTGATTCCGCGCCGACAATGTAGCGGGGCTCAAGTACACCGCCGAAGTTGTGGCATTCACACGTGTTCTAAGCCTTTGTGGTTCAGGAGTGTGGATGGGTAGGGGAGCGTCGTGTGGGCAGTGAAGTCGCGGTGGAAACCAGCGGTGGAGCCTACACGAGTGAGAATGCAGGCATGAGTAGCGAAAGACGGGTGAGAAACCCGTCCGCCGGATGATCAAGGGTTCCAGGGTCAAGCTAATCTGCCCTGGGTAAGTCGGGACCTAAGGCGAGGCCGACAGGCGTAGTCGATGGACAACGGGTTGATATTCCCGTACCGGCGAAAAACCGCCCATGTTGAACAGGGGATACTAACTGCCCGAGACCTGCCCGACACCCCTTGTGGGTGAAGGGTTTTGGTGGAGCGCAGGACCTGATCCTGGGAGGCAAGCGTATTAACAGGTGTGACGCAGGAAGGTAGCCGAGCCGGGCGATGGTTGTCCCGGTCTAAGGATGTAGGGCGAGTGGTAGGCAAATCCGCCACTCATAATGCCTGAGATCTGATGGGACCCCCGTTTGGGGGGATTTGGTGATCCTATGCTGCCGAGAAAAGCATCGACGCGAGGTTTTAGCCGCCCGTACCCCAAACCGACACAGGTGATCAGGTAGAGAATACTAAGGCGATCGAGAGAATTATGGTTAAGGAACTCGGCAAAATGCCCCCGTAACTTCGGGAGAAGGGGGGCCCCAACCTTGAACGGACCATGCGTCCGGGAGGGGATCGGGGCCGCAGAGACCAGGGGGAAGCGACTGTTTACTAAAAACACAGGTCCGTGCGAAGTCGCAAGACGATGTATACGGACTGACTCCTGCCCGGTGCTGGAAGGTTAAGAGGACCGGTTAGCCGCAAGGCGAAGCTGAGAATTTAAGCCCCAGTAAACGGCGGTGGTAACTATAACCATCCTAAGGTAGCGAAATTCCTTGTCGGGTAAGTTCCGACCTGCACGAATGGAGTAACGACTTCCCCGCTGTCTCAACCATAAACTCGGCGAAATTGCAGTACGAGTAAAGATGCTCGTTACGCGCAGCAGGACGGAAAGACCCCGAGACCTTTACTATAGTTTGGTATTGGTGTTCGGAGTGGCTTGTGTAGGATAGGTGGGAGACGTTGAAGCCCGGACGCCAGTTCGGGTGGAGTCATCGTTGAAATACCACTCTGGTCACTTTGGACATCTAACTTCGGCCCGTAATCCGGGTCAGGGACAGTGCCTGATGGGTAGTTTAACTGGGGCGGTTGCCTCCTAAAAAGTAACGGAGGCGCCCAAAGGTTCCCTCAGCCTGGTTGGCAATCAGGTGTCGAGTGTAAGTGCACAAGGGAGCTTGACTGTGAGAGAGACATCTCGAGCAGGGACGAAAGTCGGGACTAGTGATCCGGCGGTACATTGTGGAATGGCCGTCGCTCAACGGATAAAAGGTACCTCGGGGATAACAGGCTGATCTTGCCCAAGAGTCCATATCGACGGCATGGTTTGGCACCTCGATGTCGGCTCGTCGCATCCTGGGGCTGGAGTAGGTCCCAAGGGTTGGGCTGTTCGCCCATTAAAGCGGTACGCGAGCTGGGTTTAGAACGTCGTGAGACAGTTCGGTCCCTATCCGCTGCGCGCGCAGGAAATTTGAGAAGGGCTGTCCTTAGTACGAGAGGACCGGGACGGACGAACCTCTGGTGTGTCAGTTGTACTGCCAAGTGCACCGCTGATTAGCTACGTTCGGATGGGATAACCGCTGAAAGCATCTAAGCGGGAAGCTCGCTTCAAGATGAGATTTCCATACACCCTCGGGTGTGAGAGGCCCCCAGCCAGACCACTGGGTTGATAGGCCGGATGTGGAAGCGAGGACTAACGACTCGTGAAGCTGACCGGTACTAATAGGCCAACAACTTACACCACAAACAAAACACAACTGCTTGCGTCCACTATGTGGTTCCCAACCAACAACCCAACACGGGTCACAGGTTGAAGGAACATAATTGAATACAACACCACAGCTCCCTAACCGGAGCACGTTGTAACCACACAGATTTCCCCACCCCATTACCGGGTGCGGGTAGTAGGGTTACGGCGGTCATAGCGTGGGGGAAACGCCCGGTCCCATTCCGAACCCGGAAGCTAAGACCCACAGCGCCGATGGTACTGCACCCGGGAGGGTGTGGGAGAGTAGGACACCGCCGGACATAACATTAGTAGGGCCCTGACAGCGAATGTCAGGGCCCTACGACTTTAACCACCACACACCCCCCGGCACCGGGAACAACCACCTACCCGCCGGTTCCGGGAACCGCCGGAAGTAGGCGCCCGGGGGTGTGAAGATTGCCGGCTCTTCGCGGTAGATGGTGAAACGCGTTCCGTGTCTTGAAAGCTGAAGGGCCCGCAGCCCTGCTGTGATGGATGTTCTCTACGCATTCATCAAGTCAGGAGCTACGAGCCTTGATCGAGCCTACTTCCCCGCGCCCAGATGCTGCCACCACCATCTTCAACTTGCCCGACTACCGGGTCACCGGCACCGAGATTCTTGCCTTCGGGCAGCGACGGATCCATGTCGGTTCAACCGCAGAGGCGGGCTGCCCGTCCTGCGGCGTGATCGGCAGTCGCGTACATTCCCGCCGGCCCCAGCGGCTGCGTGACATCCCCGTCGCCGGGCCGGTTGAGGTGGTCTGGGCAAAGCGACGGTTCTTCTGCGATGAGTACCTGTGCTCACGACAGACATTCACCGAAGAGACCTCCCAGGTCCCTCGCCGGGCACGGTCTACCAGCCGGCTTCGGGATGCCCTCGTGGCCGCGGTGATCGGGTCAGGGCGGGCAGCGGCGGAGGTCGCCGCTGCCTTCGGTGTTTCATGGTGGCTCGTCCAGAAAGCCCTGGACTCCGCAGCCCTCACCCTGCCTGATGTCGATGCCTTGGCCCCGCGGATGCTCGGCATTGATGAACACCGCTACCGGTCCGTGCGGTTCTTTCGCGACCCAGCCACCAAGGCCTGGAAACGCTACGAACCCTGGATGACCACCATTGTCGATCTGGACACCGGGCAGGTCCTTGGCATCGTGGACGGCCGCGACAGTGGCGGGGTTGGAGACTGGCTGTTCGCCCGCCCGCTGGAGTGGCGGCTTGGGGTGCAGGTCGTTGCGATTGACCCCTCGGCGGCGTTCAGAAAGGCCCTGCGGATGTGGCTTCCGCGGACCGCTGTCTCGGTCGACGCGTTCCATTTGGTCAAGCTCGGCAATGACATGCTCACCGAAGTCCGGCAGAGGCTCACCCAGCAGGTTCATGGTCGGCGGGGGCGCTCCATCGATCCAGTCTGGGCCAACCGGCGGCTGCTCCTCCGTGCTGGCGACACGCTCTCGGACCGGGCACGCGCCAGGCTCAGCACCGTGTTTGCCACCGACGACGCCACCGGAAAGCTGCAGGCCGCGTGGCTGGTCAAGGAGCAGCTCCGGGCCCTGCTGATTACCGGTTCCCTTGCAGACGCGGCCGTTGCCAAAGACCGCCTGCAGGTCTTGGTCGAACGGGCCGCTCAGCCGGAGACGAACCGGCTCTGGCGCACGGTCTGCCGGTGGTGGAAAGAGATCGAGGTCCTCATTGTCACCGGCGCGACAACCGCGAAAGTCGAAGCCAATAACACCGCGATCAAGCACATCAAAAGGACAGGCCGGGGATTCACGAACGCAGGCAACTATAAAACGCGTATCCTGTTGCGCAGTGCCGCCAGAACAGCGGCATGAACACCCATCACGGCAGAACATTCACCACGAACCGCGAAGAGCCAGATTGCCACGATGCGCTACTTCCGGGCCGGACTGTCCCGGTGGTTTATGGGGCTCGCCTAGAATTGATGAAGATGTACGGACTTCGAAGCGCTTGATTTCGGGTTGCGTAGGAAACGAAACACGGATACGAGCGGCTGCAGTTGCGCCAGTGGTCGGCTCACAACAGGAGGAATCCATCATGGCCGAGCACAACGGCGGCAACCGCGGAAACGACCGCGGCGCCTTCAGGGGAAACAACAACTCCGGCGGCGATCCGCGCGGGTTCCGATCCCGCGGTAACCGCGACAGCAATGACCGGGGCGCGGCCGGCGGCGGTGAGCGGAAGCCATTCGGTGAGCGGAAGCCCTTTGGCGATCGTGACCGGAAGCCTTTCGGTGACCGTCCGCGCCGTGAGGGCGATGACCGCCGCGGGTTCGGCGGCGGGGAGCGGAAGCCGTATGGGGACCGGGAGAACCGGCCTTATGGTGACCGTCCGCGCCGTGAGGGCGATGACCGTCGCGGGTTCGGCGGCGGGGAGCGGAAGCCGTATGGGGACCGGGAGAACCGGCCTTATGGTGACCGTCCGCGCCGTGAGGCGGATGACCGTCGCGGGTTCGGCGGCGGGGAGCGGAAGCCGTATGGGGACCGGGAGAACCGGCCTTATGGTGACCGTCCGCGCCGTGAGGGCGATGACCGTCGCGGATTTGGCGGCGGAGAGCGGAAGCCTTTTGGCGACCGTGACCGCAAGCCCTTCGGCGACCGGAAGCCTTTTGGCGACCGTGACCGGAAGCCCTTCGGTGACCGTCCGCGCCGCGACGACGGCGACCGCCGCGGGTTCGGCGGGGGAGAGCGCAAGCCCTACGGGGACCGGGAGAACCGGCCCTACGGTGACCGCCCGCGCCGTGACGACGCTGAGCGCCGCAGCTTCGGGGGCGGCGACAACCGCAGGCCTTTCGGCGACCGGCAGGAGCGGCAGGACCGCGACTCCCGCAGCTTCGACCGTGGTGACTCACCCCGCGGTGGTGCACCCCGCAGCGACTCCGGCCCCCGCGGATTTGGCCGCGACCGCCAGGAAGACCGTCCGGCACGCGTTCCCAACGCCAGGGACATCCGCAGCGCCAACCGCCCCGACCGCGAACGCTCTCCGGAAATCGATGAGGACGTTACGGGTAAAGAGCTGGACCGCGCCACCCAGCACCAGATCAAGACCCTCGAATCGCGAAGCGCGGAGTGGGTTGCCCGCCACCTGGTCATGGCTGGGCGCCTGATTGATGACGAGCCGGAACTCGCGTTCCAGCACGCTTTGGCGGCAAGCCGCCGCGGCGGCAGGCTTGCTGCGGTGCGTGAAGCCGTGGGCCTCACTGCCTACGCTGCCGGCCACTACGGCGAGGCCCTCCGGGAATTCCGCACCTACCGGCGCATCAGCGGCTCCAATGTCCACCTGCCGGTCATGGCCGACTGCGAACGTGGCCTGGGCCGGCCTGACCGGGCACTTGATGTAGCCCGCTCCGAGGAAGCCCAGGACCTGGACGCCCCCGGCAAGGTGGAACTGGCAATCGTGGCTGCAGGTGCCCGCAGGGACCTCGGCCAGCTGGACGCCGCCGTCGCCGAACTTGAAATCCCGCAGCTCGACATGAACCGGGCCTTCTCCTACAGCCCCCGGCTGTTCCGTGCCTACGCTGACGCCCTCACCGCCGTCGGCCGCGAAGCCGAGGCGGACAAATGGCAGAAGCAGGCCGTTGTGGCCGAGAATGCGCTGGGCCAGGGAGTCGACGAGGAGCCTGACATCATCGACCTCGGCTGGGACGAGGAAGAAGAAGCCCGCGAGGAAGCCGAGCGGCGCCGCAACCTGGAGCGCGCCTCCGTAGCCAGCCAGGCAGCCGCCGCCGGCCCCGAAGCAACGGCCGGCGCCGGCAGCGCGGCAGGAACCGATGAGGTCCAGGCAGCCGACGTCGACGACGCTGCCATCGATGACCAGGAAGCGGACTACTTCATGTCCGATGACGCCGAGTCCGACGAAGACTCCGTGGAGCACGACGAACTGGGCGATGCCTCAAACAACAGCGGTGCCTCGGACCACAGCGATGCCTCGGACTCCAGCGGCAGCCAGGACACCGAAGACAACCAGGACAGCCGGGAAGACTGACGCGAATGACAGACGTTCCCCTGATCTCCCTGTTCGATGCGCTCCTGGCCGACCTGGACGGAGTGGTCTACGCGGGTCCCCACGCCATCCCCGGCGCGGTGGAGTCGCTGCAGCGGTTGTCCGCCCACGGGGTGGGGCTGGGCTACGTGACCAACAACGCGTCCCGGTCACCGGCCCAGGTTGCGGCACACCTGCGTGAACTGGGTGCTCCCGCCGAGGACAACCAGGTGGTCAGCTCGTCGCAGGCCGCGGCCGAGCTCCTGGCGTCCAGGCTGGCACCGGGGTCCCGGATCCTGATCACCGGAAGCCCGGCGCTGGCCCGCGAGATCGAACTGGTGGGCCTGGTCCCGGTTTACAGCCAGGACGAAAATCCGGTGGCAGTGGTCCAGGGCTTCAACCCGGACATCGGTTGGAAGGACCTGGCGGAAGCCACGTACGTGGTCAACGCCGGCGCGCTCTGGGTGGCCACCAACACGGACATGTCCATACCCCAGGCACGGGGAATCGCCCCCGGCAACGGAACGCTGGTGGCTGCGGTGGCCGCGGCAACCAAACAGCAGCCGCTGGTCGCCGGAAAGCCGGAGGCGCCGCTTTTCCACTCGGCCGCCAAGAGGCTGGGAGCCGAGCGGCCGCTGGTGGTGGGCGACCGGCTGGACACCGACATCCTGGGCGGCAACAACGCCGGCTTCGCCACCGTGGCGGTGCTGACCGGCGTCGACACCCGGCAGACCATCCTGGCGGCCCGCGCCGCCGAGCGTCCGGACTACATCATCGGGACGCTGCCGGACCTGTACCGGCCCTACCCGGAGGTAACGCACGACGACGGCACCTACACGTGCGGGCGGGCCTCCGCGCGCGTGGCCAACGGCGCGGTGGGCATCATCGGCCGCCAGGACAGCCTCGATGCCTGGCGGGCGGCCTGCGCTGCATGGTGGGCCGCGACCCCGGATGCCGTGGCCCCCAAGGCGCCAAAACTTGCCTGGCTGGATCATTAGGCTGGTTGAATGACTGAGCTGACCGGACCCGACGCAGCAACAGCCGAGCCGTCCCCGGACTGGCCGGAGACGCCCGGCGCCGGCATCACGGATCCTGCCGTGGCGCGGGCCCTCGCCCGGCTGGCGGACCTGCCCCAGGCGCCCGTCGCAGAGCACGAAGCAGCCTACACAGCCCTGCATGACGAGCTCCTCGAAGCACTGAACGATGAGCACCCGGACGCAGAGGCGGACGCCGGCGCTCCGGGCGGCGGAGCCTGATGCCCGTACGACTCGACCAGGCCCTGGTGGCCCGCGGCCTGGCCCGGTCGCGCACGCACGCCGCCGCCCTGATCGCCGAAGGCAAAGTCACGTCCGCCGGCAAGGTCCTGGCAAAGGCCTCCCTGCAGGTGGACGACGACAGGGACCTCGCCGTCGAACACGACGAACAGGACACCTACGCCAGCCGCGCCGGGCACAAGCTCGCCGGGGCCCTGGACGCCTTCCCTGAAGTAACCGTGGAAGGCAAACGCTGCCTGGACGCCGGCGCCTCCACGGGTGGCTTCACTGACGTCCTGCTGCGGCGGGGCGCCGCTTCCGTGGTGGCTGTCGACGTCGGCCACGGACAGCTGGTGCCGCACCTTCGCGACGATCCGCGCGTCACCGTCCACGAGGGCATGAACGTCCGGTACATGGAACCGGCGGACATCGGCGGACCCGCTGCCCTGACCGTCGCGGACCTGTCCTTCATCTCGCTCACCCTGGTGGTCCAGCCGCTGGCGCAGTGCACGGAGCCCGGCGGCGACCTGGTGCTGATGGTCAAGCCACAGTTCGAGATCGGCAAGGACCGGCTGGGCCGCACAGGCGTGGTCACCTCAGAGCGCGAACGCCGGCTGGCGGTGGAGAAAGTGGCGCTGGCAGCCTTCGACGCCGGCCTGGACCTGTGCGGCCTGGCGGCCAGTCCACTGCCCGGCCAGGACGGAAACGTCGAGTACTTCCTGTGGATAAGACGCAGGATCGGCACAGACTTGCCTAAGATCGAAGAGCGCGGGGCAGAAGTTGCTGCCTTGCTCGGACGTATCTGGCCGAACCACTAGAGAGCGGAACCTGATGAGCAGGCGTGTACTGGTCCTTGCCCACACCGGCCGCGAGGAATCCTTGAAGGCCGCCTGGGAGGCCTGCGCCCTGCTGCACGCCTCCGGCATAGTGCCGGTGATGCAGGAGTCCGAGCTGGGGGACATGGAACGGTTCTTCGGGCACCTCGCCCAGCCCGTGGAGGTCCTCCACGACCACGTCCAGCTGCCGGACGTCGAGCTGGTGATGGTCCTGGGCGGCGACGGCACCATCCTGCGCGCCGCGGAGCTTGTCCGCGAGGTGGACGTGCCGCTGCTCGGCGTCAACCTGGGCCACGTGGGCTTCCTGGCCGAAAGCGAACGGGCGGACCTTGCCCAGACCGTCGAATGGATCGCCAGCCGCGAGTACACGGTGGAAGAACGGATGACCATCGACGTGCAGGTGTGGGTCCGCGGCCAAAAGATCTGGCACACCTGGGCGCTGAACGAGGCCGCGATCGAAAAAGCCAACCGGGAACGCATGCTGGAGGTGGTCACCGAAGTGGACGAGCGTCCGCTGACATCCTTCGGCTCGGACGGCATCGTGCTCGCCACCCCCACCGGCTCCACCGCTTACGCCTTTTCGGCGGGCGGCCCCGTGGTCTGGCCCGAGGTGGAGGCCCTGGTGATCGTCCCCATCAGCGCCCACGCCCTCTTCGCCAAGCCTCTTGTGGTCTCTCCCCGCTCGAAGCTGGCGGTGGAGGTCCTGGGCCGCACCGACGCACTCGGGGTCCTCTGGTGCGACGGCCGGCGCTCCGTGGACCTCCCGCCCGGCTCACGCGTGGAAGTCACCAAATCGGCCACCCCCGTCCGGCTGGCACGGACCCACCAGACCCCGTTCTCCGCCCGGCTGGTCCGGAAGTTCGAGCTGCCCATCCACGGCTGGCGCGGCCCGGTCCCCAAGGCCGAGGCCATCCACACCGGCCCCATCCCGATCGTCCGGACGCCGCGGCCGATGCCGCCGCTCCAGGTGCCGGAGCACGGCCGGCCCGATGCTGACCCCGATCCGTCGACCGCAAAGTGAAGCGATGCTTGAAGAACTGAGAATCCGCGATCTCGGCGTCATCACCGACGCAACCCTTCCGCTGGGCCCGGGCCTGAGCGTGGTGACCGGTGAAACCGGTGCCGGCAAGACCATGGTGGTGACCGCCGTCGGCCTGCTGCTTGGCGCACGTTCCGACGCCGGCGCCGTCCGGAGCGGGGCAAAGAGCGCCACGGCGGAAGCGGTGCTGAAGCTCGACGCCGGCCACCCGGCTGTGGCCCGGGCGCTGGACGCCGGTGCGGACGCGGAAGAGTTCGACGGCGGCGCCGAGCTGATCCTGGCCCGGCGCCTGGGTGCGGACGGCCGCAGCCGCGCGTTCCTGGGCGGCCGCGCCGCCCCCGTGGGGGTCCTGGCCGAGATCGGCGAAACCCTTGTGGTGGTGCATGGCCAGTCGGACCAGATCCGGCTCAAAGGGGCAGCCGCGCAGCGCGGTGCCCTGGACAAGTTCGCCGGGGAAGCCCTGGCAGGGCCGCTGGCCGCCTACCAGGACCTCTACAACCACTGGAAAGCGAGCCAGTCCGAGCTGGACACGCTGCGCAGCGCCGCCCGCGACCGGCTGCGCGAGGCCGAATCGCTGCAGACTGCCCTGGCCGAAATCGACGAGGTGGATCCGCAGCCGGGCGAGGACGAGCTGCTGAAGGCCGAGGCGGTCAAGCTCGCCAACGTGGAAGAACTGCGCATCGCCGCCAGCACGGCCCATCAGGCACTGATCGCCGAGGACTTCGGTGAGGAAGGCGACGCCACCACCCTGGTGGACACGGCCAAGCGGACCCTGGAACATGTGGCCGAACACGACGCCGAACTGGGATCGGCCGCTGCCCGCCTTGCCGAGGTGGGCTTCCTGCTCAACGACATCGCCACGGAACTGGCCAGCTACCAGGCCGGGCTGGACTCCGAGGGCCCGGAACGGCTGGCGGAAATCGAGGACCGGCGCGCCTCGCTGGCCAAGCTGGTCCGGAAATACGCGCCCACCATCGACGAGGTGCTGGAGTGGGCCGAAAAAGCCCGGGTCCGTTTCGACGAACTGCAGGACGATTCATCAAGGATCGAGGCCCTGGACGCGGAGGTGGTCCGGGCAGAGGCCGAGCTGAAGAAGCAGGCCGCCGCCATCAGCAAGATCAGGGCCAAGGCAGCCAAAGACCTTTCAGCCCGCGTCAGCGCCGAACTGAAGGCGCTGGCCATGGCTGATGCAACCCTGGTGATCACCCTGGAGCCGGCCGCCCAGCTCGGCCCGCACGGGGCGGACGAGATCGGTTTCCTGCTCCAGCCGCATTCCGGTGCGCCGGCCCGGCCGCTCGGCAAGGGCGCGTCCGGCGGTGAACTTTCCCGCGTCATGCTCGCCATCGAGGTGGTGCTCGCCGCTGTCGATCCGGTGCCAACGTTTGTCTTCGACGAGGTGGACGCCGGCGTGGGCGGACGCGCCGCCGTCGAGATCGGCCGCCGGCTGGCCATGCTGGCCCGGCACGTGCAGGTCCTGGTGGTGACCCACCTGCCCCAGGTCGCCGCATTCGCGGACCAGCACATCACCGTCACGAAAACCTCGGTCCGGGGTGCCGACGGCGGCACGACCACCGGGTTCACGTCCAGTGATGTGCGCCTCCTTGACGGCCCCGAACGGGTCCGCGAGCTGGCCCGGATGCTGGCCGGGCAGGAGGACTCGGAATCCGCCCAGGCCCATGCGCAGGAACTGCTGGATGACGCCAAACTCCTGCCACAGCGGGCCTGACGGCGCCGGCGCGCCGGAACCCGGCCACCTCCCGCCGGTCCGAAACCCTTGATCCGCGGGCGGCCGGACCTGCAGACTTGGAGGTTTGGGGGACAGTTCCACCCGACCCGTGGAAGGCTCAATTGATGATAGGCTCGAATTCCGTGGTGCAGCGATCAAATTCCCGTGTAAATTCCCGGTTCCCGGGCTCGTCCAAGACGACCAAACACATCTTCGTCACCGGTGGTGTGGCGTCCTCGCTCGGTAAGGGACTGACGGCTTCGAGCCTCGGCCACCTGCTGCGGGCACGCGGCCTGTCTGTAACTATGCAGAAGCTCGATCCCTACCTGAACGTGGATCCGGGCACGATGAACCCCTTCCAGCACGGTGAAGTCTTCGTCACGGACGACGGCGCCGAGACCGACCTGGACATCGGGCACTACGAGCGCTTCCTCGACGAGAACCTTGAAGGTTCAGCGAACGTAACCACCGGCCAGGTCTATTCCACGGTCATTGCCAAGGAACGCCGCGGCGAATACCTCGGCGACACCGTCCAGGTCATCCCGCACATCACGGACGAGATCAAGCGCCGCATGCGACTGCCGGCCGAGGGCAAGAACGCCCCGGACGTCATCATCACCGAAATCGGCGGCACGGTGGGGGACATCGAATCCCAGCCCTTCCTCGAATCCGCCCGCCAGGTGCGCCAGGACATCGGCCGCACCAACGTCTTCTTCCTCCACGTCTCGCTGGTGCCCTACATCGGGCCCTCGCAGGAGCTGAAGACGAAGCCCACGCAGCACTCCGTCGCCGCCCTGCGCTCCATCGGCATCCAGCCCGAGGCCATCGTGATCCGCTCGGACCGCGAAGTGCCCGAGGCGATGCGCGAGAAGATCGGCCGCATGTGCGACGTCGACATCGACGCCGTGGTCAACGCCGCCGATGCCCCCAGCATCTACGACATCCCCAAGACCCTGCACACCCAGGGACTGGACTCCTACATCGTGCGTGCCCTGGACCTGCCGTTCAAGGACGTGGACTGGACCAGCTGGGACAAGCTGCTTGAGGCCGTGCACAACCCCAAGCACCACGTCGAGATCGCCCTTGTGGGCAAGTACATCGACCTTCCGGACGCCTACCTGTCCGTGACGGAGGCCCTGCGTGCCGGCGGCTTCGCCAACGACACCAAGGTGAAGATCCGCTGGGTTCCGTCCGACGAATGCGAAACGCGCGAGGGGGCCATCAAGGCGCTCGACGGCGTCAACGCCATCTGCGTTCCCGGCGGCTTCGGCATCCGCGGGCTGGAAGGCAAGCTCGGGGCGCTGAAGTTCGCCCGCGAAACCAAGCTGCCCGTCCTTGGCCTCTGCCTCGGCCTGCAGTGCATGGTCATCGAATACGCCCGCAACGTGGTGGGGCTGGAAGGCGCGTCCTCCAGCGAATTCGAACCGGACTCCAAGTACCCGGTGATCGCCACCATGGAGGAGCAGCTCGAGTTTGTCGAGGGCCGCGGCGACCTGGGCGGCACCATGCGCCTGGGCCTCTACGAAGCGAAGCTTGACGAAGGCTCGGTCATCGCCGGAACATACGGCAAGACCACCGTCAGCGAGCGGCACCGCCACCGCTACGAGGTCAACAACAAGTACCGCGACCAGATCGCCGCCCAAGGACTCGTCTTCTCCGGCACGTCGCCGGACGGGAAGCTCGTGGAGTTCGTGGAGCTGCCCGCCGACGTGCACCCGTACTACGTGGCCACGCAGGCGCACCCGGAGCTGAGCTCGCGCCCCACCCGTCCGCATCCGCTGTTCGCCGGACTGGTCAAGGCTGCCCTGGACCACCAGCGCGGCGGCACCACGGCGGAGCCTGCCGACACGGCCGCTGCCGGGGCTGCCGAGGCCCAGCCGTCCGGTACGGTAGCCGCTAAGTAGTTCATACAACAGAAAAAGGACGGCGCGATGCCCGGTACACACGAAGCCACCCATGTAGTCCAGGTTTCGGATGCACCGAGCCCGCGCCGTCTTTTGTCCACCGAGAAGGTCTATGAAGGCCGGATCTGGGACGTGGTCAGCGACACCTTCCAGCTGCAGGAGACCGGCGACGCCCTGACCCGCGACTACATCGACCATCCCGGCGCCGTGGCTGTCCTGCCCATGAACGACGACGGCGAAATCCTGCTGCTCAAGCAGTACCGGCACCCCGTGGGGATGGACCTCTGGGAGATCCCGGCCGGCCTGCTGGACGTCGAGGGTGAGGACTTCCTGGCGGGCGCCGCCCGCGAGTTGGCTGAGGAGGCCGACCTCGCTGCAAGCACCTGGAACGTCCTGGCGGATGTCTTCAATTCCCCCGGATCGTCCAGCGAGGCCATCCGCATCTACCTGGCCCGCGGACTGACGTTCGTTCCCCATCATGAGCGCCACGAGCGGACGGATGAGGAAGCCGAAATCGAATTCCACTGGATCAAGCTGGACGATGCCGTGGCGTCCGTCCTGGCCGGCCGGCTCCACAACCCGTCCGCCGTCGTCGGGATCCTGGCGGCCGCGGCCGCCCGCGCCGACGGCTACGCGGGCCTGCGTCCCGCCGACGCCCCGTGGCCGGAACACCCCAGCCAGCGGTAATGGCCCCCAACCCCTCCGTCGACGCTGCCCCGCCGTCCGGTTCCGCCCCGGCGCAGGAGGTACCCCAGGCTCCGGCGTCCGCCGGACCCACGGCGATCAGCCGCGCCATCACCGACTACCTCCAGCACATGGGCGTGGAGCGCGGACTGGCAGCCAATACCCTGGCAGCCTACCGGCGCGACCTCGCCCGTTACGCCCGTTTCCTGGAAGCCGCCGGCTGCCGGGCCCCGGAGGACATCACCCGCCAGCACGTCACCGGCTACGTCCGTGCGCTTTCGGACGGCTCTGACGGCGGTTCGGCACTGGGGGTCAGGTCGGCGGCGCGGACCGTGGTGGCGGTCCGGGGGCTGCACAAGTTCTGGGCGCTGGAAGGCTACACACCGGCCGACCCCGCCAGCGACGTCCATCCGCCCATGGCAGGCAAGCGGCTGCCCAAGGCCATCAGCGTCGATGAGGTCACCCGGATCCTCGAATCGGCCGGGACAGACACGGCCACAGGACTGCGGGACCGTGCCCTCCTTGAGTTCCTCTATTCCACCGGCGCCCGGATCAGCGAGGCGGTGGGCCTGGACGTCGACGATATCTCCCTCGCCGGGCTCGAGACAGGCCCGGCCGTCGTGCGGCTTTTCGGCAAGGGGTCCAAGGAACGGCTTGTGCCCTTGGGCTCGTATGGAGCCAGGGCGCTGGACGCCTACCTGGTGCGCGGCCGCCCGCTGCTCGCCGCGAAGGGGAAGGGCACGCCCGCACTGTTCCTGAACGCCCGCGGCGGCAGGATCAGCCGCCAGAGCGCCTGGACCATCCTGAAGGCCGCCGCCGACAAAGCCAACATCACCAAGGACGTGTCGCCCCACACCCTGCGGCACTCGTTCGCCACCCACCTGCTCGAGGGCGGGGCGGATGTGCGCGTGGTGCAGGAACTCCTGGGCCACGCCTCGGTGACCACCACCCAGGTCTACACGCTCGTCACCGCGGACACACTGCGGGAAATCTACGCCGCCGCGCACCCCCGGGCACTCGGATGAGCCGGCGCGGTGCAGCCGTGACCCTGTGCTTCCTCCTCCGGGACACGCCCGCGGGCACGGAGGTGCTGCTCGGAATGAAGCGGACCGGATTCGGCAAGGGAAAAATCGTTGGGATCGGCGGGCACGTGGAGCCGGGGGAGACTGACCAGGAAGCGGTCATCCGGGAGGTGTTCGAGGAAACCGGTCTTTCGGTGCTGCCGGAGGACCTGGTTGATGCCGGGGCAGTCCGCTTCGTGTTCCCGGCGCGTCCGGAGTGGAACATGGAAACCAGCCTCTTCACCGCCTGGACCTGGCAGGGCGAACCTGCTGAAAGCGACGAGATTGTCCCCGAGTGGTTCCCCGCGCGCAGGCTCCCGACGGACCGGATGTGGCAGGACGCCGACCATTGGCTCCCGGTGGTGCTGGAAGGCGGCCAGGTGAATGTCGTGGTCACCATGCATACAGACAATGAGTCGGTCGCCTCGTCGGAGAGCCTGCTTCCCTAGCTTTCCAGCCAACGGGTTTCCAGCCGACGACGGCGGCGCGGCAGGGACGTGCCGGACCGCCGTCGTCGGCCTCGCGGCGGTGCCGTTACGCCAGGTGCCGCTCCTCAGGACCGATGTATTCGCTGAGCGGCCGGATCAGTGAATTGGATGCCGCCTGTTCCATGATGTGGGCGGTCCAGCCGGTGATGCGGCTGGCGACGAACAGGGGTGTGAAGGCTGCCGTGTCGAAGCCCATCAGGTGGTACGTGGGGCCTGCGGGATAGTCGAGGTTGGGCTTGATGCCTTTGGCCTCGTCCATGGCGTGTTCCAGGCCCTGGTACAGGCCCAGGATCTCGGGCCGGCCGTAGTGGGCAATCATCTTGTCCAGGGCCGCCTTCATGGTGGGAACGCGGGAATCGCCGTGTTTGTAGACCCGGTGCCCGAAGCCCATGACTTTCTTCTTCTGGGCCAGCGCATCCTCCATCCATGCCTTGGCCCGGGCAGCAGCCTCTTCAAGGGACTCCTGCGGGCGGATGCCGATCTCGTCGAAGGTGTGCATGACGGCCTCGTTGGCGCCGCCGTGCAACGGACCCTTGAGTGCGCCGATGGCCCCCGTGACGGCGGAGTGCAGGTCCGAGAGCGTGGACGTGATGACGCGCGCGGTGAAAGTGGAGGCGTTGAAGGAGTGCTCGGCGTAGAGGATCATCGAGACGTTGAAGGCCTCCACCACCACGGGGACCTGTTCCTCGCCGAACGTCATCCAGAGAAAGTTGGCGGAGTACCCGAGGTCGTCGCGGGGCTCCACGGGATCCTGTCCACGCCGGCGGCGCTGGTCATACGCCACCACGGCGGGCATCGCGGCCCACAGGTCGATCGCCTTCTTCATGTTCGCCTCGGGCGAGGAGTCCTCCGCGAGCGGATGCCGGCCGCCCATGACGGAGGCCGCGGTCCTGCAAACGTCCATGGGATGGGCGGTGTCCGGGAGTACGTCGACCACCTGTTTCACCACCGGGTCCAGGGCGCGTCCCGCGCGTTCCCTGGCAGTGAACTCCGCCAGCTGGTCCTGCGTGGGCAGTTCCCCGTTCCACAGCAGGTACGCCACTTCCTCAAAGCTGCAGCGCGCCGCGAGTTCCTGGACCGGGTAGCCCCGATAGAGCAGCGAGTTCGTGTCCGGGTTGACCTTGGAGACGGAGGTGTAGTCCACCACGACGCCGGCGAGACCTTTTTTGATGTCCTGTTCAGCCATGCTGAAAACTCCTTTGTTCCTGTCGCCTGTAGGATGCCGGCCGGAGCCGGCGGGTGGCCGGGTCAGTGTTCCCCGGGAATATGGAAGTTGAAGACCCCCGTGTCGAATTGGTTGTACCCCTCGTAGTCAACCAGTTCGTAGAGCCGGGCACGGGTCAACATGCTGCTGACCTGTGCTTCCTGCGTTCCGTCTGCCTTGATCGAGTCCAGCGTACGCTCAGCGGCGCCCATGGCACTACGGAGGAGGGTGACGGGGTAGATGACCATGTTGACGCCGACTGCCTGGAGCTCCCTTGTCGAGAAGAGGTCGCTTTTGCCGAATTCGGTCATGTTGGCCAGGATCGGCACGTCGACGGCGTCGCGGATGGCCTGGAATTCGGCGAGGTCGCGCATGGCTTCGGGGAAGATGGCGTCCGCGCCGGCGTCCACCAATGCCTTGGCCCGGTCTTTGGCGGCCTGGAGACCGTCCACGGCGCGGATGTCGGTGCGGGCCATGATGAGGAAGTTCGGGTCGCGGCGGGCGTCGGCGGCGGCACGGATACGTTTGGTGGCGGTATCCAGGTCCACGACGTTTTTGCCGTCGAGGTGGCCGCAGCGTTTGGGGTTGAACTGGTCCTCGATGTGCAGCCCGGCCAGGCCCGCGTTCTCGATCTCCTGGACGGTGCGGGCCACGTTCATGGGTTCGCCGAAGCCGGTGTCCGCGTCCACGATGGCGGGCAGGTCGGTCATCCTCGCGATCTGCCCCGCCCGGGTCGCTACCTCCGTCAGCGTGGTCAGGCCGATGTCGGGCAGGCCGAGGTCGTTGGCCAGCACGGCGCCGGAGATGTAGACCCCTTCGAAGCCCTTTTCCTCGATCAGCCGGGCCGAGAGGGGATTGAACGCGCCGGGGAACTGCGCGATGGTCCCGGAGTTGAGGAGTTCGCGGAACCGGATGCGCTTCTGTTCCGGGGTGGTGGTGGAGTACAGCATCAGAACAGTCCCTTCGGCGCTGCACCGAGGTCGATGACACCGGGGGCGGCGGTGATGTTCAGCTGGTCCAGTTCCCCGGGACCCAGTTCGGGGAGGCGTTCGACGGCGGCGAGGAACCGTTCGATTTCGGTGTCCTCGACGAGGCCGGCGGCGAGGGTGCGGAACTTGGTGATGTACTGCTCCCGTGCGAACGGCCGGGCGCCGAGCGGGTGGGCGTCGGCGACGGCGATCTGGTCGGTGATGACGGTGCCGTCGTTGAGGGTGATTTCCACGGAGCCGCCGAAGGCTTTTTCGTTGATGTCCAGGGAGTGGTAGCGCCGGGTCCATTCCGGGTCTTCCTCCGTGGTGACCTTTTGCCAGAGGTCCACGGTGTCCGGCCGGGCGGCGCGGTCGGGGGCGTAGGAGTCCACGTGGTGCCAGGCGCCGTCCTGCAACGCGACGGTGAAGATGTAGGGGATGGAGTGGTCCAGGGTTTCCCGGGACGCGGTGGGGGAGTATTTCTGGGGGTCGTTGGCGCCGGAGCCGATGACGTAGTGGGTGTGGTGGCTGGTTTTGATCAGCACGGATTTCACGTTGGCCGGGTCGGTGGCTTCGGGGTGCTCTTTGTGGAGTTTACGGGCGAGGTCGATCCAGGCCTGGGCCTGGTATTCGGCGGAGTGTTCCTTGGTGTAGGTGTCCAGGATGGCCCGCTTCGCTTCACCCGGGGTGGGGAGGGGAACCGTGTAGGAGGCGTCGGGTCCGTCGAGGAGCCAGGCGATGACACCGTCTTCGCCTTCATAAATGGGGACGGGGGAGGTCTGCCCGCGCATGGCGCGGTCGGCGGCCTCGACGGCCATCTTCCCGGCGAAGGCGGGGGCGTGGGCCTTCCAGGTGGAGATTTCGCCCTTGCGGGACTGCCGGGTGGCGGTGGTGGTGTGCAGTGCCTGGCCGACGGACTGGAAGATGGTTTCGACGTCGAGGCCCAGGAGGGTGCCGATCCCGGCGGCGGCGGAGGGGCCGAGGTGGGCGACGTGGTCGATCTTGTGCTGGTGCAGGCAGATCGCCTTGACCAGGTTCACCTGGATCTCGTACCCGGTGGTGATGCCACGGATGAGGTCCTTGCCGCTGGCACCGACGTGCTGTGCGACGGCAAGGATCGGGGGGATGTTGTCGCCGGGGTGGGAGTAGTCGGCGGCGAGGAAGGTGTCGTGGTAGTCCAGTTCGCGGACGGCCACACCGTTGGCCCAGGCCGCCCATTCGGGGGAGACGCGTTCGCCGATGCCGAAGACCTTCGCGCCCTTGCCGCCGGTGCTGGGGGCGTGGGCCAGGGCCTGGGCACGGGCGGCGACGATCGGGGCCCGGTTCAGCGATGCGATCGCCACCGAGGCGTTGTCGATGATCCGGTTGATGACCATCTCCGTCACCTCAGGCGTCACCTCGACGGGGTCGGCGGCGACCACGGCGATCTTGTGCGCCAGCTGCTCCTCGCGGGGCAGGTTCTCTTCACTCTTGTACACGCGGACGTGGTGTTCCTGGACCATGGGGCTCCTTCTACAGGGATGGGGAGGCGGTTTTGATGTGGGCAAGGCTTCGGTGCAGGTGCATGATGGTGGCGGCTTCGGCAAGCCGTGGGTTCCGGTCCGCGATGGCCCCGGCGATCGCAGCGTGCTCGGCGGCTGCAGCGGACAGGCGGTCGGTATTGTCGGCTGCCATCCTCCGGATACGCACCAGGTGTACACGCAGGCTCCGCATGGCCTGCACCAGGTAGGAATTGGCAATGGCCGCATCGATGGCTTCATCCAGCCTGCCCGCCAGCCCGTAGTAGTCATGGATGCCGGATGCGGAGCCGGTGAGGAGTGCCGGGGCTTCCAGCAGTTCATCCTGGAGCAGGCGGAAGGTGGCGGGATCGCCGCGCTCGGCGGCAAGTGCGGCGGCGCGGCTTTCAAGGGTTCCGCGGAGCTCGAAGAGTTCGTCGATATCGGCGAGCGAAATCCCGGTGACGACCACGCCCCGGCCGCCCGGTGCCGTCAGGCCTTCCGCCGTAAGGCGGCCCAGCGCTTCCCGAAGCGGAGTGCGGGAGACACCCAGGCGTTCAGCCTGCTCCACTTCGGCCAGCAGCGTACCGGGGGGCAGCCGCCACTCCACGATGTCCTCACGCAGGGCGGCATACGCACGTTCGCTGGCCCGCATCGCTGCTCCTTTCGGTCCTCCGATTTCCCAGTGTATACATAAGGAAGGGAAAAGGAGCCAATGCTCTCGAAATTAGCCAATAAAGGAACTTTGTGTATACAGCATGACCGCTGCTATCTGCCGCTCCAGCGGTACTCATTCTCGGGCCTCCCGGGCGTGCCGTACCGCGCAGTGCGGGAGACGGTGCCTGCATCGGCGAGGTACTCCAGGTAGCGGCGGGCAGTCACGCGGGACATCCCGAGCGCGTCCATCACCTCGGTGGCGGAGACCGCATCCTGGTGCTGCTTCAGGTACTCCTGGACGGACTCCAGCGTGGACACGGACAGGCCCTTCGGCAGCGGCAGTTCCGACGGCGCCCGCAGGCTGGCGAAGGCCTGGTCCACTTCGCTTTGGGATGCCGCGGATTTACCGGACCCCGGGCCGGGGCCTGCCAACTGCTGCCGGAACTGCCGGTAGCTCTCCAGCTTGTCAGCGAAGGTGGCGAACGTGAACGGCTTGATCAGGTACTGCACCACGCCGATGGCCACCGCACTGCGGACGATGGCCAGTTCCCTGACGGCCGTGATCGCGATGATGTCGGCAAGGATGCCGGCAGCACGCATCCTGCGGGCAATGTCCAGGCCGTGGAGGTCCGGCAGGTTCATGTCGAGCAGGACCAGTTCCACGGGCTTGCCAGCGGCCGAGAATTCATTCAGCAGCCGGAGCGCGGACTGCCCGTCCGGAGCGGTTCCGGCGAGCTCGAATCCAGGCAGCCTCCCCACATACGCCGCATGGGCGGCGGAGGCAATGGCCTCGTCCTCGACCACAAGGACCCGGATGTCGCTCACGCGTCGCGCTCCTTCCCCGGGGATACTGCCGCGGGCAGGAACACTTCGAATTTGGCACCGCGCCGTCCGTTGATGGCCAGCGTACCTCCCAGCCGCTGTACAGCCTGGCGGACGAGGGCGAGGCCGATGCCGCGGCCGCCGGGGCCCGCCGGCTTGGTGCT
Source organism: Arthrobacter nitrophenolicus (assembly GCF_045833485.1). Classification (NCBI taxonomy): domain Bacteria; kingdom Bacillati; phylum Actinomycetota; class Actinomycetes; order Micrococcales; family Micrococcaceae; genus Arthrobacter; species Arthrobacter nitrophenolicus. Next base: position 3,387,931 of record NZ_CP174504.1, read on the forward strand.
GTAACCGTGCCGGAAGATGTTCCCTGCTGCGGCGGCCTCAAGGGGTGCTCCTGTGTCATGCACGGCGATGTCCAGTCCTTCCTCATCGGACTCCACCGTAAGTTCCACCCGTCGGGGCGGCGCCCCCTCTGCGGCAGCATCGATGGCATTGTCCAAAAGGTTTCCCAAAATGGTCACCAGGTCCTGCACGGCTATGCCTGCTGCTGTTCCGGACCCAAGCGTGGCCACGTCCAACTGGACGCCCCGCTCATGGGCTTCGGCCACCTTGCCCATGACCAGGGCGCTGAGGACCGGCTCGCCCACGGAGCCCACCATCTCGTCCGTCAATTGCTGGCTGAGTTCCAGGTCCCTGGTGGCGAAGTCCAGGGCCTCCCGGGTGCGGCCCAGCTCCAGGAGCGAGACCATCGTGTGCAGCCGGTTCGCATGCTCGTGCGTCTGCGCCCGCAGCGCGTCCGACAGCGTCCGCATGGTTTCCAGTTCGTTGCCCAGGGACTCGATTTCCGTCCTGTCGCGGAGCGTGGCCACAGTGCCGTACACAGGGTTCCTTCCGTGCCGGTCAGGTGCCTCCGGGCCTATGGCCGGACCCTGGTTGACGACCAGCACGCGCGAGCCCGTGAGGACGATCTCGTCCTTGGTGGTGCGGCCCGATTCGAACAGGTCCCGAAGGCCCTCGTCGAGGGGAAGGTCGGCCATTGCCGGCGGGCGGGTAGGGTCCTTGCTGCCGGCCTCGTCCAGGCCCAGGAGCTCGGCGGCCTGGTCGTTGTACATCACCACCCTGCCCTTGGTGTCGATCAGGACGAGTCCTTCGCGGACCGAGTGAAGCACGGACTCGTAGTAGGCGAACAGCTGCGCCAGCTGCTCCGGCCCCCAGCCGCGGGTGACCCGGCGGAGGTACCGGCCAAGCAGCCAGGACGCCCAGGACCCGCCCAGCAGCAGTGCGAGCCCTATGGCCAGAAGGGCAGGCAGGCGGGCTGCGAAGGCCACATCCACAGTGCCCACCGTGACGCCGGCCGCAACCAGGGCCCTGACCTTGCCCGCATCATCCTTCACCGGGACGATCGTCCGCACCGACGGCCCCAGGGTGCCGGCCGTGACCTCGGTGAGTTCCCCGCCCTGCAGCGCAGCATCGATGGAACCGATGTACGGCCGCCCCAGTTCCTCCGGCCGCGGGTGGGTCCACCGGGTGCGGTCGGTCGCCATGATGGTGATGAAGTCGACGTCGGCCGCCGCCATGACGTCCATGGCGTACGGCTGCAGCAGGGCTGAGGGGTCCGGTGAGGCGGCGGCCTCGAGCACCAGCGGGCTTGCGGCTATTGAATTGGCAATGCCCGCCATCCGCAGGCCGGCCTCGTCATACGTCCGGTCGCGGGCGTCGACGTAGGTGGCGGTCCCCACGATGGCGATGAACACCACCACGATGAGGAGGTTCGCCACGAAAAGCCGCCGGGCGATGCTCCAGCGCTGGATCATGTCTACCTCCGGCCAAGTTGGTGTGCCGCGACCAATATGAACGCAACGGTGAGCTGGGTCACGGCGTGGCCAATGATGGATGTCACACCGCAAGGACGTGTAGAGCCCAGAGACTGTGCCGCAGCGTCTATCAGATTATCCATAAGGAGACACATCATGGCTTCTCAACGAGGAGAGTCGCTCGACACCGTGAAATCGCGGCGCAAGGGCATCGACAAATCGCACTACCTCTACATTGCCGTCATCGCTGCCGTGATCCTCGGCGCCGTCGTCGGCCTGATGTTCCCCGAGGTGGGCAAGTCGCTCAAGCCCCTGGGTGACGGTTTCATCAAGCTCATCAAGATGATGATCGCTCCGGTGATCTTCTGCACCATCGTCCTGGGCATCGGCTCCATCGCCAAGGCGGCCACGGTGGGTAAGGTGGGCGGCCTGGCGCTCGGCTACTTCGTCGCAATGTCGACGTTCGCGCTCGCCATCGGCCTGGTAGTGGGCAACCTGATCCACCCGGGCGAGGGTTTGAAGCTTGCCCCCTACGACCCCAACAAGAAGGCTGAAGTCGACAGCACCGTAGCCTTCCTGCTCAACATCATCCCGGGTGACATCCCGGTTCTGCCGACGTTGTTCGCTGCCATCCTCGTGGGCTTCGCGCTGCAGAAGATGGGCCCGCAGGGCGCCCCGATCCTCAAGGCCATCGGCCACGGCCAGGTCCTGGTGTTCCGCATCCTGATCATGATCATGTGGCTCGCCCCCGTCGGTGCCTTCGGTGCCATCGCCGCCGTTGTGGGAGCCACCGGCTTCCAGGCCATTGTCAGCATGTTCACGCTGATGGCCGCCTTCTACATCACCTGCGCACTGTTCATCGTCATCATCCTCGGCGGCCTGCTGAAGGTAGTTACCGGCGTCAACATTTTCAAGCTGATGAAGTACCTGGGCCGCGAATACCTCCTGATCTTTTCCACCTCGTCCTCCGAAGCCGCACTGCCCCGCCTCATCGCCAAGATGGAACACCTCGGTGTCTCCAAGCCGGTCGTCGGCGTGACCGTTCCCACCGGCTACTCCTTCAACCTGGACGGCACGGCCATCTACCTGACCATGGCATCGCTCTTCGTGGCCAACGCCATGGGAACGCCGCTGGACCTCGGCGCACAGATCTCCCTGCTGGTCTTCATGATCATCGCCTCCAAGGGCGCCGCCGGCGTCACCGGCGCCGGCCTGGCAACGCTTGCGGCCGGCCTGCAGGCCCACAAGCCCGAACTGCTCGGCGGCGTGGGGATGATCGTGGGCATCGACCGCTTCATGTCCGAAGCCCGGGCCCTGACCAACTTCACCGGCAACGCCGTGGCCACCATCCTGATCGGCACGTGGGTCAAGGAGATCGACGGCGTACAGGTCAACAGCGTCCTCTCCGGCGAGGAGCCTTTCGACGAAGCAACGATGCTGGCCCACCACCACGGTGATCCGGCCCCGGCACAGACCGAAGCCCGGCCGGTTCCGGCCAACGCCTGACCTTCCGGCCCGCCACCCGGAAGCCGCCCCTCGCAGCAAATGCTGCGGGGGCGGTTTTCTTTACCCGGACGTTCAACCTTCGACCTCTACTAGAGGGTCAGGCTCACCATTCGCGAAAAGTCAAGTTCCGTCGAATACCGTGTCGGCCCCTGTAACCTTGGGGAGAAGAAGGAACGGCGCTGGCCATCCAGCGGCAGGACAACCCCGTCATCGAAAGTGTGGACAGATACGTGAGCAGCGAACAGGGTTCAGCAACTCTGGAAGGCACCGCATTCGACCTGGACAACGCGGTGATGGGCCCCACGGGGCGCCCATACCGCGAGTTCCCGGAACCCGCGCCGCTTTCCTCCCACGGTCCCGCCCGCGTCATCGCCATGGTGAACCAAAAGGGCGGCGTCGGAAAGACCACCTCGACCATCAACCTGGCCGCGGCCCTGGCCGAATACGGCCGCCGCGTCCTCCTGGTCGACTTCGACCCCCAGGGCGCGCTGTCAGCCGGCCTCGGGGTCAATCCGCACGAGCTCGACCTCACTGTCTACAACGTCCTCATGGACCGCAAGGTGGACATCCGCCAGGCAATCCACCAGACGGGCGTGGACAACGTGGACCTGCTACCTGCCAACATCGACCTCTCAGCAGCGGAAGTCCAGCTGGTCAACGAGGTTGCCCGCGAGCAGGTCCTGGACCGGGCGCTGAAGAAGGTCGAAGACGACTACGACGTCGTCCTCATCGACTGCCAGCCGTCCCTTGGCCTCCTGACCGTCAACGCCCTTACCGCGGCGCACGGGGTCATCATTCCGCTGATCTGCGAGTTCTTCGCCCTGCGCGCCGTGGCCCTGCTGGTGGAAACCATCGATAAAGTCCAGGACCGGCTCAACCCCCGCCTGCAGGTGGACGGGGTCCTCGCCACCATGTACGACGCCCGCACCCTGCACAGCCGTGAAGTCATCACCCGGCTGGTGGAGGCCTTCGGGGACAAGGTCTTTGAGACCGTGATCAAGCGGTCCATCAAGTTCGCCGACGCCACCGTTGCCGCGGAACCCATCACCAGCTACGCCGCCACCCACGTGGGCGCGGACGCGTACCGCCGGCTCGCCAAGGAACTGATCTCGCGCGGCGGAGCGCCGTAGCCATAACCGTGGCCGACACCAAGCCCGGCTTCGAGGTGCGGCTCGCCAACTTCACGGGTCCTTTCGACCTCCTGCTGGGCCTCATCGCCAAGCATCAGCTGGACATCACCGAGGTGGCGCTCGCCACGGTGACCGACGAATTCATCAAGTACATCCGCAAACTGCAGGAACTCGGCGAGGAATGGGCCCTTGACGAGGCCAGCGAATTCCTCGTGATCGCGGCAACGCTGCTGGACCTCAAGGCCGCCCGGCTGCTGCCTGCCGGTGAGGTGGAGGATGACGAGGACATTGCGCTGCTTGAAGCCCGCGACCTGCTTTTTGCCAGACTCCTGCAGTACAAGGCTTTCAAGCATGTGGCAGGCCTGCTGGGCGAGACCCTCCACCGGGAAGGGCAGCGCTTCCCCCGGCAGGTTGCCCTGGAAGAACACTTCGCGCGGATGCTGCCCGAACTGGTGTGGAAACACACCCCGGAACAGTTCGCGGCGCTGGCTGCGGCGGCCCTCCGGCCCAAAGCCCCCCAACCCACCGAGGTGGGGACCGCCCACCTCCACGGCAGCCAGGTCAGCGTGAAGGAGCAGGCGGAAATCCTGGGACTGCGGCTGCAGCAGGATTCGCCGCAGACTTTCCGGGCACTGATTTCCGACGCCGACTCCACCCTGGTGGTGGTGGCCCGCTTCCTGGCGCTCCTGGAGCTCTACCGGGACAAGGCCGTAGCCTTCGACCAGCTTTCGCCCCTGGCAGAGCTGGCTGTCCACTGGACCGCCGGGCTGGGGGATTGGTCACCAGAAAACCTGAGCGAGGAATACGAGGTGCAAGCGTGAACGAGCAGCTGCCGGATGGCTCCCTGCCCGGACAAACGGTCCATGACCTTCCCGGCGGGGCCAAGGCCGCCCTGGAGGCGGTGCTCATGGTCCTCGACCAGCCAGCCACCGAGGAAGAACTCGCCGCCGGGCTCGACCTCACTGTCGACGACGTCAAAACCCTGCTGGCAGAACTCGCGGTCGACTATAACGGCTATACTGGTAAGGCCCCGGATACGGAAACGGCCAGCACGCCTGGTTTTGGTTCCAGCCCCCGGGGTTTTGAATTGCGGAACATCGCCGGTGGCTGGCGTATCTACTCGCGGGCGGAATTTGCTGACATCGTTGGCAAATACGTGCTCGAAGGGCAGACTGCCAGACTCACCCAGGCGGCATTGGAAACACTCGCGGTCATTGCCTACCGCCAGCCGGTTTCCCGGGCACGGGTGTCTGCGATTCGCGGCGTCAACGTTGACTCTGTTGTACGGACACTGGCCCAGCGCGGGCTGATTGAGGACGCGGGAACGGATCCCGAGTCCGGGGCAATCCTTTACCGGACCACCTCCTATTTCCTGGAGCGTCTGGGAATCAGCTCAGTGGCGGACCTGCCGCAGCTGTCCCCGCATCTGCCGGGGCTGGAAGGCATCGCGGAGTTCTACGACGCCGAAAGAATGTAGGCCGCGGCCTGCGCAGTAATTTTTTATCAGGGCAGAGCAAATCTGCAGGGCTGGCTAGGGTTGTTGTTGGACACCTTTGACAGCCGGGAACATTGAAGGACGGGTCATGACACAGGCGGGACGCCAGGGTTCACCACGCAGCGGTTCGGGACGCAACCTCCCACAACGTAACACCTCGGGAGGCAGCGCCGGGGGCGGCTCCCGGGGAGGAGCGGCAAAGCGCTCCACAGGTTTCGGCGGCGATCGCCCGCACCGGGCACCCAAGCCGCGCGAGGAACGCTTCGTCGATCCCGACGAAGCCGGCGCCCGGCAGGGGCGCGGCGCCACTGACAAGCCCGCCAAGCCGGCGTCGCGGAAGCCCTCAGCGCGCAAGCCCGGCGCGAAGAAGGCGCCCGGAACCCCGGGTGCGCCCAAGGCCAAGCCCCGTACTGCCGTTCCAGGTGCAGCAGCTTCGCGCGCTTTCGGCAGCGAACGCTTTGGCCAGAACCTCGGCCCGCTCCGCAAGCCCTCGCGCAGGAAGGGTCCCGGCCGCGACGTGCCGCAGTCGGAACTCCACGACGCCGACGGCATCCGCCTGCAAAAGGTCATGGCGTCCGCCGGCGTGGCCTCGCGCCGCGTCTGCGAGGAAATGATCGCCGAAGGGCGCGTGGAGGTGGACGGCCAGGTGGTCACCGAACTCGGTGTCCGTGTGGATCCCAAGACCGCCGTCATCCACGTGGACGGCCTGCGGATCCAGCTGGACGAAAATCTGGTCTACATGGTGTTCAACAAGCCCAAGGGCGTTGTCTCCACCATGGAGGATCCCGAGGGCCGTCCGTGCATCAGCGATTTCCTCAAGAACACCAAGAACAAGGGCGAGCGGCTCTTCCACGTGGGCCGCCTGGACGTTGCCACCGAGGGTCTGCTGCTGCTGACCAACGACGGCGAACTTGCCAACCGGCTGACCCACCCCTCCTACGAAGTCCCCAAGACCTACCTGGTCCAGGTGCGCGGCCCCTTCCCGCACGGGATCGGCGCGCAGCTGAAGGCCGGTGTTGAACTGGAGGACGGCCTTGCCTCGGTGGACTCCTTCCGGCTGGTTGACTCCACGCCGGGCCACGTCCTGATCGAGGTTGTGCTGCACTCGGGCAAAAACCGCATTGTCCGCCGCATGTTCGACGCCGTCGGCTTCCCGGTCCAGCGGCTGGTCCGGGTCAAGGTCGGGCCCATCGGACTGGGCGACCAGCGCCAGGGCAGCATCCGGAACCTCGGCAAGCAGGAGATCGGCCACCTGCTGGCATCCGTAGGGCTCTGAGCCGTGTCCGCTTTCAAGAGCCAGGGCCGCGGGCACCTGGACGGTCCGGTGGTGGTGCTCGGCACCGGCCTGCTCGGAGCGAGCATCGGCCTGGGGCTGCGGGGCCGCGGAGTGCCGGTCTTCCTGTCCGACCCCTCGCCAACCAACCAGGCCGTGGCAGTGGATATCGGGGCCGGCCGTCCGCTGTCCGAACTGGGCAGCAGCCGGCCCCAGCTGGTGGTGGTTGCCGCGCCGCCTGACGTCACGGCGGACGTGGTGCGGCAGGCCCTCGCGGACTACCCGGATTCCGTGGTGGTGGACATCGCCAGCGTGAAGGCGGACATCCTCGCCCGGCTGCGGAGCAGTGGCGTGGACCTTTCCCGCTACGTGGGAACCCACCCCATGGCAGGACGGGAGAAGTCAGGGCCGGTTGCCGCGCGCGGCGAGCTGTTCACCTCCATGCCCTGGGTGGTGTGCCCTTCCGGGGAAACCTCCGGAGCCGCCCTGCAGACTGCCCGGTTACTCGCCACCGACCTTGGCGCCGTTGTTTCGCAGTTCACGGCCGACGAACACGACGAGGCCGTGGCACTGGTGTCCCACCTGCCGCAGGTCATGTCCTCACTGCTGGCCAGCAGGCTGCAGGGAACCCCGCTGCACGCCCTGTCCCTGGCCGGCAACGGCCTGCGGGACGTCACCCGGATCGCCGCCAGCGATCCCACGCTGTGGGTCCAGATCCTGGGCGGCAATGCGGCGAAGGTGGTGGAGATCCTGTACGGCGTGAGGGAGGACCTGAACCGCCTGATCAACACGCTGGAACAGCCCACGGCTCCTGGTGCGCGGCTGGACCTCGCGCAGCTGATGAGCGAAGGCAACGCAGGCCAGGCACGGATTCCCGGCAAGCACGGCGGGCCGCCGCAGGCCTATTCCTGGCTGACGGTCCTGGTGGACGACAAGCCCGGCCAGATCGCCCGGCTGCTGACCGAGATCGGTGAAATCGGCGTTAACGTTGAAGACCTGCGGCTGGACCATTCATCCGGACAGAACGTGGGCATGGTGGAATTGTCAGTGTTGCCGAACAAGCACGACCACCTGACCGAAGCATTAAACGACCGCGGATGGCGGGTACTTCAGTCATGACACAGGAACTTCTCGACACCATGCCCGCGCTGCGCATCGGCAGGCCGCTGGTCGTTGCCATCGATGGCCCCTCAGGGTCCGGCAAGTCCAGCGTCAGCAAGGAAGTGGCCCGCAGGCTCCGTCTTGCCTACCTCGATACCGGGGCAATGTACCGGGCGCTGACCTGGTACTGCGTCACCAACGGCATCGACCTGGACGATGCCGCCTCCGTGGAGCAGGCTTCACGCGACCTCGTGCTGGAGCTGAGCACCAGCCCGCAGCAGGAATTCGTGCGGGTAGGCGGGGTTGACGTCACGGACGCGATCCGGGAACCGGCCATCTCCTCGGCCGTCAGCGCCGTCGCCACAACCCTGGGTGCCAGGACCGAACTCATCCGCCGGCAGCGGGAACTGATCGAAAAGCATCACCGCCGCATGGTGGTGGAAGGCAGGGACATCACCACCGTCGTCGCGCCAGGAGCCGAAGTCCGCATGCTGCTGACCGCCAGCGAGGAAGCCCGGCTGCGCCGCCGCGGCATCCAGCTGGGCGGAACGCAAAACGCGGAGCAGCTGGCCGCGCAGGTGACCCACCGGGACGCCAAGGACTCCACCGTCGTGAACTTTACGCAGGCAGCCGACGGAGTAGTCACGCTGGACTCCTCGGACCTTGACTTCGAGCAGACCGTTGACGCTGCCCTGGTCATAGTCACCAAGGTCCTCAACCGTGACTGATGCCAGGCCGGCGGTCCCGTCCGGGTGGACCATGTCCTGGAGCAGGCCGGTGGGCTGGGCCCTCGACCACCTCGTCTACCGGACTACCGTCACCGGCAAGGCGAACGTCCCCACCGGGGGGCCGGTGATTTTCGCCGGAAACCACATCAGCTTCCTGGATGGACCGGTGATGTTCGGTGCCTCGCCGCGGCCCATGCACATCCTGGTCAAGCAGGAGATGTTCAAAGGATTTCTGGGCCGGGTGCTGACCGCCTCCGGGCAGTTGCCCGTTGACCGGCGCGGCGACAGGGCGGCGCTGCAACGCAGCAGGGAACTGCTCGACGCCGGCCGCTGCGTGGGGATCCTCCCCGAAGGAACGCGGGGGAGCGGCGAAGCCTCCGGCATCAACGGTGGGGTTGCATGGCTGGCACTGAACACCGGCGCCCCGGTGGTGCCGGTGGCCATCCTTGGCACCCGGACGGGGAATGAGCACCTGGACTTTGTGCCGCCGCCCGGCCGGCGGTTCCACGTCAGCTTCGGCACGGCCCTCACCCTCGGCCGCCGGGCCGGCGAAAGCGGCCGTGCTTCAATGGACAGGGCAGCGCAGGAGATCCGCGCGGCACTGGCAGGGCACGTCCGGGACGCCGTCCAACTCAGCGGCCAGCCCCTGCCATTCGCCGAAACCTCCAAAGACTTAACAGCAGTAGCCGGGACGCCGGCAGATGACCACTAAGGACAGTGCAATGAGCGACACCACGCAGACCCCCGGCCTCTCGGGCCCCGGCGAAGACGAATACACGCCCACGGGCACCGACCAGGTGGCCGAACGGCTGGCAGCCATTGACGACGACGAGGCCGAGCTTCGCGCCGCCTCCCTCCGGGCCGGCCTGGAGGACTACGACCTGGATGAGGAAGACGCCGCCCTGCTCAGCGGGGAGTACGGCGACGAGGACTTCGAAGGCCCGGTCAAGCTTGACCCGGTCCTGGCCATCATCGGGCGCCCGAACGTGGGCAAGTCCACCCTGGTGAACCGAATCCTGGGCCGGCGCGAAGCCGTGGTGGAGGATACACCCGGCGTGACCCGCGACCGTGTCATGTATTCCGCGAACTGGAACGGCCGCAACTTCACGCTGGTGGACACCGGCGGCTGGGAGCACGACGCCCGCGGCATCCACGCCCGCGTTGCGGAGCAGGCCGAGATGGCCGTGGAACTCGCCGACGCCGTCCTGTTCGTCGTCGACTCGGCCGTCGGGGCCACCGCCACCGACGAGGCCGTGATGAAGATGCTGCGCCGCAGCAAAAAGCCGGTCATCCTGGTGGCCAACAAGGTGGACGACTTTGCCCAGGAAGCCGATTCCGCCGTCCTGTGGGGCCTTGGTTTCGGCGAGCCGTACCCCGTCTCCGCCCTTCACGGCCGCGGCGTGGCCGACCTGCTCGACCACGTGATGGACGTGCTGCCGGAATTTTCCACCATCGAGGGCCTGGAGCGTTCCGGCGGGCCTCGCCGGATCGCCTTGATCGGCCGTCCCAACGTGGGCAAGTCGTCCCTGCTGAACAAGCTGGCCGGGTCCGAGCGCGTGGTGGTGGACAACACTGCCGGCACCACCCGCGACCCCGTGGATGAATTCATCGAGCTCGGCGGACGCACCTGGCGCTTCGTGGACACCGCCGGCATCCGCCGCCGCCAGCACATGGCGCAGGGCGCGGACTACTACGCCTCGCTCCGGACCCAGGCCGCGCTCGAAAAGGCGGAGGTCGCCGTCGTGCTCCTCGCCGTGGACGAAGTCCTCAGCGAGCAGGATGTGCGCATCCTGCAGCTGGCCATCGAGTCCGGCCGCGCCCTGGTCCTGGCCTTCAACAAGTGGGACCTGCTGGACGACGAGCGCCGCCGCTACCTGGAGCGCGAGATCGAGCAGGACCTGGCGCATGTGGACTGGGCGCCCCGGGTGAACATCTCCGCCAAGACCGGCTGGCACAAGGACCGCCTGGTGCCCGCCCTGGACCTGGCGCTGGAAAACTGGGACCGGCGCATCCCCACCGGGCGGCTGAATGCCTTCCTGGGCGAGCTGGTGGCGGCACATCCGCACCCGGTCCGCGGCGGCAAGCAGCCCCGCATCCTCTTTGGAACGCAGGCATCCAGCCGGCCGCCCAAGTTCGTGCTGTTCACCACCGGATTCCTGGATCCGGGATACCGCCGCTTCATCACCCGCCGGCTGCGGGAAACCTTCGGCTTCGAGGGCACCCCCATCGAGGTCAGCATGCGCGTGCGGGAAAAGCGGGGCCGGAAGCGTTGATCCGGATGTTGTCTTCGACACGTTGGGGCTGAAATCCCGAAAGTGTCACAGGCACCCTTCCGGATCGTGTAAGCTCTTCTAGGTGGTTCGGCCGGACTGCTGATGGAAATCAGCGGAGAACGGCGGAACCAGCGGGCTGTAGCGCAGCTTGGTAGCGCACTTGACTGGGGGTCAAGGGGTCGCAGGTTCAAATCCTGTCAGCCCGACCACAAAGCCGCGGAAACCTCAAGGTTTCCGCGGCTTTTGCGTTGGTGGAACTTTGTAGGCGCTGGCTAGCCGAGGGCGGCATCGAGGGTAACGAAGCCGTAGCCTGCCGCCCGGAGTTGGGAGATCACCTCCGGGAGGGCCGCGGCGTCGAGCGTTGAACCGTCGTCCGGGTTGGAGCCGAGGTGCATGAGGACGATCTGCCCGGGCTGCGCGGAAGCCATGACGCGCTGGACGACGAAGCCCGGGCCGCGCGTTCCGTTCATCGTGCCTTGCCAGCCCAGGGTGTCAACGGTCCAGCGGACCGCGGTGTAGCCGGCGGCGTTGACGTCTGCGATCGTGCGGGAATCGCGGGCGCCGAACGGGAAGCGGAAGAACGGGCGCGGGTCTCCTCCAGCGGCCTCGATGGTCCTCTGGGCGCTGCTGATCTCGGCCGCGATCTGCGCACTGGTCAGGGTTGTGAAATCCGGGTGGGTCATGGAGTGATTGCCGATCCGATGCCCCGCGTTGTAAATCAGCGCCGGGTCTGAGGGGAACTGGTTGACCCAGTCTCCGGTGAGGAAGAACGTGCCCGGGACGCCGTTGGCTGCGAGGGTGGCGAGGATCGATCGGAGGCCGGCGTCGTTGGCACCGGCGTCGAATGTGAGTGCGACAACCTTCTGCGTGGTCGGAATGCGCTCAAGATCGACGCCCAGGAGCGCCGGCGGGACGCTGGTGTAGGTGACCTCGATCCTGCCACTGGCCGTGTGCACCAGGATGGAACCGTGCTGGAAGTCGCTGCGGCGGCCGTCCTTGATGCCGTACTCGCCGCTGGTCGGGTAGCCGAGCCGGCTGCGCTCCCACCCGAGGGCCACCCACTGGGCCCGGATGGCTCCGTACACCTCGTGGGCTCCTGTCGCGGGTGAAAAGTAGATCGAAGAGGCCATGTTGGTGCCGCTGAAGTGGTTGTACCGGCCGATCCCGTCGGGGGTGCCTGTCTCGTCCGACACGGGGAATCCGAGCACGCCGGCCGGTCCGCCGAGTTCGAGGTAGCGTCCGCGGATTGCGCCGTGGACTTCGTGTGCCCCGGTGCCGGTGCTGAAGTAGATCGCCCCGCCGGTGAAGTTGTTGTATCGGCCGGCGGCGCCGGGTGTGGCGGTTTCGTCGGTGAGCGGGAAGCCCAGGAAGCCGGCCGGTCCGCCGAGTTCGAGGTAGCGTCCGCGGATTGCGCCGTGGACTTCGTGTGCCCCGGTGCCGGTGCTGAAGTAGATCGCCCCGCCGGTGAAGTTGTTGTATCGGCCGGCGGTGCCGGGTGTGGCGGTTTCGTCGGTGAGCGGGAAGCCCAGGAAGCCGGCCGGTCCGCCGAGTTCGAGGTAGCGTCCGCGGATTGCGCCGTGGACTTCGTGTGCCCCGGTGCCGGTGCTGAAGTAGATCGCCCCGCCGGTGAAGTTGTTGTATCGGCCGGCGGTGCCGGGTGTGGCGGTTTCGTCGGTGAGCGGGAAGCCCAGGAAGCCGGCCGGTCCGCCGAGTTCGAGGTAGCGTCCGCGGATTGCGCCGTGGACTTCGTGTGCCCCGGTGCCGGTGCTGAAGTAGATCGCCCCGCCGGTGAAGTTGTTGTATCGGCCGGCGGTGCCGGGTGTGGCGGTTTCGTCGGTGAGCGGGAAGCCCAGGAAGCCGGCCGGTCCGCCGAGTTCGAGGTAGCGTCCGCGGATTGCGCCGTGGACTTCGTGTGCCCCGGTGCCGGTGCTGAAGTAGATCGCCCCGCCGGTGAAGTTGTTGTATCGGCCGGCGGTGCCGGGTGTGGCGGTTTCGTCGGTGAGCGGGAAGCCCAGGAAGCCGGCCGGTCCGCCGAGTTCGAGGTAGCGTCCGCGGATTGCGCCGTGGACTTCGTGTGCCCCGGTGCCGGCGCTGAAGTAGATCGTGCCGCCGGTGTAGTCCTGGGCGCGTCCGCCAGCGATGTCGTACGCGCTGCCGACTGGCGTGCCGAGGAACGATGCGCTGCCGCCGAGCTGCTCGTAGTGCTGGACGATCGCGTCGTCGCCGGCCTGCACCGCCACCATCGACGCCGGATCGCTGTGTTGCGCAGCAATCGCTGATGCGGAAGACGCGGGCGGCCCCAGGGCCGTGCCCCCGAGGCCCCCGCTGAAGGCGAGGGCCAAGGCGATTCCAAGGACGGCGGATCGAGACCGGCGCATTGTGACCCCTTCGTGTTGACCGAGACATGCGGGCCTTGGTCCAGACGCTACGCCCCAGGGGGAAGCCCGGGCAGGGCCAGAGGTCCCGAATTGCAATGGGGATCCGCGCGGCACCGCCCGCGGCGCTGCCGCAGGACCAAGGCCTCAATTACGCAGCCAAGTCGTCAACAATGGTGGCTGCCGGAGGTTCCTACTTCAGGAACTTCGATGTCCTGCGGTCCGCGAGGATCTTGCCCTTCGTCTGGCAGGTGGGGCAGTACTGCAGGGCTGTATCTGCGAAAGACACCTCCCGGACGGTGTCCCCGCACACCGGGCATGGCAGGCCCGTCCTGGCGTGGACACGCATGTGGCTCCGCTTGACGTCCTTGAGTTCCTTGGGTGGCTTGCCGCCGGCCTCCGCCAGGGCTGCGCCCAGGACGTCGTGGATGGCGTCATAGAGGACCTGCACCGTCTCCCGGTCCAAGGACTTGGCCGTGGCGAACGGGGAGATCCGGGCCGCGTGCAGGATCTCGTCACTGTAGGCGTTGCCGATGCCCGCTATGACGCTCTGGCTCCGCAGCAGCCCCTTGATCTGCTGGGAACTGCCTGCCAGGATCTCAGCCAGCGTGCCGGCGTCGAACGCCTCCGCGAAGGGATCCGGACCCAGTGTGGCGATTCCGGGCACATCCTGGGGGTCCCGCACCACGTAGACGGCCAGGCTCTTCTTCGTCCCGGCCTCGGTGAGGTCGAACCCCCTCGGCCCGTCCGGGCCGGTGAAGGTACAGCGGACGGCGATGAGGCCCTTGCCCATCTTCAGCTGGCCGGCGGCGGGGGAGTCCGTGTAGCGCAGCCAGCCGGCGCGGGCCAGGTGGAACACCAAGGAGATCCCGTCCGTGTCAATGCTGATGAACTTCCCGAACCGCCGGACCCCGGACACGGTCCGGCCCTCCAGCGCCGAATAGGGCGGGTCGGCCGTCTTCAGCACGGCAAAGGAGACAATCTGCAGCTTGTCGAGGACGCAGCCCCGCAGCTGCTCGTCGAGGAACCGGGCCAGTCCGGCCACTTCGGGAAGTTCCGGCATGGCCTACCTGCCGGGTCCCGGACGTCCTGCACCATGGCGCTCGCTCATGGTTCCCATCTTGTCAGAAACCCCGGTGGACGCTCCGGCAGATGTGCCTATACTTTCAGCGGCGGTCTGTTTCCCGGGCCCCGTGACCTTCGAGTTTTGACCCGATGAAAGGCCCCCCATGAGCAACATTCCCGAAGACCTGTCCTACACCGCCGAACACGAGTGGGTTTCCGCTCCCAATGCCGACGGCGTGGTCCGCGTGGGCATTACCGACTTCGCGCAGGACGCGCTTGGAGATGTTGTCTACGCCCAGATGCCCGAGATCGGCACCAAAATTACGGCCAACGAAGTTGTGGGCGAGGTGGAGTCCACGAAGAGCGTCAGCGACATCTACGCCCCGGTCAGCGGTGAAGTGGTAGCCCGCAACGAGTCCCTGGACACCGACTCGGCGCTGATCAACACGGATCCTTACGGTGACGGCTGGCTGATCGAGGTCAAACTGGCCGAGGCCGACGCCGTTGATTCATTGCTCAGTGCATCGGAGTACGAACAGCAGGTAGGCTAAAGCTAACCGGTATATCCGGTCCGGCCCCGCGTCGCAGGCAGGACGTCGTCGCACGTCAAGAGCCGGATGGGGAGCCGGTGCCGGACCTGCCGGGCAGGTCCGGAGGGCAAACGTTGGTTGCACGCCGGAGGGCTGCAGCGGGAAGAGGAGGAATCCATGGCTGGCCACACATCGAACCCTGCCGATGGGGAATACGGCACGGGTGCGGCTAAGGCGTCGGAGACCACCTCCATCAACCTGACCCCGGTCAGGGACGAGCCCACCATCGCCCCCAAGCTGTCCTCCGAAGAGCGGAGCTCCGTCGAGGCACTGCCCGCCGGTTCCGCGCTGCTGGTGGCACACAGCGGTCCCAACGCCGGCGCCCGCTTCCTGCTGGATTCGGACGTCACCACCGCCGGCCGGCACCCGGACGCTGACATCTTCCTTGATGACGTCACCGTCTCCCGCCGGCACGTGGAGTTCCGCCGCACCGCCCGCAGCTTTGAGGTGGTGGACAAGAACAGCCTCAACGGCACCTACGTCAACCATGACCGCGTGGACGCCGTGGAGCTTAAATCCGGCAGCGAAGTCCAAATCGGCAAGTTCCGCCTTACCTTCTACCTGAGCCCTGCCACCGCTGCAGGCCGCGGCTGATCCGGGGACCGCTGCCTGTGGCAATGGCACAACCGGAACGCCGGGGACCGCAGGTCCTGAACATTGGGGAAGTCCTCGCGCAGCTGAGCGCCGACTTCCCGGGCATGACAGCGTCCAAAATCCGGTTCCTTGAGGAAAAGGGACTTATCAACCCGCGGCGGACCCCAGCGGGCTACCGCCAGTATTCCGACGGCGACGTGGAACGGCTGCGCTTCGTCCTGGCGCTGCAGCGGGACCAGTACCTCCCCCTGAAAGTCATCAAGGACTACCTTGACGCCATCGACAGGGGAGAGCGGCCGGAGAACCTTCCGCCCGGCGTCGTGGTTTCGCCGCGCATCGTCTCCGACGAGCTGGCCGCCGAGCTGCAGAACCGCGGCCGGAAGCTGACAGAGGAACAGCTGCGCACGGAATCAGGTGCCAGCGTCCCCCTGCTCCAGGCACTCCTGGATTTCGGGCTCATCAGCCACAGCAACGGCATGTTCGACGAACATGCCCTCCAGGTGGCGCGCGCCTGCGTACAGCTGGAAAGCCACGGGCTGGAACCCCGGCACCTGCGTCCCTTCCAGGCGGCGGCGGAACGCGAGTTCGGCCTGGTGGAACGGGCGGTGGCACCACTTGCCTCACGGAAGGACTCCGCGTCCCAGGCACGGGCTGCCGAGGCCGCCCGTGAGATCAGCGACCTTTGCCTCACCCTGCACCGCGCCCTGGTGCAGGACCACATCTCACGCATGGACATCTGATGATTGAAGTCGAGATTGTTGGCGTTCGGATTGAACTGCCTTCCAACCAGCCCCTGGTCCTGCTGCGGGAGATGCACGGGGAACGGCATGTTCCGATTTGGATCGGCACCCCCGAGGCCAGCGCCATTGCCCTTGCCCAGCAGGGTGTGGTCCCGCCGCGCCCCATGACACACGACCTGCTTGTGGATGTGGTGGAGGCACTCGGCCACAGCGTGGTCAGCGTCAACATCGTGGCCGTTGAGGACAACATCTTCTACGGACAACTGCAGTTTGAGAACGGCACCACGGTCAGCTCCCGGGCCTCGGACGCCCTCGCCGTCGCCCTCCGCGCGAAGTGCCGGATCTGGTGCGCCGATTCGGTGATGGACGAGGCCGGGGTCCGCATCACCGAGCATGACGAGGGCGAGGATACCGAGCCCGGTCCGACAGTTGATGAGGAGCGCGAGCTCCGGCGGTTCCGTGAATTCCTCGATGACGTGGAGCCCGAAGACTTCGACGGCTGAGGTCACGTTAAGGTTAAAGTTGAGGCTGAAAGTTTCGACACGCCTGCCCAAAGCCTCCAAGGTCTTTGACCTTGGGCCCTGCCGGGCCTAACGTCGAAGTATCAAGTTCCCATTGCCTACGGCAGCCGCGCAAGTCACACTGGAAAGTGCGCCCCGCGAAAATTACATGCATGCTTTTCATGCCAGTTGCTGCAGGTGTTCCCCGGGAGCGCAGGACAAGGAGGATCCAGGTGAGTCCCAAAGGCGAAGCAGGCGGGCTGAAACAGCCCACGGCTGGTGTTGCTGTGCCCGCGAGCGGTGCCCAGGGCCTCCTGTTCACCGAGGACCTTCCCGTGCTGGACGAGGACGCCGGATACCGGGGACCCACTGCATGCAAAGCGGCAGGCATTACTTACCGGCAGCTGGACTACTGGGCCCGCACCGGGCTGGTGGAACCCGCTGTCCGCGGCGCTGCAGGCTCCGGATCCCAGCGGCTGTATGGCTTCCGCGACATCCTGGTCCTCAAAGTCGTCAAGCGGCTCCTGGACACCGGTGTATCCCTGCAGCAGATCCGCACCGCGGTGGAGCACCTGCGTGAACGCGGCGTCGAGGACCTGGCGCAGATTACCCTGATGAGCGACGGCGCGAGCGTGTACGAATGCACTTCGGCTGACGAGGTCATCGATCTCGTGCAGGGCGGGCAGGGCGTGTTCGGCATTGCCGTGGGCCGGGTCTGGCGCGAGGTGGAAGGCAGCCTTGCTTCGCTGCCCAGCGAACACGCGGCCGAGCAGTCCTTTCCCGACGACGAGCTGAGCAAGCGCCGCGCAGCACGCAAGATCAGCTGAGGCTTAGTTAAACGGAAGAGGGCCGCTCCCACGGGAGCGGCCCTCTTCCTGTCTCCTGGCGTGGCCGGGCATCGGCCCGGACGCCATGCCTACCTCGCGCGTGCGCGCAGCCCGCTGCCCACTTCCATCAGGTTGGCCAGCAGGTCGTCGAAGAGGGCGGCTGCAGACTTGGCCGACTCGCCCGGCCAGTGGTGTACCGGGTGGGCGGCGCCCTGGATCTGCTGCCAGTTCGCCTGCTCGGGGATGCGCGGGCTCAGCAGGAGATCGCCGAACATGGACTCCATTTCCGCGAGCCGGTAGCTGTGCTCGGAGGAGCCGGTCCGGACCCGGTTGGCCACAATGCCGGCAGGGGAGAGGTTGGGGGCGAATTCCTGCCGGAACAGCTGGATGGCCCGCATGGTGCGTTCCGTACCGGCCACGGAGAACAGTCCCGGCTCGGCCACGAGGGCAACCTTGTCGCTGGCGGACCAGGCCATCCGGGTGAGGCCGTTGAGTGACGGAGGGCAGTCGACCAGGACCAGCTGGTAGTTGTCGGCTCCGGCCAGGACCGTTGAGAGCCGGCGGAGGTCGCGGCGGCCAAGGTCCGGCCGGTCGTAGATACCCGTGTAGGCGGAGCCGACGGCGACGTCAAGTACCGCGGGGCCGGACCCGTTGGAAGCGGCCCGGGCTGTCCAGCTGCTGCCGACCACGTTCTCCGCCAGTCTGGCGCGGCGCGGGCTCTTGAGCATCCTGCCAATATCCAGCTGGTCCCCGGGCTGCACGCCCAGTGCCGTGGTTGCGTCGGCGTGCGGATCCAGGTCCACCACCAGCGTGCTGACGCCCGCGGCCAGCGCCGCAGACGCCAATCCTGTGGTGACGGAAGTCTTGCCGACTCCACCCTTAAGGCTGCTGATGCTGACTACTTGCACTTGAGAGACCAAAACCTAACGCCGGATGCCGTGTTGGGAGTAATGTTTGCTCCGGCAGCGCCGAAGCCGGACGGTCCTGCCGCCCTACTCATCATATGTGGATGCGTTGGCGAATCCCGCCTTATCGGGGGTCGGCATGGCATCCACTGTGCTGCCGGGGCCCTTTCCGCCGCGACAGGCGGAAGCGATCGGGACATGACGGGGAAATCTGTGATGGTCGACACAAAGATTTGTGTTTGTCCTTGTAGGTCCTAGACACTGTGACCACTCACCGATCCACCCGCAATGATGCAGGAGAAGTATGTTTTCCAAAGTTCTGGTGGCCAACCGCGGCGAAATCGCGATCAGGGCCTTCCGCGCCGGCTACGAGCTGGGCGCCAAGACCGTTGCCGTTTTTCCTCAAGAGGACAGGAACTCCATCCACCGCCAGAAAGCGGACGAGGCGTACCTGATCGGCGAGGAAGGACACCCCGTCCGGGCCTACCTTGACGTCAAAGAGGTCGTCCGGGTGGCCAAGGAGTCCGGTGCGGACGCCATCTACCCTGGCTACGGTTTCCTGTCCGAGAATCCGGACCTGGCCCGTGCAGCCAAGGAAGCCGGCATCACCTTCGTTGGGCCGCCGGCGGAAGTGCTGGAACTGGCAGGCAACAAGGTGGCGGCGCTCAAGGCCGCCCGCGAAGCCGGCGTTCCCGTCCTTAAGTCCAGTGAACCCTCCAAGGACCTGGACGAACTCCTTGCGGCTGCGGACGAGATCGGCTTCCCCATCTTTGCAAAGGCAGTCGCGGGCGGCGGTGGCCGCGGCATGCGCCGCGTGGACACCCGTGAGGCGCTGCCCGAAGCGCTGAAGTCCGCCATGCGTGAAGCCGATGCCGCTTTCGGCGATCCCACCATGTTCCTGGAGCAGGCCGTCCTGCGCCCCCGCCACATCGAGGTGCAGATCCTGGCAGACGCCGAGGGCAACGTCATGCACCTGTTCGAGCGCGACTGCTCCATCCAGCGCCGCCACCAGAAGGTCATCGAGATCGCCCCGGCGCCCAACCTGGACGAGGGCATCCGCCAGGCCCTCTACCGCGACGCCGTCAAGTTCGCCAAGGCACTCAACTACGTCAACGCCGGCACGGTGGAGTTCCTCGTGGACACCGCCGGTGAGCGCGCCGGCCAGCACGTGTTCATTGAAATGAACCCGCGCATCCAGGTGGAGCACACCGTCACCGAAGAGGTCACCGACGTCGACCTGGTGCAGGCACAGATGCGGATCGCCTCGGGTGAGACGCTGGCAGACCTCGGCCTTTCCCAGGAAACCGTCCACCTCAAGGGCGCGGCCCTGCAGAGCCGCATCACCACCGAGGACCCCGCCAACGGCTTCCGGCCCGACGTCGGAAAGATCACCGGCTACCGGTCCGCGGGCGGCGCAGGCGTCCGGCTCGACGGCGGCACCGTCTACTCGGGTGCCGAAATCAGCCCCCACTTCGACTCCATGCTGGTCAAGCTCACCTGCCGCGGCCGGGATTACCCCGCAGCCGTGGCACGCGCGCGCCGTGCCCTCGCCGAATTCCGCATCCGCGGCGTTTCAACCAACATCTCCTTCCTGCAGGCCGTGCTCGACGATCCGGACTTCATCGCCGGCGACGTCGCCACGAGCTTCATTGACGAACGCCCCCAGCTGCTCAAGGCCCGGGTGTCCGCCGACCGCGGCACCAAGCTCCTCACCTGGCTGGCCGACGTTACCGTGAACAAGCCCAACGGCGAGCTGAAAGTCCACTCCAACCCGGCTGACAAGCTTCCGTCCGTCAAGGACCGTCCGGCCGCCGCAGGCTCACGGCAGAAGCTCCTTGAACTGGGACCGGACGGGTTCGCCAAAGCGCTCCGGGAGCAGCAGGCAGTGGCGGTGACGGACACAACGTTCCGCGACGCGCACCAGTCCCTGCTCGCAACCCGTGTCCGCACCCGGGACCTTGTTGCCGCCGGTCCTGCCGTGACCGCGCTCATGCCGGAACTGCTGTCGGTCGAGTGCTGGGGCGGCGCCACCTACGACGTCGCACTCCGCTTCCTCGGCGAAGACCCCTGGGACCGGCTGGCGGCGCTGCGCAAGGCGCTGCCGAACGTCTGCCTGCAGATGCTGCTGCGCGGCCGCAACACGGTGGGCTACACGCCGTACCCGGAAGAGGTCACCGAAGCGTTCGTCAACGAGGCCGCAGCAACAGGCATCGATATCTTCCGCATCTTCGATGCACTGAACGACGTCAGCCAGATGGCACCCGCGATCCGCGCCGTCCGGGCTACGGGCACCGCCGTCGCGGAAGTGGCGCTGTGCTACACGGGCGACATGCTGGATCCCAAGGAAACGCTGTACACGCTGGACTACTACCTCGGGCTGGCCCAGAAGATCGTCGACGCCGGTGCGCACATCCTGGCCATCAAGGACATGGCAGGCCTGCTGCGTCCCGCGGCCGCCGCCAAGCTTGTCGCGGCCCTGCGCGAACGCTTCGACCTGCCGGTGCACCTGCACACCCACGACACGGCGGGCGGCCAGCTGGCCACCCTCCTGGCGGCTGTCGACGCAGGCGTGGACGCCGTCGACGTCGCCTCCGCATCCCTGGCCGGCACCACCAGCCAGGTGTCGGCGTCGGCCCTGGTCGCGGCCCTGGCGCACACGCCGCGCGATACCGGCCTTGACCTGGACGCCGTCAGTTCCCTGGAGCCCTACTGGGAAGCGGTCCGCCGGGTTTACGCCCCCTTCGAGTCGGGCCTTCCGGGCCCCACCGGCCGGGTTTACAAGCACGAAATTCCGGGCGGGCAGCTGTCCAACCTGCGCCAGCAGGCAATGGCGCTGGGCCTGGGGGAGCGGTTTGAAGCTATCGAGGACATGTACACCGCTGCCGACCGCATCCTGGGCCACCTGGTCAAGGTAACGCCGTCCTCCAAGGTGGTGGGCGACCTCGCCCTGCACCTGGTGGGCCTCAACGCGGACCCTGCCGACTTCAACGAGAACCCGCAGAACTACGACATTCCGGATTCCGTCATCGGCTTCCTGTCCGGCGAGCTCGGTGATCCCCCCGGCGGCTGGCCGGAGCCCTTCCGCACCAAGGCCCTGCAGGGCCGGAGCGTGAAGGTCCGCGACGCCGAGCTCAGCGCCGAGGACAGTGCCGCCCTCAAGTCCGACTCCAAGACCCGCCAGCACACGCTGAACCGGCTGCTCTTCGACGGCCCCACCAAGGACTACCTCAAGAGCGTGGAGACCTACGGCAACATCTCGGTCCTGGATACGCGCGATTACCTGTACGGGCTCCAGCGCGGCCAGGAGCATGAGATCCAGCTGGAGAAGGGCGTGCGGCTGATCGCCTCCCTGGAGGCGGTCTCGGAGCCCGACGAAAAGGGCATGCGCACCGTGATGTGTACCCTCAACGGCCAGTCACGGCCCGTGGTGGTGCGCGACCGTTCGGTGGTGAGCAATGTTAAGTCCGCCGAGAAGGCAGACCCGGGGCAGCCGGGCCACGTTGCGGCCCCGTTCGCCGGTGCCGTCACCGTTACGGTCAAGGCCGGCGAGACCGTCAACGCCGGAGACACCGTGGCCACCATCGAGGCGATGAAGATGGAGGCTTCCATCACGACGCCGGTGGGCGGCAAGGTTTCCCGCCTGGCCATCTCCTCCGTGGAGCAGGTGCAGGGCGGAGACCTGCTCCTGGTGGTCGAGCAGTAACACCCAGCCACAACAACAAAGGGTCCTTCACGGTGTGAAGGACCCTTTGTTGTTGCCGGTGTCAGGAACGCGGCGCCGCGTACATTTCCTCGATGACCGTATCGAAGTCCTTCATGACCTGCGCCCGCTTGACCTTCATCGAAGGGGTCAGGTGGCCGGAGGCTTCGGTGAAATCGGCGGGCACGATCCGGAACGACTTGATGGCCTCCGCCTGGGACACGGAGGCGTTGGCAGCCGTGATCAGGTCCTGGACCGCGGCCTTGACCACAGGGTTGGCGGCGGCCTGGTCCAGGGTGGTGTCCGCCGGCAGCCCATGGCGCTGCAGCCAGCCCGGCAGGGCTTCCTGGTCCAGGGTCACCAACGCGCCGATGAACGGCCGGTTGTCACCCACCACCAGCACCTGGGACACCAGGGCATCGGCCCGGATCTGGTCCTCAAGCAGGGCGGGAATGACGTTCTTGCCGCCGGCCGTGACGATGATTTCCTTCTTGCGTCCGGTGATCCAGACGAAGCCGTCCTCATCGAGGCGGCCGATATCGCCCGTGCGGAACCAGCCGTCGGTGAACGTCTCCGCCGACAGGTCCTCGCGCTTGTAATAGCCGCGCATGACGCAGACGCCCTTGGCCAGGATCTCCCCATCCTCGGCGATCCGCACGGCGTTCCCGGGCAGCGGCTTGCCCACCGAACCGATCTTGATCCGGGATGGTGTGTTCACCGTAATGGGAGCCGTGGTCTCGGTCAGGCCGTAGCCCTCCAGGACCTGGAGGCCGATGCCCTGGAAGAAGTGGCCAAGCCGTTCGCCGAGGGGTCCGCCGCCGGACACCGCGTGGGCGACATGGCCACCCATGGCAGCCCGGAGCTTGCCGTAGACCAGCTTGTCGAACAAGGCGTGGCGCAGCCTCAGTCCCAGTCCCACCTTGCCGGCCTGCCGCGCCTTGGAGAAGGCGATGGCCGTATCTGCCGCCTTGTGGAAGATGGCGCCCTTGCCGCCGTCCTCCGCCTTGGTCATGGCCGAGTTGTAGACCTTCTCGAAAACCCGCGGGACCGCGAGGATGAACGTGGGCTCGTAGCTCTGCAGGTCCGACAGCAGGTTCTTGATGTCCGGTGTGTGGGCAACGGTGGTGCCGGCGGCCATGGCCAGCACCGAGATGAACCGTGCAAAGACGTGGGCCAGCGGCAGGAACATGATGGTCTTGGCGTTCTCGTGGACGATCTCGCCGATGATTGCCAAGGCATTGTCGGAGAGTTCGACGAAGTTGCCGTGGGTCAGTTCGCAGCCCTTGGGCCGTCCGGTGGTGCCCGAGGTGTAGATGATCGTGGCAAGGTCGGACAGCTTGGCGGCCGTCCGGCGGGACTCAAGCTCGTCGTCGCTGACCCCTGACCCGGCCGCACGGAGCGCATCCAGGCCTGCACCTTCCAGCTGCCAGACATGCTGGAGGGCGGTAAGGCCTTCCGCCGCGACGGCCTGCCGGATGACGTTCTCGTGGTGGGCGGCTTCGCCAAAGGCGGCCACGGCACCCGAGTCGCCGAGGTTCCAGGCAACCTGGGACGGCGAGGAGGTTTCGTAAATGGGGACGGAGACGCCGCCGGCGAACCAGATGGCAAAGTCCACCAGGGCCCATTCGTACCGGGTGCGGGACATGATGCCGACGCGGTCACCCGCACCGACGCCACTGGCAATCAACCCCTTGGCCAGCGCCTTGACGTCGGCGAGGAAATCGGTGGCGGAAACATCCTGCCAGGAACCCGCTGAATCCAGGCGCGAGAACAGTGCCGGGTTGCTGGCTTTGTTCGCCTGCCGCAGCACCAGATCGGTGATATTGGTTTCCGGTGGAACAACAACAAGAGGCGGAACACTGAATTCGCGCACTATAGCTCCTTTGATATCCGAACTCCCGCTTCAGGGGTATGCCTAAAGAGTAGTACGCCGGTGCGGGAGCAGTGCAGCACCTAAACCTACTGGTGAGTAACTTATCCGTCAACACATGCTCACGGCGGCGCGGCGGGCGGGTTCCGCTACCCGGAGATGCAAAACCTAGAATGGGAAACTATGTACGCACAATCTTCCGGCGAACAGGCCGGTCCCCTCAGCAGGCCCGTCCCCTGGCGGCGCCGCTCCGCCCCCTACCGGGCAGGCAGAAGAGGGGGCGGCGGCTTCCACGGACAGGTGCGGCTTGGCCGCAGGGGGCTGGCTATTGGCATCGATATTGGCGGCACCAAGGTGGCGGCCGGCGTGGTGGATGCCGAAGGCAGGATCCTGAGTGAGGCGCGCCGTTCCACGCCCGGCACTGATCCTCGCGCCGTTGAGCAGGTCATCGTGGAGCTCGTGGAAGAGCTGGGCAGGGGGCAGCGTATCCGCTCGGTTGGGATAGGCGCCGCCGGGTGGATGGACCTCGACGGCGGCACCGTCCTGTTCAGTCCGCACCTGGCGTGGCGCAATGAGCCCCTCCGGGCCAACCTGCAGCGGCTCCTGCGAAGGCCCGTTCTGCTCGCCAACGACGCCGACGCCGCGGCCTGGGCTGAATGGCGCTTCGGTGCCGGCCAGGGTGAAGACCGGCTGGTCTGCATCACCCTCGGCACCGGCATAGGCGGTGCCGAGGTCATGGACGGCAGGGTGGAGCGCGGCCGGTTCGGAGTGGCCGGCGAGTTCGGACACCAGATCATCATGCCGGGCGGGCACCGGTGTGAGTGCGGCAACCGCGGGTGCTGGGAGCAGTATGCCTCCGGCAACGCCCTGGGGCGGGAGGCCAGGATCCTGGCCCGCAGCAATTCCCCGATGGCGCAGGACCTGCTGGCAGCAGTCGGCGGCCGCGTGGAGACCATCACCGGCGCCGTGGTGACAGAGCTCGCGCTGGCCGGGGACACTGCCTCCCGTGAGCTGATCGAGGAGGTGGGCGAATGGCTCGGCCTGGGCCTCGCGAACCTGGCAGCAGCGCTCGATCCCGGCCTTTTCGTGATTGGCGGCGGACTCTGCTCGGCCGGAAACCTGCTGGTGGAACCTGCACGGAAGGCGTTCGCGCGGAACCTGACCGGGCGCGGCTTCCGTCCCGCCGCCGGGATCGAGCTTGCCGCCCTGGGGCCCAATGCAGGACTGATCGGTGCGGCGGATCTGTCACGCGTCAGCAGCAGGGTCCGCCACTGAACACCCGGGCCGGGGGCAGCTAGACCCGCGCGCCGTCGTCGTCCTCATTTTTGTCCTGCGGCAGCTTCATGATCAGGTACACGGTGCCCAGCACGAACGCGGCCACAATGCCCACGATCGCCAGCAGCGGCGCGGAACGCCAGAACATCGCTGAGAGCAGCAGCGCAATCGGCCCGCCCACGGCCGCCAGCCAGGCCAGCATGGTCAGCGGGTCGGTGCCGGCCAGGCTCGGGGGTTCCTCGGGGACGAAGTCGCCACCGTCGTCGTCCACGGCGTAGTCACGGGGGCCGTCCGGCGCATCCGCTTTCCGGTCCTGGCCGGCCGAGGCCTGGCGCTGTGCCGCGGACGGTTCGGCCGGGGCCGCGCCCGCCAGGCCCAGGGGGTCGAAATCGCGGAAGGACGCGGTGCCCCGGGCAGCCGGATCTTCCGGCTCGGCCGGTGACGCCGGTTCCGGCGTAGGGGGATCCGTTGCCCCGGAAGGAGTGCCGGCTTCCAGCCGTGCCACCAGGTCCAGCCAGACGGCGTCGTCCTGGTTCGCTCCCTGGTCCGCGGAATCGGGGGAGCCGGAGTCATGCCTGTTCATGCTGCACCTCCTGGCTTCCGGCCGCAGGGGCTGCGCCGGCGGCCAGCACCCGGCGGATAAATTGGACCGAGCCCTCGAAGATGCGTTCGGCGTCGTGGTCCATGGTGGCCACGTGGTAGCTGTTGTCGAGCCGGACCACGTCCACGGGCACCGAGGCCAGGCGGCGGCGCAGCACGGCGATGCTTGCGTCCGAGACCACATGGTCCACGGTGGACTTGTAGACCTGGACAGGGGCGGTGATCCGGGGGAGGAGCCGGATGGTGTCCCGGAACATCTTGTTCATCTCATGGGCCGCCGCAACCGGAGTACGGGCATAGGCGCCCTCGTCCATGCCTTCCTTCAGGATGTCGTTGGCAATGGCCGGGGTGCTTTTCAGCACGAGTTTGAGGATGCCTGCGAGCGGTGCCCGCGGATCGTCGATCACCAGCGCCGGGTTGACCAGCACCACTCCCGCCACGGGACGCGTGGCGGCAACCCGCAGGGCCAGGGCGCCGCCCATGCTGAGCCCCGCCGCGAACACATGGTCGCATTCCGCTTCGAGTTCGAGGTAGGCATCGTCCAGTGCACCGTGCCACTGCTGCCAGCGGGTCCGGGCGAGCTCCTGCCAGTTGGTGCCGTGCCCCGGCAGCAAGGGCATCCGCACAGCGAAACCGGCGGCGGCGAAGGCCTGTGCCCACGCCCGAAGCCCATGCGGGCTGCCGGTGAAGCCATGGGAGAGGACCACGCCGGTCCTGGGCCCGTCCCCGCTGGGCGCGCTCGTGAAGGGACTGTGGTCCGGGCTGGACGTCATGGGGTCTCCGAAGTGCTGGTCAATCGGGCATGGGCGCGGATGAAGGCGCTGGACCTGGCGAAGATTTCCGGCGCGTCCACGTCCAGCGTAGCCACATGCCCGCTGCTGGCAAGGTCCACCACCTCGCTGAGGCGCGGGCCGAGCCGTTGCCGGAGCAATGCGAGGGAGGTTGGCGGAACCACAATGTCCGTCCTCGACTTGAAGACCTGGACCGGTGCCGTGATGCGGGGCAAGCCCCGGATGGCGGCACCAAAGAGCTTCTTGAGCTCGTGCACGGCTGCCAGCGGCGTGCGGGAGTAGTCGCCGTCTTCGGTGTGGGGCGCCGTCGGCTGGTCCTCCTGGATGGGGATCGTGGTCCGCTGGAAGTATTTGAGCACCCCGATGATGTGGATGCGGCGGTCGTAGAAACTCAACCCCGGATTGACCACCGACACCCCTGCCACCGGATGGCGGGAGGCAGTCAGCAGGGCCACCGCCCCACCCATGGACAACCCCGCCACAAAGCACGTTTCGGTCCGTGCCTGGAGGTCCAGGAAAGCGGCTTCGTAGCTGCGGTACCAGTCGCCCCACCCCGTCCTGGCCAGCTGCCGCCAGTCCGTACCGTGCCCGGGCAGCAGCGGGACGGAGACGGCGTACCCCTGCCCGGCCAGGTGCTCCGCCCACGGCAGCACGCTCAGCGGGCTGCCGGTGAATCCATGGCAGATTGCCACGCCCACCTGCGCGTTTGCTCCATGGCCGGGATAGCTGAAAGCGGCAGGACGGGGCGGGATGCTGCTTTCAGTCATGAGTCCATCGTGTCACTGTTCCGGTCAAATCTCACTAGAGTAGGGTTGCATTGAACTGCTGACCAGGCCCAATGCGGAGCCTGGGGGCCGCCTTCCGGAGAGGTTCACCACGTGTTCTATTGGGTCATGAAGAGGATCTTCCTCGGTCCGGTCCTGAAGCTGCTTTTCCGCCCCTGGGTCAAGGGCCTGGACAACATCCCCGCCGAGGGTGCGGCGATTCTCGCGTCCAACCACCTGTCGTTCTCCGATTCCATCTTCCTGCCGCTGATGGTCCGCCGCCCCGTGGTCTTCCTGGCCAAGATGGAATACTTCACCGGCACCGGCATTAAAGGCCGGCTGACAGCCCTGTTCTTCCGGCTGACCAACCAGCTGCCCATGGACCGCTCCGGCGGTGCCGCATCCGCGGCGTCCCTCAGCGCGGGAATGGGCGTCCTCAACCATGGCGGGCTGCTCGGCATCTATCCCGAGGGCACCCGCAGCCCGGATGCCAGGCTCTACCGCGGAAAGGTGGGTGTCGCCCGGCTGGCCCTGCAGGCCGGCGTTCCCGTCATCCCGGTGGCCATGATCGGCACTGACAAGGTGCAGCCGATCGGCAAGCGGCTGCCGAACATCCGCAGGATAGGGATGATCTTCGGTGAGCCGCTGGACTTCACGGCCTACGGTGACCGGGCCGAGGACCGCGATGTCCAGCGGAAAGTCACGGACCAGATCATGTTCGAACTGCAGCGGCTTTCCGGGCAGGAATATGTTGACGAGTACGCGGCGGTGGTGAAGCTCCGGCTGGCGGGCAAACCGGTGGAACCGGAAGCGGGTTCCATAGTCCCTGATCCCTCCGCGGGCGGGACCGGCGCCGGGGACCCAAGGCCCGGCTCCGCCCCGGTGGAGCGGGCGGGGGATGACGACGGCGGTGCTGCCGCCACCGGCTGAGGGGCGGCTTTGGCAACCGGGGGTTGTGACGCGGACGCCGGCCAGCGTGACGGTGCGGTGTCCAGGTGTCCTGCGCTGCCGTTAGTCTTAGATGGTGACTGAGCTATCTGCAAAACCCGCCTTTTCGCTGTCCAGCACCGCCCAGAGCGGAGCCGCCAACTATCCCGGACTGGACGACTGGCGGGACCTTCCCATTTCCCAGCAGCCCAGCTGGCAGGACAAGGAAGTCTTCGACGCCTCCGTCAAGGAACTTTCCGTGCTTCCCCCGCTGGTGTTTGCCGGTGAAGTGGACATCCTGCGTGAGCGGCTGGCCGCTGCTGCCCAGGGGAAGGCGTTCCTCCTGCAGGGCGGCGACTGCGCGGAGACCTTCGAGGCCGCCACGGCGGACAAGATCAGTGCCAGGGTCAAGACCATCCTGCAGATGGCTGTCGTGCTGACGTACGGCGCTGCGATGCCCGTCATCAAGATGGGCCGGATGGCCGGCCAGTTCGCCAAGCCCCGCTCCTCCAATGACGAGACCCGGAACGGTGTCACCCTGCCGGCGTACCGCGGCGACATCGTCAACGGCTACGAATTCACGCCTGAATCGCGCGGGCACGACGCCTCACGCATGCTCCGCGCCTACCACACCTCCGCTTCCACGCTGAACCTCATCCGGGCATTCACCCAGGGAGGCTTCGCCGACCTCCGCTCGGTGCACCAGTGGAACAAGGGCTTCACCGAAAACCCTGCCCACGCCCGCTACGAGTCGCTGGCCAGGGACATCGACCGGGCCATCAAGTTCATGGACTCCTGCGGTGCGGATTTTGAGGCGCTCAAGCGCGTCGAGTTCTTCGCCAGCCACGAGGCCCTGCTGCTGGACTATGAGCGGGCGCTGACCCGGATCGACTCCCGGACCGGCTTCCCGTACGACACTTCGGCCCACTTCCTTTGGATCGGGGAGCGGACCCGCGAACTGGACCACGCGCATGTGGACTTCCTGTCCCGCGTCCGGAACCCGATCGGCGTCAAGCTTGGCCCCTCCACCACCGGCGATGACGCCCTCCGCCTGATCGACAAGCTCGACCCGGAACGCGAACCGGGGCGCCTGACCTTCATCACTCGGATGGGGGCCGGAAACATCCGGGAAAAGCTGCCCGCCGTCGTCGAGAAGGTCACTGCCTCCGGCGCCCAGGTGCTCTGGGTCACCGACCCCATGCACGGCAACACCGTCACGTCACCCAACGGGTACAAGACGAGGAACTTCGACGACGTCATTGACGAGGTGCGCGGCTTCTTCGAGGTGCACCATGCCCTGGGAACGGTGCCCGGCGGCCTGCATGTGGAAATGACCGGTGACGATGTGGCTGAGTGCCTTGGCGGCGCCGATCCCATCGACCAGGACGCTTTCCTGGACCGCTACGAGTCGGTCTGCGACCCGCGGCTGAACCACATGCAGTCGCTGGAAATGGCGTTCCTGGTGGCCGGCGCACTCGCCAAGCACTGACACTGCCGGGTGGTGTGGGCGGTCCGGCCGCCTACACCACCGTCAGTGTGATAACGGACCCCTCTGGGACCTCCGTGTCCACGGGGTCCTGGTCCCGGACGGTTCCAAAGAAGCCACCCAGCACATTGTTGACGCGGACCTGGAAGCCCAGCGCCTCGAGCGCACGCCTGGCTTCGTTGGCCTGCCGCCCGATAAAACTCGGAACCTCCACCATGCGCGGGCCCTTGGAGATGGTCAGGGTCACGGTGCCGCCGCGGGTGAGCGTCCCGCTGGCCGGCGACTGGCTGACAACCGCGCCCTCCGGCACGTTCCGGTCAAACACTTCTTCCCGGGCCACCTCAGCCTTCAGCCCGGCCGCCTCGATGGCGTCCATGGCATCGTCCTCGTCCTGGCCCACCACAGAGGGAACGGGGATGGGTTCGGGTCCCTTGGAAACCACCATTGCTACCGGCGTGCCATGCCTGGCGGGCGTCCCGGCAACCGGATCCTGGGACAGGACAATGCCCGCCGGCACGTCCTCGTTGAATTCCTCGGTCACCGGACCCAGCGCCATCCCGGCGCCATTCAGCGCGCCCTTGGCCTCATCCAGCGTTCCTCCGGAGAGCTGCGGCAGGGGGAACAGCTGCGGGCCTTTGGACACGTAAAGCGAAACAGGCTGGAATTTCCGGATTTCCGTCCCGGCCTCCGGCTCGCTTCCCACCACCAGCCCGCTGGGAACATCGTCGTCGAAAACGTCCCTCGTTGTGGACCTGAAGCCGGCTTCAGTGAGGAGCTGCTGGGCTTCCGCCACCGTCCTGTTTGCCACGGCCGGGATGGTGGCCGCAGCCCCCGGGCCCATGCCGAAAAACCAGCCGGCTCCCGTGGCGAGCAGGGCCGCGAGGAGCAGTACCACCACCCACAGGACGCCCCGCCGTCGGGTACTGCCTTCGCGGAGTGAACGCACGGGGGTCGCGGCCGCGCGCGCCCTTGCCTTCTCGTCTTCCTTCCCGGCCTTGCGCTGTGCCCGCTTGCTCAGCTGCGGTGCCGGGGGCGCCCAGGGCTCCTCAACGTCCTCGCCGGGAGGGGTGAGGATATGGCTGCCCGGGGCGGCGCCGCGGTCCGGCTGCAGGAACTCCTGGCCCAGCGCCGGACCGTGGGCGGGAGGTGCCGGCCTGCCCGAGGGCATGACCGTGGTGGGGTTGCTGGTCCGCGTGATGAACTCCGTGTGGTTCCGGAAACCAGCTTCCTGGACCGGGGCGGTCTCCCGGGCATCGGGGGCGGCGGAGACTGCGGTCCCGGCGGCGGCCGGAGGATGCAGGTCCAGCTCGGAATCGGTCAGGTTTGTCCGGATGTGCCGCAGTTCCTGCAGAAGTGCATTCGCGTCCACCGGCCGGTTTTCGGGGTCGTTGGCCGTACACCATTGCACGAGTTCGTCCAGTTCGCCCGCCAGCCCGGGCACCAGCGCCGACGGCGGTCCCACTGTCCCGTTGACGTGCTGGTAGGCCACCTGGATGGGGACGTCGCCTTTGAACGGCTGTTGTCCGGTCAGCATTTCAAACAGCATGATGCCTACGGAGTAGACGTCGCTTCGCGCGTCTGCCGTCCGGCCCAGGACAATCTCCGGCGGGACATAGGCCACGGTTCCCATCAGCGTCCCGGAGCTCGTGGACGTGGTCACCGCCCGGGCCAGGCCGAAGTCGCCGATCTTGATCCTGCCGTCGTCGGCGATCAGGACATTTTCCGGTTTCACGTCGCGGTGGATGAACCCGGCCGTGTGCGCAGCGGCCAGTCCTTCCACCACGGGATCAACCAGGGCAAGTGCCAGCCGCGGCGGCAGTGCGCCTTTGCTGTTGATGACGTCGCGAAGGGTGTGTCCCTTGATGTATTCCATGACCAGGTAGGCGGTGTGCCCGTCATGGCCCTGGTCCAGGACTCCCACAACATGGGGGTGGGAGAGCCGGGCCGCTGCCTTCGCCTCGCGCCCCAGCCTGCCGAGGAAGCTCTCATCCGCGGCCAGGTGCGGGTGCAGGACCTTCAGTGCGACATCGCGCTCCAGTCTCTGGTCCACGGCGAGGTAGACCGTGGACATTCCGCCGCGGGCAAGCCGGGACTGCACGGTGTAGCGGTTGTCCACCAGCGTTCCCACAAACGGGTCAGAGACGTGTTCCTGCACCCTTCGATCCTAGTCCCGCAATGAAAAGGGTCCGAACCCGTCATCGGTCCGGACCCTCCCCACAGCTGTCCCCGTATCCCCGCAGTAGGTGCCCAAAGGGGCTATGCGAAGTTCTGCCGGTGGGCCTTGATGGCAGCCACGTACGCCTTCGTGTCGTCGTACATGCCGTACTTGCTGACGGAGTACTGGCCCTGGTAGTACCCCGCAATGGCGTTGTCTTCGTCCTTGCTGGTTGCCAGGAGCTGCCGGATGATCGCGACGCCGGCAGTTGCGTTGTCGTACGGGTCCAGGAGGTTCAGCTTCCGCCCCACGAGGTCCGAGGCCCACTGGCCGGAGCTGGGGATCACCTGCATGGTGCCGATTGCGTTGGCGGGGGAGACGGCGCGCTGGTCGAAGCCAGACTCCTGGTGGGCGAACGCGAGGGCCAGTGCAGGATCGACGCCCATGCGCCGCGCAGTGTCGGCCACGATGTTGCGCATCTCGGCGCGGGACGGAACCGGAGCCGCGTTTAGGAGCGCTTTGTTCTCGTTGGCCGAGCTGACCACGGCGGGCGGATAGCTGAATCCCAGGAAGGAACTCGGTACCAGCGGTGTGACTGCCGCCGCAGGCTGGGGGGCGGGTGCCTGGCCGGGAGCGCCGGGAATGACCAGCTTGTTGCCCGGGTAGATGACGGTGCCCATGTTCATCTGGTTGGCGGACAGGAGCTCGGAGAGCTTGACGTTGTGCCGTGCCGCGATGGCATAGAGGCTGTCACCGGCCTTGACGGTGTAGGAGCCGGTAGCCGGAGCA
Source organism: Arthrobacter nitrophenolicus (assembly GCF_045833485.1). Classification (NCBI taxonomy): domain Bacteria; kingdom Bacillati; phylum Actinomycetota; class Actinomycetes; order Micrococcales; family Micrococcaceae; genus Arthrobacter; species Arthrobacter nitrophenolicus. The sequence goes on from NZ_CP174504.1 coordinate 3,420,860, forward strand.
GGGGTGGCTGCTGAATTTGCCAGCACCGCGGCGGGTGCCGGCGCTGCGGCGGGGGCAGCCGGTGCGGGCTGCCCGCCGCCCACCTTGATCTTCTGCCCGGGGTGGATGATCGAGCGCATGTTGAGGTTGTTCCAGCTGAAGACTTCGGACAGGCGCACGTTGTGACGGGCGGCGATCGCCCCCAGCGTGTCCCCGGGCTTCACCGTGTAGGTGGCACCCTCACCGGTTGCAGGTGCTGCCGGTGCGGGCGCAGCGGCGGGCGCGGCCGGTGCTGCCGGTTCCCCGGAAAGCTTGATCTTCTGTCCCGGGTAGATCAGGGTGTTCGCCTGGAGGTTGTTGAGCCGCAGGACTTCCCCGGTGTTCAGGCCGTAGCGCCCGGCAATGCTGCTGATGGTGTCGCCCCGGGCAATGGTGTATTCAGCGGGTGCCGACGGCTGCGCCGGCTTGAAAGTGGGAATGGTAGTGGAGACAGCAGCGGCTGGAATGTGTGCCGCCTTCGCCTGTGCAGCCTGTGCTTCCATGGCCGCAGCCAGGGTTGCAGGAATGGCGCGGGCAGGCTTTTCCGCAGCAGCAGGCTCGGCCACAGCCAGGGAGGACAATACGACCGCGGGCAGTGCCGCTGTGGTGGCGGCAATCATTGGCAGGCTCGGCTTGGGTGGCCGCTTGGGCGAGCGGGACATTGTCATGGAAAAATCCTCTTCTCAACTGCGGGCGCGGACGGGGATGCCGCTGACATTCCTGATACTAGTGTTACTCAAGTTATTACTGTTACTAGCGTTAACACTGTGAATCTCTCATGAATCCGGAAATAGCACAAGAATTCCGGGAATCCCGGCAAGGAAAGATTTTCGGGAGTGTCCGCAGGTCAGGAGGCGGGTCTCGGTCTATTGACTAGGCGCCCGGGGGCCCACCGTGGCAACCTTGATCCGTGAGTAATGTAGAAGACCTTGTGGGCGAATGGTTGCCCCTTCCCGACGTAGCCCGCCTTTTGGATGTTTCCATCACCAGGGTGCACAGCCTTATTGATGAGCGGGCACTGGCCGCATTAAGGGTGGGGGAACGCAATATCCGTTCCGTGCCCGCGGAATTCATCCAGGACGGGCAGGTCGTCGACAGCCTTAAAGGGACAATTGTGGTTCTCTCCGATGCCGGGTATTCGGACGAGGACCTGATCATCTGGCTGTTCACCCAAGACGAATCACTGCGTGGCCGTCCTATCGACGCGCTGCGGGAGGGCCGCAAGACCGAGATCAGGCGCCGGGCCCAGACCCTCGCCTGGTGACAAGCAGCCCTAGGAGGCGCGGCTGACGGTAGCCTCAGCCAGCCTCCGCAGGGCTGTCTTGGGCAGTTCCTCGAGCGGAAGGGCCTCCAGCGCCTCAAACGCCGCCGAGCCGAACTCGTTGATCAAAACCTCCGTGGCCTGCAGTGCACCGGATTCCTCGATGATCCTGCGGATCTCCGCCACGTCGTCATCCGAAAGATCCGGGCTGCCCAGCCTTGCGTCGATGAATGCGGACTCCGCAGGCGTTGCCTGGTCGAGTGCGAGGGCCACCAGGACGGTCCGCTTGCCTTCGCGCAGGTCGTCCCCGGCAGGCTTTCCGGTAGTGAGCGGGTCACCAAAAACACCCAGGACGTCGTCCCGCAACTGGAAGGCCTCGCCCAGGGGCAGCGCAAAAGCTGAATATCCACGCAGCAGGTCATTGGAGGCACCCGCCAGGGCACCGCCGAGGGCAAGGGGGTGCTCAGTGGAGTACTTGGCGCTTTTGAAGCGGATGATCGACTGGGCCCGGCTGACGGCGCCGGCGCGGTCCCGGACAGGGCCTGCCACTTCCTCCAGGATGTCCAGGTACTGGCCGGCCATGACTTCTGCGCGCATGAGGTTGAAGATCAGCCTCGCCCTGCTTCCCGAGGCTGCCCGCTCACCGATGTCCGTGAAGGCTTCCTCGCTGAAGGACAGGCACAGGTCGCCGGCGAGGATGGCGGCCGCCTGGCCGAACCGTTCGCTGTCCAGCGCCCAGCCCTGGTCACCGTGCAGTTGGCTGAACCGGCGGTGCACGCTCGGTCCTCCCCGCCGGGTGTCCGACCGGTCGATGATGTCGTCATGGATGAGGGCGGCGGCCTGGAACAGCTCCAGGGCCGCACCTGCAGTCACTACTTCCACGGCATTGGCTTCGCCGCCTGCGCCGCGCCAGCCCCAGTAGCACATCAGGGCCCGCAGGCGCTTGCCGCCGGTGACCAGGTTGGATATGGAGCCCATGATCGGGTCGATATCCGGGGAGATGGCAGACATGACAGACTGCTGCGATGTCAGGAATCCGGTGAGTTCACCGGCCACCGCCGCGACGTAGTCTGCCTGTTCGTGCCGCAGTTGCTCCGCGGCCGTCACTTGGCTGACTCAGCTGCCACGTTGGCGCCGATGGTGAAGGTGGATACACCAGCGGCTTCCACCACCGCGACGTTCACAGTTTCGTTGTCGCCCCGGACAAAGTCCTTGGATGCCACTGCCCCCACCGCGTCGCCGGGGACCGCCTTGAAGCCCTGCCCCTCGAGGGTCTTGGTGTAAAAATCGAGTACGGCGGCTGGAGGTGCTCCCACCGTTGCCACCAGGGCGGCGGTGGCGGGGGTTGATGCCTTGTCGAAGCTGCTGGACACCACAGTGGCACCAGGCATGAGGGGCAGCAGTTGCTGGGGGAAGCCCTCCACCACGGCGCCGACGGTGGCGGAGGTATTGGGCGAAGCGGACGGGCTGGGCGAAGCCGTCAGGGTGGACTGCGTGGCGGCCGGCGCGGACGTGGCGGAAGTGGATCCCGGTGCCTCTGACGGAGTGGGGCTGCAGGCTGCCAGCGCCAGGGCTGCACCGGCAGCGAAGGCGGCCAAGCCCGCAGGCTTGAGGTTTCCAAAGACCGTCACAGGGATTTTCCTCCTGGAGTTGATGCCGGATGCAGCCTCCAGTTTAGTCAGTACCGGCAGCTAGGATTGCAGTCGTGGGGCCAGACCGTACCAATCAGCCAGCCGCTGCCCGCGTTCCGGGCCGCAGGCGCAAGTGCATCATGCACGTGGATATGGATGCCTTTTTCGTCTCGGTGGAACTGCGGACGCGTCCGGAACTGCGCGGTAAACCTGTGATCGTCGGTTTTCCGGGAGAGCGCTCGGTAGTCCTCTCCGCGTCCTACGAGGCCCGGGCCTTCGGTGTGAAATCCGCCATGCCCATGGCTGTTGCTGCCAGGATGTGTCCGCAGGCGGTGATCATCGAGCCGCGCCACAAGCTGTACTACGACGTCTCCGCACAGCTGATGGCCATCTTCGGGTCCATCACCGAACTCGTTGAGCCGTTGAGTGTCGACGAAGCCTTCCTCGATGTCAGCGGAGCCCTCCGCCGGCTCGGTCCGCCGAGGGGTATCGGAGAATTGGTCCGCCGGCAGGTTGCCTCGGAGCTGGGCATTACCGCTTCCGTGGGGATAGCCGAGACCAAGTTCGTGGCCAAGATTGCCTCCACCCGGTGCAAGCCTGACGGCCTGCTGCTCATCGGGCCCGATGAAACAGTGCCGTACCTGCACAGCCTGCCGGTCGGCGCGCTGTGGGGCGTGGGGGCGAAGACGGCCGAGGTCCTGGCCAAAATGGGGATCCGGACGGTTGCGGACGTGGCGGCAACGCCCGTGTCAGCACTCCGGAAGACACTGGGTGCCACCGGTGAACACGTCCATCAGCTCTCCTGGGGCATCGACCCCCGCCCGGTGACCCCGGTGCGGCTGGAAAAAAGTATCGGGGCAGAAGAGACGTTCGCCACGGACACCGCTGACCAGGCGGTCCTGCACCGAGAACTGCTCCGGCTGTCGCACCGTACCGCCGCGCGGTTGCGCGCTTCGGGAATGGTGGCGCGGACTGTTGCCTTGAAACTCCGCTTCGCGGATTTCTCCACTATCACCCGCAGCCGGACAGTACCCACGCCGGTGGACAGCGCCCAGCTCATCTACGCGGTGGTCCTCCAGCTGCTGGAGGCGGCGGGAAACAGGGGCATGGCTGTGCGCCTCGTGGGAGTAAGGGCGGAGCAGCTGGAGGATGCCTCCCGGACATCCCTCCAGCTCAGCATTGACCGCCGGGATGACAACTGGCGTGCGGCGGAACAGGCGCTCGATGAGGTAGCCAGAAAATTCGGCAACAAGTCGGTATTGCCGGCCCGGTTGATGGAGCCGGGAACGGGCGCCTGACCAGGGGCCAGGTCCCCGTCCGCAGGCCGTCCACGAAGCCGATTGCCGTCTTTCAGAACAGCCCTCAACAAACTATCCTTAGAGATACATAGTTTTTGAGTGACTGGACTTACTGCCGGACCCTCTTGGACATGCTCCCGCTCCCGCGGCTGTATGCCTGGTTTCCGTTTTTGCCAATGCCGGCAAAGCGGGAACCACTAAGGAACAACAGTCGTTAATGGTGCAGAAGTAGTGGCTGGGAACCAGCCCGGACGTTGGCCTACAAAAGGAGGTCGTGATGCCGCTGTCGGAGCACGAACAGAAGCTGCTTGAGCAGCTTGAGAAGCAGCTTCACGAGGATGACCCGAAGTTCGCGAATTCCATGGGGTCCGACCCCGGACGGTCCTGGTCCACGCGGCATGTGGTGATCGGCGTCCTCTGCGCACTGGCTGGCGTCTTCCTGCTGTTGGTGGGTGTCACGCTGCAGAACATCTTCGTCGGCGTCCTGGGCTTCATCGTGATGGGCGGCGGCGTTTACTTTGCCACGATGCGAAGTTCGGCCGCGGCAAAACCTGGTTCCAAATCCGGCAGCGGAAAGTCCGGCAAACAGAGGAGCTCCTTCATGAGCAGCCTTGAAGAGCGCTGGGATGAAAGGCGCAGGGGCGAGCAATAACCGCCCGGGCCCTGGCCCTCCACTTTCCACCCCTGCGGGGGTGGGCAATTCAGAAAAGATCCCCGAAAGGGGATCTTTTTTGCTTTAAGCCTTCTTTCCAGCCCTCGGCTCCCACTGTCCCTTCATGGCTCCTGCGGGCATGTCAACAGGCGCGCCGGGCCGTGCTTCGAAGGGTGGGGACTGGGTAAAAGCCCTCCACTTTCCACCACTCGCCCAAAATCCGCGCCGTTTCGGGGTCAAGTTCCCATTACTTCCCTCGGCCTGGGCGCGTTTTGCGTTGACTGTGGGGGAAAGTGGAGTAATGTGGAGGACATAAGAGGGTGGTTGCAACATTGGGGATGTGCAGTTCCTGACAGCGGACAGGCGGTGGGCCAGTGTTTCTGGGCACACACTCGCCACGTCTGGATGAAAAGGGACGGATCATTCTCCCCGCGAAGTTCCGCGAGGAACTTGCCAGCGGGCTGGTGCTCACGAGGGGCCAGGAACGATGCATCTACGTCTTCAGTGAGAAGGAATTTGCACGGGTCCATGAGCAGATGCGGGAGGCGCCAATCTCCTCCAAGCAGGCCCGTGACTACATCCGCGTTTTTCTCTCTGGAGCCTCTGACGAGGTACCTGACAAGCAGGGGCGCGTGACTATTCCACCCGCGCTCCGGGAGTACGCAGGACTCGGCAGGGAGCTTGCCGTTATCGGGGCGGGTTCGCGGGCCGAGATCTGGGACGCCCAGGCTTGGAATGAATACCTCGCTGAGAAGGAAACTGCCTTCTCGGAAACTGATGATCCCATTCCGGGCATTCTCTGAATTCCCGGATAAGCAACAGGAGTTTCTTGGACGAGATCTCCAGCCGCCCATCGGCTGGCCAACCTGACTCACTTCCCCGGAGCCAGGCGGGCGGGTCGATAGGCGCGGATGGGGATCTGGCCCAAGAAGCGGGTACGGCGACCACCACGGCGAGAAAGGACGAGGCATGAACGAACAACCGAAGCCCACGTCCGAACGCCATGTGCCGGTCCTGCGGGACCGGTGCATCAATTTGCTGGCCCCGGGATTCGAGGCGGCCAGGCTGCGCGGCGAAACGCCCGTGGCAGTAGATGCCACCCTTGGCATGGGCGGCCACTCCGAGGCGATGCTCCAGCGTTTCCCGGACCTCCACCTCATCGGCATCGACCGGGATGAGGAAGCCCTGGCCCTTGCCGGGGAGCGCCTGGCGCCGTTCGAAGCCCGCACGGACCTGGTCCACGCCGTCTACGACGAGATCCAGGACGTCCTCGAGGACCTGGGCGTGCCGGAAGTCCACGGGATCCTGATGGACCTGGGCGTTTCCTCACTGCAGCTCGACGAGCGGGAGCGCGGCTTCGCCTACTCCTTCGACGCCCCCCTTGACATGCGCATGGACACGAGCCGTGGCCAGACCGCGGCAGACGTGGTCAACAATTACAGCGAAGAAGAGCTGGTCAGGATCATCCGGAAGTGGGGCGAGGAGAAGTTCGCCGGCCGGATAGCCAACCGCATCGTCACCGCCCGGGCGGAGACACCCTTCACCACCACCGGGCAACTGGTGGACCAGATCCGTGCGGTTGTGCCGGCGGGGGCCGCGAAGTCCGGGGGACACCCGGCCAAGAGGACGTTCCAGGCCCTGCGCATCGAGGTTAACGAAGAACTCGATGTGCTGGAGCGGGCCGTCCCGGCAGCAGTCGACTCCACCGCATTGGGCGGGCGCATCGTCGTGATGTCCTACCACTCGCTGGAGGACAAGATCGTGAAGAGCGTCTTCCAGTCCCGCTCCAAATCCTCGGCGCCCCTCGGCTTTCCCGTGGAGCTCGAGGAGCACAAACCGGAACTGAAAACCCTGACCAAAGGCACCGAGGTACCTACCGCCGCCGAAATCGCCGAAAATCCGCGGGCAGCCTCAGCAAGGCTGCGTGCGGCTGAACGAATCAGAGCCAGGAGAGCTGTATGAGCACCGCTGCCGTCAAGAACTTTCCCGTCGTCTCCGGCAGTTCGGCAGCCAGCAGCAGCCTGCCTGCAGGATCACCAGGTGCCGGCCGGAAGGGCCGCACGCCGCTCTCCGTGGTCCGCAGCATGCCCCGGAAGCGCCGCGCCCCCTTCGTGGTGCTGTGCTTTGCCTTGCTTGCCGTGGCGCTGATCGCTGTCCTGGTCCTGAACATCTCGGTCTCCACCGCGCAGTACCAGCTCGTGGAACTGCGCGCCAGGCACAGCACCCTGACCAAGCAGAACCAGGACCTCACCCAGCAGGTGCAGAACTTCGAGGCTCCGCAGAACCTGGCCGCCAAGGCCAAGGACCTGGGCATGGTGGCGTCCACCGTCAAGGGCCAGATCGATCTGTCCACCCTTTCCGTGACGGGCAAGGCGACACCGGCAGTTAAGGGCGGCTCCGAGGGTGCAGTCATCCCTGCCCCGGCCGTCGCCGGCCAGCTCCTGGTGGTCCCGCCGGCAACAAAGGGGGAGCCGCTGGAGAGCCGCAAACCGGTGGAAGCGGCAGCGCCCGCAGCCCAAACCCCCGCCGCGGACGCTCCCGCCGGCCAGGCCAAGGAACAGACCCAGCCGCCGGCAGCTCCGCCCGCCCCGTCGGCACCCCCGGTTGAGCTTCATGGCGGCACGGTACCCGTGCCGCAGCAGAAGGTCCCGGGGCAGTAGCCAGGACATCCGGCAGGTAACAGGGACTAACAGCAAGGAATTCCACGGTGGCGCAGAGGACCGGCAAACCGGCAGACAAGGTACCCAACGCCACCCGGCGGCTGCGCCTGGGGCTCGGCATCATGCTGACCCTCCTGCTGGTGGTGGGCGGCAAGCTCTTCCTGGTCCAGGGACTGGATGTTGGCGGCATGGCAGCGGCCGCCCTCGACAAGCGGATGACCGAGACAGTCCTGCCGGCCGAGCGGGGAAGCATCCTGGACTCGAACGGCACCGTCCTGGCCAACAGCGTCATCCGCTACAACGTGGTGGTGGACCAGCGGGTCAACACCAAGACCGAAACCTTCAAGCGGCTCGACGAAGCCAACGAAAAGCTGGTGGACGTGTCCCGGGACCAGGGGCTCACCGAATTAGCTGCCGCCCTGGGGATGGACAAGGACGCCATCCGTGAAGCCGTGACCGGTGAGCGGCCGTACTACATCGTGGCCAAGGACGTGAAGCCGGACGTTGAAGACCGCATCTCGAAACTGCAGATCCCGGGCATCGTCACGGAAGGCGTCAGCAAGCGCGTTTATCCCAACGGTTCCGTGGCCGGCGGCATTATCGGCTTCCTGAAGGACGGCAGCACCGGCCAGGCAGGCATCGAGCAGACCCAGGATGAACTTCTTCGGGGCAAGGACGGCAAGCGGCTCTTCGAGATCGGGGCGGACGGCCTGCGGATCCCGGTCGGCATGGACGAACTGACGCCGCCGCAGGACGGCAAGGACATCAAGCTCACCATCAACTCGGATCTTCAGTACTTCGCCCAGCAGGCCATCCAAAGCCAGTCGGACAAGCTCGGCGCTGAGTGGGGCAGCATCATCGTGATGGATGCCAAGACGGGGGACCTGGTGGCCATGGCGGACACCAATGCCCCGGACCCCAATGATCCCGGCCGGGTGGCCGCCAAGGACCGCGGAGTGCGGGCCGTTACGGCCGCCTACGAGCCCGGATCCGTACAGAAGATGATGACGGTTGCCGCCCTGATCGAGGAGGGAAAAGCCGGTCCGCTGGACACGTTCACCCTGGGTCCCTCCTACACCGTGGACGGCCAGACGTTCAGCGACTCCTTCGCCCACGGCACTGAAGAACGGACCCTGGCCGGCATCCTGGGCTATTCGATGAACACCGGCACGGTGATGGCCGGGCAGCGGCTCAGCAAGCAACAGCGCTACGAATGGCTGCAGAAGTTCGGCATCGGCGAGGCACCCGACATCGGGCTTCCCGCCGAAGCCTCCGGCATCCTGACCCCCTGGGAGCAATGGGACGGCCGGCAGGAATATACAGTCCTGTTCGGGCAGGGGGTGTCCCAGTCCACCCTGCAGACGGTGCGGGCGTTCCAGTCCATTGCCAACAACGGTGTCATGCTCCAGCCGCGCCTGATCGATTCCTATGTTTCGCCCGACGGCGCGGAGGAGAAGGTGCCCGCAGCGCCCTCGCGGCGGATCGTCTCGGAGGACACGGCCGAGCAGGTCCAGGACATCCTGGAGAGCGCCGTCACCGAAGGCCAGATCAAGGATGCGGGCATTGACGGCTACCGCGTGGGGGCGAAGACGGGCACCTCGGAGTCACCGTGCGATGACGGCGCCGGCTACTGCGGCTACACGGCCTCCCTGGTGGGCATGGCCCCCATGGATGATCCGCGGTTTATTGTTGAGGTGGTACTCCAGCGGCCCAAGGGCAGCATCTACGGGATTACCAACGGGCCGGTCTTCCGGTCGGTGATGAGCCAGGCACTGCGGACCTACAACGTCCAGCCGTCCACCGGCGAGCCGGCCAGGCTGCCCCAGTTCGCCAAGTAGCATCCCGGCCTGGAGCCCGGACCAGCAGCCCGCTGATCCGGTCCCCTCTGCGCCGGCCACTTTCCACTAGCACCATCGGAGATCCCTTGTCTGAGTTCACCCCGCCCCAGGACAGCGCCGCTCCTGCCACCAATGCCCGGTTCCGGCCTTCGGCCGTGGAGGCGCTGCCGCTCGGCAGCATTGGTGACGCTGTGGGCGTCAGCGTTCCCGGACCTGATGCGGAAACATCAGTGACCGGCATCTCCCTTGACTCCCGGGCAGTGGAACCTGGCGATCTCTACGTTGCGCTTCCCGGTGCTGCCCGCCATGGCGCCGATTTCGCCGCCCAGGCAATCGAGGACGGGGCGGTGGCGGTGCTGACGGACGAGGCCGGGGCGCGGATGCTGGCATTGTCCGCCGATACGCCGGTGCCCGTGCTGGTCGTGGACGCCCCGCGCAATGTGGTGGGGCCGTTGTCTGCCCTGATCTACCGCAGCCAGTCAGGTGCCGACCGGTCCCTGCAGCTGTTCGGTGTCACCGGCACGAACGGCAAGACCACCACGACGTACTTCATCACCTCCCTGCTGGCCGCCCTCGGCAAGCAGGCCGGGCTGATCGGCACCATCGAGATCCTTGCCGGCGGCGACCCCATTCCAAGCCTGCTCACCACACCGGAGTCGACCGACGTGCACGGGCTGCTGGCGCTGATGCGCGAACGGGGACTGGCCGCCGCTGCCATGGAGGTTTCCTCCCACGCCATCTCCTACCAGCGGGTGGACGGGCTGATGTTCGACGTCGCCGGCTTCACCAACCTCACGCAGGACCACCTCGACCTGCACCACACCATGGACGACTACTTCGCCACCAAGGCTGAGCTGTTCACGCCCGGCCGGGCACGCAAGGCTGTTGTGACGGTCGACGACGATTGGGGCCGGCGCCTTGCCGGCGCCACGGCGGTGCCGGTCACCACCCTCGGCACCGTGCCGGGGACTGCCGCGGACTGGACAGTCGCCTCGGCGTCCCCGCGCGGACTGGGCACGGAGTTCACGCTTCACGGTCCACAGGGCACCGAACTGCGCCTCCACACCGGCCTTCCCGGAAGCTTCAACGTGGCCAACGCCGCCCTCGCGGCACTCATGGTGCTCCAGTCCGGCGTTGAACCCGCGGACCTGCAGGCAGCCCTGGACGCCGCGGATCCCTTCACCGTGGCGGTCCCCGGCCGCATGCAGCTGATCTCCGAGGAACCGGCTGCGGTGGTGGACTTCGCACACAACACCGATGCGCTGGCAAGGGCCCTGGAGGCGGTCCGTTCGCCGCAGCCGGATTCCCGGCTCATCGTGGTCTTCGGCGCCACCGGGCAGCGGGACCAGGGCAAGCGGCCGGCAATGGGTGCCATCGCGGCGCGGCTTGCGGACACCGTCATCGTCACCGACGACGACCCCCACGACGAGGACGCGGCCGCCATCCGCCGGGACGTCCTGGCCGGGGCGCAGGAGGAGAAGGCCAGCGAGGGCCTGACGTGCGAGCTGCTGGAGGTGTTTCCCCGTGACGAGGCGATCCGCCGGGCAGTGGAGCTTGCGCGGCCGCAGGACACCATTCTTGTTGCAGGACGCGGCCACGAGGTCTGGCAGGAAGTGAAGGGCGTCAACCTTGCCCTCGATGACCGGGTGGAACTGCGGAGCGCCTTGACAGCCAGGGGATTCAACGTTCTCCAAGACGACCGGATAGAGTCCTAGACCGAGATGATTGCATTTACTGCGGCGGAGATCGCCGAAATCACCAGCGGGCGCCTGGACGCCGATCCCGGAATCACGCCCCTTACGGTGGTTACGGATTCACGCGAAGCCACAACAGGTTCGCTTTACGTCGCAAAGCCGGGCGAGTTCGCGGACGGCCACGACTTCCTCCCGGCCGCTTTTGAAGCCGGGGCTGTCCTGGCCCTTGCCGAGCGGCCCGTGGCCGGGCCGGATGGGCTTCCATACCCCTCCATCCTGGTTCCCGACGCCGTCCTGGCAATGGGTGCGCTGGCGGCAGAGGCCGTCCGCAGGATCCGTGCGGCGAGGGCTGCAGCAGGCGGGAAACTGACAGTGGTGGGCATCACCGGCTCCGCCGGAAAGACCACCACCAAGGACCTGCTTGCCGGAATTTTCTCGGCCCACGGCAACACCGTGGCGCCGCAGGGGTCCTACAACGGCGAGGTCGGAGTGCCGCTCACCGTGTTCCGTGCGGACACCGACACCCGCTACCTGGTGATCGAGATGGGTGCCACCGGCATCGGACACATCCGCTACCTGGCTGAGATGGTCAAGCCTGACATCGGGGTTGTCCTCGGCGTCGGGACCGCGCATGCCGGCGAATTCGGGGGAGTGGAGAACATTGCCCTCGCCAAGGGCGAGATGGTAGAAGGCCTTTCCGCCGCCGGAACGGCCATCATCAACCTCGACGACGACAGGGTGGCCGCGATGCGCAGCCGCACCACGGCTAAGGTGCTCGGCTTCTCCGCCGAAGGTCGCGACGACGCCGCCGTCCAGGCCCTCAATGCGGACACCAACGCCGGCGGCAATCCGGAGTTCGACCTCCTGCTGCCGGACGGTGACGGGCCGCACCACGTCTCCAGCCGCCTCATCGGCTCCCACCACACGGGCAACCTCCTTGCAGCGGCTGCCGCGGCCTTCGCCGCAGGCATCCCCGGCGCGGACATCGCCTCCGGGCTGAGCAGCCAGACGGCCGCCAGCCGCTGGCGGATGGAACGGACCGAGCGTGCCGACGGCGTCACCGTCATCAACGACGCCTACAACGCAAACCCTGAATCCATGCGGGCCGCCCTCCGGACCCTTGCCGACCTGGGGCGCGGGCGGCGCACGTGGGCCGTCCTCGGCGCCATGCTTGAACTCGGGGACGACTCCATCCGGGAACACACCGCCGTTGGCACCCAGGTGGTCCGGCTCAACATCTCCCGGCTCGTAGTGGTGGGCCGCGAAGCGCGTCCGCTCTACGTTTCCGCCGTGCAGGAAGGGTCCTGGGGGGACGAATGCATCTTCACGGAGACCGCCGAGGAAGCCTACGAACTTTTGAACGCGGAACTCCAGCCCGGCGATCTTGTGCTGTTCAAGTCCTCCAACAGCGTGGGACTGCGCCATTTGGGCGATCGGATAGCATTACCCCCAACCCGCCAACCCGCCGATGAAAGGAGCACTCTGCTGTGATTGCACTTTTGATCGGCGCCGGGCTCGCCCTGCTGTGCGCCCTGGTGGGAACACCGCTCTTTATCCGGCTCCTGGTCCGCCGCGGCTACGGCCAGTTCATCCGCGACGACGGTCCTACCTCGCACCACACCAAGCGCGGAACACCCACCATGGGCGGAACAGTTGTGGTGGCAGCAGTCCTGCTGGCCTACGGACTCACCCACCTCATTATGTTCATGATGAATCCGGACTCACCCGGTCCATCCGCGTCAGCCCTCATCCTGCTCTTCCTGATGGTGGGGATGGGGCTCGTCGGCTTCCTTGACGACTTCATCAAGATCTCACGGCAACGCAGCCTGGGCCTCAACGCCAAGGCAAAACTCATCCTGCAGGCCGCGGTGGGCATCATCTTTGCCGTGCTGGCCCTCAACTTTCCGAACGAGGACGGCCTGGCGCCGGCGTCCACCAAGATCTCGCTGGTCCGGGACTTGCCCTGGCTGGACCTGGCTTTCGGCGGAACCGTCCTGGGCGCCATCCTCTTCGTGATCTGGTCCAACCTGATCGTCACGGCCGCCACCAATGGCGTCAACCTCACGGACGGCCTCGATGGGCTGGCGGCCGGTGCTTCCGTCATGGTCTTCGGCGCCTACACCCTGATGGGCATCTGGCAAAGCAACCAGGCCTGTGGTTCCCCGAGGGAAGCCGGCAGCGGCTGCTACTCCGTGCGGGACCCCCTTGACCTCGCGCTGCTGGCGGCCATCATGAGCGCGGCCCTGGTGGGCTTCCTCTGGTGGAACACTTCACCGGCCAAGATCTTCATGGGCGACACCGGATCACTTGCCATCGGCGGCGCCATCGCCGGCTTCGCCATCCTGTCCCGGACCGAACTGCTGCTTGGAATCATCGGCGGCCTCTTCGTCCTGATCACCCTGTCCGTCATCATCCAAGTGGGCTACTTCAAGGCCACCGGAGGCAAACGCGTCTTCAAAATGGCACCGCTGCAGCACCATTTCGAACTCAAGGGCTGGGCGGAAGTGACGGTGGTGGTCCGTTTCTGGATCCTGGGCGGACTGTTCGTGGCCGTGGGCCTTGGCATCTTCTACGCTGAATGGGTTGTATTGCTGTGACCGTTTCCCCCCGCCTGCAGAACCTCGTTTCCTGGGACTCCGACTGGAGCGGCCTGCGCGTGGCCGTCACCGGCATCGGCGTTTCCGGCTTCGCTGCGGCCGACACCCTGATCGAACTGGGTGCCCGCGTGGTGGTGGTGGACGCCGCCACCACCGAGAAAGCCAAAGCCCATGCCGAGACCCTGAAGATCGTCGGCGCAGCCGATGTCCTGCTGGGGGAGGACGCAGTCACCCGGATCCCCCGGATCGACGGCGAACTTCCGGAGCTCATTGTCACCTCGCCGGGCTGGCGGCCCGACCAGGCGCTCCTCGCTGCCGCGGCCCGTGCCCACATCCCCGTCTGGGGCGACGTGGAACTTGCCTGGCGGGTACGGACCAGGGAAGGCCGGAAGACGGCCGACTGGCTCGCCATCACCGGCACCAACGGGAAGACCACAACGGTGGGCCTCACCGAGTCGATGCTCCGCGCGGCCGGCCTCAAAGCCATCGCCGTGGGAAACGTGGGCACGCCCATCCTCGATGCCATCCGGGACCCCGTGGAGTACGACGTCTTCGCTGTCGAACTGTCCAGCTTCCAGCTGCACTGGGCCGAATCGCTCTCCCCGGTGGCAAGCGTCTGCCTCAACGTCGCCGAAGACCATGTGGACTGGCACGGCTCGTACGACTCATACCTGGCGGACAAGGCAAAGGTCTACGAGCAGACCCAAAAAGCCTGCCTGTACAACGCTGAACAGTTTGAGACCGAGCGCATGGTGGAGAACGCCGACGTCGTGGAAGGATGCCGGGCCATCGGGTTCACCACGGTCACGCCCGCCATCAGCATGCTCGGCGTGGTTGAAGGGCTCTTGGTGGACCGGGCCTTCATCGAGGAACGCAAGGACAGCGCGGCCGAGCTCGCGTCGATGAAGGACCTCGGCGCCTTCGCGCCCCGCCACATGGTGGCCAACGCCCTCGCTGCCGCCGGACTGGTCCGTGCCTACGGGGTGGATGCAGCCGCCGTGCGGCAGGGCATCCGGGACTACATCCCCGGGGACCACCGCATCCAGCCCGTGGCCCGCCACAACGGCGTACTCTGGGTCAACGATTCCAAGGCCACCAACCCACACGCGGCCTCGGCCTCCCTTGCCGCCTTCACCAATGTGGTCTGGATAGCGGGGGGCCTGTCGAAGGGCGTCTCCTATGACGACCTGGTGCGTGAGCACGCCTCCCGGCTGAAAGCCGTGGTGCTGATCGGCAAGGACACCTCGGTCCTCACCGCCGCCCTCCAGCGACACGCGCCGGATGTCCCGGTGATCGAGGCCGTACCGGGCGACACTGAAGAAGTGCAGACTGCCGCAGCGGGTGCCGACGAATCAGGTTCCCCCTTGTCCGGGGAACAGGTAATGTCGCTGGCCGTTGCGTCCGCCGCCCGGCAGGCCGCCTCCGGCGACACAGTGCTGATGGCTCCGGCAGCTGCTTCCATGGATCAGTTCTCTTCCTATGCTCACCGTGGTGACACATTCATCGCAGCTGTCCGCGGGCTGGTGGAAGGGCAGGGACAGACCGGCGAGGAGTAAGAATGGCCAGCACGCCCACCCGGCCGCCAGCCAAACGACAGGTCCGCACGCCCGGCCCCGGCTCCTCCGCAACGTCCGCAAGCCGGCAGGCAACCCTGCCCCGCAAACTGCGGAATGCGTACCGCAGGTTCTGGTCCGCCCTCGAGGGCAACGGAACCTCCCGGAACGGCTCCACGTACTACCTCATCCTGGGCTCCACCCTTGCCCTGACGGCAATCGGGATCATGATGGTCCTTTCCGCTTCCAGCGTCGAGTCCATCGCAGCGGGCAAGTCGCCTTACGGCGATGCCCTGAAGCAGGGCATGTTTGCTGCCATCGGCATCTTCACCATGTTCGTGCTTTCACGCATCAATGTGGTCTGGCTGAAGCGGCTCGCCTGGCCGGCGATCGGCATTGCCCTGGCGCTGCTGGTCCTGGTCCAGCTGGTGGGCGCCGAGGTCAACGGCAACAAGAACTGGATCGACCTGGGCGGCATCACCTTCCAGCCGTCCGAGGCGTCAAAGCTTGCTCTCGCCCTCTGGATGGCAACGGTACTGGCCATCAAGGGCCGGCTTCTGAGCCGCTGGCAGCACGTTGCCATTCCCGCCGTCCCCATGGCGGCCGCGGTTATTGTCCTGGTCCTGGTGGGCAACGACCTCGGCACCGCCATGATCATCATGATGATCACCGCTGCAGCGCTGTTCTTCGCCGGGGCGCCCCTCTACCTCTTCGGCATCGCCGGCCTGGCGGCGGCCGCCGGAACGGCCGTCATGGCCGTGACCAGCTCCAACCGGGTCTGCCGCATCACGTCCTGGTGGACCGGTGAATCCTGTGCCGACGGCATCGACGCCAACTACCAGGCAACAAACGGCCTCTACGGACTGGCCTCCGGCGGCTGGTTCGGCGTGGGACTCGGCCAGAGCCGGCAAAAGTACAGCTGGATCCCGGAAGCCCACAACGACTTCATCTTCGCCATCATCGGCGAGGAACTCGGCCTGGTGGGCACCGTCGTCGTCCTGATCCTGTTTGCGATCCTCGGCGCGGCCATCTACCGCGTGGTGGTGGCCCAGGAGGACATGTTCCACCGGGTCCTTGCCGGAACCATCATGGTGTGGCTGCTGGGCCAGGCGACCGTCAACATGGCCGTCGTCACCGGGCTGATGCCCGTCATTGGCGTGCCCTTGCCTTTCATCTCCTATGGCGGTTCGGCCCTGCTGATGTCGCTCTGCGCCGTCGGCGTGGTGCTGTCGCTGGCCCGGGAGCAGATGGCGCCCGCCATCCGCCCCAAGAAGATGCTGAAGTTCAAGGGCAGGAGCCGCGGGGCTGCTGCGAAGAAGAAGACTGCAAGAAAGCGTGCCTGATCCGAGATGACTCCGAAAACCCCCTCGATCGTCCTGGCGGGCGGCGGAACAGCCGGCCACATCAGCCCACTCCTGGCCATCGCAGCAGCGGTGCGGAGTGCCTCCCCGCATGCTGCCCTGCTCGCCGTCGGAACACCCTCCGGGATGGAAACCCGGCTTGTCCCGGCCGCAGGGGTGGAACTTGCCACCATTGACCGCGTGCCGTTCCCCCGGAGACCCTCCGTGGACCTGGTCCGGCTGCCGGGACGCCTGGCCGGGGCCGTGCGCCAGGCGGGCGCCATCCTCGACAAGGCGCAGGCGGACGTCCTGGTGGGCGTCGGCGGATACGTCTGCACCCCGATGTACCTCGCTGCCCGGAAGCGGCGCATCCCCATCGTGATCCACGAGGCGAACGCACGGCCCGGCCTGGCAAACAGGGTTGGGGCGATGCTGACAAAGCGGGTCGCGGTCGCCTTCGACGGCACGCCGCTCCCGCATGCGGTGCACGTCGGCATGCCCATGCGCACCGGGATTTCCTCCCTCGACAGGTCTGCAGCACGGCCCGCCGCCAGGGCGGCACTGGGACTTGACCCGGACAAACCCACCCTGATCGTGACCGGAGGTTCCTCAGGCGCCCAGAGCATCAACCGGACCATCGGCGGCGCAGTCGGGCAACTGGCAGCCGCCGGCATCCAGACCCTGCACATCACCGGGCGCGGCAAGTCGGTCGTGGACGACGCCGGCAAGCCGATCACGGCCGACGGCTACCGTCAGGTGGAATACGTCGACGGCATGGAGCTTGTCTACGCCGCCGCCGACGTGCTGCTGGCCCGGTCGGGAGCCGCAACTGTCTGCGAAGCAGCCGCGGTAGGAGTCCCTGCCGTCCTGGTGCCGCTGCCCATCGGCAACGGGGAACAGGCACTGAATGCCGCGGGCCTCGTGGCGGCCGGCGGCGCGCTGCTGGTTCCGGACCGGGACTTCAACGCCGGCTACGTCGCCCGGGAGCTGATACCGCTGGTCACCGACAAGGAACGGCTCGCCACCATGGCGGCCAATTCCTACCGGCTCGGCATTCGAAACGCCGACCAGCGCATGGCTGGTCTCATCCTGGAAGCGGTAACTGCATGAACCCCCACAACGCCGGCCTCGAATCCCCGGGCAGCCTGGAATCCCTCGGCAAGGTCCACTTCATTGGCGTCGGCGGCGTCGGAATGTCCGCCGTGGCGCGGATCATGGTGGCCCGCGGTGTCCCCGTCAGCGGCTCGGACGCCAAGGACCTTCCGGTCATGGCGGACCTGGCCGCGGCGGGTGCCCGCATCGCCGTCGGCTACGACGCTGCCAACCTGGGCGACGCGCAGACGGTGGTGGCCGGCTCGGCGATCCGCGCAGACAACCCGGAGCTTGCTGCCGCCAGGCAGGCAGGCCTGCCCGTGCTGCACCGCTCCGAGGCGCTTGCCGCCACCATGGGGGAGGACCTCGTGGTCACGGTGGCCGGAACCCATGGCAAGTCCACCACCACGTCCATGGTCACCGTCCTGCTGCAGGGTGCAGGGCTGGATCCCTCGTTCGCGATCGGTGCCAACGTGCCTGCCCTCGGTGTCAATGCCGCGCACGGGAGCTCCGGAATCTTCGTCGCCGAGGCCGACGAGTCCGACGGTTCATTCCTGAACTACCGGCCCCGGATCGCGGTGGTCACCAACGTTGAGCCTGACCACCTGGACCACTACGGTACGGCGGAGGCGGTCTATGAATCCTTTGACCGTTTCACCGCACTGCTGCCCGCGGACGGCGTGCTGGTTGCCTGCGCCGACGACGCCGGGGCGCTGGCCCTTGCCGAAAGGACCAGGGAGCGCGGCAACACCCGCGTGGTCCTGTACGGCACCCGTGCCGGTTCGGACCTGGTACTGCACGACGACGGTCCCGGCAAGGTGTGGGTGTCCGGACCCGCGGGCCGCCACGGACTTTCGCTGCAGGTGCCGGGGCGGCACAATGCGCTGAACGCCGCCGCCGCGTTCGCCGTGGCCCTCGAACTGGGCGTTGAACCCGCCGCTGCGGCCGCTGCACTGGCTGACTTCTCCGGGGCGGCCCGGCGCTTTGAACTGAAGGGATCCGCCAGGGGCGTCCGGGTCTTCGATGACTACGCGCACCACCCCACCGAAGTCCGCGCCGCCCTGACGGCAGCGCGGTCGGTGGCAGGGGAGCACAAAGTCCATGTGCTCTTCCAGCCGCACCTGTTTTCACGGACCCAGGAATTCGCCCGGGAGTTCGCCGAGGCCCTCAACCTCGCCGATACCGCCCTGGTACTGGATATCTACCCCGCCCGCGAAGACCCGATTCCCGGCGTTTCCAGCCAGCTCATCGCCGACCATTTGGGCGCAGGCGGGAGGCTGGTTCCGGCGTCCGACGCTGTGGCAGCCCTCGCCGACGCGGCGAAGGAAGGCGACATCGTCCTGACGGCGGGCGCCGGTGACGTCACCGCGTACGGCCCGCTGATCGTCGAGGCCCTGCGTGCCTAGCTCGCGCCGGCCCACCTACCGGCCCGCCGGAAGGACGGGGAGCACAGCCACCGGCCCCGGCGGGAAGAACACGCCGGCTTCCGGGCGGCTGGATATGGGCGGCGATGACGTTATCTCCGCATCCCGCAGCCTTCCGGAAACAGCGCCGGACAAGCCTGCCGCAGCCAAAAAACCCGCGAGGGCCGCAAAACCGGCCGGTGAGGGCAAGCTCCGTTTCCCCGGGCTCCGGAAGGACAAGCCCGCAGAGCCGGCCGGCGGGGCCCCGAACGTCCTGGCATTTCCTGAACCAAAGGGAAAGCGGCGCAAGAGGAACCTGCTCATGGTGGTAGCAGCCGTGGTGGCGCTCGTTGCCGGGCTGCTGGCGGGAGCCGTCTACTCGCCCGTGCTGGCACTGGAATCCATCTCGGTCTCCGGCACGCGGCTGCTGACCCCTGGGCAGGTGCAGGGCGCCCTGGAGCCGTTGCGGGGCAAGCCCCTGCCGCAAATCACAGACGAGGAAGTGGGGCGGCTGCTTGAGCCGCTGGTCCAGGTGAAGTCCGTCTCGGCCGAAGCGCGGCCGCCGTCGGGACTGGCCGTTGCCGTGCGGGAGCGCGTGCCCGTGGCGCTGGTCAAGCAGGGGGAGCAGTACCAATTGGTGGACGTGGAAGGCGTGCAACTGGCCGCCACTGCCGATCCCGCCTCGGTCTCCCTGCCGGTGATTGACGGTGGTGCCGGGACGATCGGCCAGGACCTGTTCCGCGCCACGGCGGCCGTCCTGGGTGCGCTGCCGGCCGATGTCCTGGCCAAGCTCAGCAATGCCTCGGCACAGTCCGTGGACGCGGTTGAGCTCAAGCTCGTGGACGGCCAAACCATCATCTGGGGGAACGCTTCGGAGAAGGAACTTAAGGCTAAAGTCCTGGAGGCGCTCCTCAAGGTTCCAGCCGACCCCAAAAACCCGGTCAAGGTGTACGACGTCAGCGTGCCCCGGCACCCGGTGACGCGGTGACCGGCATTCTTTCCGGTATTAATCCGACACGCGGACCCGGTTATTGAATGTGGGAACCAGAGGAAATACCGTCACAGACATGAGTTACTTGACATAACTATAACCTTCAAGTCGAAGGTTAAGGTTTCAGGCTTCAAGCTCTCCATCAGTTTTCGCAATAAACACGAACAAGGGACACGTAACGTGGCAGCTCCGCAGAATTACTTGGCCGTCATCAAAGTCGTCGGCATCGGCGGCGGTGGCGTGAACGCAGTCAACCGCATGATCGAGGTCGGCCTCCGGGGCGTTGAATTTATCGCCATCAATACGGACGCCCAGGCCCTGCTCATGAGCGATGCCGACGTCAAGCTGGACGTTGGCCGCGAGCTGACCCGTGGCCTGGGTGCGGGAGCCAATCCCGAGGTCGGCAAGCAGGCGGCCGAGGACCACGCTGACGAGATCGAGGAAGTGCTCCGCGGCGCGGACATGGTCTTCGTCACCGCCGGCGAAGGCGGCGGCACCGGCACGGGCGGCGCACCCGTCGTCGCCCGCATCGCACGTTCACTTGGCGCGCTGACCATCGGTGTTGTCACCCGTCCCTTCACCTTCGAGGGCCGCCGCCGGGCCGGATCCGCAGAAGCGGGCATCGACGCCCTCCGCGACGAAGTGGACACGCTGATCGTGATCCCGAACGACCGCCTGCTGTCCATCAGCGACCGCAACGTCTCGGTCCTGGACGCCTTCCGCTCGGCGGACCAGGTGCTGCTCTCCGGTGTCCAGGGCATTACGGACCTCATCACCACCCCCGGGCTGATCAACCTCGACTTCGCGGACGTCAAGTCCGTCATGCAGGGCGCCGGTTCCGCCCTCATGGGCATCGGTTCCGCCCGCGGCGAGGACCGTGCCGTCAAGGCCGCGGAACTCGCCATCGCGTCCCCGCTGCTCGAAGCTTCCATCGACGGCGCCCACGGCGTGCTGCTCTCCATCCAGGGCGGCTCGGACCTCGGCCTGTTCGAAATCAACGAAGCCGCCCGCCTGGTCCAGGAAGTTGCCCACCCCGAGGCAAACATCATCTTCGGCGCCGTCATCGACGACGCCCTGGGTGACGAGGCGCGCGTCACCGTTATCGCCGCCGGGTTCGACGACGTCAAGGCGACCTCGCCGTCGATGGACCAGTCCCAGCCGCAGGCGGCTCCGCAGCGCCCGGCCGCGCCTTCCGCAGCGCCGGCACCCGCGCAGGCGCCGTCGGCCGGGAACCATCAGCCCAGCGCCCAGCCCGTCCATGCCGGTGTTGGTGCCGCAGGCCTCAGCAGCTGGGGCCAGCAGCGTCCGTCCGCCGTCCCCGCAGACTCCGGGTTCGACGTCGACCTTCCTTCCGTGGTGGAGCCGGACCTCACCGGCAACCACCCGGATGACCTGGATGTCCCCGACTTCCTGAAGTAGGCCCCGGCTTGTTCCATTGGCGCGCCGACATCCTGCCCGGGGTGTCGGCCGCATTCACGAATACGGACGCGGGCAACCTCGCGCTGCATGTCGGGGACGATCCTGCCCTGGTGCAGCAGCGCCGTGCCGGGCTTGAGCGGTCCATGGGCGTGGCGCCGGCCGGACTCCGCTTCATGAACCAGGTCCACGGCACGGCCGTGGCCCTCATGGAGCCGGGTACGGCAACGCCTGAGGCGGACGCCATGGTCTCCCGCGGAGTCCCGCTGGCTGTGATGGTGGCGGACTGCATCCCCGTGCTGCTTGCAGCCGAATCCGCGGACGGTCCCGTCCTCGCGGCCGTCCACGCGGGCCGTCCGGGAATCGCCAACGGGGTCATCCCGGCAGCGTTGGAGAGCATGAAGTCGCTGGGCGCCGGCGCTGTCCGGGCCTGGCTGGGTCCCTCCATCTGCGGACGCTGCTACGAAGTTCCCGCCGCACTACAGGAAGAGGTGGCGGCGGAAGTGCCCGCCACCCGCAGCACCACGTCCTGGGGCACCCCCGGACTGGACCTGCCGGCCGGGGCGCGCAGCCAGCTGGAGCAGGCAGGCGTGGAGGTGGCGTACACCGGAGCATGCACGTTGGAGACAGAGTCGCTCTTCTCCTACCGTCGCAACCGGAACACCGGCAGGTTCGCGGGACTGGTGTGGTGCCATGACTGACGCGCCGGAGGCAGGGGATTCCCGCACTGCCGAGCTGGCCGGGCGGCTTGCCGTGGTCCGGCGGCGCATCGAGGCAGCCGCAGCGGCCGCAGGCCGGGAGGACCGCCTGCCCACGCTGATCGTGGTCACCAAATTCCACCCGGCCGCGGACATCCGCCGGCTCGCAGCGCTTGGCGTCACCGATGTCGGCGAGAACAGGGACCAGGAGGCGGCCGCCAAGGCCGCGGAACTGGCAGACTGCGGGCTCACCTGGCACTTCGTGGGCCAGCTGCAGACCAAGAAAGCCAAATCGGTGGCACGCTATGCCGCCGCGGTCCACTCCGTGGACCGGCCCCAGCTGGCGGAGGCCCTCGCTAAAGCCGTTTCCGCGGCACGGGCAAGCACAGGCCGGGCTCCGCTGGATTGCTTCATCCAGGTCAGCCTCGAGGACGACGCCGGTGCGCACCGCGGCGGTGCCGTCCCCGCCGACGTTCCCCGGCTGGCAGAACAGATCGCGGCGGCCGACGGCCTGCGCCTCGCTGGCGTGATGGCGGTGGCCCCGCTCGGCGCCGCGCCAGAGCCTGCCTTCGAGAAGCTCGCTGGCGTTTCGGCGCAGCTGGTGGCGGAGCACCCGGCGGCCACGGGCATCTCGGCAGGCATGAGCCAGGACCTGGAGGCAGCCATCAAGTTCGGGGCGACACACCTGCGGATCGGTTCCGATATTCTCGGATCACGTCCCGCGGTGGGGTAGCGTCGGTCCTGTTGGAAGTGATGGGCGGGGGACCCCAATGCTGTCGAGTCATTGGACGGCCCGCGTACGGGACACGAATAGGAGTCGACCATGGCCGGCGCTCTGCGCAAGACAATGATCTATCTTGGGCTCGCCGACGGCGATGAGCATTACGAGTCCGAGCAACAGACCGCACGTAAGGATGAGGACGAAACGATGGAAGTTGACCGCGAGGAGCGCCGTGCACCCGCACCCGTCCGCGAGGTCAGCCGCGAAGCGTCCTACACCCCTGAAGAGGAATACCGCGCCCCAGTGACCCCCATCAAGCGAGCGGCTTCGAGCCGCGAAGAAACCGGCGGCCTGCGCCAGATCACCACCATCCACCCGCGCTCCTACAATGACGCCAAACTCATCGGCGAGAGCTTCCGGGACGGCATTCCGGTGATCATGAACGTCACCGACATGGGTGAAGCGGATGCGAAGCGCCTGGTGGACTTCTCCGCGGGACTCGTGTTCGGGCTGCGCGGAAGCATCGAACGGGTGACCAACAAGGTTTTCCTGCTGTCGCCGTCGTACGTCGAAGTCATCGGCGACGACAAGAAGGCCAGCGACAACACGGCCAGTTTTTTCAACCAGAGCTGACCATCAGGCAGGATCCGGATGCCAGGCAGGGACACCTGTCTGGCATCTGTGCTGAAATAGACGGGAAGCATCGGCAGCAAACTGCCGTACCCACAATGGACATGGAGATATGAATTAAGTCATGGGAATTGTTTTCGGACTTGTCTATCTCGCGCTCCTGCTGTTTTTTGTGGCCCTCATCATCCGCCTGGTCTACGACTGGGTCCAGATGTTCGCCCGGGAGTGGCGGCCGCGCGGGGCTGCCCTGGTGGCCGCGCACGCCGTGTACACCATCACCGATCCGCCCCTGAAGGTCCTGCGCCGGCTGATTCCGCCCCTCCGCCTGGGCGGAATCTCACTGGATCTGGGATTCCTGATCCTCTTCATTGCCGTAAGCATCGCCATGGGAATCACGCGGGGACTCGCCTGATTTACCAAAAGAACCAGCAGCGCAGCCTGGACCCGCGGGAACAGTTACTGTGAAGCGTAGAAACTCGCGTTTGACACTGCAGTGTTGAATTAGAGTAAGCAGACCAAATTTAGGTACCGTAGTTTCGACGGCCGGAAGGCCTACTGACTAACCAGACCAGTGAGGTGACCAGATGGCTTTGACGCCAGAAGACGTTGTCAATAAGCGCTTTCAGCCGACCAAGTTCCGTGAGGGCTACGACCAGGATGAAGTTGACGACTTCCTGGACGAGATCGTCGTGGAGCTCCGCCGCCTGAACCAGGAGAACGACGAGCTCCGCAAGAAGCTCGCCGAAGCCGGTTCCAGCGTTCCTGCCAGCGCCGCAGCCGCCCCCGTGGTGGAGAAGGTCCCCGCGCCCGTCAAGTCCGACAAGGACGAGGCACGCGAAAAGGCCGAGGCAGAAGCCAAGGCCGCCGAAGCTGCCAAGAAGAAGGAAGCCCAGGCTCCCGCTCCGGTTGCTGCCGCCCCCGCTCCCGCCGGCCAGGCCGCCGTCGCCACGCCGTCCGCCGAATCTGCCGCAGGCCTGCTGGCCATGGCACAGCAGATGCACGACCGCCACGTTGCTGACGGCCAGGCGCAGAAGGACAAGATCATCGCCGAGGCGCAGATCGAAGCCAGCAGCCTCGTCAACGACGCCCAGGAAAAGTCCCGCAAGATCCTCGGTGCCCTCGAGCAGCAGCGGTCCGTCCTGGAGCGCAAGGTGGAGCAGCTCCGCGGCTTCGAGCGCGATTACCGCTCACGCCTGAAGGCCTACATCGAAGGCCAGCTCCGCGACCTCGACGCCCGCGGGTCAGTGGCTACGCCGGAAGTAAGCGAAGCCAACTAGTCCGTCAAGCACGTATTCTGAAAGCCGGTGGCTGAGGATTCCTCGGCCGCCGGCTTTCGGCATTGACACCTGTTTTACGAATGAAAGCACCATGACTGACGAACTCGCTGCAGACGCTGCACGCCCTGTCCCGCCCTCACCACGCCCCCGCCGGGCCGTGCTGCTGTCCCTCTTCGCCGGGTTCGCGGTCTTTGCCTACGTTTTGGACCAGTTGACCAAGCTGTGGGTCACCTCCACCATGGTGGAAGGGGAACGGATCCCGGTCTTCCCGCCGCTGCTCCACTGGTACTTCATCCGCAACTCCGGCGCGGCGTTCTCCATCGGCGAGAACGTCACCTGGGTGTTCTCCATCATCATGGCCGTGGTGGCCGTCGCCATCGTCTTCCAGATCCGGAAGCTGGGCTCAAAATGGTGGGCCCTGGCCCTGGGCCTGCTCCTGGGCGGGGCGCTGGGCAACCTTACCGACCGGCTGTTCCGGGAGCCGTCCTTCGGCATGGGGCACGTGGTCGACTTCATCCAGCTTCCCAACTTCGCCATCTTCAACATCGCCGACTCCGCCGTTGTATCCGCCGTCGCCATCATCTGCATCCTGACCCTGCGCGGGGTGGCACTGGACGGCACCCGCGTAGCCGCGGAGCGCAAGGAGAAGTCCGGCGATGCCTGAGCGGTACGTCGTTGCCGAGGAATACGCCGGCTCCCGGGCCGACGCCGGGCTGGCAGGAATCCTGGGCGTGTCCCGGTCCGTCGCGGCGACCCTGATAGCGGAAGGCCATGTGGTGAGCCGGGGCAAGGCCCTGGGCAAATCGGCAAAGCTGGCAGCGGGGGACGTCCTGGACGTCAGTATCCCGGAACGGCGGGACCCGCTTGAAGTCGTGGAGGAAGTTGTGGAAGGCCTGAAGATCCTGCTTGACGACGATGATTTCGTCGTCGTCGACAAACCCGTGGGCGTTGCCGCCCACCCGTCCCCGGGCTGGGTGGGACCCACCGTGGTGGGCGGCCTCGCAGGCGCCGGATACCGCATCTCCACCTCCGGCTCGCCTGAACGCGCCGGCATCGTGCACCGCCTCGACGTCGGAACATCCGGGGTCATGGTGGTGGCCAAGACCGAACGGGCCTACACGGCCTTGAAGCGTGCCTTCAAGGAACGGACCGTGGACAAGGTGTACCACGCCGTGGTGCAGGGCCTGCCCGACCCCCTGACCGGCACTATCGACGCCCCCATCGGCCGGCACCCCGGCCACGACTGGCGGTTCGCCGTGATCGAGGACGGCCGGGAGTCCGTGACGCACTACGAGGTGATCGAGGCATTCGGCAAGGCCAGCCTGGTGGAAATCCACCTCGAAACGGGCCGGACCCACCAGATCCGCGTGCACTTTTCCGCGCTGCGGCACCCCTGTGCCGGGGACCTGACGTACGGCGCCGATCCCAGGCTCGCCGCCACCCTGGGCCTGACCAGGCAGTGGCTGCACGCCCGCGAACTTGCCTTCGACCACCCGGGCACGGGGGAGCGGATCAGGGTCACCAGCGACTATCCGCAGGACCTCGCATACGCCCTTGAGGTCCTGGGCTCCGGACGGGCCTGACACTGGCGGGCATGACACGGGCGGCCGGAGGCCAGCGCTTAGAATAGTGCGGTGACTTCCAGCAATGATTCGTTTGTCCACCTGCACACCCACACCGAATATTCAATGCTGGATGGAGCGGCCCGCCTGGGGGAGCTGTTCGATGAAACCGAACGCCTGGGCATGCCCGCGCTGGCCACCACCGACCACGGCTACCTGTTTGGCGCCTTCGACTTCTGGCAGAAGGCCCAGGCCAAGGGCATCAAGCCCATCATCGGCGTTGAAGCCTATGTGACTCCCGGTACGGCCCGCACGGACAAGGAGCGCGTCCGCTGGGGGGACGAGTCCCAGCGCAAGGACGACGTCTCCGGCGGTGGTTCCTATACCCACATGACCCTGCTCAGCTATAACAACGTGGGCATGCGGAACCTTTTCCGGGCCTCGTCCATCGCGTCGCTGGACTCGGTCTTCGGCAAGTGGCCGCGCCTGGACCGCGAGCTGCTCAACACCTACTCCGAGGGCCTCATCGCCACCACCGGCTGCCCGTCCGGGGAAGTGCAGACCAGGCTGCGGCTGGGCCAGTACCGCGAAGCGCTGGAGGCGGCCGCCGAGTTCCGGGACATCTTCGGCGCCGAAAACTACTTCTGCGAACTGATGGACCACGGCCTGGATATCGAACGCCGGGTCACCGGGGACCTGCTGCGGCTCGCCAAGGAACTCAACCTTCCCCTGGTGGCCACCAACGACCTCCACTACACCCACGAGCACGACGCCAAAGCCCACGAGGCGCTGCTGGCCATCCAGTCCGGTTCCACCCTGCTGGAACCGACCTATGACAACGGCGGTTCGCGCTTCGCCTTCTCCGGCAGCGGCTACTACCTGAAGTCCCCGCAGGAGATGCGCGAACTCTTCCGCGACCACCCGGAAGCCTGCGACAACACCCTCCTGATCGCCGAACGCTGCGAGGTGTCCTTCAACACGGACGCCAACTACATGCCCCGGTTCCCCTGCCCGCCCGGCGAGGACGAGACCTCCTGGCTGGTCAAGGAAGTCGACAAGGGCCTGCAGTACCGCTACCCGAAAGGCGTGCCGGATGAGGTCCGCAAGCAGGCCGACTACGAGCTGGGCGTCATCACCTCCATGGGCTTCCCGGGCTACTTCCTGGTGGTGGCCGACTTCATCAACTGGGCCAAGAACAACGGCATCCGGGTAGGTCCGGGCCGTGGTTCCGGCGCCGGTTCCATGGTGGCCTACGCCATGCGCATCACCGACCTCGACCCCCTGCGTCACGGCCTGATCTTCGAACGCTTCCTCAACCCCGACCGTGTCTCCATGCCCGACTTCGACGTCGACTTCGATGACCGGCGGCGGCCCGAGGTCATCGACTACGTGACCAAGAAGTACGGCGACGAGCGCGTGGCGATGATCGTCACGTACGGCACCATCAAGACCAAGCAGGCGCTCAAGGACTCCTCCCGCGTCCTGGGTTACCCCTTCAGCATGGGCGAACAGCTCACCAAGGCGCTGCCGCCCGCCGTCATGGCCAAGGACATTCCGCTCGCCGACATCCAGAACCCGGAAGCGAAGCGCTACAGCGAGGCAGGCGACTTCCGCCAGCTGATCGCCACGGATCCCGAAGCCGCGAAGGTGTTTGAAACCGCGCTCGGCATCGAAGGGCTGAAGCGCCAGTGGGGCGTCCATGCCGCCGGCGTGATCATGTCCTCCGACCCGATCATCGACGTCATCCCGATCATGCGCCGGTTCCAGGACGGACAGGTGATCACCCAGTTCGACTACCCCACGTCCGAGGGACTGGGCCTGATCAAGATGGACTTCCTGGGCCTGCGGAACCTGACGATCATTTCCGACGCCCTCGAGAACATCAAGATGAACCGCGGCATCGACCTGGACCTCGAAAACCTCGAGCTGGACGACGCCGCCTCCTACGAGCTGCTGGCCCGCGGCGACACCCTGGGCGTGTTCCAGCTCGACGGCGGCCCCATGCGGTCCCTGCTCAAGCTCATGAAGCCTGACAACTTCGAGGACATCTCCGCCGTGCTGGCCCTGTACCGGCCCGGTCCCATGGGCGCCAACGCCCACACCGACTACGCGCTGCGCAAGAACGGCATCCAGGAAGTCATCCCGATCCACCCGGAACTCGAGGAACCGCTGGCCGAGATCCTGGGCGGAACCTACGGCCTGATCGTGTACCAGGAGCAGGTTATGGCGGTGGCGCAGAAGCTGGCCGGCTACACCCTGGGCCAGGCCGACATCCTGCGCCGTGCCATGGGCAAGAAGAAGAAGTCCGAACTGGACAAGCAGTTCGCCGGCTTCTCCCAGGGCATGCAGGACAACGGCTACTCGATGGAGGCCGTCAAGACCCTGTGGGACATCCTGCTGCCATTCTCCGACTACGCCTTCAACAAGGCCCACTCGGCCGCTTACGGCGTGATCTCGTACTGGACCGCGTACCTCAAGGCGCACTATGCGCCCGAGTACATGGCCGCGCTGCTCACCTCTGTGGGTGACGACAAGGACAAGTCCGCCATCTACCTCAACGAGTGCCGGCGCATGGGCATCACGGTGCTTCCGCCGGACGTCAACGAATCCGCCCTGAACTTCACCCCGGTGGGGAACGACATCCGCTTCGGCATGGGGGCCATCCGGAACGTCGGCGTCAACGCGGTGGAGGCCATGGTGGCGGCCCGCGAAAGCGAGGGCGCCTACACGTCCTTCAAGGACTACCTGATGAAGGTTCCGGCGGTGGTCTGCAACAAGCGCACCATCGAATCGCTGATCAAGTCAGGCGCCTTCGATTCACTGGGGCACACCCGACGCGCCCTGGCCATGGTCCACGAAGAGGCCATCGATTCGGTCATCACCCTGAAGCGGAACGAGGCGATCGGCCAGTTCGACCTCTTTGCCGGGATCGGGGAGGCCGAGTCGGAGTCGTCCCTCAGCATCGAAATCCCGGACCTGCCGGAGTGGGAGAAGAAGGACAAGCTGTCCTTCGAACGGGACATGCTGGGCCTGTACGTCTCGGACCACCCGCTGCAGGGCCTCGAAGGGCTCCTCAGCCAGCACGCGGAGATGAGCATCACCTCGGTGCTGGGGGAGGACGGGCCGCAGGACGGCGCCATCATCACCATCGCCGGGATGATCACGTCCCTGAGCCGCCGGATCGCCAAGGCCAGCGGCAACGCCTACGCCCGGGCCGAGGTTGAGGACCTGGGCGGTTCCATGGAAGTGATGTTCTTCGGCCAGGTCTACGGTCCCATCGCATCGGTGCTGGCCGAGGACCTGATCGTGGTGGTCAAGGGCCGGCTGCAGAAGCGCGACGACGGCGCCGTCACGCTGAACTGCATGGAGCTTTCGGTCCCTGACCTGAGCGAGGGCATGAACGGTCCCCTGGTGATCACCATGCCCACGCACAAGGCCACGGAGGCAGTGGTCACCGAACTGGGCGACGTGCTGCGCACCCACCGGGGCAACTCCGAAGTCCGCCTGCACCTGCAGGGCGATACCCGCACGGAGGTCATGGCCCTGCCCGTGCACCTGCGGGTGAACCCCAGCCCGTCCCTGTTCGGCGACCTGAAAGTCCTGCTCGGCCCGGCCTGCCTGGACGCCTGACGAAACCGCGGACGACGGCGGGCCGCACGTCCCGCCGTCGTCCGCGGCCCGCGGCGGGAAGCGTCAGATCTCGTAGTCAAGGGGCATCGGCTGCCCGTAAGCGCCGCCGTGGTACAGCAAAGGCGACCCTTCGCCGCCCACCTGGCCATCAACCACCTGGACCACCACCACGGCGTTGTTCTCGAAGGAGAGCCGCATCTGCACCTCGCCGATCAGCCAGCCGGCAACGTCCTTCAGGATGGGCACGCCGTGCGGCCCGATCTCCCAGTGGTTGCCTTCGAAGCGGTTGCCAGGGCTGGCAAAGCGGGCGGCCAGCTCCTGGTTCTCCAGCCCCAGCATGTGGACACCCAGGTACTGCGTGTTGGCCACCGCCGGCCAGGACCTGGAGCTGCGGGCCATGTTGAATGTGAACCGGGGCGGCCTGGCTGACAGCGACGCCACCGACGTCGCAGTGAACCCGTAGGGCTCGTCCTGGTAGTTCACCGTGATGATGGCAACCCCGGCGGCATGGCGCCGGAACATTTCCCGGAACGTCTGCTCGAAGGGCGCGCTGTTGTCGGCCACCGAAAACTCCTGACATGGATGGGTGCTTCCCTCCAAGGGTATTGTCCGCAGGCTCCACGGGGGAATCGCCGGACCTGTTCTGCGCGCCGCGCCGCCGGAACGTTTGTTAAGGTTTGTTGCATGGTCAAACTTTCCCGCCGGACGTCGTCGCGGCTGCCCTTGACCCTGCTGGCGGTCCCGGCGGCGGCGGGCGTCCCCGCGGGCATCCTGTGGTGGCTGCTCGCTCCCGGCGGCCTGAACCTGATCACCAGGGATCCCGGCCTCGCGGCCGGGACCAACCCGGCGGTCTGGCTGCCACGCGACCTGACCCTTGCCGCCATCATGGTTGTTGCCGGCTGCGTGCTGGGCGTCTTCCTCGCAGACAAGAAGCGCGCCAACCCGCAGGCGGCACTGCTGCTGGGGCTCGGCGGCGCCCTTGCCGGCAGCCTCCTGGCCTGGCAGGCCGGCATGTTGTCCGCCATGCTGTGGGGTCCGGCAGTGGACGCCTCCGCCAACGCAAGCATCGCCTTCTCGCTCCGGGCGCTGCCGGTGCTGCTGCTGTGGCCGGCGGCCGCGGCAATTTCCGTCTTCGTGCTGGAACTGCAGGATCTGCTGGGAAAGAAACCTGGCAGTGGCGCCGACGCGGCCGCTCCCGCCCCGGGCCGTACAGCACCGTAACGGTCGCACGAAAGCGCCCGCCGGCAGCGGCACCCGTCCGCCCCGGCCCGTAAAATGAACGGGTCCCGTAAAATGGTCCGGTGACCATTTCTTCGGAGTTTCCCGCCCCCGCCACTGCCGCTGTGAACTTTCGCACCATTGACGTCCGCGGACAAAACCTGGCCCTGGCGGGCCTGCGCGCTGCCGTGCCCCGGGCCAAGGGCCAGACTGTTGCAGATGCCGAAGAAAAGGTCCTGCAGATCATTGCCGCTGTCCGGGAGCGCGGCTTCGACGCCCTCGGCGAGCTGGCGCTCCGCTTCGATGGCGTCCGCCAGGAGCACCCCCTGGTTCCGCAGGAAGCCCTCGCCGCAGCACTGGAACAGCTGGACCCGGCGGTGCGCGCAGCCCTCGAGGAATCCATCAGCCGAGCACGCAGGTTCGCGGACGGGCAGCGCCCGCGCAACGTTGACGTGGAACTCGGTGACGGCGCCGTGGTCAGCCAGAACTGGGTACCCGTGGCGCGGGTTGGGCTGTACGTGCCCGGCGGCCTGGCCGTCTACCCGTCCTCGGTGATCATGAACGTGGTTCCGGCGCTTGCCGCCGGGGTGGAGTCCATTGCCCTCGCGTCACCCCCGCAGAAGGAATTCGGCGGCCTGCCCCACCCCACGATCCTTGCTGCGGCAGCGCTGCTCGGCATCACCGAGGTTTACGCGATCGGCGGGGCCCAGGCCATCGCGGCCTTCGCCTACGGCATCGCGGAAACGCCCGCCGGTCCCGCACTGGAACCGGTGGATGTGGTGACGGGACCGGGCAATATTTTCGTCGCCACTGCCAAACGCCTGGTCAAAGGCGTGGTCGGAATCGACTCCGAGGCCGGCACCACGGAGATTGCCATCCTGGCTGATTCCTCCGCCCAGCCCGCCCTCGTTGCCGCGGACCTGATCAGCCAGGCCGAACACGACCCCCAGGCCGCCTCTGTGCTCATCACCGATTCGGAGGACCTCGCCTCCGCAGTGCGCGCCGAACTGGACCGGCAGGCGGCGGCCACCAAGCACGCGGACCGGGTGCGCGAGGCCCTCGCCGGCCCCCAGTCCGGCGTCGTCCTGGTGGACGGCCTCGACCAGGGCGTTGCCGCCTGCGACGCCTACGCCGCCGAACACCTGGAGATCATGACCCGCGACGCGTCCGCTGTCGCCGCCCGGATCCGCAACGCCGGTGCCATCTTCGTGGGGGACTACAGCCCGGTCAGCCTGGGAGACTACTGCGCCGGCTCCAACCACGTGCTTCCCACCAGCGGCACCGCTGCGTTCTCGTCCGGCCTTAACGTGACCACGTTCCTGCGCGCCATCCAAGTGGTCAACTACAGCCGGGATGCGCTCAAGGAAGTCAGCAGCCACATCGTGAATCTCTCCCGCGCGGAGGATCTTCCGGCTCACGGAGACGCCGTCACTGCCCGTTTCGCGGAGGACTGAGCACTACATCTAGTAATTACAGGCTTGTTATTACGCTACATGTGCCCGTAAACTGGAAGACGCTACAGCGCGGATCTTCCGCGCGCTCATTGGGAAATTCCCGGCAGCGGGACAATGCGAGGGAGGGACACCGTGTACTGTCCGTTCTGCCGCAATCCCGACTCCCGCGTGGTGGACAGCCGCATGGCGGACGACGGCTCGGCCATCCGGCGGCGCCGGCAATGCCCCGAGTGCGGCCGCCGGTTCACCACCGTGGAAACCACCAGCCTTTCCGTCATCAAGCGTTCCGGCGTCGGCGAGCCCTTCAGCCGCAGCAAGGTGATCAACGGCGTGCGCAAGGCCTGCCAGGGCCGGCCAGTCAGCGAGGACGACCTCGCACTGCTTGCCCAGGAAGTCGAGGAGCAGATCCGCGCCTCCGGCGCAGCGGAGATCGACGCGCACGAGGTCGGCCTCGTCATCCTTGGCCCGCTGCAGAAGCTGGACAAGGTGGCATACCTGCGCTTCGCCAGCGTCTACCAGGCCTTCGAATCCCTCGAGGATTTCGAGACTGCCATCTCCCTGCTGCGCCACGAGGCCGAGCAGGACGCCAAGGGCACGCCGGCGAAGAACGCCAAGGGTACTGAGAAAAGCCCCCTCTAATCTCCGGTGGCCGCAGCGGAGGGGAAGCCGCAGCCGCCACCGGCACATAAGACAGGACGCCCCTTCCGGTACCGGAAGGGGCGTCCTGTCTTAACCGTCTACTTTGCCAGCTTGTGCTTCAGGGCGATCTCGATGGCGGCGCCCACGATGCCTGCCTCGTTCCGAAGGACTGCGGGAACAATCGGGGTGCGCAGCTTCAGCTTGGGCAGGTACTCGTCGGCGCGCTTGGAGATGCCGCCGCCCACGATGAACAGTTCGGGGGAGAACAGGAACTCCACGTGGGAGAAGTAGCGCTGCAGGAGCACGCTGTACTCGTCCCAGGACAGGCCATCCCGCTCACGTGCCACCGCGGAGGCCTTGGTCTCGGCGTCGAAGCCGTCGATTTCCAGGTGGCCCAGTTCGGCATTGGGGACAAGCTTGCCGTCGAAGATGAAGGCTGAGCCGATGCCCGTGCCGAGGGTGATCACCAGGACGGTGCCGCCGACGCCAGCGCCGGCCCCGTAGCGGGCCTCTGCCAGGCCGGCGGCGTCGGCGTCGTTAATGACCTCGACCGGCCGGTTCAGGCGTGCGGTGAGCATGGCGTCGATATCGGTGTCCAGCCAGCTCTTGTCGACGTTGGCCGCGGAGTGCACCACGCCGTGCTGGATGATGCCCGGAAAGGTGACGCCGACCGGGGAACCGGCGGCGGGCGCCTCGGGGCGGGCCGACAGTTCGGCAACCACCAGGGCCACGGCCTCCGTCACGGCCTCGGGGGTGGCAGGCTGCGGCGTGGGCACCCGGAACCGTTCACCCACCAGCTTGCCCTTCTTGAGGTCGACAATGCCGCCCTTGATTCCCGTGCCTCCGATGTCGATGCCGATCAGCGGGGCGTTCTTGTGCGACTTCTCGTCCTTCTTGGCCAAAATGGGTTTCCGTTCGTGGCAGGTGCGGGCAGGAAAGGGGCGGCCGGTGGCCGGCCCCGGAATTAATGTCCGGCCAGGGGCCGGTGGTTCAGTTCATCAGGGGTGTGGGCGCGCCAGGCATAAGCGCGGCACTCAGGGCAGGGTGAGGATCTCGGCGCCGGATTCGGTGACCAGCAGCGTGTGCTCGAACTGGGCCGTGCGCTTGCGGTCCTTGGTGACAACCGTCCAGTCGTCCGCCCACATGTCCCACTCCACGGTGCCCAGCGTGAGCATCGGCTCGATGGTGAACACCATGCCGGCCTCGATCACGGTGCTGTAGGCCGGGGCTGCGTCGTAGTGGGGAATGATCAGTCCGGTGTGGAACGCTTCGCCCACGCCGTGGCCGGTGAAATCGCGGACCACGCCGTAGCCGAACCGCTTGGCATAGGACTGGATGGCCCTGCCGATGACGTTGATCTCGCGGCCGGGGGCTACTGCCTTGATGGCCCGGTTCAGCGACTCCTGCGTGCGTTCCACCAGCAGGCGGGACTCCTCGTCCACATCGCCCACCAGGAAGGTGTGGTTGGTGTCGCCGTGGACGCCGTTGATGTAGGCAGTGATGTCGATGTTGAGGATATCGCCGTCCTGGACCACCGTGCTGTCCGGGATGCCATGGCAGATGACCTCATTCAGCGAGGAGCACAGCGACTTCGGAAATCCGCGGTAGCCAAGGGTGGAGGGGTAGGCCTGGTGGTCCAGGAGGAACTCGTGGCCCACCTTGTCCAGCTGGTCCGTGGTCACGCCGGGCTGGATGTGCTTGCCCACCTCAACGATGGCCTGCGCCGCGATTTTTCCGGCGATCCGGATCTTCTCGATTGTCTCGGCCGACTTCACCTCGGACCCCGTGAATTTGGCGGGGGCGGGCCTGCCGACATACTCCGGACGGGGGATGGACGCCGGGACGGGACGCTGCGGGCCTACGGTACCGGGGGTGAGGGTGCCGATGGGTGCAGTGGAGGCAAGGGAAGGCATAGATTGATCATATAAGGCACCACAGAACGCCTAACAACCGGGAGCCGTGGCGGGCGCGCGTATGCATTTGTGTTACGCGGGTCACGCCGCAGCTTCCCTGCCTGCCGGAACGGGAGCAACGATGACTGAGTACTGGTACAACATCAAAACCCACGAGGTGGAAGAGGACCGGCTCTCTGACTGGAGCCAGCTGATCGGGCCCTACCGGACGCGGGAAGAGGCCGAACACGCCCTTGAGAAGGTCCGGGCCCGCAACGAGGCATGGGAAAAGGACGACGACGACTGACGGCAGGCCCGCCCTGCCCGCCTGTCGCGCGGGCTGGGTGGGTCCGGGTCAGAAAGTGTGCTCCGGGCCGGGGAACTGCCCGGACCGAACGTCCTCGCCATAGGCCGTCGCGGCGTCGAGGAGGGTGCTGCGAAGGTCGGCGTACTGCTTGACGAACTTGGCCATCCTGCCGCCCCGCAGGCCGGCCATGTCCTGCCAGACGAGGACCTGGCCCGTTGTTTCCTTGCCTGCTCCGATGCCCACAGTGGGGACGCTGACAGCTGCATCCACGGCAGCCGCCGTCTGGGCCGGCACCATTTCCATGAGCACGCAGAACGCACCGGCGTCGGCGAGGGCGACGGCGTCGTCGATCAGGCGCTGGGCGTCGTCGCCCCGGCCCTGCACCCGGTACCCGCCCAGGGCGTGCTCGCTCTGCGGGGTGAAGCCGATGTGGGCCATGACGGGAATGCCCGCCTGCACCATGGCCCGGACGGTGGGGGCGTAGTACTTGCCGCCCTCGATCTTGACTGCGTGGGCCAGGCCTTCCTTGAGGAACCGGACCCCGGCGGCCACGGCCTGCTCCGCGGAAACCTCGTAGCTGCCGAACGGCAGGTCTGCCACCACCAGTGCGCGCTTCGCGGACCTGGCCACGGCACGGCACAGCGGAAGCAGTTCGTCCACTGTGACAGGCAGGCTGGTCTCGTTGCCGAACACGTTATTGGACGCCGAATCGCCCACCAGGAGGACCTCGATGCCGGCTGCGTCGAAGATTTCGGCCGTGTACTGCTCATAGGCGGTCAGCATGGCGAATTTGGAACCGTCGCGCTTGGCCTGCTGCAGGTGGTGGATGCGTACCTTGCCCGGTTTGGATGCCGGCGACGGCGCAGGCCCGTTGCCGTAAGGTGCGGGGACTTCGGCGGACGCGCTGGAGTTCGAGCTGTTGCTTGAGGCCATGGCATGAGCGTAGTGCGGTACCTGCCGTCCTAGCTACACTGCCGGGCCCCACGCGGGGTGATAAGGGTCATATACGGCAGGCGCGCACGTGCTGTCCGGGGCGCGCAAAGCCCGACGGCGGCCCTCTCCCGGGGACCGCCGGGTGTTAACGCTGTGTTACGCGCGCCGCAGGCGCCAGCATTGGCGCCGAATGCTTAGTACAGTGTTTGTGAACTGCTGCCGGCTTCCCCCAATCACCGCGGACCCCGGAGCATGGACGTTGACCGGAGAAGAGGCCATCATGGACCGCCAGCAAGAGTTTGTCCTGCGCACAATCGAAGAGCGCGACGTA
The DNA here is from genome assembly GCF_045833485.1 of Arthrobacter nitrophenolicus. Taxonomy (NCBI): domain Bacteria; kingdom Bacillati; phylum Actinomycetota; class Actinomycetes; order Micrococcales; family Micrococcaceae; genus Arthrobacter; species Arthrobacter nitrophenolicus. Next base: position 3,457,596 of record NZ_CP174504.1, read on the forward strand.
CGTTTCGTGCGCCTGTGGTTCACCGACGTCGTGGGTTCGCTCAAGTCTGTTGCCCTGGCGCCGGCCGAGGTCGAAGGCGCCTTCGAGGAGGGGCTGGGCTTCGACGGCTCGGCCATTGAGGGCCTTGCCCGTGTCTTCGAATCGGACATGCTGGCACAGCCTGACCCGTCCACGTTCCAGATCCTGCCGTGGCGCGGCGAGACGGAGCAGACGTCCCGCATGTTCTGCGACATCCTCACCCCCGACGGCGAGCCCTCCGCCGCTGATCCGCGCAACGTCCTGAAGCGGACCCTCGCCAAGGCCGCCGACATGGGCTTCACCTGCTACACCCACCCGGAGATTGAGTTCTACCTGCTCAAGTCCCAGGAACTCGGCCCGGACGGAGCGCCGGTGCCGGTGGACGAGGGCGGCTACTTCGACCACGTCCCGGGCGGCGTCGCCCAGGACTTCCGCCGCACCGCCGTCACCATGCTGGAATCGGTCGGCATCTCCGTGGAGTTCAGCCACCACGAGGGCGGGCCCGGCCAGAACGAGATCGACCTCCGCTACGCGGATGCACTGCAGACAGCGGACAACATCATGACCTTCCGCACGGTCATCAAGGAAGTGGCCCTGCAGCAGGGCACCTATGCCACCTTCATGCCCAAACCGTTCACCGCTCACCCCGGCTCCGGCATGCACACGCACTTCTCCCTGTTCGAAGGGGACACCAACGCGTTCTACGAGGCCGGCGCGGAATTCCAGCTGTCCAAGACCGCCCGCCAGTTCATCGCCGGCATCCTCAAGCACGCCCCGGAATTCACCGCCGTCACCAACCAGTTCGTGAACTCCTACAAGCGCCTCTGGGGCGGCGGCGAGGCTCCCAGCTACCTGAGCTGGGGCCACAACAACCGCTCGGCCCTGGTCCGCGTGCCGCTGTACAAGCCGGGCAAGGGCCAGTCCGCCCGGATCGAATACCGCGGCATCGACTCGGCCGCGAACCCGTACCTTGCCTATGCGGTGCTGCTCGGTGCCGGCTTGAAGGGCATTGAGGAAGGCTACGACCTTCCGGCCGCCGCCGAAGACGATGTCTGGTCGCTGAGCTCGGCCGAACGCCGCGCCATGGGGCACGACCCCCTGCCGGCCAGCCTGCACGACGCCATCCGCTCCATGGAGGACTCCGAGCTGATGCCGCAGATCCTGGGCGAGCAGGTGTTCGAGCACTTCCTGCGCAACAAGCGCGCCGAGTGGCAGGACTACCGGCTGCAGGTCACGCCCTACGAGCTGCAGCGCAACCTCGGCATCCTCTAGGCGGCGGGCGTGAGCCTGGCACGCCGCCTGATCGCGGCCGGTTTCAGCGACCTGGACAAAGGCGAACGGTTCCTGGCTGCCCCGGAGTTGGAGGGCCTGGACCAGGACACGCTGTTCGCCGGGCTGCAGATGGCGGCCAGCCCGGACACCGCCCTGCAGTCCCTGGTCCGGCTGATCGAGAAGCATCCGGACCTCCGGGAACTGGCCGGTGCAGAGCCTGACACCAGCGAGCCGCTGTACCGGGTGCTGGGAGCATCCGAGGCGCTGGGCGAGTTCCTCATCCGGCATCCCGAGCATCTCGACGCCTTCCACGTCAGGGCCAGTCCCGAACCGTTGCCGGGAGATCCGGCGAAACTGCGCGCCACGCTCCTGCAGTCCGTAGGGGCTGATCCGCGCGCCGCCCGACCGGTCGCAGCGGCCACCGGGCCGGATGCCTATGCTGCCCTGCGCACCGCGTACCGCAGGGGAGTGGTGGACCTTGCCGTCAAGGACCTGTGCGCGGCGGACCCGCTCGACTTCCTGCCCTCGGTGGGCGGGGAACTCGCAGACCTTGCCGGTGCCGCCATTGAGGCCGCACTGGCCGTATCGCGCGCAGAAGCCGCCGAACAGTACGGCGCCCCGGACGTGGCGGAGGTCGGGCTGGCCGTCATCGGGATGGGCAAGTGCGGGGCACGCGAGCTGAACTACATATCCGACGTCGACGTCATCTATGTCGTGGACGGCGGCGGCCTGGAGGACGCCCGCGCCAACACCATCGGCACGGCGCTGGCCAGCGGCATCTCCCGCGCCATCTCCTCGGTGGCGCGGGAACCCGGCCTGTGGGAGGTGGACGCCAACCTGCGCCCCGAAGGCAAGTCGGGGCCCCTGGTGCGCACCCTGGCCTCCCATGAGACCTACTACGCCCGCTGGGCGGAGAGCTGGGAGTTCCAGGCGCTCCTGAAGGCCCGGACCATCGCCGGGGATGCCGAACTGGGGCGGCGGTACGAGGACGCCGTGGCACCGCTGATCTGGAGTTCGGCGGGCAGAGACGGGTTCGTGGAATCTGTCCAGGCCATGCGGCGGCGGGTCACCGAGCATATTCCTGCCGCGGAGGAACAGCGGCAGATCAAACTGGGCCGCGGCGGACTGCGGGACGTCGAGTTCACCGTCCAGCTGCTGCAGCTCGTCCACGGCAAGGCGGACGAGACCCTCCGACGGCGGGACACCACCTCCGCGATCGCGGCCCTGTCCGCAGGCGGCTACATCGGCAGGTCAGACGCCGCCGCGTTCGACAACGCCTACCGGTACCTGAGGCTGCTGGAACACCGGATCCAGCTGTTCCAGCTGCGCAGGACCCATCTCATGCCCGTCGCCGAACCGGCGCTGCGGGCCCTGGCCAAGGCAGTCCTGGGGCCGTTCTCGAACGAGCGGCCGCATCCCGACGCGCTGCTGGCCGCCTGGCAGAAGACCAAGCGCTCCGTGCGGGAACTGCATGAGCGGATCTTCTACCGGCCCCTGCTGAATACCGCCGCCAGGCTCAGCAGCGAAGATGCAAGGCTCACTCCGGAAGCTGCCCAGGGCCGGCTGGCGGCCCTCGGCTACCGGGATCCGCAGGGCGCCATGCGCCACATCGAGGCCCTGACGGCTGGAGTCAGCCGGCGGGCGGCACTGCAGAAACAGCTGCTTCCGATCCTCCTCGACTGGCTCGCGGAAGGAGTGGACCCCGACGCCGGCCTGCTCGCCTTCCGGCGCGTCAGCGAGGCCCTGGGCACCACGCACTGGTACCTGGGCATGCTCCGGGACTCCAATGCCGCTGCCGAGCGTCTCTGCCACATGCTCTCGAACTCGCGGCTGATCGCCGACCTGCTGGAAGTTTCGCCTGAATCGGTCGCCTGGCTCGGCCACGACAAGGACCTGGTGCCGGTGCCGTTCGAGGCGCAGTGGCAGGAAATCACTTCCAAAATGTCGCGGCACGCCGATCCCGAAAGTGCCATGCGCCTCATCAGGCTGATCCGGCGGCGGGAAATCCTGCGGATCGCCATCGCCGATTCCGCGGGGCTGCTGGACCAGGACCAGGTGGGAGCCGCGCTGGCCGACACTGACAGGGCGGCAGTCCTGGGCGCCCTGCGGGTGGCCGAGGGCATCGTCTCCGCCGGCGGCCCGCTGAAGACGGCCGTGCTGGTCGTGGCGATGGGGCGTCAGGGCGGCCGTGAAATCGGGTACGGTTCGGACGCCGACGTGATGTACGTGCACCGGGCGCTCCCGGGCTACACGGAGGCGGAGGCCCAGGAACAGGCTGCCCGGATCGTCACCAAGGTCTCAAGCCTGCTGACCCAGCCCGTGAAGCCGGCCATTATGGCAGAGCGGGTGCTCCAGATGGACGCCGACCTCCGGCCGGAGGGGAAGAACGGGGCCATGGTGCGGTCCCTGGACTCCTTCGCCGAGTACTATCGCCGCTGGTCGCTCATCTGGGAGGCCCAGGCGCTGCTGCGGGCACGCCCCATGGCGGGCGACGACGAACTGGCGGCGGACTTCCTGGCCCTGATCGACCCCATCCGCTATCCCGAAGCGGTGTCCGACCAGGACGTGCGGGAAGTCCGCAGGATCAAGGCGCGGGTGGAATCCGAACGCCTGCCCCGCGGGGCTGATCCCGCCCGGCACCTCAAGCTTGGCCGCGGCGGCCTCAGCGACGTCGAATGGCTGGTCCAGCTGCTCCAGCTGCAGCACGCCGGCAAGCACCCGGAGCTGCGCACCACCTCCACGGTGCAGGCTATGGAGGCCGCTGCCCGGCTGGGACTCCTCGCACGGGAGGATGCGGACCTCCTGGCGCAGGCGTGGCGGCTGGCCAGCCGGATCAGGTCCGCCAACGTCATCTGGAGCGGCAAGGCATCGGACCTCCTGCCGTCGTCGCGCCGCGACCTGGAAGCCGTGGCACGGTGGTGCGGCTACGAACCCGGCCGCGCGGCCGCACTGGAGGAGGACTACCTGCGGGTCAGCCGCCGTGCCCGGGCCGTGTTTGAACGCGTGTTTTACGGGCAATAACCGGCTTCCGGCTGCTGTCCCTTTGTCCGGGCCCGGTGCTACCTTTGGCCCATGGCTACCCAACTCTTCCTGAACCTGCCCGTCAAGGACCTCCAGCGCTCCGTCGAATTCTTCTCCTCCCTCGGCTTTTCCTTCAATCCGGACTACACGGATGAGAATGCCACCTGCATGATCGTCAATGACAACGCCTGCGTGATGCTCCTGGTGGAGGACTACTTCCGGACCTTTAACTCCAAGGACGTCGCCGGCACTGCGGGGGCGGCGGAAGCCATCATGTCCTACAGCGTGGACAGCAGGGAGGCCGTTGACGAGGCAGTCCGGTCTGCCCTTGCCACCGGCGGCAGCTTGTCGGAGGATCCCCGCGACCTGGGCTTCATGTACAACCACAGCTTCCAGGATCCAGACGGGCACCTCTGGGAGGTCTTTTGGATGGATCCTGCCGGCATGGCCGACCCCGCTGCCGGCAGCACCTCCGGCGCTGTGCCGTCCTGACCGCCCGTGCAGTCCTGAACGGCGGGGCAATCCTGAACGGCGGTGCAGTCCTGAACGGGGAACGGGTCTGGCTCATCCCGCTGCGGGACCTCGACGCCGACGCCCAAGCCATCCAGCTCAACGAGGTAGCGCAGCTGCAGCTCAGCCCGGGCCAGGAACGCTTTGTGGGGGACCCCCTGCGGATGGCCCTGGCCGGCCTGGCCGAGGAATCGCGGCGCCCCTACGTCATTGAGTCGGACGGGCGTGCTGCCGGAGTGCTCACTTTGCAGCGCGGGGCGGCACGCCTTGCCGGCTGGCCGGACGATGACAGTGCCTGGCTCCTCAGGGGATTCCTTGTTGACCGGCGGCTGCAGGGACGTGGGATCGGCCGCCACGCAGCCGCCGCTGCCGTGCTGGCCGCCGCCCGTTTGACGGCGCGGCACCGCACTGGGGAGTCCGGCGTCGTGCTGTCTGTCAACGAAGCCAACCCTGCAGGGCTGGCCGCCTACCGCGTCGCCGGATTCACTGACCACGGCCGGTACGACGGCGGCCCCTCCGGGCCGCAACGGACCATGTTCCGGCGCTTTCCGGATGCCACGATGAGGTAACAGCGGCAGGCCGGCATTGCACTCCCTGGCGGATTGGCCGATTATGTGGATTGGCGGTGTTCTTCAACCTTGTTGGGGGGAAGGCTTGATCAGTCTTCGTCTCGGGGGGCATTCGTCAGGGGGTCCGGCTCCCGGTCTCAGCACGTCAGGGGCCGGGCTCCCACCTTCAGCGAATACAGCGGCGCCAGCGCGCAGGCTCCCGTTCTCTTCGGCGCGGCTAATGCTTGGCCAATGGCTGCTGATGAAGAGAAAGACCCTCCCGTACCTGCTGACGTGGAGGGCAAGATCCCGCGAAAGGTCCATGAACCCGACCCGGACGATCATGGGGTGACGGCCGGCGAACAACACAGCGGCAGCCAGTCCTCCGGCGCAAGCCAGGAACTTTCCCTGAACAGCGAAAGGCCCCGCGGCTTGGGGGAATCGCGGGACCTCTCGGGCTACTTCACTGTTTGGGGGATTGCGAAGTAACCGACACAAAGTTACTGGGCAGTAGGGTGGCCCCGCAAATCGGGGCCAGCTGAAACGCGGGCGGATAGACGAAAGGCGGCTACAGGTTTAGGAAAACCCGTAGCCGCCTTTATTCGTACTGGAATCTGCGGACTGTCTGCGGACTATCGCAGCATCACCCGCAGGTCCGGCTAGACGCCGTAGTAGAGCTCGAACTCGTAGGGGTTCGGGCGCAGGGACAGCGGGCGGATCTCGTTTTCGTACTTGTACTCGATCCAGGTGTCGATCAGGTCCTGGGTGAACACGCCACCGGCCTGCAGGAACTCGTTGTCCTCGCGGAGGGCCTCCAGGGCCTCCTCGAGGGTGCCCGGTGCCTTGGGGATGTCCTTGGCTTCTTCGGCGGGGAGCTCGTAGAGGTCCTTGTCGATCGGAGCCGGCGGTTCGATGCGGTTGCGGATGCCGTCAATGCCGGCCATCAGCTGGGCAGCGAAGGCCAGGTACGGGTTGGAGGAGGGGTCCGGTGCGCGGAATTCGATGCGCTTGGCCTTGGGGTTGCTGCCCGTGATGGGGATGCGGATACCGGCGGAGCGGTTGCCCTGCGAGTAGACCATGTTGACCGGGGCCTCGAAGCCCTTGACCAGGCGGCGGTAGGAGTTAACCGTCGGGTTGGTGAAGGCCAGGACGGCGGAGGCGTGCTTCAGCAGGCCGCCAATGTACCAGCGGGCGGTGTCGGACAGGCCTGCGTATCCCTTCTCGTCGTAGAACAGGGGCTGGCCACCGTTCCACAGCGACTGGTGGCAGTGCATGCCGGAGCCGTTGTCACCGAAAACGGGCTTCGGCATGAAGGTCACTGACTTGCCCCAGGCGTCTGCGGTGTTCTTGATGACGTACTTGAACTTCTGCAGGTCATCGGCAGCGTGGGTCAGGGTGGTGAACTTGTAGTTGATTTCAGCCTGGCCGGCGGAGCCGACCTCGTGGTGGCTGCGCTCAACTTCGAGGCCTGCTTCGTCCAGGGCAACGCACATGGCGTCGCGCAGGTCAGCCTGCTTGTCCGTGGGGGAGACCGGGAAGTAACCGCCCTTGACGGGGGTCTTGTAGCCCAGGTTGCCGCCCTCTTCCTCGCGGCCCGTGTTCCAGTGGGCTTCCTCGGAGTCGATCTTGTAGAAGCTGCCCTGCGGGGAGGACTGGTACTGGACGTTGTCGAACACGAAGAACTCAGCTTCGGGAGCGAAGAACGCGGTGTCGGCGATGCCGGTGGATGCGAGGTAGGCTTCAGCCTTCTCTGCTACGCCGCGGGGGTCGCGGTGGTACGGGTCACCGGTGCGGGGGTTGACGATGGAGAAGTTCAGGGCGAGGGTCTTCTCCATGCGGAAGGTGTCCAGGAACGCGGTGGTCACGTCCGGGATCAGCTGCATGTCGGACTCTGCGATGCCTTGGAAGCCGCGGATGGAGGAACCGTCGAAGAGCTGGCCGTTGATGAAGAAGTCGGCGTCAACACTCTTGGCGGGGACGTTGAAGTGCTGCTGGACGCCCGGAAGATCGGTGAAGCGGATATCGACGAATTTAATATCTTCGTCCTTGATGAACTTGAGGACTTCGTCCGCAGTCTTGAACATCTATGCTCCTAACGCATATGTAATATCTGGCGTGCAAGCCATCTGATCCAGCGCAATCCGAAAGCAGGGATAACCGAGGGTTTCCCTGCTGTGAGTTCCCTGCCGGGGGATTGCTTGAAACTTCCAACAGCCTATGGACGAGGCATTTCCCGTCCGTGTCCGCATTGTTTCGGGCAGGTTACAGAATGCCCTGATATGGCAACGCTACAGCCCGTCCACACTGTGGTCTAACCCCATCCGCGATGTGGGCGCACGCAGGCCCGCCGGTCGGTAAGCTTGGACAGTGGTAGATCGCAAAGACATTGGTTCCTGGCTCAGCGGACCGGACACGTCAGGTATCTCCAGGTATCCCGGGGAACGGCTGGGACTTCCGGAATCAGGCCCGGGCTCGATTGCGCGGGCAGGGCGGCGCATCCTGGCGATCATGATCGACTGGGGCATCGCGCTGCTGATCAGCAACTTTGCCTTTGGTGGGAATTCCTGGGCCACTTTGGCGGTGTTCGCCGTCGAGCAAACGCTCCTGGTGGGCACCCTCGGCTACAGCATCGGGCACCGCGCCATGGGCCTTGCCGTGGTGAAGCCGGGCGGAGGAGTCCCGGGCCCGCTGGCTGCCCTGGTGCGGGCGGTGCTGCTCTGCCTGGTGATCCCCGCCGTCATCTTCGACCCTGACCAGCGCGGACTGCACGACAAGGCAATGAACACCCTGCTGATCCGCCGGTAAGGCCCACTATGCAGGGCCGCCCGCAGGCGTCTCCTAGACGCGTGCGGACTCCTTCGTAACATCGGGGCTGGCCTCCGCAGGAACACCGCCGAGGTATCCCCGCTTACCCGCCCACCGCTCGAACAGGATGGTGGCGAACGGGAAAACTGCGGAAATACCGGCGAAAAAGGCCACCATGAACGGCCAGCGCTGCAGCCTCCACAAGGCAAGCGCCGCAGCACCGTAGGCCACAAACAGCGCGCCGTGGATCGGCCCGGCCACCTGCACTCCAACCTCGGTGGTACCGGCAATCCACTTGAAATACATGCCGGCCAGCAGGGCGGCCCAACTGATGGCTTCGGCGACGGCGAGGATCCGGAAAGCGCGGATGACCGGGTTCTTCAATGGCATGGTGACGTCCTGTCCGTGGGGGGCAGTGGAAAAGGGATTTGCAGGTGCAAGAAAAACGCCCCGGTGGCCGGCCGGAACCGGTAACCGGGGCGTTTCCAGACCTAGCGTCCGCGGTTGGGACGCGCCTTGTAGGGGTCGATGCCCTTGGGGATGGGGAGCCTGTTGCCCAGCGACGCGATGCGCTTGGCCACGGCGTTGACTTCGACCTTCGTCAGTTCCTTCTTCAGCTTGCCCATCTTCTTGGCAACCTGGCTGAGCGGCACCTGGCCCTCGCCGCGGCCGCTCTCGATCACGTGCACGGTGACGTTGGGCAGGATCCGCGCAAGGCGCTTCCGCTCTGCATCCAGCAGCGGCTTAACGCGGTGGCTGGGGCCTTCGCTGACCAGGACGACGCCGGGGCGGCCGATGGCGCGGAACACGGCGTCCTGGGTGCGCGGGTTAACGGCAACGGGCTGTTCTTCGGTGATCCAGCCGCGGCGCAGGGTTCCGAGCGCTGCGCCGGAGGCGCCGGGCTGGTTCTCGATCTGGGCGAAGGCGGCGCGCTCTGCACGGCGCGAGAGGATCAGGGTTGCGCCCAGCAAACCAAGCGGGATACCGATGATCAGGCCCGTAATCCAGTTGTCCAGCCAGAAACCCACCAGGAAGCTCACGGCCACGACACCAAGGAACACCAGCAGCATCAGCCACGGCACCATGGGATCGTGCCTGCGGGTCATGGTGAAGACTTCGCGGATCTGCTTGAGCCTGCTGGGCTTCTTGGCCTTGGCTTCTTTCGGCTTGCGCGAGAAGAGGCCGCGCTTCACCGCGCTGGAGCCCGCCGGAGTGGAGTTGCTGGAATCAGGGGATTTCGCCATAGTGCCTCAATTCTACGTGACTTAAGGCCAAGGGCCGGACGCCGAATCATCGGCGTCCGGCCCCTGGGGCACGCTCTGCGATATGAAGTTGCTGTTTCCTCAGGAGTGGGCGGCAAGGACGCTGGCGGCTTCCTGGCGGGTGGTGCCGGAGTCCTGGATGCCGTCGGCGATGTGGGCCAGTTCGGCGGGGATGTCGCGTCCTTTTTTGCGCATGGCGGTGGCCCAGAGCCGGCCGGCGCGGTAGGAGGAACGGACCAGGGGGCCGGACATGACGCCGAGGAAGCCGATTTCCTCGGCTTCGTGCTGGAGGTCCAGGAATTCCTGGGGCTTGACCCAGCGGTCCACAGGCAGGTGCCGTTCGGAGGGGCGAAGGTACTGGGTGATGGTGATCAGGTCGCAGCCGGCCTGGTGGAGGTCGCGGAGGGCTTCGCTGATTTCTTCGCGGGTTTCGCCCATGCCCAGGATGAGGTTGGATTTGGTGACCATGCCCTGGTTCCGGCCCTGGGTGATGACGTCCAGGGAGCGTTCGTAGCGGAACGCGGGGCGGATGCGCTTGAAGATCCTGGGCACGGTTTCTACGTTGTGGGCGAAGACTTCGGGTTTGGAGTCGCAGATCGCGGTGATGTGCCCGGGGTTGCCGGAGAAGTCGGGGATGAGCAGTTCGACGCCGGTGCCGGGGTTCAGTTCGTGGATTTTGCGGACGGTTTCGGCGTAGAGCCAGACGCCTTCGTCTTCGAGGTCGTCGCGGGCGACGCCGGTGACGGTGGCGTAGCGGAGCTGCATGGACTGGACGGAGCGGGCCACCTTGGTGGGTTCGAACCGGTCCAGGGGTGAGGGTTTGCCGGTGTCGATCTGGCAGAAGTCGCAGCGGCGGGTGCATTCGGAGCCGCCGATGAGGAAGGTGGCTTCCTTGTCTTCCCAGCATTCGAAGATGTTGGGGCAGCCGGCTTCCTCGCAGACGGTGTGCAGGCCTTCTTTTTTGACGAGGTTCTTCAGTCCGACGAACTCCGGGCCCATCTGGACCTTGGCCTTGATCCACTCGGGCTTGCGCTCCACCGGGACGGCCGCGTTGCGCTGCTCGATCCGCAGCATCTTCCGGCCTTCGGGTGCCAGTGTCACAGTAGAGCTCCTTCAGGGCTTGATACGAGTGCTTCTTCGTGCTTGCGGAATTCTTCCACAATGCGTTCAACGATGTGGGCCGGGCGGATGTCCTGCCCCGTCTCCAGGGACATGGTGGTCACTCCCGCGTCCGTGATGCCGCAGGCGATGATCTGCCCGTACGGCGCCAGGTCATTGCTGCAGTTGATGGCGATGCCGTGCATCGTCACACCGTTCAGGACCCGGATGCCAATGGCGGCGATTTTGCGGTCGGGACCCTTTTCGTCCGCCCTGATCCAGACGCCGGCCCGGCCTTTGATGCGTTCGGCCGGAATGCCGTAGTCGGCCATGACGGCAATCATGATCGCTTCCAGCCGCTCAACGTAGTCCCGGATCCCCGCGCGGTTCTTCAGCTTGAGGATGGGGTAGGCAATGAGCTGGCCGGGTCCGTGCCAGGTGAGCTTTCCACCGCGGTCCACGGCCACAACAGGCGTGCCGTCGAAGGGCCGCTCGTGGTCTTCCGTGAGCTTGCCCGCGGTGTAGACAGCAGCGTGTTCCAGCAGGAGCACAGTGCTTGGTGCCTGGCCGGCGACTACTTTGTCATGGAGTTCGCGCTGGATGTCCCACGCCTGCTGGTAATCCACGAGTTCGGGGGCCAGACCCAGCTGTGAAAACTCAAGAGTCATGGCATCCAGCTTAGACCCCGCAGCGCCGCGTACCCGGTTTAGTGGCCAACCTCACCACCTGCCCGCACCACCTCGCAGTATGGCACTGCCTGTGGATAACTTCTGCAGGGAGCGGCGGATTCGGCTAGACATGAGGGATGGACGAGACAACGGCTCCGCTGGTTCCCGGCTACACCACCGGTCGCCTGCTCGGCTGCGGCGGAAGCGCCACGGTCTGGCTCGGTACTGACCATCAGACGGGCCGGGAGTTCGCCCTGAAGTGCTTCCGCCCGGCGCGTGGAAGCCGGCGCGGCAGTGGTTGCCGGTCCGAAGAGGCTGGACAGGGAGACGCTGCACAGGAAGGCGCTGTACAGGAAGACAACGCCGCACAGGAAGCTGCTGTGCAGCGGGAGATCCGCATCCTCTCCGTCCTGGATCATCAGCACCTCACCACCGCGCACCACGCCGTCCGTTTCGATTCCAGCTCCGGCGGCGGCACGGCGCTGGTCCTGGACTACGCACCGGGTGGTTCCCTCGCCCAGCTCGTTGCCGCCCGGGGCAGGCTGGGCGTGGGGGAGACAGTCACCGTTGTGACGCCGATTGCCCAGGCGCTTTCGTACCTGCACGGCAAAGGGTTCACACATTCTGACGTTTCGCCCGGGAACGTGCTGTTCACCAGCCAGGGCAAGCCGCTGCTCTCCGACGTCGGGATCGCACGGATCCTGGGTGATCCCGGCCATGGGCAAGCCTTCGGCACGCCCGGTTTCCTCGATCCTGCACCGGTGGATGCGGTCCGTGCCGGTCTCCAGCCGGAACGGGATGTCTATTCGCTGGCCGCCGTCGGCTGGTACTGCCTCACCGGCGCCGCCCCGCCGGCGACGGCCGAGCGCCCACCGCTCTCCCTGCTCGTTCCGGACGTTCCGGAGGAACTTGCCGCCGTCCTGGAAGCCGGGCTCAACGAGGACAGGCGGCTCCGGCCGACGGCCGCGGCCCTGGCTGCTGCCGTCTATCGGAGCGCCCCGCCCCGCCCTGTCGACCTGGCGGCCTCAGTCCATCCCACCGTCCTTCCGGAACTGGTGACGCGCAGGCATGTCCCGCCGTCGTCCGGGTGGCACAGGATCATCCGGCCCTCCAGGCTTAAGGAGAAGCTGGATGGCTGGAATCGCCGGCATCTGGCGGCACGGTGGGTCAAGGGGCGGGCCGCCGGTCCGCGGCTGCCGTTCCCGGCCACTGCCACCGCACCCGCTGTGCACGATAAACACGCTGTGCACGGAAAGCACGCCGCTCCCAGGGGCATGCCGGGCCGGCGGCTGCGGCGGTTGGTCATGCCTGCCGCGGGTGCCGCGGCCCTGGCTGTTGCCTGGTGGATGGCGGCGGCGCCGGCAGGCCCGCTGACACCCGAACCCGGCAGTACAACCGGAGCGCCAGCCGAAACTGTGGCTGGTGCCGGGAAGGCAGCTGCAGGCGCCGACGCGGTCCGGGAGGCAAGGCAGCATGCCGCTGCACCAGACCCGGCCGTGGCCGTGGCCGGCCTTGCGGCACTCCGCGACCATGCGTTCGCCAGTGGCAGGCTGGAACTGCTGGATGAAGTCAACGCGAAAGGATCACCGGCGGCTGCCGCAGACGCCAGGACCGCCGGGAGGCTCCGCGGCCCAGGCCATGTGCTGGCCGGGTTCGCCAGCCTCCTGTCCGATGTCGTCACGGAAGGTGCCTCGGGCGGGCGGGCCGTGGTCGGGGCAACTTCGGCCACATCCGCGTACGAGGAGAAGGACCGTGCAGGAACGGTGCTTGCATCAGGTGCCGCGAGCGCCGGCCAGCGCCTGCGCCTGGTCCTGGTGTCTGTTGACGGCAGGTGGCGGATCAGTGAGATCCTGCCCGGGTCCTGAACTTCAGCCGGGGCCGGCGGAACTAGTCCAGGGCCTCGGCGCCTTCGGTTCCGGCCACCCACTGCGCTGCCTGCGCCAGCGCCGGATGCTGCCACCGGAATCCGGCGCCCGCGAGGACGGCAGGTTCCATCCGCTGGCTGGACAGCAGCAGTTCTTCGGCCAGGTTCCGCATGACGAGCCGCAGCACCGGCGCCGGAACCCGGAAGATGGCCGGCCGGTGCAGGGCACGTGCGAGTTCTTCAACGATGGTGTTGACATCGGCATCTTCGGGAGCACACAGGTTGACCGGTCCGCTGACCGGCGACTCCAGCAGGAAGAGGAAGGCGGCGGACACGTCCGGAAGGGTGATCCACGGCCAGAACTGCCTGCCGTCGCCGAAAGGCCCGCCAACGCCGAGCCGCAGGAGCGGCAGCAGCCTGCCCATGGCCCCGCCCGAGCGGCTGAGGACCACACCGGTGCGGGGCGTGACAACCCGGACTCCCGCGGGCGCAGTTGCAGCTGCCGCTTCCCATTCCACGCAAATCCGGGACAGGATGCCCGAGCCGGCCGGCGCGTCTTCCCGGAGGACTGTGTTCCCCGTGTCGCCGTAGTAGTTGGCACCTGACTGGCTGATGAACGTCGCGGGCGGGACATCCAGCTGCCGCATTGCCTGCGTCAGTGTGCGGGTTGGCTCAATGCGCGAACTCAACAGCTCATCAACCCGCTTCCGCGTCCATGGCCTGTCGCCGATGCCGGCACCTGACAGATTCACGACGGCGTCGGCCCCCGCCAGCACGGAGGGGTCGAGCAGGCCGTTCGCCGGATCCCAGCGGATTTCCCCGCTCGAGGCTGGTTCGCGCCTGACCAGGGCGGTCACCTCGTGGCCGGCGTCGCGGAAAGTTTCGGACATGTGGGTTCCGAGCAGCCCGGAGGCTCCTGCCATAACGATGCGCATGCTCCATCACACCACGGGTGCGGCCGGCGGCACCTCCGGCAGGGCCGCGGAAGGGTTGACTATGATCAAACGATGACTTCTTCGAGCTACTTCCGTTACCCGCATGTGCATGGTGACCTCGTCACTTTCGTGGCCGAGGACGACGTGTGGATCGCCCCGCTGGAGGGTGGCCGGGCCTGGCGGGTCTCCTCCCTGCAGCTGCCCGCGCGCAACCCCCGTTTCACCCCCGACGGGAAGCGCCTGGTGTGGACCGTGGTCCAGGGGACGGCACCGGAAGTCGTGTCCGCGGACGTTGACGGCGGGAACTACCGGCAGCTGACCTACTTCGGCCACAGCACCACCCGGGTCAAGGGCTTCACGGCCAGCGGGTCCGTGCTGGTGACCAGCGCCTTCCGCCAGGCCGAAAGCCGGCATACCTACGCCTACAGCGTCCCGGTGGACGGCGGCTGGGCGGAAGAGCTGCCCTTCGGCCCCGTGGAGTCCGTGGCGTTCGGACCCGAGGTGGGGGATGAGCGTCCTGTGGTGGTGGGCAGCGTCCTGTCCCGCGAACCGGCCTGGTGGAAGCGCTACCGTGGCGGCACAGCAGGAAAGCTGTGGATCGACGCGGACGGCAACGGGGAGTTCGAGCGCCTTCTGCCGGACCTTGACGGCAACCTCGCCGACCCCATGTGGGTGGATGGCCGAATCGCCTTCCTGTCCGACCACGAGGGCTACGGCAACCTTTATTCGGTCCTTCCCGGCGGGAAGGACCTGCGCCGCCACACGGACCACGAGGATTTCTACGTCCGGCATGCCGCCAGCGACGGGAAGCGGGTCGTCTTCGAATCGGCCGGCGAACTGTGGATCCTGGACAGCCTGGACTCCGAGGCCGTCCGGCTGGATATTGCGCTGGGCTCCGCATCCCAGTCCCGGCGCCCGGCACTGCTGAAGACCTCAAAGCACCTGGGCGCAGTGGTGCCCGACGCTACAGGAACAGCAAGCGCGGTTGAATCGCACGGCACCATCCACTGGCTCCGCCACAAGGACGGGCCCTCCCGGATCGTTGAGGCGACGCCGGGGGTGCGCGGGCGCCTGCCACGGCCGCTCGGCGACGGCCGGATCGCCTACGTTGCCGACCACGGCGGCGTGGAGGCGCTGCACATCAGGGACATTGTGGCAACGGTGCCGCACGCCGCCCTGCCCGTCGGCAAGGAACACGCCGGCAAGGGACACGGGACAGCGGCAGCCCCGGCAGGCGCCGTACAGCTTCCCGGTGAGGCCGGGGACGGGGCGACGGCGTTGCCGCAGCCCGTCCCCGCGGCCGGCGCCGCGGTGCTGGCCGGCGCAGGCACCTTCGTCCCCGCTGACGACCAGCAGGCGGATACCCAGCAGGCCGACGTCGCCCCGGAGGACACCGTCTCCGCAGCGGACGCCCAGTCCGGGGCGGACGCCCCGGGGATCAGCATCCCCCTGCCGTCCCGGGCCAGTGCCCTGGAGTCCAGCCCCGACGGGCGCCGGGTAGCCGTTGGCACTTCCTTCGGCGAGGTGTACGTGGCAGACACCCGAACAGGTGACTTTGTCCTGGTGGCGAGCATCGGGGAAGGCACCATAGGGGAGCTGGCATGGTCACCGGATTCCCGGTGGCTGGTCTGGTCCGAGCCGGTCACGTCCTTTGGTTCGCGCAGCCGGCTCCGGCTGGCTGACATGGCAAACCCCGGCACGTCCCCCGTGGACGTGACGGACGGCCGTTTCGGCGACAAGTCACCAGCTTTCACCCCGGACGGCAAATACCTGGCGTTCCTGTCCAACCGCAGCTTTGACCCGGTGTATGACGGCCACTCTTTCGATCTCTCGTTCCCGAGCCCCATCAAGCCGTACCTGGTGGCACTTGCCGCCGGGACGCCGTCGCCCTTTGGCCCGGCGGTGGCACCCGACGGCGGCGAAGGCTCCGGGACGGATACCTCCGGCGGGCAGGAATCCGGCGAAACTCCGGAAGTCGCCGTCGACCCGGAGGGCCTTGCCCACCGCGTCATCACCGTCCCCGTGCCGCAAGGCAACTACACCTCCCTGGGAACCGCGGACGGCGCGCTTCTGTGGCTTGACTGGGCCCTGGCGGGCGTCACCGGCGACGGAAAAGCGAGCCAGGACGACAAGGAAGCCCGCCCCAGCCTTGTCCGGTTCGATATCGCCCGGCGCAAAAAGGCCACGCTCGTCGAGTCGCTGGACAGCTACCGGCTTTCCGGCGACCGCAGCACCATTGTGCTGATCTCCGACAAGCAGGTCACGGCGGTTCCGGCGGATGCGAAAGCGGACGAGGAATCGGGGAAGCTGGTCAAGGTGGACCTGGGCCGGATCCGCGTGATGATGGATCCCCTCAGTGTCTGGGGCCAGGCCTTCGACGAGGCCTGGCGGCTGCAGCGGGACTTCTTCTGGGCAGAGGACATGGCGGGGCAGGACTGGGAATCCATCCATAAGCGCTACCGGCCGCTGGTGGAGCGCCTGGGATCGCACGATGACCTGGTGGACCTCCTGTGGGAGATGCACGGCGAATTGGGCACCTCCCACGCCTATGTCCGTCCGGCGCCGGTCACCGAAAACGGCAGCCAGGGGCAGGGCCGGCTGGGCGCCGATATTGCCCACACCCCGGCGGGGTGGGAAATAACCCGGATCCTGGCCGGCGAGTCCTCGGACCCGTTGGCAACGTCTCCTTTGACGCGGCCCGGCGTGG
This sequence comes from Arthrobacter nitrophenolicus, assembly GCF_045833485.1. Classification (NCBI taxonomy): domain Bacteria; kingdom Bacillati; phylum Actinomycetota; class Actinomycetes; order Micrococcales; family Micrococcaceae; genus Arthrobacter; species Arthrobacter nitrophenolicus. The sequence continues at coordinate 3,474,304 of NZ_CP174504.1, forward strand.
ACGCGAAGGCCGGAGACATCCTGCTGGCCATCGACGGTGTCCCGCTCTCGGCGTCCGTCACCCCGGCCATGCAGCTGGTGGGCGCGGCGGGCCGGGCCGTGGAGCTGACCCTCCTCAACGGTCCGGCACACGCAGGTGCGGCCGGCACCCAGCGGCGGGTCGCCGTCGTTCCGGTCAAGGACGAGGAGCGCCTGCGGTACCAGGAATGGGTGGCCGGGAACCGCCGCACTGTGCGGGAAGCATCCGCCGGAACCTTCGGCTACCTGCATATCCCGGACATGATGGCCAACGGCTGGGCACAGCTGCACCGCGACCTGGACACCGAAACCGCACTGGACGGGCTCATCGTGGACGTCAGGAGGAACCGTGGCGGCCACACGTCCCAGCTGGTGGCGGAGCTGATCGGCCGGAAGGTCACCGGCTGGAGCATGCCGCGCGGCGAGAAGCCGCGGACCTATCCGCACCACGCACCGCGTGGACCAGTCATCGTGCTGGCGGACGAGTTCGCCGGTTCGGACGGGGACATCATCACCCAGGTTTCCAAGCTGCGTGGTATCGGTCCCGTCATCGGAACCCGTACCTGGGGCGGCGTGGTCGGCATCGATAACAGGTTCGCCCTGGCGGACGGCACCGGCGTCACCCAGCCGCGCTACGCCAACTGGTTCAGCGGGGGCGTGGGGTGGAGCGTCGAAAACTACGGCGTGGACCCCGACATCGAAGTGGCCTACCCGCCGCACGCGTACGCCGCCGGCCGGGATCCGCAGCTGGAGTTCGGAATCGGTGCGTTGAAGGAAATGATCCAGGAGCTTCCTACCGACCGCCCGCCGGCCCGCGAGGGGTACCGGCGGCTCCGTCCCGCCCCGCTGCCGGCCCGCAGCCAGGCCAGGTAAGTCCGGGAACAAGAAAAGGCCCTGCACCTCCGGAATCCTCCGGGCGTGCAGGGCCTTTGCCGTTTACCTGGGGATCAGGACTTCAGGGTGGCGTCCATCGTGATGTCGATGCTTGCCAGGGCGCCTGAAACCGGGCAGCCCACCTTGGCTTCGCCGGCAATCTTCTGGAACTCGTCCTCCGAGATTCCCGGGACCCTGGCTTCGACCGTCAGGTGGCTGCCGGTGATGCCGGTACCCGGAACGAAGGTCACGTCGGCCTTGGCACGGACTTCTTCGGGAGTGTGTCCGGCCTTTGCAAGTTCATTGCTGAAGGCCATGGAGAAGCAGGCCGCGTGGGCTGCGGCAATCAGTTCCTCAGGGCTGGTCTTGCCGTTCGCCGCCTCGGTGCGGGCTTTCCAGGTGACATCGAACGTGCCCAGGCCCGAGGTGGCCAGGCTGGTGGTGCCGGCACCTTCCGTCAGGTTGCCGTTCCATACTGCATTAGCTGAACGTGTTGCTGCCATGTTCACTCCTCAAGTCGATGTGTACCGGGGCAGGCCGCTGCCTGGACCCCGCCGTTTTCCATCCTAGGGACTTCACCCGGCGGGTGCATCCGTGTCCGCTCCCGGTGGATTGTGACTCCGGGGGACGGGAAACGGATGGGGGTCAGTTCCAGATGGTGGCGATGGCGATGTTCAGCAGGGCCAGGCCGCCCACGGCATGGGCCAGGCCGGGGCTGACGTCCTGGCCCGCCTTGTACTTCCGGCGGCCGATGAAGGCGAGGACGCCGACAACCACGGCGATGACGAGCTTGATGCCCAGCTTTGCGTAGTTGGCATCCATGTCGAGGGCCGGGATGAGGCCCATCAGGGCGACGCCGGTGAGGAGTTGCAGCATGGCGCCGTCGAACTGGCGGGGGTGGACGGTGGGCTTCTTCATCTGCCCGATCCAGATGCCCACGATCATGGCCGCGCCGACGATGTGCAGGAAAACCACAATGTTGTAGAGGATGTTCATGGGACCAGTGTAGCCAGTTGTTCTACGTCCGGTAGTAGACGCGCTGACCCGCCGGCGCAATGCCTGCAGCGCCTTAAACGACGACGGCGGCGCCGGCCGCAGGTGGTTGTCCCACCGTTGGCCCGCACCGCCGTCGTCCGTGGCTGGCTGCTACAGTCCCAGGTCCGCTTCGAAGGCGCCCTCTTCAAGGCGGGCCTTCAGGGTCTGGAGGAAGCGGCCGGCGTCTGCGCCGTCCACCAGGCGGTGGTCGTACGTCAGCGACAGGTACATCATGGAGCGGATGGCGATCGAGTCGTCACCGTTTTCGTCGGCAACCACCACGGCGCGCTTGACGATCGCGCCGGTGCCGAGGATGCCCACCTGCGGCTGGTTGATGATCGGGGTGTCGAACAGGGCGCCCACGGAGCCGATGTTGGTGATGCTGAACGTGCCGCCGGACAGCTCGTCCGGGCCGATCTTGCCGTCGCGGGTACGGGCTGCTACGTCGGCGATCTTGCCGGCCAGGCCGGCGAGGTTCAGGTTGCCGGCGTCGGAGATGACCGGTACCAGCAGGCCCTTGTCCGTGTCCACGGCGATCGCCAGGTGCTCGGCGTTGTGGTACGTGATCTCCTGCTTGTCCTCATCGTAGGCAGCGTTGAGCTTGGGGTGCTGCTTGAGGGCCTCGGCAACAGCCTTGGCGATGAAGGGCAGGAAGGTCAGCTTGGTGCCGTTCTGGGCCTGGAACGAGTTCTTGGCCCGGGCACGCAGCTTGGCGATCTTGGTCATGTCCACTTCGTGGACCTGCGTCAGCTGGGTGGAGATTTCCAGGGACTCGCGCATGCGGCGGGCGATGACCTGGCGGATGCGCGGAGCCTTCTGCGTGGTGCCACGCAGGGAGGAAACCGGAGCGGAAGAAGCGGCCGGGGCTGCTGCCGCCGGTGCTGCGGCCGGAGCGGCGGCAGGTGCTGCCTTGGCCTCGGCAGCGGCAATGACGTCCTGCTTGCGGATGCGGCCGCCGACGCCGGTGCCGGAGAGGGAGGCGATGTCGACGCCGTGCTGGTTGGCCAGCTTGCGGACCAGGGGAGTGACGTAGCCGGACTCGCCTCCTGCGGACGGGGCTTCGGCTGCTGCCGGTGCGGCCGCGGGGGCGGGTGCTGCCTGCTGCGGAGCCTCTTCCTTCGGGGCCTCCGGTGCAGGTGCGGGCTTGGGGGCCTCTTCCTTCGGGGCCTCCTGGGCGGGAGCCTCCTGGGCCGGGGCGGCCGGAGCAGCCTGCGGAGCCTCCGCGGGAGCAGCGGCGGCGCCGGATCCGATGACGGCCAGGACAGAACCAACCTCAGCGGTCTCATCCTCGTTGACGCGGATTTCCTGGAGGGTACCGGCCACCGGGGACGGAATTTCGGTGTCCACCTTGTCGGTGGAGACCTCCAGCAGTGGCTCGTCAACCTCGACGCTGTCGCCCACGGCCTTGAGCCAGCGGGTGACGGTGCCTTCGGTAACGCTCTCGCCCAGGGCGGGGAGGGTGACTTCGTGGCCTTCGCCGCCGCCGGCGGGTGCAGCTGCTGCCGGTGCTGCAGCAGGAGCTTCCTGTGCCGGAGCTTCCGGTGCAGCAGCTTCCTGTGCGGGGGCTTCCTGTGCCGGTGCCTCTTCGGCCGGGGCAGCGGCGGGAGCTTCTTCTGCCGGGGCAGCCGAACCGCCGCCGGAGCCGTCGCCGATACGCACCAGGGGTGCACCTACCTCGGCGGTCTCGTCTTCGGCCACCAGGATTTCCTCAATCACGCCAGCTACAGGAGAGGGGATTTCAGTGTCTACTTTGTCGGTGGAAACCTCGAGCAGCGGCTCGTCCACCTCTACCCGGTCACCTACCTGCTTAAGCCAGCGGGTGACGGTTCCTTCGGTGACGCTCTCACCGAGGGCGGGCAAGTTAACGGATTCAGACATGTCGTCCCCGTTCTCCTTATTGATCTTTAGTGCGATTGAATGCTGCCTGATTTTGAGCCTGGTGCCCCGGGTTTTCCGTGCCGGGCGCACCAGGCTCGATGGTGCTGCGGAAAATCAGCCGTGGAGCGGCTTGCCCGCGAGTGCCAGGTGGGCTTCGCCCAGGGACTCGTTCTGGGTGGGGTGTGCGTGCAGCAGCTGGGCCACATCCTCCGGGTAGGCTTCCCAGTTCACGATCAGCTGGGCCTCGCCCACCTGCTCGCCCATGCGGGCACCGATCATGTGGACGCCCACCACGGGGCCGTCCTTCTGCCGGACCAGCTTGACCAGGCCGGACGTGCCCAGGATGGAGCTCTTGCCGTTGCCGGCCAGGTTGTATTCCTGGGTCTGCACCTGGTCCTCGCCGAACTTCTCCTTGGCGGCCTTTTCGGTGTAGCCCACGGTGGCGATTTCAGGCTCGGAGTAGGTGACCTTGGGGATGTTGATGTCCTCGACGATCACGGGCTTCAGGCCGGCGATCTCCTCGGCCACGAAGATGCCCTGCTGGTAGCCGCGGTGCGCGAGCTGGACGCCGGGAACGATGTCGCCGACGGCGTAGATGTTGCCCACGCCGGTGTGCAGGCGCTCGTTGGTGATGACGAAGCCGCGGTCGATGGTGATGCCGGCTTCCTCGTATCCGAGGTTGGCGGTGACGGGGCCGCGGCCGACGGCGACCAGGAGGAGGTCTGCTTCGAACGTCTTGCCGTCAACCAGAGTGACCTTGACGCCGTTTTCGTTCTGCTCGACGCCCTGGAAGAACACGCCGGTGGAGAACTTGATGCCGCGCTTCTTGAATGCACGCTCGAAGTTCTTGATGATCGTGGCGTCCTCGTTGGGGACCAGGGAGGGCAGGCCTTCAACGATCGTGACGTCAACGCCGAACGACTTCCACACCGAGGCGAATTCAACGCCAATGACGCCGCCGCCCAGGATGATGGCGCTCTTCGGGATGGAGTCCATGGTGAGGGCCTGGTCGGAGGTGATGACCTTGCCGCCGATTTCGAGGCCGGGCAGCGTGCGGGAGTACGAACCGGTGGCCAGGACGATGTTCTTGGCCTTGTAGGCCGTGCCGTTGACCACGACGGTGTCCGTGCCCTGGAGCTTGCCTTCACCCTCGATGACGGTGATGCCCTTGGACTTGATGAGGCCCTGGAGTCCCTTGTACTTGCCGGCGATGATGCCGTCCTTGTACGCGTTGACGGCGGTGATGTCGATGCCGTCGAGGGTGACGTTCACGCCGTACTTGGCGGAGTCACGCGCGTGGTCCGCCAGTTCGGCGGAGTGGAGCAGGGCCTTGGTGGGGATGCAGCCGTTGTGCAGGCAGGTGCCGCCCAGCTTTGCCTTTTCCACGAGGCCGACGGTGAGGCCAAGCTGTACTGCCCGCAGCGCCGCAGCGTATCCGCCGCTGCCGCCACCGAGTACCAGGATGTCGAATTCTTGCGCAGTTGCCTGATCGGCCACTTAAACGCTCCCTCGCGTGAACGATGACGCGTTTCTGCGCGCATCATCTGGTCTTGGAACTTGCACTGCCGTGATTATGTCAGCAGGGCAACTCTCTTGCATTTGTGACTACCGTGGTTCACCTTAGCGAACCACTTATCCATGCTCCACCTTGGCACAGTGTTTGGGGAGCGCTTTGTGTCGAGTGTCACGCGGCATTGTGGCAGAGGGATCACCCCGCGCCACAACGCAGCGCGGCACTGGCCGGGTGCGTCAGGCGGCCGCCAGGATGTCCTCAACGTAGGCCACCAGGGTCCGGACCGTGCAGCCGGTGCCCTGCTTGTGCGTGTAGCCGTACGGGCTGCCGTTGTTAAAGGACGGGCCGGCGATGTCGATGTGTGCCCAGGGAATCTGCACGCCGTCCTTGTCCTTGCCCACGAATTCCTGCAGGAAGACGGCTGCGGTCATCATGCCGCCGTGGCGTTCGCCGATGTTGGCCAGGTCCGCCACCTGGGAGTCGAGGCTGGGGCGCAGTTCCTCCGGCAGCGGCATCGGCCAGACAAGTTCCCCCGCGCGGTCGGCCGCCGCCTTGAGGGCCGTGGTGACGACCTCGGAGCCCATGATGCCGGCGGTGCGGTTGCCCAGGGCGATCAGCTGGGCGCCCGTCAGGGTGGCGACGTCGATAATGGCGTCCGGGTACTCGCGGCTCGCCGCTACGATACCGTCCGCCATGACCAGGCGGCCTTCGGCGTCGGTGTTCAGGACCTCCACGGTCTTCCCGCCGAACATGGTCAGCACGTCGGCGGGCCGGGACGCGGCACCCGAGGGCATGTTCTCGGCGATGCACAGCCAAGCGGTCGCCTTGACCGGCAGGCCCAGTCCGGCGAGGGCCAGGACAGTGTTAAGGACGACGGCGGCGCCCGCCATGTCGCTCTTCATGTCGCCCATGCCGAGGGCCGGCTTGATGGAGATCCCACCGGTGTCGAAGGTGATGCCCTTACCCACCAGGGCGATCTTCGCCGTCGCCCGGGCGGGGGAGTACTCCACCTTGACCAGGCGGGGCTGGCGGGAGGAACCCTTGCCGACGCCCATGATGCCGCCGAAGCCTTCCTTCTCCAGCCGCTTCTCGTCCCAGACCGTCACCTTAACGGGAAGGCCCTTGGCCAGGTCCTTGGCAGCCTCGGCGAATGTTTCGGGGTACAGGTGGCTGGGCGGTGTGTTGACCAGGGAGCGGGTGGCATTGACGGCCCGGCCGATCAGGGCGGCGCGCTTCAGGGCAGTATCGAGTTCCTTCTGGTCGGCCACATCGGTGAAGACGATTGCCTTCGAGACCGGATCCTTCAGGCCGTCCTTCGCGGACCGGAACTCCGTAAAGGAATAGGCGCCCAGCGCGGCGCCCTCGGCGACGGCCGCGACGTCGGCCACCGACGCCGTCGGGAAGGCCAGGGCAACCGTGCCCAGCCCGGCCAGCTGGCGGACAGCGGAACCGGCGGCGCGCCGGAGGGCCTCGCCGGTGGGTGCCGTGCCGGCCGGAACCTTGCCGACACCGGCGAGGACGAGGATGCCGGCGCCTGTCTCGGGGAGGCCGGGCAGGCGGACGATCTGGTCTGCGGCACCGGTCACCCCGAGCGACTTGAGGGAATCGGTGAGCGCTTCGGCGGACTTCGCGGCCAGCGGGTTGTCCAGGAGGACCGGCCCGTCCGTACCCTGCCCCACGCCGATGACCACTGCGTCGCTGGGGCTCTTTTTCAGGTCCCGGGAGAGGGTACTAAGGTTGATTTCCGTATTCTTGACCACAGGGATGAGTCCTCAATTCTCGAAGATCGGTACGGGCAGGGGTGCATGTTCGGCGCTCTGCCATGGAAAGCCGGATGACGGCCCTTCCGGATGCCATCCGGGGAGGTGCAAGGCCGCCTGGCAGGCCAGTTCCGATCGTAGCCCTTGGGTGCGCCGGCCGAAGAATCTTCTGAGATGTGCGCCACAGCGCCGCCCGGAATGCCCGGCCGCCCGCCCGCGTTGTAATTGATGTCCACCCGCATCCATGAAAGGAACATGCCGTGCTTGAACGGATCTCCGGCTCCCTGCTGGACCCTGACGCGCTCTATGCGAGCAACATCGAGCTGTTCCACAGCCCGGAGCTCCGCGGGCTGAACCTGGTGATGGGCTTTACCGGATTCGCCGACGCCGGACACGTGGTGAAGCAGGTCAACGCCGAGCTGCTCGACTCCCTCGATGCCCAGCCCGTTGCCGTTTTCGACGCGGACCAGCTGATCGACTACCGGTCCCGCAGGCCGCACCTGACCTTCGTCGAAGACCACCTCCAGGACTACCAGGAGCCGCGGCTGGCGCTGTACCGGCTAGTTGACGGCCTGGGCAAGCCCTTCCTGCTCCTGGCCGGGTTCGAGCCGGACCTGCAGTGGGAGCGGTTTGCCCGTGCCGTCGTCGGGATCGTGGAGAAGCTGGACGTCAACCTGGTGACCTGGATCCACTCCATTCCAATGCCGGTCCCGCACACACGGCCCATCGGCGTCACCGTGCACGGCAACAGGCCCGAGCTGATCGAGGGCATCTCCGTCTGGAAGCCCACCGTGGAAGTTCCGGCCGCCGTGGGCCACATCCTGGAGCTCCGGCTGGTGGAAGCCGGGCGGAACGTCGCCGGCTACGTCATCCACGTCCCGCACTACCTCGCCGAAGCGGAGTACCCGGCCGCGGCGGTGGCCGGCCTCGAGTACCTCGGCGCCGCAACGTCCCTCATGCTGCCCACGGACCGGCTGCGCGAGGCGGGCCGCGAAGTGACACGCCAGATCGCCGAGCAGATCGACGCGTCGGACGAGGTCCAGCAGGTGGTGTCACGGCTGGAGACCCGCTACGACGAAAAGGCTGACGGCATCGTGCGCCGCTCGCTGCTCGCCGACGAAAATGACGAACTGCCCGACGCCGATGTGCTGGGCGCCGCCGTCGAGGCCTACCTTGCCCGGGAGAACCCGGGGCAGTAGGCGTCCCGGGCGGCAGCCGGCGCGCAGCTGCGGGGGTGCCGCCGGGCATGCGGGCATAATGAAGACGTGACTGCACCCCGCGCTTGGCTGATCTGGACCGTTGGAATCTTCGGGTACCTGGTGGCCGTGTCACAGCGCACCTCCTTTGGCGTCGTGGGGCTTGAGGCCACGGAACGGTTCAATGCCACGGCCTCCGCCATCTCCTTCTTTACCGTCCTGCAGCTCCTGGTCTACGCGGCGCTGCAGATTCCCGTGGGACTCCTGGTTGACAGGTTCGGCTCGCGGGCAATGATCGCCGGCGGCGCCGTCCTCATGGGGATGGGCCAGCTGCAGCTTGCCTTCGCCGACAGCATCCCGGGCGGAATCCTGGGCAGGGTCCTGGTGGGGGCCGGCGATGCCATGACATTCATCTCGGTGATCCGCCTGATCCCGCTCTGGTTTGCCCCGGCGCGGGTACCCCTGGTCACCCAGCTGACGGGCATGACCGGCCAGCTGGGCCAGCTGGTGAGCGTCATCCCGTTCGCCTTCGTCCTGCATGCGGCCGGCTGGACCCCGGCCTTCCTGATGCTGGCGGGGCTGTCCGCCCTGGCAGTATTCCTGGTGGTGGTGCTCCTGAAGGACGTCCCGCCGGGGACGGAGCGGCCGCAGGCGCAGCAGGGGCTCAAGGCCACTGGCATCTCCCTGGCCAGGGCATGGCGCCAGCCCGGAACACGGCTGGGCATGTGGAGCCATTTCACCATCCAGTTCAGCGGCACGGTGTTCGCCATGACCTGGGGCTACCCGTTCCTGATTTCCGGCCAGGGCCTGGAAGCCGGCACGGTGGCCGGGCTGATGGGTCTTTACGTGGCTGCCGGAATGGCCGTGGGTCCGTTCATCGGCCGCTTCGTGTCGCGGCATCCCCTCCGCCGCTCCACCCTGGTCCTGCTGATCGCAGGCACCACCGCAACCGCGTGGGCCGCGGTCCTGCTGACTCCCGGGCGTGCCCCCCTGTGGCTGCTGGCCGGCCTGGTGGTGGCGCTCGCCATCGGCGGCCCGGGCTCCATGATCGGCTTCGACTTCGCCCGCACCTTCAACCCGGCCCACCGGATTGGAACCGCCACCGGCATCGTGAACGTGGGCGGATTCATCGCTGCGCTGGTTGCCATCTACCTGATCGGGCTTGTCCTGGACGTCCTGTACGCCAGCGGCTTCTCCAACGGCGTCCTGTACGGGCTTGACCCGTTCCGCATCGCCCTGAGCGTGCAGTTCCTGCTGCTGGGATTCGGGGCCACAGCCATGCTGGTGTGCCGGCGCAAGGTGCGCCGGCAGATGGCGGCCCAGGGCGTGGTGGTTCCACCGCTGCGGACGGCCCTGGCCCGGCAGCGCCGCGAGAACCTCGCCCGCCGCCGGCAGACGTCTCCTCCCGACAGCGGCGACTAGTCCTCCACCGGCGGGACTACCCACATAGGGAAAATTCCTGCTGAAGCGCCTGCGCCATCGGGCCAATGCTGGAGCCATGACAGCTCCTGAACAACTCAGAATCACCGGACCCGAGGATGTCCTCGGGTACATACCCCATTCGCTGGGTTACTGGCCCAAGGGCAGCCTGGTGGTCATCACCATGCAGGGTAAAAGGCTCGGCGCCACGCTCCGGCTGGACCTGCCTGCAGGCCCGGTCCTGGCCAACCCGGGCAGATACCTTTCGACGGTCCGCGGCTATTTGGAGGCTGACACGGAGGCGGACGGCACCCTGGTGGCAATCTTTACCGGCGGCGCCGCTGCATCGGCGTCCGCCACCTACGGCCGCTTTCTTGCAGAACTGGACTCCATACTGTCCGCGGCGATGCCCGTCAGGGAGGCATGGTACGTCGGCACCGACTACTGGCGGGAGGCGTATTGCATTGATGCCACGTGCTGTCCCTTCCCGGGCAGGCCGCTCCAGGAGATCCTGGACAGCCCGCTGAATGCGGAAATGGTGTACCGCGGCAGCAGCGTGGGCCCGGCCCCCGAACCGCAATCCGCCCCTGCACACTCCAAATCTGCACAATCCACCTCTGCAGAATCCACCTCTGCACAATCCCCTCCGCTGCACGGCGCCACCGCCCGCACCGTTCCGAGCCTGCATCGGGAGGCCGTCCTTGAAGCCGAGGCCGGGTGGGCTGGAGAACTCGACCTCCGCAGGGGGAGCAGGGCGCAGCTGCTCGCAGTCCTCGACCTCTGGGAGGCTGTGCTCGCCAGGCCGCAAGGGGAACCATGGCTTCCGGAGGTGGAACGCGACGCGTTCCTGCGGGCATCCCTGCTGATCCCGGGCTGGCGGGACGCGGTCCTGGTGATGGCAGCTGCAGGGAAGAACGCAGCCGAAGCGGGGGCCGCCGTGTTCGGCATCGTCAAGGACGGCACGGATCTCCGCCCGGTGACTCCGCCAGTCCCGTTTCCGGCTGCGGATCCTCCGTCAGTGCTGCAGCGGCCGTTCCCGGCTCCGGTGCATGCCGTGGCGGACCATGGAGTCGCGGGCGTGAAGGCGAACAGCCCTGCCGGCGCGAACCCGGGCTACGCCGACGTGCTGATGGGCGTGCAGCCTGATGTGCCGGACTGGGCTGCCCTCGATGCCCTGGACGCGGTCCTCGATCACCTTGCAGCGGTGGGCGGGCCTGCCGCCGCGGCGGCGCTGACGGTTCGCGGCTGGATCTCCTGGTGCCGCGGGCGGGGGTCCTACGCCGCCGCGCATTTTGCCTCTGCCCTGGAAGTCCAGCCGGGGTACCGCTTTGCCGAGCTCCTGCTGGAACTGGTGGGCCGTGGAGCAATCTGCGGCTGGGCCGGACGGAAAGAAGCGGCCTGGCAAAAATTCTGAACGGATGCCCCACGCCTGGCCTGGAGCAGCTGGCAACGACTGTATACGCGGACAGAGGGCATCGGGCGGTGCACGGGATGCGGGGTGGGCCCCGCGGCGGTGATTCGGTCACGGAGAGGCCCGATCCGGGGAAAACATGAGACAATGGATGCCGAGACCCGGTTGGGTCCGTGTATCGAGTGCCTGTGGATGTGCCCTCCGGGGAACATTGCAGCGGCTTCGGCAGTTGTCTTAAGTGACTCTGCCGGCCGTGGTGGCGCTTGGTTTTCACCACGGACTTGACAGGGTCATAGTGGTGTTGCCCGTATGGCGATTCCACAGACCACCGCTAGAAAGGTTTTCTGTGACCCCGTCTTCCACGAAGAAGGACCCCGCCGCCCAGGACGATGTGTCCCCCGAGGACAAGCAGGCTGCGACCGGCGCCAAGCGGGCAGCCACCAAGGCATCTGCCGGCGCGGACGGCAAGCGCGAGCCGAAGAAGCGCGGGCCCAAGCCTGGCGCCAAGGCGGCGGCCGAGGCCGCGAACAAGGCATCCGCCGGTGACGTTGACCCCAACGAGGCAGAGGACGTCGAGGATCTCGACGACATCATCCTCGAGGGACCGGAAGCGGTTGAGGAGGCCGACGCCGACGCTGACGCCGATCCCGCCAAGGCCGTTGCCGGCAGCGGCAAGGGCTTCGTCTACTCCGATGCCGATGACGACGACGCCCCGGTGCAGCAGGTCATGTCGGCGGGTGCCACCGCTGACCCCGTCAAGGACTACCTCAAGCAGATCGGTAAGGTCGCACTGCTCAACGCCGAGCAGGAAGTGGACCTTGCGCTCCGCATCGAGGCCGGGCTGTTTGCCGAAGAGAAGATTGCCGCCGATGACGGCTCCATGGACCCGAAGTACAAGCGGGAACTGGAATTCATCATCCATGACGGCAAGCGCGCCAAGAACCACCTGCTGGAGGCCAACCTCCGCCTCGTGGTGTCGCTGGCAAAGCGCTACACCGGCCGCGGCATGCTCTTCCTGGACCTCATCCAGGAAGGCAACCTGGGCCTGATCCGTGCAGTCGAGAAGTTCGACTACACCAAGGGCTTCAAGTTCTCCACCTACGCCACCTGGTGGATCCGTCAGGCCATTACCCGCGCCATGGCGGACCAGGCCCGCACCATCCGCATCCCGGTCCACATGGTTGAGGTCATCAACAAGCTCGCCCGCGTGCAGCGCCAGATGCTCCAGGACCTCGGCCGCGAACCCACGCCCGAAGAGCTGGCACTCGAACTGGACATGACCCCCGAGAAGGTCGTGGAGGTCCAGAAGTACGGCCGCGAGCCCATCTCCCTCCACACCCCGCTGGGCGAGGACGGCGACTCCGAGTTCGGTGACTTGATCGAGGACTCGGAAGCCGTGGTGCCGGCCGACGCCGTGAGCTTCACGCTCCTGCAGGAGCAGCTGCACTCCGTGCTGGACACCCTGTCCGAGCGCGAAGCCGGCGTGGTGGCCATGCGCTTCGGCCTGACCGACGGACAGCCGAAGACTTTAGACGAAATCGGCAAGGTCTACGGCGTCACGCGTGAGCGCATCCGCCAGATCGAATCGAAGACTATGTCCAAGCTCCGCCACCCCTCGCGGTCGCAGGTGCTCCGGGACTACCTGGACTAGGACGCAGCACGGCAACGCGGGCCATTCCGCGCCAGGGAACGAAAGTTTCCTGGCGCGGAATGGCCCGCGTTCGCTGCTTAATGTGGAGCTGCCGGTGGGCCTGCAGGGCACCACGAGAATTCATCGCGGGTCCGGACGCAGGTGAAAGACGAGGTTTAAAAGAGGAATGGGACCCCTCCGAAAGGAGGAATCCCATTCCCTGGATAAGTCTCGGTGCGCCTAGTCGACTTCTACGGCAGCCTTCTCATGAAGCTTGGCCGTCTCATCGTGCCAGTCGGAGCTCAATGGTTTGAGGGTAGCCTCGACCGCACGCGCGTGGTGGGCGCAGAACAGCAGCTCACCGCCGGAGGACTCGAGTACAACCCGCACATATGCCTGGGCTCCGCAACGATCGCACCGGTCGAGGGCGTTGAGTGTGCGGTCCGCCACTGCTGTTGTCATATCGGCCTCCTTAGTAGATCAGTACGTCTATATAACCAGTATTCGTAACAAAACCATCGCAAGGATGGGGCAAGTTCGCTGTGCGCGTATCCCCAAGGTTCGGTCAAGATTCACCCAGCAGCCCGGAAAAGTGCCCAAGTGGCGCGGTGCACAGGCCCTGCACAGTGTGGCAGCCAGCCGACCGGGCCGCGGCCGACTACCCTAGAGGGAGCGCTTTGAGCGCCCGCTTTACCTGAAGGAGTTCAACACCAGTGGCACCAAGTTCTGACTACACTGCCCGGCACCTGTCTGTGCTGGAGGGCCTGGAAGCCGTCCGCAAGCGCCCGGGCATGTACATCGGTTCCACCGACTCCCGCGGCCTCATGCACTGCCTCTGGGAAATCATCGACAACTCCGTGGATGAAGCACTGGCCGGGTTCGGCCACGACATCAGGATCATCCTGCACGCGGACAACTCAGTGGAAATCCACGACGACGGCCGCGGCATCCCCATCGACAAGGAACCGAAGACCGGACTCACCGGCGTCGAAGTGGTGTTCACCAAGCTCCACGCGGGCGGCAAGTTCGGCGGCGGCTCCTACACTGCCTCAGGCGGCCTGCACGGTGTGGGCGCATCGGTGGTCAACGCCCTCTCCTCACGGCTGGATGTTGAGGTGGACCGCGGAGGCAAGACCTACAAGATGTCCTTCCGCCGCGGCGAACCGGGCCGGTTCCAGGACACCGGCTCCCGGGTGGATCCGGCCGCGCCCTTCACCCCGTTCGTGGAGGACTCTGTCCTTGACGTTGTGGGGAAAGCCAAGCGCGGCGTCACCGGCACCAGGATCCGGTACTGGGCGGACCGGCAAATCTTCACCCCGGACGCAAAGTTTTCGTACGACGAGCTGGTGGCCCGCGCCCGGCAGACGTCCTTCCTGGTTCCCGGGCTCAAGCTCACTGTCCGCGACGAGCGCAGGATTTCCGGAACCCCGGGTGAAGGCGGACCCCACGAGGAAGTGTTCCACCACGACGGCGGCATTTCCGAGTTCGTCGACTTCCTGGCGGCCGACCCCGCCGTCACCGACGTGTGGCGGCTGCACGGCGCCGGCAAGTTCAAGGAAACCGTCCCGGTGCTGGACGAGCGCGGGCACAGCCAGCTGGCTGAGGTGGAGCGCGACTGTGAAGTGGACGTTGCCCTGCGCTGGGGCATCGGCTACGACAGCACCGTCCGCAGCTTCGTGAACATCATCTCCACTCCCAAGGGCGGCACGCACCAGTCCGGCTTTGAGCAGGCCCTGGTGAAGACCTTCCGCAAGGCAGTGGAAAGCAACGCCCGCAAGCTCAAGGCCGGCAACGACAAAATCGAAAAGGACGACATCTTCGCCGGCCTCACGGCAGTGCTCACGGTCCGGCTCGCGGAACCGCAGTTCGAGGGTCAGACCAAGGAAATCCTTGGCACCTCCGCAGTCCGTGCCATCGTTTCCAAGGTGGTGGAGCGCGAAATCAACGCCAAGCTCACCTCCTCGAACCGGAACGACAAGGCGCAGACGGCACTGCTGCTTGAGAAGATCGTCAACGAAATGAAGTCGCGCATCTCGGCGCGCGTGCACAAGGAGACCCAGCGGCGCAAGAACGCGCTGGAAACCTCCTCGATGCCCACCAAGCTTGCCGATTGCCGGACGGACGACGTCGAACGTTCCGAACTCTTCATCGTGGAAGGCGACTCGGCGCTGGGAACCGCCAAGCTCGCCCGGTCCTCCGACTTCCAGGCCCTGCTGCCCATCCGCGGCAAGATCCTGAACGTCCAGAAGGCTTCGGTGGGGGACATGCTCTCCAACGCCGAGTGCGCCGCGCTGATCCAGGTGGTGGGCGCCGGTTCCGGCCGCAGCTTCGATATCAGCGCCGCACGCTACGGCAAGGTCATCCTGATGACGGACGCCGACGTCGATGGCGCGCACATCCGCACCCTCCTGCTGACCCTGTTCTTCCGCTACATGCGCCCCATGATCGACGAGGGCAGGGTGTTCGCCGCCGTGCCGCCGCTGCACCGGGTGGAGGTGATCAACGCCGGCCAGAAGGCCAACGAGATGATCTACACCTATTCCGAGGCTGAACTGCATGTGCTGCTGGCGCGGCTGGCCAAGGAAGGCAAGCGGTACAAGGAGCCCATCCAGCGGTACAAGGGCCTGGGCGAGATGGATGCCGAGCAGCTGGCCGAGACCACCATGGACCCGCGGCACCGGACCCTGCGCAAGGTGGGCATCGAGAACGCCAAGCAGGCGGAGGAAATTTTCGACCTCCTGATGGGCTCGGACGTCTCCCCGCGCAAGGACTTCATCATCGCGGGCGCCGCCAGCCTGGACCGGGAGCGCATCGACGCCTGACGGAACGGTTGAGCCTGTCGAAACCCAGGGGTTTCGGAAGGCTCAGCCGAGCAGGCCCGGAACCACCAGCAGGGCCGTGGGAAGGGCCAGCAGGAGAACGCAGCCGGTCAGGACCAGGCTGCGCACCGCTCCCGGCAGCTGGGGCTGGGGCGACAGCAGCCGGCTGACCCGCGAAGCGGTGGTCCGCGCTGAATCGGACGCCAGGACGCCGCTGCCCGGGTCCAGGCCGGCGAGGGCAGCGGTGGAGGCAGTGGGGGCGAGCTCCGAACCGGTACCCTGCGCCGAACCGCTCGCAACAATGGCGATGGCCTTGATCAGGGTGGCTTTGCTCTCGCTCTTGAGGGCGACGTCGTCCGCCAGCATCTCAATGAGTGAGTTAACGGACTCCTGCGCCAGCCGGGTGGTGGGGAGCCAGGGCAGGGCCTGCCGCCAGGCCGCAAAGGCCCACAGGAGCAGGTGGTGCCGCTGGCTGAGATGGGCGTTCTCGTGGATCAGGACCGCGCGCAGCTCCGCCGGCTCCAGGGCGGCCATCAGTCCGTCCGACAATACGGTCACCGAACGGGCGCCGCCGGGAAGGCAGTAGGCCACGGGGGAGTCGTGACTGATCACCAGGGTTGCGGCGTCCTGTCCGGAGGGGGAGGCAAGCAGGGCCAGCAGCTCCCGGTGGCGCCGCCGCTGCCGCTCGATCTTGTAGTACGTCAGCAGCAGGGTGAAGACCAGGTGGGCCGTGAGCAGCGCGGCCGCCGACAAAGCGAAAATGTGCCAGAACCCCAGGGCTGTGGTGGGTGCGTTGAACAGCACCATAGCGGCCAGCGCGCGGAGCCCGGCGATCAGGTTGTCGCCGATCGGTTCCAGCCCGTACACCAGCATGGCCCCGATCATGGAGAGCCCGCCGGCGAGGGCGATCGCCTGCCACAGGAGCATGGCCGTGAAGGGGGAGCGCGCGGGCCACTGTGCGCGCGACAGGAGGATGGGTACCGGCCAGGCCAGTACTATCGCCAGGACCGCCAGCAGGTATGAGGCCCAGAACATGGGTGGCTAGAGGTGGCCAAGCAGTTTGCGCAGTGTCTCGGCTTCACCTTCGGATACGGAGCCAATGAAGCGTGCCAGCACGGCTTCGCGGTCCGGAGCCGAGCCCAGGACTTCGTGCATGAGCTCCGCGGTGTGTTCTTCACGGCTGGAAACGGCCTGGTAGCGGTGCGGCCGGGTCCCGCGTTCACGCTCCACCAGCCCCTTCTTCTCCAGCCGGGACAGCACCGTAAGTACGGTGGTAACGGCAAGTTCCTTGCCTTCGTGCGCGGCCGCGCCACCCTGCCCTGACGAAGTCTGCGCAAGCCGGTCACGCAGGGTATTGGCCGTGGCTGCTTCCTGGCCCGCCCAGAGCAGATCCATCACTGCCCGTTCCAGTTCACCAAGACTTGCCATTGCACTTTTCCTTTGTTCCCCGCACCGTTCGCCCTGCTGGCGCCGGTGACTGCACGCGGTTACTTCAACTACACCTATAAATCTACCCCGAATCGACGTTACTTTCTACGTTGGGTAGAACACGTGGCGCGACGGCCGATCCCGCGTCATCCTTGTGGAGGGGGCCGGTTTCCACTCCGCGGACCCCTTGTTCTACACTTTGTAGAAGTTAGAGTTCTACGAAACGTAGAAAACTGCATCTGCTCACAGTAGGGACTGCCTTGGACGCCTTGGAAATCGCACGCTGGCAATTCGGTATCACCACGGTCTACCACTTCATGATGGTCCCGCTGACCATTGGCCTGGGCCTGGTGGTGGCCATCATCCAGACCGTCTGGCACCGCACCGGCAAGCCGGAGTACCTGCGCATGACCAAGTTCTGGGGAAAGCTGTTCCTCATCAACTTCATCATGGGCGTGGCCACCGGCATTGTGCAGGAATTCCAGTTCGGCATGGCCTGGAGCGAATACAGCCGCTTCGTGGGCGACGTCTTTGGCGCCCCGCTGGCCCTCGAAGCACTGCTTGCCTTCTTCGTCGAGTCCACCTTCCTGGGACTGTGGATCTTCGGCTGGAAGCAGCTCAAGCCCGCCATCCACCTGGCCTGCCTGTGGGTGGCCGTGATCGGCTCGATGTTCTCCGCCTACTTCATCATCGTGGCCAACAGCTGGATGCAGCACCCGGTGGGCGTGGAAATGGTGGACGGCCGGCCGGTCATGACCGACGCCTGGGCCGTTTTCACCAACAACACCGCGCTGGTGGCCGTGCCGCACACCCTCTTCGGTGCGCTGGCCGTGGCCGGCGGCTTCCTCCTCGGCATCGCCTGGTACCACCTCTGGCGGAGGCGGCGCGACGGCGTCGACACCGTGGGTGCCGACGGCAAGGTCATCC
The DNA here is from genome assembly GCF_045833485.1 of Arthrobacter nitrophenolicus. Lineage (NCBI taxonomy): Bacteria > Bacillati > Actinomycetota > Actinomycetes > Micrococcales > Micrococcaceae > Arthrobacter > Arthrobacter nitrophenolicus. The sequence continues at coordinate 3,492,210 of NZ_CP174504.1, forward strand.
CGGGGGAGTCCGCTGCCATCCCCGGCCGCGACCGCGCGGACCACACGGTCTGGATCCGGTCCCTGCGGATCGGCGCCGTGGTGGCCATGATCTCCTTCGCAGGCACCGCCCTCACCGGCGACCTCCAGGGCAAGCTCATGTTCGAACAGCAGCCCATGAAGATGGCCGCAGCGGAGGCGGCCTGCCACGACGGCACCGGATTCTCCGTCCTCAGCATCGGCAACCTGGGCTCCCAGGACTGTGACGACATCGTGGCCCTGATCGAAGTTCCCGGTATCCTGTCCTACCTTGCCAAGGGCGACTTCACCACCGAGGTCAAGGGCGTCAACACCCTGCTCCCCGAGTACCAGGCCAATTACGGCACCCACCTTCCGGACAACCCCATCTACGGCGAACGTGCCGGCCAGGAAATCGACTACCTGCCGGTCATGGAAGTCACCTACTGGGGCTTCCGCATGATGATCGGCTTCGGCGGGCTCGCGGCCCTGGCAGCCCTCGTGGCACTGTGGCTCACCCGCAGCGGCACCGTTCCCTCCTCCCCGTGGCTCATGCGGCTGGCCGTCCTGGGCGTCATGGCCCCCTTCGGTGCCAACGCGGCCGGGTGGATCTTCACCGAGATGGGCCGCCAGCCGTTCGTGGTTGCCCCCAACCCCGATCCCAGCGGCATCGACCAGGTGTTCATGTTCACCGCGGCGGCCGTCTCCCCGGGCGTATCGGCAGGGGAACTGCTGGCCTCGCTCATCACCCTGACCGCCGTATACGCCGTCCTGCTGGTGGTGGAGGTGAAGCTGCTGGTCAAGTACGTCCGCGGCGGCGTGGTGTCCGCCATGCCGGAGCTCGCGCACACCCCGGCGGACGAAAACGAGGACGCCACGCCGGGCCCCGGCGGACCGGGCGGCGCCAAACCCGCCGACGACGTCCTGGCCTTCGCCTACTAGCCGCAGCCGAACAGAACGCAGAGGAAACGAACTATGGAACTGCTGCCGACCATCTGGTTCATCGCCATCGCGGTGCTGTGGACCGGGTACCTCTTCCTTGAGGGCTTCGACCTGGGCGTGGGAATGCTGATGAAGGCCTTCGCCCGGAACAACACCGAGCGCCGCGTGCTGCTCAACACCATCGGGCCGGTCTGGGACGGCAACGAGGTCTGGCTCCTCACGGCCGGCGGTGCCACGTTCGCCGCCTTCCCGCTCTGGTACGCCTCCCTGTTCTCCGCCCTCTACCTGCCGCTGCTGGTGGTCCTGGTGGCCCTGATCTTCCGTGCCGTGGCCTTCGAATACCGCGGCAAGGTGGACACCGACCGCTGGCGGGCCCGGTGGGACTGGGCCATCGCCATGGGATCCTTCTTCGCCGCCTTCGGCGTTGGCGCAGCCCTCGCCCTGACCACCACCGGACTGCCCCTGAACGCGAACGGCGACCGCGAGGGCGGCCCCTTCGCCTGGTTCAGCGGCTACGCGGTCCTGGGCGGGCTCGCCGTGGTGGGCTTCTCGCTGGTCCACGCCCTTGCGTTCCTGGCGCTGAAAACCGACGGCGAGGTCCGGCACCGCGCCCGGCAGTGGTTCGTCCGGCTGCTCCCGGTCCTGCTCCTGCCCATCGCGGCCTGGGCGCTCAGCATCCAGTTCCTGGACGGAAAACCGTGGACCTGGGCAGCGGTCCTGCTCGCCGTTGCAGCGGCCGCCGCAGCCTGGCTGCTGGCCCGCTCCGGGGCCGAAGGCAAGGCCTTCCTGGCGCTTGGCGTATTCCTGGTCCTCGGAACGGCATCCATCTTCGGCGCGGTGTTTCCCGTGGTCCTGCCGTCCACCCTGGACGGGGCCTTCGACCTCACCATTTCAAACGCCTCCTCATCGGACTACACTCTGGGCCTTATGAGCATCGTCGCCACGTTCGGCCTGCCCCTGGTGATTGCCTACCAGGCCTGGACTTACTGGGTGTTCCGCCGCCGGGTCAGCGCCGCGTCCATCCCGGAGGCCCACAGCTTCCTGCCGGCAGTGGCCGCCAGGGCGTTCACCACCAAGGGCTGACGTGCGGCCAACGTTCCCCGCCGGTCCCGCCACCCGCTCCGCCCTCTACTGGCTCGGGCTCCTGGCCGCGCTCAAGGCGCTTTCGCTGGTCCTCATGGGCCAGGCCGTGGCTTCCGCCCTGGCGGGGCTGGCCGCAGGGGAACCGGACTGGGCCGGCCAGATGATCCCGGGTCTGGCCGGGGTGGTCCTGCGCTCCCTCACCGTGTGGGGACAGGCCGTTGCGGCCCGCCGGGCTGCCCTGGGCGTCAAGGAGGAACTGCGGTCCGGCCTGCTCGAACGTGCACTGCGGAACGGCACCCGGGGCACCGGACCGGCAGACGGCGGCCTGGCGGTGCTGGCCACCCGGGGACTGGACGCGCTGGACAGCTACTACACCCAGTTCCTGCCTGCCCTGGTGAACTGCGCCGCCATCCCGCTGCTGCTGGGCGCCCGGATCCTCTTTGCCGACTGGGTCAGCGCCGTGGTGGTCGTCCTCACCGTGCCGCTGGTGCCGCTCTTCATGGTGCTGATCGGCCGGTACACCGAGGACAAGGTGCGCGAGGCGCAGTCCGCCCTGGCCCGGCTCTCGGCCCACATGCTGGAACTGGCCAAGGGACTCCCGGTCCTGGTGGGACTGGGCCGCGCGTCCGCCCAGCGCAGGGCACTCGAAAAGATTTCCGAGGAGTACCGGTTCCGCACCATGGGCACCCTGCGGACCGCCTTCATGTCCGCCCTGGCCCTTGAGCTGATCGCTACCATCTCTGTTGCCGTCGTGGCCGTGTTCATCGGCGTGCGGCTGGTGCACGGCGACATGCCGCTGGAGGCCGGGCTGCTGGCGCTGATCCTCGCCCCCGACTGCTACCTTCCGCTGCGCGAACTTGGTACCGCCCACCACGCCAGCGACGACGGCCGCGTGGCGCTCGCAGAGGTCACATCAGTGACCGGGGCACCCGAGCCCCGGCCGCTGACTGCCGTGCGGGCGGGACGGCCGGGTGCCCCCATTACTGTCTCCGCGCTCACGGTCACCTACGGCGGACGGTCCCGGGCCGCCGTCGGACCCCTCGGCTTCGAGGCGCCGCAGAGCCGGATCACCGCGCTGGACGGGCCCAGCGGGGCGGGAAAGAGCACCATCCTGGGTGTCCTGGCCGGGACCATCGGGGACGGCGGCGGCACGTCCGTGACCGGTTCCGTCAAAGGCCTGGACCGTACCGCGGTGGCATGGGTCCCGCAGCATCCCGTGATGGTGGCCGACACCGTACTGGATGAGGTGCTGCTCTACTTGTCCGCGCACGCCCGGAATTCCCGTGACCGGGCGCTCACAGTGGACGTTGCCAGGTCCTGCCTGGCGCGGGCCGCGGCGGGGCACCTCGCTGCCAAACACCCCGCTGAGCTGAGCCCCGGTGAACTGCGCAGGGTTGCCCTGGCCCGCGGGCTGGCCCGGATCGAGGCAGGCGCCACGGTCCTCCTGCTCGATGAACCCACCGCGCACCTCGACGACGAATCGGCCGTGGCGGTGGAGGATGCCATCCGCAGGCTGCGCGGCCAGGCTACCGTGATCCTGGTGGCGCACAATGACCGCACCCGCGCCCTCGCCGACCACCTGGTCCCGGTTGGCGGCCCAGCCCCGGACGTGCCGGCCGCAGCCGTGCCGGGCCGGCAACCGCTGCCCGCTGCCGCCGGATCTGCCGGCGGTGCCGCCCTGACTGCACCCGCCGGATCCGGCCGCGGACCGGCGGCAGCCGGCCCCGGTGCCCCGGAAGCCAATACGGGCGGGGCGCGGCGGACGCCCGTCCGGCTCCTGGCCGCGCTCCTGGCACCGGTGCAGGGCAAGTTCGCCGGCGCGGCCGCGGTGGGCACGCTGGCGGCGGTATTCGCCGTCGCCCTGTCCGGACTGTCCGGCTGGCTGATTATCCGGGCCAGCGAGCAGCCGCCCATCCTGTACCTGCTCTCCGCCATCGTGGGGGTCCGGTTCTTCGGCATCGGCCGGGCGGTTTTCCGCTACTGGGAGCGGCTGCTCCTGCACGACGCCGTGTTCGCGGCCCTCACCAGGCTCCGGGGCAGGCTCTGGGAATCGCTGAGCCGGCGGGCCCTGGCACTCCGCCGCCTGCTGCAGGGCGGCAACGTGCTGGGGACGGTGATTGACGACGTCGATACCGTCCGGGACCTGCTTCCCCGCGTGGTCCTGCCGCCGGCGACCGGCGTGGCGGTGTCAGTGCTTGCGCTGGCTGCCACCTGGCTGCTGTTGCCGTCCGCGCTGCCTGCCGTCATCGCTGCCGCCCTTGCCGGCCTGCTGCTCGCGCCGGCGGTTGCCCTGTGGGGCGACCGGAAGTCGGCAACGGCTGAGCAGCTCCTGCGCTCCGGCGTGCTGCGCCGGATTTCCGCGGCGCTGGACGCCCGTGCGGAACTGCATGCCAACGGCGTGGCACCCCTGGTCCTTGAGGACCTGCAGCGCCAGGACCGCAACGCCACTGCCGCGTCCAGGCGTTCCGCCTGGGCGGACGGGCTGGGCCACGCCATCACGACGGCCGCCTGCGGCGCCGCTGCCCTCGCGGCCGCCTGGCTCGCCGCCCCGGCAGTGCTGGACGGCCGGATCGAGCCGGCCACTGCGGCGGTGGTGGTCCTGCTCCTCCTCGCGCTGGTGGAACCCTACGCAGCCATGACGACGGCGGTACGCCAGTTCCCGGCGCTGCGGACAGTCCTGGAGCGGGTGGCGGAGTCCGGCGCGCTGGCGGGGCCGGACCCGGCAGCGGACGGGTCCGACGGGCTGCACCCGGTGCCGGCCCGCGCCGGAAACCGCCCCGGCGTCGAACTGGACAACCTTGCCGCCGCGTGGCCGGGCGGCCCGCCGGTGTTCACCGGGCTCACTGCTGTTGCCGAACCGGGGCGCTGGCTTGCCGTGACGGGTTCCTCGGGGTCGGGGAAATCGACCCTGCTCTCGGTCCTGCTGGGGTTCCTTCCCGCGGCGGAGGGCCAGGCGCGCGTGACGGGCCGGGCCGCCTGGTGCCCCCAGGAGGCACACCTCTTCGACTCGACCATCCGCGGCAACCTGCTGCTGGGACGCCCCGCTGACCGCGGCGGGGACGGCATGGAGGCGGAGATGGACGCCGTCATCGGGGCCGTGGGTTTGACCAGCCTCATGGAGCGCCTGCCCGACGGCCTGGACACCCGGATCGGCCCGGGCGGCGCGTTCCTCAGCGGGGGAGAGCGCCAGCGCCTTGCCGTGGCGCGGACCCTGATGACGGGGGCCGACGTGATCCTCCTGGACGAACCCACGGCACACCTCGACGCCGCATCGGCACGCCACATGCTGGCGGACCTGCGGGACGGGCTGCGCAGCCGCACGGTGGTGCTGGTGACGCACAACCCGGCGGACATCCAGCCGGAGGATGCCCGGCTCGTGCTTGCTGCCGCGGCCGGCGGCGAAGAAGCCCTGGTGGCCTCCCGGAGGGGAGCAAACGCAGGGAACGCTTAGCCGTCCACGTCGTGGAGGTGATGGATGACGTCGTGCAGGAAGTACCGCGCGAGCGTCAGGACGGTGAACTCGGAGCCGTTGCTGCGCAGCCCCTTCCTGCCCCACTCCGATTCCCGCACGCCGGCGAAGGACTCGGCCACCTGCTTGCCCTCGGCCGTGAGCTCGGCACTGACCACCGCCGGGTCCGCGTTGGCGTAGTCCTTCTCGATGGCGGTCCGGTCCTGGTCCCAGTTCTCGAACCGGGCGTCATCCGTTTCCAGCATCAGGTTCAGCCGCTGGTCGAACAGGCTGAAGACGTCCCGCACGTGGCAGGCGTACTCCAGAGCGGACCAGGTGTGGTCGTCCGGGCGCTCCGCCGCATCCGGCCGGCGGAGGACCGCCCGCCACCGCGGCAGCATGTTTTCAATGGTCCCGGGGACCGTTGACGGCGTGGCGGTGGAGGCGTCGAAGGAGCATTCCGGGCAGGGGCGGGTCAGGACCCAGGTCCAGTCCTTTTCATCAGGAACGATAGGCATGGCAGCAGTCTAGGCGGGATCCGCCCACGCCATCGCCGGACCCACCGCTTCCACCGGCTGGGACAGCGGCACGCCCGAGCCGTCCCGCCGGCCGTGCTCCTGCGGCAGGGACCTGGCCACACCTGCGGCGGAGGATGCCTTTGCCGGGCCATGGCCGGCCCACGCGAGCAGCAGCGTGTCCTCGCCCTTCAGGAAGCGGTGCGCGCGGACGCCGGCGGTGGCACGGCCCTTGACCGGGTATTCCGAGAAGGCCGTCACCTTGGCGGTGCCTGGGGCGGTGCCGGGCAGGGCGCCGTTGCTGCCGGCGATGGTGACCACGACGGCGGCTTCGTCCTTGGGCTGCACGGCGCCGAAGAAGATCACGCGGTCGTCCGCGCCCAGCTTGATGCCGGCCATGCCGCCGGCCGTACGGCCCTGGGGCCGGACGTTGGCTGCCGGGAATTTCAGCAGCTGGGCCTGGCTGGTGAGGAACACCAGTTCGGCATCGTCTGCCCCCGCGGGGGCCACGCCCACCACGTAGTCCTTGTCTTTCAGGGCGATGACTTCCCAGTCCTCGCGGTTCAGGGGGTAGTCGGGCTGGACGCGCTTCACCACGCCCTGGGCGGTGCCGATGGCGAGGACCTCGTCCAGGGGGACGAACGCCACCAGGGTTTCGCCCTTGACCAGGGTGAGGAAGTCCTTGGCCGGCACGCCGCCGGCGAGGTTGGGCAGTCCTGACATGGCCGGGAGGACGGGCATGTCCATCACCTGCAGGCGCAGCATCCGCCCCTGGGAGGTGAGGGCCGCGATCTCCCCGCGGGCCGACGTCTTCACGACGGAGGTGAAGACGTCATGCTTGTTCCGCGGCCCCGCCTCGGCCAGCGGCTCCTGGTTGGTGGTGCGGCCAATCTGGCCGGAGGCGGTGAGGATGGCCCAGCAGGGATCGTCGGCGATTTCCAGGGCCAGCGGTGCGGGCTTGCCCTTTTTGCCGTTGGCGCCGGCCAGTTCGGCGGCCACCGTGGGGGACACGGCCTCCGATTCCAGCAGCACCGTGCGGCGCGGGGTGCCGTGCTGTTCGGCAATTTGGCCCAGTTCGTCGGACACCACACCGCGCAGGAGTTCCTCGGAGCCCAGGATGGCCTCCAGTTCCTCGATCTCGCGGCGCAGTTCCTCCTGCTCCTTCTCCAGCTCGATCCGTGAGTACTTGGTGAGCTGGCGGAGCCGCAGCTCCAGGATGTAGTTCGCCTGGACCTCGGAGAGGTCGTAGATGGACATCAGGCGGGCGCGGGCGGCGGCTGCCTCGTCCGAGGACCGGATGATCTGGATGACCTCATCGATGTCCACGATGGCGATGAGGAGGCCCTCCACCAGGTGCAGGCGGTCCTTCTTCTTGCCCAGCCGGAACACGGTCCGGCGCCGGACCACGTCAATCCGGTGGTTCACGTACACCCGGAGCAGGTCCACCAGGCCGAGGGTCTGCGGCTGGCCGTCCACCAGGGTGACATTGTTGATGCCGAAGGAGTCCTCCATCGGCGAGTAGCGGTACAGCTGCTGCAGGACCGCGTTCGGGTTGAAGCCGTTCTTCAGCTCGATGACCAGGCGCAAACCGTGCTTGCGGTCGGTGAGGTCCACGATGTCGCTGATGCCGGTCAGCTTCTTGGCGTTGACGGCGTCCTTGATCTTCTCGATCACCTTCTCCGGGCCCACCATGTAGGGGAGCTCGGTGACCACCAGTCCGGTGCGGCGCGCGGAGAGCTGTTCCACCTCGACCTTGGCACGGGTCTTGAAGGAGCCGCGTCCGGTGGCGTAGGCGTCGCGGATGCCGTCGAGGCCGACAATCCGGCCGCCGCTGGGCAGGTCCGGCCCCGGCACGAAGCGCATGATGTCATCCAGTGTGGCGTCCGGGTGGGCGATCAGGTGCCGGGCGGCGGAGATGACCTCCACCAGGTTGTGCGGGGCCATGTTGGTGGCCATGCCGACGGCGATGCCGGTGGCGCCGTTGACCAGCAGGTTGGGGAACGCCGCCGGCAGCACATCCGGCTGGGTCAGCTGGTTGTCGTAGTTGGGGACGAAGTCCACCACGTCTTCGTCGAGGTGGTCGGTGAGCGTGAGGGCGGCGGCCGCAAGCCTGGCCTCCGTGTACCGCGGGGCTGCGGGGCCGTCGTCGAGCGAGCCGAAGTTGCCGTGCCCGTCGATCAGCGGCAGCCGGAGCGAGAAGTCCTGCGCCATGCGCACCATGGCGTCGTAGATGGCGGTGTCGCCGTGCGGGTGCAGCTTGCCCATCACCTCGCCCACCACGCGGGCGCTCTTGACGTGGCCGCGGTCCGGGCGCAGGCCCATGTCGCTCATCATGTAGAGGATGCGGCGCTGTACCGGCTTCAGCCCGTCGCGGGCGTCGGGGAGCGCGCGCGAGTAGATGACGGAATAGGCGTACTCCAGGAAGGAACCCTCCATTTCGGAGGTCACATCGATGTCAACGATGTTCTCCGTGTAGGGGGTGGTGTCCACGGGAGGGGCTGAACTTTGGCGGCGGGCCATGGGGTTGGTGAATCCTTCTGGGGGTTACTGAGCAATCGGTCTTTCGGGCGCGGGCGGCGGTGCTCCGGAAGTTTTTGGCTAGGCTAAGCCTATGGTGGATCAGCCCGGGGACGGCGAATATCCGGAACATTGGGAAGCCGATGTCGTCCTGCGTGACGGCGGAACAGCACACCTGCGCCCCATCCATCCCTCGGATGCCGATGCGGTCCAGGCGTTCCATATGCGCCAGTCCCAGGATTCAATTTACATGCGGTTCTTCGCTTTCAAGGCCCGGCTGTCCAGCAAGGAGCTCAAACGCTTCACGGAGGTGGACTACAAGGACCGGGTGGCGTTCGTCATCACCAGCCGCGGGGAAATCATCGGGATCGGCCGCTACGACCGGCTCGATGATCCAGCGGAGGCGGAGGTCGCGTTCAACATCGCCGACGCGCACCAGGGCAGGGGACTGGGCTCCATCCTGCTGGAACACCTCGCCGCCGCCGCGCACGAAAACGGGATCCGCCGGTTCACCGCCGAGGTGCTGCCGGAGAACCGCAAGATGCTGATGGTCTTCTCCGATGCCGGCTATGACGTCAAGCGGCATTTCGACGACGGGGTGGTCAGCCTCGAGTTCAACATCGACCCCACCGAGAAATCCCGGGCCGTCATGGAATCCCGCGAGCACCGCGCGGAGGCGAGGAGCGTGCGCGACCTGCTGACGCCGTCGTCCATTGCCGTCATCGGTGCCAGCCGCAAGTGGGGGACAGTGGGCTACCAGTTGCTCGAACACATCATCGAAGGCAAGTACCCGGGGCCGGTCTACGCCATCAACCCCGAGGCCTTCGAGCTGGCCGGCATGCTGTCCTACGGCAGCCTGTCCGAAGTGCCGGACCCGGTGCACCTGGCCGTCGTGGCAGTGCCCTACGAGGAAGTTCCGGGGGTAGTCGCCGACTGCGCTGCGGCCGGGGTGAAGGGCCTGGTGATTGCCTCGGCAGGCTTCGCGGACGACGGCGAACGCGGCCTCCAGCGGCAGCGGGACCTGGTGCGGCAGGCCCGGGCGAACGGGATGCGCGTCATCGGCCCGGCCTCGCTCGGCATCGTGAACACGCACCCGGACGTCTCCCTCAACGCGTCTATGGCGCCCACACTGGCCCTGCGCGGCAGCCTGGGCCTCTTCAGCCAGTCCGCCGCCATCGGGGTCTCGCTCTACGCCGCGTCCAGCCGGCGCCGGCTGGGCCTGTCCACGTTCCTCTCCGCGGGAAACAGGGCGGACGTCTCCGGCAACGACATGATGCAGTACTGGGAGGACGACGCCGACACCTCCGCCGTCGGCCTCTACCTGGAATCCATCGGCAACCCGCGCAAGTTCTCGCGGCTCGCCCGGCGGCTGGCCCGGACCAAACCGGTGATCGTGGCCAAATCGGACACCATGGGACTGCGGCTGCCCCCGGGGCACGCCGTACGCACCACTCAGGCGCCGGTGGGGGCGCTGGATGCCATGCTGCGCCAGTCCGGCGTCATCCGGGTGGAGACCATCGAGCAGCTGGTGGACGTGGCGCAGGTTGTGTCCGGCCAGCCGCTGCCGGCCGGTCCCGGCATCGCCATCTTCAGCAACTCGCAGGCCCTGGGCAAGGTGGTGGCGGACAGCGCCGCCGACCAGGGGCTCAGCGTCGCGCAGCTCGTGGCCGGGGTGGACCTGGACGCCGGTCGGTCCGTTGCCCTGCCTGCCCTGCGCTCGGAGCTGTTGAAGGCACTGGAATCTGAAGCCGTGCACGCGGCGGTGGCTGCACTCCTGCCCGCGCGGGGACTCACGGTGGACAGTATCGCCGAGGTGCTGGCCGAATGCTCGGCCACTGCCGGGAAACCCGTGGTCGCTGCGTTCACCGGCATACTGGACCCCTCCGTCTATGTCGAGGGCATGGTGGGGTCGCCTGACCACACCGTTCCGTGCTATTCGAACCCCGGCGCAGCGGTGGCCGCGCTCGCGGCCGTGGTGCGGTATGCAGAGTGGGTATCGCGGGACCACGGACATTTCGTCGAACCCGCAGGCTGCGACCCGCAGCAGGCACGCGCCGAGATCGAGGTCCTCCTGCGGGATGTCCGGGGCGAGCAGCTCAAGCAGCTGGACCCGGCGGCGGCGGCGTCCCTGCTGGGCCACTACGGCATCCGGCTGCTCCCGTCCGTGGGCTTCGATACCCCGGAGCAGGCCGTCGAAGCGGCTGACGCGCTGGGCTGGCCAGTCGCTTTGAAGACCACCGCCCCGGCGCTGCGGCACCGGCTCGACCTGGGCGGGGTACGGCTCGACATCCAGGACCCGGAGTCGCTTCGGCAGAACGTCCTCCAGATGCGGCGGGCGCTCGCCGCCTATGGCGACCCGGCGCTGGAGGTTCAATCCATGGCGCCCGTCGGCCAGGCGTGCACGTTCCGGGCCATCGAGGACCCGCTGCTGGGCCCGGTAATTTCGTTCGGCCTGGCCGGTGACGCCACCAGCCTGCTGGATGACTGGGCGCACCGGGTGCCGCCCCTGTCCGCCGCCGACGTGCACGACTTCATCCGCGCTCCACGGGCCGCCCGGAAGCTGTTCGCCTACCAGGGACTTCCGGCGGTGGACGTTGAAGCGCTGGAGGACCTGGCCGGCAGGCTTGCCTGGATGAAGGACAACCACCCGGAAATTGCCCTGGTGGAATTCAACCCGGTGCTGTGCGGCACGTCGGGCGCCACCATCCTCGCCGCGGACGTCCGGATCGGCAACGCCGCGCAGCGGACTGACAGCGCCCGGCGGGCCATGCTGGGCTGAACCGGCCCGTGCCGGACCGGCGCGGTTCGCAATGTGGATGGCCGATCTGTGAAAATGGGGTCATGAGCTCACAGCCTCCCGCGTCGGCGCCCGAAACGCCCGGCAATGACAACCAGGCCGTCCGCCACCACAGCTCACACAGCCACGGTGCCCAGGGCCAGAGCCTGGACGATGCCCTGCAGAAGGCCGGCTTCTACCCCCGCCTGGTGGCCGACGTCGTGGACGATGCCCTGGACGGCCGCGACTGCGTGGCCCACCTGGTGCACCTGGAAACCCACTTCGACCGTGCCGAGGTGCGCCGCCACATTACCGTCCTGGTGCTGACCTCGGACATGCTGGTGATCACGCATGTTGATGACCAGCAGCTGGACGACGCCGGCGAGCAGATCGTCGCCCAGATCTCCACCGAATCGGTACCCGTGGCGCAGATCCGTTCCGTGGTCCTCAGCTACATGTACTCCCAGCCGCAGAACTACAAGCCCTCCGATCCCGTCCGCGAACTCACGCTCTCCATCGCCTGGTCCGGCGGCCAGCGGCTGGACATGGGCCCTGCCAGCTGCGGCGATCCGCAGTGCGAAGCGGACCACGGCTACACCGGCACCATCGCCCAGGAGGACATCGTCCTGCGGATCAGTGCCGAGGCGGACGGCCTGCAGGCGGTCCAGGACGCCAAGCTTTTCGCCCGTGCCCTTCGCGCGGTGAACACCGGCTCCAGCGCCCCGGTACCCCACGTGCAGTCGCTCCCGCCACGCCCGCGCGCCGGTGTCTTCGGCACCCGGCTCAGCCGCGGCCACCAGCAGCGCTGATGCCCGAAGACCGGCACCAGGCTGTCAGCACCCCCCTTGCCCCCGCAGGCCAGGCGCAGGACCTGCCTCCCGCCCCTGCGTACGGCCGGCGCTCCGTCGCGGAAGTCCTCACCAGCGCCGCGGCGAGCATCGGCGTCGGGGGCTTCACGAACACGCTTGGCCTGCCCGACGCCCGGCGCGTCTGCGTGGTCCTGGCGGACGGCCTGGGGCGGAACCTGCTGAAACAGAAAACGGCGCACACCCCCTTCCTGCGGTCGGTGATCCAGGCCGGGCAGGGCGACGTTCCGGTGTGGCTCGATTCTGCCTTCCCCTCCACGACGGCAGCGGCATTGTCGAGCTTCGGGACGGGACTGCCGCCCGGCCAGCACGGCATGGTGGGATACGACGTGCTCGATCCGAAGCAGGACAAGGTGGTCAACCTGCTGGGGAACTGGGACCCGGGGGTGGACCCCGAGGCCTGGCAGCCGTTCCCCACGGTGTTGGAGCGCGCTGCCGCCGAGGTGGACGTCACCACCATCAGCCTGCCGCAGTTCGGTGACTCACCCATGACCCGCGCCGCCCTCCGTGGCGGCCAGTTCGTGTCCGGGACCACCTCCCACGCCCGCACTGCCGCGGCCGCCGAAGCCATGGCCGGCTCCGACCGGTCATTGATGTACTTCTACCTGAACGAACTGGACAAGGCAGGGCACCGCTACGGCTGCGGCTCCGAGCAGTGGGAGCACCAGATCGAGGAACTGGACGCGACCGTCAAGCGGCTGAGCGCCTCCCTGCCCGCCGGCACCACCATCCTCCTCACGGCCGACCACGGCATGCTGGACGTGCCCGAGCAGCACCGCATCGACTATTCCGCGGACCCCCAACTGGTGGACCGTGTCCGGCACACGGCGGGGGAACCGCGGATGGTGCACCTGTACCTCGAAGACGGCGCAGACCGGGACCGCCTGCTGGCAGCCTGGCGTGCCCGCTTCCGCGGCAGGATCTGGGCGTTCACCCGCGAGGACGCACTGTCCGCCGGCCTGTTCGGCCCGGTGCGTCCCGCCGTCGAAGGCAGGATCGGCGACGTCATGATCGCCGCCCGGGACAGCCTGGCCCTGTATGACACGCGGCGCAGCCGCCCCACGGCCATGGAGGTGGTGGGCCAGCACGGCTCGCTGACCAAGGCCGAACGCGAGGTGCCGCTGCTGTGCTTCACCGCCAGCGGCAAGGGCGCGCGCCGTGGCTGAACTCGTCTTTTTCTCCGGCACCATGGACTGCGGCAAGTCCACCCTGGCCCTGCAGATGGACCACAACCACCGCGCCCGCGGGCGGGGCGGGGTCCGGTTCAGCCGCAACGACCGCGCCGGGAAATCCCGCATCTCCAGCCGCCTCGGCCTCCAGACGGATGCGGTGGAGGTCGGGGACGGAACCGACTTCTGGGAGGAAGTCATGCGCCGGCGCACCCAGGGCCAGCGGGTGGACTACCTGATTTGCGACGAAGCGCAGTTCTACTCACCGGAGCAGGTGGAACAGCTCGCCAAGGTGGTCGACGAGATCGACGTCGACGTCTTCGCCTTCGGCATCACGGCCGATTTCCGCACCCGCCTGTTTCCCGGTTCCCAGCGGCTCATCGAACTGGCCGACCGGGTGCAGGTGCTCCAGGTCGAGGCCTTGTGCTGGTGTGGCCGGCGCGCCACGCACAACGCCAGGACGGTCGACGGCGTCATGGTCACCGAGGGTGCCCAGGTGGTGGTGGGCGACGTTGATATGGCCATGGATCCGGCAGCCACTGTGGAGAGCGGGCATGTCCCGGTGGTGGGTTATGAGACCCTGTGCCGGCGGCACTTTATGCGGCGCGTGACAGCCCACGGGGCGAACCTGATGGCGGAACAGGACCAGTTGCTGCCCTTCGAAGTGGATGCCTGCCTCTGGCACGGAACCGGTGGAACGGGCGCTGCGGGGGCTCCGGGCGGGACCGCGATCTAGCCTTCCCGGTTGACGCCACCGCGGGCTGCATCACCCCGCCACTATTTTCCAGATTCATTTTCCCCGCTCGCCCTGAAGGGGCCTGTTTTGTCAGACCCCCTTGGCATGCTGGATTCATGGACGGCACAGCGACGCAGGGCAATGGCAGGGACGCGATTCTCGCTGCCGTTGCGTCGGTGGCCGGGTTTGTCGATGAGCTCGCCGTTGTAGTTGCGGGCCGTTCTGCCGCCGATTCCGCTCATTCCACGGCCGCGGGCAGTTCTGCTGCCCGTTCAGATGACAGTGGTTCCGATGAGGGTGATCCGTTGCGGACGTTCGCGGATGCCTGCCTGGGCGGGTTGGCGTTGATTTCCAAAATAGAGGCATCTACCGCGGCCGCGAAAGCGCGGCTGGTCGCAGGGCATGTGGAGGCCGCCGCTGTGCTGGGGGACCCGGATCCGAGCCCGCTGTGGGCTAAGGGGCAGGAGATGGCCGTGGTGGCCGAGGTTGCCTGCGTCCTGACCATCGGTGAACGGGCCGCGAGTGCCTTGGTTGGTGCCTCGCACGCGCTGACCAGTTCGCTGCCCGCCGCGCTGGATGCCCTGCAGGCCGGGTCGGTGTCGTGGCAGAACGCCCAGGTCATCGTCGACGAGACCACAGGGCTCGACCCAGCTGCCACCGCCAGGCTGGAAGCGCATTTCCTTGGGCTGGACGACACTCCTGACGCCCCCGTTGCCGGCTCTGTGGTTGCCGGTGGTCTGGCGGGGGAGTTGCCGCCGGCGAGGCTGCGGCGGAAGGTCCGGTCCTGGCGGGAACGCCACCACCCCGAATCTATTGAAATCCGCCACGCCCGGGGTGTGGCCCAACGGCGGATGGAGTACACCCCGGACCGGGACGGCATGGGGTGGATCTCGCTCTGCCTGCCCGCGCACCAGGCTAACGCCGCGTGGAACCGTACCCGGGCACTGGCCCGGGGGCTGCAGGGCCCGGACGAGCCCCGCACCCTGGCCCAGCTGATGGCCGATATCGGGGCCGCGGCGCTCCTGGGCGCAGGGAGCGGTGTGGCGCCGGGTGTGGCCCCAAGTGCCGGGGCCGCGGCGCTCCTGGGCGCAGGGAGCGGTGTGGCGCCGGGTGTGACCCCAGGTGCCGGGGCCGCGGGCGGTCTGGCGGAAGTCCCTGCCCCGGGGGCGCAGGTGCTCGTCACAGTACCGGTCTTCTCCCTGCTTGGCCTCACGGATGAACCTGCCGTGCTGGATGGCCATGGTCCGGTCCCGGCGTCGATGGCCCGGCAACTCGTCGCCGAAGGTGCGGCGTCGTTCTACCGGGTACTGGTGGACCCGCGGGACGGGGCGCCGCTGGAGATCGGCCGCAAGAACTACCGGATCCCGGCAGCAATGCGGCGGTGGCTCCGGTTGCGGGACGGGAAGTGCCCGTTCCCGGGGTGCAGCAACGCCGCGCTCGATAACGAGGCAGACCATCTGCTCGCCTGGCACCACGGCGGGACCACCGGGATCAGGAACCTGGGGCAGCTCTGCCCGAAACATCACCGGATGAAACACGCCAGCGGCTGGGAACCCACCCCCGCCAGCAAGGACCGGCCTCCGGGTTGGATCTCTCCGTCGGGCCGCACCTATAGCAGCGAATCCCAGGACTGGGAACCACCACACCTGCCACGAGGACTTCCGGGCGGGCGGGTCCTGCCTGGGGAAGAGCGCTCAGAAGGTCAGTTGCCAGCAGGGATGCCTGTGGGATGGAGTTACCTCGAACACGTGCTGGTGGAGAGCCTGTCCTAGCATCAGAGCCAGTCCCAGTGTGGC
This sequence comes from Arthrobacter nitrophenolicus, assembly GCF_045833485.1. Classification (NCBI taxonomy): domain Bacteria; kingdom Bacillati; phylum Actinomycetota; class Actinomycetes; order Micrococcales; family Micrococcaceae; genus Arthrobacter; species Arthrobacter nitrophenolicus. The sequence goes on from NZ_CP174504.1 coordinate 3,508,054, forward strand.
CTTTAGTCGCCGCGGGTGCCGAAGACGATCTCGTCCCAGGAGGGCACACTGGACCGTTTCGGCCGGGACGGCTGGCGTTCAGGTGCCTCCGTCTCGGGCAGCTGGCCTGTTGCAGGCGTGCTGTCGTCGTGCCGGGAAACCCGCCGGCGGGGAGCTCCGCCCAGCAGTTCGTTCAGGCCAACGTTCGACGATGCAGCGGCTCCGCTCGTTGCTGAAGATTCCGCATCTTCGCCGGTTTGGTCAGAGCCGGAAGACGTGCCCGGCGTGCTGCCCGAGGGACGCGTGGGGGACGCGACGATGGTGATTTCGCGCGTGTCGGTGCTGACACCGTCGTGCAGGCGCAGGGCCTCCTCCACCGGATCGCGGTGCGGCGGGATGAGGCTGAGCCTGGACATCATCGAGGGGCGGGCGTCGCGCCGGCGGATAAAGGAATCCCCCTTGGCGGCGGGCGCGTCATCCTTGTCGTCCTGCGGTCCGTTCTCCTGCTCCTCCGGTTCCGGGATGACCTCCGACGGGCGGGGGTGGGCAGCCGGAACGCCATGGGTCAACAGGAGTGCAAGGGCGTCGTCGGAATCCTCGTCCACGCCCAGGCGCTGTCCGCGGCGGGAGCGGAGCATGTCCAGCAGCCCGTCAGGGTCCTTGCCAGACCCCTGGGCAGGGCCGGCCTGGTTGCCGGGGCCGGGACGGGAGGTGTCCGCGTCGGCCTCAAAGTCGAAGGGCCTGTCCGAGACGGCCGAGAGCCGCCGCGCTGGGACGGGACCGTCCAGCGGTTCCAGTTCGCTTAGCTGCTGCGCCCACCGGTTGGTGTTCTGCAGGGATTTGCGGACCGGGTTGAACGTCCACAACGCCGGAGGCTCCTCGCCGATGCCGGCTGCGCCGCCGGTTAGGGGTTCGAAGCTGGCGGAGACAGTCCAGGTGCCGTCCTGCCGGCGCCAGGAGTCCCACTCCACTGTTGAAGGATCGATGCCGTGCGCGGACAGCCGGTGGGCGACCATGTCGTCCAGGGTGGCCGGGTTGTCACCGAACGCCGCCCGGTAGACGTCGTGCCCGGGGGAGGGGGTGGCAACTTCCACCTTGCGGGCCTGCTGCGCCACGTACTCGCGCTCCGCCAGGACCGGCCCCTCATAGCGCTCCACTTTGGCAAGCGGCAGCCCGGACAGTTCCGCAACATCGGCGGCCGTGGCACCGGCACGGATCCGGGCCTGGATATCCCGGGGAGACATGGGAATGGCGGGCCGGTCCGCGGGCCGCTATGCCGCTGACCTGCTTGCCGTCCTCAGGGCTTCATCGATCGGCAGCTGGAACATCTCGCCGCCGGCTCCGCTCAACAGGAGGTGCGTCCCGTCGTCGTGCACGCCCACAAGCCGTAGATCCTGCATCCAAATCCTCCACCCTGGCATTACTATCAATCGAAACTCTGCCACCCGGTGTACGTGTTTTGCCTCAAGGGGCCGGGCGTGCCGCGATTTTCCGCTATATCAGGAGAACCAGGACCGCAACCGTGGACCAAGGGTCGGCGGCAAGGGACTCGGACGCGGTTGCCGCCGGAGCGGGGCCTACCTGCGGGTCAGGGCTGCCGTGAGCTCGGCGGGGTGCCGTGTGGAGGTAAGCCAGTAAGGCGTGTTGTCCGCGGGGTCGGTGATGCCGATCTTCACTACGGGATCGATCCAGCCCCGGATGCAAAGGTAGGCGAGGCCGTTGAGCCGCGTCCCGCGCTCCGCCGTGGCTTCTTCACCGCGGAATTCCTGGACGTCACCCACGAACTTGCGCTCGATTGTCGCACGGCCCACCGTCAGCGTGTCCCCGGTCACCAGGATGGTGGGAGTGGACACCACCAGCAGCACGGCGATGATGACGAAGAGAACCGCCGCCGCCGTAAAACCGGCAGCCGCGCTGATGGGGGCAAACACCAGGATTCCGGCGCCCGAAACACCCGCAGCAATGATCCAGATCCACAGGTTCGGCCAAAGCTTTTCCTTGTAGGTCACCGACGCTCCCATGGAAGAAGAATTGGGCATGGGCGCAGGGGAGCTTGATTCGGGCATACGCCAAGCTTTCCACCTTTGCCCTGCTATTTCATCTTGGCGCCCGGCATCCGGGGGTGCCGCTGGAACGGAGACCAAAGCTGCCCCTGCCCGTGCGTCGGTCGGGGCCGTGATGAGGTGCTGGCAGTAGGTCCGGTGCGGGCGTGCGGGTTAGAGTGAGTGACTGTGACTGATCATCCCGCCACACTCGACACTGCCCCCCACGAAGCACCCGCAGCCCTGGCCGCGGACAACCCGGCACCCACCCTCCAGGTCCAGCTGAAGATGCTGGACCCCGGCCTGGAGGCACCGTCCTACGCGCACCCGGGCGACGCCGGTGCAGACCTTCGGGCGCGGGAAGATGTGGTCCTGCAGCCGGGTGAGCGCAAGCTCGTTCCCACCGGCGTGGCCATCTCGCTTCCCTATGGCTATGTGGCCCTGATCCATCCGCGCTCCGGCCTGGCCACCAAGCACGGCCTCACCATCGTCAACGCCCCCGGTACGGTGGACGCGGGCTACCGCGGCGAAATTTCCGTCACCCTGCTCAACACCGACGCAAGCCAGCCCATCGAACTGCGGCGCGGCGATAGAATTGCGCAGATGGTCATCCAGCGCGTAGAGCACGCGCAGTTCGTCCCCGTCGCAGAATTGAGCGAATCCGTGCGCGGCACCGGAGGGTTCGGGTCAACCGGCGGATTCACCCTTCCCTAACGCCGGTTTCGTGCCGGCGCAGACGCCGGCGGCCGGCACAAGCACGACGGCGGGGCCTCCCCAGGCCGGACCGGAACTTCACAACAAAGGAGACACCCTGATGGTCTTTGGGCTCGGCAGGAAAGCCAAGAAGGAACAGGCGGCCGAACCGGACGAACCGCTGACGCTCGCGGAGCCCGCGGACGTGGAAGCGGGCAGCACCGGACGCCGCGCCAACGGCCCCTTCGATGCATCCGAAATCAGCAGCCGCGACGGCTATGTTGACCTCGGTGCGCTCCTGATCACGCCCAGCGAGGGCCTCCAGCTGCGACTGGAAGTTGAAGAGGCCACACAGCGCGTGGTGGCTGTGACCATGGACCTCAACGGTTCGAGCCTTCAGCTGCAGGCGTTCGCTGCACCCAAGACTGAAGAGCTGTGGGATGAGATCCGCGGCCAGATCGGCCAGTCCGTTGGCGCCCAGGGCGGCCAGGTCGAGGAAGTGGAGGGCGAGTTCGGGACCGAACTCGTTGCCAAGCTTCCCGCCGGCCTGCCCGACGGCAGCCAGGGCTACCGTGTGGCCCGCTTTATCGGCGTCGACGGTCCCCGCTGGTTCCTCCGCGGCGTCCTGGGCGGCGCTGCAGCACTGGACCGCGACGCGGCCGGACCACTCGAAGCACTGTTCAAGAAGGTAGTGGTCATCCGGGGTGACAGCCCCATGCCGCCCCGTGACCTTCTCCAGCTGCGCCTGCCGAAGGACGCCACCGCCACGCCCCCGCCGGCTGCTCCCGGGCTGCAGGAACCGGAGCGTGGCCCCGAAATCACCCAGATTGGCTGATTCCTTGCCGGACGGAGCAGCGCGGGACGGTGGCCGCACCACCCCCCTCAGCCAGTTGCCCGTCAAAGGCCGGGTGCTCTGCCAGGGACGGATTGAGTCCATCACCTACGTCCCCGCGGACCGGACCGCCGCGTTCAGCGCGATTGTCTCCGAGTCCGAGCCCGGCCGGCGGGGACCCGCGGCGGTCCGGCATCCCCGGCTCCGGGTGGTGTGGCTCGGCCGCCGGCGGGTGCCCGGGATCGAAGCCGGCACCGAGCTCCGCCTCGAGGGAATGCTCTCCCAAAGCCAGGGCCTGCCCACCATGTTCAACCCCCGCTACGAGATATTGTCCCGTCAGGAGAACGAATGACTTCGCCCCAGCCCGAACCGTCCTCCGGAGGATCCCGTCCCGGGAGCAACAGCCCGGAGCAGGAGCCGGGGACAGCGCAGGAGCCGGGGACAGCGCAGGATTCTTCGCCCGTGGCCGGCCTCGCGGCCGAATACGCGGCCAAGGCGGGACTGCACAGGACGCATGACGGCAGGGTGGATGTCCTGCGCAGCGCCGGTGGTGTCCAGGGCATCGCCGAAAGCATCATGCCGGGCCTGGTGTTCCTGGTTGCCTTCACCATCACGCAGGACCTCCCGCCGTCGCTGGTTGCCGCACTGGGCACCGCTGCCGTGTTCACGGTGGTCCGCCTTATCCAGCGCCGGCCCCTGACCCAGGCACTCGCCGGCGTTGTCGGCGTCGGAATTTCCGCGTGGCTGGCCAACACCACCGGGAAGGCCGAGGACTTCTACCTTCCGGGGTTCTTCACCAACGCGGCCTACATCATCGCGATGGTGATCTCCATCCTGGTCAAATGGCCGGTGGCAGGGCTGCTGTTCGGGTTCATCCGCAATGAAGGCCTCGACTGGCGGAAGGACCCGGACCGGCTCAAGGCCTACCGGCTGGGGACCTGGATCATCGTGGGAGTCCTGGCGCTCCGGCTTCTCGTCCAGGTGCCGCTGTACCTGATGGGCCCGGACGGCCTTGCCGCACTGGCAACCACCCGCCTGCTGATGGGCGCCCCGCTGTACATCCTGGGCGTCTGGGTGGCCTGGCTGGTAACCCGTCCTGCGCCGGCCAAGGACCTGACGGACGGGGAACCGGCGCCGAAAGCCTGACGGCGCCGGGGTCCGTCAGCCGTCGAAACCGTCGTCCTCAAGGGGCTGCTGTTCCGTGCGGCCTGCCGGCACTCCTTCTTCCTGCTGCTCTTCCTCGTCAGAATCGGCCGCCTCCGCCGCCTCCGGTGACAGCAGTGCCCGCAGTTCATCCTCGGCGGCAATGGTCGTCACGAAGAACAGCTCATCACCCCCGTCAATGACGTCGTCGCGGCTGGGCGTAATGGGGGCGTGGTCGCGCAGGATCGCCACCAGGGTGGAATCCTCCGGCCAGGAGATCTGCCCCACCGTCTGGCCAATCACATGCGAATCGTGCGGGACGGTGAACTCGACCAGGGACGACACGCCGGTTTGAAGGGTCAGGAGCCGGACCAGGTCGCCGATCTCCACGGCTTCTTCCACCAGCGCCGTCATGAGCTGCGGCGTGTTGACGGCCACGTCCACGCCCCAGGAATCATTGAACATCCAGTCGTTCTTCGGGTTGTTCACCCGTCCCACGGTGCGGCCGACGCCGAACTCGGTCTTGGCCAGCAGGGACACCACAAGGTTGACTTTGTCGTCACCGGTGGCGGAAACCACCACGTCCGCCTCTTCCACCTTGGCGCCCTGCAGCGTGCTCAGTTCGCAGGCATCACCCACCAGCCAGTGTGCGCCTCGCAGTCCGCTGCGGCCGATCACTTCCGGCTTCAGGTCGATCAGCAGGATCTCATGCTTGTGGGCCAGCAGTTCCCTGGCGATGGATGACCCGACGCTTCCCGCGCCGACAATAACGACTTTCACTGCATCTCCTTGGCGGGGGCTTTGGCCAGGACCTGGGCAACGTGCGCGCTGCGGTCCACCTGCATCATGGCGTGCACCGTGTCGCCGTCCTGGTATGCGGTTCCGGCGTCGGGGAGCATGCCCTCGCCGAAGCGCGTGAGGTAGGCCACCCGGACGTCCGCCGCCTTTTCGATGCTGCTGATCCGGTGTCCGATCCAGCCGGCGTCGAGGTCCAGTTCAGCCAGGACCAGGCGTCCGGAAGGCTCACGGAAATCACCCGCCAGGTGCTGCTCCGGGAGGATGCGCCGCAGGACCTGGTCCGCGCTCCAGCGCACCGCGGCCACGGTGGGGATCCCCAGCCGCTGGTAGATTTCCGCCCGGCCGGGATCGTAGATCCGGGCCACCACGTGCGGGACATGGAACGTCTCGCGGGCCACGCGGGTCGCGAGGATATTCGAGTTGTCCCCGCTGGACACGGCGGCGAATGCGTAGGCCTCGGCCACGCCGGCCTGCTTAAGGGTGTCACGGTCAAAGCCGACGCCGGTGACCTTGCGGCCGGTGAACCCCTGGCGCAGCCGGCGGAAGGCGCGGTCGTCCTGGTCGATGATGGCCACGGAATGCCCGGCGTCCTCCAGCGTATGAGCCAGCGTCGCCCCCACCCGGCCACATCCCATGATCACGAAATGCGCCACCGTATCTCCTCTGTAATCCTGTGCAGGTTGTGCAGCTAGAACTCTACCGCCAGCATCCGGCGTTGCCGCTGTCAAGGGACCGTCATGACATCACCCGGGAATCAGACTAGCTTTGTGGGGTGCTGACAATACTGAACGCCGTCAAACGCGTGCTGGTGGGCAGGCCGTTCCGCAACGACCGGATGGCCCACACCCTGCTTCCCAAAAAGATTGCACTGCCGGTTTTCGCTTCGGACGCCCTGTCCTCCGTGGCCTATGCGCCGGACGAGATCCTGCTGACGCTCGCCCTGGCCGGCGTCAGCGCCGTGGCGTTCTCACCCTGGGTGGGGCTCGCCGTGATGGTGGTGCTCCTGACCGTGGTTGCTTCCTACCGGCAAAACGTCCACGCCTACCCCTCCGGCGGCGGGGACTACGAAATCGCCGGCGACAACCTTGGAAAGTACGCGGGCCTGACCGTCGCCTCCGCCCTGCTGGTGGACTACGTGCTGACCGTTGCCGTGTCCATCTCGTCAGCCGCCACGTACCTCACCACGGCCGTTCCGTCACTCCACGGGCAGCAGGCAGCCATCGCGGCGACCGGCGTCGTGATCCTCGCCCTGGTCAACCTCCGCGGCATCAAGGAGGCAGGCAGCGTCTTCGCCATTCCCACGTATATCTTCATGGCGTCAATCCTCGGCATGACGGCGGTGGGCATCTTCCAGGCGGCCACCGGGCAGCTGGGGGAGGCGCCGTCCGCTGATTTCACCATCGTTCCCGCCCCTGGCTTCGACGAGGGGCTGGTGGGGCTCGCCGGTGCCTTCCTGCTGCTTCGGGCCTTCTCCTCGGGTGCCGCCGCGCTCACGGGTGTGGAGGCCATCAGCAACGGCGTACCCAACTTCCGCCCGCCGAAGAGCAAGAACGCGGCCACCACGCTCCTGCTCCTGGGCGTCATCAGCGCCACCATGCTGGCAGGCATCATGTACCTCGCCCAGGCCACCAGGGTCCACATCGTCCTGGACCCTGCCACCGAGTTCCTGGTGAACGGCAATCCGCTGCCCGAGGGCTACATCCAGAACCCCGCCATCAGCCAGATCGCCCAGACCATCTTCGGCCCCGGGTCCATCCCGTTCTACATCGTGGTGGCCGCCACCGGCATCATCCTGGTCTTCGCAGCCAACACCGCCTTCAACGGCTTTCCGGTCCTGGGTTCCATCCTGGCCCAGGACGGCTACCTGCCCCGCCAGCTCCGGACCCGCGGCGACCGGCTCGCCTTCAGCAATGGCGTCCTGGCCCTCGCGGCCGGTGCGCTGGTGCTGATCCTGGCGTTCAACGCGGACGTCACCAAGCTCATCCAGGTCTACATCGTGGGCGTCTTCATCTCGTTCACGGCCAGCCAGCTGGGGATGATCCGGCACTGGGGCCGGGAGCTCAAGCTGGCGAAGGACAAGATGGTGCGGCGGCGCATGGTGAAGTCGCGCACCATCAACAGCATCGGTTTCGGCATGACGGCGCTGGTCTTGGTGATCGTGCTGGTCACCAAATTCGAGCAGGGCGCGTGGATCGCGCTGCTGGCCATGTTCGTCCTCTTCCTCGTGATGTGGAGCATCCGCGCGCACTACGACAACGTGGCCAAGGAACTGGCGGTGGACGAGGACGCGTCCCCGCGCGCCCTGCCCACCCGGGTGCACGCAGTCCTCCTGGTCTCGCACGTGCGCAAGCCCGTCCTGCGCGCCCTGGCCTACGCCCGGGCGTCACGGCCCTCACGCCTGGACGCGATCACCGTGGACATCGACGCGGAAGAAACCGCGCAGACCGTCGCGGACTGGGAAAAACTTGAGATCCCTGTGCCGCTGACCGTGCTGGCCAGTCCCTACCGCGAAACCGTCAACCCGATCATGGACTACGTCAAGCAGATGCGGCTGGACTCCCCGCGCGACCTTATCGTGGTGTATATCCCCGAATATGTCGTGGGCAAGTGGTGGGAGCAGCTGGTGCACAACCAGACCGCACTGCGCATCAAGACCCGGCTGCACTTCGAACCCGGGGTCATGGTGGCCAGTGTTCCCTGGCAGCTCAAATCATCCGAAGAAGCCAAGAACCTCCAGGACGTCCAATGACCGCCAGAACCTCCACCACCCCCGCCGCCACGCCGGAGGCGGGCGGACACAGCGGCGAGGAAGCCGTCCTCGACGTCGGACCGGTCGCCCATGGCGGGCACTGCGTGGCCCGCCACGAGGGACGGGTCATCTTCGTCCGGCACGCCATCCCCGGCGAAAAAGTCCGGGTGCGCCTGACGGACGCCGAGGACAACGCCAAGTTCTGGCGGGCCGACGTCATTGAAGTGCTGGAAGCCTCGCCTGACCGCGTGGAGCACTTCTGGCGCCCCGCAGATTCAGGCCGCGCCTGGCAGCAGGGCCGCCCACCCGTCGGCGGGGCCGAGTTCGGGCACATCGCGCTCCCGCGGCAGCGCAGCCTCAAGGCCGACGTGCTGGCCGAGCAGCTGCGGCGGCTGGCCGGCGTCGAACTCTCCCCGGCAGTTGAGCCAGTGGGAGCCGGCACAGGCGATGGGGGAGCAGCGCCCGACGGCGGCACGGGCCTCGGGTGGCGGACGCGCGCCAGCTTCTCGGTCACCCCCGGCGGCAAGCTCGGGATGCATGCGCACCGGTCCGGGCACATCGTCCCGGTACGCGAGATGCCGCTGGCCACCGACGCGATCAATGCCCTGCAGCTCTGGAACCTGGACCTGCAGGGGATCGAACGGGTGGAGGTGGCCGCGCCGGCCAACGGGTCACGGCCACTGGTGCTTCTCGCCCCCGCGCCCGGGACAAAGGCGAAGCGGCTGGCCGCCGTGGCAGCGCAGCTGCCCGGGGATGTGTCCGTCGCATCCTTCGATCCCGTCACGGAGGACGTCACACAGCTCCGCGGCCGGACCTGGGTGCAGGAATCGGCTGCCGGCCACGACTACCGCGTCACGGGCGCAGGGTTCTGGCAGATCCACCGCGACGCGCCCGACACACTTGTGGGAGCTGTCACAGATTTCCTGCATGGCGGCGGGTTCCTGCACGCCGGTGCCGTGGTGGCTGACCTCTACGCCGGGGCCGGCCTGTTCACCGCCGTGCTGGCCGACGCCGTGGGGGAGACGGGGTCCGTCCTCTCCGTGGAGGGTGCCCCCGGAACAAGCCGGGACGCCCGCAAGAACCTGCACGCCGCCCCGCAGGTGGAGATCATCCAGGGCCGCGTGGAGCGGGTATTGCGCCAGAAACCGCGGGACTTTGACGCCCTCATCCTGGACCCGCCCCGGGCCGGTGCGGGCAAGGCAGTGGTGGGACAGCTCGTTGCGGCGCACCCGCGCGCCATTGCCTATGTGTCCTGTGATCCGGCGTCGTTCGCCCGTGACGTGGGTTACTTCCGCCAGTCCGGCTGGGACCTGGCCGGCCTGCGGGCGTTCGACCTCTACCCCCACACCCACCACCTTGAAACAGTGGCGCTGCTTGCTCCCCGCCCGTGATGCCGCCGCGGTTATCGACTACGATGGCCGTAGTAGTCCCACGTCGCGCCCGTATTCACGGCCGGCCGTGTGCAATTTTCGGGCCCGAAAGTAATTAGGGCGTCCTAACTAGCAGGCGGTCAACCGCGCGACAAAGATGAAACTGTTGCGAGAGGAGTCCTGCGATGAGCACTGTGGACAGCTTCGGTTCAAAAGGCAAACTTAATGTAGCCGGAACCGAGTATGAAATTTTCCGGTTGAACTCCGTTGAAGGTGCAGAAAACCTTCCGTTCAGCCTCAAGGTATTGCTTGAAAACCTGCTGAGGACCGAGGACGGCGCGAATATCACTGCCGATCACGTCCGCGCCTTGGCCGGCTGGGACCCGAATGCCCAGCCTGATACAGAAATCCAGTTCACGCCTGCACGCGTGATCATGCAGGACTTCACCGGCGTTCCCTGCGTGGTTGACCTGGCGACGATGCGCGAAGCGGTCAAGGAACTGGGCGGCGACCCCAAGCGGGTCAACCCGCTGGCACCGGCCGAAATGGTCATCGACCACTCGGTCCAGATCGACGCCTTCGGCAACTCCGGCGCGCTGGAGCGCAACATGGAGATCGAATACCAGCGCAACGGGGAGCGTTACCAGTTCCTGCGCTGGGGCCAGACCGCGTTCGACGACTTCAAGGTTGTCCCGCCGGGAACCGGCATCGTGCACCAGGTCAACATCGAATACCTGGCCCGCACCGTCATGACCCGCGAAGTCGATGGCGCCCTCCGCGCCTACCCCGACACCTGCGTCGGCACCGACTCGCACACCACCATGGTCAACGGCCTGGGCGTGCTCGGCTGGGGCGTCGGCGGCATTGAAGCCGAGGCAGCCATGCTCGGCCAGCCCGTCTCCATGCTGATCCCGCGCGTCGTCGGCTTCAAGCTGAGCGGCAGCATCCCCGCCGGTGCCACCGCCACCGACGTGGTGCTCACCATCACCGAAATGCTGCGCAAGCACGGCGTTGTGGGCAAGTTCGTCGAGTTCTATGGCGAGGGCGTCGCCGCTGTGCCGCTGGCCAACCGCGCCACCATCGGCAACATGAGCCCGGAATTCGGTTCCACCGCCGCCATGTTCCCGATCGACGACGTCACCCTCGACTACCTGCGCCTCACCGGCCGGTCCGAGCAGAACGTTGCCCTCGTCGAGGCCTACTCCAAGGAGCAGGGCCTCTGGCACGACCCGTCCCGCGACATCAAGTTCTCCGAGTACCTAGAACTGGACCTCTCCACCGTTGTTCCGTCCATCGCAGGCCCCAAGCGCCCGCAGGACCGCATCGAGCTCACCGAGGCCAAGGACGAGTTCCGCCACGACCTCAAGAACTACGTCTCCCACGACGCCGATGCCGGCACCCTGGACGAGTCCCTTGAGGAAAGCTTTCCGGCCTCGGACGCCCCGTCCTTCACCACCGGCGGAACCCACGTTTCGGACACCGACCGCGAACCGCCGAAGTACTCGGCAGCACACGGCGGCGCCGGACGCATCTCCAGCCCGGTGCCGGTCAAGATGGCCGACGGTCGCGAGTTCGAGCTGGACCACGGCGCTGTGACCATCGCCTCCATCACGTCCTGCACCAACACCTCCAACCCGTCGGTCATGCTCGCCGCCGCCGTGCTGGCACGCAACGCCGTCGAAAAGGGCCTGACCGCCAAGCCGTGGGTCAAGACTTCGGTCGCCCCGGGCTCGAAGGTTGTCACCGACTACTACGAGAAGTCCGGCCTGACCCCCTACCTGGAGAAGCTCGGCTTCTACATCGTGGGCTACGGCTGCGCCACCTGCATCGGCAACTCCGGTCCGCTGGAAGCCGAAATCTCCGAGGCCGTCCAGGCCAACGACCTCGCCGTCGCGGCAGTGCTCTCGGGCAACCGCAACTTCGAAGGCCGCATCAACCCGGACGTCAAGATGAACTACCTGGCCTCCCCGCCGCTGGTCATCGCCTACGCCCTGGCCGGTTCCATGGACTTCGACTTCGAAACCGATGCGCTGGGCAAGGACACCGACGGCAACGACGTCTTCCTGAAGGACATCTGGCCCAACCCGGTTGAGGTCCAGCAGGTCATCGACTCCTCGATCGACAAGGAAATGTTCGCCAAGGGCTACGAAGGCGTCTTCGACGGCGACGACCGCTGGAAGGCACTGGACACCCCGGCCGGCGACACCTTCGCCTGGGATCCGAACTCCACCTACGTCCGGAAGCCCCCGTACTTCGAGGGCATGCAGGCGCAGCCGGAGCCGGTCAAGGACATCACGGGCGCCCGCGTCCTGCTGAAGCTGGGCGACTCGGTCACCACCGACCACATCTCCCCGGCCGGTTCCTTCAAGTCCGACACCCCCGCCGGCCAGTACCTGCTGGCCAACGGCGTGGAGCGCAAGGACTTCAACTCCTACGGTTCCCGCCGCGGCAACCACGAGGTCATGATCCGCGGAACGTTCGCGAACATCCGCATCAAGAACCAGATCCTGGACGGCGTCGAAGGTGGCTACACCCGCGACTTCACCCAGGAAGGCGGCCCGCAGGCGTTCGTCTACGACGCAGCGCAGAACTACCAGGCAGCCGGCACCCCGCTGGTGGTCCTGGCCGGCAAGGAGTACGGTTCCGGCTCCTCCCGTGACTGGGCAGCAAAGGGCACCGCCCTGCTGGGCGTCAAGGCCGTCATCGCCGAGAGCTACGAGCGCATCCACCGCTCCAACCTCATCGGCATGGGCGTCCTGCCCCTGCAGTTCCCGGCCGGCGAGTCCGCGGCGTCGCTGGGCCTGACGGGCACGGAGACGTTCTCCGTTGAGGGCGTCACCGCCCTGAACGAAGGCACCACCCCCAAGACCCTCAAGGTCACGGCAACCGCCGAAGACGGTTCCGCCACCTCGTTCGACGCCGTCCTGCGCATCGACACCCCGGGTGAAGCGGATTACTACCGCAACGGCGGCATCCTGCAGTACGTGCTGCGCCAGATTTCCGCGAACTAGCGGGAACTGCCCAGCAGGCAGCATCTCCGAAGCCCCGGCCGGCCACCGACCTGCCGGGGCTTCGGCTGTGCAGGCGCGTCTGGTACTGCGGTCCGGTCCTTCGGACCGAGGCGTTAGAGTTAAACGGCACGTCTACCACCTGAAGGAGGGGTCATTGGGAATCTTGGACACCATCCGGAATCCGCAGGACCTGAACGAGTTGACCGAAGAGCAGCTCAAGCAGCTGGCTTCGGAGATCAGGGAATTCCTGATCACAAACGTTTCCCAGACGGGCGGTCACCTCGGGCCAAACCTTGGCGTGGTGGAGCTGACCCTCGCCGTGCACCGCATCTTCGATTCGCCGCGCGACAGCATTGTCTTTGACACCGGCCACCAGTCCTATGTCCACAAGCTGCTCACCGGCCGGCAGGACTTCAGCACCCTCCGCCAGGAAGGCGGGCTGTCAGGCTACCCGTCCCGCGCCGAGTCCGAGCATGACATCGTGGAAAGCTCCCATGCGTCCTCCTCACTGTCCTGGGCGGACGGAATCTCCCGTGCGCGCCAGTTGACCGGGGAAGGCGACCGGTACGTCGTCGCCGTCGTCGGTGACGGGGCGCTGACTGGAGGAATGGCCTGGGAGGCCATCAACAACATCGCCGCGGACAAGAAGCGCCGCGTGGTCATCGTCGTCAACGACAACGGCCGGTCCTATGCCCCCACCGTGGGCGGTTTCGCCGATTACCTGGCCTCGCTGCGGCCCACCATCGACTCCTTCCGCACGGCGCCCGCGTATGAGGTGGCGCTGGACTGGTGGAAGAAAAAGCTCCAGAACGGCGGCCCCGTGGGCCAGTTCACTTACAAGAGCCTGCATGCCATGAAGAAGGGCATCAAGGACTGGTGGGCTCCGCAGGGCATGTTCGAGGACCTGGGCATGAAGTACATCGGTCCCGTGGACGGCCACAACCTCCAGGCGATGGAGCACGCCCTCGCCACCGCCAGGCACTACAACGGTCCCGTCATCGTGCATGCCATGACCGAGAAGGGGCACGGCTACGCCCCGGCCCGCGCACACGAAGCGGACCAGTTCCATGCCGTGGGCATCATTGATCCGGAAACCGGCGAACCCACCGGAAAAGCCGGTGCCAAGTCCTGGACCTCGGTGTTCGCCGACGAAATCGCTGCCATCGCTGACGAGCGGCAGGACGTGGTGGGCATCACCGGAGCCATGCTGATTCCGGTGGGGCTGCACAAGTTCGCCGCCAAGCACCCGGACCGCGTCATCGACGTCGGCATCGCCGAGCAGCATGCCCTGACCTCCGCGGCGGGCATGGCCTTCGGCGGCCTGCACCCCGTGGTGGCCGTCTATGCCACCTTCCTCAACCGCGCGTTCGACCAGCTGCTCATGGACGTGGCCCTGCATAAGGCCGGTGTCACCATCGTCCTGGACCGCGCCGGCGTCACCGGCCCGGACGGTGCCAGCCACCACGGCATGTGGGACATGGCCATGGTCCAGGTGGTCCCCGGCCTCCATCTCGCTGCTCCCCGCGACGCCACCCGCCTGCGGGAGGAACTCCGCGAGGCCATCGCCATCAGCGACGCGCCGAGTGTCGTCCGGTTCTCCAAGGGATCTGTCGGAGCCGAGGTTGAAACCCTGGAACGGCTGAGCGACGGCGTGGATATCCTGGCCCGCCGCCCGTCAGGGTCCACCGAGAACGACGTGCTGATTGTCAGCGTCGGCGCCATGGCGGAGCTGGCCCTCGACGTCGCCAACAGGCTCGGCGCGCAGGGCATCAGCACCACTGTGGTGGATCCGCGCTGGGCCCTGCCCGTCCGCCGCTCCATCATTGCCCTCGCCTCGCACCACCGGCTGGTGGTCTGCATCGAGGACGGCGTCCGCGCCGGCGGCGTGGGCTCGCGCATCCGCCAGGAAATGCGTGCAGCCGGGGTGGACACCGCGCTCAACGAGGTGGGTCTTCCGGTCGAGTTCCTGGACCACGGCAGCCGCAGCCAGGTCCTGGAACGCGTGGGGCTTACCGCCCAGCAGATTACGCACGACGTCGTCGCGCAGGTTTTGGGAACAAAGGTTCCGTTCGCCCGCCCGCTGCCGGGACAGCAGCACCCCACCACCGGCAGCCTTCCAATCCAGTGAGGGAAGAGGATGCGCTGAAGATTCCGGGCGCTGCGGGGGAGTCCGGACCCGTCCTTCACACCACCACCACGAGGGTGCCCAGGGGCCTCCAGCCGGGCCAGCTCGTGGTGTCCCGCAACCGGAAATGGAACGGCAAGGCCCACTGGGTGGTGCCGGGACGCTACCTTGGCGAGGACCGGCACGGGTGGTGGATCTTCCAGGGGACCAACGAGTTCTGCTCCCGCCCGGGAGCCGCGTTCTACACCCGGTCCGACGCCGTCCTGCTGGTCCCGCGCCAGGGCGACTGGGTTGCCACCTTCTACGACTCCGCCCATCCGAACGGGGTACGCGTCTATGTGGACCTGGCAGTAGGACATGAATGGACGGACATCCGGCCTGCCGTCACCGAGTTCCACGTCATCGACATGGACCTGGACGTCATCCGCACCGCGGACCGCGGCGTCTTCATCGACGACCAGGATGAGTTTGCCGACCACAGCGTGACCATGAACTACCCCGAACGGCTCATCGGAGACATCCAGGCCGCAGCGGACGAACTATACCGGGCCGTCAAGGCACAACAGGCACCCTTTGACGGCACCGACGTCGAATGGTTCACGGAGGGACGCAAATGAGCGGCATTGTCAGGGTCTACAAGCGCGACGACGAGGGAGTCCTCCACTTCCGCGAGGCCTGGTTCGACGAGGAGTACAGCCAGTTCGTGATGAACTTCGGCGTGGTGGGACACCAGAGCAAGACCGAAGAGACGGACGTCGCGGACGCCGCGGCCGCCGATGCGCTGCTGGACGCCTTCGCCGTGCAGTGCGCCGAAGACGGCTACGCCGAAATTCCGGACGAGGAGCAGTTCTGGGTGGTGGCGCAGTTTGCCCTGAAGACCAAGGAAGGCACCGAACGGGACCGGTACTTGGAGGAGAAGGCGAAGGATGCCCTGGTCAGCCACCTCGCGTGGCGCGGCCTCGGCACTGTGGACCGGTCCGAATTCACGGACTTCAAGCTGAACATCTTCTGCCTCTGCCCGGACGCCAACAAGGCCGCCAACGCCATCAAGGTCTGCGCCCGGGGCGAGGACCTGGACTTCACCAAACTCACCATCGCCGCGGCCCCGTTCAAGGAACCGGAGAACTTCAAGGTGAAGCACTCCGCCAAGTCCGCCACCACGTTCAGCCTCTAGGAGTTTCCGTGACCACCTCCCGCCGTGTTGGAAAATCAGGGCTGACGGTCTCCACGGTCGGCCTGGGCTGCAACAACCTCGGCCGCGCCAACACCGCCACCGAATCCCAGGACGCCACCAACGCCGTGGTCTCCGCTGCGCTCGACGCCGGGATCACCCTGTTCGACGTCGCCGACACCTACGGCCGGGAACCGGGGCTCAGCGAAACAATGCTGGGCAAGGCCCTGGGCAGCCGCCGCGCCGACGTGGTGGTGGCCACCAAGTTCGGCATGGACATGAAGGGCGCCAACGGCCCCGACTTCGGCGCGCGCGGCTCACGGCGCTACATCATCCAGGCTGTGGAGGCTTCGCTGCGACGGCTTGGCACGGACTGGATCGACCTCTACCAGTTCCACACCCCGGACCCGCTGACCCCCATCGACGAGACACTGTCCGCCCTCGATGCGCTGGTCACGGCCGGCAAGGTCCGGTACATCGGCCACTCCAACCGCGCCGGCTGGCAGATCGCGCAGGCCGAGTACGTGGCGCGGGAACTGGGCTGCGCCCGCTTTATCTCCACGCAGAACCACTACAACCTCCTGGACCGGCGGGCGGAGCTGGAAGTGACACCGGCTGCCGGGGAGTTCGGCCTGGGTGTCCTGCCGTATTTCCCGCTGGCGAACGGCCTGCTCACCGGCAAGTACTCGCCCGGGCACGCCCCCGAAGGTTCCCGGCTCAGCCACACCCGGACACACATGGTGCACGACGCCGACTGGGAGCAGCTGGGACGGTTCAGCCGCTTCGCCAAGGAACGCGGGCTCACCGAAATCGACGTCGCCTTCTCCTGGCTTGCCGCGCAGCCGTCCGTGGCCAGCGTCATCGCCGGAGCCACCAGGCCGGAGCAGGTCAGGCAGAACGCTGTGGCAGCCGACTGGATCCCCACTGAAGCCGACCTGCAGGAACTGGACTCGATCTTCCCCGCGGCGCCCAAAGTGGCCCTCTTCTAGAGCTGCGATGCCCGCCTACCTCCTGGACGTCGATACCGGCATCGACGACGCCCTGGCCGTCGCCTACCTCGCCGCCCTGCCGGACACGGAGTTCGTCTCGGTAACGGCAACACCCGGCAACGTCGATGCCGACCAGGTGGCGCGCAACACCCTTGCGCTCCTCGAATTGTGCGGCCGGCGCGGCGTGGAAGTAGCCGTCGGTGCGCGCCAGCCGCTGTCCATTCCGCTGCTGACCACGCCGGAAACCCACGGACCGCAGGGCATCGGCCACGCCGTCCTGCCGGAACCGGAAGGGCGGGTGTCGCCGCGCCACGCCGTCGACCTGTGGATCGAACATGCCAAGGCGCGGCCGGGGGAGCTGACGGCCCTGATTACAGCGCCGCTGACCAACTTCGCGCTGGCACTGCGCAAGGAGCCGGACCTGCCGGAGCTCCTGGCCGGCGTGGTGGTCATGGGCGGCTGCTTCTACTACCAGGGCAACACCACGCCCACCGCGGAATGGAATACCCATGTGGACCCGCACGCCGCGAAGGAGGTCTACGCCGCCTACCGCGGGCGGGCCATGGAGAAGCTTCCCGTGGTGTGCTCGCTGGACACGACAGAGCGCATCGAGATGCGGCCGGAGCATGTCCGGCAGCTGGCGGAAGCGGCCGGCGCCGCCGTCCCCGAGCTGGTGCTCCCGGACCAGCCGGAAGGGCAGCGGAGCACCTCGGACAACGGGATCATCAGGCACCTGTCCGATGCGCTGCGGTTCTATTTCGAGTTCCACCGGCGCTACGACCAGGGCTACCTTGCCCACGTCCATGACTTCTTTGCCGCCGGGGTGGCGGCAGGAACGCTGGAGTACACCGCCCGGCCGGCTACGGTGGACGTTGAGGCGGAATCGCCGCTTTTCGCCGGAACAACGGTTGCCGACTTCCGCGGCCTGTGGGGCATCGGACCCAACGCCAGGATTGTCTCCGGCAACAACCCGGAGCAGGCCTTCCGTGAACTGGTCACCGCCGTCGGCGGCCTCGCAGCCCGGCTGGGCTGAGGGTCCGCGGATAAACCTGCCGGCTACAGCGGGGCGTCCTCCGGAACCTCGACATCCAGTGCGAGCAGGGCATTTTCCACCACTTCCATGAGGGCCGGGTGGATCCAGAAGGGGCCGCGGGCCAGCTGATGCACCGGCACCGAGGTGGCCATGGCCTGGACCAGGGGCTGGATGAGCAGCGAGGCCTCATGCCCCAGGATGTGGGCCCCCAGCAGGCGGCCGGTGCCGCGCTCGGCAACAAGCTTGACCACGCCCTCCGCGTCCTCCATGGCCCAGCCATAGGCGGTGGTGCCATATTCCTGGACGGCAGTCACCACCTCCGTTCCCGCGGCCACCCCGGACCGTGCCTCATCCTCGGTCAGCCCCACTGACGCAATTTGCGGAGTGGAGAAGACGGCGGACGGCACGGCGGTGTAGTCCATGGGCCGGAGCCGGTCCGGGTGCTCGAGGTTATGGGCCACGACGCGCGCTTCCCGGTTGGCCACGTGCTTGAGCTGGTAGGGGTTCGCCACGTCGCCCAGGGCATAGACGCCCTCCAGCGGCTGCCCGCCGGAAAGGATCCGGAGGTGGGGGTCAACGGCGAGTGTGCCGTCGTCGTTGAGGTCGAAGCCAGCGGCCGCGGCATCGAGCCCGTCGGTGTTGGGAACCCGGCCGGTGGCCATCAGGACAATCTCCGCTTCCACCCGCAGCCGGCGCCCGCCGCCGTCGGAAAACACCGCTGTGGCCGTCCCGCCGCCGCTGTCCTCGACCGCTTCGAGCGCCCAGCCCAGCTCCAGCTTCCAACGGTCCGCCGCTGCGGCCGTGAAGCGCCGGGCGATCTCGTCGTCATGCCCCCGCAGCAGGCGCCCGGAACGGTTCACCTGGGTGACCTCGGAGCCGAACCCGGAGAACACGGCAGCAAATTCCGCGGCGATGTAGCCGCCGCCAACAACCACCACCCGGGCCGGCAGCCCGTCGATCCGCATCACGGTGTCCGAGGTGTGGACCTGCGGCAGCCCAACACCCGGGACGTCGGGAAGCGCAGCCCGCGAGCCGGCGGCCACCACCACCTGGTCCGCAGTGATCTCAACCCCCGTGGCGGTCTGCAGTGACCGGGGTCCGGTGAACCGGACGTGGTCCTGGTACAGGTCCACGTTGTCCTGTTCCTCTGCCCGGTAGCGCCGGCCGGACTCGGAAATGGCGTCGATCCGCCCGAAAATCCTGTCCCGGATGCCGTTCCAGTGCACTTTGTCCAGGTTCAGGTCAACGCCCAGTCCTGCGGCTTCGACCGGAACGCCGGCCAGCCCCGACGGATAGACGAACATCTTGGTGGGGATGCAGCCCACGTTCAGGCAGGTCCCGCCGAAGACGCCGCCATCGATCAGCGCCACGCGCCTGCCGTCCCAGAACGGGGTGATCAGCGAATTTCCGGAGCCGGAGCCGATGATGGCCAGGTCATAGTGGGGCATACGGGGCAGTCTATGGCACGGCAGCACCGGTAGAATGGTCCGCGGCCCGCCGGTCCATCCATCCGGCGCGGCTGCTGCCGAGGTGACATAGGCGGCGTCCCGCACGGCCCGGCGTTTTCCGGGCCCTGAAGTGCCGCACCGTGAAGGAACCACATGTCATCGCCCTCCCTGACCTTGCCGTCTCCGGCTCCCGCTGCCGTCCGCAGGCGCAGGCTGCTGGAAATCCTCGGCGCCCTGGCCATCGCCGCCACTTACGTCTACCTGGTGCTCAACCAGCCTGCCGACATCACCGGCGGCCCCGGCAGCGCAGCCGCCCTGGTCGCCCTGTCCGGCTTCCTGGCCGGGGCTGTCCTGCTGATCGTCGCCGTCCTGCCTACCCTTCCGGCCTCGACGGTGGTGCTGATCCCGGTGGCACTGGTCCTGAACATCGTGCTTGGCCAGTTCGTGGGCAGCACCCTGGTCCCGTTCTACCTTGACGCGATCGGCACCGTCCTGATCGCGGTCCTGGCGGGACCGGCGGCCGGTGCCGCCACCGGCGCCCTCAGCAGCATCGTCTGGTCCTTCTTCAACCCCACCGTGCTTCCGTTCGCCGCCGGGGCCGCACTGATCGGCTGCCTGGCCGGGCTGGCCGCCCGTTACGGCCTGTTCCGCCGGTTCTACCTCGCGCCCGTGGCCGGCTTCGCCACCGGGATCATCGGCGGCGTGGTGTCCGCCCCGGTTGCGGCCTTCGTGTTCGGCGGCACCTCAGGGGTGGCCACCGGGGCGATCGTCAGCGCCTTCCGTTCGATGGGTGACACGCTCCTGGCCGCCATCACCAAGCAGGCACTCATCTCGGACCCCATGGACAAGGCCATCGTCTTCACCGTGGTGGCTGTCCTGGTCTACGCGCTGCCGCGCCGTGCCAGCCGGCAGTTCCCGTTCGTCCGCCGGCACCGCGTCCTGGCCGGCAAGGCTGCCGCTCCGGAAGCAACGCGGCCCGACGCGACCGACGCGACCGTGCAGGGGCCGGGCCAGGCGTCCTAGGCAAACCCGTGCGGATTCATCCGCTGACCGGACTGGCAGCCGCCGGCAGCGCAGCAGTGATCACGACGGCGGCGGCGAGCCTTCCGCTGTCCGTCGCCGTGTCCGCCGCTGCCCTGGCGCTTTCGGTGGCGGCAGGCACCGCCCGCCGGATGCTGCCCGCTGCCGCCGCCGTGCTGCTGCCCCTGGGGCTGTCCCTGCTGATAGTCCACGGGCTGTCCTTTCCCGAGGGACTGACAGTCCTGGCCCAGTGGGGTCCGGTCCGCGTCACCGCGGAAGGCCTCTCCTTCGCGCTCGAGCGGGCAGCCCAGGTGTCCGCGGTGGTCCTCATCCTGCTGGCCTGTTCCTTCAGCCTCAGCGTCCCGGACCTGGTGGCGGCCTTGTCCGCGCGCGGCATCCGGGGCCGGTTCGGGTTTGTGCTGGCCTCCACCCTCACGCTGCTGCCGGCCATCGCCGCACGCGCCGAGCGGATCAGGCAGGCCCAGGAGTCCCGCGGACTGGTGATCCGGCGCGGCATCCTGCACCGGGCAGCTGCCTTCCGCCTCCAGGCCGTCCCGCTGGTCCTGTCATTGGTGGAGGACGCCGGAACCCGGGCCGCTGCCCTGGAGGCACGCGGCTTCAGCAGCACCGGCCCCCGCACCAGCTACCGCATCGTGCCGGATTCCCCGGGACAACGCTTCCTGCGCCTTGTCCTGGTGCTCGCCGGCGTGGCTGCTGTTGCCGTGCGGCTGTGGCACTACGCAGGGGGCAGCTGACGTGCACCACCTCCTCCGCCCGGTGCTGGCAGCAGGCATCCGCAGCTTCGCCTACCACGATGGCGACGCGCCCGTGCTGTCCGGCGTGGACCTCGCCCTCGCACCGGGAACACTCACCACAGTCCTAGGTGCTTCCGGCAGCGGCAAAACGACGCTTGGCAGGCTTCTCGCCGGCTGGCTGTCCCCGGGCGCGGGCGGCGTGCTGGCAGGTTTCCTGGAACTGGCCGGGACGCGGCTCGAGTTTGACGGCAGCGCCGCGGACCCGCGGATCGATCCGGCACAGTGGGGCCGGCAGGTGGGTTTCGTTCCGCAGGACGCATCCGCCGTCCTGTCCACGGTCAAGGCAACGGTGGCCGAGGAACTCGCGTTCGGCCTGGAAAACGCCGGGATGGGCCGGGCGGAGATGCGCGCCGCGGTAGAACACGCCGCGGGCCTGCTGGGGCTCACCGCACTGCTGGAAAGGGATCCTGCCCGGCTCTCCGGCGGCCAGTTGCGCCGGCTGGCCATCGGCTGCGCCATCATCGCCTGTCCACCGGTGCTGGTCATGGACGAGCCGTTTGCCTCGCTCGATGCCGCCGGCGTCCGCGAAGTGGAGGTGCTGGTGCGCCAGCTCACCGGGGACGGAACCGCCGTCGTCATCCTGAGCCAGGCGCTCGACGCCCCGCTGCTGGACGCCGCAACATGGATTGTGCTGGCGGAAGGGACCGTCGGCGCCAGCGGACCGCCCGCGAACTTCCAGCAGGGCGGTGCCATGCCGGCGGGCATCCTCCGGCCGCACGGGCTCCGGCCACACGGGCTCCGGCCGCACCAACTCCAGCCCCCGGAGACCCCGGTGCCCCGCCGCAGCGGCAGCACGGCCCCCGCCCTGGAACTTCGGAACGTGACCTTCGGCTACCGGCAGGATGGACAGCGGCGCCGGCGGGGCGTCATGCGCCGGGCAGGACAGGACTCCGCCGCGGGCGGCCTGCCGTTCCCGGTACTGCAGGGCGTCGACCTGGCTGTCCACCCGGGTGAGGTGGTTGCGGTTACTGGCCCCAACGGTGCGGGCAAGTCGACCCTCCTGCGGCACTTCAACGGCCTTCTGAGGCCGGGAAGCGGGTCGGTCCTGGTCCAGGGCACCGACATTGCACGGCGGCCCGTGGGCAGCACGGCGGCATCCGTGGGAATGCTCTTCCAGCATCCGCGGGACCAGCTGTTCGAGCGGACCGCCCTGCGCGAAGTCGGCTTCGGCCTGGACCGGCAGGTCGGCAGGGCGGCAGCCATGGACCGCGCGACGGCGGCGCTGGCCGCCGTCGGGTTGGAGGGCGAGGCGCAGGCGCATCCCTCGGAACTGCCCGCATCCCGCCAGCGGCTGCTGGCCCTGGCCACGGTCCTCGCCCGCACGCCGGCCGTCCTGGCCCTTGACGAACCCACGGTGGCGCTCGACGGCGGGAGCCTGGCCGTCCTCGACGCCGCGGTCCGGTCCGCGGCCGAGGAGGGCGCCGCCGTCGTACTCGTCACCCATGACCTCGCCTACGCCCGGCAGGTGGCGCACCGCGTCCTGGTGCTCGACGGCGGCCGGCTGGCGGAGGCCTGACGTACCGGCTAGGCCACGGAGGGACCCGAGGCCACTCCCGGCGGCAGGAAGCGCCGGCCGTTGACCCGCTCGGACGCTCCCACGCGGTCCAGGTAGGGGGTGATGCCGCCGAGGAACATCGGCCAGCCGGCACCCAGGATCATGCAGAGGTCGATGTCTTCGGGGCCCGCCACCACGCCCTCGTCGAGCATCAGGCCCATCTCCTCTGCAAGGGCGTCCTGGGTCCGCCGCAGCACCTCTTCGCTTGAGGATGGCGTGGTGCCGAAGGACATCAGTGCCATGGTGGATGCGGGAATAACGCGGGTTCCGTCCGGCGCCGTTTCCCAGAGGCCCTTGATGCCGTTGTCGATGAGTTTCTGCAGGTTGGCGGAGACCGGGAAGCGGCTGCCGAAAGCGGCGTTCAGGGACTCCTGGACGTGCTGTGCCACCGGCAGCCCCACCATCGCGAGCAGCGTGAAGGGGGTCATTGGCAGGCCCATCGGGCGCAGGGCGTTGTCAGCCACCTCCGCAGGCGTGCCTTCATCGAACGCTGCGGTCACTTCGCCCATCAGCCGGAGCAGGATCCGGTTGACCACGAAGGCGGCAGCATCCTTGACCAGCACACCCGTCTTCTTGAGGGTCCTGGCCAGTTCGAATGCCGTGGCGAGGACCTCGTCACCGGTACGCGGGGCGCGGACGATCTCCAGCAGCGGCATCACGGCCACCGGGTTGAAGAAGTGGAACCCCACCAGGCGTTCCGGGTGCTGCAGGTCCTCGGCCATGGCGGTAACCGACAGCGAGGACGTGTTGGTGGCCAGGATGCAGTCGGGCCGGACGATGCCCTCCAGCTCGGCGAACACCTGCTTCTTGACGCCGAGTTCCTCGAAGACGGCCTCGATCACGAAGTCGGCATCGGCGAAGGCTTCCTTGGCCACGGAGCCGGTGACCAGCGCCTTGGTCTGTGCGGCGGCATCGGGGCTGATCCGCTCCTTGGCCAGCAGCTTGTCCACCTCGGCGTGGACATAGCCCACACCCTTGTCCACACGGGCCTGGTCGATGTCCGTCATGACCACGGGAACCTTGAGCTGGCGGGCGAAGAGCAACGCCAGCTGGCTGGCCATCAGCCCGGCACCCACCACGCCCACCTTGGCGACCGGTCGGGCGAGGCTGCGGTCGGGGGCGCCCGCCGGCCGCTTGGAGCGCTTCTGGACGAGGTCCAGGAAGGCGTAGACCGTCGCGCGGAACTCGTCCGTCTGCATCAGCTCCGCCAGGGTTTCGCATTCCAGCGAAGCCGATTCCGCCTGGCCCAGGGTGCGGTTGGCTTCCATGAGGTCCAGCACCTTGCCCGGGGCAGGAGCCGCATCGGACGTCTTTGCGGTGACGAACTTCCGGCCTGCCGCCACCGCCCCAGCCCACCGGGCCGCGGTGTCCGGCGCGGACGGGTCGACGGCGTTGGCACGTTCCGGAACAACGTCCCCGGTGATGACTCCGGCAGCCCAGGCCAGGGACTGCTCCAGGAAGTTGTCCGGGCCAAAGAGGGCGTCCGCCATGCCATGTTCGAAGGCCTGGGTTCCGGTCAGCGTCCGGTTGTTGCTGAGCGGGTTTTCGATCATGACCTGGACCGCACGTTCCGGGCCGATCAGGCGGGGGAGGAGGTAGACGCCGCCCCAGCCCGGCACCAGCCCGAGGAATGCCTCCGGCAGGGCCAGCGCCCCCGCGCCCGTCGAGACCGTCCGGTACGTGGACTGCAGGGCGACCTCGAGGCCGCCGCCCAGGGCCGGGCCGTTGACGAACGCGAAACTGGGAACCCCCAGGTTGGCAAGGGTCCGGAACACCTCGTGGCCAAGCTGTGCCATCCACAGTCCGTGTTCGCGCTTCGCCAGGGACTTGACCGCCGAAAGGTCCGCGCCGGCAACGAAGTAGGAGGGCTTGCCCGTGATGCCGACGCCGGCGATCTCACCGTTCGCCGCCCGTGTCCGCAGCTCTTCGAGCACGGTGCCGAGTTCCACCAGGGTGTTCGGCCCCAGGGTTGTGGGCTTGGAGGAGTCCAGGCCGTTGTCCAGGGTGATGAGGGCGAATGTGCCGGCTCCGCCGGGCAGGTCGACGTCCCTGACATTGGAGTGCGTGACGGTCTCGTCGGGGAACAGGCTGGCGAAATCGGTAAAGTCTGCGGCGCTCATGACGGGGCTCCTTAGGACGGGGATGTATCCCAGATGTTACTCACCGGTAACTTTGCCCGCAAGGCCACCGCCGGGCCCTCATTCCCCAGCTGCTGCCACGGCGGCCTTGGGTTCCTTGGGCGGCAGCGGCTGCGGATTGAGGAACGCGCCGGCAATCAGCGGTGCGGCGAGTTCCACCTGCCAGTCCCGCGCACCCAGGGCCCGCAGCTCGGCAGCGACCGATGCCTCGCTGATGTGGGCGGGAGGCCGCCACGCCACGCGCCGCAGGAAATCAGGGGTGAGGAGGTTCTCCAGTGGCAGGTTCAGCTCTTCGGCTTTCTCCTGCAGCAAGGGCCGGGCCGTGGCCAGC
Source organism: Arthrobacter nitrophenolicus (assembly GCF_045833485.1). Lineage (NCBI taxonomy): Bacteria > Bacillati > Actinomycetota > Actinomycetes > Micrococcales > Micrococcaceae > Arthrobacter > Arthrobacter nitrophenolicus. The sequence goes on from NZ_CP174504.1 coordinate 3,533,296, forward strand.
CGCGCAGCGGCTTCCGGGTCGCGGTCCGCCCAGACGCGGGGCGGGGGCGGGGCGTTGGTCGCCAGGTGCAGCGGCGGCAGTTCCTCAAGGTCCCGGGCGGCGGCAATGCAGCGCAGCCAGCGCGGAGCCTCCCGCTGCGCCGCCCTGCCATGGAAGCCCTTGGTGCCCAGCAGCTGCGGGACGGTGGCGGGCATGGCCTTCGCGGCCGCCACCAGGGCGGAGTCGGGGATCAGGCGTCCCGGTGCCACGTCCCGTTTCTGTGCCAGCGAGTCGCGTTCCAGCCACAACTCCCGGACGGCGGCGAGCTGGCGGCGGTCCCGGATCTGGTGCAGGCCGGAGGTCTTCCGCCAGGGATCGACCCGCGGCGGCGCCACGCCGGCGGCGAGGATGGCTGCAAACTCCTGCTCGGCGTAACCGAGCTTCCCGTCGGCTTCCAGGAGTTCCACCAGCTCCTCGCGCAACTCGCTGAGGACCTCGACGTCCAGGGCGGCATAGCGGAGCCAGGGCTCGGGCAGGGGCCTGGTGGACCAGTCCGCCGCCGAATGCTCCTTGGCGAGGCTGAATCCCAGGAGCTGCTCGATGACTGCGGCCAGGCCAACCCGGGGCAGGCCTGCCAGGCGCGCGGCGAGTTCGGTGTCGAAGAGCTTGTCCGGCCACATGCCCAGCTCCAGGAGGCACGGCAGGTCCTGGGTGGCGGCGTGCAGGATCCATTCGACGCCGCGGAGGGCGTCGTTGATGATGCTGAGGTCCTCGAAGGGTTCGGGATCGATCAGCCAGGTTCCGGCGCCTTCGCGGCGGATCTGGACCAGGAACGCCCGCTGCCCGTAACGGAAACCGGAAGCGCGTTCGGCGTCGACCCCCGCCGGACCGGTGCCGGCGGCAATGGCGGCGGCGCACCGCTCCAGCCCCGCCTGGGTTTCGATGACCAGCGGCACGCCCTCCCGGGGCGCTGCCAGTTCAATGATTTCGGGGATGGGGCTGTCGAAGCCTTCCACCGTGATGTGGGGTGCGGTATCAGCAGCCGGGACGCCGGCCGTGGTGTTTTCCGGAATGTTAGGGGTCATGATGCCCTTAGTTTACCGGGCAGTCCCGGAAAGGCGGCCTGCCTGTGCGCCGGCACCGGTGGCCGTGCACTAGTTCCGGCGCCGGTGCGGCAGGGGCGTCACGCCGTCGGGCAGCGGAGGCAGGCCGGCGAACGTGCAGACCATGTCCGACCACGCTTCCAGGTGGGCAGTGACGTCCGGGGACGCCGGGGTCCACGATGCCCGGAGCTCGATGTCGATGGACCCCGGCCGTTCAGCCAGGGTGCCGAAGCTCTCGGAAAGGACCCGCGTGGCCGTGCCGCCCGCCGCCCGGTACGGCGCCTTGTGGTTCTCCAGCGCCTCCACCAGCCAGGTCCAGGCCACTGTTCCGAGCATTTCGTCGTTGCCCATCTCCGGCTCCAACTCTGCCCTGATGTAGGTCACGATCCGGAATTCGCCGTCCCAGACGTCCGAGCCCTCGGGGTCGTGCAGCAGGATGAACCGTCCGGTTGCCAGTTCCGTTTCGGAGTCGTCACCGGATCCCTGGGCGGCGGCCAGGGCAATGGCGGCGGGTCCGTGGAGGGGAGTGGAAGGAGTGGCGGCACCGGGCGCCATGACTTCCGCTCCCAGCGCGACGGCGAAGGGTGCCAGGCGCGCGGGCGCAGGGATTTCCGCGAGGCGGAGTTCCTTGCGGCACCGGGCTTTCCTGAGGGTTCCCAAGGCGTGGAGGAAATCCGGGGGAACCTGGTCAAGTGCGTTCACCTTGGCAGATTACGCAACAGGCCGCGGCAGGGCGGGAAGGCTCGCCGTCACCGGCGGCCTAGGTGCCCTGCCCGCTCCGGTAACCGCGGAGTTCGTGGCGGATTGCGGCGGCGAAGGCATCAACATCCTCCTCGGTGGTGTCGAAGGAGCACATCCAGCGGACTTCCCCGGCGGCCTCGTTCCAGTCGTAGAACCGGAAGGACGTGCGCAGCCTGTCCGCCACGCCTGGCGGGAGGATGGCAAAGACACCGTTGGATTCGGTTTTCTGCGTGGGCCGGACACCGTCGATGGTGTCGACGGCGGCGCGCAGGCGGGCCGCCATGGCGTTGGCGTGCGCGGCGGACCGCAGCCAGAGGCCACCGTCGAGGAGGGCGATGAACTGGGCGGACAGGAACCGCATCTTGGAGGCCAGCTGCATGTTCATCTTGCGGAGGTAGACCAGCCCGTGCGCGGCCTCCGGGTTGAGCGCCACCACCACCTCGCCGAACAGCAGGCCGTTCTTGGTGCCCCCGAAGGAGAGGATGTCCACCCCGGCGTCGCGGGTGAAGTCCCGCAGCGGGACCTGCAGGTGGGCGGCGGCGTTGGCCAGCCGGGCGCCGTCCATGTGCAGCTTCATGCCCCGGGCATGGACGTGGTCCGCAATGGCGCGGACTTCCTCCGGGGTATAGCAGGTGCCAAGCTCGGTGGTCTGGGTGATGGAGACGGCCAGTGGCTGGGCGCGGTGTTCGTCGCCCCAGCCCCAGGCCTCGCGGTCGATCAGTTCGGGCGTCAGCTTGCCGTCCGGGGTGGGAACCTGCAGCAGCTTGATGCCGCCGATCCGCTCGGGGGCGCCGTTCTCATCCATGTTGATGTGCGCGGTGGAGGCGCACACCACGGCACCCCAGCGGGGGAGCAGCGACTGCAGGGCCAGGACGTTGGCGCCGGTCCCGTTGAAGACGGGAAAGCATTCGATGCCGGGCCCGAAGTGCTCCGCCATCAATTCCTGCAGCCGTGCCGTGTAGTCATCCTCCCCGTAGGAGACCTGGTGTCCGCCGTTCGCGGCGGCAAGGGCCGCGAGGATCTCGGGATGGACGCCGGAGTAGTTGTCCGAGGCAAAGCCGCGCACGCCGGGATCGTGCAGCCGCGCCGCGTGCCCGGTTTCTGCCGTTGTTGTTGTCATGCTTTTGCTCACGCTTTCAGTCTAGGTACAGTCACTGCGGTGGCTGGCCGGCCAGCCGGAGTCGCGCGCCGTTCAGTTCGTCCGCGGGCGCCTTGAAGAGCCGGACGACGGCGGCTGCCAGCTCCTCCACGTCCGTGGCCCCGGGGAAGGAGCGTTCCGGGTTCCTGCGCCGCAGGCCCTCGTCCACCAGGGCCTTCACCACCAGCACGACGGCGGCAGCCTGCCCGCCGTCCGCCTTGCGGAAGCCGTCTGCCATCGCCATGGTCCAGGCTTCAGCGGCCGCCTTGGCGGCGACATAGCTGGCCACCCCTGCCGCAGGCTGGTCGAGGGCCGTGGAGGAGACCATGGCGAACCTGCCGTTGGCGGAGGCGGCGATGTCATCGAAGAACACACGGGAGACATTGCGCAGCGTGGTGACCGCGCCCTGATGCAGGAAGTCCCAGTCTTCGTCGGACTGGTCCGGGATGCCGGTGGCGCCGCGCCAGCCGCCCACCAGGTGGATCACCGCGTCCACCGGCCCGGCGGCTGCGGAAACATCCTCCCGCAGCCGCCGGACGTCGTCGAGCCTGGCAAGGTCGCACACCAGGGGCGTGACGCCGTCGCCCGCCTGCTGTGCCGCTGACTCGATCCGCTGCCGGTCCGAGCCGACCGTGAAGACCCGGCAACCTGCATGGTTAAGCGCACGGGCCACCGCCACGCCGGAGGCGCCGCTGCCGCCCGTGACCAGGACGTTCAGTGGGGATTCTTCGGCCCGGGGGCTGCTCACAGTGCGGAGCTGCCGGTGATACCGGCCGTGGACTCGATGACGGGGCGCATTTTCTTCTCCAATGCCTCGTAGAACATGGACAGCGGGAATTCGTCGTCCAGCACTTGGTCGGTGAGGCCGCGCGGCGGACCGGACAGCGGCAGTGCGTCCGGTCCCTTGGCCCAGACCGATGCCGGATTCGGGGTGACCGTTGCGGAGATCAGCTCGTAGGCCGCCAGCCAGTGGGCGGTCTTGGGCCGGTCGATGGAGCGCCAGTACAGCTCATCAATGGCGGTGCCGAGGGCGATGACGGCGTCGGCGACTTCATCCCAGTCGATGGTGAGCCGGGTGTCGGTCCAGTGGAGGACATGGTGCTGGTGCAGCCAGGCGAAGAGGAGCTGTCCGCCGAGGCCGTCGTAGTTGCGGACCCGGCTGCCGGTGATCGCGAACCGGAAGATGCGGTCGAAGATGATGGCGTACTGCACCAGCTTCGCGTGCCGGCGTGCCTCCGGATCCGCGTCCTCGTCCTGCTCGATCCGCACGGACTCGCGGAAGGCGGTCAGGTCGCAGCGGAGTTCTTCCAGGGAGTACAGGAAGAACGGCATGCGCTGCTTGATCATGAACGGGTCGAAGGGCAGGTCGCCGCGCATGTGGGTGCGGTCGTGGATCAGGTCCCACATCACGAAGGTGGCCTCCGTGAGGTCCTGGTCGGCGAGCATGTCCGCGGCACCTTCCGGCAGGTTCAGGCAGGTGATTCCGGCGGCGGCCTTCAGGACGCGGCGGAAGCGGGCTGCTTCCCGGTCGGCGAAGATCGCGCCCCAGGTGAAGGTGGGGGTTTCGCTGACCGCGACGGTTTCCGGGAAGAGGACGGCGGAATTGGTGTCGTAGCCGGCGGTGAAGTCGAGGAAGCGGATGGGGACGAACAGCTTGTTGGAGTAGTCGCCGCTTTCCAGGCCGGCGATGAATTCAGGCCAGATGACTTCGATCAGGACTGCTTCCACCAGGCGGCTGCTGCTGCCGTTCTGCGTGTACATGGGGAAGACGACCAGGTGCTGCAGGCCATCCCGGCGCTGTTCCTGCGGCTGGAAGGCAAGCAGGGAGGACAGGAAATCGGGAACGCCGAAACCTCCGGCCTGCCAGGCTGCGAAGTCGCTGCAGGCGGCGTCGAGGTAGGCGGCATCGTGCGGGAAGGCGGGGGCCAGGGCCCGGATTGCGTCGATGATCGCGTCCACGGAAGCGGAAGCCGCGGCGTGGGCTGCCGGGTCCGGGATGGACCCGTCCTGGGCCTGCAGGGGCTGGAGTGCTGCGGCCGCGGCCTTGAGCCGGAGCCAGTCCGGGTTGGTGGCGGAGATCCCCGTCAGGGCGGTGGTCAGGACTTCGGTCATCGTCGGCTGCCTTTCTGGTTGCTTGCTGTCTATGGGGAGCGTAGCAAGCAACCAGAAGAACTAATCTGAAAAGCGGCCCAGCCAAAGAAACACTGTTGCTCGGGGCTGAACCGAAGGGCCTGAGGCCTCCCGGTGCTGGGGGATCAGGCCTCGGGGCTTCCGCCGCTGACCTGCGGTTCTTCCCGCGGAACCAGCTTCAGGGACACCGAGTTGATGCAGTAGCGCTGGTCTGTGGGGGTGCCATAGCCCTCACCCTCGAAGACGTGGCCAAGGTGGGAGTCGCAGGTTCCGCAGCGGACTTCCACGCGGTCCATGCCGAGGGTGCGGTCGTGGATGTAGCGGACCTTCCCCTCAGCCAGCGGAGCCCAGAAGGACGGCCAGCCGCAGTGCGAGTCGAACTTCTCGTTGCTGGTGAACAGTTCCGCCCCGCAGGCGCGGCACTGGTAGACGCCCGCGGTGTGGGTGTCCCAGTACTCTCCCGTGAAGGGACGCTCGGTGCCGGCCTGCCGCAGGACGTAGAACTCCTCCGGAGTCAGTTCCTGCCGCCATTCGGCGTCGCTTTTCCGGACGGTACCGGCCCTGTCGCTGGCTTCCGTGGCGGACTCCTCCCGGGCGGTGTCCTGTCCTGCCGCAGGATCCGCGACGGCGTGGGTGGCCCGGTTGCGGAAGATGCTGTTCTCGAAGATGTTCATACGGTTGCCAACGCTCAGGAGTCGCCGATAAATCCCGAACCCGCATACAGGTGCAGCACGGGCACGCCCAGCCGGTCCTGCGCCTTGTTGGCCCAGTCCGTATGGAAGGTGTCTGCCACCGCATGGGGCCGGGTGATCACCACTGCCTGGGACGCGCCGGTCTCGCGGACCTTGGCCACCAGGCCGTCAACAGCTCCGCCCTCAACAACCTCACCCGAAACGCCACTGCCCAGTCCTTCCAGCGCAGCGACCGAAACCGCCAGCGTCTCCGCCGCATGGGCCCGCTCGGTACCCGGATCAGGTGCGCCCGCCGTCAGTTCCCGGAAGGCCTTGGCAATATCCAGCAGGGAAAGGTTCTCGAGGAAATCCACCAGCAGGTGCCGTTCGGTGTTGGCCGGTACCAGGACAAGGAGGCGTGTCTCTGCCCCGTCCACGAGCCGTTCGATGTTCACGCGGTCGTCCGCGCCCAGGGGTTCTTCGGTCAGGATGACGATGGGTTCGCTCATGGCCTTAGCCTAGCCCTGTGCCGGGGGAGCCGCACCCGGCCGGCGGGCGCGTCCGCGGTCCCGGAATGCGGGCTACCGTCCGCGGGCGGTAAGAATAGTGGCATGGCTCTTTTCCAGCGCACCGGCCCGGCCCCCGTACAGTCCGCCAGCGAAACCGGGGGCATGTCACTGCGGACCAAGTGGGCCATCGGCGGCGCGATCGGCGGCGGTGCCCTGGCCGGACTCCTTGCCACCGGCTCCTCGGCCCTGGCGGTCTACTTCGCCCGGCGGGTCATCACCCCCTCCCGGCAGCGGACCGCGGACCAGGAGGTGCTGGCTGTGATCAGGGACGGCCAGAAACAGCAGGTGATCCTTGCCGCCACCGACGACACCACCGTGGACGGTGTGTACGGGTTCTTCTTCGACGGCGGCCAGGGGCACGCGCGGATCGGCCGGATCGTGTCCTATTCCCCATCGGAACGGACGGTGCTGCGCGAGGTGGAAGCCGTGTACGCCGGCGACCTCTCCACCGCACGCTGGGGCTGGTGGAGCGGGGCCGTCCACCCGGACCCGGCCGCCGTCGGGCTTCCCGCGGAGGACGTGCTGATCCCGGTGGACCGCGGCGAGGCACCGGCGTGGCTGGTGCGTGCGGGCGGCAATGCCCGGACGTGGGCGGTGATGGTGCACGGCCGGGGCGCCAGCCGGCAGGAGGCGCTGCGTGCCGTGGGGCCGGCGCTGGAACTTGGCCTGACCAGCCTGCTGGTCTCGTACCGCAACGACGGGCTCGCACCCTCGGCCGGTGACGGGCGGTATGGCCTGGGCTCCACCGAATGGCGGGACATTGAGGCCGCAATCGAGTACGCACTGGCCAACGGCGCCGAGGAGATCGTGCTGTTCGGCTGGTCGATGGGAGGCGCCATCTGCCTGCAGACCGCCGACCTGTCCCGGTACCGGCACCTGGTCCGTGCCATGGTGCTCGATGCCCCGGTGATCGACTGGGTCAACGTCCTGGCGCACCACGCCCAGATCAACCGGATTCCGTCCCTGGTGGGCCGGTACGGGCAGCTGATGCTCGGGCATCCGCTCGGGCGCAGGCTGACCGGGCTCGCCGCGCCCGTGGACCTGAAGGAGATGGACTGGGTGGTCCGTGCCGTGGAACTGCGGACGCCCACGCTGATCATCCACAGCGTTGACGACGAATATGTGCCCTACAAGCCGTCCACGCTGCTGGCCGAACGGAACCCGGAGATGGTCACCTTCGAGCCGTTCCAGCAGGCCCGCCACACGAAGGAGTGGAACGTGGACCCGGAGCGCTGGGAGCGGCTCGTGAAAGCCTGGTTGCGGCAGCAGCTCGCGCCGCGGCTCAATCCCGGGTCCGCTGCCGCGCCGCGCTCGCCGGCCCGGCAAGCGCCGGCGGGGGAATGACGTGGTGGAACGACGGTCCGCCACTGTGATGGACCGCGGCCGCGGACTGGCAGCGGGACTTGGGGGACTGGTGGTGGCAGCACCGGGCGGGCCAAAGCAGGCTTCCTACGCCCCTTTCGACGGCTCCCTGGTGGGCGAGGTTCCCGTCTGCAGCGCTTCCGACGTGCGTGCCGCCGTCGACACCGCGCGTGCGGCGCAACGGCACTGGACATCCATATCCGTGGCCGAACGGCGGGCGGTCATCCGGCGTTTCCGACGGCTGCTGCTGGATCGGGAACAGGACGTCCTGGACCTGGTGCAGGCCGAGAGCGGCAAGGCACGGCTGAGCGCGTTCGAAGAGTTCGCTGACGTGGTCCTGACAGCGGACTACTACGAGCGGACCGCTGAACGGCACCTGCGGCCGCGCCGCCGGAAGGGTGCGGCCCCGGTCCTGACGCGCACCACCGAGTACCGCGTTCCCAAAGGCGTGGTGGGGGTCATCAGTCCCTGGAACTACCCCCTGACCCTCGCTGTCTCCGACGCCCTTCCGGCCCTGCTGGCCGGGAACGGCATCGTCCTGAAGCCGGATGCGCAGACGCCTTTCACGGCCCTGCTGATGCTCAGGCTGCTCCGGGAGGCAGGCCTTCCCGCCGACCTGTTCCAGGTTGTCACGGGGCCTGGCCCGGACATCGGCCCCGTCCTGATCGACCAGGTGGACTTCCTGATGTTCACCGGATCCTCGAAGACCGGCAAGACCGTGGCACGGCAGTGCGGTGAGCGGCTGATCGGCTTTTCCGCCGAACTCGGCGGAAAGAACCCAATGCTGGTGCTCGCTGATGCCGATGTTGGCAAGGCCGCCGCCGGCGCCGTTCACGCCTGCTTTTCCAACTCCGGGCAACTCTGCGTCAGCATTGAGCGGATTTACGTGCACACCGACGTGTACCAGCCGTTCCTGGCAGCGTTCACCGCCGGGGTGAGGGGCATCCGCGTGGGCCCCGGACCGGACTGGGACATCGGCATGGGCTCGCTCATCAGTGCCGCCCAGGTGGAACGGGTGGACCGGCATGTCCAGGATGCCCTGGCAAAAGGCGCGCAGCTGCTCGCGGGCGGACGCCGCAGGCCGGACCTGGGACCGTTGTTCTACGAACCCACCGTCCTGGCCGGGGTCACGCAGGACATGCTCCTGGCCCGGGAGGAGACGTTCGGTCCGGTGGTTGCCGTCTACCGGGCGGTGGACGATGACGAAGCCGTGGCCCTGGCGAACGACTCCGACTTCGGCCTGAACGCCAGCGTCTGGTCCGCCCGGCGGGGGGAGGTGGTGGGCCGGCGGCTCCTCACGGGCACAGTCAATGTCAATGAAGGCTATGCCGCCACCTGGGCGTCCCACGACGCCCCGATCGGCGGGATGAAGGACTCCGGCGCCGGACGCCGCCATGGCAGGGAGGGCATCCTGAAATACACCGAGCCGCAGACCGTCGCCGTGCAGCACCTGCTGAGGGTGGCGCCCACACCCGGCATGTCCAACAGGACCTACGCCCACATCATGAAAGGGGCCATCACCCTGATGGGCAGATTGCCCCGCACCCGGTAAGGACCATTGCCTGCCGCCCACCTACCAGGAGAACTGACATGGCCAGAGGAACCCGCCTTTCCGGTGCAACACTGCTCATCACGGGAGGGGGCAGCGGGCTGGGCCGCCGTGTGGCGCTTGGCGCCGCAGGGCGCGGAAGCCGGGTAGTCATCTGGGACGTGGACGCCGCCCGGGGTTCCGGGGTGCGCGACGAAATCCTGGCTGCCGGCGGGCAGGCCGAAGCGCACGCCGTCGACGTCACAGACCGGGAGTCGGTCCGGTCCGCGGCTGCTGCTGCAGGGCAGGTGGATATCCTGGTCAACAACGCCGGCGTGGTGAGTGGCCGGAAACTCCTTGAGGCCACGGACGAGGACATCGAACGCACCATGAAGGTCAACGTCATGGCCCTCTACTGGGTTACCCGGGCCTTCCTGGGCGGAATGGCACATCGCCGGCGGGGCACCGTAGTCACGGTAGCCAGCGCTGCGGGCCTGGTGGGCGTCGCCCGGCAGACGGATTACTCCGCCAGCAAGTTCGCCGCCTTCGGTTTCAACGAGTCACTGCGCGCCGAGCTCCGCACGGCGCATCCGGGCGTCAATACGCTGGTGGTCTGCCCCTACTACATCGATACCGGCATGTTCCACGGCGTCCGAACCAGGTGGCCGCTGCTCCTTCCCATCCTCCAGGAAGAGCAGGTGGCTGCCCGGATCCTCGACGCCATCGAGACCGGCCGCCGCAAGGTGGTCCTGCCGCCCATAGTGAACCTGCTTCCGGTCCTGCGGATCCTTCCCGTCAGCACCTTTGACCGGCTCATGGACGTGCTGGGAGTCAACCAGACCATGGACCACTTCACCGGCCGCCCGCGCTAGGTTCCGCTTACCAGCGCCGCGTGCTTCATTCGCCTTTATCCGAAGGGGACCCTTGGCCCTACCGTGGCGCCCGTGATCTTTCTACCGTTGCTGTTCAAGGGGGAACCGCCGGCGAAGAAATGGAGCCCCAAACATGCGCATCACAAGACGTCAATTGCTTCAGGCCGGTGCGGTGGCCGGCGCGGGCCTGCTCGTGTCGCCCCGCCACGTTGCCGTCGGGGCGCCTCCGGCGGCGCCGGTCACCCTGTTTACCGAGCAGCTGCCCGCGCTCGCCGAACTTGGCGTCCTCGATATGCAGGGCGGCGGCAGTACGTCCCTGTCCATGATCAACGCCAGCCACCTTTTCCATCAACAAATGGGCAGGACGCCCACGCTTGCATACCAGCAGGCCGGCTCATCACAGACGTACCTGGGGCCCGTGATCATCGCCCGGAAAGGTATCCCCTTCGACCTGACGGTCCATAACGGAATCGGGCCGCATCCCCTTGGCTTCGCCGTGGACAGTGAACTGGTTCCGGCCGGAAGCGACGATGCCAATGCCCCGCGGACGTCCCTCCACCTCCACGGCGGCAACACCAGTCCCGGGTCCGACGGCGGACCGCTGCAGGTATTCAGGCCCGGCGCCTCCTACACGTACCACTACAGCAACAACCAGGATGCGGCCGGGCTGTGGTACCACGACCATGCGCTGGGCATTACCCGGCTGAATGTCTATGCGGGGCTGGCCGGCGGCTACCTGCTCCGGGACACACCCGGGCCAGGGGGAACAGGGATCGACACGGGGGACGGCACGCACCTGCCGCCGCCGCCCTACGAGGTCCCGCTCATCATCCAGGACCGCATGTTCAATCCTGATGGCTCGTTTGCCTACCCGCCGAATCCCGACCTCCTGGGTGCTGACGGGAACCCGCGGCCGTGGGCGCCCGAGTTCTTTGGCGACGTGGCCACGGTCAACGGCAAATGCTGGCCCAACCTGGGGGTGGCCCGCGGCAAATACCGTTTCCGGGTCTTCAACGGCTCCAACGCCCGGTTCTACGACCTCAAGTTCGTCGCCGGCGGGTCCGCGCTGGTCTTCCACCAAATCGGTTCCGACGGCGGGCTCCTCAACGCCCCCGTCCGGCTCAACAGGCTGGTCATCGGCCCCGGTGAACGGGCGGACATCGTGCTGGACTTCGCAGGCCTCCCTGCCGGGTCCCGGATTGTGCTGCGCAACAGTGCCCCCGTTCCGTATCCCGACGGGCCGGTATCGGTGCGGCGGGGCGGCGTCCCCCTTCCGGACATCATGCAGTTCACCGTCGCTTCAGAGACCGGCTACACCGTGCCCCTGCCTGCCGGCCTGAGGACCCAGCCCATCACCAGCCTGCGGGACAAACCAACGGCCGCCACCAGGAGCATGACCCTGGTGGAAGTGGTGGATGCCAGCGGTATCCCCGTCATGGCGCTGTTGAACAACAGGATGTTCGGCAGCCCGGACATCACTGAAGTGAAAAGCGACACCCTGGAACAGTGGGAGCTCATCAACACCACCGTGGACGCACATCCCATCCACCTGCACTTCACCCAGTTCCAGGTCCTCAACCGGCAGCGGTTCGATGCCGGCGCCTACCTGGCGGCCACCGGCTACACGGATCCCGTGTCCGGCCTCGTGGTGCCGGGCCAGGGGAGTGCGGTCCCGGTGGATCCATTCCTGATTGGCCGTCCGAAGAACGCCCCCGCCAACGAGCAAGGGTGGAAGGACACCGTGGTGGCGCTGCCGGGCGAGGTGACGCGGATCCGCGTTCCCTTCGGTGCTGCGGCTGCAGGCGGGGCACCGCTGGCTATCGGCGAGTCGTTCAAGGGCGAGTACGTCTGGCACTGCCATGTCCTGGAGCACGAGGACAACGACATGATGCAGCGCTACGTCATTGAGTAGCAGCCGGAGCTGCTACGCCAGCGATCTGATGGGTGCCGTGGCGGCGCTGGTCAGGCGGACCAGGTCCGCCGGGGCGAGCTCGATATCGAGGCCCCGCTTCCCGCCGGAGACAAGCAGGGTTTCCAGCGTGAGGGCGCTGGAGTCCAGCACCGTGGGGGAGGGCAGCCGCTGGCCAAGCGGGGAGATGCCGCCCAGGACATAGCCGGTGCGGCGCTGGGCGGCCGTCGGGTCCGCCATCGCCGCCTTCTTCGCCCCCATGGCGGCGGCGAAGGCCTTCAGGTCGAGGCTGCCGCTGACGGGCACGATCCCCACCGCCAGCTTTCCCTCCACCTCGACCATCAGCGTTTTGAACACCCGGGCCGGATCAATGCCCAGGACTTCCGCGGCTTCGGCCCCATAGCTGGCTGCCGAGGGATCGTGCGCATAGGGGTGCAGCACAAAGGGAACCCCGGCCGCGGTCAGTGCCGCTGTGGCCGGGGTTCCCGTTGAGGCGCTCTTGCGTGCCACCGGTGCTGGAGGATCAGGCGCGGACGCCGCTTGCAGCAGCGACCTTGCGCTTGATCCTTCCCAGCATGGCCGTCATGCCGCGCATGCGCAGCGGCGTGATGGCCCGGGTCAGGCCGAGAAGTTCGGGCATGTCATCCGGCACCGAGAGGATCTCCTCGGGTGACAGCCCGTCGAGTCCCTCATGCAGGACGCCGGCGAAACCGCGCGTGGTGGGGGCTTCGGCCGGGGCCTTGAAGTACAGGCGCACGGCAGGCGCCTGCCCGCCGTCGTTCTTCTCCGTCTCAATGGTGAGGAACAGCGGCGACTGGCACTCCACCACCTGCTCCAGGAGCTCGGGGTGGTCGTTCAGCCGCTCCGGAAGCGGCGGCAGTCCCTCGGAGAACTCCAGCAGCAGCTGCAACCGCTCGGGTTCGCTGAGGGCCTGGAAGTCGTCGACGATGGCCGCCAGGGCGGACGGCAAGGCATGAGTAGTCATCAGTCCAAGTTTACGCGGGGCGGTGCCCGCGTCAGACTCCTGCCGGGACGGAAACGGAACCGCGCCCGGCACCCTTGACGATCGGGACGCGGACAGCGTTGCCCCATTCGGTCCAGGAGCCGTCGTAGTTGCGCACGGACTCGAAGCCGAGGAGGTACTTGAGGGCGAACCAGGTGTGGCTGGAACGCTCGCCGATGCGGCAGTAGGCCACGACGTCGTCGCCGGCGGTGAGGCCTGCCTCGCCCAGGTAGATGGCCTCAAGTTCCTCGCGGCTGCGGTAGGTGCCGTCAGCTGCGGCGGCGCGGGCCCAGGGGACGGACGCGGCGGTGGGGATGTGGCCGCCGCGCAGGGCGCCTTCCTCCGGGTAGGCGGGCATGTGCGTGCGCTGGCCGGTGTACTCCTCGGGGGAGCGGACGTCGATCAGCGGCCCCGTGCCGAGGTGCGCCAGGACGTCTTCCTTGAACGCCCGGATGGGGGCGTCATCGCGCTCCACCACGGGGTAGTTGCCGGGGGCGGGTGCGGGCTTGTCCTTGGTCAGTTCCCGGCCTTCGGCAATCCACTTGTCCCGGCCGCCGTCGAGCAGCCGGACGTCCTGGTGGCCGAAGAGGGTGAAGACCCACAGGGCGTAGGCGGCCCACCAGTTGGACTTGTCGCCGTAGATGACCACAGTGGTGTCCCGGGAAATGCCCTTCGACGCCGCGAGCCTGGCGAAGGCGGCGCCGTCCACGTAGTCCCGGGTCACTTCGTCGTTCAGGTCCGTGTGCCAGTCGATCTTCACGGCGCCGGGGATATGGCCTGTTTCGTAGAGGAGCACGTCCTCGTCAGACTCCACGACCACGAGGTTGCCGTTCGCCACGGCACCGTCCGCGAGGGCTGCGGCCAGCCATTCGGTGGAGACCAGGCGCTCGGGGTGGGCGTAGGCGGCGAACTTCTCGTTCTGCTCAACGGGGTAGGGCATTGGTGATGGCCTTTCATTAGAGACACGGGAGGACCGCTGGACCTGGAGTGGCACCGGCGTCGGGACCTGCTCCCACACTAGCCAGCGTCCCGCGCGTTGTCCGTATTCCGTTAACAGGACGAAATGTTGCCTTCGTCACTGCGGCGCCGGCAGCAGGCCCTGGCACCAGGCGCAGCACCGCATTGCCGGTATCCTTTCTGGGGACCTCCTACCAGCAGAACGGACCACCTTGGTACAGATCGAACAGCTTGCCGCCCGCACCCCGGCAGTTTCGGTGGATGAACTCCTCCAGGGCTTCTATCCCTCGCCGCGGTTCGGCCAGGTGTCATTCGCCAGCTACCGTCCGGACCCCAAGCAGCCGAGCCAGGCCGCCGCAGTCCGGGCACTCCAGGGTTTCGCCGACGGCGTGGGATCGGCCAACGGCGGCGGCCTGTTCAAGAAGCTGTTCGGCAAGAAGGACGAGTCCCGCGCAGGGATCTACCTGGACGGCGGCTTCGGCGTGGGCAAGACCCACCTGCTGGCCTCCCTCTGGCACGCCTCCCCGGGCCCCAAGGCTTTCGGCACGTTCGTTGAGTACACCAACCTGGTGGGCGCCCTGTCCTTCCGGAAGACCGTGGATGCGCTCAGCAGCTACAAGCTGGTCTGCATTGACGAGTTCGAGCTGGACGATCCGGGCGACACCGTCCTGATGTCCCGGCTGATGCGTGAACTGGCCGACGCCGGCGTCAAGCTCGCGGCCACGTCCAACACCCTGCCGGGTTCCCTGGGCGACGGCCGGTTCGCCGCGGTGGACTTCCAGCGCGAGATCCAGGTGCTGGCGGACCAGTTCGACGTCATCCGGATCGACGGCGAGGACTTCCGGCACCGCGGGCTGCCCGCAGCACCGGCCCCGCTGAAGAACAGCGAGCTCTCCTCCCACATGAAGGCGGAGTTCGACGGCAAGACGGTGGCCCAGGACGAATTCTCCACGCTGATCCACCACCTCGCGGGCGTGCACCCCAGCCGGTACCGGCAGCTGATCGACGGCATCGACGGCGTGGTGTGGCGCAACGTGGACACCATCACCGAGCAGGCCGTGGCACTGAGGTTCGTGGTGCTCGCCGACCGCCTCTACGACAAGGACGTCCCCATCCTTGCCAGCGGCGTCCCGTTCGACAAGCTCTTCACCGAGGAAATGATGACGGGCGGCTACATGAAGAAGTACTTCCGTGCCGTATCGCGCCTCACCGCCCTGGCCCGCGAGGGCCAGAACCACGAACCCTCCTAGCTTCTAGCCGGCAGCCCGGGGGAGGCGGGGCTTCAGGACGGCCCGGACCAGCAGGCCGGCAGCCAGTGCCCAGAAGGCCGATCCGATGCCCAGGAACGACAGGCCGGACGCCGCTGCCAGGAAGGTGACGGACGGGGCAATCCTGTCCTCGGGATCCGCCAGTGCAGCGGAGACCGCGGCGGCCAGGGTCCCCAGCAGCGCCAGCCCGGCCACGGCTTCCAGCATCCCTGCCGGCGCGGCGTTGACCAGGGTCACGAGGGCCGCCGAGAAGGCAGCCAGGACCAGGTACGCAAGGCCGGAAGTGAAACCGGCAACCCACCGGCGGCTCCGGTCATGGCCTGCCTCTTCACCCGCGGCAAGCGCGGCGCTCAGCGCGGCAAGGTTGATGGCATGGCCACCGAAGGACGCTCCAAGGGCAGTTCCCGCGCCGGTCACCAGCATGGCCGGCCGCCACGGCGTGCCGTACCCGAAGGAGCGCAGGACTGCCACACCGGGCACGTTCTGCGAGGCCATGGTCACTACGAACAGCGGCAGGGCTATGCCCACCATCGCGTGCAGGCTGAACGACGGGGTGGTCCAGGCCAGCGTGGGCAGCAAAGTTGTGTGCGGGAGGGCGGTCCCGTTGGCCGCCAATGCAATGACGATCACTCCGAGGGCCACCAGCAGGGCACCCGGCACGGCCCAGCGGGGAGCGAACCTCATCAGCAGCAGCCAGCAGATGATGACCGGACCCACGAACAGGGGGACGGTGCCCAGGGCCTTGAAGGGCGCAAGGCACAGCTGCAGGAGCACACCGGCGAGCATTGCCTGTGCCAGCGACGTCGGGATCCGCGCCATCAGCCGGCCCAGCGCCGGCACCAGGCCGGTCAGGGCGATCAGTACCCCGGTGCCAAGGAACGCCCCGACGGCGGCCGGCCACCCGCCGTCGGCCGCTCCGGATGCGGCGAGCAGCGCCGCCCCGGGTGTGGACCACGCGAGGGTGACCGGGACCCTGGAACGCCAGGCCAGCAGCACAACACCGAGGCCCACGGCCAGCGTGAGTGCCAGCAGGCCGGAGGCTGCCTGGGCGGGATCGGCGCCCACGGCCTTCAGGCCGGCCAGGACAACGGCGAACGATGAGGTGAAGCCCACCAGGGCAGTGACGATGCCCGCGACAATGGGCCGCGAATCCAGCCTGGATGCTGCGCCGGCCGGATGCGGTTTGAGGGATGCGGGGGACTTCGCCATATCCGCAGGTTACCGGTGCCGGACGGCGTGGCAGGAATTCGGACAGCCCGGGCCCCATCAGGGCGCGGAGGGGGCCGGTTAAACGCCAAAGGCGCGGGTGCCGCCTCCCGGCGGGACCCGCGCCCCGTTGACGTACTAGGGCAAAGCCCTGGCCAAATCCTTTACGGAGTCCTATCAGCCGGCGGAACCGGGTTGACGGGAGGCACCGGAGGAACCTGCCCGGCGGCAGGTGCCTGTCCCGGGGTTCCGTTCTTGTCAACGAGCTTGGAAGCGCCATTCTGGATCTTGTCGACGTGGCCCGAGTACTTGCCTCCGGTCTTGGTATCGACGAAATCACCGGCCTTGTTGATGCCGTTCTTGATGGCCTGCTCGTTGCCACGGATGAGACCCTGAGCTTTGCCCTTTAGATCGTCAAATAGTCCCACGAGCACCTCCCTTCAATCGCGGAGCCAGGTCGCTCCTCGCGCATTCGATCCTAGACCTGCCGGAAAGGCCTGCCAAGGACATCGGGAGCTTTGGCCGTTCGCCGGCAGCGCAATCCCGGGGAAGGAGGGTCACGGACAACAAAAAAGCAGCTCCGGAGAGCTGCTGCAATGTGTGGGCGATACTGGGATCGAACCAGTGACCTCTTCCGTGTCAGGGAAGCGCGCTACCGCTGCGCCAATCGCCCGGAACCGGAAGACCGGCATATGGGTTGTGTAAAAGGTAAGAGAGCGGACGACGAGATTCGAACTCGCGACATCCACCTTGGCAAGGTGGTGCTCTACCAGCTGAGCTACGTCCGCATGTGCGTTCCGGCCGAAACCGGACTGCGTTGTGGCAAGTGACCTTGCCGAGTGGGCGATACTGGGATCGAACCAGTGACCTCTTCCGTGTCAGGGAAGCGCGCTACCGCTGCGCCAATCGCCCATTGCACCGGATTGGATCCGGAAACCATGGTTTTCACCGAGGTGGGTACGGGATTCGAACCCGTGTATACGGCTTTGCAGGCCGCTGCCTCGCCTCTCGGCCAACCCACCGTGTAAGCGCTGATTCCGGGGAACCGTTGCTGTGACAGTGTCCTGCGAGCGGACGACGAGATTCGAACTCGCGACATCCACCTTGGCAAGGTGGTGCTCTACCAGCTGAGCTACGTCCGCATTTTTGGAGGGTGATTCGTTGCCGTTCCCGGCATTTCCTCGCGTTCCAACGAGTAAAAACAATATAGGAGGTTCCGGGAATCTCCAAATCGGGGGTTCCGTGGGCGGCGGCAATGCGCCTGCTTCCCTGTAATGGCGCGGAAGTGGCCGAGTTACAGCTGTGTAATTCCCGACGGTGGCGGGCCGGGGTTCTCCTATAGGGGGCACCTTCCTGCGGGCTTCCCAGTGTCCATCCAGGAAAAGCCGATGCCCGCCGGCCGCCGATTTTTGAAATGGCGGAAACGTGGGCTAGCATTCAAATGCATCAGGGCGATTGGCGCAGTGGTAGCGCGCTTCGTTCACACCGAAGAGGTCACTGGTTCGAACCCAGTATCGCCCACCAAAGATTGGTCCGTTTCCGCTCATTGAGCAGGGGAAGCGGACCTTTTTTGTGCCCGGACCATCGCCCGGAGACTTTGTCGGCCCCCTGTGAAAGAGTCTTTTCCATGACTGATCCGCTTCTTGCCCACGCCACGGAATACGGCCGGATGTACGCCCGGTCCACGTCGGAGCAGTTTTCCGTGCCGTCCATTACCACCGTCATCAGCCAGCAGCCGCATGGCATGGACGGGTGGTTCGGATACATGGGGGCCAGCAGCCTGGCGAAAGATCCCCTGCTGGCGGACTGCCTGGGAAGCCCGGCCAAAATCAAGCAGGCCATCAACCGGGCCGCCAAGGCTGCAGAAACCTACCGGGATGAGGCAGCCCGGCGCGGGGACCGGGTGCATTACTACTGTGAACAGGTTGCCCTCCGGGCACTCGGCCGCCCCCACGCCATGAAGGAAGCCCGGGAAGCCCTGGCGGCCAACGGTGAAGAGGCGTTCGCCGTCCGGTTCGACGAATGGTGGGAGCTCTTCCGGGTGGAACCCATCGCCCCGGAAATCACAGTGTGGAACAACTCCGTGGGGTACGCCGGAACGCTGGACCTTGTTGCCCGCATCAACGGCCGCGTCTGCCTGATCGACTACAAGACCAAGGGCACAACCCGTGACGGCACGGTGAAACCGCTGGACGACAAGGTGGTCATGCAGCTGGTGGCGGGGATGAAGGCAGAGGAAAGCCTGGTGGATCCGGCCGCGGGAACCTGGGAGCCCTGGAAGTACGGTGACAACCCCGTGCTGCTGGCAGTGGCCATCGGCGAAACAGAAGTCCGTCCCGTGCGGGCCAACCCCGAGGTCCTCAAGCACCACTGGTGGAAGTTCTGCGCCCTTCGCCGGGTATGGGAGCTGTCGGCGGACACGATCAGCGCCGGAACAGCGCTGCTGCCCATCGCCCCGCCGCCCCTGGTGCCTGCCCGGACGGCCTGACGGCGGTTACTGCACCTAAACTGTATTGGTCCCCTTTGCCGCAACCGTGAGGAAAAACAGCGCATGGCTATCCTGAATATCCGCATCATCGGCGATCCCGTGCTGCGCACAGTCGCCGAGCCCGTGACGGAATTCGGACCCGAGCTTGCCAAACTTGTCGCCGACATGACCGAAACCATGGAGGACGTGGACGGCGCAGGCCTTGCCGCGCCCCAGGTGGGCGTCAGCCAGCGCGTCTTCACGTACCGTATCGGCGGCGTTGAAGGGCATATCGTCAACCCAGTGCTGGAAAACAGCACCGACTACCAGGAGGACGAGGTGGAAGGCTGCCTCTCCATTCCAGGCCTCGGCTTCCCGGTGCGGCGGTTCCGGGCAACCCGCGTGACCGGCGTGGACATCCACGGCAACCCGGTGTCCGTCGACGCCGAAGGGATGCTGGCACGCTGCTTCCAGCATGAAAACGACCACCTGGACGGCATCCTCTATACCGACCGGCTGGAGGGGGAGGACCGGAAGGCCGCCCTGCGCTCCATCCGCAACGCCAATTACGACGCCGTGACGGAACGGACCACGGCCAAACGCGCCAAGACCGTCGGCTCAAGCTTCGGCGGCGCGAGCTTTGGCGGCTCCAGCTTCGGACCCGGCGCCGCCGGCAGCGCCGGGTGAGGGTCCTTTTCGCGGGCACTCCCGCCGTTGCCGTCCCGTCCCTTAACGCCCTGGTGGAGGCCGGCTTCGACGTCGTTGCCGCGCTGACCCGCCCGGACGCCCCCATCGGGCGTAAACGCGTGCTGACGCCGTCGCCGGTTGCCGCGCGGGCCGCGGAACTGGGCATCGACGTGATCCGGGCGTCCCGCGTCGACGCCGAAGCCACGGCCAGGATCGCGGAAGCCGCACCGGATGTCGCGGCCATCGTCGCCTATGGGGGCCTCGTTCCGCCTGCCGCCCTCGGCATACCCCGGCACGGCTGGGTCAACCTGCATTTCTCCCTGCTGCCCGCCTGGCGCGGCGCAGCGCCCGTGCAGCGCGCCGTGATGGCCGGGGACGATATCACCGGGGCTGTCACGTTCCAGCTCGAGGAAGGGCTGGATACCGGTCCCGTTTTTGGCACCCTCACCGAGACAGTGGGGCAGGAGGACACCGCCGGGGAACTGCTGGAGCGGCTCTCCCGCAGCGGCGCTGTCCTCCTGGCGCAAACCCTTTCGGCCATCCAGGCAGGAAAGGCGTCCGCCGTCCCTCAGTCCGGCGACGTTTCCCTGGCGCCGAAACTCACGCTTGAGGACGGCCGCCTCAACTGGACCCACCCTGCCCTCGCCATCTCCCGGCAGGCCCGCGGTGTTACTCCGGAGCCGGGCGCCTGGACAATCCTGGGCGGTCAGCGCGTGAAACTGGAACCGGTCCGGCTTCGGTCCGACGTGGACGGGATGGCACCCGGCGCCGTATCCCTGCACGGCAAGAGCGTCCTGGTGGGCACGGGCTCGCATGCCGTTGAACTGACCCGGATCCAGCCCGCCGGGAAAAAGATGATGTCCGCTGCTGATTGGGCACGCGGCCTGGCTTCACTGGAAGGCGTGGTATTCGAATGAGCGGTTCCAGCGGAAATCAGGGCGGACCCGGCAATACCGGAGGCAGGGGCAACGCCGGCGGTCAAGGCGGCAATTCCGGCCACGGCGCCCACCGGGGTGGCCGCTGCAAGGGCGGCCCCCGGGACAACAGCCGGCGCAACGCCCAGGGCCGCGAACGCAACCGCGGACCGCAGCGGAACTTCACTGAAAGCGCTCCGTCCCAGCGCACCCGGCGGGCCGATCCGGCGCGGCTGGTGGCTTTCGAGGTCCTGCGCGCGGTGGCGGCCGAGGACGCCTACGCAAACCTGGTCCTGCCGGCCCGGATCCGGCACCACGGGCTGGACAAGCGTGACGCCGGCTTCGCCACGGAACTCAGTTACGGCGCCCTCCGGGGCCAGGGAACCTACGACGCCATCCTGGCGCGGTGCGTGGACCGGCCGCTGGACCAGCTGGACCCCGCCGTCCTTGATGCCCTGCGCATCGGAACGCACCAGCTGCTCGCCATGCGGGTCCCTGCGCATGCCGCCCTGGACCAGACCGTAGGGCTCGCCAGGGCAGTGATCGGGGCCGGACCATCGGCCCTGATCAACGCCGTCCTCCGTAAAGTCGCCGCCCGCAGCCTGGACGAATGGCTGGACCTCCTGGTGGAGGGCGAAACCGACCAGACCCGGATCGCCGCGCTGCGGCACGCCCACCCTGAATGGATCGTCCGTGCCATGCGGCAGTCCCTCGTGGCGCACGGCCGTCCGGCGGCGGAAATGGACGAGCTCCTGGAGGCAGACAACGCCGCCCCGGTGGTCAACCTCGTGGCCCTGCCCGGGCTGGGAAACCTGGACGAGGCACTGGAAAGCGGCGCCACACCCGGTGAACTCGTGGAGGGATCCGCCCTGTCCAGCGGCGGAGACCTTGGCCGGCTCGCCTCGGTCCGCAACGGCACCACCCGCGTCCAGGACGTCGGCTCGCAGCTCGTGGCCCGGGCCATGGCCGCAGTGGACCTCGGCCCGGGCGGCGCCGGTACCGGCGAAACATGGCTGGACCTCTGCGCCGGCCCCGGCGGGAAGGCCGCCCTGCTGGGCGCCCTTGCCCAGGAGCGCGGAGCCACGCTGCTGGCCAACGAACCGGCCCCGCACCGCGCCAAGCTCGTCAGCCAGGCACTGTCCGCAGTACCGGGGGATACGTGGCAGGTCCGCACCGGCGACGGCCGCGAGGTCGGTGCCGAGCAGCCGGAGTCCTACGACCGGGTCCTGGTGGACGTTCCCTGCAGCGGCCTCGGCGCGCTCCGGCGCCGGCCCGAGTCCCGCTGGCGGAGGTCACCGAAGGACATGACGGACCTCGCACCCCTGCAGCGCGAACTGCTTGCATCGGCACTGGCTGCTGTCCGGCCCGGGGGAGTGGTGGCGTACGTGACATGCTCGCCCCATCCGGCCGAGACAAAGGCGGTGGTGGCCGATGCCCTCCGCAAGCGCGACGACCTTGAGCTCCTGGACGCCGGAGCTGCCCTCGATGCCGTCAGCCTGACCGGAGACCTGGGCGCCGGCCACGAATCCACGGCGCAGCTCTGGCCGCACATCCACGGCACCGACGCCATGTTCCTGGCCCTCATCCACAAGAAGGCCTGATCCGCAAGAAGGCCTGACCCGGCGCAACCGCGGCAGTGGCTGCCGCAAGCCGGGCACGCCCCCTGACCGACTCCTCCACCAGAACCAGTGAAAGGCATCCCCGTGACGCAATGCTGCATCAACCCGAGCATCCTCTCCGCCGACTTCGTCAACCTCGAGGCTGAACTGCAGCGCATCAGCAATGCCGACGCCGTGCACGTGGACGTGATGGACAACCATTTCGTGCCCAACCTGACCATCGGGCTCCCCGTGGTGCAGCGCATCCAGGCCGTCAGCCCGGTGCCGCTGGACGCACACCTCATGATCGCCGATGCCGACCGCTGGGCCCCCGGATTCGCCGACGCCGGGCTGGCCTCGGTCACGTTCCACGCCGAGGCGTCCATCGCCCCGGTGAAGCTTGCCCGCGAACTCCGCAGCAGGGGCTCCAAGGCGGGGATGGCCCTGCGGCCCGCCACGCCGGTGGAGCCCTACCTGGACATGCTGCCCGAACTGGACATGCTGCTGATCATGACCGTGGAGCCCGGCTTTGGCGGCCAGGCGTTCCTGGACATCACCCTGCCCAAGATCCGCCGGGCCAGGGCGGCCATCGACGGTTCGGGAGTGGGCGTGGCCATCCAGGTGGATGGCGGGATCACCGAGGAGACCATCACGCGTGCAGCGGAAGCCGGGGCCAACGTCTTCGTGGCCGGTTCCGCTGTCTACGGTGCCGACGATCCCGCTGCCGCCATCGACAGGCTGCGGAAAAAGGGCGCGCGGACGTTACGCTCGGCGACGGAATAACAGGGCACCCCATTCTGTTGTGGCACAATAACAAAACACATACGTGCTCCGGGGTCGGTGTAAGTCCGAACCGGCGGTGACAGTCCGCGACCCGCGAGCCGGTGCTT
This sequence comes from Arthrobacter nitrophenolicus, assembly GCF_045833485.1. Lineage (NCBI taxonomy): Bacteria > Bacillati > Actinomycetota > Actinomycetes > Micrococcales > Micrococcaceae > Arthrobacter > Arthrobacter nitrophenolicus. Next base: position 3,556,288 of record NZ_CP174504.1, read on the forward strand.
CTCCCAGGAGAAGGCCCGGCGGACGGTTGAACCGGTGAAATTCCGGTACCGACAGTTAAAGTCTGGATGAGAGAAGCACGTACAGCTGTATCTGCAGGGCCGTGCGGTCCCGCAGCGTTCTGCTGTCGTATACCCCCGGAGCCATCGCGGTTCGAAAGGGAAGGAACGACGCAGGAATGAACCCCATGCGATGGCTCTTTGATGATGCCGAAACTGCCGCTGCCCCCGCAGCTGCCACCACGAGTTCAGCGGTCACCGCATGACGGTCAGCAACCCGTTACCCGCCGGGCCCCTTGCCTCCACCGGGCCAGCTGGTGGCCACATGTCAGGACACCCGGACCTCCGGCCGGCCAGCGGGACCCTCACAGCCTTCACCCCTGCCGAAACCTCCGCCATGGAGGCTGCGCTCGAAGCAGCCCTGCAGGGGCCGCGGGGGGCAAACCCGCTGGTGGGCGCCGTCGTAATTGGTCCTGACGGGCTCCGGCTGGTCACCGGATACCACCGCGGCGCCGGAACGGCCCATGCCGAAGCCGACGCAATCGCGCAGGCGAAGGCGGCCGGCCTGGACCTGGCCGGCTGCACCATGGTGGTCACACTGGAGCCCTGCGACCACGTGGGCCGCACCGGACCCTGCACTGAGGCGATCATTGCCGCCGGCATCACGGACGTGGTGTATGCCGTGGATGATCCCCACGATCCCGCTGCCGGCGGGGCAGCCACCCTGCGTGACGCCGGCGTGCGCGTCCGCAGCGGCCTGGGGGCCGAGGAAGCATTGGACCTGAACCGGCGGTGGTTTGAGGCAGTGGCCGCAAAACGCCCTTTCGTGACGCTCCATATCGCGCAGACCCTCGACGGCCGCATCGCCGCCGAGGACGGCACCAGCCAGTGGATCTCCAGCCCGGAATCACTGGCTGACAACCACGCCATCCGCGGCCGCATCGATGCCATCCTGGTGGGCACCCAGACGGTGCTGGTGGACAACCCCCGGCTGACCGCCCGGGACCCGCAGGGGGTGCCGGCCGCGAAGCAGCCCGTCCGCGCCGTCATGGGGCTCCGGGAGATTCCGGCCGACGCCGCCATCCGCGGGGCAGACGGCCTCGCCGTCCATCTGCCCACCCGGGACGCCCACGATGCGCTGTCCCTGCTGTACGCCTCCGGCGCCCGGCACGTCATGGTGGAGGGGGGTTCCCGCATCCTCAGTGCCTTCCTCACGGCAGGTCTCGTCGACGAACTCGTCGTCTACCTGGCCCCCACGCTGCTGGGCTCGGGAACGCCGGCCCTCAACGGCCTGGGCATCACCAGCCTTCCCGATGCCCAGCAGTGGGAATGGGACCCGTCCGACGGCGGCGCCGTGCGCACGCTGGGCCGTGACCTTCGACTCCACTTACGACCGCAACGTTCTGTTGCCCTTGATCCACAACCGTCCCGCCACAGCGCGGAGCAAGCCCAGGGAGGCCACTGATGTTTACAGGAATTATTGCCGAACAAGGGCACGTGGTGTCCGTTGACCGGGATGGCGATGCCAGCGCCACCATCCGGCTCCACGCACCCGGCACCACCGAGGGCCTTGCCCTGGGCGGCTCGATCGCAGTCAACGGCGTCTGCCTCACGGCCACCGAAATCAACGGCAAGGAGTTCAGCGTGGACGTCATGGGGGAAACCCTGGTCCGCAGCACCACCGGTGAGCTGGCCCCCGGCGACTCCGTCAACCTGGAACGCTGCGTTCCGGCCGGCGGACGGCTGGACGGCCACGTTGTCCAGGGACACGTGGACGGCGTAGGTGTGCTCCTGGAGCGCGAGCCGCTGGGCAACTGGGAGCGGCTGCGGTTCGGCGTGCCGGCAAACCTTGCCCGCTACATCGCGGAAAAGGGCTCCATTGCCATTGACGGCGTGTCCCTCACCGTGACGGCCGTGAGCGACGCAGCGGAAGCGGAGCCGTGGTTTGAAGTGGGGCTCATCCCCACCACCCTGGCTGAGACAGGCCTGGGCGCCAAGCAGGCCGGCAGCCGCGTCAACCTGGAGGTGGATGTGCTGGCCAAATACACCGAGCGCCTCCTGGCCTTCCGCGGTTCCTCCGCACCCGCCGGCGGTGCACTGTGAACGCCGCCGTCCGGCTGAAGCCGGAAACAGGGGCGCCTGAAGCCGTGGCACCGGAAACCGTCCTCGGAGCCGTCGCAGGACACGGGCATGTCCTGGATTCCATCGAAACCGCGGTCCGTGCCATCGCGGCCGGGAAACCTGTCCTCGTGGTGGACAACGAGGACAGGGAAAACGAAGGCGACATCATCTTCGCGGCCCAGCACGCCACGCCGGCCCTGATGGGCTGGACCATCCGGTACAGCTCCGGGGTCATCTGCGTCCCGCTGTCCGGCGAACGGGCCGACGCCCTCGCGCTGCCTCCCATGGTGGCGGTCAACGAGGACGCCAAGGGCACTGCATACACAGTTTCCTGCGACGCCGCCGTTGGCGTCAGCACGGGAATCTCCGCCACTGACCGCGCCCTTACCGCGCGCGTCCTGGCCGACCCGCAGGCCGGGCCGGCCTCGGTCACCCGTCCGGGGCATATTTTTCCGCTCCGGGCAGTTGACGGAGGTGTGCGGGAACGCCCCGGCCACACAGAGGCCGCGGTGGACCTGTGCCGCCTCGCAGGCCTGGAGCCCGTGGGCGTCATCGCGGAAGTGGTGTATGACGACGGCGAGATGATGCGCCTGGACGGCCTTCGGACGTTCGCGGCGGAGCATGGCTGCCCCCTGATTTCCATCGAAGATCTGGTGGGGTACCTTGCAACCGGGGCGGGGGATGCTCCGGAGCACGGAGTACGGCCTGCACCGGCCGGGGAGAAGGAGGAACGATGACGGCATCTGCGGCCAGCAACGGCCACCAGGATGGCCACCACCAGGACGCCCACCACAGCGGGCGGACCGGCAGCGGGGTTGTGCCCCATCCTGTCAGCGGCGGCCCGATCGTGCAGCTGCCCACAGCCTTCGGCGACTTCGTGGCACAGGCCTGGACGGACCTGGCCACCGGTGTTGAACACCTGGCCGTCAGTTCCCCCAACCCGCCCGGCGACGGCAAGGCCCCGCTGGTCAGGCTGCACTCCGAATGCCTCACCGGCGACGTCTTCGGCTCCTACCGCTGCGATTGCGGCGAGCAGCTCGCCTACGCCCTGGAGCTGATCCATGAACAAGGCGGAACCCTGCTGTACCTCCGCGGCCAGGAGGGCCGCGGCATCGGCCTGGCCAACAAGATCAAGGCCTACGCACTGCAGGAGGCGGGGTTCGACACTGTCGAAGCCAACGAGCAGCTGGGACTGCCCATTGACGCACGGTCCTACAACGCCGCCGCCCAGGTCCTCGCCGAAATGGGCCTGCACGAGGTCCGCCTGCTGAGCAACAACCCGGACAAGCAGAACCGGCTGGCCAGGGCAGGCGTGAAGGTGGTGGAAATGGTTCCCACCGAGGTGCCTTCCCGCGACCAGAACATCCGCTACCTGCAGACCAAGAAGGACCGGATGGAGCACCGCCTCCTCCTGGACACGCACGTCGCACCCGTGCCCGTCACCACCCCGAACACCCTCATCCACGAACAAGACTGAACGGAAACAACGTACCTATGAGCGGACACGGCGCCCCCGACATCGACCTCAGCACCCTGAGCCCGGCCGAAACTTCCCAGCTGCGGCTGGCCATCGTGGCAGCCAGCTGGCACACCCAGATCATGGACGGACTCCTCGACGGGGCCCTCCGCGCCGCCAAGGACGCCGGCATCAGCGAGCCCACCGTCCTGCGCGTTCCCGGCAGCTTCGAGCTTCCCGTTGCCGCCGCCCGGCTCGCACCGCACTTCGACGCCGTGGTGGCGCTCGGCGTCGTCATCCGCGGCGGTACCCCGCACTTTGACTACGTCTGCCAGGCCGCGACGTCGGGACTCACCGACGTCAGCGTGAACACCGGCGTGCCGGTGGGCTTCGGTGTCCTTACCTGCGACACCGAACAGCAGGGCCTGGACCGCGCCGGCCTGCCGGGCTCCAAGGAAGACAAGGGCCACGAGGCGGTCACCGCGGCGCTGGCCACCGCCGTCGTCCTCAAGCAGTACAAAAACTAAACGGACCGCAGGATGGCGGGCGCGTGTGTGATCCCTCACATCGCGCCCGTCATGCTACGGCCCGGGAAGCGCCCTCCGGCCCGCAGCAAGTAGGCTGGAGGGTGTGAAGAATTTCGAGACGCTGTTCGCTGAGCTCAGCGAGAAGGCAGCCACCCGCCCGGAAGGCTCCCGCACCGTCGCTGAGTTGGAGTCCGGTGTTCACGGCATCGGCAAGAAAGTCGTTGAGGAAGCAGCCGAAGTATGGATGGCTGCCGAATATGAATCCGACGAAGCCGCGGCCGAGGAAATCTCCCAGTTGCTGTACCACCTGCAGGTCCTGATGCTCGCCAAAGGCCTGACCCTGGAAGACGTCTACAAGCATCTGTAGCCACCGGCCCGGCGCGCTTCCCGCCGCCGTGCTCCCTGTGGCCTGCACTGCCTGAACACCCAGACCTTCCAATCCAGAAAGAACATCCCCCATGCTGCGAGTAGCCGTCCCGAACAAGGGATCCCTGTCCGAAGCCGCCTCCGCCATGCTGTCCGAAGCCGGATACCGCCAGCGCCGCGATACCCGTGAGCTGGTCATGGTGGACCCGGACAACGACATCGAGTTCTTCTTCCTCCGTCCCCGCGACATTGCGGTGTACGTGGGTCAGGGAACGCTCGACGTCGGCATCACCGGACGGGACCTGCTGCTGGACGCCGAGGTGGAGGCCGAAGAACTGCTTCCCCTCGGATTTGCCGCGTCCACCTTCCGCTTCGCCGGTCCGGTAGGCGACTTCTCCGCCGCCGAGGAACTCGAGGGCAAGCGCCTCGCCACCAGCTACGACGGACTCCTCCGCGGCTACCTGGCTGAGCGCGGCATCAACGCCAAGGTGGTCCGCCTGGACGGCGCCGTGGAATCCTCCGTCCGGCTGGGCGTGGCCGACGCCATCGCCGACGTCGTGGAGACCGGCAACACCCTCAAGGCCGCCGGGATGGAAATCTTCGGCGAACCCATCCTCAAGTCCGAGGCTGTCCTGATCCGCCGCACCGGTGAAGGCGGCGCCGCCAACGGCACCGCCCGGGAAATCGACGTCCTCATCCGCCGCCTCCAGGGCGTCCTGGTGGCGCGGCAGTACGTCCTCATGGATTACGACATCCGCAAGGAACTCGTGGAGAAGGCCGCCGCGCTGACCCCCGGCCTGGAGTCGCCCACGGTGTCGCCGCTGCGGGATTCGGACTGGGTGGCCGTCCGGTCCATGGTGCCCAAGAAGGAAACCAACCGGATCATGGATGAGCTGTACGACCTCGGCGCCCGTGCCATCCTGGTCAGCAGCATCCACGCCTGCCGCATCTGAGCCCTTCCACCCAGCGCAGCAGGACCACCAAGATTTCCAGGAGTTTCCCATGGCAGTAGCAGTACGCGTCATTCCCTGCCTTGACGTGGACGCCGGGCGCGTCGTCAAAGGTGTCAACTTCGAGGGCCTCCGCGACGCCGGCGACCCCGTGGAGCTGGCGCACCGCTACGACAACGCCGGTGCCGACGAACTGACGTTCCTTGACGTCACCGCCTCATCCGGCAACCGCGAAACCACCTTCGACGTGGTGCGCCGCACCGCAGAGGAAGTGTTCATTCCGCTATGCGTGGGCGGCGGCGTCCGCGGCGTGGCCGAAGTGGACAAGCTGCTGCGCTACGGCGCGGACAAGGCTGCCATCAATACCGCCGCGGTGGCGCGTCCGGACGTGATCGATGAAATCACCCGGCACTTCGGCTCGCAGGTCCTGGTCCTGTCCGTCGACGCCCGGCGCACCCGCCCGGGGTCGCAGCCCACGCCGTCGGGCTTCGAAGTGACCACCCACGGCGGCCGCACCGGCACCGGGATCGACGCCATCGAATGGGCGAGGGAAGCGGCGGACCGGGGCGTGGGGGAGATCCTGCTGAACTCCATCGACGCCGACGGCACCAAGGACGGCTTCGACCTGGAGATGATCCGGGCCGTGCGCGCCGCCGTGAAGGTGCCGCTGATCGCCTCCGGCGGGGCCGGCGAGCCTGCACATTTCCCGCCGGCAGTGGCCGCGGGTGCCGATGCCGTACTGGCGGCCTCGATCTTCCACTGGGGCCCGAACGACATGATGCACCAGGTCAAGGACGCCATCAGGGCCGCAGGCTTCGAAGTCCGCTAAAACCGTTGGTTGAGCTTGTCGAAACCGGATTTCGACAGGCTCAATCACCGAATTCGGTTACAGCCCCACTTCGGCGGACTGGAGGAGCGCGACGGCGTCCGGCTGGCCCTCGAAGGTGACCAGGGCGTGGCGCGTGCGGCCGTGGGCGTGCATGAGCAGTTCTCCCGGCTCGCCGACGATGGCCACGGATACCGGCGCGCGCTTGGCGACGTGGCGGGGCCCCGACGGGCGCACCAGGACGATACCGAGGTCCACGCCGCGGTAGAGGATGGCGGCACGCTTAACCAGTTCATCCCAGAGGGCGTCCGAGTAGGCCTCGTCCAAGGCCCGGGGCGCCCAACGGTCAACGGCCCGGCGGACATCCTCAGTGTGCACGAAGTATTCGATGAGGTTGGAGCTTTCGTCCAAGGCCTTGATTTTCATCGGCGAGAATGCAGGCGGGCCCGACCGGAACGTGTTGACCAGCCGGGCGTAGTCCTCGGCAGTGGTCAACTTGGCCGCGAGGGCTGCCGTGGCCTGGTCCGAGGCTTTGGCCAGCCGCTTGATGATCAGGCCCAGCCCCACGGCGGCTTTGCGCTCCCGCAGGTAAAGGTGCGCGGCGAGATCCCTGGTACGCCAGCCCTTGCACAGCGTGGGCGCATCAGGACCGGCCGCTAGCAGGGTCTCGGCCAGGACTTCTCGGGACGGTTCGACGAAATGCATCACTTGGAAAACTAGCACGACAGGCGCGAAGTTGGGCAGCTTCCCGGGCGCCGCTGGCGTGCCGTTGTTCACATCCGGAACGGCTCCGCCGAAGGCACTAGACTTGACCTGATGTCTGAGCAGCCCGCCCCCGCACAAACCACTGTCCAAGCCTCCGGTTCCGCCGTGCCCGGAAGCCCCGCCGCCGCTGACGCAGGCCCGCTCCCCGCGGAGCTGGCAGCCGCCCTGAAGCGGGACAGCGCAGGCCTGGTGGCCGCCGTGGTGCAGCAGTACGACACGAACGAGGTCCTGATGCTTGGCTGGATGGACGACGAGGCCCTCCACCGCACCATGACCACGGGCCGCGTCACCTTCTACTCGCGCTCCCGCCAGGAGTACTGGCGCAAGGGGGACACGTCCGGGCACGTCCAGTGGGTGAAGTCCGTCGCCATGGATTGCGACGGCGACGCACTGCTGGTGCGCGTGGACCAGGTGGGTGCCGCCTGCCACACCGGCACCCGCACCTGCTTCGACGGCAGGGAACTGAACGTCACCACGGCCCAGGCGGTCTGAACCGTACCGGCGGCCCTGCCGGCGTCCGCACAATAGCGGCAGCCGCGGCCCGCTGCAGGAAGAATTAAGGCGTCCGGCGTTGCCGGCCCTCACGAGAACAGGCGGAAACCATAGCCATGCAGGACCTTGGAACCATCAGCCCGAGCCTGGAGGAGTTCCGGGAACTCGCCGGCCACAGCCGCGTCATCCCCGTCCGGCTCAAGGTGCTTGCCGACGCCGAGACCCCTATCGGCCTGTACCGCAAGCTGGCCCAGGGCCAGCCCGGGACGTTCCTCATGGAATCCGCGGCGGTGGGCGGAGCCTGGTCCCGCTATTCGTTCATTGGCGCGCGGTCGCGGGCCACGCTGACCACCAAGGACGGCAACGCGCACTGGCTGGGCGAGCCGCCCGCCGGAGTGCCGGTGGACGGCAGCCCGGTGGACGCCGTCCGCGACACCATCGAGGCCCTGCGCACGGACCGGTTCGAGGGGCTGCCGCCGTTCACTTCCGGCCTGGTGGGGTTCCTGGGCTGGGAAACCGTCCGGCATTGGGAGCGGCTGGTCAGCCCTCCCGAAGATGACCTGCACCTGCCCGAAATGGCCTTGAACCTGGTCACCGACATGGCGGTCCACGACAATGTGGACGGCACTGTGCTGCTGATCGCGAACGCCATCAATTTCGACAACAGCTCCGAACGCGTTGACGAGGCCTGGCATGACGCCGTGGCCCGGGTCAAGGCCCTCCTGGCCAAGGTCAGCAGCCCCGTGGCCCAGCCCGTGTCGGTGCTGGCTCCTGCTGCACTGGACTTTGCCTCCAGCGTCCAGGAACGCTGGGACGAAAACGAATACCTGGCCGCCCTGGACCGGGGCAAGGAAGCCATCGTCGACGGCGAAGTCTTCCAGGTGGTCATCTCGCGCCGGTTCGAGATGGAGTGCAAGGCCTCAGCGCTGGACGTGTACCGGGTGCTGCGCAACACCAACCCCAGCCCCTACATGTACATCTTCAGCCTCGAGGACGCCGACGGCCGGGAGTACTCCATTGTGGGCTCGTCGCCCGAGGCCTTGGTCACCGTCACAGGCGGGGAAGTCATCACGCACCCCATCGCCGGATCACGGCCGCGCGGGAAGACCGTGGAGGCGGACAAGGCGCTTGCCGAGGAACTGCTGGCCGACCAGAAGGAACGCGCCGAGCACCTGATGCTGGTTGACCTGTCCCGGAACGACCTGTCCAAGGTCTGCGTGGCCGGCACGGTGGACGTCACCCAGTTCATGGAGGTGGAGCGCTTCAGCCACATAATGCACCTGGTGTCCACGGTGGTGGGCCAACTGTCGCCCCAGGCCAAGGCCTACGACGTCCTCAAGGCGACCTTCCCTGCCGGCACGCTGTCGGGCGCCCCGAAACCCAGGGCGCTGCGCCTGCTTGACGAACTGGAACCGCACCGCCGCGGCATCTACGGCGGCGTGGTGGGCTACCTCGATTTCGCCGGCGACATGGACATGGCCATCGCCATCCGCTCGGCGCTGCTCCGGGACGGCCGTGCCTACGTCCAGGCCGGCGGCGGCATCGTTGCGGACTCGGTGAATCCCACGGAGGCGCTCGAAACTGTCAACAAGGCCGCGGCGCCCCTCCGCGCAGTCCACACGGCCGGCTCGCTGCAGAACATTTCCGCGGAGTCACTGCCCGGCGGGACCGACGCCTGATGCCCCAGCAGGAAACGGCGTCCGGGCAGGCCGGCAGCGGAAAGAGGGCTGCGCCCGCCTGGGCGCGGAAGTCAACGCTGGTGCTGCTCATCGCGGTCCTGGCGCTGGCGGTTTTTGGCACCACCACGCAGACTTGGATGACCGTCACCCTGGATCCCAACCAGGTGGGCCAGGCAGGTGCCGGACAGGAACCGCTGAAGGTGCAGGGCAGCGATGCCGCCACCACGGTGACCGCGCTGGCCCTGGTGGCGCTGGCCGGGGGACTGGCCGCGGCAATCGCAGGCAGGATCGCCCGGTGGGTCATCACCGCCATCATCGTCCTCGCCTCGGCAGGCATCATAGCCGCCGCTGCCACCGTGCTCGCCGATCCCCTCGCCGCAGCACAGGGTTCCATTGCGGCCGCGACAGGCGTGAGCGGCAGCCAGGCGCAGGTGGACGTCACCGCCTTCCCCACCCTCGCCGTCGCCGCCGGCTGCCTGCTGGCACTGGCGGCCCTGCTCATCATTCCCGCGGGCCGGCACTGGAAGACGCGAACCAAATACGACGCGCCGGCGGCGGCGGGCAGTGCTCCCGCGGCGGGGCCGGTGGACGAGATCGACAGCTGGGACCGGCTCTCCCGGGGGGACGATCCCACCTGACCCTGGCGGAGCCCCGCAGCCGGTGACGGCAGGGCGGCCGCCGATAACAGGTCACGGCCCAAAAAATGGCAGAATGTAAGCAGTATTCATCCTGAGGAGATTTTCCATGAGCAAAGCACCTGCGTCCGTTTCCAAGTCCGGCACCCGCACGGTAGCCCCCGGCGCCATCGACCACAGCCAGGAACTCGGCCACGGCAATAGCCCCGCCGCCTGGACCTGTGTCATCACCATGCTGGTGGGCGCGCTCATCGCATCGATCGCGTTCGTCATCGCCAGCACCCCCATCTTCATCGTCGGCGCCGGCGTGATGGTGCTCGGCCTCATCCTCGGTTACGTCATGCGCAAGGCAGGCTACGGAGTCGAAGGCAGCAAGCTCAAGAACTCCGGCCACTGATGGCAACAGTTCTCGACGACATCAACGCCGGTGTCCGGGAGGATATGGAGGCCAGGAAGCGGCTCGTTTCGCTGGCTGAACTGAAGGACCGGGCCCAGGCCGCTGCGCCTGCCCGCGACGCCTGGGCCGCGCTTGGCGGTCCGTCGCCGGCCCGCAGCGAGCTCAAGGTCATTGCGGAAATCAAGCGGCGCAGCCCCTCCAAGGGCGACCTCGCCAGCATCGGCGATCCCGCGTCGCTCGCCCGGCAGTATGCCGACGGCGGGGCTTCCGTCATCAGCGTCCTCACCGAGCAGCGCCGTTTCAACGGGTCCCTGGCGGACCTCGATGCCGTCCGTGCCGCCGTCGACGTCCCCCTGCTCCGCAAGGACTTCACGCTGGACGAGTACCAGATCTGGGAAGCCCGCGCCCACGGCGCGGACCTCATCCTGCTCATCGTTGCGGCCCTTTCCGACGCCCAGCTCAACGAATTCAGCGCCCTCAGTGCCGAGCTCGGCATGAACGTGCTGGTGGAAACGCATACCGAAGAGGAAATCGAACGCGCCGCCGCGGCCAAGGCCCGCATCATCGGCGTCAACGTGCGGAACCTGAAGACGCTCGACGTCGACCGTTCCCTGTTCGCATCCCTCGCCGGACGCATTCCGGCCGGTGCGCTGGTCGTGGCGGAATCGGGTGTCAGGGACACCGACGACGTCACTCACTACGCCGCCAGCGGCGCCAACGCGGTGCTGGTCGGGGAGGCGCTGGTTAGCCACTCCACCCCGCGCGAGCGGATCGCGGAGTTCACGGCCGCCGGCGCGGCCGCCATCGCCGCCCGCGGCTGACCGGCCGCGCTGCCCGCAAGGCTGCCGCAGGGCCGCATCTAGGGGGCAGCAATGTCCGGTATTTCTTCCGGCCCCGGCCGGACCATACTTTTGACCGATCAACTTCGAACAGGACGGGACTGATGGCCGACGCACCCTCAGGAAACGCTGACAACAAGGCCGCGGACGCATTCCTGGCGGGCGGCTCCCTCCGGCACGCTCCGGGGCCGTACTTCGGCAGCTACGGCGGACGCTGGATGCCCGAGTCCCTCATCGCAGCCCTGGACGAACTCGAGGAGACCTTCGAGAAGGCAAAGGACGATCCCGACTTCCGGGCCCAGATCGCGGACCTGAACAAGAACTACTCGGGCCGCCCGTCGCTGCTGACCGAAGCCAAGCGGTTCTCCGAACATGCCGGGGGAGTGCGGGTGTTCCTCAAGCGCGAGGACCTCAACCACACCGGATCGCACAAGATCAACAACGTGCTGGGCCAGGCCCTGCTCGCCAAGCGCATGGGCAAGACCCGCGTCATCGCCGAAACCGGCGCCGGCCAGCACGGCGTGGCCAGCGCCACGGCCGCAGCCCTGATGGGGCTGGAGTGCGTGGTCTACATGGGTGCCGAGGACTGCCGCCGGCAGGCCCTGAACGTTGCCCGGATGGAACTGCTGGGCGCCACCGTCATCCCCGTCACCAGCGGTTCGCAGACCCTTAAGGACGCCATCAACGACGCCCTGCGCGACTGGGTGGCCAACGTGCACAACACCCACTACCTGCTGGGCACCGCCGCCGGGGCGCACCCGTTCCCCGCCATGGTCCGCTACTTCCACGAGGTCATTGGCGAGGAAGCGCGCGCCCAGATCCTGGAGCAGGCAGGCCGCCTTCCGGACGCCGTGTGCGCCTGCATCGGCGGCGGATCCAACGCCATCGGCATCTTCCATGGCTTCCTCGATGATCCGTCCGTCAAGATCTACGGCTTCGAAGCAGGCGGCGACGGCGTGGACACCGGACGCCATGCTGCCACCATCACCCTGGGCAAGCCGGGCGTCCTCCACGGCGCCCGCTCCTACCTCATGCAGGACGACGACGGCCAGACCATCGAGTCGCACTCCATCTCCGCGGGCCTTGACTACCCGGGTGTGGGCCCGGAGCACTCCTACCTCGCCGACATCGGGCGGGTGAACTACGAGCCCATCACGGACAGCGAGGCCATGGAGGCCTTCCGACTCCTCTGCCGCACCGAGGGCATCATTCCCGCCATCGAGTCCTCGCACGCCCTGGCCGGGGCCATCAAGGTGGGCCAGCGGCTCGCCGCGGAAGACGCCGCTGCCGCCCGGGACAAGATCGTGATCGTGAACCTGTCCGGCCGAGGCGACAAGGACGTGGCCACCGCCGCCGAGTGGTTCAACCTGTTGGACAAGGACTCCGCGGAATCGGAAATCGGCAAAGAGGGAGAGCAGCTGTGAGCAGTGCAGGAATTGACGGCAGCGCACAGACGGCCGGCAAGACACAGATGACCAGCAAGTCGGCAGCGGCCATCGACAAAGCCCGCGCCGAGGGGCGTGCCGCGCTCGTCGGCTACCTGCCCGCCGGGTACCCCACCGTGGAGGAAAGCATCGCCGCAGGCATCGCCCTGGCGGAGAACGGTGCCGACCTGATCGAAATCGGCATCCCGTACTCCGATCCCGTGATGGACGGCCAGGTCATCCAGGCCGCCACCACGCAGGCACTGGCCAACGGCTTCTCCGTCCGGCAGGTCTTCGACGTGGTCGCCGGCATCACCGCCAAGACTGACGCCGCCGTCCTGGTGATGACTTACTGGAACCCCGTGGTCCGGATGGGCGTGGACGAGTTCTCCCGCCGCCTGGCCGAAGCCGGGGGAGCCGGGCTCATCACGCCGGACCTCATCCCGGACGAGGCCGACGAATGGATGGCCGCCTCTGACAAATACGGGCTGGACCGCGTGTTCCTCGTAGCACCGTCGTCCACTGCCGAGCGCATGCAGCGGACCGTCGACGCCAGCCGCGGCTTCGTGTACGCCGTGTCCATCATGGGCGTCACCGGCGCCCGTTCCTCGGTGAGCACCGCCGCGCGGAACGTCGTGGCCGCGGCGCACGACGCCGGCGCGGAACGCGTCTGCGTCGGCCTGGGCGTCTCCAACGCCGAGCAGGTCCGCGAAATTGCCGCCTACGCCGAGGGCGTCATTGTGGGCACCGCACTGGTGTCAGCACTGGGCAATGGCGGCGTGGACGCCGTCGGATCGCTGACCAGGGAGCTCAGCTCCGGACTTGCCAGGGAAGAAGCCTAACCAATGCAGAGCCTCCTCCAGGCAGCCGTCCTGGTGCCCGCCAGCATTCCCAGCCCGGACTGGTCCGGATTCGACATCCCGCTGCCGTGGGGGACGCTGCGCATCCACGCCTACGCCCTCTGCATCCTGGCCGGCATCGTTGCAGGCCTCTGGCTGACCTCGGTCCGCTGGGCCAAGCGCGGCGCGCCTGAAGGAAGCGTCTGGGACATCGTGGTGTGGGCCATCCCGTTCGGCATCATCGGCGGCCGCCTCTACCATGTGTTCTCATCGCCCGACGCCTACTTCGGCCCGGGCTTCGATGGCACCGGCGACCTCTCGCTGATCCCGCAGATCCAGCGCGGCGGCCTGGGAATCTGGGGTGCCGTGGTGCTCGGCGTCGTCGGCGCCTGGATCGGCTGCCGCCGGGCAGGCGTCAGGCTTCCCGCCTTCATGGACGCTGCCGCGCCCGGCCTCCTGCTGGCCCAGGCCATCGGCCGCTGGGGCAACTGGTTCAACCAGGAACTCTTCGGCGGGCCCACCACGCTGCCGTGGGGCCTGGAGATCGACGCCGACAACGCGAACTTCCCCGCGGGCGTTCCCGCCGGCACACTGTTCCACCCGACGTTCCTGTACGAATCGCTCTGGAACCTTGCCGGCGTCGCGCTCCTGCTCGTCCTGGACCGCCGGTTCAACTTCCGCCGCGGCCGGCTGTTCTGGCTGTACGCCATGTACTACACCCTGGGACGGGTGTGGATCGAGGCCATGCGCATCGACGACGCGGAGCAGATCTCGCTCTTCGGCCTCACCACGCGCCTGAATGTCTGGACGAGTATTTTCGTCTTTGTGACTGCGCTGGCCGTCTTCATCCTGCTGGGCAGGAAGGGCCGCCCGGAGCCCGACACCGTCTATCTTCCGGGGCGGGAACCGGCAAAACCGGCCGTGACCGGGGACGCTGGGGATACCGAAGACGGGGTCCGTGATACGGACCCGGTTGTCTCAGATAGTGAATCGCGTGATAATCTCCCTGATAACCAAAACGGTTCCAGGCCTGATTCCGCCCCCACGGAAAAGGCCACGGCGGCACCATCCGGCTCCAAGCCGGGGACGGATGCCACGGCTGCCGGACACTCCGGCAGCACAGCCACAGGATCCGCACCGGAGGCCGGCACCAGCAAGTAAACGCCAGCCTCACGCAGGGCAGCAGAGCCACCGCTCGGAGCTCCCGAAACCACAATGTCGTGGCATGGGGTTCCAGCCGGGCAGCATAGAGCTGCTGCCGGATGGAGCCCTGGGCAGGGGCCTCTGTAACCGTTAGTTCAGCAGGCCGGGCTGACCTACAATTTCCATGAAGTAACACTTTGTTGTGCCCATCATCTGGGGCCTGACGAGTGGGGCCAACGGTGTCCCTTCCATACGCACGATCAGGAGGAAGGACGTCTTCCATGACCCAAACTCTGCACACTCCCAGCTGGTCCGAACCGGATCAGCCCGAGGCTGCCTTGTCGCCCTTCAAGCGCTTCGCAGCCCTGCCGGAGGCCGCCGGGCTCTATAACCCCGAGCAGGAGAAGGACGCCTGCGGCCTTGCGATCATCGCAACCCTCCGCGGCGAGCCCGGGTACGACATTGTTGACGCCGCACTTACCGCCCTGCGCAACCTTGAGCACCGCGGTGCCGTGGGTGCAGACGAGGGCACCGGTGACGGCGCCGGCCTCCTGATGCAGATCCCGGACGAGTTCTTCCGGGCGGTCACCGAGTTCGAACTTCCCGCTCCCGGCCAGTACGTGGCCGGCACCGCCTTCCTGCCTGCGGAACAGCGTGAAGCCGATGCGGCGAAAGCCGGCATCGAGGGCCTCGCTGCGGACGAGGGGCTGAAGGTCCTTGGCTGGCGCGAAGTGCCCGTCGTCGCCGACCTGGTGGGTGCCATGGCCCGTGCCTGCATGCCCTACTTCTCCCAGCCCTTCCTCGCATCCGCCACGGGTGAGGAACTGGACCGCAACGAGCTCGATGCCCGCGCCTGGCGGATCCGCAAGCGCGCCCAGAATAAGTTCGGCGTCTACTTCCCGTCGCTGTCCTCGCGGACCATCGTGTACAAGGGCATGCTCACCACCGCCCAGCTGGAGCCGTTCTACCCGGACCTCTCGGACAAGCGTTTCAAGACCAAGCTGGCGATTGTCCACTCGCGCTTCTCCACCAACACGTTCCCGTCCTGGCCGCTGGCGCAGCCCTTCCGCACCATCGCCCACAACGGCGAAATCAACACGGTCAAGGGCAACCGAAACTGGATGCGCGCACGGCAGTCCCAGCTGGCCAACCCGCTGCTCGGCGACTCGCCCGAAGAGCTGTACCCCATCTGCACGCCCGGCGCCTCCGACTCCGCCTCCTTCGACGAGGTGGCGGAACTCCTGTGGCTCTCCGGCCGACCCATCACGCACGCGATCATGATGATGATCCCGGAGGCATGGGAGAACCACGCCACCATGGATCCGGCACGCCGCGCGTTCTACGAGTACCACTCGCTGCTGATGGAGCCGTGGGACGGCCCCGCCGCCGTCTCCTTCACCGACGGCAACCTCGTGGGCGCCACCCTGGACCGCAACGGTCTGCGCCCGGGCCGCTTCTGGATCACCGAAGACGGCCTGATCGTCTTCGCCTCCGAGGTGGGCGTCATCGACGTCGAACCCTCCAAGGTGGTCAAGAAGGGCCGCGTCTCGCCCGGCAAGATGTTCCTGGTGGACACCGACGCCGGCCGCATCATCGACGACGAAGAGGTCAAGGCAGAGGTCGCCGCCGCCAACCCGTGGGCGGACTGGGTCAAGGACAACCTGATCGACCTCAACGACCTTCCCGAGCGCGAGCACGTGGTCCACACCGCCGCGTCCGTGAACATCCGCCAGCGCACCTTCGGCTACACCACCGAGGAGCTGAAGATCCTGCTGGGTCCGATGGCCCGCACCGGTGCCGAACCCTTGGGCGCCATGGGCTCCGACACCCCCGTGGCCGTGCTGTCCAAGCGCCCCCGGCTGCTCTTCGACTACTTCGTGCAGTCCTTCGCACAGGTCACCAACCCGCCGCTGGACGCCATCCGCGAAGAGCTGGTCACGTCGCTGACCTGCGCCATCGGCCCCAACGGCAACCTGCTGGACACCAAGCAGGTCCGCCAGCCCCAGGTCCAGCTGCCGTTCCCCGTGATCAACAACGACCAGCTCGCCAAGATCGCCAACATCGAGGACGCCGACGGCAACCGCGTGGCCATGAAGGTCCGCGGCCTCTACCGCCCCGAGGGCGGCGAAAACGCCCTGCGCGCCCGGCTCACCGAAATCTGCGAGCAGGTTTCCGGTGCGATCAACCGCGGCGTGCAGTACATCGTGCTCTCGGACCGTGACTCCAACGCGCAGTGGGCACCCATCCCGTCGCTGCTCCTGGTCAGCGCCGTGCACCACCACCTGCTCCGCAGCGCCAACCGCACCAAGACCGCCCTGGTGGTCGAGGCCGGCGACGTGCGCGAAACGCACCACGTGGCCGTGCTCATCGGCTACGGCGCCTCCGCCGTGAACCCGTACCTGGCCATGGAATCCGTGGAGCAGCTGATCGCTGCCGGCGACGTCACCGGCGTCACCCCGCAGGACGGCGTCTACAACCTGATCAAGGGCCTTGGCAAGGGCGTCCTGAAGATCATGTCCAAGATGGGCATCTCCACTGTGGCGTCCTACACCGGCGCCCAGACGTTCGAGGCACTTGGCCTCGGCCAGGAGCTGGTGGACGAGTTCTTCGCCGGCACCCACTCGCAGCTGGGCGGCGTGGGCCTGGACGTGATCGCCGCCGAGGTCTCGGCACGGCACCAGATGGCGTACCCCGAGGGCGGCATCGAGCAGCCCCACCGTCCGCTGCTGGGCGGCGGCGAGTATCAGTGGCGCCGCGACGGCGAACCGCACCTGTTCAACCCGGAGACGGTCTTCCGGCTGCAGCACGCCACCCGCGAACGCCGCTACGACATTTTCAAGGCGTACACCAAGGGCGTGGACGACCAGTCCACCAACCTGATGACGCTGCGCGGCCTGCTGAAGTTCAAGAACGACCGGCCCGCGGTTCCGCTCGAGGAAGTGGAGCCCGTCTCCAGCATCGTCAAGCGGTTCTCCACCGGCGCGATGAGCTACGGCTCCATCTCGCAGGAGGCACACGAGACGCTGGCCATCGCCATGAACCGGCTGGGCGGCAAGTCCAACACCGGTGAGGGCGGCGAAGACGTGGACCGCCTGATGGATCCGGAGCGCCGCTCCGCCGTCAAGCAGATCGCCTCCGGCCGTTTCGGCGTGACCAGCCTCTACCTGACCAACGCCGACGACATCCAGATCAAGATGGCCCAGGGTGCAAAGCCCGGCGAAGGCGGCCAGCTGATGGCGCAGAAGGTCTACCCGTGGGTGGCCAGGACCCGCCACTCGACCCCCGGCGTCGGCCTCATTTCGCCGCCCCCGCACCACGACATCTACTCGATCGAGGACCTCGCGCAGCTCATCTACGATGCGAAGCGTGCCAACCCCTCGGCCCGGGTGCACGTGAAGCTGGTGTCGGAAGTCGGGATCGGCACCGTGGCGTCCGGCGTGACCAAGGCGAAGGCCGACGTCGTGCTTGTCTCCGGCCACGACGGCGGAACCGGCGCCTCGCCGCTGAACTCGCTCAAGCACGCCGGTGTTCCGTGGGAGCTCGGCCTTGCCGAGACGCAGCAGACCCTGATGCTCAACGGCCTGCGCGACCGCGTGGTGGTGCAGGTTGACGGCCAGCTGAAGACCGGCCGCGACGTTGTGATCGCAGCCCTGCTGGGCGGCGAGGAGTTCGGCTTCGCCACCGCCCCGCTGGTGGTGGAAGGCTGCATCATGATGCGCGTCTGCCACCTGGACACCTGCCCGGTGGGGGTTGCAACGCAGAACCCGGAGCTCCGTGCCCGGTTCAGCGGCAAGCCCGAGTTCGTGGTCAACTTCTTCGAGTTCCTTGCCGAGGAAGTCCGCGAGATCCTGGCAGAGCTCGGCTTCCGCAGCCTGGAAGAGGCCATCGGCCACGCCGAGGTCCTGGACACCCGTGAGGCGATCGACCACTGGAAGGCCGACGGCCTGGACCTGGACCCGATTCTGCACGGGCTCGAGTTCGACGACGACGCGCCGCTGCGCAACATGACCGGCCAGAACCACGAGCTGGACAAGCACTTCGACCAGCGGCTGATCACCATGTCCACCGAGGCCCTCACGGACCGCAGCCCGGTGAAGATCACTGTGGACGTCATCAACACGGACCGCTCCGTGGGCACCATGCTCGGCCACGTGGTCACCAAGACCTTCGGTACCGACGTGCTCGCCACGGACACCATCGACGTCACGCTGAACGGCACCGCCGGCCAGTCCCTGGGCGCCTTCCTGCCCGCAGGCATCACCCTGCGGCTGTACGGCGACTCGAACGACTACGTGGGCAAGGGCCTCTCCGGCGGCCGGATCATCGTCCGCCCGGACCGCACCAATGTGTTCAAGGCGGAGACCAACGTCATCGCCGGCAACGTCATCGGTTACGGCGCCACCAGCGGCGAGATGTTCCTGCGCGGCCAGGTGGGCGAACGGTTCCTGGTCCGCAACTCCGGTGCCACCGCCGTCGTCGAAGGCATCGGCGACCACGGCTGCGAGTACATGACCGGCGGCCAGACGCTGATCATCGGCCGCACCGGCCGCAACTTCGGCGCCGGCATGTCCGGCGGCACCGCCTACGTCCTGGACCTGGATACTGCCAAGGTCAACAAGGACGCCCTGCAGTCCGGCGAACTACAGCTCCGCGAGCTGGACGCCGAGGACCGCGACATCGTGCACGGCCTGCTGGTCAAGCACGTTGAAGAAACTGACTCCCAGCTGGCGGCGCGCCTCCTCGAAAACTTCGATGACACCGCCGCCCGCATTACCAAGGTGCTGCCGCGCGACTACGCGGCAGTGCTGCAAACCCGTCTCGACGCCATCGAAGAGGGCCTTGACCCGGACGGCGAAGAAGTATGGTCTCGAATCCTGGAGGTGACCGGTGGCTGATCCACGCGGATTTCTGAAAGTACGCCAGCGTGAAACCCAGCCGCGCCGTCCCGTTCCCGTCCGCATCATGGACTGGAAGGAAGTGTACGAAGCGCAGGAAAAGGGCACCCTTAAGGCCCAGGCCGGCCGCTGCATGGACTGTGGCGTTCCGTTCTGCCACCAGGGCTGCCCGCTGGGCAACCTGATTCCCGAGTGGAACGACCTCACATGGCGGGACAAGGGCGAGGAAGCGATCGAGCGCCTGCACGCCACGAACAACTTCCCGGAGTTCACCGGCCGGCTGTGCCCCGCACCCTGCGAGGCGTCCTGCGTACTGGGGATCAACCAGCCCGCGGTGACCATCAAGCAGGTTGAGGTCTCCATCATCGACGAAGCGTGGGACAACAACTGGGTCCACCCGCTGCCGCCGGCGCGCCTCACCGGCAAGACGGTCGCCGTCGTCGGCTCCGGCCCTGCCGGCCTGGCCGTGGCCCAGCAGCTCACCCGCGTGGGCCACACCGTTGCCGTATATGAACGCGATGACAAGATCGGCGGCCTGCTGCGGTACGGCATCCCCGACTTCAAGATGGAAAAGGAGCAGGTGGACCGCCGCGTCGAGCAGATGAAGGCGGAAGGCACCCGCTTCCGGACCGGCGTCGCCGTCGGCACCGACGTGACGTGGGAGCAGCTGCGCCGACGCTACGACGCCGTCGTGGTGTGCACCGGCGCCACCGTTCCGCGCGACTTGCCCATCCCGGGCCGCGACCTGGACGGCATCCACTTCGCAATGGACTACCTGGTACCGGCCAACCGCGCGGTGGCGGGGGAAACCATCGAAAACCAGATCCATGCGCAGGGCAAGCACGTGGTGATCCTCGGCGGCGGCGACACCGGCGCCGACTGCCTCGGCACTGCGCACCGGCATGGTGCTGCGTCCGTGACCACGCTCGCCATCGGCAAGC
This sequence comes from Arthrobacter nitrophenolicus, assembly GCF_045833485.1. Lineage (NCBI taxonomy): Bacteria > Bacillati > Actinomycetota > Actinomycetes > Micrococcales > Micrococcaceae > Arthrobacter > Arthrobacter nitrophenolicus. Next base: position 3,576,580 of record NZ_CP174504.1, read on the forward strand.
AGCCGCCGGCCGAGCGCGCCAGCCACCAGCCCTGGCCGACGTTCCCCACCCTGTTCGAGGTGGCCAGCGCCCACGAGGAAGGCGGTGAGCGCACGTACCTCGCCTCCACCGTTGAATTCGTGGGCGAGGACGGCAAGCTGACCGGCGTCAAGGTCGCTGAAACTGAATTCGTTGACGGCAAGCGCCTGCCGAAGGCCGGCACGGAACGCATCATCCCCGCGGACCTGGTGTTCCTGTCGCTGGGCTTCACCGGCGCGGAGCCGGCGGGCATCACCGAACAGGTGAACGCTGAATTCGACGGCCGCGGCAACGTGGGACGCGACGGCTACTACATGACCAACACCGAAGGCGTGTTCGTGGCCGGCGATGCCGGGCGTGGACAGTCGCTGATTGTGTGGGCCATTGCCGAAGGCCGCGCTGCGGCTGCCGCCGTGGACAAGTACCTGATGGGAAGCACCATCCTTCCCGCTCCCGTCGCGCCGACGGACCGCGCCATCGCCGTCCTCTAGCGCTGCACCCGCGGGCAGAAGTTCATCCCCGCGACAACTTAACCAATGCAAGTGACCAATAGGGTAGGTATATGAGACGCGCAAAAATTGTGGCTACTTTCGGCCCCGCAATTGCCAGCTATGAAAACACCCTCGCGGTGCTGGAAGCAGGTGTTGACGTCGCCCGGATGAACATGAGCCACGGCGACTACACCGTGCATGACAACACCTACGAAAACGTCCGCAAGGCTGCAGCGGACCTGGGCAAGGCCGTGGCGATCATGGCCGACCTGCAGGGTCCCAAGATCCGCCTGGGCCGTTTCGTCGACGGCCCGCACGCCCTCGCCGTTGGTGACACGTTCACCATCACCACCGAGGACGTTCCCGGCACCAAGGAGATCTGCTCCACCACGCTGAAGAGCCTCACCGAGGACGTCAACGTGGGCGACGCCCTGCTGATCGACGACGGCAAGGTTGCCCTGCGCGCCGTGGCCGTCGACGACGTCAAGGTGGTCGCCGAGGTGACGGTGGGCGGCATGGTGTCCAACAACAAGGGCATCAACCTGCCCGGCGTGGCCGTCAACGTTCCGGCGCTGAGCGAAAAGGATGAGGACGACCTGCGCTGGGCGCTGCGCCGCGGCGTGGACCTGGTGGCACTGTCCTTCGTCCGTGACGCCTCGGACATCACCAGGGTGCACGAGATCATGGACGAGGAAGGCCGCCGCGCTCCGGTCATCGCTAAGATCGAGAAGCCGCAGGCTGTGGACCAGCTGCCGGAGATCATTGACGCGTTCGACGCGATCATGGTGGCCCGTGGCGACCTCGGCGTGGAGCTTCCCCTGGAGGAAGTGCCGATCGTGCAGAAGCGCGCCATTGAGCTGGCACGCCGCTGGGCCAAGCCGGTCATCGTGGCCACCCAGGTCCTGGAGTCCATGATCGACAACCCGCGCCCGACCCGTGCGGAGGCCTCCGACTGCGCCAACGCCGTGCTCGACGGTGCCGACGCCGTCATGCTGTCCGGTGAGACCAGCGTGGGCAAGTACCCGATCGACACGGTCAAGACCATGGCCCGGATCATCGAGTCCACCGAGGTCCACGGCCTGGAGCGCGTCCCCCCGCTGGGGACCAAGCCCAAGACCCGTGGCGGCGCCATCACCCGTGCCGCCGTCGAAATCGCCGACCAGCTGGACGCCAAGTACATTTGTGCGTTCACGCAGTCCGGTGACTCGGCCCGCCGCCTATCCCGCCTGCGCCCGATCAAGCCGGTGTTCGCTTTCACCCCGGTGGAGCAGGTCTGGAACCAGCTGGCCCTGACCTGGGGCATCCAGCCGGTGCTGGTGCAGATGGTGGACCACACTGATGCCATGACCGCGCAGGTTGACCGCAGCCTGGAGGAAATGGGTCTGGTGCAGGACGGTGACCTGGTGGTCATCGCCGCCGGTTCGCCTCCCGGAAAGGCCGGTTCCACCAACTCGCTGAAGGTTCACAAGGTGGGCGACCTTGCCGACTCCACCCGTGCGGGGGATGTCATCAGCAACAAGGAAAAGCTCGGCCCCTGGCCGGAAAAGAAGAAGAAGGCCTAGCCCTTCCGACCACGAAAAGGACCCCTGCCGGCTGGCAGGGGTCCTTTTTGGTGCCTGGGGCTGGAACCCGGCAGGACGCCGTCGTGCGTTACCTGCCGGGACGCCGGGGTCAGTTGACCTGGTTGATGATGGTCTCGGCGACTTCGCGCATGCTCAGGCGGCGGTCCATGGAGGTCTTCTGGATCCAGCGGAACGCTTCGGGCTCGGTGAGACCCATCTTGGTGGTGAGGAGGCTCTTGGCGCGCTCCACGAGCTTGCGGGTGGCGAACTGCTCCTGCAGGTCCGAAACTTCGCTTTCGAGGGCCTTGATTTCCTCATGCCGGGAGAGGGCGATCTCCAGTGCCGGGATGAGGTCAGCCGGAGTGAAGGGCTTCACCACGTAGGCCATGGCGCCGGCGTCGCGCGCGCGCTCCACGAGTTCCTTCTGGGAGAACGCGGTCAGCAGCACCACGGGGGCGATGCGGGCCTTCACGATCTTCTCTGCCGCCGAGATACCGTCCATGACGGGCATCTTGACGTCCATGAGGACCAGGTCCGGCTTGAGTTCCTCAGCGAGCTGGACGGCCTTCTCGCCGTTGTCCGCCTCACCCACGACGTCGTAGCCTTCGCCGCGCAGGATCTCAATGATGTCGAGGCGGATGAGGGTCTCATCTTCGGCAACAATGACGCGGCGCGCGGGCTGGGACGTGGGCTTGGACTCCGTTTGTTCAGTCACGGGATCTCCTTGAAAAGGTACGGCGGGACATCACTATCTTAGGTGCCACCGCGGCTGTACTTGGCTTGCATGGTCATCCGCGGCGTCGGCGGCGCGATTCTGGAATTCAGCCTATCTGCATGTAGAGTAATTCCGCGTACGTGAAGCGATCGCGTTGCTCACAGTCAGCTGTGGGCGTACTTTATTGCTCAACGTATTCCGCGCCCGAGTGGCGGAATTGGCAGACGCGCCGCACTCAAAATGCGGTATCGAAAGGTGTGTGGGTTCGAGTCCCACCTCGGGCACGCAAACCCCCTCGTCAGAGGGGGTTTTTCTTTGTGGGCGTGTGTACAAAGCTTTGGCCCGTTGACTCTGACGCTTGGTTCGCGGTCTTTGGCCTGGCCGCCGCGGTGGCCTATTTGGGTGTGTGGGTGGCGGGTTCAGGTCCTTGGCGGGTGGGTCCTCCGCCTGCTGCGGGCTAGGATCAGGTGGTTCCTCGTTCCGGTACTGTCGGGTTGGTCTCCGGTGGGCCAACACCTGTTCATGGCTTTGGGCTGCGAGTACGACATGATGAACTCAAGGATGGTGTCTACACCTCGTCTGCTTATTCAGAGTGGGCTGGGGATATGTCCACTGTCACGTGCGGGCACATGATTTCCTAGTCCAGGCGCCAGAAAATGGAAAGACCGAGACCAGCCGGACACACCACCGGCTGACCTCAGGTTGTGGTGGCGTTCCGGCTGACGGCAGACATCGCATGGGGTGTTGAGAGGTATGCAATGCCCGTCTGCCACGTTCACGTGTGTGACGGGTCGCGCATTCTTAAACGCCGAAACACGTACCGCGCCCGATCTGCAGGTTGAGTTGCGGTACGTGATCGGCGTTCACGTTTCCTTACGCTCGGATTGTCAGGACCGGGCAGTCGGCGTTCAGGAGGATGCTTTGGGCGGTGCTTTCGAGGAGGAGTTTTCCCACCGCGGAGGGCCGTCGCAAACCGAGGACGATCATGGCAGCTTCTCCGCTGGTGGCGATGTCGAGAATGTCCGTGGCCGGGTCGCGGCCGATGTGCTGGATGATCTCGTGTTCCAGGCTGGATGCCTGCAGGGTGTTGTCGAGCGCTGTGAGTTGGCTGTCTTCGGCCAGGTTGGTGTCGACGTGCGGTTCTTCCACGAATCGAAGTGTCGGGGACATCCGCCGTGGTGCCCACGCATCAAGGACGACCGTCGAAGGTCGCTGGTGTCCGCAAAATGATGGGCAGGTGGCCGACCCGGCCGGACGAAAAAAATCCAGACTTGAATTTAGGGGTGGCTGCCCCGAAACTCTCCGAATGGGAGTCATCGAAGAAATGCGGGCACTTGGCCATGTCGTGGACCGGCTCGCTGAAAAGTACCCGGACGTGCCGCGGCATCACATCGAAGGCATCGTTGAGCAAGAGCACAGGTTGCTCGACGCCGGCAGGGTGCGGGATTACGTTCCGATCCTTGTCGAGCACGCTGTCAGGGACAGGCTAAGACAGTAGCTGCATGGCGGGACTCTGGTCCGGAGATGCCAGGAAACCCCTTCCCGGTGATGGGACAGGGGGCTTCCTGGCTTCGTACTTACCGGTCAGCTTCTTCCCGGCGCAGATGCGCCGGGAACGAGGGTGTACTGCTTGGGCAGCTTCAGTGATCGTTCGGCCATGACCTCGTGCAGCCGGTCCGGGTAGTCGGTGATCAGTCCGTCGACGCCGGCGTCCATGAGGGCGCGCATGGTGGGCTTATCGTTGACGGTCCAAGGAATGACCTGCATGCCCGTGGCATGGGCACGGTCCACCATGTCAACGGTCACGTAGGGGGAGTAGCCGGCGTCGGTGACCTTGCCGTCCTGGGGTGTGCCGTGGACGGGGGAGATGGCGTCGAAGCCGAGGAAGGATGCGGCCTGGACGAGGTCCCCGCCGAAGTCGTCGGAGTCGATGCCGCCCAGCCAGGGTGAGGCGCCGGGCTGGCCAGCCTGCAGGAAGTCCTTGTTGGTCAGCGCGACCGTGCGCAGGCCGGGCTCACGCTCCTGCACCAGGCGCAGCGCGCCCCAGTCGAAGCTCTGGATGGAGACCCGCTGGAGCATATCCGCTTCCTTGATCTCGCGGAGTGCGACGTCGACGAACTGTTCCCGCGGTGCGGTCTGCTCGGGTGCGCCGGCTTCGACCTTGGTTTCGATGTTGAACTTCACCTGGCTGGCCCGGTAGCTGCGGGCCAGTTCGAATACTTCGGCCAGGGTCGGCATCTTCGCGCCGGGGGATGCCTGCTGGCCGGGGTACTTGGGCAGGGTTTGGGAGCCGCAGTCAAGGCTGCGGACCTGCTCGAAGGTCAGGTCCTTGATGTATTTGCCGGCGTAGGGGAACAGGGGGTCGCCGGCCGTGACCGGTGCCGTGTCCCGGCATTTTTGGGCGCTGATCTTCCGGTCGTGGGTGACGACTTCACGGCCGTCCTTGGTGATCTGCAGGTCCAGTTCGATGGTGCTCACGCCGGTTTCGAGGGCCTTGGCGAAGGATGCGAGCGTGGATTCAACGGTGAGGCCGAGCCCGCCGCGGTGGGCCTGGAGGTCGAAGTGGTTGGCCGTGCCGTTGGGGTTGGTGTCCGCTGCGTGGGCCGGGAGGGATGTTCCCAGGGCCATGCCGGCGGTCAGGGCAGCCGCGGTCAGCAGCTTGGTGTACTTCACGATGATTCTCCGAATCGTGTCATGGGGGATTAAGCACGCCCAAGCATTCCTGCAACCGCCATACCGCAGGGGACGCTGAGGCAGCGCACACATGACATAGAGGTGAACGCGAAGTGTGTCACGGCGTGTACATCGGTGCCGTCTGGCAGCGGCGCAGGAGGGGGAGCAGCCCGCAACCGTGTATGGCGGGGCGCCTGGACAGAGGGAATGCCCTATGTACGGTTGCGGACTGCCCAGTTAATCAGGGGCGGGCTTCGAAGATGATCAGTTCGGTGCCCGCGTTTTCCTCGCCGTCGTCGGGGGCGGCGAACAGGCGCAGGACATCGCCGTCAGATTCCAGCGCAACCGGGTTGCGTGTCACGGAGTGGCCGGCGGTGGAGAATTTCTGGAAGGGAACCTCATGGGCGATCCTTCCGTCTGAGAGGTCGGTCAGGGCCAGGCCGCCGAGCTCGAAGGGGTTCCCGTCAGCGGTCTTGAGGCCGGTCACGCCGGAGCAGAGCTGGTGTCCGGCGCCGGCGTACTCGCAGTCCTGGTAGTCAATGAAGTGGCTGGGGTTTGCCTGCGAGCCCAGCAGCGCCCCTTGGCGGTTCCAGGTGAACAGCTTGCGGGAACCCCAGCTGACGCCGCTGACTCGGTTGGTTTTGCGGTCGGCGACGACCCCGCCGACATGGTCTGCCTGGCGGAACTGTTCCGTGACCTCGTAGGTGTCCGGGTCGATGGTGTAGACGATTGAGCTGCTGTTGGGCCGGTACTCGGCTACGGGAACCCAGATCTTTTCGCCATCGAAGTCCGTGCCGCCGGGGTGATAGATGGTGTCCTCGCCCAGGACGATGTCTTTCAGGAGGTTTCCTTGCCGGTCGAGGACGAAGACGTGTCCGCGGCCTTTGCCGGTGGTGCGGTCGTAGCCGTCGACAGGCGAGGGGTAGCGGACCGTTGGTTCAATGATTTCGACGCTGCTGAGGAAGATTTTGTCGCCGACCAGCGACATGCCCTGGGGATGGTAGGTCGGGAAGTCGAGTTTGAGCTTTTGGACCTGGTTCCACTGGGTGTTGCGGTCGACTTTGGCAAAGGCTTCCGCTTCTGCCGTGAGGCCCTTCGGGGTTTGGCCGTTGGTCGCCACAGCGGAGGTGCCCGCTGTCAGGGCGGCTGCGGCGATCGCTGTGATGGCCAGGACGCGCTTCATCTTCATGTCTGCTCCAGGTGAGTGATGGGGATGCCCGGTAGGGCGCGAACCAACTTAGGCGCCGGGGATGGCAGGAGAAACAACAACAGGTGTCCAAAGGATGAAACGGCAGGATGCAGGCCTGTCACCGCGGGTAGGAGCTTGCCCCTGTTTGTGGCTTTACAGGCACCCACCGATGCCCGCCGCCGGGTGCCAGGTTCAACAGGGTACGCGGCTGTGGCTACGCACCGCCTTCATGAGGTGCGAGCATGTCCTGTGCATGCTCCATCAGCGACCGGGGCCGGAATGGCTTGGTCATGACGGCATTTGCGCCGGCTGCCATGAATTCGTCTGCGAGGTGCGGGTAACCGGTAAGCATGAGGACGGGCATATTGCTGAAGCTGCGGATCCGCCGAAGTACGTCTAGTCCGTTCAAGCCGGGCAGACCGTGGTCGAGGACGACGATGTCAGGTACTTGCTGTCTGGCCGAGATGACACCGACTTCGCCGCTGGCCGTCGTGTGCGCCTCAATGCCGCAGAGTCCCAAAACCCCTTTTATCAAGCCAGCAATATCCTGGTCATCTTCAATGACTACGGCTGTTTTTTCGGCGGACACACCTTGTTCTCTCTTTTGGACCATTCATAGCGGCTCATGGCAACGAATTCGTCCTCTTGATGCCCGGCCATGGATGTGGTTTTGGTTCCACAAGCAGCCCGTCGCCCAAGTCGGGCCGGGCTTTTTGCCCTATGCCGTGAACCCGGTCATCCTTGCCGTGCCGTCGTAGCCGCCGGAAGGTGCCTTGAGCCCGTAGAGGCCACCGACAGTCGGGGCCACGTCCACCGTCCGTGCCGGGTCTGAAGAAGTGCGGCCGCGGGCCACCTTGGGGCTGCCTCCGGAGATAAAGAACGGGATGGGCTCGGTGGCGGGATGCCCGTGGTTGCCGGGAATCGGATTGGAGACGATGTACGGGTCAGAGAACCGCCAGCCCGCGCGGCAAAAGGCCACCAGGTCTCCGGCCTCCGGCCCCAGTCGCAGCTCGGCAGGTGCGTGTACTGACAGCACACCGGGGTGGGCCTGGACCAGGGATCGCGCAGCCTGGAGGCCGCTTGCCTTCTGATCCGCAGGGCCGGTCCAGTACAGCAGGTCCGCGCCGCCGTTCTGGGCAATGGTGAGTGAGGACCTGAGGTCCGGGCGTGCCTGGAGGATCAGGTCCACCGAGATGACGTTGGTGGGCAGCGACCAGTCCATGGAATGATCTGCAAGCACGACAAGGACGCTGGACTCCCACTTTCCGGTATCAACCAGGTGATCCACCAGCCGGCCCACCTGCAGATCGGTGGCGGCGAGGGCGGCTGTGCGCGCTGCCTGGAGCGTGGTCCCGGTCAGGTCCGAGTGGCCCATGCGGTCGACGTCGCCGAGGTTGGTGAACGCGAAGTCCGGATCCGGGCCGCTGACGATGGCCAGCAGCGCATCCATGGTGGCGGCGTCCGGGGCGTGTCCGGTGACCGGCAGCAGCGGATAGGGCTCCCAGCGGTAGCTCGCCCGCGTGCCGAAGATGCCGTACAGGTACTCCTTGCTCAGGACGGAGGCAGTGGTGAGGCCGGACTCGCGCAGGCGTTCAAGCAGCGTTGGAAAACGGAGGTCGGTTTCGCGGTCCATGTCCCTCGCTGCCCCTTCGGCGGGATCGAAGACCGAGTTCGCGGGGACTCCGGACCTGTCGGGCCGCACGCCGGTCATCATCATGACGTGATTCGGGATCGTCTCCATCACCGGCAGCGACCTCGCGGCAGGGAAGTTGGTGCCCTCCGCCCGCAGGGCGGCGAGCCGCGGGGTCAGTCCCGGCGTGATCTCGTCCGGCCGGCAGCCGTCCACCACAAGGACGTAGGTGCGCGTCCGGGCGGTGCCGGGATTCGTCGTCGGGCTGGCCCACGCGGTTCCGGCCGCCGCGGAAAGGACGACGGCGGCACTTCCGGACCCGGCAAGGCGCAGGAACTGGCGGCGGTCCGGGTTCACAGGGCGCCTCCGGTTGCCGGAACGGCTTTGCCTGTGCCGGCACCGACCCTGAACGAGGTGGACAGTGTGGCTGCCGAGGCCCGGGCCGTCCGGTCGGCAAGGACGTACCAGTCCATCCGAACCCCTGCGGGCGTGACGTCCAGGACGGAGTAGCCGTGGGAGTCGAAATCCAGGTACTTCACGTGGGGGTTGGCAGTCCTGATGGCTGCCTCCACGGCCAGGGAGGAGGTCCGTGGCGGAGTGTTCATTATGTCGTCGAGGTTGTCGCTGGTCACCGACGTGCAGACGAGTTCAGCCGCGACCGAGTCGCCGGTGGTGGGGTAAGTGAGGGGATCCGCGGGAATGTCGCAGGCCCAGCCGGAGTGGATGTCACCGGTGAGGAAGACGGTGTCCTTGACGCCCTGGTCCCGCAGGTGCCGGATCACCCGGCTTCGGTCTGCCTCGTAGCCGTCCCATTGGTCCACGTTGTAGGGGACACCGTCGATGGTGGTGCCACCCATGAGCTTCTGGACGCCCGCCACTTCGGCCAGGCTGAGCGTCGATGGAACCCTGACAGGGGCAATCATCACGGGGTTGCCCACCAGCTTCCACTGAGGACCGCCGGAGGTGAGGTTGCCCAGCAACCAGTCCATCTGTGCATCGCCTGTGATGGTCCGGTCCGGGCTATCCACCGCGGGATCGAGCCCGTTGGCAGCCTGCTCACTCCGGTAGGAGCGGAGATCCAGCATGGACAAGCTGGCCAGGGAGCCGAAATCAAGCCGGCGGTACAGCGGACCGCCGGGCTGGTAGCGCACGGGCATCCATTCCGCATAGGCCTGGTTGGCCGCAGCGCGGCGTGCGGCCCACAGGCCTTCCGCGCCCTCGGTGTGGTTCTCTGCCCCTCCGCTCCAGGCGTCATTGGCCGCCTCATGGTCGTCCCACGTGACGATGAAGGGTGCAGCGGAGTGGAGCGCCTGCATATTGGGATCGGTCTTGTACTGGGCATGCCTGCGCCGGTAGTGGGACAGGGTGGTCATCTCGACGGCGGGATCGTGCGGGCGTACCACGACGTCCCTCGCCTGGTATTCCCCTGGTGCGTACTCGTAGAGGTAATCGCCGAGATGCAGCACGGCGTCGAGGTCCCCGCGCTGGGCAAGATGGCGGTAGGAGCTGAAGTAGCCAGCCTGGTAGTTGGCGCAGGAGACGACGCCGAAGCGGAGGCGCTCCACCTGCGCTCCGGCCGCCGGGGCAGTCTTGGTCCGGCCGACCGCGGACACCGCGCGGCCAAAGGTGAAGCGGTACCAGTAAGGCGTGCCCGGCTGCAGTCGGCCAGCGACCACCTTCACCGTGTGGTCACGCTCCGGCCCGGTCTTCACAGAGCCCTTGGAAACAATCCTGCTGAAGTCGGGGTCCGAGGCCACCTCCCAGTTCACGGTCGCGGCCGGGCCGAGTCCTGAACCAGGTGCGGCTTCCGGACTTGGGTTAACCCGCGTCCAGAGCACCACGCTGTCCGCATATGGGTCACCGGAGGCCACCCCATGCGCGAACATTGGGTCAGCCGCCTGAGCCGGCTGGAAGGCAAGAGTTGCAGCTCCGGTCGCAACAGCGGCAAGGCCGGCCGAACGGAGTACCTGGCGTCGGGTGGGTGAAGGAACGTACTGGCGGGTAACAAAAGGCATGTACTCCAGTATCCCCACCTCCCACTGACCGCAAGCACGAGTTCGCCGAATATTCACCATCGGGGCACCGAATGTTTTGAAGCGAAAACCGGTGAGTACTCTAACGCGGCCCCCTACGACGCTCCATAGCCCGGCGACCCCTCCTTCGCCAAGCGACACACTCCCTCGCGGCGGAGGCGATCCTGGGCCTGCGTGAAGTGCAGGACGTCGCCGGCGTAGTTGCCGTAGCCCAGGAGCACGCCGCCGCCGTTGTGGGCAGTCTTGGCCACGTTGTAGATCTGCTGCGCGGACGGGGAAGCGAAGAGGTTGCCCATTGCAGCGCCGTGCGCCAGGCCCTGGCCCCACCAACCCAGCGAAGGCCGGGTAGTGGCCTGAACCGCCGCCGATCACCAGGGCCACCGTGTCCGGTGTGCTTCTAGTATTGCGGACAACGCCGCCGGAGACGCGCTTGACCCAGCGGTCGTGAGCGCCTGCTGGCCTTCTTCACCAGCGGCGACATTGCCCCGGGGACCAGGCTGCCGGCGGAGCGTCAGCTGGCCGCCTCACTTGGCGTGGGCCGGTCAGCCGTGCGCGAGGCGCTCGCCGCCCTGGAAATCCTGGGCATCGTGGTGGTCCGGCCCGGTTCGGGCACCTATCTGCGGGACGGCGTTTCCGAACTTTTGCCGCGGACGCTGAGCTGGGGGTTGATGCTGGGTGCGCCGAGGACCCGCGAACTCGTCGAGCTGCGCAGCGGCTTGGAAGTCCAGGCTGCCCAGCTGGCGGCGGAGCGCGTAACCGACGAGGCCCTTGAGCGGATGCGCGCCAACCTGGACACGATGGCGGCCACGCTGGACGACCTGGCTGCGTTTGTGGAGGCAGATGCTGCCTTCCACCGCGAAATCGCGGCAGCCTCCGGTAACCAGGTACTGCAGGAGCTCCTGCAAAGCATCCGTTCGCTTCTCCGCATTTGGGTGGACCGGGCATTGACGGATGAGGGACATGCGGCTGCTGCCCTGAAGGAACACACAGAAATTCACAGGGCACTGGAGGCCCGTGATCCTGCCGCCGTCACAGCCTCAATGCAATCCCACATGGATACAGCATCGCGTCGGCTCCTTCTTGGCTTGGACGCTTCCCATTGGCGCGAATGCATCCCTAAGGCGGTCCTCGGCTTATCTCTCCCGGGATCCGGCTGATGGTGAGTGGCGGCTCCCTACCGCTCATCAGATCGAGCAGCACTTGGGCTGCCTGTGCATGCAGTGTCGGGGCGACCGCGGTGATTCCGGGTCTCCGGATTTCAAACCAGTCCGGATCACCGTATCCCGCGGGGTCGTTTACACGTGGGATGGGCCTGAACCAGATGCGGGGCAAGCTCGGGAGCTGACCGCCAAGCGCAACGAGCTCGTCAATCGCTCCCGCGTCGCCGCGACCCAGGTCCAGGTCAAATGCAATCCTCGGGATTAACTGATTCGATCTTGAGCTGCTGTCCTGCGTACCCTCTCACGAGTAGTGTCGCTAAACGTAGTTGGGCCCTCGATAATCCAGTGCACAACTATTTCAGCTCATAGCCGCCTGACCAGGTCAGGTAGCCGTTTCGTTCGTTTGGCTGTAGAACCGTGCAAAGCGGTGAAGGTAGAGGTACATTCCGAGGAAGACCACGGCACCTAGGAGCGGCCCTGCCCAGAAAGCGATGGGAGTGCCGTGGATGAGGACCGCCGCCGCGCCGAATACCGCTCCAACCACCCCCACACCAGGGCTGGCGGTAGCGAGCTTGCCCTGAATCTTTCTGCCAACTTGACGGTATCGGATGCTATGGAGGACGGCGAAGAGGATAAAAGCGCTGCCCATTATCAGGGGCCAAGGCATTTCAGCCACTGCTACAACGCTCAGAGTCAGCCCGTACATGGCCGCGAGGGCAAGCCAATAGTTCCTTGCGATTATTTTCTTGTTCATCGGCATCCTCGGTTGATGTCGATTACAGTTCCTGCGATGGCCATAGCGGCTGAGCAGCCCAACGCCGCCATCGGTCCGAAGAATCCGAGAGCACCGCAGAACGCCGCATTTGTGCTCCACCACGCCCAGAATGCTGCCCAGGCAGCAGGGCATTGCGGAAAAGCGGTCTGCATGCCCATGCTGCCTTTTCCTCCGCCAACCATGATTGGCTTTGCCTTGACGATCTGGGCAATTCTCAAGCTGTTCGGCCCGTCACTGACTTCCAGCGAAAGGTATCCGAGGTCAGTTAATTCGACTAACGCCGTCAGGACGTCAGTTGGCATTAAAGCGGCTAAGAATTCTTGCTGAAGCCGGCTGTCGAAGCGGCTGTCAGAGGAAAGAAAAGCGGTAAGCGGTTTTGATTCTTCGATAATCTGAAGCCGCACCGCAAAACCAAGCGGATCAGCTGACTTAGCCTGCCTTAGACGGTTCAAAGCTTCCTGCGTTTGAGCCGGATTGGGTTGAAGCAGGGCGACGCCCGAGCTGGCCGCGGCTATGGTTTTGGCGCCAGCAGCTCCCGCGGGTCCAATCGATGCCGCCATGAGCGCTACGACGGCAGTAAAGGTGGCTGCCAACCGGCAAAAGTGTTTCCAAGCTTTTTTGTTGTAAAACATGTATCCCCCAATACGGATTTCACAAATCAGTTGCGACTGCGATCCCGCCGGCCCAGATTTTTGGAGGCGGCAGTGGGGCCAAGGCTACGTATGGCCATGATGCATCGCAAGTCAAACACTGTCCCGACGCTGCCTGACAGAAGAAGCGGCATGGGCGGCAATTATTTATCCTAAGTTCTTGCGCCACCGCGCCGTTCACAGTGTGGTCTGGGGCGATGAATGGCGGTGCTTCAGCCCACCTAAACGTCGCCTTGGATGTCAGAGGCGGGTGTGAGAAGCAGTCAGGTCGGCTTGCGACTGCTGCTCGCCTGGCTCGTATCCCTGGGAAAATGAGATGTCTCATCGAGCGGAGAGACGTGTGACCTGCACAATCGCTTACTTCTAGGGAATGGTGGACGCGCGAGCGTAAGGCGATTCTCGTAACTTATGTCTCATAACTTCGTAGCTAAAATCTGGTACTCATCCTTGGTTATGAGACAGGTGAGCGGGCGTCGGTTCGAGGGGATTAGAGCGAGGCCGGAACTAAGCACGCTTCTGGGTTCAGCAGGCTAGTTTCTTGAAAAAACGGAGCTTTCCAGGCCCGCGGCCCTGCTCCGACGGGCGGTTGATCGCCGACCGCCCAGCCGTCGGCATCACTGCCCGCGATTTGGCGCAGGCCCTCGCCCCCGGAATTTCCAAGCCTGAACTGAACATCGTCGCAGACCTGACGTCAGGTTGGACTGTTTAGTTCAGCCTGGCAATAACTGGAGTGCTCTTTCGCCAGCCGCTGGTTGCACAAGAGGGTTGGCGGGACATGACCCGGATGCTGGGACGGTCGCTGCTGGTGCGCCGGGAGATGGGAGCGGCATCAACCCGTGACGGTTCAACCGGTCCCGTGCTGATCGAGTACAAGTTAGGCTCAGGCGGCGGCCATGCGGCCCGCTAGACTCCCTTTATGCGCAGAGCGTCGGCACGAGGCCCCGACGCCGCCGGAAGGGAACGCGTACTTATCCTGTCAGCAGGGGTAGGAGCGGGGCACAATAGCGCCGCGGCGGCGTTGGAGCAGGCCTGTGCCGTGCGCGCCGACATCGATGAGGTGCAGGTGCTGGACGTGCTGCAGGTGAGCAGCTTGCTCTACCGCACACTGCTGGGCAAGGGTTACTTCGTCCTGGTCGAGGACTTGCCCTGGCTGGTCGAGTGGGGCTACAACATCAACGACCGTCCGTTCCGGCGCAGGGGCCCAGTAGACCCTTGGACACGGGTGAACGCTCTTCCGGTAACTGACGCCATCAAGCGATTCCGGCCGACAGCGATCGTATGCACGCACTTCCTGCCAGCCCAACTGCTGGCGTCGCTGCTCCTTCGTGGTGTGATTGACGCGAGGACCGCCGTCGTCACGACGGACTACGACTTCCAGGGCCTATGGCTTACGGGCGCGTTCCACGCGCTCTTCCTCGCCAGGGAGGAGGGGAGGGTTGAACTGATGGCGCTGGGCTTGCCGCCCGACCGCGTCGCGGTCACGGGCATCCCCATTGCCGCCCCGCCCGCCCCAGCGCCCGCGCGCGATGCAACCAAGCGACCGATGCTGCTGATTTCAGCGGGCGCGACTGGCGGCGACTATGCCCTCTCGGTCGTACGGCAGACGCTGCACATGCGCTCGTCTTTTACGGCCACGGTCCTGTGCGGCCGCAACAATGAGCTGCGGCAGCGCATCGAGCAGCTGGTGGCGCCCGCTGGCGACCGCTACCGCGTGCTCGGCTTTACGGCGGAGATGCCGCAGCTGCTGCAACGCGCCGACCTGTTTGTGGGCAAGCCGGGCGGGCTGTCGTCGTCGGAGTGCATGGCTGCAGGGCTGCCCATGGCGCTTGTGAACACCATTCCGGGGCAGGAGGTCCGCAACGGCGATTACCTGATGGAACAGGGGGCGGCGGTCCGCTGCAATACTCCCGCGACGATCGGCTGGAAGATCGACGAGGTGCTGCGGGAACCGGGCCGCCTGCAGCGGATGCAGGCGGCCGCACGCAGAACGGGCCGCCCTGAAGCTGCGGCGGACGTATTGACCGGACTGCTCGACGGGCCATCCCGTCCCCTGGTCGTGACACGCGCAGCGCAGAAGACAATCCTCGCCGAGAGCGAGCAGCGCCTCGTTGCGAGTGATCTGCCCGGACCCTCCTCGCTGGTCCGCCTGGTCGACCTGGCTGCGGGGAGCACAGTCGCGCTGCTTCGGGCCGAGGAGCTGGGTGATCTTGAGAAGCGGTACGCCACCCCGAACGGGGGTCTGGTGCTGCGGGACGGCCAAGCGTTCACGTCGCTCAGGGGGGAGGAGCGGCGGCTGCTCCGCGCCATTCTGCGGAGGGACGACGAGCTGCCCGTCCGCGTCGAGGGGCCCTCGCCGGCCCCTCCCATCCTTCCCGAGAGGCCGGAGGAACACGGCCCCTAGCGAGCTCAGGGCTGGCCGGCCGTCCGGGACGGCATCCTCGTCGGGCGGTCCTGGGCGGCTCGGCAAGCTGTCCGCGCCCGCCCCAGCTGACCGGCTGTGCTGGGCGGCGGGCAGAGCACAGCCGCCCGCGTGGGGGTGACGAAGCAGGTTAACGCAGACAGAGGCAGCATCGTTAGCTTCCCGCGCTTTGGTCTCCACACCAATCGCGAGCTCGACCCGTTCCTCCAGCGACAAGTTTCGAGTCGCGGCCCGTGGAGCTGTCGCAGGGACAAAGTGGAGGCGCCTATCACGGTGAACTGAACGACTGGGACGCCGACCGGCGAAACCGCTCCGGTCACGAACGGTCCCCGGCCGAGCCTCAACGGGATTAGCGGGGACAGCAATCAGGGGAGTCGCTATCGAGCAGTCCGAGGATCTCCGCGTCCGTCATCCGGTCGATCAGTTGCTCCGCGGCGTCATGCGCGTCGCCCTCCCGAGGGCTGTTCCTTAGACCGCTCGACTCACTCCAACAATCGGCAGTGGGCCTGTAGCGTCAGGGACGCCGGGAAGCTGCGTAGGTTGAACTTCGCCAACGGCCGGCTCATGAACTGCCCGCATACGAAAGAGCGCTACGCCAGAGATGAGGAACCAGGCAACGTTCGTCACAACCGACGGCCATGCCCCATGGAAGACGCCATTGACAATGAAGGCACAGGCTCCGATGAGATTCGCTGATTGGAAGCGCTTGCCGGCCTTCAACCAGCCCATGGAGACAGCCAAGTAGGCACTCAGAATTGCAACTGCGCCGCCCCAGCCGGCAGCTTCCCACAGCAGTTCCATGATGTCCTTTCCCCAGCGCTATCCCGCATCTGCCAGGCGGCAAAGTGTGCCCCCTACGCCAAATATTGAGTGATGAAGACCTTCACTTCAATTGCATTCTGCTGAAGGTGTGGTTTAGAACTGCTTAACATGGATATCGACCCGCGCCGGTTGCGCGTTCTCCTTGCTGTTGCACGTACCGGCGGCATCCTTGCAGCTGCAGACGAGCTCCGAATCACACCCTCTGCAGTATCCCAACAGCTCAATAAATTGGAGGCGGAAACGGGCCATGCCCTGGTGGTACGTACACCCAAGGGATCATCGCTGACACCTGCGGGCCTCGCGATAGCTGAAGCCGGCGAAGAGATCGAACGGGCACTGAGCGTTGCCCTCGGAAGGATGCAGGGTGGAGCTACCGTCGAAGGTGTCGTTAAGGTAGGCGCATTCACGAGCTTTGTGCGAACGCTGGTGATCCCACGGCTTCCCGAATGGCGCTCCCAGTACCCGCAGCTGAAGATCCAGATTGTGGAAGACGACTTCCCGGTCCTGATGCGGCTCCTGCGTCAACAACAGCTGGACGCCGTCGTGGTCGAACTGGACTCGACCACGGCAGGGCAACAAGCATTGGGCGCCGGAATGATTGAGCAACCGCTGCTGGACGAGCCATGGAAACTCGTCGTTCCTTCCGGAACACTGATCGCTACCGAGAACGTTAATCTCGGCCGGCTGCCCCTTCCCTGGCTGGGAGTCGAGCCTTCCGCGGCCAATGCTTCCGTACTCGATCGACTCCGCCGAACGGGCGGCGCGGCGGAGACCGTTCATCAGTACCAGGAAACCCTGACCGCCCTCGCGCTGGTTGCCGCCGGGGAAGGTGTCGCGATCGTACCCACACTGGCTCTGGCCGGCGTCGTTCAGGACGGCGTGGACGTCCTGGACGTTCCTGGATTGGGGACCAGGCGTATCGTCCTGCGACGGTTCGACCGACGCAGGACGGCAAACCTGCCTGTCGACACAGTAGCGCGCCTCCTGCGGGAATCAGCCGCCGCATTTGATACTCGTGGGCACCGTGAAATTGCCACCTAGCCGAGGCGGGTAACGCCGTCGCGGGAGCCATCGTGATGCCCGCGAGCGATAACGGCCGATTCATTACCGGCACAAAGGCTCGCAAGCCCCGCACAGAGATTCCATCCTTGTATCAAGACGCCGGGACAGGAGTTGTAGAAAAGGGTTGTTCCCACGGCTGGCCTGTGAGGTTAGGGTGATCACGGGCGGTGCCTATAGAGGATCGCCCGGTTGGATGATCAGGTGCCGGCAACGGAGCTGATCCTGGCGATTCGATTCTCGGGAGGAAGCATGACCAGTCCAGAGCAGGATCCAAACCAGCAGGAAGGCCCCGCGGACGGTGGCGCGGCCGGCGTCCCCGGAATGCACGACGGCGGTGCTGACGGCGGTGCCGACGGTGGTGCCGAAGGCCCCGCGGACGGCGGCGCGTCCGGCGTCCCCGGAATGCACGACGGCGGTGCTGACGGCGGTGCCGACGGTGGTGCCGAAGGCCCCGCGGACGGCGGCGCGTCCGGCGTCCCCGGAATGCACGACGGCGGTGCCGATGGTGGTGCCGACGGTGGAGCTGACGGGGGTGCCGATGGCGGCGCCGACGGGGGAGCCGCAGAACGGGGCATCTAAATCTTGAGCACAACCCGCACTGACTTTCAGGACCCCGGCGCAATTGAAGGCGGCGGGGTCCTGGAAACACGCCTGATAGACATTGGCCGTGAGAGGTTCGCCCGCGACATCTGGGGACGCACGGCACTTCTCACACGTGGTGCCGGCGACTTCTCCGATCTGTTCTCTGCCGGGGCCGTCGACGAACTGGTCTCGCGCCGAGGACTGCGCACACCTTTTCTCCGCGTTGCCAAGGGCGGCTCCACGTTTCCCGACTCGTCGTTTACCTCGCCCGCCGGCGTCGGCGCCACCATCTCTGACCAGCTCGACGACACAGCGCTGTGGCGCACGTTCGCGGACGGTGCCACGCTGGTGCTGCAGGCACTGCACCGCACCTGGGCGCCTGTCGCGGACTTCAGCAGCAGTCTGAGCACAGAGCTGGGACATCCGGTGCAGGCGAATGCCTACATCACCCCGCCCCAGAACCGGGGCTTCGACGATCACTACGACGTCCACGACGTCTTCGTCCTGCAGATTGAGGGGACCAAGCGCTGGATCATCCATGAGCCGGTCCACACGGATCCGCTGCGTGACCAGCCCTGGACCGACCGCCGTTCCGCCGTGGCCGAGGCAGCGAAGGCCGAGGCCTATATCGACACTGTGCTCGAGCCAGGGGACGTCCTTTACCTGCCGCGGGGCTGGTTGCATGCCGCCCAGGCGCAGGGCGAGGTGTCCATCCACCTCACCCTTGGAATCCACAGTTGGACCCGTTATGCGCTGGCAGAACAGCTGGCGCAGGCCGCCCTGGCAGCGCTGTGCGATGATCCCGAGATGCGCCGTACGTTGCCGCTGGGAGTCGAAGGGCCTGATGCAGAGCTCGACGTCGTCCGTGAGCGCCTCGCCGCTGCTGTCGTTGAGGCTGACAGCAGTCCTTTGTTCTACCGCACCCGCCGTGGCCAGGGGCGTCCGGCGCCGCTGGGGCCGCTGGCCCAGCTCGCGGCTGTGGGCGGCCTGGGCCCCGGGTCTGTGGTCCGGCTTCGCGGTGCACTGGAGGCACGGCTGGAGGGATTGCGCCTCACCACGCGCGTGGGTTGGCTCGATTTCCCAGAGACCGATCTGCCCTCGATAACGCGCCTGCTCGACGGGGAGATTCACGCCGCGGGCGATCTCGGCGTCGAACTTGTTGGAAGGCTGTTGCGCGCGGGGGTCCTCGTTCCCGTTGAACAGTGATCCAGACAGTGACTTCGCCACAGTAGCGGCCACAAAGCGCTTCTTCTGCTCTGAAGGGGCCCGCTTGCGTGGCGACCCGGTTGCAGGCACAGCGCCGCATGGCGTCGTCTGGGTCCTCATCGAGTACCGGGGCGGATGGCCTCTCAATGGCTTTGAAGGGCTTGATCTCGATCCTGGAACCAAGGCGCTCGTGCTCTCCGCCGCGGGGGCGGCGCGGGCACGGGTGCTGCTGGTGAGACGGCCCGGCCCCCGCCGCCGTGAAGGCCAGAGCCGTTGGGCGGTCCTGCGGCACGAGGATTCGGGCGCCTACCGCCAGTACTGGGGCACGTGGGGCAAGGATGAGGATCTGGCTGAGATTGCGAGGGCCCTCAGTCTCCCCGGAACGCTCGGCTATCCGCCCGTCGTCCTGGTCTGCACCCACAGCCAACATGACCAATGCTGTGCTGTGTGGGGACGGCCTGTGGGACGTGCGCTGAGCGAGCGGTGGCCGGAGCTCGTCTGGGAATGTTCGCATTTAGGCGGTGACAGGTTCGCAGCCAACGTCGTGGTTGCACCCGACGGTGTCTACTACGGAAGTCTGGATGTGGACTCGTCTGTGGCCACGATTGAAGAACACCTCGCCGGCCGTATCAGCGCGGAGCATTTGCGCGGATACACCGATCTCTTCCCGGCACAGCAGACCGCCGTCGCCGCCGCGCTCAGGCGTTTCGGCCCGGCCGGCCGTCATGACTTACGGGTGGTCGAGACCTCCCGCAACGGTGAACACTGGCGGATCCGCATCATCGGATCCCCTCCTCACCCGGCGCGTATCGACATTGAACTGCGTACTCAGCGCGGCCCGCGATGCCGTCTAACCTGTCGCGCACCGGCAATGAGCTCGGCCGTGGTCTATGAGGTCCTTTCGATCCGCACGGTCTAAAAGTTGAACGTCTTGTTCGTCCTGTGCAAAGGAGGTGTGGACACGGTCCACACCTCCTTTGCGAAGGTTGAAGCGTGCCTCATTGACCGGGCTCCCAGCCCACTGGAACTGGAGCCGAGGGAATGGGCGAAGCTTCGGGTTTAGTCCTTCCGATGCTGATCCACCAACAGTTCGTGGTTGCAGTGCAGTAGGAGCTCGTGTCGGAAGTGAAGGCCTAACCAAGGCGATGCGGCGTAGTCGTCGATGCCAAAGGCCTGGGCAAACGGTGCTTCTTCAGCGCCCATCATCTGGCTCGGCCTACGTGGAGGAAGTGTTGTCTGAACCACGCTAGGGAGTGCTGTTCGATGTTGTGGCATGGTCTCTCCTCATCTTGGAAGGTGCGGGTCGGTCAGAAAGCGCGAAGGATGTCTTCGACGCGTTGTTTGGCGTCGCCGAAGAGCATTTGCGAGTTGTCGCGGAAGAACAGGGGGTTCTGGACTCCGGCGTAGCCGGCGGCCATGGAGCGTTTGAACACGACGACGTTTTCGGCTTCCCAGACTTTGAGGACTGGCATGCCGGCGATGGGGCTGCCCGGGTCTTCGGCCGCTGCGGGGTTGACGGTGTCATTGGCGCCGATGACGAGGACCACGGAGGTTTCGCCCAGGTCGTCGTTGATTTCGTCCATTTCCATGACGATGTCGTAGGGGACTTTGGCTTCGGCGAGGAGGACGTTCATGTGTCCCGGGAGGCGCCCGGCGACGGGGTGGATCCCGAAGCGCACGTTGACACCCTTCTCGCGGAGCTGGTGGGCCAGTTCAGCGACGGGGTACTGCGCTTGGGCGACGGCCATGCCGTAGCCGGGGGTGATGACGACGGACGAGGCGTTGGCCAGCATTTCCGCTGTCGCTTCGGCAGTGATTTCCCGGTGCTCGCCCTGGTCCGTGTCCCCCTTGCTGGCGGGTGCTGCGATGCCGAAGCCTCCGGCGATGACGGAGATGAAGGACCGGTTCATGGCTTTGCACATGATGTAGGACAGGTAGGCGCCGGAGGAACCGACGAGGGCGCCGGTGATGATGAGCAGGTCGTTGTTGAGCAGGAAGCCGGCGGCGGCTGCGGCCCAGCCGGAGTAGCTGTTGAGCATGGAGACGACGACGGGCATGTCGCCGCCACCGATGGAGGCTACAAGGTGCCAGCCCAGGCCTAGGGCCAGGATGGTGACGACGATCAGGAGCCACAGCTGGGAGTCGTTGACGTACCAGACGGTCAGGACGACGAACACAACGAGGGCGCCGAGGTTGATCGCGTTCTTTCCCGGCAGCATCAGCGGTGAGGACTTCATCCGGGCCGAGAGTTTCAGGTAGGCGACGATGGAACCGGTGAAGGTGACCGCGCCGATGAAGACACCGATAAACACTTCTGCGTGATGGATCGCTTTGAGTGCGTCGGGCAGTTCGGGGCTTTCAAGGTGCCCGTTCCAGCCCACCAGCACCGCGGCGAGGCCCACGAAGCTGTGCAGCAGCGCGATGAGTTCGGGCATGCCGGTCATCTGCACCACGCGGGCCCGCCACAGGCCGATCGCGGCGCCGACCAGCACCGCGGCCACCAGCAGGATGAGGCCGGTGAGTACCTGGGAGGAGCCCCAGGCGTTTTGGAGGGTCAGCCAGATGGTCGCTGCCAGGGCAACCACCATTCCGGAGATGCCGTAGATAACTCCTGCGCGTGCCTTCTCGTGCCTGCTCAGTCCGGCCAGGCTGAGGATGAACAGCAGGGCCGCGACGATGTATGCCGCCCCGGCTACGGACTCTGCGGTCAAGGGGTCGGAAACGGTATCAGTCACTGTGATGCTCCTCGTAAGAATTCCTGTTGCTTCGCGAACGGCGCTCATCCCTGTGCCTTATTTCCCTTGGAGAACATCGCGAGCATGCGCCGGGTCACGGCGAACCCGCCAAAAATGTTGATGCTGGCAAGTAGGACAGCGACAGCGGAGAGGGCCTGCACGATCACGCTGCTGGAGGTGATCTGCAGCAGGGCACCGACGACGATGATTCCGGAAATCGCATTGGTCACGGACATCAGGGGAGTGTGCAGCGCGTGGTGCACTTTGCCGATGACATAGAAGCCGACGACGACGGAGAGCATCAGCACTGTGAAGTGCTGCGGCAGCGGATCCGGGGCCACCGCGTTGATCCCGAACAGGGCGGCGATACCCGCAGCAATCAGACCGGCTTTACCGGCAGGGCCCAGCCCGGTCTTCTTGTCGGCTTTGCCTGCAGGGCGCTCACCGGCGGGTGTGGCCGCCGCCTGGGCAGGGGATGCAGCGGAGACCTGGACCGGGGGCGGGGGCCAGGTTTTCTCTCCCTCGCGTACGACCGTCACGGAGCGCTGGACCACGTCCTCGAAGTCAAGGGCCAGCTGGCCGTCCTTGTTCTGGGTGAGGAGTTTAAGGAGGTTGACCAGGTTGGTCCCGTACAGTTGGGACGCCTGGGCCGGAAGCCGGGCCGGCAAGTCGGTGTAGCCGAGAATGATGACACCGTTTTCGGTGACGATGCGTTCACCTGCCACGGAACCTTCAACGTTGCCGCCCTGCCCGGCAGCCATATCCACGATCACGCTGCCAGCTTTCATCCCGGCCACATCATCGGCCGTGAGGAGCTTCGGCGCGGGCCGGCCCGGGATCAGTGCCGTGGTGATGATGATGTCAACGTCACGGGCCTGCTCGGTGTAGATCTCGGCTGCACGCCGGTTGTACGCCTCCGACGTCGCCTTGGCGTACCCATCAGAGGACTTCATCTCTTCCTCGACCTCAACCTTGAGGTAAGTACCACCAATGGACTTCACCTGATCCGCCACCTCGGGCCGGGGATCGGTAGCGCGAACGATCGCGCCCAGGCTGCTCGCCGCACCGATCGCGGCCAGGCCAGCCACGCCCGCGCCGGCGACCAGGACCTTCGCCGGCGGGACCTTGCCCGCCGCGGTGACCTGACCGGTGAAAAACCGGCCGAACTCATGGGCGGCCTCGACCACGGCACGATACCCCGCGATGTTCGCCATCGAACTGAGGACATCCATCGACTGCGCACGGGAGATGCGCGGCACAGCGTCCAGCGCCAGCGCCGTGATTGGACGCGCCGCCAGCGCCTCTACCAATTCCGGCCGCAGCCCGGGGCTCAGCATACCGATCAGGGTGGCGCCGTCAGCGAGGCGGTCGATCTCTTCCTCGGTGGGCGGATTGACCCGCAGCACCACGTCACTGCCCCACGCATCATCAGCACCAACAATCAAGGCACCCGCCGCTGCATACGCCTCGTCCCTGAACGACGCGGACTCACCAGCCCCCTTCTCGACCACAACGTCGTAGCCCAAACCCAACAACTGCTTCACGGTGGCAGGCGTTGCCGCCACCCTTGTCTCGCGACCCAACTCGGCCACGATGCCAATACGTGTCATTATTCTCTTTCTCTAGGATGTGGTGCCTGGAAAATTCGGATGCAGGGAGACAGCATCTGCCGCTTGATGCGCGGCCGATCCGGTGCTTCTGGGTGCGGGGGAACAGGATCTGCTCGATGGGTCCGCTTCGGCCGCAGGTCGAGGAGGGCTGCCGCACCTGGCTGCTGAACGTCGTTCTTCACACAGTTCGATGGCGCGGACATGCTCCGTTGTCCTGCCCACGCTCGCGTGTCAATCCGCGACAATCAGCGGGGCCGTCGGGACATTAATGTCGCCAGATGGAAGGTCAGCACGCGGTTCCCCTGGATCTTTCCGCTTGGCCGCGTCCTGCGCGCCGCTGAAGGCAGTTGCAATGCCCAGCCTTCTGCGACGGTGCGCGAGTTGCTGCATTTGTTCTACTCCTCATCGAGCCAACAATCGATCCTCCAGCGGACCCCGATCTAGTATAAGTCTCATATATCAAGTATGGGAATAAGATATATCAATGTTTCCTATCGGCTGTCCGGGGACCCCAAACCACTCCCAAAACTTGGCGGGTCAGCGAAATCAGTTGCCAGCGGCAGCGGTAGGAGCCCCATGGTCGGAGAATTAGGGGGTGGCGATCACGATGTTCTTGTGGATGGGTTTCCACCCATCGCCAATGAGTTTGTCCAGGTCGTAACCGTCAGATACCAGGACAACTTCAACAACACCTGTGCCGCTCACATTGAAAATTTCCCTGTCGTCCCTCACGTCCGAGCAGCCCGCGACCCAGCGGGCTTGGCTGTCTTTGGGAAAGGCAGCAACGCCGGCCCGCCGGCTATCGCCGCTTTTCGCTCCGAAATATCTGATGTCATTGTGCTCGACCAGGAACCTCACACTGTTCGCTGGGATTTCATTTTGCGGCCAGATGGTGACGTCGCCAGGAAGCCGGTCTTCCGCTTCGGCTGGAGAGTCCAGCGCGTTGATCGTCGGCTTCGAAGTGCAGCCGGTCAGCAGAAGTGCCGCGGCCAGTATCGCAGCAAGGATCTGCGGATGTTTCATAGCGCTGCCCCCTCAGGCCTATGGTCCAGTCAGCCTACATGCCAGCTCCGTTATCGATGGGTTGGCGTAGGCTCAGGGACATGTCAGGTCCGGGGGATTGCGGCACCAAAATTCTAAGGGCGCTTTACTGGCGGTCTCCGTCGGCCTCATGCTGGCAGGTTGTAAATACCACGAGGGTTCCAGCGAACCGTCAAGCGAATCGACTGTCGTTGCTCAGCCACTGCCAGCACCCGCAACGAAGCCTGCTGAAGTGTTGAGGCTTGAGCAGCGTAACCGAGCGAAACTGGACGAAGTGCTGGGCGTCTCATCTACGCAGACGGTCGTCCCTGGGCGGCGCCGTCCGCTTCAGTTCTGCGATGCGCAGCCGAAGGAACACGATGACCAGGACCAGGGCATAGACCGCCAGGACGGCGACGGTGATCGTGAACACCGCGTACAGCACTCCCAGAACACCAAAAGCCGGACTTATATTCATTGGCCCCCCAATAGTCGTTGGCCCCAGCTTACGCGCGGCCGTCACCCGTTTCCGGCTGGAGAAACCGAAGGCCGCAGGACATCCGCCAAATGGCGTTTGCCCTGCGGCCCCGGCTCTGTTGGTCGCGTACTAGTTCTTGACGTAGCCGTTGGGGTTCAGCACGAACTTCGTTGCCGCTCCGGCGTCGAATTCGGCGTAGCCGCGCGGGGCGTCCTCGAGCGGGATGGCCTGGGCGTTGACTGCCTTTGCGATCTGGACCTTGTCGTGGAGGATGGCCATCATCAGCTGACGGTTGTACTTCATGACAGGGCACTGGCCCGTAGTGAAGGACAGGGACTTGGCCCAGCCGGTGCCCAGGGAGAGCGAGAGCGAGCCGTGCTTGGCAGCCTCATCAACGGCACCCGGATCTCCGGTCACGTAGAGGCCCGGAATACCCAGGGAACCGCCGGCCGCCGTGATGTCCATGAGGGAATTCAGGACGGTGGCAGGTGCCTCGTGGGAGGCGTCCTTTCCGTGGCCGCGGGCTTCGAAGCCGACGGCGTCCACGCCGCAGTCCACTTCCGGGACGCCGAGGATCTGTTCAATCTGGTCCTTCGGGTCGCCCTTGGAAACGTTAACGGTTTCACAGCCAAACGAGCGTGCCTGCGCCAGGCGGTCTTCGTTCATGTCGCCCACAATGACGACGGCGGCACCCAGCAGTTGGGCGCCGACGGCGGCCGCGATGCCAACAGGGCCGGCACCGGCGACATAGACTGTGGAGCCGACGCCGACGCCAGCGGTCACGGCGCCGTGGAAGCCGGTGGGGAAGATGTCCGAGAGCATGGTCAGGTCCATGATCTTTTCCAGGGCCTGATCGCGGTCCGGGAAGCGCAGCAGGTTCCAGTCGGCGTAGGGGACCAGGACGTACTCTGCCTGTCCGCCGACCCAGCCCCCCATGTCGACGTAGCCGTAGGCGCTGCCCGGCCGGTCAGGGTTGACGTTGAGGCAGATCCCGGTCTTTTGCTCCTTGCAGTTGCGGCAGCGGCCGCAGGAGATGTTGAAGGGTACGGAGACGATGTCGCCGACCTTGATGAACTCGACGTCGGGCCCCACCTCCACCACTTCACCGGTGATTTCGTGGCCGAGGACAAGGTTCTGCGGAGCCGTGGTGCGGCCGCGGACCATGTGCTGGTCCGATCCGCAGATGTTGGTGGTTACGGTGCGGAGGATCGCGCCATGGGGCACCTTGCGGCCGACGTTGGCCGGGTTGACGCCGGGGCCGTCCTTGAGTTCAAACGTCGGGTAGTCAGTGTCGATGATTTCGACGACACCGGGTTCCTTGTAGGCGACAGCTCTGTTTCCTGACATGGTCACTTCCTAATCGTTGGTGTTACTGAAATGGGGAACTTGAGGGGGATCTAGGCCTTTTCCAGCCGGATGATCACGGACTTTGAGGTAGGCGTTCCGCTGGTATCCGCCACGGAGTCCAGCGGCACCAGGACGTTGGTCTCCGGGTAGTAGGCGGCGGCACAACCCTTCGGCGTCGAATACGACACAATGCGGAAGTTTTCGGCCCGCCGCTCCGTCCCCTGGAACTCGGAGATCAGGTGGACCATGTCCCCGTCGGCAAAGCCCAGCTCACTGACATCCTCGGCGTTGATGAGCACCACGCGCCGGCCGCCGTGGATGCCGCGGTAACGGTCGTCCTTGCCGTAGATGGTGGTGTTGTACTGGTCGTGTGAGCGGAGGGTTTGCAGGACCAGCCGGCCGGGAGGGATCTTGATGAATTCCAGCTCGTTGCCGGTGAAGTGGGCTTTCCCGGATGCCGTATCGAACTTCCTGGCATCCCGTGGCGGGTGTGGCAGCACAAAACCGCCCGGATGCTGGATCCGCTGTTCAAAGTCTTCAAAGCCGTCAACCACCGCTTCGATGTGCTTCCGGATCAGCGAGTAGTCATCCCGCATGGCGAGCCAGCTGGCCTGGGGTGTGTTGGGCACGCGGCCGTGGCCGTCTGCAAACAGCCTGTGGGCGAGGTTGCACACGATGGCTACCTCGGAGTGGAGGTGTTCGCTTGCGGGCTTGAGCCGTCCCCGTGATGCGTGCACGGCGCTCATGGAATCTTCCACTGTGACCCGCTGGTCGCCTGTCTGCTGGGTATCCTTCTCGGTGCGTCCAAGGGTAGGCAGGATCAACGCCCGGCGGCCTGTGGACAGATGCGAGTGATTCAGTTTCGTGGAGATCTGAACACTCAGGCTGGTGTTGGCCAGGGCCTGCTCGGTGACCTCCGAGTCCGGGGCTGCACGGACGAAGTTGCCGCCCATCCCCATGAAGAAACGGACCCTGCCGTCCCGCATGGCGCGGATGGCTGCCACGGTGTCAAAGCCGTGCTCCCGGGGAGACCGGAAGTTGAATTCCTGGTCCAGCCGGTCATGGAACGTCTCCGGCATTTTTTCGAAGATGCCCATGGTGCGGTCGCCCTGGACGTTGGAGTGGCCGCGCACCGGGCAGACGCCGGCGCCGGGCTTGCCGATGTTGCCCTGGAGGAGCAGGACGTTGACCACGTCGCGAAGGGTAGGCACGGAATGCTTGTGCTGGGTCAGCCCCATGGCCCAGCACACGATGGTTGCATTCGACGCAAGCAGCCGTTCTCCCGTTGCCCTGATTTGCTCCAGGGTGAGGCCTGTTGCCTCCACGATGTCATCCCACTCCACCTTTTCGAGGTAGCGCAGGTAGTCATCAATGCCCACTGTGTGGTTTTCGATGAAGTGGTGGTCCAGGACGGTTTCCAGGCCCGGGGTGTTCCGGCCGGCAGCTTCGGCTTCAAGCAGGTATTTGCCAAGGCCCTGGAACAGGGCCTGGTCGCCGCCGGCGCGGATCTGCAGGAAGTCGTCGGTCAACCGGGTTCCCGACACCATGCCGGCTACATGCTGCGGGTTTTCAAAGTGCAGGAGTCCGGCCTCGGGAAGCGGGTTGACGGACACGATAATCGCGCCGTTCTTTTTCGCCTTCTCCAGGGCGCTCAGCATGCGCGGGTGGTTGGTGCCGGGATTCTGGCCCGCTACGAAG
The DNA here is from genome assembly GCF_045833485.1 of Arthrobacter nitrophenolicus. Taxonomy (NCBI): domain Bacteria; kingdom Bacillati; phylum Actinomycetota; class Actinomycetes; order Micrococcales; family Micrococcaceae; genus Arthrobacter; species Arthrobacter nitrophenolicus. The sequence continues at coordinate 3,604,455 of NZ_CP174504.1, forward strand.
ATCAGCGACGCGGTTTCCAGGTCCGTCAGGCTGACAGAACCCTTGCCGATTCCAATGGTTTCCACCAGCGCCGAACCCGAGGATTCGTGGCACATGTTGGAGCAGTCAGGAAGGTTGTTGGTGCCGATTCCCCGCACCAGCAGCTGGTACACGAATGCTGCTTCATTGGAGGTCCGGCCGGAGGTGTAGAAGACCGCCTGATCGGGGTGGTCCATGCCCCGCAGCTCCTCGGCCATGAGGTCGTAAGCCGTATCCCACTCAATGGGCTTGTAATGGGTTGCGCCTTCATCGAGGAACATCGGGTGGGTGAGCCGGCCTTGCTGGCCCAGCCAGTAGTCGTCGCGGGTCTTCAGGTCAGCAACCGAGTGCTTGGCAAAGAATTCCGGTGTGACACGGCGACGGGTGGCTTCTTCGGCCACTGCCTTGGCGCCGTTTTCGCAGAACTCCGCGGCGTTGCGCTTTTCGTGTTCGGGCCAGGCGCAGCCCATGCAGTCGAACCCGTCCAGCTGGTTCACTGCCAGGAGCGTGTGGACACTGCGCAGTGGCCCCATCTGTTCCAGCGAAATTTTCAACGCATTGGCAACGGCCGGGATGCCTACGGCCTTGGTCTTGGGTTTGGTGACGGTCAGCTTTGACTCGTCGATGTTTTCGCGGGGGGCTTTGGATGCCACGGGGGATATCCCTTTCAGATCCTGGAAGTGAAGCAGTCGGCAGGTGCTTGCGCGGCTTGCGGAAGAGGGCGGGTACAGCGGCCCGGACCCGGTCGTTGCGAGGGAAAGGGTCCGGGCCGCTTGCCTTGTTGGCCGCAGGGCGCGGCTTAGCCCCGGAGCCTGGTCATGGTGGGGTCGTAGAGGGGGTCTTGGGTGATGGTGGCGGGGATGCGGCGGCCGAAGTATTCGATTTCGACGGCGTCGCCGATGTTGACGGTGGATGGGAGGTAGGCGTAGGCGATGGGTTTTTGGATGGTGTAGCCGTACGCGGCGCTGGTGATGTAGCCGAGGGGCTGGTTTTTGTAGAACACGGGTTCTTTGCCGAGGACGATGGAGCGGCCGTCGTTGATGGTGAGGCAGCGCAGGCGGCGGGCGGAGTTCTCTTCGGTGCGGCCTTCGAGGGCTTTTTTGCCGACGAAGTTGTCTTTGGTCATTTTGACGGCGAAGCCGAGGCCGGCCTCGTAGGGGTCGTGTTCGGTGGTCATGTCGGTGCCCCAGGAGCGGTAGCCCTTTTCCAGGCGGAGGGAGCTGAATGCTGCGCGGCCGGCGGCGATGATGCCAAAGGGTTGTCCTGCTTTGAAGAGGGTGTCCCAGAGGCGTTGGCCGTTGTCGGCGCTGGTGTAGAGTTCCCAGCCGAGTTCACCGACGTAGGACAGGCGCATCGCGGTGACGGGCACGCCGCCGATGACGACTTGCTTGGAGCGGAAGTATTTGAGGCCGTCGTTGGTGAAGTCGTCGTTGCTGACCGCGGCGACGACGTCGCGGGCGAGGGGGCCCCAGAGGCCGATGCAGCAGGTCCCGCCGGTGGTGTCGCGGACCTGGACCCAGTCGGCCGGGCCGCCGTTGTTGGTTTGGTGGCGGGCGGCGCGGTCGAAGTAGGCGGTGTCGATGTTGCCGTTGGCGCCGAGCTGGAAGGTGTCTTCGGTGAGGCGGGCGACGGTGATGTCACTGCGGATCCCGCCGGCGTGGTCCAGCAGCAGGGTGTAGGTGACGGCGCCGGGTTTTTTGGTCATGTCCGCGGTGGTCAGTTCCTGCAGGAGTTTCTGGGCTCCGGGACCGGAGACTTCGAGGCGTTTGAGCGGGGTCATGTCATACATGGCGACGGCGGTGCGGGTTTTCCACGCTTCGGCCGCGGCGATCGGGGAGCTGAACATCCCGGACCAGGCATCCCGGGCCGGGGGCTGCCAGTTGGCGGGCATGTCTTTGAGGAGCTCTGCGTTCGCTTCGAACCAGTAGGGCCGTTCCCAGCCGCCGCCTTCGAGGAAGACCCCGCCGAGCTGTTTGTGCCGGGCGTGGAAGGGGGAGACGCGCAGGTTGCGGGGGGAAAGTTTGGGCTGGAGCGGGTGCAGGACGTCGTAGATTTCGACGAAGTTCTGCTGCGAGGTCTCAGAGACGTATGCGTCGGTGAGCTGGACGTCTTCGAAGCGGTGGATGTCGCAGTCGCCGAGGTCGATGGAGGATTTGCCCTCCACAAGGAGTTCGGCGACGGCGCGGGCGATGCCTGCGGAGTGGGTGACCCAGACGGCTTCGGCGACGTAGAAGCCGTCGAGTTCCTTGGATTCGCCCACGAGGGAGCCGCCGTCGGGGGTGAAGGAGAAGATGCCGTTGAAGCCGTCCTCGATCTCACTTTCGTGCAGGGCGGGCAGGAGCTGTTTGGTTGCTTCCCAGGCGGGCAGGAAGTCTTCGAGGGTGAAGTCCAGCCGGGAGGGCATGTTGTGTTCGCTGATCTCGTCCGGGTTGTAGGTGCCGAGTTCGTCGAGGTCCACGGGCATGGGTTTGTGGGCGTAGGAGCCGATGCCGTACCGGTCGCCGTGTTCGCGGTAGTAGAGGTCCTGGTCCTGGTGCCGCAGGATCGGCAGCCGGGCCCCGTTCGGGAGCTCGTTTTTGCCGTGCTGGGCGGGGACGGGGGTGGTTTTGACGTACTGGTGTGCCAGCGGCAGCAGGGGTACTTTCATGCCGATCAGTTCGCCGACCTTGGCGCCCCAGAACCCGGCGCAGGAGACCACGATGTCCGCGTCGATGACGCCGTCGGGGGTCCGGACGCCGGTGACGCGGCGGTTTTCCTGTTCGATGCCGGTCACTTCGGTGTTGCCGATGTACTTCACGCCGGCGGCTTCGGTGCGTTTGATCAGCAGCTGCACCGCCCGCGCGGCGGACGCGAGCCCGTCACTGGGCACGTGCAGGCCGCCGAGGATGTCTTCTTCGTTCAGGAGCGGGTAGAGCTCCTTGCACTCGTCGCGGGAGAGGATCCTGCCCTCGATGCCCCACGATTGGGCGTAGCCGAGCTTGCGCTTCAAATCAGCGAGGCGGGTTTCGGTGGTCGCGACCTCGAGGCCGCCGACCTGGTTGAAGCAGGAGACGCCGTCTTCGGTGAGGGAGAGGAGTTTCTCGACCGTGTATTTGGCGAACAGGGCCATGGACTTGGACGGGTTGGTCTGGAACACCAGGCCGGGGGCGTGCGAGGTGGACCCGCCCGGCATGTTCAGCGGGCCCTGGTCCAGGACCGTGATGTTGTTCCAGCCCCGGGTGACGAGTTCATCGGCGAGGTTGGTGCCCACGATCCCGGCTCCGATGATGACAATACGTGGCGACGATTCCATAAAAGGGTTCTCCTGCAAATTCTCAAAAAAAGACTGTGTGCCCCGGGTGCGGGTGGGGGTTAGCGGAAGACGACGGTGCTGGTGTCGTCGAGCAGGACGCGGTGCTGGCAGTGCCAGCGGACGGCGCGGGAGAGGGCGAGGGCTTCGGCGTCCTGGCCGACGGTGGAGAGCTGGGCGGGGCCGTAGGTGTGGTCCACGCGGATGACTTCCTGTTCGATGATCGGGCCTTCGTCCAGGTCGGCGGTGACGTAGTGCGCGGTCGCGCCGACGAGTTTGACGCCCCGGTCGTAGGCCTGGTGGTAGGGGCGGGCGCCCTTGAAGCCGGGCAGGAAGGAGTGGTGGATGTTGATCGCCCGGCCCTCCAGGGCCCGGCAGAGGTCGTCGGAGAGGACCTGCATGTAGCGGGCCAGGACCACCAGGTCCGCCTGGTACTCGTCCACGAGGTCCAGGAGTTTCGCCTCGGCGTCGGCCTTGGTCTCCGGGGTGACCGGGAGGTAGATGAAGGGCAGCCCGGCCGCTTCTGCCATCGCCCGGTGGGTTTCGTGGTTGGAGACCACTGCCACGAGTTCCCCGCCCAGGGTCCCGCCGCGCCAGCGGAAGATCAGGTCGTTCAGGCAGTGCCCGAACTTCGAGACCATCACCAGGACCCGCTGCTGTGTCTGGTCGTGGAAGCTGAACTTCATGCCGAACCGGTCCGCGACCGGCGCGAATTCGGCCGCGAGGGTTTCCGGGGTCAGGTCCGGGGACCCGGAGAACGCGGTGCGCAGGTGCAGGGTCTGGCGCAGGCTGTCATCGAACTGCTGGTGCTCGTCAATGTTGAAGCCGCGCTCAAACAGGAAGGTGGTCACGGCCTGCACGATCCCGGCCTGCTCGGCGCACGAGAGCGTGAGCACGAACTTCTGCGCCTGCTCCGTTGCCGGCGCTGCCAGGGCCGCTGCGGTTGCCTCTGTCTGCATGAGGGTCATGGCCCCTCCTCCTTTAGATATATTCAAAAGTAGCGAACTGATATATTAGATTGGACCCCAGCGTATACTCGACTGTGACGCAGGTCAACATCTTTATGTCGGTCTCGGACAAACGATTTTCAGAGTTCGTCCTCCGGCCGGGCGGCGACGATCCGCTCAGCGTTCTTCTGCAGGATGTCGAGCGACTCCTGAACCAGGGGAGAGGCAATACTGCCCCTGCGTACGGCCGCGACAATGCGCCGCGAGGGCCTGCCCTTGCCCGTTAGGCGCAGGCGAACCACATTCTCTGCATTGCGCAGGGGCGCCAGTCGCGGCAGCAAGCCCACGCCGAGCCCTGCACCCACGAAGGCGATCTGGGTTTCCCACTCGACGGCCTCGTGGGCAATCCGTGGTGTCACACCAACTGCCGTGAACGCCGCAGTGAAGAGGGAGTGGTAGGTGGAGCCCGCAGCTTCCGTGATCCAGGGTTCCGAGGCCAATTCTTCAAGCGTCACCCGTTCCCGGGATGCCAGTGGATGGTCAGACGGAATGATCACGTCCAGGGGATCGTCGAGCAGAACGGTCTGTTCGAAACGCAGGTCATCCTCGCCGTAGGTGTTCGACTGCATGGCGACAATGACCGCAAGGTCAATCCTCTCGGCTACCAACAAATCGAAGCAGCGGGCCGGGTCGGCCTCAAGTACTTGTACCTCCAACTGCGGACGCGTTGAGCGGAGAGTAGCCGCAAGCGGCGCGAGCAACTGGGCGGCCGCCGTCGAAAATCCACCGAGGCCGAAATGTGACTGCACCTGGTCGCCGGCCTCCATGGCGGCGGCGCGCAGGCTCTCCCATTCCGCAATGAGGGAGTCCGAACCGGCCACAAGAAACCGGCCTGTAGCGGTCAGCCGCACACCGCGGCCGTCCTTTGCCAGGAGCTGTAAACCGAGCACGCGCTGGAGCTCGCGTAATTGCGCGGAGACGGCTGAAGGGGAGTACCCCGTGAGCTCCGCGGTCGCGCCCACGGTGCCGCAGCGGGCGAATACTCGGAGCGTAATAAGTCTGGGATCAATCATGCACCTATTGTGCACGGTTATCTTCGGATTCTTGCGCTTTTATTGGGCGCTCGTGCGCCCTAATCTCTTGAAACAACGCTTTTTGACAACGGCTGCAGCGACGCACCCGTAGTCGCCCAGATATCACACGTAACCACGCCTCCCGGGAGGAAACCCATGACTGCTCCAGTGCACCAGCCCCTCAACTCACGCGGAAAACTCGCGTCCTCATTGCCTGCCGAGCAGCTGGCTGAGATCAACGAGTTGTTTGCGTTCCGCCGCACGGGCTACTCCCTCGACGCCCCCTTCTACACCGACCCGGCAATCTTCAAGGTCGACATGGAGGCTATCTTCGGCCAGCACTGGATCTTTGCCGGAAGTGTCGCCGAGCTGCCGGAGCCCGGCGACTACATTACGGTCGATTACGGTCCCTACTCCCTGATCGTCCTCCGCACCGACGAAGGGGACGTCAACGTCCTCCACAACGTCTGCCGCCACCGCGGGGCCCGCGTCCTGACCGAAGCTGCCGGCTCCACCGGAAACCTCGTCTGCGGCTACCACTCCTGGACTTACTCCCCCGAAGGCAACCTGATCCACGCCTCCGCCCCCGGAGAAGCGAAGTTCGACAAGAACTGCTTCGCGCTCAAGCGTGCCCACAGCCGCGAGGTTGCCGGACTCATCTTCGTCTGCATCGCTGACGAACCGCCCACCGACTTCGACGAGACCTCAAAGATCTTCGAGCCCTACCTGGCCCCGCACGACCTGTCCAAGACGAAGATTGCCTACCAGCAGAACATCATCGAAGAGGGCAACTGGAAGCTCGTCATGGAGAACAACCGTGAGTGCTACCACTGCGATGGACACCCGGAACTCGCATGCTCGCTCTTCCCCACCTGGGGCCTGACAGAGGGCCTGATTCCTCCGCATCTTGAGGAAGTATGGGACCGCAACAAGGAAGCGCAGTCCTCCCTTGAAGAGCGTTGCCGCCGCTACGGACTGCCTTACGAGGTGGTCGAGGAGCTTGACACCCGTATCGCCGGAATCCGCATCTCCCGCGAATCCCTGGACGGCGAAGGCGAGTCCTTCTCCGCCGACGGGCGCCGGCTCTCCAAGAAGCTGCTTGGCGACCTGCCGGACTTCCGCCTTGGCCGCTGCTCCATGCACCTGCAGCCCAACAGCTGGTTCCACTTCCTCGGCGACCACGTCATCACGTTCGGCGTCTTCCCCATCAACGAACACCAGTCGCTGGTCCGCACCACCTGGCTGGTCGCTGACGACGCCGAAGAAGGCGTCGATTACGACCTGGAGAAGCTCACCTACACCTGGAAACAGACCAACCTGCAGGACAAGGCGTTCGTGGAACTGTGCCAGCAGGGCGCTGCCAGCCCTGCCTACGAGCCCGGTCCGTACATGAAGAGCGAATACCAGGTCGAAGCATTCATCAACTGGTACGTGCAGCGCGTTCAGGAGCACTTGGCATGACAGAACTCCTCACTGAAACGGTGATCCAGGAACCACAGCGCATTCGCGGTCTGGAGATGCCGTGGAACAGGGTCATGGGCAGCACCGAGGCGCCAGCCCGCGCTGCCCGTGCATTGGGCCCCTGGCACCCCCAGGAGTTTATGGCCGAATGCGTGGAGACCGTTGTCGAGGCCGGCGGCCTGATGACCTTCGTGTTCCGGCGCACCGACGGTGCGCCCCTGGCCTTCCGTGCGGGCCAGTATGTCAACGTCGCCTTTCCGGTAAACGGTGAGGACCAGGATCCGGTGGACCGCAGCTACTCGCTATCCAGTTCCCCCACGGAGCCATGGACGTTCAGCATCAGCGTCAAGCGCGACCCCACGGGCCTGGTTTCTCCGTGGGTGCATGAGAACGTCAAACCCGGCACCGTTCTGGACATGCTCGGACCGGTCGGCGCGTTCCACCTGCCCGACGCCGACCGGCGGGCGCGTTACCTTCTCCTGGCCGCCGGCGCAGGCATCACTCCCATCATGTCCATGGTGCGGACCATCCACTCCCTGCCCGGACACGCCGACGTTGTGGTCCTGTACCACGGGGCGGAAGCCGGAGGTTTTGCCTTCCACCAGGAGCTGGCCTACATCGCCTCCGTGGACTCGCGCATCAAGGTCTTCTACTCCCTGGGCGACCGCAGCAAGCCCGAGGGGTGGGAAGGGCTCACCGGAAGGCTGACGGCGGCCATGCTCGACCAGGTGGCCCCCGACGCCAACGGCCGCCAGGTCTACGCCTGCGGCCCCGAGGGTTACCTGAACAGCGCCACCGAGCTCCTCAAGAAGGTCGGCGTCGACGACACGTCCATCTACATGGAGTTCTTCTCGGGAGACCGCCAGACACTCCTTGAGTACCAGGCAGAGATCGCGCTGGCAACGGACATCGCGGAGGAAATCGCCGAGGAGATCGCCGAGTCAGCCGAGGATTACTACGAAGGCCAGCCAAGCGCGTTCGGACTCTATGAGCCCGGCTACGACGCCGATGGGCCCCTCCAGGCCACGGGGCTGCCGCTGGAAACCGTCGACACGGATGCGCCCGCGGCCGGGGGCAGTGCGGACGCGCAACCCGAGGCCGTCACCCCCGATGCCTCGAGCTTTGAGACGGTGGGAACGGGAAGCCTCACCCTGTCCTTCCTGCGCACCGGCGTCAACGTGCGGATTGATCCCGACCAGCACATCCTTGAGGTGGCGCAGCGCGCGGGTGTCCGGATCGGCGCCAACTGCAAGGAAGGCATGTGCGGCTCCTGCAAGGTCGTCAAGCTTTCCGGGGACATCGAGATGAACCACCAGGGCGGTATCCGCAAGCGGGAAATCGACGCAGGCAAGTTCCTGCCCTGCTGCTCCACGGCACAGACCGACATGGTGATCGACGCTTAGCAGGTTACAACGGCAAGAGCAGTCCCGGGCGTCATTCCGCAGTACTTGCGGGATGGCGCCCGGGCTTTTTCGTGCGGTGGAGGGTGCTTCTGTTTATTGAAGAGCAGCTGGCGGGTGCTGCGGTTCAGGCAGGAAGGATTGCTGCGACCTGGTTCCGGATCTCCAGAAGCAGTTCCTCTTCCGTGCGGGAGACGTTGGTTGAAGCAGCCATGCTCAGGAACATGATGGCCGAGATGACGTGCGCGAGCCTGGCTGCGGAATCAGCGGTGGTGCGAGCTTCCCGTTCCAGGACGGCGGCGATGGCGGCCTCGGTCCCCGCCGCGAGGGTGAGCGCGGCATGGTGATGGGGTTCGTCCGGGTCGCCGAAGACCATCTCGCGCAGGTAGGTGCGGCCGTTGTCGATCTGGGTCCGGTTGCATTCCACCACCGGGCGGACAACGGCCATGACGGCATCGAGGGGCACCGTAATTCCTGCCGCCTCCGCGGTTCCCCTGGCGAGGGCATCCGCGTAGGCCGAGTTCTGGACGAGCAGCAGCAGCTCACCTTTGCTCTTGGCATACAAAAACAGTGTGCCGGTGCCGATGTCCGCCCTGTCAGCGATTTGCTGGGTGGTGACGTCGTCGATACCGTGCTCGGCGAAGAGTTCGCGGGCTGCCGCCGTGATCCGGTCAAGTTTGGCCTGCTTGTTCCGTTCCCGCCGGCCGACGGGCTGGGAGGCAAGGTGCATGGCGGGGATTCCTCCGGGGCGGTCAAGGTCTTCAGCTGGTTTCGAGTGTAGTCAATGGGGACCCGCCGGGCGTCAGCGTCTGAGGAATTCGACGGCTTCGGGAATGAACTGTTGGTGGAACTGGAAGATCCCGCCGTGGCCGGAGTCCGGGTAGATGACCAGCTCTGATCCTGCGATGCGCCGGTGCAGGTCCTTGGAGAGGATGGAAGGAACCATGCGGTCATGGTCGCCGTTGGCGATCAGTGTCGGGTGGTTGATGGCCGACAGGTCTGCCGGCTCGGCGCGGCCCCAGTTCCTGATGGCTTTCAGCTGGGTCCGGAAGGCCTGGATCCGGACCGGCCGGTCACGTCCTGTGGTGCGCTCCCGGATGCGGGTGATGAATTCCTTCGCCGCCTGCTTGCCGGCGGCGCTGCGGTCGAAGAAGAGGAACTCCTTCGGATCTGCCCGGAACAGGGCGGCCCGCAGTACGTCGAAGTACGTGACCCCTTGCAACCTTGTCCATGCCTTCACCGCCCCGGGGTCCGGTGCCGGCGAGGACGAGTTTCCGGACCAGGTCGGGGTGCTTTCCGATGAGGGCCTGGGCCACCATGCCACCGAGGGAGAATCCGAAGATGTCCACCTTCTCAAAGCCCAGGGCGCGGATGAAGTCGGCGGCGTCCTCGGCCATGGCCTCAACGCTGCCCGGCACCACGCCGGTGCTGGCCCCGATGCCGCGGTTGTTGAAGGTGACGACGTGGTGCTCCTTGGCCACGGCGTCGATGATCTGCGGGTCCCAGTTGTCAAGGTTGCCGGCGAGGTGGACGAAGAAGACCACGGGAACCCCGCCCTTCGGCCCCAGTTCGCGGTAGGCATAGCTGACGCCGCGGGTTGTGATGCTGCGGGTGGGTGCAGTCGCATAGGTGGATGCACCAGGGATGCTGGCGGCGCTCATGCCGTTTCTCCGGACCTGTGAAGGCCGACGGCTTCAGGCCGGGCGGTGGCGGAGGCATTACGCGGGGGATTGACCACAACGGCCTTGCCGCGCAAACCGCCGCTTCCCAGTGCCTGCAAGGCTTCCGGAGTCTGGGCGAAGGGAGTGGCGCGTCCGACGACGGGACGCAGCACGCCGTCGTCGACAAGCCTTGCGATGTGGCCCAGTTGCGCGCCGCTGGAGTGCATGAACAGGAATTCGTAGTGCACGCCGAGCCGGCGGGCCTGGCTGCGGATGCTCCGGCTCATGCCGGTGATGGCGAAGCGGAGTACCGGGTTGAGGCCCAGTTCCCGGGCGAACGCGGGGTCCGGCGGTCCTGCGATTCCGATTGCCTGGCCGCCGGGCTTGAGGATCCGGAGGGACTTTTGCAGGTTTGGCCCGCCGAGGCTGTCGAGGACCAGGTCGTAGCCGCTGAGGACCTGTTCGAAGTCCTCGTTGCGGTAGTCGATGACGACGTCGGCGCCCAGTCCGCGGAGGAAGTCCACGTTGGCGGCGCTGGCGGTGGTGGCCACCGCCGCTCCGAGGTGCTTCGCCAGCTGGATTGCCAGCGAGCCGACTCCTCCCGCGCCGGCGTGGATCAGGACCTTCTGCCCCCGCTGTACCTTGCCGCGTTCCACCAGGGCCTGCCACGCCGTCAAGGCCACCAGCGGAAGGGACCCTGCCTCGGCCATGCTGATCGTCGCGGGCTTCAGCGCCAGATCCGCTTCCGCCACGGCGATGCGCTCGGCAAAAGTGCCGATGCGGGCTTTGTCCGGCCTGGCAAAAACCTCATCGCCGGGCTTGAAGCCACGCACCTTCGTCCCGACCTGGAGGACTGTTCCTGCCAGGTCATGTCCGAGGACCAGCGGCAAAGCGTAGGGGAGGATCTGTTTGAACTCTCCGAGCCGGATCTTTTCGTCCAGCTGGTTAAGCCCGGCCGCCTCCACCCGGACCAGGACATCCTGCTCACCGACCACCGGCTCCGCGACCTCGGCCGGCTGCAAGCCGGACTTGTACTTATTGATGACAAACGCTTTCATTCCGAAGCGCCTTTCTTGTTGACTACACTCAATTATGAGTGTAGTCAGAAAAAACGCAAGGGTGATGATGCGCACTAGGGGAGCCGACAGGGAAGATCAGCAGCAGATGGTTTGATTGGTCGGTGCTTGGTCTTAGGCGTCTTGTGGTTCTTATCGTGTTTGCGGTCTCTGTCTCCACCGCATCCTTGTTCTGGTTGCGCGCGCACGCCGGTGTCGACGCGCGGCAGGCCTTTGCTCCGCCGCCCCGGGCGGGCGCCGAGTTCGAGGCGCTGTCTTCTGGGATGGCCACCGCCGTGAACGTCACCAGGAGCCCGGATGCCGAATGGCTCGTCCGGGCAGCCGGGCAGACCGGCATCCCCGAGCGTGCACTGCGCGCGTACGTTGCCGCGGCTGTAACCGTCAAGGATACCGTTCCGGCGTGCGGGCTCGGGTGGAACACTCTCGCGGCCGTCGGTTTCATCGAGACAGGACACGGAACGTACGGGGGCGGCGTCCTCACAGCCGACGGGGAAGTGAGCCGCCCGATCGTGGGCCCCGTGCTTGACGGCGCCGGATTCGCCGCGATCGCCGACACAGACGCTGGGACCCTGGACGGGGACGCCCGCTGGGACCGGGCCGTGGGACCGATGCAATTCATCCCGTCCACCTGGCGCCTGGTGGCGCGCGACGGGAACGGAGACGGAGTGGCGGACCCGTCCAATATCGATGACGCCGCCCTGAGCGCGGCGCACTATTTGTGCGCCGACGGCCGGGACCTCACCACCTCGGAAGGATGGACCGGCGCCATCTACGCCTACAACCAGTCCGACACCTACATCCGCCAAGTGCGTGACCAGGCCACCACATATGCAGCGAAGGCAGGCAGCCGGGAGAAATGATGTACCTGCACGCCTGCCGGGACCGGGGGAGCGGCGCGGTGTGACAGGCGCCATAGTTCACCCTTCCGCCCGGAAGCAGCAGCGGACGCTAGCGTTGAAAGCCCCGCTGACCCAAAAGGACCATGAAGATCTCCCGCTTTGCCGCCAAATCCCTTGCCGCTGCCACTGCCGTTCTGCTGGCTTGCTCCCTTGCCGGATGTGATGTTGCGGCGAACGCGCTGGAGGCCATCGAATCCGCTCCCCGCGGCGCAGCCAGTTATCCCGCTCCGGCAGATCCGGCTGCTGCCGGCAACGCCCTCAACCAGCTGCAGACCATTCCGGTGAAGGGGCGCGCTCCGAAGACCGGCTATTCCCGTGAGGAGTTCGGTCCCGCCTGGGCTGACGTTGACCGGAACGGCTGCGACACCCGCAACGACATCCTGGCCCGGGACCTCACCGGCGAAACCTTCAAACCCGGCACCAACAACTGCGTCGTCGTCACCGGCACCCTGGCCGACAGGTACACCGGCACAATCATAGATTTCGTGCGCGGGCAGGACACCAGCTCCGCCGTCCAGATCGACCACCTCGTAGCACTCAGCGACGCCTGGCAGAAGGGCGCCCAGCAACTCACTGCTGAAGAGCGCAAGGACCTCGCCAACGACCCGCTGAACCTGATGGCCGCCGATGGACCCACCAATGGCGCCAAGGGTGACAAGGATGCTGCCACCTGGCTCCCGCCGAACAGGGCATTCCGGTGCGAGTACGTCGTCCGCCAGACGGCCGTGAAGGCCAAGTACAAACTGTGGGTGACGCAGGCTGAGCATGATGCGATCACCGGTGTCCTCAACGGCTGCCGGTAGGGGCACGAACACTGCAAAACACTTCGACCCTCATTATGCTCGGATCATGGCGGTTCAAGATTCTGCGGAAAATCCCACCAGGTCCATTAACCGGGAACTGAGTCAACGGCGCGGCTGGATACTGGTCATCGCCGTGGGGCTGGCCGTCCATATCCTGAGCATCGTGGTCGGTTTAAGGCCGGCGGGACCGCTCTGCGGCAGCCCGCTGCTGCCGGAAAGCCAGGCAGCTGAAATGGCCGATGCCCAGCTGCACATCACGGCGCTCGCGCCGGAGTGCTACCGGAACATCGACGCCGCGGCCGCGCCCGTCTGGATCCTCATGGCGTTCGGTGTTGGCCTGGTCCTGCTGGGAGTCGCCGTCAGGATCATCGGCATCCGCCGGTCCCTGGCCATGCCCGCAGCCTGAGGGGGCGCCCCCGCACGCGCGTCGCGTCGGAAGGCACCCCCTTGCAGAATTACTTGACGGCGCCCTGGGTCAGGCCGGACATGACCCACCGCTGCGTGAACAGGTAGACGACGATCGCGGGTGCCATCGCCATCAGGTACGAGGCGAACGCGACGTTGTAGCTGTTGCTGAACTGCGTCTGGAACATCTTCTGCAGTACGGGAATCGTCTGCAGTTCAGGGTCGGAAATAATCAGCGAGGGCATCATGAAGTCGTTCCACGATGCGATGAAGGCGAAGATTCCCACGGTCGCGCTCATGGGTCCGAGCAGCGGGAAGATCAGCCGCCAGAACACCTGCCACGTCCCGGCGCCGTCCATCCGCATGCTTTCCTCCAGCTCAAGCGGGATCGAGCGCAGGAACGCGGTGAACAGCATCGTGTTGAAGGCCAGGGCGAACACGATGTGCAGGATCGCGACGCCGAGCGGGTTGTCGAGTCCGGCCATGCCGGTGAGCTGGATCTGGGGGAGTGCCACCACCGGGAACGGAATGAACATCGCCGCCAGCAGGTAGAAGAACGACCAGCGGAACAGCCGGCGGTCCCAGTTGCGGACAATCGCATAGGCTGCGAGCGCCGATACCACGATCTCGCCGACGACAGCGGTGACGGAGATGAAGACAGAGATCATGAAGCCACGGGGAAAGTTCGTGAGCGTCCATGCCTGGATGAAACTGTCCAAAGTCAGGGGGCTCGGCAGGGAGAAGGCGTTGCCGTCCACCGCCTGGCCGGTGGTCTTGAGGGCCATGCTGACCGTGACGTACAGCGGCACAAGCACGGCGAGGGTGCACACGATCAGGACGGCGGTGGCGGGCCAGTTGGTGCGCTCGTGGCCGGTGCGGATGCGGCGCCTGGCGGAAGCCGCTGGTTGTGCGGGGATGGTGCGGGTCGCGTTGCTCATGCTGCGATCCCTCCTTTGCCACGGGTGAAGCGGAGTTGGATGAGTGCGATGGCGACGCTGATCAGGAAGAAGATCACGGCATTGGCCATCTGGTAGGCGTAGTCGCCGCCTTCGAAGCCGCGGAAGATCGCCATCGCTACGCTCCGGGTGGCGACCCCGGGGCCGCCGTCGGTAAGGCCGACGATGATGTCGTACGCGTTGAGGTAGTTCTTGAAGCCCAGGACCGTATTGATCACGGCGTACCCGGCCACGAGCGGCAAGGTGATGTGCCGCAGGTTGTGCCAGGGCGTTGCACCGTCGATGGAGCTCGCCTCGTACACCTCGGTGGGCACGGTCAGAAGGCCGGCGATGTAGATCAGCATCGCACTCGGAACCGATTGCCATGCCGTGACGAAGACGATCGCCAGCCACGCGAGGTCCGGGTTGGCGAGGATGCTGGTGGTGAGCGGTTCGATTCCCAGGCTCTGGCCTGCCAGCGGCAGTGAGTTTGAGAAGAGGTACTGGAAAACAAAGGCAATCACGATGCCGGAGATCACCATCGGGATGACGAAGACCGTCCGCAGCGCGGTGCGGAAGCGGACGCGGGACGTCAGGCCCAGGGCCAGCAGGAAGGCCAGGACGTTCACGACGACGACGGTCACGAGCGAAAAGGCGAGCGTGAATCCATAGGCCCCGAGGATCCCTTCATCGCGGAAGACAGCGATGAAGTTCCGGAAGCCGATGAAGTCGAAGTCGCCGAAGCCAACAGAGTTCGTGAAACTGTAGACGAAGCCGAGTACGGCAGGGAGTGTGACGGCGAGCGTAAAGATCGCCAGCGACGGCAACAGGAAAAGATAGTAGAGCGGGTCGACCCGGCTTTTGCGCACACGTGCCGGCTTGGCCGCTGGTTCAGCCGTCACCACCGGCCTGGTGGAAGGTCTCGTCATTGATGACATGGGGTGGTCCTCGTTTCGTGCATGGGTTCGGGATGCGCTCACGCGCGGAAGGCCAGGCGTGCCCAGTCGGCGTCCATGCGGCGGAGGGTGCCCTCAGCGTCCGCTCCGGAGACGATCGACTGGATGTAGTTCGCGGCGGGAATTGTGTTGGGGATGAACTGTGAGGCACCCATGTAGAAGCGGCCCTCGTCGTAGAACTTCTGCATGTCCACGATGCGGGGGTCGGTGACCGCCGGCGCGTCCTTGACCGTGCCGAACCCCAGGAACTGGGCGTTGTAAGGATTCTGGATCTCCGGCTGCATGAGGTACCGCAGGAAGGCGCGGGCTCCCTGCTGCCCGTTGGCCACCTCGGGGACCCAGAGCGAGAGGTCGATGTTGACCCGGACCTTGAGGTCCGCCGGGTCATCGGTCATCGGCAGCGGGAAGGTCCCGAGGTCGACGTCGGTGCCGGCCTTCTCAATTTCCCCGAAGGCCCACGGCCCCTGGAAGTACATCGCTGCCTGCCCCTGCGCCATGGCAGTATTGCCGTCACCGTACCCGCGGCTGGAGGCATCCTGATTGACGTACTTGGTCAGCTGGACCATGCGCTGCACCGGTTCCAGCATTGTCTTCTGGAACGAGACTTCGGAATCGGGTCCCACCTTCTCGCCTATCCCGTGCATCGACTTGTAGAACGCGCGCACGTCCACCATGCCGCCCACCGTGTAGTCGAACAGGCCCTGGGCGATGGTCCAGGGATCGCGGAAGGTCCCGTAAATGGGTGTGATCCCGGCAGCCTTGAGCCGCTCACACACCTCGATCAGTTCGTCCCACGTTGTGGGGACGGCGAGGCCGTTGTCCTGGAAAATGCGGCGGTTGTAGATGACGGACGCCGCCATCACCGAGTAGGGGATCACGCTGGTACGGCCTGCGTACGTGGGGTACCAGTTCGTCAGGTCGAGCACGTCCTCACGGATGGCTGCTGCCTCGGGCAGGTCGGAGAGGTCCGACAGTGCACCGCGCTCCATGAACCGGGCCATTTCAAGGTTGTAGTTGAGGCAGCCGAGGTCAGGCGGGCTGCTCCGGACGAATCCGGCGGAGAGGTTCGTTGCCATGTCATGCAGAACCCGGAACTGGTCCTGGGATGCGGTGAACTTTGCAGCCAGGTCACGGAAATAGGGCACCGCTTCCGGCTTTGACTGGTGGAAGGTGATGGTGGGCGGGGTGCCCGCCGCGCTGCATCCCGCCAGGCCGTAAGCGGCCAGCGCGCTTCCGGCTGCGGCAAGGAAAGTTCGTCGGGAGACGCGCGTCCCGGCGGACGTCAAGGGTGGCAACATTGGCTCCTGGTGGGTCTCGGAAGATTTATTTGGATCTTATATTTAGGACCTATACGAGGATGGGGGACGGAAGGGATATCGTCAAGGGATGAACGCGACCACGGCGAACTCCACGCAACTGTTACGCCAGATCAACTCGGAGGCGCTGTTGCGCTTTGCCCTGCAGGAGCAGGTGTTCACTGCGGGTGAGGCGATGGCTGAAACAGGCCTGACGCGTGCCACAGTGCTGGGAGTTTGTGACGGGCTGGTTGACGCGGGGTGGCTGGAGGAGGTCGACGACGGCGGCGACGCCGGCCGCGTCCTCAAGGGAAGGCCGGCGCGGCGGTACCGGCTGCGTGAAGCCGTGGGCGTGGTTGTGGGACTGGATGCCGGCGAAACCTCCTTCACAACCGTCGTCGCGGATCTGCGCGGACGGGAACTGGGCAGCCGCCGCGAGGGCCTTGATTCACATGCGCTGGGAGGTGCCGGCCGCTGCGCAAAGGCCCGGGAGCTGATCGGACTGACGCTCGCCGATGCCGGGCTCACCGCTGATGATGTGCTGCTCACGGTGATCGGCGTCCCCGCGCCCGTGGATGCCGGCGGAGCGTCTCCTGCCGAAGGGGAATTCTGGCAGCTGATGAACTGCGGATTCGCCCGGCACCTTCAGGGCAGGGTCGTCGTCGACAATGACGCCAATCTCGCCGCCATCGCCGAGCTGGCGCTGGAGCCCTCAGCCAACGTGGCAACCCTGTTGACGGGCGAACGGTTTGGTGCCGGCCTGATCGTCGATGGCCGCCTGCTGCGCGGGCCGCGGGGCGGCGCGGGCGAGATGCGGTTCCTGGACGCGTTCACCGATGACAAGTCCCTGCCCGAGGAAGGCAGCACCGACGGGTTCGGTGCACTCGCGCGGAAATGGGCCCGCTCGGGCATCAACTCATTCGAGGGCCGGACAACGCTGCGGGACATTCCGGAGGAGCAGATCAAGGCGGAGGACGTGTTCCAGGCAGCCCGCGAGGGCGATCCGCTGGGAAAGGACATCATCGCCCGGCTCGGCGCCCGGCTGGCGAAGATTGCGGTGGTCCTCTCCAGCCTCCTCGACATCGAGCGTGTGGTCATCGCCGGCGGGATCTCACGGGCCGTTGACCCCGTCCTGGAACATGCACGCAGCCTGCTCCCTTCCGATACCGGCGCCCCGCTCCCGGAGCTTGTGGCAAGCACGCTGGGAGCCGAAGCCGTCGTCCAGGGTGCCGTGGAGTCCGCACTGGCACGCATCAGGCAAGAACCCAGCGCCTTCCTTCCGCGGGCGGCCGCAGGCTGACACAGGCCGGCCCGGACAGCCACTGATTCGCCGGCTGACCCGTCCGAATGGCGCCCCGGAACCCGCTGAGAGCCTCCTCTCGCTACGCAATTAGGGGGAATTGTTGATTGACTTTCACTGTCAACATGAGGATGCTCAATCTTACAAATTGACTGCAGCATCACCTGTTCTGATCGGGTAGCCATGGGCAATGACGACTATGGAATTTTTGAGCTGGACCTCATGCGCTCCTGGCAGCTCCGCCAGGACGGGGAAGTCGTTCACGTTGCTGCACGCCAGCAGCGGCTGATCGCCGCACTCGCGGTCCGCGGTGCCAGCCTCCGGAACCTCCTCGCCGGCATGCTGTGGCCCGAATATCCGGATGACAAGGCCCTGGAAAGCCTTCGGGTGACAGTACACCTGGTCACACGGCAACTGCCCGGCCTGCTCGTCAAAGACGGAGCCTTATTGTCCCTGCATTCCGGGGTTGTGGTGGACCTTCACAAGATCCGGGCCGTCCTGAAGGCAGCAGGCCTTCCCGGCGGGGACATGGTGGCAGCCAACCTCCAGGAGCTGCGCGACCTGGAATTCCTGCCCGGCTGGTATGAGGACTGGGTACTGTTCGAGCAGGGGCGCCTGCGGCACGACCAGCTCCGAGCCCTGACACTCCTTGCCGGTGGCTTTTCCGGCCGGGGTGACCACGGGGCGGCTGCGGAAGCGGCGGCCGCCGCACTCCATATCGAACCGCTGTACGAGAGCGCGGTCCGGTTCCTGGTGGCGGCGGAACTCGCCCAGGGCAACCTCGCATCCGCGCTGGTGGCGTACGAGAAGTACCACGACCAGCTGCTGCAGGACATGGGCGTTGAACCCTCCGGGGCGCTGAAGCACCTGATCAGCGAGGCAGTAAAACCCCAGGCCCACGGAGCCAAGGACCATCTAGTTCCCGCCTGGGGCAGCGGCCTGGGACAACAGCCACTGCTGCACAATGTGTAGGACCCGGTCCGGGTCGGCGGCGGACACTGTGGTTTGATCACGGCTGTGGGCAGGACCGTAGGTGATCCTTGCCCGGAATGCGGGGGACTGCCCGCCGTGTTCGTGCCAGGTACGGATCACCAGGGTGCCGGCGTCCGAAACGTCGTGCATTGCTTCCTGCCCGCCGGCAGGTTCTTCCCCCGCATCGTCCGATCGCATCGTCTCCCCCAACTCTCCGCCGGGACCAGGCCCGTTCAAGGTGACGGTTTGACTGCCGGCAACCCGTCCCGCCGGCTGCGGTGCTGCCTGGATTGGCAGGGCACTGAGCCGGTCAGCTCTCATCCTGCCCCCAGAACAACCCGTAGTCCGCTTCCTTTAGCAAAGATTCGGACAAACTTGAGCAACACGCCGCGGCAATTGCCGGCGGCGTGCAAGGGCCGGTCCGGCGGTGGGGAGTGGGCTTCACCAATACATCAGGGCCGTCTGCCCGGACTCACCTGCCCAGTAGAGCCTAACCCGAACCACGTAATGCCGTCCCTGGAACAGCTTGGCCGAAACACGGGAGTTGCGGTCCTCGCCGCTGTCGTCGTCCCCGGCGACAAAGCGGAGCTCGCCGTCGACATTCTCGAACAGCACCAGCACGGTATCGGCGGTCCCAAAGGTGGCAATCTCGTAGGTCCGTGAGGCCGAGGGCTCCAGGGCGAAGTCGGCCTGCTCCGCGGGGCTCAGGGACAGCGGGACGGACTTGAACGGGTCGAGGACGGGGAGTTCGGGTTTGATGGCAGGAAAGAACTTGAGCACCCATTCCTTGTCCGCTTCGGACAGGCCGCCCGGGGGATTCAGGCCCGCCTGGAACCTGGCCGGTTCCTTGATGAGCCCGGCGGGGAACCAGTATTCCATCACCGAGTCGGGGTCCCATGAGGAACCTTCAACCTCGGTGGCGTCGATCTTCCGCAGCACATTGTGCAGCGTCTGCTCCGGCGGCCAGTGGTTCGGTGCTCCGCCAAAATATTCGTAGACCCGGGGCTCGTCCCAGACAATGCCCGCGAACGGGTTCTGGTGCTCGTGGGGCATTCCCAGCGTGTGGCCGATTTCGTGCAGCGCCGTCGTCCGGCCGTACTCGTCAGTGAGGTCCCAGCCGAAGTTCATGGTTGGTTCCGTGGCGTTGATTTCCAGGACGTCGCGCCCCACATAGGACCAGGACCCGTCGCTTTGGTCAAAGGCGATCCGGACCTCGGCCTCGCTCCTGTCCGCCACCTCCGTAAACTCCAGGCCGATGCCCAGTGCCTTCCATTCCTGGAAGGCCTTCCGCACTGCCTCCTTTTGCGGGGCCGGTCCCTGCAAGAACCAGTAGTGGAGCACCGTCCCGTTCACCCATTTCCCCCGCAACCGGCGGATGAGGCGTTCCCTGCCGGGTGCGAGGTCGGGACGAAGCAGGGGACGGCTTTGCGGCTTGGTGTCGCAGTGCGGCCGGACAGTCTCTGCGGTCATGATGTGCGCTCCTTTGCTGGGGCCGGGACACGCCCGGGGAACCGCCGCCCCCGGCAACGGACACCGGGACGGTCTCCATCCAGTAGAGCGCGGCACCGTTACTGCCGCATTACTGCACCCGGGATACCGCCTGGGCGCACCGGTGCCGGTAACGCCGTCGTAACGGCCCGCGTGCTCCAATGCCCGCAGCCGTGCGGATCGTGGACATGATGCGGCGGATGTGAACCTCGGAAAGGGGACAGGACGTGGATACACCAGGTGGGGACGGCAGGCTGCCCATCATCTATGTCCGCGGCTTCGCCGGGAACGGGGGCGCCATCAACAGCGCGGTGGACGACCCGTTCTACGGCTTCAGCCAGGGATCAGTCCATGTCCGGTCGGACAGCAGCGGCAGGGCGCAGTTCCACCAGTTCGAATCGCCCATGCTGCGGCTCATTTCGGACCACAAATACGAGGTTCCGGTCCACGGGGACCAGTGGGCGTTCCTGCAGGGCGTGGACACCAGGTCCGTCAATCCCGCCTCGGTGTGGATCCACCGGTTCTACGACGACTCCGCAGACACCTTTGACCAGGACCCGGAGAGCTTCTCCTTTGAAACGGCCGCCCGGGACCTGTTCAAGCTCATCAAGCTGGTGCTCGACAGGACCGGAGCCCCCAAGGTCTTCCTGGTGGCGCACTCCATGGGCGGGCTGGTGTGCAGGTCCCTCCTGCAGCGTGTGATTCCGGAGGAACTGGCGGCCACCGACGGAACGATTGATCCTGCCGCCGGCGCGAAGTATGTCGCCAGGGTCTTCACCTACGCCACACCCCATGGCGGCATCAACTTCGCGGTCGGGTTCGGACTGCTGGAGCGGATCAGGGATGCCACCGGCATCCACGGCGCTGACATCTTCGGGCCTGACCGCATGTATGACTACCTCACCCCAGCAGCCCGCCGGCGGACACTGCGGCGCGAGAGCTTCAAAGGCACCGAAATGCCCGACGACGGGTTCCCGGTTTCGGAGCTCTTCTGCCTGGTCGGTTCGAACCCCGAGGACTACGACGTGGCGCTTGGACTGTCCTCCCGGGCTGTGGGCCCCCGCAGCGACGGGCTGGTCCAGATCGACAATGCCGCCGTCCGGGGTGCCCCCCTGGCCATTGTCCACCGCAGCCACAGCGGCCGGTACGGCATCGTCAACTCGGAAGAGGGCTACCAGAACCTCCAGCGGTTCCTCTTCGGGGACCTGAAAATCCAGATTGAGCTGGTGGGCTTCACCGTCGGCAGGGACGCGCCGGACGAGGTGGAGTTCCAGCTGGATGTCGGGGTGGCCATCCGCGGGCTGCCCGTCCTGGTCCATGAGCAGAGCGCCGCGCATTTCTGTCCCGTGCAGATCGAGCGCTGGCGGGAAGGCGACCCCATAGATTCGCCCAAGCCGCTGCTCACCACGTTTCTCTCGTCCCAGGCGCCCCGTCCCCTGGTGGGCGGACGGGTGGTCCCCAGGCTCCGGCATGCGCTGAAGCTGCGGCTGCTGTCCATCGCCGAGAAGCAGGGCCGCCTGTTCTTCGACGACCACATGGAGCAGACGGAAGACTGGCAGGACACGCTGGTGGTGGACATCGAACCACCGTCTGCCGGCCAACCCCTGCCGAAGGCCTGGGCGGCGTGGAACAGCACCATCCCCACTGCCCTGCGCGACTGGAACCCCGAGGAGAAGGACCGGCTGCGTGACCGCGACGGTGCACCCAACAGGTGGAGCGGCCGCATTGAAGTTCCGGACGTGATGAAGCCGCTGCTCGGCGAAAACGCCGGCCTGCAGATCAGCGTGACCCCGCGGGTGCTGCCCCTCTAGCGGGCTGCAGTCACCACCGGATGTCGGCGAGGCTTTCCAGTGGCGCCCGGTCACCGGCTGCCCGCAGCGACGTCCGGCCGTCATCGTCGCGCAGCGGATCCGCAAAGCGCAGGGAGGTGCGTTCCTCCAACTCCGAAATACCCACCTGGAAGGCGCGGAACTCGTTGAGGTCCAGGGCTTCCAGGGGATTCAGGTTCTGCGTGAGGAGGAACGCGGCGCTGCGGAGCGCGCCCCGCTCCAGGTAGGCGAGGACTTTCCAGTACTCGCGCGGCAGCGGCACCCCCCGGTACTCCCGGTCGTTGTCCCGGAAGATGGGTCCGCCGAATGCCGTGACCTTAAGGTCCTGGACGTCGACGTCGGAAAAGACGGCCTCCTCCAGCCGTCCCCAGATGCCGTTCTTGCCGCTTTGGTTGAAGTCGTCCATCTGCGGCGCGATGTTGGTGAAGAAGAACGAATCGTCGTTTGCCCTTTTCGCCTCGGGCAGCGGACCCCAGAGCAGGTCGGCCCGGCGGGCGATGTGCCCGCGGTCCAGGCGGTTGCCGTTGTACAGCTCGTCGCCGTTCTGGAACTCCTCCGGTATCCGGGAGTCCTTGATGAACGCGCTGCCCTGGCGGCTCAACCTCTTGATGCTGCCGCCGTCGATATTCCAGGCAACCCAGCGGGCAAACCGGCGGGACTTACTGACAGCCAGGGAGAAGTGGGTATAGGGGATGACGGCGGAACCGTTGAGCTCGACAGTGTCGTCCAGCAGGCCGGCATCGATGGAAGGCGGCTCCAGTTCGGTGCCCAGAAACGCTGGATCGTACCCGCGGCTCTGGACATCCTGCTGCTCACCCATGCCGCGGACTCTAGTTCCAGGGACGTTATCCGGGCGTTACAGCGCTCGCCGGGAGACGCGCCGCTGACACTGGGTGCGGGCACCAGGCTGTTCGACGGCGTCCCGCCCCTGAACCTGGAACAGCTGACGTCCCGCGGGGCGAGCCAGGTCACCCACGTGACCTACCGGGTGCTGCCGGCACAACCCGTCTGACTCCGCAGCGCCGCCAGCGCGTCGGCCAGGGTCATGCGCAGTGCCGGGCCGTGCCCGGGCAGGATGACCGAGGCGTCGATGCCGTCCAGGCCGCGGACGGCAGCCTCTGCTTCCCCTGGGTCACTGTGGTACATCCTGTGCAGCATCTGCGGGCCTGTCCAGGTGCTCAGCGGGTGGCCGCTGACAAATGAATCACCCACCGCCACGGCTCCTGCGGACCGAAGAAGGATGGCCGCATTGCCCGGCGTGTGCCCAGGCAGCAGGACCGGCTCGGGGGAGCCGGGAAGTGCCCGGAGCGTTGCGGCGTCCCATGCCCGTGCCTGCGCTGCCGGAGTGGCCGCCAGGGCCCCGGATTGCAGGACGTGGACCATCCAGCGGAAGGCGCGCGGACGCCAGGCCCGGCGGAGGACCTGGCCGACCGTGACCTGGTGCTTTTCCTTCCCCTGGACATGGGCCAGTTCCTCCGGCGCGCTCAGGACGGGGGTGCCGTAGGCCTCGGAAAAGTGGGCGGCGGAGCCCGTATGGTCCACATGGCCGTGCGTGACCAGGAGGGCGCGGGCGTCCGCCGGGTCCAGGCCCAGGTGGCGGACTGATGCCAGGACCAGTGGAAGGTCGGACGGGTAGCCGCTGTCGATAAGGATGAAGCCGGCATGGTCGCGGACCACTATCCAGTTGGAGGCCGGTCCTTCCACGAAATGGACGCCGGGTGCCTGCTCAGACACCCGTGAACGCGGATCCCACTCCGTAGACTGCTGCACGCGTTTCATCCTAGCGGCGGGGCCGCAGACCGCCTGGCCTCCGGAACGCCTGCTACTGCATAACGGCAGCGACGGCGCTGATCTCCACCAGCGCGCCGGGCACACCAAGGCCGCTGACGAACGCCGCCGTCACCAGGGCAGGTTCCGCCGAGGCGAGCTTCGCCGCGATGGCCCCGTACCCGGCGGCGATATCCGCACCTTCCACGAAGAGCACCGTCCACTGCACGACGTCCGCCAGCGTGGCCCCGGCAGCGGCGAGCGCGGTTTGGGCGTTCTCGAGGGCCTGCTCCGACTGGGCGGCCACGTCACCCTCGCCAATTAGTGCGCCGGCGGCATCGACGGCGTTCTGGCCGCCAACATAGATGGTGGTCGCACCGGGCGGCACGACGGCGACGTGGCTGAACGCTGGACTTGAGACGAGGCCCTCGGGCCGGAGACGCTGGATGGATGCCATGGCTGTATGATCCCACCGCGCACCGCCGCTGGCGAGGCTGCTCCGCCAGCGGCGGTGCGGGGCGGAAGGAATTATGGGAGTTTGCTCGATCTCCCGGCACGGCCGGGCTTACCGTAGAGGGGTGAGTGACCGTCCCGATATTTTTACCGTCGGTGAGCTGCGCGCCGCCGGCCATGTCCACAAGGACCTGCGGCATGAAATCCGCGACAACCTGCTCGCGGCGCTCGCCGCCGGCCGGGACCCGTGGCCCGGGCTGTTCGGATTCAGCCGGACCGTCCTGCCCCAGCTGGAGCGGGCCCTGATCGCCGGTCACGATGTTGTCCTGCTCGGCGAACGGGGACAGGGCAAGACCCGCCTGCTCCGCACC
Organism: Arthrobacter nitrophenolicus; assembly: GCF_045833485.1. Taxonomy (NCBI): domain Bacteria; kingdom Bacillati; phylum Actinomycetota; class Actinomycetes; order Micrococcales; family Micrococcaceae; genus Arthrobacter; species Arthrobacter nitrophenolicus. Next base: position 3,628,853 of record NZ_CP174504.1, read on the forward strand.
CTGGCCGGGCTGCTGGATGAGTGGTCGCCGGTCATCGAGGAGTCCGAGCTCAACGAACACCCGTACCATCCCATCACGGAGCAGTCCCGTGCCCGGGCACTCACCGAGGGGGACCGGCTGCGCGTGGCATGGCGCCACCGCTCTGAACGCTACGTGGAAAAGCTGGCGACGCCGGACACCTCCGTCGCGGACCTCATCGGCGACGTCGACCCCATGCGCGTTGCCGAGGGGCGCCGGCTCGGGGACCCGGAGACCATTCACTACGGCCTGGTCCCGCGCTCCAACCGGGGCATCATCGCCATCAATGAGCTGCCCGACCTTGCCGAGCGGATCCAGGTGGCGATGCTCAACGTCATGGAGGAGCGCGATATCCAGATCCGCGGTTACTTGCTGCGCCTGCCCCTGGATGTGCTGGTGGTCGCCTCGGCCAACCCGGAGGACTACACCAACCGCGGCCGGATCATCACCCCGTTGAAGGACCGCTTCGGCGCCGAGATCCGCACCCATTACCCGATCGAGCTGGAGGACGAGGTGGCCGTCATCCGGCAGGAGGGCCGGCTGGTGGCGGACGTCCCGCCCGTCATCCTGGAGATCCTGGCCCGCTATACCCGGGCACTGCGGCAGTCCCCGGCCATCAACCAGACGTCCGGGGTGTCCGCCCGGTTCGCGATCGCCGGTGCCGAGACCGTGGCTGCGGCCGCCCTGCGCCGGGCCAGCGTGCGCGGCGAGGAGCAGGCGGTGGCCAGGATCATCGACCTGGAACCCGCAGCGGAGGTCCTCACCGGAAAGATCGAATTCGAGTCGGGTGAGGAAGGCCGGGAACAGGGCGTCCTCGACCACCTGCTGCGAACGGCTACAGCCGAAGCCGTGCGCGCCCATTTCCAGGGCATCGACATGGGTCCACTGGTGGCGGCCCTGGACGGCCACACCACCGTGACCACGGGCGACCAGGTCACCGCCCGGGAATTCCTCCAGAACCTGCCCTCACTCAACGGGTCGGGCCTCTACGACGAAATCACCCGGCGCCTGGGTGCGGAGAACGACGGCCAGCGGGCGGCCGCCGTCGAACTCGCCCTGGAGGGGCTCTACCTTGCCCGCCGGATCTCCAAGGAGTCCGACGACGAGGCAACGGTCTACGGCTAGCCACAGGAGGCATCATGGTGCTGCACCACCGGTCCCGGTACGGCAGGTACGCCGGAGGGCCGGACCCGCTCGCCCCGCCGGTGGACCTGTCGGAGGCCCTGGAGGCGGTGGCCGAGGACGTCATGGCCGGGTACTCGCCGCGGCACGCCCTCGAGGAGTTCCTGCGCCGCGGCGGCCGGAACCGGGACGGCCTGGACCAGCTCGCTGCCCGCGTCCAGCAGCGCCGGAAGGACCTGCTGGGGCGGCACCGGCTGGACGGCACGCTCGACGAGGTGCGCAAGCTGCTGGACACCGCCGTGCTGGAGGAGCGCAAGCAGCTCGCCCGCGACGCGCTGATGGACAACACGGACCGCGCCTTCCGCGAAATGCAGCTGCAGAACCTGCCGGCCTCCACGGCCGCCGCCGTCAATGAACTGGCGTCCTACGACTGGCAGTCCGGTTCCGCCAGGGAAGCCTACGAACGGATCAAGGACCTGCTGGGCCGGGAAGTCCTTGACCAGCGCTTCGCAGGGATGAAGCAGGCGCTTGAGAACGCCACCGACGAGGACCGCGAGGCAGTGAACGGGATGCTGCGCGACCTCAACGGCCTGCTGGACAAGCACCGCCGCGGCGAGGATACCGACGCGGACTTCAGGGAGTTCATGGCCCGGCACGGATCCTTCTTCCCGGAGAATCCGCAGTCCGTCGAGGAACTGATCGACGCCCTGGCCACAAGGGCGGCAGCGGCCCAGCGGCTCCTGCAGTCCATGTCACCCGAACAGCGCGAAGAGCTGATGCGGCTGTCCGCCCAGGCGTTCGGGTCACCAGAACTGATGGCACAGCTGGACCAGCTGGACTCCAGCCTGCGGGCCCTCCGGCCGGGCGAGGACTGGAGCGGGTCTGAGCGCTTCGAGGGCCAGGAAGGGCTCGGGCTGGGCGACGGCACCGGTGTGCTGCAGGACGTTGCCGAACTCGACAGCCTGGCCGAACAGCTCTCCCAGTCCTACAACGGCTCCGCGCTGGATGACCTGGACCTGGACGCCCTGGCCCGCCAGCTGGGGCAGGACGCCGCCGTCACCGCGCGGACCCTTGCGGAGATCGAGCGGGCAATGCGCGACGGCGGCTACCTGCGCCGGGGTGCCGACGGGGACCTCCGGCTGTCGCCGCAGGCAATGCGCAGGCTGGGAAAGTCGCTGCTGCGGGACACCGCGAAGCAGCTCTCCGGCCGGCAGGGCCGGCGCGAAACGCGTGCCGCGGGCGCGGCCGGCGACCAGACCGGCTCCAGCCGGCAGTGGGAGTTCGGGGACGCCGGGCCGTGGGACGTCACCCGCACCATGACCAACGCCATCCGGCGCACGGTCGCCGAGGGCCGGGATCCGGGCCGCGGCTTCCGCCTGGGGGTGGGGGACATCGAGGTCACGGAGACTGAAGCACGGACGCAGGCCGCCGTCGTCCTGCTGGTGGACGTGTCCTTCTCGATGGCGGCCGAGGGCCGCTGGGTGCCGATGAAGCGCACCGCACTCGCGCTGCACCACCTCGTCTCCACGCGGTTCCGCGGTGACCGGCTGCAGCTGGTGACCTTCGGCCGGTACGCGCAGTCCATGGACATTGCCCAGCTCACCGCCCTGCCGGCGCTGCGTGAGCAGGGAACGAACCTCCACCACGGCCTGTTGCTGGCCGGCCGCTTCTTCCGGCAGCACCCGTCCATGCAGCATGTCCTCCTGGTGGTCACGGACGGTGAGCCCACCGCGCACCTGCTGGCCGACGGCGATTCCTGGTTCAACTGGCCGCCGGACCGGGAGACCATCCGCGCCACGGTCACCGAACTGGACCGCCTGGGACGCGCCGGCGTGCAGGCGACGTTCTTCCGCCTCGGCGACGATCCGGGGCTCGAACGGTTCATCCAGCGCCTGGCACGCCGGATCGACGGCCGGGTGGTGGCACCCGACGTCGGCGGGCTGGGGGCCGCCGTGGTGGGAGAGTACCTCCGCGCCCACGTGCGCAGCTCCTACGGCGGCTCCGACTGGGATCTTTAGATCTGTCCTTCGGCGCCCAGGCCCGCCCCGGCCAGGAGCTCGGTCAGCCAGGGCCGGTGCCCGCGGCGGAACGTAACCCCCTCCGGTAGGCCCTGCACGGTGGGCTCGGACCCGACGATGTCGATGGTCATCCTCCCGCCGGCTATGGGCGCATTGGTGATGTGCAGATTACCGTAGGACTCCGGCAGGACCGGGTCCATCCAGAAGCCGCCCCGGGACACGTGCGCGTCATACCGCATGAGGCTGGTGATCAGCATGATTGGTGTGGTCGCCGCCCAGGCCTGGGGTGAGCAGGCCGTGGGGTACGGCACTGGCTCGGCAACCTGGTCGCGGCTGAATCCGCAGAAGAGTTCCGGCAGCCGGCCGTTCGAAAACTCCGCCGCTTCCAGCAGCGCCGTGGATATCCGCTGGGCCTCCGCCACGAGGCCGTAGCGCATCAGGCCGGCTGCGATGATGGCGTTGTCGTGCGGCCAGACCGACCCGTTGTGGTAGCTGGCAGGGTTGTAGGCGCCCATGTCCGTGGCCAGGGTCCGGACGCCCCAGCCGCTGAACATCTCCGGGGACATCAGCCGTTCGGCCACCAGCGGAGCTTTGTCGTCGTCGATAATGCCGTGCCACAGGCATTGCCCCATGTTCGATGCGCAGGCGTCCACGGGCCGCTTCCGCCCATCCAGGGCGACGGCGTAGTAGCCCCGCTCCGGAAGCCAGAACTCCTCGTTGAACTTCTTCTTCAGCCGCGCCGCTTCCGCGGTGAGCTCCGCCGCCAGGGGCGCGTCCCCGGCGTCGTACGCCATCCAGGCCCTGGAGAGCAGTGCCGTGTAAACCAGCGCCTGGACTTCGCAGAGGGCGATGGGAGGCTCGGCCATGGTGCCGTCCGCAAAGTTGATCCCGTCCCAGGAGTCCTTCCAGCCCTGGTTGATCAACCCCTGGTCATTGAGCCGGGAGTACTCGACGAAGCCGTCGCCGTCCTTGTCCCCGTAGTTCCTGATCCAGTCCAGCGCCCGGTCCGCGTTGGGCAGGAGTGAGGCGATGGTGTCCTTGGCGAAGCCCCAGCGGCTGACGGAGCCGAGCGCCATCAGGAACTGGGGCGTGGCATCGACGCTGCCGTAGTAGACCGACTTGCCGCCCAGTGCCAATCCGCTGGAAACGCCCAGCCTGACCTCATGCAGGATCTTCCCGGGTTCCTCCTCGCTCATCGGATCCACCACCTTGCCCTGGCGGTCCGCCAGGGTCTGCAGCGTGCCAAGCGCCAGGGACGGGTCAACCGCCAGGGCCATTTCCGAGGCCCACAGGGAGTCCCGTCCGAACAGTGTCATGAACCAGGGGGCGCCTGCTGCCACGACGATCCGTTCCGGATGCGCCGGGTCCTCGATCCGCAGGGCTCCGAGATCGTCGTAGCTGCGCCGCAAGGTCCGTTCGATGGAGCGGTTCGTCATGTGGAGGCGGGGGATCTTGGCTACCCATTCCTGGCGCCGGCGGTCGCTCGGCGACATCCCGTGCGCGGCGGGGCGGACGGGCGGGGCCGAGGGCGCGCCGTCGGCACCGGCCGGGGTGACGCTGAGCAGCGTGTTCCACTGGCCGCGCGCCGGGACCACCGCCGTGAAGGTGAGGGCCCGTGCAGTGGCGGCGGCACCGTGCCCGCTGATGAGGACAGTTTTCCGGACGTCGTTCCACGAGGAGCTGACCGTCAGGCATTCTCCCTCCGGGGCGCGGGATTCCTCCCACCGGCGCTGGACCCGTGCCTCCTTGACCTCGAACAGGTCCGCGAAGTCCGATTCCACCTCCACGGACACGCTGCACTCCGACGGGTCCGATGAGTAGTTCCTGATAGTGATTTCCTCGACGATGCCGGCGGCCACCTCCCGGAGCCGCTCGACGATGAGGGGGCTGTCCGCATAGCCGTCGGACCGGGGGACACGGCCGATGAAGAGGGCGCGGTACGGTTCCTTCGTCTCGGCCGTCAGCGGCTCGAGCGGCTGCCCGTTCACCGTCAGGTTCCAGCGGGACAGGATGCGGGTGTCCTCGTGGAAGGCGCCGTGGGGATGCTCCGGGTGGATATCCCCGTTGGCGGAAGAGATACAAAATGATGAACCCTCAACCAGGGTGACGGTTCCTGCCCCCACAGGCCCGGCAGCTGTGTCCGCATTCCATCCGGCCATGGGATGACGCTACGCCTCGCGCGGCCCGGATAAAAGGGGTTTGGCCTTGAACCTCAACCCGCCCGGGCATAGCCTGTCCCCGCACGGCAGATGCCGATCGGATCGGGGAGGCGGCCATGGGCGGAACACCGGCGGAGACGCCGCAGGCAAGCGTGATGGTGGACCTGATTATCTCGCTGGACGGTTATGCCTCGGCAGAGGGGTGGCCCGGGTGGTGGGGGCTGGAGGGCCCGGAGTACCTCGCGTGGCTGGACCAGGAAGCGGAGCGGAACTACACCTTCCTCCTCGGGGCCAACACGTACCGGCTGATGTCCGGCATGTCGGACGAGGCAGCGGCCGGCGGCTCCGGATTCTCGGAAGAGGAGGGTGCCTCGCTGACAGGGCTTGCCGCGGTTCCCAAGGTGGTCTTTTCCTCCACGCTCCAGGAGCCGCTGACCTGGCCGAACTCCGAACTGGTCCGCGGTGACGCGGTTGAGGCGGTCCGGACGATGAAGCTGTCAGGTGATCGGCCGATGAGCACGCTGGGCAGCCTCAGCCTCTGCCGGTCGCTACTGGCGGCGGGCCTGGTGGACCGCTTCCGGCTGGTGGTGTTCCCGGTGATCACCGGGCGTACAGGGCGGGAACGCATCTACGACGGCTATCCCGACGTCGCACTCCAGCTGGTGCACAGCAGGACCTTCGACGGCCGGCTCCAGCTTCTCGAATACATTCCCACCGTTCTGGACGGCCCGCCGGGCGCCAGCCGGACGTGACGGGAGCGGCGGTCAATCCGGTTGGCTGGCGGGGGTGTCGTGGGAGCCTGCCCACTCGCTGGCATCATCGGCGTTCGATCGCGGCGGGATGCGTCTGTTTCCGCAGGTCAGAAGCATTGACAGGGCATGCTGCCAGGCGCACGCTGGAAGCGCAGTCGATGGGGTGCGGCGGGCGGCGGCGTCCATGCCGCACCGTCCTGCCGCGTCCCGCAACCCGGACCCCGCCCCGGTTTCCGGACGAACAGCAGCACACTCTCCGCCAGGAGGAACAGAAAATGACCGCAGTAACCGTCAAAGCCCTTGAATCAAAGTCCTTCGACGAGCCCGACGAAAAGCGCCGGCCGCCCAAGACCCAGGTTGATGTGGTCACCCTTGGAGACACCACTCTGGCGAGGATGACCTTCGAACCCGGCTGGCGCTGGTCGGAAACGGTAAAGACGGTGGTCCACACCGACAGCTGCCAGGTCAACCATCTGGGCTTTTGCACGGCGGGGACCCTGACAGTGGAAATGGAGGACGGCACCCGGGCCACTGTCACGGCCGGGGGCGCCTATTCGATCCCTGCCGGCCATGATGCCTGGGTGGAGGGCGACGAGACGTTCGTGGGCTACGAGCTCATGAGCGCAGCCACCTACGCCAAGCCTGCCTGAACATCAGGCTGCGTGCGCATCCGCGGCGGACAGGACCTCATCCAGGATGGCCAGGCCCGCCGCGGCGTCGCCGTCGTCGATATTCAGCGGGGGAGCGACGTGCAGCCTGTTGCCCAGGACCAGCGGCAGCAGGCCCCGCTCCAGGCACGCCTTCACCACGGCGGCCATCGGCGCAGTCGCCGCGCCGGTGGCGCCCGGCGGCACCAGCGGTTCCCGGGTCACCCGGTCACGCACCAGCTCCAGGCTCCAGAGCCCGCCGATGCCGCGCACGTCCCCGACAACCCGGTGCCTGTCGGCGAGCTCCCCTAGGCCGGGCCCCAGCACCTCGGAACCGAGGCGGGCAGCGGCCGCGATGGTGTCCTCGTCCCGCATCGCGGAGATGGCGCCCACGGCAGCCGCGCAGGCCAGCGGGTGTCCGCTGTATGTCAGTCCTGCCGGGTAGGGGCGGGTGGTGAACAGCTCGTAAACGGCATCGGAGACCAGGACGCCGCCCAAGGGCACGTATCCGGAGTTGACTCCCTTCGCGAACGCCATCAGGTCCGGCGCCACGCCGGCATGATCCACGCCGAACCAGGCTCCCGTGCGGCCGAAACCGGCCATCACCTCGTCCGCAATGTAGATAATGCCGTGCCGGTCACAGAGCTCGCGGAGCCCGCGCAGGTATCCGGGCGGGGGCACGATGACGCCAGAGCTGCCCGTCACCGATTCCAGGACCAGTGCGGCAATGGTGCCCGGGCCCTCGAGGAGGATCACCTGTTCCAGATGGGCCAGGGCGCGCTCACATTCTTCCTCCTGCGTCGCCGATCCAAAGGCCGACCGGTACAGGAATGGTCCAAAGAAGTGCACAGCGCCGGCCGCCCCGGTATCCGAGGCCCAGCGGCGGGGGTCGCCCGTAAGGTGGATCGAGGTTGTCGTCGAGCCGTGGTACGAGCGGTAGGCGGCGAGCACTTTGGGCCGCCCGGTGAAGAGCCGCGCCATCCGCACCGCGTGCTCGATGGCCTCCGTGCCGCTGCTGGTGAAAAGGACATGGCCCAGGCCCTCCGGGGCCACCTCCACGATCAGGCGCGCCGCTTCGCCCCGGACATCGGACGCCCAGCCGGGTGCCAGCGTGCAGAGCCGGTCCGCCTGCTCCCTGATCGCCGCTACGATGCGCGGATGCTGGTGGCCGAGGTTGGTGAACACCAGCTGCGAGCCGAAGTCCAGGTACCGCCGTCCGCCGTCGTCGACGACGTGGCTTCCGGAACCCCCGACCAGCGTCGGCACGTCACGCGGCCCCTGCATTGCCCAGGGATGGAACACCAGGTCGTCGAGATTCATGCCACCCTCCGTTGCGCTCGCATCAGGTCCCGTACCCACCTTGCTTGCATCCTATGCCTGCCAACAGCAGACCGGCGCAGGCAACTGCAATCCCCGGCAGATCCGTGGCAGGATGCAGGTATGCCGGACCGTCTCATGCTGCTGGACACTGCCTCCCTGTATTTCCGTGCCTTCTTCGGCATGCCGGACACGGTCCGCCGGCCCGACGGAACACCTGTCAACGCTGTCCGCGGGTTGCTCGACATGATCTCCAGGCTGGCCACCGACTACCGGCCCACCCACCTTGTGGCCTGCTGGGATGACGACTGGCGTCCCCAGTGGCGCGTGGACCTCATCCCGACCTACAAGTCGCACCGGGTGGCCGAGGTCATGGCTGACGCCCCGGACATCGAAGTGGTCCCGGACGCGCTCGAGGCCCAGCTGCCCTTGATCCGCGACGTGCTCGGCCTTGCCGGCCTCGCGATCGTGGGTGCCGCCGGGCATGAGGCCGATGACGTGGTGGGGACGTACGCGAGCCATGCAGCCTTCCCGGTGGACGTCGTCACCGGCGACCGCGACCTCTTCCAGGTGTGCGACGACGGGCGGCAGGTCCGCGTCATCTACACCGCCCGCGGGATGCGGAACCTCGAGGTGGTCACCGAGGAAACGGTGGTGGCCAAATACCGGGTGCTGCCGCAGCAGTACGCCGACTACGCCACCCTGCGCGGTGACGCTTCCGACGGGTTGCCTGGCGTCGCCGGAATCGGGGAGAAGACGGCGGCGTCCCTGCTCCTGAAGTACGGCACCCTCGAGGGGCTGCTGGAGGCGGCGGAGGACGATGCCAGCGGACTGGCCGGCCCGGTCCGGGCCAAGCTCGCCGCTGCCGCCGACTACCTCAAAGTAGCCCCCGCCGTCGTAAGGCTGGTTCGGAACCTGGAACTGCCAGGCCTTGAGGAGACCGGCGCGCGCCTGCGGCCGGTGACCGGGAACCAGCGTGCGGAACTCGAGCGGCTGGCGACGGACTGGAACCTGGGCGGTTCGGTGCGGCGCCTCCTCGATGCGCTGGACCGGAGGGCGTAAAAGCGCCACATTCGGGGTGTAACACTGGCCGGCGTGTGACGGCCGGTGTCGTGCAATGACCCGCCGTGACGGCGCGTTGCGGGAGGCGTCGGAGCATTGCGGGGGCGCTTGATCAGGGCGCCGGGCCTTTGGTTTGGTGAGGTGACGATCCAAGTGAGAGGGCACGCCCATGACATTCACCTCCGACCTGGCACCCCGCCGGCTGCGCGACATTTTTGGCACCTTTGCCACAGGACTGACGGTCATCACAGGCTCCACGGGGAATGGGCCTGCCGGGTTCACCTGCCAGTCCTTCGCCTCCCTGTCCCTGGAACCTGCTTTGGTGACGTTCAGCCCCGCGAGGACATCGAGCACCTGGCCGGTGCTGCGGGAGGCCGGCTCCTTCACCGTCAATATCCTTCCCGCGGAGCACCAGCACCTGGCCGGGCAGTTCGCCCGGTCCGGCTCAGACAAATTCGCCGGAGTCAGCCACACCACCTCGCCGCTGGGCAACCCTGTCCTCGATGACGCCCTGGCGTGGATCGACTGCGAGCTGCACGCCGAATACGACGGCGGCGACCACACCATCGTCGTGGCCGCCGTGCGGCACCTCAGCGCCCGCCAGGATGCCGAGCCGCTGCTGTTCTTCAAGGGGCGGTATGCGGGACTGGTGCCGGCAGGGCAGCTCCTCGAGGCTGCCGGCTGAAGTTCCCGGAGGGAAAGAAAGCTGCCTGGCCCTTCTTGCACCTCCCGCATCAGGTAGTAAGCTTGCTGAGCATTACTAGTAAGCTTGCTGATGAATCGGATGACGGAAGCAGGAGTAATGGGCACAGTGTTTGCGGTTGCCTTGTCAATCACGCTGACGGCCGGGGGAGCCGCGGTGGCAGCGGGCGCCCCTTTCGGCGGCGCAGCAGGCCTGGGCGGCCAGTACCTGGCCGGGCACGTCCTGCTGGGCGTGGGGCTCGGCCACCTGGCGGCGATGCTGGTGCGCTCCGGCCTCCGCAGGCTTGTCCGCCGGGTCCGCGCCCGCGCCGCTTCGGTCCCGGCCGAGACGGTGCCCGCTTCCACAGTCCAGGCACCCGAGGCCGCCGGCGTTCGGCTCGCCACTGTCTCAGTCCTGCCGGCCAGGCCCGCAGCCGTTTCACCCCTCCGGGGCCGGCATGCCGCCTGACCTCCAGCCGGCCGGGCAGCATGTTCTGCCGGCAACGGCGCGGCCAGTCAAAGCCGGGCCAGCAAAGAGCCGGTCAGTAACAGTACAGCCGGTTCCTGCGCGGCGGATGCGGACAGCAGCGGCGGCGCTGGCGGCCGCGTTGGCCTTGGCGGCCATTGTCTTCGCTGCCATCACCGGGATCCGGACCTCGGATTCGGACACGGCAACGCTTCGGGGCTTCCAGATCAGGGTCCTGAGCATCAGCCAGGCCGCGGCCGAGAACAGGATGGACGGAGCCCTGGCAGCCCTTCAGGCACTCGAAAGCGACCTGGACGCAGCGGCCCGGGACGGACGCATTTCCGCGCCGCGGCTCCGGAGCATTGAAACGGCATTGGAGACCGTCCGCGCGGACATTGCCGGGCACCTGGCATTCCAATCGTCCCTGGCAGGCGCAGCGGCCGCGCCGGGTACTACGGAAACCGTCCCGTCCGAAGCGCCGGACACGCAGTCCCAACCGGTCCAGCAGATACCGGCAGAGCCTGTTATCGCGCCCCTGCCTGGGTCCGGCCAGGGCGAGCCGCCCGCAGCGGTCCCGGATGCGGCCAAGGAGGGCAGGGGGAAGGGCAAAGCGCCGGGCAAGCAGTAGACGGCCCGGCGGCGGGGCACAATGGACGGATGACTTTTCCCAGCCGGCAGGAGCGGCCCCTTGATCCGGGGGCGTTCGACCTCGACGCGATCGGTACCGGGCTGGCATTCGCAGCGTCACTTGACGCGCTGAATGCCGCGCTTGGCAACGGCGCGGCGGTCGTGCAGGCGCCGCCGGGCACCGGCAAGACCACGCTTGTTCCGCCCCTGCTTGCCAACCACGTGCATCCCGCCGGACGGGTGGTGGTGACCCAGCCGCGGCGGGTGGCCGTGCGTGCCGCGGCACGGCGGCTCGCCTCCCTGGACGGAACCCGGCTTGGCAGCCGGGTGGGTTACACCGTCCGCGGGGAACGGCAGGCGGGAGCAGAAACGCTCGTTGAATTCGTAACCCCTGGCATTCTCCTGCGCCGCCTGCTCGTCGACCCCGGCCTTGAGGACACCGCCGCCGTCGTCCTGGACGAAGTGCATGAGCGCGGCCTTGAGACGGACCTGCTGGTCGGCATGCTGGCCGAAGTCCGGCAGCTCCGCGGTGACCTTACCGTCGTCGCAATGTCCGCGACCCTGGATGCGCCGCGTTTCGCTTCCCTGCTGGGGGATCGCGACGGCGGATCCGCGGCTCCCGTGGTCGACTGCCCCTCCGTGCTCCATCCCCTGGCGGTGGAATGGGTTCCGGGCGGCGGCCCGCGGCTGGATGGCAGGGGAGTGACACAGGGTTTCCTGGACCACCTGGCGGTAACGGCGGCGCGGGCGCACTCGGAAGCACTGGCCGGGGACAGCACCGTGGACGCGCTGGTCTTCGTCCCCGGCGCCAGGGAAGTCTCCGAGGTGGCGGCAGGGCTGCGGCGGAGGCTGGGGCCGGCCGTGGACGTGCTGGAGCTGCACGGCCAGGCGGGCGCCGCCGAGCAGGACCGGGCAGTGTCCGGACGCGGGCCGGGAGAGAGCCCGCGGATCATTGTGTCGACCGACCTGGCCGAGTCTTCCCTGACCGTGCCGGGAGTGCGGCTGGTGGTCGATTCCGGCCTGGCCCGTGAGCCGCGCAGGGACTCGGGCCGCGGGATGAGTGGCCTGGTGACGGTCTCCTGCTCCCGCGCATCGGCAGACCAGCGCGCCGGCCGGGCCGCCCGCCAGGGCCCGGGAAGAGTGGTGCGCTGCTACAGCCAGCAGGCGTACGGGGCGTCGCCGGCACATGTGACACCTGAGATCAAGGTTGCGGACTTAACGGGCGCCGCCCTGATGCTTGCCTGCTGGGGATCCCCCGGCGGCAAGGGACTGGCCCTGCCGGACAGTCCGCCGCGGCAGGCCCTGGACGATGCCGTGGAGGTGCTGCGGGAACTCGGCGCCGTCTCCGCCGACGGCCATGCCACATCCGCGGGCAGGCTCCTGGCCGGGATCCCGGCTGACCCACGACTCGCCCGTGCCCTCCTTGACGGCGCTGCGGCCCTCGGAGCCCGGGAAGCCGCCGAAGTGGTGGCGGCCGTGGCAGGCGACCAGCGGGCCCCGGGCGCCGACCTGCCCGGCCTTCTGTCCAGGCTCCGCGGTGACTCCGGCCCCGCCGGGCGGCGCTGGGCCGAGGAAGCCCGCCGGCTGGAACGTCTGACCCGGAATTCGTCCTCCGCCCCGCAACCGGCCCTTTCCATCGACGGCGCGGGCGGCACCGCGGTGGGGGCCGTCGTCGCCCTCGCCTTTCCCGACCGGGTGGCCCGCCTGGTACCCGGTGACGGGCCAGCCCGCTACCTGCTTTCGTCCGGGACGCGGGCGGGACTGCCCGCCGGGAGCGCCCTGTCCGGGCAGGAGTGGCTGGCCGTGGCCGAGGTGGCCCGGGCCGACGGACGGGACTCAGCCGGCACCGGCGCCGTCATCCGGGCGGCGGCACCGCTGACGGTCGAACTCGCCCAGGCAGCCGCGTCCGGCCTTATCACCGAGACTGTCGAGGCACAGTTCAGCCAGGGCCGGGTCACGGCACGGAAGGTCCGCCGCCTCGGCGCGATCGTGCTTGCCGACACTCCCGTCCGCCCCGGACCGGAGGAGGGCAGGGCCGCGGTGACCGGAGCGCTGCGCACGGAGGGGCTGGCTGTCCTGGAATGGTCGACGGCGGCCGCGGCCCTGCGCCGCCGTCTTGCCTTCCTGAGGCGGGAACTGGGGGAACCGTGGTCGGACGTCTCGGACCCGGCCCTCCTGCTGCGCCTCGACGAGTGGATGGGACCTGAACTTGAACAGCTTGCCGCAGGCGCCGCCGTCGGGTCCGTGGACCTCACCCAGCCGCTGCGCCGGCTGCTGCCTTGGCCCGAGGCCGCCAGGCTCGACGAGCTTGCCCCGGAATGGCTGGAGGTTCCCAGCGGTTCAAGGATCAGCATCGACTATCCGGGCCACGATGACGAGAGCGCCCGGCCGGTGGTGGCCGTGAAGCTGCAGGAATGCTTCGGCCTCGCCGAGTCACCGCGGCTGCTCGACGGTACCGTGCCTGTGCTTTTCCACCTGCTGTCCCCGGCCCGCCGTCCGCTGGCAGTGACTGACGACCTCACTTCCTTCTGGTCCGGCCCCTACGCCCAGGTCCGGGCGGAGATGAGGGGCCGCTACCCCAAGCATCCATGGCCGGAGGACCCCTGGAGCGCCCCTGCCACGGCCCGGACCAAGCAGCGCAGGTAAGCCGCTTCCGGGTGCTTCCTGTCGGCGCTGGTGAGGCCGGGTGATAACTCCGATACAAGATCGAAACGTTGCGTCGACGTGCTGAAACATGCTGTGGCTAGGCTCTCAGGTACATGGACAGCGTGGTCCATTCAACTTATGGAAGGACGTAAAGATGTTTCTCTTGAACAGCCTTAACCTTTTGCTCGACGGCCGGCGGGGCGACGATGCCTGGTCTTCCAGCGGGAGCAACGGAAAGACGGAGTTTCCCGAGGGCCGGCTCACCTCCACCGCCTGGGAGGGCTGGTGGCACGAGGAAGCCGCCTAGCGGATGCCGGGCGCCTGGTTGCTGCTGGCGCGGATGAATTCGGCCACGGGGGCTGCCAGCGAGGCCCCTACCTCGTCGGCCTGGCGTTTCTGGCCGGCGACGGCGAAGGAATGGTCGCCGCCCTCCATCCACTGAAGGACAGCTGAGGGCCCAATGCGGGAGATGACGCCCTCAAGAATTTCGGGTGTGGCGAAGGTGTCGCGGGTGCCCTGCAGGAACAGCATGGGGGTGGTGAGCCCGTAGAGGTGCTCGTCGCGAAGCTTCTCCGGTTTTCCCGGCGGGTGCAGGGGATACCCCAGGTAGATGAGCCCGTCGGCCGGCATTCCGTCCGCTACGGCCATTGAGGCCATCCGGCCGCCAAAAGACTTCCCGGCAGCCCAGACCGGACCCGATCCACCATGCTCGGCAGCCTGTCCGGCGGCCTCCGCCATGGCGGCCCGCCAGGTGGCGATGGCCGCAGGAGGCCGGTCAGGGAACCGTCGGCCGGCTTCACGGTACGGGAAGTTGAAACGCAGGGTAGCCAGTCCGAGGGCGTTGAGGGCCTGGGTGAAGCCCCGCAGGAAGGGATGCTCCATGCCGGCTCCGGCACCGTGGGCGACAACCACCGTAGCCCAGGGCGCTTCGGGGCGGGCATAGGCTGCGGAGACTTTGGTCCCGTCCACGTCAAGGGAGAGCTGTGTTTCGGCATCGGGCATGACTCCATCATGCCTGACCGCGGTGGGTGAAATGTGCCGGCTTCAGGACGGCGGGGTGTACGTTGTCCCCATGGCGAGCGAACAGACCACCATTACGGTCCAGGGTCCCCACGGCGAACGCGAGATGCGCATTTCCAGCCCCAGCCGGGTGCTGTGGCCGGACCTGGGACTGACCAAACTGGACCTGGCCCGCTATATCTGCGACGTGGGGGAGGCCTTCATTGCCGCGAACGGCGACCGGCCTGTGTCCCTGCAGAGATACTCGGACAACATCAACGGGGAAATGTTCTTCTCCAAAAACCCGCCGAAAGGGACCCCGGACTTCGTCCGCTCGGTCAAGGTGGTTTACCCCAGCGCACGCTCCCATCCGCAACTGGTGCTGGATGAGCCCGCGGCGGCTGTCTGGGCAGTCCAGATGAACACGGTGGTGTTCCATCCCTGGCCGTCGCGGACGGAAAACACCGACAACCCGGACCAGTTGCGGATCGACCTCGACCCGCAGCCGGGAACGGATTTCGACGACGCCGTCCCGGCCGCACTGGTGCTCAAGGAAGTGCTGGCGGAAGCGGGCCTGGACTGCTTCATTAAGACGTCGGGAAACCGGGGCCTCCACGTCTACGCGCCCATCGCCCCCGTCCGCGAGTTCCTGGATGTCAGGCACGCCGTGATCGCCGCGGCCCGGGAAGTGGAGCGCCGGATGCCGGACCAGGTCACGACGGCCTGGTGGAAGGAGGAGCGGGGCCAGCGGATTTTCCTTGATTTCAACCAGGCCAACCGGGACCGCACCATTGCCGGCGCCTACAGCCCGCGTGCCTTGCCGCATGCCCCGGTCTCCTGCCCCATCACGTGGGATGAGTTGGGGAATGCCGATCCGAAGAACTTCACCATCCTTACCGTTCCGGAGCGCCTGCGGACCACCGGCGACCCCTGGGCCGATTTCCACCGGAATCCCGGCAGCATTGACACCCTGTTGGAGTGGTGGGAGCGCGACGTCAAAGACGGCCTCGGTGAGCTGCCCTTCCCGCCGGACTACCCGAAGATGCCTGGCGAGCCGCCCCGGGTACAGCCCAGCCGGGCCAAGAAGCAGGACTAATCCGGAAGCCGTTCCTCTCCCGCGCAGGGCTTGGGGCAGCCCAATCCGCACTATCCCGCGGGACCTGCCCTGCCCAACACCCGGACCTGATTTGTCACAGCAGCATGTTCCAGGGGCGGTGCTCCTGATCGAGTAGTAGTGCCACGTTTGGCAGTGATTCTACGCAACCGGCCGCTCATGGGAGCGGCGGCTGCTGCCAGCCCGTTGCCCGGCAGTGGGGGTGCGGTGGAGTGGTAGGTGTGGCCTGTTGGGGTGCGGGTCTGGACGGTGTGCCGGAGGCCGGGCCCCGGCAGCGGTCTTGCCGACCAGCCGGGGGTTTCTTTCGTGTGGTTGCAGGCTTCGCAAAGCCCTTGGCCGTTGCCTGCGGTGGTGGTGCCTCCTTCGGCCCAGCCCAGAATGTGGTCGTGGTGGCGGATCGGCGCGTCGCAGTACGGCGTGCGGCAGGTGTCGTCCCGGACCTGGAGGAAGCGTTTGAGCCCGGCGGGGAAGAGCCGCGCCCGGGAGTCCATCGCGACCAGCTCGCCCGTGCCGGGTGTGGTGTAGAGCCGGTGGATCCAGAGTGCCAGGTCTTGCCTGTCCTGCGCTCCGGTACCGATGCGTTCGGTGTTGAAGAGGAGAATGCGGGCGGTTTCGGCGGGGATGATGCCGTAGCCGGGGATCCTGGCCGGTTCGCTGTCGCCCTGGAACAACGCCCGGTCCGTCATCACGACCTGGAGGTCGATACCCGTGATCCCGCCCCGGGTGCCGGTGACGCGTTCGACCAGGGTGTCGGCCATGACCTGCCCCCGGGACCGCTCATCCCCTCCCGACCGGGCGCCATCGGCCTCCCGGACCAGCACGGCGTAGGCGGCCACACCCTGGGCGACGGGCATCAGCGCGGTCAGGTACGTCATCGCATCCGGCGCCGGCCGCAACGACACCGTCCGCTCCGTCACCGCATGCGCCGCCCTGCCTGCGACAGACCGCGGGTCGCGCCGGTACGCGGCGGTGCGGACGGCGCTAACAATGGCGCGGTCCCCGGCACCGTCCAGGGCGCCGGTGTCAGCGGCGAGTTCCTCGTCCACCGCCGCCCGGTCCTCCACAGTCAGGCAGGCTGTCTCCTTCACGACCAAAGTGGTGCGCCACTCGTTCAGCTGCCCGGACCGGAACGCGGCGAACGTCCGCGGCATCCCCGTCAGCGCTTTCGCCAAACCCAGGAGCCGTCCGCCCTTGGCGGGGGATTCCCGGCGTGCCAGCGCAATCTGGGCAGCCACACCGGCGCCCTGCTCCGCGGCCGGGACACCCGCCGCGGCCTGAACCCGCCGCTGGAACACATCAAAGGCGACAGTGATGTCGGCCTGCCGGGCACCGGCCAGGGACTTCACATCCTCCAGCTGCCGCAACTGGTCAATCATCCCCGCACCATCAGAAGCGACGGGCACGCGGGCGAGCAGGGCAAGCACGTCCGAAACAGTCGGGACACCATAAAGCCCCGGAACCGTCCTGTACCCTGGGTCTGCCGCCGTCCCAACTGCTTCCATGAACAGAGTCTTCCAGCACGGTCTGACAATTCCCGCCATGACCAGCGCCTATGTGGAAAACCAGCCGTGACCGCCACGTTGCTTGTTATGGCAGCACGCTGAAGGCCCGCTCCGAGCGGACCGGGCCTTCAGGAAACCGGGATTAGCTGGTGGTGCAAGTCCCGCTGCTGTGGTTGTAGCCGTTTGTGCCGTTGGCTTCGACGAAATTTGTGTCCAGTACACACGTCAGGCCATCCGAGTAAGACAGAACGTCCCAACCATCGATCCTGGTCACCTTCGGGTCGAAGTAAATGGTTCCGTCCGGAACGATTATCGACGATCCGAAAACCGCAACATATCCGCGTGTCCCGTCACTTGACCGCGAGCCCCCAGGGTAAGTCGTGGCATCCGAGTACTCCCGGTACCCCTGGAGGATCGCTGTGCCGGACGGCGTCACCACTTCGATCCGGCGCTGCTCCATCGTGAGGCACGTGGTCACACCCGGCGCCAGTTCGGTGCAGTCGCTTGTGGTGGACATCGTCGTGCCCTCGGTGCTGGCCGCATGGGCCGGCACTGCTGCGGCGACTGCCAGGGCAGCGACGGCTGCCCCATATGCTGACAGGCGGAGCAGGTTTTTGGTGCGCATGAAACGGATTCCCCCACATTGAAATTGGCGGCCCCAGCGGCCGCTCGTGGAGCCTATCAGCCTTGATGCCCCCCGCGGTTGCATTGGCCATGCCAACCACCGGTAGAAGTGCCGCCCGGCACAGCTGCCGGGCCGCCGTCGTACGCCACTCGAACCCGGACCGGAACCTACTCGAACCGGGACGCGTCTCCTGCGCCGTGCCGGACGACCTCCGCGACGCCGCTGGAGAAGTCAACGACAGTGGTGGGCTCGGCTCCGCAGTCGCCGGCATCGATCACTGCATCCACCTGGTGGTCCAGCCGCTCCTTGATGTCCCAGCCCTGGGTCAGCGGGTCTTCCTCATCCGGCAGCAGGAGGGTGCTGGACAGCAGGGGCTCACCCAGCTCGGCCAGCAGCGCCTGGACCACCCGGTTGTCCGGAATCCTGACGCCGACAGTCTTCTTTTTGGGATGCAGCAGCCGCTTGGGAACCTCCCGGGTGGCAGGCAGGATGAAGGTGTAGCTTCCCGGCGTGACGGACTTGATGCTCCGGAACACGTCGTTGCCGATGTTCACGAACTGCCCCAGCTGCGCGAAGTCACGGCAGACGAGGGTGAAATGGTGCTTGTCATCCAGCTGCCGGATGCTGCGGATCCGGTCCAGGGCCTCCCTGTTGCCCATCTGCGCGCCCAGCGCATAGCAGGAGTCGGTGGGATAGGCGATCAGCCCGCCGTCGAGGATGATGCGGACAGCCTGGGTGATGGCCCGGGGCTGGGGATCCTGTGGATGAACATCGAAGTATCTGGCCATGCCCCGAGCCTAGTGGCACCCCGCCCCGCCTGCACCAACGTTCCCAAACCCCCTTACCAGCGCGCCCCTCTTTGGGGCAGGATGTTGTCTGGTTTCACCGTGTCAGTCCCCACTAAGGAGATTCAGCCATGCCGACCATCCTCAACCCTTACCTCAATTTCCGTGACAACGCCCGCGAGGCCCTGAACTTCTACCAGTCCGTGTTCGGCGGCGACCTCCGCGTCAGTACGTTCGGTGATTACCAGGCCAGCGAGGATCCCGCGGAGGCGGACAAGATCATGCATGGCATGCTGACCACCCCCCAGGGTCTGGTCCTCATGGGCGCCGACACCCCGAACAGCATGGAATACCGTGAGGGGTCAGCCATCTCCATCTCGCTCAGCGGCGAGGACGAGGCAGAGCTTCGGGGCTACTACGACAAGCTCAGCGGCGACGGCGGTTCAGTCACCGTGCCGATGGAGAAGTCCCCGTGGGGAGATGTCTTCGGCATGTGCAAAGACCGTTACGGCATCGGCTGGCTGGTTAACGTCAACGCCGCCCAAGGCACCACGGGCGCACCCTGATCCTGGCGTGACTGTCTTCCCGGGGGGATCATCCCCCGGGAAGCACATCGCCCGGAATCCTCCTTGAGGCGCGCGGCACCGCCTGCGACGATGGACGGGTGGAATCCCTTTTCGAGTTCCTGTCCGATAAATGGTGGCTGGTCTTCCCGCTTGCCGCCTTTACCGGACACTGGGCCAACAGCTGGCGCAAGGCCAGCGAGCGCCGGCACCAGCGCAGGATGGAACTGTACAAACTGCGTAACCAGCACCTGGCAGCGGAGCAGGCGTCAACGGCGGAAGTGGAAGCCCTGATGGCGACCCATGACGCCACCACCCGGCGCTGGCTGGACTATGAACTGGACGTCGGCAAACTCATCGATTTTCCGCTGATGACGGACGTCCGGGAACCCTTGACCGTGGCATTCCTCCGCGCGAAGCGGGAGGCCGATGGCCAGCGGCCCAACACTGCTGCGGACATCACGTCTCCAGCCCGGCTGGAGGCCTACCGGCAGGCCGTCAACAGTTTCGCCGTCGCGCTGGATGTGGCGGAGCGGGAAGCCCGGCGCATCAGGGACAGCAAGTTCACCGGACCCGAGCGTGAACGGCTGGCCACTGCCCGGAAGCTGCTGATGATCGCCGAGAACCATGCCGCCACCCCCGCCGAGCGCCAGGCAGCATACAAACGGGCTCGGCGGGAACTGGACGGCCTTATCGTCCTGCCGGACGTGACTGTCGCCGCACTGGAGGAGCGCATTGCTCCCGGGCTGGAATCGGGACGGGAGCCTTCGGAGTTCCGCCGGAACTGAAAGGCAGGGCAGCGTGGGCCGCACGCTTTATATCGACGTCGACGGCGTCATCTGCCCTTTCGGCCCGGAGGGAACCACCGGTTGGGGTTCAGCGTGGTGCCACGTGGACGCCGGCCTCCTGCCCGTTGCCTATGCAAGGGAGTTGGTGGAGGGGCTGAATTCGCTGGCACGGGCCGACGGGGTCCGCTGTGTTTGGCTCACCAGCTGGGAGGAACTTGCCCCGCAGTACTTGTGCCCCGCCATCGGCCTCGACGGCGGCACCTGGCCCTATCTCTCCTCGGCGGGGCCGCCCGGCGGCACCGGATGGTGGAAACTCCGCGCCATCCAGGACGATGTGGAAACGACCGGCCCGGACGCCGTGGCCTGGATCGACGACCAGTTGGATTTCGAGGCGGAGGCACAAGCGTGGGCGCGGCTGCTGGGCCGGCGGATCCGCCTTGTTTCGCCGCATCCGCGCCGGGGGATTACCCCGGCTGAACTGGCGGCGGTCAGCACGTTCCTGACCCAACCGATGTTTTGACCTGATGGCCCGGACGCGTACGATCGATAAGGTTTCCCGCCGGTTTTGCAAACGCCGCAAGTCATTCCACACGAACAGTCGGTGAATTATGCTGTCCAAGGCAGCAGCCGGGGGATAGAAACTGCCGAACGTCGTCTCTGCAGATTGGGCAACAGGTGGATATCACCTTCATGGTGGCGCTGGTCATTGCGCTGGCACTATTTTTCGACTTCACGAACGGCTTCCACGACACCGCAAACGCCATGGCCACCCCCATTGCGACCGGTGCCATCAAGCCGAAGACCGCGGTAACCCTGGCTGCCATCCTGAACCTGGTGGGCGCCTTCCTGTCCACCGAGGTGGCCAAAACGGTTTCCGGCGGCATCATCCGTGAGGGCTCGGACGGCATCCAGATCACGCCGGACATTATTTTTGCCGGCCTGATGGGCGCCATCCTCTGGAACATGATCACGTGGCTCAAGGGCCTGCCGTCCAGTTCATCCCACGCACTGTTCGGCGGCCTGATCGGCGCTGCGATAGCCGGCATCGGGATCCACTCCATCAACCTTGAGGGCCTCCTGCAGAAGGTCATCCTCCCCGCGATTTTCGCACCCCTCATCGCCGGCATCGTGGCGTATGTGTGCACCCGCCTCGCCTACGCCCTCACGTCCCGCCACGATCCTGAAACGGGCAGCAAGCTCACGCAGAAGCGCGGCGGCTTCCGCACGGGACAGATCTTCACCTCCAGCCTGGTGGCCCTGGCCCACGGCACCAACGACGCCCAGAAGACCATGGGCATCATCACGCTTGTCCTGATTGCAGCCGGCACCCAGGAGCCCGGTTCCGGCCCCGTGTTCTGGGTCATCGCCGCCTGCGCGTTCGCCATCGCCATCGGCACCTATGCCGGCGGCTGGCGCATCATCCGGACCATGGGCGCCGGGCTGACCGAGGTCAAGCCCGCCCAGGGCTTCGCCGCCGAAACCAGCACCGCGTCCGCCATCCTGGCGTCCTCCCACCTGGGCTTCGCCCTGTCCACCACCCAGGTGGCCTCCGGTTCCGTGATCGGCTCCGGAATGGGCCGCAAGGGCACCAGCGTCCGCTGGAGCATGGTGGGGAAGATCGCCCTCGGCTGGCTCTTCACTCTGCCCGCCGCGGGCATCGTGGGTGCCCTCACCGCCCTGCTGGTCAAGACCGGCGTGGTGGGCGTCCTGATCGCGGCTGTCGCCGGCACCGCCGCCGTACTCTTCATGTTCTTCTACTCCCGCAAATCGGCTGTTGGCCACCACAACGCCATTGAAGTGGAGGAGGCCGGCCAGGCTGTCCGCTTCAGGAAGAAGAAGGCCATGGCCCGCGCCAGGGCGCAGGCACATAAAGCACAGCAAGAGGCCCAGGCACAGACCGACGCCGACGCGACCAACCCGAAGGAGCCCCGGCGATGAAGTGGCTGGAACTCGTGACCGTGGCCGGTGCCACCCTGATTGCGGCCGTTACCGTGGTCACCCTGTACTCGCTGGGTGTCCGGCTCACCGCCATCGCTGCAGATTCCCAGCAGGCCTCGCCGGGCATCAAGAAGTCGTTCGCCTACGTGTGCTTCGGCCTGTGCGGCCTGGCCGTGCTCTTCGGGCTGTACCTGATCATCCCGTACTTCTCCGGCTAGCCAGGACTGCGGTTCGGACCACTGTCCACGCCCGGCGGCTTTGGCTAGGCTGGGCGCATGCCACGCTTCCAGTACTTCGTCGCTGCCTCGCTGGACGGCTTCATCGCCACCTCCACCGACGACCTCGGCTGGCTCCTGCAGTTTGACGGCTTCGAGGGCGGATCCGAAAGCTACGACGCGTTCATGGCCGAGGTGGGCTGCATCGTCATGGGCGGAGAAACCTACGCCTGGCTGATGGCGCACGAGCCGGACAAGTGGCCCTATTCCGGGACGCCGAGCTACGTGTTCACCAGGCACGAGTATTCCGCGCCCGCAGGGGCGGACATCACTTTCGTGCGGGGCGACGTGGGCGAGTTCGTGGAGGATTTCCGGCGCGCGGCTGCCGGCAGGAACGTCTGGGTGGTGGGCGGCGGAAACCTGGCCGCCCAGTTCGCCGACGCCGGGCTGCTGGACGAAATCATCCTTTCGGTCATCCCGGTGGTCCTTGGCGAGGGCAAGCGCCTGTTGCCGCTGGCTGGCCCGACGCCGCCCCTTGAGTTGACTGCCTCGCGCACCCTGGGCAGGGGCGTGGTTGAGTTGCGCTACCTTTTCAGCCGCAATAGTACCTAGCGGCGCCCGGGTGCCGGAACCGGCTTGGCGCCGGCTATTGCCCTCCCGGCGCGTTCTTCCTGATCAGGTTCGTGATTCGGGCGGTCGAAAGGCGCCGGCCCTGATCGTCCGTCATGACGATTTCGTGCGTTGCCAGGGTTCCGCCCAGGTGGATGGCGGTGCATGTCCCGGTCACCATGCCCGCTGCGATGGAACGGTGATGGGCGGCACTGACTTCAATGCCCACAGCATGCCGGCTCTCCCCGGCATGCATGGACGCTGCAAACGAGCCCAGCGTCTCGGCCAGCACAACATGAGCGCCACCGTGCAGGATGCCGGCCACCTGGGTATTGCCCGCCACCGGCATGGTGGCCACGGTTCTCTCGGGACTCATCTCAAGGAACCGAATGCCCATCTTCACCACCAGGGCGCCGATCCCGTACCGGCCCAGCCAGGCGTGCAAGTGGTCCGGAACGCCGGCGGCCGCCAGCTCCTCCGCGAAGGGACCGGGCGTGAAATTGTCCATCATGCCAACTAGGCTGGCACCTGTGAGTGAAACAACCAAACCGGCCCCTTTCCCGTCTGAAGTTCTTCCGCAGGACCCTGCCCTCGAAGGCGGAAGTGCCCTGGGCGGCACCGCCGTCAAGGACAAGGTTCCTGCTCCCGCCGGTGAGTCGGTTTCAGCTGCCGCAGCCCCCGTGGTGCCCATGACAGGCCAGCCGCGGCTCCTGGTCCTGGACGGCCACTCCATGGCTTTCCGTGCCTTCTTCGCCCTGCCCGCGGACAAGTTCTCCACCATGAACGGGCAGCACACCAACGCCATCCACGGCTTTACCTCCATGCTGATCAACCTGATCAAGGAGCAGCAGCCCACGCACATCGCCGTGGCCTTCGACGTCTCCGACGAGACCACCCACCGCAAGGCCCAGTACAGCGAATACAAGGGCGGCCGGAACGAGACCCCCCGCGAAATGAGCGGCCAGATCGACCTGATCGCGCAGGTGGTGGAGGCGTGGGGGATCAAGACCATCAAACTGCCCGGCTACGAGGCGGACGACATCCTGGCCACCCTCGCCGCCATGGGGGAGAAGGCAGGCTTCGAGGTGCTGCTGGTCTCCGGCGACCGGGACGCGTTCCAGCTCATCACAGACAACGTGTTCGTCCTCTACCCCAAGAAGGGCGTCAGCGACATCCCCCGGATGGACGCCGCTGCCATCGAGGCCAAATACTTCGTCAGCCCGTCCCGCTATTCCGACCTTGCAGCGCTGGTGGGGGAGACGGCGGACAACCTTCCCGGCGTGCCCGGCGTCGGCCCGAAGACCGCAGCCAAGTGGATCAACCTCTACGGCGGACTGGAAGGTGTCCTGGAACACCTGGACTCCATCGGCGGGAAGGTGGGCGACGCCCTTCGCGAGAACGTCGAAAACGTGAAGCGCAACCGCATGCTCAACCAGCTCCACACGGACCTGGAGCTGCCCGTCACGCTTGACGAACTGTACCAGCCCCGCCCGGACCAGGCAGCCCTGGAAGACCTGTTCGACCAGCTCGAGTTCAAGACCATCCGCAGCCGGCTCTTCGCCCTCTACAGCGAAGAGGACACGCCCGCCGCGGAGCGCGAAAGCATCGACGCCCCGGAGTACACCACCCCCGCAACCGCCGCCGAGCTGGAGACGTTCCTGGCCGCCGGGGCAGGGCAGCGTTCCGCCCTCGCCGTGGACCTGGTCCCGGGACGGATCGGCGAGGACGCCGCCGCCGTGGCGATCGTCCGAGACGGCGCGGCTGCCTACATCGACCTCTCAGGCCAGGACGCCGGAACGGAGAACGTGCTGGCCGGCTGGCTGCGCGACCCCGAAGCGCCCAAGGTGATGCACGGCTTCAAGGCCGCCCTGAAGGCCCTGACAGCCCGCGGGCTGGAGCTGGAAGGCGTGGTGGACGACACCTCGATTTCCGGGTACCTCATCCAGCCGGACCGCCGCTCCTACGAGCTGGACGAACTCGCCCAGCACCACCTGAACGTCGGAATTCCCGCAGCCACTGCCAAAGCGGGCCAGCTGGAACTGTCGTTTGACGGGGACGATACCGCCGCCGCCGACGCACTCGTCCAGGCAGCCGCCGTCGTACTTTCCCTGAGCCGGTACTTCGAAACCGAGCTCAAGGAGCGCAAGGCGGAGGAGCTGCTGTCCACCCTGGAGCTGCCCGTCAGCCGTGTCCTGGCGGACATGGAGCTTGCCGGCATCCGGATCGACATGGACCGCATGGACGAACAGCTCGCCGACCTCGCCCGGGTCATCGACCAGGCCCAGGAGCAGGCGTTCGCGGCCATCGGGCATGAGGTCAACCTCGGTTCGCCCAAACAGCTGCAGACGGTCCTGTTCGATGAACTGCAGCTGCCCAAGACGAAGAAGATCAAGTCCGGGTACACCACCGACGCCGCGTCGCTGAAGAACCTGCTGGAGAAGACCGGGCACGAGTTCCTGGTCCAGCTCATGGCGCACCGGGAGGCGGCCAAGCTCCGGCAGATGCTCGAGTCGCTGAAGAAGTCGGTGGCAGAGGACGGGCGCATCCACACCACCTACGCCCAGAACGTGGCCGCCACCGGCCGCATCTCTTCGAACAACCCCAACCTGCAGAACATCCCCATCCGCAGCGAGGAGGGCCGCCGGGTCCGCGGGATCTTCGTGGTCAGCGATGGCTATGAATGCCTGCTGTCCGCAGACTACTCGCAGATCGAGATGCGGATCATGGCGCACCTGTCCGGCGACGAGGGCCTGATCCAGGCGTACCGCGACGGCGAGGACCTGCACCGGTTCGTGGGTTCGAACATCTTCCATGTGCCCACCAGCGAGGTCACCAGCGCCATGCGCTCGAAGGTCAAGGCCATGTCCTACGGACTCGCGTACGGGCTGACCTCCTTCGGCCTGTCCAAGCAGCTGGAGATCTCCGTGGACGAGGCCCGCACCCTGATGAAGGACTACTTCGACCGGTTCGGCGCGGTCCGCGACTACCTCCGCGGCGTGGTGGACCAGGCACGCGTGGACGGGTACACCGCTACCATCGAAGGCCGCCGCCGCTACCTGCCGGACCTCACCAGCACCGACCGGCAGCTGCGGGAAAACGCCGAACGCATCGCCCTCAACAGCCCCATCCAGGGCTCGGCCGCGGACATCATCAAGCGCGCCATGCTGGGAGTCCACGCCGGGCTGCAGTCCCAGGGACTGAAATCCCGCATGCTGCTGCAGGTCCACGACGAACTGGTCCTCGAAGTCGCCACCGGGGAACGCGAAGCCGTGGAGCAGCTGGTCACGGAACAGATGGCCGCCGCCGCGGACCTCAGCGTGCCCCTGGAAGTCCAGATCGGCGTCGGTCCCAGCTGGTACGACGCCGGGCACTGACCGGCAGCACGAAACGAACGGGGGCGGGGCGATGGACAAATACGACGTCCGGAAGCAGTTCAAGGAGCTGTACGCGCCCCGCACCCGTGACTTCGAGGTGGTCACCGTCCCGCCGTTCCAGTACCTGATGGTGGACGGGCAGGGAAACCCGGGCACCGCCCCCGCCTACGCCGCCGCGCTCGAAGCGCTGTACTCGGTGTCCTACGCCATCAAGTTCGCCAGCAAGAACGCCGGCAGGGACTACGCGGTGGGCCCGCTGGAAGGTCTGTGGACCGCTGACGACCCCCGGGCCTTCACCGCCCGCGACAAGGACAGCTGGAAGTGGACCATGATGGTTCCGCAGCCCGGCTGGATCGGCTCCAACGAACTGCAGGCCGGTGTGGCCAAGGCGGCTGCCAAGGGGATTCCCGGGCTGGATGCGCTGCGGCTGGAGACCCTGGACGAGGGGCTGTCGGTCCAAATCCTGCACCTCGGCAGCTATGACGACGAAGGGCCGGTGCTGCACCGGCTGCACAGTGAATTCATGCCCGCCCACGGGTACGGATTCGCCGGGCCGCACCATGAGATCTACCTCAGCGACCCCCGGAAGGTGGCGCCGGAGAAACTCCGGACCATCCTGCGCCAGCCCGTACGCCTCCTCTGACCCTGGCTGCCCTTAGTTTGCGCTGGTCAGACGCCGGATGGATTGGCTAGGCTCGGACGAATGGGCGATCTGAGCGGCAACTATGAAATCCGGCGCTTCGGCGCGGTCCCGAAAGGTAACGACGGCTACGAGGAAGCCGCCACGTGGTCCCGGGCGGTGTCCTTCGGATTCCACGAATCCACCCGCACGCCCGAGCACGTGGAAAAGGCCCTTGCCACCTACGCGGTGGATGGCCGGGTCCTGACGGGCGCCTACCAGACCGGAAGCGTGGCTCCCGGATCGCTGCCCGCCGAGGTTCCCGTGGCCACGTTCGCGACTCTCCGGAAGACCCTGAACATCGGCTTCGGAAGGACACTGGAGACGCAGCTGGTCACGTCGGTGACGGTGCGCACCTCGCACCGCAGGCGGGGCCTGCTGCGGCGGATGATGAGCGAGGACCTCAGGCTCGCGAAGGAGGACGGCGTGGCGATGGCGGCGCTTACGGCCTCCGAGGGGTCCATCTACGGACGGTTCGGCTACGGGGTGGCAAGCTTCGAGCGTTCCGTGAAGGTTGACACCACCACCCGGTTCACCCTGCAGCACCAGCCCACCGGCTCCGTGGAGGTTGCCGACCCCAAGGCCCTGCTGGAGCTGGCCCCGGTGGTGTTCGACCGTGTGCACCGGCTTACCCCGGGATCCATCGGACGGCAGGAGTGGTACCGGCAGCTGGCATCCGGGTCACTCGGACACGAAGGCAAAGAGGACCCCGCCGTCAAGGTGGCGCTCCATTACGGCCCCGGCGGCGACGTGGACGGCTACGTCTCGTACAAGTTCCTCGGCTGGGACACCAAGCCCTACACGGTGGAAGTGGTGGACCTGCTTGCCGCCACGAATGACGCCTACCTCGAACTCTGGCAGTTCCTGGCGGCCATCGACCTGGTGGAACGCATCACCTGGGGCGAAGCTCCACTTGACGACCCCCTGCCCTGGGCCCTCACCGACCCGCGCTGCATCGACTCCTCGGACAGCAGGGACATGCTCTGGCTCCGGATCCTGGACGCCGCCGCGGCCCTTGAGGCCCGGCACTACCCGGCGGACGGCAGGCTGGTATTGGACCTCCACGACCCGCTCGGGCTCACGGCGGGAACCTGGGCCCTGGCAGTGGAGGGCGGCCGGGCCGCCGTCGAACGCCTTCCGGAAGGCACCCCTGCGGACCTGGCACTGGATGTCTCAGCGCTTTCCTCCATCTACCTCGGCGGTGTCTGCCCGGTGACTTTGGCGGCGGCAGGGAAAATCCGCGAAAGCAGTGCCGGCGCGGCGCTGCAGGCCCGCCAGATGTTCGCGGTGGAGCGGGCCACGCACTGCCTTACCCACTTCTGAGGGGGAGGGGTACCTGCCCGCTTTTGCCCTTGTTGGCGGCTGCGACTAGAATAAACGGGCGTGTACCACGTGCACGTTCTGTAAAATCCACAAAATCAGGATGACCCGGAGGATCCGTCGGATTCACCGCGAATCGCGCCTGCGTTCCATAGCGCGGGCGCGCCGGTTTGCCTGACCGACTAACTATCCACAACGGAGCCCCTACTACATGACCATCACCTCCACCGAGAAGCCCGGTACCCCCGTAGTCGCGATTAACGACATCGGTACCGCTGAGGACTTCCTCGCAGCAGTCGACGCCACCATCAAGTACTTCAACGACGGAGACCTCGTCGAAGGTACCGTCGTCAAGGTCGACCGCGATGAAGTCCTGCTCGACATCGGTTACAAGACCGAAGGTGTCATCCCCTCCCGCGAGCTGTCCATCAAGCACGACGTTGATCCCGGAGAAGTTGTCTCCGTCGGCGATCAGGTCGAAGCCCTGGTGCTCACCAAGGAAGACAAAGAAGGCCGTCTGATCCTCTCCAAGAAGCGTGCTCAGTACGAGCGTGCCTGGGGCGACATCGAGAAGGTCAAGGAAGAAGACGGTGTTGTCACCGGTACCGTCATCGAGGTTGTCAAGGGTGGTCTTATCCTCGACATCGGCCTGCGCGGCTTCCTGCCCGCATCCCTCGTCGAGATGCGCCGCGTGCGCGACCTGGCTCCGTACATCGGCCAGCAGATCGAAGCCAAGATCATCGAGCTGGACAAGAACCGCAACAACGTTGTGCTGTCCCGCCGCGCCTGGCTCGAGCAGACCCAGTCCGAGGTCCGCTCCACCTTCCTCAACAAGCTGGAAAAGGGCCAGGTCCGTCCCGGCGTCGTTTCCTCCATCGTCAACTTCGGTGCCTTCGTGGACCTGGGCGGCGTAGACGGCCTGGTTCACGTTTCCGAGCTGTCCTGGAAGCACATCGACCACCCGTCCGAGGTTGTCGAGGTTGGCCAGGAAGTCACCGTCGAGGTTCTCGAGGTCGACCTGGACCGCGAGCGCGTCTCCCTGTCGCTCAAGGCTACGCAGGAAGACCCGTGGCAGACCTTCGCCCGCACCCACGCCCTGGGCCAGGTTGTTCCGGGTAAGGTCACCAAGCTCGTTCCGTTCGGTGCGTTCGTCCGCGTCGAAGACGGCATCGAAGGCCTGGTCCACATCTCCGAGCTGGCCGTCCGCCACGTGGAGCTGGCCGAGCAGGTTGTCTCCGTTGGCGACGAGCTGTTCGTCAAGGTCATCGACATCGACCTCGAGCGCCGCCGCATCTCGCTGTCCCTCAAGCAGGCCAACGAGGGCGTCGACGCCGACAGCACCGAATTCGATCCCGCTCTGTACGGCATGGCCGCAGAGTACGACGAAGAGGGCAACTACAAGTACCCCGAGGGCTTCGACCCCGAGTCGAACGAATGGCTCGAGGGCTACGAGAACCAGCGCGCCGCCTGGGAGCAGCAGTACGCTGACGCCCAGACCCGCTGGGAAGCACACAAGAAGCAGGTTGCCCAGCACGCTGCCGACGACGCTGCAGCTGCAACGTCCGGTGACAGCGACTCCGGCGCCACCAGCTACTCCTCCGAGCCTGCTGCCGCCGACACCGGCGCCGGCACCCTGGCTTCGGATGAGGCTCTTGCCGCCCTGCGCGAGAAGCTGACCGGCAACTAATTGCCGCCGGCCCGGATTCCCGGGCTGACACAATGGGCCCCTGCGGAAGCAGGGGCCCATTGTGCGTTTAACTGCCGGATGAAAGTTCGACGACGGCGAGGACAGTTCCGTCGTCCTGGGGCTGCAGGTGCCCGCCGGCCGACGCAAGCAGATGCTGCGCCGCTCCGTTGCCTGCCAGGGTGCGTGCGACCACCCGCGCCAGTCCTGCCTTCCGGGCCTCGGCCAGGACCAGGCGGAGCGCGGCACTCCCGATGCCCCGGGACCGGAAGCTCCTGCCCAGCCAGATCCCCGTCTCAGCCACGGCACGTTCTTCAGGGCCTGCCACGCCGTGGCCCGGCTCGAGCCGGCGAAGCCGGATAGAGCCGGCCAGGTCAACGCCGCTGAGGATGCCCCAGGATTTCTCGGCGGCCTTCCCGTCCAGGCCTTCAGCCGCGGCCCGGTGGTAGCTGCGGAACCATGCGGTGCGTTCCGGGGTCCAGCCGGGCCCGCCCAGCGGGGGAGCCACCTCGTCCGGTGACGCGTCCCGCTTTGCGAGGGCCAGGAGCGACTCCATGACGGCGTCGTCCACGTCCACCAGGGACACGTCAGGCAAGGGCCGCATCCACCCACTCCGTTCCCTCCGGGGCCAGCTCAACGCTGCCGGCGGTCAGCACCTGCAGCCGTTCCGCTGCAGCGGCGATCGCGTCGGCGTTATCGGCAACAGCCAGGCGCAGGACCGTGTCCCGGGCGCCGTAGCTGGTCCCGGCCATTACGAAACCGGCGGCCCGGAGGTCGTTTTCCAGCCTGCCTGCTGCGGCGTGGGATACCGCCGCGGAACAAATGCGCAGCCGGCTGCGCCGCACCAGGGGCACCAGCGACAGCGCTGAGGAGACCGATTCCGAGTAGGCGCGGACCAGGCCTCCCGCTCCCAGCAGCACGCCGCCGAAATAGCGCACGACAACGGCGCTGACGTCGCTGAGATCCGCCACCCCGGGCGCGGTTTCCCTCTTGGCCAGGGCTTCCAGCATCGGTATTCCGGCCGTCCCGGAAGGCTCGCCGTCGTCATTTGACCGCTGGATGTCCCGGTCCGGTCCGATGATGAACGCGGAGCAATGGTGCCGGGCGTCGTGGAACTCCCGGCGGAGGCCTGACACCAGGTCCCGGGCATCCTCTTCGTTGCCGGCCCGCCGGAGGACGGTGATGAACCGCGAACGCTTGATCTCCAGCTCGTGGCGGAAGTCCGGACCCGCGGCCAGGGTGGTGTAGGACGCCGCCCTGCTCTCTTGCTCATGCACCCGGCCCAGTCTAGCCATGGTGGGTGGGCCCACGCCGCCCGGAATCCATGGCCGAGCGCAGCGAGGGTAGGGCTGCGGTGGGGGATAGGGTGGGAACCGTGCTGAAGATCGGGTTGACCGGCGGAATCGCCTCAGGGAAATCAATGGTGGCCGCGCGGCTGGAGGAGCTGGGCGCCGTCCTGGTGGACGCGGACGCGCTGGCCCGTGAAGTCGTGGAGCCCGGTACCGAGGGGCTGGCCAGGATCGTGGCCGAGTTCGGCGCGGAGATGCTCGACGACGGCGGACGGCTGGACCGTGCCCGTCTCGGCGCGCTGGTCTTCGGGCAGCCGGAACGGCTTGCGGCCCTCAACGGGATTGTCCACCCGCTTGTCCGGTCCCGCGCCGCGGCCATCGTGGCCGCCGCCGCGGACGACGCCGTGGTGGTGCAGGACATCCCCTTGCTGGTGGAGACCGGCCAGGGGGGCGACTTCCATCTGGTCGTGGTGGTGGACGCCCCGGAGGACGTGCGCGTGCAGCGGATGCTCGAGCACCGGGGGATGACCGCGGAGGCCGCCCGCTCCCGCATCCAGGCCCAGGCGTCCCGGGATGACAGGCTGGCCGCCGCGGACGTGGTCCTGGACAATTCGGGCAGCGTCGCGGAACTGCTGGAGCAGGTGGACCGGCTCTGGAAAGGACGCCTGCAGCCCTTTGCGCTGAACATCGCACAAGGGGTCCGCGCCGCCCGGCAAGGCGGACCCGTCCTGCTCCCGTCCCGCCCGGAATGGCCGCAGGAGGCACGGCGCATCGTGGCCCGGATCCATGCCGCCCTTGCCCGCCAGGAGGAGGTGGACGTCAACGGCCTCAGCCTGGAGCACATCGGTTCGACGTCAGTGCCGGGCCTCGACGCCAAGGACGTCATCGACCTCCAGCTCGCCGTCCCTGACCTTGCCGCAGCAGACACCCTGGCCCCGATCCTGTCCGCCGCCGGGTTCCCCTTCGTTCCGGGCAGTTCCGCAGATGCCCCCAAGCCGGGCCATCCGCGGCCGGAGGACTGGTACAAGCGGTTCCATGCCAGCGCCGACCCCGGCCGCGACGTCAACCTGCATGTGCGGCCTGCGGGGTCGCCCGGATGGCGGTTCGCCCTGTGCTTCCGGGACTGGCTGCGCGCCGATCCGGACGCCGCCGCCGGTTACCTGGCACTCAAGCGGCGGCTGGCCGAAGAGCATGCAGGCGACCCAACCACCGAAGGCTACGCGGAGGCCAAGGAGGAGTGGTTCCGGAATGCCGAAGAACCCATGGAACGGTGGGCCGAAAGCGCAGGGTGGCAGCCGCCGTCGTACGCGTCCTGAAACCTGCGCCACCCGCTGCCCTGTTCGCCCGTAACGGACTCGGCCCGTTCTGTCGGTGCCCGGTTGTAGATTAGATCCATGAGCCTTGCGCAGGATATTAACCGTGTTGTAGCGCCGTTTGAGGTCATCAGCGAGTTCAAGCCTGCGGGTGACCAGCCGGCCGCCATCGCGGAGCTGACGGAGCGCATCAACAACGGCGAGAAGGACGTGGTGCTGCTCGGCGCCACCGGCACCGGCAAGAGCGCCACCACCGCTTGGCTCATCGAGCAGGTCCAGCGCCCCACCCTGGTGATGGTCCAGAACAAGACCCTCGCCGCGCAGCTGGCCAACGAGTTCCGGGAGCTGCTGCCCAACAATGCGGTGGAGTACTTCGTCTCCTACTACGACTACTACCAGCCTGAGGCGTACGTTCCCCAGACGGACACCTTCATCGAGAAGGACTCGTCCATCAATGAGGAAGTGGAGCGCCTCCGGCACTCCGCCACCAATGCGCTGCTGACCCGCCGGGACGTTGTGGTGGTGGCCACGGTCTCCTGCATCTACGGCCTGGGCACGCCGGAAGAGTACATCGCCGGCATGGTCACGCTCCGCAAGGGACAGGAGATGAACCGGGATGTGCTGCTGCGCAAGTTCGTCTCCATGCAGTATGCGCGCAATGACATGGACTTCCACCGCGGCACGTTCCGGGTGCGCGGCGACACGGTCGAAATCATCCCGATGTACGAGGAACTCGCGCTCCGGATCGAGTTCTTCGGGGACGAAGTGGAGAACATCTACACCCTGCACCCCGTCACCGGCGAAGTCATCCGCGAGGAAACGGAAATGTACGTCTTTCCGGCGTCGCACTATGTGGCCGGCCCGGAACGCATGAGCCGCGCCATCAAGTCCATCGAGGACGAGCTGGCCGAACGGCTGGCCGTCCTGGAGGGGCAGAACAAGCTGGTGGAAGCGCAGCGCCTGCGGATGCGCACAGCCTACGACCTCGAAATGATGCAGCAGATGGGCTTCTGCAACGGCATCGAGAACTACTCCCGCCACATCGACGGCCGCGCCGGAGGATCCGCCCCGCACTGCCTCCTGGACTACTTCCCGGACGACTTCCTGCTGGTGGTGGACGAATCCCACGTGACCATCCCGCAGATCGGTGCTATGTACGAAGGCGACATGTCCCGCAAGCGGACCCTGGTGGACCACGGATTCCGGTTGCCTTCCGCCATGGACAACCGGCCGCTGAAATGGGACGAGTTCCTGGAGCGGATCGGCCAGACCGTCTACCTGTCCGCCACGCCCGGTAAATACGAGCTCGGCAAGGCGGACGGCTTCGTCCAGCAGATCATCCGGCCCACCGGCTTGGTGGATCCGGAGGTCATCGTCAAGCCCACCAAGGGCCAGATCGACGACCTCCTGGGCGAGATCAGGACACGCGTGGAGAAGGACGAGCGCGTCCTGGTCACCACGCTGACCAAGCGCATGGCGGAAGACCTCACGGATTACCTCCTGAGCCACGGTGTGAAGGTGGAGTACCTGCACTCCGACGTCGATACGCTCCGGCGCGTCGAGCTGCTGCGCGAGCTCCGGCTGGGCAGCTTCGATGTCCTGGTGGGCATCAACCTGCTCCGGGAAGGCCTGGACCTTCCGGAGGTGTCCCTGGTGAGCATCCTGGACGCGGACAAGGAAGGCTTCCTGCGGTCCTCCACGTCCCTGATCCAGACCATCGGCCGCGCAGCGCGTAACGTGTCCGGCCAGGTCCACATGTACGCGGACCGGATTACCGATTCCATGGCCAGCGCCATCGATGAAACCAACCGGCGCCGCGCCATCCAGGTGGCCTACAACACCGAGCACGGCGTGGACCCCCAGCCGCTGCGGAAGAAGATCGCGGACATCACCGACCAACTGGCCCGGGAAGACGCCGACACCCAGGAACTCCTGAACAATAACAGGCTGGCCAAGGGTGCCAAGCGCAGCAAGTCCGGAGCCAAGGCATCAGCGCAGGTCCGCGCCGACGGACTGGCTGCTGCGCCTGCTGAGGACCTGGTGGGGCTCATCGAGCAGCTCACCGAGCAGATGCACGGGGCCGCTGCGGAACTGCAGTTCGAGGTGGCCGCCCGGATCCGCGACGAGGTCAGCGAACTGAAGAAGGAACTGCGCCAGATGCAGGCGGCGGGGCACGCCTGACCCGTCGCCCGGGCGACACCCAACGTAAGCCGGGAGCGGCAACGCTCCCGGCTCATGTACAGTTAAGGTCACGTAGGGGAGTATCCCGAGCGCTACGATCGTCAACACGCAGGGCATGGTTGCCCCGCCGGGCGTAGCGGGCCGCCGCATCAGCACCAAGTGCACTGGCAGGCCGGAGAGACTTACACTGCATCTCTGTACCCTGCGAAAGGCTACCCTGTGCTCGAATTGCCCGTGTGGTTCGAGGTCGGCTCCTTTGTCGTCCTCGGCCTGATCCTCCTCATCGACCTCCTGCTGGTGGTCCGCCGTCCCCACGAGCCCTCCATGAAGGAAGCCGGATTGTGGGTGGCCTTCTACGTCACCCTCGCCCTGGTCTTCGCCGGGGCCATGTTCGCCTTCACCGGCCCTGAATACGGCGGCCAGTTCGTTGCCGGCTGGGTGACGGAGTACAGCCTCAGCATCGACAACCTGTTCGTGTTCATCATCATCATGGCCAGGTTCTCGGTGCCCCGGAAGTACCAGCAGGAAGTGCTGATGGTGGGCATCATCATCGCGCTCATCCTGCGTGGCATCTTCATCCTGCTCGGCGCCATCGTCATCGAGCAGTTCAGCTGGGTGTTCTACATCTTCGGCGCGTTCCTGCTGTGGACCGCATGGAAGCAGGCCCAGGACGAGGGCGAAGACGAGGAAGACCGGGAAAACCCGCTCATTGCCAAGATCCGCAAGGTCATCCCGATGTCGGAGAAGTTCGACGGCGGCAAGCTCCGCACCACGGTGAACGGCAAGAAGGTCTTCACCCCCATGCTGATCGTGTTCATCACCATCGGCCTCACGGACCTGCTGTTCGCGGTGGACTCCATCCCGGCCATCTTCGGCCTGACGCAGAGCCCGTTCATCGTGTTCACCGCCAACCTGTTCGCCCTCATGGGCCTTCGCCAGCTGTACTTCCTGCTGGGCGGCCTGATGAACCGCCTGATCTACCTGAAGCACGCGCTGTCCTTCATCCTGGCGTTCATCGGCGTCAAGCTCGTGCTGCACGCCATGCACGTCAACGAGCTGCCGTTCATCAACGGCGGCCAGCACATCGAATGGGCTCCCGAGATCCCCACGTTCGTGTCCCTGGCCGTCATTGTCGGCACCATCATCATCGCGGTGATCGCCAGCCTGGTCAGCTCCAAGGCCAAGGTGGCGCACCTGGATCCGCGCCTGGAAGAAGACGCCCGCAAGAGCCACAGCGACGTCGACTAACGTCTCCCAGCCCAATATCAGCAGCAGTCCCGGCCACGCGAGCGGCCGGGACTGCTGCTCTTTAATTACCCCTTTGGGAGGCCGCCGCCGGGGACTATGCTCTGTCCATGGCCCCCACGGTGATGACCGACGACGATGTGCGGCGGGTGCAGCGGCGCACCGTCGCCCTGCTGGCCGCCGCCCAGGTCTTTGGCGGAATCGGCACGGGGGCAACAGTGTCCATTGGTTCGATCCTCGCCGTTGAACTGTCCGGCTCCAGCGCGTGGGCGGGCGCCGTGGCGACGGTCATGACCCTCGGGGCGGCACTGGCCGCCCTGCCGCTCGCCTCGCTGGCGGACCGCAGGGGCCGGCGGATGGGCCAGCTGGCCGGCCTCTCCGCCGCCCTGGCTGGCACGGTGCTGATGGTCCTGGCCGTGGTCACCGGGATCTTTGTCCTGCTCGTGCTGGGCGCCGCGGGCATTGGAGTGGGGACCGCCGCGAACCTGCAGGCCAGGTTCGCCGCCGTGGACCTCGCAGATGCCGAACATCGGGGCAGGGCCCTGTCCACCGTCGTCTGGGCAGTGACCGTAGGGGCCGTTGCCGGGCCTAACCTCATCCAGCCCGGCACCGTTGTGGGCCAGGCCGTGGGCCTGCCGCCCATCGCCGGGCCGTTCGTGATTTCCGGGGCCGGCCTCCTGATCGCCTGCGCACTGGTGCTTGCCGGGCTCCGGCCGGACCCGCTCCTGCTTGCCCGTGACCTCGCCTCCGCCGCTGCGGCGGCACCGGGACCCGGGACGACCCGGCAGCCGGGGCAGCAGCCTGCGCACCCTGGCACCTCGAGGCCGCCGGGATCGCTCAAGCGCGGACTGCAGGCAATCCGCGGCTCCCGCATGGCCCTCCTGGCTGTCGCCGCCGTCGTCGGGGCCCACGCCGTCATGGTGGGCGTTATGTCCATGACTCCGCTGCACCTGCAGCACCTCGTGGAAGGACCCGCGGCATCCCACGCCGGCCATACGGCGTCCGGCGATGTGCTGGTCATCATCGGCTTCACTATTTCCCTGCACATCGCCGGCATGTTCGCACTGTCTCCGGTCATGGGCTGGCTGACGGACAAGGCGGGCCGGACCGAGACCGTGATGATCGGCTGCATGCTGCTGATCACCGCTGTCCTTGTGGCGGGATTTGGACAGGGATCCACGGCCGCCGTCGCCGTCGGCCTGGTGCTGCTGGGCATGGGCTGGTCCGCCGCGACCGTCTCCGGGTCCACCCTGCTGGCCGAGAGCGTCGGACAGGAATCCCGTGTGGTGGTGCAGGGCGTCTCGGACATGCTGATGGGCGCGGCGGGGGCAGTAGGGGGCGCGGTCTCCGGCCTGGTGCTCGGCTGGACCGGCTACCTGGGGCTGAACATGCTGGGCGGAGTGGTGGGCGCCCTCGTCCTGGCCGCAGCCTTCGTGACCCGCTTGGCGGGGCGCCGGGCGTCAGCGGCGGCCTGACCTCGCCATTCCCAGCAGGCGGCTGAAAATCCCTTCACCGTCATCGGCAATGCCGTCGTGGTGGAAATCGCCGGTTTCCCAGACCTCGAGCCCGCGGACCGCGGCGGCCGTTTCCAGGGACAGCTTCCGGTCCACGTAGATGTCCTCGGAATAGACGGCCGCCGCCACCGGCACCCGGTTGGCGGCAAGCTGCCGGACATCGTAGAGCGGGCGCCAGTCCTGTTTCGCGGCGAGCAGCCCGGCCACCTCGCGGAGGGGCTGGAGGGCAGGATCCTGCTCGAAGTACCAGGGGTAGACCATCTCGCCGGTGAGCAGCAGCGGGTCCGCGTGGGGGCGGAATTCCGGGTACTCCGCCAGGACGCGCCATGCCGACCAGTCGGTTGCCTGGCCCTGCGCGTAGATGGATTCATGCATCAGGGCATAGAGCGGGTTGGACCGGCGCGAGACGATGCCCTGCATCTGGTCAAGGAACGGGTCGGAGAGCCTCGGCCCCGCGGCGGTTTCGGTGAAGGCGTCCTCCAGCAGGTAGTGCAGGCTGTCCACCCTGGTGTTGCCGCCCAGGAACGCGCCCAGCATCTGGAGACGCTCCACGGTGAGGGGGCCGCCGTCGGGCAGGAACTCCGGCGTGGTCCGCAGGTGGCCTGCGATCCGCTCCAGCATGGTGCGGTCTTCCGGGTACCAGCTGAAGTACTCGGCGTTGCGCGCCGCCACCCGCTGGAAGGTGGCCCGGTAGACGTCGTCGGCGGGGCCGGTCAGGGGCGCCAGTCCGCCGGTGATGAGGACCTCCTTCAGTCCGCCGGGGGCAAAGGACAGGTAGGTCAGCGCACAGAAACCGCCGTAACTCTGGCCGAACACTGTCCAGGGTCCCGAACCGAGTGCCTTCCTGATCAGTTCAGCGTCGGCAACGATGGCATCCGCCCGGAAGTGCTCCAGGTAGGCAGCCTGCTCCGCCGCCGTGCCGCGCAGCGGCAGGGTGTTGCGGTCCACGGGGGCGGAGAGCCCGGTGCCGCGCTGGTCCAGCATCAGGATCCGGAACTCCTTCGCGGCAGCCTTGCCCCAACCGCCGAGGGAGCCGAACCTGTTGCCGCGGCCGCCCGGGCCGCCCTGCAGGAACAGCAGCCAGGGCAGGTTCTGCGCCGAATCCGCGCTGTGGGATGCCGAGACATACTCCCGGGCGAAGACCGTGATGGCCTCGCCGTCCGGTGCGGAGTGGTCAAGCGGCACGGTGAAGTAGTGCTCCACCGTGCGCATGCCCCGGAATTCGTGCCGGGCACGGACTTCGTGGCCTGCTTCAGCCATGGGCCGCTGCAGGGACGGCGGTGGCGGATGGGGCGCCGCCGAACTTTTCGAGGGCGTCACCGGTGAGCCTGAATGTGGACCACCCGTCCATCGGGCGGGCCCCCAGGCGGCGGTAGAAGTTGATGGACGGCTCGTTCCAGTCCAGGACGCTCCACTCCACCCGGGCGTAGCCGTTCTCCACCGCTATGGCGGCAAGGTGCTGCAGGAGGGCCTTGCCGTGGCCCTCGCCGCGCGCCTCCGGGCTCACGTACAGGTCTTCCAGGTAGATGCCGTGCACGCCTTCCCAGGTGGAGTAGTTGAGGAACCAGAGCGCGAAGCCCCGGACGTCTCCGGCCTCGTTCTCGGCCATGGCGGCAAAGACGCGCGGGTTCTCACCGAAGAGGACCTGCCGCAGCATCTCCGGAGTGTTGCGGACGGCGTCCGGTTCCTTCTCGTAGTGGGCCAGTTCGT
Organism: Arthrobacter nitrophenolicus; assembly: GCF_045833485.1. Lineage (NCBI taxonomy): Bacteria > Bacillati > Actinomycetota > Actinomycetes > Micrococcales > Micrococcaceae > Arthrobacter > Arthrobacter nitrophenolicus. The sequence continues at coordinate 3,667,815 of NZ_CP174504.1, forward strand.
GGATCATGCGAAGGATCGCGGGCACGTCGTGTTCGGTTGCGGGGCGGATAACACTCATTGTTCGAGCTTACCGCCGGGCCCGTTCTGCCTGCTGTAGGCAATGCCTGCGTCAGAGCCGGTTGACGTCCGTGACCCGCACCACGGCGGTTCCGGTTTCGTCCGACGCGGCCAGGTCCACCTCGGCGGAGATGCCCCAGTCATGGTTCCGGGCAGGATCGTCGAAGATTTGCCGCACCTTCCACAGGCCGGCTTCCTCCGTGATGATGAGCAGCCCCGGGCCGCGGGCATCGGGACCGGTCCCAATGTCGTCATGCTCGTCGAAGTAGTCGTCCAGGGCGTCTTCCCACCGGTCCCGGTCCCAGCCCGAACCAGCATCCAGTTCGCCCAGGGCCGCCGCGTCCTCGTCAGCGAACAGTTCAACGCGGCGGAACATCTCGTTGCGGACCATCACGCGGAAGGCCCGGATGTTCGAGGTGAGCGACGGCGGGGGAAGCGGCGGTGCGTCGTGCGGGGTGGGCATGGCCCCGGACGCCAGTTCCTCCCATTCATCCAGGAGGCTCGAGTCCACCTGGCGCACCATTTCGCCGAGCCAGGCGGTGAGGTCTTCGAGGTCCTCCCGCAGCATGTCCTGCGGCACGGTCTGCCGGAGTGCCTTGAAGGCGTCCGCAAGGTACCGCAGCACGATGCCTTCCGAGCGGGCCAGCCCGTAGAACTGCACGAACTCACCGAAGTTCATGGCGCGTTCGTACATGTCCCGCACCACGGACTTGGGCGCCAGTTCAAAGTCGCCCACCCAGGGGGCCGCCTTCCGGTAGACCTCGAAGGCTTCCCCGAGGATGTCCGCGAGCGGCTGCGGATAGGTGACCTCCTCCAGCATCGCCATCCGCTGGTCGTAGTCGATGCCGTCCGCCTTCATGGCGGCCACGGCTTCGCCCCGCGCCTTCTTCTGCTGCGCGGAGAGGATCTGGCGGGGCTTTTCCAGCGTCGCCTCGATCACGGACACAACGTCCAGGGCGTACGACGGCGACTCCGGGTCAAGGAGCTCCAGCGCAGCAAGTGCGAAGGGGGAGAGCGGCTGGTTGAGCGCGAAGTTCGGCTGCAGGTGGACGGTGAGGCGGACGCTGCGGCCGTCCGCTTCCTGCTGGTCCGCCGGGATCCGTTCCACCACCTCCGCAGCCAGCAGCTCGCGGTAGATGCCGAGGGCCTTCTTCATCAGCTGCAGCTGCGAGGAGCGGGGCTCGTGGTTCTCGGTCAGGAGCCGCCGCGCCGCCGCGAAGGGATCGCCGGGCCGCTCCATGAGGTTCATGAGCATGGCGTGGGTGACGGTGAAACTGGACGTGAGCGGATCCGGCACGGATTCGACCAGGCGCTTATAGGTGGGTTCACCCCAGGACACGAAGCCTTCGGGGGGCTTCTTCTTGACCACCTGGCGCAGCTTCTTCTGGTCGTCGCCGAACTTTGCCACGGCCTTCGCCATCGCCTTGACGTTTTCCGTCACGTGCTCGGGGGCCTGGACCACCACGGTCCCGGCGGTGTCGTAGCCCGCGCGGCCGGCACGTCCCGCGATCTGGTGGAACTCGCGTGAGTTGAGCAGCCGGGTGCGGACGCCGTCGTACTTGCTCAAAGCGGTGAGCAGGACGGTGCGGATGGGAACGTTGATCCCCACACCCAGGGTGTCGGTGCCGCAGATGACCTTGAGCAGGCCGGCCTGGGCGAGCTGTTCCACCAGGCGCCGGTACTTGGGCAGCATGCCCGCGTGGTGCACGCCAATGCCGTGCCGGACCAGCCGGTTAAGTGTCTTGCCAAAGCCGGCGGCGAACCGGAAGTTCGCGATCAGCTCCGCGATCCTGTCCTTTTCCTCACGGGTGCAGACGTTGATGCTCATTAGCGTCTGGGCCCGGTCGATCGCCTCGATCTGGCTGAAATGGACCACATAGACGGGGACCTGTTTGGTGGTGAGCAGCTCTTCGAGCGTCTCGTGCACCGGTGTCTCGTGGTAGTAGAAGTGCAGCGGGATGGGCCGCTCGGCCGAACTCACCGTGGTGGTGGGGCGGCCGGTGAGGTCTGTCAGGCCTTTCTCGAACCGGGTGACGTCGCCCAGGGTGGCGGACATGAGCAGGAACTGGGCCTGCGGCAGTTCCAGCAGCGGCACCTGCCAGGCCCAGCCGCGCTGGGGATCCGAGTAGAAATGGAACTCGTCCATGATGACGGCGCCCAGCTCGGCTGCCGCGCCCTCCCGCAGGGCCGTGTTTGCCAGGATCTCGGCGGTGCAGCAGATGATGGGTGCGTCCTGGTTGACTCCGGAGTCGCCGGTGATCATGCCGACGTTCTCGGCACCGAAGATGTCGCACAGGGCAAAGAACTTCTCTGACACCAGCGCCTTGATGGGTGCCGTGTAGTAGCTGCGCCGGCCCTGGGCCATGGCCTGGAAATGCGCGGCGATGGCAACCAGCGATTTTCCGGACCCGGTGGGGGTGGCCAGGATGACGTTGGCGCCGGTGGCCAGTTCCATGATGGCCTCGTCCTGCGCCGGGTACAGCGCCAGGCCGCGGCTTTCCGTCCATTCGACAAAGCGGGTGTACAGGTCATCGGGATCGACGGCGGCGGAGGAGTTCCGGGGCAGATCGGTCATCTGGTCAACGAGTTTCATTGATTTCCAGCTTAGTGCCAGGGTGCTCCCGGAAATCCGCCGCATGCCCGGCTAGGCTTCGCGGTATCTGTGACACAACCAGGCAGCGGGGAAGCTTATGAAATGGGATCCGGCGATCTACGGCCAGTTTGGCGACTACCGGAACCGGCCGTTTTTCGACCTCACCGGCAGGATCATGGCGGACCGGCCGGAACGGGTGGTGGACCTGGGCTGCGGCCCGGGAAACCTGACAGCCACGCTGGCCGGGCGGTGGCCGGAAGCCGAGGTGGTGGGCGTGGACTCGTCGGCGGAAATGCTGGACAAGGCAGGCACCGTGGCCGCCCGGCTTCCGCGCCTGAGGTTCGAGCGGATCGATATCGCGGGCTGGATGCCGTCGGCGGAAACCGATGTGGTGGTCAGTAACGCCGCCCTCCAATGGGTGCCCGGGCACCAGGACCTGATGCGGGAGTGGCTGGCCGCCCTGCGTCCCGGCGCGTGGTTCGGCATGCAGGTGCCGGGGAACTTCGGGGCGCCCTCCCACACATTGCTGCGGGACCTTGCAGCCTCGGCACGCTGGGCACCGGAACTCGACGGCGTGCTGCGGGGCGGGGAATCGGTGGGGGAGCCGGCGGACTACCTTAACATCCTGCTCGACGCCGGCTGCACCGCAGATGCCTGGGAAACCACGTACCAGCAGGTCCTGCCGGGCGATGACCCCGTCCTTGAGTGGGTCCGCGGCACGGCCCTGCGCCCCGCGCTTGCCGTCTTGTCACTGGACGGGGGCAGGGAATTCGAAGCAGAGTATGCCGCGGCGCTCCGCACCGCCTACCCGCCGGGACGGCACGGCACGGTCTTCCCCTTCCGCCGGATCTTCGCGGTGGGGCGCAAGAACTAGCACGTCCACTCGCAGGGCGGGCTCTACTGAAGCGGTCACGCGTTTGACAAAAATAGTAAGTGATCTGCCTTACAATGAGCGTTGTGGCTGGTGGGGGACGGTTGCCGCCACCCCGCAGGTTTCCCGACCTTCTGGAGGTGCGTTGCTGATCCGACTCATGGGGCGGCTGCTCATGGCGCACAAGGGTTCCGCTGCCGCCGTCGTCCTCCTGCAACTGGTGCAGGCCGCCGCCAACCTCCTGCTCCCCACCATCAATGCGGCGATCATCGACGATGGCATCGTGCCAGGCAACACCCCGGTCATCCACCGCCTGGGCCTTGTCATGGCGGGAATTGCCGCGGTGCAGGCGGCCGCGGCCATCGGAGCAGGCTACTTCGGTGCAGCCACTGCCATGAAGCTTGGCCAGCAACTGCGGGCGGAGATCTTCCTGAAGATCCAGTCCCTGTCCTCGCGCGAGGTGGCCCGCTTTGGTACCCAGAGCCTCACCACCCGGGCAACGAATGACACCCAGCAAATCCAGGCGTTCGCGCTCCTGGTGCTCACGATGCTGGTCGCCGGGCCTGCCATGGGCCTGGGCGGGGTCATCCTTGCCCTCCAGCAGGACGTGGGACTGTCCGGCGTCATCATCGTCATCGTGCCGCTGCTCGTGCTGATCATGTCCGCCATCGTGCGGCGCCTCATCCCGCTGTACCGCGAGGGGCAGGACCTGCTGGACCATGCCGGCGGCATCCTGCGGGAGCAGATCATGGGGGTAACCACCATCCGGGCCTTCGTGCGCCAGCAGCATGAGAAGGACCGCTTCGCCCGTGTCAACGGCGGCCTCACTGCCAACAACCTCCAATCGGCCCTGCTCGTGGCCGCCATGCTGCCGATGATCATGCTGGTGGTGAACCTGTCCTCGGTGGCAATCGTGTGGTTCGGCGGGCAGCGCATCCAGGCCGGCCAGATGAACATCGGTGCGCTCACCGCGTTCATCGCCTACATCATGCAGATCCTGCTGGCCATCATGATGTCGATGTACGTCCTGATGACGGCGCCGCGGGCAGCTGTGTGCGCCGAACGGATCGGCGCGGTGCTGGACACCGAGCCTTCGGTGACGGATCCCGGGGAACGTGCCGGCCGCGTCCTTCCGGCGCTGCCCCAGGACGGGCCCGGCAGGTCCGTCCCGCCGGGCGGCACCGTGGAGTTCACCGGCGTCGGCTTTTCCTATCCCGGGGCCGAGGCACCTGTCCTCGCCGGTGTCACCTTCACAGCGCTGCCCGGCACCACCACGGCCATCGTGGGATCCACGGGCAGCGGAAAGACCACCCTGCTGAACCTGGTCCCGCGCTTCCTCGACACCACCGAAGGCGCCATTACACTCGACGGCATCAACATCAAGGACATGCCCCTGGAAGTGCTGCGCGGCGCCATGTCCATAGTGCCGCAGCACTCACACCTGTTTTCCGGCAGCATCGCAGCAAACCTCCGGATGGCAGCACCCGGCGCCTCGGACGAGGAACTGTGGGAGGTCCTTGAAAAGGCGCAGACCATGCGTTTCATGAGCGAATTGCCCCTTGGCCTCGAAACGCCCGTGGGGCAGGGCGGAACCAAGCTGTCCGGGGGCCAGCGCCAACGGCTCTGCATAGCCCGTGCACTGCTCCGCAAATCATCCCTGTACCTTTTCGACGACAGCTTCTCGGCCCTCGACTACGACACGGACACGCGGCTGCGGCAGGTGCTGGACGCCGAACTGGCGGCCGCCAGCACCCTTGTGGTGGCCGAACGCGTCTCCACCGTCGAAGGTGCGGAGTTGATCCTGGTGCTCGACGGCGGCCAGGTGGTTGCGCAGGGCACGCACCGGGAGCTGCTGGAGACGTCGTCCACGTACCGGGAAATCGCGGAATCGCAGCTGGCCCTGGACGGCCCGCGGTGACAGTCCCTGCCGGTGCCGGCGCGGCAGACGCAGGTTTCCGGCCCACAGCCCGGCGGCTCCTGGGGCTGCTGCGGCCGTTCCGGCGGCTGATGTTCGGAGCCGTGGCTGCCACCTGCGCGTTCGCCGGCCTGAACGTGGCCGCGCCCAAGTACCTGGGCGACGCCACGGATGTGGTGGTTGATGGTGTCTCCGGCGGCGGCATGGACCAGGACCGCCTGGTTCTGCTGCTCGCGGCAGTGGCGGTGATGTACGTCTTCGCGTCGCTGTTCAACTGGATCCAGGGCGCATTGACAGCACGTTCCGTCCAGGGGCTGATGTACAACATGAGGGCTGCCGTGGAGGACAAACTGCACCGGCTGCCCGCCGCCTACTACCGCGACAGCTCCCGCGGGGACCTCCTGAGCAGGGCCACCAACGACATCGACAACATCTCCCAGGCGCTGAACCAGCTCCTGACACAACTGATCATGTCCGTCCTGATGCTGTCCGGTTCGCTCGCCATGATGCTCTGGATCTCGCCGCTGCTGGCTGCCATCGCCCTCGCCACCGTGCCGCTGTCCACCTGCATCACCGTTCTCATGGCCCGCAGGTCCCAGATGCATTACGCGCGGCAATGGACGGAAACCGGTGAGCTCAATGCGCACGCCGAGGAATTCATCACGGGCCATGAAGTCATCAAAGCTTTCGGATACCAGTCCCGGGCAGCCGGCGTTTTTGCGGGCAGCAACTCGCGACTGGCCCGGGCGTCCACCAAAGCCCAGTTTTCAGCCGGCATCGTCCAGCCGCTCATGGTGCTGATGTCCAACCTGAACTACATCGCGGTGGCCGTCATCGGGGCCCTCCAGGTCATAGGAGGTGCCATGACCATCGGCGGAATCCAGGCATTCATCCAGTTCAGCCGGCTCTTCACCCAGCCGGTGGGACAGATCGGCGGCCTGCTTAATGTCATACAGTCCTGCGCCGCGTCCGCCGCCCGCGTTTTTGACCTGCTGGACGCAGCGGAGGAGGCTGCCGCCCCTGACGCCGCCGCAGGACTGCCGGCGCCCGGCGGACCGATCGAGTTCGACGACGTGACGTTCGGCTACCCGGGCTCGTCCCCGGCCGTTCGCAACCTTTCGTTCAGGGTGGAGCCCGGGCAGACGGTGGCCGTCGTGGGCCACACCGGAGCAGGGAAAACCACGGTGGTGAACCTCCTGATGCGTTTCTATGACCCAACCTCGGGCCGGATCACCATCGGCGGAACCGATACCGCCTTGATGGACCGGGACCGGCTGCGTGCACAGTTCGGCGTGGTGCTCCAGGACGCCTGGCTGTTCGGGGGCACCATCCGCGAGAACATCGCCTACGGCCTGCCGGGCGCCACCGAGGCCGGCATCCTCGCCGCGGCAGAGGCCAGCCATGTTGACCGTTTTGTCCGGGCACTGCCGGACGGATACGACACCGTGCTCGAGGACGGGGGTGAACCCCTCAGCCGGGGCCAGCGCCAGCTCGTCACCATTGCCCGGGCGCAGCTGGCAGGCCGCGCTGTCCTGGTCCTGGACGAGGCAACGAGCTCCGTGGACTCCAGGACCGAACTGCTGATCCGGCAGGCCACACAGCAGCTGAGGCAGGGCCGGACCAGTTTCGTGATTGCCCACCGTTTGGCCACCGTACGGAACGCTGATCTAATTTTGGTCATGGACCACGGACGCATCGTCGAGCAGGGCACGCACCAGAACCTCCTGGCGGCCAACAGCTACTACGCCCGGCTCTACTACGCCCAGTTTGCTGCCCGTCCAGGCCGCGCCGGGGTACTCGAGGCGGGCCGGTGAGGTCTGTCCCCGACTTCCCCGGGACCTGGAAGCCCAACACCGCCAGCACAGTAGCGCTGTACGAGCAACTAAGGCTCCGCATCATCCACCTGGCCGACAGCGGTGCGCTGCCCCCGGGCACGAGGCTCCCCGCCGTCCGGGTCCTGGCCGAAAGCCTCGACGTGGCCCCGCACACGGTGGCGCGGGCGTACAAGGAGCTGGAGGCGGCCGGCGTCGTGGCAACCCGCGGCCGGAACGGGACCGTGGTCAGCGCACGTGATGAACGTCTCAGCGGGCTCTCCGCGGCCGCCGCTGCCTACGCCGAAGCCGCCAAGTCGCAGGGGGCAACGTTTGCCGAAGCCGTGAAGCTGCTGGCGGCAGCCTACGACGCCGGCTAGGGCCTTGGCGGGTGGCGGCTTCGAAGAAGTTTTCGATTAGCATTATTGGGTGCCTAAAGCCTTAGCTGAAGAAACCGCCATCGAACCCACCTCCGTCACCGAGCCCTCCACCGGCATCGTGCAGCGCCACGACCTGTCACGGCTGGTGGTGAAGGGCGCCCGCGAACACAACCTGCGGAACGTGGACCTGGACCTGCCGCGCGATGCGATGATCGTCTTCACCGGCCTGTCAGGCTCGGGCAAGTCCTCGCTGGCGTTCGACACGATCTTCGCCGAAGGCCAGCGCCGCTACGTTGAATCGCTCTCCGCGTACGCCCGCCAGTTCCTCGGCCAGGTGGACAAGCCGGACGTCGACTTCATCGAAGGCCTGTCACCGGCCGTTTCCATCGACCAGAAGTCCACCAGCAAGAACCCGCGCTCCACCGTTGGCACCATCACCGAGATCTACGACTACATGCGCCTTCTTTGGGCACGCGTGGGCCGGCCGCACTGCCCAGTCTGCGGCGAGCCCGTTGCCAAGCAGACACCGCAGCAGATCGTCGACCAGCTGCTCGAGCTGGACGAAGGCACCCGCTTCCAGGTCCTTGCCCCGGTGGTGCGCGGGCGCAAGGGCGAGTTCGTGGACCTCTTCAAGGAACTCAGCGCCAAGGGCTACTCCCGGGCGCGGGTGGACGGCGACCTCATCCAGCTGAGCGATCCGCCCAAGCTGGGCAAGCAGTTCAAGCACACCATCGAGGTGGTGGTGGACCGGCTGGTGGTCAAGGAGGGCATCAGCCAGCGGCTCACGGACTCCATCGAAACCGCGCTGGGGCTGGCTGAGGGCCGCGTCCTGGCGGAGTTCGTGGACCTTGAAGCAGATGATCCCGGACGCATCCGCGCGTTCTCCGAGAACCTCGCCTGCCCAAATGAGCATCCGCTGGCCATCGACGAGATCGAGCCCCGGTCCTTCTCCTTCAACAACCCCTTCGGCGCGTGCGCGGCCTGCAGCGGCATCGGCACCAAGCTCGAAGTGGACGAGGAATTGATCGTTCCGAACCCGGAGCTCTCGCTGTCCGAGGGCGCCATTGCCCCCTGGTCGATGGGAACTGCCACCACCGAATACTGGAACCGGCTCCTCGAGGGCCTGGCGAAGGAACTCGGATTCTCGATGGACACCCCGTGGGAGAAACTGGGCAAGGACGTCCGCCAGACCGTCCTGCACGGCAAGGACCACAAAGTGGTGGTTCAGTACCGCAACCGCTTCGGCCGGGAACGCAAGTACAGCACCGGATTCGAAGGTGCCATCCAGTACGTTCACCGCAAGCACGGCGAAACCGACTCCGACTGGGCACGCGACCGGTATGAGGAGTACATGCGGCAGATTCCCTGCCCTGCCTGCAACGGTGCGCGCCTGAATCCTGCGTCCCTGTCCGTGCTCATCAACGGCAAGTCCATTGCCGAAGTTGCTGCCCTTCCAATGCGTGACTGCGCCGCGTTCCTGGACAACCTCGTCCTGACCGGCCGCGAAGCCCAGATCGCGCACCAGGTCCTCAAGGAAATCCAGGCGCGCCTGACGTTCCTCCTGGACGTTGGGCTGGAGTACCTGAACCTTGAGCGCCCGTCCGCCACGCTGTCGGGCGGCGAGGCGCAGCGCATCCGGCTGGCCACCCAGATCGGTTCCGGCCTGGTGGGCGTGCTCTATGTCCTGGACGAGCCGTCCATCGGCCTGCACCAGCGCGACAACCGGCGGCTCATCGACACCCTCACCCGGCTCCGCGACATGGGCAACACCCTGATCGTGGTGGAGCACGACGAGGACACCATCCACGTCGCCGACTGGATCGTCGACATCGGACCCGGCGCCGGTGAGCACGGCGGCCAGGTGGTGCACTCCGGTTCCTACAAGGAGCTCCTGGAGAACACCGCGTCCCTGACCGGCGACTACCTGTCCGGACGCAAGAGCATCGATGTTCCCAAGAAGCGGCGCAAATACGACAAGAAGCGCGAGCTCAAGGTGGTGGGTGCCCGCGAGAACAACCTCAACAACGTTGACGCGGCATTCCCGCTGGGGCTCTTTACCGCGGTGACCGGGGTGAGCGGTTCCGGCAAATCCACCCTGGTGAACGAGATCCTGTACAAGGTGCTGGCCAACAAGCTCAACGGCGCCAAGCAGGTGGCAGGACGCCACAAGACCGTCCAGGGCCTTGAGCACCTGGACAAGGTGGTCCACGTGGACCAGAGCCCCATCGGGCGCACCCCGCGCTCCAACCCCGCCACCTACACGGGCGTTTTCGACAACATCCGCAAGCTCTTCGCCGAGACCACTGAAGCCAAGGTCCGCGGCTACCTTCCCGGCCGGTTCTCCTTCAACGTCAAGGGCGGGCGCTGCGAGGCCTGCTCCGGCGACGGCACACTCAAGATCGAGATGAACTTCCTGCCGGACGTCTACGTCCCCTGCGAGGTCTGCCACGGGGCCCGGTACAACCGGGAAACTCTGGAGGTGCACTACAAGGGCAAGACCATCGCCGAGGTCCTCAACATGCCCATCGAGGAGGCCGCGGAATTCTTCGCTGCGTTCTCGCCCATCGCACGGCACCTGAACACCCTGGTGGACGTGGGCCTGGGCTACGTCAGGCTCGGCCAGCCGGCCACCACCCTCTCCGGCGGTGAGGCGCAGCGCGTCAAGCTGGCGGCAGAGCTGCAGAAGCGGTCCAACGGCCGGAGCGTGTACGTGCTGGATGAACCCACCACGGGCCTGCACTTCGAGGACATCCGCAAGCTGCTGCTGGTCCTGCAGGGCCTGGTGGACAAGGGCAACACCGTTATCACCATCGAGCACAACCTGGACGTCATCAAAAGCGCGGACTGGATCGTGGACCTCGGCCCGGACGGCGGGTCCGGCGGCGGGCAGATTGTCGCCACCGGCACGCCGGAGCAGGTGGCAACGTCCACCACCAGCCATACGGCCACGTTCCTCGCCGAAATCCTGGGCTAGAGCGGGAGAAATATTCCGCTGCGGGAATGCGAGTTTCAGGCACTGCTGCTGACGTGAGAAACTAACCCGGTGACTTCAACAACAGTGCCCGTGATCTTTGACCTGGACGGCACTCTTGTCGATCCGGCCGGTGGAATAACAGAAGGAATTGCAGCGGCCCTCACCGCGGTGGGGCTTCCCGTTCCCGGCCAGGACCTGCTCGAAGCCATGATCGGCCCCAAGCTCAGCGATTCACTGCTCAACGTGGCACAGGTGCCCGCCCGCCATCTGGACGAGGTCATCCGCCGGTACCGCGAGCACTATGTGGCCACCGGCATCGCCCAAAGCCGGCTGTACCCGGGCGTCCGCGAAGTTTTGGAGTCCTTCGCGGCCGCCGGGAAGCCGGTGGCCGTGGCCACGCAGAAACCGCAGAACCTTGCCCGAAAGGTCCTGGCGCACCACGGTATTGACGGGCTGTTCCTCACCATCCGTGGCTCGGCCGACGACGAGACGGCCATCGAAGGCGTGCCGATGGGAAAGACGGAAATCATCGCCGCCGCCCTCGAGGACCTGGACACCCGGCACGCCCTGATGGTGGGGGACCGCGCCCAGGACGTCTCCGGAGCCATTGCCAACGGACTCGACTGCATCGGCGTTGCCTGGGGATTCGCCCCCGACGGCGAACTGGAGAATGCCGGTTCCGTGGCGGTCGTGCACACGGCCGAAGAACTGGTGAAGGTCATCGACCGGCTGCAGGCCATCCACAGTGCAGCAATGAGCGAGGTGACAAACGATGGAAATGTTTGAAGCGGTCCGCTGGACCACGCGGAGCCTGATCGCCGGCACCTGCCGGCCTACCGTCGTCGGCATTGAAAACGTCCCCACCGACGGCCCCTTCATCGTGGCACCCAACCACCTGTCCTTCTTCGACAGCGTCATCGTCCAGGCCCTGATGCCGCGGCCGGTGGCTTTCTTCGCCAAGGCCGAGTACTTCACCACAGGCGGGATCAAAGGCAAGGTCATGAAGGCCTTCTTCGAGTCCGTGGGCTCCATTCCCGTGGAGCGCGGCGAGCAGGCAGCGAGTGTCCAGGCCCTCAAGACCCTCCTGGATATCCTCGAGTCCGGCCGCGGCATTGGCATCTACCCCGAGGGCACGCGCTCCCGGGACGGCATCCTCTACCGCGGACGCACCGGGGTGGGCTGGCTTGCGCTGACCACCGGGGCGCCGGTAATCCCCGTGGGCCTGGTCGGCACGGAGAACCTGCAGCGCGCCGGCGAGAAAGGCGTGCGGCCCCAGCACTTCACCATGAAGGTGGGGGAGCCGCTGTACTTCGACAAGACCGGCCCGGACCACTCGCTGCCGGCCCGGCGCGAGGTCACGGACCGGATCATGGATGCCATCGCGGAACTCAGCGGCCAGGAACGGTCCACCAGCTACAACCAGAGCAAAGCGGTCGACTAGTCCGACGGTACGGCAGCCGGGTTCTGCCGAAGCTGGCAATGCCAGCGGGTATGGCTCAGTAGAATGGATAAGTGGCAAATCCAGCAAGTTACCGGCCCAGGACGGGTGAAATCCCCACCAACCCGGGGGTGTACCGGTTCCGCGACCCCCACGGCCGGGTCATCTACGTCGGCAAGGCCAAAAGCCTCCGTTCCCGGCTGAACTCCTACTTCGCCAACCCGGCGGGGCTGCTGCCCAAGACCTACGCCATGGTCCATGCGGCCAGCAGCGTGGAGTGGACGGTGGTGGGCAGTGAGCTGGAGTCGCTGCAGCTGGAATACACCTGGATCAAGGAATTCAAGCCCCGGTTCAACGTGGTGTTCCGGGATGACAAAACGTACCCCTACCTTGCCGTGACCATGGGGGAGAAGTACCCGCGGGTCCAGGTCATGCGGGGCGACAAGAAGAAGGGCACCCGCTACTTCGGTCCGTACACCGCGGGCGCCATCAGGGAAACCATGGACACCCTGCTCCGGGTGTTCCCGGTCCGCAGCTGCAGCGCAGGGGTGTTCAAGCGCGCCGAAGCCACCGGCCGGCCCTGCCTCCTTGGCTACATCGATAAATGCTCGGCCCCGTGCGTAAGCCGCATCTCGCCTGAGGACCACCGCTCCCTGGCCGAGGACTTTTGCGCCTTCATGGGCGGCGAGGCCAAGCGCTTCATCGCCAAGCTGGAAAGGCAGATGGCGGACGCCGTCGGCGAGCTTGACTACGAGCATGCCGCCAGGATCCGGGACGACATTGCCGCCCTCCGCAAAGTCTTCGAACGCAATGCGGTGGTGCTCTCGGAGGACACCGACGCGGACATCTTCGCGCTCCACGAAGACGAGCTCGAGGCCGCGGTACAGGTGTTCCACGTCCGCGGCGGCAGGATCCGCGGCCAGCGCGGCTGGGTGGTCGAGAAGGTGGAGGACTTCACCACGCCGGACCTCGTGGAGCACCTCCTGCAGCAGGTCTACGGCAACGACGGCGACAGCCACGGCAGGCTGCCCCGCGAGGTGCTGGTACCCGTGGAGCCCAGCAACGCCGGGGAACTGGCGGAATGGCTCGGCGGAATCCGGGGCGCCAAAGTGGACATCCGGGTACCGCAGCGCGGCGACAAGGCCGCCCTCATGACCACCGTCCGTGAAAACGCCGAACATGCACTGAAGCTGCACAAGACGCGCAGGGCGGGGGACCTCACGGTCCGTTCGCAGGCCCTTCAGGAACTCCAGGAAGCGCTGGACCTGCCGGTGCCGCTGCTGCGGATCGAGTGCTTCGACGTCTCCCACGTCCAGGGAACCAATGTGGTGGCCTCCATGGTGGTGGTGGAGGACGGCCTGCCAAAGAAATCCGACTACCGGAAGTTTTCCGTCACCGGGCCCGCGGCCGCCGATGACACCGCCGCCATGCACGACGTCCTCACCCGGCGGTTCCGCCACTACCTGCAGGACAAGTCGGCCCAGGTGGACGAATCATTGCTGGCCCCCGATCCGGGAGAAGCGGAACAGCCGGGGCCCGGGCAGCAAGAGGCGCCCCTGGACAGCACCGTGCAGGACAGCACGCTCCAGGACAGTGCCTTGCAGGACACCACCACGCCCGCCCCGCGGGCCAAGTTCGCCTATCCGCCCAACCTGGTGGTGGTCGACGGCGGCAAGCCGCAGGTCAACGCCGCCGCCCGGGCCCTCGCGGACCTCGGCATCGACGATGTGTACGTGGTGGGCCTCGCCAAGCGCCTCGAAGAGGTCTGGCTGCCGGACAGCGACTTCCCCGTGATCCTTCCCCGGACGTCACAGGGGCTGTACCTGCTGCAGCGCATCCGTGACGAAGCCCACCGCTTCGCCATCACGTTCCACCGGCAGAAGCGCGGCAAGGCGATGACGGTATCGGCGCTGGACGGAGTTCCCGGGCTGGGCGCGTCCAAGCGCAAGGCGCTGCTGGCCCACTTCGGGTCCGTCAAGGGGGTCAAGGCTGCCTCCGCCGAAGAGCTCTCGCAGGCCAAGGGCATTGGCCCCGCGCTGGCCAGCGCCATTGTGAACCACTTCTCCACGGGCGACCGGGCGGCGGCAACGGTGCCCGCCATCAACATGTCCACCGGCGAAATCATCGAAACTTAGCTAGGGTAAGGGGCGGGGTTTGCGCCGGGTGCGTCCCTGAATGGCAACAACAGAAACGGGGCGGACTTAATGGCAGACACGACGGCGGAATCCGGAGCCGGGCAGGACGGGATGCAGCCCGTCAAGCCGCTCGAAGCGGAGCTGCTGGTGGTCACCGGAATGTCCGGAGCCGGCCGGAGCACCGCCGCCGACGCGCTGGAGGACCACGGCTGGTACGTGGTGGAGAACCTGCCGCCGCAGATGCTGGGCACCCTGGCCGAGCTCGTCTCCCACGCCCCCCAGTCCATCCCGCGGCTCGCCGTCGTGATCGACGTCCGCAGCAAGGGGCTCTTCGCTGATATCCGCGCCGCCCTCGGGGCCCTCGCCGCCAGCGGCGTCACTTTCCGGGTCCTGTTCCTGGACGCCAGCGACAACGTCCTGGTCCGCCGCTTCGAACAGGGACGCCGGCCGCATCCGCTGCAGGGCGGCGGCCGCATCCTGGACGGCATCGCCGCCGAACGCGAGCTGCTGCAGGAACTGCGCGACAGCTCCGACGTCGTCCTGGACACGTCCGGGTACAACGTCCACGGGCTGGCCACAGCCATCACGGAACTCTTCAGCGAAACCGGCCCGGTGGCGCTCCGGCTGAACATCATGAGCTTCGGCTTCAAGTACGGCCTGCCCGTCGACGCCAACTACGTGGCAGACGTCCGGTTCATCCCCAACCCGCACTGGGTTCCGCAGCTGCGCCCGCACACCGGGCTGGACAAGGACGTCAGCGACTATGTGCTGGAGGCGGAAGGCGTCAAGAACTTCGTCGACCGGTACGTTATGGCCCTGGAGCCCGTCCTGGACGGATACCGCCGCGAAAACAAGCACTACGCCACCATTGCCGTGGGCTGCACCGGCGGGAAACACCGCTCGGTTGCGGTCGCCGTCGAACTGTCCAAGAAACTCGCCCAATACCCCCGGGTCACCGTGACCACCACGCACCGGGATCTGGGCCGCGAATAATGGCGCTGTTCACCGGCGCGCTGCCGCTGGTTCCGCCTGCGTCCGGAACCGGAGCCAGCCAGCACGACAAAGGTCCCAACGTTGTCGCGCTCGGCGGCGGCCACGGCCTCTCCGCCTCCCTTTCGGCGCTGCGCCTCCTCACGTCCGAACTGACCGCCGTCGTGACGGTGGCGGACGACGGCGGATCATCCGGGCGCCTGCGCGAAGAGTACGGCGTCCTCCCGCCCGGGGACCTGCGGATGGCCCTGTCCGCGCTCTGCGACGACACGGACTGGGGCCGGACCTGGCGCGACGTGATGCAGCACCGCTTCCGCCCCGGCAAGGGCCCGGGCGGTTCGCTGGACGAGCACGCCATGGGGAACCTGCTGATCGTCACCCTGTGGGAACTGCTGGGGGACACGGTGGCCGGGCTGAAGTGGGCCGGTGCGCTGCTGGGCGCACGCGGCCAGGTCCTTCCCATGTCCACCGAGCCACTGACCATCGAAGGGGACGTCCGGGTCACCGCGCCGGACGGCGCCTCCGCCCTGCAGACCATCCGCGGGCAGGCGCGCTGCGCCGTGGCGGGCTCGCTGGAACACGTCCGGCTCCTGCCTGAGGCTGCCCCTGCCTGCACCGAAGCGCTCACGGCGATCGAACTGGCCGACTGGGTCATCCTGGGCCCGGGCTCCTGGTACACCTCAGTGCTGCCGCACCTGCTGCTGCCGGAAATGCGCCAGGCGCTCTGCAGCACCCCGGCCAAACGCTGCCTCACCATGAACCTCGCCACGGACACCAAGGAGACGTCGGGCATGACGGCCGCAGACCATCTCGACGTGCTGCGGCGCTACGCCCCGGAGTTCACAGTGGACGTTGTCCTGGCCGATCCCGCGTCGGTGCCGGACCGGCAGGAATTCGAGCAGGCCGCCGCGATGATCGGGGCCGAGGTTGTCTTGGGTAAAGTAGGGGCGTCGGGACGCCGGCCCGTCCACGATCCCCTGCGTCTGGCGACGGCGTACCAGGACATTTTTGGGAACAGTTAGGAAGGTGCCATGGCACTGACAGCATCGGTCAAGGAAGAACTGTCCCGTCTGGACATCAAAAAGTCATCGGTGCGCAAGGCCGAAGTCTCAGCAATGCTCCGCTTTGCCGGCGGGCTGCACATCATCTCCGGCCGGATCGTCATCGAAGCCGAAGTGGACCTGGCATCCACGGCCCGGCGCCTGCGCGCCGCTATCGCCGAGGTCTACGGGCACCAGAGCGAAATCATCGTCGTATCCGCCGGGGGACTGCGCCGCGCCAGCCGCTACGTGGTCCGCGTGGTGCGCGACGGCGAAGCGCTGGCCCGGCAGACCGGCCTCCTGGACGGCCGCGGCCGGCCTGTGCGCGGGCTGCCCTCCGCCGTCGTCAACGGGTCCGCCGCGGATGCCGAAGCGGTGTGGCGGGGCGCGTTCCTTGCCCACGGCTCGCTCACCGAGCCCGGCCGGTCCTCCTCGCTGGAGGTCACCTGCCCCGGCCCGGAATCCGCCCTGGCACTGGTGGGGGCTGCGCGCCGGCTGGACATCCAGGCCAAGGCGCGGGAAGTCCGCGGCGTGGACCGCGTGGTCATCCGCGACGGCGATACCATCGCCGCGCTCCTCACCCGGATGGGTGCCCACGATGCGCTGATGGTCTGGGAGGAGCGGCGCATGCGCAAGGAAGTCCGCGCCACCGCCAACCGCCTTGCCAACTTCGACGACGCCAACCTGCGCCGCTCGGCCCAGGCTGCGGTGGCCGCCGGTGCCCGTGTGGAGCGTGCCCTCGAGATCCTGGGCGACGACGTCCCCGAGCACCTGAAGTACGCCGGTGAGCTGCGCGTGGCCCACAAACAGGCCAGCCTGGATGAACTGGGCCGCCTGGCCGACCCGGTCATGACCAAGGACGCGATCGCCGGACGCATCCGCCGCCTCCTGGCCATGGCGGACAAGCGCGCCGCTGACCTCGGCATTCCCGGTACGGACGCCAATGTGACGCCCGAAATGCTGGACGAGTGACCGACCCATAGAATCAAAAAGATTCCGGGCGCCAGCCGCCCGGATGCACAATCCGAGAGTTACCAACCGGACCGAGCGTCCACGATATTGGAGGATTTTGTGACCGAGTACGTATTGCCGGAACTCAGCTACGACTACGCCGCCCTTGAACCGCACATCTCCGCGCGGATCATGGAGCTGCACCACAGCAAGCACCACGCCGCCTACGTTGCTGGCGCCAACAACGCCCTGGCCCAGCTGGCCGAAGCCCGCGAGAAGGGCGACTTCGCCAACATCAACAGGCTCTCCAAGGACCTCGCGTTCCACACCGGCGGGCACATCAACCACTCCGTCTTCTGGAACAACCTGTCCCCGGACGGCGGCGACAAGCCCGAGGGTGAGCTGGCTGCCGCCATCGACGACGCCTTCGGCTCCTTCGACGCCTTCCGCGCCCAGTTCTCCGCAGCCGCACTCGGCCTGCAGGGTTCGGGCTGGGGCTTCCTGGCCTACGAGCCCATCGGTGGCAACCTGGTCATCGAGCAGCTCTACGACCAGCAGGGCAACACGGCACTGGGCACCACCCCGCTGCTGATGCTCGACATGTGGGAGCACGCCTTCTACCTGGACTACGTCAACGTCAAGGCCGACTACGTCAAGGCGTTCTGGAACATCGTGAACTGGGCCGACGTCGCCAAGCGCTTCGAAGCAGCACGCACGAACGCCACGGGACTCATCACCCTCCCGTAGTGACCTGCGCTACACGCGCTTGTTACAAACTTCACATTCGGACTTAAATGGGCCGCGATGTGGACCGTCCGCCCCCGCACTTGCGGGGGCGGACCCAGTTAAACGTAAGATAGGTCACGGAAGGCGGTTAGCCTTCAGCAATGAGGCTGGTCGCCCTCCGTATGTAAATCATCTCTGCCCAATGGCGTGCGGGATCTGTTAGTTGGCTTGAACGCCCGCTCAACTAGTAGTGCTTCTAAAAGCACCAAGGAGACTGAAAAAGTGACGACCCGTATTGGTATTAACGGCTTTGGCCGCATCGGCCGCAACTACTTCCGCGCAGCACTTGCACAGGGCGCGGACCTCGAGATCGTAGCCGTCAACGACCTCACCAGCCCCGAGGCCCTGGCGCACCTGTTCAAGTACGATTCCGTGGGCGGCCGCCTGAAGGAAACCATCGAGGTCAAGGACGGCAACATCGTCGTCAACGGCAACGTCGTCAAGGTCCTCGCAGAGCGCGATCCCGCCAAGCTTCCCTGGGGCGAGCTGGGCGTGGACATCGTCATCGAGTCCACCGGATTCTTCACCAAGGCCGCCGACGCGCAGAAGCACATCGACGCCGGCGCCAAGAAGGTCCTGATCTCCGCTCCGGCTTCGGACGAGGACATCACCATCGTCATGGGTGTCAACCACAACCTGTACGACAACGCCACCCACAACATCATTTCCAACGCATCCTGCACCACCAACTGCCTGGGCCCGCTGGCCAAGGTGGTCAACGATGAATTCGGCATCGAGCGTGGCCTCATGACCACGGTCCACGCCTACACCGCCGACCAGAACCTGCAGGACGGCCCGCACAAGGACCTGCGCCGCGCCCGCGCCGCCGCCATCAACATGGTGCCCACATCCACCGGTGCCGCCAAGGCCATCGGCCTGGTCCTCCCGGAGCTGAAGGGCAAGCTGGACGGCTACGCCATCCGCGTTCCCGTGCCCACCGGTTCCGCCACCGACCTCACCGTCACCGTCTCCCGCGAGACCACCGTGGAGGAAGTCAACGCCGCCCTCAAGCGCGCTGCGGAGTCCGAGGAACTGCAGGGCTTCCTGACCTACACGGAGGAGCCCATCGTGTCCTCCGACATCGTCGGAGACCCCGCATCGTCCATCTTCGACGCCGGACTGACCAAGGTCATCGGCAACCAGGTCAAGGTTGTTTCCTGGTATGACAACGAATGGGGCTACTCGAACCGCCTCGTCGACCTTACGGAGCTTGTCGCGTCCAAGCTGGGCTAGGGTTAGACACATGACATCACACACCCTCAACGAACTTCTCGCTGAAGGTGTCCGCGGGCGGTACATTCTGGTTCGTAGTGACCTGAATGTGCCGCTCGACGGCTCTACAGTCACTGACGACGGCCGCATCAAGGCCTCACTTCCAGTGCTGTCAAAGCTCACGGACGCCGGTGCCCGCGTGCTGGTAACAGCCCACCTTGGCCGCCCCAAGGGCGCCCCCGAGGATAAGTACTCCCTCCGCCCCGCAGTGGACCGCCTGGCCGAACTTGCCGGCTTCAAGGTCACCCTGGCAGGGGACACCGTCGGCAGTTCCGCCAAGGAAGCCGCGGCGTCGCTGCAGGACGGCGAAGCCCTGGTCCTGGAGAACGTCCGGTTCGACGCCCGCGAAACCAGCAAGGACGACGCCGAGCGCGGCGCCTTCGCTGACGAGCTGGTGGCCCTGACCGGTGACAACGGCGCCTACGTGGATGACGCATTCGGCGCCGTGCACCGCAAGCACGCCAGCGTCTACGACGTCGCCACCCGGCTTCCGTCCTACCTGGGCGACCTGGTGCACACCGAGGTGGAGGTCCTGCGCAAGCTCACGGCCGACACCCAGCGTCCCTACGTTGTGGTGCTCGGCGGATCCAAGGTCTCGGACAAGCTTGCGGTCATCGACAACCTGATCGGCAAGGCTGACACTATCCTGGTGGGCGGCGGCATGCTGTTCACGTTCCTCGCAGCGGCGGGTCACAAGGTGGCTTCCAGCCTGCTCGAGGAGGACCAGATTCCCGTGGTCCAGGACTACCTGAAGCGCGCCTCGGACGCCGGAACTGAATTCGTGGTGCCCACCGACGTCGTGGTGGCGGAGAAGTTCGCGGCTGACGCTGCGCATGAGACCGTCGCCGCGGACGCCATCGAGGACAGCAGCTTCGGCGCCCAGGGCATTGGCCTGGACATCGGCCCGGACTCGGCCGCTGCCTTCGCCAGCCGGATCAAGGGAGCCAAGACGGTCTTCTGGAACGGCCCGATGGGGGTCTTCGAATTCGAAGCGTTCTCCGCCGGAACCCGCGCCATTGCCCAGGCCCTCACCGAAACCGAAGCGTTCACGGTGGTGGGCGGCGGCGACTCCGCGGCTGCCGTCCGCACCCTCGGGTTCGCAGATGACCAGTTCGGCCACATCTCAACCGGCGGCGGCGCCAGCCTGGAGTACCTCGAAGGCAAGGAACTTCCCGGCCTCAGCGTCCTGGACCGCTAGGCAGTACCCACCTTCCAGTCCTCAGGCCGGCAGGTTGCCCGCGCGGCAGCCTGCCGGCCGATCACTTATCAAGACTTTTTGGAGATTACGTGACTTCGTCTACGAACGGCGCTTTCGACCGCAAGCCCTTCATCGCGGGCAACTGGAAAATGAACATGGACCACGTGCAGGGCATTACCCTCCTGCAGAAGCTGGCCTGGACCCTTTCAGATGCCAAGCACGACTACAGCCGCGTCGAGGTAGCTGTCTTCCCGCCGTTCACCGACCTCCGCGGTGTTCAGACGCTGGTCCAGGGCGACGACCTGGACATCGCCTACGGGGGCCAGGACCTGTCGCAGTTCGATTCCGGCGCCTACACCGGGGACATCTCCGGCCAGTTCCTCAACAAGCTCGGGTGCAAGTACGTGCTGGTGGGCCACAGCGAACGGCGTACCATCCACAACGAATCCGACGACGTCCTCAACGCCAAGGTCAAAGCCGCCTTCAAGCATGGCGTCACGCCCGTCCTGTGCGTCGGGGAGGGCCTGGAGGTCCGCCAGGCCGGCACGCACGTGAACCACACGCTGGAGCAGCTGCGCGCCGGCGTCGCGGGCCTGACCAGCGAGCAGGCAGCAGAGCTCGTCGTTGCCTACGAGCCCGTCTGGGCCATTGGCACCGGTGAAGTTGCCGGACCGGAGGACGCACAGGAGATGTGCGCCGCCATCCGCGCCGAGCTGGCCTCGCTGTTCGATGCCGATGTCGCTGCCAAGACCCGCCTGCTCTACGGCGGATCGGTCAAGGCCAACAACGCCGCCGCCATCCTGAAGGAGCGCGACGTCGACGGCCTGCTGGTGGGTGGCGCAAGCCTCGATCCTGCCGAGTTTGCTAATATTGTCAGGTTCGAGAGTCACCTGGTGGCGGACTAGTCCGTCCCGCAGCGCACGCTCCCGCAATCCCAACTTCCTGAAAGGCCGTCGTGGACGTTCTTCATGTCATCCTGCAGATCCTCCTGGGCATCACCAGCCTCCTGCTGACGCTGCTCATCCTTCTCCACAAGGGACGGGGCGGCGGTCTGTCGGACATGTTCGGCGGCGGAATGAGTTCGGGCCTGAGCTCCTCCGGCGTGGCCGAGCGGAACCTGAACAGGTTCACCGTGATCCTGGGCGTCACCTGGGGCATCGTCATCATCGCCCTAGGCCTGATCATGCGGTTCAGCGGCGGCGACTCCTGATTCTCTTCGGCTGAGGCGCACCGGCGGGCACTCCCGTCCGGCGGATCTGCCTACTAAACTGTGGCTGTCGGTTCCCGACAGCCACAGTTTTGTTTAAGCCAGGCATTTCGAGGCAGGAGTTCCGGTGGTCCATCCAGCATCAGGCTTCCGCGGTACCCGTGCAGGCGTCACCGCAGGATCCGGTTCCAGCCTCCAGTCCGGCGAGGACCACGGCGCCCCCCTGCCGCGGATCAAAGTGTCCTACTGGTGCGCCAAGGGCCACGAAACGCAGCCCGTCTTCCTTAAGCTGCCGGAAGACCAGATCCCGGTGGTGTGGGACTGCCGGAGGTGCGGGGCGCCCGCCACCCGGGACGGCCATGCGGAGGCAGCGGCCGATGCGCTGGACGATGGCTACAAGAGCCATCTTGAGTACGTTAAAGAAAGACGCTCCGGCCAGGACGCCGAAGACGTCCTGGCGGGAGCGCTGGAAAAGCTACGCGCCCGCGGCATCCTTTCGGACGAGCTGCTGCGGGACACGTGACGCGGCGTTCTCGTCGATAAGCCAGAGGGTCCGGGACCTTCCCCGCGGCCCTGCGGCGGGAACCTGCACGGGGTTGGCCCCGGCGAGGGCCAGGCCGACCGCACCCGCCTTGTCCTCGCCTGCGACCACCATCCACACCTCCGCTGCCGTGTTAATGGCCGGCAGTGTCAGTGACACGCGCAGGGGCGGCGGTTTGGGGGAGTTGCGGACTCCGACAACCGTCCGTTGCTTTTCCCGGATCCCTGCCTGCTCGGGGAAGAGCGAAGCTACATGGGCGTCAGGCCCCACGCCGAGCAGCACCACGTCGAGCCGGGGCAGCGCCGCCGGGTGTTCGGGCCGGTCATCGGACATGTCAGCCGCATGTTCGGCTGCCGCAGCCTCCCGCAGCCGCCGTGCGTAGTCCTCTGCGGCCTCCTCGGGTGTCTCGAAGTCGTCGGAGGAACCGGGCTGGTGGACGCGCTGCGGGTCGACCGGGATACGCGAGAGCAGGGCGTCAAACGCCTGCTTCGTGTTCCGGTCGGGATCCGCTGAACCGACGAAACGTTCGTCGCCCCACCAGAAGTTCACCCTGGACCAGTCGACGGCGGGCGCCGCCGGAGAGTCAGCTACAGCCTTCAGCGTGCCGATGCCCACCGTGCCTCCGGTGAGCACCACGGTGGCCTCACCGTGTTTGTCCTGCACATCCACGAGCTTGGTGATGAGCCGGGCCGCAATGGCCGCCATCAGGACGGATGAATCAGGATGGACGCTTACTCTGGGCTCAACGCTCACTGGGACGGACGCTCCTTAGATTGGTACGTGGCAGTCCAATAGTAATCACTTCGCCAAACACTTCGTCGGGGTCGAGCCGGCGGAGTTCTTCGGCGAGGCAGTCGCGGAGGCTGCGGCGTGGCAGGGAGATCCGTTGGGCGGGCTGGCCTGGCTGGGTGAGCTCGGCGACCGAAAGCCCGGGGCGGAACAGCTGCACATCGCCGCCGGGGCGGCTGAGGCGCACCCGGCGGATCCCGGTTCCCGCGGGGTCGGCCACGATGGTGACCGGGGCATCCAGGGTGAGGGTGAGCCAGGCGGCCAGCAGGATGGTGCTGGGTGAATCCGAGGCACCCTCGACGGCGACCGCGGTCACCGGGGAGGTGTCCACCTCGTCCAGCGCCGCGGCGAGCTGGATCCGCCAGTTGGTCAGGCGGGTCCAGGCGAGGTCGGTGTCGCCTGCCTTGTAGGTGGAACGGATGTTCTCCAGCGCGGCCTGGGGGTCGGGCTCGTTCGCCGAGTCGGTGATCCGGCGGTGCGCGATCCGGCCGATGGAGGTTTCGCACGCGTTCTCCGGCGCACCGTGCGGCCACCACGCCACGATCGGGGCGTCAGGGAGCAGCAGCGCGGCCACCAGGGACTCGGACTCGTGGGCGAGCTGGCCGTAGCCGCGCAGCACGATCACCTCCGAGGCGCCGGCGTCCCCGCCCACCCGGATTTGCGCGTCCAGCCGGTCCGCGTGCTCCTTTCCGGCGTCGGCGAGAACGATGATCCGGCAGGGGTGTTCCCGGCTGGCGTCGTTCGCGGCCTCGATCGCTTCCTCTTCGAGTCCGGACTTCGTGACCACGACGAGGGTCAGGACCCGGCCCAGGGCGATCACGCCACCCTGCTCGCGCAGGGCCATGATCTTCTTGGAGACGTTCGAGGTGGTGGTATCGGGCAGGTCAACGATCATGGCCTTCTCCAGGTTCGTCCGTCACGGGCCAGCAACTCATCCGCGGACGCGGGGCCCCAGCTGCCGGGGGCGTAGGGCTCGGGCTGCTCTTTGAGTGAGGCCCAGTAGTCCTCGAACGGGTCGAGGATCTTCCAGGACAGCTCCACTTCCTCGTGCCGCGGGAACAGCGGCGGCTCGCCGAGCAGCACATCCAGGATGAGCCTTTCGTAGGCTTCGGGGGAGGACTCGGTGAAGGAGTGCCCGTACCCGAAGTCCATGGTCACGTCCCGGACTTCCATCTGGGTGCCGGGGACCTTGGACCCGAACCGGATCGTGGCACCTTCGTCGGGCTGGACCCGGATCACGACGGCGTTCTGACCGAAGTCATCGTCCGTGTGGTCACGGAACAGCAGGTTGGGGGCGCGCTTGAACACCACCGCGATCTCCGTCACCCGCCGCCCCAGGCGCTTCCCGGCGCGCAGGTAGAACGGCACCCCGGCCCAGCGCCTGGTGTGGATGTCCACCCGGATCGCCGCGTAGGTTTCCGTGGTCGAGTCCGCGGGGATGCCTTCTTCCTCCAGGTAGCCCTGGACCTGCTCCCCGCCCTGCCAGCCGCCGGTAAACTGCCCCCGCGCCGAGTGCGTTGACAAGTCCTCCGGAAGCTTGACCGCGGCGAGGACCTTTTCCTTCTCCGCGCGCAGGTCATCGGCGTTGAAGGAGATGGGCTCCTCCATCGCAGTCAGCGCCAACAGCTGCAGCAGGTGGTTCTGGATGACGTCGCGGGCAGCACCCACGCCGTCGTAATACCCCGCCCGGCCCCCGGTGCCGATATCCTCGGCCATCGTGATCTGGACATGGTCCACGTAGTTCGCGTTCCACAACGGCTCGAACAGCTGGTTCGCGAACCGCAGCGCCAGGATGTTCTGGACCGTTTCCTTGCCCAGGTAGTGGTCGATCCGGAACACAGCATCCGCGGGGAACACGGACTCCACGATGTCGTTGAGCTTCCGGGCCGATTCCAGGTCATGCCCGAACGGCTTCTCGATCACCACGCGGCGCCACTTGTCCCCGTCGGCCTGCGCCAGCCCGTGCTTGGACAGTTGCCGGCAGACCTGCTCGAACGCCTTCGGCGGGATCGAGAGGTAGAACGCGTGGTTCCCGCGGGTGCCGCGGACATCATCGAGTTCCTTGACCGTGTCACCGAGCCGCTGGAACGCGGCGTCGTCGTCGAACTCGCCCTGCACGAACCGGATGCCCTCGGCAAGCTGGTTCCACACCGCCTCGTCGAACGGCGTGCGTGCGTACGACTGCACCGAGGACTTCACCTGGGCGGCGAAATCCTCATCGCTCCATTCACGGCGCCCGAAGCCCACCAGCGCGAAGCTCGGCGGCAGCAACCCGCGGTTGGCAAGGTCATACACCGCCGGCATCAGCTTCTTCCGGGCAAGGTCACCCGTCACCCCAAACAAAACAAGCGACGACGGACCGGCAATCCGGTTCAAACGGCGGTCCCGCGGATCGCGGAGCGGATTCCGCCCCCGGCCCGCGGCCTTCCTGCCGTATTCAGTTTCTGGCATAGTGCTTGTGCGCCTTTAGCTTTCGGTTGCGGATGCGCGGGCGGAGAGCGCTGCGATGATGTCTTGCAGCTGCGCCACGCCGGCGGCACGGTTGGTCAGGTGCAGGCGGAGGACGGGGCGGCCGTGTCCTTCCAGGACCTGCGCATCGCCCGCAGCCTGCGCGGAGATCAGCTCGCCGAACGTGAAGGGCCGGTCCGGGATGGACAGGTCTTCAGCCGGGGACGCCGTCACCTGGAGGAACACACCGATGGCGGGACCGCCCTTGTGGAACTGTCCGGTGGAGTGCAGGAAGCGCGGTCCCCAGCCGAAGGTCACGGGCCGGCCGGTGGCTGCCGCGAGCTCGTCGCGGATGCCTTCCAGTTCCGCGAAGGCCAGGCGGTCGAAGTAGGCCTGGACGCTGAGGTAGCTGTCCGGGGACAGCGTGCCCAGCAAAGCCTTCACGGCACCTTCGGCGGTGGCTGCGTCACCGAGCCAGTCGCCGCCGCGGACCTCGATGGCGCCGTCGACAAACGCCGCGGGCGTGGGTTCGGGCTGTGCGTCCAGCAGGCCGCGGGCAGCGACCTTGGCTGCCTCAACGTCCGGCTGGTCGAACGGGTTGATGCCGAGAAGACGGCCAGCGACGGCCGTGGCGAACTCCCACACCATCATCTGCGTGGCCAGGCCGCCTGCGATGGCCACCTGGTTTTCGCCGAGTTCGACGTCGGCGTCCGCGTTCACCAGGCGCACCACCAGGACGTCCGGCGCGCCGTGGCTGACCTCGGGGGAGGCGGGGCCTGCAACAACCGGCAGGACACCCGTGCCCAGCTTGCCCGTGGATTCCGCGATGAGCTGCTCGGCCCAGTCGGCGAATCCGACGATGCCGGATCCGTCCTCGGCAATCACGATCTTGTTGCGCAGCGGGGTGGTGCCGCCCAGCGCGGCGCCGAGCGCCAGTCCGATGTTCTCCGGTGCATCCTCGTTGAGGATTTCCGCAGCCTCCTCGGCTTCATCAAGGAAGGCCTGGATGTCCACGCCGGCCAGGCCCGAAGGCACCAGGCCGAAGGCGGTCAGCGCCGAGAAACGGCCGCCCACGTTGGGGTCGGCGTTGAACACGGCGCGGTAGCCAGCCTCACGGGAAGCCTTGTCCAGCGGGGAACCCGGATCGGTGACGATGATGATCCGGCTCGCGGCGTCGACGCCGGCGTCGTTGAACGCCTTCTCGAACACGCGGCGCTGGGAATCCGTTTCCACGGTGGAGCCCGACTTGGACGAGACCACAATCGCGGTCTCGGCCAGCCGGTCTGCCAGGGCAGCACGGACCTGGTCCGGGTCCGTGCTGTCCAGCACTGTCAGCTCGACGCCGGCGGTACCGGCAATGACCTCGGGTGCCAGCGAGGATCCGCCCATACCGCAGAGTACGATGCGGGTTACACCCTCGGACCGAAGGGCGTCACGGAGTTCCAGGATGTCCTTCACGAGGGGCTGGGAGACGGTGGCCGCCTCCACCCAGCCAAGCCGGATCGCTGACTCGGACTCGGCGTCCGCACCCCACAAGGTGTGGTCCTTGGCGAAGATCCGGGTGGCAATCCGGTCCGCCACCAGGGCGGGAATGTGCTGCTCGAGTGCCTGCTGTGCTGCGCCGGTGGCGTCGTAGCTGAGAGTGCTCATATGGGACTAGGAAGCCTTCCGTGCTGAGGCGAGGGCACCTTCGACGTCGGCCAGGAGTTCCTTCCAGCTGGCCACGAACTTGTCCAGGCCTTCGGATTCCAGGATTGCGACGACGTCGTTGTAGGACACGCCGAGGTTCTCCAGGGCATCGAGGGTGGCGTTGGCTTCGGCGTAGGTGCCGCTGATGGTGTTCCCGGTGACCACGCCGTGGTCGAATGTGGCGTCCAGGGTCTTCTCGGGCATGGTGTTGACCACGCCGGGGGCGACGAGTTCTGTGACGTAGAGGGTGTCCGGGTAGGCCGGGTCCTTCACGCCGGTGGAGGCCCACAGCGGCCGCTGCGGGCGGGCGCCGGACTCTGCCAGCAGGGCCCAGCGTTCGGTGGCGAAGAGCTCTTCGTAGACCTGGTAGGCGAGGCGGGCGTTGGCGACCCCGGCCTTGCCCTTGAGGGCGAGGGCTTCCTCGGTGCCGATGGCGGTCAGGCGCTTGTCGATCTCGGTGTCCACGCGGGAGACGAAGAAGGAGGCCACGGAGTGGATCCTGGAGAGGTCGTGGCCGTTTTCCTTGGCCTGTTCCAGGCCTGACTGGAAGGCGTTGATGACGGCGCGGTAGCGCTCCAGGGAGAAGATCAGGGTCACGTTGACGCTGATGCCCTCGGCCAGGGTGGCGGTGATCGCCTCGAGGCCTTCCAGGGTGGCGGGGATCTTGATCAGGACGTTGTCCTTGTTGACCTTCTTGAACAGGTGCTTGGCCTCGGCGATGGTGCCCGCGGTGTCCCAGGCCAGGCGGGGGTCCACCTCGATGGAGACGCGGCCGTCCACGCCGTTGGTGGCTGCTGCCACGGGGGCGAAGAGGTCGCAGGCGTCGGCGACGTCGGTGGTGGTGATTTCGAAGATGGTGTCTTCGATGCTGGCGCCGGCGGCGGCCTGCTCGGCGATGGTCGCGTCGTAGTCGGTGCCGGAGGTGATGGCGGCGTGGAAGATGGACGGGTTGGTGGTCACGCCAACCACGTTCTTCTCTTCGATGAGCTTGGCCAGGGTGCCCGTTTCCAGGCGTCCGCGGGACAGGTCGTCAAGCCAGATGGAAACTCCGGCGTCGGAGAGCTGCTGGGTGGGAGTAGTCATGATGGTTTATCTCCTCAAGTGTTCTGGGTTTAGGCCTGGAGGCCGGCGAGGGAGTCCTTGGCAGCGGCGGCGACTGCCTCCGCGGTGATGCCGAACTCCTGGAAGAGGCGCTTGTAGTCGGCGGAAGCGCCGTAGTGTTCGAGGCTGATGGAGCGGCCGGCGTCGCCGACGAATTCCTTCCAGCCAAGGGCAAGTCCTGCTTCAACGGACACGCGGGCCTTGACGGCGGCGGGCAGGACGGATTCGCGGTAGGCGGCGTCCTGCTTGTTGAACCATTCAACGCAGGGCATGGACACGACGCGGGCGGCGATGCCTTCGGCCTGCAGGGTCTCGCGGGCCTTGACGGCAAGCTGCACCTCGGAGCCGGTGGCGATCAGGATCACGTCGGCCGGGACGGTGGCGCCGTCCTTGGACGCTTCGGCCAGGACGTAGCCGCCCTTGGCAACACCGGCGGTGGAGCCGAAGGTGTCACCGTCAGCTGCGCCCTCGCCGCGTTCCCAGGTGGGGATGTTCTGGCGGGTCAGGACGATGCCGGCAGGGTTGTCGTGGTTTTCCAGCATGGTCTTCCACGCCGCTGCCACTTCGTTGGCGTCACCGGGGCGGACCACGTCCAGGCCCACGATGGCGCGCAGGGAGGCGAGCTGTTCCACTGGCTGGTGGGTGGGGCCGTCCTCGCCCAAGCCGATGGAGTCGTGCGTCCACACGTACAGGGACGGGACACCCATCAGGGCACCCAGGCGGATGGCCGGCCGCTGGTAGTCGCTGAAGATCAGGAAGGTGCCGGAGAAGGCGCGGGTGCGGCCGTGCAGGCTGATGCCGTTCACGATCGACGCGGCGGCGTGCTCGCGGATGCCGAAGTGCAGGACCCGGCCGTACGGGTTGCCGGACCAGGCGTCCGTCTGCTTGGACGCCGGGACGAACGACGGCGACCCTTCAATGGTGGTGTTGTTGGACTCGGCGAGGTCGGCGGAGCCGCCCCAGAGTTCGGGCAGGACCGGGCCGAGGGCGTTCAGGACCTTGCCGGACGCGGCGCGGGTGGAGACGTCCTTGCCGGCAGGGAAGACCGGCAGGGCCTCGTCCACTCCGGCCGGAAGTTCCTTGGCCTCGATGCGCTGCAGCAGCGCGGCGGCCTCGGTGTTGGCGGCCTGCCAGGCGTTGAAGGACTCTTCCCATTCCTTGCGGGCAGCGGCGCCGCGGTCCACCACGGAACGGGCGTGGGCCAGGACTTCCTGGTCAACCTCGAAGGACTTGGCGGGGTCGAAGCCCAGCACCGACTTGAGTGCTGCGACTTCCTCGGCACCCAGGGCGGAACCGTGGATCTTGCCGGTGTTCTGCTTCTTCGGCGCGGGGTAGCCGATGATGGTGCGCAGCGAGACGATGGACGGCTTGGAGGTCTCGGCCTTCGCAGCAAGCAGTGCGGAGTAGAGCTCCTGGACGTCTTCCTTGTACTCGCCGGTCTTGGTCCAGTCGACGCGCTGGACGTGCCAGCCGTAGGCCTCGTAGCGTTTCAGGACGTCCTCGGTAAAGGCGATGTCGGTGTCGTCCTCGATGGAGATGTGGTTCTCGTCGTAGATGACAACGAGGTTGCCGAGCTCCTGGTGGCCGGCCAGCGAGGAAGCCTCGGCCGTGACGCCTTCCTGGAGGTCGCCGTCGGACGCGATGACCCAGATGGTGTGGTCGAACGGGCTGGTGCCCGGGGCGGCGTCGGCGTCGAACAGGCCGCGCTGGCGGCGCTGTGAGTAGGCGAAGCCCACCGAGGAGGCCAGGCCCTGGCCCAGCGGGCCGGTGGTGATTTCCACGCCGGCGGTGTGCTTGTACTCAGGGTGGCCCGGGGTCAGCGAGCCCCAGGTCCGCAGTGCCTTCAGGTCATCGAGCTCCAGGCCGTACCCGTTCAGGAACAGCTGGATGTACAGCGTCAGCGACGTGTGGCCGGGGGAGAGGACGAACCGGTCACGGCCGATCCAGTCAGGATCCCGGGGATCGTGGCGCATCAGCTTCTGGAACAGCAGGTAAGCGGCCGGAGCCAGGCTCATCGCAGTGCCAGGGTGGCCGTTGCCAACCTTCTCCACGGCATCGGCGGCCAGCACGCGGACAGTGTCCACCGCGCGCTGGTCCAGGTCGGTCCAAGTCAGTTCTTGCTCTTCCAAATGTGGCACGAAAACCGGGCCCCTCTCTGTGCTGATGGCAGGCGGCACACCGGGTCCGAATAAAGGCACGCTGTGTGGCGCCCGCTGCGGTGTGTACCAGCCGTTCACCATCGAAACGTTGATCTCTCACTCAGCCACTGGCCAGCTATGGGAATGCGTTTTCCACCGCTTTCCTGCTGCGTGCTGATCTGGTGACAGCTTAGCTCTATTCCATACTCCGGGCGGCGCAAATCTCAGGATTTGGACGCAATTTCCCCTTTTATGAATCAGCCTTAAGTGAGCTTGAGTTAATCTGCTCGAATTGGCACCCGAGCGATCAAGTGCGCATATCAGGGGGCAGGTGGGAGGGTGGCGGCACGGTATGATATTCGGAGGCCAATGCCGGGCAGCGGACCTTTCCAGCCGTCCGTAGCTGCACCGCCAGACACAACTGCCACACAGAACGGGTGACTGCCACCGTGAGCACAACAGATACGCCGCTGAACGCATCCCGGGCATCAGGTGCCGGGTTTGCCCGTAAAGCCAAGGCGTATCTCGCCCTCACCAAACCCCGGGTTATCGAACTGCTGCTGGTCAGCACGCTGCCCACCATGATCTATGCGGAGCGCGGCTTCCCCTCCATCGGGCTGATCCTGGCCACCCTGGTGGGCGGCGCGTTCGCGGCAGGCAGCGCCGGCGCGTTCAACTGCTACATCGACCGGGACATCGACAAACTGATGCACCGCACCGAAAACCGTCCGCTCGTGACCGGCGAGGTCACGCCGCGCGAGGCACTCGTGTTTTCGTGGGTCCTGGGAGCGGCGGCCATCGCCATCCTCTGGTTCGGTGCCAATCCGCTGTCCGCCTGGCTGGGCCTGGGCGCCATCTTCTTCTACGTGGTGATCTACACCATCATCCTCAAGCGCCGCACCGCCCAGAACATTGTCTGGGGCGGGGCCGCAGGCTGCTTCCCCGTGCTCATTGCCTGGGCGGCAGTCACCAACACCGTGGAATGGCCCGCCATCATCCTCTTCATGGTGATCTTCCTCTGGACGCCGCCGCACTACTGGCCGCTGTCCATGAAGTACGGCGAGGACTACCGCAACGCCAACGTGCCCATGCTGGGTGCCATCGCGGGTGCCAAGGTGGTCTCCGTGCAGGTGGTCCTCTACGCATGGGCCATGGTGGCCTGCTCGCTCCTCCTGGTCCCGGCCGGCGGCGCCGGGTGGGTCTACACCGCAACAGCCACCCTGGCCGGCGCGTGGTTCCTGTACGAATCGCACTCCCTGTACAGCCAGGCCCAGCGCGAAGAGATCTCCGGAAAGCGGGCCATGAAGGTCTTCCACGGTTCCATCAGCTATCTCACCCTGCTGTTCATCGCCCTGGCCGTGGATCCGTTCGTAGGCCCCGCGGTCATGGCAGCCGGCTAAGCAGCCCCGCCCTCCTCAACGCCCGCGCACTTATGGCGGCCCCAACGCCAACGCCCGCTCACTCGTCATGCCGGATAGGCAAATAGGTGAGCGGGCGTTCGGTTAAAGCAGCATCATGTGAGCTGGCGTTTCGGGTTTGGCCACCAAAAGTGAGCGAGCGTCCCGGGACATCCAGGCAATCCGTTACCGCTTGCGCTTCGCGCTGCGCAGGTTATTGACAGATTTGTCATGTTGATCACTTTCCGAGTCAGCAAGCGTGACATTCTGCCTACGCTGGGATCGATCCTGCCCGCGAGCAAAGGAAGATCCATGGCACAGGCATCCGGTCCATCAACCGTTCCGAGCCACAGTCCGCCCGGACCAGGCGCGTCCCGAAGATTCAAAAAACCGGCTTTCCTGGCACACCTGCGCGCCGACGTACCGGCGTCGCTGGTGGTGTTCCTCGTGGCCCTGCCTCTTAGCCTCGGCATTGCTGCCGCGTCCGGAGCCCCGATCATGGCCGGCCTCATTGCAGCCGCCGTGGGTGGCATCGTGGCCGGCAGCCTGGGCGGCTCGCCCCTGCAGGTGAGCGGGCCCGCCGCCGGACTGACGATCATCGTGGCGGGGCTGGTCCAGGAATTCGGCTGGCAGGTAACCTGCGCCATCACGGCCGCGGCAGGAGTCCTCCAGCTCCTGCTGGGCATCAGCCGCGTCGGCAGGGCGGCCCTTGCCGTCTCGCCGGTGGTGGTGAAGGCGATGCTCGCCGGAATCGGCATCACCATCATCCTCCAGCAGATCCACGTCCTGCTCGGCTCCCGGGCGGCCGGTTCGGCCCTGGAGAACCTGACTGCCCTTCCGGCGGCCATCACCAACCTTGAACTCCATGCCGCATTGCTGGGCCTCGCCGTCGTGGCCATCCTGCTGGTCTGGAAGCACCTGCCGCCGGCAGTGCGGCGGATTCCGGGACCGCTGGCCGCCGTCGCCGCCGGAACCGCCCTGTCCGTTGCGTTTGCGCCCGCCGTTGAGCGCATCTCCTTGTCCGGTTCGATTGTCGACGCCGTTGCGCTGCCGCAGCTGCCGGACGGCAACTGGCGTGCCGTCGCGTTTGCCGTGCTCTCGATGGCCCTGATCGCCAGCATCGAATCGCTGCTGTCCGCCGTCGCCGTCGACAAGATGCAGACAGGACCGCGTACCAACCTGAACCGGGAACTGATGGGCCAGGGAGCCGCCAACATTGTCTCCGGTTCCCTGGGCGGACTTCCCGTCACGGGCGTCATCGTCCGCAGCGCCACCAACGTGGAAGCCGGTGCCGCCACACGGACCTCGGCGGTCCTGCACGGTGTCTGGGTCCTGACCTTCTCGGCCCTCTTCGCCGGCCTCATCCAGCTCATACCCATGGCTGTCCTCGCCGGACTGCTCGTGGTGATCGGAGCCCGGCTGATCAAGGTGGCGGATATCCGCACCAGCCTCCGCACCGGGGATTTCCTGATCTACTCCGTCACGCTGCTCTGCGTCGTCTTCCTGAACCTGCTGGAGGGCGTCCTCATCGGGCTGGCGCTGGCCGCTGCCAGCGTGCTGTGGCGGGTGCTGCGCGCGTCCGTCCAGGCGCACCAGCCGGTGCCGCCGTCGGTCCTGTGGCGGATCACCATCAACGGGTCGTGCAGCTTCTTCGCCCTGCCGCGGCTGAACCGGGTGCTGCATTCGGTTCCGGAGCGCTTGGACGTCGTGGTGGAACTGAACGCCGACTACCTGGACCATGCCTTCCGTGAGGCAGTGCTCGCCTGGCGCCGCCAGTACGAGGCAGCCGGGGGCACCGTCCAGGTGGAGGAACACGGCAACAGCCTGTTCCGCGACGCGGCAGACCAGGCCCCCAAGCGCCAGGAAGCCAGCGAACTCCCGCTGCCGCCCAGGAACTCCTGGCAGGCGGGCGGGCCGGCACAGGACGCCGGACGGGACCCGCGGCGTTCGCTGCTGATGGGGATCAACAAGTACCACCGCCGCTTTGCGGACAAGGTCCGGCCCATGGTGCAGGACCTTGCGGACGGCCAAAACCCGGACGCGCTGTTCATCGCCTGCGTTGATTCGCGCGTGAACCCCAACCTGATCACCAGCAGCGGCCCGGGCGACCTGCTGACGCTGCGGAACATTGGCAACGTTGTGTGCCACGAAGGCCAGGATGCCTCGATCGATTCCGCCCTGGCCTTCGCCGTCAAAGGCCTGGGCGTAGAATCAATCGTGGTCTGCGGGCATTCGAACTGCGGGGCCATGAAGGCCGTCATCGCAGACGCCGGCGGCAACGCGGCCACGTCCCTCGGAGCCGGGTTTGACGCCTGGCTGGAACATGCGCGGCCAAGCTACCAGGAGCTGCGGGCAGGCCACCCGGTGGCGGTGGCTGCGGCCGAGGCCGGCTACGGCGAGGTGGACCAGCTGGGGATGGTCAACGTGGCGGTGCAGCTTGCCAAGCTGGAAACCCACCCGGTGATCGGTCCCGCCCTTGCACGGGGCGCCGTGCAGGCAACAGGCCTGTTCTACGACATTGCGACAGCGCGGGTGCTGCTGGTCACCACGGCCGGGATCGAGTACCTGGATGCTGCCCGTGCAGCGGAGCTGGCAAACGCCGGGCCGGTGCGTTGACCCAGGTGGATTAGCCGGTCCATGAAGAGAAGCGCCCCGGTTCCTCGGAACCGGGGCGCTTCGCCGACTTTGGCCTGAAGTCCTACTCCACCGGGCTGGACCGGGCGATGTCCCAGGCGTTCGTGGCTGCGGCCATGAGCAATGCGGCCCCGAGCATGTGGGCGGCCACCAGCAGCACCGGAATGCCGTTGTAGTACTGGGTGAAGCCGATGACGGCCTGCAGCACCGTCACGCCCAGGAGTCCCAGCACGGCAGTCCGGAACGGACCGGTGATGCCGCGCATGAACACCAGCGCCAGGGCCACAACGGTACCCGCGGTAATGAGGTAGGCGGGAACGGCGTGGATATGGGAGAACAGGTCCCAGTCAAGGCCGTTCCGCGGTGCGTCGGCGTCGCCGGCATGCGGACCGGCGCCGGTCACCACCACGCCGAGCATCACGGCGAGGGCGGAAAAAAGCGCGACGGCGGACGTCACCGGGCGCATGATGCCCGGCAGGGCGCGGTGCCGGTAGGCCATGAACCTGCCGGTCCTGCCAAACGCCCGGTTCACCAGCAGGGTGGCAAACACCACCAGGGCCATCGACACCAGGAAGTGCAGGCCCACCACCCAGGGGTTGAGGTTGGTCAGGACGGTGATCCCGCCGATCACTGCCTGGGCCGGGATGCTGGCCAGGAGGCCGAGGGCGAGGAGGAAGAGGTCCCTGCGTTCCTTGCGAAGGTTCCACAGATACACGAGCATGAGGGCGGCGACGGCGGCCAGCGCAAAGGTGAGGAGGCGGTTGCCGAACTCGATGAAGCCGTGGATGCCCATTTCCGGGGTGTTGACCAGCGACGTTTCCGTGCAGCGCGGCCACGTCGGGCATCCCAGGCCGGAAGCTGTCAGCCGGACGGCACCGCCTGTGACCACCAGCAGTGTCTGCCCGATCAGGGAGGCGACGGCGAGGCGGCGCACCCGGGCGTCCACGGTGCGGGGCAGCCTCGATGCCAGGCGGCCGGCCAGTTGGGGTAGGCGTGAAGCCGTGCTCACGATTCTCTCAATTCCACTTGAACCAACGGATGGCTGCTGCTCCGGCGACAAGCGTCCATAGCAACAGTATGAGGGCGGCGCCGGCGTTCAGCCCGCCGCCAAGGAATGCCTGGCGCAGGGATTCGCCCAGAGCGCCCGACGGAAGGAACCCGACCAGCGACTGGCCGCCTGCCGGGAGCTTTTCTGCCGGCAGGACGATGCCGCCCAGCGCGCCGAGGAGGATCCACAGCAGGTTGGTGATGGCAAGCGTGGCCTCCGGCCGGACGGTTCCCGCCACCAGCAGGCCCAGGGCAGTGAAGGCGGCCGCGCCCAGTGCCAGCAGCGCCAGCCCGGGAAGCCAGCCCGCGGCCGGCGGCTGCCAGCCAAGCGCCAGCGCCACGGCACTGACCACTGCAACCTGCAGGCACAGTACCGCCAGAACGGAAAGTGCCTTCCCGGCAATGAGTCCACCGCGGCCCAGGGGAGTGGTGGACAGGAAGCGGAGGACGCCATAGCGGCGGTCGAAGCCGGTGGCGATGCCCTGCCCGGTGAAGGCCGTGGACATGGCGCACAGGGCCAGGATGCCTGGAACAGCCACGTTGATCCGGCTGTCGCCCATGCCGTCCAGAAACGGCGTCACGGTCAGGCCGACGAGGGCCAGCAGCGGCAGCACTACGGCAAGGATCAGCTGTTCCCCGTTCCGGAGCATGGCCAGCGACTCGTACTTGCCCTGCAGCAGGACGCGCCGCAGCAGGCTGGCCGGCTCCTGCCGGCAGGCGGGTCCGTCCAGGACTGCCTCGGCGGGGTTCCGGGTCATCGGATGTCCTTTCCCGAAATATCCAGAAAGACGTCTTCAAGGCTACGCGCCTGCAGGCTCATCGAACCCGGCATGATGTCATGCGCTTCCCACCACGCGGCGAGGGCGGCGAGATGCTGAGGTGCCAATGCGCCCGTGACGCAGTAGCTTCCGGCCCGGGCCTCCGTCACGTCGATGCCGGCCGGCAGGACAGCGGAAAGGTCAAGCCCGGGAGGTGCTTCAAAAACCAGAGTCCGGATGTGCTCGGTGCCTGCCTCCACCCCCGGGGCGCGCTGCAGCAGTTCCTGCACGGTTCCCTCGGCGACGTTCCGGCCGCCGTCGATGATGTAGACGTAGTCGGCAAGGCGCTGGGCGTCATCCATCAGGTGTGTGGTGAGGATGATTCCCATGCCCGCGTCGCGGAGCTCAGAGATGAGGTCGAACACCAGCTGCCTGGACTGCGGGTCCAGGCCCGCGCTGGGCTCGTCGAGGAAGAGAACTTCGGGCCTGCCGATGAGGGCGGCCGCGAGGGCCAGTCGCTGCTTTTGCCCACCGGACAGCCTGCGGACCGTAGTGCGGCTGAACGTGTCGATGCCAAGGCGCTGCACCAGCTCATCCACGGGCCAGGGCCGGGCGTACAGTCCGGCGATGTGGCGAAGCAGGGGGATCGGGCGTGCCGACGGCGGGAGCCCGCCATCCTGGAGCATCACGCCAACGCGGGACCGCAGTGCCGCGCCTGCCGCGGCGGGATCGTGCCCGAGCAGCGAGATGCTGCCGCCGCTGCGCTTCTGCAGGCCCTGGGCGCATTCAAGGGTGGTGGTTTTTCCTGCCCCGTTGGCGCCGAGCAGTGCGGTGACTTGTCCCCGTTCGGCGAGCAGTGAAACGCCGCTGACCACCCGGAGCATTTTTCCGTCCAGGCTGGGCAGCGGACCAACATCCTTAACGAGCCCGCTGATGGACAGAACCGGGGATTGGGGGGAACGCACCCCAGTATTCTACGGGAAGTAGTACTGGCTGCCGCCCTGCCGGGGCCCGGGCTGAGGTCAGCCTGCCCTTACTGGAGCGGGGGACTAAATTACGCCATGATTGTGTTGTGTATTCCATGAGCAATGCTACTGCTGTGCCTTTTGCCGGGCACGGAGCCTCCCAGGCTCCCGCAGACCGGAGCCGGATGGCTACCGGTCCGGTGGCTGATGCGGATGAGCGTACCCGCGACCGCGTGCTTGCGGCGGTCCTCGAAAACGGACCTGTCAGCGCCGCCGAACTCGGCGACCTGCTCGGATTCACCCCGGCGGCAGTGCGACGCCACCTGGACCATTTATCCCGCGAGGGCGTCATTGAAGTCAAGAGGGTTGCCAAGTCCGGCGCCGGCGCAGGCCGGCCCGCCAGGCGGTACGTCCTCAGCTCCCAGGGCCAGTCGAGCCTCGGCAACGACTACCTGGATATCGCCGCCCTCGCCCTCCAGCAGCTGCAGAAGGTTGCCGGACCCGACGCCGTCCGGGCGTTCGCCGTCGAGCGTTTCTCGGATATGGAACGGCGGTACGCGCCGGAGATCGAAAAGGCCGGTCCGGACATCAGCGCCCGCGCCAAGGCCCTCTCGGACGCCCTGACCCGTGACAACTTCGTCTCCTCCACCGCAACCATCGAGGCCAAGGCGCCCCTCCCGGCTGCGCTGTCCAGCGTGCAGCTGTGCCAGGGCCACTGCCCGATCCAGCAGCTCGCCGCCCGGTTCCCAGTGTTCTGCGACGTGGAAACGGAAGTGTTTTCGCGGCTGGTGGGCGTCGACGTGCGCAGGCTCTCCACGCTCTCCCGCGGGGGGCACGTCTGCACCACCCACATTCCTACAGGCAGGCCGTCTGTCCAGGAGCCCACAAGGCCTCCGGCAGCCCCCGCCCGCCTGAACGAAGAAATCAACCATCAGCAAGAAAGGCCGTGATGACGGACCAACTATCAGAGAAAGCGGTAGCCGAAAACACTGTGATCTCGGAAATTCTGGAAAAGAATCCCGAGCTCCACGGTATCGGCAACTACGAGTACGGCTGGGC
This sequence comes from Arthrobacter nitrophenolicus, assembly GCF_045833485.1. Lineage (NCBI taxonomy): Bacteria > Bacillati > Actinomycetota > Actinomycetes > Micrococcales > Micrococcaceae > Arthrobacter > Arthrobacter nitrophenolicus. Next base: position 3,705,999 of record NZ_CP174504.1, read on the forward strand.
TGACAAGAACGACGTTGGCGCCAACGCACGCCGTGGGCTTGACGAAGAAGTAGTCCGGGACATTTCGGCCAAGAAGAGCGAACCGGACTGGATGCTCGACCTGCGCCTCAAGGGCCTGAAGTACTTCGACCGCAAGCCCATGCCCACCTGGGGTGCGGACCTCTCCGGCATCGACTTCGACAACATCAAGTACTTCGTCCGGTCCACGGAGAAGCAGGCAGCCACCTGGGAAGACCTGCCCGAGGACATCCGGAACACGTACGAGAAGCTGGGTATCCCGGAAGCGGAGCGCAGCCGCCTCGTGTCCGGTGTTGCCGCACAGTACGAGTCCGAGGTTGTCTACCACCAGATCCGCGAAGACCTCGAGGCCCAGGGCGTCATCTTCCTGGACACCGACACCGCCCTGAAGGAACACCCGGAGATCTTCCAGGAGTACTTCGGCACCGTGATTCCGGTGGGTGACAACAAGTTCGCGTCACTGAACACCGCCGTATGGTCGGGCGGGTCCTTCGTCTACGTCCCCAAGGGCGTCCACGTGGACATCCCGCTGCAGGCGTACTTCCGCATCAACACCGAGAACATGGGCCAGTTCGAGCGGACCCTGATCATCGCCGACGAGGACTCCTACGTCCACTACATCGAAGGCTGCACGGCGCCAATCTACACCTCGGACTCGCTGCACTCCGCCGTGGTGGAAATCATTGTCAAGAAGGGTGCCCGCGTCCGGTACACCACCATCCAAAACTGGTCCAACAACGTGTACAACCTGGTGACCAAGCGCGCCGTCTGCGAAGAGGGCGCCACCATGGAATGGGTCGACGGCAACATCGGCTCCAAGGTCACCATGAAGTACCCGGCTGTCTACCTGGTGGGCGAGCACGCCAAGGGCGAGACCCTCTCCATCGCGTTTGCCGGTGAAGGCCAGCACCAGGACACCGGCTCCAAGATGGTCCACATCGCGCCGAACACCAAGAGCTCCATCATCTCCAAGTCGGTGGCCCGCGGCGGCGGCCGTGCAGCCTACCGCGGCCTGGTGCAGGTCCGCGAAGGCGCCAAGCACTCGGCCAACACCGTGCGCTGTGATGCCCTGCTCGTGGACACCATTTCACGCTCTGACACCTACCCGTACATCGACATCCGCGAGGACGATGTGCAGCTGGGACACGAGGCAACCGTCTCCCGCGTCAGCGAGGAGCAGCTGTTCTACCTCATGTCCCGCGGCATGCCCGAGGACGAGGCCATGGCCATGATCGTGCGCGGCTTCATTGAGCCGATCGCCCGTGAGCTCCCCATGGAATACGCCCTCGAGCTGAACCGCCTCATCGAACTCCAGATGGAAGGATCCGTCGGTTAATGACTGCCGAAGCTACAACCGAAAAGGCGCGCATCGGCGCACCGTCGATCGAAGGTTTCACCGAGGAAGGCGAACAGCTCGTTCCCGCCAAGGTTGACCGCCACCACAGCCACGGCGTGCAGGTCATGGCCTCGCGCGCGGAGCGCCTGACCAGCCACGACGTCGCCGACTTCGCCCTGCCCAACGGCCGGGAAGAGGAATGGCGCTTCACCCCCGTGCGTGAACTGGCCAACCTCCTCTCCGACGCACCCAGCGACGCCGGCGTCCTGAACGTCGCCATCGAGGCGCCTGCCGCCGTCGTCCAGCGCACGCTGCACGCCGGCGAGGCCCCCCGCGGCGCCACCCTGGTCCCCGCTGACCGTGCCGCCGTCGTGGCTTCCGCCAACACGGACGACGCACTGCACATCCAGATCCCGGCCAACGCAGAACTGGACGAGCCGGTCCGCGTGGTCCTGTCCGGCAACGGTGCAGGCCGCCGCTCCAACTCACACCACGTGATCGAGGCCGGCGAGAACAGCCGCGCCGTGGTCATCCTGGAGCACGACGGCTCAGCCGACCACAACGGCAACGTTGAGGTCTTCGTCCGCGGCGGCGCCCAGCTGACCGTTGTTTCCGTCCAGCTGTGGGAAGACGACGCGAAGCACCTGGCCCAGCACGACGCCGAGGTGGCCAAGGACGCCGTCTACAAGCACATCGCCGTGACCCTCGGCGGCAAGATCGTCCGGCTGAACTCCAACGTCCGGTTCTCCGGCGAAGGGGCCGAGGCGGAACTCCTCGGCCTGTACTTTGCCGACGCAGGGCAGCACCTGGAGCACCGCTCGTTCGTGGACCACAACATGCCCAACTGCAAGTCCAACGTCCTGTACAAGGGCGCGCTGCAGGGCAAGGGTGCGCACACCGTCTGGGTTGGCGACGTCCTCATCCAGAAGCAGGCCGAAGGCACCGACTCCTACGAAAAGAACCAGAACCTGGTCCTGACCGACGGCTGCCGCGCGGACTCCGTGCCGAACCTCGAGATCGAGACCGGCCTGATCGAAGGCGCGGGCCACGCCAGCGCCACCGGCCGCTTCGACGACGAGCACCTGTTCTACCTGATGGCACGCGGCATTCCGGAAGACGTTGCCCGCCGCCTGGTGGTCCGCGGGTTCCTGAACGAGATCATCCAGAAGATCAACGTTCCGGCGCTTGAAGACCGACTGACCGAGGCCGTGGAACGCGAACTCGCGGCAACTGACAACTGACGAGAGACAGGCAGGGACGCATGAGTGGGAAGCCCAAGGGCGAGCTGGTTTGCAACGCCAATGACATCCAGGTCAAGCAGGCGCTGCGCATCCTGATCGACGACTACCCGGTAGCCGTGGTGCGGGATTCGATGGGTGATATCCACGCCATCGGGGACACCTGCTCGCACGCCGACATCTCGCTCTCCGAAGGGGACGTGGAAGGCTGCGCGATTGAGTGCTGGGGGCACGGCTCACAGTTCGACCTGCGCAGCGGCCAGCCCCTCCAACTCCCCGCCTACGATCCCGTTCCCGTGTTCGCCGTCGAACTCGACGGCGACGACGTCTACGTGGATGTCACCAACGTTTTGAACGGCGCGGCAGTAGACAACTACTGAGCGCCCTGCAGCACAAGACTTACGAACGAACAAGAAAGAAGAGCATGTCAACTCTTGAGATCAAGGACCTGCACGTCAGCATTGAGACGGAGCAGGGCACCAAGGAGATCCTGAAGGGCGTCAGCCTGACCATCCGCACCGGTGAGACCCACGCCATCATGGGCCCCAACGGCTCCGGCAAGTCCACGCTGGCCTCCACCATCGCAGGCCACCCGCGCTACACCGTCACCAGCGGCTCCATCACCCTCGACGGCGAAGACGTCCTGGAGATGAGCGTTGACGAGCGTGCCCGCGCCGGCGTCTTCCTGGCCATGCAGTACCCGGTGGAGGTTCCCGGCGTGACCATGACGAACTTCCTGCGCACCGCCAAGACCGCAATTGACGGCGAAGCTCCCAAGCTGCGCACCTGGACCAAGGACGTCAAGGATGCCATGGAGAAGCTGCGCATCGACGCCGACTTCGCCCAGCGCAACGTCAATGAGGGCTTCTCCGGCGGTGAGAAGAAGCGCGTGGAGATCCTGCAGCTGGAACTCTTCAAGCCGAAGTTCGCTGTTCTGGACGAGACCGATTCCGGCCTGGACGTTGACGCGCTGAAGGTTGTGTCCGAGGGCGTCAACCGCGCCCACGCAGAGGGCAACATGGGCACCCTGCTCATCACGCACTACACCCGCATCCTGCGCTACATCAAGCCTGACTTCGTGCACGTGTTCGTCGACGGCCAGGTTGTCGAGGAGGGCGGCCCCGAACTGGCCGACCGCCTGGAAGAAGAAGGCTACGACCGCTACGCCAAGGGCGCCGGCCCCGCCGTCGCCGCTCCCGCAGCGGTACAGGCCTAGTTAGGACTCTGCCATGACCGAAATCACGCCGGGCCGTACGGCCCTGGAGGATGTCGAAGAGGCGCTGAAGGACGTCATTGATCCCGAGCTCGGGGTCAACGTGGTGGACCTTGGCCTGCTCTACGGGCTGAAGTACTCCGATGACGACGGCGCGCTGCTGATCGACATGACCCTCACCACCGCCGCCTGCCCCCTCACCGACGTGCTCGAGGAGCAGGTGGGCAAGGCCCTGGACGGTGTTGTTGACGACTGGCGCCTGAACTGGGTGTGGATGCCGCCATGGGGTCCGGAACGGATCACCGACGACGGCAAGGACCAGATGCGGGCCCTCGGCTTCAACATCTGAACAAAGTACGACGACGGCCCGGCCACCTTCTCGGCGAAGGGGCGGTTTCAAGGGGTCGTTGCAACACCTGCTGGTTAGGTGGTTAGTAGTAAATCACGTAAACGCTCGGCTGGAGTTTTCCAGCCGAGCGTTTTGCGTGGGCGGCCGTTGAGTTCCTGGGCGACGTGTTCGAGGTCCTCGGGTCCGAAGACAGACAGATCGGTGCCTTTGGGGAAGTACTGGCGCAGCAGGCCGTTGGTGTTCTCGTTCGAGCCGCGTTGCCACGGGCTTGCGGGGTCGCAGAAGTAGACCTGCATGTCGGTGGCGAGAGTGAAGGATTTGTGGGCAGCCATTTCCGATCCCTGGTCCCAGGTCAGGGATCCCCGAAGGTGCGCCGGAAGGGTGGCCATGGTTTTGATGAGGCCGTCACGGACGGTTGAGGCAGAGTGGTCCTTTGGCAGGTGGACGAGCATTAGGTAACGGGTGGTGCGCTCGACCAGGGTCGCGATCGCGGACTGGTTGTGGGCGCCAGTGATGAGGTCCCCCTCCCAATGCCCCGGTATGGCGCGGTCCTCGATCTCGGGCGGACGTTCGGAAATCATGATCATGGGGTCGGTGAACCTGGGAGTGCGCTGATCAGCGGTGGCATGGGGTTTTCGCCGGGTCCGGCCGGTCCGCAGAGCTGCTTGCACCTCACGTTTAAGTCCGCCTCTGGCTTGGAGGTAGAGGGCCTGGTAAATCGTCTCTGGGCTCACGCGCATCTCCGGGTTGTCGGGGAACTCTTCGACCAGCGTGTGGCTGATCTGTTCCGGAGACCAGCGTAGGAGCAGCTTGTCCTTCACGTACTTACGCAGGTCCGACTCGCCCGCGAGTTTGGCTGTCTTGGGCCGGGCCCGCCGGGCAGTTGCCTTCCGATGTGCACCGTGGGGAAGGTAGCCCATCCGCGGATCGGTGTTTCGGGCCAACTCGCGGCTGACTGTTGAGGGCGATCTGCCGAGGGCGTGGGCGATCGCCCGCACCGAGGATCCGGCGGCCTGCAGGTCCCGGATAAGTTCCCGTTCCTTGACGTTGAGGTACCGCGGGTGGATAGGTTTCTCCAGCGCGGCCACCGGGACCTGGACCGTTTCTGTTGTGCCGGCGGCAGAGGTCATAGTGATCACACCACGTTTGTAGTCGACCACCCGGCCATCCGGATAAATGCGTCGTCCGCCGGACTTCCGGATTCCCTGGTCCCACTCCTCAGCGGTCCGTAAATGAATACCAACTGCCGCGGCAGCTTTCCGTCGGCTCACGCCGGCGTTGCGCAGCCGGGAGAACTCGTCCCTTCCAGGGTGTGGACCTGTCCCCGGCTTTCCCTGACCCTTCAGCCCGGCTTTCCGCACCCACGCGGCGCACGTATTGGGATTCAGCCCGAGTTCCTTTGCAGCCTCCGTGGTGCTCTTAAGACGGTCGAACACGGCGAAGAACTGCTCTTTCTGCCTAGCCGTGTACTTCCGGTGCACCGACTGCTTCCGTACTTTGCCCCGGGGCAAACCAGCCTTGCGGATCCATTGGTGACAGGTCATCACATTGAAACCGAGTTCCCTCGCGGCGGCACTGACATTTTGAACCCGATCGAGGGCCGCAAAGAACTGATCCTTCTGCTCCTGCGAATATCTCCGCCGCCCAGCGGGCTTCTCCCTTAAAGACGACACGGTCGTTGCAACTCCCAAAAATTCTGGGTGTTGCAACGACCGCTAGAACCCGCCAGGTGGCCGGGCCGTCGTCGTCCCGTTTTCGATTGCTCCGTAACCGCCCTTATGAAGGCCGAAAACGGCGGTTACGGAGCAATCGATGGGTTAAAGGCTCGGCGCCGCAAACGTGTCGCACTGGTTGATGTCGCCGGTTTCGAAGCCGCGGTAGAACCAGCGCTGCCGCTGCTCGCTGGAACCATGCGTCCAGGCCTCCGGCGTCACCCGTCCGGTGGCCGCTTCCTGGATCCGGTCATCGCCCACCGCCGAAGCCGCGGACAGCGCGTCATTCAGGTCCTGCTGGGTGAGGGGCTCAAGGAACGGCTGGCCGTCCGGACCCGGCTGGGTGGAGGCGTGCTTTGCCCACAGCCCGGCGTAGCAGTCGGCCTGCAGTTCAACCCGGACGGCGCCGGACTCAGGGCCCTGCGGATCCTGCTGCGCGCGGTCCAGGTAGCCCAGGACGTTCTGGATGTGGTGGCCGAACTCGTGCGCCACCACGTACTCCTGGGCCAGCGGCCCGCCGGAGGAACCGAAGCGGTTCACCAGTTCCGTGAAGAACCCGGGATCGAAGTAGGCGGTGGTGTCCGTGGGGCAGTAGAACGGTCCCACGGCACTGGAGGCCGTTCCGCAGCCGGTGCTCACCGCCTCGTCGAAGATCACGGTCTCGGGCTGCGGATACTGGACGCTGTACTGCTCCAGGTAGGCGGGCCAGAACGCGTTGAGGCTGTTGACGGTGCCGGTGATGCGGCAGTCCACGCGCGCGTCGGCGTCGGCCCCGGTTTCGCAGGCCGGCGCCGTACCCTCGCTTTGCGGGGCAGGGGCCGCGCCGCCCGCCAGGCCTTCGAGGAGCTGGGGATTGATGCCGAAGAGCGCCGCGATCAGCAGGATGAGCCCGCCACCGATGCCGCCGCCCACCTTGACGCCCCGCCCCATGCCGCGCCGGTCCTGGACCTGCGAGGGATCCAGCTGCACATTGTCATTGAAACTCATAAAGTCACATTACCCCTGGGCCCGGAAGTCAATCCGTGCAGGCCGGTAAAGTTGATCCGATGCCTTTCCTCAACAGAATCCAGCGATGGGCCGGCGAACGGCCCAACGACACCGCCGTCGTGATCGCGGGCCGCCGCCTGTCCTGGGCAGAGCTCCGGGACGCCGCGGCCGGCCAGGTTGCGGAGACGAAGGCGGTCACCGCACTGTGCGAGGCCAATTCCGTCGATTTCGCCGTCAACTACGCGGCCGCCGTGGCGGGCGGGCGCCAGTGCGCCGTCCTGGATCCCGCCTGGCACAAGCACCTGCAGGACGACATCATCCGCCGCATCGATTCATCCGCTTTGCCCGCGGCGGTCTCGCCTGATGACGAACTTCGCGACGGGCCGGGGGACATCACCTTCCTGATTGGGCTGACGTCCGGCACCACGTCCGTGCCCAAGGCCTTCACCAGGTCCCGGCGCTCCTGGCAGCAGTCCTTCGACGCCTCCATCGAGTTCTTCGGCCTGCGGCAGGATGACGTCACGCTGGCGCCCGGACCGCTGGCGGCCAGCCTGAACCTGTACGCGCTGAGCGAGTGCCTCTACGCCGGCTCGGAATTCCAGACGCTCGAGCATTTCGACGTCGGGGACGTCCACTCCGCGATCACCCACGACCGCGTCACCCGGCTGGTTTTGGTGCCCACCATGCTGCGGATGCTCAGCGAACGCGGCCTCACCGGCTGCGTGGACGCCTCCGGGGTGCGCACCATCATCTGCGCCGGTTCAAAACTGGACGCCCGGACCCTTGAGGCTGCCCGGCGCTGGGCGCCGCACGCCACCATCTATGAGTACTACGGCGCCTCGGAACTGAGCTTCGTCTCCGGGGCCGGGCTGCCTGCCGGCCAGCCCGCGGCCGTCGGCGGAACCGGCATCGGCCATCCCTTCCCCGGAGTAGACGTTGCCATCCTCGACGATGACGGGAGGCCGGTGCCCGGCGGCGCGTCCGGCAACATCTGCGTGCGGAGCGGGATGGTCAGCAACGGCTATCTGTGGGGGGACGACGGGCAGGCCCTGCGGTCCTTCGGTGACTGGTTCACGGTGGGGGACCAGGGCTATCTGGAGGCAGGGGAACTCCACATCCTGGGCCGCCGCGCGGACATGATCCTCACCTCCGGCAAGAATGTCTATCCGCACGAGGTGGAGCTTGCCCTCGCCGCGGTGCCCGGGGTTGCCGCCGCGGTGGCTGCCGGAATGCCGGACGATCTCCGCGGCCAGCGCGTGGTGGCGGGCATCGTTCCGTCCGCCGGCGGGGTCACTGCGGCGCAGCTGCGGGCGGGCCTGGAGGGGATCCTGCCCCGGGACAAGCGGCCGCTGCAGTACTTCGTCCTCTCGGAACTTCCTGTGACCGGCGCCGGCAAGATCAGCCGCACCATGCTTCTCGATTGGATTCACCATCATGACCGGCGGGTGCGGAACCTTGGCGCCTGAAGTGTTGCCGGCGGACCGGCAGCCGGTGATCGTCGCCGCCAGGCGGACCCCGGTATGCCGCACCAACGCGGCCCTTGGCAGGCTGCGGGCCCACCAGCTGCTGGCACCCGTGCTCCGGGAACTGCTGGCCGACACCGGAACGGAACCGGCAGCCGTCGACGATGTGGTCATCGGCAACGCCGTGGGCGGCGGCGGGAACGTGGCCCGCCTGGCACTGCTGGAGGCGGGCCTGCCGGTCAGTGTTCCGGGCATCACCGTTGACCGCCAGTGCGGTTCGGGCCTGGACGCCATCGTCCTCGCTGCCCGTTTGGTGGCAGCCGGCGGCAGCCCCCTCTTCCTCGCCGGGGGAGTGGAAAGCACCAGCACGGCACCCCTGCGCGCCCACCGGACGGACGACGGCGGCGCTGACTTTTACCGGCGGGCCCAGTTTGTGCCGGCGGACTTCGGTGATCCGGACATGGGCCCGGCTGCCGAAACAGTGGCCCAACAATTTGGGATCAACCGGGAGCGCCAGGATTCCTTCGCGCTGGCAAGCCACCGGCGGGCCCTTTCCGCCGCCGACGCAGGGCACTTCGACGGCGAACTGGTCGCCGTGCCCACCACTTCCGGAACTGTGGCGGCGGATGACGGTCCGCGCCGCGGCCTCACTCCCGCGGTGATGGCGCGGTTCCCGGCCGTCTTTGTGGAAGGCGGAACCGTCACCGCCGGAAACTCCTGCTTCGACGCCGACGCCGCGTCCGCCGTCGTCATGACGTCCCTTGAACGGGCACGGGCAATGGGTGCCGCCGACGGCCTGGTAGTCCTAGGCACCGGAACCGCTGGTGTGCATCCCGAGATCCTGGGCGTGGGGGCCGCCATAGCCGCCCGCGATGCCCTTGCCGGGGCCGGCCGGACCGCCGATGAGCTGGACTTTGTGGAGTTCAACGAGGCATTTGCATCGCAGACCCTGGCCTGCCTGGACCAGCTGGGGATCGCGCCGGAACGGGCGAACATCGACGGCGGTGCGCTGGCGCTGGGCCACGCCTACGGGGCATCCGGCGCCGTCCTGGTAACACGCCTCCTGGCGCAGGCACGCCGGGCGGGCACTCCGGGCAGCCTGGCCATGGCCATGATCAGCAGCGCCGGCGGGATGGGCACGGCCGCCCTGCTGGAGTACCGGCAGCTCCAGGACGGCTAGGCCCCGGGCACCTGGGAGGGAGCTTCAGTCTTCGGCCTCATCGTCGGCTTCGCCCAGTCCGCGGGCCGCGAGAGCCTCGCCCGTCTGGCGCGCGAACGCCACCGAGGTAATGAAAACCGGCAGGACCAGGGCCCGCGGATTGCGTTCCAGGCCCCGGGCCCGGGCGGAATCACGGACGTCGGCGAAGGTTCCTGCAATATAGGGGATGCTCCGCAGCATGATCCCGATGGTCAGGGCGAAGCGTTCCGGATCGGCCCCGAACCTTTTGAAGGGACCCGCCGCCCTGACCACGCCGTCCAGGAGTTTGTGGACCGGGGTGGTGGCGGTGAGCAGGGAAGCGGCCACCACGCAGACCAGGATGTTCAGGACAATCCTGCCCGCCGTCGGGGCGCCCAGCTGCCACCACTGGAAGAGTCCGATGACCAGCAGGACGGCAGCGAGCGGGCGGACGGCACCCCACAGCCGCTTGGGGCCCGCGCCGGACAGCAGGAAAAGGCCGCAGAGAGCGCCAAGCATCCCCAGCGACATCCGCCAGTCCACAGTCACGAACGAGGCCAGGCCGCAGGCGAACACCAGGAGGAACTTCAATGCCAGCGGCGCACGGTGGACCAGCGAGTCCCCCGCGACGTAGTTGGCGAGCAGGAAGCCGTGGCCCCTCACGGCTGCGCTTCCTGCGCGTCCAGGCTTGCCAGGCAGAGCGCCCGGTAGGCGGCCACGGCGGGGGCGGCAGCGCCGTCGAACACCACCTTGCCCTGGTCGATGACCAGGACACGGTCCATGTCCAGGGCCATGTCCAGGTCATGGGTGGACATGATGATCTGCTGGTCCAGGCCGGCCAGGGTCCGGCGCAGCAGTTCGCGGTTGCGCAGGTCCAGCAGGGTGGACGGTTCGTCCAGGACCAGGACGGCGGGTTCGACGGCGAGGACGGCGGCGAGGGCCACCAGCTGCCGCTCGCCGCCGGACAGCTCGTAGATGCTCTGGTCCGCCAGGTGCAGCAGGCCCAGCCGGTCCAGGGCGTCTTCCGCCTGTCTCCGCCGCTCGGCACCGTTCTTCACGGACCGGCGCAGGGACAGCTCCACGTCCTCCCTGCCGGTGGGCATGACCAGCTGGGAGAGGGGATCGGTGAAAACAAACCCAACGGTGCGGCGCACGGCCCGGACCGAGCGGACCGTGTCCGCGCCGTCCACCAGCACACGGCCGGAACTGGGCTGGACGAGCCCGTTGACCAGGCGCAGGAAGGTGGACTTTCCGGAACCATTGGCACCGATGACGCCCACCCGCCGCTCCGTCAGCTGCAGGTTCACGCCGTCCAGGAGGACCTTGGGTTCCGGGAGATGGTCCACCGGAACGGTTACGGCTGCCTGGTCAAAGGTCACGTTGGGCATGGCCAGGGTCCTAGGCTTGCGCGGGCTGCGGGGCGGTCCGCTTGACCCTGCGGACCAGGATGTCCGGGAAGGCCCGGTGCAGGGCGACGGCGATAAGCGCAGCCAGGACGTTCTTGATGATGTCGCCGGGGTAGAACACAACATCGCTCAGGAAGGCCTGGCCCCAGGTGGCCTTGGTGTTCAGCACGATGCCGGCGATGCCCAGCGAGTGCACAACCACCACGCTGGTGACCGTGGCGGAGAGGAACAGCCACAGTGCCCGGGCCTTGATGGTCCGGCGGATGACCACCGTGGCCAGCCAGCCCACGATTCCCGCGGCGATGGGGAAAGCGATGATGTAGCCGGCGGACGGTCCGGCGAGGATGCCCAGGCCGCTGCGTCCCTGGCTGAAGATCGGCAGGCCCGCGAGGCCCAGCAGGACATAGAGTCCGACGGCGGCGAAGCCCCGCCCGGGGCCGAGCACCAGGCCGGTCAGCATGACGGCGAGGGTCTGGAAGGTGATGGGGACGCCGAAGCCGTTGACGGCAAGGCCGGGGACCAGTGCCGAGGCGGCCACCAGGGCGGCGAAGACGGCGATCAGGCCGAGGTCCGTGGCGTTCCAGCGGCGGCGGCCTGCATGCGGGGTCTTTGTGGCGGCGGTTTCGGTGTTGCTCATGGGGTTCCTGTCGGGGTTGTACAAGCGGAATCTAATGTACTGCCGACGCTACCGGGATGGAACCGGGGCCATTTTGTAGGTGCCCTACTAAAAGGGCGGGCGGAGGCTGAGGGACTTAGCCAACTGCCACAATGGCTTCATGGGGTGGACACGGATACGGGAGTGGCTGATTGGTGCCGCAGGCATGCTGGTTGTCCTGGGTATCGCAGCCGTGGTTCTCTGGTGGGCGGCCAGCGACCCCGCCGGAAGGAACGGGGACGGACCTTCACCGGTCCCGGGCGCGGCAAGCCCGGTGGGGACAGTGCCTCCAGAGGACCTGCCTGACGGTGGGGTGTGGTTCTCCGATGTGTCGCTTGATGCGGGCTCGGTGGCTGCGGGAGGCTCACTGCTGCGCGACGTCCGGGCCACCGGGCAGGACGTGGTGTCGGGGCCGGACGGGATGGCTGCCGCACGGCTCGACGTTGAGGCCACCGTGCCGTTCGACGTCGTCGCCGGCGAGCTTGGTGACGGGGCAGTGGTCGGGGCAGCAGGAGGCGGCGAGGCCAGGGTGGTCCGCACAGTTGAGGCTTTCGGCCGGGAACTGCGCGTCACAGCCACCGGCACTGTCGAGGTGGCGGCCGGAAGGCTTGTGGTCGAGCCGCGCTCGATCGACTTCGGCGGTCCTGGCTTTCTCTCGGACGCGACTGCCGCCGTCGTCCGCAGGCTCGTGACCATTGAGCACGATGTTGAGGGGCTGCCGGAGGGACTCGTGCTCCGGGACGTCGCGGTGCGCGCTGATGGCTTTCGTGTCAGCCTCCGCGGCGAGGACGTCCGGCTCGCGCCGTAAGGGGTGATGCCCTGGGCTTAACGGCCCGGCTGGCAGGGGATGCCTTGGGAGAATGGAGTCATGGACTTTAACCGGCTGCTGCAGATCCGGCGAATCTTTGCCCAGCCGGCGGCGCTGGAGCTGCCACGCGGCAAGGAGATCGTCGCGCGATGGCCGGAAGCCGACGTCGTGCCGGTGGACAACCACTGGAACATTCCCGAACTGCACGGCGACGAAACAAACGTCCCGCGCTGGTCCCGGATCAAAACGGAAGCGCTGGTGCTGGGCGTCAAGAAGGCGCTGACCGTGAAGCCCAACGGCCGGTCCGCCGATTTCATCGCACCCTCCACTGCGAACGGCTGCGCCATGGCATGCGCCTACTGCTACGTGCCCCGGCACAAGGGGTACAGCAATCCGGTCACCGTGTTTGCCAACATTGACCAGATCGCGGGGGCACTCGAGCGGCACGTCCTGCGTCAGGGCATCAAGCTGGAGCCCAACCAGTGTGATCCCGAGCTCTGGGTCTATGACATCGGGGAAAACAGCGACTGCTCCGTCGACGCGCTGGTCAGCGACAACGTGGAGGACCTCGTCTCGCTGTTCCGGGACCTGCCCACCGCCAAACTGTCCTTTGCCACCAAGTACGTGAACCCCGCGATGCTCAATTGGGACCACGGCGGGCACACCCGGGTCCGCTTTTCCGTGATGCCGGCGGACCTGGCCAAGTCGGTGGACGTACGGACCTCGCCTGTGGCCGAGCGCATGGCAGCCATCAACGACTTTGTGGCCGCTGGCTACGAGGTGCACGTGAATTTCTCGCCCGTTATCGTCACGGACACCTGGCTCAGCGACTGGGAGGAGCTGCTGCGCCAGCTCGACGCGACCCTTACGGATGCCGCGAAGGCGCAGCTCGCTGCGGAGGTCATTTTCCTGACGCACAACGAGCGGCTCCATGAGGTCAACCTGGGGTGGCATCCGCAGGCTGAGAAGGTGCTGTGGCGCCCGGACCTGCAGGAATCGAAGGTGTCCTCCAACGGCTTCAGCAACGTCCGCTACCGTTCAGGAGCCAAGGCCGGTTACGTCCGGCAGCTGACCGCGCTGATCCAGAAGATCGCGCCGTACTGCCGGATCCGCTATGCGTTCTGAGGCCTGAAGCCGGACCGGCCGCGCTAGACTTGTTCGACCATGACTGGTGCCCGATACCGTCTGTTTGCCTGGCTGGTTGCCCTGGTGACCGTCCTCGCTGGCTGTGCGCCCGCCGTCGGCCTTAACGAAAATTCTTCGCCGCAAACGGCGCCGGCCACTTCTGCCCCTCCGGCCGCGCCGGAACCCGCCGCCGCGCCGCCAGCTGCCCCGGCTCCTGCCCGGACGCAGGCTCTAACTCCCACGGAGGCTCCCGTACCGCCCCCGGTGCCGCAGCCGTTCGCCCTCAACCTGTACCAGGAGGGGGACTTTGTGCCGCAGTACACCTTTGACTGGTGCGTTGCGGCGAGCATCCAGATGGCGCACAACCTGATCGACGATACGGGCGGCGGCACGTGGAGCGCTTCGGCCCACCAGGGGGAGCTGTGGGAGATGGCGCGGGCACGGTCGTCCAACTCGTACAACGGGGCGAACCCGCGGGGATGGGCACAGGTGCTGACCGAGGTGGGCATGGGGCCGTACTCAGTGGTCAGCGTGCCTGGCTATCAGGACGCGCTGCGGACCGCGGCGCGGGCCATTTCCGAGACCGGCCGCCCGGTGGGGCTTGTGATGTGGAGCGGCCGGCACGCGTGGGTGATGAGCGGGTTTGAAGCGGTGGGCGACCCGGCAGTGTTCCCGGAGTTCACCGTCACCGGTGTCCGGGTCCTTGATCCGCTGTACCCGCACGGCAGCGAGCGGTGGGGTCCGTCGCCCGTCCCCAACAGTCTGCTCACGCCCGAACAGCTGGCAACGCAGTTCGTGATCCGCGAGCCGCGGCGCTGGAGCACCGACCTGCCGGCGGGCTACCTGCTGGTGCTGCCAACGCAGGGTTAGCCGATTCCTGGTTTAGTCGTGCCCTTTCTCTTGGTCCCCGTCTCCTGGCCGGGAGCCGGAAACCGCCTGATACGCCTCGTTTCCGGCGGTTCAGGTTCTACTGGCGTCCGCTGGATAGTGCGGTACACGGTGGACCGGGCAACGTTGAACAGCGCCGCGATTTCAGCGGTCGTGTGCTGGCCGCGCCGGTAAGTGTCTACAAGGAGCTTTTCCTGGGCGGGGGAGAGCTTGGGCTTCCTGCCCCGCAGGCGCCCTTTGGCTTTGGCGATCTGCATTCCTTCCCTGGTTCGGGCCCTGATCAGGTCCGATTCGAATTCGGCCACCATGGCCAGCATGTTGAAGAGCAGCCGGCCAACAGGGTCATTGGGGTCGTGGATGCTGCCGCCGATGCTCAGCTTTACCTGGCGCCGGGTGAGTTCCTCCACGATGTCACGTGCATCAGGAAGGGATCGGGCGAGCCGGTCAAGCTTGGTAATGACGAAAGTGTCTCCTTTCCTGCATGCCGCCAGGGCTTCCCGCAGTCCGGGGCGGGCCCTGTTGGTGCCGGTGTATCCGTGATCGACGAAGATCTGCTCGTCCTCGACGCCAAGGGCGCGGAGAGCGTTGATTTGCGCGGTGAGTTCCTGTTCGGCCGTTGATACGCGGGCGTAGCCGATATGTAGTGCTGTCATGGCGCGAACTGTAGCGCTTGGGCGACCTTCAGCGGGCAGTTTTTTCGGCGGGGTATTTGCAGGTCTTTTGCTCAAACGCTGCGGAAAACTCTTGTCAGTTTCAGAAGTCGTCTGCACCAATGTCCAAAGCCGTCTGCACGGGCTGGCCCGTTGAGCCAGAGGTTGTCCTGAATCGCCAGTGATTAGAGGCAGGACCGGCTATCGAGACGTTGCGTAGGCGGGGTCCTGCCTGGACGACACAGGGCTTCCTCAACGGGAGATCACACCAGGAAATTGCGATGTCCATAAAGTTCGTTGATCCGGATCAGCCCAAGGAGTCACGGGCCTACGGGACGCCTCGTCGCCGGGCCTCTGCGGGACGATTAGCCGCGGGGAATAATTGTCCAATCGCACGTTAAACTCGTGCGCTCGGCTTAGTTCCACATGTAGTAGTTTGTGAACAAACAGCCTATGGCTTCTTGACCCATTACGACTACGACAGTTCTGGGAGCCTGATTGAACCAGATGCTTGGCCCTATAGTTTTCGGCTCCATCTCTCTGGTGATCGGAGCTATCTCGTTCTGGGGCCGCTCACGGCTTTCACATATGGGAGCCAAACTCTCTTCGGCGGTGAACGAGAACATCAATTATGAGGAAGCCTATCGACGACGGCTCCGATACGGCTACGTCTCCGGTCTGATATTTCTTTCAGTAGGTGCGGGGTTCCTAATTTTTGGAGTCGTTAACCTGCTAACCAATACGGGCTGAGTAACAGTGGTACCGCTGCGCAGAGGATGAACCAGCCGGGGAAGTCCCACTGTGGGTTAGTCGCTGTTACGCTGACGCCACGACCAGTCGTCGGACGCTCGCGTCCAATTGCTGCCCGCGAAAATAGGTAATGGACCAAGTCTGGAGAGGCCATGAAACCGCTCGAAGCGCCCCGAGCAATGCTCGTGTTTGCGGGGATCGGAACCTTGATGTGGGGGGCTTTCGGACTAATGGAGTTGTTTTCAGACGACGTTTCCTGGCGGATTTACGCCTACTTGCTGATGACGGCAACTTGCCTGTACATGGTCATCCGGGCTGTCCTTACGATTCGCCAGAGAAGGCGTTCTGAGCTGTAGTCAGCGGTTTCCCACACGGCCCGGCTGTTGTTCACGTCCCGTTGGAGCTTCCCGAAGTGTGGCGTCATGTCATAGTTACAGCAAGCAAGAGGGGCTAGCCAGGGGGAAATACGGTGTACTTTCCGAATCAACTGCTTTCGCGCTTGGTGGGCGACCGGATGTATTCCGTCGAGTTCGTGCTCAACAGCTATGTCCAGTTGCGGTTTGATGGAGCTCCTGATGCCGGTTGCCCCGTTACCCTCAACTGCTATGTTTGGCCCCTCGTAGAGCGGGCGGGTCGCCTCTGGCATGAGCAGGACCTAGGCTACGGTGACGCGTTGCGCCGAATGACTCCAGGCACCGTGATGTCCACTAGCGAAGAAACAGGAACTGGGATTCGAATCGAACTCGATACCGGCACGGTAGTAATCCATCCAGCGGTAGAAGAGGTCCATGTCGAGATTGCCGAACTGAAGGGTTTCCCCGATGGATCTTGGATGGTCTGGCGCCCAGGCGAGGAAACCTTCGAAGACCTGCGGTGACAAAATTCAAAAGGCATGCCCATGGGGTCAGTTCCCGTACCGGTATCTGATAGAGGAAGAAGAATTGTCCTGATCGCGATTCCCAAGCGGACCGGTGTTGACGGTCAAACAAACCGTAGCCGTTCGGAAAGAAGACGGGTCTGTGCTCCTGTGGGGTATAAAGCGCTCCACAGGGAGTGTGATAGTCACTCCAGTGGCACAAGCACGACCGTAAAACGGCCTTTAGTGGTAGCCGTGCCGGTGAAGGTTGCTAATTCGACTCTTCGTCAACGCATCTAACATCACCATGATGCCCATTTTTGGCTTCGGCAGCCAAGTAAAAATTCTTACCACGCGGCGACATGCCAGCTCACCAGGTCAGGGCCAGCCGCGGGACGGCCCCGGAGCCGGCCGCATGTCGATCAGGGGTCGTATCCCCCGGATCTGGCGGTCAAAAACATTGCTGCGCTTGCAAAGAGGGACAGCAAGACCCCTGTGAAGCCTAGGGTCATTAGCGCGATCCGCCGCGAACCCCACGACTTGCCTTTCTGACGCGGGTAGCGCGACTCGAAGATAGTTATGGGGAAAGTCATCACTAGGCCTATCAACATGAGTGCTAAACCTAGTTGCCCGCTAATCATGAGGACCTTCCCGATCAGGGGGCCCCTTGCTTGGAGTGTCAGCTTTGGGGGCTTCTTCCGCCTTTTTTCGGGCGTAATCACGCCGGACCATCGCAAGCACAGCCAGTTCTAGGCTTAGGAAAGCAACGAGACCTGCCAAGGTTCCGAAAAAGGCCTGAATAAGGCCAAATGCGAGGAAGCCTGGGCCTATGAGAACTAGCAGGAGCGTCAACGGTGAAAGCTGTTGAGACTCGGCGCCCATCCAGCCCTCGGGCGTGGTGGCCCATTTGCTCACACGACCCTTTTTCCGCTTGGCTCCGTGGGGCTCCATGCCATTCAATATAGACTCCGGCTGGGCTCCACAGGAGTGCTGCAGAAGGTGAAGCTACGCCACCCTCAATGGGGAGTGTTCCATTGAGGGTTCCCTTTCATCGGTCGATGCCTCGAAACTTTCCTGGCTCAAACGCTAGGGTTGTGAGCCGTCGGGTCCGCGCGCTTACCTCTGGGTCGCGTGCGAGGATACCGATATGACGTCCAACGCTGCAGAGGAACTAGCCATTGCCATCGGATTAGCAATAAGTGGCGGCCACGGACACCAGTACGACGCCAAGTCCACATGCCAGCACGGTAGCCTCGTCGAACAGTTCGCAATTACCGTCCACCCGAACGCTATGCGATGGTCATCAGCTAGTCTCAAAACCGGGCGGACACAGTCTTTTGACCCCCAAACTCTGACACTGCACGATGGGGAAGAAGCCAGACATTTAAGTCTTGACCGAATACCGGGCTCCTTCGCAGAGCAAGTGCAGCTCGCATTTCCACTGTTGTTAGCGGCCATGAAAAACTGCCCATAGGCGGCCACGAAAATGCCCACTGACGGCCAGTAAAACTGCCCACCGGTGGCCATGAGATCTGCCCACTTCCTCAACTGAACCTGCCGCGTCTTAAGCGGTGGGGGCCTCTCCCCGGGATTTGATGACGGTGTCTAGTCGCACCAAATGTCGTCCCAGGAAGAGGCCCTGTATGAAGCATGACGGAGAAATCATGGAAATTCTTGCTGCCTACGATCTGACCGGATCGTTGCGCGCCACGGCCGAGCTCACGGGCTGCTCCCATCACACCGTTGCCAGGCACGTCGCGGCGCGGGACGCCGGCCGGCCGATCGCCGAACCTGTTCCCCGACCCCGGGTCACGGATGCTTACCTGCCCAAGATCGAGGAATGGGTCGAGGCGTCCAAGGGCCGGATCCGGGCCGATAAGGCCCACGAGAAGCTGATGGCCCTTGGTTATGTGGGGTCGGAGCGGTCCACGCGCCGGGCGATCGCGCAGGTCAAGGCCGCTTGGCGGCTTGGCCATGTGCGTGTGCACCGGCCGTGGATTACCGAGCCGGGGATGTGGCTGTTATGAAGAATTCTTCATAACAGCCACTATGCAGAACCCGGAATTATGCGGAAAGTACCCCGACAGCGGCTGGGAACCGGCACCATCACGGCGATCTGGCCCGGGTAGCTTTCTGCATAATTACAGGCCTTCCAGGAAGGCCAGCAGTTCGTCGGGTGGGTGGTAGCGGCCGGGGCGGGATCCTGGTGGGGCCGTCCTGTCAAGCGCCCGTTGTTTGAGCGTCAGGTCGGCGTGGAGATAGATCTGGGTGGTGCGGATGTTTTCATGGCCAAGCCAGAGGGCAATGGTGGCAATATCGATCCCGGCCTGCAGGAGCCGCATGGCGCAGGTGTGGCGTAGCGTGTGCGGGGAAATCGTCTTCAAAGCCAAGGATGGGCAGTCTTTCGTTGCCGTCTTGACGTGCCGGGCAACGATTTTTGCCACCGCATCCCGCGTCAGTTTCTGGCCCGAGGGACCGGGAAAGAGTGGGGCCAGTCGTTGTGGTTTTTGCTCTGCAAGCCACGCCTTGAGGCGTGCACCGGCGTCCTTGCCCAGCGGGGTGATCCGTTCCTTGCGGCCCTTGCCCCGGCAGGAAAGGTAGGCGCCGGATTCCAGGTGCACATCGGCTGCGGTTATGTTGACAATTTCGCTGACCCGCAGGCCAGTGACGATGGCTACGAGCAAAAGCGTCCGGTCCCGTCGCCCCCGCCATGTTGAGGCATCCGGCGCGTTGATCAGGGCGGTGGATTCCTCTTCCGTCAGGTAGGTCACGATGGCCGTGTCGGAGCGTTTTGCCGGGATCGCCAGCACGCGTTGGATGAGTTCAGCATGTTCTGGAAAGTCGTAGGACGCGTACCGAAACAGCGCCCGGATAGCCGCCAGCCGGGCGTTTCTGGTGTGGATGCTGGCCCCTCTGCTTCTTTCTAGCCAGGCAAGGTAGCTGCCAATGAAAGTGGCATCGAGGTCTTCAAGCTTCAGGCTTTGAGGTGCCTTGCCGGTTTCCTCCTTGGCGTAGTGCAGGAGCAGCCGGAACGCGTCGCGGTATGAGGCCACCGTGTTCTGGCTTGCCCGGCGCTGCCCCATGAGCCGGCGGAAGAAGAAAGACTCCAGGATCGGTGCCAGGGCTGTCATGATTTCTCCGCCAGATAGGAGCCGAGCCGTTCCGATACCAGGGACATCAATTCCGGTGTCCCGCTCAGATACCAGTACGTCGCTTCCGGGTTCTGGTGCCCGAGGTAGGTCGAGAGCACCGGCAGCAGCGGCCCGACGTCCACGCCCGTGCGGTACCAGGCCTGAAGAGTTTTCACGGCAAAACCATGTCTCAGGTCATGTAGATGGGGCTGGTGACGAAAACCGGGCCGAATCACTCCTGCTTCCCGGGCCAGCCGGGCAAAGACCTGGCTGGCGTTGTCCGCGATCAGGCGCGTGCCACGGGTGGAAAGGAACACGGCGGGATCCTTGGGATGCGGATAGGCGGTGTCCCGGATGCCCGAGTATTCCTTCAGGGCGGCCACCGTGCTCGGATGTAGCGGCAGCTGCCGCGCTTTCCGGTATTTTGCTTCCCGGATCGTCAAAAGCCTTTGGCCCCAGTCGACGTCGGAACAGTCCAGGTTGGTGGCTTCGCTGCGCCGCATGCCTGTCACGGCAACCAATGAAATATAGGTTCGGTAGGTTCGGGCACGGAAGCTGGGGGTGAGGCGGTCTGCGGCCGCCAGCACCCGGTCCAACTCGTCATCGGAAAAGATGTAAGGCGCCGGCCGGTGGTACCCATCGTGCAGCAGCGACTGTTCAGGGACCTGCGTGAGGGGGTCGAAAGCCTGCAAGTATTGGGCGAAGGGACGCACCGCGCCCAGGCGCGCGTAGCACCACACCGGGTCGGCGCCTGCTGGCAGTGTTGCCCATTCCAGCACCCGCGAGCTGGTGAGATGGGTGTCGCCGGAGCGCTGAAAGTACTTGATGAAATCCAGTAGCAGTTGCCCCTGCTGCTTCAGCTTGTAGCCCATGCTCCGGCGCATGTGCAGATACTGCTCGGCCATCAACGCTACGTCGTTCTGGGGCATGGTCATGGCTGGCTCCCAGGCCAAGGCAGCGCCAGCGCACGCAGCGACTTGTCGTCGACTTTTGCGTACTGGGCCGTGGTGGCAGGGCTGCGGTGGCGCAGCACTTGGCCGACCTCGGCCAAGGAAGCACCGGCACGCAGCAGTTGAGTTGCCGCGGTGTGCCTGAGCCGGTGGGCATGGATTCCCTCAAGCCCGGCACGCCTGCTCGCGGCCAGGATCACTTCGGAAACCCCGGCAGATGCCAGCCCTCCCACGGGTGCGTGAACCCTGAGAAACAGCGCATCGCCGGCACCCTCGGGCCGACCTTGTCGCAGGTATTCCGCCAAGGCTGATCCAACATCCTGAGGCAGCGGGAGCTTCTCTTCACAGCGCCCCTTGCCCCGAAGGACGATGTCCCCGGTGCGCCAATTGAGATCCGTGAGCGTCAGGGAGGCGACTTCATTGGCACGCAGCCCCAGCCGGACCGCCAGGACCAGAATCGCGTAGTCACGCCGCCCCGTCGCAGTGTCCCGGCCGCACGAGGCCAGCAGCGCATCCACTTCCGGCATGCTCAGGCCTTGCGGAATGTTGCTGTCGTGGCTGGCCACGGACGGCACCGCGCCAGCCAACGCCCGGTCAGACAGACCTTCCATGAACGCCCAGCCCAGAAAGGACCGCAACCCCGTGATCGTATATTTGACGCTTCCGACCGATTGCGCACCGTAAAAACCGGTGGTGAAGAGAATGACCTCCGCCCCGCCCATGGTCTCCAGGGAACGGGAACGAGCCGACAGCCAGTCCATCAATGCACTGGCTGCCCGAAGATAGTTCCGCACTGTTTTGGCCGCGAGTCCCCGCTCATTCAGGAGGTAGCGCTCAAACCGCCTCAGAATGATCAGTTCCGGACTCGTCCGGTCCGGTGGCGGCTCAGGAACCGGGATCACGCCCAAGCGGCGCAAGTACTGCATCAACCCAACAAACGACGCCGGTGTCGGACGCATCCAGTTTGCTTCCTCAGCCAGCTCGTCAACGAACCGCTGCAGCACCTCATCCGTCAGGGCCCCGGTATCCAGTCCGCGCGCATCCATCCAACGGCTCAACCGCCCCACCAGCGAACCCAACTGCTGCGCCGTTGACATCGCATACCTACGCCCAGCCAATAACTCCCGGTAGCCAGCCACATACGGCGCCAAGGGGCCCGTCATCGGCCCCGGAAAATACTTCGTCATCTTGCTCACCTTCCCGTATCGAGAAAACAAGCATGAGCCGCCCGCGATTATGCAGAAAGCTATCCGGGCCAGACCAGCGTTATGGTGCCGGTTCCCATCCGCTGTCGGGGTACTTTCCGCATAATTCCGGGTTCTGCATAGTGGCTGCAGTACGACTTCGGCGACGGGCCGCGGATCGGTGGGGTGAAGACCATCCTGTTCGTGGCCTGGCTGGCGTTCTCGAGGTTCCGGATCGTCATCCCGCTGCGGGACCGGACCGCGCCGAGCGTCTTCGCAGCTCTGGACCGGTGCTTCCGGATCCTGGACGGGGCACCGACCTACGTCCTGACCGATAACGAGAAGACCGTGACCACCGCTCACGTCGCCGGGGTCCCGGTGCGGAACCAGCAGACCCTGGACTTCGCCCGCCACTACGGGGTCACCGTGCTGACCTGCCAGCCGGCGGACCCCGCCACGAAAGGCGGCGTCGAAGCATCGGTGAAGCTGGCTAAGGCCGACATCGTCCCGACAGAAACCAACCTCCGACCCGAGTATGCCTCCTTCGTCGAGCTCGAGGCCGCCTGCCAGGCCTTCATGGACGAGGTCAACCACCGCGAACACCGGGCCACCCGCCGCAGACCGGCTACCGTTCTGGCTGAGGAACAGCCCCGGCTGCACCGGATCCCCGACACAGCCCACACGATCGCGTTCGGGCTGGCCCGGACCGTCCCGGAGAACACCCCGATGGTGACCTTCGAGAACGCCCAGTACTCCGTCCCGGCGCATCTGCTCGGGGCCCGGGTATTCGTCCGCTCCCACGGCACCGGGCCCGATGAACAGGTCATCATCGTCCACCACGGCCCCGCCGGTCCGGTCGAGGTCGCCCGCCACCACCGGGCCAGGCCCGGCAGCCCCGCGGTCATCGAGGAGCACTTCCCCGGAACCAGGACCCGGATCCCGGGCGACTACGCCGTGAAGGCACGCACCGCCGGGGAGGCCGAGTTCCTCGCCATCGGTGAGGGCGCCAGAACCTGGCTCATCGAGGCCGCCGCGGCAGGAACGGGCAGGATGAACGTGAAAATGGCTGAGGCCGTGACCCTGGCCAAAATCGCCGGCACCGAAGCGGTCGACCGGGCGCTGGGCGACGCCGCCCTGCACGGCCGCTTCGCCCACGGTGACCTGCCCTCAATCCTGAACGCCAACATCCGCCGCACCACCACCCACGCCGCGAACGAAACCCGGTCACTGACCCAAGGCACCAGCGCCTGGGCCGGCCTCGGCGCCGGACCCTCCACCACGTCGAAGGAGCAGAACCGATGAGCCCCGTCACCACCGCCGCCCCGCCCCTGCCCGCAGACCTCGAAGCACTGATGCGGCAGCTGAAAATGCCCCACGCCCGGGCACTGGCCCCGGAACTCATCGCGACCGCGCGAGCCCAGCGCTGGGAACCGGCAGAAGTCATCAAGGCCCTGTTCACCGAAGAAACAGCCGGCCGGGCACGGTCCATGCTCGCCACCCGCCGCAAGGCGGCAGGCTTCCCGACCGGGAAAACCTTCGACGCCTGGGACCCCGCTGCCTCGTCGATCCCGGCACCAACCCAACAAGCACTCCGGACACTGGAATGGATCACCCGCAGGGAGAACCTGGTCGTCTGCGGGCCCTCAGGCACCGGGAAAACGTTCTTCCTCGAAGCCCTCGGACAGCAGGCCGTCGAAGCCGGCATGCGCGTGGCCTGGTTCAGACTCGAGGACCTCGGCGCCCTGATCCGCGCCCACCGCACCGACGACAGCGTCACCAAAGCCGTCACCCGGATACTCCGCGCCGAACTCGTCGTGATCGATGACATCGGGCTCCTGCCCGTGGCCACCGACGCCGCCGAAGGCCTCTACCGTGTCGTGGATGCCGCCTACGAAAAACGCTCTGTCGCGATCTCCTCGAACCTGCACCCGGCCGGGTTCGACGAGCTCATGCCGAAAACCCTGGCCACCGCCACCGTTGACCGGCTCCTGCACCACGCCCACGTCTGCCAGACAAGCGGCGACTCCATCCGCCTCACCCAAGCCCTCGCCGGAAAAGGAGTCACCCAACTGAACTAAGACGACCCGGATGGCCAACCCCCGCCGTAACCCTCAGTGGGCAGATCTGTTGGCCATCACCGGGCAGTTTTAACGGCCACCGGCGGGCACTTTAACTGGCCGCCAGTGGGCAGAAACTAATGGCCATTGACACACTGTCGCTGCCGATCTGGGGCCGACAGCGTGACGAATACCATCCAGTCGCTGTCGAGCAGCACAAACGGGAGACGATCCTGATACTCCGTCACCGCGAAGACAACGGAATCTTCGGCTCTCTGGTTGTAGATCGCGACACCGGCGTGGCCACGAGACTAGTGACGCCCACGCGAGCCCTGCTGCAGGAAGTACAGCAAATGAGCACTTCCAATGACGGTGCCGTGAGTTTTGGCTTCGTCACCGGATCCGAGCCATAGGAACACGGCCAAAAGCACGACATACCCAATTCACCGCGCTGAATCTGAATTGGGCTTGAACCGGACCGTCCCACAGAGGGTTAACTACCGCGATCTAAGGCGTTTCCTAATAAGGGGCGACAACAATTTGGACGTCGTCCTCATAAAGAACGTTTCCTGGATCGTGGGAGTAGAGGACCTGCCAGCCCACCCCGTACCGGGTGAGAAGCTCCGTGTAGAACTCCACTCCAGTCAACAGGTGCATGGCACTGCACTTGAACCAAGACTGCGCTCTAGGGTTGATCGTGCGATCGTAAATCGATCTGTCTATCGTCGTTGGGTCTGTGTATGCGGTGTCATAGTGATCGTTCGCACTGCGCCAGGAAGCCCAGTCTTGGGAGCTGAGCTTGCCATCCTTAGCCAAGCCGTTGGCTAGAGCGAAAATGCCCGGGTAAGAACCGCGGTCGTTGGGAACGCTTGCCTGATAACGAACAAATTCATTCTTCATGCTGGCTAGGTAATCACTCGGCCAGGGATCCGGTTGGATTTGGCTTCGTGTTGCCAGAACGTGCCCCGTTGAGGGTTCCTCGTGGAGCCGCTAACGGGACAACTTCAAGGTTCCATTCAAGACAACCACCACTAGACGCTCGGGGCACAAAACAATGTACGACAGGCAGTCAGGCTTGCTCCGAATGCTATCTTGAGCCACAAATGCCGAGTCGAGAAAGCTCCGAAACGACTAAACGAGCTTCACAATAAGAGGTGACCCGCCAGTGAACAGAGAACTCGTCCTACCGCCTGGTTTCGGTGATTACGCCTGGGAATTCGAGGCCAAAGGCTACCTGGATGCCGCAGTGCGCATCGACGGCTCGCTGATAAGCGTGAGCTTCTATGATCCCGTTCGCTTGCAACAAGACATAGCTGCCGATATCCAAGCAGGCCGGATCTTCACCGTTAAACGCTTGCTCGTTATCGAACAGGTCACGATTGAAAACATGCAGTGGGCAGTTGCGGAAGCGCCATTAGATTTCTTTGGATGATCGCCACGCTCCGATGGCCCTAAGTCGCAATTACACTGCTCGTCCTGGTTTCTCCTCGGAACCATGGGAAGCGTCCCGCGGACGGTTGGTCGGTTGGGAACCCTCTCCGGACGATGAGTATTAGCCGAGGACCACTTGTACTGGCTTGAATCTGAAAGGTCCACCACACTCGCGTCCAAAGGGGTATTCGCCTGTGGACTCCGTTTCTATTGGCAGGGCACTCGTTAGGCGATTTCCAGAGGTAGTGCTGGCGACCACGTATATCGAGGTGACGCTGACCGGCGGAATCAGGTAGGGCGGGGATTGCGGCACTAGCCATTTACCTTCCGCGTTTTTCGTCACCTGCTCAGGAATGCAGCCCTCGCCGAAACAAGCTAACACCGATTCCGGCGGGGTGGAGAAGGATAGTTCTACGTCACCCGCAAACGCCCAGCCCATTGCTGGACATGCTCGGTCTGCGCCTGCCATGCTACCGACCACGAGGGCGGATCCCAGCACGGCGGTACCCGCGGTTACAGCCAGCAGAATTACTCCCCGAGGCTTCATAGTGCGAGCCTACGCCGTCGATCAGATCTCCAAGGAACCTCAAGCGGACGCCCCGAAAAGCGTTGCGCGCGGTTCCCGCTATGTGCCGACACTGGCGTATTCGCCGTTCAGTTCCTTGGCCAGTCGTTCGGTGTTCCACGTTGAGGGTTGCCCGCCTGCCTTGCGGCTGAAGTCGACGACCATCCAATTCTTGCCGTATACGAGATGGATCTTGCCCTGATTGGTGTTAGACAAGAGCTGGTAGCTTTCCCTTAGGGCGTTTTGATCCGGGTAAAGGTCTAACTGGACATTCTCAAAGCACAGTTTCTGTGCTGCCGTGAGCGGAACACCATCGCCGATAGGAACTATCGGTTCGCCAGCAGGATCAGATTCACAGCCCAGGATGCCATCGACGGCAGTGTATGCCTCATCGATAGAACTGAATGTGCGTAAGTTTTCGCTTTGCGGTTGGTCTTGGGGCGCGCACCCCGTGAGTGGGATCGCAACCATAAAGGTTGCTACGGCAGCTTCTACCAAACGTCCACGTTTCATTTATTTCTACCTGTTAACGCCAACCGAAAATAGGGCCAGTTTTGCCGATTGAAAACAGGGCCACGGGTTGCTGTTCTATTGTGCCTGAAGCTGGGTTCTTGTCTTGTTCCGGAGCCGGTAGCTGCTACCGGTGAGGTTCAGGACTTCTGCGTGGTGAACGATCCGGTCGATCATCGCCGAGGCCACTGTCGCGTCGCTGAAGACCTCGCCCCACCTGCTGAAGGCGAGGTTGCTGGTAAGCACCAGGGAGGCGTGTTCGTAGCGGGATGAGACTAACTGGAAGAACAGGTTGGCCGAGTCCTGGTCGAAGGGAATGTAGCCGACTTCGTCAACGATGAGCAGCTTGTAACGGCGCAGCTTGGCCAGTTCCTGGGGCAGGCGTCCGCGGTCGTGGGCTTCGGCCAGTCTCGATACCCACCCGGTCGCGGTGTCGAACAGGACGCGATGCCCGGCGTGTGCGGCCCGGATCCCGATCCCGACGGCCAGGTGGGTTTTCCCGGTGCCGGGCGGGCCCAGAAGGACCACGTTCTTGGCTTCCTCCAGGAAGACCCCAGTTCCCAGGTGCGCGACGAGGTTCCGGTCCGCGGCGGGCTGGTGGTCGAAGTTGAACTCCTCCAGCAGCTTGTGTCCGGGGAACCTCGCGGCCCTGATCCGCAGGGCGGCCCCGGAGGCTTCGCGTTCGGCAACCTCGCGGGAGAGGACAGCGGCGAGGTATTCCTCGTGTGACCAGCCTGCCTCCCGGGCCCGGTCGCCGAGGGTACGGTAGCCGTCGGCGATCCGCGGGGCGCGCAGTGCGCGGGCGTAGTACTCGATGTCCTTCACTGCAGCGTTCACCGTGCTGCCCCGGAGAGCTCGCGGGCATCGTCGGGGATGGCGACGCCGAACAGTTCGTCATAGATCGACAGGTCACGTTCCTCCACTACCGTGGACCGTCCGGCCTTGACGCTGCGGTGGATCCGTCGGAGGGAGGCGGCCTTGTCTACGTGGCCGGGGTCGGTGAAGATCTGGTGCCTGGCCCACCGCCGCTCATGGCTGGCCAGTAGCCGGCCGTCTGCGCTCACGGTGACTTTTTCCAGGTCTGCTTCGACGTTCACGATCCGCCCGATCGCGCCCGGGTCCACGGAATAGTCGTTGGAGAAGACCCGCACGTAGTAGTCCCGTGGTAGCCGGACGCTGCTGCGGAAGGCGAACTCGGGCGCCACTGGCGTTAACGGGCGCATCGCATCCCGGTCCCGGACGAAGAGCTCGATCGGACGGCCATGACGGGTCCGGGAGTAGCGCGCGTTCGCGCGTGGCAGCCAGTCCGCGAGCTGATCGTTGAAATCCAGCGGGGACGCGAACGTCCGTCCGGGCATGAAGCCTTGGCGGAAGTAACGGTTCATCCGCTCCACCACTCCTTTGGATTCCGGATCCCGTGGCGGCAACTGCCGGATCTCGCAGCCCAGGACGCCCGCGAACGCCGCCGCCGGCTCGGTCAGCCGGCCCTGGCCGATCCCTGATTCGTTGTCCCAGACCAGCTGCTTCGGGACCGCGCCGGCCTCCTGCAGCAGCGACCACATCCCGCCAAGCAGATCAAAGGTCGTGCGGGTCGGCAGCATCCTGGCCTGGATATATCCGGAGAACGCGCTCGTCATCACCAGCACCGGAGGCTTGCCCTCCTGCCCGTGCCCCAGGGGTAGCGGCTCATGGGGGAACCATAAATCGCACTGCATCGCCTGGCCCGGTTTATGGACCAGCCGGTCCACCGGATCCGCCGGCATATATTCGGGCCGGAGTCCACGGACCTTGTCCCGGAACAAGGATGCAGAGCCCGTCCAGCCGACGCGTTCGGCCAGTACTGAGGCCGGCATCGTCGGCGTCTGCACCAACAAGGCCCGCACCTGTGGCGCGTAAGCATCAAAGCTCGAACCGGCCGGTTTCCGCTCATACTTCGGTGGCCGCTCTGCCTCCAACGCCCGGTCCACCGTCCCCCGCGAAACCCCGAGCTGTTTAGCCAGCTCCCTCTTGGAGATCTTCTCCGTCGCGTATCGGTGGCGTATCTGCGCCCAAACATCCAATGTGATCACCTTCCATAATGGTCAGTGGCCTCATTTTCAGTTGGCGTTATTGGCCCTATTTTCGGTTGGCGTCAACACTACCCCCAAGCAGAATTTGTTGTGTTGCCAGCCTAGAACTGCAGCGGGAAACAAAGCATGGGTCCAGCTGTTCCGCAATGAAACCGATATGACCAGTTGCAGGTAAGCGCACGGTAAAGGATCGTCTGCCGACAGTCCCGCTTATTTTTCGTTTTCCGGCGTCCTTGGCGGGTTCCGGGAACCGATAAGCCTGTTCGAGCCAGCCGGCACCCGGCTAGTCTTTCGAGATGACGGATACTGGCCGCTCAGATGAACCACTCCAGCAACTCCCGCAAGGACTTCCTCGCCGCTACGCCGAATACAAACCGGCGTCTGCAGTGCCAGCGACTCCTCCGACCAATGTGGGTGGTTACGACGAGCTACTGGCCCACTTCCGCGCTGTTGGGAAGGAACTTCCCCGCTCCAAAGAAGGCCTCGCCGCCGTCGACGAACTTATGGACGGCCACCCCGACCGGGCCGCACTGGCAAAGCTCGTCCGTGCCATTGGCATGTTCTACGGTGACGTACTCACGCACACTATTCCCGGGGCGCACTGGATAGAAGAAGACAGCCCATGCGTCCAGGTAAACCGGACCACAGCTGTCTCTGTGGTTTTCGTGGCCGAAAGGCGACTAACCATGGGGATACCTACGCTCATGCAAAATTATGCGCACGTACTGGAAATGGTGACGTCAGAAACCTGAGCGAACCCAAAATATTGATGCTGGTGACTTACCGGCAAGATGCTGGTCGCGCGTCGCGTTATAGGTTCCCAGCCGACCTTCGTTCACCGAACGCTTAGCGCGCATCAAGCAACATTGATCTGAGTTCTCCTGCACGGGAAGCCATGGCCCGACGCTGGCCTCCGGTGAATCTTCTCACCTGCAGGTCGATGACCGCCCGGCTGCTCACGGCCCCGATGCCCAACAGCTGACCCACACGACGGATTGCTTCGTCCACTGTCTCGGAATCGTCAACCACCCGGAACATCTCATCGCGCCGATCCATTGCCTGCAAAAGAGCCTCAAGGGTTGCTAATTCGTCCCTCGCATGTCGCTCATCCTCATCCATGCCGCGATTCTTGCACGACCAGAGGCCTCGGAGCATCCTTCGTCCGGTTGAGGCGTATGCTCTGGGCTTATTCGGGATTGGGGGAAGGACCCGCACGTGAAAAGCCGAACGCGTCATTTGATGGCTCTCGCCCTGTTGCCTCTTGCCCTCGTGGCCTGTGGTAAGACACCAAACGAGGCAACCACCAGCTCTGCGCCGCCGGGCCGCTGGCACGTGTCCGTTCTCGGCCCCAGGGAGAATGATGCCTCGATCGAACACTGCCTGGAAGACCCACTAATCGAGGAGGCCATTCAATCTGCAAACTTGCCCTCAACGCATCTCAGCATCAAACTGCTCGAAACCGCTACTCAGAAGGAAGCCGAGCGAATCGCTGATTGCCTCCGAGCGAACGCAGGCAGCGGCGAAGTAAGCATCACACGACAACGGAACTGATTACGGGACACCAGCACCCCCTGCTGGCCGTCCCGCAGACGGTTCCACTCGCGACGTTAGCGAGATCGCGAGCTGTACGGCTGAAGTAGGCTGGCAAAGTTCAAGCTGGACGGCTAAACCATTGGGGGTAACGATGGACATTATTCTGACGGTCGTATTTGCGGCCATATTCTTTTACGTTCTCTATGGAGTCATCCGGGCGGCGACCCGAGATGGCATCATTGCCGCCAGGCAATCCGAAAGAGGTCACACCGCTTATGAGGCCGATTCGCTGGAACATCGTTAAAGTTTGCAGTGTCGCGGTAACGGTAACGTCGTGCTTGCGCACCGCGGCTTTGATGGTTACACCCGGTCCATTGAGGCCCGAATACCAATTTCAACGTAGATTGGCCTGTGCTTCCCCGAGCCCTCCCGCATTATGCTTTTCCCCATTTGAGAAGCATAGAAGGCAGCCGAGTGGGAAACGCGGAATATGGACCAGTTAGGGCGTGATCGTCAGAGTTTCCACGGGCATGACGCAGGAGGCACGTATGAGATCCGTAGCCCCTCCCGCCCTGTTGTTCTTTCCGGTGTCGTCGCACCAGTCGATCGCGTAGGGCATGGCGGTCACCGTCGCCTTGCCAACGGGCATGTCTGCAGGAACCGTGAAAGCATAAGTGAACTCTCCGGCGTCGCTCATCGGAGCCGTTGTATTGACGACCTCTGCGCCCTTGGCATCGGTGACAATTACCTGGATCCGGGCATCAGTTCCATACCGCGGATTACAGTTCGCTGCGGGTGCGGAGACGGTCACCGTGTCTCCCGGCTGCACGCTGTCGGGAGAAACAGTGTAGGACGGCGGGAAACATGGAGGCTCGCCGGTGGTGAAGGGCCCGCAGGCACCCGCGGACCCCATCACGGTGCCGCCCAGTACTGTGGCAACCAAGACGGAACGCAATCCCGCCGGCAGGGCTGGGCGGAATGACAGCTTCATCTCCCCAGTGTGGGGCAGACGGAACGACGGGAACAGGGCTGAACGATGCAGACAGACAGCGGCTGGGTGGACGTGCCCCACGCCCGGATCTACTGGGAAGCCACGGGAAATCCTGATGGTTTTCCTGTCCTGTACCTGCACGGCGGGCCAGGTTCTTCACTCGGCCAGGGCGGTTACCGGAAACGCCACGACCCGCGCCGCTTCCTCACGGTAGGACTGGACCAGCGCGGCTGCGGCCGCAGCACTCCGGCAGCTTATGAAGACCTTGACCATCTGCACGACAACACCACCCAGACACTGGTTCAGGACATCGAGGCGGTCCGAAAGCACCTCGGCATCGAACAGTGTATTGTCACCGGCGCATCCTAGGGCAGCACGCTGGCCCTTGCATACGCGCTGGAGCACCCCGGACGCGTCCTCGGCATCGCCCTGGTGGCGGTGACGACAACCAGCCCGGCAGAGATCCAGGAGATCCTGGCCCGCGCGCACCGGCTCAACGGCATCCCGGCCATCTGATCCACGGCCGGCGGGACATCAGCGGCCCCGTCGTGACCGCCTGGCGGCTGCACCGCCAATGGGCAACAAGCCGGCTCGTCATCGTCGAGGACGAAGGGCACGGCGGCCCGGCGTCGATGACCGCACTCACGCAGGCAGTCGAGGACATTGCGGCAACACTGTGAGCCAGTGCCCGGCAAAACACCGAAGGGACAGCCAACTAAGGCAAGGTCCCCAACGGGTTGAACCGGGCGGTAGACTTGTACGGGCCGTTCTCCGGCCATTCTGCCCCGCGTCCTCCTGATCCTCCCGAGGCTGGGGCGTTCCCTGTTGTGAAAGGCCTTACCTGCTGTGATTACCGTCCAGGACCTCGAACTGCGCGCCGGCGCCCGGCTCCTCATGGACCAGGTGAGCTTCCGCATCGACAAGGGCGACAAAATCGGCCTGGTGGGCCGTAACGGCGCCGGGAAGACAACCCTGACCCGCGTCCTGGCGGGGGAGGGCCTGCCGGCCGCCGGCAAGGTCACCCGCAGCGGCGAGATCGGCTACCTGCCGCAGGACCCGCGGACCCCGGACATGGAGCAGCTCGCGCGGGACCGCATCCTGTCCGCACGCGGCCTGGACGTCGTCGTCGGCAAGCTCAAAAAGGCGCAGGCCGACATGGCGAGCGAGGACGCGGAGGTCCAGCGCAAAGCCATGGCACGCTATGACCGGCTGGAGGCCGAGTTCCTTTCCGGCGGCGGCTACGCCGCGGAAGCGGAAGCGGCGGCCATTTCCTCCAACCTCGCGCTGCCCGAGCGGATTCTGAACCAGCCGCTGAAGACCCTCTCCGGCGGCCAGCGGCGCCGCGTGGAACTGGCCCGGATCCTGTACTCCGGTGCCGAAACCATGCTCCTCGACGAGCCCACGAACCACCTGGATGCGGACTCCATCTCCTGGCTCCGCGACTTCCTCAAGAACCACCAGGGCGGCCTGATCGTGATCAGCCACGACGTCGAACTGCTCGAGGCCACGGTCAACAAGGTGTACCACCTGGACGCCAACCGCGCCCAGATCGATTTCTACAACATGGGCTGGAAGCGCTACCTGCAGCAGCGCGAAACGGACGAGCGCGCCCGCAAGCGCGAACGCGCCAACGCCGAAAAGAAGGCCCAGGTCCTGATGGACCAGGCCAACAAGATGCGTGCCAAGGCCACCAAGGCCGTGGCCGCGCAGAACATGGCCAAGCGTGCCGAGCGGCTCCTCAGCGGCCTGGAGGCGGTCCGCGAGCATGACCGCGTGGCAGCGCTCCGGTTCCCGGATCCCTCGCCGTGCGGCAAGACCCCGCTCACGGCCGAAGGGCTCAGCAAGTCCTACGGATCGCTGGAAATCTTCACCGACGTTGACCTCGCCATTGACCGCGGGTCCAAGGTGGTCATCCTGGGCCTCAACGGCGCCGGCAAGACCACGCTGCTGCGGATGCTCGCCGGCGTGGACCAGCCCGACACCGGGGACATCGTTCCCGGCCACGGCCTCAAGGTGGGCTACTACGCCCAGGAACACGAGACCCTGGACCACGACCGCACGGTCCTGGAGAACATGCGCTCGGCCGCACCGGACATGAAGGACGCCGAGGTCCGCGGCATCCTGGGCTCGTTCCTGTTCTCCGGGGACGACGTGGACAAGCCCGCCGGCGTGCTCTCCGGCGGTGAGAAGACGCGCCTGGCCCTGGCCACCATCGTGGCCTCCAGCGCCAACGTACTCCTCCTCGACGAGCCCACCAACAACCTGGACCCCGCCAGCCGCGCCGAAATCCTCGGCGCACTGCGGAACTACACGGGCGCCGTCGTCCTGGTCAGCCACGACGAAGGTGCTGTGGAAGCCCTCAACCCGGAGCGTGTGGTGCTGCTGCCGGACGGCGTCGAGGACCTGTGGAACGAGGACTACCTGGACCTGATCACGCTGGCCTAGCGCCTAGCGCCCTAGCGCCTAACGGACCCGGAGCTCCCGGGCTCCGGTGATCTCGCGGAGCTGGCCGTAGGTGATGCTGAACATCGTGGTGTGGTCACCTGCGCCGGCCCAGAGGAGCTCCTGGCCTCTGAGTGACTCGTCCAGGAGCGTCCGGATCTTCCGTGGGTGGCCCACCGGCGACACGCCGCCCACCGCCTGGCCCGTATGCTTCAGCACAAAGTCCGGTGAGGCGCGGCGGATCCTTCCCTCGCCGAGGTGCCCCGCCACCAGGGTTGTGTCCACCCTTGCCGCCCCGCTGGCCAGGATGAGCAGCGGTTCGCCGTTCAGGTCAAAGACCAGGCTGTTGGTGATCGCCGCGACGTCGCAGCCCAGCGCTTCGGCCGCCGCGATCGCGGTGGGCACCCCGGCCGGGAAGCTGCGCACGGTATCCCCGACGCCGGCTGCCACCAGCGCGGACTTCACCAAGGCGACGGGGCCGGCACTGCCGTTGTCGGCCATGGGTCAGTACCCCTGCGCGTCCAGGAGCGCGTCTTCCTCTTCCTCGGACGTCGCCTTCTTCCGCTTCCGCGGCGGGGACGGCCGACGGCGGGCTGACGCGGCGGAATGGACGGTTCCGTCATCCAGGGCGTCATCCTCGGCGTCGATGGCCGCGTTGCGCGCCTGCTGCCGGGCGGCGTAGCCGAAGCCCACGAACATCAGGATGCCGAAGGCGAACCACTGCAGCGAGTAGGACAGGTGCGTGCCCTCCTCGGTGGACGGCTTCGGGAAGGCGGCCGGCATGTCCGCTGCCGGCGGCGTCTCGGACGCGAGCTGTCCGTACGCGCCGGTCAGCAGGGGATAGCCGAGTTCCTTGGAATAGGCGGCAAGGTCGATGGATGCCAGCTGGCCTTCCGGTGCCCCGCGCTGCAGTTCGGGTTCCGGATGCTTCAAACGCACGACGGCGGTGACGTCACCGGCGGGCGGCGCCGGCACCGAGTCCGGGCTGCCCGGGTTCTTGTTGCCGATGGGGAGCCAGCCGCGGTCCACCACCACTGTTTCGCCGGACTCCAGCCGGAACGGGACCACAACCTCGTAGCCGGGCTGCCCGTTCAGCGGACGGTTCCGCACAATGCGCTGGCCTGCCACGTCATAGGTGCCCTTCAGCTCCACCTGGGTCCACTCCTTGGCCGGATCCAGGCGGCTGAACTGGTCGCGTGCCTGGTCAAAGGGAATGGGCGCTGCGGAGTAGTTGGTCACCACGCGGTTGATCTCGGCGAGCGTCTCCGCCCGGCGGTCCATCTGCCAGCGGCCGAGGAACACACAGGCGGTGGCAAAGATCGCGGCCAGCAGGAGATAGCCCAGCCACTTGCTGGAGAACAGGAAACGGTACATTCAGCTGTCCTGCTCCGGGGCGCTGTCCGGGGAGCCGGCGTCGAGCGGGAGCGTTTCCTTCCACAGCCCGCGCGTCTGCAGGTAGTCCTCCAGCCAGTCCCGGTGCTCACCGCAGGCCAGCCAGATCTTGCGCCGCTCGGGGGCATGGATCTTGGGGTTGTTCCAGAGGAGCTGCCAGGAGGCGCCGGACCGGCAGGCCTTGCGGGAGCAGACTGCCCCTGGTTCGGCCAGTGCAGGATCGGTCCCTGCAGCAAAGTCGAAGATGCTCATGATGCCTGCCGCTCCTCCCCGGGATCGGTCCCGTCGTCGTCGATCAACTCACCCTGCAGCACCTCACTGCCGGGACCGTCGTCGCGGGCGGGCTGCAGCGGGCTTTCTATTTCGGCCAGGGGAGCGGAGTCCAGCAGCGAATCGCTGTGCGCCTCGGCTTTGTCGTTCCCGTTCGCGATGACCACCGCGATCCACGGCAGGAACACGGCGCCGGCAACCATGACGATCTTGAACCAGCCGTCCACCACAAAGATCAGGATCAGGCACACCATGCGGATGCCCATCGCCAGGGCGTACTGGATCATGCGTTTGCGCATGTCCTCGGAGTGCGCACCCGCGGCATCCGTAATGCTGTGGACCTCCGAGTCACCGGAGAACCGCCCGGGTTCTCCGGCCGCGGTCTGTCCCGCATGGTTTTCAAGGGTCACGGTGGTTTATCACGCTCCAAAGGCTTGCATCAATTCTCTCACCATCGGCAGTGCCACCCAAACCCGTGCCGGAGCTGGCGATAAGATCGTCAGGCAGCCCATCCCACCCTTGCTACCGCGGCAGCGTGCCGCAGAATTCCGGAGCGTCTTAATGACTGAAGCAGTTTCCGCCCCCCGCAGCGTCCTCATCACCGGCGGCAACCGCGGCATCGGCCTGGCCATCGCCGAGGCATTCCTGGCCAACGGGGACAAGGTGGCCGTGACCTACCGCAGCGAATCACAGCTGCCGGACGGAATCCTCGGCGTCAAGGCGGACGTCACCGACGAGGCATCCGTGGACGCAGCCTTCAAGGAGGTCGAAGCCGCCCACGGCCCCGTTGAGGTCCTGGTTGCCAACGCCGGGATCACCAAGGACACGCTGCTGCTGCGCATGAGCGAGGACGACTTCACGTCCGTCATCGACACCAACCTCACCGGTGCTTTCCGCGTTATCAAGCGGGCCTCCAAGGGCATGATCCGCCTCCGCAAGGGCCGTGTTGTCCTCATCTCGTCCGTCTCCGGCCTCTACGGCGCCCCCGGCCAGATCAACTACTCCGCCTCCAAGGCCGGCCTGGTGGGCATCGCCCGCTCCCTGACCCGCGAGCTCGGGTCCCGCGGCATCACCGCCAACGTGGTGGCCCCCGGCTTCATCAACACGGACATGACCGCCGAGCTCCCCGAAGCCACCCAGAAGGACTACCTGGCCAGCATCCCGGCGGGCCGGTTCGCCGAGGCGTCCGAGGTGGCCAACGTGGTCCGCTGGATCTCCAGCGACGAGGCCGCCTACATCTCCGGCGCGGTCATCCCTGTAGACGGTGGCCTGGGCATGGGCCACTGACCCCTTCCGCCAAACTAGCCCCGCGGGGCTTCTTTGTGGGACCCGGACAACGGAATCGGCACCGGCCGCTGGCATGATGGACAGCAGGCCTTCATGGATTTAGACGTATCGAACAAAAGGAGCCCCTATGGGACTGCTGGACAACAAGACCGCCATCGTCACCGGATCATCGCGCGGCATCGGCGCTGACGTAGCCAAGATCCTTGCCGGCGAGGGCGCCGCCGTCGTCGTGAACTACCGCCAGAAGGCGCCCCGCGCCAACAAGGTGGTCCAGGGGATTGAGGCCGACGGCGGCCGTGCCGTGGCCGTGGGTGCGGACCTCACCACCCAGGAAGGCGTCCAGGCCCTGGCCTCCGCGGCGATGGAGAACTTCGGTTCCCTGGACATCCTGGTCCTCAACGCCTCCGGCGGCATGGAAACCGGCATGGGCGAGGACTACGCGCTTAAGCTGAACCGCGACGCCCAGCTGAACATGCTCAACGCCGCGGTGCCGCTGATGAAGGAAGGCTCCCGCGTGGTCTTTGTGACTAGCCACCAGGCGCACTTCATCAACACCGTCCCCACCATGCCCGCCTACGAGCCCGTGGCCCGCAGCAAGCGTGCCGGCGAGGACGCCCTGCGCGAGCTCATCCCCAGCCTGGCCGAGAAGGGGATCTCCCTGGTGGTAGTGTCCGGCGACATGATTGAGGGCACCGTCACCGCCACGCTGCTGGACCGCTCCACGCCCGGCGCCATTGAGGCCCGCCGCGCAGAGGCCGGCAAGCTGTACTCCGTGGAGGAGTTTGCACAGGTGGTGGCAGGAATGGCGACCGCCGACGTCGAATCCGGCCACACCGAATACGCCGGCGGCGCAGACTACTTCGGCAAGGGCGCGCAGCAGTAGCCCAACCTGCCAAGAAGAAGGAGTCCGGTGCGTGCACCGGACTCCTTCTTCTTGGCTTATTCGAAGACGTTCAGACGCCGGCGACGTATCGGACGGCGTCCAGGTAGGGCATGTTGACAGCGGCGTCCGCCACTGCCCGGACGGCGGGCTTGGCGTTGAAAGCGACGCCGATTCCGGCCGCCCCCAGCATGTCCAGGTCGTTGGCGCCGTCGCCCACGGCCACCGTGTGTTCCAGCGCGATGCCCTCGGCGGCCGCCCATTCGCGCAGGTACTTCTCCTTGGCAGCCCGGTCCACCACTGCGCCCAGGACCTTGCCGGTCAGCACGCCGTCGACGATTTCCAGCTCGTTCGCCTGCCAGTAGTCCAGGCCCAGTTCCTCGGCGATCGGCTGCAGGATCTGGTTGAAGCCGCCTGACACCACGGCCACCACATGGCCTGCCGCCTTGAACGCGGCCACGAGCTCGGCGGCCCCTTCGCTGAGCTTCACTTCCTGCCGGACGGAATGGACGACGTCGGCCGGCAGCCCCGCCAGGACCGCCACCCGGGCGTGCAGGCTTTGGGTGAAGTCCAGCTCGCCCCGCATGGCGGCTTCGGTGACGGCGGCCACCTCTTCGAACTTGCCCGCATAGGCCGCGAGGAGTTCGATGACCTCCTGCTGGATCAGGGTGGAATCCACATCCATGATCAGGAGCTTGCGCGGGGCCGACCGGAGGCTGCCGGGAACAAGGGCGGTGTCCTGGCCGTCGATGCCGGCTTCGGCCACGGCCCGGCGGAGGGCGGCGAGGCCGGCGGCGGTGGCGTCCGGAAGGGCGAGTTCCGCCACCTGAACGCGGTAACGTTCGTCACCCAGGGAGTCTTCCCGCAGCACCTGGGCGCCGGCGGCGGCCAGGACGGAACGCAGCTGCTCCAGCCCGTTTGGAGTCATATTTTGGCCATAGCTGACCGCAGTCACGTTCGAAGTCATGCCTGCAATCTTATCGAGCCGCCGCCGGGTCCTTTGAATTCATTGCGCATGGCCCCGCATCTGCGCAATCCCGCCGGTGGAGGCCGTGTTTCGGTGCCCGGCCACCGGTTATCAGTCGGCCTCTTTTATGTCCTAGTGTCTACTCCTATGAGTGATGTTCTGGAATTGTCTTCCGTCAGTGTTGTCCGAGGTAAGAAAACCCTGCTGGACAAGATTGACTGGGAAGTCAATGAAGGAGAACGTTGGGTCATCCTGGGCCCCAACGGTGCAGGCAAGACCACCCTCCTGCAGATCGCAGCCGCTCGGCTCCACCCCAGCAGCGGCACCGCCGGCATCCTGGACGAGACCCTGGGCCGCACCGACGTGTTCGAGCTCCGCCCCCGCATCGGCCTCTCCTCGGCAGCCCTCGCCACCCAGATCCCCGAACACGAGAATGTCCTCAACGTTGTGGTGACGGCAGCTTACGGAGTCACCGGGCGCTGGCGGGAAGGCTACGAGCGCAACGACGAACGCCGCGCCTTCCGCCTGCTGAACGAGTGGGGGATGGGCCCGCTGCTGAACCGGACCTTCGCCACCCTGTCCGAAGGCGAACGCAAGCGCGTCCAGATTGCCCGCGCCCTCATGACGGACCCGGAACTGCTGCTGCTCGACGAGCCTGCCGCAGGCCTGGACCTCGGCGGCCGCGAGGAGCTGGTGCACAAGCTCGGCGAACTCGCCAGCGACGAGGCGGCTCCGGCGATGGTCCTGGTGACCCACCACCTGGAGGAAGTCCCGCCCGGATTCACGCATGCCATGCTCCTGCGCGACGGCGGCGTGGTCGCCGCAGGCCCGATCACCGAAGTCCTCACCGACGAGCACCTCAGCACCACGTTCGGCCTTGACCTCGATGTCACGGAGAGCGCCGGCCGTTACACCGCCACCGCGCGCCGCTAAGCGGCAAGCAACACGATGGACCTGCTCAGCAGCATCCTTGTGTCCATCGCCGGCCTCTGGGCCGGCACCATCAACGCGGTGGTGGGCTCCGGCACGCTGGTGACGTTCCCGGTGCTCATTGCCCTGGGCATCACACCGGTGGTCGCCTCCATGAGCAACGCCATGGGGCTGGTGGCCGGCGGTGCCGCGGGGGCCTTCGGATACCGGCGGGAACTCAAGGGCCGCGGCCGCCAGCTGCTGCGCCTGCTCCCGGCGTCGCTCCTGGGCGGCATCTCCGGTGCCTGGCTCCTCCTGCACCTGCCGGAGGAAGTCTTCCACTATGTGGCACCTGTGCTGCTGGTGGTGGCGCTGCTCATGGTGGTCTTCCAGCCCAGGCTCCAGGCGTGGGTCCGGAACCGCGAGGAAAACCCCGAACACGCGGTGCGCGACAAGCGGCACGGCGTGCTCCTGGTGGTGCTGGTCTACCTCGCCGGCGTCTACGGGGGCTACTTCGTGGCAGCACAGGGGATCCTGCTGGTCGGGATCCTGGGAGTCTTCCTGACCGGCACCATGCAGAACGCCAACGCCATGAAGAACATCCTGGTGCTTGGCGTGAACCTGGTGGCTGCCGTATCCTACCTGCTGTTCGCCTTCGACCGGATCAACTGGCTGGTGGTACTGCTCATCGCGGTCAGTTCGAGCATCGGCGGCCTGCTGGGCGCCAAGGTGGGCCGCCGGCTCTCGCCGACGGTGCTGCGTGCCGTGATCTTCGTGCTGGGGCTGGTGGCCCTGGGATTCATGACCGCCAATCTGCTGAAATAATCGCCCGGTGACAATCCACTATCTTGAGTCCGCGGACGATCCGCGCGTGTCCGACTACACCCGGCTCACCGACGTCCACCTGCGCAAGCTCCGCGAGCCGGCGGAGGGCATGTACATCGCCGAATCCTCCCGAGTGCTCCGCCGTGCCCTCGCAGCCGGCCACCAGCCCCGGTCGTTCTTCCTGGCCGAGAAATGGCTCGAAGACCTGCGGGACGTCCTTGACGAGCATCCCGACGTCCCGGCCTTCATCGGCAAGGCGGCGCTGCTCGAGGAAATCACCGGGTTCCACCTGCACCGGGGCGCCATGGCAGCCATGCACCGTCCGGCCCCCGTCCCGCTGCCTGAACTCCTGGCCGGCGCCCGGCGGGTGGCCGTGCTGGAGGATATCGTGGACCACACCAACGTGGGCGCCATCTTCCGGTCCGCCGCCGCCCTGGACATCGACGCCGTCCTGGTCTCGCCGCGGTGCGGAGACCCGCTCTACCGCCGGAGTGTCCGGGTCAGCATGGGAACGGTGTTCCAGGTTCCCTGGGCCCGGCTGGATAGCTGGCCGCAGGATCTCCAGGTCCTCAAGGACCACGGCTTCGAGGTGGCAGCCCTGGAGCTCACGGCGGACGCGCAGGATGTGGACGTCGTCGCGGCACGGAACCCCGACAAACTCGCCCTGGTGCTCGGCACCGAAGGCGCCGGCATGAGCGCGGAGACGCTTGCCGCCGTCGACCTCGCCGTGAAGATCCCCATGCGGAACGGCGTGGACTCGCTCAATGTGGCGGCGGCGTCGGCCGTGGCGTTCTGGGAGCTGCGGGCACGGGCCTAGCCGGTTCGTCAGCACCACCGGTGTCCGCTATGATTGATAGCTGGTTGTCCTGCTGATTCCGCTTCGGCGCAGCAGAACATCCCATCCCATTCATACCTGGCAGCTGGCAAAATCCAGCTGCGTGAACAAAGGTCCCATTATGAAGTCTGATATCCACCCGAAGTACGAAGCTGTTGTTTTCAACGACCTGGCTTCCGGCGTCAAGTTCCTGACCAAGTCCACCGTGTCTTCCTCGAAGACCATCGAGTGGGAAGACGGCAACACCTACCCGGTCATCGACGTCGAAATCTCCTCCGAGTCCCACCCGTTCTACACGGGCAAGCAGCGCATCATGGACTCTGCAGGCCGCGTCGAGCGCTTCAACGCTCGCTTCAAGGGCTTCGGCGGCAAGAAGTAATTCTTCCTCCAAGCTTCATCGGAAGGCCCGCACCGGCAACGGTGCGGGCCTTCCTGCTTTAACACCGTGGACCCATTTGCGGCAGGATGGACGACATGAGCCACCACCTCCTGCCGCACAATGAGTCCAGCAACCGCCTGCACGGCGAGTACAAGGTCCCGGGCGGGAAACTGGTGGTGGCGGACCTGTCCGTGACCGACGGGCACCTGGCGGACGTCTCCATCAGCGGCGACTTCTTCCTCGAACCGGACGAGGCCCTCCTGGACATCAACCGGGCACTGACCGGCCTGCCCGAATCCACGCCCGCCGCCGACCTAGCGGCGGCTATCACGGCAGCGCTTCCGGCGCACGCCGGCCTGTTCGGCTTCTCCGCCGACGCCGTGGCCGTCACGGTGCGCCGGGCACTGGCCAAGGCAACCTCGTGGACCGACCACCACTGGAACGTCATCCCGCCCGCGGTCCTGCCCACCGAAATCAACGTGGCACTGGACGAGGTCCTGACCGAAGAAGTCGGTGCCGGCCGGCGCAACCCCACCCTGCGGTTCTGGGACTGGCAGGAACCGTCCGTGGTCATCGGCAGCTTCCAGTCCGTCCGGAATGAGGTGGACCCCGCCGGCGTGGCAAAGCACGGCATCAGCGTGGTCCGCCGGATCAGCGGCGGGGGAGCGATGTTCATGGAGGCCGGCAACTGCATCACCTACTCGCTGTACCTGCCGCAGACCCTCGTTGACGGGCTCAGCTTCGCCGATTCCTACCCCTTCCTGGACGCCTGGGTGATGGCAGCCCTGGAGAAGCTTGGCATCACGGCCTTCTACGTGCCGCTCAACGACATCGCCACGGACCAGGGGAAGATCGGCGGCGCTGCACAGAAACGGCTCGCCAACGGCGGCATGCTGCACCACGTCACCATGAGCTACGACATCGACGCGGACAAGATGGTGGAGGTCCTCCGGATCGGCAAGGAGAAGCTCTCGGACAAGGGGACCCGCAGCGCCAAGAAGCGCGTGGACCCGCTCCGCCGGCAGACCGGCCTGGCCCGGACGGCGATCATCGAGGCCATGGCGGAGGTTTTTACCGGGCGGTACGGGGCCACAACCTCAGCCCTCACCGAGAGTGAACTGTCCCTGGCCCGTGAACGCGTGGCCATGAAGTTCGGTACTGAGGAATGGCTCCACCGGGTTCCCTAGCACCGCACCCCGCGCTGACCGCCGGGATGGGCGCGCAGGGACTGCCCGTGCGCAGCGAGCCGGGTGGTCGCTGCGCACGGCGGCACAAGGCTACGGCGCTGATGAAACCACGACGGCGTCCTGGGCCGTGAGTGCCCGCAGCAGGTGGCTGCGCTGCTCCACGATGATGCGCCGCAGTGCGCGCGGGGCGTCGGCGGATGCTGCCAGCCAGTCATCGGTCCTGCGGAGTACAGGGTGGTCCGCAGGTGCCATGCCTTCCGCGAGGTCCTGGTTCAGGGGGAACAGCCCGCGGACAATCCTGCTGGCGATTTCGATGCTCCGCCCGTCCCACACGTCCCGCAGGCACTCAAAGTAGGGTTCCACGTACGGATCCAGGAGGCCGGCCGGGGCAGTGGTGAAGCCGCTGATGGTGGCGCTGAGCTGCTGGTTGGAGAGTGCAGTGCCGTGGACGGCTTCCTGCCACGCGGCGGCCTTGACGGCGGGGTCCGGCCGCGCCGCAACGGCTGTGGCATGGCCGGCGCGCCCGGATGCGGTGGTGTCGCGCGCCAGTTCGGCATCGAGTTCGGCAAGGGTTGCCTGGCCGTTCGCGGCGAGTGCGTGCCAGAGATGCCAGCGGCGTTCGGCGTCCACCGCCAGCCCCTCGAGGGGTGCCGTACCGTCCAGCAGTCCGCGCAGGCGCGGGAGCAGGGCGGGCTCGTGCCTGCTGAGCGTGCCCAGCGTCCTGGCCCACGCCAGCTGGTGGTCGGACCCGGGGGCGGCACGGTCCAGCTCGGCAGCGACGGCCGCCAGGAACGAGGACCGTACACCGTCCCGTCCGGCAGCCGGGGTGTAGCGTTCGACGGCGGTGCAGGCGTTCTCGAGGATGTTCAGCAGGACGCCGATGCCGGTTTCCGCCGGGCCGAACGCCGCCACCGCGTCGACGTAGCGTGCGGCCGGGTTTTCCCCGTCCCGGGCCGAGTTCCACAGCGCCGTCCAGCACAGGGCCCGCGCCATGGGGTCGATGATCCTGTCCAGTGACGCCAGGACAGTGTCCAGGGAGACCGGATCAAGCCGGACCTTGGCGTAGGTCAGGTCGTCGTCGTTGAGGAGCAGTAGCGCTGGCCGCGGCTTGCCCGCCAGGTCCGGAACGGGCGTGGCGGAGCCGTCGACGTCGGTTTCCACACTTCCGGTGCGGACCAGGGCGCCGGAGGCGTCGAAATCGTACAGGCCCACCCGGAGCCGGTGCGGCCTGGGCTTGTCCCGTCCCGTGACCGGGTCCGCGGCCTCCTGGACGATCGCCACACTGCCGATGGCGCCGTCGTCCGTTGCGTCCGGCGTGACCTCCAGGGCGAGGGTGGAGATGCCCGCGGTCTGGAGCCACTTCCGTGCCCAGCCGGACAGGTCCCGGCCGGAGGCGGCGCTGAGTGCCGCCAGGAGGTCCGCCAGGGTGGTGTTGGAGTACGCATGCTTGCGGAAGTACTCCCGCGAGCCTGCGATGAAAGCGTCAAAGCCCACATACGCCACCAGCTGTTTGAGCACCGAGGCGCCCTTGGCGTAGGTGATGCCGTCGAAATTCTGCTTGGCCGCTTCAAGGTCGGGGATGTCCGCCACGATGGGGTGCGTGGTGGGCAGCTGGTCCTGGACGTACGCCCACGCCTTCCGCTTGTTGGCAAAGCTCACCCACGCGGAGTCCCAGCCGGTGGCCCGGTCAACGCCCAGGGTGCCCATGTAGTCGGCGAAGGATTCCTTGAGCCAGAGGTCATCCCACCACTGCATGGTCACCAGGTCGCCGAACCACATATGCGCCATCTCGTGCAGAAGGGTGTTGGCACGTCCCTGGTACTGGGCGTCGGTGGCGCGGGAGGTGAACACGTAGCTGTCGGTGAAGGTGACCAGGCCGGGGTTTTCCATGGCGCCCAGGTTGTACTCCGGCACGAACGCCTGGTCGTACTTGCCCCACGGGTAGGGGTAGGCGAAGAGCCGGTTGAAGAAGTCCAGCCCGTTCCTGGTCACCCGGAACAGCTCCTCCGCATCGAAAGAGTCCGCCATGGACGCCCGGCAGTACAGGGCCAGCGGGATGTCCAGGGAGGTCCCGTCGTCGAGCGTTGCCTGCCAGCGGTCCTCGGCCTTGAAGTAGGGGCCGGCCAGCACGGTGGTGATGTACGTGGACATGGGCTCCGTGGTGGCGAAGTCCCAGCGGGCGGTAGCGGGGTCGCTGGTGAGCAGCGTGCGGGCCGTTTCCACCCCGTTGGATGCCACATGCCAGTCCGCCGGCGCCATGACGTGGAAGGTGAAGGTGGCCTTGAGGTCGGGCTGCTCGAAGTTCGCGAAGACCCGCCTGGCGTCGGCCGGTT
This sequence comes from Arthrobacter nitrophenolicus, assembly GCF_045833485.1. Classification (NCBI taxonomy): domain Bacteria; kingdom Bacillati; phylum Actinomycetota; class Actinomycetes; order Micrococcales; family Micrococcaceae; genus Arthrobacter; species Arthrobacter nitrophenolicus. The sequence goes on from NZ_CP174504.1 coordinate 3,750,757, forward strand.
CGTACTGCGTGTACAGGTAGCACTGGCCGTCAGCGGGATCCACGAAGCGGTGCATCCCCTCGCCGGAGCGGCTGTACAGGGCGGTGCCCGTGACGGTGACCTGGTTCTCGAGCTGCAGGTTGTCCAGCCGGATCCGCGCCCCGTCCACCACGTCCTCCACCCGCAGGCCCTTGCCGTTGAGGAACACGCTGTGCACCCCGCCGCCGATGAAGTCCAGGAAGGTTGATGTGCCGGCCTCGGCGGCGGAGAAGGTGATGACGCTCCGGCTGGTGTAGCCGGGGACGTCCGGATCCGCTGCCTGCCGCACGTCCAGCGAGACGTCGTAGCTGGTGGTGGTGATCAGGGCTGACCGTTCGGCAGCCTCGTCGCGCTGCAGATTCTGATTCGACACCCAGCTATCTAATCACGGTGCCGGCGCGGGGATCAGCGGGCGATCAGCAGGGCGGCGGCGAGTCCCAGGGCGGCAATCAGGAGCCAGGACGCAAGGGCCGCCAGCAGGGCACGCCCGCCGGTCAGGAGCAGGGTGCGGATCCGCACGGCCGAGCCCAGTCCGAACAGCGCCGCGCCCAGCAGGACGTCCTGCAGCACCGCCCCCGCTTCCAGCCATTCTCCGGACACCCAGCCGGTGGACCGGAGTCCCGCCATCGCCACGAAGCCGAGCACGAACAGCGGCACCACGGGCGGAAGCTTCGGGTCCGCCCCGTCGCTGTCCGGGCGGACCGCGAGACGCTGGTGCGTGCCGGCCATGGCGGCCACCGGTGCCAGCAGCAGGACCCGCGTGAGCTTGACGACGACGGCGATGCCCAGCGCCGCCGTACCTGCGGTTTGCGCCGTGGCCACCACCTGGCCGACGTCGTGCACGGATGCGCCGGTCCAGGCGCCGAAGACGGGCGCGGTGAGCTGGAGCGGATGCACCAGCAGGGGCAGGACGCCGATGGCGAGCGTCCCGCACAGCGTTACCAGGGCCACCGGCAGGACCGTGTCCACGTGCCGGATGCGCCGCACGGCGGCGATGGCGCCGATGGCTGAGGCGCCGCAGATCGAGAACCCGGTGGCCACCAGGAGGGCCGTCACCGGGGGCAGCCGGAAGAGCCGGGAAATCAGGTACGTGCCGCCGAAGCTTGCCGCCACCACCCCGGTGATCAGGACCAGCGAAAGCCAGCCCAGCCCCAGGACATCCATGACGCTGACCTTCAGCCCCAGCAGCACGATCCCGCCGCGCATCAGGTGCTTGCCGGCGAAGTCGAGGCCGGGCCTGGCCCGCCCGGCAGTCCACACGCCCGCCAGTGGCAGGTTCGCCGCCAGGACCCCCAGCACCACGGCCATGGTCATCGCCGGCAGGGCCGGAACCACGGCGTGGACCAGGAATGCGGCCACCAGGGCCACCGCGGCGGTGGCCAGTCCGGGAAGCAGCCGGCCAGCGCGGCGGGGCTGTCCCTCACCGGACGCTGGATGGCTTCTGCTGACTGGCACCTCCCTACTGTGCCGGATGCGGCGCGGAATCAGCGAACCGGCGGCCCCGGCCAACACGCCAATTGAGGGCCGGTTTATGAGTTCGAAACAAAAAGATGGTTGGCTATTGGGCATGCCAGACCTATTCCAGGACTACTCCGAGGCCGCAGCCCGGACCGGAGCCTACGATGAGATGTTCGCCCCAGGCCAGCAGGCACGGGACTCGTACGGGCAGGTGGCAGAGGCACTCCGCAAGCTCTCCCTGGCTGACGTCAGTGCCCGCGCCGACTCGATGGCCCGCACCTTCCTGGACCGTGGCGTCACCTTCGACTTCGCGGGGGAGGAGCGCCCCTTCCCGCTGGACATCGTGCCGCGGGTCATCCCCGCCGCCGAGTGGGATGTCCTGGAACGCGGCGTCGCGCAGCGCGTGCGCGCGCTGGAGGCGTTCCTTAACGACGTGTACGACAAAATGACCGTGGTGTCCGACGGCGTGATCCCCCGCCAGCTGGTGACCACCAGCGCGCACTTCCACCGGCAGGTCCACGGCTTCGAGCCCGCAGGCGGCGTCCGCGTGCACATCTCGGGCATCGACGTAGTGCGTGACGCTGCCGGGACGTTCCGGGTCCTGGAGGACAACGTGCGCGTCCCGTCGGGTGTCAGCTACGTCCTGGAAAACCGCCGCGCCATGGCCAAGGGCCTGCCCGAAGCGTTCGGCCAGCAGCTCATCCGCCCGGTGGAGGAGTACCCCCGCCGGCTCCTGTCCGCCCTGCGCAAGACCGCACCGGCCGGCGTCGACGACCCCACCGTGGTAGTCCTGACCCCCGGTGTGTTCAACAGCGCCTACTTTGAGCACACGCTGCTCGCGGGCCTGATGGGCGTGGAGCTGGTGGAGGGCCGTGACCTGATCTGCCGCGGAAACCGCGTGTACATGCGCACTACCGCCGGTGAGCAGCGCGTGGACGTCATCTACAAGCGGATCGACGACGACTTCCTGGACCCCCTGCAGTTCCGCGCCGATTCCATGCTCGGCTGCCCGGGCCTGGTCAACGCCGCCCGCGCCGGCGGGGTCACCATCGCCAACGCCGTGGGCAACGGCGTCGCGGACGACAAACTGGTCTACAGTTACGTTCCTGACCTGATCCGCTACTACCTCGGCGAGGAGCCCATCATCGCGAACGTGGACACGTTCCGCCTCGAGGAGAAGGAAGCCCGGGAGTACACCCTGGACAACCTGGCCGAGCTGGTGGTCAAGCCGGTGGACGGCTCCGGCGGCAAGGGCCTGGTGATCGGCCCGGACGCCTCCAAGGACGAGCTGGACGCGCTCCGCCAGCGGATCATCAGTGATCCCCGCGGCTGGATCGCCCAGCCGGTGCTCCAGCTCTCCACCGTGCCCACCCTCAGCGGCGACAAGTTCGGTCCCCGCCACGTGGACCTGCGCCCCTTCGCGGTGAACGACGGCGACAACGTCTGGGTGCTGCCCGGCGGCCTGACCCGTGTGGCGCTGAAGGAAGGGTCGCTGATCGTGAATTCCAGCCAGGGCGGCGGCTCCAAGGACACCTGGGTCCTCGCCGATTCGCCGCAGATGCCCGTGGAAACCGTTCCCCGGCCCTCCATCTCGGTGCGCGAGCGGGTCTCCGTCTGGCCGGTGGAGAGCAACTGGCGCGACCGCCAGTCGGAGCAGCAGCAGTGAGCCGGGATACAGCCCGGCAGAAGTCTTTTCCCTTTTCGGGCCCGCAGGAGGTAGCCGCGAATGCTTAGCCGAATTGCCGAATCCCTGTTCTGGATCGGCCGCTACGTGGAGCGGGCGGACGGCACCGCACGCATCCTGGACGTCCACCTGGAGCGGCTGAACCACCTGCCCATGGAAGAACGCAAGAGCGTGGCCCAGGAACTCCTGGCCGTCATGGGCGCCCGCCCGCAGAACGAGGACTTCGGGCTGCCGGAACTGCTGCACGCCCTTGCCTATGACAAGACCAGTGCCACGTCCATCGCCGGCTCCCTCGGCGCTGCCCGCGAGAACGCACGGCGTGCCCGCGAAACAGTGTCCTCCGGTCTCTGGGAGAGCCTGAACACCACCTATTACGGGCTGAGCCAGCACCGCAAGGACGTGGTGGGCACCTACCGGTTCTGCAACTGGACGCTGGAACGTACAGCCATGGTCAGCGGCCTGGCGGATACCACGGTGAGCCATGACGAGAGCTGGCTGTTCCTGGTGCTGGGCCGCTCCCTGGAACGCGCGGACATGACCGCCCGCATGCTGTCCACCCGGGACGTGCTGTCCGCGGGCATGTCCTGGGTGAACATGCTCCGCTGCGCCGGCGCCTACGAGTCCTTCCTCCGGACCCGCCGGGCGGCCTTCGGCGACCAGCATGCGGCCGAGTTCCTCCTGCTGGACCGGCTGTTCCCGCGCTCCATCGTCTACGCCCTGCGCGACGCCGACGAATGCCTGGCCAAACTCGACCCCTCAGCACAGCGGGTGGGCTTCATCAACGACGCCCGCCGGATCGTGGGCCAGGCCCGCACGTTCCTTGAGTTCCACCGCACCGACGACCTCATGTCCGAGCTGCCGGAACACATGGAGCGCGTGCAGAAGGCAGTGTCGCAGGCATCGGACGCCATTTCCCGTAAGTACTTCAATCAGGCGGATGAACTGGCCTGGGTGGGAGAAGTTTCATGACCCGGCTGAGCATCGCCCACAAGACGGCGTACAAGTACAACAAGCGCGTCACCCTGTCCTACAACGAGGCCAGGATGACGCCGCTGACGGACTCCCAGCAGGTGGTGCTGGAGTCGGTGGTGAAGGTCTCGCCGTCGCAGGCTGCCGTCAGCACCTACCGCGACTACTGGGGCACCCGGGTCACGGCCTTCGACATGCAGATGCCGCATGAGCACCTGGAGGTGGTCTCCAACATCACCGTCGAGGTCCACCGGGCCGAGAAGATCCCGTCCGAGGCGGACATCGTGGGCTGGGACGTCCTGGCGTCGCCGGACACGCTGAACACGTTCAGCGACTGGCTGCCGCAGTCCCGGCTCAGCGGCCCCGGCGAGGAGGTCCTGGGAATCATCCCGGAGGTGGTTGCCGGGAAGAACCCGCACGAGGCCGCCATGGCCATCTTCGCGTGGATGCGCGGCGAGATGACGTACATGTCCGGTTCCACCGGCGTCACCACCAACGCCGAAGAGGCGTGGGGCCAGCGCCAGGGCGTCTGCCAGGACCTGGCCCACCTTGCGATCGGTGCGCTGCGCAGCTGCGGCATTCCGGCCCGCTACGTCTCCGGCTACCTGCACCCGCGCTCTAGCGCCGGCATCGGGGAGACTGTCGCCGGACAGTCCCACGCCTGGCTGGAGTGGTGGGACGGCGAATGGCGGAGCTGGGACCCCACCAACCACAAGCCGGCGGGCGACTTCCACGTCACCGTGGCACGGGGGCGCGACTACCGTGACGTCTCCCCGCTCAAGGGCATCCTGTCCGGCGGCGGCGGTTCAGCCCTGAGCGTGAGCGTGGAGATCACGCAGCTCGCCTGACCAGTCCCGGGTTTGGGCTCCGATTTCCGGGTTTATGGCCGCGTTATTCCGGCGAGGACTTTGCGGCGCTGCTGTGCTGGGTCCACCAGGTCAGGGGATCTGTCACCTTGAACCGGCGTCCGGTCACGCTGTCCGGGGTGACCCGGACGAAGGCATCCTTGTGCCCCGCCTGCCAGGGGAAGAGGTAGAGCCGCGCCGTGTCCAGGACTTCCTCGGTGCCCCTGACCACGGCAGAGGTGCCCTTGAGTACCACGCTCCACGCCATGCCGGTCGAGGGATCCACGCCGTCGGCTTCAAGCGCCACGGGAGAGTCGCCCGAGGCGCCGGACAGCTTGGTGCCTTCGCCGGTACGGAACACTACTGTGCCGCCGTCCACGGTGTAGTTGATGGGGAAGATGTCCGGGCGCCCGTCGACCACGATGGCGAGCCGGCCGACGGATACCGTCCGGAGCATGGCCCAGCATTCATGGTGTTCAAGGTTCTGCACGGCGGACGATGGCTCTTCAGTGGAGGCTGGCTCGGCGTTCATGCCGCGAGCTTACCGCTACCAGGGGCTGGGTTTGTAGTCCTTCAGGAACACGCCGTACTGGTCTTCGCCGTTCTCGCCCATGACGATGGGATCGTAGACGCGGGCGGCGCCGTCCACCAGGTCCAGGGGGGCGTGGAAGCCTTCCTCCATGAGCCGGACCTTGGTGAAGTGGGGGCGTTCGTCGGTGATCCATCCGGTATCGACGGCGGTCATCAGGATCCCGTCCGTCTCCAGCATTTCCTGGGCACTGGTGCGTGTCATCATGTTCAGCGCAGCCTTGGCCATGTTGGTGTGCGGGTGCCCCGGGCCTTTGTAGGCGCGGGAGAACTGGCCTTCCATGGCGGAGACGTTGACAATGTACTTGCGCCGGGCGGTGGACCGTTTCATGGCTTCCCGCAGCCGGCTGACCAGCAGGAACGGCGCGGTGACGTTGCAGAGCTGCACTTCCAGCATTTCCAGCGGGTCCACCTCATCCACCACCTGGGTCCAGCTGTTGATCGTGGCGAGGTCCGGCACCAGCCCGCCGGCATCGATCGCCGTCCCGGACGCGATGCGTTCCAGTGAAGCGGAGCCGGTGGACAGTGCAAGCGATGTGATGGCGTCACCGGCCAGCACGGGATGCTCCGTGACGCTGCCGGCCAGGGCAAGCGGGTGCTTGTCGTGTGCGTGGCCAAAGGTCAGCAGCTCCGGACCGCCGTTGGACCGCTCCAGGGCAGCGGGCAGCGGCTCGTCCTCGGCATCCACCAAAGGCTTGTAGGCGTTGCCGGAGCGGCGGACGGTCTGCGCCGCGTTGTTGATGATGATGTCCAGCGGCCCTGCCTCATTGAGGGAGTCAGTGAGGGCCATGACCTGCGCGGGGTCCCGGAGGTCGATGCCCACGATGCGGAGCCGGTGCAGCCATTCCCCGCTGTCCTCCATGGCGGCGAAGCGGCGCGCGGCGTCCTTGGGGAAGCGCGTGGTGATGGTGGTGTGGGCGCCGTCGCGCAGCAGCCGCAGCGCAATGTACATCCCGATCTTCGCCCGGCCTCCGGTGAGCAGCGCCCGGCGCCCGGTCAGGTCGGTCCGGGCATCGCGCTTGCTGTGGCTGAAGGCAGCGCACTCCGGGCACAGCTGGTGGTAGAAGGCGTCCACCTGCGTGTAGTGCTGTTTGCAGATGTAGCAAGGCCGGGACCGGATGAGATGTCCGGCCACTTTCCCCGTGGCGGAAGGGGCAAGCTTGTTGCCGCGCGTTTCGTCGTCGATCCTGTCCGGCGCGGCGGTTGCCGTCTGGGCAAGGACGGCCCGGTCGGCTTCGGCGATGAGGTCCCGCTTGGTGACCCGGCGGTGCCGCTTGACGGCCTTGAACATCTTCCCGGTGGCGCGGCGCACAGAGATGTAGTCCGGGTGCTCCTCGTCATAGGCGTGGATGGTGTTCAGGACCTTGAGGCAGGCCTGGATTTCCTCAGGGGTCAGGTCGGGGGAGCTCATTAGGCTAATTTTACAGCCCGAAGCGGCAGCTTAAACGCCGCCGGCGGCGCCCCTTGGGGTGCCGCCGGCCACGGAACAGCCAGTCTAGGAGAGCCGGGCGCGGGGACCGGCGTCGGCTGCCGCAGCTGCATGGGTCTGGGCCACCTTGTCCACGGACTCCTGGACATCCGGGTACTGTGCCGCGGCGGCCTTGACCGCGTTGGGGACGAGGTGCAGGTTCCTGGCTGCCAGCTGCCTCTCCTCTTCGCCGGGCTCGGGAACTTTCTGGCCCTTGGCCAGGACGGTGATGCCGGACTCAGTGACCTTGAAGCCGCGCGCCCGGTCCAGGTCGGCGTCGAGTCCGATGGCTGCACCGGCGGGAACCTTGACGTTCTTGTCGATGATGGCCCTGTTGATGACCGCGCCCTCACCCACCTGCACCTTGTCCATCAGGACCGAGTCGATCACGCGGCTGCTCGTTGCCACGTAGACGTCGTTGGACAGGACGGATCCCTCCACCACGCCGCCGGAGATGACCACGCCGCTGGAGACGATGGAGTCGAGCGCCGTGCCCACGGTGTTGTTCTGGCCGCGGACAAACTTGGCGGGCGGGGAGATGCTCTGCCGGGTGTAGATGGGCCATTCGGAGTTGTAGAGGTTGAAGACCGGCAGCGGGGAGATCAGGTCCATGTGCGCGTCGTAGAAGGAGTCGATGGTTCCCACGTCGCGCCAGTAGGTGCGGTCCCGCTCGGTGGATCCCGGAATCTCGTTGAGCGTGAAGTCGTAGACGCCCGCCTCGCCCTGGTTGACGAAGTAGGGGATGATGTCCCCGCCCATGTCGTGCTTGGTGTCCAGCCGTTCGGCGTCGACGTGCAGGGCGTCCACCAGTGCGTCGGCGTCGAAGACGTAGTTGCCCATGGAGGCCAGGAACTGGGTGGGGTCGGCTGCAAGGCCGGGCGTGGAGGCGGGCTTCTCCACGAACGCCGCGATCTTCTGGGGGTCGTTCTGGTCCACCTCGATGACGCCGAACTGGTTGGCCATGTTGAGGGGCTGCCGTACGGCGGCCACCGTCGCCTTGGCGCCACTGTTGACGTGCTGGGCAACCATCTGGGCGAAGTCCATGCGGTATACGTGGTCGGCGCCGACCACCACCACAATGTCCGGGTTGGCGTCGTGGATGAGGTTCAGGGACTGGTAGATGGCGTTGGCGCTGCCCAGGAACCAGCTCTTGCCGACGCGCTGCTGCGCCGGCACCGAGGCAACGTAGTTGCCCAGCTGGGTGGACATCCGCCAGGTCTCGGAGATATGCCGGTCCAGGCTGTGCGACTTGTACTGGGTCAGGACGACGATCTGAAGGTAGCGGGAATTCACCAGGTTGGACAGGGCGAAGTCGATAAGGCGGTAGCTGCCCGCAAAGGGCACCGCCGGTTTCGCGCGGTCTGCCGTCAGTGGCATCAGTCTGTTTCCCTCACCGCCTGCGAGGACAATGGCCAGGACTTTTTTGTTCAACGGCATAGTGGTCGCTCCTGTACGCCTTCGTATCTCCCCAAACAGTCCGGCATGCCCGGACTCCTTCACACTAGAACAGTTATGCGTGAAGGACTACCTTGGGTCTTGTGCGAATAGACATTGTGACTAAAGAGTTCCCGCCGGAGATCTACGGCGGCGCCGGGGTGCATGTGGCCGAATTGAGCAGGGTGCTTAGTAAGCACGTTGACCTGCAGGTTCGTGCTTTTGGGGCTCCCCGCGACGCCGATTACCATGGCGCCCATGTGACGTCCTACTCCGTGCCGGAGGATCTTGGCTCGGCCAACGCCGCCGTCCAGACGCTCGGCGTGGACCTGCGGATCGTTCCGGACGTCGAGGGCGCGGACCTGGTCCATTCGCACACCTGGTACGCCAACATGGCAGGGCACCTGGCCTCGCTGCTGCATGGCATCCCGCACGTCCTGAGCGCCCACAGCCTGGAACCACTGCGTCCGTGGAAGGCCGAACAGCTCGGCGGCGGCTACGCGCTCTCTTCCTGGGTCGAGAAGACCGCCTACGAGGCAGCCGCGGCAATCATCGCCGTGTCCGAGGGCATGCGCCAGGACATCCTGCGCAGCTACCCCAGCGTGGACCCTGAGAAGGTCCGCGTGGTCCACAACGGCATCGACGTTGAACTGTGGAACCGGGACGAGAACGACGACGCCGTCCGCGCCCTGGGCATCGACCCTGCCAAACCGAGCGTCGTGTTTGTGGGCAGGAACACCCGCCAGAAGGGCGTGCCCTACCTCCTCCGGGCCGCAGCGAAGCTGCCCGACGACGTCCAGCTGGTCCTGTGCCTCGGCGCGGCAGACACCCCGGAGCTGGCCGCCGAGACCGCCCGGCTGATCGAGGACCTGCAAAGCCAGCGGACCGGCGTCGTGCTCATTGAACGCATGCTGCCCCGGCACGAACTGATCCAGGTGCTCAGCCACGCCACCGCCTTCGCCTGCCCCTCCATCTACGAGCCGCTCGGCATCGTGAACCTCGAGGCCATGGCCTGCGGCGCTGCCGTCGTAGCCAGCGCCACGGGCGGCATCCCCGAAGTGGTTGAGCACGGCCAGACCGGCCTGCTGGTGGACCTGGAGCAGGTGACGGACGGCACCGGCACGCCGCTGGATCCGGACAAGTTCGTCAGCGAGTTCGCCGCGGCCCTCACCGAAGTCGTGTCGGACCCCGAACGCGCCCGCGCCATGGGCCAGGCGGGCAGGCTCCGTGCCGAGAAGCACTTCTCCTGGGAATCCATCACCGAAACCACGCTTGAGGTGTACCGCTCGGTGCTGCCCGCAGCGCACTGACCCTCCTTCGACAGAACGACGGCGGCGCCGCTTCCCCCGGGGGAAGCGGCGCCGCCGTCGTTTATGCGGTCAGCAGCCGCGGCCCGGGGTCAGCTGTGGCGCCCGGCAGCGGTCCTTGCCAGCAGCACTTTTTCGTCCACGGCTGCCTTGCCGCTCGCCCGCTGGGCCCTGAAATGCGCCCGGGCTTCGTCCTGGCGGATCTTCTCGGCGCCGGTTGCGACTGCTGCCCGGACATGCTCATCGCCGTAGCCGAAGGCATCCACCAGGTCCAGCGCGTGCGGGCGGATCTTCACCAGCAGCCGGTTGATGTATTCGCCCACCGTGCGGCCGCGCTGCATGGAGAGGCGGCCGTTCATGAGGTACCAGGACAGGTTCTTTTCGATCAGGCTGAGGCCGAAGAGGTCCCGCAGCCAGGTCAGCACCGTTTTGGTGCCGGGATCCGTGACGTCGCGCAGCGCCTCGGTGAAGGCCTCCCACTGGAGCAGTTCGGCATGGGCCTGGGCTGCGTCGATCAGTTCGTTCTGGTGCCGGTTGAACAGGGCGGCCCCCTTTTCCTGGGAGAGCCTGTTGCTGCCTTTCAGCGCGGACGCGGCCTCGGCCACCATGGTCTGAACCCGGTCGGTGAGGAGGGCACGCTGGCCTTCCTCGTCACGCAGGGCGATCGCTGCTTTCTGCACCGACCCGGTGTCCGCCATGAACTGGGCCACCTGGCGCAGCCCCGTGCGGTGGATGGCAGTGCCGGTCGCCTGGCCCACCACGTACCGGGCCAGGACGCCGAAGTCCACGCTGCGGAATTCCTTCGCGTAGTCGGCCAGGAGCCGTTTCGCCACCAACTGCAGCAGGACGGTGTTGTCCCCCTCGAAGGTGGCGTAGACGTCCAGGTCTGCCCGGAGCGAGGCGAACCGGTTCTCGATCAGGAAGCCGGCACCGCCGCAGGCTTCGCGGCATTCCTGCAGTGTGTCGAGGGCATGCCAGGTACTGAGCGGCTTGAGTGCCGCGGCGAGGGTTTCCAGGTCCTGGCGGTCCGCGTCGGTGTCGGTGGCGCCGGAGAAGACGTCGTCGAACTTCTGCAGGAGCTGTTCGTGGGCGAAACCGGCGGCGTACGTGGTGGCGAGCCGGGTGAACAGCCGCCGCTGGTGGCGCTGGTAGTCAAGCAGGACTTCTTCATCCGTGTGGCTGGACGCGTTGAACTGGCGGCGCTCGGCGGCGTAGTGGACGGCTGCCTTGAGGGCGACCTTGGAGGCCGCCACAGCCGCCCCGTCCAGGGAGACCCGCCCCTGGACCAGGGTGCCGAGCATGGTGAAGAACCGCCGGCCCGGGCTCGCAATGGGGGACGAGTAGGTGCCGTCGGGGGCCACGTCACCGTAGCGGTTCAGGAGGTTGGTGCGGGGGATCCTGACGTTCGTGAAGTGCAGCCGGCCGTTGTCGATGCCGTTGAGCCCGCCCTTGACGCCGTCATCCTCACCGCCGATGCCTGGAAGGAATTCCTTCGTCCGGGGGTCGCGAAGGTCAACGTAGAAGGCATGGACGCCATGGTTGACGCCCCGGGTGATGAGCTGCGCGAACACCACGGCTCCCAGCCCGTCGATGGCGGCGTTTCCGATGTAGTCCTTCCACGCGGCGCGGAAGGGGGTGTGCACCACAAACTCTTCGGTTTCCGGGTGGTAGGTGGCGGTGGTGGCAATGCTGGCCACATCGGAGCCGTGCCCTGTCTCGGTCATGGCGAAGCAGCCCGGGATTTCCAGGCTCATGATGCCGGGAAGCCATTTGGTGTGGTGCTCCTCGGTGCCCAGGTGCATGACGGCCGAACCGAAGAGGCCCCACTGCACGCCTGCCTTGATCTGCAGGGACGGGTCGGCGACCACCAGTTCCTCAAAGCCGGCGATGTTTCCACCGTGGTCGTCCGAGCCGCCCAGGGCGGACGGGAAGGCACGGTGGACGGCGCTGTTGTCCACCAGGTACTTCAGCTGCCCGGACACCCGGGCGCGGTGGTCGCTGTGCGTCATCCCCTCGATCTTGTGCAGTTCGGGGCGTCCTGCCAGGTCCCTTGACTGCAGCCGGACAGCCGCCCACTTGCCGAGGAGCTGCCGGCCCAGTGCGTCTACGTTGACCGCAGGCTGGGCGTGGTCGGTTACGGGGTGGGCCGTGGTGGCAGGCTTGTGGCCCTTGCCGGCGGGGCGGTCCACTACTTCGGTCATGTCAATATCCTTTGCTGGTGCTGACAGGCGGTTTGGTGGTGCTTGAAGGGGTCAGTTCGGGGGCTATGCCGACGCACAGCCAGGCGGTGATCTGCCGTGCCATGGCTTCCTGGCCCGGCTTTGCGGGGGAGTCGGGCGTGCTCAGCCATTGTTCGCCCGCATTGCGGACCAGGCCGATTGCCGCCTTGGGCCAGTAACCGATGACGGATTCCTTGCCATCGCCCAGATGCGAGCGCATGGGCGTGGCGATCATCTCCGCCACGGCGTCGAAGAAGTGTCCCAGGGCTCCGGAGACAGGGCCTCCCGCGGCATTGTCGGCAGACTCCGCAGCCGCGGAACGGGTAACGAAGGTGTAGACGTTCTGGCTCGTGTCGGCCATCTGCAGGTAGGCCGACACCATGGCCAGCAGCCCTTCCCGGGGCGTCAGGGCACTCTGGGCGGCCTCCCGGATGCGGCGCTGCATCTGGTCGAGCACTACTTCGCCCACGGCCTGCTGCAGTCCGGCCTTGTCTCCGAAGTAGCGGTAGAAGACCGACTTGGATGTTCCGGCAGCGGCAGCGATGTCTTCCATGGAGGCGTCGCTGCCCAGCGCGTGCACCGCACGCCGCGCCTGCTTTATCAGCTGGCGCCGCCGCTCCTCCCGGTGTGTCTGCCAGCGTGCCGATCTGCCGTCAGCACTTGCCCCGGCAGGTGACGCGTCAAGGGAGGAGTCCGAAATATTCACGATACCCAGCGTATCAGGTACGCTGGGTATCGGTAATCGCTTGTGACCAGAGGAGACAGCCATGTCCATTGACGGACAGTCCATCAACGGCCCCGCAACACCAGGCGCCGCAGCCAGTTCCGCCCCTGCCCTCCGCAGGGCTGTCGTTGTGGGAGGCAACAGGATTCCGTTTGCCCGCTCCGGTGCCGCCTACGCCAAGTCCTCCAACCAGGACATGCTGACGGCGGCCCTGGACGGCCTGATCGCACGCTTCGGGCTCCAGGATGAACGGCTCGGTGAAGTGGCAGCCGGCGCGGTCCTGAAGCACTCCAGGGACTTCAACCTCACCCGCGAGGCTGTCCTGGGGTCGGCCCTGTCCCCGGAGACTCCCGCCTATGACCTGCAGCAGGCATGCGCCACTGGACTGGAAACCGTGGTGGGGCTTTCGAACAAGATCAAGCTGGGCCAGATCGACTCGGCAATTGCCGGCGGCGTCGACTCCGCTTCTGACGCGCCCGTGGTGGTAAGCGAGGGACTCCGGGAAGTGATCCTGGACCTCAACCGAGCCAAGACCCTTCCGCAGCGGCTCCAGATCCTCAGCCGCCTTCGGCCCAAGGACCTGGCCCCGCTGGCACCGGGAACCGCTGAACCGCGGACGGGGCTTTCCATGGGGGAACACCAGGCGCTTACCACGGCGCAGTGGAAGATCTCCCGTGAGGCGCAGGACGAGGTGGCCCTGAACAGCCACCGGAACCTTGCCGCGGCCTACGATTCCGGATTCTTCGACGACCTCGTCACGCCCTACCGCGGGCTGACGCGGGATGGCAACCTTCGGGCTGACACCTCCATGGAAAAGCTCGCGTCCCTGAAGCCGGTCTTCGGCAGGAGCCTGGGCGCCGACGCGACCATGACCGCCGGCAACTCCACCCCGTTGACGGACGGCGCCTCCACAGTCCTGCTGGCCTCGGACGAGTGGGCCGACGCCCGCGACCTTCCCAAGCTCGCAGCTGTGGTGGACGCCGAGGCCGCTGCGGTGGACTTTGTGCATGGCAAGGACGGGCTGCTGATGGCGCCGGTCTTCGCCGTGCCCCGGCTGCTGGCCCGGCACAACCTCACCCTGGCGGACATCGACTACTTCGAGATCCATGAAGCCTTTGCAGCGACGGTTCTCAGCACGCTTGCCGCCTGGGAGGACGAGGAATTCGGCCGGACCCGGCTCGGCCTGGACGGGGCATACGGCAAGATCGACCGGGCACGCCTCAATGTCAACGGATCGTCGCTGGCGGCCGGACACCCGTTCGCCGCTACCGGCGGCAGGATCGTAGCCTCGCTCGCCAAACTGCTCCACGAAAAGGGCAGCGTTGACGGACGTCCGGCCCGGGGCCTGGTTTCTGTTTGCGCGGCCGGCGGTCAGGGCGTCGTCGCTCTCCTCGAATCGCTGTAGGGGGACCGGATGACGGACAAGTACGCCCAGCTGGTGAACCAGGGGCTCGGTAAGAATGTGGCCAAAAAGCTGGGTCTGCCGCAGCCGGCAGTCCTGCGCAGGTACGAACCCGGGCAGCCGCTGGTTACCGGACCTGTTGTGGTCCTGGGTGAAACGGCAGCAGCAGACAAACTGGCCGCAGAGCTCTTGTCATGGGACCTCGATGTCCGGCGGCATGCGGTGCCGCGGGAAAAGCTCGGCGCCATCATTCTGGTTCTGGACGAGGTGGCGCACCCCCGGGATCTTGAGAAACCGGTTCTTGCCGCAGCGGGCTCCCTCCGGGACCTCGGACCCTGCGCCCGCGTGGTGACCGTTTCACGGCCGTCCGGGGAAACAGACACACCGGCGGCGGCCGCTGCCCGGCAGGGCGTGGACGGGTTCCTCCGCTCCCTGGCGAAGGAACTCCGTGCAGGTGCAACCGGGAACGGTATCCTCCTGGACGGGGGAGTGGAGGCAGCAAGTCCTTCGGTCCTGGCTGCGCTGCGGTTCTTCCTCTCTGGCCGTTCGGCCTACGTGGATGGACAGTTCCTGACCGTTTCCAGCGCGGCCGGAAGCCTGCCCGACGACGTCGAGCGGCCCCTGGCAGGCAAGGTGGCCGTGGTGACGGGGGCAGCCCGGGGAATCGGCGCCCAGATCGCGCGTACCCTGCACCGCGACGGCGCCACGCTGGTGCTTGTGGACCTGCCCGCGGCAGGAGACCATTTGGCTGCTGTGGCCAACGCGGTGAAGGGGACTGCCCTTCAGCTCGACATCACCCGGGAAGACGCCGGCCAACGGATCCTGGAACATGCCGTGCAACGGCACGGGCGGCTGGACATCATGGTCCATAACGCAGGCATCACGCGGGACAAGCTGCTGGCCAACATGGACCACGGACGCTGGAGCTCGGTGATCAACATCAACATCTCCGCCCAGCTGCGGATCAACGAGGCCCTGCTCGCTTCCGAACACTTCGGGCCGGCGCCACGAATTGTCTCTGTTGCCTCCACCAGCGGCATAGCCGGCAACCGGGGGCAAACCAACTACGCCGCGTCAAAGGGTGGAGTGATGGGGATGGTCCGCGCAACGTCATCCTTGGTGGCGGCTGCCGGAGGCACCATCAACGCCGTCGCGCCGGGGTTCATCGAAACCGAAATGACCGAGCGGATTCCGTTCGCCCTGCGGGAAGTCGCCCGCCGGGCCAACTCCCTGCAGCAGGGCGGCAAGCCGGCCGACGTCGCCGAAACCATAGCGTTCCTTGCCAGCGATGCCGCCGGGGGCATCAACGGCGAGGTACTGCGGGTCTGCGGGCAGAACATGGTGGGGGCATGACGCCCGCCCAGCCGGTCATCCTCGGCGACATGCCCTCGCTGTCCAAGCTCTACGTCAACGCGGCCGCCCAGGCGGCCAGGCGCCGGCTGCTGGGGACCCACGACCAGGCAGACCTGCCGTCCGAGACCCACGAGGTTCGCGGTGTGACCGTGGACGTGGCCAACCTGACCGCCTACCAGCACCTGCTGGGCGAGACAGCCAGCGACGTCCTGCCCGCCGGGTTCATCCACGCCCTGTCCTTCCCCGTGGCCATGAGCGTGATGAACCGGGATGACTTCCCGCTGCCCCTGCTCGGCATGATCCACCTGCGCAACCGGGTGGAACAGCGCTCGCCCGTCCTGTTCACCGACGCCCTGGACATCACGGCCCGGGTGGAGAACCTCCGGGGCCACCGCGCAGGTACGCAGGTGGACGTCATCGCGGAGGTGCGCCTCGCAGGGAAAGATGACATCTCCTGGCATGGAACCTCCACTTACCTGGCCAAAGGGGTGTTCCTGCCCGGCATCGATAAGCCCTCGGCGGCACCGCCAAAGGGCGACTTCAAGGCCCCGGATCCGACGGCGCTGTGGCAACTGGGCGTGGACGCGGGACGGGCCTACGCCGCCGTGTCCGGCGACTTCAACCCGATCCACCTCAGCGTGCTGTCAGCGAAAGCCCTGGGCATGCGGCGTTCCATCGCCCATGGCATGTACCTCGCGTCGCGGGCGCTCGCCGACGTCGGTTCAGTGCGCGGTGATGCCTTCATCTGGGACGTCGATTTCGACGCTCCGGTTTTCCTTCCCAGCCGGGTGGCGCTGGAGATCGGAAGCGAGCAGGACGAATCGGGGGCCTGGCGGCGGTCGGGCTTTGTCGCCTGGAACCCCCGGTCCGGCCGGCGCCACTTCAGCGGTTCCGTCACCGCGCTTTAATCGGCCGGGCGGACCGCCCGCAGGATGCGGTGGAGGCTCAGCAGGATCGATTCCGACGCGGGTACGGCATCGCCCGTTGGTTCCCGGGAGGCGGTGGCAGCCATGCAGGCTTCCACCGCTTCCCGGGCCGCCCGGAACCGCTCTCGCTGCGTCGGTTCGTCGCTGTCGCTGAAGGAGCGCAGCAGCTCACCGGTCGCCGTCATGGCATCAGCCAGCGGTTCGCTGTCCTGCACCGGGACGGCGTAGGGCGCGTCGCTGACCCAGATCACGTCCGACAGCACATCGGTCATGTCCTGGATATGGAACGTCACGCGTTCGAGCTCGCGCAGGTTCCGGTAGTCGAGGTCAACGTCCCTCGGGTGGAGCTTCCGGCGGGGGTTCGCGCGGCGGCTTGCGTCCGCTTCCTTCACCAGGTGCCGAACGGAACGCGCAGCCTCAGCGAGTTCGTCGGACCGTTTGGACCAGGCTTCGTGCTCCGGAGGCCATTCCTCCTTCAACGCCTTCCCCATGTCGGTCAGTTGCTGGCCGAGGGCGCGCCGGAGGTCGTCCAGGCTGGCCGCTGCTGCCTTCAGGTGCAGCGGTGGCCACAGCAGGAAGTTCACGGCGATGCCTACCGCAACGCCCACGCCCATTTGCAGGAGGTAGCCGAACGAAAAGTCGTCCGGATTGCTGCCGCCCACCAGCAGGACAAGCAGGGCCGCCGTCGGAATCCAGTCGCTTCCGGAGCCGATGCGCGGCAGTCCGCCGAGCAGGACGCCGATGCCCATGAACACCGCCACGGTCAGCGGGGAAGGATCGGTGACGCTGACCAGGACAACGGCAAGCCCGATGCCCAGGGCGAGGCCGGTGAGGGCCTGAAGCCCCTGCTTCACGGAGCCGGCAACGTTGTGGTACATCGCCACCAAGGCACCCAGGGGTGCGTAGTACGGATAGTTGGCCGCGGCACCGGGCATGTGGGGTGCGATGAGGAATGCCACTCCTGCGGCTACGGCCGCTTTCGCTGCCAGCTGGAGCCGCTGGGCGGCGAATGCCTCCGACAGTTCTGCCAGGGCATTCTTCAGGAGGCGGGTTCCCCTGGCCCACCGGGCTTGCTGCCGTACTTGAGTGTTAGCCATCCGGTCCACAGTATGGCGCTTTGCGTGGGCGTCCAAAGCTGCTGGTCAGGGCCCCGGAGCAGCGGCCGAAACGGCTGCAGGAGCGGCTACCGGGAGAGGGCCGCCGCCGAACGGCGCACCTCGGAGGCAAGCCGATGGGCTCTGCCTGGCGTACGTCCGTCCTCTTGACGGCGGGGGATGTAGCCGAAGGCCAGGGAGTAGGCGGGGTCGGCGAAACCTAGTGCCGCGTTGGCCCCTTCATGGCCGAACGCGTGGTGGCTGCCGAAGTTCCTCGAGGGATGCGGCTTCATAAAGACGACGGCGAACGCGTTGTCCAGCCCTGAGGACCGATCAAGCCCCCACACCTGTTCCGCGGCCATCAGGTCAATTGTTCCGGGTGTGAGGAACGGCGGTTCGCCCTCGGCGCCGGTGGTGGCGGCAGCGTACAGCCTGGCGAGGCCTTCGGCCGATCCGACGCCGCCGGCTGCTGACATTCCTGCCGCGCGGACACTGCGGATGTTGGGAAGCTCCATAATGGTGCTGACCGGAGCGTTGCTGTTCAGGCCGTCCAGGCTGAGTGGATCGAGCCAGGGTTGCCCGGCCGGGTCCTGGTAGAGGACGTCACGGTAGCGCGGTTCCAGGTCTGCCGGCAGGCCCAGGAAGAAGTCGACGTTCTCCGGCTTGCGGATCCGGCGCTCATAGAGGCTTTGCAGCGATTCGCCCGCCGCGCGCCGGCAGAGCTCCTCCATGAGGATCCCGATGGTCAGGGCGTGGTAGCCGAACTGGCGTCCCGGCTGCCACGTGGGTTTGGCCGCGGCCAGCCGCTCGGCGGCAGCAGGGGTGGTGAATTCATCAAGGCCGAAGCCGCCCTCAAGGCCCAGCAGCCCCGCCTGGTGGGACAGGGCCTCGCGGACCAGCAGCCGGTCCTTTCCATGGGCGCCGAACTCCGGCCAGTAGCTGGCCACGGTGCCGTCCAGATTAAGGAGCCCGTCCTGGACCAGCAGGGCCACCACCATCGCTGCCACGCCTTTGGAACAGGAGTATGCGCCGGTGAGGGTGTCCGGGCTCATGTCCGGGCCACCGGTAAGGTCCACAACGCGCGTCCCGTGATGATAGGCCGCTACCTGGGCGCTGTAGCCGGAATCCTCGACGAGGAAGGACTCAAACAGTTCCAGGACATTGTCAAAACCGGGCGCTGCGAAACCGTGGGATGTCTGCACCCGGACAGTTTATCCAGAAAACGCTTTCCTTCTAGTGACCGGCTCCGTGTCCTGCTGCTACTTCCTCGCCCTTCCTGACCGGGCCCGGGGGAGTCCCGTCCCCGAAAGGCCGGCCGCCCAGTGCCTCGCGGCCGTGCTCTTCGAGCCATCCGCCAAGGTCGGGGCCGGCGGGGACGATCCCGGTGGGGTTGATGTCTTCATGGACGATGTAATAGTGCTGCTTGATCTGCACGAAGTCGGTGGTGTCCCCGAAACCGGGCGTCTGGAAAAGATCCCTTGCGTAGGCCCAGAGGGCGGGCATTTCGGTGAGCTTCTGGCGGTTGCATTTGAAGTGGCCGTGATAGACGGCGTCGAAGCGCGCCAGCGTGGTGAAAAGCCGGACGTCTGCTTCCGTGATGGTGTCTCCCACCAGGTAGCGCTGGCGGGATAACCGGTCCTCCAGCCAGTCCAGGGCCGCCCACAAACGCTCGTAGGCTGAGTCGTACGCCTCCTGGGACCCGGCAAAGCCACACCGGTACACCCCGTTGTTAACCTCGGTAAACACCCTCCTGTTGACCTGGTCGATCTCTTCGCGCAAATGTTCCGGGTACAGCTTTGGCGCGCCGGGCCGGTGGAATTGGGTCCATTCCGTCGATAAGTCAAGGGTGATCTGCGGGAAATTGTTGGTGACGACTTCTCCGGTCGCGACGTCGACGATGGCGGGGACGGTAATGCCGCGGGGATATCCCGGGAACCGCTTGAAATATGCCTCCTGCAGCCGTTCGATCCCCAGGACCGGATCCACGCCGCCCGGGTCGAGGTCGAACGTCCAGGAGCGCGCGTCGTGGGTGGGCCCGGGCTGCCCCAGGGAAATGGCGTCCTCCAGGCCCAGGAGCCTCCGGACGATGACCGTCCTGTTGGCCCAGGGACAGGCCCGGGCTGCGATGAGGCGGTACCGCCCTGCTTCCACCGGCCAGCCCGGCTCGCCGTTGTCGCCCGGCCTGGCATCGCGGGTGATGCGGTCCTCGATGTAGTTGGTGTCCCTGGTGAATTCGGCACCGCCGGTTACGTAAGCGCCGCGGGTGCTGTGGTCCGCCGTCGCGCCGCTGGCGGCCTGCTGGATGCTGTCCGTTTCCTGGCTCATGGCATTAGCCTAAGCGCCCCGGCCAAGGATCAGGGAGATCGGCTGCCAGGCAGCCACCCAGGAACCTGCAACGAGAACGGCAAACAGGAAGATCCATACACCGGACGGCACGGCCGTGGCGCGGTACAGGAGGTAGGCGTCGGACGTCGCCAGCCGGTCCCTGCGGCGGAGGTGGACGTTTGCCAGCTTGAAAAGGTCCCTGACGGCTGCCACCAGCATCGCCAGGCCCAGGACAACGGCGACATGGCCCACGAAAGCATGGGGCACGAGCAGGATGAGGGCGAGGGCACAAGCAATGGCAACGGCGGTGACAAGGAATCCTGCCAGGTTCCGGAGGAAGAGCATGGATGCGACCAGCACAAGGATGCTGGCCGCGATCGCTGCAGGTCCCCAGCCGCTGAAACCGGCAGTCACGAATCCCGCGCCGACGACTGCGGGGACGGGGTAACCCCAGAAACACGACCAGGCCGCGGCGGCCCTGCTCCGGCTGTACGTGGTGGTGGTTCCCGAATGGTCGAGCCGCAGCCTGATGCCGGACAGCCGCTGCCCGCTGGTGACCGCGGCAAGGGCGTGCCCCAGCTCATGGACCGCGGTTGCCAGCAGTCCGAAGTACCGCCAGGAGCGGCGGGGAATGGAGAGCGCCGTTGCCACGAGGAGCACCAGCAGGAGCTCCTGGAAGGTAATGGCCGGAACCTCCGTACGGCGGAGCGATTCGACCAGGGTTTGCCACAGATCCATAGCCGCCCACAGTACTAGCGGCTGCTGGACGCTGCCTTGGAACCGCCTTAAACGCGGAAAGGCACGCTGCCGGGCAGCGTGCCATTCAAGCTGGCGGAGCCGCGGACTTATCCGCAGCGCCGCGTCAGGCCTGTTTTCCTAGCCCTCGCACTCGGTGCAGTAGCTGTGCCCGTCCTTCTGGCGGGCAATCTGCGACCGGTGGCGGACAAGGAAGCAGGAGTAGCAGGTGAACTCGTCGTCAGCCTGCGGAATGACCTGTACCACGAGCTCCTCGGCGACGAATTCGCCACCGGGGACGCCGGCGCCGTCGAGCCCGTCAGCTTCATCCAGCTCAAGGACAACGCTGCGCGCGTCGGGAGCATTTGCTGACTGGAGCTGCTCGAGGGAGTTGTCCTGCGATTCCTTGACGTCGGAACGCAGTTCATCGTAATCGGTTGCCACTTTGGGTGCTTCTCTTTTCTTTGGTTCGCCTGTCGCGTATGAAACGTACAGCATCGGACGGCTATTCCCCAATAGGCGGAGTATATTTGCGCCCGCCTGGGTACGGGTTCAGGGGAGGCGGCCATCACACCTGGCGGGTGGCATGGCCGCGCAGGCAGCGGAGGGGCCGCGGCAAGCGGCGCGATCTCCGCCCGGATCGAAGGGGCGTATGTGGAGCAGCTCACTGCAGAGTTCGGTGGTGCCGGGCAGGTTGGCACAGGAGTCGGCCCGGTGCTGGAAAAGTTCGATTCTGTGTCCAGGATCGCCGTGTTGCGGGGCGGCGGCCTGGGCGACCTGATCTTCGCCATTCCTGCCATGGCCGCCCTGAAGGCGGCCTATCCGGACGCCACCTTGACCCTTTTGGGGTCGCCAATCCACAAGTCGCTGCTCGCGGCTGTGAAGGGCCCGGTGGACGAGGTCTGCATACTTCCGTTTGCAGAGGGGGTCCGTCCCGGTGATGAAGACCCGGAAGCACTGGAAGCTTTTTTTGCGGACATGCGGTCCCGGAACTTCGACCTCGCCGTCCAGGTGCACGGCGGCGGCAGATATTCGAACCCTTTCCTGCTCCGGCTCGGTGCGCGCCACACGGTGGGCACCCGGACGCCTGACGCCGCCAGCCTGGAACGGACCGTTCCATACCTTTATTACCAGCACGAACCCCTGCGGGCGGTGGAGGTCGCGGGATTCGCCGGGGCGTTCCCGCTTGACCTTGAGGCCCGCCTCGAGCCGCTTACAAAGTTCCGCGGTGCATGTGACGGAACAGATGACGACGGCGGCCAGCCCCTCGTGGTGATCCATCCCGGCGCAACAGATCCCCGCCGTCGTTGGCCGGTTGGGCAATTTGCTGAACTTGCCGCTGCCTGCGGGGCCGACGGCTGCCGGGTGGTGCTCGTCGGGGACAAGAGCGAGCAGGAGCTGGCAGAGCGGATTGCGGAACAGGCTGCATCGGCAGCCGTCACCTCGGTGGCCGGGGCACTGGACATGGCCGAATTGGTATCCCTGCTGGCGGAGGCCGCTGTGGTGGTCGGAAATGACAGCGGCCCGCGCCATCTTGCCCAGGCCCTCGGCGTGCCCACGGTGGGGATCTTCTGGGCGGGGAACATCATTAATGCAGGAGCGCTGGGCAGAAGCCTTCACCGGATTCACGCGTCCTGGGTGACTACGTGCCCCAGCTGTGGCATCGATGTCACGCAGGTGGGCTGGACCGCACCGCGCTGCGTGCACAACGACTCCATCGTTGCAGGCGTCCCGGTGCGCGATGTGTACGAGGATGTGCGGAGCCTGATGGCAACCGCAGCAGTGAGGCAGGGCGCATGAGCGGCGTGCGGCACCTTGAACGCGGCAGTGACGTCATCGATGGAAAACCGGAGCTCCTGGTCCTGCGTGCCCTTAAGCTGGGCGACCTCCTGGTTGCAGTCCCTGCGCTGAAGGCGCTCCGGCGGGCGTTCCCGGAGCACAGGCTCCGGTATGCCGCCCAGGGGTGGCTTTCGGAAGCCTTGGGATTGGTGGGCGGTTATGAACTCCTGCCCACCCACGGTCTTGACGAGCCGCTGGCCATGGAAGCGGGAGTGGTGGATGTAGCCGTCAACCTGCACGGAAGCGGCCCGGAGAGCCAGGGGCGGATCGATGCTTTGAAGGCCCGGCGGACCATAGGACATCGAGGCCCGGACCGGGATGGACCGCCGTGGCGCGCGGAACTGCACGAACGGGAACGCTGGGTCCGGCTCCTGGAGTGGCATGGCATTGACGCGGACCCGCTGGATGTAGGACTGCACCTGCCGCACGTCCCCAGCCCGGTTCCCGGTGCCACAGTCCTGCACGTCGGGGCAGCCTACGGCAGCCGGCTGTGGCCGGCCGACAGGTTCGCTGCAGTTGCCGCCAACCTTGTGGAAGCGGGACACAATGTCGTTTTTACGGGGGGCAGCGGGGAGAAGGACAGGGCGGTGGACGTGTGCCGCCGGGCCGGCCTTCCGCCCGGGGCCGTCCTGGCTGGCGGGCTGTCGCTGGGGGAATTCGCGGCCACGATCGCCGCGGCACGCCTGGTGATCTCCGCGGATACCGGGGCCGCGCACCTGGCTTCGGCGTACGGGACGCCGTCGGTGGTGTTGTTCGGGCCTGCGCCTCCTGAACTCTGGGGCCCTCCGCCGGGGCCGCACATCGTCCTGACAAAGGCCGATCTTCGGCGGGGTGACACGTTCTCGGCAGAGCCGGACCCTGCTTTGCTGGCGGTTAAAGTCCCGGACGTTCTGGCTGCCGTGCGGCAATTGGGCTTGTTCTAGGGCGTGACGGCTCGAGCGGCAGGAAGGCTCATAAATTCTCGGGACTGCCCCGCCGGCGGGAGCCCGGCAGCCTAAAATTAAGCATGGGCACTGAGATGGAAATTGCCTTGGTGTTTTTGGCAGCGTTGCTGTGGGTCACGGTGACGCTCAGCATCCTTTCGGCCATTGACCGTCCGGAACGCAAGGCGCGCCGGCAGCAGAAGCGCGCGGAGCGCTCAGGGCACCGCCGCGTTCAGTACCGTCCGGCAGTATCCGGTCCGGAGCCGGGGAAACAGGGCAGGCAGCCGCGGAGGTTGAGGCCGCATTAGTGCAGCGGGTACCGGTGGTGCGGCTGCCCCAGCATCAGCGAGCACCGCAGGGCGAGCAGTTCCTGCCCCACCCGGGTAACAACGTCGGGGCCGAAGGCACGGGTACATCCAGCGGCGGAGCCCGGCAAATTTTCGGTTAAGTTTGTCCATCGAAAGGACTTTTGCTGCGGAGTGGTCCTAGGATGGGCTGGTCTCGTCACTCGAAAAGTTCCGGGGGGAATCCATGAGCTATCCGCAATATCCGAGCCAGCAGCAACAGTCCTACCAGCCGGCCACGGCCGGCGAACCGCCGCTGTGGGCGCCCTACTACGGGGCCACCCTGCCAGTCGCCGTCCAACGCTTCTTCAAGAAGTACGCCACCTTCTCCGGCCGGGCCAGCCGGAGCGAATACTGGTGGTGGGCGCTTGTTGCCTTTGCGGTAGGCGTCGTCCTCAACATCATCACTTCCGTGGCCGGCACTGCTGGGTCAACGGTCACCGCTGACGGCACACCGGTCCCCGGCCCCGGAGCGCTGGTCGGCAGCATCCTTTTGATCATATGGGGGCTGGCCGTCATTGTTCCGTCCTTCGCCCTGCTGGTCCGTCGCCTGCATGACGCGAACCTCAGCGGCTGGCTTGCCCTGCTGATCCTGGTACCTTTTCTCGGCGCACTGGCCCTGATCGTTATGGCAATCCTGCCATCCAACCCTGCCGGGCAGCGCTTCGACCGGCCACTTGGCTAGCAGCCGCTCGCCTGAGCAGCAAGAAGCCCGCTTCCTTGGAGGCGGGCTTTTTGCTGCCGGCAAGCAGCTGGAACCGCAACACGTAGGCGGAGCCGATTGCCTGGGTGCGCCTAAGGCGTTCGGAGGAGTTATCCCCGGACTCTTTTCAGGCGCAGCCTGTGCTGGCGACGCGGGGGAATCCGCGTCGCCGGTGGACGGTCGCGCCGCCAGGGCCGGTAGTGCAAACTCCCGCTGTCAGCAGGCGGGGGAGCGGTGGCCACGACCGTCGACCCTTTCCGGCGGCGCCGCAGCCTCAGTATCACGAAAACCGTCATGCCCATCCAAGCCACGGCGGCTCCGATAATCAGGGCCACGCCGGTGATCGTATCCATGGCTCAGTGTAGGAGCAGGGGTGCCGCTGAAAGCTGTTCCGAATCCAAGGGCTACGGACACGTGATGACAGCTTGGCGGGCGTTATCCGATCATGATTTTCGCGCTCCCACGGGTCCCCGATACCGGTCCGAGTCCAAGCGCCTCAACCGGCCGCGATCACACGGACGCCGCCCACGGCCCCTGTCCATGGCGTATCTCCCGGGCCCGGCAGTACCAGATAAGCAAACACGTACCCCTGCTCAAGAGCCACAACTTCCGAGGTGGTCCCGGTGCAATCCAGAGCGAGTTCCATAGGCCGGAAAGGGGCCCCGGGATGCTCCTGGCCAACCGAGACCTTCGCCCCGATGGCTCCAACGCAGGCTGCCGTGACGGTGTACAGCCCGGAGGCAGGCACACCAGCCGTCCCGCCGAAGCCCCTGACGGGTCCGTCCAGTGGGCCTACTTCAAAGAGGATGGACGGACCGGGCGACGCCCTTAAGAGCCGGTACAGTTCAGCATAATTCTTTGCTTCCTGCTCCCGGATCTGCGGATCGCTGTAGGGCTGGAGGGTCCCTGTGTGAGACGGGCGGCCGACTGTCGGCGTGGGCGGCGCGGGAGCAGTCGTTGACTGCAGGGGTTCGGAGTAGTCATAAACGCAGCCCGAGGCGCCGCAAAGCAAGCCCAGCAGGCACACCGCAAGCGCAGTTCCATGCCGACTGTTCTTCCTTCCCACGCTTCCAATGGTGGGCACGTCCGTTGTTCAAAACAACGGATGCCCTTCCCAACCTCCCATGCAAGTCAGGCAAGCCCGGCCTCGGGCCAGAACTGCCGGGCGCCTGCGGCGGCATCCCGCAGCCGGCCGCCGTCGAGCACCAGTGAGGTCTCCTCCAGTCCAAAGTCGAGCCACTGGACCAGCAGGCGAAGCCCTTCGGCTGGCGGAAGCGGCCAGAGCCAAAGCAGGCCTGATCCGGCGAACTCATCATCGGCGCCGCTGCCTCCGCTGTTGTTGAGAACGAGGGTCGGCGGCTCAGGCTGCTGGCCGCCGGTTTCCATCAGGCCGTGCGGACCCTGGTTGCCGGTACTTGCCTTTGCCCCGTCCGGAAACTGCACACCGAACAGCAGGCCCGTCGCCAGTCTCTTGCCCCGGCGGATGCCCATGCCTAGCTGAAAGAACAGATGCGGCAGGTCGGCCCAGTCCTCGTCGGTCTGTACACCCCGGCGGATGAGCCAGGACAGGTTGAAGGAGCAGCCGGTGGAATACACGTCCGCACTTTTGACAGCCACCACCATGGTGGGACTCCGATGCAGGAACTGGCCGATGTGGACTACGGAAGGCAGCTCGTATGCCGGTGCGGCTGCCCAGGGCGGCGGGACGTATCTTGTCGCCTTTGGCTGGGGCGGCAACGGAGGCACGGGGAAATCTTTGAAGAGGGTCAAGGCTATCCTTCGGTGCGCTGGCTGCGACCGACCAGCGGAACGACGGCACCGCTGCCATGGATCCCCCAATCCGTCCTTACCCGGACCCGTCTAGCCCTGCTTCTGCCACAGGCCCCGTGCCGTTTGCTGCTGGTAGGCTCCGGCACATGGCGCGTTGGGATGCTGGGCGGTTGTCGCAGCAGCAGGCAGAATTGGTCAGCTCCCTGTTCGGCGCGCCCGAGCTCATCGCTGATCTGTCGTGGGGCCAGATGGACACCAAAGTCCTGCACGTTCGTGACGGCGGCACGCATGTCATCGTCAAAGCTGCCGGACCGGAGAATCATCACATTGGCCGGGAAATCACTGCCCACTCCTCTTGGACTCGACCCCTGGTGAGCCAGGGCCGGGCGGCGCGGCTGATGTACTCCAGGCGGGAGTTGAACCTTCTGGTTTTCGATTACCTGGACGGGACTCTGGTTGAGGACACCCGCCTTGAACTGGACGAGGATACGCACGCACAGGCCGGCAAAATCCTGAAGACACTCCATAGCCAGGAACTGCGGGTTGACGACGAATATGAGGCGGCGGCTACGGCGAAGGCGTTGAGTTGGCTGGACCGGGAACACCGTATTGATCAGGAGGTCGAGGGCGAAGTCCGGCGGCGCCTGGCGGAATATCGGCCACGCCCCAGGGAAGTGGTGCCGACGCATGGGGACTGGCAGCCCCGGAACTGGCTCAGCGATGGAACGGCGGTCAGGGCAATAGACTTCGGCCGCTTCGGTTTCCGTCCTGCAGCCACGGACTTTTGCAGGTTGGCGGTTCAGCAGTGGCAACAACGGCCGGGCCTCGAAGCAGCTTTCCTGGCCGGATACGGTGACGACACCCGGAACAAGGATGTCTGGCGGATCGACCTGCTCCGTGAAGCTGTAGGTACAGCTGTTTGGGCATACCTCATCGGCGACGAACGCTTTGAGTCCCAAGGACACCGGATGTTGCATCAGGCACTACAAGAAGAGCCAGCCCCCGTTCGCGGTGGAGCTGGCTCTTCCGTGTGAAAAGTTCGTGTCAGGACGCCTGCGGTTCTTCCCGCGCGAGTTCCTTGATCCACTCCGGGGTGGTCCGCCCGAGCCGGCGGTCAGTCACCAGCCTCAACTGGGCAGCTGCAATCTGCACACCGCGGTCATAGGAGGCGGGCCGGTGGGAGAGTTTCGGAGAGCCAGCGGCATGCTTCGGTTCCTTCGCCGCAGCGCCACTTGAGTCGTGGTCGCGGTCTGATTCCGGGGCGGTCATCATGCTCATCGCCTCCTCACCTCATCCTTGGTTGTTGATTCATTGTCGCCCGGTTCCGGCCCCTCGTCCACTCTGCCCGGACGTGCCTGCTGACCCAATTCTGTCCGGGTTTGCTCGGCTACTTCCAGCGGGTCCACCCACGCGGACGTGATGATCTGCAGTTCCTCCGGCCCGGCCAGGGTGCTCTCGGCGAGAACCGACATCACCCGAAGCCCCAGCTTTGCCCGGTCGGGCTCGTCGGACATCGAACTGTCGATCGCCCACTGGGTGCGCTTCCACCATTCGGCCCGGTTGTCAGCCTCCCGTTTCTGCGCGAGGGACTTCTCATCGGCGGTGGTCCGCTGCCGGAGGGTGTTCCACCCGATGAAAGCGGCAAGCAGGGCACCAAGGAGCACGGCCAACGGACCCAGGGCGGCAAGAATCTGCCACCACTCGGCCGGGCCGGTGTCCACAATGACTTGGACGGGGCTGGGGGAGGGCGTCGGATCCACTGGACCAGCTTAGGTGTGGCATGGGCGGATCCCGGTGTTCCAGCGCCCGCGCCGCGGTCAGTCGCCCGTCGCTTCCCGACCCGGGCGGCCAGTGCCCTCCGCGGACCGGCGATTCGCATTGTCAGATTCAACACACCCGATAGAACGAAGAGCCACGAGTGGATGCGGGCATGAAAAAAGCCCCGGAAAATCAACGATTTTCCGGGGCTTCCCTTTGTGCGCGGAGGGGGACTTGAACCCCCACCCCCTTTCGAGGACTAGCACCTCAAGCTAGCGCGTCTGCCATTCCGCCACCCGCGCAGGTGGTATTTCGGGAGCCGTTCACACCTTTCAGTGTTTCGCGCCTCTCCGAAGCAGCGAGAAAAACTCTAACACGACTTTTCAGGAACAACGAATCGGGCGACATGGGTAGGCTGAGGGCAGCGGTTTCCGCCCGTGCCAGCCAGTCATTCCCTAACGAGGAGCTCTCAATGCCTGACGTCCTGCCCGAGGATGAAGTTGTCCGGATCTGCCAGGAACTCATCCGGATCGATACCTCGAACTATGGCGATGGGTCCGGGCCGGGGGAGCGGGCGGCCGCTGAATACGCCGCCGGGCTGATCGAGGAGGTTGGGCTGGAGGCAGAGATCTTCGAGTCCGCCCCGGGCCGGGCGAATGTGGTCACCCGGATGGCCGGCGAGGATCCGTCCGCCAGCGCGCTGGTGGTGCACGGCCACCTGGACGTTGTCCCCGCCCTCCGTGACCAGTGGTCCGTGGACCCGTTCGGCGCAGAACTGAAGGACGGGCTGATCTGGGGACGCGGCGCCGTGGACATGAAGGACATGGACGCCATGATCCTTTCCGTGCTGCGCGGCTTCGCGCGGACCGGAAAGAAGCCCAAGCGGGACATCATCTTCGCCTTCTTCGCCGATGAGGAAGCCGGCGGGGCCATGGGGGCCCGCTACGCCGTGGACAAGCGCCCCGAACTCTTCGAGGGGGCCACAGAAGCCATCTCCGAAGTGGGCGGGTTCTCTGCCACTATCGGCGGCCAGCGCACCTACCTCCTGCAGACTGCGGAGAAGGGCATCTCATGGCTCCGCCTCGTGGCGCACGGCAGGGCGGGACACGGCTCGCAGATCAGCACGGACAACGCCGTGACGCGCCTGGCCGGAGCCGTGACGCGCATCGGCGAGTACAAGTGGCCCATTGAGCTGACCCCCACCACCCGCCAGTTCCTGGACGGCGTGACGGAACTCACGGGTGTGGAGTTCGACGCCGACAACCCGGACGTGCTGCTCAGCCAGCTGGGGACCGTGGCCCGGTTCGTGGGCGCAACACTCCAGAACACCACCAACCCCACGCTGCTCAAAGGCGGCTACAAGCACAACGTCATCCCGGAGTCCGCGGAGGCGCTGATCGACTGCCGCACCCTGCCCGGCCAGCAGGAGCACGTCCTGGAGATCGTCCGCGAACTGGCCGGAACCGGCGTCGATGTCAGCTACGTCCACAAGGATGTCTCCCTGGAGGTGCCCTTCGCAGGCAACCTGGTGGACTCCATGATCGACGCCCTGCACTCCGAAGACCCCGGCGCCAAGGTCCTGCCCTACACCCTCTCCGGCGGCACGGACAACAAATCGCTGAGCAGGCTCGGCATCACGGGCTACGGCTTCGCGCCCCTGATGCTGCCGGACGAGCTGGACTTCACCGGCATGTTCCACGGGGTTGACGAGCGCGTTCCCGCGGACTCGCTCAAGTTCGGCGCCAGGGTCCTCAACACCCTGCTCACCAACTACTGACCAATGAATGCCATGACGCCTGAAGACGTGCTCCCGGACTCCCTCCTGGAGCGGATCCGCGGCAGGGCAGCCGGCTACGACCGGAACAACACCTTCTTCCACGAGGACCTGGCAGAGCTTGCTGCCGCCGGCTACCTGAAGTTGTTTGTCCCCGCGTCCGACGGCGGCATGGGCTTTGGCCTCGAAACGGCGGCGCAGTGCCAGCGCAGGCTCGCAACGGCTGCCCCGGCCACCGCCCTTGCGGTGAATATGCACCTGGTGTGGACCGGCGTCGCCCATGTCCTGAAGAGCCGCGGGGACAGCTCGCTGGAGTTCGTCCTCAGGGAAGCGGCAGAGGGCGAGATCTTTGCCTTCGGCAATTCCGAGGCAGGCAATGACGCCGTCCTCTTTGACTCCCGTACTGAAGCTGTCCCGCTGCCGGACGGCGGGTACGCCTTCACGGGCACGAAGATCTTCACCAGCCTGTCACCGGCCTGGACGCGGCTGGGGATTTTCGGGAAGGACGCGGAGGCCGGGGACGGCGACGGCGAACTCGTCCACGGGTTCATCACCCGCGAGACGGCCGGCTACCGCATCCTCGACGACTGGGACACCCTGGGCATGCGTGCCAGCCAGTCCGCCACCACTGTCCTGGAGGGCGTGCGGGTCCCGGCGGAGCGGATCTTCCGCAAACTCCCCGTGGGGCCCAACCCCGATCCGCTGATCTTCGCCATCTTCGCCTGCTTCGAAACACTGCTGGCCGCCGTCTACACAGGACTGGGGGAGCGGGCGCTGGCTGTGGGCGTCGAAACCGCCAAACGCCGCACGTCATTCAAGAACGGCGGCAGGAGCTACGCCCAGGATCCGGACATCCGCTGGAAGGTCGCCGAGGCAGCCATGGCCATGGACAGCCTGTACCCGCACCTAACAACGGTGGCGGCCGACGTTGACGCCCAGGCGGACCATGGCGCCCAATGGTTCCCCAAGCTGGTGGGGCTCAAAGTCAATGCGACCGAGACTGCCCGCCGGGTAGTGGACCTGGCAATCCGGGTCAGCGGCGGATCAAGCTATTTCCGCGGTTCCGAACTTGAGCGACTCTACCGGGATGTCCTCGCCGGCATGTTCCACCCGTCCGACGACGAATCGGCCCACAACACGGTGGCGAACGCCTGGCTGGGACCACTCGAGAACTAGACGGTCCGCTGGACCTGCAACACCCTGCGGCGGAGCCAGAACCGCCGGCCGCCGCCCACATACAGCTTGCTGCGTTCCAGTTCCCACTTGCCGTACTCGGAGTGTTCCACGAGCCGGCGCCGTGCCTCATGAAGCGAATCGTCGGGGCTCACCGTCAGTACGAGGTACTCGTACTGCCTCAAATAGTCCCGTTCCCGCTGGACCGAGCTGGTGAGAAATTGTTCCTTCATTGCTCTCCATTTTCGTCCTTTTCCGGCTAACGTGAAGTCATGAGCATCGATCCGCGTGTCGCGCTTTCGTCCCTGACCACCGCTTTGGAAGAACACCTTATAGCAGCATCCAACCGCCGCGGAGATGGTGACCCCTCCGTGGAGGCAGCATTTTTTGCAGTGGCAGATGCCTTCGAAGTTTATGAAGACGCACTGTACGAGGCCTACAACGAAGTAACCCCGCTGCAGGTCTTTGATGACGAGGACGAAGAGGACGAGGACAGCGACGTGGACGACGAGGATCTGGAGATCGTCGAGGAGTAAGGCCCAGGGCAGCGCATAGAACGGAAGCTACCGCGCCGCGGACACGTCCTCCAGGGCCAGGGCGATTTCGGGCGGCAGCGGCGCCAGCTGCGACTCAAGTATTTCCTTCAGCTGCACGGGTGTCCGCGCACCCACGATCGCGGTGGACACCCCGTGCTGCGACAGCAGCCAGCTGAGCGCCACATCCTGGGGTGACCTGCCCAGGCCTTTTGCCGCCATGCAGACCGCTTCAACCGTCCTGGACGGCTTCTCCGCAAGGTAGGGCTCCACATACGCCGCCCCGGAGGCGGTAGCCCCCCGGGACCCTGACGGAATGCTGCCGCGGTACTTTCCGGTCAGGACGCCGCGGCCCAGCGGAGCCCAGGCCATCAGGCCCAGGCCGGCGTCCTCGACGGCGGGAATGAGCTCGGCTTCCGGTTTCCGCTGGACGAACGAGTACTCTGCCTGCACCGCCACCAGCGGGAACCCTGCAACAGCCGCTGCCTTGGCCGCCTGCCAGCCGGTGAAATTGGACACACCGACGTACCGGGCCCTGCCTGTGCGGACCGCAAACTCCAGGGCGGACAGGGTTTCCTCGAGCGGGACGTTTCCGTCCCAGGCCTGGGCGAACCAGATGTCCACATAATCGGTGCCGAGCCTGGCCAGGCTGGCCTCCAGGCCGGTGAGCATCGCGTTACGGGACGTGTCGACGGCGCGCCGGCCATCCGGCGTCGTCATTCCCGCCTTGGTGGAGATGGTGACCTCGGTGCGGGCCACCACGTCGCCTAGCAGCGAACCCAGCATGGCTTCGGCGCGCCCCTCGGAGTAGGAAGCTGCCGTATCCACGTGCCGCCCGCCGGCGTTAAGGAACGTGCGCAGCAGCTCGGTGGCGTCCTGTTCGTCGGTTTCGCCGGCCCAGTCCATGGTGCCGAGCGAGAGGGCTGAAACACGCAATCCACTGTTGCCGACGTAACGCTGCTGCATAGCAGCAAGCTTACGGGCAGAACCACCCGTACCCATGCCGTAGGGTCTTAGCGTGAACTGGTTTGAGGTGGCCCTGCTGGGCCTAGTGCAGGGACTGACCGAATTTCTACCAATTTCTTCTAGTGCGCATCTGCGGATCGTGGGGCAATTCCTTCCCAACGCCGCTGACCCCGGGGCAGCTTTTACCGCCATCACCCAGCTGGGCACCGAAACGGCCGTGCTGGTGTATTTCTGGCGGGACATCGTCCGGATCGTCAAGGCCTGGGCCGGTTCCCTCAGCGGAAAAGTGTCGCGGCAGGACCCCGACGCCCGGATGGGCTGGCTGGTCATCCTGGGCAGCCTTCCGATCATCGTGCTCGGCCTGCTGTTCCAGGACCAGATCGAGTCGGTGCTGCGCAGCATGTGGATCGTAGCCACGATGCTTATCGTCTTCGGCCTCTTCCTGGCCGTCGCCGACGCGGTTGGCAAGCAGAAGCGCGACCTCAACCACCTCACGTACAAGCACGGCATCCTTTACGGGTTCGCGCAGGCCATGGCACTGATTCCCGGCGTCTCCCGCTCCGGCGGAACGATCACGGCCGGCCTGCTCATGGGGTACACGCGTGAGGCCGCGGCACGCTACTCCTTCCTGCTCGCCATCCCCGCGGTCTTCGGGAGCGGGCTCTACCAGCTGTACAAGGTGGTCTCCAAGGACGGCATCACCGGACCCTACGGCCTGCCTGAAACGGCCCTGGCAACGGTTATCGCCTTCGTGGTGGGCTACATCATCATCGGCTGGTTCCTGAAATTCGTCTCCACCCGCAGCTACCGCCTGTTCGTCTGGTACCGCATATTGCTGGGTCTGGGCCTCTACCTGCTGCTCGGTTTCGGAGTCATCAGCGCCTAGCACTAGGCTTGGTGTGTGAAATCCTGGTCCTCCCGCCCCGTTCCTGCCCTGCCCGGAAGCATGCCTGCCATCCGGTTGTTCGATACCGCGGCAGGCCGCGAGGTGGAGCTTGAGCCTGAGGCCAGGCCGTCCATGTACGTCTGCGGCATCACCCCTTACGACGCCACGCACATGGGCCATGCCGCCAGCTACGTGGCCTTCGACCTGCTCAACAGGGCATGGCGCGACGCCGGCAAAAACGTCTCGTACGTCCAGAACGTGACCGACGTCGATGATCCGCTGCTGGAGCGGGCCACGGCCACCGGAGTGGACTGGCAGGACCTGGCAGCCAGCCAGATCGAGCTGTTCCAGACGGACATGGAGGCCCTCAACGTCCTCTCCCCGGACCATTACGTCGGTGCGGTCGAATCCATCGGGCTGATCGTGCCTGAGGTGGAGCGGCTTGTGAGCCTCGGCCTGGCCTACACGGTTGAGGGCACCAACGGGGAGCCGGACGGCGACGTCTATTACGACGTCGAAGCGGCGGGCAAGCAGTCCGTGGCACCGGGAGCATGGAGCCTGGGCAGCATCTCCGGGCGGCCGGAAAGCGAAATGCTGGAGCTCTTCGCGGAGCGCGGCGGTGATCCCGGCCGCGCAGGCAAGCGCCAGGCGCTTGACCCGCTGCTGTGGCGCGTGGCGCGCGACGGTGAGCCGAGCTGGCCCGGTGGAAGCCTCGGCGCCGGCCGGCCCGGCTGGCACATTGAATGCACCGTCATCGCGCAGAAGTACCTGCCGTCCCCGTTCACCGTCCAGGGCGGCGGTTCCGACCTTATCTTCCCGCACCATGAAATGGGTGCCGGGCACGCGTTCTCGCTCGCAGGCGTGCCGCTGGCCCGGCATTTCGCGCACGCAGGCATGGTGGGGCTCGACGGCGAAAAAATGAGCAAGTCCAAGGGCAACCTGGTGCTGGTTTCCAGGCTGCGGGCCGCCGGGGAGGACCCCGCCGCCATCCGGCTCGCCATCCTTGCCCACCACTACCGCTCCGACTGGTCCTGGACTGACGAAGGCTTCGCCGCTGCGAAAGCCGACCTCGCCGCCTGGCGCCGCGCCCTTGGACACGCCCCGGCAGGTTCCGCCGAACCCCTCATCGCCGACATGCGGGCTGCGCTGGCGTCTGACCTTGACGCGCCGGCGGCCGTTGCCGCGGTCTCCCGGTGGGCCCGCGAGGCGAACGACGGCGGTGCTGCCGCCAGCCCCGCCGACCGGGACCTGGTGAAGGATGCGGTGGACGCCCTCCTGGGGATCCGCCTCTAGACTGCGCGCGCTGTCCTGCGCTCACAGCAAAGGGACCTGAGGGGAAGATTTCCCGTCAGGCCCTTTGCTGTATCGGTTTTTAGGGGGTCAGGGCCGGTCCTGGCCCCGCCTCTTTAAGTAGCGCTCGAACTCGCGGGCAATGGATTCCCCGGTTGCTTCCGGCAGGTCCGCCGTGTCCTTCGCTTCCTCCAGCTGACGGACATATGCTGCGATCTCGGGGTCTTCGGTGGCAAGTTCGTCCACGCCCCGCTCCCAGGCATCCGCTTCCTCTGCCAGCTCGTGCGTGTCCAGCGGCACCTGAAGCAGCTCCTCGATCCGGTGCAGGAGGGCCAGCTGTGCCTTGGGTGACGGCGCCTGGGCCACGTAGTGCGGTACGGCGGCCCACAGCGAAACGGTAGGAATGCCTGCCAGGAGAGCCACCTCGGCCAGGACGCCCACAATGCCCACCGGGCCTTCGTACTGCGAGGCTTCAAGGTTCATGCGTTCCCGCAGCGGCGCATCGTCCGAGGACGTGCTGACCGGGATGGGCCGGCTGTGCGGGACGTCCGCCAGCAGTGCCCCCACCAGAACCACATAGTCCACATTCAGCGCTTCCGCATGCACCAGCAACTCGGCCGTGTAGGCGCGCCACTTATAGGACGGCTCCGTACCCTGGACGAAGATAACGTCCACATTGGAGTTGGGTGCGCTGGCCTTGTAGATGCGGGTGGAGGGCCACTTAATCTTGCGTTCGCCGGCGGCATTCCTGCGGACCGTGGGGCGGGTGAACTGGAAGTCGTAGTACTCATCGGCGTCTATGGACGCCACCTTCTTGCCGCCCCACAGTTTGTTCAGGTAGCGCAGCGAATCGCTTGCCGCTTCCCCGGCGTCGTTCCAGCCTTCAAAGGCGGCAAGCATCACGGTTACGCGTTTCCCGTCAGCCACGGGCTGCAGGAACCGTTCCCGCTCGGGTCCGGCACCCGGTGCGTCGGTGTCTCCCTCGAAGCTATTCATTTCTTCACCCTACGTCCAAGGTGCTTCCCCGCGCATGACTGAAGCGCCGCAAATCACCGGATACGCGTCCGGCGGCCGGGAACCATCCCGGATTCGGCCAAGGGCGTAAGCCCACAGGGTCCGCCCAGCAAGTCCCCGTAGACTGGGCACATGCGATCGCCTGCCTCCAGTTCCCCGCTCAAAGCTGTCCTCTGGGATATGGACGGGACCATCGTGGATACCGAGCCCTACTGGATCGCAGCGGAGCACGCCCTCGTGGAAGCCCATGGCGGCACATGGTCCCATGAGCAGGCCATGCAGCTGGTGGGCCAGTCCCTCACGTTTTCGGCGGGGCTCCTTCAGGAAGCGGGCGTGCGGATGGAGATCCGCGAGATCATCGACAGCCTTACCGCGACGGTCATCAGCAGCGTGCAGCGGCAGGTCCCATGGCGGCCGGGTGCGCGGGAACTCCTTGAGGACCTGCACCAGGCCGGGGTCCGGTGCGCCCTGGTCACCATGTCCGAAGGCCCGCTCGCGCGGCAGGTGGTGGACAGCCTGCCCCGCCCGTACTTCGAAATCCTCGTGACCGGGGATACCGTCACGCAGGGCAAGCCGCACCCGGAGGCCTACCTCACCGCCGTGGAGCTGCTGCAGGAACGCGACCCGGACCTGGGCATCCACCATTGCGTGGCGCTCGAAGACTCGGCGCCGGGCGTGGCAGCGGCCGTTGCCTCCGGGGTGCCCACGGTGGCAATACCCCACATTGTTCCCCTGCCGGAGGACAGCCGCTACACGCTGTGGAACTCCCTCTCCGGCCGGTCCCTGCCTGACCTGGAGGACCTCCTGGCAGCAAGCCCGGCCCTTGCCGCGGGCAGTGCAGGGGAGCCGGCCTCCGCCGTCGGACATGGCCGTGGCTGAGACCCCCACGCCAGTTCGCCGCGAAGGCATCCCGCTCGGCCGGATCGCCGGCGTCCCCGTGGTGCTCGCCTACTCGTGGTTCATCATCGCCGCCTTCACGGTGATCGTTTACGGTCCGGTCCTTGGCCGCAGCAATCCCGCGCTCGGCACCACCGCCTACATCATCGCGTTCGCCTACGCCGTCCTGCTCCTGATTTCCGTGCTGGTCCACGAACTGGCCCACGCCCTGACGGCCAGGATCTACGGCTGGCCAACACAAAAGATCGTCCTTAATCTCTGGGGCGGCCACACCCAGTTCGAAAGCTTCACCGCCTCGCCGGGGAGGTCAGTCCTGGTGGCACTGGCCGGGCCCGCAGCCAACTTTGTCCTGGCCGGCGGCGCGTGGCTGCTGCTCACCTCGGTACCGCTGGGCAGTGTGGCGGATATCCTCATCAACATTTTCATGTGGGCAAACTTCCTGATCGCCGTCTTCAACGTGCTGCCGGGACTGCCGCTCGACGGCGGCCGGCTGGTGGAGTCCGCCGTCTGGAAGGCGACCGGAAGCCAGGCCAAGGGAACCATTGCCGCGGGCTGGGGCGGCCGCATCATCGTGATCGCCCTTGCCTACTGGTTCCTTCTCCGCCCCCTGCTCGCCGGCGAAGAGCCCGAGTTCAGCCTGGTAATGATCACCGTCCTCGTCGGAGGGTTCCTGTGGATGGGCGCCTCCGCTTCGATCCGGCAGGGCACGCTCCGCAGCAGGCTCCCGCTTGTCAGCGCGCAGGCACTGGCGAGCCCCGCCGTCGGGCTTCCCGCCACCGCGACGGTCCAGGACGCGGTGCGTTACGGGGCCGCGGGACAGAATTCCGTGGTGGTTTACGGGCCTGACGGCCGGCCGCAGGCCGTGGTGGACGCCACGGCACTCGCAGCCGTGCCGCCCGCCGCCGCCCCGTCCACCGCCATCACAGCCGTCTCCTTTGCCCTGGCCCCGGGCGCCTACGTCCCTGAATGGGCGAAAGGACAGGAGCTCATCACCTTCCTTTCGCAGGTGGCGGGACGCCACTACGCCGTGATCGACCATAACGGCAGGGTCACCGGCCTGCTCTCGCAGGAGGCGGTGCTGGCGGCCATCACCGGGAAGCGGCAGCGGCCCGATAGGCGCCCGCAGGGCCAGAACCGGTAGAGTTACCTGCCGGTGTGCATTGCCGCCGCAGAAGCCACCACGTCTCCCACGGACATCTCTGCGCGGCCCCAAAGGTTTACAGGAGCGAGGAACATCATGAGCAGCGAGACCGCCGTCAACGACGCCACAGCAGCAGCCGGGTCCGGCGCCGCCGCCGGCAGCTCGCAGCCGGTGGGAGCCGCCAGGCGCCGGGGACCGTTCCGGGAAGGTGAACGCGTCCAGCTCACCGACGAGCGCGGACGCATGAACACCATCACCCTCGAGCGCGGCGGCGCGTTCCACACCCACCGTGGCTTCCTCAACCATGACGACATCATCGGCAAGGTGGACGGCTCCGTGGTGGTCAACAATGTGGGCCAGCAGTACCAGACCCTGCGCCCGCTGCTCTCCGACTTCGTGCTCTCCATGCCCCGCGGCGCGGCAGTCGTCTATCCCAAGGACGCCGGGCAGATCGTTACCATGGCGGACATCTTTCCCGGCGCCCGCGTGGTGGAGGCGGGTGTCGGCTCAGGCGCCCTCTCCATTTCCCTGCTCCGCGCCGTAGGCGACCAGGGCTACCTGCACTCCTTCGAGCGGCGCGAGGAATTCGCGGACATCGCCCGCGGCAACGTCGAAACCATTTTCGGCGGACCGCACCCCGCGTGGCAGATCTCCCTGGGTGATTTCCAGGAGGAAGTGGTGCGCAGCGAGGCGCCCGGCTCCGTGGACCGCGTGGTCCTGGACATGCTGGCACCCTGGGAGTGCCTCGACGCCGTCGCCACCGTCCTGGCCCCCGGCGGCGTCTGGATCAACTACGTCGCCACGGTCACGCAGCTGTCCCGTACGGCCGAGGCCATCCGTGCAGACGGCCGCTTTACTGAACCGGACGCCTGGGAGTCCCTGGTCCGCGGCTGGCACCTGGAGGGACTTGCTGTCCGCCCGGACCACCGGATGGTGGCCCACACAGGCTTCCTGCTGGTGACCCGCAGGCTGGCCGACGGCGTCACCGGCATCTCGGTCAAGCGCCGTCCGTCAAAGACCGAGTTCAACGAAGAGGACGTCAACGCTTGGACGCCCGGTGCGGTGGGGGAGCGCCTGGTCTCCGACAAGAAGCTGCGCCGCGCCGCCCGGGACGCGATTGCCGGGACCAACGTCAAGGACGGTCCCGAGGTCACGAACTAGTCCACATTTCGGGAGTCTCCATCCCTACCTGCCATCTTGGGGCTAATGTCTTAATAGAAGCGCAGGAAGGGGCTGATACATATGGAGACTCCAAACCAGGACTCCGGACGTACACCGGCAGAGCAGTCTGCCGCCAATGACCTCTCGGTTGCCGACCGCCAGGTCAACATCCTCCGGGACAAGCTCAGGCACATCGACCGCCAGTTGGCTGCGGCAACGCAGAACAACACCAAGCTGGTCAGCATGCTTGAGACCGCGAAAGCCGAGATCCTCCGGCTGAAGAACGCGTTGGACCAGGAAGGACAGCCGCCCTACAGCTTCGGCACCATCCTCCAGCTGAACCCGAAGCGCCCGCCGGCGCCCGGCAGCAGCGGGCAGGCTGCCACGGAGGAATCCGTGGACATCTTCAACGCCGGCCGGAAAATGCGTGTCGGCATCAGCCCGCTGGTCAACATCAACCAGCTCGCCGTGGGCCAGGAAGTCCTGCTGAATGAAGCACTCCTCATCGTGGCCGGGCTCGGCTACGAGCGGGCCGGCGAACTGGCCACGCTCAAGGAAATGCTCGGCGCCGACCGCGCCCTGGTGGTCGGCCGCGCCGACGAGGAACGCGTGGTCCGCCTCTCCGGCGCCCTTCTTTCGGAAAAACTGCGTGTGGGCGATGCGCTCTCCATAGATTCCCGCACCGGGTATGCGCTGGAAAAGGTGCCCCGGTCCGAAGTGGAAAACCTCGTCCTGGAAGAAGTCCCGGACATCACCTACGAGGACATCGGCGGCCTCGGCCCGCAGATCGAACAGATCCGCGACGCTGTCGAACTGCCGTTCCTGCACCCGGACCTGTACCGGGAACACGGGCTGAAGGCTCCCAAGGGCATCCTGCTCTATGGCCCTCCGGGCTGCGGCAAGACCCTCATCGCCAAGGCCGTTGCCAACTCCCTCGCTGCCCGCGCCGCTGAGCGCTCCGGCAACGTGGACCTCAAGAGCTACTTCCTGAACATCAAAGGTCCGGAGCTCCTGGACAAGTATGTCGGCGAAACCGAACGGCACATCCGCCTCATCTTCTCCAGGGCGCGGGAAAAGGCTTCGGACGGCAGCCCGGTAGTGGTGTTCTTCGACGAAATGGATTCGCTGTTCCGCACGCGCGGCACCGGCATTTCCTCCGACGTCGAAACAACCATCGTGCCGCAGCTGCTCAGCGAAATCGACGGCGTGGAGCGGCTGGACAATGTCATCGTCATCGGCGCCTCCAACCGCGAGGACATGATCGATCCGGCCATCCTCCGGCCCGGCCGTCTGGACGTCAAAGTCAAGATCCACCGCCCGGACGCCGAGGCGGCGGCGGACATCTTCAACAAGTACATCACCACCGACCTGCCCTTCCACGAATCCGACCTCGCCGAGCACAACGGCGATGTCCAGGCAACCGTGGACGCCATGGTCCAGCGGACGGTGGAGGCCATGTACTCCACGGACAAGTCGAACGAGTTCCTGGAGGTCACCTACGCCAACGGTGACACCGAGATGCTGTACTTCAAGGACTTCAACTCCGGCGCCGTGGTCCAGAACGTTGTGGACCGCGCCAAAAAGTACGCCATCAAGGACCTCCTGACCACCCAACAGAAGGGGCTCCGGATCGAGCACCTGCTGCGGGCGGTGGTGGACGAGTTCCGTGAGCACGAGGACATGCCCAACACCACCAATCCCGATGACTGGGCCCGGATCTCCGGCAAGAAGGGCGAGCGGATCACCTACATCCGCACCATTGTCCAGGGCAAGGCCGGCCAGGAGCCTGGTAAGTCGATCGAAACCATGCCCACTACGGGACAGTATCTATGACGGCTGCACCGGAGCCCGCCGCCGGGGGAGCACTCCCGGCCGGCGGGGTCATGCGGGTGATGGGCGCGGAAACCGAATACGGCATCCATGCCCCGTCCGCGCCCTCCGCAAATGCCACTATGATGAGTGCCCGGGTGGTCCAGGCCTACGCGCAGGTCACCCGGCAGCGCGCCGCGGGCGGCGCCGAAACCCGCTGGGACTACACGGACGAGGAGCCGCTGCACGACGCCCGCGGCTGGACCGTGGACCGCGGCGCCGCGCATCCCAGCCAGCTGACCGACCAGCCGCCCGTCCTGGACGCCGAAGCGGTGGCCCTGGCGTACGGCCGTGAGGAACTCGAACTCGACGGGCAGGACGAGTCGGGCACGCTCCTCATGAACATGGTCCTGGGCAACGGTGCGCGCCTGTACGTGGACCACGCCCACCCCGAGTATTCGAGCCCCGAGGTCACCAACCCGCGCGATGCGGTCACCTGGGACGCGGCAGGAGACCTGGTGGCGCTGGCAGCGGTGCGCCGTTTGGCCGCGGA
Organism: Arthrobacter nitrophenolicus; assembly: GCF_045833485.1. Lineage (NCBI taxonomy): Bacteria > Bacillati > Actinomycetota > Actinomycetes > Micrococcales > Micrococcaceae > Arthrobacter > Arthrobacter nitrophenolicus. Next base: position 3,791,840 of record NZ_CP174504.1, read on the forward strand.
CCCTGACCTTCCGCCGGTGAACCTCTACAAGAACAACACGGACAACAAGTCCGTGTCCTACGGCTCCCACGAGAACTACCTCATGCCGCGTTCGGTGCCCTTCGGGGACATCGTGCGCGGACTGACACCGTTTTTCGTGACCCGCCAGATCTTCTGCGGGGCGGGCCGGCTGGGAATCGGCCAGGACGCGTCCGCGTCCGGCTACCAGATCAGCCAGCGGGCTGATTTCTTCGAGGCCGAGGTGGGCCTGGAAACAACCATCCGCCGGCCCATCATCAACACGCGGGACGAGCCGCACGCCACCGCGGACAAGTACCGGCGCCTGCACGTGATCATTGGCGATGCCAATCTCAGCCAGGTATCCAACTACCTCAAGTTCGGGACCACTGCCATGGTCCTCAGCCTCATCGAGGCAGGCCTGGCGCCCAAGGTCGAGGTGTACGAACCCGTCCAGGCCTTGCAGACGGTCAGCCATGACACGTCTCTGACGGCCACTTTGCGGCTGCTGGACGGACGGCGGGTCACCGCGCTGGACCTTCAGTGGATGTACCACGAGGCCGCAGCTAAGCTGGCACAGGATACGGGCGTCGGCGATGCCGTGGACGGGGATGGACACACGCATGATGTCCTGGAGCGGTGGGCTACAGTGCTCACCCAGCTGGACAGCAACCGGGCGGCGGCAGCCAGTTCCGTTGAATGGCTCGCTAAGCTTTCGCTCCTGGACGGGTACCGCCAGCGGGACAACCTGGACTGGGATGACGCCCGGCTGGGACTCGTGGACCTTCAATGGTCCGATATCCGGCCCGAAAAGGGGCTGTACTACCGCTTGCTTGCCAGGGACCGGATGCAAAGGATCGTCGACGACGCCGCTATCGTTTCCGCCGTCGGGGAGCCCCCGGCGGACACCCGTGCGTTCTTCCGCGGCAAGTGCATCAGCAGCTTCGGCAAGGATGTGGTGGGCGCGAGCTGGGACTCGGTGATCTTTGACGTACCCGGGTACGGCCGCCTGCAGCGGGTGCCCACCAGGGAGCCGCTGAGGGGAACCAAAACCCTCACCGGAGCGTTGTTCGAACGCTATCGGGAAGCGGGTCCGTTCCTCGCAGAGTTGCTGGGACACAATACCGCTCCGCCTGCGGCGTAAACCGCGCCGGACGGCCGCCAGCGTGGCAGGATTGGCATATCGGAGGATCCGCCGGATCCAATGACCGACTAAGGGAGGGATAACGATGGCAGGCCAGGAGCAAACGCAGCCGCAATCACGCGACAGCCAGGTCGACGAGGACATTCCTGAGGCGCCACCCGCACCGCCGGAAGCCCAGGCTTCGGCATCCACGGAAGGCGTGGACGACCTTCTGGACGAGATTGATGGCGTTCTGGAATCCAACGCCGAAGAATTCGTCCGGGCCTTCGTCCAAAAAGGCGGCCAGTAACCCGGACCGGAAAGGTGGCGGAAGCCCCGGACGGACGGAATCTGTACCGACTTTTAGTACTACGTTCAAGGAGTTCATGAGTGCAGGAATCAACCGCCAACCAGGTAGCCGCCAACGCCACCTCGTCCTTTACGGAACATCTGCAGCGGGACCGGCCGGAGCTTTTGCCCTTTAGCCGGTCCCCTCAGGGTGCTGCGTCCGCAGCTGCCCCGCTGCAGGTTCCGCACGCCACCACGATCGTCGCCATGAGCTACGACGGCGGCGTGCTGATGGCGGGGGACCGGCGGGCCACCATGGGCAATATCATCGCCAGCAGGCACATCGAAAAGGTGTTCCCCGCGGACCGGTTCTCGGTCCTGGGTATCGCGGGGACTGCCGGCATTGCCATAGACCTGACGCGGTTGTTCCAGGTTGAACTTGAGCATTACGAAAAAATCGAAGGCACGCTCCTCAGCCTTGAGGGCAAGGCCAACCGGCTGGGCGCCATGATCCGCGGCAACCTGCCGCTCGCCCTGCAGGGCCTGGCCGTCGTCCCCCTGTTCGCCGGCTTCGACACCAGTGCCGGCGTGGGAAGGCTTTTCTCCTACGACGTGACCGGCGGCCGGTATGAGGAGCACGAACACCACAGCGTGGGGTCCGGTTCGGTCTTCGCACGGGGAGCCCTGAAGAAACTGTGGCGGCCCAACCTTACGGCGGCGGAAGCGCTTGCCGTCGCGGTGGAGTCCCTGTACGACGCCGCCGACGACGATTCGGCCACCGGTGGTCCCGACACCGTGCGCCAGTTGTGGCCCGTGGTCTACACGGTGGACAGTTCCGGCGCCCGCCGGATTCCCGAGGCCGAACTTGCGGCCGCGGCGCGCAACGTCATCGAAGCCCGCACTATCGCCGGACGGGAGGCCTGAGATGACGCAGCAGTTTTATGTATCGCCTGAACAGCTGATGAAGGACCGTGCGGATTTCGCACGGAAAGGCATCGCCCGCGGCAGGTCTGTGGTGGTGATCAGTTGCGCTGACGGGATAGCTCTCGTAGCGGAAAACCCGTCGCCGTCCCTGCACAAAATCGGCGAGATCTACGACAAAATCGCCTTCGCCGCCGTCGGGAAATACAACGAATTTGAAAGCCTCCGGCAGGCCGGTGTCCGGTACGCCGACGTCCGCGGATACTCCTACGACCGCGAGGACGTCACGGCGCGCGGCCTGGCCAGCGTCTACGCACAGAGCCTGGGCGCCGTGTTCACCGCGGAGCAGAAACCTTTCGAAGTGGAACTCGCCGTGGCCGAGGTGGGCCCCACCCAGGAGGAGGACCATCTCTACCGGCTGACCTTCGACGGTTCCATCGCCGACGAACACAGCTTCGTGGTCATGGGTGGCCAGGCGGAGAAGGTTTCCTCAGCCATTGAAGGTGGCTGGCGGAGCACGCTCAGCTTCTCCGAGGCCGTCCGGCTGGCGCTGTCCGGCCTGGCGCCGGCAGCCGATTCGGGTGAATCAGCCAAGCCGATGCCGGCCAGGGCGCTGGAAGTAGCAGTCCTGGACAGGCTGTCCGAGAGCACACGCGGCTCACGGCGCGCTTTCCGCCGGCTGAACGACGCGGACATCACTGCATTGCTGGCCTAGGAGGAAACATGGACAAGAGAATCTTCGGTATTGAAACCGAGTTCGGGATCTCCTATTCGAGCCCCGATTCAAGGCCTCTTGCCCCGGAGGAGGTGGCCCGGTACCTCTTCCGCAAGGTGGTCAGCTGGGGCCGCTCGTCCAATGTGTTCCTCACCAACGGTTCCCGGCTGTACCTGGACGTGGGTTCGCACCCCGAATATGCCACCGCCGAATGCGACGACCTTGCCCAACTGATCGCCCACGACCGGGCGGGCGAACTGATCCTGGACGACCTCGTGGATGAGGCACAGGCGCGGCTGGCCGCGGAGGGTTTCAACGGCACCGTCTACCTGTTCAAGAACAACACGGACTCAGCCGGCAACTCGTACGGCAGCCACGAAAACTACCTCATCCCGCGCCGCGGCGAATTTTCCCGGCTCGCGGAAATCCTGATTCCGTTCCTGGTCACCCGCCAGCTCATCGCCGGCGCGGGCAAGATTCTGAAGACGCCGCACGGTGCGACGTACGCGTTTTCCCAGCGCGCGGACCACATCTGGGAAGGTGTATCCTCAGCCACCACCCGTTCCCGGCCCATCATCAACACCCGCGACGAACCGCACGCCGACGCCGAGTTCTACCGCCGGTTGCACGTCATTGTCGGCGATTCGAACATGTCCGAGGCCACCGCCCTCATGAAAGTGGGCACGGTGGACCTTGTCCTGCGGATGATCGAAGCCGGTGTGATCATGCGGGACATGCGGATGGAGAACCCGATCCGCAGCATCCGCGAGATCTCGCACGACCTCAGCGGCAGGGCCCTGGTCCGGCTGGCCAACGGCCGCCAGCTCACCGCCCTCGAAATCCAGCAGGAATACCTGACCAAGGTCACCGCCTTCGTGAAGGAAAACGGCGCTCACAACCCGCATGTTCCCCTGATCCTTGATCTTTGGGAGCGCACGCTCAAGGCCATCGAAAGCGGGGATTCCCGCGGTATCGAGACCGAAATCGACTGGGCAATCAAGAAAAAGTTGATGGACAACTACCGCGAACGCCACGGGCTTGGCCTCGATGCGCCCAGGATTGCGCAGCTCGACCTGACCTACCACGACATTTCCCGTGGCCGCGGCCTGTACTACCTGCTGCAGTCCCGCGGCGCGGTCCGGCGGATCGTGGACGATACTGTCATCAAGGACGCCGTCGATGCGCCACCCCAGACCACCCGGGCCAAGCTGCGCGGCGACTTCGTCCGGCGCGCCCAGGAACTGGGCCGCGACTACACCGTGGACTGGGTACACCTGAAACTCAACGACCGCGCCCACCAGACCATCCTCTGCAAGGACCCGTTCAGGAGCGTCGACGAGCGCGTGGATGCACTTCTCGACTCTATGGGCTGACACCCAGCTTCAGGGTCTATTCTGGATAAGGCCCTTTATCAGGGCCTGCCGCGATCACAGCCGCTGCAACGCGGAGCATCGCATCCATCCTGCCCCGACGAAAGTTCTCTTACGTGCGCCGACTACTAGCAATCCTTCTTCCCGGCCTGCTGCTGCTCACCGCCTGCGGCGGCTCAACCCCCGCAGAGTCGGAACCCACCAGCCAGTCCGCTGGCGAGACTGCAAAGTTCGACACCCTCAAACTGACCGACAACGGTGACAAGAAGGCCCCCGGCGTGGAGTTCAGCAAGCCGCTCGAGGTAGCCGAACCCACCATCAAAGTGGTCAGCGAAGGCAGCGGGGAAACGGTAAAGGCAGACCAGGTCGCCAACATCTCCATCCTTGCCCTTAACGGCACCGACGGCGCCACCCTCGAAGATACGTTCCCCAATGATCCGGAACCCCTGGAACTCAATGAGGAACTGAAAACCGGCAGCCCCGTCATCTACAACGCCTTTGTGGGCGCCAAGGTCGGCTCAAGCCTCGCACTGGCAGTTCCGGGACAGGCTGCCACCGCCGGTGCGGAGGCCCAGCCCACCCAACTGCTCGTGATCAAGGTCCTCTCGGCCAGCGACGTGACGCCGGCGCTTGAGAAGCCCGAAGGCGAAACCGTCACCCCTCCCGCGGGCCTGCCCACCGTGACCGAGAAGGACGGCGTACCTGAGATCAACGTCGAAGGCGTAGCCGCGCCCACCGCACTGGTATCGCAGGACCTCATCAAGGGCAACGGCGCTGTGGTCAAGGAAACCGACACCCTGACCGTTAACTACGTCGGCGTGACCCTGGCGGGCGGCACCAAGTTTGATTCCAGCTTTGACCGCGGCGAACCGGCAAGCTTCCCGTTGACCGGCGTCATCAAGGGCTGGACCCAGGGCCTGGCCGGCAAGACCGTCGGCTCCCGCGTGCTGCTGGTCATCCCGAAGGACCTGGCCTACGGCGACGCCGGCCAGGGCGAAGCAAAGGGCGATCTTGTCTTCGTAGTGGACATCCTCGGCGCCAAGTAGCAAGACTTACAAGGAGGCCGCGGCCGTTTGGCTCGCGGTACCAACCATCAGCACCCACGAAGGAGCAACCATGTCATTCGGACAGCGGGAATTCGACCGCCAAAAGCCCGAGATCGATTTCCCGGAAGGCGACGTTCCCACCGAACTCGTCATCAAGGACCTTATCGAAGGTGACGGCCGCGAAGCCAAGGCAGGGGACACCGTCTCCACCCACTATGTTGGTGTGGCCTGGTCCACCGGCGAAGAATTCGACGCCTCCTGGGGCCGCGGCGCGCCGCTGGACTTCCGTGTGGGCGTTGGCCAGGTCATCCAGGGCTGGGACCAGGGCCTGCTGGGCATGAAGGTGGGCGGCCGCCGCCGTCTGGAGATCCCCTCCGAGCTGGCCTACGGCTCCCGTGGAGCGGGCGGGGCCATCAAGCCGAACGAGGCTCTCATCTTCGTTGTGGACCTCGTCGGCGTCCGCTGACACTTCAGCTGACGGGCGGATCCGCCCTCGGGAGCGCGGCAACTGCCGGGACGTTCAGGTCCCGGCAGTTGCCGCGCTTTCTGCGTTCCGCCCGGAGTTTAGTAACGTAGCCAGAGTGTCCGCATCCCGCACTGAACGACTCCTCAATCTGCTGATCGCACTCCTGAATACCCGGTACGGCCTGCGCCGCAGTGAACTGCGGGAAAAGGTCTACCACGACACCTCGGGCAATGATGTTGCCTTCGGCAGGATGTTCGAGCGGGACAAAAACGACCTGCGCCAGTTCGGCTTCGAAGTGGAAACACTGACGGACCTCGGCTGGAGTGGGGACGACCCCGCCACTACCCGCTACCGCATCGGCAAGGAATCCAACCGCCTGCCCGACGTCCAGCTGGACCCGGAAGAATGGACCGTGCTCCTCCTGGCTTCACAGCTGTGGGAGCGCGCCGCACTGGGCACGGCCGCGCAAAGCGCCCTCCGCAAGCTGCAGGCGTCCGGCCGGATGGCCGACGTCGAACTTCCCGCCGGCCTGCAGCCGCGTATCAAGCCCGCCGGCCAGGCCTTCGACGACCTCGTGGCAGCCATGCATGCACGGCACCCGGTCACTTTCCGGTACCTCGCCGGCAGCACCGGTAAGGAGGAAGAGCGGACCGTGGAGTCGTGGGGCCTCGGCAGCCGGTTCGGCCAGTGGTACCTGGTGGGCCATGACCGGGCACGCCAGGCCACCCGGCACTTCCGCCTGTCCCGCTTCACCAGTGCCGTGGCCACGCTGGACAACGAGCGGTACTCGCCCCCGGCGGACTTCAATATCCGGAAAGAACTGGACCGCCTCCCCGAACTGCCGCTCCGCACCGCCGTCGTTGAAGTCCGGGAAGGCCGGCTGCTCGCCCTGCGGCGCCGCGCACTGCCGGCTTCCCCTCCCAGTGACGGCGCTGACCCGGCCGACGCCGGCTATGACCGGATCAGCCTGCACTACCGAGACCCGGAAACCCTCGCCGAGGAACTCGCCTCCTACGGCCCGGACGCCGTCGCCGCCGCGCCGGAAGACCTGGTGGAAGCGGTCCGCAGGAGGCTGCGCGCTGCCGCCGCCTTCAGCGACTCGCCGGCGCCGGCGTACGCTTTCCCGCCTGCCCGTGCACGGCAGGCGCGTCCCCGGACCTCGGAGGACCAGCTCAAGCGGATGCTCCAACTGGTCCCGTTCCTGGTGCACAACCAGGGCCTGCACATCCAGGACGTGGCACGCCATTTCGGAGTGAGCCGGAAAGAGCTCGAGGACGACCTGCGGATCCTCATCTGCTCGGGGCTTCCGGAAGGGTATCCGGATGACCTGCTGGACATCCAGTGGGAAAACGACCATGTCTTCATCACCCAGGACCTGGACCTGAAGCGGCCCGTACGGTTCACCGTGGAAGAGGCCTGTGCCCTCCTCACCGGCCTCGAAACCCTCAACGGACTCCCGGGCATCGCCGAGGGCGGCGCACTTGAATCCGTGACCCTCAAGCTGCTCGCTGCTGCGGGCGAGGAGGGCCTGCGGGCGGCGTCCCTCGCCGGACCGCAGATGGAGCCTGCCGATGCTGCCACCCACGGCACCGTCCGGGATGCCATCGAATCAGGAGCCCAGCTGCACCTGACGTACCTTTCCCCGCAGCGCGACAAGGTCAGCGAACGGGACGTGGATCCGCTAAGGCTCTACTCCCTCGATAACACGTGGTATTTCGAGGCCTACTGCCACTTGGTGGACGGTTTGCGGAACTTCCGGCTTGACCGCGTCCAGGAGGTGCGTCTCAACGGACGGCCCGTGGCGGACGGCATCACGCCCGCAGCGGGAGTCCCCGCCAAACTCTTCACGCCGAACGACGACGACACCACCGTCACCGTCCAGCTCACCCGGCAGGGGAGGGGGCTGGCAGACGACTATTACGCCGAGCGGACGGCAGAGCTTCCCGACGGCGGCCTGGTTGCCGAGATCAGGTTCGGCAACACGGCGTGGCTTCCCATGTTCGTGGCCCAGCACGGCGGAACGGTGCGGATCCTGGCCCCTGAGGACCTGGCAGCGGCGGCGCGGGAGTGGCTGGCGGCGTCGCTGGCCAGGTACGGCGGATAGACTTCTCAGCATGCCTTGGTGGTCCTGGATCCTTCTGTGGGTGGCGCTGGTCGCCCTCTCCCTGCTGTTCTATGTCCTTCTGGGCATCCGCCTCTTCCGCCAGTTCATGGCGACGGTCAGGGATTTGGGGGCAGCGGGGGAGAAGCTGGGGCAACTGGGCCCCTTCCAGGAGCAGGAGGAGGCTGCAGCAGCGCCAGCCACCCTGCCCGGCTCCGCAGTTTTTGCCTCGCCTGCCGTCATGCGACATGATTACGAGGCATCCACGTCAGCGCGGCGGGAAGAACGCCGCCGCCGGAGGGTCCAGCGCAAAGCGGACCGGGGCCAGCCGCAGGCACTCGGGGATCTCGACTTCACATAGAAGTAGGATGTATTTAGAGGAAAGGATTTCCCATGGGAAGACTCTTTGATGGCCCTTGGCCAATCGTCATTATCATCGTCGTCGCGCTGCTTCTCTTTGCCGCGCCCAAGCTTCCGGCCATGGCACGCAGCCTCGGCCAGTCCATGCGGATCATCAAGTCCGAGGTCAAGGAAATGAAGAACGACGGCAAGACCGACACCACCGACGCCTCAGGCCCGGTGGAAGGCACCATCGTGAACCACCCCAAGGCGAAGCCCGGTGAGCCGACAGACGGCACGGACGTCCCGCCGTCGAACCGCGCCTGACCCCCAGTGGCACTGTCGCGGGCCCGTAAAGCCAACCCTGAGGGGCGCATGTCCCTCTGGGACCACCTCAAGGAACTCAAGAACCGGCTGATCAAGTCTGCAATCGGCGTGGTCCTTGGCGGCATTGGGGGCTGGATACTTTACGATCCGCTGCTGAAGGCGCTGGCTGACCCGGTCAACCGCATCTCACAGCAGACCGGGGGACTCTCGGCAATCAACTTCGGAACCATTGCCTCCCCGTTCGACTTCAAGCTGCAGATGTCGCTCCTCATCGGGGCGGTTATCTCCAGCCCCATCTGGATCTACCAGCTGTGGGCCTTCATCACCCCGGGGCTTACCTCCAAGGAACGCCGGTACACACTGGGGTACATGGCGGCCGCGGTTCCGCTGTTCCTTGCCGGCATCTGGGCCGGCTGGCTGGTGGTGCCGCAGGTGGTCCGGGCACTGACCCAGTTCACCCCGGACGGTTCGTCGAGCGTCATCGACGCCAGGACGTACATCGAGTTCGTCACGCGGATGGTCCTGGTTCTGGGGGTTGCGTTCCTCGTTCCGGTGGTGCTGGTTGGCATCAACATGGCCGGTGTCATCACCGGCCGCACCATCCTGAAGGCGTGGCGGATAACCGTCTTCCTGGTCTTTGTGCTGGCCGCAATAGCGGCGCCCGGTGCTGACGCCATCTCCATGTTCATGCTGGCGGGCCCGCTGCTGGTTCTTTTCTTTGCCGCCATCGGCATCTGCCTCATGAACGACAAGCGGCGTGCCCGCCGCGAGGCCAAGAGGGCCGCGGAGACAGAGGCCACAGCGGACGTCGCCACCCCGAGCAGTGAGCTCAAGAACCTCTGAGCTCCCATTAGGCTTGGTGTATGTCCACCAACACCGGGCCGTTTCCTTCCGGCCCATCTTCCAGCGGACCATCCTCCACGGCTCCCGGCGATGACGAGCTCTCGCCAGCGGAACGGTACCGGGCCAGCGCCGAGCGCAGGGCCGAGGCCTCCTCGGACCTCGGGGCGTTCATCCGCACGCTGGACTTTGAGCTGGACGACTTCCAGAAGCAGGCCTGCCGGTCCCTCCAGGACGGCAGGGGCGTGCTGGTGGCCGCACCCACGGGGGCAGGCAAGACCATCGTGGGCGAGTTCGCCATCTACCTGGCCCTGCAGCGGGGCCTCAAGGCTTTCTACACCACCCCCATCAAGGCGCTAAGCAACCAGAAGTTCACGGAACTGGCCGGGAAATACGGTGCCGACAAGGTGGGCCTGCTCACCGGAGACACCAGCATCAACGGCGACGCCCCGGTGGTGGTGATGACCACCGAGGTCCTGCGGAACATGCTCTACGCGGATTCCGCCACCCTGGACGACCTGGGCTACGTGGTGATGGACGAGGTGCACTACCTTGCCGACCGCTTCCGGGGTGCAGTGTGGGAGGAAGTGATCATCCACCTTCCCAGCGAGGTCCAGGTGGTCTCCCTCAGCGCAACGGTCTCCAACGCGGAAGAGTTCGGCGCCTGGCTGGACACCGTCCGCGGCGATACGGACATCATTGTGTCCGAGCACCGGCCCGTTCCCCTCTGGCAGCACGTCATGGTGGGCCGCCAGATCATGGACCTGTTCGCCGGCGAAACCACCTTCGACGAGATCGCCCCACCGGTGGATGCTGACGACCCCGGGCAGGCACTGGTGCAAAGCAACACCGGCACAGGGCGGGGGTTCGATGTTAATCCGGACCTCCTGGCAGTGGCCCGCAGCGAGGGCCAGCAAGGCTTCCGGAGCCGGCCAGGCCCCGGCGGCCGGGGCCAGCGCGGCCGCCGCGGCAACGACCGCCCTGTCCGGGGCGCCGAACCGAACGGGGTGCGCAGGGCCAGCCGGCCCCAGGTGATCGCCAGCCTGGACAAAATGGACCTGCTGCCGGCCATCACCTTCATCTTCTCCCGTGCCGGCTGTGACGCTGCGGTGGCCCAGTGCGTCGGCTCGGGGCTGTGGCTGACCACCGAAAAGGAACAGCGCATCATCGCCCAACGGGTGGACGAGGCAGGCTACGACATTCCGCCGGACGACCTGGACGTCCTCGGTTTCTGGACCTGGCGCGACGGGCTGCTGCGCGGCTTCGCCGCGCACCACGCCGGCATGCTGCCCACTTTCAAGGAAGTGGTGGAGAAACTTTTCGCCGATGGCCTGGTCAAAGCCGTCTTCGCGACCGAGACCCTCGCCCTGGGCGTCAACATGCCGGCCCGTTCAGTGGTGCTGGAGAAGCTGGACAAGTTCAACGGCGAAGCCCACGTGGATATCACGGCAGGCGAGTACACGCAGCTGACCGGCCGCGCGGGAAGGCGCGGCATCGACGTCGAAGGCCATGCGGTGGTGCTGTGGCAGCCCGGCACGGACCCCACGGCTGTGGCCGGCCTGGCCTCCCGGCGTACCTACCCGCTGAACTCGAGTTTCCGGCCCACCTACAACATGAGCATCAACCTCCTGGCGCAGTTTGGGCGTGCGCGGGCCCGAGAGATCCTGGAATCCTCGTTCGCCCAGTTCCAGGCTGACCGGTCCGTCGTCGGCCTGGCCAGGCAGGTGCGCAGCCGCGAGGAATCCCTCGCCGGCTACGCCAAATCCATGACGTGCCACCTGGGCGACTTTACCGAGTACGCACGGCTGCGCCGGGAACTTTCGGACGCTGAAAACGCCACCTCACGGGCAAAATCCCGGGCCAGGAAGTCGCTCAGCGACGACTCGCTGGCCCGGCTCCTGCCCGGCGACGTGGTCAACGTCCCCGGCGGCAGGGCACCCGGTCCGGCCATCGTCCTGAGTTCCGACCACAGCAGCCGTGAGCCCAGGCCCGCCGTCCTCACCCTGGACAACCAGCTGCGCCGGATCAGCACCGACGATCTGGAAGGCCCCATCTCGCCTGTTACCAGGATCCGGATTCCGAAGTCGTTCAACGCCAAGGTGCCAAAGTCGCGCCGCGACCTCGCATCCTCCGCCCGGAATGCGCTGCGGGAAAACCGCCCGCCGGCCCCGGGACACAACCGCAACAACGATTTCGGCCGTGCCAGCGCCATGCCCAACCAGGAGAAGCGCATCGCGGACCTCCGGCGGGCCCTGCGCGCCCACCCCTGCCACGGGTGCAGCGAGCGTGAGGACCACGCACGGTGGTCGGAGCGCTGGTGGAAACTCCGGCGGGAAACGGACGGACTGGTCAGGCAGATCCAGGGCCGCACCAACACCATCGCCAAGACCTTCGACCGCGTCTGCGATGTCCTCTCCGCCTACGGCTACCTTGAGGACGCGGGGGAGGGCCGGCTGCTCATCAGCCCGGACGGCCAGCGCCTGCGCCGGATCTACGGCGAGAAGGACCTGCTGATTTCCCAGTCGCTGCGGTTGGGCGCCTTTGACGATCTCGACGCGGTGGAAGTCGCAGCGCTGGCCAGTGCCCTGGTGTACCAGGCCAAGCGGGAAGACCGCGGCCTCCGGCCCCGGATGCCCAGCGTCTCCCTGGAAACCGCGGTGGACATTGTGGTGCGCGAATGGTCCGCGCTGGAGGACGTAGAAGAGGAGAACAAGCTTCCGCTGACCGGCGAACCGGAGCTGGGACTGGTGTGGCCCATCTACAAGTGGGCACGCGGCCGGCATCTCCAGGATGTCCTGAGCGGGACGGACCTGGCGGCGGGCGACTTTGTCCGCTGGGTGAAGCAGGTGGTGGACCTGCTGGACCAGCTGGCCAAGATCCCCGGCCTTGAGCCCCGCCTCGCCCGGCTGTGCGCCGAGGCCATCACCCTGATCCGCCGCGGCGTCGTGGCATATTCCTCTGTCCTCTGAACTTCCCCCGGCCCAGCCGCCGGCACGCAACCTCCAGGAGCCCTGCCCCGTATGACCCAGTCCGGTCCCGCAAACCCGTCCCGTCCGCAAGCTGTCCTCTACCGCAACGGTTCCGTCTACAGCGCTGCCGATCCCTTCGCCACCGCCATGCTCGTGGACGGCGACACCGTGGCGTGGGTGGGGTCCGAACAGGCGGCCACGTCCATAGCCGACAGTTCCATGGAAGTCATCGACCTGCGGGGCGCCCTCGTCGCTCCCGGATTCGTCGATTCGCACATGCACCTGACCGAGACAGGGATCGCGCTGGATTCCCTCCAGCTGGGCGGAATCTCCTCCGCGCGGGAGCTGCTGGATGCGGTGGCCGCGGCTCCCGGTGACGGACCGGTCCTGGGCCACGGCTGGGATGAGACCACCTGGGCGGACGCCGCCCTGCCCACCGCGGAGGAACTGGAACGGGCGTCAGCCGGCAGGCCCGTCTACCTGTCACGGGTGGACGTGCACTCGGCCCTGGTATCGGCGTCGCTGGCCCGGTCCGCCGGCCTGCAGGACCAGGACGGGTTCGACGGCGGTCCCCGGGTCAGGCGTGCCGCGCACACTGCGGCGCGGCAAGCGGCCCGCCGGCTGCCGGAAGCCGACCTCCGCCGCCACCAGGGACGTGCCCTGTCCGAGGCGGCCGCGAACGGCTATGTTGCGGTGGCAGAGATGGGCGCCCCGCACATCGGCGGGGCCGACGACCTGCGCCTGGCAGCAGCGTGGAACAGCACCGGGCCCGAGACCCCTTCCGTCCCTGAAGTCCTCGCGTACTGGGGCGAACTCGTCTCCTCGGAAGACCATGCCCGCAGCGTGCTGGACGGACTCGGCTTCGGGATCCGGGGCCTGGCCGGCGACCTGAACATCGATGGTTCGGTGGGGTCGCGGACTGCCGCCTTGCGGTCCGGCTACAGTGATGCACCGGAAGAGAAGGGCTCGCTTTACCTGGGGGTCGACGAGGCCGCGGCCCACCTCGCCGCCTGCTCCCTGCTGGGCATCCCGGGCGGCTTCCACGTCATCGGGGACGCAGGCCTGGACGCTGCCCTGTCCGCGCTGGACCTTGCCGCCGCCCAGGTGGGGGAGCAGCGCGTGCGGGCGGCCGGCCACCGCTTCGAGCACGTGGAGATGGTTGACGCTGCGGCCGTCGAAAAATTGTCCCGATATTCTGTGACAGTCAGCGCCCAGCCAGCGTTCGATGCCGCCTGGGGCGGTGCCGGGGGGCTTTACCAGCAGCGCCTGGGGGAGCGCAGCGCTGGAATGAATCCGTTCGCCACCCTGTATGCCGCCGGCGTCCCTGTCTGCTTCGGCAGCGACAGTCCGGTGACCCCGCTGCGGCCGTGGTCAAGTGTCCGGGCGTGCCTGGAGCACCACAACCCCGGGGAGCGGATTTCTGCCCGCGCCGCGTTCCTGGGACACACCCGTGCAGGCTGGCGGGCGGTCAGGTACCACAACCCCATGGCGGGCCAGCTCGTGCCCGGCGCCCCCGCCAGTTTCGCCGTCTGGGAGGTGGAGGAACTGATGGTGCAGGTGGCCGACGGGCGCGTGCAGTCGTGGAGTACCGATCCCCGCGCCCGGACTCCTCTGCTCCCCGCCCTGGATACCGGCAATGACCCGGTATGCCTGCAGACGGTGCGGGACGGCGTCGAATTGTTCTCCAGCCCGGCACTGCGTTCCTGACCCGGCATCCCTCCGCCCTATAATGGGTAGTTGCGCCTGCCGGCGGCTAGCCAGGCTGTCAGGTGCACACCGACCGCTCCTCCCAGGAAAGGCCCTTTGTGCGCGTCCTTACGATCATTCCCACCTACAACGAACTGGAATCGCTGCCCAAGACCCTTCAGCGGCTCCGCTCGGCTGTTCCGGCGTCGGACGTCCTGGTGGTGGATGACAACAGCCCCGACGGCACCGGCCAGCTTGCGGACACCATCGCCGCCGAGGACGCGCAGGTCCATGTCCTGCACCGTAAGGGCAAGGAGGGCCTTGGCGCCGCATACATCGCGGGATTCAAATGGGGCCTGGATGCCGGCTATGACGTGCTGGTGGAAATGGACGCGGACGGCTCGCACCAGCCGGAACAGCTGCCGCAGCTCCTGGAAGCCATCGACCACGGTGCGGACCTGGCCATGGGTTCGCGCTGGGTTCCCGGCGGACGCGTGGTGAACTGGCCGCTCTACCGCCAGGCTATTTCGCGCGTGGGCAGCACGTACGCCCGCCTCATGCTGGGCCTGAAGATCAAGGATGTGACCGGCGGCTACCGTGCGTTCCGCCGGACAACCCTGGAAAAGCTCAACCTGGACCAGGTGGACTCCGTGGGTTACGGCTTCCAGGTGGACCTGGCCTGGCGGGTGTCCCGCATGGGCCTGCGCATCGAGGAACGTCCCATCACCTTCGTGGAGCGTGAACTCGGCGCATCGAAGATGAGCGGCAACATCGTGCTCGAGGCAATGGTCAATGTGACCAAGTGGGGGCTCGCTGCCCGCTGGAACGCGCTCACCCGGAAAAAAGGTTCAACCCAGGCATAGGACCGCTGGCCCCACGACAGAAAAGGGGCCCGTTCCCGCACTACTGTGCGGGAACGGGCCCCTTTTGCGTGGTCCTAAGCGGAGCGGCGTTCTCCGCGGCGTTCCCGGAGGATGGTCAGGCGGTCCTCGAGGATCTGCTCAAGCTCGGGCAGGGAACGGCGTTCCAGCAGCATGTCCCAGTGGGTACGGACAGCTTTGTCGTTGCTGGTGTCCGGGCGTTCGCCGTCAACCAGAAGGGCTTCCTTGCCGGTCTTGGAAACCCATACCGGCGGAATCTCGGCTTCGGAGGAGAAGGTAACGAAAACCTGTTCGCCGTCCTCGCAACGGTACTCGACGCGCTGGCGCGGAGCCGGCTCAACCCCGGACTCGGTCTCCATGCTCTGCGCACCAAGGCGCATACCCCGCAGGCTGCGATCGCTCATGATTTCTCCCTCTTCTCGGTTCGCGGAGCAGGACCCCGCGCCAGCCGGTGGCGATGAAGCACCACCGGGCTACTGTTTGCTCTGCGCTGCATCATAGGATTCAACGCATTGCGAAGCTTTGTTGTTCCAGCGGATTGCTCCTGCCGGACAAATACCCAATTATACGTGGGTCATGCCGCCGGAACCAAAACAGGGAAGGGACCCGCGGAACGCGGATCCCTTCCCGTCAGCAATGCTGCTTATGGTTCGGTGGACTTCGCTCCCACCTCATCAAAGAGGCCGCCCGCTGCCGCCGGATCCGGGTTGGTTCCGCCCAGCGCGTTCCCGATTCCCTTCAGTGCTTCGCCGACTTCGCTGGGGATGATCCACAGCTTGTTGGATGAGCCTTCAGCAAGCTTCGGCAGGGTCTGCAGGTACTGGTAGGCCAGCAGTTTCTGGTCCGGGTTGCCGCGGTGGATGGCGTCGAACACCTTCTGGATGGCCTGGGCCTCACCGTCGGCGCGGAGGATAGCGGCCTTGGCATCGCCCTCCGCAGCAAGGATGGAAGCCTGCCGCTGGCCCTCCGCCGTCAGGATGGCCGACTGCTTGGTACCTTCTGCCGTCAGGATGGCCGCCCGCCGGTCACGCTCGGCGCGCATCTGCTTTTCCATCGAGTCCTGGATGGAGTGCGGCGGATCGATCGCCTTCAGCTCAACACGGGAAACGCGGATTCCCCAGCGGCCGGTGGCCTCATCCAGGACGCCGCGGAGCTGGCCGTTGATCTGGTCACGCGAGGTCAGCGCTTCTTCGAGGTTCAGTCCGCCCACCACGTTACGGAGCGTGGTGGTGGTGAGCTGCTCCACCGCCTGGATATAGTTGGCGATCTCGTAGGTGGCTGCGCGGGGGTCGGTGACCTGGAAGTAGACCACGGTGTCGATCGAGACCACCAGGTTGTCCTCGGTGATCACCGGCTGCGGCGGGAAGGAGACCACCTGCTCGCGGAGGTCCAGCAGCGGAAGGAGCCGGTCCACGAAGGGAATGAGGATGGTCAGCCCCGGATTCAGGGTGCGCTGGTATTTGCCGAGCCGCTCCACCACGCCGGCCCTGGCCTGCGGAATGATCCGGACCGAGCGCACCAGAACGATGATCACAAACACGATCAGGACTACCAGCACGACGGCCAAAGCCGCTCCTCCTGCGTTTTCCATGCGTCTCCCTTGTTCCCCAATTGATACTGCTGTGTCAGGACGTGCCGCTGGCGGGTGGCGCCGAAACTACTGCCGTGGCGCCGTCGATCGCCGCCACCACCACTTTTTGTCCGGCGGGAAGCACCCCGGCCTCGGAACGGGCGCTCCAGATGTCGCCGCCGATCTTTACCAGGCCGCCGTCCGAGGTGACGGCCTCCATCACCACTGCCTGCTCGCCGATCAGCCGGTCAACGTTGGTGCGCTGCTCGGCGGGGCCCTTCTTCAGGTGGGACAGCGCCACCGGACGGACGAAAGCGATCATCAGCAGGGACACCACGCAGAAAACGACGATCTGCAGCCAGCCGTCAGCGCCGGCAAAGTCTGCTACCAGGGCAGCCAGGGCACCGCCGCCGAGCATGATGAAAAACAGGTCAAGCGTGATCATCTCGATCACCGCAAATGCCAGGAAAGCCGTGAGCCACAGGGCCCACCAGTTTTCCCCCAACCATTCGAACACTGCCGCCCCCTTGGTCACCCGGGCACCGTCGCGGGCCCTTTGGTACCTGTTTTCTTATCCTAGTCCGGGGCCGGGGCTGTGGGCCGGGTCACGCAACCGGCAGTGGCGATAGTGGCCAAGTCGTTACGTGCCGTCCGGCAGCCGGGGCCGGAACACCGTCAGCCGGAACTTCGCCTCGACCCGCAGCGGCTCCGGAATGCCGCTAAGCCGGGCGACGATGGCGTCGCGGTCCGTGTGGTGGCCTGCCGGCCCCATGAATGCCAGGGCTGCCGCATCCTCGCGGTTGAGCGCCAGTGGAATGTCGACGTCGGAGCTTTCCTCCACCTCGAAGTGCCGGGCCATCGCGGCGGCCAGCCGGGCGTCCTTGCCTTCCTCAATGGCGAGCATGCCCGCCAGGGCTGCGATGCCGGCAAGATGGCCCTCGCGCGGGGTGACCACCACCAGGCGCCCGCCGGGCCGGAGAACACGGGCGAACTCGGCAGCGTTGCGGGGCGCAAAAATCACCGTGACCACATCAACAGAGTTAGCTGCCAGCGGCAGCGGCTGCCAGATATCCCACACCAGGTTCATGGCTTCGGGGTTGAGCCGGGCGGCACGGCGCAGCGCGAATTTGGAAATGTCAAGCCCTGCGGCGGACACTGTCCGGCCGTGTGCGGCGGCTGTGTCCAGCAGTTCGCGCAGGTAGTGCCCGGTTCCGGTGCCCGAGTCCAGCACGGCCGGCCGGTCGCCGGACAGGACGGGTACGACGGCGGCTGCCACGGCTTGTGCCAGCGGCCGGTAGTGGCCCCGGCTAAGGAAGTTGAAGCGGGCATCCACCATCGCGGCGGAATCGGCCTTGAAGGCGGTGCCCTTACCGACCAGCAGGTTGAAGTAGCCCTGCCGTGCGGCGTCGAAACTGTGCCGTGCGGCGCAGGCAAGCCTTCCCGGTTTCGGCGGCTCGGCGGCGGTGTAGGTCAACGGCGCCGAGCAGACCGGGCACAGCAGGGGAAGGTCCGTTGTTGGGGGCATTGCACCATCTTAGGCGGCCGGCCCCTCCGGCCCGGACGTCAGCTGACGCTGATGCCCGCCGGCTGGTCGTCAAAGCCGAGGCCCTCCCGGGCCCTGCCGATTCCGGGCGCAGCCCAATGCGCCGCGTACTCGCTGTTGCTGCTCAAGGACCGCAGCTGGGCCCTGTCGATGTAGAGGATCCCGTTGAGGTGGTCGGTTTCGTGCTGCACGATCCGGGCCTGCCAGCCGGAAAACTGGCGCTGCACCGCCGCGCCGTCGGGCGTTTCATACTCAAGGAGCACGTTCTCCGGGCGGGCCACCACGGCCTGGAGCCCGTTCAGGGAGAGGCATCCTTCGTAAAAAGCGGCGGTTCCGCTGCCCTGCGGCGTGTACCGGGGATTGAGGATGGCCAGGAACTCCAGCGGGATCCGGTTGCGCAAGGCGGCTGCCTCCGGATCGACGTCGTACTGGTCCTCAAGGACCGCAATTTGAAGCGGTATGCCAAGCTGCGGCGCCGCCAGCCCCACCCCGGGTGCCTCGTGCATGACCTGGCGCATCAGCTCAATCAGCCGGGCCAACTGGTCCGCGGGCAGTTGTCCGTTGTAGGCCGCCGCGCGCTGGCGCAGCGCCGGGTGGCCGGCCTGGACGATCGGCGGCAACATCCCGGCAGAGAGGATCTGCTCCACCAGTTCGCGGATCTGGTCGTCGGTCATGGCCGTTCCGGGCGTGCTTGGCGTCATGACGAAAGCCTACTGGGCAGCGGGGCTGGGCTACTGTCGATGTCATGGCCATTTCGTCTCTGCCCGGCGCGTCGCCGCTCGATTGCGTCCTGGGTTTCCTCAAGGTGCTGGAAGCGGGCGGGGGAGCGGCGGGCATCAAGCCATTCCTTGCCGAGTCATTCATTCTGGTGGAGGCTCCGCACTTGCTCGCTCCCGAGGGCGCCACCCGGACCCTGGCAGATGTCCTCGCCGGCGCCGACCAGAGTTCCACGGTGGTGCGGGACCAGAAGTTCACCATCCGCCGCACCACGTGCGAGGAGGGCAGGGTGGCCGTGGAAGCGGACTGGTCCGCCACTGTCCTGATGGACCTCCGGTACTGGGATGCTGGGGAAACCATTCGGGCGAGGACGTCCTCGGTGTTCGAAGTCAGCGACGGCCTGATCGTCAGCCAGGACAGTTACGACTGCTACTTCCGGTAAGCCTGCACGAGTTGCCGGAGTGGAGCCGCTCCTCCTGCATGGTGAACCGCCGCGCCACCCAGGCGTTCACGGCCGGCGTTGCGGCGGCGGCGCCGATGGCCGCATTCCGCAAGCGCACCAGGGGCGACGGCAGCGGGCGTCCCAGCAGCATGTTGATTTCCGACTGCCGGCGGGCCAGCTGCGCAGCCCGGCGCCGGTCCGCCTCGAACCGCGTGAATTCGGTGTCCGTGCGCCTTCCTGCCAGGGATTCCAGGAGGAGCGGAACCAGGGCCCGGGCGTCCAGCCAGCCGAGATTCATGCCCTGGCCCCCGATGGGACTGATTTCATGGGCGGCATCGCCCAGCAGCACCACCCTTCCCACCGCCGTTCTCAGCGCGAGGGTGGAGCGCACGCTGAACGCGCTGAGCATGCTGTTGGTCCCGGCGTCGGGCAGGATACCGGTGCGCTGCGCGACGATCCCGGCGAGGTCCACGGCCCGTGCATCTTCTGCCGGTCGGCCGAGACGGACCACCCAGCGCCGGATTCCGCCCGGCAGGGGAAAGGACTCGACAATTCCGTCGCGCTCCAGGAAGAGGACCGCCATGTCCCCGTGGCGGCCGGAATCGGCGAAATCCCCCATCAGGTAGTGGTCCGGATACGTCTTCCTGTGTACTGGAACGCCCAGGAGGCCGCGCCACCTGGACCGGGCGCCGTCTGCGGCCACCACCATCGAGGCGCTGAAGGACGTGGCTCCTGCCGGCGTGCCCGGCGGCCGCTGCACCTCGATGGTGACGTGGTCGCCGTCGTCGTTCACTCCGGTGGCTTCCACGCCCCGTACCAGCGCCCCGCTGTCCAATGCGCGAAGGCGGGTCTCCAGAAGTTGCTCGGTCCGGAACTGGGGCAGTGCCAGCACGAACGGGAAGGTGTCCGAAACGCCGTCGAACGCCATGACGCCCAGTGTTTTTCCGCGGCTGACCGCCATTCCGGTCCGGATCGGAACGCCTTCGCGCACCAGGGCGGAAGCAACACCGATGCCGTCCAGGGCATCGAGCGCCGGGGGATGGATGCCGATGGCGCGCGAGTGGAGGTCACGGGACTGCCGGCGCTCAAGCACCCGGACGCTGATGCCCTGCTGGAGAAGCGCCGCCGCGAGGTACAGGCCTACCGGACCGCCGCCCACCACCACCACATCTACATCCACTTTCATGGTTACCCCTGGCGGTAGGTGAGGACCTGGTGGAAAGCGGCGCTGCGTTCCACTGTCCAGCCCGGGGGAGCGAGCGCGGAAAGTTCGGCAGGAGTGTAGCTCCGGCGGATGGAGGTCAGCCCGTCCACGCGGATGTAGGAGCCGCGAAAGGGGAGGGCTGCCATCCCGAACAGGGTGAAGGCTGCGGGGCTTCGGCGGAGGTCGTTGTGCAGGACCTTCGTCCCGGCGAGGACCTCCGAATGCGCCAGCAGGGTTCGCAGTTCCTCCGCGGGGAGGTGATGGAGGACGTGGTTGGAGATCACCACGTCATATGTCCGGCCGGCTACCACCTCGTCCGCACTGTGTGCCTGCCGGAACTCGACGCCCTGTACGGGAGGCCGCTTCTGCGCGAAGGATGCTGCACGGGGGTCGGGATCAATTCCCGTGATGGAGAGGCTGAGGCCGTCGCGCCGGGCCCAGCGGGCCAGCATGACGGCAAGGTCGCCGCCGCCGGAGCCAATATCCAGGACCCGGACCGGCTGTACCGCCAGCAAGGGACGGAGCTCCCGCCGGTAGAGCCGCCGCCAGCCGCCGAGGACCCGGTTCACGACGCCGAACTGGCGGTAGGTGTTGTCCAGCCGGCGGGCGTCGCAGTCAGGCAGGTCCATCAGCTCCACAGCCGTGGCGTCACGTTTCCGCATCGGCAGATCCACGCCGGTCAGGCCACCGGGGCTTCCGCCGCCAGCGGCTGCCGGATCTCCGCTGCCCGGCCGCCGGAGACTGCCGCAGTGTCCGCCGGCGCCTGCCGCAGTTTCGTGAACAGGGCCGTCTCCACGGTGAGGCCGGGCCCGAATGCCATGGAGCAGATCCGCCCGCCGCCGGCACCGTCCTGGGGCTGAACGTCCTGTTCCAAGATGTGTTTGAGGACGAAGAGCACGGTGGCGCTGCTCATGTTGCCGTAGTTCCGCAGGACTTCGCGGGCCGGCACCAGTTGCGGGTCGGTCAGGCCGAGCCGGGACTGGACCTTGTCCAGGATGCTGCGCCCGCCCGGATGGATGCCCCAGTGCTGGATGGACGTGTAGGGGAGTGCTGCCAGTTCAGGCTCCTGCGCCAGGAGGGGCTGCAGTGCCCCCACAATGTGGTCGTCGATGATGTGCGGGACGTAGTTGCCGAGCACCATTTCAAAGCCATTGTCGCCGATGTTCCAGGCCATGGAGTCCTCGCCAACCGGCGTGAGCACAGTTTCGAAGTGGTCCAGTCGCAGGAGTGCCTTTTCCGCCGCATCCGGCCGGGCCGTGACCACGGCGGCGGCCGCACCGTCAGCAAACAATGCGGAGCCCATGATGGTGTCGGGGTCGTTCGAGGTCCGCACGTGCAGCGAGCACAGTTCGGCGCACACCACCAGGACCACGGCGTTCGGGTCAGCCTCACAGAAGAGCTTCGCGGCGCGGAGTGCGGGAAAGGCGGCATAACAACCCATGAAACCGAGGTGGTAACGCTGGACCGCCGGATCCAGGCCAAGCTCACGGACGATCTTGTAGTCCGGTCCGGGGTTGAAGAAACCCGTACAGGAGACGGTCACGAGGTGAGTTATGTCAACTAAATCGAATTCCGAGGCGGCGTCCAGTGCTGCACGGGCGGCTGCCACGAACAGTTTGGTGGCCTCACGGGCGAAGATTTCGTTGCGGACCTTGGTGCTCGGATTCAGGAGAAGGCCAGAGGACGGGTCGTAGAACTGCGGGTCGTCCGAGCGGAAGTCGTTGGTCAGTTCCTCAACAGCTGTGAACCGGGTATCGATGGCAGCCGAGTCGAAGCAGGTATTGACCAGCCGCGAACCCAGCCTCGTGAGGCCTGGCTGGGCGGCGAAGACGTCACGGGCTTCAGACTGGACCAGCATGGTTTTGGGAACCGCAGTTTCAAGTGATCGCACATAGACCGTCATTGACCCATTCTTAACGAGGGCCCACATTAAGACAATGGCATGCGCCGCTGACCTGCGGAATTGCTTGTGGCTACACGGCTCCAGCGCACTAAGGATCGAGAGGCCCAGACCCATCCCGGGACAATTCGCGGACTGGCAGCGGGACGTGTTGATGTGGGACGAGTTGGCCCGTTCATGCGGACGTTTTCTCGGCACGTTGTCTGTTAAGGCTGCTCTTTGGGTCTGGGGAAGTGGACGTTGCTGAGTGTTTCCTGAAGGGTCCTACGAAGTTGAGGGCCGTCAAAATACTCAGGGCCGTCGCCCGGGGCGTAAAGGGAAAGAGCGAAGAGTAGATTTTCCATGTCTTCTTCGCCTAGATATTCATCGAGCAGGACGCCTTCTAACGCCGCAGCAGCGATCTTGGATTCGTCACCGTCCAGGATTCTCTGCGCAGCTTCCTGGAATCGCTTGGAGATTCGGATCATCTCGGTGCCTTCCTGGTCGCCGCTGCCGAGGCGATGTATTGGGCGTAGTTGGCTGATGAGTCGATGGCGTGGCGATCGATCGTGGCCGGGGAGTAGCCGAGGGCTTCGGCGATGATTGCAACGGGGGCGAGTTTGGTGAGTTCGTGGAGGGTTCCGAGCCTGGCCGCTCGGGTGCTGAAGTCAGTGCTCAGCCGTTGAGTGAGGGTTGAGGCTTGGATGTGCTGGCCGGGTGAGCCGCCGCGAAATACCCAGTTGCTGTTGGGGTGCGCTGCTGTCTGGTGGTGGGTTGGCGTGGCTGCGAGTTCGCGCCATGGCTCATCGAGCGGTGATGTGAGTGCGATTTCGACGGTTCCGAAGGTGATGCTGACGAGGTCCTCTGTCACGGTGACGTTGTCCCAGGTCAGTCGGACGATGTTGGTGACCTGCTGGCCGAAGACCAGGATGAGGATGGCTGCGGCGCGGTCCCTCGGGTTCATGTCGATCGTGTGGCTGACGGTGGCAACGAGCTCGGTCTGAGCGGTGGCGTCGAGTCGTGGGCTGGTGCCGCGCCGGTGGGGCTGCAGCTTCACTGAGGGATCGATAAGGCTGGTTCTGGTTGCCCAGTCGAGGAAGCATGAGGCAATGCCTCGTGTCGTCGGGCCTTCTGCTTGCCATCGGTCCAGGTGCGCCTGGGTCACTTCTGCGAGTTCAGTGTCGCGTTCGGTGAGCCAGTTCAGCAGTTCGATAGCCACGGTGACTGACTGTTTGGCCCTCAGGAAGGTGCCTTGGGTGACCTCGTCCATCTGGTTCATCCGGCGTTGGTGGTGCCAGCGGATGTAGCGCCGGATGATGTCCCGATGGTTCTGGCTGGTGATCCGCTCGAGTGCCTGGTCGGACCATTCACCGAACCTTGCGCTGAGCTCATCGCGGCGCGGCAGCGCGTTGTGTTCAACGAGTAGGCCGCGGACGTATTCGCGGGTGCGGGAGGCCGGCAGTTCGTCGAGACGTGCGTGTGTGATCACAGGCGCGGCCGACAGTTGTTGGAGGAAGGCAGTGACGTGTGGTTGCTGGATCCAGGTCAGGCCACTGTTGGCCCGTTTCATGGACTTGAAGGCTGTGGCGATTGCTTGAAGCGCGGGGGAGGGCGTCTGATTGTCCAGTGGGCTGAGGAGCCTGTCGACGGTAGCGGCGAGGATGCATGACCAGCATCGGTTCCCTGAGTGGAGTTCATCCTCGCTCCCGCATCCGATGCAGTCGATGTTGAGCTGGACTCCGGAGCAGCTCCGGCATGCCGGCAGCGTGTCGACGCGGCCGGGCAGGACGCCCTCGTGACCGCAGGCGCAGGTGCCTCGGGTTCTTTTGGCCTGCTGGTAGCAGTAGCCGCAGATTCCGCCGTCCGGCCAGCGGACCGCGATTTGATGGTGTTCGCCGCAGCGCCCGCATGCTTCGGGCCATTTGATGGGGTCGCCGGCTTTTCGCGGCCTAGGCATCTTCATCCGGTGGCAGCACGCGGATCCGTCGCGCGCTCGGCGCGCCGGGGGTGATCCCAAGATCCTCTGGCCTCTTCGGGGCGTTGGCGGTCTTCGCGGCGCGCATCTGCACGTAGGGTTCGAACAGGTCGTTGGGCGTGCATTCCAGGATGTCGCAGAGCGCCGCGAAGGTCTGGGCTGGAATGCGTTCCGGCGTTCCGGTGACGAGCCGGTGGACCTGGGCGTTGGAGAGATTGATACCCCGGGATTTCAGCAGGGGGAGAAGCTCGGTGGTCTTCCAGAGGTTGCGTTGGGCCATCAGCTGCCGGAGGTTCCAGCGGTAGCCAATCCGTCGCTGTTCAGCCATGGCCGTTCCCCTCATCAGTGACGCCGCTGCGCAGCCGCTGGGCGATCATTTTCTGGATGGTCTTCTGTTTGAAGTCCGCCGACACGGAAGTATAGAGGGCTGTGGTGGAGGAGTAACTGTGCCCGACCTGCTGCTGGATAAACAAGGGGTCGTAACCGGCCTCGATCAGATGCGTCACGTAGGAGTGCCTCAGCGTGTGCAGGGTCAGTTCTTCCGGGAGCCCGGCGATTTTCCTCACCCGCTGGAAAGAGCGGTCGAAGTTGCGGTAAACAGTGGAGCCGGAGCGCTCTGATGGCCAGAGGCTGGCTGACCGGTCAGCGGTGGGGAATCGTTTACGGCCGTCAGGGGAGAGCCAGTACTCAAGGAGCCCCACCACCCAGTCGAATTCCGGGACGGTGAGCACGGTCCGGCGACGTGGCCCTGAACCCTTGGTGCCCTTTGCCCAGCGCACTTGGAGCGCCCCGAAGCGTCCAAACTGTTCAACGTGCGGGTTAGGGCCGAAATCAACGTACTCAAGCATCACCAGTTCACGCCGGCGAAGCCCGTAGGCGTAAGCGACCTTGAACGCCGTCGAGTCCCTCAGCGCCGGAAGCCATCGCTTTGAACCCTTGGCGAACTCAGTGTCGACCAGATCGTCGGCGGCATCGAAGAAGGTCTGCAGTTCGGTCCGCGTGAAGGCCCGGCGTCGTGCCGGCACGGCATCATCGGTCGTGTGTCGGGGTGAGTTCCACTCGAAGACCACCTGTACCGGAATGTCGGCAAAGATCCGTTCGCAGAATGACGCCCAGCCGTAGCGTCCGTCCGTCAGGTACGAGCAGAACGCCCTGATCGCCCCGGAATTAGCCCTCAGGGTTGATAACGCCAGACCTTTCTCAGAGCTGCGCCTGTCAGCCAGGAACTCATCTACGTGATGCGCCGACCACGTCCACGGATACTCATTGGCGTGCTCCTGAAACTTTTGGACCGTTCCACACGAGCTCTTGATGTACGACGTCGACAGGCCACGCGCCAACATCTGCGCACGCCAGCCATCCAACATCGCCTCGAAAACTCGATCCTCGGCCCGCAGCAGCCCGACATTGACGTTGGTCAGAAAGGCCGGAATGCGCCCAGGTTCGATGCTCACTGATCCAACTGTACGCAAAAATCTCTCACTTAGTGAGAGATTAGGCCGCTATCCCACGCCATTGCGCGTAGCGACTCGTTCAGGCCCGTCGCCGCTGAGGCATCAATGGAGCCGTTTGACCTGCGTAAACACCAAAAAACTATGCGGGACCAGTTCTCTCATCTACTTCTACTCGTCCCACTCTAACGCCGATAATCTACATTATGTCAAGTAGTACTCTGCGTATTGCATCAGATGAATCAATCGTCCCGATCCCCCGGATGCGCGAGCAGATCTCTAACTTCCTTGAGATTCCGCGGAACATTCGACGCGAAAGCTTTGATGTGCAGCTGGTCAGGTGCTGTCCGGCAGCTGCACGGCTGAACCTTTAAGCAGTCATGACAAGCCTCTGACCTGCAGTTTTGTGCTGATGATGCATTTAATGAATCATTGATTCAGGATTTGAGCACAACTTCGAGGGAAAAGCGGGGTGAGAATGGCGGTCGACGCGTCCGGGCGTGTGCTGCAGCTGAGCGCGGTGCAGCTGCTGCATCCCGAGGAACAGACGCTCGAGGACATGCTGACCGGGTGGCGCAACCAGCAGCTCTCCAGGAACCTCCAGTTCGACACGATCGACAAGGGAATCGCAAGTGTCCGCAGGTTCGTCAACCATGTGAACGAGTTCCCTTGGAACTGGGCACCGGAGCACGTCGAGGAGTATTTCGGTGACCTCCGCTCAATCCACCAGCTGACGCACTCCACTATCCGGGGTTACCAGTCCACGCTCCGCCGGTTCACGTCCTACGTGTCGAACCCCGACTACGGCTGGGACCAGGTCTGCGAACAGCGCTTCGGCACACACCCGTCCCAGGTCTTCTTTGACTGGAACACCGCCTCCCACACACAGGAGTACGAAGGACGCGCCTCCAAGCGGCCCTTCACCAAGACGGAACTGCAGATGCTGTTCGATCACGCCGACGACCAGGTCGAACTCATCGCCGCCTCGGGCAAGAAAGGCTGGCAGGCAGCCTACCGGGACGCCGTCATGCTGAAAGTCGCCTACTCGTACGGCTTGCGGTTCAACGAACTCCGGCACCTGCAAACCATCGACTTTGCGGCCAACCCCCAAGCACGAAGGTTCGGCAAGGCAGGCGTCTGCAAGGTCCGGTTCGGCAAATCCCGCAAGGGGTCCCCGCACAAACCCCGCAGCGTCTTGACGGTCTTCGACTGGACCGCAGGCGTCCTCGAGGACTGGCTCGCCAACGGACGAGGCACGCTCGACACCCTGGACCTGTTCCCCAGCGAACGCGGTGGCCTAATTTGTGAATCCACCCTGCTGCGCCGGCTCCGGCGCTACCTCGACGAGCTGGGCCTGCCAATGGATGGCCTGGACCTGCATTCGCTCCGGCGCTCCTATGCAACGCACCTGCTGGAGGACGGATGGGATCCTAGATTCGTGCAACATCAGATGGGCCACGAACACGCCTCCACCACCGGGATCTACCAGTTCGTCAGCGACGACTTCCGCAACACGACCCTCCGGGCTGCGCTGGACCGCACCCTGGATGAAGTCCTGGGCGTGCAGATGCGAGGTCAATGGTGAGACGCGA
Organism: Arthrobacter nitrophenolicus; assembly: GCF_045833485.1. Classification (NCBI taxonomy): domain Bacteria; kingdom Bacillati; phylum Actinomycetota; class Actinomycetes; order Micrococcales; family Micrococcaceae; genus Arthrobacter; species Arthrobacter nitrophenolicus. Next base: position 3,819,282 of record NZ_CP174504.1, read on the forward strand.
AGTTGAATACAAGTGGCGGCTCTCCGAGCTCATGGCGGCACGGGGACTTCACAACACCACCGACCTCATCCCACTGCTGGCCGAGCGCGGGATCACCTTGTCCCGACCACAGGTCTACCGGCTCGTCAACCAGAAACCTGAACGCGTCGCACTGCAGGTCATCGCCGCGATCTGCGACATCTTCTCCTGCGGACCCGAGGACCTCATCACCGTCACGGCCGCCGACGTCCGCGGACGCAAAACCGGCACCAGCGCCCCCAACGTCGTCGACCTAAACCGCACCGTCAGACCACGGCGCGCACGCATCATCGACAATGATCACTGACAAACCCGAAGGTCTCAGCCCCCGCAACACCAGCCGCGGCCGGCCCCGCACCACCGGGACTGCTACCTGCGCACGCTGCGGCCGGGCCGCCGGTAAAACCCGCGCCACCTGGCCCGAAGGGAAAATCTGCGGCCCATGCTTTACCACCGCCACCCGCACCCACGGGACCTGCCCGGACTGCGGCCAGCATCGACTGTTGCCAGGCCCTCCCGCGGCTGCCGGAGGGCCCCGCTGCGCGCCCTGCGCCGGCATCATCCACGACTTCCACTGCACCCGTTGCAATACGGAGGGCGAGTTCTACCGGCGCGGCATATGCGCCCGCTGCGCCCTCCGGGAGGACCTCAACGAACTACTGCTCATGCACCCCGTCGACCCGGACACCGCCGGCAAAATCGTCGAGGCCCTTTGCAAAGCGGACCGGCCCGAGAGCATCATCACGTGGAAGCGCTCCCTCATAGTCCAAGCACTCCTCGGCTCTCTATCGAGCGGGGAAACCCCCTTGACGCACGAAGGACTCGATGCCGCGGCTAAGTCAGCCAGCCGCGAAGCCAATCACCTGCGCGCCCTGTTCATTCATCATGGACTCCTCCCCTACCAAGACCCGTATCTGGCCCGGTTCGAAACTTGGATTGACGACAAGGTCCGCCACCTGCCCGAGGAGGTCGCCAAACCCGTCGCACAGTTCGCCACCTGGCATCACCTCCGGCGCATCCGGTCCATCACAACACCGGAGAAGAGCGCCCAAGCCCCGGTCCACTCGGCCAAGCAAGAGATCACCGAAACCGTAAAGTTTCTGGACTGGCTCTGGGAAACCCACCAGCGGACGGCTGCGAGCTGCACCCAGCAAGACATCGAAACCTGGCTCGCAACCGGTCCCACGACAAGAAAAGCCATCCGCACCTTCATCGTCTTCATCAAGAACACCGGCAAAAACCACCGAGTGGACATGGGCCACTACGCAGCCAAAACCCGCCCCGCGATCACCCAGGACCAGCGCGTGGCCTGGCTCCGGGAACTGCTTACCGGCACCAGCGAGTCCCTGCCCTACCGAGTCGCCGGCATCCTGCTGCTTCTCTATGCCCAGCCGCTCGTTCGGGTCGCAAAACTCCGGACCGACGCTATCGAAACCAATGAAAGCACCGGGAACATGCGGATCACCTTCGGCCCGCACCCAGTGCCCATTCCCGAACCCTTCGCCGACTTGCTTCGAGAGCACCTTGCAGGCCGTCCCAATCTCAGAACAGGATCAGACGCACAAAGCCCCTGGCTCTTCCCGGGGACCCGGGCCGGACAACCACTTCACCCAAACGGCATCATGGATAGGCTCCGAAGCTTGGGCATCGACCTTCGGGGCGCACGAAACACGGCCCTCGACGAACACCTCTTAGTCTCACCACCGCCACTGGTCGCGGACGCACTCGGATACAGCCACCAAGTAGCCTTTCTCCACGCAGACGCGGCAGGCGACGCCTGGTCCCGCTACGTCAACCTCAGAACCAGACCCTGAGGCAACCGCTTGGGAACCACCTGCCTCATCCGTTCAAGGCTGTTGGGAGAAATAAACGATCAGCATGCCGACCAGACCAAGCGCACCCGACCCGAACGCCACAGGGAGTAGAAGTTTCTTCCGCCGAAACAGGACCCCAGTTTTCAGCTTATCGATGAGCGCATAAACGACGCTGGCCAACAAACCAACAGCGCCAATCGCGAACAGGCTCAAACCGAGACCGGTCATCCTCGAGCACCAGTAGTCGGAGCCTTTCGGACCCAAACGACCATGGTTACTCCAGCTACAACACACAATCCATAAAACGGCCATTCGCCGCTACCTGTGACTAGGTGCACGACAAACGTAATAAACGCAAGCGCGGTCAAGCTAGACGTCCCGATCGTCATTATCAGCTTTTGCCGTTGCGAAAAGGGCCCTACTCCACGCATGTCGATCGCTTCCACTAGTAGCCGTCCTTGCTACTCCGAGACGATACCGGCTGACCGCTTATCGCACACGTGGTCTTTTATCCCAGCTCTGTTCCTCATCCGACTCTCGAGAGAATACGACCGGCTTAGATCCGCAGGGATGCCAGTAACGTGGATTCACCGCTCTCCCGGAACGCCTCCTGGCTGCCCCGCAGTGGCCTGCCGCCACTTGAACACAGGCAGCCCGGCTGCGGGCAGCAGGCCACATGGTCAATCCGAATCACCGTTACGGCTGTCTGGTGCCGATTCCTGCACCCACGATGGCTCCAAGTCCCAGGCCGACGGCGAAACCGACAACCGGGCTGTCGAAGACGGCGAGGCCGAGGGTGATGCCAATGGCGGCACCCACCAGGCAGCAGATCCAGAGCGGCTTGTTCACGCAACCTCCAAAGTAGCCTGGACTTCCATGCCCCTCCCCCTCCCCTGCCGGCGCAATCAGCAGACGTATACACGGCATGCGGCGGGCGGGAACCCTGATCTATCAGCCTTCGTAGGCCTTTTGCAGTTCGGCGATATCCAGTTTCCGCATCCCGAGCATGGCCTGCATTGCCCGCTGGGAGCCCTCCGGGTCCGGTCCGGCAATCAGCGATGGAAGCACGGAAGGCACCACCTGCCAGGACACCCCGTACCGATCCTTCAGCCAGCCGCACATGCTTTCCGAACCGCCGTCGGTCAACGCTGTCCAGTACCGGTCCACCACGGCCTGGTCCTCGCAGTCCACCACGAAGGACACGGCTTCGGTGAAGCTGGACCCGCGGGCCCCGTTCAATGCCGTAAACGGGCGCCCTTCCAGTTCAAAGTCGACGGCGATTGCCTCACCCGCGGCTCCCGGGCCGCCCTCGCCAAACCGCGAGACATCAATGATCTTCGATTCGTCGAAGACGCTGACGTAGAACTTTGCGGCCTCCTCCGCCTGGTTCTCGAACCAGAGGCAGGTCCCGATACGACGCGGCATAGTTTGCTCCCTTCCGGCTTGAGCCTAATCCGGATCGCCCCTTGCGGGAACGGGACGCTAAGGTCGAATCCATGAGTTCCCGGAATCTGAAGCCAGCCAAGCCTTCGTTGACCGCTGTGGCGGCGGCAGCCGCTGTAGCCGATCTCGTGCTGATCCTGGTCTTCGCCGCCGTCGGACGTGACGCCCACCAGCGCGGGGATGTGGTCTCCGGCGTGCTCCTCACGGCATGGCCGTTCCTGGCAGGGGCGGCAGCTGGATGGCTGGCGGCGCGGGCATGGCGCGATCCCCTGTCGGTACGCAGGAGCGGCCTGGCGGTCTGGCTGGGCAGCCTCGTGGGAGGCATGCTGCTGCGGGCCGTCACCGGCCAGACGGTGGTACTCCCCTTCGTTATTGTGGCGTTGCTGAGCCTTGGCGTTCTCCTGGTGGGCTACCGCCTGGTCATCGCCGGTGTCCGCCGCCGGAGAACGTAACCTTGGACTTGGCTGGCCGGGCAGGCGCAGCGCGCGGATGTAATAGGCTGGCAGCACTAACAAGCCTGCCGGGCATTGCCGCGGCGCAACTGATCCGGAGGGGTTCAACGTGATCACCGCATTCGTTCTGATCAAGACCGACGCTTCGCGTATTCCCGAGACGGCGGAGGAGATCTCAGCGATCGACGGGATCAGCGAGGTCTATTCGGTCACGGGCGAATGGGATCTGATCGCCGTTGCGCGGGTCCGCAGGCATGAGGACCTGGCAGATGTCATCGCCGACAAGCTCTCAAAGGTTCCCGCCGTGGTTCATACCACCACGCACATCGCGTTCCGCGCCTACTCGCAGCACGACCTGGACGCGGCGTTCTCGCTCGGCTTCGAGCAATAGGGGCCTAGGCCCTGGTCAGGGCCACCCATTTGTCGAGCACTGCAGCTGCGGCACCGGAATCGATGGATTCTGCGGCTCTGGCATACGCCATTTGCATCCGGTCCAGGAACGGTCCCTCCGCGGCAAGGTCGAAGGCAACGAGCCCGGCCGCGGCGTTGAGCAGCACCGCGTCCCGTGCGGGGCCTTCCTTGCCTGCCAGGACTTCCCGCACCACGGCCGCATTCGCCTGCGCGTCCCCGCCGCGCAGCTGTTCCACAGTGGCCAGGCTGATTCCGAGGTCCTGGGGTGCAAACGTCAGTTCGTTCACGGCACCGCCGCGGATTTCCCACACCGTGGACGGGCCGGTGGTGGTGAGCTCGTCGAGTCCGTCATTTCCGCGGAAAACAAGCCCCCGGCTCCCCCGGCGGGCGAGCACCCCCGCGACCAGCGGCGCCATCCGGGCATGGGCAACCCCGACGGCGGAGGCCTGCACCTGCGCGGGGTTGGTGAGAGGGCCCAGGAAGTTGAATGCCGTGGGAATCGCCAGCTCCCGCCTCGGCACCGCGGTATGGCGGAACGACGGGTGGAAGACCTGGGCGAAGCAGAATGTGATTCCCGCCTCTTCGGCATTGCGTGCCACCTGCTCGATGGACAGGTCGAGGCGGACCCCGAGCGCCTCCAGAACGTCCGCTGATCCCGACGACGACGACGCAGCCCGGTTGCCGTGCTTGACCACCTTCGCACCGGCACCGGCAGCGACGAGGGCCGCCATAGTGGAAATATTAACGGTGTTAAGTTGGTCACCACCGGTGCCGACGATGTCCAGCTTTTCGCCGGTAATCGTCACCGGGTTGGCGTGCGCCAGCATGGCGTCCACGAGGCCCGAAAGCTCCTCAACGGTTTCACCCTTGGCACTGAGGGCAACCAGGAAACCGGCTATCTGCGCCGGAGTGGCCTCCCCGGACATGATGGTGTCCATCGCCCAGGAGGTGTTGTCCGCCGTAAGGTCCCTGCCGCTGATCAAGGACGAGATGAGCCGGGGCCACGAGTTGGCGGACGCTGCAGAAGCCTGTGAAGTCACCTCCTGATGCTATCGAGGGAAGCCGCGGGCTGACCAATATGAACGGCCCGGGGAACTTTTCGCAGCGATTTCGCGTCTTTGTAGAAAAAGTCCCCCGAAAAGGCGGTTTGCGTTGGGCAGCACGGACTTTTACAGACATAATGTCTATGTGACATCTGCGACCCATGCCCCCAGTACCCCGGCGCACCCCACGCTGAACCGCCCCAATATGGTTTCCGTTGGAACCGTAGTGTGGCTGTCCAGCGAGTTGATGTTCTTCGCCGGTCTCTTCGCCATGTACTTCACCCTGCGCTCCACCAGCGCGCAAATGTGGGCGGACGAGACAGCCAAGCTCAACTTCCCCTTCGCGCTCGCCAACACGATCGTCCTCGTGGCCAGTTCCTTCACTTGCCAGATGGGCGTCTTCGCCGCTGAGCGGCTCCAGCCGCGCCGGACCGGGGGTGCGTTCCAGTTCTCCCGCTGGGGAATGAACGAATGGTTCCTCCTGACGTTCCTTATGGGTGCGTTCTTCGTCGCCGGCCAGGCCACCGAGTACGCCATGCTCGTTTCCGAGCACGTATCGCTCTCCTCCAACGCCTACGGCTCCGCGTTCTACATGACCACCGGCTTCCACGGCCTGCACGTGATCGGCGGGCTCATCGCCTTCCTGCTCATCATGGGCCGTGCTTTTGCCGCGAAGAAGTTCGGGCACTTCGAAGCAACGTCTGCGATCGTCACCTCTTACTACTGGCACTTCGTGGACGTCGTGTGGATCGGCCTCTTCCTGGTCATCTACGTACTCAAGTAGCCAGCTTTGATTCTTTTTCTACAAGAGGCAGAATTTCAGGTAGCGGCTCCCGGAGCCGGCGCAGGAACGACTAAAGGAACCACCACGTGAAGGCACTCTCACAAAAGCGGCGTCACCCACTTGCAGCAATAGCGCTGCTCCTGATGGGGCTCCTCCTCACGGGTGGGCTGTACGCCGTTGCCACCACCGTCAACGAGGCCAAGGCTTCCACCACCACCTACAGTGCGAACGACGTTGAAGAGGGCGGCAAGCTGTTTGACGCCAACTGCGCCACGTGCCACGGCTTCGGTGCAAGTGGAACCCAGGATGGACCCTCCCTGGTGGGCGTAGGTGCCGCTGCAGTTGACTTCCAGGTTGGCACCGGCCGCATGCCGATGCAGATGAACGGCCCCCAGGCACTCAAGAAGCCTGTCCAGTTCAACGATGAGCAGACCCAGCAGTTGTCAGCGTATGTTGCTTCCCTGGGAGCCGGCCCGGCAGTTCCTGAAGAAGAGCTGCTGGACGAAGGCGGCGACGCCGCCGAGGGTGGCGAGCTGTTCCGCACCAACTGCGCCATGTGCCACAACGCAGCTGCCGCCGGCGGTGCCCTGACAAGGGGCAAGTTCGCTCCGGCCCTGGCCGACGTTTCCGGAAAGCACATCTACGAGGCCATGGTCACCGGCCCGCAGAACATGCCGGTGTTCAGTGACTCAAACATCACCCCCGAGGGCAAGCGCGACATCATCACCTTCCTGAAGCAGATCGAAACCACCGGTTCCCCCGGTGGCGCCGACCTCGGTTCACTGGGTCCGGTCGCAGAAGGCCTGTTTGTCTGGGTCGCCGGCCTCGGTGTCATCATCGCGTTCACCATCTGGCTGACCTCCCGTACGTCCTGACGTCCGGCCCAAGCCCAAGAATTACTGCTGCACCGTCAGCAGATTGATATTAGAAACTAACCCGGCACCCGCCGGGACGAGAGAAGGATGAGGCGAATTATGGGCAACCATAGTGACGGCAGTCCGAACCACTCGGGCACCGTAGCTACGGCTGGTCAGAATGAGGTGGAGAAGTTCCAGGATCCTGGAATTCCCCCGCACCGTTTGCGCCTGGCTGACACGGACCCGAAGGCCGCAAAGCGGGCAGAACGGCAGGTCGCCTTACTATTTGGCATCTCTGTTGTTGGAACCCTGATCTTCCTGGTGGCGTACTTTGCCATCGATCTGGGTGGCGACGAGTCCACCATCGGCACCATCCGGCTCCAGAACATGCTGCTGGGCCTTGGTACCGCGTTCGCGATGCTCGGCATCGGTACCGGCATCGTGCACTGGGCCAAGGCCCTGATGCCCGATCACGAGGTCTCCGAGGAACGCCACGCGATCCGCTACGAAGAGGACCGGAAGGCAGCTGTCCGCATCGTCGACGACATCGTCGAGGAGACCGGCATCAAGCGCCGCCCGCTGATCCGCAACACGCTTCTCGGCGCCGTTGCCCTGGCTCCGCTCCCCGCCGTCGCCATTTTCGGCGACCTGGGCCCGCGCCCGGACAACAAGCTGGCGCACACCATGTGGGCGCCGCAGGACGGCAAGCTCAAGCGCCTCGCCCGCGACCCCGATGGCACCCCCATCAAGGCTGCGGACGTCACCATCGGTTCGGCCTTCCACGTGATTCCCGAAGGGCTGAACGAACTCCACGAGGGCAAGCTCAACGAAAAGGCCAAGGCCGTTGTGCTGCTCATGCGTCTGGATCCTGCCTCGCTGAACCCTTCCGAGGGACGCGAGGACTGGGGTTACAACGGCATCGTTGCCTACTCCAAGATCTGCACCCACGTCGGCTGCCCTGTTGCTCTGTACGAGCAGCAGACGCACCACCTGCTGTGCCCGTGCCACCAGTCCACCTTTGACCTCACGCAGGAGTGCAAGGTGATCTTCGGCCCCGCCAGCCGGCCTCTCCCCCAGCTGCCCATCGCAGTTGACGACGAGGGCTACCTGGTCGCTACCAGCGACTTCAAAGAACCCGTAGGACCAAGTTACTGGGAGCGTGATATGCATGAGCGCAGCATCAACAGCTGAGCCCGCTTTCGTCGCCAAAACCAAGACCGGCCGGTTTACCGACTTCGTCGACTCGCGCGTTGGCGGCTCTGGAATCCTTCGGGAATTCGGCCGCAAGGTTTTCCCGGACCACTGGTCCTTCATGTTCGGCGAAGTTGCCCTCTACTCCTTCGTCATCCTACTGCTCTCGGGCACTTTCCTGACGTTCTTCTTTGATCCGTCCATGGCGGAGACCCACTACGACGGCTCCTACGTCCCCCTCAAGGGCGTGGAGATGTCGGTGGCCTACAACTCTTCCCTGGATATCTCCTTTGATGTCCGCGGCGGGCTCTTCATGCGCCAGGTACACCACTGGGCGGCACTGCTGTTCGTGGCCTCCATCGCCGTGCACATGCTCCGCGTTTTCTTCACCGGCGCATTCCGCCGGCCGCGCGAAATGAACTGGGTTGTCGGCGGGGTGCTGCTCATCCTGGCCATGGCTGCCGGCTTCACCGGATACTCGCTGCCTGATGACCTGCTGTCCGGCAACGGCCTGCGCATCATCGACGGCGTCATCAAGTCCATCCCGGTCATCGGCACCTACATCTCGTTCTTCCTGTTCGGTGGCGAGTTCCCGGGCACCGCCATCATCGGCCGCCTGTACATGCTGCACATCCTGCTGGTGCCGGCGCTTATCCTGCTCATGATCGTCCTGCACCTGTTCATGGTGGTCGTCCACAAGCACACCCAGTACCCCGGCCCGGGCCGCAACGACAACAACGTTGTGGGCTACCCCCTGGGTCCGGTGTACGCCGCCAAGGCCGGTGGGTTCTTCTTCATCGTCTTCGGTGTCCTGGCCCTGATGGCCGGCTTCTTCACCATCAACCCGATCTGGAACTACGGTCCCTACGATCCCTCCCCCGTTTCCGCCGGTACCCAGCCTGACTGGTACATCGGCTTCGTGGACGGCGCCCTGCGCCTGATGCCGGGTACCTTCGGTGACTGGCAGGTGGAGCAGAACTGGTTCGGCTTCGTCTTCACGTTCAACGTGCTGCTGCCGGCCCTTGTCCCGGCGGGCATCCTGTTCACCGTGATGTTCATGTACCCGTGGATCGAACGCTGGGTTACCAAGGACGACCGCGAGCACCACGTGCTTGACCGTCCCCGCAACGCCCCCACCCGCACCGCGATCGGCATGGCCGGTTTCGTCTGGTACTGCGTGATGTGGGCCGCGGCAGGATCCGACCTCATCGCGACGCACTTCGGTGTCTCGCTGAACGACGTCACGTACTGGCTGCGTGCACTGTTCTTCATCGGCCCGATCATTGCGTTCATCGTCACCAAGCGCGTTGCCCTGGCGCTCCAGCGCAAGGACCGCGAAATCGCACTGCACGGACGTGAGACCGGCCGCATCGTCCGTCTCCCCCACGGTGAGTTCATCGAGGTCCACGCACCGCTGGATGAGTACAAGCGCTACAAGCTGGTGGGCTTCGAGTCACCGGAAGTTATTCCGGCGATTCCGAACGAACACGGCGTGGTGACGCGCAAGGAGAAGCGCCGCGCACTGCTCTCCAAGTGGTTCTTTGAGGACCGCGTTGCTCCGGCAACCCCTGCCGAGCTTGAGGCTGCACACGGCCACGGCCACGCAGCGGTCGAAGCTCCCGAGGAAGCCAAGAGCCTGTCCCACTAGGTTCCACAACAGAAGAGGCCCGGTCCGCATGGACCGGGCCTCTTCTGTTTAACCCCCTGGCAGCACGTTCCGGGGGCTGCTGCGGGCTGGGAAGCGGCGGCTCTAATGGTTGCGGGCCCGCCGCGCTCCCGGACGTTGCAGGGGCACCCAGAGCTTGTACCGGTCCGCCCGGTAGTAGGACACGGAGTAGTCCACCATCGCCCGCGCCACGAACGCGTGCCGCTGGATTTTCAGCAGCGGCGACCCCACCTCAACATTGAGGAGCCGGGCCGTGGAGGGCGATGCGGCCGTCGCCTCGATCATGTCCTCGCCCCACTCCATCACCAGCCCGAACTGCTCGCTGAGGACGTTGTACAGGGACGTGGGAGGTTCGCCGTCCAGGAGTCCGGGGACACGGTGGGCGGGAATGAAGTTTTCATCCACGCTCATGGGCTCCCCGTCCGCCAGGAGCAGCCGGCGGAAGCGGACCAGCGGGGTTCCCTCATCGAGCTGGAGTTCGCGGGCAAGGAATGCACTGGCACCGATCTGCTCGAAACTGAGCACCTTGGCCGCCGGAACCATGCCACGGCGCTGCATCTCCTCGCTGTAGGACGTCAGCTTGACCTGCAGGTCAACTTTGGGCCGGCGGACGAATGTGCCCAGCCCTACCACCCGTTCGATAACCTCCTCGCCGACCAGCGCGTCAATGGCCTGCCGGACGGTCATTCTCGCGAGCCCAAAGCGCTCGGCGAGGTCGCGCTCGGACGGAAGCGCACTGCCGGGAGGGCATGACTCAGCAATGTAGGCCCGCAGGATTTCCCGGAGCTGGATGTAGATGGACGTTCCGCTGGTGCGGTCAATTTCGCCTTTGATGCCCTGAGCGCCCGGCGCCATGGTCTCTCCCTGCCGTCGAATTTCCCCTTCTATGGTAGGTCAGGTCTAGACCAGCCCGGTCCGGCCTAGGTTCTGTTTGGGCGGTGAATGTGTGCGGCCGATATATTTGGTCAGGAAAAATCAGCACCGACGGGTGGGGGCCGTCGCGACGAAGGAGTCCCCTTTGCCAACACACAAGGCCGTGGTTACGGCCTCTGTCGGGCTGCACGCCCGTCCTGCCGCGGTTTTCGTCCGGGCCGTCACCGACACTGGTTTGCCTGTGACCATCGCCAAGGCCGGTATCAGCGGTGTGGACGCCCGGTCGCTGCTCCAGGTGATGGCGGCCGATTTCCACCACGGCTGCGAAGTGGAACTGGGCGTCAATGAAACGGCCCTGAACGGGCCTGCAAGCCATCAGGAAGCCCGCGAGGCCCTGAAGGACCTTGCCGGCCTCCTGGAGTCCCAGGGGGCGCCCTAGCAGCCGCGGGGCCAGGCCCCCTGCACTGCCGCGGCGCGCGCCGGTAACACAAACGACGTCAGGCCCCACCTAAGGTGGGGCCCGACGTCGTACTTATGAAGCTGCTTGCCTAGTGGGCGTGGTCTCCGCGGCTGTACTCGTATACCCAGCCGATGAGTGCCACGACGGCGAGGCCGGCGGCGATGAAGAGGATCCACCATCCGACTGCCAGGCCGAGGAATCCGCCTGCGCAAGCGAGGCCGAGGACCAGCGGCCACCAGCTCCAAGGGCTGAAGTGGCCCTGCTCGCCGGCGCCCTCGTGGATCTCAGCATCGCTGCGGTCCTCGGGGCGGAGTCCGACGCGCTTGCCGGTGAAGCCGAGGTATCCGCCGATCATGCCGGCGAGGCCGCCGACCAGCAGGATACCCAGGATGCCGACCCATTCACCCCAGTTGGTCAGGAAGCCGTATACCAGGGCTACGGGGACGAAGAAGAAGACTCCGGCGCCAAAGATCCAGGATTCGATTTTCACTGTGCGGTGTCCTTCTGGTCGGCGTTGCCCAGGACCTGGGCTGCAGGAGCGGGGGACTCAACGGTGTGCACCTGGCGGAGTTCCGGGTGGTGCAGGTCCAGGGCAGGACGCTCGGAGCGGATGCGAGGCAGCGACGTGAAGTTGTGCCGCGGCGGCGGGCAGGACGTGGCCCACTCGAGCGAGGCCCCGAAGCCCCAGGGATCATCCACCTGGACCTTTTCGGCGTTGCGCCAGGTGATGTACACGTTCCAGAAGAACGGGATGAGCGAGGCACCGAGGACGAAGGACGCAACCGTGGAGAACTGGTTCATCCAAGTGAAGTTGTCCTCCACCAGGTAGTCGGCGTAGCGGCGGGGCATGCCCTCAACGCCCAGCCAGTGCTGGATGAGGAAGGTGCCGTGGAAGCCGAGGAAGAGGAGCCAGAAGTGGATCTTGCCCAGGCGCTCGTTCAGCATCTTGCCGGTCCACTTGGGCCACCAGAAGTAGAACCCGGCGAACATCGCGAACACCACGGTGCCGAACACCACGTAGTGGAAGTGCGCCACCACGAAGTAGGAGTCGGAGACGTGGAAGTCCAGCGGCGGGGAGGCCAGGATGATGCCGGTCAGGCCGCCGAAGAGGAAGGTGATGAGGAAGCCGACGCTCCACAGCATGGGCGTTTCGAACGTCAGCGAGCCGCGCCACATGGTACCGATCCAGTTGAAGAACTTCACGCCGGTGGGCACCGCGATCAGCATGGTCATGAACGCGAAGAACGGCAGCAGCACCGAACCGGTGACGTACATGTGGTGCGCCCACACGGTGACAGACAGGGCGGCGATGGCGATGGTGGCGTAGACGAGGCCCTTGTAGCCGAAGATCGGCTTGCGGCTGAAGACCGGGAAGATCTCCGAAACGATGCCGAAGAACGGCAGCGCGATGATGTACACCTCGGGGTGGCCGAAGAACCAGAACAGGTGCTGCCACAGGACGGCGCCGCCGTTCTCCGGGTCGAAGATGTGGGCACCGAAGCGGCGGTCCGCACCGAGCGCGAACAGCGCTGCAGCCAGCGGCGGGAAGGCCATGAGGACCAGGATGGCCGTGACCAGCGTGTTCCAGGTGAAGATCGGCATCCGCCACATGGTCATGCCGGGGGCGCGCATGCAGATGATGGTAGTGATGAAGTTGACGGCGCCCAGGATGGTGCCGAAACCGGACAGCGCCAGGCCGAAGACCCACAGGTCACCGCCGATGCCGGGGCTGAATGTGGTGTTGGACAGCGGCGCGTAGGCGAACCAGCCAAAGGAGGCGGCGCCCTGCGGGGTGATGAAGCCCGAGACGGCAATGGTGGAGCCGAACAGGAAGAACCAGAACGCCAGGGCGTTAAGGCGCGGGAACGCGACGTCGGGTGCACCGATCTGCAGCGGCATGATGACGTTTGCGAACCCGGCGAACAGCGGGGTGGCGAACATCAGGAGCATCACGGTGCCGTGCATGGTGAACAGCTGGTTGTACTGCTCCTTGGTCTGCAGGATCTGCATGCCGGGCTCGAAGAGTTCGGCACGGATGAGCAGCGCCATCACGCCGCCCAGGCAGAAGAACACGAAGGACGCGATCAGGTACATGTACCCGATGGTCTTGTGGTCGGTGGAGGTGATCCAGTTGACGACAATGCGCCCCTTGGACTTGGGAACCACGGGAGCCGGCAGGACTCCGGTGGGTGCGGATTGAGTGTACGTAGCCACGTCGCTCCCCTTACTTAATTTCGTTCAGGTTCGGGTTGCGGTCGTACTCCACACCGAGGAGGCCCGTGTTGCCCGCAGCCTTCAGGTTGTCCATGTGGGCCTGGAATTCAGCCTCGGACACCACCTTCACGCGGAACAGCATTTCGGAGTGGTACTCGCCGCAGAGTTCGGCGCACTTGCCGTCGTAGGTGCCCTCTTTAGTGGGGGTAAACCGGATGTAGTTGGTCTTGCCGGGGATCATGTCGCGCTTCTGCAGGAAGGCGGGAACCCAGAAGGAGTGGATGACGTCGCGTGCGTTCAGTTCCAGGTCAACGGACTTGTTCACCGGCAGGTATAGGGTGGGGAGCTGTTCCTTGTCGATCGTGTTGCCGGTCAGGTGCGCCTGGACCCCGGCCTCGTGGACGTCTTCTTCGATGACGTCGCCGGCCTTGTAGTTGAAGTCCCACGCCCACTGCTTGCCGCGGACGTCAACGACGACGTCGGCGGGCTGGGAGCGGTCATCGATGGCCTGCTGGTCGCGGTCGGTGAAGTAGAAGAACACCAGGACCATGAACAGCGGGATGGTGAGGTAGAAGACTTCCAGGGGAAGGTTGAAGCTGGTCTGCCGCGGGAACCCGACAGTGCCCTTGCGGCGGCGGTAGGCCACGATGCACCAAACGATCAGTCCCCAGGTAATGATGCCCACAACCAGGGCGGCAATCCATGAGTTGACCCAGAGGTCCATGATGCGGTCGGTGTTGCTGGTGGTGCCACGTTCAGTGGGCAGCCACCCCTTCTCTACCTCTGGCGAACATCCGGTCAAAACCAACGCGCCGGCAATAGCCAAGCCAGTGATCGTAGTGATCGTTTTGCGTCGGCTGCCGGTTCGGTTCTGCGAACTCACAGACGGCCCTTCCTACTTGTTGCTGTTGTCCGGGCGCACATCGGCGCCCCGGGCACACTAAAAGTTTTACTACTCGGTGTAGAGCTTACCGCTCCCCCGGGCATTTCGCCCACATGTCGGCGCCGTGCCTCCAACCAATGTTCATGGCAGGGGGCACGGCGCCGGCATCAGGCGAAACAACCGGCTTAGTGGAAGGAATCTCCACAGGCGCAGGAGCCACCGGCATTGGGGTTATCGATGGTGAAGCCCTGCTTTGAAATGGTGTCCTCGAAGTCGATGCTTGCACCGCTGAGGTACGGGACGCTCATCTTGTCCACGACGACCTCGACGCCGTCGAAGTCGCGGACGGCGTCTCCGTCGAGGAGGCGCTCGTCAAAGTAGAGCTGGTAGATCAGTCCTGAGCAGCCGCCGGGCTGCACGGCAACCCGAAGGCGCAGATCCGTACGGCCTTCCTGCTCGAGAAGACTGCGGACCTTGCCTGCTGCGACGTCGGTCAGGTTGACCTCATGAACCGGCAGCTCGCCGGCAGCGCTGGTGGTTTCGGTGCTGTTCTCATTGGTTGCGGTGCTCATTGGCCTACCTTCTTAGGACGGGTCCTGGCGGCTCCGCCTTGGCGGTGCCAGCCCCTACGGATTGGGGTATGGGCTATAGCTACATGCTACGCGGGACAGCCCTGTAGCTCTAACTCCTGACGTAACCATGCAAGGCCGCCGCTTGTTCCCTGTGCGCCGTTTTCACTCCCGTTGGCCCCGTCATCCCTGGCTGTTCAGCCGCACGAGCATCAGCGCCTCGGCCAGGATGGCCTTCCGGAAGTCGCCGAGGTGGAGGGATTCGTTGGCGCTGTGGGCGCGGGAGTCCGGATCCTCCACGCCCGTCACCAGGATCTGGGCGTCCGGATAAAGCTCCAGCAGGTCCGCGATGAAGGGGATGGAACCGCCGATGCCGGTTTTGACGGCCGGGACACCCCATGCCTCGCCGAGGGCCCACATGGCCACCTTGGCGGCCGGTGAGGAGGTGTCGGTCTGGAAGGGGTTGCCGCTCTCCCCCGGGGTGAAGATGATCCTGGCACCGAAAGGTGCGTGGGCCTCGACGTGCCGGCGCACCGCGTCCATGGCGGCCGCGGGATCCTGGCCGGGGGCGAGCCGAAGGCTGAACTTGGCACGGGCCCGTGGCAGCAGCGTGTTGGATGCGACCGCTACCGCAGGGGCATCGATACCGATGATCGACAGGGCCGGTTTCGTCCACAGGCGCGAGGCGATGCTGCCCGAACCGGCGAGCCGGACGCCGTCGAGCACGGAGGCATCGGCGCGGTAGTCGGCTTCGGGCAGGTCCACCGTTGCCTGGTCCGTGGCAACGAGGCCGTCGATGGCGACGTTGCCCTCGGCGTCGTGGAATGTCGCGATCAGGCGGGCCAGCAGCGTGGGCGCGTCCAGCACGGGGCCGCCGTACATGCCGGAGTGCACCGCGTGTTCGAGCACCTGGACCTCAACGGTGCCGTCCACGAGCCCCCGGAGGCTGGTGGTGAGGGCGGGAACGCCCACTTTCCAGTTGCTCGAATCGGCGACGACGATGACGTCGGCCCGCAGCAACTCCCGGTGGGCTTCGAGGAAGGGACGGAAGGTGGGTGATCCGGCCTCCTCCTCCCCTTCAAAGAAGAAGGTCACACCGAGGCCCAGCGCGTCACCGAGGACCTCGGACACCGCGGCGTAAGCGGCGATGTGGGCCATGATGCCGGCCTTGTCATCCGCCGCGCCCCGCCCGTAGAGGCGCCCGTCCTTCTCCACTGCGGTGAAGGGCTGCGTCTCCCAGAGCGCTTCGTCTCCGGCCGGCTGGACGTCGTGGTGGGCATAGAGCAGGATGGTGGGCTTGCCCTCGGCGGCCGGACGGCGGGCGACGACGGCCGGACCGCCGGGAGTCCCGTCCTCCTTCGGGCAAGCGAGGACCTGTACCGGGTCCAGGCCTGCAGCGCGGAGCAGTTCAGCGACTGCTTCGGCGCTGCGTTCCAGCGGCGCACGCTCGAAGCTTGGCCAGGCGATGCCCGGGATGGCGACGAGTTCCTTGAGCCGGGCCAGGGTCCGGTCAAAGGTGCTGTCGATTGACGCGCGGAGTTCTTCCGTAACATTCTGGCCTGCCTGGCCCGGGGTGGCGGGACGGGCAGGGTTGGTAGGAGCAGCCTGGGGTGATGAAGTCATGGCGAAAACATTACCCGCGTCACATCTGGCCCTGCGGCAGCCCGGACCCGGAGGGCGGCCTGCACCGGCCTGCAAGGGTATTCTGTTCTGGTGTTCGGACGTAAAAAGGAAGCGCCCTCGGCGCAGGAATCAGTAGACCGGCAGGCGGCAGACGCTGCGGCGCAGCCTAACAGTGTTGTTGGCAAGGGAGCTCCAACCCCAACCCGCAAGGCCCAGGAAGCAGCGCGCAAGCGCCCGCTGGTGCCGGAGGACCGCAAGGCGTCCAAGGCCGCAGAGCGGCAGGCGATCCAGGACCAGCGGCAGAAAATGCGCCAGGCGCTGGACACCGGTGACGAGAGGTTCCTCCCCCTGCGGGACAAGGGACCGCAGAAGCGGTTCGCCCGCGATTACGTGGATGCCCGCTTCAGCCTCGGCGAATACCTCATGTTCGGTGCGCTGGTCTTTGTCCTGGTGTCCCTGGTGGTGCCTGCTTCCAGCGACCTGATGATCTACGTCCTGGGTGGGTTCTGGGTCATGTTCCTGGCCGTGTTCCTGGACGTCTTCATCCTGTCCCGCAAACTCCGCAAGCGGCTCACGGAGAAGTTCGGGGACGTGGAGCGCGGCACCGTCTGGTACGGGTCCATGCGCTCCCTGCAGTTCCGCAAACTGCGCCTTCCCAAGCCCCAGGTCAAGCGCGGCCAGTACCCGGCCTGAGTTAGCGGCACCAACTGCAGCAACAGCAAACCCCGGCGGGATGACCCGCCGGGGTTTGCCGGTTTAAGGAGGTCGCTACGGGCGGCGTTTCTTGGCCAAAGCGCGGTTGATCCGGGCCGCCCAGAACGGGCCTTCGTAGAGGAATGCGGTGTAGCCCTGGACGAGTGTTGCCCCGGCATCGAGCCTGTCCTGGACATCCTGTGCTGTTTCGACGCCGCCCACAGCCACGAGCGTCAGGGCATCCCCGGTTGCCAGCTTCAGGCGCCGCAGCACCTCGAGCGACCGCTGCTTCAGGGGTGCACCCGAGAGACCGCCGGCTCCGCATTTTTCGACCTCGGCGGCCGGGGAGGTGAGACCGGTCCGGGCGATGGTGGTATTGGTGGCGATGATGCCGTCCAGCTTGAGGTCCAGCGCCAGCCGGGCGACGTCGTCGATATCCTCGTCGCTGAGGTCGGGGGCGATCTTCACCAGCAGGGGCACGTGCCGCCCGGCGGCCCGGTCCGCCTCCTCCCCTACCGCGGTGAGCAACGGGCGGAGGGTCTCCACGTCCTGGAGCAGCCGCAGTCCGGGCGTGTTCGGGGAACTGACGTTGACCACCAGGTAGTCGGCGGCAGGGGCCAGGCTGCGGGCACTGACCAGGTAGTCGTCCACGGCGTCGGCGAGTTCCACGACCTTGGTCTTGCCGATGTTGACGCCAATGACGGGACGGACGCCTGTGTGCGTCCGCTGCAGGGCGGCACGGGCGGCCTTCAGGCGGGGGGCGACGGCGGCGGCGCCGTCATTGTTGAATCCCATCCGGTTGATCACGGCGCGGTCCTGCACCAGCCGGAACAGCCGCGGCTTCTCGTTGCCGGGCTGGGCCTGCCCCGTGATGGTGCCAACTTCCACGTGGCCGAACCCCAGCTCGGAGAGGGCCTCGATGCCAAGTCCTTCCTTGTCGAAACCCGCGGCGAGCCCGAACGGCGACGGGAAGGTCACGCCAAAAGCCGTGGTCTGCAGCGACGGCGCCGGAGCCGTCAGTTTCTGCAGGATTTTTCCGGCGCCGGAAGCATGCGCGAGCCGGATGCCCTTGAAACCGATTTTGTGGGCGCGCTCGGCGTCCATCCATGAAAAGGCCAGCCTGAAAAAAGTGGGGTAAACGCGCATGCCTCCAGTCTTCCGTCTCGGACTGCCTGTTCCAAAATCACGCGGAGCGGATGCGGTGCGCATTAGCATGAATCCATGGGCTGGCAGCAGGACATCCTGGGTGAGGAGTTCGAATCCCTTGCCTTCACTGCGGCAGGCCCCGACGGCGTCGAACGGACCGCCACCCTGGTCCGATTCCGCCCTGCAGGGGACGGTTCCGCCCCGTCCCGGGCGCCGCGCCGGGCCGTCCTCTTCCTCCACGGCTGGAGCGACTACTTCTTCAACGTGGACCTGGCACGGTTCTGGCAGGAGGCGGGCTACGACTTCTACGCGCTGGACATGCACAACCATGGCCGAAGCCTGCGGCCCGAGTATCCGGGCGGATATGTATCGGACCTGGCCGACTATGACGCCGAAATCGAAGAGGCCCTCCGGCTGATCAGCCGGGAGGGCGGGGCCGGGCCTGTGACCCTGATGGGTCATTCCACCGGCGGCCTGGTGGCCGTGCTGTGGGCCAGCAGGCGGCCCGGGACAGTGTCCCACCTGGTCCTGAACAGCCCCTGGCTGGAAATGCACGGCAGCAGCCTGGTGCGCCGGGCAGCCTCCGGCATGGTGGGCCCGGTGGCACGGCTCCGCCCCGAAGCGGTGTTGCGGCTGCCCGAGCGCGGCTTCTACTGGCGCACGATCAGCAGCGCGGCTGAAGGAGAGTGGCCGCTCGATGAGCGGTACCGGCCGCCCATGGCCTTTCCGGTCCGCGCCGGCTGGCTCAGCGCAGTGCTGGCGGGGCACGCCAAGGTGGCGCGCGGGTTGAACATCGAGGTGCCCATCCTGGTCCTGCTCTCCCGCGGCAGCGCGAACGGGCTGTTCTGGTCTGAGGAGATGCGGCGCACGGATGCGGTCCTTGATGTCAACACCATCAGCGCCCGGGCCCTCACCCTCGGCCGGACGGTGACGATCGAACGGATCGACGGCGCGCTGCACGACGTCTTCCTCTCGCCTGCCGCGGTGCGTGCGGACGCCTACGCCCGGCTGGCCCGCTGGCTGTCCGCCTATGGCGGCGATCCCCTTCCGCCCGCCCCGGCCGGGCCGCATCCATGACGGCCGAGTATTCCGCTGTCGGGGAACGCAGCGGCGAATGGACCGCGGACATCCTTGGTCCCCCGTACCAGCAGCGAACGTTGCCGCTTGCACCGGATGAGGAGGGCGACGTCGTCGCAACCCTCGTGCGGTGCGCGGTCCCGGCGGTGAGGCCGTCCCCCGCGGGCGGGGCTGCCCGGATGGACGCGGTCCTTTACGTGCACGGCTGGGCGGACTACTTCCTGCAGACGGAAGCGGCCGAATACCTTACCCGTGCAGGGTTCCCCTTCTACGCCGTGGACCTGCGTAAATTTGGGCGCAGCCTCCGTTCCTGGCAGACCCCCGGGTACACCAGCGACCTTGCCGTGTACGACGAGGACCTGGCGGCGGCAATCCAGGCGGTCAGGGACGACGTGGCAGAGAAGGCAGGCCCCGGCGTCACGCCGACCGTCCACCTGCTGGGCCATTCGCTGGGTGGCCTCATCGCGGCCTTGTGGGCTGACCGGAACCCGAAGGCTTTGGGCACCCTGATCCTGAATGCCCCGTGGCTCGAACTGCAGGGCAGCAGCTTCCTCCGCAGCCTGGCCACCTATCTGGTGGACCCGCTCTCCAAGAGCAACCCGCTCTACCCGTTCCGGCTTCCGGACATGCCGGGCTACTGGCAAAGCGTGAGCAAGGAAGCACACGGGGAATGGAACCTTGACCCGGTGTGGCGGCCCATGGCCTCATTTCCGATCAGGGCAGGGTGGGCACGTGCGGTGCTTGCCGGCCACGCCGCAGTGGAGCGCCGCCTGGATATCCAGGCGCCCGCGCTTGTGCTGCTGTCCGACCGTACCCACATCCAGCTCGAATGGTCTGCGGAGATGATGACGGCGGATGCGGTCATCGACGTCGAGGAGACAGCCCGGCGTGCCCTGGGCCTGGGCCGGCGGGTGGCTGTCTTCCGCTACCCGGGTGCCATCCACGACATCCTGCTGTCCCGCCGGGCAGTGCGGGAGGAGGCCTACCGGGACCTCGCCGCGTGGCTCAGCGGCTATCCTGCCGAGGGCAGCCCCGGACTTTGAGCGTTCAGGCCTGGTCCTGGCGGATGGCGTCCGCCGGCCGCGCCGCGTCCACGGCTCCGCCGTAGCGGCGGTCCCGCTGCGCGTACTCTTCCACGGCTGCCCACAGCGTGCGCCGGTCCACGTCGGGCCACAGCGTGTCCATGAAGACAAACTCGGCGTACGCGGACTGCCACAGCATGAAGTTGGACAGCCGCTGCTCCCCGGAGCTGCGGAGGAAGAGGTCCACGTCCGGTAGGTCCGGCTCGTCCAGGTACTTCTGGATCGTCCGTTCGCTGATGGCGCCTGGCTTCAACCTGCCAGCGGCGACGTCGGCCGCGATGGCGGACACGGCATCGGTGATTTCGGCGCGGCCGCCGTAATTAACACACATGGTCAACGTGCACGTGCTGTTGGCGGCGGTGAATTCCTCGGCCTCCTCGAGCTCCCGGATGACGGAGCCCCAGAGTTTGGGCCGCCGCCCGGACCAGCGGACCCGCACCCCCCACTCGTCCAGCTGGTTCCGCTGGCGCCGCAGCACATCCTTGTTAAATCCCATCAGGAAGCGGACTTCCTCCGGTGACCGCCGCCAGTTCTCGGTGGAGAAGGCGTAGACGCTGACGTATTCGATGCCCAGCTCGATGGCGCCGGCCATGACGTCCAGCAGCGCCGGTTCGCCGGCCTTGTGGCCCTCGATGCGCGGCAGTCCGCGCTGGTTCGCCCAGCGGCCGTTGCCGTCCATGACGATGGCGACGTGGCGGGGGATGAATTCCGCCGGAATGGACGGCGCCACGGCCCCGGAAGGGTGCGGGTACGGCGCCACCACCGGGCGGGTCCGCTTGCGGGCTGCGTTGTTCTTTCTTCCCAGGGCCACTATCAGCTTCGCTCCACATGTTTGAGGGATTTGAGGACTCGTTCGAGGTGCCACTGCAGGTAGGCCGCGACCAGGCCCGCAGCCTCCTTGCGGTGCACCGGCAGGGATACATCCGCCGTGCTCCAGTCGCCCGTCAGCAGCGCTGCGAGCAGGACGACAGTTTCGGGGGCCGGTGCCGGCGAGCCGGGAGGCCGGCACCCGTTGCAGACCATCCCGCCCAGGGGGGCCGCGAAAGCGCTGTGGGGTCCCGGCAGTCCGCAGCGGGCACACTCGGTAAAGCTTGGCGCCCAGCCGCCGGTGGCCAGAGCCCGCAGCAGGTAGGAATCGAGGATCAGGCCGGGCGCGTGTTCATCCCGGCTGAGGGCGGCCAGGGCGCCGACCAGCAGGTTGTACTGGGCTGTGCCGGATTCACCGTCCACGTCGGTCAGCTTTTCGGCGGTTTCGGTCATGGCCGCGGCAACCGTGTAGCGGCCGTAATCGGCCGCGATGCTCCCGCCATAGGCGCCCTTGGCCACGGCCTGGGTGACGATGTCCAGGGTGCGTCCCGAGACCAGCTGGAGATCTGCCACCATGAACGGTTCCAGCCTCGCCCCGAACCGGCTGCTGGTGCGCCGCACACCCTTGGCCACCGCGCGCACCTGGCCGTGGTGCTTGGTCAGGAGGGTGATGATGCGGTCCGCCTCGCCCAGCTTGTGCGTGCGGAGCACGACGGCGTCATCCCGGTATGCGCGGGAGGCGAAAGAGTGTTGGGCCACGCTTTATCTTCCCATCCTCTTGGCTTCCCATCCCACCGGACACAGCTGTGCCGCCGGGTGGATGTCCCGGCGGCACGGCTCGCAGTTTTCAGGCCTGGGCGTCCCTGATGGCGCGGTTCACGGCGGAGATGACGGCCTTCAGGGCGGACATGCTGGTGTTGGCGTCGATCCCCACGCCCCACAGGACCCGCTCCCCCACTGCCGCCTCGACGTACGCGGCGGCCAGGGCGTTGCCGCCCTCGGAGAGTGCGTGCTCGCTGTAGTCCAGGACGCGGACGTCCACGCCGTCCTCATGCAGGATGCCCAGCAGCGCGGCGATGGGCCCGTTGCCGGTGCCGGTGCGGCTGACCTGCACACCGTCGATGGTGAGGGCGGCGTGCAGGGTCATGCCGCCGTCGTCGTCCGTTTCGGTCTTGACGGCGCCGAGCGCGTAGCGGCCCCACTGCGCATCAGCCTTGCCGGAGGGCAGGTACTCGTCCTGGAAGATCTGCCACAGCTGTGCGCCGCTGACCTCGCCGCCCACGGTGTCGGTGCGGCGCTGGATGACGCCGGAGAACTCGATCTGCGCGCGGCGCGGCAGGTCCAGGCTGTGCTCGTTCTTGAGCAGGTAGGCCACGCCTCCCTTGCCGGACTGGGAGTTCACGCGGATGACGGCCTCGTAGCTGCGGCCCAGGTCCTTGGGGTCGATGGGCAGGTACGGAACCTGCCAGGTGAAGTCCGCAACGTCCTTTCCGGCGGCGGC
The DNA here is from genome assembly GCF_045833485.1 of Arthrobacter nitrophenolicus. NCBI lineage: Bacteria > Bacillati > Actinomycetota > Actinomycetes > Micrococcales > Micrococcaceae > Arthrobacter > Arthrobacter nitrophenolicus. The sequence continues at coordinate 3,841,889 of NZ_CP174504.1, forward strand.
AGCGTCGCGTTCCAGGGCCTCAAAGCCCTTCTTGATGGCGTCCTGGTGCGAGCCGGAGAAGGCGGTGAAGACAAGGTCGCCGCCATACGGGGACCGTTCCGGGACGGGCAGCTGGTTGCAGTACTCAACGGTCCGGCGGATGTCGTCGATGTTGGAGAAGTCGATCATGGGATCGATGCCCTGGACGAGCAGGTTCAGGCCCAGCGTGACCAGGTCCACGTTGCCGGTCCGCTCGCCGTTGCCGAAGAGGCAGCCCTCGATCCGGTCCGCGCCCGCCATGTATCCCAGTTCGGCGGCGGCGACGCCGGTGCCGCGGTCGTTGTGCGGGTGCAGGGACAGGATGATGCCTTCTCGGGGGTGCAGGTGGCGGCTCATCCACTCGATGGAGTCCGCGTACACGTTGGGCGTGGCCATTTCCACGGTGGCGGGCAGGTTGATGATGACCTGCCCGTCGGCGGACGCCTCGAAGACGTCGGCGACGGCGTTGCACACCCGGACGGCGTACTCGAGCTCTGTCCCGGTGAAGGATTCCGGCGAGTATTCGTAGGTGACGTGGGTATCGCCGAGGGTTTCCTCGTACTTCTTGCACAGCCGTGCACCCTGCAGCGCGATGTCCAGGATGCCGTCTTCGTCCTGGTTGAAGACCACGCGGCGCTGCAGGACCGAGGTGGAGTTGTACAGGTGGACGATCGCCTGCTTGGCGCCGACCAGGGATTCGTACGTGCGCTCGATCAGGTGCTCACGGGCCTGGGTCAGCACCTGGATCGTGACATCGTCCGGGATGTGGTTGCCCTCGATCAGCTGGCGGACAAAGTCGAAGTCGGTCTGGGATGCGGACGGGAAGCCGACCTCGATTTCCTTGTAGCCCATACGGACCAGCAGGTCGAACATCTTCATCTTGCGGGCCGGGCTCATGGGGTCGATCAGGGCCTGGTTCCCGTCGCGCAGGTCGACAGCGCACCAGCGGGGAGCCTTGGTGATGACCTTGTCCGGCCAGGTGCGGTCCGGCAGTTCGACCTTGATCAGGTCCTGGAACGGCGTGTACCGGTGGGCGGGCATTCCGGAGGGCTTTTGTGCGTTTCGCATTACGTGGGGCCTTTTCTGGAGATCTTCATTGAAAGGGTGGCCGGGCAACACAAACTCCGCAGCGAGGGGTGGCCTTGCGCTAGATCGCGTCTGGGGCCTCGCCGCGGCAGCTAAGGAGAAGGAGCTCTGCACGCACATTCTGAGCCTAGCACGCGTGCGTAAGATGAAAGGGCACTACCGTCCGCAAAGTCCACCATGCAGACCTCTCCGGCGCTGGAGCCCGGATGCAGGGCCTGCAGCAAAGGAGTTTCAGTGCCCATTTCGGGGATCGACCTGTCCACCATAGATCACACGGTCCGGCCGCAGGATGACCTGTACCAGCACGTCAACGGCGCCTGGCTGAAGGCCACGGAAATTCCCGACGACCGCCCGCTCGAGGGCACATTCACCGCCTTGCGGGACGGTTCCGAAATTGCCGTCCGGGACATCATCGAGGAAGCGGCGGCCAAGGCCGGTTCGGCCAGCGGGATCGAGCGCAAGATTGGCGGCCTCTACAGCAGCTTCATGGATGAGGAGACCGTGGAGGCCAAGGGGATGGAACCCATCCGCCAGCGGCTTGCGGACGTCTTCGCCACGTCCTCCGCCGCCGACCTCATAGCACTGGCGGGGCGGCTGTTCCGCGCCGACGTGGGCGGCCTCTTCTACATCTATCCGGCCCCGGACGCCGGGAATCCGGACCGGGTCCTGCTCTACACCGGCCAGGGCGGCCTGGGGCTTCCGGACGAGTCCTACTACCGGGAGGACAAGTTCGCTCCCATGGTGTCCGCGTACCGGTCGCATGTGCAGGCCATGTTCGGCCTTGCCGGCGTGGCGGACGCGGAAGCCGCGGCCGGGCGGGTAGTGGAGCTCGAAACGAAGCTCGCGTCGCACCACTGGGACAACGTCACCCTGCGGAACCCGCAGAAGACCTACAACCTGAAGACCGCGGACGAAGCGTCGGCCCTGTTCCCGCACCTTGCCACCTGGTTTGAGGCGGCGGGCATCGACGGCGACAAGCGGCAGGAGATCGTGGTGAGCACGCCGCCGTTCTTCGAAGGCGCAGCCGGGCTACTGGAATCAGAACCGTTGTCCGTGTGGCAGGAATGGCTTGCCATGCGCGTGATCAGTGCCGCGGCACCGTACCTGTCAGCAGCCTTCGTTGACGCGAACTTCGCGTTCTACGGCACCACCATCAGCGGCACGCCCCGTAACAAGGACCGGTGGAAGCGCGGCGTGGGCGTGGTGGAGGCCGCCCTGGGCGAAGCCGTGGGCCAGATCTACGTGGCCCGGCACTTCCCGGAAACCCACAAGGCCCGGATGCAGACGCTCGTTGCGAATCTCATCGAGGCCTACCGCCGCAGCATCACCGGGGTGGGCTGGATGGGTGAGGCCACCAAGGCCGAAGCGCTGCGGAAGCTCGAAGGCTTCCGGGCAAAGATCGGCTTCCCTGATGAATGGATCGACTATTCCGCCGTGGAGATCGATCCTGCCGACCTGCTGGGCAACGTGGAGCGGGCGCACAACGCCGACGTCGACCGCCACCTTGATGAGGTGGGCAAGCCGGTGGACCGCAACAAGTGGCTGATGACCCCGCAGACGGTCAATGCCTATTACCACCCGATGATGAACGAGATCGTGTTCCCGGCCGCGATCCTGCAGCCGCCATTCTTCACCGCCGAGGCCGACGACGCCGTCAATTACGGGGGCATTGGTGCCGTGATCGGCCACGAGATCGGGCACGGCTTCGATGACCAGGGTTCGCAGTTCGACGGCGGCGGCGCCCTCCGGAACTGGTGGACGGACGAGGACCGGCAGGCGTTCGAACAGCTCACGGCCAAGCTGGTGGCCCAGTACGATGCGCTGTCGCCGTCGGCTGCTCCCGGGCATTTCGTCAACGGACGGCTCACCCTGGGCGAGAACATCGGCGACCTGGCGGGCCTTGCCATCGCGTACAAGGCGTACCTGATCAGCCTGGACGGCAAGGAACCGGAAGTCCTGGACGGGCTCACCGGCGCGCAGCGCTTCTTCGCCTCGTGGGCAGCCGGATGGCGCCAGGTGATCCGGCAGGAAGAGGCCGTCCGCCGGCTCGCCACCGACCCCCACTCCCCCAACGAGTTCAGGACGAACGCGATCGCGAAAAACCTGGACGCCTTCCACGAGGCCTTCGACGTCACCGAAGAGGACGGCATGTGGATGCCGCCGGCGGAGCGGGTCAGCATCTGGTAGCTGTCCCGGGACATTGCCCTTAACTGGAAGCGGGGCGCCACCCTTTGGGGTGGCGCCCCGCTTTCGGTTCGCGGACGCTCTACTCCTGGACGATCAGGTACGGGTTGGCCTGCTGGCATGTGGCGTCGCCGGCCGTCTGGTTCACGATATCCTCGGGCAGGGCGGCCCCTGCCCCGGTCCCGTAGGTGGTGCCCGAGGCGAAGTCCGTGCCGAGGTAGACCTGCACTCCTGAGACGCCGGGGGCGGGAACCAGCTGGCCCGCGGGGATGCCCAGCAGTGCCGCGACGTCGGCGGCAACATCGGCGAAGTCGGAACCGTAGTAGACCACGGATTGCTCCACGGCTGTGCTTTCGAACTGGGCGGCCTGGGTAAATCCGCCGGAGACCAGGGCCTGCACGATTTCCTGCGCACGGCCGGGCACGCCGCTGCCGTTGGCCACCGTCACCGGCTGCAGGGCCTTGTCGTAGGCGGGCGGCGCCGGAACCGTTTCGGTGGGGGCGGGCGACGGCGGGGCAGTTTCCCCGGGCGCGGGGGTGGCGGGCGCGGTGGGATCGGTCAGGTCAACGTCCTGCCGGAGGGCCGCGAAGAGCTGGGAGCCGGCAGGCTCGGCGATCTGGAGCCTGTTCGGGTCAACGTCCGCCGGGGTGGTGGGGACGGCGACGAACGCCACCTTGCTGATGTCGATGTCCTTGAGCCGGTTGCCGATGGTCAGCAGGGTGGGAACGGAGGCCAGCCCTTCATCCACCGTCAGGTTCTGGGTGACGACGTCGGCGATCTTCAGCATCTTGCCTGGATCGGACAGGGTGCCGTCGTCCTTGATCTTGCGGGTCAGCGACGATAGGAATCCCTGTTGCGCCTTGATCCGGCCCAGGTCCCCGCCATCGGCGAAGGCATGCCGGGTCCGCAGGAAGGCGAGTGCCTGCTCGCCCTGGACCATCGAGGTGCCGGCAGGCAGCCGCAGCCGTGAATCGGGGTCGTACACGGCGTCGCTGATGCAGACTTCCACGCCGCCCACAGCGTTGGACAGTTCCTTCACGGCGTTGAAGTCGGCCATCATGAAGTGGTCCACTTCCAGGCCGGTGATCCTGTTGACCGTGTCCACGGCACAGCCGATGCCGGCTTCCGCCATGGCCTCGTTGATCATGATGCCGCTGCGGGCAGGGTACTCCTGGCCGGTCTTCTCGTCCTTGCACTGGGGAATGTCCACCAGCAGGTCGCGGGGGAAACTGATGACGCTCACGCGTTTGTTGTCCTCGGAGATGTCCATAAGCATCATGACGTCCGACTTGCCATAGCCCTTGGAGTCGTCGGCCGTGCCGTACTCGGCGTTCTTGCCGTCGCGCGTGTCCGAGCCCAGGATGAGGATCTGCATCCTGCCCGTCGCGTCGCTGACCGTCTCGCTGTTGCCTCCGCCGGCATTCAATGGAGCCTTGGAAATATTGTTCTGCAGGCGCAGGTACCAGAACCCGGCGAAAGCCAGGCCGCCAATAATGGCCAGGGACAGGACGCCCGTGACGATCTTGAGCCAGACGGGCATGCCGCGGAAGGGGCCCAGATGCCGCGCCGTCCCCAGGGCGCTGTCGTGCGCGTGCCGGGATACCGGCCCTGTTCCGGCTGGCACATCAGCTTCGTTGTCGCGTATATCGCGGCCTCGAACCACGTGGTGAACCTTCCTCTAAAATCAAAATCCGGTCCATTTTAGTGGTCCAGTCTGGGAGAATGCCGGGCGCCCGCCCGGCAACGGCCGCACAGGCGGATCAGAATCCGAGTTTGACCAGCTGCTTCGGGTCGCGCTGCCAGTCCTTGGCCACCTTGACGTGCAGGTCAAGGTAGATTCGCGTGCCGAGCAGGGCCTCGATGCCCTTGCGCGCATTGGTGCCCACCTCGCGAAGCCTGCTGCCGCCCTTGCCGATGATGATGGCCTTCTGGGAAGGGCGCTCCACATACAGGTTGACCCGCACATCCAGGAGCGGGTTGTCGTCAGGCCGGTCCTCCCGCGGGACGATCTCTTCGACCACCACGGCCAGGGAGTGCGGCAACTCGTCCCGCACGCCCTCGAGCGCGGCCTCCCGTATGAGTTCGGCCACCATCACCGCTTCCGGTTCGTCCGTGAGCTCGCCATCGGGATACAGCGGGGGCGACGGCGGCATGTGGTTGATCAGGACATCGGCAACCGTATCCACCTGGAAACCGTCCGTGGCGGAGACCGGCACGATGTCCTTCCAGCCCTCCTCCCCCAGGACTTCCCGGCCCAGCTCCGCCACCGCGAGGAGCTGCTCGGTCAGTGCCTGGCGGTCCACCAGGTCCGCCTTGGTGACGATGGCGATGACGGGCTTGCGGCCCACCGCCGCGAGCTGGGCGGCGATGAATTTGTCGCCTGGCCCGATCTTTTCGTTGGCCGGCAGGCAGAATCCGATGGCGTCAACCTCTGCGAGGGTGTCCGCCACGAGGTCGTTCAGGCGCTTTCCGAGGAGGGTTCGCGGGCGGTGCAGGCCCGGGGTGTCCACCAGGATCAGCTGGGCGTCGTCCCGGTGGACGATGCCGCGGATGGTGTGCCGGGTGGTTTGCGGCTTCGCGGAGGTGATGGCCACTTTCTTCCCCACCAGGGCGTTCGTCAGGGTGGACTTGCCGGCATTGGGCCGGCCCACCAGGACCGAGAATCCTGCGTGGAAGCCGCCGAAGTCTTCCGCCGGTGCCGCCTTATTTTTCTTGCTCACGTGGAACTCCCTGCTGGGTTGTGTCCGCCTCTTCGAGGAGGTCTTCAAAGTCAGTGTCTACTCTTGGCACCGGAGCCGCAATGATGTGGCTGACGCGGTTGCGCCGGCCTTCCAGGCGGTCGGCCCGGAGCGAAACGCCGTGGACTTCAACGTGGCTTCCCACGATGGGAACCCGGCCAAGCGCCTTGGCAAGGAGGCCGCCCACAGTGTCCACTTCGTCGTCGTCAAGCTCGATGTCGAAGAGCTCGCCCAGGTCATCGATGCTCATCCGTGCGCTGACGCGGTAGGAACCGTCACCAAGCTCAACGGCTTCCGCGCTTTCGGTGTCGTACTCGTCCACGATTTCGCCCACGATTTCCTCGATCAGGTCCTCGAGGGTGACCAGGCCGGCGGTGCCGCCGTATTCGTCGATGACGATGGCGACATGGGTGGATTCCTTCTGCAGTTCACGCAGGAGGTCGCTCACGGGCTTGGATTCGGGGACGTACCGGACCTCGCGGGCCAGCGAATCCACCAGGGGCGGTTCCGCGTCCGGCGCAAGTTCATGGACGGCGGCGGCAACGTCCTTCAGGTAGATGATGCCGAGGATGTGGTCCGTGTCCTCGCCGATGACCGGGATCCTTGAATATCCGGAGCGGAGGAACAGGGACATGGCCTGGTGCAGGCTGGACCCGGATTCGATGCTGACGATGTCCGTCCTGGGGACCATGACGGCACGCACCAGGGTGTCGCCGAAATCGAACACCGATTGGATCATCTCGGCTTCGGTGTCCTCGATCATGTCCGATTCGCTGGCCCGCTCCACCAGTTCACGGAACTCCTGCTCGCTGAAGAAGGCCTCATCGCCGCCGGGCGCGCCGGGAGCAGCCGAGCTGCCCAGGGCCACGAGCCAGCCGGGGATCGGCCCCAGGACCCAGGTCAGGAACCGGATGGTAGGGGCCGTGAACCGGACCACGGCAGCGGAATGCAGCCGTCCCAGCTGGCGGGGCGACACGCCCACGATGACGAATCCGAGCAGCGCCATGATGCCTGTTGCCGCCAGTCCGGCGAGCCAGATGTTGTCCAGCAGGCTGTAGAGCAGGACGGCAACAGCCACCGCGGAGGCCATCTCGAACCAGATCCGCCAGAACCGCAGCGCGCGGATGTGCGCAACCGGCTCCGCAAGGATTCGGCGCATCGCATTGCCCCGGCTCCGAAGGAGCGCTTCTTCCGCATCATGGCGCGGAAGGAAATTGAAGGCGGCCTCGGCCGCCGTCAGCACCGCCGCGACGCCCAGGAAGAGCAGGGCCATCGCGACCAGGAGCAAAGGCGTCACTGGGTGGTCTCGGCGGGTGCTTCTTTGCCGGTGAAGCCGGACAGGAGTTCCCGCTGGAGCCCGAACATTTCGGCTTTCTCCTCGGGTTCCGCATGGTCGTAGCCCAGCAGGTGCAGGATGCCGTGGGTGGTCAGCAGCAGCATCTCATCCTGCAGCTGGTGGCCTGCGTTCCGGGCCTGCACTTTTGCCACCTGCGGGCAAATGGCGATGTCACCCAGCATGCCCTGCGGCGTGGGCCGGTCAGGTGTTCCGGGGGTGAGTTCATCCATGGGCACGGACAGGACGTCGGTGGAACCGGGCTCGTCCATCAGCTCGAGATGCAGTTTTTCCATCGCGGGCTCATCCACCAGCAGGATGGACAGTTCCGCCTGCGGGTGGATGTAGAGCTGTTCAAAGATGTACCGGGACAGTGCAACGAGTTCGGCTTCGTCCACCTGGACCCCGGACTCGTTGTTCACCTCGATGCTCAAGCGTGTTCCCCCCGTTTTTCTCTTGCGGCTGTGTGTTTGGCCCTCGCCCGCTGGGAGTCGTCCCAGAGGCTGTAGGCATTGACGATATCGCCCACGAGGCGGTGGCGGACGACGTCGGCGGCGTCCAGGACGGAGAAATTGACGCCTTCGATGCCCTGCAGGATCTCCTCCACGATGCGCAGCCCGGACCGGGTGCCGAACGGAAGGTCAACCTGGGTGATGTCACCGGTGACCACCATCTTGGATCCGAAGCCCAGCCGGGTCAGGAACATCTTCATCTGTTCCGGCGTGGTGTTCTGCGCCTCGTCGAGGATGATGAAGGCGTCGTTGAGGGTGCGCCCGCGCATGTAGGCGAGGGGCGCCACTTCGATGGTTCCGGCCGCCATGAGCCGCGGGATGGATTCGGGGTCCATCATGTCGTGCAGGGCGTCATAGAGCGGCCGCAGGTACGGATCGATCTTGTCGCTGAGGGTTCCGGGCAGGAAGCCGAGGCGCTCCCCGGCTTCCACTGCCGGACGCGTCAGGATGATGCGGTTGACCTCTTTTTGCTGCAGCGCCTGGACCGCCTTGGCCATGGCCAGGTAGGTCTTGCCCGTGCCGGCGGGCCCGATACCGAAGATCACAGTGTTGTCGTCGATGGCGTCGACGTAGTTCTTCTGGTTCAGGGTTTTCGGGCGTATTGTCCGGCCCCGGCTGGAGAGGATGTCGTGGGTCAGCACGTCCACGGGGTTCTGCAGTGACTGGGTGCGCAGCAGGGCCACCAGCTGCTGCAGAACCGTGGGGCTGATGACCGTGCCGCGTGCCACGAGTCCGCGGACCTCGTGGAGCAACCGCATGATCCGTGGCACGTCGTGGGTGGGTCCGCTGATGGAGAGCTCGTTGCCGCGGACGTGGAAGTTAACGTCCGGGAACTGCTCCTCGATGTACCGCAGCGCCTCATCGTGGCTGCCAAGCGACTGGACCATCTGATCGGAGTTGTCGAAAAGGACCACCTCGGTCCGGATGCCTGGCAGCGAATGGGGGAACTCCCCGTTGCTGCCCTCTCCGGCGGACCGGCGCTTTCCGTTCGCTGATTCAGTCATAGTGATGGCCCGCTGGCCTGTGGTCCCCTCGAGGTCGGTTCAGAATGTCTTTCCATATTACGCCAGCAGCCGCCGGCGCCGGATACGGGAAGCCGCTGCCCGAAGGGAACGATGACCGCATTCCGTCATTAGGTATCAACTTCATATCGGCCTCATATCGTTCCCGTTGCAGTTCGGCCGGCGGGCGGGCCGGCGGAGGCAACGCCCGGAGGTGTGTGCCATGCTGGAAATCCAGCTTCAGCTGGAAGCCCAGGCCGCCCGGGGATCGGCCCTCCATGCCAGGAAAGGACAGGACGAACGTGCCGGAAACCGCTGCGCCCCTGAGGGCCGGCCGTGCCATGGGCCGCGTGCGCGGTCTCTTGCTGGCCAGCGTCCTGGCAGCTGTCCCGGCCCTGACAGGCTGCATCGCCGAGGCCGGGCCCGCGCCGACCGGCACGTTGGCCACCAATCCCATCGCCACCGGCACAGCGCAGGCACCGCCCACGAGTGCGCCGCTGGAAACCACCCAGTCCTCCAACAAGGCGCCGGTCTACTGGATTGGGCGCAGCGGCAGCGACGTTTTCCTGTACCGGGAATTCCGTGATGTCCCGGACCAGGAAAATCCGGTCACGCGCGCCCTGCGCTCCATGATGTCGGACAAGCCGTTCGACCCCGACTTTTTCACGCCCTGGCAGAACCCGGACAAGCTCGCCACCTCCATTTCGGGCAAGGACGTCATCACCGTGGACGTCTCCGAGGACGCCTTCAACAGCAACCTCGATGCGGACATGGCGGCCCGGGCCATCCAGCAGCTGGTGTACACGGCAACCGCCGCCGCAGCCAGCTCAGGCCTGATCGATTCCGGGCAGCAGATCCGGGTGCGGATCCTGGTGGACGGGCACACGGACTACATGGCGTTCGACCACATCCAGCTCGGCGCACTCATGACCCGGAGCACGGGCCTGGTGGCGCCCGTCTGGATCATAGATCCGCAGGAAAATGTGGAGGTGCCCGGGGGCAGCGTCAAGATCACCGGACGAAGCACAACCGCCGGCGGAAAGCTCCGCTGGCAGATCCTGCGGTCCGGAGCCGACGGCAGCACCGAGCCCTTCCTCACCGGGGAGACCACGGCCTCGCCGGAACAGGGCCAGGCGGGGGTTTTCACCCTGGCCCTGACCATGCCCGCGGGTGACTACGAGCTGCGGGCGGCGCAGGCCGGAACCGGCGGCGGTCCGGACCAGTTTGAGGACACCAGGGCCTTCAAGGTGCGGTAGCCGCCCAGCGGCCCAGGATGTCGCTGGCCAGCACGACGGCGGCGGGCCCGGCCGTGGACGACCGCAGGACATGGTGCCCCAGCAGCGCCGTCACGGCGCCCTTGTCGCAGAGCCTGGTGACTTCGCGGGGGCTGATGCCGCCCTCGGGTCCGACGATCAGGAGCACCTCGCGGGGTTCCGCACCCCCGCCACCGGCCTGCCAGCCCTCAAGGACGCTGCGCAACGGGCGGACGGCGTCCTCGTGCAGGATTACTGCCAGGTCCGCGGCCTCGACGGCTGCGGACAGCCCCGCAGTGTCGACGGCAGGGCGGACCTCAGGCACCCAGGACCGGCGTGCCTGCTTGGCGGCGGCGGTGACCACCGACTGCCATTTGGCGTGGGCTTTCGCTGCGCGGTCACCCTTCCACCGCACGATGGAACGTTCGGACTGCCACGGGACCACGGCGTCGATCCCCAGCTCGGTGGCCGTTTCGATGGCCAGTTCGTCCCGGTCGCCCTTGGCCAGGGCCTGGACGAGCACCAGCCGGACGTCCGGCAGCGGTTCGACGGCTACGGACGTGCACTCCACTTCCAGTGCCGCCGGGGCAGCACCGGCGACCCGCCCGGTCATCCTGGTGCCGGCGCCGTCGACGATATCGACCGGCTCACCCGCTTCAAGGCGCTTGACGGCAACGGCGTGCCTGGCCTCGGCCCCTTCCAGTACGAAGAGGCCACCGGGGGCCATTCCGTCGAGGGACCCGGCGGCGGTGAAGAAGACTGGGTTGCTCACCGCTACAGGTTACCGAGGCGGTCCCGAAGCTTGGCGAACATGCCGCCGCTGGCAGCCAGCTTTCCCTCGGTGATCTGCTCGCCCCGGAGCTTGGCCAACTGCCGCAGCAGGTCTTCCTGGGCGGCATCGAGCTTGGCGGGAGTCTCCACCTGCAGGTGCACTTTGAGGTCCCCGCGGCCGTACCCGCGCAGGTGGGTGACGCCCAAGCCGCGCAGGGTGATGATCTCACCGGACTGTGTACCGGGCTTGACGTCGATCTCCTGGGTCCCGTCGAAGGTCTCCAGGTTCACCTCGGTGCCAAGGGCGGCCGCCGTCATGGGAATGTTCAGTGTGGCGTGGAGGTCGTCCCCGTCCCGGACGTAGGTGGGGTCGTTGTTGACCCGGATCTCCACGTAGAGGTCGCCGGAAGGTCCGCCGGCGGGTCCCGCCTCGCCCTGCCCGGACAGCTGGATACGGGTTCCGGTGGCGACGCCGGCAGGAACCTTGATGGTCAGTGAACGGCGGCTGCGGATGCGGCCCTGGCCGCTGCACTCGTTGCAGGGATCCTTAATGACGGTGCCGAATCCTTCGCAGCTGCCGCAGGGGGCAGCCGTCATGACCTGGCCGAGGATGGAGCGGACCGCCCGCTGGACCTGGCCGCTGCCGCCGCAGATGTCGCAGCGCTCCGGATGCGAGCCGGGCTGGCAGCAGGAGCCTTCGCAGGTGGGGCAGGTGACGGCCGTGTCCACCTCGAGTTTCTTGTTGACGCCGAAGACGGCGTCGCGGAGGTCGATCCGGACGCTGATAAGGGCGTCCTGCCCACGGCGCACCCGGGAGGCCGGGCCGGCGGAGCCGCCGGCACCGAAAAAGGTGTCGAAGATGTCCTGGAAAGCGAAGCCCTGGCCGGCGTAGCTGCCGCCGCCGAACCCATTGTCCGTGCCATTCTCGTTGCCGGTGGTGTCGTAGACGCGCCGCTTCTGGGGGTCCGAGAGGACTTCGTACGCGTGGGTTACTGCCTTGAAGCGGTCAGCAGCCTCCTCGCCCGGGTTGACGTCCGGGTGCAGGGTGCGGGCCAGCTTGCGGTAGGCCTTCTTGATTTCTTCTCCGGTGGCCTCCGGCGAGACTCCAAGGACGTCGTAGTGGCTGCTCAAAGTTCGTATCTCTTCCTTGTTGTACTGCATGCAGTGGGGTGTCCTTCCGCGGACCGGCTGCCACGGCAGCCGGCACCCCGCTCAGGGCCCCAGGATCCGGGACAGGTAGCGGGCAACAGCCCTGACGGCGGCCATGGTGGTGGGATAGTCCATGCGGGTGGGACCCAGCACGCCTATTTTTGCCGCGCTGTCCGGACCGTAGCCGGTAGCCACCACGGAGGCTTCGGCAAGGCCGTCATAGGGGTTCTCCCGCCCGATGCTGACTGCCACGCCACGGTGGTCCTGCGCCATTTCGCTCAGCAGGCGCAGCATCACCACCTGTTCCTCCAGGGCTTCCAGCACAGGTCCGATGCTGAGCGGGAAATCCACGTTGGACCGGGCAAGGTTGGCGGTGCCCGCCATGACCATGCGCTCCTCGCGGCTGCTGTGTGCCAGGAGTTCCAGCCCGTGGGCCAGCGCCTGGGCGGCCGGCCGCTGTGCCGGGCTGACAGCGGAGACGACGCCGGGCAGGGACTGCCCCAGCTGGCCCAGCGGGGTCCCGGCAAGGGAACCGAGGAACTGGGTCCGGAGCGCGGCGAGGGCGTCGTCGCCGAGGTCCTGGCCGACGTCGATGACCCGCTGTTCCACCTTGCCGCTGTTGGCGATCAGGACCACCAGCACTTTCCGCGGTGCCAGCAGGACGAATTCGATGTGCCGGATCAGGGCGCGGCTCAGGTGGGGATACTGGACCACCGCCACCTGGTTGGTCAGCTGGGACAGCAGGCGGACGGTGCGGTCCAGGACATCATCGAGGTCGTCGGCACCTTCCAGCAGCGACTGGATGGCGCGCCGTTCAGCCTGGGAAAGGGGCTTCACGGCCGAGATCTGGTCAACGAACAGGCGGTAACCCTTGTCCGTGGGTATCCTGCCTGCACTGGTGTGCGGAGCGGTGATGAGCCCTTCGTCTTCAAGCGCTGCCATGTCGTTGCGGATTGTTGCACTGGATACGCCGAGATGATGCCTCTCCACCAACGCCTTCGAACCAACGGGCTCGCGGGAGTGGACGTAGTCCTCCACGATTGCCCGCAGCACTTCCAGTCTGCGTGGCTCGCTCACACTCCACCTCCATCCAGGGTCGGGGCGGCAGCGCCGCCCCGTGCAACAACATCAGGGCAAACCATCAGGGGTTAGCACTCGACATGCCCAAGTGCTAACAGTCTATTATGCCTTGGCCCGTTGTTAGCATTGGTACCGCTCCGGGCGAAATTCCGGCGGCACTGATCTAGCGCTAGGCGGAGTCGATCCATGGATTACCAGAACTGGGGGCCCCGGGAGATGTCCGGCCCCGTCCGCACCCAACTGCCCGAAATCCCCGTTGAACGCGGCATGGTCCTTGAGGACGTCCAGTCCGGGTGGGTCGGCGCCGTGACCCGGGTGGAAAAGTCCGGCGGCATGCACGTGGTGGCGCTGGAGGACCGGCGGGGAAAGTCGCGGACGTTCCGGCTCGGATTCGGTTTCCTCCTGGAGGGCCGGGCCATCCGGCTGATGCCGCCGGCACCACGCGCCGCCGCCGGCAGCGGTGCCGGCAGGACGGCGTCGGGCTCGGTCAAGGTCACCGGCCAGCGGGCCCAGGTGGCCAAAGCCAGCCGGATCTGGGTGGAGGGCAAGCACGACGCCGAACTGGTGGAAAAGGTCTGGGGCGACGACCTACGGGTGGAGGGCATCGTCGTCGAGCCGCTGCACGGCATTGACGACCTCGCCGGGGCGGTGGCGGATTTCCGGCCCGGCCCGGGACGGCGGCTCGGCGTGCTCGTGGACCACCTGGTGCCGGACTCGAAGGAGTCCCGCATCGCCGACGCCGTGATGGCGTCGCCCGGGGCTGCAGGGAATGTGCTGATCGTGGGCCACCCGTACGTGGATGTGTGGCAGGCCATCAGGCCCGCTGTGCTGGGAATCGAGCAGTGGCCGGTAGTGCCCCGCGGCCAGGACTGGAAGACCGGCGTGCTGGCGGCCTTCGGATGGCCGCACGCCACAAAGGAGGACATCGGGCTGGGGTGGCAGAAGCTGCTGGGCGCCGTCCGCAGCTACGCTGACCTTGAGGCGTCGCTGCTGGGCCGGGTTGAGGAAGTGATCGACTTCCTCACGGTGCCCTGATTGGGGAGCCACGTCCCGGATAGCCAGTATTCTTGGTACTGCGGGTCCTGCGGCGCTGTTCGCGGCCGCAGCAAGGCAATACCGGCATTTGGCACTATTTGCACTCTCGAAGGAAACAGACTGTGGCAGAAAACACCCGTGATCACAGGGACAGCCAGGGCGGCGCAGGCCGCTCCGAATATCATGGCGTCCCGGCGAACGCGCTGCCCCTGACGGCAGGCGAGGACCGGCAGTGGGCCACGCTGGCGCACTTCGGCGGGATCCTCGGCTGTGTCCCTGCGCTCCTGATCTTCCTGATCTTCCGCGACCGCGGTCCGTTTACGGCGCAGGAATCCAAGGAAGCGCTGAACTTCAGCCTGCCGCCCACCATCGCGGCCGTGGTGGCGAACATCCTGGTGTTCATCCCCGTGATCGGCAACATCTTCGCCGTCATCGCCACGCTGATCTGGATCGCCCTGACGTGCTTCTCGGTGGCGGCCGGCATCCATGTGAACAAGGGCCAGCCGCACCGGTACCAGTACAACCTGCGCTGGATCAAGTAGTCCCCACCGGCTCCCAGCACTCGCAAGCTCGCGCCGGGGCCCCGCCAGCTGTCAGTCCGGGAGGATCCGGCGGACCACCGCGTCGGCGAGCAGGCGCCCCTTCAGGGTGAGGACCAGCCTCCCGCGGAATGCCGCGGCCGGGTCCACCAGGCCGTCGGCGATCAGCCCCGCCACCTCATGGCGTCCAACAGCGCTCAGGGTGGCCACTTCGAGGCCTGCCTGGAGGCGCGCCTCCAGCATGATGCGTTCAACAGTCCGGGTTTCCCCGTCCAGGGTTTCCCGCCCGGCAGCCGGTGAGGCTCCCTGGGCAAGGCGGCCGGCGTAGGCGGTGGGATGCTTGACGTTCCACCACCGGACGCCGCCCACGTGGGAGTGCGCACCCGGTCCGATCCCCCACCAGTCGTCCCCCCGCCAGTAGGCGAGGTTGTGGCGGCACGCCTGTTCCGGGGTGCGGGCCCAGTTGCTGACCTCGTACCAGCCCAGCCCGGCCGCAGAGATCAGCTGGTCGGCGAGCTCGTACTTGTCGGCGTGGTCGTCGTCGTCGATACCCGGAACCTCCCCGCGGCGCATCTGCGCGGCGAGCTTGGTGCCGTCCTCCACGATCAGCGCGTAGGCGCTGATGTGGTCGGGCTCGTAAGACAGGGCAGTCTCCAGGGAGTACCGCCAGTCGTCCAGGGATTCGCCCGGCGTGCCGTAGATCAGGTCCAGGCTGACGGCCAGTCCGGCCTCCCGGGCCCACTGCACCACCTGCGGAACCCTGCTCGGGGTATGCGTCCGGTCCAGGACCTTCAGGACGTGAGGAACCGCGGACTGCATGCCAAAGGAAACCCGCGTGAAACCCGCTGCTTTAAGGACAGCGAGGGACTCTGGAGTGACAGAGTCCGGATTGGCTTCGGTTGTAACCTCCGCCCCGTCCTCAATGCCCCACTCGTCGACTGCCGCCCGAAGGATCAGGGCGAGATCGTCTGCGGGAAGAAGGGTGGGCGTCCCGCCGCCGAAGAAAACGGTGCTGAGCTGCCGCGCCGGAACCCCGGATCCGGCGAGCACCCGGGCGGCAAACGCCACCTCGGAAGCGGCCGTGCCGGCATAGGCGTCCTGCGACGCACCGCCGCCGAGCTCGGTGGCGGTGTAGGTGTTGAAGTCGCAGTACCCGCAGCGCACGGCGCAGAAGGGAATGTGGACATACAGCCCGAAGGCACGGTTGCCCGCGCCCTGGGCCGCCTGTGCGGGCAGCAGGCCGTCCGGCGGCGCGGGGTCGCCCAAAGGAAGAACGCTAGGCATCGCTGCGGCCCTGGATGGATGCGGCCACTGTCATCACTACTTCTTGGCCTTGTCCTTGGACTCGTCGGTGGTCAGCGCGGCGATGAAGGCCTCCTGCGGAACCTCCACGCGGCCCACCATCTTCATGCGCTTCTTGCCTTCCTTCTGCTTTTCCAGCAGCTTGCGCTTACGCGAGATGTCACCGCCGTAGCACTTGGCGAGGACGTCCTTGCGGATCGCGCGGATGCTTTCGCGGGCGATGATCCGGGATCCGATGGCCGCCTGGATGGGCACCTCGAACTGCTGCCTCGGAATGAGCTCACGCAGCTTGCCGGTCATCATCACGCCGTACGCATAAGCCTTGTCCTTGTGCGTGATGGCACTGAAGGCGTCCACCTGTTCGCCCTGGAGCAGGATGTCCACCTTGACCAGGTCGGCCACCTGCTCGCCGTCGGCCTTCCAGTCCAGCGACGCGTAGCCGCGGGTCTTGGACTTGAGGATGTCGAAGAAGTCGAAGACGATCTCGGCCAGCGGGATCCAGTACCGCAGTTCCACGCGGTCCTCGGAGAGGTAGTCCATGCCCTTCATCTGACCGCGGCGGCCCTGGCAGAGCTCCATGATTGCCCCGACGAACTCGTTCGGGGCAAGGATGGTGGCAGACACCATGGGCTCCCGGACTTCCCGGATCTTGCCCGCCGGGAACTCGCTGGGGTTGGTGACGGTCAGGACGGACTTGTCCTCAAGGGTCACCTCGTACACCACGTTCGGTGCCGTGGAAATGAGGTCCAGGTTGAATTCACGCTCCAGGCGTTCCCGGACGATCTCGAGGTGCAGCAGGCCAAGGAAGCCCACGCGGAAGCCGAAGCCCAGGGCGGCGGAGGTTTCCGGCTCGTAGACCAGTGCGGCGTCGTTGAGCTTGAGCTTGTCCAGGGCATCGCGGAGCACCGGATAATCGGTTCCGTCCAGCGGGTAGAGGCCGGAGAACACCATGGGCTTGGGATCCGCGTAGCCGCTGAGGGATTCCGACGCCGGTTTGGCCAGGTTGGTGACAGTGTCACCGACCTTGGACTGGCGGACGTCCTTCACACCGGTGATGAGGTAGCCCACCTCACCGACGCCGAGGCCCTTGGAAGGCGTGGGTTCGGGTGAGCTGACGCCGATCTCCAGGAGTTCGTGCGAGGCCTTGGTGGACATCATCTGGATGCGTTCGCGCGGATGCAGCATGCCGTCCACCACCCGCACGTAGGTGACCACGCCGCGGTACGTGTCGTAGACGGAGTCGAAGATCATGGCGCGGGCTGGGGCGTTGGCGTCACCCACGGGCGCCGGGAGGTCGGTGACGATCTTGTCCAGCAGGGCCTCCACGCCCACGCCGGTCTTGCCCGAAACCAGCAGGACGTCCTCCGGATCGCCGCCGATGAGGTTCGCCAGTTCCGCCGCGTACTTCTCCGGCTGCGCCGCCGGAAGGTCGATCTTGTTGAGCACCGGAATGATGGTGAGGTCGTTTTCCATCGCCAGGTACAGGTTGGCGAGGGTTTGCGCCTCGATGCCCTGCGCGGCGTCCACCAGCAGGACGGCGCCTTCGCACGCTGCCAGCGACCGGGACACTTCATAGGTGAAGTCCACGTGGCCGGGGGTGTCGATCATGTTCAGTGCGTAGCTGACGCCGTCGACTTCCCAGGGCATGCGGACGGCCTGGGACTTGATGGTGATGCCGCGTTCACGCTCGATGTCCATGCGGTCCAGGTACTGGGCCTTCATGTCGCGTGCCTGCACCACTCCGGTGGACTGCAGCATGCGGTCAGCCAGGGTGGACTTGCCGTGGTCAATGTGCGCGATGATGCAGAAATTCCGAATGATGGCCGGATCTGTCGCGGCGGGCACCGGGGCGGTGCGGGCCATGGGAGACACGCAGGGGTCCTTACTGTTGGCATTTCCGCGGCTGCCGCCGGGTGCACCCTTGATCAGGTTCCCGCGGTCCAGCCGCACATCGTCAACTTCAAGTGTCCCACGTCCGGGCGCGTGGCACCGCATTCCCGCCGGGTTTGCGGTCATGTCCGCAGCCGGGCCCGGCTGTAAGGTGGCGGAATGCCTTTCAGTCTCCGTTCCCTGGGAAATGCCGTCCGGAGCGGGCTTCGGCTGCTCGGTGCTGCCGGCTCCGCTTCGTCCGGCGCCCCGGCCCGGTCCCGCTCCGACGCCTCGGGGCCTGCTGCTTCTGCCGGCACAGGCCGCTACCCGGGGGATTTCCGGGGGCGTTCCACCGTCAGTTATGCGCCCAAGCCCGACGGCGATCCGGACCCGGGCGAGGTGGTGTGGGCGTGGGTGCCGTACCAGGAGGACCACTCCCGAGGGAAGGACCGCCCGGTCCTGCTGGTGGGACGCAGCGGACCGTACCTGCTGGGACTGATGCTCACCAGCCGGGACCGGGTGCCCGCAGCATCGGCGTCCGCCGACTACGTGGACCTGGGCGTGGGCGGCTGGGACCGGCAGGCAAGGCCCAGCGAGGCCCGGCTTGACCGCATCCTGCAGATCATGCCGGCGGACATCCGCCGGGAGGGCGCCGTGCTGGACCGCAAGCGCTTTGAGGCCGTGGCCGCAGGGCTCCGCTCGCGACACGGCTGGACGTAGGCCTTGAATGGCCAGTCCGGCGGCTGACCTGCTATTCTTTATAGCTGTGTGTCCGTGCAGGTCGACGGCCACTGATGGTTGGCCGCCATAGGTATCCCCACGCCGCTCAGTCAATGGCCAGCCTGAAAGCCCTCTAGACCATTTCCGCATTAAAAAGAGAGTTCACACGTGGCGAATATCAAGTCCCAGAAGAAGCGCATCCTCACCAACGAGAAGGCACGCCTGCGCAACAACGCAGTCAAGTCCGAGCTGAAGACGGCCATCCGCGCCGTCAACACCGCCGTTGAGTCCACGGACAAGGATGCAGCTACTGCTGCCCTGGTTGTTGCCAGCCGCAAGCTGGACAAGGCTGTCAGCAAGGGTGTTCTGCACAAGAACAACGCAGCAAACCGCAAGTCGGCGATCTCCAAGAAGGTCAACGCACTGTAAGGTTTCCAGTTCCCCGAACTGATGATCGTGGCCGGTACCCTCGGGTACCGGCCACGCGCCTTTAAGCGGAAGTGCGGGTGGGGTCAGCGGCCCTGGACTGACATTGCGATGATCCGGACCGCATTCTCGACGGCGAACACAGGGTCACGCGAGAGCCCCTTGACCTGCGCGTCCGCCTCCGCCGTGGCCTGGATGGACCGGACCAGCCCCTCCGGAGTCCACCGCCGGACGTCACGCTGCGCCTGCTCCACCAGCCACGGCTGCATGCCCAGTTCGGCGGCGATCTGTGCAGCAGAGCCCGAGGCACCGGCCACCCGGGCCACCGTGCGCAGTTTGGCTGCCAGGGCCGCCACCAGGGGAACCGGATCGGCCCCCGTGGCAAGGGCGTGCCGGAGCGTCGACAGCGCCAGGGGCCCGTTTCCGGCCATTGCAGCGTCGGCCACCTTGAACGCCGTCGCCTCGATCCTGCCGCCGTAGTACCGGTCGACCAGCTCCGACGTCACGGTGGTTCCCGCATCGGAAATCAGCTGGCTGCAGGCAGCGGCCAGTTCAGAAAGGTTGGCGCCAACCGCGTTGACCAGGGCAAGGACCGCGTCCTGCTCGATCCGCCGGCCGGCCGCCTTGAACTCCGCGGACACGAAGGCCATCTTGTCGGCGTCCTTCTTGAGCGGCTGGCAGTCCACCACGGGCCAGCCGCCTTTTTTGATGGCGTCAAGGAGCTTCTTGCCGCGCGCTCCCCCGCCATGCCGCAGGACCAGGACGGCGTCCGGTTCCAGATGGCCCAGGTAGGCCAGGGCGTCGGCCAGGAAAGCCTCATTCATGGATTCGAGGCCTTCGACCTCAATCAGTTTGCTCTCCCCGAACAGCGACGGGCTGACCAGCATCAAAAGGCTTCCGGCCTCGTAGGCGGCGGCGTCGACCCGGCTGACCTCCACATCGGGCGACGTGGCGCGGACCTGGGATCGGATGTTGTCCATGGCCCGGATGCCCAGGTACTCCTCGGGGCCGGTGATCAGGACAACGGGCGCCGGGGCTGCCTCGCGCCAGGCGGCAGCGTTCGACGCCGCCGGACGGGTTGCTCGTTTTTGCGCAGCGGCCATCGGGGATCCCTTCCGGAATATTTTGTGGAGTATCCCAGCCTGCCATGTCCTGCACCGTGGTCAAAGCCATGCCGGCGATCCCAGGCTGCGCGCCTGCGCTCCGGCAGCGCAAGAAGAGAGACCGTGATCCGGTGTGCCGCGCGGACAAGGCACACAACTGCCCGCGGACGTGCCGCAGCCCATGTTAGAGAGAAGGTGAGGGCCGAGAGCAGGAGCATGGACAGCAGCCCGGGCAGGCCTTCCGGCCAGGGAAGCGAAGCCCCCGGAAGCTGAGAGCTGAACCGGGCGATGCCTGCGACGCCGGCACTGAACGTTCCAGACACGGCGATGAGGAACGTGGCTGGCCAGGGGACCAGGACAATGAGGGGAACCGCTGCGGTTCCCAGCAGGGTCACCGGCGCCACCAGGGGTGACGCGGCCACGTTCGCCAGGAGTGAGTAGGTCGAAAACTGGGGCTGCAGCAGGACAATGACGGGCCCGCACAGCAGCTGCGCCGACAGCGGAACCGCCACGGCTGCGGCCGCCCACCGGGGAATGGGAGCGGGAGTCCAGTCAATGATCCGTCTGCCCAGAACGATGATTCCCAGCGTCGCCAGGACCGAAAGCAGGAACCCGAAGCTCCCGCCCAGCCCCGGGTCGACGAGCAGGAGCCCCATCACCGCCAGGCAGAGGAAACTCAGTCCGCGTCCCCGACGGCCACCGGCGAGGGCAGCCACTGCCACTGCTCCCATCACGGCCGCCCGCAGGACGCTGGCATCCGGGCCGACGAGCACCACGAACAGTCCCAGCCCGGCCAGGGCCGCCGCGGCCGCGGGTGCACGTGGCATCCGCATCCGCCGGCAGGCAAGCAGCAGCGCGCCCAGGACAAGGCTGCAGTTGGCGCCGGAGACAGCAGTGAGGTGGGTCATGCCAACAGCTTTCATGGCGTTCTCCAGCCCTTCGTCCAGGGCGCTGGTGTCCCCGGTGACCATGCCCGGGAGGAGGCCTGCGGCATCGGGGGCCAGGAAAGCGGCGGCGCTGACAAAGCGGCTCCGCAGGTCCTTCGCCGCGCTCTCCAGCCCGGAGCCGCCGTCGGCCGGGCCCGGCGCGGAAGAGGCGGCCAGCGTTCCGGCCTCATACCGTCCGGGATCGGCCGGACGCAGTTTCCCGGTGGCCCGCACCGCCTGTCCCGGGACCAGGGTCCCCCAGGCCCCACCACCCATGACCACCAGCTGCGCCCGGGTGCGCAGCACCACGCCTCCGGTGGCGACTTCCCGGGTCAGGACAGGCACGGACCAGCGTTCAGGCGGACCAGCCAGCCCTGGCCTGCCGAGCGGGCGCGGCGCACCGGCCACCTCCACCAGGGCAACCGCAGTCTTGCCGCCCGCGATGGCTTCGGCGAGCGGGCCGTCAAAACGCTGGCTGGCGGCAACGGAAGAATGGGCTGCAGCGGCGGCGGCGAGCAGGAGGGCAATGGCAGAGGTGGCCCGGAAGCTGCGCCGGCCCTGCGGACGGACGGCGGGTGTCCGGCCGCGGAGACGCGCCAGCAGCAGCGCGCCGAGGGCAGCCAGGCCCAGGCAGAGCACGGCCAGGGCCGCGGGCGTCAACCATAACCCGGCAAGGGAGGCTCCCCAGACCATGGCAGCCGGAAGGGCAAGGCGAAGATCGGTACGACGGCGCGGAGGCCCGGTCCCGCCGTCGCTGCCGGCACTATCGCGTGGTGCAGCGCCGCCCCTCCGCCCGGGCAGGGCAAGCCTGTCCCGGATTGCGTCCATGCGCCCGGAGTATTTGCCGGAGACGGGCGGGTTCCCGCTGTCGTTCCCGTTCGCCCCGCTGGCGCCACTACCGGGGCCGCCACTGACGGCAGCCTCCACGAACCGGCTCCACCGGCTGCCGCGTCCTCCGTCGCTAGGCACCGGGATGCCCGTTCACCAGCCGCGGCACGTCACACCGTCACCAGTGGCAGCAATGCTTCCAGCATCTTGGGGCCCACACCGTCCACCGCGTCCAGCTCCTCCACGCTCCTGAAGGGACCGTGGTCTGCGCGCCAGTCCACAATCCGCTGGGCCAGCACCGGCCCCACCTTGGGCAGGGTGTCAAGCTCCGCCGCCACGGCGGTGTTGAGGTTGACCTTCGCACCGCCGGATCCCGGTGCGCCACCTGCGCCGCCCGCGGCACCGGGCGCCCCTGCGGACTCCGATATCGGGGGCGTGGCTTCGCCCTGCCGGGGAACGTGGATTTTTTGTCCGTCCTCGACAACCAGTGCCAGGTTGAGGCGGTTGAGATCGGCGTCGGACGTGCCGCCGCCCGCGGCGCCGATGGCGTCATGGACGCGGCTCCCCGCCGGCAGGGTCACCACGCCGGGCGCGGCCACCGCACCGGCAACATGGACCACCACTGGGCCCGCGGAATTTCCCGGAGGTTCAGTCACCCCGGGCAGGCCGTCCCCGTCCGCCCCGGCGTCGCCGCCGTCTCCGTCCCGGGGTCCGCTCTCCGCCGCCTGGCCGGCGCTGATCCCGGCAAGCGGCAGGATCTGCGGGCGGCCGGACGCGGTCTGCCACCAGAACACCGCGCCGGCGGCAACGGCAAGGACGCCGAGCAGGACTGCAGCCCGAAGCCCCAGCCGCCAGCGCAGGACGGGTGCCAGCCCGGCAGGCCCGCCTTCAACGCCCGCCGTGTCCGGGAGGGGCTCTTCACTCCCCCGGTATTCGAAATCCTGCTCCCCGCCGCCGTCGGCCAGAAGGCCCTTCCGCCCGCCCAGGCTTGCCTGCAGCCGGGACCTGGCATGGCGCGCCGAAGGACCCGCTGCTCCAGCATCCCGGCGTGACATGGCTTCACGCTAGGGACATCCGGGCACCTGGCAACAGGCCCGCGAGGTGCTATGTGGACAGGCTCGGCGCCTTGGGCCCGGGTGCGCCGCCCGCAGCGTCGTGGCCCACGATGACGGCCAGGACACCCAGCCCGGCATGCGCCGCAAGCACCGCCGGAAGTGAACTGATCTGCGCCGGCGGGCACTGCGGAAGGGCCGCTGCCAGCCTGGCCGCGAGGCCCTCGGCTTCGTCCTGGTTTCCGAAATGGTGCACCGCCAGCCGGACGGCCTGCCCGGGCTGGGCCTGCGCCTCGGCGGCGACGAGCTCCTCCAGCCGGGCCACCGCCTTGGCGGCCGACCGCACCTTCTCCAGCGGAACGATCTTGCCGTTCTCCACTGCGAGGATTGGTTTGATGGCCAGCATGGTGCCCAGCAGTGATGCCGCCGGGCCGATCCGGCCGCCGCGCCGGAGCTGCTCGAGGCTCGGGACGTAAAAATAGACCCTGGTCTGCCCGGCCTGGGCCGCCGCGGCGGAGGCAGTACGGACCGCGTCGGCGCCGCCGGCCGCAGCCGCCACAGCGGCCTGGACCGCCATGCCCAGCGCCATTCCCACCGTGCGCGAATCAACCACTTCCACCGGGATCCCCACCCGGGCGGCAGCCAGGCGGGCGGCATCCGCCGTGCCGGAGAGCTCACCGGAGATGTGAATGGAGACGACCTCCTGGTACCCCCGGCGCAGCGCGGCACGGAAGGCCTGCTCGAATTGCCCGGGCGAGGGGCGGGACGTCTTGACCGGCGTCCCCGCGGCCAGGGCCAGCGCGATGGTTTCCAGGATGTCGTCTTCACCCTCGCCGTAAATGTCCGCTCCCACCATGACGGGCATGGGGATCACGGTGAGCAGCCCGTCTGCCTTGAGCCCGTCCGCCCACGGCTGCGGCAGGGCCGCAGCCGAGTCCGTCACCACCGCGGTGCGGACGACGCCGGCTCCGGGCTTGGGCGCGGGGCGGAAACCTGCCAGGCGGGCCCGGAACCAGGGCCAGCCGGTGGCGGAACTGTCGGGCAAGGGGCCTCCTGGTGTCACTGGCCGGCCACCGGAGTTGTCCGGTGGCCGGGTCCGGCCTGCTAGGCCGGGACGATGTTGACCAGTTTAGGTGCCCGGACGATGACCGTGCGGATGCCGCGGCCGTCCATCGCGCGCTGGACGTTCTCGGAGGCCAGGGCCAGCTCGCGGAGTTCGTCCTCGGAAACATCCGGGGAGACTTCCAGCCGGTCCCGCACCTTCCCCTGGACCTGGACGACGGCGGTGACCGTCGCCTGGACCAGGAGTGCGGGGTCGTGGACCGGCCAGCCGGCGTTGGCGACGGATGCGGGGTGGCCCAGCACGTTCCACATGTCTTCGGCAGTGTAGGGCGCAAACAGGCTGAGGATGACGGCAACTGCTTCGGCTGCTTCGCGGACGGCCGGATCGGCGCCGCCTGCACCGGAGTCGATGGCCTTGCGGGTGGCGTTGACCAGTTCCATCAGCTTGGCCACCACGACGTTGAACTTGTTGGCGTCCAGCAGCTCGGCGGCGTCCGCGATGGTGCGGTGCGTGACCGAACGCAGCGCCCGGTCCCCGGTACTGAAGTCGGTGCCGGGAGCGCTGGCGACATCCTGTGCCAGGCGCCAGGCACGGGCCAGGAACTTGGCGGAGCCGGACGGGGACACATCGGCCCAGTCCACGTCGTCCTCGGGCGGGGAGGCGAAGATCATGGTGAGGCGGACGGCGTCCACGCCGTACTTGTCCAGCTGCTCACCCAGGTCCACACCGTTGCCCAGCGACTTGCTCATGGCCTTGCCGCCGTTAAGCACCTGGCCCTGGTTGAGGAGGGCGCTGAACGGTTCGTTGGCCTCTATCATTCCGAGGTCGTTGATGACCTTGGTGAAGAATCGGGCGTACAGCAGGTGCAGGATGGCGTGCTCCACGCCGCCGACGTACTGCCCCACCGGCATCCAGTCGTTGATCTTCTGCGGATCGAACGGGCCCTCGGTGTAGTGCGGCGACACGAACCGCAGGAAGTACCAGGACGAGTCCACGAAGGTGTCCATGGTGTCGGTGTCGCGCTTGGCAGGACCGTGGCAGGACGGGCACTCGACATTGACCCACGCTTCGGCGGCGGCCAGTGGCGAGGTGCCCTTCGGGGCCAGGTCCTCACCACGCAGGTCCGCGGGCAGCGTGACGGGCAGCTGCTCGTCGGGCACGGGCACCTCGCCGCAGGACGGGCAGTGGATGATCGGAATGGGGGTACCCCAGAACCGCTGCCGGCTCAGCAGCCAGTCGCGGAGGCGGAAGTTCACGAACTTCTCGCCCGTGCCCTGACGCTCCAGGATGGCGATGGCGGCGGGGATGGCCTCAGACTTGGGCAGCCCGTCCAGCTCGCCGGAGTTGATCAGGGTGCCCTCGCCGGCGGTGGCGGTGCCGGACACGGCCGGGTCCTCCTCGCCGGTGTCCAGAACCGCGCGTACCGGCAGGTCGAAGGTACGGGCGAAGTCGAGGTCGCGCTGGTCGTGGGCAGGAACGGCCATGATGGCGCCGGTGCCGTAGTCGGCCAGGACGTAGTCGGCGGCCCAGACGGGCAGCTTTTCCCCGTTCAGCGGGTTGATGGCGTACCGGCCGGTGAAGACGCCTGTCTTTTCGCGTTCCGTGGACTGGCGTTCGATCTCCGACAGTGCCTTGACCTGTTCACGGTACTCGTCCAGCGCGGCGGCGTGTTCCTCCGTCACGAGTTCGACGGCGAGCGGTGCATCAGCGGCCACCACGAAGAACGTGGCGCCGTACAGGGTGTCCGGGCGCGTGGTGAAGACAGTGACCTCCTTGGCGGGCTTGCCGCCGTCGGCCTCGATCACGAAGTTGACGTGGGCACCCTCGGACCGGCCGATCCAGTTCTTCTGCATGGCCAGCACCCGTTCGGGCCAGTGGCCGCGGAGCTGTTCCATGTCGTCGAGCAGCCGGTCGGCGTAGTCGGTGATCTTGAAGTACCACTGGTTCAGGGACTTCTTGGTGACAGTGGTGCCGCAGCGCTCGCAGGCTCCGTTGACAACCTGCTCGTTGGCCAGGACGGTCTGGTCCTTGGGGCACCAGTTGACCGGCGAATTCTTCCGGTACGCCAGGCCGCGCTCGTAGAAGCGCTTGAAGAGCCACTGGGTCCAGCGGTAGTACTCGGGATCCGAGGTGTGCAGCCGGCGGGACCAGTCCGCGGAGATGGCATAACGCTTGAAGGACGCGGCCTGGGTGTCGATGTTCGCGTACGTCCACTCGCTGGGGTGGGCGTTCCGCTTGATCGCGGCGTTCTCCGCCGGCAGGCCAAAGGAGTCCCAGCCGATCGGATGCAGCACGTCATAGCCCTGCTGGCGGAGGTAGCGGGCCACGACGTCGCCCATCGCGAACGCTTCGGCGTGGCCCATGTGCAGGTCCCCGGACGGGTACGGGAACATGTCCAGCACGTACCGCCGCTCCCGTGATCCGTCGTCGACAGGGGTGAAGACCTTCAGGTCCTCCCACACCTGCGGCCACTTGGCCTCCATGGCCGTGAAGCTGTACGTGCCCTCCTCGGGTGCTTCCGCTGCCACTGCTGCTCCGGTCTCTGTCTCCGGCTGAACGCCCACTGCTGCCCTCTTCTGTTCTGTTACGGCACTTGTGCTGCCATAACGGCCTGATCCTCCCGCAGCGGCCCGGGAAATCCTCCCGGACACACAAAAGCCCCTCGCCATGGAGGGGCTGCCGCTCAGCTGTCCGTTGTCTCCGACACCCGGCGGCTAGCTAAGCAGAAGAATCGCACGCATGGAACTACTTTAGCGCACCTGCGGGAGGCGGGGACGAACGGGGCTGTACCCGGCAGGTTGCCCGTCACTAGACTGGAACCGGGCCGTCCGGGCCCCGATCCGGCAGGTGACGCCATGCATGATGCGGAGAACGCCGCGGGCGCGGAAGGCCGCTTTCCCCGGCTTGGCGGAGCCGCCGCACTGCAGCGGGACGCTGTTGGCGGCAAGGCCGCCGCCCTGTCCCGGCTGCGGATGGCAGGGTTCCGGGTTCCGCCCGGATACGTGGTCACCCGTGCCGCCTACGACGACGCCTCGGGACGCGGCGACTGGTTGCGCCTGTTGCAGGACGCTGCCCTCGCTGCGGGCCCCGGCCCCTATGCCGTCCGCTCCTCCGCCGCCGCTGAAGACCTGCCGGGTGCGTCCTACGCCGGCATGTACGAAAGCTACCTCAACGTCGAGCCGGCAGGCCTGGCCGCTGCGGTTGCCCGCTGCTTCCAGTCGGCGGAGGCCGGCAGGGTGCGCGCCTATCAGGAGTCCCTCGGCCAGGCCGGCAGCGGAGCCATGGCCGTGCTGGTCCAGCAGATGGTGGAGCCCACGGCGGCGGGTGTCGCATTCTCCGCCAACCCGCTGACCGGGGCCCGGGACGAAACTGTTATTTCCGCTGTGCCGGGGCTCGCTGAAGGGCTCGTCTCCGGCTCCGAGGGCGGAGAAGAATGGACAGTCCGGAACGGCAGCGCCACGTGCACCCGCGGCGGGGACCTCCTGACGGCGGAAGTCGCGACGGCGGTGGCGGCCGCGGCCCAGCGGGTCGCCGGGCATTTCGGTGCTCCCCAGGATGTCGAATGGGCGCTGGACAGGTCCGGCCAGGTCCAGCTTGTGCAGGCGCGGCCAATGACCGCCGTCCCTGAACCGGTGGCCTGGCAGCGGCCGGGGAAGGGCGTGTGGATCTGCAACTTCCGGCTGGGCGAATGGCTGCCCGAACCGGTCACCCCGCTCTTCATGGACTGGCTGGTGCCAACCCTGGACTCCGCCTACAACCGGGCTGTGGCGCACTCCACCGGCGTCCAGGTGCCGATGGAACACGCCGCGGTCAACGGCTGGTACTACGTGGCTCCGCCGACGCCGAGGGCGCTCCCCCACCTGCTGTTTGGCGGGTCGCTGCGCTACATCTTCAACTGCGTGGTCCGTCCCATGCTGGACCCGCGCGGTGCCGACCGCGCTGTCCTGCGGAGCCTGGAGGACGAATGGCGGACGGAGTGCCTCCCGGCCTACCGCCGCCTGGCGGAGGGACAGCCGGCGGGCGGCGATGCGGCCGGCCTTCCGGACATCATCGGCCAGGTGGAGGACGTGGTGGGCGCGGCAGGAGCCTACCTTTGGTACTTCTCGGTCACCGGCGGTGCCGCCTGGAAGATGGAGATGGCCCTTGCCCGCTTCTGGCGGCGGCACCTGGCGGCCGCTGTGGCTTCCGGGGCTGAGGGCTACCAGGTACTGCTCGGCGGGCTGCTCCCGTCCGCCCCGCCCCAGGTGCCCCATGCCGTGTACAGCCTTGACTGGTACCACAGGACAGCGGGCGAGGAGCCGGCAGTGTCACCGGCACCGGCCGACGCCAGGCGCCATGCTCCCTCCAATGCCGCGGACCGGCGCCGGGCGGCCGAGGCTGCCTGCCGTCGGACCCTGCGCGGAACCCGCCGGCTGCGCCGCTTCGACACCCTCCTGGCCGTTGCCCAGCACTACGCGCTGTTGCGGGAGGAACAGGCCCGCGACTTCACGCTGGGCTGGCCGCTGCTGCGCCGGTGCGCTGCGCGAATTGGAACAATCCTGCAGCAGGCCGGAACCATCAGCGATCCGGAGGACGTCTACTTCCTTACCCGGCGGGAGCTCCGAACCAACGGACCACCCCGGCACGCTGAGGTGTCCCGGCGCCGGGATGATTGGCTGCGGCAGCGGAAACTCGACGCGCCGCTCACCCTGGGCACTCTGCCCCTGCTGGGCAACTCCTTTGACCGGATAGCCAACAAGGCCCGTTCAGAACGCGCCCTTCCCGCAGGGGCACTCAGCGGGCACCCGGCAAGCCCCGGCCGCGCCCGCGGGCAGGTCCGGCTGGTCGGCGGTCCGGCCGACTTCGCGGGCTTCCGGCCGGGCGAAGTCCTCGTGGCCAGGGCGACGGCACCTGCCTGGACCCCGCTCTTCGCCAGCGCCGCCGCCGTCGTCACGGATACGGGTAACCTCGCCGCGCATGCCTCCCTGGTGGCGCGGGAATACGGGATTCCGGCCGTGGTGGGCACCGGCAACGCCACGAGGGTCCTGCACACCGGCCAATGGGTCACAGTGGATGGCAGTAAAGGGATCGTGGAAACCGGCACAGTCTGAGTCCGGGGCCGGCCCTGGCTCCGAAGGGCTACTTCACATCCCCGTCCACCCAGTCCATGGACTTGGTGACGGCTTTCCGCCAGAGGCGCATCTGCCGGTCCCGCTCGGCCGCGTCGAGCTGCGGCTCCCACCGTTTGTCCTCCGACCAGTTGGCTGACAGCTCGCCCAGGTCCTTCCAGAACCCGACCGCCAGCCCGGCCGCGTAGGCCGCCCCAAGCGCTGTGGTCTCGATGACCCTGGGACGGATGACGGGGACACCCAGGATGTCCGCCTGGAACTGCATCAGTGCGTCGTTGGCCACCATCCCGCCGTCGACCTTAAGCTCGCTGAGGGGCACGCCGGAGTCGGCGTTGACGGCGTCCAGCACCTCGCGGGTCTGGAAGGCGGTGGCTTCCAGCGCGGCACGGGCTATGTGGTTCTTGTTGACAAAACGGGTGAGGCCGACGATGGCGCCGCGGGCATCCGGGCGCCAGTGCGGGGCGAACAGGCCCGAGAACGCCGGAACGATGTAGACGCCGCCGTTGTCCTTGACGGACGCCGCCAGGGTTTCCACCTCTGGCGCGCTGCTGATCATGCCCAGGTTGTCCCGCAGCCACTGGATGAGTGAGCCCGCGACGGCGATGGATCCTTCGAGGGCGTAGTGCGGGGCGGCGTCCCCCAGTTTGTAGCCGACCGTGGTGAGGAGTCCGTTCCTGGAGTGGACAATCTCCCCGCCGGTATTGAAGATCAGGAAGCAGCCCGTCCCGTACGTGTTCTTGGCCCCGCCGGTTTCGAAGGCCGCCTGCCCGAACGTGGCCGCCTGCTGGTCGCCGAGGATTCCGGCCACCGGCGTTTCCCGGAGCAGCTGGGAGGTGTGGACGTGGCCGTACACCTCCGAGGACGACCTGATGGCCGGCATCATGCTGCGCGGCACGCCGAAGACCTTCAGGATGTCCTCGTCCCACTGCAGGGTCTCCAGGTCCATGAACAGCGTACGGGACGCGTTGGTGACGTCCGTGGCGTGGACGCCACCGTCCACGCCGCCCGTCAGGTTCCACAGCACCCACGCGTCAGTGTTGCCGAACAGCAGGTCGCCCGCTTCGGCACGTTCCCGGGCCCCCGCGACGTTGTCCAGGATCCACTTGATCTTGGTGCCCGAGAAGTAGGTGGCCAGCGGCAGTCCGACCTTCTGCTTGAAGCGGTCACTTCCGCCGTCCCGCGACAGTTCGTCCACGATGTCCTGCGTCCGGGTGTCCTGCCACACGATCGCGTTGTACACCGCCTCACCGGTGGTTTTGTCCCACACGACGGCGGTTTCGCGCTGGTTGGTGATTCCGACGGCGGCAATGTCGTGCCGCGTCAGGTTCGCCTTGGACAGGGCGGAGGCAATGACTTCGCGGGTGTTGTTCCAGATTTCCGCTGGGTCATGTTCCACCCAGCCTGCCTGCGGGAAGATCTGCGCGTGCTCCATCTGCCCCGAGGAGACAATGCCGCCGGAGTGGTCGAAGATGATGGCGCGGGTGCTGGTGGTGCCCTGGTCGATGGCGAGAATGTACTGGTTCATGGATGACGTCCTTGTCGGTTTGGTGGCGGTGGATGGCGGCGGGGTACCGCTACGCCACCAGGCTGGGCGTTTCCACCCGGTGGAAGCGCTTCAGCACGTCCTGGGCGTGGAGGATCTCCGCTTTCCGGGCTGCTGCATCCCATCCAAGCGGAACAGCCAGCACTTCTGCCACCTCATTGAGCAGTTCCCCCGTGACGAGCCCGCGGAAGGCCAGGGAGGTCCGCCGGATGAGGACGTCCACCAGGTGGCCCACCTGCTCGTTGGCTGCCATGAACTCGAGTTCACGCACGCTCAGCTCGCGGGTGGAGTGCAGCGGCCGGTCCTCGCCGGCGTCGAGGTATTCCATGACCGCCTCCGCACGGGTGCCGTAGCGCGTCAGGAGCCCGGCGGTGCGGTCCGCGTCCCGGCCGGGGGCCATATGCGCCTTGATCCACTGCTGGACGCCTGCCTCGTCGGCGGGGAAACCGGCGCCGCCGCCGATGGGCAGCTGTGCGGTGCTCACCTGGCGCTCCTTGCCCAGCACGGCCAGGACGTCGTCGGCCAGGTGCTCGGCGAGGGCACGGAAGGTGGTCCATTTGCCGCCAACCAGGCTCAGGACGATGGCGCCCGTCCCGCCAGCTGCCGGACCGCGGCGCTCGATGCGGTAGTCGCGGGAGACGAAGCCCGGCTGGGTGGCGTCATGCCGGGGCAGGGGACGTACGCCCGAAAAGGTGTAGACGATCTGTTCGCGGGTCACCGGGACCGCGGGGAACACATGCCCGATGAGGTCGAAGAAGTACGAGATTTCCTCGTCGGTGCAGACGGCGTCCTGGGCCATGTCGGCATCCACGTCGGTGGTGCCCACCAGCACGCGGTCACCCATCGGGTAGATCAGGACGATCCGGCCATCCGTGTGCTCGAAGAAGATCTCCCGGCCCCGGCAGGCCTCAAGCAGGGCGGGATTGTCCAGCACGATGTGCGAGCCCTTGGTGCCGCCCATGAAGGACGAGGAGGAGCCCATCGCCTGGTTGGTGAGGTCAACCCAGGCGCCGGTGGTATTGACGATGACGTCGGCGGTGAAGTCGAATTCCTCCCCCGTCAGTTCGTCCCGGAGCCGGACAGTGCTTCCCCGCCCGGTTCCAGGGTTGGGCCGGGACGTCATGGACTGCAGTGACACGTAATTGCTGGCACGGGCAGTGTCTCCCTGCCCCGGGGCGGCGCCCGTCCGGCCGGCCAGTTCGCCGTCCTGCAGCACGTCGAGGGTAAGCCGCTCGGGGTTGTGCACGGAGGCATCGAAGTAGGTGGCCGTGTATTTGACGTCGGGCCGCAGCGCAGGCAGCTCCGCCAATGCCCGCTTGTGGTCAAGGAACCGGTGCCGGGGCACTGTACCGCCGGCCCGGGAAAAGGAGTCGTACAGGCTCAGGCCGAGCTTGATCAGGAACGCGCCGCGCTCCTTCGGTTTGCCCTGCTGCTTGTGCGTGAGGAAGCGCAGGGGCGCGGCCAGTACGCCGGAGAAGGTGCTGAAGATTGGAATGGTGGTCTGCAGCGGCTTGACGTAGTGCGGCGCGATCCGGAGCAGCCTGTTGCGCTCCACCACCGACTCCCGGACCAGCCGGAACTCGCCGTTTTCCAGGTAGCGGATGCCGCCGTGGATCATGTGCGATGACGCACCGCTTGCACCCTGGCAGTAGTCGCCGCGTTCCACGAGTGCGACGTCGACACCCTGCAGGGCAAGGTCGCGGAACGTGCCCACACCGTTGATGCCGCCGCCCACCACCAGCACTTTGGCATGCGGACGCCGCTTCAGGTTGCCCACCGGGCTTCGCACCGACCCCGGCTTCGGCGCTTCGGCGGACTGCCGGGGCGCGGATGGATGGACGGTTGGCTCTGTGGCTCCCACAACTACTCCTGGTGATTTCTCCCGATGCGCGGCGCTTTCGCCGCCGTTCCCAAACCATGGTTGAAGTGATGGAAAATGGAGTCAAGCTCAATGCACAAACGTGCAGAACGGAATGCCGATGAACCCCTCCCGGCACGCGGATGCCCTCCGCGCTGCACAGATGTACTATCTGCAGGATCTCACCATGGATGCCATCGCACGGGAACTCCGGACCTCCCGGTCCACCGTTTCCCGGCTTCTTTCCGCTGCCCGCGAATCCGGCCTGGTCCAGGTCCAGATCCGCAACCCCCTGGACACCGGGCCCGAACTGGAGGGCATGATCCGGCAGCGCTACAGCGTGGACGTGCACGTGGTCCCCGTCCTCGAGACGCTCAACGAGGCCGAAACCCTGGACCGGGTGGCCATCCAGGCAGCCCGGACCATCGGGCCGCTGGTGGACTCGAACACCATCATCGGGGTGGCCTGGGGATCGACCATCAGTGCCGTCAGCCGGCACCTGACAAGGAAGATCACCCATGACAGCGTCATCGTCCAGCTGAACGGTGCGGGCAACATGCACACCACCGGCATTACCTACGCCAGCGACATCATGCGCCGCTTCGGCAGTGCGTACGGAGCCCGCGTGGAGCAGTTCCCGGTGCCCGCTTTTTTCGACCATGCCGCCACCAAGACCGCCATGTGGAATGAACGCAGCGTGCAGCGCATCCTGGCACTGCAGGCGAAGATGAGCATCGCCATCTTCGGCGTCGGCTCGGTGGATGCCGATTACCCGAGCCACGTCTACTCCGGCGGCTACCTGGACGAGGACGACCTCCACGCGCTGGCCACCTCGGATGTGGTGGGTGACGTTGCCACGGTCTTCTTCCGCGGCGACGGGTCCTCCGACGGCATTGTCCTGAACGAACGCTCCACCGGCCCGGCCCTTTCACAGCTCCGGCAGGTGCGGCGGAGGATCTGCGTGGTCTCCGGCGCCTCCAAGATCGACAGCCTGCGGGGAGCCCTGGCAGCAATCCTTGCCACCGACCTGATCCTGGATGAAGCAACCGCGCGGCGGCTGGTGGATTTCGAAGGCCTCGCCACCGCGAGTGGGTAGAGTCGATGCCATGAGAACCTCACCCCGGCTCAGCCTGAACAACGGCGTGCTGATCAACCAGCTCGGCTTCGGGCTGTACAAGGTGCCCGCTGCCGAAGCCGAAGGGCTCGTTGCCATGGCCCTCGCGGCGGGTTACCGCCACTTCGACACGGCAGCGATGTACGGCAACGAGCTGGGCGTGGCGCGCGGCATCAGCCCCCAGCTCAGCGCGCAGGCGGGCAGCGGAGGGTCAGGTGAGCTCTTTCCGGCCCTCTCCAGGGAGGATATCTTCATCACCACCAAGGTCTGGAACGACCATCACGGCTACGACGCCACGCTCCGGGCTTTCGATGACTCGATGGTCAACCTGGGGCTGGACTACGTGGACATGTACCTCATCCACTGGCCCTGCCCGCGGCAGGGGCTGTACCCGGAGACCTACCGGGCACTGGAAACGCTGTACCGGGAAGGCAGGGTCCGCGCCATCGGCGTCAGCAACTTCCAGCCCGCACACCTTGACCGGCTGCTGCAGACGGCCGAGGTGGTTCCCGCCGTCAACCAGATTGAGCTCCATCCCTGGCTGCAGCAGGAGGAACTGCGCAGCAAGCACAAGGAGCTGGGCATCATGACCGAAGCCTGGAGTCCCCTCGGCAGGGGCCAGGTGCTCGCCGATCCCGTGATCGGGGCCTGCGCGGCGGAACACCGCAGGACCCCTGCCCAGGTGATCCTGCGCTGGCACATGCAGCTTGGCCATGTGGCCATTCCCAAGGCGAGCTCCGAAGCACGCATCCGCGAAAACATGGATGTCTTTGGCTTCGATCTTTCCGAGCGGGACATGGCAGCGATCGCTGGGCTGGAGCGGGGACACCGCACCGGCTCCCATCCCGACAACGTCAACTAGGAGCCGGTGACAATGAAAACAACCAGCCCGGGACAGTCCACCGCGCCCGCCTACATCAGCCCGGACCTCGCCGCCCGCACCACCGCCGCCACCGTGGAGGTGGACGGTGCCACGGTTGCCTACTGGACCTGTGCACCCCTGCACGCCACCCCGGACACCCGCACCATCCTGGTCATCCACGGTTTCCGCGGCGACCACCACGGCCTGCTGCGGGTGGCCGACCAGCTTCCGGACATGCGCCTGGTCATGCCCGACCTTCCCGGATTCGGCAGTTCCGGGGCCTTCCGGTCCGGCGCCCACTCGGTGGAACGCTACGGCCGGTTCATTGCGGACTTCATGGCGGCACTTGGCCTGGGCCCTGACACTGTCCTGCTGGGCCATTCGTTCGGGTCCATCATCGCCGCGCACTTCGTGGCAGCCAATCCGGACGCCGTCAGCCCGCTCATCCTCATCAACCCCATCGCCGCCCCCGCTCTTGAGGGGCCGAAAGGGATCATGACCCGGCTGGCAGTGCTCTACTACCGCCTGGGTGCCCGCCTCCCCCGGCCCCTGGGGCTCGCGCTGCTGCGCAGCCCGCTGATCGTCCGCGTGATGAGCGAAGCCATGGCCAAGACGAAGGACAGCAGCCTCCGCAACTTCATCCACGGCCAGCACCACGCCTACTTCAGTGCGTTCGCGAACCGGGACAGCCTGCTCGAAGCCTTCACCGCGTCCGTCAGCAGCCACGTGGCTGAGGTGGCCGGAAGCCTGAACCTTCCCGTGCTGCTGGTTGCCGGCGAGAAAGACGAGATCGCCATGCTTCCGGACCAGCACCGCCTGGCGGCACTCCTTCCGGACGGGCAGCTCACGGTGATTCCCGGCGTCGGGCACCTGATCCACTACGAGACGCCCGAACCCGCCGCCCGCTCCATCCGCAGCTTCCTGGAGGACCACCCCGCGTGAAGATCATCATCGATGCCCGTTTCACCAGGACCGACCACCACGACGGCATCAGCCGCTACGGCGCGAGCCTGATTGCCGCGACGGCGAAAATCGCCGATGTGTCCATGCTCATTTCCGATGTCCGGCAGCTCGCCCTGCTTCCGGATGTCCCCTACACCCTGATCAGCAGCCCGCTGTCCCCCCGGGAGCTGTTCGTGGCGCGCACGGTCAACGCGCTGGGCGCCGACGTGGTGGTGTGCCCCATGCAGACCATGGGAACCTGGGGCCGGAAATACGGCCTGGTCCTGACCCTGCACGACCTCATCTACTACGAGCACCCGGATCCCCCCGGCTTCCTGCCCGCACCCGTGCGCCTGCTGTGGCGGCTCTACCACAAGGCATTCTGGCCGCAGCGGGTGCTCCTCGACCGCGCCGATACGGTGGCCACGGTCAGCCGGACCACGGAAGCACTCATCGCCAAGTACCGCCTGACCCGCCGCCCGGTGCGGATCATCAGCAACGCCCCGCAGCCCGAACTGGACCCCAGGCCCGCCGAGGCCGGGGCGGAGAAGTCGATTGTCTACATGGGCTCCTTCATGCCCTACAAGAATGTAGAGACCATGGTGGCCGGCATGGCGCAGCTTCCCGGCTACACCCTCCACCTGCTCAGCAGGATCACCCCGCAGCGGCGGGCGGAGCTGGAAGCCCTGGTGGCACCGGATGCCTCCGTGGTCTTCCACAACGGGGTGACCGACGAGGAATACGCCACGCTGCTGCGGACCGCCACGGCCCTGGTCAGCCTCTCCCGCGCCGAAGGCTACGGGCTCCCCCTGGTCGAGGCCATGTCGCTCGGCACTCCAGTCATCGCCAGCGACATTCCCATCTTCCGGGAAGTGGGCGGCGACGCGGCAACGTACGTGGACCCCGCCTCCCCGGGGCAGTTTGCCGAGGCCGTGGCCAGGCTCCAGGACCCGGCCACCTGGCAGGCGGTGTCCCGCAGGTCCCTGGCCCGTGCCCGCGAGTTCAGCTGGGATGAATCGGCACGGCAGCTGGTGGAGGTGGCCGCCGAGATCGTCAAGCGGCGCCGCGGCAGGACGCGCTAGAGCA
Source organism: Arthrobacter nitrophenolicus (assembly GCF_045833485.1). Classification (NCBI taxonomy): domain Bacteria; kingdom Bacillati; phylum Actinomycetota; class Actinomycetes; order Micrococcales; family Micrococcaceae; genus Arthrobacter; species Arthrobacter nitrophenolicus. Next base: position 3,878,390 of record NZ_CP174504.1, read on the forward strand.
CGTCCACGCCGTCCAGCCGGAGCTGGACGGGATCCATGGTGCGCTTGGCGGCTGCAGCGGCCCGCGTCACCCGGAGCACCCGAACCACGGCGGCCGCCTGGCTGTAGGGAAAGAACAGGAGCGTCCGGACGTCCTCGGCAGCGCGGCGCGGCGAGGGCGGACCGTTCAGCAGCAGGGGCGCCGGCCCGGCCGTGCGGAGCGTGATCCCGGCCGTCTCAAGCTCGGCTTCCACCGCCCCGGTGTAATGCTCGACGGCGGCCCTGGGTCCCGTGACGGACGCGATCCGTACGGCGGGAGGCAGCTGGAGTTCGGCCCGGAGGGAGAGTTCCCGTTGGGCATAGCCGGCCGGGTCCCAGCGGAGGAGCGCACCCGTGGCGGCGGTATCCGACGCCGTCACCACCACCAGCCCCCCGGCTGCCGCCGGACGGACCAGCGCGGCGGCATTGAACCAGCGCCGGACAGTGTCCTCACCGGCGCGCAACGTTTCCCGGCGCAGCAGGGAGTCGCCGTCCAGCAGCAGCGCTGCCGCATAACCGCCGTCCGCCACGGGTTCCGCCCCGACCGTCGCCACGACGAGGGCCTTGCCGTCACCGACGGACGCCTTCACCTGGTCGCCGGAGGAGGTCACCACGGTGGTGCCGGGGAACGCACGGCCAAGTTCCTCCGCGGTGCGCAGCACGCCGGTGGCACCTTTGCGCAGCCGCCGCCCGCCGCAGTGGCCGCACCTCCAGTCCGGAGCGGGCGTGGAGCACCAGCGGCATTGGGGCAGGGCGGCGGTGCCGGCCAGCGCCAGCGGCCCCCGGCAGGTCCCGCAGCGGGCGGGTTCACGGCAGGTTTCACAGGCAAGGGACGGGGCATAGCCTGCGCGCGCAACCTGGACCAGGACCGGGCCGCGTTCCAGGCCCTCCTTGGCAGCGCGCCAGGCGGCGCCGGGCAGCCGGGCCACCGTGGCCAACGGATCACGTTCCTGCTCGAAGCTGTCTGCGGTGTTGACCACCCGGGGCACGGTGCGGCGGACATCCGGCCGGTCCGCCTCCACGGGAAGCACCCATCCGGCTTCCACCAGGCGCTGCACCTCGGTGCTGCGGGCGTGCCCGGCAAGGAGGCAGGCCGCGCCTTCCTGTTCAGCGCGCAGCAGCAGGACCTCCCTGGCATGGGCGTACGGTGCACGTTGCTCTATGTGGAGGTCGTCGCCGTCGTCCCAGCAAACCACCAGGCCAAGGTTCCGGACGGGGGCGAACGCCGCAGACCTGGTGCCGATGGCCACGCGGGCCTGCCCGGCCAGGAGGCGCAGGAAGTTGCGGTAGCGGGGCGTCGGCCCGTCCTCCGCGGTAAGCCGGGCGACGGCGGCCTCCGGCAGCACGGCATGCAGGGCGTTTTCCAGCCGGTCCAGGTCGCGGTTGTCGGGAACCACCAGGACTGCGCCCCGGCCGGCGGCGTGGGCAGCGGCGGCCGCCTCGGCCAGCAGGCGGGGCCAGCCTCCCGGGCCGTACCCCTGCAGCGGATTGATGACGGCGCGCGGGGATCCGCCGCTGCCAAGGTGGCGCAGGAATGCCGGTCCGTTGCGGTAGGCCGACCAGGCGGAGGTGCCCGGCAAGCCGGTCACAGCCGGCGCGGCCTCCCCGCCCGAGACTGTGCCCGGATCGGCCGGTGCCGGTTCCCCGCCATCCTGCACAGCGGCGGCGGGAAACTCCTTATCCAGGCGGGCCACCCTGGGCGGCACGGCAAGGCGGAGCACATCGCTGAGTGTGCCCGCGTACCGGGCGGCCACCGCGGCGGCAAGATCCCGGACAGCGGGGGTCAGCACCGGAACTGGTGAAACCACCTTGGCCAGCGGCAACAGGGTGGTGCCGGCGTCGGATTCGGCGAGCCGTTCCAGCAGGAAACCGGCCAGGTCCTGGCCGTTGAAGCTGACCTTCACCCGGACACCCGGCCGTGCTTCATCGTCCATGCTGGCCGGAACCGCGTAATCGAACGGCCGGTCCAGGTGCGGCAGCGAGGATTCCACCAGCACACGGGCCACGGGAAGCGCGGCAGCCATAGCTGCGCCGCCGGGCAGCTTCCGCGATGGAAAGCCCTGGAGCAGGGAGGGCTGGACGGCCTGTCCCCCCGCACTGGAAAGGCCGGGTCCCGGCTGGGAGGATCTGTCACCAACCACTGCGGCCCCCTCCATTCAGCCTTCGTCCGGACATGGCAAGCCAAGCACCGGCCACTGACATTCGGGCTGCCGGAAGTGGCCTAGGCGTTGAAGAACGCTTTCAGCTCGTCCACGCGGTCCAGCCGTTCCCAGGTGAAGTCGGGCTCGTCACGGCCAAAGTGCCCGTGGGCCGCGGTCTTGGCGTAGATGGGCCGCTTCAGGTCAAGGGCGTCGATGATGGCGCGGGGGCGCAGGTCGAAGATTTCGGCGATCGCGGCGCTGATCCGGGCGGGGTCAACTGTTTCGGTGCCGAAGGTCTCCACGTACGTGCCCACCGGGCGGGCCTGGCCGATGGCGTAGGCGATCTGTATTTCCGCGCGCTTGGCAAGTCCGGCGGCCACCACGTTCTTGGCGACCCAGCGCATGGCATAGGCGGCGGAGCGGTCCACCTTGGACGGGTCCTTGCCCGAGAAGGCGCCGCCGCCGTGCCGGGCCATGCCGCCATAGGTGTCCACGATAATCTTGCGGCCGGTCAGGCCGGCATCGCCCACCGGGCCGCCGATAACGAATTCCCCGGCCGGGTTCAGGATGTTCCTGGCGCGGGAGATGTCCAGGTTGGCCCCGGCAAGAACAGGCTCGATGACCACGGCCGCGAGGTCGGCGCGGAGCTGGTCCAGGCTTGCGCCTTCAGCATGCTGGCTGGAGATGACCACGGTTTCCACCGAGACGGGAAGGTCGCGGTCGTATCCCACGGTGACCTGGGTTTTGCCGTCCGGCCGAAGGTACGGCAGTTCGCCGGACTTCCGGACCTCGGTGAGCCGCTCGGACAGGCGGTGCGCAAGCCAGATCGGCGTGGGCATGTAGGAGGGTGTTTCGTCGCTGGCGTAGCCGAACATCAGGCCCTGGTCGCCTGCGCCCTGCAGGTCGTAATCGTCCTCCTGGCGCCCCTCGCGGGCTTCCAGGGAGTTGAAGACGCCGCCGGCGATGTCGTTGGACTGCTGGCCGATGGACACCGAGACGCCGCAGCGGGCGCCGTCGAAGCCGTTGGCGGACGAGTCGTAACCGATGCCGAGGATGGTCTCCCGGACGATCTGCGGGATCTCCACGTAGGCGTCGGTGGTGACTTCGCCTGCCACATGCACCAGGCCGGTGGTGGCCATGGTTTCCACGGCTACCCTGGATTCCGGGTCTGCCGCCAGCAGGGCGTCAAGGATGGCGTCACTGATCTGGTCGCAGATCTTGTCCGGGTGGCCTTCGGTGACCGACTCGGACGTGAAGAGCCGGAGCGCCGTGGGCGTGGCCGCGGAGGTCTGGGGAAGGTGCAGGGGTAAAGTCACTCAACTACCTTACTGGTTGGAGCACGTTGGCCCCGCGGGAGATGTCTTCCCGCGAAGCAAACGTGGCGCGGAACACTCAGGCCCGGGGTGAAACAGAGTTCAGTTCAAAGCCGATGCGGTTGATGATGGCCTCGGAAACCTCTGCCTTGGTCCCCGAGGCCTCCTGTGGTTCGGAGCCGGAACGGGCCAGGATGACCACGGAGTTGGTGTCCTGGCCGAACACCTTGTCCGAGCCGACGTGGTTGACCACCAGGAGGTCGCAGCCCTTGCGCTGCAGCTTTGCCTCGGCGTAGGCCAGGACGTCTCCATGGCTGTCGCCGGTCTCGGCGGCAAATCCGACGATCAGGCGCTGGCGCGCTTCATCCCCCGCGGCGTTCCGGACTTCAACCAGTTCATGCAGGATGTCCGGGTTGCGGACGAGGGTGATGACGGGATCGGCGCTGTCATCACGTTTCTTGATTTTCGTGTCGGAGACCACGGCCGGCCGGAAGTCGGCGACGGCGGCAGACATGATGACGACGTCGGAGTCCGCGGCCGCCGCCAGGGCGGCTTCGCGCAGCTGGAGTGCCGTCTCGACCGTCACTACTTCAACGCCGGCGGGCGGCGGGACTTCCATGTGGGCTGCCAGCAGGCGCACGGTCGCCCCGGCATTGCGGGCGGCCACGGCCAGGGCCACGCCCTGCTTGCCGGAGGACCGGTTGCCGAGGAAGCGCACGGGGTCCAGGGGTTCGCGGGTGCCGCCGGCGCTGATGGTGACGGTCCGGCCCGCCAGCGGCAGCTGGAAGTCGGTCTGTCCCTGCACGAGTGCCATGGCGGCGTCGAAGATCACCTGCGGCTCCGGCAGCCGCCCGGGGCCCGAGTCGGCACCGGTCAACCGCCCGGTGGCAGGCTCCAGGACGGCTGCGCCGCGGCCACGGAGGGTTTCCACGTTGGCGCGGGTGGCGGCATGCTGCCACATCTCGGTGTGCATGGCCGGGGCGAACAGGACCGGGCCGCGGGCCATAAGGAGCGTGTTGGTAAGGAGGTCGCCGGCCTGTCCTGTCGCGGCCTTGGCCAGGAGGTCGGCCGTGGCCGGTGCAACCACCACAAGGTCGGCCTCGTGGCCAAGGCGGACGTGGTTGACCTGGTGGACGTCGTCGAAAACGCTGTTGCTGACCGGGTTCCCGGACAGCGCCTCCCAGGTGGCTGTACCCACGAAGCGGGTGGACGCCTCCGTGGGAATGACGGTCACTTGGTGGCCGGCTTCAGTAAAAAGCCGGAGGAGCGATGCCACCTTGTAGGCGGCAATCCCTCCCCCGACTCCGAGGACTATGCGCACGTGACCTCCGTCAACAGCAAGTCAGTTCAGCGGCAAATTACTCTGCGGCTTGGATCGGCGTGGAAACCAGCTTGCCTTCGTTGATCTCGCGCAGGGCGATCGAGAGCGACTTCTCGTTCAGCTTGGTGTCGACCAGGGGGCCGACGTACTCGAAGAGGCCCTCGTGCAGCTGGGCGTAGTAAGCGTTGATCTGACGAGCACGCTTGGCACCGAAGATCACCAGGCCGTACTTGGAATCGGCTGCTTCAAGCAGCGAGTCGATCGGCGGGTTGATGATGCCTTCAAGGTTCGTGGACACGAATTCTCCAAATTCCTAGCGGGCTGACGGTTCCGGCAGGTGCGGATGCGGGGTCAGCCCCATGAGTGAAACTAGCTCGTCCGCTGCCCGGCGGACGTCGTCGTTGATGACGGTGTGGTCGAACTCCGGTTCAGCAGCAAGTTCCAGTTTAGCGGTTTCCAGGCGCCGCTGCTGTTCCTCCGGCGTTTCGGTGCCGCGGCCCACCAGCCGGCGGACCATTTCGTCCCAGGTGGGCGGGGCCAGAAAGACAAACTGGGCGTCCGGGACGGCCGCCTTGACCTGCCGCGCACCCTGCAGGTCGATTTCCAGGAGCACGGAACGGCCCTCGGCGATTGCCTTGTCCACCGTGCTCTTGAGCGTGCCGTAGGTGTTCTGGCCATGGACCACTGCCCATTCCAGCAGCTCACCGTCCGCGATGAGCTGCTCGAACTCCTCCTTGGATTTGAAGAAGTAGTGGACGCCGTCCACTTCGCCGGGCCGTGGAGCCCTGGTGGTGGCCGAGACGGACAGCCAGACCTCGGGGTAGTTGTCGCGGATGTAGGTGGACACGGTGCCTTTGCCAACAGCCGTCGGACCAGCGAGGACTGTCAGTCCAGGTTTCTTGCTCACGTATTCCTTTGCCGAAGTTCGGGGATGGGCGGGGTGCGTGCCGCCCTAATGCTCGTCTATAAAATCTACCAGCGCCCGGCGCTGGTGGACGCCCAGCCCGCGGACCCTGCGGGAGGTGGCGATGCCCAGTTGCTCCATGATGGCCGCGGCCCGGACCTTGCCGATCCCGGGCAGCGCCTCGAGAAGCTCGGAGACCCGCATCCGCGCCAGGGCGTCGTCCTCCATGGCGGAGTTGATGATGTCCGCCGCGGACCTCTTGCCGTTCTTCAGGCTTTCCTTGGCCGCCGCGCGGGTGGCCCGGGCGGCAGCCGCCTTGTTCAGGGCGTCAGCCCGTTCCGATGCGGTCAAAGGTCGCAGCACCATGGCAGACACCCCCGGATTCGGCGGATTCGTTCAAGGGCGGCCGCCCTTGAACCTGTCCCTGAAACTACCCTTTGGTGCGGCCTGAATCAATGCATCCGGGCAAACGGAACGTTATTCGCCGCGCAGCCCGTCCAGCGTCCGCAGGGCCGCCTCCCGGAGTCCGCCAAGCCCCGGGCCCGCAGCCAGGATGTCCCGGCTGGAAGTCCCCAGGACCTGGGGGTAGGCCGTTCCGAACGTTGCCCGGAGATCTGCCGGGGTGGCCCCCTGGGCCCCCAGCCCGGGGGCGAGGATGGGACCGTGCACTGCCGCAAGATCCATCCCGAGGTCGGCCAGGGCGCTGCCCACTGTCGCGCCGACCACCAGTCCGACGGATCCGAGCGCACCGGGGTAGCGGGTGTTCTCGGCAGCAGCGGCCGAGGCAATCCTGCGGGCCACGGACTCCGCTCCCCCCACGTGCTGGACGGACGGGCCCTCCGGGTTGGAGGTGAGGGCGAGGACGAAAACTCCTCGTCCGGTCTCCGCCGCAAGGTCCAGCGCCGGGCGGAGCGATTCAAAGCCCAGGTAGGGGCTGAGCGTCACCGAGTCGGCCGCCAGCGGTGAGCCGTCGCGGAGCCAGGCGTCCGCGTAGGCGGCCATGGTGGAGCCGATGTCACCGCGTTTGGCGTCGGCAATTGTCAGTACCGATTCGTCGCGGGCGGCGGCGAGGAGTTCTTCGAGCACAGCCATGCCCGCCGAGCCGTGCCGCTCAAAGAGCGCCACCTGCGGCTTGACCGCGGCAGCGAGGGAAGCCACCGCCTCCAAAACGGTGAGCGAAAAGCTCCTCAGCCCGGCGGCGTCGTCGTCCAGTCCCCAGCTCTTCAGCAGTGCGGGGTGCGGATCAATTCCGACGCAGAGGGGGCCACGGGCGGCCATGGCGGCACCCAGCCGGGAGCCGAATGACTCCCGGCCGGTGCCGGATACCTGCCCGGCAGCGGATACCTGCTCAGGCATTCTGCAGGGCCGCCTTCTGCGATTCAGCCAGGGCGGCGGCGTGCTCCTGCAGGCTGGTGACCGACCACTCGTAGGTGCGCATGGCCTCGATGGCCTGGACCGCGGCGTTGAACTCGGCCACCGTGGTGATGCAGGGAATGCCGATGGACGTGGCCGCGGCGCGCAGCTCGTAGCCGTCGCTGCGGGCCTCGCCGCCGGACGGCGTGTTGAAGACCATGTCGATCTCGCCGGCAACCACCAGGTCGGCGATGGTGCCCTCGCCTTCGGCGCTGCTCCCTTCGGCGACCTTGCGGACCGGCGTGGCCTGGATGCCGTTGCGGCGCAGGACATCGGCGGTGCCGCCGGTCGAGACGATTTCGAAACCGAGGTCCGAGAGCCGCTTGACGCCCATGATGACGGAGCGCTTGTCGCGGTTGGCCACGGAGACGAAGACCTTGCCCTCGGTGGGCAGCGCGTTGTTGGCGCCGGCCTGGCTCTTGGCGAAGGCGGTGTCGAAGTGCTTGTCGATGCCCATGACCTCGCCGGTGGACCGCATTTCCGGGCCGAGGAGGGAATCCACGACCTTGCCTTCGAGCGTCCGGAAGCGGCTGAAGGGCAGGACGGCTTCCTTGACGGCCACCGGCGCGTCCAGCGGCAGTGTGGACCCGTCGCCGGACTCGGGCAGCATCTTGTAGGCGCTGCGGAGCTGGTTGATGGTCACCCCGGTGCCGATCAGGGCTGCGGCCTTGGCCATCTGGACGCCCGTTGCCTTGGACACGAACGGAACCGTGCGGGATGCGCGGGGGTTGGCTTCGAGGACGTACAGGACGTCCGAGGCCAGCGCGAACTGGATGTTGATCAGGCCCCGCACGCCCACGCCTTCCGCGATGGCGCGGGTGGCGGTGCGCACGCGCTCGATGACGTTGCTGCCCAGCGTGATGGGCGGCAGGACGCAGGCGGAGTCGCCGGAGTGGATGCCGGCTTCCTCGATGTGCTCCATGATGCCGCCGAGGTACATGTCGGTGCCGTCGAAGAGGGCGTCGACGTCGATCTCGACGGCGTCCTCGAGGAAGCGGTCGATCAGGACCGGGTGGTCCGGGGTGATCTCGGTGGCGTTGGCGATGTAGCGGGAGAGGTTGGCTTCGTCGTAGACGATTTCCATGCCGCGGCCGCCCAGGACGTAGGACGGGCGGACCAGCACGGGGTAGCCGATTTCGTCGGCGATCTTCTTGGCGTCCTCGAAGGATACGGCGGTGCCGTTCTTCGGGGAGACGAGGCCTGCCTTGTCCAGGACCCGCGCGAACGCTCCGCGGTGCTCTGCCAGGTCGATGGCTTCCGGGGAGGTGCCGAGGATCGGGACCCCGGCGTCGGCGAGCTGCTGTGCGAGCTTCAGCGGGGTCTGGCCGCCGAGCTGGACAAACACGCCCATGACGCCGCCGGTCCGTTCCTCAGCCGCGATGACCTCCAGCACGTCCTCGAGCGTCAGCGGCTCGAAGTACAGGCGGGTGGAGATGTCGTAGTCGGTGGAGACGGTTTCCGGGTTGCAGTTGACCATGACGGTCTCGTAGCCGGCCTTGCGCAGCGCCATGGAGGCGTGCACGCAGGAGTAGTCGAACTCGATGCCCTGGCCGATCCGGTTGGGCCCGGAGCCCAGGATGAGGATGGACGGCTTGGAGTGCAGCGCCACCTCGTCCTCTTCGTCGTACGCCGAGTAGTGGTACGGGGTGTAGGCGGCGAATTCGGCGGCGCAGGTGTCCACGGTCTTGTAGACCGGGCGGATGCCGAGGGCCTGGCGGACGCCGCGGACCACGGCCTCGGAGTTGTGCGTGAGCGATCCGATCTGCTCGTCCGAGAAGCCGTGGCGCTTGGCGCGCTGCAGCATCTCCTTGGTGAGGGCGCCGGCCTGGCGGATCTCGCGGGAGATCTCGTTCAGCAGCTGGAGCTGGTCGAGGAACCACGGGTCGATCTTGGTGGCTTCGAACAGCTGCTCCACGGTGGCACCGCCCAGGAGGGCGCGCTGAACCTGGTGCAGGCGCTCCGTGGTGGGGCGCTTGGCCTTTTCGATGAGCTCGGCGACTTCCCATTCGGGGACGCTGCTGAAGTCCAGCTGCGAGCCCTTCTGCTCGAGGGAGCGCAGGGCCTTCTGCAGGGCTTCGGTGAAGTTGCGGCCCATGGCCATCGCTTCGCCCACCGACTTCATGGTGGTGGTCAGCGTGTTGTCCGCTGCCGGGAACTTCTCGAACGCGAACCGCGGCACCTTGACCACGACGTAGTCGAGGGTGGGCTCGAAGGACGCGGGCGTCTTCTGGGTGATGTCGTTCGGGATCTCGTCCAGGGTGTAGCCGAGCGAGAGCTTGGTGGCGATCTTGGCGATGGCGAAGCCGGTGGCCTTGGACGCCAGGGCGGAGGACCGGGAAACCCGGGGGTTCATTTCGATGACCACCACGCGGCCCGTGGCGGGGTCGATGGCGAACTGGATGTTGCAGCCGCCGGTGTCCACGCCCACTTCGCGGATGACGGCGATGGCGACGTCGCGCAGCTTTTGGTACTCGCGGTCGGTCAGGGTCAGCGCGGGGGCCACGGTGATGGAGTCGCCGGTGTGGACGCCGACGGGATCGAAGTTCTCGATGGAGCAGACGACAACCACGTTGTCGTTCTTGTCCCGCATCATCTCGAGCTCGTATTCCTTCCAGCCGAGGATGCTCTCTTCGAGCAGGACCTCGCTGGTGGGGCTGTACTGCAGGCCCTGGCCGACAATGCGGCGCAGGTCGTCCTCGTTGTAGGCCAGGCCGGAGCCCAGGCCGCCCATGGTGAAGGAGGGGCGGACAACCATCGGGTAGCCGAGGTCGCCGGCGGCCTCGAGCGCCTCGTCCATGGTGTGGATGATGTGGCTGCGGGCGGACTCAGCGCCGCAGCGCTCCACCACGCCCTTGAACTTTTCGCGGTCCTCGCCGAGCTCGATGGCGGCGATGTTGGCGCCGATGAGTTCCACGTTGTACTTCTCGAGCACGCCGTTCTTGTCCAGCGCGATAGCGGTGTTCAGCGCAGTCTGGCCGCCCAGGGTGGGCAGGACGGCGTCCGGACGCTCCTTGGCGATGATCTTCTCCACCACCTCGGGGGTGATGGGCTCGATGTAGGTGGCGTCCGCGAACTCGGGGTCGGTCATGATGGTGGCCGGGTTGGAGTTCACCAGGATGACCCGCAGGCCCTCCTCCTTGAGGACGCGCAGCGCCTGCGTGCCGGAGTAATCGAATTCGGCGGCCTGGCCGATGACGATGGGTCCGGATCCGATGACCAGGACGCTCTTCAGGTCTGTTCTCTTGGGCATTACTTCTTGTCCTCAGTCTTGTCGGTGCCCTGCTGGGCGGCGTCGCGGTCGATCGGGTTATGCACGGAGTCCACGGGCTCCTTGGACAGGTTGGCGGTGCGGCCGTCCCGGGTGCCCGCCATCAGTTCGATGAAGCGGTCGAAGAGGTAGGCGGCGTCGTGCGGGCCGGCTGCGGCTTCGGGGTGGTACTGCACGGAGAACGCGGGGATGTCCAGGCAGGCGAGGCCTTCGACGACGTCGTCGTTGAGGCTGACGTGGCTGACCTCGACGCGCCCGTAGCGCTCCTCCGGAGCCTGGGTGGCGCCGTCGAGCGGTGCGTCCACGGCAAAGCCGTGGTTCTGGGAGGTGATCTCCACCTTGCCGGTGCGGCGGTCCATGACAGGCTGGTTGATGCCGCGGTGGCCGTAGCGGAGCTTGTAGGTACCGAAGCCGAGCGCACGGCCCAGGATCTGGTTGCCGAAGCAGATACCGAAGTAGGGCAGCTTTTCGTCCAGTACTGAGCGGAGCAGCTTGACCTGGGTTTCGGCGGTGGCGGGATCGCCGGGGCCGTTGGACATAAAGAAGCCGTCCGGGTGTACGGCCTTGACGTCCTCAAGGGTGGCGGTGGCGGGCAGGACGTGGACGCGGACGCCGCGTTCGGCGAAGCGGACCGGGGTCATGGCCTTGATGCCGAGGTCGATCGCGGCGATGGTGAAACGGGGTTCGCCGTCCCAGCCGTGGTCCTTGGGTTCCACGACGTACGCCTCATCCACGCTGACCTCCTCGGCCAGGCGGGCGCCTTCCATGGGGGCGCTAGCCAGGACGGCGTCAAGGAGTTCCTTGTCGGTTGCCTGGGCTGCCTCGCCGGAGAAGATGCCGGCCCGCATGGTTTTGTGCTCCCGCAGGTGGCGGGTGATGGCGCGGGTGTCCACGCCCTGGATGCCGACGATCCCCTGCTCCACCAGTTCCTCGTCGAGGGAGCGTTCGGACCGCCAGTTGGACGGCCGGCGTGCGGCGTCCCTGACGATGTAGCCCGCCACCCAGATGCGGCGGGACTCGGCGTCCTCGCTGTTGACGCCGGTGTTGCCGATGTGCGGGGCGGTCTGGACAACCAGCTGCCGGGCGTAGGAGGGGTCCGTGATGGTTTCCTGGTACCCGGTCATGCCGGTGGCGAAGACTGCTTCGCCCAGCGCCGTTCCGGTGGCGCCGTAGCTGGTTCCGCGGAAGATGCGGCCGTCTTCGAGGACGAGGGCTGCCGGAGCGGAGGTAGTTGCTGTCACTGTATTCGCTTTCACTGCTGGGTCTGTGGCTGCTGGTGTGTTTGCTGCGGGCATATCCGTCACTGTCTTACTTTCCACTGGTGGCGCCTGCGGCCGGGGCTGAGGAGATCAATTCCTGGAGTGCCGCGTAGAGCGTGTCCTTGTCCGCGGCGCGGCGGGTGCGGAACCCGGTGTCCAGCTCGTGGGAGCCGTGCAGCCAGGTCAGCACCAGCAGGCCGTCCTTCTCGACGAACTTTCCGGCCATCCCGCTGTCCTGCCGGACGCCGCCAAGCGCGGCGGCGGGAATGTACAGCGCCGGGGCGCCGGAGCGGTCGAAGAGGACGCCGTGGGGGTACACCGAGAGGGTTGCGTTGGTGCGGATGCCAAGGCCGTGCACGGCGATCCGGTCCAGCCAGTCACCGCCGGTGGTGGTGGCAACGTACTGGCCTTCGGCCGTGGTGATCGGCTCGCCGGGCGCCGCGGGCACGGGAGGCAGCTGTTCGACGTCGGACTGGCGCTTCAGGCGGTTCCGCCAGCCGATGGCGAGCAGGACGAAGACGACGGCGATGACCGCCAGCATCGCCAGTCCGGGGAGGATTTTGTCCATCAGGCGGCGCCTGCCGGAGCGGCTGCGTACGGGTAGGGGGTGTTGAGTTCGCCGTCCAGGACGGTGGGGTGCCCCTTGAAGAACGTGGCCACCACCTTGCCGGGCAGTTCGCGGCCCTTGAACGGCGAGTTCCGTCCCATGGTGGCCATCCGGTACGGGTCCACGGTCCAGCGTGCCGCCGGGTCCACCAGGATGACGTTGGCGGGCTCCCCTGCCTCCAGCGGACGGCCCTGGTCACCGAGGCGGCCGATCCTGGCAGGTGTGGTGGAGGTGACCCGGGCGAAGTCGGCCCAGCCCATCAGGCCGGTTTCGATCATGGTGTGCTGCACCACGGACAGGGCTGTTTCCAGTCCGGTCATGCCCATGGCTGCCTGCGCCCACTCGCATTCCTTGTGCTCGCTGGGGTGCGGCGCGTGGTCGGTACCCACGACGTCGATGGTGCCGTCAGCCAGCCCGGCGCGCAAGGCCTGGACGTCTGCGTCGGTGCGCAGCGGCGGGTTGACCTTGAAGACGGGATCGTAGCTGCGGACCAGGTCATCCGTGAGCAGCAGGTGGTGCGGCGTAACCTCGGCGGTGACGTCGATCCCGCGTTCCTTGGCCCAGCGGATGATGTCCACCGATCCGGCGGTGGACACGTGGCAGACGTGCAGGCGCGAGCCGACGTGCTGGGCCAGCAGGACGTCGCGGGCGATGATGCTTTCCTCGGCGACGGCCGGCCATCCGGTCAGGCCCAGGACGGCTGAGACTTCGCCTTCATTCATCTGGGCGCCGGCGGTGAGGCGGGGCTCCTGCGCGTGCTGGGCCACCACGCCGTCGAACGCCTTGACGTATTCCAGTGCGCGGCGCATCAGTACGGGGTCGTGGACGCAGATGCCGTCGTCGGAGAACATCCGGACCCGGGCACGGGAGTCTGCCATGGCACCGAGCTCGGCGAGCTGCTCGCCGGCGAGGCCCACGGTGACGGCACCGACGGGCCGCACATCAACCCAGCCGGCGGTCCGGCCAAGGGTGTAGACCTGCTCCACCACGCCGGCGGTGTCCGCCACGGGGGTGCTGTTCGCCATCGCGTGCACGGCGGTGTAGCCGCCCAGTGCCGCGGCGCGGGTTCCCGTTTCCACGGTCTCCGCGTCCTCCCGGCCGGGCTCCCGGAGGTGCGTGTGCACATCAACCATGCCCGGCAGGGCCACCAGGCCGGCGGCGTCAATCACGGTGGCCCCGTCAGCGGACAGCCCCTTTCCGGTTTCGGCGATGACGCCGTCCCGGATCAGCAGGTCCGCCGGTTCGCCGCCCAGGATCGAGGCTCCGCGGATCAGATAGGTTCCGGTGTTGCCTGCCATCAGTTGCTCTCCTTGGTCTGGGCGGTGCCGGCCGCGGCCAGGACCGGTTGGGCTGGTTCACGGGTGTCCCCGGAGAGCAGCAGGTACAGGGCGGCCATCCGCACGGACACGCCGTTGCGGACCTGGGCCAGGACGGTGGACCGGGGCGAATCGGCGGCGGCCGCGGAAATCTCCAGGCCGCGGTTCATGGGGCCCGGGTGCATGATGATGGTGTCCTTCATGCCGAGGCGGTCCAGCGCCCGCAGGCGGTTGTCGTCGAAGCCCCAGCGCCTCGAGTATTCGCGGGTGCTGGGGAAGAAGGAGGCGTTCATCCGTTCACCCTGGACCCGGAGCATCATGACGGCGTCCACGCCCTGCGCCAGCGTGTCGTCCAGGTTGTAGCTGACCTTGCAGGGCCATTTTTCGAGGCCGATGGGCAGCAGGGTGGGCGGTGCCACCAGCGTGACCTCCGCGCCGAGGGTGCGGAGGAGCCAGACGTTGGAGCGGGCCACCCGGGAATGCAGGACGTCGCCGGCGATGGCCACGCGCATCCCTTTCAAGTCGGCGCCCTCGGAGCCGGTGCCGGACAGCCGCGCCCAGTGCCGGCGCATGGTGAACGCGTCAAGCAGCGCCTGGGTTGGGTGCTCGTGGGTGCCGTCGCCGGCGTTGATGACGGCGGCGTCGATCCAGTCCGTCGCGGCCAGGCGATGCGGGGCGCCGGAGGCCCAGTGGCGGATGACGACGGCGTCCGCGCCCATCGCGGACAGGGTCTGGGCCGTGTCCTTCAGGGACTCGCCCTTGGACACCGATGATCCCTTGGCCGCGAAGTTGATGACATCCGCGGAGAGGCGCTTGGCGGCGGCTTCGAACGAGATGCGGGTGCGGGTGGAGTCTTCGAAGAAGAGGTTCACCACGGTGCGGCCGCGCAGCGCGGGCAGCTTCTTGACTTCGCGGTCGCCCACGGCCGCCATCTCTTCGGCGGTGTCCAGGATGCTGATGGCATTGGAACGGCTAAGGTCCTGGGTGGAGAGCAGGTGCTTCACGAGCCGCCTTCAATCACTACTTCGTTGGTGGGGGCGCCGCCGGGGGGCGTGTCCGTTTCTTCGAGCCGGACCCGGACCTTCTCGGAGGAGGACGTGGGAAGGTTCTTTCCCACATGGTCGGCGCGGATGGGCAGTTCACGGTGGCCGCGGTCGATGAGCACGGCCAGCCGGACAATGCGGGGACGGCCCAGATCGATGAGTGCGTCCAGCGCGGCGCGGATGGTGCGGCCCGAATAGAGGACGTCGTCGATCAGGACCACGACTTTGTTGTCGATGCCGGTGCGTGGCAGTTTGGTGGGATAGGGCGGCCGGGTTCCCTGGTGGAAGAGATCGTCACGGAACATGGTGACGTCGAGCTGGCCGACGATTGCCGCGGCATCAACAGAGCTGTCCGCGGCCGCGATTTTTTCGGCGAGCCGGACTGCCAGCGGGTAGCCCCGGCGCGGGATGCCCAGCAGGACCAGGTCCTTGGACCCCTTGTTGGCCTCAAGGATCTCATGGGCGATACGAGTGAGCGCACGGTCAATGTCAGCCGAATTCAGGACTGTCCTGGCTGGAACCGGTGCGCTGGTGACAGAAGTCAACGCTCGTCTCCCCTTTCCCCGCCTCACAGGACGGAATTAAAAAAGGATCATGTGCGGTTCCAAAATTACCACACGGCGTTCCGCGGACCGGCGCCGGCGGAACGCGGCGATGGTCACATCCGGGGCCGCCGCGGGGTAAGGATCCTTGGACGGGCGGCACGGCACACCTAGGCTTTCGGGTATGTCGACGCATCCCCGCCAGCCATCGCCCGGGCGCCCTGAAGATCCCTACTCCGGCCCTGCCTCCCCGCTCCCCCGCCAGGCAAATCCGAGCTGGATGGGACACGTGCAGCCGGAGAACTACCGGCCGGCGCCGGGACACTACGGCGGGCCGGTGGAGGCGGTACTGCCGCCGCAGGTGCAGGGAACCGCGCTGCGGGCGGCACGGACCAGCGGCGGACTGCTTGGTCTGACGGTGGCCGGCGGCGCCCTCGCGTTCCTCAGCCTGTTCCTGGTGGTGCCCTTCCTGCTGTCCAATACGGGCACAGCCGGCTTCCTGATCGGGTTCCTGGCCTCGCTGCTGCCGCTCTCGGTGGTGCTGCTGGCCGTCTATGTCATCGACAAGTGGGAGCCCGAGCCGAAGCGGCTGCTCTTCTTCGCCTTCACGTGGGGCGCCGCGGTGTCCATCGCCGCCACCCTCCTGATCCAGCCCTTCTTCGTCCTGGCCTTCCAGTTTTCCGACATCCCGGACCTGCAGACCTACATGGCCACCGTCCAGGCGCCCATCGTGGAGGAATTCGCCAAGTCCCTGGGCCTGCTCCTGCTGCTCCTCCTTGCCCGGCGGCATTTCGACGGGCCGGTGGACGGGGTGGTGTTCGCGTTCACGATCGCCGGCGGGTTCGCATTCACCGAGAACATCCTCTATTTCGGCCGGGCCATCGCCGAATCGGCCAGCCCGGCCAGCGAGTTCGCCCAGGTGTTCTTCCTGCGGGGCGTGATGTCGCCCTTTGCCCATGCCATCTTCACTGGCACGACAGGGCTGATCATGGGCTTCGCCGCCCGGCGCTGGCATGCGGGGGCTTCCGTGGCGGCCTTCATTGTGGGGCTGCTGCCTGCAATGTTCCTGCATAACCGCTGGAACAGCATGGGCCAGGGTTTCCTGCTGGACTATGTCTTTGTCCAGGTGCCCATCTTCTTCCTGGCCGTGGCGGGGATCGTCCTGCTGCGCGTTGCCGAGAAGAGGCTGACGCGGCAGCGGCTGCTGGAATACTCCGCTGCCGGCTGGTTCACCACGGCCGAGGTGGAACTCCTGGCCACGCTCGGGGGCCGCCGCACCGTGCTGAACTGGGCCGGCAGCTATGGCCGGAAACGGCAGATGAAGGAATTCCTGAAGGCGGCCACCCGGCTGGCCAACACCCGCCAGCGGATCCTCAGCGGCCGTGACGTCCCGCTGCACCAGGCTGAAGAGCGGCAGCAGCTGCAGCACATCCTGGCCCTCCGCGCAGCGGTGGCGTCGTAAAGGCCGGCACTAACACGGCGTCCAGGGCCGTAGCGGCCAGGCTGTCAGGCCAGCCAGCGCCACCAGCGTGACGGCTCGGGGTCCGGCACCGGTTCCGGCTCCGGCTCCGGCGCTTCGCCCAGGGCCAGTGCGGCCTCGACGATGTCATCCGCAGTGAGCGTCATGACGGCCTCACGATCGAGCTCGTCGAGACTTAGTTCCTTGTCGCGCGAGAGCCTCAGCGCCTGGCGGTTGAGCGCCTGCTCGAACAGTGTGCGGGCGAACCGTGCGTTGCCGGAGTCCTCGCTCGCGTGCAGGCCGGTGAAGATGCGGCGCAGCATCTCGTCCGCCCCCGGCTCCAGCGTGTACTCGTGCTGGGCCAGCATCTGGTGGAAGATCGTCTGGAGTGCCTCGACAGAGTAATCGGGAAACGTGATCTCGCGGGCGAACCGGGAACGCAGGCCGGGGTTCGAGAGCAGGAAGGACTCCATCAGCCGCGGATACCCCGCCACGATCACCACCAGGCGGTGGCGGTGGTCCTCCATCCGCTTGAGCAGGACCTCGATCGCCTCGGGCCCGAAATCCATCCGGCCGTCCTCCGGGGCCAGCGCATAGGCCTCATCGATGAACAAAACGCCGTCCAGTGCACGCCGGATCACCCGGTCTGTCTTGATGGCGGTGGCGCCGACATATTGCCCCACCAGGCCCGAACGGTCCACCTCGACCAGGTGGCCCTTCTGCAGCAGTCCGACCGCCCGGTACATCTCGGCCAGGAGCCGCGCCACGGTGGTCTTGCCCGTGCCCGGGTTTCCGAGGAACACCAAGTGCTGTGATGTGGCCACCTCCGGCAGGCCGTGCGCCTTACGGCGGGCCTGGACCTGGAGCAGTGCGACGAGGGCCCGGACCTGTTCCTTCACGGTCTCCAGTCCGACCAGCGCGTCGAGCTCGGCCTGCACCTCGGACAGCGGACGGGCAGGCCCGGGCTTCGGACCGATGAGATCACCGACGAGGTCGTCGACGCGCTCCGAACCGGGCAGCTTGAGCTGATCGGCCAGATGGCCGATGGTTTCGCGCAGGTCGTCGAGCGGATGGCGGCTGGGAGCCATGCATCCACTGTAGTACGCGATTCCCGGCCGCGGTTCAGCGCTGCTCCCCAAGCAACGGATTGCCCTTAAACAGGAAACTGCTCCCCGTCAGCCGGAACTGAATTTTCAGTCCAACTTTCGGGGAGCAGTTCACGCTGTTCGTGGGGGCCGGCCCGTACGGCATAATGAGCCCGGCGCGGCTGCTAGGCGAGTAGCGACGGCTTCAGCTGCTGCAGGCGGCCCAGGAGCCCGTTGATGAACTGGGGCGACTCATCGGTGGACAGCGTCTTGGCCAGCGCCACGGCCTCGCTGACCGCCACACCGTCCGGGACGTCGTCGTTGTAGAGCAGTTCCCAGGTGCCGATGCGCAGGATGGCCCGGTCCACGGAAGGCATCCGTTCCAGGCTCCAGCCCTGGGAATAGGTCTCCAGGAACTCGTCGATCGCGGCCTGCTGCGACACCACGCCCTCGACAATTTCCACGGTGTACGGATTGACGATCTGGTCAGTCTTTTCCCGGCGCGCCCGCAGGACGTCGAAGGGTGAGACCGAGCGCTGCTCGGCCTCGAAAAGAACATCCAGTGCCCTGCTGCGGGCTTTACCGCGTGCGCTCACTACTCAGAGACCCGGCCGAGGTAGCTGCCGTCGCGGGTGTCCACCTTGACCTTGGTGTTGTTCTCGATGAAGAGCGGGACCTGGATCTCGTAGCCGGTTTCCAGGGTGGCCGGCTTGGTGCCTGCCGAGGAGCGGTCGCCCTGCAGGCCCGGCTCGGTGTAGGTGATTTCCAGCACGACGCTCGGCGGCAGTTCGATGTACAGCGGGGTGCCGTCGTGGATGGCGATGTTGACCATCTGGTTCTCGAGCATGAAGTTGGTGGCGTCGCCAACGGTGGCTCCGGAGACCGTGATCTGGTCGTAGTCGGAGGTGTCCATGAACACGAAGTCGGCACCGTCCTGGTAGAGGTACTGGTAGTCGCGGCGGTCCACGGTGGCGGTCTCGATCTTGAGGCCGGCGTTGAACGTCTTGTCCACAACCTTGCCGGACATCACGTTCCGCATCTTGGTCCGCACGAAGGCGCCACCCTTGCCCGGCTTGACGTGCTGGAATTCGATGACGTTCCAGAGCTGGCCCTCGAGCTTAAGGACCGTTCCGTTCTTGATGTCGTTAGTGGTTGCCACTGGTTTCCTCTGGTTTCTCTGTCTGGCAGGTTGGTCAGACGTTCTATGCCGGCCGGGCAGGCCAGACGGCCCGCCGGCGCGTGTTTGTCAAAAATCGCGCGGTTCGGAAAAAATCCAAGAACCATTCTACCGGTAATCCGCCGGCAGGTTTCCCCGGAGCGGGGCGGGGGCAGTTCAGCAGGCCAGTTCCAGGACGTCCCGCGCCCGCTGGAGGGCCACCGTGGACGAGTAGATCAGGGCCGCGTCAGCCGATTCCGCCACCCGCAGGTCGAGTGCACGCGTGAAGGATTCCACCGCCGCGGACGTCTGGCCTGCGCTGTACTGGGTCTTGCCCAGGAACTGCAGCACGAGTGCTTCGCGGGGTGTTCCCTGCACCTCGCTGAGGAGCTGGCGGAAGAGCTCCACCGCGCGGTCCGGGCGGTTGGAGACCCGGAGCACTTCGGCTTCGAAGGCGCGCAGCCGGAAGGACTCCGGATCCCGGAACCGTGCTTCAGCGAGAAGCTCGGCGGCTTCGGAGGCGTGGCCCTCCACCAGCAGGACAAAGATATGGTCCGCGGGGTCGGTGGACGCGGCCAGTGCTTCGCGGCAGGCATCCTCGTTCACGATTGCCGGCAGCAGTGTTTCCGGATTGATCCTGATCCCGGGGAAGCCGGCCTCCGGCCAGTCTGCTGTTCCCGTCATGCCGCCCGCCATCAGGAGGCAATCTCCTGGTAGGCGGCGAACAGGAGCGAGGTATCCGGAACGTCCAGGATTCCCGGCTTCGCCACTCCGTCGAGCACGACGAACCGCAGCAGGTCACCGCGCGATTTCTTGTCCCGGCGCATACCGTCCAGCAGGCCCTGCCACCGGTCGCGGCGGTACGTGACGGGCAGGCCCAGCCCTTCCAGGATGGTGCGGTGCCGGTCTGCGTCGGCGTCACTGAGCCGTCCCACGCTGCGCGCCAGTTCGGCGGCGAACATCATGCCCACGGACACGGCCGCGCCGTGCCGCCAGGAGTAGCGTTCCACCAGTTCGATGGCGTGGCCAAGGGTGTGCCCGTAGTTGAGGATCTCCCGCAGACCGGACTCTTTCAGGTCCTCGGAGACTACCTTTGCCTTGACGGCGATGGCCCGCTCGATCAGTTCCCGGATGGCCTCGGAGTGCGGGTCAACAACAGCCGCGGTGTCCCGCTCCACCAGGTCCAGGATGGCGGGATCGGCGATGAAGCCGCATTTGATGACCTCGGCCATTCCGGAAATGATTTCGTTCCTGGGCAGCGTGTCCAGGGTGTCCAGGTCGGCCAGGACCGCCGCCGGCGGGTGGAACGCGCCCACCAGGTTCTTGCCCTCGGCGGTGTTGATGCCGGTTTTTCCACCCACGGAGGCGTCCACCATGCCGAGCAGGCTGGTGGGCATGTGGATGACCTTCACCCCGCGCAGCCAGGTGGCAGCCACAAAGCCGGCCAGGTCAGTCACAGCGCCGCCACCGACCGCGACGATGGCGTCGGAACGGGTGAAATCGTTCTGGCCAAGGACCTGCCAGCAGAAGGCGGCAACCTGGATGTGCTTGCCTTCCTCCGCATCCGGGATTTCGGCTGTCAGGGCGGTGAAACCGGCCTCGGCCAGTTCGTCGCGGACCGTGTCGCCGGTGAGGCGCAGGGCGCGCGGGTGGATAACGAGCACGCGCCGGACACGCTCACCCAGCCGCCCGGGAAGTTCGCCGAGCAGGCCCCGCCCCACGACGACGTCGTAATTGTCGGCGGCGGATTCACCGGTGACTTTGATCACTGTTGATGAAGTGTTCACTGTTCAACTTCCTGTTTGGCAGCTGCGTAGGTCCGCAGTGCTGCTTCGAGCCGTTCGCCCAGTTCGGCAACCGAACCGTGGCGAACGTCCAGGGTGATATCTGCAAGCCGTTCGTAGACGGGCTTGCGGGTGGCGAACATGGCCGTCCAGCGGCCCATGGCGTCCCCGGCCAGCAGCGGACGCCCGGAGTTGCGGGCGATGCGGCTGGCGACAGTTTCGGCATCGCATTCCAGGTACACCACGGTGCAGCGGCTGATCAGCTGCTGGGTTCCGGAGTCAAGGACTGCACCGCCGCCGAGTGAGATGACCGTCGCGGTTCCCTGCGCAGCTTCGACGGCGGCGGCGACTGTCCGGGCTTCGATTTCCCGGAAGGCATGCTCGCCGCGGCCGGCGAAGATCTCGGCGATGGAGCCGTGTCCGGCGACAATGACGGCGTCGGTGTCAACGAAGGGGGCATGGAGCTGCTGGGCCAGCTGCTGCCCGATGGCCGATTTGCCCACGGCCATGGGACCGATCAGGACAATCGGCCGGTCGCCGACTGGACCTGTATTGCTGCGGTGCGGCACTACTGGCCGATCGAGTCCAGGGACGCCGGAATGCTGTCCAGGTAACCCTTGATGTTGCGGGCGGTCTCGGCCACGGAGTCGCCGCCGAACTTCTCGGCGACGGCTTCGGCCAGGACCAGGGCCACCATGGCTTCGGCCACGACCCCTGCGGCGGGGACGGCACAGACGTCCGAGCGCTGGTGGTGCGCCTTCGCGGGCTCGCCGGTGCTGACGTCGATGGTCTTCAGGGCGCGGGGCACGGTGGCGATCGGCTTCATGGCAGCACGGACGCGCAGGACGTCGCCGATGCTCATGCCGCCTTCGATGCCGCCGGCGCGGTTGCTGGCGCGGACGATCCGGCCGGCGTCGTCGCGGACAATTTCGTCGTGGGCGGCTGAACCGCGGCGCGCGGCGGTGCGGAAGCCGTCACCGACCTCCACTCCCTTGATGGCCTGGATGCCCATCAGGGCGGCGGCGAGCCGGGAGTCGAGGCGGCGGTCCCAGTGCACGTAGCTGCCCAGTCCCGGGGGAAGGCCGTAGGCAAGGACTTCCACCACGCCGCCAAGGGTTTCGCCTTCCTTGTGGGCGGCATCCACTTCGGCCACCATGGCGTCGGAGGTTTCGCGGTCGAAGCAGCGCAGCGGATCGGCGTCGAGGGCGATGACGTCGGCGGGGACAGGCAGCGGACGGCCTTCCGGAACCGTCACGCTTGCGATGGACACGGTGTGGCTGACCAGTTCGATCCCGAGGTGCTTGAGGAACCGGGCCGCCACGGTGCCCATGGCCACGCGCGTGGCGGTTTCGCGGGCGCTTGCGCGTTCCAGCACGGGACGTGCCTCGTCGAAGCCGTACTTCTGCATGCCGGTGAAGTCGGCGTGCCCCGGGCGGGGGCGGGTGAGCGGGGCGTTGCGGGCCTGGTCGGCGAGCAGTGCGGGGTCCACGGGGTCCGCGGACATGATCTGCTCCCACTTGGGCCATTCGGTATTGCCCACCTGGATGGCCACGGGGCCGCCCTGGGTGATGCCGTGGCGGACGCCACCGAGGATGGTGACAACGTCCTGCTCGAACTTCATGCGCGCGCCACGGCCGTAGCCCAGCCGGCGGCGTGCCAAGGAGTCTGCGATGTGCCCGCTGGTGATTTCCACACCGGCGGGGACGCCTTCAATAATTCCCATCAGAGCCGGACCATGGGATTCACCGGCAGTCAACCAACGCAACATATCTTCCATCCTGCCACGGGGGGCGGTTACAAAGCCCGTCGGGGAAGGCCGACTGAGGCGCACATCACATCTATGACGGCCGCATTGACGTCATCGCCGCGGCGGGTAAACAGGCGTACCTGTTCCACTGCCTGGTACAGCAGCATCTCGAGGCCGGGGACCACGGTGCCGCCGCCCGCCTGCCACACCGAGGCAACCAGGCTGGGCCAGGGATCGTAGGCAACATCCAGCAGTACACCGGGGGTTGCGGTCTTCAGCTCCGCGATTTCGGACGCGAGGCCATCCGCGGCCCGCGGCGGCAGGGTGGAGATGACGACGTCGGCGGCTGCCGTGGGGTGCGCGGCGTCCGCCAGGCGGCGGATGTCCAGGTCCATCCCCAGGCTTGCGGCGGCGGAGCGTACCTCGCCCGTCCTGGAGGTGTCCCGGACGAAGACCTGGACGTGGTCCGTCCCAAGTTCCTTCAGCGCGGCGATGGCAGACGCGGCTGTTCCGCCGCCGCCAAGGATGACGGCGGCAGGAGCTGTTCCCGTCCCTGCATGCCGGAGGGCGTTAACGATCCCGGCAACATCGGTGTTGGATCCCACGATCTTCCGGCCGCCGTCGTGGTCTTCGAAGGACACCGTATTGACCACGCCCAGCGTCCGGGCCACGCCGCGCACCTCGTCCACCTCGTTAAGCATGGCCGTTTTCAGCGGCATGGTGACCGACAGTCCGCGCCAGCCGGGCTGGTCGCGGATCTGCCGCATCAGCGATGGCAGCAGCTCTTCTGTGACGTCGATGGCCGTGTAGCTGATCCCTATCCCCAGCCGCGTGTAGGCCGCATGGTGCAGTGCCGGTGACTTCGAGTGGCTGATCGGGTGGCCGAGGACGGCAGCCCGCAGGCTCATGCGCAGCGGCCCGCGTTGGCCATGCACCACGCGTTGTACTGCTCAACGTAGACGTTGTGCTCCGCCAGGGTGCGGGAGAACTTGGTCTCCTTGGTGTCCAGGTTGATGGTCACCCAGTACAGGTAGTCATTGGTCTTGGGCCTCGCGGCGGCGTCGATGGCGGTCTTGCCGGGCGATCCGATGGGACCTGGCGGCAGTCCCGGATTGGCGTAGGTGTTGTACGGGTTGGACTTGTCCTGGCGCTGTTCGTCGGTGAAGTTGTAGCTCTTGGTGCCCAGGCCGTAGGTCACGGCGGAGTCCACCTGGAGGAAGCCGTTGGTCTGGTCGTTGGGCTTCAGCCGGTTGTAGATGGCACCGGCCACATCGCCGTACTCGGCCTGGCCGCCCTCGGCCTGCACAATGCTGGCCACGATCACGGCTTCGTACTGTTTGGCCGGATCGGTGATTCCCTGGGACACGAGTTCGTCAACCGTGATTTTGACGAGCGACTGGAGAATGTCCTTTGCCGGGGTCCCGAGGGGGAACCGGTGTTCTCCCGGTGCCAGGTAGCCTTCCAGGTTCTTCGCGTTGGCGGGCAGTCCGAACTGCGCGGGCTGGTTGCTGAGTGCCTGCAGGTCCTGGATCGAGATCCCGGACCCCTCGGCGATCGCCTCCAGGGATTCGTTGACGCGCAGGCCGGCGCTCAGGGCGAAGTAGATGACCTTTGCCTTGTCCTGGCCAAGGAGGACATCCACGGCGTCGCTGTTCTTCATTTCGGACCGGAAGGTGTAGTCGCCGGGCGACAGGGTCCCCCCCGAAGCCGCGAACGCCTGCAGGAAAGTGTCCGCGTTGGCCACCACGCCCTTGCTCTCAAGGTCGACAGCGACGGAGCGGGTGCCTTCGCCGTTGTCCACGGTTACCTGGACTTCCCCCGTTCCCGGGCCCGGGAAGTCGCTGGGCTTGTCGCTGCCGAGGAGGGGCTTGAGGAACTGTGCGCCGACGGCCACGGCAGTGACGAAAACGGCAAGGGTCAGGAAGAGTGCCAGCAGCCGGCGCCGGCGCCGGACCTTCTTGGAGGGCCTGGGCACTACCTGCGCCGCCGTGGAGCCGGCCAGCAGGCCGTGGTGGCCGCCGTCGTCATGGTGCTCGTCATCGTGGTGCCCGGCGTCATGGTGCCCGGCGTCATGGTGGATGCCGTGGTGGGCGTCGTCGGGGTGGACGTCATGGTGGTAAGCCTCGTCGTGGTAGGCCTGCCCGTGGTCCAGGTCGTCCCGGTAGGCCTGCTCTTCCCGGTAGCCGTGCGCGGGAACATGGACCTGGTTCAGGTGTTGGGTGGCGGGTGCATGCTGCCGGCCCACCAGCGCAGGCTCGTCATGGACGGCGTGCACGTCGCCCGCATGCCCATCGTGCTCATGCACGGCGACATCGTGGTGTTCTACGGGGGGCGCGTCCTGGATGGACGGAGGCATCGCGGGAGGAGCCGGGACCGGCTCCTCAACCCGGGCAGGTTCAGCCGCCTGCACCGGAGCGGCCGGCGCGGGTGCAGCGGGCGCACTGGTAACAGCGGGCGGCTCAGGAACAGCGGGAGGTTCGGCGGGCGGCGGCGGAACGTCATGTCCGGTCTCATAAGCCTGCTCGGGAACAGTGCCCTGGCCGCCGGTATTGAGGCTTTTTTCCCGTGCCCGGATTTCCTTGCGGGTCAGCGGCCTCGCCGTCCCGCCGTCAAAGGGGCCGGAAGCGTCGTCAATGTTGGCAGGGCTCACTGTTGCCTTCCATTATCTGAAAATCGGGTCGTGTCCCCCGAAGTGCCGGGGACGGACGCGTCCACCCCGCCGGCACCCTGGTCCACGGACGGGGATGGCGCTGTCACGCGTGAGCCGACATCCGCTCCCCTGGCTTTCTGCATGTCGATGGCGTGCTGGAGAATCCCTGCCGCCGCGACCTGATCCACTACTTTACGGTGATTCCTGCTGCTCATGCCAGCTTCGTGGAGGTTGCGGTGGGCCGTGACGCTGCTGAGCCGCTCGTCCACGAGGTTGACCGGCACGTCCTGATTGCGGCCAGCCAGCTCGGCAACCAGCAGTTCCGCGTAGTCGCCGGCCATCCGCGCAGACGAGTGTTCTTCGCCTTTCATCGTCCTGGGGAGCCCGACAAAAACCTGGACGGCACCGAGCTCCTCCACCAGCCTCGCAATGAGCTTGACGTCGGAGTTCTTTTTCGCGTTCCGGTCCAGCGTCTTGTAGGGCGTGGCGAGGATCGAGTCCCGGTCGCAGATGGCCACCCCGACCCGGACGGTGCCGACGTCCACCCCCAGTTTCACGCCCTGGGGGTAGCCGCCGGCAGCTGCAGGATTGGTCATGGCAGTGTTAGCGCCGTTCGACGGCGTCGACGACGGCTGCCAGGGCGGCGCCCACCTTGCCGGCGTCGGTTCCGCCGCCCTGGGCGACGTCGTCCTTGCCGCCACCGCCACCGCCGAGGATCCCGGCAGCCAGGCGCACCAGGGCACCTGCCTTCACGCCGGCGCCGCGCGCTGCCTCGTTGGTGGCCACCAGGATAACGGGACGGTCGTTGGCCACACCGGCCACGGCCACGGTGGCCGGGGCGGTGCCGAGCCTGTTCCGCAGGTCCAGGGCCAGGCCGCGCAGGTCGTCGGCGCCGCTGACCATGCCGGCGTCGTGGGCGATCACGCTGACACCGGCGGCGTCCCGGGCGGTGTTGACCAGCTGGGCGGCCGCTGCCGCCAGCTGCTCCTTGCGCAGGCGCTCCAGTTCCTTCTCGGTCGCCTTGAGCTTGGCGAGGGTGGTGGCGATCCGGTCAGCCAGCTGCCCTGACGGAACCTTCAGCATCTCGGTGAGTTCCGTCACCAGGGCCCGCTCCGCGGCCAGGTGCCGGAAGGCGTCCATGCCAACGAAGGCCTCAACACGGCGGTTTCCAGAGCCGACGGACTGTTCGCCAAGCAGGGAAAGGCTGCCGATAAGGGACGTGTTGGCGACGTGGGTGCCGCCGCAGAGCTCACGGGACCAGGCGCCGTCGATCTCGACAACGCGGACTTCGCTGCCGTAGTTCTCGCCGAAGAGCGCCATGGCGCCCATGGCCTTGGCTTCAGCCAGCGCCATCACCTTGGTTTCCACCGCGTAGTTGTTGCGGATGGCGAGGTTGGAGACTTCCTCGATTTCGGAGCGGGTGGCAGTGCTCAGGCCCTCGCCCCAGGCGAAGTCGAAGCGCAGGTAGCCGGCCTTGTTGAAGGAACCGCGCTGGGTGGCTTCGGGCCCCAGGATCTGGTGCAGGGCGGCGTGCACGATGTGGGTGGCCGTGTGCGCCTGTTCTGCGGCGTGGCGGCGTTCACGGTCGACGGCGGCGCGCACCAAGGCGTCGGCCGGGATTTCGCCCTCGCGGACGATCGCCTTGTGCACGCTCAGTCCCTTGACGGGGCGCTGGACGTCCAGGACCTCAACGACGAAGCCGTCACCGGTGATCAGGCCGGTGTCTGCCGCCTGGCCGCCTGCCTCGGCGTAGAACGGCGTCTCGCTGAGCACGAGCTCGATCTCGTCGCCGGTGGCCGCGTGAGCCACCCGCTGCCCGCCGTGGATGATGCCACGGACCCGTGACTCGCCGTCGAGCTCGGTGTAGCCGGTGAAGACCGTTTCGCCTTCGCCGAGCAGTTCCTGGAACGCGGAGATGTCCGCGTGCCCGCCCTTCTTGGCCTTGGCGTCCGCCTGGGCACGCTTGCGCTGTTCCTGCATGAGGCTGCGGAATTCGGCCTCGTCAACCTTCAGCCCGGCCTCCTCGGCCATTTCCAGCGTCAGGTCGATCGGGAAGCCGTAGGTGTCGTGCAGGGTGAAGGCGTCCTCGCCGGAGAGCGGCTTGCCGGCGGCTTTGGACGCAACGACGGCTTCTTCCAGCCGTGCGGTGCCGGAGGCGATGGTGCGCAGGAAGGCCTTTTCTTCGGCGTAGGCGATCCGGCTGATCCGGTCGAAGTCGGTCTCCACCACCGGGTAGACGCCCTTCATGGCGTCGCGGGACGCGGGCAGGAGTTCGGGCAGGCAGGCCTGCTCGACGCCGAGGAGCCGCATGGCGCGCACGGCGCGGCGGATGAGCCGGCGCAGGACGTAGCCGCGTCCCTCGTTGGACGGGACCACGCCGTCGGCGATCAGCATGAGGGCGGACCGGATGTGGTCGGCCACCACGCGCATGCGGACGTCGTCCGTGTGGTGCGGATCGTCGTCGGACTCGGCGGAGGTGTATTCCTTGCCGGACAGTTCGGCTGCCTTGTCGATCACGGGACGGACCTGGTCGGTCTCGTACATGTTCTCGACGCCCTGCAGGATCATTGCCAGGCGTTCCATGCCCAGGCCGGTGTCGATGTTCTTCTTGGGCAGGTCGGCGACGATGTCGAAGTCCACCTTCGAGCGGACGTTGTCGATCTGGTACTGCATGAACACAAGGTTCCAGATCTCGACGTAGCGGTTGTCGTCCGCTTCGGGGCCGCCCTCCACGCCGTAGGCGGGGCCGCGGTCGTAGTAGATCTCCGAGCAGGGACCTGCCGGGCCGGGCTGGCCGGTGTGCCAGTAGTTGTCCGACTTGCCCATCTTCTGGATGCGCTCTGCGGGGACGCCCGTGTTCTTCAGCCACAGGTCCTTCGCCTCGTCGTCCTCCTCGTAGACCGTGACCCAAAGGCGCTCGGGCTCAAGGCCGTACCCGCCGTCGTCAACGCTGCTGGTAAGCAGCTCCCAGGCGTACTTGATGGCGTCTTCCTTGAAGTAGTCGCCAAAGGAGAAATTGCCGCACATCTGGAAGAACGTGCCGTGCCGGGCGGTCTTGCCCACTTCCTCGATATCGCCGGTGCGGATGCACTTCTGCACGCTGGTGGCGCGGGAGTAGGGGGCTTCTTCCCGGGCGGTGAGGTAAGGAATGAACGGCACCATGCCGGCAACCGTGAACAGCAGCGAGGGGTCGCTGGAGACCAGCGACGCGGAGGGAACCGCCGTGTGGCCCTTGCTGACAAAAAAGTCCACCCAGCGCTTTGTGATCTCCTGCGACTTCATGAGCTGTTTACTTACCCTTCTTGGTCCGCGCACCGGCGCGGATAGTTCGTTCAGTTGGCAGGAGTCCGGGGACGGACCCTGCCGGTGTTGTTCCGGCCGGCGACGGCCGGTTGCCTGCCGGTCAGTGGCGGGCGGCTTCGGCCTCGACGCCCAGGGCGGCGCGAAGGTCCGTTTCCCGTTCGCGCATGCCGTCGCGGACGGCGTCGGCGAATTCGTACACGCCGTCAGCCAGCCGGCCGACCGCGCGGTTGAGGCCTTCCGGCCCCAGGCTGGACTGCGCTTCACTTACTTTGCGGAAGGCGATGATCCCGATCGCGACGCCGATTCCCATCCAGACAAGTCGTTTCATTTCCGGTTCTTTCTGGATCTAGCGGCTGCGGCGGCCGGCAGCGGGCTTCTTGCGGTTGGACAGCGCGGTGCGCACACCGTAGCTGAACGCCGCCACCTTGATGAGCGGCGACCCTACCGTGGCGGCAACCAGGGAGGACAGCGCGGAGAGGTTCGCGGACGCGTCGGAGACGTTGGACGAGATGCCGTCCACCTTCTTGAGCTGCTGGTTGGTGGTGGAGACCGTGGCGGTGACCTCATCCATCAGGGGCGTGGCGCCGTCGCTGATGGACCTGATGGCCGTCCGCACCTCGTCAAACACCTTCCCAAGTTTCAGGATGGGCACGGCAAGCAGCAGCACCAGGAGCGCAAATACCCCGGCAGCGATCAGGCCGGCGATATCGCCACCAGACATAGACGTTCATCTCCTCGAATTCTGTGGTTTGGTCCATCCTGCGCGCGCCCAGGAAGCGCGTTCTTGCAGATGTCCCCCAAGTACCTTACATACAAAGAAGCCCGCGGCGCTTGCCACGGGCTTCTTTGGATACGCTGCTTGGGATTAGCGTGCGTAGAATTCGACGACGAGCTGCTCTTCGCAGGTCACCGGGATTTCGGAGCGCTTGGGGCGGCGGACCAGGCGGGCCTGCAGTGCCTCGAGCTTGACGTCCAGGTAAGCGGGGACGGCAGGCAGGACGTCGCGGTGGGCGCCGGCTGCTGCAACCTGGAGCGGAACCATTGTTTCGCTGCGGCTGTGGACGTGGACCAGCTGGCCCTCGCCGACGCGGAACGACGGACGGTCAACGCGGACGCCGTCAACCATGATGTGGCGGTGCACAACCAGCTGGCGGGCCTGGGCGATGGTGCGGGCGAAGCCGGCACGCAGGACCAGGGCGTCGAGGCGCATTTCGAGCAGTTCGATGAGGTTCTCACCGGTCAGGCCCTTGGTGCGGCGGGCCTCTTCGAAGGCACGGGTCATCTGTGCTTCGCGGATGCCGTACTGGGCGCGCAGGCGCTGCTTTTCGCGCAGACGTACGGCGTAGTCGGAGTCCTGCTTCTTGCGGGCACGGCCATGCTCACCGGGGCCGTACGGGCGGCGCTCCATGTACTTGGCGGCCTTGGGGGTCAGAGCGATGCCGAGGGACCGCGAGAGGCGGGCCTGACGGCGAGCACGAGTGTTGTTAGCCACTTGTGTCCTTCCAATATCTGCGGTGTGTCAGTGTTACTGGCCTCCACGATGGAGAGCATCGGCCAACCGCTGCCTTTTGCTACTGGGCACAGGGCATAACCTACTCGAAGGAAATTCAAGGGGATTGTGCGTCCGTGCCTTGCCAGACAAACATCCATCCTACCATGGGGCTACTTCCCCCGGACAATCCGCCGCAGGCGCTCCAGCCGCACCGCGATGTCCCGCTCGGCACCGTTGCCCGTCGGCCGGTAGTAGTCCTTCCCCACCAGGTCATCCGGCGGGTATTGCTGGGTGGCCACCGCGTGCGGTGCGTCATGGGCGTACTTGTAGCCCAGGCCGTGGCCCAGCTGCTTGGAACCGGGGTAGTGCGAGTCGCGCAAATGCGCCGGGATGCCGTTGCCCATGCCTGCACGGACGTCGGCGATGGCCTGGTTGATGCCCATGTAGGCGGCATTGGACTTCGGCGCCGTGGCAAGGTGGACCACCGCCTCCGCCAAAATAATCCTGCCTTCGGGCATGCCGATGAGCTGGACCGCCTGCGCCGCGGCAACGGCTGTCTGCAGCGCGGTGGGATCGGCCATGCCCACGTCCTCCGCGGCGGAGATCACGATCCGCCGGGCGACGAAGCGCGGGTCCTCCCCCGCCTCGAGCATCCGGGCCAGGTAGTGCAGCGCGGCGTCGACGTCGGATCCCCTGATGGATTTTATGAAGGCGCTGGCGACGTCGTAGTGCTGGTCCCCGGCCCGGTCGTAGCGGACGGCTGCCACGTCCAGGGCCCGCTCGGTGTGCTTGAGTTCCACCTTCACCGGGCCGTCGCCGCCGGCGGCGTCATCGGCATCGCCGAAGGCCACGCCAGCAGCCGCCTCCAGGGCGGTCAGTGCGCGCCGGGCGTCGCCGCCGGACAGCCGGACCAGGTGGGCCAGCGCCTCTTCATCGAGCTCGGCCTTGCCGTCGAGTCCGCGCGGATCCTGCACCGCCCGGACCAGGAGCCCTTCGATGTCGGCGTCGGTGAGCGGCTTGAGGGTCAGCAGCAGCGAGCGTGACAGCAGCGGGGAGACCACCGAGAACGACGGGTTTTCCGTGGTGGCGGCCACCAGGACCACCCAGCGGTTCTCGACGCCGGGAAGCAGCGCGTCCTGCTGGGCCTTGTTGAAGCGGTGGATCTCGTCCAGGAACAGGACGGTGGTGGTCTTGTAGAGGTCGCGGGCGGTGAGGGCCTCGTCCATCACCCGACGGACGTCCTTGACCCCGGCGGTGATGGCTGAGAGCTCCACGAACTTCCGGCCCGGACCGCGGGCGATGACATGCGCCAGGGTGGTTTTTCCGGTGCCCGGCGGCCCCCAGAGGATCAGTGAACTGGGTCCTGCAGGGCCGGACGTGTCCGCTCCGGCCCCGGCAGCGAGCTGGCGCAGGGGCGAGCCCTGGCCCAGGAGGTGCTGCTGGCCGACTACTTCATCGAGGGTGCGGGGACGCATCCGGACGGCGAGCGGACCGCGCGGGGAGGCACTGCCCGCTCCCCCGGCACTCCGGCGTGCGGCAGGCGCACCGTCGTCGCCGTCGTCGTCGTTGCCCGGCCCGTGCCCGAAGAGATCTTCCACATAGATAGGCTACTTGGACCCGCCCGGCTTTCCCGCCGCCAGCCATCTCCCGAAGGATGCCGCCATGACAGCACAGAACTCCCCCGGCGTCAGGCCCCTGTCCGTCCGGACCGCCTTTGTGCCGGGGAACCGCGTTGCCGGCTGGGCTGAGCGGTTCGGTGCGTCCCATGGCGGGTACCGTCTCTCGGACGACGACGACGGGCTGCGGCTGGTGGCGGGCGACGGCGCCTCCGCACTGCTCCAGGCACCATGGCCGGCGGACGGGCGGCCGGGCCGCGGCGCCGACGCTTTGGAACGGCTGGCCAGCCTCGCGGCGCAGCCGCGGCGGCTTGGCCTGCTCCTGGTCAGGCGCGGCGGGTACGGCATCGGCGTCGCGGCGGAAGGGGATTTGCTGGCTTCCAAGGCCGGAACCCGGTACGTCCAGGGCAGGACAGCCGCAGGGGGCCAGTCGCAGCAGAGGTTTGCCCGGCGCAGGTCCAACCAGGCGGATGCGCTGGTGGAAGCGGTGGCGCAGCAGGCCGCGGAGGTGTTCGGCCCGGAAGCCTTCGAGTATGTGGTCCCCGGCGGCGACCGGGCCCTGGCTGACCTGGTCCTCGGGCACCCTGCCTTGAGGGACTACGCGCGCCTGCCCCGGCTGCCCTACCTCGACGTCTCCGACCCGCGGCTGGCCGTGCTGAGGAAGGCGGCCGCGGACGCCTGCTCCGTAAAGGTGCAGGTGACGGACGCCCCGCCGTAGGCCAGTTCCGCCGCCGATTCGACGATTCCTTGCCGATTCGATGGTTCGGAGCATCGAGTGCGCAGGGAACCGTCGAACGGTGAGCGCTAGCAGCCGGTCAGTGCGCGCCGCGGCCGCTCCTGCCGGTACAGGTAGCGGCCGGTTTCCCGGAACCCGGCCCGGGCATACAGCTCCTGGGCGGACCGGTTCGCGACGGTTACCAGCAGCCAGTAGCCGTCCAGTCCCTGCACGGAACCGGCGTGGAGCAGCGCGCGCAGGACAGCGGTGCCATAGCCGCGGCCGCGTGCGTCAGGCAGCGTGGCCATGCAGTAGATGCCGCCGCGCCGGGCCGTGTCCCCACCCCGCGGCGCTGTGTCCCCAGCGGGAATGGCGAGGCGTCCGACGGCGGCCGGCCGGCCGGCGTCGTCCCTCACCAGCGCGTACAGGGACGGGCAGCCCTTGAGGATGTCCGTGGCGGTGGCGAGGGCGTCCGCGCCGCCCCGTCCGTCCACTGTCCACCACACGTTGAGCCAGTCGGCCGACGGGTCGGTGCGGATCTCCACCGAAGCTTCCGGCGTGTGAGCATCGGGCAGGGGGCCTCGGGTCATGATCAGCGTCTCGGACTGCCGGGTGAACCCTTCGGCGTCGAGGAACTCGTCGAGCGCGGCTGTCCGGGCGCCGGCGGGCACCTGGAAGATCACCGGCAGCCGGCGCGCCCTGTACCAGGCGCGCGCGTCCCGCAGCAGCGCCGGCGGCACTTCAGTACCGCCGGGATGCCGTGGCCAGATCGAGTTGGCCCGCTGGGTGACCCCGCCGGCGGCACGGAACACCCAGCCGCCGGCCGAGTGCCGTTCCATAGCTGGCCAGGCGGCGTCCATTGCTGCCTCAACATCCCAGGCAGCAGCGCCGCCGGCCGGGCCCGCATGTATGCCGGTCACACCTGTGGCCACAGGACCTCCTTCATTAATGGCAGGAGGCTCCCCGGCGCGGCCGGGAAGCCTCCTGTCATGCAGCTGGTGCGTGCTTACTTCGCGATTGCTTCAGCCTTCTTGGCCTCGGCCGGCTTGACTGCCTCAGGCTTGAAATCGACGCCGGCTTCCTTGCGCTGCTGCGGCGTGATCGGGGCCGGCGCGTCGGTCAGCGGATCATGGCCGCCGCCGGACTTCGGGAAGGCGATGACGTCGCGGATCGAATCCACGCCGGCCAGCAGGGAGACAACGCGGTCCCAGCCGAAGGCAATGCCGCCATGCGGAGGGGCGCCGTACTTGAAGCCCTCAAGCAGGAAGCCGAACTTGGTCTGCGCGTCCTCCTTGTCCAGGCCCATCAGTTCAAAGACGCGTTCCTGCACGTCGCGCTGGTGGATACGGATGGAGCCGCCGCCGATCTCGTTGCCGTTGCAGACGATGTCGTACGCGTAGGACAGTGCAGACTCGGGATCCTTGTCGAAGGTGTCCAGGAACTCGGGCTTGGGCGAGGTGAACGCGTGGTGCACGGCGGTCCACTGCCCGGCGCCGACCGCGACGTCGCCGGAAGCAACCGCGGCGGCTGCCGGTTCGAACATCGGGGCGTCGACAACCCAGCAGAAAGCCCAGTCGCTGGGGTTGATCAGGCCGGTGCGGTGGCCGATCTCCACCCGTGCCGCACCGAGGAGGGCGCGGGACGGAGTCTTCTCGCCGGCGGCGAAGAAGATGCAGTCGCCCGGCTTGGCACCGACGGCGTCGGCCAGGCCAGCGCGCTCGGCGTCCGTCAGGTTCTTGGCAACGGGACCTGCCAGCTCGCCGTCTTCCTTGTACAGGACGTAGGCCAGGCCCTTGGCGCCGCGCTGCTTGGCCCATTCCTGCCAGGCGTCCAGGGCGCGGCGGGCCTGCGAGGCGCCGCCGGGCATGACGACGGCACCGACGTACGGTGCCTTGAACACGCCAAAGTTGGTGTCCTTGAAGAACTCCGTCAGCTCGGTCAGTTCCTGGCCGAAACGCAGGTCCGGCTTGTCCGAGCCATAGCGGGCCATGGCGTCCGCGTAGGTAATCCGCTGGATGGGCGTGGGGATCTCGACGTCGATGAGGCGCCACACGGCCTGGACGATGTTCTCGCCGAGGGTGATGATGTCGTCCTGGTCAACGAAGCTCGCCTCGATGTCCAGCTGGGTGAACTCCGGCTGGCGGTCGGCGCGGAAGTCCTCGTCCCGGTAGCAGCGGGCAATCTGGTAGTACTTCTCGAAGCCGCCCACCTGCAGCAGCTGCTTGAACAGCTGCGGGGACTGCGGCAGCGCGTACCAGGAACCGGGCGCCAGGCGGGCCGGAACCAGGAAGTCGCGCGCGCCTTCGGGGGTGGAGCGGGTCAGCGTGGGCGTCTCGATCTCCACGAAGCCGTCCTTGTGGAGGAGTTCGCGTGCCACCCGGTTTGCCTCGGAGCGCAGCCGGAGGTTGCGGCTGGGGCCGGGGCGGCGGAGGTCCAGGTAGCGGTGCTTCAGCCGGGCTTCCTCGCCAACCTCCACGTGCTCGTCGATCTGGAACGGCAGGGGGTCGGAGGTGTTCAGGATGACCACCTTGTCCGCCATGACCTCGATGTCGCCGGTGGCCAGGGCCGGGTTTTCGTTGCCCTCGGGGCGCTTGGACACAGTGCCGGTGACCTGCAGGACGTACTCGTTGCGCAACCCGTGGAAGACCTCTTCCTCGCGGACCACCACCTGGGCCACGCCGGAAGCGTCGCGCAGGTCCACGAATGCCACACCACCGTGATCACGGCGGCGGCCCACCCAGCCGGCCAGGGTTACGGTTTGTCCAATGTGCTCGGAACGAAGGGATCCGAGGTCATGTGTGCGCAGCACAGCACGCCTTTCTAGAGAGATCAGGGGGAAACTGTGGGAGATATAAAAGGACCGTTGCAGGAACAGTCCTGTCCGAGTTTACCCGCTGGACAGGGACCGCCGCCCCATGGCGGCCCCTGCTGCGGGCAATCCGGCTAAACGGCGGCGGGCTCCGCGCTGGCCACCTGCACCGAAAGGTCCTCCGACGGCGGCATCCAGGTTTCGGGGGCTGCCACCACCTGCTCGCCGGTTCGGATGTCCTTCACCTGGTGGGTGCCGTCGTCGTCCGTGAACCACACGAACGGGATGCCGCGCCGGTCGGCGAACTTGATCTGCTTGCCGAACTTCTCCGCCTTGGCCGCCACCTCGGTGGGGATGCCGCGGCTGCGCAGCTGGGCCGCAACATCCTGCGCGGCACCCCAGCTGTCGTCATGGGTGAGGGCCACCAGGACAGCGGTGGGGACCGAGCGTGAAGCCCTGGCCAGGTCCTGGCTGAGGATGCGGGACACCAGCCGGGTGACACCGATGGACAGGCCGACGCCGGGGAACTTCCGGTTGCCCTTCGAGGCGAGGGCGTCGTACCGGCCGCCGGAGCAGATGGAACCCAGCTGCTCGTGGCCCACCAGGACGGTCTCCACCACGGTGCCGGTGTAGTAGTCCAGGCCGCGGGCGATGCTCAGGTCTGCCAGTACCTTGCCCGGGGCACGCTGGACGGCGGCGTCGATGACCTGCTCCAGCTCATCCAGCCCCTCATCAAGCAGCTCGTTGGACACGCCGAGCGCACGCACCTGGGCCACGAAGGAAGTGTCCTCCGTCCGGATGGCGGCCAGCTGCAGTGCCTTCCGCGCCTGCTCATCCGTGGCACCCAGCTCGGACTTGAGCAGCTCGGCCACCTTCTCAGGCCCGATCTTCTCGAGCTTGTCGATGCTGCGGAGCACACCGGCGGTGTCATCCAGGCCGATGCCGCGGTAGAAGCCTTCGGCCAGCTTCCGGTTGTTGATCCGCAGCCGGAAGTCAGGGATGGGCAGCGCGCTCAACGCTTCGGCGATCACCAGGGCGATCTCGACGTCGTACCGGAACGGCAGTTCGCCGTCGCCCACCACGTCGATGTCAGCCTGGGTGAACTCGCGGGCACGCCCCTCCTGCGGACGCTCGCCGCGCCACACCTTCTGGATCTGGTACCGCCGGAACGGGAAGGCCAGGTAGCCGGCGTTTTCCACCACGTAGCGGGCAAACGGGACGGTGAGGTCGAAGTGCAGGGCCAGCGCGTGCGGGTCGGCCTTGCCCCCTTTGACCGGGTTGTCGCTGTCATCCTCCTGGAGGCGGCTGAGGCCGTACACTTCCTTGTCGATCTCGCCCTTGCGCAGCAGCTGCCCCACGGTCTCCACGGCACGGGTCTCGATCGAGGCGAAGCCGTGAAGCTCGAAAACCCGCCGCAGCGTGTCCAGGACATGAAGTTCCACCAGCCGCTCCTCGGGAAGCCACTCGGGGAATCCGGACAGGGAGGCGGTGCGTGCCATGGAAGTTCTCCTCTTAAAGCGCCGGATGCTGGCCGCTTTCCGCCCGTTGCGGGCGCCGATCGGCGGCAGTCCAGCCAGTCATGCATAAACTATGTGCGGCAGTCAGTTTATGCGTCATCGGTGTGCATCTCTAATGCGCACGGGCGGCAGGGCCCGGCCGCCAAAAAACCTGTGCTGCCGGCCCTGTTGGCCGCAGTGCAGCAGCCCGACTATGAGGAGGACCCTTGCCGGCCAGTTCACGCAGTGCCCGCGAAGCCAAACGGCGCATCCAGCAGATGGAGGCCAAGCGCGAGCTGCGGCGGGACCAGGAGAAGCGGCGCAAGCGCGACAACCTCGTGGCCGCCGGCGCCGGAACCGCCGCCGTTGTCCTCGCCGTCGTGCTCCAGCTCACTGCCTTTGCCGGCAACCCCACAGAGGATGAATTCGCTGCGGCCGAGGCCGGCCTCACCAGCCCGTCGGCTTCCGCCACTCCGTCTGCGCAGGCCACCAACGGCCCCAACATTCCGGCGGCCGATACCGCCGCCGGAAAGACGTTTACCGGCGAGCTGGTGCTGAACGGGAGCCCCCTGGGCGTAGAGCTGGACGGCACCAGCGCACCGCAGGCCGCCGCCGTCTTCAAGTCCCTCAGCGACGAGGGCTACTACAGCGGAAAAACCTGCCACCGCCTGACCACCGGCGACGCTTTCGGCGTTATGCAGTGCGGCTCCCCCACCGGCGACGGCAAGGGCGATCCCAACTACACCTGGGGTCCCCTGGAAAACACCCCCGCGGACAACACCTACCCTGCCGGGACCATCGCTGTGGCCCGGACAGGCAACAACGCCTACGGCAACGGGACCCAGTTCTTCATCGTCTACAAGGACACCACCATCCCCGCGGACAGCGCCGGCGGCTACACGGTGGTGGGCAAGGTGACCTCCGGACTGGACGTGGTATCCACCATTGCCGCCGCCGGGATTACTCCCGTCACCAGTGACACGGACGGCGCACCTGTGCAACCAGTCACGATAGACTCGTTTTCTCTGAAGTAGGAGCCCGGCCCGCGGCCGCGGTGCAGTACGGAAGTATTCCCTCCAAGCGAAAGACTTTTAGCGGTGACAGACAGTCAGAAATCCGACGAAACAGCAGCAGAACTGACCGGGACGGCCCAGGCCACCACGGACGGCGCAGCCCCGGCAGTGGGCACTCCGGAAACGGAAGCCCCCGCGGCAGAGAACGGCCAGGAACCGGCCGGCGCGCCCGCAGCGGTGGCTGAGGACGAAGCAACCGGCACCGCTCCCGCGGTGGATGCGCCGCCCGCTCCCGCTGCCTCAGCTGCTCCAGCCCCTGCACCCGCCCCGGGGCCCCGCCCCTCTGCTCCGTCGCCCGCGGCTTTCGCATCCCGCCCCAAGCCGGCGGCTGCCGCTCCCGCAGCGGCGCCCGTCCAGGCTCCGCCCGCCACATCCCTGGCCGAGGCTTCGAAGTGGGGCCGGGTGGAAGGCGACGGACATGTCTTCCTCACCATCGACGGCGCCGAGCACCCCGTGGGCCAGTACCCGGGCGTCAGCGATGACGAGGCGCTGGCGTACTTCGCACGGAAATACGACGACGTCGTGGCCCAGATCGTCCTGCTGGAACAGCGCGTCAGCTCGAAGGCCCCCAGCACCGACATGCAAAAGACCGTGACCCACCTGCGGGAGCAGCTCGCCGAGCGCAACATGGTGGGAGACCTCCGTGCGGCCGAGGCACGGCTGGACACACTCACCACGCAGATCACCGAACTCGAAAAGGCGGAGAAGGCCGAGCACGAGGCCGTCCGTGCGTCCGAACTGGCCGCCCGTGAGGCCATCGTTGCCGAAGCGGAACAGATTTCCGGCCAGGACCCGGCCCAGACGCAGTGGAAGACGTCCAGCGCACGGATGAACGAACTGTTCGAGAGCTGGAAAGCCGCGCAGAAGAGCGGTGTCCGGCTGGGCCGCAGCAACGAGGACGCCCTGTGGAAGAGGTTCCGGGCAGCCCGCACCGTCTTCGACCGGCACCGCCGCGCCTACTTCTCGCAGCTGGACAGCAACAACTCCGCAGCCAAGGCTGCGAAGGAAAAGCTGATTGCCGAAGCCGAGGCACTGTCAACGTCCACCGACTGGGGCTTCGCCGCCGGTGAATACCGGCGCCTCATGGACCAGTGGAAGGCGTCCCCGCGGGCCAGCCGCAAGGACGACGACGCCCTGTGGGCGCGGTTCCGTGCTGCCCAGGATGTCTTCTTCACCAACCGGCAGGCCGCGAACGACGAGATCGACCAGGAATACGCCGCCAATCTCACCGTCAAGGAAGCCCTTCTGGAGGAAGCCAACGGCATCCTCCCGGTGAAGGACCTCGGAGCCGCCAAGAAGGCCCTGCAGTCCATCCGCGACCGCTGGGAGGAAGCCGGCAAGGTTCCGCGCGCGGACATGGGCCGTATCGAAGCCGGGCTTCGCAAGGTGGAGGACGCTGTCCGCCAGGCCGAGGAAGAGCAGTGGCAGCGGTCCAACCCGGAGCGGAAGGCACGCACCAACAGCGCGCTGTCCCAGCTTGAATCGGCCATCGCCGGTCTGCAGGAGGACCTGGCGGCAGCCGAGAAGAGCGGCGACCAGCGCAAGATCAAGGCTGCCCGGGAAGCCCTCGAGGCGCGCCAGGCCTGGCTCGACCAGATCCAGCGGTCGGCCAGCGAGCTTTCCTGACCCCGCGCCACCCGCAACGCGCAGGCCCGGTCCCGGTTATCCACATAACCGGAACCGGGCCTGCGGCCGTTAACGCCAAGGGGCAGGATGGATGGATGGCGACATCACCGGCTTCCCCTGCTGCCCCAGGCCTTGACCACCCAGCGGGGAGCCAGGCGCCCCGCTTCCCCGAACTGTATGCGCCGGGGATGCCCTTCGCCGGTCCGGAACTGCAGTCCCTCGCCGCGGACGGCCTGCTCGCCCGGCTCCACCACAACGGCTACACCCTGCCGGAAGTGCAGGGCTCGCCCCAGCTGCGGGCGCGGGCCGCCGCGGGCGGTGTTCCCCAGGCGGTCAGGCAGCGCGTCGTGGCAGGCCGGATGACGGCGGCCTGGATCTACGGGTGCGCGGCGGAGCCGGACCGGCTTGCGTTGTTGGTGGATGCCAAACGGCGTGTCTCAAGCCTGCGCAACACGCGCGGCTGCACGCTGCATGAGGTCAGGCTGGGCCCCTTCGACGTCGTCAGCCTGGGCGGGCTGATGGTCTCCAGCCCGCTCCGCACGGCGTTGGACGTGGCACTGCACGTGGAGGCGGAGCGCGCCATTCCTGCGCTTGCGGCGCTGCTGGCACGCCCCCAGCAGGACGTGCGGCTGCGGCTGCTGGTCCTTGCGATAGAGGCCTCGCCGCGGGTTCCGCACAAGAGGGCTGCGCTGGAGAAGCTCGCTTCCCTAGCTCCTGCGCTTGTTTCCGGTGGTGCGGTAGACGTCGAAGACGCCGTCGATCCGGCGGACGGCACTCAGGACGTGGCTCAGGTACTTGGGGTCGCCCATCTCGAAGGCGAACTTTGAGATGGCCACCCGGTCCGTGGACGTGTGGACGCTGGCGGCCAGGATGTTCACGTGGTTCTCCGACAACACCCGGGTCACGTCGGACAGCAGCGACTTGCGGTCCAGGGCCTCCACCTGGATCTCCACGAGGAACACGCTGGACTGGGTGGGCGCCCAGTCCACGTCCACGATCCTGTCCGGCTGGTCCTTGAGGTCGGAGATGTTGGTGCAGTCCGTGCGGTGCACGGATACCCCGGATCCGCGCGTGACGAAGCCCAGGATGGGGTCGGGCGGAACGGGGGTGCAGCAGCGCGCCAGCTTCACCCAGACGTCGCCGACGCCGCGGACCACGACGCCCGAGTCCGAGAAACGTGCCTTGGTGACCTGGGTGGGGATGCTGACTTCGGTGATGTCGTCGTCGGCGCTTTCCTTCCCCCCGAGGCTTTCGACGAGTTTCTCCATGACCGCCTGCGCGGAGGTGTGGCCGTCGCCGACACCGGCGTAGAGCCCGGAGATGTCCACGTACTTGAACTCTTCGGCCACGGCCGCCAATGCCTCGTGGGTCATCAGGCGCTGCAGCGGAAGGTTCTGCTTGCGCATTGCCCGGGTCAGCAGTTCCTTGCCGCGGTCGATCGCTTCCTCGCGGCGCTCCTTGCTGAACCACTGCCGGATCTTGTTCCGGGCCCGGGCACTCTTGACGAAGTGCTGCCAGTCCTGGCTGGGACCGGCGCCCTCGGCCTTGGAGGTGAAGATCTCCACCCAGTCGCCGTGGTTCAGCTCGCTGTTGAGCGGCACCAGCTTGCCGTTGACGCGGGCGCCAATTGTCCGGTGCCCCACCTCGGTGTGCACGGCGTACGCGAAATCGACGGGAGTGGAGCCTGCCGGCAGTGCCATGACCTCACCCTTGGGGGTGAAGACGAACACTTCGCGGGCGTTGATCTCGAACCGGAGCGAATCGAGGAACTCACCGGGATCTGACGTCTCCTGCTGCCAGTCCACCAGGGACCGCAGCCACCCCATGTCGCCGTCGCGGGGGCTGCCGGGGCCGACGGCGGTGCGGTTGGGCTGGTCCTTGTACTTCCAGTGCGCCGCCACACCGTATTCCGCGCGGCGGTGCATCTCGTGGGTCCTGATCTGGATTTCCACGGGCTTGCCGCCCGGGCCGATCACTGTGGTGTGCAGCGACTGGTACATGTTGAACTTGGGCATCGCGATGTAGTCCTTGAACCGGCCCGGCAGCGGGTTCCAGCGCGAATGCATGGTGCCAAGGGCTGCATAGCAGTCCCGGACGGAGTCCACCAGGACCCGGACCCCCATGAGGTCGTTGATGTCGTCGAAGTCCTTGTCCCGGACAATCATCTTCTGGTAGATCGAGTAGTAGTGCTTGGGCCGGCCCGTGATGGTGGCCTTGATCCGTGCGGTGCGCAGGTCCTCGGTGATCTGGTCGCGGATGACGCTGAGGCTCTTCTCGCGCTCAGGGGTGCGGTCCCCCACCATCCTCACGATTTCCTCGTACACCTTGGGATAGAGTGCCGCGAAGGAAAGGTCCTCGAGCTCCCATTTGATGGTGTTCATGCCCAGGCGGTGGGCCAGCGGGGCGAAGATCTCCAGCGTTTCGCGTGCCTTGCGGGCGGAGGACTCTGCGGATACGAACCGCCAGGTGCGGGCGTTGTGGAGCCGGTCGGCCAGTTTGATCATCAGCACGCGGATGTCCTTGGCCATGGCCACGACCATCTTGCGGACGGTTTCGGACTGCGCAGCCTCGCCGAAGCTCACCTTGTCCAGTTTGGTGACGCCGTCGACCAGCATCGCCACTTCCGGGCCGAAATCCCGCTTCAGGTCATCGAGGGTGTACGGCGTGTCCTCCACGGTATCGTGCAGGAGGGCTGCCGCCAACGTGGTGCCGCTCAGGCCGAGCTCGGCCAGGATGGTGGCCACAGCCACCGGGTGGGTGATGTACGGGTCGCCGCTCTTGCGCTTCTGGCCCCGGTGGCTCCGCTCCGCCACGTCGAACGCGCGCTGGATGAGGTCAAAATCCTCTTTCGGATTGTTGGCCCGGACTGTCCTCAGCAGCGGCTCGAGGATGGGCGAGTACGTGGCTGTGCTGCGCCCGGTCAGGCGGGCAAGCCGGGAGCGGGTACGTTCGCGGCGCCCCGGAAACGTGGCACGGGACCCGGAGTTGTCGACGGGCACCAAGGAACCAGGGCGCGCCGATGCCGCCAGCCCTGTTTGCACACCGGCAGGATTCTTGTCTCCCTGTGCCGTTGGCGCCGACGCCGAACGTTCTTCCAATGAAGCACTCCTCAC
This sequence comes from Arthrobacter nitrophenolicus, assembly GCF_045833485.1. NCBI lineage: Bacteria > Bacillati > Actinomycetota > Actinomycetes > Micrococcales > Micrococcaceae > Arthrobacter > Arthrobacter nitrophenolicus. The sequence continues at coordinate 3,920,658 of NZ_CP174504.1, forward strand.
CACCGCTTTAATTACTTCAGTCTATTCCCCACGCCCTGCAGTTTTATAACCGGCCCTTAAATGTGCCGGGCCGGACAGCGCGATGGTTGCGCTGTCCGGCCCGGGGCCGTCTTCAGGCCCTCGACTGGGATGATGCGGCGGTCAGGCCTGGGCCGGTTCGGTGGAGGCCGTCCGGCCGGCCGCGCCGGCACGGCGGTGCTCCACGCGCTTGGCCTGCCTGACCAGGTCCGGCTCGTTCTGCCGCAGCCAGGCGTACATGGGTGCCCCCACGAAAATGGTGGCGGCCGTGCCGATGAGGATGCCCACGAACAAGGCCAGTGACAGGTCACGGAGCGTACCTGCGCCCAGCAGTCCGGCACCGATGAACAGGATGGCGCCCACGGGAAGGATGGCCACCATCATGGTGTTGATGGAACGGACCAGGGTCTGGTTCACGGCGAGGTTGACCTCCTCGGCAAAGGTGCGCCGCGTGGAGGCGTCGATCTCCGCGGTGTTCTCACGGATCTTGTCGAACACCACCACGGTGTCGTACAGCGAGTAGCTCAGGACGGTCAGGAAGCCGATGATGGCTGACGGGGTGACCTCGAAATCGCTCAGCGCATAGACGCCTGCGGTGATGAACATGGTCACCGCCATGCCCGCGATGGCCGAGAGCGACATCTTCCACGTGCGGAAGTACAGCGCCATTAGGACCGCCGCCAGCAGGACAAAGATCACCAGGCCGATCAGCGCCTGCTTGGTGACGTCCGCGCCCCACGTGGGACCTACGAAGGTTGACGTCACCTCGTTTTCCGTGACGCCGTAGGCCGCGGTCAGGCCCTCCTTGATGCGGAGGGTCTCATCGTCCGTGAGCTTGTCGGTCTGGATCCGCATGGTGGTCCCGGCCACGTTGGCGACGCGCGGAACACTGCCCGCGACGACGTCCGTGACGGCTTTCTCGCCCAGGGCAGCGTCCGTCGTTTGAACGTTGGAGACCGTGAACTCGGAGCCGCCGCGGAATTCGATGCCCAGGTTGAAGCCGCCCTTGACCGCCGGGATGACGATGGACAGGGCCACCGCCACGGCGGCGATGAGGAACCAGATTTTCTTGGAGCCCACGAAATCGTAGGAGCGCTTTCCGGTGTAGAGCTCGTTGCCGAAGTTGGCGAAGCCTGACATTACTTGTTCTCCTTCGCTGCCGTCTTGGAGGAACCGGCAAGCTGCTCCTGCTTCTCCGCCAGGCGGCGTTCGGCAATGGTCATCCTGCGTTCGGCTTCGGCAGCCGCGCCCGCGTTCTTGGCGCGGACCGCCGCCGGCCTGTCCTCCGGGGTGCGGACGCGTCCGGCACCGCGGTACAGCGGCACGGCGCCCAGCCGCTTGGGATCGAGCCCGGACAGCGGGTGGCCCTCGCCGAAGAACCTGGTGCGGGCCAGCAGCTGCAGCGTGGGATGCGTGAACATGAACACCACGATGAGGTCCGCGATGGCGGTGAGGCCCAGGGTGAAGGCGAAGCCGCGGACGTTGCCGACGGCCACGAAGTACAGGACCAGGGCGGCCAGGAGGTTCACGGCCTTGGAGGCCAGGACCGTGCGCTTGGCGCGCTTCCAGCCGTTTTCGACGGCGGACACCAGGCCGCGGCCCTCGCGGAGTTCATCGCGGATGCGCTCGAAGTAGACGATGAACGAGTCGGCCGTCTGGCCGATCGCCACGATGATGCCCGCGACGCCGGCGAGGGAGAGCCGGTAGTTTTCCGTCCAGCCGAGGATGGCGATGGCCAGGTAGGTGAGGATACCCGCGACCACCAGCGAGGCGATGGTGACGAAGCCCAGGGCCCGGTACTGGAAGAGCGAATAGACCACCACCAGCAGCAGGCCGATCAGGCCGGCGAGGAGGCCCATTCGCAGCTGCTCGCCGCCGAGGGTGGCGGAAATCTGCTGCTCGCTCTGGATTTCGAAGCTGATGGGCAGGGCGCCGAAACGGAGCTGGTCGGACAGCGTCTTGGCCGTCTGCTCCGTAAAGCCGCCGGTGATCTGCGGGCGTCCGTCGGTGATGACGGCCAGCGACCGGGGCGCCGAGATCACCTGGTCGTCCAGGACGATGGCGAACTGGGCTTTGGGGTCGGTGCCTGATTCGCCGCCGGCGGCCACATAGAACTGGTTGAGGCGCTCGGTGACCTCTTTGAACTTGGCGGTGCCCTCGTCGTCGAACTGGATGTTCACGGCCCAGTCGTTGGTGACGGCGCCCTGGGCGCCCTGCTGCAGCTGGAAGGACGAGGTGACGATGTTGCTGCCCTTGACCTCCACCGGACCCAGGATGTACTTGATGGCCGGGGTGGTGTCCGTGGCAGGCTCGCAGGTGACCAGCGGCTTGGCCGGATCCGAGCGTTCCTGTTCATCCTGGGCCGGGTTGTCACAGTCCAGGGACTCGAACTGCCGGTAGATTTCCGGGGTGATCCAGTTGATGTCGCTGCTGTTGGCCGGCTCCGCGGTGGGCTTGGGCAGCTGGTCCTCGGGCGCCCGTGATTCCTCGGGAACAGGTGCGCCGGCACCGTTGAGAAGGACCGGACGGAAGTTCATGTCCGCGGAGGCCTGGATGAGGTCGCGTGTCTGGCTGGAGGGGGTTCCCGGAAGGCTGACCACCACATTCCGGCCGGACTGGGTACTGATTTCGGCTTCGGCAACACCGGAGCCGTCAACGCGCTGGCGGATGATCGCCACGGCCTGGTTGAGCTGTTCCTCGTTGATGTCCGAGCCGCCCTCGACCTTCGGCGCCAGGATCATCTGGGTTCCGCCTTCAAGGTCCAGAGCGAGCTTGGGCGCCCAGCTTGCCTGCCCGCTGAGGGTGCCGCCGGCCAGGACAGCGGTCAGCGCGGCGATGATTACGCCGAGCCAGACCAGGACCCTGAGGCCTGGTTTCTTGGGGCCAGTTCGTGCCATTGTCGATCTTTCTCTTGATCACGGAAGAACCGCCGGTGCCTGCTGTGGCCAGCACCGGCGGCATTCCGCAGCGGTAGAGGGTTATGCGTTCAGCGGGACTAACTGTCCTTCTTGCCCTCGTCGTTGAGGCGCTTGAGGGTTTCGTCGGGCGTCTCCACCGGCGTGGTGGCGGTGCTGCCGCCCTCACGGCCGGTCAGGGAGGAGGCATCGTCCGGTACGGCCGGCGCAGCGGGCTCCGGCTCAACGGTCATGGGCTCAACGGCCACGGGTTCGACGATCTTGGTGACAGCCTGCCGGTGGACCGTGGCGAGGTTGCCCGGGGAAAGTTCAAGGGTGACTTTGTTCTCGGCTTCGTCAACGGCGACGATCCGGCCGAAAAGGCCGAAGCTGGTCATCACGTCGACGCCCGGGCCGAACTTCGACTGGAGCTCCGCCTGCTGCTGCTGCGTCTTCTTATTGCGCCGGAACATCATGAAGATGAAAACTCCGAGCATGACGAACAGGAGAATTGACATTGGATCCAAGGGGAATTCCGTTCCTTAAAGTGCCGAACCGATTTTTCCGGCAACGTCCGCCCCGTTCCGCCGGTGGCCGGACTGCCAGGCAAATGCCTGACGGAATCCCTTTCCCACCGAGGCGGCCAGTTGAATGGCGCCGGCGAAACACGGGCCCGGACGTGCCGAGCGTCATACCAGTCTAAGGGGAAAAACTGAAGGGAGCCTGTTATTGGCTTTCCGGGGCCCAGCCGTCGGATGCTGCGGCGGCGTCGGAGTCGGGATCGAAGAGCTCCAGCTGCTCCTGGGCAAACACGCCGGACGGGATGGCGTAGCCCAGGTGCGTCCACGCCGGTGCCATGGCGATCCTGCCCCGGGGCGTGCGGCCCAGCAGGCCCTCCCTGACCAGGAAAGGCTCTGCCACCGTTTCGACAGTTTCGGTTTCCTCGCCGACGGCGATGGCCAGGGTGGACAGCCCTACCGGCCCGCCGCCGAACTTGGTGATGAGGGCCTCGAGGACTGACCGGTCCAGGCGATCCAGCCCCTTCTTGTCCACCTCGTACATGTCCAGCGCGGCGGAGGCTGCACGGGCGTCAATCTGCTCGATTTCGTGGACCAGGGCCCAGTCCCGGACCCGCCGCAGCAGGCGGTTGGCGATCCGGGGGGTGCCGCGCGAACGCCCGGCAATCTCCGTGAAGCCGGCGGAGTTCACCTTGAGGTCCAGCAGTCCGGCTGAACGGCGGAGGACCAGTTCCAGCTCCTGGACGGAGTAGAACTCCAGGTGCCCGGTGAAGCCGAACCGGTCGCGCAGTGGTCCGGGAAGCAGGCCGGCCCGGGTGGTGGCACCCACCAGGGTGAAGGGCGGAAGTTCCAGCGGAATGGCCGTGGCCCCGGCCCCCTTGCCCACCACGATGTCCACCCGGAAGTCCTCCATGGCCATGTACAGCATTTCTTCGGCCGGACGGGACATGCGGTGGATTTCGTCGAGGAAGAGCACCTCGCCTTCGGACAGCGAGGACAGGATGGCTGCGAGGTCGCCTGCGTGCTGGATGGCCGGGCCGCTGCTGATGCGCAGCGGGGCGTTCATCTCGGACGCGACAATCATGGCGAGGGTGGTTTTGCCCAGGCCGGGCGGGCCGGAAAAGAGCACATGGTCCGCGCTGCGGCCGCGCATCCGGGAGGCTTTCAGCACCAGGGACAGCTGCTTGCGCACCCGGTGCTGGCCCACGAAGTCGTCCAGGTTCTTGGGCCGGAGGGCGGCTTCGATGGCACGCTCTTCCGGCTCCTCCCCTGCCGCCACCAGTGACGGTTCAGCCACGGCTGCCTACGCGGTTGCCCGCCCGGGCGCCGTCCTGGCCCAGCCAGCGCAGCGTGGTCCGGAGGATTTCGGGGACGTTGCCGCGGAAGGATACTTCCGGCTCATCCGCCAGGGCTTTGTCGATGCTGGATGAGGCGTCCTTTTCAGACCAGCCGAGGCTGGTCATCGCCGCCACCACCTGGGGCTTCCATGCTGCCTCGGCGGCAGTGGGGGCGGCTGCGGAACCGGCGGTGCCGTGCGGAACGAGTTTCCCGGCCAGCTCCAGGACGATCCGGCCCGCCACCTTGGGTCCGATGCCGGGGACCTTGGTGAAGGTCTTGCTGTCGCCGGTGTGCGCGGCAACCCGGATGGCCTCGGGATCGTGGACCGCCAGGACGGCAAGGGCCAGCCGTGGCCCGACGCCGCTGACGCTGAGGAGCACGTCGAACACTTCCCGTTCGTCATCGGTGGCGAATCCGAAGAGGGTCAGGGAGTCTTCCCGGACAATCAGGGACGTGAACAGCTTCCCTTCCTCCCCCGTGCGCAGTCCGCTGAGGGTCTGCGGGGTGGCGAACACGCTCATGCCGGCGCCGTTGAGGTCGATGACGGCCGTGGACAGGCCTACGTGCGCTACGGTTCCGCGGAGGAAACTGATCAAGGCCGGGGCTCCTGGTGTAGGCCGGCTCCCCTGCAGGGACCGGCTATCCGAACATATCTACGAATACCCTAGCAAGGGGCCAGGACATTCAGCGGGCACGCCGCGCCTTTGCCTCGGCCGCTGCCCAGGCCTGCTGGGCGGGTGTCAGCGAGGAGCTGCCGGGACCGGTGGTGGCGGACGCCGCTCCGCTTCCGGCCCGCCAGGCGTGGGTAATGGCGAGAGCCAGGGCGTCGGCAGCGTCGGCGGGTCGTGGCGGCGCGTCAAGGCGAAGGATCTTGGTAACCAGCTTGGTCACGGCATCCTTGTTGGACGAGCCGCTGCCCGTCACCGCGGCTTTGACTTCCGACGGCGTGTGCAGGGCCACCGGGATGCCCCGGCGGGCTGCCGCCGCGATCACCACCCCGGACGCCTGCGCCACGCCCATCACGGTACTGACATTCAGTTGCGAGAAGACACGTTCGACGGCGAGGACCTGGGGCTCGTAGCGGTCAAGCCATTCGTCGATAGCCGTGGCGATCACCAGCAGCCGCTGGTCCAGGGTCTCCTCCGGGGAGGTCCCGACCACGCCGACGGCCACCATGGTGGCCCGCCGGTTCCGCTCGACGTCCACGACGCCGATCCCGCAGCGGGTGAGGCCGGGGTCCACCCCCAGCACGCGCAGGGTCACGCGTGCCGGACGCGGGCGGCAGGGCCCTGTTCAGCAGGCAAGGCCGGACGTCACTCTGATTCCAGGGCGGCCTGGACGTCGTCGCTGAGGTCGGCGTTGGTGTAGACGTTCTGGACGTCGTCGAGGTCCTCGAGCGCGTCGGAGAGCTTCAGGAACTTGCGGGCACCGTCGAGGTCCAGGTCCACCTGCATGGAGGGCACGAACTCGACTTCGTCGGTGTCGTATTCGATGCCGGCTTCCTTCAGCGCCTCGCGGATGGCGGGCAGGTCGCCGGGCTCCGAGTGGATTTCGAAGCTGTCGCCGTTGTCCTTGACTTCCTCGGCGCCGGCATCGAGCACCGCCATCAGGACGTCGTCCTCGGAGAGGCCGTTCTTGGGCAGCGTCACCACGCCCTTCCGGGTGAAGAGGTAGCTGACGGAGCCGGGATCGGCGATGGTGCCGCCGTTGCGGGAGATGGCCAGGCGCACCTCGGAGGCGGCACGGTTCTTGTTGTCCGTGAGGCACTCGATCAGCAGCGCCGAGCCCTGGGGTCCGCGGGCCTCGTACATGATCTCGGTGTAGTCCACCACTTCACCGGTGAGGCCTGCACCGCGCTTGATGGCGCGGTCGATGTTGTCGTTGGGGACCGAGGTCTTCTTCGCCTTGGTGACTGCCAGTTCCAGGCCGGGGTTGCCGGCGAGGTCCGGCCCGCCCATGCGGGCTGCGACTTCGATGTTCTTGATCAGCTTGGCGAACGACTTTGCGCGGCGGCTGTCAATGATCGCCTTCTTGTGCTTGGTCGTCGCCCATTTGGAGTGGCCTGACATGCTTTACGCTTCTCCTCTGATCATCCGGATAAAGAGTTCGTGTACGCGTTTTTCCCCAGTCACTTCCGGGTGGAAGGAGGTGGCCAGCAGCTGGCCCGAACGCACTGCAACAATTCTAGCCGTCCCGGGCAGGGGGACAGCGTGGGACGCATGCTCCGGCTCCGCGGGTTCCACCTGCGCCAGCACTTCAACGTCCGGGCCCACCCGCTCCACCCAGGGGCCCCGGATGAACACGGCGTGGACGGGCGGAACGCCCGCATCCGTGGCGCTGAAGTCCAGGCCCTTGAAGTCCAGGTCCGTTTCGAACGAGTCCCGCTGCCGGCCGAAGGCGTTGCGGCGGACCGTCATGTCCAGGCCGCCGAAGGTCTGTTGCGGGGCGCCGGAGAGGTCGGTGGCGGGGTCGGCGATGTCCGAGGCCAGCAGGATCATGCCGGCGCAGGAGCCGTAGACCGGCAGTCCTTCGGCAATGCGCTCCCGCAGCGGTTCGGCCAGGTCGAAGGCCCGCGCGAGCTTGTCGATTGCCGTTGACTCGCCGCCGGGAATGATGAGCCCGTCCAGGCCGTCCAGTTCCTTGGGCCGGCGGATGCCTACGGCTTCGGCACCGGTGGCCTCGACGGCGCGAAGGTGCTCGCGGAAGTCACCCTGGAGCGCCAGGACGCCGATCCGCAGGCCTGCACCAACGCGCGCGGAATCGGCGGAAAGGGAATTTGTCATCCATCCAGCATACGGGCCCGGGCCCTGCCGCCCGCTCCGCGGGGAACACCACGCGGCGGTTGCATGCCGTTGCTGGGATATATTCGAAACATGTTTTCCCTTAGTGTTCCGCTCGGCAAGCTGGTCCGCCGGGCCACCCGGCTCCGGGGCGGCGGCTCCGCCCTGCCGGGCCTGGTGGTCGAAAAAATCGATCCCGGCTTCATGCGGCGGACGCTCAGCACCCTCCCCCATGGCGTTGCGGTGGTAAGCGGCACCAACGGAAAGACCACCACCACCAAGATGGTGGTGGAACTGCTGGAGAGCCAGGGGCTCAAGGTTTTCACCAACCGCACCGGCAGCAATTTCACCCGCGGCGTCGCAGCCGCCCTGCTGGGGGAGGTGGACTGGCGCGGCAGGCTCGATGCCGATATCGCCGTCCTGGAACTCGATGAAGCCCATGCCGTCCACTTCGTCAACAGCGTCCCGCCCCGCTACTGCCTGCTCCTGAATGTCCTGCGGGACCAGCTGGACCGGTTTGGTGAAATCGACAAGACAGCCCAGCTGCTCCAGCAGATCGCAGCCAAGACCACCGGCACGGTGGTCCTGAACCGCGAGGACCCAAGGGTCGCAAGGATCGCCGACACCCTTACCGGGCAGGACGTGAAGTACTTCGGGCTGGACGAGTCGCTGCTGGGTACGTTCCCCAACGACGACGACATGCGCGCCGCTCCCGGAAGTCCCGCCCCGGCCGGCCTTCCGGAGAAGCCGGCGGCCGACGTCGTACTCCGCAATGTGGGTGCCGACACCGCCGAATTCGAGTACGACGGCGGCACTGTCACCACGGCGATGAAGCTCCGCGGCGTGTACAACATCTTTAATGCAGCGGCCGCCCTGACCCTCGCCAGGAGCATTTGCGGCGGAGGCGCCGCAACCGCAAACCACGAAACGCTGCTGGAGGCATTGTCCCAGGTGGCACCGGCGTTCGGCCGCGGCGAAAGCCTGACCGTGGACGGCCAGCCCCTGGACCTGGTGCTGGTCAAGAACCCCAGCGGTTTCCGGCTCGGCCTGAAGTCGTTCCCGGCGGGCGGCTACGCCACGATGATAGCCATCAATGACAACTACGCCGACGGCCGGGACATGTCCTGGCTGTGGGACGTGGAGTTCGATTCCCTGCGGGCGGAAGGCGTGGACCAGCTCACCGGATCCCGTGCCTACGACATGGCATTGCGGCTGCAGTATGACGAGGTCCCCTTCGGATCAGTCCAGCCCGAGATCGCGCCGGCGCTGGCCGCCTTCATCCGGGAAGCTTCGGGCAAGCCCAAGCGGATCTTCTGCACGTACACCGCCATGCTGGCGATCCGCCGCGAACTGTCCAAGATCACCACCGTGGAGGTTGTCTCGTGAGTCTGGAAACACCCTCCGCAGAAGCGGCTGGAGGCCGAAGCAAGGGCGCGCTCCGCGTTGTCCAGCTCTACCCGCGGGACATGAACATCTACGGCGACTGGGGCAACGCCCTGGTCCTGCAGCGCAGGATCAGCTGGCACGGCTACACGCCCGAACTGCTTGAGTACAACGTGGGCGACCCGTTCCCGGCGGACGTGGACATCATTGTGGGCGGCGGCGGCCAGGACAGCGGGCAGCTCGTCATCCAGGACGACCTCCAGGCACGGGCCGCGGAGCTGAAGGGCCTGGCGGAGGACGGCGCGCCCATGCTGCTGATCTGCGGCCTTTACCAGCTCTTCGGGCGGTTCTTCAAGACCCGCACCGGCGCCGTCATCCCCGGCATCGGCGTCCTGGACGTCGAGACCCACGGCACCGATGAGCGGCTGATTGGCAACGTCAAGGTCTCCACGCCCGAGTTCGGCGAAGTCCTCGGGTACGAAAACCACAGCGGCCAGACCACCCTGGGAGAGGGTGTCCGCCCCCTGGGCACCACCGCCAAGGGGACGGGCAACAACAGCAGCGACGGACATGAAGGTGCCCGCTACCGGAACATCGTTGCCAGCTACCTGCACGGTTCGCTGCTGCCGAAAAACCCGGCCATCGCGGATTTCCTGATCCGTACGGCGGCGGAGCGCAGGTACGGAACCTTCGAGCCGGGCCACCCGGACGACAGGTATGCCGTGCTGGCAAGGGAACACGCAGCCCGGCGTCCCCGCTGACAAGGCTTACGGCTCGCGGCTGATGAGCAGTTCGTGGGCTCCGGCAGCCGCCGCCCCCATCGACTCCACCACTGCCTGCGTCCGCTGCCGGGTGGCGGCGTCAGCCTCCTGCCCGGCGCAGGGACCCTGCGGCGCGTCCGAAGCGACCGAACACCAGCGGTAGGGATCACGGACAATGACCGACGGCGCCCAGGCTAGGTCCGTGACGCTCCACTTACCGGAACCGTCCTGCCCAAACTGTGCCCGGACCAGCAGGCCCTCGTTGTTCACGACATACCAGGGCGAGAGTTCCGTGACCCCGTTGCCCAGCCCGTAGACGATCCAGGTTCCGTTGTAGTTTTCGATCGGCAGGACCGAGTGCGTGTGGTGCCCGTACACCAGGTTGAACTGGCCGCTGTCAGCCAGGGCGTGGGCAATCTCCTGCTGCTGGGCATTCGGTGCGCTGGCGTATTCGTCGCCTGCGTGCATGGCGGCCAGGACGATGTCCGCGCCCAGTGCCCTGGCCTTCTCCGCCTTGGCAATCATGGCCGGTGCGTCCAGCATGTCCACCTGCCACGGGTACTCGGGGATCAGTCCGTTGAGTCCGTACGTAGCCTGGATGACAGCCACTTTGGCGGCCGGAGTCTGCACGATGAGGATCCCGTGGGACTCGTTTTCCGTGCGGTATGAGCCGGTGTGCTTGAGCCCCGCCGCATCCAGGGCGTCGAGGGTGCGCAGCAGCCCGTCGGTGCCACGGTCGATGGTATGGTTGCTCGCCGTCGTACATGCCTGGTAGCCCACCGCCTTTGACGCCGAAATGATCTGCGGCGGGACATTGAAGGAGGGATAGGCGGAGAAGGGCCCCTCCGGCCCGGCCACCGGCGTCTCCTGGTGGCAGATGGCAAGATCGCTCCTGCTGATATAGCGGCGCTGGCCCTCCAGCAGCGGCACAAAATCGAGGCCGGGACTTCCGGCGGCGGCGGCATCCTGCTGCGCCTGCTGCCACAGCTGGGTGTGGACCAGCATGTCGCCGGTGACCAGGACAGAGGTGCACCGGAGCACCGGGCACGCCGGCCCCTTCCCGGGAGTGGGAACAGGCGTGGGTGTGGCGCCAGGGGACGGTGTCCCGGCCCCGGTTGGTTGGGCCGTACCAGGCCGGGCAGTGGCGGGCTGCGAGGCTGTCTGTGGCGGCGTCCCGTTCTGTTCAGCAAGCAGGCCGCAGCCCGCCAGCGCACCCGTCAGGCCCAGCGCTCCGGCCAACGACAATGCCACGGCATGGGCGCGCCAGCGCCCGGCCGCCCTGGCGGCTATGGTCCCCATACCCGTCATTGTAGGGATGGCTGCCGCCGGCATCGGTCATTGTTGCCACATTGAGAAGCGTGCCCTGCTGTGAAAGGTTTGCCCCATGACGAACCCCCTCCTGACTCCCAGCCCCCTCCCCTACGGACTCCCTCCGTTCACATCGATCGAGGATTCGCACTACGCCGAAGCCATCCACGCCGGACTGGCCGAGCACATGGCCGAGATCCAGGCAATCGTGGATAACCCTGAGCCTGCCGATTTCGAGAACACCGTGGTGGCGATGGAACGGTCCGGGCGGTTGCTGGAGCGCGCCGCGGCGCCGTTCTTCACCCTGGTGTCAGCCGACGCATCAGAGCGGATCCGGCAGCTGGAAACCGAATTTTCGCCCCGGTTTTCCGCGCACCAGGACGAGGTGTTCCTGAATCGCGCGCTGTTCGACAGATTTGCGGCCGTTGACGCGTCGGGCCGCGATCCCGAGTCTGTGCGCCTCCTCGAGGAGTACCTGAAGGAGTTCCGCCAGTCAGGCATCCAGCTGGACGGTCCCGGGCAGGAGCGGCTCCGGGCCATCAACGCCGAGTTGGCCCGGCTCGGCACGGAGTTCGGCCAGCGGGTCAAGGAAGGCATGAAGTCAGCTGCCCTCCTGCTGGACAGTCCCGATGAGCTTGCGGGCCTGCCGGCCGATGATGTGGCCAGTGCTGCGGAGGCGGCCCGCGAAGCGGGGCACGATGGCAAGTACCTGCTCACCCTCGTCCAGCCGGGAAACCAGCCTGCCCTTGCCTCGCTGGCTGACCGGAACGTTCGGCGCCGGCTGTTCGAGGCGTCGGTGGCGCGCGGCAGCAGTGGCGGCGAACTGGACGTCCTGGACCTGGCACGCCGGATGGCCGGCCTGCGGGCCGAGAAGGCGTCCCTCCTGGGATACGCCAACTACGCCGAACTGGTGGTGGACCGGCAGACCGCTCCGGACTTCGGGGCCGTCCAGTCCATGCTTGGCCGGCTGGCACCGGCCGCCGTCCGGAACGCCGATGCGGAGGCCAAGGCACTGGCCGCCGTCGCGGGCCATCCGCTGGAAGCCTGGGACTGGGCCTACTATTCCGCGAAGGTCCGGAAGGAAAGGTACGACGTCGACGAACAGGCGCTCCGGCCGTATTTCGAGCTTGACACCGTGCTGGCCGATGGCGTGTTCCATGCCGCCACCGCCTTGTACGGCATCACCTTCCACGAACGGACGGACCTTGCCGGCTACCACCCCGACGTCCGGATCTGGGAGGTCCGCAACGAGGACGGCAGCGGCCTGGGACTGTTCCTGGGCGACTACTACAGCCGGGAGTCCAAGCGCGGCGGGGCGTGGATGAATTCCCTCGTGGACCAGTCAGCGCTGCTGGGAACCCGCCCCGTGGTGATCAACAACCTGAACATCTCCAAGCCGCCGGCGGGCGAAGCCACGCTGCTGACCCTGGACGAGCTCCGCACGGCGTTCCACGAATTCGGCCACGCCCTGCACGGGCTCCTGTCCAGCGTCACGTATCCCCGGTTCTCGGGGACGTCCGTGCCCCGTGACTTCGTGGAGTATCCCTCGCAGGCCAACGAGATGTGGATCATGTGGCCGGAAGTACTGTCCAACTACGCCCGGCACCATGTCACGGGGGAGCCGCTGCCGCAGGACATCGTGGACCGCCTCGAAGAATCCCGGCTCTGGGGCGAAGGCTTTGCCACCACCGAATACCTTGCTGCGGCCCTGCTGGACCTCGCCTGGCACACACTGGAGCCGGGTGACGTCCCGGACCACGCGCTCGAGTTCGAGGCGAAGGCCCTCGCAGCGGCGGGGATCGCCCACCCGCTGATTCCGCCGCGGTACCGGACGGGCTACTTCCAGCACATCTTTGCCGGGGCAGGGTACGCCGCCGGCTACTACTCCTACATCTGGAGTGAAGTGCTGGACGCTGAAACCGTGGACTGGTTCTCCGGAAACGGCGGCCTCACCCGGGCCAACGGTGAACGCTTCCGCCGGGAGCTCCTCTCGCGCGGAAACAGCCGCGACCCCCTGGACTCCTTCCGGACCCTGCGCGGCCGCGAGGCAAGGCTCGAGCCCCTCCTGAAACGCCGCGGCCTGGAGTAAGTGGTCACCTGTCCCCCGCTTAAAGAAGTACGACGCCGGTCCCCCACCATAGAGGGTGAGGAACCGGCGTCGTTACTACTGGGAGGCAGGGACTGGTCCGGCAGCACGCGTAAAAGGGGCCCCGCGTCCCCGCTCGCCGCGAAGCGGCCTTAGCGGGACGTGGGGAATAGCGTGCAGAGGATCAGGGCCTGCCGTAAGGCAGAGGACTACCAGCCGCGTTCAGCCAAACGGTGGGGCTGGGGGATCTCGTCGACGTTGATGCCCACCATGGCTTCGCCCAGGCCGCGGGAGGCCTTGGCGATGACGTCCGGGTCGTCGAAGAAGGTGGTGGCCTTCACGACGGCGGCGGCGCGCTGGGCGGGGTTGCCGGACTTGAAGATGCCGGATCCGACGAATACGCCGTCGGCGCCGAGCTGCATCATCATGGCGGCGTCAGCCGGGGTGGCAATGCCGCCGGCGGTGAACAGGACCACGGGAAGCTTGCCGGTGGAGGCGACTTCCTTGACCAGTTCGTAGGGTGCCTGCAGTTCCTTGGCCGCGACGTAGAGCTCGTCCTCGGGCAGGGCGGCGAGCTTGAGCAGCTCGGCGCGGATCTGGCGCATGTGGGTGGTGGCGTTGGAGACGTCGCCGGTGCCGGCTTCGCCCTTGGAGCGGATCATCGCCGCGCCCTCGTTGATGCGGCGCAGCGCCTCACCGAGGTTGGTGGCACCGCAGACGAAGGGAACGGTGAAGTTCCACTTGTCGATGTGGTTGGTGTAGTCGGCCGGGGTGAGGACCTCGGACTCGTCGATGTAGTCGACGCCGAGGGACTGCAGGACCTGGGCTTCGACGAAGTGGCCGATCCGGGCCTTGGCCATGACCGGGATGGACACGGCGTCGATGATCTGGTCGATCATGTCGGGATCGGACATGCGGGACACGCCGCCCTGGGCGCGGATGTCGGCCGGGACGCGTTCAAGCGCCATGACAGCAACGGCACCGGCGTCTTCGGCGATGCGGGCCTGTTCGACGTTGACGACGTCCATGATGACGCCGCCCTTGAGCATCTCGGCCATGCCGCGCTTCACGCGGCTGCTGCCCGTGACGCTGTTCGCGGAGGAACTGGCCTCGCTGCTTACATCAGGTGTAGACACAAAAACCCCTATGGGTAGATAGATGACCTTCGCCGGGCGTGCAGGCGGCAAGTGCCGGACTGTGCACACACGGATAGTGCCGGATCCATTGACCGGGCAGTCCTAATACTAGTCCCACCGGGGCCGGGCGGCTTAATTGTACTTAATCAGCAGGCGACGGCTCCGCCTGTGCCTGCCGGCGGACGGACAGCACGCGCTGCACAACGGTGATGAAGCTGGCCAGGGCGAGCAGCACGAGGGTGGCCAGGAGCACCACCGGGGGCAGGCCCAGGCCGGTCAGGCCGGTGACCACCAGCACGGAAACCAGGCGTTCGGCACGCTCGGCGATTCCCACGTTCGCGGTGAACCCCAGGGACTCCGCTTTGGCCCTGGCATAGGACACCACCATGCCCAGCACCAGGCAAAGCATCGCAGCAACTGCTATGGGGGTATCCGCCCCGCCGGTGAAGAACCAGATGGCCAGGCCGGCAAAAAGCGCGCCGTCGGCGATGCGGTCCAGGGTGGAGTCGAGGAAGTTTCCCCACCGGCTTTTCACATCCTGCATCCTGGCCATGATGCCGTCCAGGACGTCGGAGAAGATGAAGGCCGTGATGAAGAGCGTTCCCCAGAACAGCTGCCCCAGCGGAAAGAACACCAAGGCGCCAACCACGACGCCGGCGGTTCCGATGACGGTGACGGCGTCAGGCGAGACGCCCATCCGGAGGAGCCAGCGGGCCAGGGGGGTGAAGAGCGCGGTAAAGAATCCGCGCGCGTGCCTATTCAGCATCCGTCTCCCCGGGCCAGGCGTCGGCCACCTGCTGGCGGACCTCGTCGAGGGTCTGCGTGATGGCCTTGGTCTGGGCGATGATCGGGAAGAAGTTCCCGTCCCCGCCCCAGCGTGGAACCACGTGCTGGTGCAGGTGGGCGGCGATGCCTGCGCCGCCCACCACGCCCTGGTTCATGCCCAGGTTGAACCCGCCGGGGTTCGCCACCTTCCGCAGCACCCGCATGGCGGTCTGCGTCAGGTCGGCAAACTCAGCGGTTTCCTCCAGCGTCAGGTCTGTGTAATCCGGAATGTGGCGGTAGGGGCACACCAGCAGGTGCCCGGGATTGTAGGGGAAAAGGTTCAAGACCACGTAGCAGGTCCTGCCGCGGTGGACGATGAGGGCGTCCTCGTCGGTGCGTCCCGGCCCCAGGCAGAACGGGCAGTCGTTTTCGTTCTTGAACTGGTGCTGGCCGCCCTTGATGTAGGCCATGCGGTGCGGAGTCCACAGGCGCTGGAAGGCGTCCGGGACACCGGCGAGGTCAAAGTCGTCGGTAACGCCGGCATCCCCTGGATACCCTGCGCCTGTGTTCTCCTGCACGCTGCTGGTTCCGTTCCGCTAGCTGGTCCGGTTACGGACGGCTTCCGTGATCCGCTTGACCGCCTCGGCCACCGGCACGCCGTTGTCCTGGCTTCCGTCGCGGAAGCGGAAGGACACGGCACCTGCCTCGGCGTCGTCCCCGCCGGCGATCAGCACGAACGGGATCTTGTCCTTGCTGGCGGTGCGGATCTTCTTCGGGAAGCGGTCCGACGACGTGTCCACCTCGGCGCGGATGCCCGCCGCCTTAAGCTGGTCGACGACGTCGAACATGTACTCGTTGAAGGCTTCCGCAACCGGAATGCCGACCACCTGGACGGGCGCAAGCCAGGCGGGGAAGGCGCCGGCGTAGTGTTCGGTGAGCACGCCCATGAACCGCTCCACGGAGCCGAAGAGGGCGCGGTGGATCATCACGGGCCGCTGCCGGCTGCCGTCCGCTGCCTGGAACTCCAGTTCGAAGCGTTCGGGCAGGTTAAAGTCCAGCTGGATGGTGGACATCTGCCAGGTGCGGCCCAGGGCATCCTTCGCCTGCACGGAAATCTTGGGACCGTAGAAGGCTGCTCCGCCCGGATCCGGAACGAGTTCCAGCCCCGACTCCTGCGCAACCTCGGCGAGGGTCCTGGTGGCTTCCTCCCAGGCGGCGTCTTCACCGACGTACTTTTCCGGGTCCTTGGTGGAGAGCTCCAGGTAGAAGTCGTTCAGGCCGTAGTCCTTGAGCAGGTCCAGGACGAACGTCAGGGTCTTGGTGAGCTCGTCCTTCATCTGCTCGCGGGTGCAGTAGATGTGGGCGTCGTCCTGTGTCATGCCCCGGACCCGGGTGAGACCGTGGACCACGCCGGACTTCTCGTAACGGTAGACGGAGCCGAATTCGAACAAGCGCAGGGGCAGTTCCCGGTAGGAGCGGCCGCGGGACCTGAAGATCAGGTTGTGCATGGGGCAGTTCATCGGCTTCAGGTAGTAGTCCTGGGCCGGCTTGCGCACCGTGCCGTCCTCGTTCAGTTCGGCGTCCACCTGCATGGCCGGGAACATGCCGTCCTTGTACCAGTCGAGGTGGCCGGAAACCTCATAGAGGTGGCCTTTGGTGATGTGCGGCGTGTAGACGAACTCGTAGCCTGCCTCGACGTGGCGCTGGCGTGAGTAGTCCTCCATTTCCTTGCGGATGATGCCGCCCTTGGGGTGGAAGACAGGCAGACCGGAGCCCAGTTCGTCCGGGAAGGAGAAGAGGTCCAGTTCCGAGCCGAGCTTGCGGTGGTCACGGCGTTCCGCCTCGGCGAGCCGCTCCTGGTACGCCTTGAGCGCGTCCTTGGTGGGCCAGGCGGTGCCGTAGATGCGCTGCAGCTGCTGGTTCTTCTGGTTGCCCAGCCAGTAGGCGGAAGACGACCGCGTCAGGGCAAAGGCGTTGGAGATGAGCTTGGTGTTGGGCAGGTGCGGCCCGCGGCAGAGGTCGCACCAGACGGTGGTGCCGTCCTTGCGCTCCACGTTGTCGTAGATGGTGATGTCACCGGCGCCCACCTCGACGTTCACGCCTTCACCTGCCTCGGCGGCGTCGTTCTTCTTGCCCAGCAGCTCAAGCTTGTAGGGCTCGTTCTTCATGGCCTCGCGGGCATCGTCCTCGCTGACCACGCGGCGGACGAACTTCTGGTTCTGGTTGATGATTTTCTGCATCATCTTCTCGAGGGTCTTGAGGTCCTCGGGGGTGAACGGCTCTGCGACATCGAAGTCGAAGTAGAAGCCGTCGGTGATGTAGGGGCCGATTCCCAGCTTGGCGTCCGGCCGCAGCTGCTGCACTGCCTGCGCCATGACGTGGGCGGTGGAGTGGCGGAGCACGTTCAGCCCGTCGGGGGAATCAATGGTGACGCCTTCGACGTCGGCGCCCTCGGGAAGTTCCTGGTCCAGGTCCTTCAGTTCGCCGTTGACGCGGGCCACAACTACATCGCGGCGCTCAAAGAAGAGTTCCGCACCGGTTGTCCCGGTAGTCACCTTGGTCTCTTCGCCATCGACGACGAGGGTGATCTGCTGGGCATCTGACACGGGTGTCTCCTATTCAAAGTTCAGGCTTCATAGCTTGTGGCGTACGGGGACCACAGCCAGCCATCGTCAATGCTATCTGTTCGGTGATAGGCCGACCAACGCGGCGCACGGCAGGGTCAGCCGTTGAATCCGGTAATGGCAAGGCTTCTGCTGATCCCGTCCAGCGGATGGGGCACGTCCTGCTCCCGGGCTGCCGGATCCGGGAACGGCAGGGTTTCGGTCCGGCTGAGGTCCCAGGCCATGCTGGCACTCAGGCTGATTCCCCGGGGACCGGTCCGCCGGGTGGTGCCCCTAATGAGGAGCAGCCTGGTGCCGAACAGGAGCATCCCGGCTTTTTCCTGGGCCTCGTGGAAGAAGACAGAGTCGACACAGCCCGTGCCGTCGTCGATGCTGATGAACACCACCCGCCTGCCGCCCCGCATGGGTGGGGTCTGGGTGGCCACCCGCACCCCGGCCACCAGGACCTCGGTGCCGTTCCGCAGTCCCAGCAGTTTGTCTGCGGTGGTGACGCCCAGCCTGTCCAGCAGGGGCCGGTGGCTGTCCATCAGGTGGGTGCTGACGTCCACTGCCATCAGGTCAAGCTCTGCCCGGACGTTTTCCACCAGGGTTGGGGCCGGCAGTTCCGGGGTGATATTCCGCAGTTCAACATCCCCCAGGGGAAGTGATAGCTGTCCCTCCAGGACCTCGACGCCTTTCCTGCTGCCGCCGGACGCCTGGAGCTTCTGCAGATGGTGCACCAGGTCGGCCCGGTTGGCTGTACCTCCCGCTTCCCGGTGCAGCGAATCGAAGGCCCCCAGCTGAGCGAGCCTTTTGATGTTTGGTTTGCTGATTTTCGACCTTGCGCGGAGGTCGGCCAGCGATTCGTAGGGCTGTCCGCCAATGATTCTCTTCAACTCTGTTGTGGAGAGCCCGTAGATACCGTTAAGGCTCAGGCGGATGCCGAGTTTTCCGGCGTCAGGGCCGGACTGGATCCGTTCAACCCGATACTCGGCTTTGCTGAGGTTGATATCCAGCGGAAGGATCGGGATACCCAGCCTTCTCGCCTCGGCAACCAGCAGCCGTTTGGGGTACATGCCGGGATCGTGCTCCCACAGCCCGGCAAGGAATGCCTCGGGATGGTGGGTTTTCAGCCATGCTGACTGGTAGGTGGGCACAGCGAAGGCAGCACCGTGGGCTTTGCAGAAACCGAAACTGGCAAAGGACTTAAGGGTGTCCCAAACCTTGTCCACGACGTCGGCTGAATACCCCTTCGCTTTTGCCTTCCTCCGGAAATACTCTTCAACGCCTGCTTCGCCCTCTTCGCTGCTCAGGGCCCTGCGGAACTCGTCCGCTTTGGCCAGGCCGCAACCGGTCATGACGTCGAACGTCCTCAGGATCTGCTCGTGGAACACGGTCACACCGTGGGTTTCCGCCAGCACCGGTTTCAGGTCGGGGTGGGGGTAGACCTCCGGGGCAAACCCGTGCCGGTGTTCAAGGAAGGGCCGCACCATATCCGACTTCATGGGCCCGGGGCGGAAAAGTGAAATATCGATGATGAGGTCGTTGAACTCCCGTGGGGCCATCTTGCCGATCAGCTCGCGCTGGCCCGGTGATTCGATCTGGAAGCAGCCCAGGGTGTGGGTGCTTCGGATCAGTTCATAGGTGGGCTCGTCATCGAGCGGCACCGCATTGAGGTCGATATGGCCGTTGTCCGCAATATAGTCCGGCCCCGAACCATCCGACCCGGCCGAGTGCCGGCCGGCAGCAACAACCTCATCCTTTGACGGATGGATCCGGATGATTTCCCGGACCGCGAAGGCCATGGCGCTTTGCATCCGGACCCCCAGGACATCGAGCTTAAGCATGCCCATGGGGTCCATGTCGTGCTTGTCGAACTGGCTCATGGGCAGCCCCAGCCCGCTCGGCTGGACCGGGGTGCGGTCCAGGAGGGTTGCGTCGCCGAGGATCACGCCACAGGGATGCATGGAGATATGGCGGGGCAGCCGGTCAAGGCGTTCGGTCAGGTCCACCAGCAGATCCAGCTGTTGGTTGCCGTCGGCGTCGCGCTGCTCAACCCTTCCGGCAAACTCCCGGAGTTCGGGTTTTTCCTGCAGCGCTTCACGGAACTTGCGGGCTGAGAAGCGCCACAGCTGCTTGGCGATCTCCCCCACTTCGCCGTCATCCATGCCAAGGGCCATGCCGGCGTCGCGTACCGCTCCCCTGGCCCGGTAGCCGTTCTGCATGCTCATCAGCGTGACGCGCTCGGAACCGAACCGCTCGAAAATCCGCCGGTAGACGTTGTGGCGCTCGGCACTTTCTACGTCGATGTCGATGTCCGGAAGGGTGGCCCGGTCCTGGGAGAGGAAGCGCTCGAAGATCAGGTCATGCTGGAGGGGGTTCACGTGGCTGACGTCGATGAGGTAATTCACAAGGCTGGAAGCGCCGGATCCGCGGGCCGCAGCCCGGACGCCCATGTCCTGGATCATCCTGGACACTTCGGCCACTGTCAGGAAGTAGGAGGAAAATCCGAGGTTCCGGATGATGCCCAGTTCATGCTCCAGCCGGGAAACCATGGATTTTTCTGCAGCCCCGCTAATGCCTGGAAAGCGCCTGCCTATCCCTGCGTTGCAACGCTCCACGAGTTCCTGGTGCGGTTCCTGGCTGATTCCCAGCACGGCGGCCTCCGGCACCACGGGCTGTTTCCACCCCATGTCTGAGGCAGGATCAATCCGGCACAGGTCCGCGAGCGCCTCGGTCTGCGTCATCAGCTGTTTCAGGTCAGCGGCACCGTATCCTGCCGCAGCGATGATTTCCTTGCCGAGCAGGAGCATCTGGTCAGCCGACTTCAGCCAGCCCTGGCCGGTGGGTTGGAGCAGCGGTTCGCTGGCGAGCTCCGGCAGCGATTTCAGGGTCCTGGCCGAATCCAGAACGTCAGCCGTGGGGGCGCCGTCCGCAGCGCAGTACCGGACAGCGTTGGTCAGGATCGCCGGCACGTGGTGTTCCTCGGCGAGCCGGAGCATGCGGACTGCGTGGGCAGTGCTCAATGGTGACCCCGGGGCGCTGAGCTGGGAGACGATCTCAGCCACCACAGTCCCGCCCGGCATGGCATCCAGCCATTGTTTGAAGAGGGTGCGCGGGCGGAGATAACGCCGGCCTCCCATCGCCCGGCCGACATCCGAATCCGGGCCGATCAGGACAGTCAGTACCGGCTTGAGGGTGTGCGGATCAAGTGTCCGGGAGGCAAGTTCTGCACGTGTCAAGGCCACGGGCACCGCTCCCCCGGCTTTTCCCGTTGTCCGGGCATGGGCGTCTGAGATCAGGCGGCACAAGGCACGGTAGCCCGCGCCGTTGTTGTGCCCGCGGGCAAGGACAACCACCCTGCCTGCCACCTGGGTGCGGTGGTCGCCGTCGTCGTCAAGGACCGCAAGGTCTACTCCCACGATGGGATCAAGGCCTGCAGCCATACAGGCCTTGAGGTGCTTGATGGTTCCGTACAAGCCGTCCCGGTCGGTGCAGGCAAGGGCAGTGGCACCGTCCGCTGCGGCGGCCTGCGCCAGTTCATCCGGCCAGGAAACCCCATAGTGGGCGCTGAAGGCGGTGGAGACGTGAAGGTGCGTGAAGCTCATGCTGTTCTGGGCCGGAGGGCATCATGGATCCGCAGGAGCCGCCAGCGGCCACTGCGGATATGGCGGGAAAGGTCAAGGGTCAGCGGTTCTTCGGTGGCATTGCTGCCGGCGGCGCCGTCCGGGGCAGGCAATACCTGCACCCGCCAGATTTCATGGTCCACTATCCCGGGGCCGCTCCCCAGGGGTGCCCTGCTGTCCTCTGCCCACCACTGCCGCCGCTCATACCAGCGCATTGGTTCGGCGCAGACATCGTAGGACCGGCCGCCCCAGGTAAGGCTTACAGGCTGGCCTTCCGGCGAGCACAGGACATCAACGGATTCGCTGAACATGCCCATGCCGCCTCCCGGAATAACCTGACCCTATTCGAATATGTGTTCGAACAGTTCAAGTCTACGCCGGGTTCAGCCTGATGCATAGAAATGGGCAGCAGGGCTTCCCCGCCGTTACCGGACAAGGGGGTGGACGGAGCGTAAAGCAGGGAGCAGGATGGAGCCATGGATACCCAAGACGCACTCCTCAAGCAGGCAAGCCTCAAAGCACAGGACTCCACCCTCGTGGCCACCTTCGATATCGACGGCACTATTCCCGGATCCGGCGCATACGTGGTGGGACTGGTCGGTGCCACCCCGGATTATTCGTCGCAGCGGCGGCTGTGCATCGAGTTCATGAACGGGGAGGCCATTGCCTTCTACTCGTTCAACCGCGAACAGGGGGTCGAGGAGAACTATGACCTGTCCGGCGTAACCCACTCCGACAGCACCATCACCGGGCATTTCCCCAAGGCCGCCATCAATGGACTCGGCCAGGGGCATGTCATCTCCGCCTTCAGCGAGGCGGACGGCCGGGAGTTCCAGCACGGCGTCCCGGTAGAGGAAGCCCTGTAAGGCTTCCTCTTTTTGTTGCCCGGGGTTTTTCTTGCCCGGACTTTTTTTGCCCTGGCGCGGGCGGTCAGCTGGATTCTTTGTGGACCCGCATCTCGAGTTCAATAAAGCCCGAGATCATGGCCCGGTACGTGGATTCCACGATGTCCGGGTCAATGTCCTTCTTCTCAGCCGCCGAGCGGACGTGTTCGATGATCCGTTCCACGCGGTCGGGCGCACGGACCTCCGCGTCGTCGCCCTTCAGGGTGCCGGCGATGCGGATCAGCCGTTCGCGGCGGGCGATGAGGGTGACAATCTGGTCATCCACCTCATCCACAGCAACCCGGACGGCAGCGAGCTGTTCCTTATCGGCCAAAGCGTCCCGATCGTTTCCTTGAATAGTTGCCATCGTCTGACAGTATCGAAGCATGCAGCCAAGAGTCGACTTCATTTCATTGGGCGTCCGCAGCGTTCCAGCGTCCAGGGCGTTCTACGTGGATGGCCTGGGCTGGCCGGTCCACAAGGAGGTTCCCGGGGACGTGGTGTTCATCCAGGTCAACCATGGCCTGGTGCTCTCACTCTGGGACGCGGGCCAGATGCAGGCGGAAGCCGGCGTCAGCGCCCCCGGCCCGGTCCCCAGCATCACCCTGAGCCACAACCTTGGCAGCACGGAGGAAGTGGACCAGGTGATGGCCGAGGCGGCAGCAGCGGGCGCCGCCGTCGTCGCCGAACCGGTGACCCAGCCGTGGGGCGGCTACAGCGGCTATTTTGCCGACCCGGACGGATTCCGCTGGGAAGTGGCGTACAACCCCACCTGGGCAGTGGACGACGCCGGCACAGTCACCGTTTGACCGGTCCCCCGGCAGGGCGGGCCTGCTAGAACAGTGCCTCCACGGGCCGGATCAGATCCGGGCCGTTGTTGCGCACGTTGCCCACTTCCTTGCCCACGGACTCCACGAGCCAGTCCGCAGCAACATCCTTGACGCCGGACCGCACCAGATCCACCAGCCCGGCCGCATCATCAGCTTCCGGGTCCAGCCAGGCCTGCATGGTGGCCTTGTCCATGGGCAGCGGAACCCGGTCGTGCAGCGCTGTCAGCTTCCCGAACACTGTCGACTCTGATCCCGGCGGCGGTGTGTCAGTTGTCAGGATGGAAGTGGAAAGCATCCACTGCCCCGGCTCGCCGGCCGGCACGGAGGGGTCCCGCCACCATTCGTAGAGGCCGGCAAAGACCAGCCCCCTGTTTTCCCCGGGATGCACGTAGTAGGGCTGCTTGGCCTTCCCCGGGCCCTGCTTCCATTCGTAGTAGCCGTCCGCCGGGTTATCCGGTACTCAAATCCCCCGGTCTTTAACGTCTTCAACAGTCACGCTTTGCCTTCTGGAAAGTGTTCAAGTCGGCATTACCCGGTACGCGTCTTTGACGCTGAGGCCGTCTTTCGTGTCGTTGCGAGGTCCGCGAGTCTGCCGGGTGGACGATGGGCTTGGCGAAGGAGCCGTGCGATGAGGGTGCAAAGCATACGGTTGGAGGGCGAGGAGCCCACTTGGACTGTCCTGGGTGCTGATCTACTGCCAGCCAGGGAGATCGAGTCGTACCTTGAGTTTTTGCGGCAGACCGACGCCTCCCCGAACACAGTGAAGGCTTATGCGCGAGGGTTGGCCTTGTGGTGGGAGTTCCTCGAGCTTCGTGGCCAGAGCTGGGACGTGTTCGGTGTCGAAGATTTCACCGGATTCCTTGGCTGGATGCGGTCCGGGCTTCCGCCAGGAGTATCGTCTTTGTCCGCCGTACCGGAGCGGATCGCTGATGCAACGGCGGCCCAGAGGCTGCAGGCGGTTCGGTCGTTCTATGTGTTCCAGCAGTGGCGCGGCCTCGAGGGAATTCCGGCATTGTTCCTGGGTCGGGAATCGAACTCGCCGTACTTGCCGTTCCTGACTCACATCCGACGCGGGTCACGTGCGGCGTCTGTATCAGTAAAGGTCCACCGGCGACGGCGGGCGGCACCAACCTTGACGCCCGCGCAGATCGACTCCATCAAACAAGCCTGCGCGCACTGGGACCCCGGCACGAGGTCCTGGTCAGGATCGATCAGGGACCGGCTGTTCTTCTCTTTGCTTGAGGAGACAGGGTTGCGGCTTGGCGAAGCGCTTTCATTGCAGCACCGGGACTGGCACTCGGGCGGCGGCGAGAATCCGTACATCGAGGTGATCCCGCGCCCCCATCCGCACGGGGCGCGGGTGAAGGGCGGAAATTACCGCAAGCTCTACATCTCCGACGAACTGGACCGCCTCTACGCCGAGTACGTCTGGCACCTCTGCGAGGCAGGCCTGGACCTGGCAGTCGAGGACATCGACGGCTCATACGTCTTCGTAAACGTCGCCGGCGGAAAGCACTTCGCACCAATTCGCCCGGAAACGATTTACAAGCTGATCGCCCGGATAAAACGGGTGCTCGGTGACCTTGTGCCGGCGCATTGGTCGCCGCACTGGTTCCGTCACACCCATGCCACGGCCCTGCTTCTCTCTGGCCGACCAATTCATGTGGTCAGTCGGCGACTCGGTCACGCAGACGTCCAGACAACCCTGAACACCTACGCCTGGGTGACCGAGGACGAAGAATTGCGGGCACTGGCCGATTGGTCCGCCGTGACAAAACAATGGAGGGACGGGCATGCGGACATCTGACGCAGACATGGTCGGGATCCTGCATGCCAGCGGAGCACCTGGCTTCACTGCGGCACGGAACGAGGAACTGCTCAGCGCAGTCCCCGAGGGCCTTCGTCTGCTGCACTACACGCGGGACTCGATCCCGGCCGAGCATCTAAGCTCATTCGGTTTTTATCACGACAAGATCGGCAACATTCACCTCGACGGCCTGCCCACCACGATGCAGAACGAGCTGATGTTCGCGATCTGGCGCATTGTCGAGCTCGGCGGGCGAGTGCCCTGCGCGCCGTTGGGATTACTCCTGCGGGAGCTCTCCGCGACGTCGAAACGGCTGCAGCGGGCCGGCCAGCCGTTCGAGAGCCTGATGAACTACACGCCGGCCGTATGGCGCACTGAACTGGCTACGACCTGGGTCCGGCGCACGAAGCAGCTGCCTAATCCGAACACGCTGCGCACATTCCTGTCACCGCTGGACCGGGTCAGCAAGCTTCTCTGGTTCGCCTACGACACAAGGCCGTGGTGGCAACGAGAGATCTGGGACCTGACCATGGACCAGCGAATCCCCCGGCGGCCCCAGGAGATGCTCTCGCAGGTCGCGGTCCACTGGCACCGTCTCCAACCCACGTGGTTCCGTCAGGGCGCGATGTTCTACGTCAAGACGCAACTCGAGGCGGGCCAGCTGACCTGGGCAAGCGTGCACGGCCGGCACAACGCGCTCCTTCCCTTCGGAGAATTTGCTGCAGCCCGAAATCTCCCGGGTCCGCGACTCACGCCGGACCCCGCCCGGCTGCGCCCGTTGATGCTGGAGTTCCTGAGCGAAACCCGTCAGGCAAAAACACGCCACGGGAAGAACACCGGCAAACCGCGCTCGATCGGGAGCGTCGCCCAGATTACCGCGGCAGTCCGGGGCCTCTACGCATTTATGAACGATTTCGGACCCGAGGCTGCGGCCGCGGTCGGTGATGAGCGGTGGACCGGTATTGGTCCTGAGTATCTGAGGTTCTGGCGGCCAGGAGACATTCCGCGCGTTCACAAGAACCGCTACGACGAACGGCACCTGTTTACCGACACGGTCATGTCGGCGCTGGCGTCACATGCCCACTTGCTCGGCGTCCCTCGCCCGCTCGGTGGATTAGGGGACGAGCAGGGGATGCGGATTCTGCTGCTGATGATGGCTACCGGACGTCGGATCAATGAGATCTGCATGCTGGACCTCGATCCGATCATCCCGGTCGAGGGCCCCACCCCTGAAGGCGGGAACATCGCAAAGCTGCGCTACCAGCAGACGAAAATCGTGGACGCGCCGGACACGATCTTCGTCGACCAGGAAGTCACCGCCATCATTGCAGAGCAGCGCCGCTGGCTCACCGAAAACTTCGAAGCCGGGGTGACACCGAAGTACTTGTTTGTGAAGGCTCAGGGCAACCTTCGCGGCCAGCACCCCTACAAGGACGGACGTTTCCGACAACAACTGCATCACCTCGTTGCCCTCGCCGGGTTGACTGAAGCCGATGGAACACCGCTGGACCTGGGCAAAACGCACCGGTTCCGGCACACGAAAGCGACAAGCCTGATCAACGCAGGCGTGCCCCTGCACGTCGTCCAGCGCTACATGGGCCACCTAAGCCCCGAAATGACGATGCACTACGCGCAGACCCTCGACGCGACAGCGAAAGCCGAGTTCCTCCGCTACCGCAAGATCACAACCTCGGGCTCCGCATCAGCGATCGAAGGCGAGGACCTCTATGAGCTGATGGCGCTGGACTCACGCACCGACCGCGTGCTGCCAAACGGCTGGTGCACACTGCCCCCGGCCAAGAGCTGCGACAAAGGCAACGCCTGCCTCACCTGCAACCTGTTCGTCACCGACGAACGATTCCTTGGCGTCCACGAAGGCGAGGCAGTCGCTCTCGACCAGCTCATCGACAACCGGCAGGCTGCGCACCAGCAACGCACAGGAGAACCGATGAGCGAAAACCACGTATGGCTCACCCTCCGCCGCCGCGAGCAGCGCGCACTCAAGACCATCGTTGAAACGATCAAGACCCAATCGGACGACGCTCACGAGCCAATCCGCGGCGCAGGAGAGCAAACCCGAATCAACGCCGACCGACACGATCCGCAGGAGTCGTAATGAGCCGCGGCAACCCGGAACTACTCGCCCAAGCCGCGTTACGAAAACGCCAAGCAGCACGCGACCGCGCTGACGCCGGCATACGCGCACTACTGAAAGCCGGCACACCCATCACCTTTGAGGCGGTCGCGACGGCGGGCCACGTTTCCAAGGACTTTCTCTACCGCACGCCTGATCTGCGTAACCGCATCCAAGACCTTCGCGGCCGCACTGCCGGCATGCGGGCGGCAGTGCCGCCCAGCGAGCCCGCCGCGGCAACCTCCACAAGCAGCATCGTCCGCACACTCACCATCGCCCTCCGAGAAGAACGGGCCCGGCATCGGGCCGAGATCTCCGAACTCAAGGCCGCTCTGGAAGCCGCCCATGGCGAACTGCTGCGGCTGCGGCGCCACCCTGCTTTGCACGACGCCGACTGACCAACGTGTCCCCCTTCCATCAATGCATGTGGACGACAGTTGCGGCGATGGGACAGGATCAGCGGCCGCAGCAGCGGGCATAATAGCCATATGTGCGGTAGATACGTCATGAGCAGAGCTGTTGGTGATCTTCTCGCGGCTTTCGACGTCGAGGAATCCTACATCGACGAACTCCAGCCTTCCTACAATGTGGCTCCAACAGACACCGTCCCGCTGATTCTGGACCGGAGCACAGGAGACGGCGCACCCGTGACCAGAAAGTTGGTCACCGCCCGCTGGGGTCTGGTTCCGTCCTGGGCCAAGGACCCCAAAGGCGGTGCGAGACTCATCAACGCCAGAATGGAAACCATTACCGAAAAACCCTCCTTCAGGAAAGCCGCATCGGCAAGACGGGGACTGCTCGCAGGCGACGGATACTTTGAGTGGGAAAAAACCCCTGAGGGCGGGAAGATCCCCACATACCTCCACGGGGCGGACAACCAGATCCTTGCCTTCGCCGCCCTCTTTGAAAACTGGCCCGATCCTTCCCTGCCCAACGACCACCCCGACAAATGGCTGCGGACAGCCACGGTCATCACCACTGATGCCTCCGATGCCCTCGGCCACATCCACGACCGCACGCCGCTGATTGTGCCTCCGGAGATGTATTCGGGCTGGCTCGACCCGGACACGACCTCCGAGGCAGATGTAAGGGCCTTACTGGATTCCATGCCCGAACCGCACCTGGTCCCACGTGTTGTCAGCAACCGCGTCAACAACGTCCGCAATGACGGGCCGGAGCTTATAGAACCAGCCGCCGCAGGAAAGTAACCCAACCGGCTCAGATAGATGTTCCGTGATTCACCTGGTTGGCAGTGCGTGCCAGGAACCGGCCCGCACGCCGGAAGTCGCGGACAAACAACCCCGCTGCAATCACAGCGGCAACAACGCCGACTGTCATTACCCACGCGGCCACGATGTCACCGCGTAGCGCAAAGTTCACGGCCTGAGGAGTAAAGACAAGCGGAAATAACGGTGCCTGGATCACGAGTTGCGTCGCCAGGCCCTTCCGCTGTTGCACCGCGGCACCCCGCGAGACTACAAGGTGTTGCGGATCCACCTCAGTCTTCCCGGCTATCTCCCTACGAATCTGCTTTCTTTCCTCGCCCTCCAGCGAAAGCAGCACATCGACCCTTCCAGATCTGGCCGCAGGCACCACTTTTTTCGAGTTGTAAACAAGACCCCCAATCAGAACACCGACGGCTGCGAGGAAAAACCCGAACACCAGGAAGGATGCCCAATCCCCTCGAAGGCCAGGGAAGGCCAGCATCCCGCCAACCGTCCCGGCCGCAAGGAGTAATACCAGCCCGGCTGGAAAATACCGCGTGTAATAGGTTTTCACGGCCTCGCCAAGGCCGTCGTCACTCAGCCCCTGAGCTCTTTTCGCAGCATAGGCCCAGCGCTCATTGGACTCTTCCATGAGACCTTCGATTCCGCCCATCGTCTTCTCCCATGGATGCCACTAACGCCGACAAGCTCTTCTCAAATCATCAGGAGCCTCTGGCTATGTTCAAATACTGGACCACAAAGGTGTGAACGCCAACGGGCTTGACGAAAAACTGAGGTCAGGACTTCTTACGGACGCGTCTTCAACAGTTCCAGCCCCACCTGCCGGGGACGACCGACAGACAACTACAGATAAGCCGGCACTGCACAGCGGCGCGACTGGACGGCCTTCCGGAACGCGGGCTTCTCCAGCACGGATTCGCTCCTGGCATTGATCATCCGCGAGCCGATTCCCGGGTCCTTCGCCCACGAAGGGACAAGGCCCCAGCGGGCCACATGCAGCTGCCGGACCTGCCTGCGCTCCGGCCCGTCATCCACCAGCCGTTCCAGGACAATGGGGACGTCGTCGGTGGGCGCCACATTCCACGACGGCGGAATGCTCACCTCATCCTCCAGCTCGGCGTCGAATTCCGCCAGGAGGCCCCCCACGGCGCGTGCCATCACATAGCGTCCACACATGGCTCCAGCATGCCATCGGCGACATCTGCTGTCATCCGGGCCGTCCGGCAGCTGCGGGCGCACGGGAATAGGCGCAGGCACGCTACCGTTGACAGGAACGGAACCCTACATCGACACAGAGGAGACCCCTGTGGATTTCACTCCCGAATCCGGCACCATCACCATGTTCTCCACCACCTGGTGCGGCTACTGCAACCGGCTGAAGAAGCAGCTGGATGCGCAGGGCATCGGCTACACGGAGATCAACATCGAGGAAGTGGATGGCACCGCCGAACTCGTGGAGCAGCTGAACGGCGGCAACCGCACCGTTCCCACGGTCCTGTTCCCGGACGGTTCGGCAGCAACCAACCCGTCGGCAGCCGAGGTCAAGGCGCGCCTGGCGGCATAGGCACGGCCGGCCGCACACACTTTTCGATGCGGGTCATGCCCCCAGGCTGCTGAAGGAAGCGGACTCCAGGGCGGCATGGCCCGCATACGTTTGCAGCAGCGCGTCCTCAACGGCCTGGACGGTGGTACCGGGCACCAGGTCTTCGACGGCGCCCGCTGTGGCCGGATCCCATTCAAGCCCCAGGGCCGCGTAACTGTCCGTCAGGACTTTCCGGATCGGGGCGGAGTTTTCCACCACGATCACCGAGCTGAAGAGCCAGCCGCCCGCCACGACCCGCTGGGCGGTGCCCACGAGCTTGATCCGGCGGGAGGAATCGGCCGGGTATGACCCGTGGACGCTGAACTCGCCCGGGCAGTATTCCCCCGGGATTTCCCCCACGGCGGCGTGGACACCGACGGACTGCAGGGCCTGGGCGAACAATTCCCCGAAGTACCCGAAGCGGGTTTTGGAGCCGGCAATCGCATCGGCATCCGGCTCGATGTGGTCCACCACCAGGGTGCCCTGATGGTAGGCGGCTGCGCGTCCGCCGGCCCGGCGGACCAGCGGTTCAAAGCCGTTGTCACGGCAGGCAAGGGCCGCTGCTTCGAACCCCGGCAGGCGGGTGTCCCGCTGGCCGAACGCCACGGTGGGAGCGGGACGGTAAAGCCGAAGGGCCGGACCGATCTGTCCCGACCTGGCCTTTGCCAGGAGCTCCAGCCCGAATTCCAGGTCCCGCCCCGCTCCCAGCGAAACTTCCTGCCGCACCACAGTCAGTGTGCGCGTTTCCTGAACGGGGTGGTGCATGGTGCCGGGCTCCCTTATGGTCATTCCGCAGTTCCTGGTTGGACTGCCGGCGGACAGGCCAACCCTAGGTTACGCCGTCGCCTGCCACATTGTTCACAGCCCGCGGCGGCCGACCCACAGGCCGGCCAGCAGCGGGACCACCGAGGCAAGCATCAGGGCATTCCCCAGCCCGGCATCGTCAGCACGGACCAACGCGCCCGCCACCAGCAGGGCGGCAAACACGAGGACCGAGGCCGTCCGCCGCGCCGTCCGCTCCAGCCGGGCCACCTGGCGTTCAAGGCGGGGGTTGGCAACGGAGAGGTTCCCCTCTTCGGCCCGGGTCAGGAAACCGTCCACCCGCCCGGGCAGCCGAAGCACCAGGCCGGCGGCGTCCAGCGCCTGCCGAGCAGCGTCCTGCACCAGGTTGCCTCGCTCGTCCCGCAGCAAGCGGGCGGCATAGGGTTCCACCGAGTCCCACAGGTTGAACTTCGGATCCAGGGAACTGCACACCCCCGAGGTCAGTGACATGGCGCGGATGATCAGCAGGAAGTTCTCGGGCAGCTGGAACGGCAGCGACCGGACCAGGTCGCCGAACTCCACCGCAAAATCACGGAATTCACGGGGATCCACTTCCCGGAGCTCGGCGAATCCCATGCCCCCGAACCTGGCGAAGAGCTGGGTCATGGCCCTCTCCAGCTCCACCGTGTCGGCCGCGGGTATCAGGACGCCCACGTCCCTGATGGCTGCCACCAGTCCCTTGCCGTCACGCGCTGCGGCAGCGATCAGGAGCTTGCGCAGGCCGCTGCGGGTGGAAGCCGTGACCTCACCCGTCATGCCGAAATCGATGAACGTCAGTTTCCACGGTTTTTCACCGCTGCCGCCATGCACGGGGGTGACGAAAATGTTGCCCGGATGCGGGTCGGCGTGGAAGAAGCCGTTGGTGAACAGCTGGTCGAACATGACCGCGGCGAAGACCGGAGCCACCTCCGCCGGATCGATCCCGGCCGCCCGGAGCGCAGCGACGTCGGTGACCTTGATGGCCGTGACGTCCTCCAGGGTGAGGACACGGCGGGTGCTTTGTTCCCAGACGGGCTGGGGCACCTGAACGCGGGCGTCGCCGTCGAAATCAGACGCGAACCGCTCCGAATTGGCGGCCTCGTGAAGATAGTCGATCTCCTCGTGGCTGGTCTGCGCGAATTCCTCCACCAGGGCCGGGACGTCCGCCCGGTCCGAAATGAGGCGGAAGCGGCTGAGCCACCCGCCCACCCTGCGCAGCGCGGCAAGGTCGACGGCGACAATCACGTCGATGCCCGGACGCTGCACCTTCACCACCACGTCCTTCAGCCCGGCCTCCTCGGCGAACTCCGGAAGGAGCCGTGCGCGGTGCGCCTGGCCCAGTGATGCTGCCGCAATCGGAGTCTCCTCGAACACGGCGAATACCCGCTCCAGCGGGCAGCCGAGTTCGGATTCAGCAAGCGTGCGCAGGGCGGCGAACGGAACCGGCGGGACCTCGTCCTGCAGGCCCTCGAGCTCGTCGGTAATTTCCGGGGGCAGCACGTCCAGCCGGGACGACAGGAACTGGCCCACCTTGATCATCAGGCCACCGAGGTCCACCGCGAGCAGGTGGAAGCGTCGGGCGAAGCGCTGCATCCGCCGGGAGCGGGTCCGCTCCGCGGCCCGCGCCAGCCCGATCCGGGGCAGGAAGAGCTCGAACCACCAGATCGACGCCAGGTTCCACGCGGCGAACCGGAGGATCCGCCGGTACCGGGCACTGGTGTTTCCCGCGCCGGATACAGGGTTGAGCAGGTCGTGGCGGAGCGGGGGCACCTGCGTCAGTCCTGGGCGAGGATGGAGTACATCCGGCGCCGCGCCTCGTCCAGTACGGCCACGGCCTGTTTCACCTGTTCCGGTGATCCTGTCCGCCCCACCTGCGCGGCCGCCTGGGCGAGCTCAACGCCTGCCCGGGGCAGGGAGGCGAAACCCGCCCCGGCGGCAGGCCCGCCGGCGCTCCACGGCTCCGACAGGTGGTCGCGGGCCACCTCTTCCCGGCCGGCTTCCGTGAGGGTGTAGATTTTCCGGCCGTTCGATTCCTCGGCCCTGATCACGCCCTCGTCGGCCAGCAACTGGAGTGTGGGGTACACGGAGCCTGCGCTCGGCTTCCAGTTGCCGCCGCTGCGCTCCTCGATTTCGCGGATGATCTGGTAGCCGTGCATGGGACGCTCTGCGAGCAGGGCCAGCACCGCCGCCCGCACCTCGCCCTTGCCGGCACGGGTGCCGGCGCGTTTCTCGAACCGTGAACGCAGCTCCTCCACGGCCTGCCACAGCCCGTCGATATTGCTGCTGCCGCCGAATCCGTAAGCCGGGAACGATCCATTCATGCTGGTCTCCTCTGGAGCATGCGAACGATATACAACGATACTTAACGATACGTCCAGGGCCTCCTAAAGGACCATCATCAGCAGGTCACGTCCGGCGCAGCGTCAGGATCTGTTCGGCGCGCCCGAACGGGCCCATCCGGTCATGCAGGACCGTGGACGTCAAACCGATCCCGTCCCGGCCGAAGGACACCGCGTTGTCCAGCCCCAGCCACTCGCCTTCGGGCCGCCGGTACATGTGGATCTGCAGGTCCAGGTTGGGAAAGGCGAAGCTGTCCTTGCCCGGCGGAACCCGGGCAGCGATGCCGTTGGCGGTGTCCACCAGGCCCATCAGGCGGGCCAGGTCGCTGCTGTCCTCCCGGTCCGTGAGCGGGTGGTCGGTGCGAAGCCACACTTTGCCGGCGCCCGGCCGGTGCCCTTCGGCAACACGCATTTCCAGGGACCTGATGTAGCCACCCGGCCAGACGGCCGAACCGTCGTAAGGCTTGCAGTCGTCCGGACCCGGGATGGCGGAATCCTCGACGGCGGCGACTTCAGCAGTGTCGCTGGTGATCATCCGCCAGGCTGTTGCCCGGATTGCTGTCCGGCCCGCAGCCACCAACTCCGCCTGCAGCAGTTCGATGGTCTTCCCTGGCCTTAGCGTGGAGGTCTCGATGTGGAATTCCCCGCCCGGGATCAGGCCCAGGATCTCGTAGCTGAGCCGGGCCATCCGCATATCCGCCCGCGGCTGGTGGCGTTCAAGGGCTTCGGCCAGGAGCCCGGAGGCGGGCGCCATGTGCTGTTCGTGGGCGTTCCAGGCGCCCTGCGCATGGATGGTGGATCGGAAGTGGCCGCCGCCCAGGACCTGGTAATAGGCGTTGCCTTCGGCAAGCCCGGGGAACTCGTCAGTCAACGCTGGCCTTTCGCAGAGAACTTCAGTGAATTGCCACTAACTCTAACGGCTGGCGCAACACCGCAGCAGCGGTCCGGCGCGAAATGCTGTGCCGGCGAAATGATTGAGTCTGGATGAAGCCAGCGGACTAGACTCAGGAACTGGTCCTGTCAGCGACCTCGAAACGAGGTATTCCATGCGCGTCATCAGCTACAACCTCCGCAAACACAAGGCCAGCGGCGAGCTTCTCGCCCTGGCCAGGAACCATGACGTCGATGCCCTCTGCCTCCAGGAGGTGGACGCCAGCGACCTCCCTGAAACGCTGGGCCCGCTGCACCTGGCGCACGTCACCAAGGGAAACCGGCTGGGCCTCGCCGTCTACTACCGCACCAGCCGCTTCACCGCGCTCGATACCCAATCCTTCGCGCTGAAAAAGTCGATGCATGACAGGGTCCTGGCACCGGCGCACGAACGGCTGATCGGCGTGCGGGTGATGGACAACGACACCCAGCACGAACTGGTCATCGGCTCGTTCCACGCGGCGCCGCTCACCGCCTCCAACTCGCTCCGGCGCAAGCAGATCCACGCCGCCCATGCCGAACTCCTCAGCATGGGCAGGGGCCTGATGACGCTGATGGTGGGTGACTTCAACTACCCGTTCTTCACGAAGAACCTGGACATCCACATGAAGAACTCCGGGTATGCCCTCTCCCTCAGCAACCGGCGCACCTACACCCGGTACAAGGTCTTCAAGGGCCACTTCGACTTTGCCACATCCCTGGGCCTGGACATCCAGAGCGTGGAGACGCTGCCGCGCGGCAACTCGGACCACCTGCCCATCCTGGTCACGGCGGAATACGGTCCGGACTACTAGGAAGCGCCGCCGCGATCGGGGCCGGCGGCAGCGAGCCGCCGCCTCAGGCCGGGCCAGGCGGCCGCGAAACCGGGATGCAGTTCCTTCTGCTCCACCGCATCGAGCGGGATCCACAGCAATTCGATGCTCTCAGGATCGCTGATGACCGGGTCGAAGGGCTCGCGCACCAGGACCACCACCGTGGTGTAGGACCAGTAGCCCAGGTCCAGGACAGAGGTGAACAGCACGTCCACACCCTCCGGCGGGACCGCCGCCTCTTCCCAGGCCTCCCGGAGCGCGCCGGCCACGGGCTCCTCGCCCTGGTGGAGGGCTCCGCCCGGGAGCCCCCACGTTCCGCCGTTATGGCTCCAGAACGCCCGGTGCTGCAGCAGCACACCCTTCGCCGGATCGTAGGCCAGCACGCCGGCAGCGCCGAACCGGCCCCAGAAGCGCCCGCGGTCCCCTTCCACCCAGGCGTCGCCCGGATCCCGGGGACCCGTGCGGACGGGCGGGGTGGCGGACGCTGCGGAAGCCAGAGAATGATCCATCAGCCCAGTCTGACAGGTGCATCACGCCCGGGCCCAGTATCCGC
Organism: Arthrobacter nitrophenolicus; assembly: GCF_045833485.1. Lineage (NCBI taxonomy): Bacteria > Bacillati > Actinomycetota > Actinomycetes > Micrococcales > Micrococcaceae > Arthrobacter > Arthrobacter nitrophenolicus. The sequence continues at coordinate 3,955,772 of NZ_CP174504.1, forward strand.
GGACGTCAGTTGCCGTGCGCGCGTTCGACGGCGAAATCACCGCCGGGATACATGATGGTCTCGTGCCCGTCATCAAAGCGGACCAGGTAAGGCGGGGTTCCGTCCTGTCCCCGCACTTCCAGGATCACTCCGTGTCGGTCCGTGGATCCAACATGCCGGCCGTGGACGATAATGCGGTCGCCCTGCGCTGCCTCCATGGCAATCACCTCCAGCCCCCAGATTACGACTCTCCCGGGAACCGGAACAGGCCCCGCGTGGCAGGATTTCCCTATGCCGCTGAACATCGTCCTGGTTGCTGATACGCACATTCCCAAGCGGGCCAAGGACCTGCCCGCCAAGGTATGGGCCGCCGTCGAAAGCGCGGATGTGGTCTTCCACGCCGGGGACTGGGTGCAGGCGGAGGTGCTGGACAAATTCCAGGAACGCAGCCGTTCGCTGGTGGGCGTCTACGGGAACAATGACGGGCCGGATCTGCGCGCCCGGCTCCCTGAAACCGCGCGCATCACCCTGGATGGCGTCCGGTTTGCCATGGTCCACGAGACCGGGCAGGCAAAGGGGCGCGAGCTGCGGTGCGAGGCGCTCTATCCGGACGCGGACGTCTTGGTCTTCGGGCACAGCCATATCCCCTGGGACGCCACCTCCCCTGCTGGCCTGCGGCTGCTCAACCCCGGCTCGCCCACGGACCGCCGGCGCCAGCCCGCCTGCACGTACATGACGGCAATTATCGACGCCGGCCGGCTGGCGGAGGTGCGCCTGGTCGAGGTCACGCGGGAGTAGTTCCGGGTTGGCAGCCGGCCTCCGGTTGCCTAGGCTGGAACGGTAAGCATGCTTAGCTTTCCTGGAATCGTTCCACCAGCAGGAGGACCACCATGACAGACCAGTACACCTTCCGGAACCCGGTCACCGCCTACGAGCACATTTCCCCGCCGAAGCAGCACCAGCCCGAACCGGGGCTGGACGCGGAGCTGATGCCCAAGGCGGACCTCGGCGAGGAAACCTACCGCGGCACGGGGCGGCTCGAAGGCCGGAAGGCAATCGTCACCGGCGCGGACTCGGGCATCGGTGCCGCCGCGGCCATCGCGTTCGCCCGGGAGGGGGCCGACGTCGTCATGTCCTACCTGCCGCAGGAGGAGGAGGACGCTGCCAGGATCGCAGGCATTATCGAAGCCGCAGGCAGGAAGGCCGTGAAGGTGCCCGGGGACCTCAAGGACCCGTCAGCCTGCCGTGACGTGGTGGACACCGCCGTGGCAGTCCTGGGCGGTGTGGACATCCTGGTCAACAACGCCGGAAAGCAGGTGGCCCAGGAGGACCTCGCGGACATCACCGACGAGCAGTTTGACCACACGCTGAAGACCAATGTCTACGCCATGTTCTGGCTGACCAAGGCAGCCCTTCCGCACATGCCTGCAGGGTCCACCATCATCAACACCACGTCGGTGCAGGCCTACAACCCCTCACCGACGCTGGTGGACTACGCCACCACCAAGGCCAGCATCAACAACTTCACCAAGGGCCTGGCCCAGCAGCTCGCTCCCAAGGGGATCCGTGTCAACGCCGTTGCGCCGGGCCCCATCTGGACACCGCTGCAGGTCAGCAGTGGCCAGCCCAAGGAGGACCTGCCGGAATTCGGGCAGTCCACTCCCCTGGGCCGCGCCGGCCAGCCCGCAGAACTCGCGCCGGCCTACGTGTTCCTGGCCTCGCCCGAGTCCAGCTTCGTGCTGGGCGAGACGCTGAACGTCAACGGCGGCAGCCCCACCCCATAGGTCCTAGGCCTGGTCCTGCCCGGCGAGCAATTCATCGGTGGCCTGGTCGGGCTGGCCGTCGAAAAACTGTGCAAGAACGGTTTTGAACACTGTTTCGCCGGGTGCGGCGCGGAGGAACAGCGTCATGGACGACTGCAGCTTGCGGGCGTCAATGCCGCCCAGGATGTCCTCTGCGGCGCGCCCGGCATGGTTGGTGAGGGCCTGTGCGCACTCCAGCAGGCGCGGGCCCAGTACGTCGTGCTCAAGGTATCCCCGGGCTTCGTCCAGTGACCTGATCGCATACTTCCGGGAGGTGGCACTCTGTCCCAGCCCTGCGATCTGCGGAAAGATGAACCACATCCAGTGGCCCCGCTTGCCACCGAGTTGAAGTTCGGCCAGGGCCCGCTCATACGTCCCGCCACTGTCCTGTGCAGCGACGAAGCGTCCAAGGTCATAGGGATCGTTCATGGATGTCTCCTTCTTGTGGGGTCTTGCGCCCGGGCGGGAAGCCGGCGCTTGGCGGCTGCCCAAGCACTGCCGCCGCCTGCCGCAGGCTGCCGTGCGGATCCTCGGCCCAGCGGGCCAGCACCACGCCGGCGCGCTGCCGGTCCCGCTCCGGCAGCCCGGCAAGCAGCGGCGCCACGACATCGGCCACCAGGGGTCCCTCGAGTTCCGCCGTGGAGGCGGAGCGGAGGAACCCCTCGATCCGGGTCAGGTCCGAGTGGCGCAGCCAGGCGGCCTTGGCCTGGAGCAGCACCACGGCTGCCAGCCGCCGCTCGAAGACCGGCCTGGCGCCTGGCCTGGGCCGGCCCCAGAGGGCGGAGGCCAGCTGGACGACGTCATCATGGTCCAAAACCTTGAATTTCCGGAGCGCATCACGGACGGTTCCCCGGACAGCGCCCACGGAGGAACCGTAGGAGGCGAGGATCCCGCCCAGCCGGGCGGCGGCGTCGTCCGCGCGATACCAGGAGCCCTCATTCTGCAGGGTACGGTCGATGAACTCCGCTGCCGCGTCAACGACGTCCGGCCCTGCGCTCATCGCCGGCCCGCCCCGGCGTGGGTGATGCAGAACGGGGTCCACGGCCGGGCTTCCAGCCTGCCCTCGGCGATGGCTTCGCCGCATACGGCGCACGTGCCGTAGGTTCCGGCGTCCAGCCGGGCGAGGGCGGCCTCCACCTGGTCCAGGCCGGCGGCGCTCTGCTTCAGGAGTGCGGACGCCTGGGACAGTTCGAAGGCGATTGTGGCACCCTCGGGATCGTGCTCGTCGTCGACATTTGAATCGAGCCGGGCCGAACTGGCCGAGGCGATGTCCGCGCGGAGGTCCGGAAGCAGCGCAGCCTTCCGCTTCCGCTCCTCCTCAAGCAGCACCCGGAACCGCTCAAAATCTGGCATGGAGAAAGCCTAGCGCGCCCCTCAGTACCAGTTCCTGGCCACGGAGTGGTCCCACGCCGCGCAGGGTGTCCGGTAGCGGTCCCGGATATACCCCAGCCCCCACTCGATCTGGGTGCGGTAGCTGGTGAGCCAGTCGCTGCCGGCGCTTCCCAGCTTGCCGGGCGGCAGGGCCTGCGGAATTCCATAGGCTCCGGAGTAGGGGTTGGTGGCAGTGGTCAGCCAGTTGGATTCCTTCGTCCAGAGCTGGGCGAGGCAGAGGAACTGGTCCTGCCCCCATCCATAGGACGCGAGGCGGCCGGAGGCATAGCTTTTGGCTGCGGCGGGATCGTTGACAGCGCCACCCGGCACGGAGGGCACGACGACGGCAGGCGGGGCGGGGCTTGCCGGCGCAGGGGCGACGGGGCCGGGGTCCGCCGGGGCCGGGTTGGTGTTGACCGGTGCCGGATTTACCGGCGGGGGGTTCACTGGCACCGGTACCGCCTGGGCCGGGTTTGGCGGTGCGGGAGGCTTTTGCGCAGCGGCAAGGGCGGCATCTGCAGCCGCCTGCCGGCGGGCCTGCTCCTCGGCAGCGGCGCGTTTGGCTGCCTGCGCCGCCTCATAGGCCGCAAGCGCCGCCCGGCCTTGCCGGTATTCGCCCTCAAGCGCCGCCGTCGTGCCCTTGAGGGATGCCAGCTGGGCGGTCAACTCTCCGCTGCGCCGCTGCTCTTCGGCGACCTGGCGGGCCACCGCGTCCTGGGCGGAACGGGCAGCGTCCAGTTTGGCCTTCGCCTCTCCGGACAGGCGTTCACGCTCCGCCCGGGCGGCCTTTTCCTGCTCCGCCAGGGCAGCGGTGGCCTTTCCCGCGGCCTCCGCCCGGCTGACCAGGTCCGCGGTCTTGGCTCCCACGACTTCAACCACATTGAGCCCGTGAATGCTGTTGTTCTCAAGGGCTTCCAGTGCCACAAAGAGTCCCATGGTGGTTCCGCCGGTTTTGTACGACCTGGCGGCCAGCGCACCAATCGCCTGCTGATGCCGCTGCAACTCCGCATTTGCCTCGGCAGCCTGGCCGGCAAGGGCATCCACCCTCGTTGTTGCGGACTGCAGGGCGGCGTCGGCCAGTGCATAATCGGCCGCAGATACGACGGCGGCTGCCCCGAGCGTTTCGGATTCGGATTGCAGGCCTTGCAGCAGGCCTGTGATCTTCTCGATTTCGGCCGCCTTGCCGGCTTCCGACTGCTGCGCTTTCTGCACGTCCTCCCACGAGGGATACCCGCCCGGCGGGGCGTCGTCCGCGGACGCCGGAAGCAGGGCGGACGGGCCGGCCAGGGCGAGGGCCAGCACCCCTCCCAGCAGCGGGGGCATCAGCATGCTTCCGATCAGGCGCATAGTTCCGAAGCCTATCGGGTTTCAATGCGAGGTTGAGGGTTAGGACCGCCAGCCTGCTTTGTCTTTATGATTTTGTGACACAAATAACAGGCCGCGCCGGACGCTCGGTATCACCCGAGGTCAACCGGATGTGGTATGAAACTCCAAACATTTGCTTAATATGATAGAAGCGCCTCGGATGTTACCCAAACGTGACAATTGCTCCGGGGCCGGGTTATGGTCTTCAGGTGTCCCTCCCAAAACGGGACATTCCCATCAGTATGCCGAGCCCTGCCACTGATACGGGATTCAACCGCTTTCCAGCTGGCAGGGACGGGGGAACCAAGTTTCCACGGCCATTTGTGGCCTTGGGGTTAAGTCGACAGCGCCTTCGTCCATTACGGGCGGTCGCCCTTCGGCCGGGTATCTCCAACCCGAACCCGACAGCTCACCCCGCAGGCATGGGAGAGGCGATCACACGTGTCAAAAAATTTTCCTACCGCCCGTCACCGCGCGACTCCGGCCCGCTCAATCGCGCTCCAGGGCTTGGCTGCTTCCGCAAAGTCCCAGGCCCGGACGCTCAGCCGTCCGGTGCTCGCAGTTGCCGCTGCGTCCGGCATTGCGTTCGGTGTTGGAGCTCCCGCCCACGCTGGCGTGACCGGCCCGGACACCACCGAAACCGCTAGCGTCCAGGCGTACAGCGCTCCGGCCGCTGCCGTGGCTGCTCCCGCTGCCGCAGCCCCCGCCGCCGGCAACGTCTACACCGTGGTCTCCGGCGATACCCTGGGTGCCATCTCGGCTGCACATGGCGTCAGCCTGAACGACGTGCTGGCCGCCAACGGCCTGGATATTTCCACCATCATCTACCCCGGTGACCAGATCACCATTCCGGGCGCCGGCTACGTGGCACCTGCTGCTGCGCCTGCTCCGGCCGCACCGGCCCTGGCGAGCACCGGAACCACCGTGAACTACGCCTCCGCCGCCGTTGCCCCGGCCCCGGCTCCCGCCCCGGCCGCCACCGGCACCGGCACCGGCGCAGCCATCCTGGCTTCCGCCTACAGCCAGCTGGGCGTGCAGCAGGACTGCACCGCCATGGTGGAGAAGGCACTGCGCTCCGTTGGCCTGTCCGTCGGTGACCTGGCTCCCGGCCAGTTCTACCAGTACGGCACCACCGTGGGCACCCCCGCCCCCGGCGACCTGGTGATCACTGCCGGCCACGTGGGCGTCTACGCCGGCGACGGCCAGGTTGTCAGCGGCGGCGTGGACGGCTACAAGACCGAAGTCCACTCCATCAGCTGGCTCAGTGGAGCTTCCTTCGTCCGGGTAGCCTAGTCACCCGGCGCAGCTGAAGCAGCCGCAACAGACGCAGTACAGAGACAAGGGCGGCGGCCGGGAACTCCCGGCCGCCGCCCTTGCCCGTTAATGTGCTTCCGGCAGAGTCCGGCTCTTTCTGTCACGTACCGCAGAACGTCATGTACTTGCCGAAGTCTTCCGGGGCCCCTTCGGCGTAGCGTTCCAGGCCGGGACGCTCTTCATAGGGGGCACGCACTGCTTCCAGGAGCCTGTTCAGTGGCTCCAGGTCGCCCCCGGTGGCTGCAGCCAGGGCCTCTTCCACCAGGTGGTTCCGCGGAATGTACACGGGGTTTAGCCGGTCCATCCGGTCCGCGTCCGGTTTCATGGACCGCCAGCGGCCGGCCCAGGCATCAAATGCCGCGAGGTCCATGACCATGCCGCGGACCGGCCGTTCATTTCCGCGCGCCGCTTCGCCCAGGTAGCGGAAGAACCGGGTGTAGTCCACGGGGCCGTCCTTCAGGATCGCTACCACGCCGTCCACCAGTTCGGACGCCGCTTCGGCTTCAGGGCTTCCCGCGGGGACGGCCGGCAGGCCCAGCTTGGCCTGCATTCCGTTGAACCACGCATCGCTGTACTGCCCGCGGAATTCGCCCAGCGCCTCCACGGCGGGAGCGACAGCCTGCTCCTGGTCCTCGTTGATCAGCGGGAGGATCGACTCGGCGAGGCGGGCCAGGTTCCATTCGGCGATGACCGGCTGGTTGGCATAGGCGTACCGCCCGCCCACATCAATGGAACTGTAAACGGCGGCCGGGTTGAAGTCGTCCATGAATGCGCAGGGGCCGTAGTCGATGGTCTCGCCGGAAATGGTCATGTTGTCCGTGTTCATCACGCCGTGGACGAAGCCCACCAGCATCCATTGCGCCACGAGCGCAGCCTGGGCCGACACCACCGCCCGGAACAGCGCAAGATAGGGATTGTCTGCCTCGGCGGCGGCAGGGTAATGCCGGCTGATGGCGTGGTCCGCCAGGCGGCGCAGCAGCTCGAGGTTGTCCGTGGCCCGCGCGTACTGGAAACTTCCCACCCGCAGGTGGCTGCCGGCCACCCTGGCCAGGACCGCCCCGGGCAGCATGTCGTCCCGGCGCACCATGCGTCCGGTGCCGACGACGGCGAGCGACCTGGTGGTGGGAATGCCCATCGCGTGCATTGCCTCACTGACGAGGTATTCACGGAGCATGGGCCCGACGACGGCACGGCCGTCCCCTGCCCGCGCGAACGGTGTGCGGCCCGAGCCTTTGAGGTGGATATCGCGCAGGCGGCCGTTGGCGTCCACGATTTCGCCGAGCAGGAGGGCGCGTCCGTCCCCGAGGAGGGGTGAGTAGCCGCCGAACTGGTGGCCGGCGTAGGCCTGGGCCACCGGAGCGGCCCCTTCCGGCACGTGGTTGCCCAGCAGCAACCGCACGCCTTCCGGGCTGCGCAGGTAGCTGGCATCCAGCCCGAGTTCTTCCGCGAGGGCGTCGTTGAAGACCAGGAGCCGGGGCTCCGGGGCTTCCTCCGCCTGCCAGGGAACTGCCATATCTGCCAGTTCGCTGGCGAAGCGGCTGTCGAAAGTGACGGTTGATTCTGCAGCTGCAGTCATGGGTTAACCCTATCCCCGCGGTTGGTCCGGCGGTTGATCAGCCAGGTGGCGAGCCAGAGGACCACGCCGATGGCCATCAGTCCGCCGGCTATCTGGTACTGGATCACGTTCCGTCCCACCCACGGCCCGGCCAGGAAGGCGCAAAGGATGGCTGCGACCAGGGGCAGGGGTCCGGGCGAGGTGAAGAAGACTTTCCGGTTCGGATCCCGTTTCCTCCGCAGCACCAGGCACGCCACGTTGACGACGGTGAAGACGCACAGCAGCAGGAACGCCGTTGTGCCGGAAAGGTTGGCGACAATGTTGCTTTCCGGATCGCTGGTCACGTAGAGGATGAGCCCCAGGGCAAGGACGGTGGAGAAGGCAATGCCCGCCCACGGGGTGCGGCGGACCGGCAGGACCTTGCCCAGGGGATGCGGCAGGACCTGCTGGCGGGCCAGGCCGTAGATCAGCCGGCTGGCCATGAGCATGTTGATCAGTGCCGTATTGGCCACGGCGAAGACGGCCAGGAACGGGAAGATCCGGTCGATGGGAAAGTCCGGTGAGCCCTTGTGCACCACCTCGAGCAGTGCGGCGCCTTCGGCTTCGCGGATGCCCTCCAGTTCGGTGGGCGAGAGGACACTGACCACGGACACGGCAACCAGCATGTACAGCAGCACGGCGATGCCGAGGCCGGTCAGCATGGTCCGGGGGAAGATCTTTTCGGGCTGGCGGGTTTCCTCCACCATGTTCACCGAGTCCTCAAAACCCACCATGGCGAAGAATGCGATGGAGGTGGCGGCGGTGACGGCGAGGAACAGGCCTTTGTCCTGGTAGTCGTTGAAGACGAAGATCCCGCCGGGGTTGCCCGTGCCCTGGGCCATGACGAAGAACCCGACGCCGATCACGATGCTTAGCGCCACCATTTCCACCAGGGTGAGCACCACGTTGAACTTGACGCTCTCCCCCACGCCCCGCAGGTTGATGGCGGCCAGCAGGAGCATGAATGCCAGGGCGACGGCCGTAATGACGCCCTGGCCGGGATCACCCATGACTCCGTTGATTTCCAGCCCGCCGAAGAAATTCTGTGCCAGGACGTTGGCTGAGGTGGAGGCGCTGGTGATGCCGGAGCAGACCACTGCGAAGGCCACCAGGAACGTGACGAAGTGGATGCCGAAGGCTTTGTGCGTGTACAGGGCAGCGCCCGCCGCCTGGGGATACTGCGTGACCAGTTCGAGGTAGGAAAACGCCGTCAGCGTCGCCACCACGAAAGCCAGGAGGAACGGCAGCCAGACGATGCCGCCCACCGTTCCGGCCATGGTGCCGGTGACGGCGTAGACACCGGCGCCAAGAATGTCCCCCACGATGAAGAGCAGGAGGAGTTTCGGGCCCAGGACCCGTTTCAGCTCGGGCTCCCCGCCCGCAGGTGTGACGCCGTCGACTTCCTCGGACGTGGCGCTCATTGTCGGCCTCCTTGCCGGGTCAGGTGGTGGACTGCCTGGTGTGCCAGGTCGGCGCGGGGGCTGCGCCGCTGCGGAAAGGGAATGTGCTGCAGGTCTGAAGCGGCCATGACGGCGGCGGCGCCGGCGCGTGCGGATGCCTGGGCAGCAAGCATGGTGGCGTCGTCGCCATAGCGGGATGAAAAATGCGTCAGTACCAAGGCACGGGCACCGGCGTGCGACGCCAGCTCCCCCGCTTGCCCGGCGGTGAGGTGGCGGTATTGCTGCGCCAGGCCGGCGTCGTCATCGCTGAAGGTTGATTCGGCAACCAGGAGGTCGGCGCCGTCGGCCAGTTCCTCAGCACCGGCGCACGGCGCGGTGTCCATGACGAATGCGAAACGCTGGCCGGGCCGGTGGATGCTCACGGCCTCGAGGTTGACGCCGTTGAGCGTGCCCTCGCGCTGCAGGCGGCCGACGTCGGGTCCTGCGATGCCCGCCGCCGCCAGCCGGTCGGGCAGCAGGGTCCGGCCGTCCGGTTCCACAAGCCGGTAGCCAAAGGTATCGATGCGGTGCTTCAGCGGCCGGACCTCAAGCCCGTCGGCGATGATTCCCGCTTTGCCGTGGGGGTGCAGGCGCAGATCGATGCCGGGCGAACTGATCGAGACCAGGGCACGGACCACATCCTCGCCTGCGGCCGGATAGTGCAGGTGGACGGGATGCCGCACGCCGTCGAGGGCCAGCCTGGACAGCACGCCGGGAAGGCCGTAACAGTGGTCGCCATGGACGTGGGTGAGGCAGATACGCGTGATGTGGGTTGCCGGAACACCCGCGTGGATCATTTGCCGCTGCGTTCCTTCGCCCGGATCGAACAGCAGGCCCTCGCCATCCCAGCGCAGCAGGTACCCATTGTGGTTCCTGGCGCGGGTGGGCACCTGGGACGCGGTGCCGAGGATGACGAGTTCACGCATGCTCTGAAGGACCAAAAAGCAGGTTCCGGACGTATCCGGGACCTGCTTCCTGGTTTCGTGGTTTTAGTGCCGCCGGAGCATTCCCATGATTTTGTGGGCCATGCCGCCGGTCCTGCCGCCCGTTGCGTGCGGCGTCCGCCTGGCGGCGTTCATCCCGGTACCGCGGACTGTTCCGCTGGTGCCGGTCCTGCCCGTGAATCGTCCAGCGGCATTCCTGATCATGCTTCCCAAGTTCATGTGAAACTCCCTAAGTCCTGATCTACCAACTGATATTCATCAGCCTGCTTATTAGTCTAGCCGTGATCCCGTTTTCGGCCAGGGCGTGCTGGCCCCCGCCTGCTGTCAGCGCTCCAGGTCCTCGGGGTCGAACTCGCTGAGCGGCGACCCTCCGAAGTTCTCGGTATCGTCACTTGCCTCGGCCTCGGGCCCGGCCGGGTTTTCGCCGAAGTCGACGTCCGCCACGGCTTCACCGAGGGTGGGCGCATCCGGCGGCACTTGCTCATCGCCTGCGTTGTACCGGGCGTCCGCCGTCTCGTCGCGGAGCGTCTGGTCACTCAGGAAATCCTCTTCTTCACCCGAAACAGTCTCTCCTTGGAGAAGCGGATCCTCCTGCCAGCGGTCCGGATTGTTCTCCGCGGCGCCCGGGTAGCTGTCCGGCTCCCCCTTGACGGGATCCAGCTCAAAGGACGCAGCGGCGCCGGGGGTTTCATCCAGGAGCACATCATTTTCCTCGACCACCTCGAGGTTGTCATCGGGGAGGTTCTGTTCAGTCATGGTGATGCCTTTCTCTTGAACTCCGGGCGAACAATAGTAAGCATACTGATGAAAAGGGCGGGATGTGAACCGGGTCTTTCCCCATGGATCAGTGCAGCAACCAGGATCCGTCCGAAGGGGGTTCCGGCTTCCTGCGCAGTTTGCGGAACAGGATGATAAAGGGCCACGCCAGCAGCTGCAGCAGCCCTGCGAGGAGGAGCAGCCAGACCACCAGGACAAGGACCGGCGAGTACAGCAGGAAAACGCCGATGGCGGCAGTGATATAGCCTCCAACCAGCGCCAGAAGCGCCCCAGGGTCCATGGGAACTCCTCATCTTAAGTTGTCGAAAGTCAGGGAGGCGTGAGCCGTTTAAATGGGAAAACGCCAGACGGGAAGGGCCGCGCGTGATTCGTGGATCCGAGAGGTGGTGCGGGTTCGAGCGGCTGCCAGGCATTCCTCCGAGGGGCTGGGGAAAATCACCCAATGCATCCGGGCCGCTTACTTCCTAACGGTCATCCCAGAGTACGCGCCTGCCTCCCGGGGTGGAAGCATCCCCCGGTGCGGCCGAGCCCGGCCTGAGCTTGGCCAGATGCAGGATCCCGAGCACCAGGAACAGCAGCGACAGAGCCAGCGGGGGCCACAGCGCCGGCGGGCTGAGCGGGACACCGAAAAGCGGCTTGGCCAGTTCTCCGATTGCGAGGGAAAAGATCAGGATGAAACCCAGCACGTGGAGTGCGGGTAAAAGCAGAAGCCCCACGGCGCGGTTCCTGAAGGTCAGGACGGACAGGATCAGGAAGCCGGGCATGATGAAGCACAGATCCAGGATGAAGATCGAGTAGAGGGAATCGATCTGCTCTCCGCTGTTCATCAGGGGCAGGAGCATCGCGATCCACAGTGGGTAGAAGATCAGCGGCTGGAGGATCGCGCCCGAGGCCGAGAGCAAGCGGATACCCTTCGGGAGGGCCGGTGGGGTCAGATCGCGCCTGAAGTGCGCGCCCGCCAGGACCATGCACCAGAAGGCCAAGGCGAAGATGCCCATGTAGGCCAGGTAGAGGCCGTTGTAGGCCCGTTCAATCACATAAATCCCGTACGCGTAGAAAAGGTAGCCCAGGATCCCCAGTGCTGCGATGTGGTGCCTGGTCTTCCCGGGTCCGGCCGCGACGGCAAGATAGCCGAGGCCAAGCCCGGCTGCCACTGAGAGCAAGTCCTGGGAAAATGCCCCGGGCAGGATGTTACTGCTGACAATCCCGGCATAGATTTCCGGACGCGCGGCGCCTGCCGCCGCAACCGGCAGGGTGAGGACGGCGGTCAGCGCCCAAAGCGTCCTGTGGAGCCTGATGTGATGGAGCATCTGTGCCTTCCCCGGAGGTGGCCCGTGGGCGCCTCTTTGTTCGCGGCTTATTCCACAGGCTCGCACTGGAACCCGGGGTCCCCCAAGGGCCTTAGGTCCCCTCCATATCCACGGTCGGCCGCCTCCGCGCCCGTGACCTTTGGCCCTACAATCCGCGGCCCCCGGGCGGGAGTGTTAAACGTGTCCAGCACCGCACAAGACGAGGAAGCACGGCCATGACAATCCATAAACCAATCGCCGTAGGCACCAACGACTCGGCCCAAAGCCAGGCGGCCGTCCTGTGGGCAGCCCGCCGGGCCCAGCGGGCGAATGTCCCGCTGGTGATTCTCCACGTCGTAGACGACCGCTGGGTGGCAGATCCCTACCCCTGGTTTGGGGTGCTGGAAGAGGCCGGCGACAAGCTCCTGCAGGTGGCCGCCGGACGGATCCGGGGCACCTTCCAGGTTCCCGTCACCACCCGGCTCCTCAACGGAAGCGTTGGCGGAGCGCTCGCCAAATATTCCGGCAAGGCATCAATGCTGGTCGTGGGCTCGGGGACCGGGCACCTTGGCGGCGTCCTGGCCGACCGGGCACTCCAGGTTGCCGCCACCGCCAAAGTCCCGGTTGCCGTGGTAGGGACGCAGGATCTCAACGGCCGCTCCGGCGTGGTGGTGGGCGTTGACGGTTCCAAGGAAGCGACCCTCGCCGTCAGCTTTGCGGCCGCAGAGGCTGACCGGGAGGGTGAGGAGCTCACGGTGGTCTACGCGGTGCGAACACCCGATCCAATCGTGGATGCCGGACTGTCGTCCACCACTCTGGCGGAGCTGATCGTGCAGGAAGAACGGGTAGTCCTTTCCGAAACAGTAGCCGGGCTTGAGGAAGACTACCCGGACCTGAAAGTCCATCAGATCCTCGAGACCGAAAAGACCCCCGTGGACGCCCTGGTGGATGCCGCCGCCGGAGCCAGGCTGCTGGTGGTAGGCAGCCGCGGCAGGGGCGGCATCAAGCGCCTTCTCCTCGGATCCACAGCCCACGGCGTCCTGAAGCACCTGCCGTGCCCCACGGTCATTACCAGGATCCAGGCCGCCAGGAACAAGGCCTAGGCCTGGACCGGCACCATGAAGAAGACCCCCGCAGTCATCCTGCTCATTCTCGGCATCCTTGCCTCGATCGCCGGGGCCACCGTCCTGGCTGCGGGGGTGGTTGCCTCAGTGGTGGGATCCGTCCAGGGCGACGGATACCTCACCTCCGGCACCGCCCGGCTCTCGGTGGGCTCCCACGCCCTGACCTCGCCAAGAATCGATGCCGTGGGCGAGGGCGTCCCACCCCGGCTGCCTTTCGACGTCGGCACACTCAGGTTGCGCGCATCCTCCGTTGACCCCGGCAGGGAAATCTTCCTGGGGATTGCTCCCCAGGAAGATGTTGAGCGATATCTTTCCGGCGTGCACCACTCCGAGCTCCTCGAGGTGGACAGCCGGCCCTTCCGGGCGGAGTACCGTGACGTTCCCGGCACCGGCTCGCCGGCACCTCCCCGGGAGCAACAGTTCTGGAGCGCATCCGTTGCGGGTGCCGGCGAACAGGAGCTGACTTGGGACTTGGCTGCGGGAAGCTGGGCGATAGTCATCATGAATGCCGACGGCAGCACCGGCGTCGACGCGCAGGTGCAGGCCGGCTTCCGTTCAGATCTGATCCGGCCTGCGGCCACCGGCCTGCTGGTGGGAGGCGCAGTCGCACTCGCCATCGGCATCCCCCTGCTGATCCTGGGGGCGGTGGGACTCGGGCGGCACGCCGGTCCTCCGGGCGCAGCGGTACTTCCACCACAAGCGCCTATGAATCCGGAGGCACGGGACAGCGCCCCGTATCCCGCTCGGCTCATTGGGGAGCTGGATCCCGCCTTGTCACGGGCCATGTGGCTGGTGAAGTGGTTCCTGGCCATCCCGCACTTCATCGTCCTGGTCTTCCTGTGGTTCGCGTTCCTCGTGACCACCGTCGTGGCCGGGTTCGCCATCCTGTTCACCGGCCGCTATCCGCGGGCCCTGTTCGACTTCAACGTCGGGGTCATGCGCTGGAACTGGAGGGTGGCCTTCTACGCCTACGCCGCAGCAGGCACCGACCTCTACCCGCCCTTCACCCTGGCACGCACGGCCTATCCGGCGGACTTCGAGGTGGACTACCCTGAACGCCTTTCCCGCGGCCTCGTCCTCGTCAAGTGGTGGCTCCTGTCCATTCCGCACCTGCTGATCGTTGCCGCCCTGGCCGGCACCACCTGGACCTGGCCGGCAGACACCGAAGACCTCGGAACCACGTATGAACGGGGTACCGGCCTGTCCCTGCTGGGAATCCTGGTCCTGGTGGCAGTGGTGGCGCTGCTCTTTACCGGCCGCTACCAGCGCCCGCTGTTCGACCTGATACTCGGGATCAACCGCTGGATCTACCGCGTCATGGCCTACACGGCCTTGATGCGTGATGAATACCCGCCCTTCCGGCTCGACCAGGGACCCCTTGACCAGGAACCAGGGAACGCCAGGCGGACCTTCGGCCCTACCCCTCCGGCAACGGCCGCGACAAGATACGAGGGACCACCGCCGCCACATGAGGAGCTGAAATGAGCACAGCGGAAACACCATTTGCCCGGATTCTCGTGGGCGTGGACGGGTCAGAGCCCTCCGTGGAGGCGCTCCGGCAGGCCCAGCGCCTGGCGCTGCCCCTTGGCGCCAAGGTCCTCGCCACCGCCTACTGGGACTACCCCCAGGTGTACGCCGGCTACGTCATGGTGGGCATCGAAGGCTTCGAGGAACGCGCCGGGCAGATCCTTGACGAGGCGGTGACAAAAGCCTTCGGCCCGGAGACGCCGTCGAACGTCGTGGTGGGCCTCGTCCGGGGGCACCCGCGCGAGTCACTGATCGAAGCCAGCAGGGACGCGGACATGGTGGTGGTCGGACGGCGGGGCCACGGAGGTTTCGGGGGCATGCTGCTCGGATCCGTCAGTTCGGCCCTCGTGTCCCATGCCCACTGCCCGGTCCTGGTGGTCCACACGCCTGAAACAGACCACAACAAGTCCTGAAGGGGAATGCCGTGAGCAGGCCGGATGCGACCGGCAGCGGGCCGACGGATCCGCTGCCGGGAAATGGACGACGCCGGACGGCAGCCATTGCACTCGTAGCCGCCCTGGTGCTCGTCGCCGTCGTCCTGGCCGTCCTGCTGCAGCGCCCCGCGGAGAGCCCCGAGCCCGCGGCCGGGCCGTCCCCGGGCACGAGCGCGGCCACCAGCAGCGCCGCCTCCCCCACGCCGTCCAGCCCTTCTGCCACGCCGCCGCCCCCTGCGCCAGCCGGGACCGAGACCCCGGAGGCAGGACAGACTCCGGTGCAACCGCCGGTGACCGTGCCTCCCGTACCTGCTACTACACCACCTGCCCCGGGCACCGTTCCGCCGCAGGACCCGTTCCCTGCAGGGCTGCGCAACCAGGACCTGACAGCTGTTCCCGGCGCCGGGAACACCGTGGCGCTGACGTTTGACGCCGGGGCCAACGCGGCAGGCCTGCCGAAGATCCTGTCGGCGCTGTCAGCCAAAGGAGTGGCCGGAACATTCTTCCTCACTGGGAACTGGGCCGCGAACAATCCGGACGGCGTCCGGCAGATTGTCTCCGCAGGGCACCGCGTGGGCAACCACTCCATGACCCATCCCGGTTTCACCGGACTCAGTGACGCACAGATCGTGCAGCAGGTGCGCGGGGCCGAGGAAGCAATCCTGGCCGCCGGCGCCGACCCGAGGCCGTTGTTCCGCTTTCCTTTCGGTGAACGGGATGCCCGGACCATCGAGGCGGTCAACGATCTGGGCTATGCAGCCGTCCGATGGTCGGTGGACACGCTTGGCTGGAAGGGCACCAGCGGGGGCATCAGCGCCCAGATCGTCTCCGACCGGGTCATGGCTGCCCTGCAGCCGGGCGAAATTGTCCTCATGCATATTGGCTCCAACCCCGACGACCGCAGCACCCTCGATGCCGACGCCTTGCCGCAGGTGATCGACCGCATCAGCGCGGCCGGTTACGGCTTTGCCACCCTCGACGCGTTGCTTGCGCAGTAAGTCCAAAGACCCGGCGGGACCCCGAAGAAGGGAACCATGGAAAGAGCCAGGCAGGCCAACTCTGCGGGCAGGAAGGCCGCTCCGGTTTCGGACCACCACACCCTGCCCGTGCACGAAGTGGTGCTCCTTCTTGAAACGGATATCACCAAGGGCCTCGGCCCCGGCCAGGTGTCGCGGCGGCGCTCGCAGTTTGGCGCCAACATGCTTCCCCGGTCCAAACGGGGAGGGATGTGGCGCAAGCTGCTGCGCCAGTTCAACAATCCCCTGGTCTACGTGCTGCTGGCCGCAGCCGCCGTCACGGGTGTCCTGGGCGAATACCTGGATTCCGGCGTGATCCTGGCCGTGGTGCTCGTCAATACGCTCATCGGCTTTGTCCAGGAAACCCGCGCGGAAGCGGCGCTGGATGCCCTCCATTCGCTGGTACGGACCGCCGCGGTGGTGTTGCGGGACGGGCAGAGGCAGGAGATACCGTCCGAGGACCTCGTCCCGGGGGACCTGGTACTCCTCGAAGCGGGGGACAAAGTGCCGGCGGACCTGCGCCTTGTCCGCCTCTCCGGCCTGCGGGTTGATGAGTCCGCCCTCACCGGGGAATCCGAAGCGGTGTCCAAGGACGAGGTGGTGCTGCCGGTAGGCACCCCCGTGGCCGACCGGCGGAACATGGTCTACAGCGGGACCCTGGTGACCGCAGGCACCGGCGAGGGCATCGTCGTCGCCATCGGCGGTGAAACTGAGCTCGGCGAAATCCACCGGCTCATGGGGGCGGTACAGACCGTGGCCACCCCGCTGACCAGGAAGCTTGCCCGGTTCAGTTCGACGCTCACGGTTGCCATCCTGGCCCTCGCCGCGCTGGCGTTCGCGGCGGGGGTGGTGCGCGGCCAGCAGCCGGCGGAAACCTTCACCGCCGCCGTCGCGCTCGCAGTGGGGGCCATCCCCGAAGGCTTGCCGGCCGCCGTTACGGTAACGCTTGCCATTGGTGTCCGCCGGATGGCCAGGCGGCGGGCGGTAGTGCGCCGCCTGCCCGTGGTGGAAACCCTCGGCAGCACCACGGTGATCTGCTCCGACAAGACCGGTACATTCACGGAGAACCAGATGACGGTGCGGGCTCTGTGGACCCCCTCCGCCAGCTACGACGTCTCCGGTTCCGGCTACGGTCCTGCAGGCCGGATCTCCGCAGCGGGGAAAGGCGCGCCCGAAGGGGCCGCCGTGGAGCCGGAGTCAACGCAGGACGCAGCACTCTACTGGTCCCTCCTGGCTGGAGGCGCCTGCAACGACGCCAAAATCGTCCTTGACGGGCAGCTGTGGCAGGCCCAGGGCGACCCCACCGAGGCGGCGATGCTGGTGGTGGCCGGCAAGGGCGGCATCGACGTCGCGGAATTCCTGGCGGCAAACCCCCGCCGCGGAACCCTGCCGTTCACCTCCGAACGGCAATACATGGCGACCCTCCACTCCCCCGCCCTTCCGGGCCAGGGCGGGACAGTATTGGTCAAGGGGGCCGTGGAGCGGGTGCTCGAGCTTTGCGGCACCCAGCTGGACCCCAGCGGCAGGCCGGCTCCAATCCGCCGGCAGGAAGTCCTGGAGGCGGTGCATGGCCTGACCCGTACCGGCCTGCGCGTGCTTGCCACCGCAATGATGCACCTCCCGAAGGACGCCGGTCCGCTCGCGGAAGAAGTCCTGGAGGGCCGCCTTACCCTCACCGGGCTCCAGGCAATGCTTGATCCGCCGAGGAACGCGGCGGCGGCGTCCGTGCGGGCCTGCCATGACGCAGGGGTGGGGGTGAAGATGATCACCGGCGATCATGTGGGCACGGCGCTCTCCATTGCCGACGCCGTCGGCCTGCGGACCAGCGGGGAAGGCAGCCGGGCCCTGACGGGTTCCTTGCTGGACGCCATTCCGGAACACCAGCTGCCGGACGCGGTGGAGCAGACGAACGTCTTCGCACGCGTGTCTCCTGAGCAGAAACTGCGCCTGATTGGGGCGCTCCAGTCCAGGGGCCATGTGGTGGCGATGACCGGCGACGGCGTCAATGACGCGCCCGCCTTGCGCCAGGCCGACGTCGGCGTCTCCATGGGCCGTTCGGGAACGGAGGCGGCCAAGGAAGCCGCGGACATCGTCCTCACGGACGACGACTTCGCCACGATCGAAGCCGCTGTCGAAGAAGGCCGGAACGTCTTTGACAACCTGACCAAGTTCATCGTCTGGACCTTGCCCACGAACATGGGCGAGGGCCTGGTGATCCTGGTAGCCATCCTGATCGGCGGAACGCTTCCCATCCTGCCCACGCAGATCCTCTGGATCAACATGACCACCGCCGTGGCACTGGGCCTGATGCTCGCGTTCGAGCCGAAAGAACCCGGCATCATGTCCCGGCCGCCCAGGAAGCCCGACCGGCCGCTTCTCACCTGGGTGCTGACCGTGCGCATCATCCTGGTTTCGGTCCTCCTGGTTGCCGGTACGTGGTGGATTTTCGAGCTCGAGCTCGCCGGCGGCGCGTCCCTGGCAGAAGCCAGGACGGCGGCGGTCAACCTCTTCGTTGCGGTGGAGCTGTTCTACCTGTTCAGCTGCCGTTCCCTGACAAGGCCGGCGTGGCGGGTGGGGGTTTTTGCCAATCCGTGGATCGTACTGGGCGTGGTTCTCCAGATGGCGGGCCAGCTTGCCATCACCTACTCTCCGCTGATGAACGGGCTCTTCCATACCGCCCCCATCAACCCTGAAACCTGGCTGCGGATCCTCGGCATCGCGCTGCTTGCCTCCCTGGTTGTTGCCGTGGACAAGCGCTTCCGGCGAACAGGCTTCTAGACGAAGCCGTGGCGACGCAGCCTCCGGGCCTTTGGGCCCTGTCTGCGGCCGGGAAAACGGCCTACGCTGGGCCACATGAGCGACAAGAACAACGTGCCTGAGGCAGAGATACTCGATCCCGAAGAGTGCTGGACACTCCTGGCGGAGACGACGGTGGGCAGGCTGGCCGTCATCGTGGACGGCCACCCTGATGTCTTCCCCGTCAACTTCAAAGTGGAGGATCAGACATTGATCTTCAGGACTGGCGGTGGAACCAAGCAACAGGCTATCCAGTCCGATTCCACCGTTGCCCTGGAGGCGGATGCGGTGAGCGCGCAGTTCGGCCTGGCCTGGAGCGTGGTGGTCAAGGGGAAAGCGGTTGAAACCCAGCCGACCGGGGCGGCGCTGGACGAGATCCGGCGCGGGCTGTTTCCTTGGCAGGGCGTAGGGCAGGAACACCTCGTCCGGATAGTGCCCGAGTCCGTGACCGGCCGGCGTTTTTCCTTGACAGCGCCCATGATGTGGCACACCACGCTGGACGACGTCACGCGGGCCGGATTCGAGTAAACGCCGCAGCTTCCGCCCGCCGGACAATCTTTGTCCGGGATGCCATCACGGCCGGTCCGGAAGGATCCGCATCAGGACCACCCCGCTGATCACGGCCATGGTGAACGCCATCAGGACTGCCGCCACAACACCGATCGCCGCCACAAGCCACTGTTCCTGCCCCGGCTGCCAGAGCGGGGTGGACACGGCAAAGAAAACTGCCAGGCCCGCAGCCCAGGCTGCAGCACTTCCGGCTATCCACCGCCAGGCTCCCGCCACGTGCCTGCGCAACTCAATCCACTGGGCAAACCCGATTGACCCCAGCAGGAGGACTCCTGCCACGGACGCGCCGCCGATCTGTGCGGCCGCGGGCCATTCCTGCCAGGCATCGGTGGCGGCCGGGAACAGCCCCAGTGTCCAGGCAATCGCAGCTGCCAGCGCAGTGAGGCCCACCCACCGGCGGACGGAAACGGCCGGAAGCCGGCCGCGGAGCACGTGCGCCTGGAACCAGCCCAGGACGGCACCTTCCACAACCCCGCCAAGCACCAGCAGCAGCATTCCGTCCGGCAGGAACGCGGCCGCGGTGAGCTGGGCAACTACCGGGCCAAGAAAACCCAGGCTCTCACCCAACGTCACCCATCCCACCCAGCGGACCAGGAACGCGTTCACGCGGGACTTCACGGAACCTCCTCGGAAGGCGTACGTCGCCAGCCGGAGCTCGTGCTTCCGGTTCTCCAAGGGTTGCCCCATCCGCCCGGCCCAACAAGTGCCAAAAGCCCCGGCCGGCGCCGGATACCTTACGGCCAAGTTGGGACCAATGGCTCTGCCGCCCCTTGCCCTCCGGCCGGATGATGGAAGGGAACCGGCCTGCACGCCAGGCCGTGTTCGGATGACAACGCACAAGCTTGGAGACCGCCGTGGCACTCTCGGAATTCGAGAAACGGGAACTCGACAGGATCAGCAGCCGGCTGGAGCTGGACGATCCGAAACTTGCCCTGCTGCTGGGCAGCGATGCGTTTACCGCTCCCGGCAGGAGGCACCTTCGCAGCGGAGCGGCAGCGATCCTGGCCGGGCTGCTCATCCTGGTGACCGGCCAGCTGTTGCAGGTTCCGCTCCTGGGCATCATCGGATTCGGCATCATGTGTGCCGCCGGCTACTGGACCAGCCGGAACATCCGTTGGGTCAGCAGACGTCCAGGCCACCGTAAAGATCACGAGGAACGGAACGCCGAGCAATGAATACAGCCAAGGATGCCGCCGTCGAAGCCAGGGCACTCCAGGATGTCGAAACCCACCACGCTGACATGCTGAAACAGCTCAACGGGCTGGTTGGCCTCCTGGTGGAGGCCCTCGAGGCGGGTGACTCCCCCGCCGGGGAAAGGGCACAGGCCGCGCTGCTCGACTGGTGCGACAGCGACCTGGTGCCCCACGCCCTTGCGGAGGAGGGCCTGCTGTATGAGGGGCCGCGAGCACTGCCGGAGGGAAAGCTCCTGGTGGAAGGGATGCTCGCGGAGCACCGGGTCATCGTGGAACTGGTGGACGAACTGCGGACAGCCACCGGTGTTCAGGCCGCCATTGCCGGAAGCCTCATCCAGCGGATCTTCGCCCTCCACCTGGACAAGGAGAACCGCCTCCTGCTGCCGTTCATCGCTGAATCACCAGGACTGTCGCTTGCCGGGTCGGTGGAGGGACTCCACGAGCTGACGGGAGAGTCCGCCGTCCGCCACGGACACGGGCACGCGCACGACGCCGGCCATCACTGAGGAGCATCGGCTGCGGCTTGCTTTTCCGCCCCCCGGGCAGTGGCCGTCTCCGGTGTGTGCACCACCAGGACGGGACAGTGTGCATGGCTCACGCACGCGGAGCTCACCGACCCGGGTACGAAGCCTCCGTGCCCGCGACGTCCGACAACGAGGAGCAGGGCGCTCCGGCTCCCGTCAATCAGCAGGTGGCCGGGTTTGCCACGCACCAGCCGCGGGCGGACCCGGGAGGGCCGCTCGTCACCAAAAGCATCAGTGAGCGCCTGCTGCAACACTTGTTCGGCGGCATATTTGAAACCTTCAATACTTACCGCCAAGTACACCCCGTACCCGGCCGGGACATCCCAGCAGGCCCACGCTTCCACTGTGGCTCCGAGTGGTTCCGCCAGTGTGGCCGCAACGCGCAGCGCCTCAACGGACGCCTCGGATCCATCCACCCCGGCAATGATCCTGGGCCCCTCGGTTGCAGTCATCAGCTTCCCATCCTTTATGACGCTTCTCCCCCAGACTGGCGCAGGCCAGGCTTGCCCGGGTAGGGCCGAAGGTCACCGCCCCGACCTGGCCCGCATACCCGTACAGGATGACTTTCGCCCCTACAGCCGCGCTGCTCCCGGCCGCAGGCTGAGGAGATCAACGTTCTCTTCGAGGAGTAAGCATGGATGCTCAACGGGTTGGCCCGGCATCCCGCCGGTCTGCCACCTTGACCACGGCCCTGGCGCTGGTGGCCGCCGTCGTCCTGTCTTTGCCGGTACTGCTCCTGCCGCTGACCACGGCGGTGCCGCTCCCGCTGTGGCTTGCGCTGCTCCTGGCCTGCCTGGCCGCCGTCGCCTGGATCGTCCTCCGCCGGCAGAAGGCGAAGGACAAGCTCTATGGCCTCGCAGCCACGGCGCTGCTCGCGGCAGCGGCCGTGGCCGCGTCGCAGGCCTTCGCTGCGACGCCTCCCATCCTGGACCGGGACGGACGGCCACTGCCCGGCAGCATAGCCAGCATGGAGGAAGTTGAGCTGAACGGCACGCGGCAGTGGGTCACCATCCGCGGACACGACACGGCCAACCCCGTGCTCCTCAACCTGGGGATGGGAGGCCCGGGCGGCGGCGGGTTCTTCAACGCGATGGAGTTCCGGACTCTGGAGGAGCACTTCACCGTGGTCAGCTGGGACGAGCCGGGGACGGGCAAGTCCTACGGCGCCGTGCCGTTTGAGGAGCTGGACAGGGAGCGGTTCGTGGCGGACGCCGCTGCCCTCACGGAACTGCTGCGCAACCGGTTCAACCAGGAAAGGATCTACCTCTACGGGGTCTCGTGGTCCAGCATCGTCGGCATCTGGCTGGTCCAGGAGCATCCAGAGCTCTATCACGCGTTTATCAGCAGCGGCCAGATGGTGAACACCGTCGAAAACGACCGCCTGGGTTACGAACGCGCCCTGCGGCACCTTGAGGAGCAGGGCGATACCGGAAGCGCGGAGAAGTTGCGCCGCAACGGTCCACCCCCTTATGGCGGGGACAACTTAGTGGCCCCTTACGTCGACTACCTCGACGTGCTCAACGACATCATGGGGACGCCCCGCTACTCCCTCATCGTGCCGGTCATCCCGTTCTTTGTCCCGGAGTACGGCTACATCGACAAGATCAACCACACCCGCGGACTGGTCAACTCCTTCAACGCCGTATATCCCCAACTGGAGCACCTGGACTTCGTCAAAGACGCTCCGGTCCTGGACATACCGGTGTTCTTCTTCGTCGGCCGGTATGACGTCAACGCGATGGCACCCCTGGTCGAGGAGTATTACACCATGCTGGCAGCGCCACACAAGGAGCTGGTCTGGCTCGACGGCGGACACGGCCTGGGCAGCGCCGACAACCAGGACGTCTTCATGGACGTCATGCTGACCAGGGTGCGGCCATTGTCAGGCGCCGCGGGATAGGACTGGACTTTGGTCCCTTCCAGAGGTGGCCGGTACAGGAAAGAATGGGATCAGCCCCCTTCCGGGAGGGCTGCCCCGCACAGAAGGTGCAGGCTGGGGGCCGGAACAATTGGGAGTGCAGCGTGCAAAGGGAAGAGACGGGGCCGGGAAACAGTCCGGAACCCCAAGGACCTGTCCGGGTGTTCATCCTCGATGACCACGAACTCGTCAGGCAGGGACTCAAGGATCTGCTCGAAGGGGAGGGCTTCCTTGTGGTGGGCGAAAGCGGGTCGGCGGCCGAGGCCACGCGCCGGATACCCGCCCTGCACCCGGACATCGCCATCCTGGACGGGCGCCTTCCGGACGGCACCGGCATTGAGGTATGCCGCGACGTGCGTTCCCTTGATCCCCGCCTGCGCTGCCTGATCCTGACAAGCTACGACGACGAGCAGGCACTTCGCGGCGCGGTCCTCGCCGGGGCATCGGGCTACATCCTCAAGCAGATCAGGAGCGATGACCTCCTCAGCGGAATCCGCAGGGCTGCAGCAGGTGAGTCACTCTTTGAACCGGGGGTGGAGCAGCGGGTCATGGCAGGCCTGTCCAATGCGCCGACAGACCCCCGCCTGGAGGCCCTCAGCGCGCAGGAGAAGAAAGTCCTGGCCCTGATCGGGCAGGGCCTGACGAACCGGCAAATAGGGGATGACCTGTTCCTGGCGGAAAAGACCGTGAAGAACTACGTCTCCTCAATCCTCGCGAAGCTGGGGTTTGAACGGCGGACCCAGGCCGCGGTCTATGTCACCCGGAACATTTCGGACGCGTCCTAAGCGCTAGTACTGTGGCAATCTGCGGTCAGGTGCGGGAGACACACCACGTCACCCGGGTGCCCTCGCCGGGGGCACTTTCAATGGAACAGGTGCCGCCCAGCAGCCCGGCCCGGCGCCGCATATTCGCCAGTCCGCTCGTCTTGTCCGGCTCCTCGAAACCCTGGCCGTTGTCGCTGATGACCAGCTGGACCTGGTCCGGCGTGACGGTCACCGCAACATCGATCGCGCCGGCCACGGAATGCCTCAACGCGTTGCTCAGGCCCTCGGTAAGGACAGGCAGCAGGTGCGCGGCAAGATCCTCCCGCACCGAATCCACCGGCCCGATGAGGGACACTGCGGGGTCCACAGGGTAGCTGAGCGAATTGTCCCGGATGATCCGCAGGATCCGGCCGGTGAGGGGCTCCCGCTCCTCCTCGCCCGTCCGGAGGGAGTAGATGGTGTCCCGCAATTTCCGGATGGTGTCATCCAGTTCCGAGGTGACAGCTGCAATGCGGTCGTTGGCGACGGGATCGAGGGTGTAGCGCCGCAGGCTCTGGATGCTAAGGCCGGCTGCGAAGAGGCGCTGGATCACGAGGTCGTGCAGGTCCCGGGCGATGCGTTCCCGGTCAGTGAACAGCAGGTTCTGTTCGCGGAGTGCGTTGACCCGCGCCAGGTCAAGTGCCAGGCCGATTCTGCTCCCGAAGAGCGCGCTGGAGTCGATGTCCGATTGGGCGTAGACCGTTGATCCCCTGGGACGGGCAAGCAGCAGGGCGCCGTTGGCACTGCCTGGATGGCCGAGGGCACAGACCAGGACCGGTCCCAGTTTTTCCGTGACCTCTTCGTCGAAGACCTCGTGCGGGTCCCGGGCCACCAGGGACTCACCCGTTTCGAGGACTTTGGCAACCACTTCGGACGCCTTGAGCTCCTGGCCCGCCTGGAGGCTCTGGGCCCCAAGCGACGCCCTGCACCTCAGGACCCCCTCACCGGCCGGGCCCGCCACCACCACCGCAAGGGAGGAATCGGAAACTTCCAAAGCGGTTTCCAGGACGAGGTCCAAGGCAGCTTCATCGGCCGCATGGGAGGCCATGATGAGGCGGGTGCTGAGCTCCATCCCTGCCTCCAGCCACTTCTGGCGGCGCTTGCTGTCTTCGAAGAGGCGTGCGTTCTGGATCGCCACCCCGGCGGCTGCGGCCAACGCGACCGCAAGGTCTTCATCCTCGGGCGTGAAATCCTGGCCGCCGTTCTTCTCCGTAAGGTAGAGGTTGCCAAAGACCTCGTCCCTGACCCGCACCGGGACCCCCAGGAAAGTCTTCATGGGAGGGTGGTTCGAGGGAAAGCCTGATGCTATCGGATGCTGGCCGAGGTCATGCAGCCGCAGCGGCGTTGGCTCGCGGATCAGCAGCCCCAGGACGCCGTGGCCCGTGGGCAGGTCCCCGATGGACCTGATGCCCTCCTCATCGATCCCCACCGTGATGAAGTGGCTCAGCTTGCGGTCTTCCCCGATGACTCCCAGGGCGCCGTACCTTGCCCCAACCAGAACGCAGGCGGACTGCACCACGCGGTCCAGCACAGCTTCCAGGCTGAGGTCCTCCGCAAGCGCCACCACCGCCCCGAGCAGGCCGTTGATCCGTTCCTGGGTATCCAGCAGCTCGTCAGCGCGGGCAACGAACTCGCGGAGAAGGTCCTCCGCTCTTTCCTTGATCGGGGACTGCCAGGGCCGGTCATTGCTCATGTCCCTTACCTCCTGCGGCGAACGGCTGCCTCGTCGCAGCCCTTGCCCATCGAAAAGACCGGTAGAGCGCGCAGCGCCGCCGGGAAGAACAGTCCCTCCTGTGTCAAGAAGGGATATATGGGACCAGTGTAGAAGATCAGGTGGCGGCCCGATACAGCCCGCCGGGCCGCCGCCGGAAGGTGCTGACAGGCCGGTTGATTCGGCAGGACCTTCTTCCCTATCCCGGACCGGTTCCGCGACCTAGGCTACGGCCATGGATACAGCTGCAGCCAAACCTGAAATCGAGAACCTGGGAGTCCACGACTGCTGGAGGTACCTCCGCTCCACTTCCCTCTGCCGGGTCGCATTCACCAGCGGCCAAACGGTGGAAATCTTCCCGGCCAACTACGTCCCCACCAACGGAACCCTCCTGATCCGTACCGGCGAAGGATCCAAACTCGGTTCGCTTCCCGGCCGGACAGTGGTGGCCGTGGAAACTGACGGCATGAACCAGTACGGCACCATCGCCTGGAGCGTTGTGGTGAAGGGACAGGCTGCCATTGTCACGGACACCGAAGAAGTCCTGGACGCCATGGACGCCGGCCTGTCCCCATGGCAGCCGGGTCAGAAGAACATCCTCATCCGCATAACTCCCGCGGACATCAGCGGCCGGCGGTTTGTGATCGCACCACCCACGCACTGGTGGCCGCCCCTCGACGCAGCAACTGGCGAAACTGCCTGATTCCCCCATCCGCCGCCACAATCAACGCCAGAAAGTGTGATCCATCATGGAAACAGGCAAGCCGATCGCCGTCGGCATCACCGAATCTTCGGCCTCCAACGCTGCCGTGGCCTGGGCGGCTGCCCGGGCAAAGAAGCACAAAGTTCCCCTGGTTGTACTGCATGTCCTGGATGACCGGTGGATAGTAGGGGAAGCCCTCCCCTACGTTGACGTCCTGCGACAGTCGGGCCTTGACATGCTCAAGGAAGTCGGGGAACGCGTGCACGAAATGCAGCCGGGGCTGCAGGTTTCGCTCGAACTGCTTGAGGGGGCGATTGGAGCTTCACTGGGCGATTATTCGAAGAACGCGGCCATGCTGGTCCTGGGATCCAGCGGCCACGCACGCGGCGCACTGACGGACAGGGCACTGCAGGCCGCTGCCGTGGCGGAGTCGCCGGTCGCGGTGATCGGGCCGGGGCAGGAAGGCGGGCGCGGCGTCGTGGTCGGCGTCGACGGATCCCAGGAGTCCACCCAGGCGGTGGCATTCGCCGCGGCCGAGGCGGATGCGTTGGGCGAGGAACTGACAGTCCTCTACGCATTTACCGGCCCCAACCGCTGGATCAAGGCTGGGCTTCCGTCCAGCAGGTTTGCCGCCCATGTGCTGGAGGAGGAACAGGTTGTCCTGTCCGAAACTGTGGCAGGGCTCAGGCAGGAGTACCCGGACATCGTGGTGCACGGGGTTTTGGAGACCGTCCTGGAACCGGCGGATGCGCTGATCCAGGCCGGCTCGAACGCCAGGCTCCTGGTGCTGGGCAGCCGGGGCAGGGGCAGCGTTGGACGGCTCCTTCTGGGATCCACCGCCCATGCCGTGCTGACCCGGCCGCCCTGCGCCACCATCATCACGCACCTGCGGAAATCCGAACACAAGCAGTAGATCCAGTAGGAGGCCATGTCCGACGCTGGAGGCAAGCGCCCGCTGGCTGCCGGCCCTGCCCGGGGTTCCCACCCCGGACCCGGGGGGCTTTCCTCTGCCGAGGTCCTGGAGCGGACCAGGGCGGGCCGTGTCAACAGCGTGCCGTTTGCCGCCAGCCGCACAGTCTGGCAGATTATCCGGGCCAATGTCCTGACGCTGTTCAACGGCATCGTGGCGTGCAGTTTCCTGCTCCTGTTCGTCCTGGATCAATGGCGCGATGCGTTGTTTGGCTTGTCGGCAGTGGGCAATTCCGTCATCGGTATCTTGCAGGAGTACCGTGCGAAGCGCTCGCTGGACCAGCTGGCTGTCCTGCATGCCGCGAGGAGCCGGGTCCTGCGGGACGGGGTCAGGCAGGAGATTCCGGCGGCAGGCCTGGTTCCCGACGATCTTGTTGTGCTGGGCGCCGGGGACCAGGTCACCGCAGACCTGCAGCTCGTTGACGATGACTACCTTGAGGTGGACGAGTCCTTCCTGACCGGAGAATCCGAGCCCGTGGGGAAACATCCCGGCGACAGGCTGCTGGCCGGGACCCTGATACTGGCCGGCGGTGGCGTGGCCCGTGTCGTCAAAGTGGGAGAGGAAACGTTCGCCTACCGGCTTACTTCCGAAGCAAGGCGCTTCTCCCTGGTGACGTCGGAGATCCGGAGGGGGCTCGAGCGGGTCTTCACCGTCGTCTCGTGGCTGTTGCTCCCCACGGCGCTGCTCGTCATCAATGCGCAGGTGCAGACCCACGGGGGCTGGGCGGGGATGCAGGACCCGGGACGGTGGACCGTGACGGCCGTGGCGGCTGTTGCCGGCGTCCTGGCCATGATCCCCCTGGGCCTGCTGCTGCTCACCAGCGTGGCCTTTGCCGTTGGCGGGCTGCGGCTTGCGCGCCAGAAGGTGCTGGTCCAGGAACTCGCCGCGGTGGAGGTGCTGGCAAGGGTGGACGTCCTGTGCGTTGATAAAACCGGGACGCTGTCGTCCGGTTCCGTTGCCTTCGACGCCGTCCATGACGCGGGTGCCGGACCGGCGGAGGGATGGAGGGCGGCCCTGGAATGGTTCGGCGCCAACGCCGGCACCAGCAGCACGGCCGCCGCCATCGGTGAAGCCTTTCCGGCGTCGAATGCCCTGCCGGAGGTGTCCGCTGTCCCTTTTACTGCCGCACAAAAGTGGAGTTCGGTGACCTTCGGACCGGCGTCCGGCGCCGCCGGGACGTGGATCCTGGGGGCACCCGATGCACTCCTGGGTGGTCCATCAGCCGGTTGCAGGGAAGCGCACCGCCGGGCAGCCGCGCTGGCATCTTCCGGTTTGCGGACCCTGGCACTTGTCCATAATCCCTGGTGCCTTCCAGCTGCCGGCACCGGGACGGCCGGGGTGCCCGGCCACACGACGCCGGCACTGCTGCTGACCTTTCATGAAAACCTGCGGGAGGACGCACCCAGGACACTGGACTTCTTCCGGCAGCAGGGGGTCACCGTGAAGATCATCTCCGGTGACGATCCCCGGACCGTGGGCGTCCTCGCGGGCAAGGTGGGATTCGGAACGGGCGCGGCCTACGACGCACGGAAACTGCCCGCGGATCCGGACCTGCTCGAGCAGGTTGTGGAGGCCCACCACGTCTTCGGCAGCGTCACCCCGGCCCAGAAGCAGGACATGATCCGGGCCCTGAAGCGACGGGCACATACGGTGGCCATGACGGGCGACGGGGTCAACGACGTCCTGGCACTGAAGGAAGCCGACCTGGGTATCGCCATGGACTCGGCCTCCCCCGCCACCAAGGCGGTGGCCAGGCTGGTGCTGCTCGATGGCCGTTTCGACAGGCTGCCCGCCATTGTTGCCGAGGGCCGCAGGGCCATCAGCAACATCGAACGGGTGTCCATGGTCTTCCTGAGCAAGACCATATATTCAACACTCATTGCGCTGACGACCGGGATCATGCTGTTGCCGTTCCCGTTCCTGCCACGCCAGCTCTCCGCCATCGACGGGCTGACCATAGGCCTGCCCGCGTTCTTCCTCGCCCTGCAGCCGTCCGGCCAGCGTTATGAGCCTGGATTCCTCAAGCGTTCCCTGGCCTTTGCTGTCCCCGCCGGAGTCGGCGTCGCCGCCAGTGTGATGGGCGTCAGTATCTACGCTTCCGCAACCGGCGGACACAGTACGGCGGCCGTCCAAACCGCCTCCACTCTCACCCTCAGCCTCATTGCAGCCTGGATCCTGGTCTCCGTTTCCCGCCCGCTCAACCGGCCGAAGTTCCTCATTCTGGCCGGCATGTACGGCGGCCTTGCCCTGTTGTTCACCGTGCCGCTTGCGGTGGAGTTCTTCAGGCTTGACTGGCCCGCCCCGGACCTCCTGGCGGCAGCCGCGGGAAGCCTTGCCGTCGAAGGGGTGAAACACCACCAGCGGGGGCGCATACCGTCCGTGCGGACGCATCGGGAGTGACCTTCGGCTCTGGTTGCGCGCCGCCGGTGGTGCGAGGGTGGAGTGGGCATCCGGAAGGAGGAGAACATGCGCGCATGGTGGGTGGACCGGCCAGGTCCGGTGACCAACCATCCCCTGGTGCTGGGCGATCGGAGCAGCCCGGCTCCCGGAGCTGATGAAATCCTGGTCCAGGTCAACGTCTGCGGTATCTGCCGGACCGACCTGCACCTCGCCGAAGGAGACCTCGCACCCCGCCACCCCCACGTTGTGCCCGGGCACGAGGCCGTGGGCTTCGTCGTCGAGGCGGCGGCCAATTCGGCATACCGGACCGGCGACAGGGTGGGGGTTGCGTGGCTTGGCGGGGTCTGCGGCGAATGCGCCTACTGCCTCCGCGGCGACGAGAACCTGTGCTCCACCCCCGTCTTTACTGGCTGGGACAAGGATGGCGGCTACGCCGAGCAGCTTGCAGTATCCCAAAGTTTTGCCTACCCGATTCCGCCCGTCTTTACCGATGAACAGGCGGCCCCGCTGCTCTGTTCAGGCATTATCGGCTATCGCGCGCTGAAGCGGGCCAGCGTTCCGCCTGGGGGCCGGCTGGGCATTTACGGCTTTGGCAGTTCGGCCCACCTGACCGCACAGCTGGCAATGTTCCAGGGCACGCGCGTATACGTCATGACCCGCTCACAGGAGGCCCGTTCGCTTGCCCGGGACCTTGGGGCGGTCTTCGTGGGCGATGCCTATGATGTCCCGCCAGAGCCTCTTGACGCCGCGATCCTGTTTGCCCCTGTGGGTGACCTGGTGCCGGTGGCACTCCGCGCCCTGGACCGTGGAGGAACCCTCGCTATCGCGGGCATCCACCTCAGCGCCATACCCGCTCTGGATTACGCGTCCGAACTCTTTTATGAACGGCAAATCCGCAGCGTGACCGCCAATACCCGCGCAGACGGCCGGGAATTCCTCGCGCTGGCGGCCCGGATCCCGCTGGCACCCACCGTGACGGTCTACCCGTTCGACGCAGCGGACAGGGCGCTGGCGGATCTTGCCGCGGACAGGGTGACAGGCTCCGCGGTCCTGAAAATCGGCCCGTCCTGACGCCGTTGCCGGAGTCAGGACTTTTGGCTCTGGAACCCGGCGCGCACCCGGCGGATGGTGGAGGTGCCGGCCATTCCACGGTCCGGCTCAACCCAACAGGAGGCAGACATGACTGACCTGATGAAGTGGTTCGATACCCGCCGCTCCCCCCTCGACATGTTCGAGCGGCTCTTTGACAGCGAGATGGGTGCCTCGGCGATTCGCGTGGAGGAGATAGTGGAGGGCAACACAGTGGTGGTCAGGGCTGAGTTGCCAGGCATCGACCCGGACAAGGACGTCGACGTGACGGTGTCCCAGGGTGCCCTGGTGATCAAGGCCAAGCGGGAGGAAAAGAAGGAACAGAAGGAAAAGGACACGTATCGTTCGGAGTTCCGTTACGGGTCCTTTGTCCGGCGGATCCCGCTGCCCGACGGTGTCCAGGAAAGTGACGTGACTGCGTCCTACAAGGACGGCGTTCTCGAGGTCCGCGCCCCCATGCCCGACCAGGCCAAACAGTCCACCTCGTCGAAGATCCCCATCAGCCGGGCCTAGCTGAAGGGCCTTTATGGCCTGGCCGGGTCCAGGCCATAAGCCCTTGCAGGACCTGTCGCCCCGGAAAACAACCATCTAATACGGCGGTGGCGGAGGAGGGGCTTTCCGGCGCACCACGAACCTGAGCACTACGGCAACAACAATTCCGAACAAGGTCACGAGCTGGACCTCGTCGAAGGACAGGCCGTCAATGTTGGGCTGCAGTTCCACTTCCGTGGCCCACCCAAACCACACTTCGCTGACCAGCACGCCGCCAAGGAAGTAGCCGGCTGCGCCGAGCAGCCACGTCCAGCGCCACGCCCTCTTCCCGACGATGAGATGGGCCACACCGCCGAATGCCAAAGACATGGCCGCAAGGAGCGCAATCCCCGTCAACCCCAGATCCCAACGCAAGGCGTCTCCTTCCCTGGCGGCAGCTTGGTTCCCCCATCCACGCTAAGCAGCTTTCTAGCTTTCCGCGAGAGGACAAGGTCCTGTCCACACCGGGCTCGCCAAGCGGCCCACACCAGGTCTGAAGCTGCAATCACAAGGAGGAACCACTCAATGGAACGAGTCATCGACAAAGTAGCCCTCGTCACCGGGGGCGCCCGCGGTATTGGGGCCGCCGTGGCCGCCAGGCTGCACGGCGAAGGAGCCCGGGTGGTCATAGCCGACGTCCTGGACGGTGAAGGAAAGGAAACCGCTGAACGCCTGGGCTCCGGCGCCCTCTACGTCCATCTGGACGTGACAAGCCCGCAGGAGTGGGAGGCCGCGGTGAAAGCCGCCGTCGAGGCTTTGAACAATGCAGGGATCGTAAATTTCGCGTCCATCGAGGACTACACCCTGGATCAATGGAACGCGGTCATCGCCGTCAACCTCACCGGAACCTTCAATGGGATCAAGGCATCGATACCGGCCCTTAAGCAATCAAAGGGAGGATCAATCATCAACATCTCCTCGATTGCCGGCCTGCGGGGGTATGAGCAGATTCCTGGTTACACCGCGTCGAAGTTCGGAGTGCGGGGATTGACAAAGAGTGTCGCCCTCGATCTTGGTCGCTACGGGATCAGGGCCAATTCCGTTCATCCCGGGGTCATTTCCACACCAATGACGGCCGGGGTGGAGACGGATATGAGCCGCGTTGCGATCGGCAGGATGGGGCATCCGGGTGAAGTCGCCAGCCTGGTTCTCTACCTCGCGTCCAACGAGTCTTCGTTTGTCACCGGAGCCGAGTTCGTCGTCGACGGTGGCGACACTGCGGGTACGGTCACCCCTCCCGAGGCAGGCTAAGCCGCGGAAGACCATTCGGCCCTGGTCCGAGAGTACTAATCTTCCGGCGCGGGGACGTGCTCAAGTTTCCGCTGATCACCATCGCGGTGGACAACATTGACGCGGCGCTGGAGCACATAGTGCAGTCGGGCGGCAAGACGGTGCGCGGCAAGCTTGAGGTGCCTGGTCTTGGCTGGAACGCCTATTTCCAGGACACGGAGGGGAATATCATCGGCCTCTGGCAGGACTCGTCGCCCGCGGTATCGTGATCCCGGTGGCCACAAACGGCGCCCCTCGCCGGGCCACTATTATCCGGCCTGTCCCCCGGGACGGGCAGGGAAGCGCAGGGACCTATGACCCTATCCTCCGCGCCCACACAAGGAGTCTGATGGGACGATGAGGACTGGAACCGCAGGTCCCACCCGCTGGCCCACGATCACCAAGGACACCGGATCCTTCGCAGTGCGGCCAAACCTCGCCGACTACGAGGCAACCCGACGAACCTTTTCATGGGACCAGGCCCGGAATGAGCTGTCCGGGCTGCCCGGGGGCCGGGGGCTGAACATGGCGTATGAAGCCGTTGACCGCCATGTGGTCCGTGGACAGGGCGGACGGGAAGCGCTCCGCTTCATCCGGGCCGACGGCGGCGTGCAGTCGCTGACCTACCTGGAACTCGCCGGCCAGTCAGGTAAATTTGCCACCGTCCTCCGGGAGCTTGGCATCCGGCGCGGCGAGCGCGTCTTCTCCCTGCTGGGCAGGTGCCCCGACCTCTATGCGGCAGTGCTGGGGACCTTCAAGAACGGCAGCGTCTTCTGCCCGCTGTTCTCCGCCTTCGGCCCCGAGCCGGTGCGGCAGCGGCTCCACCTTGGAGCAGCACGCGTCCTGGTGACCACCAGGGCGCTTTACCGCAAAAAGGTGGCACCACTCAGGGACAGCCTCCCCGACCTCCACGTGGTCCTCCTGGTTGACGCGGACGGGACGCCGGAACCGGAAACCCTGGACCTTGCAGAACTCATGGCGGCTGCCGTCCCTCTGCGGGACATCGAAGTGACCCGGCCGGACGACATGGCCCTCCTGCATTTCACGAGCGGCACGACCGGCACGCCCAAAGGCGCCGTCCACGTCCATGACGCCGTCACTGCCCACTACGCCACCGGCCGCTTTGCCCTTGACCTCCATCCGGATGACATCTACTGGTGCACTGCGGATCCGGGCTGGGTGACCGGCATGTCCTACGGCATCATCGCCCCGCTGGTGCACGGTGTCACCGTCGTCGTGGATGAGGAAGAACTGGACGCGGAACGCTGGTACCGGATCCTTGCCGAACAACGGGTGACCGTCTGGTACACGGCCCCCACCGCCCTGCGCATGCTGATGAAGGCGGGTCCGGACAAGGCGGCCGGGCATGACCTTTCTGCACTTCGGTTCGTGGCAAGCGTGGGCGAGCCGCTGAATCCGGAGGTTGTCATGTGGGGCCAGGACGTCCTGGGCCTGCCGGTCCACGACAACTGGTGGCAAACCGAGACAGGCGGAATCATGATCGCCAACTACCCGGCGATGCCGATCCGCCCCGGCTCCATGGGCCGGCCCCTGCCCGGAATCGAGGCAGGACTCGTGGCGCGGGACGCCGACGGAAAACCGCTGCTCCGTGACGGTGAGGCCTTGCTGGTCAACGACCCGGACTCCATCGGTGAACTGGCGCTGCGCCCCGGCTGGCCGTCGATGTTCAGGGGGTACCTGAATGAGGAAGAACGCTACCGTCGCTGTTTCGCCGGGGGCTGGTACCTGACCGGAGACCTCGCCCGGCGTGACGCCGACGGCTACTACTGGTTCGTGGGCCGCGGGGACGACGTCATCAAGTCTTCAGGCCACCTGATCGGGCCCTTCGAGGTGGAAAGCTGCCTGATGGAGCACCCCGCCGTGGCGGAGGCAGGGGTCATTGGCGTTCCTGACCCGGTGGCCGGCCAACTGGTCAAGGCATTCGTGGAGCTCCGGCAGGGGTATGGACAGTCAGAGGAACTTCGCCTGGACATTATTGGGTTTGCCCGCAAGAGGCTGGGCGCCGCCGTCGCTCCCCGGCTGCTCGATTTCACCCCGTCCCTGCCCAGGACACGCAGCGGAAAAATCCTCCGCCGGCTCCTCAAATCCCGCGAGCTCGGGCTGCCCGAGGGCGATCTCTCCACCCTGGAGCAGGCCCCGGAGCAACGGCCATGACCGCAGTGCGCGGCAGCCAGGGCCCCGCCGACGCCGACCACGCCCGCCACCTCCTGCGCCAGATGCTGCGTATCCGCCGGCTCGAGGAAAAGTGCGTGGAACTGTACAGTGCCGCGAGGATCCGCGGATTCCTGCATGTGTACATCGGAGAGGAGGCCGTGGCCGCCGGCGTCCTTGAACCGCTGGGAGCGGAGGACTGCGTGGTGGCCACCTACCGGGAACACGGCCACGCGCTCCTGCGGGGGGTCTCCGCCGGGGCCATCCTTGCCGAGATGTACGGCCGGCTTGAAGGATGCTGCCGCGGCCGGGGCGGCTCGATGCACCTCTTTGATGCCGCTACCCGGTTCTACGGCGGAAATGCGATCGTCGCCGGCGGGCTGCCCCTCGCCGTCGGACTGGCGCTGGCTGACAAAATGAGTGGCCGGCACCGGGTGACAGCCTGCTTCTTCGGCGAAGGTGCGGTGGCCGAGGGCGAATTCCACGAAAGCCTGAACCTGGCAGCCCTGTGGCAGCTGCCCGTCCTGTTCTGCTGCGAGAACAACCTCTATGCCATGGGCACAGCGTTGGCCCGCTCGGAGTCGCAAACGGACATCGCGCTCAAAGCCGCCGGCTACGAGATTCCCGCCTGGGCCGTGGACGGGATGGACGTCCTCGCCGTCGAGGAGACTGCCCGGCGCGCCGTTGACGCCGTCCGGTCCGGCGGCGGGCCGCATTTCCTCGAGCTCCGCACCTACCGGTTCCGCGCCCATTCAATGTTCGATCCGGAACTCTACCGGGAGAAAGCCGAGGTGGCCCGCTGGATGGAACGCGATCCCATCCGTTTGCTCCGGGATTCCATGGACGCTGCGGGCCAACTGCCGGCGGAAACCTGGGAAACGCTGCAGGCGGACGTTGACGCGGAAATGGCAGCCGGCGTCGAGTTCGCCGAGGCAGGAACCCTGGAACCGGTGGAGGAGCTAACCCGGTTCGTGTACAGCGACAGGACGCCCGGCGCGGACCAGGCAGGCAGGGCAGCAGGATGAAGACCACGTACCGGGAAGCCCTGCGCGCGGCACTCCGCGACGCCCTGGAACGCGACGGGCGGGTCTTCCTGATGGGCGAGGATGTGGGCCGCTACGGCGGGGGCTTCGCCGTCAGCCTTGGCCTGCTGGAGGAATTCGGGCCGGAACGCATCCGCGATACACCGCTGTCCGAGTCGGGTTTCGTGGGCGCCGGCATCGGGGCCGCGCTGGGCGGGATGCGGCCCGTCGTCGAAATCATGACGGTCAATTTCAGCCTCCTGGCGCTGGACCAGATCGTCAACAACGCAGCGACGCTCCTGCACATGTCCGGCGGACAGTTCAACGTGCCGCTCGTCATCCGGATGACCACCGGAGCCGGACGCCAGCTGGGCGCGCAGCACTCGCACAGCCTGGAAGGCTGGTACGCGCATATCCCCGGCCTGCGGATCCTGGCCCCCGCCACGCTGGCCGACGCCCGCGGCATGCTCTGGACCGCGCTGGAAGACCCGGACCCGGTCCTGATTTTTGAGCACGGATCCCTGTACAACGTGGCCGGGGAGCTGGCGGACGATGCCGGCCCGGTGGACATCGGCACGGCCGCCATCCGGCGCCCGGGCACCGGCGTCACGCTCATCACGTACGGCGGCACCCTTCCTGCCGTGCTTGAAGCCGCTGACCAGCTGGCAGGGGAAGGCATCGACGCGGAGGTCATCGACCTGCGGACCCTGCGGCCGCTCGACGACGCAACCATCCTTGGCAGCGTCGGCAGGACGCACCGGGCAGTGGTGGTGGACGAGGGCTGGCGCAGCGGCAGCATCTCGGCTGAGATAGCAGCCCGGATCAGCGAACACGCGTTTTTCGACCTGGACGCCCCGGTACAGCGGGTCTGCAGCGAGGAGGTGCCCGTGCCGTATGCCAAGCACATGGAGCTCGCCGCGCTGCCGTCGGTGGAACGGGTGGTGGCTGCAGCAAGGGAAGCTGCGGGTACCCGTGGCTGAGTTCCGGATGCCGTCCCTGGGCGCTGACATGGAGCACGGCAAGGTGGTGGAGTGGCTGGTCAGGCCTGGCGACTATGTCCGCAAAGGCGATCTCATTGCCGCGGTGGACACGGACAAGACCGTGATGGACATTGAGTCCTTTGAGGAAGGCGTCGTTGCCGAGTTCCTCGTGGAGATCGGCGACACGGTGGATGTGGGGACGCCCATCGCCCGGATCACCGCCACGCCCGCGCAGCTGCCCTCCGGACGACCCGCCAGTGACCGGACTTCCGCTGACCAGGCTCCCAGTGGCCGGGCTCCCGCTGACCGGGATGCAAAGCTTCCGCCCCCCCGTACGGCACCTGGCGCACTCGCTGGGGGTCGACGTCGGCTCGCTCCACGGGAGCGGCAGGAACGGTGCGGTGACGCGTGCCGACGTCGAACGCGCCGCCGCAGCGTCCCCCACCAGGATGCCCGTTCCTTCAGCACCGGCCCCGGACCGGGTGCCGGACGCGGCTTCCTCCGGCGCGGGCCGGGGCGGCCGGGTGCGCTCCTCGCCGCTGGCGCGCCGGCTGGCGGAACAGTTTGGCGTGAACCTGCAGGGCCTGTCCGGAACCGGGCCGGAGGGAGCGGTGACCGAGGCGGATGTGCGCCGCGAAGCAGCCGCCGGATCCCGGGTTGAGCCGCCGGTCCCGACGCCGGAACCTCCAGTGGCGGCGGCACCTGCCGGCGCCGGGACGGGCGCACGGCGGGGCCGGAAGGAGGCCGCGGGCGGGAAGGCGGAAAGCCTCCGGCAGGCGGTGGGCGCGCTGATGTCCCGCTCCAAGAAGGAAATCCCGCACTACTACCTCGCCACGACCCTGGACCTGGAAGCTGCGATGGCATGGATGGCGTCGGCCAACGGCGGGCGGCCTGTCGCCTCGCGCCTGGTTCCGTCAGCATTGCTGCTCAAGGCCACCGCGCTGGCGGCGAAGGAGGTGCCGGAAATGAATGGCTTCTTCACGGACGGCTCATTCCACCCCGGCACTGCCGTGCACCTGGGAGTTGCGGTGGCCCTGCGCCATGGCGGGCTCGTGGCGCCTGCCCTGCATGATGCGGACGCCCTGACGCTCGACGAACTCATGGAGCAGCTGCGGGACCTCGTTGACCGGGCCCGGGCCGGGCGGCTGCAGCGGGCCGAGATGGCAGATCCGACCATCACCGTCACAAACCTGGGGGACCTCGGCGTGGAGAGCGTCTACGGGGTCATCTATCCGCCGCAGGTGGCCATGGTTGGCTTCGGCAGGGTCATGGAGCAGCCCTGGGCCCATCACGGCATGCTCGGCGTCCGCCACGCCGCCACTGCAACCCTGTCCGCGGACCACAGGGTCAGCAACGGGCTGCGCGGCGGCCGTTTCCTGTCCCGAATCGACGAACTGTTGCAAACCCCGGAGGAGCTATGAACCAGCAGGACGCCCGAACGGCAGTGCAGGCGGCCATCGGCCAGGTGGCGCCCGACGTCGAACCCGGGGACCTGGCCGACGGCGCAAGGCTGCGCCAGGACCTGGAGCTGGATTCCCTCGATTTCCTCCGCCTGGTGGAAACCATCGCCGGATCTACGGGAGTGGACATCCCCGAGCGGGACTATTTCGCCGTGGCCACCGTGGGGGGCCTGGTGGAATACGTCGCCGCCCACGGCTAGCTGGGCACACCCGGCCGAAGCAAGCAAGGCGGAGCCAGTCAGCCGAACAGCACGGCCGCCTCCTGGTAGCGCGCCTCGGGAACCACCTTCAACGCTCCCAGGGCCTGCTCCAGCCCCACGTTGACGATCTCCGTGCCGCGCAGGGACACCATCGTCCCCCAGCGACCCGCAGCTGCTGCCCCCACCGCGGCCATTCCAAGCCGGGTTGCCAGGACGCGGTCGAAGGCTGTCGGTTCGCCGCCGCGCTGGATGTGGCCGAGGACGGTGGCGCGGGTTTCAATCCCCGTCAGCTGTTGCAGCTCCCGTTCAAGGGCAAGCCCGATCCCGCCGAGCCGCGGCCGTCCAAATGTATCCAGGCCGCGGGGCGCGTACGGCGCATCCTGCCCCTCCGGCGTAAATGCCTCGGCCACCACCACCAGCGGAGCCCGCCCGCGGTCACGGGCGGAGGTGACCCAGGCGGCCACCTGCTTCAATGCCACCCGGTGTTCAGGGATCAGGATGGCATGGGCCCCGGACGCCATCCCGGCGTGCAGTGCAATCCAGCCGGCGTTCCGGCCCATGACCTCGGCGATCATGCAGCGGTGGTGCGATTCACCGGTGGTCCGCAGCCTGTCGATTGCCTCGGTGGCCGTCTGCACGGCCGAATCGAACCCGAACGTGTAGTCCGTGGCGCCCAGATCATTGTCAATCGTCTTCGGCACGCCGACGACGTTGACGCCCTGGTCGGAGAGGGCCTTGCCGGCCGCCAGCGTACCTTCGCCACCGATGGCGATCAGCCCCGCCAGCCGGTGGCGGCGCATGCTGCCACGGACCGCTTCCACCCCGCCCTCTGACAGCGGGTTGGTGCGTGATGTTCCCAGGATGGTTCCGCCCAGCCCCGAGATGCCGCGCACCGCCCGCCGGGGCAGCGGCAGCAGGTCGTCTTCCAGGACTCCCCGCCAGCCGTCCCGGAAGCCCACGAATTCGTAACCGTGCGCGACGGTGCCGCCCAGCACAGCGCCCCGGATCACCGCGTTCACCCCCGGGCAGTCACCTCCGCTGGTCAGGACACCCAGCCGTTGTGGAAGGTTCATGGGCCGGCCGGTCCCTTAATTTGCCGGGGTGCGGCGAAGTCCCTCGCCTGGCCGGCGGCAAGCGTCATGTCCCTTCCGGCCACCCGCACTTTGATGGGCATGGCGTTCCCGGGCGCGGAGGCGACACTGATGCGGCCGCCCCCGAGGCGCACGGTCAGGAGATGTCCCCGGTACCGGACCTGGAAGGCAACCGCGTTGAGCCCTGCGGGCAGGTTGGGGGCGAACACCATGGTGTCGCCGCTCATGCGCAATCCGGCAAAGCTGCGCTGGATGACGTCGATGGTGCCGGCCATGGCTCCCAGATGGATGCCGGCCCGGGTGGTGCCGTGCTGCGTGTCGTCAAGGTCGGCGTCCAGCGCCTCACGGTAGCTGTCCCAGGCGCGGTCGGCGTCCAGGCCGGCAAGGACGGATGCGTGGGCAACGCGGCTCAGTGTCGAACCGTGCGCAGTCCTGGCCAGGTAGTACTCGATGGTCCGGTGCAGCTGTTCCATCGTGTACGCGTAGCCGAGCTCGTTGAGGAACGTGACAAGGCCCTCATGCCCCAGCAGGTACGGCAGCATCAGGACGTCGGCCTGCTTTGCGAGCTTGTACCGGTTGGTTTCGTCGCCTTCTGCCTCGAGTATGAGGTCGAGCCGCTCTATGCTGTCGTACGCCTCCCGGTAGTGTTCCCAGTCGAGTTCCTGCAGCTGTTCGTAGCCTTCGAACTGGCTGATCACGCCGTCGGGGCCTAACGGAACGTACATGGCCTTGCCTACACGGGCCCAGGCTGCAGGTTCCCCGTCCGCCACGTCAAGCCGCTCCAGGAGCTCGGCAAGGTCGTTTCCGTGCGCAGAGGCCACAAGCTCGGAAGCCTGCACGCAGACCCAGGCCGCCATGACATTGGTGTAGGCGTTGTCGTCCAGGCCGGGCCCGGCGTTTCCCGGGTAGCCGGTGTGGTACTCGTCCGGCCCCACTACGCCCCGCAGGTGGTACCGGCCCGTGTCCTGGTCGTCTTGCGCCAGGGACACAAAAAACCGGGCCACTTCGATCAGCAGCTCAGCGCCCCGTTCGAAGAGCCATGCGGTGTCACCGGTTGCCTGGTAGTACTGCCAGGCGTTGAAGGCGACGGCGAGGCCCGCATGCAGCTGCATGTGGGAGTGGTCCTTCACCCACCGCCCGGACTTTTCGTTGTACAGCCACTTTGGCGTTTCCTCCTTCCCGTCGCTGCCGCTCTGCCACGGGAACTTGACGCCCCGGAGCCCCAGGGCGCGGGCGGCCTGGCGGGCTGCTGGAAGCCTGCGCCACCGGTAATCGATCAGGGCACGGGCCACGTGGGGCGTCCGTGACGTCAGCAGGGGCAGCACGAACAGCTCGTCCCAGAAGACATGCCCGCGGTATCCCTCGCCATGAAGCCCGCGGGCGGTGACCCCGGCGTCCAGCTCGGCGGTGTGGTGGGTCAGTGTCTGCAGGAGGTGGAAGATATGGAGGTTGAGGACCAGCCGGACCTGTACGGGGGCGTCGATCTCCACCAGGAAGGGACGCAGTTCCCGCCGCCACGCCTCCCGGTGGGCGTAGAGCAGGGCATCGAAGTCACTGCCGGCCCGCTCCAGCACCGCCTTTGCCTCCGACTCGGGACTGGAAATCGCGTGGTCGCGCGACGTCACCACCGCCACCGTCTTGGCGACCTCCGCCGTCGTTCCCTCCTTGAGGGCAAGCGTGAAGGACTGGAAGTGCAGGCCTCCCTTCCGGCCGCGTCCGCCTGCCCCGGCCTCGCCGGGGACAACGACGCGGAAGGCAGCCGCGATCCGGACCAGGCTTTGTGTGGTCTCCACCTGCACCACAGCCGTGCTGTCCGCCGGATCCGTGCGGTCCGGTCCGGGACCGGTCCTGTCCCTGAGGTGGATCCCCTGTCCGGACGAGGGGTCCCTGATGTTCGCATTCCTCACTGCGGTGTTGATGCCGGTACGCACATCAAGGGTTCCGCTCCAGCCCAGCGGGGTGATGCTCGTGGCGAGGCCCAGCAGGTGCGGGTCGGCCATGGACACGAACCGGGTTTGGACCACCTCCAGGCGGCGCCGGTCCGCCGCTTCGAGCAGGAGCCGCCGCTCCAGGACGGCAGCGCGGAGGTCCAGTGTCCTGCGCTCCCGGAGGACAACCAGCCCTCCTTCGGACCACCAGGTTCCGCCGGCCGGGCGCAGGTCCAGGGGAAGGCAGTTGGGCCCGTTCACCATGTGCTCTTCCAGCAGCTCTTCGCCTGCCACCACGGCCGAGACCCGGTTATAGACCCCTGCCAGGTACATGCCCGGGTAGCTAAAGGGCCCGCCCTCGGGGGCCGCGCCCCGGACTGCCAGATAGCCGTTCCCCAGGGTCGTGAGCGCCTCCCGGTGCCCTTCGTGTCCCGGATCGGACCCCTCATAGACAAGCTGCCAGGGATCACCGGCAACCAGTCCCAGGTCCAGTTCAGCGACGTCGTTGAGCACGACGGCGGCGCCAGCCGCTTCCAGCTCGCGCCGGGTCCCGTTGCGGTCAATTCCCACCACCAGTCCGAAGCCGCCGCGGCGGGCAGCCTGCACGCCCGCGCCGGCATCCTCGATGACGACCGAGCGGGACGGGAGGACTCCGAGCCGGGACGCTGCCGCGAGGAAGGTGTCCGGGGCGGGCTTTCCCTGCAGCTCGAGGCTTGCGGCCAGGTTGCCGTCCACCACCGCGTTGAAATAGCGGGTAAGTCCTGCTGACTCCAGGATCGCCGAGGCGTTGCGGCTGGACGTGACAAGGGCGGCCGGCACCCCGGCGCCGGAAAGCCGCTGCAGGAGCTGCAGCGTTCCCGGGTAGGCCTGGATCCCGCCGCGTTTCAGGCGTTCCAGGAACAGGCGGTTCTTCAGGGCACCAAGGCCAACCGCTGTCCATGCCCCCGGCTCGTCGGCCTGCGTCCCGCGGTCTATCTCCACCCCCCTGGCGGCGAGGAACTTCAGGACGCCATCCTCGCGCGGAAGGCCGTCGATGAAGTTCAGGTAGTCGGCCTTGGTCATCGCGGCCCGGTTTGCCGTCGGCGGGATCCGGGGGTCCTGCAGGATCCGGTCGAACGCGTCCTTCCAGGCGGCCCGGTGCACGGATGCGGTGTTCGTGACCACGCCGTCCAGGTCGAAGATCACGGCGTCGAAGGGCGGCTTCGCAGCAGCAGCGGTCGGCGACGTGGTCATGGCTTCATCAGTACCAGTGAAGGCGCCGCCGCTTCCAGTGCCTTTAGGCCTGTTTGCCCAGCCGCTGTTCGGCAGCCGCGATGATGGGGATGGTGCGCAGGTACGTGTCGGGGTTCAGCGAGATGGAGTCGATGCCCTGGTCCACCAGGAATTCGGCGAGGTCGGGGTGGTTGCTGGGGCCCTGGCCGCAGATGCCGATTTTGATCCCGGCGGCGTGGGCCTTGCCGATGGCCT
This sequence comes from Arthrobacter nitrophenolicus, assembly GCF_045833485.1. Lineage (NCBI taxonomy): Bacteria > Bacillati > Actinomycetota > Actinomycetes > Micrococcales > Micrococcaceae > Arthrobacter > Arthrobacter nitrophenolicus. The sequence goes on from NZ_CP174504.1 coordinate 3,998,544, forward strand.
CGGCAATCATGGTGGTGACCGCCGGATCCCGCTCGTCGAAGAGCGCGGCGAGCTGCTCGGAATCACGGTCCACTCCCAGGACCAGCTGCGTAAGGTCGTTCGAACCAATGGAGAAGCCGTCGAAACGCCGCGCAAAGTCGCCGGCCAGCACCACGTTGGCCGGTATTTCACACATCATGTACAGCTCGAGCCCCGCTTCGCCGCGGACCAGTCCGTGTTCCGCCATGGCCTTGATCACGAGGTCAGCTTCCCCCACCGTCCGGCAGAACGGGACCATGACGATTACGTTGGAAAAGCCGATGTGTTCCCGGACCCGCTTGAGGGCTTCGCATTCCAGCGCGAACCCCTCCCGGTAATGTTCGCTGTAGTAGCGAGAGGCTCCGCGGAAGCCGAGCATCGGGTTCTCTTCGGGTTGTTCGAAGGCCCCGCCTCCGATGAGGTGGCTGTATTCGTTGGTTTTGAAGTCGCTGAGGCGGACAATAACGGGCTTGGGGTAGAAGGGCGCCGCGATTTTCGCGATCCCGGTGGCCAGGACATCGATGAAATACTCCCGGCGGTCCGGGTAGCCCCGGGTCAGGTCTTCGATCAGCGCGGCGGCCTCCGGATCGGCGACACGCTCGGGATGGACCAGGGCCATGGGGTGGATGCGGATCAGGTTGTTGATGATGAATTCCATCCGCGCGAGGCCGACGCCCGCGGCCGGCAGCCGCCACCACTTGAATGCGGCGGCAGGGCTGCCAATATTGACCATCACAGCCGTCCGGGTGGCGGGAAGGGTGGCCATGTCCACTTCCTCCACGGCGAAGTCCAGCAGCCCTTCATAGACGTGCCCTTCTTCGCCTTCGGCACAGGACAAGGTCACCGCTGCGCCGTTGGCAAGGACTTCCGTTGCGTTCCGTGTGCCGACGACGGCCGGCACCCCCAGTTCGCGGCTGACGATCGCGGCGTGGCTGGTGGGTCCTCCATGGTCGGTGACGATTCCTGCCGCCCGCTTCATCACCGGCACCCAGTCCGGATCGGTCATCCGGGTCACCAGGACCGAACCGTCCACAAAGTCTTCAATGTCCTTCGCATCACGGATGACGCAGGCAGGACCCCGGGCAATGGAATCCCCGATTGCGGCCCCGGCGGTCAGGAGCCTGCCCTGCTGCCGAAGACGGTACGTCCGGAAGGTTGAGCCCGTCTTTTGGGCCTGCACGGTTTCCGGCCGCGCCTGCACCATGAACAGTTCGCCGGTGATGCCATCCTTCGCCCACTCCATGTCCATCGGGCGCCCGTAGTGGTCCTCAACGGCCGCAGCCCAGCGTGCAAGGAGGACAACTTCCGGGTCCGACAACACCAGCGAGCTGCGTTCGTGCGGGGTGGTCTCCACCATTTTCGTGCGGGCGTCGCCGCCATGGCTGTAAACCATTTTCCGTTCTTTGGCCCCCACGTGCCGCTCAATGACGGGGTTCAGTGAAGCATTGGCGAGCAGGGGCTTGAACACCTGGTACTTGTCCGGGTTGACGGTTCCCTGCACCACGGTTTCCCCGAGTCCCCACGCGGCACTGATGAGGACGGCGCCGGGAAACCCCGATTCGGTGTCGATCGAGAACATCACTCCGGAAGCACCGACGTCGGACCGCACCATCCGCTGGACGCCCACGGACAGGGCAACATCGAGGTGGTCAAACCCCTTGATCTCGCGGTAGGTGATGGCCCTGTCGGTGAACAGCGAGGCGTAGCAGCGGCGGCAGGCGTCCAGGACCGCCCGCTCCCCCGCCACGTTCAGGAACGTCTCCTGCTGGCCGGCGAAACTGGCATCGGGCAGGTCTTCAGCCGTGGCGCTGCTGCGGACGGCCACCGGCACCTGCTGCTCCCCCGCCCGGCGGCAGAGCGCCCGGTAGTGTTCGCGGATATCGGCCGCCGTGTCCTCGGGGAACGTCGCTGCCAGGAAAAGCTCCCGGATGGCGGCGCCTGCCTGCCGGAGCGTTGACTGTCCGCTGCGGTAGTCCGCAACGAGTTCCTTGACCCGCGGCACCAGGGCGTTGGCTTCCAGGAACGCCCTGTACGCCGAAGCAGTGGTCGCAAACCCTTCCGGAACGCTGACGCCGGCCGACCGCAGGGACCGGCTGAGCTCCCCGAGCGAGGCATTCTTCCCCCCAACGGAGGCGATGTCCCCGATGCCCGTCTCCCCGATCCACATCACACGGGCATTGTTGACGGATGGTGCCGCGGCAGCTTTCATTCCTCGATTTTGTGCCTGGCTGAAGAGTGCGGGCAGAGGCTTTGGTCCTGCGGGCACGGGCGGGCGGGCACCGGCGGCCACGGCTATGCCGCCCGCATCCGGCCCCGGATGGCCTTGTAGGCCCAGTCGGCGGCAAGGACCGCAGGAATTGCCAGGGCAGCAAGGAGGAGGCCGGCAGGCGGCGGCGGGGCGTGCCCCAGCAGCGCAGCGGCCTGGGGAATGTACAGGCACGCGGCGAGGACGGCCAGTTCGGCCAGGACGGCCCAGGCCAGGAGCCTGTTGGTACCCCAGCCCAGGCGCCACGGCGCCGCCGTCGCGCTCCGGCACGCATAGGCGTTGGCGAGCTGGCCAAGGACGACGGCGGTGAAGGCTGCCCCGGAGGCTGCCATCAGGAGCCCCGCCTCCGGGGCTTCGCCGCGGATCCAGCCGCCGCCAAACAGCACGGCGGAGAACGCCGCCATTTCCACCGCAGCCTCCACTGGTCCCAGCACGCAGAAAACCCGGATCATGAGCTGCCTGTCCATCAGGTGCCGCCGCTCCGGCGGCCGGGCCAGGACATGCTTGCCCGGGGGCTCAGCCCCCAGTGCCAGCGCGGGAAGCAGGTCGGTGCCGATGTCCAGGGCCAGGATCTGGAGCACGCCGAGGGCAAGCGGAAACTGTCCGCCGGAGAGCGCCCAGATGACGAAAGGGGTCAGCTCGGCCACGTTGTCCGTGAGGTGGTACGTGAGGAAGCGGTGGATGTTGGAATAGGTGGCGCGGCCTTGCTCGATGGCGGCCACGATGGTGCCGAAATGGTCGTCGAGGAGGACCAGGTCTGCGGCTTCGCGGGCCACATCGGTGCCGGTCAGGCCCATGGCGACGCCGATATCGGCTTCGCGGAGCGCCGGCCCGTCGTTGACGCCGTCTCCCGTCATGGCCACCACGTGGCCCCTGGACTGCAGGGCCCGGGCCACACGGAGTTTCTGCTCCGGGGACACCCTGCTCACCACCACCCCGTCCCGGTCCAGCAGTGCACCGAGCATCTGTTCGTCATCCGGGAGGCCGGCGCCCTCCACCACAACCTCCGGAGTCCCGATCAGGCCGATTTCGCGGGCGATGGCGGCGGCAGTCTCAGGATGGTCGCCAGTGATCATGGCCAGTTTGAGTCCTGCCCGGCGCGCCGTCCGGATCACTTCGGCCACGTCGGGCCTGGGCGGATCATGCAGGCCGATCAGTCCCAGCAGCTCCATGCGCCGCTCGATGAGCTCCGCGGGGCACGACTGCCACCTGCCGGCCGCGGCAGGAGGATCATCGGCGTCCAGCCGGCGTCGTGCCACTGCGATCACCCGCAGGCCCCTTGATGCCATGCCCTGCACCTCGTCCCGCAGGAGCGCCGACACGTCGCGGCACAAAGGAAACACGGCTTCCGGGGCGCCCTTGCAGTACGCGTCCGTTCCGACAACCGCCGTTTCCCGGCGGCGCGCGGGGTCAAAGGCAATGCGGCGCAGGGGTGTTTGCCGCTCCGCCGTCCGTCCGGTCAGCCTGCGGGCAAGTGCATCGATGGCTGCTTCCATCGGATCCCCCTGTGCCCGCCATTGCCCGTCGCGGAACTCTGCGCCACCCTGGGATGCGGCGAGCGCCGCGAGCGCTGCCTCAGCCGCCCGGCCGATCCCTTCCCCCTGCACCGCCGCTTCAGGCTGGTAGCCCTCTCCCGCCACCTGGACGCGGCCCGCCGTCGTGAGGACTTCCACGGCGTTCATCCTGTTTTGGGTCAGCGTGCCGGTTTTGTCGGTGCAGATGAAAGTGGTGGATCCCAGGGTCTCCACGGCCTCCAGGTTGCGCACCAGCGCCTTGCGAGATGCCATGCGCTGCGCACCCATGGCCAGTGAAAGGGTGACAGTGGGCAGCAGCCCTTCGGGGACGAGGGCCACGGCCACGCCGATGGCGAAGAGGAAGGCGTCCCGCCACTGGAAGCCCACCAACAGCGAGGTGATGAAGAAGAGTGCGGCAATTGCCAGGGCCACACCGGCGATGACCCGGACTATCCTGCGCAGCTCGAGGGACAGCGGGGTGGGCGGAGGCGCGGCCTGGCTTGTGAGCGCAGCGATCCCGGCCAGTTGGGTGCGGGCACCGGTTGCCGTCACAACCGCTTCGCCCTCCCCGTTGACCAGGAAGGTTCCACCCCATGCGGCATCGCCCGCCTTCTTGGGCACCAGCTCGCTCTCGCCGGTCAGCATGGACTCGTCCACCGCGCAGGCTGATGCCGTGGCCAGGACGGCGTCGGCCGGAACGCGGTCGCCTGCGGCCAGGAGCACCACGTCGCCGGCCACGAGTTCGCTCGCGTGGACCGTGCGGACCCGTCCGTCCCGCCGCACCACCACGTCCGCGGGCAGCAGCCCGCGGAGCCTGGCGGCTGCGTGCTGGGCACGTTCCTGCTGGATGTGGGCGAAGACGCCGTTGACGATGACGACGACCACAATCGCCACCGCCAGCTGCGGCATGTCGGCGACATAGGCAAGGACAGCGGCGCACCACAGCATCAGGGCAAAGAAGTGGGTCATCTCGCCCCAGAGTTTCCGCCATTGGGGAACGGGCTTTTCCGCCGGAAGGAGGTTGGGTCCTGTCCGCTGGAGAAGCTCCGCCGCCTGCCTGGAGGTCAGGCCCTCCGCCGCCCTCACATGTACTCCGCCTCCCGGCTGGTGGCCCCGACAGGGCTGGAGGTCATGCCCGGAAGGCGGTCTGCCCCGTGAAGCGCCCGCAACCCCTTCACGATCGTGGCCAGGTCGACGAGTTCCTGGAGGAGGGCCCCGGTGACCGCGGGGATGTAACCCGTCATGGCCACCGCCATCAACGCGATGCTGGCACCTATTCCGGTCCAGATGCTGGTCAGCGCCACAGCGAGGGTGCGCTTGCCGATGGCTACTGCCAGGGCCACCTTGGAGAGGTCGTCCAGCATGACCACGACGTCGGCGGACTCGCTCGCCGCCGTCGCACCTTTTGCTCCCATGGCGACGCCGACATCGGCAGCGGCCAGGACGGGGGCGTCGTTGACGCCGTCGCCCACCATGAGCACCGGGCGTTCAGCGATCGCAGCCACCTCGCTCACCTTGTCAGCAGGCAGGCATTCAGCCTTGACGTGCCGGATGCCCGCCTCCCTGGCGATATGCGCCGCAGTCGCGTGGGCGTCGCCGGTAAGCAGCATGGTGTGCCGGATGCCCAGCCGGTGGAGCGTGGCGAGCGTGTCCATTGCGTCGGCGCGCAGCGGGTCTTTCATGATGAGGGCGCCTGCATAGGTTCCATTGACGGCGACATAGACGGCCAGTTGGCCGCTTTGCAGGGCGGCCGCCCGGAACCCGCTTGCTGAAGCGCCGACGAGGCCTGCCTTGCCTACCACTACCCTTTCGCCCCCGCACACTGCTTCCACACCCTGCGTGGCATGTTCCGTTGCCTGCGTCACCGGGAGAAGCCGAAGGTTCCGCGCGGCAGCGGCTTCGATGACGGATGAGGCCAGGACGTGGGACGAGAACTGTTCGGCAGATGCAGCCAGCTGGAGCAGCCGTCCGGCGGCGGAACCTTCGCCGTTGCCCTGCCCAGGTCCGGAAGCCAGCTCCACCCTGTCCAGCACCGGCCGGCCGGACGTGAGGGTTCCGGTCTTGTCAAAGACGGCGGTCCGCGCCCTGGCCAGCTGTTCGAGTGTGCTGGTGTTCTTGATGATGATGCCCTTGCGGGCAGCCTGGCTGGTGCCCGCAAGGAATGCCACCGGTGCGGCTATGAGGAGCGGGCAGGGTGTCGCTACCACCAGGACCTGGGCGAACCGGACGGGGTCCCCGGACAGCAGCCAGGCGGTTCCGGCCATGGCGAGGGCGAGGACGGTGAAGGGCACCGCATAACGGTCCGCCAGCCGGACCACCGGTGCCCTGCTGGCGGATGCTTCCTCCACCAGGGCGATGATCCGGCTGTACTGGGAATCGGCAGCCGTGGCGGTCGCGCGCATCCTGATGGCCGCCTCGCCGTTGACTGACCCGCTGAGCAGCAGTTCCCCGCGGTGCCGCTCCACCGGCAGGCTCTCCCCCGTCAGCGACGATTCGTCCAGGCTCGCCGAGTCCGACAGGAGCTCCCCGTCCACCGGGACCAGCTCGGAGGGACGCACCACCAGCACATCCCCCGGCACCACCGCGTCGACGGGCACGTCGTCCAGGACCGGTCCGGCAATCTCACGGTGCGCAAACCGGGGCGCGCGGTCCAGCAGCGACCTCAGCTCCCGTACTGCCCTGCCGTGGGCGAAGTCTTCAAGCCCCTCACCGCTGGCAAGCATGAGGATCACCACCAGCGCGGCGAGGTACTCGCCCACGGCGACAGTACTGGCCACGGCCATCAGCGCCAGAAGATCAATGCCCCAGCGGCCCTTCCGCAGCGTCCGGATCATGGACACGGACCTGACGAGCACAACGGCGGCGGCGTAGACCGAAGCGAGCAGCCGGACCGGCCCTTCGAGGCCGAACTGCGGCAGGAGCACGGTGGCCAGGATCATGAGGGAGGTCAGCGCCACCAGGGGATATTGCCGGAGAAGTCTGCCGGCACGGCTTCCCCGGTCAGTGCCGGCATCCATGTGCCCGGTCAGCCGGGTAGCGGCCGAGGCGTCAACCGGACCTGCCGGCCGCTTCATCCACCGGCCGCCCGCGGGGCAACATCGAGCTGGTTCCACCAGGTCAGTGGCGACGTTACGCCAAACCGGCGTCCCGTGACGGATGCCGGAACGACGCGGACGAAATGGTCTTTCTGCCCGGCCTGCCACGGGAAAAGCGTCAGCCCGACGCCGGTCAGCAGCTCCGGGGATGGCTCCAGGACAACGGCGTGGCCTTTGACCAGGACGCTCCAGGCCGTCCGGGTGGAGGCGTCGAATCCATCGGCTTCCAGTGCGACGGCGGAATGGCCGCCGGCACTTCGAAGCTTGGTCCCCTCGCCGGTCCGGAACACGAGCGATTCGTCGTCCACCTTGAAGTTCACCGGAAAGATTTCCGGATGGTCGTCCACCGTCACTGCCAGGTGGCCCACCGAAACACCGCGCAGGAAGTCCCAGCAGTCGCCCGGGCGGAGGACTTCGGTGGCAGGCTGCGGAGGGTCGTTATGCATACGCCGAAGGTACCCGGCCCCCCGCAGGCGAACTAGGGCATTTAGGCCTGAGCTCCGGGCTGAATTTCCCGATGCCCCTTGTGACTTTCGGCCCTGCCCCACCGTCTGCGTCCTTTGTACGTTTCTTGGGAGACAATCCCGATCTTCGGCACCACCGCAAAGGACACGACGATATGAAGGCTGTCATCCTGTACGACTCCGGCTACGGAAACACCAAGGCCATTGCCGAGGCCGTTGCTTCCGGACTCGGCGCCGGTGCCAGGGCTGTTCCCGTGGACGGGTTCGAGCCCGGAAGCATCCAGGCCGGCGACCTGCTCGTCGTGGGTAGCCCGATCAACGGCTGGCGGCCCACGCCGGCGATCGTCCGGGCACTCGGAGACCTGGCCGCCCGCGGACTGGCCGGGGTGAAGGCGGCCGCGTTCGATACCCGGCTCAAGCTGTTCATCCACGGTGACGCGGGCAGGAAGATCACCCGCGCCCTCGAGAACGCCGGCGCCAGCATTATCGGCGGTCCCATGGCGTTCTACGTCAAGGGCACGGAAGGGCCACTGCTCACGGGTGAGGAAAGCCGGGCGGCCAAATGGCGGATGACCTTGCCGACGCCGCGAAATAGGGGCAAAGGCTTCGGGCACATGGACCCCGACGGCAATGCCTGGACCGTTGCCCGCTTCCTGGAAGGGTCACCCCCGGCCCAGGCAATTTACGAGGCGGCGGAACGGATGGCCGCCAGCCTGGGGCCGATGGATATCCGTGTCAGCAAGTGCCAGATCGCGTTCCGCCGGCGCCGCAGCTTCGCGTACCTGTGGCGCCCGGGCATGTATGTCACCTCGAATATTCCGCTGGTCCTTTCGCTTCCCCTGCCGCGGGAGGACGGATCGCCACGCTTCAAGGAGGTGGCCCATCCCTCCCCCGCTGTCTGGATGCACCACCTGGAGCTTCCGGACACCAGCGTCCTCGACGGCGAGGTGCAGGAGTGGATGCGCGAGGCCTACGCGTCGGCCGCATAAGGCCGGTTGCGGTTTAGGGGCTTTATGCCCTGTCCCGCCAGCCTCCGGAAGCGGACGCTGGTGCCATGAACGATCCACAGCCCAGGAAAATCCACGCCGCGGAACAGCCGGTCGCCGTCATCCGTGAACGGGTCCCCATGACCTCGCTGACCGAGTTTTTCGGCCGTGCCTTCGGCGCCATCATGGCAGCGACGCAGAAACAGGGTGTCTTCCCCGCCGGCCCTCCGTTCGCCAGGTACCACGGCATGCCCAGCGACACTGTCGATGTCGAAGCGGGTTTCCCCATCGCCGGCCACTTCACCGGAACAGATGGAGTGCAGACGTCGGTGCTGCCCGGGGGCGACGCCTTCGAAGCCATCCACACCGGACCTTACGACACCCTCGGCGAAACCTACGGCGCCATCCAGCAACAGATGCAGGCCGAGGGCCTCACGCCGTCCGACAGCATGTGGGAGTACTACCTGAGTGATCCGGAGCAGGAACCGGATCCTGCCAAATGGCAGACGAAGGTGGTCTGGCCGACAGCGTAGCCGCCAGCCACGTCCAGCGGCAGCAGCCGTGTTCTATGTGCCGGCGCCCGTGGCGCGGCCGGGGCCGCCGTCGTCCCTGCCCGCGAGGGCTTCGGCGCGCAGCAGCATGGACCGCAGCTCGTTCAGCAACTCCAGTTGCTCATTGTTGATGGCCGTCAGCCGTTCGATTTCAGACTCGGACTGCACGTCCGTTTCGTAATCGTGGCGGGCCATTGCCGCGGCGATCGCATCCTGCCGTTTGGCCGCGATCAGCAGGATGGCGCCCTGGAGCCCGGCCAGCATGGAGAGGAAGAGGTTGAGGAGGATGTAGGGATAAGGGTCCCAGGCGTCCGCCGCAAGGGCATAGGAGTTGATGACGGCCCACGCGACCATGAACGCGACGAAGATTCCCACAAACGTCCAGCTGCCCATCCCGTTGCGAAGGATGTCCGCCGCCCGCTCACCCCGGCTCAAGCTCTCCTTGTGCCGCACATGCCAAGTGCTCTTACGCTCGCTCATGAACCCAGAGTATGTGGCGTCCGGCAGCAGGCGCTCCCGGTTACCCCAGTGAATGGTCAATACGGGACTTTGGTCCCTAATGCCTGGTCCTGCCCTCTGGCACGGTAAAGGGAGGCCCAAGGATGCACCAAGGCTGGGGTGCTGTGTCCGGGCTGCACCGGGATGCCGGTTGCCCACGTGCTCCGCAGCGGCTGGAGACAGGACTATTGAGGGAGAAAGCTTATGGCGGGAACGTTCGAACTGTTTGCCGATGAGGATTCGCGCATCAGGTTCAGGCTGGTGGCGCCGGACGGCAGCGTCCTGGCAGTGTCCGGACAGTACCCGGACAAGTACCACGCCGCTGCTGCCATCGAGGATGTCCGTGAATGCGCCGGCACCGGTTTGATCACCGACCTCGCTCCTGCCGGCCTTGCCCGGGCCAGGCCGCCGCGGCGCGGCCCCCAGGTCCGTCCACTCCGTACCGGCAAGGCAGGTTCCCTCGGTGCCGCCTAGGAGTCCGGGAGAGGCAGTGACGCCATGACGGCTGACGTTCAAACACAAAAGGCCCAGGTCCTGGGTGTCAAGGGCCTGGTCAAGCGTTATGGCGGCCGCACCGTTGTGGATGACGTCTCCTTCCACATCCAGGCCGGCGAAACCTATGGACTCCTCGGCCCCAACGGTGCCGGCAAGACCACCATCATTTCCATGGTGGCCGGGCTCATCCCTGCAGAGTCCGGAGCCATCGAACTAGCCGGGTCGGCCATGACCCCCGCGAACACCCGCGCCAAGGGAAACATCGGCCTGGTGCCCCAGGAACTTGCGATCTATCCGGACCTGACGGCTACGGAAAACCTGCTGTTCTTTGGACGGCTTCAGGGCCTGCGCGGGCAGGGGCTGAAGGATCGGATCGCGGAGGTCCTGAACCTCATCGGGCTTGCCGACCGGGCCGGCGAGCAGACCAAGAAGTTCTCCGGCGGAATGAAGCGCCGGCTGAATATCGGGATCGGCCTGCTGCACCGGCCCACCCTGTTGATCCTGGATGAGCCCACCGTGGGGGTGGACCCGCAGTCACGGAATTCCATCCTGGAATCGGTGGAGGGGCTTGCCACGGAGGGGATGGCCGTCCTCTACACCACGCACTACATGGAAGAGGCGGAGCGCCTCTGCGACAGGATCGCGATCATTGACGAAGGCAGGATCCAGGCCGAAGGCACCAGGGGCCAGCTGGTGGAACTGACGGGCGGCGCCGACCGCATCGACCTGCATGGCAGCGGCAACACCAGTGCCGCTGCAGCCGCCCTTCGCCTGCTGCCGGGGGTGCAGCAGGTCGACGGCGGAGCATCCGGTCTGATCCTGACCGTCCACAATGGCCCCGGCCTCCTGGCCCCCATCGTGGCGGCAGCGGGCCGGGCGGGAATGACGCTGACCTCTGTGGAGATCGTCCGCCCCGACCTGGAATCCGTGTTCCTCCACCTCACGGGCAGAGCCCTCCGGGACTGACGTGCGCGGATTGTGGACAATGGTCGGCAACGACCTCCGGCAGCGGGTCCGGGACAAATCCGTTTTCATATTCTCCCTCCTGGTACCCCTGGCCCTGATGGCTGTACTGAACCTGTCCTTCGGCGGCTTCGACACCGAAAGCGTGGAACTGAAGCCGGCCGTCGTCGTCGCAAGCTCCGAGGACAGCGGCCAGCTTGGAGGCGCGCTGCTGGACGCCGTCGGCTCACTGCCCGTCATGGACGTCACCGTCCGCAGGGTCGCCGCCGCCGATGTCAGCCGCGAGACCAAGGACACGGGAGCGGACCTCGGCGTCATCCTCCCGGCCAATTTCACTGCCGCAGTGACGTCCGGGCAGGCCGTCACCGTCCAGGTCATTGAAGGGGACTCGGCCGGGCTCGAAACCAACGTCCTGATCTCTGTCGTGGACGGACTCCTGGAACAGTTCACGGCGGGAACCGTGACCGCTGAAGCAGGGGGCATCGCCGGGCTCCCCCACGAAGCCCTCGGCGGACTCGCGCAGCAGGCCGCCGCCGGCATTCCGGCCCTGACGCTGTCCGAAGGCAAGGCATCCGCCGAACAGCTCTCCCTCAAGGGAACGCTGGTGGCGGGGCAGACCGGGCTGTTCCTGCTGTTCACCGTTGGCTTCGGTGTCCTGGGACTGCTTGCCGAGCGGGAGGAAGGCACGCTGGCCAGGCTGCAGTCCACCCCTGTTGCCCCGGGGACCATCATCACCGCCAAGGCCCTGGTGGGCTTCATTCTCGGTGTCGTGGCCACCACCATCCTGCTGACTGCGGGCAGCGCGCTCTTCGGCGTCTCCTTCGGCTCGCCGGCGGCGGTGGCACTCCTCGTCCTGGCGGTGGGGGCAGCCGCGACGAGCCTCACCTTCATTGTTGCCCGCCTGGTGCGGACCGCGGAGCAGGCGAACATCGTCCAGTCCATCCTCGCCATGCTGCTGGGGATAGCCGGCGGGGCCTTCTTCCCCATCGAGGCCTCCGGCTTCCTTGCCACCCTGATGGACCTGAACCCCATTGCCGCCTTCATCCGCGGGCTGGGCATCACGGCCGGCGGCGGCGGGGTGGCGGAAGTTGCCGTCCCCGTCACCATCATGCTGGGGTTCGCCGCCGCGGCAACCCTGGCCTCCCGGCTGGTACCGGACCGGGGGGTGCGGGCATGAGGAGCATCCTTGGGATTGCTGCCGTGGAGGTGCGACTCTTCCTGCGGGACAGGTCCAATATTTTCTTTGTCTTCATCTTTCCCCTCCTCCTGATCCTGCTGCTCGGCTCGCAGTTTGGCGCCAACAGCGGCCAGTCGCGGGTGGCGCTGTCCGGCGGGGCGGACACGGAACTGGCGAAGGCCCTGTCGGAGCAACTGGCGGAGGACGGCGTCCAGGTGTCCGCTGCAGGAGCCGCGACGGTGCGGGACCAGCTGAGCCGCGGCAGGACCGACGTCGGGATCTTCATCAGCGACGGCGATGCCGCCGACTTCGCGGCCGGCCGCCCGGCGGACCTCGAAGTGGTGACCGCCTCGCAGTCGGCCGCCCAGGCCGTCCTCCAGGAGGTCCGGGCTTCCATCCAGGCCGTCAGCACGGAGCGGCGGCAGCAATCCCTCCTGGAGTCCGCGGGGGTTGGAACCGCAGAAGCTGCAGCGGCGCTCGCCCAGGCGCGGGAAACGGTGGAACAGCCGCGGGTTGAACTGGTTGACACCGGCGACGTCTCGCGGGAGTTCCAGGGCCTGGGCCGGTTCGACCTTGGAGCCGCACAGCAGCTCCTGCTGTTTGTCTTCCTGAGTTCCCTCACGGGTGCCGCCACCCTCATCAAATCCAGGCGCCTGGGAGTCGTTGCGCGCGTCATGGCAGCGCCCGTCGCAAGCTGGCAGGCGCTCGCCGGCCAGGCCCTGGGACGCTTCGGAATCGCTGCGGTCCAGGGCGGCTACATTATGGCCGGCACGGCGTTGCTGTTCGGCGTCGACTGGGGCAACCCGCTGCCCGCCGGACTGGTCCTGGTTGTCTTCTGCGCGGTATCGGCAGCAGCGGCGATGGTGATCGGTTCCGTGATGGATAACGACGCCGCCGCGGCAGGCGTAGGGGTAGGGGCAGGTTTGGTGCTGGCAGGCCTTGGCGGTTCCATGGTGCCGCCGGAGTTCTTTTCGGAGACTCTGCAGGCAGTGTCCTGGCTAACGCCGCACCGCTGGGCGTATGACGCTTTCGCGGACATCCAGCGGCATAACGGCTCCCTGGCGGACATCCTTCCGCAGCTGGGCGTTCTTGCGGCCATGGCGCTGGGGCTGCTGGCCCTCGGGTCCTACCTTCTGCAGCGGAGCCTGGGCCGGGCCCTGTAGCCACAGTCCATGCGGCGGCCCTCAGAAGCTGGACGAGCTGCCGGACCCGGAGAAGCTCCCGCCGCTGCTCCCGTACCCGGTGGTGCTGCCGTCCCCGCCGCGGGCCGAGCTGACGCTGCTGACTCCCGTGTTGAACCCAGAGTTGAAGGTGGCAACGGAGAAGAACTGGTAGGACGGGTAGACAGTGCCCAGGATGCTCGGCTCATAGCTCCGCCGTTTGTGGTCGAGGCCCTCCTGTGCCGCCGCCATCTCCTTGCGCATCAGCTCGGCTTCGCGTCCGTTTTTCGCATAGCCGTCGATGACGGTCGCTGCGTGGTTCTCCAGCAGGCCGGCGAGCCTGGTCCGGGCCTCATAGAGGCGGTCCAGCGCTTTTTCCGGGCTGATCCTTTCCTCTGCCAGGTCCGCGGTCCACCGTTCAATGTCCCGCAGGCTCTGGTCGCGGAAGGACCGGAGCGCGGCTGCCGTTGCCGAGTCCCCCTGCGCGTGCCGCCTGGTGAGGAGTTGTTCCAGCCCCGCGAGGTCGCTGCGGAAGGGCGCCAGCTGCCGGTCCCAGGCCGTCTGCCACGTGCTGCCGCGGTTCAGGAGGGCATTGCTGTCCGCAATGACGTCGTCCAGGGCGTCCAGTTCGGAGGCAGCGTCCGCGTATTCACGGGCGAGCTTGAGATTCCTGCGTATGCCCAGCGACCCGTTGGACAAGGCATGCACCCTGTTGGCAAGCCCGCTGGCCAGGTTGTAGCGGTTGAGGAAGGTGCGGTGCTTCTCCAGCACCTGGCTTCCGTACCGGGACGACGCCGGGATGGTGGCCGCGTTCAGTTCCGTCACCTCAAGGTCCATGCTGACGTTGGCGTAGCTTTGGTCCCCGCGTTCTATTTCCTTCCGGCTGGCGGACCTGGTGACTGCCCGCACAATGAGCCAGGCACCCGCCCCCAGCGCCGCCGTTCCCGCCGTCACCCACGCGGTAACCAGGAGGGCCGTGGACTGGTACCACGGCTGGTTGATGAGTTCTGCCGCGCGCCGGACCCCGGCGATGGTGCCGTCCGTCCACTGGGCGTCACGCAGGAGATCCCTGGCCGCGTCCTGGATGTCGCTGCGCTGCTCGAGGGACACTTTGCGGTCTTCACCCATGTAGGTGCCAACATGGCGGCCCACCGGATCCAGGGCGAAGATAAACAGTCCGTCGGCCCACTTCTGCCCGTCAGAGCTGATCCACTCCGGGTGTTCGGTCCGGGCGAACCTCAGGACTTCCTCGTTCAGGTTGTCCTCTGCCCTGCCGTTGTAGGTGTAAACCACCACGCGGGTGGGCTCATGGAACTCAATACCCTCCAAGGCCGGAAGCAGCGTGCTCCGGTCCAGGACCCCTGCCCTGTCCTCAACCTGGACGGACACCGGCGGAACAGCCGCAGCAGCGGCAGTGAAGCCCAGCAGCAGTGCGACCAGGGCGAAAGCCATGCCTATGATCCTTCGCACCGGACCTCCTGCCTTCCGGCTCCCGTAAAGAGCGGTTTCCACGGGAGGCGGCCTAAATGGCGTTCCACCCGTTGTCCGAGGCGAGCACTACGCCGTTGATGTTTGAACCGTCCCGGCTGAGCAGGAATGTGATCCCGGCAGCCAGTTCCCCGGCCTCAGCGATAGGCGGGACGTTCACCTGCATGAAGGGTCCCAGGACTTCGGCGGCAAGCTGGGACTTGAATTCGGCGTGGATGTCCGTCCTGGTGCCGCCGGGCGCCACCGCGTTTACCCGGATTCCACGGCGCCCGTACATGACGGCGGAACTCCGGGTGAGCCCGATGACGGCATGCTTGCTCACGGTGTACGCGGCACCTGCCGCGGATCCCCGTAAACCGGCTTCGGACGAGACGTTGACGATGGACCCGGAGCCCGCATCAAGCATCAACGGCACCACTGCCCGCATCAGGCGCATCATGGAGGTCAGGTTGACGTCCAGGACCCGGTGCCATGTTTCGTCGTCGAGCTCATGCACCGGCTGGAAGCTGTCCATGATGCCTGCCACGTTGGCGAGTGCGTCCACCCGTCCGCCGGCGGCCGCCACCACACGCTGGACCACGTCCTCCAAGCTGATGTCTCCCGGTACCGGCACAAGGGCAAGGTCGCCATGACCGGCTGTGAGCTTGTCCAGGCCTTCGCTGCTGAGGTCACTGGCGATGACCCGGCCGCCTTCCCGTGCAACCCGCAGCGCAGTCGCCAGTCCGATGCCGGAGGCAGCCCCGGTCACGATGACGGTCTGGCCCTCGAACCTGCCAGGGGTGATGTTTTCCTGCCACACGGACATGAGATGCTCCTCGGATCGTCAGCGTTGTTGCTTCCCCCGGCTTGTGGTGCTTGCTTAGATAGGCGGGTAGGCAGTGCCCCACCACATCAGGATGGAACTTCCCTGGAGGCCCTTCCAGTGCCGAAGGTCCCCCGGACCAGGAATGAGGGAGCGATGCAGGAGAACGGGTCCATCGTTGCCGGTTACGACGGCTCGCCTGAAGCTGTCGCAGCGGTCCACTGGGCAGCGCACCAGGCGGACCTGCGCGGCTGTCCCCTGCACGTGGTGCACTGCTCCATCTGGCCCCTGCTGACCAGGAACCTTGGCCCGGTCCCCGGTGTTGCTGACAGCGGGCTGGAGCGCTCGTCAGAGGCAATCCTTGAGGAAGGTGTAGCCGAAGCGGGGGCGGCCGTACCCGGACTGGACGTTAAGGGAACGCTGCTGCACGGGCTGCCGGCATCGTACTTGGCCCAAATCTCTGAAGGCCAGGCAATGGTTGCCGTCGGCAGCCGGGGCCTGGGCGGTTTCCTTGGCCTGCTGGTGGGATCGGTGAGCCTGGAACTCGCCGCCACAGCCGGCTGCCCCGTTGCCGTCATCAGGTCCGATATCCACCCTGCGGGGCCGGTGGTGGTGGCAGTCGACGGCTCAGGGTCCCCCGCGGCCCTTGAGGATGCCTGTGCCATGGCGTCGGTGTCACGGGCGGGGCTCATGGTGGTCCACGTCCGGCACATGCCGGCGGGGTACCGGCAGCCGGATCCGTCCGAGGCTGTTGCAGCGGAGGCGGCGGCCGACAAAGTCCTTCAAAGCGCCCTGGCCCGCGCCCGGGCGCTGGCACCCGGCGTCCCGGTGGACGGCGCGGTCCTGGCTGACACGTCAATACCGCATGCCATCCTGATGGCCTCTGCGCAGGCGAGGATGCTGGTGGTGGGAACGCAGGGGCGCGGTTTCCTGCGGGAGACGATCGGCTCAACGGCACACGCGGTGCTGCACCACGCACGGGGCCCGGTCCTCATTTCCCGCCGCGGACGGGCGGAGTGAGCGCGCATGGCGGGACGTGAGCGCGGCATGGGCCCGGCTGCGGTAGTCCTGGTGTGGAACGCCAGCCACTGGAACCGCTGGAACTACCGTGCCGCCGTCGAACAGGTCCTCACGTCAGGACGCATCCTTGACCGCTGGGATGTCGGCCCGGGCAGAATAATCCGGCCAGGTACCGAGGTGTGGCTGCTTTTCCACGGAAGCAGCGGCGCGGGCAGCGGCCTGATCGGGCACGGCATTGTGGTCTGCGGAACCGCGGAGTCAGGAGGTGGCACCGAAGGCGCCGCCCCTGGCGGGGCGGTGGCCGTGGCCTTCGACGTCCTGCTGCCCCTGGGTGAGCAGATTCCTTCGGACACCTTGGCCGCGGAAGTCCCGGACATCCCCTGGGGGGACGCCGCAGATTCCACGCTCCTGTCCGTCCCACCGCCGGCGGAGTCCGGACTTCGGCGGCTTTGGCGGGAGCAGGGGCCGGCGGCAGTGGACCCTTTCGACGTCGTTCCGGGCGCCTATCCGCCTGAGGCAGCCGCCTCTGTTGGCGCGAACCGATACGAGCGCGACGCCGATGCCCGCCGCGTCTGCCTGGCGTTCCATGGAACGGCCTGCGCAGCGTGCGGCTTCTCCTTTGAAGCGTCCTACGGCGAGATCGGAAACGGCTTCATCCACGTGCACCATACGGTGCCGGCAGCCCAGCTCGAGGCCGGCTACGAACTGGATCCCATAACGGACCTTGTTCCGCTGTGCGCCAACTGCCACGCCATGGCGCACCGGGGCGTCAGCACACCGCGCACCGTCCAGGAACTTCGGACCATCCTCTCCGCAGCCGGGCATCTGCGGGGCGAAGTGGTGACCGAGCAGGCCCTGGAGGCCCAGGAGAACGCCCGGCGCCTCCTCGAAGGGCGCCAGGACTGACAACACACGCACTCCGCGCTTGTCGGTAAAATGGGAGGATGACCGCGGTGGCCGCCCAGTCCGGCAGCGCATTTTCCTTCGCCAGAAGCGCGCGGGGAGTCTTGCGCCGCGTGCCTGTGTGGACATGGCGGCTTCTGATGCGGGCCGTGAGTGAACGCGAGCGGGCATGGTTCAACACCGATCCCATCACCGAAGTCGCGTACGCCCACGACATCGACTACGCCGGCGACGGCCTGCCCAGCCACCGACTCGATGTCCTGACCCCCCTTGAGGGGACTCCCCCGGCCCTTCAGCGGCCGCCCGCCAATGGGGAACTGCTTCCCGTCTACGTCTATTTCCATGGTGGAGGATGGACGTCCGGGGACAAGGCAGCGGTGACCAAATACTGCGCCAGCCAGGTGCTGGGCGGGATGGTGGTGGTCAACGTCAACTACCGCCAGGCACCCCGCTTCCATATGGGGCACGTGCTTGAGGACGCGAATGCGGCGCTGGCATGGGTGGCCGCGCATATCCGGGACTACGGCGGGGACCCGGAGCGCCTCATCTTGGGCGGCGACTCCGCCGGCGGGCACATCTCAGCCCTGCTCACGGCAGTAAGCCTTCGGCCCGAGCTGGCTGCCCATTACGCCCTGGAGCCGGCTTTTTCCGGCACGCAGCTCAAGGGGCTGGTGCAGCACTGCAGCGCGGTGGACTTCTCCGTGTTTTTCGAGCGCAGTTTTGTCCTCAGCCTCAACTTTGTCCGGATGCTCCTGCCCGCGGCGGGTCCTCCCGCCGGCCGGTCCCGACGATTCCCCGGATCCCGCCGGACCGTTGAACACCTCCAGGACGCAGCCGCCGTTGTGTCGCCGATCGAGTGGCTAGGCCCGGGCCACCCGCCCGTGTTTGTCACAACTTCGGAGCGTGACTTCTTCTACCGCGCAAACCTCAATTTCATCGAACGGCTTCAGCACCACGCCGTGCCGGTGGAAACGCTCATCTACGCCTGGTCCAGCGCAAATACAGAGCACACCTGGCAGCAGGATTACCGTTATCCGGAATCCCAGGAGGTCTACCGGCGCCTCCATGCATTTGTCCGGCGGGTTGCCTGGTCGCCGCAGCCGGGCACTGACCAAGCGGAGCAGCCGGGGCTATCGTGGGAACATGGCGGATCCGGGCAAGGGACAGGACGGGGTTGACCCCGGGGAGCTCGGCTCAGCCCGGGTGGATGCTGCAGCCCTCAGGGATGCGGAACTGGGTGACGTTGATTGGTCGATACCCCCCAAAGGCTCCGTGAGCCGCACCATCAAAGTCCCCAGCGGCAGCCTGGCGGCATTGACCATGGGGAATCCGGACAATCCGGCCATTGTGATGGTTCCGGGCGCGACGGGTTCCAAAGAAGATTTCCTGCTCATGATGCCCGACCTCGCCGACGCCGGCTACTTCGTGTTGAGCTACGACCTGGCCGGGCAGTATGAGTCAGCGGCCGCCGGCCCGGAAAATCTCATGCCGCCCAGGAAGCACTACGACTACCAGCTGTTCGTTGATGACCTTTTGGCCGTCCTGGAAACCGCAGCAACCAGCCCGGCCCACGTTGTGGCGTATTCCTTCGCTGCCATCATTGCCCAGTTGGCGTACGCGCAGCGGCCGGAGCTGTTCAGGTCCCTCACGCTGCAGAGTTGCCCGCCGGAACCCGGCCAGAGCTTCCGGGGCGTCAGCCGCATCGGCCGTTTCAGCAGCTGGGTAAATGGCAGGATCGGCGCCGCGCTGCTGATCTGGGGCATCCGCAGCGGCAGGTTCGTCCATGTACCCAAGGGGCGGCGAAGCTTCGTCAACTACCGGTTCCGCTTCACCCGCAGGCAGTCGGTCCGGGATATCTACACACTGATGCAGGATGCGCCGGACCTCCGCGCGACGCTGGCGGAGGCGTCCCTGCCCAAGTTCGTCGCCGTCGGCGAACATGACCTCTGGCCGCTCCGGCTGCACCGCCTGTTTGCCCAGGCAATCAGAGCCCGGATCGGCGTCTACCGCGGAGGGCACAGCCCGTGCGAAACGTCCCCGCACCAGTTCAGCCGCGACCTTATCGCCCTCTATGCCAAGGCGGACGAGCCGGCGTAGCAGGACTACGGTGCCCGCGGCGCCACCGGAACCTGTCGAGGCGGCGGCGCAGTGGCGGCTCATGCCGGAATTCAACGCGGAAGGTCACCACCGACATGACGATGCGGCGCCGGAATGATGCCCAGCTGGCAAAAGGGCGTGCCGACACGCCAACTTTCAGGGTGGGGTCGTACAGGACGCCCATGTCCGGCCGCAGCCGGTAGGAGATGTCCAGGTCGTCGTGGACCAGGGCATTGTCCCGGACAACCGAGGAGCTGATTCCTTCCCAAAGCTCCCGGCGCAGGGCGAAATTTGACCCGTATACCGGCGGATGTCCCAGGAGGAAGCCGACAACCGTGAAGTATGCGCCGAGGAATACGTGCCGGCCGGCCCAGCGGACCAGTGCATTCCCGCCGTAGAAATCGCCGGGTCCCGTGACGGCGGTGAGCGGTGCGGCCGCCCGGAGGATCCGCTCCGCGTGTTCCAGCCAGTCCCGCGGCGGACGGGAGTCGGTGTCCAGCCGGGCAATGATTGATCCTGTGGCCGCATCAAAACCGGCGGCAGCCGTAGCCGGAATGCCCGGAAGGTCCACGGTTATCCGCTTCACCCCCGCTGCCGCGCAGATCGCAGCAGTGTCGTCGCTGCTCGCATTGTCCACCACGATGATCTCGTCAGCCGGCCTGGTCTGCCTGGTGAGCAGGGCAAGGCAGGTCCTCAGCTGTGCACCATCGTTGCGGGTAGGAATAACTACCGAGACCGTGTGTACCTCCATAGCGGGAGCGTACCCGCGGATCGTCTGAAACTTGCCCCTTGACGGATGCAAAACGTTTTGCATATAGTGATGCAGGCAACATACAAAACGTTTTGCAAAGGAACAGTCGATGGCGACGAAGGTGAACATCCGGGACGTGGCGAAGGCAGCCGGCGTCTCTGTGACCACGGTGTCCCATGCCCTGAGCGAAACGCACAGCTCCCGGGTCAACGCCCGCACAGTGGAGCACATCAAGGCCGTAGCCGGCGACCTCGGCTACGCCCCCAACCGGCTGGCCAGCGGGCTGCGGAACCAGCGCTCCCAGATCCTCGGCCTGGTCAGCGACGAGATCACCACCACCCCTTTCGCGGGCGCCATGATCCAGGGCGCGCAGGATGCCGCCTCGGAGCACGGGCACCTGCTGATGGTGGTGAACTCCGGACTCGACAATGAACTTGAAAAGCACGAGATCCGGGCCCTGAAACAGCACCAGGTGGACGGGATCATCTACGCCCGCATGTACAACCAGCTGGTGTCCGTCCCCGAAGAGCTCCAGGGCATGCCCACCATCGTCCTGGATGCCACCACGGACAATCCGGAGCTTTCCTCGGTGGTGCCGGACGAGTTCGGTGCCGGTGAATCGGCCGCCGGACTCCTGGTGGAGGCAGGCCACCGCAGGATCGGCATGATCAACAACGAGGACGATATTCCCGCCGCCCACGGACGGCTGGCCGGCTTCCGGGCCGGGCTGGAACGCCATGGACTCGGGCTGGGGCCCGGCCAACTGGTGTCCGCCCATCCCAGTACAGCAGGAGGCCGGGAGGCTGCGTTCCGCCTGCTGTCCCGAGCGGACCGGCCCACAGCGCTGTTCTGCTTCAACGACCAGATGGCGATGGGCGCCTACCAGGCCGCCGGCCACCTGGGCCTGACAATCCCTGCCGACCTGTCGGTGGTCGGCGTCGACAACCTTGAACTCATCGCCGACGGCCTGTGGCCGGGGCTGTCCACCGTGGCGCTCCCCCACTACGAGATGGGCCGGTGGGCTGTCCTCCAGCTGCTTGCCGAACTTGAGAATCCCGAAACTCCCCGCGCCCACGAGTCCAGCAGCTGCCCGCTCGTGGTGCGGGATTCTGTCGCCCCTCCCCGGGGCTGACCCTCCCCGGGCCGCCAAAGCGGCGGCCGCACCAAAACAATCCCCAACAAAACGGGAACGCAGCCGTTGCAGCGGCCGCGTTCCCTGCAGGACCCTCATCAATCCCCGCTGTCCAAGCAGAAAGACTGACCCATGAACACGAAGTTCACCAAGATCCTGGCGACCAGCATAGCTGCCGCAGCCCTCACCGCCACCCTCGCCGGCTGCGGAAAGGGCAGCGCCTCCTCCTCATCCGAGGGCTCCGGCGAGATTGCCCTGTGGACCCACAACGCCGGCAATCCGGACGAACTGGCCGCTGTCCAGAAGATCGTCGACTCCTACAACAGCAGCCAGGACAAGGTAAAGATCAAGGTCCAGGCATTCCCGCAGGACTCCTACAACGATTCCGTGGTTTCCGCGGCAGCAGCGGGCAACCTGCCCTGCATCGTGGACATCGACGGCCCCAACGTGCCCAACTGGGCCTGGGCCGGCTACCTGGCACCCCTGGAACTGGACGCGGACCTTTCGAGCCAGCTTCCCAGCACCGTGGCCGAGTGGGACGGAAAGCCCTACGCCGTGGGCTACTACGACGTCGCCCTGGCCATGATGGCCCGGGCCTCGGATCTGGAGGCTGCCGGCGTCCGCGTGGCCACCATGGAGCAACCCTGGACCAAGGAGGAGTTCCAGGAAGCCCTGACCAAGCTCAAGGCGCTGGGCAAGTGGGAACACCCGCTGGACCTGGGCACCGCCGGCACCGGTGAATGGCTCCCCTACGCCTACTCCCCCTTCCTGCAGTCCTTCGGTGGCGACCTCGTCAACAGGGACGGCTTCCAGAGCGCCGAGGGCGAGCTCAACGGCGACAAGGCCGTGCAGTGGGCCGAGTGGTTCCGTGGGCTGGCCGACCAGGGCTTCATGGCCAAGAAGAGCGGCAAGGATTCCACCCAGGACTTCCTGAACAACAAGAGTGCCATCGTGTACACGGGTTCGTGGGCCGCTGACAAAGCCAAGGCCGCACTCGGCGACGACCTGGTGGTCATGCCGCCGGTGGACCTGGGCGAGGGCCCCAAGATCGGCGGCGCCTCCTGGCAGTGGGGCGTGACCAGCGGCTGCAGCAACGCCGAGGCCGCCATGGACTACCTCTCCTACTCGCTGAAGCCGGAGAACATCGCCGCGGTGGCGAAGGCCACCGGCGCCATCCCGGCCAGTGAAGAGGCGGCCGCTCAGATCCCCAGCTTCGCCGAGGGCGGCGCAAACCGGATCTTCATGGACTTCTCCCGCGAGTACGCCGTGATGCGTCCGGAGACGCCCGCCTACCCCTTCATTGCCACCGAATACGGCAAGGCCGTCCAGGACATCCTGAACGGGGCCGACGCCAAGTCCACGCTGGACAACGCCGTGAAGGCGATCGACGCCAACATCAAGTCCAACGGCGGCTACAAGAACTAGCCGGAGCATGTCCGGCGGGCTGTGGCGCCATATCTGCGCCCCAGCCCGCCGGCAGCCGGACCTACGGAGACCCCCATGGCAACTGACCTTCCCACCCGCCCGCGTCCTGCCGCCCCTGAAGCCGCACTGCCGCCGTCGAACACTGACGGAAAGGCCCGCAAGGCCCACCGCCGGCCAGGCTTCCGCCGCGAGCAGCTCAGCGGCTGGGGCATGATCGCCCCGGCGGCGCTGCTGCTCCTGGCCTTCATCTTCATCCCGGCCATCCTCGGATTCGGGCTGGCCTTCACGAACGCCCGGCTCATCTCGCCGCGTCCGGTCGAATTCGTGGGCCTGGACAACTTCGCCAGGCTCTTTTCGGACCCCACGTTCTACCGGGCCCTGCTCAACGTCGCGTACTTCACCGTGGTCATCGTTCCGGTGCAGTCCGGCCTGGCCCTGGTGATGGCGCTGCTGATCAACAAGAAGTTCCGCGGCGTGAACTTCTTCCGCACCGTGTACTTCCTGCCCGTGGTCACCTCCATGGTGGTGGTCTCGCTGCTGTGGCTGTTCATGTACCGCAAGGACGGCCTGATCAACGAGATCCTCTCCGCCGTCAGCCTCGGCCTGATCAACGGGCCGGACTGGCTCGGGGATCCGAACACCGCGATGCCCGCCATCATCATCCTGTCCATCTGGCAGGCCGCCGGCTTCCACATGATCATCTGGCTGGCCGGGCTGCAGGGCATTTCCGGGGAGCTTTACGAGGCATCACAGCTGGACGGCACCAGCCGGTGGCAGCAGTTCCGCTACGTCACCTGGCCGGGCCTGTTCCACACCCGCAGCCTGGTCCTGGTCACCATCACCATCCAGGCCCTCGGCCTCTTCGACCAGATCAGCGTGATGACCCAGGGCGGGCCCATGGATTCAACCACCACCATCATTTATGAGGCCGTCCAGTCCGGTTACCGGCAGCAGGAGACCTCCTACGCCTCCGCCATCTCGCTGGTGTTCTTCGTCCTCGTGCTGATCGTCTCCGCGGTGCAGCGCCACCTCACCCGGGAGAAAGACTGACATGAAAAACCAACTGCTCCTCAAGAGCGCCGGCACCATGCTGGTGCGGATCCTCTTCGCCGTCGTGGCCGCGTTTCCCATCGTCTTCATGCTGGTGTCCTCGCTCAAGCCGGACCAGCAGATCTTCGGTGACATGTCCTCGCTGGCAGCGTTCCTTCCGGTGGGCAACATCTCCTTCGACAACTACGCGGCGGTCTTCGACCGTGTCCCCGCGGCGCGCTTCCTGCTCAACTCGGTGGGCGTCTCCGCCGTCACCGTGGTCCTGGGCATCTTCGTCAACAGCCTCTGCGCCTTCGCCCTGTCCCGCATGCAGGTCCGCGGCAAGAAGATCGTGTTCACCGCGATCCTGGCCACCCTGATTGTCCCGTTCCAGACCCTGGCGCTGCCGCTGGTGTGGTGGGTCAACCAGCTCCCCTACTTCGAGCTGAACGGCTTCAGCCTCGAGTTCTCCAAGGGCTGGCTGGACACCTACCAGGTCCAGATCATCCCGTTCATCGCCAACGCCTTCTCCATCTACCTGTTCCACCAGTACTTCGAGTCCATCCCCAAGGAACTGGACGAAGCCGCAAGGATCGACGGGGCCGGCTGGTTCAAGATCTACCGCCAGGTGGTCATGCCGCTGTCCGGACCCGCAACGGCCACGGTGGCGATCCTGACCTTCCTGCCGGCGTGGAACTCCTACCTCTGGCCGCTGATGGTGGTCCAGTCCGAGGAGCTGCGGCCCGTGATGATCGGCATCCAGTACTTTTTCCAGCTGAACGTCTCCTGGGGCGAGGTGATGGCGTACGCCTCCCTGATCACCGTTCCGGTGGTGGTGCTCTTCATCGCCTTCCAGCGTTCATTCGTCAACAGCATCGCCTCCAGCGGCGTGAAGGGCTGAACCGTGGCAACACTATCGACGGCGGCCGGCGCACCGGCAGCGTCCCTCACCGACCCGTTCCGGCCCCAGTGGCACTACTCCGCCGCGCGCAACTGGCTCAACGATCCCAACGGGCTCGTGTACCTCAACGGCACCTACCACCTCTTCTACCAGCACAACCCCTTCGGCCCGGACTGGGGCAACATGTCCTGGGGCCATGCCACGTCCCGGGACCTGCTCCACTGGGACGAGCAGCCGGTCGCCATCCCGTGCGATGACCAGGAAGCCATCTTTTCCGGCTCCGCCGTGTTCGACGAGCGCAACACCAGCGGCTTCGGCGCGGCGGACACACCTCCGCTGGTTGCCATCTACACCAGCGCGTACGGTGGGGCCTCCCCGCTTGCCGGCCGGCAGGCGCAGTCCCTCGCCTACAGCCTGGACGAAGGCCGGACCTGGACGAAGCACCAGGGCAATCCGGTCCTGGACCGCGCCTCGGCGGACTTCCGCGACCCCAAAGTCTTTTGGTACGACGGCGGCTGCGAAAGCTACTGGGTGATGGTCGCCGTCGAAGCGGTGCAGCGCCAGGTGGTGCTCTATAGGTCCGCGGACCTGCAGTCCTGGGAGTACCTGAGCACGTTCGGCCCGGCCAACGCCACCGGCGGGGTGTGGGAATGCCCGGACCTGTTCGAGCTGCCGGTGGACGGGAACCCGCAGGACACCCGGTGGGTCCTCGTCGTGAACATCAACCCGGGAGGCATCGCCGGCGGTTCGGCGGGACAGTACTTCGTGGGAGACTTCGACGGCGTGGCGTTCCGGTCCGGATCGACCGTCACCGAGGGGCTCCAGGAGGACGGCTCGCGCATGCACGAGTACGGCTGGCTGGACTGGGGACGGGACTACTACGCGGCCGTTTCGTTCAGCAACATGCCGGACGGCCGCCGGATCATGATCGGCTGGATGAACAACTGGGACTACGCCGGTTCCACGCCCACCGGAGCGTGGCGCAGTGCCATGTCGCTGCCGCGGGAGGTCACGCTCACCCGCGTGGACGGCAGGGTGGTGCTTCGACAGGAAGCCATCGGTTACTCCACCGGGCCGGACGTCCAGGACTTCCGGCTGGGTCCGCGGGCTTTGGCGCCGGGGGTGGTGGAGCTTCCCGTCTCCGCGGCGGCAGCGCGCATCGACGCCGAATTCCGTCCGGGCAGTGCCGCTGCAGTGGGCCTGGTCCTCCATGCAGGCGACGCCGGGCGGACTGTCCTCACCTACGACACCCGCCAGGGCGTGCTGCGCCTGGACCGGCGGGAGTCAGGGAACACCGGGTTCCATGAAGCCTTTCCGTCGATGGAAACCGTGGCCGTGCCGCTGCGGGACGGGCGCCTGCGCCTGCGTGTGTACCTCGACCGGTGCTCCGTGGAAGTCTTCGCCCAGGACGGGCTTGCCACCATCACGGACCTTGTGTTCCCCGCCGAGGCGAGCACCGGGATGGCGATCTTCGCGGAAGGTGAGGGCGCCGAGCTCGTGGCGCTCGACGTCGTCGGGCACTGAGTGCCAAGGCCCTGGATGAGTGCGGAACCCGCAAGATTGAACCAAAAATGTGGATCCGGACACTCAGTTAGCGCCAGCGGGGGTTATCCTCAAAGGGCGTATCCAGGTGCAGGGGGCTAGGCGCGCCGCGGTGGAAGTGCCGCGGGCAAGTTTCATAATTTGCATTCACGCCGGGGAAACCCGGTGGATTTCAAAGGAAACGAGCATGGGCCGTCGACGCGCAGCAACTGACCCGAGCTATCCCCGCTGGGTGTGGATCGCCGCGGCGGCCACCGTGGCGCTTCTCATTGTTGGCGGCGCGTTCGTGCTGCGGGCGCTGATCTTCCCGGATGCAGCGGACGGCCCATCCGCGGGGAATGGCAGCCCGCCCTCAACCAACGGGCCGCTCGCGCAGGACAGTCCTCCCGCCGTCGCCGGGTCCTCACCCTGCATCGCGCTGAACATCCTGACGTCGCTTGAGAACGCCGACATGGCGCGTGCCTTGGCGGCCGAGTACACGGCAAAACCGCGCAATGTGGACGGCAAGTGCGTGACGCCGGAAGTGACCCAGGAAAAATCGGGGGCCGCTGCCGGCAAGGTGGCTGCACAGTTCCCCGGTGTTCCGGCCGGCGACAGGCCCGCCCTCTGGCTGCCGGACTCCTCCGCCTGGCTGCGGATCGCCCGGCAAGGCGGCGGAAATACTGTCTCTGGCGAGGGAACCAGCATTGCCCGCAGCGCCATCGTCGTGGCCATGCCGGAGACGATGGCCTCCGCCCTCGGCTGGGACGACCAGCCGCCGTCGTGGTCCGACGTCTTCAAGATGGCGGGGGAGCAGGACATCTGGGAGCGCCTGGGCCACGGCGACTGGGGGAAGTTCAAGTTCGGCAAGGCCAGTCCGCTGGTCTCGACTGCGGGTCTGATGGCCCTTGCTGCTTCCTACGGCGCGGCCGGCGGCAGCGTGGGTGGCCTTGACGCCATGGACCTCAAGGCATCCTCCCTGGTGGACAAGGTGCGTGCCGTGGAACTGGGCACCAGCCATTACATGGCTACCCCGGAACATTTCCTGTGGCACGCCAGGGAGGCGGACGACGCCGGGAACGTCGCGGAATTCCTCTCCGCGGTGATTGTCGATGAAAAATCCGTCTGGGACTACAACCGCGGCGTGGTCAGCGAGGACGGGACAACGAAGCACGCGGGACCCGCCCCCAAGGAGCCGCTCCGCGCCATCTACCCCAGCGACGGAGTGCACGTGGCGGACAATCCGGCTGTGGTCCTCGGTGGAGACTGGGTGGACAGCCTGCAACGGTCCGCGGCCCAGGACTTCCTCGCCTTTGCAGTGACGGAACAGGGCCAGAACGTTGTCAAGGCGTCCGGTTACCGGTCCATCCAGGGCGAGCTTGATCCGGAGGTGGCAGGCACCGGTCGCTACGCCCAGACGCTCCAGCCGCTGCCGCTGCCAAAGGCGGAGACCCTGGCGGCCATGCAAGGCAGCTTCCCCGACGTCCGCAAGCGGGCCAGGGCATTGTTCCTGGTGGACGTCTCGGAGTCCATGGTGCAGGATCCGGGGGCGAACAAGCTGCAGCGGGCCAAGGATGCGGTGGTCAAAGCGCTGGACCACTTCACGGGCGAGGATGAGATTGGACTGGCCGCTTTCTCCCATGAGGGCGACGGACCGCTGCAGCCGGGCATCGTGACCCCCGTGGCCCCGTTAAAGTCCAACAAAGCGGACCTCATCGCCAAGCTCAATGAGCTGAAGGCCGTGGATGCCACGCCACTTTTCGAGGCTGTGAGCCGCTTCGCTGGAGAGCAGGCCAAGGGATACAAGGATGATTTCATCAACACCATCGTGCTCCTGAGCGACGGCAAGAATGACACCAGGCATCCGGGCGACCTGGGCGGGGTGAGCGAGCAGCTAAGCCACCAGAACCATTCGACGCCGGTGCTCGTCTTCACCCTTGCCTACGGGCCCGACGCCGATGTCCCCACCCTCCTCCAGATCGCGAAGGCAAGCGGCGCCCACTACTACGACGCGACGGATCCGAACCGGCTCGAGGAGGTGCTCGGCGAACTGGTGACCAGTTTCTAGGCTCCGGTCCTCATGCGCTTCCGGCCCGGGCTGCCGGCCACAGGGATAAGGCAAGCGCCCATGCACCGGCTACTCCGATGGCGACCAGGACGGTGACGAAGCCGACGGCCGGCGCGCCGGTCCATGTGAGGGCGTCGCCATGCCGCAGCAGGGCGAGCGCCTGCAGGATGACGAAAACGACGGAGGTGAGGGCCACGGGGCGGACGGTGCGGACATCGCTGCTGAACTGGCCCTGCGCGGCGGACCAGCCCAGGCCCACCAGCCACGCTCCGACGGCCCTCGCGGTGAGCTCGGATAATGTCCACGGCCACCACGTCGAAGCGGCAGCGGGTACTGCCAGGAGCGCCACGCCATAGAGCACCAGCACTCCGGCGATGACCACCAGGAGCAGCCGCAGCGCAGGGGGCAGCACCGGCCGTGCCGCCGCCACCGATGCCGGGGCCGGGCGCCGGGACCTGATCTGCACCCAGCTGATCACCAGCATCGCCACGGGCACGATGGCGTAGATGGCCAGCCACGCCCAGGTGGCGACCTGGGCGAGAGGGCCAGCGCCGGGCGAGAGGTGGAAGCGGTCGAGATGGATCAGCGTGACTCCCAGGGTCAGCGTGGTGAAGACGAATACGGGCCAGACTGCCAGCCTCGCCGACTCCCAGCTTGCTGCGCGGGCGCCCGCCACCTCCAGGCCGGCGGCCGACCAGTATGCCGCACCGAGGAATACAGCGGTCATGGGCGGATTGACTGTCCATGCGAACCATTCCGCAGTCCGGAGCGGAAACACGAACAGCACCAGGCCGGCAAGAAACACGAGGAATGCGGCGATGTAGAGCAGCCACCGCATCGGCGCAATCACCGGTGCGGCGTCAGTTGTAGCGGACGTCACCGGAGTGCTCCTCGGGTGCGGCTGCCACACTTGGGGCGGCGGGCGGGGCGGGCAGGGGGTGCCCGGCCAGGTAGGCATGGAGCATCGAGACCACGGTGGCCCCATCCCCCACTGCAGTAGCCACCCTTTTGATAGAACCGGCCCTGACGTCACCGATCGCGAAAACGCCGGGCATGCTCGTTTCCAGGGCCAAGGGCTGCCGGTCCGGCGTGGTGGCCCCAGCCTTGCTGTTATCCAGGCTGGTGCCCGTCCGGAGAAAGCCGGCCTGGTCCCGCTCCACGGTGTCGGGCAACCAGGAGGTACGTGGCATCGATCCGATCAGCACGAACAAGCCGCCCGCTTCAATCTCGTCGGTTGACGTTGCGCCGCCGGCACCGGTCGCGGCCACTTTGAGGCTGGCAAGGAATCCGTCCTGGTCGCGGGCCCCCACGATCGACGTACCGTACCGGATTGCCACGTTCCGGGTGGCCTCAAGCTGGGAAATGAGGTACTCGGACATGCTGGCCGACAAGGTGGGCCCGCGCACCAGCAGCGTCACCTTCTTCGCGTACTTCGCAAGGTGCAGGACGGCCTGTCCGGCCGAGTTGCCGCCGCCCACAACGCAGACGTGTTTGCCGGTCATCGACGGCGCCTCGGAGACCGTTGCCCCGTAGAAGACTCCCCTCCCCACCAGGTTTTCAAGCTGGGGTATGCCGAGGCGGCGGTAGTCCACGCCGGTGGCCACCACCACTGTGCGGCACCGCACCACGGTGCCGTCGGAAATCGACACCCGGTACAGGGCTCCATCAACACTGAGCTTCTCCACTTTCCGCAGGAAGAGGAAGTCCGTGCCCAGGGTCCAGGCCTGGTGGAATGAGCGGAAGGCCAGGTGGGCTCCGCTGACGCCGCGGGAGAAGCCGGGGTAGTTGCGGATCAACGAACTGGTGCCGGCCTGGCCGCCCACGGCCTCTTCCTCCACCACCATGGTGGAGAGGCCCTCCGAGGAGGCGTAGACGGCGGTGGCGAGACCGGACGGACCGGCGCCCACCACCACAACATCAAAGATCTTGTCTGCCGGTGGTGGCCGCGTCACCCCAAAGGCTTCGGCGATCTCAAGGTCGCTAGGGTTCTCCAGGACAATGGGGGCAGCGGTGAACTGCAGCACCATGACCGGCAGCACCGGGTCGCGCAGGCCCAGGTTCTCCAGCGTCCGTTGCGCCGTCTCTGATCCGACCGGATGGAAGCCGACGGGGATGTGGTTTCGACTCAAGGAGTCGCGCAGCACGTGGGTCCTTTCGTCGCCTACCTGGCCGATCAGCCGGACCGCCTCGAACCCGACACCCTGGGCCAGGTGCCAGTCATCGAGGGCGTCGGTGATGGCCCCGTGGAACTCTTCGTCGCGCGGCCGTTCGGGACGAATGATCAGTAGTTCGGCGTATCCCTGCGCGATCGCCTGGAAAACAGTGGGGGCGCTTTCGAAGTCACCCCATGTCACCACCACACCGCGCTTGGCGGCCGGATGGAAGCCGTAGGCACGGCGCAGGAAATCGAGTCCGCCCCGGTCAGCCGGGCCATAGCATCCGAGGATGAGGGCCACCTGGCGGTTCCAGTGCCGGAGCCCTTCAAGCACTGCCCGCCCGTGGGCGTGGCCGGCGCAGGCCACCACTTCATAGTCGGCGCCGTACCGTCGGCGTAGCTCATCTTCGAGGATGCGCCGGGAGGCCGGGTCCGGGGTGGCAATCAGCATGATCGGAACCGAGTCGTCCATGGCCGCCGTCTTTCCGGATCAAGGGGGTTCGGTGGCGATCACGATACTCCCGCCGGGACAGCGGGGACAAGGTGCGGAGATTCTGCCAGAATGAGGCGCCATGGAAGACCGCCAAATTCCCGGAATCAGCCTCGCCGCCGCACCCAGTGGAACAGGGTGTGCGGAGTGCCTCAGGGGCGACGGCCCGGGCTGGTGGCTGCATCTGCGCCGGTGCGCCCAATGCGGCCACATCGGATGCTGCGACTCATCCCCCTCCCAGCATGCCAGTGCCCACGCACGCGCCGCCGGGCACCCCGTCATAAGGTCCTTTGAACCCGGGGAGGACTGGTTCTACGAACTTCCCACGAAGAAGTTCTTCCGCGGCCCGCGGCTTCCGGACCCCCAGTCCAGACCGCCGGAGCAGCCGTCCCCCGGGCCGGCAGGCAAGGTGCCGGCAGACTGGCGGGAGCGCATCCACCGGTAACCGCCGGGCCGAATCAACCGCGCTGAATCAACCGCGCCCGCAGGATCCGGCGAGCGATGCTGGTTAGGCTGGATGGATGGCGACAGTTATCCTCGTGCGGCACGGCCGCACCACAGCCAATGCCGCCGGACTGCTGGCGGGCCGGGCGGCCGGCGTCAGTTTGGACCAGACCGGGCGCGAGCAGGCAGCCTCGACCGGAGACCGGCTCGCGGTGGTGCCCTTGGCCGGCGTGGTCTCGAGCCCGCTCGAGCGTTGCCAGCAAACCGCACAGTTCATCCTGGAGCGCCAGGCTGGTAATCCTGCCGCGCTGGCCGAGCCCGATCTCACCGAGTGCGATTACGGCCAGTGGCAGGGCCGGATGCTCAGTGATCTCGCAACCGAAGAGCTGTGGGCGGCTGTGCAGTCGCAACCGTCCGCCGTCGTTTTTCCCGGCGGCGAATCCATGGCGGCGATGCAGGCCCGGTCGGTAGCGGCGATCCGACGCCACGATGCAGCCGTCGAAGCCGAACATGGGCCGGGAGCGGTGTGGGCGGCAGTGAGTCACGGCGACGTCATCAAATCGATCCTGGCGGACGCGCTCGGAATGCACCTCGATCTGTTCCAGCGCATTAACGTGGGTCCCGCTTCCGTATCGATCGTGCACTATGGTGCTCTTCGGCCCAGCGTCCTTGTGACGAACACCGACGCCGGAGATCTTTCGTGGCTGTCGAAGGGCGTCAAAACCGGCGATGCGCCGGTGGGCGGCGGTGCAGGGCACACGGCGCAGTAGACCTCATGTGCCTAAGATACTGACATGCCCACACTTGTTCACGAGTTTGCCTGGCCTGACCGGGTCGTCATTGGCACCATCGGCCTTCCGGGGGCACGCACGTTCTACCTGCAGGTGCGCACGGGGAAGCAAATTGTGAGCATCGCCCTGGAGAAGCAGCAGTCGGCCCAGCTCGCCGAGAAGATCGACGAAATCCTCGATCAGCTCATCACGCTTGAGGGCAACCCCTTCAGCGTTCCCACGGGCACGCCCATCGAACTCGTGGACAATGACCAGCTCGAGGCGGTCGAGGAGCAGTTCCGTGCCGGGGCCATGACCCTGGGCTGGGACCCGACGACGGCGCAGGTGGTCATAGAGGCCTACCCCATCATGGATGGCGATCCTGATGACGACGACGACCTGGCTGATGGGAACGGCGGCGAGGTACCCGAGATGCTGCTCGTGCGGATGCCCGTTGGCACCGCCCGCGCTTTTGCCAAACGCACCCGTGAGGTGGTGGGTGCCGGGCGTCCCGCATGCCCGCTCTGCGGTTACCCCGTGGACCCCGACGGGCACGTCTGCACACTGCCCGAGGCCTGATGCCGGCGCCCGACCTGCTGACTGCCGAGCTGACCCTCACCGGTCGCATCGCGACGGCGTCGAACGCCACCTTTCTGGGCAGCATCGGCGGCACCTCGGTCGTCTACAAGCCGATAGCCGGGGAGAAACCGCTGTGGGATTTTCCCGACGGCTTCCTGGCCCACCGGGAGGTCGCAGCGTACCTGGTTTCCGAGGTCCTTGGCTGGAACGTGGTGCCGTTCACCTGGCTCCGCGACGGCCCATTGGGCGAAGGAATGGTGCAGCTGTGGCAGGAGCCAGACCCCGACCAGACTGCGGTGGATCTTGTCGCGGCGGACGACGGCGCACCCGGTAACGGGTGGAAACAGGTCCTTGAGGGCCAGGATGGGAGCGGACGGAGAGTCGCCCTCGTCCACGAGGACACGCCGGCGCTCCGGCGCATGGCGGTGTTCGACGTCGTCGTGAACAATGCCGACCGCAAAGGCGACCATATCCTTGCCATGGCGGACGGCCACCGGCACGGCGTGGACCACGGGCTCACCTTCCACCAGGACTACAAGCTGCGCACGGTGCTGTGGGGGTGGCTGGGAGAAACGTTGACCGCCGAGGAACGCGACGGCATCGATCGCATCATCGAAGGACTGCGCGGTGAGCTGGGCCGAAGTCTGGACAACCTGCTCAGCGCCGAAGAAGTCGCCTCACTCGGAGCGCGCTGCGCCCGGTTGCGGTCCGCAGGGCGTTTCCCCGCGCCGAGAGCTGAGATGCCTGCGGTCCCCTGGCCGTTGTTCTGAGGACAAACGGGTTGCAGGCTTCGGACACTATGCCGCGATGAACGCCTGAACGATTATCGTGTGGGGCTGGCGGGGCGCCGCAAGAGCCAAACGTCCAGTACATTCACGCATTGTCGGCAGGAACCGGAACGTCATCCCGGCACAGGAAGTTCCGCCCGGAGAGGCAGCCCAACTACCTTAAACGCAGAACCTGCAGGTACCTTCGCGATCTCGCTAAGAGAAGGCTCGGACATTCGCATGTCCCGAACAACCCGGCGTCATCTGATGGTTACCTGCAGGCGCTCCAAGTCTACGCCAGCACCCGCGCACCCAACAGAGGCAGAAAAAATCCCAACTGCCAAACCCGGCGACATACGGCTCATCAGGCACCATGCCACCAGCAAGCACCAGGCACCATCCCACCGGCAAGGAAGAAAAAGCAGTCTCCGGCTACCGGCGAACTCTACAAGTCCATCACGATGTCAAAGCCTTTGAGCTGCTGCCCCGTCAAAGCAGCAGCGGCTGGGCGAGCCGCACCCTTAACCGGGACGGCCGCCCAAGGCAATTGCCTTGGGCGGCCGCGGGTCCTGGCCAAGGAGTGCTCTCGCTCCAGTATGGGTTAACGGTTCTCGGGATGAACCGTCTTGAGCGCTCGGATGGCCCCCGATCTTCTTCGGCTAGAAGTCCCAGTCCTCGTCTTCGGTGTTGACGGCCTTGCCGATCACGTAGGAGGAGCCGGACCCGGAGAAGAAGTCGTGGTTCTCGTCGGCATTCGGGGACAAGGCCGAGAGGATGGCCGGGTTCACGTCGGTGACGGAGGCCGGGAACATCGCCTCGTAGCCCAGGTTCATCAGCGCCTTGTTGGCGTTGTAGTGCAGGAACTTCTTGACGTCCTCGGCCAGGCCCACGCCGTCGTAGAGATCGTGCGTGTACTGGACCTCGTTCTCGTACAGTTCGAAGAGCAGCTCGAACGTGTAGTCCTTGATCTCCTGGCGGCGCTCCTCGGAGACGGTCTCCAGTCCGCGCTGGAACTTGTAGCCGATGTAGTAGCCGTGCACGGCCTCGTCGCGGATGATCAGGCGGATCAGGTCAGCGGTGTTCGTGAGCTTGGCGCGCGAGGACCAGTACATGGGCAGGTAGAAGCCCGAGTAGAACAGGAAGCTCTCCAGCAGCGTCGAGGCCACCTTGCGCTTCAGGGGGTCGTCGCCCTGGTAGTAGTCCATGACGATCTGGGCCTTCTTCTGAAGGTTCTCGTTCTCGGTGGACCAGCGGAACGCCTCGTCAATCTCCTTGGTGGAAGCCAGCGTGGAGAAGATGGAGGAGTAGCTCTTGGCGTGCACAGACTCCATGAACGCGATGTTCGTGTAGACGGCTTCCTCATGCGGGGTCAGCGCATCCGGGATGAGGGAGACGGCACCGACGGTGCCCTGGATGGTGTCCAGCAGGGTGAGGCCGGTGAAGACGCGCATGGTGAGCTGCTGCTCGGCCGGCGTCAGCGTGTTCCAGGACTGGACGTCATTGGACAGCGGCACCTTCTCGGGCAGCCAGAAGTTGTTGACGAGTCGGTTCCAGACCTCCACGTCCTTGTCGTCCTGGATGCGGTTCCAGTTGATGGCCTCGACGTGGCTCAGAAGCTTGACCTTCTCGGTCATGTCATCCCCTCATTGTTGGGTGGTTCTCTAAGTTAAAGCGTACGACGGCGGGCGGTTGCCCGCCGTCGTACTGGCAAGATTTAGTTGAAGATTAAAGTGCGCAGGAGACGCAACCCTCCACCTCGGTCCCTTCCAGCGCGAGCTGGCGGAGGCGGATGTAGTAGAGCGTCTTGATGCCCTTGCGCCATGCGTAGATCTGCGCCTTGTTGATGTCGCGGGTGGTGGCGGTGTCCTTGAAGAACAGCGTCAGGGACAGGCCCTGGTCCACGTGCTGCGTGGCAGCGGCGTAGGTGTCGATGATCTTCTCGTAGCCGATCTCGTACGCGTCCTGGTAGTAGTCCAGGTTGTCGTTCGTCAGGTACGGCGCCGGGTAGTAGACGCGGCCGATCTTGCCTTCCTTGCGGATCTCGATCTTGGCGGCCACCGGGTGGATGGAGGACGTCGAGTTGTTGATGTAGGAGATCGACCCCGTGGGCGGAACAGCCTGCAGGTTCTGGTTGTAGATGCCGTGCTCCATGACGGAGACCTTCAGCTCGCGCCAGTCATCCTGGGTGGGGATGTGGTGGCCGGCGAACAGCTCGCGCACACGCTCAGTCTCCGGAAGCCATTCCTGCTCGGTGTACTTGTCGAAGAACTCGCCGCTCGCGTATTTGGAGTTCTCGAAACCGCCGAACTTCTGGCCGGTCTCGATGGCGAGCCTGTTGGACGCACGCAGGGCGTGGAACAGCACCGTGTAGAAGTAGATGTTGGTGAAGTCCAGGCCTTCTTCGGAGCCGTAGTGGACCCGCTCGCGCGCCAGGTAGCCATGCAGGTTCATCTGGCCCAGGCCGATGGCATGGGACTTCGCATTGCCCTCGGCCACGGACGGCACCGAGTTGATGTAGGACATGTCCGACACTGCGCTCAGCGCGCGGATGGCAGTGTCAATGGAGGCACCGAAGTCCGGCGAATCCATGGTCTTCGCGATGTTCATCGAACCGAGGTTGCAGGAGATGTCCTTGCCGACGGTCTGGTACGTCAGGTCCTCGTTGTACAGGGACGGCGTGGAGACCTGCAGGATCTCCGAGCAGAGGTTGCTCATGGTGATCTTGCCGGCGATCGGGTTGGCCCGGTTCACGGTGTCCTCGAACATGATGTACGGGTAGCCGGACTCGAACTGGATCTCGGCGAGGGTCTGGAAGAACTCGCGGGCGCTGATCTTGGTCTTCTTGATCCGGGAATCGTCCACCATCTCGTAGTACTTCTCGGTGACCGAGACGTCGGAGAAGGGCATGCCGTAGACGCGTTCGACGTCGTACGGCGAGAACAGGTACATGTCCTCGTTCTTCTTGGCCAGCTCGAACGTGATGT
Source organism: Arthrobacter nitrophenolicus (assembly GCF_045833485.1). Classification (NCBI taxonomy): domain Bacteria; kingdom Bacillati; phylum Actinomycetota; class Actinomycetes; order Micrococcales; family Micrococcaceae; genus Arthrobacter; species Arthrobacter nitrophenolicus. The sequence continues at coordinate 4,035,057 of NZ_CP174504.1, forward strand.
CCGGGATGACGACGCCCAGCGAGAGGGTCTTGATGCGGATCTTCTCGTCCGCGTTCTCGCGCTTGGTGTCCAGGAACCGGTAGATGTCCGGGTGGTGGGCGTGCAGGTACACGGCACCGGCGCCCTGGCGCGCGCCAAGCTGGTTGGCGTAGGAGAAGCTGTCTTCGAGGAGCTTCATCACGGGGATGACGCCGGAGGACTGGTTTTCGATCTGCTTGATCGGCGCGCCGTGCTCGCGGATGTTGGTCAGGGACAGGGCCACGCCGCCGCCGCGCTTGGACAGCTGCAGAGCGGAGTTGATGCCGCGGGCGATGGACTCCATGTTGTCCTCGATGCGCAGCAGGAAGCAGGAGACGAGTTCGCCGCGCTGGGCCTTGCCGGCGTTGAGGAAGGTGGGGGTGGCCGGCTGGAAGCGGCCGTCAATGATTTCATCCACCAGGCGGGTGGCAAGTTCCTCGTTGCCGCGGGCAAGGTGCATGGCCACCATGCAGACGCGGTCCTCGTAGCGCTCCAGGTAGCGCTTGCCGTCGAACGTCTTCAGCGTGTAGGAGGTGTAGAACTTGAACGCGCCCAGGAAGGTCTCGAAGCGGAACTTCTTCTTGTAGGCCCGGTTGAACAGGTCACGGATGAAGTTCATCGTGTACTGGTCCAGCGTCTCGCGCTCGTAGTACTGGTTCTTCACCAGGTAGTCGAGCTTTTCCTCCAGGTCATGGAAGAACACGGTGTTGTTGTTAACGTGCTGCAGGAAGTACTGGTGGGCGGCCTCGCGGTCCGCCTCGAACTGGATCTCGCCGCTGGGACCGTACAGGTTCAGCATGGCGTTCAACTCGTGGTAGCCCAGGCCCTTGTAGGCGGCCGGCATCTCGGGCTTCTGGGCCCTGGTTACTTCTGTGTCTGCGACAGTCGTGTCCAAAACGTGTCCAATCCATGGTTGACGCGGGACACGTCGTCTGGCGTGCCCATTAATTCGAAGCGGTAGAGGTGCGGTACCCCGCACTTGGCGGCGATGATGTCGCCGGCCAGGCAGTAATTGTCACCGAAATTCGTGTTGCCGGCCCCGATCACCCCGCGGAGAAGCTGCCTGTTCTGCGGGTTGTTCAAAAACCGGATGACCTGCTTCGGAACGGACCCCTCTCCCCCGGTGCCGCCATACGTGGGCACCACCAGCACGAACGGCCGGGTGGCAAGAAGGGGTGCGTCCCTGGAGTAGAGCGGGATCCGAGCCACATCGCGTCCGAGCTTCGTGACAAAGCGGCTGGTGTTCTCGGATGCCGAGGAAAAATAGATGAGCTGGCTGTCTGTCCGGACCGGTTCCGGGTTATCCGGAAGCCGGGCCGGTGGGGACACCTCCACGCGCTGAGCCGCGTGGATCTGCGAAGCCGGATGGCCTTGCTGTGCTGTTGGAGCTGCCGTGGGAGTCACCTCGGCTGGTTGGTTGTTGCCGGCAGGAAAAGCAGGGCTCCTAGGCCACGGAGGAAACGGCCGAGAGGGCCAGTTCTTCGATCTTGTCCGGGCGGAAGCCTGACCAGTGGTCCTGGTCCGTGACCACAACGGGTGCCTGCATGTAGCCCAGGGCCTTCAGGCGTTCGAGGGCGTCGGCGTCCTGGGAGATGTCAACGCTCTGGTAGGTGATGCCCTTCTTGTCGAGCGCACGGTAGGTGGCGTTGCACTGAACACAAGCAGGCTTGGTGTAAACCGTTACGGTCATGGTCGCTGTCCCCTTTTGTCGAAATCGTCGCTGGCCCGGTGTCCCCGTCCAAGCTGTATGTCGATACTACATGTAGTGCAGACGCCTCATTGGAACCCCAAGATGATGTATTACAAGTATGTCATTTAATGCACCGTTAATCCACAGGCAGGGCCCTTCAAAATGTCCGGAATCACGGCTTTTTCGCGGACGGAATCCACACCCTGTGGAGTAGTTAGGCACATTTAACGCCCAGCGTGTCGCGCGAAAGACGGCGTGTCGCGGCCTCCGGGGAGGAAGGCGAAAACACCAAAAAGGGGTTCCGAAGTGACCTTCGGAACCCCTCGTGGTGATTAATGGCACGACGCCGGGACCCGCCCGGGTGCCCGGGCCGCCGTAGTGGTGCGGTGGCAGGGTGCGGTGGCTAGAGCTGCGCCTCCCGGCGGTCCAGCACGATCTGCTGCACATCGAGATATCCGGACTGGAAACCGGCCCTTGAGTAGCAGAGGTAGAACAGCCACATCCGCTGGAAGACCGCATCGAAGCCCAGTTCGCCAACCTCGCGTGAACGCTCCAGGAACCGCTCTTCCCAGAGGCGGAGGGTGGCCGCGTAATGGTCCCCCATGCCCATCCGCTCGCGTACCCTCAGGGTGGTGTGCTGCTGCGTCACACCCTCAATGGCACGCACGGAAGGCAGGAAGCCGCCGGGGAAGATGTACTTGTGCACCCAGGTGTAGGCGTTGCGGGTGGCCAGCATCCGGCCGTGCGGCATGGTGATGGCCTGGATGGCCACCTTGCCGCCGGGAGCCAGGACCCGGTCGATGGTCTGGAAGTAGATGGGCCAGTACTCATAGCCCACGGCCTCGATCATCTCCACCGACACCACGGCGTCGTACTCGCCCTCCACTGCCCGGTAGTCCTGCAGCGCCACGGTCACCCGGTCCGCGTAGCCGGCGGCGGCAATGCGTTCCTGGGCAAGGGCCTGCTGTTCGCTGGAGAGGGTAACGCTGTAGACGGTGGCGCCGCGGGCTGCTGCACGCAGTGCCAGTTCGCCCCAGCCGGTCCCGATTTCCAAGAGCCGGGTGCCTTTCCCTACTCCGGCCTTGTCCAGCAGCCTGTCGATCTTGGCCTGCTGGGCTCCTGCCAGTTCCTGCCAGCCCACAGATTCCAGCCGCCCTGCCCCGAGCGGAAAAAGTGCTGACGAGTAGCTCATGGTGGCGTCGAGGAAGTTCGAGAACAGGTCGTTGGAGAGGTCGTAGTGCCGTGAGATGTTGCTGCGCGTGTTCTGTTCGGCGTTCCGTTCCTGCCGCGGGGTGCGCGGAAGGTAGAGGGCGCGGAGTTTCTGCAGCGGCATCGGAATAAGCGTGTCCACGGAGGCGGCGAAAACCTCAAGCACGGCCGCGAGGTCGCTGGCTTCCCAGTCCCCTGCCATGAAGGATTCGCCAAGACCGATCAGGCCGTTGTCGCCGATCCGCGCCTCGAAGGCTTCCGGCCGCACCATCATCATCACCGGCGCGTCCGGCCCGCCTGTTCCCAGCACAGTGCCGTCCGGGTACTCCACCCGGAGCGGCAGGCGCTTGACCGCTCCCTTGAAAAGGAGTCCGGCGGCCTTTCCGGCCACCGCGGCCTTGGCGCCCGACGGCGGCCGGGCGACTTCCGGCCACACGTCCACGTCGATGGTGGCCGGCGCCGCCGGAACGCCGGTACTGGTCCAGGCCGCCGGAACATCCCGGCCGGCCTTGCCGGCATTGCCACCGGCGAAGGCGGTTCCATTATCGTCCGTCATTGTCATTGAACTGCCTCCTGGGAAGTATGTTGTGGCCGGGCGACGACGGGCAGGCGTCTTGCCCAGAGTGTAATGCCCTGCACCCGAATGAGTGCGGATACGAGCAGCGGCGCGGCCGGCACGGCGAGCGCGGCGGCCAGGATATTGCGCAGGGTGGCCGGATGCCGCCGGCCGTCCATGGTCGCAACGAACGGCCGGTGGCCTTCCCGTTCCAGGACAATCGACACCGCCAGCCGGTCCCCCGGGGCGGGCAGTTTCATCCGGTACTGGCCGTCAAGGTCATTGAACGGCGAGACATAGAAGGCCTTCGGGACGGAGGCCCGGCCGGCCGGGTCCGTCCGGAGCAGGTAGCAGTGCCGCTCCCCGTACGTGTTGTGGACCTCGGCCACCACGCATTCGAGCTCCCCGCTGGACCGGTAGCACCAGAACAGGGTGAGCGGGTTGAAGACGTAACCGAACACCCTGGCGCTTGTCAGCATGTGGATGGCGCCGCCGTCGGGCTCTATCCCCTGGGTCCGCAGGTAGCGCTCAACGTTGGCACGGATGGTCGCATCCGGATCGCCAAGGTGGTCGCCGGCGCGGAACACGGCCAACGGCCGGAGCAGCCGCGGCAGGCGGGGAAGCCTGTCGACGTCGACGAACCAGCTGTAGCTGCGGTACGTGAAGGCGTTCTTCAGCGGGCTGCGCCGCACGTGCGAAATGGACGTGCGGTAGATGGCTGCGTCGGCACTCATGCAGGTTCCGCTGCCGCGGCAAGCTCCCGCTCGCCGTCGTCCGAGGACGTCTCATCATCCGCCGGCCGGGCGACAGGCCAGGAGCGGCCCAGCTTTTCGGCGGCACGGACACCGGACAGCGCGCCGTCCTCATGGAAGCCCCAGCCCAGGTAGGCCCCGGCGTAGGCGATCCGGCTGTCGCCCAGGGCGGCTATGGCCGCCTGTGCACGCAGCGATTCCGGGGTGTACTGAGGATGTTCGTAGACCATACGTTCGAGTATGGCGTCGCCGGCGATCAGTTCGGACTCCCCCAGGCTCACCAGGTAGGGCTGTCCGTCTGCCGGTGCCAGCCGCTGCAGGCGGGTGAGGTCGTAGCTGACCAGGACCTTGTCCGGCCGGGCCTCGCAGGACGGGAGCCGGTAGTTCCAGGACGCCTTCGCGTTGTCCGCAGATGGCAGCACCGCCGGGTCCCGGTGAAAAACGGTGTGGTTGACCGAGTACGGCATGCCGCCCAGTGCTTCTTTCTCCTCGGGCGTGGCATCGGCCAGGAACCCGAGCGCCTGGGCCGGGTGGGTGGCAATCACGACGGCGTCAAAGTCTTCCAGCCCGTCTTCCGTTGCGATTTCCACACCGTCGGGTCGGCGCCGGATGGCACTGACGGGAGTGTTGAGCCGTACGTCCGGAAGAGTGGCGGCGAGTTTCTCGACGTACCGGGCGGATCCGCCGGTGACGGTCCGCCACTGCGGCGAGCCCTTGACGCCCAGCATGCCGTGATGCCCGAGGAAGGTGAACAGGTAGCGGGCCGGGTACGCCAGCGCGGTGGTGGGATCGCAGGACCAGACAGCGCTGACCACAGGGGTCATGAAGTGGGAAATGAAGTAGGGGCTGAAGTTCTCGCGGGCAAGGAATTCACCGAGGGTCAGTTCGGGAACGCTGTCCCCGCCCCTGACGGCAGCCACCGGCGCGGTTTTCAGCAGGGCCCTTGCCTTCCGGTAGAAGCGGGTGACCTCCAGCAGCATCAGGAGGTAGCGGCCGCGGAGCAGGCTGGAGGGGCGGGCGATGATGCCGCGGCCGCCATCGCGGGCACCGGCATATTCCAGGCCGCAGCCGTCGCAGCGGATGGACATGCTCATCTCGGAATCCTGGGTTTCCACACCCAGCTCGGCAAACAGCCGCAGCAGGGTGGGGTAGGTCCGTTCGTTGTGGACGATGAACCCGGTGTCGACGCCAAGGAACGTGCCGTCGGGCTGCGGCATCTCGTGCGTGTGCGCGTGCCCGCCCAGCCGCGAATCGGCCTCGAAGAGTGTCACGTCGTCCTGCCTGTTCAGGACGTAGGCGGCCGTCAGTCCGGCGACGCCGCTGCCGATGACGGCCACTCGCCGTCGTCCGCCTGCACTCGCTGCTGGGTTGGGTGACATTCATGCTCCTCTGCTGAACACTTGCCAAGGGTGGGTATACAGAGGGCAATTCGGTGCCGCCGCCGCCGCGGATGGGTGCGTACGCCGGAATGGTCCCGCGCGCGGAAAGGTGCTGCGCGCAGTACTGTGGGCTGGTGGTAAATCCGGTACACCTGAAGACCCTGATGGAGGTCACGCGGCTGGGCTCGTTTGCGGCCGCCGCGTCAACCCTTGGCTACACGGCCTCCGCCGTATCGCAGCAGATGTCCGCCCTCGAGCGGGACACCGGGGTGGTCCTGTTCCAGCGGTCGGCGCGGAGCGTCGTGCCCACGGAGGCCGCCGTCGTCATGACCCGGCACGCCGCCAAGGTGCTGACGGACATCGAAGCGCTGATGGCCGCCGCCGCCAAGACCCAGGACAGCGCCAGCCAGGAACTCCGGCTCGGCATCTTCCCCAGCCTTGCCACGTACGTCCTGCCGCGGATCCTGAAGAATCCGGCATGGAAGAACCTGGGCATTGACCTGAGGGTGTCCGTGGCCGAGCCCGGCCAGACCATCCAGGGGCTGCGCGCCGGCGGCGACCTGGATCTGGCCGTGGTGTTCCAGGTGGGCCAGACCGGCGTGGCCTGGCCGGCAACCATCAACCGGCAATGGATCGGCGACGACGATTTCCGGGTTGTCCTGCCCGCCGGCTGGGGTTTCCGGCCGGACGCGAAGGTGGCGGCAGACCATCTGTCCGAAATGCCATGGATCATGCACCATCCCGGGACCAGCGACGCCATGGTGATCGAGCGGCTCTTTGCCGGCTGCAACCTCCATCCCCGGGTGGTGGCACACAGCGACGACTTCCACGCCAGCCTGGAGATGGCCGCCGCCGGGCTGGGCGCGGCACTGGTGCCCGAGCTCGCGCTGCGGAACAAGCCTGCAGGTGTGGTGGTCCTGGATGTTCCCGAGATCCGGCTGGCCCGCAACGTCTTCGCACTGCTGATCAACGACAGGAAAACCGCCCGGGTGCAGCTCTTCGTCGATCTGCTGGCCGAGACCCTCGCCGGAATGCGGACGTCGGTGAATTAGGCGTGAACGCTGGAATGCACTGCTGTTCGGGTCTATGTTGAGACTATGAGCAAGGTAGCGAGCCAGCACTTTGGAGAGATAGAGCTCAACCACGGCAGGGACCACTCCATCGCCGCCAAGCATGAGCTGCGCGGCCACCCGCTGGAACTCGACCTGAACATCACCGCCCACGACCACTTCGACGAAGCCGCACTGCGCAAGGTGGACTACCGCCTGCGGTTCCTGCCGGAACTGGTGGACGAAGTCCGGGACATGATCGCCGAGGAGCTGGAGCAGGAAGGCACCAGCCCGCGGGAGTACCTGCATTTCCACTGCAACGCCCTCAAGGACGAGCACCTGCAGAAGGTCTTCGGCGTGGAGGAACGCAGCCAGCTCACCAATGACGTGTTCCTCAAGGCGTTGAAACTCGGCCATGTGGGTATCTACCCCGGCCAGCCTGAACGCTACTTCGTTCTGGATTTCACCCTCGGCGAGCATTTCACGGACGAAGTCCTGGTGGCCTCCGCTGATGAGGACGGCGTTGTTGACGACGAGATCCTCTGGGAGTCCTGAAGCACCGACGGTGGTTGAGCCTGTCGAAACCTGACGGGGTTTCGACAGGCTCAACCACCGGACACAAAAGCGACGACAAGCTCAACGGGTGAGCTTGTCGAAACCTTATTCAGCTACTTCGCGGCTTCCAGCAGTTCCGCGCGGACCGTCCGGGTTGCCTTGACCAGGTTGCGCAGGGACTCTTCGGTCTCGGCGTAGCCGCGGGTCTTCAGGCCGCAGTCCGGGTTGACCCAGAGCTGGCGGGACGGGACGTGCTTGACGGCGGTGCTGAGGAGTTCAGTGACTTCCTGCTCTCCCGGCACGCGGGGCGAGTGGATGTCGTAAACGCCAGGGCCGACGCCGCGGCCGAAGCCGTGGGACTCGAGGTCGTGGACAACCTCCATGCGGGAGCGGGCTGCTTCGATGGAGGTCACGTCGGCGTCGAGGCCGTCGATCGCGTCGATGATTACACCGAACTCCGAGTAGCAGAGGTGGGTGTGGATCTGGGTGGCGTCTTTGGCGCCCGCGGTGGCGAGGCGGAAGGAGTCCACGGACCACTTCAGGTAGTCGGCGTGGTCGGCCTTGCGCAGCGGAAGGAGTTCGCGCAGTGCGGGCTCGTCCACCTGGATGACCTGGATGCCGGCGGCTTCAAGGTCGGCGATTTCGTCGCGCAGCGCCAGGCCAACCTGGTTGGCGGTCTCGGCCAGCGGCTGGTCATCGCGGACGAAGGACCAGGCCAGGATGGTGACCGGGCCGGTGAGCATGCCCTTCATCGGCTTGCTGGTCAGGGACTGTGCGTATTTCGCCCATTCCACCGTGATGGGGGCCGAGCGGGTGACGTCGCCCCAGAGGATGGACGGGCGGGTGCAGCGTGAGCCGTAGGACTGGACCCAGCCGTGCACCGTCACGTCGAAGCCTTCGAGGTTTTCCGCGAAATACTGCACCATGTCGTTGCGCTCGGGCTCGCCGTGCACCAGGACGTCGTAGCCGAGTTCTTCCTGCAGGTCCACGACGCGCTTGATTTCGTCCTTCATGAGCTGCTGGTACTGCTCGTCGCTCAGCTCGCCCTTGGTGTTGCGGGCACGGGCGGAGCGGATCTCGGACGTCTGCGGGAAGGACCCGATGGTGGTGGTGGGCAGCGGCGGCAGCTGCAGCGCTTCCTCCTGGGCTGCTGCCCGGACCCCGTACTCGGCGCGGGTGAAGTCGGCGGCGGTCAGGGCTTCGGTGCGGGCCCGGACGTCGGCGCGGCGCACGCCTTCGGCGGTGGCGCGGGAAGAGATCACGGCGGTTGCCTCGTCGATCGCGGCTTTAGCGGAGGCGGGATCCGCAAGGTAGGACGCGAGGGTCTTGACCTCGACGGCTTTCTGGTCTGAGAACGCCAGCCAGCTGCGGAGCTGATCGGGAAGCTGGGTTTCCTCGGCGACGTCGTGCGGGACGTGCTGCGTGGAGGTTGAGGTGGACACAGCGATCCTGCCGGCGGCGGCCTTCAGTGCGTCCAGTTTCGCGGCCGAGGCGGCGAGGTCGTTGCGCCAGATGTTGTGTCCGTCAACCACACCGGCAACCAGGGTCTTGTTGCCCAGGCCCGCGAGGGCTGCCTCGGACGGAACGGCGCCCTTGAAGACGTCGATGTGCAGGGCGTCGATGTTGGTGGCCGCGAGGGTACCGAGCTGGTTGTCCAGGGAGCCGTACGGGGTGGACACGAGGATCTGCGGGCGGTTGGTGGCAGCGGTGAGTACCTCGTAGGCCCGTGCCACGGCTGCTTCAATTTCAGCGGCGGGGGTGTCCTGGTCGACTACCAGGGCGGGCTCGTCGAGTTGGACCCAGCCGGCACCGGCGGCAGCGAGCTTCTCAAGCAGCCGGACATAGACGGGCAGGATGTCCTCGAGGCGGGACAGCGGCGCGAACCCGGCGGGGGCGTCGTCGGAGGCTTTGGACAGCAGCAGGTAGGTGACCGGGCCGACGATGTAGGGGCGGGTCTCGATGCCGTTGGCCAGCGCGTAGGCAAACTCGTCCACCTTGGCGGTGGAAGCCAGGGTGAACTCGGTCTCCGGACCGATTTCGGGAACCAGGTAGTGGTAGTTGGTGTCGAACCACTTGGTCATTTCCAGCGGCTGCTGCTCCTTGTTGCCGCGGGCCAGGGTGAAGTAGCCGTCGAGGTCCAGCTGGCCTTCGGCGTTGAGGAGCTTGCCGAAGCGGGCGGGCACGGCTCCGAGGTGTGCGGTGGTGTCCAGGACCTGGTCGTAGTAGGAGAAGGTGCCGGGGACGGCTGCGGCCTCGGTCAGGCCGAGTTCCTGCAGCCGCTTTGCGATGGTCAGCTGGATGTCCTTGGCTGCGGCGTCAAGGGCGGCGGCGTCAATCTTGCCGGCCCAGTAGGCTTCCACGGCCTTCTTCAGCTCGCGGCGGCGGCCGATACGGGGGTAGCCAAGGAGTGAGGCGGACGGGAAGGGAGTGTTCTTTTCAGTCATGGCAAAGTCCTTAAAATTCGTTGTGCTCTGCATGAAAGGCACTGGTTATCGAAGGCACAGGGGAAAAGAGGGCAGCGCGGAGCTGCCGGACCAGGGCGGCGTCAAACTGCGTGGCCGGCGGGTGTGCTGCGTCAGCCGGCGAGCTGGGGGCGGACCGTGGAGGCCGGGCGGACGCCGGCACGGCCGCGCCGCGGCAGGGCGAGCTTGTCCAGCACTTCCAGCGCGCTCTGGTGCTCGTTGAAGGTGTAGATGTGGATGCCGGGCGCCCCGGCATCCAGGGCTGCGTTGGAAAGGTCGACGGTGGCGTCGACGCCGATGTGGAGTCGTTCCAGGTCGGTGTCGGCCGCGGCCAGCTTGGCCGTCAGTTCCGGAGCCGGTTCCACGCCGGTCAGTTCGCCCAGGCGGTTGAGGCGCCGGAGGCTGGTGAGCGGCATGACGCCAGGGATGATCGGGATGGTGACCCCGGCCCGGCGTGCCCTGGTGAGGAGGTCGGCGTACTGGTCCGCGTGGAAGAACACCTGGGTGATGGCGAAGTCGGCACCGGAACGCTGCTTGGCCAGCAGCACCTCGACGTCGTGCTCCTCGCTCGGCGATTCGGGGTGGCGCGCAGGGTAGGCCGCGACGCCGACGGCGATCTTCCCGGCACACAGCAGTGCCGAACGGCGCTGCTCGACCCGGCGGATGAGCTCGATCAGGTCCTGGGCATAACGGAGCGAACCGTCGGTAACCTGGCCGTCGGCCGGCAGGTCGCCGCGCAAGGCAAGGATGCCGCGCACGCCGGTGTCCAGCAGCTGGCCGATGATGCCCGCCAGTTCCTGCGGGGTGTTCCCGACACAGGTCAGGTGGGCCAGTGGCCGAAGCGTGGTTTCGAGCAGGAGGCGGTTGATGAGCTCGACGGCGGTGTCCCGGTTGGATCCGCTGGCACCATACGTGACGGAGACATAGTCCGGCTCGGTGGTTTCGAGTACACGGATGGTAGTCCAGAGCGTCTCTGCGGCCGCCGGCGAACGGGGCGGGAACAGCTCATAGGACAGCGCTACGGGAGCGGCGTCAGATAGATTCGGATGTGTCTCAATAAGGCTTGGTGGTGACATTTGCGTCCTTGGCTTTGGGCCATTGAGGCCTGCTGCCATAAACGTGGCGGCAGTCGGCAATGAATTGAGTTTGGGGAACACACGGGGAACTCCACAGGACGCAGCCGCGACTGTTACGCCTGAAATGAAGTTGTCCGTGAGCAAATGTCAGGCCCACATGGGGGCACCCACACCCTCCCGCACGGAGGATCGCTGACACGTTACCGCGGTAACTTGTATAAGACTCTATGAGCGGGGGCCCGAGCATTCAAGTTGGCCTCCGAATTAAGACGCAGTCTTACGCCTTGTTTCATTGCTGAAATGGAATTTTCTTCGCCTGGTTGCTGCTTTTCCCGCCGGCCACTGCACCGCTACCAGGGACGGTCGGGCCCCGCATCCCCGGTATCCCTCAGGTAGTCGTCCCGCTCGCGGGCAGCATTGCGTTCGCGTTCCGCCTGCCGGGCGCTCTCCCCAAGCTGTTCCAGTTGGCTTTTCTGCGGAGAGGGCTGTTCCTCGGCGCTGTCCTCCGGCTCCGATTCCCCCGGCGCCTCTGTGGACTCCGCGGCGGCGGCCAGTTTTTCGGTCAGGCGCCGCTCCGCTTCGGTCAGCTGTTTCCCTGCGTCCTGGGCACTGGCCCCGGAAAAGCATCCCGGCGGCGCAGCCACCGCCACATCCAGGGCTTCTGCGTAAAGGGCAGCAGCCGACGCCGGGTCCTCCGCCCGCAGCTTGGCGTCACCGATGTGTTCGATTGCGAGGCTGAGGTTCACCCGTATGACGCAGTCGTCAGGAGATACGGCGGGCACGCCGTCCAGCGCTTCCTGGAAGAGGATCCTGGCGGCAGGGTAATCTCCCGCCAGAACTTTGGCGTCGCCTGCCGCGAACGGTGCCTTGTGCCGTTCGACGACGTTGGCGGGGTTCAGCCCTTCAGCTGCAGCCTCGACAGCTGCAGTGTCTTTGGCCGCATATGCTTCCGCGGCCTGGCCTGCAAGGAGCCCAAGGCTGAGGAATTTTGCGGCGACACCGAGCAGAACCAGCACGGGTACGGCGGACCATAACAGCAGAAGCTGGCGGCGGCGCATCCGGCTTCGCCTGTCCCCGGATGCGGAAGGCGCCGGAACGGAAGGAATCATCGGGCGTCCTCCCTGGCTTTGGCGGAGCGCCCGCCCCTGCGGCTCTGCGCCGATGTTTCCGGTTCGGGCGCCTTGGCGGGCTGCAGGGCGCGGACCCTCCGAATGACCACACCGAATTCCACCAGCGCCAGGGCAAAGGCGCCGGCGGCCAGGACCCAGTACAGCTCTGTCCTTCCCGGCAGCGAGGCGTCATTCGCGGCGGACTCCATTGTGCCTGGGCGGGCCTGCTGCAGCATCGGTGCAGCAGGATCGCCGGCGGCCCGGTGCACATACGGCACCTGCAGCTGCGAGGCAATCTCCCGGAGCCTGCCCTCGTCAATGACCGAGACTGCGTCCCTGCCCTCCATGTCCTGGACATACCGCGACTCCCGGTCGCCGCCGTCGGACGCCACGCCTGTATTCTCCTTCATCCGCCCGCCGGCCGGGGTGCCGTAACCGAGCACCGCTCCCCCGGATACCAGGCCGTTCCCCATACCCAGCGGTTCGGGCGCAGCGGAGCTGGTCTGCTCGCCGTCGCCCAGGTAGAAGACGAGCCGTGGCCGTTGAGGGTGGCTGTCCCGGGCTGCCGCGAGGCGTTCAGCGAGCACCTGCCGGGCCGCGCTGATGCTGCTCCCCTTGGCGTACGCGGTGACCTGGGGCTCGAGGACGGACGTGATCGTTTCCAGGGCAAGGGTGTCGGTGGTCAGCGGCATCCGGACGTGTCCCTTGGTGTCAAAGGTCAGCACGGAAAAACGTGCCCCCGGCAGCTCTGCCGCGATGGCCATGATGTCCCGCCGCACGCCGTCCATCCGGGGAGTCCCGCTTCCGTGGTCTTCGGCCACCATGCTGGTGGTGGTATCCACCACGAAGAACACGTTAAGGTCCGACGTCGCAGCCTGGGCTGTACCGCCGGACACGCCCGGCCGTACCAGCGCCAGGAGCAGGAGCGCCACCAGCAGGCCCCGGCGCAGCCAGGCACGTGTTGGCATCCTTCGGGGAATCCGCACCCTGGTCATATCCGCAACCGCCACAACGCGGTGCACAGGACCAGCCCGGACACGAGGGCAGCCGCCAGGGGCACCGCCGGCTCATCCGAGACCACCGCGCGCGGAGCACCCTTGATTGCCGCTGTCTCCGTTTCCTCCACCGCCGACACGATGCCCGCGATGGCGTCCGGATTGTCCAGCGCGTAATAGGCCCCGCTGGTGGATTCAGCAGCCGACCGGAGCTGGGCCCCCGGCTGGCCGGCACCGGCGCCGTAATCGAGGTCCGCCGGGTTCAGCGCGTATACCCGCACGGAGCGGCCTGCCGCCAGCTGCGCAGCTTCAGCCAGCGTCATGATGGGCTCGCCGGACAGCAGGTTGTCCGTGGCGAGCACCACCGACCGCGAACGCTGGGGAGCGCTTGGTGCCCCGCCGTCGGCGGTGTCCGGCGAGGGGAAACTGTTCAGGCACGATGCCAGCCCGTCACCGATCAGGGACGAGCCGCGGCCGCTCCAGGTTTCGTCCAGGAACCCGGAGCTCCCCGGCTTTCCATCGAACGCGTCCCTGGCCTGCTGCAGCTGTTCCTGGACGTAGTCATAGTCATCAGTCAGGGGAAACACCTGGATGGCCGTGCTGTCGAAGATGGCCAGTCCGATCCGTTCACCGTCGAACTTCCGTGCCAGCTCTGCATAGGCCTCCACCACCGCCGCGTCAGCGCTGCTCATGGAGCCTGATGCGTCCAGGCACAGCATGATGTCCCGGTTGTGCTGCTCGGGCCGAATCGTTGTGACGTCAACTGGACGGGCCGCCGCCACCGCTGACGACACCAGCAGTGACGCGCAGGCGAGCCCAGCAATAGCCAGCCACCGCCGGTAGCGCCTGACCGCAGCCTGGTACTCCGGCAGCAGGGTGAGGCGGTCGGCGTGCGCTGCAGGCCGGCGTCGGGCACTGCCCCTGGTGCCGGCGCGGAAGGCAGCAACGCCGACGGCAGCGGCGGCAACCACCGCCAGCGGCAGCAGCCACCAGAACATCAGCCCCATGTGCTCACCGTCTCCCGTGCCTTGGCGGCGGCGGTGGAAACCGGAGGCAGCGGTTCCTGCCCGAATTCGCCCGGATACAACGCGCCGACGGCGGACGCGGCGGCGGGCAGCGGGTGTCGTTCGAGGTCCTGGCGGGTCATCCGGAGTGCGTCCACGCCTGAGGCGTCCCGGACGAAGCTGCGCAGCAGGCGGCTGAGGTCCTGGTGGCTGGCACGCACGCCGCGTTGGCCGGCCGCGGCGGCCCGTTCCACGTCGTCGATGCGTTGCAGGTAGGCGGCCTTCAGCGCGGGAAGGTCGGTGAGGGATGCCGCGCGCGGGCGGTGTGCCGTTGTCCGCGGATGCCGGGTGACGGCAAAGACGAAGACATACCAGCCTGCCACCACTGCCAGGAGTGCCACGCCTGCCCACATCCATACCGGGCTGTACTGGAGCGGACCGTAGAAGCCGGGTTCAGCCTGCACGGCGGTGCCTTTCCAGGAGCGCGAACAGCGCGGTGACAACGCCCTGGCTGCCTGCCACGTCGCCTTCCGTGATGCCTGCCTGCCGCAGCATGGCCTTGCGGGCGGCGTCCCGCTCGGCAATGCCCTTCGTGTACGCGGCCACCACGGTGTCGGATTGGGCCAGGTGCGCGGGAAGAAGGACGGAGTCGGCAACACTGTAGAAGTCCGCGACGGCGCCGCCCGGGCCGGGCTGGCTGGGCGCCAGATCCGCGTCGCGCACCGTGAGCCAAAGGATTTCATGCTGCGCGCGAAGGCGGCGGAGCAGCCCTGCCATGGCAGGGGTGGCGGCGATTTCGTCCGCGACGACGAACAGCAGGTTCCGCCCCTTCACGGTCCGGGCCACGTGGTCCAGCTGGTCTTCGAGCCTGCTGGGTGCCACCCCGGCACCGGCGTCGCCATGCACCTGCCGGAGGAGCCGCTCCAGGTGGGCCTCGCCCCCCTTGGCCGGAATGAAGCGGGTGCGGACGGAGTCGCCGCTGACCAGCCCCACCACGTCGCCATGACGGTGGGCCAGGTAGCCCATCACGCCGAGCGCCATGACGGCGATGTCCTTCTTCGGCTCCCCCGTCCGGGAGATGGCGGCCATGTTCCGTCCGGTATCGGTGAGCAGCAGGAGCGTCTGGCGGCGGACCGCCACGTAGCGTTTGATCAGCGGCGACCCGTGCCGCGCCGACGCTTTCCAGTCAATGTCCCGCACTTCGTCTCCGGGCACGTAGGCGCGGAGATCGTCAAAGTCCAGGCTGCGGCCGCGGAACACTGAACCGTACTCGCCGTCGAGCAGGCCGCGTGCTTTGCGGTGGGCGAAGATTGCCATCTTCGACTTCACCCGCAGGAGGAGGCTGGCCATGCCGGCCTCAGGGGGTCTGGACGGCGGCGACGACGGCGTCGATCACCGATTCCACCGGCACCTGCTCGGCCACCGCATCGAAGTTCAGGATCAGCCGGTGGCGCAGCACCCGGTGGGCCAGCGCCTTGACGTCCTCGGGTATGACATGGTCCCTGCCGTTCAGCAGCGCGACGGCCCGGGCCGCCTGGCTGAAGGCGATGCTGGCACGCGGGCTGGCACCGAACTCGATGAAGCCGGCCAGCCGCTGGTCGATGTACTGGTGGGCGTTGCGGGTGACGAAGACCAGCCCCACGATGTAGTTGACGATGGCGGGATCGATGTAGATCCGCCGGACGATCTCCTGCACTTCAGCCACGGAATCCAGTGACGCTGCTGCCGCCGGAGCCTGCTCCAGCGTGTAGACGCCGGCGTCGATCCGCCGGATGATTTCCGCTTCCTCGGCCGGAGACGGATAGTCCAGCACATCCTTGAGCATGAACCGGTCCATCTGCGCTTCCGGGAGCTGGTAGGTGCCTTCCTGTTCGATGGGGTTCTGGGTGGCGAGCACCAGGAACGGTGACGGCAGCCGGTAGTCCTGGCCGCCGATCGAGGTCTGGCGCTCCTGCATTGCCTCCAGCATGGCGCTCTGGGTCTTGGCGCTGGAGCGGTTGATTTCGTCGAGCAGGACGATGTTGGCGTGGACTGGGCCGAGCTGAGTGATGAAGGTTCCTTTGGCGGCGTCGTAAATCTGCGTTCCCACGATGTCGCTGGGCAGCAGGTCCGGGGTGCACTGGATCCTGCGGAAGTCGGCGCTGACCGCCTCAGCCACCGTCTGCGCCGCGGTGGTCTTGGCAAGGCCCGGGACGCTTTCCAGCAGGATGTGGCCGCCCGTCAGCAGCCCCACCAGCAGTGACTCCCGCAGCCGGGACTGGCCCACCACCTTGGCTTCAAAGCTCCGGGAAATACTGGCGGCCACCTGCTGTGCCCGTGCCAGCTCCGCCGGTTCGATCCTCGCGGACGCACTGGTTTGAAGCACTGTCTATCCCCCTGGTGGCTGTTCGTGGCCGTGCCCTGTGCCCTTGGATGGAACAGATGCACTTCGCCGCCATCCTATCCAAGACCTGGACCGCGGATCCGGCAAATGGGGACCCCTCCCCATCAGGGCCTGGCAGGTCTATCCTTTTGCCATGATTGAGCTTCCAGCCAGTTATAAGGAATTTCTCGCCGACAAGAACGAGATGTTCGTCAGCACTGTAAGGCCTGTCCTGATGCAGTCCGCAGCAGACAAGCTCCACGGGGTCCGGGTTACCTACAACCCCGGAGCCACCGGCCACCAGGCCCACCTCGACGACAGCATCCCGTTCGGGGTTGTGGTCGAGGACATCGACTAAGAGGCCCTAGCCCCGCACCGCTCCGGAGAGGGCGAAGGAACTGCCGGACCACCTTGCCACAATGATGTACAGGGCCAGGACCGGCAGTGAATAGAGGATCGAGAATGCGGCCAGCTGGCCGTACGCGACTGCCCCGTGTTGTCCGAAGAAGCTATAGATGGACACCGCGGCGGGCTGCCGCGCTTCGGACAGGAGCAGCACGAACGGGACGAAGAAGTTCCCCCACGCCTGGATGAACACGAAGATAAAGACGACGCCGAGGCCTTGGCGCATGAGCGGCAACACGATGGTCCGCAGCGCCGCCATCCTTGAGGCACCATCCACCCAGGCGGCCTCCTCGAGGGACACCGGCACGCCGTCCATGAAGTTCCTGGTCATCCAGATGGCCATGGGCAGCGTGGTGGTGGCCATGAAGAAGATGGTGGCCGGCATGGAGTCCAGCAGCTCCAGCTGGACGAACAAGCCGTACACCGGAACCATGATGGCCGTGATGGGCAGGCAGGTGCCGAACAGGACCGCGTACAGGAACGGCGTGTTGAACCGGGACCGGTAACGGGACAGCGGATAGGCCGCCAGCACGGCGGCCACCAGCGTGACGGCCCCTGTCCCGGCGGACAGCACCACGCTGTTCCACAGCGGTTGCAATAGCAGTTCCGGGGTCAGGATGGCGGCGAAGTTCTCCAGCCCGGGCTGCCGCGGCACCCTGGTTTCGTGTCCGGCCTGCGGGTCCAGGGAGCCCAGGACCAGCCACAGGAGGGGCAGCAGGAAGCAAGCGCCCACCAGCAGCAGGGCCAGGTCCGCCGGGGTGGTACCGCGCCTGCGGCGGGGTGGCAGAGCCTGCACCCCGCGCGGCGGCAATGTCCTGGCGGGGGCGGTCATGCCCGCGGCTCCTTCAGCAGCCGGATGTACACGACGCCGAACACAGCGCCGACCAGGATGAGCACGGAAGCCACCGCCGTCCCGTACCCGATGTCGCCGAACTTGAAAGCCTCCTGGTAGGCCAGGATGGGCAGCGTGGTGCTGGCGTTGGCCGGCCCGCCCGCCGTCATCACCCAGACCAGGGTGAACACCGCCAGGGTCTGCAGGGTGATGAGCATCAGATTGGTCGCGATGCTGCCCCGGATCATGGGCAGCGTGATGAAGAGCAGACGCTGCCAGCCCCGGGCGCCGTCCATTTGGGCAGCCTCCGTGACCTCGGTGGGAACATCGTTGAGAGCGGCCTTGTACACGAGCATGGAGAAGGCCGTCCCGCGCCACACGTTGGCCAGCATCACGGCCACCATCGGGAACGCGTACAGCCACTCCGGCCTGCCGAAGCCCAGGGCCCCGAGCAGCTGGTTAAGCGTCCCGTCCTTGCTGAAGTACGCGTAGGCGGCGAAGGCGGCCACGATCTCGGGCAGCACCCATGCGGCCACCACGGCCGTCCCGACGAGGGATGCGACCGCCGGCCGTGCCCGGCGCATCAGTACAGCGATGGCCAGGCCAAGCAGGTTCTGGCCCAGCACCGCCGATCCTCCCACGAACACAACCGTGAGCCAGAGGGAGAGCGGGAAGACGGGGTCGGTGAGCAGCCGCTGGTAATTTTCCAGGCCCACCCATTCGGGATTCCTGGCGCTGCGGCCGGTCAGCCCGGCGTTGGTCAGCGACGCCTGGAAGGCCCAGAGAACGGGGCCGGCGAGGAAGACCAGCAGGAGCAGGACGGCAGGAAGGACCGGCAGGTAGCGGACCAGCTGCCGGGCCCGGTGGCTCAGCAGCACAGGTTACTTCCGGACGGTCTTGTCGCCGCCCACAATATCCGTGACTGCTGCGTCGTAGTCGGCGGCGGCCTGCTCCGGCGTCCGGCTGCCGGTGATGACCGCCTCGGTTGCCTCCTGGACAGCGGCGGAGATCCGGGGGTAGTCGGACGTGGCCGGCCGGTACCGGGTGACCTTCACCAGGTCTGAGACATCCTTCACGAAGGGGTTGGCGTCCTGGTAGCCGGGGTCGGCAGCCACGTCTGTCCGGACGGCGATCTGCGAGCTCTCCACGGTGAACGCCAGGGAGTTCTTCTGATTCAGCGCCGTCGACAGGAACTTGAACGCCAGGTCCGGCTCCTTGGTTTCGGCGCCCACTGCCAGGGTCCAGCCGCCTGACATGCTGACTGCGCCGGGAGCGTCACCGTTCTGGGTGGGGAACGGGGCCACGCCCATGTCCTGCTCGTAGCCGGGCCACTCGTAGCTGCCGCCCTTTTGCCAGAACGACGGCGCGTAGGAACCTTCCACGGTGGCGCCCAGCTTTCCGTTCGGGAACCATTCGCCGAACACCTTCTTCCAGACGTTCGCGTCAAGTGCCTCCGCGGGGGTGACGGCCAGCTGTTCGTCATAGAGCGTCTTGAGGAAGCCCAGCGAGTCCTTGAATCCGGCGGACCCGACGACCCATTTCTTGGATTCCTCGTCGTAGAGGCTGGATCCGGTGCCGTAGAGCAGTTCGTAGAACCCCTGCATGACGGTGCCCTCGCCGGTTCCCTTGCCTGCGTACATGTTGAACGGGATGGCGGAGGGATCGTTGGCTTTGATCTTCCGGGCGGCGTCGAGGATGTCCTGCCAGCTGCGCGGCTGCCAGGGTTCGCTGATGCCGGCGGCCGCGAGGACTTTCTTGTTGTACCAGATGGCCCGGGTATCGGTGCCCAGCGGCACCGCGTACGTGCCGCCGTCGTCCGCGCGGCCGGCTGCCTTGGCGGCGTCGTCGTATTTGTCCCAGTCCTCCCACCCCTCAAGGTGGGAGTCAAGCTTCAGGAGGTAGCCCGCGTCCACGTCCGAGCGAACCTTGAACGTGTCCTCGTAGAACACGTCGGGCGCGGTGGACGACGAGCGCAGGGCGAGGGCCAGCTTTGTGCCGTAGTCATCGTCGTTGCCCTGAATGGGCTGCAGCTCAACGGTGACGCCCTGGTTCGCTGCCTCGAACTCCTCCTTGGCCGACTGGAACATCGTGTCCAGCGCGGTGAAGGAATCCGTCTTCTGGTACGCCACTTTCAGGGTCTTGGACCCCTCGTCCGGAGTACCGGGACTGCAGGCCGCCAGCGCAACCAGTGCCGCGGCGAACAATGACATGTTTTTCAGGGCCCGGTGACGCATGGTGCTCCATTCAGTTAAAGCTGCGGACCCCGTTGTCAGCGGGCCCCAGCCGCGGCAATATGCACATGCTAGATGGGCGGGATGCCGCAATCAAGGCACCGGTCCAATGCGTCGGGTCAGCTCTCCAGCAGCAGCCGCTGGGCGCGGGGGGCAAGAGTGTGTTCCAGCACCAGCGAGGCTGCACCGATGGCACCCACGTCCTCCCCCACGCCAGTCCCCACCACCTCGATGGGGTGGATCAGCCGGGCCGCACTGTTGGCATCCAGCACCGGCGGAACCTTCGCCAGGAAACGTTCTGCCATGCCGCTCCAGAAGGGGCCGCCGAAGACCACGCGTTCGACGTCCAGGGTGTTGGTGACCACCGATACCGCCCGGGCAACCAGCACGGCGGACTTGTCGATGATGGCGGCAGCGCGCTGGTCGCCGGCGTCGGCCAGTTCGCAGAGCCGGGCGAAGCTTTGCTGGATCTCCGCGCCGCTGTTTCCGGCACGGGAGCCGTCCAGGATGCCGGCAGCCTCGGCTTCCGCAACGAGGACCTGGGGGATGCAGGAAGATTTCACGCAGCCGCGCAGCCCGCAGTCGCACTGGGGCCCGTCAGGGTCCACCACAATGTGGCCGATCTCGCCGGCATTGCCGGACGTTCCCCGCACCACTTCATCATTGAGCACGATGCCGCAGCCGATGCCGGTACCCATGTACATGAACACGAAGCTGCCCGCGCCGCTGGGTCCGCCGGCCCATG
Organism: Arthrobacter nitrophenolicus; assembly: GCF_045833485.1. Lineage (NCBI taxonomy): Bacteria > Bacillati > Actinomycetota > Actinomycetes > Micrococcales > Micrococcaceae > Arthrobacter > Arthrobacter nitrophenolicus. The sequence continues at coordinate 4,055,486 of NZ_CP174504.1, forward strand.
TTTCGGCGACAGCGGCACTGGTCACGTCCTTGTCCATGAGGACCGAGTAGCCGGTGGCGTCCGAGAGCGCGTTGCGCAGCTCCACCCGGTCCCAGCCCGGCAGCAGCGGCGGGTCCACCACAGTTCCGTTGTCCAGGTCGATGGGACCCGGTGCCGCGACCCCGAGGCCGGCGATCCGGTCCCGGTCTACCCCTGAGTCCTCCACAAGCTGGGCGATTTCGGCCGCGATGGTGCTGATCACGGCGGACGGATCGTTGCCGCCCGGCGTCTTGATCCGCGAGTGCCGCACCACGGCGCCCACGAGGTCAAGGACCACGAAGGTTGTGACGGCGGGATCGAGGTGGACGCCCAGGGCGTACATGCCGCGGGGGTTGAGGCGGAGGATGGTGCGGGGCTTTCCAGGCCCGCTGCCTTCCTTGCCGGCTTCGACAATGAGGTTCTGGTCCAGGAGGCGGCGGGAGATGTTGGAGATGGTCTGCGGCGACAAGCCCACGATCTGTGCGAGCTCAACGCGGCTCAGCCCGCCGGAGGACCTGCGGATGGCATCCAGGATCACCGTGAGGTTGAAGTCGCCCATCCGGGGCAGGTTGGTTCCGCGCCTCGGAGAGGATTGGCGGATCTCGGTCACGGTGTCCCCTAAACTTCTTCGGCCACGTGGTTGTGGTGCTGCTTGAATCGTACGTTACGCGTAGGCGCAGACCCATAGGGCGCGACGGCGGCGAGGCCTACTTTGCGCATACATTTACCGGACCTTGCGTACCTTTATGGGAACTTGCGCTTGATGCTCCGGGTCACCAGGAACTTGGGGTTCTGCCCCATGACGGCAGTTGGTCCCACCTGGCGCTCCAGCGCAGGGAGGTAGGGCAGATGCCGGTTGTACACGGTCCACAGTTCACCGTCCGGGGCCAGCACGCGCCCCGCGGCCTCGATCATTTTCAGCCCGGCGCCAGCATGCACTCCGGCCCCGACGTGGAACGGCGGATTCAGCAGCACCAGGTCGGCGCTGCCGGCCTCCATGGTGCTGAGCGCGTCATCCTGCAGGACGCGGATGCGGTCCTGAAGCCCGTTCGCACGGGCAGTGGCCAGGGCGGAGGCCGCGGCAGCGGCCGACTGGTCGGTGGCGGTGACGGTGGATTCGGGTGAGTGCCTGGCATACATGGCAGCGAGGATGCCGGTGCCGCAGCCGAGGTCAACAGCGTGGCGGGCGGGTTTCATGGCCGGCAGGAAGGTCAGCAGGAACCGGGTGCCGATGTCCAGCTTCGGGCCGGCAAAGACGGCCCCGTGCGCGGCGACCTCCAGGTCCAGTTCGGCAAGATGGCCGACGACGGGGAAGCGGTCCGGCTCCCGGGTTGCCTTGATGCCGGTGGCAAGGATGACACGGGACTTTTGCCGGGCGAGCTGCGGCTGGACCGAGTCGAAGAATCTTTCCAGGACAGCATTCATGCCCAGGGACATGTGCTTGACCCGGCCACCGGCCAGCAGGGTCACACCGGCGGGCGCGTGCCGGGCCACCGCGGCCACAATTTCCTCCAGCTCAGCCAGGGTCTTCGGCAACTGCAGGAGCACGGCGTCCGCGTCAGCCAGGAGCGCGGGGCCAAGCGGCACCTGTTCAAAGGCCGGCTCGGTGGCTGTGCCGGCGTCGTGCCCTGCAGCCAGCCAGTCCGCGGCGTTGAGGCGCAGCGCCCGCTCCCCCGTGATCAGGTCCTGGTGCACGCGGACCGCTGCCGGTTCCAGCACCGCCAGCGCGCCGAGGGTCAGTGCGCCGTACCGGTCGCCGATGACCGCCAGCCGGCTGCCCGGGGCGACGTGGTCCCGGGCCGTCTCCAGCAGCAGCCGGTCGGTGGCATCCCACGCCTGGAGGTTGGGGGCCTCCACGTCGGGCCGCCGCCGGAGCACTTGGAAGACGTCCTCAAGACGGTTGGTTGCCACTGATGCCTGCTGCTTTCTGCTGTTCCCGATGCCCGGACCGCGCTTTCACGTCGGAAAACGGGGTCAGCCCCACGTTACCGTTTCCGCGGCGGGAGCGACTCCTGGCAGCTTCAGGATGGCGGCCACGGCCGCGCGGCCTGCCCGGTTGGCTCCGATGGTGGACGACGACGGCCCGTAGCCCACCAGGTGGACGCGCGGTTCGGCCGCCACCTGTGTTCCGTCCATGACGATTCCACCGCCGGGCCCGCGCAGGTGAAGCGGCGCCAGATGCTCGAGCTCGGCACGGAATCCGGTGGCCCAGAGGATGACGTCGGCCCTCAGGAGACTCCCGCCTGCCAGGCGCACCCCGTCCGGCTCGATGGCCGTGAACATGGGTTGCCGGTGCAGCGCGCCCCGTGCCGAAGCAGCCCGGAGTGCGGGCGTCCAGATCAGCCCCGTCACCGACACCACGCTCTGCGGCGGCAGACCCTTGCGGACCCGCTCCTCCACGAGCGCCACCGCGTCGTGTCCCGCCCGGGCGTCAAACTCCGCATCCCGCCACACCGGTTCCCGCCTGGTGAACCAGCTGGTGGAGGTCACCTGCGAGATTTCGTCCAGAAGTCCGACGGCGGAGATTCCGCCGCCCACCACGATGACATGCAGGCCGGCGAACTCTTCGGCGGAAACGTAGTCGGCCACGTGCAGCTGTCTGCCCCGGAAGGTGGACTGCCCCGGGTAGATGGGCCAGAACGGCCGGGTCCAGGTGCCCGTGGCGTTGATGACCGCTTTTGCCGCCCACTCGCCGTCGGAGGTGGAAATCGCCAACCTGCCCGCCGGGTCGGTATCTTCGCGGCTGACCGAGCGGACCTTCACGGGGCGCCGGACAGCGAGGCCCAGTTCTTCCTCATAATCACGGAAGTAGCGGGTCAGGAATTCTGAACTGGGTTCGGAGGGGTCGACGGCGGGTTTCGCGATGCCCGGAAGGTCGATGATTCCGTTGACGGTGGCCATCCGAAGGCTCCGCCACCGGTGCCGCCACGCACCGCCCGGCCCTTCTTCGGCGTCGAGCACCACGTAGTGGAGCCCGCGGCGCTGCAGATGGTAGGCGGCGGACAGCCCCGCCTGGCCCGCCCCGATCACGGCGACGTCGACGCGGGCAGAATTCACTCCCCCATGATAGTCGGGCGGGGGGTTCCGGCTTTAGGGTTGGCCCAAGGAACCGGCCCGGGAGGGCACGGCAAGGTTACCCGGGGCGGCCCGGGCTGTACGGGAAGGCAGCCACCATGAGGAGAGACCACGGTGCGGCAGCAAAACTGGCCAAGGCATTGGGCATCGTGTTGGGAACCGAACAGATACCACTGCGCCTGAAGGCCTGGGACGGTTCCGAAGCCGGCCCGGAGGGGGCACCCGTCCTGGAATTCCGTTCCCGGCGGGCCCTGCGCCGGATGCTGTGGTCGCCCGGGCAGCTGGGGATGAGCAGGGCTTACGTCGCCGGCGAGATCGATGCGCCCGGGGACGTCTTCGAAGCCTTCTCGGCGTTGAGTTCGGTGGGAAAATTCACCGAGCCCGGTCCATTCCGGCCGCCCACCCCCGCCGAACTCTGGTCCCTGGTCCGCACCGCCATCCGGCTGGGGGCCCTGGGCCCCAATCCGGCGCCGCCACCCGAGGAGGCCCGGATCCAGCGCAAAGGCAGGCTGCATTCGCGCCGCCGGGACTCGGCCGCCATTTCACACCACTACGACGTCGGCAACGACTTCTACGCCCTGGTGCTGGGGCCGTCAATGGTGTACTCGTGCGCCGTCTGGCCCGGGGATGCTGAGGGTATGCGGGGCCCGACGGCAGGCGCCCGCCTGGTGGAGGGGCTGGACGCGGCACAGGAAGCGAAGCTGGACCTTGTCTGCCGGAAGCTGGACCTGAAACCCGGCATGCGCGTGCTGGACGTGGGCTGCGGCTGGGGCAGTTTCGCCCTGCACGCGGCGGGAAAGTACGGGGCCACCGTGGTGGGCGTAACGCTTTCGGCGGAACAGGCGGTCCTCGCCCGGAAACGCGCAGCAGATGCCGGGCTGACGGACAAGGTGGACATCCGGGTCCAGGACTACCGGGACATACCGGACGGGCCGTTTGATGCGGTCAGTTCCATCGGCATGTCTGAGCATGTGGGGCGTGAACATACCCCCGGCTACGCGGCGGCACTGTTTGCGCTGCTGCGGCCCGGCGGCCGGCTGCTCAACCACGCCATTTCCTGGAACGCCGGACCCACAAAGCCGGATCCGGATTCGTTTATCCCCCGGTATGTCTTTCCCGACGGCGAGATGATCAGCCTCGGCGAGATGGTTGCGGCCCTGGAGTCCGCCGGTTTCGAGGTCCTGGACGTGGAGGCGCTGCGCCGCCACTACGCCTTGACGCTGCGCGCGTGGGTCAGGCGGCTGGAGGAGAACTGGGACCAGGCGGCCGGGCTGGCCGGCCTGGGCCGGGCCCGGGTGTGGCGGCTGTACATGGCTTCCAGCGCGCTGGGCTTTGAGAACAACCTGACCGGAGTGAACCAGGTCCTGGTGCAGCGGCCAGGCGGACAGGAACCTCCGCTGCGCCTGACAGCCTGGCTCTGACGCGCGGGGTCCGGATTTAAAGCAGAAGAGGAACCATCCTTGAAGGATGGTTCCTCTTTCCTTCTCCTGGTGGAGAATCGGGTGGAGCTGAGGGGACTCGAACCCCTGACCCCCTGCATGCCATGCAGGTGCGCTACCAGCTGCGCCACAGCCCCGTACTTTTGCCGTTCCGGTCGAATTCCCCGGAGCAACCTGACCAGCTTAATGCACTTTTGCGGATGCACCAAATCGGGAAAGTCTGCGGCGTGCAGCCCATAAGTAGGGCGACTGGAGCAGCCCGTGGATGGGGTCCGGAGGCCGTCGACTTCCTGGCGGGAAACAAAAAATCCGCCGGAATCAGATGATTCCGGCGGATTTGTCCGGTGGAGCTGAGGGGACTCGAACCCCTGACCCCCTGCATGCCATGCAGGTGCGCTACCAGCTGCGCCACAGCCCCGGATTGTTGCTGCTCTTTCAAGCTTTCTCCGGGTCTCCCCCGAAGCAACTCAAATATCTTAGAACAGCAATTCCGAAAATTCCAAATCGGGAATATTCGCCGCGCCGGTGCGCCAGCTACTCGCCTTCGGAAGCTGCCGCTGCCTTCGCGGAGGCGTCGTCACCGAGCTGGAGGTCCACCACGGGGCAGTCCTTCCAGAGACGCTCGAGGGCGTAGAACACCCGGTCCTCTTCATGCTGCACATGGATGACGATGTCGGAGTAGTCCAGCAGGACCCAGCGGCCACCCGAGCGGCCTTCACGGCGCACCGGCCGCAGGTCCTGCTTGGCCAGCTCTTCCTCGATACCGTCCACAATGGCGTTGACCTGGCGTTCGCTGGGCGCGGAGGCGATGAGGAACACGTCCGCCAGCGCCAGCCGCTCACTGACGTCAAGTGCCACGATGTCCTGGGCGATCTTGTCCGCGGCCGCCTTTGCGGCGGTGCGGGCTATGGTGATGGATGAATCTGATGCAGTCACGGGACTCCTTGTTGGTGAAAAAATGTGGGGGCTCGCCGGTCAGCTGGAGATGCCGCTGATAATCAGGAAGATGCCTGAGATGAGCGCCACGATGCCGAAAAGCAGGATGCACAGCTGCAGTACCCGGTTCCGCTTTGCCCGGGCCAGTCCGGCAGTGGCCGCGTCCAGGGGGTCGAGCCCGTAGGCTGAACTGGCCGGGACCCTGGGCAGTTCATCAGCGAGTCCCTCGGACTGGTCTTCCGGGAAGACAACAGCCTTGGGACGGGTGGCCGCGCGGGCGGCAGCCTCGGCGCGGGCGATGACCTGGGAACGGCCGGATGCGCTGTCCGCCGCTGCCTGGTTGGGCCGGCTGGCGGGACGCCGCTGCTTGCTTGTGCCGGCAGGCGGGACCTTTGTACCGGGGCGGGTGGCAACGGGTACGTGGGAGGTGGCCGGCGGCTTCATCACCGGGCGGTCGATGCCGGGAACCTGCACAAACTCAAGCGGTGTGACCATGGCCAGGTTGCTGGCTGTTGACGGGCCGGGGCGCTCCTGGGAGGCTGCGTCTTTGGTGGCCGGGTCCTTAGCGGGGACCGGTGGCGTGCCGGCCTGCTCGGCAAGTTTTTGCTTGGCGAGGGCGCGGCGGTTCATGACGGCGGCTCGTTCGGCGAGGGCAATCTGCTCCGCCAGAATGTCGGGGTCCACCGCTTCCGGATCCATGGAGGCAATGTGCTCCATTTTGGCGATCTGGTTCCTGGCCTGCTCGGCGATAAGTGCCCTGGCAGCAAGGGCCTGCTCAACCGTCATACCCTCCGGTCCCCCGGAGCGGGCAGCGGCGGCCGGTCCTCCCTTGGCGGGCGGGTTCTTCGCTGCAGGCGGCGTCATGGCCGCAGGCGAGGCGCCATCCTGTGCCGGCTGCGGCTTGTGGCCCGCCCCGGCGGCAGGTTCGGCGGGAGCAGCCGAAGGACCCGCGGCAGGCGGAACGATGGGGTTGGCGGCGGTCAGCGCCTGTTCCTTGAGCTGCTGCAGGCGGAGCTGGCGGCGGGTGGGCGGACCACCGGCGGCAAGCTGGCCTTCTTTTTCTTCCAGCTCTTTGATGGTGCGCAATGCTGCGCGGTCCCGGGCCCGGATCTGGGACGACCGCTGGGTGGAAACCGGGTCGGCAGTCTTGGCGGCGGCCGCCTGCGCGCCGGCGGCAGGAGGGGTCACATCAGCGCCCGGGCCTGCCGGGCGCTTGGCGTCCGGCAGCGCCGCAGGCTGCCGGTCAGTGGCAGGGGCAAGCTGCTCCGGGCCTGTGGACACGGACGCCTGCTGGGCGTCCCTGGCCTTCCGGAGTTCCCGGCGGCTGCGGATGGGGGGCTGTTCCTGGCTCATTGAGAACTCATTCAGTACTGGCTGGTTCACGTGCTTCGGAGGATGGCTGGTTCCCGTCCGCCGGCACCTGGGCATAGAGACCGTACTTGGCGATGTACTGCACCACACCGTCCGGCACCAGGTACCAGACGGGGTCGTGCGCCGCGACCCGGGCCCGGCAGTCCGTGGAGGAGATGGCCATGGCGGGCACTTCGAGCAGGCTGACGTCGTCCCGTCCCATGCCGTCAAGCACATGGCCCGGGCGGGTGACGCCGACGAAATGGGCCAGCGACCACAGTTCGTCGATGTCCTTCCAGGACAGGATCTGGGCCAGGGCGTCCGCCCCGGTGATGAAGAAGAGATCCGCATCCGGACGCTGCGCGCGCAGGTCACGAAGGGTGTCAATGGTGTAGGTGGGGCCCGGACGTTCGATGTCCACCCGGCTCACGGTGAAGCGCGGATTCGAGGCCGTGGCAATCACCGTCATGAGGTACCGGTGCTCGGGCTCGCTGACCTGTTTGTGGGACTTCTGCCACGGCTGGCCGGTGGGGACGAAAACCACCTCGTCCAGGTCGAACTCGGCGGCAACTTCGCTGGCAGCAACCAGGTGGCCGTGATGGATGGGATCGAACGTCCCACCCATCACGCCCAGGCGCAGCCTGCGGCCGGGGCCGCTGTGGCGCAAAACGCGGGAAATGTTAGTGGCCCTGCCCGTGATCGTGCTTGTTCGGGTGCTGGCGGTGGGGATCCGCGTGCTCCTCGGTCGCAGCGTGGCGGTTGCCCAGGTTCTTGTAGGAGAGGGTGATGAACATCAGCACCAGGAAGATGGCGAAGATGACCACGCCGAAGACCCACGGCTCAGCCCACAACGGCGCGAGTTCGTGTTCTTCGCCTTCGGCGACGGTCATGGCGATCTGCTGGAGCAGCATTTTCTCCCCTAGGGTTTCAAAGGTTGGTGGCAGCGGAAAGGTCCGCTGCTTTCTGGCGTCTGGTCTATGTTACCGCGTTGCTACCCGCGGACTTGGCCCTCGCCCTGCACGATCCACTTGGTGGTGGTGAGCTCGGTCAGGCCCATCGGACCGCGGGCATGCAGTTTCTGCGTGGAAATGCCCACCTCGGCACCCAGCCCCAGTTCACCGCCGTCGGTGAACCGCGTGGACGCGTTCACGATGACCGCTGCCGAATCGACTTCGGCAATGAACCGTTCGGCGTTGGCCAGGTTGTTGGTGAGGATGGCTTCGGTGTGGCCGGTGGACCAGGTGCGGATGTGGCTGACGGCCTCATCGAGGCTGTCCACCATGGCAACGGCCAGGTCCAGGTCCATGTACTCGGTGCCCCAGTCCTCATCCGTGGCCGGTTCCGCCTCGATGTTGGCAGGCAGGGCGGCACGGATGCGGTCATCCGCGTGCAGCCGCACGCCGGCCTTGCCCAGGGCGGCAGCGACGGCGGGAAGTACAGTGGACCCGGAGTGGACCAGGAGCGTTTCAACGGTGTTGCAGACGCTTGGCCGCTGGGTCTTGGCGTTGAGCAGGATCTCCACGGCCATCTCTTCGCCGGCGGATTCGTCGATGAAGATATGCACGTTGCCCTCCCCCGTCTCGATGACGGGGACGGCGGAGTTGTTGACCACCGTCTGGATGAGGTCACGGCCGCCGCGGGGAATCAGGACGTCCACCTTGCCGCGGGCCCGCATGAGCACGTTGGCGCCGGCGCGTCCGTACTGGTCCACGGTCTGCACGGCGTCGGCGGGCAGGCCGACGGATTCGAGTGCCTCACGCAGCACCCGCACCAGGACCTCGTTGGTGGCCTCGGCAGCGCTGCCGCCGCGGAGGATCACGGCGTTGCCGCTCTTGAGGGCCAGGCCCGCGATGTCCACGGTGACGTTGGGGCGGGCTTCGTAAATGGCTGCCACCACGCCCATGGGGACGTTGACCTGGCGCAGGCGCAGGCCGTTGGGCAGGGTCTGGCCGCGGACCACGTTGCCGACGGGGTCGGGCAGGTTGGCCAGGTTTTCGAGCGCTGCCACCAGCCCGGCGATGCGGGCCTCGGTCAGCGTCAGGCGGTCAAGCATGGCAACGGAGGTGCCGTTGGCCTTGCCGGCGGCAACGTCCGTGGCGTTCGCGGCCAGGATCGCCCGGGTGTTTTCCTCCAGGGCGGCGCCCACTGCCCGCAGTGCCCGGTCCTTCCAGGCACGGTTGGCCATGGCCATCCGGCGGGCGGCGGTGCGTGAACGGTCGGCGATGGCGTGGACTGCAGCCTGGACCTCGGCCTCGGAGAGGGGAACCGAGGCGGATTCCGGCGCTGCTGCAGGCGTGCCCGGCTGCGCACCGGCAGCGGCAGCGTCTACGGAATTGTCAGCAGTGTTGGAAATCAGGGCCTCAGTCATGTTCCAAGTTTAGGCGAGCCGGGGACTCAGACCAGAACCAGGTCGTCAACATGAACAACTTCGCGGTCGTAGCCAGTGCCCAGTTCCTCCCCGAGGTCCCGGGTGGACCGTCCGAGCATGCGCGGCAGTTCCTCGGACGAGTAGTTCACCAGCCCGCGCGCCACCACGGTGCCGTCGACACCCGCGATCTCGACGGCGTCGCCGGCTTCAAAATCCCCGTGCACCGCCGAGATGCCCGCGGGCAGCAGGGAGGTGCGGTGGTGCCGCACGGCCCGCACCGCGCCGTCGTCCAGGACCAGGCGGCCCTGCACGGAGGCGACGTGTGCCAGCCAGAGGAGACGGACGGGTTTGCGTGAGCCGTTGACAGTGAACCAGGTGCCCACGTCTTCGCCGTTCAGGGCGGCGGCCGCGTTGGGCGTGGAGGTGACCAGGGCGTGGATGCCGGAGCCGGCGGCCATGGTGGCTGCCTCCACCTTGGTCATCATCCCGCCGGTGCCGACGCCGGCCTTGCCGGCTTTGCCGATGGTGACGCCTTCGAGGTCGTGGGGTCCTTCGACCAGGGGAATCCGCTTGGCCCCATGCGACGGCGGGCCGTCGTAAAGGGAGTCGACGTCGGACAGCAGCACCAGAGCGTCGGCCCGGACCAGGTGCGCCACCAGGGCGGCGAGCCGGTCGTTGTCGCCGAACCGGATCTCGTGCGTGGCGACGGTGTCATTCTCGTTGACGACAGGGACCACGCCCAGGTTCAGGAGCCGGTCAAGGGCCCGGAAGGCGTTGGTGTGCTGGCTCCGGCGCATCAGGTCTTCGGCGGTAAGCAGCACCTGGCTGACCGTCACGCCGTGCGCCCCGAAGGCCTGGGTGTAACGGGCCATCAGCAGCCCCTGCCCCACGCTGGCCGCGGCCTGCTGGGTTGCGAGGTCCCGCGGCCGCTTGGCAAGGCCCAGCGGGGCGAGCCCGGCGGCAATGGCGCCGGAGGACACCAGGATCAGTTCCGTGCCCGCGTTGCGCTTGGCGGCCAGGGCATCGGCGAGGGCGATGAGCGATTCCTCGGCGATGCCGCCCTTGATGCTGGTCAGCGACGACGAACCGACTTTGACCACCACGCGCCGGGCATTGGCGAGCACACTCCTGTCCACGGCCCGGGTTTCCGGTTCCGCGGCGGCCGTCCTAGAAGTCATCGGCGTCGAGTCCGCTTTCCTTGAGGGGCTTGGCCACGCGGCGGCTGCTCACGGACTCGGTCCAGATGCCGGCCTTGCGCTCAGCCTCCAGCTCGGCCCGGGCCGCAGCCTTGGCATCCTTGCGCTCCTGCTGCTCTTCGCGCTTCTGGCTGCGGGTGGGGCGGTCACCAATGTCCGCGAACCGGACGTCCGTTCCGCGCGGGGACGCCAGGAGCTCGGCACCCGCCATCATGGTGGGCTCCCAGTCGAAGACGACGCCGTCGTCCTCGCCGATCACCACGGTATCGCCGGGCTTGGCGCCCTGCTTGAACAGTTCCGTTTCGACGCCGAGCTTCGCCAGGCGGTCGGCGAGGTAGCCGATGGCTTCCTCGTTGGTGAAATCGGTCTGCTTGACCCAGCGCACGGGCTTCTCGCCCAGGACCCGGAACAGCGGCTCCAGGTTCTTTTCCTCGCGGCGGATCCGGAAGCCGGTTTCGTTGACGGCGCGCGGCCGCAGCACGGCCGGCTGCACCTTGGGCGGCGCGGCAGCCACCGCGTCGCGGGCCGCCTGGACGATCTCCGCCATGGCGAAGCCGAGCTGGCGCAGTCCTTCATGGCTGGTGGCGGACACCTCGAACACCCGGTACCCGCGGGACTCCAGCTCGGGGCGGACGAAGTCGGCCATGTCCTTGCCGTCCGGCAGGTCCACCTTGTTCAGCGCCACCAGGCGCGGACGGTGGTTCAACGGGACGACTTCGCCGTCCTGTCCGGCGTAGCTCATGTCCACGGCGTACTTTTCGAGCTCGGCCTCGATGATGGCGAGGTCGGAGAGCGGATCGCGGTCCGATTCCAGGGTGCCGCAGTCAAGGACATGGACCAGCGCGGCGCAGCGCTCCACGTGGCGCAGGAAGTGGTGGCCGAGGCCCTTGCCCTCGCTGGCCCCTTCGATCAGTCCGGGCACGTCGGCGATGGTGAAACGGACATCGCCTGCCTGCACCACGCCAAGGTTTGGAATGAGGGTGGTGAAGGGATAATCGGCAATCTTGGGCCGGGCGGCGGACATGGCGGCGATCAGGCTGGACTTGCCCGCAGACGGGAAGCCGACCAGTGCGATGTCCGCGATGGACTTCAGCTCCAGGACAATGTCCCGGGATTCGCCCTCGATGCCGAGGAGCGCGAAGCCCGGAGCCCGGCGCTTCTGGGAGGACAGGGCCGCGTTGCCCAGGCCGCCGATGCCGCCGGCCGCCGCCACAAATTCGGCACCTTCGCCCACGAGGTCCGCCAGGACGGTGCCGTCCTTGGACTTCACCACGGTGCCGTCGGGAACAGGCAGGACCAGGGTCTCGCCATTCTTGCCGCCGCGCCAGTCGCCCATGCCGGGACCGCCGTTGGTGGCGTGGCGGTGCGGTGCGTGGTGGTAGTCAAGGAGGGTGGTGGTCTGGTGGTCCACGCGCAGGATGACGTCCCCGCCGTTGCCGCCGTTACCGCCGTCGGGCCCGCCGAGGGGCTTGAACTTCTCGCGGTGGACGGAGACACACCCGTGGCCGCCGCTACCGCCGGATACGTGCAGTACTACCCGGTCTACAAAGCTGGCCACGTAAATCTCCTCAGTGCTGTTTTCGCGGCGCCAAAAGCGCCATCACGATTGTAATGCGGTTAAAAGAACAGTGGAGCGGGCCATCAGGCCCGCTCCACCGCTTTAATGCTGGTTGTTACTCTGCAGCTGCAGCAGCAACGATGTTGACGACGCGGCGACCGCGGCGGGTACCGAATTCAACGGCTCCCGGGGTCAGTGCGAACAGGGTGTCGTCGCCGCCACGTCCCACGCCGGCGCCCGGGTGGAAGTGGGTGCCACGCTGGCGGACGATGATCTCGCCGGCGGAAACTACCTGGCCGCCGAAGCGCTTGACGCCGAGGTACTGAGCGTTGGAGTCGCGGCCGTTGCGAGTGGAGCTCGCGCCCTTTTTATGTGCCATCTGAAATGCCTGCCTCTAAATTCTGGGGAATTTGCTGAAAAACCTGAACAGTAACCGGTGGTTACTTGATGCCGGTGATCTTGACCTTGGTCAGTTCCTGGCGGTGACCCTGGCGCTTCTTGTAACCGGTCTTGTTCTTGAACTTCTGGATGACAACCTTGGGACCGCGGAGGTCCTGGAGGATCTCAGCCGTAACAGTCACCTTGGCCAGGTCAGCAGCGGCGGAGGTGACCTTGTCACCGTCTACCAGGAGCAGCGCGGGCAGCTGTATGGTGCTGCCAGCCCCACCGGCGACGCGGTTCAGGGTAACGAAGTCTCCGACGGAAACCTTCTCTTGGCGGCCGCCTGCGCGGACAATCGCGTACACCACTTGGGAACTCACTTCTCTCGACGTTTCTAACTAAATTTGCGTGCGGAACCGGCTCTAACAGGCTGGCTTCTCGCTGTGCCTCAACGCCGTGGGGTCATAACCCAAGTGTTGGCGTAAGCACCGAAGAACTAGACTACGCTAATTTCGTCTTCGGCCGCAAATGAGGCTGGCTCCGGCGCGCCGGCTGTGATAGCAACCACAGGCCGGCCGGGCGGCGGGACCGCGCACCAACAATGGTACCGGCGGGACGGGGCCCGGAGGCTCAGGCGTGCAGCCGCGGCGCGTCGAAAAAGTCCACTTCCAGGCGGCAGGACTGTTTAAAGGCCGTGACCATGGCCGCCCGTTCGCCGTCCGAGCCGGCCCGTCCGGTCGCGTCCACGATGGCGATAGCCTTGCGGGTCGCTGCGGCAAAGTCCTCGTCAGCGTAGGTCCGGAGCCACTCCGCGTAGGGGTGGCCGGCCGGTTCCCCCGCGGCGAGGAACTGTGCGTGGAGGGTCTTGCCCACCTCCGCATACAGCCAGAAGCACGGCAGGACAGCCGCGGCAAGCACCGCGTAGCTGCCCGACGCCGAGGCCGCGGTGAGGTGGTCGACGTAGGACTTTGTCACGGGGCCGAGTTCGGCCCGGACGGGACGCGTGCTCAGCCAGGACCGGTGCAGCTCGGACTCAACCTCCAGGCACTGCTGCGCGGATCCGGCCCAGAACAGCTGCTCCGCGTCCGTGGGGGCCAGGGCGCTTGCCCGTGCCAGCACGCGGGAGTAGCCGTTCAGGTAAATGGCGTCCTGGGCCAGGTAGTAGGCAAATTCCCGTTCCGGCAGGCTGCCCGAGACCAGGCCGCGGATGAAGTCCAGGCGGTAGATGGCATCCAGGTCCGCTTCGGCTTCCGCCCGGAGCAGGGCCTCAAACGCCCCCGGCTGCGGAACGGGCCGCAGGTGGTGGAAGTGGTGCACCGGCCCGTTCCCGGTCCCTACCTCAAGCCGGGCAGAGTCCCCCAGCGCTCCTGCCAGCCAGGGCTTCACTTCCCGCAGCGCCGCTTCCCAGTCCCCCAGCCGCGCCTGCACCGTGGCCATTGCAGAGGACAGCGAGCAGCCCGTTCCGTGGCTGTTCCTGGTGGCCACCCGCTCCCCCGGCACCTCGATGACTTCGGTCCGCAGCAGGCCGGCGGTGTTGACCAGGGCGTCCGGGCACTGCGCACCTGACAGGTGGCCGCCCTTCACCAGCACGGTTGCTCCGGTGGCGTCGGCCAGCTTCCGGCCTTGTTCCAGGGCCCCGGCCCAGGAATCCTGGGGCTCTTCGCCCACGAGCATCGCAAGTTCGGCCAGGTTCGGCGTGATGAGGTGGGCCAGCGGCAGCAGGTCGCGAAGCGCCGCCTCGGCGGATTCCTGGAGCAGCCGGTCGCCGCTGGTGGCCACCATCACCGGATCGAGGACCACGACGGCGGGACGCACCTTCTCCAGCCAGGTCCGGACTGTGGCGATCACCCCGGCGTCGCCCAGCATGCCGATTTTGACGGCGTCGATGGTGATGTCGTCGCTGATGGCGTCCAGCTGGCTGGCGAGGAATGACGCGGGCGGCAGGTGGACTGCCGCCACGCCGCGGGTGTTCTGCGCTGTGAGCGCGGTGATGGCGGCCATGCCGTAGCCGCCGTGAGCTGCAATGCTTTTCAGGTCCGCCTGGATGCCGGCGCCACCCGACGGGTCCGAACCGGCAATGGACAGGACGCGCGGCACGTCCCGGCCTGCCGCCGGCCGGGCGGACGCGGCCTGGACGGTTGCATCCGGGACAGCGCCTGGCTGGGAAGTTTCCGCGGGTATTAAGAGCGTCGAAGACAAAAGACATCCCTTCGCCGGTACTAGCCGGACAGGTTCAACGGGTCTGGATCTCAGCCGGCCCTTCGCGCGGCACCCCGTGTCGGTTTCCCAGCCTAGCCGCTGACATGGGAGCCCGGGAAAAGTGACAGCCCCCGCATGCAGGAAGTCCCCGCTTCATGGACCGTTCCCCCCGGGATGCGGAGGGGAATCGTCCATGAAACGGGGACTTCCCGGTGGCTGGCCCTGCCCGGGCTAGATGTATTGTCCCGGCAGGTTGGTGACACGGGGATTGATTTGAAGCAATAAGAGGACCTCCGGGTGTTGTGTGGTGCTTGTCGAGAGCGAACACAAACCAGGAGGTCCTCGTGTCCCACCGTAACGCGTTTTTGGCTCATTCGGGGCGTCGGCAGCTGGCCCGTTGCATCGTGGTTGATGGGTGGCCGTTGCGCCGGGCTGCTGAGCGGTTCAACGTTTCCGTTCCGACGGCCGCGCGCTGGTCCCGCCGCTACCGGGAGTTGGGAGAGGCTGGGCTGCAGGACCGGCGGAGCCGGCCGTTGACCTGCCCGCACCGGACCCGGGTGCGCACCGAGAGGCGTGTGCTCGGACTGCGGGTGAACCGGCGGTGGGGCCCTGCCCGGATCGCCTATCACCTGCACCTGAACGTCTCCACGGTTCACCGCATCCTGGCCCGCTATCTCTGCCCTCCGCTGCGGTTCACCGACCCGGCAACAGGGATCAGAGTCCGTGGCCGGGACCGCGCCCGCAGGTACGAATACGCGTGGCCGGGCGAGATGATCCACGTGGACGTCAAGAAACTCGGCCGGATCCCGAACGGTGGCGGCCACCGCATCCATGGGCGGGTGCAGGGCGAAGCGAATGCCCGGGCCCGGAACCTCGCTGAAGGCCGGACCAGGGGCCGGGGCCAGGTCCGCGGCTACACATTCTTGCACCACGCGGTGGACGACCATTCCCGGTTCGTTTATTCCGAGATCCTGCCGGACGAGACCAAGGAGACGGCCTCGGCATTCATGCGCAACGCCATCGCCGCGTTCGCCGCCCAGGGCGTCAGGATCCAGCGGGTCCTGACCGACAACGGCTCCTGCTACCGCTCCCGTGCCTTCGCCGCTGTCCTGGCCGAGGCCGGGATCAGGCACAAACGCACCAGACCATACCGGCCACAGACCAACGGGAAGGTTGAGCGGTTCAACCGCATCCTGCAGGAGGAATGGGCCTACGCCAGGGCCTACGGCTCAGAAGCCGAACGGCAAGCCTGCTACCCGGACTTCATCCAGTACTACAATCGCCGCAGGCCCCACACCGCACTCAAAGGCGCCTCACCAGTCAGCCGTGTCACCAACCAACCGGGTTAGTACAGCTAGAGCTCCGAGGCAGGAACGCCGACGCCCAGGATGATGGGCGCTTCGGCGGGCTTGGGCGCGCCTTCCTTGCCTTCCGGTGAGGACGCCGCGGGTTCCGGGGCCTTTGCAGCATGGGTATGTCCGGCACTGGCCGCCGGAACGTTCTCGTGCTGCTGCACGGTGGTTTCGTTGGCGGCACCCTGGGCGCGGCTGGCGCTGCGGTTGCGCCGCGGCCGGCGCTGGCGGGACTGTTCCAACGTGTGGTCCGACCAGTCCTTCCCAGCTTCCGCGGGGGCAACCGGCTGCTCCACCTGCGCCGGAACGGCCTCGGGCCGCTTGGCTTCCGGCTCTTCCGCCGGTGTTTCGGCGGCAGGTGCCGGTTCGCCCAGGTGGGCGAACGCTTCGGCAAGCCTGTCCAGGGTGAGGGCCGGGCGGGGCTGCTGCTCTTCCGCATGCTCCACGAACGGAAGGACAACCTTCTCGCCGCCGAAGGTCAGGACAGCCGCAGGACGTGGCGGGGTGCCGGCGTCGTGCTTCTCTTCCACGGCCGGCGCTGCCGGCTGGGCGGCCGACTGCGCCTGCCGGGCCGCCGCAACCTCGTCGTCATGCAGGTGCGCAGCATGCGCGGCCGCCGCGATGTTGGCAAGGGCCAGCCGGGTGGCTTCAGCCTTGGCGTGGCGCTCGGCGTCGGCCGGGTCCGGATGGACGGTGTGGACATGCACCGCGGCTGCCGGGGCAGCCTCGGGCTGCTGGCCGCCGCGTCCGCGCCGGCGCTTGCGGTCAGGGCGTCCCCCGGGCTGGCTGCTGTCGGTCCGCTGTCCCTCGTTCCGGTGGCCTTCGGCCCGGGCGTCAGGCCGGTTGTCGGTGCGCTGGACATGGTGTTCAGCGGCAACGATGTTGGCGCGGCGGTGCTCCACGGGGTCGTCGTGGGTGACGACACCGCGTCCGGCGCAAGCCTCGCACTGCTCCCCAAAGACCTCCAGGAGCCCGGTGCCCATGCGCTTGCGGGTCATCTGGACCAGGCCCAGGGACGTTACCTCGGCGACCTGGTGCTTGGTGCGGTCGCGGCCCAGGCACTCCACCAGCCGGCGCAGCACCAGGTCGCGGTTGGATTCCAGGACCATGTCGATGAAGTCGATAACGATGATGCCGCCGATGTCGCGGAGCCGGAGCTGGCGCACCACTTCCTCAGCTGCTTCGAGGTTGTTCTTGGTGACGGTTTCCTCCAGGTTGCCGCCGCTGCCCGTGAACTTGCCGGTGTTGACGTCCACCACGGTCATGGCCTCGGTGCGGTCGATCACCAGGGAACCGCCGGACGGGAGGAAGACCTTCCGTTCCAGGGCCTTGTGGATCTGCTCGTCGATCCGCCAGGCGGCGAAGATGTCCTGGTCCTTGGTCCACTTCTCGAGACGGCCCACCAGGTCCGGGGCAACGTAGGTGACATAGGCCTCGATGGTGTCCCAGGCCTCTTCACCGGAGACGATCAGCTTGGAGAAGTCCTCGTTGAAGACGTCGCGCACCACCTTGATGGTGAGGTCCGGTTCGCCGTACAGCAGTTCGGGAGCCAGGACCTTGGTGGAGGTGGACTGGCTTTCGATGCCTTCCCACTGGGCGCGCAGCCGGTTGATGTCGTGGGTGAGCTCTTCCTCGGACGCCCCTTCCGCCGCGGTGCGCACAATGACGCCGGCCTGCTCCGGGAGGCGGTCCTTGAGGATGCGCTTGAGCCGGTTGCGTTCGACGTCGGGCAGTTTGCGTGAGATGCCCGTCATGGACCCGCCGGGGACGTACACGAGGTAGCGGCCGGGCAGCGAGATCTGGCTGGTCAGGCGTGCGCCCTTGTGGCCCACCGGGTCCTTGGTCACCTGGACCAGGACGGTGTCGCCCGACTTGAGGGCGTTCTCGATCCGGCGCTGCTTGCCTTCGAGGTTGACGGCTTCCCAGTTGACTTCACCGGCGTACAGGACAGCATTGCGGCCGCGCCCGATGTCAACGAATGCCGCCTCCATGGAGGGCAGCACGTTCTGGACCTTGCCCAGGTAGACGTTGCCGATCAGCGAGTCCTGCTGGGTCTTGGAGACGAAGTGCTCGGCGAGGACGCCGTCCTCGAGGACTGCGATCTGGATTCTGTCGTCGCGCTGGCGGACGATCATCTGGCGGTCCACGGATTCCCGGCGCGCCAGGAACTCTGCCTCGGTGATCACCGTGCGGCGGCGCCCGGTATCGCGGGACTCACGCCGGCGCTGCTTCTTGGCTTCAAGGCGGGTGGAACCCTTCACGCTGGTCACGCGGTTGCTCACGGGCGCTTCGCTCACCGCGCGGGGCGCACGGACGCGGGTCACCGTGTTGGGCGGATCGTCGTCCCCGCCGCCGGTCAGTTCGAGGTCCTGGTCGCCGCGGCGCCGCCGGCGCCGCCGGCGCGAGGTGACGCCCTCTTCCAGGAGTGCGGACCCTTCGTCGCCCTCCGCTTCGGCGTCTTCGCCGGCGTCGCCGTCAGTGGCAGCCTCCGCGGCCCGGTCTTCGCTACGGCCGCGGCTGCGGCGGCCACGGCTGCGGCGCCTGCGGCGGCCAGCTGAATCGTCGGTGTCGTCGTCCTCGGCGTCGTCCTCTTCCACTTCCTCGGGGACGGCCGGAGCCGGGCGCACGACAGTGCTCAGGTCGGGGGCCTGGAACAGTACGGAAGTAGGGGAAGCCGGTTCCAGGAACAGCGAGGCGAAGGGGCTGGCAGCCTCCTTTGCAGGCTCCTCCGTCTCGGTTGCTTGCCCGGCCACTGGCTGTTGCGGCGCTTCACTGGCGGCGGCAGCGTCCGACGGCGTCTGGCCGGCGTCCGCAGCTGCGGGCGCCTCTTCGGACGCTGCCTCAGGTGTTTGCTCCGCGGCAGGAGCTGCGACGGTGTCTTCCGCTCCGCCGGCAGCCGCCTCCGGCTGCGCGGAAACAGTTTCCGCCGGCGCAGCTTCCGCAGCCGGCTCTGCTGCTGCAGCCCCGGCTGCCGGGGCAGCGGCCTTCCGGGTGGCAACTCGACGGCGGCGGACGGGTTTCTCTTCCGCTTCCGGCGCGGCAGGCGCGCCCTCGGCGGCATCAGCCGAAGCGGCTGCGGTCTCTGCGGCGTCGCCGGCGAACACGGGGAGGGGCTCCGCGGCGTCTACCTTCTTGCGTGCACGGGTCCGGCGGGCCGGTGCCTTGGTTTCCTCCGCCGCAGCCTCGACATTCTCCGCGGTGGCGGCGTCGGCCGGGACAGTGGCGCCGCCGTCGTCGGTTTTCGGTGCCGCCTTGCGGCGGGTCCTCTTGGGTGCAACGGCGGGCTCTGTGGCCGTCGTTTCGCCGTTAACGGCCAAGTCTTGCTCGTTTTCCATATGCAGCTACACTCCTGCCCCTGACGTACCGCCACATCCGGCACCCATTGGGGCACATATTGTCAAAACCCGCAGGCGTTGACAGAAGTCAAGTGGATACTCCCAGGTTCGCACCGGCATTGGGGTGCGGCAGCCCGTGGGAGCCGGGGGACGTCCTGAAACCCGTTGTTCTACGTGCCACAACCAGGTGCCGTCCAATGGAGTCGCGGGAGTGCTGTCAGCCTTCGAAGCCTGCCCTGCTCATCATTGGCGGTCTTGAGAACAGTCCACCGGACCGGAGTCCGAATGTGGATCGGCTTCCAGCCAGGTTCATTCTCTCACATCCGGACTAAATCACGGCGGAGGCGGAGGCTGCGGACCTTTTTTCCTGGGAGTGGCATCCAGCCCGCGGCGTTACAATCGGGCAAGGAGCACCGGACGAAAAGGACCCCATACCAATGCCCAGCATCTCCCCCGCCAGCGGCACCGAAGCCCCGGACCGGACCACCGGCCCGGACACCAGTTCCGCAGCCGTGCCCTTCATGGCCCGCAACCGGCCTTTCGGCTGGCTGCTGGTGATCACCGGGGCCGTCGGCTGGCTGGCTTCCGGGACCCTGGTCCTGGAAAAGCTTGCCGTGCTCCAGGACCCGAACCACACCACCGTGTGCGACGTCAATCCCTGGATTTCCTGCGGGGATGTGATGAAGACCTGGCAGAGCTCCCTGTTCGGCTTCCCCAACATGTTTATCGGGATCGTGGCGTTCGCCGTCATCATCACCGTAGGCATGGCACTGCTGTCCGGCGCCACCTTTGCCCGGTGGTTCTGGGTGGGCCTGCAGACGGGCGTCACCCTGGGCTTCGCGTTCGTGGTGTGGCTGTGGTCGCAGGCGCTCTACGACATCCACATCCTGTGCCCCTTCTGCATGATCGTCTGGGCCGCCATGATCCCCCTCTTCATCTGGGTCACCATCCGGAATATCAGCGCAGGCATCATCCCGCTCCGCTCCGGCGCAGCACGTGTTGTGGCTGATTCCGGCTGGATCATCGTGGCCCTGCTCTACGTGGCCGTCGCCGCCAGCATCTTCTTCGCGTTCATCCAGGTGTTCGCGGGAACGTCAGGATTCTAGGCGCATTAACGGCAAAGGGAAGGCCGGTGTTCGTCAGAACACCGGCCTTCCCTTTTGCTTCGTTCAGGTCGCCTAGAACCAGATCTTGATCTCGCGCTCGGCTGAATCTGTGGAGTCGGAGCCGTGCACCAGGTTCTGCTGGACCTTCAGGCCCCAGTCGCGGCCGAAGTCGCCGCGGATGGTGCCCGGGGCCGCCGTCGTAGGATCGGTGGTGCCGGCCAGCGAGCGGAAGCCCTCGATGACGCGGTGGCCCTCGAAGATGGCCGCCACCACGGGTCCGCTGAGCATGAACTCCACCAGCGGCTCGTAGAACGGCTTGCCAATGTGCTCCTCGTAGTGCTGCTCGAGCAGTTCGCGGGTGGCTTCCACCTTCTTCAGTTCAGCAAGGGTGTATCCCTTGGCTTCGACGCGGGCCAGGATGGCACCGGTGAGGTTACGGGCGACGCCGTCGGGCTTGATCAGGACGAGGGTGCGCTCAGTGGTCACAACTGCTCCAATGCGTTGGTGGGGTTTCGGGACAAGTCTACGGGGACCCGCCGGCAGGATCCGGCCGGTTTAGGGGGTTTGCGGCTGGCCGGGACCGGCGGCCTGGTCCGGGTGGGCTGCTTCCCACTCGGCCTGCTCACGCTCGCGCTGGGCAGCTTCGCGGTCCAGCCGGATGCCGGTCCTGATTCCGTACCACCAAGCCAGTGCGAAGAGGGCCCCCACCAGGAACATGGCGGGTTCGAAGATGCCGGTCAGGACCAGCACGATCTGCAGGATCCAGCCGAGGCCGACGCCCCAGGGCTTTGTCAGGACAGCGCAGGCCAGGACCATGACCACGCTCAGGCCGATGCCGACGCCCAGGATCAGCGCCGGCGGAAACTCGCCGCGTCGCAGGCCAAAGACCGCCAGGGTGGCGAAGAACATCACGAATGCTTCCAGGAGCAGCACCGTGGAGGCGAACATGACCTTGGTGGAGCGGCGCTTCCGGGGCATGCCCGGCCGCCACTCCCGCTGGGCCTTGGTGAGCCTGGCCATTCCTATGCCTCCGTCTTTCCGAGCAGGATCCGGGCTTCCGCAACCAGCGTGATGGAACCGGTCACCAAGACGCCGCCGGAGAGGTCGTCATTGGCTTCGGCCCGCTCCACGGCCCATTCAAGGGCGTCGTCAAGCTTCTCGGCGATGTGCACGTTGTCCTCGCCGAAGCCGAGGTCAACGGCAAGTTCGGCGAGTTCGGCAGCCGGAACGGCGCGCGGCGAGTTCGACTGCGTGAAGCAGTATTCCTCGGCAATGCCACCCAGGGATTCCTTGAGCTCGCGCAGGATCTCCTCGGCGTCCTTTTCCTTGAGCACGCCCACCACTGGAACAAGGCGGGTGAACGTGAAGGCCTCCTGCAGTGCGGCGGCTGACGCCTTGATGCCGTCCGGGTTGTGGGCGGCGTCGACGATGATGGTGGGCGCGGTACGCACCACTTCCAGCCGACCGGGGGACGTCACCCCGGCGAAGCCCTCCTGCAGCACTTCGAAGTTGAGTTCCTTTTCGCCGCCGAAGAACGCCTCCAGCGCGGCCACCGCCACGGCGGCGTTCTGGGCCTGGTGGGCACCGTGCAGGGGCACCAGGAGGTCCGGGTACCGGCCGGCGATGCCTTGGATGGTGACCATCTGGCCGCCGACCGCCACGGTCCGGGACTCGACGCCGAACTCCACGCCCTCGAAGCGGAACGGCACGCCCACTTCCTTGGCTTTCTCGAGGAGCACCTGCGCGGCGTCCAGCGGCTGCGCTGCGCTCACCAGGTAACCGCCCGGCTTGATGATGCCGGCCTTTTCCAGGGCGATGTCCCCGGGGGTGTCCCCCAGCAGGTCGGTGTGGTCCAGCGAAATCGGGGTGATGACCGAGACCTGGCCGTCGCCCACGTTCGTGGCGTCGGTGATGCCGCCAAGGCCCACCTCGATAATGGCCACGTTGACCGGCTGGTCCGCGAAGACGGCGAAGCCCAGGATGGTGAGGCACTCGAAGTACGTGAGGCGCGGCTGCCCCTCCGCTTCCAGTTCCGCGTCCACGATCTGCAGGTAGGGACGGATCTCATCCCAGATCCGGACGAACGTCTCGTCAGGGACCGGATGGCCGTCGATGCTGATCCGCTCGGTGACTTTGGACAGGTGCGGGCTGGTGTAGCGGCCGGTGCTCAGCCCGTGGGCGCGGAGGACGGCTTCGATCATGCGGGAGGTGGAGGTCTTGCCGTTGGTGCCCGTCACGTGAATGATCGGGTACGCCTTGTTGGGCTCACCCAGCACCTCCATGGCCCGGAAGAGCGGAGCCAGCCGGGGTTCCATCTTGTTTTCCGGTGCCCGGCCGAGCAGTTCGGCGTAGACACTTTCCACTGAGAAGTGATCGGTCATGTCCTAGGCCTCCACTTTTTCGACGGCGACGGCGGGCTCGGCCAGGTCGGCAGGCTCCGCGGCGAGGTCCACGGTCAGTGTTTCACCTTTGACCAGCTCCGCGTTCGCCAGCAGGGCGTCCACCACGTTTTGGGCTGCCGTCACCGTTGTGCGGATCCGGTCGCTGACGTTGAGTCCGGCGTCCTTACGGGCCTGCTGGATGGCGCGGACCATGTCGCGTGCCAGGCCTTCGGCTTCGAGCTCCGGGGTGACCTCAGTGTTGAGGACCACGAAGCCGCCGCCCGGAAGCACCGCCACGGAGGCCGATCCGCCGTCGGATTCCGCCACGACGGTTTCCAGCGTGTACTCCTGGGGTTCCAGCTGGAGCCCGCCCGCGGTCACCACGCCGGCGTCATCCACGGACCAGTCACCGGACTTGGAGCCCTTGATGGCCACCTGGACGTTCTTGCCCAGGCGGGGGCCGGCAGCGCGGGCGTTGACCACCAGCTTCTGCTGGATGCCGAACTCCTCGGGGGAGGCAGTGGCGGCGTCCAGCAGCCGGACCGAGCGGAGGTTGAGTTCGTCCGCGACGACGGCGGCGAAGCCTTCCAGCGCATCGGCCCCGGGTGCCACCACGGTGAGTTCCTGGAGTGGCAGGCGGACACGCAGGTTCGCTGCCTTCCGCAGGGAGGAACCGGTGGAGCAGATCTGCTGCACCCGGTCCATGGCCTCGACCAGGTCCGGGTTGGCCGGGAACTGTGCGGCGTCGGGCCAGTCAGCCAGGTGCACGGAGCGGCCGCCGGTGAGACCCCGCCAGATTTCTTCCGTCACCAGCGGCAGCAGCGACGCCGCCGCACGTGAGACAGCCTCCAGGGCGGTGTACAGGGCGTCGAAGGCGTCCCGGTCCTCGTCGAAGAAGCGCTGGCGGCTGCGGCGGACGTACCAGTTGGTCAGCATGTCCAGGTAGCCGCGGAGCTCGTCGCACGCGCCGGAGATGTCGTAGGTGTCCAGCTGCCCGGTCATGTTCCGCACCAGTTCGCCGGTGTTGGCGAGCAGGTACTGGTCCAGGGTGTCCGTGTACCCGTCGTAGCGCAGCTGCGCGTCATAGCCGGCGCCGCCGTTGGCGGCATTGGTGTAGAGCGTGAAGAAGCTGTACACGTTCCAGAGCGGCAGGATGACCTGCCGGACGCCGTCGCGGATGCCCTGCTCGGTGACGATCAGGTTGCCGCCGCGCAGGATGGGGCTGGACATCAGGAACCAGCGCATGGCGTCGGATCCGTCGCGGTCCAGCACTTCGGACACGTCCGGGTAGTTGCGCAGACTCTTGGACATCTTCTGCCCGTCGGAGCCGAGCACGATGCCGTGGCTGATGACGTTGCGGAACGCCGGCCGGTCGAACAGGGCCGTCGAAAGGATGTGCAGCATGTAGAACCAGCCGCGGGTTTGCCCGATGTACTCCACGATGAAGTCTGCCGGGTTGTGGGTGTCGAACCAGGCTTCGTTCTGGAACGGGTAATGCACCTGGCCGTAGGGCATGGAGCCGGAGTCGAACCAGACGTCCAGGACGTCCTCCACCCGGCGCATCACGGACCGGCCTTCTTCGGGCGTGCGCGGGTCGTCCGGGTTGGGCCGGGTCAGTTCGTCGATGAACGGACGGTGCAGGTCCACCTGGCCGTCCTGGTTCAGCGGCAGCCGGCCGAAGTCGGCCTCGATTTCCGCCAGCGAGCCGTAGACGTCGGTGCGGGGGTATTCGGGGTCGCTGGACTGCCACACCGGGATGGGGCTGCCCCAGTATCGGTTCCGGCTGATGGACCAGTCGCGGGCGTTTTCCAGCCACTTGCCGAACTGGCCGTCCTTGACGTTGCCGGGGATCCAGTTGATCTCCTGGTTCAGTTCGGACATCCGGTCCTTGAACTTGGTGACCTCCACGTACCAGGAGGAGACGGCGCGGTAGATCAGCGGGTTGCGACACCGCCAGCAGTGCGGGTAGCTGTGCTCGTAGCTTGCCTGCTTGACGAGCCGGCCCTGGGCGCGCAGGACCTGGGTGATGGGTTTGTTGGCCTCGAACACCTGCAGGCCCACAATGTCGTGGAGGTCGCCGTGCTTGAACAGAGGCAGGAATTTGGCGCCTTCATCCACGGAGAGGATGACCGGGATCCCGGCTTCCTCGCAGACCTTCTGGTCGTCCTCGCCGTAGGCGGGGGCCTGGTGCACGATGCCCGTGCCGTCGGTGGTGGTGACGTAATCGGCCACCAGGAAACGCCAGGCGTTCTCCATGCCGTACTTTTCGTTGTCGGCAAAGTCATGCCACAGCGGCTCGTAGGCCAGGCCCTCCAGTTCGGCACCGGTGTGCGTGGACACGACGGCGGCCTGGGCCGCTTCGAAGTCGTCGTAGCCCAGGTCCTTGGCATAGCTGCCCACCAGGTCGGCGGCCAGCAGGAAGCTGCCGGTGACGGGCGCGTCGGCGGATGCGGCCTTGATGCCGTTGGGACCGGCCGGCAGCACGGCGTAGGTGATGGCAGGCCCGACGGCGAGCGCGGCGTTGGTCGGCAGGGTCCAGGGCGTGGTGGTCCAGGCGAGCGCCTGGACGCCGGCAAGCTTCTGCGACAGCTCCGACTGTCCGGCGGTGATGGGGAACGTGACCGTGACGGTCTGGTCCTGCCGGTTCTTGTAGACGTCGTCGTCCATCCGGAGCTCGTGGTTGGACAGCGGCGTCTCGTCCTTCCAGCAGTAGGGAAGCACGCGGTAGCCGTTGTAGGTCAGGCCTTTCTCGTGCAGCTGCTTGAAAGCCCAGAGGACGGACTCCATGTACTCGACGTTGAGCGTTTTGTAGTCGTTGTCGAAGTCAACCCAGCGTGCCTGGCGGGTGACGTAGCTGCGCCATTCGTCGGCGTATTTCATGACGGATGCCCGGCAGGCGTCATTGAACTTGTCGATGCCCATGGCTTCGATCTGGGTCTTGTCCGTCATGCCCAGCTGCTTCATGGCTTCCAGTTCGGCGGGCAGCCCGTGGGTGTCCCAGCCGAAGCGGCGCTCAACGCGCTTGCCGCGCTGGGTCTGGTACCGGCCCACCAGGTCCTTGGCGTAGCCGGTGAGGAGGTGGCCGTAGTGCGGCAGGCCGTTGGCGAAGGGCGGGCCGTCGTAGAACACGAACTCGTTGCTGCCGGGTTCACCGCCGGGGGCGTCGGCGCTGCGCTGGTCGATGCTGGCCTGGAAGGTGCCGTCCTGGTCCCAGTACTTCAGGATGCGCTCTTCGATCTCCGGGAACTTCACGGAGGCGGACACAGCGGCACCGCCGCCGGACGACGCGCTGGTGGAAGTACTGGCCGAGGCCTTGGGGTAATACGTCATGTCGACATCCTGGGTTGAGCTTGGCGAACTGCCGGCTTGCGCCTTCTGTTCCGTTCAGGATGCGAGGACGGTTTCCGTGTTGTCCGCCGGACTCCACGCTCACCGCGGTACCACCTCACTTACCGCGTTGCGTGCTCCGGAAGGAACGTACGCGACGACGGCCACTCATTACTGCTGTGACGGGCTTACCCGTCCGGTTCTACTGGCGCGTGCCGGGATGCCAGGTTCGACAAGCCAGTCCGCGTGTTCTTCCGGAAGCTCACCGGTGATTGCCGGGTCATAGCCGGTTTCGATTCTACTATCCATCAGGCGCAGGTTTCCATTCAGCCCGCCCGCTTCCCGCCGGCAGTCCCTACAATCGGAGGCATGACTGACGCGGCCCCGGTCCCGCCCGCCCGGCGTCGTCGCGCCCGGGCCTTCCGCTGGGCCTCGGCAGCCTCCGTCGCTCCCGTGGCGCTGATTGGCCTGCTGCGCGCCATTCCCGCTGACTGGCCCGTGATGGCCGTCCAACTGCTGGCCTTTGTTCCCTGGTTCACGGTGCCGGCCGCCGTCGCGCTTCTGCTGTCCATTGCCGCGCGCAGCAGGCCGCTGCAGCTGGTGGCCGCGGCGCTTCTCGGTGTCCAGGTATTGTGGCTCTTTCCCCCGGCGGCCGCTTCGCCTGAAACAGCGCAGGCGGGCCAGCCGGTGGTGGAGGTGAAAGCCATGGCCATCAATGCCGGGCTGGGCCAGGCGGACGCCGCCGGCATCGTGGACCTGGTGCAGGAACACCAGGTGGACCTGCTGGTGGTGGCGGAATACACCCAGGAACTGGCGGACAGGTTGTCTGCGGCCGGCTTGCCTCGCCTGCTCCCCCACCAGGTGGCGCATCCCAGGGCCAGGGCCGCCGGCGCTGCCGTCTTCTCCTCGTTGTCGCTCCGGGAGGTGGGGATGGTGCCCGACAGCCCGTTCAGGATGCCCGTGGTCAGCGTCGACCTGTCGGCTGCCGGGCAGGAAGCGGCCCTGCGGGTAGTCGCCGTCCATACCCTCGCGCCCGTCAATGACGGCCTCGCTCAATGGCGCAGTGACCTCGCAGCATTGGACCGGATTGACGCCGGAGCCGGGCCGCTCCTGCTGGCGGGCGATTTCAACGCCACCCTCGACCACCGGGAGTTCCGGGACCTGCTGGCGGGGGACAGCCGGACGAGGCCGCTGGTGGATGTTTCCGCAGCCGCCGGAAGCCGGCTGGTCCCCACCTGGCCGATGCGCGGCTACTACCTTCCCGGGGTGACGCTGGACCATCTGGTCACGAGCCCGGACATCACGGGGTCTGGCTACTCGGTCCGCCGGGTTGCGGGCACGGACCACGCTGCCGTCCTGGCGGTGCTGGAGATCCGGCTGTCGTAGGCCTGGTCCTGCGGCCCCCGGGCTAGCCCTTGCGGATGAGCTTGTAGTTGGAGGCCTGGGCCACCGGCCGGATGACGATCTGGTCCAGGTTGACGTGGTGCGGGGCGCTGACGGCGTACCGGACGACGTCCGCAACGTCCCCGGCCGTCAGGGGCTTCTCCACTCCCTGGTAGACCTTGTCGGCCGCCTGCCGGTTCCCGAGCCTGTTGAGGGCGAACTCCTCGGTGTGGACCAGTCCAGGCGCAACTTCGATGACGCGGATGTTGTGTTCGGCTTCCTCCAGCCGGAGCGCCTCGGTCATGGCACGCTGGGCGTATTTGGCGGCGTTGTAGCCTCCGCCGCCTTCGTACGCGGCAAGGCCGGCGGTGGAGGTGAGGTTCAGCACCGTTCCTTCCCCGTGGGCGCGCAGCATGGGCAGGAAGGCGCGGGTCAGTTTCATGGTGCCCAGGACGTTCACCCGGTACATCCAGTCCCAGTCCTCCGTGCTGGCGTCCGCGATCCGGTCGGCGCCCCTGGCACCACCGGCAATGTTGACCAGGGTGTCGATGCCGCCCGCTTCGGTGACCTGGCTCAGCAGGCGGGACACGTCGTCGTCCGCGGAAATATCGGCGGGAATGGCGGTTGCCCCGGTTTCGGCCGCCAGCGCCTCGAGCCGGTCCGCCCGGCGGGCCACGGCGAAGACTGTCCATCCGCCGGATGCCAGGGCGCGCACCGCGGCTTCCCCGATCCCGCTGCTCGCGCCGGTCACCAAAGCTGCTTTCTTGTGCACATCGTCAGTCATGGCACCACCCTAGCCGCCTGCCGCCACGAACCTGGACCGGGGCAACACCGCTTCAGGTCAGTCCGGGTCAGGCGCGAGATAGTCGAGCAGGACGCGGGCGTGGTTTGCTTCGGTGTCGCGGGCAGCGTAAAGGAGCGTGACGCGGGGGTGGCGGGCGGCGAGGTCCAGCAGCTTTGCCACGGCGTGGTTCCCGTCAAGTTCATGGCGGTACTGTTCAGCGAATTCGGCAAAGCGTTCCCGGTGGTGCCCGAACTCCTTGCGGAGGCCGGTGGATGGTGCCACCTCCTTCAGCCACAGGTCAATGCCCGCGGCCTCCTTCGCCACCCCGCGGGGCCAAAGCCTGTCCACCAGGACCCGGTATCCGTCGTCGTCCGCCGGCGGATCGTAGATCCGTTTAACGGCGAAGCCGGCTCCTTTGGCACCCATGGGCGGCATGCTACTCCCCCGGCGGTTCTGTGCGAAGCAACGGAGCATGAAAGAATTGCCCAATGGCTGAAGACACGCAGGGTACAGACACGCCCATCACCGCCCCCATCAACGTTCCGGACAAGCCGGCCCTCGAGGGCCTCGAAGCTGCCCTGACGCAGCGCTGGCTGGCCGAGGGAACCTACAAGTTCGACCCCGACACCACCCGGAAACAGGTCTACTCGATCGACACTCCCCCACCCACCGCTTCGGGGTCGCTGCATGTGGGGCACATGTTCTCCTACACCCAGACCGACGTGCTGGCACGCTACCAGCGCATGACCGGCAAGAACGTCTTCTACCCCATGGGCTGGGACGACAACGGCCTGCCCACCGAACGCCGGGTGCAGAACTACTACGGCGTCCGTTGCGACCCCGCCATCCCCTACAACCCGGACTACCGCCCGCCGGCCCAGCCGGCCAAGAACCAGCGGGACTTCGACGTTGTCTCCCGCCGGAACTTCATCGAACTGTGTGAAGAGCTGGCAGTCGAGGACGAGAAGGTCTTTGAGAACCTGTTCCAGACACTGGGCCTGTCGGTTGACTGGAAACTGACGTACCGGACCATCGACGACAATTCGCGCGCCGCCTCCCAGCGCGCCTTCCTGGCCAACCTCGCTGCCGGCGACGCCTACATGGCCGAGGCGCCCACACTGTGGGACATCACCTTCCGGACCGCAGTGGCGCAGGCCGAACTCGAAGACCGCGAAGTGCCCGGCGCCTACTACCGCTACCCCTTCTTCACCGAGGACGGGGAGAAGATCTACATCGAGACCACCCGTCCGGAGCTGCTGGCTGCCTGCGCGGCGCTGGTGGCCAACCCCGACGACGAACGGTACCAGCCGCTGTTCGGCAAGAAGGTGACCTCCCCCGTATTCGGCGTCGAGGTCGAGGTCAAGGCGCACCCGCTCGCGAAGGCGGACAAGGGCTCCGGCATCGCCATGGTGTGCACCTTCGGCGACCTGACGGACGTCACCTGGTGGCGCGAACTGCAGCTGCCCACCCGCGCGATCGTGGGCCGTGACGGCCGGATCGTCGGGGAAACCCCGGAGTGGATTACCACCGACGCCGGCCGTGAGGCCTTCGCGAAGATCGCCGGCAAGACGGTCTTCAGCGCCAAGGAAGGCGTGGTGGAGCTCCTGGCCGCCGCGGACCTCCTGGAGGGTGAGCCGAAGAAGATCATGCACCCGGTGAACTTCTACGAGAAGGGCGACAAGCCGCTCGAGGTTGTCACCTCCCGGCAGTGGTACATCCGCAACGGCGGCCGCGATGAGGACCGCCGCGAACGGCTGATTGCGCGCGGCCACGAAATCGACTTCCACCCCTCCTTCATGCGCTCACGCTACGAGAACTGGATCTCGGGGCTCAACGGCGACTGGCTGGTCTCCCGGCAGCGCTTCTTCGGCGTGCCCATCCCCGTCTGGTACCCGCTGGACAGTGACGGCAACCCGAACTATGACGCACCCATCGTTCCCTCGGATGAGCAGCTCCCGGTGGACCCGATGGCAGACGCCGCCCCGGGATACGAGGAATCCCAGCGCGACGTGCCGGGCGGCTTCACCGGTGACGCCGACATCTTCGACACCTGGGCCACGTCCTCGCTGACTCCGCAGATTGTGGGCGGCTGGAGCCGCGACGAGGAACTCTTCGCCAAGGTCTACCCGTTCGACCTGCGCCCGCAGGGCCACGACATCATCCGGACCTGGCTCTTCTCCTCGGTGGTGCGTGCCGACGCACTGCAGAAGAACGCGCCGTGGAAGCACGCGGCGATCTCCGGCTGGATCCTGGACCCGGACCGCAAGAAGATGTCCAAGTCCAAGGGCAACGTGGTGGTTCCCACCGACGTCCTGGACGAGTACGGTTCCGATGCCGTCCGTTACTGGGCGGCCTCCGCCCGCCTGGGTGCGGACACCGCGTACGAGATTGCGCAGATGAAGATCGGCCGCCGCCTGGCCATCAAGCTGCTCAACGCTTCCAAGTTCGTCCTCAACCTCGGGGCCACGGAAAACTCGGTGCTCCGTGCGGACCTGTCCGTGCTCACCAACCCTCTGGACCGTGCATTACTGGCCCAGCTCGGCGAGGTAGTGCGGGAGTCCACCAAGGCGTTCAACAACTACGACTACGCCCGGGCGCTGCAGATCACCGAGAGCTTCTTCTGGCAGTTCACGGACGACTACGTCGAACTCATCAAGGACCGCGCCTACGGCGCGGCCGGCGAAGCAGAGCAGGCTTCGGTGCTGGCGGCCCTGGCCACCACCCTGGACACCCTGCTGCGGCTGTTCGCCCCGTTCCTGCCCTTCGCCACCGAGGAGGTGTGGAGCTGGTGGCGCAACGGCTCGGTCCACCGCGCCGAATGGCCCGCGGGGCTGGAGGTTCCCGGCGGGGACACCACCATGCTGGCCACGGTGGGACTCGCACTCAGCGGTGTCCGCAAGGCCAAGTCCGAGGCGAAGGTCAAGCAGCGCACCGAGGTGCTGTCCGCGACCATCACGGCGCCTGAAGCACTGACCGCTCAGTTGCAGGCCGGCCTGTCCGACCTGAAGGCGGCGTCCAACGCCCGGGACATCACCCTGGTGGCGGCCGACGGTGAGCTTACGGTCAACGGCGTGGACCTTGCCGTTACGGACGAGCCCGCCAAGGCCTAAGGCCGGGTTTTAAGGCCTGGGTCCGGATTCCGGACAAAGGGGAAGCCCCATCAGCGTTTTGCCGTTGGTGGGGCTTCGACTTTTCGGCCATCTGGTGACGACTTGATGGTCTGGCAGGATCCTGGGAAATTTCAGGTCTTCCTACCACGTCACTGGTAGCTTGTATCTGGCTTTGCCGATGGCTGCGTCAGATACATATCACTGAATCTTCGGTTCCTGCGTCCCGCTTCTTTCGAAGTGGGTAAGAACCATTGTTGTCCCGGCCGGGGGCATGCGCAAGGGCCCCGGGAGAACTACAAACGAGTAGTTTTCCCTAGGCCCTTTCCGCTGCGGGAGGCCAACGGTTCAGTCGAATTCCGGACGCTCCGTGCGGCTGCGCTTGAGCTCGAAGAAGTGCGGGTAGCCGGCCAGGACGGTGGTGGCGTCCCAGAGCCTGCCGGCCTCCTCGCTCCGCGGAATGCGGGTCAGGACGGGGCCAAAGAATGCGGTGCCGTTGATGGCCACCACGGGGGTTCCCACGTCCTGGCCCACCAGCGAAATGCCTTCCTCGTGGCTGGCGCGGAGCTGCGCGTCGTAGGCGTCGGTGGAGGCCGCTTCGGCCAAAGAGGCGGGCAGCCCGCATTCCGCCAGCGCCTTGGTGATGACGAGGCCGCGGTCCTTTTCGCCGCCGTCGTGGATCAGGGTGCCCATGGCGTCGTACAGGGCCTTAACGGTCTCCTGCCCGTGCTCCTGCTGGGCGGCGATGATGACGCGGACCAAGCCCCAGGCGTTGTCCATGGATTCCCGGTAGGACGGCTCCAGGTCGCGGCCCTCATTGAGCACGGCGAGGCTCATGACGTGCCACACCGTTTCGATGTCACGGACGCCCTCCACTTCCCCGATCCACCGGGACGTGATCCAGGCGAAGGGGCACAGCGGATCGAACCAGAAGTCGGCCTTGTTCTTGACGGTTTCAGGCATAGCAGGTCCTTCGGGTGGTGGCGGCTGCCCGCGCGGCAGCCACGGCTGGCAGGTGTTGCGGATCAGGCGGGGCGTCAGGCAGACTTACGCCGCTTGGCCGCGTGCGGAATCATGGTGGGTTCGGCATCCTTCAGCACAACGTCCGCGGTGATGACCACGCTGGCCACGTCCTCGCGGCTGGGAAGGTCGAACATGACCGGCAGCAGGACTTCCTCCAGGATCGCCCGCAGGCCCCGGGCGCCCGTGCCGCGTTCCAGCGCCTGGTCGGCGATGGCATCCAGCGCGGCGTCGTCAAAGACGAGTTCCACGCCATCAATCTGGAACATCTTCTGGTACTGCTTGACCAGGGCGTTCTTCGGCGTGGAGAGGATCTGGATCAGTGCCTCGCGGTCCAGGTTGGACACCGTGGTGATCACGGGGAGGCGGCCGATGAATTCAGGAATCAGGCCGAACTTGAGCAGGTCCTCCGGCATGACCTCGCCGTAGGAGTCCACCTTTTTGCTGGCTTCGTTGAGCGGTGCACCGAACCCGATCCCCTTGCGCCCGGACCGGGAGCCGATGATCTCTTCCAGGCCTGCGAACGCGCCGGCCACGATGAACAGCACGTTGGTGGTGTCGATCTGGATGAATTCCTGGTGCGGGTGCTTCCGGCCTCCCTGCGGCGGTACCGAGGCGACCGTGCCCTCGAGGATCTTTAGGAGTGCCTGCTGCACGCCTTCACCGGAAACGTCGCGGGTGATGGAAGGGTTTTCGCTCTTGCGGGAGATTTTGTCGATCTCGTCGATGTAGATAATGCCCTGTTCGGCCTTCTTGACATCGTAGTCCGCCGCTTGGATGAGCTTGAGGAGGATGTTCTCCACGTCCTCGCCCACGTAGCCGGCCTCGGTCAGGGCGGTGGCGTCGGCCACGGCGAACGGCACGTTCAGACGCCGGGCGAGGGTCTGGGCCAGGTAGGTCTTGCCGCAGCCGGTGGGGCCGATGAGCAGGATGTTGGACTTGGCGATCTCGACGTCGTCATGGTGTCCGCCGTCGGCCAGACTTCCGGACTTGGGTGCGTGCCCGGCCTGGATGCGCTTGTAGTGGTTGTAGACGGCGACGGCGAGGGAACGCTTGGCAGGCTCCTGGCCGATCACGTATTCCTGCAGGAAGTCGAAGATTTCGCGGGGCTTGGGCAGTTCGAAGCTGCCCAGGTCGGCGACTTCCGCGAGTTCCTCTTCGATGATTTCGTTGCACAGTTCAATGCACTCATCGCAGATGTACACCCCGGGCCCGGCAATGAGCTTGCGCACCTGCTTCTGGCTCTTTCCGCAGAAAGAGCACTTCAGCAGATCCGTGCTCTCGCCAATCCGAGCCATATGTGAACCCCTTAGTATCTTGCTGCCGAGCAGCCTTGCACGGTCGCTGGAATCATCACCAGCCTGCGAGGACCGGTTTGTGACAACATCCACTCTAGGTCACATTGGCTCCCAAGGGTGGAAGGAAAAGGCCGGTGGGGCCAAATGAACTGGCCCGCACCGGCGCTTTACGTACTGCTACCTCGTAATTGCCTGAGGCTTGATCTTGCGTGAGTCCAGGACCTGGTCGATCAGGCCGTAAGCCTGGGCCTCGTCCGCGGTGAGGATCTTGTCACGCTCGATATCGTTGTTGACCTGCTCGGACGTCCTGCCGGAGTGGCGGGCCAGGGTGTCCTCGAGCCAGGACCGCATGCGCATGACTTCCGCGGCCTGGATCTCGAGGTCCGAGGCCTGTCCGCCCTGGCCGCCGGAAAGGGCGGGCTGGTGGATCAGGACGCGGGCGTTCGGGAGGGCCAGGCGCTTGCCCGGGGTTCCGGCCGCGAGGAGGACTGCTGCGGCGCTGGCAGCCTGCCCCAGGCAGACGGTCTGGATTTCCGGGCGGATGTACTGCATGGTGTCGTAGATCGCCGTCATGGCGGTGAAGGAGCCGCCGGGCGAGTTGATGTATAGGGTGATGTCGCGGTCCGGGTCGGTGGACTCAAGGACCAGCAGCTGGGCCATGATGTCGTCCGCCGAGGCGTCGTCCACCTGCACGCCCAGGAAGATGATGCGGTCCTCGAACAGCTTGGTGTAGGGGTCCTGGCGCTTGAAGCCGTAAGGGGTGCGCTCCTCGAACTGGGGCAGGACGTAGCGGCTGGACGGAAGATTACCGGCGGACCACCCGAAGTTGTAGTTCATTTTCTGTTGCTCCTGATCTGAGTGTTCGTGGTGCCGGTTTAGTTCTCGGATGCCGGCTGGCTGCCGGAGCCGTTCGACGTTCCGCCGCCGCCGGAGACGGAGCCGGCGTGGGCGGCGATCTTGTCGAAGAAGCCGTACTCGAGCGCTTCGGTGGCGGTGAACCACTTGTCGCGGTCGTTGTCCTTGAGGATGGTTTCCACGGTCTGGCCGGTCTGCTCGGCGGTCAGTTCCGCCATGACCTTCTTCATGTGGAGGATCAGTTCCGCCTGGATCTTGATGTCCGACGCGGTGCCGCCGATGCCGCCGGACGGCTGGTGCATCAGGACGCGGGCGTTGGGGGTGGCGTAGCGTTTGCCCTTGGTGCCCGAGGACAGCAGGAACTGCCCCATGGAGGCGGCCAGGCCGGTGGCGACGGTGACGACGTCGTTGGGGATGAACTGCATGGTGTCGTAGATGGCCATGCCGGCCGTCACGGAGCCGCCCGGGGAGTTGATGTACAGGTAGATGTCCTTGTCCGGGTTTTCGGCGGACAGGAGGAGCAGCTGGGAGCAGATTGCGTTGGCGTTGTCATCGCGCACCTCCGAGCCAAGCCAGATGATCCGCTCCTTCAGCAGGCGGTTGTAAATGTAGTTGTCCTGGGCCGCGGGATCGACGGTCGCCATCCGGGGGGCCTCTGGGTGCTGTGACATGTTTACTTACCTCTCGCTGGTGACGGTGACATCACTGAAAATCACTACTTGGACACTAACCGGTTTCACCGACATTTTGTTCGCGCCCCGACGGCTGTTCGCTGACGGCGCACGCTGGGCGAACCTGGTGCGCCGGGACCCGGGCGGAACGCGAACGGCCCCCGGATCCGGTGATCCAGGGGCCGTTCATGCGTCGGGAAAGACTAGGCCTTTGCCTCGGCCTTGTCGTCCTCGGAAGCGGTCTCGGCGGTTTCCGCCTCCACAGCCTCGGCGTCTGCTGCCTCGGCCGCAGGAGCCTCTTCGCCGCCCGGGCGGACGAAGTCGCTGAGGTCAACGGCCTTGCCGTCGGTGTCGGTCACCTCGGCCTGGCCCAGGACAACGGCCAGCGCCTTGCGGCGGCGGACCTCGGAAACCATCATGGGGACCTGGCCGCTCTGATCGATGATCTGGGCGAACTGGTTGGGGTCCATGCCGTACTGGCTGGCGGTGGAGACGATGTAGTCGATCAGCTCGTTCTGGCTGACGTTGACTTCTTCCTTCTCGGCGATGGCGTCGAGGATGATCTCGTTCTGGAAGGCGCGCGCGGTGTTGGCGCGGACCTCTTCGCGGTGCTCCTCGGTGTCGTGCTCGCCTTCGCCGTGGCCGTTGCCCTCCTTGAAGTGGGCTTCGAGCTGCTCTTCGACGACGGAGTCCGGAACCGGCACCTCGACGAGTTCGACGAGCTTGTCCAGGACCTTGTCGCGGGCCTCGACGCCCTGCTCAACGATCTTGGAGTCGGCGGCCTGCTTGGCCAGGTCCTCGCGGAGTTCGGCCAGGGTGTCGAACTCGGACGCCAGCTGGGCGAAGTCGTCGTTGGCCTCAGGCAGCTCGCGCTCCTTGACGGCCTTGACCACAACCTTGACCTGGGACTCCTGGCCGGCGTGGTCGCCGCCCACCAGGGTGGTGTTGAAGATGGCGTCCTCGTCGGCGCTGAGGCCGGTGACTGCCTCATCGAGGCCTTCGAGCATGGTGCCGGAGCCAACCTGGTAGGACAGGCCGGATGCGGAGTCAACCTCTTCGCCGTCGATGGTGGCGGTGATGTCGATGGTGAGGAAGTCACCATCGGCAGCCGGGCGGTCAACGGACTTCAGCGTGCCGAAGCGGCCGCGCAGTTCATCCAGGGCCTTGTCCACGTCTTCTTCGGAGGACTCGGCAGCAGCGACCTCAACCTTGATGCCGGCGTAGTCCGGGAGTTCGATCTCGGGACGGACGTCGACCTCGGCAGCGAACTTCAGGCCGCCGTCGGTGGCGGAGGGGTCCGGGACCTCGGTGATTTCAACCTCGGGACGGCTCAGCGGGCGGATGCCGGATTCCTGCACGGCAGCCTGGTACCAGCCGTTGAGGCCTTCGTTGATGGCGGTCTCGAGGACGTAGCCGCGGCCGACGCGCTGGTCGATGAGCTTGGCGGGAACCTTGCCCTTACGGAAGCCAGGGACCTGGATCTGCGAAGCAACAGTCTTGTAAGCCGAGTCGATGCTGGGCTTCAGTTCCTCAAAGGGAACCTCAACGTTGAGCTTGACCCGCGTGGGGGTGAGGTTCTCGACAGCGCTCTTCACGGTCTAAGTACTCCTGGGTTTGTGGGATGGGTTTCTGCAAACGCAATGTTTTTGTCCAGGCCGTGTGGTCCGGGCCGCAGAGTCGGGGTGACAGGATTTGAACCTGCGACTTCCTGCTCCCAAAGCAGGCGCTCTAGCCAAGCTGAGCTACACCCCGTTAGTGCACAGGCAAGTCTACGGTGATACGCGCCGTGTTTGCACATTTGACACGTAGCCCATGGATTAGGTTTAGTTATATCCGGCTTGGACAGCCAGCCCGGAGTTTCCAACTGCTAATGTTGCAAATGGATCTTCCTTCGGGGACGTAGCTTAATGGTAAAGCCTCAGTCTTCCAAACTGATTACGCGGGTTCGATTCCCGTCGTCCCCTCCAAACCAAAAGGACCCCCGACCGGGGGTCCTTTTGCGTTAAGCCGAAAATTGCAGGGCCGTCCTGGGGCACTTTGGCGGCGCAGTTGCCCAATTCCCCGCCGGCGGCCGGCGTGTCCGTGTCAAAGTGCCCCGGGAAGGACGCAGGCAGGCCCCGCTACTCCTGCTGGCACGTGGGGCACCAGTACAGGTTGCGTCCGGCCAGGTCGGCCATCAGCACGACGGTGCGGCATACCCGGCAGGGCAGGCCGTGCCGCTTGTACACGAAATGGGCGTCCTCCCTGGAGGGGAAGCTGCTGCTCCTGGCCGGGACCGGCAGGCCGGCGGCGGCGGCTTTGGCGGCCGTCGTGCCATCGAGGGTCCAGTATTTTGGCGGCGTGGTGATGATGCGGCCGTCGGCCACGCCGTCGTTCATGAGGGCGACGACGTCGCGCCACAGCTTGCGCGCGGCGGTGTCCGGCACGGCGGAGCCTGGCAGCCACGGGTGCAGGCGCAGGCGGAACAGCACCTCGGCCCGGTACACATTGCCGATGCCGGCAATGATTTTCTGGTCCATCAGCAGCGCGGCCAGGGGTGTCTTGCGGCGCTGCAGGTTGGCGGCAAAGCGTCCGGCGTCGCCGCGCCGGTTGCGGAGGGGATCCGGGCCCAGCCTGGCCAGCACCGCCTCCGCTTCCGCGGCTGTAATGGTTTCACAGGTTGTCGCGCCGCGAAGGTCCGCCCAGCCGTGGCTGCTGGCGAGCCGGACCCGGACCGCGCCCACCGGGGCTGGAGGCCCGGCATAGGCGGCATCGGCGTCGTCATCCCCGTCCGCAAAGGCTTCCTGCTCCCCCACCCGGCGGGGCGCTCCAATGCTGGAGGCCCCGGTGAAGGTGCGGTCGCCGCCGAAGCTCCAGGCCCCGTACAGGCCCAGGTGGACGTGCAGGACCAGGGAGTTGTCGAAGTGCAGGAAGAGGTGCTTCCCGTGGGCTTCGGCGGTGAGCAGCGTGTGGCCGTCCAGGAGCGCCGCTCCCCCGCTGAACCTGCCCTGGGGGCTGGACACGGCAAGCCGCCGGCCCGCGAAAACGTCGCCGAACTGGCGGGCCAGGCGCCGGACTGAATGCCCCTCCGGCACTACTCGATGACCTCGCCGGTGGCCTCGTAAGCGGCGATCTTGCCGATCCTGCGGACGTGCCGTTCATCGTTGCTGAAAGGCTCGGCCAGGAAGGCTTCGATGAGCTCCGTGGCTTCCTCCACGGTGTGCTGGCGGCCGCCCACGGCCACCACGTTGGCGTCGTTGTGCTCGCGGGCCAGGGTGGCCGTGGAGTGGTTCCACGCCAGGGCTGCGCGGACGCCCTTGACCTTGTTGGCGGCGATCTGTTCGCCGTTGCCGGAGCCGCCCAGCACGATGCCCAGCGCGTGGACTCCTGCCTGCTGGTCCGCCACCACTGCGAGTGCTGCGTTGATGCAGAAGGACGGGTAGTCGTCCTGCGCGTCGTAGACCTTGGGGCCGTGGTCCACCACTTCGTAGCCCTTGGCGGTCAGGTGGGAAACCAGGTGGGCGCTGAGCTCCATGCCCGCGTGGTCGGTGGCGATGTGGACCCGCGGGAAGGCAGGGGTAGAGGTCACGAGCAGAATCCGTTCAGTTGGCGGCGCTGGCGGCCGGGCCCGGAGGAGCCGGCCGGTGGAATGACACGGACAAGGATACTAGGACTCCGCCGGACCGGGCTGCGGGGGTCCGCCGGCGCGACGTGCCCTGGCGGCCACCCGGGTCAGGACCTCTGCGAGCCGGGCCGCGGAAGCCTGGCTGCCGCTGCTGACGGCCAGTCGCTGGCCGTCAGCCTTGCGCACGACGACGGCGGGTCCGCTGCTGACCAGCATCGCCGCGGTTTCGCCGTGCTTCCGGTAGCCCCAGCCGCCATAGTCTGCCGCCCGGACGTCCGCCGCGCTGGCGGCAGTGATGGAGCCTGCCGGGATGTCCATCACCGGTACCACGCCGGCCAGCAGGACTTTCAGGCCGCCGCGGTCCGCTTTGACCCGGGCAAACAGGAACGCTGCGCCGAAGAAGGCCAGGACCACGAGCAGGATGCCAAGCCACGGCACGGCGATGGCGATCAGCGCCGCCGGGAACAGTGAGGCGATGCCGATCATGACGAAGACGGAACTCCTGGCATGGACCCACAGGCGCATGCTGTCCCGGGTCAGGTCCGGATCGAGCTCCGTGGCGATGGCGGCCTGGAGAGCCCGGTCGTCGTCCGGGGACCATTGCTGGTCCGCCTTGTACATGAAGCCCATGATGACGCCGAGGGACACGGCGGCTCCGCTGCCAAGGGCCAGGACGGTCAGGTCCACCCGCGATTCGCGCGCGTCCGCCAGTCCTGCCTGGCCAACAAGGCCGGCAGCGAGGGCACTGGTGATGAACAGCGTGAGGAAAAGCCCGGCGCCCATCATGATCCGCCGCATCACCACGGGACGACCCAGCGGCACGGCCTGGCAGAGGACCAGCCAGCCGAACACAACGATCATCAGGGCGCCCACCCCGACGTAGGCGCCGAACGGGGCGAACGCCGCGCCGCCGTCGTCCGTCCAGCGGATGGCAAGCGGCTCGGGAAGGTCACGCCGCAGCAGGAACGCGCAGAGGACGAACGCGCCGGCCAGGACAACCGGAAACCCGACGGCAAAGCGCAGGGCCTTGGCATCCACCGAATCCAGGAACTTACCCATGCCTTAACGCTACTCCGCACCGGCCGTTGCCGTGCCTGTGCAGCACGCGGGTGTGACGCGGGCAACGTACCGGGCCGGGCAATGCAAGAATGATCAGTGCCGGAGCTGGGTACCCCCACCTCCGCAGCCGCAACTTCTCTGGAGGTCCACTTGCCAGGCATGAACCTGACCCGCGCCGAAGCCCGTGAGCGCGCCGATCTGATCACGGTCGACTCCTATGACATCCACCTGGACCTGACAAAGGGCGGGGAGGTCTTCGGCAGCACCACCACCGTGAAATTCACGGCAAGGCCAGGATCGTCCACCTTCATCGACGCCGTGACGCGCACCGTGCATAGTGCCACCCTGAACGGCCGGGCCCTCGATCCTGCCGCCGTGGCCGACGGGGTGCGCATCCAGCTGCCGGACCTCCAGGAGCACAACGAGCTCACCGTCGTGGCGGATGCGCCCTACATGAACACCGGCGAGGGCCTGCACCGGTTCGTGGATCCTGTGGACAACGAGGTCTACCTGTACACCCAGTTCGAGGTTCCCGATTCCCGCAGGATGTTCGCCGTCTTCGAGCAGCCGGACCTGAAGGCAACCTTTGCGTTCACCGTCACGGCGCCGTCGCACTGGGATGTCATCTCCAACTCCCCCACTCCCCAGCCGTCCCCCGCAGCGCCCGGCGACGACGGCGGGGCCCGCTCAGTGTGGACGTTCGCCCCCACGCCCCGGCTGTCCTCCTACGTCACAGCCTTGATCGCCGGCCCCTACCAGTCGGTCCGCAGCGAAGTGTCCAGTTCCGACGGCCGGGTCATCCCGCTGGGGGTCTTTGCCCGGAAGTCGCTCATGCAGTACCTGGATGCGGACAACATCTTCGAGCTGACCCGGCAGGGCTTCGCATTCTTCGAGGAACAGTTCGGCTGCCCCTACCCCTTCGAAAAGTACGACCAGCTGTTCGTGCCTGAATTCAACGCCGGGGCCATGGAGAACGCGGGTGCCGTGACCATCCTGGAGGGCTACGTCTTCCGCAGCAAGGTCACCCAGGCGCAGGTTGAGCGCCGC
This sequence comes from Arthrobacter nitrophenolicus, assembly GCF_045833485.1. Classification (NCBI taxonomy): domain Bacteria; kingdom Bacillati; phylum Actinomycetota; class Actinomycetes; order Micrococcales; family Micrococcaceae; genus Arthrobacter; species Arthrobacter nitrophenolicus. Next base: position 4,096,335 of record NZ_CP174504.1, read on the forward strand.
GCGATCACCGTCCTGCACGAGCTGGCCCACATGTGGTTCGGCGACCTGGTGACCATGCGGTGGTGGAACGACCTGTGGCTCAACGAATCCTTCGCTGAGTACATGTCACACCTGGCTGCGGTGGAAGCCACCTCCTTCACGGGCGCCTGGACCACGTTCGCCTCGGTGGAGAAATCCTGGGCGTACCGGCAGGACCAGCTGCCCACCACCCACCCGATCTTTGCCGAGATCAATGACCTGCAGGACGTCGAGGTGAACTTCGACGGCATCACCTATGCCAAGGGTGCGTCCGTCCTCCGCCAGCTGGTGGCTTGGGTGGGGCCGGAGCAGTTCATGGCGGGCGTGCGGGAGTACTTCGCCAAGCATTCCTGGCAAAACACCGAACTGAGCGACCTGATGGTGGAGCTGGAGAAGGCCAGCGGCCGCGACCTGGACGACTGGGGCCGGCAATGGCTGGAAACCGCCGGTGTGAACACCCTCCGCCCTGAACTGGAAACAGATTCCGATGGCACCCTGCGGTCCTTCGCGATCGTGCAGTCCGCCGTGGAGGAGTGGCCCACCATCCGTCCCCACCGCCTCGCCGTGGGGTTCTACAACCTGAACGGCGCGGGAAAGCTCGAGCGGGTGCACCGCGAAGAGCTGGACGTCGACGGCGAACGCACGGACGTGCCCGGCCTGGTGGGCCTGGCCCGGCCGGACCTGATCCTGGTCAACGACGACGACCTCGCCTACGCGAAGGTGCGGCTGGACCCGGAGTCCCTGGCCACGGCGACGGCGCACCTGAAGGACTTCGCGGCGAGCCTGCCGCGGACCCTGGTCTGGAATTCCGCGTGGGACGCCGCCCGCGACGGCGAAACTCCTGCCCGCAAGTACGTGGAGCTGGTCCTGGCCAACGTGGCGGCGGAGTCCGACTCCTCGGTGATCCTGGTGCAGCTCCGCCAGCTGGCCACCACGCTGAACTTCTACGTGGCGGAGGAACACCGCGCAGCGGCCACCGTGGCAGCGGCCGACCGGTTGTGGACGCTCGCGTCCGGGGTCCCCGGCGGTTCCGACGCGCAGCTGCAGTTCGTGAAGTCCTTTGCCCTGCTCGCCAGCAGCCAGGAGCAGCTGGACAAGGTGGCCGGGCTGCTGGACGGCTCGGCGGTGCTGGAGGGACTGGCCGTGGACCAGGACCTGCGCTGGGAGCTGGTGGCTTCGCTGGTGGCCGGCGGCCGGATGGGGCAGGACGGGATCGACGCCGAACTGCAGCGCGACAACACCTCCAGCGGCCAGAACGCCGCGGCCCTGGCCAAGGCTGCGATCCCCACTCCCGAAGCGAAGGCGGCGGCGTGGGAGTCGATCGTGGTCAAGGGCGAACTGTCCAACGCACTGCAGGGGTCCGCTGTGAGCGGCTTCATGCGCGTCCATGACCGGTCGCTTCTTGAACCGTACGCGGAGAAGTACTTCGAGGCGGTGCCGGGCATAGTCGAGAGCCGGACGCACGCACTGGCGCAGCAGATCGTCGTCGGACTCTACCCGGCGCTGCTGACCACGCAGGCCACCATCGACCGAACGGACGGCTTCCTCGCAGCCCTGCCGCCCGGAAGCGCGGCGCTGCGGCGGATGATGCTGGAAAACCGCGACGGCGTCGCGCGCGCCCTTCGTGCCAGGGCCGCCGATGTGTAGCCGCACGCCGGCCGGAGGTGAATGATGGGCCTTTCCGAACACCACTACGAACTGGCGGTGCAGTGGACCGGCAACCTGGGTGACGGGACCACGTCCTACCGCGCCTACTCACGGGACCACGACATCATCATCCCCGGGCTGCCTGTCCTCAAGGGTTCCGCCGACCCGACGTTCCACGGCGACCGGGAACGGTACAACCCGGAACAGCTGCTCCTGGCCGCGCTGGCGCAGTGCCACATGCTTTCCTACCTGCATGTGGCCGTCAAGCACGGCGTGGTGGTGACGGACTACCGCGACGAAGCGACGGGGATGCTCCGGCTGAACCGGGACGGCAGCGGCCAGTTTGAGCGCGTGACGCTGCGCCCCCGGGTCACCCTCGCCGACGGCGGCCAGGCGGAGTTGGCCGCCCGGCTGCACCACGAGGCCAACCAGGTCTGCTTCATTGCCCGGAGCGTGAACTTCCCGGTGGAGCACGAACCTGTCACGGTGGTTGCCTAGCCTGCGAGGCTCGCCACCAGCCGGTCTTCCGTGGCGGGTGCCAGCCCGGCCCTGCGTGGCCGGTCCAGGCCCCGGCTGCGTTCGTCGAGCAGGGTGTCCGCCAGGGTTTCCTGCCAGGGCCGCAGGACCAGTCCTGCCGCTTTGGCGGCCTGGTTGCTGCGGGCCATGAAGCCGTCATGGCCGGGTGGAAGCCACAGCGGCAGCGAGTCCGGGCCGGACCAGTACTCCACGCCCTGCTGCGCCAGCCATTCTTCGCCAGCCGTGACGATCTGCCCACGATGGCCGGCAGCCGCCCGCGCCGCCTCGAGGAATTGTCCGAACGGCACTGTCTCCCCCACCGCGTTCAAAGCACCGGTGGTGCCTCGTTCCGCGGCCAGCAAAATCCAGCCGGCAAGGTCGCGGACGTCGATGACCTGCGTGGGGTACCCGCCGATGTCCGGGACGAGGACCGGTTTGTTGTCCCTGGCCAGGCGCGCCGGCCAGTAGCCGTAGCGGTCCGAGCCGTCGCCGGGGCCGCCAATCAGGCCTGCCCGGCAAAGGTGGGCCCTGCCGCCGGCGGCAGCAAGGGTGGCGTCCTCAATGGCCGCCTTCGATTCGCCGTAGTTTTCGGCAGTGGATTCCACACCCGGGTCCAGTGCCGGCAGGAGTGCCGCGTCCTCCGTTGCCCCGGGGACCGAGTGGTCCGCATAGACGGAGCAACTGGATACGAAAGTCCAGTGCGCCGCCCGGTCTGCGAGGCACGCCAGCGCGTCCCGGGCGAAGGCCGGGTTCCGGGCGACGTCGATGACGGCGTCCCACTCCCCCGACACGCCGCCATAGGCTTTCGCGCCCAGTGAACGGTCTGCCCGGATCCACTCGGCACCCGGCGGTGGCGGGCCCGCCGTTCCCCGCGCCAGGCAGGCAATCCGGTGGCCTGCGCCGGCTGCCTGGCGGACGATTTCTGCTGACAGGAAGGCGGTTCCGCCGAGGATGAGGATGCGCATTGCTCCACGCTACGGGGCTAGGGTTAAAGGAGAACAGAGCCGCGCTTCAAGGAGTTTTCCCACCTATGGTCAATATGTTGTCAGTCCTGCCGTCCGCCGCGTCCGATCCGGACGGCGTCAGTATCACGGGGATCGTGATCAGCCTCGGCGTGGGCGTTGCCGTGTGGCTGGTGGCGACGTTCGTTATTTCCCGCATCACGCGGCGGGTGGCGTCCGGCAGCAACTTCTTCAAGAACCGCACTTTCAAGTGGGTGGCCCCCGCGCTGCGTGCGCTGGACCATGAACGGCGCGTGCAGCGCGCCGAGACCATCGGGTCCCTGCTGAACAGCGTCGTGGGCGTGCTGGTGGTGGTCATCACCGGCATGTACGTGCTTCAGAACCTGGACATCAACATCGCCCCGCTGCTCACCAGCGTCGGAATCCTGGGTGTGGCCATCGGTTTCGGCGCCCAGCAGCTGATCCGCGACTTCCTGGCGGGCATTTTCATCACCATCGAGGACCAGTACGGGATCGGCGACGTGATCGAGACCAGCGAGGTGGTGGGCGTGGTTGAGTCGATGGGCCTGCGCATCACCCGCGTCCGGTCCGACGACGGCGCCATCTGGTACCTGCGCAACGGTGAAATCCTGCGCGTGGGCAACCGGTCGCAGGGAAACTACGTCCCGCTGCATGAGGGGCCGGACGGCACCACCGACCAGGGCTCGGACCACGGTGCCGAGAACACGAAGACAAACCAGAAAGCCGGAGAGTAGCCATGACGATTCCCGTTGAGCCCCAGCGGCCGCGCCAGCTGATGCAGAACGATCCCTTCAGCCAGCCCGGCTACACGGACAACTTCTACGACGCCGTCGGCGGCCACGACACGTTCGCCAAGCTCATCGATGTCTTTTACGACGGCGTGGCGACCGATCCGCTGCTGCGCCCGATGTACCCGGAAGAGGATCTGGGGCCGGCCAAGCGGCGGTTCCTGATGTTCCTGGAGCAGTACTGGGGCGGTCCCACCACCTACGGCGAGGAGCGCGGCCATCCGCGTCTCCGGATGCGCCACATGCCGTTCAAGGTGACGCCCGAGGCCAAGGACCGCTGGCTGTTCCACATGCGCAAGGCCGTGGACGCCCTGGAGCTGCCGCCCCTTTATGAAGGCACCCTGTGGGACTACATGGAGCGGGCAGCGCTGTCCATGATTAACAGCCCGTCCGGCCAGTAGGCGGTTCCTGCTCCTAGAGCAACCCGCTTCCGGTCCGGGCAAGGACGTGTCCGCGGGGGCCGGAGAGCCGGAACCAGCGGCCGGCGCGGTACAGCTTCTGGTCGCCGTCCGCGAGGAAACCCAGGGCGAGGGCGGCGAAGGCTGCACCCGCAGGCAGCCCCGAATCGTCCAGTTCCCTGCCCCACACGGCTGCCCTCGCGTTGTTGACGATCATCGCGCCCGGCTTATCCGGCACAATCGAGGCCACTTCGGCGATTCCGGCTTCGGCTGCTTCCCGCAGGGACGCGTCGCTTCGCGGGCCCAGCAGCTCCCAGCCGCTGCGGGGCGCACCCACGCCCGTCCAGGACTCGGTGACGGTGGTGGGCGGAACCGGCAACTCGACGTCGTCCTCCCCTGCCCTGGCCAGGCGGTCCAGCACAGCCGACAGCGTCACCGTAACGTCCGTTTCCGACGGCGCTGCCAAGGCCATGGTGCGCAGCCCGAGGATGGTGGGGGTGGATTCACCCAGCAGGCGGGGCCGCAGCACGCACACGTACGCGGCGAGGACGGAACCCGCGGCCTGCAGCCGGATGGCGCCGTCGTCGATCGCTTTGGCGCGCGTGGCATAAGTCTTCAGGTCGGCAAGATCGCGGGGATCAGCGAAGCGGAAGGACGAGGTGAGGAGATCAGACACATCAAGAACACTACCGGCTGGGCCGCGGTTGAGCAGTGCCGGGGCGCCGTCTAGAGTCAAACCATGACTGAAGCCGAAGCCGGACTCCTGGCGCCGCCGAACGGTGACCCCACGTTGTCGCTGATCAAACTGCTTGACCTTGGCCAGCTGGAGGGAGCCCGGACGGACGAGGACATCTTCCTTGGGCCGTCGCAGCAGCAGCCCCACCACCGCGTGTTCGGCGGCCAGGTCCTGGCGCAGTCGCTGATCGCATCCATCCGCACCGTGGACCCGGAGCGGTTCGTCCATTCCATGCACGGGTACTTCCTGCGGCCGGGCGATGCCAACAAGCCCATCACGTTCGGGGTGCAGCGCCTCCGGGACGGCCGCTCCTTTTCCGCCCGCCGGGTCCACGCCTACCAGGACGGCGTGCCCATCCTGTCGATGATCGCGTCCTTCCAGGGCGAGGACGAGGGCGTCGAGCACGAGTCGGCCATGCCTGCCGGGATCCCGGACCCCGAGTCCCTGCCCTCCACCGCGGACCTGCTCGGCAAGTTCGACAATCCCGTCGCGCGGCACTACGCCTATGAACGGCCCTTCGATATCCGGCACGTGGATCCGCCGCTGTACATCTCGGCCAAAGGCACCCGGGAAGCCCGCAACGCGGTATGGATGAAGACGTTCGGGCCCATGCCGGACAACGCCAACCTGCACCGGGCGGCCCTCGCCTACGCCAGCGACTACACGCTCCTCGAGTCCATCCTGCGCCGGCACGGCCTGAGCTGGATGACGCCGGGAATGAACGTTGCCAGCCTCGACCACGCCATGTGGTGGCACCGGCCCGCCCGCGTTGATGAATGGCTGCTCTACGTCCAGGAGTCCCCCAGTGCGCAGGGCGCCCGCGGGCTGGCCACCGGCAAGATCTTTAACCAGGCCGGCCAGCACGTGGCTTCGGTGGCGCAGGAGGGCATGGTCCGGGTTCCCACGGATGTGAAGAGCAAGGTGGTGGGGGCTTTCCAGTCCAAGGTCCTGGAACACCAGATCCGCAAAGCCGGCCGGGAGTAGCAGGCACGACGATACGCAGGAGGCCGGCACCCAACGGGTGCCGGCCTCCTTGGCGCTTGACTCCTAGTCGCGGGTCAGGCGGCGGTGGGTCACACGGTGCGGCTTGGCAGCATCGGGGCCCAGGCGTTCCACCTTGTTCTCCTCGTAGGACTCGAAGTTGCCCTCGAACCAATACCACTTGGAGGGGTTTTCGTCGTCACCTTCGTAGGCCAGGATGTGCGTGGCCACCCGGTCCAGGAACCAGCGGTCGTGGGATACGACGACGGCGCAGCCGGGGAACTCGAGCAGCGCGTTCTCCAGGCTGCTGAGGGTTTCGACGTCGAGGTCGTTGGTGGGCTCGTCAAGGAGCAGCAGGTTTCCGCCCTGCTTGAGGGTCAGCGCGAGGTTCAGGCGGTTGCGCTCACCGCCGGAAAGCACGCCGGCCTTCTTCTGCTGGTCTGGGCCCTTGAAGCCGAAGGCGGCCACGTAGGCGCGGGACGGCATTTCCACCTGGCCCACCTGGATGAAGTCGAGGCCGTCGGAAACAACCTCCCACAGCGTCTTGTTGGGGTCGATGCCGCCGCGGCTCTGGTCCGCGTAGGAGATCTTGACGGAGTCACCGATCTTGAGGTCGCCGCCGTCCAGCGGCTCCAGGCCGACGATGGTCTTGAACAGGGTGGTCTTGCCCACGCCGTTGGGTCCGATGACGCCGACGATGCCGTTGCGCGGCAGGCTGAAGGACAGTCCGTCGATGAGCACCCGGTCCTCGAAGCCCTTCTGGAGGTTCTTGGCCTCCAGCACCAGGCCGCCCAGGCGGGGTCCCGGCGGAATCTGGATCTCTTCGAAGTCAAGCTTGCGGGTACGGTCAGCCTCGGCTGCCATTTCCTCGTAGCGCGCCAAACGGGCCTTCGACTTGGTCTGCCGGCCCTTCGCGTTGGAGCGGACCCACTCGAGTTCCTCGGCGAGGCGCTTGGCCTGCTTGGCGTCCTTCTTGCCCTGGATCTCCAGGCGGGCGCGCTTCTTCTCCAGGTAGGTGGAGTAGTTGCCCTCGTAGGGGTATAGGTGGCCGCGGTCCACCTCGGCGATCCATTCCGCCACGTGGTCGAGGAAGTAACGGTCGTGGGTCACGGCCAGGACGGCGCCCGGGTAGCTGGAGAGGTGCTGTTCGAGCCACAGGACGCTTTCGGCGTCCAGGTGGTTGGTGGGCTCGTCGAGGAGCAGCAGGTCCGGCTTCTGCAGGAGAAGCTTGCACAGGGCGACGCGGCGGCGCTCACCACCGGAAAGGTTGGTGACGTCGGCGTCGGCAGGCGGGCAGCGGAGGGCGTCCATGGCCTGTTCGAGCTGGGAATCCAGGTCCCAGGCGTCGGCGGCATCGATGGCTTCCTGGAGCTTGCCCATCTCCTCGAGGAGGGTGTCATAGTCAGCGTCAGGGCTGGCCATTTCCTCGGAAATCTCGTTGAAGCGCTGGATCTTGCCGTAGATCTCGCCCACGCCTTCCTGGACGTTGCCCAGGACGGTCTTCTCTTCGTTCAGCGGGGGCTCCTGGAGCAGGATACCCACGGTGTAGCCGGGGCTGAGCCGGGCTTCGCCGTTCGAGGGGGTGTCCAGTCCGGCCATGATCTTGAGGATGGTGGACTTACCGGCACCGTTAGGGCCTACAACGCCAATCTTGGCGCCAGGGAAGAACGACATGCTTACGTCGTCAAGAATGAGCTTTTCGCCAACGGCTTTTCGGGCCTTGGTCATTGTGTAGATAAATTCCGCCATGGTTCCAAATCTAGTGGGTTGGCGGGCTTAACTCATATTTGCGGCAGACTCAGGAGCCGACGAAGCACTTGCCGTTCGCCAGCACGGGCAGGACCGTGACCGTCACTGTCCCTTCCCTGACCTGGCCGATGACGCAATCCTTGCCCTGCAGCACGGCCGCTTCAATGGCATCAGCCTCCAGGCCGGTGGGGGTACGGCTCTGGGAGACCTGCAGGACGCCGGGTGCAATGCCGGCGCCGGTAAGGGCGTCGGTCACCTGGGCGGTGGCCGGCTTGGGCGCCGCCGCCGCGAGCTGGGTCAGCACGGTAGTGACCGTCTCCTTAACCTCTTCGGTGGCCACAGCTTCGGGATTGGCTGAGGGCTTGGCCGACGTGTCTGCGAGCGCCTGGCCGCCTGCTCCGCTGTCTCCGGCGGGAGCAGTTTGCACAGCCGGCTCTTCATTGCCTGTGGCGGACCCGGCAGGTTCAGTGGTGGAGCCGGGGGTACAGGCCGACATCAGGACCAGGAGCGCCGCGCTTGCAAGCATACGAAGCGGCATCGTCCGGAAACGGAAGGATGCTGAGGGAGCAGCAGGTGAGCCGCCGGCCCTGTTGATCTGCCGGTGGTCAGGAGTAAGCCGCATGCTGTCATTCTGCCACGGCAACCTGGCCGGTTTTGCAGCCTGGGCGGACAGGGCGCGGCCGGGGGGTGCCGGCACCCTGCCCGCCCAGGAACCTGGTGGGCGCGTTGACTGGGGAAAGCTAGACTCCTGATTCGGCGAGTTCCCCCGTTTCCAGATTGAGCGGCACCAGGTTGCCGTCGCCGTCCTCCACGTAGGTGGCGGCAGGATCACCGCCATCCACGTCGTCGTCGCCGTCATCGGGTTCGTCGAGCGGGCCATCCGGGTGGATGGTGTGTGCCGGGCCGGGAGGGGTCCCGTGCTCCACAAGCGAGAGAGCCGGCTTCGTGGAAGAACGGGTGAAGTTGGCCGTGCCCCACATGAGGTCATGGCCCACGGAGTCGGCGTCGATGGTGTGGGAATAGTAGACCCTGCCGTCCCTTTCCCAGCTGCGGATCTTGAGCTTTCCTACCACGATGACGGGCTGGCCCTTCCTGATGCTGCAGCCAATGCTGCCCGCAAGGTGCCGGTAGCCCTGGACCAGGAACCAGTTTGTGTGGCTGTCGGACCAGACGCCGGTCTCCCTGTCGCGCCGACGGGTGGTGGAAGCTATGCGGAAGGAGGCAGTGGCGGTTCCTCCCGGCGTGGTGCCGCTCGTGATCTCGGTGGCAACAAAGCCCCGGATCGTGATGGTGTCGCTCATCTCTTCGTCCTGTCGTTAATGGTGATGCCCTAGCAGGCAAGACCAGCTTGCCGCCGGAGCGTTGACGGGGCGAGGGCACGCAGCTCCTATGTGGACAACATCGCATTCGCGACGCCTGTAGAGGGGAAGTCGACCACCCGGGGATGGACACGCACCACAGGCAGTCCCGGCAATGTAAACTTTTCGAGGCGCCGGAGTTCAGCTCCGGATGCACCTGCCTCAGTAGCTCAGGGGATAGAGCAGCGGCCTTCTAATCCGCCGGTCGGGGGTTCGATTCCCTCCTGGGGCACGCCGGATGACGCCTTCGGTTCGAGGAACCGGAGGCGTCGCGCGTTAACGCCGGGTCAGGACTGCAGCAGGTGTGGCGCGTCGATCAGCGAGCGGACCACGCTGCCGGCGGCGCCGAGAAGCGCCCCTGACTCCCCCACCACGGAAAGAGTCACCTGCTCCGGGGAAAACCTGCCGGGGGCGTACCTGCCGAGGCTTGCCAGCAGCGGTGCCCGCAGCCACGGATCGAGGACGGCGAAGTGGCCACCGAGCACCACGGAGCCAATGTTTACCACCCGCATGGTCGAAGCCAGTGCCACACCGAGATACCGGCCGGCACGGTTCACGGCCGCCAGCGCCGCGGGTTCGCCCGCCTGCAGCGCCTGTACCAGCAGGGCCATCGACGCAGACCGTGTCCGGGTATCGGCTGCGATACCGGCGGCGGCAAGGATCGCGTCCTGGCCCGCCACTGTTTCCAGGCACCCGGTTCCCCCGCAGGAGCAGCCGGTGCCGTCGGGTTCCACCACCACGTGCCCAACCTCCCCGGCATGCCCGTCCGGGCCCGTAAACAGTTCGGAACCGATGACCAGCCCGCCGCCGACACCCACTTCGCCCGAAACGAACAGGAAGTCGGAGCCGTCCTTTGGCCGGTGCCGTACCTCGGCCAGGGCTGCTGCGTTGGCTTCGTTGAAAAGCGCCACGCCCAGGGGCGCGCCCGGCAGCACCGCGCCGGGCTCCAGCGTGACGTTGGCCCACCCCAGGTTTGGCGCGGTGAGGATGCGTGCCGCCGCGGGATCCACAAGACCGGGCACCGCGAGCCCTCCACCCAGGACCTCGACGCCGCGCTCCCCCGCCGCGGCCCGGACCGTGCCGGCCAGGCCTGCCAGTGCCGCCAGCACGGGGCCTGTACCCGCGGACCGGTTGTCCTGCTCGCGCACTTCATGGACCAGGAGGTTTCCGGACAGGTCCACCAGCCCCGCCGCAATGTAGTCGACGTTGATCTCCATGCCCAGGACACCACGGGCGGGATTGAGTTCAAGGCCGACGCCGGGCCGTCCGCGGCCCTGCTGGCTTTGCCCTGTTTCACGCAGGAGCCCCGCGTCCAGGAGGTCCAGGACCAGGCTGGACACGGACGCCTTGGTCAGCCCCGTGGCAGTGGCCAGCTGGGCCCGGCTGGGGTGGATACCGGCGGGCGCCTTGGCTACTGCCCCAAGCACCAGCGCGGTATTGCTCCGGCGGACGTCGCCCATGCTTCCGGGCACGCCGGCCGCAGTTGCAGGCAAAGCCGGGGCAGTCGCCAATGGAACCTCCCTAAAGAATTTTTCTCCGGCTGGGGCGCCGGACCTCTTGACCCCAGCCTACGGCGGTGCATATAGTTCAGGCAATGAACTAATTGCCCGCACTGCTGCGGCACGAATGCAAGGAAGCATCAATGACCCTCTCCCCCACCCCCGCAGACAAGTTCACCTTTGGCCTCTGGACCGTTGGCTGGACGGGAGCCGATCCGTTCGGCGTTGCCACCCGCGCCGCCCTTGACCCTGTTGAAGCCGTCCACCGCCTCAGTGAACTCGGCGCCTACGGCATCACCTTCCATGACAATGACCTGATCCCCTTCGAAGCCACCGCTTCGGAGCGGGACCTGATCCTGAAGAACTTCCGGGCAGCCCTCGCCGAAACCGGCCTGAAGGTACCCATGGTCACCACCAACCTGTTCAGCCACCCGGTGTTCAAGGACGGCGGCTTCACCTCCAACGACCGCTCCGTCCGCCGCTTTGCCCTGTCCAAAGTGCTGCGCAACATCGACCTCGCCGCCGAGTTCGGCGCCGAAACATTCGTTATGTGGGGCGGACGCGAAGGCAGCGAATATGACGGCTCCAAGGACCTTTCCGCCGCCCTTGACCGCATGAAGGAAGGCGTGGACACAGCCGCCGCCTACATCAAGGAAAAGGGCTACAACCTCCGCATCGCGCTCGAGCCCAAGCCCAACGAGCCCCGCGGCGACATCTTCCTGCCCACCGTCGGCCACGGACTGGCGTTCATCGCCCAGCTCGAGCACGGCGACATCGTAGGCCTGAACCCCGAGACCGGGCACGAACAGATGGCCGGCCTGAACTTCACCCACGGCATCGCCCAGGCCCTCTGGGCCGGCAAGCTCTTCCACATCGACCTCAACGGCCAGCGCGGCATCAAGTACGACCAGGACCTGGTCTTCGGCCACGGCGACCTCACCAGCGCCTTCTTCACGGTGGACCTGCTCGAAAATGGTTTCCCCAACGGCGGCCCCAAGTACGACGGCCCCCGGCACTTCGACTACAAGCCCTCCCGCACCGACGGCTACGACGGCGTCTGGGAGTCCGCCAAGGCCAACATGGCGATGTACCTGCTCCTCAAGGAACGTGCCACCGCCTTCCGCGCAGACTCCGAGATCCAGGAAGCCCTCGCGGCCTCCGGTGTCTTCGAACTCGGCGAAGCCACCCTTGCCCAGGGCGAAACCGCCGCGGACCTGCTCCAGGACGCAGCCTCGTTCGAGGATTTCGACGCCGACAAGGCCGCCGAACGCTCCTTCGCCTTCGTCCGGCTGAACCAGCTCGCCATCGAACACCTCCTGGGCTCCCGCTAGGCCATGGCCCTCGTAGCAGGCATCGACAGCTCCACCCAGTCCTGCAAGGTGGTGATCCGCGACGCGGACACCGGAGCGCTGGTACGGCAGGGACGGGCCGCCCATCCGGACGGTTCGGAAATCCACCCGGAGCACTGGTGGACGGCACTCCAGGAAGCCATCGCCCGGGCGGGCGGGCTCGAGGACGTTGCCGCGGTCTCCGTGGGAGGCCAGCAGCACGGCATGGTCTGCCTGGACAGCGGCGGGGAGGTAGTCCGGCCCGCCCTGCTCTGGAACGACACCCGCAGCGCAGGTGCCGCGGCGGACCTGATCAAGACGGCGGGCGACGGCGACATTGCCGCCGGCGCCCGCTACTGGGCAGAAACGACCGGCACAGTGCCAGGAGCCTCGCTGACGCTGACCAAGCTGCACTGGCTGGCGGAAAACGAACCGGAAAACGCCGCCAGGGTGGCTGCCATCTGCCTTCCGCACGACTGGCTTTCCTGGCGGCTGATGGGCCACGGCCCCGGCAGCGGCGGGGAAGGGCTGCAGGCCCTCGCCACGGACCGTTCTGACGCGTCGGGGACGGGGTACTACTCGACGGCGGAGGGCCGGTACCTCCCGGAGGTCCTGGCAGCCTCGCTCGGCCACGTGCCGGTGCTGCCCAGGGTGCTCGGCCCGCTCGAAGCGGCAGGCCGGACTCCGCAGGGTGCCCTCGTCGCCGCCGGCGCCGGGGACAACGCTGCCGCCGCCCTCGGCGCCGGGGCACGGCTGGGTGACGCCGTAATGTCGCTGGGCACCTCCGGTACGGTCTTTGCCGTCTCGGAAACGCCGGCGGCGGACCCCTCCGGACTGGTGGCCGGCTTCGCCGATGCCGCAGGGCACTACCTGCCGCTGGTCTGCACCCTGAACGCCACGCGCGTTTTCGATGCGACGGCGGCGCTGCTGGGAGTGGACCTTCCGGAATTCAACCGGCTTGCATTGTCGGCGGCGCCCGGAGCGGGGGGCCTGACCCTGGTCCCGTACTTCGACGGCGAGCGGACGCCCAACCTGCCGGACGCCACAGGATCGCTGCACGGCATCACCCGCGCGAACTACACCCCGGAGAACATGGCATGTGCAGCCGTCGAGGGCGTGGTCTGCTCACTGGCCGACGGGCTTGCCGCGCTGCAGGGCCAGGGGGTCGCCGCCCGGCGGATCCTGCTGGTGGGCGGCGGCGCCCAGTCCGCCGCCGTGCAGGAGGTGGCACCGCGGCTGCTGGAACTTGATGTCGCCGTGCCGCAGCCGGGCGAATATGTGGCCGACGGCGCCGCACGGCAGGCCGCCGCGGCATTGGCGGGACGCTTCCCGGAGTGGGCGGCAGACGCCGTCGTTCTTTCCGCGGGCAGGGACGACGCTGGAGTGCTGGCCCGTTACCGGAGCTGCGCGGCGCTGTACGCCTAAGCTCCACCACACAGAAGACAGCTCCACCACACAGAAGACCCGGACCGCGCTGCGTGCGCGGTCCGGGTCTTTTCTGTGGGGCGCAGGCTCCTGCCGTGACGTAGCAGGAGCCCGCGGTCTGGCCAGGTATCCGGACGATGTCAGGCGAACGGGAGGACAAGCTCCGCGTAGCGCTCCTTCACCGTGGACAGGACGGTGTTGCCGTCCGTGTCCCAGATTTCCTGGTTGAAGATTTCCACTTCGATGTCGCCGGTGTAGCCGGCGTCGCGCACCCAGGTGCCGATGGTGGCGAAGTCCACCACGCCGTCGCCCATGTATCCGCGGGAGAGCAGCGGATCGGCGGCGATGGGCATGTTGAAGTCGCACACCTGATAGGAGGCGATCCGGTTTTCGCGGCCGGCGCGTTCGATCTGCGCCTTCAGTTCCGGATCCCACCAGACATGGAAAGTGTCGACGGCGACGCCCACCGTAGAGGCGTCGAACGGGGCCGCGAGGTCCAGCGCCTGGCCGAGGGTGGAGATCAGTGCACGGTCCGCGGCGTACATCGGGTGCAGCGGCTCAAGCACCAGGCGGACACCGTTCTCCTCCGCGAACGGGACAAGGTCGGCAAGGCGGTCCGCCACGCGCTGGCGTGCGGCCACCACGTCCTTCTCCCCCGGGGCCAGCCCGCCCACCACCAGGAACAGCTCCCGGGTGTCCAGGGCAACGGCTTCCAGGATGGCCGCCCGGTTGTCCGCGAGCGCGGCCGCCTGGCCTTCGGCGTCGGCAGCCGTGAGGAAGCCGCCCCGGCAGAGGGAGGAAACCCGCAGCCCGGCGTCCTTGATCAGGCGCGCGGCCTTGTCCAGCCCGGCCTCCTCCACGCGGTCCCGCCAGGGGCCGATGGCGGGGATACCGGCGTTGACGCAGCCCTCAACGACCTGCGCCAGGGTCCATTTCTTGGTGGTGGCGCTGTTGATGGACAGGCGCGAAAAGTCGCTCATACTCCCACTCCGTTGATCCGCAGGTAATCGGACATCCGGAAGGCGGCCAGGGCGGGGTCCTTCAGCAGACCGGCCTGGTCGGCCAGCTCGAAGGTTTTGGCCAGGTGGCAGACGGACCGTCCGGAGTGCAGGCCGCCCACCATCTGGAAGCCGGGCTGCTTGCCGTTGAGCCAGGACATGAAGGCTATGCCGGTTTTGTAGTAGAACGTGGGGGCGCTGAAAATGTGCTTGCCCAGCTCGCGGGTGGAGTCAAGGATTTCCCGCGCCTTGGCGGCGTTTCCGGCGTCGTAGTTCTGCAGGGCCACCGAGGCGGCCGGATAGATCGCCGCGAAGATGCCCAGCAGCGCGTCCGAGTGGTGGCTGCCGTCGCCGTCGATGAGTTCCGGGTAGTTGAAGTCGTCGCCGGTGTAGAGGCGGACGCCGTCGGGCAGGGCCGCACGCAGGGCCACCTCGTGGCTGGCGTCCAGCAGCGAGACCTTCACACCGTCAACCTTGTCCGCGTTGTCCTTGATGAGGTTCAGGAACGTCTCGGTTGCGGCGGGCACATCGTCAGAGCCCCAGTAGCCGGCGAGCGCGGGATCGAACATGGTCCCCAGCCAGTGCAGGATGACGGGCTGATCCACTTCCTGCAGCAGGGTGGAGTACACGTTCACATAGTCCTCGGGGCCGCTGGCCACCTTGGCCAGGGCTCGGGATGCCATGAGGATGACCTTGGGCCCGGCCTCGCTGATGACGGCGATCTGCTCGCGGTAGGCCTCAAGGACAGCCTTGAGGCCGGCTTCACCGACGGGAAGGGAGTCGATGTCCAGCTGGTCGGTGCCCGCACCGCACGCAACGAGGTCGCGCACGGACTTGCCGGCAGTTGCTGCGTTGCCGGCCGAGACCACCGAAGCAGCTTCCACGCCGGTGCGCTTGATGAGCTGCTGGGTGGCCGCCCAGTCCAGGCCCATGCCGCGCTGGGCGGTGTCCATGGCATCGGCGACGCCCAGGCCGTAGGACCACAGCTCGTGCCGGTAGGACATGGTGGCGTCCCAGTCGAGCCGGGCCGGGGTCCCGGGGGTGTTGTCGGCGAGGACTTCGGGAATGACGTGCGCAGCGGCATAGGCGCGCCGGGCCGTCAGCGGGGCGGTGGGGCGGGCCCACGTGGTGGCACCCTGGAGGCGGTACTCGCGGGTGCCGCCGTCGGAGGAGGGAAGGATGAGCGAGGTCATTAGAGGGTGATCTCCGGGATGTCGATGGTGCGGCGTTCGTCGTTGGACTGCAGGCCGAGCTCGGCGAGCTGGACACCACGGGCGGCGGAGAGCAGGCCGAAGCGGTGTTCGCGGCCAGCAACGACGTCGCGCAGGAATTCTTCCCACTGCAGCTTGAAGCCGTTGTCCAGTTCGGCGTTGGCCGGGACTTCCTGCCACTGGTCACGGAAGGATTCGGTGACGGGCAGGTCTGGGTTCCAGACGGGCTTGGGGGTGTGGGCGCGCTGCTGGGCGACGCACTTGTTCAGGCCGGCGACGGCGGAGCCGTGCGTGCCGTCCACCTGGAACTCCACCAGTTCGTCACGGTAGACCCGGACGGCCCAGGAGGAGTTGATCTGGCCGATGACCTCGTCGCCGCCCGGGGTTTCCAGCTCGAAGATGCCGTAGGAGGCGTCGTCCGCGGTGGCCTTGTATTCCTTGCCGGCCTCGTCCCAGCGGGCGGGGATGTGGGTGGCGGTCTTGGCGTTGACGCTCTTGACCTTGCCGATGATGCCTTCCAGGACGTAGTTCCAGTGGCAGAACATGTCCGTAGTCATTCCGCCGCCATCTTCCTTGCGGTAGTTCCAGGACGGGCGCTGCGCGGCCTGGATGTCCCCTTCGAAGACCCAGTAGCCGAATTCGCCCCGGATGGAGAGGATCCGGCCGAAGAAGCCTTCGTCCACCAGGCGGCGGAGCTTGACGAGGCCGGGCAGGTACAGCTTGTCGTGGACGACGCCTGCGGTGACGCCTGCTTCCTTGCCCATGCGGGCCAGTTCAATGGCTTCCTCGAGGGTTTCCGCGGTGGGCTTTTCGGTGAAGATGTGCTTGCCCGCCTGCATCGCCTTCTTCAGGGTTGCGGCGCGAAGGCTGGTCATGGACGCGTCGAAGACAACATCCACGGTGGGATCGTTGATGACGGCGTCGAGGTCGGTGCTCCACTCGGCAACCTTGTGCTTTTCGGCGAGCTCGCGGATCTTGGCCTCGTTGCGTCCCACCAGGATGGGCTCAACCTGGACCCGGGTGCCGTCCTCCAGGGTGAAGCCGCCGGCATCACGGATCGGAAGGATGGACCGCAGCAGATGCTGGCGGTAGCCCATCCGGCCGGTGATGCCGTTCATGGCGATGCGGATCGTTTTCGTTTCGAAGCCCATGTGTCCTCCACGGTGAGTGAGCAGTTTTACTCAAGTCGTATTGGGAAAGCGCATTCCCACTTCTTCAATGATGCACGCCGCACCGCTGGTTGGCAAGCGCTTTCCGCCAACAAGTTTCTGCGCCATAATGTGATAACCGCTTAATTTGGTCCACGACACCCAGGAGATGCTGTGGCTGCAAGTACCCTCACCGAGGTGGCCCGGCTCGCCGGGGTATCCCCCGCTACCGCATCGCGCGTCCTCAACGGCTCGGCACGCAAGCCCGGCAAGGACATCGCGGACCGGGTCCGCCAGGCGGCCGATTCGCTCGGCTACATCCCCAACGCCCAGGCCCAGGGCCTGGCCAAATCCAGCTCCGGCCTTATCGGCCTCATCGTCCATGACATTGCCGACCCCTACTTCGCCGCCATCGCCCGCGGGGTGCAGGAGGCTGCCCGGGAGCAGCGCAAGATGGTCCTGCTGGCCACCACCGGCGGCGCACCCGCCGAGGAGAAGGAAGCCGTGGCCGCCTTTGCCGCCCGGCGCGCCGACTCCATCGTGATCGCCGGTTCGCGGTCGTCCCGGACCGAGGACCGGGAGGACAACGCGGAACTGGCGGCGGAGCTGGACAGGTACTGCCGCAACGGCGGGCGCGTGGCCGTCGTCGGGCATCCGGTGGTGGGCGCCTCGGCGCAGGACGGATACCACGTGGTGGCCGTACCCAACCAGGAACTTGCCGGCGCGCTGGCCACCGAACTGGCCGCGCACTGGGGCGGGGACTTTGTCATCATCGGCGGACCGGAGGGGCTGCTGACCTCTGACGACCGGATCCACGGCTTCCAGGAGGGCCTGGCGAAGGCAGGGCGGGCGCCGGCGGAAATCCTGCGCAGTTCCTTCAACCGGGCCGGCGGCTACGAGGCGGGCCTGAAGCTGGCAGCGCGGATCAAGGGCGGCAGCACCGGAACCGGGGAACCGGCCGGCCCGAAGATGTGCATCTTCGCCGTGAACGACGTCATGGCCATTGGAGCGGCAGCGGCACTGCGGGCGGAAGGACTGCGCATACCGCGGGACGCAGCCATTGCCGGTTTTGACGATATCGAGACCCTGCGGGATTTCCGTCCGGCACTCTCCACCGTGAGCCTGCCGCTGGAGGAGATCGGCCGGCTCGCCACCCGGGCCACGGCGCCCCTGGCGGGCGACGACGACAGCGCGCCGCAGCCCATCACCGGCGAGGTCACGCTGCGCCGCAGCACGGAGGCGGCATGAGCGTGGCGATCGACCTGAGACTAGTCCCGGCCGCGGCCGGAAGCGGGGGCGGCACCAGGCCTGCGTTCCTGGTGCTTCCGGGCGGCGGGTACGCCAGGCAGGCGGACCATGAGGCGGAGCCCGTGGCGGAGTGGCTGGCTTCGCTGGGCGTCCACGCCTTCGTGCTGCGCTACCGGGTGGCACCGGACCGGCATCCGGCACCCCTTGAAGACGCCAAGGAGGCCATGCTGTACATCCGCAGCGGTGTTCACGGCCTGGCCGTGGACCCGGAGCGGGTGGGCGTGCTCGGGTTTTCCGCCGGCGGACACCTGGCTGCAACCCTTTCCACGGGGGCTGCCACCGGCAGCCCACGGCTGGACGTCCCCGCGGCCGTCCCGGACTTGAGCGTCCTTTGCTACCCCGTCGTGTCCCTGACGCACGAAGTGCACCAGGGTTCGGTGGACAACCTCCTGGGCGGCGCGCCGCCGTCGGACCTCCTCGCAGCACTGTCCGCCGACCTGCACGTCAGCAGCGTGACGCCGCCGGCGTTCCTCTGGCACACCGCCGATGACGCGGCGGTGCCGGTCAGCCACAGCCTGCGCTATGCGGGCGCGTTGATGGCAGCCGGCGTCCCGGCGGAACTGCACGTCTTTCCGCAGGGCCGCCACGGGCTGGGCCTGGCGGGCGAAGAACCGGGGACGGCCCAGTGGCCCTCCCTCTGCGCGGACTGGCTGGCACGGGCAGGCTGGGCGGGGCCGGCCGCAGCGGCGCCACTGGCAGCAGCCGCCGCCAAAAACTAGGGGTTTACGCCCGCCGGCCTGCCGCCGTCAACCGGTGGCACGGATGGTCCACGACGCCGAGTGGGAACCGCCCGGCTGCAGGTGCACCACGTCCCGGCCCGAGTTGAAGGCGTCCGGCGGGCAGGTCATCGGCTCCACGGCAAGGCCCAGCCGGTCCGGACCCGCGGGCTTGTCCGCGGTGTGGACCTGGACCCACGGCCACTCGGGGCCCCAGGCCAGTTCCACTCCCGTTCCCGCCGGGTCCGTCACCCGTACACATGCCTGCCCATCCTTGTCCCGGGTGATGCCGGTGAAGGCATGGTCTATCTTCAGTGGCCCGACGCGGCGCGGCGTGCGGAAGTCGAACGCATGCCGTTCAACGCTCCGCATCCCCACGGGCAGCAACCGGTCCGGCGTCACCTCGAGGAACTCGCCGGCGGGAAGTTCGAGTGCCCAGTCGTCCAGCGGCGCAGGCCCTGCCACCAGGTAGGGGTGGGGGCACACACCGTAGGGCGCGGCGGCCTTGCCCGTATTAACGGCCTTCACGGTGCTGTGCAGGCCGGCCGCCGAGAGGGCATAGGTTGCCGTCAGGTCCAGTTGAGAAGGGAATGCCGGTCCTGGTTCCACGCGGAAACCCAGGGTCACTTCACTTCCGCCGGCGGCCAGGACTTTCCATACCTGGTCCGTGGCCAGGCCGTGGAGCGCCGACCCCCTCTCCGGCTCATTCACTGGCGCCTCGTAATCCTGTCCGGCGTAGGTGTACTTTCCATCCTCGAGGCGGTTGGGCCACGGTGCACAGATGACGCCGCGGTAGTCGGGAATGGGGCCGTCAGCGGCGAAGCCGACCACAAGGTCCCGCCCGAGGTGCCGTAAGCTGCGGAGCGCTCCCCCGCGTGCGGTGATCAGGGCCGTGTAGGGGCCCGAGGCGATGGTGAATTCAGTAGCGGCCAAAGTGAGCTCCGGAAAATAGGATGTTAGCGCTCACCAGCTTATCGCAACCCTTCGGGTGACCTGCACGTTAGAGTGGCGGACATGGGCACCGGGGAAAGGAAAAACGAGGCTGTCCTCCGCCTGATCCACAACGCCCTTCGGGAGCGGGCAGATCCCGTCCGGGCAGCCGGCATGCAGGCCTACATGAAGTCCAGCGAGCCGGCGCTGGGGGTGCGGGTGCCGGAGGTCCGCAAGGTGGTGGCGTCAGCTGTTGCGGCCGCACCCTTTACCGCACCCGGGCAACTCCGCGCCACCGTACTGGAGTTGTGGCGCACCGCGGGCGTCCGGGAGGAGCGGTACGCAGCCATCGACCTGACCGGAGGCCGGCTGGTGGCCGGGGACCTGCAGATGCTCCCGGTATATGAGGAGATCATCCGGAGCGGGGCGTGGTGGGATTTCACGGATGGGGTGTCCGGACGGCTCTGCGGGCTGCTGCAGGCACACCGGCCGGAGATGTCGGCAGTGCTCCGCAGCTGGAGCAGGGACCCCGATTTTTGGATCAGGCGGGCTTCCATCACTGCCCAGCTCAAGGCCAAGGACGCCACCGACGCCGCACTGCTCGCGGAGGTTATCGAAGCGAACCTGGCCGACCCCGAGTTCTTCATCCGCAAGGCGATCGGCTGGGCGCTGCGGGAGTACGCGAAGACGGCGCCGGCATGGGTGGCGGCCTTCGTTGCCGCACACGCGTCCCGGATGAGCCCGTTGTCCCGCAGGGAGGCCCTGCGGCGGATCGGGCAGGAAAGTCCGGCCTAGATCACGGGACGCTCGACGACGGGCCCGCCGGCTTTGCGGAACAGCCGCTTGGTTTGCGGATCCCAGAAGATCAGGTAAAGCCCGAACAGCAGCCCGGTCACCGCCGCGGCAACCCGGGCCAGGGCGAGCGCGAAACCGAGGTCCTCGGTCTGCAGGTAGGGGAAGACCTCCAGCTGGTCGGAGATGGCGTAGATCATGAAGAAGGACACCACAAAGTAGAGTGCCTTGACCTGCCAGTCATTGCGGATGCCGGTGACGGCAAACAGCGGGATGAGCCACACCACGTACCATGCCTGGATGATGGGGGCCAGCAGCACCACGGCAGCGAGCGCCAGCGTAAGGCGCCGCATGAGACGGTCATAGTCGCCCCGGAAAATCTGCCAGCAGACGACAGCCACAGCCAGCAGCTTTCCGGCATTGAAAACCCAGCCGGCCGGCACGGATCCGTCAAAGCCGAAGGAGTTGGCCAGCGAGGCCACCACCATTCCGATGAGCCCGACGGGCGCGTACCAGATGGAGATGCTGCCGGGGGCGGAGAGCCCGCTGATCCAGCCAAAACCGAAGCCGTTGACCAGGGCCATGAGGGTCAGCAGGGCCAGGCTCAGCCCGCCGGTCAGGGCCCAGAACACGAACTTCCGCGCCCAGCCCGCCTCCCGGCCGGCCCAGAGCAGGCCGATGAACGGGAGGAACACGATGGTGATGGGTTTGACCGCGATGGACAGGGTAACCAGCACGATGCCCCGGATGGCCCGCCGGGTGGCCGAGTAGTACAGCCCGGCCAGAGCCAGGCCGATCATCAGCGCATCATTGTGGACGCTGGCGATGAAGTTGGTCAGGAAGAGCGGGTTCGCGGCGGTCAGCCACAGGGCGCGGTGCGGGTTGATCCCGTGCAGTTCGGCAAGTTTGGGCACGTAGATGACGCAGAGGATGACGCCGGCCACCGCCACCAGCCGGAACAGCATCACGCTGGCTTCCGGCTGGACGTTCGTGGACCACACCACCAGCTGCTCAATCCACAGGAACAGCTGGCCGTAGGGAACGGGTGCTTCCGTCCACATCTTGTCCGCGCCCAGCTGGAAGTAGTTGGACAGCGCCGAGATGCCGTTCTCGTACGGGTTGAAGCCTTCCACCATGAGCCGGCCCTGGCCGATGTACGCATAGACGTCACGGCTGAACAGAGGCACGCAGAACATCATGGGCAGCCCCCACGCCACCACAGCCTTCAGGGTGGCGCTGCGCGCCTCGGCCCCCCAGACGTGGACGATCTGCCCCAGCCGCAGCCAGGCCCGCACCAGCAGCATGGCCCCCACGGCCAGCAGCACGATGGAGAGGGCCACTCCGGCTGCCTCGGCGCGCATCCAGATGAACAGGGGCATCCGGCGCAGCTCCGAGACGGGGGCGAGCCAGCCCACGCCCAGCGAGCCGACCAGCAGGAACATGGAACCGATGAAGCCGGCCAGGAGCGGGAAGCGGGGATTGTCCATTCCGGCGGTGCCCGCTCCGGCGGTGGCGGCGGCCGCCAACTCCCCCGCCGCGGGCAAAGGCGCCGTCATCTCAGGATCGTCCAATCTTTTTGCGTGTGCGCGGCTTGTGCCCGGCAGGCAGCACAGCCGTCCGGGGGCGCTTTTCGTCCGACAGCAGGGCGACCCGCCGCGTACCGAAATCCTAGCACCGGCCGGATGCCGGGAGGTGTAACGGTAGGCTGGTCCGGTGCCTATCTCTAACGAACGAATCGTCTGGATCGACTGCGAAATGACCGGTTTGGACATCAAGAACGACGCCCTGATCGAGGTGGCGGCCCTGGTCACCGATTCTGAACTGAACGTCCTTGGTGACGGCGTGGATGTGGTCATTAAGCCGGACGATGCCGCTCTTGCCCAGATGAACGATTTCGTCCGGGATATGCATACCAAGTCCGGCCTGCTGAAGGAGCTTCCGTTCGGAAAGACCATGGCCGAGGCAGAGGCGGCAGTGATGGAGTACATCGCGGAATGGGTGCCGGACCCGCGGAAGGCTCCGCTGGGCGGCAACTCGGTAGGGACTGACCGGGTGTTCCTTTCCCGGGACATGCCAGCCGTGGTGGAACACCTGCACTACCGGGTCATCGACGTCAGCACCATCAAGGAACTGTCCCGCCGCTGGTACGCGCGTGCCTACTTCCAGTCCCCCGCCAAAAAGGGCGGCCACCGGGCCCTGGGGGACATCAAGGATTCCATCGACGAACTCCGTTACTACCGCGAGGCCGTGTTCGTCCCCTCCCCGGGTCCGGACAGCGTGACGGCCCAGCAGATTGCCCGCCGCATCACGGCAGCGGAAACGGCCAGGCTCCCGGAAGCGTAATCTGCGCCACGTTTGCAGGAATTTTTCCCGAAAAGGCCAAAAGTGGACAAAGCACCCCTGAAGAGCAGGTAAGCTATTTGAGTTGCCTTTCCAGGGGGCCGGGAAGCCGGTCTTTCTGCGGGAAACATGGTGGGCGTAGCTCAGTTGGCAGAGCGCCTGGTTGTGGTCCAGGAGGTCGCGGGTTCAACCCCCGTCGCTCACCCTCACAGGACGGCAGGTAGCCGTCCAAGAAGGAGGCCGTACCGGATATCCGGTACGGCCTCCTTTGTTGTTGCAGCATCGCCCCAGGCCCCGGCCAGGGCCGCAAGCCGAAGGACCACTGACATGACCGTTCTGCCAATCACCATCTGGGGAGAACCCGTGCTGCACCGCCGGGCCTCCGAGGTTGAGGTGTTCGACGACGACCTGCGCGCCTTAATCGCCGACATGTTTGAAACCAACGATGCAGCCAACGGCGTAGGCCTCGCGGCCCCCCAGATCGGCGTCGGTAAGCGGATCTTTGTCTACAAGTACGCAAACGACGACGGCGCTCCACCCACCGGTGTCCTGGTCAACCCGGTCCTGACGCTGTCCAAAATCTCCGGCGCCGCTCCGGACCCGGACGAGGAAGAAGAGGGCTGCCTGTCCTTTCCCGGGGAGGTGTATCCGCTCAAGCGTGCCGAATGGGCCCGGGTTGAAGGCTTCGACGGATTCGGGGAGCCGGTGAAGTTCGAGGCCACCGGCTGGTTCGCCAGGGTCATCCAGCACGAATACGACCACCTGGACGGAAAGCTCTACGTCAACCGTCTCATGGACCGCTACTCCCGCAAGGCGATGAAACAGGCCAAGAAGAACGGCTGGGGCGTGCCCGGCCTGACCTGGATGCCGGGAGTGGATCCGGACCCGTTCGGACACTAGCCGGCCGCTGCCTCCAGGCACGCAGCGGCTGTCAGCGGGCCCGCACCGTCTGCTGGTCCGGACAGGAGCCGAGGACGCGCTTCATCGCGTCCTTCTCCGCGCCGGTTACCCAGAGGCCGTAGGCGGCCTTCACGGAAATCTGCCGTGCCACGTAATGGCACCTGATGGACTTGTTTGCAGGAAGCCAGGTGGCGGCGTCGCCAGCGCTTTTCTGCTGGTTGGCCGGCCCGTCCGCGGCGATGAGGTTCAAGGGGTCATTGGCGAGGCTCTGGCGCTGCCCGGGAGTCAACTGCTGGGCGCCCTTTTGCCAGGCGTCCGCCAGGGCAACAACGTGGTCCACCTGCACAGCCCTGCTGCTGTCCTGGCCGCGGCGGAAACCGACGTGCTGGCCGGTGTAGGGCTCATGGAAGCGGCCGGCCGAGACCCGGCACCTGGAACCTTCGGCGAAGACAACGTCCGCCAGGTCGCGGCGGAGGATGTCGTTGCGGGTATCGCAGCCGTTCCGGTCCACGTCGGACCAGGCCTGGCCGAAGGCTTCCCGGTCGTAGCCGCCCTTCGCTGCCCGGCCCTTGACCGGCAGCGTGTCCAAAGCGTCAAGCGCACGTCCGCCGGGGACCGGGTGGACGGCTGCCACCGGCTTCATCCACGCGGGATCGAAGACGGGGGCCTCGGAAGGACCTGCCGGCGCCGGTTCCGCGAGGGCGAACTGGCCCGCGCTA
The DNA here is from genome assembly GCF_045833485.1 of Arthrobacter nitrophenolicus. NCBI lineage: Bacteria > Bacillati > Actinomycetota > Actinomycetes > Micrococcales > Micrococcaceae > Arthrobacter > Arthrobacter nitrophenolicus. The sequence goes on from NZ_CP174504.1 coordinate 4,120,823, forward strand.
AAGAACCAGGCAAGGCCCCCAACGATGGAAACCGCGGCCAGTGCCAGAATGACCCACGCTTGGCGCGAGCGGCGGCGGGCCCGCCGGTAGGTGGACCAGCTCACGGTCACGGCTTTCCCTGCCGGCGGCTGACGTCCTGCACCCCACGAGCCTAGGGCAGCGAGAACTCCACCTCGCCGTTTTCCACAGTGTGGAGGGCAGGTGACGGATCGGGTGGAGCGGTTACTGCTCCCGCATCACCCGCCGCAGGTCCTCTTCGGCAATGGCCAGGAGGCCCTCGAGCTGGCGTACCCTGTCCTCGCCGACGTCGCCTGCCTGGTGTGCCGCACGTGCCCGCTCAAGGAGCCGGACGGCTTCCTTGTGGTTTGCCTTGGCGACGTCGAGTGCGTGTTCCAGGGTGGTGTCGTGCTGGAGCGTCGAATCTTTTTCCATGCCATTAGTGTGGTCCCGATTCCCGGCTGATTCCAGAGAACCAGCCGGGAATTAGCGTGACCCGCGAATGGCTAGACGGCGATGGCCGCCAGCGCCTTGGCGCTTTCCTTGGCGGGGTAGGACGGCGGGTTGACGCCGGCCATCTCTTCCATCACGCGGACCACCTGGCAGCTGTAGCCGAATTCGTTGTCGTACCAGACGTAGACCACGAGGTTCTTGTCGGTGGAGACGGTCGCCAGGCCGTCCACGATGCCGGCGCGGCGGGAACCGACGAAGTCGGTGGAGACCACCTCGGGGGAATCGATGTAGTCGATCTGCTTGCGCAGGTCCGAGTGCAGCGACATCTCGCGGAGGTAGTTGTTCACCTCGTCCTTGGTGGTCCCGTTCTCGAGTGTCAGGTTCAGGATGGCCAGGGAGACGTCCGGGGTGGGAACGCGGATGGAGCTGCCGGTGAGCTTGCCCAGCAGTTCCGGCAGTGCCTTGGCGACGGCCTTGGCAGCACCGGTCTCGGTGATCACCATGTTCAGCGCGGCGGAGCGGCCGCGCCGGTCGCCCTTGTGGAAGTTGTCGATGAGGTTCTGGTCGTTGGTGAAGGAGTGCACGGTTTCCACGTGGCCGTGGACCACGCCGAACTTGTCGTTGAGGGCCTTCAGGACCGGGGTGATGGCGTTGGTGGTGCAGGACGCCGCGGAGACGATGGTGTCCGTGTCCTCGATGGTTCCGTGGTTGATGCCGTGGACGATGTTCTTCAGCTCGCCCTTGCCCGGCGCGGTCAGCAGAACCCGTGCAACACCCTTGCTCTGCAGGTGCTGGGACAGGCCTTCGGCGTCGCGCCAGCGGCCGGTGTTGTCCACCACCAGGGCGTTGCTGATGCCGTAGGCGGTGTAGTCGATGGTTGCCGGATCGTTCGAGTAGATGACCTGGATCCGGACGCCGTTGGCCGTGATCGTGTTGGCTTCCTCGTCGATGCGGATGGTGCCTTCGAAGGAGCCGTGCACGGAGTCGCGGCGCAGCAGGCTGGCGCGCTTGGCCAGGTCGTTGTCGGAACCGCGGCGGACCACAATGGCGCGCAGGCGCAGGCCATGGCCGCCACCGGCCTTTTCGATCAGGAGGCGGGCCAGGAGCCGGCCGATCCGGCCAAAGCCGTACAGCACCACGTCAGTGCTGGTGCGCTCGTCAGCGCCGCGCTTGCCCACGATCTCGGCGAGCTCGGCACGGAGGAACTCCTCCAGGGTGGCGCCGTCGCCCTCTTCCTTGAACTTCTGGTTCAGGCGGGCAATGTCGATCGCAGCCGCGCCCAGCTCAAGCCCGGCCAGGGTGTTCAGCAGCGGGGCAGTCTCTTCAAGGAGCAATTCGTCCTTGCTCATCCGGCGCGCGAAGCGGTGCGCCTTGAGGATGTTCATGGTGGACTTGTTGATCAGGCTCCGGCCATGGATGCTGGTCACCACGTTGTTTTCGCGGTAAAGCCGGCCGATCACCGGAATCATGGCCTCGGCGAGGGCCTCCCGGCCCATCCATGTATCAAGACAAGAATCTGACGTCTGGCTCACAGAAATACCTTCCTCGGTTCAGCCGCATACGTCCTCGTACGCGGATGTCGGCCACCGGATGATGTCCAGGGGCACCCACGCCTGCAGGGTTCGGCCCCCAGGCGCATGGATCGTGTGCAAAGAAAAACCGCCGGCTGCGAACGCAACTCCCGGCGGAAGAACCCCTACGTCCGCTATCCATTCTAAATTGGCCCGCGCCCCGCAACAGGCTGCAGGCGCGTGAAATCACTCACACGGCCGGGCAAGCTAATTGTGCAGGGCCGAATAGAGGTTGAGGCTGGCGGAAAAGACCACCCAGGAGAAGTAGGGCAGCACCAGTAACCCGGCACCTGTGTTGACCGGTCCGAACCGCATGATCAGGAAGACCAGGGTCACTGCCAGGCCGGCGATGACGGCGAACGCGACCCACAGGGCAGCGGTCCCCAGGACGGGATACAGTCCGAAGAACGTCAGCGGCCACCCTGCATTAAGCACCAGCTGGACGATATAGCAGGCCAGCGTCCCCCTGGTCAGGGCACCTTTCCGCCAGACCAGCCAGGCGGCAACGGCGACGCCGATGTAGAGCGCGATCCACATGGACCGGAACATCCATCCCGGTGGCATCCAGGGCGCCTTGACTGACTCCGCGAACCAGCCGGGCGAATGCAGGATGATGGGAACCGAGGCCAGCGCCCACGCGGCCAGGGAAAGGGCCAGGAAGCCCAGCAGGGCAAGCGCCTGCCTGGCGCGGCCGGGAGTGGCACCCCGGGCCGGTTGGCTGTCCGGGTGGCGATCAGTATTTGCGGGCACGGTTCAGGATCACCAACAAAACTTCCAAGGTCAAACCGGTTGATGGACGGGACAGCCGATACGCCGGGTTCTGTTCCCCGCTTCCGTTGCCGGAAGTGGAGCGACGGCCATCCATCTACGAGTACCGTTGCCGGTACCCTCCAGCGGCCTACCCGGACACTCGGGCGGGCAGCCCTCAAACGTGTCCTGTCTGGCCTTGCTCCGGGTGGGGTTTACCTAGCCTTCCCGGTCACCCGGGAAGCTGGTGGTCTCTTACACCACCGTTTCACCCTTACCCGCGCTCCCCCGTCCACGGACAAAGGATGCGGGCGGTCTGTTCTCTGTGGCACTTGCCTGCGGGTTACCCCGAGTGGGCGTTACCCACCACCCTGCCCTGTGGAGCCCGGACGTTCCTCGAGCCACTTGCGTGGCGCGCGGCCGTCTGGCTGTCCCATCCTCAACCAGTCTACCGGCGCGGGGCGTCCTTTCCGCCGCCGGTAGGATCGGACGGTGCTTATTCTGCTTCCCCCCTCCGAAGGCAAGACGCCGGCAGTCCGCGGTGCCGCCGTCGACTGGCAGTCCCTGGGCTTCCCCGCCCTCAACCCCTACCGCGCCAAAGTCCTCGAGGCGCTGGGGACCGTCAGCGCGCACGAGGACGCCCTTGCGCTCCTGGGGGTGGGAGCATCGCTGAGCGACGACGTCCGCCGCAACACCCGGCTCCACGCGGAGCCGGCGGCACCGGCACACACGATCTATTCCGGCGTCCTGTACGACGCCCTCGGCTACCGGAGCCTCACCCCGGCCCAGCGCCGCAAGGCAGACGAATCGGTGCTGGTCATTTCGGCGCTGTGGGGAGCGTTGCGTTTCGGCGACAGCGTCCCTGCCTACCGGCTCTCAATGGGGACTGCACTGCCCGACGTCGGCCGGCTCGCCCCGTTCTGGAAGCCGCTCCTGGCGGACGCACTCGGCGGGGCGGTGGAGGGCCACCTGCTGGTGGACTGCAGGTCCAGCACCTACGCAGCCGCGTGGACCCCGCCCCCTGCCCGGACGGTCGCGGTCAATGTCTTCACGGAGACCGGCGGCGTGCGCAAGGTGGTCAGCCACTTCGCCAAGCACACCCGTGGTGAGCTCGCACGCCACCTGCTGGTCCGTCGCGGGAAGGCTCCTGCCAGCCCCGAACAGCTTCTGGGCGCGGCACGGGAGAAATGGGATGCGGAGCTGGTTGCGGGATCGGCGCGGAAGCCGCACGCCCTGAACATCATCCTGCAGGACTGAAAGCCCGGCAGGTCAGGCCCACTCCTCCGAACGCACCAGGATGGCGCCGGAGTCGGGGCAGAAGACGATGTCGTCCGCGGAGGCTGCCTTGATCTCGGCGAGGTCGCCGGGGCTGAGCTTCATGCCGGAAGCCTCCGACGTTCCGTGGAACAGCCGGGCAGCGCCGACGCCCCGCTTCGCGAGCGTCTTCTCGTAGACGGCAAGCAGTGGGGCGTCGAGTCCCTGCGCGAATTCATCCCGCCTGGCCCGGACCCCGGCGGCTTCCGCGTCGACCCCGGCGATGGCCTCATCCAGCTCGGCGCGGATACCGCCGAAAGAACCTTGGATATCGTCCACGATGACCTGCTGGGCTGCCTGGCGGGCCCTGAGGGCGTCCAGCCTTTCCAGGATTTCCAGCTCCACGTCCTCCAGGTCGGAGCGGCGCTTGTTCAGCGACGCAATGTCCTTTTGGAGGGCCACCAGGTCCTTGGACAGGCCGGTGCCGCTGTTGAGCCGTGCCTCGTCCCGTTCGATGCGGGTGGCCACCTGTTCCACGTCCGCCTCGGCACGCTTCAACTCGGATTCTGCGTCGTGGACGGCCACCTTGGCTGCGCCAAGTTCGCCGTTGGCAACCGAGAGGGCGGCTTCGAGGTCCTTGATCCGCGGATCGTTCTCCAGCGCCCGGCGGCGGGTGGCGAGCGACTTAAGCCTGGCGTCCAGCCCCTGCAGTTCGAGCAACTTCAACTGTTCCGCCGGTGCTGCCTTCGCCACTATTACCTCCGCTTGATCCCTTCCGGCCGGAGCCGGGCACCCTGCAGGCGCTTCCTTGACTCTAGCGCGTGGCCTGCTCCCCCGGCTTAGCCCGGAGTGAGTATGAAGTCCCACGGATCGCTGTTGGTGGTGCTGACCTGGATTTCGACGTCGTGCCCCTGGTCCGCGAGGACGTTGCCCAGGGCGGCTGCCGCAGCCGGCAGCCAGAGCCATTCGCTGGCGAAGTGCGAGACGTCCACGAGGTACGGCCGGCCGTTCAGCGCCGACTCCCGGGCTTCGGATGCGGGGTGGTGCCGGAGGTCGGCCGTGACGTAGACATCCGCGTTGCTGGCCCGGACCTCGTTGAGCAGCGAGTCGCCCGCGCCGCCGCAGACGGCGATGCGCCGCACCAGGCCGTCCTTGTCGCCGGACACCCGGACGCCGCCGGCCACGGACGGCAGGATCCCGAAGACGCGGGCGGCGAACTCACCCAGGGTCATGGCATCCGCCAGGTCGCCGACCCGGCCGATGCCCTCTTCCGGCAGCCCGTTGGCGGCAACGGTCAGGGGTGCCACGTCCCGGAGTCCCAGGGCGTCTGCCAGCACGTCAGAAACGCCTCCGACGGCGGAGTCACCGTTGGTGTGCACCGTCAGGAGTGCCGTACCCGACTCGATGAGCCGGTGGACTGCCCTTCCCTTCGCCGTGGTGGCGGCAACCGAGGTGACCCCCTTGAGGAGGAGCGGATGGTGGGTGATGAGGAGTTCGGCGCCCCACTCCACGGCTTCCTCGATGACCTCCAGCGTAGGGTCCACCGCGAACATCACCTTGGTGACGGGAGTGGACGGGTGGCCCGCAACGAGTCCCACCTCGTCCCAGTCCTCGGCCAGGGATTCGGGCCAGAGTTCCTCCACCGCCAGCAGCAGGTCGCCCAGGCTTGGAGCCTCCGCCGTACCGGCCGCCGCCGGGTCCGAGGGGGCGTCGCCGTCGTTGTGGTCTTCGGGGCCGGTAACGTCGGTGTCCACAGGTTCCATAGTCTTAGTTTTACCCCATCCGCCGTGGTCGGCCCCGTACCGTGACGGGTACCGCAGCCGGCAGGGGAATCATCCGGGCCCGCCAACCATTGAAGAGGTCATGAAAACTTTTGTTCTGGGCGGAGGCTGCTTTTGGTGCCTTGACGCTGTCTACCAGAAGACCATGGGCGTCACCTCGGTGGTGTCCGGCTACACCGGCGGGCACGACCCCCACCCCGACTATTACTCCGTCTGCAGCGGAACCACTGGCCATGCCGAGGTTGTGGCCGTGACCTTCGACGAGGACATCATCCCGGCCGAGGTCATCCTTGACATGTTCTTCGCCCTCCATGACCCCACCACCCTGAACCGCCAGGGGTACGACGTCGGCACGCAGTACCGTTCGTCGATGTTCTACGAAACCACGGAAGAGAAGATCCTGTTCGAGGAGGCGATCGAACGGAACCAGGAGCTGTGGCGGGATCCGATCGTCACCGAAGTCAGCCGGCTTCCGCGCTTTTATGTGGCAGAGGAGTTCCACCAGAACTATTACGCCAAGCATCCGGAGCAGGGGTACTGCCAGGTGATCATCAACCCCAAGCTGGCCAAGGCCAGGAAATATTACTCTGCATGGCTTAACGCTTAGCCACGGTTACGCCGCCTCGTTAGGCTGACCTCAGTATCCACCCTTCAGAGATAGGCGTATGTACATGGCACGGATCTATGACGATGTAACGCAGCTGGTCGGCGGCACTCCGCTGGTCAGGCTCAACCGGCTCAGCGAGGGGCTGGAAGCCACCGTCGCCGTGAAGCTGGAGTTCTACAACCCTGCCAACAGCGTCAAGGACCGTATCGGCGTGGCCATCGTCGACGCCGCCGAGAAGTCCGGTGCCCTGAAGCCCGGCGGAACCATCGTGGAAGGCACCTCCGGCAACACGGGCATCGCCCTGGCCATGGTGGGTGCTGCACGCGGCTACAAGGTCATCCTCACCATGCCCGAGACCATGTCCACCGAGCGCCGGGTCATGCTGCGCGCCTTCGGTGCCGAGATCGTCCTGACCCCCGGCTCCGAAGGCATGCGCGGTGCCGTGGAGAAGGCCCAGGAAATCGTTGCCAACACGGAGAACGCCATCTGGGCGCGCCAGTTCGCGAACGAGGCCAACCCGGAGATCCACCGCACCACCACGGCCGAAGAGGTCTGGGCCGACACCGACGGCGAGGTGGACATCTTCGTTGCCGGCGTCGGCACCGGCGGAACGGTCACCGGCGTCGGACAGGTCCTGAAGGAGCGCAAGCCCGGCGTCCAGATCGTGGCCATCGAACCCAAGGACTCGGCCATCCTCAACGGCGGCGCCCCCGGCCCGCACAAGATCCAGGGCATCGGCGCCAACTTTGTCCCCGAAATCCTCGACACCAACGTCTACGACGAGGTCCTCGACGCCACGCTGGAGGATTCCGTGCGCGTTGCCCGCGACCTCGGCGTCAAGGAAGGCATCCTGGGCGGCATCTCCTCGGGCGCCATTGTCTGGGGCGCGCTGGAGCTGGCCAAGCGGCCCGAGAACAAGGGCAAGCTGATCGTCGCCGTCGTGTGCGACTTCGGCGAGCGTTACATCTCCACCGTGCTCTATGACGACATCCGGGGCTGATCAGGCCGCTTTCCGCCCGTTTCCTGTAGAAAGAACTTTGTGGGCTTTTTCGCAAGACTGAAGGAAGACCTCGACGCCGCCCGGTCCCATGACCCGGCGGCTCGAGGTTCTTTTGAGAACTTTTTCGCTTACTCCGGCCTGCATGCCATCTGGATCCACCGGCTGACGCACCGGCTGTGGCAGAATCCTGCCCTCCGGTTCCCGGCCCGGCTGATCTCCCAGCTGGGCAGGTTCGCGACCGGCATCGAGATCCATCCGGGCGCCACCATCGGCCGCCGGTTCTTCATCGACCACGGCATGGGCGTGGTCATTGGTGAGACTGCCGAAATTGGCGAGGACGTCATGATGTACCACGGTGTGACCCTCGGCGGCCGCTCCCTGGCGCGCATCAAGCGGCACCCCACCATTGGCGACCGCGTCACCATTGGCGCCGGGGCCAAGATCCTGGGACCGATCACCATTGGACGGGACAGCGCCGTGGGCGCGAACGCCGTCGTCGTTAAGGACGCGCCGCCGGAGTCAATCGTCACCGGTGTTCCTGCCAAGTGGCGGCACCGCGACGCGCAGCGGGAGACCAAGCCCGCGGTGGACCCGGCCGAGTACGACATCGAATACCGGATCTGACCTGCCGCCATTTTGCTGGCATCCCGTAAGGCAAACAGTAACGGCCGGCAGTTCCTGGAGATCTCCAGGAACTGCCGGCCGTTTGCCGTTGGACTGGCTAGTGGGTGTCCACCGCTTCGATTTCGGACTTGTCCTCGCCCCACAGGGTGTGGAACGTGCCTTCGGCGTCGATCCGGCCGTAGGTGTGCGCACCGAACAGGTCGCGCTGTCCCTGGATCAGGGCGGCAGCAACACGCTTGCGGCGCAGGCCGTCGTAGTAGGCCAGCGAGGAGGAGAATACGGGGACAGGAATTCCGAGCTGGACTGCGGTGGCCACCACGCGCCGCCATGCCGGCAGGGCATCGGCGATGGCCTTCGTGAAGGCCGGGGCGAACAGCAGGTTGGCCGGCTTCTCGTCCGCGGCGTAGGCCTTGGTGATGTCCTTGAGCAGTTCCGCACGGATGATGCAGCCCGCACGCCACAGGGAAGCAATCTCGTCCAGCTTCAGGTCCCAGCCGTATTCCTTGGCTGCCGAGGTCAGCATGTCCAGTCCCTGCGCGTAGGAGACCAGCTTTGAGGCGTAGAGCGCCTGGCGGACGTCCTCGACGAAGGTGTCCGGGATCTCGACGGCGGCTTCCCCGCCTTCCAGCAGTTCCTGGCCCAGCTTGCGCTGGCCGGCCTGCGAGGAGAGTGCACGGGCGAAGACGGACTCGGCGATGCCCGACACCGGGGAACCGAGCTCCAGGGCGGAGATGACGGTCCAGCGGCCGGTGCCCTTCTGTCCAGCCGCGTCCACCACGACGTCGACGAACGGTTTGCCGGTCTTCGCGTCAACGTGGCCCAGGACTTCGGCGGAGATTTCGATCAGGAAGGAGGAGAGCTCGCCCTTGTTCCATTCCGAGAAAATTTTGGCCTGCTCGGCGGGTTCGATTCCGGCCCCGGAGCGCAGCAGGTCAAACGCCTCGCCGATGACCTGCATGTCCGCGTATTCGATGCCGTTGTGGACCATTTTGACGAAGTGGCCGGCGCCATCGGTGCCCACCCAGGCGCAGCAGGGCTCGCCGTCAACCTTGGCGGAAATCTTTTCCAGCAGCGGGCCGAGGGCCTTGTAGGACTCCTTGGAGCCGCCCGGCATGATGGACGGGCCGTTCAGCGCGCCCTCCTCGCCGCCGGAGACACCCACGCCCACGAAATGCAGGTCCTTCTTGGCCAGCGCGGCTTCGCGCCGGCGGGTGTCCTCATAGTGGGAGTTGCCGGCGTCGATGATGATGTCGCCCGGTTCGAGCAGCGGCTCAAGCTGTTCGATGACCGAGTCCACCGGCTTGCCGGCCTTGACCATGATCAGCACGCGCCGGGGCTTCTCCAGTGAGTCGACCAGTTCCTGCAGGGTTTCGGTGCGGATGAAGTCGCCTTCGGATCCGTACCGCTCCAGCAGTGCGTCGGTCTTCTCCACGGACCTGTTGTGCAGGGCGACGGTGAAGCCGTTCCGCGCGAGGTTGCGGGCCAGGTTGGCACCCATCACCGCAAGGCCGGTGACACCGATGTGTGCAGACATCAAAACTCCAATTCATTGCTTCAGGACGAATGGCGGCAGCCTCGTCGAAGCCGCCCGCCATGACCAGGGTCGGAATAAAGCATATATATTCCGGAGGTATGAGGAAAGGGGCAACCGGATACTGGAATGCTTTGTGTCGCCGCCGGCCGCCTCCAGCCTGGCCGCCGGGCCCGTTCCCACTAGGCTTAACGGCATGACCAGCAGCCTGCACCACCGTGCCATCGAAAATCTTGGCACCCGCATCATCGCAGGCGAGCTGCCTGCTGGCCATGTCATGCTCGCAGAGCAGCTTGAAGACGAACTCAAGGTTTCCCGGTCCGTCATCCGTGAAGCAGTCCGCGTCCTGCAGTCACTGGGGCTGGTGGAGACCACGAAGCGGGTGGGCATCCGGGTCCTGCCGCCCAGCCGCTGGAATCCCTTTGATCCGCAGGTCATCCGGTGGCGGCTTGCCAGCGACGCCCGCGGCGCGCAGCTTCGCTCCCTCGCCGAGCTGCGGGCGGCCGTTGAACCTGCCGCGGCCGAGCTGGCCGCCCAGAACGCGCCGGCCCCGCTGAGGCTCGAGCTGGTGGACGTGGCCTATGCCATGCGCGACGCCGGCCTCAACGGTGAGGTGCCGCGCTTCCTGGACCTGGATATCCAGTTCCATTCCCTCCTGCTTTCCGGCTCCGGCAATGAGATGTTCGCCAACCTCATGGGCCAGGTGGCGGAGACGCTGACCGGCCGAACGGTGCACGGCCTCATGCCCGACCACCCCAACGAGGCTGCCCTGCAGTGGCACGTGGACGTGGCGGAAGCGATCGCCAGGGGCGACGCCGCGGCGGCGAGGGAAGGTTCCGACCGGATCCTTCGCCGGACCATGGCCCGGATGGCCGATACCTGGACCGAGCAGCCGCGCGTCTTCATCCCGGTCCGCCGCTGACGGCCGTGACCCAAGACTCCGGCCCCGGGTAATGCTGCAGACACATTCAACGGTAACTTTTTGTTTCCTGCAGTTCACGGTATATTCAACTCAGGCCCTCCACCGCGGCATCCCCCAATAGTCGCGGTGGAGGGTTTTCCAATGCCCGCACGCAGGCCCTTCCCTTGGGACTGGTGCTACGCCGCGCCGGCCAGGGACTCCCGCAGGCGCCAGCCGCCCCCGAGTCCGTCACGTTCCAGCACCATGGTGGTCAGGGCGGAGTTCCGGTTGCTTCCCAGCCGCACCTGGACCTGCAGGATCTCCACGTCCACGCGGCTTCTGCCCTTTGGCATCCTCCGGTGGGTCTCCCACCAGTTAATCCGTTCGAACCATCTCACCGGCTCGGCACCCACGGACCATTCCCGTCCCCGGCAGACCACCGCCGTCGGCATTCCATCTCCGCCCCTGCGGACTATCACGTGTTCCATGACTGCAAAGCTATGGCGGGGGTCTGACATTCGGCTGTGCCGCCAACGAAAAAACCCCGCAGTTCCGTGAGCCTGGAAGGCAGGAAATGCGGGGTTTTTGTGGTGGGTCCTACCGGGATCGAACCGATGACATCCACGGTGTAAACGTGGCGCTCTACCAGCTGAGCTAAAGACCCAAGGCGCTGAATCCGGCGTTTCCGCCGCAACCAACGAACATAGACTCTACCTGACGCGGAGCCCCAAACGCGAATCGGCGCAGGGGCTGCTGCACGGACCAGCATGTCAGAGCGGCGGCAGGTTCCCGGCAAGCCAGGTAAGCGACTCCGAAACGCCCGCTTCCAGCTTGATGGTGGCTTTGTCATCCCCGCGGGTTTCGCCCCGGTTGATGATCACCACAGGTTTGCCGTCCTTGGCGGCGTGCCGCACAAACCGCAAACCGCTCATCACGGTCAGCGAGGAACCGGCCACCACCACGGCGGCAGCCGCGTCCACCATCGCGTAGGCCTTCTCCACCCGGTCTTTGGGAACGTTCTCGCCAAAATAGACAAAGTCCGGCTTCAGGGTTCCGCCGCATGCCGGGCAGGCAGCGACGACGAAACTGCTGATCAGCGCCCGGTCCTCCACGGTGGCATCTGCGTCGGGCGCCATCTCCACGAGACCGGTGGCCGCAGCCCGTTCAAGGAAATCCGGATTGAGTTCGGCCAGCATGCCGGCCAGGAGCTTCCGGGAATAGGTGCGGGTGCAGTCGAGGCAGACCACCTGGTCGAACCTGCCGTGGAGGTCGATGACGTTCGAACTGCCGGCATCCTCATGGAGGCGGTCCACGTTCTGCGTAATCAGGCCCGTGAGGTAGCCCCGCCGTTCGAGGTGGGCGGCCGCAAAGTGCCCTGGATTCGGATCCGCGTGCCGAAGGTGTGACCAGCCGATATGGTTCCGTGCCCAGTACCGTTGCCGGTTCGCTGCTTCGCGGACAAACTCCTGGTAGGTCATTGGGGTACGGGGCGGCGAGCCCGGGCCCCGGTAGTCGGGGATGCCTGAATCAGTGCTGAGCCCGGCGCCCGTCAGCAGCGCGAAGCGCATTCCGCCCAGGAGGTCCCGGATCCTGCGGAGCACCTCAAGGTCCTGGCTGGAGGGGGCGGCGGCGGGTGCCGGCGGCATGCTGGCAAAGCCCGTCAGGCCTACCCCGTGCCGCTGCCCTTCCATGCCCGCTCAGGCCTCCGCCAGCCCGGCAAGTGCCGCGCGGTACTCCTCGAAGTCCCTGGCCTGGCCCCTCGGGTTCACCACCGTGTACCGGATTGTTCCCGCCGCATCGATGATGAACGTGCCGCGCCTGGCCATCCCGGTCTCTTCGTCGAAAACACCGTAGGAGGAAGCGACGCCGCCATGGGGCCAGAAGTCTGCCAGCAGGTCGAATCCGTACCCTTCCTGCTCAGCGTAGGCGCGGAGGCTGAACTTGCTGTCGACCGAGATGGCAAGGACCGTGGCGTCCGCGTTCTCGAACACAGCCAGGTTGTCCCGGATTTCGCACAGTTCACCGGTGCAGATTCCCGAGAACGCGAAGGGGTAGAAAACCAGGACCACGTTCTGGCCGCGGAACGACGAAAGCCGGACCGGCTCGCCGTATTGGTTGGAAAGCTCGAAGTCGGGGGCCGTCACGCCGACCGCAGGGACAGCAGCAGAGGCAGCGGCAAGCGCTGCCGTCACTTGTTCTTCCTGCTCACCAGGCGGCTGGCGCTCCAGTCCTTGGACACACCTGCGGACGTGGTGACGTGCAGGCCGGCGGTGGGCGCGGCCTCCTGGATGTCCGCCGGCGAGACGTAGCCGTCGCGGCCGGACTTGGGGGTCAGCAGCCAGACGACGCCGTTCTCCCCCAGCGTCGTCAGCGAATCCATGAGGCTGTCCACCAGGTCGCCGTCGCCGTCGCGCCACCAGAAGATGACGGCGTCCGCAACTTCGTGGTCGTCCTCGTCCAGCAACTCCGAACCGGTGAGGTCCTCTATATCGTCACGCAAGTCGAAATCGACATCGTCGTCGTAACCGAACTCCTGAATCAGATCCCCATTCTTGAAACCCAATTTTTCCGCCACATTTACCGAAGTGGCGGCGTCGGCCTCGCTCACGTGTTCCTCCAATGCCTTAGATATGCAGTGCACATAGTGATTTCCATTACTCCCCAAGCCAACACCCTTTGTGCCTGCGCTTCAAGCTGCCGCCCCCGCCGTGCAGCATATTCTGCGTCACATCGGGTGCGGCCGGCCCGCTGTGCAGCGGCTTTTCGTCACAGAACCAGTATGACGGCGAAATACAACTGGAGTGCCCGGGCTGCGGCTACGCATCGCCTTGCGGTGAGGGCTAGAGTGGCTGATGACAACTATGCCTGCGGGACAACAACCTTGTAACTCCGTGCAGACATAGGAGCTCTAGGACCCTGCCCGGCACACATGACCGGGCTGTTGTAACCGATACGTCGCACACGGCGTATATACGCCGGGCAGTCACCCTGCCTGGCCTGAGTGCGCCGATTCATGCGCGCAAAGAGAGGTTGGACGTGGCTGCAGGAGAAGATACCTCCCATATCCTCAGCGGGTTGACTAACCAGCTGCCTGATCGTGATCCGGAAGAGACTGCCGAGTGGGTTGAGTCCCTGGACGCGCTGATCAGGGAACAGGGTACCGAGCGTGCCCAATACATCATGCGGAGCCTGCTGCAGCGCGCGGGCGCGCAGAGCGTCGGGGTGCCGATGGTGACCACCACCGATTACGTGAACACCATCCCGGTGGACCAGGAAGCACCGTTCCCGGGCAACGAGGAATACGAGCGCCGGTACCGGGCGTACATGCGCTGGAACGCAGCGGTCATGGTGCACCGGGCGCAGCGGCCGGACATCGCCGTGGGCGGGCACATTTCCACCTACGCCGGCGCGGCGACCCTGTACGAGGTCGGGTTCAACCACTTCTTCCGCGGCAAGGACCACCCCGGCGGCGGGGACCAGGTCTTCTTCCAGGGCCACGCGTCCCCGGGCATGTACGCCCGCGCGTTCATGGAAGGCCGGCTCTCCGAGGAGGACCTGGACGGGTTCCGGCAGGAAAAGTCCCGCGAGGGCCACGCCCTGTCCTCCTACCCGCACCCGCGGTTGATGCCGCAGTTCTGGGAATTCCCCACCGTGTCCATGGGCATCGGGCCGATGAACGCGATCTACCAGGCCCAGTCCAACCGGTACCTGCACAACCGGGGCCTGAAAGACACCTCCGACCAGCAGGTCTGGGCGTTCCTGGGCGACGGCGAAATGGACGAGCCCGAATCCCGCGGCCTGCTCCAGCTCGCCGCGAACGAGAACCTGGACAACCTGAACTTCGTCATTAACTGCAACCTCCAGCGCCTGGACGGGCCGGTGCGCGGCAACGGCAAGATCATGCAGGAACTCGAAGCGTTCTTCCGCGGCGCGGGCTGGAACGTGATCAAGGTCGTCTGGGGCCGGGAATGGGACGACCTGCTCACCCGCGACACCGACGGGTCGCTCGTGAAGATCATGAACGAAACCCCCGACGGGGACTACCAGACCTACAAGGCCGAGTCCGGCGGGTTCGTCCGCGAACACTTCTTCGGCAAGGACCCCCGCACCAAGGACCTCGTCGCGGACCTCACCGACGACCAGATCTGGAACCTCAAACGCGGCGGCCACGACTACCGCAAGGTCTACGCCGCGTACAAGGCAGCCACCGAATTCAAGGGCAAACCCACCGTCATCCTCGCCAAAACCGTCAAGGGCTACGGACTCGGACCGCACTTCGAGGGCCGCAACGCGACCCACCAGATGAAGAAGCTGACCCTGGATGACCTGAAGAAGTTCCGCGACCACCTGCGGATCCCGGTCAGCGACGAGCAGCTGGAGAAGGATCCGTACCGGCCGCCGTACTACCACCCGGGCACCGATGCGCCGGAAATCCAGTACATGATGGAGCGCCGGGCGGCCCTGGGCGGGTCCGTGCCGGAGCGCCGCTCCAAGCACGCCGAGATCACGCTGCCCGAGGCGAAGTCCTATGAGGTGGCCAAGCGCGGCTCGGGCAAGCAGCAGGCAGCCACCACCATGGCATTCGTCCGCCTGCTCAAGGACCTGATGCGGGACAAGAACTTCGGCAAGCACATCGCCCCGATCATCCCGGACGAGGCACGTACCTTCGGCATGGATGCGTTCTTCCCGACGGCGAAGATCTACAACCCCAAGGGCCAGAACTACCTGTCCGTGGACCGCGACCTGGTCCTGGCCTACAAGGAATCCCCCGCCGGCCAGCTGATCCACCCCGGCATCAACGAAGCCGGCGCCGTGGCAGCCTTCACCGCCGCCGGCACCGCCTACGCCACCCACGGCGTACCCCTGGTCCCGGTCTACGTGTTCTACTCCATGTTCGGCTTCCAGCGCACCGGCGACGCCTTCTGGGCAGCCGCGGACCAAATGACCCGCGGCTTCATCATCGGCGCCACCGCAGGCCGGACCACCCTCACCGGCGAAGGCCTCCAGCACGCCGACGGCCACTCCCCCCTGCTCGCCTCCACCAACCCGGCAGTAGTCACCTACGACCCCGCCTACGGCTACGAAATGGGCCACATCATCCGCGACGGCCTCGAGCGGATGTACGGCCCGGACAGCACGGACAAGAACCTCATGTACTACCTCACCGTGTACAACGAGCCCATCGTCCAGCCCGCCGAACCCGAGGAACTCGACGTCGAGGGCGTCATCAAGGGCATCTACCTGCTCCAGCCCGCCAAGATCGACGGCCCCCGGACCCAACTCCTGGCCTCCGGCGTCTCCGTCCCCTGGGCCCTCGAAGCCCAGCGGATCCTCGCCGAAGACTGGTCCGTCTCCGCCGACGTCTGGTCCGTCACCTCCTGGAACGAACTCCGCCGCGACGGCCTCGCCGCCGAAGAGGAAGCCTTCCTCAACCCCGAACAGCCCGCCCGGGTCCCGTTCGTCACCCGTCAGCTTGAGGGTGCCACCGGGCCTGTCGTCGCAGTTTCGGACTACATGAAGGCTGTTCCGGACCAGATCCGGCAGTTCATCCCGAATGAATACGCCACCCTGGGCGCCGACGGCTTCGGCTTCTCGGACACCCGCGCCGCAGCCCGCCGCTTCTTCAAGAACGACACCCACTCCATTGTGGTGCGTGCGCTTGAGATGCTGGCGCGCCGCGGTGAAGTGGACGCCCAGGCTCCGGTCAAGGCCATCGAGAAGTACCGCCTGCACAACGTGAATGCCGGAACCACCGGCAACGCCGGAGGCGAGGCGTAACCTCTCCCCGGCCAGCAGCAGCGACGGCGGCTCCCACCGAAAGGCGGGGGCCGCCGTCGTCCGTTGCCCGGGAGGCTGTCCCGAACGTGTGATGCATGACAAAGCGGATTGTAGCCTTCGCACAAATGGAGGTTGCCGCCCGCTGCCCGTATGCTCAAAGCATGCCAGCACCTGCCACCCCGTCCGCGAAGCGTAAACCGGCCCAGCCTGCGGTCACCCCGGAGAAGTCGGAAACCCTCAAGAAACTGCGTGCCAACGTGGGGCAGCTGTCCACCACCACCATGCGGGAACTGGAAAAGTCGCTGCCCTGGTACAGCCGGCTGAGCTCGGACGAACGGTCGGCGCTGGGGATGGTGGCCCAGAACGGCATTGCGGCGTTCGTCACCTGGTACGAGCGGCCGAGCTCGCCGTCGTGGATCCTCACCGACGTTTTCGGCACCGCTCCCACCGAACTCACGCGCTCCATCAGCCTGCAGAAAGCGCTGCAGCTGATCAGGATCGTGGTGGAGGTGGTGGAGGACCAGGTCCCGGTCATCGCGCCCGAGGCTGACCAGCCGTCCCTTCGCGAAGCCGTGCTGCGCTATTCGCGGGAGGTGGCGTTTGCCGCCGCGGACGTCTACGCCCGCGCCGCCGAGTCCCGCGGGTCGTGGGACACCCGGCTCGAAGCCCTGATCGTGGATGCCATCCTGCGGGGCGAAAACACCGACGCGCTGCGGTCAAGGATCGCTGCGCTGGGCTGGAAAGCGCAGGAGCGCTTCACGGTCATGGTGGGCAATTCCCCCTCCGAGCCGAGCGCCAGCTACGTCAGCGAGCTGCGGCGCATGGCCGGCCGGTATGCCGAGGACGCACTGGTGGGCATCCAGGGCGACCGGCTGATCCTCATCCTCGGGGGCGTCCAGGACCGGGAAACCGCCTACATCAAACTCAGCGACATGTTCGCCCCCGGCCCTGTTGTGTACGGTCCCGAGGCGGGATCGCTGCTCGAAGCCAGCGGCTCCGCGCAGTCCGCCTTTGCCGGCCTCACCGCCGCCAAGGCATGGCCTTCCGCGCCGCGGCCGGTGGCCGCGGACGACCTGCTTCCAGAGCGGGTCATCTCGGGCGACGACGCCGCACGCCGCTCCCTGGTCAAGAACATCTACCGGCCCCTGCTGGCGGCATCCAACGGCCTCGTGGAAACCCTCGGCACCTACCTGGAGCTGGGCCATTCGCTGGAAGCCACGGCCCGGGAACTCTTCGTCCATGCCAACACGGTCAGGTACCGGCTCAAGCGTGTCTGTGATGTCACGGGCTGGGACCCGCTCCTCCCGCGGGAAGCTTTCGTCCTGCAGGCAGCACTGGTGGTGGGCCGGCTTTCGGCCCCTCCCAAAGCCGCCACGGAACGTCAGCCGTCGCGGACTCAGCCCTGAACCGTTGTAGACTTCCTACAACCTGACCCCGTGAGCTTGGTGCGGACAAACACCGCTGGATCACGAAGTAATTTGGAAAGCTGGTTACGTGCTTGCAATAGTCTGCCCTGGACAGGGCTCACAAACCCCGGGTTTTCTGGCCCCCTGGCTGGAACTGCCCCCGGTGGCAGGCCAACTGGCCACCTTGAGCGACATCGCCGGAATCGACCTGATCGCTCACGGGACCACTTCCGACGAGGAAACCATCAAGGACACTGCCGTTGCGCAGCCCCTGATCGTTGCCGCCGGCCTCGTGGCCGCGGCGTCCCTCTTCGACGTCGAACTCAACTCGCTGCCGGTCATCCTGGCCGGCCACTCGGTAGGTGAAATCACCGCCTCCGCCCTTGCCGGCGTCCTGACCGAACAGGAAGCCATGACGTTCGTCCGCGAACGGGCCAACAGCATGGCGGCCGCAGCCTCCGTCACCCCCACCGGCATGAGTGCCGTGGTGGGCGGCGATCCTGCCGAAGTCCTGGCAGCCATCGAGGCGTCCGGTGCAACTCCGGCCAATGTCAACGGCGCGGGCCAGACCGTGGCGGCCGGAACCTTCGAGCAGCTCAAGGCCCTTGCGGACAACCCACCCGCCAAGGCCCGGGTCATTCCGCTCAAGGTTGCGGGTGCCTTCCACACCAGCCACATGTCCCCTGCCGTCAGCGCCCTGAAGGCTCTTGAGCCGCAGCTGAAGCCGCAGGCGCCGGCCGTTCCCCTGCTGTCCAACTACGACGGCGGCGAAGTCACCGACGGCCGTGCCGCCGTCGACAGCCTGATCGCGCAGGTGTCACGCCCCGTGCGCTGGGACCTGTGCATGGAGACCCTGGTCCAGCGCGGAGTGACCGGAGTCATCGAACTCGCTCCCGCCGGCACCCTTGCAGGCCTGGCAAAGCGCGGCATGCCCGGCGTCAAGACCGTCGCGGTCAAGACCCCCGACGACCTATCTGCCGCCCTGGCGCTCTTTGCAGAACTGGAGGGCAACGCATGAGCGTTCCCACGCTGAAACAGGCTCCCATCCAGGAGCACACCCGCATCCTCGGCCTGGGCGCCTACCGGCCGGACGTCATCGTGACCAACGAGGACGTCTGCCAGTGGATCGACTCCTCCGACGAGTGGATCCGCCAGCGGACGGGAATCGTCACCCGCCACCGCGCCAAGGCGGATGTAAGCGTCATTGACATGGCCGAGGGCGCTGCCCGCGAGGCGATGGAAAAGGCCGGCATCGAGGCTTCGGAGCTCGGCGCCGTCATCGTTTCGACGGTGACCCACCCCTACGCCACCCCTTCCGCCGCAGCCAGCCTGGCTGACCGCCTGGGAGCCACGCCGGCACCGGCCTTCGATATTTCCGCCGCATGCGCCGGTTACTGCTACGGCATCGCCCAGGGTGACGCCCTGGTCCGGTCCGGAACCGCCAAGTACGTCCTGGTGGTCGGCGCGGAGAAGCTCTCCGACGTCATCGACAACCGTGAACGCACCATCTCCTTCCTGCTCGGCGACGGTGCAGGCGCCGTCGTGATCGGTCCTTCCGAAACCCCGGGCATCGCACCCTCGGTATGGGGCTCGGACGGCAGCAAGTGGGATGCGATCGGCATGACGCGCTCCATGCTGGATGTCCGGGACCTCGGCCTGGCTGCCCGCCAGTCGGACTCCACCGGGGACCTGGCCCTCCTCGAGGAGGCCCAGGAGCTGTACCCCACGCTTCGCCAGGACGGCCAGACCGTCTTCCGCTGGGCTGTCTGGGAAATGGCCAAGGTAGCGCAGCAGGCACTTGAAGCCGCAGGCGTCGAGGCCGAGGACCTGGTGGCCTTCATCCCGCACCAGGCCAACATGCGCATCATCGACGAGATGGTGAAGAAGCTGAAGCTGCCGGAGACGGTTACAGTGGCACGGGACATTGCCGACGCCGGCAACACGTCCGCTGCATCCATTCCGCTGGCAACGCACCGGCTGCTGCAGGAAAACCCGGAGCTCAGCGGCGGGCTGGCCCTGCAGATCGGCTTTGGCGCCGGGCTGGTCTTCGGCGCGCAGGTAGTTGTCCTTCCCTAGGAACGTCCCCAAGGGTTCGCATCCGCGGCCTGAACCATTTCCGGCAGCCCCTGCCGGCAATACAAGAAAAGGAGCCATCAATGGCTAGCAACGAAGAGATCCTGGCCGGCCTGGCTGAAATCGTCAACGAGGAAACCGGCCTGGCCCCTGAGGCTGTGGAGCTGGACAAGTCCTTCACCGAGGACCTGGACATCGACTCCATCTCCATGATGACCATCGTGGTGAACGCCGAAGAGAAGTTCGGCGTGCGCATTCCGGATGAAGAGGTCAAGAACCTGACGGCCAGGCGCTGGGCGGCGGCCGTGGGCCCGCCCGCGGCGGGGGCGGGGGGGGGCAGCCTGAGGTGGGGGGGGGGCCCGGGGGGGGGGGGGGGGGGGTGGGGGGGTGGGGGGGGGGGGGCGGGGGGGGGGGGGGGGGGGGGGGGGGGGGGGGGGCGCGGGGGGGGGGGGGGGGGGGGGGCGGGGTGGGGGGGGGGGGGGGGCGGGGTTGCCGGCCGCGCCCCCCCCGCTGCATTTTCTCCACCCGGCCGAGGCCGGCCATCAACACGCGGGACCCTCCGGAAGACGGAGACGGATTCCCACCGACGAAAGAGTGATCCCATGACACGCAAAGTAGTCATTACCGGTCTGGGCGCCACCACGCCCATCGGCGGCGACGTTCCCACAATGTGGAGCAACGCGCTCAAGGGGGTCTCCGGTGCCCGCACCCTGGAGGATGACTGGGTCGCCAAGTACGAGCTTCCCGTCCATTTCGCTGCCCGCTGCAGCACCCCTGCCCTTGACGTGCTCAGCCGCGTTGAGGCCAAGCGGATGGACCCCTCCACCCAGTTCGGCGTCATTGCCGCCCGCGAGGCGTGGGCAGACTCCGGCATCACCGAATTCGACAAGGACCGCCTGGCTGTCGCCTTCGCTACCGGTATCGGCGGTGTCTGGACGCTGCTGGACGCCTGGGACACCCTGAAGGAAAAGGGCCCCCGCCGGGTCCTGCCCATGACCGTGCCCATGCTGATGCCCAACGGTGTTGCCGCGGCCGTCAGCCTGGACCTCGGCGCCCGGGCCGGCGCCCACACCCCGGTGTCCGCCTGCGCCTCCGGTACCGAAGCCATGCACCTTGGCCTGGAACTGATCCGCTCCGGCAAGGCTGACGTGGTCATGTGCGGCGGCGCCGAGGCAGCCATCCATCCGATGCCCCTGGCCGCGTTCGCCTCCATGCAGGCGCTCTCCCGGCGCAATGATGACCCGCAGGGTGCTTCCCGGCCCTACGACACCGGCCGTGACGGGTTCGTCATGGGCGAGGGTGCAGGCGCCCTCGTCCTTGAAGCCGAGGAGCATGCCCTGGCCCGCGGCGCGCGGATCTACGGCGAACTCGCCGGCACCTCCGTCACCGCCGACGCCTACCACATCACCGCGCCGGACCCGGAGGGCCTGGGCGCCACCCGCGCACTGAAGGCCGCTATGTTCGACGGCCGGATCCAGGCGGAGGACGTGGTCCACGTCAACGCGCACGCCACCTCCACCCCTGTTGGTGACAAGCCCGAGTACACCGCCCTGCGCGCCGCCCTGGGCAACCACGTGGACAACGTGGCGGTCTCCGCCACGAAGTCGCAGATGGGCCACCTGCTGGGCGCATCGGGTGCCGTCGAGGCGGTCCTCACCGTCCTTGCGGTATACGACCGCAAGGCGCCGGTGACCATCAACCTCGAAAACCAGGACCCGGAGATCCCGCTGGATGTGGTGACCTCCGCTCGCGACCTGCCTGCCGGGAACATCGTGGCGCTCAGCAACTCGTTCGGTTTCGGCGGCCACAACGCCGTCGTCGCCGTCCGAAGCGTCTGACATCACCGGGACATACCCGGAACAAGAAGGAGGCCCCGCCGGCTGGCGGGGCCTCCTTCATTGCTATGGAGTGGTGTTTCGGTCCGGGAATCCGGGCTGGGGTACGACGGCGGTCAGCCCACCTGGTGGAGCCAGCGCACGGGCGCGCCTTCCGCGGCGTGCCGGAAGGGTTCGAGCTCCTCGTCCCAGGCTTCACCGAGTGCCAGGGACAGTTCATGGTAGACGGCAGCGGGGTCCCCTGCTCCGGACTCGTAGGCGTAGCGGATGCGGTCCTCGGACACCATGATGTTGCCGTGCACGTCCGTCACCGCATGGAAAATACCCAGCTCAGGGGTGTGCGACCACCGCCCGCCGTCCACTCCCTGGCTTGGCTCCTCCGTCACTTCGAAGCGGAGGTGCGCCCAGCCGCGCAGTGAGGACGCCAACTTAGCCCCGGTGCCGGGCGTCCCGGTCCAGGACAACTCGGCACGGAACATTCCGGGCGCGGCAGGCTGAGGGGTCCACTCAAGGTCCGTGCGCTTGTCAACGACGGAACCTATGGCCCACTCAACATGAGGGCACAGGGCCGTAGGGGCCGAGTGAACGAAAAGCACACCGCGGGTCATTGCAACAGACATTCCATCCTCCATAGCTCTAGGTACGTCTTCCCCAACGACCTCTGCCTGGATGGAACCGCTGTGCCCTGCCTGCGGGACTCCTTGCCTGGTTATTCAGATATGAATGCTGCGTCCGGACTTGCCGCACCGCCTGCAGCCCAAGGGCTTCAAGCGGTACTTGAAAGTTGCCGGACGTGACTCTTATTGTGCCGTACGCCGCAGAATTACGCCAGTGCGATTAGCTTTCCGGAACTTAGGCCCGCGGGTGGGCCTGCTGGTAGCTTTTGCGCAGCCGGTCCACCGAAACATGCGTGTAGATTTGCGTCGTGGCCAGGCTGCTGTGCCCCAGTATTTCCTGCACCGCCCGCAGGTCCGCGCCGCCGTCCAGCAGGTGGGTAGCGGCGGAATGGCGCAGGGCGTGGGGTCCCGAAGCCGAGGTATCCCCCAGCGCTTCCAGGAGCCGGTTGACCAATTCGCGCACCTGCCGCTGGTCCACCCGGCGCCCGCGGGCGCCGAGGAACAGGGCGGGGCCGCTGTTCTCCCGCGCCAGCAGCGGCCGTCCACGGCGCAGCCAGTCATCCACCGCCACCGCGGCGGGAACGCCGTAGGGAACGGTACGCTCCTTGTTGCCTTTGCCCAGGACACGCAGCGTTCGCCGGTCCGGGTCCAGGTCATCGATGTCCAGCCCCGCAAGTTCCCCCACCCGCACGCCGGTGGCGTAGAGAAGTTCCACTATTGCGCGGTTGCGGACGGCCAGGGGCTCGCCGTCGGCTGCACTGTGCTCCAGCTGGCCCAGCAGCCGGGTCAACTGCGAACTCTGCAGGACACCGGGCAGGGACCGTTCACGCTTGGGCGCCTTCAGCCGCAGGGCAGGATCCACGGCGATCCGTTCCTCGCGCAAAGCCCATGCGGTGAATGACCTTACCGTGGCGGACCTCCTGGCCAGGGTTGCCCGGGCGGCGCCGGACTGGCTCTGGACACCCAGCCAGCGGCGGAGCATGCCCAGTTCGAGGTCCCCAAGCACGGAGGCACCTTCCGAGGCGGCATGCGCCAGGAGGCTGCGGACGTCGCCGAGGTAGGCACGCCGCGTGTGGGCCGACACCGCACGCTCTCCGGACAGGTAGCCGGCGAACGCGTCCAGGGCGTCGCTGAGTCCTGGTGGCATTTCCTCATTTTCCACTCCCTTACTGTCTCAGTTCCTGGAGCCGTACCTGTGGGCTGACACGGCGCCGGCCACCACTTTGTCTCCATCAGGGCGGTACATCAGACGGAAGCCTTGCCTCTCTTCCAGCCGCCCCGTTCGGAAACGGCCAGGCCGAGCAGCCCGAGCCTGCCCAGGCCGGCACGCACCGATTCCTGCCCCAGCCCGGCCACGGCCGCGAGCTTCTCGACGGAGGTGGTGGAGCGCAGCGGCAGCGCATCGAGCAGGATCAGGTCCTCGAGGGTCAATCCGTCCTGCACCTGGGCGCTGGCCTGCCGCTGTTCGGGCAGCGCGCTGCCGCTCGGCGAGGCGAGTTCGGCAATTTCTGCGGCATCGGTAACACACACGGCTCCCCCGTCGCGCAGCAGCCGGTGGCATCCTGCCGAATTCGCACTGTGCACCGACCCCGGCACTGCACCGACCGCACGGCCGAGGGATTCGGCGTGATGGGCCGTGTTCAGTGCTCCGGACCGCCAGCGCGCCTCCACGACGACGGTGACGGCGGACAGTGCCGCAATCAGCCGGTTGCGCTGCAGGAACCGGTAGCGCGTGGGGGCTGATCCCGGCGGCACCTCCGCGAGGACAGCACCCTGGTTGCAGACAGCCCGCAGGAGGTCCTCGTTGCCGGACGGATAGAACCTGTCCACGCCGCCTGCCATGACCGCGATGGTGGGAACAGCACCTGCACCGCCGGCGAGCGCTGCCCGGTGTGCATGGGCGTCGATCCCGTAGGCGCCGCCGGACACCACGGTAAAGCCGCGCTGGGCCAGCGAGTAGGCGAGATCCCCCGTCACCGAGGCCCCGTAGCTGGTGCTGTCCCGGGAACCCACCAGTGCGATGCTGGTGTCCACCGCCGGCAGGGGCTGCTCCTGGCCGCGCCACCAGAGGCAGAGCGGCTCCTGGATCCCGAGATCTGCCAACTGGGCGGGCCACAGCTCGTCGGAGGGGATGATGAGCCGTCCGCCCAGGCGGGCCATGGTGGCGAGGTCCCGCTCGGGCGCCAGGTCAGGGATCCTGGGCTGCCACCGCTTGAGCGCAGCCGCCATGCCGGCCCAGCTGGTGGCGGCTCCGCTGTCCGCGAGGAGTGCCGTGATTTCGCGTTCCAGTTCCGGCCCTGCCTTCAACTCCCCGGTAGCGATGCCGAGGGCATCCACGGCTCCCGCCACCTGTACGAGGGCAAGTCCGGCGGCGTCCTGCGGCTCCATCAGGCGTGACAGCGCGGCGCGGGCCAGGCGGTCGGGGTCCATTGATGTTTCCCTCATGCCGACACCGCCGCGGCCTGCCGCAGTCCGAGTGCCTGTCCGATATCGTCGGTGTCCGGCTTGTCCCGGTGGCCCAGGTCGGCGAGTGTCCAGGCCAGGCGAAGCACGCGGTCATAGCCGCGTGCAGTCAAAATGCCCCGCTCCAGGGAATGGTCCAGGATCCGGGTTGCCGCCGGCGCCAGCCGCAGTTCTCCGCGCAGGATGCGGCCGGGCACCTGGGAGTTGGTCTCCAGTCCGAAGGGCTGCAGCCGCTCCGACTGGCGGAGTCGGGCTTCCCGCACCCGTCCGGCTACGGCCGCTGAATCCTCCTCAGCTCCGGACTGGCCAAACTCGGCGAGCGATACCCGTTCGACCTGCAGCTGGATGTCCACCCGGTCCAGCAGCGGCCCGGACATCCTGGCCAGGTAGCGGCGCCGCATCATGGGTGTGCAGGTGCACTCGAGCCCCTTCCCGGAAGCCTTGCCGCAGGGGCAGGGGTTGGCTGCGAGCACCAGCTGGAAGCGTGCAGGATACGCCGCTGTCCCGGCCGACCTGTGGATCACCAGTTCCCCGCTTTCCAGCGGCTGCCGCAGCGCGTCCAGGACCCGCCGCTCGTATTCGGGTGCCTCGTCCAGGAACAGCACACCGCGGTGCGCCCGCGAGGCTGCCCCGGGCCGCGGCAGCCCTGAACCCCCGCCGATGATGGCTGCGGCTGTTGCCGAATGGTGTGGGCTTTCGAAGGGCGGCCGCCGAAGCAGCTGGACCGTGGAGGAGGGAAGCCCGCAGAGCGAGTGGATGGCGGTGACCTCCATGGATTCATGGTCGCCAAGGTCTGGCAGCAGGCCGGGCAGCCGTTCCGCCAGCATGGTTTTGCCGGCGCCGGGCGGGCCGGTCAGCAGCAGATGGTGGGCGCCGGCAGCTGCGACCTCCAGGGCACGGCGGGCATCGGCCTGCCCGGACACGTCAGCCATGTCGGGGCAGGGCCCGTCCGTGGCGGAAAGGTCATCGCCACCGTCCTGGTCCTCGGGTTCGAAGTCAAGGGCGAGCTCCTGCGGATCCGCTCCGAAGTCCAGTGCCAGCCTGGCAAGGGTGCGGTAGCCCCGCACATGTGCTCCCGGAACCAGGGCGGCCTCGGCGAGGTTGGCGTGCGCCACCACAATGTCAGGGAATCCTGCCTGCACCGAGGCCATGACCGCGGGAAGGATTCCACGGACCGGCCGGAGCCGGCCGTCAAGCCCAAGCTCGGCGATGAAGACCGTCCGGCCAGTGGGCCGGATGTCATTGGCGGCGCGGAGCACGGCCATGGTCACGGCGAGGTCGAAGCCGGAACCGCGCTTGGGAAGCGAGGCCGGAATCAGGTTGGCAGTGATCTTCCTGCGGCTGAGCGGAATTCCGGAGTTCCTGGCAGCGGACCTGATCCGCTCCCGTGCTTCGTTGAGGGAGGCATCGGGCAGCCCAAGGATGATGAAGGCCGGCAGGGTCTGTCCAATGTCGGCCTCGACCTCAACCATGTACCCGTTCAGGCCCACCAGCGCGATGGAATATGTGCGGCCCAGTGCCATCACCCGACCCCCTTGAGGTGTTCCACGGTGGGCTGGCCTCCCCCGTCATCAACGACGGCAATGACGTCCACCCGCCGCAGGGGCATCCGCAATTCCCGGTCGCGGCACCATGCCGAGCCGAGGCGGTGCAGCCGGGCAAGCTTTTCGGGCCCTACCGCTTCGAACGGGTGGCCGTAGTCCAGGGAACGCCGTGTTTTGACTTCGGCGATCACCAGGGCGTCGCCGTCCAGGGCGACGATGTCGATTTCACCCTCGGGGCAGCGCCAGTTGCGTTCCACCACCAGCATGCCCAGCGACTCCAGGTAGCCGGCGGCGAGTTCCTCGCCGTGCCGGCCCAGCAGGTCTTTCGATTTCATGTTTCTACCTCCGTTAACCAGCCTGGGCCTGCGGAAGTAGCGGCGGACAGCACAGCCCGCCGTATGTGCATACGGCGGGCTGTGAAGGGAAAGTGGCGCGGCGGCCCCGGACCTAGTTACCCAGGTCCACGTCCTTGGGCATGGCCAGTTCTTCATTGCGCGGAAGCTCTTCCACGTTGACGTCCTTGAAGGTGAGGACCCGGACGCTCTTGACGAACCGGGCGGAGCGGTACACGTCCCACACCCAGGCATCCTGCAGCGTCAGGTCGAAGTAGACCTCGCCGTCTGCGCTGCGGGCCTGCAGGTCCACGTGGTTTGCCAGGTAGAAGCGCCGTTCGGTCTCGACTACATAGCTGAACAGTCCGACGACGTCGCGGTATTCACGGTAGAGCTGGAGCTCCATGTCGGTTTCGTAGTTTTCAAGATCCTCAGCACTCATGCTTCCATCTTGCACCATGTCCGCCGCCGCGGGCGCCCGGACGGGAGCGGGGATCAGTCCGCGGCGGATTCCGCCAGGCCGGACCGTTCATCGAGGGAAAGTTCGTCCAAAGCACATTCGTCGTCCGGCACCTCACCGTCCGCCGCTTCCCTGTCCCGGAGTTCCCCGCCGAGCAGGTTCCAGCTCACGCGGTGGTAGGGGCTTGGTCCGGCAGCGCGCAGCACGTCGCGGTGGAGCGCCGTGGCGTAGCCCTTGTTGATGTCCCAGCCAAAGTCCGGGTACTCGGCGTGCAGTTCCCGCATTGCCCTGTCCCGTTCCACCTTGGCGATAACGCTCGCCGCCGCAACGCTCAAACATTGCATGTCGGCCTTGATTTTGGTGTGCACCGGGGCCTGGCAGGCAGCGTCGAGGGCAACCGGTTCGAAGAGGGACGGCTGCTCCGCCGGGGAAAGCCAGTTGTGGTTGCCGTCCAGGAGCACGAGTTCCGGTGTGACCCCGGCCGCCAGGACGGCGTTCCAGGCCCTGGTTCCCGCCAGGCGCAGGGCGGCCATGATGCCGAAGTCATCAATTTCCCGGGCGCTGGCGTGGCCGACCGCCGAGGCCACGCTCCAGCGGCGGACCAGTGGATCCAGGCGTTCCCTTTCAGCGGGCGGCAGGAGCTTGCTGTCCCGCACCCCGGCAAGGCTGCGCTGGCGTTCAAGGTCGACGACGGCGATGCCGACGCTGACCGGCCCGGCCAGTGCGCCGCGGCCCACCTCGTCCATCCCGGCGAGGAAACGGACCCCCTGGGCCTTGAAGGACCGCTCGTGCCGCAACGTCGGCGCCTTGGCGCGCCCGGCGGACGCCCTGGTGCCCGCGGGCACTTTCGTGGAACCGGACCGGCGACGGGCCGGAGCGGCCTCTGCCGGGACTGTCTTGACTGCCGGGGACATGTCAGGGAGCGGCGGGTACGTTCCGGAACACGTCCGGATAGTTGTCAAGCGTTGTTATCCGGTTCAGCGGCCACGCAATGACTGCCGCCTTGCCTTCGAGGTCGTCAAGGTCGATGAAACCGCCGTCGGAGTCCATGTGCGCCCTCGAATCGGCGGAATGGTTCCGGTTGTCGCCCATCACCCACACCTTTCCTTCGGGAACCACAACGTCGAAGTTCCGGACCTGCGGGACCTCGGCGGGGTTGACGTAGGGCTCGTCCACGGCAGAGCCGTTAATGGTCAGTTTACCGCCGGCATCGCAGCAGACCACGTGGTCGCCGGGCAGCCCGATGACCCTTTTGACCAGGTGCTGCTCGGAATTGTCCGGGAGCAGCCCAACGAACGTCAGCCCGTCCTGCACCCAGGTGAAAGGGCCGTCCGCTTTCTCTTCGACCGGCGGGAGCCAGCCCTTGGTATCGCGGAAGACCACAATGTCTCCGCGGCTGAGCGAGAAGGGCTCCGGCACCAGGAGGTTGACGAAGATGCGGTCGTCGACGTCCAGGGTGTTCACCATGGACTCGGACGGAATGAAGAACGCCCGGAAAAGGAAAGTCTTGATGAGGAAGGACAGCACGACGGCGATCACCACCACCGTGGCGACCTCCTTCAGCCATGCGAACACCGGGCTGCCGGCGGGCTTTGCGGCTGCCTTCGCGGCGGACCGGCTTTCCGCCGGCGCCGGGTCAGGCGCTTCCGGGCCGGGGACGGGCCCGCCGGCGGTCTGGCCTGCCGGAGTCTCAGAGGCGCCGTCGGGGCGCGGTTCCGGTGTCCGCGCGTGATTCTCGGGCATCTACTGTCCGTTCTCTGTTATTGGTTCCGCCGCGTACGGGCGGGGTACTGGAGCAAATCTATCAAGGGGCCAGATGATCTGGACGGGACGCCCGACGACGCGTTCCATCGGCACCATGCCGCCGCCGGGGGCGCCCAGCAGGCTCCGGGAATCGGCGGACAGCGAACGGTGGTCACCCATGAGCCACAGCCGCCCCTCCGGGATCACCGCGGTGAATTTCTGCGTGCTGGGGGCGTCGCCGCTGAAGAGGTAGGGCTCGTCCAGCGCCCCGCCATTAACCGTAATCTTTCCCGCCGCGTCGCAGCAGGCCACGGTGTCGCCGGGGAGACCGATGACGCGTTTGACATAGGTGGTGTCGCTGCCGGTGAGTCCAAGCCACTGGGCGACGCCTGAGGCCGCATCCACGACGGGGCCCCTGCCGCTGTTGAGCGGTGCGAACGTACCCCTGCCGTCGAACACCACGATGTCGCCCCGGCGGATGGGTTCTGCCTGGAAGTCGGTCCGGGACACCAGGATCCGGTCCCCGCCTTCCAGCAGGGGTTCCATGGACTCGGACGGAATGAAGTAGACGTCGAGCCACAGTGACCGGACCACCCCGCTGACGGCCACGGCAAGGAGCAGTGCCAGGAACGCAAAACGCCAGCCCATTCTTGTGGGCTGGCGTTTTGTCTGGTCCATGGTCCGTATCCTGGCGCTGGTGCTGATTGGCTCCGGCGCTGGCCGGATACGGCTGCGGCCCAGCCTGCGTATGTCCGAAAAGGACTTACTTGGCGGTGCTGAAGTCGCGCTTTTCCTTGATCTTCGCAGCCTTACCGCGCAGTGCACGCATGTAGTAAAGCTTGGCGCGGCGAACGTCGCCCTTGGTGACAACCTCGATCTTTTCGATGATCGGGGAGTGTACCGGGAAGGTACGCTCAACGCCGACACCGAAGGAGACCTTGCGGACCGTGAAGGTCTCGCGGACGCCGTCACCCTGGCGGCCCAGGACGAAGCCCTGGAACACCTGGACGCGGGAGTTCTTGCCTTCGATGATGTTCACGTGAACCTTGAGGGTGTCACCCGCGCGGAATTCGGGAACATCGGTGCGCAGCGAAGCTGCGTCTACGGAATCGAGAATATGCATGATTGCACTCCTGGTGAACGCCACAGGTCATTCACTTTGGGTCACGGCAGCAGGGCACGGCGCAGGTAGCGCCGGAAATGCTGCCGAAAGCTAAGTAGTCCGGCCACCCCAATTGTTGACGGGGCCGGTTGTCAGGCTGTTGGCTTCGCTCCCCCTGTGGCAGGCGCTGGCCCAGCAGACACAAGGACTAATTTTGCCACAGCAGCGCCATTACAGCCAATCCGCCCACAGTCCGGGCGGACGGGGCGGCATCGTCAGTCGCGTGCTTCTTCCGCCGCCCCGGCGCGGCGGACCAGCTTCCCGTCGACGACGTCGTACCCCAGGTCCTGCAGTTCGGTGCGGTCGGCACGTGGCAGCTTGCCGGCGTCGAACCCTTCGAGGAGGTCCGGGCGGCGCTGGGCAGTCCGGCGGAACTGTTCGTGCCGCCGCCACTGCGCAATCCTGCCATGGTTGCCGCTCAGCAGCACCGCCGGCACTTCCCGGTCCCGCCAGACTGAGGGCTTGGTGTAGACGGGGTATTCCAGGAGCCCGTCCGAGTGGGACTCCTCGACCAGGGATTCCGGGTTGCCCACCACGCCGGGCAGCAACCGGCCGATGGCCTCGACCATCGCCAGGACAGCCACCTCCCCGCCGTTCAGGACGTAGTCTCCGAGGCTGACGGGCCGGACGTCGAAGTGGTCCCGGGACCAGTCAATGACGCGTTCGTCGATGCCCTCATAGCGCCCGCATGCGAAGGCCAGGTGCTTTTCCTCGGCCAGTTCGTAGGCAAGGGCCTGCGTAAACCGCTCCCCCGCCGGTGACGGGACGATGAGGACCGGTTTGCCGGCACCCTCCGGACGGTCTCCGGCGATGGCCGCAAGCGCCTGCGCCCAGGGCTCGGGCTTCATCACCATGCCGGCGCCGCCGCCGTAGGGAGTGTCATCCACCGTCCGGTGCCTGTCGGTGGTGAAAGCGCGCAGGTCATGGACCCGAAGATCCAGCAGGCCGTCCTGCCGGGCCTTTCCGATCAGCGAAAGTTCCAGCGGTGCCAGGTACTCCGGAAAAATTGTGACGACGTCGATCCGCATCTACGCTTTGCCTTCCTCACCGGATGCGGCGGCGTCTTCCGAATTCAGCTCGAAGAGGCCGTCCGGCGGGGTGAGGAGGATGTACCCCTCCCCGATGTTCACTTCCGGGACGATCTGCTCCACAAACGGGACCAGGATTTCCCCGCCTTCCGGGGTGGTGACCATCAGCAGGTCCTGGGCCGGGGCCGTGTTGAGGGCGGTGACTTTGCCCACCACCTGGTCGCCCACGCGGGCTTCGAGGCCCACGAGTTCATGCTCGTACCAGCCCTCGTCGTCATCCTCGTCCAGGTCCGCCGTTTCGATGAAGAGCTTGGCTCCACGCAGCGTCTCTGCCTGGTTGCGGTCGGCTATTTCTTCGAATCCCAACAGGAGGATGTCCTTGTTCCAGCGTGCGCTGCTCACCGTCAGCGGGCCGGAGGACGCGGGCTCAACCACGAACTCGGTGCCGGGGATAAAGCGGTCCTCAGGAGCGTCTGTCAGGACCTGGACCGTGACTTCCCCGCGGATGCCGTGGGGTTTGCCGATGCGGGCCACCTGAAGCTGCATGTCTTCCTCTGTTCGGGTCGGTAAAGCGGGTGTTCTGGAAAAGACTCCGGCCCCTCCACCTGCTGGTGGAGGGGCCGGAGCAAAAAACTGGTGTTGCCGTGCGCTCAGCGGCGGCGGTCGGTGTCGACGACGTCGACCCTGACCGGTTCGCCGCCGGCCAGTGCTGCGACGACGGTGCGCAGTGCGCGTGCCGTGCGGCCCTGGCGGCCGATCACCCGTCCGAGGTCATCCTGGTGAACACGCACCTCGAGGGTGTCCCCGCGGCGGTTGCTCTTCGAGCTGACCTTGACGTCGTCCGGGGAATCAACGATCCCGCGGACCAGGTGCTCCAGCGCGTCTGCCAGCAATTTACTCAGCCTCGGTGGTCTCTGCTTCGGCTTCGGCCGGGGCTTCTGCTGCGTCAGACTTGGAGGCCTTCTTGGTGATGGCTTCCGGGATGATCACGGAACCCTTTTCCGGGGCAACGAAGGCTTCCTTCTCAGACTTGGTCTTGAGGGTGCCTTCCTGGCCCGGCAGGCCCTTGAACTTCTGCCAGTCACCGGTGATCTTCAGGATCGCGGCAACCTGCTCGGACGGCTGGGCGCCGACGGACAGCCAGTACTGCGCACGCTCGGAGTTGACCTCGATGTACGAGGGCTCTTCGGTGGGGTGGTACTTGCCGATTTCCTCGATGGCGCGGCCGTCACGCTTGGTGCGTGAGTCCGCGACGACGATGCGGTAGTACGGGGCGCGCATCTTGCCGAGGCGCTTAAGGCGAATCTTTACGGCCACTTTTGTGGTCACTCCTGTTTCAGAAAAAGGGGGTGAGCCCGGTTTTCTGCACCCGTGGGGCGGGCCGTACTTGCGGGTTCGAAGGACAGGATCCGGACGCGGAGAGAGGGGCCACGCAGATCGAGTACCTGTTTATTGTGCCAGATGAGCGCCGCGATTTCGACTTGGCGCGGCGCAGGCCCTGGAAGGGCCGGCATTAAGCGCGCTCCAGGACAGGTTGCGCCAAACGCTTACGCGGACCAGACGTACAGCCCTGTCCGTTCTGAATCGTCCACGTCACCGGCCAGTTCGGCCAGCTGCTGGACGTACACACGGGCCTGGGCAGCGCCGAATGGCATGTCCTCCTGCGCCGCCCACTGTTCGGCGACGTCGTCCAGGACATTGCCTTCGCCCTCGGTTTCGTAGGTCAGCAGGTCGGCCAGCGCCCGGACCATGGCAGGGGGTACGGCAAGCAGCGAATCGCTGGTGACATCGACCATCGTCAGCTCGTAGTCGGCTCCCCCGGCGTGCACGGCCGTGCCGGCCAGGTCGCCGAGCTGTTCCACCTCATAGTCCGTGATGTCCGGAATGCGGACGCCCTGGCCGGCGGGGGCTCCCCCGCCTGCGTCCAGGAGACCGGCGCGCTTGAGAGCTGCATCATGGGTGGCGACAAAGATCTCGGTGAAGCCCATTGGGGTAACCTTCCGTCGAAAGTGCGGCGGACGGGGCGGTCACCCGCACCGGCCTTTCGGTTTCAGCCTAGTACGGGGGCGCCGGGGTCAGCGTACTGCCACCCGGATGTTGTTGCGCCACGGGTCCTCGAACAGCAACTCCGCCCCGGTGTGGCTGGACGGTATTCCGGAGACCTTCAGGCGGTCAGCCAGCGCGCCGACGTCGTCACCCGCGGGCACTTCGATGAGGACCTCGCCAAGGCCCAGCGTGTCCTTCCGGGGGCCGGCGCCGCGGCTGTTCCAGACGTTCATGGCCATGTGGTGGTGGTACCGGCCCGCTGAGACGAAGAGGGCCTGCCCGTGCCACCCCGCGGTCTTCTCGAAGCCGAGGATGCCAACGTAGAAGTCGCGGGCGGACTGCACGTCGCCCACCTGGAGGTGGACGTGGCCGACGCCGGCCGCGGTGGTGTGCTGTCCTTCCAGGGATTCCTCCGTGAGGTGCTGCTCAAGGTAGCGCTGCGGCGGCAGCGCCAGGCTGTCCATCACCACGTCCGTCCCGTTCCAGGACCAGTTGCTGCGCGGCCGGTCCCAGTACAGCTCGATGCCGTTGCCTTCGGGGTCGGTGAAATAGAAGGCCTCGCTGACAAGGTGGTCCGCGCTGCCGGTGAACGAGTGCGGGTTGAAGCGTGCGGCGGTGGCGACGGTTGCGGCGAGGGAGGCCTGGTCCTCGAACAGCAGCGCAGTGTGGAAGAGGCCCGCCTCCCCCCTGCCCGGAAGGTTCAGCCCCGGCGCGGGCGCCAGGTGGACAAGCGGCTTCCGGAGGCGGCCGAGGTAGAGGCCGCCGTCCTGCTCGGCAACAACGTCGAGGCCGAGGGCGCGCTGGTAGTAGTCGGTCATGACCTTCATGTCACCGACCTTGAGCATCACGGTGCCCATGGTGAGGTCGGCAGGAAGAAGGTCCTGGCTGGTGGCTTCTGCGGTCATTGAATGCTCCCTGTACTGGCGGCCGCACGGAGGACACGGCCTGTCACAGTTAAAATTACTTGAAGCTTCAATTTATTCCAAGAGCCTTCTTATGGCCCTGAGATGATGCGGCCTCCCAGCACCACGTGGGAAAGGTCCCGGACGGCCTCCGGGCGGGTACGCGGATCCTTTCGGCAGACAACCACGTCGGCACGCGCCCCCTCAGCCACGCCGTCCGCTCCGAGCCACTCCCGTGCCGACCAGCAGGCGGCGTCCAGCGCAGCCGCCATGGGCAGGCCTGCCTGGTGCAGGGCAAGGATCTCGTCGGCGATCCGCCCGTGCCTGATGACGCTGCCGGCGTCCGTCCCTGCGAAAATCCTCACGCCGGCGTCGTAGGCCTCACCCACGCGCTCCAGGCGCCGCTCCCACAGGGCCATCATGTGCGCCGCGTAGCGCGGGAATTTGTGCCGTGCCTGCGCAGCGATATCGGGGAACGTGGCGATGTTGACCAGGGTGGGGACGATCGGCACGCCCTGTTCCGCAAACCGGGGAAGATGCCGGGGCAGGAGGCCGGTGGCGTGCTCGATGCAGTCGATGCCCGCATCCAGCATCTGGTCGAGGGTGTCTTCGGCGAAGCAATGGGCAGTCACCCGGGCGCCTTCGTCATGGGCGGCCCGGACAGCATCCCGGACGACGGCGGCAGGAAACGAGGGTGCCAGGTCCCCGGCCCCGCGGTCGATCCAGTCCCCGACGAGCTTGACCCAGCCGTCGCCGTCGCGGGCCTGTTTGCGCACGGCCTCCACGAGGTGCTCCGGTTCCACCTCGTCAGCGAAGCCGCGGAGGTAGCGGCGTGTGCGGGCCACATGGCGCCCGGCCCGGATCAGCACCGGGAAGTCCCGGCCGCCCTGCATCCACCGGGTGTCAGCCGGCGAGCCGGCGTCACGCACCAGCAGCGTGCCGGCAGCCAGGTCCGCACGGGCCTGGTCCGCCGCGGCAGCGGAGTCCACCGGACCCTCCGGCCCCAGCCCGATGTGGCAGTGCGCATCCACCAGGCCGGGCAGCACCCAGCCGTCCAGCACCCGGCCCGGAGCCTGCTGCGGGCGGACAAATGTCAGCGCCCCGTCCACGGACCACAGGCCGCGGTGTTCGCTGGCCGGCCCGGTCAGCACAGGGCCGCTGAATTCTATGATTTCCGGCATCGGATCCCCTTTTTCGTCGCCAGTCAGGCTAACACCGGCAGTTGTGACAAGGATCGGCGGACCGGCTGTGGTAGCTTCGTTCCTGACCACACGGGTGCCCCTGCAGGGGCTGAGATCGGGCTGAGGCAGCCTGCGACCGTCGAACCTGTCCGGGTAATGCCGGCGAAGGAAGTGAGTATTCCTTGAGTACACCAAATGAACAGCTGAGCCCTGCCCAAAACCAGTCCGGGAACGTGCTGCCGGAGGGGAAACCAGCAACTGCCACCCGGTCCCTGGCGTCGCATGCGCTGGCCTTCATCGACGATGGATCGGGCATCCGGGTTCCCGTAACGGAAATCTCCCTGGAACCGTCCCCCAACGGAGACGCGAACCCGCCTTTCCGCACCTACCGGACTGCCGGGCCAGGCAGTGATCCGGTGAGGGGGCTGCCGCCCTTCCGGGCAGCATGGATCGCCGGGCGGGGAGATACCGAGGCGTACAGCGGCAGGGGCAGGAACCTGCTCGACGACGGCCGCTCGGCCGTCCGCCGCGGCGCCGCGTCAGCCGAGTGGAAGGGCGCGCAGCCGGTGCCCCGCCGCGCCGTCGGGGGCCGGACGGTAACCCAGATGCACTACGCCCGGCAGGGCATCATCACCCCCGAAATGCGCTTCGTGGCACTGCGCGAAAACTGCGACGTGGAGCTGGTCCGCAGTGAACTGGCGGCGGGCCGCGCCATCATTCCCAGCAACATCAACCACCCTGAGTCGGAGCCGATGATCATCGGCAAGGCGTTCCTGGTGAAGATCAACGCCAACATCGGCAACTCCGCGGTCACCAGTTCCATCGCGGAAGAGGTGGACAAGCTGCAGTGGGCCACGCAGTGGGGCGCGGACACCGTGATGGACCTCTCCACCGGTGATGACATCCACACCACGCGCGAATGGATCATCCGCAACTCCCCCGTACCGATCGGTACCGTGCCCATCTACCAGGCGCTGGAGAAGGTCAACGGCGAAGCCAACAAGCTGACCTGGGAGATCTTCCGCGACACCGTCATTGAGCAGTGCGAACAGGGCGTGGACTACATGACGGTGCACGCCGGCGTCCTCCTGCGCTACGTGCCGCTGACTGCAAACCGGGTCACGGGCATCGTGTCGCGCGGCGGCTCCATCATGGCCGGCTGGTGCCTGGCGCACCACCAGGAGAATTTCCTGTACACACACTTCGATGAGCTGTGTGAGATCTTCGCCAGGTACGACGTCGCGTTTTCGCTTGGCGACGGTCTGCGGCCGGGTGCCACGGCCGACGCGAACGACGCCGCCCAGTTTGCCGAACTGGACACGCTGGCCGAGCTCACCCTGCGCGCCTGGGAGTACGACGTCCAGGTGATGGTGGAAGGTCCCGGGCACATCCCCTTCCACCTGGTCCGTGAAAACGTGGAGCGCCAGCAGGAGCTGTGCAAGGGTGCGCCCTTCTACACCCTCGGTCCCCTGGTTACCGACGTGGCACCCGGCTACGACCACATCACCTCAGCCATCGGCGCCACGGAAATCGCCCGTTACGGCACCGCGATGCTCTGCTACGTGACACCGAAGGAACACCTGGGCCTGCCCAACAAGGACGACGTCAAGACGGGGGTCATCACCTACAAGATTGCAGCGCACGCTGCGGACCTGGCGAAGGGCCACCCCGGCGCGCACGAACGCGATGACGCCCTGTCCAAGGCGCGCTTCGAATTCCGGTGGCGCGACCAGTTCGCCCTGTCACTGGATCCGGTGACCGCCGAGGCCTTCCATGACGAGACGCTTCCCGCGGAGCCGGCCAAAACGGCACACTTCTGCTCCATGTGCGGGCCCAAGTTCTGCTCCATGCGGATCAGCCAGGACATCCGGGACGAATACGGGTCCGCGGAGGCGCAGGCAGCCCTGGCGGACCGGGCAACCGGCATGCGGGAGAAGAGCCAGGAATTCCTGGCGTCGGGCGGCAAGGTCTACCTGCCGGAGCCGCGGCTGCCCGAGGCGGTCTCCCCGTAGAAACCTTCCCCTTCGTCCGGCTGGCAATTGGGGGCCGGCCGGACGGAGGGGAAGCCCGGGCGCTCCGTCAGGAGGCGCGGGCGGACCGGGCCCTGCCGACGTCGCTGATAAAGGAGCGGACGGCCCGGTCCCCGTCGGGGGAATCATGCGGCCGGTGCCCGCCGGCAGCAGTGCGGTGCACGGCTCCGGTTTCGCGGAGGTAGCCGGCAATTTCCTCGTACAGCGGTTCCCATCCACCGGTCAGGACCAGGGTAGGGACCCCGGGAACGATGTGCAGCGGCGCCTCCCAGGAGGGCGCCTGCAGCCGCAGGCGCCGGGCGGACCGCTTCTCCTCCGCGGTGGCCGGTTCCTGCAGGTCTGTGGCATAGACCCGCCGCACGAATTCGCGCTGGAAGTCTTCGTCGCTGAGCTGGTGCCGCACCTCGAACAACGGCTTCATGAGGCTGATGTGCGCCGCCGTGGCCGGCAGTTCCGCCGTCAGCGACAGGCATGCCGGTTCCACGAGGGTCAGGGAATAGACGAGATCCGGCCGTTCCACGGCAGCCATCATGGCGGCGATGGCGCCTTGGGCGTGAGCAACGATGTGGCCGCCGGCGGCGCCGCGCCCGTCATCTGCCAGCGACCTCAACACGATGGCGGTATCCGCGGCGAACGAGGATTCCACAGGTTCGGCGACGGGATCGAAGCCGTGGCGGCGCAGGAACAGGGCATCGTAGGACAGCGCCATGCCGTGCTGGCGCGGCCATGCTGCGGCACCGTAACTTCCGGCGCCGTGCACGAACACTACCCTCTGCTTGAACATGTCCCAACCCTATTCCACGGCACCGACTTCCCCGGGAGCCGCCCGGGGCGGCCAACAGCCGATGCCCGGCGGGCGTGCCGCGGAAGCATCCCCTGCCGGCCAGCCGGTGGAGGCTGCTACTTGCCGAGGAACTTGTCAAAGCCCTTGGGCAGGTTCAGCTGGGACGGGTCGAAGTCGCCGGACTGCTGGCCGAAGGCTGCACCGGTCGGGAGCGCCTTGGCGGCGTTGGCCCGGCGGGCCTCGGCGTCCTTCCGCTCCTGGGCTGCCTTGGCCGGGTTGCCGGACTTTGCCTTCTTCTTAGGTGCGTTCTTGGCGTTCTTCCGCGCCCCGCCGCCGGCACCGGGAAGGCCCGGCATGCCCGGCATTCCCGGCATGCCGCCCTGCGCCATTTTCTTCATCATCTTCTGGGCCTGGGCAAAGCGCTCCAGCAGGCCGTTGACCTCGGAGACGTGGACACCGGAACCGCGGGCGATGCGGGCGCGGCGCGAGCCGTTGATGATCTTGGGAGCCAGGCGCTCATGCGGCGTCATGGAGCGGACGATCGCTTCCACGCGGTCGATCTCGCGCTCGTCGAACTGCTCCAGCTGCTGGCGGATGTTCTGGGCACCCGGCATCATCATGAGCATTTTCTTCATCGATCCCATGTTGCGGATCTGCTGCATCTGGGCGAGGAAGTCCTCCAGGGTGAAGTCCTCCTGGTCAGCGAATTTCTTCGCCATCCGGGCGGCTTCTTCCTTGTCCCAGGACTTCTCGGCCTGCTCGATGAGCGTGAGGACATCGCCCATGTCCAGGATGCGCGAGGCCATCCGGTCCGGGTGGAACAGCTCGAAGTCGTCCAGACCTTCACCCGTGGAGGCGAACATGACCGGCTTGCCGGTGACCGACGCGACGGAAAGCGCGGCACCGCCGCGGGCGTCGCCGTCGAGCTTGGACAGGACGATGCCGGTGAAGTTCACGCCCTCATCGAAGGCCAGTGCCGTGTTCACGGCGTCCTGGCCGATCATGGAGTCGATGACGAACAGCACTTCGTTCGGCACGATGGCCCGGCGGATCTGGCGCGCCTGCTCCATCATGTCGGCGTCGACGCCCAGCCGGCCGGCGGTGTCCACGATGACGACGTCGTGCAGCTTCTGGCGGGCTTCCTCGACGCCGGCGCGGGCCACGGCCACGGGATCGCCCGCGGGCTGGTCGAGCTCAGTGGAGGTGGCGCCCGGGTGCGGAGCGAAGACGGGCACCTTGGCCCGCTCGCCCACCACCTGGAGCTGGGTGACGGCGTTGGGGCGCTGGAGGTCGCAGGCCACCAGCATGGGGCTGTGCCCCTGGGCCTTGAGCCACTTGGAGAGCTTGCCCGCGAGTGTGGTCTTACCGGCACCCTGGAGGCCCGCCAGCATGATGACGGTGGGGCCGCTCTTGGCGAGGCGGATGCGCCGGGTTTCGCCGCCGAGGATTTCGACAAGTTCCTCGTTGACGATCTTGACGATCTGCTGGCTCGGGTTCAGCGCTGCCGACACCTCGGCGCCGAATGCGCGTTCGCGGACCCTGCCGGTGAATTCACGCACCACGGGAACGGCAACGTCCGCGTCCAGGAGGGCACGGCGGATCTCACGGACTGTGGCATCGACGTCGGCCTCAGTGAGGCGGCCCTTGCCGCGGAGATTTTTGAAGGTTGCTGTCAACCGGTCAGACAGAGAATTGAACACGCGCCGCGCACTTCTTTCAGGAGATGATCGGGACTCGACTATCTAGGGTACCAAGTCGGGCCCGCCAGATGGCATGCTGGCAAAATGACGAGCCAAACAACTGTAAAAACCCTGCTCATCCTCGGCGCTTCTGGGGATCTGACCGGCCGGCTGCTCCTTCCCGGCCTGGCGCGCCTGGTGGCACGGGGACGCGCGGGCGGGCTCCGGCTCGTCGGGGCGGGGTCGGACCCCTGGACCCCGGAGCAGTGGCGGGAACGCGTGCAGTCCTCATTCACGGCAGCCGCCGAGGCTGCCGGCGCGGACGGCAGGGATGCGCTGAAGGCGCTGGAGAAGGAGACCGTCTACCACCAGCTGGATGTCACCGGCGCAGGGTCCCTGGCGTCGCTGCTGAACAGCCTTGAGGGACCGGTGGCAGTGTACTTCGCGCTCCCCCCGAAGATCAGCCAGCTTGCCTGCGAAGCACTGCGGCCGGAGGATGTCCCGCCCGGGACCCGGCTGGTGATGGAGAAGCCGTTCGGTTCAAGCGAGGAATCAGCGCGCTCCCTCAACCGGACGCTGGTGCGGCTCGTCCCCGAGGACCACGTCCACCGGGTGGACCATTTCCTCGGCAAGGCCACCGTGCTAAACATCCTGGGGCTGCGCTTCGCGAACAACTTCCTGGAGCCGGTCTGGAACCGGCACCACGTCGAAAAGGTGGAAATCATCTTCGACGAGGACCTCGCCCTGGAAGGACGCGCCCGCTATTACGACGGCGCCGGCGCCCTCCGGGACATGATCCAGAGCCACCTCCTGCAGATCATGGCGCTGCTGGCCATCGAACCTCCCGCCACCATCCGCGAGCGCGACCTGCGGGACGCCATCTCCGCCGTACTGCGCGCCAGCAGCGTCAACACCCCGTTGGCCGCCTGCACCCGGCGGGCACGCTACACAGCCGGGACGGCAGCGGGGAAGAATGTCCCCGACTATGCCAGGGAAGACGGCGTGGACCCGAAGCGCGGAACCGAGACCCTCGCCGAGATCGAGGTCGGAATCGACAACTGGCGGTGGAAGGGCGTCCCCTTCATCCTCCGTTCGGGCAAGGCCCTCGGCGCCAAACGCAAGGAGGCAATTGTCACGTTCCGGCCGGTGCCGCACCTTCCCGCGGGCTTCACGGGTGTTGACTCCCCCAACCAGCTGCGGATCGGTTTCGGTCCCGACACCCTGCAGTTCGACGTGGACGTGAACGGTCCGGGCGATATTTTCAGCCTCAGCCGCGCGACTCTCGAAACCGAACTCAGTGCGTCGGACCTGCTTCCCTATGGGGAAGTCCTCGAAGGGGTGCTGGCGGGCGATCCGCTGCTCTCGGTCCGGGGCGACACGGCAGAGGAATGCTGGCGGATCGTTGAGCCTGTGCTCACGGCGTGGCAGCAGGACGCGGTGCTGCTTGAGGAGTACGACGCCGGCTCGGCCGGTCCCGCAGCGTGGCCCACCACCGGACGGCGCGGGTAGGCCGCACGCCGTCCTGGGCCTGCCCCTGCCTGCTTCCCGGCACCGGCACCGGCGCAGCGGCTTACGGGGTACAGCAGCTTTCCGGGACAGCAAAAGCGGGCGGGATACCTTCCGGTATCCCGCCCGTTTTTCTCTGCCTGCTGACTGCCCTGCCTAGATTGCGGCTACTCCGCGTTCGCCGGTCCGGACCCGGACGGCTTCAAAGACGTCCACTGTCCAGACCTTGCCGTCCCCGGCGCGGCCGGTGTTGGAGCTGGCGATGATCACGTCCAGGATGTCGTCCGCCTGCTCATCCGTGGCCAGCACCTCCACCCGGATCTTGGGCAGGAGATCCACGTTGTATTCCGCTCCGCGGTAGACCTCCGTGTAGCCGCGCTGCCGGCCGTAACCGCTGGCCGCGCTGACCGTCAGGCCCTGTACGCCGTAGGCTTCCAGTCCTTCCCGGATTGTTTCGAGCTTTTCCGGCCTGACGATTGCAGTGATCAGTTTCATGCCCCCACGCTTTCCTTACCTGTTGCTGATTCGTTCTGCTGTGCAGCCTTCGCCGGCTGCGCAGCGGAGTCCTGCTGGCCCTTGCCCGTAATCATGTCGTGCAGCGGCTGGAAGGAGCCGCCGTGGCCGCCCACACCGAACTCGTATGCCGTTTCGGCGTGCAGGCTCAGGTCCACGCCCACGGTTTCCTGTTCCTGGGAGACCCGGAAGCCCATGGTCTTGTGGATGGCAAGGGCGATGATGAGCGTCAGGATTGCCGAGTAGGCGATGGCGATGCCGGCCGCTGCGAGCTGGGCCCACATCTGGGCCATGCCGCCGCCGTAGAAGAGGCCGCCGCCCACGCCGTCGGTGGGGAGGGCGATGAAGCCCAGGGCCACCGTGCCGATGATGCCGGACACAAGGTGCACGCCGACGACGTCGAGCGAGTCATCGAAGCCCCAGCGGAACTTGAGGCCGACTGCGAGGGCGGAAGCCACACCTGCCACGACGCCGAGGCCGAGGGCACCCACCGGGCTGACGTTGGCGCAGGCCGGGGTGATGGCAACCAGGCCGGCAACCACGCCGGAGGCGGCACCGAGTGACGTGGGGTGTCCGTCGCGGATGCGCTCGGTAACAAGCCAGCCGAGCATCGCGGCGGCGGGAGCGGCGAGGGTGTTGACCCAGATGAGGCCGCCCTGTTCTGCGGAAGAGGCGAGGCCGCCGTTGAAGCCGAACCAGCCGAACCACAGGATGGCAGCGCCGAGCATGACGAACGGGATGTTGTGCGGGCGGTGGTTGGGGTCCTTGCCGAAGCCCTTGCGGTTGCCGATGATGAGGACCAGGATCAGGGCCGCCACGCCGGCGTTGATGTGGACGACAGTGCCGCCTGCGAAGTCGATGGCCGGGCCGAGCGCCTGGCCGATGGCGCCTTCCTCACCGAAGAGGCCGCCGCCCCACACCATGTAGGCAAGGGGGCAGTACACCAGGGTGACCCAGACGGGCACGAAGACGCT
Organism: Arthrobacter nitrophenolicus; assembly: GCF_045833485.1. Lineage (NCBI taxonomy): Bacteria > Bacillati > Actinomycetota > Actinomycetes > Micrococcales > Micrococcaceae > Arthrobacter > Arthrobacter nitrophenolicus. Next base: position 4,163,345 of record NZ_CP174504.1, read on the forward strand.
CCATGCGCCGAACTTGGCGCGGTCGGCGATTGCGCCGCTGATCAGGGCCACGGTGATAATGGCGAAGGTTGCCCCGTAGCCCACCAGGATGAGGCCGTCCGGCGAATCCGCCGTGTTGACTCCCTCGAGGCCGAAGCTCGCGAACGGGTTCCCGACGATCTGCAGGAAGCCGTCACCGCCCGTCATGGAGTAGCCCCACAGTACCCACACAACACTCACGATGCCGATGGAGATGAAGCTCATCATCATCATGTTCAGTGCTGCCTTGGCACGGGTCATGCCGCCGTAGAAAAATGCCAGACCTGGTGTCATGAGCAGCACGAGCGCTGCCGCCACCATGAGCCATACGTGACCTGCGGTAAGTTCCATGGTGCACGTCCTCTCTCATCCGAATGTTGCGGAGTCTTCCGCCTGCCAACGCCTTTTGCGTCCTGTAAAAAGTGTGTCGGCGGCGTGTTTCGCCCGGAGAGGATTTAGATTGCCGGTCTGTTACAAGAACCTCTAGGAAGTAAATGGTGCATATCCGGGTTGTTACGGTTGTGTTTCACTACCCCAGCCGCACCCCCGCAACCCACTGTGCAAGGAACTTCGCTTCATGACTGCAGCACCCCGCGTGAGCGGCGCCACATCAAGGATTTTGGCCCGCCTTCGGCCACGGCGGGACAAGCTCCCGCGCGATATCAAGGTGATGCTGGTTGCGGCGTTCCTGATTGCCCTCGGATTCGGGCTTGTTGCGCCCGTATTGCCGCAATTCGCCACAACCTTCGGGGTAGGAAACACCGAGGCTGCGGTGATCGTTGCCATCTTCGCCTTCATGCGGCTGATCTTTGCGCCGGCGGGCGGCACGCTGATCGGCCGGCTGGGTGAGCGGCCGGTCTATGTCGCGGGGCTGCTGATCGTGGCGGCCTCCACGGCAGCCTGCGCCTTCGCCGGGAACTATTGGCAGTTGCTGCTCTTCCGCGGGCTGGGCGGTGCCGGGTCGGTGATGTTCACCGTCGCCTCCATGGCGCTGGTGGTGCGCTTGGCCCCGCCGGAGAGCCGGGGCCGGGTATCCGGGGCCTACGCGTCCGCGTTCCTGGTCGGCAATGTGTGTGGACCCATCGTGGGCGGCCTGCTGGCCGGGTTCGGCCTCCGCATTCCGTTCCTGGCCTATGCCGCCGCCCTGGTGGTGGCCGCCGTCGTGGTCCAAACCCAGCTGAGCCACCAGCGCCGCGGGTCAACTGAGGGGCGGACGAAGGCCCCCGACATGCCGTTCGGCGAAGCCCTGGCAACCGGGGCCTACCGGTCGGCGCTGTTCTCCAGCTTCGCCAACGGATGGGCGACGTTTGGAGTCCGGATGGCCACGGTTCCACTCTTTGCGGCTGCTGCCTTTGGTTCCGGACCGGAAGCTGCGGGCATTGCCCTGGCAGTCTTCGCCGGTGGAAATGCGCTGGCCCTGACCGTCTCGGGGCGGCTGGCCGACACGCTGGGACGGAAGCCGATGATGATCTGGGGCCTGCTGGTGGCGGGGCTGGCTACTGCGGGCATCGGCTTCACCCAGGACCTGTGGTGGTTCCTGGCCGCCTCGGCGCTGGCCGGAATCGGGTCGGGGCTGTTCGGCCCCGCGCAGCAGGCTGCCGTTGCGGACGTGATCGGCAACGGACGGTCCGGCGGCAAGGTACTTGCGGTCTACCAGATGGTGTCCGACGTCGGCGCGATCGCGGGGCCGGTCCTGGCCGGCGTCCTGGCTGACCGGCTCGGCTTCGGCTGGGCTTTCGGCGTAACCGGCGGCATCATGCTGGTGGCGGCCTGCACGTGGCTGGCCACGCGCGAAACCCTGCGCCAGGCGAAGCCTTAAAAGCCGGGAGCCGGCACCCGGCCTGGTCAAGGCCCGGGTACCGGCTCCGGACACCGCTAGTTGAATTGCATCTAGTTCAGCAGCGCGTCAACAAAGCCTTCGGCTTCGAACGGGGCGAGGTCGTCCGCCCCTTCACCCAGCCCGATGAGCTTCACGGGGACGCCCAGGCTCTTCTGGATGGCGACGACGATGCCGCCCTTGGCCGTTCCGTCCAGCTTGGTCAGGACGATGCCGGTGATATTGACCACTTCCGAGAAGACCCGGGCCTGGTTCAGGCCGTTCTGGCCGGTGGTTGCATCCAGGACCAGCAGGACCTCGTCCACCTCGGCGAGCTTTTCGATGACGCGTTTGACCTTGCCGAGCTCGTCCATGAGGCCCACCTTGTTCTGAAGGCGGCCCGCGGTGTCGATCATGACCACATCGACTTCCTGGTTGATGCCCGCCTTGACGGCCTCATAGGCAACGGAGGCCGGATCGGCGCCGTCGATGTCCGACTTCACCGTGGGAACCCCCACCCGCTGGCCCCAGGTTGCCAGCTGTTCGGCGGCAGCGGCGCGGAAGGTGTCCGCGGCTCCCAGCAGGACGTCCTTATCCTCGGCGACCAGCACTCGGGCGAGCTTGCCCACCGTGGTGGTCTTGCCCACGCCGTTGACACCCACCACCATCATGACGGCCGGCTTGTCGGCGTGCCGTTGGACGTTGAGGCTGCGGTCCATCGTCGGGTCCACAAGCTTGATGAGTTCTTCCCGCAGCAGTGCCTTGACCTGCTCGGGTGTCCGGGTGCCCAGCACCTTGACCCGCTCGCGCAGGGCGTCCACCAGCTGCATGGTGGGTTCGGTCCCAAGGTCTGCCAGCAGCAGCGTTTCCTCGACTTCGTCCCAGACGTTCTCGTCGATCTTGTCGCTGGAGAGCAGGGCCAGCAGGCCCTTGCCCATGATGTTGTTGGAGCGGACAAGCCGCTCCCGCAGGCGGACCAGGCGCCCTGCGACGGGCAGCGGGGTTTCCACCGGGATGACTTCCAGCCCGGCCGCATCGTCCGGGACCGTGGTGGTGTCCAGGTCCGCGACGTCGACGCCGGCCGGCGCCTTCCGGTCCGCCGCCGGGACCGGGCGTTCATCGACGAGCGTGCTGCCGCCGGACTGCACTTCGGGGTCGTTTGCATCACGCGTGCCCGGGTACTGGGTGATGTTCTTCCGAGTCTTCAGCAGGACAGGAATCAGCCCGCCGATAACCGCCAGGGCAGCAACAATGGACAGAATAATGGGAAGGATGTCATTCACTCCCCTAGCTTCTCACAACGAAGCAGGCGCCTTTGGCGGCTCCGCGGCGCCCGCCCCGCCGCAACGGGGCCCGGACCGCGGCGCTACGCGTCGGCCCCCAGGCGCTGGCTGATCACCGTGGAGACGCCGTCGCCCCGCATCGTGACGCCGTACAGGGCGTCAGCGACTTCCATGGTGCGTTTCTGGTGGGTGATGACAATGAGCTGGCTTGACTCCCGCAGTTCCTCGAAGATGGTGATGAGCCTGCCCAGGTTGGTGTCGTCAAGGGCGGCCTCCACCTCGTCCATCACGTAGAAGGGTGAGGGACGGGCCTTGAAGATCGCCACCAGCAGGGCAACGGCGGTCAGGGACCGTTCGCCGCCGGAGAGCAGTGAGAGCCGCTTGATCTTCTTGCCTGCCGGGCGCGCCTCGACGTCGATGCCGGTGGTAAGCATGTCGGAAGGGTCGGTGAGGACCAGCCGTCCCTCGCCGCCGGGAAAGAGCCGTTCGAAGACCCTGACGAACTGCGCCTGGGTGTCCTCGAACGCCTCGGTGAAGACGCGCTGGACGCGAAGGTCCACTTCCTTGATGATGTCCAGCAGGTCCTTGCGGCTAGCCTTAAGGTCCTCAAGCTGGGTGCTGAGGAACTGGTGGCGTTCCTCCAGTGCCGCGAATTCCTCGAGTGCCAGCGGGTTTACCCTGCCCAGGCTGGCGAGGTCGCGTTCGGCTTTCCGGAGCCGCTTTTCCTGCTCTGACCGGTTGAAGGGTTTTCCTTCCAGGATTTCTTCCCCGCCGGCGTCCACGGGGGCCCGCAGGGCGGCCCATTTGTCCCCACTTTCCTCTGCCGGGACCGGCACCGGCACGTGCGGCCCGTAGTCGCTGACCAGGGCGTCCGGAGTGATGCCGAGTTCGTCCACCGACCGGGTTTCCAACGCCTCGATCTGCGCACGCTGCCTCGCGCGGGCCAGCTCGTCGCGATGCACGTTGTCTGTCAGCTCGGCGAGTTCCCGGGCCAGCGCATCATTGGTACTCCTGACGTCTTTCAGGCCCTGCTCGCGCAGCTCACGGTTCTCTTCGGCGCGGTCCCGTTCAGTTGCGGCGATCGCGACGGAAACATCCACGTGGCGGAGCGCGGCCTCGACCGCGGCCACGACTGCCGCGGCACGCCGGGCCTGGATGCGCCGGCGCCTGGCCCGTTCGGCTGCTTCCTCCCGGGCACGGCGCTCTGTGGCGGCCGCACGTTCCAGGGAAGCAACGCGGTTGCGGGTGGCGGCCAGCTGCTCTTCGGCGCTGCGCAGCGCCAGCCTCGCCTCCACCTCGGCGGCCCGGGCGGAGGACGCCGCCCTGGCGAGCGCGTCCCGGTGCCCAGTGGACGGTTCCTGCTCCACCGGTGCCTCCTGCGCCGCGGCAAGGCGGGCGGCGACGGCCGCGAGTGCTTCCTGTTCCGACGCCACGTTGGCTTCGGCTTTGGCGAGGGAGGCGGCAAGCCGGTCGCTCTCGCCGGCGGCGCTGCGGAGGACGGAGTTGAGGTGGCCCAGCCGTTCCGCGACGGCGGCAAGGCGGGCATCCGACTCGTGCAGCCGGTCGAGGGCGGCGTCCGCCCGTTCCTGCGCTTCGGCGCGGCGTGCTTCGGCGCCGGCCAGGGCGAACCTGTTCTGCTCGATGGCCGCAGTGACGACTGCAAGCTGCTGTGCGGCGTCGTCGACGGCGGCCTGGACCTCCAGCAGCGACGGCGCCTTGGCGGAGCCTCCCGTGGCAGAGACGGCGGTGAGGATGTCACCGGCACGGGTCACGGCGCTGATCCTGGGCCGGCTGGATGCCAGTGCAATTGCCGCTGCAATATCTTCGACGATGGCGGTCCCGAACAGCAGGTGCCTGGCCACGTCCGGGCCGGGGCCGCTGCCGCCAATCAGGTCGCCGGCCCACTGGGCTCCGGCCGGCAGGCTGTCCGCGTTCCTGCCCTGCCCGGCTTCGGCGGCGGACCGGAGCAGCAGCGTGGCGCGGCCGGCGTCGTCGTCCTTGAGCAGCTGCAGGACAGTGGCCGCCGTTTCGGCGTCCCGCACCAGCACAGCATCGGAGGCCTCCCCCAGCGCCGCGGCGATGGCGGTCTCGTATCCAGGTTCCACCGCCAGTTCCCCTGCGACGCTGCCTTCGATGCCTGCGACGCCGGACTGCAGGACGTGCCGTGCACCGTCCTTGCGGTCCAGGCCGAGCTTGAGTGCGTCCCTGCGCGCCGCCAGGGCATCACGCTTGCGGATGCCCTCGTTGACTTCGGACTTGAGGCGCGCAATGTCGTCAAGGACTGCCTCCAGCGCAGCACTGGCGTCCTCATAGTCGGCGTCGAGCGATTCCTCGCCCTCTTCAACTCCCGCCACCTGGTTTTCCAGCGCCGTGAACTCTTCCTGGGCGCGGGCACGGCGTTCCACCCCGGCCGCAAGCGATTCCCGCAACCTGCCGAGTTCAGCCTGTGCGGATTCCACCCGCGACCTGGCTGCCGCCACCTGCCCGGCCAGCCTTGCCAGGCCCTCCCGCCGGTCAGCAGCGGCGCGAAGCTGGACCGTGAGCCGCTGGTCTTCGGCGGTCGCGGCCTGCTCGGCCCCGGCTTTTGCCGACGTGGCCGCTTCCAGTGCACTCCGCCGGTCCAGAATCGTCCGCTCGAGTTCGGCCAGTTCCTCGCGCACCCGGGCAGCCTGCCGTTCCAGCTGTTCCGGGTCCCGGCCGGAGGCGGGCGCGGCGTCAGCCGAGCCGAGCAGGCGGCTGCGTTCGCGGGCAAGCGATCCGAGGGACCGGAGCCGCTCCCGGGCGGCGGACAACTGGTACCAGGTGTCCCGGGCTGCGTTGAGCCTGGGCGTGGCCTCTGCCGCCATCTGCTCCAGTGCTGCCTGCTGCCGCCGGCCGGTTTCCAACTCATGTTCAACGACGCCGCGCCGTGCCTTGAGGGCGGCTTCGTCCGCGACGTCCTGTTCCAGGGCGAGCTGCAACTGGACCAGGTCGTCGGCCAGAAGGCGGGCGCGTGCGTCGCGGACATCGAACTGGACCCGCTGCGCACGCCGGGCAACCTCGGCCTGCTTGCCGAGCGGCGTGAGCTGGCGCCGGAGTTCGCCGGTGAGGTCGGTGAGGCGCTGGAGGTTCGCCTGCATCGCCTCGAGCTTGCGGACGGTCCGTTCCTTGCGGCGCCGGTGCTTGAGGATGCCGGCGGCCTCCTCGATGAAACCGCGCCGGTCCTCCGGTGTGGCGTGCAGGACCCGGTCCAGCTGCCCCTGGCCCACGATCACATGCATTTCCCGGCCAAGTCCTGAATCGGACAGCAGCTCCTGGATGTCCAGCAGGCGGCACGATGCCCCGTTGATGGCGTACTCAGACCCGCCGGTCCTGAAGAGGGTGCGGGAGATGGTGACTTCGCTGTATTCGATGGGCAGGGCGCCGTCGGAATTGTCGATGGTGAGGGACACGTGCGCCCGGCCCAGCGGAGGCCGGCCCGAGGTGCCCGCGAAGATGACGTCCTCCATCTTGCCCCCGCGAAGGGTCTTGGCGCCCTGCTCCCCCATGACCCAGGCCAGCGCGTCCACCACGTTGGACTTGCCGGAACCGTTGGGGCCGACTACCGCGGTGACCCCCGGCTCGAAGTCGAAGGTGGTTGCCGACGCAAAGGACTTGAACCCCCGGACGGTGAGGCTTTTGAGGTGCAAGGCGTTTCGGATCTCCTCGGTGGCTGCAGCTGCTGCTTGGAACTCCCAAATTTACTGGGTTCGCGGCCAAAGTCCCGGATTCCCGCGGTTGTCCCCCGCAAGTGGTCCCGGTTGCAGGCGGTTACCAGCGTCCGTTGCGCGGCCGCGGCTGGCAGACCGGGCAGGTGTGGGATGAGCGGTTCATGAACTGCTCCCGGCGGATGGTGGCGTGGATTCCTGCTGCGGCGCACCGCTTGCAGGGCTCACCTTCGCGGCCGTAGGCATTCAGTGACCGGTCGAAGTAGCCGGAGGCACCGTTCACGTTGACGTAGAGGGAATCGAAGCTGGTTCCACCCGCGGCAAGGGCGTCAAGCATGACCTGGCGGGCGCTTTCCAGGACTCTTTCGGCCTCGGCCCTGCGCAGGGTGTCGGTGGGCCGGGCATAGTGCAGTTTGGCAGCCCACAGGGCTTCGTCGGCGTAGATGTTACCGATTCCTGAGACCAGTCCCTGGTCCAGCAATGCGCGCTTGAGTCCGGTTTTGCGCTTGCGGAGGCGGCGGAAGAAGAGGTCGAAGGAGAAGGCCGGGTCCAGCGGGTCCCGGGCGATGTGCGCAGCCTCTTCCGCAATCAGTGCGAGGGGGGACTCGGCAAGGCCGCCCGGACCGCCGTCGTCCGTGGGGACCATCGCCGTGACGAACAGTCCGCCGAAGATCCGCTGGTCCACGAACCGCAGCTGTTCCGGCATGCCGTCACTGCGGCTGAGCCGGAACCGCACCTTGAGGTGCTTTTCGTCGGGAACGTCCCGGTCCTGCATCAGGAGCTGGCCGCTCATTCCAAGATGCGCCATCAGCGCCACCGCCGGGACGTCGCCGCTTCCGTTCATTTGCCGGCCTTGCAGGCCGGCGCGGTCCAGCAGCGGCATCCACAGGAACTTGCCCCGGCGCACGACGTCCGCCACCACCGCACCCTCAAGATTGCCGATGAAATCTTCGGTTCCCAGGGCATGGCGCCGGATGGAACGCGGGTCCAGGACGTCGACGGCTTCGATGGTGCGGCCACGGACCCAGCTCACCAGGCCGCGGCGCACCACTTCCACCTCGGGCAGTTCGGGCATGCGCTACTTCGCTGCTACGGAACCAGCCGACGTGCCGGATGCGTCGGTGGATTTGGCTCCGGACAGGACACGCCAGGCGTCGGCGGCGGCTTCCTGCTCCGCTTCCTTCTTGGAGTGGCCGGAGCCCTTGCCGTAGGCCGTCCCGCCAATGTTCAGGACCGCCGTGAACGTCCGGGCATGGTCCGGGCCGGCGCCGTCCACCGCGTAGTGGATGGTGCCCAGCTGCCGGCTGGCCGCAAGCTCCTGGATGCTGGTCTTCCAGTCGGTACCGGCGCCCAGCACGGCAGCGTCCTTCAGCAGCGGACCAATCAGCCGCATGACCAGCTGGCGGGCGGTCTCGATGTCATTGGACACGTAGGTGGCACCGATCAGCGCCTCCATGGTGTCGGCCAGGATCGACGCCTTGTTCTTGCCTTCGGTGAGCTTTTCGCCCTGTCCAAGGTAGATGTACTCGCCGATGCCGAGGCTGCGCCCGATGTTGGCCAGGGCACGGGTACTGACCACTGCGGACCGCCGCTTTGCCAGGTCCCCTTCGGGAAGGTCCGGATTGTCCCGGTAGAGGGCATCCGTCACCGAGAACCCCAGGATGGAGTCACCCAGGAATTCGAGCCGTTCGTTGGTGGGAATGCCGCCGTTCTCGTAGGCGTAGGAACGGTGTGTCAGCGCAAGACGAAGCGTCCCGGCGTCAATAGTGACACCGAGACGCTTCAGAAGCTCTTCAGTTGAAGACATCTGGTCAGCCTGAGTGGCCGATTAGACGTCAGCGACCTTGCGGCCCTTGTACTCAAGGAACAGCGCAGTGCCAGCAGAGTCGGTAACGACCTTCGCCTGGTGCGGCAGGCTGTATGTAACCTGGCCGTTCTCAACGGTCTTCACCAGGTGGGGGGCGGTCGCCTTCCACTGCGAGCGGCGGGCGCGGGTATTCGAGCGAGACATTTTCCGCTTGGGAACAGCCACGGCTAACTCATTTCTCTCTAGACAAACACGTACAAATCAATTTTGCCGGTCAGGCTTAGCCATATCAGCTAGGGCAGCCCAGCGAGGATCAATGACCTCGTGGTGGTGCCCCGGCTCGTCTTCCAGGCGAGCTCCGCATTCGGAGCAAAGGCCCTGGCAGTCTTCCCGGCACACCGGCTGGAACGGCAGCATGGTAACAACCGCGTCCCGCAACACCGGTTCAAGATCGATTAGATCGTGCTCGACTCGACGTTGCTCTTCATCATCTTCTCCGTCCGAAAGCTCAGCGCCTTCGTAGAAGAAAAGTTCTTGCACATTGACCTCCAGGTCATACGCAAGGGGATCCAGGCATCGGCCGCATTCACCGGTTACTTCGGTGAGGGCGGTTCCTGATACCAGAATTCCTTCGTGTACGGCCTCAAGCCTCAGATCCAGCTCGACATCCGAGCCTTCCTGAACACCAATGAGCGGCACACCAAGATCACTTGGTGCGGGTACATGTTCCTTCAGCGTCCGCATGCTTCCCGGGCTTCGACCGAGATCCTTGACATCGAACACCAAGGGCGAACCAGCATCTCTTTTAATGAGAACTCCTGTTGAACATATGACCGACGTACTATTTTAGCCTGAAGAATCCCGGGGACTCAAACCGGGGTGCCGGCGGGCTCGAAGTACCGGACAAGCCTACCGCCTGGGCTGCTGATCCTGCGCAGGCTCGCCAGCAAGCATCCGCCGCTGCACAGACCTGGGCACATAGTCGGACACGCTGCCGCCCAGGCCGGCCACTTCCTTGATGAGGGTGGACGACAGGTGGACATAGTGGGCCTCTGCGGGCAGGAACACGGTCTCCACGCCGCTGAGCTGGCGGTTCATGGTTGCCATGGGCAGTTCGTAGTCGAAATCCGAAGAGGACCTGAGCCCCTTCACGATCGCGGACACACCGCGCTGGCGGCAGTACTCCGCAAGCAGGCCCTCCCCCACGGGCTCAACAACGATTCCCTTGAGCGAGGCCAGGGTTTCCCGGGCCATCTCCAGCCTCTCGTCCAGGGTGAACCTGTACTTCTTGGCGTAATTCGTGGAGATGGCCACAATGACTTCATCAAAAAGGCCGGCCGCCCGCGCAATAACCTCAAGATGGCCGTTGTGGATGGGGTCGAAGGATCCTGGGCAGACAGCTCGTCTCATGCTCCGAACCTACCCCATTAAAAGCCCGGGATAACATGACTTGATGCATCCTCGACCGGAACCTTCCCCAGCTCCTGCCCCCTGGCAGCGCACGGCGCTCGGCGCCAATCTCCTGGCGCCCGACGGCGGACTGGGCGTGACGATCTTCGAGGAAATGACCGGGCTGGCCGTCCGTACCGGAGCGATCAACCTGGGCCAGGGCTTCCCGGATGAGGACGGTCCGCTGGAAATCCGTGAGGCGGCCCGCGCCGCCATCAGCTCAGGGGCGAACCAGTACGCCCCGGGCAAGGGCCTCCCGCTGCTGCGGGAGGCGGTGGCGGCGCACCAGGAGCGCTTCTATGGCCTGGCCCCGGACCCCGAAACAGAGGTGGTCATCACCACCGGAGCCACCGAAGGCATCGCCGCGTCCCTCCTTGCCTTCGCCCGCCCCGGCGACGAAGTGCTCACCTTCGAGCCCTTTTACGATTCCTATGGGGCGGTGATCGGCCTCGCTGGTGCCACCCATGTGACGGCACCGCTTGCGGCGCCGGACTTCCTCCCGGACATGGCCGCCCTCGAAGCTGCCTTCAGCCAACGGACCCGGGTTGTGCTGCTCAACAATCCCCACAATCCCACCGGGGCCGTCTTCCCGCGCAGCGTCCTGCAACGGATCGTGGAGCTGGCCCGGAAGTACGACAGCATCATCATCACGGACGAGGTTTATGAGCACCTGACGTTCGGCGTCAGCCACACCCCGGTGGCCGGCCTTCCCGGGGCAGCAGAGCGGACCATCACCATCTCCTCGGCCGGAAAGACCTTTTCGCTCACCGGCTGGAAAGTGGGCTGGCTCTCCGGCCCGGCGGAACTGGTGGCGGCGGCGCGGACCGTGAAGCAGTTCCTCACGTACAGCTCCGGGACGCCCTTCCAGGCGGCGATTGCAGCCGGACTGGCCCTGCCGGATGACTTCTTCAAGGGCATCGCCGCTGACCTGGAGCGCAAGCGGGACATCCTCAGTGCCGGCCTGCGCGCCGCCGGCTTTGATGTCTTCTCCCCGCAGGGCACCTATTTCGTCAACGTGGACACGGCCCCCCTGGGCATCACGGACTCGGTGGACCTTGCCAGGCGCCTGCCTGCCCTGGTGGGCGTGGCGGCAATACCGGTCCCGGTGTTCTGCCACCCGGAAGGAGCGGAACGGACGCGCAGCCTGCTCCGGTTTGCGTTCTGCAAGAAGGCCGCCGTCCTTGAGGAAGCAGCCGGAAGGCTGGCCACCCTCAGCGAAAAGCTCTGATGTCCGCCGGGAATGCGGGCCATGCCACCAGGTTCCTGCGCAGCACGGGCCAGCACGCAGCTATTGATCCTGACAGCTTCACGGAGGGCAGCTATGTGTTGAGTATCGGCGGCGCCGAACAGTCCCACGTCAACCTGGGCCACCCGGAAGAGATTTTCTACGAGTACCTCCGCAGGATCGGGCACCTGGTAGACCTTGCAGCCCCGCCGGGAGAACCGATCCGGGCGCTGCACCTGGGCGCCGGAGCACTGACGCTGGCCCGTTACATCCAGGCCACCCGGCCGGGGTCACTGCAGTATGCAGTGGAACTGGAGCGTGAACTGCTCGATTTTGTCCTGCGCCAGCTTCCTCTCCCGGAGGGAACGGATCTCCACACCATTACCGGGGATGCCAGGGATGCACTGGATGAACTGGACCCGGAGCTCAGCTTCGACGTCATCATCCTCGATATTTTTTCGGGGCCTGAAGCACCAGCCCATCTTGCCTGCGCCGGCTTCTACCGGGAAGCGCGGGAGAAGCTGGGCCCGGAGGGCGTGCTGGTGGTCAACGTGGGCGACGAGCCGGGCCTGACGCTGGTGCGCAGCCAGGTGACCGCGATGCGGCAGGCGATGGCCGATGTGGCCGCCATCGCAGAAGCGGGCATGTTCGAGGGCCGGTACCCCGGCAACATCATACTGGCGGGCACACAGGTGCCATGGCCAAGGGAGTGGTCCGTGGAACTCACGGCCCGCGGCCCGCACCCCGCCAGGGTGCTCGCCGGAGTGGATCTCGATCCCCTGGCGGGCTGACGCCTATTGGCTTTGCCCCTCCGCCTCTGCCGCCTCCGGGATATCATCGCCGGCAATTGCGTCCGGCACATTCGGCTCGGCAAACCACAGCCTGGTTTCGCCGTATTTCTTTTCCGCGAACCGTGCCAGGCTTCCGGGCCATTCCGGCTCCGGCGAACGGGATGAGCGTTCCACCACGACGACCGCCGACGGAGCGAGATGCGGGGCCAGTTTCGCCAGCACAGCGGACACTGCCAGCTCCTCAAGGGGATATGGCGGGTCCAGGAAGACCAGGTCCCAGGTTGTGGCCGGTGCGGCACGCTCCAGGAACGGCTCAACCCTGGACCGGTGCACCGTTACCGCCTTGCGCCCCAGGACCCCGTTGAGGAGGTCCGCGTTCCGCTGGCAGACAGCGCTGGCCTTGGCATCGGATTCCACCAGCTCCACGGACTGTGCGCCGCGGCTGCCACTTTCGATTCCCAGCGAGCCGGAGCCGGCATAAAGATCCAGCACCCGGGCGCCGGAGATGACGTCGAAAGCGTCAAGGCGGGAAAACAGTGCCTCCTTGACGCGGTCGGTGGTGGGGCGGGTCAAGGAGCCCGGAACCGCTGACAGCGGGGTGCCGCCGGCGGCACCGGCTATGATCCGGCTCATTCTGGCCTCCTGGCAGCGCCGGCGTATCCGGCAGCTCCCCTGTTATCCGCGTTCAAGGAACGCCTCCTTTTCCGGGTTAAGGTACTTCTCGATGGCGTCCGCCAGTTCCTCGTGGCGGGACAGGAACGGGTCCGCGGCCACAATGTCCTGCGCGTCCTCCCTGGCCCGGGCAATGACATCCTCGTGCTCCAGGACCCGCAGCAGCTTCAAGGTGGAGCGCCCGCCGGACTGGGAGGCTCCCAGGATGTCGCCCTCGCGGCGGAGCTTCAGGTCCTCCTGCGACAGGACGAAGCCGTCGGTGGTCGCGGCCACTGCTTCCAGCCTCCGCCGGCTGGGATGGCCCGGTTCGAGTGCCGTGACCAGCAGGCAGGTGCCGGGCAGTCCTCCACGTCCCACGCGGCCGCGGAGCTGGTGCAGCTGGGAGATGCCGAACCGGTCGGCGTCTAGGATGACCATCAGTGTTGCGTTGTGGACGTCCACGCCCACCTCGATCACGGTGGTCGAGACCAGCAGTTTGACGGTGTTGTCCACGAACCCGGCCATCGTGGCCGACTTCAGCTCGGGGTCCTGGCGTCCGTGCAGCGGAGCCAGCGGCACGCCTGACAGGGAAGGTTCACCCTGCAGATGTTCGACGACGGCTGTCACCGACGCCAGTTCCCGCTGGCTTTCCTCGGCATCAAGGCCGGGCGGCTCCGCTTCGCCGGGGCTGAAGTCGCCGTCGTCGTCGGTGCCGATCTTGGGACAGACGACGTACACCTGGTGGCCGGCGTCGATCTCCTCGCGCGCGCGGGCCCAGATCCGGCCGGCCCACGCAGGGTTTTCCGCGAGGCCCACCAGGTGCGTGGTGATGGGCGCACGGCCCTTGGGCAGTTCGTCAAGAGTGGATGTTTCAAGGTCGCCGAAGACGGTCATGGCCACCGTGCGGGGAATCGGAGTAGCTGTCATGACCAGCAGGTGGGGCGGTTTCCGGGCTTTGGCGCGGAGGGCATCACGCTGCTCCACACCGAACCGATGCTGCTCGTCCACCACGATCAGGCCGAGGTCGTAGAAGGACACGTTGTCACTGAGCAAGGCGTGGGTGCCGATGACGATGCCGGCCGTTCCGGACGCGGCGTCCAGCATTGCCTGCCTGCGGGCCGCCGTCGGCATGGACCCCGTGAGCAGGGTGACCTGGACGGATGCGTCGTCCCCGGCGCCCAGGCCGCCCAGCAGCCCATCCCTGGAGAGCGGGCCGAGGGTGCGGCGGATGGAATCATAGTGCTGTGCGGCCAGCACTTCGGTGGGGGCCAGCAGGGCCGCCTGCCCTCCGGCGTCGACTACCTGCAGCATGGCACGCAGCGCCACCACCGTCTTGCCGGAGCCCACCTCGCCCTGGAGCAACCGGTTCATCGGGAAATCGCGCGCCAGCTCCCCGGCAAGGGTCTTGCCCACAGCGGCCTGGCCGTCGGTCAGCGTGAAGGGGAGGCTGCGGTCGAACGCGGCCCGCACCCCGTCCGGTCGTGGCCGCCGCGCGGTGGCCTCCTCTGAAGCCAACTGGGCCCTGCGCCGGGCGAGCGCCGACTGCAGGACCAGCGCTTCCTGGTACCGGAGCCGCTCGCGCGCCTGCTTCCAGTCCGCCGCCGTTTCTGGCGCATGGATCAGCCGGTACGCCTGGTGGAGGGGCAGGAAGCCTTCGCGTTCAGCAACGGCCGCTGGAACGGGGTCCGGCAGCGAGGCGAGGTCCGCCGTCTCCAGCAGGGCGGCGACCACCTTCTGGATTTTCCAGCTCGGGAGCTTTGCCGTTGCCGGATAGACGGGAATGGGCATGGCGGCCAGCTTGCCGGCATCCTGCCCGCCCGCGGAGAAGGGCTCCTCGTCCAGGACGTGGTAATCGGGGTTTGTCAGGCCAAGCGAACCTTTGAAGCTGGTGACCTTGCCGGAGAACAGCGCCCGCCTGCCGGGCAGCAATTCAGCCTTGGCCCGGTAACCGTTGAAGAAGCTGATCTTGAGCGTACCCGGGGCTTTCCCGCGGTAATCGGTGCCGCCCACGAGCCGCAGCCCGGCCTGGCCGTCGTCGTCCGAGATGACGACGTCGGTGATGGTTCCCTTCCGTGCGCGCATGGTCCGGGTACTGCTGGAGAGCACCCGGGCGATCAGGGTGACGTCCTCATCGAGCGGAATGTCGCTGATGGGCGTCAGTTCGCCGCGGGTGAGGTAGCGGCGGGGAAAGTAGTTCAGCAGCTCCTCGACCGTGGTGATGCCCAGGTGTTTTTCGATGACGGCGGCGGAACGTTTGCCGATGCGCCGTTCCAGGGCCAGGTCCAGCTCAGCGTTCATGCCCGGCGGTGTTGACTGCGCTGGCATCAGGTTCCCGCGGCAGCGCGAGTTCACTGATGCTGATCTGGGAGGGTTCGCCAAGGGACCGGATGATGGCGACGGCAGGCTCCGGATCCGGAACGTGGACGTGGACCCGCCACCGGTAGTTCCCGCCCGCGTCAGCGCCGCTGCCCACCTGGCTCATGATGACGGACTCGCCGATTTCGTCCAGGCGCTGCCGGAGGGTGGCGGCGTTCAGCGGGGACAGGTTGATGGTGCACATGACCTCCACGCCGTCGTCGTCCGGCATGTCGGCATGGATGTGCGGGTCCGCGACGTCGTAGCCGTGGAGTCCGTCAAGAAGTTCGCTCTGGAGCTCAACCCCCATGACCGCGGAGCGGAGGCAGTCAAGGATCAGCAGCATGCCGACGCCGCCGGCGTCCACAACGTGGGCGGTGGTCAGGGCATCGAGCTGGTCCTCCGTCTGGATGACAGCTGCCAGCGCCCCCTCAACGGCGGCATCCAGCGCCAGGCCCAGGGCATGGTTGCTGTCATCTCCGTTCTGCCCGGCATCCACTGCGGCTGCCGCGCGCGCTGCGGCTTCCATAACGGAGAGCATGGTGCCCGGTACGGGGTCGCTCAATGCGGACCAGGCACGGATCTGGGCCCGGTTCAGGGCCGCGGCAAGCAGGGTGGAGGTCAGCCGGGTATGGCCTTCAAGCGGCTCTGCGGCGGCGCAAAGGAAAACGGAGAACAACGTCCCGGAATTGCCCCTTGCCTCTTCGAGGGCAGCCTGCCCTGCGGTGGACAGGACTGCGCCAACGTCCACCTGTGCCGGCTGGTCCGTGCCCGCGGCGAGGGAGCGCGCTGCGGCCCGGACGGTCAGGTACAGGTTGGTGCCGGTGTCCCCGTCTGCAACGGGGAAGATATTGATGGCGTTCAGACGGTCGCTGTGGTTGCCCAGGGCAGTTTCGGCCTTGCCCAGCCATCTCTTCATCGCTTGCGCGTTGGCGGCAACCTTAGTGTGCAAAGTGATCCCATCCCCCGGTGTCCGCGGACCGGCCCGCAATCCTGACGCCCGGAACCTCGTTGATTCCCAGTGCTTGTACCGAGCCTATCGCAGTGAATCCGGGAGGCAGCTGAATGCCGGGCGGGAATGTGGCGAGCAGTCCGTGGTCCTCCCCGCCGCTGAGGACCCATTCCCGCGCATCGGCCCGGAGCAGCTCTGCGGCCGGCTGGAGGACGGACGCCAGGCGCGCCAGCTGTTCCGGGTCGAGGTCCACGGCCACGCGGCTGGCAACCGCCAGCCGGCGGCCATCGCGGACCAGGCCGTCCGAGATATCCAGCATGGCGCTGGCCCCGGCAGCCCTGGCGGCTGGACCAGCTGACAGTGGCGGCCGCGGCCGGCACTGCAGTTCCAGGAACACACGTTGCTCCGGGTTGAGGCGGTCCACAGGCACATCTGATTCGAGCAGCGCGAGGCCCGCAGCGGCGTGCCCCGCCGTGCCCGCCAGCGCCAGCACATCGCCTGGCTGCGCACCGGAACGCAGGACGGCAGCGCCGCCGTCGAGCGTTCCAAGGACGGCGACGGTAACGGAGATTTCCCGCCCCCGGCCAAGGTCGCCGCCGGCAACCGAGCAGCGGCCGGCACCCAGTTCCCGGATTCCTGCGGTGAGTCCGTCTGCCAGGTCCTCAACCCAGCTGACCGGGGTATCCGGCGGCAGCGTGAGGCTTACCACCATGGATGTTGCGCTGGCCCCCATGGCGTTGATGTCGCTGAGGTTCTGTGCAGCTGCCTTCCAGCCGACGTCGTAGCCGGTGGTGCGGTAGCCGTTGGCCCAGGCAAGGCGGAAGTCCTGGTCCTCGACCTGGGTGTCGATGCTGATGACGGTTCGCCCGTCCGGTACGGCAAGCACCGCGGCGTCATCCCCGGGGCCGAGCAGCGTGGCCTCGGTATGCGCGCTGCCCATGGCAAGCCGGGGAAAGATCCTGGCCAGCAGTTCGGCTTCGGACAATCCGGCCACGGCCGGCTGCCGCTCCCGGCTGCCGGACTCCAGGGTCAAGGAGCCCAGGGGCAAGGAGTCCTGGGGCGCAGGGCCGGCGCTGCCCGCGCCGGGTCGGATGGATTCACTGTTGCTCAAGGGCTTTTCAGGCACGGCACTACGCTACAGCGCGCCCCTGACATTGGGTGCCTGCCCGCTGTCCAACTACCGCTGTCCAATTAACGGCCGGAGAGCACCCGGCAGGGAACAGCCACCTGCCACGTGGCGGGTGTCACGGCAATGACTGCCTCGGTCAGGGACGGGTCCGCCGCGCACTGCGCGGCGGCCGCCCGGACCCCGGTCGTCCATTCGGGCCCGGTCTGCCTGGCAGGCGTGGCCTCGAAATAGCTCGTGGACAGGAAGACCGCCATCAGGACCGGAGCCAGGTACCTGGCCCGGTTGCGTCCGATGATCCCTCTGTCCTCAGCCACAGCGCAGGCCATGGGAACCAGGGCAAGCAGGAACATGGAAGGCGTGACCGCATAGCGGAAGAACGTGAAGCCGGACAGCCAGTCGTCCCTCGAGAAATTCGCGAAATCGAATTCGGGTGAGGGATTAAGCACTGTCGCAGCCGCCCAGCAGGCCGCGGCAGCGCCCGCTGCATACAAGGCAGCAACCTTCAAAGGGGCGCGCCCGTAAATGGTGATGTAGGCGAGCAACCCGAGGACAATGATGGAGGGGACAACCACGGCAAAGCCGCCGAAAGTCACGATGTTCAGCGCCATGGTGCGGGCGTCCGGCTCCCAGATCGAGCCGACTGCCTGCAGGATGAATCCGTAGATGACCGACAAAGGCTGCATGGAGTCCAGGCGGGGCGTTTCTGCGTAGCGGGGATCCGCGACCGTGGCCAACAGCTGGAGGCCGATGCCGGCAACCAGGGCCAGCGGCGCTGCATAGTTCCGCCTCTTCACCAGTGACCACAGTGCCAGGGGCAGGAAGATGCCCACGATGATCTCGGTGGTGGCGGCGGCCAGGGTGGCAACAACGAGCCCGGCACGCCCAGTCCATCCCCGCGGCTCATAAACGAGCAGCCAGGGGCAGAGCCAGAGCAGGTACCAGTGGAGGTTGGCAACGTTGCCCAGGACCTCCAGGGGGCCCACCGGAACCAGGACCGGGATCAGTGCCAGCATCAGGCGGTAGCTCCGGTGGGGGAAAATCTGCGCGGACAAAAAGTAGGTACCCACGGAAACCGCGGCCACCACCACGCAGCTCAGGAAGGAAACAAGCGTGGCATAGGCGTCGATCGGGGCAACCGTATACGCGATGCCGGAAACAAGCCGCGGGATTGTGTGAAGGTAGCCGGCGTAGGGGTCAGCGATGCTTTGCCATGCTCCGATGGACATGGTGTCGGCCAGGAAGACTGCCGCGTCCTCCGCCCAGAGCGTGCCACGGGTCACTTCCGGAAGCCGGAACCATGAGAGGAAGCCCAGGACCGCGACGGCGGCAAGAACACCCGCCGCCCTGATGCTGTGCGCGCGGATGGGCCGGGAGGTCTTTGCTTCTGGATCCAGCCGGTGGGATGGCGCAGCAACAGCGGTGATTTTCATGATGAAGCCAGCTTATAAGGGTGCGTCAGCAACGCTGCACTTCGGCGCCGGCGGCGCTGACAAGGGGAAACAGCCGGGCGATTGGTCTTGCCACGCGCAAGCCGGGATGATGGAAAAATGCACCACCCCATGCCTTCCTTCTTCGTCCGTGCCGCCAGGATTGCACTGGTTGGAGCCCTTGCCGCTTTCTCCCTGGCCGGGTGTTCCCCCGCAGTGGACGTCACGGCTGCCAAGGATGCTGCCAATCCGGCCTGCGCCCCCATGATGGTGTCACTGCCTGATGCGATTGGAGAGGCGCAGTTGCGGAAGACGAACAGCCAGGCAACGGCCGCCTGGGGCGACCCGTCCCTCGTCATCCTGCGCTGCGGCGTCAACGTGCCCGGGCCCACGACGGACCGGTGCGTGACCGTGAACGGCATTGACTGGGTGATCAAGGAGGGTGACCCGGTGTGGACACTGACCACCTACGGCCGTGAGCCAGCCACCGAAATTCTCATGGATCCGGACAAGATCAGTTCGGCCACGGTCCTCGCTGACCTTGCCACCTCGGCCGGCAAGATCCCGGCGACCCGGAACTGCGTGGGCCAGGAAGAGTTGCAGGACCTGCCGCAGAGCCAATAGGAAGGCCCTTCCGGGTTGCCCCGGACAGGGCCCTCCGCGGCCCGTCAGCGCAGGCCGGTCCTGCGGTTCAATGCCAGGTAGATGAGCTCGTCGATCAGGTCCGGATAGCTGAGCCCGGACGCGGCCCACATCTGCGGGTACATGCTCTTGGGCGTGAAGCCCGGCATGGTGTTGATCTCGTTGATCACCAGTTCGCCCTCAGGAGTGTAGAAGAAATCCACCCGGCTCAGCCCTTCGGCGCCAACCGCGTCAAACGCTGCCGCGGCAAGCTCACGGACCCGGGCGATGGCTTCCTCCGGCATGTCGGCGGGACAACTCAGCGCTGCGGCATTGTCCTCCACGTACTTTGCCTCGAAGTCATAGAACTCGTGGCCGCCGCCGGCCACGGAAATCTCACCGGGCATCGAGGTCCGCGGAGCGTCAGTGCCCCTGCCTTCCAGTACGGCGCACTCGATCTCGCGGCCCGCAATTCCTGCCTCAATGACCAGCTTGAGATCGTGCCGGCGTGCCTCCTCGATGGCGGAGTCCAGGTGCTCCATGGAGTCCACCTTGGAGATCCCCATGGAGGAACCGGCCCGGGCGGGCTTGACGAAAACAGGGAAACCGAGGCGGTCCACCTGCTTGCGGACGGCTTCGGGGTCCTTGCGCCACTGCCGGTCCGTGACCGCGATGTACGGGCCCACCTGCAGTCCGGCTGCCTCGAAGACCACTTTCATGAAGTGCTTGTCCATGCCCACGGCGGAAGCCAGGACCCCAGCGCCCACGTACCGGGTGTCTGAAAGCTCCAGCAGCCCCTGGATGGTGCCGTCCTCGCCGAACGGGCCGTGCAGCAGCGGGAACACCACGTCGACGGTTCCCAGCTCCTTGGGGACTTCGTTGGGTGCCGCCACGATCAACTGGTGCTCGCCGCCGATCTCCGCGAGCGTTACGGTCTCCGCCGACGGCACAACCTCGGGCAGCGATGATGAGGAAAGGGACCATTGGGCGGTGTCGGCGGAGGCCAGTACCCACTGCCCGGACTTGGCGATTCCGATCGGAATCACCTCGTACTTGTCCTTATTAATGGCACCGAGGACGCCGGCAGCGGTGACGCAGCTGACGGCATGCTCGCTCGAGCGGCCGCCGAAAAGTACCGCGACCCGGGGTTTGGCCGGTTTACCTGCGGTCAGGTTGTCATGGGACATGGTCAGTAATCGCCTTCAGGTTTCAGTTCCCGGGACAGCAGGACAGTCCCCAGTTGGTTAACGGACAGCTTGCCGGCAAGCACTGCCACGACGGCGGCCGTGATGGGCATGTCCACGCCCAGCTTGCCGGCCAGTTCGTGCACGGCCTGGCCCGACTTGATGCCCTCGGCTGTTTGGGTCATCTTCTGGCCCACTTCCTCGAGGGTGAGGCCCTGGCCAAGAAGCCGTCCGGCGGTATGGTTCCGGGACAGCGGCGACGAACAGGTGGCCACCAGGTCACCCAGGCCGGCGAGGCCCGCCATGGTTTTCGCTTCACCGCCCAGGGCCAGGGCCAGCCGTGAAGTTTCCGCAAGTCCCCGGGTGATGACCGAGGCCTTGGTGTTGTCCCCCATCTGCTTGCCCTCGCAGATGCCCACTGCCAGTGCGATGACGTTCTTGACGATCCCGCCGATTTCGACGCCCACCACGTCCGAGGTGGTGTAGGGCCGGAAGTACGGCGCGGTGCAGCTTCTGGCCAGCCAGCCGGCGACTGCCGGTTCCGCGCAGGCCACCACGGAGGCGGTGGGTTCCTCGCGGGCAATTTCCATGGCCAGGTTGGGGCCGGAGACGACGGCGATCCGGTCCGCGGGAAGGTCCAGCTCCTCCTGGATGACCTGGCTCATGCGCGAGTCGGTCCCGAGCTCAAGGCCCTTCATGAGGGAGACCACGATGGCCCCCGGCGAGATCAGGCCCTTCCATTCCCGCAGTTGCGGCCGCAGCGACTGGGCCGGGACCGCAAGGACCACGAGGTCGGCCCCGTGGAGCACCTCACGGACGTCGGTGGACGCTGTGATGCTGGGGGGAAGGGCGATGTCCTTCAAATACTGTTCATTGCGATGGCTGGCGTTGATCTGTTCCACCACTTCGGGCCGCCGGCCCCAGACCCTGATGGCGCGCGGGGAGTCCGCGGCGATGGCGGCATCGGCCAGGATCTTCGCGAAGGTAGTCCCCCAGGATCCGGCGCCGAGCACGGCCACGGACCGCGCCGAACCGGTCATGTCCGCGTCAAGCGTCACTGGGCATCCGCCCCGTCGCCGGACTGCTGCTGTCCGCGTTCAACGAACCGCCCGTGCTTGGCCTGCTGCTGCCGCGCCGGGTCCCAGCGCTCGGCCGGGGGCTGTTCACCGCGCAGGTCAGCCAGGAGGCCGGTGATGGCGTCCATGATTGCGTCAGTGGCCGCCGTGAGCGTGGCCTTGTCCAGGGGCTTGCCGGCGAACGCGCTGAGGTCCACGGGGTCCCCCACCACCACGCGGGACTGCTTGCGGGGGAACAGGTGGAAGCTTTTGCCGTAGCGGGGAAAGACCTCGTGGGCTCCCCAGTGCGCGATGGGTACTACCGGGATTCCGCCCTCGAGCGCGAGCCTGGCCGCCCCGGTATGGCCCTTCATGGGCCACAGGTCCGGATCCCGGGTCAGGGTGCCTTCGGGGTAGATGATGATGGCCCCGCCCTCGGCGACGATCTCCTGGGCGACCTGCAGCGAGCGGTTGGCTCCCGCCGTCGAACGCTCCACGGGGACCTGTTTGGTTGCGCGCAGCAGCCAGCCGAGGCCGGGCACCTTGAAGAGGGCCGCCTTTGCCAGGAAGTGCGGCGCCCTGTTGTTGTTGTACAGCATGTGGCCCACCACCAGCGGGTCAATCTCGGTGCAGTGGTTCGGGGCGGCAATGAACCCGCCGGCGGGAAGCTTGTCGGTTCCCTCCCACTTCTTCCCCATCATGAGGTTCAGCAGCGGGCGCGCAACGCCGGCAATGAGAATGAACGTGGCCCTGCTCTTGGCCGATTCCTTCACGGTCCCCCGCTACTTCTTGGTGGTGATGTCGAAATCGGCACCGAGTCCGGCGAGCTTTTCAGTGAAGCGCTCGTAGCCGCGGTTGATGATGTCGATGCCGGTGACCCGTGAGGTGCCCGTGGCCGCCAGGGCGGCAATCAGGTGGCTGAAGCCGCCACGGAGGTCCGGCACGTCGATGTCTGTTCCCTTGAGCTGGGTGGGTCCCGAAATCACTGCCGAGTGCAGGAAGTTCCGCTGCCCGAACCGGCAGGGAACGCTGCCCAGGCATTCGCGGTGCACCTGGATGCTGGCGCCCATCCTGATCAGGGCGTCGGTGAAGCCGAACCGGTTCTCGTAGACCGTCTCGTGGACGATGGATACGCCCTCAGCCTGGGTGAGGGCCACCACCAGCGGCTGCTGCCAGTCGGTCATGAACCCCGGGTGGACGTCCGTTTCCAGGACCAGCGGGTTGAGCTTTCCGCCCGGGTGGTAGAAGCGGATGCCGTCCTCGCCGATGTCCATTCCCCCGCCCACCTTGCGGTAGGTGTTCAGGAAAGTCATCATGTCCCGCTGGGATGCCCCCTCAACGAAGATGTCGCCGCGGGTGACCAGGGCGGCAGAAGCCCAGGATGCGGACTCGTTCCGGTCGGACAGGGCCCGGTGGTTGTAGCCGCCCAGGTCGCGGACACCCTCGATGCGGATGGTCCGGTCCGTCTGGACGCTGATGATGGCGCCCATTTTCTGCAGCACGGCGATGAGGTCGATGATCTCCGGCTCGGTTGCTGCACCGGACAACTCGGTGATGCCTTCGGCGCGGGTGGCGCTCAGGAGCACCTGCTCCGTGGCACCCACGGAGGGATACGGCAGGGAAATCTTGGCGCCGTGGAGTCCCTTGGGCGCGGAGATGTGGATGCCGCCGGGACGCTTCTCCACCACGGCACCGAACTGGCGCAGGACGTCCAGGTGGTAGTCGATGGGGCGGTCACCAATCTTGCAGCCGCCCAGGTCCGGGATGAAGGCTTCGCCGATCGCGTGGATCAGGGGACCGCAGAGCAGGATGGGAATCCTGGAATCGCCGGCGTGGGCGTCGATGGCCGTGCTCGGCGCAGTCTTCGCATCCTTGGGATCAAGGGTGAGATCGCCGTTGACAGGGTCCTTGACCACCGTGACGCCGTGCAGCTGCAGCAGGGAGGTGACTACCTCCACGTCCTTGATTTCCGGGACGTTCCGCAACACCGACGGTTCATTGCCCAGCAATGCGGCCACCATGGCCTTGGGAACCAGATTCTTTGCCCCCCGGACGCTGACGCGGCCTGTAAGCGGGACTCCGCCGCGGATTGTCAGAACACTACTCATATACCGGTTTCCTCACGATTACTCGCCCCCAAATCCTTGCAAAGGCTCCACCCAAGCATAGGAGGTCGTGTTACCGAACCGAAATACGCGGGCCCCGCCGACGTGGTGTGGCGGGGCCCGGGTACTGCGGACGGAAGCTGTGGAGCGGTCAGGAAAGCTTGGCCGGCAGGGTTTTCGGCTTGAAGGCCGGACGCGTGGCCTCGTACGCCGTGATGTCCGCCTCGTGCTGCAGGGTCAGCCCGATATCGTCCAGGCCCTCCAGCAGGCGCCAACGGGTGTAGTCGTCGATGTCGAACGGTGCCACGATGTTGCCGCACACCACTGTCTTGGACTCGAGGTCCACGGTGACCTCGGTGCCCGGAGCGTTCTCCAGCTCTTTCCAGATCAGTTCGATATCGTCCTGGGCCACCTGCGCGGCGAGCAGTCCCTGCTTGCCGGAATTGCCGCGGAAGATGTCGGCGAACCGGGAGGAAAGGACCGCCTTGAAGCCGTAGTCCTTCAGGGCCCAGACCGCATGTTCACGCGAGGACCCGGTACCGAAGTCCGGGCCGGCCACCAGGACCGAGCCGGCGTTGAACGGCTCCTGGTTCAGGATGAATGATGGATCCTTGCGCCAGGCGGAGAACAGGGCATCCTCGAACCCGGTGCGGGTGATCCGCTTGAGGTAGACCGCGGGGATGATCTGGTCGGTATCGACGTTGCTCTGGCGCAGCGGAACGCCGACGCCGGTGTGCTTGGTGAACTTTTCCATGGCTGGCTCCTAGGCTGCGTCGGTGCGGATGGCGGTTCCGGCGGGCTTGGCCGCCGGTTCAGGGGCCGGGCCAAGGTCCGACGGCGAGCTGAGCGTGCCGCGGACGGCTGTGGCTGCGGCCACCACCGGGGACACCAGGTGGGTGCGGCCGCCCTTGCCCTGGCGTCCTTCGAAGTTGCGGTTCGAGGTGGAGGCGCAGCGCTCCCCCGGCTCCAGCTGGTCCGGGTTCATGCCCAGGCACATGGAGCAGCCGGCAAAGCGCCATTCGGCACCGAAGTCCTTGAACACGCGGTCCAGGCCCTCGGCTTCGGCTTCCAGGCGGACCCGGGCGGAACCGGGAACCACCAGCATGCGGACCTTGGGGTCCTTTTCCCGGCCGCGGATGATGTCCGCCGCCGCACGGAGGTCCTCGATGCGGGAGTTGGTGCAGGAACCCAGGAAGACGGTGTCGACGCGGATGTCCTTCATACGGGTGCCGGCTTCAAGCCCCATGTATTGCAGGGCGCGCTCCGCGGCTGCCTTGGCGTTCTCGTCGCCGAAGTCCTCCGGCGACGGCACTGATTCGGACAGCGAAACGCCCTGGCCGGGGTTGGTGCCCCAGGTGACGAAGGGCTCCAGCGTGTTGGCATCCAGGTCCACCTGCGCGTCGAAGACGGCGTCGTCGTCGGTCTTCAACGTGTTCCAGTACTCGACTGCGGCGTCCCAGTCAGCGCCCTCCGGCGCGTGCGGGCGGCCCTTCATGTAGGCGTAGGTTGTTTCATCCGGGGCCACCATGCCGGCGCGGGCGCCCGCCTCGATGGACATGTTGCAGATGGTCATCCGGGCGTCCATGGACAGGGCGCGGATGGCCGAGCCGCGGTATTCCAGGACGTAGCCCTGGCCGCCGCCGGTGCCGATCTTCGCGATGACGGCGAGGATGATGTCCTTGGCGGTGACGCCGGGACGGAGGGTGCCCTCAACGTTGATGGCCATGGTCTTGAACGGCTTAAGGGAGAGCGTCTGGGTGGCCATGACATGCTCCACCTCCGAGGTGCCAATGCCCATGGCAAGTGCACCGAAGGCACCATGGGTGGACGTGTGGGAGTCGCCGCAGACCACCGTCATGCCGGGCTGGGTCAGGCCCAGCTGCGGGCCAACCACGTGCACAATGCCCTGTTCGGCGTCGCCCAGGCTGTGCAGCCGGACACCGAACTCGGCGCAGTTGTTGCGCAGCGTCTGGATCTGGGTTCGGCTGGTGAGGTCAGCGATAGGCTTGTCGATGTCCAGCGTCGGAGTGTTGTGGTCCTCCGTGGCAATGGTCAAGTCAGGCCGGCGCAGCTTGCGTCCGGCCAGGCGGAGGCCTTCGAAGGCCTGCGGCGAGGTGACCTCGTGGACCAGGTGAAGGTCGATGAAGAGAAGGTCGGGCTGGGCGTTGGCTCCGTCGCCGTCACCTTTGCGCACCACGTGCGCGTCCCAGACTTTCTCGGCCAATGTCTTTGCCATGGCCAGCTCCCTTCACTGCTGTTGTGATTGATTGTTCCAACTGAAGCAGGACGGCTTCACCGTGCGCCAGCCGAAAGATTTGCATCTCAGATATTGAGACGGCAATATCATTACATGGACAATTCTAGTGGAGTCGGTGTCATTGATAAAGCTGCCCAGGTGCTTGATGCACTGGAGGCCGGCCCCACCACGCTGGCACAGCTGGTAGCTGCCACCGGCCTGGCCCGGCCCACTGTCCACCGGCTGGCACTTGCACTGGTCCACCACCGGCTGGTCAGCCGGGATATCCAGGGCCGCTTCGTCCTGGGCAGCAGGCTCGTTGAACTGGCGTCCGCCGCCGGCGAGGACCGCCTGATCGCCTCCGCAGGACCAGTCCTGATGCAGTTGCGGGACGCCACCGGCGAGAGTGCACAGATCTTCCGCCGCCAGGGTGACTGGCGGGTATGCGTGGCGTCGGCGGAACGCCCCATCGGCCTTCGCGACACCATTCCGGTGGGCACCCAGCTGTCCATGAAGGCCGGATCCGCTGCGCAGGTGCTCCTGGCATGGGAGGACCACGACCGACTGCTGGAAGGCCTGCAGTCCGCCCGGTTCACGCCCACCGTGCTGGCGGGCGTACGACGCCGGGGCTGGGGCCAGAGCCTCGGCGAACGTGAGCCGGGGGTTGCCTCCGTTTCTGCACCCGTGCGCGGGCCGTCCGGCCGGGTGATCGCGGCCGTGTCCATCTCCGGCCCCATCGAGCGGCTCACCCGCCAGCCCGGCCGGCTGCACGCGGAAGTGGTGTGCAACGCCGGGCGCATCCTCACCGAAGCCCTGCGCAAGAACAACGACTGACAAGTCCCGACCGTCCGCGGGCACCGGGCGCTAGGCTGTGGCCATGGGCAGCTATGCGGTGTTCCTCCGCGGCATCAACGTGGGCGGGATCAATATCAAAATGGCGGACCTGCGGGAGGCCCTGAAGGGCTGCGGCTTTGCCGACGCAAAGACCCTCCTGGCCAGCGGAAACGTGGTGCTCACCAGCAGCCGTGATGCCCGTGCCGTCAAGCGGGAATGCGAAGACTGCCTCCGCGCGGCCTTTGGCTACGAGGCCTGGGTTGTGGTCCTGGATGCATCCCGGGTGGCCGCACTGGTGGATGCCTGCCCCTGGCCGGCGGACGACAAATCCACCCATACCTACATCACGCTGTCGTCGGACACCAAGGTGCTCGACCATCTGGATGCCGCGGGTGCCGCCCTCGAAGGCACCCAACAGCAGCGGCTCGGTCCGGAAGCCCTCGCCTGGCTGGCACCGGCCGGCGGAACGCTGGACAGCCCCTTCAGCAAGCTCTCGGCAAAGGCAAAGTTCAAGTCGGCCACCACAACACGCAACCTGCGGACGCTCATCAAGGTCCGTGACGCCGCGGCCGCGCTGGAGGCGTCCGGCGGTCAGCGGTAGCGGACGGCCTGCGGGCCGGTTCCTAGCTCTCCCCGGCACGCCTCAAGGCGGCGTTGAAGGCGGCAAGCCTGCCCACCTCCACCTCCACCGGCTCCACGATCAGCTTGTGGGCCACAGCTGCCACGGCTTTATTCAGCCGCTTCCGCGCCCTGCTGGCCCGGGCGTTTGCGGCGCCGGCGGCAATGACCCGGCCGGTGACGGCAAGGAAGACCCCCAGCACCACCCCAGACGCGGCCATCAGGGTGGGTATGGGCCAGCCTTCCACCCGCGGCACCTCCGGCACCGGCATCTGGAAGTAGCCCAGGCCGGCGAGCACGCCGAGCCAGCCAAGCCCGCCCAGCACGGTCAGGAGCGCCAGCCACTGCACCACATTGAATAGGCCCCACCACCATGCCTTGCGGTTGGCGCCGATGTCCGTGCCGGCAATCGCCTGGTCCAGGGCATCAGGCAGCCTTTCACGGCCTTCCCGGGCGGCGCTCCTAATGGCGGCCCGCCACGGTCCGGGCGCACCGGCGCTGGCGGCATCGGCGAATGCCCGCACGGCTGCGTCCGTCCGGGCGCTCTCCGGGGCACCCGCGGCCGGCAGTGACGTCCGGTTCAGTTCGGCCGGTGTGGTGCTGCGGAGATTGAGCCGGCGCAGGGGGTCCGGACGGAACCTTGCAAGCCACCTGGTGACGGGCCAGCCGGTCCGCCGCACTGATTCCAGCCGGTAGGACCGGGCAACGGCGCTGACCACAACCGGCACATTCGCGGCCACTGCCAGTTCTTCAGCCAGCCTGGCTTTTGCCGCCGGCGCAACCCCGGCCGCTTCCCCGTCCCCCGAGGCTGCCCGCAGGTCCCGGCCTGCCTTGGAAACATCGGCGGCCAGCCTCTGCGACTGGGCGCGGCGCTGGACGGCAACGGACCGGATGGCCGCCCGCAGGGTATCGACGCCGGCGCCTGTCACCGCGGACGTCGGAAGCACCCTCACCTGCCCGAGGCCGTCGCGGGCCAGGATGGCGCGGAGGGATTCCAGCACCGGTTCCACGTCCGGCACCGGCAGCCGGTCAACCTGGTTCAGCACCACGAGGGTCACCGCGCCGTGGGAGGCGAGCCGGGCGAGGAAGCCGTGATGGACCGCCGCATCGGCATATTTTTGCGGGTCCAGGACCCACACCAGAACGTCAACCAGGCCTACCATCCGTTCCACCACTTCACGGTTGGCTTCCCGGGTGGAGTCGAAATCGGGCAGATCCAGCAGGATCAGCCCCGTCTCCTCGTCAGCGAAGCCGTCCACGGCGGCCGCGTGGTGCCGGTTGCGGACTTCGAGCCAGTCAAGGAGCGGCCCGCTGCCGTCGGCGCCCCAGACCCCTGCCAAAGGTTCCGATGTTGTGGGGCGGCGGGCCGCCGCCGTCGCAATTTCCGCGCCGCTGACCGCATTAAACAAGGAGGATTTGCCGCTGCCCGTGGCACCGAAGAAGCCCACCACGGTGTGGTCCGCGGACAGCGACCGGCGGGAACTTGCCCTGTCCAGGACAGCCAGGACTTCCTCCAGCGCCTGGTCGGGCAGGACGCCTTCGCCAAGACCGCGGGCGTCGTCGAGTGCCTGGAGCCTGCTGTCCAGGCGGGAAGCCTCCCTGGCGGCACTGTGGCGGCTCACGCGCTGCCTGCCAGCCGGACCAGGGCACTTGACTGTGCCGTGAGGACGGCTTCGGTGCCCTCGACGCTGTCCGGCAGCCGGTCCAGGAATTTCTGCTGCTCCTCATCCAGCAGCCGCCGGCACCGGAGCGCGAGGTCCTCCCGTGCCTTTTCGGCCATCCGGCGGACGGCATCCTCGCCGAACACCGCCTCCAGCAGCCGCTGGCCCACCACGGCAGTCCCGCCGGCAACACCGACTTCCAGGCCTGTCAGTCCGGCGGTCATCGAAAAGACCACGATCATCAGCGCGGCACCGAGGCCGTTGATTCCGAAGGAAAGCCAGCGCGCCTGGGTCCGCTTGCCCTGGCCCTCTGTCCGGATGAGCTCCATGAGGGCCTCCTGCCACGCACGTATTTCCGCGGCGGCCCGGTCGGCGAAGCCCGGAGCAGTACCTGAAAGATCGTCCGTTCCCAGCAGCTGGCGCCCGGCCGGATCGGACCGCCAGCGCTGGTCGGTCTCCTCGGCCGCGGTGGCTGCCTCGTCCAGGATGACGGCCTGCAGGCCTGTCTCGATGGCGGCCTCCACCCGCACGGCGGGCGGCGGTTCACCCCGGAAGAAGGCACCCAGCCGGTCCCGGAACCGTCCAACGTTCTGCTCCAGGGCGCGGAAGAACTCACCGGTACCGACGAAGTCCTGCCACCGGGCGAGTACTTCACCACGCAGGAGCGCACCGTCGCGGGTGGCATCCATGATGCGCTCCGCCGCGTCCCGGTAAACCGACACGGCATCGGACTCCAGGCTGCCCGCTGCACGCCGCTGCTCTGCCGCAGCCAGGGCGATGGCGGATACCTTGCCGGCCAATGCCCGGACTGCCCCGTTGAGGGTCCGCCGGGCGACGTCCGAGCGGCCGGCAGCGTCCGCCGCGAGGTCCTGCAGCCATGTGGCCAGCGGACGGATAGCTGCAGCGGGCAGCATTCCTTTTGCATCCAGTGTGGTCTCCGGAATGATGAACAGCTGTGCAGCGCCCAGGCCCTCCTTGTCGAGGAGCGCCCGGAGGTCCCCACTGACTTCAGCCTCCGCCCCCGGCGGAACCCGGTCCAGCACCACGGCCACCATGATGTCCCGGCCGGCCGCATCCAGCAGCAGCTTCCACGGAACGGCGTCGGCGTAGCGGTTTGCGGTGGTGACGAAAACCCAGAGATCTGCCGCCGCCAGCAGCTGTCCTGCCAGCCTCCTGTTCTCATCGGCGATGGAATCGACGTCCGGGGCGTCCAGCAGGGCGATCCCGGCGGGAACGGCGGGGTCCGCCAGCAGGACGAACGACGACGACGGCGCCGTCCCGGGGCGTTCCGGTGCCTGCCCGGCGGGAGGCTGCCCGGCGGCGGCCTGGCCGGTAAGGGCGCCGCGGATCCGGCTGAGGCCGGGTAGGACACGCTGGCCTTCGAACCACGCCGCCTCCGCCGGGTTGTGCAGCAGGATGGGCTGGCGCGTGGTGGGCCGGATGGCGCCGGCACGGGTCACCGGATGGCCCACGAGCGCATTCACAAGGGTCGACTTCCCGGCGCCGGTGGAACCCCCAACAACGGCCAGCAGCGGCGCGTCCAGGCTCCGGTACCGGGGAAGGATGTAGTCCTCCAGCTGGCTCGCGGCGCCGGCAGCTTCACGCCGGGCCTGGTCAGCACCTGGAAGCGCCAGCGGCAGGCTGACCTCCGCAAGGGCGCTCCGCACATCTTCCAGCAGGGCCACCGCTTCGGCGGTCTGCGCCGGCTGGGCTGCATCATCGTGCTCGTTCCGGGAGGTCACAGCAACATCATGCCAGCTCACGCCGCCCGGTCAGCGGCAAACGACGGCGGGGCTCCCCTGCAGACGGGCCTTTCCGCCGGGCATGACCGGCGGAATTGTCCGGCCGGCGGGGACTTCTAACAGGACAAAGAAAAATGGTCCCGGGCTTCTGCCCGGGACCATTTCGTTGGTGACCCCAGCGGGATTCGAACCCGCGTTACCGCCGTGAGAGGGCGGCGTACTAGGCCGCTATACGATGGGGCCGCGTACTTCCTGCCAGCGTTTCCGCTGGTCAAGCTCAGTGATTGTTTCATACACTTCGCTCGTGTTCCAAATCGGCGGACCGTTTGGAACTTTTCTGTCCCGAGACCGGAAAACCGGTGCTCAAACCAGAGCTGGGATACCAGGACTCGAACCTAGAATGACGGTACCAGAAACCGTAGTGTTGCCAATTACACCATATCCCAATGGCACTTTCGGGCCGGTTGTCAGGGCTTTCACCCCGCTCCGTGCGCCTCAGCACGAGAAAATACTCTACCCGAGACTTTCAGCCCGCACAAATCGGCCGGGTGTGACGTGCCTTACCAGCCCATCGAGCGAGGCAACCATGTGGCCGTCGAACCCTGTCACCGGCTCACCCGTCCGGTTCAGCCACACGCCCAGCAGCCCGGCTGCGGTGGAACCCTCGGCGTCCAGCAGCCGGTTATCGCCCACGTAGAGCGTTTCGGAGGCGGCGGTGCCCAGCAGCCGAACGCCCTCGAGGTACATGGCTGGATTGGGTTTGGCGACGCCGAGCGTGTCGGTGCCCACCAGGTGCGTGACGCGTTCCAGTCCGGCGCTGTCCAGCTTGGCCCGCTGGTAGTCGTGGACGTTGTTGCTGACCGCGCCGTAGGGGATGCCTGCGCCGTCCAGGACATCCAGCAGCGGCAGGACGTCCGGGAAAGGCTTGACGTAGGCAGGCTGGCGCTCCATGTAGGCGCTGAGCCACCGGTGCGATTCCTCGCCGTCGGCCAGTTCAACCCCGAAGTGCCCCAGGGCAGCGCGGCCGCGGAGCAGGCGCTGTTCGTTGAACGTCACTTCGCCGGCGAGGTACTGGTCGTAGTAGTGCGTGGTCTCGTGGGTGAAGATGCGCCCGAACCGCTCCCACCCGGCCTGGTCCAGGCCGGGCAGGAGATGTTCGCTGACCTCCCGCAAGGCAGTGGTCATCGAGTATTCGAGGTCCACCAGGGTGTCGTCGATATCGAAGAGGACACCGCGGACCGCCCCGAAGGGTGTCTCCAGGACGCCGCTGCGCGCCTTGCCGGGAGCAGTCATCAGGCGCGGAAGGTCCGGAGCCGGCGCAGGGAGGATTCCTTGCCCAGGATCACCATGGATTCGAACAGAGGGGGCGAGATCCGGCGGCCGGACACGGCCGTGCGGACCGGGCCAAAGGCCAGCCGCGGCTTGATGCCGAGGTCCTCCACGAGTGCCTGCTTGAGTGCAGCCTGGATAGTGTCCGGCGTCCATTCCTCCACGGGTTCGAGCGCGGCGATGGCTGCGTCGAGGACTTCCTCGAGGTTCTGCGGCAGTCCCTTGCGGGCGTCATCGGCGATGTCGATGGCGTCATCGGCCTTGAAGAGGAACCCCAGCATGTCCGGCGCCTCGCCCAGCAGGGCAATGCGTTCCTGGATCAGGGGCGCCGCGTCGGTAAGGATCTGCTCCTGCCGTTCCGTGAGCTGTTCCCCCAGGTATCCCGCGTTCCGCAGGTAGGGCACCAGCCGGTCCCGGAAGTCTTCCGGTGCGAGCATCCGGATGTGGGTGCCGTTGATGGCTTCGGCCTTCTTGATGTCGAAGCGTGCCGGGTTGGCCAGGACGTCATGCACGTCGAAGTGCTCGATGAGCTGGTCCACGGTGAAAATGTCCTCGTCCGCGGACAGGCTCCAGCCCAGCAGCGAGAGGTAGTTGAGGAGGCCTTCGGGGATGAAGCCGCGGTCACGCAGGAGGAACAGGTTGGACTGCGGGTCCCGCTTGGACAGCTTCTTGTTGCCTTCACCCATGACGTACGGCAGGTGGCCGAATTCGGGCATGTAGCTGGCCACGCCCAGGTCCATCAGGGCCCGGATGAGGACCACCTGCCGGGGGGTGGACGAGAGCAGGTCCTCCCCGCGCAGCACGTGCGTGATGCCCATGAGTGCGTCGTCGACAGGATTCACCAGGGTGTACAGGGGTGAGCCGTCGGCGCGCACGATCACATAGTCCGGGATGCTGCCGGCCTTGAAAGTGATTTCGCCGCGTACCAGGTCGGTGAAGGTGACGTCCTCGTCGGGCATCCGGACCCGCAGCACGGGCTGGCGGCCTTCCGCCTTGAACGCCGCCACCTGCTCCTCGGTGAGCTCCCGATCGAAGTTGTCGTAGCCGAGCTTGGGATCGCGTCCCGCAGCCCGGTGGCGTGCCTCCACTTCCTCAGGGGACGAGTAGCACTCATAGGCGTAACCGCCCGCGATCAGCTTGGCTACGACGTCCTTGTAGAGGTCCAGGCGCTGCGACTGCCGGTAGGGTTCGTGCGGTCCGCCGACTTCCACGCCTTCTTCCCAGGTGATGCCCAGCCACTTCAGCGCCTCCAGCAGCTGCTGGTAGCTTTCCTCCGAGTCGCGTGCGGCGTCGGTGTCCTCGATGCGGAAGACAAACGTTCCCTTGGTGTGCTTGGCATGGGCCCAGTTGAAGAGCGCCGTCCGGATCAGGCCGACGTGCGGGGTGCCGGTGGGCGAGGGGCAGAACCGGACGCGCACGGGTGTATCGGCTGAAACGGATGGCAGGGAGGCAGCAGGGGACGCAGAAGGAGTAGTCATAGTGGCTCCAACTTTACCGTCTGCCGCCGCCGCCCGGCGCGGCGGCACCGGATGCCGGCGGCGGCCGTCCGCCGGAGTCAGCGGCGGACGATCGGATTGGACAGGCGCCCGATCCCCTCGATCTCCACCTCGAAGCGGTCGCCTGCATTCACCAGGCCCACGCCGGCGGGGGTTCCCGTCATGATGACATCGCCCGGCAGGAGGGTGAAGGCCTGTGACACCACGGAGACCAGTTCCCGCACGCCCCGGATCATCTGGCTGGTGCTGCCGTCCTGGCGCACCTCGCCGTTCAGCCGCCCCTGGATCTGCAGGTCCTCGGGATCGAGGTCTGTCTCGATCCACGGGCCGAGTGGCGCCGAGGTGTCAAAACCCTTGGCCCGGGTCCACTGCAGGTCGGTCTTCTGGACGTCACGGGCCGTGAGGTCGTTGCCGCAGGTGTAGCCGAAGATGACATCATCCACACGGTCCTCGGGAACGTCCTTGCAGATCCGGCCGATGACCACGCACAGTTCGGCCTCGAAGGAGACTTCCTCAGAGAACTCCGGAAGGACCACGGGATCGTTGGGACCCACGACGGCCGTGTTGGGCTTCAGGAAAAGGAGCGGCTGCGCCGGCACCTCATTGCCAAGCTCGCGCGCATGCTCCACGTAGTTGCGCCCCACACCGATGACCTTGCTGCGGGGGATGATGGGGGCCAGCAGCCGGACATCCTCCAGCTTGTGGCGGACGGACGTGCGCTCCACGCCGTTGAAGAAGGGGTCTCCATGGATGACAGTGACTTCCTCACTGCCCGGCCCGCCTTCAACAACACCGTAAAGGGGATCAGAATCGACAACAAACCTGGCAATACGCATGGGTCCTACCCTACCGTTCCGCGCCGGCCGGTCCGTGCCGGGCCGCCGGCCCTCGCCAGGCTTAAAGCCGTCCGGCTTCTTCCCGCAGGTAATGCAGCTGGGCGGCGACGGACATTTCGGCTGCCCGCCGGACGGAGGGCACGACGTCGGCATAGACGGCGTCTGCCACCTCACCCACGGATGCGTCCCGGCCGAGTTGTTCCAGCGCCGCGCGGATCTGGCCGAGCCTCTCCTGCCGGTGCAGCCGGTAGTCGCGTGCGATCGACTCCACGGAGGGCAGCACGGGCCCGTGTGCCGGGAGGACAGTGGCCGGGCCCAGGGCCTCGAGCCTGTCCAAAGTTCCGAGGTAGTCCCCCAGCGTGCCGTCCGGGAAGTCCAGCATGGTGGTGCCCCTGCCCAGGATGGTGTCTCCGGTCAGGACCGAACCGCCGGGGCCGTCCTCCGGAAGGTGGAAGCACAGCGAATCGGACGTATGGCCGGGCGTGGGCAGCACGTTGATCTCGAGCCCCGCGGCGCGGATCACCCCGGCGTGCAGGGGTTCACCGCCGCCGTGGCAGTGTGCGGGGTCCGCCGCCCGGACGGGGGCGCCCGTCAGTTCATGCAGGCGGGCAGATCCTGCCGTGTGGTCCGCATGGCGGTGGGTTACGAGGATGAGTTCCACCGGGCCGGCGGCGGCCAGCGCGCGCAGGTGGCCGTCGTCGAGGGGGCCTGGGTCCACCACAACTGCACCGGGACGGCCGGTGGCCCGCACGATGTAGGAGTTGGTCCCCTCCAGGCTCATGGGGCCGGGATTGGGGGCCAGGATGTATTGGGTCAGGGCGGAGCTGCGCTGCAGGATGGAACCGGAGGCTGACGTCACCATCCCATCTTTGCATCCGCTGCCGGACCACCGCCGCCTGCTTCCTGGAATAGCTTCCCGGAATAGGCTCCGGAATAGAACGGCGGGGTGCCCGGGTTGACCACGGGTGAACCCACTCGTTGCCTCCAGGAAGCCGGAACCACACCATGAGCACCATCACGCTTGCAGACCTCCTCGCCGAAGCGGACTCGGCCGGTCATGACCATGCCGCAACAGAGAAGAACAGCGGGCTCCTGCACATCCACAACCACGCGACGGGCAGCATTGTCTGGTTTCCCACGTGGCGGAAGTTCCGTGAGACCGCCGACTGGAGTACGGCGGTGGAAGGAGCGGAAAAGGACCTGGCGGGAGATCCGGCAACCGTGGAGGAACGGGCAGCCGGCATCCTGGCTGGAGACCTGGAGGGTCTCCTCAGGCGCGCCGCCGAGGCCAGCGACGCAAGCATCTTTGTCCAGGAGAACCTCACCCGCCACCTGACCCGGACGTGGGCCGTGGGCGACGCCGCCGCGAAGGCAGCAGGCAAGGATCTACCCGCCGGCAACTCGACGCCGCACGTCTTTGCGGGCTACCCCTACGATGTCTACGCCCAGGACGGGGGCGTCTTCGCCACGACCCTGTGGAACGACATCATTGATGCCCGCCGCAACCAGGCCATCGCGGAAGAAGCGGCCCGGAAGGCGCTGAAGCCGGTTTCGCGGAAGGCGCTGAAGAACGCCGCCAGGAAAGCCGCCCGCCGCTGACCTGTCCACCCGCAAAACGGCGCCTGCCGGGCAGAAGCCCCGCAGGCGCCGTCGTTGTTTGGCGATAAGCCCCGGCTCAAGCCAGGCGGGTCAGCCAGCCGTGGGTGTCCGGGGACGTGCCGGTCTGGATGCCGAGCAGCCGTTCGCGGATGGCCATGGTGGTCTCCCCCGCCTTGGCGTCCTCGGATCCAATGAATTCCGTGGCGTCCTTGAGGACACCGATCGGGGTGATGACGGCGGCAGTACCGCAGGCGAAAACCTCGGTGATCTCGCCGGAGGCAACGCCGTCGCGCCACTCATCCAGGGTGATCTTGCGCTCGGCGACTTCCCGGCCCATGTCCTTGGCCACCTGGATGACGGACATGCGGGTGACGCCTTCCAGGATGGTGCCGGTGAGCGCGGGGGTGGCCAGTGAGCCGTCCTTCATGACGAAGAACACATTCATGCCGCCCAGCTCTTCCACCGCGTTGTCATTGAACTGGTCGAGGAACAGGACCTGCTTGCAGCCGTTCGCTTCGGCTTCCTGCTGCGCAATGAGCGAAGCAGCGTAGTTGCCGCCGCACTTGGCCGCACCGGTGCCGCCGCGGCCGGCCCGCGCGTACTCCCTGGAAATCCAGATGGACACCGGCTTGAGCTCGCCGCCGAAGTAGTTGCCTGCCGGTGAGGCAATGACCCGGAAAGAGACTTCGCGCGCAGCCCGGACGCCCAGGAATGCCTCGGTGGCGATCATGAACGGCCGCAGGTACAGGGACTCGCCGTCACCGTCCGGAACCCATTCCTTGTCGACGGTCACCAGTTCGCGGATGGCGCCGAGGAAGTATTCGGCAGGCAATTCAGGCAGCGCCAGCCTGCGGGCCGACTTGTTGAGGCGGGCGGCGTTGGCTTCCGGACGGAAGGTCCACACCGAACCGTCGGCGTGGCGGTAGGCCTTGAGCCCTTCGAAAATTTCCTGCCCGTAATGCAGCACGGCCGCGGACGGGTCCAGGGAGATGGGCCCATAGGCCTCCACCCGGGGATTGTGCCATCCGCCTTTACCGTTCTCGTCGACGCTGTAGTCCACGATGGCGGTGTGGTCGGTGAAGTGGTTGCCGAATCCCGGGTTCGCCAGGATGGCTGCACGCTCTTCAGCAGACTTCGGGTTGGCCGATAGCTGCCGGCTGAATTCGACGCCGTGGGCAGTCTGGGTCATGGTTCCTCCACGATCGGCCGCCCGGGTTCAGCGCTGAACGCGAGGGCGGCATTTGGTGATTCGAGACAAGCTTACGCCCGATGCCGGAGGCCCCGGCGCGGGGTCAGAGTCCGGCCGCGATCGCGTCGCCGATCGCACTGGTGCTGCGGGCACCGCCGTCGCGCTTTTCGACGTCGGCAACCACTGCCGCTTCGATCCTGCGTGACGCCGCGGTGAAGCCGAGGTGGTCCAGGAGCAGGGCGGCGGACAGGATGGCGGCGGTGGGGTCCGCTTTGCCCTGGCCGGCGATGTCCGGCGCGGAGCCGTGGACCGGCTCGAACATGGACGGGGCGGTGCGGTCCATGTTGATATTGCCGGATGCCGCCAGCCCGATGCCCCCGGTGATGGCGGCAGCCAGGTCGGTCAGGATGTCGCCGAAGAGGTTGTCCGTGACGATCACGTCAAAGCGGGACGGGTCCGTGACCATGAAAATGGTGGCTGCATCCACGTGCAGGTAGTCGTGCGTGACCTCCGGGAACTCCGCGGCCACGGCCTCGACAGTCCGCTTCCATAGGTGGCCTGCGTAGACCAGGACATTGTGCTTGTGGACCAGGGTGACGTGCTTGCGCTCCCGGGCACTTGCACGCCGGAAGGCGTCCCGCACCACGCGCTCCACGCCGTGGGCGGTGTTCAGTGAAACTTCGGTTGCCACCTCATGGGGGGTGCCCGCCCGGAGGCTTCCGCCGTTGCCCACATAAGGGCCCTCGGTACCTTCACGGACAACGATGAAGTCGATGGTGCCCGGATTGGCCAGCGGGCTGCCCACCGTGCCGTACAGCCGTGACGGCCGCAGGTTGACGTAGTGGTCCAGGCTGAAGCGGAGCTTCAGCAGCATCTCGCGCTCGATGATGCCCGACGGGATCCGGGTATCGCCGGGGGCTGCACCCACGGCGCCGAAGAGGATGGCGTCCCGGGTCCGCAGGTCCTCGAGGACCTCGTCCGGAAGGGTCTCCCCCGTTGCCAGCCAGTGCTCCGCGCCGAGCTTGTAGTGGGTCTGCTTGAGCTCCACCCCTTCGGCTGCGACAGCTTTTTCCAGGACTTTGACTGCCTCGGCAATGACCTCCGGGCCAATACCGTCGCCGGGGATAACTGCCAGATCGATGGAGGATGCGCTCATAGTTTCAGGGTAGCCAAGCGATCCATATCGTGGTCAAGCCGTCTCATTATGCGGGCGTTGCCACGACCACCACGTTCGTCCCCCACAGGTCGTCCGTATAACAGGAAATGAGCACCACCGTGTTGGGTGCGACGGCCCAGATGGGACTGTCCTTCAGGCTGGACTTTTCGTAGGTGGTGACAGATTCCACCCGGTAGGCCAGCTGGCCGGTTGAGGTGGTGACCGTCAGCAGGTCTCCGGCAGCGGCCCTGGTGCTGAGGTGGTTGAAGGGCGCGTCCTGGTCCTGCCAGCTGTGGCCCACGATGTAGGTGGTGTTTGCGGAGCCGGCACCGGGGGTGCCGTAGGGCGTGAGCCAGTAGCCGTCCTTCGTGGACGGCGGAATGATGGTCCGGCGTTCCTGGTCCTCAGCACTCGGGTCGAGGGGGTGGACCACCACATCGATCCCCGCCGCCGGGTAGGCCAGGTGTTGGGGTGCTGCAGCCGCCGGCCCCTCGGGAGTCGGGCTGGTGGCAGGTGCTGGTGCGGCGCTGGAAGGTGCCGGGGCCGTGGCCACCGCCGCTGTTGTGGCCGCAGGAGCGGAAACCTCCGGAAGGGAAGTGTTTCCATCCCGTCCGGCCAGGGAGGGCAGGAACAGCACCAGGCATGCCAGCCCGGCCAGCAGGAGCGCACCGGCGAGGAGGCGCAGGCGCCCCAGCTGCCCGTCCGTCCGGTGGCGGTGGGCGGCGCTGTCTGCTTCCGGTTCTGTCGAGGATGGTTCGTGCATACGGCTCCCCGCGCGGAGGGCGCCGTGCCCACGTGCCGGCACGGCGCCCTGCGCTTGTTCAGCCGGTTGCCGCGGAAGCGGCAGCCGGGGACTTACTGGTGATGCCTGCCCTGGGTTCCGCCGCCTGCCAGCGACTTCCGGGCCGCAATGGCTGCGCCGGCCAGCAGCAGTGCTGCCGCGCCGCCGAGCCACGGGGCAATTCCGGGTTCCTGGTTCCCGGCCACGGCGGTCTGCACATTGAAGCCCTGGTTGTTGGCGGTCACTGCGCCTGCTCCGCCTGCCGGCTTACCAACTGCTGCGCCACTGGGCTTCGGTGCGGGGACAACCGCTCCGGTGGGCGGGGTTGTCGGCGTGACTGTTGGCGGCACTGTCGGCGGGGTCGTCGGCGGTGTAGTCGGCGGCACCTTTACGGGGACGCAGTCGTTGTTCCAGGTTGCCTGGCCCTCGGCGGTCCAGTTCTGGCCTGCGGGCATCACTTTTCCGTCATTCGGCGGGATGATGTCCTCAGCGTGCTGGTGGTGGGCGCCTGCGTGTCCGTTGAGGCCTTGGAGGGCAATGGTGATCACCACGTAGGGGTTGGTTTCCGATCCCGTGGCATGGCAGATGCTGATCTTCTTGCCATTGTCATCGTGCGGGTGGGTGGGTTTTGGCGTGGGCGTTACCGCCCCTCCGGGCTTGGTGCAGCCGGCGTTCCACCAGTCCACCTTGTCCAGGTTCTGGCCGCCGGGGAGGACCTTCCCGTTGTTGGCGGGAATAATGTCCTCGTCATGCTGGTGGCCCACGTGGCCGTTCAGCCCGTTGAGGTCGATGGTGATTGGCACGTACGGGTTTGTTTCCGAGCCTGTGGCGTGGCAAATGGTGATTTTTTCGTTGTCACCCGATGCTCCGCCTGTGGCGTTGGCCGTGGCTGATGCACCAAACAGTGCGAGGCTTGTGACCCCCAGCGCGGCAAGGATCCGTTTCATTTCCGTCTCCGTCCTTCGTCTGCTTCAAACTGACGAACGTGCAGGAAAAACGGCGCCCCGGGTGACGACATAAAAAAGGCAAACAGACGGCATCGAGGCGACGGTTCTCCCAGATGCGAATCATCAGTTTGCTAACAGGAAAAGGCTATGTTGAGTACTCCGGCGAATCTCCAGTAGCCGGTACTCATATAAAAATGGGCCACTACTTGTTTCGTGGCCGGGTCCCCCGGGCCGGCCAGGCCGGCCCGGGAAGCAGCTGTCAGGCGCCGGCGGGTTCCTCGTACTTGGGGAATACCGGTGACGGTGCCGGGAGGGCAGTCCCGGGGGTGATCGGAGTGGCGATCGCCGAGAACAGCCGGGCCTCGCCGTCGGGCTGGCCCAGGCTTTCCAGGAGCTTCCCCGTGGCTCCGGGCATCACCGGCTGGGCCAGGATGGCCACGATCCGGAGCACCTCGAGCGTCACGTAGAGCACGGTGTTCATGCGTCCGACGTCGGTCTTCCGGAGGACCCAGGGCGCCTGCTCGGCGAAGTACGCGTTGGTGTCACCCAGGACCACCCAGATGGCTTCGAGGGCCCGGCTGAATTCCTGCTTTTCGAATGCGGCCCGGGCAGTCTCCAGGAGCCCACCGGCCTGCGCGAGGATGGCCGCGTCGGCTGCAGTGAACTCCCCCGGTACGGGAACGGCGCCGCCGCAGTTCTTGGCCACCATGGAGAGCGACCGCTGCGCAAGGTTGCCGAAGTTGTTGGCGAGGTCCGAGTTCATCCTGCCCACGATGGCCTCGTGGTTGTAGCTTCCGTCGGCGCCGAAGGGGACTTCGCGGAGGAAGAAGAACCGCACCTGGTCCAGGCCGTACTGCGCCACGAAGTCGGCCGGAGCCACCACGTTGCCGAGCGACTTGGACATCTTCACGCCGTTGTTGTGCAGGAAGCCGTGGATCATTACCCGCTTGGGCAACTCCAGGCCGGCGCTCATGAGGAAGGCCGGCCAGTAGATGGCGTGGAAACGGGAGATGTCCTTGCCGATGATGTGGACGTCCGCAGGCCAGAACCTGCGGAACTTCTCCGACTCGACATCCGGGTAGCCCACGCCCGTCAGGTAGTTCGTCAGCGCGTCCACCCAGACGTACATGACGTGCTTGTCGTTGCCGGGAACCGGAACGCCCCAGTCGAACGTGGTGCGGCTGATGGACAGGTCCTCCAGGCCGCGCCGGACGAAGCTGATCACTTCGTTGAACCGGTACTGCGGCGCACCGAACTCCGGGTGGGATTCGTAGAGAGCCAGCAGCTTGTCCTGGTAGGCGGACAGCCGGAAGAAGTAGCTCTCCTCGGCCGTCCAGGTCACCTCGGTGTCCGTTTCCTTCGAGTAGCGCACGCCGTCGTCCTTGACCACGGTGTCGTCCTCGCCGTAGAAGGCCTCGTCCCGCACGGAGTACCAGCCCTCGTACTTGGACAGGTAGATGTCGCCCTTGGCTTCCATCTTTTTCCAGATCGCCTGCGAGGCCGCGTAGTGGTCGGCATCCGTGGTCCGGATGAAGCGGTCGTAGGTGATGCCGAGGGCGGCGTGCGCCGCCTTGTACACCTCGGCGTTCCGGTCCACCAGCTCCTTGGGGGTGATGCCTTCCTTTTCGGCGGCCTGGGCGATCTTCATGCCGTGCTCGTCCGTGCCGGTCAGGAACATCACGTCATAGCCGTCCAGCCGCTTGAACCGGGCCATGGCGTCGGTGGCGATGTACTCGTAGGCGTGGCCGATGTGCGGCACGCCGTTGGGGTAGGTGATGGCCGTGGTGATGTAGAACGGCGTCTTCTCTGAAGCAGTCACGTGCGGACGGTTACCTTCGGTGCGGAGGGACAGGCTAGATCAGTTCAGTCAGGGTATCGCTGAGCCGGACCAGTTCGTGGTCGTGTGACGCAACCAGCACGGCAATGCCGTCGTTAGTAGTGTCTTTCAGGATGCTGATGATGCGGTTGGCCGAGGCGCGGTCCAGGCTTGCGGTGGGTTCGTCCACCACCAGGACCCGGGTTCCCAGGATCAGCGCGCGGGCGATGGCGACGCGCTGGCGTTCACCGCCGGACAGCTGCGCCGGCCGGTGGCGCATGCGGCGGCCGAGGCCCACCAGGTCCAGGAGGTCCTTGGCCATGTCCCGCCGCTGGTCCACTTCGCCGTCGGGAACGGCAGGCAGGAGGACGTTCTCGAGGGCGCTCATGCCGTCGATCAGGGCGCCGCCCTGGTCGACATAGCCGATGAGGGCACGACGGCGGTCGGCGATTTCGTCGTCGCCCATGCTCTCCAGGGAATCGCCTTCCCAAAAGACGCGGCCCGACGTCGGCAGCGTCAGTCCTGCGCCGACGGTGAGGATGCTTGTCTTGCCGGAGCCGCTTCGGCCGGCCACGCAGTGCATCTCGCCGGCGTGCAGCGTCAGGTCGAAGCCCTCCACCACACTGACGGCCTCGGCACCGCCCTTGCCGCCGCCGTAGCGGATGGTGATGTCGCTCAATTCCAGCGGGGTGGCGTGGTCAGCCGCCTTGACGATGGTGTTCGCGCGGGTCTGCAGGGGAACCTCGCCGGAGCCGCTCCTGCGGCTCCGCTGGACATTGGTCGGGTTTGTCATTGGACCACTTTCGTTGCAATAGGTATCCAGCAAAGTACAGCCACGAGGCCGGCGACGCCTGCCCACAGTGCGGCATAGGGTGCCAGCAGGAGGCCGATGCCCAGGGCGCCCAGCACGCCCAGGGGCAGGGCCACGGTTCCCACCAGCGCGTTTTCGAACAGGCGGACCTGGCGGAGCATGTCAGGGTTCCAGCCCATGGCCTCGAGGATGCTCAGGTACTGCCGCTTGGCATTCAGCTCGAACCTTCCGGTCACAAGGGTCAGCACCAGGCCGACCACCACGCCGGCCAGCGCCAGGAGGATGCTGGGCAGGGCCACGCTGGCGGCGGCCAACCCGCTCAGGGCGCTCGCCCCGGCTGCCCGGGGAATGTCGATCAGCAGGGCGATCAGGCCGCCCACGGCGGCGCCGAAAACACCGACGGCCACGGCCAGGGCCAGTGTGTTGAACTTGTTGGTGCCCAGCTGGCGGTTGGCAAACGTTAGCGGCGAATCCACCGGAATAAGCCGCTCGTCGTGCTGCGGCTCCTGGTCGATCACGTCGCGGTGGCGCAGCTGCTGCGCTGCGAAGAACGCGGCGCCGATATACAGCAGCAGGACAGCCACGCACACCAGGGCAGTGGCGATGCTCCAGCTGACCAGGCTCAGGACGAGGCCGGCCACGGCCAGCAACACTGCGCCCACGCCGAATTCCTCCAGCACCCAGCTGCGGATCCGCCGCTGGGTCCAGCCCATGGCCCGGAGGGTTCCGGCTTCGCTGCGCCGCTTCCGGATGTAGCTCACGGTGGACGCCCCTGTCAGCAGGGCCGCGCCGCACAGGGTCAGGAAGAGCAGGGTCACGTTGGTTCCGGAGAGCGATCCCGTCACGGCCTCGGCCGCGTTCTGCCGCACCCACGACTGCTGGACAGTGCCCAGCGCGGACTCCTTGCCGGCGTCGTCCTTGGAATAGCCGGGCACGAAGATGCTGGCGTCCTCACGGGCGGAGCCGGCCACGATGGTGGCTTCCAGGCCCATGTCCCGGATCTCGGCGGCGAGCTTCTCCACCTCCGGCTGGGCTTCCTTCCAGCTTCCCGGTGCCTTGGCGCGGACGCGCACGGCGTCGATCACGTCGGCGTTGTCCGTGTAGCCGCGGGCAGCGGCGAGCCCGTAGTAGTCGGTGATCGCGCCCGCCGACTGGCTGGCGAGACCGGTGGCGCTCAGCGAGGGCTCAAGCTCGGTGGCAGGAACGTCCTTGCCTTCGGCGTCCTTGACCAGGGTGAAGGGGGTGGGATCGTAGCCGCCCAAGGGAAGCTTGTTGACGTCGCCGGCGGCCTCGGCCACGGCTGCGGGGTCGAAGGTGCCGTAGACCATAGCCAGCGGGGCTGCCGTCTTTTCACCCGTTGCCAGGTTCTCGCGGTAGGACCGCTCGTCCACCGGCTCGCGCTGGGTCTGGTCCACGGGCGTGCCGTTGGCGCTCTTTTCGGGCAGGCGG
The DNA here is from genome assembly GCF_045833485.1 of Arthrobacter nitrophenolicus. Lineage (NCBI taxonomy): Bacteria > Bacillati > Actinomycetota > Actinomycetes > Micrococcales > Micrococcaceae > Arthrobacter > Arthrobacter nitrophenolicus. The sequence continues at coordinate 4,207,399 of NZ_CP174504.1, forward strand.
TTGATGGTGACCCATTCGCCGGGAACGGCGGTCTTGTCCACGGCGCCGTTGGCCGCCTCCTCGCCGTCGGTGTACTTCGGCGCGGCGGCAAAGTCCGTGCTCCAGGTGGCGGGAGTGTAAAGACCCTGGTTGAAGTTGCCGGTGGCACCCAGGAGCGACGAGTGGTCGGTGGAGCCCGGCCAGGACAGGACGAACGGGTCCTTGGAGACGAACGGCAGGTAGTCCTTGTCCAGCGACCGGGAGACGGTTCCGACGTCCTTGACCACCTTGCCGGACTCGTCGATCTCTTCGATCTTGACGTTGTACTTAAGGTCCAGCGAGGTGCCGGAGCGCACGATCAGCGGAATCGCCTGGGAGTCTGCGGTGAGCTGGCCGTTGCGCTTCGCCTGCTGGTACTGGGTCATCAGCGGCGCCCAGTACTTGAGCTTGACGCCCAGGAAGTCCGGTCCTTCCTCCAGCTGGTCGAGGCCGATTCCGGTGGTGAACAGGCCTTCGAAGTAGCGGCCGATGGCACCGGCGTTGCGGGCGTCGGCCGGCGGGGCCTTTTCCAGCGGCGCCAGGAAGTCACCGGCGGAGCCCAGCAGGGCGCGCTCCGCGGCGGGGTCGACTGCCACCACGGATTCCGTGACTTCGGGCGCCAGGGGCAGGGACACGGACAGGTTGAACAGGTTGTGCTCGGAGCCTCCGGCGGGCGCGGGGAACTTGATGCCCGTTTCGCCCTCGGGGGCCGCGATCCGGATGCTGCTGCCGCCGGCGGCCTGTTCCTCAACAAGTTTCGCCTTGCCCAGGGTGCCCTCGGCCGTGGACTTGAAGAGGGTCTGCTCGGAGACGCCGTCGGAGCTTACCGCGCTGGCGGTGAGCCGGTATTTCTTGCTCTCGTCACTCAGGACGGACTCCGCGGCAGGCCACTTGTCCGGCGCCGTGGCACCGGCGGCCTGGTCCGCCGTCGCGGTGCCGGCGAGGCCGGCGTTGTAGCCGAGGTAGTCCATGGCATCCAGGCGCGGCGCTTCGAGGTTCTGGGTCACGCGGGAAACCAGGCTGATGGGTGCGGCCACGGAGGTCCCGGACAGCTTCTTGATGGATTCCAGCTGCTCGAAGCTGATGCCGCCGGTACCGTTGGCGATTTCCGGCTGCAGCAGGGCACCGGCGGGCGCCTTGGCCTGGACGAGGACGTCGTAGAGGCCCCGGGAATTTTCATCCACGGTCCGGTTGAGCGCGGCCTGGGACTGGCTTTGGACGAGGACCGACAAGCACATGGCTGCGATCAAGATAGCAGCGGTCAACAGCAGCACTTTGCTTCTGATGAACCTCTGGACGGCGTTCATGGAACTCCCTGAAACCTGGATTGCGTGCGCACACCGTGCCCCCGGCGGACATGGACGACTACGGACGGATGTGCAAAAGGTGATGGCCGGCCTGCCGGCCCGGTCCTGAACCAGGACCAAGCCATTGTAAGCAGACCGGCCAATCATATGTGGCCCCGCCGGGACACGCCCGGCGGGGGCCGTTGGTACGGCGTTTCCCGGCCACTGCCGGGGTGTTTAGTCTTCCAGGTCCACTTCCCGGACCATGTCGGCGCCGATGCCGGCCTTGATGGCGTCCAGCACCTGCTGCGGCACGGAGCTGTCCACGGTGAGCAGGGCGAGGACCTGGCCGCCCTGGTCGTGGCGGGCCACCTGCATGCCGGCGATGTTGATGTTGTTCATGCCCAGGATGTGGCCGATGGTGCCGATGACGCCGGGGCGGTCGGTGTAGCCAACAACCACCACGTGCTCGCTGATCGGGATTTCCACCTCGAAGCCGTTGATGCCTACGAGCTTCTGGATCTGCTTGGGACCGGTCAGGGTTCCCGCCACGGAGATCTGGCTGCCGTCGCTCAGCGCGCCGCGCAGGGTCAGGACGTTGCGGTAGGACTCGGTCTCCGCAGTGGTGATCAGGCGGACGTTGATGCCGCGCTGCTCCGCGATGACCGGGGCGTTGACGTAGGAGACCTGCTCGGTCACGACGTCCGCGAAGATGCCCTTCAGGGCTGCCAGTTCCAGGACCTTGACGTCCAGCGACGAGATTTCGCCGGCAACCTCGACGTCGAACTGGGTCAGGGAATCGTGGGTCAGGGCGGTGAAGATGCGGCCCAGCTTTTCGATCAGCGGGATGCCGGGGCGGACGTCGGGGGCGATGACGCCGCCGGCGACGTTGACGGCATCCGGGACCAGCTCACCGGCGAGGGCCAGGCGGACCGACTTTGCCACCGAAACGCCGGCCTTTTCCTGGGCTTCGTCGGTGGAGGCGCCCAGGTGCGGGGTGACCACCACGTTGTCGAGCTTGAAGAACGGCAGGTCGGTGCTGGGCTCCTTGGCGAAGACGTCGACGCCGGCGCCGGCAATTTCGCCGTCCTGAAGCGCCGTGAAGAGGGCTTCCTCGTCCACCAGGCCGCCGCGGGCCACGTTGACGACGTAGGCGGTGTTCTTCATCTTCTTGAAGGCGTCCGCGCCGAGCATGCCCACGGTTTCAGGGGTCTTGGGCATGTGGATGGTGATGAAGTCGGCCTGGGCCAGGAGCTCGTCCAGGGTGACCAGCTGCACGCCGAGCTGGGCCGCGCGGGCGGAGGTGATGTAGGGGTCGTACGCGAGGATTTTGGTGTCGAAGCCTTTGAGCCGGGCTGCGACGAGGGCGCCGATCCGGCCGAGGCCGATGATGCCGATTTTCTTCTCGAACAGTTCGATGCCCGTGTACTTGGAGCGCTTCCATTCGCCGTCCTTGAGGGCGGCGCTGGCCTGCGGGATATGGCGGGCGAGGCTGAGGATGTGGCCCACGGTGAGTTCCGCAGCGGAGACGATGTTGGACGTGGGGGCGTTGACCACCATCACGCCTGCCTGCGTGGCGGCCTTGATGTCCACGTTGTCCAGTCCCACGCCGGCGCGGGCGATGACCTTCAGGTTCTTTGCGGCGGCGATGGCTTCAGCATCCACCTGGGTCGCGGAGCGGACCAGGATGGCGTCAACGTCACTGATCGCCGAGAGCAGCTGGGAACGGTCGGCGCCGTCGGTCTGGCGGATTTCGAAGTCCGGGCCAAGGGCCTCGACGGTGGCGGGGGAAAGTTCTTCGGCGAGCAGTACTACGGGTTTTGACACGGCTGATCCTCTGCGTTGCAGTCCTGGGGATGGAACAAGTCTAGGCCGACGGAAAGGCCGGGCTCACATTGTTAAGTGTGAACCCGGCCTCACCGCGGCCCTGGTTAGGGCGGGTTTCCGGCAGCCTTAGCGGGCTGCGGAGCCTTCCACGTAGTCCACGTCCTGCTGCTGCCAGGAGAACAGGGAGCGCAGCTCGCGGCCCACGGCCTCGATCGGGTGCTGCTCAGCCTTGGCGCGCAGTTCCTTGAACTCCACGCCGCCGTTGTCCTGGTCCTCGATGAAGCGCTTGGCGAAGGCACCGGACTGGACGTCGGCCAGGACAGCCTTCATGTTTTCCTTCACCTCGGGGGTGATAACGCGCGGGCCGGAGACGTAGTCGCCGTACTCTGCGGTGTCGGAGACGCTCCAGCGCTGCTTGGCGATGCCGCCTTCCCACATGAGGTCAACGATGAGCTTGAGCTCGTGGAGCACCTCGAAGTAGGCGATCTGCGGCTGGTAGCCGGCTTCGGTCAGGGTCTCGAAGCCGTACTGGATCAGCTGGGAGACGCCGCCGCACAGGACGGCCTGCTCGCCGAAGAGGTCCGTTTCGGTCTCTTCGGTGAAAGTGGTCTTGATGACGCCGGCGCGGGTGCCGCCGATGGCCTTGGCGTAGGACTTTGCCAGATCCCAGGCGGAACCGGAGGCGTCCTGCTCGACGGCGATGATGTCCGGGATGCCGCGGCCGGCCTCGAACTCGCGGCGGACGGTGTGGCCGGGTGCCTTCGGGGCGATCAGGATGACGTCAACGCCCTCCGGTGCCTGGATGTAGCCGAAGCGGATGTTGAAGCCGTGGGCGAAGGCCAGTGCCTTGCCCGGAGTCAGCTTGTCCTTGATGGAGTCGTTGAAGATCGAGCGCTGGTGCTGGTCCGGCGCCAGGATCATGATGACGTCGGCCCACTCGGCGGCGTCGGCCACGTTCTTGACGGTGAAGCCCGCATCCTCGGCCTTGGCCCTGGACTTGGAGCCTTCCTGCAGGGCGATAACGACGTCGACGCCGGAATCGCGCAGGTTGAGCGCGTGGGCGTGGCCCTGCGAGCCGTAGCCAACGATGGCAACCTTGCGGCCCTGGATGATCGACAGGTCGGCGTCGTCGTCGTAGAACATTTCAGTCACTTGCGTAACTCCTCTTGAGTGTTTTGGTAGATAGGTGGTGTGGTGCTTGCGGTTCCGGGCGGAGTTCCGCCTGGGCAGGCCTAGGCGGAACGCAGCGCCCGGTCACTCATGGAGCGGGATCCCCGTCCAACGGCCAGGGTGCCGGACTGCACGATTTCGCGGATGCCGAAGGGCTCCAGCACTGAAAGCAGCGCTGCAAGCTTCTCCGGGGTACCGGTTGCCTCGATCACCAACGAGTCTGTAGACACGTCGACGACGGCGGCACGGAACAGGTCTGCAGCCTGGGTAACCTGCAGGCGTGTTGCGGCATCCGCACGTACCTTGACCAGGATGTGGTCGCGCTGTACGGAAGATTCGGAGGTCAGCTCAACGATCTTGATGACATTGATCAGCTTGTTGAGCTGCTTGGTGACCTGTTCGATCAGGTCGCCGTCGGCGTCGACAACCACCGTCATCCGGGAGATGCCCGGTACTTCGGTGGGGCCGACGGCCAGGGAGTTGATGTTGAAGGCGCGGCGGGCAAAGAGGCTCGCGACGCGGGTCAGGACGCCCGGCTTGTCTTCGACAAGGACGGACAGGGTGTGGCGGCTCATGCTCAGTCCTCTTCTTCCCATTCCGGGGTCATGTTGCGGGCGACCTGGATCTGGTCGTTACTCACGCCGGCGGGCACCATCGGCCACACCATCGAGTTGGGGCTGACCACGAAGTCGATGACGACGGGCCGGTCGTTGATCTCGAGGGCCTTCTGGATGGTGGCGTCGATGTCCTCGTCGCGTTCGCAGCGGAACGACGCGCAGCCGTAGGCCTCCCCCAGCTTGACGAAGTCCGGGATGCGGACGGTGTCGTGGCCCGTGTTGAGGTCGGTGTTGGAGTAGCGGCCTTCGTAGAAGAGGGTCTGCCACTGGCGCACCATGCCCAGTGAGGAGTTGTTGATGACCGCAACCTTGATGGGAATGTTGTTGATGGCGCAGGTGGCCAGTTCCTGGTTGGTCATCTGGAAGCAGCCGTCGCCGTCGATGGCCCAGACCACCCGGTCCGGCTCCCCCACCTTGGCGCCCATGGCGGCCGGTACGGCGTAACCCATGGTTCCGGCACCGCCCGAATTCAGCCAGGCGTGCGGGCGCTCGTACTTGATGAACTGCGCTGCCCACATCTGGTGCTGGCCCACGCCTGCCACGTACACGCCTTCGGGGCCGGTGAGGGCGCCGATGCGTTCGATGACCTTCTGCGGAGCGGTGAGGCCGTCGTCCGGTTCGGTCCAGCCCAGCGGGTAGGTTTCCTTGAGGTTGTTCAGGAAAGCCCACCACGTGGTGAGGTCCGGGGTTCCGGTGCTGCCGAACTGCGCATGCACGGCGTCGGTCAGTTCGGGAATGATTTCCTTGACCGAACCGACGATGGGGACATCGGCGGTGCGGTTCTTGGAGATTTCCGCGGGGTCGATGTCGGCGTGGATGACCTTGGCCATCGGCGCAAACGTCTTGAGCACGCCGGTAACGCGGTCGTCGAACCGTGCGCCCAGGGTGATCAGGAGGTCGGCCTGCTGCAGCGCCGTAACGGCGGAAACACTGCCGTGCATGCCGGGCATGCCCACATGCTGCGGGTGCGAGTCCGGGAACACGCCCTTGGCCATCAACGTAGTCACCACCGGGGCGCCCGTGGCCTCGGCGAGGGCCAGCAGTTCGGCGCTTGCGTGTGCCTTGACCACACCGCCGCCCACGTACAGGACGGGCTTGGTGGAAGCGGCGATGAGTTTCGCGGCTTCGCGCACCTGCTTGTTGTGGCCCCGGGTGACGGGGCGGTATCCGGGCAGGTCGATCTTCGGCGGCCAGGAGAACGTCATCTGGCCAACCTGGGCGTCCTTGGCAACATCCACCAGCACCGGGCCGGGACGGCCGGTGGAGGCGAGGTGGAACGCCTCCGCCATGACGTGCGGGATGTCGTTGGGGTCGGTGACCAGAAACGAGTGCTTGGTGATGGGCATGGTGATGCCCACGATGTCCGCTTCCTGGAAAGCGTCGGTGCCGATCACTCCACTGGACACCTGGCCGGTGATGGCCACCAGCGGCACGGAGTCCATGTGGGCATCCATGATGGCGGTAACGAGGTTGGTGGCACCCGGGCCCGAGGTGGCGATGCAGACGCCAACCCGTCCGGTGACCATGGCGTAGCCTTGCGCGGCGTGGCCGGCTCCCTGTTCGTGACGGACCAGCACGTGATTCATGGTGGAGGCCATCAAGGGGTCGTAGGTGGGCAGGATCGCGCCACCAGGCAAACCGAAAATATCGTCGACGCCGAGTTCTTCGAGCGAGCGGACAATAGCTTGCGAGCCGGTCATCACCGTTGGGGGTACAACGTTGTTCGGCCCAAGGACAGGAGAGGCGGCAGCAAGGTCGGCGACGACGGCGGCATTGTCAGCCGTCCGGTCGGCGCGTTCCGGAGCCTTGGTGGCTCCAGTGGACTTGGTAGCCAACAGCGAGGGGCTGATCGGCGATCCTTTGCTCATCGGACTCTTCCTTGTGGATCATCTGTGGTTCATGGAAACTGCAGGAAATAAAAAAACCCCTCAGCCTGGCGGCTCTTCGAGGGGTTTGCGCGTGACGGTTCGTTACCAGAGGAGGCTATAGTGCCACGCGCTTGGTAAGGACGACGACGGTGCCGGCGGTAACGAAAGTCATGCGTTCAGTTTTCCCTCTGGTGGGATGGGTGTCAACGAAGCACCACCCTATCTCACCATGTGGACAACATTGTCCACCTTTTGATCCCGCGATGCAGGACCAACGGTATCGACGGGCTCAACCAACGGCCGGTGGTTGAGCCTGTCGAAACCTCTTAGCCGCAGTATGCGCCGGTGCTGGCGCTGTGCACCAGCTTGGCGTACTTGGCCAGGACACCCTTGGTGTAACGGGCCGGCAGCGGCTCCCAGCCCACCTTGCGGGCTTCGAGCTCGGCTTCGTCAACCAGCAGGTCGAAGCTGCGGGCGGCGATGTCGACGCGGATCCGGTCGCCGTCCTTGACGAAGGCGATGGGGCCGCCGTCGACCGCTTCAGGCGCAACGTGGCCGATGCACAGGCCGGTGGTGCCGCCGGAGAACCGGCCGTCGGTCAGGAGCAGGACGTCCTTGCCCAGGCCCGCGCCCTTGATGGCGCCGGTGATGGCGAGCATCTCGCGCATACCGGGACCGCCCTTGGGGCCTTCATAACGGATCACGACAACGTCGCCGGCCTTGATCTGGCCGTTGTCCAGCGCGTCCAGGGCTCCCTGCTCGCGCTCGAACACGCGGGCAGTGCCTTCAAAGACGTCAGCGTCGAAGCCGGCACTCTTCACGACGGCGCCTTCGGGGGCCATGGTGCCGTGCAGGATGGTGATGCCGCCCGTCTTGTGGATGGGGTTGTCCAGCGCACGCAGGATCTTGCCGTCCACGTCCGGCGGGTTGATGGCCTCGAGGTTTTCCGCGACGGTCTTGCCGGTCACGGTGAGGCAGTCCCCGTGCAGCAGGCCGGCGTCGAGCAGCGCCTTCATGATGACCGGGACGCCGCCGATCTTGTCGACGTCCGTCATCACGTAGCGGCCGAAGGGCTTGAGGTCGCCAAGGTGCGGGATCTTGTCGCCGATGCGGTTGAAGTCGTCCAGGGTCAGCTCGACCTCCGCCTCACGGGCGATGGCCAGCAGGTGCAGGACGGCGTTGGTGGAGCCGCCGAACGCCATGGTTACGGCGATGGCGTTCTCGAAGGCCTTCTTGGTCATGATGTCGCGGGCGGTGATGCCCTGGCGCAGCAGGTTGACCACAGCTTCGCCGGACTTGCGGGCGAACTCATCGCGACGGCGGTCCGCCGACGGCGGGGCTGCGGAGCCGGGCAGGGACATGCCCAGGGCCTCACCGATGCAGGCCATGGTGTTGGCCGTATACATGCCGCCGCAGGCACCTTCGCCGGGGCAGATGGCCTTTTCGATCCGGGTCAGGTCCTCCATGCTCATCTTGCCGGCCGCGCAGGCGCCAACAGCCTCGAAGGCGTCGATGAGAGTGACTTCCTTTTCGGAGCCGTCCTCAAGCTTGACCCAGCCGGGCATGATGGAGCCGGCGTAGAGGAACACGCTGGACAAGTCCAGGCGGGCGGCGGCCATGAGCATGCCGGGAAGGGATTTGTCGCAGCCTGCCAGCAGCACGGATCCATCGATGCGCTCGGCCTGCATGACGGTTTCCACGGAGTCTGCGATGACCTCGCGGGACACGAGGGAGAAGTGCATGCCCTCATGTCCCATGGAGATGCCGTCCGAGACCGAGATGGTGCCGAACTGCATGGGGAAACCGCCGCCGGCGTGGACGCCTTCCTTGGCGCCCTGGGCAAGCCGGTTAAGGGAGAGGTTGCAGGGAGTGATTTCGTTCCACGAGCTCGCGACACCGACCTGGGGCTTCGCGAAGTCGTCGTCCCCCATGCCGACCGCCCGGAACATGCCACGTGCCGGTGCAGCGTGGATTCCGTCGGTTACGACCCGGCTACGGGGTTTGATGTCAGGCTTGTTGTCGGTTGCGATGGTGGTCTCACTCATAGGGGAAAGTCTATGGCTCCGACGGGGGCCGGAAGGACCGCGCAAGGCGGGCAAAGCCGAAAATCCGGATTATTTCTGCCAGATAGTGGACTGGCATCTCATATTTTGAGACGCAAACACCATCCGGGGCATTCCGGGTGTGGCCCGCCTCACCCCTGGCGGTTACCGCCGCCCCGCTTCCGGCGTGCGAAAACCTAGACAGCGTTAGGCACCCGACGTAGCGTCGGGGGCAGGACACCTTGCCTCCTGATTGAAGGGTTAGCCATGGATACGTTTTTCTGGGTCATTCTGATTGTTGTGGCCGTCGGCATCGTGTGGTGGTTGCTGAACCGCAGCAATTCGACGAAGTCGAAGCACGAGCCGACCGTGACGAATGCTCCCCGCAGCGACGGCGCACTGTCCTCAGGTGGGGCCGCTCCTTCCGCTGAGGCGGCAGGCACCACGGGGATCGCCACTGCGGCCGGCTTCGGCCGGCCTGCCGAGCCCGCGGCACCCACTACCGCTGACGAACCGGCCCCGGCACCGGTGGAAGAAACGCCGCGGCGGGAGCGGTCGGGGGCCGGGTCCAGCGCGGCAACGCCGGCCGGTGCGGATGCCTCTCATGGCAGCGCCGGCGGGACATCCCACGACGAGCGGCGGCACCAGGACCAGGCCGAATGGGAAACACAGTGGTCCGAAGCAGGTGGCTCCCCCTCCGCCCGCGCCAGTTCAGCAGCGGCATCGCATACCACCCCCGAAGCAGTGGCTCCGGCAGCGCCTCACGGCGCGACGGAACAGTCCGCCGCGGAACCTGCCCGGCCCGTCCACCATCCCGAGTACACGGAACCGCATGCGCCGACCCTTCCGGGCGCCGAAACCGCCGCAGTTGAAGAAGCGGACGACGCCGGCACCCCGGCAGCGGCCCGGACAGGCGCCACCGGAACCCCCTCCCCCGCCACGCAGGGAACTGCCACACAGGGAACCGCGGCGGCAGGGACGACCCCCGCGGCAACAGGCCCTGCCGTTCCGGCCGGTGCGGCGGAAGCCGAGACCCTGGACCGGGCACAGTCCTCTGCGTTGGTGGAAACAGGGGCCGACCACGACGTGCAGGACCGGGGTCCCGGGGAAGACGCCGGGGCCGGATACCAGCCGGAAGCCGCGGGGCACCTCGCCGCAGCCGAACCCTATGGTGCCGGCTCGGCCGCAGCAGGGCCGGACGGCAGCGGACCTGCCGGGTTCGAGGTCAAGGGCGACGCCGGCGCGATGGTCTATTACGAGGAAGGGCACCCGGACTTCGGGGAAACCAGGGCTGACGTCTGGTTTGAATCGGCGGCGCATGCGGAAGCCGCGGGTTTCCGGGCGCCCCGCCGCAAGCGCCTTTAGCAGCCACCCCGGCCGGCTGTGGCCCAACTCACAGGAATCCGCCGGCCGGCCCTGCAGGATCAGGACGTCTTTTCCGGCAGGCAGTGACGCGCAAAACCCCCGGAAACCCTTGATTTTCCGGGGGTTTTGCCAGCCCGAACGCGACCCGCCCCTCGAAGCGGGGCCCGATTTCACATGCACCAAAAGTTCGTGTAGAGTTTCATGTCGTTGCGGAGGTCAACGGGAAAGAAAAAGCCCGAATGACTGAAACAAACAAGATGCACCTCTAGCTCAATTGGCAGAGCAATTGACTCTTAATCAATGGGTTCCGGGTTCAAGTCCCGGGGGGTGCACCACTGGGAAAACAGCCTCCGGCTTGCGGAAACGCGGGCCGGGGGCTGTTTTGTTTTTATGCCGCGGATACGGGGTGGCAGCGCCGTACCCGCCCGCCAATGGTGGTTACAGCGCCCACAAAAAAGGCGTGACTGCAGCTTCTGCTGAAACTGCGGTCACGCCCCGTTTGTCCGGAACGGCCGGCGGCAGGAACTGCCTAGGGTGAATTCTCCACGAGGGCCGCGGCGTTGCTGGGCACGGTGCCGAACTGGCTGGCGAGTTCCCGGACCACGGCCTTGAGCTCCTGCCGTAGTACTTCAGGGTCGATCGACGCGGAGGCAAGGACGGAACGCTCCATCTCGACGGCAGCCGCAACCGCTTCCTTGCCCCGTTCCGTGAGTGACACCACGTGGCTCCTGCGGTCCGACGTGCTGCGAACCCGCACGATGTGCCCGTGCGACTCAAGCCGGCTGAGGGTTTTGCCCATGGTTTGTGCCTGTACACGCACAAACTGGGCAAGCTGTGCCTGGGTCATGGGTCCCTGGGCAGCCAAAACCTCAATGGCTATGACTCCGGCATGCGTGAGACCGATGGCACCAAGTTTTTCGTTCCATGAGTGTTCTACGAGGCGCGCAGCAGTGGACAAGAGGCGTCCCGTGGGCCAGTGCTCCATATCAGGCATAGCAGCAAGTATAGCCAAGTGCCGATTAGCACCGGCCCCTCCCCCTTACTAGGCTGTTGTGTCCCGCCTGCAACTAGGAGAAAAACAATGGCTGACAGACTCGTGATTGGCGACAAAGCCCCCGCATTCACCCTCAAGGACTCATCCGGCCAGGACGTCAGCCTGTCCCCGGGCAACGGCCGGCACACCATCGTCTACTTCTACCCGGCCGCTTCCACGCCGGGCTGCACCAAGGAGGCCTGCGACTTCCGTGACAGCCTGTCGTCCCTGCAGTCGGCCGGGTACGACGTTATGGGAATTTCGCCGGACCCGGTGGAAAAGCTGGCCAAGTTCGCCGCCAAGGAGGAACTGACTTTTCCTTTGCTCGCCGATGAGGACCACGCGGTGGCCGAGGCCTACGGCGCCTGGGGCGAAAAGAAGAACTATGGAAAGACGTACGAGGGCCTGATCCGCTCCACCATCGTGGTGGACCCCGACGGCCAGGTTCTGCTTGCCCAGTACAACGTCCGCGCAACCGGCCACGTCGCCAAGCTGCGCCGCGACCTGAAGCTGGACGCCTGACCTGTCGCGGCCTGGCATGGCCACGCCGCGGGCGACGCTACAATAAAAACTGGCATCCGCCGTCGTACGCATTGCCGGTACTGCTTTGAGGTACCGGTTTTACGTATCTCGGCATGACGCCACGCGCGAGTGGTGAAATTGGCAGACACGCAGGATTTAGGTTCCTGTGCCTTCGGGCGTGGGGGTTCAAGTCCCCCCTTGCGCACATCACATCAGGAGATCCCCGGGCCGGGGTGCAGTTCATCCGGCAGCGGGGATCTTCTGCTTTAACAGGGCCAACACCCCCTTCACCTGCGCGTTCGCTGCGGCCGGATTTCGTCCGCCGCCGAAAAACTTCCTGGATCCACCCATCCGGTCCTGTCCACCGGCCGAATAGCCAATGAGACACCAGCCTGGGGCAGGTGCTTGCAAAGCCAGACCTGATAGACGCCGCGGACAGTCCGTCTGCGGCGAGCAGAAGCCATGATCCAAGGAGAACTGAAATGCAGACAATCACGCGCACAACCTTCAGCGTCGCAGGCGTTGCCGCTGCAGCATTGCTGGGCCTGACCGCCTGTGGCGGGACCGGCAGCACCTCGGGGTCTTCCGCCGCGGCTGAAAGCCCGTCCGCGGCAGCCTCCAGCATGGCCGCCTCCCCGTCGGCAAGCCCGTCCGCCGCTGCCATGGATCCCGCAGCAAACCTGGTGGGCCCGGGTTGCGCCGGCTACGCCGAGCAGGTTCCCACCGGCGCCGGCTCGGTTGAAGGCATGGCCCTCGATCCCGTGGCAGTTGCCGCCTCGAACAACCCCATCCTGACCACCCTGACCGCGGCCGTTTCCGGGAAGCTGAACCCCAAGGTTGACCTGGTGGACACGCTTAACGGCGGCGAATTCACGGTCTTCGCCCCGGTGGACGAGGCCTTCGCCAAGATCGACCCGGCCACCATCGAAACGCTGAAGACCGACGACGCACTCCTGAGCAAGATCCTCACCTACCACGTTGTCCCCGGCCAGATCACGCCCGACATGATCGCCGGCACCCACGCAACTGTCCAGGGCGGCTCCGTCACCGTGAGCGGCAGCGGCGACGCGCTCAAGGTTGATGACGCCAACGTGATCTGCGGCGGCGTCAAGACCAAGAACGCCACCGTCTACCTCATCGACTCTGTGCTGATGCCCAAGTAGGCAGCAGGCACTACCGCACTGCGAACCATCCGGACGCCGGGCCCCGCCAACCGCGGAGCCCGGCGCCGGCGCTTAAACGGCGGCGGCATGTGGGGGACAACAGCGGTGCCGGCACCGGCAGCACCGTCAATTAGACTGGCCTTTCCGGCCCGCAGGTAGCGGAGCCGGCAATATCCAGAGGTGATCCACGAGTGCCCAGCAGTCCATCGCGGCGGACGGTCCTGACGGCCGGCGCCGCCCTCCTGGCACTGGGTGCAACCTCGTGCACGGCAGCTCCGGCCCCTTCGCCGTCGTCCGGTTCACCCAGCGCCACCACCCCACCCGAACCCACGGCCACCTTCAACTTCGGCACCGCGGCACAGCCCCTGGGACTTGACCCGGCACTGTCCAGCGACGTCGAGTCACAGCGGATCACCCGGCAGATCCTTGAGGGGCTGGTGGGCGTGGACCAGACCACGGGCAAGCCCACACCGTTGCTGGCCACGGAATGGAGCGAGTCCAACGAGGGCCGCTCCTATACCTTCACGCTGCGCAAGGGAGTGGTCTTCCAGGACGGCACACCCTTCAACGCGGACGCCGTCTGCGTGAACTTCAACCGGTGGTTCGCCTTCTCCGCGGAGCTGCGCCGGCAGGCCCCGGGAAGCTCGTTCAAGGGAGTCTTCAAGGCACACTCGGATGAGCCGGACCTGTCCATCTTCAAGAGCTGCACGGCCCTGTCCGAGCACACGGTACGGATCGACCTGACCCAGCGGTTCACCGCGTTCCTCCAGGCGCTCACCCTTCCCGCGTTCGCCATGGCGTCACCTGCCGCACTCGCTGCCGGCACCGCAGACGTCCTGGACCAGGACCGCGGTGGTCCCCCGCTGTCCGCCTTTGCCACCAGTCCCGTGGGTACAGGTCCTTTCAGCCTCGCCTCCTGGGACGCGGAAAGTGTCACCCTGGTGACCAACGAGGCGTACTGGGGCGAGCGGGGCCAGATTGCCACCATCAATTTCCTGGCCTACAACCATCCGCAGCTCCGGCTCCAGGCCCTGCTCGACGGCAAGATCGACGGCTACGATGCCGTGACCGTCGGCAACTTCGACCAACTGGTCAAGCGTGGAAAGCAGATCGTCCAGCGGGACCCGTTCTCGGTGATGTACGTGGGCATCAACCAGGAGGTGCCGGTCCTGCAGAATTTGAAGGTCCGGCAGGCCATCGAGATGGCGATCGACAAGGAAACCCTGATCCGGAAGTTCTTCATCGACAACACGGCAAAGGCAACCCAGTTTGTCCCGCCGAAGATCAGCGGCTTCAACAACGATGCCCCGGAACTGGGCCATGACCTGGCAAAAGCCAAGGAGTACCTCAAGGAAGCCGGCTACGCGGGCGAGGAACTGAGGTTCTACTACCCGCTGAACGTCACGCGGCCGTACCTGCCCACCCCTGAGAAGGTGTACGCCGAGCTCAGCCGGCAGCTCACCGCGGCGGGCTTCAATGTCCGGCCGGTCCCGGTGGAATGGTCCGAAGGCTACCTCCAGAAGGTCCAGTCACCTGGCGACCACGCGCTCCACCTCCTCGGCTGGAACGGCTCCTACTCCGATGCCGACAACTTCGTGGGTCCCCTGTTCGGGGAGAAGAACGGCGAGTTCGGCTACCAGGATCCGCAGGTCTTCTCCAAGATCAACCGCGCCCGTGGCCTGCCGGAAGGACAGGAGCGGGATGAGCAATATCACACCATCAACGCCCAGATCGCTGCCACGGTACCGGCCGTTCCGATCGCCTTCCCCATCTCTGCACTGGCCCTCTCCGACCGGGTTGTGGGCTACCCGGCCTCGCCGGTCTTAAATGAAGTTTTCACGAAGGTGCAACTAAAGCCTTGACGGGCGGAGCCAATTTCAGTATGTCGGCTGCCCGGGGATATTCTGTGACAGCCAGAGCCGCTGCAATCGGAGACTGATCGTGACCTTCATTTCCAAGACCCCGCATGCCGACGTCGTCCTGATTGGCGGCGGCATCATGAGCGCCACGCTGGGGGCATTTCTCAAGCAGCTGGAGCCGAACTGGACCATCTCCCTGTTCGAGCGGCTGGACCAGCCCGGGCTTGAAAGCTCGGGCCCGTGGAACAACGCAGGAACCGGCCATGCCGCCCTCTGCGAACTCAACTACTCCCCTGCAGCCAAAGACGGCTCAGTAAACCCCGCCAAGGCACTGCTCATCAACGAGCAGTTCCAGCTCTCCCGGCAGTTCTGGTCCCACCTGGTGGACCGGAACCTCATCGGTTCGCCCAAGGGCTTCATCAACACCGTGCCGCACATGAGCTTCGTGATCGGCGAGGACCACACCCGCTTCCTGAAGACCCGGTATGAGGCGCTGAAGCCGCACACCCTGTTCCGGAGCATGGAGTACTCGGAGGACCAGGCCCAGATCGCCAAGTGGGCTCCGCTGATCGTCAAGGGACGCGACCCGAAGCAGCGCGTTGCCGCCACGCGTGCCGCCGAAGGCACCGACGTCGACTTCGGGGCACTGACCCGCGAGCTGACAACGTACCTGGGGAACAACGGCGTCGAAATCAACTACGGCCACGACGTCACGGGGATTTCCCGCGCGTCCGACGGCGGCTGGGACCTCTCGCTGAAGTACCCGAAGTCCGGCGAACACGGCAAGATCCATGCCAAGTTCGTCTTCGTCGGTGCCGGCGGCGGCGCCCTCCACCTGCTCCAGGCTTCCGGCATCCCGGAAAGCAAGGGCTACGGCGGGTTCCCCGTGTCCGGCCAGTTCTTCCGCTGCACCGACGAAACCATCGCGGCCCAGCACAGCGCCAAGGTGTACGGCCAGGCGTCGGTGGGCGCTCCGCCCATGTCCGTCCCGCACCTGGACACCCGCTACGTGGACGGCAAGCGTTCACTGCTGTTCGGCCCCTACGCCGGGTTCTCCACCAACTTCCTCAAGAACGGCTCCTACCTGGACCTGCCGCTGTCCATCCGCCCGTCCAACATCATTCCGATGCTTGCCGTGGCCAAGGACAACATGGACCTCACCGCCTACCTGATCAAGGAAGTGGCCAAGCGGCACGGGGACAAGGTGGAGGCGCTGCGTGAGTACTACCCCGAGGCCAAGGATGGCGACTGGGAACTGATTACCGCCGGCCAGCGTGTACAGATCATCAAGAAAGACCCCAACAAGGGCGGTGTCCTGCAATTCGGTACTGAAGTGATCGCCGGCCGTGATGGCTCCATCGGCGCGCTCCTCGGCGCGTCCCCCGGAGCTTCGACCGCCGTTCCCATCATGATCGAACTGCTGCAGAAGACGTTCCCGAAGAACTTCAAGGGCTGGCAGTCGAAGCTCAAGGACATGATGCCCGGCTACGGGGTGAAGCTGGATGAGAATCCGGACCTCGCCGTCGAGCTGGAGCAGGCGACCGCCAAGTCACTGCAGCTGGAGAGCGTTTCCGCCGGCCGCTGACCCGGCCGGGGCCACCGGCCGGCACCAGCGGGAACGCACCAGTTCCCCTACCCTCCAGGAGTGCATGCGATGTTCCGGCTGGCCCACCTCTCCCTGGCGAACCGGGCGCTGATCGCACTGATCACCGTCTTTGCGTCCGTCTTCGGCGTGATCACCATGACCTCGCTGAAGCAGGAGCTCATTCCTTCCATTGAGTTCCCGCAGATCACGGTGCTCACCGCCATGCCCGGAGCCTCTCCGGAGGTCGTGGACAAGCAGGTGAGCGGGCCGCTGGAGACGGCGCTCAACGGGGTGGAGGGGCTGGAGTCCACCTCCTCCACCTCGCGGAACGGGGTTTCGCAGATCACCCTGGTCTTCACGTATGGCTCCAACCTGGACCGCGCCCGCGCCCAGATTGACCGCGCCATCTCCAACGCCAAGAGGACGCTGCCGGAGGACGTCCAGCCGCAGGCCATCGCCGGCAGCATCAGCGACTTCCCGATCGTCTTCCTGGCCGTGTCCTCGGACAAGCCGCTCAGCGAACTCAATGCCGACCTTCAGCGCCTGAGCGTGCCGAGGCTGCAGAAGATCGACGGCGTCCGGGGAGCCGACGTCACCGGCGGGGCCACCCAGCACATCGAGATCCTTCCGCGCCCTGAGGCGATGGCGGCCGCGGGGGCCAGCATCACCTCCATCCGGGACGCGCTCGCAAACAACGGTGCGCTGGTGCCGGCCGGAACCCTGGAGGAAGAGGGCAATACGCTGTCCCTGCAGATCGGCAGCCCGGTGGACTCGCTCGACGCCATCAAGGCCCTCCCGCTGTCCGGGGCGAAGAATGCCGCCACCGTCGGCTCCGTGGCGGACGTGTCGCTGCAGGACGATGAACGCACGTCGATCACCCGCACCAACGGGGAGGAAACCCTTGCGGTGTCCGTCACCAAGAAGCCCGAGGGTGACACTGTGGCCATCTCCCACGCCGTGCGGGACATGCTGGGCGACCTGGAAACCGAACTGGGTTCCGGCGCGAAGTTCACGCCGGTCTTTGACCAGGCACCCTTCATCGAGAAGTCCATCAAGGACCTGACCACGGAGGGCCTGCTGGGACTGGGCTTCGCCGTGGCCGTCATCCTGGTCTTCCTGATGTCCACCCGTTCCACCCTGGTGACCGCCGTTTCCATCCCCCTGTCCCTGCTGATCACCTTCATCGGGCTCTCGGCCACCAACTACTCGCTGAACATCCTGACGCTCGGCGCGCTGACCATCGCCATCGGCCGGGTAGTGGATGACTCGATCGTCGTCATCGAAAACATCAAGCGGCACCTCACGTACGGGGAGGAGAAGGTCACCGCCATCCTCACCGCCATCCGGGAGGTTGCCGGTGCCATCACCGCTTCCACCCTGACCACGGTTGCCGTGTTCCTGCCCATTGCCTTCGTGGGTGAACTGGCCGGCGAGCTGTTCCGGCCCTTCGCCCTGACTGTCACCATGGCGTTGCTGGCCTCGCTGCTGGTCTCGCTGACCATCGTTCCGGTGCTGGCCTACTGGTTCCTCCGGAACAAGGGCGCGGTGCCCGGCGGACTGCAGGCGGATTCCGCCGCGGCGCGGGCTTTCGCCGCCGAGGCCCGGGCGAAGGCGCTGGAAGCCGAGCAGCGCAGCCGGCTGCAGCGGGGCTACCTGCCCATCCTGACCTCGACGCAGAAGCACCCCGTCATCACCCTGGTGGCGGCAGTACTGGTGCTGGGCGCGACCGCCGCCATGGCTCCCCTGCTGGCCACCAACCTCCTGGGCAATTCCGGCCAGAACAGCATGACCGTCCGCCAGGTGCTCCCTGCCGGAACCAGCCTGGCGGACACCAGCGCGGCTGCCGTCCGGCTGGAGGAGGTACTCCGCGGCATCGACGGCATCAAGGACGTCCAGGTGACATCAGGCAACGCACAGGCCGGGTTCGCCGCCCTCGTCTCCACCGGCTCCTCGAATTCCACCTTCACAGTGGTCACCGACGAAAAGGCGGACCAGGTGGAGCTGCAGGACACCGTGCGTTCCGAACTGGCCAAAGTGCCGGATTCCGGCAAGGTGTCGGTGGGAACGCAGCAGGGCGGCTTCGGCACGTCCTCCACCGTGGACATCACCCTCAAGGCTGCCAGCACCGCCGACCTGCAGGAAGCCAGCGACACAATGGTTGCGGCCATGGCCGGTGTCCCGGGCAGCAGCGAGGTGGAAACCAACCTGGCAGCCACCCAGCCCGTCGTGCAGGTGAAGGTGGACCGGGCCAAGGCTGTGGCGGCGGGCCTCAACGAGGAACAGGTTGCCGGGGTCCTCGCATCCACCATCAGCCCCATCCCGGCAGGCGAAGTCCGGATCGACACCGACGACTTCCCGGTGCAGATCGGCAAGGGAACCCGGTTCACCAGCATCGACGCCGTGCGGAACATCCCGCTGCCCGCAGCCGCCGGCCCGGTGACGCTGGGCACCATCGCCTCCGTGGAACAGGTAGACGTTCCGGTCTCCATCACTGCCAGCAACGGGCAGCGGACCGCACGGGTCTCCGTCACGCCGTCGGGCTCCAACCTTGGTGCGGTCAGCGCCGAAGTCCAGAAGCGGCTGGCTGACGTGCAGCTCCCGCCGGGGGTGACCGCAGAAATCGGCGGCGCAACCACGCAGCAGGCGGAATCGTTCCGACAGCTTGGCCTGGCCCTGCTGGCGGCCATCGCCATCGTCTACGTGATCATGGTGGCCACCTTCAAATCCCTAGTCCAGCCGCTGATCCTGCTGGTCTCCGTTCCGTTCGCGGCCACCGGGGCCGTGGCCCTGCTGCTGGTGACAGGCGTCCCGCTTGGCCTCCCGTCCCTGATCGGCATGCTCATGCTGGTGGGCATCGTGGTCACCAACGCCATCGTGCTGATCGACCTCATCAACCAGTACCGGCAGCCACGTGACGGACGGCCGGGGATGAACGTTGCGGACGCCATCACGCACGGGGCCCGCCAGCGGCTCCGGCCCATCCTGATGACGGCACTGGCAACGGTCTTCGCCCTTACCCCCATGGCAATGGGGCTCACGGGCGGCGGGGGATTCATTTCGCAGCCGCTGGCCGTGGTGGTGATCGGCGGGCTCGTCTCCTCAACGGCCCTGACGCTCGTCCTGGTCCCGGTGCTGTACCGGCTGGTGGAGGGCCGGCGCGAGAAGAAGGCGCTGCTCCGGGAACTCCAGGAACGCCCCGAGTTCGCTGCCGCCACCGACGTGGATGAGGAATTCGACGACTGGACCACGGGCATGGTGCCCAAGGTCAGCGGCCGCCGTGCCGCCCAGGGAAGCCCGGAGTAAAACAGGGAATATTCGCCGCCCGGCTGCGTTGTACCCGACGATAGATGCAAATGCATCTAAATTGGTTTACACTTGAACCAAGCTCGCAACTCCAGAGGAAAGGGCACATCATGCAGATCGGCGTCTTCAGCGTCAGCGACATCACCACGGATCCCACCACGGGCCGCACTCCCACCGAGAACGAGCGGATCAAGGCCTCTGTTGCCATCGCCAAAAAGGTCGAAGAGATCGGGATGGACGTCTATGCGCTGGGCGAGCACCATAACCGGCCGTTCTTCTCCTCCTCCCCCACCACCACGCTCGCCTACATCGCGGCTCAGGCCGAGCGGATCATCCTGTCAACGGCCACCACGCTGATCACCACGAACGACCCCGTGAAGATCGCCGAGGACTTCGCGATGCTCCAGCATCTTGCCGACGGGCGCGTGGACCTGGTCCTTGGCCGCGGCAACACCGCACCGGTGTACCCCTGGTTCGGCAAGAACATCCAGGACGGCGTGGAGCTGGCCATTGAGAACTACAGCCTGCTGCGCCGGCTGTGGGACGAGGACACCGTGAACTGGTCCGGAAAGTTCCGCACCCCGCTGCAGAACTTCACCTCCACGCCCCGCCCGCTCGACGGCGTGGCCCCCTTCGTCTGGCACGGCTCCATCCGCACGCCGCAGATCGCCGAAGTGGCCGCGTACTACGGTGACGGCTTCTTCGCCAACAACATCTTCTGGCCCAAGGAGCACTACCAGCAGCTGATCGGCCTCTACCGCGAGCGCTACGAGCACTACGGCCACGGCAAGGCGGACCAGGCGATCGTTGGCCTGGGCGGCCAGTTCTTCATGCGGAAGAACTCCCAGGACGCCGTCCGGGAATTCCGGCCCTACTTCGACAACGCCCCCGTCTACGGGCACGGGCCGTCGCTGGAGGATTTCACCGCGCAAACGCCCCTTACGGTGGGCAGCCCGCAGGAAGTCATTGAAAAGACCCTGACCTTCCGCGAGCACTTCGGCGACTACCAGCGGCAGCTGTTCCTCATTGACCACGCCGGCCTTCCGCTGAAGACGGTGCTGGAGCAGCTGGACCTGTTCGGCGAGGAAGTCCTTCCGGTGCTGCGCAAGGAGTACGCCGCGCGCAAACCCGCCCACGTTCCGGAGCCGCCCACCCATGCAGGCCGCGTGGCCACGCTGCTGGCTGCCCAGGACGCTGCAAAGACCCCGGCGGAGGCGTAATGGCTGCCGGAGGACCGGAATCGCCCGTCCGCCTCGCGGCGGAGACCTGGGAGTCGCTGTTCCGGGCCCAGGTGGCTGTGATGCGGAAACTGCAGTCGGGCCCGGCTTTCCGGAAGCTGGCGGTAAACGAGTACGACGTCCTGTTCACGCTGTCCCGCTGCCCTTCCGGCTGGCTGCGGCTCAACGAGCTCAATGACAACGTCCTGCTGAGCCAGTCCAGCCTGAGCCGGCTGGTGGAGCGGCTGGAGAAGCGCGGGCTGGTGGCACGGATGCCGGCCCCGGAGGACGGCCGCGGCATCCTGATCCAGCTCACCGATGAAGGCCGGGAGCTCCAGAAGGAGATTGGCCGTGAGCACGTCCGCGACATTTCCGCGCTGGTGGGCCCGGCCCTGACACCGGCGGAGCAGAAGGAGCTCCGCCGGCTGACCGACAAGCTCCGGGATTCCCTGGGGAAACGCTAGCCCAGCTGCACCAGCCGGCCGGCATCCTCAACCGGCAGGTCCCCGTTGACGACGGCGGTGACCTTCAGCTGGTTGAGGACCAGACTGCCGCCCACCGTGGAGAGGAAGGCGGTATCTGAGGAGTCCCGCCCGGCGGTGATGCGCAACATCGACTCGCGCGGGGCGAGCCCCGTGGGGTCGATGACGTGCCAGGCGCCGTCCACGTAGGCCTCGGCCACGGCGTGGAAGTCCATGGGGTTGAGCCCGGGGGCGTAGACCGCCGCCAGGCGGGCCGGAATGTCCTTGGACCGCAGCAGGGCGATGGCGAGGTGCGCGAAGTCCCGGCACACGCCGCGCCTGCTGAGCAGCGTTTCCACGGCGCCGTCGGTGCCGCGGGATGAGCCGCTGAGGTAGCGGAGCTCGCCGTGGACCCAGTTGCGCACCGCGTGCAGCAGGCCGGTTCCGGAGACGCTGTCGAACTCGGCATAGGCGGTGGGCAGCAGCCGGTCCGACTCCGCATACCGGCTGGGACGGACGTAGCGGATGCGGTCGGCGAGGCCGGTGTCCTCCGGCTCCCCCCGCCCGGCCACGGTGGCCGCATACTCCACCGTGACGTCGGAGGGTTCGCTGAACTCCATGTAGTGGAACCTGCCGCCGTGGTGGTCGCCGATTTCGGTCAGCGCCACCTCCTCGCCGCCGGCCTTGACGGACAGGGACTCCTTGAAGGAGGAGTAGCCGCTGTTCCGCGCCACTGCGATGGCCATGGCCACCTTGGTATTGGCTGCGGTGCGGAAGGCCAGGCGTGCGGAAACAGAGCGTTCCATGAATCTCCGGGGGGTGTCGGCGTCGGAAGGAAAGCCCCCGCCATGCCCGCTCCTGTGGGAGCCGGCAGCGGGACTAGTTTTTGATCTCCAGAGACATTAGCATCCGCTGCACGTTGGCGAAGTCCGCGCTTCCCTCCACATACTCAGCCGCCTGCCCAAGGGTGTCGAACGCCTTGGCCGGGGCCACCCTCTCGTCCGGCGCGAACGCCTTCAGGGACACCAGGTCGCCGAAGGACCAGTCCCCCTTGCCCGCCGGGCCGCGGACCACGTTCCGGAGTTCGCACGCCTGGTTGCCGGCGCCGCCCACCACGTTGGTGATGCCGTAGGACCCGAAGAACCTGTACCCCTGGATCACCCGGAACACCATCCGCGGCGGGATGGTCCCCTCGCCGCCCGCGGCCGCCACGTCCACCGGCAGGCTGCTGATCACGGTGTACGGCTTGCGGACGCTTTCGGGGCAGTCAGCGGCCGACGGCGGCAGTCCGGTCCGCAGGGCTGCCATGAACGTGCCGTCGGGCTTCTTGACCTCAATCTTCAGCGCACCGGGCAGGGTCCCCTCATCAGGAGTTACGGACTGGGCGATCCACTCCTGCGGCAGTTCGAAACTCACGGTCTTCGCGGGATCGGAGAACGTCTTCCAGGCGGCGGCCGTGGCGGCAGGTGACGGTCCGGCGGTGGCAGTGGCGGAAGCCCCGTCCGTGGCCGGGGCTGGTGACGCGCCGGAACCGGCACTTGGGCCGGCAGGTGACGGCGTCACGTCAGGCTGCGCCGTCCAACCGGGACCGCTGTCCTGCGGTCCGGAGCATCCAGGCACGGCCAACGCAGCAGCCAGCAGGAAAACGGCGGACAGGACGGGAACCGGTGCCTTGCCTCTCATGGAGCCAGCCTAGCCGCGCTTCCCTGCTTGCCACGGCGGGCGGCGGGGTGTTTCCTGCCCGCCCCTCCCGTCCGGATCCCACCCGCAGGACCGGGCGTGCCCGGTGGGCGTGTCGCCGTCGAACCTGCATACCTGTCACGGGGGCTAGGCTGGGGACTATGGCGGAACAGCACGGCACGGCCGAAGAAAACCCCGCGGACATCTCCGCCGTCGACATCGCGGACTGGCGGCTCCGGACCTTTGCCCTGTACGAAAACGTCCGGAAGATCTCCGCCGAAAGTCCGGCGGAGGCGCATTCCTACTGGCGGCACCAGCGGGACCTGATGTTTGCCACGCACCCGGCCTCGGCACTCACCGCCGAGGGCAAGGCGCTTTTCTCCGGCCTCAAAACGGCCGACTACGACCCCATCTACCGGTTCCACGTGCCGCTGACCAAGGAGGGTGCCGGGCGGGAGATGGCGGTGGACACCGGGACCGACGGCGTGGTCCACTTCATCCGGCTGGGCACCTTTGACCTGCCGGAGATGGGGCAGCTTGCCGTGTGGAAGCTGCATGGGTACGGCGGCGGCATCTTCGTGCCGTTCAGGGATGCGACGGCGGGCCGGCCGGGCGGCAGCTACGGTGGCGGACGGTACCTCCTGGACACCATCAAGGGCGCCTTCCACGGTGTCCAGGGCACCGGCGCCGATGCCACGTTCGTCCTGGACTTCAACTTTGCCTACAACCCGTCCTGCGCCTACAACGAGGCGTGGGCGTGCCCCCTGCCGGGCCCGGCCAACCGGCTGGCCGTGGAGATCCCGGTGGGCGAACTGTACTGACGCCCACGGGGCCGTGGCGTCGTCGCGCCGTCAAACAATGCTGCCGGCGCCCATGGCCAGCGATCAGCGACCAGCGCCGTCAGCCCGTGCGTTCAGCCGGCGCCGTCAGCCTGCGCCCAGGGCCCTGACGCTGGTGACGGCGGAACCCACGGCGGCGGCCGCAGCGCTCAGGTCCTCCGCGGTGACGGAGGAATCGAAGCTGAACCGGACCGCCGTCTGGGCAACCTCGGCGGGAATCCCCAGGGCCGTCAGCACCGGCGACGGCGCATCCGATCCGGCGGCACACGCCGATCCGCTGGAACACACCACGCCCTGGCGTTCCAGTTCCAGCAGCACGGACTCGCCGCTGGTGCCGGGAAAGCAGAAGGACGCCACGGACGGGAGGCGGTCCGTGGGGTGGCCGGTGAGGACGGCTCCGGGGACGGCCGACAACACTGTACTGACGAAGTTGTCCCGTAGCGCCGTGACCCTCGCCTGCTGGTCCTGCTGGCGTGCCTGGGAGAGTGCCAGCGCGGTGGCCAGGCCGACGGCGCCGGCAACGTTTTCGGTGCCGGACCGCCGGCCGCGTTCCTGCCCGCCCCCGTGGATGAGCGGTTCCATCCTTGTCCGGCTCCGGACATAGAGCACGCCACAGCCTTTGGGCGCCCCCAGTTTGTGGCCGGAGATGCTCAGTGCGTCCACGCCGAGGGCCTTGGTGTCCAGGGCCAGCCAGCCTGCGGCCTGCACGGCGTCGGTGTGGAAGGGGATTCCGCGCTCCCGGGCCAGGGCGGCCAGCTCCGTGATCGGCTGGACGGTGCCCACCTCATTGTTGGCGTACATCACGCTGACCAGCGCCGTCTCCGGCCGGAGGACGTCCCCGAGCGACTTGGGCGTCACCTGTCCATAGCTGTCCACCGGCACCACGTCCACGCTGAAGCCGTGGAAGCGTTCCAGGTAGCGGGCGGATTCCTCCACCGCCGGGTGTTCGACGGCGCTGATCACCACCCGGTTCACGGCAGGGTCCGCGGCCTGCCGGGCCAGGGCGATGCCCTTCACGGCCAGGTTGTCAGCTTCGGTCCCTCCCGACGTGAAGGTCACTTCGCCCGGCCGGCATCCCAGTGCGGCGGCCACGGAGGCCCGGGCGTCAGCCAGTGCCCGCGCGGCGGACTCCCCCAGCGTGTGGTGGCTGGAGGGGTTTCCGAATTCTCCGGTGAGGTAGGGCCACATGGCCTCGAGCACCTCACGGCGGACGGGGGTGGTGGCGGCGGCATCCAGGAAAATCACAGTGTGCTCACCCGACGGTCAGTTCCACGTCCAGGCCGAGGTCGAGGGCAGCCACTGTGTGCGTCAGGGCGCCGACGGAGATGACATCCACGCCGGTGGCGGCGATTTCCGCAACCGTGTGGATGTTGACGTTCCCGCTCGCTTCCACCCGGGCCCGTCCCGCCACCAGGGCAACCCCTGCGGCCAGCTCTTCGGTGCTGAAGTTGTCCAGCATGATGGTGTCCACGCCTGCCGCCAGGACCGGTTCAATCTGGTCCATCCGGTCCACTTCCACTTCGAAGTGCGTGGTGTGCCCCAGCTGCGCCCTGGCTTCGAGCAGCAGTTCCGTGAGCCTGGCCGGGTCCCCGCCGGTCATCACCGCCAGGTGGTTGTCCTTGGCCAGCACGGCGTCGGAGAGGCTGTAGCGGTGGTTGGCCCCGCCGCCGCAGCGGACGGCAAAGCGCTCCAGGATCCGCAGGCCGGGGGTGGTTTTCCGGGTGTCGGTGATCCGTGCCCGCGTGCCCCGGGTCAGCTGCACGAACTCGGCGGTCCGGGTGGCGATGGCGGACATCCGCTGGACCAGGTTGAGTGCAACCCGCTCGGCGAGCAGAACCGACCGGGCGGGGCCGCTGACCCGGGCGAGGTGGGTGCCGGCGTCGAACGTTTCCCCGTCCGCCACCAGCAGTTCGACGCTGATGCCCGGATCCACCAGCTGCATCGCATCGCGGAACACGGTGGCCCCGCTGAGGACCCCGGGCACCCGGGCGTTGAGGACGGCCGTGGCGCGGGCGGCGGCCGGGATCAGCAGCTGCGAGGTGATGTCCCCGGCGGGGGCGTCCTCGGCGTACGCCCGTTCCAGGATTTCCCGGACAGGGCCTGCGGGAAGGGTCAGGCCGGGCGCCCGCCCGGGACGGACGGCCTGGTCGATTACGGAGTGCTCAGTCATGGACAACGCTCGCTTTCGGAAGTGACATGGTTTCGACGGGTTCGTCGCTGCGGTAGTGGGCACCAAGGGATTCCGAGCGTTCCAGCGCTGCAGCAACCAGCAGCCGGGCTGCCAGCAACAGGTTCCGGTCCTCATGCGCAGCGACGGCATCAGGAGCACCGGTTGGAACGACGCCGGCCCACCGCTCCAGGGTGCCGGCGGCCTCCCCCAACAGCTCCCCCGACCGCAAAACACCAGCATGCGAGGTCATCAACCGGCGAAGAGCCTCCCGCGAAAAACGAGCATCCCCTCCCCCACTCAACGAGAAACCGGCCCCGCCAGCTGCTGACGCCGCCGAAAAGGTGACGTTCGAGCGGTCGCCTGATGGTGCCCCGGAAGCGTGCGTCAAGGCGAGGCCGCCCGCGGCCGAGACAGCACGCGGAGGGGTGCCGTCAGGCGAACCCCAAGTGGAGCCTGAGAGGAAGTCCTCAACAGCGCGGCGGCCGAAGACGAGTCCTTCGAGGAGCGAGTTGCTGGCCAGCCGGTTTGCGCCGTGGACACCGGTGCGGGCGACTTCGCCGGCGGCGTAGAGCCCGGGGATGCTGGTGCGGGCGGAGTGGTCGGTGGCGATGCCGCCCATCCAGTAGTGGGCCGCCGGCGCCACCGGGACAAGTTCGCGGGTCCAGTCGATGCCGGCCTCGCGGGTCTTCCGGGTGAGGGTGGGGAACCGGCGCTCGAGGAACCCTGCCCCGCGCGCCTCCTCGATGACGCGTGCGTCCAGGTAGACGTGGCCGTTCGGGTCGCCGAGTTTGGCCAGGTGGAGGGCGATGCTGCGTGATACGACGTCGCGCGGGGCGAGTTCGGCGTCGGGGTGGTAGGCGCGCATGAAGCGGCGCCCGCCGGCGTCAACCAGGATGGCGCCTTCCCCGCGGACCGCTTCGGAGATCAGCAGCGGCCCGACCGGGGCGGCAGCCCGGTCAGCGGCCGCGTCCACCATGCAGGTCGGGTGGAACTGGAAGAACTCCAGGTCCGCGGTGGCTGCGCCGGCGCGGACGGCGAGCGCGAGGCCGTCGGCGGTGGCAACGCCGGGGTTGGTGGTCCGGGCGAACAGTTGGCCGGCGCCGCCCGTGGCCAGCAGGACGGCGTCGGCCTCGATGCCGGCTGTCCGGCCGTCCTGAAGATACCCGACGCCGGTGACCCGGCCGCCGTCCTTCAGCAGGGCGGTTGCGTAGGCCCTGGTCAGGACCCGCAGTTTGCCTTCCGCCTGCGCTGCCAGCACGGCACGGATCAGGGCCTCGGCAACCCTGGCGCCGGTGGCATCGCCGCCGGCGTGGAGGATGCGGGGCGCGCTGTGCGCCGCTTCCAGGCCAAGGGCCGGGCCGCCGCCGTTCCCCATGTCAAAGCGCACGCCGAACCGCCGGAGGCCCTCAATGTCCAGCCGCGCTTCGGTGCACATGAGCCGGACGGCCACTTCATCGCAGTGCCCGGCACCGGCCCGGAGTGTGTCGGCGATGTGCGCGGCCACGGTGTCGCCGGGCGCGGGGACCTGGAGCACGGCTGAAATCCCGCCCTGGGCGTACCAGGTGTTGCTTTCGCCCAGCCGGCCCTTGGTCAGCAGGACGGTGTCGGCACCGGCGTCGGCCGCCAACAGGGCGGCGTACAGGCCGGCGATGCCGCTTCCGACGACGACGAGCCGCTGCCGGGCGGGCGCTGCTGAGCTGGTCCCGGACGGGACCGTCCCTCGCTCGAACATGGTGGGGCCTTCGCTACGGCCTGGCCGCGAGCATGCGCTCGAGGGCGGTCCGGGCGTTGGCCTGCACGGCATCGTCCACGGTGATCCTGTTCACCACCCGGCCGGCAACCAGTTCCTCGAGCACCCAGGCGAGGTAGCCCGGGTGGATCCGGTACATGGTTGAGCAGGGGCAGATGACGGGGTCAAGGCAGAAGATGGTGTGCTGCGGGTACTCGGCGGCGAGCCGGTTAACCATGTTGATCTCGGTGCCGATCGCGAAGGTTGTGGGCTCCGTGGCGCCGGCGATGGCTTTCTTGATGAAGTCCGTCGAACCGGCGGAATCGGCGGCGTCAACCACTTCCATGGGGCACTCCGGGTGGACGATCACCTGGACGCCGGGGTAGTCGGCCCGTGCCTTGTCGATCTGGGCGGTGGTGAAGCGCTTGTGGACGGAGCAGAACCCGTGCCACAGGATGACCCGTGAATCCAGGAGCGCCTGCTCACCGTTGCCGCCGAGTTCCTTGCGCGGGTTCCACATGGGCATCTGCTCCAGCGGCACGCCCAGCGCCTTTGCGGTGTTGCGGCCCAGGTGCTGGTCCGGGAAGAACAGCACGCGCTGTGCCCGCTGGAAGGCCCATTCAAGGACTGTCTTAGCGTTGGACGAGGTGCACACGATGCCCCCGTGCTCGCCGCAGAATGCCTTGAGGGCTGCGGAGGAATTCATGTAGGTGACGGGAATCACCGGAACCCGGCCGTCGGCGTCGGGCTCGGTCCCGAAGATTTCCTCCAGCTGTTCCCAGCACTCGGCGACGGAGTCGGCGTCGGCCATGTCCGCCATGGAGCAGCCGGCGGCGAGGTTGGGCAGGATGACAGCCTGGTCGGGCTCGGAGAGGATGTCCGCGGTTTCGGCCATGAAGTGGACCCCGCAGAAAATGATGGCTTCTGCGTCCGGCCGGGTGAGTGCGGCGTTGGCCAGCTGGAAGGAGTCGCCCACGAAGTCCGCGTACTGGACAACCTCGTCCCGCTGGTAGAAGTGCCCCAGGATGACGGCACGGTCCCCCAGTGCAGCTTTGGCGGCGGTGATGCGTTCGGCAAGCTCGGCGTCGCTGGCGAGCTTGTATTCCTCGGGCAGCTGCCCCTGCCGGGGGGTAGCCGCCGGTGCCACGTCGGCGCTCGAGGCCCCCGGACCGTAGGCGGGGACACCGGCGAGCGCCTCGGCCAGATCGTAGTCCCACGGGCCCTTGGCGAGGGCGGGGCTGCAGGTGCTGCCTTTGGCGGCTGCGCCCTTTTCGGCCTGTTCACGCGTGATGAGCTGGATTGCTGTGTTGACGCTGCTCATGGTGTGCTCCTGTTGTCTGGATCAAGGCCGGGACGGCCGGTAAAGCGGTAGAGGCGGGGCGGGCGGTGTTTACCGCCCTGGAGGAATTGGTCTGTTTCTTCGATTTCCGGGGTGGATCTGAGCTGGCGCCGGAAGTTGGCCGGGTCCAGTTGGCGGTCCAGGACCGCTTCGTAGACCTCGCGGACCTGGGCGAGGGTGAAGTACTCGCCCAGGAGGTGGTAGGCCACCGAGCCGTAGGCCAGCTTGTTCCGGAGGCGCCAGAGTGCGTAGTCCACAATCGCGTTATGGTCGAACGCCAGGTCGCCCAGCCGGTCCGCCCGGAACCACCGCACATTCTCGGAAACGTCGGCAAGCGCCGCCTCCGTCGGCTGGACCAGGGCCCAATAGACAATGGAGACCACCCGCTGGGTGGGTGACCGGTGCAGGCCGCCGAAGGCGTACAGCTGCTCCAGGTAGTTGGGGGCCAGGCCGGTCGTTTCCCGAAGGTTCCGTGATGCGGCGTCCTGGAGGGACTCATCATGGCTGAGGGGTCCGCCGGGCAGGGCCCACAGTCCCTTGAAGGGTTCGCGGATGCGGCGCACCAGCGGCAGCCACAGGGTGGGCCGGCCAGATGTTTCGCTGGGCCGCAGGGCGAAAATGACCGTGGAAATGGCGAGCGAAGGGGGCGCGGCACGGCGCTCGGAGACATTCGCTGAGCTGTAGTACATGCATCCACCTCCTTCGTAATTACGGTCCGGCTGCCGGCTCCGACAGTTATAGTCAACGTGACCATAACTGATTCTAAGGCCGTCGGGCCCTAAACCGGAAATGTGTCCGACGCGACTGAAACGCGCCCCGGGCCGGATGCGCCCGGAGGCCCGGCCGGTGCGGTTCGGCAAGGCGCCCGCCAGGCGGTAAATTCGAGTGGTCCCAAGAGGACGAAAACCCAAGACCCCAAGAAGGTTCACTTCCATGACGACGAAGTCCGCCCCCGCCCGCCCGCAGCACCACCTCGGCCACAGCATGAAGCCCCGGCAGCTCACCATGATGGGGCTGGGATCCGCCATCGGCGCCGGCCTG
This sequence comes from Arthrobacter nitrophenolicus, assembly GCF_045833485.1. Classification (NCBI taxonomy): domain Bacteria; kingdom Bacillati; phylum Actinomycetota; class Actinomycetes; order Micrococcales; family Micrococcaceae; genus Arthrobacter; species Arthrobacter nitrophenolicus. Next base: position 4,237,533 of record NZ_CP174504.1, read on the forward strand.
TTCCTCGGTTCCGGCGCCGGCATCCAGGCGGCGGGCCCCGCGGTGCTGGTCTCCTACCTTGTGGCAGGGACACTCATCATCCTGGTGATGTGGGCACTGGGCGAGATGGCGGCGGCGAATCCGACCAGCGGGGCCTTTTCCGTCTATGCGGAAAGGGCCTTGGGCAAGACTGCCGGGGCCACCATCGGGTGGCTGTGGTGGCTGCAGCTGGTGGTGGTGATCGCCGCCGAAGCACTCGGCGCCGCAGGGCTGCTGTTTTCGGTATGGCCCGTCATCCCGGTCTGGGCACTTGCACTGGTGTTCATGGTGGTCTTCACCGGGATCAACCTGGCCGGCGTCCGGAACTTCGGGGAGTTCGAATTTTGGTTTGCCATCCTCAAGGTGGCCGCGATCGTACTGTTCCTGGTGGTGGGCGCAGCCCTTCTGCTGGGACTCCTGCCGGACGTTGCCTCGCCCGGCCTGGCAAACCTCACCACGGATTTCGCCCCGGAGGGACTGGGAGGCATCGCCTCGGCGCTCTTCGTGGTGATCTTCGCCTTCGGTGGAACCGAAATCGTCTCGGTGGCGGCAGCGGAGACGGAAGATCCCGAGCACAGCGTGGGAAAGGCCATCCGCACCGTGGTGTGGCGGATCCTGGTGTTCTACATCGGCTCGGTGTTCGTCATCGCCGCAGTCCTTCCCGCCACGTCCGGCGCACTGGCGTCGCCCTTCGCCGGCGTCCTCGACGCCGCAGGCATCCCGGGTGCCGCCACCGCCATAACCCTGGTGGCCGTCGTCGCGCTCCTTTCCGCGCTGAATGCCAACCTGTACGGCGCCTCGCGGATGGTCTATTCGCTGGCGGAGCGGGGGGAGGCGCCGGCTTTCCTCTCCCGGCTGGCCGGGCAGAGCGTCCCCATGCTCGCGGTCGCGGTCTCCGTGGCCTTCGGCTTCATTGCCACCGTCCTGGAACTGCTCTTCCCGGAGCGCATCCTGCCGGCACTCTTCCAGCTGGTGGGGTCCACCTGCCTGGTGGTGTGGGGCAGCGCGCTGGTGTCCCAGCTGGTGCTGCGCCGCCGCGCGGACCGGGAGGGCATCCGCCTCCCCCTGCGGATGAAGGGCTTCCCCGGCCTCACAATTGTTGGCCTGGTCCTGCTGGCACTGATCTTTGCCGTCGGCTTCAGCGCCGACGCCAGCCGGGTGCAGCTTTTCAGCACCTTTGCCCTGATCGCCGGCATCGCCCTGGCCTGCGCGCTGGGAGCCCGGTTTACACGCCGGTCCTCCGGCGCCGCCCGGCGCCAGCACGGCAGGTAGAGTGATGCCAGGCACCGTCGCGCCGGGCCCGCCCGGACGCATGAGTTGATGAGGACTGACAGCATGAGCGGCAGGCACACCGGCCAACAGCAAACCCACACTGTGGAGGGCACGGACCCCCAGCTGTACGTGGGGGTCCACGAACCGGAGGAGGATGCCGGGCTCCGGCCGGTGCTGCTGCTGCACGGCTTTTCCTCCTCCTCCAAGCTCAACTGGGAGGACACCGGCTGGGTGCAGGCGCTGCTGCAGGCGGGACGCCGGGTGATCACCGTGGACCTGCCGGGGCACGGCCGCAGCGGCGCGCCCGAGGACCGTGATTCCTACTCCCCCAGCAGGATCCGTGCGGACCTGCTGCAGGCAGCGTTCGACGCCGGCGTTCGGCCCCTGCAGGCAGGCGACCCTTCCAGCGGACTGGACGTTGTGGGCTATTCGCTGGGTTCCCGGCTCGCCTGGGAGTTCGGCGCAACCCAGCCGGAGATCGTCCACCGACTGGTCCTGGGCGGAGCGAACACCGCAGATCCACTGGCGGAGTTCGACCTGGTGGCCGCCCAGGACTACCTTGCCGACGGCACCCCGATCGCCGACGAATCCACTGCCCGCCTCCTGAAGATGGCCCTGCTGCTGCCCAGCAACAACATCTTCGCCCTTCTGTCCCTGGTGGAGGCCATCAAGGCAGAACCGTACGACCCTTCCGAGGCCGTCCCCCACGTTCCGATGCTCCTGGTCTCGGGCGACCAGGACGAACGGGTGGGCAGCCTGCCTAAACTCGCAGAGCTGGCGGCAAGCGCCGGTTCCATGGCCGAACAGCTGGTCCTGCCGGGACGCAACCACACCAACGCCGTCACCAGCCGGGCCTTCAAACAGGCCGCCATCGCGTTCCTGGCCATATAGGTCCGGCAACTCTGCCGCAGTGCCCGGGCACAGGCTGCCCGGGCTGGCGGTAGGCTGAAACCAGGTGCAGGAAAGCCTGGAGGAGCAGATGGTTACCCGTTTCGAAGACCGCACGGAGGCCGGCGAGCGCCTGGCCGCGGTACTTCCGCAGTTCCGGGAGCGGCCGGACACCCTGGTCCTCGGCCTGGCACGCGGCGGGATTCCGGTGGCCGCTGCGGCCGCCAAGGCCCTCTACCTTCCCGTGGGAACGGTGCTGGTGCGGAAACTGGGCATCCCCGGACATGAGGAGACCGCCTACGGAGCGCTGGCGTGGGCACGCGGCCGCACTGTCCGGCTCATCAACAAGCCCCTGCTGGACCGCGTCCTGGAGCACGGGGTTCGCCGCGAGTGGCTCGATGAAGTGGAGGAGCGCGAGCGTGCCGAACTGCTCCGCCGCGTGGACCTCTACCCCGGCACCGAACATGACCTCAGCGGGAAGACCGTGGTGCTGGTGGACGACGGCCTGGCCACCGGCGCCACCATGCGGGCCGCCGTCGAGGCAGTCCGCGAAGGTGGGGCCGCTACCGTGGTGGCCGCCGCTCCGGTGGCCTCCATCGATGCCGAGGCCTCCGTGGAGCGCGTTTGTGACGCCGTGATCTGCCTGCACCTGCCGGGCAAGTTCCGTGCAGTGGGCAGCTTCTACCGGCATTTCGAACAGCTCACCGACGACGACGCCATCAGCTTCCTGAGGCAGTAGCACTTCCAGCCACGCACGGCAGCGGGCCCGGACCACCTGGTCCG